>NZ_JAPENX010000001.1:0-4800000 GCF_026341815.1 Streptomyces sp. NBC_00572
TCGGCGGCGTCCTACTCTCCCACAGGGTCCCCCTGCAGTACCATCGGCGCTGAAAGGCTTAGCTTCCGGGTTCGGAATGTAACCGGGCGTTTCCCTAACGCTATGACCACCGAAACTCTATGAAGTTAACCAACCGGATATCGGCACGGTTCGTTACTTCAGAACTAACACAGTGGACGCGAGCAACTGAGGACAAGCCCTCGGCCTATTAGTACCGGTCAGCTCCACCCATTACTGGGCTTCCACATCCGGCCTATCAACCCAGTCGTCTACTGGGAGCCTTACCCTCTCAAGGAGGTGGGAATACTCATCTCGAAGCAGGCTTCCCGCTTAGATGCTTTCAGCGGTTATCCCTCCCGAACGTAGCCAACCAGCCATGCCCTTGGCAGGACAACTGGCACACCAGAGGTTCGTCCGTCCCGGTCCTCTCGTACTAGGGACAGCCCTTCTCAATATTCCTACGCGCGCAGCGGATAGGGACCGAACTGTCTCACGACGTTCTAAACCCAGCTCGCGTACCGCTTTAATGGGCGAACAGCCCAACCCTTGGGACCGACTCCAGCCCCAGGATGCGACGAGCCGACATCGAGGTGCCAAACCATCCCGTCGATATGGACTCTTGGGGAAGATCAGCCTGTTATCCCCGGGGTACCTTTTATCCGTTGAGCGACGGCGCTTCCACAAGCCACCGCCGGATCACTAGTCCCGACTTTCGTCCCTGCTCGACCCGTCGGTCTCACAGTCAAGCTCCCTTGTGCACTTACACTCAACACCTGATTGCCAACCAGGCTGAGGGAACCTTTGGGCGCCTCCGTTACCCTTTGGGAGGCAACCGCCCCAGTTAAACTACCCATCAGACACTGTCCCTGATCCGGATCACGGACCGAGGTTAGACATCCAGCACGACCAGAGTGGTATTTCAACGGCGACTCCACCATGACTGGCGTCACGGCTTCAAAGTCTCCCACCTATCCTACACAAGCCGAACCGAACACCAATATCAAACTGTAGTAAAGGTCCCGGGGTCTTTCCGTCCTGCTGCGCGAAACGAGCATCTTTACTCGTAGTGCAATTTCACCGGGCCTATGGTTGAGACAGTCGAGAAGTCGTTACGCCATTCGTGCAGGTCGGAACTTACCCGACAAGGAATTTCGCTACCTTAGGATGGTTATAGTTACCACCGCCGTTTACTGGCGCTTAAGTTCTCAGCTTCGCCCTGTCGAAACAGAGCTAACCGGTCCCCTTAACGTTCCAGCACCGGGCAGGCGTCAGTCCGTATACATCGCCTTACGGCTTCGCACGGACCTGTGTTTTTAGTAAACAGTCGCTTCTCGCTGGTCTCTGCGGCCACCCCCAGCTCACGGAGTAGATCCGATCACCAGACGTGGCCCCCCTTCTCCCGAAGTTACGGGGGCATTTTGCCGAGTTCCTTAACCATAGTTCACCCGAACGCCTCGGTATTCTCTACCTGACCACCTGAGTCGGTTTAGGGTACGGGCCGCCATGAAACTCGCTAGAGGCTTTTCTCGACAGCATAGGATCATCCACTTCACCACAATCGGCTCGGCATCAGGTCTCAGGCTATGTGCTGTCCGGATTTACCTGGACAACGCCCTACACCCTTACCCCGGGACTACCACCGCCCGGGTTGGACTACCTTCCTGCGTCACCCCATCGCTTACCTACTACCACCTTGGGTCAGCGGCTCCACCACTTTCCTTTCCCCGAAGGGTCCGGAACGGCTTCACGGCCTTAGCATTAATGGGCTCGATATTGGGCGTTTCAAAGCGGGTACCGGAATATCAACCGGTTGTCCATCGACTACGCCTGTCGGCCTCGCCTTAGGTCCCGACTTACCCTGGGCAGATCAGCTTGACCCAGGAACCCTTAGTCAATCGGCGCACACGTTTCTCACGTGTGTATCGCTACTCATGCCTGCATTCTCACTCGTGAACCGTCCACAACTCGCTTCCGCGGCTGCTTCACCCGGCACACGACGCTCCCCTACCCATCACAGCGGGCGTTGGCCCTATTGCTGCAATGACACGACTTCGGCGGTACGCTTGAGCCCCGCTACATTGTCGGCGCGGAATCACTTGACCAGTGAGCTATTACGCACTCTTTCAAGGGTGGCTGCTTCTAAGCCAACCTCCTGGTTGTCTCTGCGACTCCACATCCTTTCCCACTTAGCGTACGCTTAGGGGCCTTAGTCGATGCTCTGGGCTGTTTCCCTCTCGACCATGGAGCTTATCCCCCACAGTCTCACTGCCGTGCTCTCACTTACCGGCATTCGGAGTTTGGCTAAGGTCAGTAACCCGGTAGGGCCCATCGCCTATCCAGTGCTCTACCTCCGGCAAGAAACACACGACGCTGCACCTAAATGCATTTCGGGGAGAACCAGCTATCACGGAGTTTGATTGGCCTTTCACCCCTAACCACAGGTCATCCCCCAGGTTTTCAACCCTGGTGGGTTCGGTCCTCCACGAAGTCTTACCTCCGCTTCAACCTGCCCATGGCTAGATCACTCCGCTTCGGGTCTTGAGCGCGCTACTGAATCGCCCTATTCGGACTCGCTTTCGCTACGGCTTCCCCACACGGGTTAACCTCGCAACGCACCGCAAACTCGCAGGCTCATTCTTCAAAAGGCACGCAGTCACGAGATACAGCAAGCTGTATCCGACGCTCCCACGGCTTGTAGGCACACGGTTTCAGGTACTATTTCACTCCGCTCCCGCGGTACTTTTCACCATTCCCTCACGGTACTATCCGCTATCGGTCACCAGGGAATATTTAGGCTTAGCGGGTGGTCCCGCCAGATTCACACGGGATTTCTCGGGCCCCGTGCTACTTGGGTGTCTCTCAAACGAGCCGTTAATGTTTCAGCTACGGGGGTCTTACCCTCTACGCCGGACCTTTCGCATGTCCTTCGCCTACATCAACGGTTTCTGACTCGTCTCACAGCCGGCAGACTGTGAAAGAGAGATCCCACAACCCCGCATGCGCAACCCCTGCCGGGTATCACACGCATACGGTTTGGCCTCATCCGGTTTCGCTCGCCACTACTCCCGGAATCACGGTTGTTTTCTCTTCCTGAGGGTACTGAGATGTTTCACTTCCCCTCGTTCCCTCCACATGCCCTATGTGTTCAGGCATGGGTGACAGCCCATGACGACTGCCGGGTTTCCCCATTCGGAAACCCCCGGATCAAAGCCTGGTTGACGGCTCCCCGGGGACTATCGTGGCCTCCCACGTCCTTCATCGGTTCCTGGTGCCAAGGCATCCACCGTGCGCCCTTAAAAACTTGGCCACAGATGCTCGCGTCCACTGTGTAGTTCTCAAGCAACGACCAGCCACCCATCACCCCGCCACATAAGCAGCGAGTTCACTGGGGCCGGCATCGCGAAGATACAAACCTTACGGCCGTACCCTCAGATACCCAACAACGTGCCAAGCACGACCCGTCGCATCATCATCACGTTCCACGCCGAAGCAGTACTTGTGAAGTGATCCTCAAGATCGTGCCAACTAATCAACGTTCCACCCATGAGCTGACCGTGCAGAACATTTGCCTGCAATCGGTACTGTGCTCCTTAGAAAGGAGGTGATCCAGCCGCACCTTCCGGTACGGCTACCTTGTTACGACTTCGTCCCAATCGCCAGTCCCACCTTCGACAGCTCCCTCCCACAAGGGGTTGGGCCACCGGCTTCGGGTGTTACCGACTTTCGTGACGTGACGGGCGGTGTGTACAAGGCCCGGGAACGTATTCACCGCAGCAATGCTGATCTGCGATTACTAGCAACTCCGACTTCATGGGGTCGAGTTGCAGACCCCAATCCGAACTGAGACCGGCTTTTTGAGATTCGCTCCGCCTCGCGGCATCGCAGCTCTTTGTACCGGCCATTGTAGCACGTGTGCAGCCCAAGACATAAGGGGCATGATGACTTGACGTCGTCCCCACCTTCCTCCGAGTTGACCCCGGCGGTCTCCTGTGAGTCCCCATCACCCCGAAGGGCATGCTGGCAACACAGGACAAGGGTTGCGCTCGTTGCGGGACTTAACCCAACATCTCACGACACGAGCTGACGACAGCCATGCACCACCTGTATACCGACCACAAGGGGGGCACTATCTCTAATGCTTTCCGGTATATGTCAAGCCTTGGTAAGGTTCTTCGCGTTGCGTCGAATTAAGCCACATGCTCCGCTGCTTGTGCGGGCCCCCGTCAATTCCTTTGAGTTTTAGCCTTGCGGCCGTACTCCCCAGGCGGGGAACTTAATGCGTTAGCTGCGGCACCGACGACGTGGAATGTCGCCAACACCTAGTTCCCAACGTTTACGGCGTGGACTACCAGGGTATCTAATCCTGTTCGCTCCCCACGCTTTCGCTCCTCAGCGTCAGTAATGGCCCAGAGATCCGCCTTCGCCACCGGTGTTCCTCCTGATATCTGCGCATTTCACCGCTACACCAGGAATTCCGATCTCCCCTACCACACTCTAGCCTGCCCGTATCGGATGCAGACCCGGGGTTAAGCCCCGGGCTTTCACACCCGACGTGACAAGCCGCCTACGAGCTCTTTACGCCCAATAATTCCGGACAACGCTTGCGCCCTACGTATTACCGCGGCTGCTGGCACGTAGTTAGCCGGCGCTTCTTCTGCAGGTACCGTCACTTTCGCTTCTTCCCTGCTGAAAGAGGTTTACAACCCGAAGGCCGTCATCCCTCACGCGGCGTCGCTGCATCAGGCTTTCGCCCATTGTGCAATATTCCCCACTGCTGCCTCCCGTAGGAGTCTGGGCCGTGTCTCAGTCCCAGTGTGGCCGGTCGCCCTCTCAGGCCGGCTACCCGTCGTCGCCTTGGTAGGCCATTACCCCACCAACAAGCTGATAGGCCGCGGGCTCATCCTTCACCGCCGGAGCTTTCAACCAGCTCCCATGCGGAAGCCGGTGTTATCCGGTATTAGACCCCGTTTCCAGGGCTTGTCCCAGAGTGAAGGGCAGATTGCCCACGTGTTACTCACCCGTTCGCCACTAATCCACCCCGAAGGGCTTCATCGTTCGACTTGCATGTGTTAAGCACGCCGCCAGCGTTCGTCCTGAGCCAGGATCAAACTCTCCGTGAATGTTTACCCGTAATCGGGTGACACTCGCGTTGAGCGGGACAGTCAGGCCGGAATAAGGCCGACTGTCCACAGCGTCCTCGCTGTGTATGTTGCCTACCCGCCACAAGGGCCGGCAGGACTTTCAAAGGAACCTCGCCATCCGAAGATGGACGGGGTATCAACTAATCTGGCGTTGATTTTTGGCACGCTGTTGAGTTCTCAAGGAACGGACGCTTCCTTTGTACTCACCCTCTCGGGCTTTCCTCCGGGCTTCCCTTCGGTATTTCGTGTTTCCAGCTTAGCAGATCCGATTTCCGTTTCTGCCACCCGCTGGAGCGGGCTGCCGGGATTGGAATTTGCTTGCGCTTTTCCGTTCCTGGCGGGTTCAAACACTACCAGGCTTTCTCGGTCCCCCTGACCACATCCCCTGCGAACATGCAGAGGTGTAGACCACTGGGGTTAGGATCTGGCTTGATAGGTGCTGCCGACCCGCGACTCAAGGCCGCGTTGGGGTCAGGCAGGAGTACGACAGTACATCCCACCGTCAGTCGAGGCAAATCGTTTGCGGTAGTCCCTAGCTCCGTCCAACCGGTACCAACTAGTACGTCCCGGGCGGAACTAGGACTTCTTATGACTTACGCTTCAGAACAGTACGCCGTCCAGGACAGGTAGTGACGGCGCCTACACAATCTCCGCCCCTGGGAGGCTTCCCATGACAACCGTGACGTCGCCGCTTGCTGGACGCGCCATCGGTCTCGCCGCAGTTCCCGACCCGGTCTTCTCCGGTGCGATGGTCGGTCCCGGTACCGCCATCGATCCCGTACGTGAGCCCTCGGAGGCCGTCTCCCCCATCGACGGGGTCATCGTCTCCATGCACCCGCACGCGTTCGTCGTCGTCGACGACGAGGGCCACGGTGTGCTGACGCACCTCGGCATCGACACCGTTCAGCTCAACGGGGAGGGCTTCGAGCTCCTCGTGAAGAAGGGTGACACCGTGGCGCGCGGCCAGGCGGTCGTGCGCTGGGACCCCGCTGCGGTCGAGGCCGCCGGCAAGTCCCCCATCTGTCCCATCGTGGCCCTGGAGGCCACTGCGGACTCGCTCTCCTCTCTCGTCGAAGACGGCGAAGTGAAGGCCGGCGACGAGCTCTTCGGCTGGAGCTGAGCCGGTTCGTCCCCGTGACGACCGCGAGTTCGACATTCAACGCGGCGGCAGGTGCCGCCGCTCTATCGGAGACGGGTGAGATGGAGACAACGCTGCGAGGCGTCGGCGTCAGCCACGGTGTGGCGATCGGCGAGGTCCGGCACATGGGCACGGCGGTTCTCGAACCGCCGGCCAAGCAGATCCCGGCGGACGAGGCGGAGCGCGAACAGGGGCGCGCCCGTCAGGCCGTCGAGGCTGTCGCCGCCGACCTCAATGCGCGCGGCAACCTGGCCGGCGGTGAGGCTCAGCACGTGCTGGAGGCCCAGGCGATGATCGCCCAGGACCCGGAGCTCATCG
The DNA here is from genome assembly GCF_026341815.1 of Streptomyces sp. NBC_00572. Lineage (GTDB taxonomy): Bacteria > Actinomycetota > Actinomycetes > Streptomycetales > Streptomycetaceae > Streptomyces. Next base: position 6,598 of record NZ_JAPENX010000001.1, read on the forward strand.
CCGATGTGGACCGCAGGATCGCCGTGGGCAGCACGGCGGAGCGCGGTATCTACGACGCCTTCTCGCACTATCGCGAGCTGCTCGCCGGTGCCGGTGAGTACATGGCCGGGCGGGTCGCCGACCTCGACGACGTGCGGAACCGGATCGTGGCGCGCCTGCTCGGTGTGCCGATGCCGGGCGTTCCGGACAGTGACGAGCCGTACGTGCTGATCGCGCGGGACCTGGCGCCGGCCGACACGGCGCTGCTTGACCCGACGCTCGTGCTCGGGTTCGTGACCGAGGAGGGTGGGCCGACCAGCCACAGCGCGATTCTGGCGCGGGCGCTGGGAGTGCCGGCCATCGTCGCGCTGCCGGGCGCGGGTGAGATCGCCGAGGGGACGCTCATCGCGGTCGACGGTTCGACCGGTGAGCTCTTCGTGGACCCGAGCGAGGAGAAGAAGGCGGAGCTGACCAAGGCCGCCGCCGCTCGTAAGGCCGCGCTGGCGACGTCCAGCGGTCCGGGTGCCACGTCGGACGGTCACAAGGTGCCGCTGCTCGCCAACGTCGGTGGTCCGGCGGACGTGCCGGCCGCGGTGGAGGCCGGTGCCGAGGGTGTCGGTCTGTTCCGTACGGAGTTCCTCTTCCTGGACGACAGCAAGAAGGCTCCGTCCGAGGAGAAGCAGGTCGAGGCCTACCGCGCGGTGCTGGAGGCCTTCCCCGAGGGCCGGGTGGTCGTGCGGGTGCTGGACGCCGGTGCCGACAAGCCGCTGGACTTCCTGACGCCGGTGGACGAGCCGAACCCGGCGCTCGGTGTGCGGGGTCTGCGGTCGCTGCTCGACCATCCCGAGGTGCTGCGGACGCAGCTGACCGCGCTGGCGAAGGCCGTCGAGGGTCTGCCGGTGTACCTCGAGGTCATGGCGCCGATGGTGGCCGACCGTACGGACGCGAAGGCCTTCGCCGACGCGTGCCGTGAGGCGGGGCTGCGGGCGAAGTTCGGTGCGATGGTCGAGATTCCCTCGGCCGCGCTGCGGGCGCGCTCGATCCTCCAGGAGGTCGAGTTCCTGTCGCTGGGCACCAACGACCTGGCGCAGTACACCTTCGCGGCCGACCGTCAGGTCGGTGCGGTGTCGCGGCTGCAGGACCCGTGGCAGCCGGCGCTGCTCGACCTGGTGGCGCTGTCCGCCGAGGCGGCCAAGGCCGAGGGCAAGAGCTGTGGTGTCTGTGGTGAGGCTGCCGCCGACCCGCTGCTCGCCTGTGTGCTGACGGGTCTGGGTGTCACCTCCCTTTCCATGGGTGCTGCCTCGATTCCGTATGTGCGGGCGACGCTGGCCAAGTACACGCTGGCTCAGTGCGAGCGGGCCGCTGCCGCGGCGCGTGCGGCGGACACGGCGCACGAAGCGCGTGTGGCCGCTCAGGCGGTGCTGTCCGGGGAGTGATCCCGGGCGTTCGCTGACGTACGAAGGGGCTTTCCGTCATCCAGGTGACGGGGAGCCCCTTCGTCGTGTCCGGGGTCAGTGGTGGGTGGTCCAGTCGTCGTCCGGGTCGGGGGCGAGGGGGAAGCCGGCGCGGTGGTCCACGCCCGGTTCCGGGGAGAGGGGTTCTCCGGTGCGGGCGTCGGTGCAGTAGGCGGCGAAGACTTCCGCCTCGGTGAGCGAGGTGAGGGTGCCGCCGGTGAGGCGCCAGCCGTGGAGCCGGTCGCGGTCGCCGGGGGTGCTGGTGCGCAGGACGAGTCCGCCGGGGGCGCCGAGGACGATGCCTGCGGCGAGGACGGCGGTGAACTCGGCGGCCGGTGCGTCGTCGACGCCCACCGGTTGTGTGGTGCCGTCGGCATGGAGGACGGCGAGGAGTTGGTCGTCGGCCGCCGGGACGCTGCAGACGAGGTGGTGGGTGCCGCCGCCTGCGGCATCGAGGAGCCGCGCGAGGAGCCGGGCGGCCCGCTCGAAGGCGGCCCTGCCGATGTCCTTGCCGCAGGTGGCGCAGTCGCCCGCGGCGGCGAGGACGGTCGTGGCGTACTCCCAGGTGGCGTGGCGGACGGCGGAGTCGACGAGCTCGGGGAGGAGGGTACTGAGGGGCTGCCCGGTATAGGTGACGTGGGCGCCGGTGGCGGCGAGGTGGGCGGTGAAGCGGCTGCGGCTGGTGGGGTGGTCCGGGTCGATGGCGGTCTCGGCGCAGTAGGCCGCGTACTCCTCGGGGTCGAAGAGGGTGACGGTGGTGTGGCCGCCCTGGGTGGCGAGGGTCCTGAGGAGGGCCTCGACCTGGCGGAGGTAGGTGGTGTGGTCGTCGAAGGCGAAGGTCCTGTACTGCCGCATGGCCGTGAAGTCGTGCTCGTCGGCGAGCAGGCCGACGGTGCTGGGAACTTCGCGGCGCAGTGCGCGGCGGAGGCTGGTGCCGGTCCGTGTCATGTCTCCCCCTGGTGATGGTCCGATCAGTGCTCACTCACCGTAACCTTCGCCACTGACAGTGACGCTTCGGGGAGACGTCGGCGGACGATGCGGTTCTGGGCGGCGGTGGTGCCGACGAGGGCGGCGCCGAGGACGGGCCAGGCCAGGGGGCCCGCGGAGACGAGGCCGGTCATGAGGAGGGGGCCGACGAAGCGCTGGGTGGACTGGGCGAGGCCGTGGACTCCGAGGTAGGCGCCCTGGGCGTCGTCGGGGGCGAGGGCGACGGAGATCTCCCAGGACGCGATGGTGTGGATCATCTCGGCGAAGGTGAGGGCGACGGCAGCGGTGATCAGGGCGGCGATGGAGAGGGTCCGGCCGCTGAGTGCCGAGACGGCGAGGGCGAGCGTGCCGACGGCGAAGAGCCCCGCGAGGGGGGCGAGCAGGCGGCGGGCGGCTTCGGTGGAGGAGCCGAAGCGCGAGAGCGGGACCTGGAAGATCACGACGAGGGCGCTGTTGGCGACCATCAGGAGCGGGGCGAGGCCCACGGGGGCCTCGGTGGCGTGGACGATCCAGAGCGGCAGGGCGACCTGGAGGATCGAGTCGTGGAGGTAGAAGACCGAGTCCGCGGCGGTGAAGCCGAGGAAGCCCCTGTCGCGCCAGGGGTTGGAGGGCTTCGTCGTCGGAGTGGCGTCGGTGGAGGTGGCGGCGATGCGGGAGGCGGCGGGGGCCGGGGGTTCGGCGCAGCGGAGGGTGAGCACCGCCATCACGAGGTAGGAGAGGGCGTCTCCGACGAGGAGGAGGTGGAAGGCGGTGGTGCTGCCGACGGCGAGGGCCGCCGCGGCGCCGAGGCCGCCGAGGGTCCAGCCGATGTTGGAGGTGGTGCGGTTGATGGCCTGGTAGCGGATGCGGTCGGGGCCGGCGACCCGGGCGGCGTAGAGCTTGGTGAGGACGTTGGTGGCGCGGTCGGGCAGTGCGCCGACGGCCGAGAAGAGGACGAGCAGCAGGTAGTCGTCGGTGGTGAGGAGGGCCAGGAGGGCCGCGGCGCGCAGCAGTTGGGTGCAGATGATGACGCGGACGAGGGGGAAGCGGTCGGCGAGGCGGCCGCCGAGGGGGGCGCCCGCGATGCCGGCGGCACCCGAGACGGCGATGAGGAGGCCGACTTCACCGAGGCCGAGGCCGGTGACGTAGGTGAAGTAGAGGGCCATGGCCGTGGACCAGAGTCCGGTGCCGCACTTGTCGATGAAGCCGATGACGAGCATGCGGCGGCCGTCCCGGCCGCCGGGGATGCGGTCCTTGAGGCCTGTTCGGGTGGAATGGGTGGAGCGGCTCAACGGGTCCCCCTTGCGAACTGCTTTGTATTGATACATACTTGACTACGTGGCAGCACAATATGCGATCGAAGGTACGACGGCCAAGGGGATTGCCGCGTCCGTGGAGCGGGGAGTCGCCGAGGGCGGGCTCTCCCCCGGCGACTCCCTGCCGCCCGTGCGGCGGCTCGCCGACACCCTGGGGGTGAGCCCGGGAACGGTCGCGACGGCCTACAAGGAGCTGCGGCAGCGGGGGCTGATCGTCACGCGGGGCCGGGGCGGGACGGTCGTCGCCGACGTACCGTCCGTGGCCTCACGGCGTCCGCCGCGGGTACCGCAGGGCCTGGTGGACCTGGCCGGCGGGCATCCCGACCCGGCCTTCCTTCCCGTACTGCGTCCTCCGTCGACGGTCACCCCGGTGTACGGGTCCCATCGCGCCGCGCCTCGGCTCGCGGCGCTCGAAGAGGTGACCCGGCAGTGGTTCGCGCGGGACGAGGTGCCGGCGCGGCACGTGACGTTCGCGCACGGGGCCCTCGACTGCATCGCGCGGCTCCTCTCGACGGAGCTGCGGCCCGGTGACGCGGTGGCCGTGGAGGATCCCGGCTTCCACCATCTGCTCGATCTGGTGCCCGCGTTGGGGCTGCGGATGGTCCCGGTGGCCGTGGACGGTGAGGGGCTCGTACCGGAGTCGCTGCGGACGGCGCTCCGGGGCGGGGTGCGCGCGGTGGTGTGCAGTCCTCGGGGGCAGTGTCCGACCGGGGCGTTCTTCACCCGGTCGCGGCGGGACGAACTGGTGTCGGTGCTCCGGGAGTTCCCGGAGGTGCTCGTCGTCGAGGACGACCACAACGCGGAGGTCGGCGGGGCGGCGGCGTACACGCTCGCGGCGGCGGGGCTCGAACGATGGGCGCAGGTGCGCACCGTGTCGAAGCATCTCGGGATCGACCTGCGGTGGGCCGGGGTCGCGTGCGACGCGGTGACGCTCGCGCGGCACGACGGGCGGATGCTGATGACCTCCGGCTGGGTCAGTCACGTCCTCCAGGAGTCGGTGTCCGGCCTGTTCCGCGACGGGGCGGTACGCGCGCTCGTGGCGGACGGCGAGACGGCGTACGCGGAGCGGCGCGCGGCCCTGATCGGCGCGCTGGGGGCGCACCGGATCCGGGCCGTCGGGGCGAGCGGGCTGAACGTGTGGGTGCCGGTGCGGGACGAGTCGGCGGTCGTCAACGGGTTGCGGACGCAGGGCTGGTGGGTGGCCGCGGGAGCGCGGTTCCGGATCGCCGCCCCGCCGGCCGTACGGATCACGACGTCGACGCTCTCGCCCGAGGACGCGCCGCGCCTGGCGGCGGACTTCGCCGAGGTGCTGGCGGACGCGCAGGCGACGTACGGCGGGTGACGCCCGTAGGGGGTAGGTGGCGGCGTGCGTGCGTGAGCGCTCCGGGGAGGGTGGTCCCATCCCGGAGCGCTCGGCTGCGGTCTCGTCAGGTCATCGGGTCCGGTAGGCGTTCGTCAGGGTCTGGGTGAGGGTGTTGCCCTGGGTGTCGGTGAGTTCGGCGCGGAGCGAGACGGATCGGCCGGGGCCGGGGGTGCGGAAGCCCGCCTGGTCGTCGACGACGGGGACGCGGGTCCAGGTGGTGCCGTTGTCGGTCGACATCGACACGGTGAGGGAACGGATTCCGGTCTCGGTGGCCGCGCCCTGGACGGTGACCGGTACGCGGACCAGGGCACCCGCCGGCGCGGTGCCGTCGAGGTCGAGGGCCGGGGCGAAGCGGACGGTGCTGAGCGGCAGCGCGGCGGGGCGGGACGCGGCGGCCGAGGTGAACGTCCAGGCGGCGGTGACGCGTCCGCTCGCCGGGGTGCCGTCGCCCCGGGTCGCGGTGGCGGTCAGGCGGTACGAGGCCCGGCCGGGAGTGGTGGTGAAGGTGGCGCGGCCGGGGTCGCCCTGACCGGTGCCGATCAGGACGCCGTCCCGGTGGAGCGTGGTGGTGGCGCCGTGGAAGCGCGGGGCGGTGGGCACGTGACCGTCGCCGTCGGCGAGGAGCGGGATGTCGAGTGCGAGGGTGTCGCCGTCGCGCACGCCCGCGGGGCGGGCGCCGGGTGCCGTGTCGAGGGCGGGGCCGAAGACGGCGTTGTCGAAGGTGTGGGTGGTGGTGGCACCCGCGCGTACCGCGATTCCGTCGGCGGCATAGCGGTTGGGCGGGGTGTCGGGGGCCGCGGGTCCGGCGTAACCGAGGTCCCAGAGGCCGCGTTCCGGGGTGACCAGGAAGCTCGCGGTACCGGGCAGCGGGAGGGGCCGGACGAGGCCGACGGTGGGGCCGGCGCTGGGCTGGATGTCGACGAACCCGGTTCCGGTCGCGCCCTCCGGTGCGGCTCCGCGGACCTTGACGGTGGCCAGGGAGGCGGCCGACGGATGGCGGACGAGGCCGGTCAGGGCGCGTGCGGAGGTGAAGACGTAGCCGAGCGCGTAGTCGGCGCGTGCGCCGGACCAGTAGGTGTCGATCCACTCCTTGACCGAGCCGGACTCGGCGGCGGGGCCCAGGTGGGCCACGCGCAGGTCCCCGCTCGACATCATGATGTTCGCCGAGCGGGTCGTGCCCGCGTGGGTGGCCTCGACGTACGCCATGCTGTGCAGGTAGCGGGCGCCGGACTCCGGCGGGCGGACGTCCACGGGGGCGGTCGTACGGGCGTCGACGGTGACCGTCGTGTCGTGGTCGAGGTCCAGGCGGGGCTGGACGATCCAGTCGGTTCCGGCGGCCTGCTCGGCACCGGTCAGGGTGGAGTCGAGCAGGTAGCGGCCCTTGGGCAGGCGGACGGTGACGGTGCCGGACGGGTCGTGGGGCGAGGCGGAGGCGTCGGCGCCGGGGCCCGAGAGGCCGGTGACGTTCGTCCGGTAGTCGCCGGTGGCGGCGCCCGCGCGGTCGAGGTGACGGATGGTCAGCGCGTACGTCTCCGGGGCCGCGGCCGAGGCGGTCGCCGTCGGGGGCAGGGCGGAGAGGGTCGTGCCTGCCAGTACGGCGGCCACGGCCAGGGTGCGCAGGGCCGTGCGGCGGGTCGCGCCCCGCGGCGTACGACCGGGTGTCGAGGAATCGTTCATGACCAGCACTGCGCGTTGCGGGTCCTGCGTTCCCGTGACCTGGGCCACATCGGCGCATGCCCTGGGCGACGGTGGCGCGAGGTGTGGCGCGGGTCACGGGAACCCGGACGAACCACCGCCCAGTGCCTTGTGTGGAATCACCTATGAGAGATCGTTTCCGCGCCGGGGATCCCTCCGCGCTCGGCGAGGCGTACGACGAGCACGCACGCGTGCTGTACCACTACGCCTTCCGGGTGTGCGGGGACCGGGCGGCGGCCGAGGATGTCGTCTCCGCCGCGTTCCTGGAGGCCTGGCGCTGTCGCGGGAAGGTGCACGCCGAGGGCGGCAGTCTGCGCCCGTGGCTGCTCGGCATCGCGACCAACATCATGCGGGGTGCCGCCCGCGAGGCGCGGCGGCGGGACGCGGCGCTCGCCCGGATGCCGGAGCGCGGGGTGCTGCCGGACTTCGCCGACGACGTCCTCGCCCGGATGACCGACGGGGAGCAGATTCGGGCCGCGCGCGCCGCTCTCGGCAAGCTCAGGCGGCGTGAGCGGGAGGTCTTCACGCTGGTCGTGTGGGCCGGGCTCGACTACGCGGCTGCCGGGGAGGCGTTGGGGATCCCGGTCGGGACGGTTCGTTCGCGGCTGTCCCGGGCGCGTGAACGGCTCCGGAAGCTCGCCGATGCCGAACTGCGGGCGGCCCGCCGGGAGGAGCGGGCCGCGGCTGTCGCCGTTCGGTCCCGTACCAGCGCCGGAACCGCCCCGGAACCCGTGAGCGGAGCCGTTTCCGCCCCGTCCGACGTCCGTCCTGCCCTCGTGCCCCGATCGATCCCGGAGAACCAGGCATGAACGCCTTCGCCCCTCGTACGCCGCGCCACCAGGACCACGGGCACGCGGACGCTCAGCTGCGGGCCGAGCTCGCCGAGCTGCTGCCGCCGCCTCCCGTACCCGAGCTCGCCCCGGAGCGGGATCGCGATCTGCGGCACACCGTCCTGCGGACCGCCCTCGCCTCCGGTGACGGCGCCGGCGCCCGCCCGCCCCGTGTCCGCCGGGCGGGCGCCAAGCTCCGGCTCGGCTGGATCGCGGCGCCGGTGGCCGCCTGCGCGGTCGTGGCCGGTGCGGTCGTGCTCGCGCCCCAGGACCCGCCGGTCGGGTCCCCGGGCCGGGTCTCGGCCGGGCAGCACGCGTCGCCCGGCGCCGTACAGGTGCTGTCCCGTGCGGCGCTCGCCGCCGCCGTCGCTCCCGCGCCGGACGCCCGGCCCGAGGGGTACGTCTACGTCAAGAGCCTCGTCGCCCATGCGGGGCGCAGCGCTACCGGTGGACCCGCGACGCTGCCGCCCGTCCATCGACGCGAGGTCTGGCTGTCGGCCGACGGCAGCCGGCCCGGGCTGCTGCGCGAGCCCGGTTCGGCCGACAGCCGGCTCGGCGCGCCGCTGCCCGTGTACGAGCTGGACCACCGCGGTGCCACGCCCCGGAAGACCACCGCGGGGGCGGAGCCGCCCTCCGTCACCAACCCGACCCACGCGTACGTGGCGACGCTTCCGACGGACCCGGAGGCGTTGCTGAGGCTGATCCGTGACGAGACGCGGGTGAAGGGGGGCGACGGAGGCGATCCGGACCAGCGGGCGTTCACCGCGATCGGGACCCTGCTGGCCGAGACCTGGGCTCCCCCGAAGGTCACCGCCGCGCTGTACGAGGCCGCGGCGCGGATCCCCGGGGTCACCGTGCTGCCGTCCGCGAAGGACGCGGCCGGTCGCGAGGGCGTGGCCGTGGCCCGTACCGCGCACGGCGAGCAGACCCAGTGGATCTTCGACCGTACGTCGTCGGCGTTCCTCGGGGAGCGGACCGTCCTGACCACGACCACGTCGGCGGGCCCGTCGGGCACCGTCCTCGGGGTGTCCGCGGTGCTCGCCAAGGCAGCGGTCGGCGCCCCCGGCGAGCTGCCGGGGGCGCCGAAGGGCCAGGTCGTGTCCGGGAAGTAGCGCCGTCTGCCCGCGCCCGCGGGCTTGTGCGGGACTTTCCGGACACGGCCTCGCGCGTGGGTCAGCCGCGGCGGGTGGCCGCCAGGGTTTCGTAGAAGTGCAGGAGGCCGAGGTCGTCGACCGAGCCGGCGTTGACGGCCTTGGCCAGCGGGGTGCCCTGGAGGAGGCGCTTGACCGGGACCTCGATGCGCTTGCCCGTGAGGGTGTGCGGGACGCCCGGGACCTCGATGATCTCGTCGGGGACGTGGCGCGGCGAGAGTTCGGAGCGGATCGTCCGCTTGATGCGGGCGATCAGCTCCTCGTCGAGGGTGGCGCCCTCGACGAGGTGGACGAAGAGGGGCATCCAGTAGCCGCCGTCCGGCTCCTCCAGGCCGATCACGAGGGATTCGCGGATCTCCGGGAGGCGTTCGACGGCCTCATAGATATCGGCGCTTCCCATCCGTACGCCCTGGCGGTTCAGGGTGGAGTCGGAGCGGCCGTGGATGACGACCGAGCCGTGGTCGGTGATCGTGATCCAGTCGCCATGGCGCCAGACGTTCGGGAACATCTCGAAGTAGCTGTCGCGGTAGCGGCTGCCGTCGGGGTCGTTCCAGAAGTGGATCGGCATGGACGGCATGGGGTTGGTGACGACGAGTTCGCCGACCTCGTCGATCACGGGCTTGCCGGAGGGGTCCCAGGCCTGCAGGTCGGTGCCGAGGCCCGCCGCCTGGAGTTCCCCGATGTGGACGGGGAGGGTGGGGACGGCGCCCGCGAAGCAGGAGCACACGTCGGTGCCGCCGCTGACGGAGGCGATCCAGAGGTTCTCGCGGACCTCGTCGTGGAGCCAGCGGAAGCCGTCGGGGGGCAGCGGGGAGCCGGTGGTGGCCACGCACTTCACCGACGAGAGGTCGAAGTCACGGCCGGGGTGCACGTCCGCCTTGGCGCAGGCCATCACGTACGCGGCTGAGGTGCCGTACAGGGTGGCGCGGGTGCGTTCGGCCACGCGCCACTGGGCGGCGGTGTCGGGGTAGCCGGGGCTGCCGTCGTACAGGACGACGGTGGTGCCGGTGAGCAGGCCGGAGACGAGGAAGTTCCACATCATCCAGCCGGTCGAGGTGTACCAGAAGAACACGTCGTCGGGGCCGAGGTCGCAGTGCAGGCCCAGCTGCTTGACGTGCTCGACGAGGATGCCGCCCTGGGACTGGACGATCGCCTTCGGCAGGCCGGTCGTGCCGGAGGAGTACAGGACCCACAGCGGGTGCGAGAACGAGACCTGCTCGTACACCGGCTCGACGTCGGCCGCGACGAGGTCGTCCCAGGCGAGGGTGCCCTCCGGGGCCGGGGTGCCGAGCAGCGGGATGTGGACGACCGCGCGGAGGGTCGGGAGCTCGGCACGCAGTTCGGCGACGGTGTCGCGGCGGTCGTGCTCCTTGCCGCCGTAGCGGTAGCCGTCGACGGTGAAGAGGACGACGGGCTCGACCTGCTGGAAGCGGTCCAGGACGCTGCGGGCGCCGAAATCGGGGGCACAGGAGGTCCAGACGCCGCCGACGGCGGCGGTGGCGAGGAGCGCCACGACGGACTGCGGGACGTTGGGCAGGTAGCCGCTGATCCGGTCGCCCGGCTGTACGCCGAGGGCGCGGAGTTCGGCGGCGAGGGAGCCGACCTGGCGGCGGAGCTCGCCCCAGGTGGTCGGCGTGGGCTCATGTGTTTCGTCCACATGGAGCAGCGCCGTGTCATGGGGGCGCTCGCCGGCGGCGCGCAGGGCGTGCTCGGCGTAGTTGAGGGTGGCCCCGGGGAACCAGTCGGCGCCGGGCATCGAGCGGTCGCCGAGGACGCGCTCGTACGGGGTGGAGAAACGGATGTCGAACCACTCGACGACCGCCTGCCAGAAGGCTTCGAGCTCGTCGACGGACCAGCGGTGGAGCGCCGGGTACCCGCCCTCGGCCGGGGCGCCGTGGTGCTCGGCGGCCCAGGTCTGGAAGCGGGTGACGGCGGCCGTGGCGATGCGTTCCTCGTCCGGCTGCCAGAGCGGCTCGGTCTGCGCTGATGTCATTGGGGCGGCTCCCTGGCTGTACGCGGGGTCGGCGTGTGTCCCGCGCACGTGCTGGGGTGTGCGCGCGACGCGGCTGACAGGACGATGCCATGTGATCGTCTTTCGCACCAGGGCTGCCCGCCCATGGTCGGGGAGTTGAATATGTGCTCCCACCACGGGTGAACGACAGTTGAACGGACCTTGTTCCGCCCCTGGTGGGTGGCAGGGTGAGCCGCATGGACGGTCGTGAACTGGTGCGTTCGATGAAGGTGTTCGGCTCGGTGCAGGGGTTGCGGACGGTACGGGCGGCGTGGCGGCAGCGCCGTACGGACGCGTGGGGGCTGCCGCCGAGGGGTGCCGAGCGGGCCCGGGTACCGGGGCTCGCGACGGGGGCGGAGGCCGCGCCCGGTGGGGGGACCGTCCGGTTCGCGCGGTCCTCGTTGCGGATCTGTGTGTCGTCGGGCGGCACCGTGTTCTGGGGGTGGGACGGGGCCGAGCCCCTTCCCTCGTACGCCCTGGCCGGCGAGGCGCCCGATCCGGATCCCCGGGCCGCCCTCGAACCGGACACGGACGGCGGCTGGCGGATCGTGTCGGAGCGGGTGACGGTGGCGATCTCCCGGCACGGGGCGGTGGAGATCCGTACCCCGGGCGGGGTGATGCTGCGCCGGGACCTGCCGCCGCGCTGGTGGGAGCCGGTCGCCGAGGAGGGGGCGGGCGGGGCGCGCTGGGTGCAGCGCAGTGAGGTGCCGGCGGACGCGCGGTTCTTCGGGCTCGGTGGGCGGTCTGCGGGGCCACGGCTGCGGGACGGCTCGTACCGGCTGTGGAACACCGATCCCAAGGGGAGCTTCGGCCCCGGGGACGATCCGCTCTACCTCACCATGCCCGTGCAGTTCGTCGTCTCGGACGCCGGGACCCACCTGGCCTTCCACGACAACTCCTGGGACGGCCGGGTCACCCTGGCCGAGGGCGAGGAGGGCGCGGGGTCCGGGCACGACCGGCCGGGGACCAGCGAGGTCCGCATGGGCGGCGGGCCGCTGCGCTGCTGGGTGGTGGTCGGCACCCCCGCGCGCGTGCTCCACGGCTGGGCGGCCCTCACGGGTGCTCCGGCGCTGCCGCCGGACTGGGCGCTCGGAGCGCAGCACGCGCGCTGGGGGTTCGGCAGCGAGCGCGAGGTGCGGCGCGTCGTGGCCGGATATCGGGAGCGGGGGCTGCCGCTGTCCGCCGTCCACCTCGACATCGACCACTACGACGGCCACCGGGTGTTCACCGTCGACCGGGAGCGGTTCCCCGATCTGCCGGGGCTCGCGAAGGAGCTGCGGGAGCAGGGCGTGCGGCTCGTGTCGATCGTGGACCCGGCGGTGAAGGCCGAGCCGGGGAACGCGGTGTACGACAGCGGGCGGGCGGCCGGGGCCTTCGTCCGGGACGCGCGGGGCAACGAGGTCCACGGGGAGGTGTGGCCGGGCGAGTGCGCCTACCCGGACTTCACCGATCCGGCGGTACGGGAGTGGTGGGGCGAGCTGTACGAGGAGCGGCTCCGGCAGGGCTTCGCCGGGGTCTGGCACGACATGAACGAGCCGGTGTCCTTCGCCCCCTTCGGTGACACGACGCTGCCGCGTTCGTCGCGGCACGCCCTGGACGGCCGGGGCGGCGACCATCGCGAGGCGCACAACGTGTACGGGCTCACGATGGCCCGCGCCGGGTACGAGGGGCTGCGGCGGCTGCGGCCCGACGAGCGGCCCTTCCTCTTCTCGCGTTCCGGTTGGGCCGGCATGCAGCGGTACGGGGGCACCTGGTCGGGCGACGTGTCGACGGGGTGGCCGGGGCTGCGGGCCTCGCTCTCGCTGGTCCTGGGGCTCGGCCTGTGCGGGGTGCCGTACTCGGGCCCCGACGTCGGCGGTTTCGACGGCAGCCCGACGCCGGAGCTGTTCCTGCGCTGGTACCAGCTGGGGGCATGGCTGCCGCTGTTCCGCACGCACGCGGCGATCGGCGCGGGGCGGCGCGAACCGTGGGAGTTCGGCCCCGAGGTCCTGGAGCACGCGCGCGTGGCCCTGGCCGAACGGGAGCGGCTGCGGCCGTACTTCACGACGCTGGCCCGGCTCGCCCGGATGACGGGCGCGCCGTATGTGCGCCCGCTGTGGTGGGGGGCGCCCGAGGACCGGGTGCTGCGCGACTGCGAGGACGCGTTCCTGCTCGGCGACGCGCTGGTGGTGGCGCCGGTCCTGACCCGGGGCGCCGACCGGAGGGCGGTGCGGCTGCCGCGCGGACGGTGGTACGACACGGCGACGGGGCAGGCGTACGAGGGTCCCGGGCAGGTGTTGCTCGACGCCCCGCTCTCCCGGGTGCCGGTCCTGGCGCGGGCGGGGGCGGTGCTCCCGGTGCGGGGCGAGGACGGCGGTCTGGCCCTGGAGGTGTGGGCGCCCGCCGCCGGGCGGACGGGCGGCGGGCTCGTCGTACGGGACACGGGGGACGGCTGGGAGTCGGCCGAGATCGAGCGGTACCAGTCACGGCTCGTGGACGGGCGGGTGCTCGTGGAGCGGGTGACGGACGACGGGGTGGAGGAGGCCGGGCTGCCGGTGCGGGTACGGGGGGTGTGACCTCGTGCCGAGGGGGCGGGGCTCGTCCGGCCCTTCGCCCCCTCAGCCGTACGCCCCCGCGAACCACTTCCGTACCGCCTCCGTGTGGAGCGGGAAGGCCAGCTCCGCGGGCGCGTGGAGCACGTGGTGGCCGCTCGTCTCGTTCGTCGGGACCGAGGGCGGGAGAGCGGCGGCCGGGCGGGCCGGGAGGAGGCCGAAGAGGAGGAGGTGGCCGGCCGGGGAGCTCAACGCGTCGGCGAGGCCCACCTCCTCGGCGGAGGCCACGATCCCGGTCTCCTCGCGCAGCTCGCGGGCAACGGCTGCCCGCCAGTCCTCGCCGTGGTCGATGAAGCCTCCGGGCAGGGCGACCCCGCCCCGCGCGGGCTCGATGGTGCGGGTGATGACGACGAGGCCGGTGCCCGCTCCGTCCGTGACGGGGAGCAGGGCGACGGCGACGGGCAGCGGGTTGCGGTAGGCGGTGTGGCCGCAGGCCGCGCAGGTGCGGGGCCAGCCGGCGTCGGCCGAGTGGGCGGCGCCGCAGGCGGTGCAGTGGGAGGCGCTGGTGCGCGCGGCGGTGTGGGAGGTGCCGTGCGCGGTCGCGTGGGAGGTGCCGTGGGTGTCCTTCACGGGCCGACCGTATGCGATCACCCTTTCCCGGCGCTGCCGGAACTGATAGACGGTGCGCATGACAGGACTTGCTTCCGCTCTCCGTACTCTCGCCGTCACGGCCGCGGCCGGACTGCTCGCCGTCACGGGCGCCGTCGCCGCCCCCGCTCCCCCGGCGTCCGCCGCGCCGGAGCCGAAGGCGCCACGGGAGTTCGTGGCCCTCGCTTCCGTGGACCGGACGATCCTTCAGGAGATGCGCTACACGACGGCGCACAACTTCGTGGGCGAGCCGGTGGACGGCTACCGGCAGCCGCTGTGCATCCTGACCCGGCCGGCGGCCGAGGCACTGCACCGGGCGCAGGTCGGGCTGCTGGCTCGGGGTTACACGTTGAAGGTGTACGACTGCTACCGGCCGCAGCGGGCCGTCGACCACTTCGTGCGCTGGGCGAAGGACCTGGCGGACGAGCGGATGAAGGAGGAGTTCTATCCGCTCGTCGACAAGTCGAGGCTGTTCGCCGACGGTTACATCGCGGAGAAGTCCGGGCACAGCCGGGGGTCGACCGTGGACCTGACGATCGTGCGACTGCCGGCGGTACGCACGCGCGCGTACGTGCCGGGCGAGAGGCTGACGGAGTGCTACGGCCCTCGGGCGGAGCGGTTCCCCGACAACTCCGTGGACATGGGGACCGGGTACGACTGCTTCGACACGCTCTCGCACACCGACGATCCCCGGGTCCAGGGCGCGCAGCGGGCCAATCGGCAGTTGCTCAAGGGGGCGCTCGTCGAGCAGGGCTTCGTGAACCTGCCGGAGGAGTGGTGGCACTTCACCTTCAAGCCGGAGCCGTTCCCGAGCACGTTCTTCGACTTCCCGGTGGCGCGGAGGTCGGTGGCCGGTCACTGACGTCTTTCGCCTGCGGGGCTCCCGTGCCACACTTCTGACGGTTCGTCAGATCAGTGGTGATCGTCGTGATCGGTGGTACGGGAGGCCTTGATGGCACGGACGCGCAGACCTGTGGTGGCCGGGTGGTTCACCGACGACACCGTGCCGGAGGCGGAGTTCCGGCTGCTCGGCACCCGCTGCACCGCCTGCGCGTCGGTCTTCTTCCCGCGCGCGGACGACGGGTGCCGCAACCCGGCCTGTCCCGGCGGCGGGGAGCTCGCCGAGTTCCCGCTCTCCCCGCGCGGCCATGTCTGGTCGTACACCGACGGGCGCTACCGTCCGCCCGCCCCGTACGTCTCCGATCCGGACGCGCCCTGGGAGCCGTACACCCTCGTCGCCGTCGAGCTGGCGGCCGAGGCGATGGTGGTCCTCGGGCAGGCCGCTCCGGGGGTGACCACGGCCGATCTGGCGATCGGGACGGAGGTCGAGGTGGTGCCCGGGGTCCTCAACCAGGACGAGGAGCACATCTGGACCACCTGGAACTGGCGGCCCATCGGGTCCGGGACAGAGCAGGAACAGCCCGTCGAGCCTGCACGGGAGGAGCGGTCGTGAACGACATCGCCGTACTCGGGGCCGGGATGCACCCGTGGGGCAAGTGGGGGCGGAGTTTCATCAGTTACGGGACGGCCGCCGCCCGGGCCGCGCTCGCCGACGCGGGCCTGGAGTGGACGGACGTCGGCTCCGTCGTCGGCGCCGACACCATGCGGTGCGGATACCCGGGGTACGTGGCGGGGGCGACGTTCGCGCAGGCCCTCGGGTGGCAGGGCGCGCGGGTCACCAGCGTGTACGCGGCCTGTGCCTCGGGCGCCCAGGCGATCGGGACCGCTCGGGCCCAGATCCTCGCCGGACTCGCGGACGTGGTCCTGGTCGTGGGCGCGGACTCGACCCCCAAGGGGTTCTTCGCGCCGGCCGGCGGCGAGCGGCCCGACGATCCGGACTGGCTGCGGTTCCGGGTGCTCGGGGCCACCAACCCCGCGTACTTCGCGCTCTACGCCCGCCGCAGGATGGCCCTGTACGGGGACACGCCCGAGGACTTCGCCCAGGTGAAGGTGAAGAACGCGACGGCCGGTGCGCTCAATCCGCTCGCCCGCTACCGCGCGCGCGTGAGCGCCGAGCAGGTCGCGGCCTCGGCCGTCGTCGCCGATCCGCTGCGTCTCCTCGACATCTGCGCGACCTCGGACGGGGGCGCCGCGCTGGTGCTGTCCAGCATGGAGTTCGCACGCCGCCACGGACACCCCGACCCGGTGCGGGTCCGGGCCGTGTCGACGGTCTCCCCCACGTACCCCAAGGCGGTGCTCGACCTCCCGGACATCGCGACCGACTCGGCGGTGGCCGTCGCCCCGGCCCCGCACTCCTTCCGCGCCTCCATCGCGCGCGCCGCCTACGAGGAGGCGGGGATCGGGCCCGAGGACCTCTCCCTCGCGGAGGTGTACGACCTCTCCACCGCCCTGGAGCTGGAGTGGTACGAGGACATCGGGCTGTGCGCGGCCGGCGAGGGCGCCAAGCTTCTGCGCGAGGGGGTGACCGCGCTCGGCGGACGTCTGCCCGTCAACACCAGCGGCGGACTGGCCTCCTTCGGGGAGGCGGTGCCCGCCCAGGCGATCGCCCAGGTCTGCGAGCTGACCTGGCAGCTGCGGGGTACGGCCGGCGACCGGCAGGTGCCGGGGGCGCGGGCCGGCATCACCGCGAACCAGGGCCTGTTCGGGCACGGGTCGGCGGTGGTGGCGGTGCGCTGAGGACCGTACGGGCTGCCGCCCGTACGGTTGCCCACGACGAGGGGGCCGGTCCCGCCCTCACGGCCCGCCGCCGTCCCGGGCCCGCTCCTGTCAGGTCGTCGCGGCCGCGTGGCTCCGGTCCGCGAGCACGAGAGCGTGCTCGACGACGGCGACGAGGACGTTCTTCACGGACTCGCGGTCCCGGGCGTCGCACATCAGGAGCTCGACCTCCGGGTCCAGGTCGAGCGCCCCGCGCACGCTCTCGGCGGGGAACCGCCGGGCGCCCTCGAAGCAGTTGACGGCCACCGTGAACGGGATGCCACGCCGCTCGAAGTAGTCGATGGCCGCGAAGCTGTCCTCAAGGCGGCGGGTGTCCGCCAGGACGACCGCGCCGAGCGCGCCCTGCGCCAGCTCGTCCCAGAGGAACCAGAATCGGTCCTGTCCGGGTGTGCCGAACAGGTACAGGACGAGGTCCTCGCGCAGGGTGATCCGGCCGAAGTCCATGGCGACCGTGGTGGTCGTCTTGGCCTCGACGCCGTGCAGGTCGTCGACGGGCCGCCCCGCCTCGCTGAGGATCTCCTCGGTCCGCAGGGGCCGGATCTCGCTGACCGCGCTCACCAGCGTCGTCTTGCCGACCCCGAACCCGCCCGCGACGAGGATCTTGAGGGTCACCGGCTCGACGTACGGCTTCTTGCGGCTAGAGCGCCCGAAGGCCATTGATCACCTCGCGGAGAATGCTCACGTCCGGCAGCTCGGCCGGCGGAACGGGGCGGGTCACATGGACGAGTTCGTCCTCGACGAGGTCGCCGACAAGCACCCGGACCACCCCGACGGGGAGGTCGAGTCCTGCGGCGAGCTCGGCGATCGACTGGGGCTGCTCGGAGCAGCGTTCGACGATCTCCACGTGCTCGGGGGAGAGCGTCTGGTCCCGGCCGGGGTCGTCGGCGGCGGGCTCGGGCACGACCACCGCGATCAGGTCGAGCCGGTGACGGGTGGCGGCGCTCGTCCGGCCGCGGGTCATCGCGTACGGACGGACCACCGGGCCGGCCTCGTCGTCGAACCAGTGGTGGTGGCCCGGGGTCGGGCCCTGGTCCGACGGGTTCGGCACGTCCGGTCGGCCGAACCTGCTCGGCGGGCTCGACTGGTTCAGCTGGTTCCGCTCGGTTGCGTCACTCATGCCGTCCCACTCACCCTCCCGCGGGCAGACCGGTCCGGGGGGCCGTCGCGAGGTGGGCCCCGACCCGCTTCACCATCAGCGTCATCTCGTACGCGACCTGGCCGACGTCGGAGTCCGCGTCGGCGAGCACCGCCAGGCAGCTGCCGTCACCGGCGGCGGTGACGAAGAGGAAGGCGTCCTCCAGCTCGACGACCGTCTGGCGGACCTTGCCCGCCTCGAAGTGGCGGCCGACGCCCTTGGCGAGGCTGTGGAAGCCGGAGGCAACGGCGGCCAGGTGCTCGCCGTCCTCCCGGGTCAGGTCCTGGGACGCACCGGTCGGGAGGCCGTCGCTGGAGAGCACCAGGGCCTTCCGGATGGACGCGACGCGCTGCACGAGCTCGTCGAGGAGCCAGTTCAGCTCGCCGTTTCCGTGCCCGTGACCGGAAGTGGTGCTGGATGCTGCGGCGTTCGGTGCGGTCATCGACCGTCCCCCTCGGGTGTCGTTCCAGGTGCTGTCGGGTCGTCCGGGTCGGCGTTGTGCCGCCGCCCGCGCTGCCAGCCGCGCTGCATGGCGGCCATGCGCGCGCGTACCTCCTCGGCGTCGCGCTCGAAGGACTCGGGGTCCGCGGGCGTGGTGCCGCCGCTCGTACGGGCTTCGGCACGCCCGCCCGTACCGCGCTCGGCCGGGCCGTCGGTCACGCGCAGCTGCGGCGCGAGGCTGGCCTGGCGGACGCGGCGGGGCAGCCCGCCGAACGGCTCGGCGCTCTCCGGCGGCACGGGACCCTCCGGCGGGACGGGGACGAGGGTGGGGCCGGTTCCGCGCGGGGGGATGGGCAGGCCGTGCTGGATGCCGGTTCCGCGCGGGGGCACCGGCAGATCGTCCTGTCGACCGGCTCCACGCGGAGGCACCGGCAGATCGTCCTGCCCGGCTCCGTAGGCGTGGTGGCCCGGGATGCCCAGGCCGTCGGTCGGCCGCCCGGGACCGCCGGTCGCCGGGCCGGGGCCGTCGGTCATCCGGCCGGGGGCGGGGTGCGCCCGGCCGGTGAGCGGCTGGTCGAGGTCGGGGAGGGCGTGGGCCCGGTCCGGACCCGAGTCGGCGCGGTCCGGGAGCGGGTGCGGGCGGTCCGCGAAGTGGCGCCCGCGGCCCGGCACGTCGGTGCCGCGACCGCGGTCCGGCTCGTCGAGGCGGCGGCCGTGGTCGACGACGAGCGTCGGGGTGCGGCGGCGCGGCAACGGTACGGGGCCGAGGACTGCCCCGTCGACGGGCTTCTCCTCCTCGCCCGGGCCGTTCGGCCGGTCCGCGGCCTGCTGGTGCTGGTCTCCGGCCGACGCGAGTCCGGCGCGGCGCCGTCCCCGGGGCAGGAAGAGGCCGCCGCGCTCGCTCTCGGTGTCGAGGAGGTCGGCCGAGCGGTCGAGGAGCCCGTCGAACTCCTCGCTTCCGATCGGCCCTTCGAGTTCCACGGGACCGTCGAGCGTGCCGGGTCCTTCGGTCACGTCGGGGACTCTGGCGAGCGCCGGGCGGCGGCTGGGCAGGACTCCGTCGTCGGCCGTCGCGCCGTCGGCCGGGCCGGTGCGCTCCAGGGTCTTGCGGTCCAGACGGAAGCCGGCGCCCTGGGTCTCGGGCGCGTCGGTGAGCAGCGCGGCCGGGATGAAGACGACCGCCGTGGTGCCCCCGTACGGGGAGGTCTGCAGCGAGACGCGGACGTTCTGGCGCTGGGCGAGCCGGCTGACCACGAAGAGTCCGAGCCGGTCGGTGTCCGAGAGCTCGAACTCGGGGGTCTCGGCGAGCCGGAGGTTGGCGTCGAGCAGGGCGTCGGGGTTCATGCCGAGGCCGCGGTCGTGGATCTCCAGGGTGAAGCCGTTGGCGACCCGCTCGCCGAGTACCTGGACGGCGGTGTGCGGGGGTGAGAACACCGTGGCGTTCTCAAGGAGTTCGGCGATGAGGTGGGTGAGGTCCGCGACGGCGGGGCCGCCCACGCCGAGGCGCGGAAGCCTGCGTACCTCGATGCGCTCGTAGTCCTCGACCTCGGCGACGGCGGCACGGACCACGTCCATGAGCTGGACGGGCTTGCGCCACTGCCGGGACGGCGCGGCGCCGGAGAGGATGACGAGGCCCTCGGCGTGCCGCCGCATACGGGTGGTGAGGTGGTCGAGCCGGAAGAGGTCGGCCAGCTCGTCGGTGTCCTCGGTGCGCCGTTCCATGGTGTCGAGGAGGGTGAGCTGGCGGTGGAGCAGGACCTGGTTGCGGCGGGCGAGGTTGACGAACACCTCGGAGACGCCGCGGCGCAGTTCGGACTGCTTGACGGCGGCCTCGACGGCGGCCCGCTGGAGGGTGTTGAGGGCCTGGCCGACCTGGCCGACCTCGTCCTGCCCGTACGCGAGGTGAGGCACTTCGGTGCCCACGTCGACCTGTTCGCCCGCGGCGAGCCTCCGCATCACGCTGGGCAGCCGGACGCCGGAGACCTCCTGGGACTCCTTCTGGAGGCGGCGCAGGTCGCGGACGAGTTCGCGGCCGATGCGGACGGAGATGATGATCGAGGCGAGCAGGGCGAGGAAGCCGAGGACTCCGGCGACGCCGACCTTGAGGAGGACGCTGTACGCGGCGGGCTGGACCCGGTCCTGGTAGCGGTCGCCGGCCGCGGTGTTCTCGCGGGCCAGGTCGTCGAGGACCGGGCTGGCGTTCTCCTGCCAGTAGACGGGCGTGACGGCGCGCGGGCTGTCGGTGGGGCCCTCTTCGATGATCGCGTTCTCGGCGGTGCGCAGCGGCTGGCTGTCGGGGCTTCGCCAGTACTTCTCGAACTTCTCGCGTTCGGCGGCAGGCAGGAGTTCGAGGTTGACCTCGTAGAACTGCTTCCGGTTGGCCACGAGGTTGGATATCTCGCGGATCTCCTCGGTGGTGACGCGGTCCGCGACGAGCGCGGAGAGGACGAGGGCGTCCTCGCGGGAGAGCAGCTCACGCGCGCGGGTGACGCCGACGAGGGCGCGGCCCTGCTTGTCCATCTCCACGTTCTCGAGGGCGTGGAGGGTGATGAGGAAGCTGTAGCAGGGGTCGACGAGCCGGTTGTAGAAGTCGAGGGCCTGCATCCGGCCGATGTCGCGTTTCTCCACGGAGCGGCGCAGCGAGGCGAGGCCGTCGAGCGCTTCGAGGAGGGAGGTGAGCCGCTGGGCGGTGACGGGCCGCATCTCCTCGCGTACGCCGGGGTCGGCGGCGTTCGCGCGGATGCGGGCGATCTGGCGGTCGGTGGCCCGGCGGGTCTCGTTCAGCGAGCCCAGGGTGTCGGAGCCCCGGGGGTCCGCGAGGTAGATGAGCGACTGGCGGCGTTCGAGCTGGATGACCCTTGCGGTGTCCTCCAAGGGGTAGCCGACCTTGTCGACGATGTAGCCGACGTCGAGGAGTTGGTCCGCCTCGCGTCCGGTGAGGACCGTGGCGAAGCCCCACAGGCCGGTCAGGGAGACGAGCGGTACGAGCAGCAACGCCACGATCTTCCGGCGGATGGACTTCCCGCGAAAGCGCATGGCCTCCCCCAGCTCGGCCTCCGCGGCCACGGAGGTCCTTCACGTTCGTGACGTCCGGCGTCAACACGCGGCGTCAACCTTGAGTTTCAACAAACGGCGGCGTGAGCCTACTACTGCATCGCGGCCATCTCGAAGGCATGTCCGGGCTATTTTCAGCCTGTCGAGTGAGTGTTGATCATGAGATGTCCCAGTATTCGGGGAGTTGGGATTGGTCAATGTGGCGTAGGACACCTGATGACGCGCCATTTCTCCGGCCTGCGGAGATGGCTGGAATTGTTCGTTCCGGTCCTGCGTCGATCACGTTCATCCCGGGACGGGCGAAACCTTTTCCCTCCCTCGTGCGTCAATAAGTACGGGGAGGGTTCTGTCCGCGTATAGGCGCTCAAGACGGGCAGCCACTCCTGAAGTCGTTCGGTGGTGGGGAGTGACAGGACAATGGAACACGAGGCGCGGTCGGCCCGGCAGTTGTGGGTGGATGACGAGCGGGCCCGACGGCGGATGCCCGATCCGGTGCGCAATTCCGCCGTGCGGGCCGTGATGATCACATCGGTGACGCTCATCCAGGGAGTCGTGGCGTTCTTCAGTTCCCTGACGGGCTCGTGGCTGGCGTTCCCGGTGACCGTCAGCGCGGTGGTCTCCACCGTCGTGGCCACCTGGAGTGTCCTCGACATCTGGATCACCCGTCAGGTGTGGCGCCAGCGCAACGGTGTGGTGTCACAGCCGAGCAGCACGGCGCGTCCGCCGATACGGGCCGGCCGCGAAGAGGGGCCGGCGGAGACGGCCTCGCTGTCCGAGGCGGCCTGAGGCAGCTGGGGCCTGTCCGACCCTGATCCGCCGGACAGGCTCCCGGGCCTGTCCGGCGATTCGCGTCGGACAGGCCCAGGAGAACCAATGAGCGGCCCGGCCCCCTGTCGAGGGGGCCGGGCCGCTCACCGTTGCGCTAGAGAGACGCCGCCCGGGTCGGGTCGTCGGACGCATGGCGGCGGAACATCCTCGTCGCCGTGATCTCGCCGTGGATCGCCTCACCCTCCCCGCCGGTCTGCGGCAGACCCGGGCGCAGGTGCTCCTCCACGCTGATGTACTTGAGGCCGGCCCGCAGGTCGGCGTCGTTGCGGAGCCGGATCACCAGCGGGAACTCGGCGAGCGCGGTCGTGTCGAACAGGCCCGTCGTGTACAGGAGCTGGACGCCCAGCGCGTCCGACACGGCCCGCTGGAGCTCCAGGAGGTACGTGGCGTTGGCGCGGCCGATCGGGTTGTCCAGGAACAAGGTGCCCGCGTGGCGGTGCTTGTCGCGGCCCCGGTCGTTGGAGCGGAGCGCCGCCATCGTGCAGTACAGGGCGATGGCCGCGGTGAGCAGCTGGCCGCCGGAGAAGACGTCGCCCATCTGCCCGACGGGCACCCGCTCGGCGCGGAGCACCGCGTCCGGCTTGAGGATCTCGACGGAGACGCCCTTGGGTTCGAGCGCCGCCTGGACTCCCCGGAGCAGCAGGGACATGCCGTCGCGGCGCATGTCGGAGTTCTTCTTGACCGCGGCGCGGGTCGCCTCGTCGACGACCTCGCCGAGCCGCTCCGCGAGGGTGGCCTGATCGGGCTCCTCGAAGCGGATCCGCAGGAACTCCTGCCCCGACCACTCGCCGAGGCCCTCGGGGAGCCGGGAGAGCCGCTGCGCGGAGCGGAGGGTGGCCAGCGAGGACTCCACGAGGCCGCGCAGCCGGTCCACGATCGAGTCGCGGTTGCGCTCCAGCTGCTCCAGTTCGTCGGTGAGGACCCGCAGCCGGGGCGCGAAGGCCTCGGCCCACTTGGCGGCGTGCTCGGGCAGCGCGGACGCGGGCAGTTCGCGGATCTGCTGGCGTGCCGGGGTGCGGACCTGCTCGTATCGGGTGGAGTTGGCGTGCCGAACGAGGATGTCGCTCGCCTCGCGCACGGAGGCGTCGGCCGAGGACAGCTCGGCCGTGCAGCCGCGCAGCGCGCGACGTGCCTCGGTGGCCGTCGTACGGGCCTCCTCCAGGCTGCCGGGGTACGACTCGGACTCCTCCCGCTCCTCGTCCGTGTGGTCGCGGAGCAGGTCCCGCAGCAGGGCCGCGGTCTCGTCGAAGCCGCCCGCCGCGTCCTCGGCGGTCCGGTGGTCGCGGAGGAGTCCGGTGTGGGCGGCGCGCGCCGCCTCCAGGGCGGCGCTGCGGGAGGCCAGTTCGGCGGTGGCGGTGCGGAGCAGGGCCTGGGCCCGCTCGGCGTCGGCGGGCACGACCTCCTCGGGCAGCTCGGTGTGCGCCTCGCCGTCCTCGGGGGCGAGCCGCTCGGCCTCGCCGCGCAGGCGGCCGAGCTTCTCGCTGGCCTCCGACGCCCGGGTCTCCAACATCTGCACGAGGGACTCGGCGCGGGCCGCCGCCGCCTGCCGGGACGGGCCGTCGGCGCCGTCGGTGGACTCCAGGAGCTGCTCGGCGCGGGTGCGGACCTTGTTGGTGAGACGGTCCAGCTCGGCGAGGGCGGCGGACTCGTCGCTCTCGGCGCGGGCCTGCTCGGCACGCAGGTCGGCGCCGACGCCGACCTTCTCGTACAGCTGGGAAGCGGCCCGGTACGCCTCGCGCAGGGTGGGGAGCGCGGCGCGTGGCGCGGTCTCGTCCACCTCGGGGAGGCTGTCGGGGGCGCCGGCGATCTCGGCGCGCTCGGCCCGCAGGGCGCGGGCGGTGCGGTGGGCGTCGTCGGCGGAGCGCTGGGCCGCGCGACGGTCCTCGTCGGCGGCACGGGCGCGTTCCAGACAGGTCTGGGCGCGGGCCTCGGCCTCGGCGGCGTCGTCGGCGAGTTCGCGGAGCTTGGCCTGCCAGGCGGACCGCTCGCGCAGCCGGAACGCGAGGCCCGCGAGGGCGTCGGCGACCCGGCGGGCGCGCTGGGCGGCCTCCTGGCGCTCGTCGCGTACCTGGGCGGCTTCGGCGGCGGCCTCGTCGGCCTCCACGCGCGCGGTGCGGGCCTCGTCGAGGGTCGCGGTGGCGGCTTCCGCGGTCTCGCGGGCGGTCGTGGCGACGGCCGCCAGCTCGGCGAGCATCCCGGGCGGGCAGTCTGCGCGCCAGGAGCCGATCCGGGCCGCGAGGGAGCGGTCGCCGGCGAGGCGGGCGGCGAGGGTGCGGATGTCCTCGTCGCGGGCGGCGGCGCGGGCGCGCAGGGCGTGGCGCTCCTCGTCGGCCGCGTGCTCGTCGTGCATGGCCGGGTTCGGCGGGACGAGGAAGACGCTGTGGACGCTGCTGTCGTCCGCCGTGTCCTGCGCGGGTACGGGGGCGAGCAGGGCGGCGGCCGTACCGACGGCCACGGCGGAGCGGGGCAGCAGGGCGGCGGTGCCGAGGACCTCGCGGGCGCGTCCGTACGAGACGGGGTCGGTGATCACGACGCCGTCGACCAGCTCGGGGCGGGCGGCGAGTACGCGCGCGTGGTCGGCGGGGTCGACGGCCTGGGCGAGGTAGCGCCAGCCGGGGAGGGCGGGGATGCCGTGCTCGCCGAGGTACTCGACGGTGGCGAGGACGTCGGGTCCCGGCGGCAGCAGGCCGCCGTCGCCGAGGGCGCCGAGGATGCGGGAGTCGTCGGCCGCGGCGGTGCGCAGTTCGAAGAGCTGGCGCTCGGCGGAGGTGACGGCCTGGTCGAGCATGCCGCGCAGTTCGTCGGCGTACCGGTCGAACTCGGTGACGGTGAGCGGGCCATGGGGCGCGCTGTCGGTGTCCGTCCCGGGGGCTTCCCCGGGGTCGGCGTCGGGGTGGGCGGCGCGCTGGCCGGGCAGCGGAGAGCCGGTGGCCGGGAGGCTCAGGAGTTCGGCGAGGCGCTCCTCGCCGGCGAGGAACTCGGCGGCCCGGCGCTCGGCGTCGTAGGCGTTCCCGGCGGCCTCGGCCGCGTCCGCGGCGCGGGCGGCGGCGAGTTCGGCACGGGATTCGGCCCCGGCCGCCTCACGCGCGCGGTCCGCCGCCGTACGGGCGGCCTCGCGGGCGGTGTCCCAGGCGGCGACCGTCGTCTTCTCGGCGTCGCTCGCGGCGAGCGCGGCACGGGCGGGGTCGGCGTCGGGCGCGGTGTCGTCGAGCCAGCCGGCGCGTACTGCTTCGGCGGTCTCCTGCTCGACCTCGGCGAGGCGCTGGCGCAGGTGACCGGCCTCGCTGCGGGCCCGCTGGGCTTCCGTCGCGGCGGCCGTGGCGTCGCGGTGGGCGGTCTCGCCCATGTCCTGGAGGCCGGTGGAGCGTTCCTCCTCCTCGGCCGCGTGGCGCTCGCCCTCCTCGGCGGCGGCGGAGAGGGCGCGTACGAGGTCGGCGGCGGCCTCGGCGCGGGCCGCGAGGGCCGGGGCGGCGTCCCGCTCGGCCTCGCGGATGGCGGCGGCCACGCGCGCGGAGCGGTCGCCGGCGGCGCGTTGGCGCAGGACGACCTCGGCCGCCTGCCAGGCGGAGTGCACGGTGCGGGCGTCGGTGAGCTCGCGGCGCTGGGACGCGGCGCCCTTCTCGGCGGCGGTCAGGGCCAGGGAGGCGTGCCGGTAGGCGAGTTCGGCGGCGATGAGGGCGGCGCGCCCGCGTGCCGTCTCGGCCTCGGCTACGGCGTGTCCCGCGGAGGTGACCTGCTGGGCGAGTTCGGCGCCACGCGCGCGCTCCACGGCGGCGCGGGCGGAGAGCCGCCGGGCCAGGGTGCGGGTGCGGCGCTCGGCCGCCGTGTGGATCTCGCGCGCGTGGGACCGGGTCCCGGCGGCCTCCACGATCCGGTTGAGCAGGTCCACCGATCCGGCGGTGAACTCGCGCTCGGCGGTCAGTTCGGCGCGGCGGCCGAGCTTGTTGCCGAAGCCGCCGACGAGGTCGGCGAGGCCGTCGGTGTCCCGGGTGTCGGTGACGGCCCGCAGCAGCAGGTCGGTGAAGTCGGAGTCCTTCTTGACAGCGAAGAGACCGGCCGCCTCACCCTCGTCGGCGTTCATCTCGCGCTGGTAGCGGAAGAGTTCGGGGTCGAGGCCGAGCTCCCCGAGGTGCTCGTTCCAGCGGTCGTGGATCTCCTCCCAGTAGACCTCCAGGTGCGGGTACGCCTTGCCCGCCTCCGTGATCGCGTCACGGAAGCCCTTCATGGTGCGGCGGCGGCCGGTCGCGCCGGAGGCGCCCTCGACGGGCGGGCGGACGGAGGTCGCCTCGGCGACGGGGAGGTTGTCCAGGCTGAGTCCGGGGCCGGGACGGAACGAGTACCAGGCCTCGGCGAACTTCCGCGGGTCGGAGGAGACCTGCCGGCCCCGCCACTCGCTGGCCTTGCCGACGACGACGAGTTCGCCGGTGAGGGTGTGCTGCCACTCCAGGGCGACGTGTCCGCAGTCGTCGGCGAGGAGGAACTTGCGCAGCACGCCGGAGCTGGCGCCGCCCAGGGTGTTGCGGTGGCCGGGGAGCATGACCGAGAAGATCAGCTTGAGGAGGACGGACTTGCCGCCGCCGTTCTCCAGGAAGAGCACGCCCGCGGGGGCGGGACGGCGCGGCGGGCCGACCGGCTCCTCCTCGAAGAACTCGGCCTGGGTGGGGGCGGGGTGGGGCACGGGCGCGCCGACCCCGCGCAGGTCCAGGACGGTGTCGGCATAGCGCGCACCGGCGGGACCGATGGAGTACAGGCGGACCCGGGACAGCTCGTACATGGCGAGGGACTCTCGTGCTCTCGTGCTCGGGAAGATCGGTTACGCGGGCGGTTACGCGTGCGGTGAGGCGTGGAAGGGCAGGCCCGCGTCGGCCGCGAGCTCCAGGTCGTCGCCGTCGGGCGGCGGAAGGAGGGTCGCGGAGCCGTCGCTGACGGGGACGACGCCGAGTTCGAGCAGCTCGGCCATGGCGGCCGAACCGGCCATGTCACGGACCTGGAGCTGGTAGCGGGCGGTCGTGCGGTAGGAGCCGCCGCCCTCGTCGCCGGTGCGCTGGAGGAAGCCGGATTCGGTGAGGAACGCGGCCGCCTTGCCGACGATGCCGGTGGTGGATCCGGCGAGGCGGCGGGCGTCCTTGGTGGCGCCGGTGGCGCTGCGGCGGGCGTAGATCCGCCAGGCGGCCTCCAGGCCGGGGGCGTCGGACGCCGGGTCGGTGTTCTCGCCCAGTTCCTCGGCGCGCTGCTCCAGACGCAGACACGCCTGGCGTACGAAGGCGTCGACGCCGTTGACGGTGAGGCGGCCGATGTACGCGTCGTCCGCGAGGTCCTCGGGACGGGGGAAGGCCATGGCGGCGACGGCGAGATGTGCCAGGCCGTGCAGGAACCGGTCGGCCGAGTCCGTGGAGGCGCGGCGCGCGTAGTCGCCCATCCGGACGGCGAAGACGGAGTCCTCACCGGCGGTGACGGCCATCCCCGCGCGCGGGGAGACCTCCAGGACGATCAGGCCGAGTCCGGTCGCGACGGCGTCGGCGAGGCGCGCGAAGGCGGGGTCCTCGCGGTAGCGGCGGAGCAGCTCCGCGTACTCGGCGTCGCGGGCCGGGAGCAGCTTGGGCTGCAGCCCGAAGGCGACGAGCCGGGCCGCGTCGGAGGCGTCGGCGGGGGTGACGGCGGGCGCGGCGGCGCCGGCCGTGGCGGCGGCGCTCGTGGAGGCGGCCTGGGGCTGCGGGGGCTCCTGCTCGCCCCACGCGTCGGCGTACTCGGCGTGGGTTTCGCTCACGGCTGGGGCTCCTCGGTACGGCTCTCGGTCGATGTCGGTACGGCGGGGGTGACGGATCGGGGCGGGGGCAGCGGCAGCGGGACCGGGGTGACGGCCGCCCGGGAGGTGGCGGGGCGGTCGGTCGACCGGTCGGCGGGATGCGCGGCGGGCCCGTCGGCGGGGCGGTCCGCCGTGCGGTCCGCGCGCGTGGCCGGTTCGTCCGTGAGCCGCACGGCGCGGACGGACGGGACGTCGCGCCGACGCCGGGCGGACGCCGTACGGGTCGGCTCGGGCACGGCCACGACGCCGAGCCGCGGCTTGGGCCGGGGGCCGGACGCCTGTGCGGGCCGGTCCTCGGTGTCACCGCGCGTCGACGCGCCGGCGGGCGGGTCGACGCGGACGGGACGCACGCGGGGACCGGGGGTGGGGACGGGGCGGTGGGTGGCGGTTTCCGTCACGGCCTCGGGCACCGGCGCGGTCTCCGGCTCCGATGCGGGCTCGGGCTCGGATGCGGGCTCGGGCTCGGGCTCGGATGCGGGCGCGGGCTGTGGCGCGCAGCCAGGCTGTGGCTTGGGGCGGGGCTCCTGTTGCCGTTCCGCGTGTTCTGGCTGTGCCGACGAGTCACGCGCGCTGTCTTCGCGTACGCCGATGCCCGCCGGGTCCGAGAGGTCCTGCGCTGCCTCGGACGGATGGGCGGGGCGGGCGGGCGGTACGGCGGCCGCCGTCGGCGGCGGCGGCGGAGGGACGAGGGTCACGAGCCCTCCGTGCGGCCGGCGGCCATGCCCGCCGCGTCGAGCAGCGCCGTACCGACGATGAGGTCGGCGCCGCCGAACTCGGGGTCGTCCAGCGGGGTGCCGTCGTCGACGGCGAAGAGGAGCCGCTCCTCGCCCTGGCGGTAGGCCGTGCCGACCGGGGGGCTCGCCGCGTGGACGGCGAGCAGGGCGACGAGGTACGGCAGGTCGGCGTCGAGCTCGCGGGCCTCGGCGAGCAGGCCGGAGAGCCGCCGCGGAGCGTCGTGCTCCAGGTCGAGCAGGCGCATGGCGTTCGCGAGCTGCTCCTCGCTGAACCGGGAGTCGTCGGGGGTGGCGATGAGGTCGGGCTCGGGCATCTCCGCGCCGAGGTGCTCGCGCTCGACGGGCGGGGTCAGGAGCAGGTCGACGAGATCGCCGAGGCGTACGGAGGCCGGGGTGCGCAGACCGGTGCCGCGCGCGAAGAACGCGTCGGTGACTCTGGCGGCCTGCTCGACGGGGAGCGGCAGGGTCGGCGCCACGAGCTGCCCGTACAGGTCGAGCCCGGTGTACGAGGTGGGGGCGGCGAAGGCCTGCCGGTCCTGCTCGGCGCGGAAGAGCGGCCCGGCGTCCAGGAGACGGGACTGGAGCTGGGTGTGGCGCCGGATGCAGTCCTTCACTATGTCGACGAGCTCGGCGGCGCGGCGCTTGTGCTCGGCCGTCTTGGCGTCGGACGCGGCCTCGGCCTCGTCGCGCGCCTTGCGGATGTTGGTGAGGATCGCGTTCTCGTGGCGGTAGCGGTCGGCGACGTGGTCGAGCGCCTCGGCGATCATGTCGGGCACCGTGTTGAGCCAGTCCACCGCGCGCACGTTGCGCCGGGTGGCCTCCAGGGTCTTGCGGAGGGTCTCGGCGTACTGCACGGTCCGGTAGCGCGCCTGCTCGGCGGCGAGCTGGGCGTCGGCGAGCCGGCCCCGGTTGATGAGGACCTCCAGCTTCACCTCGGCGGCGATCTGGGCGCTGGTGACGTCGGTGTCGAGGGCCCCGACCAGGACGTTGACCGCTTCGTCGGTGGTCCGGAGGTAGACGCCGCCGCCGTACCCCGGGACCTCCTCGATGAGCTTGAAGTCGTAGTCCCTGCGGACGTACACGCCGTCGGTCCCGAAGGTGCCGTAGACGGCGCGGAAGCCCCGGTCGACGCTGCCGACGTTGATCAGGTTCTCCAGGACCCAGCGGGCCACGCGCTCGTGCTCGGCGGCGGGGCGGTTGGGTGCCTGGGCGGCGACGCGGGGCAGCAGCCGGGCCACGATCTGCTCGTGGTCGGCGCCGGTGTCGAAGTCCATGTTCAGTGTGATGAGGTCGATCGCGGAAAGGGCCACCTCGGCCATCGCGTAGACCGTGTACTCACCGGCGAGGTTCGCCTTGCGGGCGTCCAGGTCGTGCAGCGGGGCCGTGCACGCGAGCGCGCGGAGGCGCCGCGCGAGCCCTTCGTCGGCGGCCGGACCCTGCGCGGGCCGCGGCCCCGCGCTGAGCTGGGGCGGAGCGAGGTCCGTCGAGGCAGGCGAAGTCACGGTGGACAGATTAGGTCCTCGAACTGACAACGGTCGAAACGGCGCAGATCGGGGAGGTCAGTCCGCCGGGCTCGGCGGGGTCCCGACGGCCCGTGCGTAGGCGGTCGCGACCCGGGTGCGGGAGTCGTCGAGATAGCCGGCCAGGAGGTCTTCGGCCGTGGTCCGCTCGCCGGCTCGCAGGGCGTCGAGGATCTCCCGGTTCCGTGCCAGGTAGGGCTCGTGCAGCACACGGGGGTCGCCGACGACGTGGAAGGCGAGTCGGAGTTCCGCGAGGACGCCCCGCATCAGCTCGTCGGTGCGGGCGCTGCCGGCGAGGCCGACGAGCTCGCGGTGGAAGTGGATGTTGGCCGTGGAGACGGCCTGCCAGTCCCCTGTCCGCGCGGCCGTCTCGCCTTCCACCACGGCGGCGGCGAGGTCGTCCAGGGCGTACGGCGGCCGTCCGAGGTCGCGCACGACGGCGCATTCGACGAGCCGCCGGGCGCGGTAGATGTCGTCCACGTCGTCGACGGCCAGGACCCGGACGAAGACGCCACGGTTGAGCTCGTGGACCAGGAGCCGTTCGTGGGTGAGGAGCCGGAAGGCCTCGCGCAGGGTGTTGCGGGACACACCGAGCGCGCCGCCGATGCCGTCCTCGGAGAGCCGGGTGCCGGGCGGGAAGTAACCCTCCGCGATGCGGGTGCGCAGGATGTCCGCGACCCGCTCCGCCGTGCTCGTACGCCCGAGCAGCGCACGGTCGTCGGTCAGGTCCCCGGCTTCGCTCGCTGCCACGGCACTCCTCGTCGTCATCTTGTCGGATCGTTCAACAATCCTCTACGTTGACGGCATCGTACGGTCCCCCGTGCCGGCCCGGCACCCCCTTCCTCCCTCCTGCGAGGTACAGATGCGCACGCCCCCGGCCCCGAGCACGGACGAGGCCCTGATCGATCTCAACGCCGATCTCGGCGAGGGCTTCGGCCGCTGGACGCTCACCGACGACGAGGAGCTCCTGTCGGTGGTGACCAGCGCCAACGTGGCCTGCGGTTTCCACGCCGGCGACGCGGCGACCATGCGGCGGGTGTGCGAGCTCGCCGTCGCGCGCGGAGTACGGATCGGGGCCCAGGTGTCGTACCGCGACCTGGCCGGCTTCGGGCGCCGCTCGATGGACGTGCCCGCGGCGGAGCTGGCCGCCGAGGTGGCGTACCAGATCGGCGCCCTGGAGGTCTTCGCGCGGGCGGCAGGCGCGCGCGTGGCGTACGTGAAGCCGCACGGGGCGCTCTACAACCGGGTGGTCCGGGACGAGGAGCAGGCGGCGGCGGTCGTCGAGGGCGTCCTGCTCGCGGACCGCACGCTGCCGGTCCTGGGGCTGCCGGGGTCGCGGCTGCACGAGGCGGCCACGGAGGCCGGCCTTCCGGTCGTCCCCGAGGCCTTCGGCGACCGGGCCTACCGGGCGGACGGCTCCCTGCTGCCCCGCGGACAGGCGGGTGCGGTCGTCAGCGACCCGGACGCGGTGGTGGAACGGTCGGTGGCCATGGCCCGGTTCGGGGTGGTCACGGCGCACTGCGGCAGTTCCGTCGCCGTACGGCCCCGGTCGCTGTGCCTGCACGGCGACACCCCGGGCGCGGTGGACCTCGCCCGACGGGTCCGGAAGCACCTTGAGGGCTCCGGGGTACGGGTGGAGGCCTTCGCGTGAGGTCCACCGCCCCGCGCGCGTTGCGCGTGGGCGAGCGGGCGCTTCTGGTGGAGCTGGCCGGGAGCGAGGAGACGGAGGCGTTCCACGCCGAGCTCCTGCGGCGCCGGGCGGCCGGTGCCCTGCCCGCGATACGGGAGATCGTTCCGGCGGCGCGGACGGTGCTGCTCGACGGGGTGGCGGACCCGGACCGGCTCGCGGCCGAGCTGACCGGCTGGGAGCCGGTGCCGATCTCCGCGCGCGTGGGCGAGGCGATCGAGATACCGGTCCGCTACGACGGGCCCGATCTCGCGGAGGTCGCCGCGCTGTGGGGAGTGTCGGTCGAGGCGGCGGTGCGGATCCACACGGCGGCCGAGTTCCGGGTCGCGTTCTGCGGGTTCGCGCCGGGCTTCGGCTATCTGACGGGGCTCGACGAGCGGTACGGGGTGCCGCGGCGGGCGACGCCGCGCACCGCCGTACCGGCGGGTTCGGTCGCCCTGGCGGGGCCGTACACGGGCGTGTACCCGCGCTCCTCCCCCGGTGGCTGGCAGTTGATCGGCACGACGGACACGGTGCTGTGGGACACCGGCCGTGAACCCGCCGCACTCCTTTCGCCCGGAACCCGCGTCCGCTTCACGGCGGAACATTCCACCGCGGGCGGCTCCAGGGCGGAGGGCGGGCGATGACCGACCGGGCCGTCGCCGTGGTCCGGGCCGGGGCGCTGACCACCGTGCAGGACCTGGGGCGTACCGGGTACGCGCATCTCGGCGTGCCCCGCTCCGGCGCGCTCGACCCGGCGGCCGTCCGACTCGTCAACCGGCTCGTCGGCAACCCGGAGACGGCGGCCGTCCTGGAGACCACCGTCAACGGCTGTGCCCTGCGGCCCCGTTGCGCGGTAACCGTCGCCGTGGGCGGCGCGCCCTGTCCGGTACGGGTGGACGCGCGCCCGGCCGCCTGGGGAACCGCTGTCCGAGTGCCGGCCGGGTCCGTCCTGGAGATCGGCGCGGCCGTGCGCGGGCTGCGCGCGTACGTGGCGGTCGGTGGCGGGATCGATGTCGAGCCGGTGCTCGGCAGCCGCTCCACCGACCTGCTGTCCGGACTGGGTCCGGCGCCGCTGGCGGACGAAGCGGTCCTGCCGCTGGGCCCGGTCACGGGCGTACGGGGCTCGGTCGACGCTCCCCCGTGGCCCGGCCCGCCGGACGAACTCGTGCTGAGGGTCCGGCTCGGGCCGCGCGAGGACTGGTTCACCGCCGCCGCGCTCCGCACCCTCGCCACGCGCGCGTACCGGGTGTCCCCGGCGAGCAACCGGATCGGGCTGCGCCTCGAAGGCCCGGCCCTTGAGCGGGCCCTGCCGGGCGAGCCGGCGAGCGAGGGCATGGTCCTCGGCGCGGTCCAGGTACCGCCGGACGGGCGGCCCGTGGTGTTCCTCGCCGACCATCCGACGACCGGGGGCTACCCGGTGATCGGCGTGGTCCGGGAGGCCGATCTGGGCGCGGTGGCGCAGGCGGTGCCGGGGACGCCGGTTCGGTTCACGGCCGCGCGCTGAGGCCGTCCGACGACGGCGGGACGGTTCGATCTGGGGGCGGCGGATGTCACTTCCCGTCGGGCGGCGGGCCGTAGCCACCGCCGCCGGGGGTGCGCAGGACCAGGACGTCGTCGGGCCCGACCTCTGTGGTGGCGGCGGAGCCGAGGCGCTCGACGGTGCCGTCCGCGCGTTCCACGAGGTTCTCGCCGAGGGCGCCCGGCTCGCCCCCCGCCATGCCGTACGGGGGGACCCTGCGGTGTCCGGTGAGGAGGGCCACCGTCATCGGCTCCAGGAACCGGATGCGGCGCTCCACCCCGCGTCCGCCCCGCCAGCGGCCGCGCCCGCCGCCGTCCTCCCGTACCGCGAAGGCGTCGATCCTGACCGGGTGGCGCCACTCCAGGATCTCGGGGTCGGTGAGCCGGGAGTTGGTCATGTGGGTCTGGACGGCGTCGGCGCCGTCGAAGCCGTCGCCCGCGCCGGAGCCGCTGGCGACCGTCTCGTAGTACTGCACGCGCGCGTTGCCGAAGGTGACGTTGTTCATGGTGCCGGAGCCCTCCGCCTGGACGCCGAGGGCCGCGTAGAGCGCGCCCGTGACGGCCTGGGAGGTCTCGACGTTCCCGGCGACGGTGGCGGCCGGGTGGGCGGGCGCGAGCATGGAGCCGGGCGGGACCCGGATCTCCAGGGGTTCCAGGCAGCCGCTGTTGAGGGGGATGTCCTCGTCGACGAGGGTGCGGAAGACGTACAGGACGGCGGCCATGACGACGGCCGTGGGCGCGTTGGCGTTCCCCGGCAGCTGCGGGGAGGTCCCGGTGAAGTCGAGGACGGCGGACCGCCGTTCGCGGTCGACGCGGACGGCGACCCGGATGACCGCGCCGCCGTCGGTCTCGTAGCGGTATGCGCCGTCGTCCAGACGGGCGACGATGCGGCGGACGGACTCCTCGGCGTTGGCGCGGACGTGCCGCATGTAGGCCTGGACGACACCGAGCCCGAACTCGTCGACGGTCTTGCGGAGTTCCTCGATTCCCTTCTCGTTCGCGGCGATCTGGGCGCGGAGGTCGGCGAGGTTGGTGTCCGGGTCGCGGGAGGGGTGAAGGGCGCCGGTGAGCAGGGCCCGTGTCTCGGCCTCGCGCAGTCGCCCGTCCCGTACGAGCAGCCAGTTGTCGAAGAGGACGCCCTCCTCGTCGACGGTCCGGCTGAAGGCGGGCATGGAGCCGGGGGTGATCCCGCCGATCTCGGCGTGATGGCCGCGTGAGGCGACGAGGAAGCGGAGTTCGGCGCCCGATGCGTCGAAGACCGGCGTCACGACGGTGACATCGGGCAGATGGGTGCCGCCGTGGTACGGGTCGTTGATCGCGTACACGTCTCCGGGGCGCAGGTCGTCGCGGCGGCGCCGCAGGACCTCCTTGATGGATTCGCCCATGGAGCCCAGGTGGACGGGGATGTGGGGCGCGTTGGCGATGAGGTTGCCCTCGGCGTCGAAGAGGGCGCAGGAGAAGTCGAGGCGTTCCTTGATGTTGACGGACTGGGAGGTGTTCTCCAGGCGGACGCCCATCTGCTCGGCGATGGCCATGAAGAGGTTGTTGAAGACCTCCAGGAGGACGGGGTCCACGTCGGTGCCGGCCGCCACGCGTGCGGGGCGGGGGGTGACGCGCTGCAGGAGGAGGTGTCCGGTGCCGGTCGCGGTGGCCCGCCAGCCGCTGTCGACGACGGTCGTGGCGTCGGCCTCGGCGAGGATCGCGGGTCCGTCCACGACGTCGCCCGGCCGCAGGTCCTCCCGCCGGTGGAGGGGAGCCTCGTGCGGCGTACCGGCGCTGAACATCCGGACGGTGGCGTGGGGCGTGGGCGGTGCGGCCCACTCGTCCGGTGCTGCCGGCTCGTCCCGGTCTGCGGGCTCGTCATCCGGGGCTGCGGGCTCATCCGGGGCTGCCGGCTCGGCGTGAACGGGGCCGTGCGGACCTGCCCGGCCGACGGCTTCGACGGAGACCGCCTCGACGACGAGCGGCCGGTCCATGGTGAAGGCGTACCGCGCGCGGTGAACCGCTGTGAACTCCGCTTTCAGGTCCTCGGGCGGCGCGAGGTCGACCTGGAGGTTCGCGTCGGTGCCCGCGTATCGCAGGAGTACGCGCGCGTGCGTCGTGATCGCCTCGTCCGGCAGGCCGTCGGCGCGCAGCTCCGCGCGCGTGCGGTCGGCGAGTTCGGCGCACAGGTCCGTCACGCGCGCGTGCGTGCCGGGGGCGTCGAGTTCTGCCTCGACGGACCGCTCGCGCATGGCGGTGGCGTCGGCAAGCCCGATGCCGTACGCGGAGAGCACCCCGGCCAGCGGGGGTACGAGCACGGTGTCGACGCCCAGGGCGTCGGCGACCGCGCAGGCGTGCTGGCCACCGGCGCCGCCGAAGCTCGTGAGGGCGTACCGGGTGATGTCGTGGCCTCGCTGGACGGAGATCTTCTTGACCGCGTTGGCCATGTTGAGGACGGCGATCTCCAGGAAGCCCGCCGCGACCTCCTCGGGCGTGCGGCCGCCGCCGACCTCCTCCGCGAGGGCGGTGAACCGCTCCCGTACGACGTCGACGTCCAGGGTCAGGTCGCCCGTCTCGCCGAACACGGCGGGAAAGTGGGCGGGCTGGACGCGGCCGAGCATGACGTTGGCGTCGGTGACCGTGAGCGGCCCGCCCCGGCGGTAGCAGGCGGGGCCCGGGACGGCGCCCGCCGAGTCGGGGCCCACCCGGTAGCGGCGCCCGTCGAAGTGCAGGACCGACCCGCCGCCGGCCGCGACGGTGTGGATGCTCATCATCGGTGCCCGCATCCGCACCCCGGCGACCTGTGTACCGAGTTCACGCTCGAAGACGCCGGCGTAGTGCGACACATCGGTGGAGGTGCCGCCCATGTCGAAGCCGATGACGCGGTCGTGGCCCGCCTGTGCCGAGGTGCGGGCCATGCCGACGACGCCGCCGGCGGGTCCGGAGAGTACGGCGTCCTTGCCCCGGAAGTGGGCCGCCTCGCGCAGTCCGCCGTTGGACTGCATGAACATGAGGCGGATTCCGGCGAGTTCGTGGGCGACCTCGTCGACGTACCGGCGCAGGATCGGCGAGAGGTAGGCGTCGACGACGGTGGTGTCCCCGCGGGGGATGAGCTTGATGAGCGGGCTCACCTCGTGCGAGGAACTGACCTGGGTGAAGCCCGCGTCGCGCGCGATCGCCGCGATCCGGGCCTCGTGGGCCGGATGGCGGTAGCCGTGCAGGAGGACGACGGCGGCCGAGCGGAATCCCTCGCCGTGGGCGGCGTCGAGCGCCTCGGCGACGGCGGACTCGTCCAGGGGCCGGACGACGTGGCCGTGGGCGTCGACCCGCTCGGGAACCTCGATCACGCGCGCGTAGACCGCTTCGGGGAGCACGATCCGGCGGTCGAAGAGCCTGGGCCGGTTCTGGTAGGCGATGCGGAGCGCGTCGCGGAAGCCCTCGGTGACGAGGAGCACGGTCGGCTCGCCGCGCCGCTCCAGGAGGGCGTTGGTGGCGACGGTGGTACCCATCTTGATGACGGCGATCCGGTCGGCGGGGACGGGTTCGTCGTGCCCCAGGCCGAGGAGGAGGCGGATTCCGGCGACGGCGGCGTCCTGACGCCGGGTGGGATCGTGCGAGAGCACCTTGCGCGTGACGAGCCGGCCGTCGGGCCGCCTGCCCACGACGTCGGTGAACGTGCCGCCCCGGTCGATCCAGAACTCCCAGCGCCCGTTCATCTCCCCATTGTGGCCGTGAGTGCGGCGGCGAGGGCGGCGTCCGCGCGCGCGTCGAGGGGTGCGGGACCGGTGCCGTCGGCCCAGTGGCGCAGTTCCGCACCGGCGAGCAGCAGGAGCTGCGGCAGCAGGTCGTGGCTGCGCCGGAGGAGCCAGCCGGTACCGGCGGTGGCGAGCCAGAGCACGGTCTCGGCGCGGCTCGGCGGTGGCAGGCCGGGCTCCCGCGCGGGCGGCGCCCCGTGGGCGAGGCACCGGTCGGCGAGGAGCCGGTGGAACCCCTCGGCAACGGCCCGGTGCCCGCGCTCGCCGGGGTGCAGCCGGTCGGCGCTCCACAGGGTGCGGTCCTCGGTCCAGCTGTCGTCGGCGAGGTGCAGGTGGACGGCACCGTAGCGGGCGGAGAGAGCGTGCACGACGGCGTTGACGGACCGCTGGCGGCGGGCGAGCGGGCGCGCCAGCGGGGCCGGCAGGCCGAGCATCCGGCCGGGGTCGGGCAGACAGGCGGTCAGGAGCACGGCTCCGGCGGCGTCGAGGTCGGCACAGACCCGGCCGAGTCGGCGGGCGAGCGCCCCGATGTCGAAGGTGCGGCGCAGGGTGTCGTTGACGCCGACGACGACGGAGGCGAGGTGGGGCCGGAAGGCGAGGGCTTGGGGGGCCTGCCGGTCAGCGACGTCGCCGCTGAGCGCCCCGCTGACGGCGAGGTTCAGGAACGCCGTCTCCTGCCCCTCGGCCGCGAGCCCGTCGGCGAGGAGCGGCGCCCACCCCCGCCAGGTCCCGTCCACCCGGTCCCCGACACCCTCGCTGAGCGAGTCCCCGAGCACGACGAACCGGACGGTGCCGGTGGTCCCCGGACGGGGGCGGGGGCGGGGCGGGGGTACGCGGGCGGGGGCGGGCGCGGGGACCGCGGCGGGAGTGGCGAGCGCGACGGGCACCGGGGCCGTCGCCTTGGGCTCCACCGAGATCGCGAGCGCGACCGGGGCGGACGCCTGGTCCGGTGTCATCGGCGCACCTCCTCGGGGAGTAGCGCCTCCGGGGCCGGGAGGGCGTCGTGTGCCCGGAGGAAGGCCGTGACGGAGCGCTCCCAGGTGAAGACCTCCGCACGCGCGCGTGCGGCCCTGCGGCGGGCGGTCTCCGGGGCCGCGAGGAGTCCCCGTACGGCGGAGGCGAAGGCACCCGGGGTGTCCACGGCCGAGGCACCCGCGGCGCCGACGACCTCGGGGAGTGCGGAGGAGGCGCTGACGACGACGGGGGTCCCGCAGGCGAGGGCCTCCAGGGCGGAGAGACCGAACGTTTCCGCGGGTCCCGGGGCCAGACACACGTCGGCCGCCGCCTGGAGGTCCGCCAGGGCCTCCCGGTCGGCGACGTGCCCGAGGAACCTCACCGGGAGGCGTCGCTCCCGGGCCCGCCGCTCCAGGACGCCCTTCAGCGGCCCGTCGCCCGCGACCACCAGCGCCGCCTCGATGCCCGCGTCCCGCAGCTCCGCGAGGGCGTCCAGGGCCGTACCGGGCCGCTTCTCCACGGAGAGGCGCGAGCAGAGCAGGAGCAGTACCCGCTCCCCGTCCGCGTGCCGGGCCCGCAGCGCGGTGCTGCGGCGGCCGGGCCGGCAGCGCTCCAGGTCCACGCCGAGCGGAGCCCGTACGACGTTGCGTGCCCCGATCCGTACGAACTCGCGCTCCGCCCACTCCGTCGTGCAGACGATCCGCGCGAACGCCCACGCCGTGCGGCGGTTGAGCCGGTCCGCCGCGCGGGCCGCGACCGACGGAGGCACCCCCCAGGTGCGCAGCACCCCGTCCGCGGTCTCGTGGGAGACCATCACCGAGGGCACGCGGGCGCGCCGCGCCCACTCCCCCGTCCACCGCAGGGTCGTGCGGTCCGAGACCTCGATCCGGTCCGGCGCGAGTCCGTCGAGGAGGCGGCGCAGCCGGCGCCGGTCGGCGAGGACCCGGTAGCCGCCGGTGCCGGGCAGTACGGGGCCGGGGAGGGTGATGACCCGGCCCTGCTCGGTATGGACGTCGCTCGCGACGTCGCCGGGGACGATCAGGACGGGTCGGTGCCCTGCCGCGCGGTAGCCCCGGCCGAGCTGGTCGAGGGCGGTACGGAGGCCGCCCGACGTGGGGGTGACGAAGTTGGCGAGCCGTACGATCCGGAGCCCGGCCCCGTCGTGGCCGTGAACCTCTTCGGCGTCGCCGCCGCCGTGAACCCGGTCAACACGGCCGCCTCTCATGCCGCCACCACCGTCCGCGCCCGCAGGACCTCCAGGTAGTGCCCGATCAGCTCGTCGCCGAGGGCCTCCCAGGTGCGGCCCTCGACGGTGGCGCGGCCGGCCAGGCCGAAGGCCGCGCGCAGGTCCGGCGCCGTGGCCAGCGAGGCGACGGCGGCGCGCAGCGCGTCCGGGTCTCCCGGGGGTACGAGGAGTCCGGTGCGGCCGTGGTCGACCAGGTCCAGGGGTCCGCCGGCGGCCGGGGCGATCACCGGGACTCCGCTCGCCATGGCCTCCTGGACCGTCTGGCAGAAGGTCTCGAAGGGGCCGGTGTGGGCGAACACGTCGAGCGAGGCGAAGATCCGGGCGAGGTCGGCGCCCGTGCGGCGGCCGAGGAACCGGGCGCCCGGCAGGGCGGTGCGGAGCGCGGGCCCGCTCGGCCCGTCCCCGACGACCACCAGCCGCACCCCGGGGAGTTCTGCGGCTGCGGCAAGGAGGTCCACGCGCTTCTCGGGGGCGAGGCGGCCCACGTAGCCGATGAGGAGTTCCCCGTTCGGGGCGAGTTCCGCGCGCAGGGCGTCGTCGCGCAGCTCGGGGCGGAAGCGGACGGTGTCCACCCCGCGGCCCCAGAGCCGGATGCGGCCGATGCCGTGGGCCTCCAGGTCGCGGACGGCGGCGGAGGACGGGGCGAGGGTGCGGTCGGCCGCTCCGTGGACGGCGCGGAGGCGGCGCCAGGCGGCGCCCTCGCCTGTTCCCACGTAGGTGCGGGCGTAGCCGGCGAGGTCGGTCTGGTAGACGGCGACGGCGGGGATGCCGAGCCGGGTGGCGGCCGTCATCCCGCGCACCCCGAGGACGAACGGGCCGGCGAGGTGGACGAGGTCGGCGCGGTGGGCGGCGATGGCCGCGGCGACACGGCGGCTGGGCAGGGCGACGCGTACCTGCGGATAGCCGGGGAGGGGGAGGGAGGGCACCCGGACCACGGCGCAGGGTGCGTCGGCGTCCGCGGCCGGGTCGGCGACGGCGGGGGCGATGACGAGCGGGGTGTGACCCCGCCGGACGAGGTGGCGCGCGGTCTGCAGGGCGCAGTGCGCCACACCGTTGACGTCGGGAGGGAAGGATTCGGTGACGATGACGACACGCATACGGGTGTTGTCGTCGCGCTCGGCGTGTCCCCGCCAACGTTGATCTGGACAGGGAGGGAACGTCCCATGAGCGTTTCGCGCGGGGACCGCCGGTGGCTGGAAACGATCAAGCGCCGCCGTGCGGAAGCGTGCCGGGCGCTCCCCCGTGTCCCCGCACTCGGCGTGCCCGGCCGGTTCTCCGGGGCGGGGCCTCGCGCGGCGGGTTCTCCGCCGGGGGCCGCGCCGCCCCGGAGCCGGGTGACGGGGGTGACCGGGTCCGGCCGGTGGGGCCGGAGCTCGGGTCGGGTCCGAGGTCCGGGCCGGACCTCGCCGCGGTCAGACCTGCAGGTCAGGCCCTATCCGGTTGCGTACCGCGGTCTGGACCTCGACCTCTTCGGCCGGGTCCGCCGCGAGGCGGCGCAATCGTTCGGCGACGCGCACGTCCCCGGTCTCGGCGTGCTGGGCCGCGACCTCTCGGGTGGTCTCCTCGCAGTCCCACAGGCATTCGACGGCGAAGCCGTTCGCGAAGGTGGGGTCGGTGGCGGCGAGGGCGCGGGCCACGCGCCCGCGTAGCTGGGAAGAGGCCGTCTCACGGTAGACGTGGCGCAGTACGGGGGCGGCGCAGACGATGCCGAGGCGGCCGGCGCCGTCCACGAGCGCGCCGAGTGCGGGCGCGTCGGGGCCTTCGGAGCGGATGGTGTCGCGCAGCGCGCCGAGGACGGAGGGGGAGTCCTGGGCGGTGCCTCGGGAGGCGAGGACGTCCGCGGCGGCGGCGCCGAGGGCGTCGGTCCGGCGGACCCACGCGCGGGCGCGGGCGACGGCGTCCTCGCCGCACATGCGGCGGTAGGCGGCGATCGCGGCTTCGGCGACCTCGCCTGAGTCGCCGTCCGCGGCGGCCGCGACGAGGTCGAGGACCGCGGGGTCCCGCGATTCGGCGAGGTGGTGGAGGGCGGCGCCCCGGGCTCCCACCGAGCCGTGGCGGGCGGCGGCGAGGAGTTCGGGCCGGTCCTCGGGACCCGCGACGGCGGTGAGGCAGCGGGCGGCGGGGCCGTACAGCACGGCTCCGCGCTCGTAGCCCTCCTGCGCCCAGTCGAGGACGGCGCGCACGCTCCAGCCGGGGCGGGGCCCGGCGGGGCGCATCTGGCGCTGCCAGCGGTCGAAGGAGCCCTGTTCCTGGGCGGCCCTGACCCGGGCGCCGACGGCGTCCCGCTGGTCCTCGGCCCACAGGCGCCAGGGGCGGGGCTCGAAGGCGTCCCGTACGACGCCGGCCAGCTCGGCGTCGCCCTCGGCGTCGGCCGGGAAGCGGGCGAGCACGGGAACGGCGAGCGCGCGGAGTCCGGCGTCGTCGTCGCGGAGCGCCAGCTCGTCGAGGGCCCAGGCCCAGTTCGTGCCGGTCGCCGCGTAGCGACGGAGCAGGACCAGGGCGTCCTGGCGTCCGTAGGAGGCGAGGTGCCCGAGGACGGCGAGCGCCAGCCCGGTCCTGGACTCCTCGGTGTCGAGGTGGTCCTCGGCGCCGAAGAGGTGCGCCTCGATCTCGTCGAGACCGCCGTGGAGGTCCAGGTAGAGACGGGCGTAGTAGAGGGAGCGGTTCTCGACCTGCCAGTCGTGGCGGGGGTCGTCGAGAACGCAGTGGTTGAGGGCCGCGAGGGCCTCGGCGCGTGGCGCGGCGAGCGCGTGCAGGGTGCCGTCGCCGCGGCCCCGCTGCAGCAGGCCGAGCAGGGTGCCGCTCGGCGCTATGACTGGATCGAACATGGGGAGACGCCTCACATCAAGCTGTCGACACGACCGGGGGATACCGGGATGACCCGGGTCGGGCGGTACATCGCCCGTACGCCTAGGCCGTGCGGCAACATGTCGGGCCGCTCGTCGTCCATCGCCTGCCAGTGACCATCTTCCTCAGCCTCTCGTCGGTGGCCCGTTTTGCCGGGCCCGACGTCATGATGACCCACCCATTTCGCCACCGCGACCACATTTACGACGCCGCTCTCACCTGGGGTTCAGCGCCCGTTCACCGGGATCCGAAGAGGTCGAGGAGTTCGGTCTTGCCGAACATCCGGGCGGTGTCGAGCGCGGACGGAGTCCCAGCCTCCGGATTTGCCCCGCCGGCGAGGAGCGCGCGGATCACGGCGTCCTCGCCCTTGAAGACGGCACCGGCGAGCGGGGTCTGGCCGCGGTCGTTGGCACGGTCGACGTCGGCACCGCGCGCGAGGAGGGCGGAAACCGTGGCGGGGTGGCCGTGGTACGCAGCGAGCATGACGAGGGAGTCGCCCTTGTCGTTGGTGAGGTTCGCGGGGACACCCGCGTCGACGTAGGCGGCCAGCGCGTCGGCGTCCCCGGTGCGCGCGAGGTCGAAGACCTTGGACGCCAGCTCGATGACCTCGGGGTCCGGAGTCTCGCTCATCGGGGGGATCCCGCCTCTCTCTCCTGCGTTCGTCGACCGGTGCACGGCAAGCGCGGCCGTACGAGTGAATCGACAGGGTACTGCCCGTTCGGCGACATGACCTCGCCCGACCGAGGCAAAGATCACGACAGCCCGCCCACGGCCGCTCCTCTAGCGCACGCCGGACATTTCGCCACCCGACAGTCCGTTCGATGTCCGCCGGTCAAGTGAAATAGCCCGTTTTTCACTCTAATGCACCTTTAGTCACATAGATACTTGCTGTGAACTTGGAAGGACTCATGGTGACTGTCCCCTCAACCAGGAGAACAACCAATGATCCTGTCCATCTCAGGCGTGGTCCTGCTCGGCATCATCTGCTTCCTGTTCTTCAAGAAGGACGGGATGAAGGCCTCGCACGCCCTCGTCAGCGCGCTGTTCGGCTTCTACCTCGCGGGTACCGCCATCGCACCGAGCATCACGGCGGGCGGGCAGAGCCTCGCCGGCCTCCTGGGCGGGATCAAGTTCTGACGCCCTCCAGTCCCTTCCACCACTTCAGGAGTACTTCGTGGCCCGGCGACCACTCCCCCGCATTCTGAGCAGCGGCAGCGCACAGATCGCTCGTAGTCGAGAGATCGCGCGCACGGCCGCCGACAGCGCCACCGACGTGCTCCATCCACTGATCACGGTCTCCCGTGGTCTGCGGAAGCTGGCCGCGACCGCGCGCGCCAAGTGGGCCGCGACCCCCAAGGAGCGGCGTGGTCCTACGCTGCTCCTGGTCGCGGCCTGCGTCCTGGTCGTCGCCCTGATGCCGTACGGGCCGCTCCTCGCCCTCGTCACGCTCATGGCCGCGGCCGCGTGGAAGGGTCGCGAGCGCCCCGTCGTCAAGACCGGTCCCGACGACGCGGAGCTCGCCCGGCTCAAGGGCCTTTACGAGGCCCTCGTGCCGTACTTCTCCGTCGCCGAGGACCCCGCCCCGCTCTTCGCCCACGGCGGCGACTGGAGCGGCGCCTTCACGGAGTACGCCTTCGACGAGGACGGGCGTCTCACCCGGCTGAGGATCGCGTACCCGCCGTACTTCACCGACGGCGAGCCCGCCGCACGCGCGCGTATCGAGCAGTTGTTGCACGCCAAGTCCGGACGCGGCCGTGAGTACCTCTTCGACTGGGACGAGGAGGGCAACCGGCTCGTCCTGAGCGTGCTGCCCGCCCTGCCCACCACCATCGCCGCCCAGCGCTTCGTCACCGTGCCGGGCGAGACCGTCCTCGGCTTCACCGACGCGGAGGCCGTGCAGCGGACCGTGCCCGTGATCGCGTCGGACGGTACGGAGGACGCGCCGGCCGTGGTCTGGCGCACCGGCCCCCGGTCCACCGAGCCGCATCTGCTGGTCGTCGGCCAGCCCGGCAGCGGCACCACCTCCCTGCTGCGCTCGATCGCGCTCCAGGCCCTCCCCCACGGCGACGTGCTGATCGTCGAGGGCGGTGGCACCGGCGAGTACGCGTGCCTCACCGGCCGCGACGGAGTCCTCGCGGTCGAGTGCGGGCTCTCCGGCGCCCTCGCCACCCTGGAGTGGGCGGCGCACGAGACAGAGCGGCGGCTGATCGCCGCGAACCGGGCCCGGCAGGCCGGACAGCCCGCGCCCGAGGACACCCGCCGCCCCCTGTGGATCCTGCTCGACCGGCCGGGCGTCCTCGGCGACCTGGCCGCCGCCGACGGCCGCCCCGACCCGCAGGAGCTGCTCCAGGTGCCGCTGCGACACGGGCGCGCGGCCCAGGT
The DNA here is from genome assembly GCF_026341815.1 of Streptomyces sp. NBC_00572. Taxonomy (GTDB): domain Bacteria; phylum Actinomycetota; class Actinomycetes; order Streptomycetales; family Streptomycetaceae; genus Streptomyces. The sequence goes on from NZ_JAPENX010000001.1 coordinate 51,089, forward strand.
CACGGTGGTGGTCGCCGAGCAGTTCGACAGCGCGGACACGCTGAGCGAGGCGGTACGGAGCCACACCAGGGCCCGGATCGTGCTCGGCCCCGCCGCACCGGAGCAGATCGCCGCCGTCCTCGGTACCCAGCCGCACACCACGCCGACGTCCCAGGTCCCGGCGGGCCGTGGCTACGCGCGCCTGGGCGCCGGCCCGGTCCTTCGCCTCCAGGTGCCGGCGACTCCCGACCCGTACGACGACGCGACGAGCGAGGCGCACCGCCAGGCGGTCCTCGAACTCCTCCCGGAGCGCCGCACGGCGACGACCATGGAGATCGAGACGGTCACCGTGAAGGGCTCCCCCGAACCGGCCCCGGCACCCCGCGCCGAGCCGGACCCCGGCCCCGCTCCCCTGCACGCCCCCGTCCCCGCGGAGGGCTGAGCACCACGCGCGCGTGAAGAGGCCGGTACGGACCCCAGGTCCGTACCGGCCTCTTCACGTGAGGTGCGAGAACACGTGAGGTGCGAGAACGCGGACGACTACGCCACGAACGACCGCGGCGGTTCGGTCCCCCCGCCGGCGCCCGACTCCACGAGCCGGGCCGCGGCGGCCAGTCGGGCCGCTGCCTCGTCGGCGACCGGCCCGCCGACCGTGAAGGGCAGCCGGACGAAGCCCTCGAAGGCCCCGTCGACGCCGAACCGAGGGCCCGAGGGGACCCGGACGCCGACCCGCTCGCCCGCCTCGGCGAGCCGGGAGCCGGAGAGGCCGCCGGTCCGGACCCAGAGCGTCAGACCGCCGCGCGGCACGGAGAACTCCCACTCCGGGAGTTCCCGGCGGACCGCGGTGACGAGCGCGTCCCGGTTCTCCCGTGCCTGGTCGCGGCGGAGGGTCACGGCCTCCTCCCAGCCGCCCGTCCGCATGAGCCAGTTCACGCCGAGCTGTTCGAGGACGGGGGTGCCGAGGTCGGCGTACGCGCGCGCGGCGACCAGGGAACGGATGACGTCGGGGGCCGCCCGGACCCAGCCGATGCGCATGCCCGCCCAGAAGGCCTTGCTCGCCGAGCCGACGGTGAGGACGGTGGAGCCGGCCGGGTCGAAGGCACAGACCGGCCGGGGCATCTCCAGGTCGTCGTCCAGGTGGAGCTCGGCCATGGTCTCGTCGACGACGAGCACGGTGCCGGCCGAGCGGGCGGCGTCCACGAGCTGCCGCCGCTGGTCCTCGTCCGCCAGGGCGCCGGTCGGGTTGTGGAAGTCGGCCACCACGTACGCGAGGCGGGGTGCCGCGTCGCGCAGCACCTGCCGCCAGCGACCCAGGTCCCAGCTCCCGAGCCCCTCCGACATGGCGACGGGCACGAGGCGGGCCCCGGCCTCCCGCATCAGCTGGAGGATGTTGGCGTACGACGGGGACTCGACGGCGATGCGCTCGCCGCGCCCCGCGAAGAGGTGGCAGATGGCGTCGATGGCACCCATGGCGCCGGTCGTGACCATGATCTGCTCGGGCATGGTGGGGATGCCGCGCGCGGTGTACCGGTCGGCGAGCATCTGCCGCAGCGTGGGCAGTCCCGCCGGGTAGTCGCCGTGCGTGTGGGCGTAGGGGGGCAGTTCCTCCAGGGCGCCCTGGACGCCCCGGGTGAGCCAGGGCTCGGGCGCGGGCAGCGCCGCGCAGCCGAGGTCGATCATCGAGCCGAGCGCCTCGGGAGGCAGCGGTTCGAGTCCTCGCGCGGGCAGCGGGTTGCCGGCCGGTACGGCGGTCCAGCTGCCGGCCCCGCGCCGCGACTCCAGGAAGCCCTCGGCGCGGAGCGCCTCGTAGGCCGCGGCCACCGTCGTACGGCTGACGGTGAGGGCGAGGGCGAGTTCCCGCTCGGCGGGCAGCCGGGCGGCGACCGGGACCCGCCCCTCCAGGACGAGCAGACGGATGCCGTCGGCCAGCGCGCGGTAGGCGGGCGGCTTCCGGGCGCCGGGTCCGGCGGGCCTCGGCTGCTGCGCCTGGAGCTGCCGCGCGAGCTGAGCCGGTCCTACCGCCGAAGTCCACTGGGCCATCGAAATCAGTCCACCTTCCTCGAATTGGCCATGGTTGGCACCCGTTCCCCCGCCACAGAGTGTCATGAGCCAGTCCACTACCACCACTCTGGGGGAAGTCCCTTGTCCATCGCCTCCGGCCTCCACGGCCGGCACCTCACCCGTCGGCTCGTCCAGCTCTACGTGGGGCTGACGCTGTACGGGGTCAGCTCGGCGCTGCTGGTGCGCAGCGGTCTCGGCCTGGAGCCCTGGGGAGTCCTCCACCAGGGCCTCGCCGAGAAGACGGGACTGACCATCGGCGTGGTGTCGATCATCGTGGGGGCCGTGGTGCTGCTGCTGTGGATCCCGATCCGGCAGCGCCCGGGGCTCGGCACGGTCTCCAACGTGTTCGCGATCGGTCTGGCGATGGACGGCACCCTGGCGCTCGTCCCGGACGTCCACGGCCTGGCCGGGCGGATCCCGCTGCTCGCGGTCGGCATCGTCCTCAACGGGGTGGCCACCGGCCTGTACATCGCGGCGCGCTTCGGCCCCGGCCCGCGCGACGGCCTGATGACGGGCCTGCACCGGCTCACCGGCCGGTCGATCAGGCTGGTTCGGACGGCGATCGAGGTGGCGGTGGTCGCCACCGGCTTCCTGCTCGGCGGCTCGGTCGGCGTCGGCACGGTGCTGTACGCGCTGGCCATCGGACCCCTCGCCCAGTTCTTCCTTCGCCGGTTCGCCGTTCCCGAGCCGGACCCCGTAAGCACCGCGGTCTCCACGGCGACACCGGAAGGCGCCATACTGCGGCGGTGACTCGCGTACGCCACCCCTATCTCGACCATCCCTCGCCCCTCCCGTTCGCCCATCGCGGCGGAACGGCGAACGGCCTGGAGAACACCGCGGCCGCCTTCCGCGGAGCCGCCGCGGCGGGCTACCGCTACTTCGAGACCGATGTGCACACGACGTCGGACGGGGCTCTGGTGGCCTTCCACGACGCGACCCTCGACCGGGTCACGGACGCCTCGGGCCGGATCCGCGACCTGCCGTGGGCGGCGGTCCGGGAGGCCCGCGTGGCGGGCAAGGAACCGCTGCCGCTCTTCGCCGACCTCCTGGACGAGTTCCCGGAGGCCCGCTGGAACGTGGACCTCAAGACCGAGTCGGCGCTGTACCCGCTGGTGAACCTGATCCGCAAGAAGCGCGCCTGGGACCGGGTCTGCGTGGGTTCCTTCACCGAGGCGCGGATCGCTCGTGCCCAGCAGATGGCCGGGCCCGAGCTGGCCACCTCGTACGGCGTGCGCGGGGTGATCGGGCTGCGGCTGCGCTCGCTCGGCATCCCGGCGGCGGTACGGGCCGGGGCGATCGCCGCACAGGTCCCCGAGCGTCAGGGCGGCATCCCGGTGGTGGACCGCCGCTTCGTTCGGGAGGCGCACGCGCGCGGGCTCCAGGTCCATGTGTGGACCGTGAACGATCCGGCCCGGATGAACTCTCTCCTCGACCTCGGGGTCGATGGCATCATGACCGATCAACTGGAGACGCTGCGCTCGGTGCTGACCGAGCGGGGTGTGTGGGTCTGAGCGCGCGTCCCGGTGGCTCCGGGCCCGGATCACCAGGCCCGGTCACGGGGACGAACGAGGGGGCGCGGCCTTGACCGCTGGAACCACCGAACCGGAGGAGTACACCTCCGATCCCGCCGAACGCAAGCGGGAACAGCGGGGCTGGTACTTCTACGACTTCGCCTGCAGCGTGTACTCGACCAGCGTGCTCACCGTGTTCCTCGGCCCGTACCTGACCTCGGTGGCACGGGCGGCGGCCGACGCCGAGGGCTATGTGCACCCGCTCGGGATACCCGTGCGGGCCGGCTCGCTCTTCGCGTACGCCGTGTCCGCCTCGATCGTGGTCGCGGTCCTGCTGATGCCGCTGGTCGGCGCGATCGCGGACCGTACCGGCCGGAAGAAGCCGCTGCTCGCGGCCGCGGCCTACGTGGGCGCGACGGCCACGGCGGCGATGTTCTTCCTGGCGGGCGACCGGTATCTGCTGGGCACGTTCCTGCTGATCGTGGCGAACGCCTCGATTTCGGTCTCGATGGTGCTCTACAACGCCTATCTGCCGCAGATCTCGGAGCCGGACGAGCGGGACGCGGTCTCCTCGCGCGGGTGGGCCTTCGGCTACACGTCGGGCGCGCTCGTCCTCGTCCTGAACCTGATCCTCTACTCGGGCCACGACTCCTTCGGCCTCACCGAGGGCGAGGCGGTCCGGATCTGCCTCGCCTCGGCCGGTGTGTGGTGGGGCGCCTTCACCATCGTGCCGCTGCGGCGGCTGCGGGACCGCAGGACCGGCCAGGAGGGGCACGAAGGGGCCGGCGGAGTCGGCAGCGGCTGGCGGCAGCTGAGGGCGACCCTCAAGGACATGCGCCGGCATCCGCTGACGCTCTCCTTCCTGCTCGCCTACCTGGTCTACAACGACGGCGTGCAGACGGTGATCTCGCAGGCCTCCGTGTTCGGCTCGGAGGAGCTGGGCCTCGACCAGACCACGCTCATCACGGCGGTCCTGCTGGTCCAGGTGCTCGCGGTGGCGGGCGCGCTCGGCATGGGGCGACTCGCCCGGTCGTACGGCGCCAAGCGGACGATTCTGGCCTCGCTCGCGGTCTGGACGGCGATCCTGGTGGCGGGCTATCTCCTGCCGCCCGACGCGCCCGTGTTCTTCTACTGTCTCGCCGCCGCGATCGGCCTGGTGCTGGGCGGGAGCCAGGCGTTGTCGCGTTCGCTGTTCTCTCATCTGGTGCCGCGTGGCAAGGAGGCGGAGTACTTCTCGGCCTACGAGATGAGCGATCGGGGGCTCAGTTGGCTGGGTCCGCTCGTGTTCGGTCTCGCGTATCAGCTGACCGGGAGCTACCGGGATGCCATCATCTCCCTGGTGATCTTCTTCGTGGTCGGCTTCGCCCTGCTCGCCCGGGTCCCGGTGCGGCGCGCGGTGGAAGCCGCCGGGAACCCGATACCGGACCGAATTTAGACGTGGCAGTGAAAGGGCGGTAGTGTACGCGTTTGGCCTGCCAGGCGGACCGTTACTGCGTGCTGCTTTGGTGAAGACACCGGGTCACATCTGCCGTCAGATGTGACAAAACGGGCACTGGTGGGTACAACAAGGGGCGGCACGACGGGCGACGCATGACCCGGCACGGGAATCTTTACCGCCGACCGGACGTTGACCGGATAACGACGACAGCGACACCTGTCCTGTGGGCGACAAGCCCGGGAGGCACGATTCATGAGTGAGCGAGCTCTTCGCGGCACGCGCCTCGTGGTGACGAGCTACGAGACCGACCGCGGCATCGATCTGGCCCCGCGCCAGGCCGTGGAGTACGCATGCGAGAAGGGCCATCGTTTTGAGATGCCCTTCTCGGTGGAAGCGGAAATTCCGCCGGAGTGGGAATGCAAGGTCTGCGGAATCCAGGCACTCCTGGTGGACGGGGACGGACCTGAGGAGAAGAAGGGCAAGCCTGCGCGTACGCACTGGGACATGCTCATGGAGCGCCGCACCCGCGAGGAACTGGAGGAGGTCCTTGCCGAAAGGCTGGCCGTCCTGCGTTCCGGCGCCATGAACATTGCGGTGCATCCGCGAGACAGCCGCAAGTCCGCCTAGCGGACCCATCGGACGAACAAACGCCGCGGGGCCCGGTACACGAACTGTGTACCGGGCCCCGCGGCGTTTGTCGTGTCCCGCTCGCTCGCCCACCGCGGATCAGGGCCGCCCGCCACCTCGGCCCGCCACCTCGCAGCGGACCCGTGCCCGCCACCTCGGCCCGCCACCTCGCAGCGGACCCGTGCCCGCCACCTCGGCCCGCCACTTCACAGCAGACCCGTGCCCCGCTCCCTCAGTGCGGAGGGGCGGGGCACGGGCAGTGCGGCGGGGCCGGGGAGCGAATGATCAGGGCATCAGGGGCGGACGGGGCTCGTCGGCCCGGCGCGGGCCCTGCGCGGCGTCCTCGCGGATGACCTCACCCTGCACGACCTTGCCGTCCGGGCGGTGGATACGGGCCTGCTGGAAGGCGTCCTGGAGGCTGCCGGGAGGCGCGGCGGCCATCCGGCGCTCGGCGGCCCGGTCCGCGTACCGCCCGAGGAGGGAGCGGACCGGGGGGATCAGCAGCAGCAGGCCGAGGACGTCCGAGACCAGGCCGGGGATCATCAGGAGCAGACCGCCGAGCATCAGGAAGCCGTTGCGGTCCTCCGCGCCGGTCCGCTCGGGCGCCGAGGGCATCGTGCCCGTCTGCGCCGCGGCCTGGGCCTGCTGGAAGGTCGAGGTGAGGTTGCGGAAGGCACGTCGGCCCGCCCGCTTGACGACGGCGGCACCGAGCACGATGCCGCCGACGAGCAGGACGAAGACGGTGAGTCCGCCCGCCGCGTCCGCCACCACCGTGAGCAGCCAGATCTCGAGGACCAGCCAGGCGGCGACGCCGAGCGGAAGGAACGTACGCGCGCGTGAGCGCTTGGGGGCGAGGGGAGGCGTTGCGCCGGTCGTCATGGTCCCCAGTGTGCCTGGACCCCCGCCGGAACGTCGTAAAGGAGAGATCAGGACGCGGGAGGGCGACGGGTCAGGCCACCGAAGGAAGACCCGAAGGGAAAACCCATGGGAAAACCCGCGGGAAAAGGGTGGGGAAACCGGTCAGGAAGGCTTGCGGCCGAGCAGCTTGCCGACCTTCTCCGCGCGCGCGGAGAGACCCCAGCCGGTGACCCGCCACAGCGCCTCGACGACGATGTTCCGGCTCATCTTCGAGTCGCCGATCTCGCGCTCGACGAAGGTGATCGGGACCTCGACGACGTGGAAACCGGCGGCGACGGCGCGGCGGGCCAGGTCGACCTGGAAGCAGTAGCCGGCCGAGGCCACGTCCTCCAGGCCCAGGCCCTCCAGGGTCTCCTTGCGGAAGGCCCGATAGCCGCCGGTGACGTCGCGGATCGGTACGTCGAGCATCACGCGCGAGTAGAGGCTGCCGCCGCGGGAGATGAACTCGCGGGACTTCGGCCAGTTCACGATGCGGCCGCCCGGCACCCAGCGGGAGCCGAGGACCAGGTCAGCGCCCTTGAGGGCGGTGAGCAGCCGCGGAAGCTCCTCGGGCTGGTGGGAGCCGTCGGCGTCCATCTCGACGAGGACGCCGTACCCGTGCTCGATGCCCCACCGGAAGCCGGCGAGGTAGGCGGCGCCGAGCCCCTCCTTGCCCTTGCGGTGCAAGACGTGCACATGGTCGTCCTCGGACGCGATCTCGTCCGCGAACTTGCCCGTGCCGTCAGGGCTGTTGTCGTCGGCGACGAGAACGTGCGCCTCGGGCACGGCCTCCCGAACCCGCGCGACGATCGGCTTGATGTTCTCCGCCTCGTTGTAGGTCGGAATGATCACCAAGGCCTTGCCGAGCGGGCCGTAACGCCTCTGGCCACCGTCGTTCACTACTGCCCCTTCGGATACATACACAGGCCCCCACCATAGCGAGGTCCTCGGAGTGCTCCGGCGCTGCGGGGTCGGTTGGAAGGGTTGACGCGGCGGTCGGACCGGACGGTTCGCGCGGTGGCGCGGCCGGTCGGGCGGGGGGTCACGGCCGGTCGGAAGGGGCGGTCGGTGCCGGTGACGTGCGGTGCGGGGCCCGACGTCCTTCGGTCCGACCTGGGATCCGCTGGCTGCGGGTCGACCGAGAGCCGTTGTCTACTGAACGTCCGGGCCCCACCCGGGTCGCACCTTCCGCCGGAGAAACCTTCCCCCCTCACGGCCGAGGCGCGGGCGGCGTTCGGCGAAGCGTGGAGGTGCGGACCGGTCGGACGTCCTGTGGTGGACGCGGAGAACCTACCCGCCCCCGCCGGTCGACTGTCAACACCCGCTTGACCTGCGGAGACTTCCCAAAAGCCCAGGCCGGAGGGGAAGATCCGCAGGTCGGGGACAAGCGTGCGGAACGGGTGTCCCAGGTGGGACATATCCCTACATCACTCGTTCGGCCGTACGAACACCGTCCGCCCGTGCACGACCGTCCGCAGGCAGACGGGAAGATCGACACCGGGGGACAGATCGGGCAGACCGGGCGTTCCGGAGCGCGGGTCGGTGGACCAGCGGGCGACCCGGTCGTCGGGCGCCTGGACGACGAGTTCCTCGGTCCGCCAGACCGCGTAGTCGGCGGGGGCGCCGGGCACCAGCGTCCCGGCGTCGTCCCGGCCCACCGCCCGCCAGCCGCCCCGCGTGTGGGCGGTGAACGCGGCCCGCGCGGAGATCCGGTGCTCGGGGGTGCGGTGGAAGGCGGCGGCCCGGACGGTGCCCCAGGGGTCGAGCGGGGTCACCGGGCTGTCCGAGCCGAAGGCCAGCGGCACTCCGGCGCGCAGCAGCGCCGCGTACGGGTTGAGGGTGCGGGCCCGCTCGGCACCGAGCCGGTCGGCGTACATGCCCTCCTCGCCGCCCCAGAGCGCGTCGAAGGCGGGCTGGACCGAAGCGGTGAGGCCGAGTTCGGCGAAGGCGGCGATGGTCTCGGGGGTGAGCATCTCGACGTGCTCGACGCGATGCCGGGCGGCCCGGATGCGGGCCAGGCCGAGTTTCTCGGCAGCGGCCCTGACGCCTTCGACGACGGCGGTCACGGCGGCGTCCCCGATGGCGTGGAAGCCGGCCTGGAGGCCCGCCTCGGTGCAGGCCACGACGTGGAGGGCGATGGTGGCCGCGTCCAGGTGGGCGGCTCCCGTGTGGCCGGCGTCGGTGTGGTCGGCGTACGGCTCGTGGAGGCAGGCCGTGTGGGAGCCGAGGGAGCCGTCGGCGAACAGGTCGCCGGCCGCGCCGAGGGCGCCCAGGGCGCGGGCCCGTTCGACGTCGAGGTCGGCCCAGTAGCCGACGACCCGGGGTCCGGCCTCGTCGCGGGCCAGGTCCAGGAGCCCGGTGAAGTCGTCCTCGGAGGAGATCCGCGGGCCGCCGCACTCGTGCAGGGTGCCGATGCCGAGGGAGGCGGCGCGGCTCCGGGCGGCGCGCTGCGCCTCCGTGCGCTGGCGCGTGGAGACGGCGCCGAAGGCGGCGGCGCGCACGGCGTGGTGGGCGTCGCCGGTGAGCGGCTGCTGTCCGTCGTGGAAGCCGTCCAGGTCACGGACGCCCGGGACGAGGTCGAGGAGGGCGGTGGTGACGACGGCCGAGTGGACGTCGATGCGGGTCAGGTAGAGCGGACGGCCGCCGGTGAGTCCGTCGAGTTCGGCGCGGCCGAGCGGGCGGCGCTCGGGCCAGCGGGAGGCGTCCCAGCCGTGACCGATGAGGATGCGGTCCTCGGGGCGGGCGGCGGCGTGGGCGCGGATCAGCTCCGCGGCCTCGGCGAGCGAGGCCGCGGAGGACAGGTCGAGCCCGGTGAGGGCGAACCCGGTGGCGGTGGTGTGGACGTGGGCGTCGACGAACGCCGGGGTGACGAGCGCGCCCTCCAGGTCGACCACCTCGTCCACGCCGGTGGCGAAGGCGTCGGCCGCGCCCTCCGAGCCCACCCAGGCGACGTGCCCGCGCTCCACCACCATGGCGGTGGCGAAGGGATCGGCCGGGCTGTGGACTTCCCCACCGCGCAGCAGCACGGTGCGGTGTTCGGCGGGAGACGCGGGAGGCATGGACTCACTCATGCGACCAGGCTAGGACCTGCCCGGACCCGGTTTGTCCGGCAGGTCCCCCTTGCCGGCCCCGTTCCGCGGGGCCGGGGCCGTCAGATGCGCGGCGGCCTGGCCTCGTACGGAGTGGAGAGGACGACGGTGGTGCGGCTGGAGACACCGGCCTGGGAGCGGATGCGGCTGAGCAGGTGCTCCAGCTCCAGCGGGGTGGCCACGCGGACCTTGAGGATGTAGTTCTCGTCACCGGCGACGCTGTGGCAGGCCTCGATCTCCGGGATGTCGGCGAGCCGGTCGGGGGTGTCGTCGGGGGCGCTGGGGTCGAAGGGTTTGACCGAGATGAAGGCGGTCAGCGGCAGCCCGACGGCCTCCGGGTCGACCACGGCCGCATAGCCGCGGATGACTCCGCGCTGCTCCAGACGGCGGACGCGCTGATGCACCGCCGACGTGGACAGGCCGGTGGCCTTGCCCAGGTCGGTGTAGCTCATGCGCCCGTCCTTGACGAGCAATTCGACGATCTGACGATCCAGCTCCTCCATGCCGTGACCCTATGGCTCCCGGAGCGGAGCGGCACCGCCGGGGTCGACCGCTATCAGGCGCTATGGGGCATCACGGGGCACCTGCGCCGGGCATGTGACGAACGCCACAGGTTTGCGTCCGCCCTGAGGTACTGCCACACGGTTATGCGGACGGCCGCATGGGAAGTGCTTGCTGTGGTCGAGGCCGTACAGATCCGGCCGACCCACCCGAGGGGGAGATTCTCCATGCAGGAGCCTGTTGATTCGGTCGACACGTCCGACGAGCTCGACGCGTACGACACCTTTGAGATGTTCCGGGTCATCTGCCCGGAGTGCGTGCAGCCCATCGCGCTGCTCGCGGACGAGGACGTGCTGCCGGAGCACGCGCTCTGCCCGACGCCGTGGAACCCCTTCGTCCTGACGGTCTGCCCGGGTACGGGCCTGTCGGCGAGCGAGGCCCGTCCGGCCGACGACACCCTGGAGGTCCAGGAGCAGGACACCGCGTTGCTCCTGACGCTCCCCCAGGGTCTCGACTGGCGCACGCAGCCCTTCTCGCACGTCGGCGGTCCGGGCTCGCGTCCGATGCGGGTGCCGCAGATGCGGCGCGCGGCCTAGGGAATGTCCCGCCGATCAGGCCGGGCTCGCTGAGTTCCCTCCGGGCGGGGCCTCCGGGCCCCTCCGTTCACCAGTAGCTTCCCCGCACCATCGCCGCGAGCGTGGCGTGGTGCAGGATCAGGCCGTCGGGGTCCGCGGGTACCTCGACCTCGCCGAAGTGGGCCTGCCGGTACGCGATCCTGAGCATCACGATGGCGTGCCGCAGCGCCGCGTAGAGGGTGTGGAACTCCATGTCACGCGGGGTGTGTCCGGTCAGTTCCGCGTAGCGCCGTTCGATCGCGTCGCGCCGCAGGAAGTCCGGCAGCCCGGGCTGGCCGAAGCTCACGGTCAGGTCCTGGAAGAAGCGGTGGAGGTAGACCGTCCAGCCCAGGTCGACCTCGCGCGGCACGCAGGCCGCCATCTCCCAGTCGAGGACGGCGGCGGGGGTGAATCCGTCGTAGACGATGTTCCCGATGCGGGCGTCGCCCCAGCCGAGGACGGCCGGGCCCTCGTCGGCCGGCCAGTGCGCCTCCAGCCAGTCGAAGGCCGACTCGATGAGCGGTGAGGGCGCGAGTCCGTCCACCACCCAGGCGTAGTAAGCGCGCTGGGCGTCGACATGGCGGCGCAGCGGGGTCCCCGCACCGTCCGGAAGCAGGAATTCGGCCTCCTTCGCCGGGAACTGGTCGTGGAGCCGGGCGAGTACGGAGACGGATTCGGCTTCGAGCAGGGCGCGTTCGGCGTCGGTGGCGGCGTGCAGCCAGTTCCCCTCGTACGTGTAGGGCATGACGTCCGGCGGGACGCGGCCCTCGGCGCGGGCCATCACGAAGAAGGGCGCACCGAGCGGCTCGGGGTCCTCTTCGAGCCAGAGCACGCGCGGTACGGGAATGTCGGTGCGCTCGCCGACCAGGTGCATGACCCGGTGCTGGCGGGCCATGTCGTAGACGGGGAAGACGGTGTACGCGGCGGGGTCGGCGGCCAGCCGCAGGGCGCAGCCCCGTACCGGGGCGTCCGGGTGGTCGAGGTCGAAGAGCAGGGTCTCGCTGGACATGCCGTTGGAGCCGGGCACGGCGAGGCCGGTGACCCGGGCGCCGGGCAGGTGGCGGTCGAGCCAGGCGGTGAGCCTGCGCCCTAGCTCCTCGGGGTCGCGGGTGGTGGTGCGGGGGCGGGGCGCAGAGGTCAAGGGGAGCTCCTCGGAGTGCCGTTGACAGAAGAGGGTTCGGCGCATGAGGCCGTGGAGGAAGGGGCCCGGCGGTCCGCTCGACGCGGAGGGAGAAGGTTCCTCAGCGGGCCGTGGACGTGTGGTCGGCGAAGCCGCTGGGGTCGTGGCGGCCGAAGGAGCCGTGCTCGAAGATGCCGTAGCCGGTGTGGCCGTCGAGGGTGAAACGGGCCGCGTGGTCGGTGACGCCGTAGGCCGCCATGGGGTGGGCGGCGGGGTCGGAGAGGTCGTACACGCGCCGGTCCGTCCAGCCGCGGCCCTGCCAGGTGCCGTGCTGCCAGTCGGTGGCGGGCGGATAGCCGGCGCCGACGGCGAGCGGGGAGGAGGCGAGGATCTCGACGCCGATCTCCAGGGGCTTGCCGGTCGGGTCGGTGAGGTGGACGACGGCCCGTTCGGGGTGGCGGCTTCCCGTGCGGTACGTGATCTCGGTGCGGGGCCAGCCGAGTTGGGTGTCGCGGTGGCCGTTCCGTACGAGCAGGGCCTCGTTGAGGGTGCGGTAGCCGTCGGCGTCCTCCTGGGCGATGACCATGAGGAAGCGGTCCTCGAAGCGCATCGGGATCCAGAGCCAGTGGAAGCCCTCGGGCCGGAACTCGGCGCCGCGGCCGGGCTCCTCGCCGGGGATCGGGCGGACTCCCCAGCTGCGGTCGCGGGTGCCGGTCCACTCCCCCGGGGCGACGGCGAACTCCTGGCCGGCGGCCCTGATCGTGCCCGCGCAGTGTCCGGCCTGGACGAAGCGGCGGCCTTCCAGGGTGAGCCGGCCGCCGTGGCGCTGGGTGTGGTGGGGTTCCCAGACGGCGGGGAAGTCGCCGGTCCAGGTGAGGTCGTACGAGAGGCCCTCGGGGTCGTCGGGGTCGGCCGCGCAGCGCAGGGAGAGGCGCTTGAGGGGCTCGTCGACGGTGATGGTGAACGGCCCGACGGACAGGTTCATCCGGTCGTCACCGAGGGCGTCGGAGGCCCGGACGGCGTGCAGCCGGTCACCGACCCGCAGGGTGGCGTAGGCGTCGACGACGCCGGTGTTGGGGTAGACACCGAGGCCGGCGATGAGCAGGGCGCGGCCGGTGTGGTCGAAGACATGGAAGATGCACCGGTCATAGGCGTTGCGGTCGCCGCTGACGTGGTGCTTCATCGAGAGCGGGGCCTGGTGCACGGGGTATTCGTCGAGTGCGACGGGCCGGTCGTCGACGTGCCGGTGCACGGACATGGCTGACCTCCTGGTCGGCGAGCGCTTGTTCCGCGAGGGAACCTGACGGTACGTCAGGTCCGCGTCACGGGGCCAGAGTCGTGCACCGGGTACCGGACGAACTGCCTCTCGAATCCGTTCGGGGGTGACCACGGCCGCCGGGGCGCGTTGGTCCGGGCATGACCACGCTGTACACGACACCCAGCGGAATCGGTCGGCACCGGCAGGCCGAATCCAGCGTTGAAGAATCGGTTCACCACGCGATGTCGGCGCCGACGTCGGGACCGGCACCGGCACCGATGTCCGGCGCGCCCGGCTCCGGCCCCGTGCCCCTGCCCGCGCCCGTTCCGGCGCAGGCACCCGCCCCGGCTCCCCTCCCCGCCGACCCGCCCATCTACAAGGCCGTGCTCTCCCTCTGGGCCAGCCAGGGCCGCACCCTCCCGGGCCACCGCGACCAGGAGTGGGCGCGGCTCGCCGCCGGCCCGGTCTGGGCCGACCGCACGGTGCGCGTCAGCGGGATTCTGGTCCGACCAGGTGACGGGCGATGACCACCCGCTGGATCTGATTGGTCCCCTCGACGATCTGGAGCATCTTCGCCTCCCGCATATACCGCTCCACGGGGAAGTCCGCCGTGTAGCCGTACCCGCCGAGCACCTGCACCGCGTCCGTCGTGATCCGCATGGCGGCGTCCGTGCAGAACAGCTTGGCCATCGCGGCGATCCGGCCGAAGGACCGCCCCTCGTCCCGGAGCCGCGCCGCCTCCAGGTACAGCGCCCGGCCCGCCTCGACCCCGGTCGCCATGTCGGCGAGGAGAAAGCGGAGCCCCTGGAAGTCGGCGATCGGCCGGCCGAACTGGCGGCGCTCCTTGGCGTACCCGACGGCCTCGTCCAGGGCCGCCTGGCCGAGCCCGACCGCGCAGGCGGCGATGCCGAGCCGCCCCGAGTCCAGGGCGTCGAGCGCGATCGCGAAGCCCTGCCCCTCGGCACCGAGCCGCCGCTCGTCGGGGACCCTCACCCCGTCGAAGTGGAGCTGCGCGGTGGGAGAGCCCTTCATGCCCATCTTCCGCTCGGACGGGGCCGCGCTCAGCCCCGGCGCGTCCCCCGGCACCAGGAAGGCGGTGATGCCCCGCGCGCCCGCGTCGCCGGTCCGGGCCATCACCGTGCAGAAGTCGGCGATGCCGCCGTGGGTGATCCATGCCTTGGTGCCGTCGATCACCCAGTCGCCGCCCTCCCCGGAGGAGCCGCCCTCCCCGGGAGACCGGACGGCCCGGGTGCGCAGCGCCGCCGCGTCCGATCCGGCGGAGGGTTCGGAGAGGCAGTACGCGCCGAGGAGACCGCCGCCCAGCATCGCGGGCAGATGGGTGGCCCGCTGCTCCTCGGTGCCGTAGCGGGCGAGCGCGTGACAGGAGAGGCTGTGGACGCTGACGCCGAGCCCCACGGTGAGCCGGGCCGCGGCGAGCTCCTCCAGGACCTGGAGGTAGACCTCGTACGGCTGACCGCCCCCGCCGTACGCGGCGTCGTAGGGCAGTCCGAGCAGCCCGGAGCGGGACAGCAGCGCGAAAAGCTCGCGGGGGAAGTGTCCGGCGGCCTCTTCCTCGGCGGCGCGCGGGGCGATCTCCCGCCGGGCGATGTCCCGCGTCAGGGCGAGCAGCTCGCGGGCCTCGTCGGTGGGCAGGCGGCGTTCCACGCCGTCCGGGGTGCTGTCGGCCATGGCCGGGCGCTCCTCCCTGCCGGGCGCGGGCACGACACGGGCGTGCGGGCCGCGCGCGGGGTCGCGGGGAGTATGCCCGTTCGGGGCGCCGGGATCACACGGCCGACCGGGGATCACACGGACGCCGGGGAGGCCCCGGACTCCCGGCTACATGAGGCCGGCCCCTGTGACGAACACGGCCAGGAGGACGACCAGCGTCCAGCCGAGGACCTGCTCCAGGAGCTTGGCGCCCCGATCGCCCTCGGGGCCGCCCGTACGGGCACGGAGGAAGAGGCGGGTGGCGGTGGTGGAGGTCATGGCGACCACCTTGCGGTACGGGCGCGGTCCCGGGGTAGAGACGTCGGTCACGTCCCCCGGGGCCGCGCGGTGGCGCCGGCCGATGACGAGGGCCGCGAGGGCCTTGCGCCGAGCGGGCGAGGGGCGGTCCGGGAGGTACGGGCAGCGGACGCTTCCTGTGCCGGAGACCACTGTCCCGCTCGCGTCGCAGCGCTTCGTGCGGAGCCGGAGATCCCCCGGACGGAAGGGCGTCACCCGTCTGCCACCAAATGGACCGGCCGCGACCGTTCAGAAAAGGCGGATTTCGGCCAGGGGCATAATTCTTCGACCTCGGCAAGTGAATTTTTTCGATTTACGTGCACACGCCAATGAACCTTGACGGGCCAGGATGATCTTTGCCTATCATCCCCTGTCGCTTTCGCGGCACACACAGGGGACCAAGGGGATTCAATGCGCAAGCTCCACATTCTCGGCATAGCCTCCGCCGTGCTCGGTATTGCAGCATTCGCAGCACCGGCCCACGCGGCCTCGTACGACGGTGTCTGCAACTCTTCGAGCGGTGGGGAAATCTGTCTCTACCGCGACAAGGACGCGCAAGGGCCCATCTACGACACGCTCTACAGCAAGCCCTCGTACACGGGCACGTACTACGGAACAGGCATTTCGATCAACGACAGCGTGACGTCGATCAAGAACCTGGACCCCGACACCGACGCCATGGTCTTCACCAACGCCAATTACACGGGCGACGATTCGATGATCTGGTCGGGTGCCACGTTCCATGACATGGGCTACGGTTCGCCGTGGATGGACAACTCGATTTCCTCGCACTGCTTCATAAACAACTCGGCCTGCCCGTACTAGAGCACACTGACGCGGCGGATGCCATGGAAGTCTCTTCCATGGCATCCGCCGACGTTCCGTCCACACTCATCAAAGGGCGAACCACGATGATTCCGCAGCGCCGAGCGGCCGCTTTCAGTTCACTTGCCGTACTGGCAGTGCTCGGAATATCCGGCTGCACCGAAGGTGCCGTTCACGCCGGGGAAAAGAGCGGGGCCGGGACCGCGTCCGCCCCGACGCCGACGGCCTCCACCGCGCACACCTCGCAAACCCTGGAACTGCCGCTCGACTCGTACAAAATGAGCGCCAAGGACCGGACGTCCCTCACGTGGGCGCAGTACGTCCTGGCGGACAAGTGCATGCGGCAGCGCGGGATGAAGTGGCCGGCCCCGCTCACTCCTCGCGGGGAGAATCGCGATCCGAACCAGCGCCGCTACGGCATCAGCGACGCGACCGTCGCAGCCACGTACGGATACCAGTTGCCTCCGCCTCCCGGCGTCTCGCGTGCGGAGGAATTCACGTCGGAGCGGCGCGGCAAAGAGCGTCTCAAGACCGTGGACCGCGCCACGATGAACGCCTACACAGGCGAGGGTGGCAGCGGTCCCGGCTGCCAGGACCGGGCGCGAGAGACACTGCACATGCAGTGGATGTTCACGGCCGATCCGGTGTCGAACGCGTCGCACAACGCTTGGGTCCGCGCGAAGAACGACCGCAGGGTGCGGACGCTGGACACCGAATGGAGCACCTGCATGCGGGCCTCCGGACACACCCAGCCGGATCCTCTTGCCGCGGCCGAATCCTGGGCCGGTTCCGGCACGGACCCGGGAAAGGAGGGACCCCTCCGGGCTCCGAGTGCCGCAGAGGTGTCCATGGCGCGCGCGGATGTGAAGTGCAAGGACAAGGTCGACTACATCGAGCGTCGACAGGCGGTCGAAGCCGGCTATCAGACCGCGGAAATCACCGCCGGTTCGCAGAAACTCAAGACCTACTGGTCCGCCTTGCAGCGCAGCATCCGCACGGCGCGTGAGGTGACCACTCGATGAGTGCGCCGTAGTCGTCGTCGCGCGATTTCACGGTGCCGGCAGCGACCGGGCCGGTCGCGTACGGACGGCTCCCCCGCCGGATTGGCGGGGGCCCGGTCAGGAAGACAAGCCACCTACAGGTTCACAGCACCCCGAGCGTCCGCAGTGCGCGGTGCCGGCTCGACACCGGCTGGGCCGGCCAGAAGACGTAGCAGACGCCGCCCGTACCGCTTCTGACCTTGCCGTTCGCGTCGTACCTCTTCGTACGGAGCCAGATGTTCTCCAAATGGGAGGGCGCTGCTTACCATGCGCGCTCTCCTGCGAAAACATGCAGGTCACAGGCTCGGCCCGAGTGAGACGGATCGAGCGCCGATACGCTCGTGCTGACCTGGTGCTGGCTTCCGTTGCCGTCCGTTCCGGACCGTTCGTGTCCACCGCGCTGGTTCGGTGCTGACCTGCCCCCCCTCGTATCGGGTACGGAGCCGTTTGAACTGGTGCAGCCAGGCGAAGGCACGCTCGACCACCCAGCGCGCCTTGCCCGGTCCGGACCCGTGGGCGACGCCGCGTCATGCGATCAACGGCTTGATGCCGCGTTTCCGCAGTAGGCGGCGGTACTTGTCGAAGTCGTAGCCCCGGTCCGCGTACAGACGCCGGGGCTTGCGGCGGGGACGTCCCCGCCGACCCCGAATCGGCGGAACGGTATCCGACAGCGGCAGGAGCTGGGTGACGTCATGCCGGTTCCCGCCGGTGAGCGTCACGGCGAGCGGGGTTCCGTGGCGGTCCACGATCAGGTGGTGCTTGGAGCCGGAACGGGCGCGGTCGACGGGCGAGGGACCGACGTGATCCCCCCTTTGAGGGCCCGGACGTGCGACCCGTCCACGGAGCAGTCGTCCAGGTCCAAGCAGGTCGGCGCGCCGAAGCTCGGCCGGCAGGGTGGCGTGCGGGCGGGGCCAGACGCCGGCCTCGGTCCAGCCCCGCAGCCGACGCCAGGCCGTCACCCCGGAACAGCCCACGGTCTCTGCGGGGACATCGCGCCACGCGACACCGGTCCGCAGCACGTACATGACGCCGGCGAGTGCTGCCCGGTCGGGATCAGGCAGCCGACCGGGGTAGCGGCGGCGCCGTTCGGGAGCGGGCGGCAGCAGCGGGGCCACCCGCTCCCACAGGTCGTCAGGAACAAGATCAGCACGCACTCCGGACACCCCGCCGACCAAGATCGCCGAGCACAAGACCCGCGACTCGACTCACTGAAGCGATCAGTAAGGGGCCCAAGGCCTCGCACCGTGCTGCTTCCTGCCGCCCACTTGGGATCACTCTCGGACGATATGCCCATCTCGCAACCCGAGAGCCATCAGTTTTCCTGGCCGTGGGGGATGGTCCGTCTGTAGTGCGGCAGACCTACAACACACGCAGGGCCTGGTCGACGTCACGCTCACGCCTGGCGAGCGCATGCAACACGGCTTGGTCGCCGTGCCGGTCCCGGGCGGCGGCAACGAGCACATCCACCGCGATGGCGAGCGCAGCATCGGGCACTCGGCACGGCGCATCGACGCTGAGCGCGAGGTCATCGAGGTGAACCGCCAGCTCGACACAGCGGGTCTGCAGGTATCCGTCGAGCGACATCTCCTCTCCCGGCCGGTGAAGGACAGCCACCCGCCGATCGGCCGACTCCATGCCCAGGCGCTGCGACAGCCGCACCCACGCTGCCCGGGCCTGCTCAGCCACGACAGCGGGGCCGGCTGCGGCAGTTTCCTCGCTGCGGGCACGCACCCCGACGTTCAGCGCGGAGTCCGGCAACGACGTATCTGCGAGCCGCGCGTAGTACCGAACCGGTGACACCGGCTCCGCGCCGACGACCTGACCGTCGAGGAACCACTCGACCTGGAGGACGCTGCGCGCAAGGTGGCCGGCCAGCCCACCCACTGACATCCCCTGGAGCACGGACTCGGTCTCCCAGCATCGGGCTACCTGCTCTGTGGCCAGCAGGTGCACCGCCGTCTCGGCCGCCTGCAGGTATGTCTTCCGGATCTCATCAGTCATTCGGGCATCGTCGCAGCCTCATGATCACAGCCGCTGACAGGTCCACGTTGTGGATCGACCCGCCGCCTCGGCCGCCTGAGGAGCTCGCCCACGTGGGGAGTGTGGTGGCGCGGGAGCGGGAGGGGCCCATCGGCTTGCATCGAAGTCCACCGGGTTCCCCCGGGGCCACGGGCCCGTATCAGGCCGCGGTCTCTTGGTGGGTCCTGGCGGCGGCCAGGTCCGCCGCTCTCCGGACCGAATCGGCGGAGGCGGCCAGCAGCGGCAGCCGGACGGCCGGGCTGGGGATACGGCCCTGGGCGTGCAACACCCCCTTGATCACGGTCGGGTTCGGCTCGGCGAAGAGCGCGGCGGACAGCCGGGCCAGCTCGGCTCCCAGCCTGCGGGCCGGTCCGGTGGCGTCGCGCTGCCACAGCGAGATGAGCTCGGCGTAGTCAGCGGTGCGGACATTGGCCGACGCCAGGATGCCGCCGCGGGCGCCCGCCGCGAGCAGCGGCGAGATGACGGCGTCATCGCCGCCGAGCACCTCGAAGCCCGGGGTCGACGAGCCGAGCAGTTCCATCGCGGCCGCGTCGATCGCACCGGTTGCGTACTTGACCCCGACGACTTGCGGTAGGTGCCTGAGCGCGTTCAGAGTGCTGGTGCTGAGGGGCTGACCGGTGCGGTACGGGATGTCGTAGACGACCAGCGGCAGTCCCCCTTGCTCGGCGAGTGCCGTGAAGTGCGCCAGCGTTCCCGCCTCGCCTGGCCGGGTGTAGGGCGGCGTGGGAACCAGCGCCGCGGCGACGTCACCGCTCTGAGCGAGCTCCCGCAGTGTCGTGATGGCGGCGGCGGTGTCGTTCGTGCCGACGCCGACGATCAGCGGAGCTCCGTGTGCCCGGCAGGCGGCCGAGCAGATACGGACCACGGCCCGCTTCTCCTCGGTGGTCAGCGTGGCCGCCTCCGCGGTGGTGCCCAGGGCAACGAGTCCGCGAGCGCCGCCGGCCGACAGCGCCTCGTCGGCGAGGCGGGCGAGCGCGTCCGGGGCGAGGCGCAGGTCGTCGGTGAACGGGGTCACCAAGGGGACAAACAGGCCGGTGAGGTTCGCTTCGGGCTTCATGCGCCCAGCCTGACCGACACAAACCCAGTAGATCCAGTTCATGTTTCTTCGCTTATGCGTAAGATCGTCTTATGCTTGATGTCCGACGTCTCCACCTGCTGCGCGAACTGGACCGACGCGGCACCATCGCGGCCGTGGCCGAGGCGCTGACCTTCACCGCCTCGGCCGTCTCCCAGCAGCTGAGCGTGCTTGAGCGCGAGGCGGGCGTACCCCTGCTGGAACGAAGTGGCAGACGGGTGGTGCTCACCCCCGCGGGCCGCACCCTCGTCACCCACGCCGACGCCGTCCTCGAACGCCTCGAACTGGCGGTCTCCGAGCTGGCCGGGGCACGCGAGGGCATCGGCGGGCCACTGCGGATCGGGACGTTTCCCTCTGGCGGCCCCGCGATCGTGCCCGCCGCGCTGGCCGAACTGGCCCAGCGGCATCCCGCGCTGGAACCGATGGTGCAGGAGATCGACTCGGCGCGGGTATCCGACGGCCTACGCGCCGGCGAACTCGACGTGGCCCTCGTCCACGACTACGACTTCGTGCCCGCGTCACCGGACACCACGGTCGACCAGGTGCCCCTGCTGGAGGAGCCGATGTACCTGGCCACGGGCGCCGCCACCGGCACCGATCCCGCAAGAGGTCCCGCCGCCCGCGGTGACATGCTGGCGGAGCTGCTCGGACCGTGGGCCACGGCCCCATGGATCACGGCCCGGGACGGCACGACCGGCCACGCGATGGCTGTACGCGCCTGTCTGGCGGCCGGTTTCCAGCCGCGCATCCGCCATCAGGTCAACGATTTCCGTACGGTCCTGGCACTGGCCGCCATCGGGCAAGGCGCCGGATTCGTACCAGAGATGGCCACCGCACACGCCCCCGAGGACGTGGTCCTGACCCGGCTGCCCCTCTTCCGCCGCTCGAAGGTCGCCTTCCGCGCGGGCGGCGGCACCCACCCGGCGATCGCGGCATTCGTGGCGGCGGCGCGAACAGCGGTGGGCGCCACGAGCCGTGCCTCCTTACTGATCGCTTCAGTGAGTTGAGTCGCGGGTCTTGTGCTCGGCGATCTTGGTCGGCGGGGTGTCCGGAGTGCGTGCTGATCTTGTTCCTGACGACCTGCGGGAGCGGGTGGCCCCGCTGCTGCCGCCCGCTCCCGAACGGCGCCGCCGCTACCCCGGTCGGCTGCCTGTTCCCGACCGGGCAGCACTCGCCGGCGTCATGTAGCTGGCGTCGAATGGAGATCTCGACGAAACTACGTCTCCGGCCCGAACGGCCGCGAACACCACAAGCAACGGATCCTCCCGGATATCTCCCGAATGGGTGCGCCGCACATCGAGGGCCTGGGCAAACTCCGCTACGTCGTCGAGCAGACCTTCGCTCTCCTCCACTAGTTCAAGCGCCTGCCCCCTCCCGATCTTCTGCGCAAGTCGTGGAACCATGCCATCAGGCGTCGCGATCTCCCCGCACGTAATCCGCACGACTTGCACCACAAGAGCACCGCCGTGGCCCTTACGGCCACCTCACTCAGGACGGCCAGGAGCGGTGCCGTCAGGTCGTCGAGACGGCCGTGGGGCCGTATGTGCTCACAGCAGGCCGAGCGACCGCAGCACTCGGTGCTGGGTCGGTGCTGGCTCAGTAGGCCAGTAGAGGTAGCAGACACCTCCCGTACCGCTTCTGACCTTGCCGTTCGCGTCGTAGCGCTTCGTGCGGAGCCAGATGTTCTCCCATTCGCGTCGCTGGTAGACCCGGCGGACGGCCCCGTTGCTGGGTGAGGCGGGGTCGTTGGCGATGACGTCGCCGTCCGCCGTGAAGCCGATGACGGTCATGAGGTGGCCGGAGGTGCCGTATCCGGCGCCGGTCAGTTCCTCCTTGCGGAAGGACTGGGACGTTATGGCCGGGATGCCGGCCCGGATCAGGCTCTCCAGTTCGGTGAGGGAGTTGAGTCGGGTGACCACGGCGTTCATGTCGGGGTACGTGGCCGCGTAGGCGGCGTTGAAGGGCCAGTTCCCGCAGCCCTCGTACTGGTGGTCGAAGGTGAAGCGGGCCGCGTGGCAGACCTGGGGGTCGTCGAAGGCCGGGTTCACCCAGGCCAGCTCCTCCGGCGACGGCCGGCGGCCCCAGTACTCGACGATCATCTGGGAGGAGGTCGGGCTGCACCACGCCTCGCCGCCGTTGTCGTACTCGGGGTACTGCCCGACGTGGGTGTTCTGTGAGTAGCGCGGCACGGTCAGCTCGCGGGCGAGGCCCGGCGTGGAGGCCGGGACCGTGAAGCGGTCCGGGACGTCGGAGGCCATCGCGCCGAGCCGCCACACCGTGGGCGTGAGGCCGCTGCCCGGGGTGCGGTACAGCGTCAGACGCAACCGGTACGAGGCCAGCCGCAGCCCGCTCGTCGCGTCGTCGATCGCGAAGGTGTCCGTCCAGACGGTGCTTCTGCCGTCGGTCTGGTCGTCGACCGAGGTGCGCCGGATGTCGTCGTCGCCGGCGGCCCACCGGCCCAGGACGTACCAGGGCGTGGCGGTGGCGTCGGAGTACGTGCCGGACAGCTCGACCTGGAGCCAGGTGCCCGGCGGGGTGTGGGCGTTCCAGGAGGCGATGACCTCGGTGGCGGGCACGGTCGGGGTGTGGACGGGCGAGGTCCAGCTCGCGTACTCCCAGGCGGAGGTCCGCCCGGTGTGCGGGTCGGTGTAGTCGGTGCGCCCGGCGGGGGCGGCGAGGACGAGTCCGGGGCGGTGCCCGGCGACCGCCTTCGTGCCGGCCGCGCTGCCGCACCTCCAGTCCGTGTACGAGGACCAGAAGCGGTTGTCGACGAGGCCGGGCGCGGGGGCGTGGCCCCGCCCGGCGCCGTCGACCGGGGCGGAGCCCGGAGCAGCGGACGGACAGTCGGTGGCGCATTCGGGAACGGCGGCCACGGCGGGAGCGGCGGTTGCGGCGGCCGTTCCGGCGGCCGCGAGCGCCGCCGCGAGAACGGTTCTGCGCGGGGTGGAGCTGGTCATGGACGGTGACCCCCAGTCGAGAACGGTGGGCGTACGGACCTGTGGACGAGCGGGCGGGCGGTACGCGCGCGTACCGACGTGCGGGCGGACGACCCTTCGGGCGTACGAGGAGGACGTACGAGCGGGGGCGCACGCGCAGGGGCGTACGCACCTGCCCGGGCGCACGGACGGGGCTTCGCGGGCCCCACTATCGCGGCTTCCGCCACGCCTCCGCCAGCACTTCGCCCCGCGTCGCCGCATCAATATTGGTCTCGACCACTGACGGCGGTACCTCCCTGACCTGCGACGGTCCCCCGCTCCCCTACCCTGGGCACATGAACGACCTCGACCGCGCGGCCCACGCGCTGCTCCGGCTGCCCCCCTCCTGCGGGCCGGTCCGGCTGATCGCGGTCGACGGCCACGCGGGTTCCGGCAAGTCCACGCTCGCGGCCCGTCTCTCCGCCGTCCTGGGCGACGCCCCCGTCCTCCACCTCGACGACCTCGCCACCCACGAGGAGCTGTTCGAGTGGACCGACCGGCTGCGAGAGCAGGTGCTCGACCCCTTCTCGCGGGGCGAGACCGCGTCCTACCGGCCGTACGACTGGCACCTCCGGCGCTTCGGCGAGGCGCGGGAGCTCCCCGCGGCCCCGGTCGTCCTCGTCGAGGGTGTCGGCGCGGGCCGGGCGGTGGTGCGGCCGTTCCTGGCGTGGCTGCTGTGGATGGAGCGCGGGCCCGAGGAGTCCTGGGCGCGGGGCCGTCACCGGGACGGCCCGGACCAGGCAGCCTTCTGGGACGGCTGGACCGTGGCGGAGACTCGCCATTTCGCCGGGGACCCCTCCCGGCCCTTCGCCGACACCCTGGTACGGGAGTGCCGAGAGGGGTACGACTGGCTCCCCGGGCCGGGTGTGACAGCGGGCGCGCACCAGATCATCACGCACCGTGACGGCTTCATGTCCGTGAACTGAGGGGCCGAAAGTCCGCTTTCGCAAGTGCTTCAACTCCGCTTGACCCAAGGGGCGTACAGGTCTTACGTTCTGAATGTGCGGCTTTTCGGAGCCGCTGCGGACGCGAAGCCCCCGGTTGTTCCCCCGTGATCGGGGGCTTCGTTCTGCCGCTGACAGCCCTCTCCGGACCCCTTCGCGACCCCTGATGCTCACCCAGGGTCACCGCTTCCGGATCATGCGCTTCTCCTTAAGTACGCACCCCCTGCGCAGGTACGATGCCCCCAGGTGCGGTCAAATCCCGTCCATGCGAAGACGGTTGTGGGGGACCCGATGGACATCGGCACGCAGGGCGCGCAGGCCCCGGCCGAGCTCGCCTGGCTGCGCGGAATCGACGCCTACACGATGGGCGCGTATCCGCAGGCGGAGGACGAGTTCCGGACGGCGGTAAGGATCGACCCCGGGATGGCGGACGCCTGGCTCGGGCTGCACGCGCTCCGGGTCGACACCACGACCGCGCTGCTGCGCATGTACCGCAACCGCGACCGCTTCGGCGAACAGCGGACCCGGTACCGGCGCACCCTGAACTCCTGGTACTGGCTGGGCTGGTGGGTGCAGCCGGTCCTGGAGAGCCCGCGCGACCTGCTGCTCGCGCACGCCTCCCACTGGCTCGACGGGCGCCACGTGCCGGAGCTGGACCGGGCCCTCGCGGGGCTCCCCCCGGTCGACACCGACCCCCAGGTGCGCTTTCTGCACGCCTGCCGCGCCTATCTCGTCAAGGACTGGGACCAGTTGGTCCGGCACACCGAGACCCTCGTCGACGACCCGCTGCTCGGCATCGAGGCCGGGCTCTTCGGCGGCATGGCCCGGGTGCGTCTGGAGATGTACGGGCAGGCCGAGCCGCTGCTGTCGGCCTCTCTGATGCGCTGCCGCAGCGAGCAGCCCCAGCGCAAGGAGCTGCGGTACTGGCTGGCCCGCGCCCACGAGGGCACCGGGCGCAGCGCCGCCGCGCTTCCCCTCTACCGGGCCGTGCACCGGATCGACCCCACGTTCATGGACACGGCAGCACGGCTCGCGGCGATCGCCGAGTACGACGGCTTCGAGGGATACGACGGCGTGGACGACCCGGCCGGGCTGGCGACGGTCGCCCTGGGCACCGTCGGCGAGGGCCTCGGCCAGGACGCCGTGGACACCGCGCCGGGCGCCGATCCCGACGCCGGCGGCCCGCTGGGCGACGGACTGCGGCTGGCACCCGAGCCCGTACCGCCGGTCCCGGCCCCGCCGCCGGAGACCGTACGGCAGAAGGCCCCACTGCCCTCCCAGCCCGTGCCACCGCGCTTCCCGGCGGGTCCCACCGATCCGGTCCTGCTCGCGGAGGCGCTCGCCGAACTGGAGGGCATGGTCGGCCTGGAACCGGTGAAGCGGCAGGTCAAGGCGTTGTCGGCGCAGCTGGAGATGGCGCGGCTCCGCGCCGGGCAGGGCCTTCCGGTGCAGCCGCCCAAACGCCACTTCGTCTTCTCCGGCCCCTCGGGCACCGGGAAGACCACCGTCGCCCGGATCCTCGGCCGGGTCTTCTACGCCCTCGGACTGCTCGGCGGCGACCATCTCGTGGAGGCCCAACGGGCCGACCTGGTCGGCGAGTTCCTCGGACAGACCGCGGTCAAGGCGAATGAGCTGATCGATTCGGCGGTCGGCGGGGTGCTCTTCGTGGACGAGGCCTACGCGCTCTCCAACACCGGCTACAGCAAGGGCGACGCCTACGGGGACGAGGCCCTCCAGGTGCTCCTGAAGCGGGCCGAGGACAACCGCGACCATCTCGTGGTGATCCTGGCCGGCTACCCCGAGGGCATGGACCGGCTCCTCAACACCAACCCCGGTCTCTCCTCCCGGTTCACCACCCGCGTCGACTTCCCCTCGTACCGGCCGCTGGAGCTCACCGCCATCGGCGAGGTCCTCGCGGCGGCCAACGGCGACGGCTGGGACGACGAGGCCCGCGAGGAGCTGCGCTCGATCAGCGGGCACGTCGTCGAGCAGGGCTGGATCGACGAGCTGGGCAACGGCCGCTTCCTGCGCACCCTGTACGAGAAGTCCTGCGCCTACCGGGACCTGCGGCTCTCCGGCTACGCCACCACCCCGACCCGGGATGATCTCGCCACCCTCCGGCTCGCCGACCTCATGCAGGCGTACGGCGAGGTCCTGTCGGGCCGCGGTCCGGTCGACCGCGGCCCTCAGCAGGAGCCCCCGGGGTACTAGGGGCTGTCCTGTCGGTCAGGCCCCAGGGGGTGGCTTGCCCTTCAGGCCGGGCTCGCCCTAGCCCTCCCACGCGGCGGCGCCGCGCAGGAGGTGGTGGTCCGCCACGCCCGAGCAGGCGACGGCATCGCCGCGCACCGTCGTGGACCAGTGGTGGCTCAGGAAGATGTAGTCGATCTTCTTGTTCGCCTCGGTGTGCTCCGAGCAGGCCGTGCTGGCGGTGGGTTCACCGCTGCGGCACCGGTCCGCGGTCCGGGGACAGTCCGTGCCGGTGAACCGGTCCTTGTCGTTCTCGTCGACCTCCCGGAACACGCCGGTCGAACCCGTGCCGTGGTCGTAGAGGGGGTCCATGTCCGCGTGCTTGGGGGACTGGTTGAAGTCCCCGGCGAGCACCACGGGCTCCGCGGCGGCGAAACCGCGGGTGATCGCGGCGACCTTGGCGATCTGGTCCGTGGTGTTGTCCCTGTTGAAGTCGATGTGGGTGTTGCAGGCGCGGACGGAGCGCCCGGTCACCAGGGTCTTGACGCAGAGGAGGATGCGGTTCTCGGCGTTGATGGGGCTGGGGGGCTTCGTGGGGTCGGGGCGGTAGTCGGGGTCGTTCGTGGGTTCGGGGAGGAAGGTGACGCTCCGGGTGGACGTGTCGATCGTGCCGGGGCCACCCTTCGCGAAGATGGCGAGACCGAAGCGCAGGTCGGGCGCGACGCCGTCGTTCGGGTCGGGGTCCCACCGGGCGCAGCCGGCGGCGGACGGGAGCGCCGCTCCCCAGACGGTGTCGTACCTGACACCGGAACGAGTCGCCAGGTGGTCACGGAGCAGCTTCCACTGCTCGTAACAGACCTCCTGGAGCATGACCAGATCGGTCTCCCAGTAGTCGACGGCGTGGACGACGGCGTCCCGCCACTCCCGCTTCTCATCGGTGCCCACCCGGTCCTCGCACGTGGAGGAGGCGCCGCACACGTTGTACGTGATGAAGCGCGGCTTGGGCGCGGTCTCCTCGTCGACGACGTCCGCCTGAGCGGGGACGGATACCGCCGCTATCAGGAACCCGACGGAGAAGACCGCGGCGAGCAGCGCTCTGAGTGTTGCGCGCACAACACGCCCTTTCATGATCGATTGCGAGAACGGGCATCGTCCCACAGCCTGTTCGTCCCACAAGCCCGTTCGCCCCACAGCCCGTTCGTCCCGCTGAGCGAGAGCACACGGAGCGAGGGGCACACAGAGCGAGGGGCACATCGACCGACGGGGCGGGCCCCGGAGGGCCCGCCCCGCTGTGCGCGGTTCCTACGCGGTGGGCACCGGGTCCGGCGCGACCCGGTGGGCGGGGTCGCGGACCTCGCCCACCAGCATCTCCAGGACGTCCTCCAGGGCGACCAGGCCGAGAATCCGGCCCGAGCCGTCCGCGACCTGCGCCAGATGCGTCGCGGCGCGGCGCATCACGGTGAGGGCGTCGTCGAGGGGCAGTTCGGCGCGGAGCGTCGCCATCGGCCGCCACAGCCGCTGGGGCACCGCCCGCTCCCGCTCCTCCAGGTCCAGGACGTCCTTCACGTGCACGAAGCCCATGAAGGTGGCGCCCGCCTCGGCGCGGACCGGGAAGCGCGAGTACCCGGTGCGTACGGTCAGCTCCTCGATCTCGCGCGGCGTGACCGTCGGCGGAACGGTGATCAGGGAGGCCGGGCCGATGAGGACATCCGTCACCGGGCGGGTGCCCAGTTCGAGGGCGTCCTCCAGCCGCTCCTGCTCGGCCGGGTCCAGCAGACCCGCCTGCCCGGCGTCCTCGACGAGCCGCCCGAGCTGGGCGCTGGTGAAGACCGCCTCCACCTCGTCCTTGGGCTCGACGTCGAACGCCCGCAGGACCAGCCGGGCACACGCGCCGAGCGCGGCCGTCACCGGCCGGCAGAGCCGGGCGAAGCCGACCAGGCCGGGGGCGAGCCAGAGCGCGGTCCGCTCGGGCGCGGCCATCGCCAGGTTCTTCGGGACCATCTCGCCGATGACGAGGTGGAGGAAGACGACCGCGGCGAGGGCGATGACATAGCCGAGCGGGTGGATCAGCCCCTCCGGGACCCCGACCGTATGGAAGACGGGTTCGAGGAGACGGGCGACGGTCGGCTCGGCGACGGCGCCGAGCGTCAGCGAGCAGATGGTGATGCCGAACTGCGCGGCCGCCATCATCTGCGGCAGGTTCTCCAGACCGTGCAGGACCTGCTTGGCACGGGCGCCGCCGAGCGGTTCGATCTGGCTGCGGCGGACGGAGACGAGCGCGAACTCGGCCCCGACGAAGAAGCCGTTGGCCAGGACGAGGAGGACGGCGAAGAGGAGTTGCAGGGTGCTCATCGGACGGCCTCCGCCGGGACGGGAACCTGGGCGGGAGCCGGAGCCGCGGAGGCCACGATCGGCTCGGGGGACGGGGCGGCGGTGGCCGCCGCGGGGTCCGGGTCCGGGGCGGTACGGACGATCCGGACCCGCTCGGCGCGGTAGCGGTCGACCTGGCGCACCGAGAGCCGCCAGCCGGGGAGTTCGGCCCGGTCACCGGGGGCGGGGATCCGCCCGAGGAGATCGGCGACGAGCCCGGCGACGGTCTCGTACGGCCCGTCGGGCACGTCGAGGCCTATCCGGCGCAGGGTGTGGACCCGGCAGGAGCCGTCGGCCTCCCAGGCGGGACGGCCGTCCTCGGCAGGAGCGGCGGCCAGCTCGGGCCGCCCGTCGGCCACGGTGTCGTGCTCGTCGCGGACCTCGCCGACGAGCTCCTCGACGATGTCCTCCAGGGTGACGACCCCGGCCGTGCCGCCGTACTCGTCGACGACCACCGCGATCGGCTGTTCCCGGCGCAGCCGCTCCAGAAGGGTCTGGGCGGGCAGCGTCTCCGGCACGAGGAGCGGCGGAACCGCGATCCGGCCGACGGGGGTGCGCAGCCGGGCGTGCGGGGCGACGGCGAGCGCGTCCTTGAGGTGGACCATGCCGACGATCTCGTCGATGCGGTCGCGGTAGACGGGGAAGCGCGAGAGACCGGTGGCCCGGGTGAGGTTGAGGACGTCGGCCGCGGTGGCGTCCCATTGGAGGGCGCTCACCTTCACGCGCGGTGTCATGACCTGCTCGGCGGTGAGGCCGCCGAGGGACAGGGTCCGTACGAAGAGGTCGGCGGTGTCCTGTTCGAGCGCACCGGCCAGGGCGGAGTGCCGGGCCAGGGAGACCAGTTCGCCGGGGGTGCGGACCGAGTCCAGCTCCTCGGTGGGCTCGACGCCCAGGAGCCGTACGAGCCGGTTCGCGACCCGGTTGAGCAGGGAGATCACCGGCCGGAAGAGGGCGGAGAAGCGGCGCTGCGGGGTGGCCACGAAGCGGGCCACCTGGAGCGGCCTGGAGACCGCCCAGTTCTTCGGTACGAGCTCGCCGACCACCATCTGGACGGCGGAGGCGAGCAGCATCCCGATCACCACCGAGATCCCGGAGACGGCCCCCGTGGGCAGTCCGGTCGCGGTGAGCGGTCCGTGCAGCAGTCCGGCGAGCGCGGGCTCGGCGAGCATGCCGACGACGAGGGAGGTGATCGTGATGCCCAGCTGGGTGCCGGAGAGCTGGAAGGACAGCTCGCGCAGGGCGGTGACGACGGTGCGGGCGCGCCGGTCGCCGGCGGCCGCGGCCCGCTCGGCCTCGGCGCGCTCGACGGTCACGAGACCGAACTCGGCGGCCACGAAGAAGCCGTTGGCGAGGATCAGGACGAAGGCCGCGAAGAGCAGCAGAAGGGAGATGATCATGCCGCCGCCTCCTGGGAGGGGGCGGCGCAGGTACTACCGGACGATCCGTCCATTGCTGGAGGGAGTCACTCCTCGGGTCGAAGGGTGGCCTCGCGGGCCGCGATTCCGCGGCCCTGCACATGCGAGGCGGTGGTGCCGCTCGGCACCACCGCCTCCAGAGTAGTCACGCGAAGGCCCCGAGGGGCAGGGGGTCGGCCCCGGATGGGGGACGGATCAGGGTCCGTCCGGATCCCGGCCGGGGGTCGACCGCGATTCGGGTGGATCCCGGCCCGGGGTCGGATCGCCCGCGCGTCAAGCCGACCGCCGTTCGACGGTCCCGTTCGTCAGGCCGTCTGCTCCGGGACCGTGCCGTGGCTGTCGGCCAGGGCACGCAGCGCGCGGGCGTCGCGGATGGCCGCCTCCTTGGCGATGCCCGGCTGGATGCCGAGCGCGGGCAGGCTGGTGCCGTCGCTCAGGTCGAGAAAGACCCAGGGGTCACCGGGGCGCAGGTTGACCTTGAGGATCTCCGCCCATGCCAGCCGCCGGGTGCGGGTGATGTTGACGACCGTGACGCCCTCGTCGTCGGCGACGACCTTGGGGCGGCTCAGCATCACGAGGCCACCGGAGATCAGCGCGGCGGTGAGGAAGAAGCTGCTGCGCTCCCCCGGTCCGAGCCGCTCCAGCATCACCGCGACGAGGCTGATGACGACGAAGATCGCGACGCTCATCGTGATCAGGACCGCACGGGTGCGCCCGGGACGGAAGGTGACCGGCAGGACGGGCGACTGCGCTTGGGACATCGGGGGTTCCTCGGGGCCTTTGGTGCGGGCGGTCCGTGCCGTCAGAGGCGGCAGGCGTGGATGGCGGTGGTGAGGATGGCGCGGGCACCGATCTCGTACAGGTCGTCCATGATCCGCTGCGCCTCCTTGGCGGGAACCATCGCGCGGACCGCGACCCAGCCCTCGTTGTGCAGCGGGGAGACGGTCGGCGACTCCAGGCCCGGGGTGAGGGCGACGGCCTGCTCCAGGTGCTCGGCGCGGCAGTCGTAGTCCATCATCACGTACGAGCGGGCGACGAGGACGCCCTGGAGGCGGCGCATGAACTGCTGGACCTGCGGGTTGTCGTCCGTGGCGCCGTGGCGGCGGATCACGACGGCCTCGGAGGTCAGGATCGGCTCGCCGATGACCTCCAGACCGGCGTTGCGCAGGCTGGTGCCGGTCTCGACGACGTCCGCGATGATCTGGGCGACGCCCAGCTGGATCGCGGTCTCGACGGCGCCGTCCAGGTGGACGACGGAGGCGTCGATGCCCTGGTCGGCGAGGTGCTTGGCGACGATGCCCTCGTAGGAGGTGGCGATCGTCATGCCGCCGAAGTCCTCGGGGCCGTTCGCGGTGCCCGGACGCGTGGCGTACCGGAAGGTGGAGCGGCCGAAGTTCAGCGCGAGGATCTCCTCGGCGCTGGCGCCGGAGTCCAGGAGCAGGTCACGGCCGGTGATGCCGATGTCCAGCTTCCCGGAGGCGACGTAGATCGCGATGTCCTTCGGGCGCAGGTAGAAGAACTCGACCTCGTTGTCGGGGTCGATGACCACGAGCTC
Source organism: Streptomyces sp. NBC_00572 (assembly GCF_026341815.1). Lineage (GTDB taxonomy): Bacteria > Actinomycetota > Actinomycetes > Streptomycetales > Streptomycetaceae > Streptomyces. Next base: position 82,614 of record NZ_JAPENX010000001.1, read on the forward strand.
CTTGGACTCCTTGCGCTGCCGGTAGCCGGCCTCATGGAGCATTGCCGACGCAGGTCCGGAGAGGGAACCCTTGTTGGGAACGGCGATGCGCAGCATGAGGTGAGCTTCCTTTGCCTGGGAGTGGTGGGGAGTCCGGGTCGGTGGGTGCCCGGAGGGGTGTGCTCAGAGGTGGGCGTAGACGTCGTCGAGCGAGATCCCGCGGGCGACCATCATCACCTGGACGTGGTACAGCAGCTGCGAGATCTCCTCGGCGGCCGCTTCCTTGCCCTCGTACTCGGCGGCCATCCAGACCTCGGCGGCCTCTTCGACGACCTTCTTGCCGATGGCATGGACGCCCTTGTCCACCAGCTCCGCGGTGCGGGAGGTGGCAGGGTCGCCGGTCTCGGCCTTGAGCTTGAGCTCGGCGAAGAGCTCTTCGAAGGTTTTGTTCGCCATGATGGTTCCTAAGAGTACGGGGTAAGGGTCGCGTACCTAGCGCCAGGGTTCGCTGACCGTGCGCAGCGTGGTCGCGGTGGCGACGGCGGCGGTGACGGCCTCGTGGCCCTTGTCCTCGGTGGAGCCTTCGAGGCCGGCCCGGTCGAGGGCCTGCTCCTCGGTGTCGACGGTGAGGACACCGAATCCGACGGGTACGCCGGTGTCGATCGAGACCTGGGTGAGGCCGTGGGTGACGCCCTGGCACACGTACTCGAAGTGCGGCGTTCCGCCGCGGATGACGACGCCGAGCGCCACGATGGCATCGTAGCCGCGACCCGCGAGGACCTTCGCCACGACCGGGAGCTCGAAGCTGCCGGGGACGCGGAGGAGGGTCGGCTCGTCGATGCCGAGCTCGCTCAGGGCGCGCAGGGCGCCGTCGACGAGACCGTCCATGATCTTCTCGTGCCACTGCGCCGCGATGACCGCGACCCGCAGGTCGCCGCAGTTCTTCACGCTGAGGACGGGTGCGCCCTTGCCGCTCATGTCTCTCCTTGAACCGTTTTGAACCGTCTTGAACCGTACGAAAGGAAGGATTTACTGGTTGCCGCAGGTGGAGGCCGGGGAGCCGTCCAGCCAGGGCAGGTCGTGCCCCATCCGGTCCCGCTTGGTGGTCAGGTACCGGAGGTTGTGCTCGCCGGCCGTGACCGGCATGGGCTCGCGACCCAGGACCGTGAGGCCGTGCCGGGTCAGGGCGTCGATCTTGTCGGGGTTGTTGGTCATCAGGCGCAGGCTCCGGACGCCGAGGTCGACGAGGATCTGCGCGCCGGCCGCGTAGTCGCGGGCGTCGGCGGGCAGCCCGAGTTCCAGGTTGGCGTCGAGGGTGTCGCGGCCGCGCTCCTGGAGCTCGTACGCGCGGAGCTTGGACAGCAGGCCGATGCCCCGCCCCTCGTGGCCCCGGAGGTAGACGACGACGCCGCGGCCGGCCTCGGTGACGCGGTCCATGGAGGCCTGGAGCTGGGGGCCGCAGTCGCAGCGCAGCGAGTGGAAGATGTCGCCGGTCAGGCACTCGGAGTGGACCCGGACCAGGACGTCCTCGCCGTCGCCGATCTCGCCGTGGACGAGGGCGACGTGCTCGACGCCGTCCACGGTGGAGCGGTAGCCGTACGCGGTGAAGTCGCCGTGCGCGGTGGGGAGCTGGACCTCGGCCTCGCGGCGGACGGTCGGTTCGGCGGAGCGCCGGTAGGCGATCAGGTCCTCGATGGAGATGATCGTGAGGCCGTGCTTGCGGGCGAAGGGGACCAGCTCGGGCAGGCGCAGCATGACGCCGTCCTCGCCGGCGATCTCGACGATCGCACCGGCCGGGCGGAGGCCCGCGAGGCGGGCGAGGTCGACGGCGGCCTCGGTGTGGCCGTTGCGGGCCAGGACGCCGCCGGGCTTGGCGCGGAGCGGGAAGATGTGGCCGGGCCGCACGAAGTCGGAGGGCTCGTGGCTGCCGCTCGCGAGCATCCGCAGGGTGGTGGCGCGGTCGGCGGCGGAGATGCCGGTGGTGACGCCGTGGGCAGGGGACGCGTCGACGGAGACGGTGAAGGCCGTGCGCATCGACTCGGTGTTGTGCGCGACCATCTGCGGGAGTTCGAGGCGCTCCAGCTCCTCGCCCTCCATGGGGGCGCAGATCAGGCCGCGGCACTCGCTCATCATGAAGGCGACGACCTCGGGGGTGGCCTTCTCCGCGGCGATGACGAGGTCGCCCTCGTTCTCGCGGTCCTCGTCGTCGACCACGACGACGGGGCGGCCGGCGGCGATGTCGCGGATGGCCTGCTCGACGGGGTCGAGGGCCAGGTCGGTGGCGTCCCAGAGGGGAAGGGCGGCGCTCATGCGTGGGCTCCTTCCAGAGCAGCGGAGGTCGTACGCGTCCGGAGCCACCAGTCGCGCATGCCCCAGACGACGAGGGCGAAGTAGATGACGTAGACCAGGCCGGAGAAGGCGAGGCCGCTGTTGAAGGCGAGCGGGACGCCGACGAGGTCGACGAGGAGCCAGGCGAACCAGAACTCGACCAGGCCGCGGGCCTGGGCGACCATCGCGACGAGGGTGCCGACGAAGATGTACGCGTCGGCCCACGGGCTCCAGGAGAGCGACGGGTAGAGGGTGAAGAGGCCGCCGACCGCGAGGGTGCCGAGGACCGCGCCGGCGAGGAGCAGGCCGCGCTCCTTCCAGGTGGCGAAGCGGACGGCGATGGTGCCGTCCTGGGCCTGCTGCCTGCCCCGGTTCCACTGCCACCAGCCCCAGGCGGCGACGCCGATGACGAGGAGCTGCTTGCCGACGCCGCCGGAGAGGTTCGCGGAGGCGTAGGCGCCGACGAGGATCAGGCCGGAGAGCAGCTGGGCGGGCCAGGTGAGGATGGAGCGGCGCCAGCCGAGCGCGAGGGCTATGAGTCCGATCGTGTTGCCGATCATGTCGGACCACATGATGTGCTGACCGAAGGCGCTGAACGCCTCGGAGTTGAGCCAGCTCACTTGTCGCTCTCCTTGGCGTTCGGGCCGAGCAGCCGCTCGACGTACTTGGCGATGACGTCCACTTCGAGGTTGACCGGGTCGCCGGACTGCTTGATGCCGAGCGTGGTCAGGTCGAGGGTGGTGGGGATGAGGCTGATGGTGAACCAGTCGTCGGTGACCTCGACGACGGTGAGGCTGACGCCGTCGACCGTGATCGAGCCCTTCTCCACGACGTAACGGGAGAGGTGGGCGGGCAGGCCGACCTTGACGAGTTCCCAGTGCTCGGACGGGGTCCGCTCCAGGATCGTGCCGGTGCCGTCCACATGGCCCTGGACGATGTGACCGCCGAGGCGGCCGCCGACGGCCATGGGCCGCTCCAGGTTGACGCGGGTGCCGACCTCCAGGGCGCCGAGGCTGGACCGCTTGAGGGTCTCGGCCATGACGTCGGCGGTGAACTCGCCGTCGCCGAACTCGACGACCGTGAGACAGACACCGTTGACGGCGATGGAGTCGCCGTGCTGGGCGCCTTCCGTGACCAGGGGGCCGCGCAGTCGGAAGCGGGAGGCGTCCTCCAGCTGCTCGACGGCGACGACCTCGCCCAGTTCTTCGACGATTCCGGTGAACACGGTCAGGCTCCCTTGGGGGTGACGGAGATCTTGGGTGTGGCGGTGATACGGAGGTCGGATCCGATGCGGACGGTCTCGGTGACGTCGAGCCGCAACGCTTCGGTGATGGTGGAGATTCCGGCGTCGGCAAGGGCGTTCGGGCCCGCGCCGAGGAGGACGGGGGCGAGGTAGCCGACGACCTCGTCGACGGCGCCCGCGGCGACGAAGGCGCCCGCGAGGGTGGGGCCGCCTTCGAGGAGGACCGAGCGGACTCCGCGTGTGTGGAGGGCGTCCAGGAGGGCGGGTACGGACAGGCCGCGCTCGGCCCGGGGAAGGCGTACGACCTCGGCGCCGTCGATCGGGTTCTCGGCGTCTTCGGCGATCGCGACGAGGGTCGGGGCGGCATCGTCCAGGACCCGGGCGCCGGGCTTCACGGCGGTCGCCTCGGTGTCGACGACGACCCGGAGCGGCTGGACGGCACCCTCGATGCCGCGTACGGCCAGATGGGGGTCGTCGGCGCGGGCGGTGCCGGAGCCGACCACGACGGCGTCGGCCTCGGCGCGCAGCCGGTGGACGTCGGCGCGGGACTCGGCGGAGGTGATCCAGCGGGAGGTGCCGTCGGCGGCGGCGATGCGGCCGTCGAGGGTGGCGGCGTACTTCCAGCGGACGAAGGGGCGGCCGTGGCGTACGGAGGCGAGCCAGGCGATGTTGACCGCTTCGGCCTCGGCCTCCAGGAGGCCCTGCTCGACCTCCACACCCGCGGCGCGCAGGGTGTCGGCTCCGCCGGTGGCCTGCGGGTTCGGGTCACCGACCGCGTACACGACCCGGCTGACGCCGGCCTCGATGAGGGCCTGGGCGCAGGGGCCGGTACGGCCGGTGTGGTTGCAGGGTTCGAGGGTGACGTAAGCGGTGCCGCCGCGGGCGAGGACGCCTGCCTCGCGCAGGGCGTGGACCTCGGCGTGGGGGCCGCCGGCGCGCTGGTGGAAGCCTTCGCCGACCACGTGTCCGGAGGCGTCGGTGATGACGCACCCGACGACCGGGTTGGGGCTGGTGGCGCCGAGACCGCGTGCGGCGAGCTCGACGGCGCGTCGCATGGCGGTGATGTCGGCCTGCTGTGCCACCGGGTCCTCCTGCCTCTTCGGGCACGGACTCCGGGGCCTGTCGATGACGACAGAGAGCGGAACGACACTCACGCAGGGTGCGCCGAGGCCGCGTCCTCCGGGTACGCCGATCGATGTCGATACGGCGACCAGCGGACGTACGGCCGGCACACCCCTGAAAGGGGTCGCCCGCCGCGCACTGCCTCCCATCCGGACTTTCACCGTCGGTCCAGGAATTTCACCTGGTCAACCGGCCGCTGGCTGCGGACGGGTCGCGGACTATACCGCCGGTTCGGAATTACACCGACCCCGGAGTGCGCTGCTGCTGATACAGGGCCAGTGTGCCACGAGCCGCGCCGGGCGATGTGGCCGAGATCCTGTGGCCTGGCTCACAGACCCCCATAGAACTCTTCGATGGTCCAGACCTATTGACGCACTGGTCTAGTCCTCTTAATCTCCGTGTCACCTCCTAGGAACGGCCCGGCGGCGTGCGCACTCCACGGGCCCAACACGACCCACCCCTTTGTTCGTTGTGTTCCACGACCTCCCCAGGAGGACCCGATCGTGTTGTCCCCCACCGCGAAAAGAGCCTCGCTGCTCTCCTCCGGCGCAGCCGTCGCCGGGCTGCTGCTCAGCTCGCTCTCCGGCGGCGTCTCGTACGCGGCCGACAACGAGTCCTGTCGCCCCGACGGGCTTTACAAGACCCCGGGCGTCGACGTCCCGTACTGCTCGGTCTACGACACCGAGGGCCGCGAGAAGATGGGCGCGGACCACCAGCGCCGGGTCATCGGCTACTTCACCGGCTGGCGCGACGGCAAGAACGGCCAGCCCGCGTACCTGGCCAAGGACATCCCGTGGGAGAAGATCACCCACATCAACTACGCCTTCGGCCACATCGGCGGAGACAACAAGCTCTCCGTCGGCACGGACGGTCCGAACAACGCGGCCACCGGGATGACCTGGCCCGGTGTCGCCGGCGCCGAGATGGACCCCGCATACGCCTACAAGGGCCACTTCAACCTGCTCAACAAGTTCAAGAAGCAGCACCCGAACGTGAAGACCCTGATCTCGGTCGGCGGCTGGGCCGAGACCGGCGGCTACTTCGCGGACAACGGTGACCGGGTCAACTCCGGCGGCTTCTACTCGATGGCGACCAACGCCGACGGTTCGGTCAACCAGGCCGGGATCGACACCTTCGCCGCCTCGTCCGTCGACTTCATCCGCAAGTACGGCTTCAACGGCGTCGACATCGACTACGAGTACCCGACGACCATGAAGGACGCCGGAAACCCGCTCGACTGGCAGCTCGCCAACGCGCGCCGCGCCGGACTCGTGCAGGGCTACGCGGCCCTCATGAAGTCCCTGCGCGAGAAGCTGGACGTGGCCGGCGCCGCCGACGGCAAGCACTACCTGCTGACCGTCGCCGCCCCCTCCTCCGGCTACCTGCTGCGGGGCATGGAGACCTTCCAGATGCAGAAGTATCTGGACTACGTCAACATCATGTCGTACGACCTGCACGGCGCCTGGAACGAGTACGTCGGGCCCAACGCCTCCCTCTTCGACGACGGCAAGGACGGCGAGCTCGCCGCCGCCAACGTCTACGGATCGGCGCAGTACGGCAACATCGGGTACCTCAACACCGACTGGGCGTACCACTACTTCCGCGGCTCGATGCCGGCCGGCCGCATCAACATCGGCCTGCCCTACTACACCCGCGGTCACAAGAACGTGCAGGGCGGCACCGACGGTCTGTGGGGCAAGGCCTCCGCGACCACCTGCCCGGCCGGAGCCGGTCTGACCAAGTGCGGTGACGGCGCCACCGGCATCGACAACCTGTGGCACGACAAGGACACCAACGGTGCCGAGTCGCCCGCCGGCTCCAACCCGATGTGGCACGCCAAGAACCTCGAGAAGGGGATCGTCGGCGACTACGTCACCCAGTACGGCTTCCCGGCGAACACCACCCTGACCGGCACCTACGCCCGCAAGTACGACTCGACCCTGGTCGCGCCGTGGCTGTGGAACGCGCAGAAGAAGGTCTTCCTCTCCACCGAGGACGAGCAGTCGGTGGCCGCCAAGGCCGACTACGTGGTCAGCAAGGGCATCGGCGGCACCATGGTGTGGGAGATGGCCGGCGACTACGGCTGGAACGCCACCAAGGGCCAGTACGAGATCGGCTCCACGCTCACCTCGGTGATGTACGACAAGTTCAAGGCGGCCACCCCGTACGGCGCGAAGAAGTCCAACGCGACCCTGCCGACCCAGGCCGTGAAGATCGACGCGCAGTTCACCGAGTTCAAGCTGGGCGACTCGAACTACCCGATCACCCCGAAGATCAAGATCACCAACAACACGGCGGCCACCCTCCCTGGCGGCACGGAGTTCCAGTTCGACTACGGCACCTCGGCCCCGGCCAACGCCTCCGACCAGTCGGGCTTCGGCACGAAGGTGATCAGCAGCGACCACACGGGCAGCAACGTGGGCGGCCTGAAGGGCGACTTCCACCGCGTCTCCCTGAAGCTCCCGGCCTGGCAGTCGCTGGCCCCGGGCGCCACGGTCGACCTGGCGTTCAACTACTACCTGCCGGTGTCCACCCCGTCCAACTGGACGGTGAACATCAACGGCACGACGTACGCCCTCGCCGGTGACCTGGCGCGCGGCACGACGGTGGTGGAGCCGGGCACGACGACCCCGCCGACCACCCCGCCGACCACGCCTCCCACCACGCCGCCGACCACCCCGCCGACGACTCCCCCGACCACGCCTCCGACGACGCCGCCCACGGGCTGCGGCACGGTCCCGGCGTACGTGGCCGGCAATGTCTACAACGCGGGCAGCGAGGTCTCCCACAACGGCCGCAAGTACAAGGCCCAGTGGTGGACCCAGAACGAGACGCCGGGCACGACCGGCGAGTGGGGCGTCTGGAAGGACCTCGGTCCCTGCTGACCCCACCCCTCTGAAACCCCCGGCGGCGGAACTTCACGGCCCTTGCCGCCGCCGGGCTCCTACAGCGCCGCGCCCCCCTGTCCGGGGCGCGGCGCTCCGCGTGTGCGGAGGACGCCGAGGGCGGTCAGTCTGGAGACATGAGCACGATCCTGGTGACCGGTGGCACGGGGACCCTCGGCCGGCCCGTCTGCGAGCGGCTGCGCGCCGACGGCCACGAGGTACGGGTCCTCAGCAGGCACTCCCCGCCGTACGCGGTCGACCTGCGGCAGGGCGGGCCGCTGCTCGACCGGGCGGTCGACGGGGTGGAGGCGGTCGTCCACTGCAGCAACATCCTGCGCGGCGACAAGGACGCGGCCCGCCTCCTGATCGAGGCGGCGCAGCGCGCCGAGGTGCCGCACCTGCTGTACATCTCGATCATCGGCGTCGACCGGGTGCCGCTCGGCTACTACCGCACCAAGTACGCGGTGGAGCGCATGATCCAGGGCTCGGGCCTCGGCTGGACACTGCTGCGCACCACCCAGTTCCACGACCTGATCCTCCAGCTGCTCCAGGGCCTGGCCAAGCCGCCCGTGATGCTGCTGCCCAAGGACGTGCGGGACCAGCCGCTCGAAGTGACGGAGGCGGCCGCGCGCCTCGCCGAGCTGGCCGCGGGGCCGCCGGCGGGCCGAGTGGAGGACATGGCCGGCCCCGAGATCCGGACCTTCGTCGAGCTGGCCCACTCCTACCTGCGGGCGAGCGGACGCCGGCGCCGCCTCGTCGAGGTGCCGCTGCCGGGCAAGGTCTACCGGGGACTGCGGCGCGGCGAGCACCTGGCGCCGGACCGCGCGGTGGGCCGGGTGACCTTCGACGAGTTCCTGGCGGGGCGGTTCGGCGGACCGGAGCGGTCCGGGGGCGCATAGCGGGTCGCCTGGTCCCTTTCCGAGTATGCGGGTGACGGCAGCCGCCCTCGGCGATCCTCGGCGGGGTGTCGCGGCCGATTCCGGACGGAGCTGGATAGCTTTTCCGCGCCGGTGCCGCGATCTCGGTCGACCGCGTTCGGCTTCCCTCTCCCGTGGCCGGCGCCGTGGAATTACCGGCGCATGCTCGTCGAAGGGTTCTGCGCGATGACCCACACGGGCAGGACAGCGTGCAGGTGACGGTGACGCGACGCTGACCGCCACCCAAGCCATCCAAGGCGCCCGAATGGGTTCCCAGCACCGATGAGAAGCGGCCCGGAACAGTGCGTTCCGGGCCGCTTCCCCTTCGAAGGATCAGGCGGAGCCGATCGACGGACCGGACAGTCCCTGGAGCCCCGTCGTCGGCGGCCCGAAGAGCGCGTCCTGGGCCGCGTCCCGGGCGAGGAGCAGCGCACCGCGCAGGACCGCCGCGTCGCCCAGGGCGGTCGGGCGGACCTCCGTACGGAGGGGGGAGAGGGTGGCGAGTTCGGCCTCCACGCGCGCGGCGAGTCCGGCGCCGCCCTGGTGACCGGTCTCCCCGGCGAGGACCACGCAGCCGGGGTCCAGGACGGAGGCGACCGCGGCCGCGCCGATGGCGAGGCGGCGGGCGAGGGCGTCGAGGAAGGGGGCGTGGTCCGAGGCGAGGGCCTCCGCCGGGGCCAGGCCGTGCGCGGCGGCGAGGGTCTCGACGGCGGCCGCGCAGGCCAGCTCGTGGAAGCCGCCGTCGCAGCCGGTGGCCGAGGGGACCCCCGAGGTGCCGGGTACCGGCAGGAAGCCGATCTCGCCCGCGCCGCCCGAGGCTCCGCGGCGCGGCCGCCCGTCGAGGACGACCGCGGCGCCGACGCCCTGGCCGAGCCAGAGGAGGACGAAGTCCTCGCGGTCGCGGGCCGCGCCCTCGCGCAGTTCGGCGACGGCGGCGAGGTTGGTCTCGTTCTCGACGAGGACGTGGGCGGGGAGCCGTTCCTGGAGGACGCCGACGAGCCGCCGGTGCCAGGCGGGCAGTCCCGAGGAGTCGCGGAGTTCGCCGGTGGCCGGGTCGATGAGGCCGGGGGCGCCGACCGCCACGGTGTGCAGCCGGTCGGCGCCGGCCTCCTTCACGGTGCGCTCCAGGAGCGTGACCGCCTTCTCGACGGCGGGTCCGGTGCCGCTGTCGTCGCCGACGGGTACGGAGGCCTCGGCGAGAGTGGTGCCGAGCAGATCGGCGACGGTGACGGAGACGGAGCTGGTGCGTACGTCGAGGGCGGCGAGGTGTGCCCGATCGGCGACGAGTCCGTACAGCTTGGCGTTGGGGCCCCGGCGCTCGGCTCCGGACTCCCCCACGACATGGACGAGCCCGGAGCTCTGGAGGCGCTCGACGAGGTCGGCGACCGTGGGCCGGGAGAGTCCGGTGAGGGTCTTGAGCTGAGTGGCCGTCAACGGGCCTTCGTCCTGGAGCAGTCGCAGGGCGAACCGGTCGTTGATGGCTCGTGCGGTGCTCGGGGATGCGGCCATGCGGCGATCCTCTCAGACGGGCTCCGGCGCGGGTGCCATCCCGCGATCTATTTATCAGGCAGGGTTCCTGATAGTTTACGCGCCACACCACCCGACAGAGCCACACCACCACCCCAGGGAGGGCCCATGGCGGCGGAGACCGTCTCCAGCATCGATCGCCTGCGGCGCGCGCGTTTCGCCGTCGCCGCCGTCTTCTGCGTCCACGGCGCCGTGACCGGCAGTTTCGCCACCCGTATCCCCTGGATCCAGGAGCACGCGGGCGTGAGTGCCGGACAGCTCGGGCTCGCGCTCGCCTTCCCGGCCCTCGGCGCCTCCGTCGCGATGCCGCTCGCCGGGGCCGTCTCCCACCGCTTCGGTGCCCGCACGGCTCTGCGCGGGCTGCTCGCCCTGTGGACGCTCGCCCTGACGCTGCCCTCACTCGCGCCCAACATCTGGGGCCTGTGTGCCGCGCTGTTCGTGTACGGCGCGACCGCCGGCATGTCCGACGTGGCGATGAACGCGCTCGGGGTCGAGACCGAGAACCGGCTCGGCAGGTCCATCATGTCGAGCCTGCACGGCATGTGGAGCGCGGGCGCCCTCATCGGCTCCGCCGCCGGCACGGTCGCCGCGCACCTCGGCGGCGACGCCCGACTCCACCACCTGATCGCGGCCCTGGTCCTCACCGCCCTCGGCCTGTTCTTCTGCCAGGGCGTCCTCGACATGCGCAGCACTCCGGACGAGGAGCCGCCGCCGCGCTTCTCACTGCCGCCGAAGTCCGCGCTGATCATCGGCGCGATCGGCTTCTGCGCGGTGTTCGCGGAGGGCGCCAGCCTCGACTGGTCGGCGGTCTACCTCCGGGACGAAATGGGCAGCTCCGCGGGGCTCGCGGCCGCCTCCACGACCGCCTTCGCCCTGACGATGACCGTCGCACGGCTGGCCGGCGACCGGATCGTGGACCGGTTCGGCGCGGTCCGTACCGTACGGGTCGGGGGCGCCGTCGCCACCCTCGGCGGTGTCCTGGTCGTCCTCGCCCCGCACGCCGCCGTCGCCATGGCCGGATTCGGTCTCATCGGACTCGGGGTCGCGGTCGTCGTCCCGCTCGCCTTCGCCGCGGCCGGGCGCAGCGGCCCGAACCCCAGCCAGGCCATCGCGGGCGTCGCCACCATCACGTACACCTCGGGACTCATCGCGCCCTCGGCGATCGGCGGCATCGCGGACGCGACCTCCCTGGTCTTCTCGTTCGGCCTGGTCACCCTGCTCGCGCTGGGGCTCGTCCTCGGCGCCGGCGTCCTCAGGTCCGGTGGCGCCGGCGGGCGGGAGCCGGCGACGGCGAAGCCGGCTCCGGAGAAGACCCCGGGCCCGGTCGGCTAAGGCCTGTCCGGCCCTCATCCGCCGTCCGGGCCCTGGCGTGACCAGGGCCCGGACGGACTTCCCCCTCCCGGGCGGCGCATAGCATGTGGCTGATCTTTTGCGGTCGTGACACGGCCGCCGGAACCGGAGAACGGGAGCGACCTCATGAACCTCGGCGTGCGCTGGACCTTGCACGGCGACGGGAAGACACCCGCTCCCGGAGCCGTCGTCCGCCCGGACGAACGGCTCTCCTGGCCCCGTACCCTCGGCCTCGGCGCCCAGCACGTGGTCGCGATGTTCGGCGCGTCCTTCGTCGCTCCGGTGCTCATGGGTCTGGACCCCAACCTCGCGATCATGATGTCCGGTGTCGCGACCGTGATCTTCCTCCTCGCGACCCGCGGCACCATCCCCTCCTACCTGGGCTGCTCGCTCTCCTTCGTCGGCGTCGCCGCCGCCATCCGGGCCTCCGGCGGCACCAGCGCCACCGTGACCGGCGCGGTCCTGGTCGTCGGCGCGGTGCTCTTCCTCGCCGGTCTGGCGGTCCGGAAGTTCGGCGCGCGGATCATCCACGCGGCGATGCCGCCGATCGTGACCGGCGCCGTCGTCATGCTGATCGGCTTCAACCTGGCCCCGGTCACCGCGGCGACGTACTGGCCGCAGGACCAGTGGACGGCCCTCCTCGTGATGCTGTTCACCGGCCTCGCCGTCGTCTGCCTGCGCGGCTTCTGGTCCCGGATCGCGATCTTCCTCGGCCTGATCTTCGGCTACGGCATCTCGTGGATCTTCGACCTGGTCTTCGGCAAGATCCACTCGATGTCCGCGAGCGGCCAGGTCACCGACCACTGGCGGCTCGACCTCTCCGGCGTCTCCAAGGCCGACTGGATCGGCCTGCCCTCGTTCCACGGCCCGAACTTCGAGTGGTCCGCGATCCTGGTCGCGCTGCCCGTCGTCATCGCCCTGATCGCCGAGAACGCCGGGCACGTCAAGGCCGTCGGCGAGATGACCGGCGACTCGCTCGACGACAAGCTCGGCACGGCGATCGCCGCCGACGGCGCCGCCTCGATGCTCTCCACGGCCGTGGGCGGCCCGCCGAACACCACGTACTCCGAGAACATCGGCGTCATGGCCGCCACCCGGGTCTACTCCACGGCCGCCTACTGGGCCGCCGCCGGCTTCGCCCTGCTCTTCGGCCTCTGCCCGAAGTTCGGCGCGGTCGTCGCCGCCATCCCCGGCGGTGTCCTCGGCGGCATCACCGTGATCCTCTACGGCATGATCGGCCTGCTCGGCGCCCAGATCTGGATCAACGCCAAGGTGGACCTGCGCAACCCGCTCAACCTGGTCCCGGCCGCCGCGGGCATCATCATCGGCGTCGGCGGGGTGAAGCTGACCTTCACGGACACCTTCGAGCTGGGCGGCATCGCGCTCGGCACGATCGTCGTCATCACCGGCTACCACGTGCTGCGGGCCTTCGCCCCGGCCCACCTCAAGCAGCAGGAGCCGCTCCTCGACTCCGGCACCAGCTCGTACGAGAGCACGTCCGGCGCGGAGCCACTGTCGAAGAACTGAGTGATTCGCCCGTTCTGGGTAAGCCGGGCCCGAGGAGTTCCCTCGCGGGCCCGGCGACTGGGAGCCTGCCCGCATGGCGCAGACCCAGCAGATCGGGCAGACCCGGCAGAGCGAGCAGACCGGAAGGATCGGGCCGCCGCTCGGCCCGTTCCTCGCGGTCGACCCCGTGGTGGACCGGATGCGGGCGCTCCGCGCGGCCTGGCATCCGGCCGACGGGGTCGCCGTCTTCAACCGGGTCTATCTGACCGTCACCGAGGAGATCGGGCACGCCGTGGAGTCGGGTGGCTTCGCCGACCGGCGGGCCGCCGCGACCCTCGACGTACGGTTCGCCGAGCGGTACCTGGCAGCGGTCGACGCCGTCGCCACCGGCCGTCCCGCCCCCGCCTGCTGGCGGCCCCTCTTCCACTCGCGGCGCCATCCCGGCGTACGGCCGCTGCAGTTCGCGCTGGCCGGGATCAACGCCCACATCGGCCACGACCTCGCCCTCGCGGTGGTCGACGCCTGCCGGATCCTGGAGTGCGCACCCGCCGACCTGGAGGACGAGTTCGACCGGGTCGGCGACATCCTGGTCCTCCTGGAGGAGCGCATCCGGGAGGAACTGATGCCGGGCCCGGACCTCCTGGAGGTCGCGGACCCGCTGACGCATCTGCTGGGCTGCTGGAGCCTGGACCGGGCCCGCGACGGGGCCTGGCTCGCCGCGCGCTCGCTGTGGCAGCTGCGCGGCCTTTCCGAGCTGGCCGAGGAGTTCACCGAACGCCTCGACCGCTCGGTGGGCCTGGTGGGACGGATGCTCCTCACGCCCCTGACCAGGCCCTAGGGGGTGTGATCAGTCCTCCGGCAGCTCGACCGGGGCGATCTCGTCGTACACGTCGCCCGGGCCCGGGTTGGTGGCGTCGCTTCCGCCGCCGAAGTGGTGCATCACGCCCCAGACCGCGTTGAGCGCCGTCTGCACCGCGCCCTCGGCCCAGCCGGCCGTCCAGGAGATGTCGTCGCCCGCGAGGAAGATGCCCCGCTTGTCCTCGGGCAGCCGGTCCTGCATGAAGTGGGTGAACAGGCGGCGCTGGTAGCGGTAGTGGCCCGGCAGGTTCGCCTTGAACGCGCCCATGAAGTAGGGCTCGTTCTCCCAGGAGACCGTCACCGGGTTGCCGATGATGTGCTTCCGGATGTCGACCTTCGGGTAGATCTCGCCGAGCGACTTCAGCATGACCTCCATCCGCTCGTTCGCGGACAGCGGCAGCCACTTCAGGCTGTCGTCGCACCAGGTGTACGAGAGGCAGATGGTGGCCGGCTTGTCCGGGCCGTCGTCCAGGAGGTACGTGCCGCGGGTCATCCGGTCGGTCAGCGTCATCGACATGACGTCCCGGCCGGTCTCCTCGTCCTTGTCCAGCCAGAACGGCCGGTCGACGGGCACGAAGAGCTTCGACGACTCCATGTAGTGGGTGCGCTCGATCGCCGTCCAGTGGTCGATCGGGAAGAGCGAGTCGTCACAGGCGATCTTGGAGAGCAGCATCCAGGACTGGGCGGTGAAGATCGCCGCCTGGAAGGTGCGGATGTCGCCGGAGGCGTCGGTGACGGTGATCCGGTTGCCGGCGGTCCGGTTCAGCCGGGTCACGGCCGGCTTCGGGGTGCCCTCGTGCAGGGAGCTGAGCGAGGTGCCCTGCGCCCAGTGGAGGATCTTCTCCGGCTCGCGCTCCCACAGCCGCACCGGCAGCTGCTGCGAGCCGCCCACGATGCCGCGGTGGTGGTCGTCGGCCTCCGTGTAGACGACGCGGAGGATCTCCAGGATGGAGTTCGGGAAGTCGGTGTCCCAGCCGCCGGTGCCGAAGCCGACCTGGCCGAAGATCTCGCGGTGCCGGAAGGACTTGAAGGACTCGGACTCGCAGAGGAAGCCGTAGAAGGTCTGGTTGTCGAGCTTCTCGACGAGCTTCGCCCAGATCTCGCGGATGCGCGGGACGTCGCGCTCACGCATGGCCTGGTTCATGTCGGAGAAGTCGGCGCCCTCGTCGAGACAGGCGTTCCACGCGTTCATCACGTCGCGGTAGACCTGCGGAAGGTCGTCGACGGTGGTGGCGTAGTGCGACTCGCCCTTGAGGTCGACGACGGTCGACGGGGTCGACTCGGCCAGCGGGTTCGGGAACGGCGTGGTCTCCAGGCCGACCAGGTCGATGTAGTGCTGGAGCGCGGTCGAGGAGGGCGGGAAGCGCATGGCGCCCATCTCGGCGGTGAGGCCCTCGGTGGCGGTGCCCTCGAAGCCGACGGTACGCAGCCGGCCGCCGATCTGGTCGGCCTCGTAGACGACGGGCTTGAGGCCCATCTTCATCAGCTCGTAGGCGGCGATGATGCCGGAGAGCCCGCCGCCGATGACCGCGACCTCGGTGCCGTGCTCGGTCGCCGGTATCTGGCCGAGCCCGGCCGGGTGGGCCAGGAAGTCGTCGTAGGCGTAGGGGAAGTCCGGACCGAACATGGTGATCGGCGGCTGGCCGTCGCTGTGGGGGACGGCGGTCGTGGGCACCGTGGACGTCATGGGGTACGGACTCCTTGCACGGAAAAGGTGAGGCAGGTCGGGGAGGCGGGGAGGCGGCGGCTCAGACGAGGGGACCGTAGAGGCCCGGCCGCCGGTCGCGGAGGTAGGGGTTCTCCGCGCGGGAGGCCGCCAGGAGGTCGGGGTCGACATCGCCGATGACGAGGTCCTCGCCGCGTCCGGCACGGGCGCGGGCGGTGCCGTCGGGGCCGGCCAGGGTGGAGAGGCCGACGAACTCGAACCCGCCCTCGGGGCCGGTCCGGTTGGCGTACGCGATGTAGAGCTGGTTCTCGAAGGCGCGGACCGGCACCACGGACAGGGGCACGATCTCGGCGGGGTGCATGAGCGCGGTCGGTACGAGGAGGAGGTCCGTACCGGCCAGCGCGTGCGCCCGCACGTTCTCGGGGAACTCGACGTCGTAGCAGATCATCATGCCGACGGTGAGGCCGTCGACCTCCGCCTGGACGACGGCCCGGTCACCGGGGGTGAACCACTTCAGCTCGAAGTCGCCGAAGAGGTGGGTCTTGCGGTACCGCGCGAGCTGGACGCCGTCGGCGCCGATGAGCTGCGCGGAGTTGTAGAGGACCCCGTGCCGCTCGGTGTCCCGCTCCGGGTAGCCGTAGCCGACGGCCAGGCCGTGGCGCACGGCGATCGCCGCGACGGCGCGGGAGGAGGGGCCGTCGGCCGGCTCGGCCAGGCGCGCCATGTCGGCGCCGATGGCGTAGCCGGTGAGGAACAGCTCGGGGGCGAGCAGCACGCCCGCTCCGGCGGCCGCGGCGCGGGCGGCGGCCTCGTCGAGGATCTTGAGATTGGCGGCCACGTCACCGAGTTCACCGGAGCTCTGGAGCAGGGCGGTGCGCAGCGCGGGCATGCGTGATCCTCGGGGGTCGGAGTACAAGGGGAAGACGTCAAAAACGGTACGGTTCCGTGCCGCGCGGGGACAAGACGGCAGCGTTGCGGACCGACCGTCGAACCGTTGCGCGATCTGCGGCCACCGCGGCGATTCGTTGCGTACGCCCCCGGCGTGGAGCCGTACACCTCCACCCCGGGGGCGGACGGCTCCGCCCGGGGGCGGACGGCTCCCCCGCCGCGCGGCGGAGACGAGGACCGTCCCACGGCGCGACGTCCCGGCGCGGCCCGCGCGGAAGAGTGGTGGTCGTCCGGAGGAACCCCGGACGACCTGCCGAAAGGACCGAGTAGCCATGAACCGCCGTACGAAGATCGCCGCCGTTGCAGCCGCCGTTCTGCTCACTCTGGGGGCCGGTGGTATCGCCGCCGCCTCGGCGGACGACGCTCCCGCCCCGGCCGCGGCTCCCGCCGCCGTCTCGGAGGCCGCCGCGCTGACCGGCACGGCGAAGCTGTACCGGCCGGCCGGGGACGACATCACGTTCACCTTCGACGCGCATCTGGCGGAGAAGAATCGGCAGGATCCGATGAAGGCCACCGGCACGTTCCGCTTCAGCCACTACAAGGGGGACTGGGGCGGGTACGCGAAGGTGAAGGTCGACTGCCTCACCACGGGCGGCAAGGTGGCGGTCGTGTCGGGTGTCGTCGTCGAGACCGACGTGAAGGAGTTCCGGAAGGCCCGCGTCGGCGTCACGGTGCACGACGACGCGGCCGGCGACCGGCTCGGCTACACGTGGATGACCGCCGACCCGAAGAAGGACAAGGTGCCGCCGTGCATCAGCGGCGCACCGTTCGAGAAGGTCAAGGCGGGTACGGGCGACTTCAAGGTCGTGCCCTGGGAGTTCGTGTACCCGACCGAGTAGTCCGCCCCACGGGGGTGGGCGGGCGAAGGGCGGTGCGGGAACCACGGCCCGCACCGCCCCGGCCCACGCGCCGTCCCTACGCGGGCGAACCCGAGGAGAAGCGCCGCAGCAGCGGCGAGAGCACCAGGACGGACTTGGTGCGCTCCACGAAGGGCTCGCCCGCGATCCGCTCCAGGACGCGCTCGAAGTGGCGCATGTCCGAGGCGAAGACCTGGACGACGGCGTCCGCGTCACCGGTGACGGTCGACGCGGACACCACCTCGGGGTACCGCTCCAGGCCTCGCCGGATGTCGTCCGGCGAGGTGTTGTGGCGGCAGTAGATCTCGACGAAGCCCTCGGTCTCCCAGCCGAGCGCCGCCGGGTCCACCCGTACGGTGAAGCCGGTGATGGCACCTTCGGCCCGCAGTCGGTCCACGCGCCGCTTGACGGCGGGCGCGGAGAGTCCGACGAGGGAGCCGATGTCGGCGTAGGAGCGACGGGCGTCCTCCGCGAGGGCGTGGACGATGCGTTCGTCGAGGTCGTTGAGTCGCACTACGGGTGGATCACTTCTCTGCTGATGCTGCTGACGCTGCGGTGGCCAGTCGGGAGCGGCTCATGCCGTACAGGAAGTAGAACACGAGTCCCGCGGCCATCCAGCAACCGAAGACCACCCAGGTGACGGCGTCGAGGCTGAACATGTTGTACGCGCAGAAGATGAAGCCCAGGACCGGGAAGACCGGGCCGAACGCCACCTTGAAGGTGCGCGGCATGTCGGGGCGCGTGTAGCGGAGCACGATGACGGCGATGTTCACCAGGCCGAAGGCGAAGAGGGTGCCGATGCTGGTGGCATCGACGAGCTTGCCCAGCGGGATGACCGAGGCGAGGGCGCCGCAGAAGACGGAGACGATCACCGTGTTGACGCGCGGGGTGCCGGTCTTGGCGCTGACCTTGCCGAAGGCCTTCGGCACCAGGCCGTCGCGGGACATGGCGAAGAGGATGCGGGTCTGGCCGTAGAGCACGGTCAGGACGACGCTGGCGATGGAGATGACGGCGCCGGCGGCGAGCAGGGTGCCCCAGAAGGTCTGGCCGGTGACGTCGTTCATGATCGCGGCCAGGGTGGCCTCGGAGCCGTCGAACTTCTTCCAGTTCCACGCGCCGACCGCGACCGCGGCGACCAGCACGTAGAGCGCGGTGACGATGATCAGCGAGAGCATGATCGCCCGCGGCAGGTCGCGCTTGGGGTTCTTGGCCTCCTCGCCGGCCGTGGAGGCGGCGTCGAAGCCGATGTACGAGAAGAACAGGCTCGCTCCGGCGGCGCTGACGCCCGCGGTGCCGAGCGGCATGAAGTCCTTGTAGTTGCCGGACTTGAAGCCCATGAAGCCGATGGCGCAGAAGAGGACGAGCGCGGCGATCTTCACCACGACCATGATCGTGTTGACCACGGCGGACTCACGGGCGCCGCCGAGGAGGAACACCATGGCCAGCATCACGACGATCAGACCGGGCAGGTTGACGATCCCGCCCTCGCCGGGGGCCGAGGAGAGCACGTCGGGGATGGTGACCCCGATCGTGCCGTCGAGCAGCTCGTTGAGGTACTCGCCCCAGCCGACCGCCACGGCGGCGACGGAGACGCCGTACTCCAGGACCAGGCACCAGCCGCAGACCCAGGCGACGAGTTCACCCATCGTTGCGTAAGCGTACGAGTACGAGGAGCCCGCGACCGGTATGGAACCGGCCAGCTCGGCATACGAGAGCGCCGAGAACAGAGCCGTGAGGCCGGCGATGACGAAGGCGATGGTGACCGCGGGGCCGGCCTTCGGAACGGCGTCGCCGAGGACGACGAAGATCCCGGTACCGAGCGTGGCACCGATGCTGATCATGGTCAGCTGCCACATGGAGAGCGAGCGGCGGAGACTGCCACCCTCACCCTGTCCACCCTCTGCGACCAGCAGTTCCACCGGCTTGCGCCGGGTCAGTGCGCCGAGGGCGGAGGTCTTGCGGGTGGTCGATTCCTCGACCGGTGGGGCTGCGCCGTGGTCCAGCACTGCGGAGGCTCCTTATCGCTGCCTGTAGGCGGGGCATGGGACCGCGGCGGCACGCGGGCATGACGAGGCAAGCCCGCGAAGGGAGGGAACCGCCGAGCAGGCGGTCCCCGCCACTCCTGGTACGAGGCATGAGCCTAAGGGTCCGGGGTTCGCACTCGTAATGCAGGGTTGTTGCGCACTGCCGGATGATCATTGCGCGCTTGGGGCACAGACGGGGAAACATTGCGCTCCCCCGCATGAATCCACACATTGGGGGTGTGAACCGGTCCCCGCGCGCGCATTGACTCCTCGTGCCCCATGACCCACGCTGCGAGCCCTCGACGACCCGACGATCGGAGATCCAGGTGGGCTGGCTCGACCCGGCACCGTTCCTGCGCGGCACGGCCTGGCTGGACGGGGACCGGCCGGTGCGCGCCGACCCGGACGACCTGGAGCGGCTGCCGTGGGACATCGCCGAGCGGGCCGCGCTGCCCATCGGCGTACGGATCGAGTTCACGGCCGCGCCCGGCACGCGCGCGGTGCGGCTGCGCTACCGGGCGGCCGTCCCCGAGCCGGACGATCCCCTGGCCGAGCTGCGCCACAGCTTCGCCCTCTGGAGCGGTACGCGGCTCGTGGGCGAGGCCTGCGTCGCCCCGGCCCCCGAGGCCACCGTGACGCTCCCGCTGCCCGCGGGCGGCGGTGTCTTCACCGTCCACCTCCCGGAGGGCCAGGCGCCGGTGCCGCTCGCCCTGCGGGCCCTCGGCGGCGCCCTCTCCCCCGCCCCCGCCCGGCCGCGCTGGCTGGTCCACGGCGACTCGATCACCGAGGGCTGGTGGTCGACCCGTCCTGCCCACTCCTGGCCCGCCACGGCGGGCCGGCTCCTCGGCCTCGACCCGGTGAACCTGGGGTACGCGGGCGGGGCACGCGGAGAACTCCCGCTCGCCGAGCACCTGGCGCGGCTCCGGGGCGAGGTGATCACCCTCGCGTTCGGCACCAACTGCTGGTCCACGGTGCCCGCGACGGCCGACTGGCTGTACGCGACCGTCCGGGCCTTCGTGGGCCTGGTCCGCCGGGGCCACCCGGACACCCCGCTGCTGATCGTCTCCCCCGTCCTGCGCCCGGCGGCCGAGCACACCCGCAACGCCCTCGGAGCGACCCTCACGGAGCTGCGCAGGGCCATGGAGCGGGCGGGCCGGGACCTGGCGGCCGAGGGCGACGGGCGGCTCCTGGTCCTCCCGGGACGGCCGCTGCTGGGCCCGGAACACCTGGCGGACGGACTGCATCCGGACGACCGGGGCCACGCCCGGATCGCGGCAGCGGTCGCGGAGGCCCTCAGAGGGGCCCTGGACCTGCCTCTGCCGGTCGGGCGCTCGGCGTCACCAGGTTCCTGACCAGGAAGGTGCAGGCGTCGGCGTACGCGTGCGTGCGGCCCTCCGCGTCCGTCCCGCTCCAGCGGTCCGTGTAGGCCACGACGGGCTGGTAGCCGAGCCGCGCGTACAGCGCCGCCGCTCGCGGGTTGTCCCGCCCCACCCCGAGCCCCAGGACGGTTCCGCCGCGCCCCCGGACCAGCTCCTCGGCCTCGTGGATCAGGGCCGTACCGATGCCCTGGCCGCGGAGCTCCGCCCGTACGTCGAGGCCGTTGAACTCCGGGCACTCCCCGACAGCCGCCCGCACCTCGGGGGCCGCACAGCCGTCCCAGCGGACCTGTCCGTGGCCGACGGGCACCCCGTCCCGCCAGGCGAGGAGGTACGTGCCGGTCCCGGCCTCCTGGCGTGCGAACCGGTCCGCGTGGCGCGTCGGCGCCCCGGGCGCGGGAAGGTGCCGGTCGAGCAGGGGCAGGTCGACAGCGCGGCAGGGCCTGATCTCCGTACGGTCCACACGGTCCATGCGGCGACCGTACGGGACGACAGCGGGCCCCCGGGAAGAATTTCCCGGGGGCCCGCCCATGTCACGAGGTGACGGGACTAGCTCCAGCTGGCGTGCAGCGGCTTGCCCTCGGCGTAACCGGCGGCGGACTGGATGCCGATCACGGCCTTCTCCTCGAACTCGGCGAGCGAGCCGGCACCGGCGTAGGTGCAGGAGGAGCGGACGCCCGCGATGATCGAGTCGATCAGGTCCTCGACGCCCGGGCGGGCCGGGTCGAGGAACATGCGCGACGTGGAGATGCCCTCCTCGAAGAGACCCTTGCGCGCGCGGTCGTACGCCGACTCCTCGCTCGTGCGGTTCTGCACGGCGCGGGCCGAGGCCATGCCGAAGGACTCCTTGTACGGGCGGCCGTCGGCGGTGTGCTGGAGGTCGCCAGGGGACTCGTACGTCCCGGCGAACCAGGAACCGATCATGACGTTGGACGCGCCCGCGGCGAGCGCCATGGCGACATCACGCGGGTGGCGGACGCCACCGTCGGCCCAGACGTTCTTGCCGTACTTCTTGGCCTCGGCGGCGCACTCCAGGACGGCGGAGAACTGCGGGCGGCCGACGCCGGTCATCATGCGGGTGGTGCACATGGCGCCGGGGCCCACGCCGACCTTGATGATGTCCGCGCCGGCCTCGATGAGGTCGCGCACACCCTCGGCGGCGACGATGTTGCCGGCGACGATCGGCACCTGCGGGTCAAGGGCGCGCACGGCCTTGATCGCGGCGATCATCGACTCCTGGTGGCCGTGCGCCGTGTCGATGACGAGCGTGTCGACGCCCGCGTCGAGCAGCTGCTTGGCCTTGCCCACGAAGTCGCCGTTGACACCGACGGCGGCGGCGATGCGCAGCTTGCCGTTCGCGTCGGTGGCCGGGGTGTACAGGGTCGCGCGGAGGGCGCCCTTGCGCGTCAGGATGCCGACCAGGCGGCCGTCCTTGTCCACGGCCGGGGCGTAGCGGCGGTTGGCGTGGTCGAGCGTGTTGAACGCGTCGCGCGGCTCGATGTCGGCGTCGAGGAGCAGCAGGTCCTTCGACATGACCTCGGAGAGCTGCGTGAAGCGGTCCACCCCGGTCAGGTCGGCGTCGGTGACGACACCGACGGGACGGCGGTCCTCGTCGACGACGACAGCGGCGTCGTGCGCCCGCTTGGGCAGCAGCGAGAGAGCGTCGGCGACGGTCTGGTGGGGGGCCAGGACGATCGGGGTGTCGAGCACGTGGTGACGGCTCTTGACCCACGAGATGACGTCGGTGACGACCTCGATCGGAATGTCCTGCGGAATGACGACCAGTCCGCCACGGCGGGCGACGGTCTCGGCCATGCGGCGGCCGGCGATGGCGGTCATGTT
Source organism: Streptomyces sp. NBC_00572 (assembly GCF_026341815.1). Classification (GTDB taxonomy): domain Bacteria; phylum Actinomycetota; class Actinomycetes; order Streptomycetales; family Streptomycetaceae; genus Streptomyces. The sequence continues at coordinate 105,042 of NZ_JAPENX010000001.1, forward strand.
GGCCACGACCAGCGGGATCGTGGTCCCGGTTCCGTCCGGCGAGGAGAGGTCCACCGCCTGGCGGGAACCGACGGCCGAGCGGCTCGGCACCATGAACACATCGTCGTACGTCAGGTCGTAGGGCGGCTTGACGTCATTGAGGAAACGCACGTGCTGACATCCCAGTCGTTCGGATCGGCCCCTAGGCATTTCAGCCAGGGGAAAAAGCACGTAGTTCATTGTCCCACGCCAGTACGAATACCAGCCCCGGGCGATTCATCCGAGGCTTGCGGCAGGGCTTTCGTCGGATCCTCCGAAAGCCTCCCCGAGGGAGAGGAGGACCGTGAGGCGGGTGGGGCGCTCGTCGACGGCCGTGGCGAAGACGTCCTGGGCGGTCCCCCACTCGCGGGGGCGGGTCCTGGCGTACTCCCGCCAGCCGGTGACGACGAGGGTGACCGGTTCGGGCAGGTCGGAGAGGCAGTCGGCGAGGGCGTCCCAGTTCCGGCCGAACCAGTCGGGCAGAGCGAGGGCGGTGGCACACCGGTCCATGAGGGCGGCCTTGTCCGTGACGCCGGCCAGATCGAGGACGACGGGGTCGTCAATCCTCATCCGTGATCACCTCCCGGAAGCTGTCGTAGTGGTCGTCGGTCCAGTAGATCTCGCCGTTCCGCCCCGTGACGATCCGGCGTGCCCCGCGGTCGCGTTCTCCGGGGGTCTTCACGGTGTACTCGCGGTAGTAGCCGCGGCCCTCGCGGGGCAGGATCCGCTCGAAGTTCGAGAAGACAGCACCGTCCCTGGCGTACGGGAAAGGGCCGCCGCGCGCGATGAGGTCGAGTGTCCTGCGCGCCTCGGGCGGCAGGTCGGCGGCCCGCACGGTGGGCAGTCCCGAGGTTCCGGTGGGCGCGGCGGCCTCGGCGGTGCCGGTGGTGCGAGCGGGGGCTGCGGGAGCGGCCCCGCCGCTCGCCGAGGAGCACCCGGCCAGGAAGACGCACAGGACGAGCGCGAGGAGCACGCGCAGGGGCCGGAGCAACATGTCCCGAACATACCGTTACGGGATGGCTCCGGCCCCTGGATCGCCCGGGTCGACGGCGGTGTCTCTCAGCTGCCGTCGGGGTCCGTCCGGCTCCGGCCCCTGGATCGCCCGGGTCGGCGGCGGTGTCTCTCAGCTGCCGTCGGGGTCCGTCCGGTCGAGCGCCGGGTGCGTGCCCGGGCTGGACTCGGTGAGCAGGTAGTCCGCCGCCGCGCGGTCGGTGACGAGGCTGGTGACGAGCCCGGAGCGGAGCACCGCACCGATCGCCGCCGCCTTGCGCTGGCCGCCCGCGATGGCCACGACCTCGGGGATCCGGCGCAGCCGGTCCGCCTCGACGGTGATGCAGCGCTCGCCCAGGTCGCGGCCGACCCGGCGCCCCTCGGCGTCGAAGAGGTGCGCGGACATCTCGGCGGCGACGCCGAGCGAGGCGTAGTGGGCGCGCTCCTCGTCCGAGAGCATGTCGTGGACGGTGGAGATGCCCGGCTCCCAGGAGCCGATGGAGACGCAGGCGACGGTCACCTTGTCGAAGTACTCGAAGGCCCGCGCGATACCGGTCTGGCTGCGCAGCGCGGCCGCCGTCGCCGGGTCGGGCAGCAGCATGGGCGCGTAGATCGGGTGCGCCTCGCCGCCGGAGACCTGGGCGGCGCGGCGTACCGCCTCGACGGAGCCGCGCTCGGCGGTCCCGGCGTCGTACACCCCGGTGAGCTGGACGACCGTGCACGGGGGCAGCCGGTCGAGGGCCGCCGCCATGTGGATGGTGGAGCGGCCCCAGGCCAGGCCCAGGACGTCCCCTTCGGTGACCAGCTCGCCGAGCAGGTCGGCCGCCACCTCGCCGAGGTTCTCGGGGTCGGGCGACTCGTCCTCGCCCTCCGCCGGGGACTCGACGACGACGGCGTGGCGGAGCCCGTAGCGGGCGCGGAGCGCGTCGGAGCGCTCGGCGTCCAGCTCGGCCGGTACGCGGATCTCGATCCGTACGAGATCGCGCTCCAGGGCGGTCTCCAGGACCCGGGCCACCTTGAAGCGGCTCACGCCGAACTCCTCGGCGATCTGGATCTTGGACTTGCCCTCGAGGTAGAAGCGGCGGGCCATGGCCGCCGCCTGCACCAGCTCCGCGGGGCCCATCCGCAGGGCTGATCGTCCCGCCGACATACCCGCCACCGCGATCTCCTCACTGCTGTTCACGTACCGCTGTTCACGTACGACGTTCATGTACCGCTGTTCGCGTACCGCTGTCGTTCACACTCTGGACTCGCCGTCCATCCTGTCAGATCCGGCGAGCCTTGATCAGTCCTGTCGGCGGCCCGACGGACCGCGTTCATCAGCCGGAGGCTCAGTGGCCACATGCCCACGGGGCGGTGGCCGTCACGGCGTCGGCGCGGGCTCGCAGCGAGGCGACGGCGGCGGCCGGGTCGGCCGCGCCGTAGACCGCGGAACCCGCCACGAAGACATCGGCGCCGGCCTCGGCACACCGCTCGATCGTGGACTCGGCGACCCCGCCGTCGACCTGGAGCCACAGCTCCAGGCCGTGCTTGGAGATCAGCTCACGCGTGCGGCGGATCTTCGGCAGCATGATGTCGAGGAAGGCCTGCCCGCCGAAGCCGGGCTCGACGGTCATGATCAGCAGCATGTCGAGCTCGGGGAGGAGATCCTCGTACGGCTCGATCGGCGTGGCCGGCTTGAGCGCCATCGAGGCGCGCGCGCCCTTGGCCCGGATCTCCCGCGCGAGCCGCACGGGCGCGGCGGCCGCCTCGACGTGGAAGGTCACCGACCCGGCGCCCGCCTCGACGTACTGGGGCGCCCAGCGGTCGGGGTCCTCGATCATCAGGTGGCAGTCGAGGGGCGTGTCGGTCGCGCGGGCGAGCGACTCCACGATCGGCACACCCAGGGTCAGGTTGGGCACGAAGTGGTTGTCCATCACGTCGACGTGCAGCCAGTCGGCACCGTCGACGGCCTTGGCCTCATCGGCGAGCCGGGCGAAGTCCGCGGACAGGATGCTGGGGTTGATCTGCGCCATGAGGCAAGCCTCCCACGTTCTTGGGTACTTCTTTGCCGCCGAGCGGTTTCGGTTGCGGTCCAGACCATTTTCGGTACGAAGCGACGAGGCCGAGGTCGGTGCAGACCGGGATATTGCGGTCAGGTGATCGAAGGGTCGGGCACGGTCGCCCCCGCGTCGGCCCTCCACTGCCGACCGTGACCACCCGGCGACGGCTTCAGCCACGGCGCGCCCTCGTGGATCACCCGGCGCCCGGCCCGTCCCGCCGGAGCGCCGGACCGCCCGGATGGGGGCGTGCGCCCGCCCCGGCCTCGGCGATGCCGGCTCGGCGGCTTTGCGCCACCACACCGATCTCACCTGACCGCTTCTCAACTTCCTTTCTCTGGAAGCGAATTGTAGGTTGCAGCGCGCGACGTGGCGTCGTGCGACCGAGGGGCGGGGAGACCGGCATGACGGTGCACAACCCTGATCTACGCGTGCCCGAGGACGACGGGCTGACCAAACTCGCCGACGATCTCGACGCCATGCAGCGGCACCTGAACATCCAGGTGCAGCGGATGGACGGGATCGTGGACCTGATCCAGGCGCGCTGGCGTGGTGCCACGGGGAACGCCTATCGCGTGCTGCACACGGAGGCCGCGCAGGACGCCGTACGCATCCGGGAGCAGCTACGTCTCCTTGAGGAGGCCGTCCGGCTCAGCCGGGACGGGTTCACCGACCAGGAACTGGAAGTGCTGGAACGCATGCGGCGGGCACAGAGCCAGGTGGACGTGGCGAGAGAGGCGAACGCCCTCCAGTCCCCGTCCGCGCCGGGCACCGCGGAAACCGGGCCCGTGCCCGGGCCGCGCAGCCGTATCGACGACCTGTAGGGGTAGGGGGAGCAGACGTGGCGGGCGACGAGCACATAGCCGTGGACATCACCGCGTTACAGGCGCTGGCCGGAGAGCTGGAGGAGATCCTCAGAAAGCTGAACGACGAGCTGAGCCTGCTGTACGAACGCACGGAACGGGTGGTGCTCGGTTGGCAGGGCGAGGCCCGCGAGGCCTTCGTGCTCACCCTGGACGGGTGGAGCGCCGAGATGGCCGACCTCAAGGCCAGTCAGGCCTGGCTGCACGCCTCGGTCACCACGGCCCACGCCAACTACTCGGCCGCCCACCAGGCGGTGCTGCGCGGCTGGGGTGCCGCCTGATGGGCATGCCACCGCCGCCGCCCGTCGGAGGAAGCGGGAACGGCCAGCCGAACGTGCCCGCGGTCCCGTCCCCCGCTCCGGGCAAGCTGTACGACCCCCAGGGCAAGGACATCTCCCAGGGCCAGCCGCCACCGGACCCGAACAAGCAGGTCCAGGACCTCAAACCCTCGGTGGACCCGGGAGGGTTCGCCGGCGGCTTCGATGTCGACCCGCCGCACGTCTGGTACACGTCGTACCTCATACGGAACCACCAGACCGGGTTCCACCAGGCCCCGCAGAGACTTCTCGGCACCCTGGACGGCCACCCACGCGTGTGCGGGGTCGGCTCGGGTCCGGAGGCGTTCGCGAAGGCCTACGAGGACGTCTCGGGCCGCTACCTGGACGTGTGGGCCGCCGCGGTGGCCGCCGTCGGCGGGGTCTCGGCCGGCCTGACCATCACGGCGAACAACTACGTCAAGGCCGAGTACGCCTCCAACCCCGCCCTGGGCACCCCGACCAGCCTGAAGCCCGTACCGGACGTCATCCGGACCCCGCCCTCGTACGGGAAGGCGGCGTATCTCGGCTGGCGGACCGGGGGCGGGGGCGGCAACTTCGCCGAGCGGATCATCAACAACGTCCTCGGGCAGATCGGCAACGCCGTCCAGGGGCTGATCCGCGAGGCGATGGACAAGGCCCTCAATCACGGGAAGGTCGGCCAGATCACCCCGGGCGGCGATGATCTCGAACTGCCGAAGGTCAGGGACGCCTGGCGGAAGATCTCGGACGACGCCAAGGAGTCCGGCAAGAACCTGGACGACGCGATCGCCTACCTGCGGAACCCGGACGCGGCGGCGGTGGAATGGCAGTCGGCCATGCATCAGTTCACCGCGAGCCTGTGGGGGACCGCGTCCTGGGGCAAGGGTGGCAACAGCCCGGTCGCGCACGGCTACGACTGGAAGCACCCCCCGTCGGGGCAGCAGGGCCGGAGGCCCGTACTCCAGATCCTGATCGACATCGCATGGAAGATCGCCGACATCCTTCAGCTGTTCACCAAGGAGGTGGAGGACGTCCGCGACGTGATCGAGAAGGAGTACCTCCATGCGGCCAAGGAGTGCATGGAGCTGGACAGTGTCAAGGACTTCCTCAAGGACGTCGGCTCACTGCTGCTCGGCGGGCCTGCGGGACTCGCCAAGCAGTTCCTCGACAACCTGGACGAAGGCAAGCTCAACACGGGCGTGGACAAGTACAACAACAACACCCACCAGCTCGCCGATCAGCTGAACGCCCTCAGACCCGTACTGGACGAGGCCCGCAGGAGCGTCCCCAGCTACCAGGCCGAGGAAGCCCGCGCCCAGACCGTCGGCGCGCGCACCATCGAGGGCTACGAAACCACGCACAACTGGACGGTCCCCGGGGACCTGAAGACGAACCACCGGTACCCCATCGACCTGGCGAACCAGGAGGACATGAAGGTCGGCAACCAGACCGCGCACGCCATCGACCGGCACGTGGGGCTGACCCCGGAGGAGCTGCAGCGGCGCATGCGAGACGCCAGCCCGACCCCTCCTCGCGCCTCCACCTTCTACGATCTCGCCACCGCGCAGCACTACGTTCAGGCAGCCATCGACCGGGAAACGGCCCAGATCGCACAGAAGATCCTGAACGACGAGAACGGCAACCTCTTGTTCACGGTCGACTTCTCTCCGGCCGTCACGGGTGTCACCGTGACCGGCCCCAACGCCCAGCCCGTACCCGTACACAATGTGAAGGTCCGTCTCCAGTTCACCGATGACGGACGGCAGCCACCGTTCATCGTCGTCACCGCCTTCCCGGAAACGCCCTAGCACCGTCAGGAACCCGCCCGTGCATCAGAACCACTTCCGCTACGCGGCCGCGCGCACCCTGCTCGCTCCGTTCCTCTCCCGCGCCACCCGGGGCGTGCCCGTCGACCCGGCGCCGCGGGAGGCCGCGCTCCAGGCTCCGTTGCGGGTCCTGTGGGACCGGTCCGAGCGCGGTGGCCCGACGGTGTACGAAGCCGCCGCGGAGGTACGGGCCCTGGCGGACGCACTCGCCGAGGGCGCGGCGACGACGTCAAGGATCCCCGACGACCTGCGGGAGCTGGCCGCCCGGTCCGGTGCCGGCGGGGAGCCGGCGGTGTTCCTGGACATCGCCGCGTACGTCGACGCGTGGCAGGTCGGCATGAACCCGAAACTCGCCGCCGCCGTCCCGACCGCCTGGGAGCTGGCCCAGCGGTTCCCGCTGCTGCACGGCATGCTCGACGCGTACTTCGGCCAGGACGGCATCGCCATGGAGGAGGAGGAGCTGTCCGACGTCGAACGGATCGGCCTCTACGTCGCGTACTGGCACGGGCGCGGAACCTGCCCGTGGCGGCTGCCCCCCGTCGTCGCCGAGTGCGCCGAAGCCCTCGCCCTGTTCCAGGACGACGACACCCTGCGCCGCTTCTTCGCCGGCGACCTCGGCCTCGGTTCCGCCTCCCACGGCTCCTGGTCCGCCTGGCTGACCCTGATCGCCGACACCCTCACCACCCACCTGCGCCGGGAGCACGGGCCCCTCACCTGGACCGGCGGCCGAGAGGAGCAGTCCCCTTGCTGACACGTTCCGCCACCTACCCCGATCGGGAGACCGCCCAGTGGGCCACTCAGGCGGTGGTCTCGCAGAACGAACAAGCGGTGCACCGGTGGCTGACCCGGTCGGACCGGCAGCGGCTCACGATCGAGGCCTGCTGGCCGTCCCGGCCCGAGCCGGTCGGGCAGGTACTGCCCCAGGCGACGATGCTGGCCGGCCACCCGCCGGTGGACGTGCGGGCCGCTCGGGTGGTGCTGAGGCGGGCCCCGGACACACCGCTCGGGTTCACCGTGCACGCCACCTTCCCGATCCTCCCGTGACAGGAGAACGCCTCCGATGCCGCTGACTCCCCTCCAGCACGACCACCTGTACGGCGAGATGGACCAGGTGCTCCGCGCGTACGCCGGGCAGCCCGCGGACGACACCGAGGAGAAGCCCAGCGAGGCCCTGACGGCCTACCTGCGGCACACCTGGCACACCCGCCCCTGGGCGGTCGGGGTCGCCGAGAGCCAGCTGCGCGAGTACGCCCGCCATCCCCCGGGGCCGTTGCGGCTGCGCCTCGGTGAGGTCTACCCGCTGCCCGACCCGGGACTCGACGGGCCGCTGATCCAGGCGTGGCTGCTCACCGTCGCCGGGCATCTGCGCCGTTGTCTGGCGGAGGGCGACGTGCCGCCGCCGGGGGCGCCCCGGACCCGCTGGGAGTGGCAGGCCCGGTTCCCCGAGCTCGGGCAGCTGCTCGGCGGCTGGTTCTCGCAGGACTTCGGCGAGGAGTTCGAGGACCACGAAGAGGCCCTGCGGGACTATCTGGAGGGCACGGACCGGTCGCTGGTGGCGCGGCTGTGCGGGGAGGTGCACGAGCTGCTGGCCCTGCGGCTGGACGAGGCGGAGTACGCGTACGGGCTGGCGCTGCTGGGTCTTGAGGTGGACCCGCCCGTCCCGTACACGCACGGGGCATGGCTGGGGACGATCGCCGAGGACGTCCTCAGGGGCTGACCGGCTGACCGGCTGACCAGCGGCCGGAGCGCCCCCGGTCGGTCCGGGGGCGAAGGCGGAACGCTCAGGCGGTCCGGCGGATCAGCGCCAGATACATGGCGTCCGTACCGTGCAGATGCGGCCAGAGCTGGACGTCCGGTCCGTCGCCGATCGCCGGTACGCCCGGCAGCAGCGGACGGGCGTCGATCAGCTCGGCGCCGCCGACCTTCTTCAGTACGTCGTCGACGACGACCCGGGTCTCGGCGAGATGCGGCGAGCAGGTCGCGTACCCCACGACACCGCCGACGCGGACGGCGCTCAGCGCCTCCGTGAGGAGGGCGCGCTGGAGCGGGGCGAAGCCGTCCAGGTCCTCGGGGCGGCGACGCCAGCGGGCCTCGGGGCGGCGGCGCAGGGCTCCTAGGCCCGAGCACGGCACGTCCATGAGGACCCGGTCGAAGGAGCCGGGGCGCCACGGCGGGCGGGTGCCGTCGGCGGCGATGACCTGGTACGGGCCCGGGTTGCCGGCGAGGGCGCGCTCGACGAGACGGGCGCGGTGCGGCTGCTTCTCGGAGGCGAGCAGGGCGGCGCCCCGTTCGGCGGCGAGAGCGGCAAGGAGCGCGGCCTTGCCGCCGGGGCCCGCACAGCCGTCGAGCCAGCGGGCGTCGGGGCCGTCGAGCGGGGCGTTGGCCAGGGCGATCGCCACGAGCTGACTGCCCTCGTCCTGGACGCCGGCCCTGCTCTCCTTCACCGCCTCGATGGCACCGGGCTCGCCGCCCTCGGCCATCCGGACGGCGTACGGCGACCAGCGGCCCGGCAGGCTCTCGGTGGCCGCGGCGAGCTCCTCGGTGGTGGAGCGGCCGGGGCGGGCGACGAGGGTGACCTCGGGGCGCTCGTTGTCGGCCTCCAGGAGGTCCTCGATCCCGGCGCGGCCGCCGCCGAGGGAGTCCCAGAGCGCCGAGACGACCCAACGGGGGTGCGAGTGGACGACGGCGAGGTGGTCCTCGGGGTCCTTGTCGTACGGCGGGGCGACCTGCGCCACCCAGGCGTCGAGGTCCTGAGCCGAGATCTTCCGCAGCACGGCGTTCACGAACTTGGCCCGCCCGTCACCGAGCACCACCCGCGCCAGCTCGACGCTGGCGGAGACGGCGGCGTGGGTGGGGATCCGGGTGCCGAGCAGCTGGTGCGCGCCGAGCGCGAGCACGTCGAGCACGGGCGGGTCGACCTCGCGCAGGGGCCGGTCGATGCAGGCGGAGATGATCGCGTCGTACGTGCCCTGGCGGCGCAGCGTCCCGTACACCAGCTCGGTCGCGAGCGCCGCGTCCCGGCCGTCGAAGTTCCCGCCCTCACGGGCCTTCCGCAGCAGCGGCGGCAGCACCAGGTTCGCATAGGCGTCCCGCTCGTCCACCGCCCTCAGGGCCTCGAAGGCGAGCATCCGGACGGGGTCCTTCTGGGGCCGCCGGTAGGGCTTGTGGGGACGGCGACTTGCCTGCTCGCTCAAAGGTGCTCCGCGTGACGAAATGAAAGAGGTCGAACCCCCCAAGCCTACGTCCGCCGCGCCCCCACCCGCTCCCGGGCCCGTGACGGCCGCGTGGAGACCCCTAGGGCCTGTCTTTCGGATCATGCCGGATCAGGGAGCGGGGCCTGGTGCGTGCGATCGCAAGGCGGAGGAGGGAGTCGACGCGGAGCGTCGGCGACCGACGACAACGCGGCGAGCGTGCGTGCCAGGCCCCGCGAGCCCGGCATGATCCGAAAGACAGGCCCTAGGTGCCGAGGAGCTCGCCGGGCGCGATGCGCACGCCGCGGGCCCAGTCGGCGGCCTTCATCGGCTTCTTGCCCTGGGGCTGGACCCAGACGAGTTCGACGGCGTACGAGCCGGTGCCCGCGTACACGTTGTTCTTGCCCGCCGCGAGCTCGCCCGGGGCCAGGTCGGTGCGGTCGGGCAGCGGGGTGACCTGGATGAGCTTGAGGCGCTCGCCGCGGAAGAGCGTCCAGGCGCCGGGGGCCGGGGTGCAGCCGCGGACCACGCGGTCCACCCGGAGGGCGGGGGCCGCGAAGTCGACCTGGGCGTCCTCGACCTGGATCTTCGGGGCGAGGGTGAGGCCCTCGATGGGCTGCGGGACGGCCTTGAGCGTGCCGTCCTCGATGCCGTCCATGGTGGCGGAGAGCAGCCCGGCGCCCGCGAAGGCGAGGCGGGTGAGCAGGTCGCCGCTGGTGTCGGTCGGCCGGATGTCCTCGGTGACGACGCCGTAGACGGGGCCCGAGTCGAGGCCTTCCTCGATCAGGAAGGTGGAGGCGCCCGTCACCTGGTCGCCCGCCATCAGCGAGTGCTGCACGGGCGCCGCGCCCCGCCAGGCCGGCAGCAGCGAGAAGTGCAGGTTGACCCAGCCCCGGGCGGGGATGTCGAGGGCGACCTTGGGCAGCAGCGCGCCGTACGCGACGACCGGGCAGCAGTCGGGGGCGATCTCGCGCAGCCGGGCGAGGAAGTCCTCGTCGCGGGGCCGGTTGGGCTTCAGGACCTCGATCCCGGCCTCTTCGGCCCGCTGGGCCACCGGGCTGGCGACGAGCCGCCGGCCGCGGCCCGCCGGGGCGTCCGGCCGGGTGACGACGGCGGCCACCTCGTGCCGGCCGGAGGCGAGCAGGGCGTCCAGGGCGGGTACGGCGACCTCGGGGGTGCCTGCGAAGACGAGCTTCATGGGTGGCGACTGCCTGTCTGTCCGGGGGCTTTACGGGCAGCGCACCAGTCTAGGTGCCCCGTACGGAGGGGGCGTACGGAAGGACGAGCGCCCCGCGCATATGCGTGTACGCCCCCGATGCGTGACCCAACTCCGGGTGGCGCGTTGGTCAAGAGAGATTGACCGAATCGGGTCGCCGTTCCCCCCTGCGGCCCTTCCCCTTACATGCCGGTTCGAGAGGCTTTCACATGGCCGACCACGCAACCCACGACGCCCAGGCTCGGGCGAGTCTGCACCTTCTGGTGCGGGACATCGAGCGGGTCCGGCGGCAGGTGGACGCACTGCGCACGCTCACGGCCCAGCTGGGCAATGTCTACCGCCCTCGCCGCTCCGGCCCGTCCACGGGCTTCGTCGTCTACGGGCGGGCCCCCGCCCCGACCGTTCGTCTCGCCCAGGAGCTGCGGGACAGTGTCGAGACCCTGGTGACCGCCGCGGTCGACTTCGACCGCTCGCTCGGGTTCTCCTGGGACGCGGTGGGCTCCGCCCTCGGAGTCACCAAGCAGGCCGTCCACCGCCGTTACGGTGCCCGCCGGGCGCCCCAGCCGGGCGTCGGCCTCGACCAGGAACCGATGGTGGAGCCGACGGCGACCCGCACGCTCCCCTCGGTGCCCGCGGCCCGCTCGATGCCTCCGCAGCCGACCTCGGGCAGCGCGGCGCTCCGCGAGGAGCCGCGTACGTCGGCCTTCCCCGGCCCGCGCAACGGCTGACCCGCGAGCGCCCCACGGCCGTCCGCCCCCACCGGGGACGGGCGGCCGTCCCGTGTGCCGGGTCCACGTCCGCCTGCCTCCGCACCCGAGGCGCGCACGCGGGAACACCCGAGTCGCGCGCGGCCACACCCGGGTCGCGCGCGCCGGCCGACCCACCGCGCCGAGTACCGCTCGTCAGCCGATGTCCGGCGGGTCCACCCGGATCCGCACGGGGTCGCCGCCGCCTCGTGCGAGCCGGGCCGCGCGGGCCTGCTTGAGGGCCGCCGCCAGGGCCGCGCCGCTGCCCGGCGGGACCCGGACCAGGGCGCGGTCCCACTGCTCGCCCGGCGGCGGGTCGCCGGGCCTGCGCGGCCCGCCGGGGCGGACCAGCGGCAGCGGCACCGGGCCGAGCACCTCGGCGTCGGCGGGCAGCCCGGCCGCCGCGAGGAAGCCTTCGACGGCCTCCGGGAGACCCGTCACCGCCGCCATCCGGGAGACCGGCGGGAAGCCCAGTTCGGCCCGCTCGGCCAACTCGCGCTGGGCGTGCCCGACCGGGTCCCAGCGGACGAGCGCCTGGACCGGCCGGAGCGTCGGCTCGGCGACCACCACGACCACGCCGCCGGTGCCGCCCTCGCCCTGGCCGCGGACGAGCGAGGCCGCGTCGATCCAGCGGCGCAGGGCCTCCTCACCGGCGCGCAGATCGGGCCGGCCGAGCATGGCCCAGCCGTCGAGGAGCAACGCGGCCGCGTAGCCGCCCTCGGCGACGGGTTCGGCGCCGGGGGTGGAGACGACGAGCGCGGGGCGCCCTGGCACGGTGTCCAGGACGTGGTCCCGTCCCGAGGTCCTCACCGGCACCGCCGGGAACGCCCGGCCGAGCTCCTCCGCCGTCCGCCGTGCGCCGACGACCTGGGCGCGCAGCCTGGTCGAGCCACACTCCACGCAGTGCCAGTCGGCGGCGCCGCGACCGCACCAGGCGCAGTGCAGTTCCCGCTGTTCGGGGGCCTCCAGGGGACCGGCGCAGTGGCGGCAGCGGGCGGGCGTCCGGCACCGCTCGCAGGCCAGCCGGGGTACGTAACCCCGGCGGGGCACCTGGACGAGCACGGGCCCGGTCTTGAGTCCTTCGCGTACGGTCTGCCAGGCCAGCGAGGGCAGCCGGGCCGCCCGCGCGGCCTCGTCGCGGGCCAGTTCGCCGTCGCCGACGGTCCGGATCAGCGGGGCCGCCTTGCGGACCTGTTCGCGTCCGGCGCTCAGCGGCTGGGCCCAGCCGGACTCGATGAGCTGGGCGGCCTCGACGGTGCAGCTGGTGCTGCCGAGGAGGAAGGCGCACCGGTCGTGGGCGGCGCGGAGCAGCAGCACGTCGCGCGCGTGGGGCTGCGGGGCGTGCGGCTCGCTGTGGCTGCCGTCGCCGTCGTCCCAGATGACGACGAGCCCGAGGTCCCGGACGGGGGCGAACATCGCGGCCCGGGTGCCGACCACGGCCCGCACCGCGCCGCGCCGCACGGCGAGCCACTGCGCGTACCGCTTCTCGGGGCCCGCCTCGGCCGTGAGCAGCGCGTGCCGCCCCTCCCCCAGGACGGCGGTCAGGGCCGCGTCGACCCGTCCCGCCGCACGGCCGTCCGGTACGACGACGAGCGCGCCCCGGCCGGAGGCCAGGGTGGCGCCCACGGCGCGGGCGATCTCCTCGGCCCAGAACGGTCCCGGCAGCGCGTTCCACACGGCCCGGGGCGCCCCGCCGCGCGCGAGGGAGTCCAGGAACCCGGGCCCCCGCTCGTACCGCGTCCAGGTACCCGGCTCGGGCGCGGCCGGCGGCGGCAGCGGCTCCGGGGAGGGTCGCCCCTCGGCGCGGGCGCTGCGCGGCGGCACGGCGAGCTGGAGCACGTCCGCGAGGCTTCCCGCGTACCGGTCGGCGACGGCACGGGCGAGCCCGAGCAGCTCGGGGCCGAGGACCGGCTCCGGTGAGACGACGTCGGCGAGCGCGGCCAGCGGCCCGGAGTAGTCCGAGGTGGCCAGCCGCTCGACGAGGAAGCCGTCGATGAGCCGTCCGCCCTCCCTGCGCCCGTTCTTGACCTGGTGCGCCCCCGCGCCGAACCGCACCCGGACCCGCACCCCGGGTCGCGCCGTCTCGTCCAGCTCCTCGGGGACCGCGTAGTCGAAGAACTGGTCGAGATGGAGCGAGCCCTTGTTCACGACGACCCGTGCGACGGGCAGCTCCTTGGCCAGCGCGGCCCCCCGCCAGGTCCGCGGCTTGGCCCGCGGCACCTTCGCCTTCCGGACGGTCTCCCGGATGAGGGCGAGCTGCTCGGGCTCGTCGGCCTTGTCGGGCCTCTCGTTCTCGCTGCTCACAGCCCCATACCTACCAGACGCCACCGACAACCGGGCACGGCCGAAGCCCGGCACCCCCACGGGGTACCGGGCTTCGGTCACATACAGCCTGGGACTACAGGCCGGCGGCCTTCTTCAGGGCGTCGACGCGGTCCGTGCGCTCCCAGGTGAAGTCCGGCAGCTCGCGGCCGAAGTGGCCGTAGGCGGCGGTCTGGGAGTAGATCGGGCGGAGCAGGTCGAGGTCGCGGATGATCGCGGCCGGGCGGAGGTCGAAGACCTCGGCGATGGCGTTCTCGATCTTCTCGTTCTCGACGGTGTTGGTGCCGAAGGTCTCGACGAAGAGACCGACGGGCTCGGCCTTGCCGATCGCGTAGGCGACCTGGACCTCGCAGCGCGCGGCGAGGCCGGCGGCGACGACGTTCTTGGCGACCCAGCGCATGGCGTAGGCGGCCGAGCGGTCGACCTTGGACGGGTCCTTGCCGGAGAAGGCGCCGCCACCGTGGCGGGCCATGCCGCCGTAGGTGTCGATGATGATCTTGCGGCCGGTGAGGCCGGCGTCGCCCATCGGGCCGCCAATCTCGAAGCGGCCGGTCGGGTTCACCAGGAGGCGGTAGCCGTCGGTGTCGAGCTTGATGCCGTCCTCGACGAGCTGCTTGAGCACGTGCTCGACGACGAACTCGCGGATGTCGGGCGCGAGCAGCGACTCGAGGTCGATGTCGGAGGCGTGCTGCGAGGAGACGACGACCGTGTCGAGGCGGACGGCCTTGTCGCCGTCGTACTCGATGGTGACCTGGGTCTTGCCGTCGGGGCGCAGGTACGGGATGGTGCCGTTCTTGCGGACCTCGGTCAGCCGGCGGGAGAGCCGGTGCGCGATGTGGATCGGCAGCGGCATCAGTTCGGGGGTCTCGTCCGACGCGTAGCCGAACATCAGGCCCTGGTCGCCGGCGCCCTGCTTGTCCAGCTCGTCCTCGTCGCCCTCGACCCGCTGCTCGTACGCGGTGTCCACGCCCTGGGCGATGTCCGGGGACTGGGATCCGATGGACACCGACACGCCGCAGGAGGCGCCGTCGAAGCCCTTCTTCGAGGAGTCGTAACCGATCTCGAGGATCTTGTTCCGGACGAGGGTCGGGATGTCCGCCCACGCCTTGGTGGTGACCTCACCGGCGACGTGCACCAGGCCGGTGGTGATCAGCGTCTCGACGGCGACGCGCGAGGTGGGGTCCTCTCGCAGCAGTGCGTCGAGGATGGTGTCGCTGATCTGGTCAGCGATCTTGTCGGGGTGTCCCTCGGTGACGGACTCCGAGGTGAACAGACGACGGGACACAACGCTCCCTGGGGTTGCAGCGGCTGCTGGCTACTCGTGACGCGGACCGGCAGGGGGCTGCGCCCCGCGACGTTCCACGAACAGTCTATCGGTCGTGGTCGCGCTATGGACCAGGTGTCTCGCCTGGCGAATACGCGTGGGCGCGCGAAATCGGCCTCCGGCAAGGCGGAGGCGCCCGCCCCGGTGGGGCGTAAATCACTCGCGATTCGGCGTTTCGCCTTCACCGGGACGTCGTGAGACGCCGAAAATCAGCCGCCTGGCAGCCGGACCACCGAAGGCCGGAAACGCGCCACATGCGTCAGGTCGTGACGCGCAGCCGGGGCAGGACCAGGTCCCAGACCGTCTCGGCGAGCGCTTCCTTCGGACCGTACGGTACGGGAGTCTCGGCGCCGTCCGAGGCGAGCACGACGGCCTCGTTCTCCTCGGAACCGAAGGTCTTGCGCTCCCCCACCTCGTTGACGACGAGGAGGTCGCAACCCTTTCGGCGAAGCTTCTCCCGGCCGTTGGCGAGGACGTCGTCGGTCTCGGCGGCGAAGCCGACCACGACCTGGCCCGGCAGGGCCCGGTCGGCCGAGATCTCGGCGAGGATGTCGGGGTTGCGGACGAGCTCGACGGTGGGGGCTCCGCCGTCGTCCTTCTTCTTGATCTTCCCCGTGGCGTAGACGGCCGGCCGGAAGTCGGCGACGGCGGCCGCCATGACCACCGCGTCGGCGTCGGCGACGGCCTTGAGCACGGCCTCACGGAGCTGGAGGGCGGTGCCGACGTGGACGACGTCGACGCCGGCCGGGTCGGGGATGCCGGTGTTGGCCTCGACGAGGGTGACCCTGGCGCCGCGGGCGGCGGCGGCCCGCGCGAGGGCGTAGCCCTGCTTGCCCGAGGAGCGGTTGCCCAGGTAGCGGACGGGGTCGAGGGGCTCGCGGGTGCCGCCGGCGCTGACCACGACGTGCCGTCCGGCGAGGTCGGGGGCGACGGTGCCGCGGGCGACGACGCGCCGGCAGATCTCGAAGATCTCCGCCGGGTCGGGCAGCCGGCCCTTGCCGGTGTCGACGCCGGTGAGGCGGCCGACGGCCGGTTCGATGACGACGGCGCCGCGGCGGCGCAGGGTCGCCACGTTCTCCTGGGTCGCCGGGTGCTCCCACATCTCGGTGTGCATGGCGGGGGCGAAGACGACGGGACAGCGCGCGGTGAGCAGCGTGTTGGTGAGCAGGTCGTCCGCGAGGCCGTGGGCGGCCTTGGCGAGCATGCCGGCGGTGGCGGGGGCGACGACGACGAGGTCGGCGGCCTGCCCGATCCGGACGTGCGGGACCTCGTGGACGCTCTCCCAGACCTCGGTCGAGACGGGATGGCCGGAGAGCGCGGACCAGGTGGCCGCGCCGACGAAGTGGAGGGCGGAGTCGGTGGGGACGACCCGGACGTCGTGGCCGGACTCGGTGAGCCTGCGCAGCAGCTCGCACGCCTTGTAGGCGGCGATACCGCCGCTGACCCCCAGAACGACCTTCGGCTTGGCTGCTGCGCCCACTGCTGCTCCCCGCGCTCGGATGCGTACGACTCCATGAGACACCACAGGCCCGGCGGATGTTCCGCCGGGCCTGTGGTGACGAACGTTACGTGCTTACGTAGCCGGGCCCTCGATGGCCTCGGACGTCAGCAGACCCGCGTTGATCTCGCGCAGGGCGATCGAGAGCGGCTTCTCGTGGACGTGGGTGTCGACCAGCGGACCCACGTACTCCAGCAGGCCCTCGCCGAGCTGGGAGTAGTACGCGTTGATCTGACGCGCGCGCTTGGCCGCGTAGATCACGAGGCTGTACTTCGAGTCCGTGGCCTCGAGCAGCTCGTCGATCGGCGGGTTGATGATGCCCTCGGGCGCAGTGATGGAAGAGGACACGCTCTACCTTCCGAAGAATGGAAAAAAGATCAGACAGCCGTTGGGTGTCCGGGGATCAGTGGATCATTCCCCAGAAGTCAACAGCATCAACGTTAGCAGCTCGCGTGCCACGTCCTCGACGGAGGTGTTGACGAGGGTGGTGTCGAACTCCGACTCGGCGGCCAGTTCGATCTTCGCGGCGGCGAGACGGCGCTCGATGACCTCGGGCGACTCGGTGCCGCGGCCGGTGAGCCGGCGGACCAGCTCCTCCCAGCTCGGCGGGGCCAGGAAGACCAGCTGGGACTCGGGCATCGAGTCCTTCACCTGACGGGCGCCCTGGAGGTCGATCTCCAGGAGTACGGGCTCTCCCGCGTCGAGGCGGTCGAGGACCGCGCGGCGCGGGGTGCCGTAACGGTTGCCCGCGAACTCGGCCCATTCGAGGAGCTCACCGTTGGCGATCAGCTTGTCGAACTCGTCGTCCGCCACGAAGAAGTAGTGGACGCCGTGCTTCTCGCCGGGGCGGGGCTTCCGTGTCGTCGCCGACACCGAGAGCCAGACCTCGGGGTGGACCTTGCGCATATGAGCGACGACCGTGCTCTTGCCGACCCCTGAGGGGCCGGAGAGCACGGTCAGCCGCGGACGTGCCTCTGCTGCCATGCAGCGATTATTCCAGCTTTAACGGTGTGCCCGGGACGCGTGTCCCGGATCCGAAGCCGGACCGGTCGCCGGATCAGGCGCCGGTGCTGCCGAACTCGCGCTCCAGGGAGGCGATCTGGTTGGAACCGAGACCGCGAACCCGGC
Source organism: Streptomyces sp. NBC_00572 (assembly GCF_026341815.1). Taxonomy (GTDB): domain Bacteria; phylum Actinomycetota; class Actinomycetes; order Streptomycetales; family Streptomycetaceae; genus Streptomyces. Next base: position 122,499 of record NZ_JAPENX010000001.1, read on the forward strand.
GGCTCTCGGAGATGCCGAGGCGCTCCATGATCTGCTTGGCGCGGACCTTGCCCACGCCGGGGAGGGACTCGAGCAGCGCGGAGACCTTCATCTTGCCGATGACGTCGTTCTCCTGGCCGGTCTTGATGACCTCGTGGAGAGATGCGCCGGAGTGCTTGAGTCGATTCTTGACCTCGGCCCGCTCCCGGCGAGCCGCGGCGGCCTTTTCGAGCGCGGCTGCGCGCTGTTCAGGGGTAAGGGGCGGAAGAGCCACGCCTACGTCACCTCGGATGTCGATCTGTCGGATACGGACCGGTGAGGAACCCTGCGCCCCACACCAGTGGAGCAACGCTCAACGGAGTGGTCGTTGAACGCCTGCTCTGCCCCGGAGACTAGCGGCCGAGGCCGCTCCAGTCAGCGAGAACAGCGGAAAAGTCCTGGTCAGCATCGACCGACCGGGACTTTTCCGGCAAAACGACCCGGTTTTGAGCCAAGTTTTCGTCAAGGAGTGAGACGGCCCGGCGGGACGAGTCGTCCCGCCGGGCCGAAACAGCTCGGAATCCGGGGTCGATCCGCTCCGACCTGCGGAGAGACCGTGGAGCTCCGTGGAGCCCGTTACCCGCCGACGGCCGCGCGGATCTCGTCCGCGTACCGGTGAGCCGAGTCCCGCAGGGCGGCCGCGTCCGGGCCGTTCCGCAGGACCCCGCGGCTGACGTTCGGGACGACGTTGCCGACCGCGGCGCCGAAGACGGCCGGGAGGTCGGCCGGGGTCGCGCCCTGGGCGCCGATGCCGGGGGCGAGGAGGGGACCGTTGATGTCCAGGTCGAACGAGGACAGGTCGCCGAGGGTGGCACCGACGACCGCGCCGAAGGAGCCCATCGGGGTCTCCCCCGCGTTCTCCGCGGCGAGGTGGGCCAGCATGGTCGCACCGATGGTGCGGCCGTCCTCACGGACCGCCCGCTGGACCTCGGCGCCCTCCGGGTTGGAGGTCAGGGCCAGCACGAAGAGACCGGCGCCGGACTCGCGGGCCAGGTCGACGGCCGGCTTCAGGGAGCCGTAGCCGAGGTACGGGGAGACCGTGAGCGCGTCGGAGAAGAGCGGGGAGTCCTTGCGCAGGAAGGTCTCCGCGTACGCGGCCATGGTGGACCCGATGTCGCCGCGCTTGGCGTCCATGACGACAAGCCCGCCCGCCGCGCGCAGATCGGCGACGGCGCGCTCCAGGACGGCGACGCCGCGCGAGCCGAAGCGCTCGAAGAAGGCGGACTGCGGCTTGAAGACCGCCACGGTGTCCGCGAGCGCCTCGACGACGGTGAAGGTGAACCGCTCCAGACCGGCGATGTCGTCGGTCAGGCCCCAGGAGTCGAGCAGGGCGGCGTGCGGGTCGATGCCGACGCAGAGCGGGCCGCGCTCGTCCATGGCGGAGCGCAGCCGGGTACCGAAGGAGAGAGTCACTGGGCGGCCTTTCGGGAGTCGGCGCCGACGGCCTCGGCGAGGGTGGCGTACGGGGAGGCCGCGAGGCGCGCGGCGAGGCCCTTGTGGATCGCGCGGGCGTAGAACGGGCCCTCGTAGATGAAGGCGCTGTAGCCCTGGATCAGGGTGGCGCCGGCGAGGATGCGCTGCCAGGCGTCCTCGGCGTTCTCGATGCCGCCGACGCCCACGAGGACCAGACGGTCGCCCACGCGCGTGTGGAGGCGCCTGAGGACCGCGAGGGAGCGCTCCTTGACGGGCGCGCCGGACAGGCCGCCGGTCTCCTTGATCAGCGCGGGGTCGGACTTCAGGCCCAGGCCCTCGCGCGCGATGGTGGTGTTGGTGGCGATGATGCCGTCGAGGCCGAGCTCCAGGGCGAGGTCGGCGACCGCGTCGACGTCCTCGTCGGCCAGGTCGGGGGCGATCTTGACCAGGAGGGGGACCCGGCGGTCGGTGACCGTGCGGTCGGCGGCTTCCCGTACGGCCGTGAGGAGCGGGCGCAGGGACTCGGTGGCCTGGAGGTTGCGCAGGCCGGGGGTGTTGGGCGAGGAGACGTTCACGACGAGGTAGTCGGCGTGCGCGGCGAGGCGCTCGGTGGACTTCACGTAGTCGGCGGCGGCCTCGGCCTCGGGGACGACCTTGGTCTTGCCGATGTTGACGCCGACGACGGTCTTGAAGACCGGCACGCGCGCGTGGAGGCGGGCGGCGACGGCGGCGGAGCCCTCGTTGTTGAAGCCCATGCGGTTGATCAGGGCGCGGTCCGGGATCAGCCGGAAGAGGCGCTTCTTGGGGTTGCCGGGCTGGGCCTCGCCGGTGACCGTACCGATCTCGACGTGGTCGAAGCCGAGCATCGACATGCCGTCGATGGCGACGGCGTTCTTGTCGAAGCCGGCGGCGAGCCCGAAGGGGCCGTGCATCCGCAGGCCGAGGGCCTCGGTGCGCAGCTCCTTGTACCGGGGGGCGAGAACGGCGGCGACGAAGGTCCGCAGGACGGGGACGCGGGCGGCGAGGCGGATCCAGCGGAAGGCCAGGTAGTGGGCCTTCTCGGGGTCCATGCGCTTGAAGACGAGGTCGAAGAAGAACTTGTACATGCGGGGAGTCCAGGTCTGCTCATGACGAGGGGGACACCGCAGGTCCTGCCGGTGTCCCCCTCCTCGTACGGGCTGCTAGTCGCGGGCCGCGGTCAGGTGCTCCGCGTGCTCCTGGAGCGAGCGGACGCCCACGTCGCCCCGGTTGAGCGCGTCGATGCCCTGGACGGCCGCGGCGAGGGCCTGGACCGTGGTGAGGCAGGGGACGCTGCGCGCCACCGCGGCCGTACGGATCTCGTAGCCGTCGAGGCGGCCGCCGGTGCCGTACGGGGTGTTGACGATCAGGTCGACCTGGCCGTCGTGGATGAGCTGGACGATCGTCTTCTCGCCGTTCGGGCCCTCGCCCTCGGACTGCTTGCGGACGATCGTGGCGTTGATGCCGTTGCGCTTGAGCACCTCCGCCGTGCCGGAGGTGGCCATCAGCTCGAAGCCGTGGGCGACCAGCTCGCGGGCCGGGAAGATCATCGAGCGCTTGTCGCGGTTGGCGACCGAGATGAACGCGCGGCCCTTGGTGGGCAGCGGGCCGTAGGCGCCGGCCTGCGACTTGGCGTACGCCGTGCCGAAGACCGCGTCGATGCCCATGACCTCGCCGGTGGAGCGCATCTCCGGGCCGAGGACGGTGTCCACACCGCGGCCGTGCACGTCGCGGAAGCGCGACCACGGCATCACGGCCTCCTTGACGGAGATCGGCGCGTCGAGCGGCAGGGTGCCGCCGTCGCCGGTCTTCGGCAGCAGGCCCTCGGTGCGCAGCTCGGCGATGGTGGCGCCGAGCGAGATGCGGGCGGCGGCCTTCGCGAGCGGGACGGCGGTCGCCTTCGAGGTGAAGGGGACGGTCCGGGAGGCGCGCGGGTTCGCCTCCAGGACGTAGAGGATGTCGCCGGCCATCGCGAACTGGATGTTGATCAGACCGCGCACGCCGACGCCCTTGGCGATGGCCTCGGTGGAGGCGCGCAGGCGCTTGATGTCGAAGCCGCCGAGGGTGATCGGGGGCAGGGCGCAGGCCGAGTCGCCGGAGTGGATGCCGGCTTCCTCGATGTGCTCCATGACGCCGCCGAGGTAGAGCTCCTCGCCGTCGTAGAGGGCGTCGACGTCGATCTCGATGGCGTCGTCGAGGAAGCGGTCGACCAGGACCGGCCGGGTGGGGCTGATCTCGGTGGACTCGGCGATGTACGACTCCAGGCGGGCCTCGTCGTACACGATCTCCATGCCACGGCCGCCGAGCACGTACGAGGGGCGTACGAGGACGGGGTAGCCGATCTCGTCGGCGATGGCCTTGGCTCCGGCGAAGGTGGTCGCGGTGCCGTGCTTGGGGGCCGGGAGGCCGGCCTCGGCGAGGACCTGGCCGAAGGCGCCGCGGTCCTCGGCGGCGTGGATGGCCTCCGGGGAGGTGCCGACGACCGGCACGCCGTTGTCCTTGAGCGCCTGCGAGAGGCCCAGCGGGGTCTGGCCGCCGAGCTGGACGACGACACCGGCGACGGGGCCGGCGAGGGTCTCGGCGTGGACGATCTCCAGCACGTCTTCCAGCGTCAGCGGCTCGAAGTACAGGCGGTCGGAGGTGTCGTAGTCCGTGGAGACGGTCTCGGGGTTGCAGTTGACCATCACGGTCTCGTAGCCGGCGTCGCTGAGGGCGAAGGAGGCGTGGACGCAGGAGTAGTCGAACTCGATGCCCTGGCCGATGCGGTTCGGGCCGGAGCCCAGGATGATCACCGCGGGCTTGGTGCGGGGCGCGACCTCGCTCTCCTCGTCGTACGAGGAGTAGAAGTACGGGGTCTTGGCGGCGAACTCGGCGGCGCAGGTGTCGACCGTCTTGTAGACCGGGCGGACGCCGAGGGCGTGCCGGACCTCGCGGACGACGTCCTCGCGCAGACCGCGGATCTCGGCGATCTGGGCGTCGGAGAAGCCGTGGCGCTTGGCGTCGGCGAGGATCTCGGGCTCGAGCTTCTCGGCGGCGGCCAGCTCGTCGGCGATCTCCTTGATCAGGAAGAGCTGGTCGACGAACCACGGGTCGATCTTCGTGGCGTCGAAGACCTCCTGCGGGGTGGCTCCGGCGCGGATCGCCTGCATGACGGTGTTGATGCGGCCGTCTGTCGGGCGGACCGACTCGCGCAGCAGCTCGGCCTTGTCGCCGGGCTCGCCCACGAAGGTGAACTGCGAGCCCTTCTTCTCCAGGGAACGCAGGGCCTTCTGGAGCGCCTCGGTGAAGTTGCGGCCGATCGCCATGGCCTCGCCGACCGACTTCATGGTCGTGGTCAGCGTGGAGTCGGCGGAGGGGAACTTCTCGAAGGCGAAGCGCGGGGCCTTGACGACGACGTAGTCGAGCGAGGGCTCGAAGGACGCCGGGGTCTTCTCCGTGATGTCGTTCGGGATCTCGTCCAGCGTGTAGCCGACGGCGAGACGGGCCGCGATCTTGGCGATCGGGAAGCCGGTCGCCTTGGAGGCGAGCGCCGAGGAGCGGGAGACGCGCGGGTTCATCTCGATGACGATGATCCGGCCGTCGACCGGGTCGATCGCGAACTGGATGTTGCAGCCGCCGGTGTCGACGCCGACCTCGCGGATGATCGCGATGCCGATGTCGCGGAGCCGCTGGTACTCGCGGTCGGTGAGCGTCATCGCCGGGGCGACGGTGATCGAGTCACCGGTGTGGACGCCCATCGGGTCGAAGTTCTCGATGGAGCAGACGACCACGACGTTGTCGTTCTTGTCGCGCATCAGCTCCAGCTCGTACTCCTTCCAGCCGAGGATGGACTCCTCCAGGAGCACCTCGGTGGTCGGGGAGAGCGTGAGGCCCTGGCCGGCGATGCGGCGCAGCTCCTCCTCGTCGTGGGCGAAGCCGGAGCCGGCGCCGCCCATGGTGAAGGAGGGGCGGACGACGACGGGGTAGCCGCCGAGGGTGTCGACGCCCTTGATGACGTCGTCCATGGTGTGGCAGATGACCGAGCGGGCGGACTCGCCGTAACCGATCTTGGCCTTGACGGCCTCGACGACGCCCTTGAAGAGGTCGCGGTCCTCGCCCTTGTTGATGGCCTCGACGTTGGCGCCGATGAGCTCGACGCCGTACTTCTCCAGGACGCCCTGCTCGTGCATGGAGATCGCGGTGTTGAGCGCGGTCTGGCCGCCGAGGGTGGGCAGGAGCGCGTCGGGGCGCTCCTTGGCGATGATCTTCTCGACGAACTCGGGGGTGATCGGCTCGACGTACGTGGCGTCGGCGATCTCCGGGTCGGTCATGATCGTGGCCGGGTTGGAGTTGACCAGGATCACCCGCAGGCCCTCGGCCTTGAGGATGCGGCAGGCCTGGGTGCCGGAGTAGTCGAACTCGGCGGCCTGTCCGATGACGATCGGGCCGGAGCCGATGACCAGGACGGACTGGATATCGGTGCGCTTAGGCACGCTCGGCCTCCATGAGGGATACGAAGCGGTCGAAGAGGTACGCGGCGTCGTGCGGGCCCGCGGCCGCCTCGGGGTGGTACTGGACGGAGAATGCCGGCTGGTCGAGCAGCTGGAGGCCTTCGACGACCTGGTCGTTCAGACAGACGTGGGAGACCTCGGCGCGCCCGTAGGGCGTGTCGGAGACCTTGTCGAGAGGCGCGTCGACGGCGAAGCCGTGGTTGTGCGCGGTGACCTCGACCTTGCCGGTGGTGCGGTCCTGGACCGGCTGGTTGATGCCCCGGTGGCCGTACTTCAGCTTGTAGGTGCCGAAGCCGAGCGCGCGGCCGAGGATCTGGTTGCCGAAGCAGATGCCGAAGAGCGGGGTCCTGCGCTCCAGGACGGCCTGCATCACGGAGACGGGACCGTCGGCCGTGGCCGGGTCGCCGGGGCCGTTGGAGAAGAAGACGCCGTCCGGGTTCACCGCGTAGATGTCCTCGGCGGTGGCGGTGGCGGGCAGCACGTGGACCTCGATGCCGCGCTCGGCCATCCGGTGCGGGGTCATGCCCTTGATGCCGAGGTCGACGGCGGCGACGGTGAACTTCTTGGTGCCGATCGCGGGGACGACGTACGTCTCCTTGGTGGCGACCTCGGCGGAGAGGTTCGCGCCCTTCATCTGGGGCTGCGCCTTGACCTTGTCGAGCAGGGCCTCGTCGCGGATGCCCGTCCAGGCGTCGCCGGAGAAGATGCCGACGCGCATGGCGCCGCGCTCGCGCAGGTGGCGGGTGAGGGCGCGGGTGTCGATGCCGGAGATGCCGACGACGCCCTGGCGCTCCAGCTCCTCGTCCAGCGAGCGCTGGGCCCGCCAGTTGGAGGAGACGCGGGCGGGGTCGCGTACGACGTAGCCGGAGACCCAGATCTTCGAGGACTCGGGGTCCTCGTCGTTGACGCCGGTGTTGCCGACGTGCGGGGCGGTCATGACGACGACCTGGCGGTGGTACGACGGGTCGGTGAGGGTCTCCTGGTAGCCGGTCATGCCGGTGGAGAAAACGGCCTCGCCGAAGGTCTCCCCCACGGCCCCGTAGGCGCGACCGCGGAAGATGCGGCCGTCCTCCAGGACGAGTACGGCGGGAACCTTGCTGGTTCCCCGGGTGGAGGTCGTCATCGTGCGATGCCTTCCGTCGTGTTGATCATGGAGTTGATGGTCTCGACCCAGGCGGCGTGCTCGGCCGCCCGGTCGGACCGGAAACCGGAGTCGAGCAGCTTGTCGCCGTGCGCCCAGGTGACGACCAGCAGGCCGCCCTCGGCGAGGACCTTGCCGGCGATGCCCTTGTCGAGGCGGGCCTCGCGCAGGGCCTCGGCCGGGACGAAGAAGTCGTTCGCCCCGGGGCGTACGACGGCCATCCCGGCGTCGGTGAGCGTGAGCTCGACGCGGCTGCGGGTGCCGAGCCCGTGGGCGACGATCCGGTCGAGCCACTGCCCGGCGGTCGTGGACCCGTGGTAGCGCCCGCTGAGAGTCAGTTTCGCCGGACCGGCCGTCTCGGGCGCGGTGGGGAGCTCGGGGAGGTCCGACTGGAGGCTGCCACGCCACTTCCAGCCCTGGCGCATCAGCCAGTACACGAAGGCGATGAAGAGCAGCAGTCCGGCGACCCAGCCGAGCCGTCCGGCCCAGTCGGTCACCTCCGCCGACTTCTGATCGGCAGCCTCTGCGGCGATTGCGATGAGTGGTGTCACGCCAGCTTCCCGTCCACGACCGTTGCCCGGCCCCGCAGGAAGGTGTGGGTGACGCGTCCCGGCAGCTCACGGCCCTCGTAGGGGGTGTTTCGGCTGCGGGAGGCGAAGTCCGCGGGGTCCACGACACCACGGTAAGCCGGATCGACCAGCGTCAGGTTCGCGGGCTCACCAGCCGAGACGGGTCGTCCGTGGCCCGTGGCCCGTCCGATGCGGGCGGGCGCGAAGGACATCCGGTCGGCGACGCCGGCCCAGTCGAGGAGGCCCGTCTCGACCATCGTCTGCTGGACGACGGAGAGCGCGGTCTCCAGGCCGACCATGCCCATGGCGGCCGCGGCCCACTCGCAGTCCTTGTCCTCGTGCGGGTGCGGGGCGTGGTCGGTGGCGACGATGTCGATCGTGCCGTCGGCCAGCGCCTCGCGGAGCGCGAGGACGTCCTTCTCGGTGCGCAGCGGCGGGTTGACCTTGTAGACCGGGTTGTAGCTCCGGACCATCTCGTCGGTGAGGAGGAGGTGGTGCGGGGTGACCTCGGCGGTGACGTCGATGCCGCGGGACTTGGCCCAGCGGACGATCTCGACGGAGCCGGCGGTGGAGAGGTGGCAGATGTGGACGCGGGAGCCGACGTGCTCGGCGAGGAGGACGTCGCGGGCGATGATCGACTCCTCGGCGACGGCCGGCCAGCCGCCGAGTCCGAGCTCGGCCGAGACGATGCCCTCGTTCATCTGGGCGCCCTCGGTGAGGCGGGGCTCCTGGGCGTGCTGGGCGACGACGCCGTCGAAGGCCTTCACGTACTCCAGGGCGCGGCGCATGATCACGGCGTCGTCGACGCACTTGCCGTCGTCGGAGAAGACGGTGACGCCGGCGGCGGAGTCGTGCATGGCGCCGAGCTCGGCGAGCTTCTTGCCCTCCAGGCCGACGGTGACGGCGCCGATGGGCTGCACGTCGCAGTAGCCGGACTCCTTGCCGAGCCGGTAGACCTGCTCGACGACGCCCGCGGTGTCGGCGACCGGGTGGGTGTTGGCCATGGCGAAGACGGCCGTGAAGCCGCCGGAGGCGGCGGCGCGGGTGCCGGTGAGGACGGTCTCGGAGTCCTCGCGGCCGGGCTCGCGCAGGTGGGTGTGGAGGTCGACGAGGCCGGGCAGCAGGATCTGGCCGGCGGCCTCGATCACGGTGGCGCCCTCGGCGGACAGACCGGTGCCGACCTCGGCGATGGTCTCGCCGTCGATCAGGACGTCCTGGACCTCGCCGCCCAGCACCTGCGCACCGCGGATAAGGATCTTGCTCATGGTTACTTGTTCTCCTCGGTGCGGGTGTGGGTGACGGCGGAGTCGTTGCCGCCCAGAAGCAGATAGAGGACCGCCATCCGGACGGAGACGCCGTTGGCGACCTGCTCGACGACCGTGCAGCGGTCGGAGTCGGCGACCTCGGCGGTGATCTCCATGCCGCGGACCATGGGGCCGGGGTGCATGACGATGGCGTGCTCGGGCATCTTCGCCATCCGCTCGCCGTCGAGCCCGTACCGGCGCGAGTACTCGCGCTCGGTGGGGAAGAAGGCGGCGTTCATCCGCTCGCGCTGCACACGCAGCATCATGACCGCGTCGGACTTCGGCAGCACGCGGTCGAGGTCGTACGAGATCTCGCAGGGCCAGGTCTCGACGCCGACGGGAACCAGGGTCGGCGGGGCCACCAGGGTGACCTCGGCGCCGAGGGTGTGCAGCAGGTCGACGTTGGAGCGGGCGACCCGGCTGTGCAGGACGTCGCCGACGAGCGTGATCCGCTTGCCTTCGAGGTCGCGGCCGAGCCCGGCGTCCCGGCCGACCAGGCGGCGGCGCATGGTGAAGGCGTCCAGGAGGGCCTGGGTGGGGTGCTGGTGGGTGCCGTCGCCGGCGTTGATGACGGGGGCGTCGATCCAGCCGGAGGTGGCGAGGCGGAACGGGGCTCCGGAGGCGCCGTGGCGGATGACGACCGCGTCGACGCCCATGGCCTCCAGGGTCTGCGCGGTGTCCTTGAGGGACTCGCCCTTGGAGACGCTGGAGCCCTTGGCCGCGAAGTTGATCACGTCGGCGGAGAGGCGCTTCTCGGCGGCCTCGAAGGAGATCCGGGTCCGGGTGGAGTCCTCGAAGAACAGGTTGCAGATGGTCCGGCCGCGCAGGGTCGGCAGCTTGCGGATGGGCCGGTCGGCCACCCGGGCCATCTCCTCGGCGGTGTCGAGGATCAGGACGGCGTCGTCGCGGGTGAGGTCGGCGGCCGAGATGAGGTGACGCATCATCGGTGAGTCTCTCCGTGGTGGGGAGGTGTGAGGGCATGCGGGGGCGCAGGGGGGTGCCCCGGCCCCGCGGGGGAAGCCGGTCCGGCTAGGCGGTGGGCCTGGCACCGAGCAGGACGGTGTCGCGACCGTCCTCCTCGGAGAGCTGGACCTTGACCGTCTCCCGCAACGACGTGGGGAGGTTCTTGCCGACGTAGTCGGCGCGGATCGGAAGCTCGCGGTGGCCGCGGTCGACGAGGACGGCGAGCTGGACCGCGCGGGGGCGGCCGATGTCGCCGAGGGCGTCGAGGGCGGCGCGGATGGTGCGGCCGGAGAAGAGCACGTCGTCGACAAGGACGACCAGGCGGCCGTCGATGCCGTCACCGGGGATCTCGGTGCGGCCGATGGCGCGCGCCGGCTTCATCCGCAGGTCGTCCCGGTACATGGTGATGTCGAGGGATCCGACCGGGACCTTGGTGCCGGTGATCGATTCGAGCTTCTCGGCGAGCCGGCGGGCGAGGAAGACGCCGCGGGTGGGAATGCCGAGGAGAACCACGTCGTCCGCGCCCTTGGCGCGCTCGACGATCTCGTGTGCGATGCGGGTCAGGACCCGCGCGATGTCCGGGGCCTCGAGAACGGGCCGCGCGTCGTCGCCGTACTGCTGCTGGGTGTCCATGAAGAAACGGACCTCCTTCTCCGCCTCACGGGACGGCTCTTAAAGGACGTCGGATTTGCGACGTCAACGATACCAGGGGCGGACGGAAGCCTCCCTCGCACCCCTGCCGCCACTCCGGGCGCCGTCCCCCGGGAGGGGGCGGTACGGACCATTCGGCTTGACGGGAAAGAGTAACGCTGCGTAACCTCACAGTGAGTTACCAGCCGCGCGGCGCAGCCGCATGTCGTCACAGCGTCCGGGAGCGTTATGTCCAGCGAATACGCAAAGCAGCTCGGGGCCAAACTCCGTGCCATCCGCACCCAGCAGGGTCTCTCGCTCCACGGGGTGGAGGAGAAGTCCCAGGGCCGCTGGAAGGCCGTGGTGGTCGGTTCGTACGAGCGCGGGGACCGCGCGGTGACCGTGCAGCGTCTTGCCGAGCTGGCCGACTTCTACGGGGTGCCGGTGCAGGAACTCCTGCCGGGCACCACTCCGGGCGGGGCCGCCGAGCCGCCGCCGAAGCTCGTCCTGGACCTGGAGCGCCTGGCGCACGTCCCCCAGGAGAAGGCGGGCCCCCTCCAGCGCTACGCCGCGACGATCCAGTCGCAGCGCGGCGACTACAACGGCAAGGTGCTGTCGATCCGTCAGGACGACCTGCGCACCCTCGCCGTCATCTACGACCAGTCCCCCTCGGTCCTCACCGAGCAGCTGATCAGCTGGGGCGTCCTCGACGCGGACGCGCGCCGCGCGGTCGCCCACGAGGAGAACTGACCCCTTCCGGGAACCCAGCAGAAACGTACCGCCGGGCCCGTGGACGTCATCCGACGTCCACGGGCCCGGCGCTTTTCTCGCCGTCGCGAACCCCGGTGCGTTTCGCCGTAGCGAACGATGAGCCGGGGATACGCCGAAGGGGCCCGCAGCACGTGTGCTGCGGGCCCCTTCGACTGCCGGTGACGTTCTGGGACTCAGGCGTCCATGTCCCGGCGCAGACGCGGCTTCAAGTCCTTGAAGCGCGCCAGCAGACCGTTGACGAAGGTCGGGGACTCGTCCGTGGAGAACTCCTTGGCGAGCTGGACCGCCTCGTCGATCGCCACCGCGTCCGGCGTGCCGTCCTCCCAGATCAGCTCGTACGCACCGAGGCGCACGATGTTCCGGTCGGCGACGGGCATCCGGTCGAGGTCCCAGTCCACCGCGTAGGTCGCGATGAGCTCGTCGATCCGCGCCACGTGGCCCGCGTACCCCTCGACCAGCTGCATGGTGAAGTCGTTCACCGGCGGCTGGCGGTCGTCGGACCGCGCGTGCCGGACCTGGTCCGCGAGAACCTCCTGGACGGAGGCACCACGCTGGTCCGCCTCGAAGAGGATCTGGAAGGCGCGCTTGCGGGCCTTGCTCCGAGCGGCCACGGTTACTTGTTCACCCGGCCGAGGTAGTCGCTGGTGCGGGTGTCGACCTTGACCTTCTCGCCGGTCGTGATGAAGAGCGGGACCTGGATCTCGTGGCCGGTCTCCAGCGTGGCGGGCTTGGTGCCGCCGGTGGAGCGGTCGCCCTGGACGCCCGGGTCGGTGTGCTTGATGACCAGCTCGACGGCGGCCGGGAGCTCGACGTAGAGCACCTCGCCCTCGTGCTGGGCGACCGAGGCGGTGAAGCCCTCGATCAGGAAGTTGGCCGCGTCGCCGACCGACTTGCGGTCGACCATCAGCTGGTCGTAGGTCTCCTCGTCCATGAAGACGAAGTAGTCGCCGTCCATGTACGAGAACTGCATGTCGCGGCGGTCGATGGTGGCCGTCTCGACCTTGGTGCCGGCGTTGAACGTCTTGTCGACGACCTTGCCGGAGAGCACGCTCTTCAGCTTGGTGCGCACGAAGGCCGGGCCCTTGCCGGGCTTGACGTGCTGGAACTCGACGACGGACCAGAGCTGGCCCCCGTCGAGCTTGAGCACCATGCCGTTCTTGAGGTCGTTCGTGGAAGCCACGGTTGCGAAATCTCCTGGACTGACGTGGGACCGTGGAGGCGTACGCGCCTTACAGCGCGAGCAGCTCCTTGGTCGTAATGGTGAGTAGCTCGGGTCCGCCGTCCGCCTCCTGGCGCACGACGAGCGTGTCATCGATCCGGACCCCGCCCCGGCCCGGGAGGTGGACCCCCGGTTCGACGGTGACCGGCACACAAGCGTCCAGTTTACCCATGGCCGAGGGTGAGAGCTGCGGGTCCTCGTCGATTTCGAGCCCCACCCCGTGCCCGGTGAGGGGTACGGCGGCCTCCCCGTGGCCCGCCGCGTCCAGGATCTGGCGGGCGGCCCGGTCCACGTCCCGGTACTCGGCGCCCGGCGCGAGGGACTCCCGACCGGCCCGCTGAGCGGCGAAGACGAGCTCGTACAGCTCGATCTGCCAGTCGGCCGGAGTGGTGCCGATCACGAAGGTGCGGCCGATCTCGCACCGGTATCCGCGGTAGTCGGCACCCAGGCAGACGGAGAGGAAATCACCCTCCTCGACCCGGCGGTCGGAGGGCCGGTGTCCACGGCGTCCTGAGTGCGGGCCGGTCGCCACCGAGGTGGGGAAGGCCGCTCCGTCGGCGCCGTGGTCGACGAGCCGCCGCTCCAGCTCCAGGGCGAGGTGGCGCTCGGTCCGCCCCACCAGGATGGACTCCAGGAGCTCACCGAGCGCCTGGTCGGCGATCTCGGCGGCGATCCGGAGACAGGCGATCTCGTCCTCGTCCTTGACGATCCTCAGCTGCTCCACGGCGCAGGCGAGGTCGGCGAGCCGCAGTCCGGGCGCGACCGAGCCCATGGCCCGGTGCCGAGCCACGGTCAGGTCGTGCTCCTCGACGGCCAGCGCGTCGGCGCCCGCCCGGCGGGCGAGGTCGACCGCGGCGACGGCCGGATCGCCTCCGCCGGCGGGCAGGACCTGCCTGCGGAGGAGTTCGTCGAGCCGTCCGTCGGCCGGTTCGCCGGTGGGCGCGACCGGGCAGAGCAGCACGTCCGCGTCGGGCTCGGGCCCGACGAGGAGGACGGCGCCCGGGGGCGAGCCGCCCGCGAGATAGCGGACGTTGGCGGGGCGGGAGACCAGGGCCGCCGGGCTGCCCGCGGCCGCGCACCGATCGCGCAGCCGTACACGGCGGTCCGCATACACCTCTGACATGCTCCGAGCCTACGAGCAGCGCGGCGCGGCGGCCTGTTCAGCGCCGCCGACCGGGCAGCGGCCCCCGGGAGGTCACCAGGTGGGCGGGCTGGCGATCGCGCGGGCGAGGATGTCGTCGAGGACCCGGGCGGTGGTCTCGACGTCGTACGTGGAGTTGTCGATGATCGGCAGGCCCGAGCCGTACCAGCCGGCCATCCGGCCGTGGATGGCGGCGACCTCCTCGTCCGAGAGGCGCCGGTTGCCGCTTCGCTCGGCGTTGCGCTCCAGGACGATCTCCAGGCCGGGCAGGAGCACCACGGGCAGCAGGCCCGGACCGACATGGCGCTTCCAGCCGCCGAGGCCGACGACGGGCCGGTCGGGGAAGACCGCGTCGTCGACGATGCAGGAGATGCCGTTGGCGAGGAAGTTGCGCGCGGCGAAGCCGCAGGTGCGGCGGGCGAGCCGGTACTGCGCCTCGGAGTGCTCGTTCCACCCGGACTGCGGGTCGGCGAAGCCGGAGCAGACCCACTCGCGGACGTCGTCGAGGCTGATGTGCGCGGTGGGCACGCGGCGGCGCTGCGCCCAGTGCCGGGCGACGGTCGTCTTGCCGGCCCCGGCGGGGCCGATGAGCAGCACGGCGAGGGTCGCGGCGCCCGTCCCGATGCCGTGCTCCACAGGGGGCGCGAGCGGCGCGCTCACGGGCGGCAGCGGGACGTGGCCGGTGAGGTCGGCCCGCGGGGGCTGCCCGCCGGAGTGCTGCGGTACGGCTCCGGGGCCGTACCGGCCGGGTGCCCCGGGCCCCGCGGGGGGCGCGGAGTGCGGGGGCGGCCCCGCGTGCGGGGGCCGGGAGGCTCCGCTCTGGACGGCCGGGTGCACGCCGAGCCGGGATCCGGCGGGCTGACCCGGGTACGGGGAGCCGGGCGGAGGCGGCGGTATGGGCGGACGCCCGCCTGGCGCGCCACCGCCGGCGGCGGGCACGGGCACGGGTCCGGGGTTGTGGCCCGGCCCGGGAGCGGCTCCGGGGGCGGGCACGGGGCCGGCCACAGGTCCGGCTCCGGGAGCGTGGCCGGATCCGGGAGCGACTCCGGAAGCGGGTCCGGGGCCGGTCCCACTCCCAGGAACAGCCCCGGAAACGGGTCCGGTGCCGGGAACAGGTCCCGGGCCGGTGCCGGGGACGGGCGCCTGGCCCGGTCGCTCGGGCGGTGGCAGCGGACCCCCCACTGCGTGCTGCATCCGGTCCCACTCCGTCTCGTACGCCTGATGTATCTGGTGCGCCGGAACGTTACCGCCCCCGGCCCCCACAAGGGGAACGGCCGGGGGTCCCGCCAGGTGCCCTGTCAGCCCGTCAGTTCCTCGGCGAGCGCCAGCAGGGCCAGCCGGTAGGAACCGATCCCGAACCCGGCGACCGTCCCGGTCGCCACGGCCGCGACGACCGAGGTGTGCCGGAACTCCTCCCTGGCGTACGGGTTCGAGATGTGCACCTCGATCAGCGGAGCGGTCCGCTGGGCGGCCGCGTCGCGCATCCCGTACGAGTAGTGCGTGAACGCCCCCGGGTTGATCACGACGGGGGTCGAGCGGTCCGCGGCCTCGTGGAGCCAGCGGATCATCTCGCCCTCGTCGTTCGTCTCCCGCACCTCGACGTCGAAGCCGAGCTCCGCGCCGAGGGTCTTGCAGGACTCGACGAGCCCCTTGTAGGACGTGGCACCGTAGATGTCGGGCTCGCGGGAGCCGAGCCGGCCCAGGTTGGGGCCGTTGAGCACCAGAACCGGACGGGGCTCGCTCACGCGGACACCTCGCCGTACGCCGCGATCAGGACCGCCGGGTCGGGGCCCTCCAGGACGGTCGGCTTGCCGATCCCGTCGAGGACGATGAAGCGGAGCAGGTCGCCGCGGGACTTCTTGTCGACCCGCATGGTCTCCAGGAGCTTGGGCCACTGGTCACCGCGGTAGGTGAGCGGCAGTCCGACGGACTCCAGGATCGCGCGGTGCCGGTCGGCGGTGGCGTCGTCGAGCCGCCCGGCGAGGCGGCCGAGCTCAGCGGCGAAGACCATGCCGACGGAGACGGCGGCGCCGTGGCGCCACTTGTACCGCTCGTTCTTCTCGATGGCGTGGGCGAGGGTGTGGCCGTAGTTGAGGATCTCGCGGCGGCCGGCCTCCTTGAGGTCGCCGGAGACGACCTCGGCCTTGACCCTGATCGACCGGACGAGCAGCTCGGCGGTGTGCGGACCGGCGGGGGTACGGGCGGCCTGCGGGTCCTCCTCGATGAGGTCGAGGATCACCGGGTCGACGATGAAGCCGGCCTTGATGATCTCCGCGAGACCGCTGACGTAGTCGTGCACCGGCAGCGAGTCGAGCGCCGCGAGGTCGCAGAGGACACCGGCAGGCGGGTGGAAGGCGCCGACGAGGTTCTTGCCCTCGGCGGTGTTGATGCCCGTCTTGCCGCCGACGGCCGCGTCGACCATGGCGAGGACGGTGGTCGGTACGGCGATCCAGCGGACACCCCGCAGCCAGGTCGCGGCGACGAAGCCGGCCAGGTCGGTGGTGGCACCGCCGCCGACGCCCACGATCACGTCGCTGCGGGTGAAGCCGGTCTGCCCGAGCGCCTTCCAGCAGTAGGCGGCGACCTCGACGGTCTTCGCCTCCTCGGCGTTCGGCACCTGGATGGCGACCGTCTCGTAGCCCTGCTCGGCGAGGTCGGCGCGGAGCGCCTCACCCGTGTCGGCGAGCGCCTCGGGGTGGATGACCGCGACCCGCTTGGCCTGGGTGCCGATCAGGGCCGGGAGCTCACCGAGCAGCTGCCGGCCGACCAGCACCTCGTACGGATCCGTGCCGGCAGAGCCCGCGACGTGGATACGGGTGACTTCCTGGTCCGTCGTCATGCGTCCTTCTTCAGATCCAGTGCCCCGAGGACCGCGTCGGCGACCTCTTCGGGGGTGCGGTCGTCGGTGGTGACGACGGCCCGCGCGACTTCGGTGTACAGGTGGCGGCGTGCCTCCATCAGCTCGCGCCACTGGCGGCGCGGGTTGACGGCGAGCAGCGGCCGCGCGGTGTTGAGGCCGACGCGCCGGACCGCTTCGTCGACGTCCATCGAGAGGTAGGCGACGGGCAGTCCGGAGAGCAGGGCGCGGGTGCCGTCGTCGAGGATCGCGCCGCCGCCGAGGGCGAGGACGCCCTCGTGTTCGGCGACGGCCGCGGCGACCGCGTCCCGCTCCAGGGCGCGGAAGTGCTCCTCGCCGTCCTCGACGAAGATGTCGGAGATCTCGCGTCCCTCGGCGGCGACGATGTCGGCGTCGGTGTCCCGGTAGGGCGCGCCGAGCCGTTCGGCCAGGAGCGCGCCCACCGTGGACTTGCCGGAGCCCATGGGCCCGACGAGGACGACCAGGGGACCGGCGGTCACCGGATGGTCAGGTTCTCGAGGTACGACCGCACGTTGCGGCGGGTCTCCGGGACGCTGTCGCCGCCGAACTTCTCGACGACCGCGTCCGCGAGGACGAGCGCGACCATGGCCTCGGCGACGATGCCGGCGGCGGGGACGGCGCACACGTCGGAGCGCTGGTGGTGGGCCTGGGTGGCCTCGCCGGTGGCGACGTCGACGGTGGCGAGGGCGCGCGGCACGGTCGCGATGGGCTTCATCGCGGCACGGACCCGCAGCAGCTCGCCGGTGGTCAGGCCGCCCTCGGTGCCGCCGGAGCGGCCGGAGGTGCGCTTGAGGCCGTCCTCGGTCTTCACGATCTCGTCGTGGGCCTGGGAGCCGGGCACGCGGGCCAGCTCGAAGCCGTCGCCGACCTCGACGCCCTTGATGGCCTGGATGCCCATGAGGGCGGCGGCGAGCCGCGCGTCGAGACGCCGGTCCCAGTGGACGTGGGAGCCGAGGCCGACGGGAACGCCGTACGCCAGCACCTCGACGACGCCGCCGAGGGTGTCGCCGTCCTTGTGGGCCTGGTCGATCTCGGCGACCATCGCCTTCGACGCGTCGGCGTCGAGGCAGCGGACCGGGTCGGCGTCGAGCTTCTCGACGTCGGCGGGGGTCGGGTACACGCCGTACGGCGCCTTGGCGGCGGCCAGCTCGACGACGTGCGAGACGATCTCGATGCCCGCGGTCTCCTTGATGAAGGAGCGGGCGATGGCGCCGAGGGCGACACGGGCGGCGGTCTCCCGGGCGCTGGCGCGCTCCAGGATCGGCCGGGCCTCGTCGAAGCCGTACTTCTGCATGCCGGCGAGGTCGGCGTGTCCGGGACGCGGCCGGGTCAGGGGGGCGTTGCGGCCCGTCTCCTTGAGCTCGGAGGGGTCGACGGGGTCGGCCGCCATGACCTTCTCCCACTTGGGCCACTCGGTGTTGCCGACCATCACGGCGATCGGGGAACCGAGGGAGAGCCCGTGCCGGACTCCGCCCAGGAAGGTGATCTCGTCCTGCTCGAACTTCATCCGGGCGCCACGCCCATAGCCGAGGCGTCGCCGCGCGAGGTGGTCCGCCACCAGCTCAGTGGTGACCGGGACGCCGGCGGGAAGGCCCTCCAACGTCGCGACCAGCGCGGGTCCGTGGGATTCCCCAGCGGTCAGCCAACGCAACCTGCTCAACGATGCTCCTCATGCTCGCGCCTGGGTACTGCGACGGCGCGACCGGGTGCGCGGCCCTGGCCCGCCGTCCCCGATCCTCCCACGTCCGGGGGGCGAACCCGCCCTCCGGTCCAGCTATCGGACGCGGGTCCCGCTGTTCTCGACGATCTCGTCCGTCGTCCCGGACGCGTCCTCCACCGTCCCGCCGGACCCTCCGGGCGTGCCGCCGACCTCGCGCGAGGCCCGGAAGCGGTCGCGCAGCCGGACCACGGCGAGCCATCCGAAGCCCGCGGCGATGACACCGAGGACGGTGTACCGCACCCACGCGGGCAGGTCGTTGAAGATCACCCCGAAGAGAAAGCGCACCACGTCGAAGCCCGCGTCCCACTTCGACGCCAGCACCGTTCCCTCGCCCATGCCCCGTGCTCCCGCTCGCTCCCGTACTCCCCCGCCGGCCCTAGCGAGCCGCCAGGGCCTGCTCCCCCGCCGCTCGCATGGCGGCCAGCGGCGCCCTGGGGACGCCCGTCATCTGTTCGACCTGGAGGACCGCCTGGTGGACGAGGAGGTCGAGGCCGCCGACCACCTTGCCGCCGCGGTCGGACCAGGCCGCGGCGAGTGCCGTCGGCCAGGGGTCGTACAGGACGTCGAACAGGGTGCCGACCGTGTCGGGCACGGCGGTCGCCAGGGCGTTGGTCGTGCCTGCCGGGGTGGTCGCGACGACCAGCGGGGAGGCGAAGGCCTCCGCCGCGTCGTCCCAGTCGGCGGTACGGACGTCCACGCCGAGCCGCTCGCCCCAGCCGCGCATCTCCTCGGCGCGCGCCTCGCTCCGTACGTACGCGGTCACCGGCCCCGCGCAGATCCGGGCGAGCGCGGCGAGCGCGGAGGAGGCGGTGGCGCCGGCGCCGAGGACCGCCGCCGACTCCACCTTGTCGACGCCCCGCTCGCGCAGGGCGGCGAGCATGCCGGGGATGTCGGTGTTGTCACCGACCCGGCGCCCGTCCTCGCGGAGGACGACGGTGTTCACGGCCTCGACCGAGGCCGCCGTGTCGCTGATCTCGTCGAGCAGCGGGATGATCGCCCGCTTGAGCGGCATGGTCAGCGAAAGACCGGCCCAGCTGCCGTCCAGCTCGCCCACGAACCCGGGCAGCCCGGCCTCGTCGACCTCGAAGCGGTCGTACGACCAGTCGTCGAGGCCGAGCTCGGCGTACGCGGCCCGGTGCAGGACCGGGGAGAGCGAGTGGGCGATCGGCGAACCGAGGACGGCCGCGCGGTGTTGCTTGCTCACTGCCCCTGCTTCCGTTCCTTCTCGTACTCCGCGACGTTCTGGTTGTGTTCCTTGAGGGTCACGGAGAAGACGGTCTTGTTCTCGTTGATCGACACGAAGTAGTACCACGGGCCGTCGGCGGGGTTCATCGCCGAGTTCAGCGCCTCGATGCCGGGGTTGCTGATGGGACCGGGGATGAGGCCCTTCACGTCGTACGCGTACGTGTTGTACGGGTCCTTGATCTTGCGCATCTCCTCGACGGTTCCGACGTCGAGGGTGCTCTCGCCCTTGAGGTAGTTCACCGTCGAGTCGAACTCGAGTCGGCCCACGGTCTCCACGTTGTTCGGCTTGAGGCGGTTGTAGACCACCCGCGCCACCTTGTCGAAGTCGTGCTTGTACTTGCCCTCGACCTGCACCAGGCTCGCGACCGTCAGGACTTCCCACGGCCCCTTCAGACCGTGCTCCTTCGCCTTCGCGTCGAGGTCGAGCTTCCCGTACTCCTGGTTCGCGCGGCCGACCATCTTGCGCAGCGCGTCCTCGGGCTTCGTGCCCTTCGCGACCGGGTAGCTCGCCGGGAAGAGGAAGCCTTCCAGCGGGTCCTTGATGTCGGGGTGGTTCTCGGCCCAATCGGGCAGGCCCAGACTCTTCGCCTTCGCGAAGGCGACGTCCTTCGTGGTGCCGGGCTTCAGGTCGAGGCGCTTGTCGAGCTGGTCGTAGACCCAGGCGTTCCGCTTGCCCTCGGGGACGACCAGGTTCGCCTGGCTCGCCGGGTTGAGCATCAGCGTGACCGCGCTCTCCGCCGACATCTCCTTCTTCAGCGTGTAGACGCCGGCCTGGATGGAGATGCCCTTGGGGTTCTTCTGCTGCGCCGAGATGAAGGCGTCGACGCTCTTGACGACGCCCGCCTTCTTCAGGATGTTGCCGATCTCGTTGCCGAGCGCGCCCTTGGGGATCTCGACCTGCACGTCGCCGGAGCCGGAACCCGCGAAGTCCTCCGCCGCGCCGAACTGGCCCTGCCAGAACTGGTAGCCGAAGTAGCCGACGCCGCCGACGCCGCCCGCCATGACGACCGCGACGACGAGGCAGGCCACGCCGTTCTTGCCGTTGCGTTTCTTCGCTTTGCTCCGGCGTTCGCGATCGCCGCCGCGGGAACCGCGGCCGCGGCCCGGCTCCTCGTCGTACTCGTCGTCCGGGTCGGCGTCCTCACCGGTGAAGAAGGGGTGCTTCTCCTCCTCCGGCTCCGGACGCGCCTCTTCCTCCGGCGCCCAGTCGATCACCGGCTCCGGCGGGTTCTGCCGACGGCCGGGAGGCTGGGGCGGGGGGTACGCCTCGGGCGTGCCGTAGAGGTCGGGGTTCTGGCCGCCGTAAGGGTCGGCCGGAGTCCCGGCGTACGGCATCGCCGCCTGGCCCGTCTCCCAGTTGCCGTCGTACTGCTGTCCGAGCTGCCCGGGCGTGTCGTAACCGCCCTGGTACCCCGTCCCGTACTGCTGCTGCTCGTACGGCTGCTGCTGGTCGTACGGCTGCTGCTGGTACTGCTGAGGTTGCTGGTACTGCTGCTGGTGCTGCTGCACGGGCTGCTGGTACTGCTGCGGGTCGACGTACTCCTGCGACTGCTGCTGGTACTGCTGCTGCGCATGCTGCTGCTGCTGGTACGGGTCACCCCCGTACCCCTGACCAGCCTGACCGCCTTGCCCGTACGGGTCCTGGTAGTCGTGACCGCCCTGGCCGTACTCGTTCGCCTGCTGCGGATGCGGGTACTGCTGCTGGCCCTCCCACCCCTGGTCCCCGTAAAGCGGGTCCCCGGGGTGCCACGGTTCGGAGCCGGGGCTCCGGCCATACTCAGTCATCGATCCCCAAAACAGCCGCGAGGCTTCCGGACGATCCGCCTCTACGTAGTGCGGCAGCTGTTCGAACACCGCCGCATCGCGCGGAACGTTACCGTATCGCGATCAGATGACCACTTCGACGCCCTCGCCAGGCGGATTACCTGATACCCGTTCGGACTCAAGAGCGTTCTGAAGGATGATCACAGCGGCGGCCTGATCGATGACGGACCGCCCCTTCTTCGCCTTCACCCCGGAGGCGCGCAGCCCCTGGGTGGCGGTGACCGTGGTCATCCGCTCGTCGACCAGACGGACCGGAACCGGCGCGATGCCCTTCGCCATCTCCCCTGCGAAAGCACGGACCTTGGTCGCGGCCGGACCCTCCCGCCCGCTGAGCGAGCGGGGCAGGCCCACGACGACCTCGATCGGCTCGTACTCCTCGACGATCTGGCGGAGCCGCCGGTGGGCGGCCGGGACGTCACGTCCCGGCACGGTCTCCACCGGCGTGGCCAGGACCCCGTCGGGGTCGCACGAGGCGACCCCGATCCGGGCGTCCCCGACGTCGACCGCGATACGGCGGCCGCGGCGCATCGTCACGCCGTCTCCACCACGAGGCGCTCGACGGCGGCGATGGCCTCGCCGACGGCCTGCGGGTTCGTACCGCCGCCCTGGGCGACGTCCGGCTTGCCGCCGCCACCGCCACCGAGGGTCTTGGCGGCCGTGCGGACCAGCTCGCCGGCCTTGAGACCGCGCTCACGGGCGGCCTCGTTGGTGGCGATGACCGTGAGCGGCTTGCCGTTGGCCGTGGTGAACAGGGCGACGACGGCCGGACGGTCGGACGGGAAGCGGCCACGGACGTCGAGGACCAGCTTGCGCAGGTCGTCGGCGCCGGTGCCGTCCTGGACCTGGCCGGTGACCAGGGCGAGGCCGCGGATGTCCTGGGCGGAGTCGACGAGACCGGCGGCGGCCTGGAGGACCTTCTCCGCGCGGAACTTCTCGATCTCCTTCTCGGCGTCCTTCAGCTTGCCGAGCATGGCGGAGATCTTCTCCGGCAGCTCCTCCGGACGGCCCTTGACGAGCTCCTGGAGCTGGGCGACGACCGTGTGCTCACGGGCGAGGAAGTTGTACGCGTCGACACCTACGAGGGCCTCGATACGGCGCACGCCGGAGCCGATGGAGGACTCGCCGAGCAGCTTCACCAGACCCAGCTGGGCGGTGTTGCCGACGTGCGTACCGCCGCACAGCTCCTTGGAGAAGTCGCCGATGGTGACGACACGGACCTGCTCGCCGTACTTCTCGCCGAACTCGGCGATGGCACCCTGGCGCTTGGCCTCGTTGATCGGCATGACCTCGGCGTGGACCTCGAGCTCGCGCGAGAGAACCTCGTTGATCTTCTGCTCGACGTCGGTGAGGACCGCGCCGGGGACGGCGTTCGGCGAACCGAAGTCGAAGCGGAAGCGGCCGGGCTGGTTCTCGGAACCGGCCTGAGCGGCCGTCGGGCCGAGGGCGTCGCGCAGCGCCTGGTGGGTCAGGTGGGTGGCCGAGTGGGCGCGGGCGATGGCCCGGCGGCGGCGCACGTCGATGGTGGCGTAGGCGGTGGCGCCCACGGTCACCTCGCCGACCTGCACGGAGCCCTTGTGCACGGAGACGCCCGGGACGGGCTGCTGGACGTCACGGATCTCGATGACCGCGCCGCTGTGCAGCTTGATCCGGCCCTGGTCGGCGATCTGGCCGCCGCCCTCGGCGTAGAACGGGGTGCGGTCGAGGACGACCTCGACCTCGTCGCCCTCGGAGGCGGCGGGCGAGGAGACACCGTTGACGAGGAGACCGACGACCGTGCTCTCGCCCTCGGTGTTGGTGTAGCCGGTGAACTCGGTGGCGCCGTTGCTGTCGGCGATCTCCCGGTACGAGGTCATGTCGGCGTGGCCGGTCTTCTTCGCCTTGGCGTCGGCCTTGGCGCGGTCCCGCTGCTCCTTCATCAGGCGGCGGAAGCCGTCCTCGTCCACCGAGAGGCCCTGCTCCGAGGCCATCTCCAGGGTGAGGTCGATCGGGAAGCCCCAGGTGTCGTGGAGCAGGAACGCCTTGTCGCCGGAGAGGATCGTGCCGCCGGCGGCCTTGGTCTCGGTGACGGCGGTGTCGAGGATGTTGGTGCCGCCCTTGAGGGCCTTGAGGAAGGCGGCCTCTTCGGCGAGGGCGACGGTCTCGATCCGCTTGCGGTCGGTGACGAGTTCCGGGTACTGCTCGCCCATCGTGTTGATCACGGTGTCGACGAGGTCCTGGACGACCGGGCCGGTGGCGCCGAGCAGGCGCATGTTGCGGACGGCGCGGCGCATGATGCGGCGCAGGACGTAGCCGCGGCCCTCGTTGCCGGGGGTGACGCCGTCGCCGATGAGCATCACGGAGGTGCGCATGTGGTCGGCGACCACGCGCAGCGAGACGTCGCTGTCGTGGGCCTTGCCGTAGGCGACGCCGGTGAGCTCGGTGGCCTTGTCGATGACGACCTGGAGGGTGTCCGTCTCGTACATGTTCTGGACGCCCTGGAGGATCATCGCCAGGCGCTCCAGGCCGAGGCCCGTGTCGATGTTCTTCGACGGCAGCTCGCCGAGGATCGGGAAGTCGTCCTTCCCGGTGCCCTCGCCACGCTCGTACTGCATGAAGACCAGGTTCCAGATCTCCACGTAGCGCTCGTCGTTGACGGCCGGGCCGCCCTCGACGCCGAACTCTGGGCCGCGGTCGTAGTTGATCTCGGAGCACGGGCCGCAGGGGCCGGGGACGCCCATCGACCAGTAGTTGTCCTTCTTGCCGAGGCGCTGGATGCGCTCGGCGGGGACGCCGACGACGTCGCGCCAGATCTGCTCGGCCTCGTCGTCCTCCTGGTAGACGGTGATCCAGAGCTTCTCCGGGTCGAGGCCGTAGCCGCCGTGCGCCACCGAGGTGGTCAGCAGCTCCCAGGCCAGCTTGATGGCGCCTTCCTTGAAGTAGTCGCCGAAGGAGAAGTTGCCGCACATCTGGAAGAACGTGCCGTGGCGGGTGGTCTTGCCGACCTCTTCGATGTCCGGCGTGCGCACGCACTTCTGCACGCTGGAGGCGCGCGTGAAGGGCGGCTTGACCTCACCCAGGAAGTAGGGCTTGAAGGGCACCATGCCGGCGGGGACGAGCAGCAGAGTCGGGTCGTCCGCGATGAGCGACGCCGAAGGGACGACGGTGTGCCCGCGCTCCTCGAAGAAGCTCAGCCAGCGGCGGCGGATTTCAGCCGACTCCATCAGTGGTCCTCATTCCGGTTGTACGAGATCGTGGGGATTGAATGCGTGGTCGGGTACGGGGAGGGGCCGAGCGCGCCCCTGCGGCGCGGCTCCGGAAGCTCCCGGCCCTGGGCCGGGCCCGGGTCGACGGGTGCGTCGAGGCCGAGCGCCTCCTCCAGTTCGGCCTCCCGCTGGACCATGCCCGCCCTCACGTCGAGGGCGAAGTCCTTGAGGCGGTGGCCGGTCTCGATCGCCTTGTTCGCGGCCTGGGCCGCGAGGCTCTCGGGGGTCAGCTGCTTCAGCTTCCGGTTGACCTTGGTGGTGGCCCACACGCCGGCGGCTGCGCCGGCCGTGAACCAGAACGTGCGGCGGAACATCGCGGCTCAGCCCTTCTGCTTCCGGCGTCGCGAGGACGGCACGGTACGGCCGACGATCACAGTACGTCGCGAGGAGGCCCGCGGCGCGTCCGCGCCGGAGGCGCCGTCCCCGCCCCGGCCGAGCGCCTTGCGCACCCCGTAGCCGAAGGCGGCGACCTTGACGAGCGGGCCGCCGAAGGTGGAGGCGACGGTCGAGGAGAGCGCGGAGGCGTTGGAGGTGACCTCCTGGACGTCCGAGGCGATGGCGTCGACCCGGTCGAGCTGGGTCTGTGCCGAGCGGACGGTCGCGGAGGCGTCGGCCAGCAGGGGAACGGCCTGCTCGGTCACGTCCGCCACCATCTTGGTGGTCGCCCTGAGCGTCTGCGCCAGCCTCACCAGCACCACGGCGAGGAAGGAGACCAGGATCGCCCAGAAGACGGCCACCAGGATCCCGGCAACCTCTCCACCGGTCACTCTGCACCGCTCTCTGCTGTCGTTTGGCCCTTGCGAAAAGTCGTCCCCCGACCCTATCGCGCCCGGGCTGTCGTGCCGTACCGCATTACCGCCCGTGGGACGGGAGTTACGGGAACCGATTGTACGGAGCGCGCGGGGATGAGTACGCTCCGTGTCCCATGCGACGGAGCAATCTCCCGGCGGAGCTGAACCGGTTCATCGGACGGGCCGCCGAGCAGGCCGCACTGACGGCGCTCCTTGAGGCGTCCCGCCTGGTCACGGTCGTGGGCGTGGGCGGGGTCGGCAAGACCCGGTTCGCGCTGAGGGCTGCCGCAGGGGTGCAGAAACGCTACGGCGACGGGGTCCGCCTCGCCGAGCTCGCACCGCTGCGCGACCCCGACCTGATCGAGTACGCCCTGGTCGAGGCGCTCGGCCTGACCGACCACACGCCGAGGCCCCCGCGCGAGGTGCTCGTCGAGCATCTCGCGGAGCGGCGGACCCTGCTGGTCGTGGACGGTTTCGAGCATCTCGTGGAGGAGTGCGCGCCCCTGGTGCGGGAGCTGCTCGAACACGCTCCCGGGCTCACCGTCCTCGCGGCCGGCCGGCGGCCGCTGCGGGTGGCCGGCGAGACCGTCTTCCCGCTGGCTCCGCTGGGTGAGGAGGACGCGATGACGCTGCTCGCCGAACGGGCGGCGGAGGCGGGCGCGCCGCCACTGCCGGGGGCGGCGGCGGGGGCCGTCCACGGGGTTCCGGCGCTGACGGGCCCTGCGGCCCGCCCGGGAGTCACGGCCCTGCCCGGAGTACCGGCGCTCCCCGGTGGGTCGGCACACGACGACGGGTCCGCGCAGGCCCGCGGCCGGGACGCCGTACGGGAGTTGTGCCGACGGCTCGACGGGATTCCGCTCGCCCTCGAACTGGCGGCCGGGCGGCTCCCGCTGCTCTCCGTCGAACAGATGCTGTGCCGCCTCGACGACCGCTTCCGGCTCCTCACGGACGGTGCGCGCGGTGCGCTCCCCCGTCACCAGACGCTGCGCACCGCCATCGGTTGGAGCCATGAGCTGTGCACTCCGGAGGAGCGGCTCCTCTGGGCGCGGCTCTCCGTCTTCCCCGGCCCCTTCGACCTGGAGTCGGTGGAGTACGTGTGCGCGGGTCCGGAGCTGCCGCCGGAGCGGATCCTCGATCTGCTCGGCGGGCTCCTCGCGCAATCGCTGCTCACCCGCGAGGACACCCCGGCGGGTCCCGCGTACCGGATGCTCGACACGGTCGCCGCGTACGGGTCGGAGTGGCTCGCGGCGCTCGACGACACGGAGCGGATGAGGCGGCGGCACCGCGACTGGTACATGGGCCTGGCCACCTGGTGCGAGCTGGAGTGGTTCAGCCCGCGCCAGCCTGAGGTCGCGGCCCTGACGGAGGCGGCGCTGCCGCATCTGCGGGCGGCCCTCGACCTGTGTCTGGAACTTCCGGAGGACGCGCATCTCGCCCAGCACCTGGCGGGCACGCTCTGGTTCGCGTGGGTCGGCTGCGGGCGCCTCTCGGAGGGCCGGCACTGGCTGGACCGGGCGCTCGCGCTCGAATCCGGCCACGAGGAGGCGCGACTGAAGGCGCTCTGGGTGCTCGGGTACGTCTCGGTCCTGCAGGGCGACGGTACGGCGGCGGTGGCGGCGCTCCACGAGTGCGGGGAGCGGGCCAGGTCCTCGCGGAACGCGCTGGCGGAGGCGTACGCGACGCACCGGATGGGCTGTCTCGCCCTGCTCACGGACGACATGCCGCGCGCCGAGGAGCTGATCGGGCGGGCGCTCGTCGCGTACCGGGAGCTCGGCGAGCTGAACAGCAACGTGCTGATGGGGCAGATCGAGGTGGGCCTGGCGCGCGCCTTCCGGGGCGATCTGGAGGGGGCGGTCGCCCTCTGCCGCGAGGTCAAGGACATCTGCGAGGAGCGGGGCGAGCTCTGGGCCAGGGCGTACGCCCTCTATGTCCTGGGGTACGCCGCCTGGACCAGGGGGGCGTACGAGGAGGCGCGGGAGCTGCTCACCGCGTGCGTGTCCATCAACCACGCCTTCCGCGACCTGGTCGGGACCGTCCTGGCGATCGAGATGCTCGCCCTGGTGGCGGTGAGCGAGGGCGATCCGATGGAGGCGGCGGTGCTCCAGGGGGCTGCGGTGCCGCTGTGGGACACGGTGGGTGTCCGGCTCTTCGGCTCGGCGGCGTTCGACGCGCCGAGGACGCTGTGCCAGCAGCGGGCCGAGGAGGCGCTGGGTGTGGAGGCGTACGCCGCCGCGTTCCGGGCGGGCCAGGGGCTCTCGGCGGCGGAGGCGGTGGAGCGTGCGCTCGTGGCCGGCCGCCATCCGGCCATCGACGGCCCGGCGGAGGGGGCCGCCCCGCGTCCGTTCCGTACGGCCGGTTCGACGGCGGTCCCGGGAACGCGGAAGCCCGCCGGCTCCCCCACCGGAATGGGTGGGGAAGCGGCGGGCTGAACACCGCGAGGGTGGTACTACGCCATGGCTGAGATCAGCGGGCGTAGTACTCGACGACCAGCTGCTCGTCGCAGATGACCGGGATTTCCTTGCGGTTCGGGTCGCGGTCGAGGCGGAAGGCCAGGGCCTTCAGGTTGACCTGCAGGTAGCGCGGGGTCTCACCGTCGGCGGCGAAGCCACCCTCACGGGCAACCTCGAACAGCGGCTTGGTGCGGCTGCGCTCGCGGACCATCACGACGTCGTCGGGACGAACGCGGAACGACGGCTTGTCGACCTTGCCACCGTTGACCTGGATGTGGCCGTGGACGACCATCTGGCGGGCCTGGTAGATGGTGCGGGCGATGCCCGAACGCAGGACCAGGGCGTCGAGGCGACGCTCGAGCTCGACGACCAGCGCCTCGCCCGTCTTGCCTTCGGCCTTCTTGGCGCGGTCGTAGGCGCGCGCCATCTGGCGCTCGCTGATGTCGTACTGGGCGCGCAGACGCTGCTTCTCGAGCAGACGGACCTTGTAGTCCGAGTTCTGCTTGCGGCCACGGCCGTGCTCGCCCGGCGGGTAGGGGCGGGCCTCGAAGTACTTGACAGCCTTCGGGGTCAGCGCGATGCCGAGGGCACGCGACTTCTTGACCTTGGGACGGGACTGGTTCGGCATGAACCAACCTCTCTACTGTGTACGAAACGGCTTCACCAGGGTTAGGGGAGGTCGCATCCGCAGCCGGGAAACCCGCCTGGTCCGTACGAGACGGACCTGCCGGGCAGCCGCTCCCAGGTCTGGGCACATACGTGCAGCACGCGAACGACCCACCGCCGCTCCCGGGAACCGGGTGGTGGTGGGTTGCCCGCGACACCTTCGAAGGTGCGCGACGCTCCTGGAAACCCCGCCCGAGGGCAGGATCTCCGGCTGACTGTCCCGTTCTGGTGGTGCCGACCGGAGCCGGACACGGGACGCAGCAATCTGGACCAGTGTACCGGGTCCGCCGGGCACTCTCGTCCGCGGTCCGACGGCCTCAGCGGTAGGCGTCCAAGAGCTCCCGGACGACCTCCTTCTCGGGCGGACAAACCGTCAGGCCGTCACTTCTACTCGTTGCCCTTCAGGCGGGCCCGCACACGGTCCACCACGTCCGCGTACCGCGCTTCCGCGCCGTAGCGGGTGGGCTCGTAGTACTGCTTGCCGTGGATGGTGTCCGGGGCGTACTGCTGGGCCGCGATGCCACCGGGGACGTCGTGGGGGTACACGTAGCCCTGGGCGTGGCCGAGCTTGGCGGCGCCCTTGTAGTGGCCGTCGCGCAGATGCGGCGGGACCGAACCCGCGAGGCCGTTCCGCACGTCCGCCAGGGCGGCGCCGATCGCGGTCGTCGCCGTGTTCGACTTGGGGGCCAGGGCCAGGGCGATCGTGGCGTGGCTGAGGGTGAGTGCCGCCTCGGGGAAACCGATCATGGCGACGGCCTGCGCGGCGGCGACGGCGATCGGCAGCGCGTTCGGGTCGGCGAGGCCGATGTCCTCGCTCGCGGAGATCATCAGGCGCCGGGCGATGAACCGCGGGTCCTCCCCCGCCTCGATCATCCGCGCCAGATAGTGCAGGGCGGCGTCCACGTCCGAGCCGCGGATCGACTTGATGAGCGCGCTGGCCACGTCGTAGTGCTGGTCGCCGTCCCGGTCGTACTTCACCGCCGCGCGGTCGACGGTCTCCTCGACCGTCGCCAGCGTGATCTCCGGCTCGCCCTTGGCGATGGCCGCGCCCGCGGCCGCCTCCAGGGCGGTCAGGGCACGCCGGGCGTCGCCGCCGGCGACGCGCAGGAGGTGGGCCTCGGCGTCCTCCTGCAGGGTCACCGCCCCGCCGAGGCCGCGCTCGCCGGTGAGGGCCCGGGCCATCAGACCGCGCAGGTCGTCGTCGGTCAGCGGCTCCAGGGTGAGGAGCAGGGAGCGGGAGAGGAGCGGCGAGATGATCGAGAAGTACGGGTTCTCGGTGGTGGCGGCGATCAGCGTCACCCAGCGGTTCTCGACGGCGGGCAGCAGCGAGTCCTGCTGGGCCTTGGAGAAGCGGTGGATCTCGTCGAGGAAGAGGACGGTCTCCTTGCCGTAGCCGCCGACCGCGCGGCGGGCGCCCTCGATGACGGCCCGGACCTCCTTGACGCCCGCGGTGATCGCGGACAGCTCCACGAACCGCTTGTCGGTCGCCTTGGAGACCACGTACGCCAGGGTCGTCTTTCCGATGCCCGGCGGCCCCCAGAGGATCACCGAGGAGGCGCCGGCGGGGCCGCCGTCCCCGTCGCCCACGAGTCGGCGCAGCGGCGAACCGGGCTTGAGCAGGTGCTTCTGGCCCACCACCTCGTCGAGGGTGCGCGGGCGCATCCGGACGGCCAGCGGGCTGCCGGCGGGGTCCTTCTCCTGGCGGTCTTCGGCTGCTGCGGTAAAGAGGTCGGGCTCCACAGTCATGAAGCCTAGGTCACCGCACTGACAGCACTGTCGCCGCCGATGGTCCGCCGGCCGTCCGTGAGCGGTCGGTCAGCTGGTCCAGAAGTCCCACCAGCGGGTCAGGATCAGCATGCCGATGATCCCGATGTGCAGGACGGGCAGGATCCAGGTGAACTCGTCGAAGAAGGTCTTCAGGCCGCGGGGGGCGGGGATGACGCCGTTGCGGACGTTGTGCGAGGTCACGTACCAGAACATGACGATGGTGGCGACCCAGGCCAGGCAGCACCACAGACAGAGCGAGTTGATCTCGTACAGCGACTGGTACATGAGCCACGTGCAGAAGCCGACACCGAAGAGGGTGCCGGCGTTGAGGCCGAGCCAGTACCACCTGCGGTAGCGGGCTCCGGCGAGCAGGGCCACACCGATCGCGATCACCATGGCGTAGGTGACGAGGCCGAGCATCGGGTTCGGGAAGCCGAAGACCGAGGCCTGCTCGCTCTTCATGATGTTGCCGCAGGAGACGATCGGGTTGAGGCTGCAGCCCGGGACGAAGTTCGGGTCTTCGAGGAGCTTGAACTTGTCGATCGTGATGACCCAGGCGGCGAGCACCCCGGCCGCTCCGGTGATCACGAGCAGCCAGGCGAAGGCCCGGCTCGCGCCGATCGTGCCGCTCGTCCCGTCGCCGTCCCGGCCGGACGCGGCCTCGTCCACCGCTGCCTTCGTCATATCGCCTTTTCCCTCGCTCGCGGGCCTTGTGGGCACGGTCATTCTGCCGTACGGGGGACGGCGCCCACCGTTCGCCGGGGATAAGTGAGGCGAACATAAGAGCGACGGGAGAGGGGCCCGGACCCACGCGCGCGCGTGGGTCCGGGCCCCTCTCCCGAACGGTCCGTCAGGCCAGCTTGGTCCGTACCGCGTCGAGCAGCGCGTCCACGGCGACCGCCTGCTGCTCGCCGGACTCCATGTCCTTGAGCTGGACGACGCCCTCGGCGAGGTCGCGCTCACCGGCGACGACGGCGAGGCGGGCGCCCGAGCGGTTGGCGTCCTTCATCGCGCCCTTGAGGCCCTTGCCGCCGAACGAGAAGTCCGCGGAGATGCCCTCCCTGCGCAGCTCGGTGACCTTGCCGAAGAGGATCCGGCGCGCCTCCTCGCCGATGGCCACCGCGAAGACGCTGGTGACGGCGGGGAGGTCGAGCTCGACGCCCTCCGCCTCCAGGGCGAGGACCGTACGGTCCACACCGAGCGCCCAGCCGACGGACGGCAGCGCGGGGCCGCCGATCATCTCGGAGAGTCCGTCGTAGCGTCCGCCGCCGCCGACCGCCGACTGCGAGCCGAGACCGCCGTGGACGAACTCGAAGGTCGTGCGGGTGTAGTAGTCCAGGCCGCGCACCAGCTTGGCGTCGTCCTCGAAGACCACGCCCGCCGCGGTGATCAGGGCGCGCACCTCCTCGTGGTACGCCTTGCACGCGTCGCACAGGTAGTCGCGCAGCAGCGGGGCGCCGACGAGCTGCTTCTGTACGGACTCGCGCTTGTCGTCGAGGACGCGCAGCGGGTTGATCTCGGCGCGGCGCAGGGTCTCCTCGTCGAGGTCGAGCCCGCGCAGGAAGCCCTGGAGCGCCTCGCGGTAGACGGGACGGCACTCCTTGTCGCCCAGCGAGTTGAGCAGGATGCGGAAGTTCCGCAGGCCGAGGGTGCGGTACGCCTGGTCGGCGAGGATGATCAGCTCGGCGTCGAGCGCCGGGTCCTCGGAGCCGATCGCCTCGGCACCGACCTGGGAGAAGTGGCGGTAGCGGCCCGCCTGGGCCCGCTCGTAGCGGTAGTACGAGCCGGAGTACCAGAGCTTGACCGGCAGGTTGCCCTGCTTGTGCAGGTTGGCCTGGAGCGCCGCCCGCAGCACGGACGCGGTGCCCTCCGGACGGAGGGCGAGGTGGTCGTTGCCCTTCGTGGTGAGGGTGTACATCTCCTTGGTCACGATGTCGGTGGACTCGCCGACACCGCGGGAGAACAGCTCGACGTTCTCGAAGCCGGGCGTCTCGATGTAGCCGTAGCCGGAGTTCCTCAGCGGCGTGGAGATCGCGTCCCGGACCGCCAGGAAGGTGGCGGAGCGGGGCGGGATCAGGTCGTACGTGCCCTTGGGGGCCTGAAAGGTGCTCACGAAAGTCTCGTCACATTCCTCGTCGGGGAGCGTCCGTGCTCCCGAGACCGGCGGCCACGTCCCGCAGATAGGGGTTCGTGGCGCGCTCCTGGCCGATGGTCGTCTGGGGACCGTGTCCCGACAGCACCACGGTCGAGTTGTCGAGCGGCAGGCACACACGGGCCAGCGAAGCGAGCATCTCGTCCATGTCACCGCCGGGAAGGTCGGTGCGTCCGATGGAGCCGGCGAACAGCAGGTCCCCGGAGAAGAACACGGAGGGGATCTCCGTGGTCTGCGGCATCCTGAAGGTCACCGACCCCTTGGTATGACCGGGCGCGTGGGCGACGGAGAAGTCCAGACCGGCGAGCTTCAGCTCGGCACCGTCGGTGAGTTCTCGCACGTCGTCGGGTTCGCCCACGGTCAGCTCGCCCATGAGCGGCATCCCGATGGAGCGGCCGAGGGCCTTCTCCGGGTCGCTCATCATGTAGCGGTCGGACGGGTGGATCCACGCGGGGACGTCATGGGCGCCGCACACCGGGACGACGGAGGCGACGTGGTCGATGTGTCCATGGGTGAGGACGACGGCGACGGGCTTGAGCCGATGCTTCTTCAGCGTCTCCTCGACACCCTGGGCGGCCTGGTGGCCCGGGTCGATGATCACGCACTCCTCGCCTGCGGCGGGGGCGACCAGATAGCAGTTGGTCCCCCAGGCCCCGGCGGGGAACCCGGCAATCAGCACGTTCGTCCTTAGATGTCGTCCGGCACGGGGGCGCGGAATTCGGCAGAGATCACGGAATGCGGCAGATCAGAGCCTACCGGCGGTGCCGGTTCCACAGCCAACCCGTATACGGTACGGGCACATCCGGCCAGGACAGGAACAGACGAGCGACAGGAGCGGAACCGGTGGTCACCAGCGATCAGCGGCGGCGGCAGCTTGCCAGGGAGAAGTACGCGCGGCAGCAGCAGCGGCGGGAGGAGAACCGGCGCAAGGCGAAGCGCCGCAACACCGTCGTCGCGGCCGCCCTCGCGGTGGTCCTCGCGGCGGGCGGCGCGGTCTACGCGTCCGTGGCGCTGACGGGCGACGACTCGCCCAAGGGCTCGGACAACGCGACGGGTCCGGAGAGCTCGGCGAGCAGCACGCCCAGCAGCCCGGCGCCCTCGCAGAGCGAGTCGGCGGGCCCGGAGCCGAAGATGTCCGTGGACGCGAAGGCCACGTACGACATGACGCTCAAGACGAACGAGGGCGACGTCACGATCACCATGGACGCGGCGAAGACCCCGCGCACGGTGAACTCCTTCTCGCACCTCGCGGCGAAGAAGTACTTCGACGGCACGAAGTGCCACCGGCTCACCACGCAGGGCATCTTCGTGCTCCAGTGCGGTGACCCCAAGGGCGACGGCACGGGCGGCCCGGGCTACAACATCCCGGACGAGAACCTGGGCGCGCTCGGCAAGGCGGGCTCGGACGGCACCGTGACCTACCCGGCCGGCACCGTGGCGATGGCCAACACCGGGCAGCCGGGCAGCGGCGGCTCGCAGTTCTTCCTCGTCTACAAGGACACCAAGCTGCCGCCGAGCTACACGCCGTTCGGAAAGATGGACGCGGCCGGCCTCCAGGTCGTCAAGGACGTGGCCGCCGCCGGTGTCACGGGCGGTGCCACGGACGGCGCCCCCAAGAAGGCCGTCACCGTCGAGAAGGCGACCGTCGCGAAGAAGTGAGCCGGGCGTCCGCACGCACGCGTGACCGTGAATCTCGGTCGCGCTGAGTGCGGACAGCCGGGCCGCCGTTCGCCTAGATTGGCGTTGTGCAGCGTTGGGCCGTCGGCCGCGCTGCGGAAGGCGGGCGAGGCCCGCCGGGAAACTGTGGACGATGCCCGGGGGGTACGACCCCGCGACGGCATCATGGTGAGGAGGCGCTGTGAGCAGCGACCCGTGGGGCCGCGTCGACGAGACGGGCACCGTGTACGTGCGGACGGCCGAGGGCGAGAAGGTCGTCGGATCGTGGCAGGCCGGCACCCCTGAGGAGGCCCTGGCCTACTTCGAGCGCAAGTACGAGGGCTTGGTTGTCGAGATCGGCCTCCTCGAGAAGCGGGTGAGGACCACCGACCTCTCGGCGAAGGACGCCACCGCGGCGATCGAGCACATCCGGCAGCAGATCGACGAGCACCACGCCGTCGGCGACCTGGCCGCGCTCGCGACCCGCCTGGACAAGCTCGTCGAGACGGTCGACTCGCGCCGTGAGGAGCGCAAGGCGCAGAAGGCCAAGCAGACCGACGAGGCGCGCACCGCCAAGGAGAAGCTCGTCACGGAGGCCGAGGAGCTGGCCCAGAGCGAGCAGTGGCGCTCCGCGGGCGAGCGGCTGCGGGCCCTCGTGGACACCTGGAAGGGCCTCCCCCGGCTCGACCGCAAGTCCGACGACGAGCTGTGGCACCGCTTCTCGCACGCCCGCTCGGCGTTCTCGAAGCGCCGCAAGGCCCACTTCGCCTCGCTGGACGCCCAGCGGGAGGACGCGCGCAAGGCCAAGGAGCGTCTGGTCGCCGAGGCGGAGTCGCTGTCGAACTCCACCGACTGGGGCACCACGGCGGCCCGCTACCGCGACCTGATGACGGAGTGGAAGGCGGCCGGCCGCGCCCAGCGCGAGCACGAGGACGACCTGTGGAACCGCTTCCGCGGTGCCCAGGACGTCTTCTTCGCGGCGCGCGGCGAGGTGTTCGCCGAGCGGGACGCGGAGCAGACCGAGAACCTCAAGCTGAAGGAGGAGCTCGCGACCGAGGCCGAGAAGCTGCTGCCGGTGTCGGACCTGAAGGCGGCGCGCGCGGCCTTCCGTTCCCTCAACGAGCGGTGGGAGGCCATCGGCCACGTGCCGCGTGACGCCCGTCCCAAGGTCGAGGGCCGGATGCACACGGTGGAGCGGGCGATCCAGGAGGCCGAGGAGGCCGAGTGGCGCCGGACGAACCCGGAGGCACGCGCGCGTGCCGCGGGTCTGACCGGTCAGCTCCAGGACGCGGTCGAGAAGCTGCGCAAGCAGATCGACGCGGCCCGAGCCGCCGGCAACGACGCCAAGGCCGACAAGCTCGCCCGTGAGCTGGAGGGCCGCCAGGCCCTGCTCGACCAGGCCATGAAGGGCCTGGAGGAGTTCGGCGGCTGATACGCCGATACGAAAGGGCGGCTCCGGTACGTACGTACCGGAGCCGCCCTTTCGTATCCGCTGTTACGGCCTGCGGGCCGAGGTCACGCGGTAGACGTCGTAGACGCCCTCGACGCCCCGTACGGCCTTCAGGACGTGGCCCAGGTGCTTCGGGTCGCCCATCTCGAAGGTGAAGCGCGAGGTGGCCACCCGGTCACGGGAGGTCTGGACGGCCGCGGAGAGGATGTTCACGTGCTGGTCCGAGAGGACCCGGGTGACGTCCGAGAGCAGCCGCGAGCGGTCCAGGGCCTCGACCTGGATGGCGACGAGGAAGACCGAGGACTGGGTGGGCGCCCACTCGACCTCCAGGATCCGCTCCGGCTCCCGGGAGAGCGACTCCACGTTGACGCAGTCGCTGCGGTGAACCGATACGCCGCTTCCGCGGGTGACGAAGCCGATGATCGGGTCGCCGGGCACGGGGGTGCAGCAGCGGGCCAGCTTCACCCAGACGTCCTCGACGCCCTTGACGACGACACCGGGGTCGGCGTTGGAGCGTCGCTTGGAGCGGCCGCGGGTGGGCGGTGTCGCCTCGTCGATGTCCTCGGTGGCCGCCTCCTCGCCGCCGAGCGCCTGGACGAGCTTCTGCACGATCGACTGGGCGGTGACATGGCCCTCGCCGATCGCCGCGTACAGCGAGGAGATGTCGCTGTAGCGCATCTCGTGGGCGAGGGTGACGAGGGAGTCGCCGGTGAGGATCCGCTGGATCGGCAGGTTCTGCTTGCGCATGGCCCGCGCGATGGAGTCCTTGCCCTGCTCGATGGCCTCGTCGCGGCGCTCCTTGGAGAACCAGGCGCGGATCTTGTTGCGGGCGCGCGGGGACTTGACGAAGCCCAGCCAGTCGCGGGAGGGCCCGGCGCCGGCGGCCTTGGAAGTGAAGACCTCGACCAGGTCGCCGTTGTCGAGGGTCGATTCGAGCGGTACGAGCCGCCCGTTGACCCGCGCTCCTATGGTGCGGTGGCCGACCTCGGTGTGGACGGCGTAGGAGAAGTCGACGGGGGTGGCCCCCGCCGGCAGGGCGATGACGTCGCCCTTGGGCGTGAAGACGAAGACCTCGTTGCGGGAGAGGTCGAAGCGCAGGGACTCCAGGAACTCGCTGGGGTCCTCGGTCTCCTTCTGCCAGTCGAGGAGCTGGCGCAGCCACGCCATGTCGTTGAGGTGGTCGTCCTTGCCGGTCCTCTTCGGGACGTCGGCGCGGACCTTGGAGGCACCGGCGACGGCCTCCTGCTTGTACTTCCAGTGCGCGGCGATGCCGTACTCGGCGCGCCGGTGCATGTCGAAGGTGCGGATCTGCAGCTCGACGGGCTTGCCGTTGGGTCCGATGACCGTCGTGTGGAGCGACTGGTACATGTTGAACTTCGGCATCGCGATGTAGTCCTTGAACCGGCCGGGGACCGGGTTCCATCGCGCGTGGACGGTGCCGAGGGCGGCGTAGCAGTCCCTCACGGTGTCGACGAGGACACGGATGCCCACCAGGTCGTA
This sequence comes from Streptomyces sp. NBC_00572, assembly GCF_026341815.1. Taxonomy (GTDB): domain Bacteria; phylum Actinomycetota; class Actinomycetes; order Streptomycetales; family Streptomycetaceae; genus Streptomyces. The sequence continues at coordinate 159,517 of NZ_JAPENX010000001.1, forward strand.
GATCTCCGCGAAGTCACGGCCGCGGACGATCATCTTCTGGTAGACGCTGTAGTAGTGCTTGGGGCGGCCGGTGACGGTGGCCTTGATCCGGGCGGCGCGCAGGTCCGTCTGGACCTCGTCGGTCACTATGGCGAGGTACTCGTCCCGCTTGGGGGCGCGCTCGGCGACGAGCCGGACGATCTCGTCGTACATCTTGGGGTAGAGGATCGCGAAGGCGAGGTCCTCCAGCTCCCACTTGATGGTGTTCATGCCCAGGCGGTGGGCCAGGGGCGCGTAGATCTCCAGGGTCTCGCGGGCCTTCTTCTCCTGCTTCTCCCGCTTGAGGTAGCGCATGGTGCGCATGTTGTGCAGGCGGTCGGCGAGCTTGATGACCAGGACGCGCGGGTCCTTGGCCATGGCGACGACCATCTTGCGGACGGTCTCGGCCTGCGCGGCCTCGCCGAACCTGACCTTGTCGAGCTTGGTGACGCCGTCGACGAGCAGGGTGACCTGGTCGCCGAAGTCGCGGCGCAGATCCTCCAGGCCGTATTCGGTGTCCTCGACGGTGTCGTGCAGCAGCCCGGCCATCAGGGTCGCCGGGTCCATGCCGAGCTCGGCGAGGATGGTGGTGACGGCGAGCGGGTGCGTGATGTACGGGTCGCCGCTCTTGCGCTTCTGGCCGCGGTGCCAGCGCTCGGCAACCTGGTAGGCCCGCTCGACCTGGCGCAAAGTCGCCGTTTCGATCTTCGGGTCGTTGGATCGGACGATCCGCAGCAGCGGTTCGAGGACCGGGTTGTACGGGGAGGAGCGCTGGACGCCGAGCCGGGCCAGGCGGGCGCGGACGCGGTTGGACGAGCCGCCCGAGCGTGCGGGGGCGGCGGGCGCGGGCCGCGCGGGCGCGGGGGCCTCGGAGGCCGGTACGGGCGTGGGCGCGGCAGGCGGGGGCCCGGTCTCCGCGGGCTTGTTCTGGGGCGTGCCGGTCCCCGGCGCGGCCTTTTCGGCCTTCGGGTCGGGCTGCGCGGCGGAGAGTGACTGGGCCTCGTCTGGCAAGAGCGCTCCTCTGGGTCCCCCCGGACGGAGTCTGGGGGAGATACCGGGTCCCCCGGTCAGGCCCGGAAAGGCCATGGTATCGAGCCACGGGTCGCGGTGCGCACGCGGTGGTCACTCGCCCCGGGAGAGCGGGGGTCGCGCGGCCCGCGACCCCCGCCGCCGGCCGGCCGTCAGTTCCAGCGGAGCAGGGAGGGCCCGCCCTTCACCTGGATCTCCTTGGTCGCGGCGACATTGCCCCAGTGGACCTTGAGGGAGCCGCTCTTCCCGCACAGGGGGCTGGACCAGAACTCCTTGCGCCGGGCGTCGAAGCCCTTGGCGCGGATGCAGATGCTGCCTCCCCGGTAGACCTTCCAGGCGTACCCCATCTTCATGCCCTCGGCGCCGAAGTGGCCGCAGGCGTCACTTGCCTTCGTCCACTTCAGGGGCGCGCTTCCGGCGTTCTTCCAGCCGACGCACGAATCGGCCGCGACCCCGGGGGCCGCCGCGGGGGCCTGTGCCGGGCGGCCCGCGCTCGCGGGGTTCACGGCGGTCCCGAGCGCGGCGAGCGCGATCAGGGAGACGACTCCGGCGACGGTCTTCCGCGACATGTCCATACGACTTCCTCCTGGCAGCGTGACAACGTCCGGGAACGACGAAGGGCGCCTCGGGAGGTCCCGGGCGCCCATCGCCGTATCCCTCGACCGTTATCGGGCGGGAGATCGTCGGACTTGAAGGATCACACTCGGATGAGTGCCGTGAGCGGCGCCCCGTTCAGGGCGGGCTCCAGTCGGGCGCGGCCCGGCAGGAAGCCCAGCTCCATGAGGACCGCGACGCCCGCCACCTGGGCGCCCGCGCGGCGGATCAGCTCGATCGAGGCCTCGGCCGTCCCGCCGGTGGCGAGGACGTCGTCGATGACCATGACGCGGTCGCCCGCGGCCAGGTCCTCGGCGTGCACCTCGATCTCGGCGGTGCCGTACTCCAGCTCGTACGCCTGCTTCAGCGTGGCTCCGGGGAGCTTGCCGGCCTTGCGGACCGGGATGAAGCCCAGGCCCGCCCGGACGGCCACCGGGGCGGCCAGGATGAAGCCGCGCGCCTCGAGACCGACGATCTTCGTCGCGCCGTGCGCGGTGCACAGCGCGGCGAGGGCGTCGGTGAGCGCCGTGAACGCCTCCGGGTCCGCGAGCAGCGGCGTGATGTCCTTGAACAGCACGCCCGGCTTCGGGTAGTCCGGTACGTCGCGGATACGGCTGAGCAGGAGGTCGGTGACGTCCTGGGCCTCGGCGGTCATCCTCGCTGCTCCGAGGAGCGGCCGCGACGGCTCGCCCGCGGGCCGACGACGGCGATCTCGTTGTCGTCGACGGACCGGTCGTCCGACCCGTCGTACGACTCGCCCTTGGCGGCCGCACCGGCCCGCTTCGCCATGATGCGCTTCTTGAGTGCCCTGATCGCCGGCTCGCGCTCCTTGAGGTCGGCGACGAGCGGGGTGGCGATGAAGATCGACGAGTACGCACCGGCGGCGAGACCGACGAACAGCGACAGCGAGATGTCGTTGAGCATGCCGGCGCCGAGGACGCCACCACCGATGAAGAGCAGGCCGGCGACCGGCAGCAGCGCGACGACGGTGGTGTTGATCGAACGGACCAGGGTGCCGTTGATCGAGCGGTTGGCCAGCTCGCTGTACGTGAAGCGGGTCTGCTTCGTGATGTCCTTCGTCTGTTCCTTGAGGGAGTCGAAGACGACGACCGTGTCGTACAGCGAGTAACCGAGGATCGTCAGCAGGCCGATGACCGTACCGACGGTGACCTCGAAGCCGACCAGCGAGTAGATGCCGACCGTGATCGTGAGGTCGTGGATCAGCGCGATGAGCGCCGCGACCGCCATTCTCCACTCGAAGGCGATGGCCAGATAGATCACCACGAGGATCATGAAGATCCCCAGACCGGTCCAGGCCTTGGTGGCGATCTGCTCACCCCAGCTGGGGCCGACGAGCTCGGCCGCGATCTTGTCCTCGGGGACGTTCAGGTCCTTCGCGAGCTCCGAGCGGACCTGGTCGGACTGCGCGGTGTCGAGGCCGCCGACCTGGATGCGCAGGGAGCCGTTGCCGAGCTGCTGGACGATCGCGTCGTGGCCGGAGGCCTCTTCCGCGTACTCCTGGGCCTGGCTGACGGAGACTTCCGACTTCGGGGTGGTGAAGACGGCACCGCCCTGGAACTCGATGCCCATGTTCAGGCCGCGGACGGCCAGGGCGACGATGGCGGTGATGGTGATCAGGATGGACAGGCCATACCAGATCTTGCGGTTGCCGATGAAGTCGTAGCCGACCTCACCACGGTGGAGCCGGGCGCCGAGATCGCCGAGCTTCGACATCTCACGCCTCCTTCGGGTCGACAGGGCCAGCGACAGAGGCATTGGCACGACGGGTGCGGCGCAGCGGCGGCTTGGCGCCGAGTCGCTTCGGGTCCAGGCCGGACCAGGCGTGGCCGTCGCCGAAGAACTTGGTCCGCGCGAGGAGCGTCATGACCGGCTTGGTGAAGAGGAACACCACGACGACGTCGAGCAGGGTGGTCAGGCCGAGCGTGAACGCGAAGCCCTGCACCTTGCCGACGGTGACGAGGAAGAGCACGGCCGCGGCCAGGAACGACACGAAGTCGGAGACCAGGATGGTGCGGCGGGCGCGCGGCCAGGCGCGCTCGACGGCCGGGCGGAGCGTGCGGCCCTCGCGGAGCTCGTCGCGGATGCGCTCGAAGTACACGATGAACGAGTCCGCGGTGATACCGATGGCGACGATGGCGCCACAGACGGCCGGCAGGTTCAGCGCGAAGCCGATGGCCGGGCCGAGCAGGGCCATGATCACGTAGGTGAGGAGCGCGGAGACGCCGAGGCTGAGGATGGCGATCAGCGACAGGCCGCGGTAGTAGGCCACCAGGTAGATGATGACCAGAGCCAGGCCGATGGCGCCGGCGATCAGACCGGCCTCCAGCTGGTCACCGCCGAGGGCGGCGGTGACGGTGTCGACGCTCTGCGTCTCGAAGGAGAGCGGCAGGGCACCGTACGACAGGATGTTGCCGAGGTCCTGGGCGGACTGCTGGTTGAAGCTGCCGGAGATCTGCGCGCTGGCGCTCAGCGTGGTCTGGACACGGGGCGCGGAGACGACCTCGCCGTCCAGGACGATCGCGAACTGGTTCTGCGGCTCGGTCTGCTGCGAGAGCTTGCTGGTGATCGACTGGAACTTCTTCGAGCCGGCGCTCGTGAACTCCATGTCCACGATCCACTGGCCGGTCCGCTGGTCGATCGCGGCCTTGGCGTCGTTGACGTCCTTGCCCTCGACCTCGGCCGGGCCGAGGAGGTACTTCTCCCACTCACCGATCGCGTTCGTGCCACAGGCCACGGCCGGATCGGCGGGCTTGACGCCCTCGCCGGCGGCCGTCCGCTGCTTGGGGTCGAGGCAGTTCAGGGTGGTGAACTTCTGCTGGAGCGCCGCGGTGGCGGCGTCGGGCGTCTGGTTCGCCTTGGGGGTCTCCGAGGCCTTGGGGGTCGCGGAGGGGGAGGAGCTCCCGGTGGGCGTGGGGCTCGGGGCCTTGAGGGCCTCGGTGAGCGCACGGCCCTGGGTGGAGGCGGTGGCCGTGGCCGTCGGGGTGGCCGACTTCTCGCCCACCGTCGCGCCGGAGGCGGAGGAGGACGGCTTCGGCGAGGCCGACGGGGAGCCGGAGGAGCTGGCGCTCGGAGCCGGCTGCGGCGCGGCGGCCGCGACGGCGAGAACGGGCCGGAAGTAGAGCTGGGCGGTGGTACCGACCTGCTCCCGGGCCTGCTTCTCGTTCGTCCCGCGAGGGATGTTCACGATGATGTTCTCGCGGCCCTGCGTCTGGACCTCGGCCTCGGAGACACCGAGACCGTTGACACGGCGCTCGATGATGCCGACGGCGGTGTTCATGTTGGTCTCGTTGACCGCCGACTCCTGGCCCGGCTCAGCCTTGGCCTTGAGCGTGATCGACGTACCGCCGGCGAGGTCGATGCCCAGGCGCGGGGTGGTGTGCCCCGACCAGAACATTCCGCCGGTGAGCGCGACCATGGCGATCAGGATGAGTGCCAGGGCGCGGCCCGGCCGGCTCTGTCCCCCCGCCGGCCTTCGGCCCTTCTTCGGTGCTGCCACCTGTCGTATCTCCCTGTCCAACCGTCTCGCGCCGGGTATGCGTGAGACGGCCACGAAGTGTGTGTGGGGACCTGCCCCCGCAGAGGTGGAACCGTTCCGGGGACCGCGCGCGCCGGTGGGCGTGCGCGGTGTCCCCGGCCGCGACTACTTCGCGTCGGTCTCGCCGTCGGTCTTGCCGTCCTTCTGCCCCTCGGCCGCGGCCTCGGCCGCGTCCGCCTTCTTCGTCAGGTCGGCCTTCGGCGCGTCCTCGACCTCGGCGGCCTCCGTGGCCTCGGCGGCCTCGGTCAGCGACGAGGCGTCGTCCGGGACGACGGTGTCGGAGTCCGAGTCCTCATCGTCACCGTGGACGATGCGGTTGTACTCGGAGTCCTCGAGGACGGCGCCGATCGCGTTCTTCGCGTAGACGGCGTGGACGCCGGGCGCGACCTCGAGGAGGACGGTCTCGTCGCCGATCTCCTTGACGGTGGCGTACATCCCCCCGATCGTCCGTACGCCGGTGCCGGGCTGCATCTCATTGCGCATCGCCGCCGCCGCCTGCTGCTTCTTCTTGGCAGAGCGGGTCATCAGGAACATGGCCCCGATGAGGACGATGAAGGGGAGGAGGGTCACGATGCTCACGGGACGGGTTTCCTTCGCACGGTCGCGGAGAACCCGCGGCCTGATCTTCGGGGGTGGGCGCGCCGACCAGAAAGGGCGGCATCGGCGGAGTCTAGGCGAGTCCGCATCGATGGAACAACGTCCAGCATCGCACCCTGGTTCCTGTCCGGGCGAGTGTCAGCACCGTCACGCCCCGAAGAGCCCCTGTTGTCCGCTTCCTGGCGTCCCCGGGCCCGCAGCCTGCGGCGGAACGAGTCCGAGGTGCGCCCATGCCGCGGGAGTCGCGACCCGACCACGGGGCGTACGGGCCAGCAGACCTTCCCTTACGAGGAAGGGTTCGGCGACCTCCTCGACGGTCTCGCGCTCCTCCCCCACGGCGACCGCGAGGGTGGAGAGACCGACCGGGCCGCCGCCGAAAAGCTTGAGCAGGGCCTCCAGGACGGCACGGTCGAGCCGGTCGAGGCCGCGGCCGTCGACCTCGTACACGCTGAGGGCCGCCTCCGCGATCTCCCTGGTGATGTCTCCGTCGGCCCTGACCTGCGCGTAGTCGCGGACGCGGCGCAGCAGACGGTTGGCGATGCGGGGGGTGCCGCGGGACCGGCCGGCGATCTCGGCGGCGCCCGCCGGGTCGATCTCGACGTCGAGGAGTCCGGCGGAGCGGTGGATGACGCGCTGCAGCTCGGCCGGGTCGTAGAACTCCATGTGGCCGGTGAAGCCGAAGCGGTCGCGCAGCGGCGGCGGCAGGAGTCCGGCCCTGGTGGTGGCGCCGACCAGGGTGAACGGCGGGAGTTCGAGCGGGATCGCGGTGGCGCCGGGGCCCTTGCCGACGATGACGTCGACGCGGAAGTCCTCCATCGCCATGTAGAGCATCTCCTCGGCGGGCCGGGACATGCGGTGGATCTCGTCGAGGAAGAGGATCTCGCCCTCCTGGAGGGAGGAGAGGATCGCGGCGAGGTCTCCGGCGTGCTGGATGGCGGGGCCCGAGGTGATGCGGATCGGCGCGTTCATCTCCGCGGCGATGATCATCGAGAGGGTGGTCTTGCCGAGGCCGGGGGCGCCGGAGAGCAGCACGTGGTCGGCGGTGGCGCCGCGCTGACGGGCGGCCTTGAGGACCAGGTCGAGCTGCTGGCGCACCTTCTCCTGGCCGACGAACTCACTGAGGTCCTTGGGCCGCAGCGCCGCCTCGACGGCCTGGTCGTCCCCCTCGGCGGAGGCCCCGACGATACGTGCCTCGTCGTCGCCGGTGGTCTCGTCGTCCCAGTTCACGGATGTTCTGCCTTCTCGGGTGGTGGTGCGGTGGTGACGTTCGGCCCCGCCGGCGTGTGAGGCGCGGGTCCGGGGCGAGCCCCGGTTTCGGGAAGGCGCGGGGGGAGGGGCCCGCGCGGTGGTTCGGCGTCAGCGCGCGCGGTTCAGGGACTGCAGGGCCGCGCGCAGCAGCTGCGGCACCGGCGCCGAGCCGCCCGCGGCGATCGCCTCCTCGGCCTGCGGGGCCACCGCGGCCACCGCCTCCTCCGCCTCGCGCGACGCGTAGCCGAGGCCGATGAGGGCGGCGGACAGCTGCTCCGTCCACGGCGCGGGCCCGGCGGCCGCCGCGCGCTGGGCTCCGACCATGCCGCTGCTGCCGAGCGGCGTGCCGAGCTTGTCCTTCAGTTCGAGGAGGAGTTTCTGTGCGCCCTTCTTGCCGATGCCGGGGACGGCCATGAGGGCCTTCTCGTCACCGGTGGACACGGCGATGCGCAGCGCGTCCGGGCTGTGCACGCCGAGCATGGCCTGCGCGAGGCGGGGCCCGACGCCGCTGGCGGTCTGGAGGAGCTCGAAGACCTGCCGCTCGTCGTCGTCGGCGAAGCCGTACAGGGTGAGGGAGTCCTCGCGGACGACGAGGGAGGTGGCGAGCCGGGCGTCCTCGCCGATCCGCAGTCCCGCGAGGGTCCCCGGGGTGCACTGGACGGCCATGCCCACGCCGCCGACCTCGATGACGGCCGTGGTGGGGGCGAGCGCGGCGACCGGGCCGCTGACGAAGGCGATCATCGGGTTCGGCCTTTCACTGCGGCCGCCTGCCGGGCGACCGCCTGCTGGAGACGGTTCTCGGCGACGGCCTGCTGGAGACGGTTCTGGGCGGGTGCCCGCCAGATGTGACAGATGGCGAGGGCGAGGGCGTCGGCGGCATCGGCGGGCTTCGGCGGCGCGGAGAGCCGGAGCAGGCGGGTCACCATGGCTCCGACCTGCGCCTTGTCGGCGCGTCCGCTGCCGGTGACGGCGGCCTTGACCTCACTGGGGGTGTGCAGGGCGACGGGGATGCCGCGGCGCGAGGCGCACAGCATGGCGACGGCACTCGCCTGGGCGGTGCCCATCACCGTACGCACGTTGTGCTGGCTGAACACCCGCTCCACGGCGACGAGTTCGGGCGAGAAGCGGTCGAGCCACTCCTCGATGCCGCGCTCGATGCCGACGAGGCGCACTCCGATGTCGTCGTCCGCGGCCGTCCGCACCACGCCCACGCCGAGCATGGTGAGGGGCCGTCCGGCGACGCCCTCGACGACGCCGACGCCGCACCGGGTCAGACCCGGGTCCACCCCGAGAACACGCACGCCGCACCCCCTCCTCGCTCACCTGTTTGTGCAGGCTATCGGCTGCCACCGACAACGCCGCACGAACGAGAGCGGGCCGACGGGGGTGTGTCCCCGTCGGCCCGCTGCGGAACCGCTTCGGTCGACGACCGCGATCAACGACCGCGATCAGGCGTCGACCTTCTCCATGACCTCGTCGCTGACGTCGAAGTTGGCGAAGACGTTCTGCACGTCGTCGCTGTCCTCCAGCGCGTCGATCAGCTTGAACATCTTGCGCGCGCCGTCCTCGTCGAGCTCCACCTGCATGGTCGGGACGAAGCTGGACTCGGCGGAGTCGTAGTCGATACCGGCCTCCTGGAGGGCGGTGCGGACCGCGACCAGGTCGGTGGCCTCGCTGATGATCTCGAAGGACTCACCGAGGTCGTTGACCTCCTCCGCGCCGGCTTCGAGCACCGTCTCCAGGACGTCGTCCTCGGACAGCTCGCCCTTGGGGAGCACGACGACGCCCTTGCGGTTGAACAGGTACGAGACCGAGCCCGGGTCGGCCATGGAACCGCCGTTGCGGGTCATGGCCACGCGCACGTCGGAGGCGGCGCGGTTGCGGTTGTCGGTGAGGCACTCGATGAGCACCGCGACACCGTTCGGGCCGTAGCCCTCGTACATGATCGTGGCGTAGTCGGCGCCGCCGGCCTCGAGACCCGCTCCGCGCTTGAGCGCGGAGTCGATGTTCTTGTTCGGGACCGACTGCTTCTTCGCCTTCTGGACGGCGTCGAACAGCGTCGGGTTACCGTCCAGGTCGGCGCCGCCCGTGCGGGCCGCGACCTCGATGTTCTTGATCAGCTTCGCGAAGAGCTTGCCGCGCTTGGCGTCGATCACGGCCTTCTTGTGCTTCGTCGTAGCCCATTTAGAGTGGCCGGACATCTGCCTGTCTCCTTCGCGTAACCCATTTCTGAACGAACCCCAGAGATCCTACCGGGATCGGATCAGCCTGCCGCGCGCACCATGTCGACGAACAGGGCGTGAATGCGGTGATCCCCGGTGAGCTCGGGGTGGAACGAGGTCGCCAGCACCCGGCCCTGCCGCACGGCGACGATGTGACCCTCGTGCTCGGCGAGGACCTCGACCTCGGCGCCGACGGACTCCACCCAGGGGGCCCGGATGAAGACGCCCTCGACGGGTCCGTCCTCGATGCCCGCGACGGTGACGCCGGCCTCGAAGGACTCGTTCTGTCGCCCGAAGGCGTTACGGCGGACGATCATGTCGATGCCACCGAAGGTCTCCTGGCCCGAACGCGGGTCGAGGATCTTCTCGGCGAGCATGATCAGACCGGCGCAGGTGCCGTAGACCGGCAGGCCGGCGGCGATGCGCTCGCGCAGCGGCTCCGCCATGCCGAACAGCTCGGCCAGCTTGGAGATGGTGGTGGACTCCCCGCCGGGGATGACCAGACCGTCGATCTCGGCCAACTCTTCGGGGCGCCGGACCGGCCTGGCCACGGCGTCAGCCGCGGCCAGGGCGATCAGGTGCTCCCGTACGTCGCCCTGGAGTGCCAGGACACCGATCACGGGTGTGCTCATGAGTGATTACCAGCCGCGGTTGGCGTAGCGCTCGGACTCGGGGAGGGTGTCGCAGTTGATGCCGACCATGGCCTCGCCCAGGTTGCGGGAGGCGTCCGCGATGATCTTCGGGTCGTCGTAGAAGGTGGTGGCCTTCACGATGGCGGCGGCGCGCTTGGCCGGGTCGCCCGACTTGAAGATGCCGGAGCCGACGAAGACGCCCTCGGCGCCGAGCTGGCGCATGAGCGCGGCGTCGGCGGGGGTGGCGACGCCACCGGCGGAGAAGAGCACCACGGGGAGCTTGCCGAGCTCGGCGACCTCCTTGACGAGCTCGTACGGAGCGCGCAGGTCCTTGGCGGCGGCGAACAGCTCGTTGTTGTCGAAGCCGCGCAGGCGGGCGATCTCGTTCTTGATCTGACGCAGGTGGCGGACGGCCTCGACGACGTTGCCGGTGCCGGCCTCGCCCTTGGAGCGGATCATGGCCGCGCCCTCGGCGATGCGGCGCAGGGCCTCGCCCAGGTTGGTGGCACCACAGACGAAGGGGGTCGTGAAGGCCCACTTGTCGGAGTGGTTGACCTCGTCGGCCGGGGTGAGGACCTCGGACTCGTCGATGTAGTCGACACCGAGGGACTGCAGGACCTGGGCCTCGACGAAGTGGCCGATACGGGACTTGGCCATGACCGGGATGGACACCGCGCCGATGATCTCTTCGATCATGTTCGGGTCGGACATGCGGGCCACGCCGCCGTCCTTGCGGATGTCCGCGGGGACCCGCTCCAGGGCCATGACGGCCACGGCGCCGGCGTCCTCGGCGATCTTCGCCTGCTCGGCGTTGACCACGTCCATGATCACGCCGCCCTTGAGCTGCTCGGCCATGCCGCGCTTCACACGGGCGGTGCCGGTCTCGGGGGACTGGGGGGAAACGGAAGGCGTGGTGGACACGGGGACCTCACTCGTGACAACGGGGGTTGACGACTAGGTCGAGGAAACAGTCCACATGCGGTCCACAGCAAGGGCCAATGTGGACCCGGTGGATCGTTTTCGCAGGCTATGGGCGTCAGGCCGGACGATCAGCAAGGGCCACCGGCGGCTCATCGTCCATTTCGAAGGCCAGCGGGAACGGCGCGTGGCCCGCGAGCCGGAACCAGCGGACCTTGCGGTGACGGCGCAGCGCGCGGGCGGCGCGTACCGCGTCGTTGTGGAAGCGGCGGGCCATCGGCACCCGCCGGACCGATGCCGCCAGCTCCTCGGCGGCCTCCACGCCACCGGGAGCCTCCCGTACGAGCTCCACCTGCTCGGGCTCGCCGAACACGACCCGCAGGGCCTGGCTCAACTCGCTCTCGGCGACCTCACGATGGTCCTCCTCGGCCTGCCGTGCGGCGTGCGCGGCCTCGTACAGCACGATCGAGGCGGCCGGATCGAGAACACCGGAGGTCGCCAGCTCCTGGGTGACCGAGGCCCGGCGCAACAGCTGCGCGTCGAGGGCCGCGCGGGCGGCGTCGATACGGGAGTGCAGCCGGTCGAGCCGTCCGGCGGTCCAGCTGAGATAGACGCCGATGAGAATCAGCGCGACGACGGTCCAGATCAGGGTTTCGGTCACGGGCGGAAAGGCTACCGGGGCGGCGGCACCCCTTCCCCGGTCCGGGTGGGCGCGGCCCGCACCGCGAGGGCGAGTGCGGACCACACGGCGCGGGGCGCAGGCTCTACAGGCCCAGCCTTGCGCGCAGGCCCACTCGTTCGTCCGTGTCCACCGCCGCCGCGCCGTCCGTGACCGTCTCGTAGACCGCGAGGATGTCCGCGCCGACCGTGGCCCAGTCGAAGCGGCGCACATGGGCGGAGCCCCGGGCGCTGAGGCCCGCGCGCCGATCCTCGTCGCCGAGGAGCCGGATCGCCGCGTCCGCGAGCGCGTCCGCGTCCTCGTTGGTGAAGAGGTCGCCCGCCGCCCCCTGGTCGAGGACCTGGGCGAAGGCGTCCAGGTCGGAGGCGAGGACCGGCGCGCCGGCGGACAGCGCCTCGACGAGGATGATGCCGAAGCTCTCGCCGCCGGTGTTGGGGGCCACGTACACGTCGACGCTGCGCAGCAGCCGCGCCTTGTCCTCGTCGCTGACCATGCCGAGGAACTCCACCCGGGAGCGCATCTCGCGCGGCAGCGAGGCCACCGCCTCCTGCTCGTCCCCGCGTCCGGCGACCAGGAGCCGCGCGCCGGGGCGCTCGGTGAGGATCCTGGGCAGCGCCCGCATGAGGACGGGCAGGCCCTTCCTGGGCTCGTCGATGCGGCCGATGAAGCCGAGGGTCTCGCCCTGCCACTCCTTCTTCGGCTCGGCGCGCGCGAAGAAGTCCACGTCGACCCCGTTGGGGATGACGACGGCGTCTCCGCCGAGGTGCTCGACGAGGGTGCGGCGCGCGTACTCGCTCACCGCGATGCGGGCGCTGATCTTCTCCAGGGCCGGCTGGAGGATCGGATACGCGGCGATCATGGCCCGCGAGCGCGGGTTCGACGTGTGGAAGGTGGCCACGATCGGCCCCTGCGCCGCCCAGCAGGTGAGCAGCCCCAGGGACGGCGAGGTCGGCTCGTGGATGTGGACGACGTCGAAGGTGCCGTCGTGCAGCCAGCGGCGCACCCGAGCGGCGGAGAGGAAGCCGAAGCTGAGCCGGGCCACCGAGCCGTTGTACGACACGGGGACGGCCCGGCCCGCGGACACGACGTACGACGGCAGCGGGGTCTCGTCGTCGGCGGGCGCGAGGACGGAGACCTCGTGGCCGAGCCGGATGAGGTGCTCGGCGAGGTCGCGGATGTGGAACTGGACGCCGCCCGGCACGTCCCACGAGTATGGGCAGACGATCCCGATCTTCACTCGCCGCGCTCCCCGCCCCGCTCGGCGCCCGCGGTCCCGACACCGTCGGTCGCGGCACCCGCGGTCTCCACGCCCGGAGTCCCGGCGACCGCACCGGTGTCCGGGCGTTCCTCCAGGTCCGAGAGCCACAGTCGTTGCAGCATGTGCCAGTCCTCCGGGTGGTCCGCGATGCCGCCGGCGAAGGCGTCTGCCAGCGCCTGTGTCATCACGGACGTCTTCTCGGCCCGTGTACCTGACTCGGGTACGTCGACGGGGGCGTGGATGCGCCCCCTCATGACCGCCGTCTCGTCGTACCAGAGCGTCACCGGCAGCAGCAGCGCGCCGGTCTGCTGGGCGAGTATCGCGGGTCCGGCCGGCATCCGCGCCGTGGCACCGAAGAAGGTGACCTCGGTGCCGGAGGCCGACAGGTCGCGGTCGGCGACCAGGCAGATCAGGCCGCCCGCCCGCAGCCGCCGCGCCAGCGTGCCGAAGGCGGAGCCCCCGGTGTGCGGCAGGACCTCCATGCCCAGGGACTCGCGGTAGGCGACGAAACGGTCGTACAGCGTCTCCGGCTTGAGCCGCTCCGCGACCGTCGTGAACGGCACGCCGAGGCAGCGGGTCACCCACACCCCGGCCAGGTCCCAGTTGGCCAGGTGCGGCAGCGCCAGGATGACCCCACGACCGGCGGCGAGGCCGTCCTGCAGATGGTGGACGTCCTTGATGTCCACCCCGCGCTCGACCTGCTCCGTACTCCAGGTCGGCAGCCGGAAGGACTCCATCCAGTACCGCATGTACGAGCGCATGCCGGCCTTCGACAGCTCGGCGAGCCGCTCGGGCGTGGCGTCCGGCACCACGCGCGCGAGGTTGGCCTCAAGGCGCAGGACGCTCTTGCCGCGCTTCTTCCACGCGAAGTCGGCGATCCGCCGGCCAAGGCCCGCGGCCACCGGCTCGGGCAGCTTCTTGACGGTCGCCCAGCCGGCTCCGTACAGCCCGTCGCTCAGCCTGTCCTTCAGCGTGCTCATGTCGCCGCCCCGTTCCCCCCGGCCGCGGCGGCGTCCGCCTCGGCCGATTCACGTCGTACGGTCACCACGCGCTGGCCCAGGGTGACGGCGCTGCCGACGGCCACGATCCACAGGGCGATCGGCAGCAGGACCTCGACCCCGGGGACGCCGAACGTGTGGAGCCCGGCGAGGCCGGCGGCGACCAGCGAGATCACCAGGCGCTCGGCGCGTTCGATCAGACCGTTGACGGCGACGGGCAGGCCAATCGATTCACCACGGGCCTTCGTGTACGACACGACCTGACCGCTCGCCAGGCAGAAGATCGCCACGGCGCACAGCACGTTGTCGTCGCCCTTGCCCGCGTACCAGAGCGCGAAGCCGCCGAAGATCGCGCCGTCGGCGACCCGGTCGAGCGTCGAGTCGAGGAAGGCGCCCCATCGGCTGGAGATCCCCGCCTGCCGGGCCATGTTGCCGTCGACGAGGTCGGAGAAGACGAAGAGGGTGATGACGATGGTGCCCCAGAAGAACTCCCCGCGGGGGAAGAAGACCAGCGCACCGGCCATCACTCCCGCCGTGCCGATGAGCGTGACCGCGTCGGGGCTGACGCCCCTGCGGAGCAGAAACGCGGCGAACGGTGTGAGGACACGCGTAAAAAATGCACGCGCGTACTTGTTCAGCATGGCCTTCCCGAGGTTCGGTGGGCCGCGCGGCCCCTACGACCACCGGCTCACCCATCGTAGTCACGCGCGCCCCGGCGTACGGGCGGGCACCCGCCCCGCCGCGTCGGCGTCCCTCCGAGGGCCCTCCCGAGTACGACGTTTGGGCGTGTCGGGGCGCCGGAGAGGGCCTCGACGAGGCCCGCCGGGGTACGACGTATGGACGGCTCCTTGCGTCGGTGCAAAGCTCGAAGGACCACCGCGGGCACCCGCCGGAGCCGTACCGCGACACACCACTCCCCCGCGCCCGCGTCCCGCAGCGTCGTGCGAGCAGTCGGGAGGAACACATCATGGGTGACAAGGCGAACACGGCAGCCGGAGCCGCCGGCAGGGCCTTGACGGCCGACCGGCCCACGGCCGTACGGAACGTGGTGCTGGTCGGCCACAGCGGATCGGGCAAGACGACCCTGGTCGAGGCGCTCGCGCAGACCGCCGGGGCGCTCAACCGGGCGGGCCGGGTCGAGGACGGCGGCACCGTCTCCGACTACGACGAGATCGAGCACCGCCAGCATCGCTCCGTACAGCTCTCCCTCGTCCCGGTCGGCTGGGACGGGTACAAGATCAACCTCCTCGACACCCCCGGGTACGCCGACTTCGTCGGGGAGCTGAGGGCCGGTCTGCGCGCGGCGGACGCGGCCCTCTTCGTCGTCTCGGCGGCCCAGGAGGCCGACGCGGTCGCCGCCTCCACCCGGATGATCTGGGAGGAGTGCGCCGCCGTCGGCATGCCCCGCGCCATCGTCGTGACCCACCTCGACACCGCCCGTACCGACTTCAGCGAACTGACCGCCGTCTGCGCCTCCCTCTTCGGCCACGACGACCCGGACGCCGTCCTCCCCCTCTACCTGCCGGTGCGCGGCGACGAGGGTGCCGACGGGCACGCGCCCGCGACCGGTCTGGTCGGTCTGCTCTCGGAGCGGATCTTCGACTACTCCACGGGGGTACGGAAGGAGAGCCCGCCCGACGAGGAGCAGCGGGAACTCATCGCGGAGGCCCGCGCCCGGCTGATCGAGGGGATCATCGCCGAGAGCGAGGACGAGACCCTCATGGACCGCTACCTGGGCGGCGAGCCGATCGATGTGAAGACGCTCGTCGGCGACCTGGAGAAGGCCGTCGCCCGGGGCGCCTTCCATCCGGTGCTCGCTGCCGCGCCCGCCGCCGACGGCGGTACGCAGGGCCTCGGCACCCTCGAACTCCTCGAACTCATCACCGGCGGCTTCCCCTCCCCCCTGGAGCACGAGCCGCCCGCCGTGACCACCCCGGACGGCCGGCCCCGGCCCCCGATCACCTGCGATCCCGAGGGCCCCCTGGTCGCCGAGGTCGTGAAGACCGCCGCCGATCCCTATGTGGGCCGGGTCTCCCTGGTCCGGGTCTTCTCCGGCACCCTGCGCCCCGACGAGACCGTGCATGTCTCGGGTCACGGCCTCGCCGACCGGGGCCACGAGGACCACGATGTCGACGAACGCATCGGCGGTCTCACCTCCCCGTTCGGCAAGCAGCAGCGGCCCATGTCCCACTGCATCGCCGGGGACCTGGCCTGCGTGGCCCGGCTGGGGCGCGCCGAGACGGGCGACACGATCTCCGCGAAGGATGATCCGCTCCTGATGGAGCCGTGGACGATGCCGGAGCCGTTGCTCCCGCTCGCGGTCCAGGCCCACGGGAAGGCGGACGAGGACCGGCTCTCGCAGGGCCTGGCGCGGCTGGTCGCCGAGGATCCGACGCTGCGTCTCGAACAGAACCAGGACACCCGGCAGGTGGTGCTGTGGTGCCTGGGAGAGGCCCACCAGGACGTCGTCCTCGAACGCCTCCGCGGCCGGTACGGGGTCCAGGTCGACGCCGTGCCGTACAAGGTGGCGCTGCGCGAGACCTTCGGCGGCGCCTCGGCCGGCCGGGGCCGGCACGTCAAACAGTCCGGCGGCCACGGCCAGTACGCCATCTGCGAGATCGACGTGGAGCCGCTCCCGCCGGGCAGCGGCATCGAGTTCGTCGACAAGGTGGTCGGCGGGTCGGTCCCCCGCCAGTTCATCCCCTCGGTCGAGAAGGGCGTACGGGCCCAGGCCGCGCGGGGTGTCGCCGCGGGCTATCCGCTCGTCGACATCCGGGTCACCCTGCGGGACGGCAAGGCCCACTCGGTGGACTCCTCCGACGCCGCTTTCCAGACGGCCGGGGCGCTCGCGCTGCGCGAGGCGGCGGCCGAGGTCGCCGTCCACCTCCTGGAGCCGGTCGCCGAGGTCCAGGTCCTGGTGCCCGACGAGTACGTCGGTCCCGTGATGAGCGATCTGTCGGGGCGGCGCGGCCGGGTCGTCGGCACCGACCAGGCCGGACCCGGGCGGACCCTGGTCAGGGCCGAGGTGCCGGAGATCGAGATCGGGCGGTACGCGATCGATCTGCGGTCCGTTTCGCACGGCACCGGCCGGTTCGACCGTACGTACGCCCGGCACGAGCCGATGCCGCCGCATCTCGCCGAGAAGATCCGTGAACAGGCCTGAAACAGCGCCTGATTGACGGAGTGACAGCTGATCCCGTTCGCCCGGCGCATGCCGGGCGAACGTCATTCGGCCGTCGGTATCCACAGGCAGTGACGCAGACGACGGTCCCCGGTTACGCTGTGGTGCCCAGCTCAGAAGGTGTGCGGGGCGCGGCAGTTGGGAACAGCCCGCACAGATACTCGCGCGCGATGGGGGCGGCAGTGGCTTTCGATGGCTTCGGACCCGGGGCTCAGGTCCCCCTCACGGGCTCCGGCGGTGGCACGGGGGCGACGAACGCGCTCGCGTCCGCCGCATACCGGGACAGCCCGCTCAAGACGATTCAGGAGGCCGACAACGACCTCTACAAGACAGCCGTCAAGGGCGGGAAGTGGGAGAAGCTCTTCCGTCCCGACCTCGGTGAGGCCTTCTCCCGCGCCGTCCAGGTCCGCATGCTCGGCGGTGGCCGCAAGGCCCTGATCCAGTCCTTCGGCGCGGAACCGCAGCCGGTGGTCGAGCACGCGCTCGCGGCCACCCACATCCGCCGGCAGCGCGATGCCCGGCTGACCATGGTCACCTTCGTCTTCGGTGTCCTCTTCCTGCCCGGTCTGCTGCTCTGGCTCGGCGTCGTCCACCTTCGCCGGATCGCCGCCGGCTCCGAGAACAAGCGGACCAGTGTGGTCGGCTCGGCCCTCCTGTGGGCGGCCGGGATCTTCGCCGTGCTCGTCCTGCTCAAGCTGCCCTTCGACGGGATCCTGCCGAACTATCTGCGCGCCATGATCGTGGCGCCGGTCGTCGGCTGGTTCCTCGCCCGCCGGATCTGCGACAGGTCCGCGGTCGACCTGCGGGAGCGCTGGGCCGCCCTGCTCAGCGGCGGCGGCGTCGGCCCCCAGGTGCCGAAGTCCGTTCCCCACGACCCCGCCGAGAAGTCGGCGGAGGAGCTCCGGCTGAACCTGGAGAAGCTCTCCGCCGAGCAGCAGTCCAACATCGCCTTCTACGCCGGCGGCAAGGGAATCCTCGGTCTGGGCACCCGCTGGGGCAGCTGGACGCTCGCCGAGGAGCTCGTCCCCCAGGCCGGCCGGGAGATCCACGACTTCCGCGCCTGGGACGTCGTCCGCAAGATCCACGACCAACTCACGCTCCTGGAGCGCGGTTCCCTCAAGACCGGCTTCCCGAAGCCGACCGTCAAGCACTGGATCGTCTCCGCGGTCGGCGAGGGCGCCGACGAGGTCACCCGCCCCGAGGGCGACAACATCGTCCACTTCCAGGTCAAGCCGCACGAGATACAGCGCATCTGCAACGACCAGCAGTTCGGCGCGGGCAACCGCCACTACCTCGGCGTGCAGTTCACCCTCTGGGACGGGAACCTCGTCCTCACGATGATGGTGACGGTGACCTCGCTCCATCACACGCTCCGGGTCGAGGTCACCGGCCACGCGCTGGGTCCCGTCCACGGCCTCTTCACCACGAAGCCGAAGGCGAAGACCAAGGAGGTCTCCAAGACCGTCCGCTTCTGGGAGACGAAGGAGATCCAGCAGCCGCTCCTGGAGACCGACGACATCGTCCGGCTCGCGGTGCGCGCCCCGCTCACCTGGTACCCGCCGGTCCTGGAGTTCCTCGGCGGCAAGATGGTCCTGCCCGAGCCCTTCGGGCTGCGGCACGTCTGGGCCGGTCCGCTCTGGAAGAACCGCTTCATGGCCGACGACGCCATACGGATGGCGACGCCGGTGCTCCGGGCGGTCCACTCGGCGACCGTCAAGATGCTCGACGACCACGGCGTGGACACGGAGCGCTTCACCAACCGCTCGCTGTTCCTCAGCGGCGCCGTCCAGGACCCGGGCCCGAAGAAGGCCGACGTCTACGACGCGTGACGGGCCGTACGGCGAAGGGCCCGGGTCCACCCACGGTGGCCCGGGCCCTTCGCGTACGGATCAGATGCCGGACGGCCAGGCGTCGGCCAGCATCTTCCGGGTGTCCGCGAGGAGCTGCGGCAGCACCTTGGTGTGACCGACGACCGGCATGAAGTTCGTGTCCCCGCCCCAGCGCGGCACCACGTGCTGGTGCAGATGCGCGGCGATCCCGGCACCGGCGACGGCGCCCTGGTTCATGCCGATGTTGAAGCCGTGCGCACCGGAGGCCGCCCGCAGCGCGACCATCGCGCGCTTGGTGAAGTCGGCCAGTTCCGCCGTCTCCGCCGCGTCCAGGTCCGTGTAGTCGGCGACGTGACGGTAGGGGACGACCATCAGGTGACCGCCGTTGTACGGGTACAGGTTGAGGACCGTGTACACGCTCTGGCCACGGGCGATCACCAGACCGTCCTCGTCCGACTTCGACGGAATCGAGCAGAACGGACAGCCGTCCTCGGCGCCTGGTCCGGTCGGCTTGTTCTCGCCCTGGATGTACGCCATCCGATGAGGCGTCCACAGGCGCTGGAACGCGTCCCGCGTCCCCACTCCGATCTGCTGCTCCGGCTCAGTCGTCATGCTGTGCAGCATATTGCGTCGCCCGTTCGGAACGTGTCGTCGGGGCGGAAGATCCATGCAGCGGCCATGCTGATCCGATGGACGCGAGGCCGGAGAAGCAGGAGCGCTGGGACCGTCGCATGGAGGTACCACTCGCGGTGGCATCCCTGCTCTTCCTCGCCGGGTACACGGTGCGGGTGCTCGCCCACGGCATGGACCAGGTCTGGCTGGACCTCTGCCTGGCGGTCACGCTCGGGGCGTGGGGCGTCTTCATCGTCGACTACGTGGTGCGGCTCCGGCTCAGCGGCCTCGGTCCACTGCGCTTCGTCCGCGCGCACCTCCTGGGCACGATCGTGCTGCTGCTGCCGCTGCTGCGGCCGCTGCAGATGGTGAAGATCTACGACCGGATCCAGCGCCGCCGCGACAAGCCGCGCCTGACCCTCTACGCCCGCGTCATGGCCTACTGCAGCCTCACGGTCAGCCTGCTCGGTTTCGCGGGCGCGCTCGGCGTCTACCAGCACGAGCGCGGCGCCTCGGGGGCCACGATCCGCACCTTCGGCGACGCCCTCTGGTGGGCCGCCGAGACGCTGACGACGGTGGGCTACGGCGACGTCACCCCGGTGACCATGACCGGCCGGTTCATCGCGGTGGGCATGATGGCGTGCGGAGTCGCCCTGATCGGAGCTGTCACGGGTTCGTTCTCGTCCTGGCTGATCCAGACGTTCACGCGGGAGGACGAGAAGAGGCCCCCGGGTGGTACCCCGGGGGCCTCCTGAGCCCGTGCGATCGGCGGGTCAGACCTGGACGCGGTCCTCGACGATCTTGGCGATCTTGGCGATGGCCTCGTCGACGGGGATGCCGTTCTCCTGCGAACCGTCGCGGTAGCGGAAGGAGACGGCGCCGGCGGCCATGTCCTCGTCACCCGCGATGATCATGAACGGGACCTTCTGCTTCTGCGCGTTCCGGATCTTCTTCTGCATCCGGTCCGAGGAGGAGTCGACGTCCACCCGCAGGCCCTGCTTCTTCGCCTTGGCGGCGAACTCGTGCAGGTAGTCGACGTGCGCGTCGCCGATCGGGATGCCGGTCGCCTGGACGGGCGCCAGCCACGGCGGCATCGCACCCGCGTAGTGCTCCAGGAGCACCGCGAAGAAGCGCTCGATCGAGCCGAACAGCGCGCGGTGGATCATGACCGGGCGCTGCTTGGTGCCGTCCGGGGAGGTGTACTCCAGGTCGAAGCGCTCCGGCAGGTTGAAGTCGAGCTGCACGGTCGACATCTGCCAGGTGCGGCCGATGGCGTCGCGCGCCTGCACCGAGATCTTCGGGCCGTAGAACGCGGCGCCGCCCGGGTCGGGGGTCAGCGGGAGGCCCTGCTTCTCGGCGACCTGCTGGAGGACCGCGGTGGCCTCCTCCCAGATCTCGTCCGAGCCGACGAACTTCTCCGGGTCCTTGGTGGACAGCTCCAGGTAGAAGTCGGTCAGACCGTAGTCACGGAGCAGGTTCAGGACGAAGGTGAGGGTCTTGTCGAGCTCCTCCGCCATCTGCTCCTTGGTGCAGTAGATGTGCGCGTCGTCCTGGGTGAAGCCGCGGGCGCGGGTCAGGCCGTGCACGACGCCGGACTTCTCGTACCGGTACACGGTGCCGAACTCGAAGAGGCGCAGCGGAAGTTCACGGTACGAACGGCCGCGCGCGTCGAAGATCAGGTTGTGCATCGGGCAGTTCATGGGCTTGAGGTAGTAGTCCACGCCCTCGTCGAGCTGCATGGGGGGGTACATGCCCTCGGCGTACCAGTCGAGGTGGCCCGACTTCTCGAACAGCTTGCCCTTGGTGGCGTGCGGCGAGTAGACGAACTCGTAGCCCTCCTCCTCGTGGCGCTTGCGCGAGTAGTCCTCCATGACCCGGCGGATGATGCCGCCCTTGGGGTGGAAGACGGCGAGGCCGGAGCCGATCTCGTCCGGGATGGAGAAGAGGTCCAGCTCGTTGCCGAGCTTGCGGTGGTCGCGCTTCTCGGCCTCGGCGAGGAAGTCGAGGTGGGCCTTCAGCTCCTCCTTCGACGGCCAGGCGGTGCCGTAGATGCGCTGGAGCATCGGGTTCTTCTCGCTGCCGCGCCAGTAGGCGGCGGCGTTGCGCATCAGCTTGAACGCCGGGATGTTCCGGGTGGTGGGCAGGTGCGGACCGCGGCAGAGGTCCTTCCAGCACAGGTCGCCGGTCTTGGCGTCGAGGTTGTCGTAGATGGTCAGCTCGCCGCCGCCCACCTCGACGTTGGCGCCGTCGTCGGTCGACGCGGAGCCCTTGATGCCGATGAGCTCCAGCTTGTACGGCTCGTCCGCCAGCTCGGCGCGGGCGTCCTCGTCGGTCACCACGCGGCGGGCGAAGCGCTGGCCGCGCTTCTGGATCTCCTGCATCTTCTTCTCGATGACCTTGAGGTCCTCGGGAGTGAAGGGCTTCTCGACGTCGAAGTCGTAGTAGAAGCCGTCCCGGACCGGCGGGCCGATGCCCAGCTTGGCCTCGGGGAAGAGCTCCTGCACGGCCTGGGCCATGACGTGCGCGGTCGAGTGGCGCAGGATGTCGAGACCGTCCGGGGAGGAGATCTCGACGCCCTCGACGACGTCGCCGTCGGAGAGCTCGTACGACAGGTCCTTCAGGTCGCCGCCGACGCGGGCGGCGATGATGGTGCGGTCGTCGGCGAACAGGGCGCCGGCGGTGGTGCCCGCGCTCACCGCCCTCTCCTCTGCTTCCGAGGCGGACTGGACGGTCACACGGACATCAGACACGGGTACTCCGTACATAGGGGCGCAAGCAGACACGAGGTGCCGGCGCCGGCGATGCGCGACAGAGACGAGGTGCCGCGCACCGCTGATCCTACCGAGGGGACCGACCCGCCCGCGAAAGGGTTTCCCCCAGGTCGTGCCGGGTCCGGCGCTATCCCTCGTCCGGACCGCACGCCTCCTCGAAGAAGTCGAGGTTCTCCTGGAGGGACTTCATCAGCCGGTCCCGTTCCGTCTCGTCGACCTGGACGGGTACGACCCCGGACGCGTCGGTGAGGCGGCGGAAACCGCCCCGGCTCTCCAGGCGGCCCACCACCCGGATCGGGAGCCCGACGAGATGGGCGTGCCCGGCGGTGCGGTACGCCTCCTCGTCCAGGCGGACGCGGACGTGCGGGACCTCGGCGCCGCCGAGCACCCGGAGGCGTACGGTGCCCTCGCCGCGCGGCCCGGAGCGGCGCATGCGGACGACGGCGCCGGTGAGCCGGACCGGTACGGACGGCTCGCCGGTCAGGTAGCGGGCACTCGCCTCGCGCAGGGCCGGAAGGTCGCCCGGCGAGAACTCGACCGGTTCGGGCCGGGCGGCGCAGCCCGCGGGCGCCCCGGCCGAGGGGGCCCACTCCAGGGCGATCCGGGCGCCCTCGGTGCCGCGGACGAGGGCGACGAGGGCTTCGGTGAGTTCTCGGCTGACACCCGCCTCGACGGCGGCGTCGAAGGCCTCCATGCCGCCGGTGGCCCGCTGGTAGTCGGTGGCCTCCCGGGCCGCGTGCAGCGCGTGGTAGAGCCGGACGGCGATCGGGCGGCCGGGTTCGACGGGCAGGAAGGCGGTGAGGCCGCGCCCGCCGGGTCCCGCGCCGACGACGACGGTCTCCAGGGAGGTCTGGGCGGGGCGCCGGTGCCTGGCCCCGTAATAGCCGGCCCGGCCGCGTACGGCGAGGGCGCCGGCGAGGAGCAGCTGGCGGGCGGCGGACCTGAGCTGTTCCTGCACGGTCCAGGGGACGGTGCCGGCCGGGCCCGGGGGCACGTCGCGCCACCAGCGGATCTCGTCGCTGGGCACGGCGAGGCCGGTGAGGACCTCGCGGGCGGAGGGCGTGGCGCTGTGGGCGAGGGCGGTGAGCGCCTCGCCGAGCAGGTCCTCGCAGTCCGGGAAGGCGCGGCTCTCCGGGACGAGGAGGCTGGTGCCGGTGCCGCTGCCGGGCGGGGTCCAGCGGCTGTAGCGGCCGGCCGCGCCGCCGCGCCGCCGCCACCCGTGGCGGGCGAGGAGGGCGCCGAGGACGCGCGGGTCGACCCTGCCCGGGTCGGGCGCGCCCTGGCTGTCGGCCCAGGGGCCGGTGGGCGGGCCGGGGACGCCGGTCCACGGTCCGGGGGTCTCGCCGGGCGCCGGGTGGGGCCGGTAGGGCGGCGGAACGGCGACGGGGCCGTGTCCGGCCCCGCCCCCTTCGTCCCCGAACCTCGGTTCGTCGATCGGTCGGTGCATCAAGGTCTCCCTCCCACGCCGACCCGGGTCATGATCTCGCACAGCGCCCGGTCGTCGAAGATCCGTGTCGTCGGTATGCGCACGGTGGTCCGGCGCTGTCCGGTGACCGGGTGTCCGGCCAGGTTGATCCAGTAGCAGCAGTGCCGCAGGTCGAGCCGGTCGTGACGTGCTCTCAGCCAGTCGTCCTGCGACCTCGGGACGAGCATCACGACGAGGATCTTGTGTACGGACACCGGGGTCCTGGCGAGTTTCACCAGGTGGTCGTTGTCGAGGGTGAACGAGAACGTGCTTCCGGCCGGGCGCGGCGGTACCTGGTAGGTGCACTTGAGCTGCACCTTGATGGTCACTTCGTCGTCGACGGTGTGGCCGGGAGAGCCGTGGCTCACGTGCCAGTCGATGCCGTTGTCCGGAAAGGGCTGGGACAGCGAGCAGCCGGCCGCGGCGGCGACGGCGTGCAGGTATCCCACCTGGAGGGTCTCCATGCAGGCGGTGGTGGCGAGTGAGCCGCGCGTCGGTGCCAGCCGCTGGGGCGGCAACCCTCCCGACTCGGGCTGGGCGAGCGCCATGTCGATTTCCTTCCCCGTCCCTTGTGTTGTGACCGGTCCGCGTACGGCGCAAACAGTCCGGGTATCACCGTTTCGGGGCAGGGGGTTGGCCATCTGCCGCACGTGTGCAGGGAGTTCAGGGATGACGATGCACTGGTACGAAGGGCCCCTGGCCGCTTTCGACACGGAGACCACAGGAGTCGACGTCGAGGGCGACCGGATCGTGTCCGCCGCCCTCGTCGTACAGGACACGGCCGGGGCGCGTCCGCGGGTGACGCGGTGGCTGGTCAATCCGGGCATACCGGTGCCCGAGGGGGCCACCGCCGTGCACGGCCTGACGGACGATCACCTCCAGCGGAACGGCCGGTGGCCGGCTCCGGTGATGGAGGAGCTGGCGCGCGCGCTGGCCGAGCAGATCGCAGCGGGGCGTCCGCTGGTGGTGATGAACGCGCCGTTCGATCTGACGATCCTCGACCGCGAGCTGCGCAGACACCGGGCGTCCACGCTCGGCGACTATCTGGCGAGCACCCCGCTGTGCGTCCTCGACCCGCGGGTCCTGGACAAGCATCTGGACCGCTACCGGAAGGGCCGTCGGACGCTGACGGACCTGTGTGCGCACTACGAGGTGGACCTGGCGGGGGCGCACGACGCGGCGGCGGACGCGACGGCGGCGCTCGATGTCGTACGGGCGGTGGCGCGGCGTTTCTCGTCCCGGCTCGAACGGCTGACGCCGGCGGAGCTCCATACGCTGCAGTCGGTGTGGCACGCGGCGCAGGCGCGGGGCCTCCAGGCGTGGTTCACCCGGCAGGGGACGCCGGAGACGGTGGACCCGTCGTGGCCGCTGCGGCCGGAGCTGGGCACGGCGGCCTGAACTCGGCAGGGCGGCCCGACACATGACAGAGGCCGGTCCGTCTTTCGACGGACCGGCCTCTACCCGGTGGGCGATACTGGGATCGAACCAGTGACCCCTTCGGTGTGAACGAAGTGCTCTCCCGCTGAGCTAATCGCCCGGGAACGGGTTGAACCATACAGGCCTTCGCGCCCTTCGTTCAAACCCGTCGCAGGTGGGTGGCGAGTCCGCGTCTTCCCCCGCGCATCATCAGGGCGTGGTTGGCGCGGAACACGGGTCGACCGGGGGCGGCGAGGACGCGCAGAAGGCGGGCGCGGACCTCGACCTCCTGCTCGTACAGGGCGCGGGTGCCGACGCCGTCCGGGGCGAGGGTCCAGCGGGCCCAGCCCTCCAGGTCGCCGCCGAGTCCGACCTCCAGGACCCGGGCCGCGGGGTCGCGGCGCAGGGCGCGGGCGGTGACGACGATGTCGTACGGGAGCAGGGAGCGGAAGCGGGCGGTGCCGGTGATGTCGTCGACGGGGACGACCTCGCGGACCTGGGGCCACCAGCGGGGGTACTCCTCGGCGCGTGCGAGCACGGCGTAGACGACGTCGGGCGGGGCGGCGAGCCGCCAGACGCTGCGGAAGCGGTACCGGCACCAGTCCATGCCCCCAGTGTGGACGTACTCAGACCGCCGGAGCCGGAAGATGAGTACCCGGACGCATTCCCGCCAGGTGTGGCCGGGGCCACACTCCGGACATGGACAACTCCCTGCCGCCCGCGGACGAGCTGGTGCTCGTCGACCGTGAGCTGGCCCAACTCGACGCACGCCGGTCCCAGTTGCTGACCCGGCGCGCCTGGCTGATCCAGGTGCTGTACGCGCCGGCCGCCTCGGTGGCGCCGCGGCCCCGCCCGCCGGTGGCGGACTCGACGCCGCGGAGCGCGCAGAACGTCCTGCTGACGCTCGGCGGCACCCTGCTGACCATCGCGGCGGTGGCGTTCACCCTGGTGAGCTGGGGCTCGATGGGGATCGGCGGCCGCGCGGCGGTCCTGTTCGCGGTCACCTCGGCGGCCCTGGCGGCGCCGGTTGCGCTGCTGCGCCGGAGCCTGGTGTCGACGGCCGAGTCGGTGGCGGCGCTCGGGCTGGCCCTGATGGTGCTGGACGCGTACGCGCTGCACCGGGTGGCGCTGCCGGAGACGGACGGCCTCGGGTACACGGCGGTGGCCGCCGGGGTCCTGGCGGGCGCGTGGACGGCGTACGGCTCGGTCCTGTCCCGGCTGCGGATCCCGCTGCCGGCCGCCGTGGTCGCCGGGCAGCTCCCGCTGCCGCTGGGCGTGCTCGCGGCCGGGGGCGGACCGACGGCCTTCGCGTGGGCGGCGCTCGTCACGGCCGCGGCAGACGGGGCGATCGTCCTGTGGACCCGGCCGGCGGCGGTCCGGATCACGGCGGCCACCGGTGCGACGGCGCTGGGCGGCTGGGCGCTCCTGACGGGCGGCTGGCTCTCGCTCACCTCGCCGTGGAGTGGCGCGGCGCTGCTCCTGGCCGGTGCGGCGGTGACGCTGTACGTGGCCCGGCGGACGCCCGCGCTCGCGGTGGCGGCCTCGGCGATCGCGGGCCTGGCGACGGTGACGGCGCTGGGCGGCCTGCTGCGTTCGGCGGTCCCGACGGACTGGACGGTGCCGGCGTACGTGCTGTGCGGGCTGGCCCTGGCATCGGTGTGGCGCGTGGGAGCGGCTTCGGCTTCGGCTTCGGCTTCGGGATCAGGCCACACCTCGGACTCCACCGTGTCGCGACTGCTGCCGAACGGCGCCCGGCTCGGGCTGGCCGGTGCGGGGGCCGGAGTCGCCGCGCTCGGGGTCGTCTGGGCGTTGCCGCCGGTGGCGGTGGGGCTCCTGGGGCCGGTGGCCCGGACGACGGAGGTCTGGTCGGGCGAGCACGCCGAACGCGCGCTGACCTCGTACCCGGGGACGGCCGTCCTGGTCCTGGCGGTGGCCGCCGCCGTCCTCGCGGCGCTCCCCCGGCTGTGGGCCCGCTGCGGGGCGCTCGCCCTGGTCTGGGCGCTCCTGACCGCCCTGCCGGTCTCCCTCGGCCTGCCGTACGCGGCGACGCTCGCCCTGCAGCTCCTGACGACCGCGACGGCGCTGGCGTGCGCCGTCCGCCCGGGGCCGCTGACCCGCGGCCTGCCTCGTCCCGAGGCCGGAACCGCCGGAACGGCCGACACCCCCGGGGCACCGACGGCGGAGAAGCCTGCCGCGGACGCCCCGGCCGCCGGGACGACCTCCGCCCCTTCCGCTCCGCCCTCGCCGGGCGCACCCTGGCCCGGCTGGGCGCCCTCTCGGCCCCGCCCTCAGGCTCGCGCCACGGAGCCCGGGACCCTCCTCGGCCTGCTCGCGTACGCCGGCGGTCTGGCCTCGGCCCTGAGCGCGGTGGCGCTCGCCCTGGACGTCCGGGGGGCCACGTTCGCCGCGCTCGGGATGATGCTCGGGCTCCTCACGGCGGTCGCCTGGCTCGGTACGGACGTGCGCCGGACGGTTTCGGCCTGCGGAGCCGTGCTCGCGGCGACGGGACTCGTGTTCGCGGTGTCCGCCGCCGGCGGGTTCGAGGACCACTGGACGGCGCTCACCCTGCTGGTCGTCCCGGCGGCCACGGCGGCCGTCGGCGCCAAGGCCCGCCCGGTGGCCCTCACTGTCGAGATCACCGGCGGGACCGTGGGACTGCTCGCCCTCGGGATCGCCGCGTCCCGGCCGGCGTTCCTGGCGCTCGCCCTGGCCCTCGGCGGGGTGATCGCGGCGGGGACGGCCGTGCGGCCCGAGCGGCGGCGGTTCGCCTCGTGGACGGCGGCGGTGCTGTTCCTGCTGGCCACCTGGGTGCGGCTCGCGGTGTGGGAGGTCACGACCCCGGAGGCGTACACGCTGCCCGTGACCGTGCCCGCCCTCGTCGTCGGGTTCCTGCGGCGGCGCCGGGACCCGGAGGCCTCGTCCTGGACGGCGTACGGCCCCGGTCTCGCGGCGACGCTCCTGCCGAGCCTCGTGGCGGCCTGGACGGACCCGGAGTGGCCGCGCCCGCTGGCGCTCGGCGTCGCGGCCCTGGCAGTGACGCTGCTCGGCGCCCGCTTCCGGCTCCAGGCGCTCCTGGTCCTCGGCGGCACGGTGCTCGCCCTGGACGGGCTGCACGAGCTGGCCCCGTACGTGGTGCAGGTGGTGGGCGCGCTGCCGCGCTGGCTGCCGCCGGCCCTGGCCGGGCTCCTGCTGCTCGCGGCGGGCGCCACGTACGAGCAGCGGCTGCGGGACGCCCGGCGCCTCAGGGACCGGGTCGCGCGGATGCGGTGAAACGCCGAAGGCCCGGGACGGTGTTCCGTCTCGGGCCTTCGGACCGGGTGGTGGGCGATACTGGGTTCGAACCAGTGACCCCTTCGGTGTGAACGAAGTGCTCTCCCACTGAGCTAATCGCCCGGCGCACCGCAAACATTACCGCATGTCAGCGGGGCTCCCGAACCACCCGAGGGTCACTCGTCGATCTTCCACGGCATGACGAAGCCGAACTTCCAGAGGTAGACGCCCAGCAGTGCGGCGATGATCACCAGGCCGATGGCGGTGAGGATGATGTTCCGGCGGCGGACCTTGGGGTCGAGGGCGCGCTGGGCGGCCTCGGTGACCTTGCGCTTGGTCCAGCGGAGCACGAGCTGGGCCCAGACGAACTCGGTCGCCCAGATCGCCATGCCGCCGAAGATGACCAGCCAGCCGGGCCCCGGGAGCGGCAGCATGACCACTCCGGCGCCGACCACGGCGAGTCCCACGATGAAGACGCCGACCTGCCAGCTCAGATGCAGGCCTCGCCGGGACTTGATGAACTCCGGTGCGCGGGATCCCAGTTCGGCATCTTGGCCGTCTGCGGACTCCCCGGTGCGCTCGTCACTCTCCGCATTCATGGCTCCCAACTTACCGGACGGGGAGCCGACACCGGAATGGCGGTATTACCCCAGGTCACACGCACCCATACGAGCTACCTGAACGATCACAAAACCGACAGAGGGGTTTACAACGGCACTGGAGGTGGCATGTCGATTTCGCCGACGTGCGAATCCCCGAGCGCACACTGAGCGAAAGGCCCTGGCGCTTATGAACACCACGGTCAGCTGCGAGCTGCACCTGCGCCTCGTTGTGTCGAGCGAGTCCTCACTGCCTGTACCCGCGGGCCTGCGGTATGACACGGCCGATCCCTATGCCGTGCACGCCACCTTCCACACCGGAGCCGAGGAGACGGTCGAGTGGGTCTTCGCCCGCGACCTTCTCGCCGAGGGGCTGCACCGGCCCACCGGCACGGGCGACGTCCGCGTCTGGCCGTCCCGTAGTCACGGTCAGGGAGTCGTCTGCATCGCGTTGAGCTCTCCCGAGGGAGAAGCCCTGCTCGAGGCCCCGGCGAGGGCCTTGGAGTCGTTCCTGAAGCGGACCGACGCCGCCGTGCCACCGGGCACCGAGCACCGGCACTTCGACCTCGATACGGAGCTCTCCCACATCCTGGCCGACAGCTGAGCCAGGCCGAGAGCCGCACGGCGCCGTCCGACTCGGGGCGACGGCGCCGCGCGGGCAGTCACATAGGCACGACACCGGCGCTCCCCACCGCGCAGCCGGCGCGGTGGTGGGCGCCGTTGTCCTTTTCCCGGTCGCGCTAAAGTCAGCGCCATTCCGCGGGCGCCCGCCCGCGGCCGGCCAGGGAGCGAATCGTGCTGATCCCTCACGACACCCGGATCGCCCTCGACACCGTCGTCGATCTGATGAACACCGCGCCCCAGGGCGACCGCGCCGACGAGCTCGCGGACATCCCGGGGCTGGCGACCTTCGTCCACGCCCACAAGATCAGCGGTGTGGGCGAGCTGGGCCCCGACGACCTGCGGGCCGTGCGCGAGGTGCGCGAGAAGTTCGCGGCGGTCTTCTCGGCCCCGGAGGCCCGGATCGCGGCCCCACTGATCAACCAGCTGGTGGCGGGTGCGGGCACCACGCCCCAGCTCACCGACCACGACGGCTACGACTGGCACGTGCACTACTTCGCGCCGGGCGCCTCGGTGGCGGACCACCTCGCGGCCGACTGCGGCATGGCGCTGGCGTTCATCGTGGTGGCGGGCGAGCAGGAGCGGCTGCGGCGCTGCGAGGCGCCGGACTGCGGCCGGGCCTTCGTCGACCTGTCCCGCAACCGCTCGCGCCGCTACTGCGACAGCCGCACCTGCGGCAACCGGCTGCACGTGGCCGCCTACCGCGCGCGCCGCAAGGAGGCCGCGGGCTGAGTCGGGGTCCGGGGCCGTAGCCGGGTTCGGGGTCGTCACAGCACGAAGAGATCGTGCACCGCGGCCATGAGCAGCAGACACCCGATCACCCCGAGAAAGATCATCAGCGGGGGCTGGGAGAGCGCGAACAGACAACCGCGCGGCTCTTCGGCAGGGGCATCGGTGGCGGGGACGGTCTCCCGCGAGGTATCCAGCATCTCGGGGGGATGATGGCGCACGCGGGACGCCTGAAATCCCGCAACACGCCCCACGGCAGAGGGTGTTCATCCCTTCCCGTGGATCACCCGTGGATCATGGGAAAGGGAAACCGCCAGAAGCGATCAGATTCCGTGCTTCTTCAGAATCGCCTCGATGTCGCTGAAGTCGTCTCCGGGGGTCTTGCCGGCCCCCGGCTTGGCCGTCACGGCACGCGAGGGCGACGACGCCGCCGGAGCCACGGCACTCGGTTCGGCCCCGCCGGTGGTCTCCTTGCGGCCGCCGCGGCGCCGCTCGACGGCCCGGGTGGACAGGAAGAGCAGCCAGGCGACGCCGAGGACACCGAAGCCAGCCCAGGCGACCGGGCTGAACGCCGTGTCCACGATCCAGTCGACGGCACCCGTCATCACCAGACCGAGCGGCACCAGGGCGTAGGCCGCGATCCGGGCGGCGGACAGGAATCGCTTCCGGTACGCCATGATCGCGGCGATGCCCAGGCCCGCCGCGGACACCGCGGAGCAAATGGTCTCGGCGATCATGCGGTCCTCCAGGTCCCGGGTGATAAGTCCCTTCCATCCTGCACCGCCGACGCCGTCCGGGGCCATGTCCCGGACCCGGTCTCAGGGAGATCTCCGGGTCACCCCCTCCGGATCTCCTCCCCAGGTCCCGGTGGGGAGACGCCCGCCCCTCCCCGTGAGGGAGACTGCTGTCATGAGTGACTCCACCACCGCACCCGCCTCCCCCGTCGTCCTGGAGGCGTGGTTCGACCTCCAGTGCCCCGACTGCTTCCAGGCCCTCGACGACGTCCGCGCGCTCCGCGAGAAGTACGGCGACCGGCTCGACGTACAGCTGCGCCACTTCCCGCTCGCGAAGCACAAGCACGCGTACGCGGCCGCGCAGGCCGCCGAGGAGGCCGTCGAGCAGGGCAAGGGCTGGCCGTACGCGGAGGCGCTGCTCGCCAGGACCGCGGAGCTGGGCGAGCGCGGCGAGTCGGTGCTCATGGAGGTCGCCACCGAACTCGGTCTGGACGCCGAGGAGTTCGACACCGCTCTGATCGACGGCCGGCACCTCCTGACCGTCGACGCGGACGAGGCCGAGGGCAAGGCGATCAAGGTCACCGGCACGCCGACCTATGTCATCGGCGGCGAGCGTCTGGACGGCGGCCAGAGCCAGGACGGCCTGCGCGGGCGCATCGAGGAGATCGCCGACCGCCTCCTGAAGGCCTGACCGCCGGACCGCCTGCCCGACCGGGCCCGGGGCCTGATCGGCAGGACACCCCGGGCCGGCCTGATCCGACGGGAACTGTCGGACAGGCCCTAACGGAGTTCCTTCGCGCTGTTGACGTAGGTCGTGCGGTAGCCCAGCGACTCGTAGAGCCGGATCGCCGGGGTGTTGCGCGCGAAGACGTGCAGTCCGAGCAGGGTCTCCCCGGTCTCCCGCGCGACCCGCTCGGCGAGCAGCATGAGCGCCCGGCCGTAGCCATGCCCGCGATGCTCCTCGCCGACCTCGATGTCGTACACGAAGGCGGCCCACCGCCCCGGTTCCAGCTCGATCCGGCCGGTCCACAGGAAACCGGCGGGCCGTCCGTCCCGGACGACCACGTGGATCGCCGTGCCGGGGGTGGCCAGGCCCTCGGGGAGGTACTTGGCGTGACTGCTCTCGGCCTTGGCGCGCGCCTGGTCCTCGGGGACGCCGCGGTCGATCCAGCTCTGCGCGAAGCCCTGCTTGGTCCGCGCCTCCCACGCCGCGTACTCGGTCTCGGTCATCGGCCGTACCTCGACGCCCTCCGGCAGGGCCGGCGGCTCGTCGGGCAGCTCCTTGACCATGTTCCTGCTGCGCTCGGTGTAGCCGAGCGAGCGGGCCATCCGCAGCGCCGCCTCGGCGTCGGCGGGGACCGAGATCTGCACCTCGGCGCAGCCCCAGCCCCGCAGCACCTCCTCGGAGGCGAGCGCGGCGACCGTGCCCCGACCCCGCCCGCGGTCCGGCGCGTCGACCCGGAGCCGGCCGATCACGCCGGAGGCGGCGCCGAAGCCCGGATCGGTGGAGAGGTGGACGGAGCCGACCCGGCGGCTGTTCACGCACACGTCGTAGGTGCGGGAACGGCCGCCGTCGGGCGTCTGCTGAAGCGGCTCGGCCGGCCGCAGAGTGGTGGTCATCAGTGGTGTTCTACCCACCCGGGGGCCGTCCGTCATCAGGTTTTACGGGAGGCGCGGATCCCGGTCCCGTGCGGCGTTCTCGTCGAAGATCCGCATGGCCTTGGCGGTGACCGGGCCGGGCGCCGGCGACAACTCGCGCCCGTCGACGCGGTGCACGGCCTGGACGTCGCGGAGGGTCGAGGTCAGGAAGATCTCCTCGGCGCTCTCCAGGACGTCCAGCGGCAGGTCGGTCTCCTGCGCGCCGGTCCACTCGACGGCGAGGGCGCGGGTGATGCCGGCGAGGCAGCCGGAGGAGACGGGCGGGGTGAGGATCCGGCCGTCGACGACGACGAAGACGTTGGAGCCGGTGCCCTCGCAGAGCTGTCCGACGGTGTTGGCGAACAGCGCCTCGGTGGCCCCCTGCTCGCGCGCCCGGGCGAGGGCGACCACGTTCTCGGCGTACGAGGTGGTCTTGAGTCCGGTGAGGGCGCCGCGCTCGTTGCGGGTCCAGGGCACGGTGATCACGGCGGTGGAGTCGGCCCGGCGGCCGGTCTCCCCGAGGCCCACGACCAGGCTGGTCCCCGCGTCGCCGCGCTCCGAGCCGAGCGGGGAGAGACCGCCGGTGTACGTGATGCGGAGCCGGCCGAGCTCCATCGGGTTCGCTCCGATGACGGCGGCGCAGGCGCGACGGACCTCGTCGAGGTCCGGGTCGGGCAGGCCGAGACCGCGGGCGGAGCGGGTGAGGCGCTCCAGGTGGAGGGTGAGAGCAAACGTTTCTCCCCGCTCGACCTTGACCGTCTCGAAGATGCCGTCGCCGACGGTCAGTCCGTGGTCCAGCACGGAGACCAGGGCGGTCTCCGCGTCGTGCAGTCCGCCGTTGACCCAGAGTTTCATCGAGAAATGGCCTTTCCACTCGCCTCAAGGGCGCCTGACTCGTAGGCGCCCGACGCTATCGCGACCAGCCGGGCCGCCTTGAGCTCGGTCTCCTGCCACTCGCGCTCCGGATCGGAACCCCAGGTGATCCCGGCGCCGGTGCCGAAGCGGAGCACGTTCTCGGGGCGGTCGATCCAGAAGGTCCGTATGCCGACGGCCAGCTCGGCGGTGTCCGCGTCGGCGTCCACCCAGCCGATGCCTCCGCAGTACGGGCCGCGGGGGGCGGTCTCCAGGGCCTCGATGATCCGCAGCGCGCTGGACTTGGGTGCTCCGGTGACGGAGCCGGGCGGGAAGGTGGCGCCGAGCAGCTCGGGCCAGCCGGCGTCCTCGCGCAGCAGGCCGGTGACCGTGGAGACGAGGTGGACGAGGCCGGGGTGCTCCTCGAGCGCGCAGAGGGCGGGGACGGCGACGGAGCCGGTCTCGCTCACGCGTCCGAGGTCGTTGCGGACCAGGTCGACGATCATCACGTTCTCCGCGTGGTCCTTGGGAAGGAGGTCGGCGGCGGTGCGGCCGGTCCCCTTGATGGGGCCGGAGGTGATCAGGGCCCCTTCCTTGCGGAGGTAGAGCTCGGGGGAAGCGGTGGCGATCTCCACTCCGTGCGCGGGCAGGCGGATCGTTCCGGCGTACGGGGCGGGGTTGCCGCGGGCGAGGAGCGCGGTGAGGGCGTCGACGTCGGCGGCGGCCGGGTCCGGCAGCGGCGCGGTCAGCACCCGGCAGAGGTTCGCCTGATAGACCTCGCCGCGCGCGATGTGCTCGCGCACGCGCCGGACACCCGCGGTGTACGCGGCGCGGTCGAGGGAGGACGTCCAGTCACCGGCGGCGGGGCCGAGCCAGCCGCCGGGGACGGGCGAGGGGACGGGGTCGGGCCGCACGTCGCCGAAGCGCGCGCAGGTCAGACGCCCCTCGAAGTCGGCGCAGACGGCCCAGAAGCCGGCGGAGTCCAGGGCTTCGGGGTCGTGGGTGACGTCCCGGAGGTCGGTCGCGAGGAGGCCGCCGAAGCGGGCCAGCGGAGCAAGGTCGTGCACGCATCGAGTCTAGGTCCGCCGGAGGGGGGACACCGGGGGCGCGTGCACGGGGGCTCCCCGCCACCTCGGGGACACGGCGAGTGAACGTGGCACGAACCCTCCGGGACGCCGCGCCGGGCGCCCGGATCGGCGCGCAGGTCAGCACGCTGCGGAAACGCGTTTTTGTGCTGGCCCAGGAATCCGCTAGAGTTCAACACGTCGCCGGGACGCGCAAGCGAAACGGAAACGACAAGCGGACGTGGCTCAGTTGGTAGAGCATCACCTTGCCAAGGTGAGGGTCGCGAGTTCGAATCTCGTCGTCCGCTCGATGTGGGGGATCTTCCCGAACCCCTGTATTCACTCCTGGTGGAGTGGCCGAGAGGCGAGGCAACGGCCTGCAAAGCCGTCTACACGGGTTCAAATCCCGTCTCCACCTCCAAGCGCGATTAGCTCAGCGGGAGAGCGCTTCCCTGACACGGAAGAGGTCACTGGTTCAATCCCAGTATCGCGCACGCAGAACAACCGAAGATCCGGTCCATACGGACCGTCCCGCGCGATTAGCTCAGCGGGAGAGCGCTTCCCTGACACGGAAGAGGTCACTGGTTCAATCCCAGTATCGCGCACGCAGTACGCACTACCCTCGGGTAATGTTCGTGTGCACCACCCGCGCGATTAGCTCAGCGGGAGAGCGCTTCCCTGACACGGAAGAGGTCACTGGTTCAATCCCAGTATCGCGCACCACCAAGAAGCCCCCGGCCGCATCTCGCGGACCGGGGGCTTCTCCGTACACCGGCACATGCGCCGGTTCGTACACCGGGCGGGAGACCCGGTGCACTCTCGGTCAGGAGGAGAAGAGCATCCGGCCGAAGCCGCGCTGGCGGTAGTGACCGCCGCCGTGGTGACCGCCGTGGTGCGGGGCGCCCCAGGCGGGAGCGGCGGGGGCGGGCTGCGCCGGGTAGGCCTGCGGGGCCGGCGGGGCGGGCGGGGCCTGCTGGACCCACTGGGACTCCAAGCGGGTCAGGGACTCCAGCTCGCCGTAGTCCAGGAATATCCCGCGGCAGCCGCTGCACTGCTCGATCTGGACGCCGTTGCGGTTGTACGTGTGCATGGCCGCATGACACTTCGGACACTGCATGCTCGGCTCAACTCCCTGACTTCGCCGTTCGAATGGTCCTTCACCTTACGTGGACGCCGAAGGGGCGGAGTCGGTTCGGCGTCCGGCGATACGGGCGCAGGTGTCGATCATCACGTCCTCGACCTCGTCGAGCGGCCGGCCCTCCCCCGTCGACTTGGCGAGGGCCAGGGCCGCCGTCTGGACCGTCAGGGCGCGGGCGGGCACGTCGAGTCGGACCCACGGATCGGTGCCCACGGCCGGGCCGCCCGCCGCCACGTACGCGCCGAGGAAACGGGACCAGACCTCCGGGGGCAGGATGCCGGCGGCGAACCAGGCGGCGGGGCGGGCCAGATCCCATGCCGGGTCCCCGAGACCCAGGTCGTCCACGTCGATGAGTCGCCAGGGGGCATCGAGCAGGGAGCCGGTGTCCCGGACCAGTTGACCGAGGTGGAAGTCGCCGTGGCAGAGGAGGCGGGTGACCTGCGCGGGGTTGCCGGGGACACGAAGTCCGGCGTCGTCGGGGACGGATCGCCACGCGGCGAGGACGGTCGCGGTGGCCGGGTGGTCCGGGGCCGTGCGGAGCATCCGGTCCACGGCGAGGGCCGCCTTGACCGGGGCCCGCATCTCCGGGAGCCGGTCCGCCAACCCGGGCGGAGGCGGGGTGCGGTGGAGGAGCGCCAGGAGCCGCGCGGCCTCCTCCCAGGGGGCGGCGTCGGGGTCCACCGGGTCGACGGGCGGGCCGTACGGCCAGAGGGTGACGGGACGGCCGTCGAGCTCGGCGGGCACGGTCGGGGATGCCGGGAGGGGCGGGAGGAACACACCGGAGACGGCCGGGTGCGCCGCGAGGGCCAGCCGTGCGCGGTGCGCCTCGGTGTCGGTGCCGGGGGCGTGCGCCTTGGCGACCAGTCCCCCGTGGCGCACGACGGTCCCGTCGTCCCGGTCGGCGAGCACGCCGACCAGGCCACTCGCACAACGGCAAGGGGCGCCGGGGCCGTGAGCGGCGGCGTGTGCGACGGCCGCGAGTCGTGCCGGCGGGAGCTGGGCGGGGCGGTCGTCCGTGCGGGGCGGGGCGGTGGGGTCCACGCCCGGAGCGTACGGGGTGGGAACGCGCGAAGGCCGGTCAGCTCCCCAGCTGACCGGCCCCACGCTGCCGTCCGCCGCACCCCCGTCCCCACGGGGTTGAAGGCCGGATGTCTCGACCCGGGCCGCTCTCCCGGGTCCGGGGCGCTTCTCAGCGCCCCAGCATCACGCCCACGGACGACGCCTGTGTGGCCACCGCGTCCCAGCCGCCGAAGGCGAACAGGAGCAGGGCCGCGAGAGGGAGGACCATGGCGGTGGCCACCAAGGGGTGCCGTCGGCTCGAAGGCCGGGCGCTCGTCCGTGATGCCGTGAAAGCCATGGTTCCTCTCCTGTCGTGAATGGCGCGGCGGGTGCTTGACCTCGGGGGACGAGTGCTGCACCCGCCGCTTGACATCAACATTAGGGAGCGCGGAGCGGCTGGACGTCATGCCCGCGTACCGACTTACGGGCCTCCCGGAGGATGACGCCCGACCGTACGGCGTACTCCCCTGGGTGGAGACGGGGTCCCGGAACCCGGGGTCTTCCCTGAGGGGTTCCCTGAGGGCCGGCGGAGGGGCGGCCCGGACGTGACTTCGCTCACTTCGCGGGGCGTCGCGCGAACGCCCTGGTCCCGGGGCCTCTCGGGACGCCTCCGGGACCCTCGGAGCGGGCTATCGACAGATCGTCAACTGGACTGTCGGGGTGGGTGGTTGGAAGGGCTCCACCGTGATCGTCTCCGTCGCTCGTACCCCTCAGCACTGACAATCGATCCCAGCGCGAGGGCGCGGCCTATGAGCACCTACGGGCGCCCTTACGTAAGCTGTGCCACGTCGAACGGACGAGGGGACGGACATGGCGATGATGCGGCTCCGGCGCGAGGATCCGCGGATCGTCGGGTCGTTCCGACTCCACCGCAGGCTGGGGGCCGGCGGGATGGGAGTCGTGTACCTGGGGTCCGACCGGCGCGGCCAGCGGGTCGCGCTGAAGGTGATCCGGCCCGATCTGGCCGAGGACCAGGAGTTCCGGTCCCGGTTCGCCCGCGAGGTGTCGGCCGCCCGGCGGATCCGCGGGGGCTGTACGGCCCGGCTGGTGGCCGCCGATCTGGAGGCCGAGCGCCCCTGGTTCGCGACCCAGTACGTGCCCGGTCCCTCGCTGCACGACCGGGTCGCCGAGGAGGGCTCGCTGCGCGCCGCCGACGTGGCCTCGATCGGGGCCGCCCTCTCGGAAGGCCTCGTCGCCGTCCACGAGGCCGGGGTCGTGCACCGGGACCTCAAGCCCTCGAACATCCTGCTCTCGCCCAAGGGCCCCCGCATCATCGACTTCGGCATCGCCTGGGCCACCGGGGCCAGCACCCTGACCCATGTCGGTACGGCCGTCGGCTCGCCCGGCTTCCTCGCCCCCGAGCAGGTGCGCGGCGCCGCCGTCACCCCCGCCACCGACGTGTTCTCCCTCGGTGCCACCCTGGCGTACGCGGCCATGGCCGACTCCCCCTTCGGGCACGGCAGTTCCGAGGTCATGCTCTACCGGGTCGTGCACGAGGAGCCGCAGCTGCACGGGGTGCCCGACGCCCTGGCGCCGCTCATCCGGGCCTGCCTGGCGAAGGACCCCGAGGACCGTCCCAGCACCCTTCAGCTGTCGATGCGGCTCAAGGAGATCGCGGCGCGCGAGGCGCAGGGGCTGCCGGTGTCGCGGCCGCCCGTACAGCGGGAACGGGCCGAGGAGCGGAACACCGTACGGCCGACCGAGCGGTACACCGAGCGGGACGTGCCCGGTCGTGGGCCCGAGCGGGGTGCGGAGCGGGGCGGTGAGCGGGGCGGTGAGCGGGGCGGTGAGCGGGGCACGGAGCGCGGCGCGGACCGCGGTACCGAGCGGGGTGCGGAGCGGGACCGTGGCGGGCGCGGGCCCGGACCGGCCTCCCGACCCTCCGGCGGGCCGCGGACCGGTGGCCGTCCGGCGACCAGGCCGGGTGCCCGCTCGACGTCGACGGGCCGCCGCCCCGCCAACCCGCGGCTGCTGCGGCAGCGGCTCTTCGTCTTCGTGGTGGTGACGCTGGTGGTCGCCCTGGGCATCGCCGCCGCCCAGGCCCTTCAGGGGTAGTTCGAGCCCGGAAAGCAGTGCCGTCTGCCTGCGGGCCGGGCGGAACCTTCCCGATACGACCTGGGACCCCCACCGGCACCGGGCTCGATCCGGTGCCGGTGGGGCTCTCTCAGGACTCCGGGCGGCCCGTCGCCACCGCGTAGAAGGCCACCGCGGCCGCCGCGCCCACGTTCAGCGAGTCGACGCCGTGGGCCATCGGAATCCGGACCCACTCGTCCGCGGCGCGCAGCGCCTGCGTGGACAGGCCGTCGCCCTCCGCGCCCAGCATCAGGGCCACCCGCTCCATGCGGTGCGGCGCGGCCTCGTCGATCGACATCGCCTTCTCGGCCGGCGTCAGCGCGAGGAGCTTGAAGCCCGCCTCCCGTACCGCCTCCAGGCCGCGCGGCCAGGTGTCGAGACGGGCGTACGGGACGGAGAACACCGCGCCCATCGACACCTTCACCGAGCGCCGGTACAGCGGGTCCGCGCAGTCCGGCGACAGCAGCACGGCGTCCATGCCGAGGGCCGCCGCACTGCGGAAGATCGCACCGATGTTGGTGTGGTCGTTCACCGACTCCATCACGACCACCCGGCGGGCGTCGACGAGCAGTTCGGCGGCGTCCGGGAGCGGCTTGCGCTGCATGGAGGCGAGGGCGCCCCGGTGCACGTGGTAGCCGGTGACGCGTTCCGCGAGGTCCGGCTGGATCGCGTACACCGGCGCCGGAACCTCGTCGATGACGTCCCGCATCACATCGACCCACTTGGCGGAGAGCAGCATCGACCGCATCTCGTACCCCGCCTGCCGGGCCCGGCGGATGACCTTCTCGCCCTCCGCGATGAACAGGCCCTCGGCCGGCTCCCTTCTGCGGCGGAGTTCGACATCGGTCAGACCGGTGTAGTCGCGCAGGCGCGGGTCGTCGGGGTCGTCGATCGTGATGAGTTCGGCCACGAGGTGATACTGCCTTGTCCGGGGTGTGGTGCCAATGTGTGTGCGGCTGGGCGTCGGCCGCCGCGTCGCCCGCTCCTGAGCGGTCCTACCCGACCAGGCGGTCCGGGCCTTCCGTCACCACGTCGCCGATCACGATGACCGCCGGCGGGCGGACCTCCTGCGCCTTGACGGTCTCCGCGACCGTCGCCAGCGTCGCGTCCACCCGGCGCTGGGAGGCCGTCGTGCCCTCCTGGACCAGGGCGAGCGGCGTCTCCGGGTTCTTGCCGTGGGCGATCAGCGCCTCGGCGATCTTCCCGATCTTGTCCACGCCCATCAGGATCACGAGCGTGCCGGTGAGCTTCGCGAGCGACGCCCAGTCGACCAGCGAACGCGGGTCCTCCGGGGCCACGTGCCCGCTGACCACCGTGAACTCGTGCGCCACGCCCCGGTGCGTCACCGGGATGCCCGCCGCGCCCGGGACCGAGATCGAGCTGGAGATGCCCGGCACCACCGTGCAGGCGATGCCCTCGACGGCGAGCGCCTGCGCCTCCTCCATGCCCCGGCCGAAGACGAACGGGTCGCCGCCCTTGAGCCGTACGACGGACCTGCCCGCCTTGGCGTGCTCGATCAGCGCGTTGTTGATGGCCTCCTGGGCCATGAACCGGCCGTACGGGATCTTCGCCGCGTCGATCACCTCGACGTGCGGGGGCAGCTCGTCCAGGAGGTCGCGGGGGCCGAGCCGGTCGGCGATGACCACGTCCGCCTCGGCGAGCAGCCGGCGGCCGCGCACCGTGATCAGGTCCGGGTCGCCGGGGCCGCCGCCGACCAGGGCGACGAAGGGGGTACGCGCGCGGTGCTGCGGGGCCGCGATCGAGCCGTCCCGCAGGCCCTCGACGATCGCGTCGCGCACGGCGGCGGAGCGGCGCGGGTCGTGGCCGGTGAGCACGGCGACGGTCACGCCCTCGCTGCGGCCGGTCGCCGGGGTCCAGGCGGTGGCCGCCTCGGCGTCGTCGGAGCGTACGCACCAGGTCCTGGTCCGCTCGGCCTCCGCGGAGGCGGCGGCGTTCGAGGCCGGGTCGGTCGTGGCGACCAGGGCGTACCAGGCGTCGGCGAGGTCACCGTCCTCGTACCGCCGCTTGGTCCAGGTGATCTCGCCGGCCTCGGCCATCGCCTCGACCGAGGGGGTCGCGGAGGGGGAGATCAGCGTGATGTCGGCGCCCGCGGCGATCAGCGCGGGGAGCCGGCGCTGGGCGACCTGGCCGCCGCCGAGGACGACTACGCGGCGGCCGGCCAGGCGCAGGCCGACGGGGTAGGCGGGGTGCGTCGTCGGCTGGGCGGTGTGATCGGCGTGCTCGGCCATGGGTGAGCGGCTCCTCGGAGGGCGGGTGCTGGCCGCTGCTGCGGTGAAGCGGCTGGTGGGGCCACGATATCGGTGGCGGTGCTCCGTCACGTTGTGACGGATCTCCCGGGGGGCTGAGCCGGGTTGCTCGGTGAAGCCTCGGGGGGCTTCCCGTGGGGCCTCAGCCCGGTGGGTCCCTGCGTGGGGGCCGCTCCGGGACCGTGTGCGGGACTGCATGATGTACGGCGCGTGCTGGGACTTGAGTGGTGCGGGCTTCCGCTTACGCGCCACACATCACGCTTTACGTCCCGAACACGGTCCCTGCGCGTCCCCCACGTCCGTGCGTGGGTGGGGGACGCGCCCGGGTGCTACTTCTCGGTGACGCCCGCCGAGTCGAACGTGGCCACCTCGTGCATCGCGCGGGCCGCGCTCTGCACCAACGGGAGGGCGAGCAGGGCGCCCGTGCCCTCGCCGAGACGGAGGTCCAGGTCGACCAGGGGGCGCAGGCCCAGCTTGTTGAGCGCGGCCACGTGGCCCGGCTCGGCGCTGCGGTGACCGGCGATGCAGGCCGCGAGCGACTCCGGTGCGATCGCGCGGGCCACCAGGGCCGCCGCGCCGGTGGACACGCCGTCGAGGATGACCGGGGTACGCAGGGAGGCCGCGCCCAGGATCAGGCCGACGAGGGCCGCGTGCTCCAGGCCGCCGATCGCCGACAGGACGCCGATCGGGTCCGCCGGGTCCGGCTTGTGCAGGTCGAGGGCGCGACGGACGACGTCCACCTTGCGGGCGTGCGTCTCGTCGTTGATGCCCGTGCCGCGGCCGGTGACCTCGGTCGGGTCGACGCCCGTGTAGACCGAGATCAGGGCGGCGGACGCGGTGGTGTTCGCGATGCCCATCTCGCCCGTGAGCAGGGCCTTGTTGCCGGCGGCGACCAGGTCCCTCGCCGTTTCGATG
Organism: Streptomyces sp. NBC_00572; assembly: GCF_026341815.1. GTDB lineage: Bacteria > Actinomycetota > Actinomycetes > Streptomycetales > Streptomycetaceae > Streptomyces. Next base: position 201,499 of record NZ_JAPENX010000001.1, read on the forward strand.
CCCACCTCGATCGCTGCCAGCACCTCGTCGCGGGTCATTGCGAGACCCGTGGTGAAGTCGGCGGTGCCGGGGCGGACCTTGCGGGGCAGGAGGCCCGGGGTGGCCGGGAGTTCGGAGGCCACGCCCACGTCGATGACGCAGACCTCCGCGCCCACCTGGTTGGCGAAGGCGTTGCAGACCGCTCCCCCGCCGAGGAAGTTGGCCACCATCTGGCCGGTGACCTCCTGCGGCCAGGGAGTCACGCCCTGGGCGTGGACACCGTGGTCGCCCGCGAAGATCGCGACGGCCGCCGGCTCCGGGATCGGCGGCGGGCACACCCGGGAGAGTCCGGAGAGCTGCGCCGCGATGATCTCCAGCATGCCGAGCGCACCGGCGGGCTTGGTCATCCGCTTCTGGCGCTCCCACGCCTCGCCGAGCGCCTTGGCGTCCAGCGGGCGGATGTTGGCGATGGTCTCCTGGAGCAGGTCGTGCGGCTCCTCGCCGGGCAGGGCGCGGCGGCCGTACGTCTCCTCGTGGACGACCCAGGCCAGCGGGCGTCGCTTGGACCAGCCCGCCTGCATCAGTTCGGGCTCCTCGGGGAACTCGTCGACGTAACCCACGCAGAGGTACGCGACCACTTCGAGGTGCTCGGGGAGGCCCAGGGTGCGGACCATCTCGCGCTCGTCGAAGAAGCTGACCCAGCCGACGCCGAGGCCCTCGGCGCGGGCGGCGAGCCAGAGGTTCTCGACGGCGAGCGCCGAGGAGTACGGGGCCATCTGCGGCTGCGTGTAGCGGCCGAGGGTGTGGCGGCCGCCGCGCGTGGGGTCGGCCGTCACGACGATGTTGACCGGGGTGTCGAGGATGGCCTCGATCTTCAGTTCCTTGAACTGCTTCGCCCGGGCCTTCGGCAGCGACTTGGCGTAGGCCTCGCGCTGTCGCTGGGCCAGCTCGTGCATCGTCTGCCGGGTCTCGGCGGAGCGGATGACGACGAAGTCCCAGGGCTGCGAGTGGCCGACGCTGGGGGCCGTGTGGGCGGCCTCCAGGACGCGGAGCAGCACCTCGTGCGGGATCGGGTCGGAGCGGAAGCCGTTGCGGATGTCGCGGCGCTCGCGCATCACGCGGAGGACGGCCTCGCGCTCGGCGTCGTCGTAGCCGGGGGCCGGGGCCGAGTTCGCGGCCTGGTCCGCGTCTTCGCCTTCGTCATCGTCTGTGGTGGCCGGGGTCGTCTCCACGTCAAGGGCGGGGGCGGCTTCCGTGGTGGCTTCGCCGTCCTGGAGCGCCTCGGGGGCGTCCGTGGGAGCGTCCGTCTGTGCGTCCGTGGATGCGACGGGCTCTTCGGCCTCGGCCTGCTCGGTCTGCGCTGCCTCGATGCCGGGGGCCGCCTCGGCCTCCGGCGTCTGCTCGGGCAGGGCCTCGGGGGCGTCTTCCTCCGGGACGAACGGGATCTCTTCGGCGACCGCCTCCACGGGGGCCTCCTCCGGGAGCTGCTCCGTGAGGATCTGCACCTCGGGGGTCTGCACCTCGGCAGCCTGCTCCTCGGCGGCCTGACCCTCGGGGGCCTGGCCCTCGGGGGCCTGACCCTCGGGGGCCTGGCCCTCGGGGATGTGCTCCTCTGCCACGGCGGCGCCCGCGGCCGGGGCCTCGGAGGCGGCTTCGGCGGCGGGCTCCGTGGGCTCCTCCGGCTGCGGCTCGGCCACCGGGGCCTGCTCGGCTTCCGGAGTGTGTTCGGCTTCCGGAGTGTGCTCGGCCTCGGCCTCGGGTACGGCGACGGGCTCCTCCGGCTCCGCCGTCGCGGGCGCGGGGGCCTCGGCCGTCGGCTCGCCCTCGCGCGGGGCGGGGACGGTGACCTGGGCTTCGGGCGTCTCCACCGGAGCCTCGGGAGCGGGCTCCGTGACCACGACCTGGGCCTCGGGGGCCGTCTCGGGCTCGGCCGGCTCGTCCTGCTCGGGCGCGGGAGCCGCCTCGGGCGCCGGGATCGGGGCCAGGTGGGGGGTCGTCGGGACGTTGCCCTCGACCTGGACGAACTGCCCGCTCTGCGGGACGACCGTTTCTGCGGGGAACGCGGCGGCCTGCGGGGCCACGGGCTCCTCCGGCTGCGGGGCCCACGGCTCGGCGCTCTGCGGCGCGAGCTGCTGGTCCTGCGCGATCTCGAAGTACTCGGGGCCGGTGGTCGGCGGGCCCGGATTGCGTACCGGCATCGGCACGGGGCCGGTGGCCACGAGCGATTCGGGGACGGGTGCGGGCAGCGGAGCCGGGGCGGGCGCCGCGGCGGGGCCGCGGTCGGCCAGCGAGAGCACGACGCCGCCGGCCTCGGGCACGGCCGGACCCATGTGCAGCGGGCGGCGCGCGGGCTGCGGGGCGGAGGCCGGGGCGGGCGGGGGCATCCGGACGCCGCCGAGGTCGACGGAGCCGGAGTCGCGGCCCGCGGCCTCGTGCGCGCCGGTGTCGAGGATGCCGGGCTCGTAGCCGTGGTCGGTGTGCGTCGCCGGCTCCTGCGGGGCCACGGGAACGCCGTGGGCGGGGGTGCCGGTGAGCTGGTCCAGGGGGACGCCGTGGGCGGGGGTGCCCGTCGGCTGGTCCACCGGGACGCCGTGCGCCGGAGTGCCGGTCGGCTGGTCCAGGGGGACGCCGTGGGCCGGGGTGCCGGTGAGCGGGACGCCGTGCGCCGGGGTGCCCAGCGGTACGCCCTGCGGCGGGGTCTGGTGCTGGGGGGCCGTGAGGACGTCGGCGAGGGCGACGGAGTCCAGCGGTGCCGTCAGCGGGTCCGGCAGGGGGTCGGTGAGCGGGTCACTCATCGCCGGCGCCTCCTGGTGCGGGGCGGCCGCGTGCGGCGTGCCCTGGTGGGGTGCCGACTGGTTCGGGACCATGGGTGCCGCCGGCGGCGGCACGGCGACCGGCGGTGCGGGCGCGATGCCCGGCGGGTGCTCGCTCCAGGCGCCCTGGGCGCCCGGCATCAGAAGCAGGTCGTCGTCCTCGGTGGTGTGCTCGGAGGGGTCCAGGAAGGTGTACGCGCCCGGTGCGGGGATGCCCGGCTGCTCGACCATGCCTGCGTTCTCCGGCAGCCCCTCGCCCGGGACCTGGCCGGTGTCCGTCATGCGTACCCCTCGCCCATCGCTTGTGCTCCTTCAGACCTGCGCCCATCGACAAGAACGAGCGCGTGCGCCGCGCGGCACGAAGGACACGCGGACACCCACACATTGTCGCGGCCCCGGGCCTCCGTGGCATGGAGATTCGCCACGGTGCGCTGTGGACTGCGCCACGTCGCGCGGTCCCCCCTTGTCGCGTACCACGTCAGCGGCGCAATGTGGCCACCAATTCAGGACATTGACGAACGAAGCGCCGAACATCCGGATGCGGTACAACAATCGGCCAGCCTACCTGGCCCGGCGGGCGGCCTGGTCACGGGTGGGGTGGCCCCCTGGGGCCGGTCCGACCGTGATCGGCCGGGCACCCCTAGGCGTGGGGGGTGTCGCTCCTGCGGCCGGACAGCAGGAAGACGACCGAACGCTCGCGTTCCGACCAGTCGTCCGGGTCGAGCCCGACGGTCTGCAGGAGGAGGGTCTCGACGGTGTAGCCGCCGTCGGCGAGGGCGGTGCCGATCGCCTCGGCCTCGTCGCGGGTGGAGGCGTGGGCGACGATGCGCTCGGGACGCCGGTCGGTGCAGGCGGTGACGACGGGAACCCCGCCGGCCGCGATCCGTACGACATCGGGTTCGGGCAGGTTCTCCAGGACGTGCGGGGCCCGGCCGGGGACGGTCTGGAGGGGTACGCCGTGGCGGCGGGCGGCCTGCTCGGTGCGGGCGCAGGCGGCCGGGTCGGTGTCCACGGCGATGACGGCGGCGCCGAAGCGGGCGGCCTCGACGGAGAAGGCGCCGCCCGCGCAGCCGATGTCCCAGACGAGGTCGCCGGTGCGGGGCCCGAGGCGGGCGAGCTGGGCGGCGCGCAGGGACGGGTCCTCGCCCGCGCCGGTCCGGGCGCCGCGCGCGGCGGGGTCGTACTCCGCCGCGGGCAGGCCCCAGCCGCGGACCGGGGGCGCCGCCGGGTCCTGGCCCATCAGCCAGGGGGCGGCGGGGGTGCCGCCCGCGGTGCCGCCGATGACGAGGACGACGTTCGGGTCGCGCCAGACGTGGTCGGCGGCCTTGTCGGAGGTGAGGACGGAAACCTGTTCGCGGTCGGTGCCGAGTTCCTCGCAGACGACGAAGGTGCGGTGGACGCCGTCGAGGAGGAGCGCGAGTTCGGCGGGTCCGGCGCCCGGCGAGGTGAGGACGGCGACCTTGGGGTGGGCGCGGCAGACGTTGACGGCGCGGCGCAGGGTGCGCTGGTGGGCGACGACGATCCGGGCGTCCTCCCAGGGCATCCCGGCGCGGGCGAAGGCGGCGGCGACGGAGGAGACGGCGGGGACGACCTCGACTTCGAGGCCGTGCTCGGGAGCGCGCAGGGTGCGGACGACGCCGAAGAAGCCGGGGTCGCCGTCGGCGAGGACGACGGCGGTGCCGCGGTGGCCGGCGATGCGGCGGGCGGCGAGGTCGACGCTGCCGAGGCGGATGCGTTCGGCGCCGGGTGGGACCTCGGGCAGCGCCAGGTGGTGGGCGGCGCCCGCCACCAGGGTGGCGGCGGAGAGCGCGGACCGGGCCGACGCGGTGAGGGGCGAGCCGTCCCAGCCGATCACCGTGACGCGGTCGGCCATTCGTCGTCTCCTGGTGTCGTCGCAGGTCGGGGGCGTGCCGAGCGTACCCCGGGTGGCGGTCCGGGGCTCAGCTCCAGTCGGTGTACGAGGAGTATCCGGCCTCGGCCATCTGGTCGGCGACGCCGTCGAGGTCCTCGGGGAGGAGGCCCCAGACGATGAAGTCGGTGCGCAGATCGGTCCAGCTGCCGTCCTCGGTGCGGGTGCGGGCTATGCAGGCGTTGCGCAGGACGCCTTCGCTGATGCAGCCGATCTTCTGGGCGACCTGCTGGGAGGCGGTGTTGTCGGCGGCGGTGCGCAGTTCGAGGCGCTCGAACTTCTGGGCGCCGAAGAGCCACTGGGCGGTGGCGAGGGCGGCTTCGGAGGCGTATCCCTCGCCGCGGGCCCAGGGGGCGACGATGTAGGAGAGTTCGGTGGAGCGGACCTTCCAGTCGGTCTTGGCCAACTGGATGACGCCGACCAGGCGCTGGGTGAGGAACTCGGTGACGGCGAGGTCGATGCCCCGGCCTGCGGCGCGTTCGGTGGGCGCGTACTCGGTGATCCAGCGGCGGGCCGCGGCCTCGGTGAAGGGCTGGGGCACCGCGGTCCAGGCGCCGACGAGTTCGTCGTTCATCATCTCGGCGAGGGCGGGGGCGTCGGCCTCTTCGAATGCGCGCAGCACCAACCGGTCCGTGTTGATGGAGATGTCCGGAAAGGTGGTAGTCATGCGCAGCTCCATGCCGTGGACCGTCCGAATCGACCGTGAACGCACAGCATGCAGCATGTGGGCGCCGGTGCGCATGGCCGGGTCGGTGTCGGGTGGGGGTGTGGCGAAGGCCCCGCGCACCGGACGGGGTGCGGGGGGCCTTCTGCTCAAGGACTGTACGGGGGAGCCGGTCTGACGGTCCCTCGGACGCGGGAGTCTACTCGGCGGCGCCGAAGGCCGGGACGACCGAGCCCTTGTAGGTGTCCTCGATGTACTTCTTCACCTCGGGCGAGTTGAGGAGCTTGGCGAGCTTCTGCACGCGGGCGTCCTTCTCGTTGCCCTCCTTGACGGCGAGGAAGTTGGCGTACGGGTTGCCGTCGGCCTTCTCCAGGGCGATGGCGTCCTTCGCCGGCGAGAGCTTGGCCTCGATGGCGTAGTTGCCGTTGATGACGGCGGCGTCCACGTCGTTCAGGGCGCGGGGCACGGTGGCGGCCTCCAGCTCCTTGAACTCCAGGCCCTTCTTGTCGGTGATGTCGGAGATCTTGGCGTTGGTGCCGACGCCCGGCTTGATGGTGATCAGGCCGTTCTCGGCGAGCAGCTGGAGCGCGCGGCCGCCGTTGGTGGTGTCGTTGGGGACGGCGATGGTCTGGCCCGCCTTGATGTCCTTCACCGACTTGATGTTCTTGGAGTAGAGGCCCAGCGGCTCCAGGTGGACGTTGACCACCGGGACGATGTGGGTGCTGTTCTTCTTGTTGAAGTCGTCGAGGTACGGCTTGTGCTGGAAGAAGTTGGCGTCGACCTGGCCGGTCTCGGTGGCGGTGTTCGGCAGGACGTAGTCCGTGAACTCCTTCACCTCCAGCTTCAGGCCGGCCTTCTCGGCCAGGTTGTCCTTGACGTAGTTGAGGATGTCGGCGTGCGGCGTCGGGGACGCGGCGACGACGAGGGCCTTGGAGGCGTCTCCGGAGCCGGCCGAGTCCTTGGACCCGGGGTCCGAGGAGGTGCCGCAGGCGCTGAGGCCGAGGGCGAGGGCGGCTGCGGTGGCGATACCGGCGGTGAGCTTGATGTTCTTACGCACGAAGAGTGCCTCTTTCCGGTGGAGCGGTGGTCGCCTGGACAACAAGTCCGGGCTGTTCTTCGAAGGACGAAGTCTGGGGTGGCCGGGGGGCGTTACGCGGTACGGCCCCGGCGGGCGAGGAGTCGTACGACTCCGTCGCCGATGAGCTGGACGACGGTCACGATCAGGACCAGGACGACCACGGTGACGAGCATGAACGTGGTGTCGAAGCGCTGGTATCCGTAGGTGACGGCCTTGGAGCCGAGGCCCTCGCCGCCGACCGCGCCGGCCATCGCGGAGTAGCCGATGAGGACGATGACCGTGGTGGTGACGCCCGAGATCAGCGAGGGCAGGGCCTGCGGGAGCAGCACCTTGCGCACGATGGTGGGGATCCCGCCGCCCATGGCCTGGACGGCTTCGACGAGCCCGTGGTCGACCTCGCGGATCGAGGTCTCGACGAGGCGCGCGAAGAAGGGGATGGCGCCGATGGCGAGGGGCACGATCATCGCGGTCGGGCCGATGAAGGTGCCGACGACGAGGGTGGTAAACGGGATCAGGGCGATCAGCAGGATGATGAAGGGCAGCGAACGCCCGATGTTCACGATCGCACCGACGACCTTGTTCACCGGCAGGTTCTGCAGCAGGCCGCCCTTGTCCGTGAGAACGAGGAGGATGCCGAGCGGCAGGCCGCCGAGCACGGTGACGACGGTGGCCCAGAGGACCATGTAGAGGGTGTCGACGGTGCCCTGCTCCAGCAGTGGCTGCATCTCGGACCAGGTCACTTGGCACCTTCCTTCACGAGCAGGGTCGCCGTGTCCTGGACAACCGTTTCTTCGGTAAGCGTCTCCTCGACGACCTCGACCTGGAGGCCCTGCTCGCGCAGGAAGCCGACCGGGACGACGTTGTCCTCGTACCGCCCGGGCAGTTCGATCCGCATCCGGCCGATCTGCTTGCCGCCGACGGTGTCCATCGCCGCCCCGAGGATCGAGATGTCGATGTTGTACGTGCGGGAGAGCTGCGAGATGACGGGCTGGGTCGCGGCGTCGCCGTGGAAGGTGACGTCGACGACCGTGCGGTCGGGGCCGGTGTGGGCGCCGCTGACCGGGAAGAGCTCGGCCGCCAGCTGGGAGCCGGGGGTGGCGAGCAGTTCGCCGACGGTGCCGGTCTCGACGACGCGGCCGTACTGCATGAGCGCGGCGGAGTCGCAGATCGTCTTCACGACGTCCATCTCGTGGGTGATGAGCAGGACGGTCAGGCCGAGCTGCTGGTTGAGGTCGCGCAGCAGCTGGAGGATGGAGCGGGTGGTCTCCGGGTCGAGGGCGCTGGTGGCCTCGTCGGAGAGCAGGACCTTGGGCTTGCCGGCGAGGGCGCGGGCGATGCCGACGCGCTGCTTCTGACCGCCGGAGAGCTGTCCGGGGTAGGACTTGGCCTTGTCGGCGAGGCCGACCAGGTCGAGGAGTTCGAGGGCGCGGCGGGAACGCTCGGCGCCCGAGACGCCCAGGATCTCCAGGGGAAGTTCGATGTTGTCCTTCACCGTGCGGGAGGACAGCAGGTTGAAGTGCTGGAAGACCATGCCGATGCTGCTGCGCGCCCGGCGCAGGTCCTTGCCCGCCCGGCGGCCCTTGCCGGCGAGTGCGGTGAGGTCGACGCCGTCGACGGTCACGGTGCCGGAGGTGGGGCGCTCCAGGAGGTTGACGCAGCGGATGAGCGAGGACTTGCCGGCGCCGCTCTGGCCGATCACGCCGAACACCTCGCCCTCGCGGACGTGGAGGTCGACACCGTCCAGAGCGGTGACCTGGCGGCCGCGCGACTCGTAGACCTTGGTCAGGCCCGAAGTGGTGATCACAGGGGTTTCCGTCACTGTCGAGTGCGCGACGCGGGGTCCGTCGTGCACGGGGCATTCGTCTTCGGACAGTCAGGCGCACGGAGGCCGCTCCGGCGGGTGGCCGGGAGTCGGCGGTGCGCGGGGGCGGGCACGGTCCGCCGCCGGAAGGCGGGAGGAACGGCACGGCCGTCGGGTCTCGCTTCGGGGCGCGAAACTCAGGCGGGGGCCCTCAGAAGGCGCACATTCGACACATACAACGAGCACCGGGCGTGATGATCGCCTCGGTCGCAAGGGTGCGGCTGCTCGTCGTGGTCATGTCTGCAAGTAAAGCATGCGCAGGTGCGAACGAAAGGAGGCTGTCCGAATAGCGGACGCCTTTGAGACGCCATGCGGACACTTCGGAGGCCGTCCTTCCGCTCTCTTTCCGCGCGTGGCCTGCGGGGACGGGCCCGGTGGATCGGTGCCCGCGCGCGGGGCGGGAGGGCTGTGCGGGGGCGGGTTGTGGCCCAGGCCACGCCCGGTGACCCGGACGTGCCGGGAGGGCGGTGGGGGGCGAGCGCATCGGGCCTTTCGGCCCGTAATACCCTCGGGCGCATGCTTGACGCCCTGACGGTCGCGGTCTCCGTGGCCGCGCTCGCCCTCGCCGCCTGGTGCGGCTACGCCGCCTTCCGTGACCAGTCGACCAAGGACTGGCACTTCATCGGCATGGCCGTGGTGTCCTTCCTCGTCCTGGTCCAGCTGATCGTCGGGATCGTGCAGCTGACGCGCGGCGAGAAGGCCGAAGAGGGCGCGACGATCTTCGTCGCCTATCTGCTCGGGGCGCTGTGCGCGGTGCCCATCGCCGGGTTCATGTCGCTCGCGGAGCGCAGCCGGTGGGGTTCGGCCACGGTGGCCGCCGGTGCGGTCGTCCTGGCCGTGCTCGAAGTGCGTCTCTACGACATCTGGACGGTGGGCTGACCATGACCGAGACGCAGGAGAAGTCAGCACAGGGCGCGAAGACCCGGCTCGTCACGGGCCCCGGCATCCTGCTCGTCTGGCTGTACGGCGTGATGTCGGTCGGCGCGGTCTCCCGCTCGATCTACCAGATCGCCACCGAGTTCGACCGGGCGCCGCTCGCGTACGCCCTGTCGGCAGTGGCCGCCGTCGTCTACGCCTTCATCACCTACACCCTGGTGCGGGGCGGGGAGACGGCCCGCAGGGCGGCGCTGGTGTGCTGCGCCGCCGAGCTCGCGGGCGTACTGATCGTCGGGACCTGGACGCTGGTCGAGCCGTCCGCCTTCCCGGACGCGACGGTCTGGTCGGACTACGGCTACGGCTATCTCTTCATTCCGGTCCTGCTTCCGCTGACCGGCATCTGGTGGCTGCGCCGGTCGCGGACCCTCACCGCCGCCTGAGTCAGGCGGCGGCCTTCTCCAGGGTCACCAGGGTGAGCCTGGGGCCGAGCTCGCGGGTGGCGACCTGCGCGTACCCCTTGCTGCGGTAGAGGCGCAGGTTGCCCTCGCTGCGGTGGCCGGTGAAGAGCTGGAAGCGCTTGGCGGCTGGGGCGGGGAGCTGCTCGGCAGCGGCCGCGAAGTGGCGCTCGATGCCGTCGAGGAGCCGGCCGCCGAGGCCGTGCCGCTGCATGCGCGGGTGCACGATCAGCTTGGCGATCCGTACCGTGCCGTCCTCGTCGAGCCGGGCCCGTACGGAGGCGACGACCTCGTCGCCGAGCCGGGCCACCAGACCGTGCCCCTCGGCCAGTTCGGCGCGCAGGGCGTCGAGCGACTGGGTGAGCGGTTCGATGGACCAGTCCCCGTAGAGCTCCGCCTCGCTCTGGTAGCAGAGGTACTGCAGCTTCAGGATGTGCTCCGCGTCCTGCGCATCCGCCGCTGAGATGGTCACACTCAGGCCCATGTGTGCACGCCTCCCGCTCATCTGGTCGATCATCGGTTTAACGCACCCTTCCCCGTCGGCCGGGGGCGGGAACCTCTGCAGCCAGCATTCTGCGCAAGCATCCCAGGCAACGGGAACGCATCGGCCCCAGACTGCCCTGTGAGATACCCAACTCTCCTGCGATTTCCCGGTACGTGGGGTCCTCGGGATCGAGCATCGCGGTCAGCACCCGGGGGCAGCGGCCAGGCGTCCTGGTGACGGCGGCACGCAGGGTGCGGCGGCCCTCGGCCACCATCAGCGAGTGTTCCGGGGAGCCGTGGGGCCCGGAGCCGCCCGGATCCTGGGCGGGTTCCTCCCGGTAGGGGCGCTCGCGGTCGCTGGTCCTGCGGGCCCGGCGGGCCTCCGCGCGGACGGCGCGGCGCAGCCATTCGGCGGGGCGCTCGGGGGCGGCCCCCGTCTCCTTGAGCTGCTCCAGGAGACGGAGCCAGACGGCCTGTTCCAGGTCGCCCGGGTCGACTCCGGCGGCCGGCGCCTCGGCATCCGACTCGGCGGCGAGCAGCGGGGCGAGGGCGGCGAGGAGCCCGGGGGTGGCGGTGTCGTCGACGGCGGGGGCGGCGGTGTCGTCGATGGTCGTGGTGCCGGGGGCGGTGATGCCGCGGGTGGTGATACCGGGGGTGGTCATGAACCGCACGATGCCGGGGCACTCGGGTGTGGTTGCGGTACGGGGCGTAAACCACCCGGGAGGAGGTCGTGCGGGCCCGAACGCCGGACCCGCACGGGTGTCCGGACTCAGCCGCGGGCGGTGAAGTCCGCCGCGCCCAGCAGGGCGGTGTCCGGGTTGTCGGAGAAGATGCCGTCGATCCCCGTCTCCAGGTACCGCTTCAGGGCCCCGAAGGAGTCCCCGTACGCCGTCGGGTCCGTGCCCCTGCGGAAGTCCGCGGGCAGAAAGGAGTTCTCGTTGCGGTGGGTGTACGGGTGGAGGATCAGGCCCTCCGCGTGCGCGTCGCGGACCAGGGTGGTCGGGTCGCCGAGGCGGCCGCTCGCGTCCTTGGGGATCACCAGGTCGAGGGTGGGTCCGATGCCCTTGGCGTACGAGGCGATCCAGCGCAGGCCCTTGGGCGTGACCAGGTCGGCGACCGTGCGCGGGTCCCCGGCCTGGACGAAGTCCCAGGGGCGGCTGCTCGCTCCGGAGAGCAGCACCACTCCGGGCGAGTCCACCAGCTTCGCGAGCCGCTGGATGCTGCTGGGCTCGAAGGACTGGAGGAAGACCGGGGAGTTCGCGCGGTGGCGACCGTAACGGCGCAGCAGCTTGGCGAGGCGCTCCTCCAGGCCGAGCCCGAGGGAGCGGAAGTACGTGGGGTGCTTGGTCTCGACGTGCAGCCATATCTCGCGGCCCCGGCGGCGGCCCTCCTCCTCGGCCCAGCGCAGCACCTCCTCGAAGGTGGGGATCGCCCAGCGGCCGTCGTAGAGGGTGTTCTCCTGGCGGATGGCCGGAATGCGCTCCTTGGCCCGGAGGGTCTTGAGCTCGGCGAGGGTGAAGTCCTCGGTGAACCAGCCGGTGAGGGAGACGCCGTCGACGCTCTTGGTGGTCTTCCGGGAGGCGAACTCGGGGTGGTCGGCGACGTCGGTGGTGCCGGTGATGTCGTTCTCGTGGCGGCAGACGAGGTGCCCGTCCTTGGTGGGGACGAGGTCCTGCTCGATGACGTGGGCGCCGAGGTCGAGGGCGTGCCGGTAGGAGCCGAGGGTGTGCTCGGGGCGGTAGCCGCTGGCACCCCGGTGGGCGATGACGGTGGGGACGGGGAGGGAGCGGTAGCCGTGGCCGTGCGCGCGGCCCGCGTCGGCGGACCGGACGTCGGCCGTCTGCGACGCGGCGGCCTCTGCCACGCCCGGGCCGGCGGCGAGGGCCGTGGAGGCGCCGAGGACGGTGGCGCCCGCCGCTCCGAGAACCGTGCGCCGGGCCGGGGTCAGGCGTTCGCCCTGGGTCATGAAGTGTCCTCCTGTGTCATGTCCCGCACCTGTCGACGGGTGCCCCCGACGCTAGGCATCAGGGCCCTACGGGCGGCAGACCTCGGCCGAACATGGCGGAAACACACGTCAACACTGTGTATCCACTCGGTGAACCCGATGTGCGCACGGCGGTGACCCGCGAGTATCGTCGCCAGCTGCACCGTCAGCTCGACTGACCCGCGTCCCACCGGAGGAACCGTTGTCCCGTCTCGCGATCATCAAGGCAGTGCTCGGGCCGGTCATGCGCCTGATGTTCCGCCCCCGCGTGGAGGGCGCCGAGAACATCCCGGGGACCGGTCCCGTCATCCTCGCGGGCAACCACCTGACCTTCATCGACTCGATGATCATGCCGATCTGCCTGGACCGTCCGGTCTACTTCATCGGCAAGGACGAGTACGTGACGGGCAAGGGCATCAAGGGCCGGGCAATGGCCTGGTTCTTCACCAGCGTCGGCATGATCCCGGTGGACCGGGACGGCGGCCGCGGCGGTGTGGCGGCCCTGATGACCGGCCGTCGGGTCCTCGAAGAGGGCAAGATCTTCTCGATCTATCCGGAGGGCACCCGCTCCCCCGACGGTCGGCTGTACCGGGGCCGTACGGGCATCGCGCGGCTCACCCTGATGACGGGCGCGCCGGTGATCCCGTTCGCGATGATCGGCACCGACAAGATCCAGCCGGGCGGCGCGGGCTTCCCGCGTCCGGGCAAGGTGACGGTCCGCTTCGGCGAGGCGATGGAGTTCTCGCGGTACGACGGGATGGACCGCGACCGCTATGTGCTGCGGGCGGTGACGGACTCGGTGATGGCCGAGGTCATGCGGCTCTCCGGGCAGGAGTACGTGGACATGTACGCCACGAAGGCGAAGGCCGCGTAGCCCCGCCGGGCCGGCACGGTCCCCACGAACATCGACGGTGCCCCGTACAGCCGCCTGGCCGTACGGGGCACCGTCATGTCCGCCGGGCGTCAGTGCTCGACGCCGTCCTCCAGCTTCTGGCCCCTGAGCAGGAACCAGGCCGCGACCGCCGTCGCGAGGAGGACCGCCGCGCCGACGCCCGCCGCGATCCGCAGGCCGTCGACGAAGGCCTCCTGGGCGGCCGACACCAGGGCCGTCGCCGTGTCCGGGGCGAGGGCGCCGGACGCCTCGACCGCGCCGCCGAGCGACTCGTGGGCGGCGGACGCGATGTCGGAGGGGACATCGGCCGGGGTGGCGAAGTCCCGGTAGACACCGGTGACGATCGAACCGAGGACGGCGATGCCGAGCGCGGCGCCCAGTTCGTATGCGGTCTCGGAGACCGCGGAGGCGGATCCGGCCTGTTCCTTCGGGACGCTGGAGAGGATCACGTCGGCGGTGACGGTGAAGGCGAAGCCCGCACCCACACCGACGACGAGCAGGGCCGCACCGAGCAGCGGGTAGCCGGTGTGCTGGTCGAGCGTCGTCAGGACGGCGAGCGAGAGGCCGACCGCCGCGAGACCGCCGGCCACCACGGACCGTACGGAGAAGCGACGGGCCACCAGGCCCGCGATCAGACCGGCCGTGACCGCGCCGACCGCCGCCGGGAGTTCGGCGAGGCCGGCCTCCAGGGGCTGCCGGCCCTGGACCAGCTGGAAGAACTGGGACAGGAAGAACACCAGGCCCGAGAGGCCGAGGATGGTCAGCAGGTCGGCGAGCACGGCGCCCGAGAAGCCGCGGTGGCGGAACAGGCGCATGTCCAGGAGCGGCGCGGGCAGGGTCAGCTGCCTGCGGACGAACCAGGTCAGGGCGGCGGCTCCGAGGAGGGCGGCGACGCCCGCGTCGAGGGAGATGCCGTGCGAGGCCAGTTCCTTGATCGCGTAGACGATGCCGATCAGGCCGACGAGGGAGAGGGCGACGCTGGGCAGGTCCCAGGGGCCCGGGTCGGGGTTCTTGGACTCGGGGATCAGCTTGATGCCGACGAGGACGAGGACCGCCATGACGGGCAGGTTGATGAGGAAGACCGAGCCCCACCAGAAGTGCTCCAGGAGGAAACCGCCGACGACCGGTCCGACGGCGGCGCCGGCCGAGGCCATGGCACCCCAGATGCCGATGGCGAGGCTGCGCTCGCGCGGGTCGTGGAAGAGGTTCCGGATGAGCGCCAGGGTGGACGGCATCAGGGTCGCACCGGCGACACCGAGCAGGGCGCGGGCCACGATCATCATCTCGGGGCTGGTCGCGTAGGCGTTGAGCACGGAGACGGCGCCGAAGGCGGTGGCACCGATCAGGAGCAGCTTCTTGCGGCCGATGCGGTCGCCGAGGCTGCCCATGGAGACCAGGAGTCCGGCGATGACGAAGGAGTAGACGTCGCCGATCCAGAGGAGCTGGGTGCCGGAGGGCTTCAGGTCCTCGGAGAGGAAGGGGGTCGCGAGGCCGAGCACCGTGGCGTCGACCGCCACGAGGAGGACGGCCAGGACGAGAACGGAGAGGGCGAGCCACCGGCCGGGGCGGCGCACGCCCTCGGTATGGCCCGCGGTCTTGAGGGTGCTGGTGGTCACTTCTCCACGCTCCTGCGCGCTCCGCCGAGCAGCAGCTCGGCGATCATGTACTGGAATTCCTTGGCGGCGACCCGGCCGTCCTGCACGGCCCAGGCGCCGGAACCGACGAGCCCGTAGAAGGCCTCGGTGAGCCAGGCGGGGGGCAGGTCGATCCGGAAGACGCCCCGCTCCTGTCCGCGCCGGAAGAGCGTGGAGACCCGGGCGTCGAGGCGGGACCAGCCCTCGTTGAGCTGGTCGCCCTCGAAGAGCTGGTTCTCGGTGTAGAGGAACGACAGCAGGGGGGCGACGTCCTCGACCTCGGCGACGAGCCGTCGTACGGCCTCGTCCTCGGGTCCTTCGTCGAGTGCGGCCCGGTCGAGGGCCGCCTCCATCTCCTGCAGCCCGAGCTCTTCGAGCGCCCGCACCAGGGCGTCCCGCCCGGCGAAGTGCCGGTGCAGCGTGGCACGGCCGATACCGGCGGACCGGGCGACCTCGTCCAACGTGGCGGTCGCCTTGCGGGAGAGCAGGGCGGCGGCTGCGTGGAGCACCTGGGTGCGATCGACTGACATGAGACGACCATACACCGAATGAGACATCAATGTCTCATTGGATAAATCGACGCCTCACCTTGGGCGGGGACGGAATGCTGTGAACATGACGAAGCCACTGCTGCTGATCGACGTCGACGGGCCGCTGAATCCGTACGCGGCGCAGCGCGAGCGGCGCCCGCAGGGGTACGGCACCCACCGGATGAGCCCCACGGGCTGGACGGGTGCGAAGCCCGTGCGGGTCTGGCTCAATCCGGAGCACGGGGGCGAGCTGCTCGCCCTTGCCGAGGCGTACGAGCTGGTCTGGGCGACGACCTGGAAGGGCGAGGCGAACGACTGGATCGGGCCCCACCTCGGGCTGCCCGAGCTGCCGTTCATCGACTGGCCCCGGATGCACGGAAAGGCCCCTCGCGGGACCTTCTGGAAGACGCAGTACATCCTGGAGTACGCGGCGGGGCGGCCGTTCGCCTGGGTGGACGACGACATCACGTCGTACGACCACGAGTACGTGGAGCGGAACCACCTCGCCGCCGCCCTGTTGCTGCACGTCGACCCCCGGATCGGGCTGATCCGGCCGGACTTCGACGCGCTCGCGGACTGGGCGGCGGCGCTGTGACGCTCTGAGGGGTACGGGGTTACTTCTTGGCGGTGGCCCAGGCGTGCTGGATCACCAGGTCGGCCTTGACCTCGACGAGCTGGGTGGCGACCGCCGAGGGGGCGGTGCCGCCGCGGCCGTTGCGGGAGGCGAGGGCGCCGGGGACGTTGAGGACCGTGCGGACCTCGGGGGTGAGGTGCGCGGAGATCTTGGCGAACTGCTCGTCCGTCAGCTCGTCCAGCTCCTTGCCCTCGGACTCGGCGACCTTCACGCACTCGCCGGCCACCTCGTGCGCCACCCGGAACGGCACGCCCTGCTTGACCAGCCACTCGGCGATGTCGGTCGCGAGCGAGAAGCCGGCGGGGGCCAGCTCCTCCATGCGCTCCCGGTTGACGGTGAGCGTGGCCATCATGCCGGTGAAGGCGGGCAGCAGGACCTCCAGCTGGTCGCAGGAGTCGAAGACCGGCTCCTTGTCCTCCTGGAGGTCGCGGTTGTAGGCGAGCGGGAGCGCCTTGAGCGTGGCGAGGAGGCCGGTGAGGTTGCCGATGAGACGGCCGGACTTGCCCCGGGCGAGCTCGGCGATGTCCGGGTTCTTCTTCTGCGGCATGATCGACGAGCCGGTGGAGAAGGCGTCGTGGAGGGTCACGAAGGAGAACTCCTTCGTGTTCCAGATGATGATCTCCTCCGCGATCCGCGAGAGGTTGATGCCGATCATCGCGGTGATGAAGGCGAACTCGGCGACGAAGTCACGGGAGGCCGTGCCGTCGATGGAGTTGCCGACCGAACCGCGCTCGAAGCCCAGGTCCTTGGCGACCGCCTCGGGGTCCAGCCCGAGGGAGGAACCGGCGAGGGCGCCGGAGCCGTACGGGGAGACGGCCGTACGGGTGTCCCACTGCCGCAGCCGCTCGGCGTCCCGGGAGAGGGACTGGACGTGGGCCAGGACGTGGTGGGCGAAGAGCACCGGCTGGGCGTGCTGGAGGTGCGTACGGCCGGGCATGGCGACGTCCGGGTGCGCCTCGGCGAGGCCGACGAGGGCGTCCTGGAGCTCGGCGACGAGACCGCCGACGATCCGGGCGTGGTCGCGCAGGTACATCCGGAAGAGGGTGGCGACCTGGTCGTTGCGGGACCGGCCGGCGCGCAGCTTGCCGCCGAGGTCCGGGCCGACGCGCTCCAGGAGACCGCGCTCCAGGGCGGTGTGGACGTCCTCGTCCGCGATGGTGCCGACGAGGGTGCCGTCGGCGACGTCCGCCTCCAGCTGGTCGAGACCGGCGAGCATGCGGGTCAGCTCGTCCTCGGTGAGCAGCCCGGCCTTGTGCAGCACGCGCGCGTGGGCACGGGAACCGGCGATGTCGTACGGCGCGAGACGCCAGTCGAAGTGGACCGACGCGGACAGCTTCGCCAGGGCCTCGGCGGGGCCGTCGGCGAACCGTCCGCCCCAGAGCCGGACGTCACCGTTGTTGCTGCTCACAGCTGCTGCTCCTCAGGAGAGTGGGGTCTACCGCCGCCTCCCGGCCCGGGCCTTGGACGGGGAAGCGGCCTGTTCAACGCGTGCGGGTCACGCCAGGTCGCGCCGGACGGCGATCACGCGCCCCTCCGGGTAGGCATAACTATGCAATCCTCCGTATGTTTTGTCAATGCGATGCCCGGTCACGCGCCCGATATTCAACGGCGCTCCCACCGCTCAGGATCTAGGCTCCACGCCATGCCGAGCATGACCTTCGACGACGTCACCGGCCGACTCGCCCAGGCCCTCCTGGGCGCCGACGCGGGCGCGTGGGTCGACCTCGACCAGCACATCCGGGCCGACCTCCGGTGGGGCGACCGCATACCGCCGGTCCACACCTGGTTCCCCGCCGCCGTGGAGCGGGGCCTCACCGCCCCCGAGGTCGCCGTCGCCCTGTGCGGTCCCGACGGCCGGGCCCGGGAGGCCGCCCTCCCCCACGTGAGCCGCTCGCCCGAACTCCTCCCCCTGGCCGTCATCCGGTGCGCCGACTGGGCCGAGCCCGTGCGGGTACGGGCCCTCGCCGTCCTGCGCGCAGAGCTGCCGGGGCTCGCACCCGAGGCCCTCGACCGCCTCACCGCGGTGGCTCTCCGCACCGGGGAGCGGCTGCGCGGGGGCGCCGCCAGGGAGTTGCTCACCGCGAGCCTGCGGGAGGGGCCGACGGCGGTCACGGCCGCCCTGCTCGACAGCGGGGACCGGGCCGTGCGCCGACTCGCGCACCGGGTCGCCGTCGAACGCGGCCTCCTCTCCCCCGCCCGGCTCGCGGCGATCGCCGCCGTCGGCCCCGACGTGGTCGTCCAGGACCTGTGTGCGAACGCCGCGCTTGCCACTGCGGGCGACTCGGTCGACGACACCGTCCTCGCCCCGCTGCTGGGTTCCCGGCTCGGCCGGGCACGGGCGGCCGGTGTCACGGCGCTGCACCGGGCCGGGCGGAGCGAGGAGTCGGAGCCGTTCCTGTACGACCGGTCCGCACTCGTGCGCGCCTGCGCACGCTGGGTCCTGCGGCAGGCGGGCACGGACCCCGTGCCGCTCTACCGGGCCGCCTGCGCGGCCGGAGACGCGGTGCCCTCCGACGCCCCGCTCGGCCTCGCCGAGTGCGGCGACCGGGCCACGGACGGCGCGGTGCTGTGGAAGCTGACGGAACACGGCCGACCCCAGGTGCGGGCGAGCGCCGTGGCGGGACTGCGCGTACTCGACGCCGTGCGGGTCGAGCGCCTCGCGCCGCTGCTGGCCGACGACTCTCCCCGGGTCGTCCGGGAGGCCGCGAGGGCACTGGCCCCCTGGGCGGACCACTTTCCGACCGACGCCCTCCGATGGCCGCCTGTCGGCTCTGCCGCCGCGCACGAGGATCACGAGAGTCGCACGAGGGACGGCGGGCACGAGGGGGTCGACGGAACGGCACGGGACGACGAGGCCACCCCGCGCCGGGAGGCGGCCCCTCCCCCGGCCGACGCTCCCCGCCCGCCCGCGCGCGCATGGGCGCCCCGGATCCGGCAGGCACTCGGCTTCGGCCCCGGGCGCAACCACCGGAGACCGACCGGGGCTTGAGACGGCTGCGCCACGGGCGGGCGAAGCGAGCAGAATGCCCGTCATGGGCAAGACATACGAACGTATCGACGGACGGCTCCGCGCCTTCATAGAGGCCCAGCCGGTGTACTTCACCGCGACCGCTCCCCTCTCCGGGGACGGTCACGTCAACCTCTCCCCCAAGGGCCGCCGGGGCACCCTCGTCGTCCTCGACGAACTGACCCTCGCCTACGTCGACTTCGGCGGCAGCAGTGCCGAGACGATCGCGCACCTGCGGGAGCCCGGCAACGGGCGGATCACTCTCATGTGGACGGCGTTCTCCGGGCCGCCGACCGTCGTCCGGGTGCACGGGACCGGGGAGGCCGTGTTCCGGGACGATCCGCGCTGGGCGGAGTTGTTCACCCGGTTCCCCGCCGAGGCCGTCGAGGGGCAGGGCAGCGCGCGGGCGATCGTCGTCGTGCACGCGCGCCGGGTCAGCGACGCCTGCGGGTTCGCCGTCCCGCTGATGGAGTACCAGGAGGACCGGGAGATGCACGCCGAGTACTTCAACCGGAAGACGGACGACGAGTTCAACGCGTACTGCGAGCGCAAGGACCACATCGGGACCAGCCTCGACGGGCTCCCCGCGCTGCCGCTGCCCCTGCCGCCGCTGCCCGCCGGATAGCCCCGTACCGCGCGCGGTGCGCGGAGCGGTGGCCCTAATCTCGCGCCCATGCGCACTCTTCTGCTGCTCGGCGCCGCCGCCGCGCTCTCCCTGGGGCCCGTGCCCGCCCCCGCACCGCTGCCCGCGCGGATGAAGGACACAGGTGGCGGCTCCCAACTGATCACCGCCGAGGCCGCGGACGCCCGCGCCACCACGGGCACCCTGACCTGGTGGGACCGGCGCGGCAGGCGGTGGGTGAAGACCGGGTCCGCGCCCGCCAGGTTCGGGGCGAAGGGGCTCGCCGAGGGCGAACGGCGCCGGCAGGGCACGAACAGCACGCCCACCGGGCTCTACCGGCTGCCGTACGCCTTCGGGATCGAGCCCGCGCCCGCGGGGACCTCGTACCGCTACGCGCGCGTGACCGAACGGTCCTGGTGGTGCCAGGACAACGACTCCCGCGCGTACAACCGCTGGGTCGAGGGACTGCCCCGGGACTGCCGGGCCGCCGAAGCCGAGCATCTCGTCACGTACCGGCGGCAGTACGCGCACGGGCTCGTCATCGGATTCAACTACGACCGGCCGGTACGCGGGCGCGGGGCCGGCATCTTTCTGCACGTCAACGGGAGCGGGGCGACCGCCGGTTGCGTCTCCGTACCGGCGGACGCGATGCGCGCGCTGCTCGCCTGGGCCGACCCCGCGCGCCGACCGCACATCGCCGTCGGAACGCTGGGCGGTCCGACGGCGATCACGCGCTACTGAGCTCCGGGGCTCACTTCTGCGCCAGCTTCAGCAGGTGGTCCGCGAGTGCCTGGCCGCCCGCCGGGTCACGGCTGATGAGCAGCAGGGTGTCGTCACCCGCGATCGTGCCGAGGATCGCGCGGAGTTCGGCCTGGTCGATGGCCGACGCGAGGAACTGGGCGGCCCCCGGCGGGGTCCGCAGGACCACCAGGTTGGCGGACGCCTCCGCGGAGATCAGCAGTTCGCCGGAGAGGCGCCGCATGCGCTCCTCCTTGGCGGATTCGCCCAACGGGGCCTGCGGGGTGCGGAATCCGCCCTCGCTCGGCACCGCGTAGATCAGCTCGCCGCCGGTGTTGCGGATCTTCACCGCGCCCAGCTCGTCGAGGTCGCGGGAGAGCGTCGCCTGGGTGACGCTCAGCCCGTCGTCCGCGAGGAGCTTGGCGAGCTGGCTCTGCGAGCGCACCGGCTGCCGGTTGAGGATGTCGACGATCCTGCGGTGGCGTGCGGTGCGGGTCTGCGGAACGGACGGCCCACCGTGCTCATTTTCCTGCGCGTCGGTCATCGTCGTCTCATTCTCCGGTTCGTCCTTGCCCGTTCGCCACGTCGAGGACCCCGGGCAGGGCCTGGAGGAAGGCGTCCGCCTCGGCGTCGGTGAGGACCAGCGGAGGCATGATCCGTACGACATCGGGGGCGGGCGCGTTCACCAGGAGGCCGGCGTCCTGAGCCGCCTGCTGCACCTGGGGTGCGAGGGACTCCGTGAGCACGATACCCAGCAGGAGGCCCGCACCACGGACGTGGGAGACCAGCGGGTGGCCCAGACCCTCGATCCCCTGCCACAGCCGCTCCCCGACCGCCTTCACGTGGTCGAGGGCCGCGTCGGCGCCGAGGGTGTCGAGAACGGCGAGTCCGGCGGCACAGGCGACCGGGTTGCCGCCGAAGGTGGTGCCGTGGTGACCGGGCCCGAAGAGGTCCGCGGCCGGGCCGAAGGCGACGGTCGCGCCGAGCGGGAGGCCGCCGCCGAGACCCTTGGCGAGGGTGACGACATCGGGCTCGACGCCCTCGTGGGCCTGGTACTCGAACCAGTGGCCGCAGCGGCCGATGCCGGTCTGCACCTCGTCGAGGACGAGGAGGGTGCCGGTGGCGCGGGTGATCTCCCGGGCCGCCTTCAGATAGCCGACGGGCGGGACGACGACGCCGTTCTCGCCCTGGATGGGCTCGATGATCACGAGGGCGGTGTCCTCGGTGACGGCGGCGCGCAGCGCCTCCACGTCCCCGTACGGCACATGTGTCACGTCGCCGGGCAGCGGCAGGAACGGGGTCTGCTTGGCGGGCTGGCCGGTGAGCGCCAGGGAGCCCATGGTGCGGCCGTGGAAACCGCCCTGGGTGGCGACCATGTGGGAGCGGCCGGTGAGCCGGCCGATCTTGAAGGCGCCTTCGACGGCCTCGGCACCGGAGTTGCAGAAGAAGACCTTGCCGGGCCGACCGAAGAGGGCGAGGAGCTTCTCGGCGAGGGCGACGGGGGGCTCGGCGACGAAGAGGTTGGAGACGTGGCCGAGGGTCTGGATCTGCCGGGTGACGGCCTCGACGATCGCCGGGTGGCCGTGGCCGAGGGCGTTGACGGCGATGCCGCCGACGAAGTCCAGGTACTCGTTGCCGTCGGCGTCCCAGACCTTGGCGCCCTCACCGCGGACGAGGGGCAGCCTGGGGGTGCCGTAGTTGTTCATGAGGGAGCCCTGCCACCGCTGGGTCAGCTGCTCGTTGCCGGTGCCGCTCATCAGTCCCCCTGTCCGTCCGGCACGACCATCGTGCCGATGCCCTCGTCGGTGAAGATCTCCAGCAGGATCGAGTGCTGGACCCGGCCGTCGATCACGCGGGCCGTGGTGACCCCGTTCCGTACGGCGTGCAGGCAGCCCTCCATCTTGGGGACCATGCCGCTGGAGAGCTCGGGCAGCAGCTTCTCCAGCTGGCTCGCGGTGAGCCGGCTGATGACCTCGTCGCTGTGGGGCCAGTCCTCGTAGAGGCCCTCGACGTCGGTCAGGACCATCAGCGTCTCGGCGCCCAGCGCCGCAGCGAGTGCCGCAGCCGCCGTATCAGCATTGACGTTGTAGACATGTCCGTCGTCCTGGGAGCGGGCGATGGAGGAGATGACCGGGATCCGGCCGTCCTCCAGGAGCGCCTGGATGGCGCCGGTGTCGATGGCGGTGATCTCGCCGACCCGGCCGATGTCGATCTGCTCGCCGTCCACGACCGGCCGGTGGCGGGTGGCGGTGATGGTGTGGGCGTCCTCGCCGGTGAGACCGACGGCGAGCGGGCCGTGCTGGTTGAGCAGCCCGACGAGCTCGCGCTGGACCTGGCCGGCGAGGACCATCCGTACGACGTCCATGGCGTCCTCGGTGGTGACCCGCAGGCCGGCCTTGAACTCGCTGACGATGCCGTGCCGGTCGAGGGCGGCGCTGATCTGGGGGCCGCCGCCGTGCACGACGACCGGCTTGAGGCCGGCCTGGCGCAGGAAGACGACGTCCTGGGCGAACGCGGCCTTGAGGTCCTCGTCGATCATGGCGTTGCCGCCGAACTTGATGACGACGGTCTTGCCGTTGTGCCGCGTCAGCCAGGGCAGGGCCTCGATGAGGATCTGGGCCTTGGGGAGCGCGGTGTGCTTCCGGGTGGTGCTCTCGGCCGGCGTGCCCGCGGGATTCTTGGGGTCGCTCATGACGAGTACGCGCTGTTCTCGTGGACGTAGTCGGCGGTGAGGTCGTTCGCCCAGATCACGGCGGACTCGGTGCCGGCGGCGAGGTCGGCCGTGACGGTGACCTCCCGGTAGCGCATGTCGACCAGCTCGCGGTCCTCGCCGACGGAGCCGTTCCTGCAGACCCAGATGCCGTTGATGGCGACGTTGAGCTCGTCGGGCTCGAAGGCGGCCCGCGTCGTACCGATGGCGGAGAGCACCCGGCCCCAGTTGGGGTCCTCGCCGTGGATGGCGCACTTGAGGAGGTTGTTGCGGGCGATGGACCGGCCCACCTCGACGGCGTCGTCCTCGGTGGCGGCGTTGATCACCTCGATGCGGATGTCCTTGCTGGCGCCCTCGGCGTCGCCGATGAGCTGGCGGGCGAGGTCGTCGCAGACCTCCCGTACGGCCTCGGTGAACGCGTCCTGCGCCGGGGTGACGCCGGAGGCGCCGGAGGCGAGGAGGAGGACGGTGTCGTTGGTGGACATGCAGCCGTCGGAGTCGACCCGGTCGAAGGTGACACGGGTGGCGCCCCGGAGGGCGCTGTCCAGGCCCTTGGCGTCGACGTCGGCGTCGGTGGTGAGGACGACGAGCATGGTGGCGAGGCCGGGGGCGAGCATGCCGGCGCCCTTGGCCATGCCGCCGACCGTCCAGCCGTCCTTCGTGACGACCGAGGTCTTGTGGACGGTGTCGGTGGTCTTGATGGCGATGGCGGCCTTCTCGCCGCCGTGCTCGGACAGTTCGGCCGCGGCCTTCTCGACGCCGGGGAGGAGCTTGTCCATGGGGAGCAGGATGCCGATGAGGCCGGTGGAGGCGACGGCGACCTCGCCGGCGCCGACGTCCGTGCCCTTGGCGCTGAGGACCTCGGCGACCTTCTCGGCGGTGGCGTGGGTGTCCTGGAAGCCCTGGGGGCCGGTGCAGGCGTTGGCGCCGCCGGAGTTGAGGACGACGGCGGTCAGCTCGCCGTCGGCGAGGACCTGCTGGGACCAGACGACGGGGGCTGCCTTGACGCGGTTGGAGGTGAAGACTCCCGCGGCGGCGCGGCGGGGCCCGGTGTTGACCACGAGGGCCAGGTCCGGGTTGCCGTTCTGCTTGATCCCGGCGGCGATGCCCGCTGCCGTGAATCCCTTCGCTGCGGTGACACTCACGGCGCCACTCCAATCGTGGAAAGTCCGGTGCTCTCGGGGTAGCCGAGGGCGATGTTCATGCTCTGCACCGCGCCGCCGGCGGTGCCCTTGGTGAGGTTGTCGATGGCGCTGATCGCGATGATCCGGTTCGCCGCCGCGTCGTACGCGACCTGCACCTGAACGGCGTTGGAACCGTAGACGGACGCGGTCGCGGGCCACTGCCCCTCGGGCAGCAGGTGGACGAAGGGCTCGTCCGCGAAGGCCTTCTCGTACGCGGCCCGTACGGTCTCGGCGGTGACGCCCGGCTTCGCGGTGGCGGTGCAGGTCGCGAGGATGCCGCGGGGCATCGGCGCCAGGGTCGGCGTGAAGGAGACGGTGACCCGCTCCCCCGCCGGTCCGCTGAGGTTCTGGATCATCTCGGGGGTGTGGCGGTGGCCGCCGCCGACGCCGTACGGGGACATGCTGCCCATGACCTCGCTGCCGAGGAGGTGCGGCTTGGCCGCCTTGCCGGCGCCGGAGGTACCGGAGGCGGCGACGATCACGGCCTCGGGTTCGGCGAGCCCGTTCTCGTACGCGGGGAAGAGCGCGAGCGAGACGGCGGTGGGGTAGCAACCGGGCACCGCGACACGCTTGGACCCCTCCAACGCGGCGCGGGCACCCGGCAGTTCGGGGAGGCCGTAGGGCCAGGTCCCGGCGTGCGGGGAGCCGTAGTACGTCTCCCAGTCCGCGGGCTCCTCGAGCCGGAAGTCGGCGCCCATGTCGACGACGAGGACGTCCGGACCGAGCTGCTCGGCGACGGCGGCGGACTGCCCGTGCGGCAGGGCGAGGAAGACGACATCGTGCCCGGCGAGCTCGTCGGCGGTGGTGGGCACGAGGACGCGGTCGGCGAGCGGCAGCAGATGGGGCTGCAGGGCCCCGAGCCGCTGGCCGGCGTTGGAGTGGCCGGTCAGGGCGCCGATCTCCACGTGGGGGTGGGCGAGAAGGAGACGCAGGAGCTCTCCGCCCGCGTATCCGCTCGCACCCGCCACTGCTACTCGTACCGTCATCGAAACCCTCCTCATGGATGGCATGACTATACGTGTCGCCGCAGGTTTATGCAACGACAGGCCAAGGGCGCGGGCACGAAAGCGCGGCCCCTCACCCACCTCCATTTTCGCGCGCGCCCACACCTTCACCCCGTGCTTCATATTCCTTGACACGAATATTCGCCGGGGAGAATACTTGCCCTCATGGACGACGCAGACCCACTCCTCGCCGCACTGGCCGACCCGGCCCGCTGGCGCCTCGTACACCTGCTGGCCGAGCGCGCCCGCCCGGTCGGCGTACTCGCCCAGCTCGCCGAGGCGCGTCAACCGCAGACGACCAAGCACCTGCAGACACTCGAGCGGGCCGGGGTCGTCACCTCCCAGCGCTCCGGGCAGCGCCGGGTCTACGCCCTCCGGTCCGGCCCCCTGCGGGACCTGGCGGCCACGCTCGCCCGGCTCGCCGACACCGTGGACCGGGCCGGCGGGCCACGCGAGACGTACGACCGGTACGGACTCAGCCTGGAGAGCGAGCGGCTCGCGGCGGAGGAGCCGGGGTGGGCGGACGACCGCTCCTTCCGGTTCCACCGACCCCTGGCCGGGGACCCCGAGGCGGTCTGGCGCCACCTGACCCAGACCGCGCCGCTCTCCCACTGGTGGACGCCCGACGACCTGCGCGTCTCCGAGCTCACCTTCGAGGCCCGGCCGGGCGGGCGGATCCTCCTGGAGTACCGCGACGCCGAGGACACCGAGGGCTCCGACCCGGTCGCCGGGCGCGGGGAGGGTGTCGTCGACGTCGCCCGACCGGGCGAGCGCCTCGCCTACCGGCTCTCTCCCCGGCTCCCCGACGGCAGCCCGGCCTTCACGGCCCACGTCGACTTCGCCCTCCGGCCGACCGACACCGGCACCGACCTCGACGTCCACTACCGGATCACCGAGAGCACGGTCGACTCCGCCGACTTCGTCGCGGGCATCGAGATCGGCTTCGGCCAGTGCCTCGACAAGCTCGTCACCGCTGTCGCCACCACCGCCGACACGGCCCACGTCACGCCCGACACCTCAGCCCGCACCGAAGGAAAGTAGGCACAGCCATGTCCCACTCCACCGGACGCAAGGTGACCGCCAACATCGCCCTCACCCTCGACGGGCGCTACAACGGCCCCGGCGGGCCCGGCGACATCGCCGCGATCCTCCCGTACGCGACCACCGAGGTCGCGCGGAACCACCTCACCCACATCTGGGAGAACGCGACGACCGCACTGCTCGGCCGCGTCAACGCCGAGGGATTCCTGGGGTACTGGCCGACGGTCGCGGCGGACGAGGACGCCGACCCCCGCGATCGCGGATACGCGAAGTGGCTCGTCGACACGGAGAAGGTGGTCCTGTCGACCACCCTGACCGAGGCCCCGGCCGACAGCGCATGGGAACGCGCGCGCGTGGTGAACGCCCCCGCCGCCGACGTCGTCGCCGAGCTCAGGGCCGACGGCGAGGGCGACATCCTGGTCAACACCAGCGCGAGCGTCATCAAGGCGCTCCTCGCGGCGGATCTGCTCGACCGGCTGTACCTGCTGATCTGCCCGGAGATCGCCGGGGGCGGGCAGCGGCTGTTCGAGGACGGCCTGCCCGGCTCGCGGTGGAAGCTCACCCGCCAGGAGACCGGCGAGCTGGGCGAGACGGCCCTGATCTACGACCGGATGCGCTGAGCGCCACCACCGCGCATGCTGGCCCCAGGACCGGCAGACGCATGCACCGCGTCCACGCCGACCCTACGGCCGGCGACCGGCCCTGAGGCACGGGCCCCACGGGGTGCCGGACGAGGCGGTTCCACACTCGCCCACCGGCACCCCTTTGCATGACCATGCGAGATGATGCATACTCTTCCTATGTCCAAGGTCCTCACCTCCCTGCCCGCCGGCGAGCGCGTCGGCATCGCCTTCTCCGGCGGCCTCGACACCTCCGTCGCGGTCGCATGGATGCGCGACAAGGGCGCCATCCCGTGCACCTACACCGCCGACATCGGCCAGTACGACGAGCCCGACATCGCCTCGGTGCCCGGTCGCGCCAAGACCTACGGTGCCGAGATCGCGCGCCTGGTCGACTGCCGCGCGGCGCTGGTCGAGGAGGGTCTTGCCGCACTCACCTGCGGGGCGTTCCACATCCGCTCCGGCGGCCGCGCCTACTTCAACACCACCCCGCTCGGCCGTGCCGTCACCGGCACTCTCCTCGTCCGGGCGATGCTCGAGGACAACGTCCAGATCTGGGGCGACGGCTCGACCTTCAAGGGCAACGACATCGAGCGGTTCTACCGCTACGGTCTCCTCGCCAACCCGCACCTGCGGATCTACAAGCCCTGGCTGGACGCGGACTTCGTGACGGAGCTCGGCGGCCGCAAGGAGATGTCGGAGTGGCTGGTCGCCCACGACCTGCCGTACCGCGACAGCACCGAGAAGGCGTACTCCACCGACGCCAACATCTGGGGTGCCACCCACGAGGCCAAGACGCTGGAGCACCTCGACACCGGCGTGGAGACCGTCGAGCCGATCATGGGCGTGCGGTTCTGGGACCCGTCGGTCGAGATCGAGACCGAGGACGTCACGATCGGCTTCTCGCAGGGCCGGCCCGTGTCCATCAACGGCAAGGAGTTCGCCTCCGCCGTCGACCTCGTCATGGAGGCCAACGCCATCGGCGGCCGCCACGGCATGGGCATGTCGGACCAGATCGAGAACCGGATCATCGAGGCCAAGAGCCGCGGCATCTACGAGGCGCCCGGCATGGCCCTGCTGCACGCGGCGTACGAGCGGCTGGTCAACGCGATCCACAACGAGGACACCCTCGCCCAGTACCACAACGAGGGACGGCGCCTCGGCCGGCTGATGTACGAGGGCCGCTGGCTGGACCCGCAGGCACTGATGGTGCGGGAGTCGCTCCAGCGCTGGGTCGGCGCGGCCGTCACCGGCGAGGTGACGCTGCGGCTGCGGCGTGGCGAGGACTACTCGATCCTCGACACGACGGGCCCGGCGTTCAGCTACCACCCGGACAAGCTGTCCATGGAGCGCACCGAGGACTCGGCCTTCGGTCCGGTGGACCGGATCGGCCAGCTCACCATGCGCAACCTCGACATCGCCGACTCCCGCGCCAAGCTGGAGCAGTACGCCGGTCTCGGCCTGATCGGCACCGGCAGCCCCACCATCGGTGCCGCCCAGGCGGCCGCGGCCGGACTGATCGGCACCCTGACCGAGCTGCCCGAGGGCGGCGCGGAGGCCATCGCCTCCCGCGGCGAGGCCGCCGAGGACGACGAGATGCTGGACCGCGCCGCGATGGAGTTCGGCACGGACTGACCCGCCGCTGCCGAACGCGGCGCTCGACACCTCCTTCGAGCGCCGTGCCCGGCACACCCCGCCGAGTGCCCTGTGCTCGACACACCCCGTCGAGCACCACGCTCGGCACCCTCCGTCGAGCGCCACGCTCGACGCCCCGGAAGGCCGGCCCGACGTCCCCCGCGTCGAGCCGGCCTTTCCGTCGTCCCGGGCCCTTGCCTCCTCCGTACTCCGCACGGAAATAATGCGTGGGGCTCCGATTGTGGAGACCGGATGAGCGGAACAGGGTGGAGCCGTGAACGGCCTGCCCAGGGGGGTACGGAATGACAGACACGGCACCTGCGGTCGCGACAGCGGTACGGGACTGCCCCGAGTGCGGCGCCCACGTGGCGGACGGCGGGCGGTACGTCACCTGGTGTGCCGCGTGCGACTGGAACGTGGACCCCGAGGTGCGGGACGAAGAGGCGCCCGGGCGCGTCGAGCGGCTGCGGCGGCGCCTGGCCCAGCGGGACGGGGAGCAGCTCCTCGCGGAGCTCACGGAACTCGGTGAGTTCCAGGACTCCCGGGAGCTCGGGGAACCAGGCGCACACCGCCCCACGTCCCGGCGCGGGGTGGCCGGCGGCCTCGCCGTGGGGCTCGCGGTGGCGGTGCACGGTGTGACGCTCGCGCTGCTCGCGGGCGGACTGTGGCTGATCGTCGCGGGCTGGGGAGAAGGCTTCCTGCCCGCCTTCGGGGCGCTGGCGCTCGGCCTCGCCGCCGTGCTCCGGCCCCGGTTCAGCAGTCTCGCGAAGGCCGGGAAGCACCAGCCGGTCCTGCGCAGGCCGGACGCGCCCCGGCTCTTCGCCCTCCTCGACGAGGTCGCGGAGGGCGTCGGCACGACGGGGGTGGTCGCCGTGGTGATCGACGCCGACGCGAACGCGTCGGTCAGCACGTACGGCGTGCGACAGCGTCGCGTGCTCCACATCGGTCTCGGCCTGTGGCAGATCCTGACCCCGCAGGAGCGCATCGCGCTGCTCGGCCACGAGTTCGGGCACTACTCCCACGGGGACACCCGGCGTTCCCTCCTCGTCGGGAACGCGTTCCACTCCCTCGGCACCTGGCGCTACACCCTGGCCCCGCAGCAGGCCGAGAGCCTGATGGACAGTTTCGTGAACCTGGTGACCGCTCCGCCCCGGCTGCTCGTCGACGGCGTCCTCGTCCTCCTGGAGCACCTGACCCTGCGCGACTCGCAGCGCGCCGAGTACCTCGCCGACTCCGCCGCCGCGCGGGCGGCGGGCACGGAGGCGGCGGCCGGGCTCATGGACCGGCTACTGATCGCCGAAAGCGTCGCCGGCGAACTCGCCCGGGAGTCCGTGGCGGCGCGGACCCGGCTCGGCGGCGCGCGCCGCGAGGATCCGGCCGAGGGGCTGTGGGAGCGCCTCGCCGCCCATGCCGCGTCGGTGCCCGAGCACGAGTACGAGCGGCTGCGCCGGGTCGCGGAGCGGCGCGGGCACCAGGTGGACTCCACGCATCCGCCGACCCATCTCCGCCACCGGAGACTGACCCGGGGCACGCGGGTCGAGGCCGGGATCGTCTTCGCCCCACCGAGGGCCGCGGAGGTGGACGCTGAGCTCGCCGAGGTCCGGCGCAGCGTCGCCCGGGAGCTCGTACGGGGCTGACTCCGTCGCCGGCGGCGGCCGGTTCTGTCACATCGCGGCGGGCCCTCACGTCAAAGCGGTGACGGACCCGACGAGGAGTGAGGCGCCATGCACGACGACACCTTCCAGACCGCCCTGACCGGGCGTTTCGACGTCCACGAGGAGCAGTTGCGGCATGTTGCGCTGCGGATGACGGGCTCGCCGGCCGAGGCCGAGGAGGCGCTCGCGGCGGCGCGGGCGGACCTGGGACGGGACGACGGGGCGTCGGTACGGGTCTGGCTCACCGCGCTGGTGGCGCAAGAGTGTGTGCGGGTGCTCCAGGAGCGGCAGGCGGGCGGCGGGCCCGGCCGTCGACGCGCGGCCGGAGAAGCGACCGGGGCGGGGGCCGGGGCCGGGGGCGGGCTTGAGGCCGCGTGGCTGGCGCTGTTCTTCGTACTGGAGTCCCTGGGGGTCGAGGAGCGGCTCGCCTACGTCCTGCACGACGTGTTCGGGTTGCCGCCGTACGAGACGGCGCGGATCACCGGTGGCTCCCCCGAGGAGGTGGCACGGCTCGCCCGGCGGGCCCGGGAGCGGGTCCGGGGCCAGGGGACCGCCCGTACCGAGGGGGGCGCGGGGCGGCAGCGGGCCCTGGTGGACCGCTTCCTGGCCGCCGCACGCGCGCGTGACGCCCGTGAGCTCGCGGCCGTCCTCGACCCGGACGTGATCGCTTATTCCGAGCGCGGCCCCGTGCACGGCGCCCCGGCCGTCGCCGAGGGGGCGGCCGCCTTCGCGCGATTCGCGGATGTGGCCCGGCCCGCGCTGGTCGACGGGGCCGTCGGAGCCGTCGCCTTCCTCGACGGACGGCCGGTCTCCGCCGTGGCGTTCACCCTCCGCCGGGACCGGATCGTCACCGTCTCCGTCACCACCGGGGAGGACCGGGTGCGTGCGCTGGACCTGGCCTTTCCCGATGGGTGACGGGGGCGGAGCCCGACTTCGGGCGGGTGGTGCGGGGGCACGGGCTGCGGCTCGGCCACTTCGCCCAGGAGCACGACACGCTCGATCCGGGCCGCACGGTCCGGGAGAACCTCGCCGACGCGGCTCCGCACCTGACGGACGGTGAGGTACGGGCGGTGTGGAGCGAGGAGTGCCGGGGGCTCGTGAGCCTGGCCTGCCGGTCGGCCGGACCGTAGACCCTGACCCGCGCGTCGGGGTCAGGTCCGTGGGAAGGCAGGGGGATCCCGGAGAGCCGGCGGAGGTGGCACGGCCCTAGGGGGTGTCTTGTCGATCAGGCCGGATCAGGGAGCGGCGTCTGGTGCATGGGGTCTCCCCAGGCCCGCAGGGGCCGAGGGGACGCATCGCAAGGCGGAGGAGGGAGGCATGGCGGAGCCATGCCGACCGACGACAACGCGGCGAGGCGCGGTGCCAGACGTCGCGAGCCCGGCCTGATCGACAAGACACCCCCTAGCCTGGAGACATGATCATCAATGCGCAGACCCATGTGCGGATCGCCCGCCCGTCACGGGACCTGGCCGCCGCCGAGCGGTTCTACGTCGACGGGCTCGGGCTCGACGTGCAGTGGCGGACCACCGAGCGGGTGTCGGGCAAGCACGATCTGCTCATGGTCGGTCCCAAGGGCGGCGGTTGGCACTTCGAGCTGACCCGTGATCCCGAGCATCCCGTGGAGCCGGACCCGACCGTCGAGGACCTGTTCGTGGTCTATCTCGGGGCGCCCGTCGAGGAGGAGCAAGTGGAGCGGCTGCTCACCGCCGGTGGCACGCGGGTGGCGGCGCACAACCCGTACTGGGACGAGTACGGCGTGACCGTCGAGGACCCCGACGGCTATCAGCTCGTCCTGTGCTCGCGCAGCTGGGGCAGATGACGGCGGGGCGCGGCCGGAAAGGCCGCGCCCCGGTCCTGGGGTCCTGTGGAGCCAGGTCGTGTCCGGAGAGTAGCGCCGTCTGCCCGCAGGCCGGGCGGGACGCTCCGGACGCGACCTAGGCCTTCCGCACCGCGCGCAGGACGACGAACTTGGAGTCGCTCGCGACCAGTTCGCTGTTGCCGAAGATCCGGCGCAGGGTGACGTGGTAGCCGAGGTGGCGGTTGCCGATGACCCACAGTTCGCCGCCCGGCCGCAGCGCGCGCCGCGCGTCGCCGAACATGCGGCGGGCCGTGCGGTCGGTGGTGGCCTGGTGGGTGTGGAACGGCGGGTTGTTGAGGACGAGGTCCACCGAGCCGTCGGGCACGTCGGCGAGCCCGTCGCCGACGAGGAACTCGGCCTTGCGCCCGTCGCCCACGTGGGTACGGAAGTTCTCCTCGGCCGAGGCGACCGCCTGGTACGACTCGTCGGTGAAGATCAGTTCCGCGTCGGGTTCGTGCAGCGCGATGGCGAGGCCGACCACGCCGTTGCCGCAGCCGAGGTCGGCGACGCGGACCCGGCCGATGCCGCCGGGCAGGTTCGCGAGGAGGAAGCGGGTGCCGATGTCGAGGCGGTCGGCGCAGAAGACCCCGGCGTGGTTGGTGACGGTCAGACCGGGGAGACCGGGTGCGGGGGTGTCCGCCGGAAGGTCGTACCGGTGCGGCCAGGGGTTCGGACGCGGGGTGATGGCGGGGTCGGGCGTGGTGTGGATCAGCCGCGCCTTCTTCACCGCGAGCGAGGTCCGGGTGGGCCCCAGGATCCGCTCGAAGAGCCGCAGGGTGGAGGTGTGGATCTCCTTGACCATGCCGGTGCCGACGACCACGGTCCCCTCGTGCACGGCGGGTGCGAGCCGGTGCAGCTGGTCCTCCAGGAGCGCGAGGCTCTTGGGGACGCGGACGAGGAGGACGTCGATCCGCTCGGGCGGCGGGTCCTGGGTGGTGAGGAGCCGGACGGCGTCCGGGGCGGCGCCGGCGCGCGCGAGGTTGGCCCGCGTGGCCTGGCGGCCGAGGTACGAGTCGGAGATCTGGACGAGCTCCCCGGGCACGGCGGCCTGGAGTGCGGTGACGAGGGCTCCCCAGCGGTCGCCGAGGACGGCGACGGTGCCGGACAGGTCGGTACCGCTCTCGGCCAGCTGGCCCAGGAGGTACTCGTCGGACGCGTCCCAGGCGCGCAGCTGATCGCGCGGGTCCTCGGGATGGCGGGTCAGCGTGAAGGCGCCCCATGACGTGGTCAAACGGTTCATCGTGCCCTCAGGCTAGCCGGTCCCGGCCACTCTCTCCCCCCGCGACGTGCTCGTCGGCGGCCGCGTCGGCGCCCTCGTGGAGCGCGACGGAGAGGTTCCGGGCGTGTCCGGGGTCGCGTCGGGGCCGCGGTGGCGGACGGTTCAGCGCAGGGCCGCGTCGAGCTGGAGGTGCCAGAGGCCGGGGCGGCCGGTGAGGGTGACGGTGGAGAGGGGGCGGACGTCGACGTTCCAGTACGTGGCGGGCGGCGCCTTCAGGGCGTACACGAGGGCGGCCCGTACGACGGAGGGTTCGGCGACGGCGACGATGGCGCCGTCGTCGGCGGGGCGGGTGTCGAGCCAGTTCCCTATTCGGGTGATGAAGGCGAGGAGCGGTTCGCCGCCGTGCGGGGCGGTGCGGGCGTCGGTGAGCCAGGCGTCGACGGCGGCCGGTTCGAGGGCGGCGACCTCGGCGAGGGTCAGGCCTCGCCAGCGGCCCATGTCGCAGTCTCGGAGGGCGGGCTGGGCGAGGGGCGCGTAGCCGAGGGCGGTGCCGGTGGCGCGGCTGCGCGGGGTCGGGGAGCAGTAGCGGAGTTCGGCCGCGCCGAGCGGGATGAGCGCGGGCGCGGCCTGCTGCACCTCGTACCAGCCGGCCTCGTCCAGTGGCCGGTCGTCGTCGAAGCGTTCGGCGAGCAGGGAGGAGCTGCGTGCCGCCGTGACGAGCGTCACCCGAAGACTCATGGGCGCGATCGTGAGGCCGAAGGCTCCGCAGGTCAAGGGGTCATTCCCCGGGGCGGGAGGGGCTCCGGTTCACTGCTGCCCGAGAGCCATCCACTTGTCCGGATTCTGGAGTGGCGTGAAACCGACCTTCTCGTACACACCGTGCGCGTCGGCGGTCGCGAGCATGATGCGGCGCAGTCCGTACGGGGCGAGGTGGTCGCGAACGGCGGTGACGAGCGCGGTGCCGAGGCCGGTGCCACGGGCCGGGCGGTCGACGTAGACGTCGCAGAGCCAGGCGAAGGTGGCGTAGTCGGTGACGACGCGCGCGTAGGCGGCCATCTCGCCGGTCTCACGGTCGTAGGCACCGAGGTTGAGCGACCCGGCGATGGCCAGGTCCTGCTTCTCCCGAGGTCGGCCGTGGGCCCAGTAGGAGTCCGTGGACAGCCAGTGGTGCACACGGGCGGTGTCGATCCGCGCGGGGTCGGCTGAGATCTCGTACGTCCCGTGCATGACGGGGTGGTCCGCGGGCGCGCTGTCGCTCATGACTGAAGCGTTCCAGTGACTCCGGGGCTTGTCAGGTGAATTTGCCGGGGGCCGGGAGCCCGGCAAGGCCGGGCGGGGACGGGCGAGGTCGCCGCGCGGCCCGCCCCGGCCGCTCAGGCGGTGAGCTCGTCGACCGCCGCCCGCAGGCGGCGCACGCCCTCCGCGATCTCGGTGGGGCCCGCGACACCCGCGAAACTCAGCCGGATGTGCCCGGCAGGCGGTTCCGCGCAGAAGTACGGGCGGCCGGGGGCCGCGGCCACGCCGGTCCTCAGGGCGGTGGCGAGGAGGGCCGGCTCGGGGACGTCGTCGGGGAGGCGCGGCCAGAGGTGGTAGCCGCCGTAGGGAATGTGCGGCAGGGCGAACATGGGGAGCTGGTGGGCGACCGCGCCGGCCAGCACGTCGCGGCGGCTCTTGAGCTCCTGGGCGACGGCCCGCAGATGGCGGTGCCAGGCGGGCGAGCCGACGAGTTCGAGGGCGGCCTCCTGGAGCGGCCGCGGGACGAAGAAGCTGTCGACGACCTGGATGGCGCGGAGCCGTTCCAGGACGGGGCCGCGGGCGGCGAGGGCGCCGACCCGCAGGTTGGGCGAGGTGGCCTTGGTGAGCGAGCAGACGTGGACGACGACGCCGTCGGGGTCCTCGGCGGCGAGCGGGGCGGGCAGCGGCGGCGCGTCCTCGTGGACGAGACGGCGGGCGAAGTCGTCCTCGACGACGAAGGCTCCGGCGGCCCGGGCGATACGGACGACCTCAAGGCGCCGCTCGGGGGCGAGCACCGCGCCCGTCGGGTTCTGGAAGAGCGGCTGGCAGACGAAGACCCGGGCGCCGGTGGCTCGGAACGCGGCCTCCAGGAGTTCGGGGCGGACTCCGTCGGCGTCGACGGGTACGGGGACGGGGCGCAGTCCGGCGGCGCGGGCGACGGCGAGCATGCCCGGGTAGGTGGGCGACTCGACGAGGACCGGGGTGCCGGGCGGGGCGAGGGCGCGCAGGGCGGTGGTGATGGCGGACTGTCCGCCGGCGGTGATGAGGAGGTCGGCGGCCGTGACGCTGCCGCCGATCTCGCGGGCGAACCACTCGCGCAGTTCGGGCAGGCCGTCGGTGGGCGGCCTGCCCCAGGCGCCGGGGCGGCGTCCCGCTCGGGCGAGGGCGTCGGCGAGGGCCCGCTCGGGCTGGAGGGAAGGGTGGAGGTAGCCGCCGTTGAACTCGATCACGCCGGGCGGGGGCGTGGCCAGGGTGGCGAGGACGCCGGAGGCGTCGACGGCCCGGGGAACGAGTTCGGTGGCCGTGTCGGCGCTGAGGGCGACCTCCTGCCAGGAGGTGTCGCCCACGACGGGGGTGGCGGCGCGGGGCTCGGCACGGAAGGCACCGGCGCCGGGGCGGGTGACGACGAGCCCCTCGGCGGCGAGCTGCGCGAGGGCCCGGGTGACGGTCACCGGGGAGACCCGATAGCGCTCGACGAGTGCGCGACTCGACGGCAGCTTTCCACCGGGAGAGTAGCGGTTGAGTTCCGCCCTCAATGAATGCGCCAGTTCCGCGACACTGCTACGCTCGATCATGAGAGCACAGGATAGCGCTACTGCCGCCATGACGATAGCGGTCACCGCGACGGACGGAAGCACCGCCGGTGATGGCGGAGGCGCCCGCACGGCAGGCACCGGCAGCTCCGCGGCGAGCACCCCCGCCGGGACCGCCCCGGCCGCCCCCGCCGACAGCCGTACCGACCCGCTCCCCCGGGGCACCCTGCTCGCCGTCCTCGGCGTGGTCTCCTTCTCGCTCACGTTCCCGTCGACCGCCTGGGGCCTGGAGAGTTTCGGCCCCTGGTCCCTCGTGGCCGTGCGTTCCACGCTCGCCGCCCTCATCGCGGGCGCGTTCCTCCTCGTCGGCCGGGTGCCGCTGCCGGAGCGGCGCCACTGGGCGGGCCTGGCCGTGGTCGCGGGCGGTGTCGTCATCGGCTTCCCGCTCCTGACGACCCTGGCCCTGCAGACCTCCACCACCTCGCACGCCGCCGTCGTCGTCGGTCTGCTGCCGCTCACCACGGCGACCTTCGCCGCCCTGCGGACCAAGCGCCGGCCGTCCCGCACCTTCTGGTTCGCGGCCGTGTCGGGTGCCGTCGTCGTGCTCGCCTTCACCGTCCAGCAGAGCGGCGGGGCCGTGTCGCAGGGCGATCTGTACCTCTTCGGCGCGCTCCTCGTGTGCGCGGCCGGATACACCGAGGGCGGCCGTCTCGCCCGGCTCATGCCGGGCTGGCACGTCATCGGCTGGGCTCTGATCCTCTGCCTGCCGCTGATGGTGGTCGGATCGGTCGTGGCACTGTCCGTGGAGCCGGTCAGCCTGAACGCCCACGGCGTGATCGGCCTGGTCTGGGTGGCGGCCGGCTCCACCTTCTTCGGCCTGTACGTCTGGTACCGGGGCATGGCCTCCATCGGCATCCCCAAGGCGAGCCAGCTCCAGCTCGCGCAGCCGCTCCTCACCCTGTTCTGGTCGGTGGTCCTGCTCGGCGAGACCCTGCCGCTGGCGGCCCCGATCGCGGCGGTGGCGGTGCTCGTCTGCATCGCGGTGACCCAGCGGGCGAAGAGCTGACCCGGGGAGTCGACGGGCCGACCCGGGAAGACGGGGGGGGCTGACGCGACGGATCGGGGTGACTCACGTCACAATGGCAGACATAGACCCCGAACAGCACATGCCGGGTCGCGAGGAGGTCACCCCCCATGCAGGCGAACGTGGGCGACAAACTGCTGGTGCACGGCCGGACCGTCGGTCACCACGACCGTACGGCCGAGGTCCTTCAGGTACTGGGGGAGAACGGCACGCCCCCGTACCGCGTGAAGTTCGACGACGACGGTCACGAGGCCCTGATGTCACCGGGCCCCGACACCGTCGTACGCCATCACCCCGAGGCAGGCGCGAGCTGAGCCCCTCCCCAGGTCAGCCCTGTCCCGGCGGCCGGACCCGGGTCGGGTAGTGATCGGCCACCACGGTGGTCATCGCCCCGATCGGGTCCGCCGCGACCTCCTTCGCGGAGAAGTAGCAGTGACCGCCGACGGCCCGGTAGCCGGCGGCCAGCTCCAGGTGCCGTGACAGCTCCTTCGGGTCCTGCCAGGCCGCGGGCTGGGCGGGATCACCCGCCTTGTAGAGGGCCTCGCCGATGTAGAGGCCGACGCCGGTTCCCCGGACCACCGCGTCCCACCAGGGCAGCAGCTTGGCGTAGTCGGCGGCGGGCAGGCCGATGTTCCAGTACAGCTGCGGTACGACGTAGTCGATCCAGCCCTCCCGGATCCATTTCCGGGTGTCGGCGTACAGGTCGTCGTAGGTCTGGACACCCGCGCGGGTGTCCGAGCCCTCCGGGTCGGTGGCGATGTTCCGCCAGACCCCGAAGGGGCTCACCCCGAAGGCCACGTGCGGCTTGAGTGCCTTGATCCGGGCCGCGGTCCCGGAGACCAGCAGATCGGTGTTGTTCCGCCGCCAGGACGCCTTGTCGGGGAAGTCCCCGCCGTACCGCGCGTACGCCTCGTCGTCGGCGAAGACCTGCCCGGCCACCGGGTACGGGTAGAAGTAGTCGTCCCAGTGCACGGCGTCGATGTCGTAGCGCCGCAGCGCGTCGAGCATCGCGTCCTGGACGAACGTCCGGACTTCCGGCAGCCCGGGGTTGTAGTAGAGCTTCCCGCCGTAGGGCAGCACCCACTCGGGGTGGACCCGGGCCGGATGGCCGGCGACGAGCCGGGTCGGGTCCGTGTGATTCGCCACTCGGTACGGGTTGAACCAGGCGTGCAGTTCGAGGCCCCGCGCATGGGCCTCCTCGACGGCCGTGCCCAGCGGGTCCCAGCCGGGATCGCGGCCCTGCGTCCCCGTGAGGTACTGCGCCCACGGCTCGTACGGCGAGGGCCAGAGCGCGTCGGCGGTAGGCCGGACCTGGAGGACCACGACGTTGAGCCGACGCTCGACGGCGGTGTCCAGGTGGGCGACGAGCTCGGCGCGCTGCTCCTCGGCGGTCAGGCCGGGACGGGAGGGCCAGTCTCGGTTGGCGACCGTGGCGATCCACATCCCCCGGAACGCGCACCGGGGACGCGGTCGCCTCGGCGCCTGGGCGTCCCGCGCCTCCGGTACGGCTGCGGCCGTACCGCCGCCCGTCACCGCTCCCCCGCCCGTCACCGCGAGCGCCGCCCCGGCCGCCCCCGTCACGAATCCTCTTCTGCCGATAGGCCGCACTTGTACCCCTCCCGTGTCGGATACGTCACACGCACCCGGACAGCATGCCCGCCCCGGACGATCGATCATCGGTTAATGAGCGGTAACGTCGTGGGGTCGAGGCGGACGCACCGGAATCACACGGAGGCCCCGCCGCCAGAGAAGAGCGAAAGGCACGAGGTGACGGACTCCATGGCCGACATTGAGCGCGTCGGAGTGGTGGGCTGCGGCCAGATGGGCGCGGGCATCGCAGAGGTGTGTGCCCGGAGCGGCCTTGAGGTGAAGGTCGCCGAGACCACCGGCGAGGCGCTGGAGATCGGCCGCACACGGCTCTACAACTCGCTGGCGAAGGCCGCCGAACGCGGCAAGATCAGCGAGGAGGAGCGGGACGCGACGCTCGCCCGCCTCAGCTTCACCACCGACCTGGGCGAGTTCGCCGACCGCGACCTCGTCATCGAGGCGGTCGTGGAGAACGAGCAGGTCAAGACCGAGATCTTCCAGATCCTCGACCAGGTGATGACCCGGCCGGACGCCATCCTGGCCTCGAACACCTCCTCCATCCCGCTGGTGAAGCTGGCCGTGGCGACCTCCCGCCCCGACCACGTCATCGGCATCCACTTCTTCAACCCGGCCCCGGTGCAGAAGCTCGTCGAGCTGATCCCGGCCCTCACCACCTCCGAGGGCACGATCAGCCGCGCCCAGGCCTTCGCCGAGAAGGCCCTCGGCAAGCACGCGATCCGCGCGCAGGACCGCTCCGGCTTCGTGGTCAACGCCCTGCTCGTGCCGTATCTGCTCTCCGCGATCCGGATGTTCGAGTCGGGCATCGCGAGCCGCGACGACATCGACAACGGCATGGAGTTCGGCTGCGCCCACCCGATGGGCCCTCTGAAGCTCTCGGACCTGATCGGTCTGGACACGATCGCCTCGATCGCCGACTCGATGTACGCCGAGTTCAAGGAGCCGCTGTACGCCGCTCCCCCGCTGCTCCAGCGCATGGTGGACGCGGGCCGGCTCGG
The DNA here is from genome assembly GCF_026341815.1 of Streptomyces sp. NBC_00572. Taxonomy (GTDB): domain Bacteria; phylum Actinomycetota; class Actinomycetes; order Streptomycetales; family Streptomycetaceae; genus Streptomyces. Next base: position 241,039 of record NZ_JAPENX010000001.1, read on the forward strand.
CCGGAAGACGGGCTCGGGCTTCTACCCGTACGCCTGATCTCCCCAGGACCCCGGACGGCCCGTACACACGCACAGGTACGGGCCGTCCGGCATGTCCGCGGCCAGGAGGTCAGCCCAGCCGCAGATGGTGGAGCATCAGCAGCCCGGCGGCCATGTTGGCGGCCGGGATCTCGCCCCGGGCGATCATGTCGGGGACCTGTTTCAGCGGCACCCAGGCCCGCCGTGAGGACTCGAAGGCGTCCTCGGGCGGTCCGGTGTACGTGGCCTGCTCGGCCCAGTAGAGGTGGTGGCGGGCGTCGGTGAGGCCGTTGGACGGCTCGACGGTGAGGAGATGGCGCAGCGGCCCCGGCCGCCAGCCGGTCTCCTCCTCCATCTCGCGGGCGGCGGCGGCCTCGATGTCCTCGCCGTCCTCGACGACACCGGCGGCCAGTTCCCAGCCCCAGCTGTCGGTGATGAAGCGATGGCGCCAGAGCATCAGGACTTCGTCGGCCTCGTTGAGGGCGGTCGCGACGGCGACCGGACGGAGCCGGATCAGATAGTGGTCGAGGTGGCGGCCGTCCGGGAGTTCGACGTCCGCGAGGTTCACCCGGAACCAGCGATTCTCATAGACAGAGCGTTCGCTCAGTTTCGTCCACTGCACGTTCTTGCCACCTTCCGACTGGTCGGTGCTTGTTTGGTGGCAATATCGCAGCAGTTCGATGCTCACAGGGGAACGCGTAGCGCCCCGTCAATAAGAGCCGCCGCCTCCCGGGCATCACCTCCACCGCTCGCGAGGAGGTGCTCCCGCACCTGCCGCAGCCGGTCCCGCAGCCGCCGCGACTCCATCCCCCGCGCCCGCTCGGTCATCTCGACGGCCGTACGCGCCGCCCCGTCCACCTCCCCCCGCCGCAGCTCGATCTGACACAGCATGGCGAGCCGGTGCACCCGGCCCCGGTCGTGCGAGGGCGTCCCGACCGCCATCGACGCGTGCTCATGGGCGGCGGCGAGATCACCCAGACTGAGCAAGGCCTCGGCGACCTGGACGTTGACGAGCCCCGGCTGGACGTAGCCCGTCTCCGCCGGTTCGTCCCCCGGGCTGATCCGCTCCGCCGCGTTCTCGGCCCGCCGGATACAGGCCAACGCGGCCGCCCCGTCGCCCAGATGCGCGTACGCCTTCGCCTGCATCGCCGTCAGATCGGCGGCGAGCGCCGGAGTGATCTGCCGTCCGGCCGCCCGCAGCGCCGCCTCCGCGAACGCCACCGCCTGCCGGTACTCCCCCATGAACAGCGACTGGTTGACGAGGAGCGCGATCACATAGGCGCCGAGCCCCCGGTCCCCGCTCGCCTTCGCGAGCCGCAGCGCCTGGTGGAAATAGCGCTGGGCGAGACCGTGCGCATCGGCGTCGTACGCGCAGATGCCGGCCACCGCCACCAGTCCGCCGGTGGCCCGGTGCAGCCGCCGGCCGAGGGCATCGCTGTACGAGCCCCGCAGCAGCGGCGCGGTCTCGGTGGTGAGGAAGCCGACGATCCGGGCGCGGGTCGCGATGCCCCCGGCCTTGCGGTACATCTGCTCGTAGTGCGAACGAGCGGCGCTCAGCACGCTGATGTCGGCGGCGGAGACCGTCGTCCGGCCCGCGCGGGAGACGTCCACGTCCTCCGGCGGGTTCTCCCACTCCCACACTGGCATCACCGCCGGGGTCCCGGTCACGGCGGGAGCGGCCACTATGTGCGGCCGCTGCTGCTCGTCGGAGCGCCACAGGGCGGCCGCCCGCTCCACGAACCCGCAGAGCGGCGAACCGACCGCGAGGACGGGCCCGTCCGGCATCCCGAAGCCGATGTCGTCCAGGGTCACCTGCCGGTGCAGCCGCGCGGCGAGCACCTCGCAGATCAGGTCGGGCACCTGGCCGCGCGGCCGCTGGCCCTTCAACCAGCGGGCCACGGCGGTGTGTTCGTAGCGCAGGGTGAGACCCCTGGTCCGGCCCGCCCGGTTCACATGGGCGGCAAGGCCGGCGTTCGAGACACCCGCTTCGTCGAGCAGGGCGTCGAGCAAGGTGTTGGGCTGCATGACCGCTCCGGTCGCTCGGCTCGAGCTCGGTGAACTCAGCGTAGCGGTGGCCGATTTCGTACGGGCCGAACCACTGCGGAGAACCCCCTTCGGGTCAACCCCCGCACGACGGCGCCGGCCAGGAACGGGACGATTTCGCACGGGGTGTGAATGAAGTACTCGTTCTCCCGGTCCGCGTACTCTGCCGTGCTCGTCCCCGTACCGCTTGACTGTGCTTCTCGCCGCAAGGCGACGACCGGGCCGCCGGCTCCCCCCTCAAACAGTGCGGCCGCCCGGTCAGCGTCGCCCGCCCCGCTGATCTGCCCGACACTCCGTGGCGGGGCGGGCGACGCCGGCCCCGACCTCCTCCGCTCAACAGTGGGAGGAGGGGGCGGGCCGGGGGCGGCGCAGCCCGGGTTCGGCGGGCTGCGCCGGCACCCGGACACGGTCGTTGCGTACGACCAGCAGCGCGACGTCGTCGCCGAGCCGGCCGCCCGTGTGGTGCAGCAGAGCGGTGTGCACCCGGCGGACCAGCGCGGCGGGCGCCTCTCCGGACATCCCGGCCAGCGCGGTGTCGAGCGCGAAGAACCGGCCACGGTGGTCGCGGGCCTCCTCCGCGCCGTCGGTGTGCAGGACGAGGGTCTCGCCGGGCATCAGCCAGGCCGCGGTGTACGGCGCGAGGACGCCGGGCAGCGGCAGGACGCCCAGCGGGGGCAGCGGATCGCCGACCGGGAGCCGTTCCACCGTCCGCCCGAGCCGGTACGGGCCGGGGTGGCCGCAGTTGAGCACGGAGAGCCGCCCGTCCGACCGGACTTCCAGGAGCAGCAGGGTCACGAACTCCTCCGCCGCGGGATGCGCGGGCTCCACCCCCGACCTCGCCGGGTGCTCGTCCCGCGCCCGCTCCCGCAGATGCCGCTCCAGCGCCCGCTCGAGACGCCGCAGCACCCCACCGAGTTCGGCCTCGTCGTGGGCGGCCTCGCGAAAGCTCCCCAGCACGGCGACCACCGCACCGAGGGCGGCGAGACCGTGCCCCCGGACGTCCCCGATGACGATCCGCACACCGTAGGGGGTGGCCACCGCCTCGTACAGATCCCCGCCGACGGAAGCGCCCCGGGAGGCGGACAACTGCCCGGCGGCCAGCGCGAGTCCGTCGAGGCGGGCGGGCGGCGGGCGCAGCAGCACCTGCTGGGTGGCGTCCGCGACGGCCCGCACGGCCGCCAGCTCCCGCGCGAACCCGCGCCGCAGACCGAGCACGAGACCGGTCCCGACGGTGAGGAAGACGACACTCGTGGCGATCCTCATGGGCAGCCCCGGCTGCCGGGCCAGCGGACAGCCGAACTTCCACGCCACGGCCACCGCACCCCACACGGTGGGAAGAGCCAGCGGGCCCAGCCGGCGGAGCCGGGAGCCATCGGAGACGAACGACCTCGTACGGATCATGCACGGCCCTTCCCGAGCCCCGACAGCGCCCGAAGGCCCTGCGGCACACAGGTCCGCCCCTGCGGCCGCGTCGATTCTGCCGACCGGGCACCCCGCCGGGGAACACCCCCGGACGATCTCACCCGAAGGAGTGAGCACCCCCCACGCGCCGCCCTCCGCCAGGGCTCCGCCACGCGCACGCGTGGTCGGGCCCCGAGCGGACGACCGACCATGACAGGGGGTCGGCGTCTGCGACCGGCCGCGCGACCTGGTGCGCGAGCGTGCGGCGGAAGGCCGGCTCGGCCATCTCGATTCTGTTCGTCGGACACCGGATGTCCGCCTGATCGGCTCCGGAACGGCGGAGGGCCGCCCCGGGGAATCCCCGGGGCGGCCCTCCTGGTGCTGTTTCCGCTACGGCGCTCAGGCGCCGCGCAGGACGGCGCCCGTGCGCTCGGACGCCAGGGCCACGGCCGCGTCGCGGGCCGCGGTGGCCTCGTCGACGGTGAGCGTGCGGTCCTCGGCGCGGAACTTCAGCGCGTACGCCAGGGACTTGGTGCCCTCGTCGAGCTGGTCGCCGGTGTAGACGTCGAACAGCCGGATGGACTCCAGGAGTTCACCCGCGCCCTCGGCGAGGGCGGCCTCGACCTCGGCGGCCGGGACGTCGTCCGCGACGACCAGGGCGACGTCCTGGGTGGCGACCGGGAAGGAGGAGATACGGGGGGCCTTGAGCGGGCCCTCGTTCGCCTTCTCCAGGAGGTCCAGGTCGATCTCCATCGCGCAGGCGCGGGCCGGCAGGCCGAACGCCTTCACCACGCGCGGGTGGAGCTCGCCGGCGTGGCCGACGAGGACCTTCTCGCCGTCCACCTCGACGTGGAACGCGGCGCAGCGGCCCGGGTGCCACGGGGCGTGCTGGTCGGCGCTGATGATCAGCTCGACGCCCGCCTCGGCGGCCACGGTCCGACCGGCCTCGACCGCGTCCGCCCAGTCGGACGGACGGCCCTTGCCCCACCAGCCGGCCTGCTCGCGCGCACCGGCGAGGACGACGGCGGCGCGGCGCGGCTGCGCGGGCAGCGCGGCGTTGACCTCGGCGATCTCGGCGTCGCTGGGGCGGCGGTCGACGGGCAGCCGGACGGCGACGCCGGGCTGTCCCTCCGGCCGGAAGACCAGACCGGTCTCGAAGAGCGCCAGGTCGTGGCTGCCGCGGCTGTCGTTCCGGCGGAGCGCACCGAGCAGGCCCGGGAGCAGCGTCGTACGGAGCGCGGGCTCCTCGTCCGAGAGCGGGTTGACCAGCTTCACGAGCCGACGACGGGCGTCGTCCGCGTCGAGACCGAGGTTGTCGAGGGCCTGCTCGCCGATGAACGGGTAGTTCAGTGCCTCGACGTAGCCGGCGCCGGCCAGCGCGCGGCCCACCCGGCGGTGGACGCGCTGGCGCTCGGTGAGCCCGCGGCCGGCCGGGGGCTTGGGCAGCGTGGAGGGCAGGTTCTCGTAGCCCTCCAGCCGGATGACCTCTTCGGCGAGGTCGTTCGGCTCGTTGAGGTCGGGGCGCCACGAGGGCACGGTGACGACGAGCTCGTCCTGGCCGTAGACGTCGCAGCCGACCTCCTGGAGGCGGCGGACGACGGTCTCGCGGCCGTAGTCGACGCCCGCGACCTTGTCCGGGTGGTTCGCCGGCATGGTGATCGTGCGCGGCGCGGACGGGGCGCTGATCTCGGTGACGCCGGCCTCTGCCGTGCCGCCCGCGAGCAGCACGAGCAGGTCGACGCAGCGCTGCGCGGCGGCCGCGGCGGCCTGCGGGTCGACGCCGCGCTCGAAGCGCTTGGACGCCTCGGAGGACAGCTTGTGGCGGCGCGCGGTGCGGGCGATCGAGATCGCGTCGAAGTGCGCGGCCTCGATGACGACCTCGGAGCTGCCGGTGACGATCCCGGTCTCCGGGTCGGTCTCCGGGTCGGAGATCTCCGTGTTGGCACCGCCCATGACGCCCGCGATGCCGATCGGACCGCGGTTGTCGGTGATGACGAGGTCGGCGGCGTCCAGGACGCGCACGGTGCCGTCGAGGGTGGTGATCTTCTCGCCCGCCTCGGCACGACGGACCCCGATCGGGCCGTCGAGACGGCTGCGGTCGTAGGCGTGGATCGGCTGACCGAGCTCCAGCATCACGTAGTTGGTGACGTCGACGGCCAGCGAGATCGGACGCATGCCGGCCTTCTGGAGGCGGCGGCGCAGCCAGATCGGGGACCGGGCCTCGGGCTGCAGACCGACGACCGTACGCGCGGTGAAGCGGTCGCAGCCGATCGGGTCGGTGACCCGGACCGGGTAGCCGTAGGAGTTCGGCGCGGGCACGTCGAGGAGCGCCGGGTCGCGCAGCGGCAGGCCGTACGCGGTGGCGGTCTCGCGGGCGACGCCGCGCATCGAGAGGCAGTAGCCGCGGTCCGGGGTGACGGCGATGTCGAGGACCTCGTCGTACAGCTCCAGGAGCTTCGTGGCGTCGATGCCGATCTCGAGCTCGGGCGGCAGCACGATGATGCCGTGCGTGCCGTCGTCGCCCATGCCGAGCTCGTCGCCGGAGCAGATCATGCCCCGGGAGACCCGGCCGTACGTCTTGCGCTCGGCGATCCGGAAGTCACCGGGGAGGACGGCGCCGGGCAGGGCCACGACGACCTTGTCGCCGACGGCGAAGTTCCGGGCGCCGCAGATGATCTCCTGGGGCTCGCCGGTGCCGTTGGCCTGGCCGACGTCGACGGTGCAGAAGCGGATGGGCTTCTTGAACTCCGTCAGTTCCTCGATGGTGAGGACCTTGCCGACCACCAGCGGGCCGGTCAGGCCGGCGCCGAGCTGCTCGACGGTCTCGACCTCGAGGCCTGCCGAAATGAGCTTGGCCTGGACGTCGCGGCCGGTCTCCGTCGCCGGCAGGTCGACGTACTCCCGCAGCCAAGAAAGCGGGACCCGCATCAGATCTCCATCCCGAACGGCCGGGTGAACCGGACGTCACCCTCGACCATGTTTCGCATGTCGTCGACGTTGTGGCGGAACATCAGCATCCGCTCGATGCCGAACCCGAAGGCGAATCCGCTGTACTTCTCGGGGTCCACACCGCAGGCGACGAGCACCTTCGGGTTGACCATGCCGCAGCCGCCCAGCTCGATCCAGCCCTCGCTGCCGCAGGTGCGGCAGGGGCGGTCCGGGTTGCCGACGGACTCGCCGCGACAGACGTAGCAGAGCATGTCCATCTCGGCGGACGGCTCGGTGAACGGGAAGAAGTTCGGGCGCAGCCGGGTCTTCATGTCCGGGCCGAAGAGCGCCTGGACCATGTGGTCCAGGGTGCCCTTGAGGTCGGCCATGGTCAGGCCCTCGTCGACGGCGAGCAGCTCGATCTGGTGGAAGACCGGGGTGTGCGTGGCGTCGAGCTCGTCGGTGCGGTAGACGCGGCCGGGGCACACGACGTAGACCGGGGGCTCCCGGTCGATGAGCGTGCGGGCCTGGACCGGCGAGGTGTGCGTACGCAGCACGACACCGGACTCGTCGCCCGTGGTGCCTTCCGGCCCCTCGACGAAGAAGGTGTCCTGCATCTGGCGCGCCGGGTGGTCCGGGACGAAGTTGAGGGCGTCGAAGTTGAACCACTCCGCCTCGACCTCGGGGCCCTCGGCGACCTCGTACCCCATGGAGACGAACACGTCGGAGACGCGCTCCATGAGCGTGGTCAGCGGGTGCCGGGCGCCGGCCGGGACGCGGTCGTACGGCAGGGTGACGTCGACGGCCTCCTCGACGAGGACGCGCGCGTCACGCTCGGCCTCCAGCTCCGTCTGGCGGGCGGCGAGCGCCTTGGAGACGATGCCGCGGGCCTGGCCCACGATCTTTCCGGCGGCGGCCTTGGCCTGCGGGGGCAGGGCACCGATCTCCCGGTTGGCGAGCGCCAGCGGCGAGGTGCCACCGGTGTGCGCGGTCTTCGCGTGTGCGAGCGCGTCGAGGTCGCCCGCGGCGGCGAAGGCGGCGAGCGCCTCGTCCCGCATGCGCTCGATCTCTTCCGGTTTCAGTGCCTCGACCTCAACCGGGTCGTACGACTTATTGGGTGCGGACATCTCTTCCCGTGCTTCCGTTGGCTTGGCTGGGCGGCCCCGCTCGACGTCAAGGGCGCAAACGTGCCAAAGGACGAGTCTAACGGGGTGGGGGGATGCGAATGAGCCCGTGGGCAGGCCGGGCGGCCTCAGATCTCGCCTGATCCTGTCGGATTCCTCTCGGATTCCTGCTGGATCTCGTCAGATGAGATGGGCCGGGGTGCCGACGGGCAGGATAAATCGGAACTCGGCCCCGCCTCGGGGGCCCCTTCCGACGGTGATGGTTCCGCCGTGGGCCTCGACGACGCCCTTGACGATGTAGAGGCCGAGTCCGGTGCCGCCGCGCTTGCTGCCCCGCCAGAAGCGGGTGAAGACGCGGCTCATCGACTCCTCGGGGATGCCGGGGCCCTCGTCGCTCACGGTGACCTCCGTCCCCTCTTCGCCGTCGTCGCCCGTCCGGGCGGGTGCCACCTCGATGGTGACGGTTCCGTCCCCGTGGCGCACCGCATTTTCGAGCAGGTTCCCGAGGATCTGGTCGATCTTGTCGGGGTCGGCCCAGAGCGCGGGCAGCTGGGGCCTGATCCGTACGAAGAAGCGGTCAGGGGACTGGCCGCCGGTGGTGTGCACCTGGACGTGCCGGCCGATGGCGGCGGCGATGTCGACGGGCTGGCGGCGCACTTCGAGCCGGCCGGAGTCGATCCGGGAGATGTCGAGGAGTTCGGCGATGAGCCGCTTGATGCGGCCCGCGTCGGCGTCGACGGTCTCCAGCATCAGCCGCTTCTGCTCGTCGTTGAACCGCTCCCATTTGGCGAGGAGGGTGGCGGTGAAGCCCTTGACGGAGGTGAGCGGGGAGCGTAGTTCGTGGGCGACGGTGGCGATGAGTTCGGCGTGGCTGCGCTCGGTGCGGCGGCGGGCCTCGGTGCCGCGCAGGCTGACCACGACCCGGCGGACCGGTCCGGTGGGGCGCTCGCGGACGTACCGGGCGGAGACGAGGACCTCACGGCCGCCGGGCAGCAGCAGATTGCGCTCGGGCTGGCCGCGGCGGGTGGCGAGTCCGCCGTACGGGTCGGTCAGGGCCCACCAGCGGCTTCCCTTGAGGTCTTCCAGGGGCAGTGCCTGGTCGAGGGGGAGGCCGAGGGCCCGGTCGCCGGGGACGGCGGTGATACGGCTGGCGGCGGCGTTGAAGCAGACGACCCGGCCGGTCTCGTCGGCGACGACGAGACCGTCGGGGAGGTCGTCGGGATGGACCCCGGCGAAAGCGTCGGACGCGGTGGACGCGTCGGAATCCTTGACCCCGTCGGAGTCGGTGGCCCCGTCCGCGCCCGGCGATTCCTGTGCGCCCGGGTCCGGCGGCGGCTCCGGGGCGTGCGGCGCGGCGCTCCGTGCCTGTGCGGGACTGTCCGTGCCGACCGTCATCCCCGTACCCCACCCCTCCGTGTAGCGCAGTGGGCCCCCGAGTGCGTCACTCTACTGGGCGGGGAGGGCGGAATGGACCCCTCAGGCGGAGGTTCGGGGCCGCTGGGCGCGGGCGGAGGCGTAGAGGCAGACCGCGGCGGCCGTCGCGAGGTTGAGGCTCTCGGCCTTGCCGTGGATCGGGACGCGGACGACGGCGTCGGCGAGGGCCCGGGTCTCCTCGGGCAGCCCCCAGGCCTCGTTGCCGAAGATCCAGGCGGTGGGGCCGCCCATGGTGCCGGCGTCCAGCTCCGCGTCGAGGTCGTCCTGGCCCGCCCCGTCGGCGGCGAGGATCCGTACGCCCGCGCTCTTCAGTCCCGCGACGGCCTGCTCGACGGGGACGCCGACGGCGACCGGCAGGTGGAAGAGGGAGCCGACGGAGGCGCGGACGGACTTGGGGTTGTACAGGTCGACGGAGGCGTCGGTGAGGACGACGGCGTCGGCGCCGGCCGCGTCGGCGCAGCGCAGCACCGTGCCGGCGTTCCCGGGGTCGCGTACGTGGGCGAGGACGGCGACCAGCTTGGGGCGGGCCGCGACGATCTCCTCGAACGGCGAGTCGAGGAACCGGCAGACTCCGACGAGCCCCTGCGGGGTGACGGTCTGGGAGACCTCGGCGAGGACGGCGTCGGAGGCGTGGTGGACACGGGCTCCGGCGGCGAGGGCGGCGTCGATGATGGCGCTGTAGCGCTCGGCGGCCTCGACGGTGGTGAAGAGCTCGACGAGCGTGGGCTCTCCGGTGGAGCCGCGGTGCTCGACGGCCTCACGGACGGCCTGCGGGCCCTCGGCGATGAAGAGGCGGTCCTTGCCCCGGAAGTTGCGCTTGGCGAGCCGCCGGGCGGCGACGACGCGCGGGGAACGCGGGGAGATCAGCTCGGGGGTGACCATGAGGTGCGGCGGTTCTCTCTTCGGTGCCGGGGGCTTCGGGATCCGGGGCTTCGGTGACCGGTTTCAGCGGCGGGCTTCGGTGACCGGCTTCAGCGACCGGCTTCAGCGACCGGTTTCGATGACCGGATTCGACGACCGGTTTCGACGACCGGTTGTCGGTGACCGGGCTTCGTGACCGGCGCGGCTTCGGTGACCGGGGACGGCTGCTTCGGGCCTGCACGACCCACCTCCACCGAACACCCTCCAGGGGGCAGACGCACCCGGACCCGCCGACGCGTGCGCGCCTGCGGGTCCGGGCAGAAGTACTGCGGCCTGGAAGATCAGGCGGCGGCCTTCGGGGCGTTGACGTCGGCCGGCAGAGCCTTCTGCGCGACCTCGACCAGCGCGGCGAACGCGTTGGAGTCGTTGACGGCCAGCTCGGCGAGGATCTTGCGGTCCACCTCGATGTTGGCGGCGTTCAGACCCTGGATGAGGCGGTTGTACGTCATGCCGTTCTGGCGGGCAGCGGCGTTGATGCGCTGGATCCACAGCCGACGGAAGTCGCCCTTGCGCTTCTTGCGGTCGTTGTAGTTGTAGACCAGGGAGTGGGTGACCTGCTCCTTGGCCTTGCGGTACAGGCGCGAGCGCTGACCGCGGTAGCCGGAGGCCGCCTCGAGGATCGCCCGGCGCTTCTTGTGGGCGTTGACTGCCCGCTTGACGCGTGCCACTTGTTAACTCCTTGTAGCGGGGTCGTGGTGGTCCTCACACGACCCGAAAAACGGATGGTTCCCGGTCTTGGCCGGAAGCTCTCGTCGCCGAGAGCGGGAGATCAACTCAGATGCCCAGCATCTTCTTGATCTTGGCGGCGTCACCCGGGGCCATCTCGGCGTTGCCGGTGAGGCGACGCGTCAGCTTGGACGACTTGTGCTCGAGCAGGTGGCGCTTGCCGGCGCGCTCGCGCATGATCTTGCCGGTGCCGGTGACCTTGAAGCGCTTCTTGGCACCGGAGTGCGTCTTGTTCTTCGGCATCGCGCCGTATCTCCTCGTCAGTGGCGCTCCCCCGGTGCGGGCACCGGACATCCGGGAGCGTCAAATCTTCGTTTGGTGGTTCCGGGCGGGGCCCAGGGCTGCCTGGTTGGCAGCCCGTCGGGTCACGCCTCGGGGGTCTCGACCGGAGCCTCGACGGCCTCGGCCTCGACGACCGGAGCCTCAGCGGCCTCGGTCTCGGCGGCCGGAGCCTCGGACGTCTCCTCGGAGGCGACGCCCTGACGCTCGGCCTTGCGTGCGGCCTGGGCCTCACGCGCCTCGGCCATGGCCTCGGTCTTCTTCTTGTGCGGGCCGAGAACCATGATCATGTTCCGGCCGTCCTGCTTCGGGTTGGACTCGATGAAGCCAAGCTCCTCGACGTCCGACGCCAGCCGCTGCAGCAGCCGGAAACCAAGCTCGGGACGGGACTGCTCACGACCACGGAACATGATCGTGATCTTGACCTTGTCACCCTGCTTGAGGAACCGGACGACGTGACCCTTCTTGGTGTCATAGTCGTGCGGGTCGATCTTCGGCCGGAGCTTCATCTCCTTGATGACCGTGTGCGCCTGGTTCTTGCGCGCCTCACGGGCCTTCATGGCCGACTCGTACTTGAACTTCCCGTAGTCCATGAGCTTGCACACGGGCGGACGGGCGTTCGCCGCGACCTCGACCAGGTCGAGGTCGTACTCCTGTGCGAGCTCCAGGGCCTTGGCAAGCGGAACAATCCCGACCTGCTCGCCGCTGGGTCCGACAAGTCGCACCTCGGGAACGCGAATCCTGTCGTTGATGCGGGGCTCGGCGCTGATGGATCCTCCTCGGTAGCACCACGCGACCGCCTGGCGGACGGACGCGCATGTCTGTTTCTTTGGACCAACCGAGCCGAAACGCAAAAAACGCCCCGGACGGGACACAGGCGGGGCTCCACGGAAATACCGGAGCACCGCCGCGGTCAACCGCGGGGCGCACATCGGGCGGCTCCATCGTCCGTACGGAACGATGGTCGCCACCTGACCGGTGACCCGCCACCCGTGAGGGTGGTCAGGTGGGAGTACGGAGCCTCCACTTGTGGGCCGGGCACACACGTGTCCGGCCGGTCGTTACACAAGGTTAGCAGGACCCGGCGGTCTTCGCTAACCGAGGACCGGCATATCGTATGAGGCATGAGCGAGACGCCCCAGAACGAGTCCCCGGACTCCCCCGACTCCGCAGAGTCCCCCGACTTCGACGCCATGACCCGCGACATCGCGGAGGTCCCCGCGGTCGAGGTGATCGTGACCGTCGCCGTCAACCTGATGAGCGCCGCCGCGGTGAAGCTCGGGCTCACCGAGGAGGGCGACAAGTACAAGGACCTCGACGAGGCCCGCAAGCTGGTGCACGCGCTCGCGGGCCTGCTGGACGCCGGCGCGACGGAGGTCTCCTCCTTCCACGCGGCTCCCCTGCGGGACGGCCTGAAGTCCCTCCAGCTCGCCTTCCGCGAGGCTTCCCTGATCCCGGACGAGCCGGGCCAGGGACCGGGCGAGAAGTACACGGGGCCGGTGTACGGCTAGGACTCTTCCGGGGGTACGGGGGTCGCCCCCCGGAAGACAACGGCCACGGGGCCGGTGTACGGCCAGGCCTTGGCCGGGGGTACGGGGGTCGCCCCCCGGAAGACAACAGCCACGGGGCCGGTGTACGGCCAGGACGTGGACTTGATCGGTAGGTACGTACGTACCTACTTCTTTACGTAGAAGGGCTCGCCGGGAGGCGTGGCCGAGGCCGGCAGGAGTGCCAGGTCGAGGCCCCGCACCAGGCGGGCCCTCAGTGTTTCGTCGGCGGCCAGGGCGCGGGCCACGCGCTGGGCGGCCTCCGCCGGGGAGCCCCCCTCGGCGAGGACCAGGGCGAGGGTGCCGTCGGCGGCGCCGGGGCCCAGGTGGGCGCGGAGCACCGCGGGCTCGGCGGCGACGGCGGCCCGTACCGCTTCGCGTACGGCGGGGTCGTCGAGCGGGTCGGTGCTGGTGCGGCCCTCGGCGAGGGCGAGCAGGGCCGGTCCGGTCAGCTGGTACGGCACCGGGCCCGCGAGGTCCAGGACGACCGTGTCGGCCTTCTCGTGCGCGGCCGCCTGGAGCGCCTGGTGGAGCGGGACGGCGACGGGCCGGGCCTCCGGGTCCCAGAGGGCGAGCGAGGCGATCGAGGTGAAGGCGGGCAGGGCGCGCCGGTCACCGGCCGTGAGCGTGGGGACCGCCATGTCGCTGGTCTTCTCACGGCGCAGGCCGTTCTCGTCGGTCTCGACCTCGCCGAGGACGGCGACCACGGGGACGAGCAGCCGGGCCTCCCGCAGCGCGTCGAGGACGGGGCCGTGGGCGGTTCTGTCCTCCGCCCAGGCCGCGAGGGCCGCGGCGAGCCGCGGGTCGGCGGTGCCGTCGTCGTCGGAGAAACCGGGGTCCGGGATGTTCTTGAGCGCCACGCACCGAGCCTAACCGCCGGGCGGGGAGGCTCGGCCCGCCGGGTCGTCAGGAGGTCCGGCGGGCGCGCCGGAGGATCACCGCGGTGAGGAGGAGCAGGGCGCCGAGGCCGCCCGCGAGGGGGGCGAGGAGGCCGATGGGGTGGCTCTCCTCGGGGGCGGGCAGCGGTCCCGGGCCGAAGTACCGGCCCTGGTAGCCGGTGGCCGTGTTCTTGGGGTCGCCGCCCTTGATCTTCGCGCCGGCCTCGATCGCGGCGGCGGGGTCGACCGTCCCGTATCCCTTGGCGTCGCTGCGGCCGCCCTTCGGACGGCTGCGGGCGGTGTCGATCAGGAGCCGCTTGACCTGGGCCGGGGTGAGGTCGGGGTGCGCGGAGCGGACGAGGGCGACGGCTCCGGAGGCGAACGCGGCGGCGGCGCTGGTGCCCCAGCCCTCGTAGTAGCGGCGGTCGGGGTCGGCGATGGCGATGTCGACGCCGGGGGCGCTGACGGTGGCGTACCAGCGGCGGGTGGAGAAGGAGGCGTGGGTGCCGTAGCGGTCGACCGCGGTGACGGCGATGACGCCGGGGTAGGCGGCCGGGTAGGAGATGTGGTCGCCCTTCTCGCCGCCGTTGCCGGCGGAGGCGACGACGGAGACGCCCTTCGACAGCGCGTACTGGACGGCGGCGTCCTCGCCCGCGTCCGGGTGGGCGGACTTGGAGTCGTCGCCGAGGGACATGTTGATGACGTCGGCGCCGTGGTCGGCGGCCCAGCGGATGCCTTCGGCGAGGGCGGTGCCCCGGGTCTTGCGGGCCTTGTCTCGGGACTTGTCGGCGCCTTCGAGGATGACCCGGACGGGCAGGATCCTGGCGTCCGGGGCGATGCCGAGGACGCCGTCGCCCCCGTCGGGGCCGTGGCCGTGCCCGGCGATGATCCCGGCCATGGCGGTGCCGTGCCGGGCCCAGGCGCGGTCGCCCCGGGAGGCGCCGAAGCCGATGAGGTCGCGGCCGGTGAGGACCGAACCCGCCAGGTCGGGGTGTTCGGCGTCGACGCCGGTGTCGAGGACGGCGACCGTGACGCCCTCGCCCTTGGTCGTACGCCAGGCCTCCGAGGTGTGCATCGCTTCGAGGCCCCACTGACGGGCCCGGATGGTGTCGGCGTACGCGGGCGTGGTGGTGGCGGGCAGGACGGCGAAGGCGGTGGCGAGGAGGACGGCCGCGGGCGTACGGAGGCGGGTTCGGGGACGGATCACCGGGCGTCCTTCTCCTTGGCCGGCGGGGCGACGGCCGTGCGCAGCAGCTGCTCGAAGCGGACGGTGATGTTCTTGGCCTCGTGGCCGAGGCCGGACTGCGCGGTGGCGTCGGTGCGGCCCGCGGCCATGGCCCGGTCGGCGGGCTGCGGGCCGTCGACGGCCCGGCCGTCGGCGAATCCGGAGACGGCGGTGACGACGACGGGGAGGTCGACGGGGGCGTTCAGCCACCAGCTCGCGCGCTGCTTCGCGCCGAAGCGGGCGGCGACGGTGCCGGGGCCGGGGAGCGACGGGGGGACGTCCGCGCCGACGCGGGCGGTGAGGCCCTGGCCGAGGGTGCGCTGGGTGGTGGCGTCGGCGCGGGTGAAGACGAGACCGACGGTGATCACGCTGCTGGCGGTGGCGTCGGTGTACGTGGCGCGCAGGACGCGCTCGCAGCCGAGCGGCCGGAGGGTGGCGAGCAGGTTCTTGGCCAGAACGGCGGGCGTGCAGGTGGTGTCCGGGGCGACGACGATCCGGGTCCAGGTGCGCGCGGCGGCGCCCGGGCCGGCGCCGGGGCCGGACAGGGTGCGGGGGAAGAGGGTGTCGACGGGGGCGTTGTGCCAGAGGTCCTTGGCCTCGGTGTACCCGGCGGGTTCCGCGGGCTCCCCCGGCTCGGCGGCGGCCAGCCACACCCCGGCGAGCGCCCCGCCGATGAGCCCGATCCCGAGCACGGCGCAGACGCCGACGGCGATGGCCCGCCCGGTCCGCCGCTCCCGCACGGGCCGCAGCCGCGTGGTGGTCTCGACGGGAGCCTCGGGCGGCAGGGCGACGGCCCGGTGACCGTGGGTGTGGCCGTACGGGGTGACGGACGGCGCGTGATGCGGGACGGCCCGCGCGGCGGGCGCCGGGGCGGCGGCGGGGAGGGGACCGGCGGGTGCGTGACCGGCGTGCGCGGGAGCGGGGACCACGGGCGCCGGAGTCACGGGGTGGGGTGTCGACCGGGGCGGGGCGGGGGCTACGGGCGCGGAGGGTGCCGTCGGCGCGCTCCCCGGGCGGGGCGGAGTGGCGGGCGCCGGGCGGGGCGGAGCCGCGGGCGCCGGAGCCGCGGGGCCCGGCGCCGGACGGGACGAAGCCGGAGGCGCCGCAGTCGCCCGCGGTGGAGCCACCGGGCCGGACGCGGGCCGGGACGATGCCGCCGGTCGGGTTGTCGGGCGGGACGGAGACACGGGCGAAGCCATGGGCCCGGACACCGGAGGAAGCGGAACCCCGGGCGACGGAGCGGCCGCGCCGGAGGCCGGGAGAGGCGGAGTCGGAGCCGCCGGAGCGGCCGCGCCGGACACCGGACGAGGCGGAGCCGCCGCACTGGAGGCCGGAGCCTTCACGTCGGGCGTCGGGCGAGGCCGTGTCGTCGGCCTCGGGGGTGCCATGTCGTCCGGGCTGATCGCGCGGAGGCGGGTGGTGGTCTCCAGTTCGGACGGTTCCGGCGTGGGGTCCGGGCGGAGGCCGGGAAGCAGGGCTTCCGTGATGCGGGAGGTCGTGCCGGGGCGCTGTTCGCCGGTCATCCCCGTCCCCCCGCTCGTGTCGACAATGCCCGTCACTCTACGGGCTGTTCCCCCTGGCACGGGAACCCAGGGGCTACCCACTCGTAAACCTGTCTGGCAAGCTCGGGCCATGACTCCCCGTGCCGCCGACCGGGCCCGATACGACCGGGCCACCGCTCATCTCGACGCGCCCGTGGCGATCGTCGACCTGGAGGCCTTCGACGCCAACGCGGCGGACCTGGTTCGCCGGGCGGGCGGCAAGCCCGTCCGCGTCGCGAGCAAGTCCGTGCGGTGCCGGGCGCTCCTGGAGCGGGTGCTCGCGCGGCAGGGCTTCGCCGGGATCATGTCGTTCACGCTCGACGAGTCGCTGTGGCTGGCCCGCGCCGGGTTCGAGGACGTTCTCCTCGCGTACCCCTCGGCGGACCGCTCCGGGTTCGGCGAGCTGGCTCGGGACCCCAAGCTTGCCGCGGCCGTGACCGTGATGGTCGACGACGTGGCCCAGCTGGATCTGATCGACGCCTCCCGGGCGGGCGGGACCGAGGAGGTCCGGGTCTGCCTGGAACTGGACACCGCGCTCAGTCTCCTCGGCGGCCGGATACGGGTCGGTGCCCGCCGTTCCCCGCTGCGCGAGCCCGCGCAACTGGCGGAGCTGGCCCGCTCGGTGGTGCGCCGTCCCGGGTTCCGGCTGGTCGGGATCATGGCGTACGAGGGGCATGTCGCGGGGGTCGGGGACGCGGTCGCGGGCCGGCCGCTGCGTTCGCGGGTGATCCGGCTGATGCAGGCGGCGGCCCGCCGGGAGCTGGCCGAGCGCAGGGCGGCCGTGGTGCGTGCCGTCCGGGCGGTGGCGCCGGACCTGGAGTTCGTGAACGGCGGCGGCACCGGCAGCGTGCAGCACACGGCCGCCGAGGACGCGGTGACGGAGATCGCCGCGGGTTCGGGTCTCTTCGTGCCGCGGCTCTTCGACAACTACACCTCGTTCCATGGCCGGCCGGCCGCGCTCTTCGCGCAGCCCGTCGTCCGTCGGCCGGGGGTCGGGGTGGTGACCGTCCTCGGGGGTGGCTATCCGGCGTCCGGGGTTGCCGGGCCGGATCGGCTGCCCGTGCCGTATCTGCCCGAGGGGCTGAAGTACGACCCCCAGGAGGGTCCCGGCGAGGTGCAGACCCCGCTGATCGGCTCGCCGGCCGACGATCTGCGGATCGGCGACAAGGTGTGGTTCCGGCACGCGAAGGCCGGCGAGCTGTGCGAGCGGTTCGAGAGCCTGCAGCTGATCGAGGGCGATCGGATCACGGACACCGTGCCGACGTACCGGGGCGAAGGCCAGACCTTCCTCTAGGAGACGTTCAGAGGACCTCGGCCGACGGGAAGACCTTGTCCCGCTGGTCCGGGATCACGCTTCCGTCGGACCGCCGGACGGGCTCCGCCGTGCCGTCGCCCGCCGTGTAGCCGGTGGTGGCGCAGGGGTACGGGGTGGCTTTCCGCTGCTTCGGCTCGATGAACATGGGGTTGACGATCCAGCGGCCGTCGCCGTTCTCGTACGCCCGGCACATGAGTTCGTTCTTGTTGCGGTTGAGGACCAGACGCAGGCCGGTGGCGTCCCGCAGGAACGAGATGTCGGTGTCGGAGTCGCCCGCGGCGAACACCTGGCGCCGGGAGGCGGGCTGTACGCGCTCGGCGGCGGGGCCGCGGACGCCGAAGATCTCCTGGTTGATCCAGCAGCGCTTGCCGTCGATGTAGGTGATCGTCGTGTCTTCGCCGTCCCGTACCGTCCCACAGCCCTTGAGGTGGGCGGTGAGCCGGCCGTGGTCGGTGGTGTTCCGGATGCCGAGGGCGTGGGAGGGCGCGACGCCGACGCCCTTCGCCCAGACGTCGACGACGGGTTCGGGCGAGGCGGAGACGATCCAGACGTCGAAGCCGGCGTCCTGGAGGGTACGGATCAGGTCGCGCTGCTGTGGGTAGTAGCGGACCCAGCCGGTGACCTGGGCGGTGCCGACGCGCTGGGTGGCGCCCTGCGGGGCCGCCAGGTTCTCGGCGCGGGCGGCCGCGGCGAACGACTCGACCTGGCGGGTGGTCCAGCCGTGCAGGAGCTGGGCGAGCCAGGCGTACTGGGGTTCCATGCGGCGGTGATCGAAGCCGCCGAAGGCGGTCGCGCCTCCGGTCGTGGTGCCCGAGCCGTAGACCGAGAGGAGCTCGTCGGCGCAGCGGGTGTCGGTGGACGTGGGGAGGGTGCGGCCGCCGGTGGGACAGGCCTCGCCGAGGGCGGTGGCGGCCGCGGGGGTGAGGTGGCGACTGGTGGTGGACCAGTCGCCGTGCCGGGGCGGGCGCATGCGGTCGTTGCGGAGGAGCCAGTAGAAGGTGGCGTCTCCGACGTCGTTCTTGATGACGGTGTTGTCCCAGTCGAAGACCGCGACGGGCTTCCTCCTCTTGTCCCGGCAGTGGTCGGCCACGAGGGCGTCGATGCGGGCCTTGTTGTCGCCGTACCAGCCCTCGGAGATCTTCAGGGTGGGGCAGGGGCGAGGCGTGCGGTGCTCCCGGGGCTCGGCCTCGGCGGTGGTGGCGGAGACGAGGCTCGTCGCGGCGAGGGCGAGGGCGGCGGTGACGGCGGATGTACGGAGCCGGGCACGCTGGTTCATGATCACTCTCCTGTCGGGGGCTGCTGCGGACGCCGAACAGCCGGGCGCCTTGCGACGCCCGGCTGCCGGGTGGGGATGTGGGGGGGGTGTGGGGGGTGTGGCGGCGGTCTAGAGCGGGGTCACGTACGCGCCCGCGATGCCTCCGTCGACCAGGAAGTCGCTGGCGTTGACGAAGGAGGAGTCGTCGCTCGCGAGGAAGGCGACCGCGGCCGCGATCTCCTCGGGCTCGGCGAAGCGGCCGACGGGGATGTGGACGAGGCGGCGCGCGGCCCGCTCGGGGTCCTTGGCGAACAGTTCCTGGAGGAGCGGGGTGTTGACGGGCCCGGGGCAGAGGGCGTTGACGCGGATGCCCTCGCGGGCGAACTGGACGCCCAGCTCGCGGGACATCGCGAGCACGCCGCCCTTGGAGGCGGTGTACGAGATCTGGCTGGTGGCCGCGCCCATGATCGCGACGAAGGACGCGGTGTTGATGATGGAGCCCTTGCCCTGGCGGCGCATGTACGGCAGGGCGGCCTTGCAGCACAGGTAGACGGAGGTGAGGTTGACGTCCTGGACGCGCTTCCAGGCCTCCAGGCCGGTCTCCAGGATGGAGTCGTCCTCGGGGGGCGAGATGCCGGCGTTGTTGAAGGCGATGTCGACGGAGCCGTAGGTGTCGAAGGCGGTCTTGAAGAGCGCCTCGACCTGCTCGGGGTCGGTGACGTCGACCTTGACGAAGGTTCCGCCGACCTCCTCGGCGGCGGCCTTGCCGGCCACCTCGTCGATGTCGCCGCAGACGACGTGGGCGCCCTCGGAGGCGAAGCGGCGGGCGGTGGCGAGGCCGATTCCGCTGCCGGCTCCGGTGATGACGGCGGTACGGCCGACCAGGCGGCGGCAGACGTTCTCTTCGGTGCTGGTCATGGGTGCTCAGGCCTCCGTGCTGATGAAGACGTTCTTGGTTTCGGTGAAGGCGGTCAGGGCGTCGGGGCCGAGTTCGCGGCCGAGGCCGGACTGCTGGTAGCCGCCGAACGGGGTCCAGTAGCGGACGCTGGAGTGGGAGTTGACGGAGAGGTTGCCGGCCCGGACGGCGCGGGAGGCGCGCAGGGCGCGGCCGACGTCCCGGGTCCAGATGGAGCCGGACAGGCCGTACTCGGTGGCGTTGGCGAGGCGGATCGCGTCGGCCTCGTCCTCGAAGGGGAGGACGACGGCGACGGGTCCGAAGATCTCCTCGACGGAGCAGGGGGCGTCCTCGGCCACGCCGGTGAGGACGGTCGGCGGGAACCAGAAGCCGGGGCCCTCGGGGGCCTTGCCCCGGATGCCGGGGAGGTCGGCGGTGACGTAGGAGCGGACCCGGTCGAGTTGGGCGCGGGAGATGAGCGGGCCCATCTGGGTGCGCTCGTCGGCGGGGTCGCCGACGACGATCTCCTCGATCGCGGGGGTGAGGAGCTCCATGAAGCGGTCGTACGCGCTCCGCTGGACGAGGATGCGGGTGCGGGCGCAGCAGTCCTGGCCGCTGTTGTCGAGGAAGGCCATCGGCGCCGCGGCGGCGGCCGCCTCGATGTCCGCGTCGGCGAAGACGATGTTGGGGCTCTTGCCGCCGAGTTCGAGGGTGACCCGCTTCACCTGGTCGGCGCACTTCGCCATGATCGACTTTCCGACCCTGGTGGAGCCGGTGAAGACGATCTTGGCGATGCCTGGGTGTTCGACGAGGGCGTTTCCGGCGACCGGGCCGGTGCCGGGGAGGACCTGGAAGAGGCCTTCGGGCAGGCCCGCCTCCAGGGCGAGTTCGGCGAGCCGGAGCGCGGTGAGCGGGGTGGTCTCGGCGGGCTTGAGGAGGACGGCGTTGCCGGCGGCGAGGGCGGGTGCGGTGGCCCAGGCGGCGATCGGCATGGGGAAGTTCCAGGGGGCGATGACGCCGACGACCCCGAGCGGTTCGAGGATCGTGATGTCCAGGCCGCCGGCCACCGGGATCTGCCGTCCGTTGAGGCGTTCCACTCCCCCGGCCGCGAAGTCGAGGAGGTCGCGGACGTTTCCTGCCTCCCAGCGGGCGTTGCCGATGGTGTGGCCGGCCTCGGTCACTTCGAGCCGGGCCAGTTCCTCGACGTGCTCGTCGACGACGGCGGCGAAGCGGCGGAGCAGCCGGGCCCGGTCGGCGGGCGCCGCGGCGGCCCAGCCGCGCTGGGCGGCGGCGGCCCGGGCGACGGCGGCGTCCACGTCGGCGGGGGTGGCGGCGGGGACGGTGGCGACCGGCTCCTCGGTCGCCGGGTTCAGTACCTGGAGCAACTCAGTCCTCTCAGAGGCGTACGCGGGGGAGGTCCGGATCAGAGGCGTTCGAAGGAGCGGCGCAGTTCCCAGTCGGTCACGGCCGCGTCGAAGGCGTCGAGTTCGACCCGGGCCATGTTGCGGTAGTGGGCGACGACCTCGTCCCCGAAGGCGGCCTTGGCGATCTCGCTGGTCTCCCAGAGTTCGGCGGCCTCGCGCAGGGTGGTGGGCACGTGCGCGTACTCGGCGGTGTAGGCGTTCCCGGTGCAGGGCTCGGGGAGTTCGAGCTTCTGCTCGATGCCGTACAGACCGGCGGCGACCAGGCCGGCGACGGCGAGGTACGGGTTGACGTCGCCGCCGGGGAGGCGGTTCTCGAAGCGGGTGGAGCGGCCGTGGCCGACGACCCGGAGCGAGCAGGTGCGGTTGTCGTGGCCCCAGGCGACGGCGGTGGGCGCGAAGGAGCCGGGCTGGAACCGCTTGTAGGAGTTGATGTTGGGGGCGTAGAGGAGGGAGAAGTCGCGGAGGGCGGCGAGCTGTCCGGCGAGGAAGTGCCGCATGGTCGCGGACATGCCGTGGGCGTCGTCCCCGGCCATCACGTTCGTCCCCTCGGCGTTCTGGAGGGAGAGGTGGATGTGGCAGGAGTTGCCCTCGCGCTCGTTGTACTTCGCCATGAAGGTGAGCGAGTAGCCCTCCTGGGCGGCGATCTCCTTGGCGCCCGTCTTGTAGACGGCGTGCCCGTCGCAGGTGGCGAGGGCCTCGTCGTATTTGAAGGCGATCTCGTGCTGTCCGGGGTTGCACTCGCCCTTGGCGGACTCGACGGTGAGTCCGGCGCCGGTCATCTCGTTGCGGATGCGGCGCAGAAGGGGTTCGATGCGTCCGGTGCCGAGGACGGAGTAGTCGATGTTGTACTGGTTGGCGGGGGTGAGGCCGCGGTAGTTCGCGTCCCAGGCCTGCTCGTAGCTGTCCTGGAAGACGATGAACTCGAGTTCGGTGCCGACGTGGGCGGTGAAGCCGTGCTCCGCGAGACGCTCCAGCTGGCGCCGGAGAATCTGGCGGGGCGCCGCGACGACGGGGGTGCCGTCGCCCCAGGCGAGGTCCGCCGTCACCATGGCGGTGGCCTCGTTCCAGGGGAGGCGGCGGAGGGTGGTGAGGTCGGGGTGCATCGCGAAGTCGCCGTAGCCGCGGTCCCAGGAGGACATCTCGTAGCCGTCGACGGTGTTCATCTCGGTGTCGACGGCCAGAAGATAGTTGCAGCCCTCGGTGCCGTGGCCGAGTACCTCGTCCAGGAAGAACGGGGCGGCGAACCGCTTGCCCTGGAGCCGTCCCTGCATGTCGGGGAAGGCCAGGACGACGGTGTCGATCTCGCCGCTCGCGACGAGGGCACGGAGCTCCTCGACGGTGAGCGGGGGTTTGCGGTCTGCCACGGGATTGCTCCTCCTTCGGCCTGCCGGAAGCCATAAGGTATTGCGGAAGACCATTGCTTGGGAAGTGCTGACGAAGGGGAATCGAGAACGTGGCCAGTACGAGTGAATCGGCGGACCGGCTGACGCCCGTGCTGCGGCCGGTCCGGGCGGGCAACGGCTTCGAGGAGGCCCTGGAGCAGATCCTCCAGGTGGTGAGGCTCGGACTCGTGCCCGACGGGGAGCGGCTGCCCGCCGAGCGGGAGCTGGCCGACCGGATGGGGATCAGCCGGGTCACCCTGCGCGAGGTCCTGAAGGTCCTCCAGGAGCAGGGGCTCGTGGAGAGCCGGCGCGGCCGCTACGGCGGCACGTTCGTGCTGCCCCGCGTCCAGACCGCCGACGAGGACGAGCTGCGCCGCCGGATCGCCACCGTCGACATGGAGGACACCCTGCGCTTCCGTGAGGTGCTGGAGGTGGGGGCCGCCGGGCTCTGCGCGGCGCACGGCCTCGACGCGGCGGGCGCCGAGCGGCTGCGGACGGCCGTGGCGGCGACCCATGACGCCCCGCTGGCCGATTACCGCCGCCAGGACACCCTGCTCCACCTGACGCTGGCCGAGCTCTCCGGTTCGCCGACGCTCACCGCCCAGTACGCCGCCGTCCGGGCGACCGTGAACGACCTGCTCGACTGCATCCCCCTGCTCGTCCGCAACCTGGAGCACTCCCAGCACCAGCACACCGCACTGGTGGAGGCGGTCCTCGACGGGGACGCGGACGCGGCGCGCGAGGTGATGCGGGAGCACTGCTCGGGGACGGCGGCACTGCTGCGCGGGTTCTTGACATGAGGCGGGCGTCCCCGGGTACGTAACCCGAAAGTAACGCACGGGGGTTGCGCTCTCCCCTCGGCACCGCAAAGGTATGGCTCCAATCCATTGGGCCCGTTTGCGGGGAGCTGACGCTGCCATGACGCTCGAAGAAACCACCGGGAGCACCACCCCACCGCAGGACGACTATCTGGAGCGCCGCGCCCTGCGCCGCGGCAGCGCCGGGTGGCTGCTGCTCACCGGGCTCGGCGTCGCCTACGTCGTCTCCGGGGACTTCTCCGGCTGGAACATCGGCCTCTCCAAGGGCGGCTTCGGCGGACTCGCCGTCGCCACCGTCCTGATGGGCGCGATGTACGCCTGTCTGGTCTTCGCCCTCGCCGAACTCTCCGCCATCCTGCCCACCGCGGGCGGCGGCTACGGCTTCGCCCGCCGGGCGCTCGGCACCTGGGGCGGGTTCCTCACCGGCACCGCGATCCTCATCGAGTACATCCTGGCGCCCGCCGCGATCTCGATCTTCATCGGTGACTACGTCGAGTCCCTCGGCCTCTTCGGCCTGACCTCCGGCTGGCCCGTCTACCTGGTCTGCTTCGCGCTCTTCATCGGGATCCACCTCTGGGGCGTGGGCGAGGCCCTGCGCTTCAGCCTGATCGTGACGGCGATCGCGGTCGCCGCGCTCGTCATCTTCGCGCTCGGCGCCTTCACCGACTTCCACGTCGACGGACTGAACGACATCCCCGTCGACGGCGAGGCCTTCGGTGCCAACTCCTGGCTGCCGTTCGGTCTGCTCGGGATCTGGGCCGCGTTCCCCTTCGGCATGTGGTTCTTCCTGGGCGTCGAGGGCGTGCCACTCGCCGCCGAGGAGGCGAAGGACCCGGTGCGCTCGATGCCGAGGGCCCTCGCGATCTCCATGGGCATCCTGGTGCTGCTCGCCGTGATGACCTTCTTCGCCGCGACCGGGGCGCGCGGCTCGGCCGCCGTCCAGGAGGCGGGCAACCCACTGGTCGTGGCGCTCCAGGGCGACGGGGACCCGACGGCGCTCAGCCGGTTCGTGAACTACGCGGGTCTCGCCGGCCTGGTCGCGTCCTTCTTCTCCCTCATCTACGCGGGCTCGCGCCAGCTCTTCGCCCTCTCCCGCGCGGGCTACCTGCCCCGCTTCCTCTCCCTCACCAGCCGCCGCAAGTCGCCGTACCTGGGGCTGCTCATCCCGGGTGCGATCGGCTTCGCACTCGCCGCGGGGACCGGGGACGGGGCCCGGATGCTGAACATCGCCGTGTTCGGCGCCACCATCTCGTACGCCCTGATGGCGCTCTCCCACATCGTGCTGCGGCGCCGTGAGCCGGGCCTGCACCGGCCGTACCGCACGCCCGGCGGCGTCGTGACCTCGTCGGTGGCGTTCGTCCTCGCCCTGTCGGCCCTGGTCGCGACCTTCCTGGTGGACCGGACGGCGGCCTTCATGGCACTCGGGGTGTACGCGATCGCCCTCGCCTACTTCGCGTTCTACAGTCGACATCATCTGGTGGCCAGGGCGCCCGAGGAGGAGTTCGCGGCACTCGCGGCCGCCGAGGCCGAACTCGAACGCGACTGACCGCCCGTACCCGCCCACTCCCCCACAGCCCCGCTCCTGCACACCCCGCTCTCCCGGAGGACGTTCCGTGTCCAAGCCGCTCATCGGCGTGACCACCTATCTGGACCAGGCCCGCTGGGGCGTGTGGGACATGCGGGCCGCGCTGCTCCCCGCGCCGTACCCGCGGCTCGTCCAGGAGAGCGGGGGGATGGCGGTGATGCTGCCGCCCGACGCGCCGGAGGCCGCCGCGGCGGTCGTGGCCCGGCTCGACGGACTGGTGATCGCGGGCGGTGCGGACGTGGAGCCCGTACGGTACGGGGCCGAGCGTGACGACCGGACCGGCCCGCCGGCCCGGGAACGCGACGCGTGGGAGCTGGCCCTGATCGACGCGGCCCTGGCCTCCGGGACCCCGTTGCTCGGCATCTGCCGGGGCATGCAGCTCCTGAACGTGGCCTTGGGCGGGACGCTGGTCCAGCACCTGGACGGGCACGTCGAGGCGGTCGGGGTGATCGGCCGGCATGCGGTGAAGCCGGTGCCGGGAAGCCGGTACGCCTCCCTGGTGCCCGAGCTCACCGAGGTCCCGACCTACCACCACCAGGCCGTGGACCGGCTGGGCACGGGGCTCGCGGTCTCCGCCCACACGGAGGACGGCACGGTGGAGGCGGTCGAGCTGGCCGCCCCGGCCTGGGCCCTCGGCGTCCAGTGGCACCCGGAGATGGGCGAGGACCTGCGGGTGATGCGGGGTCTGGTCGAGGCGGCGGGGGTACGCCGGGACTGACGGTCCCCGCGCGGCACCGGTCCGCGGTGGTGGAGGGCGCACCGCCCCCGTCGTCAGCGCCGGGGCGCGGTGAGCGGGATCCAGGTCTCCCGTCCCGCCGAGCAGGGACCGCCTTCGTGCACCAGGAGGCGCCGCTCGGCGGGGTCGACCGCCACGGTGGCGAGGGTCGCCCACCGGCTGCCGAGGCGGCCTTCGGCCGGGGCGTGACAGCACACCTCGGCACCGTCTTCCCGGTGGGCGGTGAGCAGGCCGACGAGCGCGTCGGCATCGGGTGTCTCGCCGTCCTGCTCGACCGCCCGTGCAGTGAGCAGCCGGTGGCGGTCGTACGTCTCCGGCTCCCGGCGGCCGCGCAGTTCTCCGGCGACGAGGGCCGGCGCGAGGAAGTGGTTGGTGCGCACCAGCCAGCCCCGGTCGTCCGGGGCGACCACGGCCGAGCCGGCCGGGGCGAGTTCCACGGACGCGGCCCGGTCCGCGGTCACCACGGTGATGACCGTGGAGGCCGAGACGGGTGCGCCGGTCAGCATGCCGACCGCCTCGGCGAACGACCCCGCCGTGCCGAGCACCTGACGGGCCACCAGATGGACGGGGACACCGGTCGCCGCGTCGTCCGCGTGACCGAGGATGTTGAAGAGCACGCCCACCCCGGCCTCGTTGACGCCGATCTTCGCGAGGATGCCGTGTTCGGTGATCCCGGCGAAGCCCCGGACGTCCCCGGTGACGGTCTGGAGGTGCCAGGCGTCGGCGAGTTCCCGGTGCCAGTCCCAGCACTGTCCGCCGGTGGTCCGGGGACCCGTGCGGACGAGGGTGGAGCACTCGCCCGTGCGGGGCGCGCCCGCCTCGGCGAGGATCTCGGTGCGGGCGTTGAGCGCGGCGATCGTCCAGAACGGCATTCCCGCGCCCTCGGCGACCCCCTCCATCTCCTCGACGAGTTCCGGCGCCCAGGCCCGGGTCGCGTGGACGGTGCGGAGGGCGAGTGCGGGTACGTCGAGCGTCCGGCCGTTGCCGGCGGCGACGGTCGCGAAGAGCTCCTCGTACACCCGCCACGCGCGCGTGATGGCGGCGCGGGCCTGCCGGCCCCGGTCCTGGCCGCGTCGCCGGGGTGTGTCCCCCGCGATCCGGAGGGTCGTACGGCGAGGGCCGTTCACGCCTCCGCCCGGGCGGCGAGCAGGGTGCGGTCCTTGCGCATGAGGAGGGCGTAGAGGGCGGCGGAGACGATCATGCCGGAGGGGAGGGAGAGGTCGATGCCGTCGAGGGCGGCGGCGATCGGGCTGGTGTAGAGGGTGTTGACGCAGAGGGCCGCCGCGGTGACGCCGGCGACGAGGGCGAGGGCACCTGCCCGGTTGACGCCCGCGGCGTACCAGAAGGGGCTTCCGGGGGTCTCGTCCGAGAGTGCGAGGCCGTCGTAACGGGCGCGTCGCAGGAGGACGTCGGTGGCGTAGACCGCCATCAGGGGGCCGATCAGGACGACGATCATCTGGAGGGCGTTGCTGACGGTGTCCAGGAAGTTGGAGACGAGCAGCCCGTAGAGGGTCAGGGCGACGGCGACGGCCCCGTCGAAGAGGACGCTGACGGAACGGCGGATGCGGAAGCCGACGGCCTGGAGCGCGAGTCCGGCGCTGTACGCGGTCAGGGCGTTGATGGCGATGGTGCCGAGGACCAGGGCGAGCAGGAAGACCGGGACGAACCAGCCCGGCAGGATCTCCTGGAGCGCGGTCTGCGGGTCGGTCATGTCGACGGCGGTGGCGGCGAAGACGCCGAGCGAGCCGACGACGACACTGGGCAGGAAGGCGCCCAGCGCGGTCCAGCCGATGATCGCCTTCTTCGAGGCCGTGCGGGGCAGGTAGCGGGAGAAGTCGGCACTCGTCGTGTACGAGAGGGGTCCCGAGGCGATCATCGCGGTACCCGCCAGGAGCAGGGCCCAGAGGTCGACTCCGGCGAGCCGCTCGGCGGGGGCGTACGAGAAGTCGGCGTGCCGGAGGACGGCGAACGCGACGACGGTGAACGCCCCGGCGAGGACCAGGGTGATCGGCAGGTACAGCTTGATGATCAGGGCGTGCCCGTAGACGCTGATGATCAGTGTGAGCGCGGCGATGACCACGACGACGGCCACCTTGACGGGGGTGGTGGCCGTGATGCCCGCCTTCTCGACGAGGGCGAAGGCGGCGGTCGCCGCGGCGGCGAGGTTGAGGGCGAAGTAGCAGACGGAGACCAGCCAGCCGCCGACCGCGTTGTTGACACGGTTGCCGACGACGCCGTACACGGCCCGGGTGATCACCTCGCTGGGCGCGCCGGCGGCCGGTCCCGAGACGGCGAGGAGGCCGGGGAACAGCCAGAGGAGGTTGCCGACGACGGTCACGGCGACGGCCTGCCAGAGGCTCAGGCCCATCAGGACGAGGGCGCCGCCGACGACGAGGCTGAGGTAGTTGACGTTCGCCGCGGCCCACACGGAGAACAGCTCACGGGGGTGTCCGTGGCGTTCGGAATCGGGGATGTGATCGATGCCGTGGGCCTCGATCCGGCCGGGCCGGTCAGTGGCCGACGGGGTGACCGATGCGGCCGTGGAGCCTGGGAGCGGGTCGGGGATCGTGGAAGCCATGCGGCCCTCCGGAAGCGTGTGGTGCCCACCTGGTTGCTTATTGGTCGCACACTCAATAGCATCCCGGGTATGTCGTCAAGCGTCCAGCGCAAGCGAATTCGGAAGACCCCGGAAGCCCGGCGGGCGGAGATCGTGGAAACCGCCGCACGCGTGGCCCTCACCGAGGGGCTCGAATGCGTCACCCTCCGGCGGATCGCCGAGGAGCTCGCCGTAAGACCCGGTCTGATCAGCCACTACTTCCCCTCGGCGGAGGATCTGGTCGGCGAGGCGTTCAGCGTGGCCGCCACCGGCGAGCTCGACGCCCTGCTGCCCGCGGACCGCCCCCACGGGACCCCCACGCAGTACCTCGCGCGCTACTTCGCGCTCTCCGCGGGCGAGGCGTACGACGACATCAGCCGCCTCTGGATCAACGCCCGGCACCTCAGCCGCTACCGGCCCGTCCTGCGCGACCGGGTCGCCGAGCAGGAACTCGCCTCCGACGACCGCCTTGAGCGGCTGATCCACGAGGGCGTCGAGCGGGGCGAGTTCCGTACGGACGACCCGCGCGCCACCGCCATCCAGATCCTGGTGGTGCTCGACGGCCTCGGCGCCCACGCCAACACCGACCGGACCAACCGTCCGGAGGCCGTGACCCGCATGGCCCTCACCACGGCGGAACGCGAACTCGGCCTGCCGCACGGCGCGCTGACCGACGTACCGGCGCCCGCTGACCCCGCCGAGCCTGCCGAGGCCGCCGAGTCCGCTGAGCCCACTGACCCCGCCGAGCCCACCGAGCCCGCCTGACCGTCCCTCTCCCCCGAGGCCCCGCGGGCCTCTTCCCCCGTCCCCTTCCTGGAGCCCTGGAGCCACCGTGCGCACCCGACTCGTCCTGCTCTCCGCCCGTCTGCTCGACCCCGGCACGGGGGCGTTCCTGCCGGAGACCGCGCTCGCCGTCTCCGACGACGGCCGGATCGCCGCCCTGGGCGACGACCGCGAGATCCGCGCGCTCGCGGGCCCCGCCACCACCGTCGTGGACCTCAAGGGAGCCGTCGTCACCCCCGGTCTCGTCGACGGGCACATCCACCCGGTGTCCGGCGCCGAACTGACCCACGGCCTCGACCTGTCGCACTGCGCGAACCTCGACGACGTACGCGAGGCCCTCGCCGGCGAGGTCCGGATCCTCGGCCGGGGCGACTGGCTCTTCGGCTGGGGTCTCGACCCGAACGTCTTCGGCGACCGGCCCGTCGGCATCGCCCCCTTCGACGCCGTTCTCGACGGGATCCCGGCCTTCCTGCTGCTCTTCGACGCCCACTCGGCGCTCGCCAGCCGACGGGCGCTCGAACTCGCCGGGGTCGACGGGCCCCGCGCCTTCGACCAGGCGTCCGCCGAGGTCGTCTGCGACGCCGCCGGGCGCCCGACCGGACTGCTCCAGGAGGACGCCGCCTGCGAGCTGGTCGAACGGGTCGCCCCGCGTCCGACGCCCGAGGAGAGCCGGGAGCGGCTCGCGGCGGCCCTCCGGTCCATGGCGGCGGCCGGACTCACCGGCGGTCACGCCATGGACGCCAACGGCGAGAGCCTCGCGCTGTACGGGGAGCTCGACGCGGCCGGTGAGCTGGCGCTGCGGCTCCGCGTGGCCCCCTGGTGCCAGCCCGGCGCCGACGCGGACGCCGTGAGGGCCCTCATCGCGGGGCAGGGCACGGGCGGGGACCTGTGGCGGGTCGCGGGCGTGAAGCTCTTCATGGACGGGACCATCGACAACGGCACCGCGTGGCTGGAGCAGCCCGACTGCCACGGCGAGTCCACGCACGCGTTCTGGCCGGACCCCGCCGCGTACACCCACATCGTCGGGGAGCTGCACCGGGCGGGAATCGCGACCGCGACGCACGCCATCGGCGACGCGGCCGTCCGGCACGTCCTCGACGCCGTCGAGAAGGCGCGCACGTCCGGCGGGAGCGAGGTGCGGCACCGGGTCGAGCACATCGAGACCGTGCCCGACGACACCCTGCGCCGCTTCGCGGACCTCGGCGTCCTCGCCTCCATGCAGCCCACCCACTGCTGCGACTTCACCCGCGCCGACCACACCGACAACTGGTCGCGCCGCCTCGGCGAGGAGCGCGCCTCGCGCGCGTGGCGCTGCCGGGACCTGGCGGACGCCGGGGCCACGGTGGTCCTCGGCTCCGACTGGCCGATCGCCCCGTTCCCGCCGCTCGGCGTGATGGCCGGGGCCCGGCACCGGCGTCCGAGCCGCGACCTCGGCCAGGCGCCGCACGGTCCCGAGCAGGCGCTGACGGCGCTCGAAGCGCTGCGGGGCATGACGACGGCACCGGCGTACGCGGCGGGCGAGGAGCACGAGGCGGGCCGCCTCACGCTCGGCTTCCGCGCCGATCTGACGGTCTTCGCGGACAGCCCGCTGACGACGGCGGCGACGGACCTGCCGGACCTCCCGGTACTGCTCACGGTCCTGGACGGGCGGATCACGCACCGGGCGGCCGGGGTCTGATCGCCTCTCGGCGCTGTCTCTCGGCGCTGTCTCTTGCCTCTGCCTCTCGGCGCTGCCTCCCGGCTCCGATGTTCAGCCCGTCGGGCGAGCCCGGGTCAGGGACAACAGGTCGCGGGCCGGGCCCGTCGGACGGTGGCCGGTGGGCCAGACGGCCCGGAGGTCGCGGCGCAGCCGGACCCCCTGGACGGGGATCTCGACCAGCCGACGGGAGGCGAGCTCCTCGGCGATCGCCAGTTCGCTGAGGACGGCCGGGCCCGCCCCGCTCACCGCGGCGGCCTTCACCGCGGTGGTGGAGGCGAGTTCGAGGAGCGGCTGCGCGAGGCCTCCGTGGCCGGAGAGCGCCGCGTCCAGGACCTGACGGGTGCCGGAGCCGCGTTCCCGCAGGACCAGCGGAGTCGCCGCCAGCTCCGCCGGGTCCAGCGGGCTTCGGCGGCGGGCCCAAGGGTGCGAGGGTGCGGCGACGATCGCGAGCCGGTCGTGCGCGACGACGACCCCGTCGAGGCCGTCCGGCACGGCGAGCCCCTCCACGAAGCCGATGTCCGCCTCGTTCGCGAGGAGTCGTTCCGCGACCACCGCCGAGTTCCCGGCCTGCAGCGACACGGCCGTGTCGGGGCGCTCGGCGCGCAGCGCGATCAGCCAGCCCGGCAGCAGGTACTCGGCGATCGTCATCGACGCCGCCACCCGCAGTCGGGAGTCCCGCCGCCCGCGCAGCGCCTGGGCACCGGCGTCGAAGGCCTCGGCCGCCTCCACGATCCGGCGCGCCCAGTCGGTGACGAGCGCTCCGGCGTCG
The DNA here is from genome assembly GCF_026341815.1 of Streptomyces sp. NBC_00572. Lineage (GTDB taxonomy): Bacteria > Actinomycetota > Actinomycetes > Streptomycetales > Streptomycetaceae > Streptomyces. The sequence continues at coordinate 272,361 of NZ_JAPENX010000001.1, forward strand.
GTGAGCCGTGAGCCGCGCGGCGAACGGTCGACCAGGGCCACGCCGAGCTGCCGCTCCATCGAACGGATGCGGCTGCTGGCGGCGGGCTGGGTGATGCCGACCTCGCGGGCGGCGGCGCCGAGGCTCCCGTGCCGGGCGACGGCGAGGAGCAGTTCGAGCGCGCCGAGGTCCGGGACCCGGTGGTGGAGCTGGGCCCTGACCTCGGCGCCGTACGCCTCGGCCCGGCGCCCGCCCGTGGGCTGCTCCCCGTACTGATCCCCGTGCCGCTCCCCGTTGCTGCTCATAAAGCCAGCTTATGACGTCATAGCCGCAAGATCCCTGGTGGGGGCAGAGGAATCGGACGACGGTGGAGCCATGGCAAGCCTCGCACCTCCCCTTCCGGCCCTCCGCGCCACCACCCCCGGCGCCCGGCCGACGGCCTCCCCGGCCCGTTCCGTCCGTCACCTCGGACCCAACTGGTACGCCTCCGTGATGGGTACCGCCATCGTGGCCAACGCGGGCGCCGCGCTCCCCCTGGACCTTCCCGGTCTCCGTACCGCCTGCGCCGCGGTCTGGGCCCTGTCCCTCGCGATGCTGCTCGTCCTGGTCACCGCACGCACGGCGCACTGGATCCACCACCGCGACCAGGCCCGCGCCCACCTCCTGGACCCCGCCATGGCGCCGTTCTACGGCTGCCTCTCGATGGCGCTGCTCGCGGTCGGCGGCGGGGCGATGATCGTCGGCAGGGACTGGATCGGGCTCCCGGCGGCCGTGGCGCTCGACACCGTCCTGTTCACCGCCGGAACCGTGATCGGCCTGGCGGCCGCGGTGGGCATCCCGTACCTCATGGTCGTGCACCACCGGATCGAGAACGCGTCCCCCGTGTGGCTGCTGCCGGTCGTCGCCCCCATGGTCTCCGCCGCCCTCGGCCCGCTGCTCGTGCCCCATCTGCCCGCCGGTCAGGCGCAGGAGACCCTGCTCCTCGCCTGCTGGGCGATGTTCGGCGTCAGCCTCCTCGCCACCCTGGTCATGCTGCCGCTGGTCTTCGGCCGGCTCGTCACCGGCGGCCCGCTGCCCCTCGCGCTCACCCCCACCCTCTTCCTCGTCCTCGGCCCGCTCGGCCAGTCGACGACCGCCGCGAACAAGTTCGCCGATGTGGCCCCGGGCGTGCTCCCCGCCCCGTACGCCCACGGCTTCGCCTCCTTCGCCGTCCTCTACGGCGTGCCCGTCATGGGCTTCGCGCTGCTCTGGCTGGCACTCGCCGGGGCGATGGTGCTGCGGGCGCGCCGCCAGGGCATGGGCTTCGCGATGACCTTCTGGGCCTTCACCTTCCCGGTCGGCACGTGCGTGACCGGCGCCGAGGGGCTCGCCCAGCACACCGGCCTCGCCGCCTTCCGGTGGCTCGCGATCGGTCTGTACGTGATCCTCGTCGCGGCCTGGCTGGTCGCCGGGACACACACCGTGCGCGGCCTGGTCAGCGGTGCGCTGCTCGCAGGGCCCGCGCCAGCGCCCGCGGCGCCTCCGCGAGCGACGGCCCGTACCAGGTGAGGTGACGACCGTCGACGAGCGCGGCGGCGGTCCCGGGAAACGCCTCGGGACCGTCGTCGCGCGTGAAGCGGTACGGCTCGTCGGGCAGGACGACCAGGTCGGGCGCGGCGGCGCGGAGCTCGTCGAGCGGAAGGCGCGGGTAGCGCTCCGGGTGATCGGCGTACAGATTGCGGACCCCGAGGCGGGCGAGCAGGTCACCGGCGAAGGTGTCGCGGCCGAGGACCATCCAGGGGCGGCGCCAGATCGGCACGACGGCGGTGTACGTCCCCTCCGGGGTCACCGCCGCCCACGCGGCTTCGGCCTCGTCGAGCCAGCGGGGCCGCCGGGGCCCGCCGCAGGCGGCGAGGACCCGCTCCAGCTCGCGCAGGCCCTCGTCGAGGGTACGGATCTCGGTGACCAGGACGTCGATCCCGGCGGCCCGCAGCTCGGCGAGGTCGGGGGCACGGTTCTCCTCCTCGTTGGCGAGGACGAGGTCGGGACGGAGGGCGACGATCGCGCGGACGTCCGGGTTCTTGGTGCCGCCGACGCGTACGACATCGAGGTCGGCGGGGTGGGCGCACCAGTCCGTGGCGCCGACGAGTACGCCGGGCGCGGTGACGGCGACGGCCTCGGTCAGGGACGGCACGAGGGAGACGATTCTCCTCACCGTCCCGCGACCCGCGCTCATTCCTCTTCGGCCTCGACGTGCTCGGCGACGGCGACGACGAGCAGCCGGGTGCCCGCCTCGGTGGCCCGCCAGCGGTGCCGTACCCCGCCGGAGAGATAGAGGGTGTCGCCCCGGCCGAGCCGGTACGCGCGGCCCTCGGCCTCGACCTCGGCGGCGCCGTCGGCCACGTACAGCAGCTCGTCGTTGCGGTGCTGGAACTCGCGTCCGGCGTCCTGCTCGCCGGTGAACTCCAGGGCGTGCAGCTGGTGGCGGCCGCGGACGATCGCCCGGACGCCCGGGGGCAGCGCCGGGGACAGCTCCTCGGCCCGTACGACGTCGACGGTACGCGAGGCCTCGGCGGCGGCGAGGAGTTCGCCGGCGGTGGTCTCCAGAGCCTTGGCGACGAGTTCCAGGGAGCGGTGACTGGGTCTGGCGCGGTCGTTCTCGACCTGGCTCAGGAAGGGCACGGAGAGACCGCTGCGGGAGGAGACGACGGCCAGGGTGAGCTGGAGCGCTCTGCGTCGCCTCTTGACGGCCGCGCCCACGCGGGGTGATTCCTTCTCATCCATGTCGGCTCCCTCCCTCGTGCCTCGTGCGTACCCGTACCGGGCGGTTACCTGAACCTTACGCAGCTTTGGGGCGGGGTTTCGCGTCGTGACGAAAAGGGGTGGCCGCCGAACACGTTCGGCGACCACCCCTTTTCGGACAGGAGCCGCTCACCGGTCTCCGTCCGTCGTCGTGCGGCTACTGCGGGGCGAGCTTCTCCGCGAGGCCGGGGTTGCCGTCCAGCCAGGTGCGGACGGCCTGCTGCTCCTTGCCCTTACCGGTCTCCTGGATGACGGCTTCGAGGTCCGTGAGCTGCTTCTCGGTCAGCGAGAAGTTCTTCAGCCAGGCGCCGACCTCGGGGTTCTCGGCGGCGAACCCCTTACGGGCCAGGGTGTGGACCCCGTCGCCCTTGCCCCAGGAGCCCTTGGGGTCGGCGAGCTTCTTCAGGTCGTGGGCGGAGTAGGCCCAGTGCGGCGACCAGAGGGTGACGACGACCGGTTCCTTGCGCTCGTACGCCCGCTTCAGCTCGGCGAGCATGCCGGGCGTGGAGCCGTCGACGACCTTGTACTCGCCCTCCAGGCCGTACTCCTTGAGGACCTTGTCCTTGAGGATGCCCATCATTCCGGCGCTGGGCTCGATGCCGATGATCCGGCCCTTGAACTGTCCGGCCTTGCCCTTGAGGTCGTCGAGGGAGTCGACGCCCTTCACGTACGAGGGGACGGAGAGCTCCAGGGAGGTGGGGCCGTACCAGGAACCGAGGTCCTCCAGCTTGTTCTTGTACTTCTCCCAGTACTGGGCGTGGGTGACGGGGAGCCAGGAGTCCGTCTGGAAGTCGAGCTGGCCGCCGGCCAGGCCCGTGTAGAGGGCGCCGGCCTCCAGCTGCTTGGTGTCGACCTCGTACCCCCGGCGCTCCAGGAGTTCCTTCCAGAGGTACGTGGAGGCGATGCCCTCGTCCCAGGGGATGTAGCCGATGCTGATCTTCTTGCCGTGACCGCCGTTCGGGCCCGATGCGGTGGTGGAGCTCGCGCCGCCGGAGCCGAGGAAGCCGGTGCCGCCGGCGACCAGGGCGAGGACGACGACACCGACGAGGGCGGTGACGGGCTGCGGGCGGTGCGCCCAGATCTTCGCCCCGGGCCGCTTCGCGCTCAGCGCGGCGCGGGCCTTGGCGGCGGCGCGGCGGCCCAGCGGGGAGACCTGGCGGCCGAGGGCGCCGGTCATCCGGTCCAGGTACATGGCGAGGACGACGATGGAGACGCCGGCCTCGAAGCCGAGGCCGATGTCGACGTTGCCGATGGCGCGGTAGACGGCGCCGCCGAGCCCGCCGCCGCCGACCATGCCGGCGATGACGACCATGGACAGGCCGAGCATGATGACCTGGTTGACACCGGCCATGATCGTCGGCAGGGCGAGCGGCAGCTGCACGCGCAGCAGGGTGTTGCGCGGGGTGGTGCCGAACGCCTCGGCGGCCTCGACGAGTTCGCCGTCGACCTGCCGGATGCCCAGCTCGGTCATCCGGACGCCCGGAGGCAGCGCGAAGACGATGGTGGCGATGATGCCGGGGACGACGCCGACGCCGAAGAAGATGATGCCGGGGATGAGGTAGACCATCGCCGGCATGGTCTGCATGAAGTCGAGCACCGGCCGCAGCACGGCGCTGACGGTCTTGGACCGGGCCGCCCAGATGCCGAGCGGTACGGCGATCACGAGGGTCACCAGGGTGGCGACGAGGACGAGCGAGAGCGTCGCCATGGCCTCGTCCCACAGCTGGACCGAGTCGACGAGCGCGAAACCGGCGAAGGCGAGGACACCGGCGGCGAGCCCGCGCAGCCACCAGGCAACGACGGCGAGGATGCCGGCGAAGAGCAGCGGCTGGGGCGCGGACAGGACGGCGTCGATGCCGTCGTAGAGACCGGTGACACCGGTGCTGATGGCGTCGAACAGCCAGGAGAACCGGGCCTGGAGCCAGTCGACGGAGCTGTCGACCCACTCGCCGAGGGGGAGCCTAGGCACGGGCGGTCACCTCCTTCTCGTCCTTGGCGACCCGCACGGTCTCGGGGTCCTTCGCGTCGTCGGCGCTCCTCGCGCCGAGCCCGCCCATGACGGCGAGCAGTCGTTCCGTCGGTACGACTCCGAGGACGGCGCCGTCGGAGTCCTCGACGGTCACGGGGTGCGGGGCGCGGGCGGCGACGGCGCACAGGTCGGCGACGAGCGTGTCGGGCCCGACGGCCTGGCAGGCGCAGTCGGCGGGGCAGTCGGCCGGGGTGGCGCCGCCCGTCATGACGGCGGAGGCGGTGAGCACCCGGGAGCGGTCGACGTCCTGGATGAAGGAGGCGACGTAGTCGTCGGCGGGGCGGACCAGGATGTCCTCGGCGGTGCCGAGCTGGACGATCCGGCCGTCGCGCATCACGGCGATCCGGTCGCCGAGGCGCATGGCCTCGTTGAGGTCGTGGGTGATGAAGACGATGGTCTTCTTCAGCCGCTGCTGGAGGACGAGGAGCTGGTCCTGCATGTCGCGGCGGATGAGCGGGTCGAGCGCGCTGAAGGACTCGTCCATGAGGAGCAGGTCGGCGTCGGTGGCGAGCGCGCGGGCCAGGCCGACGCGCTGCTGCATGCCGCCGGAGAGCTCGTCGGGCCAGGACTTCTCCCAGCCGGCGAGGCCGCACAGTTCGAGGGCCTCGGTGGCCCGGGTCTCGCGCTCGGCGCGCGGGACGCCCTGGACCTCCAGACCGTAGGCGGCGTTCTCCAGAACGTTTCGGTGCGGGAACAGCGCGAAGTGCTGGAAGACCATGCTGATCTTGGTGGAGCGGACGGCGCGCATCTCGCGGGGGGAGAGCGCGGTGAGGTCACGTCCGTCGAAGAGGACCCGGCCGGCGGTGGGTTCGAGCAGGCCGTTGAGCATGCGGAGAAGGGTGGACTTGCCGGATCCGGAAAGCCCCATCACGACGAAGATCTGGCCGGGTTCGACGGTGAAACCGGCGTCCACGACGGCTGCTGTCGTCCCCTCGGCGCGCAGCTCCTCGCGGTCGGCGCCGGCGGCGAGCCTGCGGACGGCTTCGTCGGGTCGTCTTCCGAACACCTTGTACAGGTGGTCGGCCTGGAGCCTGGACACATAAACCTCACGGGTAGCGACGAGAACGGCCCCCGCCACCCCCGCGTGGTCGGGCCGTGGAGCGGGCGGGATCTGCCCGCGGGCCCGTCGCGTACGGGGATCCTTTTGTTGAATCCCGTACCGGGTTCCGCTCCGGGCTCGCGCCTGCCCGGCTTCACAGCGTGCAAACGCAAACGTGACGGGGGTCACGTACGGGGGTGGGGCTTCCGCCGCCCCGGGTGGTCGCGGGGCGGGGCCCGGGTGGTCGCGGGGCAGAGCCCAGGGGTTCGCGGGGCGGAGCCTGCGTGGTCTCGGGGGCGGGCCTGCGCCCCGGTTCGAAAGCGCCCCGGGAGCGACCCGAGCCCTAAAATCAGGGGGGTGACTCGACGCCTGATGCTCCTCGACACCGCCAGCCTCTACTTCCGCGCCTACTTCGGCGTGCCGGACTCCGTCCGGGCCCCCGACGGCTCACCCGTGAACGCCGTGCGCGGGCTGCTCGACTTCATCACCCGGCTCGTACAGGACCACCACCCCGACGATCTCGTGGCCTGCTGGGACAACGACTGGCGGCCGCAGTGGCGGGTGGACCTGATCCCCTCGTACAAGGCGCACCGGGTGGCCGTGGAGACGGAGACCGGCCCGGACGAGGAGGAGATCCCGGACACGCTCTCCCCGCAGGTGCCGGTGATCGAGGAGGTCCTGGCCGCGCTCGGCATCGCCCGGATCGGCGCGGCGGGCTACGAGGCGGACGACGTGATCGGGACGCTCGCGGGACACGCTTCGGGGCCCGTGGACATCGTCACGGGCGACCGGGACCTGTTCCAGCTGGTGGACGACGCGCGGGGCGTACGCGTGCTGTACCCGCGCAAGGGCGTCGGCGACTGCGACCTCGTGGACGCGGAGCTGATCCAGTCCAAGTACGGCGTGCGCCCCGACCAGTACGCGGACTTCGCGGCGCTGCGCGGGGACGCCAGCGACGGCCTCCCCGGGGTGAAGGGCATCGGCGAGAAGACGGCCGCGCAGCTGATCACGGAGTACGGGGATCTGGCCGGAGTGCGGGCCGCGGCCGAGGACCGGACGTCGAAGCTGACGCCGGCCAAGCGGCGCGGGATCGTGGAGGCCGCCGCATACCTGGACGTGGCGCCGACGGTGGTGCGCGTCGCCGGGGACGTACCTCTGCCGGAGTTCGACGCGACCCTGCCGAAGGCCCCCCGCGACCCGGCGGCGCTCGACGCCCTGGTGAAGCGCTGGGGTCTCGGCGGGGCGGTCGGCAGGCTGCTGCCGGTCCTGGAGCGCTGACGGGAACACCGGCGAGACGGCGATGGAGCCGGAAAGCCGACGGGAGTGGCGACCGGAGCACCGGCGAAAAGCTGGCGGAGTCGTACCGGCGAGAACAGGCCACGCTGGGTCGACACGGCTTCGGGATGCTAGCTTAGGCATACCTAAGTACGTCGAGTCAGGAGAGCCCCTCGTGGCAGAGCAGACCCGCAAGGCACCGAAGGCCACCGAAGCGCGTGTGGTGCGCACCGAGCGCATCACCCCGCACATGGTGCGGGTCGTCCTGGGCGGCGCGGGTCTCGACGCCTTCGAGGTCGGCGCGTACTCCGACCACTACGTGAAGCTGCTCTTCGCCCCCGAGGGCGTCGCCTACCCGGAGCCGTTCGACATGGACCGGATCCGGGAGGAGTTCCCCCGGGAGCAGTGGCCGACGACCCGGACGTACACGGTACGGGCCTGGGACCCGGTCCACCGCGAGCTGACCATCGACTTCGTGGTCCACGGCGACGAGGGCCTCGCGGGCCCGTGGGCGGCGCGCGCCCAGGCGGGCGACACGATGCGCTTCCTCGGCCCCGGCGGCGGCTACACGCCGGACCCGGCGGCGGACTGGCACCTGCTCGCGGGCGACGAGAGCGCGCTCCCGGCGATCGCGGTGGCGCTGGAGCGGCTGCCCGCGGGGGCGCGGGTGCACGCGTTCGTGGAGATCTCGGACGCCGCCGAGGAGCAGAAGTTCGCGACGGAGGACGGCGTCCACGTCACCTGGCTGCACCGGGGCGACCGACCGGCGGGCGAGGCCCTCGTCGAGGCCGTGCAGACCCTGGACTTCCCGGCGGGCGACGTGCACGCCTTCGTCCACGGCGAGGCGGGCTTCGTGAAGGACCTCCGCCGCCACCTGCGGCTGGACCGCGAGATCCCGCGCGAGCGGCTGTCGATCTCGGGCTACTGGCGCCAGGGGAAGTCGGACGAGGCGTGGCGCGCGATCAAGCGCGAGTGGAACGACCAGGTGGAGCGCGAACAGGAGAACTGAGGCGCTGAGCACGGAAGATGCTTGAGGTGCGTGGGGCCCGGGGGTGAACCCCCGGGCCCCACGCCGTTCCCCGGGCCCCACACGGGTTCCCGGGCCCCACACGGGTTCCCGGGCCCCACGCCGTTCCCCGGCCCCACGCCGTTCCCGGGCCTTCAACGCCCTGGTTACGTCGCCTGCCCGTACATGCGGTCCGAGGTGTCCGTCTGGGCCAGGCGCCGCAGCGCCGAGAAGATCGCGTCGCCGATGACCGTGCCGACGACCACGCTCTCCACGAGTTTCTCGCGCTCCACATTGCGCGCCACGTACTCCAGGTCGGCTCGCGCCACCTGCTCAGCCGCGTCCGCGTACACGTCCAGGACCTCGACGAACGTGCCGTGCCCGGCCTCTTCGACAGCTGCGAGGGCCACGGCCAGCGCCTCCGAGGCCGGGCTGCCCGGGTTCGCGCGCCAGCCGCGCGCGGCGATCAGCTCCGCGACCTGCTTCCGCGCCTCCTCGATGCCGGCACCCGGCTCGCGTGCGTAGCGCGGGACCAGCCCCGAGGCCACCGTGCCCAGCAGTTTGTGCACCGGCCGTTCGGGGTCGTCGACCTCGACGATCACCTCGCGGATGTTCGCGACCGACAGACCGCCCACGTCGAGAAGCGCCCGGATCAGGCGGAGGCGCTGCACATGCGCCTCCCCGTACGAGGCCTGGTTCGGGCTCGTCAACTCCCCGGCCGGCAGTAGTCCTTCCCGTACGTAGAACTTGACCGTCGGCACGGACACCCCGGTCCTGCGACTCAACTCTCCGATGCGCACGGCGTATTCACCTTCCTGGTCCTGCAACGGCCTTGCCGACCGACACCCCCATCATAGATAGTGGCGCTATCAGATAGCGGCTAGTGCCGCTATCCATACTTCACGGGGGATCCGTATGTCCTCGCTCAACCCACCCACCACCCGGCTCCACCGACCACTGGTCTGGTTCGCCGGCTCCATGGGCGCGCTCGCCCTGGTCTCCGCCGTCGGCATCTTCGTCGACGACCGCGTCCTGGTCGGCGTGCCGATCTGGACCAAGCCGTTCAAGTTCTCGGTCTCGTTCGTCGCGTACGCGCTGTCGCTCGCCTGGATGCTCTCGTTACTGCCCCGGGGCCGCCGGGTCGGCTGGTGGGCCGGGACCGTGATCACCGTCGCCAGCGTCGGCGAGATGGTGCTCATCACCCTCCAGGTGATCCGCGGCAAACGGAGTCACTTCAACCAGGCGACTCCCTTCGACAGCACCGTCTTCCAACTCATGGGCGCCACCATCGTCGTGCTGTGGCTGGGCGCGCTGGTCATCGCAGTCCTCCTGCTGCGCGCCAGGATCCTCGACCGGGCCATGGCCTGGGCCGTCCGGCTGTCCTCGCTGATCGCCCTGGCGGGCGCCGCCTTGGGCTTCCTGATGGTCCAGCCGACCCCCGAACAGCTGACGGTCGACGACTCCCCGATCGTTGGCGCGCACGCCGTCGGAGTACCGGACGGCGGCCCGTCGATGGGGCTGACCGGCTGGGCGAGCAACGGCGGGGACCTGCGCATACCGCACTTCTTCGGCATGCACGCCCTCCAACTGCTCCCCCTGCTGCTGCTCGTCCTGAGCGCACTCGCACCGCGCTTCGCCCGCCTCGCGGACGAACGGGTACGGCTCCGGCTCACCCTCACGGCCTCGGCCGCCTACACGGCGACCTTCGTCCTGCTGACCTGGCAGGCACTGCGCGGCCAGGCGCTGTTCGCACCGGACGGAGCGACGCTGGGGGGCGCGGCGGCGATCGTGCTGCTCGGCGGAGCAGCCGCGACACTCTCCCTCCGGGGGCCCTCCTCCCCCTCCCCCTCCGCCCCTCCCTCCCCCTCCCCCTCGCGCGCCCCCTCGGAGGACGTCACCTCATGACAGGCTTCCTCTTCGAGCTGACGTTCTTCCTCGCCGCGCCGGTCTGGCTGCTGATGATCCTCGCGCCGGCGTGGCGGATCACCGAACGTGTCGCGGGCTCGCCCCTGACCGTGCTGCCGATCCTGGCCGTCTGGGCGGTCCTGGCCGCCCCGGTCGCACCCGAACTGTGGACGGCGGTCAGCAGTCCCGACATCGACACCTTCCGCGATCTGATGGACAACGCGAACGGCGCCGGGGCGATCTGGGCCCAGATCATCGCCTGGGACCTGCTGCTCGGTCAGTGGATGTACCGAGAGGCCCGTCGCCTCTCGGTACCACCCCTGCTGATGGCTCCTCTCCTCGTCCTGACGATCCTTCTCTCCCCCCTCGGCCTGCCCCTGTTCCTGGTGGTCCGGGCGCTGTGGACGACCAGGGCGCGACAACGACGGCCCGAACCGGCTGTTCTACGCTGACCGGATGCGAGACACCGACCGGTCCGTGGGCGCCGTCCTCGGCTCCGCCGCGGGCGACGCCCTCGGCGCCCCTTTCGAGTTCAGGCTCCCGGGGGTCTTCCGGGAGCACTTCCCGGACGGTGTCGGGGAGTTGTGCGGGGGCGGCGGCTGGGATCCGGGCGAGGCGACCGACGACACGCAGATGGCCGTCCTCGTCGGCGAGTCACTCCTCGAACAGGGCGGCCTCGACCTGCCGGACATCTTCGACCGGTTCCGCCGCTGGGCCGCCGCCGACCCCAAGGACATCGGTCTCCAGACCGAGCAGGTGCTGCTCGGCGGTGACCCCTGGGACCTGGCCGCCGCGATGCACTTCCAGATCAACGCGCGGGCCGCGGGAAACGGTTCGTTGATGCGGGCCTCGACCTCCGCCGTGTACTTCGCGGCCCGTGGACGGGCGGAGACGATGGACGCGGCCCGCCGGATCAGCGCGCTGACCCACGGCGACGGCGCCGCCTGGGAGGGTACGGCGATCCTCCACGAGCTGATCCGTGTCGCCCTCCTCGGCGAGGACCCGGTCGCCGCCCTGCCCGCGACCCTCGCCGAGGTGGCCCCGGCGCACCGGGAACGCTGGGCGAAGGTCCTGGCACCCGGCTGGCATCCGGACGACGCCACCGAGTTCAACGGCGCGGTCTGGCCCTGTCTCGGTTCGGCGGTGTGGGCGCTGCGCACGACGTCCACCCTCGAAGAGGCCGTCGTGGCGGCGGTCGACCTGGGCGGGGACACCGACACGGTCGCGGCCGTGACCGGCATGCTGGCCGGCGCCGTCCACGGCGCCGCCGCGATCCCCGCCCGCTGGACGTCCACCCTCCACGTTCCCCTGCCCGGCTTCGGCGACCGGGTCCTGGCGGCCGACGACCTCCGGGACCTGGCCACGGCCCTGGCGAGTCGCGGTCGTGCGGCGGGGACTCTCTAGCGGTCAAGTCCCGCGTCCGGGTGGGGCGGCGTGCACTCGCGCTGCCTGCCGAGCCGTCCTGGAGCGCCTCGACCCCAGCGTCACCGGTCCCCGGAACAGGCGCGGGCACCACCCGTTCCGTCAGCCGCGGCGGGCGGCCCGTCCGTCGGTCCCACCCCCGGAGTCGGTGCGCTTCCGTGCCGTCAGTTGGAACAGTCGCGCGGTGTGCATGTACGGCGCTCGCGCGGTGGTGGCGAGTTCCAGTCGCTCCAGGTCGTCGTAGTAGGTCTGGTCGTACCTGCGGGCGTCGTCGGTGATGTAGTCGCAGAAGCTGCGGATGCCGTAGTGCCGGACGTCGTGGCACCCCAGGTCCTCAAGGACCGGGCCTCCTGCCATTCCTGCCAGGCGGTCATCGCGGTGTCGAACTTCTCGGGATCTGCAGACATCCGGTGACGATAGCCGCACCCGGAAGCCCGGACGGTGCGTCAGCCCCGTGCCCGCACCGTCGCCAGGACGTCGCGGTCCGGTTGGAGGGTGAGGCTCGGGACCGGGAGGATCTCGTCGGTGGTGAGGTCCAGGTGGTAGCGGCGGGCCAGGACCGCGAGGACCAGGACGGCTTCGACCAGGGCGAAGCGGGTGCCGAGGCAGACGCGGGGGCCGCCGCCGAAGGGGAACCAGGCGTACTCGGGTATCTCCTCGGCGGGTTCGTCGTCCCGTTCGATCCAGCGCTCCGGGCGGAACGCCTCGGCGTCGCCGTACCAGCGGGGGTCCCGGTGTGTGGCCCACTGGCTGGACCAGACGCGGGTGCCTGCGGGGACGGGTGTTCCGCCGAGGGTGGCGCCTTCCTTCGCGAGGCCGGTGATCAGCCAGATCGTGGGGTAGAGGCGGAGGGTCTCCTTGATGACCGCCTGGGTGTAGGTGAGGGAGGCGTAGTCGTCGTAGCCGGGTTCGTGGTCGGCGAGGACCCGGTCGAGTTCCTCGGTGAGGGCGTCGCGGACCTGGGGGTTCCGGGAGAGCAGGTACCAGGCCCAGACGAGCGTGGAGCTGGTCGTCTCGTGGCCGCCGATGTAGAGGGTGACGGTCTCGTCGCGGATCTCCTGGTCGGAGAGGGGTGCGCCGGTCTCGTCGCGGGCGGCGAGCAGCCGGCTGAGGAGGTCCGGGCGTTCGGTCTCGCCGTCGCGGTGGCGGGAGACGACGCGGGAGACCTCCGCGTCGATGACGGTGGTGGCGCGCTTGATGCGGGCGCGTCCGGGGGTCGGAAGCCAGTCGGGCAGTACGGCTCCGATGCCGCTGAACTCGGCGCCGATCTCCTTCTGTGCGACGTCCATGGCCTGCCCGATGGCTTCGGCGTCGGCGGCGGTGTCGACGCCGAAGATGGTGCGGACGGCGATGAGTTGGGTGAGGGCCGCCATCTCCTTCTTGATGTCGATGGGCTGCCCGTCGGTCCACCGGTCGGCGAGGGCGACGGCGCATTCGGTCATGGTCGACGCGTAGGAGCGGACCTGCTTGGGCCGGACGGAGGGCTGCACCAGGGAGCGCTTGCGGCGCCAGTCGGCGCCCTTGGAGACGATGACACCGTTGCCGAGGAGGGTGCGGAAGGCGATGCCCAGGTCCGGCTGGTCGAAGGAGCGCTCGACCTCGGTGAGGAGTTCGCCGACGGTGTCGGGGTGGGCGATGAAGAGGGAGGGCTTGCGGCCGAAGCGCCAGCGGACGAAGTCGCCGCGGTCCCGGAGCTGTTCGAAGAAGGCCAGCGGGTTCTTGCCGAAGGCGGGCAGGCTGCCGAGGAGGGGCACGCCTCGCGGCCCGTCGACGACAACCGGAATCGCTGCCGGCGCCACTGCCCGCGCCTCCGTCGGCTGCCCCTCGCCCTGTGTTCCGGCGTGCGGATGACCGGCTTGCGTGGTCATGAACGTCCCCTCCCCAACTGGCCTTCCCTGCTTGTGAGTCCATGCAATCGGAATGCCCCTGCCTGCGCCACCCCTGTGGACGACGGCCTGTGGACAACCGCGTTCCGGCGTCCGGAAAAGGCCGAGTGCCCGTGGCGTGATCGCCACGGGCACTCGGCCTGAAGGGAGGGAAGGGAGGGATCGGGAGCCGTCAGCCCACCGAGCTGTAGGCGACGACACCTCGCAGCAGCGCGTCCACTGCCTTCCTGGCGTTCTTGGCGACGGTGCTGTTCTCCCTGGGCGCCGCCGCGGCGATCTGTCCGAGGACGTCGATGACCTGCTTGCACCAGCGGACGAAGTCACCGGCGGGCATCTCGGCCTCGCGCAGTACCTCGTCGAGGCCCTTGTCGGAGGCCCACTGGTAGGCGGCCCAGGCGAATCCGAGATCGGGTTCGCGCTGGCCGACCCCCTCCGCCTGGTTGATCTTGAATTCCTCTTCGAGTGCGTCGAGGCGGCCCCAGATCCTGACCATCTCGCCGAGCGCCGCCTTGGCGTTGCCCGCGGGCAGCTTGGGTGCGACGGCGTCGTCGGACTGGCGCGCCTCGAACACCAGCGCCGAGACGCAGGCGGCCAGTTCGGCCGGGGTCAGGCCCTCCCAGACACCGTCGCGGAGGCATTCGCTGGCCAGCAGGTCGAGTTCGCCGTAGAGCCGGGCGAGCCGCTTGCCGTTCTCCGTGACCTCGTTGCCGCGCAGGTAGTCGAGCTCGGTGAGGAGCGCGACGATCCGGTCGAAGGTGCGCGCGATGGTGTTGGTGCGGCCCTCGATGCGCCGCTCCAGCTGCTGGGTGTCGCGCTGGAGACGGTGGTAGCGCTCGGCCCAGCGGGCGTGGTCCTCGCGCTCGTCGCAGCCGTGGCAGGGATGGGCGCGGATCTCGGTGCGCAGCCGGGCGATCTCGCGGTCGTCGGCGGCGGCGGAGCGCTGCTTGTGGTGACGCTCGGGGTTGATGTGTCCGGCCTTGCTCCGCAGCGCGGAGGCGAGGTCGCGACGGGACTGCGGGGAGCGCGGGTTGAAGGACTTGGGGATCCTCATCCGCTCCAGCGCCTCGACCGGGACGGGGAAGTCGATGGAGGCGAGTCGCTTGACCTGCCGCTCGGCGGTGAGGACGAGGGGGCGTGGCCCGTCGTGGTGCTCGAAGCCGCGGTGGCCGTTGGTGCGGCCGGCCGGGATGCCCGGGTCGAGGACGAGGGCGAGTCCGGCGAACTTGCCGGTGGGGACGTGGATGACGTCGCCGGGCTTGAGCTTCTCCAGGGAGCCGGCGGCCTGGGCGCGGCGCTGTGCGGCGCCCTGGCGGGCCAGTTCGGTCTCGCGGTCCTTGAGGTCGCGGCGGAGCCGCGCGTACTCCTCGAAGTCTCCGAGGTGGCAGGTCATGCCCTCGCGGTAGCCGTCGAGGCCCTCTTCGTTCTTCTGCACCTGCCGGGAGATGCCGACGACGGAGCGGTCGGCCTGGAACTGGGCGAAGGACGTTTCGAGAAGCTCGCGGGAGCGGTGTCGGCCGAAGCCTTCGACGAGGTTGACCGCCATGTTGTACGACGGCTTGAAGCTGGAGCGCAGCGGGTACGTGCGCGTGCCGGCGAGTCCGGCGAGGTGGTCCGGGTCGAGACCGCGCTGCCAGAGGACGACGGCGTGGCCCTCGACGTCGATGCCGCGGCGGCCGGCACGGCCGGTGAGCTGGGTGTACTCGCCGGGGGTGATGTCGGCGTGCTGCTCGCCGTTCCACTTGACGAGCTTCTCCAGGATGACGGTGCGCGCGGGCATGTTGATGCCCAGGGCGAGCGTCTCGGTGGCGAAGACGGCCTTGACGAGGCCCTTCACGAAGAGGTCCTCGACGACCTCCTTGAAGGTCGGGAGCATGCCGGCGTGGTGGGCGGCGATGCCCCGCTCCAGGGCTTCGAGCCACTCGTAGTAGCCGAGGACGTGGAGGTCCTCGCTGGGGATGGCGGCGGTGCGCTCCTCGACGATCTCGCGGACGCGGCGGCGCCCCTCGTCGTCGTTGAGCCGGAGTCCGGCGTAGAGGCACTGCTGGACGGCGGCCTCGCAGCCGGCGCGACTGAAGATGAAGGTGATGGCGGGCAGGAGCCCTTCGGCGTCGAGGCGCTCGATGACCTCGGGGCGGCCGGGGGTCCAGATGCGGGAGCGCTGGCGGCGCTCGCGCTCGCGGTCCGCCTCGCGGACCATCTTGCCGCGTCGCCGGTCGCGCGGGTTGTACGTGCGCGTGTTCTCGGTGCGGGCGAGGCGCTGGAGGTCGGGGTTGACCTCGCGCCGGGAGGCGCCGCGGCCGCCGTGGTCGGTCTCCTCCTCGAAGAGGTCGTACATCCGGCGTCCGGCGAGGACGTGCTGCCAGAGCGGGACGGGGCGGCTCTCGGAGACGATGACCTCGGTGTCGCCGCGGACGGTGTCGAGCCAGTCGCCGAACTCCTCGGCGTTGGACACGGTCGCGGAGAGCGAGACGAGGGTGACCGACTCGGGGAGGTGGATGATCACTTCCTCCCAGACGGCGCCGCGGAAGCGGTCGGAGAGGTAGTGGACCTCGTCCATGACCACGTAGCCGAGGCCGGAGAGGGCCTGGGATCCCGCGTACAGCATGTTGCGGAGGACTTCGGTGGTCATGACCACGATGGGCGCATCGCCGTTGACGCTGTTGTCACCGGTGAGCAGGCCGACCTTGTCGTTGCCGTACCGCTTGACGAGGTCGGCGTACTTCTGGTTCGACAGCGCCTTGATCGGGGTCGTGTAGAAGCACTTGCGGCCCTGGGTGAGGGCGAGGTGGACGGCGAACTCGCCGACGATGGTCTTGCCGGAGCCCGTGGGCGCGGCGACGAGTACGCCCTTGCCCGACTCGAGCGCCCGGCAGGCCTCGATCTGGAAGGGGTCCAGATCGAACTCGTACATCTCGCGGAAGGGGGCCAGCGCGGTGGCCGCTTCGGCGTTGCGGGCTTTCGCGGCCGCGTACGCCTGGGCTGGTGTGAGGTCCTCTGTCATCTTGATATCGAGCCTACCCGCCCCCTGTGACAGTGACGCGATCTTTATCGAGGGGATGTGGAGGGCCCGGTTCCGGGGTCCTCGGCGGCTCCCTCGGCGGAGGCGGGAGCAGGGAGCGGGGCCAGGACGCGCAGGGCGCCCGGGACGCAGAAGACGGTGAGGGGCAGCGGGCCGAGGGGCTCGCCGTCGGCGTATCCGGTGGTGTCGGGGGCGTCGAGGGTGAGGGAGCGGACCCGGTACGTGGTGACCTTCGGGTGGCTGAGGTGGGTGCCCTTGTAGACGCGGGGGAAGACCTTGATCAGGGTCCTGCGGTCACAGTCGCCGACGACGGTGACGTCGAGGAGTCCGTCGTCGGGGCGGGCGTCGGCGCAGATCCGCATGCCGCCGCCGTAGGAGCTGCCGTTGCCGACGGCGACGAGGGTCGCGTCGGTCTCGACGACGCGTCCGTCGTCGAGGGTGAGGCGGTACGGGACGGGGCGGAAGCCGGCCAGTTAGGCGAGGATCGCGAGGTCGTACTTGAAGCGTCCGGCGGGGATGCGCATGCGGTTGCCACGGTCGTTGACGCGGGAGTCGAAGCCGGAGGCGAGGACGGTGCCGTACCAGCGGCCGACGGCGGAGTCCCCGGCAGCCTCCTGGACGTCGTCGGATTCCTCGGCGTCCTCGGCGTTCTCCGCACGGCCGATCCGTCCGAGGTCGATGCTCCGGGCGCCCGTGGACCGGAGGAGCTGTGCGGTGACGCGTGCCGCCGCGGCAGGGTCGCGGACGGGCAGGCCGAGGGTCCGGGCGAAGTCGTTGCCGGTCCCCGCGGGGATGATTCCGAGGGGGGTACGGGTCTCGGCGACGGCCTGGAGCGCGAGGGAGATCATGCCGTCCCCGCCGACGGTGACGAGGGCTTCGGTGCCTGCGGCGACGGCTTCACGCGCGCGTAGCAGGGCGTCGGCGGCGTCGTGCCCGAGGACGGTACGGACGGAGAATCCGGCGTCCCGGAGGATGCGGGCGGCGGATTCTGCGGCGTGGGCGCCGCGGCCGCGGCCCGCGGTGGGGTTGACGAGAAGGGTGAGCTCGCTGGTCATGGGGGTCCCCCCGGACGGAATCTGGGGGGACCCGACAAGATCAGGTGATGTCGTCGTAACCGTTGGCCCGGTGCGCGATGGTCCCGCCCGGCTCTCCGGTGGCCTGCTCGGGCAGGGCCCGGGAGGCGCCGACCGGTTCGATGGCCCCGACGGTCTCGGGGGTCAGGTCCAGCGCCGAGGCCTCGTCGTCGTCGAGTTCGGCGTCGGGGTTGTTGCGCTTGCGTCGCCGGTCGTTGAGGAGGGCGAAGCCGACGGCCCCGAAGTACAGCACGGTGATGGGCCCGGCGAGGGCGATCATGCCGACGGGGTCGGTGGTCGGGGTGATGACGGCGCCGAAGACGAAGACGCCCATGATCACGCCGCGCCACCAGCCGGCCATCCGGCGTCCGGTGAGGACACCGGTGAGGTTGAGCATCACCAGGACGAGCGGCAGCTCGAAGGCGAGGCCGAAGACGAGCACCATGCGCAGGGTGAAGTCGAGGACGTCACCGAGCGAGAGGAGGTTCGCCGAGCCGGCGGGCGTGAGGCTGATGAGCACCTTCACGCTGATGGGGAGGATCAGGTACGCGAGGTAGGCGCCGGCGGAGAACAGCGGCACGGCCGCGCCGACGAAGGCGTACGTGTACTTCTTCTCGCTCTTGTGCAGTCCGGGCGCGACGAAGGCCCACAGCTGGTAGAGCCAGACGGGGCTGGCGATGACGAGTCCCGCGGTCAGCGACAGCTGGATCGTCGTGCTGAAGGGGGCCATCAGCGTGTTGAAGACGACCTGCGCGCAGTTGCCGCCGTCACTGGTGACGCCATCTGGGCACTTGGGCACCGGATCCGCCAGGAACTGCATGAGCTCCTCGCTGTACACGAGGGCCACGATCGTCACCGCGGTGATGGCGAGGAGTCCCTTCGCCATGCGGTTGCGGAGTTCGCGCAGGTGCTCCACGAGGGGCATCCGGCCCTCGGGATCCTTCTCCTGCTTGCGGGCAGACTTGGGCAACCCACGTCCTCATCTCGTGCGGCAGGCCGCCGCAGGGTGCGGCGGCCGCGGCGGACCGGGTCAGCGCTTGGTGGTGTCCGAAGGCTCGGTCACGGGACGCGAGCTGGTCACGTCTCCGGGAGCGGCCTGGATGGTGCGCGCGGCGGGCTGGTCCTGGGCGGTCGTCCCGGTGCCGGCGTGCGGCGGGTCGGCGGGGGCGCTCTGCTGGTCGTCCGACTTCATCGCCTTCGCCTCGCTCTTGAGGATGCGGGCGGACTTGCCGAGCGAGCGGGCCATGTCCGGAAGCTTCTTGGCGCCGAACAGCAGGATGATGACGACGAGGATGAGAATGATCTCGGTGGGGCCGAGCCTACCCATAGCTGTTTACCTTCTTCACCGAGGCGACATGGAGTGCGGTGCCCGGCGGGTCGGACAAGCGTCCGGCCACCGCGCTGTCTGCGATCGTAACCCGCAGGAGTAAACGCAGGGCAATGCCCTTGCATACTCCCGATTGCGTCCCGCGAGCCCGGTTCAGGGCCACTTCAGGCAGCGTACGGCACCGATTCAGCGCAGGGACTCGCCGGTTCGGGCCAGACCGGTGGCGGCTGTTTCGAGGTCCTCGGCGGCCTGATTGATCCGCTGTGTGGTGCGGGCCACTTGACGGCCGAGGCGCTGGACCTCGACGAAGACCCTGATGGCGAGGACGCCGAGGACGGCGATGCCGAGGAACCCGAGGGCGATGGCGAGCATGGGCCAGAACATGAGCTGAGCCTAGACGTTGGGCGCGGCGGACCCGGTGGCCGGGCCGCGCGCTCAGACGGTCGTGTGGAGCCTCAGGGTCCGGACGCCGCCCCCGGTGAGGAGTTCGACGATGCGCTCGCCGGCGGGCTTGCGGACGGAGCTGCCGCACTCGGGGCAGGTGAAGGAGTAGAAGGTGGTGCGGCGGCTCGCCCCGATGGCGAGCCGCAGGGCGCTCGCGGAGAGTTCGAAGCGGGAGCGGCAGTCGGGGCAGGCGGCTTTGAAGAGGACCGGGGCCATCGCCGCCGAAAAACCGTGCATCACGGACATTTCCCTCATCTCTCGACTCCCGCGCCCCTCGTACGTCCGCGCCCGCCTCGGCGCGCCGCGTCCGTCTCCGGGCCGGTCACTACGTCAGTAACAGCGTCTCCCGAGCGGGGAACGTCACTCGCTCTCGTACGCGGCCAGCGCGGCGGCGGCCGCGGTCCTGGCGTTGTCGGCGAGCTCCTGCGGCGCGACGATCCGCCCGTCGCTGCCCAGCCGCAGCGCCAGCCGGCGCAGCGAGGCCGGGTCCGGCGTGCGCAGCGTGATCCGCAGCCCGCCGCCGGTCAGCTCCTCGGCCCGGTCGTGCGGGTAGTACTCGGCGACCCAGCGCCCGCCGGGGCCGACCTCGACCACCACCTCGGGGTCGTCGGCGGAGGGCTGGACCAGACCCGCGGAGAGGTCGCGCAGCTCCAGCTCCGGCGGCGCCGCGTGCTCGTCGAGGATGCGGATCTCGGCCACGCGGTCGAGCCGGAAGGTACGGCGCGCCTCGGAGAGCCGGCACCACGCCTCCATGTAGGTGTGGCCGACGGCGAACAGCCGGATCGGGTCGACCTCGCGCTCGGTGAGCTCGTCGCGCGCGGGCGAGTAGTAGCGCACCCACAGGCGGCGGCGCTCGGAGATCGCCCGGTCGACCTCGGCGAAGACCCCGCCCTCGGACTCGAAGGTCACCGAGAGCCGGGAGCTGGCCCCGGCGGCCTCGCCGGCGGCGGCCTCCAGCTTGGCGGTGGCGCGGAGCAGCGCCTCCCGGTCGCTCTCGCGGAGCCCCGGGAGGGTGGCGACGGCGCGGGCGGCGACCAGGAGGGCGGTCGCCTCGTCGGCGGCGAGCCGCAGCGGCGCGGCGACGTCGTCGGGGTTGTGCCACCAGATCCGGTCGCCGTCGGTGTCGATGTCGAGGAGGTCGCCGCCCCGGAAACTGGTGCCGCACATGGGCAGCACGTCCAGGTCGGAGATCAGCTCGTCCTCGGTGATCCCGAAGGCGCGGGCGACATCGGTGACGTGGGCGCCGGGGCGCTCACGGAGATAGGTGACGAGCGAGAGCATCCGCCTCGTCTGGTCGATCGCGTTGGCAGCCATGCGGTACGTCTCCCCCTCAGCCCTTGGCCACGGCACGCAGCCGGTCCACCACATCGGCGCGCAGATCGGCCGGTTCCAGTACGACGACATCGGGGCCGAACTCGACGAGCCAGGCGTCGAGCCCGTGCCCGTACGGGATCTCCAGCTCGTCCCAGCCGTCGGTGCCCTCGCTCACGGACTGGGCGCGGGCCCGCAGCGGATAGCCGCAGCCGGTGCGCAGCCGGATCCGGGCCGAGCGGGTGGCGGTCTCGCCCGCCCAGCTCTCCACGGTCTCCCGGACGGTGACGACATCGGGCACGGGTGCGGTGAAGGCGCCGGCCCGGGAGCGGACCTTGCCGGTGATCCGGGAGAGCCGGAAGACGCGCTCGGCGCCGCGGTCGCGGTCCCAGCCGGCCAGGTACCAGTGGCCGCGCCAGCATTCGAGGGTCCAGGGCTCGACCTGCCGGGCCTCGGGGCGGGCGGCGTTGGCCTTGCGGTAGTCGAAGGCGACGGGCCGGCGGTCGCGGCAGGCCAGCATCAGCGGCTCGAAGGCGGCCTCGTGGACGGGGATCCGCGGTTCGAGGGCGCTGGGCTGCGTGTCGTACGAGTCCTCCGCCTCCGGCATGCCGGCGGCGCGGAGCTTCTGGAGGGCGCCGCTGGCGGCGCCGGCGAGGCGGGCCTGCTGCCAGACCTTGGCGGCGAGGCCGAGCGCGGCGGCCTCTTCGGCGTCCAGGGTGATGGCCGGCAGCCGGTTGGAGTCGCGGCGGGCGAGGTAGCCGGTCTCGCCCTCCAGGTTCTCGACGGTCTCGATGACGAGGCCGAGCTCGCGCAGATCGTCCTTGTCGCGCTCGAACATCCGGTTGAAGGCGTCGTCGCCGCTCGCTTCGAGGTAGGCCTCGATGGAGCCGCGGAGTTCCCGCTTGCTCAGGGGACGGCGTGTCCCGAGCAGGCACAGCGCGAGATTCATCAGCCGCTCGGACTTGGCAATCGCCATCGACGCCCTGCACCCTTCCGCCGGATCCACTTCTCGGACGTCCGACCGTACCGCCCCGGGGTGTCGCGGCCAAAGCCGAGGGCCCCCGCCAGGGATGGCGGGGGCCCTCGGACGACCTTCACCGGCCGGGACAGCGCCCGGCCGGTACCGGGTCAGCGCTTCTTCACGTCCACGAGGTCGCAGACGAAGATCAGCGTCTCGCCCGGGGCGATCTTGCCGCCGGCGCCGCGGTCGCCGTAGGCGAGGTCCGCGGGGATGACCAGCTGGCGGCGACCGCCGACCTTCATGCCCTGGACGCCCTTGTCCCAGCCCTGGATGACCTGGCCGGCACCGAGGTGGAAGTCGAGCGGGGCGCCACGGTTCCAGGAGGCGTCGAACTCCTCGCCGGAGTCGAAGGACACACCGACGTAGTGGACCTTCACGAAGTCACCGGCTTCGGCGAGCTCGCCGTCGCCCTCCCAGATGTCCTTGATCTCCAGGTCCTTCGGCGGCTCGCCACCCGGGAAGTCGATCTCGGGCTTCTCGATGCTCACTGAACTGCTCCTCATACTGATGAACTACGCGATCGGGACAGTCTTACATCTTCGTCAGGATGTCCACGGCGAACACCAGCGTGGAGTTCTTGGGAATGCCCTGCTTCTCCTCGTTGCCGAACGCCAGGGCCGGCGGGGCGACGATGAGGACGCGGCTGCCGATCTTCTTGCCGACGAGACCGTCCTTGAGACCCTTCAGCGTGAGCTGCGGGAGCGGGAAGTTCGCGGGCTTGCCCGTGGTGTACGTCGAGTCGAAGACCTTGCCGTCCTTCCAGAGGGCGGCGACGTAGTTCACGACGACCGTGTCGGTGGCCTTCACGACCTCGCCCTTGGACTCGAGCACGTAGTTCGAGACGAGCTTCGTCGGCGGGTCGACCTTGGGAACGGTCAGCGAGGGCGCCTTGCCGTCGGTGTTCGTACCGACCTTCGGCAGGTCCTTGTTGTCCTGCGCGACCGGGGTGCCCGTGGCGGACTTCGGGATCGTGACGGACTTCAGGATGTCCACGACGAAGACGAGGGTGGCGTTGGGCTTGATGTCGCCCTGGCCCTGCGCGCCGTAGCCGAGCTCCGGCGGGATGCCGATCTCGACACGGCTGCCGACCTTCTGACCCACCAGGCCCTGGTCCCAGCCCTTGATGACCTGGCCGGCGCCGAGGGTCAGGTCGAACGGCTGACCGCGGTCGAAGCTGTTGTCGAAGGGGGTCGTGGAGTCCCAGGCCTGACCCAGGTAGTTCACCTGGATCGCGTCGCCCTTCTTCGTCACCGCGCCCTTGCCCTCGCTGATGACGTTGACCTTGAGTTCCTTGGGCGGGTTTCCCTCACCCTTGGCGAGGGTCGGCTTCTCCCCGAACTTCTCACCCGCGGTGATGGCGGGCAGTCCGTTCTTCATCGAGGCGGAATCGGAGCCCTTGTCGTCGCTGCCGCACGCCGCTGTCGAGAGCAGCAGCAGCGGGACGACGAGAAGGCCGGCAAGTCGGCGCACGTGTTCCTCAGATCTCAGACGGCACAGTAGTTGTCCCGACACTCTAGGGGACCCTCCTGTCACGCCGAAGGGCTCCGCACGTTTGACGTGCGGAGCCCCATGACCGGTATGACCTGCTTACATTCCCGCGATCAGCTTTTCGACCCGGTCGTCGACGGAGCGGAACGGGTCCTTGCACAACACCGTGCGCTGTGCCTGGTCGTTCAGCTTGAGGTGGACCCAGTCGACGGTGAAGTCCCGCCGCTGCTCCTGGGCGCGGCGGATGAAGTCGCCGCGGAGCCGGGCCCGAGTGGTCTGCGGGGGCACCGACTTGCCCTCGAAGATCTTCATGTCGTTGCAGATCCGGGCCGCCTGGCCGTTCTTCTGCAGCAGGTAGTAGAGCCCACGCCGGCGGTGGATGTCGTGGTAGGCGAGGTCTATCTGCGCGACCCTCGGGTTCGACATGGTCATGTTGTGCTTGGCCCGGTAGCGCTCGATGAGCCGGTGCTTCATGACCCAGTCGATCTCGGTCTCGATCTTGTCGAGCCGCTCGCTCTCGATCGCGTCGAGCGTACGGCCCCACAGCTCCAGGACCTGGGCGACGGTGCCGGACCGGATCCCGCGGCGGTCGACGAAGTCGACGGCCTTCTCGTAGTACTCGCGCTGGACCTCCAGGGCGGACGCCTCGCGGCCGCTGGCGAGCCGGACCTTGCGCTGGCCGGTGATGTCGTGGCTGACCTCGCGGATGGCCCGGATCGGGTTCTCCAGGGTCAGGTCGCGCATCACCGTGCCGGCCTCGATCATGCGGAGCACCAGGTCGGTGGCGCCGACCTTGAGCAGCATGGTCGTCTCGGACATGTTCGAGTCGCCGACGATGACGTGCAGCCGGCGGTAGCGCTCGGCGTCCGCGTGCGGCTCGTCCCGGGTGTTGATGATGGGGCGCGAGCGGGTGGTCGCGGAGCTGACGCCCTCCCAGATGTGCTCGGCGCGCTGGGAGACGCAGAACACCGCGCCCCGCGGGGTCTGGAGGACCTTTCCCGCGCCGCAGATGAGCTGGCGGGTGACCAGGAACGGAATGAGGATGTCCGCGAGCCGGGAGAACTCTCCGTGCCGGGCGACGAGATAGTTCTCGTGGCAGCCGTAGGAGTTTCCGGCCGAGTCCGTGTTGTTCTTGAAGAGGTAGACGTCGCCCGCGATTCCCTCCTCGTGCAGGCGGCGTTCGGCGTCGACGAGAAGGCCCTCGAGAATGCGCTCACCGGCCTTGTCGTGGGTGACCAGTTCGGTCACGTCGTCGCATTCCGGTGTGGCGTATTCCGGATGCGATCCCACGTCCAGGTACAGGCGGGCGCCGTTCCGCAGGAAGACATTGCTGCTGCGGCCCCATGACACGACACGGCGGAAGAGGTAGCGCGCCACTTCGTCAGGGGACAGTCGGCGCTGTCCCCTGAACGTGCACGTGACGCCGTACTCGTTCTCCAGCCCGAAAATGCGGCGGTCCATGTCTGAACATTACGCCTGACGGCCTGTGCTGAAACCGGGTTGGACGTTCCCGTTTCGATCATTTTCCGATCAGTGCGTGTTCTTTTCGCTGTGTACGGAGGTGGGGGCGCCTGCTCCGACGGCGTGTCGCGGCTCGGTCCCGGGGGTTTCCGGGGCGGCGGGCGCGGCGAGGACGCGGCCGGTGGCGAGCAGGACGAGGAGGGCGACCAGGCCGCCCACCCCGGCGACGGCGAATCCCGCGACCGTCCCGGCGAGTTCGACGGCGGGTCCGGCCACGGCGGAGCCGAGGGCCGAGCCGACACCGAAGGTGGTGACGAGCCAGGAGAAGGCCTCGGTGACCGTGCCGCGCGGCGCGTGCCGGTCCACGACGATGAACGCGCAGGCGAGGACGGGCGCCAGGAAGAGCCCGGAGAGGGCCGCGAGGCCGGTCATGGCGACGGGGCCGGGCGTGAGCACCAGCGGCAGGTAGCAGACCGCGAGCAGCAGCACGAGGACGCGCAGCCGCCGCTCGGGCGGTCCGGACCACCGGCGGGCGCCGTAGGTGACGCCGCCGAGGAGGGCGCCGAGGCCGAGCGCGGCCATCAGCCAGCCGTAGACGGACGGGTTGCCGCGGTCGTCGGCGTACGCGACGGCGGCGACGGTGATGGAGCCGAGCGCGAGGCCGACGAAGAAGAACGAGCCGAGGAGGGCGAGGAGCCCGGGTGAGCGCAGGGCGCCCAGCCAGTGGGCCTCACGGGGCGCGGAGCGCCAGGTCCGGGAGGGCTCGGAGAGGACGACGGCGAGGGCGCCGAGGACGCCGAGGACGTTGATGACCAGGAGGGCCGCGGCGGGCGACCGGAGGGAGACGAGCAGGGTCAGCAGCAGCGGGCCGACGGTGAACATGACCTCCTGCGCGACCGCGTCCATGGCGTACGCCCGGTGGACCCGGTCCTCGCTGCCCAGGACGCTCGGCCACAGGGCGCGGAGGCCGCCCTCCAGGGGCGGCGTGAAGAGCCCGGCGACGACCACGGCCGCGTAGGCGAGGCCGAGGTGGCCGATGCCGGTGAGGGCGAGCAGGGCCATGCCGAGGGCGGAGAGGACCGCGGCGGGCAGCTGGACCCGGGGCTGGCCCTTGAGGTCGACGGCTCGGCCGAGGAGGGGCTGGCCGACGGCGGTGGCGACGCCGTAGGCGGCGATGAGGCCGCCGGCCAGGGTGTAGCTGCCGCCCTGGTCGCGGACGAAGAGGGTGATGGCGATGGGACCGACGCCGTTGGGCAGGCGCCCCACGAGGGTGCCGGCGAGCAGCCGGGCGGCGTGCGGCGCCCGGAGTATGTCGAGATAGCCGCCTCGTGCCGGGGCCTCGGTGGCCATGTGGTCTCCCCTCGCCTCGGAGCGCCCCGAGGTTTTACGTATAACTTCCGTGGTCATACGTACCATGTCAGCTGTATCCCGGTCCACCCCGCGTACAGTGACCGGCTCGTGGACCGCCCGACGCGGAGGCTTGTGTGCAGACCCCGGAGCCGCTCGGCGGCACCCGCCCCACCAGCCGGGACGTCGCCCGGACCGCCGGCGTCTCCCAGGCCACGGTCTCCCTCGTCCTCGGCGACAAATGGCGCGGCCGTGTGTCGGAACGCACGGCCGGGACCGTGCGGGAGGCCGCCCGGGCCCTCGGCTACCGGCCCAACCTCGCCGCCCGCAACCTCCGCCTCGGCCGCACCCGGACCGCGCTCCTGGTCGTCCCGGCCCTGACGAACGAGTTCTTCGCCCGGGTCTACACGGGCGCGGCCACCGTCGCCGCCCGGCACGGCTTCGGCGTCGTGCTGTACCCCTCCCCCGACGGCGTCGGCCCCGCCCGGGACCCCTTCGCCTCGGCCCGCGCCGCCCTCGACGGCGTCATCGCCTCCTCGATGGCCTCCGACGCCCTCAGCGCCTTCCGGGGCACCGACCTGCCCCTGGTGATGCTCGACAGCGACCCGGCGGACAACGGGGCCGCCGCCCACGTCAACCTCGACATCGCGGACGGCATGCGCCAGGTCACCGGGCACCTGCTCGCCCTCGGCCACCGGCGCTTCGTCCACCTCGCGTCGGCCGTGCCCTCCTGGACCTTCGACGTCCGGGCCGCCGCGCTCGCCGAGTGCCTCGCCGGGGTCTCCGTACGGACCGTCCGGGCACCCCTGGACGTGCACGGCGCCATGGCCGCCACCGAGCGCGCCCTCGCCGCACCCGGCCCGCGCCCCACCGCCATCGTCTGCGACGACGACATCCTGGCGGCCGGCGCCTGCAAGGCCCTGCGGCGCATCGGGCTGCGGGTCCCCGAGGACGTCTCGGTCACCGGCTTCGACGACCTGGCGCTCGCCACCGCCGTCGAACCCGAGCTGACCACCGTCGCGCTGCCCGCCGAGCGCATCGGGGAACGGGGCATGGAGGCCCTCCTCGCCGTTCTGACGGGCGAACCCGGGCGTCCGGACCAACTCCCCGTCACCCTGGTCGAACGCGGCTCCTCGGGCCCGGCACCGGCCTCGGACGACTGAGCCGCCGGAAACGGCTCAGGGCCCCGGTGCGCCGAAGCGCACCGGGGCCCTGAGGCGGAATCGGGGACTACTCCTCGGGAGCCTCGTCCGAGGGCTCGTCCGTCTTCGCGACCGCCGCGTTGTCCGCCTGCAGGAGACGCGACAGCTGACGGCCGATGATCCGCTTGAACTTGCGCTGCTGCGGGCGCGTACGGTCCAGGACCGCCACCTCCAGGCGCTCCGCGGGGATCTCCCGCTCGCTGCCGTTGGTGTCCCGCGACAGGGCCTGTACGGCCAGCTTCAGCGCCTCGGCGAGGGACATGCCGTCGCGGTGCCGCTGGTCGAG
This sequence comes from Streptomyces sp. NBC_00572, assembly GCF_026341815.1. Lineage (GTDB taxonomy): Bacteria > Actinomycetota > Actinomycetes > Streptomycetales > Streptomycetaceae > Streptomyces. The sequence goes on from NZ_JAPENX010000001.1 coordinate 299,662, forward strand.
GAAGGTACTGATCTGCTCCGCGTTCCCGCCCACCGCGACCGAGCCGTGCTCGTCCACGATCGAGCCGTCGTGCGGCAGCCGGTAGATCTGGTCGCCCGACGGCTCGGTGCCGACCTCGGCGACGACCAGCTCCACCTCGTACGGCTTCTCCCCCGCGCTGGAGAAGATCGTGCCCAGCGTCTGGGCGTACACGTTGGCCAGGCCGCGCGCGGTGACGTCGTCCCGGTCGTAGGTGTAGCCCCGCAGGTCGGCGTAGCGCACACCGCCGATGCGGAGGTTCTCGTACTCGTTGTACTTGCCGGCGGCCGCGAAGCCGATCCGGTCGTAGATCTCGCTGAACTTGTGCAGTGCGCGCGACGGGTTCTCGCCGACGAAGACGATTCCGTCGGTGTACTGGAGGACGACAAGGCTGCGGCCTCGGGCGATGCCCTTGCGGGCGTACTCCGCCCGGTCGGCCATGGCCTGCTGGGGTGAGACGTAGAACGGAGTGGACACCGGCGGTCCGTCCCTTTCTTCTGGGCTTCAGTCGGGCGACGAGTGGTCAGAGCAGGGCGGCGCGGGGCCCGTCGGGCTCCTCGAGACGCCTCTCGGTGACCGCCCGGGCCAGCGCGGAGGACTCGTCCTCCGTGAGCCTGCGGTAGCCCTCGTCCGTGATGACCGTGACGATCGGGAAGATCCGGCGCGCCATGTCCGGACCGCCGGTCGCCGAGTCGTCGTCCGCCGCGTCGTAGAGCGCCTGCACGACCAGCGTGGTGGCCTGCGGCTCGGTCAGATCGGCACGGTAGAGCTTCTTCATCGAGCCGCGCGCGAAGATCGAGCCGGAGCCGGTGGCGGCGTACCCGTGCTCCTCCGAGCGGCCGCCGGTCACGTCGTAGGAGAAGATCCGGCCCTTCTCCTTGCCCTCGTCCCAGCCCGCGAAGAGCGGCACGACGGCGAGACCCTGCATGGCCATGCCGAGGTTGCCGCGGATCATGGTGGAGAGACGGTTCGCCTTGCCCTCCAGGGAGAGGGTGACGCCCTCCACCTTCTCGAAGTGCTCCAGCTCCAGCTGGAAGAGCTTGACCATCTCCACGGCGAGTCCGGCGGTGCCGGCGATGCCGACGGCGGAGTACTCGTCCGCGGGGAAGACCTTCTCGATGTCCCGCTGCGCGATCATGTTGCCCATGGTGGCCCGCCGGTCACCGGCGAGCACGACCCCACCGGGGAACGTGGCCGCCACGATGGTCGTCCCGTGCGGGGCCTCGACGATCCCCTCGGGCAGCTTTCGCCCGCCCGGCAGCAGATCCGGCGAGTGGCTCGCCAGGAAGTCGATGAACGAGGACGAGCCCGGCGTCAGGAAGGCCGCCGGTAGACGCCCGGTGCTACGAGGGTTGGCTTCCACGCGATTCCTTCCGGGTGGGAGAGTCGGCCCGCCGTGGGAAGCGCCGGCCGATCTTGCTTGCTGTGCACGGACCTTACCCGTGCCACCGCTTGTCATCCGTCCCCGGGCCCACGGCTTTCGCCGGGGCTCCGGGGACGGAGACGACAGACGCGTGGGGCGACTACTCGCCGCCCTTTTGCACAAATGACCGAACGAAGTCCTCGGCGTTCTCCTCAAGGACGTCGTCGATCTCGTCCAGGACGGAGTCCACGTCCTCGCTCAGCTTCTCCTGGCGCTCCTGGAGGTCTGAGCTCGCCTCCGTGGTGGTCTCCTCGACCTCCTCCGTGGAACGCGTCGCCTTCTGCTGTCCGCCGCCGGTGTCCTTGGTCGCCATATCCCTCACCCCGCTCGAATCGGCCCGCTCGGTTGAGTCCGTACAAGATCAGACCCTATAGGGCGGGTCCGATATCGGCCCCGCAGTTTCCACAACGTCCGAGCACTGTTTCCATGATTCCCAGCGCCGGAGCATTTCAGGCCCGTGTCGGGCCCCCGATCAGCCGCCGGACAGCACCCGCACCAGTTCCTCGGCCGTGCGGCAGCGGTCCAGGAGCGACTTCACATGGGCCTTGGTGCCGCGCAGCGGCTCCATGGTCGGGACGCGCTGGAGCGAGTCCCTGCCCGGCAGGTCGAAGATCACCGAGTCCCAGGAGGCCGCCGCGACGTCGTCGGCGTACTGCTCCAGGCACCGGCCCCGGAAATAGGCCCTGGTGTCCTCGGGAGGCGCGGTCTCGGCCCGCTCCACCTCGGTCTCGTCCAGGAGCCGCTTCATGCGCCCACGGGCCACCAGACGGTTGTAGAGGCCCTTCTCGGGGCGTACGTCCGCGTACTGGAGGTCCACCAGGTGCAGGCGCGCGGCGTCCCAGTCCAGACCGTCCCGGCGCCGGTAGCCCTCCATGAGCTCCCGCTTGGCGATCCAGTCGAGCTCGCCGGCCAGGCTCATCGGGTCGTTCTCAAGCCGGTTGAGCGTGTCCTCCCAGCGGATCAGGACGTCCTTGGTCTGCTCGTCGGCGTCCGCCCCGTACCTCTCCTCCACGTACTTCCTGGCCAGCTCGAAGTACTCCATCTGAAGCTGCACCGCGGTGAGTGTCCGGCCGCTGCGGAGCGTGACCAGGTACTGGAGGGTCGGGTCGTGCGAGACCTGGTGGAGGGTGCGCACCGGCTGGTCGACGGCGAGGTCCACGGTGATGAACCCGTCCTCGATCATCGAGAGGACCAGGGCGGTGGTGCCCAGTTTGAGGTAGGTGGAGATCTCCGAGAGGTTCGCGTCGCCGATGATCACGTGCAGCCGGCGGTACCTCTCGGCGTCGGCGTGCGGCTCGTCCCGGGTGTTGATGATGGGCCGCTTGAGGGTGGTCTCCAGGCCGACCTCCACCTCGAAGTAGTCGGCGCGCTGGCTGATCTGGAAGCCGTTCTTCCGCCCGTCCTGGCCGATGCCGACCCGCCCCGCGCCGGTCACGACCTGACGGGAGACGAAGAAGGGGGTGAGGTGGCGCACGATGTCCGAGAAGGGGGTCTCCCGCTTCATCAGGTAGTTCTCGTGCGTGCCGTAGGACGCGCCCTTGTTGTCCGTGTTGTTCTTGTAGAGGTGGATCGGCTGGGCCCCGGGGAGCTGGGCGGCCCGCTCGGCGGCCTCCGCCATGATCCGCTCGCCGGCCTTGTCCCAGAGGACGGCGTCGAGCGGGTTGGTGACCTCGGGCGAGCTGTACTCGGGGTGCGCGTGGTCCACGTAGAGGCGGGCCCCGTTGGTGAGGATCACGTTGGCCAGGCCGATGTCCTCGTCGGTGAGCTGGCTGGAGTCTGCGGCCTCGCGGGCGAGGTCGAAGCCGCGGGCGTCCCGCAGCGGGTTCTCCTCCTCGAAGTCCCAGCGGGCGCGGCGCGCCCGGTGCATCGCCGCCGCGTAGGCGTTGACGATCTGGGACGAGGTGAGCATGGCATTGGCGTTCGGGTGTCCCGGGACGGAGATCCCGTACTCCGTCTCGATGCCCATTACTCGCCGTACGGTCATGCGGCCCTCCTTGCCCGGCGGCGCTCACTGTGCGCGACTCGGCGGTACCGATGAGCCTAGAGCGGCTCCGCGCTGGTGGGGAGATCAGTTGCGTATTTCCCTGTGATGCCGGGGGAAATGCTGGATGAATGCGTCGGCTGCGGATGCCCGGTTTCCGGACATCCGCAGCCGGTGGGCGTTTTACAGGTACTGACCGGTATTGGCCACCGTGTCGATGGAGCGTCCGGTGTCCGCGCCCTGCTTTCCGGTGACGAGCGTGCGGATGAACACGATCCGCTCGCCCTTCTTTCCGGAGATTCGGGCCCAGTCGTCGGGGTTGGTGGTGTTGGGCAGGTCCTCGTTCTCCTTGAACTCGTCCACGCACGCCTGGAGGAGGTGGGAGACCCGGATGCCCTTCTGGTTGTGGTCGAGGAAGGCCTTGATGGCCATCTTCTTGGCCCGGTCGACGATGTTCTGGATCATCGCGCCGGAGTTGAAGTCCTTGAAGTAGAGGACTTCCTTGTCGCCGTTGGCGTACGTGACTTCGAGGAAGCGGTTCTCCTCGGATTCGGCGTACATCTGCTCGACGACGGACTGGATCATTCCGTGGGCGGCGGCGGCCTTGGAGCCGCTGTGCTCGGAGATGTCGTCGGAGTGCAGCGGCAGGGTGGCGGTGAGGTACTTCGCGAAGATGTCCTTCGCGGCCTCGGCGTCCGGACGCTCGATCTTGATCTTGACGTCGAGTCGGCCGGGTCGCAGGATCGCGGGGTCGATCATGTCCTCGCGGTTGGAGGCGCCGATGACGATGACGTTCTCCAGGCCCTCCACACCGTCGATCTCGGCGAGCAGCTGGGGGACGATGGTGTTCTCCACGTCCGAGCTGACACCGGAGCCGCGGGTGCGGAAGAGGGATTCCATCTCGTCGAAGAAGACGATGACGGGGGTGCCCTCGCTCGCCTTCTCCCGGGCACGCTGGAAGACGAGGCGGATGTGCCGCTCGGTCTCACCGACGTACTTGTTGAGGAGCTCGGGGCCCTTGATGTTGAGGAAGTAGGACTTCCCCGCGGGCTGGCCGGTCACCTCGGCGACCTTCTTGGCCAGGGAGTTGGCCACGGCCTTCGCGATCAGCGTCTTGCCGCAGCCCGGCGGCCCGTAGAGCAGGATGCCCTTGGGCGGCCGCAGTTCGTGCTCCTTGAAGAGGTCCGGGTAGAGGTACGGAAGCTCGACCGCGTCGCGGATCAGCTCGATCTGGTTGCCCAGACCGCCGATCTTCGTGTAGTCGACGTCCGGGACCTCTTCAAGAACGAGCTCTTCGACCTCGCTCTTGGGGACCACTTCGTAGACGTAGCCGGACCTGGAGTCGAGCAGCAGGGCGTCGCCGGGGCGGATGGTCACGTCCAGCAGAGGCTCGGCGAGCCTCACCACCCGCTCCTCGTCGGTGTGCCCGACCACCAGGGCGCGCTCGCCGTCCTCGAGGATCTCCTTGAGGGTGACGATGTCCCCGGCGCGCTCGTACTCCATGGCCTCGACCACGTTGAGCGCTTCGTTGAGCATGACTTCCTGGCCGCGCTTGAGCTCTTCGAGCTCGATGCTCGGGCTGACGTTCACCCGGAGCTTGCGGCCCCCGGTGAAGATGTCGCACGTGCCGTCCTCGTTGGCCTGCAGGAAGACACCGAAGCCGGCCGGCGGCTGTGCGAGCCGGTCGACCTCCTCCTTGAGTGCCACGATCTGGTCGCGGGCTTCACGGAGCGTGTTCGCCAGTCGTTCGTTCTGGGTGGACACGCCGGCCAGGTTGGTCTGCAGCTCGACGATCCGCTCTTCGAGAATCCTCGTGTGTCGCGGAGAGTCGGCGAGCTTGCGGCGCAGGACGGCGATTTCCTGCTCGAGATAGGCAACCTGACCGGCGGGGTCTTCAGACCCCCGCCCCGGCCGGATGCCGCGGTTGATGTCGTCGTCGTGGGCTGCCACGGTCCTCACCTCCTCCAAGGGGAGCTGGACGCTTCCTGACCCTACCTGCGTGGGTGGTGATTGAAACCCCTAGATCAAAAAGACTCCGAGGTGTGTCCGATCTTCACCCTTGCGCTTCCCCTGTCGACAGGGGAATACCCACCCTTTCACTGCTTGAAAGCGGGCGGTTGTATCGTCGTCATGGGTCAACACCCGTCAGAGGTGGCCCGACTTACCCGCGAGAAGCGATACGAGAAGCAGAAACGGCAGGAGATATGACCGTGCAGCACGAGGCTCCGTCCACGGGCGCCGCAGAGGCGCTGGAGGTCTGGATCGACCAGGACCTGTGCACCGGGGACGGGATCTGTGCGCAGTACGCTCCCGAGGTCTTCGAGCTGGACATCGACGGGCTCGCGTACGTGAAGAGCACCGACGACGAGCTTCTTCAGGACGCCGGTGCCACGACGCCGGTCCCGCTGACGCTGCTCCAGGACGTGGTGGACTCGGCGAAGGAGTGCCCGGGCGACTGCATCCACGTGCGCCGGGTCATGGACAAGGTCGAGGTGTACGGCCCCGACGCGGAGTGACGGTTCAGACGCCGCGCGCGTCGGCCTGTCCGGCGCGCACGAAGGCGCCGCCCTTCCAGCGCCAGCTGACCTGCTCCTTCTCGTCGGGGCAGCAGCTGGGGACGTCGGGGGACGAGTAGCCGAGCAGGGTGGCGTGCACGGCTCCGTCGCGTACGGCGAAGTCGGTGACGGTCCTGAGGAGCTCGGGTGCGACGAGCGTGGCCACCACGCGCGCGGGTGCGCCGGCCTCCTTGCCCCGGGTGAGGACGTAGACGCCGCTCGGTGGGGTGCCGGAGCCCGCTTCGCAGTGCACGACCGCAACGGTCTCGGGGTTCCCGTCCCCGTCCAGGTCCCCCGCGGCCCGCTTGGCGACCTTGTGGGCCACTCCCCCGCAGTCGATGGGGTAGTCGGCTCCGGTGGCCTCGGGTGCGGGGCGCGGGGCGGCGGTCGGGGCCGCGGTGGCTCCGGCGGGGCCGGGCTGCAGCAGGCCCGCGAGGGCGACGACCGCGGCGGTCGCGGTGGCGGTGGCCAGCCAGTGGGCCGACCGGGCGTGGGTGTGTGCGAGGTCCGCGAGGTCCGGGGCGGCGGAGGGCTGCACGCGAGACGTCTCCTGTGGGGGTGGTGCGGCGGGTTTCCGGCATCGTGCCACACGTCACAGGGGGACGGAACAGCTGGGGTCGCCTCGTACGAGGGGGATGCCCGCCGAACACGCACGGTCCGCCGAAGACGCACTGCGCCTGTCGAACACTCACGGCGCTCGCCGAACATGAGGACGCCGCCGTCGAGTTCCCTCCCGCGGGTGGGGAACTCGACGGCGGCGCACCGTGGGTGTCGGGACGTCAGCCCTTGTTGGGGCCTTCGTAGTCCTCGCCGTAGGCGCCCTTGGCGGGGCGGCGGCGGCGCATCGGGGGCTCGACGCCGTCCGCGAGGCGGCGGGCGGTGACGAGGAAGCCGGTGTGGCCGATCATGCGGTGATCGGGGCGGACGGCGAGGCCCTCGACGTGCCAGTTGCGGATCATGGATTCCCAGGGCTGCGGCTCGGCGTAGCAGCCGAACTCGCGGATGGACTCCACGGTGCGGGCGAGCTGGGTGGTGGTCGCCACGTAGCAGCAGAGGATGCCGCCGGGGACGAGGGCCTTGGAGACGGCCTCCAGGCACTCCCAGGGGGCGAGCATGTCCAGGATGACGCGGTCGACGTCGGTGTCGGACAGGTTGTCCTGGAGGTCGCCGACGGTCAGCTGCCACGCGGGGTGGGGACCGCCGAAGTAGCGCTCGACGTTGCCCTTCGCGATCTCGGCGAAGTCCTCGCGGCGCTCGTAGGAGTGCAGCATGCCGCTGTCTCCGATGGCGCGCAGGAGGAAGCTGCTCAGCGAGCCCGAGCCCACCCCGGCTTCCACGACGCGGGCGCCGGGGAAGATGTCGGCGAAGGCCAGGATCTGCCCCGCGTCCTTGGGGTAGACCACGGCGGCGCCGCGGGGCATGGACAGGACGTAGTCGGGGAGCAGGGGGCGCAGCGCGAGGTAGGCGACGTTTCCGGTGGTGCGGACAACGCTGCCCTCGGGGGCGCCGATCAGTTCGTCGTGCGGGAAAGAACCCTTGTGGGTGTGGAAGTTCTTTCCCTCTTCGAGCGTGAACGTGTAGTGACGGCCCTTGGGGTCGGTCAGCTGAACCTGGTCCCCGACCTTGAAGGGCCCGCGTCGGCGGGCGGCACCGGTCGGTTCGGACATGTGACCAGAGTACAAGGACTACGACGAGGGTCGTGCCATGGCCTGGACGAAGGCGCGCTCGACGTCGGTGGTGGAGAGGACTCCGTAGATCTCGCCGGTCTCCTCGACGACCAGGTATTCGGTGGCCGGGCTGGCGCGGAGGTGGTCGAGGAGGGGCTGGCCGGTGAGTTCGGCGGGGACGCGCATGCCGGCGGCGAGGTCCTGGGCGAGGGTGCTGACGGCGACCCAGGGGCGGCGGTGCTGGGGGACGGCGGCGATGGCGGCCTCCCGGACGATGCCGGTGGGGTCGCCGGTGGGGTCGACGACGACGAGGGCGCGGGCGCCCGCCTCGTTGGCGCGGCGGAGGGCCTCGGAGAGCGGGGTGGCGGGTTCGACGGGGATGGCACGGCGGGTGAGGCTGCGGGCGCGGAGCTCGGGGAGGTGTTCGCGCAGCCGGGCCATGCGGAGGCTGTTGCCGGCGCCGGTCCAGATGATCGCGGCGAGGATCGCGGCGAGCAGGGCGTCGGTGACGGTGTCGAGGCCGCTGATGTCGTCGGTGGAGTTGCCGAGGAGGCCGGTGCGGGTGAGCAGGGGCAGTCCGACGAGGACGAGGACGGCGAGGGCGCGGCCGACCCAGGCGGCGGCGATGGTGCCGCTCATGGGCTTGCCGGTGATCTTCCAGACGACGGCGCGGAGCATGCGGCCGCCGTCGAGGGGGAGCCCGGGCAGCAGGTTGAAGATCGCCACGATGAGGTTGGAGATCATCAGGCCGGCGAGGAGGACGCCGGGGACGGTGCCGGGCTCGACGGCGTACATGGAGAGATAGAACACGCCGGCGAGGGCGAGGGAGAGGAGGGGGCCGACGAAGGCGAGGACGAATTCGCGGCCGGGGGTCTCGGTCTCCTTCTCGATCTCGGAGACACCGCCGAAGAACTGGAGCTGGATGCGGCGCACCGGGAGTTTGAAGCGGAGCGCGGCGATGGTGTGGGCCAGTTCGTGGACGAGCACGGAGGCGTAGAAGGCGACGGCGAAGAACAGGGAGACGAGGTAGCGGGCGGCCCCGAGTTCGGGCAGGACGCGCTCGATCTGGTCGCCGAAGACCCAGGTGATGAGGGCGGCGACGAGGAACCAGCTGGGGGCGACGTAGACGGGCACGCCGAAGGGCCGGCCCATGAGGATCCCGCCGCCGGGCTCCTCGGTCCGCTGCGGCTTGGGCTCGTCCTGGTTCACGGGTTCCTTTCGTCGCGAGGTGTGACCCACGTCGGTGTGTCACGGTTCGATCATGCAGTGCGACGGGGTCCCAGGTCGATGGTATTCCGCTCGCTGTCGGTGGCGGGTCGTAGGGTCTTCGTCATGAGTACGAGCGAGCAGGTGCCGGCGGAGCCCCGGGCGCCCATGTCGTTGTCGCCGTCGCGGGCGAGCGATTTCATGCAGTGTCCGCTGCTGTACCGGTTCCGGGTGATCGACCGGCTGCCGGAGAAGCCGAGTGCGGCGGCGACGCGGGGCACGCTGGTGCACGCGGTGCTGGAGCGGCTCTTCGACGATCCGGCGGTGGAGCGGACGGCTCCGCGGGCGCGGGCGATGGTTCCGGGGCAGTGGGACCGGCTCCTGGAGTCGAAGCCGGAGCTGGGCGAGCTGTTCGCGGAGGACCCGGACGGCGAGCGGCTCGCGGGCTGGCTGGCGGAGGCGGAGCGGCTGGTCGAGCGGTGGTTCACGCTGGAGGACCCGACGCGTCTGGAGCCGGCCGAGCGTGAGCTCTTCGTGGAGACCGAGCTGGATTCGGGGCTGCGGTTGCGCGGAGTGATCGACCGGATCGATGTGGCGCCCTCGGGCGATGTCCGGATCGTCGACTACAAGACGGGCAAGGCGCCCCGGCCGGAGTACCGGGACGGCGCGCTGTTCCAGATGACGTTCTACGCGCTGGTGGTGTGGCGGCTGAAGCAGGTGATCCCGCGGCGGCTGCAGCTGGTGTATCTGGGCAGCGGGGAGGTGCTGTCGTACGACCCGGTGGAGGCGGATCTGCTGCGGGTGGAGCGGAAGCTGCTCGCCCTGTGGGAGGCGATCCGGCTGGCGACGGAGACGGGTGACTGGCGGCCGCGTCCGACGAAGCTGTGCGGCTGGTGTGATCACCAGGCGGTGTGTCCGGAGTTCGGGGGGACTCCCCCGGTCTATCCGCTGAAGATCGTTCCCGCGCGCCCGCCGGAGTCGGGCGAATCGGGTCAGGGCAGAATGGACCTGGCCCCGCCGGCGCCGTAGCGCCGGCGTACCTCGTGAGCTCAGGTCCTCTGAAGGAGCCCTTGTGACGATCCGCGTCCTCTTGGTCGACGATCAGCCGCTGCTGCGCACCGGCTTCCGGATGATTCTGGAGGCGGAGCAGGACATCGCGGTGGTGGGTGAGGCCGGGGACGGTCTCCAGGCGCAGGACCAGGTGCGGGCGTTGCAGCCGGACGTGGTGCTGATGGACATCCGGATGCCGCGGATGGACGGGGTCGAGGCGACCCGGCAGATCACGGGTCCGGGCCGGGACGGTCCGGCGAAGGTCCTGGTCCTGACGACGTTCGACCTGGACGAGTACGTGGTGGAGGCGCTGCGGGCGGGGGCGAGCGGTTTCCTCCTGAAGGACGCCCCGGCGACCGAGCTGGTGCAGGCGATCCGGGTGGTGGCGGCCGGTGAGGCGATGCTGGCGCCGTCGATCACGCGCCGGCTGCTCGACAAGTACTCGGCGCATCTGCCGACGGGCGAGGAGCAGATGCCCGACACGCTGAACACCCTGACGGACCGTGAGGTCGAGGTGCTGAAGCTGGTGGCGCGGGGTCTGTCGAACGCGGAGATCGCGGCGGACCTGTTCGTCAGCGAGACGACGGTGAAGACGCATGTGGGGCATGTGCTGACGAAGCTGGGCCTGCGGGACCGGGTGCAGGCCGCGGTGTACGCGTACGAGAGCGGTCTGGTGCGGCCGGGCGCCAACGGGCAGTAGTCCTTACGGGTACGACGAGAGGGGCCCGGTGCGCGTGACGCGCGCCGGGCCCCTCTCGTCGTGTCCTGAGGCGGGTCAGCCCTTGCGGATCTCCCAGAAGCGGAAGACCGTCGAGGAGTCGAGCGTCCATTCCAGGCCCGTGACGTCCTGGCGGGCGACGGCGTACTGCTTGCCCTGCCAGAGCGGCAGGAGGGGCAGCTGCTCGGCGACGAGGTCCTGGAGCTTGCCGTACTCGTCGGCGGTCGCGGCGCGGTCCGTGACGGCGGCGGTCCCGGGAAGGAGCCTGCCGGTGATGGTGGCGTTCTCGTAGTGGTTGCCGAGGACGTTGCCCTCGCCGAAGAAGGGGGCGGTGAAGTTGTCGGCGTCGGGGTAGTCGGGGACCCAGCCCTTGACGTAGACGCCGTACTTGCCGGCCGCGATGTCCTTCTCGTACTCGTCGTAGGCGACGGACTTGACGTCGGCGTCGAAGAGGCCGCTGGCGTTGAGCTGCTCGGCGATGGCCTTGAGCTCCTCGTCGGTGGACGGGCCGTAGCGGCTGGGGGTGGACCAGAGGGTGAGCTTCACCTTGTCGGTGATGCCGGCCCCGCGCAGGGCCTTCTTGGCCTTCGCCTTGTCGGGGGTGCCGTAGGTGTCGAAGAAGGCGGTGTTGTGTCCGGCGATGCCGGCCGGGACGATCGAGTACAGCGGCGTGGCCGTCGACTTGTAGACGCCTTCGACGAGGGCCTCGCGGTCGACGAGGTGGGCGATGGCCTGGCGGACGCCGAGCTTGCCGACGACCGGGTCCTTCATGTTGAAGACGAGGTGCTGGACCTCGGCGCTGCTGCCCTGGATGACCTGGATGCCCTTGTCGTCCGTGGTCTCGGAGGTTTCGAGGGCGGCGATGTCCTCGGCGGAGAGGCCTCGGTAGGCGACGTCTATCTCTCCGTCGGTGAGGGCCTTGGAGAGGGCGGAGCGGTCGCCTCGGTAGAGCTTGAGGGTGATGCCGTCGTTCTTGGCCTTCGCGGTGCCCCGGTAGCCGGAGTTGGCGGAGAAGGTGGCCTCGGTGTCGCCGAAGGAGTCCAGCTTGTAGGGGCCTGAGCCGGTCGCCTTGCCGTCGGTGCGCAGGGCGTCGGCGGGGTACTCGCGGTGGTCGACGATGGAGCCGGCGCCGGAGGCGATCTTGCTGGGGAAGGTGGCGTCGGGGACCTTGAGGTGGAAGACGACGGTCCGCTCGTCCGGGGTCTCGATGCTCTTGATGGTGGAGAGCAGCGGTGCGGGGCCGGAGGGGTCGGCGATCCTGAGGGCCCGCTCGAAGGAGAACTTGACGTCCTCCGAGGTGAGCTTGTTGCCGTTGGAGAAGGTGAGGCCGTCCCGCAGGGTGCAGGAGTACACCGTGCTGCCGGTGGAGAAGCCGCACTTGTCGGCGGCCTCGGGCTCGGGGACGGAGCCGCCCTTGGGGAAGGCGAGCAGGGACTGGAAGACGTTGTTGAACAGCAGCCAGGAGCCGGGGTCGTAGCCGGCCGCCGGGTCGGTGGCGAGGATCTCGTCGGACATGCCGACGCGTACGCCGTTGACGGAGTCGCCCGAGCCACCCTGCTCGGTGCCGCAGCCGCTGAGGAGGGCGGCGGACAGGCCGGCGGCGAGGGGGGCCGTCAGCCACTTGTTGTGCGTCTTCACAGAACGTGCCTCGTGATCTCTTGTCAGGCCGGCCGCGCGCGGGTGCGCGGCCGGTGTAACCGATCCAGTCGACGGGTTATGCGGTGGTGCCGCGGCCCAGTTCCCAGAGCAGGAGGTCGGAGGACGTGTTGAGGGCGTACTCGACTCCGTTGAGGTCGTCGCGGGCGGCGACGTACTGCTTGCCCTGCCACAGGGGCAGGACGGGTACGTCCTTGGCGACGATCTTCTGGATCTGGTTGAAGACGGGGCTCGCGGCGGTGCGGTCGGCCTGTCGGCGCGAGCGCGGGATGAGCTGGTCGCGGACGACCTTGTTCACGTACGGGGTGTTGAGGAAGTTGTCGCTGTCCAGGAACGGCGCGATGTAGTTGTCCGGGTCCGGGTAGTCCGGGAACCAGCCGAGTCCGTAGACGGCGTAGTCGCCGCGCTTCTGGGCGGTGCGGAACGTCGACCACTCGGCGCCCTGGACGGTGGCGTGGAAGAGTCCGCCGGCGCCGAGCTGCTTCTTGAGCGCCTCGAACTCCTGGGCGGTCTCGGCGCCGTAGTGGTCGGTGGTGTAGTTCAGGGTCAGCTCGACCGGGGTCTTGACGCCCGCGTCCTTGAGGAGCTTGGCGGCCCGGGCGTGGTCGGGCTCGCCGTACTCGTCGAAGAAGGGGGTGGCGTGGCCGGTGATGCTGGAGGGGATCAGCGAGTACAGGGGCTCGGCGGTGGGGCCGTAGACCCCGTTGACGAGGGCGCCTCGGTCGACGACGGCGGCCATGGCCTGGCGGACGGCCTTCTCCTTGACGGAGGGGGCGTCGGTGTTGAAGCCGAGGTAGCGGATCTCCAGGCCGGGGACCTCGGAGACCTTGATGCCTTCCGTGGGCTTCTCGGTGAGGTCCTTGATCTGCTGCCGGGTCAGGGAGCGGGCCATCATGTCGATGTCGTCGCTCTCCAGGGCCTGGCCCATGGAGTTCGCGTCGGCGTAGGGGCGCAGTTCGACCTTGTCGTTGCGCAGGGTGATGTCGCCCTTGTAGGCCGGGTTCTTGCTGAAGACGAAGCGGGTGGCCTTCTCGCCCTCGCGCTCGACCTTCATGGTGTACGGGCCGGAGCCGTCGACGTCGAAGCCGTCGCGGAGCTTTCCGGCCTCGTACTTGTTCTTGCTGAGGATGCCGGCGACCGGGGTGGAGAGCTTGTACGGGAAGGTGGCGTCGGGGGTCTTCAGGTGGAAGACGACCTCGTCGGTGCCCTTGGTCTCGACGGTGTCGATGTTCGCGAGGAGGGCGGCGGTGCCGTTGTCCGACTTGATCTTCAGCACGCGCTCGATGGAGAACTTGACGTCCTCGGCGGTGATCGGGGTGCCGTCGGAGAAGGTGAGTCCGGCGCGGAGCTTGCAGCGGTAGCTCTCGCTGGCCTTGTCGGAGAATCCGCAGCTCTGTGCGGCCTCGGGGACGGGCTCGCCGCTCTCGCGGGGCACGTGCATCAGGGTCTGGACGGTCTGACGCAGGATGTTCCAGGCGCCGGTGTCGTAGGCGAAGGCCGGGTCGAGCGGGGCGGGGGCGTCCGCCGTGGCGATGAACTGGTCCGTGGTGCCGACGACGATCGCTCCACCGTCCTCCGTTCCGCCACAGGCGGCGAGCAGGGGGGCGAGCAGTCCGGCCACGGCCGGCAGCACCAGGGTCTTGCGGTTCATCAGGGACGATCTCCTCATCCGGCACTGGGATACAGCGGTCAGTGGAACTCCGCCGCCGGCCGCCCGGTCGGGGCGGGAGCGATCGGGCCGGGTGTTGCGATCGGTCCTGTGTTCACGGCGACTTGGGTGTGCGCCGGTGCACGCGGGTTATGCGGCGAAGTACTCGCGAAAGATTAGTGGGCGGCGCCGCTATTGCCGGACCACGGGCGGCAGCGGGGGTAATCGCAGAGTGATCATGAATGCGGGGGCCTCGATAGTCATGCGTCGGATGATGCGGACGGTGGCGTCCGAATCGGGACACAAGGGGGCGCCGAAACGTGCACTTTTCGGTCATGGAACGCACGAAGGCCACCCACCGTCAGGCACTCTGCGTGACCAAGGTCACGCAGAGGCCTTTTCGGCGAATGGCCTGATCGTTTTCCCCGGGCGAAAGCGCATTCCGCGGGGGAACCTCAGGTAAAGCTCAGATTCCGGTGATCAGTGTGCGAAGGAAGGGCACGTCGACCTCTTCCAGGGAGCGCACGACGACCCGGCCCGGGGAGGCCGCGATCGGCGCGACGGAGGGCACCGCGACGACCCGGCAGCCCGCCGCCTCCGCGGCCGCCACTCCGGTCGCCGTGTCCTCGACGACGGCGCAGAGCGTGGGGTCGGCCCCGACGCCGCGGGCGGCCGTCAGATACGGCTCGGGGTGCGGCTTGGTCCGGGCGACCTCGTCCCCGGCGATGGTGAGGGTGAAGCGGTCACGGCCGAGCGAGTGGAGGACCCGGTCGATGATCCGCCGGTGCGAGGCGGAGACCAGTGCGGTCGGGATGGAGTGCTGGGCCAGCTCGGCGAGCAGCCGCTCGGCGCCCGGCATGAGGGGCACTCCGCGCGCGATGCGGTGCTCGAACTTCTCGTTGAGCAGGACCGTCAGCTCGGCGACCGTGATGTCGGCGCCGGTGGACTCGATGAGGTAGCCCGCGCTGCGGGTCATCGGGCCGCCGACGACGACGTCCTTCCAGGCCTCGTCCAGCCGGTGCCCGAGGTCGGCGAAGACCTCCACCTCCGCGTCCCACCAGAAGCCCTCGGTGTCGACGAGGGTCCCGTCCATGTCGAGGAAGACCGCTTGCAGGGCGGAGCTGCCGTTGGTACGGAACAGGGACGCGGGGACCGTACTGGTCATCCGGCACACCTCCATGGAGGGACGAGAAGGCCGGCCCCCCTCCCCGGTACGGGGAGGAAGACCGGCCTGCACTGGACCGATAAGTGTACGTCCGGATCACCGAAGAAGCGCGGATTTACCGTGGCGGGTGTCTTCTCCGGTCACCGAGCGTGTCGACGGGGGTGCCGACGGGCATGTCACCGGGCGTTGAAGTACTTCGCCTCGGGGTGGTGGATCACGATGGCGTCGGTGGACTGCTCGGGGTGGAGCTGGAACTCCTCCGAGAGGTGCACGCCGATCCGCTCCGGACGCAGCAGCTCCGCGATCTTCGCGCGGTCCTCCAGGTCCGGGCAGGCACCGTAGCCGAGCGAGAAGCGCGCGCCGCGGTACTTGAGGTCGAACATGTCCTCCACGTTCGCCGGGTCCTCGCCGCCGAAGCCCAGCTCGGCGCGGACGCGCGCGTGCCAGTACTCGGCGAGGGCCTCCGCGAGCTGCACGGAGAGGCCGTGCAGCTCCAGGTAGTCGCGGTAGGAGTCGGAGGCGAACAGCTCGGCCGTGGCCTCGCCGATCCTCGAACCGACGGTGACGACCTGGAGGCCGACGACATCGGTCTCGCCGGACTCCTCCGGGCGGAAGAAGTCCGCGAGGCAGAGGCGGCGGCCCCGGCGCTGGCGCGGGAACGTGAAGCGGGTCTGCTCGTTTCCGGCCTCGTCGAGGATGATCAGGTCGTCGCCCTTGGAGACGCACGGGAAGTAGCCGTGGACGACGGCCGCCTCCAGGAGGTTCTCCGTGTGGAGGCGCTCCAGCCAGCCGCGCAGCCGCGGCCTGCCCTCGGTCTCGACGAGCTCCTCGTACGAGGGTCCGTCACCGGCCCGGTTCTGCTTGAGGCCCCACTGGCCCTTGAAGAGGGCGCCCTCGTCGAGCCAGGAGGCGTAGTCCTTCAGCGGGATGCCCTTGACGACCCGGGTGCCCCAGAACGGCGGGGTCGGCACCGGGTTGTCGACGGAGACGTCGGAGCGGCCGCCGGGCTCCGGTTCGGCGACCTGGAGGGCGGCGGTGTCCCGCTTGACGACCCGGCGCTGCTTGAGCTCGGGGAGTACGGCCCCGGGGACGCCGCGCTTGACGGCGACGAGGGCGTCCATGAGGCGCAGGCCCTCGAAGGCGTCGCGGGCGTAGCGGACCTCGCCCTGGTAGATCTCGTGGAGGTCCTGCTCGACGTACGCCCTGGTGAGGGCGGCGCCGCCGAGGATCACCGGGTACTTGGCGGCCAGCTCGCGCTGGTTCAGCTCCTCCAGGTTCTCCTTCATGATCACGGTGGACTTCACGAGGAGGCCGGACATGCCGATGACGTCCGCCCGGTGTTCTTCCGCCGCCTCCAGGATCGCGGAGACCGGCTGCTTGATGCCGATGTTGACGACGTTGTAGCCGTTGTTGGAGAGGATGATGTCGACGAGGTTCTTGCCGATGTCGTGGACGTCACCGCGGACGGTGGCGAGGACGATCGTGCCCTTGCCGTCGGCGTCCGTCTTCTCCATGTGCGGTTCGAGGTACGCGACCGCCGTCTTCATGACCTCGGCGGACTGGAGCACGAACGGCAGCTGCATCTGACCGGAGCCGAACAGCTCGCCGACCGTCTTCATGCCGTCGAGCAGGATCTCGTTGACGATCTCCAGAGCGGGACGGATCGTCAGGGCCTCGTCGAGGTCGGCCTCCAGGCCGTTCTTCTCGCCGTCGATGATCCGTCGCTTCAGACGCTCGTCCAGCGGCAGGGCGAGGAGCTCCTCGGTCTTGCCGGCCTTCATCGACTTGGTGTTGACGCCCTCGAAGAGGGCCATCAGCTTCTGCAGCGGGTCGTAACCCTCGGCGCGCCGGTCGTAGATCAGGTCGAGCGCGGTGGTGACCTGCTCGTCGCTGAAGCGGGCGATCGGCAGGATCTTCGAGGCGTGGACGATCGCCGAGTCGAGGCCGGCCTTGACGCACTCGTCGAGGAAGACGGAGTTGAGCAGGATGCGCGCGGCCGGGTTCAGGCCGAAGGAGATGTTGGAGAGACCCAGGGTGGTCTGGACGTCCGGCCGGCGGCGCTTCAGCTCGCGGATCGCCTCGATCGTGGCGATGCCGTCCTTCCGGGACTCCTCCTGACCGGTGCAGATGGTGAAGGTCAGGGTGTCGATGAGGATGTCCGACTCGTGGATGCCCCAGTTGCCGGTGAGGTCCTCGATGAGCCGCTCGGCGATGGCGACCTTGTGCTCGACGCTGCGGGCCTGGCCCTCCTCGTCGATGGTGAGGGCGATGAGCGCGGCGCCGTGCTCCTGGGCCAGCCGGGTGACCTTGGCGAAGCGGGACTCGGGGCCGTCGCCGTCCTCGTAGTTGACCGAGTTGATGACGGCCCGGCCGCCGAGCTTCTCCAGGCCGGCCCGCAGGACCTCCACCTCGGTGGAGTCCAGGACGATCGGCAGGGTGGAGGCGGTGGCGAAGCGGCCGGCGAGCTCCTCCATGTCGGCGACGCCGTCGCGGCCGACGTAGTCGACGCAGAGGTCGAGCATGTGCGCGCCCTCGCGGATCTGGTCGCGGGCCATCTCGACGCAGTCGTCCCAGCGCGCCTCCAGCATGGCCTCGCGGAACTTCTTGGAGCCGTTGGCGTTGGTGCGCTCGCCGATCGCCATGTACGCGGTGTCCTGCCGGAACGGCACGGTCTGGTAGAGCGAGGCGGCGCCGGGCTCGGGGCGCGGGTCGCGGGTGCCGGGGGTGAGGTCCCGGACGCGCTCGACGACCTGGCGCAGGTGCTCGGGGGTCGTACCGCAGCAGCCGCCGATCAGGGAGAGGCCGTACTCGCGGACGAAGGTCTCCTGGGCGTCGGCGAGCTCGCCGGGGCCGAGCGGGTAGTGGGCGCCGTCGGAGGTGAGGACGGGCAGGCCGGCGTTGGGCATGCAGGAGAGCGGGATGCGCGAGTGGCGGGCGAGGTAGCGGAGGTGCTCGCTCATCTCGGCGGGGCCGGTGGCGCAGTTCAGGCCGATCATGTCGATGCCGAGCGGCTCCAGGGCCGTCAGGGCGGCTCCGATCTCGGAGCCCAGGAGCATAGTGCCGGTGGTCTCGACGGTGACGGAGACGATGAGCGGCAGGTCGATGCCGAGGACGTCCAGGGCGCGGCGGGCGCCGATGACGGAGGCCTTGGTCTGGAGCAGGTCCTGGGTGGTCTCGACGAGCAGGGCGTCGGCGCCGCCGGCGATGAGGCCTTCGGCGTTCTGCTGGTAGGCGTCGCGCAGCAGGGGGTACGGGGCGTGGCCGAGGGTGGGGAGCTTGGTGCCGGGGCCGATGGAGCCGAGGACCCAGCGCTGGCGGCCGGTGGTGGCGGTGAACTCGTCGGCGACCTCGCGGGCGATGCGGGCGCCGGCCTCGGAGAGTTCGTGGACGCGCTCGGGGATGTCGTACTCGCCCAGGGCGGCGTGGTTGGCGCCGAAGGTGTTGGTCTCGACGCAGTCGACGCCGGCGGCGAAGTACTCCTGGTGCACCGAACGGACGATGTCGGGCCTGGTGATGTTCAGGATCTCGTTGCAGCCTTCGAGGTTCTGGAAGTCCTCAAGGGTGGGGTCCTGTGCCTGGAGCATGGTGCCCATGGCGCCGTCGGCGACGACGACTCGGCTGGCGAGTGCCTCGCGGAGGGCTGCGGCGCGGTTCCGGCTGTCAGCGGAAGGGGTCGGCAACGAGGCCATGGATGAGCTCCCTGGGATGCGACGGCTGTCGGCTTTGCACCTTCGGAGGAGGGTGCACGGGGTCAGCGTAACCGCGCAGGGGCCGGGGTGGACACGGCGTCTCGCGGGGCGGACGGCATCCTGTGTGCGGGGACTCCCGGTTCGGCCCGTTCTTGACTGACACTGTCATGTGTAACGCAAGGTCGGCATCGACCGATAGTGTTCAGCATTGTCGAACAGCGTGAGAGGGAGAAGGGGTCGGGCGATGGCGAAGAACATCCAGTCGCTTGAACGGGCGGCGGCCATGCTGCGACTGCTCGCGGGCGGCGAGCGCCGGCTCGGACTGTCCGACATCGCGTCCTCGCTGGGGCTCGCCAAGGGTACGGCCCACGGCATCCTGCGCACCCTCCAGGCGGAGGGCTTCGTGGAGCAGGAGGCGGCCTCGGGCCGCTATCAGCTCGGAGCGGAGCTGCTGCGGCTCGGCAACAGCTATCTGGACGTGCACGAGCTGCGCGCGCGGGCGCTCGTCTGGACGGACGACCTGGCGCGGTCCAGCGGCGAGAGCGTCCACCTGGGGGTGCTGCACCAGAAGGGCGTCCTGATCGTGCACCACGTCTTCCGGCCGGACGACAGCCGCCAGGTCCTGGAGGTGGGGGCCATGCAGCCGCTGCACTCCACGGCCCTGGGCAAGGTCCTGTCGGCATACGACCCGGTGGCCCACAGCGAGGTCCTGGAGATCGAGCGGGAGGCGTTCACGCCCCGTACGACCACGATCCTGGGGGACTTCGAGTCCCTGCTCGACATGACGCGGGCCAAGGGGTGGGCGGCGGACGTGGAGGAGACCTGGGAGGGAGTCGCCTCGGTGGCGGCGCCGATCCACGACCGGCGGCGGATGCCGGTGGGCGCGGTGGCGGTGACGGGCGCCGTGGAGCGGCTGTGCCCGGCCGGGGAGCTGCGTCCCGAACTCGTCGCGGCGGTACGGGACTGCGCCCGCGCCGTCTCCCGGGATCTGGGAGCCGGGCGCTTCTGACCCTGGGCGACCACGCCCCTCGACCTGAGTGAACCCGCCGGTAACGATCGCGTTATCGGCGGGTTTTTCGCTTCCCGGGGCCTTGACGTGCTGTTAACCCGAGGGCAAAACTTCCGTTCATCGGTCGGCAATGCCGAACACCTAACGGCAATAGACGCTAGAGTGTGGCAGTGCCAAGGGCCGGAAACAGCCCTCACACGAGGGTGCGGACCTCCGGAGGGACCCGGGGTTCGCCGTTCCCCTGGACGAAGGACAAAGGAGTCGCGGGTGTCCAGCTCCGACATCTTCCTCGGCGAGACCATCGGTACCGCCGTTCTGATTCTGCTCGGCGGCGGCGTGTGCGCCGCCGTCACGCTCAAGGGCTCCAAGGCCCGCAACGCGGGCTGGCTCGCGATCACCTTCGGGTGGGGCTTCGCCGTCATGACGGCCGTCTACATGACGGCTTCCCTCTCGGGCGCCCATCTGAACCCCGCCGTCACGGTCGGAATCGCGATCAAGGACGGCGTCTGGGACAACGTCCCCGTCTACATCGCGGGCCAGATGCTCGGCGCCATGATCGGTGCGGCACTGGTCTGGGTGGCCTACTACGGCCAGTTCCAGGCTCACCTCACCGACGCCGAGGCCGCCGCCAAGACGCCGATCGAGGGCCCCGGCCCGGTGCTCGGCATCTTCTCCACCGGCCCCGAGATCCGGAACACCTGGCAGAACCTGGCAACCGAGATCATCGGCACCGTGGTGCTCGTCCTGGCCGTGCTCACCCAGGGCCTCAACGACAGCGGCAAGGGCCTCGGCGTCATCGGCGCCCTGATCACCGCGTTCGTCGTGGTCTCCATCGGCCTCTCGCTCGGTGGGCCGACCGGCTACGCGATCAACCCGGCACGTGACCTCGGCCCGCGCATCGTGCACGCCCTGCTCCCGCTGCCGAACAAGGGCGGCTCCGACTGGAGCTACGCCTGGATCCCGGTCGCCGGTCCGCTGATCGGTGGAGCCATCGCGGCGGGTATCTACAACATCGCGTTCGCCTGAGCCGTCCTTCTCCCAGACCTCCCTTGGAGCACACCGTGACCGACGCACACACCTCCGGCCCGTTCATCGCGGCCATCGACCAGGGCACCACGTCCTCGCGCTGCATCGTCTTCGACAAGGACGGCCGGATCGTCTCGGTCGACCAGAAGGAGCACGAGCAGATCTTCCCGAAGCCGGGCTGGGTCGAGCACGACGCCGCCGAGATCTGGACCAACGTCCAGGAGGTCGTCGCCGGCGCCCTGACGAAGGGCGGCATCGCCGCCTCCGACGTCAAGGCCATCGGCATCACCAACCAGCGCGAGACCACGCTGCTCTGGGACAAGAACACCGGTGAGCCCGTCCACAACGCCCTCGTCTGGCAGGACACCCGCACCGACGCCCTCTGCAAGGAGCTCGGCCGCAACGTCGGCCAGGACCGCTTCCGCCGCGAGACCGGCCTGCCGCTGGCGAGCTACTTCGCCGGCCCGAAGATCCGCTGGATGCTCGACAACGTCGAGGGCCTGCGCGAGCGCGCCGAGGCCGGCGACATCCTCTTCGGCACCATGGACTCGTGGGTCATCTGGAACCTCACGGGCGGCACCGACGGCGGCGTGCACGTCACCGACGTCACCAATGCCTCGCGCACCATGCTGATGAACCTGCACACGCTGGCCTGGGACGAGAAGATCGCGGAGTCGATGGGGGTCCCCCTCAACGTCCTCCCCGAGATCCGGTCCTCCGCCGAGGTCTACGGCCACGTCAAGGACGGCGCCCTCGCCGGTGTCCCGGTCGCCTCGGCGCTCGGCGACCAGCAGGCCGCCCTGTTCGGCCAGACCTGCTTCGCCGAGGGCGAGGCCAAGTCCACGTACGGCACCGGCACCTTCATGCTGATGAACACCGGTGACAAGATCATCAACTCCTACAGCGGCCTGCTGACCACGGTCGGCTACCAGATCGGCGACCAGAAGCCGGTCTACGCCCTGGAGGGCTCGATCGCCGTCACCGGTTCGCTGGTGCAGTGGATGCGCGACCAGATGGGCCTCATCAAGTCCGCCGCCGAGATCGAGACCCTCGCGTCCTCGGTCGAGGACAACGGCGGCGCCTACTTCGTGCCGGCCTTCTCCGGCCTGTTCGCCCCGTACTGGCGCTCCGACGCCCGCGGTGTGATCGCCGGCCTCACCCGGTACGTCACCAAGGCGCACATCGCCCGCGCCGTCCTGGAGGCCACCGCCTGGCAGACCCGCGAGATCACCGACGCCATGACGAAGGACTCCGGCGTCGAGCTGACCGCGCTCAAGGTCGACGGCGGCATGACCTCCAACAACCTGCTGATGCAGACCCTCTCGGACTTCCTGGACGCGCCCGTCGTGCGTCCGATGGTCGCCGAGACCACCTGCCTCGGTGCCGCCTACGCCGCCGGCCTGGCCGTCGGCTTCTGGCCGGACACCGACGCCCTGCGCGCCAACTGGCGCCGCGCGGCGGAATGGACCCCTCGCATGGACGCCGACAGGCGTGACAGCGAGTACAAGAGCTGGCTCAAGGCCGTGGAGCGGACCATGGGCTGGATCGAGGACGAGGAGTAAGACACATGACCACCCTGCAGAGCGTCCCTGCCCTTGGGACGCACCCGGCGTCCGGCTCCCTCCCGAGCCGCGCCGAGACCCGGGACCAGCTTTCCAAGGCGACGTACGACCTCCTGGTGATCGGCGGCGGCATCCTGGGCATCTCCACCGCCTGGCACGCCGCACAGTCGGGCCTGCGGGTGGCCCTGGTGGACGCCGGCGACTTCGCCGGCGCCACCTCCTCCGCGTCCTCGAAGCTGCTCCACGGCGGTCTGCGCTACCTGCAGACCGGCGCGGTGAAGCTGGTCGCGGAGAACCACTTCGAGCGGCGTGCGGTCTCCCGTCAGGTGGCACCGCACCTCGCCAACCCCCTCACCTTCTACCTGCCC
Organism: Streptomyces sp. NBC_00572; assembly: GCF_026341815.1. Taxonomy (GTDB): domain Bacteria; phylum Actinomycetota; class Actinomycetes; order Streptomycetales; family Streptomycetaceae; genus Streptomyces. The sequence goes on from NZ_JAPENX010000001.1 coordinate 322,403, forward strand.
GTCTACAAGGGCGGCCCGCACGGCGCGGCCAAGCTCGGCGCCGGTGTCTTCGCCTACAGCGCCCTCTCGGCGTTCGGTGACGGCGTCGGGCACCTGCTCTCCCCCGCCAAGGCCGCACAGGACGTGCCGGAGCTGCGCACCGACAACCTGAAGGCCGTGGCCGTCTACGGCGACGACCAGATGAACGACGCCCGCATGGCGCTGATGACGGTCCGCGCGGCGGTCGACGCCGGTGCCACCGTCCTCAACCACGCCGAGGTCACCGGGCTGCGCTTCACCAAGGGCCGGGTCACCGGTGCCGAGCTCAAGGACCGCACCAGCGGCGACGAGTTCGGCGTCACCGCCCGTCTCGTGCTCAACGCGACCGGCCCGTGGGTCGACCACCTGCGCAAGATGGAGGACCCGAACGCGGCCCCCTCCATCCGCCTCTCCAAGGGCGCGCACCTGGTCCTCAAGCGGACCTCGCCGTGGAAGGCCGCCCTGGCCACCCCGATCGACAAGTACCGCATCACCTTCGCCCTCCCCTGGGAGGACATGCTGCTGCTCGGTACCACCGACGAGGAGTACGAGGGCGACCCCGGCCAGGTCGAGGTCACCGAGAAGGACACCGCCCAGATCCTGGACGAGGCCGCCTTCTCCATCCGCGACCAGCAGCTGTCGCGCGATCTGATCACCTACGCCTTCGCCGGTCTGCGGGTACTCCCGGGCGGTCCCGGCGACACCTCCAAGGCCAAGCGCGAGACGGTCGTCACCGAGGGCCGCGGCGGCATGCTGTCGGTGGCCGGAGGCAAGTGGACGACCTTCCGCCACATCGGCCGTACGGTGATGAAGAAGCTGGAGCAGCTCCCCGGCCACCCGCTGGGCGAGGACTACGAGTCGGTGTCGACCCTGCCGAAGCGGCTGCCGCTGCCCGGCATAGCCAACCCGAACGCGGTCGCGCACCGGCTGCTCGTCGACGGTCCGGCGCCCGGCCCCCGGATGGCCGCCGACACCGCCAAGCACCTGGCGACGCACTACGGCTCGCTCTCCTTCGACATCGCGCGCATGGCGAACGAGAACCCGGACCTGGCCCGCCGCATCCACCCGGACGCGCCGGAGATCTGGGCGCAGGTCGCCTACGCCCGCGACCACGAGTGGGCCGAGACGGCGGACGACGTGCTGCGCCGCCGTACGACGCTGACCATCCGCGGTCTCGCGACGGACGAGGTCCGCGCCGGCGTCGAGGCGATGCTGAAGAAGTAACTCTGCTGGTTTCAGGGGCGGTTCCTCTTCGAGGAGCCGCCCCTGAGGCGTGCCACACGCCGTCCACACCGCCGCAACACTCGGCACGCAGAGTGGAACGCATGAAGTTTCAGGTGCTCTCGATCGTCCACCACTCCCCGCACCCGCTGACCGGCGAACTCCTCTCCGCCGCCGACCGGTTGGAGCAGGTCGTCACGCTCGGCGAGACCGCCGAGCGGCTCGGCTTCGACGCGTACGCGGTCGGCGAGCGGCACGCGGGCGCGTTCCTCTCCTCCGCCCCGACCGTGCTGCTCGCCGCGCTGGCCGCCCGCACCACCCGGATCAGGCTGCTCACCGGCGTCACCGTGGTCGCGATCCTCGACCCGGTCCGGGTCGCCGAGGACTACGCCACCCTCGACCAGCTCTCCCGAGGCCGGCTCGAAATCGTGGTCGGCAAGGGTGCGGAGGCCGGCCACTTCGACCTCTTCGGCCTGGACGAGGAGCGTCAGTGGGACCTGCAGAAGGAGAAGTACGAGCTGCTCCGCAGGCTCTGGACGGAGGAGGGCGTCGACTGGGAGGGCGAGTTCCGGCCCCCGCTGAAGGGCGTCACCACGGTGCCCCGCCCGTACGACGGTCCGCCCCGGATCTGGCACGGCTCGGCCACGAGTCTCCACTCCCCCGAACTCGCGGCGAAGCACGGCGACCCGCTCTTCACCGCCAACGCGATCCAGCCCCGTGCGGCGTACGCGAAGCTCATCGCCCACTACCGGGAGAAGTTCGAGGAGTACGGGCACGACCCGGCCCACGCGCGCGTGGCGGCCGGTTCCGGGGGCCTGCTCATCGCCGACACCGCCGAGGAGGCGGTCTCCCGTTACAAGGACCTGTACGAGGCGAAGGTGCGGCAGAGCTTCAAGCCGCATCTGGAAGGAAAGGCCGGTTACAACACCCCGTTCCGCACGATCGAGGACGCCGTCGCGGACGGTCCCCAGCTGATCGGTTCGCCACAGCAGATCATCGACAAGATCCTCGGCTACCACGCCCATTACGGGCACGACCTGCAGTCCGTCACGGTCGACACCTTCGCCCAGTCGACAGCCGAGCAGATCGAGACGCTCCAGCGCTTCGCCGAGGAGATCGCGCCGGTGGTCCGGAGGGAGGCGCCGAGCACGCTCTGGGAGGAGTGAGACCGCCGTGTGCGGAGGCGAGTTCCTGGGTAGTCGATCAAGGCCGCACGGGTTTTCGGGGATGTCCGGGGGCTGCGGACGGACCTGAAGAAAGCCGTAAGGTTGGTCCGTACGACAGGAACTTCGAAAAGGAGGCGCTGGGTGATCGAGCTCGAGGGGGTACCCGAGCTGATCGACCCGGTCATGGTGGCCGCGTTCGAAGGCTGGAACGACGCCGGCGACGCCGCCTCCACCGCGGTCGCCCACCTGGACCGGGAATGGAAGGGCGAGGTGTTCGCGGCGCTCGACGCCGAGGACTACTACGACTTCCAGGTCAACCGGCCCACGGTCTTCCTGGACAACGGCGTCCGGAAGATCACCTGGCCGACGACGCGGCTCTCCGTGGTCCGGGTCGGCGGCGACAAGCCCCGTGACCTGGTGCTGGTGCGCGGGATCGAGCCGTCGATGCGCTGGCGCTCCTTCTGCAACGAGATCCTCGCCTTCGCCCACGAGCTGGGCGTGGAGATGGTCGTGATCCTGGGCGCGCTGCTCGGGGACACCCCGCACACACGGCCGGTCCCGGTCAGCGGAGTGACCTCCGACCCGGACCTGGCGCGCACGATGGACCTGGAGGAGACCCGGTACGAGGGCCCGACGGGCATCGTGGGCATCCTCCAGGAGGCGTGCACCCACGCGGGCGTGCCGGCGGTGAGCCTGTGGGCGGCGGTGCCGCACTACGTGTCGCAGCCCCCGAACCCGAAGGCGACCCTGGCGCTGCTCAACCGTCTTGAGGACCTGATCGGTCTGCGCATCCCGCTGGGTGAGTTGCCCGAGGACGCGCGGGCCTGGCAGGTGGGCGTGGACCAGCTGGCCGCCGAGGACAGCGAGGTCGCCGAGTACGTGCAGACGCTGGAGGAGGCCCGAGACACGGCGGAGCTGCCGGAGGCCTCGGGCGAGGCGATCGCCCGGGAGTTCGAGCGGTATCTGCGGCGGCGCGAGCCGGGCACGGGGCCGGGCGGCCCGGGGGTGGCGATGGAGGGCGGCGACACGCCGTTCCTGCGGGACACCGGGAGCGGCCGTACGCGCCCGCCGAAGCCCGAACGGCCGGGACCGGAGGCGGTACCGGGGACGGACGCCGCCGAGGGCGCCGAGGACCCGGAGGGAGCGGAGACCGAGCCGACCGCGGAGGCCCCGGAGGCCCCGGAGGCCCCGGAGGCAGCCTCCGACGCCGTCGACGGGGACACCGACACCGACACGGACGGCGAGTCCGAGAAGTAGCGGCGCGCGGCAGGCAGGACGGAACGGGAGGGGTGCCACGAAGGCACCCCTCCCGTCGTCGCGTCGGACGCGGATCAGGTGTCAGGCGCAGCCGAACCGGGCCGCCGCCCAGTCCCCGTGGTCGCCGCTCTTGGACCCGTTGGTGTCCGTGATCTTCAGCCGGACGTGCCGCGCGCCGGTCACGTCGACGTTCACGGGCAGGGTCGCGGAGGCGCCGGTGAGCCGGGGCGAGGTCCACAGGACCTTGCCGTCGGCCTCGACGGAGAAGGCCACGTCGCCGTAGCCGTTGATCTCGTCGTCGATGCCGACGTCGGCGGTGAAGGTGGTGCAGCGGCCGCCGAGGTAGACCTCGATGTCGGAGTCGGCGTGGCCGCCGATGCCCTTCTCGTAGGTCGTACCGGCCAGGGTGAGGGTCCGGCCGTCGGTGGCGCCGGACTCGCCGTTGGAGCGGTCGCGTTCGGGCGGGCCCCAGCCGTTGGTGGAGCGCAGCCAGACGAGGTCACTCGCCCAGGCGTCGCCGGTCGGCGGCGGGGGCATCACGCCGACCGCGAACCGCTGGGTGGCGGTGCGGTCGGTGCCGGCCGCGCGGTGCCGGGCGGTCGCGGTGAGGGTGGCCTCGCCGGGCTTCGCGTCCGGAGCGGGGGTGACGGTGACCTCGACCCGGCGGGTGGTGCCGGCCGGGACGCGGCCGATCGGTGCCGCCGGGGTGACCTGCCAGCCGGCCGGGGCGTCCAGGGAGACCCGTACGTCGGTGGCGTCGCGGGTGCCGGCGGTGACGTCCACGGCGACGGTGCCGGGGGCCCCGGCGCCGAGCTCCTGCGCCGAGGGGACGGCGAGGGCCGCGGAGGCGCCCGGTACGGCACCGCCGACCGCGCTGGTGTCGGTCAGCTTCAGTTCGAAGCCGCGGCCGGTGGACAGGGCGGCCGTCTTGACCCGGACCACTCCCCCGCGCTCGTCGCGGTCGTACCACCAGCCCTGGCCGGCGGCGTCGAAGGCGGCACGGGAGGCGAGGGCGGGCAGCTTGCGCCCGTCGAGCTTCACGTTGCCGGGGGCGTCGCCGGTGTGGACGGTGAAGGCGTACGGCCGGGCGGCCGCCTTGCCGGTGTACGAGCCCTTGCTCGCGCCGATGAGGACGGTGACGTCGCCGGGGCCGCCGTTCGGGGCGCTGACCTCGGCGCGCTGGGTGGCGTACCGGCCGGTGCGGTGTTCGCGGGTGACGCCGTCGTCCTCGTACAGATCGAAGGAGGAGCTGCCCTTCGGGTAGATGTCCCAGGCGATCGGGTCCCCGGGGGCGCGGTCGGTGTACGAGCGGATGTCGCCGGGCCACATCGGGACGGCCGCCCCGGCCCGTACGAAGAGGGGCAGGGTGTCGAGCGGGGCGCTGTAGTCGTCGACGGTGACGGGACCCTGGTAGGTGCGGCCGGACCAGTAGTCGATCCAGGTGCCCTTGGGGAGGTAGATGCCGTCGCGCTCCACGGCGTCCTGGTAGACGGGGGCGACGAGGAAGTCCTCGCCGCTGAGGAACTCGTACTTGGCGGCGTCGGTGGAGGCCTTGGGGTCGTCCGGGTACTCCAGGGCCAGCGGCCGGGCGAGGCCGACGCCGGTCTTCGTGGCCTGGTGGGCGTGGCTGTAGATGTACGGGAGCAGGGCCTCGTGGAGCTTGAGGGAGGCGCGGTTGATGCTGGTGTAGGGCTCGCCGTAGCGGAAGGGCTGCTTGTCGTTGGCGGCCCATCCGTCCATGGTCATCGTGACCGGCAGGAAGGTCTTCCACTGGAGGTCGCGGGTGTACGTCTTGGCGCTGCCGCCGAAGATGCCGTCGACGTCACCGGTGGTGTAGGCGAGTCCGGACATGGACGCGCCCGCGTAGGTCGGGATCTGCCAGCGGATGTACTCCCAGGTGCCGGACTGGTCGCCGGACCACTGGACGCCGCAGCGCTGGGCGCCGGACCAGCTCTCGGGGGCCCAGGTGAAGCCGCGGGCGTCGCTGTGGGCCTCGATGCCGGCGTGGGCGTCCTTGCAGCCGTCGAGGGCGAACTTGTAGCCCTCGCCGACCCAGGCGACGTCGAGCTTGGCGACCCGCTGGCCGGCCTTGACCTGCTCTTCGAGCTTGTCGATGCCGTCCTCGGTCCACAGGCCGAGCTTCATGCCGCGCTCGCCGAGTCCGGCGGAGGCCTCGGCGAGGTTCTCGTAGCCGCAGCCGTAGCCGTCGTTGACGAGCATCCAGCCGTTGGGCATGTCGTTGGCGACGTAGCCGTCGGCGACCTTCAGGGCGTCGAGGGTGCGGCGCTCGCCCCGGTTGGCGTTGTGGAGGTAGCAGTCGGCGTCGCCGATCTCCAGGCCGTACACGGGCGGCATGAAGGGCTTGCCGGTGAGCCGGGTGTACTGGCCGATGACGTCCTTGGCCGCGTCGCCGCCGGTGCCGGCGAAGTAGTAGGCGTCGAAGCGCTGTTCCTTCGCGCTGGTGGTGACGGGCTCGGTGAAGGCGTAGGTGTTCGGCGCGTAGGTGTTGCGGTAGACGCCGTATCCGGCGGAGGAAAGGTAGAAGGGGACGGAGTTGGGGTGGCCGCCGTCGTTCCAGTTGTAGTCGACCCCGACCTCGACGGTCTTGTCGCGGTGGGAGGTGTTGCCGCGGCCGTTCTGCATGCCGGCGCCGTAGAACTGCTCGTCGGCGCCGCGGGCGAGGGTCTGGGTGGTGCGGTCGGCGGTCCAGCTGAGGCCGCGGGCCTCGCTCCAGAGCGGGGTGCCGTCGGCGCGTACGGCGGCGAAGCGGAGCGGTGACTTGAAGGCGCGCAGGGTCACCTGGCTGCTGCTCAGTTCGTAGCGGTCGCCCAGGTCGCGCCAGCGGGTGGCCGGGGGCGGGCCCTGGGGCAGCGTGATGTCGGTGCCGGTGGGGTCGGTGAACTTCCCGTCGGGGGCGAGTTCGATGCGGAAGGTGTCGGCGGTGACGAAGCTGACCCGGGCCTGGGCCCGGCCGGCGGTCAGCCGGTAGACGGACCCGTCGGCGGCGAACCCGGTGAGGTCGCCGACCGTGGTGTCGGGCTCCTGTGCCGTGGTGTCGGCCCTGTCGGTGGGGAGGGCCGACGCGGTGGTGCCGGGTCCCGCGAAGGCCGCGAGGAGCCCGAGGACGGCTCCGGCGAGTGCAACTTTCATGCGTGATGATGATTGCATGGAGCTTATTTAGCGCAGGAACGAGCATTCCCGCCAGGACAAAACGGAACCGCCCTTGGACTTCGGCAAGAAGTCCAAGGGCGGTTGCCTGAAACGGAGTTGTTCGGTCGTGCTCGTTACAGTGCCACACCGAGCAGCGCGTCGACGGCACGGGAGACGAGACCGGGGGCGGAGTCGTCGGCACCGCCCTCGGCCGTCTGGAGCGCTGCCCAGCGGTCCACCGCGGCGAGCGCGGTGGGGGTGTCGAGGTCGTCGGACAGGGCCTCGCGGAGCTCCTCCACGAGCGCGTCCGCGGACGGGCCGTCGGGGCGCGAGACGGCGGCGCGCCACCGGCCGAGGCGCTCCAGGGCGTCCTGGAGGACCCGGTCGGTCCACTCCCAGTCGTCACGGTAGCGGTGGGAGAGGAGCGCGAGCCGGATGGCGGCCGGGTCGACGCCGTCACGGCGGAGCTTCGAGACGAAGACGAGGTTGCCGCGGGACTTGGACATCTTCTCGCCGTCGAGGCCGACCATGCCGGCGTGGACGTACGCCTTGGCCATGGGGAACTCGCCGGTGAGCGCCTGCGCGTGGGAGGCGCCCATCTCGTGGTGCGGGAAGATCAGGTCGGAGCCGCCGCCCTGCACGTCGAAGCCCATGCCGAGGTGGTCCAGGGCGATGGCGACGCACTCGATGTGCCAGCCGGGGCGACCCGCGCCGAGGCTCGCGCCGTCCCAGCTCGGCTCGCCCTCGCGGGCGGCCATCCAGAGCATCGGGTCGAGCGGGTTCTTCTTGCCGGGGCGCTCCGGGTCCCCGCCGCGCTCGGCGGAGAGGTGGCGCATCAGCTCATTGGTGTAGTTCGAGACCTGCCCGAAGTGCGGGTCGGCGTCGACGGAGAAGTAGATGTCGCCTTCGAGCTCGTAGGCGGCGCCGGCGTCCCGGAGTCGCTCGACGAGCGGGACGATGCCGGGTATGGCTTCGACGGCGCCGATGTAGTGCTGCGGGGGCAGCATCCGCAGGGCGGTCATGTCCTCGCGGAAGAGGGCGGTCTCCCGCTCGGCGAGGCCGACCCAGTCGATGCCGTCGCGGATCGCGCGCTCAAGGAGCGGGTCGTCCACGTCCGTGACGTTCTGGACGTAGTGCACCTGCCGCTTGGTGTCGAGCCACACGCGCTGAACGAGGTCGAACGCGTTGTAGGTCGCCGCGTGACCCATGTGGGTCGCGTCGTACGGCGTGATGCCGCAGACGTAGATACGGGCGACGGGGCCGGGGGCGAGGGTGACTCGTCCGCCGGTCGCGGTGTCGTGGATCCGGAGGTCGCGGCCCTTGCCAGGAAGGGCGGGGACCTCAGAAGCGGGCCAGGCATGCATGACCCGAGCGTAACCGGACAGGTGTTCCGGATACGAACCGGATCCGGGATCTTGACCGATTAGGCGCTCTTGCGGGTCGGAGGCTTGCATGCATACCCCCCAGGGGTGCATGCCCCTCGGCGAGGGGTTGGCCGAAAGCTTTCGGCCCGGTCAGACCGGCGGCCAGGGGATCGACGGCCACTGACCCGAGGGCTCCGGGTGCCGTCCGGTGGCCCGCAGCGCCTCCACACGGGCGCGTACGGCCGCGACCTCGGCTTCGGTGAGCAGTTCGGCCAGACGGGCGGTGAGAGGCGCTCCCGGCGCCAGGGAGCGGTCGAGGGCGTCGAGCACCCCGGCCGCCTCGGCGGGCAGCTCCTCGCCCGCCCAGCCCCACAGCAGGGTGCGCAGCTTGTCGTCGACGTGGAAGGTGACCCCGTGGTCGATGCCGTAGAGCCGGCCGTCGGGGGCGGGCAGCAGGTGTCCGCCCTTCCGGTCGCCGTTGTTGATGACGGCGTCCAGGACGGCGAGCCGGCGCAGCTCGGGGGTGTCCGCGTGGACGAGGAGCGCGGTGCGGTCCTCGGCGACCTGGGCGGGTCCGACGGCCTTCCAGCCCTCGCCCGCCTCGTCGTCCTCGGTGAGGGCGAGGAGACGCGCTTCGGGGTCCGCCTCGATCCACAGCTGGACCATGCCCTCCCCGTACGGCCCGTCGCGGAGCACGGTCGGCGGGACCAGGCCCCAGCCGGTGGCCTCGGAGATCTCGTACGCGGCGACCTCGCGCTGGGCGAGCGTGCCGTCGGGGAAGTCCCACAGCGGCTGCTCACCCGCGACCGGCTTGTAGACGCAGGCCGCTTCCCGTCCCCGGTAGGCGACGGAGCAGTAGAGCACGGCGTTGGAGGCCTCGCGGACCCGGCCGCGCACGGTCAGTTCACCGTGGGCGAGCAGCTCGGCGTCCGGGGGCGTCGTGAGGCTGCTGCTCATGCTCCGCGGCGGTATCCGTTCTGGCGCGGGCAGACGTGGCCCTCGGGGTCGAGCGGCAGGCTGCACAGCGGGCAGGGCGGCCGGCCGGCGTTGACGACGTCGAGGGCGCGCTTCGCGAAGGCGCGGGCCGCGGCGCCGCTGAGGCGGACGCGGAGCATCGGCGGGCCGTTCTCCTCGTCCTGGAGCAGCCGCTCCTCGGCCTCGGCGAGGTCCTCCTCGGAGTCCACGTCGAGTTCGACGAGCGCCTGCGCCTCGACGATCATGCGCTGCTCCTCGCCGTCCCAGGCGAGGGCCATGGTGCCGACCCGGAACTCCTCCTCGACGGGTGCGTCGAGGGGGGCGGTGTCGGAGACCTCGGCGGGGGCGACGGCGGGGACCGGCGCGTTGCCCCCGGTGCGGCGGACGACCTCGTCGAGGAGTTCGTCCATGCGCTCGGCGAGGGCGGCGACCTGTGTCTTCTCCAGGGCGACGCTGGTGACCCGGCCGCCGGCGGACGCCTGGAGGAAGAACGTACGGCGGCCAGGCAGCCCGACCGTACCGGCCACGAAACGCTCCGGTGGGTCATAGAGGAACACCTGACGGGACACGTTTCCCGGCTCCCTTGCGTCTCGACAGTCGTACTACAGCGGCGCGTCCACCCTACTGCGCGTAGGGATCACGGTGCGCCCGCACCACCCCCGACCTCGGCGGTCCCGCTGGTGTCGGGGTGCTCGCGGGGCGCGAAACCGGCGAAGTCCCCGGTGTCGCCGAGGCGGACGAGGAAGGGCCGCAGGCGCGTGTAGCGGATCACGGTGACCGAGCAGGGGTCGACGTGGATGCGCTGGAAGAGGTCGAGGTGGAGTCCGAGCGCGTCCGCCACGATCGACTTGACGATGTCGCCGTGGGAGCACATGACGTAGGCGGCGTCCTCGCCGTGCTCGGCCTCGATCCGCGCGTTCCAGTCGTGTACGGCGTCGACGGCGCGGGCCTGCATCGCGCGCATGGACTCGCCGCCGGGGAAGGCCGCGGCGGAGGCGTGCGCCTGGACGACCTCCATCAGCGGTTCGTCGTTGAGTTCGGCCAGCTTGCGGCCCGACCAGTCGCCGTAGTCGCACTCGTTGATCCGGTCCTCGACGTGCAGCGGGAGGTCCGGCCGGGCGTCGAGGAGGGGTCGCACGGTCTCCCGGCAGCGCTGGAGGGGGCTGGAGACGACGGCGGCGAGCGGGACGTCCGCGAGGCGCCCGGGAAGCGCGGCGGCCTGGGCGGCACCCCGCTCGTCGAGGGAGACCCCGGGCGTGCGCCCGGCGAGGACCCCGGAGGTGTTGGCGGTGGAGCGTCCGTGCCGGACGAGGATCAACGTGGCCATGCCGGCCAGCCTAGGCGGTGCCCCGGGGAACCCGGTGGGCCCGGCCGGATGGGGTCGGACGGCCTCGGGCCGGATCCACGCGTGCGTGGTGGGGCCGTTCGATGGAGAATACGGCCCGTGATCGTGGACTCTGCCATCTACCGGGACGGGCGCCGTACGGACGGACCCGCCGACCTCTCCGACGCGCTCGACGAGGCGCGGGCCACCGGGGACGCCTTTCTGTGGGTGGGGCTCCACGAGCCCACGGAGGCCGAGTTCGACCATGTCGCCTCGGAGTTCGCGCTGCACCCGCTGGCCGTCGAGGACGCCCTCAAGGCCCACCAGCGCCCCAAGCTGGAGGTCTACGACGACTCCCTCTTCGCGGTGCTCAAGCCGATCGTCTACGAGCCGGAGAGCGACCGGGTCTCCTCCGGCGAGCTGATGCTGTTCATGGGCGACTCCTTCGTGGTGACGGTCCGGCACGGCGAGGGCGCGCCCCTCGCCGAGGTGCGCCGGCGCCTCGAAGCCGATCCCGAGGTGCTGAAGCACGGTCCGACGGCGGTGCTGTACGCGGTGAGCGACGCGATCGTGGACCACTACCTCGATGTGACGGGCGAGCTCCAGGTCGACCTGGAGGAGCTGGAGGCGGACGTCTTCGCGCCCACCGGAGGCAATCCGGCGAACACCGCGGAGCGGATCTACACGGCGAAGCGGCAGGTCCTGGAGTTCCGGCGGGCCAGCGGTCCGCTCGCCGGACCGCTGGCCCGGCTCACGGCCGGTTCGGTGCCGTTCGTGAACGAGGAGGCGCACCCGTTCTTCCGGGACGTCAACGACCATCTGCTGCGCGCCAACGAGCAGGTGGAGGGGCTGGACCGGCTCCTGTCCGACGTGCTGTCGGCCCATCTCGCGCAGATGGGGGTCCGGCAGAACGACGACATGCGGAAGATCTCGGCGTGGGCGGCCATGGCCGCGGTCCCCACGATGGTCGCGGGCGTCTACGGCATGAACTTCGAGCACATGCCGGAGCTGCACTGGGTGGCGTCGTACCCCGTGGTGATCGTGGTGATGGCGGGCATCGTCATGACCCTGTACCGGATGTTCAAGCGGCGCGGCTGGATGTGAGGACCGGCCCCGCCCGGAAGGCAGGGCCGGGGACAGGGCCGGACCGGGGACAGGGGCGGACCGGGGACAGGGCCGGGGACAGGGGCCTCTCGGAAGGTCTCAGAAGGCCGGAGCGGGGGTCGCGGGCCCGCCGAGGGCGTCGAGGCGTGCGGGCATCTTCAGGCCGACCATCCGGTGCCAGCCGGCGGCGCGCTCGTACGCGTACATCCCGCGGATGCCCGCGGCGAGGACGGCCGCCTTGGGCCGGGGCCAGCGCAGGATCCGTCCCATGTGACCCATCACGGCGAGGCTGACGTCGCGGTAGACCTGGATCTCGACGAGGGCCGATTCACGCAGGGTCCGCTGGATGAGCCGGCCGTGTCCCTCGCGCGCGAGGCGGAGGAGTTCCTCGTGGCAGTAGGCGAGGTGGTTCGCCTCGTCGTTGTCGATCATGTGGATGGCCTTGCCGAGTTCGGGGTGGTCCCCGAAGTACGTGACGAGCATGTCCATCTGGTCGGCGGCCCGCTGCTCGGTGACCCGGCTGTGGGCGAGGTAGACGATCACGTCGTCCTCGGTCAGCGGCTCGTCGCGGCGCAGCTTGTCGTGCGCGAGGCCGATGCCGCGCTGTTCGAGCAGCATCGTGTAGTCGGTGCCGGGCGGTACGGGGACGGGTTCCAGGCCGCGCTTCTTCATCAGGGCGTTGAAGATCCGGCCGTGCTTGTCCTCGTCGGCACCGTGCCGGGTGATCTTGGGCGTGAGCTCGCTCATACCGGGCGCGACGAGGGCCGCGATCCGGCCGTTCTCCCAGCCGCCCTGGGTCTCGCCGCTCGCCGCGATCGAACAGAAGAGCCGGAAGGACTCGTCGTTGTCGATGATTTCCTGGAACAGACCCTTGGCCGTGAGCATCGCCGCCACCTCCGTGCGCATGTCCGCACTCCGTCCGGCCCCCGGGAGAACGAGTCAAATGCGGTCCGGGGCGAGGGGCAACAGGAGGGCCGGGCGACTCGGCCGAAAGAGTGAGTCCCCAGGGCGTAACCGGGGGCCCCGTGGAGCCGTTGTGCTGCATGACGGCCGTGGCGGGGAAGACCCCCGAGCCCCCACCACGGCCGCGGAAACCTCTCGGTCCCGCCGACGGCGGAACCGCTACGCGAGGCCCGCCCGCTCGGCCGCCTCCACGCCCGCCCGCAGGGCCGCCAGCCGCTCGTCCAGGGTGAAGCCGGCCGGGGCGAGGGTCAGGGTGGTGACACCGGCCTCCGCGTAGGCCGTCATCCGCTCGGCGATCCGCTCGACGGAGCCGAGCAGCGAGGTCTGGTCGATCAGGCTCTGCGGTACGGCCGCGGCGGCACCCGCCTTGTCGCCGGCCAGGTACTTGTCCTGGATCTCGGCGGCCTCCTTCTCGTAGCCCATGCGCTGCGCGAGCTGGTTGTAGAAGTTCTGCTTGCGGCTGCCCATGCCGCCGACGTACAGCGCGGTGTACGGGCGGAACACGTCGGCGAGCGCGTCGACGTCGTCCCCCAGGGCGAGCGGGACGGTGGGACAGACGTCGAAGCCGTCCATCGTCAGCCCGGCCTTCTCGCGGCCCGCGCGGATGTGCCGGAGCGCCGTCTCCTCCAGATGGGCGGCGGAGGGGAAGATCAGCAGCGCGCCGTCGGCGATCTCGCCGGTCTGCTCCAGGTTCTTGGGACCGATCGCGGCGATGTAGAGCGGGATGTGCTCGCGCTCCGGGTGAACGGTGAGCTTGATCGGCTTGCCGGGGCCGCCGGGGAGCGGCAGGGTCCAGTGCTCGCCCTCGTAGCTGAGGCGCTCCCGGGTCATCGCCTTGCGGACGATCTCGACGTACTCGCGGGTCCGGGCGAGCGGCTTGTCGAACTTCACGCCGTACCAGCCCTCGGAGACCTGCGGTCCGGAGACGCCGAGGCCGAGGCGGAAGCGGCCGCCGGTGAGCGAGTCGAGGGTGGCGGCGGTCATCGCCGTCATCGCCGGCTGCCTGGCCGGAATCTGCATGATCGCGGAGCCGACGTCGATCCGCTCCGTCTTCGCCGCGACCCAGGCGAGCACGGTGGGCGCGTCGGAGCCGTAGGCCTCGGCGGCCCAGCACACGTCGTAGCCGAGGCGGTCCGCCTCCTGGGCGACGGCGAGATTGTCGCCGTCCATGCCCGCACCCCAGTAGCCGAGGTTGATGCCGAGCCGCATGTCCACGCACCCCTTACCCATCGGTAACGTCCTTGTGGGCGGGACTCTAGCGCGCGGTCGGGGCTTCCGTCAGGAAGCGGTTGTCCACAGGCTCTCTCCGCGTGGTGCCATGGCCAGTAATCTCGCGCCCATGGAGCAGAGGCATCTCGGACGTACCGGCCTGCGTGTGTCGCGCATCGGACTCGGCACCCTCACCTGGGGCCGGGACACCGACGAGCACGACGCCGCCGAGCAGTTGAAGACGTTCTGGGACGCGGGCGGCACGCTCGTGGACACCGCCGACGTGTACGGCGGGGGCGAGGCGGAGTATCTGCTCGGGCGCCTCATGGAGCGGCTCGTGTCCCGGCAGGACCTCGTCCTGTCGACCAAGGCGGGCAGCGTCCCGGACCCCGACCGGCGGACGGACGGCTCGCGCGGGCATCTGCTCGCCGCGCTCGACGCCTCCCTCGCCCGGCTCGGCACGGATCACGTGGACCTGTGGCAGCTGCACGCCTTCGACCCGTACACGCCCCTTGAGGAGTCCCTCCAGGCGCTGGACATCGCCGTACGCAGCGGGCGCGCCCGGTACGCGGGCGTGGCGAACTTCTGCGGCTGGCAGCTCGCCAAGGCGGGCACCTGGCAACTCGGCGGCGACCGGACCCGGCTCGCGGGGGCGCAGCTCGAGTACTCGCTGCTCCAGCGGGGTGTGGAGCGCGAGGTGCTGCCGGCCGCGCAGGACCTCGGGATAGGTCTGCTGCCGTCCTCGCCGCTCGGGCGCGGGGTCCTGACGGGCAAGTACCGCAGCGGGACCCCGTCCGACTCGCGGGGCGCGTCCGAGACCATGGCGCCGTTCGTGGAGCCGTACCTGGACGAGGCGGCGAGCCGGATCGTGGACGCGGTCACGACGGCGGCCGACGGGCTGGCGACGACCCCGCTGCACGTGGCGCTCGCCTGGGTCCGCGACCGGCCCGGGGTGACCGCCCCGATCGTCGGCGCGCGCACGGCACGGCAGCTCACAGCCGCGTTGTCGGTGGAGACCCTTAGTCTTCCTGACGAGATCTGTCGGGCGCTGAACGATGTGTCGGCGCCCGTGCACCGCTATCCGGATCACGACTGGAGCACCTTGTGACCGAGCCTTCCGGGGAGACCGCGCCCGAGGCACCCGAGGACGTGGAACCCACCGAGGACGTCCAGGAGGACGTACAGGAGGGAGCCGCCGAGCCCGAGGGGCCGGGGACGGCCGAGGAGCCGACGACGGCCGAGGAGCCCGCACCGGCCGAGGAGCCGGCGACGGCTCAGGAGCCCGACGCGGCCGAGGCGTCGGAGGAGTCCGGCACGCCCGAGCCGGCCGAGGAGCCCGAGGAGTCCGCCACGGCCGATTCTGCCGACGCCGATGCCGATGCCGATGCCGACGAGGAGTCGGGCACGGTGGGCGAGGCCGACGCCAAGAGCTCCGACACGCCCGAGTTGAGCGACGCTCAGGCCGAACTCGCCGCGCAGCGGGAGCTGCGGGCCAGGATCGAGGCGCGGAAGGCCGAGAAGGAAGGGCCCCTGGCGAGCGGCGCCAAGCTGAGCGGCACGGCGGCCGACCTGCTCGCGGCCGTCCGGGCCGTGGAGGGCGGCGCGTCCTCGGGCAGCACGTTCTACGAGGCCCCCGAGCCCGCACCCCGGCGCCCCGCCCCCGAGACGGCCCAGGTCGCGACCGTGCGCCCCGCCGTACCGGCGCAGGCGCCCGTACCGGCGCCCGGCACCACGGCCGCCGTGCGGGAGGTCCTGGCCAAGGGCGGCGCTCCCGAGGCGCTGGCCGGGCAGGTGGCCGCCGCGCTCGGCGAGGGCGCGGCCCAGGCCCTGCTCGACGACCCGTGGCAGCTGCTCGCGGTCCCCGGGGTGCGCCCCGAGCAGGCCGACGGCTTCGCGCGGGCGCTGCTCGGCGCCGCGTGCGGCCCCGACGACCCGCGCCGGACGGTCGCCCTGACGGTGTGGCTCCTGGAGCGGGCCGCGCTCCAGGGACACACGGCACTGGAGATCGGGACCGTGCGCGCCGGACTCACCGGGCACGCGGTGCCCGATCCGGAGTCTGCGGTCGACGAGGCCGTGTCCGCGGGCGCCGTCCTCGTCTTCCAGGAGGAGGCCGAGGAGGAGCCCGAAGGGGACGAGGAGCCGACGGAGGCCGCAGAGGCCGTCGCCGAGGAGCCGGCCTCGCCCGTGCTGCTCGGACTCGACCGCTACGCGATGGCGGAGGAGAGCCTCGCGGACGGCCTCGCCCGGCTGGTCAAGACGGCGACGGCCGACACCTGGGAGGGCTCCGAGCTCGAACGCGCCGTCGGCGCGCACGGACTGGTCCTGCACACGGGCGGCGAAGCCTCCCGCGCCGAGCCGGTGGCGCTGGCCACCGCGGCCCGCGAGCGCGGGCTGCGCGCCCTGGTCGCCGTCCACGCGGACGGAGGGCGGCGCGCGCTGGGCCCCGCGGGGGCGGACGCGGTGACGGTCGCCGCGCTGCTCTCCGGGGCGGCCGGGCCCGGCCGGGACGAGGAGGGCGCGTTCGCCCTGGACCTCCTGGTGGTGCTCGACGCGCCGCAGCTGGACGTGGAGACGGCCGCGGTGCTCGTGGAGTCGCTGCCCGACGGCTGCCGTCTGGTGCTGAGCGGTGACCCGGCGGTGCTGGGCGCGCCCGGTGCGGGCCAGGTCTTCGCCGATGCCCTGGCGGCCCGGGTGTGCCCGCGGATCGCCTCGCGGGTGCCCGACCCGGGGCCCCTCGGCGAGCTGGTCTCGGGCATCGGCGCCGGGGAGCTGAACCAGGTCGAGGCCCCCGGCAAGGAGATCGTGATCGTCCCGGTGCGGGACGCCGGCGAGGCCGTGCACCGTACGGTCCAGCTGGTGGCCGACTCGGTGCCGCGGGCGATCGGAGTGCCGTCCGAGCAGACGCAGGTCGTCACGGTCGGCCACGGCGGCTCGGCCGGTACGCGTGCGCTGAACGCGGCCCTCAAGCAGCGGCTGAACCCCGGCCCCGGCCGGTTCGGCGGCTACGACCCCGGGGACCGGGTGGCGTACGCGCCCGTGCCGGGGCGGACGGTGACGGGCACGGTCCTGTCGGCCGACGCCGAGGGGCTGCGGCTGCGGTGCGGGGACGAGGAACTCCTCGTACCCAAGGAGCGGGTGGAGTCGGCGCTTCGGCACGGCTGGGCGCTCACCGCGCACCAGGCAACCGGGGCGCGCTGGCCCGCGGTGGTCGTGGTGCTGCCGGGGGACGCCGCCGGCGGTCTGAGCAGGCCGTGGGTGTACACGGCCTTCGGCCGGGCGGAGCGCCATCTGTCGGTCGTGCACGGCGTGGACCAGGCATTGGCCCGCGCGGTGGCCGAGGGCGTGGCGCCGCAGCGCACGACGCGGCTGCGGCCGCTCCTGGAAGCGCTGCTCGCCACGCCCGAGGAGTAAGGGCCCGGAGAGCGGAACGGCGGAGGGCCGGGACACCGATCGTGGTGTCCCGGCCCTCCGCCGTCTCCCCCTCAGGAGTCGGAGCCGCCGGCCCCTTCCTCCTCGTGATCGTCGTCGCCGTCTCCGTCCTCGTCCTCGTCGAAGACGGAGCTGACGTCGAAGCGGCAGATGATCCGCTCCGGATCGGCGTGCTCGAAGGGGGTGTTGAGCCACTCCCCCGGTTCCGGAAGCTCCTCGGCCGCGGTGACCCAGAGCGTGGAGTCGCCCTCCTCCAGGCCGAACTCCTTGTGCCGGGAGGCGATCTCGTCCGGTTCGTACTCGCCGAAGAGCACCCCGAGCGCGGCGAGCGGCGAGACCCCGGCCCTGGCGGCGGGGCCGGTGGTGTCCGCCTCGCCGTCGATCTCGGCGACGCGGCGGGCCTGGGCGAGCAGACGTTGCGGTTCCGCCACGGCGTAGTCGCGACGGATCAGCAGGCTGAGGGCATGGGGTTCGTCAGGTCCGGCGTACGGCGGCAGCGCGCCGTCCGCTCCGGGGATCTCGAAGGGAGTGACCTCGTCGTAGCGGTCGTAGAGGATCTCGTCGTACTCCTCGGCCGCCGCGGCAAGGGCGTTGAAGGCTTCGTAGACGGCCGTGTCGTCGTCCCCCGTGCGGCGTTCGACCGCCGCGAGGTGACGGTCCAGTGCGGCTTTGACCGCCTCGGCGGCGGCACGTACCTCGGCAGCGGTGGGCTGCGCAGCATCAGACATGGGACGCACGCTATCCGTAGCGGGCCGGTGCCCGCACAATAGATGCGATGCCGGAATACGAATTTGTCGACGTGTACGTGCCGCGCGGTGTCTCCCGCAAGGAGGCGACGCGGCTGCTGACCGACCATGCCGAGTACGGACACTGGGAGTTGGACCGTCTGAGCCTGCACCGGGACGGGAGCCGCAGAGTGCGGTTGAAGCGGCGGATCATCCGCCAGGTCCGGGCGACCTGGTAGGAGCGACGAGAAGGGGCCCCGCGGTCTGCGGGGCCCCTGTGCGTGGTGCGTCGTACGGGTTCGGTCGTACGGGGTGTGCCTCGACCACCCGTCGTGCGCCTCGGTCGGCGCGACGGGTCAGGCGGCGCTGCGGGCGCGGCGGTAGATCAGCGAGCCGGCGAGCAGCAGACCGGCACCGGCGGGGACGATCACGCCGAGGGGACCGGAACCGGTCTCGGCGAGCTCCTCGACGGCACGGGGCGGAGTGACGCTGTGCGCACCCGGGGTGTTCGGCCCGCCCTCGTCGCCGGGGGTGCCGGGAGTGCCCGGGTTACCGGGCGTGCCGGGCGTACCCGGGGTGGTGGGCGTGCCGGGGTTCCCAGGAGTACCGGGGTTGCCGGGGTTACCCGGATTCCCAGGGTTGCCCGGATTCCCGGGGTTGCCGGGGTTACCGGGGTTACCAGGATTGCCCGGATTTCCAGGGTTCCCGGGGTTCCCAGGGTTCCCGGGGTTGCCCGGATTCCCGGGGTTGCCCGGATTCCCCGGATGCGTCGGCTCGATGCCGCTGCCGCAGTTGTTGCCCGCGGCGGCGTTGCCCAGGCCGATGCCCGTGACGCTGTTGCCGCACACGTTGACCGGGGCGTCGATCGGCACCTGGACGGTGTTGCCCGAGCCGACCCCGGGAGAGTTACTGGTGTGCCCACCGGCGGAGGAGCCGCCGCCCGGCTTGCCCGGCTTGGAGGTGTTGGCGCACTTGTTGCCCATCGCCGGATTGAGCAGTCCGACGACGTTGACGGTGTTTCCGCAGGCGTTCACCGGTACGTGCACCGGAACCTGGACGGAATTTCCGGACGCGACGCCCGGGGAATTCGTGGCCGCACCGTTCGCACCGGAATCGGCGTGCGCATAACCGCCGCCCACAGCGGCGAAAACGCCTCCGGCTGCCGCAAAGGTGACCAGACCCTTGCGCGTGACCTGTCGCATAGCTTGTTCCCTGCCTGCTCGGCTTCGAAAGAGTGCCACCGGGCGGAACACCCGGGGCGGAAATGGCCACCGGCCCCGGAGTGCATGGCACGCACTCCGGGGCCGGACCGGCTCACACCCTCACGGGGCGAGGCACAACGTCAGGCGTTGACGCAGGTGTTGCCGAAGGCGGGGTTCAGCAGGCCGATCACGGAGACCGTGTTGCCGCACAGGTTCACCGGGACGTGAACCGGCACCTGGACGACGTTGCCCGAGAGGACACCGGGGGAACCGATGGCGGCACCCTGGGCACCCGCGTCGGCAACGGCCATGCCCGCACCCGCGAGAACGAGACCGCCAGTGGCAGCCGCAGCAGCGACGACCTTCTTGATCATTATTCCTCCTAGTTGGCAATGCGGCCCCAGCCGCGGACCGCACCACCTGTAACGAGGGGGAATGGAGGGGGCTACGAGCCCCCGAGTTCATTCACTCTTTCCGGGCACATGCAAACGCGCGGACGAATTTCAGCAGGCGTCGATGAAACGGTCCAGGACGCGGGCGCCGAACTTCAGGCCGTCCACCGGAACCCGCTCGTCCACGCCGTGGAACATGCCGGCGAAGTCGAGCTCCGGCGGCAGCTGCAGCGGGGCGAAGCCGAAGCAGCGGATGCCGAGGTCGTCGAAGGACTTCGCGTCGGTGCCGCCGGAGAGCATGTACGGCACGGCACGGGCGATCGGGTCCTCGGCGCGCAGCGCCAGCTGCATGGCGTCGACCAGGGCGCCGTCGAAGCTGGTCTCCAGGGCCTTGTCGCCGTGCACGTCCTCGCGCTTCACGTTCGGCCCGAGGATCCGGTCGAGGTCGGCGAGGAACTCCTGCTCGTACCCGGGCAGGAAGCGGCCGTCGACGTGCGCGGTGGCCTGGCCGGGAATGACGTTCACCTTGTAGCCGGCGCCGAGCATGGTCGGGGCGGCCGAGTTCCGCAGGGTGGCGCCGACCATCTTGGCGATGCCGCCGAGCTTGGCGAGGGTGCCGTCCATGTCCTCGGGGTCGAGGGGGGTGCCGAGCGCGTCGGAGAGCTCGTCCAGGAAGGAACGGACGGTCTTGGTGACCCGTACCGGCCACTGGTGGCGGCCGAGCCGGCCGACGGCCTCGCAGAGCTCGGTGATGGCGTTGTCGTCGTTGGTCATCGAGCCGTGACCGGCCGTGCCCTCGACGGTCAGCCGCATCCAGTGCATGCCCTTCTGGGCGGTCTCGACCAGGTAGAGGCGGAGGTTCTCGTTGACGGTGAAGGAGAAGCCGCCGACCTCGCCGATGGCTTCGTTGACCCCGTCGAACAGGTCCCGGTGCTTGTCGACCAGGTGCCGGGCGCCGTAGGTGCCGCCCGCCTCCTCGTCGGCGAGGAAGGCGAGGACGATGTCGCGCGGGGGCTTGCGGCCGCTGCGCAGCCGGTCCCGAACGACCGCGAGGGTCATCGCGTCCATGTCCTTCATGTCGACGGCGCCGCGGCCCCAGACGCAGCCGTCGGCGATCTCCCCGGAGAAGGGGTGGTGGGTCCAGTCCTCGGCGTTGGCCGGGACGACGTCGGTGTGGCCGTGGATGAGCAGGGCGGGCCGCGACGGGTCCTCACCCTCGATGCGGGCGACGGTGGAGGCCCGCCCCTGGTGCGACTCGATGATCTTCGGCTCGAGTCCGACCTCAGCGAGCTTCTCGGCGATGTACTCCGCCGCCGCCCGCTCGCCCGGGCCGGAGTGGTCGCCGTAGTTGCTGGTGTCGATGCGGATGAGGTCGCGACAGAGGTCCACCACCTCGTTCTCGGCGGTGACGCTTCGGCCGGTGTTCGACTCGCTCACGCTGCTTCCTCCCACTACGTGCCCCACGTGATTGCTTCGGTGCTCGTCCCATCCTCCCGCGTGCCCCCCTCCCGACCCAAGGGCGGCCCTCGGCCGACATGCGGCTGTCACACGACGGGGGCGACCGGGGGTGGTGATCGGCCACCCCGAATGTTTGCTATGGTTTTCCTCGTCGGAAGGGCCCAGCGGCACGGAAGACAGACACCTTGTCCGGGTGGCGGAATGGCAGACGCGCTAGCTTGAGGTGCTAGTGCCCTTTATCGGGCGTGGGGGTTCAAGTCCCCCCTCGGACACCACACGAAGTCCCGGTCGATCTCATCGACCGGGACTTTCGGCATGAGTACGTGCAGTCATGAGGCGGAGCCGTGAGACGGAGAGCGAAGGCGCCGGTCGCGCCGTTGCCGCAGCGGGACGGGGTCGATCCCGTGCGACTTCGGCTGCCGGAGGACCCGGGCGGGTCCTGGGAGACCGTACGGGAGCATCTGCTGGAGCGGTACGGGGCGGCCGTCGGGGTCGGGCGGGTCGAGGAGATGCTCGGCGAGGGCCGGTTCGTCGGGGTCGACGGGCCGGTGGCCGGGGACGATCCGTACACCGCGGGCCGGTACCTCTGGTTCCACCGGGACTTTCCCGTGGAGGAGCCGGTGCCGTTCCCGATCGGAGTGGTGCACCGGGACGAGCGGATCGTGGTCGCGGACAAGCCGCACTTCCTCGCGACCATGCCCCGGGGGCGTCATGTCACGGAGACGGCGCTCGCGCGGCTCCGGCGGGAGCTGGGGCTTCCGCACCTCCAGCCCGCGCACCGGCTGGACCGGCTGACGGCGGGGCTGGTGCTCTGCGTCGTACGGCCGGAGGACCGGGGGGCGTACCAGACGCTGTTCCGGGACCGCCTGGTCGGCAAGGAGTACGAGGCGGTGGCACCGTACGACTCCGGGGTGGAGCTGCCGATGACGGTGCGCAGCCGGATCGAGAAGGAGCGCGGGGTGATGGCCGCCCGGGAGGTGCCGGGCGAGCCGAACAGCGAGAGCCGGATCGCGCTCGTGGAGCGGCGGGGCGGGCTCGGGCGGTACCGGCTGGTGCCGGAGACCGGGCGGACGCATCAGCTGCGGGTGCACATGAACGCGCTGGGGTTGCCGATCCTGCACGATCCGATCTATCCGGTGGTCCGTGAGGACGGGTCGGAGGACTTCGGGCGTCCGCTGCAACTGCTGGCGCGGACGCTGGAGTTCACCGACCCGTTCACGGGTGCGGAGAGGCGCTTCGAGAGCCGGTTGCGGCTCAGTGACCTCGGCTGATCCATTCCTGGAGGTGCGGGGCCTCGGCGCCGATCGTGGTGCTGTCGCCGTGGCCGGTGCGTACCACCGTCTCCGGCGGCAGGGTGAGGAGCTTCTCCCGGATCGAGTCGACGATCGTCGGGAAGTCCGAGAAGGACCGGCCGGTGGCGCCGGGGCCGCCCTGGAAGAGGGTGTCCCCGGTGAAGACCGTGCCCAGGTCCGCGGAGTACAGGCAGACGCCGCCGGGGGCGTGGCCCGGGGTGTGGAGGACCGTGAGGTCCGTGCCGGCGATGGTGAGGACCTGACCGTCGGCGAGATCGCCGTCGGGGCTGTGGTCGGGGTGGGTCTGCTTCCACAGCGGCTGGTCGGCGGGGTGGAGCAGGATGCGGGCGCCGGTGGCGGCCGCGAGCGCCGGGGCCGCGTCGATGTGGTCGTTGTGGGCGTGGGTGCAGACGATGGCGCGCAGGGCGCGGCCGTCGAGGGCGGCGAGGATGGCGTCGGCGTCGTGGGCGGCGTCGATGACGATCGCCTCCGTGTCGTCGCCGACGATCCAGACGTTGTTGTCGACGTCCCAGGTGCCGCCGTCCAGGCTGAAGGTACCGGAGGTGACGACGTGGTCGATGCGGGCGGCCATCAGAACACCACCACCGAACGGAGGACGTCGCCCTCGTGCATGCGGGCGAAGGCCTTCTCGACCTCGCCGAGGCCGATGGTCTCGGTGACGAAGGCGGCGAGGTCGATGCGACCCTGCTGGTGCAGGTCGACGAGCATCGGGAAGTCGCGGGAGGGAAGGCAGTCGCCGTACCAGGAGGACTTGAGCGCGCCGCCGCGGCCGAAGACGTCGAGGAGCGGGAGTTCGAGCTTCATCTCGGGGGTGGGGACGCCGACGAGGACGACGGTGCCGGCGAGGTCGCGGGCGTAGAAGGCCTGCTGGTAGGTCTCGGGGCGGCCGACGGCCTCGATGACGACGTCGGCGCCGAAGCCGTCGGTGAGTTCGCGGATCGCCTCGACGGGGTCGGTGGAGCGGGAGTTGACGGTGTGGGTCGCGCCCATCGCCTTCGCCGTCTCCAGCTTCCGGTCGTCGATGTCCACGGCGATGATCTTCGCGGCTCCGGCGAGGCGGGAGCCGACGATCGCGGCGTCGCCGACGCCGCCGCAGCCGATGACGGCGACGGTGTCGCCGCGGCCGACGTTTCCGGTGTTGATGGCGGCGCCGATGCCGGCCATCACACCGCAGCCGAGGAGGCCCGCGACCTCGGGGGCGACGGCGGGGTCGACCTTGGTGCACTGGCCGGCGGCGACCAGGGTCTTCTCGGCGAAGGCGCCGATACCGAGGGCCGGGGAGAGCTCCGTGCCGTCGAGCAGGGTCATCCTCTGCTTGGCGTTGTGGGTGTCGAAGCAGTACCAGGGGCGGCCGCGGCGGCAGGCGCGGCACTGGCCGCACACCGCGCGCCAGTTGAGGATCACGTAGTCGCCGGGCTCGACGTCGGTCACGCCCTCGCCGACCGACTCGACGACTCCGGCGGCCTCGTGGCCGAGGAGGAAGGGGAACTCGTCGTTGATCGCGCCCTGCTTGTAGTGGAGATCGGTGTGGCAGACGCCGCAGGCCTGGATCTTCACGACGGCCTCACCGGGGCCGGGGTCGGGGATCACGATCGTCTCGACGCGTACGGGTTCGTTCCTGCCGGGGGCGATGACCCCCTGGACGTGCTGCGGCATCGCGAACTTCCCTTCCTCCGACCGGATCTTGTAAGGCTCTTGCGTACCACTATCTCCTGACAAAAGGCGAGTCCCCCGCAGGCCGTGCCTGTGGGGGACTCGCCGTTCCCGTGGGGGAGGTCAGTCGCGGTTCGCCGCTGCGGTCGTACGGACCCGCTTGCGGACGAGGAACCAGCCGCCGACGAGGGCCGCCGCGATGAGCGGCAGGCAGTTGACGGTGGTGCGGCTGATGCCGCCGTCCATCCACATGAGGACGAGGACGGAGCCGAGGAAGACCAGGGTCACGATCTGGGTGTACGGGGCCCAGGGGAGGTTGTAGCCGGGGCGGGTGAGCTTGCCCTGCTCAGCGTTGCGCCAGAAGAGGAGCGAGCAGACCATGATCATGGCCCAGGTGCCGATGATGCCGATGGAGGCGAAGTTGAGGACCAGCTCGAAGGCCTCGCCGGGCATCACGTAGTTGAGCGCGACACCCATGACGCCGAAGGCGGCGGTGAGCAGGATGCCGCCGTAGGGGACGCCGCCCTTGTTCATGACGCCGGTGAACTTGGGCGCGGAGCCGGAGAGCGACATGGAGCGCAGGATGCGGCCGGTGGAGTAGAGGCCCGAGTTGAGGCTGGAGAGCGCGGCCGTCAGGACGACGAGGTTCATCACGCCGGCGGCGCCGGGGATGCCCAGCTTGTCGAAGACGGTGACGAAGGGGCTCTGGTCGCCGGAGTACGCGGTGTACGGGAGGATCAGCGCGAGCAGGACGACGGAGCCGACGTAGAAGAGGCCCACGCGCCACATGATCGAGTTGATCGCCTTCGGCATGATCTTCTCGGGGTTCTCGGTCTCGCCGGCGGCGACGCCGCAGAGCTCGACGGAGGCGTAGGCGAAGACGACGCCCTGGATGAGCAGCAGCATCGGCATCATGCCGTTGGGGAAGATGCCGCCGTTGTCGGTGATGTTGGCGAGGCCCGGGGTGCTGCCGCCGACGTCGTGCGAGGTCACGACGAGGAAGATGCCGATCAGCATGAAGGCGACGAGGGCGCCGACCTTGATGATCGCGAACCAGAACTCCATCTCGCCGAAGTACTTCACGGAGATGAGGTTGGCGGCGAGGACGACCGCGAGGGCGATCAGGGCGAGGATCCACTGCGGGACGTCGCTGAACATCGACCAGAAGTGGGCGTACGTCGCGGCCGCGGTGATGTCGGCGACGGCGGTGGTCGACCAGTTGAGGAAGTACAGCCAGCCGGCCGTGTAGGCGCCCTTCTCCCCCATGAACTCACGGGCGTAGGAGACGAAGGCGCCGGACGAGGGGCGGTAGAGCACCAGCTCGCCGAGGGCCCGCACCACGAAGAAGGCGAAGACGCCGCAGACCGCGTACGCGATGAAGAGGGAGGGGCCCGCCTGGGACATCCGGCCACCGGCGCCCAGGAAGAGGCCGGTGCCGATCGCGCCACCGATGGCGATCATGTTGATGTGGCGGGACTTGAGGTCCTTGCGGTATCCGGCGTCGCCGGCGTCGACGTGGGGGGCGGCCGGGTTCGCCTTGGCGGCGGACAGCGGGTCGGCCGCGATGACGCGGTCACTCATGGAGTTGTTCGCCTTCGTGAGGGGGCTGTGCGGTACCCGGCCGTGCCTGGTGGGGGGTCACCCCGGCACGGCCAGCGCACATCCTCACGGCAAGGGACGGGAACTGACTGTGGCGCATGTCACTGAACGCCCATATTTGAGCTAGTTCAGAGCTTTACCGGCGCTTTACGGAGTGGTTTGCGGGTGTTCTCCCACGCGGCCTACCGCGCGCTCCACCTCGTGACCTGCCTCGTGACCCACCGCGCGCCTTACGGAGCGAGGACGTCCAGCTCCTGGAGGGCGCCGACCGCGATCTGGCGGGTCAGCTCCTCGGCGCGGACCGCGTCCCGCTCCCGCACGGCCTCGGCGACCTGGACGTGGAGGGTGACGGCGGCCGGGTCGGGGTCCTCGAACATCACGTGGTGGTGGGTACGGCCGGTGAGGACCTCGGCGACGACGTCGCCGAGGCGGGCGAACATCTCGTTCCCGGAGGCGTTGAGCACGACCCGGTGGAAGGCGATGTCATGGACGAGGTACTCCTCAAGACGCCGGCCGCGTGAGGTGGCGACCATGCCGAGGGCCTGCTCGGTCAGCTCGCGGCACTGCTCGGGGGTGGCGTTCACGGCGGCCAGGCCCGCGGCGACGGGTTCCACGGCCGAGCGGAGCACGGTGAGCGAGCGGAGCTGGCGGGGGCGGTCGGCGCCGGCCAGCCGCCAGCGGATGACCTGGGGGTCGTACACGTTCCAGCTGGCGGTGGGGAGGACGGTCACGCCGACGCGGCGGCGGGACTCGACGAGGTGCATGGACTCCAGGACCCGGACGACCTCGCGGATCACGGTCCGGGAGACGTCGAAGCGCTGGGCGAGCTCGTCGGTGCGCAGCACGGTGCCGGGCGGATACTCCCCTGCCGCGATCGCGAGACCCAGGGTGGCGAGGACGTGCGAGTGAAGCCCCTGGGCCGGTGTCGTCATGGTGGCAAGCCTATGCGCGCTCGCGCGGGTGATCACATCGAGAATTAAAAGTACTACTTTTACGTCACAGTCTCTTGAATACGTCGTACCCAATGGGTTTCATGGGCGCGACGGATCGATGTCGAAGAAGACAGCGAGGCACCACCCATGAGCACCACCCCCCAGCCCGGGACAACGGCGGTCGTCGTCGTGATGGGCGTCGCCGGGACCGGCAAGACCACGATCGGACCGCTGGTCGCCGAAGCCCTCGGCCTCCCCTACGCCGAGGGCGACGACTTCCACCCGGCGACGAACGTGGCCAAGATGTCGGCCGGCGTCCCCCTGGACGACAGCGACCGCGAACCCTGGCTCGACGCCATCGGGACGTGGGCGCACGACCGGGCCGGGCTCGGCGGTGTGGTGAGCAGCTCCGCGCTGAAGCGCAGCTATCGGGACCGGCTGCGCGCCGCGGCCCCCGGTGTGGTCTTCCTCCATCTGACCGGTGACCGGGAGCTCATCGAGCAGCGCATGGGGGCCCGCAAGGGCCACTTCATGCCGACGGCGCTCCTGGACTCCCAGTTCGCCACCCTGCAGCCGCTGCAGGAGGACGAGGCCGGCGTCGCCGTCGACGTCTCCGGCACCCCCGAAGAGATCTCCGAGCGGGCCGCCGCCGCGCTGCGCGCCCTCGCCGGCTGATCTCAGTCCCCCGTCCCCCGTTCCCCCGCTCGTACGAAGGACTCCACCGTGCCCAGTCTCAGCGTCGAGATCCTGGCAGCGGACGCCGCCGAACCGATCACCTCGGCAGGCAACGCCCAGCTCGGCATCGCCGTACTCGCCGGCATCGCCGTCATCGTCGTGCTCATCACCAAGTTCAAGCTGCACGCGTTCCTGGCGCTGACCATCGGGTCGCTCGCGCTCGGCGCGTTCGCCGGTGCGCCGCTCGCGGACACCATCAAGTCCTTCACCACCGGCCTCGGCAACACCGTCGCCGGCGTGGGCGTCCTGATCGCCCTCGGCGCGATCCTGGGCAAGCTGCTCGCCGACTCGGGCGGCGCCGACCAGATCGTCGACACGATCCTGGCGAAGGCGAGCGGCCGGGCCATGCCCTGGGCCATGGTCCTGATCGCCTCGGTGATCGGTCTGCCGCTCTTCTTCGAGGTCGGCATCGTCCTGCTGATCCCGGTCGTCCTCATGGTCGCCAAGCGCGGCAACTACTCCCTGATGCGGATCGGCATCCCGGCCCTCGCCGGACTGTCCGTGATGCACGGCCTCATCCCGCCGCACCCCGGCCCGCTCGTCGCCATCGACGCGGTCGGCGCCAACCTGGGCGTCACCCTCGCCCTCGGACTCGTCGTCGCCATCCCGACCGTGATCATCGCCGGCCCGGTCTTCTCCCGGTACGCCGCCCGCTGGGTGGACATCCAGGCCCCCGAGAACATGATTCCGGCCCGGCCCTCCGAGGACCTGGAGAAGCGTCCCGGCTTCGGTGTCACCGTCGCGACCGTGATGCTGCCCGTCGTCCTCATGCTGGTGAAGGCGCTCGTCGACATCGTCGTGGACGACCCGGAGAACGGCGTCCAGAAGGTCACCGACGTCATCGGCTCCCCGCTGATCGCGCTGCTCGCCGCCGTCATAGTCGGCATGTTCACCCTGGGCCGGGCGGCCGGTTTCACCAAGGAGCGGCTGTCCTCGACCGTCGAGAAGTCCCTCGCCCCGATCGCGGGCGTCCTGTTGATCGTCGGCGCGGGCGGCGGCTTCAAGCAGACCCTCATCGACCTCGGCGTCGGCCAGATGATCCTGGACTTCTCCGAGAACTGGTCCATCCCGGCCCTGCTGCTCGCCTGGCTGATCGCGGTGGCGATCCGGCTGGCGACGGGCTCCGCGACGGTGGCGACGATCTCGGCCGCCGGGCTCGTGGCTCCGCTGGCGGAGGGCATGTCGACGAGCGAGTCGGCGCTGCTCGTCCTCGCGATCGGTGCGGGTTCGCTCTTCTTCAGCCATGTCAACGACGCCGGGTTCTGGCTGGTGAAGGAGTACTTCGGCATGACCGTCGGCCAGACGATCAAGACCTGGTCGGTGATGGAGACGATCATCTCGGTCGTGGGCATCGTGTTCGTGCTGCTGCTGTCGCTGGTGTTGTGACCTGAGCAGCTCCGTACGCCGGTGAGGGCCGGTCGTGACTGACAGACTGTCGGCCATGACCGGCCCTCACGCGCTCAAGCCCCTCCTCCTCGCCTTCCCCGGCCCCCTGCGGGACCAGCTGGTCGCGGCGGTCCTGTCCGGCGAGAAGGTCGCCACGACGGGCCTCCTCGTGGAGTACGAGGTCGAGAACGAGGAACTGCCGGAGGCGGGCGAGCGCTCGGCCCTCATCGACTCGGACGGTCGCGAGATGGCGGTCGTGGAGATCACCGAGGTCGAGGTCCTGCCCTTGGGCGAGGCGGACCTGCGGCTCGCGCTCGACGAGGGCGAGGGGTACCTGTCGGTGCCGGAGTGGCGCGAGGCACACGAGCGCTTCTGGCACAGCGAGGAGATGCGGGAGGGGTTGGGGGACCCGGGGTTCGTGGTGGACGACTCGACGATGGTGGTGGTGGAGCGGTTCAGGGTGGTGGAGTTGCTTCAGGGGGGCAGGTGAGAGGGCCCTGGACCGAGGCCCCCTCCGCTGTCCGGCGCGCCTTCCGCCGTGCGAGAAGTGGTGGGAGCCGGCGGGGTGTTCGTACCGCCGACGGTCCTGATCACCACGTCCGTCAGCTCACCGCCCTGGCCGCCGCCCGGCCCGCCGCCCGGCCCGAGAAGATGCAGCCGCCGAGGAAGGTGCCTTCGAGGGAGCGGTAGCCGTGGACGCCTCCGCCGCCGAAGCCGGCCGCCTCGCCCGCCGCGTACACGCCTTCCAGGGGTTCGCCGCCCTCGGTGAGGACGCGCGAGTCGAGGTCGGTCTCCAGGCCGCCGAGGGACTTGCGGGTGAGGATGTTGAGGCGGACGGCGATCAGCGGGCCCGCCTTGGGGTCGAGGATGCGGTGCGGGGACGCCGTGCGGATGAGCTTGTCGCCGAGGTACTTGCGGGCGCCGCGGATCGCCGTGACCTGGAGGTCCTTGGTGAAGGGGTTGGCGATCTCACGGTCGCGGGCGGTGATCTCGTGGCGCAGGGCGGTCTCGTCGATCAGGTCCTCGCCGGTGATCCGGTTCATGCCGCGGACGAGGGCGGAGAGGTCGTTCTCGACGACGAAGTCGACGCCCTTGTCCATGAACGCCTGGACCGGGCCCGGCACGTCGGCGCGGGCGCGGCCGATCACGTCGCGGACGGACTTGCCGGTGAGGTCGGGGTTCTGTTCGGAGCCGGAGAGGGCGAACTCCTTGCCGATGATCCGCTTGTCGAGGACGAACCAGGTGTGGTCGTGGCCGGTCCGCATGATGTGTTCGAGCGTGCCGAGGGTGTCGAAGCCGGGGAAGAGCGGGACGGGCAGCCGCTTGCCGGTGGCGTCCAGCCAGAGGGAGGACGGGCCGGGGAGGATGCGGATGCCGTGCTTGGCCCAGATGGGGTTCCAGTTCTCGATGCCCTCGGTGTAGTGCCACATCCGGTCTCGGTTGATGTGGTGGGCGCCGGCCTTCTCGGCGATGCCGAGCATCAGCCCGTCGACATGGGCGGGCACTCCGGAGAGCATCCGGGCGGGCGGGGTGCCGAGCCGCTCGGGCCACTGGGCGCGGACGAGCTCGTGGTTGCCGCCGATGCCTCCGGAGGTGACGATCACGGCCTGGGCGCGCAGTTCGAAGGTGCCGGTGGCCTCGCGGCTGCTGGCGGTGCCGCGCTCGGCGGTGGAGGGTTCCAGGATCTCGCCGGTGACGGTGTCGACCGCTCCGGCGGTGCGGCCGAGGGCGGTGACCCGGTGGCGGAAGCGGAGCTGGACGAGGCCGCGGGCGACGCCCTCGCGGACCTTCCGCTCGAAGGGGGCGACGAGGCCGGGGCCCGTACCCCAGGTGATGTGGAAGCGGGGGACCGAGTTGCCGTGGCCGTTGGCGTCGTAGCCGCCGCGCTCGGCCCAGCCGACGACGGGGAAGAACCGCACCCCGCGCGCGTGGAGCCAGGAGCGCTTCTCGCCGGCGGCGAAGTCGACGTACGCCTCGGCCCACTTCTTGGGCCAGTGGTCCTCGGTCCGGTCGAAGCCCGCGGTGCCGTACCAGTCCTGGAGGGCGAGGGCGTGGCTGTCCTTGACGCGCATCCTGCGCTGTTCGGGAGAGTCGACGAGGAAGAGGCCGCCGAAGGACCAGTGGGCCTGGCCGCCGAGGGACTGTTCGGGTTCCTGGTCGAGGAGGATCACGGTTCGGCCGGCTTCGACCAGCTCGGCGGTGGCGACGAGGCCGGCGAGGCCGGCCCCGATCACGATCACATCAGCGTCGTAGGACATGGACCGCATCTTGGATACACGAATGTATCGAGTCAACCTTTTCGCCGTGCCGCCCTGATCCGTGCCCCCTCCCGTTTTCTAATGCTGGGCATTAATATGGATGCATGGCGAGGACATCGGGGCCCGAGACCCGGGACAAACTGATCCGCGCGGCCGAGGAACTCTTCGCCGCCCAGGGCGTCCACGGCGCACAGCTGCGGGACGTCGTGGCCCGTGCCGGGCAGGCCAATCCCTCCGCCGTGCAGTACCACTTCGGCTCGCGCGCCGGGTTGCTCGACGCGGTGATGGCCGGCCGCCAGGCCCGCACGGAGGGCGTTCTCGCCCCGCTGCTCGCGGCCGCGCCCGACGAGCTGCACGCGCTGACCGCGGCCCTCGTCACGGCCGAGGCGAGCGAGCTGAGCACCGACCGGGGCCGGCGCTGCCTGCGGATCTCCGCTCAGCTCAGCCATGAGAGCGGTGTCCGCACCCGCACCCCTCATCCGACGCTCGCCGGCACCGGTTACTGGCGCCTGATCGAGCGGATCGCCGACCGGCTGGCCGCCGACGGGCTGCCCGAGCCCCTGCTCCTGGAGCGCCTCGACCTGGCGCTGACCGTGGTGGGCGCGGCGATGGCGGACCGGGCCCGGCAGTACCTCGACGGCACCGAACCCCTCACCGGTGAGGCGCTCTTCCTCGCCGATCTGGTCGAGACGACCACCGCGCTTCTCCGGGCCGCACAGCCCCGGAGCGTCTGAAGAACCCGAAGGGACCTTTCATGAACAACCTGACCGGCAGGACCGTCCTCATCACCGGCGGCGCGCGCGGGCTCGGCGCCGAGGCGGCCCGGCAGGCGGTGGCGGCCGGCGCGAACGTCGTCGTCACCGACGTCCTCGACGAGGAGGGCAGGGCGACCGCCGAGTCGCTCGGCGAGCGGGCGCGATACTTCCACCACGACGTGACCTCCGAGGAGGAGTGGGCGGCGGCCGTCGCGTACGCCGTGGCGGAGTTCGGCGGGCTGCACGGCCTGGTGAACAACGCGGGCATCTCCACCGGCGCCTTCCTGGAGACCGAGTCCGTCGAGCACTTCCGCAAGGTCCTCGACATCAACCTGACCGGTGTCTTCATCGGCATGAAGGCCGCGATACCGGCGATGAGGGAGGCCGGCGGCGGCTCCATCGTCAACATCTCCTCGGCGGCGGGCCTGATGGGCCTGGCCCTGACCGCCGGGTACGGCGCCTCCAAGTGGGGCGTGCGCGGTCTGACGAAGATCGGCGCGGTGGAGCTCGGGACGGCGAGGATCCGCGTCAACTCCGTCCACCCGGGCATGACGTACACCCCGATGACGGCCTCCGTCGGCATCGAGCGCGGCGAGGGCAACTACCCGAACACGCCGATGGGCCGGGTCGGCGAGGCCGACGAGATCGCCGGCGCGGTCGTCTTCCTGCTGTCGGACGCGGCCTCGTACGTGACGGGCGCCGAGCTGGCGGTGGACGGCGGCTGGACCACCGGCCCGACGGTCAAGTACGTCATGGGGCAGTGAGTCCGCTCCCCCGTCGGCCGGTCCTGCTTGGATGACGGGATGAGTTCCGCTGAAGAGATTCTCGATGTCGTCGACGAGCACGACCGGGTGATCGGGCAGGCTCCGCGCGGCGAGGTGTACGCGCGGGGCCTCATCCACCGCTGCGTCTTCATCCGGGTCCGGGATGCCGAGGGCCGGATCTTCGTCCACCGCAGGACGCCGACCAAACTGGTCTTCCCGTCCCTGTACGACATGTTCGTCGGCGGGGTCGTGGGCGCGGGCGAGTCCTACGACGAGGCCGCCCTGCGCGAGGCCGAGGAGGAGCTCGGGGTGCGGGGCCTGCCCCGGCCCGAGCCCGTCATGACGTTCTTGTACGACTCCGCGGGCGTGGCCGGCAAGTGGTGGTCGGCGGTCTACGAGGTGCGGTGCGAGCTGCCGGTGAACCCGCAGGTGGAGGAGGTCGCCTGGCATGCCTTCCTCACGGAGGAGGAGCTGGCCGCGCGGCTCGGCGACTGGGAGTGGGTACCGGACGGGCTCGCCGCGTACGAGCTGCTGCGGGCGGGCGGGGCGGCGGACGGCGGTCGGGCGGGCTGATCACCCGAACGTTAGGGTGCGCGTGTGAGCGATTTCGTACAGAGTCTGCGGCTGTGGTTCGCACCGCAGCGGATCCGGGACGAGGGAGACACCCCCGACTACCGTTTCTCCCTCGCCAACGAGCGGACCTTCCTCGCCTGGATCCGGACCGCGCTCGCCCTGGTCGGCGGCGGCTTCGCCGTCGACCAGTTCCTGCCGGACCTGCGCTGGGGAGTCCGGGTGGGACTCGCGCTCGCGCTGCTCGCGGCCGGGGTGCTGTGCGCGCTGCGGGCGGTGAACCACTGGGTGCGCTGCGAGCGGGCGATGCGGCGCGGCGAGGACCTGCCGGGATCCCGGTTCCCCGCGGTGCTGAGCCTGGTGGTGGCGGTGGTGGCCGTCGCCATGGTGGTGGTCGTGCTCTTCGGCTGGGCGGGACGGTGACGGAGACCGCCTCCGGGATCGACGCGCGTGATCCCGGGCTCCAGCCGGAGCGGACGCGGCTCGCGTGGCGGCGGACGACCCTGTCGTGCACGGTGGTGGCGGTGCTCGCCGTCAAACTGGCCGTGAGCGACGAGATCACCGCCGTCGGGCTCACCGGGCTCGCGCTGTCGGCGCTCGTGTGGATCGGCTTCCTCGCCGTCGCGCACCGCCGGATCCGCTCCCTGAGCCCGGCCAGGCCGCAGCCCCTCTCCCACCGGGGCGCGCTGCTCGCGGCCTCCTGCACGATCGCTCTGGCCGTCTTCGGGGCGGCGATGATCTGGTGATCCGCCCTGGGCGTCGCGGGGCGCGCTTCAGGGGACGGTGACGACGACCTTGCCGTTCAGGCCGCCCGCGGCGTTGGCACGCTGGGCGTCCGCCGCCTGTTCCAGCGGGAACGTCCTGGCCACCCGTACGGTGAGAACGCCCTCGTCGACCAGGTCCGCGAGGGCCGCGAGGTCGACCGGATCGGGGCGGACCCAGAAGTAGCGGCCGCCGAGCGCGAGGACCTCGCCGTCGGCGATCGAGGCGAGCCGGCCCTGGGGGGCGAGCAGCCCGGCGGAGATCCGCAGGAACGGTCCCCCGATGGTGTCGAGGACGGCGTCCACGCCCAGCGGGGCGAGGGCCCGGACCTGGTCGGCGAAGGTCGCCTCGTCGTAGCCGACCGGTTCGGCGCCCAGCTCGGCGACGCGTTCGAGGCCGGCGTCCCGGGCGGCGCCGATGACCCGGCAGCCGAGGTGGCGGGCGATCTGCACGCCCATGGAACCGACCCCGCCGGCCGCCGCGTGCACCAGGACGGTGTCGCCGGGGCGGACCGTGAGGGCCTGGTGGAGGGCCTGGTAGGCGGTGAGGCCGACGAGCGGCAGCGCGGCGGACTCCTCGAAGCCGACGGAGCGCGGCTTGCGGGCGAGGGTGCGGACGGGGGCGGCGACGTACTCGGCGAAGGTGCCCCGGGAGAGGAAGTCCTCGCGGACGTAGCCCATGACCTCGTCGCCCTCGGCGAACTCGGTGACGGAGACTCCGGGCCGCACGACGACACCGGAGACGTCCCAGCCGGGGATGACGGGGAAGACCGCGTCCATCATTCCGTCGAGGTACCCGGCCTGGCACTTCCAGTCGACCGGGTTGACCGCGGCGGCCCGCACCTTGATCAGGACCGCGTCGGGTCCGATCTTGGGGTCGGGCAGCTCGCCGTACTCCAGGACCTCGGGGCCGCCGTACCGGCTGTAGCTGATCGCCTTCATACCCCGACCCTCGGTGCACCGGTGTCCGCCCGCAAGCCGGGGAGGTACGGGCGGGTCAGCGGGTCGAACGCCCGTACAGTCGCCTTTCCCCCGGCCCCCGCCAACTGGCACTCTTCCCCTGTCCAGTTGGGCTCTCACCCGGGGGAATCCCTTGTCTGCCACCGATCCCTACGTCGTCGCGCTCGCGCCGAACGTCCACGCCTTCGTCCAGCCCGACGGCGGCTGGTGCCTGAACAACGCCGGCTTCCTCGGCGACGCGCGCGAATCGCTGCTCGTCGACACCGCCGCCACCGAGCGCCGGGCCCGGCTGCTGCGGGAGGCGGTCCTCGCGGAGGGCCTCCCGCTGCCGAGGACGATCGTCTCCACCCACCACCACGGCGATCACACCTACGGCAACGGGGTCTTCCTGCCGGAGGCTCGGATCGTCGGCCACGAGAACTGCCGGAGCGAGCAGCTGGCGGCCGGACACCAGCTCCATCTGCTGTGGCCGCAGACCGACTTCGGGAAGGTCGACATCCTGCCGCCGTCCATGACGTACCGCGAGCGCCTGACCCTGTACGTCGGTGACACCGAGGTACGGGTGATCCACCCGGGGCCCGCACACACCACGGGCGACTCGATCGTGCACCTTCCGGAGCACGGCGTCGTCTTCACCGGCGACCTGGTCTTCCACGGCGGGACGCCCTTCCTGCCGATGGGTTCGCTCGCCGGGTCGCTGCGGGCGCTCGACCTGCTGCGCTCGCTCGACGCGCCGACGGTGGTGCCGGGGCACGGCCGGGTGACCGACCCGTCGGCGTACGACGCGACCGAGCGGTATCTGCTCTGGGTGCGCGAGCTGGCCACGGAGGGGTACGCGAAGGGCGCGACGCCGCTGGAGACGGCGCGGCGGGCGGAGCTCGGCGAGTTCGCCGCGTGGCGGGAGAGCGAGCGCCTGGTGGCCAACCTGCACCGGGCGTACGCGGAGCTGGAGGGCCTGCCGGAGGCGTCGCCGCTCGACCCGGTCACGGTCTTCGGCGACATGGCGGCGATGAACGGCGGGGTGCCGGTGGCCTGCCACGCGTAGCCCTTGGGCGGGCGGCGGGGTGGTGACGGTGGTGGTGGTGGTGGTGCGGACCGTGTGCGGGCGGGCCTTGCGGATGCCGGCCTTGCTCGGGCGGGCCTCGCACGGCGGGACCTTGCGGGTGCGGGCCTCGCGCGGCGGGGCCCCGTGCGGCTACCAGCGTGGGACCTTCGGCGTGTGCCACTCCGGGTCGGCGACGCGCATCGCCGCCGCGTCGTCGCGGTCCCGCAGGCTGCCGTCGTCGTCGAGCCAGCGGCGGTGCAGGGCGGCGAGCGCGGCCCGGTCGAGTTCGACCCCGAGGCCGGGCGCGTCGGAGACGGTCAGCCGCCCGGCCCGGAAGACCGGGCGGGTGGTGACGACGTCCTCGGACTGCCACGGGTAGTGGGTGTCGCAGGCGTGGTGGAGCTCCGGCAGGGTGGCGGCGACCTGGGTCATGGCGGCGAGGCTGATGCCCAGGTGGGTGTTGGAGTGCATGGAGAGCCCGACGCCGTACGTCCGGCAGAGCGCGGCGAGTTCGCGGGTGCGCCCGAGGCCGCCCCAGTAGTGGTGGTCGCAGAGGACGATCTCTACCGCCCCCTTCGCGAAGGCCTCCGGGACCTCCTCGAAGGTCGTCACGCACATGTTGGTGGCGAGCGGGACCTCGGTGCCGGCGGCGATCTCGGCCATCGCGTCGGTGCCGCTCGCCGGGTCCTCCAGGTACTCCAGCACGTCCTTGAGTTCGCGCGCGACGGCGAGGGAGGTCTCCACGGACCAGGCGCCGTTGGGGTCCAGGCGGAGCGGGCGGCCGGGGAACGCCTCGGCGAGCGCGCGGATCGCCGCGATCTCCTGCTCCGGCGGGAACACCCCACCCTTGAGCTTGAAGGACCGGAAGCCGTACGCGCGGTCGAAGCGGCGGGCCTGGGCGACGATGCCTGCGGGGTCGAGGGCCGCTCCCCAGTCGTCGACGGGGCCCGTGGCCGGGTGGGTGGCCCAGCGGTAGAAGAGGTACGCGCTGTACTCGACGGTGTCGCGGACCTTGCCTCCGAGGAGGGCGTGGACGGGCAGGCCGAGCGTCTTGCCGAGGGCGTCGAGGCAGGCGGTCTCGAAGGCGGAGACGACGGAGAGTCGGAGCTTGTCGGCGGTACGGACTCCGCGCAGGCCGCCGGCATCGACGCCGCTCGCCTCGCCCGGGCCGGGGGCCGGATCGGTGGTCGGGCCGGGGGCCGGATCGGTGGTCGGGCCGGTGGTCGGATCGGTGGCTTCCGCGAGCGCGAAGAGGTCGTTCACGTCCGTGACCGAGCGCCCCCGGAGCGTCTCGGTAAGGGGGCGCGCCAGGTCCAGGTAGACGCCGTCGCCGTACGTCTCCCCCAGGCCGCTCACCCCTCCCCTGGTGATCACTTCGACCACGAGCCGGGGCGTGTACGGCTGGTGAACCCCCTGGACGTTGAGGAGAGGCGGGTCGGAGATGAGGATCGGGGTCAGCCGGACTTCGTCGACGATCAGCTTCGCATCCATATGTGAACCCTATTCATGGATGGGATCGATGACCAGAGGGCGTAGGGCCGTTTCACGACTCCCCTCTGGACGACATACCGACTGGTCGGTCATCATGAACGCCGACCGAAGCCGATCCGGAGGTACGCACGTATGAGTTCCGCCCCGCCGCCAGGTCTCGACCCCGAGCAGCTGCGCCGCTTCCTCGACCGCGAGCGCCCCGGCCTGGTGTCCGGCCCCCTCGAAGCCCGACTGATCGAAGGCGGCCGGTCGAACCTGACGTACGTCGTGACCGACGGCGCCGGCCGCTGGGTCGTCCGTCGGCCGCCGCTCGGTCACGTCCTCGCCACCGCCCACGACATGCGGCGTGAGCACCGCGTCATCAGCGCCCTGCACACCACGGACGTGCCGGTGCCGGAGACACTGCTGCTCTGCGAGGACGACTCCGTGCTCGGGGCGCCCTTCTACGTCATGGAGTTCGTCGACGGGACGCCGTACCGCTCGGCCGGAGAACTCGCCGCGCTCGGCCCCGACCGCACCCGCGCCGCCGTCCTCGGCCTCGTCGACACCCTCGTCGACCTGCACGCGGTGGACCCGGCTGCCGTCGGGCTCGGCGACTTCGGGCGCCCCGAGGGCTTCCTCGACCGGCAGCTGCGCCGCTGGGGCAAGCAGCTCGACGCCTCGCGCGGCCGTGAACTGCCCGGGATCGACGAGCTGCACGCCGCCCTCGGCCGTGCGCTGCCCGCATCGCCGGCGCCCACCGTGATCCACGGCGACTACCGGCTCGACAACGTCCTCATCGACGACGACCGCATCAGGGCCGTCCTCGACTGGGAGATGTCCACCCTCGGCGACCCGCTGACCGACCTCGGCCTGCTCGTCATGTACAGCACGCCGCTCGATCTGCCGGGCTCCCCCATCTCCACCACCGCCACGGCCCCCGGGCACCCCACCGCCGCCGAACTGGTCGAGCGCTACGCCGCCCGCTCGGGCCGCGACACCTCCGGCCTCGCCTGGTACACCGCCTTCGCCTGGTTCAAGCTCGCTGTGATCCTGGAGGGCATCCACTACCGCTGGACCCTCGGGCAGACGGTCGGCGCGGGCTTCGACCGCATCGGCGAGCTCGTCCCCGTCTTCATCGAGCACGGCCTGACCACCCTTCAGGAGGGCTGAACCACCATGGACTTCGCCTACGACGCACGCACCGAGGAACTCCGCGCGAAGCTCCTCGCCTTCATGGACGAGCACGTGTACCCGGCCGAGCGGACCGCCGAGGAGCAGCGCGCCCTGCTCGCCTCCCCGTGGGACACCCCGGCGGTCGTCGAGGAACTGAAGGCGGAGGCCAAGCGGCAGGGTCTGTGGAACCTCTTCCTCCCGGACGCGGAGTACGGTGCCGGGCTGACCAACCTCCAGTACGCGCCGCTCGCCGAGATCACCGGCCGCAGCCCGCACCTGGCCCCGACCGCCCTCAACTGCGCCGCCCCGGACACCGGGAACATGGAGCTGCTCGCCCAGTTCGGCGACGAGGCGC
Organism: Streptomyces sp. NBC_00572; assembly: GCF_026341815.1. Classification (GTDB taxonomy): domain Bacteria; phylum Actinomycetota; class Actinomycetes; order Streptomycetales; family Streptomycetaceae; genus Streptomyces. The sequence goes on from NZ_JAPENX010000001.1 coordinate 361,092, forward strand.
AGAAGAAGCAGTGGCTGGAGCCGCTCCTCGCCGGCGAGATCCGCTCGGCGTTCGCGATGACCGAGCCCGAGGTCGCCTCCTCCGACGCGACGAACATCGAGACCCGGATCCGGCGGGACGGCGACTCGTACGTCGTCGACGGCCGCAAGTGGTACATCTCCGGGGCCATGAACCCCGACTGCAAGATCTTCATCGTCATGGGCAAGACCGACCCCGACGGCACGGACCTCCGCCGCCAGCAGTCGATGATCCTCGTGCCGCGCGACACCCCCGGCGTCGAGGTGCGGCGGGCGATGCAGGTCTACGGGTACGAGGACCACTCCCACGGCGGCCACGCCGAGGTGATCTTCGACGACGTCCGCGTCCCCGCCTCGCACCTCATCGGCGAGGAGGGCGGCGGCTTCGCCATCGCGCAGGCACGGCTCGGCCCCGGCCGCATCCACCACTGCATGCGGCTCATCGGCATGGCCGAACGGGCCGTCGAGCTGATGTGCCGCCGCGCGGTCTCCCGTACCGCCTTCGGCAAGACGCTCGCCCAGCAGGGCGTCGTGCAGAACTGGATCGCGGACGCCCGGGTGCAGATCGAGCAGCTGCGGCTCCTCGTCCTCAAGACGGCCTGGCTCATGGACACCGTCGGCAACCGGGGCGCGCACACCGAGATCCAGGCCATCAAGATCGCGACCCCGCGCGCGGTGGTCGACATCATCGACAAGGCCGTGCAGGCGCACGGGGCGGGCGGGGTCTCGCAGGACTTCCCGCTGGCCGAACTGTGGGCGGCGGCGCGGACGCTGAAGCTCGCGGACGGGCCGGACGAGGTGCACCAGCGGTCGCTGGCGCGGCGGGAGCTGAAGAAGTACCTGTAGCGCGGGCGCGGCGGCGGGTCCCCTCAGCCGAGTCGGAGGATGAGGGGGCCCGTCGCCGTCAGGACCGCCAGGTGCGTGTCGTCGACCCATTCGATGTCCTGTACCTCGCAGCCGAGTCGGATGCGGAGCAGCACCTCGGTGGTGTCGGCGGTGAACAGGGTCAGAGTGCCGCCGGCGGTGGCCGTGAGGACGGTGGGTCTGTCCTGCCGGGTCTGCAGCCGGAAAGCGCTGATCCGGGCCGTGTCGGGTCGCTTCACGGCACGTTCCGTACCGGACGTGCCACCGGGGCCGCCCGGCCAGGTGCGCACGGTGAGGGTGTCGTCGGCGAGGACGCCGACTGCCGGGCCGCCGGGCCAGAGGCCGAGGTCGAAGGGGACGGGGTCGAAGGTCGCCTCCTCCTCGTCCCCTCGGGCGTCGAGCTGCAAGAACTTCTCGCAGTGGATGTCCGCGCCGGGCAGGGCGAGCACCACCAGATCATGCGCCGTGACCGTGAGCGTCAGGTCGCTCACGTGGGTCTCCCCGTCCGGGCTTGAGTCGACGAATCGCTCCCTACTGGTGACCGCGTGCGTCCCGGTGAACGCGACGACGACTCCCCGCCCCACCGGGACCGCCTTGGCCGGGCTCCGCCTGGAGAAGGCGGTGTGCGTCGGGCCGGCTCCGGACGCGCCGTCCCCGTCCAGGGCGAAACGGCTTCCGCCGCGCCCGTGATCGCGGAGCACGGCGGCACGATGCGCCTTTCCGGGGAGGCCGATGACCCAGTCACGGGGGCTCCCTACGGTCACGCCACGCTTGCTGCTCGGCCTGCTCCCAGGGCGCCACGCCTCCACGTCCTCCCGCGCGGCGGCCGGAACCCTCCACCGCAGCACGGGCATCCCGGGATGGGCGGAGACCTCCCACAGGGCGTCGGGGTCGTCCTCCTCCGCCAACGACTCGCCGCTCACCCCGTCCCGCATGCGCAGGCCCGTGGCCGTGCGGGTGATCACGACCGGCTTCCGGTCCGCGAGGCCGGTCCGGAGGGACAGCACCCGGCTGCCCGGGGCCTCGTCGGGCTCGCGGGAGGAGGCCGGGGGCCACACCTTGGCCGTCAGGGCCTCGTGCCCGAGGGAGACGAGCAACGACGCGCGGCCGTCGGGCCCCTGACGCACCGCCAGCAGCAGGCGGACGGGGGCGTCCGTCCTCGTGCTGCCCACCCAAGCGCCCTGCGCGTCCCAGGTCTTCACCGAAGACGCGGTCGCCTGGTGGCAGAGCGGATCGCCGCCCGGCTCGTCCGGCGGCCCGAGCAGCAGCACGGGAGCGGCGCCGAACCCCACCCACTCCACGACGCGGAGCCCGTTCGCCTCGGTCGTCCTCACCGTGTGCCCGTCCTCACCACGGTGTGAGGGGCCGCCGACCGCGACGACGGAGCCGTACGCCTCCAGGGCGGTCACACCCCTCGTCCTCAGCCGTCGGCGGAGCACGCGGCACGCCGCGAAGCCCGATTCCGCGGCGTCGTCCGGGGAGACGTCCCACACGTTCAGGCGGGAGGGCCACCGTCGCCCGCGCCCCAGGACGACCGCCACCAGCAGGTCGCCGTCGTCCCGCTCCGCCACGGCGAGACGTTCGCCGCGCAGGACGCGCCCGCCCGGGAGGACGAGCGGGGCCCGGTCGGACGTCACGTGATGCAGGGTGACCCCGTCGCTCCGGTCGAGCACGGCGAGCACGCAGGCTCCGGCAAGGTCTGCCAACGCCCAGTCCGCCGCGTCGCCCCTCGCCACGGCGCCGAGGACGTCGCCGCTCTCCACATCGCACACGAGGACGCGCTCGGCGGTCCCGAGCGCGACCCATGGCCGGGACCGGTGGCCCCGCACCGTGTCGACCGCACCGAACCCGGCGGGGAACTCGGCGCGGAAGCCGCCGCCCTCGACGTCCCAGGCCCGGACGAGGCCGTCCTGCCCGACGCCGACGAGCGTGGGCCCGCCGTGCACCGGGACGACGACGGCCTCGGTGACGGGGTGCGGGAAGGTGCCCACGGTCGCGTACGACACCGGCTCCACGTCCGCCCACTCGGTGTCCCAGGGAAGTTCCGGGTAGCGGTCCCGCACGGCGGCCGCGAGCTCGCCCGCGCCCGACTGGAAGGCGGAGAGGCGCAGATGGGCGGCGCGGACTCCCGGGTCGGTGTCGCTGTGCAGAACGGCGGCGCAGTGCGCGACCGTTCGGGCGGTGGTCCGCGCGGGCCCCGTGGTGGCCCGGTCGAGGACGCGCTGGAGGGCGGGCATGTCGGCGGTGAGCAGATATTCCGGGTCCAGGGCGAGGGTGTCGAGCAGTGTGGTGCCTTCGGCGTGCTCGGCGAGGTGGCGCCGGAGGTAGGGGGGCGCCTCGCCCCAGCGCGGGCCGCCCGGGCCGTCGGGGACGACGGTGGCGAGGTGGTCGGCGACCCGCTGCCGGACGCCGGAGTCGAACGTGCTGCGCAACGCGTCCGCGTACGCCTGGTGGTAGAGGCGGTAGACGGAGCGGCCGTCGGCGTCCAGGTCCTCGACGAGGTACTCGCCCGCCGTGTCGAGCAGCCAGGCCAGGTCCTCCCAGGCGAAGGTCGTGCCGGGTTCGGGGTGGCAGGCCGCGGCGACCGCGCGCCAGACCTGGTCCGGGGGCAGGCCGGCGCCCTCGGACAGGGCGAGGGCCCCCAGGAGGGCGAAGCCTCGTTCGGCGTCCGGGCCCAATCGGTGGCGGAGGACCCGGAGGAAGGTGTCGCCGGGGCTTTCGCCGACCTCCGGTACGCGGGTGCGCCAGTCGGGGGCGGTCGTGTCGATGGCGCGGGCCGCGCGGCCCAGGTAGCGCGCGGCGATGCGGGCGGAGAGGAAGCCGCCGTGGACGCGGGCGGCGATCTCCTCGGCGACCGTCTTGGCGGCGGCGTCGTCGTACGGGCCCTTGCTGGCGGGGCCGTCGGGGGCCTGGAGCAGGCGGCGGGCGTAGTCGGCGACGTCCTGGGCGCTGCTCTCCCGGGTGTGGTCGAGGTCCAGGACCGCCGGGTCGCCCTCGAACGCGTCCACGACATGGGGGCGCATGCCGACGAGGAGCCGTACACAGGGAATCCGGAGCAGGGGGCGCAGCAGGTCCTGCGCGATCCGCCGGGCCTCGGTGTCGTCGCCGTGGGCCTCGCCCGCCTCGTCGAGGGCGTCCACGATCAGGTGGAGCGGGGCCCTGCGGGTCGCGAGGGAGCCGAGGAGCGCCTGTGGGGTGGCGGCGGTGATCCCCGCGGCGTCGGCGACCGCGGCCACGAGGTCTTCGAGGTAGCGGTGCCGGGCGTGGATGGCGGTGGGGGCGGGGGCGTTCGCCGTAAGGCCGCCGGAGCGCAGCAGTACCTTGCCGAGGAGGGCCGACTTGCCGACGCCGGGGCCTCCGGTGACGATCAGGCCCCGGCGCCACTTGGCGTCGCCGTGGGCCAGCCAGGCGCTGATGCGATCGACTTCTTCGGTGCGGCCGGTGAAGTAGGAGGCATGCCGTCCGGGCGCGGTGTGTTCGAAGCCCTGGCCGCGCGGGGCGAAGTGGGTCTCCAGGTCGGCGCGCCTGCGCTGCGCCTCGGCGCCGTCGCCTGCGGCGGCGAATCGGGCGGCCAGTTCGGCGACGTCACCCTCGTCGTACCGGGCCTCGGGGCGGTAGCCGGTGTTCTCGAAGCGGAAGAAGGAGTGGCTCTCGCTCTCGATGGCGCAACGGGCCCTCTGGCGGATCCGGGCGGCCTCGAAGATGTGGTTGACGGTATCCACGACCTGGCTCACCGAGAGGTACTCCTGCTTCTGGGAGACGGCGAGCCGGGCGAGGGCCGTTTCGAGGACGGAGGCGAAGACCATCGAGGAGGCGGGTTCCCCGGCTCGGGCGACGGCGATCGCGGCGAAGTCGGTGAGTCGACGGCCGTCGGAGGCCGGGCGGCCCGCGAGGCGGTCGACGGCGCCTCGCTTGAGTGCGGCGTGCAGCTGTTCGGCGACGGCGGCCGCGTCGGTGCCGCCCTGTCCCGCGTCGCAGGTGTCGACGACGAGCAGGACCCGTTCGGCGCCGGAAGCCAGGACGATGCGGGTGAGGTCCTCGGCGGCGAGTGCCGTGCCGACGAGCCGGTCGCGGTGGCTGTCGGCGCAGAGCAGGTAGTGACGGTCGGCGGTGCCGATGCCGTGCCCCGTCCAGTACACGACGACGGAGGTCCCGGTGCCTTCGGTGCGGTAGGCCCAGTCGCGGAGCCGCTTCTGGGTGGTGACGAGGTCGGCGTCGGTGACGCGTTCCTCGATGTGGTAGCCGAGCCCGCCGAATACGTGGACGGCGACACCCAACTCCTCGGCCACCCAGGGGAGTTCGGGCTCATGTCGGTATTTCGCGGTGCCGACGACGACGAGCCTGCGGTGGATCCCGGCCGCCCCGCCGTCTGCCGGGTTCTCGCCGCCGGCCCCGGCCGTTCCGTCCGTCCCGCCCACCCCGACCACCCCGCTCACGAGGCCAGTTATACCCCGAAGCCCCGGGGTCCCGAAGGCCTCAGGGCCGCAGTGCCCGCAGCAGCAGGTCGGCGAGGTGGCCGGCGACCTGCTCGGGGGTGAGCGGGCCGTCCGGGCGGTACCAGGTGGAGAGGTGGTGCACCGAGCCGAAGTGGTAGTCGACGACCAGGTCGGCGGGGGTGGCCGAGGAGAACACCCCGGCCCGCTGCCCCTCCTCGATCAGGGCGCGGAACCGCTCGTGGTAGTGCCGCCGCTCCGACCTGACCTGCTTGTTCTTCTCCGGGCTGAGGTGGTGCATGGAGCGGAAGAAGATGGCGGCGTCGTCGAGGTTCTCGATGGTGGTGACGACGACGTCGGCGGCGGCTTCGCGCAGCCGGTCCTCGATGGGCGCGTCGGCGTCCGCGAAGGCGTCGAGGCGCTCCTGCTGGAGGCGGAGGACGCGGGAGTAGACCTCCTGGAGGAGGTCCTCCTTGGAGCCGAAGTAGTGGTAGAGCGCACCCTTGGTGACCCCGGCCGCCTCGACGATCTCCTGGACGGAGGTGCGGTCGTACCCCTGCTCGGCGAAGAGCCGGGTGGCGGCGGCGAGGAGCCTCTGGGGGACGGGTGTGCCGCTCCCGTCCGTCGTCCTGGCCATGCTCCGCCGCCTTCCGGTCGTTCTCGGTGGTCGTTCTGGGGTGATGGTGCTCGGTGATTGTTTTCGGTCAAGGGAACGCGTTCCCGCCGGTAGATCTTCGCATCCGCCGGGGCGTCTGCTAACGGGTGCCCGTCTCCCAGGTCTGCTGGACGTGGTTCATGGTGCCGAGCCAGCGCTCGGGGTCGGCGGCCCGGTTCCGGTAGTAGCCGGCCACCTCGGGGTGCGGCAGCACGAGGAAGCGGTCGGCGGCGATGGCGTCGAGGAGGGCGTCGGCGACGTCCTCGGGCTCGATGGCGGTGGGGGCCAGGACGAGGTCGCCGGCCGTTCCGGCGGCCGTGAGCATGTCCGTACGGACGCCCTGCGGGCAGATGGCGTGGACGGCGAGGCCACGGTGCCGGTAGGTGAGGGAGAGCCATTCGGCGAAGGCGTACGCGCCGTGCTTGGAGACGCTGTACGGCGCCGCGCCGATCATGGTGAGCAGTCCGGCAGCGGAGACCGTGGACACGAACCGGCCGCTGCCGCGCTCCAGCCAGTCGGGGAGCAGGGCGCGGGCCGCGCGGACGTGGGCCATGACGTTGACGTCCCAGGCGGCGGCCCAGACGTCCTCGTCGGCGAAGGCGTCACCCGGCGAGGAGAGTCCGGCGTTGGCGCACCAGATGTCGACGGTGCCGCCGAGGGCCTCGCGGGCCTCGTCGACGACGGCGGAGGCGTCTCCGGGGACGGCGAGGGCGCCGATCTCCTCGGCGACGGCCTTGGTGCGGACGGGGTCGAGGTCGTTGACGACGACCCGGGCCCCCTCGGCGACGAACCGGCGCGCGAGGGCGGCGCCGATGCCTCCGCCCGCTCCCGTGACGACGACTCCGGCGCCCTGGACCTGGTTCGTGCCCTCGCTCATGGACCCACCTCTCCGTATGACGGCTTGACGACCTGCGGCGACCTGTGACGACGCGGACAGACTAACCAGTCGGTATGGAAAGACGGAAGAGTGTCGGCCGCATGCCTCGTTCCCGTGGGCGGTCAGGACGGCTAGCGTGCGTGCCCATGTCACGCGCCCCGGCCGGGGACGGCGATCGAGGAGGTTTCGCATGGGCCTGTCGCGACGGAGTCTGCTGGCCGCCGGGGGCGCCCTCGGGGCGGCGGCGGCCACCGCGCCCACCGTCTCGGCGGCGGGGCAGCCGCACGGGCACGGGGGCGTACGGACCGGCTTCGAGCGGCTCGCCGACGACGGGTACGCCCTGCTCGCCGGCGAGCGGGTGGGCATCGTCACCAATCCGACCGGCATCACCCGGGACGCCCGGCACATCGTGGACGTGATGCACGCCGACGAGCGGGTGGACCTGGTCGCCGTCTTCGGCCCCGAGCACGGCTTCCGGGGCACCGCGCAGGCGGGCGGCTCCGAGGGGCGGTACGACGACCCGGCGACCGGACTGCCCGTCTACGACACGTACCTGAAGAGCGGGCAGCCGCTCGCGGACGTCTTCACCGCCTCCGGTGTGGACACGGTCGTCTTCGACATCCAGGACGCCGGCGCCCGCTTCTACACCTACATCTGGACGCTGTACGACTGCATGGTGGCCGCGGCCCTCGCCGGGAAGCGGTTCGTGGTCCTGGACCGGCCGAACCCGGTGACCGGACGGGCAGCGCTCGGTCCCGTCCTGGACCGGGCGTTCGCCACCTTCGTCGGACGCGAGCCGATCGCCCAGGCGCACGGCATGACGGTGGCCGAACTGGCCCGCCTCTTCAACGGCGAGTTCCTGGCGTCGCCGGTCGCCCTGGAGACCGTACGGATGACGGGCTGGCGGCGCACCGACTTCTTCGACGCGACCGGGCTGCCCTGGGTGCCGCCCAGCCCCAACATGCCGACCCCGGACACCGCGCTCGTCTACTCGGGGACCTGCCTCTTCGAGGGCACGAACCTCTCCGAGGGGCGGGGCACCACCCGCCCCTTCGAGCTCCTCGGCGCCGAGGGGATCGACCGGCGGTGGGCGGAGGCGGCGAACGCGCTCGCACTGCCCGGGGTTCGGTTCCGCGAGGCGTACTTCGCGCCGACCTTCTCCAAGTTCCAGGGGAAGACCGTGGGCGGGGTGCAGCTGCACGTCCACGACAGGGAGGCCTTCGATCCGGTACGGGCCGGGATCGGGCTCCTGGTCACCGCCCGCAGCTCCTGGTCCGGCTTCGCGTGGCGGGCGGACAACTGGATCGACAAGCTGACCGGTTCGACCCGGGTACGGACGCTGATCGACGCGGGCGCCGGGGTGGACGAGGTCGTCGGGGCGTGGCAGGCGGACCTGGCGGCCTTCCGGGCGGTGCGGAAGGAGTATCTGCTGTACCGCTGAAGGGGGTTGCCCCCCGCTGCACAGGGGTGGAGGCCGGATGTTCCCGAGGGTGTCCGGCCGACCACGCTTGCCCCATGAACCTCTCCACGCCCTCCACGCCCTCCATGCCCTCCTCGCCTCCCTCGCCCTCCTTACGGCGCCGTCTTCCCCTCGTCGGGCTGCTCGTCGCCGCGTGCCTCGGCACCCTGGCGCCCGCCGCCGGGGCGGCCGGCTCCCCGGCCGTCCCCGATCCCGCGCGCGAACTCGCCCGCACCTCACAGCCGTTGACCGATCTGCGCCCGCTCGACCGGATGATCGGCTCGGCCAAGGTCGTCGGCATCGGTGAGGCCACCCACAGCTCGGCGGAGTTCTTCACCGCCAAGCACCGGATCTTCGAGCACCTCGTGGAGCGCAAGGGCTTCACCACCTTCGCCCTGGAGGCCAACTGGTCCACCGGGCTGCTCGTCGACGAGTGGGTGCGCACCGGCCGCGGCGACATCCGGGCGATCATGCGGGACGAGTTCCAGGAGTCGTACCGCCTCTGGAACACCGAGGAGTACCTCGACCTCTTCCGCTGGATGCGGCGGCACAACCAGCTCCACCCCGGCCACCAGGTCCGCTTCATGGGCAACGACCTCGGCTACGCGGGCGCGAACCTCTTCGACGAGGTGACCTCCTACGTGGCCCGCACCCACCCCGCGCTCCTCCCCCGTTTCCAGGAGCTGTACCGGACCTCGCGCCCCACGGGCGAGGTCGAGGCGTGGATGAAGGGGTACATGACCAGGCCGCGCCCCGAACGGCAGCGGATGGCCGCCGATGTGAACGCCGCTCTCGCCCTCCTGGAACGACAGCGGCCCGGAAAGGGCGCACGCGCGCGTGAGGCGGCGGAGTGGGCGGTGCAGCACGCGCGGGCCATCGCCCAGGTCGGCACCGAGTTCGCCCACGACATGTTCACGGACGCCGGGGCCGCCGAGGCGATGCTCTACCGCGACCGGGTCATGGCCGAGAACACCGTGTGGTGGCAGCGGCGGACCGGGGACCGGATCGTGCTCTCCGCGCACAACGGACACGTCGGCTACGAGACCACGAATCCCGAGCAGTACCCGCGGCTCCAGGGCGCCTTCCTGCGGGACGCCCTCGGCCGGGACTACGTGAGCGTCGGCGCCTCCTTCGGACAGGGCTCCTTCAACGCGCACGACACCGAGGCCCCCGGCGAACCACTCCGGGCCTTCACCGTCGGACCCCTCGGCCCCGACAGCAGCGCCCACACCCTGGACCGGGTCTCGCCCGGCGCCTTCTACCTGGACCTGCGGCACACGACGCCGACGGCGCGCGACTGGCTCGGCACGCACCGGACGAGCCGGGTCATCGGGACGGCGTACCCCTGGGTGGGCACGGAGGCGCAGGTGCGCCTGTCCACGGCGTACGACCTGCTCATCCACTTCCCCCGGATCACGGCGGCCCGGCTGCGCTGAACGGGGCACGCGCGCGTGGCCCGGCCGGCACCGGGCGGGGCACGTACGCGTGACGCCGCTGCGCCGAGTGGGGCACGCGCGCGCCGTACGACTGCGCCGACGGAGGTACGGGGCCCGGTCGAGGTCTGACCGGGGCCCCGCCCGGGCATGCTGGCCCTTGGAGCCGCCGCCCGCGCGGAGCGCGCCCTGGGCGCGGCGGCCACCTCGACGTGGAGGGACGGTCGGACCGTGACCGGGATGAGTGTGGAGCCGTACCGGGAGATCACCTTCGACAAGGAGGGCGACGGGCCCGCGGGGCAGTCCGCCGCCCTCGCCGCACTGGCCCGGCAGGGTCTGACCGACCTGGTCGTGTTCGCGCACGGGTGGAACAACTCGCCTTCCGGCGCCACCCGGCTCTACTCCGACTTCTTCGAGCCCTTTCCCGGTCTGTTCGCTCCCGGGGAGGAGGTCGGGTACGCGGGGGTGATCTGGCCCTCGATGATGTTCACGGGCGAGCCGGTCCCGGACTACCGGGCCCTCGTGTCGGTCCTGCCGGAGAAGGAGTCCGTCCTCGACCGGCTCACGGAGCTCCTCGTGACGGAGCCGGCGGAGGAGGCCGCGTTCGCCGAGTTCGGAGAGCTGCTGCGGGAGCTGACGGACGTGTCCGCCGGTGGTGGCGACCGTGAGGGCGCCGCCGGGGCCCGGGAGCCGGTGCCGGAGTTCCTGGTCGGGGACCCGGTGGAGGTGTGCGCCCTGTTCACCGAGGCGCTCGGGGCGGACGCCGTCCCGCCGGAGGGTTTCGGGGAGGGGCTCAAGCGGTACTGGAAGGGGGCCCGCGAGGCCCTGCGGCAGGCCACGTACTACGTGATGAAGAAGCGGTCCGGGCGGGTCGGCGAGTTCGGCCTCGGGCCCCTGCTCGGCGAGGTCGCCCGCGCCGCCCCCGGCCTCCGCGTCCATCTGGTGGGTCACAGCATGGGCGCCCGGCTCGTCGCGTACGCGCTGAAGGGGCTGCCGTCGGGAGCCCGTCCGGTCGCCTCCGTGACCCTCCTCCAGGGCGCCTTCTCGCACTACGCGTTCGCGGCGCGGCTGCCGCACGACCCCGGTCGCCCGGGCTCGCTGCGCGACATGCAGCAGCGGGTCCGGGGGCCCGTGGTGGCCTGCTACTCGCGGCACGACACCGCGCTCGGGGTGATGTATCCGCTGGCGTCCCGGCTCGCGGGCGACGACTCCGAGTCGTTCGCCGCGACGACCGGACTGCTCGGCACGGACGATCCGCGCTGGGGGGCGATCGGGCACGACGGCGTCCAGGCGGTGCCCGGGACGGTGGCACGGAACCTTGCGGCGGTCCTGCGCGAGGGAGTGCCGGCCTCGGGGTGTGTGAGCGTCGACACGGCGGACGTGGTCCGCTCGCACAGCGACATCCGCCGGGCCGAGCTGGCCCGGGTGGTGGTGTCGGCGGCGAGGACGGGCAGGTAGAGGGGGGTGCGGGACCTCCGCCGGCTCTCACCCGGACTCCGCCCCCACCTCGTCCGCACCCCAGCGGACTCTTCGGTTCCGCCCTCCCCCGGGGCCTCTCGCGCACTGCTGATGGCTGCCATCGGAATTTCGATGGAACACGGCGGGGCGCTCGTTCGTCCCTCTGATATCGCGGAAGGACCAGCGACGGAGGTGGCGGGAGATGGCCGGTTTCCGGAGTCTCGCGAGACAGGTGCGCGATCCGGGGTGCGACACGGCGCTGCGCAGGTACTCGCTGCGCAAGTGTCTGGAACGGTTCGCGCCGTACGGGCACCGGGCTACGTGGGACCACCTGTGCCGCAGGCACAGGTTCGGACCCGAGGACCGGGAGCTCGATCCTGGGCGGCTGATCGCCGCGCTCGACGAGCTGGAGGAGGCGCGGGCCGTGTGGCTCGCGTACGAGGAGGAGTTCGCCGCCCGGCGGCGGCGCGAGAAGCACGAGGGGCTGCGCGGACTCGGCGCGGTCGACGACTGGCACCGCCGGGTCTGGGGCGGCAACGGCGTGGTGCGGTGCGGCGATCCGGCCGTGCATCCGTCGGACCCACTGCCCGAGGTGCTGCGGCGGCTGATCACCGCCCTTGAACAGGGACCCGGCGAGCGGTGCCCGGTGTGCGAGGGGCCGCGCATCGAGTGGGCCGGTCCCGGCGACACGTACGAACCGTGGCTCGGGCCGGTCTGCGGGGACTGTGGGGTGGGTGTGCCGCGTGCGGTGCTCACCTCGGGAGCGCTGGCCCGGGCACGCGAGGAGCGCAACCGGTCGCTGGCGTCGGCGGCGTGAGCCCTGGGGGCACCGACGGGCCGGCGCCGCGCGAACTGCAGGCACCCTCGGTGCTGCCGGTACTGCAGGTGTGTCTCAACGGGGCACGGGGGCCCGGGGATTCGGCCGTGGTACCGATGTCGCCCGCGTCGCTCGCGGAGTCCGCGGCCCGTGCGGTGGCGGCGGGCGCCGGGGAGGTGCGCGTGCATCCCCGTACGCCGTGCGGGGGTACGTCGCTCTCGCCCCGGGTGCTCGCACCGGTCCTGACCTCTGTCCGGGCGGCGGTGGGCAGACCCGTCCGGGTCACGACCGCCATGGCCGCCGAGTCCGATCCGGGGCGCCGGGTGGAGCGGATCCGCTCCTGGGACGTACTGCCCGACCTGGTGTCGGTCGACTGGCACGAGCCGGACGCGGAGGAGACGGCGGCGGCGCTCCTGGAGCGCGGGATCGGGGTCGAGGCCGCGCTGTGGTCGCGTACGGACGGCCCCGCCCGCTTCGCGCGCTCGCCGCTCGCGCCCCGAGTACGGCGCGTCCTCGCCAAGGTCCCGGACGCACAGCCTGCGACCCGGGCCGAGGAAGGAGCCGGGGACGCGGCGCGTTCGCTCCTGTCCACACTCGAACTCCCGCCCCTCATGACCGTGTTGCTCCACGGCGAGGACGGGGGCGCGTGGCCTGTGCTGCGGCTCGCCCGCCGTCTCGGTCTCGCCGCCCGGATCGGCCTTGAGGACACCGTGCTGCTTCCGGACGGCACACGGGCGCGTTCGAACGCGGAGCTGGTGACCGCGGCCCTGTCCCCCTAGCCGTTGCCGTCGTCCGGGGCGGGGTTGCGTACGGGCAGCAGGCGGGAGCCGGCCATCCGCTCACCGAAGGCGTCGTCGGGGTTGGACAGGACGCAGGTCTCCAGGGAGAGGCAGCCGCAGCCGATGCAGTCCGTCAGGTGGTCGCGGAGCCGGCCGAGCTGCTTGATGCGCTCGTCCAGTTCGGTGCGCCAGGCCGCCGAGAGCCGGGCCCAGTCGTCGTTCGTGGGCGTGCGCTCCTCCGGGAGCTGGGCGAGCGCCTCGCGGATGGTGGCCAGCGGGATCCCGACCCGCTGCGCGGCGCGCACGAAGGCGACCCGGCGCAGGGTGTCACGGCCGTAGCGGCGCTGGTTGCCGCTGGTGCGACGGCTGCTGATGAGCCCCTTCGCCTCGTAGAAGTGGAGGGCGGAGACGGCGGCCCCGCTACGGGCGGAGAGCTGGCCGACGGTGAGCTCGTGGATCTTCTCTGGAATCTGCGGCACTCCGCGACCCTACTGGTCCGTTGACAGCGGCCCGCTCACCCCACATGCTGAGCAAGCGCTTAGATACCGACCGTTGGGTATGTCGTACCAGAAGGGAACAGGAACATGGCCGAGCCGAGGATCTTCACCTCCGCCGAGGAGCTGCGCGCGGGGGTCGGCGAGCAGCTGGGGCACAGTGACTGGGTGGAGATCGACCAGAAGCGGATCGACCTCTTCGCGGACGCGACCGGGGACCACCAGTGGATTCACGTGGACCCGGAGCGCGCCGCCGACGGGCCGTTCGGCACCACGATCGCGCACGGCTATCTGACCCTGTCGCTGCTCCCGCTGTTCGTTCCGCAGGTGCTGCGGGTCGAGGGCATGAAGATGGGCCTCAACTACGGCACGGAGAAGGTGCGTTTCCCCGCTCCGGTCCCGGTCGGCTCGCGGCTGCGCGCCACGGCCGTCCTGACGAAGGTCGAGGAGGCGGGCGGCGGCGTGCAGGTGACGGCGGCCGTGACGGTGGAGCGCGAGGGCTCCGAGAAGCCGGTCTGCGTCGCCGAGTCGGTCTCCCGCTACTACTTCTGAGCGCCGACCATCCTGAGGACGAGGTCGGCGTAGAGCGCGCCGACCTCGTCGGGCGTCCGGCGGCCCTGGGTGGTGAACCAGCGCGAGACGTCGATGCAGAGCGAGAGCACGGCGACCGTGGTGCCGGGGACGTCCGGCACGTCGAACTCGCCTGCCGCCACGCCCTCGTCGATGATGCCGCGCACGGCCGCGTCGGACTCGCGGCGCAGTGCCACGATCTCGGTGCGGTGGTCGGAGCCGAGGGCGTCGAGCTCGTACTGGACGACCCGCGCGGTGGTGTGGCGCTCGGCGTGCCAGCGGACGAAGGACCGGACGGCGTCGGCGAGGCGCTCGGCGGCCGTGCCGTCGCCGTCGGCCGCGGCCCGGAGGATCTCCAGGGCCTTGTCGTGACCGATGCGGCTGATCCGGTGGAGCAGCTCTTCCTTGGTCTTGTAGTGGATGTAGAGCGCGGCCGGGCTCATCCCCGCGCGGCCGGCGATGTCCCGGGTGGTGGTGGCGTGGTAGCCGCGCTCGGCGAACGCCTCGACGGCGGCCACCAGCAGTCGCCGGGCCGCCTCGGGCGTGACCTCGCCCCAGGGCATGTCCTCGCCCCCGGGCGTCTCCTCCGCCGCGCTCATCCCACACTCCCTCTCGGTCCCCGTCAGGACGAACACCATACAACGAGGGTGAGCAAGCGCTTAGCGATCTGCGGCTCCGGGATCGGTAGCTCCGGAGATCCGTGGCTCCGGCGTCGGTAGTTCCGGAGATCGGTGGCTCCGGAGATCAGCGGCTCAGAGCTTCTGGAAGGGGTCGTGCTCGGCGAGCAGCTTCTCCAGCCGGGCCTGGTCGACCCGGCTGACGATCTGCCCGGCCTCCTGGCGGTCGCGGACGACCTTGGCGAGCGTGAACGCGGAGGTGGTGAGGTAGAGGACCGCGACGGCGAGGAAGGCGCGGACCCAGGCACTGGCCTCCAGCTGAAAGATGCCGATGGCCACGGCCGCGAGGGCGATCCCGAAGGAGAGGACGGCCTGCATGTAGTAGGCCGCGGTGTTCTGCTGCTTGACCGGTGTGTCGCTCATGGGCACAGCATGGGCCGGATGTGGCGGGTGCCACATCCGCCCGCGTACTCAGAGACGTACTCAGGTGCTCAGAAGGCGGAGACCCCCGTCAGCGCCCGGCCGATGATGAGCTTCTGGATCTGGCTCGTGCCCTCGTAGAGAGTCATCACGCGCGCGTCGCGGACCAGCTTGCCGACCGGGTACTCGTCGATGTAGCCGTAGCCGCCGAAGACCTGCAGGGCGTTGTTCGCGGCGCGGACGGCGGCCTCGGAGGCGTACAGCTTGGCCTTGGAGGCGGCAGTCGCGAAGTCCTGGCCCCGGTCGATCAGATCGGCGACCCGCCAGGTGAGCAGCCGGGCGGCGTCCACGTCGACGGCGATGTCGCTGATCAGCTCTTGCACGAGCTGGTAGGAGGCGATGGGCTTGCCGAACTGCTCCCGCTCCCCCGCGTACCGCACGGCCGCGTCGAGGGCGGCCTGGGCGATGCCGACGCAGCCGGCGGCGACGGACATGCGGCCCTTGGCGAGGGCGGACATGGCGACGGCGAAGCCCTTGCCCTCGGGGCCGAGCATCGCGGCGGCCGGGACGCGGACGTCCTCCAGGACCAGTTCGGCGGTGGCCTGGCCGCGAAGGCCGAGCTTGCCGTGGACGGGGCGGCGGGTGAGGCCGGGGGTGTCGGTGGGGACGAGGAAGGCGGAGACGCCCTTGTGGCCGGGGGTGTCGTTGGTGCGGGCGAAGAGCAGGACGACATCGGCCCAGGTGCCGTTGGTGATGAACATCTTGGTGCCGTTGATCACGTAGTCACCGGCGCCACCCTCCCGCACCGCGCGCGTGGCGAGGTTCCCCGCGTCGGAGCCGGTGCCGGGCTCGGTGAGGCCGAAGCAGCCGAGCGCCTCGCCGGAGGCGAGCCGGGGCAGCCACTCCCGCTTCTGCTCCTCGTCACCCCAGGCGGCGACGGTCTTGGCGACCAGGCCGAGGGAGACGGAGACGATGCCGCGCACGGAGGAGTCGCCGCGGCCGAGTTCCTCGGTCACCAGGCAGTACGCGAGGTGGTCGCCGCCGGAACCGCCGTACTCCTCCGGGATCGTGAGCCCGAGGAAGCCGACGGCACCGAGCTTCTTCACGATCGCCCGGTCCACCTCCTCGGCGCGGTCCCACGCCGTGGCGTGCGGGGTGACCTCGCGTGCGACGAAGTCCTCGGCGAGCCGCCGTACGGCTTCCTGCTCCTCGCTGAGTTCCAGATTCATACGGCGCCCACCTCACCCGACCAATTAATTACCACTGCTAGTTTTTGCGGTGCAGGCCTACTATGTGCGCCATGGCCCGACCGCGCAAGCCCCTGCTCAGCCGAGACCGCATCGTCGAGACGGCGGGCGCACTCGTGGACGCGGAGGGCCTCGGGGCGCTCTCGACGCGGCGGCTCGCGGCCGAGCTCGGGGTGAGCGGGCCCTCGCTCTACAACCACTTCCGCACCAAGGACGAGATCCTCGACGCCGTCGCCGACGCGGTGAGCACGAAGATCGATCTGTCGATGTTCGCGGAGGACGACGGCCGCGACTGGCTGACGGCGCTGCACGACTGGGCCGTCTCCTACCGGGCCGCCCTCGCCGACCACCCGCACATCGTCCCGGTCCTCGCCCAGGGCCCCGGCCGCCGCCCGGCCGGCCTGCGCGTCGCGGACGCCGTCTTCGGCGCGATGGTCCGCGCGGGCTGGCCGCCGGCCCAGGCCACCTCCATCGGCGCGCTGATGCGGTACTTCATCACCGGCTCGGCCCTCGGCTCCTTCGCCCGTGGCTTCGTCGACGACGAGACGGCCTACGACCCGGCCGACTACCCCCACCTCGGCCAGGCGCACCGCCTCGCCGAGCACCGGCAGAAGGTCGACGAGGGCGCCTTCGACACGGGCCTGCGGGCGCTGCTCGACGGGCTGCGGCTCCAGTACGAGGCCCGGACGCCGGAGCCCGCGACTCCGCACGACATGTCGGCCACCACCGAAGCGTGAGTGCGGGACGCTGGACGCATGGCAGCCAGTGACCTCGCCGCGCTCGCGGCGCTCTTCGCGGACGAGACCCGCGCCGCGTTCGTACTCGCCCTGCTCGACGGCCGGGCCTGGACCGCCGGGGAACTCGCCCGGCACGCGGGCGTGGCGCCGTCCACCGCGAGCGAGCACCTCGGAAAGCTCGTCACCGGCGGGGTGCTCACGGAGGAACGCCAGGGGCGGCACCGGTACGTGCGCCTCGCCGACCCCGGGATCGCGCATCTCGTCGAGGACCTGGCCACCCGGTCCGAGCCCGCGGTGGCCTCACCGCCGCGCTCGCTGGGCGCCGCGAACGCCGGGCGGGCGATGGCCCGGGGCCGGACGTGTTACGACCATCTCGCCGGGCGGCTCGGCATCGCGATCACCGAGGCGATGACGGTGCGCGGGCTGCTGCGCCAGGACACCGGGTTCGCGCTCACGGACCGGGGTCTGGCCTGGTTCGACCAGCTGGGCGTCCCTCTCGTACGCCGGGGGCGGCGGCCCGTCGCGCGCGGCTGTCTCGACTGGACCGAGCGGCGGCCGCACCTCGCGGGGATCGCGGGAGCCGCACTGTGCCGGCATGCGCTGGACGCCGAGTGGTGCGTACGGATCGGGTCCGAGCGGGCCGTGAAGGTGACCGGGCGGGGCGAGAGCGAGCTGTACGCGCACCTGGGCATCGCGCCGGAGGACCTGCGATGAGGCCACTGCCGCCCGACGGCTCCCGCCCGGGCCCAGCCCCGACCCCGACCCCGACCCCGACCCCGACCCCGCGGATATTGCGGTGAGCGCCGAAGGGTCCGCGTCCTACGGTCGGGGCATGCAGAAGCAATCCTCGCGGCTCGCGCTCGCCGCCGCCGGTGTCACGGTCGTCCTGTGGGCCTCCGCCTTCGTCTCCATCCGCAGCGCCGGAGAGGCCTACTCCCCGGGCGCGCTCGCGCTAGGGCGGCTGCTCGCCGGGGTCCTTGTCCTCGGGGCCGTCCTCCTGGTCCGGCGGGAAGGGCTGCCGCCCCGGGCGGCCTGGCCGGGGATCGTGGTCTCGGGCCTGCTCTGGTTCGGGGTGTACATGGTGGTGCTCAACTGGGGCGAGCAGGAGGTCGACGCGGGCACGGCGGCGATGGTGGTGAACATCGGACCGATCCTGATCGCGCTGCTCGGCGCCCGGTTCCTGAAGGAGTCGCTGCCGCCCAGACTGCTCGCGGGCATGGCGGTGTCCTTCGCGGGCGCGGTGGTCGTGGGCCTCTCGATGTCCCGCGCCTCCGCCGGCGCGCACGCCTCGCTGCTCGGGGTCCTGCTCTGCGTCCTCGCGGCGATGGCCTACGCGGGCGGGGTCGTGGCGCAGAAGCCCGCGCTCGCCCACGGCAGCGCGCTCCAGGTGACGACCTTCGGGTGCCTGGTGGGGGCGGTCGCGTGCCTGCCGTTCGCGGGGCAGCTGGTCGAGGAGGTGGGCCGGGCCCCGCTGTCGGCGACCCTGAACATGCTCTACCTGGGGGTGTTCCCGACCGCGCTCGCGTTCACGACATGGGCCTACGCCCTGGCCCGTACGACCGCGGGAAGGATGGGCGCGACGACGTACGCCGTGCCCGCTCTCGTCGTACTGATGGCGTGGCTGTTCCTGGGCGAACTGCCGGGGTTGCTCACCCTCGCCGGGGGCGCGCTGTGCCTGGCCGGTGTGGCCGTGTCCCGCTCTCGCTCGCGGGCCGCCGCCGGCACCGGAACGGCCGAATCCACCTGACAGGGCATGGCCCCGGTTCCGGTCACTTCACACACGTCCGACGCCGGGTGTGCGCCCGCGACCTGGAACGGACACAGCCGTCAAGCCCCAGTTCCGGCCGGTCGGACGAGAAGGCACGTTTCATGGGCTCCCGGCCGGATAGTTTCGAGTCGGTCACAGGCGCGGGCCGGAACATCACGCTCCGGCACCTTCTGGCAAGCCGACGGGGGAGCTCATGGCGATTCAGCAGCGGGCGGAACGTACTAGACAGGAGATCCTGTCGGCGGCCGCAAGGGTGTTCGACGGGCAGGGCTACGAGCGGGCGTCGCTGGCCAGGATCGCCGGCGAGGCCCGGGTGACCACCGGCGCGCTGGTCTTCCACTTCGCGACGAAGGCCGATCTGGCGACGGCGGTCAGGGGACGGGCCCGAGCGGTCACCCGGATCACGGTCGAGTCGGCCTGCCTGTCGACGGAGGGGGTCGGCGGCACGGCGATCGACAAGCTGGTGATCGCCACGCACGCACTGATCCGGCTCTTCGAGACCGACCCCATGGCACGGGCCGGCGAACGCCTTGCGCGGGAACTCCAGTTGACCGACCCCGGGCTCTCCGGGAACTGCCCCTGGCGGCGCGAGGTGGCGCGCCTGGCGCGCTTCGCGGAGGCGGAGAAGGCCCTGCGTCCCGGCGTGGACGCGACGGCGGTCGCCGCGCTGATCGGCTATGTGATCACCGGGGTCGAGCTGGAGATGCGCTGCCCGAACGGCCCGACCGACGAGTGCTGGCCGCCGGACGAGCCGAGGACGACCGAGAACGGCGCCCTGCGCGGGCCCGCCGAGCAACGACTCGACCGCATCTGGAAGTTGATCCTGCCGGGCCTCGTCCATCCGGCCGGCCGGCGGCCCGGCGCCTGAAGCGTGCCGCAGGGGGCACGGGAGCGGACGGCCGACGGGCCTTCCCCCGGCACCGGCCGGACCCCCTGCCATGACGACGGCCACCTCGACCGGACCCTTGCGGGGGTGACGTTGGGCCCGGCCGGAGCCACGCCGAGGTGACGGCGGGCCCGGCCGGAGCCACGCCGAGGTGACGGCGGGCCCGGCCGGAGCCACGCCGCCGCCGACCGACCGCGCCTCACTCCCCCGAACGCAGGAGCTGGCGGGCGAAGTCCGCCAGGGAGCGGCCGATGCGCTCGGTCGACAGGCCGAGTTCGTGCCGCTGGAACTGGAACAGCTCGGGTGACAGCGGGCTGAGCGCGATGTCGATCAGCGGGTCCGGGTCCTGGATCCCGTGGTCGACGAGCAGCGTGCGGACGTGGACGCGCCAGAAGCCGTAGGCCCCCGTCCGGAAGCGCGCGGGGCCGGTCTCCGCCCCCAGGGCCAGCGGCAGATGGCGTTCGAGCAGATCGAGCATCGCCAGGTAGAACGCCGCCAGCCGCTCCCCCGCGGGTGCGCCGGGACCGAGCGGCGGCGGGCCGTAGATGAGCTGGCCCTGGAGCAGGCGCTCGTGCTCGTCGAGCAGCGCGACGGCGACCGACGACGGATCGGGGAAGCTCCGGTAGAGCGTGGCGCGGCCCACCCCGGCGGCCTTGGCGATCCCGTCCATGGTGACCGTCCGCGGATCCTGCTGGGCGAAGAGCTGCTCGGCCGCGGCCAGGATCTGAGCCCGGTTGCGTTCCGCGTCCGCGCGTCTGCGCGGGGCGACCGGCTGGTCGTCCACGGCCTGAAGATCGCCGAGGAGCCCGCCGACCCGGTGGACGGAGGCGGCTCCACGACCCCGCTGCTCGTCGTCGCTCATGGACCAGACCTTACTTCCCTTGAGGCTAAGTGGACACCTTGTCCGTTTGCCATGCCCCGTGGCATGCTAAACGGACTCAGTGTCCACTTAGCCTTTCGCCTTCCCGCCCCAGGGAGATCAAGATGCACACCGCGCTCCTCGCCGCGGCCCTGCTGGTCGGCTGCCTCCTGGCCGTCCAGGCCTCGGTGAACCTCCAGCTCAACTCGGCCGTCGGCACCCCGTACGGCGCCTCGACGATCCAGCTCAGCGTCGCGACCGGTCTGCTGACCGTGCTCGCGGTGGCGGCCGGAGCGCTCGGCGCGCTCGGCAAACTGCCCGATGTCGAGCCCTGGCAGCTCCTGGGCGGACTCGCGAGTCCGCTCTACATCACCAGCGGCATCCTGCTCTTCCCACGGCTCGGCGCCCTCGCCGCCGTCGGGCTCTTCGTCACCGGCCAGATGTTCGCCTCGCTCGCGCTCGACCTCTTCGGTCTCCTCGGCCTCGAACAGCAGGACCTGAGCGTCGGGATCGTCGTCGGCGCCGTGGCCGTGCTCGCCGGAATCGTCGTGATCATCCGGGGCATGAAGGCCGCGGCTCCCCCCGGCGCACCGAAGATGTCGAGCGCCGGCCGCGCCGGCTGGCTCGCCCTCGGCGTGCTCGCCGGAGCCGTGCTGCCCGTGCAGGGCGCGGTCAACGCCCAACTGCGCGCCCAGCTCAAGGAGCCCGTCACCGTCGCCGTGATCAGCTTCGCCGTGGCGACCTTCACCATCGCCGTCGTCCTGCTCGTGCTGTACGCGACCCGGAAGACGCCGAAGCCCAAGATCGCCCCACTGAAGAAGATGCCCTGGTGGGGCTGGCTCGGTGGCGCCTGCGCCGCCGCCTACGTCACCGGCACCTTCCTGCTCATCCCCGAGATCGGGGCGGCGGTGACCATCGCGCTCACCGTGACGGGGCAGCAGCTCACCTCGGCCCTGATCGACCACAAGGGCCTCTTCAAGCTCCCCCAGCGCTCCCTCACCAAGGCGCGCACCCTCGGTCTCGCCCTGCTGATCGCCGGCTCCCTGACCATCCAGCTCGTCTGACGGCAGGCGCTCTGACCGTCCGGCTCGTCCGACCGTCGGTTTCCCCGACCGAAAGGTGTGTCATGAAAGCGTCCTACTCCGCCGGGCCGGACCTCCACGTCCTCCCCTCGGCGCTGCCCATCCCGGGCCTCGGCGACCAGCCGGTGAACGCCTTCCTCCTCCGGTCCGGCCAGCCGCTCCTCGTGGACACCGGCATGCCCGTCGACCGGGAGGGCTTCCTGGACTCCCTCTGGTCGCTGATCGAGCCGGCCGATCTGCGCTGGGTCGTCGTCACCCACGACGACCGCGACCACACCGGCGCCCTGGCCTCGATCCTGGAGGCCGCGCCGAACGCGAAGGTGCTCACCAACGCCATATCGCTGACGCGAATATCGGAAGAGTTCGCCATACCGCAGGAACGGGTGGTCACCGCGAACCCGGGAAGCCGTGTGAAAGTCGGCGACCGCGAGCTGAGTTTTCACCGGCCTCCCACGTTCGATTCACCCGGAACCCTCGCCGTGTTCGACCATTCCGATGGAACGCTATACAGCTCCGACAGCTTCGGAACCGTCGTCGAAGAAATCAGCCAGGACTTCGCCGACCTTTCCGAGGAGGAATTCTTCCACGGCTTCGAGGTCCTGAACCGGGCGATAGCGCCGTGGACCGCGCTCGTCGACGAGGCGAAATTCCTCCGGCCGGTGCGCGAACTGGCCGCCCTGCGCCCCGCGAAGCTGCTCAGCGCCCATGGGCCGACCGTCCGCGAGGAGGCCGTACCGCGGCTCTTCGAGGCGATGGCCCGCATCCCCTCCCTGCCCGCCTGGCTGCCCGACGCCGACCTCGACCTGGAGGCGGCGCTCGACGCCGTCGAGTCCCCGGCCGCCTGAGCCGATCGAGTCCCGACCGGCCGAGCCCTCCGCTCCGCCCGTGTACGAACCGAGGAGAACCATGTCCGACCCGACCACCGCCGACCTGACGCCGCCGCGCGGAGTCGTCACCGTCTTCTCCGACATCTGGTGTTCCTTCGCGCACATCGCGATCCACCGGCTGCACACCACCCGGGCCCGCCTCGGCCTGGAGGAGCAGGTCTCCTTCGACCTGCGCGCCTTCCCGCTCGAACTGCTCAACGACGCCCCGAGCCCGCGCCCCGGCACGGACAGCGAGGTCGCCCGGATGGGCAGCCTGGAGCCGGCCGCCGGCTGGCAGCTGTGGCAGGCCAAGGACTGGCTCTACCCGTCGACGACCCTGCCCGCCCTGGAGGCGGTGCTCGCCGCCAAGGAGCAGAGCCTGAACGCCTCGGAGCAGCTCGACCTCGGGCTGCGCCGGGCCTTCTGGGCCGAGTCGCGCTGCATCAGCCACCGCAAGGTGATCCTGGACGTCGCCGCGGAGACCGGCGCCGTCGACGTCGACGCCCTCGCCGAGGCCCTGGACGACGGGCGCGCGCGCCGGTCGCTGGCGGACCAGGCGGCGCTCGCCAAGAGCGACCGGGTGAACTGCAGCCCCCATCTGTTCCTGCCCGACGGCTCCGACCACGCCAACCCCGGCATCGACGTGGGCTGGGAAGGCGCGTACGGGATCGGCTGGCCGGTGATCGGCTCGGACGACCCGAAGGTGTTCGAGGACATCCTGCTGAGGGCCGCCACTGAATAGTTGAAAAGGCCTCCAAAAGGCGGCCGTACAACCGGAACGACGGCCAGGCATTCCTGTACGAGGAATGCCTGGCCGTCGTTCCTTTTTTTCGCCGGCAGAACATCGCGGTGATTATTAATTGCGTGACCCGGCCGTTATTCGCAAGGCCGGTCGAAGCTCCTACAGTCATTCACGCCGCCGGAATTCCGGACGGAGATTCGTATCGACAGCGGGAGTTCTTCATGTCGTTGACCGACAAGGCAGACGTCAGCACGTTCGTCGACCTCACCCAGCACGAGATCGAAGCCCTGAAGACCCGGTTCAACCTGGCCGACGCGCACACCCACCAGCGGCAGTCCGCCACCCAGGAGCGGATCGTCTCCCGGCTTCCCGAGCTGTGGCACGAGTCCGAGTCGAAGCAGCAGGCGCACTTCGAGCGGCAGTTCCTGGACGCCTTCTTCCGGCTGCACCAGCAGCCCACCGCCCGTGCGATGGGCCGCACGCTCCTTTCCTACTCCGCCAGCGTGTCGACCATGGTCGCCGGCATGTTCCTCAAGCAGCGCGGCATGTCCGTGCAGTTGGTCGAGCCCTGCTTCGACAACCTGGTCGACCTGCTGCGCAACATGCAGGTGCCGATCGCCCCGTTCGCCGAGTCCGCGCTGCACGACAAGGACGCGATCTACGAGCGGCTCGTCGAGGAGATCACCGCGGACGCCATCTACCTCGTCGACCCCAACAACCCCACCGGGTTCACCCTGCTCGCCGAGAAGCTGGAGGGCTTCCGCGAGGTCGTCCGCTACTGCGTGGACCACGACAAGGTCCTGGTGATGGACTTCTGCTTCGCGTCCTTCGCGCTCTGCGACGAGGGCGTCGGCCGGGTGGACATCTACGAGCTCCTGGAGCAGTCCGGCGTCACGTACATGGTCATGGAGGACACCGGCAAGACCTGGCCCATCCAGGACGCCAAGTGCGCCATGATCACGGCCAGTCGGGACATCCAGGAAGAGGTCTACAACCTCCACACCAGCGTCCTCCTGAACGTCTCGCCGTTCGTCCTCAACATGGTCACCCAGTACGTCGAGGACTCCATCACCGACGGCTTCGCCTCGGTGCGCGACATCATCCGCACCAACGGCGAGGCCGCCCGCGACGCCCTCAGCGGCACCATCCTGGAGTTCCAGGAGCCGGTCGTCGGCACCAGCGTCGCCTGGTTCCGCATCAAGCCGGAGCACCTGACCGCCACCCAGCTCCAGGCCGTCCTCTTCGACGAGGAGGTGTACGTCCTGCCGGGCACCTTCTTCTACTGGAACACCAAGGAGAAGGGCGAGCGCTTCGTGCGCCTGGCCCTGGCCCGCGAGCCGGAGCTGTTCGCCGGCGCGATGGAGCGGATGCGGAAGGTGCTTGAGCGCTATGCGGTCTGACACGAACCCGGTGGTGTTCATCGACGCCACGCTCTTCATGGGCATGCACAGCAAGGACGATGTCGTCCGCCTGGCCGCCAAGGCCTTCTTCGCGGGCCGGCTGGCCGCGGGTGAAGCGGGCGGGGTCGTCATGAGCTGGGAGCAGGTCGGCCGCTGCGACGACCTCGTGTGGGGATACGAGCGAGGGGTGCAGGACGACTACTACCCCTTCATGGACGTCCTCCACACCGACCTGGCCATCGAGCGGGCCGCCTACGAGGAGGCGGACGTCCGCCGGGCGTTCACCACGCCGGAGCTCGAAGGCCTGCCCACGCACGAGCGTCTGCTGCTCGCCCAGGTCATCGGCCGCGAGGGCGTGCTGCACACGGCGAGCCCGCGGCTGCTCCGGACGACCGGCCTGCCCGTCGTACCGATGGGCCCCGGCGAGGAACACTCGTTCCCGGCCTATCTGGAGGACCTCTACCAGCGCTCGCTGGTGCTGACGGTCGACTCCGAAAGCCTCTGAAGAACCCTCCGAAGAACCTTCTGAAGACCTCCGAAGGCCCCTCCGCAGACCCCTCTGTAGACATTCCGAAGGGCACCCCACTCATGCCTGGCACCTACTCCGGGACCGTCGTCCCGCTGATCACCCCCTTCGACGAGCACGGCGTCGTCGACGAGCAGAGCGTCGTCCGTCTCCTGGACCACATCCGCGCCGAGGTCAACGGCCTCATGCCGGCTCTGACCTCCGGTGAGGGCTGGAAGCTCGACGCGCGGCAGTGGCAGGACGTCGTGACGTACACCGTGCGGCACTCGGGCGGCCTGCCCGTGCTCGCCGGCATCCAGCTCCCCGACACCGCCGCGGTGATCGACCGGGCCCGTACCGCGGCCGCGATCGGCGCCGACGCCGTCGTCGTCACCACGCCGTTCGGCGCGGACGTGACGCAGGACGGGATCGTCGAGCACTACGAGGCGATCCGCGCGGCCCTCGACATCCCGATCTTCCTCTACAACGAGGAGGCGCTCTCGGGCAATCGGATCGAGTTCGAGACCCTGATCCGGATCTGCGAGGAGATACCCGGGATCGTCGGCATCAAGGAGTCCAGCGGCGACGCCGCGTTCACCCGGAAGATGGCCGGGGCCGGCACCGGCATCCCGGTCTTCGAGGGCTGGGAGAACCTCCTCGTCGACGCCACCGGCATCGACGGCTTCATCGGCCCGCTGGCCAACCTCGAACCGGGCCTGTGCAACGCGATGCTCGTCGACCCGACCCCGGACCGCCAGACGGAGATCAACACCGTCTGCGAGCGGTACGGCGTCTTCAAGGACGACTGGTACCGCTGGGTCAAGAAGGAACTGCACCGGCGCGGCGTGATCGCTTCCCCCACCGTGCACGAGGAGGCGAAGGCGGCATGAGCGCGATCCCCGCCGCTCCCTCCCCCGCTCCCTCCGCCGTCCCGGTCGCCGCGCACTCGATCACGGCCCCGGCCGCGACCGCGCAGCGCGAACTGCACAGCCTCTACCGGCGGGTACCCAACCTCGGCGACTACGGTTCGATGGCCGCGATCGAGGAGCGGTGGATCCTGCCCAAGGCGCGGGCGTACGAGGCCTCCGCGCCCCGGTTCGGCTCGGCCGGCGAGCTGCTCCAGGCGCTCAAGGAATTCCTCGCCGAGGAGGAGGCCTCGCTCCCGGAGAGCGCGACCTTCCTCGCCGAGGAGGCGACGCTCGATCAGTTCAAGGTCGTGGTGCGGCAGTTCGCGCTCGACGGCCTCACCGAGTCCGAGTCGCTGCTGCCGGTCGTGCCCCGGCTGCCGTACCGCTCGGCGATGGCGGTCTTCCGCGTCCTCATCGACGAACTCGGCTGCGGCAACGAGGAGAAGGCGCACTCCCAGCTCTACCGCGACCTGCTCACCGAGCTCGGCATGAGCCTCCGCCTCGACGACTACCTCGACGAGACGTCCCCGGAGTGCTTCGCCTACGTCAACATGTTCCACTGGCTGGCGAGCCGGGCGCCCTCGCCCCAGTACTTCCTGGGTGCGTACGCCTACTTCGAGACCAGCGTGCTGTACGCCTTCCAGAGCTTCGCGCGGGCGGCGCGGCGGCTCGGGATCGTCCACGACGCCTACTACACCGAGCACCTCTACATCGATGCGTACCACAGCAGTCATATGCGTACGGCGATCCGCGCGCTCGAAGAGCCGGACCTGGCGAAGATCTGGGCGGGCGTGCGGCTGGCCTCCGACATCGTGGGTACGGCCACGGAGACGGCCCTCGCGCGGGCGCGGGAGACCGTCGCATGACGGCCGTGCCCGCGGGGCGGCGGCGGGACTCCGACGAGCCCACCGTCCGCCAGGTGACCGAGGAGCTGGTCCTGGTCGAGGTGGGCGGCCGCAAGGTCCTCGCGGCCGCCGTCTGCCCGCACCGCGGGGGCCGGCTCAAGTACGGCAGGGTCGACGGGGACAGGCTGCGCATCACCTGCCCCCTGCACCACACGACCTTCGACCTGGCCAGCGGGGAGCGCCTGTCGGGCGCGGCGTGCGCGGCGCTCCGGGTGGTCGACGTACTGCCGGGTGACCTCTCCGTTCCGGAACAGCGCGACCCGGCGCACGACCGAGAGGTCGCGCCGGCATCGGGAACCGCCCCCGCCGGGGGCGCCTCATGACCACCACACCGACCGGGGCGGCGTCCACCGTGACGCCGCCCCGTGCGGCGGTCGACCACGACGGCATCGCTCCGGTGCCCGAAGCCGAACGCACCTCGAAACCGGGCGACTTCGGCTGGATCTGGCCCTCCGCGCAGTTCTCCTTCGGCACGGTCGTCCTCGGCGCGCTGCCCGTCGTCTTCGGCCTCGGCTGGTGGGCCTCGGCGAGCGCGATCGCCGTGGGCGTCGCCGTCGGCACGGCGCTGCTCGCGCCGCTGGCCCGGTTCGGCGTCCGCACCGGCTCCAACGATCCCGTGGCGAGCGGGGCGCACTTCGGCGTCCGGGGCAGGGTCGTCGGCAACGTCCTCACGGTGGTGACCGCGCTCGGCTTCTTCGCGATCGCCGTGTGGACGGGCGGCACCGCCGTCATGGTCGCCGGCCACCGGCTGCTCTCCACCCCCACCGGCCCCGGCGCGCTGACCGCCGCGATGTTCGTGACGGCGGCGGCGGTCGCGCTGGTCGCCGTGCGCGGCCACGAGACCCTGGTCCGTACGTACCGGGTCACGGCGGTCACCGGGGGCGTGGTCCTGCTCGGCACCGTGCTCGTCCTGGCCCCGGACTTCGACGCGGGATACGCCGGCGGGACGCTCGCCCTCGACAGCACCCTGCACACCTGGCTGCTCGCGGCGACCGCGTCCGCCGCCGTGCCCCTGTCGTACGCCACCTTCCAGGGCGACTACACCCGCTTCATGCCCGCCTCCACCCCCACCGGCCGGGTCGTGCGGGCCAGTGGGATCTCCATGTTCCTCAGCAGTCTCGCCGCGCTGCTCACCGGCGCGTACGTGACGACCCTCTTCCCCGTCCCCGACGCTCCCTGGCTCCAGGGCCTGACGGACGCGGTGCCCGGCTGGTTCGCGGTCGCCGTCGTGGTCTTCGGCTTCGCGGGCACCCTGCCGCAGGCGGGGCTCTGTCTGTACGCGGCCGGGTTGTCGGCCAACTCGGTGTTCTGGCGCTCCTCACGGGCCGCCGTGACCACGGTGGTCGCGCTGCTCGCGGCAGCCGTGCTGTACCTCGGGGCGGTGGTGTACGACGCGATGGACGCGATGTCGGCGTTCGTGACACTGCTGCTCACGGTCGTCGCCCCCTGGGCGGCCGTGCTGTTCGTCGGATACGTGCTCCACCGGGGCCGGTACGACGCGGAGGCGCTGCGTACGTTCACCACGGGCGGCGGCGGACGGTACTGGTACACCGGTGGGGTCAATCCGCGGGCCGCCACGGCCTTCGCGGTCGGCTCGGCCGTCGGGGTCCTCTGGGTCAACAATCCGCTCTACACCGGCCCGTTGACCGAGCTCACCGGCGGCGTCGACCTGAGCCTGCCGGCTGCCTTCGTGGTCGCCGCCGTGCTGTACGGGGCGCTGTGCCGGGTGTGGCCGGAACCACTTCTGCCGCCGTCGCGAACTTCGAGGTGACGCATGTCCAATGCCCTGCTCACGGTCCGGTCGGTCGTCCGGGAGGCCGAGGGCGTCCTGGGGCTCCTACTCGCCGATCCCACGGGCGCCGTGCTGGCCCCGTGGGAGCCCGGCGCGCATCTGGAGGTGACGCTGCCGTCCGGTGCGGTCCGGCACTACTCGCTCTGCGGTGACCCGGCGGACCGGAGCGCGTACCGGCTCGGGGTGCTGCGGGAGCCTGCCGGCCGGGGCGGATCGGAGGAGATCCACACCTCCGTCGGCGAGGGCACGGTCCTCGGGGTCCGGGGCCCGTTCAACCGCTTCCCGCTCGTGTCCGCCGAGCGGTATCTGTTCATCGCCGGGGGCATCGGCATCACCCCGCTGCTGCCGATGGTCCGCTCCCTGCCGCCGGGGTCGTGGTCGTTGCTGTACGGCGGCCGGAGCCTGGCGGCCATGGCGTACCGCGAGGAGCTCGCCGCGCTCCCCGGGGTCACGCTCGTCCCGCAGGACACGGCGGGGCTGCCCGACCTGGACTCCGTCCTCGCCGGGATTCCGGCGGAGACGGCCGTGTACTGCTGCGGCCCGGAGGGGCTGCTGCGGGCAGTGGAGGAACGGTGGCCCGGTTCGCTGCACACGGAACGGTTCGGCGCGGCGCCGGCCCGGGACTCCGGGGGCGGTGACGGCTTCGAGGTGGAGCTGCGGCGGAGTGGGCGGACCGTGCGCGTCGCGCCCGGTCGTACCCTGCTCGACGCGGTTCGTGAGGTGGTTCCCGGCGTCGCGTACTCCTGCGAGGAGGGCGTCTGCGGTACCTGTGAGACGAAGGTGATCGCCGGGACGCCCGAGCACCACGACTCCGTCCTCGGCGAGGACGAGAAGGCCTCGGGGGCGACGATGATGATCTGCGTGGGCCGCTCGCGCGGCGGCCGTCTCGTGCTGGACCTGTGACGCGTGGAAGCCCGTACCGGCGTACCGGTACGGGCTTCCACGTGTGCGTGCTGTCAGGGGAAGACCACCAGGGCCCGGCCGCCCTTGCCCGCGAGCATGTTCTCGAAGGCGCCCGGGATGCCGTCCAGGGTGATCCGCTCGGTGACGAGAGCACCCAGGTCGAGCCGGCCGGCCCGGATGTGTTCGGCGAGGACCGGGAGGTCGACGGCCGGGTTCGAGTTGCCGTAGACGCAGCCCGCGAGGGTGCGGCCCCAGTGGAAGAGCTCCAGGGCGTTGAAGGTGACCTGCTGGTCCTTGCCACCGATGCCGACGATCGTGGTGCGGCCGCCGCGCCGGGTGGAGTCCCAGGCGGTACGGATGGTGACGGCGCGGCCGACGCATTCGACGGCCACGTCCACGCCCTGGCCGCCGGTCAGCTTCCGTATCTCCTTCGCCGTGGTCTCGGAGGCGACGACGTACTCGGTCGCACCGGCCGCCCGTGCGAGCGCCTCCTTCTCCGGCGAGACGTCCACGGCGACGATCGTCGAGGCGCCCGCGATCCGGGCGGCCTGAAGGGTGGCGAGGCCCACCCCGCCGACGCCGAACACCGCGACGGTCTCGCCCTCGCGGACCCGGGCGGAGTGGTGGACCGCGCCCCAGCCGGTGAGGACGGCGCAGCCGAGGAGGGCGGCGTCGGCGAGCGGTACGCCGTCGGGCACCGGGAGGACGCAGCCGGCGGCGACGACCGTCTCCTCGGCGAAGGCGGCGACGTTGAGTCCGGGGTGGAGTTCGGTGCCGTCCTGGGTGCGGGCGTGGATGTTCGCTGCGCCGGTCAGGGCGTTGGCGCAGAGCCAGACCTCGCCGAGCGAGCAGGGGTGGCAGCTGCCGCAGGAGGGAGCCCAGTTGAGGACGACGCCGTCGCCGGGGGCGACATGGGCGACGCCCTCGCCGACGGAGACGACGGTGCCGGCGCCCTCGTGGCCGAGGACGGCGGGGACCGGGACCCGCATGGTGCCGTTGGAGAGCGAGAGGTCGGAGTGACAGACCCCGGCGGCGGCGAGCCGGACCCGGACCTGACCGGGGCCGGGCTCGGGGAGTTCGATGCCGGTGATCTCCAGCGGAGAGCCGACGGCGGGCAGGACGGCGGCGCGGATCACGCTCGTTGCTCCTTCTGCGCTCGGGAGGGGAGGACTCAGAACTGGAGGGACTTGGTCTGCAGGTACTCGGAGAGGCCGTGCGCGCCGAGTTCCCGGCCCACGCCGGACTGCTTGTAGCCGCCGAAGGGGGCCAGCGGGTTGAACCGGCCGCCGTTGATGTCGACCTGGCCGGCCTCCATCCGGCGGGCGAAGGCGACGGCCTCCTCGGGGTCGCCCCAGACCGCTCCGGCGAGGCCGTAGACGGTGCCGTTGGCGATGGCGAGGGCCTCGTCCTCGTCCTCGTACCGGAGGAGCGAGACGACGGGTCCGAAGATCTCCTCCTGGGCGATGGTCATCTCCGGGGTGACGTCGGCGAAGACGGTCGGGGAAACGTAGTAGCCAGTCCCGAGCGGGGCTTCGGGGCCGCCGGCGACGAGCCGGGCGCCCTCCTCGACGCCCTTCTCGATGTAGCCGCGGACGCGCTGCTGCTGCTTGGCGTTGACCAGCGGGCCGAGGCGCTCACCGGGGACGTACTTGGTGACGGCCTCGGCGGCGAGCGCCACCGCCTCCTCGTAGCGGTCCGCGGGGATCAGCATGCGCGTCCAGGCGCTGCACTTCTGACCGGAGTTGGACATGACGTTGGCGATGCCGACGGAGACGGCCTGGGCGAGGTCGGCGCTCGGCAGGATCACGTTGGCGGACTTGCCGCCGAGTTCGAGGGCGACGCGCTTCACTGCGCCGCCCGCGAGCGCGCCGATGCGGCGGCCGACGGCGGTGGAGCCGGTGAAGGAGACGAGGTCCACGTCCGGGTGCTCGGCGAGGGCCTGGCCCGCGACCGGGCCGAGGCCGGTGACGAGGTTGAACACACCGGCGGGCAGGCCCGCCTCGTGCACGGCCTCGGCGAAGAGCTGGGCGGTGAGCGGGGTGTCCTCGGCGGGCTTGAGGACGGTGGTGCAGCCGGCGGCGAGGGCGGGGGCGATCTTGGCGACGACCTGGTGGAGCGGGAAGTTCCAGGGGGTGATCGCGGCGACGACGCCGACGGGCTCGGCGTAGACGGTCGAGTTGCCGACCTTCTCCTCGAAGGGGTGGGTCGCGGCCAGTTCCGCGTACGTGCCCGCCACGACGATCGGCAGTCCGGCGTGCACGGCGGCGGCGAGCTGCGGCGGGGCGCCGAGTTCGGCGGTGACGGTGGCGGCGATCTCCTCCGCGCGGGCGGCGAGCGCGTCGCGCAGGGCGGCGATCCTGGCGCCGCGCTCGGCGGGCGGGGTCGCGGCCCAGCCGGGCAGCGCGGCGCGGGCGGCGCGTACGGCGGCGTCGACGTCCTCGGCGGTGCCGGCCGGGACGTGGCCGATGACCTGCTCGTCCGCCGGGTTGATGACGGCGATCGTGTCGGGGCCCGCGGCGGGGCGCCACTCCCCGCCGATGTACATCGCGTCGTGCGCCTTCATCCGCTGTCTCCTCACGCTGCCGACCGGATCGTCGCCGGCCGGTTGGTCACCGACCGGTTCGCCACCGGCCGGTACGTCGTCCACCAAACTAGCGCTGTTAGTTTTCCGGCGCCAGGACCTCGGAACGTGCCCCCCGTCTCAGTCCCGGGCCGCACAGGGAGCCTCCGGGCCGTCGAGCAGCGAGCCGCGTACCCAGCCGATCGTGCCCCGCCCGCCCCGGCGATGTCCACGGGCACCCCTGACAGCCGGACACCCCCCGAACTGACAGAAGCCTCCTTGCCCACCGGTCATTCCCCGGTATCGGCCGGGTCCTGGCGACCGCGACCGTTCGGGTACGGATGCGGGAAGCCGGAACCGCGGCCGGGGCGGGAGCGCGGGCCGGTGGGAGCGAGCTGCTCGAACCACCGAGCGGACGGCGCCGACCCAGGGCGACCGTCAGGGCGTGTTCGAGGTGCGATCGGCGCGGGCCGGGGCGGCGGTACGGGAGGGCCGACCGGCCGGCCGGAGGAGACGCTGCGGCTGCCGCCCGAGTACCGGGAGGCCGGCATCCCACATCTGACGGCCTGGGCGCTGCTGTTTTTTCGTGCGGGCGGCCCGAGGAGGCCGTCGAGGTGCGCGCGCCGGGGTCGAACGGGCGGGGCCGGCCGGGGAACGGCTCGCGGAGACAAAGACGGAGACGGAGTCCCTCAGGTGTGCGGCGCCGGCGCGCTCGCGGCGGCGGGCCGGGACCGGGAGCCCGCGGAGGGCTTCGGCCGGGCGGCGGTGCTCGCGGCGGAGTGGCCGTATCCGGCGGGCGCACGCCGGATGGCGTGGGCCCGCCGGGGCGGGCAGAACGGCGGACGCGGCTGGGGTCCGCCGTTCAGATCTTGCGGGCGATATCGGTGAGGTGGGCGAAGACGACGATGTTCGCCTCGTAGCCCGTGCTGCGGTCGAAGGCTCCGCCACAGGTGAGCAGCCGGAGTTCGGGCCGCCCGGTGGCGCCGTACACCTCCTTGTCGGGGAACTCGGCCTTGGCGTACGTACGGACGCGGTCGACCGTGAAGACGGCGACCTTGCCGTCGGCGCGGGCGACCCGGACGGTGTTGCCGGGGCTGAGCGAGTCGAGGTTGAGGAAGACGGCGGGCCCGGTGCGGGTGTCGCGGTGACCGACGACGACGGCGGTCCCGCGCTCACCCGGGGTGGCCCCCTTCGCGTACCAGCCGGCGACCAGGGGGTTGTCGACGGGCGGCGTGGCGAGGCGTCCCGCCGCGTCGAGACCGAGTTCGACCACCGGGGCCTCGACGGTGATGGCCGGTACGGCGACGGTGGTCGGACGTGAGCGGGCCAGCGGTGCGGGCGGGGGCGACGGTCGGGGCGAGGGAATGGCCTTCGGCCGCGCCCTGGGCTTCGCCTTGTGGTCGAGGGCGGCCGGCGCTCCGGCCCCCGCGTCCGCCCCGGCCGCCCCGGAGGCGGCCGGGGCGGACGCGGGCCGACCGGGAGCGGCCGGGCCTGCGGCGAGCACCGGCTCGGCCGGTTCCTCGTCTCCGGCCCACCAGACTCCGCCGGTCACCAGGACCACGGTGACCGTCACGGTCCTGGCGAGCCGGAACAGGCGCCGGCGCCGGCGCGTGAGGCGGGAGGACCTACGCCGCGCCATCGGTGCGGCGGCGCGAGCGGCGGATCAGGACCAGTCCGGCCGTACCGGCGAGGCCGGCGGCGACGGCCGCCCCGATGCCGAAGTTGGAGGAGTCGTCGGCGGCGATCTCCGCGCTGCCGCCGCCACCGGCACCGACCGGGCCGTGCGGGGGCTTGCCGTGGCCGTGGCCACCGTTGCCGCCGTTACCGTTGCCCCCGTTGCCGTTCCCGCCGTTGCCGTTGCCGCCGTTACCGTTCCCGCCGTTGCCGTTGCCCCCGTTGCCGTTGCCGCCGTTACCGTTCCCGCCGTTACCGCCGTCCGGGCAGGTGACCCGGAAGACCTTCGACTTGGCCGCGCCGTTCTGGCCCACCCACGTCCATTCGACCTTGTACATGCCGGACGGCAGGCCGGTGATGTCGTCCGTGTGTCCGTCACCGGTGCTGTTGACGGCGATGCTGCCGTTCTTCAGCGACGGGTCCTGGTTGCCTGGCAGGCCCGGCTGCTCGTAGATGTTCCACTGGATGCTCTGCAGGCCGTCGAAGTTGAAGGCCGCGAACCGGAAGATGCACCCGACCTGGGGCTGGTTGGCCTCGCTGGTGTCGGGTGTGCCCTGCCGGTGGACCTTGACGTCGCCGTTGTCGCCGGGCGCGGCGAAGGCCGTCGGAGCGCCGGCGAGGGTCACGCCGCCGAGCGCCAGGGTGGCCAGCGCCGCGCGGAGCAGAGTGCGGGTGGGGGGAGTCGTCATGGTGCGGGTCCTCCAGTCGTGAGCACGTCGGATACTTAGTGCGATAATCCGACTATCTGTCACGACATGGACACGGAGGGTGGCGACAGGGCCGCACCACCCTCCGGCTCCACCCGTCCGGCCCACCCTCCGTCACCGCGCCACCGACGCCCGGGTCGGATCGGGCCGCGCCGGGAGCCCGGGAGCGGATCAGATGATGCCGAAGAGGATCCCCGACGCGAGGACGACCAGCGAGGTCAGCGCCGCCCACTTCACCGTGAACTTGGTGTGGTCGCCGAACTCCACCTTCGCCATGCCGACGAGGACGTACACGGCGGGGACCAGGGGGCTCGACATGTGCAGCGCCTGGCCGACCAGGGAGGCCCGTGCGATCTCCAGGGGCGAGACCCCGTGGGCGGCGCCCGCCTCCGCGAGGACCGGGACCACGCCGAAGTAGAAGCCGTCGTTCGACATGAAGTAGGTGAGCGGGATGCTGAGGACACCGGTGACCAGGCCCATGTGCGGCCCCATGCCCTCGGGGATGGCCCCGACGAGCCAGTCGGCCATGTGCTTGACCATGCCCGTACCGGTGAGGACACCGGTGAAGACGGCGGCCGCGAAGACCATGCCGGAGACGTTGAGGACGTTGTCGGCGTGGGCGGCGATGCGCGCCTTCTGCTCTGCCATCTTCGGGTAGTTGACGGTGAGCGCGAGCGCGGCGCCGAGGAGGAACAGCACCGGGATCGGCATCAGTTCGAGGATCATCGCGGCGAGCAGCGCGACCGTCAGACCGGCGTTGAACCAGTACAGCTTGGGCCGGAGGGTCGCCCGGTTCGGGTCGAGTCCCTGGAACCCCTCGTCCTCGCCCGCACCGGAGCCCTTGTCGGAGCCCGCGCCGGTGCCCTGGGCCGCTCCGGGCGCGTCACCGGCACCGCCGACCGGCTTCTTGGTCAGGTCCACACCGCCACCGCCACCGGCCGTGACGAGCACCGTGTCGGTCTCGGGCACCAGGACCTCGTCGAGCGTGAGGTAGCCGATGCGCTTCCGCTCACGACGGCCGAGGACGTACGCGAGGACGAAGACGAACAGCAGGCCCATGCCGAGCGCGGGGATCATCGGCACGAAGACGTCCCCGGCGTCCAGCTTCAGCGCGGTCGCGGCGCGGGCCGTGGGGCCGCCCCAGGGCAGGGTGTTCATGACGCCGTTCGCGGTGGCGGCGACACCCGTCATGACCACCAGGCTCATGCCGAGCCGCTTGTAGAGCGGATACATCGCCGAGACGGTGATCATGAAGGTGGTGGAGCCGTCGCCGTCCAGCGAGACGATCGCGGCGAGCACCGCCGTACCCACGACGATCCGCACGGGGTCCGCCTTGCAGAAGCGCAGGATGCCCCGGACGATCGGGTCGAACAGGCCGACGTCGATCATCACGCCGAAGTAGACGATGGCGAACATCAGCATCGCCGCCGTCGGTGCCAGCTTGCCGACGCCTTCGATGACGTAGTCGCCGAGCTGGGCCCCCTGCCCCACCACCACACAGAAGAGCGCGGGGATCAGCACGAGCGCCGCGATCGGCGACATCTTTTTCATCATGATCAGGACCAGGAAGGTCGCGATCATGGCGAAGCCGAGGACGGTCAGCATGGAGGACACCTCACGTTCACCGTTGAACAGCCGCCGAGCGGCGGTCCGGATGACGGTAGGTGCCCTCTTCCGCCGTTAACAAGATGTTGACGCGTGAGCAATACGAGCAAAACCCCAGGTCAAGGCAGGGGTGACACGTCCACGGGGAAGCCGTTCAGAACGGCGGTGCCCGACAGGGGGTCGAGCCGGGAGCCGTCGAGCAGCTGGTTGACGTTGACTCCGGGGCGGGCGGACGCCACGGACAACCGGGTGCCCGGCCGGTCGTGGCCCCAGCCGTGCGGCAGGCTCACCACCCCCGGGCGCACCCCTTCGGTCACCTCGACCGGCACCTCCAGCTCGCCGCCCTCGCCCTTGATCCGGGCGAGGCCGCCGTCAGCAAGCCGCAGCCGGGCGGCGTCGTCGGGGTGCACCTGGAGGGTGCACCGGTTGGAGCCGCCGCCGAGCGCGGGGGTGTTGTGCAGCCAGCTGTTGTTCGAGCGCAGGTGGCGTCGCCCGACGAGCTGGAGGGTGCCGGGGTCGGGTACGGCATCGAGCGCGGCGCGCAGCCTGGGCAGGTCGGCGGCGAGCGGCGCGGGGCACAGTTCGATCCGTCCGCTGACGGTCTTGAGCAGCTGGGGCACGCGCGGCTTCAGCGGGCCGAGGTCGATGCCGTTCGGGTGGGCCCGCAGCTCGTCGAGCGTGAGCCCGTACGGGCCGAGGCGCAGCATCAGGTCGAGCCGGCGCTCAGGTCCCGTGTCCCCCGTGAGCCGGGCCGCGAACTCCTTGGGGTCCGCCCCGTACGCCGGCGAGTGCTCCTGGGTCACCGCCTTGGCGAGGGTGGTGTCGATCGCGAGCTGGTCGACGGCGGACGGCGGAGCCCCGTGCATCCCCGAGACGGCGAGGATCAGCCGGGCGTGGATCTCGCACTCGTCCATGCGGCCCGCTTCGACGGGGAGCACGGCCGGGGTGTAGCGGGCCTGGTCGCGGACCGCGAAGCCGTTGAAGGCGAAGTCGAAGTGGGAGCTCTGCGAGGGCGGGGGCGGGGGGAGCAGGACGTCGGCGTGCCGGGTGGTCTCGTTGAGGTACGGGTCGACGGCGATCATGAGGTCGAGGGAGCCGAGTGCCGCATCCAGGCGGTGTCCGTCGGGCGCGGACAGGACGGGGTTGGAGGCGACGGTGATCAGCGCCCGGATGCGGCCCTCCCCCGGGGTCTCGATCTCCTCGGCGAGCGCGACCATCGGCAGCTCCCCCTTGACCTCGGGGTGGCGCGAGACCCGGCTGTGCCGGCGGCCGAGGGTGAAGCCCCTGCCGGGTCCCGCGGGGCGCGGGGCGGGCGCGGTGGCGGAGAGCGGGAAGAGTGCGCCGCCGGGCCGGTCGAGGTTGCCGGTGAGGATGTTGAGGACGTCGACGAGCCAGTTGGCGAGGGTGCCGTAGGCCACGGTGGAGCTGCCCATCCGCCCGTAGACGGCGGCGGTGGGCGCGGCGGCGAGTTCCCGGGCGAGGGCGCGGATGGTGTCCGCGTCCACGTCGCAGGCGTCGGCGACCGCCTCGGGGCTGAACTCCCGTACCGCGGCGCGCACCTCCTCGCTCCCCTCCACATGGGCGGCGAGCGGGCCGAGGTCGGTGAGCCCCTCCTCGAAGAGGGTGTGGACGAGCGCGGCGAGGAGGAACGCGTCGGCGCCGGGGCGGATCGCGACGTGCCGGTCCGCGAGGCGTGCGGTGCGGGTGCGCCGGGGGTCGACGACGGTGAGGGTGCCGCCGCGTCGGCGCAACGCCTTGAGCCTGCCGGGGAAGTCGGGGGCGGTGCACAGGCTTCCGTTGGAGTCCAGCGGGTTGGCTCCGAGGATCAGCAGGTGATCGGTGCGGTCCAGGTCCGGCACGGGGATCGCGAAGGGGTCTCCGAACAGCAGGCCGCTGGAGACGTGCTTGGGCATCTGGTCGATCGTCGACGCCGTGAAGAGGTTCCGTGTGCGCAACGCGCCGATCAGCAGGGGCGGGTAGAGGGCGCCGGCGATCGTGTGCACATTGGGGTTGCCCAGGACGATACCCACGGCATCCGGCCCGTACTCCTCGATCAGCGGACGAATTCCGGCGGCGATCGTGTCGAACGCCTCCTCCCAGGTGGCCTCCTGGAGCCGGCCGTCCTTCCTGACCAGGGGGCCGCGGAGCCGGTCGGGGTCGGAGTCGACCTGGGGGAACGCGGCGCCCTTGGGGCAGATGAACCCCTGGCTGAAGACGTCGTCGCGGTTGCCGCGCGCGCCGGTGACCCGGGCCCCCTCGATCGTCAGCGTCAGTCCGCAGGTCGCTTCGCAGAGGGGGCAGATGCGCAGGGCGGTGGACATGGCGTCTCCCTGGGGCGGCGTCGGGTGGCGCCGAGCATACCGACCGGTAGGCACGTGCGGGAGGGGTCTGCGGGAGGTTACGAGAGCGAGGGCGCCAGATACGCGTAGAGCAGCTGACGGGTCTCGTCGACGATCGCCGGATCGCCGGCGGGGTCGGTGCGGAAGGCGAGCCGGACGAGGGCGTCGGCGGTCTCCACGCCGACCAGCACCTTCCGCCGCAGGTCGTCGTCGGCCGGTCGGTCCAGGTGGGTGGCGAGGAGGGCGCAGAGCCGTTCGGCGACCAGGCGGTTGGGGTCGTCGACGGCACTCGCCGCCACGTCCTCGCCGTGGTCCGCACCGTCGTCGGCGCCGCCTCCGTCGACGCCGCCCGCTCCTCCGCCGCCACCCGCGCTCTCGCCCGGTGCGGCGGCGGGCACGCCGAAGTCGACGAGGGCGAAACCAGGGACGGTCCGCTTCATCTCGATGAACTCGTCCAGGACGCCGTCGATGGCCCCGTGGGGGTCGAGGCGCGGCTCGGCGGTGAGACGGGCGGAGACCCGCTGGGCGTACTCGTCGAGGTTGCGGTGCGCGAGGGCGGCGACCATCGCCCGCTTGTTGCCGAAGAAGCGGTAGACGGAGCCGATGGGGACTCCGGCGCGGACGGCGACGGCACGGGTGCTCAGCTGCTCGTAACCGGTCTCGTCGAGGAGTTCGGCGCAGGCGCCGAGAATCCGGGCGAGCCGCTCGGCGCTGCGCTGCTGGACGGGGGCCCGGCGGAGCGCGGACGGGGACTGGGGGCTGGTCTGGGGCACGGGGACCATGATGCCGCTCCGGTCGGGCTCAGGCGATCAGCAGGCCGATGCCGCCGAGGGTGTACGCGATCATCAGCGCGAACAGCGGGAGTTGGCCGGCGACCGCGCGGTCGGGCGGGAAGAGGCGCACGGACCGGTCGTGGGCGGCGACGACGCCGAGGACGTGACCGGTGACGATCGCGGCGACCTGAAGCGTCGCGAGGCCCCCGGGACCCAGGAACGGGGCGGGTGCGAGGGCGTTGTCAGTGCCCCCTGCCATCATGACTGTACGTGGCCCTTCGGTGACGTAGAGCGAGAAGTAGTGGGCGACGAGATAGCCGAGCGCGATGGGCAGGAGCGAGTGGGCGAAGGAGGTGAGGGGGGTGGTGAGGGCTCGGTTCATCAGGCGGAGGGCGCCCGCGCAGAGTCCGTAGCAGGCGGCGACGAGGGCGACGGCGGCGAGGAGGCCGAGCGTGGCGGTGAGGGTGGGGCCGAGGGGTGAGGTCTGGAGGGTGGTGATCCAGCGGGGGTTGTCGGAGAGGCCGTCGTAGGCGGTGGAGCCGAGGAGGACACAGACGGTGGCGACGAGGCCGGGGGTCTGCGGGGTGGCGTCCAGGCCGTGGAAGGGGGAGCGCAGCACGAGACGGCCTTCGGCGCGGCGGCCCAGCGGCGAGAGCCGGGCGAGGAGGGAGGAGTAGACCTCGAAGGGGTCGGCGTGGGCGAACCATCGGTCGCCGTAGCGGGCGGCGCCGATGAGCAGGACGCCGGTGGGGACGGCGACGGCGATCAGGAGGGTGGTGGTGGAGGTGTTGTCGGGGGCGACGAGTTCGAGCCAGGTGAAGAGGAGGAGACCGAGGGCGGCCGGGCGGATGCCGACGGCGGCGGGCAGCGGACGGGGGTTCCGGGGCGGGTGCAGGGCGTGGAGGGCGCGCAGGGGGTTGAGGAGGCGCCAGACGGGGCCGAGGAGGAGGGAGGCGGGGACGAGTCCGACCCAGAGCAGGACGTAGAGGGCGCCGGGGGCGGGATTGCGGTCCGGGTCGTCCGGGCCGAGAAGGAGGTGGAGGAGGAAGACGAGGGCGGCGACGGCGCCGAGCAGCCGGAGCGCGGTGCGGGTGGCAGGGGCGTCGGCCGCCCGCTGGAGGACGGCGGGGAGCGGGCGTCCTGACAGGTCGCCGCGGAAGCGGGAGGAGGACCAGAGCAGTCCGAGGGCGAGGAAGGAGATGAGGAGCGCGGCGAAGGCGCCCGCGTAGGCGTAGAAGGGCGAGAGGGGGAGGTCGTGCCGGGAGCCCACGCCGTGGGCGAGTGGAAGACCGAGACCGATGTCGGGGACGTGGGCGTGGGCGGCGTCGGCGGGGAGACCGGTCATCGGACGACGAGTTGGGTCAGGAGGAGTCCGGACTCGTGGGTCTCCACCTCGAAGAGGCCGGTGCGGTCCGCGGTGAGGGTGAGGGTCGCGGGTGTGCCGGGAGAGAGGGGCAGTTCGCGGTCGTAGCCGTGCACGTGGAGCGTGTCGGCGCGGTCGCCGGTGACACGGAGGGTGAGGCGTTCGCCCTTCTTCAACTCGATGCGGGAAGGGGGTGGCGAGACGGTCTTGCCGGTGATGGTGAGGGTGACGGTCCGTCCGGGATCGGGCGTGCGGGAGTCGGGCGGGCGGGAGTCGGTCGGGCGGGCGGGCGCGGGCGGCGCGGAGGTACCGGGACTCGCGGGGGCGGATGAGGCAGGGGTGCCGTCCAGGCGGACGGTGGTCTGGACGGGGGTGCCGGCGGCGGCCCAGACCGTGTGGTCGTCCGCGTGGAGCCGGACGGTCAGGGTGCGGGCGCCCGCCGGTACGTACCCCCACGGGCCGTAGAGACGGGTGATCTCCCGGCCGTCGATCAGGAGGCGGGCGTGGCCGCGGCCCGGGAGGGCCGCGCCGCCGGTGCTCTCGGGGGTGAAACGGAACCTCTCCACCGTGAGGTGGACGTTCCAGCCGCCCTCGCTGTCGGGGCGGGCCTCGGCCCGGACGGTGGGTGCGTCCGCCGCCGGGAGCTCCCTGAGCCGATGCCCGCCCTCGTCCCGGGCCGTGAGCAGGGTCCCACTGCTCCCGGTGGCCTCCTGGTGGCTGGTGCCGGGCTTGTGATGGGTGGTGGCCCGGCCGCCGCAGCCCGCGAGGGCGAGGGCGGCGGCCAGGACCAGGGCCAGGGGCGCCACCGCGACCCGGAGCGGCTTGGGCGTGTACGGGTCCGTCACGCGGTTCGCGCCGTTCACGCGGTTCCCTCCCCGTGCGACCGCGCCTCGGTGGCCGGTTCGGGCTCGGTGCTCGGTCCCGACTCGGGCTCCTGGTCTTCACCGGCCGGGTGCGGCTCGCGGGCTCCCGCCGCGACCACCGCCCACAGGACCCAGACCACGCCCAGCAGGAGACGGAGCCAGGCCGGGCTCAGGGGGATGCCGGGGACCATCAGGACCGCCTTGTCGAAGGCGTCGAGGAGGGTGAGGGCACCGAGGACCACGGTGGTCCAGGCCAGGACGGGGCGGGTGGGCCGGAGGGCCAGGCCGAGGACGGTCCACCAGATGCCGGTGAGCAGCAGCGCGAGGGCCGGGACGACGGTCGGGGTGAGGGCGAGGGTCGAGCCGGCGACATCCAGGGCGAGGCCCGCGAGGCCGATGAGGGTGGCCGCGCCGGCGAGGCGGTTGCCGCGCAGGCGGCGCCACCAGAGGGCGAAGCCGGCCAGGGCGAGGACGAGGGAGCTGCCGAGGGCGAGTTGGGTCTCGACGCGCTGGAGCCCGCGGGCGCCGTACCAGTCGCAGCCTGCCGGGAGGCGGCGTGCCTGGACGTTGTAGTCGGCGCAGACGAGGAGCTGGGCGAGCTTGACGGGTTCGCCGATGAGCCGGTCGGTGTCGCCGGAGACGTCGCCGCGGCGCGCCCCGCAGTCGGGCAGGGCCCCCGGGGTGGCGGCGCCGGCGTCGGACTGCCAGCAGTTTCCGCCGCCCTGGCCGTCCCACCACACGTCGCTGCGGTTGGGGCGGGAGGCGCCGGACTTGTCGACGCCGAGGTGGTTGGCGGCGTAGCGGTTGTGGTGGGAGGTGTCGGTCTGCTTGCCCCAGGCGGACTCGCCGCGGATGAAGGCGGGGACGGCGCTGAGGTAGAAGGCGGCGCGCTGGTGGCCGTAGACCCAGTTGTTCTCGTAGAGGTTCCAGTTGCCGCCGGCGGTGATGATGCCGGTGCCGGGGGGCATGGAGATCTGGGGGCAGACGACGCCCTGTTCGTAGCCGCGCTCGACGGGCGGCTTGGCGCAGGTGCCGTCGGCGACGTACGGGTAGTAGTTCTGGTTGTTGTCGTGGATCAGGTTGCGTTCGAAGCGGGCGTGGTTCTGGGGCAGTCCGGGGTGGCCGGGGAAGGCGGAGTCCATGGAGGCGCCGCCCATGTTGTGGTCGAACTCGTTGTCGTGGACGTAGACGGAGTCTCCGGCGGTGCCGGAGTAGCCGACCATGTTGTGGTGGCTGCGGCAGCCGGTGATCTCGATGGAGTAGCGGGGGACGTCGTAGCCGTGTTCGTCGTTGATGTCGGAGGCCGAGCCGGGGTAGATGCCGGAGTCGCCGTTGCCGTAGGACTCACAGTTCTTGTAGAGGCCGTGGTCGGAGGCGAAGGTGAGGAAGCCGTACTCGTCGTTCCAGCGGGTGAGGACGTCGTCGATGACGAAGCCGTCGGCGGCGAGCACGTACAGCGAGTTGAAGGTGGTGCGCTGGGCGGTGAAGTTGCGGAAGTAGACCCCGTCGGTGCCGTCGGCGCGCAGCCCGTTGAGTTTCTGGTACTTGGCGTCGATGACGACGTCGAGGCGGGAGGCTCCGGTGCCCTCGATCTGGAGGTTCTTCTTGCCGAGGATGGCGACGAGGTTCTGGTTGTGCGGGCACTGCAGCTGCTGCTCGTAGCTGAGGATCTGGTAGCCGAGCGAGGACTTGGGCGCCTTGAGCGTGGCGCAGGCCCCGGTGGGCGGCGGCAGCGAGGGCTCTTCCTCGTACAGGCCGGGGAGGATCGCGATGGTGAGTCCCGGCCGGTCGACGGCGTCGACGGCCTGCTGGAGGTGGCGGTAGCCGTCGCGGGCGCAGCGCTGGTGGAGGGCGAGGTTGCGGGCCTTGAGGGTGGCCGGGAAGCCGGAGATCCGGCGTGCGAAGTCGGCCCGGTCGGTCTTGCAGACGAGAAGGTCGGGTTCTCCGGTGCGGAGCTTCGGCACGGTGCCGGAGCCGTCGGGGAAGGTGACGGGCCGCTCCTCGTGGGCCTGGGCCCCGGGAGCGGTGAGCAGGGCCGCGGCGAGTGCCGCGAGCACGACCGTGAGCGCGAGGACGAACCTTCGGGTCCAGGACATGCGCGTGAGAGTAGAGCATTGTTCATCTTTTTTGACCCCCTCGCGCGGCACCCGGTTTCCGGGCGCCCCGCCACCGGAGGCAGATGCACCGTTGACGGGAGGCGCGCGGAATCCTACGGTCATCCATAGGATTCCCTTATGGGTTTCCCTTGTGGGCTCAGGACAGGAGCGGGCGATGACCACGGAGCAGGCCAGGAAGACGGCCGATGCGCTCAGCTACAGCACCGGTTTCGGCAACGAG
The DNA here is from genome assembly GCF_026341815.1 of Streptomyces sp. NBC_00572. Taxonomy (GTDB): domain Bacteria; phylum Actinomycetota; class Actinomycetes; order Streptomycetales; family Streptomycetaceae; genus Streptomyces. The sequence goes on from NZ_JAPENX010000001.1 coordinate 404,806, forward strand.
CACAGCTCGGAGGCGATCCCCGGCGCACTGCCGCACGGCCGTAACTCGCCGCAGCGCGCACCCCTCGGTCTCTACGCCGAGCAGCTCAGCGGCAGCGCCTTCACCGAGCCGCGGGCACACAACCGCCGGTCCTGGCTCTACCGGATCCGCCCCTCGGCCGCGCACCCGCCGTTCACCCGGATCGACAACGGGGCGCTGCGCGGCGCCCCCTTCACCGAGACCGTGCCCGACCCCAACCGGCTCCGCTGGAACCCGCTGCCCGAACCGGCGCCGGGCACCGACTGGCTGGCCGGTCTGTGGACCCTCGGCGGCAACGGCGACGTGACCCAGCGCACCGGCATGGCCGTGCACCTGTACCACGCCAACGCCTCCATGGAGCGGGTCTTCGGCGACGCGGACGGCGAGCTGCTGATCGTCCCGGAGCGCGGCGGCCTCCTGCTCCGTACCGAGCTCGGCCTGCTCGCCGTCCACCCCGGCGAGGTCGCGCTGATCCCGCGCGGGGTCCGCTTCCGCGTGGAGCTGCTCGACGAGACCGCCCGCGGGTACGTCTGCGAGAACTACGGCGCCCCGTTCCAGCTCCCCGACCTCGGCCCGATCGGTGCCAACGGCCTCGCCAACGCCCGTGACTTCCGGGCCCCGGTCGCCGCCTACGAGGACGTCGAGGGTCCCGTCGAGGTGGTCAACAAGTACTGCGGCAACCTCTGGTCGGCGACGTACGGCCACTCCCCGCTGGACGTCGTCGCCTGGCACGGCAACCACACGCCGTACGTCTACGACCTGCACCGTTTCAATGTCATCGGGACGATCTCCTACGACCACCCCGACCCGTCGATCTTCACGGTCCTCACCTCGCCCTCCGACACCCCGGGGCTCGCGAGCGTGGACTTCGTGGTCTTCGCCCCGCGCTGGCTGGTCGGCGAGGACACCTTCCGGCCGCCGTACTTCCACCGCAACGTGATGAGCGAGTACATGGGCCTCATCGAGGGCGCCTACGACGCCAAGGCGGAGGGCTTCGTGCCGGGCGGCGGCTCCCTGCACAACATGATGTCCGCGCACGGCCCGGACCGGGAGACCTTCGACCGGGCCAGCGCCGCCGAGCTGAAGCCGCAGAAGATCGACGACGGTCTTGCCTTCATGTTCGAGACCCGCTGGCCGGTGACCGCGACCCCGCAGGCCGCGGACGCCGACCACCTTCAGAAGGGGTACGACGACGTATGGCAGGGTCTTGAGCGCCACTTTCGGCCGTAGTGTCTCGGCCGTAAGCCCGTAGCCTTCGTACGGAGAACCCGTGACCGCCTTCGCTCCCGACTCGCTGGTCCTGAACCGCAAGCTGCCGCTCTGGTATCAGGTCTCGCAGTCGCTGCGCGCCTCGATACTGGGGCGCACGCCCGACGCCTCGCTGCGGCTGCCCACCGAGGAGCAGCTCGCGGCCCACTACGGCGTGAGCGTGCTGACCATGCGCCAGGCCCTCAAGGAACTAGAGGAGGAGGGCCTGATCAGCCGGCACCGACGGCGCGGGACCTTCATCGAGCCGGGCGCCCGGCGCTCCACCCCGCGCCGACTGCTCGGCTCGATCGACGCGATCGTGGCCCAGCAGTCGGGCGAGGCGACGACGGTCCTCGGGCACGGCACCGAACCGGTGCCGGGTGAGCTCGCGGAGTACTTCCCCGACCTGACGGAGATCGTGGCGTACCGGCGGCTGCGCCGCGACGGGGAGAGCGGCGAGCCGACGAACTGGGCGGAGAACGCGGTACTTCCCGAGCTCGCCGCGGCGATCGACCCGGCCGATCTGGAGCGCTGGCCGATGACGAAGGTGCTGCGGGACGTCGTCGGGGTGCGGATCAGCCGCATCACGGACACGGTCGAGGCGCGCCTCGCCGACCCTGAGACGGCGGCCCTGCTCCAGGTCCCGCTGCTCTCGCCGATCCTCCACTACACCGGCGTGACCTACGACGCGGACGGCCGGGTCGTCGACGTGGCGCGCATCCGCTACCGCGGCGACCGTTTCTCCTTCACGGTGACGGTCGAGGCCCAGTAGAAGAGGCGCCTCGGCGCTGGAAGCCCACGGACGGCGGTCGTTAGCATGCGGGGCGTGACGGAAGCCCCCGGAGCGAACGACGCCGACCTGCCCCGCCTCGACGAGCCGACCTGCGCCGACGACCCGCCCCTCCTCGACGGCACGGCCCCCGTCGACGACCTGCCCCTCCTCGACGACCTCATGCCGTGGTCCGTCGCGCCGCTGCGCTTCGGCCGTACGTGGATCGTGGCGCCGGACGCGCGGACGCTGCGGTCCCGCTGGGACCGTCTGGTGGCTGCCGAGGGTGCCGAGCGGGAGTCTCTGTTCCGGCCCAGCCGCGCGCGGACCCCGGCGAGTGCGGTGGCCGCGCTGCCGGGGCAGCGGACCGGGACCGTGCGCTGGGCCCGCGAGTCGGGGCCGTGCCCCGCGCCCGTACGGGTCGCGCGCGGGCCGTTCGACGAGCAGTGGCTGCTGCCCGACCACCGGCTGATCGACACCGCACGCCCGGAGCTGTGGCGGGTCGCCGGGGAGCCGCAGCTCTTCGCCGTCGAGCAGGGGTACGTGCCGGGTGCGGCCGGTCCCGCCCTCCTGGTGACGGCCGCGCTTCCCGAGGGCCGCTCCCCCGCCGGTCGACCGGGCCGGATCCGCCCACTGTTCCGGCGCCCCGGGGGCCTGGAGCCCAATCTCGCCCCCGGTCTCCTCGATTTCCTCGCGGAGCGGTACGGGCACGAGGTCGACGCGCTGGAGTGGCTCGCGTGGACGGTGGCGGCGGCCCGGCCCTCCCCCGCGGGGTGCCGGGTCCCGCTCCCCGAGGACCCGGAGGTCTGGGCGGCGGGCGTGGCGCTCGGCCGGGACCTCGTCGACGTACAGGTGCGGGGTGCGCTGACCGGGACGAAGCCGAGGCTGCCGGGCGGTCGGCGGCCCTATGTGCGGGCCGCCGTCCCGCCGCGCCCCGGGGCGATGACGTACGACGCCGGGGACGAGGCCCTGTGCCTCGACGAGGGCCGCATCTCACCCGTATCGGCGGAGGCGTGGGAGTTCAGCGTCGGCGGGACGCGGGTCCTGGAGCAGTGGTTCGCGCACCGTACCGCCCCGGCGGAGCCCGGCTCCCTTGAGGCGATCGGCCCGGCGGACTGGCCGCAGGAGTGGACCTCGGAGCTGCTCGACCTGGTCACGGTGCTCGCGCTGCTCGGGGCGCGGGAGGCGGAGCGGGCCGCGTTCGCTCCGGAAGGGGAGGAACCCACCGGCCGGACGAAGGGACTCGCGGGCCGGACGAAGGCATCCGCGGGCCCGGCGGGGGGACCCACGGGCCTGACGAAGGGATCCGCGGGCCAGGCGGAGCTGCGGGCGGCGGGCGTGCTGCCCCCGCCGCCCGGGTCCCGTCGCCCCGCCTCCGTCCTCGACCATCAGGAGGAGGGCCCGGAGGGTCAGTTCATGCTCCTGTGACCGGGGCGCCCGGCGGCGCGAAGGAGTCGAGGAGCCGGCCGATGGTCAGGGCGAAGATCTCGTCCGCGTCGACGGGCGCGGCGGGGGCCTCGGCGAGCAGTCCGGCGAGGTGCGGGTACCGTCCGCTCGCCACCTGCCCCATGAGGTAGGCGCCGCGCACCGCCTGCTCCTCCGCCTCGGACCAGGGCAGTCCGCGGGCCCGTTCGGCGATGGCCTGCTCGTTGGCGACGGTCGCCATGACCGTGCCGTTGACCATGGCGATCAGCTGCATCTTCAGCCCGGCGGGGACGTCCAGGGGGACGAGGCAGCCGAGGCACCACTCCAGGAAGCTCAGGGCGTTGGGGCTGAACCCGTAGGCGGTGGTCATCACCCGGGCCAGCCAGGGGTGCCGGTACATGATCGCGCGGCTCTGGTGGGCGATCATGGTCATGTCCGCGCGCCAGTCGCCGCTGGGCGTCTCGGGGAGTTCGTACTCGCCGCTGACCGCGTCGACCATCAGCTCGTACAGGTCCTCCTTGCGGGGGACGTAGTTGTAGAGCGACATGGTGCCGCAGCCGAGTTCGGCGGCGACGCGGCGCATGGAGACCGCGTCGATGCCGTCCGCGTCGGCGATGCGGACGGCAGCTTCCACGATGTCCCGCCGGCTGTACGCCGGTTTCGGGCCTCGGCCCGCGCGCTCGGGGCGCGCCCAGATCACTTCCGGTTCGGCCGATCGGCCCGCCATGGATCATCACCTCGCTCTCCATCGTAGTTACGTACGCCGTACGTAGTGGGGTATGGTCACGCCATGACGACTACGTACGCTGTACTTAGTAAGGGTCTGCAGAAGCGATACGGCGACGTGCACGCCCTCCGGGGCCTCGACCTCGCCGTCCCCGAAGGCTCGGTATGCGGCGTCCTCGGCCCCAACGGCGCCGGAAAGACCACCGCCGTCCGTGTGCTCACCACCCTCGTCAGGCCCGACGCGGGCAGCGCGCTCGTCGCGGGCCACGACGTGGTGCGCGACCCGGCGGGGGTGCGGAAGCGGATCGCGGTCACCGGGCAGTACGCCTCGGTGGACGGGGATCTGACCGGCGCCGAGAACCTGCGGCTCTTCGCCCGGCTGCTGCGCGCCCCGCGTGCCCGCGCCGACGAACTCCTGGAGCAGTTCGGCCTCGCCGCGGCCGCCGGACGACCCGCCCGCACCTACTCCGGCGGCATGCGGCGCCGGCTGGACCTGGCGGCGAGCCTGCTCGTACCGCCCCGGGTCCTCTTCCTCGACGAGCCGACGACCGGGCTCGACCCGCACAGCCGCAACGGGATCTGGGACGCCGTACGGCGGTTGGCGTCCCAGGGCACGACCGTGCTGCTGACCACGCAGTACCTGGAGGAGGCCGACCAGCTCGCCGACGACATCGTCCTGATCGACGAGGGACGCGCGGCCCAGCGCGGCACTCCGGCCGAACTCAAGGCGCTCGTCGGCAGCTACGCCGAGGTCGTCGTCGCCGACCCCTCGGCCCTCGAAGCGGCCGCGGCCGTCCTCGACCGACTCACCGGCTCGGCGCCGGTCCTGGACGCCGAGCGACACACGGTCGGCGCGGTGACCACGGACACCACGCTCACCCTCCCCCGGATCGTCCGCGAGGTCGACGCGGCCGGGGTCCTCATCGTCGACGCGTCCCTGCGTCCGCCCACCCTCGACGAGGTGTTCCTGCGCCTCACCGACCGGAAGGAGCTCGCCGCATGACCACCGCGCTCGTCCACGAGGACGAAGCCCGTCGCACGGGCACCGCGCTCGTCCACGACGGGGCCGCCGTCCTCGGCCGTCACCTCCAGCGCATTCGGCACGCGCCCGCGATCACCGTGATGACGCAGACGATGCCGATCGTGTTCCTGCTGTTCTTCGGGTACGTGTTCGGCAGCGCGCTCGCCATGCCGGGTGCCGAGTACCGGTCCCAGCTGGTGCCGGGACTGCTCGTGGCGACGGCCGCGGGCGGTCTCATGACCGGCATGTTCCAGGCCGCGCAGGACTCCCACCGGGGTGTCATGGACCGCTTCCGGACCATGCCCGTGAGCCGGTCCGCCGTCCCCCTCGGCCAGGCGCTCGCCGACCTGGTGGCCAGTGCCGTCGGCACCGTCCCGCTCATCCTGGTCGGGCTCGCGATGGGCTGGCGGATCGAGGGGACGGCGGCCGAGGCCCTGGGCGCCTTCGGGCTGCTGCTGCTGTTCCGTTTCGCGACGACCTGGGTGGGCATCCTGCTCGGCCTCGCGTCGAAGAGCGAGGAGGCGGCGGGGCAGCTGGGCAGCGCCACGTTCATGCTGCCGCTGCTCTCCAACGCGTACATCCCGACCGACAACATGCCGGACTGGCTGCGGACGGTCGCCGAGTGGAACCCGATCTCGGCGGTCACGACGTCGGTGCGCGTCCTCTTCGGCAACGCCCCCGTCCCGGCGGACGCGGCCTGGCCGGTGGCCCACCCGGTCGCCGGGGCGCTCCTCTGGTCGCTCGGTCTGATCGCCCTCTTCGCCCCGCTCGCGGTCCGCCGCTACACCCGGGGCTGACGATCCCCGCACACCACGAGGGGTGACATACCCCCCTGGTGACAAGGAGCGGCCCCACAGGGTAGGCAGGGCTTCCATGAGCACCCAGCCACTCCCCCTCGACGGGATCACGGTCATCGCCGTCGAGCAGGCCGTCGCCGCCCCCTTCGCCACCCGGCAACTCGCCGACCTCGGCGCCCGCGTCGTCAAGATCGAGCGGCCCGACGGCGGCGACTTCGCCCGGGGGTACGACACCGCCGCCCGGGGCCTCGCCTCCCACTTCGTGTGGTGCAACCGCGGCAAGGAGTCCGTGGCGGTCGACCTCAAGGACCCGCGGGGTCTCGCCCTGGTCCGGCGGATGGTGGCAGGCGCCGACGTCTTCGTGCAGAACCTGGCCCAGGGGGCGGCGGCCCGGCTCGGTCTCGACGCCGCCGCCCTGTGCGCCGAGCACGCGCGGCTGATCGCCGTGGACATCTCCGGGTACGGGGCGGAGGGGCCGTACGCGCACAAGCGGGCGTACGACATGCTCGTCCAGTGCGAGGCGGGCCTGGTGTCGGTGACGGGGACGCCGGAGCAGCCGGTGAAGTCCGGGATCCCGGCGGCCGACATCGCCGCCGGGATGTACGCCTTCTCCGGTGTCCTCGCCGCTCTCGTCCGGCGCGGCACCACCGGCCGGGGCGGTCCGGTGGAGGTCTCCCTGTTCGACTCGCTCGCCGAGTGGATGGGACATCCGTTGCACCATGGGTTGCACGGGGGCACACCCCCGGCGCGAACGGGGCTCGCGCACGCGGTGATCGCGCCGTACGACGCCTATCCGACGGCGGACGGGGGTCTGGTGCTGCTCTCCGTGCAGAACGACCGGGAGTGGCGGCGGCTCGCCGAGCAGGTTCTCGGCCGGCCCGAGCTGGCCGAGGACCCGGCCTTCGCGACGAACACGGCGCGGGTGGCGGGCCGCGCGGCGACGGACGCGGCGGTCGCGGCGGCACTGGCCCCGCTGACGGCTCCCGAGGCGCTGGCCCGGCTCGACGCGGCGGGCATCGCCTGTGCCCGGCTCAACTCGGTCGCGGAGCTCGCGGACCATCCCCAGCTGACGGCCCGTGACCGCTGGCGGGAGGTGGAGTCGCAGGTCGGGCCGCTGCGCTCGCTGCTGCCGCCGATCGTCTTCCCGGACGCGCCGGAACCGCGCATGGACCGGATCCCCGCCCTCGGACAGGACACCGCCGCGGTGCTCGCCGAACTCGGAGTGCCGGAAGCGGAGATGAAGGAGCTGAGGGGTGCGGGAGTGATCGCCTGACCCGGCGTGCGGCGTCGGGCCCGGTGCGGATCCTGGTCCCGGGTACGACTGAGCGCCGGACGGGCGGGGACACGTCCGGCGGTGTCGCAGTCGTCACGGTCGACGCAGCCTTGACAGTCGTGACGGGCGTGACAGTCGAAGTCGTGCGGGCCACCGGGCAACCGGGCGGAAGCGGGCGGGAACCTCGGGGGTGCTCGGCCCGGTGCGCCCGGTTCCTAGCGGCGCGTTCCGAAGAGGGAGCGGCGCAGGCGGCGGAGCGGGGCGAAGAGCGAGACCCGTGCGCTGCGGCTGCGGTGACCGTGCACCGGAACCTCGGGCGTACGCGATGTCAGTTCACGCATCAGCAGCGTCGCCTCGGCCACCTCGCGCTGAGGCACGGCGGGGCCGCCGAGCACCGCGAGATGACGGTCGAGCCGCGAACTCGTCGCGCTGCTCCCGCAGGTGATGGCAGGCACTCGCGGCCTACTGCGCATTGCTATCTGTTCCATGTCACTCCCCACCCGTACAAGGGCACCCGACCCAGGGCAGGTTAACCCTATCGCCCCGCGGTGACACCCGTGTATCCCGGCGACGGGATACACGGCACTCGTACGGGGGTTGACGGTCACCGTCCGAATCCATCTGATTCCAGGGCGAGTTGGACAGGATTCGAACACCTGCCGAACCGTCACGAACCATCCTGCCTTCCGGACCCTCATCCATGAACATCCGGACCGGTGTGATCTCCACCACCAAGATCGTCCCTGTCGCCCCGCCGACGGAACGGAGCCAGGACGACCCCCCTCGGCTACCGTGGATCCATGACGGTGATCGCGGGTCGTTACCGGCTTCTGGACGTCCTCGCCGAGGGGGCGACGGGCACCGTCTGGCGCGCCCTGGACGAGACGGACCGCCACGAGGTGGCCCTCAAGGAGTTCAAGGCCCCGGACGGGCTGCCGGCCGACGAGGCACTCCTCCTGTACGCGCGGCGCGAGCGCGAGGTGCGGGCCGCCGCCCGGATCTCCCACCCCGCCGTCGTGCGGGTCCTCGGGGTGGCCACCGAGGACGGCCGGCCCTGGGCCGTCATGGAGCTCGTACGGGGGCTCACTCTGGCCGAGACGCTGGAGGCGGCCGGTCCGCTGCCTCCGCGCGAGGCCGCACGCGTCGGCGCCGAGGTCCTCGCCGGACTGCGGGCGGCGCGCGAGGGGGGTGTCCCGCACCGGGGCGTGGATCCCGGGCACGTCCTCCTCGCCAACGACGGACGGATCGTCGTGACCGGCTTCGGTACGGCCCCGGGGGACGATCCGGGTCCGGCGGCGGAGCTGCGCGCCCTGGGGACGCTCCTCGACGCGTCGGCCTCGGCCCTGCCGTCGGCGCCGCCCGCGAAGGACGACCGGGCAGGGACGCTCCGCACTCTGACCGAAGGGCTGCTTCGCGAGGACCCGGAGCACTCCCCGGACGCGGACCGGGTCGAGCGGGAACTGCGGCGGTTGGCGACGGGCGGGGCCGGATCCGCGCGGAGGGAGTCGCATCCCGGTGCGTCCTCCGTTCCGGCGGACGCACCGGCGGACACGCGGACGAACGCTCCGGCGGGAGGCGAGCCGGGCCGGCGGAGCGGGAGCAGGGGCGCCAACACCCCTGCGGGAGACATGAGTTCGGTGCCGGAATCCCGTAGGCGCAGGGCACCTCGCCGGGCCCACGTCCTCCTCGCCGGACTGATCGGCGCGCTCCTCATCGCGGGAGCACTGGCGTACCACCTCGTCCGGGACGACGAGCGAGGCGCCGGGCCCGGGCCGGGCGGTGTCACGAGCACCGCTCCGGCCGGCCCCGGCGCCACGGACGGCGCGGGTGCGGGTCCGGTCAGACCGCGTTCCTGAAGCTGGGGAGATAGCCGCCGGACTGTCCGGAGGCCGTCGGGTGGTAGGACTCCCCGATGTTGAGCCAGTTGACGCTGTGCAGCCAGGAGGAGCTGGAGCAGATCTCGTGTCCGGTGAAGGCCGGCACGACGCTGGAGAAGGTGTAGCCGTGGTCGGCGGCGCGCTTGGCGACGGCCGCGTTCAGGTAGTCGGAGGCTCCGTTGATGGCGCTGCGCTCGTTCTCGCTGAGGCCGGCGACGCAGCCGCCGCCCAGCTGGTAGAAGCGCGGGTAGCCGAGGACGACCACGTGGGCGGCGGGTGCCTTGTTCCTGATCGCCGTGTAGACGGAGTCGAGTTTGCCGGGCAGCGTCGAGTCGACGTAGCTCTTGGCCTGATTCACGCGACTGATGCAGGTGGCTTCGGACTGCAGCACACAGGTCGTCATGACGTCGGCGAAACCGGCGTCATTTCCCCCGATCGTGATGGAGACCAGGTCAGTGGCGGACGTGAGCGGTCCGAGCTGATTCGCGGTCACATCACCCGTTCGGGCGCCCGAGCAGGCGGTGAACGAGAAGGACGAGGGGGCGTTCGCGTTCTTCCACAGGACCGGGAACGCCTTCGTGGAGCGCTTGCAGTCGCCGCTGGCGCTGTCGTAACTCCCGGAGCCGACACCGGAGGAGTACGAGTCGCCAAGGGCCACATAGTCGAGTGCGGCGGTCTCCGCGGCCTGGGCGGCGCCCGCCCCGGTGAGGGCGAGGACGGCGCCGAGGAGCAGCGAGGACGAAAGGGCGGCAAAGCGGGACAGTCTCATGGAACCTCCCTGTAGCAGGATCTCTGCGCTACCAGGTAGTAGCATCGGATCCGCCGCACCGGAAGTGTTCATGTCAAAACTGGGGATGAACGTCGTCCGATCCTCCGTCAGAGACCGTCGAGATCCGGCCATCACAGGAAGCGGAAGTTCCGGTCCCGCCAAACGATCGAACGCGGTCGCGACACATTCACACAACAAAGCTCAGAAGCGTGATCCCGAATCACTGTTCCCTGCATGCAAACGGATTGATCAAATCCGATCGGGACGCTTGCACATCTGACCGTCGAAGCTTCGCCAAACTACGGAAAAGCGGGCCACAGATCCGGGACTTGCCATACAGTCCCATTCATCAATACCGTCGTACATCTCACCCGCACCGGTCCATCACGCAAGCGGCTCAGGGGAGGGCTCTAGCGTCGCTGATGGTCCCGGAGCGGGGCGCGGTAGGGGGGTGCCGTGCTCGGTGTTCGAACGTGCGCCGAGTCGCGGGTACCGCGCGGCCAGACATGCCAACTCGCCGATCCCGCAAGGAGATCGTTTCTGTGCGGGCGGGGCGAGAACCCCCCTTTCGAACCGGACACACCATCGGACCGCCCAAGGGGTGGGCGGCCCACCGGACGAGAGGGAGACCAGACCCATGAGCTCGTTCCTGCGCCCATCCGCCTCGGGCCAAGAAATGACCGAGCCGAGTCGAATAGCCGCCCAGTACCGGGCCATCACCTCACACCTGGCGATCACTCCGCCGGTGAGTGTCGTCATTCCCGCGATGAACGAAGCCGAAAATCTTCCGTACGTGTTCAAGACACTGCCGGAATGGATTCACGAAGTCGTCCTCGTCGACGGAAATTCCACCGACAACACGGTGGACGTCGCCCGTGAACTCCGGCCGGACGTCAAGGTCGTCAAGCAGGTCGGCAAGGGCAAGGGCGACGCGCTGATCAGCGGCTTCGCCGCCTGCACGGGCGACATCATCGTCATGGTCGACGCGGACGGCTCGGCCGACGGCCAGGAGATCGTCTCCTATGTCTCCGCCCTCGTCGGGGGTGCCGATTTCGCCAAGGGCTCCCGTTTCGCCAACGGCGGCGGCACGGACGACATGACGACCATCCGCAGACTGGGCAACTGGGCCCTCTGCTCGCTCGTCAACCGCAAGTTCGGCGCCCGGTACACCGACCTCTGCTACGGCTACAACGCCTTCTGGCGCCACTGCCTCGACAAGATCACCCTCGACTGCACCGGATTCGAGATCGAGACCCTGATCAACATCCGGGTCGTCACGGCCGGCCTCAAGGTGCAGGAGGTGCCGAGCCACGAATACAACCGCATTCACGGCGTCAGCAACCTCAACGCCGTCCGCGACGGCATCCGGGTCCTCAAGGTCATCCTCAAAGAGAAGGCCGTCAGCAAGGCCGCCCGCCGCCGGCCCGCCCCGTTCTCGGTCAACATCCCCCGGGGAGAGGTGTCTTGAACGACCGCACGTCCCCGCACGGCTTCTCCGTGGTGATCTGCGTCTACACGGAGGAGCGGTGGGAGGACATCCTCGCCGCCGTGGACTCCGTACGGAAACAGTCACTGCCCGCCCTGGAGACGCTGCTCGTGGTCGACCACAACGAGCGGCTCCTCTCCCGGCTGACCGAGGAGTACGCGGAGCAGCGGCTCGGCGACGAGGTGCGGGTGCTCGCCAACGCGGGCCCCCGCGGCCTCTCCGCCGGCCGCAACACCGGAATCGCCGCCGCCCGCGGCGAGTTCGTGGCCTTCCTCGACGACGACGCCGTCGCCGAGCGGGACTGGCTCCACCACTTCGCCGCCGCCTACGACGACCCGCGCGTCATGGCCGTCGGCGGCCGGACCCTGCCCGCGTGGGAGTCCGGCGGCCGCCCGGCCTGGTTCCCGGAGGAGTTCGACTGGGTCGTCGGCTGCACCTACCGGGGCCTGCCCCCGGGCCGCGTCCCCGTGCGCAACGTGCTCGGCGGCAACGCCTCCTTCCGCCGTACGGCCTTCGACGCGGCCGGCGGATTCGCCACCGGCATCGGGCGGGACGGCGACCGGCGGCCCCTCGGCGGCGAGGAGACCGAACTGTGCATCCGGCTCTCCAAGGCGCTGCCCGAGGCGATCCTGCTCATCGACGACCGCGCGGTCATCCACCACAAGGTGCCCGCCGTCCGCCGGCGTTTCGGCTACTTCCGCACCCGGGTCTACGCCGAGGGCCTCTCCAAGGCGCTCGTCGCCCGCAGCGTCGGCGCGCAGAAGGGCCTGGAGTCCGAACGGCGGTACACCACACGGGTGTTGCCCGCCGGAGTGCTGCGCGGAATGCGCGACGCGCTGCTCGGACGCTCCGGCGGCGCGGGCCGGGCCGGGGCGATCGTGACCGGTGTGACGGTCGCGGCCGGCGGCTACGCGCTGGGTTCGCTGCGGGCCCGGAGGAGCGGGACGACGTTCTCCTGGGGGCCGATCGAGCGGGCCGGATCCGGGGAGACGGATCCGGTCGACGCCGGGGCTCCCGAAGGAGCGGCCCGATGACGGAGACCGCGGCCGGGACCGCCGCCGTACCCGTCCTCATGTACCACGCGGTCGACCCGGACCCCGCTCCCGCGACCCTCGGGCTCTCCGTCACCCCCGAGGCCTTCGCGGCCCAGATGGAAGTGGTCGCCGAGCGCGGGTTCACCCCGCTGACCACGGCGGCGCTCGCCGCCGCCTGGCGCGGCGACGGCGGGCCGCTGCCCGCGCGGCCGCTCCTCGTCACCTTCGACGACGGGTACGAGGGCGTGCACCGGTACGCCCTGCCGGTGCTCGCCAAGCATTCCTTCGCCGGCACCGTCTTCGTCTCCACCGGCTGGCTGCGCGGCAGGCACGAGACCGGCGGGGCGCTCGACACCATGCTCGACTGGGCGCAGGTGCGCGAACTCGCCGACGCGGGCACGGAGATCGGCGGACACAGCCACACCCACCCGCAGCTCGACCAGCTCGACGCCCGGCGGCTCCGGTTCGAGACGCTGCGCTGCCGGGAGATCGTGGCCGAGGAACTCGGGACGGCTCCGGCCTCCTTCGCGTACCCCTACGGGTACTCCAGCCGCCGGGTCCGCCGTACGGTCCGGGAGGCCGGCTTCACCCAGGCGCTCGCCGTCGGCAACGCGCTGGCCAGGCGCAGCCAGGGGCCGTACGCCCTGGAACGGGTGACCGTGCGCCGGTCCACCGGTGTCGAGGAGTTCACGCGGCTCGTGGAGGGCCGGGCGATCGCCCGGAACTTCGCGGCGGACCGGGTCATGACGAAGGGGTACGCGCTCGCGCGGCGCGCCCGGGGCGCGGTGCGGGGACACTGGATCTGAAGCCGCTGGTCCGGCTCCGGGACGCGGCCGTCCGCGGAGGGGTCGCGTTCAAAACCCGGTGCACGCCATGCCCGGTTGCCGGATCATGGGCGCCATGGCTGACACCCCACCGGTACCGTCCGAGCCGCAGCGGTCGCTGCCGATCCGGCTCAACCTCGACGACAGCGACTCGCCTTCGGACGTCGTGGACGCGCTGTTCCTCGGCCGCTTCGCGACCGGGGAGCAGCCCCACTCGCACAGCACCACCGTGGACCGGGTCAAGCCCGAGGCGACGCTGCTTCCCGCCGGGGCCACGGTGCTGCGGGCCGCGAAGGACGACGACCGCAGCGCCGTGCTCGCCGAGGGCGAGGGCTGGACGCTGCTGATCTCCCGCTGGAACCGGGGCGCGGACGTCACCGTCACGGCCGCCGACGCGGACCTCGCCGAGCGGGTCCTGAAGGAGGCCACCGACGGGGCGAAGGACGAGCCGGAGCCCCAGCCGGAGAACGTGACGATGGGGTTCTGGTACGTCTCCCCCCGGCGCGGCCCGCACCGGACGACCCGGCAGATCAGCGCCGGGACCTGGGACGAGGTCCGGCCCAACTACTCGGCGCCGGTGGCCGATTCCATGGACCGGCTGATGAAGGTGACGCCCGACTCGATCGCCGGCCGCCTCCTGCTGCTGCACGGCCCGCCGGGGACGGGCAAGACGTCCGCGCTGCGGACCCTGGCGCGGTCCTGGCGGGACTGGTGCCAGGTGGACTGCGTCCTCGATCCGGAGCGGCTCTTCAACGACGTCGGCTATCTGATGGACATCGCCATCGGGGAGGACGAGGGCACCGCGAAGGGGCGCTGGCGGCTGCTGCTCCTGGAGGACTGCGACGAACTGATCCGGGGCGAGGCGAAGCACACGGCGGGTCAGGCCCTGTCGCGACTGCTGAACCTGACGGACGGTCTGCTCGGCCAGGGGCGCAACGTCCTGGTCGGCGTCACCACCAACGAGGACCTGGAGCGGCTCCACCCGGCCGTGGTCCGGCCGGGCCGCTGCCTGGCCCGGATCGAGGTGGGACCGCTGAGCCGGGCCGAGTCCGTGGAGTGGCTCGGGCGCGAGGAGGACGTGCCGCGCGAGGGCGCGACGCTGGCGGAGCTGTTCGCCCTGCGCCGCGGCACGCCCCCCACGGAGCTCCCGGAACCCCGCACGGCGGGGGCGGGCCTGTACCTCTGAGGACGCTCGGGCGGGTCAGCTGTCGTACGCGGCGCGCAGGGCTTCGCTGAGCGCCGCCTCGGCCGCCTCGCGGCTGAGACCGAGGCGGCGGGCCTCCTCGGCGTACTGGGCGGCAGCGGTGGCGGCCCGGCGGGTCGCCGCGTCCCCGGCGGCCGCGACGAAGGTGCCGTGACGCCCGCGCGTCTCGATCACCCCGTCCGCCTCCAGTGCCTTGTACGCCTTGGCGACCGTGTTCGCGGCGAGGCCCAGCTGCTCCGCGAGCCCTCGTACCGTCGGCAGCTTGTATCCGACCGGCAGTCTGCCCGACCGGGCCCGCTCCGAGATCTGGGCACGCAGCTGTTCGTACGGAGCGGTGGTGGATTCGTGGTCCACGGCGATGGTGAGTGTCACCCCGCCGATTCTGCCCCCACCCCACCGGAAAATGGGAGGCGGCGGCGCACCCCCGGCCCGTAGCGTGCGACCACATGACTGTGATCGTCCGTGATGTACACGCCGAGGACGCCGAGGGTTTCGCCCGCGTACGGCGGGCCGCCCTCCCGTTCATGCTCGCGACCGCCGAGCAGCTCGTGTTCGACTGGGCGCACGCCCATCCCGACAGCCACAACCGTCCGCTCGTCGCCGTGACCGAGGACGGGGTGATCGTCGGGACCGCGCAGGTGGGGATCGCCCATGACTCCCCGGAGCCCGGCATCGGCAGGGTCAACGTGTACGTGGACCCCGGGTACCTGGGGCGGGGAGCCGGGACGCTGCTGCTGCGGGCCGGCGAGGAGCATCTCGCCGAGCAGGGGGCGCGGACCCTGTACAGCTGGGTTCTGGACGCGCCGGAGAACCTCGCCTGGGCCGGGCGGCGGGGCTACTCCGCCAGCCGTTCCGCGTACTTCCTCCGACTCGACCTGGCCACGGGCGAGCTGCCGCCTCTCCAGGCGCCGCCGGCCGGTGTCGAGCTGCTGACGGGCGAGGACTTCGCGGCGGACCCGCGGCCGCTCTTCGAGCTGGACGCGGTGTCGACGGCCGACGAGCCGGGCGACGTGGCGGTCGAGATGGACGACTACGCGCACTGGCGGGCGACCGTCTGGGAGCACCCTCTCTTCGATCAGGCGCTGACGACGGTCGCGGTGGTGGACGGCGTACCGGCGGCGTTCAGCGCGGCGCAGACGGACGGCCTCGGCCGGTACAACTCCGGGATGACGGGCACCTCGCCCGACTTCCGGGGCCGCGGGCTCGCGAAGCTCGCCAAGAACACGTCGCTGCACCGGGCCCGCGCGGCGGGCTGCACGGAGGCGTTCACCGGGAACGACACCGGGAACGGGCCGATGCTGGCGATCAACAAGTGGTTCGGTTACGAGGTAGGAGCACGGGAGGTACGGCATGTCCGGACGATCGGTTGAGGTCACCCTGACGAAGGCGGGCCGGACGAAGATCCGCTACCCGGCGGAGGTGCTCACGGAGGACGCCGCCGGGCTCTCGGTGCGCGCCCCGTGGGCGGCGGAGGGCGTGCGGGACTTCGGCTTCGTGCGGTTCGAGCCGGGCGATGTCTTCGTGGAGCACTTCTGGCGCGACCGGTGGTTCACGGTCAAGGAGGTGTGGTCCGCCGACGGCGCCCTGAAGGGCTGGTACTGCGACATCACCCGGCCGGCCGTGATCGACGGCTCGGGGGTGGTGGTCGAGGACCTGGACCTGGACCTGTGGGTGTCGGCGGACGGCAGCGAGGTGCTGCGGCTCGACGAGGACGAGTTCGCGGCGAGCGGGCTCGCCGCCTCCGATCCGGAGGCGGCGGCGTGTGCCGTGGTCGCCCTCGACGAGCTGGAAGTGCTGGGGCGCGAGGGCCTGATCGCGCTGCTGGGCTAGGTCGTGTCCGGCAATCGGCCCTGACGGGAATCGCCGGACAGGCCCTAGCGCAGTTCGACGTCCGACTCCTCGACGGCGAGGAAGTCGGGCGTCGGCAGGCCCGTCCCGCCGCTCGTGAGCTGCATGAGCGTGGCCTGCACCCTGGCCGTGCCCTGCCGGTAGGCGGGGTCCTTCACGACGGAGGTGTTGACCCACTCGTGGAGGTGCCCGTCACAGACGGCCCGGGTGCCGCCGATCCCGGCGGAGCGGTCGCCCTGGACGAGGGTGGAGCTGACGAAGACGGGGCCGGCGCTGTCGTCGAGGCAGCGGTACGTACCGGAGAGGGTCACGGTGCTGTCGTCGGCGACCGTTCCGTATCCGAAGACGGAGAGGCCGTCGGCCCCTTCCGAGGCGGAGAAGACGTCGGCCCCTCCCGCGTGGGCGAGAGGGGCGACGGCGGCGGAGGCGAGCAGAACGCCTGCGGCGAGGACGAGTCGGGCGCGCATGAGCGGGGTCCCTTCGGGGTGGGGGATGGTGCTGCCCGCCAGGGATACCGGATCCGGCCGCCGCGCGGCCGAAACTCACCCTATTGGGGGCGAGTTGAGGGCCTTTCGGTAGGGGATACGGTCGTACGGTCCGTCCACGCGACACTCGACGGCCTCGGAGCCGTACCGCTCGTGGTCCTGTGTCATGCCGACACGTGACGACGTCCGGCGATCACCTTCCTCACCAGCGGCCAGGCGAGCAGGAGCACGACGACCGCGTACACGGTGAGCGAGAACGGGGTGTTCACCAGGCCGGTGAGGGAGCCGTCGCTGATCTGCAGGGCGCGGCGCAGCTGCTGCTCGGCGGCCGGGCCGAGGATGACCCCGATGACGGCCGGCAGGACCGGCAGTCCGTAGCGTCGCATGCCGAGCCCGATCAGGCCGATGACCAGCAGGATGACCAGGTCGAGCGCCTCGCCGCCCACCGCGTACGCGCCGACGGCGGCGAAGAAGAGGATGCCGGCGTAGAGGTACGGGCGCGGGATGCGCAGCAGCTTGGCCCAGACGGGTGCGAGCGGCAGGTTGAGCGCGAGCAGCAGCACCATGCCGACGAACAGGGAGGCGATGAGCCCCCACACCAGGTCGGGCTCCCGCTCGAAGAGCAGCGGGCCGGGCTGGATGCCGTACTGCTGGAACGCGGCCAGCATCACGGCGGCGACGGCCGTCGTGGGCAGTCCCAGGGTCAGCATCGAGACGAGCGTCCCGGCGGCCGAGGCCGAGGCCGCCGACTCGGGTCCCGCCACACCCTCGATGGCGCCCTTGCCGAACTGCTCCTTGTGCCGGGAGAGACGCTTCTCCGTCACGTACGAGAGGAAGGTCGGGATCTCCGCGCCGCCGGCCGGGATCGCGCCGAACGGGAAGCCGATGAGGGGCCCGCGCAGCCAGGACTTCCAGGTGCGCTTCACATCGTCCCCGCCCAGCCAGGGACGGCCGACGGGAATGGCCTCCCCCGCCGTGCGGCGCAGGTGCGCCGCGACCCAGAGGGCCTCGCCGATGGCGAAGAGTCCGACCGCGACGATGACGACGTCGACGCCGTCGGCGAGCTGGAGCGAACCGAAGGTGAGGCGCTGCTGCCCGGTCATCTGGTCGAGGCCGACCAGACCGATCGTGAGGCCGATGAGCAGGGAGGCGAGACCGCGGATGCGGGAGGAGCCGAGGACCGAGGTCACCGCGATGAAGGCGAGGACCATCAGGGCGAGGTAGTCGGGGGCGCCGATGTCGACGGCGAGGGCGGCGACCGTCGGGGCGAGGACGACGAGCAGGATCGTGCCGATCATGCCGCCGGCGAAGTGGCCGATGGCGGCCGCGGCGAGCGCCTGCGCGCCCCGGCCCGCCTTGGCCATCGGATTGCCCTCGATGGCGGCGACGACGGCCGCGCTCTCCCCGGGGGTGTTGAGGAGGATCGAGGTGGTGGAGCCGCCGAACATGGCGCCGTAGTAGATGCCCGCGAACATGATGAACGCGCCGGTCGGTTCGAGTCCGTAGGTCACCGGGAGCAGCAGGGCCACGGCCATGGCGGGGCCGATGCCGGGCAGGACGCCGATGGCGGTGCCGAGGAGCACGCCGATGGCGGCCCAGAGCAGGTTCATCGGGGTGAGGGCGGTGCCGAAGCCGTCGATGAGGGAGTTCAGGGAATCCATGGGTCAGATCACTCCCATCAGCGGACCGCCGGGCAGCGGGACGCCGAGCAGCTTGTCGAAGACGACGTAGGTCAGGAGCGAGAGGGCGGCCGCGATCAGCGGGTCGCGGTGGTAGTGGCGGCTGCCGAGGGCGTAGGCGGCGCCCCAGAAGAGGAGCGCTCCGGCGACGGGGAAGCCGACGGGTCCGATGAGGACGGCGAAGGCGAGGAAGACCCCGGCGAGGAGCAGGACCGTGCGCCAGTCGGCGGGCTCGGTCAGGTCGACGTCCTCGCCGGCCTCGGCCTCGCCGCGGCCGCCGCGCAGGACGTCGACGGAGAGGAGGACGGCGACGACGAGCAGTCCGCAGCCGACGACGAGGGGGACGGTGGCGGGGCCGACGGGGCCGCGGCCCGCGAGGTCGGCGTCGAGGGTGAGGGCGTCGGTGAGGACGAGGACGCCGAGGGCGAACAGCAGGACGCCGACGCCGAGTTCGGACCGCTCACGCAGCCAGGACGCGAAGTTCTCCCTCTTGGTGCCCGAGGATGTGGTCTTCACGGATTCGGTGCTCGCGGATTCGGTGCTCGCGGATTCGGTGCTCACAGGCCGAGCTCCTTCAGTACGGAGCCGACGCGGCGGTCCTGCTCGGTGAGGAAGGTGCCGAACTCCTCGCCGGGCAGGAAGGCGTCGTTCCAGCCGTGGGTCTTCAGCGACTCGCGCCACTGCGGGGAGTCGTGCAGTTCGGTCACCAGGGTGACGAGCTTGTCGCGTTCGGCGTCGGAGAGGCCGGGCGGGGCGACGATGCCGCGCCAGTTGGTGAACTCGGTGTCGAGGCCCGCCTCGCGGAGGGTGGGGGCGTCGAGCCCGGGGACCCGCTTCGGTCCGGTGACGGCGAGCAGGCGCAGCTCGCCCGCCTTGATCTGGTCGAGGTACTCGCCGACGCCGGAGACGCCGAAGGCGACCTTGTCGCCGAGGATCGAGGCGAGGAGCTCGCCGCCGCCGTCGAAGGGGACGTAGTTGACGTCCTTCGGGGCGATCCCGGCGGCCTGGGCCATCAGCATCGGGGCGAGGTGGTCGGGGCCGCCGGGCGAGGAGCCGCCGCCGACGGGGAGCTTGCCGGGGTTCTTCTTCCAGGCCGTGAGGAGGTCCTGGATGGTCTTGTACGGGGAGTCCTTGCCGACCACGACGATGTCCTGCTCTTCGGTGAGCCGGGCGATCGGGGTGGTGTCGGCGAGGGTTCTGGGGGTCTCGTTGGTGTGGACGGCGCCGACGACACCGAGGCCCATGGACATGGCGAGGCGGCCGTTGCCGCGTTCGCCGACGAGCCGGGTGAGGCCGACGGTGCCGCCCGCGCCGGGCAGGTTGAAGACCTCGATGTCACTGGTGAGGCCGGCCTCCTCGGCGTTCTTGGCGGCGGTGCGGGCGGTGATGTCGTATCCGCCGCCGGGGGTGTTGGGGACCATGAACCGCAGGCCGGGTATCTGGGTGCCGGTGTCGGAGCCGCTGCCGGGACTGAGCAGTGGCGGACCCACCAGCACCAGGAGCGCGGCCCCGAGGAGGGCGAAGGGGGTGCGCAACCGCACGTGTGCCGCCTCTCAGGTTGAAGGGAAATGGGGGTGTGAGGTGGCCCACATGTTGCCCTCGCGTTAAGAAGCTGTCTCTCTTCCGCAATCAACGGACGTTGTGGTCGTTGTGGTCGGGACCTAGCGTGGGTCGTCGTGACGAACGTGCTGGTGGTGGACGACGACTTCATGGTCGCCAAGCTGCACTGCCGCTATGTGTCGGCGGTGGCGGGCTTCACGGTGTCCGGGGTCGCGCACAGCGGCGCCGAGGCGCTGCGGGCGGCCGAGCGGCTCAGGCCCGACCTGGTGCTCCTCGACGTCTTCCTGCCGGACATGGACGGCATCCAGGTGCTGCGGGAGCTGCGCGCGGCGGGCCTGGGCATGGACGCGCTCTTCATCACGGCGGCGCGGGACGTGGGCACGATCCGCGCGGCGCTGCGGGCGGGGGCGCTGCACTATCTGATCAAGCCGTTCAGCCAGGCGGCGCTGCACGAGCAGCTCCGCCACGTGGCCTCGCTCCGCAGCCGCCTCGACGAACTGGACGAGGCCCGCCAGGAGGACGTCGACCAGATCTTCGGCACTCGCCCCCGCGGCTCCCGGGAACTCCCGAAGGGCCTCGCCGCCCATACGGCCGACCTGGTCGACTCGGTGCTGCGCGCGCACCCGGAGGGCCTGTCGGCCACGGAGTGCGCGGAGGCCGGCTCGCTGTCCCGGGTGAGCGCCCGCCGCTACCTGGAGTACTTCGCGGAGACGGGCCGCGCGGAGATCACGCTGCGGTACGGGGGGACGGGGCGGCCGGAGCGGCGGTACCGGCGGCTGGGCTGACGCCCGTCCCCGGTGTGCGTCACTCCTCGGGGGCGAGGCCGAAGCGGAGGTTCCTGGGCCGGGTCTCGTCCTCGCGAAGGTCCTTGGCGATCCACTCGCGGGTCTCCTCGTCGACCTCCGGGTCCACGGCGAGGGCGTTCAGGGCCGCACGGGCCGAGTCCAGGGTGCGCACGTTGAGGAGGGCGAGGGTCGCCTGCTCGACGGCCATCCGCCGCCGGATGTGGAGCGCGGCGAGCTCGGGGAACCAGGGGTCGAGGGCGTCCACGTCGTCCGCGAGGCCGCACCAGTACAGGGCCGGTTCGACGATCCACCCGGCGATCCGCCACTTCCAGCGGCCCTCCCGGAAGTCGGTGGTGTCCAGGCCGTCGGCGGCGCAGGCGGCCTCGACCTCGGCCAGCCGGCCGACGGTGAGACGGGGCAGGTCCTTCACCTTCTCGCGCAGGATCTCGTGGCAGAACCAGTCGTCCGGCGGGACCTCGTCGTCGGCGAACATCTTGGGCTTCTCGTAGACGCGCGGCTCCGGCTCGTCGAGCCGGGCGGGCGGCAGGCCCGCCGCCAGGACGCCACGGACCAGGGCCCACCGTTCGGCGGTCTCCTCGTCGGGCCAGTTGCCCCAGGTCCTGGGGAGCGCCCTCAGGCCCTCCGGGAAGATCGGGGTGTCGTCGGTCATCCGGCCTCCTCCCGGCGGGGTCCGGAGGCTGTTCCTCAGCCGCCTCTTACCTGCGCCTTAAAGCGATCCTAAGGATCGCCATCTTCCGCTCTCCAGCGGGTTCTTCGCGGATTCGGGCAGCTAGCTTTCTGGGCAACCCCCCACACCACCCTCGTGAAGGAGCTGTCCCCCCATGACTTCTCGCCGTACCGCCGCCGTCACCGCCACCGCGGTTCTGGCCCTCTCCGGGCTCGCCTCCGCGCCCGCGTTCGCGCACGGGTCGATGACGGATCCCGTCAGCCGGGTCTCGGCCTGTTACGCGGAGGGGCCCGAGGCGCCGAAGTCGGCGGCGTGCAAGGCGGCCGTGGCGGCGAGCGGGGCGCAGGCGTTCTACGACTGGAACGCGGTGAACATCGCCAACGCCGCCGGGAAGCACCGTGAGCTGATCCCGGACGGCAAGCTGTGCAGCGCGGGCAACGACAAGTACCGGGGGCTCGACCTGGCGCGGGCCGACTGGCCGGCGAGCAGCATGAACTCCGGTGCGCACACCTTCCGTTACAAGGGGACCGCGCCGCACCGGGGTTCGTTCGAGCTGTACGTGACGAAGGACGGGTACGACCCGTCGAAGCCGCTGAAGTGGTCGGACCTGGAAGCTCAGCCGTTTGCGACGGTCACCGACCCGCGGATGGAGAGCGGTGACTACGTCTTCCAGGGAACCGTGCCGAAGAAGTCCGGCCGGCACCTGATCTACTCGATCTGGCAGCGCTCCGACTCCCCCGAGGCCTTCTACACCTGCTCGGACGTGGTGTTCGGGAAGGACAGCGGCGGTACGGCCCCGGCGCCGACCGCGTCCGCCCCGAGCGACGAGCAGATCGAGGAGGGCCAGGACGAGTCCTCGGTCGAGCACGGCGGGCACGGGGACGGTGATGCCTCCACGGGCGCGGGCACCGAGGAGACTTCGGCGGCGCCCGAGCCGAGCCGGGAGCCGAGCCGGCCGGCCGAGCCCGAGGGCGTCGAGACCTCCTCCGCCGCGCCCAACGCGCCCGCTCCCGCCGCCGGTTCGGACTCCGGCTCCGGTGAGGTGCTCGCCGAGACCGGTGGCGACGCCACCACCCCGTATATCGCGGTGGGTGGCGCCGCCGTGCTCGCGCTCGGTGCGGCCGTGCTCTTCGGGTCGGCCCGGCGGCGCCGCACCCAGGGCTAGGGGCTGTCCGGCAATCGGCCCCGCGTGGAATGGTCGGACAAGCCCTGGGGCCGGAAGGGCTAGCCGATCACCGAGAGGCAGGTGGTCGGGGTCGCGTGGGCCGGGTCGAGGGCGTTGGCCACCTCGTGGAAGGTGACCCGGTCCACCGTGCCGATCGCCACGTGCTCGGACAGGTCGAGCGCGCACTTGTCCTGGATGAGGACGTTGGTGACGTTCGGTCCGGTGAGGAACTGCGAGCGGTACGGGGTGACCACCTCGTCGTACTGGGTCGCGATGACGTGGTAGCGGACCCCGGGCACGGTGTCGCCGCCCTCGTTGAGCTTGGTGATGAACGGCGAGCCGGCGATCTGATCGGCGAGGCCCGGGGTGTTGGCCTTGATCAGGTCCTCCGCGCCGGGGAAGTACGGCAGGAGCTTGGTGAGGCCGAGCAGGGTGGTGCCGTGGTTGTCGGGGGCGATCCCGACGAGCGCGTTCACCTTCTCGGCCCCACCGAGGAACTTGAGGTACCAGCGGGGCATCATGCCGCCCTGCGAGTGTCCGACGATGTCGGCCTCCGGGGCACCGGTGGCGGCGAGGACCCGGTCGACGTAGGTGTCGAGCTGTCCGGCGGACGCGGCGATGGGCCCGAGCCCGTGGAAGAACGGCACGTTCGGCAGCTGGCCGTAGTCGAGCGAGAAGACGCAGTAACCGCGGTTGACCAGGTAGGGCGCGAGGGCGAGCCAGTTGTCGACGGAGTTCCCGAGGGTTCCGTGGACGAGGACGACGGGGCGCGGGTGCGCGGCGGAGGGCTTGCAGGAGTAGTCGTTCCAGCCCCTGCTGGTGGTGGCGGTCTCGGCCTGGACGGAGGCGGAGGCCGAGGCGGCGGTGGTCGGGGCGAGCGTGGCGGCGGCGGCCAGCAGCAGGACGGACAGCGCTCTGACGGCGTGTTTCCAGGGCAGCATCGGGCGATCTCCTTGCGGCTCAAGGGGATGGTGGGGGTGCTACGCCCTGCGGTCCGGACCACAAGTGGGGATGCGCGATGGGGATGCGCTTCAGCCAAGCTACGCACGGGTAGCCTTGGCTGGGAAGTTACGCGTCGGTAAAAAGTGATGTGTCGTCATGAGTGCCTGGTGAAACGACCGTCGGGCCGCGTCTCGGGGCGCCGGTGCAGGTTGCCGGGCCGCGCCCCGGGTCGCCGGCGAGCCGTTCGACACGGCCGTCGGGCCGTGCTCCGGGCCGCCGGCGAGCCGTTCGACACGGCCGTCGGGCCGTGCTCCGGGCCGCCGGCGAGCCCCGCGGCACCGCCCGTGGGCCGGATTTCGTGGGGTCAGGCGTCGGCCAGGGCCGCCGATGCGCCGTCCGTCTCCCGGAGGGAGGCCGACAGGGCGCGGGCCTCGTGTTCGGTCATCCGGGGAGTGTCGTACGGCACGGCGTTGACCCAGCGCTGGGTCAGCCGGGCGATCCGCTCGCCGTACCGCTCCGCGGTGATCAGGTCGCCGCGCGATCCGGCGTCCTCCGACCCCTGGTCGGCATGGCTCTGGCTCATCAGACCCAGCCACGAGCCCAGCCGGTTCACATCGTCGCGGGAGCCACCGCTCCAGTTGTTGCCCGGCATGTCGCCCACGCCGATCCACTGCATGCCCAGCTGCGCGCCGAAGACCGCCAGCTGTTCCAGGACCGCCAGCTTGTCGCCGCTCTGCGAGGCGGACATGGTGAACCCTCCGGCCAGCTTGTCCTTCCACGCCTGCGTGACGAACGGTGTGAACGCCGCCTCCATGAACGCCTTGAACACCGCCGACACGCTGCCCATCAGCGTCGGGCAGCCGAGGACGATCGCATCGGAGCGGTCGAGCAGCGCCAGTACCTCCGCATCGTGCCAACGGCCGGCGACGACGTCCTCGGGCCGGATCTCGACAAGGTGCACCCGGGCGCCCGGCACGAGGCGCGCCCCGTCGGCGAGGTGCTCGGCCAGGACCCGGGTGTGCCCGTGTACCGAGTGGTAGACCACCGTCACCGTGGCCGTCGGCACCGCGGCCGTCGATGCATCGTGCTCACGTTCAACGTCATTGACTGTCATGTGCTGTTCGCCGCTTCCGGTCGTGGGGAGATCCCTGCTTGCCCTGCCATCACAGCCTGCGTACGGCACGGCATCAACGCCGAAGATCGGCACGCAGCGATCGGTCGCACCGATCGATCGCGTTAGCCTGGCCCCGTGGACAGGATGGAACTGGAAGCATTCGTGGCCGTCGCGGAAGAGCTCCACTTCGGCCGCGCCGCCGCGCGCCTGCACCGGGGGCAGCCGACCGTCAGCGACGCCGTCAGGCGGCTGGAGGGCACCCTGGGCGGGCGGTTGTTCCACCGCACCAGCCGCCGGGTGTCACTGACCGATCTCGGCGAGGCGCTGCTGCCCGACGCCCACGCCACCCTCGCCCAGCTGCGCCACTTCAAGGAGCGCGGGCGCTCCCTGGCCGCCGGCGACCGGAGCCGTACCACCCTCGTCGTCGCCCACGCCGAATACACCGGCCACCAGCTGCTGTTGCGCTGCCTGCCGCAGCTGCGCGACCGTTTCCCCGACGTGACGATCGTGCCGGAGACCATGCCGACCACGGCCCAGCTCACCGCCCTGCGGGCGGAGACGATCGGGCTCGGCATCGGCTGGGCGACCGGCGACGTGAACGGCGTGAACGCGCGGGTGCTGTCCACCGAGAGGTTCATGGCGCTCGTCCCCGAGGCCCACCCGCTCGCCGGGTACGCCGAGCTGAGCGCGTCCGAACTGTCCACCGCCGGCCTGCTCACCTGGCCCCACCAGATCAACAGCGGCCTCTGCGACCGCCTGCTGTCGGCCTTCCGGATCGGCGGAGCCGACCTGCGGATCATCAGGACCGCCGACAGCGTGCACGCCATCGCCGCTCATGTCGCCGCGGGAACGGGCATCGGCATCACCGTCGAATCCGCACTCGACCACCGGCCGCCCGGCCTGCGGATCATCCCCCTCACCGGCCCTTCGACCACCGCCGACCAGGTCGTCCTCACCTCCACCGACCCGTCGGACACCGCCACGGCACTGCGCGACCTGCTGCTGCACGCCTCGGCAGAGCTGCCCTAGGGGGGGCCGAGGGGGAGCCAGGGCTACGCCGCGTTGCGGAACGTGGCGGCCGGGCGCACCGCGTGGGCTCCGAACCGGGCGTTCGCGCAGTCGACCGCCGCCTCCACCGCCAGACGGGCTTCGTGCGCGGGGTCCAGCGACATCTGCCGGGCCACGCACTCGGCCCCGACGAGCTCCTCGGCACGCAGCACCATGCCGGTCAGCCGGGCCCGCTGCAGCCCGGCCGCGTCCATCAGCTGATACGTCACGGCCCGCAGGTCCTCGTTGTGCGCGGACGGCTCCGGGAGCCGCCGGGTCTTCTCCCACTGCGGGCCGCCGGCGAACTGCAGCCTCAAGGACACGCCCCGGGCCGCCTGTCCACGGTTGCGCAGCATCGCCCCCAGCCGCACCACCAGACCGAGAAGGGCCGCCCTCGCGGAGCTGCCGTCGAGTTCCTGCCGGGAAAACCTGTGCCTGACACCGGCCGACAGCGGCAGGTCCTTCGGCACGACCTGGCGCACGTCGACGCCGCGGGCACGCTGTGCGGCCAGCCGCCCGGCTCCCCGCCCCAGGACCCGTTCGACAACTCTCTGCGGAGCCTCGGCGAGCGCGCCGATCGTGTGCAGGCCGTACTTTCTCAGCAGCTCCGCCTGCCGGGGGCCGATGCCGTGCAGCGTCTCCACCGGGAGCGGGGCCAGGAAGGCGCCCACCGCGTCATCGGGCACGGCCAGGACGCCGCCTGACTCCGTCATGTGGCCGGATGCCATCGCCGCCACCGTCTGCGTCCCGGCGACCCCGATGCGTACGTCCGTACCGAGCCGAGCCAGTGCGCGAAGCCGCACCAGCTCCGCGATGTGTTTGGCGTCCGCTCCGAAGTACCGCTGCGCGCCTCGCACTTCCACCAGTGCCGCCCCGGGCGGAACGGCCTGGACGAGGGGGGAGAACTCGCGCAGCAGCTCCAGCACCGCCCGGTAGCCGTCCTCCGGCAGCCGCGGGGCGCATCGCACGTGCAGGATGCTCGCCGAGTCGTCGCGCTGCCCGACATCGCTCACGGATACCTCCTCCTCCCCCACATTCACATCCCTTTTGCACCCCTATGCCCCCACCTGCCCTCCCACCCTAAAGCATGTTCGAATATTTGTGCGAGCGAATTGAGTCGCAGCCCGCCTCACCCCACCCGTCAACCAGAGTTGACACGAAGAGGGTGTCAACATACGTTGACACCATGACCGATGCGACCGATCTCGCCGCACGGGCGGGCGACCGCGACCCCCGGGTCGGGCTACGGGCCGTCTCCGCCCTGCGGCGACTGCTGGAACAGCTGGAAGCCGTCCAGGTGCGCAGTGCGCGCAACCAGGGATGGTCGTGGCAGGAGATCGCGACCGAACTGGGAGTAAGCCGACAGGCCGTCCACAAGAAGTACGGGAGGCAGTGATGTTCGAACGGTTCACGAAGGCCGCACGCGCCGTGGTGAAGGGGGCGGTCGAGCACGCGGAGCGGGGTGGCGCGACGGTCGTCACCGAGGAGCACCTGCTGCTCGCCCTGCTCGACGGGGAGGGCACCCGGGCGTCGGACGCGCTGCGCACGCTGTGCCCACCGGACCGCCGCCCGTCCCTGGTGGCAGCCCTGACCGACGCCCGGCGCCGGGCGGGACTCTCCCGGGCGGACGAGGAGGCCCTGGCGGACCTCGGCATCGACGTCGGCGCGATCGTGGCGCGGGTGGAGGAGACCCACGGCGCGGGCGCGCTGGCGGGTGACCGCAAGGGCTCCGGGTGGTGGTCCGGCCGCCGGTCCTTCTCGCGGGCGGCCAAGACCGTCCTGGAGAAGTCCCTCCGGGTGGCGCTGGCCCGCAAGGACCGGGAGATCGGCGACGAACACATCCTCCTGGCGCTCACCACGACCGGCGGGGTCGTCTCGGAGGCCCTGGCCGACCACGGCGTGACGTACGCCTCCGTCGACACGGCGGTCTCCGGCGCGACGGCCCCCTGACCCCCGCCCACGCTGCCCACCCGCCCGTATCGCCCGGGGAGCCGGCTCAGCCCGCGCTCCCCGGGCTGCTGTGCCACAACTTCCGCCCGCTCGGGGCCCCTTCGCCCGCCGGCTTGAGGTCGGCCCAGGGGTTCATCTCGTAACCGGTGGACATCCTGATGCGGCGGCCGGAGTCGCCGTTCGCCCCGGTCGGGGCGGGTTCGGCGAGCAGGTCCCCCACCGCGCCCGGGCCGCCGGACGCCCGGAGTTCGACCAGTTCGGCGAGGTTCCAGGCGGCGGCGCCGACCACGCTGACGCTGCGGGGGCCGCGCCGCTGGACCACGCCCCTGACCAGGAGCAGCCAGGAGTGGAAGACGGTGTGGGCGCAGCGCTCGTGGGCGTCGTCGAAGAAGGCGAGGTCGACCAGGCCGGTGCCGTCGTCGAGGGTGGTGAAGATGACCCGCTTGCCGGAACGGATGGGCGGGGTCTGGGTGGCGGCCTTGGCGCCCGCGACGAGGACGGTCCGGCCGTGCGGGGTCTCGCGGAGGCGCTGGGCGGAGACGACGCCGAGTTCGCGGAGGAAGGCGTGGTGGTCGCCCATGAGGTGGCGGGAGGCGTCCATGCCGAGGATGCCGAGTTCGGCGCTGAGGCGTTCCGTCTCGTCGAGGTCGGGCAGGCCGAGGGGGGCCGTCTTCCCGCCCTGCGCGAGCGGGAGTTGACCTCCGTGGGAGGCGGCTCCCCGCTGGACGCGCCGGAGTTCGGTGAGGTGCAGGAGGAGGTCGCGGCGGTTGGCGCCGAAGGCGTCCAACGCGCCGACCTGGGCGAGTCGTTCGGCGACGGGGGTGCGGGGGCGGGCCCGTTCCCAGAAGTCGAGGAGGGAGGCGTACGGCTGCCCGGCCTCGATCCGGGCGCTCTCGGCCTCGCTGATGCCGTGCACGTCGGTGAGGCCCAGCCGGAGCCCCCACCGCTCAGGGGAATCAGACACCAGTTCGATGCGGTGGGCGACCGCCGATCTGTTCACGTCCAACGGCAGCACCGCCACCCCCCGCCGCCGCGCGTCCGCGAGCAGCAGCCGCTTGGGGTACATGCCGGGGTCGTGGGTGAGCAGCCCGGCGTAGAAGGCGGCCGGGTGGTGCGCCTTGAGCCAGGCCGACTGGTACGTCGGTACGGCGAAGGCCACGGCGTGCGCCTTGCAGAAGCCGTACGAGCCGAAGGCCGCCACGATCTCCCAGGTACGGGCGACGACCTCGTCCTCGTATCCGCGCGCGGAGGCCTGCCGGGCGAACCAGAGCTTGATCCGGCCCTGCGATTCGGCGTCCGAGAGTCCGCGTCGCACCTGGTCGGCCTCGTCGCGGCGGCAGCCGGTCATGATCCGTACGATCTCGATGATCTGCTCGTGGAAGACGACCACGCCGTACGTCTCCCGCAGGGTCTCCTCCAGGTCGGGATGCGGGTAGCGGACGGGGGCGCGGCCGTGCCGGGCCTCGATGAAGGGGCGGACCATGTCGGCGGCGACCGGGCCCGGCCGGAAGAGCGAGATGTCGACGACGAGGTCGTGGAAGGTGGCGGGCTGGAGCCGGCCGACCAGGTCGCGCTGGCCCGGCGACTCGATCTGGAAGCAGCCGAGGGTCTCGGTGGAGCGGATGAGCCGGTACGTCTCGGGGTCGCCCTCCGGGACCGCGTCGATGTCCGGGCGGATGCCGGTGGCCCGCTCGACCTCGGCGACGGCGTGGGCCATCGCGGACTGCATCCGCACCCCGAGGACGTCGAGCTTGAGCAGCCCGAGGTCCTCCACGTCCTCCTTGTCGAACTGGGACATGGGGAAGCCCTCCCCGCTGGTGGGCACCACGGGGGTACGGGCGAGCAGCGAGGCGTCCGAGAGCAGGACCCCGCAGGGGTGCATGGCGGTGCCGCGCGGCAGCGCGTCGAGGGCTTCGACCAGCTCCCAGAGACGTCCGAACTTCTGGCGCTCGCCCGCGAGTTCGCGCAGTTCGGGCAGTTCGTCGAGGGCGGCGAGCGCGTCGCGGGCGCGGATGTGCGGGAAGGCCTTGGCGAGCCGGTCGATCTCGGCGGGGTCCATGGAGAGGGCCGCGCCCACGTCCCGTACCGCGTGGCGGACCCGGTAGGTCTCGGGCATGGAGACGGTGGCGACGCGTGCGGTGCCGAAGCGGTCGATGATCGCCCGGTAGACCTCCAGGCGGCGGGCGGACTCCACGTCGATGTCGATGTCGGGCAGGGCGGTGCGGCGCTTGGAGAGGAAGCGTTCCATCAGCAGTCCGTGCTCGACCGGGTCGGCGTGGGCGATGCCGAGGAGGTGGTTGACGAGGGAGCCGGCGCCGGAGCCGCGGGCGGCGACCCGGATGCCCATCTTCCGGACGTCATCGACGACCTGGGCGACCGTCAGGAAGTAGGTGGCGAAGTGGTGGTGGGCGATGACGTCCAGTTCGCGGTGCATCCGGTCCCAGTAGGCGCCGCGTTTCTCGTACCCCTTGAGGATCATGCCGGCGGCGGCCCGGGAGGCGAGGACGCGCTGGGCGGTGCGGTGCTCGGCGCCGACGAGGTGCGGTTCGGGGAAGTGCGCGGAGCCGATGCCGAGGTCGTCCTCGGGGTCGACCAGACAGGCGGCGGCGACCGTCGCGGTCCGTTCGAGGAGCCGGTGGGCGGCGTCCCGGCGGAAGCCGGCGGCCTCGACGATCCGTTCGGCGGCGGCCAGCATGTCGTCGGCACCCTTGAGCCAGGCCTCGCCACTGTCGAGCTCCTTGCGGGGGTCGACGGGGACGAGGCGGCGGGCGGAGTCGAGGACGTCGGCCACCGGGCCCTGGCCGGGGTCGGCGTAGCGGACGGAGTTGCCGATGACGGGCGGGACGCCCTGTTCGGCGGCGAAGCCGACGGTACGGGCGGCGAGCCGCAGGGAGCCGGGCCCGGTGCCGGAGCGCCTGTGGTCGACGGCCGCGAGGCGCAGCGCGTCGCCGTACCGCTCGCGCCAGGGGGCGAGCAGCCGGGCGGCCCGGTCGGGGCGGCCGGCGGCGAGGGCGCGTCCGACGTCGGAGTCGGGGCCGAGGAGGACGAAGACGTCTTCCTCGCACAGGGCGGACCGGGGCAGCAGGGGCCGCTCCCCTCTCCCGGCGTGGGCGGCGGTGATCATCGCGCAGAGCGAGGCCCAGCCGGTGCGGGAGCGGGCGAGGAAGAGGGCGCGGGGCGCGGACTCGTCGACGAAGGCCCCGCCCCTGACGGGCACCCGCCGTACGTCCCGCGTACCCTCGGGCCCCGGCACCCGCCCCGGGGCCGGCGCGGGCACCGTCGCCTCGTACGCGAGGTCCACGCCGAACAGCGGACGGACGCCCTCCTTCGCGCATGCCTTGGCGAAGCGGATCGTGCCCGCGAGGGTGTCGCGGTCGGTCAGGGCGAGTGCGTCCATGCCGCGCTCGGCGGCACGCGCGGCCAGTCGTTCGGGGTGGGAGGCGCCGTAGCGCAGGGAGTAGCCCGACGCGGTGTGCAGGTGCGTGAATCCCGGCATGGCGCACCTCCCGGCTCCCGCATCGAAATCGTACGTATGTTCCCACCCCCTCGTTCTTCACCATAGCCCATTTCGAACGTCCGTACGATAAGCGTGCCGGGCCGTCCTCCGGTCAGCCATTCGGGCGCATCCCACCTGCGGAAACACCCCCTGCACCCGAGCGTGGGGGCATGAGCCTCGTCGACGAACTGAAAAGCGCCGTCACCCCCCGAGCCGCCCTCCTTGTCGTCGGCGTCCTCGCTCTCCAGCTCCTCTTCATCACCTCGTACGTCGGGGCCCTGCACCACCCCAAGCCGAGGGACGTCCCCTTCGGCGTCGTCGCGCCCCCGAGGGTCTCCGCCCAGCTCGTCGAGCAGCTGGACCAGCTCCCCGGCGCCCCGCTCGACCCCCGTACGGTCACCGACGAGGCCACCGCACGGGACCAGATCCTGAACCGGGACATCGACGGCGCCCTGATCGTCAACCCCGCCGGCCGCACCGACACCCTGCTCGTCGCCTCCGGCGGCGGCACCGCGCTCTCCCGCACCCTGCAGGCGATCTTCACCAGCGTGGAGGAGGCCCAGCAGCGCACCGTACGGACCGTCGACGTGGCCCCCGCGTCGAGGGAGGACTTCAACGGGCTCTCTGCCTTCTACCTCGTCGTCGGCTGGTGCGTCGGCGGCTACATCTGCGCCGCGATCCTGGCGATCAGCGCGGGCTCCCGGCCCGCCAACCTCGAACGAGCGATCATCCGCCTCGGGGTCCTCGCGCTCTACTCGGTCCTCGGCGGACTCGGCGGCGCGATCATCGTCGGCCCGATCCTGGGCGCCCTGCCCGGCAGCGTCGCCGCCCTGTGGGGCCTGGGCTCCCTGGTCGTCTTCGCCGTCGGTGCCGCCACCCTCGCCCTGCAGGCGGTCTTCGGGATCGTCGGCATCGGCCTGGCGATCCTGCTCATCGTGATCGCGGGCAACCCCAGCGCGGGCGGCGCGTTCCCGCTGCCGATGCTGCCCCCGTTCTGGAACGCGATCGGCCCCGCCCTGCCACCGGGCGCGGGCACCTGGTCGGCGCGCTCGATCGCGTACTTCAAGGGCAACGACATGACCGGCTCGATGCTGGTCCTCTCGGCCTGGGCGGTCGTCGGCACGGTGATCACCCTGGTGATGTCCTCCCTGAAGCGCAAGCCCGAGTCGGAGCCCATCGCGGAGGAGCTGGACCCCGCGAACGGCGCGCCGGCCCACTGAACCGAAAACCCCTGGCCCAACCCCTCATCGGCCGTTACGTTCGCGGGGCACCGCCCCACCACCCCCGAACCGACAAGGCTCTCCGTGACATTCGTCCGCCCCGCCCGTCCCGACGAACTCCCCGCCCTGGTCGAACACCCCGACGCCCCGGAACGCAACGCCGCCACCCGCGCGTACCTCACCGAGCTCCTCGACAGCGGGTGCACCCGGCCCGAGTGGTGCCTGGTCGCCGAGGACGGCGACGGACGACTCACCGGCAGCGTGGTGCTGTGGACCATACCGGGGCACGAAGTCCCGCTCGCCTTCGTGCTGTTCGAGGCGCCGGAGGACTCGGCGGAGACCGGGGCCGCGCTGCTCGACGCGGCGACCGCCAAGGCCCGGGAGCTGGGCGCGACGGAGCTGGAGCACGTCGTCGACTCCCCCGCCCAGGCCCCGCAGTTCCAGCGGGACCCGGAGCGCCGGGGCGAGCTGCTGCGCGCATCCGGATTCGAAGCGGTCCGCGACGGGCGCCGGTTCAGCCTTCACGCCCCCGGCATGCCGGACGGGCCGCCCGCCGACGACCCCCGGCTCACCTTCCGCTCGCTCGCCGAACTCGGCCCCGAGCCCTTCGTCGCGGTCCTCGCCGAGCTGCTCGCGGACACCGCCGACGCCCGGCTCGCGGCCGACGTACGGCAGCACGGCGCCCGCCGCGCGGCCGAGCTGCTCTTCGAGGAGACGGCCGAGCTGAAGCACGAGCCCGGGTGGTGGGAGCTCGGCTACGACGCGGACGGCACCGTCGCCGTGATCAGCCTCCCCGCCGAGAACCCCAGCGTTCCGGTGATCGGCTTCGTCGGCGTCGCACCCGCCCACCGCGGCAAGGGATACGCCACCTCGGTCGTGGTCCGGGGCACGCGTGTCCTGGTCGCCGCCGGGGCGACCGAGATCCGCGGGGACTGCGACGCCGCGAACGTGGCGATGGCCAGGGCCTTCGAACGCGCCGGATACGTGAACTTCGCCGACCGGCTGGAGTTCGCCCGCACCCTCTGAGCCGTACGTACGGCATACGGCACGAGGGCGGAAGCGGGCCTGCGGGGAGGGACCGGAAGCCCCTTTGCGCCCATGCGCGAAGGGGCTCCGGTCCGGTTTCCCGGTTCGGCTAGAAGACGCTGACGCCGTAGGCGCTCAGCGCCTCCGTCACGGGCTGGAAGAAGGTCGTCCCGCCCGAGGAGCAGTTGCCGCTGCCGCCCGAGGTGAGGCCGATCGCGCGGCTGCCCGAGTAGAGCGGGCCACCGGAGTCGCCGGGCTCGGCGCAGACGTTCGTGCGGATCATGCCGTAGACGATGTCGCCACCGCCGTAGTTCACGGTGGCGTTGAGGCCGGTCACCGAGCCGCTGTGGGTGCCGGTGGTGGAGCCCCGGCGGGTGACCGACATGCCGACCGTGGCGTTGGCGGCGCTGGTGATGTCCACGCTGCCGACGGTGCCGGACTTGGTGACGGTGCTGTTGGTGTAGCGGACGATGCCGTAGTCGTTGACCGGGAAGCTCGACCCGGCCGTACTGCCGAGGACGGTGGTACGCGAGGAGTTGGAGTACCAGCTGCCCGCTCCGTCGGTGCAGTGGCCGGCGGTCAGGAAGTAGTAGTTGCCCGCGCTGTCCCGGACGTTGAAGCCCAGCGAGCAGCGCCAGCTGTCGGCGTAGATCGCGTCCCCGCCGGAGATCAGCTTGCTGAACTTCCCGGGGGTCCGCTCGACCCGGATGGCGCCCGCGTTCGCCCCGGCCTGGCGCTTGATCTTCGCGATCTCGGCCGGGGAGACGGTGGAGTCGGCGGTGACGACCACCGAGCCGGTGGCGGTGTCGACGTGCCAGGCGGTACCGGCCACGTCGGCGGCGAGCACGGCGTCGCCGGTCGCCGAGAGGGCGGCGGCGTCGTAGACGCGTGCGCTCTGTGCGGTGTCGGCGCTCGCGGTGGGGACGGCGAGCGCCGCGGCGGCGGCGAGTCCCGCCATGACGGCAAGCAGCCGGACGGTTCTCGTGGGGGTGGTGCGCGTGGTCCTCACTTCTGTTCCTCCCGAGGGGAATCGGGGGACCGCCGTGGGGTGACGGGCCCGTGAGGCGCGGCCAGGGGCCTGCGCTGTGGGGGAGTCTCGGGCCGTACGACTTCACGCCGCAAGGGCGCCTTTCAGCCGTACAGCCCTCAACTACCCAGCATTCCACCCGAGTTGAGCAGCGCTCAGACCTCGCTCAGCCGCCTCTCCCCCGCCGGGACGGCGGTGTCCAGGGTGTTCCCCGGCGGCGGGAAGGGGCAGATGAAGTGGTCGGCGAAGGCGCACGGCGGCAGCAGCGCGCGGTTGAAGTCGACGGTCACCGAGCCGTCCGCCGCCGGGGCGGCCGGACGCAGGAAGCGGAAGCGGTAGCTGTCCCGGCCGCTGGTGGCGTCCGCGAAGACCGCCCACAGGGAGCCGTCGTCCTCGACGGCCACCTGAAGGGTGTGCTCGCCGCCGTGCAGGTCGAAGACCAGCTCCCCGGCGAGCCCGAGGCCACGCTCGACGCCGTCGGCGTTCTCCACCCGTACGCTGCGCGCCTCCTCGTACGGCCGGAAGACGCCGGGCACCACCCAGCGCTCGTCGTACGGGGTGGCCTCGACGCCCCGGAAGGCGCTGCGGGCCTCCGAACCGGGGTCGAAGTCCCGCACGGCCCAGAGCCCTTCGCGCCGCAGCACCACGAGCCGCCGGCCCGCCGACTCGACCCGGGACTCGTGGATCGGGCCGTGGTCGGCGGTGAGCCGGACCGTGCCGGTGAAGGACTTGCCGTCGACGGTGACCCCGTCCTCGGCGCCCGCGCTGAGGAGCACCTCGTCGCCGTCCTCCCGCCACTCCCCCGGAACGGCCGGAATGCGACCCTCCGGGTGGTCCGAGAGCCAGTGGGTGCCCGTGAGGGAGAGGGGACCGTACGAGGAGGAGACCGCGGCCTCCCGCTGCTCGTGCCAGCGCTGCCACTCCCGCCGGGGGTCCGTGCCCGTACCCGCGTCGGTGTCGTTGTGCGTGCTCATGGTGCTCAACCTTTCCATACGGGCTCGGGAAGCCCGAGGTGCGACCGCAGCGTCGTGCCGGAGTACTCCGTACGGAAGACTCCGCGCTCCTGGAGCAGCGGGACCACCCGGTCGACGAAGTCGTCGAGGCCGCCGGGGGTGAGGTGCGGGACCAGGATGAAGCCGTCGGCGGCGTCCGTGACGACGAACTCCTCCAGGGCCGCGGCCACCGTCTCCGGGCTGCCGACGAAGGACTCCCGGCCGGAGGTCTCGATCACCGTCTGACGGATCGACAGACCCTTGGCCTCGGAGAGCGCCCGCCACTTCCTCGCCACCGCCACCGGGTCGGCGACCCGCACCCGGCCCTGGACGAGGGTCGAGTCGGGGTCGGGGTCGACGTCCGGGAGCGGTCCGTCCGGGTCGTAGCCGGACAGGTCGCGGCCCCAGATCTGCTCCAGGGCGAGGATCGCGTTCTGCGGGGAGACCTGTCGGAGACGGATCTCGGCGGCCAGTTCCTGCGCCTCGGCGTCGGTGTCGCCGAGCGCGTACGTGACCGCCGGCATGATCTTCAGGTCCTCGGGCGCGCGGCCGTACCGGGCGAGCCGTCCCTTGGCATCGGCGTAGAACTCCCGGGCGGCCTCCGGGGTGGAGTGCCGGCTGAAGATCACGTCGGCGGCCGAGGCGGCGAACTCCCGGCCCTCCGGGGAGTCCCCGGCCTGGATGACGACCGGATGCCCCTGCGGGGAGCGCGGGACGGTGAACTCCCCCTCGATCCCGAACTGCGTCCCGCTGTGGGCGAAGGGGCGCCGCTCCCCGTCCGGGGTCCAGGAGTCCCACAGCTCCCGGGCGGTGGCGAGGAACTCGGCGGCCCGGGTGTACCGGTCGGCCCGGTCCAGATAGCCGCCGCGCCGGAAGTTCTCGCCGGTGAAGGCGTCCGAGGAGGTGACGACGTTCCAGGCGGCCCGGCCCGCGCTGAGGTGGTCGAGCGAGGCGAGCCGCCGGGCCAGTTCGTACGGCTCGTTGAAGGTGGCGTTGACCGTACCGGCCAGGCCGAGCCGGTCGGTGACGGCGGCGAGCGCGTTGAGGACGGTGATCGACTCGGGCCGGCCGACGACGTCGAGGTCGTGGATGCGCCCGTTGTGCTCGCGCAGCCGCAGCCCCTCGGCCAGGAAGAAGAAGTCGAACAGGCCGCGCTCCGCGGTCCTGGCGAGGTGCTCGAAGGAGGAGAAGTCGATCTGCGAGCGGGAGCGCGGATCGGCCCAGACGGTGGTGGAGTTGACGCCGGGGAAGTGCGCGGCGAGGTGGATCTGCTTCCGTCCCTTGTGGGTGCTCACGCGTGCACTCCCGTCGTCGCGTACTGGCTGACCGGGCGGGTGAGCCCCAGGTGGTCGCGGAGGGTGACGCCCTCGTAGGTCTCGCGGAAGAGCCCGCGGTCCCGCAGCCGGGTCACGGTCTCGGCGGTGAACCGCTCCAGGTCCCGTTCGGGCACGGCCGGCACGAGGTGGAAGCCGTCGACCGCCCCGCCGCCGTGCCAGCCCGCGATCAGTTCGGCGAGCGCGCCGGGCCCGCCCTCGTACGCGTCGAGGTCGACGGTCGCCGAGAGCAGGACGCGCAGCTGACCGGGGTCCCGGCCGTGGGCGCGGGCCCCCTGGCGCAGTTCGGCGCGCAGGGCCGCGGCCTCCTCGGCGGAGGAGGCCCGGATCAGGGCCACGTCGGCGTGGTGGGCGGCGGTGTCCCGGGCGTCGGAGCGGGTGGCGTCGACGACGGTCACCGGATTGCCCTGCGGGGGCCGGGGGACGATCGAGGGGCCCTTGACCGAGAAGGTGGCGCCCTGGAAGTTCACATGGTGCAGCTTGCGGCGGTCGATGAACCGCCCGGTCGCCACATCGCGTATCTCGGCGTCGTCCTCCCAGCTGTCCCACAGCTTGCGGGAGACCTCGGCGACCTCGCCCGCCTCCTGCCAGAGCTCGGCGGTGGCCGGGACCGGACGGCGGCCGAAGAGCCGGGCCTCGGCCCCGGTCGGGGAGACCGCGATCCGCCAGCCCGCCCGGCCCCGGCTCACCCAGTCGAGGGTGGCGACCGCGGCCTGGACGTGGAAGGGCTCGGTGTGGGTGGTGGTCACGGTCGGCACGAGCCCGACGGACCGGGTCTCGGGGGCGACCCGGGCGAGGACGGCGAGCGCGTCGAGGCCGGGCCGGGCGAAGGAGTCGTCGTGGGTGAGGAAGTCGAGCCCGGCGGCTTCGGCGAGCCGGGCGAGCGCGACGGTACGGGCGGCGCTGTCGGTGACGGTGTGTGCGGCCGTGCGGACGGCGGCAAAGGACGCGGCAGTGGGCGGGAAGTCGCCGGATCCCGGGGCGAGTTCGGCTGCCAGGTGGAGCGTTCGGGTGCTGGTCATGCGGTCTCTCTCGAAGCGACGTGAAGCGAACGGAGCGGCGGACGGGTCAGTTCTCGGTGCGGGGCAGCCCGGGCGGGTTGATCTCCGACTTCGTCACGGCCTCGCTTTCGAGGCCCCACCGCTTGAGGACCTGGGCGTAGGTGCCGTTCTCGACGAGGTGGTCGATCGCGGCGGCGTAGGCGGCGACGAGTCCGCTGTCCTTCTTCGTGGTGGCCGCGATCTTGCCCTGGAGCCCGGCGCCCGCACCGGAGAACGTGCCGACGATCTCGGTCTGTCCGGCGGAGAGCACGTGGTAGGCGGCGACGGGGTTGGGGCCGAGGTAGCCGTCGATCCGGCCGGACTGGAGCGCCAGGTAGTAGTCCGAGGTGTTCTGGTAGTACTTGATGTCGACCGGCTCGCGGCCTGCCTTCTCGTTCTGCGCGGACCAGTCGACGAGGATCTTCTCCTGGTTGGTTCCGGAGCCGACGGCGATCACCTTCCCCGCCACGTCCTCGGGGCCCTTCACCGTCCAGCCGGAGCCCTTCTTCGCCTCGAAGGCCAGGTCGTCCAGGCGGTAGGTGGCGAAGTCGTACTTGTCCTTGCGCTCCTCGGTGACGGTGACGTTGTTGAAGACGGCGTCGTACTTGCCGCTGTCGAGGCCGACGAAGAGGTTCTCCCAGGAGACCGGGTTGAACTCGGGCTTCAGACCGAGGGCGTCGGCGACCAGGGTGGCGAGGTCGACCTCGACCCCGATCAGCGTCCTGTCGTCGGTGGCGTGGAAGGCGAGCGGCGGATTGCCGGTCGCGGAGACGCCGAGGATCAGGGTGCCTCTCTTGCGGACGGCCTCGGGCAGCCGGGCCGCGAGGGCGTCGACCTTGGGGGTGTGGACGCGGTTCTGCTCGGGGCTCAGGTTGATGCCGCCGGTCTTCCCCTCGGACTTGATCGTTTCGGTGGAGGCGTCACCCGCGCCGCAGGCGGTGAGGACCCCGAGGGTGGTGAGCGAGGCGAAGGCGGCGAGGACGGGGCGACGGGTCTTCATGGCGGTGCTCCTGAAAGGGAAGGGGGTGGTCAGAGGACCTTGGAGAGGAAGGCGCGGGTGCGTTCGTGGCGCGGGCTGTCGAGCACCTCGGCCGGCGGTCCCTGCTCGACGATCCGGCCCTCGTCCATGAAGACCACGGTGTCGGCGACCTCACGGGCGAAGCCGATCTCGTGGGTGACGACGATCATGGTGGTGCCGGAGGCGGCCAGGTCCTTGATGACGTCGAGGACCTCGCCGACCAGCTCGGGGTCGAGCGCGGAGGTCGGCTCGTCGAAGAGGAGCAGGCCGGGTTCGAGGGCGAGCGCGCGGGCGATGGCGACCCGCTGCTGCTGTCCGCCGGAGAGCTGCTTGGGGTACGCCTCCGCCTTGTCGGCGAGTCCGACGCGTTCGAGCAGGGCCCGGGCCGCGGCCTCGGCGTCCTTGCGGGGGCGCTTCAGAGCCGAGACGGGGGCCTCGACGATGTTCTCCAGGACGGTGAGGTGCGGGAAGAGGTGGAAGTTCTGGAAGACGAAGCCGATCCGGGTGCGCTGCTTGAGGATGTCCCGCTCGCGCAGCTCGTAGAGCTTGTTGCCGGAGCGGCGGTAGCCGACGAGGGTGCCGTCGACGCTGACGGTGCCGCTGTCGACCTTCTCCAGGTGGTTGATGGTCCGCAGGAGGGTGGACTTCCCGGAGCCCGAAGGGCCGAGGACGACGGTGACCTCGCCGGCGCGGACGTCCAGGTCGATGCCGCGCAGCACGTGGAGGGGGCCGAAGGTCTTGTGGACCGAGCGGATCTCGACCTTGGCGGTGGTGGTGGCCGCGGATTCGACGGCCGGGTCGACGGTGACGGAGCTCATCGGGTGCTCCCCTTCGCGTAGTGGCGTTCGACGTAGTGCTGGACGACGGAGAGCGCGGTGGTGAGCAGGACGTACCAGGCGGTGGCGACCATCAGGAGCGGGACGACCCGTCCGTTGCGGCCGTAGACGACCTGGACCTGGTAGAAGAGTTCGCCGATCGCCATGACGGAGACGATCGAGGTGCCCTTGAAGAGCGAGACGATCTCGTTGGCGGCGTTGGGCAGGATCGAGCGCATGGCCTGCGGCAGGACGATCCGCCGCACCTGCCGGAGCCGTGGGATGCCGAGGGAGGCCGCGGCCTGCAACTGGCCCTCGTCCACGGCGAGTACACCGCCGCGGACGATCTCCGCCGCGTAGGCCGCCTGGTGCAGGGCGAGTCCGAGGACGGCGGCGCTCATCTCGCCGACCAGGCCCATCGTGTCGAAGGAGAGGAAGCTCGGCCCGAAGGGGATGCCGATGCTCAGTTCCTTGTAGAGATAGGCGAGGTTGAACCAGAAGAGCAGCTGGACGATGAGCGGGATCGAGCGGAAGGCCCAGATGTAGCCGAATGCGACGGACCGCAGGAACGGGCTGGCCGACAGCCGCATGAAGGCGAGCACGATGCCGATCGCGAAGCCGAGCGCGGTGCCGTGGAAGGTGAGCTGGAGGGTGACCCAGACGGCCCGGAGGACCGTCTCGGTGGTGAAGAACGCGGCGAATACGTCCCACTCCCAGCCGGGGTTGGTGACGAGCCCGTGGACGAACTGGACGAGCAGTACGGCGGTGACGGCGACGGCCACCCAGCGCCAGGGGTGGCGCACGGGGACGACCACGAGCGCGGGGCCCGCCGCCGGTTCCTTCACGACGGCGGCTCTGGTGACGGGCGGATCGCTGGTGAGAGACATGGCGGTTCCTCGGAAAGGGGTCGGGCAGCGGGAGCGGGGCGGGGATCAGGCGCTCAGCGGCGCCGGAAGCCGACACTCCCGGTCGCGCAGGGACGTCAGCGCGGCCCGCGCGGTGACGTCGTTCTGCCGGAAGACGAACCCGCCCGTACGGGGCCGGGTGAAGGCGCTGTCGGCCCGCGCGGTGGTGTGCGGACCGAGCGCGAAGCGGCGCGGGTGCGGGCGTCCGTCGTGCTCCAGGACCCGGCCGTCGGCGGGGTCGACGACGAGAAGACCGCTCGTGGTGGCCCGCGCGCCCTCCTCGTGCAGGGCGCGGAGGAGCGGGCTGCCGGTGAGTTCGAGGGTGGGGTCGGGGAGCCGGGCCTCGACGAGGGCGCGGGCCTCGGTCCACTCCCCCGGTACGGCGGCGGACGCGGCCCGGAAGACTCCGCGTTCCCCGTCGGCCTCGACGGTGACCTGGGGACCGAGGAAGCGGACGACTCCGGCGCGGGAGAGGGCGAGGAGCTGGCGCAGCCGGGGCCCGGGCGGCCCGGAGGCGAGATAGCTGAAGAAGCCGTGCCACCAGCCGCCGAGGTCGACGCGGTCGCCGAGCCGCAGGAGCTGTCCGTAGACGGAGAGCAGGCCGGCGAAGACGGCGGCGTCGGAGCTGTGGGCGGGATCGTGGCGGCGGGTCAGGTCGTCGGTGATGTAGTCGCGCAGACCGTGCTGGAGGGCTTCCGTCGAGGTGAAGCGGATGCCGTCCAGGGGGTGGTCGAGGGCGTCCAGGTCGAGCCGGTCGGCGGGGTCGGGGACGGCCGCGGCGACGACGGCGGCGAGTTCGGCTCCGCGCGGCGGCGATGCCGCGTAGGCCCGCTCGAAGTCGGGCCGGGCGAGCGTGGTCCGCTCGGGGTGGGTGGAGAAGAGCCGGTGGTAGTGGGCCCAGCCGAGTTCCTTGTCGATGAGGGGCCACACGTCGCGCCGGAAGTCGATCGGTTCGCTCCGCCTCAGCAGGGCGTCGGTCTGCTCGGTGCCGAAGAAGCGGGGCAGCGGGGGCCGTTCGCCGTCGAGGACGTAACCGATCTTCGAGTGGTACGGGACTCCCCGCCGCGATCCGACGTGCAGCACCGGCTCCTTACCGGAGGGGACGTAGACGAGCGCGTCGCCCTCGCCCTCGTACCGTCCGCCGCGGCCCTCGGTGAGCAGCACCATGAGGTCGACGAAGGCGAGTCCGAAGCCGCGGACGAGGACGGGTTCACCGGCGGGCAGTGCGCTGAGGTCGCTGTCGGCGGTGAAGTCGGGCGGCAGGTGGACGAGGCCGTGGCGGGCGGCGAAGTCGGTCAGGGCCCGCTGTTCCGGGTCGGGTTCGGCGTCGAGGTGGCCGACGGTGAGGACGACGAGGTCGGCGAGGAGGGGCGCGGCGGTGCCCTCCAGCCAGACCCGCTGGCGCCCCTCGCGGGGGCCGCTGATCCGCACGGCGGTGGTGCGGTGTTCGTGGACGGCGACGGAGGCGGGCAGCGCGGCGCGGGCCCGCTCGTACACCCAGCGCAGATAGGCGCCCTGCTGGGGGCGGGTGGGGAAGGTGCGGCCGTCGATGCCGGCCCATTCGGCGACGGTGGGTCCTGGCCGGACGGGGCCCGCCAGGTCCACGGTCTCGTCGGTGAACATGGTGACGTCCTCGGCCCGGGAGTTCATCCAGAGCAGCGGGGACTGCGCGGTGCGCCAGATCCGGCCGGGGCCGGGCGGGTGCGGGTCGACGAGGTGGACGTCGAGGGGGCCGTCGCCGTACACCTCGGGCAGGTTGGCGGCGAGCCGTTCGAGGAAGCCGGTGCCCCGCGGCCCGGCGCCCACGATCACGATCGAGGGACGGGGGCTCATCGCGCACCGGCCGTACCGCGGGCGTAGTGCCGCTCGACGTAGTACTGGCCGAGGCTGAGGACCGAGGTGACGGCGACGTACCAGAGCGTGGCGACGAGGAGCAGCGGGATGATCTCGTACGTGCGGTGGTAGACGAGCTGGGTGGAGTAGAGCAGGTCCTGGACGGCGATCACGGAGACGATCGAGGTGCCCTTGAGCGTGCCGATCAGCATGTTCCCGGCGGGCGGGACGATGGCGCGCATGGCCTGCGGGAGCACGATCCGGGAGAGCCGGCGCCACCGGCCGAGTCCGAGGGACTGGGCGGCCTCGATCTGGCCGCGGTCGACGGAGAGGATGCCGCCGCGCACGACCTCGGCGGCGT
Organism: Streptomyces sp. NBC_00572; assembly: GCF_026341815.1. GTDB lineage: Bacteria > Actinomycetota > Actinomycetes > Streptomycetales > Streptomycetaceae > Streptomyces. Next base: position 447,607 of record NZ_JAPENX010000001.1, read on the forward strand.
AGGCGGCCTCGTGCAGGGTGAGGCCGATGACGGCGACGGAGACGGGGCCGAGGAGGTTGACCGTGTTCACGCCGAGGATCTGGGGGTAGAGCGCGCCGATGTTGAACCAGAAGAGCAGCTGGACCAGGATCGGGGTGGACCTGAAGAACCATACGTAGCCCCAACTGACCGCGCGGAGAACGGGGTTGGCGGAGAGCCTGAGTACGGCGAGCAGGGTCCCGAGGACGAAGCCCAGGGCCATGACGAGGGCGGTCAGCCACAGGGTGAGGCCGAGTCCGCGGAGGACGGAGGCCGAGGTGAAGTACTCGGCGACCACGTCCCACTGGAAGGCCTTGTTGCGGACGACCGAGACGAGGCCGAGGGCGAGCAGGACGAGGACGAGGCCCGCGGCGGTCCACTGCCCGGCGCGGCGGGTGGGGACGACGCGGGGCGGCGGTTCGGCCGGCGGGGCCGTGGAGGGGGTTTTGACCAGGGTCGCGGACATGCGAAGACTCCGTGGATGCCAGAGGCGGATCGAACACGGGGGTGCGCCTTCACACGCACTGAGCACGGAACCGGGCCCCTCAGCCCGATCCGCCCTTCGAGGCTATGCGGTCAACACGCCCTGCTGTCAAGGGTGTCCGCACTGTGAGCCGTACGTCTCATCGTGGTTGACGCGGGAACGGATGCCTGTTCCACTGAGGCCATGCATTCGCAGCAGCTGGTCACGCGCTCCCACATCGACTTCGGTCGCGTGTGGTCCTCTTCCTGTTGAGCCGACCCTCTGCTCGATGAGCCGGCCCCCGGCTCCGCCCCGCCCGCGTGCTGTTTTCCGCGGCGCCTTCACACACAGGCCCCTCGTGGATGCCTGAGCTCTTCCCTCCCCTCGCTCTGCCACGCCGCCCTCCTTCGTCCTGAAGGGCTGCCCTCCTTCGCCCTGAAGGACCGTCATGACCTTCGCGTTGTCCGTTCACCGGACCACGACCACCGACCCCTTGGCGCGCCCGCTCCTCGACGAGCTGGCGTACGAGTACACGACCCGGTACGGCTCCGCGCACGATCTGAGCCGCTACCCCGCGGAGGAGTTCGCCCCTCCCCACGGCGCCTTCCTGCTTCTCCTTGAGCAGGGCCGGCCCGTGGCGGGCGGCGCGTACCGACGCTACGACGACGACACCGCCGAGCTGAAACGCATCTGGACCCACTCGGCGCACCGCAGGCGCGGACTCGCCCGCCGGGTCCTGACCGTGCTCGAACGGGAGGCCGCCACCCGCGGCTACTCCCGCCTCTATCTCACGACCGGACCGCGCCAGCCGGAGGCCAGGGGCCTCTATCTGGCGAGCGGCTACCGCCCGCTCTTCGACGTGTCCGCCGATCCCGAGTCGATCGGCCCGCTGCCGTTCGAGAAATTCCTGGAGAACCCGAAGCCATGACCACGCGCACGCGTCCCGGCACCGCTCGCTCCACCGTCGTCTTCGCCCTCATCACGGGCGCCGCGCTCGCCCTCACCTCCTGCGCGGGCGGGGACCCCGCGACGGCCCCGGCCGGAGCGTCGGGGGCGCCGGGCGCCGCGAAGGGCTCACTCCCGACCGAGGACCTGGTGTCGGCGGTGAGGAAGAACGAGGCCGCGGCGAAGCTGCTGCCCGCCGACGTCCGGCAGCGGGGCAGCTTCACGATCGCCTCCGCCGTCGCCACCCCGCCCAGCTCGGCGTATCTGCCCGACGGCAAGACGGTCGTGGGGGTCGACGCCGACTTCGCCGCGGCCGTGGCGAAGGCCCTCGGCCTGGAGCTGAAACGCGAGGTGGTCGGCTTCGAGGCGATCCTGCCGGCGCTCGGCAGCGGCAAGTACGACGTGGGCACCGGGAACTTCGGCGTGACCGAGGAGCGGCGCAAGGCCATCGACTTCGTGACGTACATCAACGACGGCCAGGGCTTCGCGAGCCGCGCGGACAGCCCGCTGAAGGCGGTCACCGACCTCACCCAGCTGTGCGGCCTGAACGTGGCGGTGAACGCCGGCACCACCTTCGAACGGACCCTGGAGCAGAACAAGGGCCGGTGCGCGGAGGCGGGCGAGCAGCCGTACGAGGTGAACGTCTACAGCGAGACCGGGGCGGTCTGGATGGCGCTCCAGCAGGGCCGCAGCGATGTCGTGATGAACACGATCAACGGCGTGCGCTACGCGGTGACGCAGCAGAAGAACGTGAAGTTCCTCAACGAGTACCGGCGGCTCGACGTCGGCTTCGCCTTCAAGAAGGGCACCCCGCTCGCGCCCGCCTTCCAGGCCGCGGTGAACGGCCTGAAGGCGGACGGGACGTACGACCGGATCCTGAGGAAGTGGGGCGTGACGGGATCGGGCATCGCCACGTCGCGGATCTCCCCGCCGGAGCTCCCGGCGCCGAAGAAGTAGCGGGGCGGGGCACCGGCGAGGCGGGGATCCCGTGGGCCGACGGAGCGTCAGCAGCCGTCGCAGGGGCAGCAGCAGTCGCAGCCGCCGCAGTCACCGTTGCCGCAGTCGCAGTTCTGGCAGCAGCCCTCGCGCTTCTTGCGGGACCAGGGACCCTCGTACTCCTTGGCGCAGCAGATCTGGCAGGTGCAGAAGAGCCAGGTGAACATGGCGCACCCCGCGAGGAAGCCGCGCGGCTTGGGTGCCTGCGGGGCGCCGCCGCCGAACTGCGGCGGCAGCCCGCCGGGACCGCCCGGTCCGCCGAAGCCGCCGCCACCACCGCCGTGAGGGTTCCCGCCGCCCCCGTAGGGGTCGTACGGGCCCGAGGTCCCGCCCGCGTACGGATTGCCCGGCACCGGACCCTGGCCCGGTCCCGGTCCCGGTGCGCCATGGGCGCAGCGCGTCGTGCCGAAGGCGCGGTCCACCGAGGTGCGCAGTTCGTGGGCGAGCAGGACGTGGGCGAGCTTGCCGTCGGCGAACTCGGCGTCCTTCAGGGCGAGGCGGATGCCGTGCAGGGCGTCGTCGGCGAGCCGGCGGGCCTCCTCGCGGGAGGTGCCGGTCGCGGTGAGCGGGTTCCAGGCGCCGCTCTCGGCGTCGGCGGTCTGGTCCTCGACTGCGTCCAGGAGGTGCGCGAGGCGGCCGAAGAGCCGGCCCGCCTCGGCGAGCGGCTCCGCGTTCCCGGGCCGTCCGGCGAGGACGGCGGTGTGCGCGAAGGCGGCCGCGGTCGCGGTCTCGGTCGGTTCGGTGACGGCGAGCAGGGAGGTGCCGGGCCCGGCGAGGGCCTCGATCCCGGTCTGGCGGTCGACGGCGTCGACGAGGAGGGCGGTGTCGAAGCCGAGGGCGCGGCCGGTCCTGGCCCCCGCCTTGTCCCAGGAGCGGGCGACGCGGCGGGCCGCGGCGGCGACGGGCCGGCGGGCCAACAGGCCGTCCCGGTCGGCGACGTGGTCCCGTACCTTCGCCGAGGCGAGGACGAGCGAGACGGTGGCGGCGAGCCGGGCGCCCTCGCCCCGCGCCACGGGGGCGGTCCGCATCCCGCGCAGCGGGCAGGGTCCGGCGGTGCGCCGGCCGCTCTCCACCGCGCCGGTCTGAGCCTCCGTCAGAACGGAGACGATGAGCCCGTCGTAGTTGGTGACGACCCGGGCGAACTGGCCGTGGTCGGCGCGAAGTGCCAGGCAGAGGCCGCAGAGGTGGGCCATCCACTCGGTCTTGAGGCCGTCGGTGAGCCGATGGGTGCAGGGTCTGACGATTCCGAACATGGACTCCCCCGTGAGTCGTGAATCTGGGCCGGGCTATGGACCGCCGGGCGGCCTCGCGGCATCGTAGCGAGCGGGTCCGTTCACCCGTACGCGCCCATCGTCACCCTTGTGACCCGACTTTCATATTTTCAGCTACATGGCCCTCCCTCAGGGCCCGCATACCGCAAGTTTCCTGACGAATCGCCAGGAAACGGTGCTCACGTTCTGCACCAGTACCGTCACGAATCCCCTGCGCGCCGACTATCCACTTGGCGCGCGATCCGCATCATGAAGGACGATAGGGATTGCGGAACCACAAGTGACCGCGCTGAAAGGAGGCGTCCATGGGATCGGTGCGCAAGGCGAGTGCCTGGCTGGGACTCGTCGAGGACAACGACGAGCGTTACTACGACGACGAGTACGCCGACGGTGCCGAGGGCGGCGACGCCTGGGTGACGGACCCCCGGGTCCGGGTGGCCACGGACACCGCCGAGGAGCAGGGCCGCCGGATCGCCACCGTCTCCCCCGACGGCTTCCGGGACGCCCGGGGCATCGGCGAGCTCTTCCGTGACGGCATTCCGGTGATCGTGAACCTGACCGCGATGGAGGGGAACGACGCCAAGCGCGTGGTCGACTTCGCCGCCGGTCTCGCCTTCGGCCTGCGCGGTTCGATCGAGCGTGTGGCGACGCGGGTCTTCCTGCTGACCCCCGCCGACACCCAGATCATCACCGGCGAGACGGGCCGGCGTCAGCAGGACGGTTTCTTCAACCAGAGCTGAGCGGGTCCGCCGGCCCGGCCGGGCACCACCCGAGGGATCGGGTCAGTGCGCCGGACGCCCCGAGGCGGCGGGCTCGATCGCTTCCCGGGTCGCGGGCACCCGCGGCTCGGACGGATCGGCGAGCGGGGAGAACCCCGGGGCATCGGCCTGCTTCGACAGCACCACCGACTCCGCCGCGACCGGGGCGGACACCGCCCCCGCCGTCTCCGCCGCCACCGAGGTCTCCTCCGGCCCCTCCGGATCCGCCGGGCACTCCATCACCCGGGGCAGCCGCCGGGCCATCGCCGCGCCGATCAGCAGCAGCCCCGCGCTCACGAAGAGCGTGATGTGCAGACCGTTCACGAAGGCGTGCCGGGCGGCCTGGTGCAGTGCGCCGCCCGCCGCGCCGCCGAGCTGTTCGGCGACCTGATAGGCCTCGCCGAGCGAGTTCGCGGCAGCCCGGCCCGCCTCGGCGGGCACACCCGGGACCGCGGCGAGCCCGGGGGCGTACGCCGCGTTCATCACACTGCCGAGCAGCGCGGTGCCCATGCCCGCGCCGAGCTGGTACGAGGTCTCGCCGATCGAGGCCGCGGCACCCGCGCTGCGCTGCGGCGCCTCGCTGAGCATCGACTCGTACGCCGAGAAGAGCGTGGTCTGCAGGCCGAAGCCGAGCAGCACGAAGCCCACCGTGAGCAGCAGCGGCCGGTCGTGCTGCCCCATGAAGGTGAGCAGCAGCACGGCGGCGGCGGTGAGGACGAAGCCCCAGCCGACCATCCGGCGCGGCCCGATCCTGCGCAGCGTGTACGAGCCGGTGGCGCCGGCGGCCATGGCGGCGAAGGTGAGCGGAAGGAGCCTGAGGCCGGTCTCCAGGGGGCTCAGGCCGAGGACCAGCTGGAGGTACTGGACGGCGATGAGCTGCAGGCCGACCAGGGCCAGCATGGCGAGCACGATGCAGCCGACGGAGGTGGTGAAGGCCGCCCGGGAGAAGAGCCGCATGTCGATCAGCGGGTGCGGGCGCCGCTTCTGCCGTCGTACGAAGAGGACGAGGAGCCCTGCGCCGATCAGCAGCGGACCGGCGGTCGGGAGGACGAGGAGCGGTTCGCCGGCCCCGGCGCGCTTGACCCCGAGGACGCAGCCGAGCACACCCGCGGCGGCCATGAGCGCGCCGAGGACGTCCCAGGGCCCGTCGGCGGCGCCCCGGGATTCGGGGAGGAGGCGGCGGCCGAGCGGCAGGATCAGCGCCATCAGCGGGATGTTGATGAGGAAGACGGAGCCCCACCAGTAGTTCTCGACGAGGAAGCCGCCGAGGACGGGTCCGGTGGCGGCGCCGATCGCGGCGGTCGCGGTCCAGATGCCGATGGCGGTGGCGCGCTCCCGCCGGTCGGGGAAGACCGCCCGGAGGATGGAGAGCGTGGCGGGCATGATCATGGCGCCGCCGACGCCGAGCAGCACCCGGGCCCCGATGAGGACCGAGGGTTCGGTGGCGAGCGCGGCGACCGCCGAGGCGACGCCGAAGAGCGCGTAGCCGAGGAGGAGGACTCTGCGCCGTCCGACCCGGTCCCCGAGGGTGCCGAAGAGGATCAGGAGCGAGGCGCAGACCAGGGGGTAGGCGTCGACGATCCAGAGCAGCGCGGTGGAGCTGGGGCGCAGGTCCTCGGTGAGCGAGGGGATCGCGACGTGAAGGATGGTCGCGTCGAGGGCGACCACGAGAAGGCTGACGCAGAGGACGACGAGGACGACCCAGCGGTTGGCTCCGCCACCGGCGGCGGAGCGCGGTCGTGCTGGGGCCGTGTTCGTCCGCGACATGTACGTACCTCCCAGTGAAGCTCTCGCGCTCGGCGGGCCCCGACCAGGGCTTATACCCCTGGGGCGGCCCGGCATCGACGGGCGAGTGAGCCGTCAGCGTACGCGAGTTCAAGGCCCGAGCGCGTGGTGCAGCTCTCACCCCGGCGGGCCTCGGGGTGTGGCGTACGCCACTCGGGGCGGGCCGCGCGTCGCATGGAATTCCGTACGGACACACGTTTGAAGCAATTCCCGCACGTTCAAACACACTTCCGGAATCGTCCCCGTGAAAAGAGGGCGGAAGGTCATCGGATTTCCCGACGGATGCCGGGAATAGGCCACTGACTGAGACCTACTCCACATCACATCAACATCACGAACAGAGCGGATCGCCCGGGTCGGCTACTCACTCCCTGTAACGTCGATTGGGTGCGTACCGACATCTTTGCCCGGCTGGACCGGGAGCCGGAACCGCCGAAGATAGAGGTCCCGCGGATGACCCGCACGCGTCTCGCCCTCTTCGGCGGGACATCGGCGTTCTATCTCGCCATGGTCGTCGCCGTGCTGCTCTCGACGTGGCTGGTGACCCTCGACTGGAAGATCATGCTCTTCCGGCCCTACCAGCAGTGGCCGGAAATCCACGGCTTCCTCGACTACTACGTCGTCCTCGGCCAGCGCGGCCCCACGGCCGTCATGGTGGCCGCCTGGCTGGGCTGGCGCTCCTGGCGCCAGCACACCCTGCGACCACTGCTCTGCCTCGGCGCCGCCCTGCTGCTGCTGAACGTCACGGTCGGCGCGGTCAAGCTCGGCCTCGGCCGTCTCGGACCCCACTACGCGACCGAGGTCGGCTCCGCCGAGCTCTTCGCGGGCGGCGACATATTCCCCTCGGGTCACACCGCGAACGCGGTCGTGACCTGGGGCATCCTCGCCTATCTGGCGACCACTCCGCGGGCCAGGCGCTATCTGTCGGCGCTCTCCGCCGTGGTCGCGCTCGGCGTCGGACTCACCACCGTCTATCTGGGCACGCACTGGCTGAGCGACGTCCTCCTCGGCTGGGCCGCCGGGCTTCTGATCCTGCTCGCCCTGCCCTGGTGCGAGCCGGTCCTCGCCGTGGCGGAGTCGTGGATCCTCGCCGCGCGCGACCGGGTACGGGACCGGCTGCGGGACCGTCGCCGCCTGGTGCCCTCGCTGCCCGTGGCCTCCGGAGGCCCCCGCCCGGGGTACTTCCCGCAGCGTCCGCCCGGCTCCGAGGAGCCGGTCCGGGGACCCGCGGGAGTGGCCGGCGGCCGCGCCCCGGCGACCCGCGGCTGATCGCGAGCACCTGCCCCCACGTACGCGGAAGGGCCCCGGCCGATATCGGCCGGGGCCCTTCCGCGTACCCGGGTACGGGCGCCCGAGCTCGGCGGCAGCCCCTGCGCGCCGCCGCTGCGCCCGGTACGTCCCGCGCCGGTCTCTCAGCCGACCCAGCAGCGGGTGACCGTGCCGTTCTCGACCTCGAAATTGATGCGTCCGGCGAGGTACTCCATGGTGATGATCGAGCCGGGCGGGAGCGACCTGACGGTGCTCCAGCCCCGCGTCCTGGCGAGCCGTGCGGCGCCTTCCGCATCGAGGCCCACATAGGACTCGGGAGCGTCGCGGGGCGGTTCGGGAGTGCGCGAAGTGGGTGCCATGGCCCTCACGTTAGTCCCTTGGCGGTCACGCTTGTGTCACAAGTTCTCGACATATGTTTGGCATGACCTCGGTCACTCGACGAGACGGATTCCGGCCGTTTCTCCAGTAATTCCGAAGCGCATCCAGCAGTTCGCACGAAGGGGCCGGAACTCCCGATAGGGCGCGCGTAATTCCCGCTTCCCGGGCCGCCCGCCGCGAATTGTCTCGGCGACGCGCACGCGAGCCGCTCACTCTTCCCTTACACAATGCTTACGCTGTCCGAACGCCCGGAGACGCGGAGCCGGGACGACGGCGAGGCGGAGGCAGCGGGATGGGCAACGGGACAGCGACCGCGACCGTCGAATCGGCCCGTGAACGGCACGGCAGGGTGCTGATCGACTGGCTCACCACGACCGACCACAAGAAGATCGGCCACCTCTATCTGGTGACCGCGTTCGTCTTCTTCCTCATCGCCGGGCTGATGGCGATGCTGATGCGGGCCGAGCTGGCCCGCCCGGGACTCCAGCTGCTCACGAACCAGGAGTTCAACCAGGCCTTCACCCTGCACGGCACGATCATGCTGCTGCTCTTCGCGACGCCGACCTTCGCCGGGTTCGCCAACGAGCTGGTGCCGCTGCAGATCGGCTCGCCGGACGTCGCCTTCCCGCGGCTGAACATGTTCTCGTACTGGCTGTTCCTCTTCGGCAGTCTGATGGTGCTCGGCTCGCTGCTCACCCCGACCGGCCCGGCCGCCTTCGGCTGGACCGCCTACGCCCCGCTCAACAGCCTGGAGCGGTCCCCCGGCGCCGGCGTCGACCTGTGGATCACGGGGCTCGCGCTCTCCGGCTTCGGCACCATCCTCACCTCGGTGAACTTCCTCGCGACCATCATCGGGATGCGGGCGCCCGGCATGACCATGTTCCGGATGCCGATCTTCACCTGGAACGTGCTCTTCACCGCGGTCCTCGTGATCGTCGCCTTTCCCGTGCTGGCCGCCGCCCTGCTCGTCCTGGAGGCGGACCGACGCCTCGGCTCGGTGGTCTTCCAGCCCGAGAACGGCGGCGCGCTGCTCTGGCAGCACCTCTTCTGGTTCTTCGGCCACCCCGAGGTCTACATCATCGCGCTGCCGTTCTTCGGGATCGTCAGCGAGATCATCCCCGTCTTCGCCCGCAAGCCGATCTTCGGCTACACCACGCTGATCGCCGCCACCATGGCGATCACCGGCCTGTCGGTGGTCGTCTGGGCCCACCACATGTTCGCCACGGGCGCGGTGCTGCTGCCGTTCTTCTCGCTGCTCTCGTTCCTCATCGCGGTGCCCACCGGGGTGAAGTTCTTCAACTGGACCGGGACGATGCTGCGGGGCTCGCTCTCCTTCGAGACCCCGATGCTGTGGTCCGTCGGCTTCCTGGTGTCGTTCCTCTTCGGCGGCCTCACCGGAGTGATCCTCGCCTCGCCTCCGATGGACTTCCAAGTCACCGACTCGTACTTCGTGGTCGCCCACTTCCACTACACGGTCTTCGGCACGGTCGTCTTCGCGACCTTCGCCGGCTTCTACTTCTGGTGGCCCAAGTTCACCGGCCGGATGCTCGACGAGCGCCTCGGGAAGATCCACTTCTGGACCCTCTTCGTCGGCTTCCACCTGACCTTCCTGGTGCAGCACTGGCTCGGCGCCGAGGGCATGCCCCGCCGGTACGCCGACTACCTGGAGGCGGACGGCTTCACCACGCTCAACACCGTGTCGACCATCGGCGCCTTCCTGCTCGGCGCGTCCACACTGCCGTTCCTCTACAACGTGTGGCGGACCGCCCTGTACGCGCCGAAGGTCGACCTGGACGACCCGTGGGGCTTCGGCCGCTCCCTCGAATGGGCCACCTCCTGCCCGCCGCCCCGGCACAACTTCGACGCCGTGCCCCGGATCCGCTCCGAGTCGCCGGCCTTCGACCTGCACCACCCGGAGTTCGCGGCCTACGAGCGGATGCGGATCACGAGCCCTCCACCTGAGCGCCAGCCGAGCGGTCGAGGGACCGGGACAACAGGTCTCTGAGCGCCCGCACCCGGTCGACCAGCTCGGGCGGGTCGAGCACCTCGAACTCGAAGCCGATCAGCGACACGTGGATCACCATCACGTCGAGGCTGTGGGCGCCGGTGCGCAGCAGGCAGGTGTCCTCCCCGTCCGCCGTCAGGACGCCGTCGGCGGCGCCGACGGCCGCGGCGGCCTCGGCGAGTGGCACATGCAGCCGGATCGTCGCCTCGGTCGCGTACGCGGCGGTGGACACGCCCTTGGACACATAGGCGGCCAGATCCTCGGCGGGCGGCTCGCGGGGCGGGAAGCGGGGACCGTGCGGCGGTGTCGGCACGATCCGGTCGGCCCGGAAGGTCCGCCAGTCGGCCCGGTCCACGTCCCAGGCGACCAGGTACCAGCGCCGCTCGCTGCACACCAGGCGGTGCGGCTCGACGGTCCTGCGGGTGACGGCCCCGCCGTGGTCCCGGTATTCGAAGCGCAGCCGCTCGGTGTCCCGGCAGGCGTTGGCGAGATCGGTGAGCACCGCCGGGTCGATCCGGTCGCGCGGGGTGCGCAGCATCGGCACGGTGAAGGCGTTCAGGGCGCTCACCCGGCGCCGCAGCCGCCCGGGCAGCACCTGCTCCAGCTTGGCGAGGGCGCGTACGGAGCTCTCGCCGATGCCCTCGACACCCTGCCCGGCGGCGGCGCGCAGGCCGACGGCGACCGCCACTGCCTCCTCGTCGTCGAGGAGCAGCGGCGGCAGCTCGGCCCCGGCGCCCAGCTGGTAGCCGCCGCCGGTCCCGGGGCTCGCGTTGACCGGATACCCGAGCTCGCGGAGCCGGTCGACGTCCCGCCGTACGGTGCGGGGCGTGACCCCGAGCCGGTCGGCGAGGTCGGCACCGGACCACTCGCGGTGGGCCTGGAGCAACGAGAGCAGACGCAAGAGCCGTGCGGAGGTCTCCAACATGGTTCCGAGTCTGTCAGCCCTCGCGGACGACTTCTGTCCTCGATGCAAGGGGTACCCCGGCGGTCCACGGGGTACGCGGCGATCCACGAGGGCGGGCGCCGACGCACGCGGAACGCGGTCGTCAGCGGAAGCGGCGGACCAGCCGGCCGACCTTCGCCTTCAGGCTGTAGACCGCGTCGATCGCCCGCCCGGCCCCACGGTGGAGCGTCACCCGGCCCTGGGGGTGGGCGCGCGCGGCGGCGCCCCGCTCGACGAGTTCCGTCCAGAGCGCCTCGTGCCGGGCGGCGATCCGGACCGGGTCGAAGCGCTCGGACGCTTCGAGCGCCGCCCGTGCCGTCTTGGCGCGCAGCTCGTCGTCCTCCACCAGCCGGCGCAGCGCCCGCGCGAACGCGGCCACGTCGTCGACCGGCACCAGGAACCCGTCGACCCCGTCCTGGATGATCTCGCGCGGCCCGTGCGGGCAGTCGGTGGAGACCACCGGGAGTCCGCAGCGCATCGCCTCGACGATGGTCATGCCGAAGGATTCGCGCTCTGAGGTCACGGCGGCGATGGAGGCCTTGACCAGCTCGGGTTCCGGCGGGGTCACCGAGCCCATCAGGAAGACCTGCTCGCCGAGGCCCCGGTCCTTGATCTGCCGGGTCAGCGGCCCCCTGAGGTTCTGGACGGCGTCGCCGCTGCCGTAGATCCGCAGCTTCCAGTCGGGGTGGTCGGCGGCCACCTCGGCGAAGGCGTCGATCAGCACGTCGTACCGCTTGACCTGGGTGAGCCGGCCGGCCGCGACGACGGTCTTCGCCGCGGGGTCGGCGGGCGGCACCGGGGGCGCGGGGACGCTGTTGGGCACGGACTCGATCCGTACGCCGGGCAGCCCCAGCTTCCGGTAGGCGCGGGCGTCCGCCTCGGTGACGGTGGTGACGGCGTCGAGGAGCGCGTACTCGTGCCGGATGTCCCGGCGCAGCCGGAAGGTGTGGCCGTCCAGGATCAGGTGCTCCTGGCCTACGAGGACCGGCCCCCGCCGGGCCTGTCGGGCGAGCTGCACGTTGAGCCCGGGGCGGGTGCCGACGAGGACGTCGGTCTCGACGCCGCGCAGGTGCTCCCCGATCCGGGCGTCGGTGAGCGCGCTGTACTGCTTCCAGCGGCCGTCGCCGCGCGGGAAGACCTCGGCGGGGCGGTGGAAGTCGGGGTGGTCGCCGTCGTATCCGGGGCTGTCCTTGCGCAGGTCGACGAGGTGGCGCAGGGTCACCCCTGAGGGCAGGCCGAGGAGCGGGCGGTCGCGGTGGCGGAACACCGAGACGATCTCGACCTCGTGACGTTCCGCCAGTTCCTCGGCGAGGGTGAACGTCGTCCGGATCGTGCCGCCGTAGTGATAGCCGTTGTGGAGCAGAAAGGAAATACGCATCGCGCTGCCGGTTCCCCCCGGTCAGTTGATCGGTCGCCCGACTGTACTGCCGGTGACGAGCCGCCGTTCACGGGCGGTAGCCGAGCTGGGGCACGGTCGCGCAGTTCTCCGTCATCTCGCCCTGGCTCACCCAGCCCCGGCCGTCCTGCCAACGGGCCACGGACAGACAGGTGTTCCGGGTCGCGGGCGGTCGCGCCAGCCGCTCGTAGCGGACGGGGAGCAGCAGCCCGCGCGCGGAGTACGGCTCCGGTCGGTTGATGAACTCCTCGACGCACGCGCGCGTGAGCCCGCCTCCGGCGAGGCAGGAGCGGGCCGCGTCGGTGAACCACATCGCCGCCGCCCACCCCTCCAGCTGCCACTGCGACAGCGGCCGGTCCCCCATCGCCGCCCGGAACTCGCGGACGGCCGGCTGCCCGGTGTCCTGGTGGTTGCGGCTGGATCCGGTCACCCAGAGTGAGTCCCGGCAGCCGGGCGCGCGGGCGTAGTCGCGGGCGACGGACGAGGACCAGTTCTGCACGTTGGTGACCTTGGCGTCGACCCGTACGCCGAGGGTCTCCATCGCCTCGCAGAGGCGCACGTTGCCGTGGGTGTCCATGGCGTCGAAGAGGACGTCGACGTGCTGGGCGCGCAGATCGGCGGCGACCGCGCGGAAGTTGGGCAGGGCGAAGTCCACCTGTTCCTCGACGACCCGGTAGCCCTCGGCGCGCAGGCCCCGGGTGACCAGCCGGGCGTACCCGGCGGACGCGGCCTGGTTGTAGGAGACGACGGCGGCGGTCCGTGCCCCCTGCTTCTCCTTGAACCAGCGGTAGACCTCGGTCCCGCCGTACAGCACCCCGCCCCAGCCGGGTTCCTTCCCGGTGCGCGGGGCGGAGGTGCCGTAGATCCCGTAGAGGTGCGGATAGGTGTCGTACGCGGGGGTGAGGGGCTGGCCGCCGATGTCGGGGACGCCGGCGCGGGAGACGAGGGGCGCGCCCGCGTAGTTCAGGGCGGTGGTGGCGACGAGCGCGAAGACCCGGCGTTCGTCGATGAGCCGGTGCACGCACGCGTTGTTGCCGACGCCGCTGCCGCCGTCGTCGCAGGTCTCGACCTCGATGCGGCGGCCGTCCAGGCCACCGCGCGCGTTGAGGGCGTCGAAGTAGGCGCGGGCTCCGTCGCGCGTGCCCGTGAAGGCCTGCCCGCCGACGGGGCTGGTGACGCTGGTGATGATCCCGACGCGGAGCGGCTCACCGCCGGAGGGGTTGGCGGTGGGCCGCGTCTCGAAGGCGCGCTCCGGGAGCCGGCTGCCGCAGGCCGTGAGGAGAAGGAGCAGCAGGGCCAGGAGCAGCGCCGCTCCCGCCTCAGCAGCCCGGAACGGTGACACCGCTCAGCTGGACCAGGCCGCACAGCGTCTTCACGGTGACCTTCCAGGTGTCGTTCTGGAGGACGGACGTGCCCTGCGAGTCGGGCAGGGCGGGGGCTCCGCCGACCAGCAGGTCGTACGTCACGTTGGCCTCGGTGGCGGAGGTGAACTCGACGCCGGTGACCTTCGCCGAGGTCATGGCGGCGTTCTTGTCGCCGCCGAAGGCGCCGAGGACCTCCTGCATCTGCTCCCCGTTCTCCAGGAGCTTGACCCGCTCGGCGGCGGGGGTCTTGGGGTCGAAGAACGCCGTCCAGTTCTCGGTGATCTCGGCCCGGGCGGCGGCGGGGTCGTCGGGTTCGTCGGCCGCCGTGGACGGGGCCGAGGTCTCGGTGCCGTCGTAGCGGCCCTCTCCGCCGCCTGCGCCGTCGTCGGAGCAGCCCGCGAGGACGGGGGTGAGCACCAGGACGGCGGCGGCCGCGAGGGCGGCGAGCCGGGGGCCTCGGCCGAGTCGTGCGAAAACCATGTGGCTCACCACCGGGTGTCCCTCCGGGCCCTGTGCCCCGATGCTTCCAGGGTGGGACGTATCAGGACATAGTGCAAGATCGGGGCATAGTGCAAGAGAGATGACGAGGGAGGCCGCTGTGCCGACATCCCGAATCCTGCTGTGGAGCGGTCTCGCGGCGGCCGCCGGGGGCGCGGTGCTGTGCGTCCTCGGCTGGTACGGGATCTCCGGGGAGCGGTTCGCCGAGCGGCAGCTGCCCTATCTGGCCTCGTGCACGGTGCCGGGAGCGGCACTGATCGTGGCGGGCGCGGTGCTCGTCCTGGCGGCGTACGCGCGTGACGTACGCCCTCCGGAACCGCGCGCAGCGGCTGCGGAGGAGACTCCCCCGCAGTCGTCCCCGTCCGCGGAGGGCCCGCTCCTCCGGGTCCCGGGCGGCACGCTCGCGCACCGCCCGGACTGCCCGCTGATCGAGGGCAAGCCGGAGGCGACGGAGGTGGGGGAGGCGACCCTGGCCCCCTGCCCGGTCTGTGAACCCTGGCCACCCTGATGGCCTCCCTGACGTACGAGCTGACGCTCGCCGGCCTCGCGGTCGGCAGCGCCGCCGCGCTCACCGGGATCGGACTGATCGTCACCTACCGGGCGACCGGCGTCCTGAACATGGCGCACGGCGCGGTGGCCATGATCTGCGCGTACGTGCTCCGCCAGCTGGTGGTCGTGTGGGGCTGGCCGCTGCCGGCGGGCGCCCTCGTCACCCTCCTCGTCGTCGCCCCCGGCCTCGGGCTCGTCCTGGACCTCGCGGTGTTCCGGCCGCTCGCACGGCGAGAGGCGAATCCGGCGCAGTCCCTGGTGGCCTCCATCGGCGTCTTCGTCCTGCTCGTGGGCGCGGCGGTGCTGCTGTGGGGCCCCGGGGCGCGGGACGACGTGCCGGTGCTCCTCGGCGACGATCCCTGGGCGCAGCTCGGGGCGGTGGTGGCGCTCGCCTGCCTGCTGGGGGCGGTGACCCGGTGGACCCGGTTCGGGCGGGAGCTGCGGGCCGTGATCGACAACCGGCCGCTCGCGGTGCTCTCCGGGATCGACGCGGACCGGGTCGCGGCGGCCGGCTGGGCCTTCGGCTCCTTCACCGCCGGGCTCACCGGGGTGCTCCTCGCCCCGTACGTACGGCTCGACCCCTACGGGATGCCGCTGCTCGTCGTCGAGGTGATCGCGGTCGCGGTCATCGCCCGGATGAGATCCCTGCCGGTCGCGGTGGTGGCCGCGCTCGCGATCGGCGTCGCCCAGGCCCAGCTCACCCGGCTGCACCCGGAAGGCTGGGCGGGGCCGCTGCTCCAGGCCGTCGGGGCGAACCTGTTCGTGGTGGCGCTGCTCGTCTCGGCGCTCGTCATGCCGGGGATCGGCGGCAAGGGCCGGGACGCGCTGCCGCCGCCGGTGCGCTCCGGGCGGGTGCCGGGGGCGGTGTGGCTCGTCGTGGGCGTCCTGTTCCTCCTCCCGCTCGGCTTCGCGGGCTCGGACCTGCAGACGGCGATCCAGGTCCCGGCCCTGGCGGTGATCCTGCTGTCCCTGGTCGTGGTGGCGGGGCGGGGCGGCCAGATCGCGCTCGGGCAGGCGGCGTACGCGGGCCTGGGCGCCCTGTTCACGGCGCTGCTCGCGGCGGGCGGGGTGCCGGGTCTCCTGGCCCTGGGCCTCGCGGTGCCGCTGGTCGGGGCGGTGGGGCTGCTCACGGGCTGGCCGGCGATCCGGCGGCACGGTCTGGCGCTCGCGCTCGTGACGCTCGCGACCGGGGTGGCGGTGAGCCGCTTCGTCCTCACCCAGCCGTACGCGACGGCGGGCCTGTCCTTCGGCCGCCCGGCGGGCTTCTCCGACGACCGCGCCTTCTACGCCCTCGAACTGGTCGTCCTCGCGGGCTGCCTGGTCCTGGTCGCCGCCCTGCGCCGGGGCCGCACCGGCCGGGCGCTCGCGGCGCTGCGGGACCACGAACCGGGCGCGGAGGCGGCGGGCGTCGCCGTCCCCGGCCTGAAGCTCCTCGCCTTCGTCCTGGGCGCGGCCCTGGCCGCCCTGGGCGGCGGCCTCCTCGGGATGGGCCTGCGCGCCTTCGACCCGGAGGCGTACGACCCGGTCCGCGGCCTGCTCTGGTTCGCCGCGGTCCTGGTCCTGGGCGCCGACAGCCTCCTCACCCCCCTGGCGGCGGCAGCCCTCCTGACCACGCTGGACGCGGGCCCCCACGCGGGCACGGCGGCGGCGGCCCTGGGACTCCTGGCCGCGATGACGGCCAGAATCCCCCCACTGATGAACCTGCTCCCCCAGAAGTCCCCCGCCCCGAAGGCGGCCGACGGCGCGAGGCCACCCGAGGGAAGACCGGCACTTCGCTCGCTCACCCGCGCGGGCGGCGCCGAGGCGAACCCACCCGCGGCCGCCGATGGCGGCGCGCCCCCCACAAGACCCCCGGTCCCCCGCCTCCGCGCGACCGGCCTCACCCTCACCTACCCCGGAGGGGTCACCGCGCTCGACGACATCACCCTCGACCTCGCCCCCTCCCGCATCACCGCCCTCGTCGGCCCCAACGGCGCCGGCAAGAGCACCCTCTTCGACTGTCTCGCGGGCACCCTCCGCCCCCGCGAGGGCCGGATCACCCTCGCCGGCGCCGACATCACCCACCGCTCCGCCCACGCCCGCACTCGGCTCGGCATCGCCCGCACCTTCCAGCGCCTCGCCGTCTTCCCCTCCCTCACCGTCGAGGAGAACGTCCGCATCGGCGAGGAGCGGGGCCATGTCCGAAGGGACCCCGCCGCGGTCGAGCGGAGCCTCCGTCTCCTCGGCCTCGCCGGACCCGTACGGCACGCGACGGCGGCGGACCTGCCCACCGGGACCCTGCGCCGGGTCGAGCTGGCCCGCGCGCTGGCGGGGCAGCCGCACACGCTGCTCCTCGACGAGCCGGCCGCCGGTCTCGACGCCGCGGAGACGGCCTCGCTCGGCCGGGTCCTCGCCGCCCTCGCCGCCGACGGCCTGACCGTCCTCGTCGTCGAGCACGACCCGGATCTCGTCGCCGGGATCGCCCACACGGTGCACACCATGGAAGGCGGCCGGATCGTGTCATGAGGGCCGAACCATGAGCATCGAGATCGCCCTGCGCGCCGCCCGGGTCCGCTACGGCCCCCTGGAGGCCCTGCACGGCCTGGACCTGCCCGTCCCGGCCGGCACGGTCACCGTGCTCCTGGGCCGTAACGGCTCGGGCCGTACGACGGCCCTCCGCGCCCTCGCCGGTACCGTGCGGCTCTCGACGGGCCGGGTCCTGTGGCGGGGCACCGACGTGACCCGCTTGTCGGCGCACGAACGGGCGCGCCGGGGCCTCTGTTTCGTACCGGACCGTCAGGCGGTGTACGCGAGCCTCACCGTCGCCGAGAACCTCGCGCTCACGACGCCCGGGGCCCAGCCCTCGTACCCCGAACTCGTCCCCCTCCTGGACCGGACCGCCGGAACCCTCTCCGGTGGGGAGCGCCGCATGCTGGCCCTCTCCCGCGCCCTGCTCACGGCTCACGCGCGCGTGGTGCTGGTCGACGAGCCGTCGCTCGGCCTGGCCCCGCCGGTCGCGGCCCGTACGTACGACAGGCTCGCGGCGCTCGCCGTGGAGGGCGGCGCGGCCGTGGTCCTGGCGGAGCAGCGCGTCCCGGACGGACTGCCGCCCGGGACGCTCGTACACGAGCTGCGGCGTGGCTCCCTCGCGTTCAGCGGGGAGCCCGCCGAGCTCACCTGACGGGAGCGAGGACCCTCACAGCCGGTCGATCCGCAGCATCGTCCCGACGACGACCCGGTTCGGATTCGGCCCGATCAGGCTCCGGTTCGCCGCGTACAGCGCCTGCCAGCCGCCCTTGATCCCGAAGCGGCGGGCGATGGAGCTGAGGGTGTCGCCGGTCTGGACGGTGTGGACGCGCCCGCTGAGCCCGTACCGCTTGGAGCAGACGGGCCAGGCCCCCCATCCCTGGGTGCGGAGCACCTCCTCCGCGACGGTGATCTGCTGCGGCCGAGTCGCCAGGTCGGCGCGTGGGGCGTAGCGCAGTCCGCCGTGCTCGACCCAGGTCGGGTGCCAGAACTGGAGCCCGCCGTAGAAGCCGTTGCCGGTGTTGATGTGCCAGTTGCCGCTGCTCTCGCACTGGGCGACGCAGCCCCACGGCCACTGGTCCGCGGCGCAGGCGTACGAGGGCACGGCGGCGGCCGCGCGAAGCCCGTCGGCCACGTCCAGAAGGACGGCGGACGTGTTCCGGGGCCCCGTCGGCACGTCCCGGGCCTGCGCGGGTGCCGGAGCCAGGGTCAGCAGCGCGGCCGCGGACGCCGCCACGAGAGAACCGGCTGTCCAAAATCGGATCTTCGACATCGGGGCAGGCTAGGCAGCCTCCCGACGCCCCCGGCCCGTGCCGCGCGGAACAGTGTTCACACCCCACCCGGTCGGAGTCACCGGCCCCGCCGCACGAGCCGGTGGCAAGTTGCCTCGCTTCCACGCGTGACCCCGGCCGAGCCTGACCCGTTGAACTCGTCATGAGACGACCGGGAACGGCCCGGCGTCCCCCCGTACCGAGTCCAGGGAGCCCCCCGTGCCGCGCATGCTCGACGTCAGCGAGGACGTACGCGCCGAGATCGGCGACGAAGAAGCGGACCGGCTGCTCGCCGGCGACAACGCCCCGGGCAGCTACGACTGCACCTCCTGCCGCACGCAGGGGGACTCCGAGCAGGAGCGCACCAGCACGGTGCTGTTC
This sequence comes from Streptomyces sp. NBC_00572, assembly GCF_026341815.1. Taxonomy (GTDB): domain Bacteria; phylum Actinomycetota; class Actinomycetes; order Streptomycetales; family Streptomycetaceae; genus Streptomyces. The sequence continues at coordinate 466,402 of NZ_JAPENX010000001.1, forward strand.
GTCGGCGACGAGACCGCGGTCCTCGCGTTCGCCCACGCCAGCTGCATTCCGTCGCAGGTCGTCCGGGTCGCCGAGGAGCAGCTCCAGGGCGCCGTCGCCTCCATCACGGCCTCGGACACCGCCGACGCGCTGTCCGCCGCCCACCCCGAGCAGGCCGTGCTCGGCGTCACCAGCGGTCTCGTCCTGATCGAGGGCGAGCTCCACCCGGCCCTGGTCGTGGAGCCGACCGCCCCGGTGGCCCGCCCGGGTTCGGACGGTCTCACCGACGAGTTCCTGCCGCTCCTGGCCGACCAGGGCTTCCACCAGGTCATGAACCTGGACGAGAAGCCGGCGGTGCTGCCGGGCTGGTCGGTCCTGGTCGCCATGGGCCAGCTGCACTCCGTCCTCCAGCCGGGCCCCGGCGGCGCCGGGCAGGCCGCCTGGTGGCAGGCGCACCAGCCGCTGCAGGTCACCGAGGGCTGGCGCGCGGCGGCCAACAAGTCGCACACGGTGCTGGTCTTCGCCGCCCCGGTGGGCTCGATCGGCCAGCAGCCGCGCGAGGACCTGCTGCGGGACGCCCTCGAGAAGGCCGCGGCGAACGGGCGGCTGGTCGCCGCCGCGATGCCGCTGGCCGGTACCTGATGAACGAGGGGCGGCCGGGCATAGGGTGGACGCGGGTCCCCGGCGTACCGACGGGGTCGGCGGGCTCCGCGGGACCTGCGGTCCCGACCGTGCCACGCCCCCGGCCTGCACCTCTTTCGGAGAGCCGCCCGCATCCGACGGGCGGCGGGGTCGTTGGCACCTACGTGCACGCATACGACCCCTTCCTCCAGCCGTATCCGAGTCAGATCCCTTCGATGCGCCCGGCGCAGGACGTCTCGGCGGGGGCCTCGCCCACGCCGATCTACGACGCCCTGTACTCGGAGTACCGCAGGTCGTTCCGCACGCTGCCGGGTGACCGCAGCGGCGAGGAGGAGCTGACGTTCCGGGCCTTCGGTACGGCGGTGAGCACGGGTGTGTACGGACACGGGCAGGGCCACCGGTACGGCACGTCGTCGTATCCGACGGCGTGGTCGGCGCAGTACCCGTCCACCCCTACGCAGGTGGCACTGCCACCGGGGCCCCGCAGGGGCTTCTAGGGGCACACCGGGGGAACGGCGGAGGGCCGGGGCGCGATCGCCCCGGCCCTCCGCCGTGTCTCACCCCGGAGGGTCACTTCTTGCGGCTGCGCTTCTCGCGCACGCGCACCGAGATGTGGATCGGGGTGCCCTCGAAGCCGAACTCCTCGCGGAGGCGACGCTCGATGAAGCGGCGGTAGCCGGCCTCCAGGAAGCCCGAGGCGAAGAGCACGAAGCGGGGCGGCTTGGTGCCCGCCTGCGTACCGAACAGGATGCGGGGCTGCTTGCCGCCGCGGATCGGGTGCGGGTGGGCCGCGACGATCTCACCGAGGAAGGCGTTCAGCCGGCCGGTGGGGACGCGGGTCTCCCAGCCGGCGAGCGCGGTCTCGATGGCCGGGACCAGCTTCTCCATGTGGCGGCCGGTCTTGGCGGAGACGTTGACCCGGGGCGCCCAGGCGACCTGCTGCATCTCGGTCTCGATCTCGCGCTCGAGGTAGTAGCGGCGCTCCTCGTCCAGCTCGTCCCACTTGTTGTAGGCGATGACGATGGCGCGGCCCGACTCGACCGCCGTCGTGATGATGCGCTGGTCCTGGACCGAGATGTTGTCGGTGGTGTCGATGAGGATGACGGCCACCTCCGCCTTCTCGATGGCGGCCGCGGTCCGCAGGGAGGCGTAGTAGTCCGCGCCCTCCTGGAGGTGGACCTTCTTGCGGATGCCGGCGGTGTCGACGAACTTCCACGTCACACCGCCGAGCTCGATGAGCTCGTCGACCGGGTCGCGGGTGGTGCCGGCCAGCTCGTTGACGACCACCCGGTCCTCGCCCGCCACCTTGTTGAGCAGGGAGGACTTGCCGACGTTGGGGCGGCCGATGAGGGCGATGCGGCGCGGGCCGCCGACGGCGTTGCCGAAGCGCTGCTCGGGGGCCTCGGGCAGCGCCTTCAGGACCTCGTCGAGAAGGTCGCCGGTGCCGCGTCCGTGCAGCGAGGAGACGGGGAACGGCTCGCCGAGGCCCAGGGACCAGAGCATGGTGGCGTCGGCCTCACCGGACTGTCCGTCGACCTTGTTGGCGGCGAGGACGACCGGCTTCCCGGAGCGGCGGAGCAGCCTGACGACGGCCTCGTCGGTGTCGGTGGCGCCGACGGTGGCGTCCACGACGAAGAGACAGGCGTCGGCGGCCTCGATGGCGTACTCGGCCTGGGCGGCGACGGAGGCGTCGATGCCGAGGACGTCCTGCTCCCAGCCGCCGGTGTCGACGACCTTGAAGCGGCGCCCGGCCCATTCGGCCTCGTAGGTGACGCGGTCGCGGGTGACGCCCGGCTTGTCCTCGACGACGGCCTCACGGCGGCCGATGATGCGGTTCACCAGGGTCGACTTGCCGACGTTCGGGCGGCCGACGACGGCGAGGACGGGAAGCGGGCCGTGGCCGGCCTCCTCGATCGCGCCCTCGACCTCTTCGACGTCGAAGCCTTCTTCGGAGGCGAGCTCCATGAACTCCGCGTACTCGGCGTCGCCAAGTGCCCCGTGGTCGTGCTGGTCGTTCATGAAGTCCGTTCCTTGATCATTCGTGGTCGGTGGGTCCCCGGGCCGCGGGGCCCACTACTGAAAGTCTCGCTCAGCGCCCGGTGAGGCGCCTGGCGTTTTCCAGGTGGTCGGTGAGCTTCCCCTGGATTCGTACGGTGGCCTCGTCGAGCGCCTTGCGGGTGCGCCGGCCGGAGCCGTCCCCCGCGTCGAAGGCGTCACCGAAGACGACGTCGACGCGGGCGCGCAGCGGAGGCAGTGCCTTGACCAACCGTCCGCGGCGCTCCGTGCTTCCCAGCACGGCGACCGGGACGATCGGCGCGCCGCTGCGGACGGCGAAGTACGCGAGGCCCGCGCGGAGCGAGGCGAAGTCGCCGTCGCCCCGGGTGCCCTCGGGGAAGATCCCGAGGACGCCGCCCTGCTCCAGGACGCCCAGGGCGTTGCCTATCGCGGTGCGGTCGGTGCTGTCACGGTCCACCTTGAGCTGCCCGATGCCCTCCAGGAAGCTGCCGAGCGGGCCGACGAACGCCTCCTTCTTGATGAGGAAGTGCACGGGGCGCGGTGCGGTGCCCATGAGCATGGGGCCGTCGATGTTGTGCGCGTGGTTGACGGCGAAGATGGCGGGGCCGGAGGTCGGCACCCGCCAGGCGCCGAGGACGCGCGGCTTCCAGAAGCCGTACATCAGTCCGATGCCGATGCGTCGGCCGACGGCGGCGCCCCTCCCGGAGGGCAGGGTCACTTCGCGTCCGCCCTCTTCTCGTCCACCAGGGTGACGACGCACTCGATGACCTGGTCGAGCGTGAGCTCGGTGGTGTCGACCTCGACGGCGTCGTCGGCCTTGGCGAGCGGGGAGGTCTTCCGGCTGGAGTCGGCCGCGTCCCGCTTGATCAGGGCTTCCTTCGTCGCGTGCACGTCGACGCCCTTGAGCTCGCCGGAGCGGCGGGCGGCGCGGGCCTCGGGCGAGGCGGTGAGGAAGATCTTCAGGTCGGCGTCGGGGAGGACGGTGGTGCCGATGTCCCGGCCCTCGACGACGATGCCGTGCTCGGCGCCCTTGGCGATGGTCCGCTGGAGGTCGGTGATGAGCTCCCGCACCTCGGGGACGGCGCTGACGGCGCTGACCTTGGAGGTGACCTCTTCGGTACGGATGGGTCCGGCGGCGTCGGCTCCGTCGACGGTGATGGTGGGCCGCGCCGGGTCGGTGCCGGAGACGATGACCGGCTTGGCGGCGGCGTTGGCGACGGCTTCGGCGTCGTGGACGTCCACGCCGTTGCTGATCATCCACCAGGTGATCGCCCGGTACTGGGCGCCGGTGTCGAGGTAGCTCAGACCCAGCTTGGCGGCGACCGCCTTCGAGGTGCTGGACTTGCCCGTGCCGGAGGGCCCGTCGATGGCGACGATCACGGATTCCACGGTGGGAACACCTTCCTGGGGTGAGTGGCAGGACCCGGCGGGGATGCAAGGGACCTCCCCAAGGTTACCGAGTCCCACGCACCCGTTCGGCCCAGCCCGTGCCGGGGCCGGGCGGAGGCGCCCCCTGGGCGCTCCCTCGCCCCCGCCAGGGCCCTGCCGTCAGCTCGTCCGCAGGGCCCAGCCCCGCTCCTGGAGGGCCGCGCCGAGGACGGGGGCGGCCGAGGGCTCCACCATGAGCTGGACGAGACCCGCCTGCTGGCCGGTCGCGTGCTCGATGCGGACGTCCTCGATGTTGACCCCCGCGCGGCCCGCGTCGGCGAAGATGCGGGCCAGCTCGCCCGGCTGGTCGCTGATGAGGACGGCGACGGTCTCGTAGACCGTGGGGGCGGCGCCGTGCTTGCCGGGGACGCGGGAGCGGCCGGCGTTGCCGCGGCGCAGGACGTCCTCGACGCCCAGGGCGCCGTCCCGGCGCTTCTCCTCGTCGGCGGACTGGAGGGAGCGCAGGGCGCGGACGGTCTCGTCGAGGTCGGCGGCGACACCGGAGAGCACGTCGGCGACGGGTCCGGGGTTGGCGGAGAGGATGTCGATCCACATGCGCGGGTCGGAGGCCGCGATCCGGGTGACGTCCCGGATGCCCTGCCCGCAGAGGCGTACGGCCGACTCCTCGGCCTCCTCCAGGCGCGCGGCGACCATCGACGACACGAGCTGCGGGGTGTGGGACACCAGGGCGACCGCCCGGTCGTGGGCGTCGGCGTCCATGACGACGGGGACGGCCCGGCACAGCGCGACGAGCTCCAGGGCGAGGTTCAGGACCTCGGTGTCGGTGTCCCGGGTCGGGGTGAGGACCCAGGGCCGCCCCTCGAAGAGGTCAGCGGTCGCGGCGAGCGGGCCGGAGCGTTCCTTGCCGGCCATGGGGTGCGTACCGATGTACGGGGTGAGGTCGAGGCCCAGGGCCTCCAGCTCGCGCTTGGGGCCGCCCTTGACGCTGGCCACGTCGAGGTAGCCGCGGCCGAGCCCGGCGGTCATGGCCTCGGCGAGGGTGGCGGCCACGTGCGCCGGGGGTACGGCGACGATGACGAGGTCGACGGGGCCCGCGGGCTCCTCGTCGGTGCCGGCGCCGAGCGCGGCGGCCGTGCTGGCGCGCGCCGGGTCGTGGTCGCGCAGATGGACGGTGACGCCCCGGCCGGCGAGGGCGATCGCCGCGGAGGTGCCGATCAGTCCGGTGCCGATGACGAGCGCTGTTCTCACTGGGCGATGTCCTTGCGCAGAGCGGCCGCGGCGCCGAGGTAGACGTGCGCGATCCGTGACTTGGGGAGTTCGGTCTCGACGTGGGCGAGGAGCCGGACGACCCTCGGCATGGCGCCCTCGATGTCGAGTTCCTGCGCGCAGATCAAGGGGACGTCGACGATGCCGATCCGGCGGGCCGCGGCGGCGGGGAAGTCGCTGTGGAGGTCGGGCGTGGCCGTGAACCAGATGCTGATGAGGTCGTCGGCGCCGAGCCCGTTGCGTTCGAGGACGGCGGTGAGCAGCTCTTCGACCTGCTCACTCATGTGCCCGGCCTCGTCCCGCTCCAGCTGGACGGCTCCTCGGACCGCTCGTACCGCCACGTCGTGCTCCTTCGCCTGCGTCATTGCTCCGATCAGCCTAGTCAGCGGTGGGGACGCGGCGTCGCGGCGCCCGCCCTCCGAGACGGAGGGCGGGCGGCGGGCGCGGTCAGAGCTGCTGCTGCCGGATGATGTCCTCCAGGGAGCCCTGGGGCACCGAGCCGTTCGGGGTCAGTCTGTCGACGGCCTGCGGCAGCGAGCGGGCGATCTGGTCGGCGGCCTCCTGCGGGGTCGTTTCCCGCCATGGTTCTGCCTTTCGTCCGGTTCGGAACACGCTCAATGTCACTCGAACCGGGGCGTTCCGCCACTCGGGGTACATCCCCGGCCACGGAACCGCACGGTAGAAAGGTCGGCATGTTGCTGCACGTCGTACCGCTGGCCGACTGGTCGGCCGCCCCCGATGCCCCGTACGCCCCGCCGTCCCTCGCCGCCGAGGGCTTCGTCCACTGCTCTCCGGACGAGGCCGCGGCCCTCGTGATCGCCGACGCCCGCTACCGGGACGTGCCGGGCCCGCTCCTGGTGCTCGTGATCGACGAGGAGCGGCTGGCCGGGGAGGTCCGCCGGGAGGGTTCGGGGGAGGTGCTCTTCCCGCATGTGTACGGGCCGATCGAGCGGGAGGCGGTGACCTCGGTCCTGGAGGTACGGCGGGACGCGGACGGCCGTGCGAGGGAGCTGACCCCCTGGGTGTAGGCGTGTTGCGGGACCCGGCGGCTCCGCGGCGCCAAGGTGGCCGTATGACTTCACGCGTCACGAACCTGACTTCACGCGCCGCGAGCCGCCGCACCGTCCTGGTCGGCGCCGCGGCCCTGACGGCGGGCTGCGGCTCGGACGACGGAGGCGACGGCGGTACGACCACCAGCGCCCCGGCCTCCCCGAGCGACACCGCCGGCACGAGCGCGGCGGCCACCCCCGGCACGAGTGCGCCGGCCACCCCGAGCGCCACCGCCGAGACGAGCGCCTCCCCCGTCGCCCCCAGTGGCAAGGCCCTGGCCAAGACCTCCGACATCCCGGTGGGCGGGGGCACCGTCTTCGACGCGGAGAAGGTGGTCGTCACCCAGCCCACGGCCGGGGAGTTCAAGGCGTTCTCCGCGATCTGCACCCACCAGGGCTGTCTGGTGAACAAGGTCGCCGACGGCACCATCGACTGCCCCTGTCACGGCTCCAAGTACCGCATCACCGACGCCGCGGTGGTGGCGGGACCGGCTCCCCGCCCGCTGCCGGCCGAGCAGATCACCGTCTCGGGCGACTCGATCACCCTCGTGTAGCCCTGACATAGCCCTGTCATAGCCCTGCCGTAGCCTGACCGGCATGACTCCGGACGAGCTGGTGCGCGAACACACGATCTACTCCTGTGTGATGGGCTCACGCGCCTTCGGTCTCGCGACCGAGGGCAGCGACACCGACGTCCGGGGCGTGTACCTCGCCCCGACGCCGTTGTTCTGGCACTTCGACAAGCCCCCCGCGCATGTGGAGGGGCCGGGCGAGGAGCAGTTCAGCTGGGAGCTGGAACGCTTCTGCGAGCTGGCCCTGCGCAACAACCCGAACGTCCTGGAGTGTCTCCACTCCCCCGTGGTCGAGCACGTCGACGACCTCGGCCGCGAACTGCTCTCGCTGCGTGGCGCCTTCCTCTCCCGGCAGGCCCACCAGACCTTCGTCCGCTACGCGGGCGGGCAGCGCCGCAAGCTCGACGCGGACGTGCGCCAGTACGGCCACCCCCGCTGGAAGCACGCCATGCACCTGCTGCGCCTGCTGACCAGCTGCCGGGACCTGCTGCGCTCGGGCGAGCTCCGGATCGACGTCGGCGAGGAGCGCGAGCGTCTCCTCGCGGTCAAGCGCGGCGAGGTGTCCTGGCCCGAGGTCGAGTCCTGGATGAACCGTCTCCAGGAGGAGGCCGACCACGCCCTCGACGCGACCCCGCTCCCGGCCGCCCCGGACCACGCGCGCGTGCAGGACTTCCTGATCCGCGCGCGCCGCGCCTCGGCGACGGACGTGCGCTAGGGGGCGTGCCGGGCGCCGCGGGCGCTGTGCGGGACTTTCGAAACACCCCCTAGCTGCTCTTCGACCGGGCCCGTACGACCAGATCGTGCAGCAGGTCGTGGGCCCGTACCGCCGTCTCCCCCAGAGCGGACGCGGCCTGCGCCTCGTCCAGGACCCCGTGCAGGACTTCGGTCTCCGCCCGTACGTCCTCGATCGCCAGGTCCGCGAGCCCGTGTTCCGCCGCCGCCTTCGCCTCGACGAGGTCGGGCAGCCGGGCCGGCGCCTCGGCGACCTCCTCGACCAGGGTCGGCAGATGGGCCTGCACCTCGCCCGACCTCATCAGGTGGATGCCGGTGAGCAGCGCCCGGTAGGTGTAGAGCAGCGGCTTGAGCTCCCCGCTGCTCTCGAAGAGCCGCCACTGCGTCCCGGCGAAGCCCCGGTAGTGGTGGGCGTGGTGGGAGGTGAGCACCTCGGGCACGAGGGAGACCAGCTCCGCGTGGGTCTCCGTGGTGTGCGCGACGAGCGGGGAGGTGAGCTGCTCCAGGACGTAGCCGTTGCGGCGCAGCATCAGCCGGGCGAGCTTCCGCAGGTCGTGCGTGACGAGGTCCATCTCGACGCCGTCCCGGTCCCACATCCGGCTGCGGGTCTCCTCGGGTTCGCGCAGCCCGATGAGCGCGTCCACCGGCAGCAGGTGCGCACCGCGCAGGTCCACGTCCGAGTCGCGGGACGGGAACCCGTACAGGTGCGCGCCGGAGACCGTCGCGAAGAGCAGGGGGTCGGGCTGCTCGGCCACGACGGCGGTGAGGTCCACGTGTTGTGAGGGGTCGAGAGTGAGCGTCATGGGTCAAGCGTCCCAGAGCGCGCCGAAGGTCAGCAGGTCGCTCCGGTACTCGATGTGCTCCTCCCACTCCTTCGGCCAGGCGTCCGCGCCGAGGTGGGCGCCGGCGAAGGCGCCCGCGAGAGCGGCGATCGAGTCGGAGTCGCCCCGGGTGCAGGCGGCCCGGCGCAGGACGGTGAGGGGCTCGTCGGGGAAGAGCAGGAAGCTGAGGAGCCCGGTCGTGAGGGCCTCCTCGGCGATCCAGCCGTCACCGGTGTACGTGCAGGGGTCGAGCTCCGGGTCCGCCGTGCGCTGGACGGCGTCGAGGCGTTCCAGGACGGCCAGGCACTCGTCCCAGCCGCGCTCGATGAAGTGCCGGGCGGAGGGGTCCTGGGAACGGGTCCAGAGGTCGCCGAGCCAGTGCTCGTGGTAGCGGGAGCGGTTCTCGTACGCGTACGAGCGCAACTGTCCGACCAGTCCGGCCGGGTCCACGCCCTGGGCGAGGAGGTGGACGGCGCGGGCGGTGAGGTCGGAGGCGGCGAGCCCGGTCGGGTGGCCGTGGGTCAGGGCCGCCTGGAGCTGCGCGGCGCCGGCCCGCTGCTCCTCGCTCAGCCCCGGGACGAGCCCGATGGGTGTGACCCGCATGTTGGCGCCGCAGCCCTTGGAGCCGATCTGGCTCGCGTCCTGCCAGAGCCGGTCGCCGTCGAGGAGCGCACAGGCGCGGAGGCAGGTGTTGCCGGGGGCGCGGTTGTTCTCGGGTGAGTGGTACCAGTCGACGAACTCGTCCCGTACGGGCCCGGCGAGGCCCTGCGGGGCGAGCACTCCGTGGTCCATCGCGGTCCGGATGCCCCGGGCGAAGGCGAGCGCCATCTGGGTGTCGTCGGTGACGTACGCCTTCCCGTCGCGGACGGGCAGCGGCATCTCCCGCCAGGGCCCGACCTTCGCGAGGATCGAGGGCACGTCGTTGAACTCGGTCGGGAAGCCCAGCGCGTCGCCGAGCGCCAGCCCGATCAGGGAGCCGGTCGCGGCCCGCTTGACGGCGGTGCGGGTGAGGTTCACGTGGATCGTCCTTCCGGTCGCAGGAGGGGCGGGTGGAGGGTGGTGGCCCCGCCCGCCCGGTAGAGAGCGGCCGGTTTCCCCCGTCCGCCGGTGAGGCGCGGCGGTCCTTCCACTGCCTGGACGAAGCCGGGCGTGGCGAGGACCTTGCGCCGGAAGTTGGGGCGGTCGAGCTCGACGCCCCAGACCGTCTCGTAGACCTGCCGCAGCTCGCCGAGGGTGAACTCGGGTGGGCAGAAGGCGGTCGCGAGGCAGGTGTACTCCAGCTTGGCGCCGACCCGTTCGTGGGCGTCGGCGAGGATGCGGTCGTGATCGAAGGCGAGCGGCCCGTGCGTCCCGTACGGCATCCACCGCGCCTGGGCCGCGTCGCCGCCGCCGCGCGGCTCGGGCGGATCGGGTACGAGCGCGGTGAAGGCGACGGAGACGACCCGCATCCTCGGGTCGCGGTCCGGCTCGGTGTAGGTGCGGAGCTGTTCGAGGTGGAGTCCGTCGACGGTGGCATCGGAGAGCCCGGTCTCCTCGGCGAGTTCGCGGCGGGCGGCCCGCTCGGCGGACTCGCGGGGCAGGACGAATCCCCCGGGGAGCGCCCAGGACCCGGCGTACGGCTCCTGGCCGCGCTCGACCAGCAGGACGTGGAGGCGCTCCTCGCGGAGGGTGAGGACGGCGAGGTCGACGGTGACGGCGAACGGCTCGAAGGCGTACGGGTCGTAGCCCTCGGGCACACCCGCCGGCACCCGGTCGCCGTCGTCGGCCGCGCCCGTCGGCGCCCGGTGGCCGGTCATCGTCGCTCCGGCAGCGGGTCGGTGAGGTGCCAGCCCTCGGCGAGCAGCCCGTCGACGGCGGCGACCGCGGCCGCGAGGCGTTCCTCGTGCGGACCGCTGAGGACGGCCGTGCGGCGGCCGCTATGGGTGAGCTGGGTGAGGAAGCGGGCGGTCATCCAGGGCCGCAGGTGCTCCCCGTCGCGGAGTCCGTCGTCCTCGAAGTCGACGCCCCGGTGGTCGGTGAGCAGCCAGAGGTGCTGCCGGCCGTGGGCGGCGATCTCGCCGGTGGCGGGGCTGGTGGTGCCCATGTAGCGCTCGTGCCAGATGGTGGTGGCGAAGGCGTCGGTGTCGCAGAAGAGGACGGGCGAGCCGTCGCGGGCCGCCTCCTCCTCCAGTTCGGCCTGGCGCTGGGCGATGACGGGGAAGTCGGAGGAGTGGAAGGTGACGTCGGCCCAGTCGGCGCCGGGGCGTTCGGCACGGAGTTCGGCGAGCTTGAGTTCGCTGTACTCGCGCCCGTACTCCGGTACGTACCGGGTGCGGGCCCAGACGCCGCCGCGCCGCCGGTAGTGGTCGGCGAGGGCGAGGGCCATGGTGGTGGTGCCGGTGGACTCGGCGCCGAGGACGACGACGCGCCGGGTGAGCGCGGAGCGTACGGGCGGCTCCAGGAAGTCCCAGCAGCCGACGGGGTCAGCGCGGACGGCGGTGCCGGAGACGGGGTGGCGGGTGCGCTCGGGGTCGACGCAGACGGACTCGGCGCCGAACCGGCGGGCGAGTTCCTCCCCGTACGGCTCCGAGGTGAAGACGGCGTCGACGTGCTCGGGCACGGCGGCCCGGAAGACGGCCATGTGGGCGTCCCACACGTCGGGGTCGTGGAGATCGACGGGGATGTCGTCGACGGCTCCGACGACGAGGGCGTCGGGGTGGATCTCGCGCATCCAGGCGACGCGCTCGTCGAGCGGGACGGACTCCACGGAGGAGGCGCAGACGAGCACGGTGAGGCGTTCGCAGCGGTCGAGGGCCGTGCGGACGAGATGGTGGTGGCCGGCGTGCGGCGGATAGAACTTGCCGAGGACGAGGCCGTGTCCGTAGCGCTTCATGCCGCCGCCTCCACCTGGAGGGCGCGGCGCGCGGCATGGTCCTGGGTCCAGCCGCGCAGACCGAGGACGCAGAGCGCCATGAAGCCGACGTACAGCAGGGAGGTCAGGTACAGCTCCTTGTACGCGTACAGCGGTACGTAGACCACGTCGGCGGCGATCCACAGCCACCAGGACTCCAGGCGCTTGCGGCACTGGCCGTAGGTCGCCAGGAGGGAGAGCGCGGTCGTCAGGGCGTCCCAGAAGGGGACGGTCGAGTCGGTGGCGCGGTCGAGGAGCAGGGTGAGGGCGAGGGTCCCCACCACCCCCGCCGTGATCAGCCACGTCCACTCGGTGCGCGTGGTGCGGCGCACCGGGAGGGCGTCGGAGCCTGGTCCACCCCCGTGGGTCCAGGTCCACCAGCCGTACACGGCGAGGGTGATGAAGACGATCTGGAGGCCGGCGTCGGCGTAGAGCCCCGCCTGCGTGAAGAGCAGGACGAAGAACAGGTTGTTGGCGATGCCGATGGGCCAGTTCGCGAGGTGCTGGCGGGCGACGAGCCAGACGCAGAGCGCCCCGCTGCCGAATCCCAGGACCTCGGTCCAGCTGACCGGGGTGTCCAGGACGGTGAAGAGCGGCTGCTGCAGGGGTTCGAGGATGCTTGCGAGGCTCACGCCCGCCTCCTTAAGAGTCATGTTGACTATAAAGGGGGACGGGCTCCGGCCACAAGGTGGAAAAGCGGGGAGCACGGGCACGAGCGCGGAGACGGACACGGACACGGACACGGAAAAGCCCGTGACCGGCGAGCGGTCACGGGCTTCTCGGGTACAGCGGGCCAGGGGCCTTACATGCCGACTTCCTTCATCAGCATGCCGACCTCCGTGTTGGTGAGCCGGCGCAGCCAGCCCGACTTCTGGTCGCCCAGACCGATCGGCCCGAAGGCCGTACGGACCAGCTTCTCGACCGGGAAGCCGGCCTCGGCCAGCATGCGGCGCACGATGTGCTTGCGGCCCTCGTGCAGCGTGACCTCGACCAGGTAGTTCTTGCCGGTCTGCTCGACCACGCGGAAGTGGTCGGCCTTGGCGTAGCCGTCCTCCAGCTGGATGCCGTCCTTGAGCCGCTTGCCGACCTCGCGGGGCAGTGGGCCGGTGATGGCGGCCAGGTAGGTCTTCTTCACGCCGTACTTCGGGTGCGTGAGGCGGTGGGCCAGCTCACCGTGGTTGGTGAGCAGGATGATGCCCTCGGTCTCCGTGTCGAGCCGGCCGACGTGGAAGAGGCGCGTCTCGCGGTTGTTGACGTAGTCGCCGAGGCACTGGCGGCCGTCCGGGTCCTCCATCGTGGAGACGACACCGGCCGGCTTGTTCAGCGCGAAGAACAGGTGCGACTGGGTGGCGACGGTCAGGCCGTCCACCTTGATCTCGTCCTTCTCCGGGTCGACGCGCTTGCCCTGCTCCAGGACGATCTCGCCGTTGACCTCGACGCGGGCCTGCTCGATGAGCTCCTCACAGGCGCGTCGCGAGCCCATGCCGGCGCGGGCGAGGACCTTCTGCAGCCGCTCGCCCTCCTGCTCGGCGCCCGGGAAGGTCTTCGGGGTCTTGATCTCCGGACGGTTCTCGTACCGCTCCCGGTTGCGCTGCTCGATCTTGGCCTCGAGCTCGCGCGAGCGGGCCGGGGCCTGCCGCTGGCCGTGCGGGCCACGACGGGGCGGCATACCGCCCTGAGGGGCCTTGGGGCCGCCCTTGGCGCCGCCGCGGGCCGCGGAGCCGCGACCCTTCTTCGGGGCCTCGGAGGGGGGGCTCACGTCGTAGGAGCGCTCCTCCGGGCGAGGCCGGCGCGGGTTGCTCGGGCTCTTCTGGCCGTCACGGCCGCCGCCGCCCTGGTAGCCGCCACCGCCGCCACCCTGGTAACCGCCGCCGCTGCCACCGCGACCGCCACCGCCGCCGCCCTGGTAGCCACCGCCACCCGAGCCGCCACGGCCACCGCCGCTGCCACCGGAGCCGCTGCCGCCGCGGTAGCCACCGCCACCGCTGCCGCTGCCGCTGCCGCCACCGGAGCCCCGGTAGCCGCCACCGCCGGCGCCGCTGCCACCGCGGCCGCCACCGCTGCTGCCGCCGCGGCCGCCGCTGTTGCCACCACGGCTCCCGCCGTTGTTTCCGCTGCTGTTCCTGCCGCTGCTGCTTCGCATCAAACTTCCGTCTTGTCGTCGTCGTCCTCACGATCCGGTGCATCCGGATCGAACGACGGGACCCCTTCCAGTGAGTCCGGCTCGACCGCCTCCGCCTCGGGGAGGAAGGGCGCGAGCTCGGGGAGCTCGTCCAGGCCGCGCAGGCCCATCCGCTCCAGGAAGTAGTTCGTCGTCCTGTACAGGATCGCACCTGTTTCGGGTTCCGCGCCCGTCTCCTCCACCAGACCCCGCTGGAGGAGGGTCCGCATCACGCCGTCGCAGTTGACTCCGCGGACCGCGGAGACCCTGGAACGGCTGACCGGCTGGCGGTACGCGACGACCGCGAGGGTCTCCAGGGCCGCCTGGGTGAGCCGGGCCTGCTGGCCCTCCAGGACGAAGGCCTCGACGGCCGCGGCGTGCTCGGCGCGGGTGTAGTAGCGCCAGCCGCCGGCCACCTGCCGCAGCTCGAAGCCGCGGCCCTGGACGGTGTACTCGTCGGCCAGCTCGCGCAGGGCGTCCGCGACCTCGCGGGGGGTGCGGTCCAGGACCTTGGCGAGATGCGCCTCGGTGGCGGGCTCGTCGACGACCATGAGGACGGCTTCGAGGGCGGGCTTGAGGTCGCTCATGCGGTGGTCTCCTGGTCGAACTCGTCGGTCACGGCCCCGGAGGGATCCGTCTCCCCGCCGGTCCAGGAGACCGTGAGGTCCCCCAGGGCGGTCTCCTGGTCGAGGGCGACGGCCTTCTCGCGGTAGAGCTCCAGGAGGGCGAGGAAGCGGGCCACGACGGTGAGGGTGTCGTCCCCGACGTCCTCGATCAGCTCCCGGAAGAGCGCGCTCCCGCGCTCCCGCAGCAGCGAGACGACTACGGCGGCCTGCTCGCGGACGCTGACCAGCGGGGCGTGGATGTGGTCGACGTACACCTGGGGCTCGGCCTTGGGCTGCATGGCCTTGACGGCCAGCCTGGCGAAGCCCTCGGCACCGATGGAGATGACGACCTCGGGGAGCAGCTCGGCGTGGTGCGGTTCGAGTCCGACGGTACGGGGATGGCGGCGGCCCTCGGCCTCCCAGCGCTCCTCGAAGATCGCCGCGATGCGTTTGTAGGCGCGGTACTGGAGGAGCCGGGCGAAGAGCAGGTCGCGGGCTTCCAGGAGCGCGAGGTCGGCCTCGTCCTCGACCTCGGCGGCGGGCAGCAGCCGGGCGGCCTTGAGGTCGAGCAGGGTGGCGGCGACGACGAGGAACTCGGTGGTCTGGTCGAGGTCCCCGTCGGGTCCCAGGGCGCGCAGGTGCGCCATGAACTCGTCGGTGACCTGGGAGAGGGCGACCTCGGTGACGTCGAGCTTGTGCTTGGTGATCAGCTGGAGCAGCAGATCGAAGGGCCCCTCGAAGTTCGAGAGCCGCACGGTGAACCGCCCGTCCCCCGCCTCGGTGGACTCAGCGGCCTCAACGGAGTCACTGGCCTTACCGGAGTCACTGGCCTTACCGGCCTCACCGGAATCGCCGGCTTTACCGGCCTCACAGGAATCGCTGGACTCGTCGACCTCACCGGACTCGCCGGCCGGAGGGCCGACGGCAACCGCATCGGCCTCCGGCTCGGGCGCGGCCCCGGGCCCTGCCGCTTCCTCCCCCGCCCCCGCGACAGGTGCGTCGGCGGGCGGGGCAGGGGGCAGCGGGACGGCGGCGGCCTCCTCCGGCTCGCCCGGGCCGCGGCCCAGAAGGCGGCGGTGCGGGCGGGACGTTTCGTCAGAGGCGTGGTGCATGGAGGTCCAGGGGAACGGGGAGCGCGGCAGCCCGCAGGCTACCGTCAGCGGCCGCGCAGGCGGCGCACGAGGATGCTCGCGTCGCCGCGGGACTCCAGGTCGGCCAGGACGACCGCGACGGCCTCCCGGACGATCCGGCCCCGGTCCACGGCCAGGCCGTGCTCGCCCCGGAGTACGAGCCGGGCGTGCTCCAGGTCCATCAGCTCCTCGGCGGAGACGTAGACCGTGATCTTCTCGTCGTGGCGCTCACGGCCGCTGGGCCGCCGGTTCGGGGCCCGGCCGCCGCGCCGCCGGGCCGCCGCAGGGGCGGGCACCGCGGCGGAGGGCGCGGACTTCGGAGCGGCACTCTCGGGCTCCGTCGTCCGGGCGCGGGGTTCCGTCGCCTCGGAGTCCGCCGCCGTGTGCTCCGCGGAGCCCTCGGCCGCCGTCGTGTCGCTCTCGCCCGCGGGTGCCGGGACGGCCCTGCGGGGTGCGGACGCCTGGAGCGCCGTCCCCCCGGTCGTACGGAAGAGTTCGTCGGCGCCGGGCAGACTCACTCGGCGTGACACCGGGCGAGCACCTCCCTGGCGAGCTGACGATAGGCGGCGGCGCCCACGGAGTTGGAGGCGTACGTGGTGATGGGCTCGCCGGCGACCGTGGTCTCCGGGAAGCGCACCGTCCGCCCGATGACCGTGTGGTAGACGTGGTCGTCGAAGGCCTCGACGACGCGCGCGAGGACCTCACGGCTGTGCACGGTGCGGGAGTCGTACATCGTGGCGAGGATGCCGTCGAGCTCCAGCTCGGGGTTGAGCCGCTCCTGGACCTTCTCGATGGTCTCGGTCAGCAGCGCCACTCCACGGAGCGCGAAGAACTCGCATTCCAGCGGCACGATGACCTTGTGAGCCGCCGTCAGGGCGTTCACGGTCAGCAGGCCGAGCGAGGGCTGACAGTCGATCACGATGTAGTCGTAGTCGTTCATCAGCGGCTTCAGGGCGCGCTGGAGCGTCGACTCGCGCGCGACCTCGCTGACGAGCTGGACTTCGGCGGCCGAGAGGTCGATGTTGCTCGGCAGCAGGTCCATGTTGGGTACGGCGGTCTTGAGGAGGACCTCGTCCGCCGACATGCCCCGCTCCATGAGCAGGTTGTAGACGGTGAGGTCGAGCTCCATCGGGTTCACGCCGAGACCGACCGACAGGGCTCCCTGCGGGTCGAAGTCGACGAGCAGCACCCGTCGTCCGTACTCCGCGAGCGCGGCACCCAGGTTGATGGTCGACGTGGTCTTGCCCACGCCGCCCTTCTGGTTGCACATCGCGATGATCTTCGCGGGTCCGTGGTCGGTCAGCGGACCCGGGATCGGGAAGTACGGCAGGGGCCGTCCGGTGGGGCCGATCCGCTCGCGGCGCTGCCGGGCAGCGTCGGGTGCGAGGGTGGCCGCGTACTCCGGGTCGGGCTCGTACTCGGCGTCGGGGTCGTAGAAGTGCCCCTCGGGCACCTCGTCAAAGGCGGCGAAGTGGGTGGACTCTCGGCCCATCTCGTTGCCGGCCGTGGCGTTCACGTGTAGGCCGTCCATCGTCTTCATCGTGTGGGCTGTCGTCATGGGCTGGTGCGTCGCGAAGGTCCGCACCGCGACGGAGCCGATCGGAGCACCTGGCGCACCGCTCCCGGGAGTAATTGTCGACTCATTCACAAGTCGTCTTACCTCCTTGGATGTCACCAGGAACATTTATCGATAGGTCAGCGTGGCACCATGCCGACGGTTGGCGACTCTATGGCGTGTCACCGCTCCGCAGCAACACAATCCGCCGGACCCGGCCCGATGTGTCGGCAACCGAACACCTCTCTGTCAAGGGTGCGCAGGCATGCATCCACACGTTTCAGGGGTGTGCGAAACGGTTAAAGGGTTACGTTCGAGGCGAGTTGGCCGAACGTTCCGCCGGGTCCGGACACACATCCGGCCGGACCTTGTCGAACAAGGTCCGGCCGGGTGTGTGGCATTGACGGCACGCGTTGACGGCGGTGCCGCGAGGGTCAGCCCAGGAGGGTGCTCAGCTCGACGTGCTCGAGGCCGTGCGCCTCGGCGACCTCCTTGTAAACCACCTTGCCGTCATGGGTGTTGAGGCCCAGACCGAGCGCGGCGTCGCGGCGCAGCGCCTCGACCCAGCCGTTGTTCGCCAGCGACACGATGTAGGGCAGCGTGGCGTTGGTGAGGGCGTAGGTGGAGGTGTTCGGGACCGCGCCGGGCATGTTGGCGACGCAGTAGAAGACCGAGTTGTGGACCTGGAAGGTCGGCTCGGCGTGGGTGGTCGGGTGCGAGTCCTCGAAGCAGCCGCCCTGGTCGATCGCAATGTCGACAAGGACACTTCCGGGCTTCATCTTGGCGACGAGCTCGTTGGTGACCAGCTTCGGGGCCTTGGCGCCCGGGATGAGGACGGCGCCGATGACGAGGTCGGCCTCGACGACGGCCTTCTCCAGCTCGTAGGCGTTGGAGACGATCGTCTGCACCTTGGTGCCGAAGATCTTGTCGGCCTCGCGGAGCTTGTTGATGTCACGGTCGAGCAGGGTCACGTGGAAGCCCATGCCGACGGCGATCTGGGTGGCGTTCCAGCCGGAGACGCCGCCGCCGATGACGACGGCCCTGCCGGCGTGGGTGCCGGGCACGCCGCCGGGGAGGACGCCACGGCCGCCGGCCGAGCGCATCAGGTGGTACGCGCCGACCTGCGGGGCCAGGCGGCCCGCGACCTCGGACATCGGGGCGAGCAGCGGGAGCGCGCGGTTCGCGGTCTCGACGGTCTCGTACGCGATGGCGGTGGTGCCGGACTCCAGGAGCGCGTCCGTGCACTCCTTGGAAGCGGCGAGGTGCAGGTAGGTGAAGAGCGTCTGGTCCTTGCGGAGACGGTGGTACTCCTCCGCGATCGGCTCCTTGACCTTGAGCAGCAGGTCGGCGGTGGCCCAGACCTCGTCGGCGGTGGGGAGGATCTCGGCGCCGGCGGCGACGTACTCCTCGTCCGTGATCGAGGAGCCGACACCGGCGTTCTGCTCGACGAAGACCTGGTGGCCGTGGCGGACGAGCTCGTGGACACCCGCAGGGGTGATGGCCACGCGGAACTCGTTGTTCTTGACCTCGCGGGGGATGCCGACCTTCATCGTCGATCACGGTCCTTGAATCAGGGGGGATACATGGGGCACTGCGATACATACCCGGATGCACTGCGGCGCACCGGGGCAGACCACGTTCGAACGCGGCGCACCCAGTCTAATGAAGGAGTTCCCGCTGTCTAGCCTTTCAAAGTACTAATCTTCGACGGACCCACTGCGGATTTCGTAGGCTGATCGTTCCGTTTCCAGCAGTCTCTCGGCCGCAGACCGGTGCAGCCGGGCCGCGGCGGGGTCGCCGAGCCGGTCGAGGGTGTCGGCGAGCCTCAGCTGGAGCGCGGCCTGGAGCCGGGTGTCCTGGGCCCGCCGGGCCCACTCCACCGCCTCCTCGCAGGTCCGCAGGGACTCCTCGGGCCGTCCCGCGTACTCCTGGACCCGGGCGGCCTCGCTCAACGCCCGCGCGTAGCCCGGGAGATCGTCGAGCCGTCGGTAGCCGGACGCGGCGGCGCGCCAGTTCCGCAACGCCTCGCCGTACCGGCCCGCGTAGGTCTGTACGGCGCCGAGGCGGGCGTACAGCCTGGCCTGATCGGCGCGCTCGTCCCGGGCGAGGCGCTGGGCGAGCGCCCGCCCGTACCAGTCGCCGGCCCGCTGCCAGTCCCCCAGCTCCTGATAGGAGCCACCTACGGATTCCATCGCGCGACCGGTCGCGTACGGGTCATTTGCTGCGCGTCCGGCATCCAGAGCCGACCGATATCGCAGCAGAGCGTCTTTCGTCCTGCCGGTGCGGGCATCGAGATCGGCCAGATTCAGCAGGGCGGCGGCTCGCTCCCGGTGCAGTCCGCGCCGCTCGGCCACGTCCAGGACCAGCTGGTGCAGCCCGTACAGCTCGGGCGCGGCGGCCTCGGCACCCCGGTGCGCGGCGAGCGCCCTGACCAGGGAGGCGACCAGCCGGCGGGCCAGCGTGTCGAGCTCCCCGTCGGCGACGGCGAGCCGGGCTGAGGCCAGCAGGAAGGACTGCCGGGAGCGCAGCCAGACGGCGCCGGCGGCGGCGTTGGGGAAGCGCAGGGCGCGCGGCAGACCGGCCAGTTTCCTACGGGCCGGCGAGCCCTCGGATTCGGTGACCGCACGGCAGGACTGGAGGAGCCGTACGGTCCGCTCCAGCATCCGGGCCCGCGCGAGCTGCACCTCGGCGGGCCGGTCGCGCTCCTCCAGCTGAGCGCGAAGGAGGGGGACGAGATGGCCGGGAACCTCGTACTGCCCGTCCTCCCCGGCCGAGACGAGCCCCAGGGCGGCGAAGTCGGCGAGGGTGGTCGCCGCGGCCGAGACCGAGCAGCCGGCCAGGGCGGAGGCGGTGTGGGCGTCGGCCCGGCCCAGCGGGGCGAGCACCAGGAATCGCAGTATCCGGGCGGCCGTCGCCGGCAGCGCCTCATGGGCGAGCAGGAAGGCGCGGGTGAGCGGGTCGCCGCTGAGCGCGCGGAGCCGCTTGGCGAGGTCGGCGACGGAGGCCTTGGGCTGGGTGGAAAGCCAGCCACCGGCGAGAACGACCGCGGCGGGCAGCCCGCCGCACTCCTCCACCAGACTCTCGGCGGCCTGCGGATCGACGGTGATGCGTACGGAGCCGGTGAAGGCGGTGAGCAGCTCGATGGCCGACTTGGGGTCGAGCCCGCCGAGGGTGCAGGGCCGCACGTCGGGGATACCGGTGAGCGGCCCGCGGGCGACGCCGACCACCAGGGATTCGGGGTTGTCGGGGATGAGCGGATCGGCGTGCTCGGCATCGACGGCGTCGTCGAGGACCAGGACGGCCCGGCGCTCGCCGAGCGCCGCGCGGACCAGCTCGGTCAGCTCGTCCTCGGCGGCGCCGGGGGGCTCGGCGACCCCGAGCGCGGCGAGGAGTTCCTGGGCGACGCGGGCGGTGGGGACGGGGTCGCCGCCGGGCTCGGTGAGCCGGGCCCGGAAGATCCCGTCGGGGTACCGGTCGGCGAGTCCGGCGGCCAGTTCCTCGGCGAGCGCGGTACGTCCGGAGCCGGGCTTCCCGGCGATGAGCAGGACACGGGCCCGGGGCGCCTTGCGGCCGGTGAGGGTGTCGAGGCCGGTCCGCTCGATGTCGGCGCGCAGGGCCTTCAACTCCCGCTGCCGGCCGAAGAACTGCCGGCTGCCGGCCGCCGCCACCGCCTGATCCGTCACGGGCCACGCTCCCGTCCACCTGCGCACGAGCCGATCCCGCGGGGGTCTCCGCACGGGCGATTCCGAGCGTAGTTCAGGGCATGCACCGCACCTTGCGGAGCAGGGCGGACAGTTCCCCCGATCGGATCAGCCGATCGTCAGACCGGCCACCCGCCCCCGGGTGGGCAATCGCCCCGCGGGGCGGGACGGGTGGGCACCAGGGGAGGCGCGGGCCCACAACACCGCAGGCGCGGCCTACGCCTCGAAGGGGCGGGCCGGCCAGGGCGCGGTCGCCGGACGGAGCGACTCCAGCCCCTCGCCCCCGCGCACCGCGGCGAGCGACAGCACCCCCACCACCAGGCAGTTGTTGTGCAGCTCCCCCGCAAGCACCCCTCGCACCAGATCCGCCAGCGGAACCCGCGCGAGCTCCATGTCTGCCTCCTCCTCGGAGACCTCGAAGCGCTCCCCCTCCGCCTCCGAGAGACCGCGCGCCAGGAAGATCCGTACGGCCTCGTCGCAGCCGCCCGGGGTGGTGTAGACGTCGGTCAGGACCCGCCAGTCCTCGGCCTTGACGTGCGCCTCCTCGTACAGCTCGCGCTGGGCGGCGTGCAGCGGGTTCTCGCCGGGCACGTCGAGGAGTCCCGCCGGGATCTCCCAGAGCTTCTGCCGCACCGGGTGCCGGTACTGCTTGAGCAACAGGACCCGGTCCTGGTCGTCGAGGGCCAGGACGGCCACCGAGCCGGGGTGGACCTGGTAGTCGCGGCGCGCGACCGTGCCGTCCGGCATGACCACGTCGTCCGTGCGGACACTCGTCTTGTTTCCCTGGAAAGGGGTCGTCGTCTCGACGACCCGCCACTCCTCCGGGGTGTCCTGCAACTCCATGAGCTGTCCTCCCACATACGAAAACCGGGGTACGGGTCCGTCAGGACCCGTACCCCGGCAACGTTAACGCGCGGCGACTACTTCGCCGGCTTGCCCGTCTTGCGCTCGACGGCGGCCTTCACCAGGCCCGCGAAGAGCGGGTGCGGACGCGTCGGACGCGAACGCAGCTCCGGGTGCGCCTGGGTGGCGACCAGGTAGGGGTGGATCTCGCGCGGGTACTCGACGTACTCGACGAGCTTGTTGTCCGGGGAGGTGCCGGAGAAGACCAGGCCGGCCTTCTTCTCCAGCTCACCGCGGTAGGCGTTGTTGACCTCGTAGCGGTGACGGTGGCGCTCGTCGACGTACGGCTGGTCGTCGTAGACCTCACGGACGATCGAGCCCTCGGCGAGCTTCGCCGGGTACAGGCCCAGGCGCATCGTTCCGCCAAGGTCGCCGGCGCCCTCGACGAACGCCAGCTGCTCCTCCATCGTCGAGACGACGGGGTGCGCGGTGGCCGGGTCGAACTCGGTGGAGTTGGCCTCGGGGATGTCGGCGAGGTTCCGGGCGGCCTCGATGACGATGCACTGCAGACCGAGGCAGATGCCGAGCAGCGGCACCTTGTTCTCGCGGGCGTACTGGATCGCGCCGACCTTGCCGCTCACACCGCGGTCGCCGAAGCCACCGGGGATGAGGATCGCGTCGACGTCGCCGAGCTGCTTCTTGGCCCCGGCCGGGGTCTTGCAGTCGTCGGACGTGACCCACTTGACCTTGACGCGCGCCTTGTTGGCGAAGCCGCCGGCCCGCATGGCCTCGGTGACCGAGAGGTACGCGTCGGGCAGGTCGATGTACTTGCCGACGAGCGCGACGGTGACCTCGTGGTCGGGGTTGTGGACGCGGTCGAGCAGGTCGTCCCAGGTGGACCAGTCCACATCGCGGAACGGCAGGTCGAGCTTGCGGACGACGTAGGCGTCCAGGCCCTCGGTGTGGAGCACCTTGGGGATGTCGTAGATCGACTTGGCGTCGATCGCGGCGACGACCGCGGCCTCGTCGACGTCGCACATCAGCGAGATCTTGCGCTTGATGGAGGTGGGGACCTCACGGTCGGCGCGCAGCACGATCGCGTCGGGCTGGATGCCGATGTTGCGCAGGGCGGCGACGGAGTGCTGGGTCGGCTTGGTCTTCAGCTCGCCGGAGGGGCCGATGTAGGGCAGCAGCGAGATGTGCACGACGAAGACGTTGTCGCGGCCGACCTCGTGGCGGACCTGGCGGACGGTCTCCAGGAACGGCAGGGACTCGATGTCGCCGACCGTGCCGCCGACCTCGGTGATGACGACGTCGACGTCGTCGGTCGCCATGCGGCGGATCCGGGACTTGATCTCGTTGGTGATGTGCGGGATGACCTGCACGGTGTCACCGAGGTACTCGCCGCGCCGCTCCTTGGCGATGACCTGCGAGTAGACCTGGCCGGTGGTGACGTTGGCCGAGCCGTCGAGGTCGACGTCGAGGAAGCGCTCGTAGTGACCGATGTCCAGGTCGGTCTCGGCGCCGTCGTTGGTGACGAACACCTCACCGTGCTGGAAGGGGTTCATCGTGCCCGGGTCGACGTTGAGGTACGGGTCGAGCTTCTGCATCGTGACCCGCAGGCCCCGGGCCTTGAGGAGCGCACCCAGGCTGGAGGCGGTCAGGCCCTTGCCGAGGCTGGAGGCGACACCCCCGGTGACGAAGATGTGCTTGGTCGTCGTGGTTTTGGGCGGCATCGCCAAGAGGGGGCTCCCGTGGTCGCGTTTGGAGGTGCGTACCGGCGTCCCCTCCGGAAGAATCGGGGGGTGCCGTCGCTGCGGTTTCGGGGTCCTCGGCTGTCGCCGTTTCCCACCGGTCCACGGGGTACCAGGGTATCAGCGACATCGGGAGACCGCTTCCGGCCACACGCGGCAGTCGGGTGTACACGGACGGCGACATGCGGGCGGACCGAGCTCCCACCGGGCGGCGGACCGACCTCCGACCGGACAGGGACCGGCCCCCTCCCACCGGACGGGAGGACGGGCCCCGCAGGACGGGAGGACGGCCTCACAGGACGGCGGGACGGCCCCGCAGAGCGGGCGGATCCACGGCCCACCAGCGGCGGACCGGCCTCGCGCCGGGCGAAGGGAGGAGCTCCCACCTGCGAAAGACGGACCTTTCACCGACGATGGACGGACTTCCACCGACGAACAGGACCCGTTCACCCGATCGGAGCAACACCGTTACCGGCGTGATCACCGGGTCACTAGGGTGCGACGTATCCTGCTCGGACATTGCCCGCCGAGCCGGCCGGCCAGCGGCACCATCCCGCCCGTCACCCGGACCAAGTGCTCGTCGAAGACCCTTGACCGTTGACACACGCAGACCCGGCTGACACCCAGCCGGCGCATCTGAGCAAGCGCCCCGCGGGGCGGACGTGGCCGTTCGACTGGAGTGAAGCACGTGGCCGGGCGCATCGAGGATTACGCACTCATCGGAGACATGCAGACCGCCGCCCTGGTCTGCCGGGACGGCAGCGTCGACTGGCTGTGTCTCCCCCGATTCGACTCCCACGCGATCTTCGCCGGACTGCTGGGCACCGAGGAGCACGGGTTCTGGCGGGTGGGCCCCGCCGGGCCCGCCGACGCCGAACCGGCCCCGGCCGACCGGCGCCGCTACAAGGGCGACTCGCTCATCCTGGAATCCGAGTGGGACACCGACCGCGGCACGGTCCGGGTGACCGACTTCATGCCGCCGCGCGACGGCGCCCCGCAGCTGATCCGGATCGTGGAGGGCGTCTCCGGCCGGGTCCGGATGCGTTCCTCGCTGCGCATGCGGTTCAGCTACGGCCGGATCGTGCCGTGGGTCCACAAGGTCGGGGAGCGCACGGTCGCCGTCGCGGGACCCGACTCGGTGTGGCTGGACACCGACGCCGAGACGCACGGCAAGGACCTCACCACGTACTCCGACTTCACCGTGAACCCCGGGGACCGGATCACCTTCACGCTCTCCTGGCAGCCCTCCCACAAGGAGCCGCCGGCCCTTCCGGACCCCGAGGGCTCCCTGGAGGCGACCGCCGACTTCTGGCGCGAATGGGTCGAACACTGCACGTATCACGGCCCCTACCGGGAGGCCGTGATCCGTTCCCTGATCACCCTGAAGGCGCTGACGTACGCGCCGACCGGCGGGATCGTGGCCGCGCCGACCACCTCGCTGCCCGAGGAGATCGGCGGCGTCCGCAACTGGGACTACCGCTACACCTGGCTGCGCGACGCGGCGATCACCCTGTCCTCGATGCTGCGCACCGGCTACCGCGAGGAGGCCCGAGCCTGGCGGGACTGGCTGCTCCGCGCGGTCGCCGGCGACCCGGAGAACCTCCAGATCATGTACGGCATCGCCGGCGAGCGGGAGCTCGGCGAGGCGGAGCTCGACTGGCTCCCGGGGTACGAGAACTCCGGCCCGGTCCGGGTCGGCAACGGCGCCGCCAACCAGCTCCAGCTCGACGTCTACGGCGAGGTCACCGAGGCCCTCCACCTCGCGCACATGACGGGCCTGTCCCGCAACGACTACGCCTCGCTCCTCCAGATCAAGCTGATCAACTACCTGGAGAAGCACTGGGACCAGCCGGACGAGGGCATCTGGGAGGTCCGCGGCCCGCGCCGCCACTTCGTGCACTCCAAGGTGATGGCCTGGGTGGCCGTCGACCGCACGATCAAGCTCATCGAGTCCGGGGACGCCGACGGCCCGCTGGAGCGCTGGCACGCGCTGCGCGACGAGATCCACCGGGACGTCTGCGAGAAGGGCTACGACCCCGAGCGGAACACCTTCACGCAGTCGTACGGCTCCAAGGAGCTGGACGCCTCGCTGCTGCTGATCCCGCAGATGGGCTTCCTGCCGCCGGACGACAAGCGGGTCATCGGCACCATCGAGGCGATCCAGCGCGAGCTGTCCACGGAGGACGGATTCGTGCTGCGCTACCCCACCTCCGGCGAGGAGGCCGGGGTCGACGGTCTGGAGGGCGACGAGGGCGCGTTCCTGGCGTGCTCGTTCTGGCTGGCCGACGACCTGGCGATGATCGGCCGGGTGGACGAGGCGCGCTCGCTCTTCGAGCGGCTGCTCGCGCTCCGCAACGACCTGGGGCTGCTCGCCGAGGAGTGGGACCCGAGGCTCCAGCGGCAGGTCGGCAACTTCCCGCAGGCCTTCAGCCACGTGCCACTGATCGACACGGCACTGCGCCTGACGGCGAGCGGGGCGTACGGCGGCTGAGGAACGCCGCCCGGCACGCGCGGGACAGGCCCCGGACCTACGATGAAGGGGTCCCTGTCCCCCCTCGTGAAAGGGGGGCTCCCATGGGCCCCCACATCTCGGAAAGCGCCCTGTCAGGGCTGGTCGAGGACCTCGCGGGCGAGGTGATCGTCCCGGGTGATCCGGGCTACGACGAAGCCCGTGCCCTTCACAACGGCATGATCGACCACCGTCCCTCGGTGATCGCCCAGTGCGCGAGCCAGGCGGACGTGTCCAACGCGATCCTCTTCGGGCGCGCGTGCGAACTCCCGATCGCGGTGCGGGGCGGCGGCCACAGCGTCGCCGGGACCTCCGTGATCGACGGCTCGATCGTCGTCGACCTGCGCCGGATGCACGCGGTCGTCGTGGACCCGGAGGACATGACGGTACGGGTCGAGGGCGGGGCGACGATGGGGCAGATGGACCACGCCTGCCAGCCGTTCCACGTGGCGACCACCGGCGGACGGGTGTCCACCACCGGGATCGGCGGCTTCACGCTGGGCGGCGGATCAGGCTGGCTGGAGCGGAAGTTCGGTCTCGCCAGCGACAACCTGCTGGCCGCCGACCTGATCACGGCCGAGGGCAAGCACGTCCACACGGACGCGGAGGAGAACCCGGAGCTGTTCTGGGCGCTGCACGGCGGCGGCGGCAACTTCGGGGTGGCGACCTCGCTGACGCTGCGGCTGTACGAGCTGCCGCGGATGAGCGTCGTGATGCTGTTCTTCCTGCCCGACAACGCGCCCGAGGTGATCCGCGCCTTCCGGGACATCGCCGGCACCGCCCCGGACGAGGTGGGCGGCGGGGCGATCTACCTGCCCGCACCGCCCGAGCCGTTCGTCCCGGAGGACCTGGTCGGCAAGCTGGTCTGCGGGACGGTCCTCACGAACGCCGGTCCGGTCGAGGAGCTGAGGGAGCTCGCGGCGCCGCTGTTCGCCCTGAGCCCCGTGATCGAGATCGTCACGGACATCCCGTACACGGAGCTGCAGTCCATGCTCGACGACCCGCCCGGACTGCGGAACTACTGGTCGGCCGAGTACCTGCGCGACTTCCCCGACGAGGCCGTGGACACCTTCTGCGACCGCGGCGCGCGGATCCCGGCGTCCACCGCCACCCAGCACGTGCTGTTCATGATGGGCGGGGCCGTGGCCGCCGGGCCCTCCCGCTATCCACAGCCGTGGCGCACCGCTCCCTGGGCGGTGCACCCGTTCGCGACCTGGGAGGACCCGGCGTACGACGAGCAGGCGAAGCAGTGGGTGCGCGACGTGCGGGCCGACGTACGGCCGTGGGCGCTCGACGCGACGTACCTGAACTTCGTCGGCGCCGAGGGCGAGCAGCGGATCGTCTCCTCGTTCGGCGAGGAGAACTATCGGCGGCTCGCCGCCGTGAAGGCCACGTACGACCCCGACAACGTGTTCCGGTTCAACCAGAACATCGTCCCGGCCGGATGAGCCGGCTCATCGCAGCGCGTCGATCACCTCCCGGGCGGCGCGCTCGCCCTCCGTGGCCCCGCCTTCCATGAAGCCCTGGAAGTCGTACGAACAGTGCTCGCCGCCGATGTGGACATTGCCCTGGGCGGTCCCCTCGTACCCGGCGTACCGGTGGAGATAGCCGACCGGCCAGCAGGAGTACGCGCCCAGCGAGTACGGGTTCCGGTGCCAGGCGGAGAGCTGGGCGCGGCCCGTGTACGCCCGGGAGGTGCCGGGGAAGAAGGCGTCGATGCCCGCGAGGTGGCGGGTGACGAGGTTCCGTACGTACGGGTCGGACTCGGTGGAGAAGGGCCCGGCGGGCGTCAGCGACCTGGCGAGGCCGCCGCCGCCGTACTGGAGGAGGATGCCGCCGGTCCCGCCCTGGATCTTGGTGGTCTCCCAGGTCTGCTGGACCTCGGTGTCGGTGAAGCAGTCACCGGCCGAGACGCCCGGCCAGGCGCCGGTGCCACGCCAGGGGCGGGTGCCGAACTGCATGTTGAGCTTGGTGCAGTGACCCATCCGGGCGTCCCGCAGCAGGTTCCTCATGAGCGGGTCGAACGCGGCCTGGGACAGGTCGATCTCCTTGAGGACCGGCAGCGGGAGGCAGAGGATCGTGTGGTCGGCGGTGACGGTCCTGGTGGCACCGGCCTCGGCGAAGGTCAGCGTCTGGGTGCCGTCGGCGTTGGCGCGTACGGCGGTCAGCGACCAGCCCGGGCGCAGGGTGCCCGGGGCGAGCGCCCCGGCGACGGCGTTCGGGAGCCGGTCGTTGCCGCCGACGATGTGGTACCGCTCGTTGGACAGGCCCCAGATGTTGAAGTTGCCGGGATTGGTCTGGTAGCCCATGAGCAGCACCAGGGCGAGCGAGGACTGCTCGGTGGTGTCCGCCCCGTACTCGACGTTGTAGGCGACGTCGATGAAGCGGCCGAGGGGCGAGGAGTGCCCACCGGGGACCCGGGTCTCGATCCACTCGTGGATCGACATGTTGTCGAGTGCGGTGCCCGTGGGGGTGGTCTGGTTCCAGAAGACCTCCCCCGCGTCCGAGAGGTCCCGGCGCAGCAGCTGGTAGACCGCCTTGAAGTCCTCGTCGGCCTGGGCACGGGGGTAGTACGCGCCGTTGAACCAGAGGACCTCCTCCGCTCCGTTGGGCCCGCCGCCGAGGAAGTCCTCCACAGGGAGGTCGAAGCGGCGGCAGAGCTCCAGGATCTTCTTGTGGCTGGTGTCGATCAGCTCGCCGCCGATCTCGGAGGTCTGCCCGTACGCCCAGTGGGCGCGCTGGGTCCACATGCGGCCGCCGACCCGGGTGGGGTTCGCCTCGTAGAGCACCGGGGTGAGGCCGGCGTCCTGGAGGGTGAGGGCGGCGGTGAGGCCGGAGATCCCGGCGCCGACGACGGCGACCCGGGCGGTGCTCTTGACCGGCGGGTCCGGGGTGGCGGCGCGCGCGGGCACGGCCCCGCCCAGACCGGCGGCCCCGGCCCCGACGACGGCGACACCGGCAGCGGCGGCGTACGTGAGGAGGGAGCGGCGCCCGAGGGCGTCGGCTCTCATGCCGCGGAGCTCGTCGACGGGGAGGTTCAGCCGCCGCGCGTCGGCGTGGTCGGCGGCCAGTTTCTTCAGGAGGTGCATCGGGTTGGTGCGTGCCATGGGGCGCTCCTGGAGGAGAGAAGGGGATTCAGCTCAGCTCTGCGGGACGGCGGCGGGGGCGGGGGCCGCTGTCTCTTCGGCGGGGCGCTCGGCGGCGTCCTCCAGGACGATCCGGCCGATGATCTCGTAGCGTTCGGGCCGCTTGGCCTTGAGGTAGAGGCCGACGCCGAGGCCGCCGAAGAAGACCGCGCCGACGATCCAGGGGATCGCCTTGAAGAAGAGCGAGTCGGCGGCGAGACCGGCGGCGGTCTCCATGTTGACGACCAGCAGGACGACGACGGCGATCATGCCGACACCGCCGAGGAGCGGGGCGGTGAGGGTCCTGAACCAGTGCCGGTCCTCGGGGTGGTTCTTGCGGAAGTAGCCGATGACGGCGAAGGAGCAGAGGGTCTGGACGATGAGGATCGCCATCGTGCCGAGGATCGCGAGCAGGGTGTAGAGGTGGATGTAAGGGTCCTGGCCGGTGAGCCAGAAGCCGCCGACGAGGGCGACGGCGATCGCGCTCTGCACGTACGAGGCGATGTACGGCGAGCCGTGCTTCGCGTGCGTCCGGCCGAGCGCCGGGTGGAGGAAGCCCTCACGCCCGATGGCGTACAGATAGCGCGAGGCGCACTGGTGGAAGGCCATCCCGCAGGCGAAGGAGCCGGTGAGCAGCAGCCACTGGAAGGCGTCGACGGCCCAGGCGCCGATGAAACTCTCGGTGGGCGAGAAGAACAGGTCGAGGGGCGAGGCGGAGGCGGACAGCTTCACCGATCCGGCGAGGCCGTTGCCCGCGATCGTCATCCACGACACGTAGATGTAGAAGAGGCCGACGCCGATGACGGAGATCAGCGTGGCGCGCGGGATGACCCGTTTGGGGTCGCGGGACTCCTCGCCGTACATCGCGGTCGACTCGAAGCCCACCCAGGACCAGAAGGCGAAGAAGAGACCGAGGCCGGCGGAGGTGC
This sequence comes from Streptomyces sp. NBC_00572, assembly GCF_026341815.1. GTDB lineage: Bacteria > Actinomycetota > Actinomycetes > Streptomycetales > Streptomycetaceae > Streptomyces. The sequence continues at coordinate 496,070 of NZ_JAPENX010000001.1, forward strand.
CGGTGAAGGCGTTCCTGGGGTCGATCGGTTCGACGGGGATGCCATCGGGGCCGCCGCCGGCGATCAGGACGGCGGTGGCGACCGCGAAGAGGACCGCGATCTCGGCGATGAGCATCACCCCGAGCGCCTTGGCGGTCAGGTTGATGTCGAAGTACGAGAGGGCGGCGGTGACGGACAGCATGACGGCCGCGTACAGGATCCACGGCAGGTCCACGCCGAGCTGATCCGCGACGGTCGTCTTGGCGAAGTACGCGAAGACACCGACGATCGAGGCCTCGAAGACGATGTACGCGAGGACGGCGAGCATCCCGGAGGCCATGCCGGCGATCCGGCCGAGGCCGTGCGAGATGTAGCCGTAGAAGGCGCCGGCGGCGGTGATCCGCTTGGCCATGGCGACGTATCCGACCGAGAAGACGGTCAGGACGAGCGTCGCGAAGAGATAGCCGGCGGGTGCGCCGGTGCCGTTGCCGAAGCCGACGGCGATGGGGAGGTTGCCGGTCATCGCGGTGATCGGGGCCGCGGTGGCGACGGCCATGAAGACGACGCCGACGAGCCCGACCGAGTTCGCCTTGAGCCGGTGGACCTCTGGGATGGGGTTCTCTGCCATGGCGCGAGAGCATCCTCGCGAGTGACGTAGGCCACAATCGACATGCGGTAGCGCAATTCCCGCCGCGGGGCGACGAGTTGTCGCCCATGCGTGCGAACTGTCCGGTCCCGTGACCGTGGGGTGATGTCGCCGTAACGCGGACGCGGGTAGCGTCCGGCCCCATGGACAATCAGGGCGGGATCACCGTGCAGCGGGCGCTCGAACTCCCGGGCCTGCGCAGCGGGCTCCCGGAGGTCGTGGCCGGCGCGGACCGGCTGCACCGCACGGTGCGCTGGGTGCACGCGGGCGAGGTGCCGAACATCGCGTCGCTGCTCAAGGGCGGTGAGCTGCTGCTGACCACGGGCCTCGGGCTCGGCACCCGGCCGGCCGAGCAGCGCGCCTTCGTACGACGGCTCGCCGACCGGGGCATCGCGGCGCTCGTGGTGGAACTCGGACCGCGTTTCGCCCGCCTCCCGGCGACGATAGTGGAGACCGCGCGGGCCGCCGGTCTGCCCTTGGTGCAGCTGCACCGCGAGGTCCCCTTCGTGGCCGTCACGGAGGAGATCCACACCGAGATCGTCAACGGCCACTACGCGCTCCTCCGGCAGGCCGAGGAGGTCCACCGGCAGTGCACGGAGGCACTGCTCGGCGGTGGCGGGGTCCCGCAGGTCCTGCGCATCCTCTCGGACTTCGCCGCCAACCCCGTCTTCCTGGAGACCGCCGACGGACAGCTGCTGTACGCGGCGGGCACCGAGTCCGCGCCCGCCGACCCGCTCCAGGTCTGGGACGGGCTGCGCGGCCAGCGGGCGGCCCGCGAATCGGGCCCGCCCACCGGCACGGTCCTGGTCGACGTGCCCGGCGGCGGCCCCGGTACGTCATCGGTACGGGCCCGTCTCGTCCTCCTGTCGGTCTCCGGCGCCCTCTCCCCCGTCCACCGGATGGCGGCCGAGCGCGCGGCGGGTCTCCTCGCAGTCGTCCTCATGCAGGCGCGCCAGGAGGAGGAGCTGGCCGCGCGGGGCCGGGGCGACTTCCTGACGGACCTGGCGGAGGGCCGGATCACGGCCGAGGACGCCCCGGCACAGGCCCGGGTCCTCGGCTTCAAACCGGGCGACGGCCCGCTCCTGCCGGTGGTGATGCGCCTGGCCTCGGAGCTCTCCCCGTCGGGGAACTGGGCTCTGCTCGCCCGCGCGGTCCTGGAGGAGCTCGCCTCGGTCGGGGTCCCGGTCCTCCTGGGCGTCCGCCCGGTGGAAGGCCGTGTCCCCCTCCTCCTGGGCCTGCGCTCGGAATCGGAACGCACGGCGGTCGCGGACCGGGTCGCGGCGGCCCTGCGCGCGGGCGTGGAGCGGGCGGGCCTCGAACGCGCCGGGGTGCACCCGCCGGTGGTCGTGGTGGGCGTCGCGGGCAGCTGGGCCGCGGCCTCGGCGGGCCTGCGGCACGCGGCGGAGACGGCGACGGCCGCGCAGGGCCTCTCGGAGCTGCCCTGGTACGACGCCCGGCGCCTCGACATCGACCTGTTGCTGTGGCGGCTGCACTTCCACGGGGACACGGTCCTGGCGGCGTTCGTGGACCGTGCGATCGGCCCGCTGCGGGACCACGACCGCACGTCCCGTCCCCCGCTCCTCCCGACCCTGGAGACGTACCTGGCGCACGCGGGCCGCAAGGCGGAGACGGCCCGGGAACTCCACCTGAACCGCCAGACGCTCTACAACCGCCTGGCCCGCATCTCCGAACTCCTGGGCACGGACCTGGACGACCCCCAAACGGTCCTGGCCCTCTCCCTGGCCCTGAGAGCCCGCCGCCACACGCCATAGCCCCGGGCCCGGCAAGAGACGCCGTAGCGCTCCCTACCGCCCCACCAACTCGTCGTACACGCTCAGAACGTGCGCCACCGTCTCGTCCTCCGTAGGCCAGGACCCCGCCTGCACCCGCCCCGCCGCCGCCAGATCCATCCGCCGCTCCACGTCCTCCAGCAGCCCCCGCACCGCCCCGGCGAGCGCCGCCGAATCCCCGTACGGCACCAACTCCGCCGCTTCACCCACGAGTTCCGGAACTCCGCCCACCGCGGTGGCGACGAGCGGCACCCCGAGCCGCAGCGCCTCCTGGGCGAGCAGGGACCGCGCCTCCCACCGCGACGGCAGCACCGCGACATCCGCCGCCGCGAGCAGTTCCGCGACGTCCTCGCGCCGCCCGATCAGCCGCACCGGCAGCCCTTCCGCCACGATCCGCCGCTGGAGGGCGGCCCGTTCGCGCCCCTCCCCCGCGATCACGAGCAGCGGCTGCGGATCGAGCTCCCGCCATTCCCGCGCCGCGTCGAGCAGGGTCCGGTACCCCCGCCCGCGCTCAAGCGCCCCGACGGCCATCAGCAACGGCCGGCCGACGGCGCCCAGTTCGGCCCGCGCCTTGCCGTCGTGGAGGCATACGGGCCCCCGCGCGGCCGGCACGGTGACGGGTGCGAGCCGGGCGTCCCGGGCTCCGCGCCGCCGGGCCCGGTCGACGAGTTCGGAGGACGTGGCGAGGACAACGGTCGCGGCCCGCACGGTCCTTCGCTCCAGAAGCCGCAGCACCCCGCCCCGCGCCCCGTGGACATGGTTCCGGCTGTCCCAGGTCGTCACGAGCGGAGCCCGGCCCCCACGCTCTCCGCCGGACAGCGCGAGCGCGGCCCGCACCGACGCCTGCAACCCGTGCGCGTGGACCACGTCCGCGCCGATGCAGGCGTTACGGAGCGCGGCGACCGCCGCGGGGTCGCCGAGGCACGGCAGCGGCACGAAGTGCGCACCGGCGCCCAGGTAGTCGTAGACGTGGTCGAGTTCGGCCGGGGCGCACACGGTCACCCGCACGCCCCTGGCCACCAGCCCCGAGGCAAGTGATCGGACGTGAGCGCTGCTGCCCGCGCTGCCGCCGCCCAGCACTTGGACCGTACGGAGCTGTGTCACGCGCCCAAGGATGCCAGCCCGTGCCCCCGACCGTACGCACGTTCCGGCACCGAAGTGGCGTCGTTCCCCTGTACGGAAGGCGTACGGCTCCGTGTCTCACCCCTCGGGTTCACCCACTCGGGTGAGCGCGCGAGGACACCTCGCACTCCCCGAGGTCACGCCTCTGCTCCCCCAGGTCACGCCTCTGCTCCCCCGGACCCCGCCGACACTCCCCCGGACCCGGCCGCCGCTCCCTCTGCCCCGGCCGACGCTGCCCCAGTTCCCGAGGACGCGCCCCCGAGACCCCCGTTCCACTCCGCCCACGCCGCGGCGGCAACCAACCCGGCCGCATGGACGGCGAGTCCGATCCGCCCGTTCCCGACGGCGATCCCACTGCCGACGGCTGCGCCGAGCGCGTGCGCACCGGTGTCGCCGAGCATGGTGCGCTCACCGAGGTCGTCCCCGAGGACGGCCGTGACGGCCCCCATCGGGGCTGCGGCGAGCGAGCCGCGCAGCAACCCGGGAGCGCCGAGCGCGAGAACGGTCAGCCCCGCGCGCCCGGGCCGTACGTCCACCAGATTGACGAGATGGGCGGTTCCGGCGATGACGACTCCGGCGAGGACCTTGTCGACGGCCCGCTCCTTGAGCAGCGCCCCGGTCACGAGCGAGGCCGCACCGATCCCGAGCAGCTTGACGGCCCCACTGGTCACCTCGCCGCCCCGCAGCGCCGCGAGATGCGCCCGGAAGCCCCGCCGATGGTCACCCTTCACATCGTCGTACGCCCCGCACGCCCCGGCGGCCAGCACGGCGAACGCCGCCGGCCCGCTCCCCGTGCCGACGGCGGCCCCGACGGCCACCGCGGGCCCGGCGTACAGATCGACGGCCCGTCCCGCGTAGTTGACCCGCGTCCAGGGCCCGTCATCCGGTTCCCCGTGGCCGGCCGGCGCCCCCCGCCCCTCGGCCACACGTCGCCGAAGCCCCTCGTAAGCGACCCGGGTGACCCCCGCGGCAAGGGCGAATGAGGCGATCCTGCCCGCTGTCCCGATCATGGCCCCAGCCTAGCCACGCTGTCAGGCCCCTCCGCCAGGCCCTGCTCGGCGAGCGCCCACAACGGGCGGCAGAGGGCGGATCGACTACGCGAAGCGGCGGAACAGCCCGGTCAGGGAGCGGCGGCACGCCTGCCCGCTCCCTGACCGCTGAGGGTCAGCCGTCGACCGCTCGGGGTCAGCCGTCCGCCCGAGCCGTCGCGAGCAGCTCCTCGGCGTGCGCCCTGGCCGTCTCGGAGTCCTCCTGGCCTGCGAGCATCCGGGACAGCTCCCGTACCCGCTCCTCGCCCTCCAGGACCGTGACGCCGGACCGCGTCACCGAGCCGTCGTTGGTCTTCTCGACGAGCAGCTGCCGGTCGGCGAAGGCCGCGACCTGCGGCAGGTGTGTGACGACCACGACCTGCGCGGTCTTGGCGAGTTTGGCGAGCCGCCGGCCGATCTCGACCGCCGCCTTGCCGCCGACACCCGCGTCGACCTCGTCGAACAGATACGTCGGCACCGGGTCGACCCCGGCGAACACGACCTCCACCGCGAGCATCACCCGGGACAGCTCACCGCCCGACGCGCCCTTGGCGATCGGCCGCGGCGGGGCCCCGGGGTGCGGGGCGAGCAGCAGTTCGACCTCGTCGGCCCCGGAGGGGCTGTAGGCGACCCGGCGGCCGTCGACCTCGACGCCGTCGGGGTCCTCGGTCTGCCGGATGTCGAAGGACACCCGCGCGTGGGGCATGGCGAGCGAGGCGAGTTCGGCGGTGACCGCGTCGGCGAACCGGTCGGCGGCCTCCGTACGGGCGTCGGTGAGCCGCTGGGCGAGCACCGACAGGTCGTCGCGCAGCCGGTCCCGCTCGGCGGTGAGTTCCTCGACGCGGTCGTCGTCGCCGTCCAGCTCGCCGAGCCGGTTCGCGCTCTCCTCCGCCCAGGCGAGGACCGCCGCGATGTCGGCGCCGTACTTCCGCGTCAGCTGCGTGAGCGCCGCCCGCCGCTCCTCGACGGCGGCGAGCCGCAGCGGGTCGGCGTCGAGGTCGTCGGCGTATCCGGCGAGTTCGGTGGCCACGTCGCCGAGGAGGATGGAGATCTCCCCCATCCGGTCGGCGAGTGCGGCGAGCGCCGGGTCGTGCGACCGTACGGCCTCCAGGGCCCGGCCGGCACCCGCGACGAGGGTCGTGGCGTCGACGGACTCGGGGTCCTCGGGAACGCCCGCGAGCGCGGCGTGCGCGAGCGCGGCCGCGGAGGCGAGGGCCTCGGCGTGCCCGAGCCGCTCCGCCTCGGCGGCGAGTTCGGTGTCCTCCCCGGCGCGCGGGGAGACGGCCTCGATCTCACCGAGCCCGAACCGCAGCAGATCCGCCTCCTGGGCCCGCTCACGGGCCCGCGTGGTGATCTCGTCCAGTTCGCCGGTGACGGCGCGCAGCCGCCGGTACGCCTCGGCGTAGACGGCGAGCGGTGCGGAGACGGCCTCGCCCGCGTACCGGTCGAGCGCCCCGCGCTGCCGGGCGGGCTTGAGCAGCCCCTGCTGGTCGGTCTGGCCGTGTACGGCGACGAGTTCGTCGGCGAGTTCGGCGAGCAGCCCCACGGGCACGGAGCGCCCGCCCAGGTGGGCCCGCGAGCGTCCCTCGGCGGAGACGGTGCGGCTGACGAGCAGCACCCCGTCCTCCAGCTCCGCCCCGGCCTCCTCGGCGCGCAGGGCGGCGGGCGCGCCCGCGGGCACGCTGATCCGTCCCTCGACGACGGCCGAGGCCGCGCCGATCCGCACGAGGGCCGGGTCGGCCCGTCCACCGAGCAGCAGGCCCAGGCTGGTCACCACCATGGTCTTGCCCGCACCGGTCTCACCGGTCACCGCGGTGAAGCCGGGCGACAGCTCGACCACCGCGTCGTCGATGACCCCGAGCGACCGTATCCGCATCTCCTCCAGCACGCCCCAGACCATACGAGGTTTCCCTGGTGCGATGCGACATCACCCCCGGGCGTAACTCTCCGGCGCGCCGATCGTTCCGTGCCCCGGGAGCCGGAGGTACGCCCCCGCGGCCGCCCCGTACGGAGGGTCCTCGGCCCGCCCCGCGCGGAGGTGCGTCAGCGTGCCCCGCCCCGCCACCCCGACACCGGGAGGGCGAACTTGGCGACGAGCCGGTCCGTGAAGGAGGCGTGGTGGAGCCGGGCGAGCCGGACCGGCACGGCACCCCGCCGCACCTCGACCCGCGCTCCCGCCGGGAGTTCCACCGTCCGCCGCCCGTCGCACCACAGGACCCCGTGCGGGGTGTGCGGCTCGACCTCGACGGCGAGCACGGACTCGGGGGTGGTGATCAGCGGCTTGGCGAAGAGGGCGTGGGCCCCGATCGGGACCATGAGCAGCGCCTCGACCTCGGGCCAGACGACCGGCCCGCCCGCCGAGAAGGCGTACGCGGTGGATCCGGTCGGTGTCGCGCAGATCACCCCGTCGCAGCCGAAGCCGGTCACCGGGCGCCCGTCGATCGCGAGGACGACCTCCAGCATCCGTTCCGGGGACACCTTCTGCACGGCCGCCTCGTTGAGCGCCCAGTCGCGGTGCAGGACGTCGCCGTTCTCGTACACGACGACGTCGAGGGTCATCCGCTCCTCGACCTCGTACGCCTTCGTCACGACCCGGTCGACGACCTTGTCGAGGTCGTCGCGCTCGGCCTCCGCGAGGAAGCCGACCCGGCCGAGGTTGACGCCGAGCATGGGGACGCCGGAGGCGCGGGAGAACTCGGCGCCGCGCAGCAGGGTGCCGTCGCCCCCGAGGACGACGAGGAGTTCACAGCCGTCGAGCGCGTCGGAGCAGGCCTCCGGCACCCTCTCGACGGAGGGCGGCAGCGGCAGGTCCGCCGCCTCGGCCTCCAGGACACGGACGCCGATGCCGCAGCGCAGCAGCCCGAGGACGACCAGTTCGGCGCTGCGCACGGCGGCGGGCCTGCCGGTGTGTGCGAGCAGGAAGACGGTACGTGGTGCGGTCTCTGGTGCTGCTGCCGTTGAGCTCAACGAGGTCCTTCCGCCACGGCGCGGTCGACATCCGCCGGATCCAGCGCGGGCGCGCCTGCCCGCAGCCACAGAAAGTACTCGACGTTGCCGGAGGGGCCGGGCAGCGGGCTCGCGGTGACGCCCAGGACGCCGAGTCCGAGCTCGGCGGCCCGCCGTGCCACGTTCTTCACGGCGTCGGCGCGGAGTTCGGTGCTCCGGACGACTCCGCCCGTGCCGAGCCGCTCCTTGCCCACCTCGAACTGCGGCTTCACCATGAGGACGAGGTCGGCGTCGGGCGCCGTGCAGGCCGCGAGGGCGGGCAGGACGAGGCCGAGGGGAATGAACGAGAGGTCGCCGACGACGAGGTCGACGGGGACTCCGTCGATCGCTTCGAGTGTCAACTCGCGTACGTTCGTACGGTCCTTCACGGTGACCCGCTCGTCGCTCTGCAGCGACCAGGCGAGCTGCCCGTAGCCGACGTCGACGGCGACGACATGGGCGGCGCCGGCGCGCAGCAGCACGTCGGTGAAGCCGCCGGTGGAGGCTCCGGCGTCCAGCGCCCGCCGGCCCTCGACCTTCAGCCCCAGCGGGACGAAGGCGGCGAAGGCCCCGGCGAGCTTGTGGCCGCCGCGCGAGACGTAGTCGGGATCGTCGTCGTCCTGGACGACGACGATGGCCGCGGCGGTCTCGACCTGGGTGGCGGGCTTGGTGGCGACGGTCTTGCCGACGGTCACCCGGCCCGCGGCGATCAGCTGGCTGGCGTGCTCGCGCGAGCGCGCGAGCTTGCGCCGGACCAGCTCGGCGTCGAGACGGCGGCGTGCCACTCCTGCCACGTTCGGTTCAGCTCCTGTTTTCGTACGGACGAGGGGCGGGGTGCGCGTCGAGCGAGGTCAGCTCGGCACGCAGTCCACGGTGTACATCCTCGTACACCTCCAGGTGTCCGTCCGCCGGGAGGTGGTCCACCTCGGCGAGACGCGCCAGGTGGACGTCGACGCCGGGGTGCCCGGTGAGCTCCCGCTCGACCCCGAGCGGCGAGGCTCCTGCGGGCTCGTGGGCAGCCTCCGGAGCCGCCGCGTCCACGGACTCCGGTACGGACATCGCGCCCGCGGGCTCGGGCATCGCGTCGTTCATGCTCCCGACGCTATCGCGAACCCCTGGGGTACGGTCGACGGCGATGGCGACGATCACGGAGTGCCGCGACGCACTCGACACACTCTCGGACAACCTCGCGCGGGCGAACGGCGACGTGCGCGGCGCGGCCGCGCTCGACCGCACCCTGAGCTGCCACATCACCGATCTGGACACCACGTTCACGGGCCGCCTCGCGGACGGCCGGATCGAGGTCGAGTCCACGGTGACGGGCCCGCCGCCGGCCAAGGCGCAGATCCGGCTGGCGATGACCGGCGACGACCTGGTGTCGATGGTGGGCGGCGACCTGAACTTCGCGAAGGCCTGGGCCTCGGGCCGGGTCAGACTTGAGGCGGGCTTCCGCGACCTGCTCCGCCTCCGCTCCCTCCTCTAGCCCACTGACTCACCCCTCCGGCTCACTTCCGCAGGACGGGCTCCGGCGAAGCCGTGGCGGGTCGCGGGACGCGGGCCTTGCGCCCGGCCGGGACGACCAGCGGCGTCCCCGTCTCGGGGTCGTCGATGACCTGGCAGCGCAGCCCGAAGACCCGCTCGACCAGCTCGGCGGTCACGACCTCGGACGGCGGGCCCTCGGCGACCACCTCGCCGTCCCGGACGGCGATGAGATGGGTCGCGTACCGGGCCGCGTGGTTGAGGTCGTGCAGCACGGCGACGAGCGTCCGGCCCTGGGTCTCGTGCAGCTCGGCGCACAGGTCGAGGACGTCGATCTGGTGCTGGATGTCGAGGTACGTCGTCGGCTCGTCGAGCAGCAGCAGCGGGGTCTGCTGGGCGAGCGCCATGGCGATCCAGACGCGCTGGCGCTGACCGCCGGACAGCTCGTCGACGTACCGCTCGGCCAGTTCGGCGACACCGGTCGCCTCCATCGACTCCCGGGTGATGCGCTCGTCCTCCGGGGACCACTGGCGCAGCAGCCCCTGGTGCGGGTAGCGACCACGGGCGACGAGGTCGACGACGGTGATGCCGTCGGGCGCCACGGAGGTCTGGGGCAGCAGGCCGAGGGTCCTGGCGACCTTCTTGGCGGGCAGCGAGTGGATCGACTGCCCGTCGAGCAGGACGCGCCCCTCGCTGGGCTTCAGCATCCGGGAGAGGGCGCGGAGCAGGGTGGACTTGCCGCAGGCGTTCGGCCCGACGATGACGGTGAAGGAGTTGTCGGGGATCTCGACGGACAGATCGCGGGCGATGACCCGCTGCTCGTACGCCAGGGTGACCGATTCCGCGCTCAGCCGCTGCTGCCGACCATCCATGCCCGTACTCCCGTGCCCTCAACCCAAATGAAGTTAGGTTAGCCTACCCAATTTCAGAGCCCGAGCCGTGCCAGCACCTTCCCCGCGTCCGGCACCCCGCCGCCCACGGCGTCGGCCGCCGACCAGGCGGCCCCGCACAGCGCCCGCACGGCGTCCAGGGGATCCACCGCCCCGGCCGCCGCCTCCGCCGGCCCGTCGAGCACCAGCTCGCCCCCGCTCACCCAGGCCCGCACGCCCCCGCACACGAAGCTCCCGTCCGCTTCCGCGACGACCTCCGGCTGCCCCACGAGCAGCCCCCGCAGATCGGCGTCCACATACGTCGGCCGGTGCTCCGGCACCGCACGCAGCAGCTGCGCCACGTCCGTGACACCGGTCAGGACGAGCAGCGAGTCCACCCCGCCGTTGAACGCCCCCTCGATGTCCGTGTCCAGCCGGTCCCCCACCACCAGCGGCCGCCGCGCCCCCGTCCGCAGCACCGTCTCCCGGTGCATCGGCGGCAGCGGCTTCCCGGCGACCTTCGGTTCCACACGGCCGCCCGTGGCGATCCGTACGACCTCCACCGCCGCCCCGTTCCCCGGCCCGATCCCCCGCGCCCCGGGAATCGTCAGGTCGGTGTTCGAGGCGTACCAGGGAAGCCCCCGCGCCACCGCGTAGCTCGCCTCCGCGAACCGCCCCCACGGCATCTCGGGCCCGCCGTACCCCTGCACGACCGCCACCGGCTCGTCCTCGGCCGAGTCCACCGGCACCAGGCCGCGCTCGCGCAGCGCCACGCGCAGTCCCTCGCCGCCGATGACGAGCACCCGGGAGCCGGGCGGCACGTCGTCGGCGATCAGCCGGGCCACCGCCTGCGCCGAGGTGATCACGTCACCGGCCTCGGTCGGCACCCCGAGTTCCGTAAGATGCCCGGCCACCGCGTCGGGCGTCCGCAGCGCGTTGTTGGTGACGTACGCCAGGTGCATCCCGCCCGCCCGGGCGACCCCAAGCGCCTCGACGGCGTACGGAACCGCCTCCCCGCCCGCGTACACGACACCGTCCAGGTCGAGCAGCGCCGTGTCGTACGCCTCGCTCAGCGCCACCGCGCTGCCGCCCGGCCGATTCCTGCCGACGCCCTGCTGTCCCTGGCCGTTCCGCACCGTCACCGCACACTCCTCGCATCACCGGGTGATTCCCCCGCTCCCCCGATCATCGCTCATGGCCACCGCCCACATACGATGACGAGATGAACACCTCAGGTCACGCGGCCGATGACGTCCGCGACGACGCGGCGGGCCTGCGCCTGACGCCGTTCCGCGGGCTCCGATACGTCCCCGAACGGGTCGGCAGCCTCGCCGCCGTGACGTCTCCCCCCTACGACGTCGTCGTCCGACCTGACGGACTCCTCCATCTCGAGTCGGCCGACCCGCACAACATCGTCCGGCTGATCCTCCCGCAGGCGATCACCGCCGGCACCCGCCACCGCAAGGCCGCCGTCACCCTCGACCGCTGGCTCGCGGACGGCGTCCTCGCCCCGGACCCGGAGCCCGCGCTCTACGTGTACGAGCAGCACGGCGACGGCATCCTCCAGCGCGGCATCATCGGGGCCCTGGAGCTCTCCACCCCGGCCGAGGGGGTCGTCCTCCCCCACGAGGACGTCATGCCGCACGTGGTCGAGGACCGCGCCGCCCTGATGCGGACCACCGCGGCCAATCTGGAGCCCCTGCTCCTCACGTACGTCGGCGACGGCGACGGCGCGGGCGAGGTCGTCGAACGCACGGTCCAGCGCCCTCCGTTGCTCGCCACCACCACGGAAGACGGCTTCCACCACCGCCTCTGGTCGGTGACCGACCCGGCCGAGCAGGCCGCCGTCGCCGCCGAGCTCGGCCGCCACCAGGCCCTCATCGCCGACGGCCACCACCGCTGGGCCACCTACCTCCGCCTCCGCGAGGAACACCCCTCGCCGGGCCCCTGGAACTACGGCCTGGTCCTCCTCATCGACACCGCCCGCTACCCCCTGCGGGTCCGAGCGATCCACCGTCTCCTCAACCGCCTGCCGGTCGCGGACGCCCTCGCGGCCCTGGACGGCTCGTTCCGCGTCCGCCGCGTCGAGCGCCCCCTGGCGACGGCCCTGGAGGCCCTCGCGGAGGCCACGACCGAAGGCAACGCCTTCCTCCTGGCCGGAGACGGCGGCTTCCACCTCGTCGACCGCCCGGACCCCGCCCTCCTCGACCGTACGATCCGCACGGACCGCCCCGAGGCCTGGCGCACCCTGGACGCGACGGTCCTGCACTCCACCCTCCTGGAGCACGTCTGGCACATCCCGGACGCCCCCGAGGACATCGCCTACATCCACGACACGAAGGCCGCGGTCGAGCAGGCGGAACGCCGCGGCGGTACGGCGGTCCTCATGCACCCGGTACGCGAGGACGTCGTACGGGACCTCGCCCGCCAGGGCGTCACGATGCCCCGCAAGTCGACCTCCTTCGGCCCGAAGCCGGCGACGGGCCTGGTCCTGAGAAGCCTGGCGCTGGACTGAGAGCACGCCGGAAACTGCACCCGGAAACACAGAAGGGCGGCACCCGCAGGGGTGCCGCCCTTCTCACATGTCAACCGAGTCAGCTCTTGTCGCCGACGCTGTCGTCACGGTCGTCCTCGTCGAAGTCGTCGTCCTCGTCGTCGTCGAGATCGACATCACGATCGACATCGACGTCGACGATGTCGTCCGACTCCGCCTCGGGCTCGTCCTCGTCCTCGTCCTCGTCGAACGCGTCGACGAACTCGACACCGTCCATCTCGGCCAGCCGGTCCGAGGCGTCCGTGGCCCCGTCCTTGTCGGACTCCAGAGCCTTGGCGAACCACTCGCGCGCCTCGCTCTCACGGCCGGCGGCGAGCAGCGCGTCGGCGTACGCGTACCGCAGTCGCGCGGTCCACGGGTGAACGGCGCTGGAAGCGAGCTCGGGGCTCTGCAGCGTCACGATGGCCGCGTCGAGCTGACCCAGGTCGCGGCGGGCGCCGGCGGCCACGAGCCGCATCTCGACCTGCCCGGCCTTGTCCAGCTTCTGCACCTCGGGCTCACCGGCCATCGCGAGCGCACGCTCGGGACGGTTGAGACCGCGCTCGCAGTCGGCCATGACGGGCCACAGCTCGACACCACCGCTCATCCGGCGGGCGGCACGGAACTCGGCCAGCGCCTCGGAGTACTTCTGCGTCGCGTACGCGGCGAAGCCGGCGGCCTCGCGCACGGCGGCGACACGGGAGGCGAGCCGCAGGGCGACCCGCGAGTACTCGTAGGCCTTCTCCGGGTCCTCGTCGATCAGCTGAGCGACCATGACGAGGTTGCGCGAGACGTCCTCGGCGAGCCCCTTGGGCAGGCTCATGAGCTCCTGGCGCACGTCCGGGTCGATCTCCTCACCGGTGACCTCCGGCGGGATCGGCAGACGCTTGATGGGCGCGCGGTCGCTCCGCTCGCGGTCGTCACGACGCCCGTACGACCCACCGCGGTCGTCCCGACCCCGGAACCCGCCACGGCTGTCGCCCCCGCGGTCGTCCCGACGGAAGCCACCGCCACGGCTGTCGCCGCCACGGTCGTCACGACGGAACCCGCCGCCACCACGGTTGTCGTCCCGACGGAACGACGAAGGACGCTCATCACGACGGTCGTCACGGCGGAAGCCACCGCCGCCGCCACGGTTGTCGCCACCACGGTCGTCACGCTGCGGGTACGAGGGACGGTCATCCCGACGGAACGACGAAGGACGCTCATCACGACGGTCATCGCGGCGGAAGCCACCGCCGCCGCCACGGTTGTCGCCGCCACGGTCGTCACGCTGCGGGTACGAGGGACGGTCATCACGACGGAACGACGAAGGACGCTCATCACGCCGATCGTCACGACGGAAACCGCCACCGCCGCCACGGTTGTCGCCACCGCGATCGTCGCGACGGAAGCCACCGCCACCACCGCCACGGTTGTCACCACCACGGTCGTCACGGCGGAAGCCACCGCCGCGGTTGTCGCCGCCACGGTCGTCACGCTGCGGGTACGAGGGCCGGTCATCACGACGGAACGACGAGGGACGCTCATCACGACGATCGTCACGACGGAAACCGCCACCACCACCGCGGTTGTCACCGCCACGGTCATCGCGACGGAAACCGCCGCCACCGCCGCCGCGGTTGTCACCGCCACGGTTGTCGTCGCGGCGGAAGCCACCGCCACCACCACCGCGGTTGTCACCACCACGGTCGTCACGGCGGAAGCCACCGCCACCACCACCGCGGTTGTCACCACCACGGTCGTCACGGCGGAAGCCACCGCCGCGGTTGTCGCCGCCACGGTCGTCACGCGGGAACGAAGGCCGGTCATCACGACGGAACGACGAGGGACGCTCATCACGACGATCGTCACGACGGAAACCGCCACCACCACCGCGGTTGTCACCACCACGGTCATCGCGACGGAAACCGCCGCCACCACCGCCACGGTTGTCACCACCACGGTCGTCACGGCGGAAGCCACCGCCACCACCGCCACGGTTGTCACCACCACGGTCATCGCGACGGAAGCCACCGCCACCACCGCCACGGTTGTCACCACCACGGTCATCGCGACGGAAGCCACCGCCACCACCGCCACGGTTGTCACCACCACGGTCATCGCGACGGAAGCCACCGCCACCACCGCCACGGTTGTCACCACCACGGTCATCGCGACGGAAGCCACCGCCACCGCCACGGTTGTCACCACCACGGTCGTCACGGCGGAACCCGCCGCCGCCGCGGTTGTCACCGCCACGGTTGTCGTCGCGACGGAAGCCACCCCCACGGTTGTCGCCGCCGCGGTTGTCGTCACGGCGCGGGCCACGGAAGCCGCCACGGTCACCGCCGGCGCCGGCATCGTCCCTGCGACGCGGCTCGCGCTCCGGACGGTCGTCGGGAGAGTTGGTGGACATCGACGTGACTCCTGTCTTCGGGTACTGCAGTCATTCTCGCGCAGCCGGCACTCGGCCGCGCATCGGAAAAGTCAAGCAAAAAACAAAAGGACCCCTGGTCCCAGCGTGAACGCTGGGACCAGGGGTCCTGAAGATTTGTTCGGCGGCGTCCTACTCTCCCACAGGGTCCCCCCTGCAGTACCATCGGCGCTGAAAGGCTTAGCTTCCGGGTTCGGAATGTAACCGGGCGTTTCCCTAACGCTATGACCACCGAAACCCTATCGGTTTCGAGCGAACAAGCACACTCTGTAGTTATGTTCTAGCTCTAGAAACCAGCAACCGTTCGTTGCTTCAGAACTAACACAGTGGACGCGAGCAACTGAGGACAAGCCCTCGGCCTATTAGTACCGGTCAGCTCCACCCATTACTGGGCTTCCACATCCGGCCTATCAACCCAGTCGTCTACTGGGAGCCTTACCCTCTCAAGGAGGTGGGAATACTCATCTCGAAGCAGGCTTCCCGCTTAGATGCTTTCAGCGGTTATCCCTCCCGAACGTAGCCAACCAGCCATGCCCTTGGCAGGACAACTGGCACACCAGAGGTTCGTCCGTCCCGGTCCTCTCGTACTAGGGACAGCCCTTCTCAATATTCCTACGCGCGCAGCGGATAGGGACCGAACTGTCTCACGACGTTCTAAACCCAGCTCGCGTACCGCTTTAATGGGCGAACAGCCCAACCCTTGGGACCGACTCCAGCCCCAGGATGCGACGAGCCGACATCGAGGTGCCAAACCATCCCGTCGATATGGACTCTTGGGGAAGATCAGCCTGTTATCCCCGGGGTACCTTTTATCCGTTGAGCGACGGCGCTTCCACAAGCCACCGCCGGATCACTAGTCCCGACTTTCGTCCCTGCTCGACCCGTCGGTCTCACAGTCAAGCTCCCTTGTGCACTTACACTCAACACCTGATTGCCAACCAGGCTGAGGGAACCTTTGGGCGCCTCCGTTACCCTTTGGGAGGCAACCGCCCCAGTTAAACTACCCATCAGACACTGTCCCTGATCCGGATCACGGACCGAGGTTAGACATCCAGCACGACCAGAGTGGTATTTCAACGGCGACTCCACCATGACTGGCGTCACGGCTTCAAAGTCTCCCACCTATCCTACACAAGCCGAACCGAACACCAATATCAAACTGTAGTAAAGGTCCCGGGGTCTTTCCGTCCTGCTGCGCGAAACGAGCATCTTTACTCGTAGTGCAATTTCACCGGGCCTATGGTTGAGACAGTCGAGAAGTCGTTACGCCATTCGTGCAGGTCGGAACTTACCCGACAAGGAATTTCGCTACCTTAGGATGGTTATAGTTACCACCGCCGTTTACTGGCGCTTAAGTTCTCAGCTTCGCCCTGTCGAAACAGAGCTAACCGGTCCCCTTAACGTTCCAGCACCGGGCAGGCGTCAGTCCGTATACATCGCCTTACGGCTTCGCACGGACCTGTGTTTTTAGTAAACAGTCGCTTCTCGCTGGTCTCTGCGGCCACCCCCAGCTCACGGAGTAAATCCGATCACCAGACGTGGCCCCCCTTCTCCCGAAGTTACGGGGGCATTTTGCCGAGTTCCTTAACCATAGTTCACCCGAACGCCTCGGTATTCTCTACCTGACCACCTGAGTCGGTTTAGGGTACGGGCCGCCATGAAACTCGCTAGAGGCTTTTCTCGACAGCATAGGATCATCCACTTCACCACAATCGGCTCGGCATCAGGTCTCAGGCTATGTGCTGTCCGGATTTACCTGGACAACGCCCTACACCCTTACCCCGGGACTACCACCGCCCGGGTTGGACTACCTTCCTGCGTCACCCCATCGCTTACCTACTACCACCTTGGGTCAGCGGCTCCACCACTTTCCTTTCCCCGAAGGGTCCGGAACGGCTTCACGGCCTTAGCATTAATGGGCTCGATATTGGGCGTTTCAAAGCGGGTACCGGAATATCAACCGGTTGTCCATCGACTACGCCTGTCGGCCTCGCCTTAGGTCCCGACTTACCCTGGGCAGATCAGCTTGACCCAGGAACCCTTAGTCAATCGGCGCACACGTTTCTCACGTGTGTATCGCTACTCATGCCTGCATTCTCACTCGTGAACCGTCCACAACTCGCTTCCGCGGCTGCTTCACCCGGCACACGACGCTCCCCTACCCATCACAGCGGGCGTTGGCCCTATTGCTGCAATGACACGACTTCGGCGGTACGCTTGAGCCCCGCTACATTGTCGGCGCGGAATCACTTGACCAGTGAGCTATTACGCACTCTTTCAAGGGTGGCTGCTTCTAAGCCAACCTCCTGGTTGTCTCTGCGACTCCACATCCTTTCCCACTTAGCGTACGCTTAGGGGCCTTAGTCGATGCTCTGGGCTGTTTCCCTCTCGACCATGGAGCTTATCCCCCACAGTCTCACTGCCGTGCTCTCACTTACCGGCATTCGGAGTTTGGCTAAGGTCAGTAACCCGGTAGGGCCCATCGCCTATCCAGTGCTCTACCTCCGGCAAGAAACACACGACGCTGCACCTAAATGCATTTCGGGGAGAACCAGCTATCACGGAGTTTGATTGGCCTTTCACCCCTAACCACAGGTCATCCCCCAGGTTTTCAACCCTGGTGGGTTCGGTCCTCCACGAAGTCTTACCTCCGCTTCAACCTGCCCATGGCTAGATCACTCCGCTTCGGGTCTTGAGCGCGCTACTGAATCGCCCTATTCGGACTCGCTTTCGCTACGGCTTCCCCACACGGGTTAACCTCGCAACGCACCGCAAACTCGCAGGCTCATTCTTCAAAAGGCACGCAGTCACGACCCATTGAGTAAACTCAATGAGCGACGCTCCCACGGCTTGTAGGCACACGGTTTCAGGTACTATTTCACTCCGCTCCCGCGGTACTTTTCACCATTCCCTCACGGTACTATCCGCTATCGGTCACCAGGGAATATTTAGGCTTAGCGGGTGGTCCCGCCAGATTCACACGGGATTTCTCGGGCCCCGTGCTACTTGGGTGTCTCTCAAACGAGCCGTTAATGTTTCAGCTACGGGGGTCTTACCCTCTACGCCGGACCTTTCGCATGTCCTTCGCCTACATCAACGGTTTCTGACTCGTCTCACAGCCGGCAGACTGTGAAAGAGAGATCCCACAACCCCGCATGCGCAACCCCTGCCGGGTATCACACGCATACGGTTTGGCCTCATCCGGTTTCGCTCGCCACTACTCCCGGAATCACGGTTGTTTTCTCTTCCTGAGGGTACTGAGATGTTTCACTTCCCCTCGTTCCCTCCACATGCCCTATGTGTTCAGGCATGGGTGACAGCCCATGACGACTGCCGGGTTTCCCCATTCGGAAACCCCCGGATCAAAGCCTGGTTGACGGCTCCCCGGGGACTATCGTGGCCTCCCACGTCCTTCATCGGTTCCTGGTGCCAAGGCATCCACCGTGCGCCCTTAAAAACTTGGCCACAGATGCTCGCGTCCACTGTGTAGTTCTCAAGCAACGACCAGCCACCCATCACCCCACCCGACAAGCAGGTGAGTTCACTGGGGCCGGCATCGCGAAGATACAAACCTTACGGCCGTACCCTCAGATACCCAACAACGTGCCAAGCACAGTCCGTTCCTCGAAGCCCGTTTTCCACGCCGAAGCAGTACTAACGATTTCTCGGAGAGAGACTGTGCCAACTAATCAACGTTCCACCCATGAGCTGACCGTGCAGAACATTTGCCTGCAATCGGTACTGTGCTCCTTAGAAAGGAGGTGATCCAGCCGCACCTTCCGGTACGGCTACCTTGTTACGACTTCGTCCCAATCGCCAGTCCCACCTTCGACAGCTCCCTCCCACAAGGGGTTGGGCCACCGGCTTCGGGTGTTACCGACTTTCGTGACGTGACGGGCGGTGTGTACAAGGCCCGGGAACGTATTCACCGCAGCAATGCTGATCTGCGATTACTAGCAACTCCGACTTCATGGGGTCGAGTTGCAGACCCCAATCCGAACTGAGACCGGCTTTTTGAGATTCGCTCCGCCTCGCGGCATCGCAGCTCTTTGTACCGGCCATTGTAGCACGTGTGCAGCCCAAGACATAAGGGGCATGATGACTTGACGTCGTCCCCACCTTCCTCCGAGTTGACCCCGGCGGTCTCCTGTGAGTCCCCATCACCCCGAAGGGCATGCTGGCAACACAGGACAAGGGTTGCGCTCGTTGCGGGACTTAACCCAACATCTCACGACACGAGCTGACGACAGCCATGCACCACCTGTATACCGACCACAA
This sequence comes from Streptomyces sp. NBC_00572, assembly GCF_026341815.1. GTDB lineage: Bacteria > Actinomycetota > Actinomycetes > Streptomycetales > Streptomycetaceae > Streptomyces. The sequence continues at coordinate 515,195 of NZ_JAPENX010000001.1, forward strand.
GGGGGGCACTATCTCTAATGCTTTCCGGTATATGTCAAGCCTTGGTAAGGTTCTTCGCGTTGCGTCGAATTAAGCCACATGCTCCGCTGCTTGTGCGGGCCCCCGTCAATTCCTTTGAGTTTTAGCCTTGCGGCCGTACTCCCCAGGCGGGGAACTTAATGCGTTAGCTGCGGCACCGACGACGTGGAATGTCGCCAACACCTAGTTCCCAACGTTTACGGCGTGGACTACCAGGGTATCTAATCCTGTTCGCTCCCCACGCTTTCGCTCCTCAGCGTCAGTAATGGCCCAGAGATCCGCCTTCGCCACCGGTGTTCCTCCTGATATCTGCGCATTTCACCGCTACACCAGGAATTCCGATCTCCCCTACCACACTCTAGCCTGCCCGTATCGGATGCAGACCCGGGGTTAAGCCCCGGGCTTTCACACCCGACGTGACAAGCCGCCTACGAGCTCTTTACGCCCAATAATTCCGGACAACGCTTGCGCCCTACGTATTACCGCGGCTGCTGGCACGTAGTTAGCCGGCGCTTCTTCTGCAGGTACCGTCACTTTCGCTTCTTCCCTGCTGAAAGAGGTTTACAACCCGAAGGCCGTCATCCCTCACGCGGCGTCGCTGCATCAGGCTTTCGCCCATTGTGCAATATTCCCCACTGCTGCCTCCCGTAGGAGTCTGGGCCGTGTCTCAGTCCCAGTGTGGCCGGTCGCCCTCTCAGGCCGGCTACCCGTCGTCGCCTTGGTAGGCCATTACCCCACCAACAAGCTGATAGGCCGCGGGCTCATCCTTCACCGCCGGAGCTTTCAACCAGCTCCCATGCGGAAGCCGGTGTTATCCGGTATTAGACCCCGTTTCCAGGGCTTGTCCCAGAGTGAAGGGCAGATTGCCCACGTGTTACTCACCCGTTCGCCACTAATCCACCCCGAAGGGCTTCATCGTTCGACTTGCATGTGTTAAGCACGCCGCCAGCGTTCGTCCTGAGCCAGGATCAAACTCTCCGTGAATGTTTACCCGTAATCGGGTGACACTCGCGTTGAGCGGGACAGTCAGGCCGGAATAAGGCCGACTGTCCACAGCGTCCTCGCTGTGTATGTTGCCTACCCGCCACAAGGGCCGGCAGGACTTTCAAAGGAACCTCGCCATCCGAAGATGGACGGGGTATCAACTAATCTGGCGTTGATTTTTGGCACGCTGTTGAGTTCTCAAGGAACGGACGCTTCCTTTGTACTCACCCTCTCGGGCTTTCCTCCGGGCTTCCCTTCGTGTTTCCAACCTTACCAGATCGTTTTCCGTTCCGTTTCCGGTTCGGAGTTTGTATCCAGTGGCCTGTTGGCTGCCTTTCGCCTTTCGGCGTGTTCACTACGTTAGCTGATTTCTTCGGCGACTCATAATCGAGCAATCGAATTCGAATTCCGGCATGCCGAAATAAGCCCCTGCTGGGGAGTCATCTTGAGTAGTGGATGGCAGCTGCGGGGTGCTTGAACAAGCAGGCCCGTAACCAGCTGCTCGGGCTACGTTAGGCGGTCGGACGTCTTGAGTCAAGTGTGCTCCTCCGGGGCGTATGAGCACGATACGGACTCACCGTCGGATCCTTGTCGATCCAGAAGCGCCAGGGGTGCGGGGCGCCGTCGCCGCCGACTCCCGTGCGGGGGCCGGTGCGGATGCGGTCGGGGGCGGGTGGGGTGCCGGTGAGGAGGGTGAGGGGGGCGTCCGGGCCGGCGCAGGTGTCGGTGCCGTTCAAGGGGAGGCCGATGTCCAGGGCCGTGGCCAGGCGGGCGGGGCCCTGGGCCAGCTCGCGGTCGTACCGGGCCGAGCGGCGGCGGGGACGGGCCTGCTCGGCGCCCCGCAGGATTTCGCCCGCGCGGAGCAGTACCCCGCTCGCCTCGCCCTCGGGGCCGCACACCAGGTTGAGGCAGTGCCACATGCCGTAGGTGAAGTAGACGTACGCGTGCCCGGGCGGCCCGAACATGACGGCGTTGCGTGCCGTACGGCCCCGGAAGGCGTGCGAGCCGGGGTCGATCGCGCCGGCGTACGCCTCCACCTCCGTCAGGCGTAGTTCCATCACTCCCCCGGACGAACGGCGGACAAGTGTGCGACCGAGGAGATCGGGCGCCACGTCGAGGACCGGGCGGTCGAAGAAGGTCCGTGGGAGCGGCGTACGGTCGGGGCTCTCGCTCATGGCGCCCGAGCGTAGTGGGGGTCCGGTGGGGAACCGACTACGGTCGTCGCGCGTATGTAGGGGTCAGGACTGAGAAGGAGTGAAGGTCATGGGATTCAAGAAGCTGCTCGCGAGCCTGGGTGCCGGTGGGGCCACCGTGGAGACGGTGCTCACCGAGGAGAACGTGGTTCCGGGCGGTGTCGTCCAGGGTGAGGTCCGGATCCAGGGCGGCAGTGTCGACCAGCAGATCGAGGGGCTCTCCGTCGGCCTGCAGGCGCGGGTCGAGGTCGAGGGCGGCGACCAGGAGCACAAGCAGGACATCGAGTTCGTCAAGGTCCGTCTGGGCGGTGCCTTCGAGGTGAAGGCCGGCGCTGTGCACGTGGTGCCGTTCGGTCTGGAGATCCCGTGGGAGACGCCGGTGACCTCGGTCTCCGGGCAGCAGCTGCGTGGCATGAACATCGGTGTGACCACCGAGCTGGAGATCGCCCGCGCGGTGGACTCCGGTGACCTGGACCCGGTCAACGTGCACCCGCTGCCGGCGCAGCAGGCGATCCTGGACGCCTTCCTCCAGCTGGGCTTCCGTTTCAAGAGCGCGGACATGGAGCGCGGGCACATCCGGGGGACGCGGCAGAAGCTGCCCTTCTACCAGGAGATCGAGTTCTTCGCGCCGCAGCAGTACCGGGGCCTGAACCAGGTCGAGGTCAGCTTCGTCGCGGACGACCGTGAGATGGACGTCGTCCTGGAGATGGACAAGAAGCCGGGTCTGTTCGGTGAGGGCAGCGACTCGTTCCGCGCCTTCAAGGTGGGTCTGCACGACTTCCACACCACCGACTGGGCGGCTTACCTGAACCAGTGGCTCGCCGAGGTCGGCGGCCGTCGCAACTGGCTCTAGGCTCGGGCCCGTAAAGGCTGCTGAGGCAGTACGGGCGATACGGAGGTTTCGACGTGTCCGAGGGCAAGAGGGCGCCGCTCCCCCATGACTTCCATCCGCCGGTGGCGGCGTTCACGGTGGTGAGCGGCGACATCGCGCCGGGCGGGGTCCTGAAGGACGCGCAGGTGTACGCGGCGGGGAACACCTCGCCGCAGCTGCGCTGGGAGGGGTTCCCGGCGGAGACGAAGAGCTTCGCCGTCACCTGCTTCGACCCGGACGCCCCGACGGGCAGCGGGTTCTGGCACTGGGTGCTGTTCGACATCCCTGTGTCGGTGACCGAGCTGCCCGCCGGTGCCGGGTCGGGGTCGTTCGAGGGGCTGCCGGCCGGGGCCGTGCACGTCCGGAACGACTACGGATCGAAGGACTTCGGTGGTGCCGCTCCTCCGGCGGGTGAGCAGCACCGCTACGTGTTCACGGTGTACGCGGTGGACAGCGAGAAGCTCGGTCCCGACGGCGATGTGTCGCCCGCGGTGGTCGGCTTCAACCTGCGGTTCCACACGCTGGGGCGTGCCCAGTTGATCGGTGAGTACGCAGCTCCCGCGGCGGTCTGATAGTTCGTTTGTTGTTTGCCCGCTTCTGGTCTTGGAGAGATCAGAAGCGGGCATCTTTTGTTGCGCGGGGAAATATTGCGTTGTCCGACCCCGGCCGGCCCGGCCATCGTTGATCCAGGCCCCACCGCCCCGCTCCGGGGCCGGGCCTGCACACGGGAGGTGGGCACAATGCGGGACACGCTGGTACTCAACGCGAGCTTCGAGCCGCTGTCGACGGTCTCTCTCAACCGTGCGGTGGTGCTCGTCCTGACCGACAAGGCCGTCGTCGAGCACGCCCATCCCGATCTGCGGGTGCGAGGTGCGGCCGTCGATCTTCCGGTGCCGCGGGTGATCAGGCTCTGCCGGTACGTCCGGGTGCCGTTCCGAAGACAGGCACCGTGGTCGAGGAGGGGGGTCCTCGTGCGGGACCAGCACCGGTGCGCGTACTGCGGGCGGCGGGCCACGACCGTCGACCACGTGGTGCCGCGTGCCCAGGGCGGTGGGGACAGCTGGCTGAACACGGTCGCCTCGTGCGCCGAGGACAACCACCGCAAGGCCGCCCGGACGCCGGAGCAGGCGGGGATGCCGCTGCTGTTCCAGCCGTTCGAGCCGACGCCGGCGGACGCGATGCTGCTGGCGATGAGGGCGAGCGAGCGGTCGGAGCTGCCTGAGTGGCTGGCGAAGGCGGCCGCGTAACGCTGGCTCGCCCGGCTCGTACGGAAGGGCCTGCCTCCCCCGGTGTGGGGAAGCGGGCCGTTCCGTCGTTCCGGCCGACGGGGCCTAGCGGAGCGTCAGTTGGAGGATGGCGATGACGCCCACGGCGATGATCACTCCGCGCAGGACGGTGGGCGGCAGCTTGCGGCCGACCTTGGCGCCGATCTGGCCGCCGATGGTGGAGCCGACGGCGATGAGCAGCACGGCCGTCCAGTCGAACTCGGCGACGAAGAGGAAGAAGACGGCGGCGACGCCGTTGACGAGGGCGCCGAGGATGTTCTTGACGGCGTTGATCCGCTGCAGGGTGTCGTGGAGCAACAGGCCCATCAGGGAGAGGTAGAGCACGCCCTGGGCGGCGCCGAAGTATCCGCCGTACATGCTGGCGAGGAAGAGGCCGACGAGGAGGACGGGGCCGCCGTCGGGGTGGGCCTCGGTACCGGTCTGTTCGCGGCGGCGCTTGACCGCGGCGGAGATCCGGGGCTGGAAGAGGACCAGGACGAGCGCGAGGCCGATGAGGACGGGGACGATCGCGTCGAAGGCCGCGGACGGCAGCGCCAGGAGCAGGATCGCTCCGATGAGGCCGCCGAGGAGGGCGACGGCGCCGAGGCGGAGGATGCGGCGCTTCTGGCCCTTGAGTTCGCGTCGATAGCCGATGGCTCCGCTGATGGAACCGGGGACGAGTCCCAGGGCGTTGGAGACGTTCGCGGTGATCGGGGGGAGTCCGGTCGCGAGAAGGACCGGGAACGTGATGAGCGTTCCCGATCCGACGATGGTGTTGATGGTGCCGGCGCCGATGCCGGCGGCGAAGACTGCCAGGGCTTCCCAGATGGACAACGCCATCTCCTTACATGATCAGTGAGTCGCCTCCCCGCCCTGAGGTCGTCGGGGTCGAGGGGCTCGCACTGATCATGCACGAAGATTACGTGTACGTGTCAGTCAACCGGCGGTTCGTCTCGCCTCTGGGCCCCGACGGACTTGGTGTTGAAGCCGGGGACGCTGCCGTCCTTGTTGCCGAAGGCACCCGAGAGGCCCTTGAGGGCGTCGCCGATCTCGCTGGGCACGATCCAGAGCTTGTTGGCGTCGCCCTCGGCGATCTTCGGGAGCATCTGGAGGTACTGGTACGAGAGCAGCTTCTGGTCCGGGTCGCCGGCGTGGATGGCCTCGAAGACCGTACGGACGGCTTGGGCCTCGCCCTCGGCGCGCAGGGCGGCCGCCTTGGACTCGCCCTCGGCGCGCAGGATCGCGGACTGCTTCTCGCCCTCCGCGGTGAGGATGGCGGACTGGCGGGTGCCCTCGGCGGTGAGGATCGCCGCGCGCTTGTCGCGCTCGGCGCGCATCTGCTTCTCCATCGAGTCCTGGATGGAGGTCGGCGGCTCGATCGCCTTGAGCTCGACGCGGTTGACGCGGATGCCCCACTTGCCGGTGGCCTCGTCGAGGACGCCCCGGAGCGCGGCGTTGATCTCCTCGCGGGAGGTCAGGGTCCGCTCCAGGTCCATGCCACCGATGATGTTGCGCAGGGTGGTGACGGTGAGCTGCTCGATCGCCTGGATGTAGCTGGCGACCTCGTAGGTCGCGGCCCTCGCGTCGGTCACCTGGTAGTAGATGACCGTGTCGATGTTCACGACGAGGTTGTCCTGGGTGATCACCGGCTGCGGCGGGAACGGGACGACCTGCTCGCGCAGATCGATCCGGTTGCGGATCGAGTCGATGAACGGGACGACGATGTTCAGTCCGGCGTTGAGGGTGCGGGTGTAGCGGCCGAAGCGCTCCACGATCGCCGCGCTCGCCTGCGGAATGACCTGGATCGTCTTGATCAGGGCGATGAAGACGAGCACCACCAGAATGATCAGGACGATGATGACTGATGACATCGTGTTCCCCGTGCCCTTCGCTGCCGGTTGTCTGCCGGGTGGCTTTCGATGATCGAGTTTCCCAGATGGCGGAGCGTCATGGGCGAGGTTCGGTCACATGACGACGGCGGTCGCCCCGTCGATGTCCACCACGTCGACCTGTTCGCCCGGTTCGAAGCTCTGTCCGATGTCGAGCGTGCGGGCGGACCATATCTCTCCGGCGAGCTTGATGCGGCCTCCGTTGCTGTCGACCCTTTCCAGGACGACGGCCTGACGGCCTTTCAGGGCGTCGATTCCGGTGGCGAGTTGAGGTCTGCCGTCACGGTGGCGGGCGGCGATCGGGCGCACCACCGCGACGAGCGCCACCGAGACGACGACGAAGACGAGCACCTGGGGGACGACGTCGAAGCCGAGGGCCGCGGTCACCGCACCCGCGATCGCTCCGACGGAGAACATGCCGAACTCGGGCATCGCCGTCAGGACCAGCGGAATGCCGAGCCCCACCGCGCCGATCAGCCACCACACCCATGCGTCGATGTCCACATGGTCATGGTAGGGCGGGTGGGGTGCTCCGGGACAGGGCGCGGGCGGCTGTGCGGGACGCCGGCGCTTCGTCCGCTACTTCAGGGGCAGGCCGTGGGCGGTCCAGCGGTCGCCGACGCGCTCGACGACGAGCGGCAGGCCGAAGCAGTGCGAGAGGTTGCGGGAGGTCAGTTCCATCTCCACCGGGCCGGCCGCGAGCACCTTGCCCTGACGGATCATCAGGACGTGGGTGAAGCCGGGCGCGATCTCCTCGACGTGGTGGGTGACCATGATCATGGAGGGGGCGTACGGGTCACGGGCGAGGCGGCCGAGACGGCGGACGAGGTCCTCGCGGCCGCCGAGGTCGAGGCCGGCGGCGGGCTCGTCGAGGAGGAGGAGCTCGGGGTCGGTCATCATCGCGCGGGCGATCAGGGTGCGCTTGCGCTCGCCCTCGGAGAGGGTGCCGAACTTCCGGTCCAGGTACTCGCTCATGCCGAGGCGGTCGAGGAAGGCCTTGGCGCGCTGCTCGTCGACCGGGTCGTAGTCCTCGTGCCAGGTGGCGGTCATGCCGTACGCGGCGGTGAGGACGGTCTCCAGGACGGTCTGGCGCTTGGGGAGCTTCTCCGCCATGGCGATGCCGGCCACGCCGATGCGGGGACGGAGCTCGAAGACGTCGGTGCCGACGCCGCCGAGCTGCTCGCCCAGGATGTGGGCGGTGCCCTTGGTGGGGAAGAGGTAGCTGGAGGCGATGTTCAGAAGGGTGGTCTTGCCGGCGCCGTTGGGTCCGAGGATCACCCAGCGCTCGCCCTCCTTGACCGACCAGGAGACCTCGTCCACCAGAGCCCGTCCGTCGCGGACCACGGATACGTCCACCAGCTCCAGTACATCGCTCATGAGCGCGTTGTCTCCCCTTGCGGTCGAGTCGTGTCGTCGCCTTGCGCCGATGGGCGCGGCGTCCAGGGGAAAACCTACGTTATCGACGGAGCGGGCCGGTCCCTAGGGCTTCCTTTGAGTCTCCGGTGCGCCCCCTAGTCTTGGGGGATGCTTTCGGAACCACGCTCAGGACGCCTGGCCGCTTGGGGCAACGCCCTGCTGGCCGGGGCGGTGTCGCCGGACGAGGCGGCGCTGGCCATTGTCGGGGAGGACGCGGTGCACCGCGTGGAGGGGCTGCCGGGTGAGGCGCGGCCGGTGGGGCTGACGCTCGCGCTGGGCCGGCTGCGGCGGCTCGGGGTGACCGGGTGGCGGGTGGCGCTGCCCGCGCCGGGGCATCCGCTGGGGCTGAGCGGACCACCGGACTTCAACGCTCGCGCGTTGGAGGCGGAGGAGGCGGCGGTGGGCTACGGCGCGCCGTACGGCCTCGTGCCGGAGGTCTCGGAGGCGGGGCCGGTGGGTGACGTCCATGTGGAGGTGGTCTGGCGCTGCCTCGCGGTACGACAGGCGCCGCCCGCGGACGTGCCGTCGCTCGGGGAGGCCGAGCGGGAACTGGCGGAGGCGCTGCGGGACGCGACGTCGGTACTGACCCGGCTCGACGTGGCGGGCTCGGGCCCGACGGCGGACGCGGCCCGGGAGGCCTACCGGGCGCGGGCGGAGGTGGGGCGTGAGGTCCTCGCCCCGGGATACCCGCCGCGTGCGGTGCGGGTCCTGGAGCTGGCGCAGCGGGTGGGCCTGCTGGTGGACCTGGCGTACGACCACGGGCACGGAGGCGCGGTGAGCGCGTCGGAGATGGCGGCGCGGGGCGCCGCGCTGCGCCCGGTGGAGCGGGTGGCACGGCGGGCGCAGGTCGCCGCGTACAACGCGTATGTGGAGGAGAGGGAGCGGGAGCGGGGCTTCTGAACCCCAGGCAACACCCGTCACCACCCGGCCGGCGGACGGAGTCCGGCGCAGCGGACCGAAGCCCGGGAGGCGCCCCGCGCCGAACGGTGCGAGGAACGCGTCGAGAGGGGTGCCAACGCTTATGTGGAGGAGAGGGAGCGGGAGCGGGGCTTCTGAACCCCAGGCAACACCCGTCACCACCCGGCCGGCGGACGGAGTCCGGCGCAGCGGACCGAAGCCCGGGAGGCGCCCCCGCGCCGAACGGTGCGAGGAACGCGGCCGGAAAAGGGGACCGGCCCCCGGGGGATCGTCCGGGGGCCGGTTGGTTTTCGCGGCGGTCAGCCGTTGAGGGCGTGGTTGCCGAAGGCCGGGTTGAGCAGGCCGATCACGTTGACCGTGTTGCCGGAGACGTTCACGGGGACGTGGACCGGGACCTGCACCAGGTTGCCGGACGCGACGCCCGGGGACTCGACGGCCTTGCCCGTGGCCTCGGCGCCGTGGGCGGAGGCGACACCCGCGCCGGCGGCGACGATGCCACCGGCGACCATGGTGAGGGCAGCGGCCTTCTTGAGGTTCTTCACTTGGTACATCCTCCTGGTCATCGCTGCGGCCGGTCAGCCGCAGCACGCCATGGAGAACGCCGCACCCCCCGGCAGGTTGCGCCGAACGGGGGACATACACACGACGGTATGAAGGACTGAACGGTCGTGCGCCCGGCGCGCGGGGGGGCGCGTGTCAGTTGGTGAGGCCGTGCCGGACCGCCCAGAGGGCCGCCTGGGTGCGGTCCGCCAGGTCGAGCTTCATGAGGATGTTCGAGACGTGCGTCTTGACCGTCTTCTCGGAGAGGACGAGCGCGCGGGCGATCTCCCGGTTGGACCGGCCGTCCGCGATCAGGCCGAGCACCTCGCGCTCCCGCTCCGTGAGGGTCGAGCCGCGTCCCGTACCGCCGTGGGAGTCGTCTTGGGCGAGGAGCGCGCCCGCGACCTCGGGCTGGAGCAGGACGTGCCCCGCGTGGACGGAGCGGATCGCGCCCGCGAGCGCGTCGGGGTCGATGTCCTTGTAGACGTATCCGGAGGCGCCGGCGCGGAGCGCGGGGACCACCGTCCGCTGCTCGGTGAAGCTGGTGACGACGAGGACCTTCGCGGGGTTGTCGAGCTCGCGGAGCCGCTTCAGCGCCTCGATGCCGTCCGTACCGGGCATCTTCACGTCCATGAGGACCACGTCGGGGCGGAGCTCCTCGGCCCTTGCGACGCCCTCGGCGCCGTCGGAGGCCTCCCCCACCACCTCTATGTCGTCCTGCACCTCCAGAAAGGTGCGCAGGCCTCTGCGGACGACCTGGTGGTCGTCGACCAGCAGGACACGGATCTGCTTGTCAGCCACCGGGAACCTCCATCTCGATCGTGGTGCCCTCGCCACGGGTCGAGGTCACGGTGAGCGATCCGCCGACGCCGCTCGCCCGGTCCCGCATGGAGACCAGGCCGAGGTGGCGCCCCGCCTTGCGGACCGTACGCGGGTCGAATCCCTTTCCGTCGTCGGTGACGGTGAGCCGCGCGCCCTGGCCCGCGCGGGTGAGGGAGACGCTGACGAGCTCCGCGTCCGCGTGCCGCAGGGCGTTGTGCAGGGCCTCCTGGGCGACCCGGAGCACGGCTTCCTCCTGTGCGGCGGGCAGCGCGCGCGTCCCGGGGCTCTCGAAGGTGACCCGGGCGGTGTGGGCGCGGTCCAGGACCTGGATGTGGGTACGGAGGGTGTGGACGAGGCCGTCCTCGTCGAGGGCGGCGGGCCGGAGCTCGACGACGGCGGCGCGCAGCTCGTCGGCGGCCTCGGCGGCGAGCGCGGCGACCTGCTGGAGTTCGCCCTTGGCGCGGGCGGGGTCGCGGTCGACGAGCGCGGCGGCGGCCTGGGCGGTCAGCCGGAGCGAGAAGAGCTTCTGGCTGACGGCGTCGTGCAGCTCGTGGGCGAGGCGGGAGCGCTCCTCGGCGATGGTCAGCTCGCGGCTGCGCTCGTACAGACGGGCGTTGGTGAGGGCGATGGCCGCGTGCTGGGCCAGGATCGAGAGGAGTTCCTCGTCCTCGGCGGTGAAGCCGCAGCTTCCCGTCTCCTTGGGGCAGCGCTTGTTGGCGAGGAAGAGGGCGCCCAGGATCTCGTCGCCGTCCCTGACGGGCAGGCCGAGGAAGTCGGACATCTCGGGGTGGGCGTCCGGCCAGCCGCCGAAGCGGGGGTCCTCGCGGACGTCGGCCAGCCGCTCGGGTTCGGCCTTGTGGAGCATCGCGGCGAGGATGCCGTGCTGCCGGGGCAGCGGGCCGATCGCCTTCCACTGCTCGTCGCTGACGCCGTCGACCACGAACTGGGAGAAGCCGCCGTGGTCGTCGGGGACGCCCAGGGCGGCGTACTCGGCGTCGAGCAGCTCGCGGGCGGAGGCGACGATCGTCTTGAGGACGTCGCGGACCTCCAGGCGGCGGCTCATCGCCAGGAGGGCGGTGCTCACGGCGGCGAGGCCGGAGCTCGGTCGATGGCTCATGTGTTCACCGTACCGGCGGGTCGTGACGGTCCGTATCCGTCCGAAGACCGCGAAGGAGGGGGACCGGGGACCTAGGTCGTAGTGCCCGCAGGCCCCTGTCCTCCTTCAGGAGGAAGGGACTTACCGTGCGCATTGCTCACGCAACCCATGGTCAGTTCGTTACGTGCCCGATGTGAGCCCGCGCATAGGACCCACGTCACTTACGAAGTCCCCTAGTGGACGCAGAAAGGGGGGTCAGCGTGGGGTGAGCCGGACATTAGGGCGCTTCTGTGGTCGGTGCACGGGCCCCTGATCCACTACCCGGGATCGTACGTCACACCTTTGCCACAGGATTTTGCTGCCGCTAAGAATTGCCCCCGTCGCCGCCGAAGCAGGCGCAACGCCATCCCGGCGAGCGACCCCCAGCGATTCGAAGAGGTAGTCCGTTATGTCTGCGAACACCCCTGGCCACAGTCGTGGTCTCAAGAAGACCCACAAGGCCATGATCGCCGGCGTCGCCGCTCTGGGCGCCGCTGCGCTCACCCTCTCCCTCGTCCCCGACAACGGGTCCACCGAGACGGAGCCGCAGGCTCTCTCCGGTACGCAGCAGGTGGCCTGGTCGTACAACGCCGCCAGCCCGCAGACGAAGGCCCTCGCGGCCGGCATCAGCGAGCAGCAGGCCACCATCGGCCTGAAGGCCAAGCAGGAGGCCGACGCGAAGGCGAAGGCCGCTGCCGCCGCCAAGGCGAAGGCCACGGCGAAGGCGAAGGCCACGGCGAAGGCGAAGGCCGACGCGAAGGCCAAGGCGGACGCCCAGGCCAAGGCCGCCGCCAAGGCGAAGGCCGCGGCGAAGGCGAAGGCCGACGCGAAGAAGCGCGCCGCGGCGAAGGCGGCCGCGAGCCGTTCCGTCGCCCGTACCCCGGTCTTCGCGAACAACCTCGACGGTTGGATCCGCGAGGCGCTGTTCATCATGGACAAGCACAACATTCCGGGCAGCTACAACGGCCTGCACAAGAACATCATGCGCGAGTCCAGCGGTAACCCGCGGGCCATCAACAACTGGGACATCAACGCCATCAACGGCGTCCCGTCCAAGGGTCTGCTCCAGGTCATCTACCCGACCTTCAAGACTTACCACGTGCCCGGCACCGCGTTCGACCAGTACGACCCGGTCGCCAACATCGTCGCCGCCGCCAACTACGCGGCCGACCGCTACGGCTCGATCGACAACGTCAACAGCGCGTACTGATCGCACTCGGTCCGCTGTGCCACGCCGAAGGGCGGCACCCCCCGCGCAGGGGGTGCCGCCCTTCGGCGTACCGGTGCTCCAGCTGATTACTTGCGCATGACCTCGGGCTCGTGGCGGCGCAGCAGCCGCGCCACGGCGACGCAGCAGACGGCGGCCATGAACAGCTGGATGCCGAGGTCGAGGCTCCACTGGCCGACCGTGTGCTCCCACAGCGGATCGGTGTCGGTGGGGTTCTTCGGGTCCCACGGCGGCATGAGGCGGCCGAGGTCGAGGGTGGTGCCGGCGCCGGCGATGCCCCAGCGGGAGGGCATGAGCCAGGCGAACTGCTCCAGGCCGGGCGAGCCGTACACCTGGAAGAGGATGCCGGTGAACACGACCTGGATGATCGCGAACATGACCAGGAGGGGCATGGTCTTCTCGGCGGTCTTCACGAGCGCGGAGATGACCAGGCCGAACATCATCGAGGTGAGGCCGAGGGCGATCACCTGGATGCACAGCTCGACGGCCGGCGGCATGAACAGGCCCTCGGCGGGCAGCTCGCGGGTCGAGAAGCCGATGCCGCAGATGATGACGCCCTGGAAGGCCGTGATCACGCCGAGCACGATGACCTTGGACATCAGGTACGCCGAGCGGGACAGGCCGGTGGCCCGCTCCCGTTCGTAGATGACCCGCTCCTTGATCAGCTCACGGACCGAGTTGGCCGCGCCACTGAAGCACATGCCGACCGCGAGGATCAGCATGATCGTGCCGGCGTCGCCGTTGAAGCGGGACGGCGGCTTCGGCGAGCCCAGGCCGAAGTCGGCCGGGATGACCACCGAGACCGCGCCGAGGACGGCGGGCAGGATGACCATCAGGCCGAGGAAGCCCTTGTCGGAGGCGATGACGGAGACGTAGCGGCGGATCAGGGTCCACAGCTGGGAACCCCAGCCCTGCGGCTTCGGCGGCCGGGACATCGCCTGCTGCGGCACCTGGACGGGCTGCGCGGCGACGGCGTCGATGTCCGCGGCGTACATCTGGTAGTGCTGCGAGCCCTTCCAGCGGCCCGCCCAGTCGTAGTCGCGGTAGTTCTCGAAGGCGGAGAAGACATCGGCCCAGGTGGAGTAGCCGAAGAAGTTCAGCGCCTCCTCCGGCGGGCCGAAGTACGCCACCGAGCCGCCGGGGGCCATCACGAGCAGCTTGTCGCAGAGGCCGAGCTCGGCCACCGAGTGGGTGACGACGAGGACCGTGCGGCCGTCGTCGGCGAGGCCGCGGAGCAGCTGCATGACATCGCGGTCCATGCCCGGGTCGAGGCCGGAGGTCGGCTCGTCCAGGAAGATCAGCGAGGGCTTGGTGAGGAGTTCGAGCGCGACGGAGACGCGCTTGCGCTGGCCACCGGAGAGGGAGGTGACCTTCTTCTCCTTGTGGATGTCCAGCTTGAGCTCGCGCAGCACCTCGTCGATGCGGGCCTCGCGCTCGGCCGTGGCGGTGTCGCCCGGGAAGCGGAGCTTGGCCGCGTAGCGGAGCGCCTTCTGGACGGTCAGCTCCTTGTGCAGGATGTCGTCCTGCGGGACCAGACCGATGCGCTGGCGCAGCTCGGCGAACTGCTTGTAGAGGCTTCGGTTGTCGTAGAGGACATCGCCCTCATTGGCCGGGCGGTAGCCGGTCAGCGCCTTGAGCAGCGTGGACTTTCCGGAACCGGACGGGCCGATGACACCGATCAGCGACTTCTCCGGGACGCCGAAGGAGACGTCCTTGAGGATCTGCTTGCCGCCGTCGACCGTGACCGTGAGGTGGCGGGCCGAGAAGGAGACCGAGCCGGTGTCGACGAACTCCTCGAGCTGGCCGCCGACGAGGCGGAAGGTCGAGTGACCGACACCGACGATGTCCTGCGGGCCGAGGAGGGCGGTGCCGCCCTTGGTGATCGGCTGACCGTTGACGTACGTGCCGTTGTGCGAGCCGAGGTCGCGGATCTCGAAGCGTCCGTCGGGCGTCGCGTGGAACTCGGCGTGGTGCCGCGAGACCTGGAGGTCGGAGACGACCAGCTCGTTCTCGAGGGCACGGCCGATGCGCATGACGTGGCCGAGGGCCAGCTGGTGGAACGTGGTGGGGCTGCGGTCGGCGTAGGCCGACGACGCCCCCGCGGCGGAGCCGGGCCCGTGGGGTGCCTGCTGGTGCGGGACCTGCTGGTGCGGGACCTGCTGCACGGGCGGCGGCGCCTGCTGCCAGTTCTGCTGCGGCGGCGGGGCCTGGTGGGTGACCCACTCGGCCTGGGCGGCCTGCTCCGCGGCCTGATGGACCGGCGCCTGATGGACCGGCGCCTGGTGGGCCGCCTGAGCGTGCTGCTGGGCCGGGGCGGCGGCGAGATTCAGCCGCGGGCCGTCGGTGGCGTTGCCGAGGTGGACCGCCGAGCCGGGGCCGATCTCCACCTGGTGGATCCGCTGCCCCTGCAGGAACGTGCCATTGGTGGAGCCGTGGTCCTCGATGACCCAACTCCGGCCGCCCCAGCTGATGGTGGCGTGGCGCCACGAGACCCTGGCGTCGTCGATCACCAGGTCACCCTGCGGATCACGGCCCAGGGTGTACGACCTGGACGGATCGAGCGTCCAGGTCCTGCCGTTCAATTCCAGTACGAGTTCTGGCACTCCATGCCCCACTACTTGTCCCCCGATGTACCCCCGTCGCTGGGAGTCCAGGGATGGCGAATCATCCTGGGGAACTATTTCAGGCCCGGTCCCGTATCGGAAAGTCGGGCCGTGTGAAGACCCGGCGTGCAAGCGCGCGGTCCCGCTCCGGAGGGCCGCCGGGGCCGCTCCGGGGTCAGTCGGGGGACGAGGCGCGACCACTCGGGTGTCCGCTGGGCGGGACGGGGGGTCGGGTGGCACGCGGTGCCCGATACGGTGGAAGCACCATGAGCGCATCGCAGACCTCAGACGTTCCCACCCTTCTCGTCAAGATCTTCGGGAAGGACCGTCCCGGGATCACCGCGGGACTCTTCGACACCCTCGCCGCCTACTCCGTCGACGTCGTGGACATCGAGCAGGTCGTGTCCCGCGGCCGGCTCGTCCTGTGCGCGCTCGTCACCGAGCCGACCGTCGCCTCGCAGGGCGAGCTCCGTGCGACCGTGCACAGCTGGGCCGAGTCGCTGAAGCTCCAGGCCGAGATCATCTCCGGCATCGGCGACAACCGTCCGCGAGGGGAGGGGCGCTCGCACGTCACCGTGCTGGGCAACCCGCTCACCGCGGAGCAGACGGCGGCCATAGCGGCCAGGATCGCGGAGTCCGGTGGCAACATCGACCGCGTCTTCCGGCTGGCGAAGTATCCGGTGACGGCCGTCGAGTTCGCCGTCTCCGGCTGCGAGACGGAGCCGTTGCGGACCGCCCTGGCCACCGAGGCGCACACCATCGGCGTCGATGTGGCCGTGGTCTCCGCCGGGCTGCACCGGCGGGCCCAGCGGCTCGTCGTCATGGACGTCGACTCGACGCTGATCCAGGACGAGGTGATCGAGCTCTTCGCGGCCCACGCCGGCTGCGAGGACAAGGTCGCCGAGGTGACGGCCGCGGCGATGCGCGGTGAGCTGGACTTCGAGCAGTCCCTGCACGCACGCGTGGAGCTGCTGGCCGGCCTGGACGCCTCGGTGGTCGACAAGGTCCGTTCCGAAGTGCGGATGACGCCCGGGGCCCGGACCCTGATCCGGACGCTCAAGCGGCTCGGCTACCAGGTGGGCGTCGTGTCCGGCGGGTTCACGCAGGTCACGGACGATCTGAAGGACCGGCTCGGGCTGGACTTCGCCTCCGCCAACACTCTGGAGATCGTCGACGGCAAGCTCACCGGACGGGTGACCGGCGAGATCGTGGACCGGGCGGGCAAGGCGCGGCTGCTGCGCCGGTTCGCCGCGGAGGCGGGCGTGCCGCTGGCGCAGACGGTGGCGATCGGCGACGGGGCGAACGACCTGGACATGTTGAACGCGGCCGGTCTCGGCGTGGCGTTCAACGCGAAGCCGGTGGTGCGCGAGGCCGCGCACACGGCGGTGAACGTGCCCTTCCTGGACACCGTGCTGTATCTGCTGGGGATCACCCGCGAAGAGGTCGAGGCCGCGGACGGCGGCGAGGACGACCTGCAGCACTGAGCCACCTGGGAAAGGGCCCGGCCGTCAGTCGACGGCCGGGCCCTTTCCCGTACGGATCAGTCGTGCGGGGTCCAGAAGTCGACGAGCCGTCCGGCGCCGTGCTCAAGGGACTTCCAGGAGCCGTTGAACGTGAGGACGGCGAAGGCGGAGGTCGGGAAGCCGCTTCGGGTCATCCGGGGCAGCACGTCGCCTTCGGACTCGCCCGCGAGGGCGTCGGCGAGGGCGTGCATCCCGGGGTTGTGGCCGATGACCAGGAGGTCGGACACGTCCTCCGAGGTCTCGTTGAGCAGGGCGATCAGCTCGCCGAGCGAGGCCTCGTACAGCCGGTCCTCGTACACGGTCCTGGGGCGCTCGGGCAGTGCCTGCACGGCCAGCTTCCAGGTCTCGCGGGTCCTGGTGGCGGTGGAGCAGAGGGCCAGGTCGAAGCCGATGCCGGTCTCGGCGAGCCTGCGGCCCGCGACCGGGGCGTCCGCGCGGCCTCGCTCGGCGAGGGGGCGCTCGTGGTCGGACTCCTCGTTCCAGTCCGCCTTGGCGTGTCGGAGCAGCACGATCCTGCGGGGTGTGTCGACGCTCATGGTCATCAGCTTCGCACGAAACGGCTCACGTCGACTCAGAGAGAGAGCGTTTGCTGGATCCGCTCCAGGACCCCTCCGACCCCCGGGTCACCCGCCGCCGCGTGGGCCCCACCGGGCCCGGTCATCAGCAGCAGGAGGGCGACGAAAGCGGCCGCCGGAAGGACGAGGGCCCACCACGGCAGCCGGGTGTCGACGCCGGTCGTGTCCGGTCGGACGCTGGTGTACGTACGGGCCGTCATGACCGCCTCCGTGGGTGGGTGCTCCGCTTTCCCTGTTGTCTCCAACGTAGAGATCGCGGGCTCCTCGGCCCATCCGGTGATCCACCCACTTCACCCTGACACCCGCCCCCTAGGGGATGCGGGGGTTAGCCCTACCGCGGGCCGTGGTGAGCGGACCTCACGGGGAGGCGACCGAGGCGATGACGGAGATGACGACCGTGATGCCGAGCATCGCGCCGAGCACGATGAGCAGCTTCTTCTGGCCGTTCGGGGGGTTGGGTTCGAGAACTGGCATGCCGACAGTCTCGCACCTCAGGATTCGTCCTCGACCGTCCGGTCCCTGCCCGCCAGGGTTCCGACGATCATCTGCGGCACCATGAGCCCGCCCATGAGGATGATCGGCAGTCCCCAGCCGCCGCTGTGCTGGTAGAGGACACCGACGAGGAGGGGGCCGGGGATGGAGATGAGGTAGCCGACGCTCTGCGCGAAGGCGGAGAGCCGGACGACTCCGGCGCCGGTGCGCGAGCGCATGCCGATCATCGTGAGGGCGAGCGGGAAGGAGCAGTTGGAGATGCCGAGGAGCACGGCCCAGACCCAGGCTCCGGCGGCGGGGGCGAGGAAGAGGCCGGTGTAGCCGGCGAGGCCGCACAGGCCGAGCGCGACGACGATCGGGCCCTGGTTCCTCATCCGGGTGGCGAGCCGGGGGATCACGAAGGCGAGCGGGACGCCCATGACCATGGTGACGGCGAGGAGCACGCCCGCGGTGGAGGCGGGGACGCCCGCGTCGCGGAAGATCTGCGGCATCCAGCCCATGGTGATGTAGGCGCCGGTGGCCTGGAGGCCGAAGTAGCAGCCGAGGGCCCAGGCGGTGCGGCTGCGGGTGATGCGCGGGGCGGCGGTCTCCGTGGCGGCGGTCGTGGCGCCGCGCCCGTTGCCGCCGCGGTCCTCGGAGGCGCGGTCCCGGTCGCGTATCAGCGGGATCCAGGGCAGCACGGCGAGTGCGGCGATGGCCGCCCAGACTCCGAGACCGATGCGCCAGTCGCCGCCGAGGGCCGCGGTCATCGGGACGGTCGCGGCCGCGGCGACGGAGGTGCCGAGGGCGAGCGCCATGGAGTAGAGGCCGGTCATGCTGCCGATGCGGTCCGGGAAGTACCGCTTGACGATGACCGGCATCAGGACGTTGCTGACGGCGATGCCCATGAGGGCGAGGGCGCTGGCGGCGAGGAAGCCGACGGTTCCGCCGGCGAAGGGCCGGAGGATCAGGCCGGCGAAGATCGCGGCCATGCCCGCGCAGACGACGGCGGCGGGGCCGAAGCGGCGGGCGAGGCGCGGGGCCATGATGCCGAAGATCGCGAAGCAGAGCGGGGGTACGGAGGTGAGGACGCCGGCGACGGTGCCGCTCATGTGCAGGTCCGCGCTGACCTCTTCGAGGAGGGCGCCGAGGCTGGTGATGGCGGGGCGCAGGTTCAGCGCGGCGAGGACGAGTCCGACGGTGACGAGGCCGAGGGTCCAGCGGTGCGCCCGGTTCGGCGCGGGAGAATCAGCGGCGGCGGCTCCACGCGGGCCCGTGGTGGCCGCCGGAGCGGTGGTCATCGCCGGTCGTGCGGCGGGGTCGAGGGTCTTCGGCTCGTCAGGCATGGAGCCATCATAGAATCATGGGATGATTGGTTGTCCAATCTCGAACGACGTGAGCGACTCGACGTGAGCGACGTGAACGACGTGAGCGACTCGAACGAATGGGAAGGTGCTCCATGGCCCTCGGCCACCCCCGGCGCGCAGGTCTCTCCGATCAGGTGATCGCCGAGCTGCGGAACCAGATCACCTCCGGCGAGTGGCCGGTGGGTTCGCGCATCCCCACCGAACCCGAGCTGGTCGAGCAGCTGGGAGTGGCCCGCAACACCGTGCGCGAGGCGGTGCGGGCGCTCGCGCACAACGGACTGCTCGACATCCGCCAGGGCTCCGGGACGTACGTCATCGCCACCAGCGAGCTCGCGGGCGTCATGCACCGGCGCTTCGCCGGCTCCGACCCCCGGCACGTCGCCGAGCTGCGCTCGACCCTGGAGTCCTCCGCGGCGCGGCTCGCGGCGGAGCGGCGCACCGAGCGGGACCTGAAGCAGCTGGACACCCTGCTCGTACGACGTGAGGAGGCGTGGGAGTCCGGTGACGCGGAGCGGTTCGTGAGCGCCGACGCGACCTTCCACCACGCGGTCGTCGCCGCCTCGGGCAACGAGGTCCTCACCGAGCTCTACGCGGACCTGGGCGATCTGCTGCGGGACTGGCTCCGCGGCGACGTGGGGCAGGAGCTGCGACCGGAGAACCACATGGACCACGCGCGGCTCGTGGACGCGATCCGGGACGGCGACGCCGAGCGGGCCGGTGCGGAAGCGGCCGGCTATCCCTACATGTGCCTCAGGAGCCCCGGACCGGAGTCGGGGCGGGAGCCTGGTCCGCCGGCTGGTGAGTGATCCAGGCGGACCTGACCTCCTTCCAGCAGCGGCCGGTGACCTTGCCGTAGTCGGCGGGGCCGACGTCCACGGGGGCGCTGTCGGAGTCGATGTCCCACCAGCGCTCGCACTCGACGTGGAGGCGGACCCGGTCGGTGCGGGGGTAGGGGTTCTGGCAGTGGGCGGTGACGCTGGAGCCCTCGACGACGGTGCGGCAGGAGGCACCGAAGTTCTCCGGCTCCTCGGCCGCCGGGGCGGTGACGGGGAGTTCCTCGGCCGGCGCGGGCGCGGCCCGCACCTCGGCCGCGACGGCTATCCCGGTGAGCAGTACGGCGACGGAGGCGAACGCGCCGAACCCGTTGCGTATCGCGCGCATGCCCGTACCTCCTCCCCATCAGCAGCAGAAGCATCACGCTCTGCCCCAGTTTGGGGTGGTTCGCTCGACTTTTCGAGTCGGGCAGGAGTTGCGGAACGGCGAGGGCCGTGTGCCGCCCCCTCAGGGGCGGGCACACGGCCCTGATGCTCCCGGCGGGAAGCGGTTACGCGCCGATGGCGTGCAGGCCGCCGTCCACGTGGATGATCTCGCCCGTGGTCTTCGGGAACCAGTCCGAGAGCAGCGCGACGATGCCGCGGCCGGCCGGCTCCGGGTCCGAGAGCTCCCACTCCAGCGGGGAGCGGCTGTCCCACACGGACGCCAGCTCGCCGAAGCCCGGGATGGACTTGGCGGCCATCGAGCCGAGCGGGCCCGCCGAGATCAGGTTGCAGCGGATGTTCTGCTTGCCCAGGTCACGCGCCATGTAGCGGCTGGTGGCCTCCAGGGCGGCCTTGGCCGGGCCCATCCAGTCGTACTGCGGCCAGGCGAACTTCGCGTCGAAGGTGAGGCCGACGACCGAGCCGCCCTCGCTCATCAGCGGCAGCAGCGCCATCGTCAGCGACTTCAGGGAGAAGGCGGAGACGTGCATGGCGGTGGCCACGGACTCGAACGGCGTGTTGAGGAAGTTGCCGCCGAGCGCGTCCTGCGGGGCGAAGCCGATGGAGTGCACGATGCCGTCGAGACGGTCGCCCAGGTGCTCACGGACCTGGCCCTCCAGGCGGGCGAGGTGCTCGTCGTTTGAGACGTCGAGCTCCAGGACCTTGACCTTTTCGGGGTGGGGCAGCTTCTTGGCGATGCGCTCGGTCAGCGTCGGCCGCGGCCACGCGGTGAGGATGATCTCCGCACCCTGCTCCTGGGCCAGCTTCGCGGCGTGGAAGGCGATGGAGGACTCCATCAGCACACCGGTGATGAGGATGCGCTTGCCCTCGAGAATTCCGCTCATGGTGATCAGTGACCCATGCCCAATCCGCCGTCAACCGGGATGACGGCTCCAGTGATGTACGCGGCGTCGTCCGAGGCGAGGAACTTCACCGCGGCGGCGATCTCCTCCGGCTGGGCGTACCGGCCCAGCGGAACCTGGGACACGATGCCCGCGCGCTGCTCGTCGGTGAGCACCGCGGTCATGTCGGTGTCGACGAAACCGGGGGCGACGACGTTGAAGGTGATGTTGCGGGAGCCCAGCTCGCGCGCGAGGGAGCGGGCGAAGCCCACCAGACCGGCCTTGGAGGCGGCGTAGTTGGCCTGGCCGGCGGAACCCAGCAGACCGACGACCGAGGAGATCAGGACGACGCGGCCCTTCTTGGCGCGCAGCATCCCGCGGTTGGCACGCTTGACGACCCGGAAGGTGCCGGTGAGGTTGGTGTCGACGACGGAGGTGAAGTCCTCCTCGGACATGCGCATGAGGAGCTGGTCCTTCGTCACGCCGGCGTTGGCCACGAGGACCTCCACCGGACCGTGCTTCTCCTCGATCTCCTTGTACGCCTGCTCCACCTGCTCGGCGTCGGTGATGTCGCACCGGACGGGCAGGCAGCCCAATTCGGTGAGGGCGGCCGGCGGCTCGCCGGAGCGGTACGTGATCGCGACCTTGTCGCCGGCCTCGGCGAACGCGCGGGCGATGGCGAGGCCGATGCCCCGGTTTCCTCCGGTGACGAGAACCGAGCGGCTCAACGGATCACCCTTTCGATAGCGGTCTGGTAGCCGAAAACCTATCGGTATCGCCCCCGACATGAGGAATCGACCTCCGACAGTGGCGCCCGGGTGTCACTGTCGGGTCCCTACAGCTCAGGGGGGCGACGTGGGGAATGCGCCGACCACGGTGCCCGTCCCGTGATTGACTTCCGGGGCAGATCAACCGCCGCCTTCCGATCACCGAGAGCGAGGCCGCTCGTGGTCCATCAGATCGACCCTTCGTTCGTCGCGCTGCCCCTGCGGGCGCTCGCCGACGCCGCACTCGCCCGAGCGCGCGCGCTCGGTGCCGAGCACGCGGACTTCCGCCTGGAGCGGGTGCGCAGCGCCTCCTGGCGGCTGCGCGACGCCAAACCGTCCGGCTCTTCCGACACCACCGACCTCGGCTATGCGGTGCGGGTGGTGCACGGCGGGTCCTGGGGCTTCGCCTCCGGGGTCGACCTGACCATGGACGGGGCCGCGCGGGTCGCCGGGCAGGCCGTGGCCATGGCCAAGCTGTCGGCGAAGGTGATCGCGGCGGCCGGGTCCGACGAACGCGTGGAGCTCGCGGCGGAGCCGGTGCACGAGGAGCGCACCTGGGTCTCCTCGTACGAGATCGACCCCTTCTCGATTCCCGGCGAGGAGAAGAGCGCGCTGCTCGCCGACTGGAGTTCCCGGCTGCTGCGGGCGGAGGGCGTGGCGCATGTGGACGCCTCGCTGCTCACCGTCCACGAGAACAAGTTCTACGCGGACACGGCCGGCACCGTGACCACCCAGCAGCGGGTCCGGCTGCACCCGCAGCTCACCGCGGTCGCCGTCGACGAAACGACCGGTGAGTTCGACTCGATGCGGACGATCGCGCCGCCGGTCGGGCGGGGCTGGGAGTACCTGACGGGCACCGGCTGGGACTGGGACAAGGAGCTGGACGAGATCCCGGCGCTGCTCGCCGAGAAGATGCGGGCGCCGAGCGTCGAGGCGGGCCGGTACGACCTGGTCGTCGACCCGTCGAACCTCTGGCTGACGATCCACGAGTCGATCGGGCACGCGACCGAGCTGGACCGGGCGCTCGGCTACGAGGCGGCGTACGCGGGCACCTCCTTCGCGACCTTCGACCAGCTGGGCAAGCTGGCGTACGGCTCCTCGATCATGAACGTGACGGGTGACCGGACCGCCGAGCACGGGCTCGCGACGGTCGGGTTCGACGACGAGGGCGTCGAGGCGCAGAGCTGGGACCTGGTGAAGGACGGCACGCTCGTCGGCTACCAGCTGGACCGGCGGATCGCGAAGCTCACCGGCCTCGGCCGGTCGAACGGCTGCGCCTTCGCCGACTCCCCCGCGCACGTGCCGGTGCAGCGGATGGCGAACGTCTCGCTGCAGCCGGACCCGGGCGGTCTGTCGACCGAGGACCTGATCGGGGGTGTGGAGCGCGGCATCTACGTGGTCGGTGACCGGTCCTGGTCGATCGACATGCAGCGCTACAACTTCCAGTTCACCGGCCAACGCTTCTTCCGCATCGAGAACGGGCGGCTCGCCGGGCAGCTGCGGGACGTGGCCTACCAGGCGACGACCACCGACTTCTGGGGCTCGATGGAGCAGGTCGGCGGCCCGCAGACGTACGTCCTCGGCGGCGCCTTCAACTGCGGCAAGGCCCAGCCGGGCCAGGTCGCCGCGGTCTCCCACGGCTGCCCCTCCGCCCTCTTCCGGGGCGTCAACATTCTGAACACGACGCAGGAGGCCGGGCGATGAGCCGCGTCAGCAAGCCGTACGAGATCGTCGAGCGGGCTCTTGAACTGTCCCGGGCCGACGGGTGTGTCGTCATCGCCGACGAGGAGTCCTCGGCGAACCTGCGCTGGGCGGGCAACGCGCTCACCACCAACGGCGTCACCCGCGGCCGTACGCTCACGGTCATCGCGACCGTCGACGGCGCGCAGGGCACCGCCTCCGGTGTCGTCTCCCGGTCCGCCGTGACCGTCGACGAGCTGGAGCCGCTGGTGCGGGCCGCCGAGGCCGCCGCGCGCGCCGCCGGGCCGGCCGAGGACGCCCAGCCGCTGGTCACGGACGTGCCCTCGTCGCCCGACTTCACGGACGCGCCCGCGGAGACCTCCTCCGCCGTGTTCGCCGACTTCGCGCCGGCGCTCGGCGAGGCCTTCGCCCGCGCGCGGGCCGGCGGGCGTGAGCTCTACGGTTTCGCCAACCACGAGCTGACCTCCGCCTACCTGGGGACGTCGACGGGTCTGCGGCTCCGCCACGACCAGCCCAACGGCACCCTGGAGCTGAACGCCAAGTCCCCCGACCGCTCGCGCTCCGCCTGGGCCGGTCGCTCGACGCGGGACTTCAAGGACGTCGACCCGGCCGCGCTCGACGCCGAGCTCGCGACCCGGCTCGGCTGGGCGGAGCGCCGGATCGAACTGCCCGCCGGGCGGTACGAGACGCTGCTGCCGCCGACGGCCGTGGCCGACCTGCTGATCTACCAGCTGTGGTCCTCCACGGCCCGGGACGCGGTCGAGGGCCGTACGGTCTTCTCCAAGCCCGGCGGCGGCACCCGGCTCGGCGAGACCCTCTCCCCGCTGCCGCTGACCCTGCGCAGCGACCCGAACGAACCCGGCCTGGAGTCCGCGCCGTTCGTGATCGCGCACTCCTCGGGCGACGACTCCTCCGTCTTCGACAACGGTCTGCCGATCGCCCCGACGGACTGGGTGCGCGACGGGAAGCTGGAGCGTCTGATCACCACCCGGCACACGGCGGAACTCACACGCTTGCCGGTGGCTCCCGGAGCGGGGAACCTGATCCTGGACGGCGGTGGCGAGCGCTCCCTGGAGGAGATGGTCGCCTCGACGGAGCGCGGTCTGCTCCTCACCTGCCTCTGGTACATCCGCGAGGTCGACCCGGCGACGCTGCTGCTCACCGGTCTGACCCGGGACGGCGTCTACCTCGTCGAGAACGGCGAGGTGGTCGGCGAGGTGAACAACTTCCGGTTCAACGAGTCGCCGGTGGACCTGCTGTCGCGGGCCTCCGAGGCGGGGCGGACCGAGAAGACGCTGCCGCGCGAGTGGAGCGACTGGTTCACCCGGGCCGCGATGCCCGCCCTGCGGATCCCCGACTTCAACATGAGCTCGGTCAGCAAGGGGGTCTGACCCACCTAGACTGAGACAACTATTTCCCACCCGCATCACAAGGAGACGGACGACGTGACCGACATCGTCGATGAGCTGAAGTGGCGTGGGCTCTTCGCCCAGTCCACCGATGAGGACGCACTGCGCAAGGCTCTCGCGGACGGTCCCGTCACCTTCTATTGCGGTTTCGACCCGACCGCGGCCAGTCTCCACGTGGGCCACCTGGTCCAGGTCCTCACCGTCCGCCGGCTCCAGCAGGCCGGGCACCGGCCGCTGGCGCTGGTCGGCGGGGCCACCGGGCAGATCGGTGACCCGCGACCGACGGCCGAGCGCACCCTGAACGACCCCGAGACGGTCGCGAACTGGGTGAACCGGCTGCGGACGCAGATCGAGCCGTTCCTCTCCTTCGAGGGGGAGAACGCGGCGGTCATGGTGAACAACCTGGACTGGACCGCCGGCATGTCGGCGATCGAGTTCCTGCGGGACATCGGCAAGCACTTCCGGGTCAACAAGATGCTGACCAAGGACTCCGTCGCCCGGCGCCTGGAGTCCGAGCAGGGCATCAGCTACACCGAGTTCAGCTACCAGCTGCTGCAGGCCATGGACTTCCTGGAGCTGTACCGCCGCTACGGCTGCACGCTCCAGCAGGGCGGCTCGGACCAGTGGGGCAACCTGGTGGCCGGCCTCGACCTGATCCACCGCCTGGAGCCGGGTGTCGAGGCGCATGCGCTCGCGACCCCGCTGATGGTCAAGGCGGACGGCACCAAGTTCGGCAAGACCGAGGGCGGGGCCGTCTGGCTCGACCCGGAGATGACCACGCCGTACGCGTTCTACCAGTTCTGGCTGAACGTGGACGACCGGGACATCTCGACGTACATGCGGATCCTGTCCTTCAAGTCCCGCGAGGAGCTGGAGGAGCTGGAGCAGCAGACCGCCGAGCGTCCCCAGGCCCGTGCCGCCCAGCGTGCGCTGGCCGAGGAGCTCACCGCGCTGGTGCACGGCGCGGACCAGTGCGCGGCCGTCATCAACGCCTCCAAGGCGCTGTTCGGTCAGGGCGACCTGGCGGAGCTGGACGAGGCGACGCTGGCCGCCGCCCTGTCCGAGCTGCCGCACGCGCGCGTGACGGAGCTGGGCCAGGTCGTCGACCTGTTCACCGAGGTCGGTCTCGCCCCGAGCAAGTCGGGGGCGCGTCGCACGGTGAAGGAGGGCGGGGCGTACGTGAACAACGTGAAGGTCACCGCCGAGGACGCCGAGGTGTCGGCGGACGAGCTGCTGCACGGCCGCTGGCTGGTGCTGCGGCGCGGCAAGAAGAACCTGGCGGCGATCGAGTTCGCCGGCGCGTGACACAGACGCGGAACCGGGAGGCCCGGTACGGCACTTGATGTGCCGTACCGGGCCTCCCGGCTTTTCGGGCTTCCGGACTTCCGGGGCTTCCGGGCTTCCGGTGAGCCGCTAGGCCCGCTGTTTGTTGCCCTTGATCGAGGCCCACAGCATGTCGCCCACGCCCACGACGACGACGGCGCCGATCAGCTGGAGCAGGTGGCGGGTCCAGTCGATGCCCTTGGTGTCGTTGACTCCCATCCAGGTCGCGACGGCGTTGCCGAGCACGCTGCCGAGAATGCCGAACACGGTCGTCAGCCAGAGCGGGATCTGTTGCTTCCCGGGAAGGATCGCCTTCGCGATCAGACCCAGGACGAATCCCACGATGATCGCCCACAACCAACTCATCGCCGCCTCCTTGCTACGCAACTGCGCCCAGTCTCGGCCCATCCGCCATACGGCGCATGTCGGACAGCTCCATCCGCGCCCCGGTCTCGTCGGCCCGGGAGGGCGGGCGTACGGTGGAGCGAGGTCCGGACCGGGGAGGGTCCGGCGCGACCGGTGGGTGGTGGACGGCGATGGCGAAGCGTGACGGATCCGAGGTCTTCCGGATCACGGGGGCCCGGCAGGGGCTCGCGGACGACGTCCGGGGGCGGCAGCGGCGCTACATCATCTCGATGACGGTCAGGACGCTGTCCGTGATCGCGGCCGCGGTGCTGTGGAACGTCGAGCGGCATGTGGCGATCGTGGCGCTGGCCCTGGGCATCCTGCTCCCCTACATCGCCGTGGTCATCGCGAACGCGGGCCGCGAGTCCGCTCCGTCGCTTCCCTCCACCTTCGTACCGGCTCCGGTGCGGCCCGCACTCGGTGTCGCCGAGGCCTCGGCGGACGCGGACACGGAGCGACCGTACGGCCGGAACTGATCACGGACAGTGGCCGGAAAGCTCAAGAAAAGCTCAGATCAATCGTGAAGTTCCAGTGCACCCGACCCCATGTGCCGTGACATACTGCCTACGCGCTCCGCATCCCCCGTCGGAGCGACGGACCGATGCCGGGCAGCTCCCCCCGTGGCTGCCCGGCATCGCCCTTGCTGGACAATGATCAGGTGAGCGAAGAGAAGCCGATCTGTTCCGCCAAGGGCTGCCGCGCCGACGCCGTCTGGGTGCTCGCGTGGAACAACCCCAAGCTGCATACGCCCGAGCGTCGCAAGACCTGGCTCGCGTGCGACGAGCACCGGGAGCATCTGTCCCAGTTCCTGGGTGTACGGGGCTTCCTCAAGGACGTCGTGCCACTGGCCGACTGGAAGTCCGAGGAGACCTGAGGACTCCCCCTCTCAGCCGGGAGTCCGACAAGGCCTGAGGACTCCCCCTCTCAGCCGCCGATCGCCGACATCGGGCGGTCGGGCTGCAGGAAACTCGGGTCGTCGAGGCCGGAACCGGCCTTCTTGCCCCACATCGCCTGCTTCCAGATCCGGGCGACCTCGTCGTCCGGCGCGTCCGAGCGGAGCGTGGCCCGCAGGTCCGTCTCCTCGGTGGCGAACAGGCAGGTCCGCACCTGGCCGTCGGCGGTGAGCCGGGTGCGGTCGCAGGCCCGGCAGAACGGGCGGGTGACGGAGGCGATGACACCGACCGTGTGCGGTCCGCCGTCCACGACCCAACGCTCGGCGGGGGCCGAGCCGCGCTCGTCGGCGCCTTCGGGCGTCAGGGTGAAGCGGGTGCGCAGGGACTCCAGGATGTCCCCTGCGGTGATCATGCCGTCGCGCTTCCAGCCGTGCTGGGCGTCGAGGGGCATCTGCTCGATGAAGCGGAGCTCGTAACCCTCCGTGACCGCCCAGGCGAGCAGGTCGGGGGCCTCGTCGGCGTTGAGCCCGGGCATCAGGACGGCGTTGACCTTGACCGGGGTGAGGCCCGCCTCGCGGGCCGCGGCCATGCCGTCGAGGACGTCCTGGTGGCGGTCGCGCCGGGTGAGGGTCTTGAAGACCTCGGGGCGCAGCGTGTCCAGGGAGACGTTGACCCGGTCGAGGCCGGCGGCCTTGAGCGCGGCGGCCGTGCGCTTGAGCCCGATGCCGTTGGTCGTGAGGGACATCCGGGGGCGGGGCTCCAGGGCCGCGCAGCGCTCGACGATGCCGACGAGTCCGGGGCGGAGCAGCGGCTCGCCGCCGGTGAAGCGGACCTCGGTGACGCCGAGGTCGGTGACCGCGATGCGGATCAGCCGGACGATCTCGTCGTCGGTGAGGAGATCCGGCTTCGCGAGCCACTGGAGGCCCTCTTCCGGCATGCAGTACGTGCACCGCAGATTGCAGCGGTCGGTGAGCGAGACGCGCAGGTCGGTGGCCACTCGGCCATAGGTGTCCAAGAGCACTGTGGGCCCCCTCCCCGTCTTGTGGTTGCGTGTGGTCCGAGCCTACGTGAGCGCACGGACAACGAGCAGGGCAGATTGTCACGAGGACCGACGCGGCCGCGTCGTAGAACCCTACGACGCGGCCGGTGGATCGCTGCGGAACGTATACGACCGACTGCGTTCCGGTCAGTGTTTGATCGCGGCGGCGACCCCGACGCCGGTGAGGGACTTGACCTCCAGCTCCGCGTACTTGCCGGCGTCGGGCTCCTCCTTGGAGAAGAGCGAGCCGAGCCAGCCGAGGAGGAAGCCGAGCGGGATCGAGATGAGGCCGGGGTTCTCCAGCGGGAACCAGTGGAAGTCCACGCCCTTGAACATCGAGGTCGGCGCGCCGGAGACGACCGGCGAGAAGAGGACGAGGACGACGGAGGAGACCAGTCCGCCGTAGATCGACCAGAGCGCGCCCTGGGTGGTGAACCGCTTCCAGAAGAGCGAGTAGAGGATCGTCGGCAGGTTGGCCGAGGCGGCGACCGCGAAGGCGAGGGCGACCAGGCCGGCGACGTTGAGGTCGCGGGCGAGGGCGCCGAGCGCGATCGACACGACGCCGATGAGGACGGTGGACCAGCGGGCGGCCCGCATCTCCTCCTTCTCCGTGGCCTTCCCGCGCTTGATCACGTTCGCGTAGATGTCGTGCGCGAAGGACGAGGACGAGGCCAGGGTCAGACCGGCGACGACGGCGAGGATGGTGGCGAAGGCGACGGCGGAGATGACGGCGAGGAGGATCGCGCCGCCGGTGGAGCCGGCGCCACCGCCGACCTCCAGGGCGGTGAGCGGGGCCGCCGTGTTGCCCGCCTTGTTGGACGCCTTGATGGTGTCGCCGCTGAGCAGGGCGGCTGCGCCGAAGCCGAGGACGATCGTCATCAGGTAGAAGCCGCCGATGATGCCGATGGCCCAGTTGACCGACTTACGGGCGGCCTTGGCGGTCGGCACCGTATAGAAGCGGATCAGGATGTGGGGCAGGCCGGCGGTGCCGAGGACGAGGGCGATGCCGAGGGAGAGGAAGTCGAGCTTCGACATGGCGCTGGCGCCGTACTTGAGGCCGGGCTCCAGGAAGGCGTCGCCCTTGCCGCTGTTGGTGGCGGCGGCGCCGAGCAGCTGCGAGAGGTTGAAGTCGAACTTCAGCAGGATGAGGAAGGTGATGAGGAGCGTGCCCGCGATGAGCAGGACGGCCTTCACCATCTGCACCCAGGTGGTGCCCTTCATGCCGCCGATCGTCACGTAGACGATCATCAGGACGCCGACGAGGGCGACGATCCCGATCTTGCCGCCGTCGCTGGTGATGCCGAGCAGCAGCGAGACGAGCACGCCCGCGCCCGCCATCTGGGCCAGCAGGTAGAAGATCGAGACGACGATGGTGGAGGTGCCGGCGGCGGTACGGACGGGCCGCTGGCGCATCCGGTAGGCGAGGACGTCTCCCATCGTGAACCGGCCGGAGTTCCGCAGCGGTTCGGCGACCAGGAGCAGGGCGACGAGCCAGGCGACCAGGAAGCCGATCGAGTAGAGGAAGCCGTCGTAGCCGTAGAGGGCGATGGCGCCGCTGATGCCGAGGAAGGACGCGGCGGACATGTAGTCGCCGGAGATCGCGAGGCCGTTCTGGAAGCCGGTGAACTGACCCCCGCCTGCGTAGAAGTCGGCGGCGCTGCGGGTCTGCCGGCCGGCCCAGATGGTGATGACCAGGGTGGCGATGACGAAGGCGCCGAAGAGGGCGATGATCAGCGGTCGGTGCTCGCTGGTGGCGTTGCCCGCCGCGAGCAGGACGGGGGTGCTCATGCGTCGCCCTCCATGCGCTTTCTGATGGCGTCGGACTTGGGGTCGAGTCGGTTCGCCGCGTGCCGCGAGTAGAGCCAGGCGATGAGGAAGGTGGTGGCGAACTGGCCGAGGCCGAGGACGAGGGCCACGTTGATGTTGCCGAAGACCTTGGTCCCCATGAAGCCGCCCGCGTAGTTGGAGAGCAGCACGTACAGCAGGTACCAGGCGATGAAGGCCAGGGTGAGCGGGAAGGCGAAGGAGCGGTACGTACGGCGCAGTTCGCCGAACTCCGCGCCTTCCTGCACCTCGACGAATTGTTCCGTCGTGGGCGCTACGGGAACTGACGCGGTCTCCGTCCCGTTTCTGGGCGGCGGCGGTGCTTCGGTAGCCACGGAATCTCCTCGTGACGCGGGGACGGACGGCATGGTCAAGGGGGCCTCACCAGGGGTGCGGTAGCGGGGACTCCGGCTGGAGCCCCTCCCCTGCACAACGGCACGGAGCGAGAAGCGAAGCGGTTCACGCGAGGGATTTATTCGCACAGATCTTCATGAAGTCTTCTCAACTCATTGAAGCGCCGGGAAGATCAGCGATAGCTTCACTCGTCATGCACCTGTCCGCGCGTAAACCCGCGCGCGGACAGACATACGGATGATGTGGAGAACCCATGGCTCATCTGGGATCGAGGCGCGGCCGAGCTCTTGCTCTGCCGGTTGGTCTCGCACTCACGGCCTCGCTCGGCTTCCTTCCCTCCGGCGCCGCCTCCGCCGCGGAACTGAGCGACGCACCGGCGGCCGCCGTGGCGACGAACGGCCCGAAGCTGTCGTACGTCGTCAACATCGCGGGTGGCCGCTGGACCGCCGCCTCGGTGAAGAAGGCGATCGCCGCCGCGGGTGGCGAAGTGGTCATCTCGTACGACCAGATAGGCGTCATAGTCGTCCACTCGCAGAACCCCGAGTTCGCGAAGACGATCCGCACGGCCCGTGGTGTGGTGTCGGCCGGTTCGACCCGTACCGCCCCGCTCTCCGTGCAGACCGACAACTCGGTCGGCGGCGGCACCCAGGAGCTGTCCGAGGCCGAGGCCAAGGCCGCCGCGGCCCGGGCGACGGACGAGCAGGACGCTCTTGAGCCCCTGCAGTGGGACCTCCCGGCGATCAAGGCCGACAAGGCCCACCAGCGGACGCTGGGCAGCAAGCGCGTCACCGTCGGTGTCATCGACACCGGTGTCGACGACACCCACCCGGACCTGGCGCCGAACTTCGACGCCAAGGCCTCGGCCAACTGCGTGTCCGGCAAGCCGGACACCACCGCCGGCTCGTGGCGTCCGAACCCGGGCGAGAGCGACCACGGCACCCACGTCGCCGGTACGATCGCGGCCGCCAAGAACGGCATCGGCATCACCGGTGTCGCCCCGGGCGTCAAGGTCTCCGGCATCAAGGTGTCCACCCCGGACGGCTTCTTCTACACGGAGGCCGTGGTCTGCGGCTTCGTGTGGGCGGCCGAGCACGGCGTCGACGTCACGAACAACAGCTACTACACCGACCCGTGGATGTTCGCCTGCAAGAACGACGAGGACCAGAAGGCCCTCATCGAGGCGGTCACCCGTGCGACCCGCTACGCGGAGCGCAAGGGCACGGTCAACGTCGCGGCGGCCGGCAACTCCAAGTTCGACCTGGCGGCCGACTCGATCGTCGACAACAGCAGCCCGAACGACACGACGCCCGGCGACCGGGTCATCGACCCGAAGGAGTGCTTCGACTACCCGGCCATGCTGCCGGGTGTCGTCACGGTCTCCGCGACCGGCGCCAAGGGCCTGAAGTCGTCCTACTCGAACTACGGTCTGGGTGTCATCGACATCGCGGCGCCCGGCGGCGACAGCACCAGGTTCCAGACCCCGGACGCCCCGGCGGTCAACGGCCTCATCCTGTCGACCACGGTCAACGGCGGCTACAACTACAAGGCCGGCACCTCGATGGCCTCGCCGCACGCGGCGGGCGTCCTCGCGCTCATCAAGTCGACGCACCCCCACGCGAGCCCGGCGGCCCTCAAGGCGATGCTGTACGCGCAGGCCGACAAGCGCTCGTGCACCAACCCGTACGACATCGACGCCGACGGCAAGATCGACGCCGTCTGCGAGGGTGGCAAGAACAAGAACGGCTTCTACGGAGCCGGTCTGATCGACGCGCTGGACGCTGTCCGCCGCTAGTCGACGCATGAGTGAACGAGGGCCCTGGTGTGGTGTGCCACACCAGGGCTCTTCGCATGGCACCGGGTGCCATAGTGCGGTCCATGGACAACACAGTGCGTACCGGTACGGAGTTGTTGTGGTCGGCCCTCGGCGGTGATCCCGCCCTGGTGGACCGGGTGGAGTACGGCGGGCCCGCCGGGCTGCTGTCCGCGCGGCTCCCGGTGATGGAGCTGGCCCGGGCGGCCGTCGCGGTCTGCTCACTCGCCGCGGTGGAGCACGCGGGCCTGCCGGGTCCGGTACGGGTGGACGACGGGGCGGTCGCCACGGCCTTCGTCGGCGAGCGTCATCTACGGGTCGACGGGCGGGCGCCGGTGAGCTTCGCGCCGCTCTCCCGGTTCTGGCGGGCGGCCGACGGCTGGGTCCGCACCCACGCCAACTACCCGCACCACAAGGTGAGGTTGCTCGCCGCGCTGGGTGTCTCCGACTCCGTCGAGGCCGTCGGGGCGGCGATCGCCGAGCGGAAGGCCGTGGAGGTCGAGACGGCGGTGTACGCGGCCGGGGGCCTGGCCGTCGCCCTGCGCACGCCCTCGGAGTGGGCGGCGCACGAGCAGGGCCGGGCGGTGGCGGCGCGGCCGCTGCTGACCCGGGAGCGGCTCGACGAGGCCCCGCCCCGGCGCCGTGGCGGCCCGCTGCGGGTCCTGGACCTGACCCGGGTGATCGCCGGGCCGGTCGCGACCCGGACGCTCGCGCTGCTCGGCGCGGACGTGCTGCGGATCGACCCGCCGGGCAATCCCGAACTGCCGGACCAGCACGCGGACACGGACGTCGGCAAGCGGACCGCCGCCCTCGATCTGGACCGCCCGTCGGACCGGCGTACCTTCGAAGAGCTCCTGGACTCCGCCGATGTGCTGGTCACCGGCTACCGGCCGGGTGCCCTCGACCGCTTCGACCTCCACCGCCCGGGGCTGGTCACCGCCCGGCTCTCCGCGTGGGGCGACTACGGGCCGTGGGCCGGACGGCGCGGCTTCGACAGCCTGGTCCAGGTGGCGACCGGGATCGCCACCGTGGAGGGATCGGCGGAGCAGCCGGGTGCGCTGCCCGCACAGGCCCTGGACCACGGGACGGGCTATCTGCTCGCGGCGGCGGTGCTGCGGTCGCTGACCGAGCAGGACCGGGACGGGGGCACGCGGCTCGTCCGGCTCGCCCTCGCCCGGACGGGCCACTGGCTGACGCACGCACTGCCCCGGTACGAGCCCGAGCGGTACCTCACCGAGTCGGAGGGACCCCTCGGGCGGCTGCGGCACGCGCTGTCGCCCGTCGCGTACGAGGGCGGCCCGACGGGCTGGTCACGCCCGCCGGGCATCGCGGGGGCCGACGCCCCCGTCTGGACTACGGCTTGACGAGGACCTTGAGCGCGGTGCGCTCGTCCATGGCCCTGTAGCCGCCCGGGACGCCGTCGAGGTCGACGGTCAGGTCGAAGACCGGCGACGGGTCGATGGTGCCGTCCAGGACGTCCGCGAGCAGCTCCGGGATGTACGCGCGCACGGGGGCGACGCCGCCGCGCAGCGCGATGTTCCGGTCGAACATCACGGAGAGGTCGAGTCCGGTGCCGCTGCCGTGCGGGACGCCGACGTAGCCGATGGAGCCGCCGTCGCGGGCGATGGCGACGGCGGTGCGCATGGACTGCTCGGTGCCGACGGCCTCGATGACTCCGTGGGCGCCCTGGCCGCCGGTGAGCTCGCGGACGGCGGCCTCGGCGGCCTCGCCGCGCTCGGCGACGACGTCGGTGGCGCCGAAGAGGCGGGCGATGTCGGTACGGGTGGTGTGCCGGCCCAGCGCGATGATCCGCTCGGCGCCGAGGCGCTTGGCGGCGAGGACACCGCAGAGGCCGACGGCGCCGTCGCCGACCACGGCGACCGTGGAGCCCTTGCGGACTCCGGCGCCGAGGGCGGCGTGATGGCCGGTGCCCATGACGTCGGAGAGCGCGAGGAGCGCGGTCAGCAGGTGGTCGTCGGAGGCGGCGTCGGCGGGGAGCTTGACGAGGGTGCCGTCGGCGAAGGGGACGCGGACGGCCTCGCCCTGGCCGCCGTCGGAGCCGACCGAGCCCCAGAAGCCGCCGCTCGGGCAGGAGGTCTGGAGCCCCTCGGCGCAGTAGTCGCAGGTGCCGTCGGACCAGACGAAGGGGGCGACGACGAGGTCTCCGGCGGCGAAGCCGGTGACCTCGGAGCCCGCCGCCTCCACGATGCCGAGGAACTCGTGGCCGATGCGCTGGCCGGGCTGCCGGGCGGACTCGCCACGGTAGGCCCACAGGTCGCTGCCGCAGACGCAGGCGCGCAGGACGCGGACGACGACGTCGGTGGGGTGCTGCACCACCGGGTCGGGCACGTCCTCCACGCGCATGTCGAAGGGGGCGTGGATGGTGGTGGCGCGCATGGCGGACGGTCCTTGCTGTCAGACGGTTGTACGACGTTCACCGTACATCGCGTGGAGCGCTCCCGCCGTCAGCAGGTACTGCGCCGCGATGTAGGTCAGCATGACCCAGAAGTCGGGCAGCGGCAGCTGCGGCCACTCGGCGACCCCGGTGGCGATGAGGGTGTCGGACAGCAGGAAGAGGGCGCCGCCGAGTCCGGCCAGGAGCCCGAGGGCGCTCGCGCGGTACGCCATGGCCGTCAGGAGCAGCGAGTACCCGGCGACCGGGATCCGCAGATCGGCGGGGAGGTCGGGCCAGAGGAGCAGGACGGTGCCGACGAGGGCGACCGCGTACAGGGCGCCGAGCAGCGGTGACGTACGCCGTCGGCCGAAGAGGACGAGGTAGCAGACGTGGCCGGCGGCGAAGGAGCCCATGCCGACGAGGAAGGCCCAGTCGGCGTCGGAGAGCAGGAGGACGTCGCCGCCCCAACCGAAGAGCAGCGCGGCGGTCAGCACCTTCGGGGCGCCCCGGGTGACGGCGTACGCGGCGAGCAGGGGCATCAGGAACGGCTTGGCGATCTGGTGGCCGAGCTCGGCGCCGGCGAGCAGGGAGATCAGGTCGACGGCGGTCGCGAGCCCGAAGGCGGCGAGCAGCGCGCGGGAGAGTCCACGCGGGGAGGCCTTCACGCGGCGGCCTCCGGGGCGGCGGGGCCGGGACCCCGGGTGTCCGCGGGCGCGGGCTGCCAGCCGGGGCCGCCGAAGACCCGTCCGGCCCGCTCGCGCCAGTCCTGCGCGGCCTTGAGGTCGCGGGCGATGGCGGCGTACTCGTGGGTGGCGACGCGCAGCGGGTTGTACGTCTCGATGTTCTTGGTGAGGCCGTAGACGGGCCGGTCGGTCTCGCCGACCCAGGAGCCGAACATCCGGTCCCAGACGATGAGGATGCCGCCGAAGTTCCGGTCCAGGTAGCCGCCCTGGGAGGCGTGGTGGACGCGGTGGTGCGAGGGCGTGTTGAGGACGTACTCGAAGGGCCGGGGGAGCTTGTCGACCCGCTCGGTGTGGATCCAGAACTGGTAGACGAGATTGACCGAGTAGCAGAAGGCGAGGGCCGCCGGGTGCACGCCGAGGGCGATCATCGGCAGGTAGAACGGCCAGGAGGTGGCGCCGGTCCACGGCTGGCGCAGGGCGGTGCTGAGGTTGAACTTGCGGCTGCTGTGGTGGACGACGTGGCAGGCCCAGAGGACGCGGACGACGTGGTGCCCGCGGTGCTGCCAGTAGTAGAAGAAGTCCTGCGCGAGCAGCATGAGCGGGATCGTCCACCAGAGGACGGGGACGCGGAGCGGCGTCAGCTCGTGGACGGCGGTGTAGACCGCGACCACGGGGATCTTCCACAGCGCGTCGAAGCCCAGGCTCCCGAGCCCCATGCCGAGGCTGGTGGCGGTGTCCTTGGTCTCGTACCCGGCGGCTTCCTCGTCGGGATGGATCCGGTGGCTCACCATCTCGATCACGGTGAGCAGGACGAACGCCGGTATGGACCAGAGCACGACATCGGGCAGGTTCGGCATGCCGTTGACGGTAGGTGCGCAGGTCGGGGTGCGGCTAGACGTGGTTACCAACAAGTATGCGAGACGACTTGTCAGCAAGCCTTGGCACCTTCTGACAAGGCACCCCCTAGGGGGTGTCTTGCCGATCAGGCCGGATCAGGGAGCGGCGGCTGGTGCATGGGGTCTCCCCAGGCCCGCAGGGGCCGAGGGGACGCATCGCAAGGCGGAGGAGGGAGGCATGGCGGAGCCATGCCGACCGACGACAACGCGGCGAGGCGCGGTGCCAGCCGCCGCGAGCCCGGCCTGATCGACAAGGCACCCCCTAGACGCCCGTCGCTCCCAGCAGCGTGCCCGCACCGTAGGTGACCGCCATCGCCAGGGCGCCGCCCGCCACGTTGCGGAGGATCGCGCGGCCCGCGGGGGCCTCGCCCAGGCGGGCGCTCCACCAGCCGGTGAAGGCCAGGGCCGCCAGGACGGAGACGACCGTGACCCAGAGACGGGCGGAGGCCGGGGGAAGAACGATCGCGAGGAGCGGGAGCAGGGCACCGACGGTGAAGGCGAGGAAGCTCGCGGCGGCCGCGTGCCAGGGGATCGTGAGCTGGTCCGGGTCGATGCCCAGCTCCACGCGCGCGTGGGCGCGCAGGGCGTCGCGGGCGGTGAGCTGCTCGGCGGCCTCGCGGGCCACGTCGGCGGAGAGGCCGCGGGCCGCCAGGAGGCCGGTCAGTTCGGCGAGTTCCGCCTCCGGGTCCTCGCGCAGTTCGCGTTTCTCCTGGGCGAGGGCGGCCTGCTCGGAGTCGCGCTGGGTGGAGACCGAGACGTACTCCCCCGCCGCCATCGACATCGATCCGGCGAGCAGCCCCGCGAGACCGGCGGTGAGCAGCGCCGCCTGGGACTCGGTGGCGCCGGCGACGCCGACGACGAGGCCCGCGGTGGAGACGACTCCGTCGTTGGCTCCGAGCACGGCCGCCCGGAGCCAGTTGAGACGGGAGCCGAGGCCTCCGCCGTGGGCCTCGTGTTCGGGTGCGTCGGTCACCTCGGGTGCGTCGGTCACCTCAGGAGCGTCGCACCCGGCCGGTCACCAGACGCGGACCGACCCGCCCGGGGCGAAGGCCGGGCTGGTGGCGCCCGCGGGGACCTCCTTCAGGGGTTCGGCGATCTCCTCGACGCGCGGGCCGTGGACGGCGGCGAGGGGGTCGAGCAGACGGAGGTCGAAGCCGTAGACACGGGCCGCGTTGCCGCCGACCATCGCCGCGACCTCCTCCTTCGGGAGTCCCGCGTAGGCGATCCGGAGGCCTTCGCGGGAGTACGGGGTGGTGCCCTCGTCGTGCGGGTAGTCGCTGCCCCACATGATCTTGTCGAGGCCGATCCGGTCGCGCAGCGGCACCTCGTGGGGGCGCATGAAGCTCGCGCCGACGAAGCAGTTGTCGCGCCAGACCGCGCTGGGGCCCTTGCCCATGGCCTCGGCGAGGCCCGCGCCGAACTTCGACTCCGCCGTGGAGGCCTTCGTCGCGGCCGACACCAGGCGGCCGTGGTAGTAGTCCAGCATGTCGAGCACGCCCGGGATCCAGCCCGAGCCCTGCTCGGTCAGGACCAGTTCGAGCCCCGGGTGGCGCCGGAAGGCACCGCCGAAGACCAGGTGCCACAGCGCCCGGTGGGAGAACCAGGTGGTCTCCACCATGAAGACCGCGCGGGCGGCCGGTTCGTCGCCCAGCGGCGGCGACGCCGAGCCGCCGTGGTGGTTGACGGGGACGTCGAGCTCGGCGCAGACCGCCCAGATCGGGTCGTACGCCTCCGAGTACAGCTCGGGCACGGGCGAGCCGGGCGGCACCCCCGGCAGCAGGATGCCCCCGGTGAGTCCCGCCTCGCGGACGCGGCGGATCTCGGCGACCGCCGCGTCGACGTCGTTGAGGAGGATCTGCGCCACGCCGGCCCTGCGCCCCGGCGCGGCCGCGCAGAAGTCGGCCAGCCAGCGGTTGTGCGCCTGGAGTCCGGCCCAGCGCTGCTCGTACTCGGCCGCGCTGGGCGGCTGGGCCATCAGGGAGGCCTTGGGGAAGAACGGCGGGACGGTGTTGGGGAAGACGACCTCGGCGACGATGCCGTCCGCCTCCAGCTCGCGCAGTCGGCGCTCGGAGTTCCAGTTGCGGTCGGCGGTGTCGGCGAGCAGGTCCTCGTACGGGTTGACGTAGGAGGCCGCCCAGGCGTCGAAGGCCTCGTGGTGCTTCTTCTCCAGGTAGGGGCGGTAGTCGAGGAGGTCGGCGCCCGCGTGGCAGTCGGCCGAGATGACCGTGTAGCGCTCCTCGCTCATGGCGTGACCCCCAGGGTGGGGAAGTCGTGGTCCGTCAGCCAGTGGCGGCCGACGTCGCGCGAGCGGGCCCAGGAGGCCTCCACGGCGGCCTGGTCGGCGGGCTGGCCGAGGTCGGCGGGGGTGGGGCCGATGCGACGGGCGATCGGATCCAATATTCGCGTATCGAATCCGAAGACCTCGGCCGCCGCCAGACCCAGCATCCGACGCGTCTCCGCCACCGGGATGTCGTGGAAGGTCTTCCGGAGCCACGCGCGCGTGTCGGGCCAGGTCCCCTCCGGGTGCGGGAAGTCCGAGCCCCACAGGATGTTGTCGACGCCGATCTCGTACCGCTGGGCGAGTTCGCGCCGCTTGGTGTTGGTGGCGCAGATGAAGACCTGCCGGTCCAGATACTCGCTGGGCGGCCGCTTCAGCTCAGCGAACGGGGACAGCTTCTTGCCGCCGTGCGCGCCGAGGTAGAGCCGGTCCATGAACCAGAGCAGGTTCGGCAGCCACCAGCAGCCGGACTCGGCGACCCCGAACCGCAGTCCGGGGTGGCGCTCGAAGACGCCCGACCAGAGCAGGAACCACAGCGGCCTGGACGGCCACCAGGTGACCTCGGAGACGTAGATGCCGAGGTGGTCGCCGTACTCCTCGCGCGGGGCCGCGCCCGAGTGGGTGACCAGCGGCATGCCGGCCTCGGCGGCGGCCGCCCAGACGGGGTCGTAGCGCCGGTCGTGGTACGGCTCCTTGTCCACCCACATGGAGGGGATCATCAGCGCCCCGAGCCCCGACTCCTTGGCCCGGTGGATCTCGGCGACGACCTTCGCCGGCTCGGCGGTGATCGGCAGCAGCGCCACCCCGCAGTGCCGCTCGGGGTTCTGTCCGACGAACTCGGCGAGCCAGCGGTTGTGCGCCTGCGCGCCCGCCATGCCGAGCTCCGGGTCCTGGTCGCCGGAGAGGCCGAGGCCGACGCCGAAGGGGGCGGCGGTGCGACTGTCGACGGCGTCCGCGTCGGGGAAGACGACCTCGGCGGCGACCCCGTCGCCGTCGAGCTCCTTGAGCCGCTGCCCGGCGTCCCAGCCGCCGCGCAGGCCCTCCTCGTTGTCGTGGAACCACTTGTCCGCGAAGGCCTCGTTGCGGACCCCGAGCCGGGTCATGGCCTCCCGGCGCGCCTCGCGTCCGGCGAGGAACTCGTCGAACGCGCGGTGGAAGCGGGAGTCGAGATAGGGCCGGTACTCCTCGGTGGGCAGACCGGCATGACAGTCGGAGGAGATGATCAGATACGGGTCGTTCGGATCGGCCATCACGGCCCCCTCAATCGAGAATGAAGCTCTCCAGGTACGACGGGTTGGCGCGGTCGAGCATCGACCGCGAGCGCGCCCTGATCTGCCGGTCGCTGTGCTCGCTCTCCGGCAGCATCCAGAAGCGGTCGGCGCGGATGCCGTCGACGACGTGTTCGGCGACCTCCTCCACCGGGGTGAAGGCGACCTCGTGGCCGGCCTCCTTCATGGCGGCCTCCCACTGGTCGAGGCTGCGGTACGGGGTCCTGCGCGGCCGCTCCTTGGCGTACCGCTCGGGCCGGTTGCGGTGCGACTCCCAGAGGCCGGTGCGGAGCATGTGCGGTCCGGGGAAGAGCACGGAGGCGCCCACGCGCGCGTGCTCGGCCCTGAGATGGGCGTAGAGCGACTCGGTCATGGTGACGACGGCCGCCTTGGTGACCGCGTACACGGAGGCGGTGGGCAGCGGGGCGATGCCGCCGTCGCCGGAGGAGGTGTTGACGACGTGGCCGGGCTCGCCGGACGCGATCATGCGGGGGACGAAGGCCTGGATGCCGTGGAAGACACCCCAGACGTTGACGGAGAAGGCCCACTTCCAGTCGTTGGGCTCGTGCTCCCACATACGGCCCTCGGCGCCGGAGCCGACGCCCGCGTTGTTGCAGAGGACGTGGACGGCTCCGAAGGTGTCGTACGCGGCGTCCGCGAACGCCCGCACCTCGTCGGGGTCCGAGACGTCGACCGTCCGGGCGAGGACCTGCGCCCCGTCCTCCATCAGCTCGTCGGCGGCCGCCGCGAGCGCGCCCTCCTCGACGTCCCCGAGGACGACGGCCAGGCCCTCGGCGGCGAAGCGACGGGCCATGGCGCGCCCGATGCCGCTCGCCGCGCCGGTGACGACGGCGACCTGTCCCTCGCGCAGCTCCATCAGACGCTCCCTTCCGGCGGGCCGTCGAGGATCTGCTGCGGGTCGTCGTACCGCTGGTGGATGTACGGCAGGAGGGCCTGCGCGGAGACCCGTTCGGCGACCGTGCCCCTCTGGTCGGTGGTCTTCTCGCCGATGGTGATCTCGACGAGCCGGCGTACGGGGAGGTCGGCGACGGGGTCGTACATCGACTCGCGCAGGACCACGTCGCCGGTGATCCGCTCCAGCTTGCGCACCTTCTCGTTGCGGACGCAGTGGACGAGGACGGGCTCGGCGTCGAAGCCGGAGCCGTCGACGCCGGGCAGGAACTTGAAGTAGAAGTCGGTCTTCTCGACGGGCTCCGGGAGCGGCAGCGGTCCGGAGACCGCGCCGCGCACCTCGACGAAGTCGATGCCGTGCCGCCCGAGCGAGGCGCGGACGACGAGCCCGTCGCGCTCGACGACGACCTCGCCGAGCTTCTTCGGCTCGCCGAAGACCTCACGGCCGCCGACCAGGGCGCGCTCGTGGGTCATCGGCATGACCAGCGGGTACCAGCCCTCCCGGTCGCCGTGGGCGGCGGCGACGGCCACCGAGCCGGCGCCGAGGGGATAGCCGGGCAGGTCGACCTTGCTGATGTTGGCGCGGACGAGGGGCCGCGCGGTGGGTTTCAGCGGGGGCGGCAGGACGGCCGCGACGACGTCCGGGTCGGTCTCCCAGACGGCGACCACTCCGGTGGACCAGATGTCGGGGAGTTTCGCGCTCTTCGTCCGGGCCGCCGTGATCTCGGCGTCGGTGCGCGCCCCGTACCGTACTCGTGCCATGACGTACCACCCTTCATGGAGTCGGGTCTGTAACAGAGTTACACCGGCGGCGATGAAGGGTAAATAGGCGTGCACGGAACAGAGTTGGGGGCACGGATGGCGCGCACCGCACTCACCCGCGAAGAGATCCTGGAGACCGCCGCCGCTCTGGTGAAGCAGCACGGCCCCACCGCCCTCACCATGCGCAGGCTCGCCGCCGAGCTCGGCACCGCGGTCACCTCGATCTACTGGCACGTCGGCAACCGGGAGTCCCTGCTCGACGCGCTGGTCGAGCGGACGGTCGCCGACCTCGCCGCGATCACCCCGCACGGCCGCACCCCCGCCGCCCGGATCGTCTCGGTCGCCCGCACCCTCCGCCACGAGCTCCGGGCGCGCCCCCACCTGGTGGCGATGGTCCACGAACGGGGCCTGACCGAGCGGATGTTCCTGCCCGCCCAGCGGGCCCTGGCCCAGGAGGTCCACGCGGCAGGCCTGCGCGGCACCAGGGCGGCGGACGTCGTGCGGGCCGTGCAGGTCCAGGTCGTCGGTCACGTGCTGGTCGAGCGCAACCGGGAACGCTCCCCCGCCCAGTCGCCCGCGGAGACGGAGCTCTGGCAGACGGCGACGACGGACCCGCCCGACCCCGCCCTCACCCGCGCCCTGGCCGCCCCGGTCGACCCGGACCGGCTCTTCGCCACCTCCGTACAGGCCTTGGTGGACGGCCTGTTGGGACCCGACGGCGTGCGCCCGGATTAATGCCGCACACGCTCTCCGCGGAGGTCTGAGCTCCTGGACGCCTTCGCCGGGTTCATGGCCCTGCCGTCCCGGGAGGGCAGGGACGCCGCGTACGACCCGCGGACGGTGCGCCAGCGGTACGACCTCGTGGGCGACTCCCGGGTCCACGTGCCGATGCTCGTCGATCTGGAGCACCGCACGTTCCTCTGGACGGATCTGCACCTGCCGCCGTCCGACGGCTTCCAGAGCGTGGGCACGCACCGCGCGGAGCTCGGCCGGGTCGGCAAGGACCTCCACCAGTACTTCACCGCGGGGCGCACCACGCTGTGGGACCTGGCGGTCCGGCACGCCGCGGCCCGGACGGACGAGGTGCACGCGCTGCGGCGCGGATACGGGGGTCCGGACGAGGTGTGGGGGTACGAACGGCGCCCGGCCGAGCCGGTGGAGGCCTTCGCGGACCGGATCCGCAGGTCCGGAGCGCCCGGCGCGCGGACGGGCCGAGGGCGGCGGGGGCGGTCGCGGACGGCCGGAAGGCCTTCCCGGCGCTCCTCGACGGGGACGTCGTGCCGGACGGGGCCTCGGGCACCGTCTACCGGCTGCTGCCGGGTCCGGTGGACGGCTGCGGTCTCGAACAGGCCGCGGCCGGGGATCTGGTGGCCCTGCTGGGCTGAGTCGCGTGGCCGATTCCGGGGCCCCCGGGGACACCGGGGACGGAGTTGTCCGTCGCGGGCCGTATTCTCAGTGACCGTGCTTGACGACCGTACGACAGCAGCGACGTGGCCGGCCGCCTACCCGCAGGGGTACGCGGTCGTCGACGTGGAGACCACCGGACTCGCCCGCGACGACCGGATAGTGTCGGCTGCCGTCTATCGGCTGGACGCCCAGGGGAACGTCGAGGACCACTGGTACACGCTGGTCAACCCCGAGCGTGATCCGGGACCCGTCTGGATCCACGGGCTCACCACCGACGTCCTGGAGGGCGCGCCGCTCTTCCCGGAGATCGCGGCGGAGTTCGCGGCCCGGCTCGACGGGCGGGTGCTCGTCGCGCACAACGCGATGTTCGACTGGCAGATGATCGCCCGGGAGTACGCGCGCGCGGAGTCCGCCGCACCCGTGCGGCAGCGGCTGTGCACGATCGCGCTCGCCAAGGAGCTGTCGCTGCCGCTGCCCAACCACAAGCTGGAGTCGCTCGCCGCGCACTTCGGCGTGGTGCAGCAGCGCGCGCACAACGCGCTCGACGACGCGCGCGTGCTGGCCGAGGCGTTCCGGCCGAGCCTGCACGCGGCGGCCTCGCGCAACGTCCGGCTGCCGCTGCTCGAATGCCGGCCGCTGACCGAGTGGGCCTCGTCGCCCGCGCAGCCCCGGATCGGCCAGCAGGCCTCGTACGCCTCCTCGTACCGGGCGGGCAGCTGGCGTCCCTCGCGGAAGCGTCCGCCGTGCCCGTACCCCAACCCCGGCCGGTACGAGAAGGACAAACCGCTCAAGCAGGGCATGCGGGTGGCCTTCTCCGGGGACACCTCCGTCGACCGCGAGCTGCTTGAGGACCGTACGGTCGACGCCGGTCTCCATGTGGCCGGGAGCGTCTCCCGGCTGACGAGCCTGCTCGTCACCAACGACCCGGACTCCGCCACCTCCAAGACCGTGAAGGCCAAGTCCTTCGGCACGCCGGTCGTCGACGAGGCCGCGTACACCCAGCTGCTCCGCGACGTGGCCCCGGCAGACGGGTGACACCCCCGGCCCTGCGGGCGTGCCGAGCTGCGCGCGCCCGCCGGGAGCCCCACCCTGTGGCGCATGGCACGTTGTGAGGTCTGCGGAAACGATTACGGCATGTCCTTCGAGATTCATGCCCAGGGCGCGATCCATGTCTTCGATTGCTTCGCCTGCGCCATCCATCGCATGGCGCCCATCTGCGAGCACTGCCGGGTCCAGATCATCGGACAGGGCGTCGAGGTCGACGGAAGCTGGTACTGCGGCGGTCACTGCGCCCGCGCGGAAGGAAAGGTGGGCATCGTCGACAGGGTCTGAGGAAACGATCCTCGGCTCGCCCGGGGCGAGCCGAACCCCACTGCGTGCACCCCATGGACCGAGTTGTACGGTCATGGGGTGTACCGCTTCCTGTTGTCCCGGCAGTGGGTGATCCTCACCCTCATCGCCCTCGCCCTCGTCCCGACGATGATCGAGCTGGGCTTCTGGCAATTCCACCGGCACGAGCGCCGGGTCGCCCAGAACGCCCTGATCGCGGACAGCATCGCGGCGAAGCAGGTCCCGGTCGAGGAGCTCACCTCCCCCGGCCACACGGTTCCGCGCTCCGACTACTGGCGGCCCGTCACCGCCACCGGCACCTTCGACACCGCCCACGAGGTGGTCGTCCGCCGCCGTACCTCCGCCGACGAGCGGGTGGGCGTCCACATCCTGACCCCGCTGGTCCTCCGGGACGGCCTGGTCGTCCTG
Organism: Streptomyces sp. NBC_00572; assembly: GCF_026341815.1. Taxonomy (GTDB): domain Bacteria; phylum Actinomycetota; class Actinomycetes; order Streptomycetales; family Streptomycetaceae; genus Streptomyces. Next base: position 559,995 of record NZ_JAPENX010000001.1, read on the forward strand.
GTCAACCGCGGCTGGGTACCGGCCGCCGCCGACCAGCACTCCTTCCCGCCGGTACCGCCCGCCCCCAAGGGCGAGGTCACCATCACCGGCCGGCTCAAGGCCGACGAGACGACCGGCGCCAGCGGCATCAAGGACCTGAAGGGCCTGCCGGACCGCCAGGTCATGCTCATCAACAGCCGGCAGCAGGCGGAGCTCATCGGCCGCGAGGTGCTCGGCGGCTACCTGGAACAGATCACGCCGGAACCCGCCGGGGACACCCCCGAGCTGATCCCCGAGCCCGACCACGAATCGATCGGCGCCCACATGGCGTACGCGGTGCAGTGGTGGCTCTTCGCGGGCGGGGTACCCGTCGGCTGGGTCATCCTGGTCCGCCGGGAGAAGCTGGACCGGAAGGCCGCTGCCTCGTCCGACACGCCTGGAAACGACGCCCCCGGGACCCCGGGGAGGGACCCCGAAGCGATCCAGGCCACTCCGTCCCTCTGATTGACCGCCGCCGCTTCCGGGAACAGCCCAAAGCGTGACGCAACGTATCGACGAATACGCCCTCATCGGCGATCTCCAGACCGCCGCGCTCGTCGGCCGCGACGGATCGGTCGACTGGCTGTGTCTGCCCCGCTTCGACTCGGCCGCCTGCTTCGCCTCGATCCTCGGCGACGAGAACAACGGCCACTGGCGGATCGCCCCCAAGGGCGCCACGACCTGCGCCCGCCGCCGGTACGCCGAGGACTCCCTCGTCCTGGAGACCTACTGGGAGACCCGTACGGGCACGGTCAAGGTCGTCGACTTCATGCCGCAGCGCGACAAGGCCCCCGATCTGATGCGGATCGTGGAGGGCGTCAGCGGCAGCGTCGAGATGAGCGCCGTGCTGCGGCTCCGCTTCGACTACGGCTCCGTCGTGCCCTGGATGCGCCGCGTCGACGGCCACCGGGTCGCGATCGCCGGTCCCGACTCGGTCTGGCTGCGCAGCGAACCGCCCGTGAAGACCTGGGGCCAGCAGTTCTCCACCTGCTCCTCGTTCAGCGTCACCGCCGGCGAGAAGGTGGCCTTCGTGCTGACCTGGCACCCCTCCCACGAGCCGCGCCCCGACCTCGTCGACCCCCACGAGGCCCTGGAGCAGTCCCTCGCGGACTGGCGGGAGTGGTCGGCCCGCTGCACCTACCGAGGACCGTACCGGGAGGCGGTGCTGCGCTCCCTGATCACCCTCAAGGCCCTCACGTACGCCCCGACCGGCGGGATCATGGCCGCCCCCACCACCTCCCTGCCGGAGGAGATCGGCGGCGTACGGAACTGGGACTACCGCGCCTGCTGGCTGCGCGACTCCTCCCTCACCCTCGGCGCGCTGCTCGCCGCCGGATACGTCGACGAGGCCTGCGCCTGGCGGGACTGGCTGCTCCGCTCGGTCGCCGGCGACCCGGCCGACCTGCAGATCATGTACGGGCCCGCCGGGGAGCGCCGGCTCCCCGAGACCACCCTGCACTGGTTGCGGGGCTACGCCGACTCGGCGCCGGTACGCACCGGGAACGCGGCGGTGGACCAGTTCCAGCTCGATGTGTACGGCGAGGTCATGGACTCGCTCCACCGCGCGCGTGAGGCCGGGATCCCGGCGGAGCGGCACGCCTGGAACCTCCAGCTGAGCCTGCTCGGCTTCCTGGAGTCGACCTGGCGCGAGCCCGACGAGGGGCTGTGGGAGGTGCGCGGCGCGCGCCGCCACTTCACCCACTCGAAGGTGATGGCCTGGGTGGCGGCCGACCGGGCGGTCCGCACCCTGGAGGCGGACCCCTCGCTGCCGGGGGACGCGGCACGGTGGCGGACGATGCGGGACGAGATCCACGCGCAGGTGTGCGCCAGGGCCTACGACCCCGTCCGGAACACCTTCACCCAGTCGTACGGCTCGGCGGAACTGGACGCGGCGACCCTGCTGATCCCGCAGGTCGGCTTCCTGCCGCCGGACGACCCCCGGGTGGTGGGCACGGTGGACGCCGTACGGGCGGAGCTGATGCACGGCGGGTACGTCCGCCGCTACAGCGCCGACTCGGGCGCGGTGGACGGCCTGCCGGGCCAGGAGGGCACCTTCCTGGTCTGCTCCTTCTGGCTCGCGGACGCGCTCCGGCTGACCGGCAGGCCCGACGAGGCCCGGGAGCTGTTCGAGAGCCTCGTGGCCCTGAGCAACGACGTGGGCCTCCTCGCGGAGGAGTACGACCCGGTGACCGGCCGCCAGCTGGGCAACTTCCCGCAGGCCTTCAGCCACATCGGCCTGGTGGGCACGGCGCTCGCGCTGGCAGGCGAGGATCAGGACCCGGCAGGATAGGGCCATGGATCTTGGGCTGAAGGACCGTGTGTACGTGGTGACCGGGGCGACGCGGGGGCTCGGGCGGGCCTCCGCCGAGGCGCTGCTCGCCGAGGGGGCCAAGGTGCTCGTCACCGGGCGCGAGGAGAAGACCGTCGCCGAGGCCGTGGCCGAGCTGGGGCCGGGCGCGTCCGGAATCGCCGCCGACAACACCGACCCGGGGACCCCGGCACGGCTCATCGCCGAGGCGCGGGCGCGGTTCGGCGGCTTCGACGGCGTCCTGATCAGCGTGGGCGGTCCCGCCCCCGGTTTCGCGGCGGACAACACCGACGAGCAGTGGGCGGCCGCCTTCGACACCGTCTTCCTCGGCGCCGTTCGGCTGGCCCGCGCGGCCGCCGAGACGCTCGGCGAGGGCGGCGTCATCGGCTTCGTCCTGTCCGGTTCGGTCCACGAACCGATCCCCGGTCTGACCATCTCCAACGGGCTGCGCCCGGGTCTCGCCGGCTTCGCGAAGTCCCTCGCCAACGACCTGGGACCGCGCGGTGTGCGGGTCGTCGGGCTGCTGCCGAGCCGGATCGACACCGACCGGGTGCGGTCCCTGGACGCCCTCTCCGGCGACGCGGACGCCTCCCGGGCGGCCAACGAGGCCACGATCCCGCTGCGCCGCTACGGCACCCCGGCGGAGTTCGGGCGGACGGCGGCCTTCCTGCTGTCGCCGGCCGCCTCCTACCTGACGGGCCTGATGCTCCCGGTGGACGGTGGGGCGCGCAGCGGCTTCTGACTCTCAGGTGACCCTGCGGGCCCGGTGCTTCACGGCCCGCAGGCGCGCCTCGGTGGGCAGGGCGGACAGGCCCGTGGAGGCGCGCGCGTGGGCGAGCGCCTGGGTGCTGAGCGTGTTCAGGGCATCCCCCGGGGAGGCGTACGGCTCCAGGAGGAGCGCGACGCGAGTACGGGGGGCGCCGCGGCGGCCCGTGAGGGAGACCCGGGCCCGGGCCACGCCCTCCTGGGCCGCGGCATCCGCCTCCAGGACGCCTTCCAGGGCCCGGCCGCGCAGGATCGCCTCCTCGCCGTCGCCGGTGTCGACGACGACCTCGGCGAGCCGGGCCCGCCGGAACTGGGCGAGCAGCCACCACAGGGCGAGCAGGACGACGAGCCCGAGCGCGGCGATGACCACCGGCCACCACCAGCCGTCCTCGCGCCATCGCTGCCGGTCGGCGGTGGAGAGCAGCACGTCCGAGGGGCCCGACCAGGGCCACCAGGACGGTACGGAGAGGTCGAGGGCGGCGGCGAGGACCGCCCCGCCGCCGACGACGAGGAGCAGCCCGGCAAGCCCGAGCAGGGCGCGGTTGACGCGCCGGAGGACCACCCTCACCGGATCACCGTTTCCTGGCTCATGGCTCACTTCTTCCTGGGCGGCCGGGCCACCCGTACCGTCAGCGCGGGCGGGTGGGCGAGGCCCAGCTCGTCGACGCCCGTGGCGAGGGCGGTCTCCACGTCGGTGCGGACCTCGTCGAGCGCCCGGAAGTGCGAAGCGGCCTTCACCGACACCTTGGCGCGGCCCATCCGCACCCGGACGGCCTGCACCCCGGAGACCTCCATGACGCGGTCCCGCAGGGCGAGGGCCGCGGCCTCCCGGTCGAGTCCGGCCCGTACGTCGGCGTGTTCGCGGCGCATCGGGAGGACGGCGCGCAGGCCGGGGGTCGCGGCCAGGATCAGGAGCCAGATGCCGAGGACGACCGCGACGGCCGCGCCGACCACGACCCAGGTGTCGTCGAGCGGCCGGGTCGCGAGGCCGTCGGCCAGCTCGCGCCGCCAGGCCATGGCGGTGCGGTCGGCCCGGACCGCCGCCACGTCGTAGAGGAGGAGCCCGGCGCCGCCGAGGACCAGGGCCGCGAGTACGCCGGCCGGGATGCGGCGGACGGCCCAGAAGCGGCGGACCGCGGGTGTGGGGGCGGCGTCGGCCAGGACGGGGACGCCGTCGGGGGCGGCGCCCGTCGGCTCGGGGCGCGCGCCGGGCGCGGGTTCCGGTGTGGTCGTCATGACAGGCGGTCCCTCGGGGTGGCCTGGCGGGTGAGCGGGGAGTGGAGGCGTTCCACATGGACGGTGACCTCGTGGACCTCCATTCCCACCAGCTCCTCCACCTGGGTGCGGACCCGGCTTCGAACGGCCCCGCACCGGCGTCCGACGTCGGTGGGGTAGTCGAGTTCGAGGCTCACCGCGACCCGGGCGACGTCCCTGTGGACGACGACCGAGGCGTGCGGCTTCGAACCGCCCCGGGGGACGGTGCCCACGGCCTCCCTCGCCGCCTGGGCGGCGATCTTCGCGACGACCCGGTCGGCGATCGATGTCGCCCCCCGGTCCCGCACGGGGTCCCGGGAGGCGAGGTCAGCGGCCACCCCGGGTCACCGCGGCCGGTCGCCGCGGTCGCGGCCCCGGAACAGGTCGCCGGGTTCGAGGTCGCCGTCGAGGAAGCGGCCGGCCACGAAGCCGATCCCTCCCAAGGCCGCGACCAGTACAAACGCTCCGAAGCCGCCGAAGTATCCGGCGAAGCCGAGAGCCATGCCGGCCACCAGGCCGACCACCGCCATGCTCATTCCTGACCCCTTTCCGAGTCCTCCTGAGCCCCCTGTGTGCAGCTGTCAGCAGCTACTGGAGCCGTGACTCCGGCTCCTCGTCCTCTTCGTCGGGCAGTTTCACGTCGCTGACCGCGATGTTGACCTCGACGACCTCGAGTCCGGTCATCCGCTCGACGGCCGCGATGACGTTCTCCCGGACGTCGCCGGTGACGTCGGCGATGGAGACGCCGTAGTCGACGACGATCTCCAGGTCGAGCGCGGTCTGCACCTCGCCGACCTCGGCCTTCACGCCACGGGTGACGCTGGACTTGCCGCCGCCCCCGCCGGGCACCCGGTCGCGTACGGCACCGAAGGTGCGGGAGATGCCGCTGCCCATCGCGTGGACGCCGACCACGTCGCGGGCGGCCAGACCGGCGATCTTCTCGACGACGCCGTCGGCGATCGTGGTCCGGCCCCGGGTGGCCGGATCGCCGCCGCCCCGTTTGGTGACCGAGGTGCGGCGCGGTTCGTCGGTCGGGGAGTCGCCGGAGTGAGTGGTGTCCGCCATCAGATTTCGCCCCTTCTGGGTTAATTCGGGGTTCTTCGCCCACACTAAGGGCGGTTACCCCGTTCCGCCCCGGGAATACGGCAGGCTGGGGCAATGACGACGGCTGAGGGTTGGACGGCGGCGGTACGGGATCGCCTCGCCCCGGGCAGGCTGCTGCCGCTCGGAGCGGCGGCGGAGGGGGCGTGGATCACCGAGCGGGCGGTGCGCGGGGTACTGGGCCGGGTGGCCGCGGACGTACGGGGCGTGGTGCCCGGCAAGCTGCGGATCGGTCCGGCGGACCCGGCCGGAGAGCCGGAAGCGGGTGCCCTGCTCGTCACGGCCTCGTTCGGCGCGATCGCCGGGCGGCCTCTGCCGGAGCTCGCCGAGGAGCTGCGGGCGGTGCTGCTCACCGCCGCCGAGGACGGGATCGGGCTCGTGGTCGGGGCCGTGGACCTGCGGGTGACGGACCTGCTCGACGCGACGCCGCCGGAACCGGACGTGGGCGCGGCTCCCTCGCCGGGCCTCACCTCACCGGCGACGGACGATCCCGCGGCGCTCACGGCGCTCGGGGTGCCGGGTGTCGCGGGGGTGACGGACGCACTGGGCCCGCCGGTGCGCCGGGGACCCGACGGGGTGCGGGTGGAACTGGCGGTGACCGCCGGGGCCCGCCCCCTGGACGTGGCCCGCGCCGTGCGCGCGGCCGTGACCGCAGCCACCCCGGAGGCGGCCGCGGTCACGGTCGTGGTGTCGGAACTGCGCTAGGGGGTGTCTGACGCTTGGCATCGGATCAGGACCTGGGGGCCGTCCGGCTCCGATCCGCCGGACAGCTCCTGGCGGGTGGGGGCGGGCGTCAGTCGCCGAGGCCCGCGAGGTCGCGCAGGCGGCGGGCCTGGGCGGCGCGCTCGGCGGTGCGCTGCTCCTCGTACGAGCGGCCGGAGGCAGCCTGGAGGAGCGCCTTGGTCTCGGTGACCGCGTCGCGCGGCGCCGCGAGCAGGGCGGCGCCGAGGTCCCGTACCGCCGCGTCGAGCTCGTCGACGGGCACGGACAGGTTGGCGAGACCGATGCGCTCGGCCTCCTCCGCGTGGACGAAGCGCCCGGTGGCGCAGATCTCCAGCGCGCGGGCGTAGCCGACGAGCGAGACGAGCGGGTGCGTCCCGGTCAGGTCCGGGACGAGGCCCAGGCTGGTCTCGCGCATGGCGAACTGCACGTCCTCGGCGACGACCCGCAGGTCGCAGGCGAGGGCGAGCTGGAAGCCCGCGCCGATGGCGTGGCCCTGGACGGCCGCGATCGACACGAGGTCGCTACGGCGCCACCAGGTGAACGCCTCCTGGTACTCGGCGATGACCGCGTCGAGGTTCTCGTCGGAACCGCGCGCGAGATCGATGAAGGACGGCTCTCCGTCGAAGCCCTCGGGCGTGAACGCCTGCCGGTCGAGTCCGGCGGAGAAGGACTTTCCCTCGCCGCGCAGGACGACGACCCGCACGCTGCCGGGCAACGACCGGCCGGCTTCTGTCAACGCCCGCCACAGAGCGGGAGACTGAGCGTTGCGCTTCGCCGGATTGGTCAGGGTCACCGTGGCAACGGCGTCCTCGACGGTGAGCCGTACACCGTCCTTGTCGAATACGAGCTCAGAGTCGTCGAGCGTAGTCATGGGGGCGCCTCCGATTACGGTGCAGCACTGCATGCGAAATGCTAAGTGACTGCACAGTAACCACCTGGCCGGTACGAAGACCGACCGGGTGGCCACCGAGAGACCCGGTGGCCCGGTCGAGGCGTCCCGATGTCAGGCCGAGGCGGCTTTCTTGCCCCGTGTCGCTCCGCCGCGTCCACGCAGCGTGACTCCGGACTCGCTGAGCATCCGGTGGACGAATCCGTAGGAGCGGCCCGTTTCCTCGGCCAGCGCCCGGATACTCGCACCGGAGTCGTACTTCTTCTTCAGGTCTGCCGCGAGCTTGTCGCGCGCGGCGCCGGTCACCCGGCTGCCCTTCTTCAGAGTCTCGGCCACCCGTGCCTCCTCATGGGAAGTGCGCTCTGGACTTCTCATGATCACCCCTCCCGTCCGTCCTGGCCACCCATTCGACAAGGTCCATGCCGCCGGGTTTGTGGACGAGCGCGCCTTCGTCACGACCGGAAGCCGGAATTCCGCTGGGCCGGAATCACGGCTCCGTACCGTGCGGCACGGGAATCAGCAGGTCAGCGATACGGGGGGAACACACGTACGGCGCGGGTCTGCCGGAAGGATTCGGCAGAGCACCGCGCCGGGGGGTACGAGACGCCCTCACTCAGATGAAGGATCACCCATGAGCCGAATGATCCAGCCCGGGATGATCACTCCGGGCCGCTCGGGGGCGCTCCCGGCGGATTCCGGGGCGATCCCGGACCCCGAGGGGCGCCGCCGGGTCAGGCCAGCGCCACCAGGTCCGCGTAGTCCGGGCCCCACAGGTCCTCGACGCCGTCCGGGAGCAGGATGATCCGCTCCGGCTCCAGCGCGTCGACCGCGCCCTCGTCGTGGGTGACGAGGACGACGGCGCCCTTGTAGGTGCGCAGGGCCCCGAGGATCTCCTCGCGGCTCGCCGGGTCGAGGTTGTTGGTGGGCTCGTCGAGGAGCAGCACGTTCGCCGAGGAGACGACCAGGGTGGCCAGGGCCAGACGGGTCTTCTCGCCGCCGGAGAGGACCCCGGCCGGCTTGTCGACGTCGTCGCCGGAGAAGAGGAAGGACCCGAGGGTCTTGCGGACCTGGACGAGGTCGAGGTCGGGCGCGGCCGAGCGCATGTTCTCCAGGACGCTGCGCTCGGGGTCGAGCGTCTCGTGCTCCTGGGCGTAGTAGCCGAGCTTGAGGCCGTGGCCCGGGGTCACCTCTCCGGTGTCGGGCGTCTCGGCGCCGGCGAGCAGCCGGAGCAGCGTGGTCTTGCCCGCGCCGTTGAGGCCGAGGATGACGACGCGGGAGCCCTTGTCGATCGCGAGATCCACATCCGTGAAGATTTCGAGCGAGCCGTAGGACTTGGAGAGCCCCTCGGCCGTCAGCGGGGTCTTGCCGCAGGGAGCGGGGTCGGGGAAGCGGAGCTTGGCGACCTTGTCGGAGGCGCGCACCGCCTCCAGACCGGAGAGCAGTCGCTCGGCGCGCTTGGCCATGTTCTGCGCGGCCACGGTCTTGGTGGCCTTGGCGCGCATCTTGTCGGCCTGCGAGTTGAGGGCGGCGGCCTTCTTCTCGGCGTTCTGGCGCTCGCGCTTGCGGCGCTTCTCGTCGGCCTCGCGCTGCTGCTGGTAGAGCTTCCAGCCCATGTTGTAGACGTCGATCGTGGAGCGGTTGGCGTCCAGGTAGAAGACCTTGTTGACCACGGTCTCGACCAGGTCGACGTCGTGGGAGATCACGATGAAGCCGCCGCGGTAGCTCTTCAGGTAGTCGCGCAGCCAGACGATGGAGTCGGCGTCGAGGTGGTTGGTCGGCTCGTCGAGGAGGAGCGTGTCGGCGTCCGAGAAGAGGATCCGGGCGAGCTCGACGCGGCGGCGCTGACCACCGGAGAGGGTGTGCAGCGGCTGGCCGAGGACCCGGTCGGGCAGACCCAGGGCGGCGGCGATGGTGGAGGCCTCGGCCTCGGCCGCGTAACCGCCCTTGGTCAGGAACTCGGTCTCCTGGCGCTCGTACTGCCGCATCGCCTTGTCGCGGGTGGCGCCGGCGCCGGTGGCGATGCGCTCCTCGTTCATCCGCATCTTCTTGAGGAGGACGTCGAGGCCGCGGGCGGAGAGGATGCGGTCGCGGGCCAGCACGTCGAGGTCGCCGGTGCGCGGGTCCTGCGGGAGGTAACCGACCTCGCCGGAGCGGGCGATCTGGCCGGCGGCGGGGACGCCCTCGCCCGCGAGGCACTTGGTGAGGGTGGTCTTGCCCGCTCCGTTGCGACCGACGAGGCCGATGCGGTCGCCCTTGGCGACGCGGAAGGAAGCGGACTCGATGAGGACTCGGGCGCCGGCGCGCAGCTCGATGCCGGAAGCGGTGATCACGGACAGACTCCAGGGCGATGGGAAACGGCGGAAGGACGGCTGATGAAGGGCTTCGACGCCGCTAATGCACGGGGAGAATGGCCATACGGCCAGTCTAACGGGCCCCTGCAACTGCTTTTAGGCCATGCGGGGCTCCGGAGCCGAATCGGAGCTTTCTCACATCTCCGCCCATGATTCACAAAAGGGGCGAGAGGTATGAGATGAGCCGATACTCGGCGCAGGGCGGCGGCCACTGCCGCGGCAGTGACGCGAAGGTGGTGAGCCGTGCAGTTCGACGACGACGCCGATCTGGACACCTCGGAGGTCAAGGACGTCCGGAGCAGCCGCATCCCGGGCGGCAAGGCGACCGTCGGCGGCGGGATCATCGGCCTCATCGCCCTGATCCTGGGCCTGCTCTTCGGGGTGGGGCCGGACCAGCTCGGACTCTCCTCGGGCGGCGACGAGCCGGTGGCCAGCTCCTCCTCGGTGGCCCAGGTGGCCCAGACCTGCAAGAAGGGTTCGGACGCCAACGCCCGCGAGGACTGCCGCATCGTCGCCGTCGTCAACAGTCTCCAGGACTACTGGCGGAGCGAGTACGCGCGCCGGGGCGGCACCTACGGGAGCGCCGCCACCGTGATGTTCAGCCAGCGGGTCCCGACCGCCTGTGGGTCCGCGACCTCGGCGGTGGGGCCCTTCTACTGCCCCGGCGACCGGCAGGTCTATCTGGACCTCGACTTCTTCGACGAGCTGCGCACCAAGTTCGGGTCGAGCGGTGGGCCGTTCGCCCAGGCGTACGTGGTGGCGCACGAGTACGGCCACCACATCCAGAACCTCATGGGGACCCTGAGCCGCGCCCAGGACGGCCGGACGGGCGCGAACTCCAACGCCGTGCGGGTCGAGCTCCAGGCCGACTGCTACGCGGGCGTGTGGGCCCGGCACGCGACGACCACGCCCGACGACCGGACGGGCCGGCCGGTGCTGACGCGGCTGACGGACGAGGACATCCGGGACGGCCTCGACGCGGCGGCCGCGGTGGGCGACGACCGGATCCAGGAGAGGTTCCAGGGCCGGGTGACCCCGGAGAACTGGACCCACGGCTCGGCCGCGCAGCGCCAGCAGTGGTTCTACGAGGGCTACCGAACGGGCGACATGGCCCGGTGCAACACCTTCCGTTGATTGTCGGTGGTGACTGCCAGACTGAGACCCGGGTCACATTCGACTGAATCGAGAGGAAGTGATCGGGATGGCTGAGGCACCCCACATCTGTCCGACGCTGACGTACGAGGACGCGAAGGCGGCGATCACCCTGCTCACGGAGGGCTTCGGCTTCCGTGCGACCGCCGTGTACGAGGCCGAGGACGGGCGCGTCGCGCACGCCGAGCTGTCGTACGGGAACGGCATGGTGATGCTGGGCAGCAAGGGGACGGGCAGCGAGTTCGACAAGCTGATGGCCGACGCCGGCCCGGTCGGCGTGTTCGTGCACGTGGACGACGTCGACGAGCACCACGCACGCGCGGTGACCCACGGCATCGAGATCGTGATGCCGCCCAAGGACCAGGACTACGGCTCGCGGGACTACATGGCCCGGGACCACGAGGGCAACATCTGGAGCTTCGGGACGTACACCCCCGGCGCCGCGGAGTAGCCGGGCGCCGGGCGGGGGCGCACGTCGCTCGTCACGCTCCCCCGGTGTGGACCTGGAAGGCGGCCCGGCGGACCGCCTTGGCCAGGGCCGGGTCCGGGTGGGCGGCGGCGAGGGCGACCAGGACCTGGACGGTACGGGGGTGGCCCACGGCCCTGATCTCGTCGAGGAGCGCCGGAACGGTGCCCTGCACGGCGGAGTCGAGGTGCCGGACGAGCAGCTCGCTCTCGCCGTGGTCGGCGACCGCGGCGGCCGTGTCCACCCAGAGCCAGGTGGACTCCTCGCGGGTGAGGACCTCCTGGGCGTCGTCGGGGTCGGCACCCTCGTACTCGGCGAGCCAGAGCAGCGCGTACGGCCGCAGGGACGGTTCGGCGACGGTGGCCCGCACCTCGGCCTCGGCGGGGGCGCCGACGACCCGGAGCGCCTCGAAGGCGAGCCCGCGCAGCAGCGCGTCCTCGCCGCGGGCGACGGCGAGCAGTTCGGTCACCGCGCTGGAGAGCGTGCGGGCCGCGAGCCAGGCGCGGTACTCGGCGCGGGCCGGGCCGGGGGTGAGCCGGGCACAGCCGCGGAGCATGTCCTCGGCGGACTGCTCGATGTTGCCCGCGGGGCTCTGCGCGGCGACGCAGATCTGCTCCAGCTTGACCCAGACCGCCCAGTTGCCGAGCGGGGTCAAAGTGGCGTGACGCCCCTCCGCGCCGGAGTCCAGGGTGAGCGCGCCGACGGCCGCCAGGCCTTCGAGGGCCCAGTCGAGCAGGGCCGGGAGCCCCTCGGTGCCGTCCACCGCGGGGGCGTCGGCGGCCTCGGGGGCCTCCTCGTCCACCGGGACCTCGCAGCGCTCCTCGCGCAGCTCCTCGACGCGCTGGCCGAGCAGGTCGAGGAGGGCGGGGACGAGGACCGGGCCCTGGGAGAGCTGGAGCAGCGACAGGACCTGCGGGAGGGCCTCGACGACCTCCGCGACGGCGCTCGGCTCGACCCCCTCGGCGGCCGGGTGCACCAGGGACCAGGCGTCGAAGAGGGCGACCCAGCCGCGCAGCACGGCGGAGTCGTCACGGTCCCAGGCGTGCAGCCGCCAGCCGGGGCGGGCGGTGTCGCCGTGGAGCTCGACGAGTCCGGCGAGCCGGGCCCGGTCCCAGCCGGCCCGGATCTGGCCGGGCGTCAGGTTCAGCGCGGCGGCGGCCCGTTCCTGGGCGGGGACGGCTCCCGGGCCGGTGCGGGGTGCGGCTACGGCGCCGCGCTCGACGGCGGCCCAGCGGGCGATCCGTACGGCGTCGGCGAGGACGTGCCGGGCCTGGCGGGCGAGCTCCGCGCGGGGCGGAGTGCCCTCGGGCGGCCGCGGCGCCGGCCGGGTGCGCCGGGTCGTCACGGCCCGTCGGGCGGTGGCCAGCGCCCGCGGGCGGACGAGTCGGAGTCTGGAGTTGCGCGCCAATGGTTCATCGGGCTTTCGAGACGTCACGGGGGCAGTCTTCCCGCTGACGGCCCGAAAGCCCAATCGGAATCGGCCGCCCCGTCGCGACGGGCCCGGGAACAGGCGCGGAAAGGGCTGTCGCGAGGTCCTAGAGGAGCGGGGTGAGGAAGCGGCGCATGGCCTCCTCGTAGCGGACCGGGTCGGCGTTCCACATCGACGCGTGCGGGGCGTGCCGCACGGTGTGGAGGGTGACCAGATCGGGGCGGCGGGCGGCGAGTTCGACGGACGGCTCGTAGGGGGCGATGGTGTCGTCGGGCCCGTGGAAGAGGAGGACGGGGACGCGCAGGGCGTCCGGTGCGGAGGCGGCCCGGAGCAGGTCGCCGTGCGGCCCGGTCCGGCCCTGGGCGGCGCGGACGGCGAGCGGGAGCAGGGGGCCGGGGACGTGGCGGGCCGAGGCGAGGTTGCGCAGGGTCGCCTCCCAGTCCAGGACGGGTGAGTCGAGGACGAGTCCGCTGATCCGGTCGCGGACCCCCGACTCGGCGGCGGCGCGAAGGGCCATCGAGGCCCCGGTCCCCCAGCCGTGCAGCACGATCTTCGACGCGCCCCGGTGGACGGCGTAGCGGATGGCGGCGTCGACGTCGCGCCATTCGGAGTCGCCGAGGTGGGCGAGGCCGTCCGGGGAGGCGGGTGCTCCCGCGTCGCCGCGGTAGGCGGGGACGAGGACGGGGATCTTGCGGCGGTTGAAGAAGGGGACGACGTTCAGCGGGTGCTCGCGGGTGGTGCCGAGGCCGTGCAGGGCGATCACCCAGGTGGTGCGGGGGGCTGCCACCAGCCAGGCCGGCAGGGGGCCGAGCTCGCCGGGGATCTCGACGTCCTCGTGGGCGAGCCCGAGGGCGCTGATCGGCGTGCCGATGTGCAGCTGGGGGGTGAAGCGGACGCGGGAGCCGGGACCGATCACCCCGAGCTCGACCCGTTCGAGGCGCCGGACGACGGTGTCGGCGGTGTGTGGGACCCGGTCGAGGACGGGGCCGACGACGGCGTGCTGGCCGTGGCCCTCCATGCCGTACGTACCGGGGCGCAGCGAGGCGAGGCTGCGGGTGAGGGTGACCCGGTCGGGGCCGGTGGCGTGCACGGTGAGTTTGGGATCTCCGGGCAGGGGACGTCCGGACGGCGCCTTGAGGGCGACGTCGCTGGCGTACCGGCCGACCGCGATCGCGGCCGCGCCGACACCGAGCAGGGTGGTGACGGCCGCTGCCGTCGCTGTAGCCGGGCGCACGCTCCCAGTCTCGACAGGGTCCGGGCGGACTGCCACCGGACGGACCCGGACGGCCCCCGAAGACCCTGCCCGGCGGGACCCCTCTCCGGAGCGCGACGGGCCCCTCGGGAGAGTGACATGGGTCTCCTCGACAGGGTCCTCCGTGCGGATGGTTCGGTCCGGGGAGCGGAACCGGGTGACGGAGGAGAAACCGGGTCAGGTCGCACGTGCCCGGTGATGGCCCGGATTACCCGGGGTTGCGGGGTGACCGCATCGTGGACACCTGCCCCGGCCGGACGCTAAGCGGAATGCCTTGACACCGGATAGGGACACCACGTCGCCCGGCCCAGTTCACCTTCCGTTCACCCAGGTTGCCTACGTTCGGCTTGCCACTGACGTCAAACGATTGCCTGGGTAAATGGAACACATCACGCTGCTGCTCGCCATTGTGGTCGTGACAGCTCTAGTGTTCGATTTCACGAACGGTTTCCACGACACCGCGAACGCGATGGCCACGACCATCTCGACCGGTGCACTCAAGCCGAAGACGGCGGTGGCCATGTCCGCCGTGCTGAACCTCGTCGGCGCTTTCCTGTCCGTGGAGGTCGCCAAGACGATCTCCGGCGGGATCATCAACGAAGAGGGCATTCGTACAGAGGTGATCTTCGCCGCGCTGGTCGGCGCCATCCTCTGGAACCTGCTCACCTGGCTGCTCGGACTGCCGTCCAGCTCCTCCCACGCCCTCTTCGGCGGACTCATCGGCGCCGCGGTCATGTCGGCCGGCTGGTCGGCGGTGAACGGCTCCACCATCGTCACCAAGGTCCTCATCCCGGCCGTCGCCGCACCGCTCGTCGCCGGCCTCGCCGCGATGCTGGCCACCAAGCTGACGTACCGGATCGGCGCCAAGACCGACGAGAAGCACACCGCCAAGGGCTACCGGGTCGGCCAGATCGCCTCCGCCGGTCTCGTCTCGCTCGCCCACGGCACCAACGACGCCCAGAAGACGATGGGCATCATCACCCTGGCCCTGGTCACCGGCGGCGTCCTCGCCCCCGGCTCCAACCCGCCGATGTGGGTCATCGTCTCCGCCGGCATCGCGATCGCCGCCGGCACCTACCTCGGTGGCTGGCGCATCATCCGCACCATGGGCAAGGGCCTCACCGACCTCCGGCCGCAGCAGGGCTTCGCCGCCCAGACCAGTGCCGCGACGGTCATCCTGGCCTCCTCGCACCTCGGCTTCTCCCTCTCCACCACCCAGTCCTGCTCGGGTGCCGTGATGGGTGCCGGTCTCGGCCGCAAGGGCGGTGTCGTCCGCTGGTCGACCGCGACCCGGATGTTCGTCGCCTGGGGTCTGACCCTGCCCGCCGCGGGCCTGGTCGGCGCCGGTGCCGAGTTCCTCACCAAGCAGGGCCCCTGGGGCATCGCCGCCGTCGCGGTCCTGCTGATCGCCGGCTCGGGCGTCATCTGGTCGCTGTCCCGCCGCAAGCCGGTCGACCACAACAACGTCACCGCCGACGACCTCGACGACGAGCCCGCGGGCGTCGTGACCACCGCCATCGCGGCCGTCACCCCGCCGCCGGCCGCCGGTTCCGTCGCCGCCGTCGCGGACGAGGACCTCAAGACCACCATCCCCGCCCCGGCTCCCACCGACCCGGCCGCGCCCTCCGCCCCCGCCGCAGCGGTGTAAGGAACGAACGACATGAAGATCGACTGGGCAGCTCTCGGCTCCGTCTTCGGAGTCAGCCTCGTGGCGACCGTCGCACTGGTGGGCCTCTTCACCCTCGGCATCATCGGCCTCTCCAAGCAGGAGCAGGCCGCCGCCCAGGGAGGCTCCGCCACCCTGGCCCGCACCGGCGCCTACGCCTGCTTCGCCCTCTGCCTCTCGGCGGTGGCGTACGGCATCTATCTGATCGTCGTCTGACGGTCCGAACTCACGACGGCCGGGCGGTCCGCACCTCGGGTGAGGACCGCCCGGCCGTCGTATGTTCGGCGCCGTGTTTGTGGTGCTTCGCACAGTGACCCGATGCAGGTCAAGGGTGAGTTGACGGGTGTTCTCGGGCCGTGGTGGACTGCCGAGGCCATTACGGCGGCAGTAGAGGAAGTCCGGTGCGAATCCGGCGCGGTCCCGCCACTGTGACCGGATCCGAAGGGTCCGGGAGTCAGGAACTCTCGCCGCCGGTCACGTCGATCCAGGGCGCGGACCCTGAGTGAGGACATGCGCCATGCCCGGCCGCAGCAGAACCAGCCGCCTTTCCCCGGACGGATTCGCGTACGGAGCGGCCGCGGGTCTCGCCGTCGATCTGCTCGTCGGCGACCCCCGCCGCGGACATCCCGTCGCCGCGTTCGGCCGGGCCGCCGCCGCCGTCGAGGAGCGCCTCCACCACGACCACCGCGGCTGGGGTGCCCTGCACACCGCCGTCTGCGCCGGCTCCACCGTCGTCCTCGGAGCGCTCGCCACCCGGGCCGTACGGAACCGCCCGGCCGCCTCCGTCGCCCTGACCGCCGCCGCCGTCTGGGCCGTCGTCGGCGGTACGACCCTGGGGCGGGAGGCCCGCGCGATCGCCGGTGCGCTCGCCGCCGGGGACCTGGACGTGGCCCGGGAGCGGCTCCCGCATCTGTGCGGGCGCGACCCGCAGTCCCTGGACGGCCCCGCGATGGCCCGGGCGGTCGTCGAATCGGTCGCCGAGAACACCTCCGACGCCGTGGTCGGCGCCCTCTTCTGGGGCGCGCTCGCGGGCGTACCCGGCCTCGTCGGCTTCCGGGCCGTCAACACCCTCGACGCGATGGTCGGCCACAAGTCCCCGCGCCACCGCCGCTTCGGCTGGGCCTCGGCCCGCCTCGACGACGTGGCCGGCTGGCCCGGCGCCCGGCTGACCGCCGTACTCGCGACCGTCGCCGGCGGGAACCCGCGGGGTGCGCTGAAGGCCTGGCGGGCGGACGCGGGCAAGCATCCCAGCCCCAACGCGGGCCCGGTCGAGGCCTCCTTCGCGGGCGCGCTCGGCGTACGGCTCGGCGGCACCCTGTCGTACGGCGGACGGATCGAACACCGCCCCGTGCTCAACGGGGACGGCCGGGCCGTCGACGTGGCCGACATCGACCGGGCCGTACGGCTCTCGCGACGGGTCACCGGACTCACTCTGGCCGCCTGCGTGGGCGGCCGCCTGATCATCGGCGCCCTGGGGGCCCGGAAGCGGAGGAACGCATGAGGGGTGGGGGACTGCTCGTCGCCGGGACCACGTCCGACGCCGGCAAGAGCGTCGTGACGGCCGGCATCTGCCGCTGGCTGGTCCGCAAGGGGCTGAAGGTGGCGCCGTTCAAGGGGCAGAACATGTCCCTCAACTCCTTCGTCACGAGGGAGGGGGCCGAGATCGGGCGCGCGCAGGCCATGCAGGCGCAGGCGGCGCGGGTGGAACCCACCGCGCTGATGAACCCCGTCCTGCTCAAGCCCGGTAGCGACCGCTCCAGCCAGGTCGTCCTGATGGGCAAGCCGGTCGGCGAGCTGAGCGCCCGGGGCTACCACGGGGGCCGGCAGAAGGAGCTCTTCGAGCCGGTGATGGCCTGCCTGGAGGAGCTGCGGAGCACGTACGACGCCGTGATCTGCGAGGGCGCGGGAAGTCCGGCCGAGATCAATCTGCGGCGCACCGACATCGTGAACATGGGGATCGCGCGGGCCGCGCGGCTGCCCGTCGTCGTGGTCGGCGACATCGACCGGGGCGGGGTCTTCGCCCAGTTCTTCGGGACGACGGCGCTCCTCGCGCCGGAGGACCAGGAGCTGATCGCGGGCTACCTCGTGAACAAGTTCCGCGGCGACGTCACGCTGCTCGAACCCGGGCTCGACATGCTGCACGGGCTGACCGGGCGGCGGACCCTCGGCGTCCTGCCGTACGCCCACGGGCTCGGCATCGACGAGGAGGACGGCCTGCGGGTCTCCCTGCGGGGTGCGGTCCGTGAGTCGGTCGTCGCGCCGCCGGTCGGTGAGGACGTGCTGCGGGTCGCCGTCTGCGCGGTGCCGCTGATGTCCAACTTCACGGACGTGGACGCGCTGGCCGCCGAGCCGGGTGTCGTCGTGCGGTTCGTGGACCGTGCCGAGGAGCTCGTCGACGCGGACCTGGTGGTCGTGCCGGGCACCCGGGGCACGGTGAAGGCGCTGGCCTGGCTGCGGGAGCGGGGTCTCGCCGACGCGCTGGCGCGGCGCGCCGCCGAGGGACGGCCGGTGCTCGGGATCTGTGGCGGCTTCCAGGTGCTCGGTGAGCACATCGAAGACGAGGTCGAGTCCCGGGCGGGGGCCGTCGACGGCCTCGGGCTGCTGCCCGTACGGGTCCGGTTCGCGCCCGAGAAGACCCTCGCCCGGCCGGTCGGCTCGGCGCTCGGGGAGCGGGTGGAGGGGTACGAGATCCACCACGGGGTCGCCGAGGTGCTGGGCGGGGAAGCCTTCCTGGACGGGTGTCGGGTGGGTGCCGTGTGGGGTACGCACTGGCACGGCTCCCTGGAGAGCGACGGGTTCCGGCGGGCGTTCCTGCGGGAGGTCGCGGCGGCGGCGGGGCGGCGGTTCGTACCGGCGCCGGACACGTCGTTCGGGGCGCTGCGGGAGGAACAGCTGGACAAGCTGGGGGATCTGATCGAGGAGCACGCGGACACGGACGCGCTGCTGCGGCTGATCGAGGAGGGGGCTCCTCCGGGGCTGCCGTTCGTGCCGCCGGGCGCCCCGTGAGCGCGGGGCGGCTTGTCGAGAATCCCGCGGGTGGCCCCCGTGGGGCCTTGCTCACCGTCGGCGGCCTCGGGTCGTCGTTCGAACATTCGCGATCTGAAGGAGTGACCAGCCGATGAGTACCCGGTATCCGTTCACCGCCGTCGTCGGTATGGACGACCTGCGGCTCGCGCTGCTACTCAATGCCGTCAGTCCGGCCGTGGGCGGTGTGCTCGTGCGAGGGGAGAAGGGAACCGCCAAGTCCACCGCCGTGCGCGCGCTCGCCGAGTTGTTGCCCGCCGTGGCCGTCGTCGCGGGATGCCGGTTCAGTTGTGATCCGGGCTCGCCCGACCCGGGCTGCCCCGACGGGCCCCACGAGGCCGTCGGCGCGGACACCCGGCCCGCGCGCATGGTCGAGCTGCCCGTCGGCGCCTCCGAGGACCGGCTGGTCGGCTCGCTCGACATCGAGAAGGCGCTCTCCGAGGGGGTCAAGGCCTTCGAGCCCGGACTGCTCGCCGCCGCCCATCGGGGCATTCTCTACGTCGACGAAGTCAATCTGCTCAGCGATCACCTCATCGATCATCTGCTCGACGCCGCCGCCATGGGGTCCTCCTACGTCGAGCGCGAAGGCGTCTCCGTACGGCACGCCGCCCGCTTCCTGCTCGTCGGCACCATGAACCCCGAGGAGGGTGAGCTCAGGCCCCAGCTCCTCGACCGGTTCGGGCTGACCGTCGAGGTCGCCGCGTCGCGCGACCCGCAGCAGCGCGTCGAGGTCGTCAGGAGGCGGCTCGCCTTCGAGGACGACCCCGCCGCCTTCGCCGACCGCTGGGCCGGGGACGAGGCCGCGCTGCGCGAACGGATCGTCACCGCAAGGGCGTTGCTGCCCGAGGTGACGCTCGGCGACGCCGTCCTGCTCCAGATCGCCGCCACCTGCGCCGCCTTCGAGGTCGACGGCATGCGTGCCGACATCGTCATGGCCCGCACCGCGACCGCGCTCGCCGCCTGGGACGGCCGCGCCGAGGTCACCTCCGAGGACGTACGGCAGGCCGCCCTGCTCGCCCTCCCGCACCGGCGGCGCCGCTCCCCCTTCGACGCTCCCGGCCTCGACGAGGACAAGCTCGACGAGACCCTGGAGGAGTTCAAGGGCCAGGACCAGGAGCCGGACGAGGACCCGGAGCCCGACGGGCCCGGCGACGGTGGTCCCGGGGACGGCGGTCCCGGTGGGGGTGTTCCGCCGCAGAGCGACGGGCCCGCCGCCGAGAACTCCCCCGCTCCCGAGGAGACTTCCCCGCCCGCGCCGGCTCCCGAACCCGCTCCCGCTCCCCAAGGGGCCGGTTCCGGTGAGCGGGCCGCCGTCGCCGCCTCCGAGCCCTTCCGTACGAAGGTGCTCAGCGTCCCCGGGCTCGGCGAGGGTGCGGCCGGGCGCCGCTCCCGGGCCCGTACCGAGCACGGCCGTACCACCGGATCCGTACGCCCCCGGGGCGCGCTGACCAAGCTGCACCTGGCCGCCACCGTGCAGGCCGCCGCCCCGCACCAGAAGACCCGTGGGCGGACCGGGCCCGGCCTGGTCGTCCGCCGGGACGATCTACGGCAGGCGACCCGGGAGGGACGCGAGGGGAACCTGGTGCTCTTCGCCGTGGACGCCTCCGGTTCCATGGCGGCCCGGCAGCGGATGAGCGCCGTCAAGGGCGCCGTGCTCTCTCTGCTGCTCGACGCCTACCAGCGGCGCGACAAGGTCGGCCTCATCACCTTCCGGGGCCGGGACGCCGAGGTCGCGCTGCCGCCGACCTCGTCCGTCGACGCTGCCGCCGCCCGCCTTGAGAAGCTCCCGACCGGCGGCCGTACGCCGCTGTCGGCCGGACTGCTCAAGGCCCACGACGTGCTGCGGGTCGAGCGGCTGCGGGATCCCTCGCGCCGCCCGCTGCTCGTCGTCGTGACCGACGGACGCGCGACCGGCGGCGGCGCCGACCCGGTGGCCCTCGCCGCCCGCGCGGCGCGGCTGCACGCCGCCGAGGGCACCGCCTCCGTCGTCGTGGACTGCGAGACCGGACCGGTGCGGCTCGGGCTCGCCCGGGAGCTCGCCCGTGAACTCGGCGGCACCGCCGTCACCCTGGACGAGCTGCGCGCCGACTCGATCGCCGGCCTCGTCAGGGACGTACAAGGAAACCGGAAGACCACTGCCAGGAGGGCCGCTTAATGCCGCAGGGACAGCCGACCGTCGTACCCGACGACGGGCTCACCACCCGTCAGCGACGCAACCGCGCACTCGTGATGGTGCACACGGGCGTCGGCAAGGGGAAGTCGACCGCCGCGTTCGGCATGGCGCTGCGCGCCTGGAACCAGGGCTGGCCGATCGGGGTGTTCCAGTTCGTGAAGTCGGCCAAGTGGAAGGTCGGCGAGGAGAACGCCCTCAAGGCGCTCGGCGAGACCGGCAAGGGCGGCACCGTCACCTGGAACAAGATGGGCGAGGGCTGGTCCTGGATCCAGCGCGAGGTCGCCGAGGGCGAGCAGTCCCACGAGGAGAAGGCCCGCGAGGGCTGGGAGCAGGTCAAGCGGGACCTCGCCGAGGAGAAGTACACGTTCTACGTCCTCGACGAGTTCGCGTACCTGCTGCACTGGGGCTGGATCGACACCGCCGAGGTCGTCGAGGTGCTGCGCGACCGTCCCGGGCACCAGCACGTCGTCATCACCGGCCGCAACGCGCCGCAGGAGCTCGTCGACTTCGCGGATCTCGTCACCGACATGTCCAAGGTCAAGCACCCGATGGACGCCGGTCAGAAGGGCCAGCGGGGCATCGAGTGGTAGCACGTCTCGTCATCGCCGCGCCCTCGTCGGGCGCGGGCAAGACCACGGTCGCGACCGGCCTGATGGCCGCGTTCTCCGGCCGTGGTCTGGCGGTCTCGCCGCACAAGGTCGGACCGGACTACATCGACCCGGGCTACCACGCGCTCGCGACGGGGCGGCCGGGCCGCAACCTCGACGCGTACATGTGCGGTACGGGGCTGATCGCGCCGCTCTTCGAACACGGGGCCCGCGGCTGCGACCTGGCGGTCGTCGAAGGTGTGATGGGCCTGTACGACGGGGCCGCCGACCAGGGCGAACTCGCCTCCACCGCACAGGTGTCGAAGCTCCTCAAGGCGCCGGTGGTGCTCGTCGTCGACGCGTCGTCGCAGTCGCGGTCGGTGGCGGCGCTGGTGCACGGTTTCGCGTCGTGGGACCCGGAGGTGCGGATCGGCGGCGTGATCCTCAACAAGGTCGCGACGGATCGGCACGAGCATCTGTTGCGGGAGGCGCTCGGGGAGTCCGGGGTTCCCGTGCTCGGCGTCCTGCGGCGGGCGCCGGCCGTGGCCACGCCCTCGCGGCACCTCGGGCTGGTGCCGGTGGCCGAGCGGCAGGCGGCGGCGGTGGAGGCGGTGGCCGCGCAGGCGGAGCAGGTGCGTGCCGGGTGCGATCTGGAGGCGCTGCTCGCGTTGGCGCGGAGTGCGCCCGAGCTGTCCGCGGAGGCCTGGTCGCCCGAGGTGGTGAGGCGGGTCCGGGACGATCGCCCCCCGCGTGTGGCGGTGGCCGGTGGGGCCGCGTTCACCTTCTCCTACGCCGAGCATGCCGAGCTGCTGACCGCCGCCGGCGCCGAGGTCGTCACCTTCGACCCGCTCCGGGACGAGGCCCTTCCCGAGGGGACGTCCGGGCTCGTCATAGGCGGCGGCTTCCCCGAGATGTACGGCGAGCAGCTGTCCGCCAACGAGCCGTTGCGGAAGGCCGTCGCCGCGCTCGCCGCCTCCGGGGCGCCCATCGCCGCCGAGTGCGCCGGGCTGCTGTATCTCGCGCGGTCGCTCGACGGCACCCCCATGTGCGGGGTGCTCGACGCGGACGCGCGGATGTCCGAGCGGCTCACCCTCGGGTACCGGGACGCCGTCGCCGTGAGCGACAGCGTGCTCGCGCCCGCAGGAGCGCGGATGCGGGGGCACGAGTTCCACCGGACCGTCATCGAGCCGGGCGCCGGGGCCGCGGCCGCGTGGGGGCTGCGGCAGCCCGACCGGCGCGTCGAGGGCTTCGTCCAGGGCGGGGTGCACGCGAGCTATGTGCACACCCACTGGGCGGGTTCCCCGGAGGCTGCCGCGCGTTTCGTGGAGCACTGCAGGTGAGGTCAGCCGCCGGAGACGCCCACCACGAACCAGATGAAGCCGACGCCCGCCACCGTGCACAGCAGGGTGGAGCGGGCGGGGTGTTCGTGGTGGGCCTCCGGCAGGATCTCGGTGGCGGCCAGGTAGAGCAGGGCGCCTCCGAAGAAGCCCAGATAGCTGCCGAGGAGTTCCTCCGGAAGGGTGAACAGCAGGGTGGACGCCGCGCCGACCAGCGGGGCGACCGCGTCCGCGACGAGCATCGCCAGGGCCTTGCTGCGGGCGTTCCCGTAGAGGCTCGTGATCGTGTACGTGTTGAAGCCGTCGGCGAAGTCATGGGTGATGACGGCGAGGGCGACGGTGGCGCCCATGCCGCCGCCGACCTGGAAGGCCGCGCCGAGCGCGATGCCGTCCATGAGGCTGTGACCGACCATCGCGGCGGCCGCCGTCATGCCGACCTGCGGAACCCGCCCGCCCGTCTCCCGGCCACCACCCCCCGTCGAAGCGCTTTGCGCTGCCCCCCAATCGGCCGCGACGCCGTGTGCGGCCCGGCGTACAGCGAGGAGTCGCTCCACGACATGGGCGAGGAGGAAGCCGCCGACGAACAGCAGCAGGGCCTCGGGGACACCGAACACCTCGTCGCCCGCCGCCTCCATGGCCTCGGGGAGCAGGTCGAGTCCGACGACGCCGAGCATGAGTCCGCCGGCGAGGCCGAGGACGAGGTGGCGTCGGTCGGTGACGCGCCCGGCGACCCAGCCGCCGAAGAGCGTCATGAGGAACGCGCCGAGCGCGACGACTACAGCCATGGGCCTTTGGTATCGGATGGGATGGCGTCCGCGCACCTCGGCGTCGGCGCGCGGTCGGGGGTCCCGGTGGACGAGGTGCTCGCCCTGATCGAGGCGGTTCTGCGGGAGGCGGGTCTGAGGCGCGCGGACGTCCGGTCGCTGGCCACGCTCGACGCGCGGGCGGCGGAGCCGGGGATCACGGGGGCGGCGGAGGTGCTCGGCGTCCCGGTGCGGGGGTTCACGGCGGAGGAGCTCGCGGGCGTGCCCGTACCGCATCCGTCGGCGCTGCCGTTGGCCGCGACGGGCACGGCGTCGGTGGCGGAGGCGGCGGCGCTGCTCGCCGCGGCGGCGGCGGACGAGGGGACGGCGGACGAGGGCGCGGCGGGCGAGGGGACGGCAGCAGCCGGAGGTACCGGGCCGACGGGAGGTGCGGGGGGCTTACTCCTCGTACCGAAGCGGAAAACCAGGCGCGTAACGTGCGCTCTCGCCGCTTCCGTCCCGTTTCGTCCGAACGAAGATGCCCCAGGCGTACGGTTGTTGCGCCGAACTCACGGGTACATCGCTGGCGAGCCTGGCTCACCCCCCACCATCCCCACCCCCCACACGACGGCGGCCATGGACATGCACCTGCATACCGACGCCCACGACCTGCGCCACCACGGTGACGCCGAGGTCCGGGACGAGAAACTCATCGACCTGGCGGTCAACGTCCGGACGAACACCCCACCGGACTGGCTTCGGAGGCGGATCGCCGACTCCCTGACCGGACTCGCCGCCTACCCCGACGGCCGGGCCGCGCGGGCGGCCGTCGCCGAGCGGCACGACCTGCCCTCGAACCGGGTGCTGCTCACGGCCGGCGCGGCGGAGGCCTTCGTGCTGATCGCGCGGGCGCTGCCGGTGCGGCGGCCCGTCGTCGTGCATCCGCAGTTCACCGAGCCGGAGGCGGCGCTGTCCGACGTCGGCCACGAGGTGGGCCGGGTGCTGCTGCGCGAGGAGGACGGTTTCCGGCTGGATCCGGCGGCCGTCCCCGAGGACGCGGACCTGGTGGTGATCGGGAACCCCACGAACCCGACCTCCGTGCTGCACCCCGCCGACTCGATCGCCGCGCTCGCGAGACCGGGGCGGACCCTGGTGGTGGACGAGGCCTTCATCGACGCGGTGCCGGGCGAGCGCGAGTCGCTGGCCGGGCGGACCGACGTGCCGGGGCTCGTGGTGCTGCGCAGCCTCACCAAGACCTGGGGGCTCGCCGGGCTGCGGATCGGGTACGTGCTGGCCGAGCCGGAGACGATCGTGGCGCTCGAGCGGAGCCAGCCGCTGTGGCCGGTGTCGACGCCTGCCCTGGTGGCGGCGGAGGCGTGCATGTCGCGGGCGGCGCTCGCGGAGGCCGAGCACGCGGCGCACCGGATCGGGGTGGAGCGGGCCCATCTGCTCGCCGGCCTCGCCGAGTTCGACGAGGTGCGGACGGTGGAGGGGTCGGAGGGGCCCTTCGTGCTGCTGCGGATCGACGGGGCGGACGCGATCCGGGAGCGGCTGCGGTCACTGGGCTTCGCGGCCCGCCGGGGCGACACCTTCCCGGGGCTCGACCGGAACTGGCTGCGGATCGCGGTCCGCGACCGGGTGACGACGAACCGCTTCCTCCAGGCCCTCGACCAGGCCCTGTTGATGGGCGGCTGAGCCCGGCGGACGCACAGGGGTCCGGGGAGGGCGACGTCGTCACCGTCGCCCTCCCCGGACCCGTGTTTCCCCCTTCGAGGCTCCCCCCGGAGCCTCCCGCGCCCCCGCGCGGCCCCCTCGGACCCGTCAGCCTCGGGAGCGGGCGCGCGAGCGGGTCAGCGCGAGGGCGCCGCCGCCGGCGACGAGGAGCGCGAGCGCCCCGCCGGCGATGTACGGGGTGGTGGAGCTGCCGCCGGTCTCGGCGAGGTTCTGGGTGGGCGTGGTGCCGCCGTTGTTGGTCTTGATACCGCCGGCGTCGCTGGGCTTGACCGAGGGCTGCTGCGTGGGCTGCTCGGAGGGCCGCTCACTGGGCTCCTGGGTGGGCTGCTCGGTCGGCTTCTCGGTGGGCCGCTCCGTGGGCTTCTCCGTCGGGGCCGTGCCCTCGGGGGTCTCGCAGGTGGCCTCGGCGAGCGTCACGGTGCCGTTGACCTCGGCGACGCCGAGCTTCAGCGGGTCGACCTCCACCTTGAGTTCGAGGGCGGTCGCCGCCGCCGTACGAGAGGTGGTGGACGTACGGGAGAGGTCGAGGGTCACTTTGCCGATGCCCGGGACGCTGACCTGGGTGCGACCGCCGGTGGAGAGGGTCGTCCTCTTGCCGAAGACGGTGACGTGACCGAGGACGTTGGACTCGGCGACCGGCTTCCTGCCCACCTCGCACAGCGCCTTGGAGGTCACCTTCTCGACCTCGACGAGGGAGAGCAGCGGGATTCCGGGGACGTGGACCTGGGCCTTGACGAGGTTCACGTACCCCTCGGCCTTCTCCTCGTCGACGGTGGCCGTCGAGGTGGCGACTTCGGCGGCGAGGATGTCGATCGGCTTGCCCTCCTCGGCCCCCTGCACCTTGACGGAGAGCGCGGTCTCGCTCTCGGTCTGCGGCGCCCTGACCTCGTTGAGGGAGGCCCGCACCGGCACGTCGACCGTCTTGCCGAGGAGCGAGACGTCGAGGCCGGTGCGCAGGACGACGGCGGTGGCGCGCCCTTCGCCGCCCGTGGCGTGCGCCGCGGGGGCCGCGAGGAGGACCGGGCCGACGGTCAGGGCGGCGACGGTCGCGGCGGCCGCGGTGCGGCGCACGGGCATGCGGAAGGTGTTGCTGTTCAAGATGGTGGAACCCCCACAAGAGACACGGCGTCGCCGGCCGCTCACCACGGGGACGGTGGGTCGGCGCGGCCTCGGCGACTTGAGACACCGAAATCTTTACGCACGGAGAGTGAACCGGCAGTCGCCTGACGTGAGTTCACTCCAAAGGGGGGTTTCCGTGTTCATTTTCGATTTTTCTGGACACAACCGTTCCCGGGTGTCCCGCGTCTTTCGCACGCGCGGGTACACAAGGGAATGGTGTGAACGATCTGCTCCGCGGCGAAGTAACGGATCGTCAACCCGGCACGTTCAGCTCGCGCGCCAGTACCCGAGAGCGTGGACACGCTCCTTGGGGAGGGCGAGCTCCTTGCGCGCGTACGTGGCGAGGGTGCGGGTGGTCGTGGTGTCGCAGGCGATCCAGACGTACGGGTCCGAGTCGGCGAGTCCGGGCAGCTCGGCCTTCACACGGGCGACGAGGTCGGCTCCGTCGTTCCGACGCGGCACCCGGCGCAACTCGTGGTGCTCGGGGTCGAGCCGGACGGGCAGTTCCTCGTCGGAGGCGTGCTGGGTCTCGAACCAGACGGTGGCCGGGACGCCCGGGAGCGCGTCGAGCAGGGAGTTGACGGCGGGCAGAGAGGCCGGGTCGCCGACCACGAGAAGCCGCCCGGGGCGCGGCTCCGGCGCCTCGAAGCCGGTGCCCTGGAGGGTGGCGTCCACGGTGTCGCCGGGGGCGCAGACGCGGGCCCAGCGGCTGGCGACGCCGTCGTGGAGGGCGAACTCCAGGCTGAAGGTGCCGGCCTCCCGGTCGGGGTCGACCAGGGTGTACGCGCGCTGGTGCGGCTTGCCCGCGTTCTCGAACCAGATGCGCACCCACATCGTCGGGTGGACTCCGGCGGCGGCGAGCAGTCCGCCGTCCGTGAAGTGCACCCTGCGGTAGTCCTCGGTGACCTGCTCGGCCCCCGTCACGGTGAACGTGAAGCCCTTGCCCCGCATCAGCTTGAGAACGGCACCCTGCCAGCCGTGACCCACCGCAATCCCCTCCCCTGAACTCCTGTAGATTAATTTAGGTCAGCCTAACCTAAGAAATTCGCGGAAGACATGGCCGAAGACCATGTCGGGTACAGGGACGGGATCGGGGTCTGCGTGAGCATCGAGGTCTACCGGGACGCCTGGGGCGTCCCCCATCTGCGCGCCGCGGACCCGGACGAACTCGCCTTCGCCCAGGGCCGGGTCACCGCCCGCGACCGGGCCTGGCAGCTGGAGGTCGAGCGGCACCGGGCCCAGGGCACCACGGCCGCCTTCCTCGGCGCCGCCGAGCTCGGCTGGGACACCTTCGCCCGGCGGTCCCGGCTCGCCGACACCGCCCGCCTCTGCTTCGAGCGGCTCGAACGCGACGACGCGACGACCGCCGCCTGGGTACGCGCGTACGTGGACGGGGTCAACGACGGCCTGGAGGAAGGGGCCGGACGCGCACCCGAGTTCGAGCGGACCGGCCTCACGCCCGGCCGGTGGGAGCCGTGGACCCCGCTCGCCGTCTGGCTGACCACCCACATCCTGTTCGCCGGCTTCCCCACCAAGCTGTGGCGCGAGGAGGTCGCCCGGCGGCTCGGCGAGGAGTGGACGGAGCTCTTCGCGACCGACGGGCCGGGGACCTCCGGCTCCAACGGCTGGCTGATCGCGGGCGATCGGACCGCGAGCGGGGCCGCCCTGGTGGCCGGCGACCCGCACCGGTTCATCGAGGCGCCGGGCGTCTACCAGCAGATCCGGCTCGCCTGCCCCTCGTACGACGTGGTGGGCATCGCCGTGCCCGGCATCCCCGGGCTCGCCCACTTCGGCCACACCGGGCCGGTCGCCTGGGCGATCACCAACGCGATGGCCGACTACCAGGACCTCTACCGGGAGCGGCTGCGGCGGCTCCCGGACGGCGGGGTGGAGGCGTACGGCCCCGAGGGCCGGCGCCCGGCGACCACGCACACGGAGACGATCGAGGTCGCGGGCGGTGAGCCGGTCGTCGTCGAGGTGATCGAGACGGACCGGGGGCCGGTGATCATCGGGGTGGACGACGAGCCGGGGAGCGAACCGGGGAGCGAACCGGGGAGCGAGTCCTGCGGATGGGAGGCGGTCAGCCTTCGGTACCCGCCGCGCGTCACCGGAGAGCTCGGATTCGGCGTCCTGCCCGCGCTGCTGCGCGCCCGGACCGTCGCCGATGTGGACACGGCCCTCGACGGCTGGATCGAGCCGGTGAACGTCGTGCTGGCCGCCGACACCCAGGGCGGTCTGCTGCACCGGGTCGCCGGACACGTCCCCGTACGGAACCGGGCCAACTCGCTGCGCATCGTGCCCGCCTGGGACCCGGCCCACGCGTGGGAGGCCGCTCCGGCGCCGCTGCCCCGCGCCGAGGTCGACGGCCACGCCGTGATGGCCAACGCCCGGGGCCTGGCCGGGCCGCTGGGGATCGAGTTCGCCCCGCCGCACCGGGCGGAGCGGATCGGCACGCTCCTCGACGCCTCGGCGGACTGGACTCCGGAGACCGTCGCCGCCGTCCACCGCGACACCGACAACCCCTCGGCGGCCCGCCTCCTCGCGGCGGTGGCACGCGCGGGCGACGCCGGGGTCGGCACCGTCCTCTCCCCCGCCGCCTCCGCCGTCCGGGACCGGCTGCTCGCCTGGGACCGGCGGATGGACGCGGACAGCACCGATGCCGGCCTGTACGCCGCCGTGCGCGGGGCCGTGGTGCGGCGTCTCGCCGCCCACGAGGCCTTCGCGGCGCTGCGCGAAGGCGCCCCGTACCCCGAGGTGTTCCGGCCCTGGCTGGCCCTCGGACCGCGCGTCGCCTACGCCCTGGAGACCCTGCTCGTGGCCGGGCCCGTGCCCGCCGGGGACGTCGACCGGATCGTGCGCAAGGCGCTCGACGAGGTCGGAGCCGGCGAGCCGCCGGCCGCCTGGGGCGTGACGCACCGGCTCGCGCCCTGGCAGGCGCTGCCCGACGCCGACGACGCGCAGTGGCCCGGGCTCGGCGGGGACCACGACTGCGTGCTCTCCACCTCCAGCGTGCCCGGGTGGACCGACCGCAGCGCCCGCGCCTCCGCCGCCCGTTACGTCTGGGACCTCGCCGACCGCGAGCGCAGCGGCTGGATCGTGCCGTTCGGCGCGTCGGGCGTCCCCGGCGACCCGCACCACCGCGACCAGCTTCCGCTGTGGCTGAGGGGCG
Organism: Streptomyces sp. NBC_00572; assembly: GCF_026341815.1. Classification (GTDB taxonomy): domain Bacteria; phylum Actinomycetota; class Actinomycetes; order Streptomycetales; family Streptomycetaceae; genus Streptomyces. The sequence continues at coordinate 589,255 of NZ_JAPENX010000001.1, forward strand.
AACTCGCCCCCGTCACCACCGACTGGCAGTACCTCACCAAGGAGCAGGGATGACCACCGCAACCGCCGCCCACGTCCAGAGAATCGAGGGCTTCGGCACCGTCACCGTCCGGCCCGTCGAGCCCGAGCGCGACGCGCCGGTCCTGCACGCCTGGGTCAACGAGGAGCGGTCCCGCTTCTGGGGCATGGTCGGCACGACCGTCGAGCAGGTCCGGGACGTCTACGCGCACCTCGACTCGCTCACCACGCACCACGGCTTCCTGGTGAGCCTGGACGACGAGCCGGTCGCCCTCCTGCAGACGTACGACCCCGAGGCCGACCGCGTCAGCGAGTGCTACGAGGTGGAGCCCGGGGACATCGGCGCCCACTTCCTGATCGCGCCGAACGCGGCCCCGCAGCCCGGCTTCACCGGCACGCTCCTGTCCGTGCTCATCGCCTTCACGCTGCGGGACCACACCCGTGTGGTCGTGGAGCCGGACGCCTCCAACGAGAAGGCGATCGCCCGTATGGTGCGGGCCGGTTTCGAGCTGGGCCCGGAGGTCGTGCTGCCCGAGGTGGACCTGCCGGAGGTCTTCATCCCGGAGAAGAAGGCCCGGCTCGCCTTCCTGAACCGCGGCTAGGAACGACCCAGGACTGTCCGCCGGACATCCCCTAGCCGACCACGCGCCCGTTGACGACGACCCGGCGCGGCGCCGCGAGGACGCGGACGTCTGCGCGCGGGTCCTCGCCGTAGACGACGAGGTCGGCCGGGGCGCCCTCCTCCAGGGAAGGACGGCCCAGCCAGGCCCTGGCTCCCCAGGCGGTGGCGGCGAGCGCGTCGATCGGCGGGATGCCGGCCTTCGTCAGCTCCTCCACCTCCTCGGCCACCAGGCCGTGGGCGAGGGAGCCGCCCGCGTCGGTGCCGACGAAGACCGGGACGCCCGCGTCGAAGGCGGCGCGCACCGTGTCGTACCGGCGCTCGTGCAGCCGGCGCATATGGGCCGACCAGCGGGGGAACTTCTCCTCGCCGCCGTCGGCGAGGTGCGGGAAGGTCGCGATGTTGACCAGAGTCGGGACGATCGCGACGCCCCGCTCGGCGAAGAGCGGGATGGTGTCCTCGGTGAGACCGGTCGCGTGCTCGATGCAGTCGATCCCGGCCTCGACGAGGTCGCGGAGCGAGTCCTCCGCGAAGCAGTGCGCGGTGACGCGGGCGCCGAGCCGGTGCGCCTCGGCGATGGCGGCCTCGACCTCGGCGCGCGGCCAGCAGGCGGTGAGGTCGCCGGCCTCGCGGTCGATCCAGTCGCCGACGAGCTTGACCCAGCCGTCGCCGCGCCGGGCCTCGCGGCCGACGTACGCCACGAGGTCGGCGGGCTCGATCTCGTGGGCGTAGTTGCGGATGTAGCGGCGGGTGCGGGCGATGTGCCGGCCCGCGCGGATGATCTTCGGCAGGTCCTCGCGCTCGTCGATCCAGCGGGTGTCGGAGGGCGAGCCCGCGTCCCGGATCAGCAGGGTGCCCGCGTCCCGGTCGGTGAGGGCCTGCTTCTCGCTGGTGGCCTCGTCGACGGGGCCGTGCCGGTCGAGGCCGACGTGGCAGTGGGCGTCGACGAGTCCGGGCAGCACCCAGCCCTCGACGGTGACCGTCTCGGCGGCGGGCCGGTCGAAGGTGACCCGTCCGTCGACGCACCACAGTTCGTCCCGTACGTCCTCGGGGCCGACGAGCACCCGTCCCTTCACGTGCAGCACCGCGTGATCACTCATGCCTGCACTGTACGAGGGCGGGTGCCCGGCCGGGACCCCCGATCGGGGGGTCACGGGTCGACCGCGCCCCTGCGACCGTCACTCGTCGATCGCGGACCCGAAGCGCGCGTCGACGTGCGGGCCGCCGAGGCTGCCCACGCTGTAGGTCCACGAGCCGGTGGCGGTCGGCCCGCCCGTACCGGCGGAGAAGACCCACACGTGCCCGTCCGCGGTGTTCTCCCCGGGGGCGGCGGCCAGCAGTCCGAAGCGGCCGTCGGCGTTCGGGTCGACCAGCCGGACCTGGCCGCCGAACCCGTCCCCCTTCTCCACCCCGCCGGGCACGGACGGCGAGTCCTGGGTCCAGGACCGGGCGCGGGTGCCGGTGAGGCCCCGGGCGCTGCCGCGCAGGACGGTGACCATGCCCGCGTCGGCGACGGTGCCGACGTCCTCGCCGGGCGCGCCGATCGCGAGGTCGGCGTAGCCGTCGCGGTCGGTGTCGCCGAGGGAGAGGTCGGCGCCCCAGCCGTCGCCGCGCTCGGATGCGCCCGGTACTCCCGGGGAGTTCTGGGTCCACCACTGCGGCGGGGTGCCGACGCCGGTGGCGCCCGCGAGGCCGCGCGGGCCGCCCCGGTAGACGCCGACGAGGCCGCCGGTCATGCTCTCGCCGCCGTCGTCGGGGCTGTGCGGTTCGCCGGTGACGAGGTCGTCGTAGCCGTCGCCGTCGAGGTCGCCGGAGGCGGTGACCGGGCCGCCGCGCAGGTCGCGCTGGTGGACGAGGTGGTCGCTCCGTCCGGCGAGGTACCAGGACCAGCCGTGGCCGGGTTCGGCGCCGGTGGTGACGCCGCCGATCACCAGGTCCGCGAAGCCGTTCTTGTCGTAGTCGCCGGTGGTGACGGACTTGGCGATGAGGTCCCGGAGCGGTGGCGCGGCGGCGCGCCCACCGCTCCGCGCGAGGGCGGCACGGCTCAGCGGCGCGGCGCTGTGTGTGCGGGGGCCGGTGCCGGTGCGCCCCTCGCCCGGCCGGAGGACGGCGCCGAACAGGTGCCGTTCGGCGGACCGGCGGTCGAGGGCGATGAGCTGGTCCCCGGACGTCTCGGCGGTGAACCGCGCGGCGCCGAGCGCGGAGCCGAAGCGGTTCCCGGCCACCGGGCCGAGGAGGCTCTCGACCCAGCGGCTGTCGGTGCCGACGAGTCCGCGCGGGGAGCCCCACAGGACGATCACGCCGCCGGCGTCGGCGCGGGTGCCGATGTCCTCGCCGGGGGCCCCGACCACGGCGTCGTCGTAGCCGTCGCCGTCGAGGTCGCCGGTGGCGACGGCGGCGCCGAAGGAGTCGCCGGCCTCGGCACCGCCGGGTACACCCCTGGTGTTCTGGCTGATGACCGTGGCGGCGCGGGTGTCGATGCCGTGCCGGGAGCCGTACTGGACGGTGACGAGGCCGGCCCCGCGCCTGCCGCCGACGGTGGCGCCGGGCGCGCCGACGAGGACGTCGTCGAAGCCGTCGCCGTCGAAGTCACAGTTGCGGTCGTCGGCGCGGGTGCTGCCGGGCACCCCGGCCCAGGCGGCGGGTGCGGTCGCGATCCCCGCACCGGTGAGAAGGAGGAGGGTCGCCGCGGCGAGGGCGGCGGAACGGTGCTTGCGCATGGAGCGTCTCCTGGAGTCGGAGGGTTCCGGGCGGCTGCGGGGGTGCGCCGGACGGGGCCCGTGCCCGGTCCGTCGTCCTGTTGGACACCTGATGTCCCTTGACGGTTGCACCGGAACGAAGATCCCTTTTGTACGGGTGGGCCAAGGGCGGGAAAGGGGTGCCTCGGTACCCTGATCGGGAGTTCCGCCCGCACCGCACCGAGTCGAAGAAGGCACCGCCGTGACCGTGACACATCCGCTCCTGGACCTGGCCCCGCTGACCGCCGCGCATTTCGCGTCGATCGAGCGGCGGGTGGCCGCGCTGCTCTCCACGGAGCAGGACGTGGTGATCACCCAGGGCGAGGCGCTGCTCCCCCTGGAGGGGTGCATCCGCAGTGGGGCGCGGGCCGGTTCGACCGCGCTGAACGTGGTCACGGGGCCGTACGGGCAGACCTTCGGCAACTGGCTGCGGGACTGCGGCGCGACCGTCATCGACCTGGAGGTGCCCTTCCACACGGCGGTGACGGCCGCTCAGGTGGAGCAGGCGCTCGGCGCGCACCCGGAGATCGACTTCGTGTCCCTGGTGCATGCGGAGGCGGCGACCGGCAACACCAACCCGGTGGCGGAGATCGGTGAGGTCGTCCGGGCGCACGGCGCGTTGTTCTACCTGGACGCGGTGGCCTCGATCGGCGCCGAGCCGGTGCTGCCGGACGCCTGGGGCGTGGACATGTGCATCATCGGCGCGCAGAAGGCGATGGGCGGGCCGGCGGGCGTGTCGGCGGTGTCGGTGAGTGCGCGCGCGTGGGAGCGGTTCGCGGCCAACCCGGCCGCGCCGCGCCGCTCGTACCTCTCCCTCCTGGACTGGAAGGAGCGCTGGATCGACGGCGGCCGGAAGACGCTGCTGCACGCTCCGGCGCAGCTGGAGATGCTGGCCCTTGAGGCCTGTGTGGAGCGGATCGAGGCGGAGGGCCTGGACCTGCTGATGGCGCGGCACGCCTCCGCGGCGGCCGCCACGCGCGCGGGTGCGCTGGCGCTGGGCGGCGGCCTGGAGCCGTATGTGCACGAGGCGAAGGACGCGGCCCCGGTCGCGACGACGCTGCGCGCGCCGGCCGGGGTGGACGCCTCGGAGCTGGTGGCGAAGGCGCTGGCCGCCGATCCGTCGCTGCCGCTGATCGCGGGTGGCGGGGCGCTGGCCAAGGAGATGATCCGGGTGAACCACTACGGGGTGGACGCGACCCCGGGCGCCGTGCAGTCCTCGCTGGCCGCCCTGGGCGCGGCGCTCGGCGAGACGGGACGCACGGTGGACCTGGAGGGCGCGCGCCGGGCGGTCACGGAGGCGTGGGCCTGATCCCGGTCGGCGGTACGGGGGAAGGGGCGGGGTTCGCACTCCGCCCCTTCCGCCCGTGCGGCCGCGCAGGGAGGGGGCGGGGGTCCGGTGCCGGGCCCCCGCCCCTACTCATGTGCGCGGGTTTCGCCTGTGCCGGCTCACAGCGCCGGGTAGTCGGTGTAGCCGCGGTGGTCGCCGCCGAAGAAGGTCGCGGTGTCCGGGGTGTTGTACGGGCCGCCGGCCCGCAGTCGGGCGGGCAGGTCGGGGTTGGCGAGGAAGAGCGCCCCGTAGGCGACGAGGTCGGCGGTGCCGTCCTCGATCAGCGCCAGGGCGTCGGCGCCGGTCGGTCCTTCGGTGGACGGGTTGAGGACGAAGGTGCCGGAGAAGGCCTTGCGCAGGGCGAGGGTCAGCTCGCGGACCTCGGGCGTGGGCTCCGTGACGTGCAGGTAGGCGATGCCGACGGGGTCGATCGCGGCGACGAGGGCGGGGTAGAGCTCCTCGGTGTCGGTCTCGGCGATGTCGTTGTAGGTGTTGGCCGGGGAGATCCGCAGTGCGGTGCGCTCGGGGCCGATCTCGGCGGCGACGGCCTTGACGACCTCGACGGTGAGGCGGACGCGGTTCTCGACGGGGCCGCCCCACTCGTCGGTGCGGTGGTTGGAGCCGGTGGCGAGGAACTGCTGGAGGAGGTAGCCGTTGGCGCCGTGGATCTCGACGCCGTCGAAGCCGGCGTCGACGGCGTTGCGGGCGGCAGCGGCGAAGCCGGCGATCGTCTCCCGTATCTCGTCGGAGGTGAGCTCGCGCGGGGCGACGAAGTCGATGAGGCCGGTGCCGGCGAAGAGCTGTCCCTTCGGGGCGACGGCTGAGGGGCCGACGGGGTGGAGGCCGTCGCCGAGGACGACGGGGTGGCTGATCCGGCCGGCGTGCATCAGCTGGACGAAGATCTTTCCGCCGCGCTCGTGGACGGCGTCGGTGACCTCGCGCCAGGCGGCGATCTGTTCGGCGCTGTGCAGGCCGGGGGTGTTGGGGTAGCCCTGGCCGACGGCGGTCGGCTGGGTGCCCTCGGTGATGATGAGGCCGGCCGAGGCGCGCTGGGCGTAGTACTCGGCGACGAGCGCGGTGGGGGTGCGACTCTCGCCCTCGGCCCGGCTGCGGGTCATGGGCGCCATGGCGATGCGGTTGGCGAGCCGGGTCCCGGCGAGGTCGATGGGGTCGAAGGCGGTGGTCATGGCTGTCCCCTTCACAGATTTATGTGGTCGGCCAACTATCTGGTCCGGATGCCACTGTAACTCATTGATTGGCCGACCAAGGTAATCTGTGGGGAGAGTCTTCCCGAGGAGCCCCGATGCCAGGACCCGACCCCGCCTGTACCGAGCCGACCCCCTCCGCCGCCCGCGGCGGACCCGTCAGCATCGCCCTGGCCCGGGTGGCCCGGATGCACCGGATCGCCGCCGGACGCCGGCTGCGGGAGCTGGAGCTCTACCCCGGCCAGGAGATGATGATGATGCGGCTCTGGGACTGCGGACCGGTCCGCCAGTCCGAGCTGATCCAGTCCCTGGGCCTGGACGCCTCGACCGTGACCAAGATGCTCCAGCGCCTGGAGCAGGGCGGCCACGTCCGCCGCGGCCCCGACCCGGCCGACCGGCGCGCGGTCCTCGTCGAGGCGACGGAGGAGGGGCGGGCGCTGCGCGCCGGCGTCGAGGGCGTCTGGTCGGACCTGGAGCAGGCCTCCCTGAACGGGCTCGGCCCGGAGGAGCGGGCGGAACTGGCCCGGCTCCTCGGCCTCGTGGCGGAGAACCTGCGCGAGGAGGCGGGCGAGGCGGGCGAGTGCCCGCCACCGCCGGCGAACTGCTGAGGACAGGGCGGCCGCCGGGGGGCCTCCCCGCCTGCACCATCCCCCCTGCGGCGGTACGGGCCTCAGCCCGCGAGGACGTCCAGGACCCGGTCCACGTCCGCCGCCGTGTTGTACAGGTGGAAGGACGCGCGCAGGTTGCCCGCGCGGGCGGAGAGCAGGACGCCGGCCTCGCGCAGCGCCTCCGCGCGGTCCCCGAGGCCGGGGATCGCGACGACCGTCGAGTCGTCCATGACCGGCTCGTGGCCGAGGGAGACGAGACCCGAACGGAAGCGGGCCGCGAGCCCCTTGTCGTGGGCCTCGATCCGCTCGATGCCGATCTCCTCCAGGAGCGCGAGCGAGCGGGCCGCCCCGTGGTACGAGAAGAAGGCCGCGGGCTCGTCGAACCGGCGTGCCGTACGGGCCAGTTCGCGGACCGGGCCGTAGCTGTTCACCCACAGCTCCTCGCCGGTGACCCAGTTGGCGTGGATCGCGAGGAGCGAGTCCTGCGCCTCCTCGGTGACGGTGAGGAAGGACGCCCCGCGCGGGCAGAGCAGGTACTTGTATCCGCCGGTGACGGTGTAGTCCCAGTCCCCCGCGCTCAGCGGCAGCCAGCCCGCCGACTGTGTGGCGTCGAGGAGCGTCCGGGCGCCGTGCGCGGCCGCCGCGGCACGGATCGCCGTGAAGTCGGCCGTCCGGCCGTCCGCCGACTGCACGGCGGAGAAGGCGACGAGCGCGGTCTCCGGGCGGACGGACTCGGCGAGCCGCTCCAGGGGCACGAACCGGGTCTTGAGGTCGCCGCGGATGGTGAAGGGGGTGATGACGGAGGAGAACTCGCCCTCGGGGAAGAGGATCTCGGATCCGGCGGGCATCGACTGGGCGATCATTCCGCAGTGCACGGCGACGGAGCTGCCGACGGCGACGCGCTCGTGCGAGACGCCGGCGAGGCGGGCGAAGGCGGCGCGGGCCTCGTCGACGATGCCGAAGCTTCCGGCACCGTCGGACCGGCCGTCGGCGGTCTCCTCGGCGAGGAGCGTGACCGCCTCGATGGTCCGGCGGGGCAGCAGCCCACAGGCGGAGGTGTTGAGGTAGGTCTTCTTGGGCGCGAACTCGGCGCCGCCGAGCGGGTTTTCCAGGGGTTCCATGACCTCAGCCTGGATTCCCCACGATCACCCGTCAATCGCCTTTGATCGTGGGGAAAACCCAAGCCTGTCTTATCGCCGCAGGTGGGCGGGGGTGCGGGTGATGGGCCGACGTCCGGAGACGGGCCCTCAGGCCCCCGGTACCTCGCAGCTGCCGTCGGTGTCGCAGGCCGCCGCGTCCCCGCCGATCGGCTGGAGGACCCGGCCCTGCCAGGCCTGCTCCAGGGCCTGGGTGAAGACCTCGGCGGGCTGGCCGCCGGAGATGCCGTAGCGGCGGTCGAGGACGAAGAAGGGCACGCCGTTCGCACCGAGTTCGGCGGCCTCGCGCTCGTCCTCGCGTACGGCCTCGGCGTAGGCGGAGTCGTCGGCGAGGACGGCCCGCACCTCGGCCTCGTCGAGGCCGGCCTCGACACCGAGCGTCACCAGGGTCTCCGCGTCGAAGACCGAGCGCTCCTCGGCGAAGTTGGCGCGGTAGGCCAGGTCCAGGAGCTCGTTCTGACGCCCGCGGTCCTTGGCGAGGTGGAGCAGCCGGTGGATGTCGAAGGTGTTGCCGTGGTCGCGGCCCTCGGTGCGGTAGCCGAGGCCCTCGGAGTGCGCGTTGGAGGCGACGTGGGCCTCCATGGCACGCGCCTCGTCGAGGGTGCGGCCGTACTTCTTGGCGAGCATCTCCAGGACGGGGCCGGTGTCGCTCTTGGCGCGGTTCGGGTCGAGCTCGAAGGAGCGGTGCACGACCTCGATGTCGTCGCGGTGGGCGAAGGCCGCGAGCCCCTTCTCGAAGCGTGCCTTGCCGATGTAGCACCAGGGGCAGGCGATGTCGCTCCAGATCTCGACGCGCATGTGACTTCTCTCCGAGGGTTGCCGATGGGGTGTTCGTCCTGGGAACGCCCCCACCGGTCCGGATCATTCCGTTTCCGGCCCCAGTGTGAGCCGGAGCACGAGGTGATCGCCGTCGCGCGGGGTCTCCGGGTCGGGGGTCCAGCCGTGGGCGGCGTAGAAGGCCTGGGCGCGCTCGTTCTTGTCGAAGACCTCCAGGCGGGCCGTGGTCACCCCGGCGGCGCGCCAGTTCTCCACGCAGGCCGCGTGGAGCCCGGCTCCGATGCCCGCGCGCCAGCGGGCGGGCAGGACGTGGAGCTGGGTGAGGTGCATGAGGCCGTCCCGCTCGCCGTACGCGGCGATGCCCGCGAGCTCCCCGTCGCGTACGGCGCAGAGGACCGCCCCGCGGTCGATGGCGCCCGCCCAGCCCTTACGGGCGCGGGCGACCTCCTCGGGGCCGAGGAAGTCGGCGTCGGGGAGGTGGCCACGGTAGTAGGTGGCGCGGGCCTCGGTGTGGAGGGCGACGACGGCGTCGAGATCGGCGGCGGTGGCGAGTCTGATCATGACTCTTCAGGACGTGCGGGAGGGTGGGACGGTTCCGGACCCGGCAGGTGCCGTCGCATGGCCGGCGGAGGACATGTGACCGGAGGAGGACGCGTGGCCGAAGGAGGAGCGGTACGCGCTCGGGGTGAGGCCCGTGCGGCGCAGCAGGTGCTGCCGCAGGGAGTCCGCCGTGCCGAGGCCGCTGGCGCGGGCCACCCCGTCCATGGCGAGCGAGGTGGTCTCCAGGAGCTCCTTGGCCCGCTCCACGCGCTGGTGCAGCAGCCACTGGAGCGGGCTGACGCCGGTCTCGGCGTGGAAGCGGCGGGAGAGGGTGCGGACGGAGACCCCGGCGTGCCGGGCGAGGTCGCCGAGGCCGAGCGGTTCGTCGAGGTGTTCCATGGCCCACGCGCGTGTGTCGGCGAACGAGGCCCCTCGCTCGGGCGGCAGCGGGGTCTGCGTGAACTGGGCCTGGCCCCCGGGGCGTACCGGCGCGACGAGGGCGAGCCGGGCGACGGTGTTGGCGACGGCGGCGCCGTGGTCGGTGCGGATGACGTGCAGGCAGAGGTCGATGCCCGCCGCGTATCCGGAGGAGGTGAGCACGGGCCCGTCCTGGACGAACAGGACGTCGTCCTGGAGGTCGACGGCGGGGTGGCGGGCGGCGAGCAGCGAGCGGTACGCCCAGTACGTCGTGGCGGCCCGGCCGTCGAGCAGCCCGGCCTCGGCGAGCGCGAAGGCGCCGGTGCAGATGGAGGCGATGCGCTTGCCCGCGGCGGCCGCGGCGCGCAGCGCGTCGAGGATCCGCGGGTCGGGGTCGGCGGAGGAGCCGCCGCCCGCGAGGACCACGGTGTCGGCCTCCTCCACCGCGTCGAGGCCGCGCGGGACGAGCAGGTCCAGGCCTCCGGCGGTGGTGACGGGCCCGGGGTCGGGGGCGCAGATGACCGTCTCGTACCCGGGTGCGCCGTCGATCTCGACCTTGCCGAACAGCATCTCGGGGATGGCCAGGTTGAACATCGAGACGGGCGGGGCGGCGATCACGGCGACGCGTCGGACGCGGGACGGGGGTGCGGACTCGGCTGTCATCTGGCCAGAACCTCCGGGCATATGGCATTCGGGCCACTACTGTACGGCTCCGCCGATCATGAAGCTGGAGGCATGTCCTCAACCGACCTCGTACAAGCCGATGTTGCCGTCCCCTCCCCCGCGAGCGCCCCGAAGCGCCCCGCCTCGCCGGGCCTCGCGCTGGCCGCCGCGATGCTCGGGTTCGCCCTCATCACCCTCGACACCTCCGTCGTGAACGTCGCCCTGCCCGCGATCGGCGCCGACCTGCGGGCGGGGATGTCGGGACTCCAGTGGGTGGTCGACTCGTACACCCTGGCCTTCGCCGCGCTGCTGCTCTCCAGCGGGGCGCTGGCCGACCGGATCGGGGCGAGCCGGGCGTACGGCACCGGGGTCGTCGTCTTCGTCCTGGCCTCCGCCGCCTGCGGCCTGGCCCCCGGCCTTCCGGCGCTGCTCGCGGCCCGCACGGTGCAGGGCGCGGCGGCCGCCGTGATGCTGCCGGCCTCGCTCGCGCTCGTACGGGAGGCGTACGGCGATCCCGGGCGGCGGGCGCGTGCGGTGTCGCTCTGGGCGGCGGGCGGCACGGTCGCGGTGGCGCTCGGTCCGGTCGCGGGCGGGGCGCTGACCACGGCGTGGAGCTGGCGGGGAATCTTCTTCGTGAACCTGCCGCTGGGGCTGCTCGCGCTCGCCCTGCTGACCCGGGTGGCGCGTTCGGCCCGCCGGCCCGCCCCGCTCGACCTGCCGGGGCAGCTGACGGCGATGACGGCGCTCGGGGCGCTCACCTTCGCCGCCATCGAGGGCGGTACGGAGGCCTGGTGGGCGCTGGGTGTGGCGGCTGTCGCCTTCGCCGCGTTCCTGGTGATCGAGACACGGCGGCGGCACCCGGTGGTGCCGCTGGGGCTGTTCCGGAACACGACGGTCGCGGTCGCGGTGGCGGCGGGCTCGGCGAACAGCGTGGCCTTCTACGGGATGCTCTTCGTCTTCAGCCTCTTCTTCCAGCAGGTGCTCGGCCTCTCGCCGCTGGCCGCCGGGCTGATGTTCCTGCCGATGACGGGACTGCTCGCCGCGGTGAACATCCTGTCGGCGAAGGTGGCGGCGCGGTACGGGGCGAGGCTGCCGATCGTCGTCGGCCAGGTGGTCGCGGTGGCGGGCCTGCTCGGGCTGCTCACCGTGGACGCGGACTCCTCCCGGGTGGCGCAGGCGCTGCTGCTTGTACCGCTGGCGCTCGGGGCGGGCTTCTCGCTGCCGCCGCTGATCGCCTCGATGATGGAGGCGGTCCCGGCGGAGCGGGCGGGCACGGCCGCGGGCCTTCTGAACGCGGTCCGGCAGACGGCGGGCGCCCTCGCGATCGCGGTCTTCGGCTCGATGGCGGCCGAGTCCATGGAATCGGCCCTCCGCACCAGCCTCCTGATCAGTGCGGGCTTCCTGACCCTGACGACGCTGGCGTCGCTCCGGCTGCCGGGCCGCAGGGCCTGAGCTCCGGGTCTCAGGCGCCCTTGCGGTACTGGCCCGGCGCCACGCCGTACTCCCGCTTGAAGGCCTTGGCGAAGGCGAACTCCGAGGAGTAGCCGGAGCGTTGGGCGACCGCGCGGAGCGGAAGGTCGTCGGAGCGGAGCAGCCGACCCGCCGCGGTCATGCGCCACCAGGTGAGGTACGAGAGGGGTGCGCGGCCCACCAGGGCGGTGAACCTGCGGGCGAAGGCGGCGCGGGAGAGGCCGCTCAGGGCGCCGAGTTCCTCGACCGTCCACGCGCGCGCGGGGTCGCCGTGCAGGGCGCGGAGGGCGCCGGCGACCGCCGGGTCGCCGAGGGCGGCCGACCAGCCGGTGGAGCGGTCGGCGCGTTCGGTGAGCCACCAGGTGCGCAGCAGGTAGAGCAGCAGGGTGTCGAGCAGGGCGGGCACGATCGCGTCGGATCCCGGCTGGGGTTCGGCGAGTTCGGCGCCGAGCAGGTCGACGGCGGCGCGCAGCCGGGGGTGGGCGCCGACCCGGGCGGGCAGGTGCACGTACGGGGGCAGATCGGTGAGGAGCGGGTGCGCCCGGGCGCGGCTGAGCTGGTAGGCGCCGCAGAGGAGCAGGGTCTCCTCGGCGCCGATCGGGCCCCGGTCGGGCGGGGTGGGCCAGGAGCCGTCGGAGGCCGGCAGGGCGTCGACGAGGGGCGTGTCGGGCCGGTCGGCGAGGCCGTGGCCGGTGCCGTGGGCGAGGAGGACGACGTCGCCGGGGCCGAGCCTGACGGGGGCGGCGCCGTCCGGGGGCAGCAGCCACGCGGTGCCCTGGAGGACGACATGGAATCCGGCACCCTCGCTGGGAGGGAAGCGGAGGCCCCAGGGGGCGAAGCGGACCGTGCGGGAGGAGTGGGGCCGCCCGGTGCGCATGGCGGCGATGGCATCGCTCAGTACGTCCATCCCGGCACCGTACTCCTCGCCGACACGGATGAGACGATCGGACATCGACAGGAGCCGTCGGGACATGGATCGTCTCGCCACGTGCTCGTAGCGTCTGGCTCATGACGACAACGGACATGACCACCAGGGCAGTTCTCTTCCATCGGACCGGCGGGCCCGAGGTCCTCACCGTGGAGGAGGTGCCGCTGCCGGCCCCCGGGCCCGGCGAGCTGCTCGTACGGGTCGAGGCGATCGGGCTCAACCGGGCCGAGGCGCTGTTCCGCGCGGGCACCTACTACTACCCGCCGACGCTGCCGGGTTCCCGGCTCGGCTACGAGGCGGCGGGCGTCGTCGAGGCGGTCGGCGCGGGGGTCACCGCGCACGCGCCCGGCGATCCGGTGATGGCGGCGGCCAACTTCGACTTCGGGGTGTACGGGGTCTACGCGGAGCGGGTGGTACTGCCCGAGGAGTACGTGGTGGCCCGGCCCGAGGGGGTGGACGCGGTGACGGCGGCGGCGGTCTGGCTGACGTACTTCACGGCGTACGGCGGCATGGTGCTGACCGGCGGTCTCGGCCCCGGCGACCACGTGGTGATCACCGGGGCGTCCAGCGGAGTGGGAACGGCCGCCCTCCAGACGGCGCTGCGCGTCGGGGCCGTGCCGATCGCCACCACGCGCGGCGAGGGCAAGCGGAAGCGGCTCCTGGAGCTCGGGGCCGCGCACGTGATCGCGACGGACACCACGGACGCCGACGCCCTGGTGGCGGAGGTGCGGCGGATCACCGCCGGGGCGGGCGCCGATCTCGCCTTCGACGCGATCGGTGGGCCCGGGTTCGCCCGGCTCGGGGACGCGCTGCGGACCGGGGGAACGGCCGTCCTGTACGGCTGGCTCGACCCGCGGCCGGTCGCCCTCTCGGCGAACTGGCCGCAGACGGTCCACACGTACGCCAACGGGGCACTGGCCAGGTCCGAGGAGGGGCGGCGGCGCGCGGCCGGTTTCATCGGCTCGGGGCTCCGCGACGGTTCCCTGGCGCCGGTGATCGCCGAGGTCTTCGACGGTCTGGAGCGGATCGCCGACGGCCATCGGCTGATGGAGTCCAACGCGCACCTCGGGAAGATCGTGGTGCGCGTCGGGGAGTGAACCAGGGGACGGCCGGGACTCAGCGGCGGGGCAGGTCCAGCGGGTTGTCGTCGCGGAGCTCCGGCGGGAGCAGGTGGCCGGGGGTCGACTGGTAGGTGACCGGGCGCAGCCAGCGCTCGATCGCCGTCGCGCCGACCGAGGTGGAGGTGGAGGTGGTGGCCGGGTAGGGGCCGCCGTGGTGCTGGGCGGCGGCGACGGCGACGCCGGTGGGCCAGCCGTTGACGAGGACGCGGCCCGCGAGCGGGGTGAGTTCGGCGAGGAGCGGGGCCGCGTCCTCGTCCTGGTCCCGCTCGGCGATCTGCAGGGTGGCGGTGAGGTTTCCGGGCACCCTGGAGAGGACGTCGGTGACCTCCGTACGGGAGTCGTAGCGGACGACGACGGTGACCGGGCCGAAGACCTCCTCCACGAGGCTGGGATGCGGGCCGTCGAGCAGGGTCTTGGCGTCGACGGCCAGGAAACCGGCCTTGACGGTGTGCGGCCCCCCGGCGGCGGGCTGGACCGGCGCGGTGACGCCGGGGATCCGGGCCATCCCTTCGGTGCCGGTGAGGAAGTGGTCCCGCATCCGGTGGTCGAGCATCACGCCGGGCTCGGCGTCGCGCAGGGAGATCGTCAACGCGTCGACAAAGCGGTCGCCCGCGTCGCCGGAGGGGGCGAGGACGAAGCCGGGCTTGGTGCAGAACTGACCCTGCCCCAGCGTCATGGAGCCGGCCAGGCCGGTTCCGATCTCCTCGGCCCGCTCCTCGACGGCGGCCGGGGTGATCACGACCGGGTTGAGGGAGCCGAGTTCGCCGTGGAAGGGGATGGGGACGGGCCGGGCGGCGGCCGCGTCGAAGAGGGCCCGGCCGCCGCGGACCGAGCCGGTGAATCCGGCGGCCGAGACGAGCGGGTGGCGGACCAGCTCGACGCCCGCGTCGAAGCCGTGGACGAGGACGACGACGTCCTCGGGGAGACCTGACTCCGCGGCGGCCCTGCGGAGCAGCGAGGCGCAGAGTTCGGAGGTGGCCGGGTGGTCGGGATGGGCCTTGATCACCACGGGGCAGCCGGCCGCGAGGGCGCTCGCCGTGTCGCCACCGGGGACGGAGAAGGCGAGCGGGAAGTTGCTGGCGGCGTAGACGGCGACGACGCCGAGCGGGATCTTCCAGCGGCGCAGGTCGGGGCGGGGCGGGATCGCCGCGGGGTCGGGCAGGTCGATCCGGATGTCGAGGAAGGAGCCTTCCTCGACGACCTCGGCGAAGGCCCTCAACTGGGCGGTGGTGCGGGCGAGTTCGCCGGTGAGGCGGACCGGCCCGAGGGCGGTCTCGGCATCGGCGGTCTCGACGATCTTTTCGCCCGCCCCGTGGAGGAGGCCGGCCGCGGTACGGAGGAAGGCGGCCCGTACCGTCCGGTCGGCGAGGGCCTCGCGGACCGCGTACGCGGCCCGTACGGACCGGTCGACGTCCGCCGCCGTGGCCTCCACCGCGACCCGCTCGCGCGGCTTCCCCGTCCGGGGGTCCACACTCCACACTGGTTCTGCCGCCACCGCCACGCCCCTGTTCGCTATTCTGAACACAGTTCCCGTAGATGAACGCATCTGTACGGGACTTTAGGGACGGCCCGGCCGTCTCCACAAGGGGCCCCGTTCGGCCAGGTGGCCACGGGACGACCGGACGACGGAAAAGGGGCGAGGGTCATGGCGACTGCCGACGCGGGCGGAGCGCAGGTGAAGTCCGCGGTGCGGACCGTGGAGCTGCTCGAATACTTCGCCGGGCGCCCGGGGATGCACTCGCTCGCCGCGGTCCAGGAGGCCGTCGGCTACCCCAAGTCCAGCCTGTACATGCTGCTGCGCACCCTGGTCGAGCTGGGCTGGGTGGAGACGGACGCGACCGGCACCAGGTACGGCATCGGCGTACGGGCGCTACTCGTCGGCACCTCGTACATCGACGGCGACGAGGTGGTGGCCGCCTCCCGGCCCACCCTGGACCGGCTCTCCGACGACACCACCGAGACCATCCACCTGGCGCGGCTCGACGGCACCAACGTCGTCTATCTGGCGACCCGTCAGTCCCAGCACTACCTGCGGCCGTTCACCCGGGTCGGGCGCCGGCTGCCCGCGCACTCGACCTCGCTCGGCAAGGCGCTGCTCGCCACCCACACCGACGAGCAGGTGCGCAAGCTGCTCCCGGAGACCCTCCCGGCCCTGACCGAGCACACCATCACCGACCGCGAGCAGCTCATCGAGGAGCTGCGCGTCATCCGTGAGCAGGGCATCTCGGTGGACCGCGAGGAGAACACGCTCGGGCTGCGCTGCTTCGGCGTCGCCATCCCGTACCGGACCCCGGCGCGGGACGCGATCAGCTGCTCGGTACCGGTGGCGCGGCTCACCCCGGCCCACGAGCAGATGATCAAGGACGCGCTCTTCGACGCCCGGGACCGGCTGACGCTGGCGACCCGCCGCCTCTGAGCCTCCCGCCGGGAGGTCAGACACGCTTGAACCTCCGGCCGGGGCAGCCGCTCTTGAACCTCCGGCCAGGGGTCAGCCGCGCTCGGGCCTCCCGCCGGGGGATCAGCCGCGCTCGGCGAGCGCCTTCTGCCAGACCGGGCTGTCCACGTAGTGGTTGTCGTACTGCTCCGAGGAGGCCTTGATCTCCTCGAAGCTCGCCTCGCCCCGCATGACCCTGCCGAGGAGGCGCAGGTAGTCGAAGCGGGCCATGCCGGGCGTGAAGACGAACAGCACGTCGGCCTCGGCGCCGGGCGCCGCCGCGAAGGCGTGCGGGGTGTGCGGCGGGACGAGCAGGAAGTCGCCCTTCTCCAGGACGGACAGCTCCTCGTTCACCAGGACCTGGAGCGAGCCGTCGATCACGTAGAACATCTCCGACGCCTTGGTGTGGAAGTGCGCCGGGGCGCCGACCGCTCCCTTGGCGAAGGTGGAGCGGTAGCTGGTGAGCTGCCCGCCGGTGGTGCCGGAGTCGGCGAGGAGGGTCATGACGCTGCTGGGGTCCGCGGTGGTCTCGGCGGTGGCGGCGCGGGTCAGGAGCGGGGCGAAGGGCGCGTTCTCGTTCATGATCACTACTCTAGGGCCTCATTGACCCTTGGGGAGGGTTCAATTGATCTACAAAAACGTGGGTCAATTCACTGCGCCCGAAGCCGTCGCACGGCGTACCGCGTCGCGTCCCGGGGACGAGGGCGCCTCCCCCGTGCGGCGGAGGCGGATCACCGGTCCGCAGGAGGTGGCGCCGGGGGTCCGCGCGGGAGCGTGGAGCCATGACACGGACCGCTCATCTCCCCGCCCCGGCGCCCGGCGCCGACCACGGAACCACGGACGACCACGGAACCGCCGGAGACCGCGGGACCGGTGGATTCCGCCGCGCCCTGCGCGTACTGGCGATCCTCGCCTGCCTCCCGTACATCACGCTCAAGATCGCCTGGGTGGCCGGCAGCGAGATCGGCATCCCCGCCGGAAGTGTGCTCCTGGAGCACCGGGAGCTGCTGGTCGTCGCCAACTCGGTCTCGGTGGTGGCCGACGCCCTCGTGGTCGTCCTCGCCCTGCTCCTCACCCAGCCCTGGGGTCGGCGGGTGCCCGCCTGGCTGCTCGCGCTCCCGATGTGGGCGGCGACCGGGCTGCTCGCCCCGATCATGACCGGCTACCCCAGCCAGCTCGCGGTCGCCCTCTTCACCGGCGACGAGCAGGCCGCCGCGCCCGCCGAACCCTTCCTGCACCCCTGGGTCTTCGCCGTCGTCTACGGCGGCTTCATCCTCCAGGGCCTCTCCCTCGGAACCCTTTTCGTGCTGTACGCCCGGGACCGCTGGGGCCGGCTCCTGCGCGGCCGCCTCGGTGACCTCTCCGCCCGTACGGCCGGGCCGGGCGTACGGGCCACCGCCCTGGCCGCCGCCGTCGTCGCGCTCCTCCCCCTCACGCTCCACACGATGTGGCTGTCCGGCGCGACCGAGGGACTGTCCCCCCGGCAGATCGCCGAGCGCGACGCCGACTTCACCGTCCTGGAAGCCCAGTGGATCGTCTACATCGTCGTCGCCGTGGCCACCACCCTCCTCCTCGTCCTGCGCCGGCCCGCCGCACCGAGGACGCGCAACGTCGTCGCCCTGGCCTGGATCGGCTCGGGCACGGCGGGCTGCTGGGGCGCGTACATGTCGCTGGTCGCGCTGATGCCGGACACGGATCCCGCCAAGCGGCTCACGGGCCTGGCGCAGCTGACCTACGCTGGCGAAATGATCACCGGATTCCTCCTCGCCGCCTGTCTGGCCGCGGTCCTGCGGCGGCGGAGTGCCGAGGCGTGAGACGGTGCGCGATCGCCCTCCTCGGGCAACGGGCCAGACGGCGCTGGCTCCATCTGATCGTGGGCGGCGCGCTGTTCATGCCGTTCTGGATGGTCGGCTCCGTGATCGTCGGGGCGTTGCTCGACGCGGGCGGACTGTTCACCGGAAGCCTCGCGGTGCAGTTCGGGGCGTACGCGGTGGGGCTTCCGCTGGTCGCGGTCGCCGCGCTGTTCCCGCTGGCCCGGCCGATGTCGGTGGCGGCGGCGCGGGCGCTGTGCGGGATACCGGCGGACGGGTTGGCGGACGGCCCGGCGCGGGGCCGGGAGGAGAAGGCCCGGACGGCCGGCTGGTTCACGCTGCACCTGGCCGCCGGGGCGCTGATCAGCGGGGCGACGCTGGCCCTTCCGCCGTTCGCGGTGTCGGTTCTGGCGCTGCCGTTCTCGCCGGCGCTGCGGGAGTCGGAGGTCGGCCGGCTCTGGGGTCTCGACCGGCCCTGGTGGAGCTGGGCCGCGATCCCGGCGGGGATCCTGATGCTGATCGCGCTGGCCGCCGTGGCCGCCGCGACCGGGGCCCTGCTCGCCCGGCAGGCGCCCCGGCTGCTCGGGCCGAGTCCGGCGGACCGGCTCGCGGCGGCCGAGCGGCGCGCGGCGGAGGCGGAGTCCCGCAACCGGCTGGCCCGGGAGCTGCACGACTCGGTCGGTCACGCGCTGAGCGCGGTCACCCTCCAGGCGGGCGCGGCCCGCCGGGTCCTGGACGGCGGCGACGGGGCGGACCTGGAGTTCGTCCGGGAGGCGCTGACCGCGATCGAGGAGACCACCCGGCGCACGGTCGGCGAGCTGGACTGGGTCCTCGGGCTGCTGCGGCGCGACGAGGACGCCGGGGAAGGACCGGGGCCCGGTCCGGGGCTGGACGCCCTGGAGGCCCTGGTGCGGGGTGCGGGACCGAAGGTGGCGCTGACCGTGTCCGGCGACCTCGCGCCCGTACCGGAGGCGCTGTCCCGGGAGGCGTACCGGATCGTTCAGGAAGGGCTGACGAACGCGGCCCGGCACGCGGGCGGGGAGCCCGTCGCCGTGCGGCTCGACGCCCGTACCGAGGAGTTGGAGATCACCATGGAGAACCCCCTGCCCGCGCGGCCTCCGGTCGCCCGCCCGAACGGCGGCCGCGGCCTGCGCGGAGTCACCGAGCGGGCCCGGCTGCTGGGCGGCACCGCCGAGGCGGGCCCGGCGGACGGCGTCTGGCGGCTCGCGGTGCGGATCCCCCGATGAGCGCCCCGGCGAACGCCACGATCAGAGTCGTCCTGGCCGACGACGAGCGGATGGTGCGGACGGCCCTGCGGGTCATCCTCGACGCGGAGCCCGATCTGCAGGTCGTCGGCGAGGCGTCCACCGGCGCCGAGGCGGTCTCCGTGGTGCGGGCCGAGCGGCCCGATGTCGTCCTCATGGACGTACGGATGCCGGAGATCGACGGCATCCGGGCCACCGAGCAGATCCTCGCGGGGATGGCGGAGCCGCCCCGGATCGTGGTGGTGACCACCTTCGAGAACGACGCCTATGTGTACGACGCGCTGCGCGTCGGCGCGGCCGGCTTCCTGCTCAAGCGGGCGGCGGCGGAGGATCTGGTGAGCGCGGTCCGGCTGGTCGCGCGGAGCGACTCGCTGCTCTACCCGGCGGCGGTACGGGGTCTGGCCGCCGAGCACGCCCGGCATCTGGCGCCGGTGGCGCCGCCCTGGGTGGCGCGGCTCACCGAGCGGGAGGCCGAGGTGCTGCGCCTGGTGGCGACGGGCCTCACCAACGCGGAGATCGCGGGCCGGATGGGCGTCGGCGCGGCCACGGTCAAGACGCACGTGGCGGCGGTCCTGGCGAAGTCGGGCGCCCGGGACCGTACGCAGGCGGTGATCCTGGCGTACGAGTCGGGCTTCGTCCGGGCGGGGTGAGGGCGCCCGCCGCGAGCTCCGCCGACATGAAGGTTCACTGAGAAACGGGCCACATCCGGAACGTCCCCCACCGGGTCGTTCGTCCCCACAAGTGCGATGAACAAGACGATCAGGCGCACCTCGGTCTTCGTACTGCTCCTGGTGCTCGCCCTGCTGGGCCGGGCCACCTGGGTGCAGGCGTACGAGGCGAAGGCGCTCGCGAACGACAAGAAGAACCGGCGGAACACGATCGCGCAGTACGCGCAGCCGCTCGGGAACATCGTCGTGGCCGGCTCGCCGGTCACCGGCTCGAAGAAGACGGAGGGAACGGACCTCGAGTACCGCCGTACGTACACGGACGGCGAGCTGTACGCGGCGGTGACCGGCTACAGCTCGCAGGCGTACGGCGCCACCCAGCTGGAGGGCATCTACTCCGACGTCCTCGACGGCACCGACGACCGGCTGAAGAACCCGCTCGACGCCGTCACCCGCAAGCAGCAGGAGCCGGGCACGGTCGTCACCACGATCGACCCGGACGTGCAGAAGGCCGCCTACCGGGCGCTCGGGGACACGAAGGGCGCGGCCGTCGCCGTCGACCCGGTCACCGGCCGGATCCTCGCGATGGTCTCCACCCCGTCCTACGACCCGTCGAAGATCGCCGGGACGACGAACGGCGACGCCTGGAAGGAGCTGACCACCGACGCGGACAAGCCGCTGGTCAACCGGGCGCTGCGGCAGCCGCTGCCGCCCGGCTCCACCTTCAAGCTGGTCGTCGCGGCGGCGGCCCTGGAGGACGGTCTGTACGGCTCGGTGGACACATCGACGGAGAGCCCCGACCCGTACACCCTGCCGAACACCCGGACCGTGCTGAAGAACGAGAACGCGTCCGCGCCCTGCGAGAACGCCACGATCCGCACGGCGCTCCGCTACTCCTGCAACAACGTCTTCGCCAAGATGGCCGCCGACCTGGGGCAGGACAAGGTGAAGGCGATGGCGGAGAAGTTCGGCTTCAACGACGCCGAGCTCGACGTCCCGGTCCGCGCCTACCCGAGCGTGTACCCGTCCGGCATGGACAAGGCGCAGACGGCGCTGACGGGCATCGGCCAGTTCGACGTGACCGCCACCCCGCTGCAGATGGCGATGGTGTCGGCGGCGATCGCCAACGACGGTCTGCTCGCCGCCCCGCACATGGTGTCGGAGGTCGTCGACTCCGACGGCGACGCGCTCAAGACCTTCGAGGACGGCGACAGCGAGCGGATCGTCTCCTCGTCGACGGCGGAGCAGCTGCGCAGCGCGATGCGGACGGTCGTGGACGAGGGCACGGGCACCAACGCGGCGATCAGCGGGGCCGAGGTCGGCGGCAAGACGGGTACGGCGCAGCACGGCGAGAACAACAGCAAGACGCCGTACGCCTGGTTCACCTCGTACGCGAAGGACGCCTCGACCGGGAAGCAGGTCGCCGTCGCGGTGATGATCGAGGACTCGGGCGCGGCCCGCTCCGAGGTCAGCGGCAACGGCCTGGCGGCCCCGGTGGCCCAGAAGATGATGGCGGCGGCGCTGAAGTGAGCTGAATCCGCTTGGCGGGGGCCCCCGATTGGCCGTCGGGGCCCGTCACGCGATATGCAGGGTCACGCTCGTATCCGAGCACGCATTCGAACCGCTGATCCTGCTCTCACCTCGCGGAGGACCGCCGTGCGCCTGCCCCGTTCCCTGTCCGGCTGGACCATCGCGGTCTTCGGTGTGCTCGCCGCCGCGCTGGGGGTGGTGGGCCTGGTCGTACCGGACGCGCTGCTCACGATGATGGGCTTCGAGCCGGTGCCCGCGGGCGGAGCCGTAGAGGGAGACCACACCCTCGTCTTCCTCACCGCCTCCTCGATGGCCGCGGTCAACATGGGCGTGTACTACGTGCTGGCCGCGCTCGCCGACTGGAAGCCCTTCTTCCGCTGGACGGTCCCCTTCCGCCTCCTCACCTGCGCGGTCTTCACCCTCGCGGTCGTCACCGGCCGGGCCCCGGCCGGATTCGTGGGGGTGGGCCTGTGGGAGGGGCTGGGCGCGGTGGTGACGGGTCTCGCTCTGCGGTACGAGAAGGCGCACGCGGAGCCTCCGTACGAGAGGCAGGGCGCGGGCGCGTGACGCGCGACGGGCCGGCCCATTAGGGAAGATGCCCGATCCCCCGGGGCCACCTCAGAGACCAGCCTGAGGTCATGCGCTGGTATCTGACAGGTGTCGTCGTGTCCGGGTTCGGGACGACGGCGATGTGGCTGGTCTCCGGGATCTGGGTCAAGTCGCTGACGGGCTCCGACAGTCTCGCGGCCCTGGCCGCCTTCGCCCTCTGGGCGCCCGTCCTCCTCGGGCCGCTCCTCGGCACCCTCGCCGACCGGGTACGGCGTCGGCCGCTCCTGGTCGCGCTGAACGCGGCGATGGCCGTGCTCCTCCCGCTGCTCCTGTGGGTGGAGTCGGCGGACAGGGTGTGGCTGCTCTTCGCCGTCCTCGTGCTCTACGGCGCGCAGGGCGCCGTACACGAGGCGGCGGAGCAGGCCCTGATCGCGACCGCCCTGGACGAGAAGCGGCTCGGTACCTTCAACGGGCTGCGGATGACCGCCAACGAGTCCATGAAGCTGATCGCCCCGCTGGTGGCGGCGGGGCTCTTCGCCCGGTACGGGGGCGGGCCTGTCGCCCTCCTCGACGCGGCGAGCTTCGCGCTCGCGGCGGCCCTGTTCGCGTGGATGCCGGTGCGCGAGACGCGGCCGGTCCGGTCCGGGTCCCGGCACTGGTGGCGGGAGACCGCCGAGGGCGTGCGGCTGCTCCGTGGCTCACCGGTCCTGCGGCCGCTGGTCGCGACGGGCGCGTTCACGATGCTGCTCGCCGGGGTGAACGGGGCCGCGATCTACGCGGTCGTGGACCGGGGGCTCGGGCACGCGCCCGTGTACGCCGGTGTGCTCTACGCGGTGCAGGGCGTGGGCTCGGTCCTCGCGGGCCTGGTCACCGGCCCGCTGCTGCGCCGGACCCCGGAGCGGACGCTCGCCGCGGCGGGTCTCGCCCTGTTCGCGGTGGCGGTGGGCGTACGGACGCTGCCGTACGAGACGACGGCGCTGGCCGCGAGCGCGGTCATCGGCCTCGGGCTGCCGTGGGTGCTCGTGGCGGTGATGACGGCCGTGCAGCGGGAGGCGCCGACGGAGGCGGTGGGCCGGGTGGCGGCCACCGCGAACACCCTGGTCATGGCGCCGAACGCGCTGGCCCTCGCCCTCGGCGCGGGCCTCGTGGCCCTGGTCGACGTCCGCGTCCTGCTGCCGCTGCTCGCGCTCGCGGGGACCGGGTGGGCGGCGGGAGTCGCGATACGGGGGCGGCGCGGGCGACGCGACCGTGATCCGGCGACGAGCACCCCGGAGACCCCCGTCCCGGCCCGCTGATCGGGCCGCCCTCAGGGCGCGGCCCGTGGGCGCTCGCGGTGCGGGGCGACCGGCGTGCGGCGAGCATGGAAGGAGGCGCGGGCGTGGCGGGAGGAGGGCAGCGTGACGGCCGGTTCCTTCCCGGGGACGACGGGGCGGGTCGGTGTGCCCCTCGAAGGCACGGGGTTGCTCGACGTGCTCGGGGTCGCCGCCGTAGTCGTCGACGCCCACGGCCGGATCGTGCTGTGGAGTCCGCAGGCGGCGGACCTCTTCGGGTTCCGCGCCGACGAGGCGCTGGGCCAGTACATGGGCCGGCTGGTCGTCGGCGCGGACCACCGGGAGGAGGCGACGCGCCTCTTCGGCGAGGTGCTGCGCGAGGGCACGACCTGGGCGGGCGTCTTCCCCGTACGGCACAAGGACGGCAGCGTACGGAACGTGGAGTTCCGGAACATGCGGCTCTCCGACGACCTGGGGGGTCTGTACGCGCTCGGGATCGCCGCCGACCGGTCCGTCGTCGAACGGGTCGAGGCCGAGCTCGCCCTCTCCGACCGGCTCGTCTCCCAGTCCCCCATCGGCCTCGCCGTCCTGGACACCGACCTGCGCTACGTCCTGGTGAACCCGGCCCTGGAACGGATCAACGGGATCCCGGCCGCGCTGCACCTCGGACGGCGGATCAGCGAGATGGTGCCCGAGGTCGACGCCCCGGCCCTGGAGGCCGCGCTGCGCGCCGTCCTGGCGACGGGCACACCGCTGCTCGACCATCCCACCGTCGGGCGGACCCCGGCCGACCCGGACCACGACCACGCCTGGTCGGTGTCCTTCTACCGCCTGGAAGGGCCGGAGAAGCGGATCCTGGGAGTCGCCGCCTCGGTGATCGACGTGACCGAACGGATGCGGGCGGACGCGGACGCCGACCGGTCCCGGCGACGGCTCGCCCTCATCGCGGACGCCTCCGCCCGGGTCGGCACCACCCTGGAGGTGGAGAAGACGGCCGACGAGCTGGCCTCGGTGGTCGTACCGGAGCTCGCCGACATCGCCGCCGTCGACGTCCTGGACTCCGTGCTCGCGCTGCGAAGGCCGGGCGCGCCCGAGGAGGGGCCCGAACTGTTCCGGGCGCTCGCGGTGAAGGCCGCGGCCCGGACGGAGGCGCTGCCGGCGGCGGACCCGCCCGGGGCGATCACCATGTACGGGGCGGACCGGCTCGTCACCCGGTGTGTGCACACCGGCCTTCCGGTCCTGGTGGAGCACGTCGGCCCCGGCGACCTGTCCCGGATCGCGCGGAGCCCGGAGGCCGCCGAGCTGCTCGCCCGGGCCGGGGTCCACTCCTATCTGGCGGTGCCGCTGATCGCGCGCGGGGAGGTGCTCGGCGCGCTCGACCTCAAGCGGGACCGCAACGCGCTGCCCTTCGACGGCGACGACGTCCTGCTCGCGACGGAGCTCGCGGCCCGCGCGGCGGTGAGCATCGACAACGCGCGCTGGTACCAGAGCGTGCGGAACTCGGCGGTGACGCTCCAGCGCAGTCTGCTGCCGGGCAAGCCCCCGGAACGGGCGGGTCTCGAAGTCGCGACCCGCTACCAGCCGGCGCAGGCGTCGAGCGAGGTCGGGGGCGACTGGTACGACGTGATCCCGCTGCCCGAGGACAAGACGGCGCTGGTCGTGGGCGACGTGATGGGCAGCGGGATCGACGCGGCGGCGACGATGGGACGGCTGCGGACCGCCACCTGCGCGTTCGCGGACCTCGATCTCTCACCGGCCCAGGTCCTGCGGCATCTGGACCGGATCACCGAAGGCCTTGAGCACTACATCGCGACCTGTCTCTTCGCCGTGTACGACCCGGCCCTGGGCCGGTGCCGGATCGCGAACGCGGGGCACCTGCCACCCGTGCGGGTCCCGGCGGACGGCCCGGCCGAGCTGGTGGACGTCCCGCCGGGGGTGCCGCTCGGGGTGGGCGGCGGCACGTTCCGTACGGTCCGGGTCCCGTTCCGGCCCGGGGACCGGCTCGTGCTGTACACGGACGGCCTGATCGAGACCCGCCACGAGGCCATCGACGAACGGCTCGCGCTGCTCGTGGGCCTCATCGACAAGTCGCGCGGGCCCCTTGAGGAGACCTGTGACGAGCTCCTTCGGGCACTGCGCCGGCCGGGAGCGCCGGACGACGTGGCGCTGCTCATCGCCCGGAGCACGGGATGACGGCCCGGGGCGGCCGGGAGCGGGGGAAGGGCCCGGGTGACCGCGGGACCGGCCTGCGCAGCCTCGCCGGGCAGGTGTTCGCCCTGGAGGCGCTGATCGCGCTCCTGGTGATCGCGGCGGCCGTGTTCGTGACGTTCTACCAGGCGCGCAGCGACACCGAGCGGGATGCCCGGGTCCGTTCGCTGGCGGTCGCGGAGGCCTTCGCCAAGGCGCCCGGCATCGACGCGGCGCTCGCCTCGCCCGATCCGACGGCCGTGCTCCAGGACCGGGCGGAGGCGACCCGGCGGGCGACGGGAGTGGACTTCATCGCGGTCCTGAACCCGGAGGGCGTGCGGTACACCGACTCGGAGCCGAAGCTGATCGGCCGCAAGGCGACCGGCGACCTCAACCGCGCGGTGGTGGACGGCGAGTCCTTCACCGAGCTGTTCCGGGGCGCGCCCAACGACGCCGTACGGGCCGTGGTGCCGGTCGTGAACGACCAGGGAAAGATCGTCGGCCTGGTCACCAGCGGCGTCGAGGTGGAGAACATCACGCACGCGGTGGAGGGCCGGTTGCCGCTGCTGGTGGGCGCGGCGGCGGGCGCGCTCGTGCTCGCCGTGGGCGGGGCCGCCCTGGTGAGCCGACGGCTGCGGCGGCAGACGCACGGCCTCGGCCCGGCCGAGATGACCCGGATGAAGGAGCACCACGAGGCGGTGCTGCACGCGGTGCGCGAAGGGGTCCTGATCGTGGGCCCGGACCGCCGGCTGCTGCTCGCCAACGACGAGGCGCGCCGGCTGCTCGGTCTCACCGCGGACGCGGAGCGGCGGCATGTCTCGGAGCTCGGCCTCGATCCCCGTACGGTCGAACTCCTGGAGTCGGGCCGGCCGGCGACGGACGAGGTGCACCGGGCGGGCGACCGGCTGCTCGCGGTGAGCGTACGGCCCACGCTGCCGCACGGGCGGGAGTCCGGCTGCGTGATGACGATGCGGGACACCACCGAGCTGGCCGCCCTGACCGGCCGGGCGGCGGTGGCCCGCGGCCGGCTCCAGCTGCTGTACGAGGCGGGGGTGCGGATCGGGACGACGCTTGAGGTCGTGCGGACCGCGGAGGAGCTGGCGGAGGTGGCGGTGCCGCGGTTCGCGGACTTCGCGACGGTGGAGCTGCTCGAACCGGTGCTGCGGGGGGAGGAACCCGCGGCGTCCGTCCCGGCGACGACGGAAATGCGGCGGACGGCGCTGAGCGGGCTGCGGCCCGACCAGCCGCTGCAGCCGGTCGGGGACACCGTACGGTTCGACGTCACCAGCACCCCCATGGCGAGGGCCCTGAGCGCGGGACACGCCGTGGTGCAGGCGGAGCTGGCCTCGGCGGAGGGCTGGCGGGAGCAGGACCCGGAGGGGGCGGCGCAGGCCCTCGCGTTCGGGATGCACTCGCTGCTCACGGTGCCGCTGCTGGCCCGTGGGGTGGTTCTGGGGATGGCGAACTTCTGGCGTGCGGACACGCCGGAGTCGTTCGGGGAGGAGGACCTGTCGTTCGCGGAGGAGCTGGCGGCGCGGGCGGCGGTCGCCATCGACAACGCGCGCCGGTTCACCCGGGAGCACGCGATGGCGGTGACGCTCCAGCGGAGCCTGCTGCCCCGGGTGCTGCCGGACCAGAGCGCGGTGGACGTGGCATACCGCTATCTCCCGGCGAAGGCCGGGGTGGGCGGCGACTGGTTCGACGTGATCCCGCTGCCGGGGGCGCGGGTGGCGCTCGTCGTCGGTGACGTGGTGGGGCACGGGCTGCACGCGGCGGCCACCATGGGGCGGCTGCGGACGGCGGTGCACAACTTCTCGACGCTCGACGTGCCGCCGGACGAGCTGCTCGGGCACTTGGACGAGCTGACGAGCCGGATCGACGACCGGGAGTCGGAGGGGTCGGACGGCGAGGCGAGGCGGCGGGAGGAGGGCATCACCGGCGCGACCTGTCTGTACGCGATCTACGATCCGGCGTCGGGCCTGTGCACGATCGCCAGCGCGGGACATCCCGGGCCCGCGCTCGTGGGTCCCGACGGGCGGGTCGAGTTCCCCGAGCTGTCGCCGGGGCTGCCGCTCGGGCTCGGCCTGGGCGATGTGCCGTTCGAGGCGACGGAGCTGCGGCTGCCGGAGGGCACCAAGCTGGTGCTGTTCACGGACGGGCTCCTGGAGGACCGGGGGCGGGACCTCGACACGGGCCTCGGCCTGCTGGGGTCCACGCTCGCTCGCCCGGACCGGAGCCCGGAGCAGATCTGCGCGGACGTGCTCGCGACCCTGCTCTCGCCCGCACCGCGCGACGACATCGCGCTGCTCGTCGCCCGGACCCGGCTGCTCGACCGCGAGCGGATCGCCGAGTGGGAGGTGGCGCGCGACCCGTCGGCGGTCTCTCCGGTGCGGAACGCGGCGGCGGCGAAGCTGTCGGAGTGGGGTCTGGACGGTCTCGCGTTCACGGCGGAGCTGGTCCTCAGCGAGCTGATCACGAACGCGGTGCGGTACGGGGCCGATCCGGTCCGGGTACGGCTGCTCCACGACCGGACGCTGATCTGCGAGGTGTCGGACGGCAGCAGCACCTCGCCGCACCTGCGGCACGCGGCGGCGACGGACGAGGGCGGGCGCGGGCTGTATCTGGTGGCGCAGTACGCGGAGCGCTGGGGGACGCGCTACGGCCGGCGCGGCAAGACGATCTGGGCGGAGCTGCGGGCGGGCGGGGCCGACGCGGAGCCGGTCGTGACGGCGGTGCCGGATCTGGACGCGCTGGAGGATCTGGCCTGGTGAGGGGGCGGGATCGGGCCGCGGCGGGGCCGCCACGACCGCTCGTGGTATACCAGATCACGGCACCGTTTTCCGTACTGTCGACAGCTCCGAGGAGACTCCCGTGACCCCGCCGCCGCCCCACACCGCGACCCTGTTCCACGACGTCCGGCCCTTCGGCCGGCCGGCCGGCGACCTGATCGCCGTGGACGGCGTCCTGGTGACGGAGGTCCCGGAGGGCGCCGTGGTCGAGCGGGTCGACGGGGGCGGGCGGCTGGCGCTGCCGACCCTGGTCGACGCGCACATCCACCCCGACAAGACGTCCTGGGGCGAGCCCTGGCACAGCAGGCGCCCGGCGGACGGCATCGCCGAGTACGTCGCCGGGGACGTGGAGCTCGCCCGGGCGCTCCCGACGCCGGTGGGCGAGCGGGCGCTGCGACTGATGTCGCACGCGGCGGCCCAGGGCACGCGCGCGATGCGCGCCCACGCGGACGTGGCGCCCTCGTACGGCCTGTCCGGGATCGAGGGAGTGGCGGAGGCGGCGGCGAAGCTGGCCGGGATCGTGGACGTGGAGCTGGTCGCGTTCCCCCAGCACGGTGTGGTCCGCACGCCGGGAGTGGCCGAGCTGCTCGCGGAGGCCGCGGCGAGCGGTCTGGTCACGCACATCGGAGGCATCGACCCGGCGGGCTTCGACACGACGGGCGAGGGCACGGGCGACCAGCTGGGAACGGTCTTCGCCCTCGCGGAGAAGCACGGCCTGGGCCTGGACATCCACCTCCACGACCGGGGCGAGCAGGGCCTGGCCCCGCTGCGGGACATCGCGGCCCGTACGCGCGCGCTGGGGCTCCAGGACCGGGTGAGCGTGGCGCACGCCTTCGCGGTGGCCGGTCTGTCCGGCCGTGAGCTCGACGAGACGGCGGACCTGCTCGCGGAGACGGGGATCGCCCTCACGACGGTCGCCCTGTCGGTGACGACGATCCTGCCGTTCCGTCGCCTCGCCGAGCGCGGGGTACGGGTCGGGCTCGGCTCGGACGGAGTCCGGGACAACTGGAGCCCGTTCGGCAATGCGGACATGCTGCACCGGGCCTGGCTCGCGGCCTGGGCCCTGGACCTGCGACTCGACGAGGAACTGGAGTCCTGTTTCCGCCTGGCCGCCGACGGCGGCGCGGACCTCCTGGGCCTCCCGAAGGCCGACCTCCGCCCGGGCTCCCCCGCCGACTTCATGCTCGTCGACGGCGAATGCCTCCCCCAGGCGCTGGTGGACCTCCCCCGCCGCGACCTGGTGGTCCGCGCCGGCCGGGTGGTGGCGAGGGACGGCCGGCTGGTCTGACGGTCGACGGCGGTACGGGGGCGGGCGCGGGCCCGCCCCCGTACCGGATCAGTCGCGTTCCACGTCCACGGTCGTCAGGGAGGCGTACCGCTCCGGGTCGGTGCGCCGAATGCGGAGGGCCACCAGGAGGCCGGCCACCAGGACCACGGGGAGCGGGACCAGGAGGGCCGTGTTCACGGCGCCCGTGCGGCCCGTCAGGAGGTCGAAGTGGACCACCGCGAGAACAGTGAGGACCGCGAGGCCCGCGCAGGCGACGAGCGGGGCCCAGACCACCCGGGCCGCCGAGAGGCCGTGGCGGTCGCGGCGGAAGTACGCCCAGACGGCGAGCGCGGCGAGGGCCTGCATGCCCATGATGCCGAGGACGCCGACGCTGTTGGTCCAGAGGAAGACCTCGCCGTACGGGTCGGCGGCGAGGAGCGCTCCGGCGCCGACGATCGCCAGGTTGAAGGCGGTCTGGGCGACGACGGCCCCGCCGGGCGAGCCGTGCCGGCCGGAGACCGCGCCGAGCCGGCGGGGCAGCAGGCCCTCGCGGCCGAGGGCGTACAGGTAGCGGGCGGCGGCGTTGTGGAAGGCGAGGGTCGCGGCGAAGGCGCTGACGACGATGAGTCCGTGCATGGCGTCCGCCAGCCAGGGTCCGGCGTACAGCTCGGCCGCCCGGAAGGTCAGTTCCGGTCCGTCGGCCGCGCGGGCCGTTTCCACGGCCTCGTCGGTGCCGAAGGCGCCCATGATCAGCCAGCAGCCCAGGGAGTAGAAGACCGCGAGGAAGCCGATCGCGATGAAGGTGGCGCGGGGCACGGTCTTGCGCGGCTCGCGCACCTCCTCGGCGAAGATCGCGGTCGCCTCGAAGCCGGTGAAGGCGCCGATGACCAGGACGAACATGCCCGCGACCCCGCCCGCGGCAAGCGTCGAGGGGGCGAAGGACGCGGTGTCGAGGGCGGCGGTGCCGCGCTCGCCGATGATGCCGCCGTCCATGACGACCAGCGACAGGACCTCCAGGACCAGGGCGACGCCGAGGACCTTGGCGCTGAGCGTGACCTTCAGCCAGCCGAGCACGCCGACGGCGAGGACGCAGACCCCGGAGAGCAGCCACCACGGCACGTCGACGCCGGTGGAGTCGCGGATCGAACCGGCGGCGAAGTAGCCGAAGGCGGCGGCGACTCCGGGCGTGACCAGGTTGTACGAGACGACGGCCACGTACGCGGTGCCGACGCCGAGGGTGCGGCCGAGACCGCGGGCCACGTAGGCGTAGAAGGCCCCCGCGTTGCGGACGTGCAGGCTCATCGCCGTGAACCCGGCGGCGAAGAGCGCGAGCAGGGCGCCGGAGACCAGGTAGGCGAGCGGGGCGCCGGGACCGCCGATGCCGATGGCGAAGGGCGCGACTCCGGCGAGCACGGTGAGCGGTGCGGCGGCGGCCACGACGAAGAAGACGAGGTCGAAGGTGCCGATCCGGCCGGCGGCGAGCTTCCCCGCCTCCGGGGTCGCCGTCGGGGCCGCCGTCGGGGTCGCGGGAGGGATCGCCTCCGGGGTCGTACGAGGGGTGGTTCCGGTGCTCATCTCGCTCCTCCTGCGGCCGGTACGAGTGCGGGGAAGGTGTCGTCCGCGAAGGGTCCGACGACTCGGCCGGCGTGCAGCACCAGCAGTCGGCGGGGGTGGGAGGCGACGGCCTCGGCGACGGAGCCCGCGGCGACCGCGACGAGGTCGGCGCGGCTGCCCGGGGTGAGTCCGTGACCGGTGAGGCCGAGCGCGGCGGCGGCCTCGTCGGTGACGAGGGAGGCGGCGGCGCTCAGTTCGGCGTCGGTCATGAGTCCGGCCCTGAGGCCGATGATCGTGGCGCGTTCGAGCATGTCGGCCGTGCCGTACGGCCACCAGGTGTCGCGGATGTTGTCGGAGCCTGCGAAGACCCGGACGCCGTGCTCGCGCAGCCGCAGGACGGGTGGCATGGGGCCACTGGGACCGTTGGTCATGATGGCGACCCCGGCGGCGGCGAGGGGCGCGCAGGTGCGGTCGAGTTCGGCGTCGTCGACGTCGCCGAGTGCGTACGCGTGGCTGACGGCGACCGTGCCGCCGAGGCCGAGCGCGGCGGTGCGGGCCGCGATGTCCCGCAGCTGGGCGGTGCCGGTCTCGCCGCCGTCGTGGAGGTGGAGGTCGATGCCCTTGCCGTGGCGCTGGGCGAGGCCGAAGACGATGTCGAGCTGGCCGTCGGCGTCGCCGTCGAAGCCGACCGGGTCGAGCCCGCCGATCAGGTCGGCACCCTCGGCGAGGGCCGCGTCGAGGAGGTCGACGACACCGGGCGCGGTGACGACCCCGCTCTGCGGGAAGGCCACGAGCTGGATGCCGAGCCGGTCGCGGAAGTCCTCGCGTACGCCGAGGAGGGCGTGCAGGTGGTCGAGTCCGGTGTCCGGGTCGACGTCGACGTGGGAGCGGACGTGGCCGGTGCCGAGGGAGACCATCCGGCGGGCGAGGGCGGCGGCCCGTTCGGCGACGGGCACCTCCTCGGTGTGGCGGGAGTCCCGTTCGGCGGCGATCTGCTCGCGCAGGCCGGCGGTGGCGCGGTGCGGTCGCCAGGGGGCGCCGAGGAGGGTCTTGTCGAGGTGGGCGTGACCGTCGACGAGGGCGGGCAGCAGCAGCGCGCCGCCGAGGTGGAGGGCGCCGGGCGGGGTGGGGCGGCCGGGGACGTGGTCCTCCACGGCGCTGACGAGACCGTCGTGGAGACGGACGTCAGCGGTGCGGCCGTCGGGGAGGGTGGTGCAGACGAGGGCAGTGGGTTCACCCGTGGTGGTGAGTGGCGGGGCCGGGGCCTCGCTCATGGCTTCTCCTTCGCAGATCCGTACGGCTCGAAGGGGGCCATGCCGGGATCTCCCCTGGTGAGCGCGGTGCGGCGCCAAGGTAGCTGGTATACCGAATACCAAGCAACGGTTTACGGGGGTCGAATTTTCCGGGCCCACGGGTCTGCGAAGATCGAAGGAGTACGACATCCACCCGACTGGAGCCGCCCCCATGACCGTCCAACGCCCCGCCACCCGCGGCACCGCCGTCGGGGACACCCACCAGTCCCTGCGGGAGCGGGTCTATGTGGAGCTGCGCGAGCGGATCATCGAGGCGGAGTACCCGGCGGGCATGCGGCTGGTGGAGCGGGAGATCGCCGACGAGCTGCGGGTCTCCCGGGTCCCGGTGCGCGAGGCGATGCAGCGCCTGGAGTCGGAGGGCTTCCTCTCGGTGCAGCCGCGCCGGGGTTCGGTGGTGGCGGACTTCGGACCGCGGGACGCGGAGTACCTCTTCGACGTACGGGAGAACCTGGAGGGCCTGGCCGCGCGGCTCGCCGCCCGGCACGCGGGTCCCGCCCAACTGCGGGACCTGGAGCGGCTCCTCGCGCGGGCCAGGAAGGCGGCGGAGTCCGGACGCCTCCGCGAGGCCGTCTCCCTCAACGCCGACTTCCACCGGCAGATCGTCGAACTCTCCGGCAATCCGCTCCTGGTGGACCTGATGGCCCCGCTCGACTCCCGGCTGCGCCGGCTCTTCCGGCTCACCTCCGCCCAGTCGGACGGCGAGCCGATGTGCGGGGCCCACGAGCGGCTCTACGAGGCCGTCCGCGATCACGACGAGGACGGCGCGGAGGCGCTGGCCCGCGCCCATGTCGCGGACACCCGCGCCTCCGCCGCGCGCCTTCTCGCCGCATCCCGGGAGGAACAGGCGGCGGAGACGGCGCCTTAGGGATTCCTCGGGAGGCCCCCAGGGGGATCCCGAAGGGGTCTCCAGCAGGGGTCTCCAGCAGGGGGTCCCCAGGGGCTCTCCCCTAGCCGAGCTTCCCCAGGGCCGTCCGGACCGCGGCCAGATCCTCGCCCGAGGCCAACCCGGCGTGGTAGAGCCGCAGTTCGGTCGCGCCCGCGTCCCGCGCCCGCTCGGCGGTGTCGGCGAGCCGGTCGGGCGCGCCACCCATGCCGGTGACGACGGACAGGTTCGCCGCGAGGACGGTGTCCACGCGCGCGTGGGCCGCGAACTCCGCGACCCGGAGCGGCCGGGCGACCACACCGTCCGCGAGGCCCAGGACGTGCGCCGGGTCGGTGCCGGAGTCGGCGCCGCAGCGGTACGGGTCGGGGTCGGCATGCAGCAGGACGCGGAAGCCGGGCGGGGCCGCGGCCCGTACGGCGGCCACGGCGGCCTCCTGGAAGCTGCGGGCGGTCCCCGCGCGCCAGGCCAGGGCCGGGGCCTCCAGGGCGCCGAGCCCGCCCGCGGGACCCGATCCGCCCCACACGGGCTCCAGGGCGCCGCGCACGACGGCGGCCAGCTCGTCCGGGTCGACGCCCTCGCCCCCGTACCCCTCCCGGCAGGAAGGGCAGAAGCAGAGCGACATCAGGTACTGCTCCCGGTCCCCCAGGGCGACGCCGCCGGTCTTGTCGTGGGCGTGGAGGTGGGCGAGGCCGTACCAGCCGCAGGACTCCAGCTCGGTGCCGACGGCGCCGGGCCGTACGGCGGCCTCGGCGGCCAGGCCGACGAGCAGGTCGCGGACCTCGGGGCGGGCGATGCAGGGGGCCCACGGGTAGCGGTCGCCGTACGCGTTGACGACGGAGGTCTCCGGATGTTCGGCGCCGAGGCGGGAGTTGTGCGCGAGCACGACCCAGCTGTGCACCTCAAGACCGGTGGGCGCGAGAGCCTCGACGGCCCGCCCGAAGGCGTCGCCGGGGGCCCACTCCCCCGCCGGGTACGGGCGGAGCGGGCGCCCGGACCAGCGGTCCGGGTCCGGCGGGTAGAGCACGGCGGCGTGCTCGGCGGTGACGATCCGGTGGCCGGGATGGCGGGGGGTGAGTGCCCGGGTGGAGTGGTAGGCGGCGGCGAGCGTGACCTGCGCGAGGCCGAGTTCGGCGAGCAGCGCGGGCGCGGCGGGATCGCCGTCGACGTCCCAGGGGTAGACGAAGGCCCCCGCCCGCACGCCCCGGCCTCCCGTACCCCCGCTCACGCCCCGGTCTCCCGTACCCCCGCTCACGCCTCGGCCTCCCGTACCCCCGCTCACGCGCCGAGCTCCTTCAGGAGGGCCCGGCCGCTCTCGACGAGCAGCATGAGGGCGTCGACGTGCTCGGGCGCGGGCTCGCTCAGCGGCGGCCGCACCTCACCCACGTCCAGGCCACCCCGCCGCACCGCCGCCTTGACCAGCGAGACGGCGTATCCGCGTCCCTGGGCTCGGAGTTCGACGAGCGGCCGGTAGAAGACGTCGACGAGCCCGTTCACGGTGGTGTCGTCGCCGGTGGTGAGGGCGCGGTGGAAGGCGAGGGCGATGTCCGGGGCGAAGCAGAAGACGGCGGAGGAGTAGAGGGTGACGCCGATGCCCCGGTAGGCGGGGCCGGTGAGTTCGGCGGTCGGCAGGCCGTTGAAGTAGAGCAGGTCGAGCCCCTCGGCGCGGACGGCGCTGACGATCCGCTGCATCAGGTCGAGGTCGCCGAGGCCGTCCTTGAGGCCGATGATCCCGTCCGTGCGGGCGAGGGCGACGGCGCTGGCGGGGGTGAGGATCGCGTTGTCGCGCTGGTAGACGATGACGTCGAGCGAGGTGGCGGCGGCGAGTTCGGTGTAGTGGCGCAGCAGCCCGGCCTGGTCGGCGACGACGAGGTACGGCGGCATGGCGAGGAGTCCGTCGGCGCCGGCCTCCTCGGCGAGCCGGGCGAACCGCACGGCGAGGGCGGTGCCGTAGCCGGCGCCCGCGACGACGGGGACGCGGCCGTCGGCCTCCTCGACTGCGGCGGCGACGCAGTCCCTGAACTCCTCGGGGGTGAGGGCGTGGAACTCGCCGGTGCCGCAGCACGCGAACACGGCGGCGGCTCCCGCCTCGATCCCCGCGCGCACGTGGGCGCGGAAGGTGTCGAGGTCGACGGAGCCGTCCGGCGCGAAGGCGGTGACAGGGAAGAACAGCAGGCCGTCGAGCCGGCCGGTGAGCGGGGCAGTGGTCACGGGCGCTCCCAGGAAAGTCCGTCGTGCAGGGCCATCGCGTGCACAGTTATGACTGTCATCCATATTCTTGAACACTGACGCTCCGCACGCTAGAACAGCACGGAAGGGCCGGTCAAGGTGAGAACGCGCCCTGTCGCCCGCTCTTGACGCTCCGTCGGGCCGCTCCCTAGCGTGTCCACGGTTGTGAATTCCACTCAGGTGAATGCCATCGCATGCGGTTGAATGCCCCCGCATGCGAACGACACCGCATGCCGCTCGACGGAGGAGATCCGTTCCATGGCCGTACCCCGCACCGTCCTGCTCACCGGCGCCGCCGGAGGCGTCGGCACGCTGATGCGGGAGCTGCTGCCCCCGTACGGCTACGAGCTCCGCCTCCTGGACGTCGCCCCCGTGCCGGGGGCGCCCGACGCGATCGTCGCCGACCTCGCGGACCGCGCGGCGCTGCGCGAGGCCGTCCGGGGTGTCGACGCGATCGTGCACCTGGCGGGCATCTCCCTGGAATCGACCTTCGACAAGATCATGGCCGCCAACATCGCCGGGACGTACAACCTGTACGAGGCCGCCCGCGAGGAGGGCGTCCCGCGCGTGGTCTTCGCCTCCAGCAACCACGCGGTCGGCTTCACCCGTCAGCCACGCGAGGGCGACCCGCTCGTCCCGGTCGACACCCCGCACCGCCCGGACACCTTCTACGGCCTCTCCAAGTGCTTCGGCGAGGACCTGGCGCAGCTGTACTGGGACCTGCACGGCGTCGAGACGGTCTCGGTCCGCATCGGCTCCTGCTTCCCCGAGCCCACCTCGGTCCGGATGCTGTCGATGTGGCTCAGCCCCGCCGACTGCGCCCGCCTGCTGCACGCCACGCTCACCGCCGGGGACGTGGGCCACACGGTCGTGTACGGCTCCTCCGCCAACACGCGCGCGTGGTGGGACCTGTCCACGGCCCGGGAGCTCGGCTTCGAACCGCGGGACGACTCGGAGGTCTACGCGGAGAAGCTCATCGCCGACAAGGGCTTCCCCCCGGAGGGCAGCGCCGACGACCTCTACCTGGGCGGGCACTTCTGTGTGAACCCGCCCCGGTGGCCGCACTGAACGACAGGAGCAACACGATGAACCGTCCCTTGGCCCTCGTGACCGGTGTGGGCCGTACGGTCAGCATCGGCGCGGGCATCGCCCTACGTCTCGCCGAGTCGGGCTGGGACATCGCGTTCACGTACTGGACCCCGTACGACCGGCGCATGGACTGGGGTGAGGAGGACGGCGCGGCCGGGGCGATCGCCGAGCAGCTCGCCGAGCTGGGCGCGGCCTGCACGGCCGTCGAGGCCGACCTCGCCGACCCCGAGGCGCCGGCACGCGTCTTCGACACGGCGGGGGAACGGTTCGGCCGCCCGGTCACGGCCCTGGTCATGTGCCACTGCGAGTCGGTCGACTCCGGTCTGCTCGACACCACCGTCGAGAGCTTCGACCGCCATTTCGCGGTCAACACGCGCGCGTCCTGGCTGCTGATCCGGGAGTACGGCCGTCGCTTCACCGGCCCTCCGGGCACCGGCCGCGTCGTCGCCCTGACCAGCGACCACACCGTGGGGAACCTGCCGTACGGGGCGAGCAAGGGCGCCCTCGACCGCATCACCCTGGCCGCCGCGCGCGAGCTGGCGCATCTCGGGGTCACCGCCAACGTGGTCAATCCGGGTCCGGTGGACACCGGCTGGATGACGGAGGAACTGCGGCAGGAGATGGTCCGGCAGACCCCGCTCGGCCGCCTCGGCACCCCTCGGGACACCGCGCACCTGGTGGACTTCCTCTGCTCACCCGAAGGGCAGTGGATCAACGGGCAGCTGTTGCTGAGCAACGGCGGGCTGGCCTGAGGCAACGGCCACCCGAACGGGAGAACCGCGCGAAAATACACAGGACCCGGCCGGACTGATACGGGGGAGCCGGCCGGGGCCCGGGTCACGGTGCACGCTGGCAGCCGGACCTGCTCACCGTAGGCCCGGACGAAGATCATCGCGAGCCGCTGAACGCGGCACCTGTCCGGAATGCGCGATGGATTGGCGCATGGAATTCTGCCGGTCAGCGAAATATGCGCCCCTCGCGCGCCCCGGCGTACGCCCGGACCCGTCGCGGCCCGCGGCGGCGGGGCCGCAAGGGGCCTGAGGACCCTCGGCGACACCCTGGCGAGATCCCGCCCTCAGCGACACCCGCGCAAGGTCCCCGACGGCGACTCGCCGAACTTCTCCCGGTAGCGCGCCGCGAAACGGCCCTGGTGGGCGAAGCCCCAGCGCCAGGCCACCTCGCTCACGCTCACCTCGTCCGGCCCGGCCGCCCGCAGCTCCTCGCGGACCCGGTCGAGGCGGACCTCCCGTACGTACGCCATCGGCGACATCCCCACGTACTCCCGGAACGACTCCTGGAGGCGGCGCACGCTCACCCGGGCCAGGGCGGCGAGTTCGGTCGTCGTGAACGGGTGCTCGGGACGCTCCCGTACGGCGTCCATGACGCGCTTGACCGGGGCCGGACGCCGGGGCTCCCCCGGGTGGGCCAGGTCCTCGCGCCAGGGGTGCTCGGCGGCCAGGAGCAGCCCGTTGAGCAGGGCCTCCTGCAGGGGGCGGGCCACCAGCTCGTGCCGGGCGAGGCCCTCGCCGGCGAGGGCCTCCGCGGCGACCTGGCGGGCGAAGCGCACCCAGCTCAGACCGGGGCCGCGCGTGATGTCCAGGACGGGCGCGAAGACGAGCGGGCCCCGGGGGGCGCGGCCGATGAGCTGTTCGAGGCGGTCACGCAGTTCGGCCGCCCCGATCTTCACGGACAGGGTCCGGCAGTCCCCGCTCCAGCGGTCGAGGAAGGTGTCCCCCGCCGGGTCGAGCAGCAGCGCATCGGTGGCCGTGGCGACGATCGGCGCGCCGGCCTGGCGCATCTCCATCCGCCCGCTGAGCGGCGCGTTCAGGTGGTACGCGCCCAGCTCCCCGAAGCTCATCCGCACATCGGCCCCGCAACTCAGGTCGCCGATGACCAGCGGGCCGAGCGCGACCGTGTCGAAGCGCGCCGCGAAGGGGCGCCGCTCACCGTCGACGACGTCCATCCGGTTCGCGTAGTAGCGGGCGTCGAGTTCCTCGCGCGCCTCGTCCACGTCCTTTGTCCGGAAACAGCTCCCGTCGACCGTGCCCACAGCACCCCCCGCCCCTGCCGGTACCACCGGCCCCTCCGCCCCCACTGCACCCATGGGTCGAAAGAATATTCATATGACGGATCTGACCGGGAACGGCAGGATGCCCGGCATGCCACGACCCCATGGATTCACGTACGAGCAGCGCCGGGACGGCTCCGTCGTCCTGACGCATCTGGGACGCGCCGCGGGCGTGCTGCGCGGCGCCCGCGCGGAGAAGTTCCTCGCGGAGGTCGAGTCGGGCGACGCCCAGCTCGTCATGGCCCGCTGGACCGGTTCGTACCGCTTCGGCAACGAGCGGCAGGCCAGGAACCACCCGCGTAATCAAGGTGGCCGAACCGGGCGAGGGTAAGGGAACGGCAAAGGGACCCGGTTCGTTAGCTCTGGCATGACCGCTATGACCCCCGGCTCGAACATCCCTCTCACCGCCGCGCGCGTGGCGGTGGACGTCGCCGCCCCGGTGCGGCTCGACGTCTCGGGCCTGCTGCTCGGCGCCAACGGCAAGGTGCGCTCGGACGACGACTTCATCTTCTACAACCAGCCGTCCGGCCCCGGTGTCACCTACCGCTCCGGCGGCGGGACCGCCCCCGACGCGATCCTCGTCGACACCTCGGCCGTCCCGGCCGGCATCGAGAGGATCGTCGTCACCGCGAGCCCGGACGCCGCGGGCCAGACCTTCCAGGGCATCGAGCCCACGGCCACCCTTCGCAACGCGGACGACGGCAGCGTCCTCGCCACCTTCACCCCGCCGCAGCTGGCCAACGAGACCGCGCTCGTGGTCGTCGAGATCTATCTGCGCAACGGCGCGTGGAAGGCCCGCGCCGTCGGCCAGGGCTATGCGAACGGCCTGGCCGGCATCGCGACCGACTTCGGCGTCTCCGTGGACGACGAGCCCGCCGCCGCCCCGGTCGCCGCCGCCGCGCCCGTGGCCCCGCCCGCCCCGGTGGCTCCCCCCGTCGCGCCCCCGGCCCCGCCCGCGCCGCCCGTCGCCCCCGTGGACCCCCGCATCGCGGCCGCCACACCGCCCGCTCCCCCGGCCGCCGCCCCCGTCTCCACCGGCAAGATCAACCTCGACAAGGGCCGGGTCAGCCTCCAGAAGAACCAGACGGTGTCCCTGGTCAAAGGCGGCCGTCCGCTGCTCTCCCAGGTCAAGATGGGCCTCGGCTGGGAGCCCGCGTACCGGGGCAAGGACATCGACCTGGACGCCTCCGTCATCGCGTACGGCCCGCAGCGCAACCACCTGGACAGCTGCTACTTCGGCAAGCTGTCCATCCTCAACGGCTCGGTGAAGCACTCCGGCGACAACCTCACCGGTGAGGGCGCGGGCGACGACGAGGTGATCGTCGTCGACCTCGGCCGGCTCCCGGCCGACGCCACCGGCCTGGTCTTCACGGTCAACTCCTTCTCCGGCCAGAAGTTCACCGAGGTCGCCAAGGCCTACTGCCGGCTGATCGACGCGGCGACGGGCGAGGAGCTGGTCCGCTTCGACCTGACCACCGCCGAGCCGCAGACCGGCGTGATGATGGCCAAGCTGATCAAGCAGTTCAGCGGCGAGTGGGAGATGACGGCGATGGGCGAGTTCGTGAAGTCCCGGACCGTCCGGGGCATGGTGAAGCCGGCCGCCCAGTCACTCTGAGCGACCGGCTCCACGAGCGCCGCTACGAGAACAGGGCGCTGTAGGCGTTGAGGGCGGGCTGGCCGCCGAGGTGGGCGTAGAGCACGGTCGAGTCCCGGCCGATCTCTCCCCGGTCCACCAGGTCGATCAGTCCCGCCATCGACTTCCCCTCGTACACGGGGTCGGTGACCATGCCCTCGGTGCGGGCGGCGAGCTTCATCGCGTCGAGCGTGGCCTCGTCGGGGATGCCGTACACCCCGGCGTGGTAGCGGTCGTCCAGCTCGACGTCGGCCGCCGTCACCGGCCGCTCGACGCCGATGAGGGCTGCGGTGTCCCGGGCGATCCGGGTGATCTGCTCGTGCGTCGGGCCGGGCTTCGCGGAGGCGTCGACGCCGATGATCCGCCGGGCCGGGACGCCCTCCTCCTCGGCGAGCGCGGCGAAGCCCGCGACCATGCCGGCCTGGGTGGAGCCGGTCACCGAGCAGACGACCACCGTGTCGAAGAAGACGCCGAGCGCGCGCTCCTGCTCGGCCACCTCGTAGGCCCAGTTCGCGAAGCCGAGCCCGCCGAGCGGATGGTCGGAGGCGCCCGCCGGAATCGCGTACGGCTTGCCGCCGCTCTCCTCGACCTCCCGCAGGGCCTGCTCCCAGCTCTCCTTGAAGCCGATCCCGAAGCCCGCCTTCACGAGGCGTACGTCGGCGCCCGCGAGGCGGCTGATCAGGATGTTGCCGACCTTGTCGTAGACGGAGTCGGGCCAGTCGACCCAGCTCTCCTGGACGAGGACGCACGCGAGCCCGGCGCGGGCGGCGACGGCGGCGACCTGCCGGGTGTGGTTGGACTGGACGCCGCCGATGGAGACGAGGGTGTCGCAGCCCTGGGCGAGGGCGTCGGCGACCAGGTACTCCAGCTTGCGGGTCTTGTTCCCGCCGTACGCGACACCGGAGTTGCAGTCCTCGCGCTTGGCCCAGAGGGTGGCACCGCCGAGGTGGTGGGTGAGCCGTTCGAGGGGGTGGACCGGCGAGGGCCCGAAGAGGAGCGGGTAGCGGTCGAAGTCGGTGATCGGCAAAGCGGCTCCCGGTGAGTGACGGCTGCTGGTCGACGTTCCTGGACGCGGAGACGGAGGCGCTACGGAGCCGCGGGAGCGGGCGACGGGGGCGCGGGGATGCCCGTCACCTCCGCCACCTCGATGGCGTCGTCGGCGAGCTGTTCGAGGGCCGCCCAGATCTCCGTGGTGACCCGCACCGCCTCCGCCGCGTCCCCCGCCTCGCACGCGTCGATGAGCCGGGCGTGCAGCTCGGCCGAGCCACAGCTCCCGGCGTCGCCGAAGAGCCGCCGTTCGACACGGCGGATCAGGGGGGTGTACCGCGCGATCGTGGCGGCGGCGGCGTGGTTGCCACTGGCGATGACGAGGACCTGGTGCAGCTCGTCGTCGGCGTCGAGAGCGGCCTCGACGTCGGAGGCGCGGACGGCCGCGGCGAAGCGCTCGTTGGCCTCGCGCATGGCCCGGATGCCCTCGGGCCCGAGCAGGGGTACGCCGGTCCGCGCCGCGAGTTCGTGCATCACCCGCACCACCGAGGCGGCATCCCGGACGACGCGGCTGACCGGCCGGGTGACCCGGGTGTAGCTCTGCGGCTTGGACTCGACGAGGCCCTCGTCGCCGAGCCGGGCCAGGGCCTCGCGCACGGGTGCGCGCGAGAGCCCGAGCCGTTCGGCGAGGTCGGCGTCCTTGAGCGGGGCGCCGGGGGCGAGGTCGCCGCGCACGATGGCCTCGCGCAGCGCCTCGTACGCCCGGTCACGCAGCAGGGTCCGGCTCACGGGCCGTAGTGCGTCCATGGACTGACATGTTAGATGTCAGTCCATGGAACTGACCAGAGGTCAGCGGCGGGGCTGACGGCGCCAGGGGCCGGTGATGGCCACCATGATGCCCGGGTCCTGGATGTTGGCGAACAGTGTGTCCCCGTCGGGCGAGAAGGTCACACCGGTGAACTCGCTGCCGTTGAGGTCGTTACGGGCGATCGGGTAGGTGCGGCCCGAGTCGGTGGCGCCGAAGAGGTGCTGGACGCCCTCGCCGTCCTCGGCGATGACGAGCCCGCCGTACGGGGAGACCGTGATGTTGTCGGGGCCGTCGTAGGCGCCGTCCACGTCCGGGTTCGCGTTCACACCGAGCAGCACCTTGAGGGTGAGGGTGCGGCGCTTGGGGTCGTAGAACCAGACCTGGCCGTCGTGCGCGGCGCCGGGGCTCTCCTCGCGCGCGTAGGAGGAGACGACGTACGTGCCGCCGTCGGCCCACCACATGCCCTCCAGCTTGCGGGCACGGGTGACCTGGCCGTCCGTGAACTGCTTGCGGACGGAGACGGTACGGCCGTCGCGGTCGGGGACGTCGACCCAGTCGACGCCGTAGACGGTGCCGATCCGGCTCGCCCGGGAGAGGTCGTCCACGAAGCGGCCCGCGGAGTCGACGCACTTGGCGGCCTGGAGCACACCGGCGTCGTCGGCGAGGGTGCGGAGCTTGCCGCGGCCGTGCTCGAAGCCCTTCGGCGGCACCCAGCGGAAGAGCAGTCCGTTGGGGTTGGAGGCGTCCTCGGTGAGGTAGGCGTGGCCGCGCTTGGGGTCGATGACGACGGCCTCGTGGTCGTACCGGCCGAAGGCCTTGACCGGCTTCGGGGCGCGGTTGGCGCGGCGGTCGCGCGGGTCGACCTCGAAGATGTAGCCGTGGTCCTTGGTCATGCCGTTGACGCCGGCGCGGTCGGAGTTCTCCTCGCCGGTCAGCCAGGTGCCCCAGGCGGTGCTGCCACCGGCGCAGTTGGTGGAGGTGCCGGCGATGCCGACCCACTCGGCGACGGTGCCGTCGCGGTGCACCTCGACGACCGTGCAGCCGCCGGCCGCGGCCGGGTCGTAGACGAGCCCCTCGGTGAGCGGCACCGGGTGGGCCCACTTGTCGCGGGTGCCCTTGAGCTCGTGGTTGTTGACCAGATACGTGGTGCCGCGCGGCCCGGCGAAGGCGGCGGTGCCGTCGTGGTTGGAGGGCGTGAACTCGCCGGACTCCAGCCGGGTCACACCGCTGTGGGTGATGACGCGGTACGTGAACCCGGCGGGCAGGGCGAGCATCCCCTCGGGGTCGGCGACGAGCTCTCCGTACCCGAGCCGGTGGCCGTGGCCGTGCCCATGACCGTGGTCGCCGTCGTGGTCGTGACCGTGGCCGGCGCCGTATGTCTCCAGGTCGTCGGAGGCGAGCGCCTCGGGCGCGGTGGCGAGAGCACCGACGACGCCGGTGAGGGCGAGCCCCGCACCGGCGACGGCGGACTGCTTGGTGAACTCTCTGCGGTTGAGGGGCATGTGTGGCGTTCTCCCTGTGCTGGCCCGGTTGTCGCGGGCCACCCTCCCGCGCCGCCACGAACACCGTCTGAACGCCACGGGAACACCGCCGGGCGCGACAGCCCGACGGTGTCCCCCCGCTCGCCGTCAGGCCCGACCGCCTCCTGTGTCAGGCCCCTACCGCCCCGCCGTCAGGCCCCGAACGCCTCCTGTCTCAGGCCCCCGACCGCGACCGCGCCTTGAAAGCGGCCTTGCGGGCCTCCTTCGCCGCGCCCTTGTCCCGGTGCAGGCGTCCCATCGCCTCCAGGACCTCCGCGGTCGCCGGGTGCTCCACCCGCCAGGCCGCCTCGAAGAAGCCGCTGTGGCGCCCCGTGAGCCCCTCGATCAGCTCCTGGAGCTCCCCCAGGTCGCCGTCCGCGTCCAGCTGGGCCGCGATCGTGTCGATCGCCAGCCAGAAGATCATCGACTCCGGCGGCGCGGGCACGTCCGCCGCGCCCCGCTCGGCGAGCCAGACCCGCGCGAGGCCGCCGAGTTCCGCGTCGTCCAGGACTTCCCGTACGGCCGGCTCCGCCTCGGCGCCCACCAGGGACAGCGTCTGCTGGCAGTGGAGGCGGCGGAGCGGCGAGCCGGCGTCCGCGCCGCGCGCGGCGTGCAGCAGCTCGCGGGCGGCGCCGAGCGCGTCGCGGCCGGTCAGCCAGGCGGCGGTCTCCTCGCGGGCGGCGGCCTCCGGGTAGCCGGAGATCCCGTCGAGCAGCGCGTCGGCGCCCTTGTCGGCGAGGTCGCCGACGGCGGGGGCGTCGACGCCGGCGTCCAGCATCCGGGCGCGGACGCCGTAGAGGCCGAGTTCGGTGAGCCGGACCATGCCGTACCGGGTGACGTCCTCGTCGTCGACCGGCGGCGCGGGCTCCTCGCCCTCCTCGGCCATCAGCGCCTCGTCGACGGGCTGGTACTCGACCAGCCCGATCGGTTCGAGCAGCCGGAACTGCTCGTCGAGCCGCATCATCGCGTCCGAGACCTGCTCCAGGACGTCGTCGGTCGGTTCGCCCATGTCGTCGGGGACGACCATCGACGCGGCGAGCGCGGGCAGCGGGACCGGTCCCTCGCCGGGGCCGCCCTCGCTGACGGTGAGCAGGTAGAGGTTGCCGAGGACACCCTCCAGGAACTCGGCCTCCACCTCGGGGTCCCAGTCGAGCGACTCGATGTCGATCTCGCCGTCCTCACCGACGATCGCGTCGAGGTCGTCGAGGACGGGGGCGACGGCGTCGGCGAAGACCACGTCGAAGCCCTCCAGCCAGAGCGCGAGGACGTCCTGGGGCGAACCGCCCGTCATGAGCGCGAGGTTCTCGCCGGGCGTGGCCCGCCCGGGAGCGTCACCCGCCTCGTCCTCGTCACCGTCCTCGACGTTCACCAGGCCGGTGTCGACCGCGAGGCGCCAGGCGTCGGCCGCCCAGATCTCGGCGTCCTCGTCGTCGGTGAGGCCCAGGACC
The DNA here is from genome assembly GCF_026341815.1 of Streptomyces sp. NBC_00572. Classification (GTDB taxonomy): domain Bacteria; phylum Actinomycetota; class Actinomycetes; order Streptomycetales; family Streptomycetaceae; genus Streptomyces. The sequence continues at coordinate 634,139 of NZ_JAPENX010000001.1, forward strand.
TCGACGGCCTCGGGCAGTTGCTCGTCGACGAGTTCGCCGCCCGCGTCGACCCGGGTGTCCGGCCCGGCCCAGCGGGCGAGCCGTACCGCGTGCGCGAGGAGGGGGGCCGCCAGGGCGTCCCGCGCCAGCTCCGCGTCCGCACGCAGCCGAACGGGGGGAAGGGTGGGGTGCTCCGCTGACATCTGGGGGGTCTCCTCGACGCGTCCGTGGGTGAAGGGTGAAAGGGGGCTCAGAGAGGGCTCGAAGCGCGGCTCTCAGCGTAGACGCATCCGGGAGGGCGTCCGTCGGTTCACACATCCGTCAGCCTTCGTACACTCGTCGACTCTTGACAAGTTGGGCGCTCTGCAAAGAGATTGACGCGCGTAGATTCATCTGCCGTTCCTCCAAGCACCCTCGGAGTCCCCTGATGCCTTCCTCCATACCGAGATCTGCCGGCCGCACCGTCGCGCGCTCCGCCGCGGTCTCCGCCGTCGTCGCCGCCGCCCTCTCCGCGGGTCTGCTCGCCGGTTCGACGAGCGCCGCCGCCGACGACGCCGCGGCCGGCGTCCGCATCCACGACATCCAGGGCACGACCCGCGTCTCGCCGCTCGTCGGCACTCAGGTCACCGGCGTCACGGGCATCGTCACCGGCGTCCGCACCTACGGCTCGCGCGGTTTCTGGATCCAGGACCCCGAGGCCGACGCGAACCCGGCCACCAGCGAGGGCATCTTCGTCTTCACCAGCTCCGTCCCGACGGTCGCCGTCGGCGACGCGGTCAGCCTGAACGGAACGGTCACCGAGTACGTCCCCGGCGGGCTGAACTCCGGCAACCAGTCGCTCACCCAGATCTCCAAGCCGGTCGTCACCGTGGTCTCGAAGGGCAACGCCGTCCCGGCCCCCGTGACCGTCTCGGCCTGGTCCGTCCCTGACGAGTACGCCCCCGAGGGCGACCCGGCCGCCGGCGGCTCGATCAACGGCCTGACCCTGGACCCGGAGACGTACGCCCTGGACTACTACGAGTCCCTGGAGGGCACGAACGTCCGGATCGGCTCCTCGCGCGTGGTCGGCGCCACCGACCCGTACTCCGAGCTCTGGGTGACGGTGAAGCCCTGGGAGAACCGCAACTGGCGCGGCGGCACGGTCTACGGCTCGTACGAGTCGCAGAACACCGGCCGTCTGCAGATCCAGTCGCTGACCCCGATCGCCCAGCAGCCGTTCCCCAAGGCGAACGTCGGCGACCGGCTGACCGGCACGACCGAGGGCCCGCTCGACTTCAACCAGTTCGGCGGCTACACGATCACCGCCCGCACCCTCGGCACGGTCGTCGACGAGGGCCTGGAGCGGGAGTCCACGGACAAGCAGCACAAGAACGAGCTGGCCGTGGCCACGTACAACGTGGAGAACCTCGACCCGAGCGACCCGCAGGAGAAGTTCGACGCGCTCGCGAAGGCGGTCGTCGACAACCTGGCCTCGCCCGACATCCTCGCCCTGGAGGAGATCCAGGACAACACCGGCGCCAAGAACGACGGCACGGTCGCCGCCGACCAGACGGTGAAGAAGTTCACGGACGCGATCGTCGCGGCCGGCGGCCCGGCGTACGAGTGGCGCTCGGTCGACCCTGAGAACAACAAGGACGGCGGCGAGCCCGGCGGCAATATCCGTCAGGTCTTCCTCTTCAACCCCGAGCGGGTCTCCTTCACGGACCGCGCGGGCGGCGACGCCACCACCGCCACCGCCGTGACGGGCACGAAGGGCCACGCCGCGCTGACCGTCTCCCCCGGCCGGATCGACCCGGCGAACACCGCCTGGGAGAGCAGCCGCAAGCCGCTCGCGGGCGAGTTCGTCTTCCGCGGCCGTACGGTCTTCGTGATCGCCAACCACTTCGGCTCCAAGGGCGGCGACGAGTCGATCGTCTCGCACCACCAGCCGCCGAACCGTTCCTCCGAGGCGAAGCGACTCCTCCAGGCGCAGGCCGTCAACTCCTTCGTGAAGGACATCGTCGCGCTCGAGAAGCAGGCCGACGTCCTCGTCGTCGGCGACATCAACGACTTCGAGTTCTCCGGCACGACGCAGGCGCTGACCGACGGCGGCGCGCTGTACCCGGCCGTGAAGTCGCTGCCGCGCAGCGAGCGCTACTCGTACGTCTTCCAGGGCAACAGCCAGGTCCTCGACCAGATCCTGACCAGCCCCGGCGTGCACCACTTCGAGTACGACAGCGTCCACATCAACGCGGAGTTCGCCGACCAGGACAGCGACCACGACCCCCAGGTCCTGCGCTTCCGCCCGTAGCGGCTCCGGGGCCGACCGGCCCCCCTCACACGCCCGCGCTCAGACTGAGCGCGGGCGTGTACCGCCGCACCCGGCCGCCCACGAGCCGAGGGTCGTGCCGGACGCGCTTCCAGGCCTCGCTCAGCGGGGCGTCGTCCGCCAGCCAGTCCAGATGGGCCTGCTCGCTCTCCCACTCGGCGTAGTTCAGGACCCGGCCGCCGTCGACGGACAGATGGAACTGGCCGCTGATCCCGCCGGTCGTCGGCCGCGTCACCGCGTCCTCGTCCAGGGCGGCGAACACGCTGTCCACCCACTCCTCCCGGTGCCCCGCGCCGACCGCTGCCCCGGCCCCCTCGAAGTCCGCCTCGACGATCACGACGACCCCGGGCAGCTCCCCCGTGCTCGTCGCGGCGTGGACGGTGGAGCGGTGGATCGCCCCGTAGCGGCGGAGTTCCAACCGCTCGACGCCGGGCACGGCGGCGTCGATCTCGGCGTTCCGGTCGTCGCGGTAGGTGCGGACGAAGTCGTCGTAGGCCTTCTGCTCGGTCCACTGCGAGTAGTGCAGCAGCGTGTCCCCGTCGGTCCCGGTGAGGACGCTGTACGAGAGCAGCCCGAGGTCCGGCCATTCCCGGCTCTCCCAGGCCGTGCGGATCGCCTCGACGGCGGCGCGCTGGCGCTCGGGAGTGCCGACGCTCCAGGTGCTGACGAGGACGGCGCCGACTCCGGGGCGGTGGAGGTCGGGACGGGCATCGGGGCGTGCGACGGCGTTCATGAGGGGACGTCTCCTGTTCCTCGGGGTTCCTCGGGGTTCCTCGGATGGCTCCACCGTCGTCCCTCAACCTTGGTTGAGGTCAAGCCCGTCTCCCGTGCGAGACTTCGCGCCATGACCCGCGCCCCGATCCTTCGCCCGGCCACCCGCGCCGAACTCCCCACCGTCCTCGCCCTCCTCGCCGACGAGGAGACGGTCGTGGACCCCGACTCGGTCACCGTCACCGAGGCGTACGAGCGGGCGTTCGCGGCCATCGAGGCCGATCCGCGCAACGAGATGCTGGTCCTGACGGACGGTGAGCTGGTCCTGGGCTGTCTCCAGGTCACGTATATCCCGGGGCTCGGCAAGGGCGGCGCCGAGCGGGCCCTGATCGAGGCGGTCCGGATCAGGGCCGACCGGCGCGGCGACGGTCTCGGCCGGGAGCTGATGGAGCGGGCCGTGGCACGCGCGCGGGAGCGCGGCTGCGCGCTGGTCCAGCTGACGAGCGACAAGCGGCGGACGGAAGCCCACCGCTTCTACGCCTCACTGGGCTTCGCGCGCAGCCACGACGGCTTCAAGCGCGCCCTCTGAGGCGGAGCTAGCCGAGCAGGTGTCCGCCGCCGTCCACGAGCAGCACCTCGCCGGTGATGTACGAGGAGTGGGCCAGGTCGTGGACGGCCCCGGCGATGTCCTCGGCGCGGCCGACCCGGCGCAGCGGGACGACGTCCGCCACATGGGCCTTGGCCACGTCGGCGCCGTCGACCCCGTCGAACCAGGGGGTGTCGACGAGGCCGGGTGCGACCGCGTTGACCCGCACGTCGGGGCCGAGGGCCTTGGCGAGGAGCTTCGTCATGTGGTTGACGGCCGCCTTGGAGACGGCGTACGGAATGGAGCTGCCGCCCGGCCGGACACCGGCCTGCGAGGAGACGTTCACGATGGCGCCGCGGGCCTTCCGCAGGTGCGGGACGGCGGCGGTGACGGTCTGCCAGACGCCGATGACGTTGACGTCGTAGAGGTGGCGCCAGACGTCGGGGGAGGCGGCTTCGAGGTCGTCGTGCGGGATGAACCGGGTGGTGCCCGCGCAGTTGACGAGGAGGTCGAGGCGGCCGAGGGTCGCCACGGCCCGCTCGACGAGGGCCTTGGCCTGGCTCTCGTCGGACACGTCGGCCTGGAGGTAGACGGCGCCGGGCAGTTCGGCGGCGAGCCGTTCGCCCGCCTCGACGGAGCGGGCGGAGTTGACGACGACCCGGTAGCCGGCCTCTGCGAGGCGGCGGGCGACGGCGGCGCCGATGCCCGAGGACGAGCCGGTGACGAGTGCGACGCGCTGTCCTTCGGTGCTGTGTGAGCTCATGCGGTGCTGTTCTCCATGTCCCCCTGTCGCGCCCCCCGATCATGTCAGACCACCCCGACCCTTCAGTGGTCCTTATCTCTTGAGCCAAGCAGATCTAAGTGGACCTTCACGGTCCGGTGCACCCAGACTTGGCGGATGACTTCTGCACGACCTTTCGGCCGCGCGCTCTGCGCGATGATCACCCCGTTCACCGCCACCGGTGAGCTCGACCTCGACGAGGCGGGCAAGCTGGCCGCCCGGCTCGTCGGCGAGGGCTGTGACGGCCTGGTCCTCAGCGGCACCACCGGCGAGTCGCCGACCACCACCGACGCCGAGAAGGCCGCGCTCGTCCGAGCCGTCCGGGAAGCCGTCGGGCCCGGACCCTCGGTCCTGACGGGCGTCGGGACCGCCGACACCCGGCACACGGCCCAGCTGGCCCGTCAGGCGGAGGCGGCGGGGGCGGACGGACTGCTCGTCGTCACCCCGTACTACAGCCGCCCGCCGCAGTCGGCCGTCGAGGCGCACTTCCTGAAGGTCGCGGACGCGACCGGACTTCCGGTGATGGTCTACGACATCCCCGGCCGTACGGGCACCCGGATCGAGCCGGCGACGATGCGGCGGCTCGCCGAGCACCCGCGGATCGTGGCGGTGAAGGACTGCGCGTACGACCTGCTGAGCTCGGCCCGGCTGATCGCGGAGACCCCGCTCGCGTACTACTCGGGCTGCGAGGAGATGAACCTGCCGCTGTACGCGGTCGGCGGCGCGGGCTACGTCAGCACGGTGGCGAACGTGGCGCCCCGTCAGCTGCGCGGCATCCTCGATGCCTTCGACGCGGGCGACACCGCGGAGGCGGCCCGGCTCAACGCTCGGCTGATGCCCCTCGCCGAGCGGATGATGGCCGGGGGCCTGCCCGGCACGGTGACCGTCAAGGCGCTGCTCGGCGGCCCGGTGCGGGAACCCCTGCAGCCCGCCGACCGGGAGACGGCCGACGGGCTGCGGGGGCTGTACGAGGCGCTGGTCCGGACGGATCAGGCGGAGTCGGTGGTGTAGGTCCTGCCGAGGATCGCGGCGTGCTCCAGGACGTCCTCCAGCGGGTCGTCGATCTGACCCGTGTGGAGCGAGAGGCTGGGCCCGTTGGTGACGGTGGGCCCGTTGTGGGTGTGCGTCTCGTCGGCCGCGGCCGTCCCGGCCGGCAGCAGGACCGCCGCCATCGTGAGCACTCCTGCGACCATGGGCTTCGTCCTCATGTCGACTCCTCGCCTTGTCTGCGTGCGGTGACTCTGCGTTCTGTTAACGCAGAGTCACCGGATCAGTTGTGGCTGTGGAGGATGTCGTTCAGCCCGCCCCAGACCGCGTTGTTCGGGCGGGCCTCGACGGCGCCGGTGACCGAGTTGCGGCGGAACAGGATGTTCGAGCCGCCGGAGAGGTCACGGGCCTTCACGATCTCGCCGTCGGGCATCGTGACCCGGGTGCCGGCGGTGACGTACAGACCGGCCTCGACGACGCACTCGTCACCGAGCGCGATGCCGACGCCCGCCTCGGCGCCGATCAGGCAGCGCTCGCCGATCGAGATGACGACGTTGCCGCCACCGGAGAGGGTGCCCATGGTGGAGGCACCGCCGCCGATGTCGGAGCCGTTGCCGACGACGACGCCGGCGGAGATCCGGCCCTCGACCATCGAGGTGCCGAGGGTGCCGGCGTTGAAGTTGACGAAGCCCTCGTGCATGACCGTGGTGCCGGCGGCGAGGTGGGCGCCGAGGCGGACGCGGTCGGCGTCGGCGATGCGGACCCCGGCGGGCACGACGTAGTCCGTCATGCGCGGGAACTTGTCGATGCTCGTCACGGCGAGGTGCAGGCCCTCGGCGCGCGCGTTGAGGCGGACCTTCTCGATGTCGTCGACGGCGACCGGACCGAGCGAGGTCCAGGCGACGTTGGTGAGCAGGCCGAAGACGCCGTCCAGGCTCTGGCCGTGCGGCTTGACCAGGCGGTGGCTGAGCAGGTGCAGCCGCAGGTAGGCGTCGTGGGCGTCGAGCGGCTTCTCGTCGAGCGAGGCGATGACGGTACGGACGGCGACCACCTCGACGCCCCGGCGGGCGTCCACGCCGAGGGCCTTGGCGGCGCCCTCGCCGAGGGCGTTCACGGCCTCGTCGGGGCTGAGCCGCTGGGTGCCGGCGGGGCCGGGCGCCTCCGTCAGCTCGGGGGCGGGGTACCAGGTGTCGAGAACGGAGCCGTCACCGGCGATGGTGGCGAGGCCGGCGGCGACGGCGCCGGTGGTGCGAGGAGCAGTGGTCATGACGGAAAACCTAACCGGCGGGGCCCCGCGCGGGCCAACCGGTCTCAGGTGTCGGTCGAGCGTGTGGGCGGTTCCGACGAGCGCGGGAGGGCCCTTTTCGGTCCTTCCTTCAGGACGGGCAGGGCCCGTGCCCGGCTCTCGCCCGAGCTCTCGTCCGGCTCCCGCTCAGGCCGGGCGCAGCACCCGCGCCAGCATCTCGCGCGCGTACTCCTCGTCGTACGCGTCGCCGGTGAGCAGGGACTGGAGGCAGATGCCGTCCATGAGGGCGACCAGGGCGCGCGCGGTGGCGTGGTCGGTGTGCCGGGAGAGGACGGAGACCACGGTCTCGGTCCACTCGGCGGCGACCGGGCGGAGCGCGGGGCGGCGCAAGGCGGCGAGGTAGAGCTCGTACTCCAGCTCCACGCGCGCGCGTTCGCCGCCCATCCACTCCCCCAGGAGGCGGGCGAGCGCGGCCCCGAGGTCGGTGTCCGGCGCGGCGAGGGCGGCTCGCTCCCGCAGCAGCTCCCCGAAGCCCTCGTTGGCCTTGCGGAGCGCCGCGACGAGGAGTTCGTCGAGGGAGGCGAAGTGGTACGTGGTCGAGCCCAGCGGCACATCGGCCTCCGCGGCCACGGTGCGGTGGCTGATCCCGGAGATCCCGGCGCGTCCGGCGACCCGGAGGGCCGCGTCGACGATCCGCTCGCGCCGTTCGGGGTCGTGGCGGCGGGGGCGGGCCATCAGTGGGCGCCGCCCAGGTTGAGGACGGCGACCCCGGCGATGATGAGGACGATCCCGGCGATCTTGGGGAGGCTGAGGGTCTCGCCGAGGAAGAGGATGCCGATGGTGGCGACGGCGGCGGTGCCGACGCCCGACCAGATGGCGTACGCGGTGCCGACCTGGAGCGTCTTGAGCGCCTGCGCAAGGAGCGCGAAGGCGACGACATAGCCGACGCCGGTGACGATCGAGGGCCAGAGCTTGGTGAAGCCCTCGCTGTACTTCATGGAGGTGGTGGCGAGTATCTCCGCCGCGATGGCGCCCGCAAGCAGTCCGTAACCCATGCGTACGAGCGTACACAAGATACGTACAGGCGTACGCAACGGCGCCCGATACGGTGTCCCGCATGACGATTCCCCCAGGTCCGCCCTACGGTCCCGCAGGGCCGCCCTATGGCTACGGCTACCCGCCGCCACCGCCGCCGCCGAAGCCCGGCGTGATACCCCTGGCCCCGCTCACCTTCAGCACGATCCTGACCGGCGCCTTCTCGACCTTCGGCCGCTACTGGAAGCAGCTCCTGGGCGTGGCGGCGGCCGTCTACCTCGGTGCCCTGCTGGTCGTCCTGGCGGCGATCGGCATCGCGTACGCGGCCGTGGGCGAGCTCTTCCCCGCCGTGTTCGACCTGCCCGAGGGCCGGACGCCGCGGTGGGACGACATCCAGCCACTGATCGTCGCCTTCGCCTGCGTCTGGATCGTCGGCATGATCGCGATCCTCGTCGCGAACGCCCTGGTGGCGGCGGCCTGTCCGGCCGTGGTCCAGGAGGCCGTCCTCGGCCGGCCCACGACCTTCGGCGTGATCTGGCGCCGGGCCTGGGCCCGGATGCCGGCGGTGCTCGGCACGGTGCTCCTGACGAGCGTGGCGCTGCTGATTCCGGTGATCCTCTTCATGGTCGCCTTCGTCATGATGATGATCGCGTTCGTCGCCGAGATCGCCGACGCGTCCACGGGCGCGGACGCCGGCTATTCGGGCTCCGGGATCTCGTTCGCCGTCATGCTGCTCTGGTTCCTGGGCGCGCTGGCGACCCTCCCGTTCGCCCTCTGGATCTGGGTGAAGTTCAGCCTGGCTCCGTCGGCGGCGGTGATGGAGGGCCAGGGCGCGGTCGCCTCGATGCGCCGCTCCTCGCACCTGGTCCGGGGCTCCTGGTGGCGGCTGTTCGGCTCGCTGCTCGCCGCCGGGATCATGGCCTCCGTCGTCGGAATGATGATTCAGCAGGTCATCTCCCTGCTGGTGTCGACCCCGCTGTCGACCACCGACTTCTCCGACGTGGACTCCTCCGCGATGGTGGCCGCCGTGGTGGTCGTGATCACGTTCGCCGCCCTCGGCCAGCTGATCAGCCAGATGATCGTCTCCGTCTTCCCCCCGCTGGTCACGGCGCTGCTCTACGTCGACCAGCGCATCCGCAAGGAGAACCTGGCCCAGGACCTGAGCCAGGCGGCGGGAATCCTCTAGACCCGCGACCACGCGCGCGACCGGACACCGCCCCGACACGCGAAACGGCCGTGCCCCGAGGGGCACGGCCGTTCACCGCCAAGACGAGCGGGGGTCGATCAGACGTTGAAGCCGAGCGCGCGCAGCTGCTCGCGACCGTCGTCCGTGATCTTGTCCGGGCCCCACGGGGGCATCCAGACCCAGTTGATCTTCAGTTCGCTGACGATGCCGTCCGTCGCGGACTTCGCCTGGTCCTCGATCACATCGGTCAGCGGACAGGCCGCCGACGTCAGGGTCATGTCCAGCGTCGCGATGTTCGAATCGTCGATGTGGATGCCGTAGATCAGGCCCAGGTTGACGACGTCGATGCCCAGCTCGGGGTCGACGACGTCGTACAGCGCCTCACGGACTTCTTCCTCGGAGGCCGGCTTCATCGTGGCCTCGGCGTTCTCGGTCATGCCGACTTCCTCTCCGCCGCGTCACCCAGAGCCTGGGCGGTCGCGTCCTTCCACGCCATCCAGCTGAGCAGCGCGCACTTCACACGGGCCGGGTACTTGGAGACTCCGGCGAACGCGACCGCGTCCTCCAGGATCTCCTCCATCGCGTCGTCGGGCTCGATCTGGCCCTTGGACTGCATCAGCTCCAGGAAGGTGCCCTGGATCTTCTGCGCCTCGGCCAGCTCCTTGCCGACGAGCAGCTCGTTGAGGACGGACGCCGAGGCCTGGCTGATGGAGCAGCCCTGTCCCTCGTACGACACGTCCTCGATGAGCGAGCCGTCGTACTTCACGCGGAGCGTGATCTCGTCGCCGCACGTCGGGTTGACGTGGTGCACCTCGGCGTCGCCGTCCCGAAGACCGCGCCCGTGCGGGTGCTTGTAGTGGTCCAGGATGACGTCCTGGTACATCGAATCCAGCTTCACGAGCCGTCCCCTAGCCGAAGAAGTTCCGTACGTGCTCCAGACCCGCGACCAGGGCGTCGACCTCGGCCGGGGTGGAGTACAGATAGAACGACGCCCGCGTGGTCGCAGGAATTCCGTACCGCAGGCAGACCGGCCGCGCGCAGTGGTGGCCGACCCGGACCGCGATGCCCTCTTCGTCGAGGACCTGGCCCACGTCGTGCGGGTGGATGTCGCCGAGCGTGAAGGAGATCGCCGCGCCGCGGTCCTCGGCCGTGGTGGGGCCGATGATCCGCAGGTCCGGGACCTCCTGGAGGCGCCGGACGGCGTACTCGGTGATCGCGTGCTCGTGGCGCGCGATGTTCTCCATGCCGATCGCCGAGAGGTAGTCCACGGCCGCGCCGAGGCCGACGGCCTGGGCGATCGGGGGCGTACCCGCCTCGAACTTGTGCGGAGCCGGCGCGTACGTCGAGGAGTGCATCGAGACGGTCTCGATCATCTCGCCGCCGCCGAGGAACGGCGGCAGGTCCTCCAGGAGCTCCTGCCGTCCCCACAGCACGCCGATGCCCGTCGGACCGCACATCTTGTGGCCGGTGAAGGCCACGAAGTCGGCCTGGAGCGCCTGCACGTCCAGGACCATGTGCGGGGCCGCCTGGGAGGCGTCGATGCAGACCAGCGCACCGACCTCCTGCGCACGCCGGATGATCGTCTCGACCGGGTTGATCGTGCCCAGCAGGTTCGAGACCAGCGTGAACGAGACGATCTTGGTCTTCTCGGTGATGACCTCTTCGATGTTCGAGAGGTCGAGACGGCCGTCGTCGGTGAGGCCGAACCACTTCAGCTTCGCGCCCGTGCGCTGCGAGAGCAGCTGCCACGGCACGATGTTGGAGTGGTGCTCCATCTCCGTGATGGCGATCTCGGTCTCGTGGTCCACGCGGTAGGGCTCGTCGGCCCAGCCCAGCATGTTGGCCACGAGGTTGAGCGACTCCGAGGCGTTCTTGGTGAAGATCACCTCGTCGCGGCTCGGCGCGTTGATGAAGGCCGCGACCTTGTCACGGGCGCCTTCGTACAGCGCCGTCGCCTCCTCGGCGACCGTGTAGACGCCGCGGTGGACGTTGGCGTTGTGACGCTCGTAGTACGTGTTGAGCGCGTCGAGGACCTGCCGCGGCTTCTGCGAGGTCGCCGCGGAGTCGAGGTACACGATCTTCTTGCCGTCGTGGACCACGCGATCCAGGAGCGGGAAGTCCTTGCGGATCGCCTCGGTGTCGAGGAGGCCGGAGAGCCCCTGATGGGCAGAAGTCACGCGGATGCGCCACCCTTCGTGCTGTAGGCCTCGTAGCCCTCGTTCTCCAGCTTGTCGGCGAGCTCGGCGCCGCCGGACTCGACGATGCGGCCCTCGGAGAAGACGTGCACGAAGTCGGGCTTGATGTAGCGGAGGATCCGCGTGTAGTGGGTGATCAGCAGGGTGCCGACCTCACCGGTCTCGCGGACCCGGTTGACGCCCTCGGAGACCTGGCGCAGCGCGTCGACGTCCAGGCCGGAGTCGGTCTCGTCGAGGATCGCGATCTTGGGCTTGAGAAGCTCCAGCTGGAGGATCTCGTGGCGCTTCTTCTCACCGCCGGAGAAGCCCTCGTTGACGTTGCGCTCGGCGAAGGCCGGGTCCATCTGGAGCTGCTCCATCGCGGACTTGACCTCCTTCACCCAGGTACGCAGCTTGGGGGCCTCGCCGCGGATGGCCGTGGCGGAGGTGCGCAGGAAGTTGGAGACCGAGACACCGGGGACCTCGACCGGGTACTGCATGGCCAGGAAGACGCCGGCGCGGGCGCGCTCGTCGACCGACATCTCCAGGACGTCCTCACCGTCGAGGGTGACGGTGCCGCCGGTGACCGTGTACTTCGGGTGGCCGGCGAGCGAGTACGCCAGGGTCGACTTGCCGGAGCCGTTGGGGCCCATGACGGCGTGGGTCTCGCCCTGCTTGATGGTCAGGTCGACACCCTTGAGGATCTCGCGGGGGCCGTTCTCGGCCTCGACGGAGACGTGCAGGTTGCGGATTTCAAGCGTTGCCATGGGTGACTCAGGACTCCTGGGTGACGGAGACGAGCACATCGTCCCCTTCGATCTTTACGGGGTATACGGGGACGGGGCGCGTCGCGGGAAGGCCGGAGGGCTTGCCTGTGCGGAGGTCGAAGCTGGAGCCGTGCAGCCAGCACTCGATGGCACAGTCCTCGACCTCGCCCTCCGAGAGCGAGACGTTCGCGTGCGAGCAGATGTCGTTGATCGCGAACACCTCGCCCTCGGTGTGCACGACCGACACCGGCGTGCCGTCGACCTCGACCCGCTTCGGGGTGTCGGCCTCCAGCTCGCTCAGCGCGCACACTCGGACGAAGGCCATCAGACGGAGGCCTCCAGCTCGGCCTCGATCTTGGCGAGGAGGCGCTCCTGGACGTCCGGCAGACCGATCTGCTGGACGAGTTCCGCGAAGAAGCCGCGGACGACGAGGCGACGGGCCTCGGCCTGCGGGATACCGCGGGACATCAGGTAGAAGAGCTGCTCGTCGTCGAAGCGGCCGGTGGCCGAGGCGTGACCGGCGCCGGCGATCTCGCCGGTCTCGATCTCCAGGTTCGGTACGGAGTCGACCCGGGCGCCGTCCGTGAGGACCAGGTTCCGGTTGAGCTCGTACGTGTCCGTGCCCTCGGCGGCGGCCCGGATGAGCACGTCGCCGATCCAGACGGCGTGCGCGTCCTGGCCCTGCAGCGCGCCCTTGTAGGCCACGTTGGACTTGCAGTGCGGGGTGTTGTGGTCGACCAGGAGGCGGTGCTCCTGGTGCTGGCCGGCGTCGGTGAAGTACAGACCGAACAGCTCGGCCTCGCCGCCGGGCGCCGCGTACCGCACCCGCGGGTGGATGCGGACGACGTCGCCGCCGAAGGTGACGATGACGGACTTGAAGGAGGCGTCACGGCCGACCAGCGCGTTGTGCTGGGCGACGTGGACGGCCTTCTCGTCCCAGTCCTGGACGGAGACGACGGTCAGCTTGGCGCCGTCGCCCAGGACGTAGTCGACGTTGGCCGCGAGGACCGCGTCGCCGGAGTGGTCGAGGACCACGACGGCCTCGGCGAAGGCGCCGAGCTCGATGACCTGGTGACCGAAGGCGACTCCGCCCTCACCGTGCACGGTGATGCGGATCGGCGCGTCGAGGACGGCCTCCTTGGCGACGGTGACGACCGAGGCCTTCTCGAAGGAGGAGTACGCCTGGGCGGCGACCCGGTCGACGGGCGTGCCGGCCTTGCCGAGGCGCTCGTCCTCGCGGCCGACGGTCTCCACGGTGACGCCCTCGGGGGCCTCGACCTCGACCTTGACGCCCTCGCCGGAGGCGACGGCGGTGCCGTCGTGAAGTCCGCGGAGGCGGGCGAGCGGGGTGAACCGCCACTCCTCCTCGCGGCCGTGCGGGACGGGGAAGTCCGCGACGTCGAAGGACGGGGGCGCGCTCATGCGCGTGGCGACGGTGGACTCGGCGGCCACCGCGATCGAGCCGGCGGTGGTGGAGCCCGCCGGGATGTTCTGAGCCTCAGCCATGGCTGTCGTGTTGCTCTCTTCCTGCGTACGTGGAAATCGGTCGCTGCGTGTGGTGGGGCGGGGTGGGGGCGTTAGCCCACCGAGCCCTCCATCTGCAGCTCGATCAGCCGGTTGAGCTCCAGGGCGTACTCCATCGGGAGTTCCTTGGCGATGGGCTCGACGAAGCCGCGGACGATCATCGCCATGGCCTCGAACTCGGTGAGGCCGCGGCTCATCAGGTAGAAGAGCTGGTCCTCGGAGACCTTGGAGACGGTGGCCTCGTGGCCCATGGAGACGTCGTCCTCGCGCACGTCCACGTAGGGGTACGTGTCCGAGCGGGAGATCGTGTCGACGAGCAGCGCGTCGCAGAGCACGTTGGACTTGGCGCCCGGCGCACCCTCGCCGATCTCGATGAGACCGCGGTAGGAGGTGCGGCCGCCGCCTCGCGCCACCGACTTGGAGACGATGTTGGAGGAGGTGTTCGGGGCCATGTGGACCATCTTGGCGCCGGCGTCCTGGTGCTGGCCCTCGCCCGCGAAGGCGATGGAGAGGGTCTCGCCCTTGGCGTGCTCGCCCATCAGGTAGACGGCCGGGTACTTCATGGTGACCTTGGAGCCGATGTTGCCGTCGACCCACTCCATGGTGGCGCCCTCGTAGGCGACGGCGCGCTTGGTCACCAGGTTGTAGACGTTGTTCGACCAGTTCTGGATGGTCGTGTAGCGGCAGCGGCCGCCCTTCTTCACGATGATCTCGACGACGGCGCTGTGCAGCGAGTCCGAGGAGTAGATCGGGGCGGTGCAGCCCTCGACGTAGTGGACGTAGGCGTCCTCGTCGACGATGATCAGCGTCCGCTCGAACTGGCCCATGTTCTCCGTGTTGATGCGGAAGTAGGCCTGGAGCGGGATCTCGACGTGCACGCCCTTCGGCACGTAGATGAACGATCCGCCGGACCAGACGGCGGTGTTCAGGGAGGCGAACTTGTTGTCGCCGACCGGGATGATGGTGCCGAAGTACTCCCTGAAGAGTTCCTCGTGCTCCTTCAGCGCGGTGTCGGTGTCGACGAAGATGACGCCCTGCTCCTCCAGGTCCTCGCGGATCTGGTGGTAGACGACCTCGGACTCGTACTGGGCGGCGACGCCGGCGACGAGGCGCTGCTTCTCCGCCTCGGGGATGCCGAGCTTGTCGTACGTGTTCTTGATGTCCTCCGGCAGGTCCTCCCAGGACTCGGCCTGCTTCTCGGTGGACCGCACGAAGTACTTGATGTTGTCGAAGTCGATGCCGGAGAGGTCGGAGCCCCAGGTCGGCATGGGCTTCTTGTCGAAGAGCCGCAGACCCTTGAGACGCAGCTTCAGCATCCACTCGGGCTCGTTCTTCTTCGAGGAGATGTCGCGGACGACGTCCTCGTTCAGACCGCGCTTCGCGGTGGCACCGGCGGTGTCGGAGTCGGCCCAGCCGTACTCGTACCGACCCAGGCCCTCGAGCTCGGGGTGGCTGATCTCGGTGGTCATGCGGGGTTCCTCCCGGCCGTACTGACGGATGCTGATTCGGTGGTCTGTGGGGCGCTGTGCGGGATGAACGTGGTGCAGACGCCGTCACCATGCGCGATGGTGGCCAGACGCTGGACGTGCGTTCCCAGGAGGCGGGAGAAGAATTCCGTCTCCGCCTCGCACAGCTGTGGGTACTGCTCGGCGACGTGGGCGACCGGGCAGTGGTGCTGGCAGAGCTGCTCGCCGACCGGCGCGTTCCGCGCAGTGGCAGCGTACCCGTCCGCGGTCAGGGCCTTGGCGAGCGCCTCGGTCCGCTGCGCGGGCTCGGCCGCCTCAACAGCTTCGCGGTACGTGTCCGCCTGGGCCTCGATCCGGTCGCGGGCGAAGGCTGCCACGGCCGCCTCTCCGCCGGCGTTGCGCTCGATCCACCGGAGCGCCTCGACGGCGAGGGAGTCGTAGGACTGGTCGAAGGCGTCCCGGCCGCAGTCGGTGAGCGCGAAGATCTTCGCGGGGCGACCCCGGGCGCGGGCCCCGTAGACCCGCTGCTCACGGGCTTCGACGACGTTCTCGGCGACCAGCGAGTCGAGGTGGCGGCGGACGGCGGCCTGGGTGAGGCGGAGTCGTCCGGCCAGGTCGGCGACGGTCGACGGCCCGTGGTCCAGGATCGACCGCGCGACCCGGTTGCGCGTCGAACGCTCTCGGGTCGCGAGTTCCTCCACCGGAGCCGCGCCAACGTTTTTCACAACGCCATTGTTGCGTAATTAATCTCGGACTGACAAGCGGCCCCGGGAGCGGCGACGGTGCCGTGCATCACTCAGGTAAGGCTTACCTGACCTGCGGAAACGATCATTCGTAGGACGAATCAGGGGCGCGATCCGGCCGCCCGGCGAACCCGTACCCGCAGGCCACAAGGGCTCCGCCACCCCCCGAGCCGCCCGGAACGATCAAGAGCGAGGTGTGCCTCCAGGCACCCGGGCCCCGCGCCGGAAGGACCTTCGGCCCCTCTCTAGACTTCCCGTCATGCGAAACGAGTCCGTCGAGTCGGTAGTCCAGGTGCGTGGCCTGGTCAAGCGGTACGGCAACAAGACCGCCGTCGACGGCCTCGACCTCGACGTACGGGCCGGCACCGTCACCGCCGTCCTCGGCCCCAACGGAGCCGGCAAGACCACCACCATCGAGACCTGCGAGGGCTACCGAAGGCCCGACGGCGGCACCGTACGCGTCCTCGGCCTCGACCCGGTCGCCGACGCCGCCGCCCTGCGGCCCCGGATCGGCGTCATGCTCCAGTCCGGCGGCGTCTACTCCGGCGCCCGCGCCGACGAGATGCTCCGCCACATGGCGAAGCTCCACGCCCACCCCCTGGACGTGGACGCCCTCATCGAGCGACTCGGCCTCGGCTCCTGCGGCCGCACCACCTACCGGCGCCTCTCCGGCGGCCAGCAGCAGCGCCTCGCGCTCGCCATGGCCGTCGTCGGCCGCCCCGAGCTCGTCTTCCTCGACGAGCCGACCGCCGGACTCGACCCGCAGGCCCGCCGCGCCACCTGGGACCTCGTGCGCGAGCTGCGCACCGACGGCGTGACCGTGGTCCTCACCACCCACTTCATGCAGGAGGCCGAGGAGCTCGCCGACGACGTCGCCATCGTCGACGCCGGCCGGGTCGCCGCCCAGGGCAGCCCCGAGCAGCTGTGCCGGGGCGGCGCCGAGAACACCCTGCGGTTCACCGGGCGCGCCGGACTCGACCTGGGCTCCCTGCTCAAGGCGCTGCCGGACGGCACGGCCGCGGCGGAGCCGCTCCCGGGCACGTACCGGATCACCGGCACCGTCGACCCGCAGCTGCTCGCCACGGTCACCAGCTGGTGCGCCCAGCACGGCGTCATGCCCGACGGCATCTCCGTCGAGCGCCACACTCTTGAGGACGTCTTTCTTGAACTCACGGGCAAGGAGTTGCGCGGATGATGCGGGTCGGCACCCAGATCGGCCGGGGGTCCAGGGGTCGTCCCCCGGGTGGGCACAGTCTCGAACCGACGGGCAAGGAACTGCGGTCGTGAGCACTGGTACGTACACCCCCCGGCCGGGAGCCGCACCCGTCGGCCGGATGATCGCGGCGCAGACGGCGCTGGAGACCCGGATGCTGCTGCGCAACGGCGAGCAGCTGCTGCTCACCGTGATCATCCCGTCGCTGCTCCTGGTGCTCTTCTCCACCGTCGACATCATCACCGTGCCCGATTCGACGACGGGAGGCACCGACAAGGCCGTCGACTTCCTCGCCCCCGGCATCCTCGCCCTCGCCGTCCTGTCGACCGCGTTCACCGGCCAGGCCATCGCGACCGGTTTCGAGCGGCGGTACGGGGTGCTCAAGCGGCTCGGCGCCTCGCCGCTCCCCCGCTGGGCGCTGATGACCGCCAAGACGCTCGCCGTCCTGGTCACCGAGGTCCTCCAGATCGCACTTCTGACGGCGATCGCCCTGGGCCTCGGCTGGTCCCCGCACGGCAACCCGCTGTCCGTGCTGCTCCTCCTGGCGCTCGGCACGGCCGCCTTCTCCGGCCTCGGCCTGCTCATGGCCGGCACCCTGAAGGCGGAGGCCACCCTGGCCGCCGCCAACCTGGTCTTCCTGCTGCTCCTGGTGGGCGGCGGGGTCATCGTCCCGCTGGAGAAGTTCCCGGACGCGGCCCGCTCGGTCCTGGAGCTGCTCCCGATCTCGGCCCTCTCCGACGGGCTGCGCGCGGTCCTCCAGGACGGCGCGGCCCTGCCCTGGGGCGACGCGCTGACCCTCGCGGTATGGGCCGTCCTCGGCCTCGGCGCGGCGGCGAAGTTCTTCCGCTGGGAGTAGTGGAGGGGTCCCAGAGGGTGACGTTTCCCGACAAGGCACCCCTCGTGAAAGCGTGCACAAGCCCCGGCCTACGATAGGGCGCGTGCTGACCCCCCTCGCCTCCATCGCCAGGCGCTGGACCCCGTCCCCCAGGACGCTCCGGCGCGCCGCGCTCTCCGCCGTCGTGATGAGCGTCCTCATCATCGTCACGGGTGGCGCGGTCCGGCTGACCGGTTCCGGTCTCGGCTGCGACACCTGGCCGAAGTGCACCGACGACAGCCTGATCGTGACGCCCGAGCAGGGCTATCGCGGTGCGATCGAGTTCGGCAACCGGATGCTGACCTACGTCCTGTCGGCCGCGGTCGGCTGGGCGATCATCGCCGCCCGGTCCACCAAGCCGTGGCGGCGCGGGCTGACCCGGCTCGCCTGGGCCCAGTTCTGGATCGTGATGAGCAACGCCGTCATCGGCGGCATCACGGTGTGGATGGGCCTCAACCCGTGGACGGTCGCCGGCCACTTCCTCGCCGCGAACGCGCTGCTCACCGTCGCCGTCATCACCTGGCACCGGACCGGCGAGGGCGACACCGCCTCCCGCCCGCGCGTGCCGCGCCCGGTCCGCAAGCTGGGCTGGGCGATCACGATCACCTCGGGCCTGCTGATCGCGCTCGGCACGACGGTGACCGGCGCCGGCAAGCACGCCGGTGACAGCAGCGACGTGCCGCGCATGCCCTGGGACTGGACGGACGCCGCCCACCTCCACGCCATCGCCGCCTGGGTCGTCTGCGCGCTCGCGCTCGCGATGTGGCTGGTCCTGCGCGTGGTGGACGCCCCGCTCGACACCCGGGCCCGCGCCCGCGACCTCCTGATCGTGCTGCTCGCCCAGGGCGCCATCGGCTACGTCCAGTACTTCACCGGGGTCCCGGAGCTCCTGGTCGCCGCCCACATGCTCGGCTCCTCGCTGATGTGGATCGCGGTCCTGCGCCTGGCCCTGAGCCTGCGCGAGCGCCCGGCCCCCACCGCCGACATCCCGGCCCAGGCCGACCCCGAGCTCGCGACCGCCTGAGACGCGCCGGAGCGCGACCGAGACCGTCCGGAGCCGCCCGGACCCCCTTGCCCACGGGCGAGGGGGTCCGGGCGGCTCCGTTCATACGGACACCGGCGCGCGCAGCAGCGCCTCGGGCAGGTACCCGGAGCGGACGCCCGGCTCCCAGCCGTGCGCCAGGTGCGCGAGCGCGGTCAGCGCGACGGCGCCCACCGGCAGCAGGGTCTTCGGCTCGGGATCGGCCCCGACGCCCGCGCGGTGCTCCACGAGCCGGTCCACCAGCGCCTGCTCGAAAGCCTCGCGGTCGTCGTCGAGCAGCACGCGCAGCAGTCTCTGGTCCGGGCCGAGCGCACCGGCCGCGTCCAGGGCCCGCGCCGCACGCGCGCGCTCCTCCGCGTCGGGCCGGCGCACCGGGACGGCCCCGGGTACGGCGCCGGGGTACCGCCCTCGCTCGACGGTCAGGTACGCGCAGAGGGCATCCATCTCCGCGAGGTCCGCCGGCTCCGAGACCGAGTCGAACACCGAGTACGGCACCCCCTCGCGGATCGCGGGGGCGTAGTCCTCCCGGAGCAGCGGGCCGATCACCCGCCGCCGCTCCCAGGCCAGCCCGCTGATCAGGCACAGCGCGAAGGCGTCGATCCAGGTGCGGGCGGTGGGCACCCGGTGGTCCCCGGCCAGCTCCTCGTCGTAGAGCTGGTCGTCGCTGGACAGTGTCCTGTCGACGAGCGGCAGGGGGACGTCCCAGTCGCCGCCGGGGAAGCAGCCGAGGCCCAGCACGCCGAGGGCGCACTCGGCGGCGGTGAGCAGCACCGTCCGCGAGGAGTCGGCGGCGAGCGCGGGGTCCTCCAGGGTGCGGGCCCCGACGTGGTCGAGCAGTTCGTCACGCGTCTTACCGAGGCGGCTGAGTGACATCCCGCCGTACCGGAGGTCGTGCCAGTCGTCGAAGACCTGCCCCCAGACGTCCTGGAGCGCCTGCTCGGCCCTCGCCCCGTCGACCCGGTGTCCCGTCACTTCCCGCATGGCTTCCGCTCCCCGAGATTCGTTCGATCTTGCTCGGGAACGCTAGCAACGCGCACCGACAGCGGGCCCGGCCAGCCGGTAGACCCGTCGTGCGTTGTCCGCCGCGATCATCGCGGCGACCCTCTGGGCGTCCGTACGGGACCAGGCGCCGTCCATGACCCACTCGCCGAGCACCCGGGCGAGGGCGGTGCGGAAGACGCTCGCGGCGACCACGTGCAGCTCGGGCAGTCCTTGGGCGCCGCTGGAGAACAGCAGCTTGCCGAACGGCGCCCGCTCCAGGACCTCGGCGAGGACGGCCGCCGCCCGGGCCCCGGTGTGGGCGAGGACGGGGCCCAGGTCCGCGTACACATGCGGGTGCACGCCGGTGAGGTGCGCGGCGGCGCGGTGGTACGGGTAGGAGTGCAGCAGCACCAGGTCGGCGCCGAGCCCCGCGGTGGCGGCGGCGAAACCCGCCACCGAGGCCGGGTCCCGGTCCCCGGTGTGCAGCTGGAGGGGCCGCCCGGCGGTGACCGCGATCCAGAGCAGATGGCGCAGCAGGACGGGGTCGGTGAGCCGGCCGCCCGCCGGGCGTCCGGCGAGCCAGCGCCCCGCCGCTCCGCGGACCTCGCCGGGTCCCGGGGGTTCGGGCGCGTCCGTGAGTCCTTGGCGTACGCCCGTCACGGAGGCGAAGGCCACGGCGTGGACGGCGGCCCCGTGGACGGCCTCCGCGAGGTTGGCGAGGAAGGCCTCGACGGTGCCCGAGGTGTCGGCGACCTGTTCGGCGAGGGGTTCGAGGCGGACGATCTCATGGGCCTCGGCGGCCCCCGTGGCGCCGAGTTCGGCGGGCCCCGTGAGGTCGCCCGGGAGCCCCGTGTCGACGAGGTACGTCGCGATCCCGGAAGCCCGCAGCAGGCGGCGGCCCGCCTCGGCGACGCCCAGTTCGCGGCGGCGCGCGAGATACCGGGCGGGCGGGCAGTGCGGTTCCAGACCGAGGAGCGGCGGGCACCAGCGGCGCACGGCGAAGCCGGTCTGGGTGTCGAAGAAGGTGGTGCCGGCGGCGGGCAGCTTGGTGCTCCCGCCGAGCTGGGCGCCGAGGTGGGCCTCGAAGGTGCCGAGGCCGAGCTCCTTACGGAGTACCCCGTGGCAGTACTGGTCCACCAGGCTCGGCGTGTCGATCATCTCGGGGGGCTCCCTGTGTGGCCGTGTCGCGTCTCCACACGTCCTAACGGGTGAGCCCCGCGCGAGGTTGTTGCCTCAGCTGTTGGAGGGGCCGCCGATCTGGATACCGGCCATCCGGGTCCACTCGTACGGACCGGTGGCGACCTTGGCGGCGAACTCGCCGTCGAACTCCTCGTGGAGGGTGAGGCCGGCCTTCTCGGCGGCCTGCTGGGCGATCTCGTAGGTCGGCGCGACGAGGTCGCCCCAGCCGCCGTCCGTGCCGACGAGGACGATCCGGGTGCCCGCCTGGCCGATGTGCGCGAGGTGCCCCTCGGAGCCGCCGTGCTCCTTGGAGAAGGCCTTGATCTCCTTGGCGAGCCTGGCCGCCTTGCGCTCTGCCTGCTTCGTTTCTGCCATGAAAACGATGCTACCGAGGGGTAGATCTACTGGCGACGGCCGGGTCACGTGGCCTATCCCACGTGACCCGGCCGTCTGCCGGTCGAATCATCTGAGCGCTAGCGGAGGAAGGGGTCCACCGCGACCGCCACGAAGAGCAGCGAGACATAGGTGATGGACCAGTGGAAAAGGCGCATCTCCTTGAGCTTCGCGCCGGTCGCGCCCGACTTGGCGCGGTTGAGCAGCCCGTGCGCCTCCCAGAGCCACCAGCCGCCGGTGGCCAGCGCCACCGTCAGGTAGAACCAGCCGGTGTAGCCGAGCGGGGTGAGCAGCAGCGAGACGGCGACCATCACCCAGCTGTACGCGACGATCTGCTTCGCGACGACCTTGTTGGAGGCGAGGACGGGGAGCATCGGCACGCCCGCGCGGGCGTAGTCGTCCTTCACCTTCATCGACAGCGGCCAGTAGTGCGGCGGCGTCCAGAAGAAGATGACGAGGAAGAGGATGACCGCGGCCCAGGACATCGAGTTGGTGACGGCCGACCAGCCGATGAGCACCGGCAGGCAGCCGGCGATGCCGCCCCAGACGATGTTCTGCGCGGTGCGGCGCTTCAGGATCATCGTGTAGACGACGACGTAGAAGAGGAGCGCGCCGAGCGAGAGGGCGGCCGAGAGCCAGTTGACGAGCAGGCCGAACCAGAGCGTGGAGACCACGGCGAGGGTGAGGCCGAAGACCAGGCCCTCGCGCGGCGTCAGGACGCCGGTGACCAGCGGACGCTGGGAGGTGCGGTCCATCAGCGCGTCGATGTCGCGGTCGATGTACATGTTCAGCGCGTTGGCGCCGCCCGCGGACAGGTAGCCGCCGAAGCAGGTGACGAGCACCAGCCACAGGTCGGGCACGCCCTGCTCGGCGAGGAACATCACCGGAACGGTGGTGATGAGCAGCAGTTCGATGATCCGCGGCTTGGTCAGCGCCACGTATGCCTTGACGCGGGCCCCGAACGGCCGATGGCCCCCCGGGCTGGGAGTCAAGACGACCCCTGCGGGTCGGGACTCGACGGCCGTCACGCACACCCCTGACAGAGAAATTCCCAGCAAGCCGCCCGGATGAAGACGGGGCAAAGCTTGCGCGTACCACGCCACTGTAGACGTTGCCCAGACGCCGATCTTCGCGGGGGTGGGGTCGTGTTGAGGGGGTGTGTCCCAAGGCGTGGACACGCCTCGGGAGGCGAACTCACACGGCCGGCGGCAGTCTTGCTGTGTCCGCTCATTTGAGGGGCATGCACACGAAAAGAGGGACGTTCCGGCGGGGGTAGGCTCGACAACGCCGGTACACCCTCAGTCACCGGCTTAAGACATGTGGAGAGGAGCCCTGACCCAGGGTGAGCACTAAGCCGACCACCACAGACCTCGAGTGGACCGAGTTGGACCAGCGGGCTGTCGACACCGCCCGCATCCTCGCGGCGGACGCCGTACAGAAGGTCGGCAACGGCCATCCCGGTACGGCGATGAGCCTGGCGCCCGCCGCGTACACCCTCTTCCAGAAGGTGATGCGGCACGACCCGGCCGACCCCGAGTGGGTCGGGCGCGACCGGTTCGTCCTCTCCGCGGGACACTCGTCCCTGACCCTCTACACCCAGTTGTACCTGGGTGGCTTCGGGCTTGAGCTGGACGACCTGAAGGCGTTCCGTACCTGGGGTTCGAAGACCCCCGGGCACCCGGAGTACGGTCACACCGCCGCGGTCGAGACCACCACGGGCCCGCTGGGCCAGGGTGTCGCCAACGCCGTGGGCATGGCGATGGCCGCCCGCTTCGAGCGCGGTCTGTTCGACCCGGAGGCCGCCACCGGCGCTTCCCCGTTCGACCACCGGATCTACGCGATCGCCGGTGACGGCTGCCTGCAGGAGGGCATCTCCGCGGAGGCGTCCTCGCTCGCCGGCCACCAAAAGCTCGGCAACCTGATCCTGCTGTGGGACGACAACCACATCTCGATCGAGGGCGACACCGAGACGGCCGTGTCCGAGGACACGATGAAGCGGTACGAGGCGTACGGCTGGCACGTCCAGCGCGTCGAGCCGCAGGCCAACGGCGACCTGGACCCGGCCGCGCTGTACACGGCGATCAGGGCCGCCGAGGCCGAGACCGAGCGTCCGTCGTTCATCGCGATGCGCTCGATCATCGCCTGGCCCGCCCCGAACGCGCAGAACACCGAGGCCGCGCACGGCTCGGCGCTCGGCGACGCGGAGATCGCGGCCACCAAGCGCGTCCTCGGCTTCGACCCGGAGCAGACCTTCGAGGTCACCGACGAGGTCATCGCGCACACCCGCTCGCTCGGCGACCGCGGCCGTGAGGCCCGCGCCGCGTGGGAGAAGTCGCTCGCCGAGTGGCGTACGGCCAACCCGGAGCGCGCGGCCGAGTTCGACCGCATCCAGGCGAACGAGCTGCCGGCCGGCTGGGCCGAGAAGCTCCCGGTCTTCGAGCCGGGCAAGGGTGTCGCCACCCGTGCCGCCTCGGGCCAGGTCCTCAAGGCGCTCGGCGCGGTCATCCCGGAGCTGTGGGGCGGCTCGGCCGACCTCGCCGGCTCCAACAACACGACGATCGACAAGGACTCGTCGTTCCTGCCCGAGGGCAACCCGCTGCCGGAGGCCGACAAGTACGGCCGCACGATCCACTTCGGCATCCGCGAGCACTCCATGGCCGCGGAGATGAACGGGATCGCGCTGCACGGCAACACGCGCATCTACGGCGGCACCTTCCTGGTGTTCTCCGACTACATGCGCAACGCCGTGCGTCTGTCCGCGCTGATGCACGTGCCCGTCACGTACGTCTGGACCCACGACTCGATCGGTCTGGGCGAGGACGGCCCGACGCACCAGCCGGTGGAGCACCTGGCCTCGCTGCGCGCGATCCCGGGTCTGAACGTGGTCCGTCCGGCGGACGCCAACGAGACGGCGATCGCCTGGCGCGAGATCATGCAGCGTCACACGAAGGTGTTCGGCAAGGGCGCCCCGCACGGTCTGGCGCTGACCCGTCAGGGTGTGCCGACGTACGCGCCGAACGAGGACACGGTCAAGGGCGGCTACGTGCTGTTCGAGGCCGACGGTGGCGACGCTCAGGTCGTGCTGATCGGCACGGGCTCCGAGGTGCACCTGGCCGTCGAGGCCCGTGAGCAGCTCCAGGCCGCCGGTGTCCCGACCCGGGTGGTCTCGATGCCGTCCGTCGAGTGGTTCGAGGAGCAGGACCAGGCGTACAAGGACTCCGTCCTGCCGCCGTCGGTCAAGGCCCGCGTCGCGGTCGAGGCCGGTATCGGTCTCACCTGGCACCGGTACGTCGGGGACGCCGGCCGGATCGTCTCGCTGGAGCACTTCGGTGCCTCGGCGGACGCGAAGGTCCTGTTCCGCGAGTTCGGGTTCACGCCGGAGGCGATCGTCGCCGCCGCGCGGGAATCGATCGCTGCCGCCGCGCGCTGACGCGCATACGTACGACTTAATGGAGATGGAATTCTCATGACAGACGCTCTCAAGCGCCTCTCCGACGAAGGCGTCGCGATCTGGCTGGACGACCTCTCGCGCAAGCGGATCACGTCCGGCAACCTGGCCGAGCTCATCGACCAGAGCCACGTGGTCGGTGTGACCACGAACCCGTCGATCTTCCAGAAGGCCATCTCGCACGGTGACGGTTACGAGCAGCAGCTCGCCGACCTCGCCGCCCGCAAGGTGACCGTCGACGAGGCCATCCGCATGATCACGACGGCGGACGTCCGCGACGCCGCCGACATCCTGCGGCCGGTCTTCGAGGCGACCGACGGCCAGGACGGCCGGGTCTCCATCGAGGTCGACCCCCGTCTCGCCCACGAGACGACCGCCACCATCGCCGAGGCCAAGCAGCTGGCCTGGCTGGTGGACCGTCCCAACACGCTCATCAAGATTCCGGCCACCAAGGCGGGTCTGCCGGCGATCACCGAGGTCATCGGCCTCGGCATCAGCGTCAACGTGACGCTGATCTTCTCCCTGGAGCGCTACCGCGCGGTCATGGAGGCCTACCTGGCGGGTCTGGAGAAGGCCCGCGAGCGCGGCCTCGACCTCTCCAAGATCCACTCGGTGGCCTCCTTCTTCGTGTCCCGCGTGGACTCGGAGATCGACAAGCGCCTGGACGCCCTCGGCACCGACGAGGCCAAGGCGCTCAAGGGCAAGGCCGCCCTGGCGAACGCCCGTCTCGCCTACGAGGCCTTCGAAGAGGTGTTCTCCGGCGAGCGCTGGGCGGCCCTCGACAAGGCGCAGGCCAACAAGCAGCGTCCGCTGTGGGCCTCGACCGGCGTGAAGGACCCGGCGTACAAGGACACCCTGTACGTCGTGGACCTGGTCGCTCCCGGCACGGTCAACACCATGCCGGAGTCCACCCTGGAGGCCACCGCCGACCACGGTGTGGTCTCCGGTGACACCGTGCGCGGCACGTACGAGCAGTCGCGTGCCGAGCTGGCGGCCATCGAGAAGCTGGGCATCGCCTACGACGATGTCGTCCAGCTCCTCGAGGACGAGGGCGTCGAGAAGTTCGAGGCGTCCTGGAACGACCTTCTCAAGTCCACCGAGGCGGAGCTCTCGCGCCTCGCACCTTCGGAGGCGTAAGCACTTTGAGCGCAGTCCACGGAGCCAACCCGCTCCGTGACGCCGCAGACCGACGGCTCCCGCGTATCGCGGGGCCGTCGGGTCTGGTGATCTTCGGCGTCACGGGCGATTTGTCCCGTAAGAAGCTGATGCCTGCCGTCTACGACCTGGCCAACCGCGGCCTGCTGCCGCCGGGCTTCTCGCTCATCGGCTTCGCCCGCCGGGAGTGGCAGGACGAGGACTTCGCGCAGGAGGTCCACGACGCCGTCGAGCAGCACTCGCGCACCCCGTTCCGCGAGGAGGTGTGGCAGCAGCTGATCCAGGGGATGCGTTTCGTCCAGGGCGACTTCGACGACGACGACGCCTTCGAGCAGCTCAAGGCCACCATCGAGGAACTGGACAAGGCGCAGGGCACCGGAGGCAACTTCGCCTTCTACCTGTCCGTGCCACCGAAGTTCTTCCCCAAGGTCGTCCAGCAGCTCAAGAAGCACGGCCTGGCCGACCAGAAGGACGGCTCCTGGCGCCGCGCGGTCATCGAGAAGCCCTTCGGGCACGACCTGGTCTCCGCCAAGGAGCTCAACGAGGTCGTCCACGAGGTCTTCCCGCCGAACGAGGTCTTCCGGATCGACCACTACCTCGGCAAGGAGACCGTCCAGAACATCCTGGCGCTCCGCTTCGCCAACACCCTCTTCGAGCCGATCTGGAACCGGTCGTACGTCGACCACGTGCAGATCACCATGGCCGAGGACATCGGCATCGGTGGCCGAGCCGGCTACTACGACGGCATCGGCGCCGCCCGTGACGTCATCCAGAACCACCTGCTCCAGCTGCTCGCGCTGACCGCGATGGAGGAGCCCGGCTCCTTCGACGCCGACGCGCTCGCCGCCGAGAAGACCAAGGTCCTCGGCGCGGTGAAGGTGCCCAAGGACCTGGGCAAGTCCACGGTCCGCGGCCAGTACGCGGCCGGGTGGCAGGGCGGCGCGAAGGCCGTCGGCTACCTCCAGGAAGACGGTATCGACCCCCAGTCGAAGACCGACACCTACGCGGCCATCAAGCTGGAGATCGACAACCGCCGCTGGGCGGGCGTCCCCTTCTACCTGCGCACCGGCAAGCGGCTCGGCCGCCGCGTCACCGAGATCGCGGTCGTCTTCCAGCGCGCCCCGCACTCTCCCTTCGACTCCACCGCGACCGAGGAACTCGGCCGCAACGCCATCGTCATCCGTGTCCAGCCGGACGAGGGCGTGACGGTGCGGTTCGGCTCCAAGGTGCCCGGCACCCAGATGGAGATCCGGGACGTGTCGATGGACTTCGCCTACGGCGAGTCCTTCACGGAGTCCAGCCCCGAGGCGTACGAGCGGCTCCTCCTGGACGTCCTGCTCGGCGACTCGAACCTCTTCCCGCGCGTCGAGGAGGTCGAGCTGTCCTGGAAGATCCTCGACCCGATCGAGCAGTTCTGGGACAAGCACGGCAAGCCCGCGCAGTACCAGTCCGGGACCTGGGGTCCGGTCGAGGCGGACGAGATGCTCGCACGAGACGGACGGAGCTGGCGCCGGCCATGAAGACCGACCTGACGGACACCACGTCATCCAAGATCAACAAGGCGCTGGTGCTCGGGCGGCGGGCGATCGGTACGCCGGCCGTCGGCATGGTGCTCACCCTCGTCATCGTCACCGACGAGGAGAACGCCTACGACGCGCTGAAGGCTGCGAACGACGCGTCCCGCGAGCACCCCTCGCGGACCCTCGTCGTCATCAAGCGGGTCACGCGCTCCCCGCGTGACCGCTCCAAGGCACGGCTCGACGCCGAGGTCCGCCTCGGCGCCGACGCCAGCACCGGCGAGACGGTGGTCCTCCGGCTGTACGGCGAGGTCGGCGACCACGCCCAGTCGGTGGTCCTGCCGCTGCTCCTCCCGGACGCCCCCGTCGTCGTGTGGTGGCCGGTGAACGCGCCGACCGACCCGGCGAAGGACCCGCTGGGCGCGCTCGCCCAGCGCCGGGTGACCGACTCGTACGCCGCCGAGCAGCCCATCCAGGAGCTGACCGCGCGCGCGGACGCCTACACCCCGGGCGACACGGACCTCGCGTGGACCCGGATCACCCCGTGGCGTTCGATGCTGGCCGCCGCGCTCGACCAGGTCGTGTGCGAGGTGACCTCCGCCGAGGTGGAGGGCGAGGAGTTCAACCCGAGCGTCGAGCTGCTCGCCATGTGGCTGGCGGAGCGGCTGAAGATCCCGGTGCGCCGCTCGACGTCGACGGGTCCCGGTCTCACCTCCGTACGGATGGAGACCAGCACCGGCCCGATCGTCCTCGACCGGCCGGACGGCTCGCTCGCGACGCTCTCCATCCAGGGGCAGCCCGACCGTGCCGTGGCGCTCAAGCGCCGGGACACGGCCGAGCTGATCGCGGAGGAGCTGCGCCGGCTCGACCCGGACGACACCTACGCGACGGCGCTCAAGTTCGGCCTTGAGCGGCTGGACGAGGAGGCGGCCGTGACCGCCCCCGAGGTCGTCGTGGAGACGGTCGTGGAGACCTTCGTGGAGTCGGCCGCCCCGGCCGCCAAGCCCGCCGCGAAGAAGGCTCCGGCCAAGAAGACGGCGGGCAAGTGAGTACGCCTCAGCTGGTCGTCCACCGTGACAAGGCGCTGATGGCCGAGGCGGCCGCCGCCCGGCTGATCACGAAGATCGTGGACGCCCAGGCCGCCCGTGGCTCCGCCTCGGTGGTGCTCACCGGCGGACGCAACGGCAACGGGCTGCTCGCGGCGCTCGGCGCGGCGCCCGCGCGGGACGCGGTCGACTGGTCACGGCTCGACCTGTGGTGGGGCGACGAGCGCTTCCTGCCCGACGGCGACCCCGAGCGGAACGTCACCCAGGCCCGGGAGGCGCTGCTCGACCGGGTGCCGCTCGACCCGGCGCGGGTGCACGCCATGCCGGCCTCGGACGGTCCGTTCGGCAGCGATGTCGACGCCGCCGCGGCCGCGTACGCGGAGGAGCTCGCCGCCGCCGCGGGTCCCGGCGACCACGGCGGGGTGCCGACCTTCGACGTCCTGATGCTGGGCGTCGGCCCGGACACCCATGTGGCCTCGCTCTTCCCGGAGCTGCCCGCGGTCCGTGAGACCGAGCGGACGGTGGTCGGCGTGCACGGCGCGCCCAAGCCGCCGCCGGTCCGGGTCTCGCTGACCCTGCCGGCGATCCGGGCGGCGAAGGAGGTCTGGCTGCTCGCGGCCGGTGAGGACAAGGCGAAGGCGGCGGCGATCGCGCTGTCGGGCGCGGGCGAGGTGCAGGCCCCGGCGGCGGGCGCCTACGGCCGCTCGCGCACGCTGTGGCTGCTGGACGCCGCGGCGGCCTCGGAGCTGCCGCGGAGTCTGTACCCGCCGGCGTCCGCCTGATCCGACGCCGTGGAGGCCCGGTTCACCCCTTGGTGGACCGGGCCTCCCGCATGTCCCGGGTGTCCCGTGTCGGTACGGGTTCGAGGAAGGGCGTCAGCAGGTCAGGTACGGCCTCGGCGGCGAAGGTCAGGCCCTGACTCTGTCCCGCGTCGAGGATGTCGTAGGCGCCCGCTCCGGCCGCCGTGGTGGCGGTCAGCGTCAGGACGCCGGCCCGCCGCTGGAAGTACGACTGCTTGACGGTCCAGCCGATGACGCCGGAGCGCTGGAGGGCGACCGTGGCGCGCCGGACCGTACCCGAACGGGTCACCAGATAGGCGCCGCTGACGCCGTGGCCGAGACCGCGGTACGCGTCGAGGGCGAACAGCACGGCGACCGGACCGAGGACGACCGCGCAGCCGCCCGCCACGTACAGCAGGGCCGGGGTGAGGAGGAGCCCGAGGAGGGCGAGGACCGCCACCGGCAGGAGGACGCTCGCCAGCGCCCAGCGCACCCTCCGGCTGCGGGCGGCCCGGGGGTGGGCGGCGAGGGGTGCCCCGGTGGGCGGCTCGGGCTCGCGCAGGACCTGGGCGGCGACCCGGTCGGCGACGGCCCGCTCCACGGCCGGCAGCAGGTTCTTGAGGTCGGCGTGCTTGTCGTCGTCGTCCTTGACGAGACCGGTGGCGACGGCGTCGACGCGGGCCGCCCCGAACATGCGGACGCCGAGCGGCTCGACCAGCTCGATGCCGCGCATCCTGCGCTCCTCTATGGAGACCGAGCGTGCGGTGAAGAGGCCGCGGGAGACCCGCAGGGTGCCGCCGGGCTCACGCTCCAGACGGTAGTTCCACCACATCTCGACCCAGAGGCCGAGGGCGCCGACGGCGCCGACGACGGTGGCGAGGAGGACCAGGGTGGCGATCGTCCAGGGGATGGAGACGTCCTGGAAACGGTCCCCTATCCAGTGGATGACCTTCCCCTGGGCGCCGAACCACTCGCTGACCTGCATGACCGCTCCTGCCGCCGCGCCGCCGAGGGCGGGGGCGAGGAAGGAGACGGGGGCGTAGCGGATCCAGCGCGGGTCGAGGGTCGCGAGGGCGGTGTCGTCGTCCGGGTCCTCGGGGGTGACGGCGGCGCGGGCGAGCAGCTCGCGGCGCAGCCGCTCTCCTTCGGCCCGGGTGACCAGGTCGAGTTCGAGCGTGGACTCACTGCCGCCGGTGTGCTCGCCGGTGCCGATGCGGACCTTGACGAGGCCGAGGACGCGCTGGAGCGGGTTGGCGGTGAGGTCGGCGCTGCGGATGCGCTCACGGGCGAGCGAGCGGCGCTGGACGACGAGGAGTCCGGTGTGGAGCTCGACCCGCTCGGTGCCGACGCGGTAGCGGGTGCGGCGGAGGCGGACGGTCTCGGCGACGACGTCGGCGAGCAGGGCGAGGGCGACGCCCGCGGCGACCCAGGCGACGGCCTCCCACAGCGGGCGCGGCCCGGCCAGTGCGAAGGTGACGGGCAGCGCGGCGCCGGCGAGGACACCGCCGAAGAGGACGACCCGGACGAGGACGGTACGGGGATCGAGCCGCAGCCAGTCCGAGCCCTGGTTCTCCTCCACGGCGGGGGCCTTCTCCGGCGCCTCGCTCATGTGGCGTCCCCGGGGGTGGCCTGGGTGATGACGGTCAGCCGCTCGGCGAGTTCGGCGGCCAGTTCGTGGTCGAGGCCCTCGATCCGGAGGGCGCCCTTGGAGGAGGCGGTGGTGACCGTGACGGTGGCGAGCCGGAAGAGCTGCTCCAGCGGACCGCGCGAGTGGTCGACGGTTTGGATCCGGGACATCGGCGCGATGCGCCACTCCTGCCAGAAGGCGCCCGTACGGACGTAGACGGCGTCCTCGGTGACCTCCCAGCGGTGCACCCGGAACCACCAGGCGGGGAAGAACGCGGTGCAGGCGAGGCCCACGGCCGCCACGGCCGCGGCCGAGACGAGCAGCCAGAACCGGGCGGGTCCGATCAAGGCACCGAGGACGCCGAGGACCACCACCGGTACGGCGGTGGTGGCGAGGAGCCGGCTCCGCCACCAGGCGACGGCCCGCTCGTCCACGGCGTTCCTGGGCGGACGCAGCCGCACCGCGTTCTCCCCCGTCATGGCTCTACCGTCCGCGCAGCGTGCGGTAGGCGGACACGAGTCCGGCGGTGGAGCTGTCGAGGTGCTCGGCGCCCTCGCCCTCCGTCAGGACGGGCTCGATCCGCTTGGCGAGGACCTTGCCGAGTTCGACGCCCCACTGGTCGAAGGAGTCGATGTTCCAGATGGCGCCCTGGACGAAGACCTTGTGCTCGTACAGCGCGATGAGCTGGCCGAGGACGGACGGGGTCAGTTCGTCGGCGAGGATCGTGGTGGTGGGGTGGTTGCCCTGGAAGGTCTTGTGCGGGACGAGCTCCTCGGGGACGCCCTCCGCCCGTACCTGCTCGGGGGTCTTGCCGAAGGCCAGCGCCTGGGTCTGGGCGAAGAAGTTGGCCATCAGCAGGTCGTGCTGGGCGACGAGACCGGGCAGCAGGTCGTCGACCGGCCGGGCGAAGCCGATGAAGTCGGCCGGGATGACCTTGGTTCCCTGATGGATCAACTGGTAGTACGCGTGTTGCCCGTTGGTGCCCGGGGTGCCCCAGACGACGGGGCCGGTCTGCCAGTCGACCCGGTTGCCCTCGCGGTCCACCGACTTGCCGTTGGACTCCATGTCGAGCTGCTGGAGGTAGGCGGTGAACTTGGAGAGGTAGTGCGAGTACGGCAGGACGGCGTGCGACTGGGCGTCGAAGAAGGCGCCGTACCAGACGCCGAGGAGGCCGAGCAGCAGCGGCGCGTTCTCCTCGGGCGGGGCGGTGCGGAAGTGCTCGTCGACGAGGTGGAAGCCGTCGAGCATCTCGCGGAAGCGCTCCGGGCCGATGGCGATCATCAGGGAGAGGCCGATGGCGGAGTCGTACGAGTAGCGGCCGCCGACCCAGTCCCAGAACTCGAACATGTTCGCGGTGTCGATGCCGAACTCCTCGACCTTCTCCGCGTTGGTCGAGAGGGCGACGAAGTGCTTGGCGACGGCCGTCTGGTCGGCCCGCAGGTCGGTGAGGAGCCAGTTCCGCGCGGAGGTGGCGTTGGTGATCGTCTCGATGGTGGTGAAGGTCTTCGAGGCGACGATGAACAGCGTCTCGGCCGGGTCGAGGTCACGGACGGCCTCGTGGAGGTCGGCGCCGTCGACGTTGGAGACGAAACGGAGCGTCAGGTCCCGCTGGGTGAAGGAGCGCAGGACCTCGTAGGCCATGGCGGGACCGAGGTCGGAGCCGCCGATTCCGATGTTGACGATGTTCTTGATCGGCTTGCCGGTGTGCCCGGTCCACTCGCCCGCGCGGACCTTGTCGGCGAACGCGCCCATCTTGTCGAGGACGGCGTGCACGCCGGGGACGACGTTCTCCCCGTCGGCCTCGATCACGGCCCCGCGGGGGGCGCGGAGCGCGGTGTGGAGGACCGCCCGGTCCTCGGTGGTGTTGATCTTCTCGCCGCGGAACATGGCGTCGCGCAGCTCGGCGACGCCGGTGACGGCGGCCAGTTCGCGCAGCAGGGTCAGCGTCTCGTCGGTGACGAGGTGCTTGGAGTAGTCCAGGTAGAGGTCGCCGACGCGCAGGGCGTAGCCGGTGCCACGCTCCTGGTCCGCGGCGAACAGGTCCCGCAGATGGGTCTCGCCCAGCTGCTCACGGTGCTTGCCGAGGGCCGCCCACTCGGGCAGCCGGTTGAGCCTGGTGCGGCCTTCGTTGTTCATCTCGGACATCGCCCACTTCTTCTCGTACTGCTTGTCTGCCCCGCTGCGTCTCCAACTTAATTGATCAGAGGGGCGAGCGACGCGACGGCGAGCGCGAACAGCGCCGCCGCGAGCAGGGCCGGTGTGAGCGGGCCCCAGCCGGCGGCCGCCGCGCCGCCGAGAAGAGCCCCGAGCGGGGCACCCGCGACGGCGAGGGTGCGGAAGGCCGCGGCGATGCGGCCGAGCATGCCCTCGGGGGCGCGCTCCTGCATGAGGGTCGTCTGCTGGACGTTCCACACCGTCCCCATGAAGCCGAACACCGCCATGGCCCCGATCGCCACCCCGAGGACGGGCACGGTCCCCAGCAGGACGAGGCAGCCGGTCTGGACGGTCCCGGCGAGGAGCACCGCCCGTATCCTTCCGGTCCGTTCGGCGATCCGGCGGGCGAGGAACCCGCCGGCGACACCGCCCGCCGCGAAGGCGGTGATGGTGGCCGCGTATCCCGTATCGCCCGCGTGGAGGCCGTCGGTGACCAGGACGACGAGGGTGGCGATGAGAGCGCCCATGCCGATGTTGCACAGGGTGGTGGCCGTGCAGAGCCGGCGCAGGGACCGGTCCCCGCGCAGCACGGCCAGCCCCGCGGCCATCTCGGCCCGGAGGGTGGATCCGGCGGGGCGGGGCGGCCGCTCGGGCGCCCCGGTCCGCAGGGAGGCGATGAGCAGCGCGGCCAGGACGTAGGTGACGGCGTCGGCGGCGTACGGTGCGGCAGGCCCGGCGAGGAGCAGGGCCGGCACCAGGGGCGCGGCGAGGAGTCCGCCCGCGAGCTGCTGACCGGTCATCAGGCGGGCGTTGGCCCCGGCCAGGGTCTCGGTGGGCACGAGGGCGGGGAGCAGCGCTGTGGCGGCGTTGTCGAAGAGGGTCTGCAGGGTCGTCAGGGCGAAGGCGAGGACGAGCAGCAGGGCGATGCCGGCGTGTCCGAGTGCGACGGCGACGGCGAACGCGGCCACGAGCGCGCCCCGTACGAGGTCGACGGCCCACATGGCCCGCCGCTGGTCGACGCGGTCGGCGACGGCCCCGCCGAGCAGCCCGAAGAGCAGCCAGGGCAGGAAGCCGCAGGCGGTGACCGAGGCGATGAGGAGGGGGTCGTCGGTGAGCGAGGCGGCGAGCAGGGGCATCGCGGCGGTGCGCAGCGAGTCGCCGAACCGGGAGACGACGGCGGCCGTCCACAGCCTCCCGAAGCCACCCCGCCAGGCGGGTACGGCTTTGCCGCCCGCTGTCGCCGTCATCGCCATCGTGCACGCCCCCCCGGTCGTCCTCCGGACCCGAAGATCCCTTCTCGACCGACGTTAACGGGCACCACTGACAACGGTCCGGTGCGCGTGCGGAGATGACGAACGGGCCTTGCCCGCGAACCGAGTTCGCGGGCAAGGCCCGTTCGTCATACCGTCACACCGTGCTCAGATCTCGCCGCGCAGCTTGGCCAGCGCTTCGGCGAGGATCGCCTCGCCGTCCGCGTCGCTGCGCCGCTCACGCACATAGGCGAGGTGGGTCTTGTACGGCTCCGTGCGCGGCGGGTCCGGCGGGTTGTCCCGGTCCTGACCGGCCGGGAAGCCGCACCGTGGGCAGTCCCAGGTCTCCGGGATCGCCGCGTCGCTGGCGAAGCTCGGCTGCGTCTCGTGCCCGTTCGAGCACCAGAAGGAGATGCGGGCGCGCGGCGCCGATTCGCCCCGCTCGGCCTCGCCCATCGGCCCCGCTCCGACCCGGCTTCCCCGGATCGCGTTGCCACTTGCCACGGTCGTAACTCCCTGCGTGATGGTGCTCGAAGATGCCCCAGTCTACGTAAGGCCCAACGCGCGTCCAGTGTTCGGAGTTACCCGTCCAACTTCATCAGCAGACCAAGTACCACAATGCAGGCGAACCAGAGCAGACCGACCACGACGGTGATCCGGTCCAGGTTGCGCTCGGCGACCGAGGACCCACCGACGGAAGACTGCATTCCGCCGCCGAACATGTCGGAGAGGCCGCCACCCTTCCCCTTGTGCATCAGCACGAGCAGCATCAGCAGCCCGCTGAAGACGATGAGGGCGATCGAGAACCCCATAACCACGGCTGGACCAACTTCCTCGGACTTATACGGACGGGGGCCGGGCACCTGCCCGACCCCCGCAAGGGTACGACGTAACTCCGCTACCGCATACTCACTGGTCGCGGAAGCGGGCGATCTTGACGAACTCGTCGGCGTCCAGCGCCGCGCCGCCCACCAGGGCGCCGTCGACGTCCGGCTGCGCCATGATCGCGGCGACGTTGCCCGACTTGACCGAGCCGCCGTACTGGATGCGGACCTTGTCGGCCAGCTCCTGCGAGTACAGCTCCGCGAGGCGGCCGCGGATCGCCCCGCAGACCTCCTGCGCGTCCTCGGGGGTGGCGACCTCGCCGGTGCCGATGGCCCACACCGGCTCGTACGCGATCACGATGGTCTCGGCCTGCTCGGCCGGGACGTCCTTCAGGCCGCCGTCGAGCTGGGCGAGGGTGTACTCGACCTGGTTGCCGGCCTTGCGGACGTCGAGGCCCTCGCCGACGCAGAGGATCGGGGTCACGCCGTGCTTGAAGGCGGCCTTCACCTTGGCGTTGCAGACCTCGTCGTTCTCGGCGTGGTACTGCCGGCGCTCGGAGTGACCGACGGCGACGTAGGCGCACTTCAGCTTGGACAGCATCAGGCCCGAGATCTCGCCGGTGTAGGCACCGGAGTCGTGCGCCGAGATGTCCTGGGCGCCGTACTTGATCTTGAGCTTGTCGCCGTCGATCAGGGTCTGGACGGACCGCAGATCGGTGAAGGGGACCAGGACCGCGACCTCACAGGCGTCGTAGTCCTTGTCGGTCAGGGCGAAGGCGAGCTTCTGGACGTGGGCGATGGCCTCGAGGTGGTTGAGGTTCATCTTCCAGTTCCCCGCCATCAGCGGGGTGCGGGTGCTGCTCATGAAAGGGTCAGTCCTCCAGTGCGGCGAGGCCGGGAAGCGTCTTGCCCTCGAGGTACTCGAGGGAGGCGCCGCCGCCGGTCGAAATGTGGCCGAATGCCTGCTCGTCGAAGCCCAGGATCCGGACGGCGGCGGCGGAGTCGCCACCACCGACGACCGTGAAGGCCGGGGAGTCGACGAGCGCCTGGGCGACGGCCCGGGTGCCCTCGGCGTAGTCGGGGTGCTCGAAGACGCCCATCGGGCCGTTCCAGAAGATGGTGGCCGCGTCGGCGAGCTTCGAGGCGTAGAGCTTACGGGTCTCGGGACCGATGTCCAGACCCATCCGGCCGGCCGGGATGGCGTCCCCGGCGACGGTCTCCGGGTGGGCCGGGGCCTTGGTCTTCATGTCCGGGAACTCGGCCGAGACCAGGACGTCGACGGGGAGCACGAACTCCACGCCGCGCTCCGTCGCGCGCGCCAGGTACTCCTGGACCACCGGGATCTGGTCCTCCTGGAGCAGCGAGGTGCCGACCTCGTGGCCCTGGGCCTTGAGGAAGGTGAAGACCATGCCGCCACCGACGAGGATGCGGTCGGCCTTCTCCAGGAGGTGGTCGATCACGCCGAGCTTGTCGGAGACCTTGGAGCCGCCGAGCACGACCGCGTACGGCCGCTGGACGTCCTCCGTGAGCTTCTTCAGAACGCCCACCTCGGTGGCGATGAGGTAGCCCGCGGCGTGCGGCAGGCGCGCCGGGAGGTCGAAGACCGAGGCGTGCTTGCGGTGCACGGCGCCGAAGCCGTCGCCGACGTAGACGTCGGCGAGGGCGGCCAGCTGGTCCGCGAACGCGCCGCGCTCGGCGTCGTCCTTGGAGGTCTCGCCGGCGTTGAACCGAAGGTTCTCGATGACGGCGACCTGGCCGTCGGCGAGGCCGGCGACGGTGGCGGTGGCGGACTCGCCGACCGTGTCCGTCGCGAAGGCCACCTCGGCGCCGAGGAGCTCGCCGAGGCGAGCGGCGGCCGGGGCGAGCGAGAACGCCGGGTCCGGGGCACCCTTCGGGCGGCCCAGGTGCGAGGCGACCACGACGCGGGCACCCGCGTCGGCGAGCGCCTTGACCGTGGGGACGACGGCGCGGATGCGGCCGTCGTCGGTGATGGTGGTGCCGTCGAGCGGCACGTTGAGATCGGCGCGGACGAACACCCGCTTGCCGGAGACGCCTTCGGCGAGAAGCTCGTCGATCGTCTTCATCTGTCACAGACTCCTTGGTACGCGGTGGAGCACACAAACAGGGCTCGCACAGCGCTGCGTTGCGCTGCCCGAGCCCTGCTCACATCGAAAGCCTGCCCTGAAGTTTAGAGCTGGCCGCCGACGAAGACGGTGAGGTCGACGAGACGGTTGGAGTAGCCCCACTCGTTGTCGTACCAGCCCAGGATCTTCACCGTGTTGCCTTCCTGGACCATGGTCAGGGAAGCGTCGAAGGTGCAGGAAGCCGGGTCGCCCACGATGTCCGAGGACACGATCTGGTCCTCGGTGTAGTACAGGATGCCCTTGAGGTCGCCGTCGTCGGCGGCCTTCTTGAACGCGGCGTTGACCTCGTCCTTGGTGACCTCGCGGTCGAGGGTGACGACCAGGTCGGTGGCGGAACCGGTCGGGACCGGGACGCGCATGGCGATGCCGTCGAGCTTGCCCTTGAGCTGCGGGAGGACCAGCGCGGTGGCCTTGGCGGCACCCGTCGTGGTCGGGATGATGTTCTCCGCGGCGGCGCGGGCGCGGCGCAGGTCCTTGTGCGGGAAGTCCAGGATGCGCTGGTCGTTGGTGTACGCGTGGACCGTGGTCATCAGGCCCTTGACGATGCCGAAGTTCTCGTCGAGAACCTTCGCCATCGGCGCGACACAGTTGGTGGTGCAGGACGCGTTCGAGATGACGTTGTGCTGCGCCGGGTCGTACTTGTCCTGGTTGACGCCCATCACGATGGTGATGTCCTCGTCGCTGGCCGGAGCCGAGATGAGGACCTTCTTGGCGCCACCGGCGATGTGCTTCTCGGCGTCGGCCTTCTTGGTGAAGATGCCGGTCGACTCGATGACGATGTCGACGCCCAGCTCGCCCCAGGGGATGTCGGCCGGGTTGCGCTCGGAGAGCACCTTGATGGTGCGGCCGTCGACGGTGATGGTGTCGGCGGTGTGGGTCACCTCGGCCTTGAGGCGGCCCAGAATGGTGTCGTACTTCAGCAGGTGTGCCGTGGTCGCGGTGTCACCCAGATCGTTGACAGCCACGATCTCGATGTCAGCACCCTGCTCAAGGAGCGCGCGGAAGTAGTTCCGGCCGATGCGGCCAAAGCCGTTGATGCCTACGCGGATCGTCACGAACCGATCTCCTCGTTAGGTACGCCGGTGTGCTCGACGCCGGCGAGATTTTTGTTTTTTGGGATGTCCCCGACCGCTTACGACCCTACCCCCACAGGACCCCGGCAGTGACATCCAGCTCATCCGTACGAGCCCGGAAAGTGAGGGAAAACGGCCGACGGCCCGTACCTACCAACGGGTACGGGCCGTCGTGGGACCTTTGTCCCCACTACTCTCCGTCAGCGGCGGAGCACCCCGAGGGCGCGGCCGACGAGACGTGCCCGGTCGGTCGCGCCGGGCACGTGCTCCAGGCCGTAGCCGAGGAGGACGGTGTCACGCGTGGTGACCGCGGCCTGCGAGTGGAAGAGCGCCGCGGAGCGCGCCCAGTCGCCGGTGTTGCCGGGGCTGCCGGCGGGGGCGCCCGGTACGGTCCAGGCGCCGAGGGAGGTCTCGAAGCCCTCCGCCTCGGTGGTGGTCCCGGTGACGAGGCGGGTGTCGTCGACGAAGGCGCCCATCTCTCCCGTACCGGGGTCGGAGACGTAGGAGACGGACAGCTCGACCTTCTTGCCGGCCCAGGCGCTCAGGTCGACGGAGGCCTGCCGCCAGCCGTTGGAGGGGCCGGTGAAGGCGTTCCAGGAGCCGGTGGTGCCGGTGGTCGCGCAGCCGTCCTCGCCGACGGTGAGGTAGTGGGCGAGGAAGGGGTGGCCGCGGACGTAGTAGCCCTCGCCGCAGTCGGCGGGGGCCTCGGTGGAGGTGCCGCCGTTGCGGTCGGGCAGGGTCGTCCAATCGTCCTGGCCGACGGTGTGGGCCTCGACGACGAGGTTGTCGTAGCCGGGCTCGGTGTCGTAGCTGACCTGGAAGTCCAGGCGCGGGGCCGACGCGGCGGCGACGCCGCTGAGGTCGACGGTCCTGCTGAGCCGCGCCCAGGTGTTGTCGACGTGCTTGACGGCCGCGAAGGTCGCGCCCTCGGCGGGCTCGAAGGGCATGCGGATGCCCGGGTAGTCACCGGCGGAGGCGCTGCTGGCGAACTGCGGGAAGTCCTTCGCCTTCAGGGTGTCCGAGGTGACGGTGTACGCGCCCGCGTTGTCCAGCGGGTTGTCGGCGGCGGCGCCGAGGCCCGCGCCGAGGCCCTTGAAGGCACCGGAGCCGGCGAAGGCCGGCGGGTTCTTGAGGCCCGCCCGGTGGTATGCGCCGAGGTAGTACTGGGCGAAGTCGTTGGTCTCCGCCAGGCCGACCTGGGTGAGGCCGCCGGACTTCTCGCCGGCGTTGATCAGCTTGCCGCCCTCGTTGAGGTAGGAGCGGACGGCGAGCTGAGCGGCTCCGGAGGGCCGCTCGGCGCCGGTGTACCAGACGACGGTACGGAAGTGGGAGAGCACGCCGAGTGCGTCCGGGGCGCCCTGGGTGGCGACGTCCCAGACGGCGGCCTTGCGGCCGTTGTCGGCGAGCGCCTTCACATAGGCGGCGGTGTGCTTCGCGGCGGTGGTGCCACCCTCGTCGGCGAGGACGAGCACGTCGCCGCGGGGCCGCTCGGCCACCGTGTAGGTGAAGGGGGCGGAGGCGGTGGCGCGGCCCTCCCGGGTGCGGGCGGTGAACCAGACCTCGACGGAGTCACCGGGCCGGGCGTCCTCGACCTCGGCGCGGTACTCGTCGAAGTAGAGGTTGTCCTCGCCGCCGTAGGTCTCGCCGCCCTTCCAGGCGTCGAGCTCCTCGCTGTGGGTGCGGCCGCCGTTGATCCGGTACTTCAGGGTCTTGCCGCGCAGGGACTTGCGCGCGGTCACCGCGATCTCCTGCTCCCCGCCGCGGGCGAAGGAGGTGGTGAAGGTCTTCGGGGTGAAGTCGGGAGCCTCGATGCCGACCGGGGAGACGGGCCGGTCCGGGTGGGCGGCGGTCTCGGCGACGGCGAGCGCGAAGGGGATGTTCTTGGCGAACTCGGCCTGGATCAGCTTCTCGTCGTCCGGGAAGGTGAAGACGGAGGCGCAGTCGGCCGGGTTCCACGCGTCGTTCGGGTCGACCCGGGAGGCGGTGGCGCAGGTCGACATCTCCGGGGTGAACATCTGCATCTCGTTGACGTTGGCGGCGTGTCCGTCCGCCTCGCCGTTGGTGATGTACAGCTCCGAGGAGACCTGCGGCCGGTAGCCGGGCACGGCCGAGTTCTGCGGGGTGCCTGCGAGGGCCTTGAGGGCCACGTCGTCGGGGGTGTCGGTGGCGACCTGCCAGCCCACGCCGTACAGCAGGAGCTGGGCGGCCGAGTGGTAGTTGATGCCGTACGTGAAGCCGATGCGCTTCTGGAAGGCGTCGAGGGCCCTGGTCTCGGGCTCCGACATGGGGCCCTTGCCGCGGAAGGTCTCGTCGGCCGGGTCGGGCGACGAACCCTCGTTGTCGTATCCCCACTTGTAGGCGAAGTTGCGGTTCAGGTCGACGCCGTCGCCGGGTGCGATCCGCCCGTCTCCGTCGTTGTCGCGGAGGTTCTTGCGCCACTGCCGGTTCTCGGGGTCGGCGTGCGTGAAGTCGTAGCCGTCCGGGTTGGCGGAGAGCACGAACCACAGCTCGGTGGAGTCGACGATCCGGGTGATCCGCTCGTCCTTGCCGTACCCGTCGAGGTAGTGGTGCATCAGCCGCCGGGTCATCTCCGGGGTGATCCACTCGCGCGCGTGCTGGTTGGACATGTACAGCATGGCGGGCTTGGAGCCGTCCTTGACCCGCGGGGCGCCCTTGCTGACCTTGAGGGCGAGGATGTCCTGGCCCTTGAGGGTCTTGCCGATGGAGACGACCTTGGTGATCCCGGGGTTCGCCCGGGCGGTGTCCAGGATCTCCTGCTTGAGACCGTTCGGGCCGCCGTACGGGCGGAAGACGCCGTCCCCCGCGGCGGCCACCCGCTTCTCGGCGGAGGCGGTCAGGCTGTGCTCGGCGAGCTCGACGCCCTGGCCGCGCAGCTGCCCGGCCTGCCGGCCCGTCAGGAACAGCTCGACCGTCGCGGAGCCCTTCGCGGGCACCTGCTCGGTCAGTTCATGCGCGTCGGCACCGGCTTCGAGGAGCAGCGGAACCTGCTCCTTGGTGACCTCGGCGCGCCATACGGAGAGGGCGTCACCGCCGTCCCGGTCGTTCGGCTGCGCTCCGGCGACGGGTGCCGCCGCCACTCCCGCGATCAACAGTGATGCCGCTGCGAGGATCGATCTCGCTCTGCGTCTCATGAGCCCCCCTTGCTGTCGTCTGCCACGAAGGTGAACAGACGCCAGGCTCATGGGCGCCCATGGACCTGTCAAGGGTGCCGCGCGCGCGTACGAAAAAGCTGCCGATGCCTCAGAAAGGCACCGGCAGCGTGGAGTTCGGGGTTCCGGACGGATCAGCCGACCAGGCTGTCGTCCAGCTCCTCGGTCAGATTGGACTCGGTCCCGGGAATGCCCAGGTCCTGCGCCCGCTTGTCCGCCATCGCGAGCAGCCGGCGGATCCGGCCGGCCACCGCGTCCTTGGTCAGCGGCGGGTCGGCGAGCGCGCCCAGCTCCTCCAGAGAGGCCTGCTTGTGCTCCATGCGGAGCCGGCCGGCCGCCGCGAGGTGCTCGGGCACCTCCTCGCCGAGGATCTCCAGGGCACGCTGCACCCGGGCCCCCGCGGCGACCGCGGCGCGGGCCGAGCGCCGCAGGTTGGCGTCGTCGAAGTTGGCCAGGCGGTTGGCGGTGGCGCGGACCTCGCGCCGCATCCGCCGCTCCTCCCAGGCGAGCACCGACTCGTGCGCGCCGAGCCGGGTGAGCAGGGCGCCGATCGCGTCGCCGTCACGGACGACGACCCGGTCCACCCCCCGCACCTCACGGGCCTTCGCCCCGATGGAGAGCCGACGCGCCGCACCGACCAGGGCCAGCGCGGCCTCCGGTCCCGGGCAGGTCACCTCCAGGGAGGAGGACCGGCCGGGCTCCGTCAGCGAACCGTGCGCGAGGAACGCGCCCCGCCAGGCCGCCTCCGCGTCGCAGGTCGCCCCGGAGACCACCTGCGGGGGGAGGCCCCGGATGGGGCGGCCCCTGCCGTCCACGAGACCCGTCTGCCGGGCCAGCTGGTCGCCTCCGGCCACCACCCGCACCACGAAACGCGAGCCGCGCCGCAGCCCGCCCGGGGCCATCACGATCAGTTCCGAGCTGTGCCCGAAGATCTCCAGGATGTCCCGCTTGAGGCGGCGCGCCGCCATCGCGGTGTCGAGCTCCGCCTCGATCACGATGCGGCCGCTCACCAGGTGCAGCCCGCCCGCGAACCGCAGGATCGACGAGACCTCTGCCTTCCTGCAGCAGGTCCGGGTGACGGGAAGCCGGGAGATCTCGTCCTTCACCGCTGCCGTCATCGCCATGGGCCGATCCTTCCATGCATCCGAAAAATACGGTCGTACGCGGCGGCCAACAGCTCCGGGTCATGCTTCGCGGAGCCGTCGGGCCCGGCCACCGGCGCCAGCTCGACCGCGGCACCGAGCCGCTTGGCGGCATCGGCGAGAGACTCGCGATCGGGCACGGCGGCCTCGTCGGCCAGCACCACGTCCAGGGCGAGTTTAGGGGCGTGTCGTCCCAAAACCTCCAAATGACGCTGCGGGGAGAAGCCCTCGGTTTCTCCGGGCTGCGGCGCGAGGTTCAGCGAGAGCACCTTCCGGGCCTTCGTCTCGGCCAGCGCGTCGAGCAGGTCGGGGACGAGAAGGTGCGGGATCACCGAGGAGAACCAGGAGCCGGGACCGAGGACCACCCAGTCCGCGTCCAGGACCGCCTCGACCGCCTCGGGCACCGCCGGCGGGTCGTTCGGCACGAGGTGCACGGACTGCACGTCGCCCGGGGTGAGGGCCACGGTCGCCTGACCTCGCACGGTGTCCACGTCCTCGGGACGCTCCGGGTCATGGCCCTTGACCAGGGCCTGGAGCTCCAGGGGTACGGCGGACATGGGCAGTACCCGGCCCTGGGCGCCGAGCAGCCGGCCCACCAGGTCGAGGGCCTGCACGGGGTCGCCGAGCTGCTCCCAGAGGGCGACGATCAGCAGATTGCCGACGGCGTGGCCGTTGATCTCGCCCTTGGACTGGAAGCGGTGCTGGATGACCCGGGCCCAGGTCTGGCCCCAGTCGTCGTCGCCGCAGAGCGCGGCGAGCGCCTTGCGCAGATCGCCCGGGGGCAGCACGCCCAGCTCCTCCCGGAGCCGGCCGCTGGAGCCCCCGTCGTCGGCGACGGTGACGACGGCGGTGAGGTCGCCGGTGATCCGGCGGAGGGCGGCGAGGGAGGCCGAGAGGCCCATCCCGCCGCCCAGCGCGACCACCTTCGGCTGGGCACCGCGCCTGCGGAGCGTGCGCCGCACCGAGAGGGTGGAGACACGACGGCGGTACGGCTTCACTCGCGCCCCATGTCCCGGTGCACGACGACGGTCTCGACCCCTTCGGCGGCGATGCGGGCGGCGAGCCGCTCGGCGGTGGCCACGGAGCGGTGCTTGCCGCCGGTGCAGCCCACGGCGATGGTCACGTAGCGCTTGCCCTCGCGGCGGTAGCCCGCGGCGATCAGCTGGAGGAGCTCGGTGTAGCGGTCGAGGAACTCCTTGGCGCCGGGCTGGTTGTAGACGTAGTTCGACACCTCCTC
Organism: Streptomyces sp. NBC_00572; assembly: GCF_026341815.1. GTDB lineage: Bacteria > Actinomycetota > Actinomycetes > Streptomycetales > Streptomycetaceae > Streptomyces. The sequence goes on from NZ_JAPENX010000001.1 coordinate 677,880, forward strand.
GTTGAGGCCGGTGAAGGGGCGGAGCTCGGGGACCCAGTGCGGGTTCGGCAGGAAGCGCATGTCGACGACGAGGTCGGCGTCGACCGGCAGGCCGTACTTGAACCCGAAGGACATGACGGTGGCCCGCAGCTCGGGCTCCTCGTCGCCGGCGAACTGGGCGTCCATCTTGGCGCGCAGCTCGTGGACGTTGAGGCTGGAGGTGTCGATGACCAGGTCGGCGTCGCCGCGCAGCTCGCGCAGCAGGTCGCGCTCGGCGGCGATGCCGTCGGTGATCCGGCCGTCGCCCTGGAGCGGGTGGGGCCTGCGGACCGACTCGAAGCGCCGGACCAGGGCGTCGTCGGACGACTCCAGGAAGACGATCCGGCGGGTGACCTGCTTGGCGTCCAGGTCGGCGAGGGACTCCCGGAGGTTGTCGAAGAACTGCCGGCCGCGGACGTCCACGACGACGGCGATCCGGGCGACATTGCCCTGGGAGCGGGCGCCGAGCTCCACCATGGTGGGGATCAGCGCGGGCGGCAGATTGTCCACGACGAACCAGCCGAGGTCCTCCAGGCACTTCGCCGCGGTGGACCGGCCGGCTCCGGACATGCCGGAGATGATCACCAGCTCGGGAATGGCCGCCTCGGCGTCGTTGTCGCCGGGGGTCTCCTTCGTGCCCGTACTCACGTGTCCTGCTCCGTCTTCTCGGTCGTGCTCTTCGTGCGTGTGCCGCTGTTCTTGCTGTTCGTCCTGCTGGTGCTGCTCGTGCGCGGTCATGCCGTGCCGCCCCCGTCGTCTTCCATGATCTCTCCTGTCGCCGTGTTCACGGCGGGTGCGGCCGGGGCCGCCTGTGCGAGGGCCACGACGACCGCCTCCGCGGTCTTCCGGCCCATGCCGGGGACCTCGCAGATCTGCTCGATTGTCGCCTGCCGGAGCCGCTTCACCGAGCCGAAATGCTTGATCAACGCCTGTTTCCGCGTGTCACCCAGGCCGGGCACCGCGTCGAGAGGGCTGGTCCGGATGCGTTTCGCACGCTTGGACCGCTGGTAACGGATGGCGAAGTCGTGAGCCGTGTCACGTACCCGCTGGAGGAGGTAGAGGCCCTCGCTGGAGCGGGGCAGCACCACCGGGTCGTCGTCGCCGGGCAGCCACACCTCCTCCAGACGCTTGGCGAGCCCGCAGACCGCGATGTCGGAGATCCCCAGCTCGTCGAGGGCGCGCCGGGCCGCCGCGACCTGCGGCTGCCCGCCGTCGACGACGACGAGCTGCGGCGGGTACGCGAAGCGCTTGGGCCGCCCGCTCTCCTCCGGGTCCTCCACGACGCCCTCGGGGTCCCACTCCCCCGTCTTCTCCTTCTCGGCGAGATAGCGCTTGAAGCGCCGCCCGATCACCTCGTGCATGGACCGGACGTCGTCCTGGCCCTCGAAGCCCTTGATCTGGAAGCGGCGGTACTCGCTCTTGCGGGGCAGCCCGTCCTCGAAGACCACCATCGAGGCCACCACGTCCTCGCCCTGGAGGTGCGAGATGTCGAAGCACTCGATCCGCAGCGGCGCCGAGTCCAGGCCCAGGGCCTCGGCGATCTCCTCCAGGGCCCGGGAGCGGGTGGTCAGATCGCTGGCGCGCTTCGTCTTGTGCAGCACGAGCGCCTGCTGGGCGTTGCGCGCGACGGTCTCCATCAGGTCCTTCTTGTCGCCGCGCTGCGGGATGCGCAGCGAGACGTTGGACCCGCGGCGGCCGGAGAGCCAGGCGGTGACGGCCTCGGCGGCCTCGGGCAGCGCCGGGACGAGGACCTCCTTGGGCACCGAGTCCCCGGTCTCCTCGCCGTACAGCTGCTGGAGCGCGTGCTCGACGAGTCCGGCCGTGTCGACGGCCTCGACCTTGTCGGTGACCCAGCCGCGCTGGCCGCGGACGCGTCCGCCGCGGACGTGGAAGATCTGCACGGCGGCCTCCAGCTCGTCCTCGGCGAGGGCGATCAGGTCGGCGTCGGTGGCGTCGGCGAGCACGACCGCGCTCTTCTCCATGGCCCGGCGCAGCGCCTCTATGTCGTCGCGGAGCCGCCCGGCCCTCTCGTACTCCATGTCCTCGGCCGCGAGCATCATCTGCTTCTCCAGCCGGCGGATGTACGTGCCGGTACGGCCGGCCATGAAGTCGCTGAACTCCTCGGCCAGTTCGCGGTGCTCCTGCGGGGTGACCCGGCCGACGCAGGGCGCCGAGCACTTGCCGATGTACCCGAGGAGACAGGGCCGCCCGGCGGAGGCGGCGTTCCGGAAGACACCCGCGGAGCAGGTCCGCACGGGAAAGACCCGCAGCATCAGGTCGACGGTCTCGCGGATCGCCCACGCGTGCGCGTACGGCCCGAAGTAGCGCACGCCCTTCTTCTTGTGCCCGCGCAGGACCTGGACGCGCGGGAACTCCTCGTTCATGGTCACCGCGAGGTACGGGTAGCTCTTGTCGTCCCGGTACTTGACGTTGAACCGGGGGTCGTACTCCTTGATCCAGGAGTACTCCAGCTGGAGCGCCTCGACCTCGGTCGACACGACGGTCCACTCCACGGACGCCGCGGTGGTCACCATGGTGGCCGTGCGCGGGTGCAGGCTCGTGAGCGGCTGGAAGTAGTTGGCCAGCCGCTGGCGGAGGGACTTCGCCTTCCCCACGTAGATCACCCGGCGGTGCTCGTCGCGGAACTTGTAGACCCCCGGGGAGTCGGGGATCTGACCCGGCTTGGGGCGGTAGCTGGAGGGGTCTGCCATGCTCCCCACCCTACTGGCGGGCACCGACACTCCGGCCTCGCGCGCTCGTTGGCGATGCATGGCGAATCAGGTGACGGAACGGCTGGCGGACCGGGTGTGCGTGATCACGGGGGCGGCGAGCGGAATCGGGCGGGCGACGGCGGAGCGGTTCCTCCGGGAGGGGGCGCACGTGGTCGCCGCCGACCTCGACGAGGAGCGTCTGGCGACGCTGAAGGGGGTGGTCCCGGTCGTCGGCGACGTGTCGCGCGAGGAGGACGCCCGCCGGATGATCGCCACGGCGGTGGACCGCTTCGGCCGGCTGGACGTCCTGGTGGCGAACGCGGGAGTGATCCCGCTGCTCTCCGTGACGGAGGCAGAAGCCTCGGACTTCGACCGGGTGATGGCGGTGGACGGCCGCGGAATGTTCCTGACCTGCAAGTACGCGATCGAGGCGATGCTCGTCTCCGGCGGCGGGGCCATCGTGTGCACGTCGTCGATCTCGGGCGTCGCGGGCCAGGCCCGGCAGGCGGTCTACGGTCCGGCGAAGTTCGTGGCCACCGGTCTGACCAAGCACCTGGCGGTGGAGTGGGCGGAGCACGGGATCCGGGTGAACGCGGTGGCCCCGGGCACGATCGAGACGGAACGCGTGGCCGCCGCGCGCGTGGAGCCCGGCGGCCCCGAGTACCTCTCCGAGGTCGTCCGGGGCCATCCGATGGGCCGCTTCGGCACGCCGGAGGAGGTGGCGTCGGCGATCCTCTTCCTCGCGTCGGACGAGGCGTCGTTCGTCACGGGAGCGATCCTGCCGGTGGACGGCGGCTACCTGGCCCGTTAAGAGGCTGAGCGATGCCCCACCTCCGCCGCCACACGGGCGGGCGAGCCGGTCCACCACCCCGCCCCCGCCGTGTGGGCCGCGCCCGCCACCCCCACCGCCGTGTGGGCAATCGTCACGCAGGGCGGGACGGGTGGGCACACGGGACGGCGCGCTCTGGCGGCGCCTCCGCCCCTTGTGCCTGAACCCGCACCACGAAGCACGGTGCACACGGGGTGCGGGTCAGGACGCAAGGAGCCTGGGAGGAACAAATGCCCACAAGGTGGGCGGCGGGAGCGGGGGAGCCGCCCCAGCGGAACGGCGGCCCCCACCGGGGCGGAGACCCGGCGGGGGCCGTTCCCCGGGGCGGGGTCGAGGGTCAGGTGGGGTTCGGGGTGCGGCGGCGGCGGATCGCCGCCGTGGATATCAGGGCCAGTGCCAGCACCGCGCCCACACCCGCCGTCGCCGACGCCACAGTGACGGCAGGCTCACCGGACGCAGGCACCGGTGCCGGTGCCGGTGCCGCCACCGGTGACGTCGCCCCCGGGCCGTACCCACCCGCCGCGCCCTTCTTCGCGTAGGCCGAGCCGGGAAGCTTGTCCCCGTACGCCCGGACGACCCGGTCGCGGTAGGCGTCGAGGCTCGTCCCGTTGCGCCCGACGGCCCGTACCGCGTCCTCGTCCAGCGGGAGCACCTTCGCGCCCTTCTGGACGTACCACGCGTCGATCTGCGGCTCGCGGAACACGAGGCCGTCGCCGCCCATCTCCGCGTAGCGGATCTCGTCGTCGCCGGTGGCGATGTTCACCACCTGCCAGCCGCCGGCCTGCTTCACCGTCCACAGGGAGGCCTTCTGGCCGTCCGAGGACACGGCCCGGCTGGCCCGGAACTCGACCCGGGCGACCGGGGCACCCGCCTTTCCGGCGACGAACTCCGGGGAGAGGATCCGTACCGGCACGGACCCGCCCTCGACGCGCGGTGCGGCGGCCGAGCGGGCGACCGCCCCGTCCCGGGCGAAGAAGCGGGACAGGGTGTCCAGGGTCCCGGGCGCCGAGGCGGCCTGTTCGGGGGTCGGCGCGGGCGGCAGGGCCCCGGCGGCGGCCTCCGCCGGGAAGGTTCCCAGAAGAACGAGGGCGGCGGTGGTGAGGAGCCCGGCGCCCGTGGCACGTGCGTTCATCGTCGTCACGCCCCGATCCGGTAGAGCGAGTGGGTCCAGGAGAAGGAGTCGTTGTCGACGTACCAGGCGTGCGAGGCCCAGTTGTAGCGGTCGCTGGAGGGCCAGGGGTCGCCCCAGTAGACCCAGCTGTCGGCGTCGTCGTAGCCGTAGACGACGTGCATGTGACCGCCGCCGCTGGACCACTGGATGCGGGTCTCGACGGGCCGGTCGGCGTTGATCTCGGTCTGGACCGTGGAGTAGCGCAGCCAGCCGGTCACGTACGAGCCGGGGGTGATGCCGGCCCAGCTCAGTCCGGTCTGGACGTTGCCGAGGGTGGCCTGGTTGTTGGGGCAGTCGTAGCCCTGCTGGCGGTTGAAGGCGGCGTTGCAGAACTGGTTCTGGCTGTAGTTCCGGCCGAACCAGGTGGCGATGGTGTTGCCGCCGGCCGCCCAGCACCAGTTGGTCTTCTGCTGGGCCTGCATGGTGATGTTCAGCCGCTTGGAGCCGAGGGCGGCGGCGTCCTCGCCGGCGGGTGCGGCGGACGCCGAGGTGGTGGGGACGAGAAAGAGGGCGGCCACGGCGAGTGCCGCGAGGTTCAGCTTTCTTCTGCGCATCGCGTTCCTCCCAGTGCGGGGGGTGTGGGGATGTGGGGGGGGGTGGAGGAGCGCGTCCGGACGCTGGTCAGGAGCATCTTCCGTTGTCCGGATCCGGTCAACACGCTTCAACGCGGGGCGACATCGGGCTGTGAACGGTGTGACCCGGGTGTGAACGGACGCCCTCGGCCCACCTGCCCGCAAACCCCTCGCTACGCGACGGTCCGCTCCCCCGTCGTGAACGTTCACGTGTCTCCACCGAGGAAGACCGGAGCTTCAGCCTCGGGGAGGTATCGGCTCCATGGAACGGAGCCGCGCGGCGGCGGAGTTCTCGAACTACGCGCTCTGAGAGAAGGTCGGTTTCCGCAGCGGACCGTCATGCACGCGGACCACAACGGCTCCCGCAACATCGCCCATCGAGGCGACGCCGTGTGGAAGCGGGGCGCGGTCAACCGCCCCGGAACCAGCACACGCTGATTCCGGACGCAGGGGACCACGCGACAGCCAGCCGCGCTCCACCTGCACTCACGGCCTTTACGGATCGGGTGACAAGCCCGATCCTTCAGGCCTGAGAAGTTGACTGAGGAGTCCTCGTGAGCCACACCGAGGCCGATCTCGTGCAGCTGCTGCACACCGGCCCCTTCCATCTGGCGCTGCGCACCGCGCTGGCCGTGCGCGGGCTGCCGCTCCAGCGGGTCCAGCACCATCTCGCGCACCGGGGCATCAAGGTCGGGGTGACGAGTCTGAGCTACTGGCAGCAGGGTGCCCGCCGGCCGCAGCGGCCGGAGTCGCTGAAGGCGGTCCGTGCCCTGGAGGAGGTGCTTCAGCTGCCGGGGAACTCGCTGCTGCGGCTGCTCTCGGGGGACGCGGCCGCGCGGTCCGAGGTGGAGCGCCCGGCGGCCCGTTCGTATCGCTCGCTCGTGGAGGCGTCCGGCTCGGTCGAGGAGCTCCTCGCGGAGCTCGAATCACCGGCGGACGGCGGGCTGCACACCGTGGGGCACCACGAGCGGGTACGGATCGGGGCGGGGCGGGAGCTGGTGGGGCGCGAGTCGCAGCAGGTGGTGCGGGCGCACCGGGACGGCGTGGACCGCTACCTGGCCATCCACCACGGCGACCCCGGCTGCGACCCGTCGGGGGTCACGGTGCGCGCGGTGGAGAACTGCCGAACCGGGCGGGTGCGGTGGCACGCGGGGACGGGGGTGCTGGTCGCGGAGCTGCTCTTCGACACGCGGCTGCGGGCCGGCGACACGTATCTGTTCTCGTACGGCTTCGAGGACGGTACGGCGGGGCCGAGCGGGGAGTACGTGCGCGGGTTCAGCTTCGCGGGCGGGCAGTACGCGTTGCAGGTGCGCTTCGACGAGGCGGCGCTTCCGGTGCGGTGCCGGAGGTTCGCGCAGGCCTCGACGGGTGCGCCGCGCGGGGGCCGTGCGGAGCTGACCCTGAGCGGCCGGCACCGCACGGTGCACGTCGTGGAGCAGGGCGTACGCCCGGGGATCCTGGGGATCGACTGGGACTGGACCTGACGGGGACCGGACCGGACGAGGACCAGACCTGACAGGGACTGGGACTGGGCCCTGACTCAGGCCTTGGGTGCGGCCTCGGGTCCGGCGATCAGCTTGCCGTTCTCCACGCGGACCGGGACCTCGGGGAGCGGGACGGTGGCCGGGCCCTTGAGCGCCTTGCCGGTGGTCACGTCGAAGCGGCTGCCGTGGCAGGGGCAGTTGCCCTCGTTGTTCTCGATCTTGTCGAGGACGCAGCCGGCGTGGGTGCACTGGGCACTGAACGCCTTGTACTGGCCCTTGGCCGGGCAACTCACCACGACCTTCTGCTCGCGGTAGAGCTTGGCACCGCCGACCGGGACCTCGTCCGGGGCGCCGAGCGCGACCGGTGCGGTCGGGGTGGGGACGCCGGCGTGGCCGAGCTTGGATTCGGTGGAGCAGGCGGCGACTCCCAGCCCGGCGGCACCGGCGAGAGCGGCGCCCTTCAGTACGGTGCGGCGGCTGGACTGGCCGGACATGGGCGCTCCACGGTGGATCGGGGCAAGGCGTGACCGAACCGACGATACCGGCGGGGTTTCCGGCGCCGACGGCCGGGCCTGCGGGTCCGGGCCTGCAGGTCCGGGCCTGCGGAGAGGCAGGGCCCCGGGACGGGTACCCTGCCTCTCCCCCACGTGCGTCAGGCCTTGCGGGCCCGCGTCGTCGCCTTCTTCGCGGCGGCCTTCGTGGCGGTCGCCTTGGTCGCGGCCGTCTTGGTGGCCGTCTTCTTCACCGGAGCGGCTGCCTTGGTGGCGGCGGCCTTCTTCGCCGGGGCGTTCTTGGCCGCCGTCTTCCGCGCGCCGCGGGCTGCGGGAACGGTTACCCCGGCGTCGCTGATCCGGTCCGCACCGAGGATCTCGCGGAGGAACTTGCCGGTGTGGCTCGCCGGGACCGAGGCGACCTCCTCCGGCGTGCCCTCGGCGACGACCAGGCCGCCGCCGTTGCCGCCCTCGGGGCCCATGTCGATGAGCCAGTCGGCGGTCTTGATGACGTCGAGGTTGTGCTCGATGACGATCACCGAGTTGCCCTTGTCGACCAGACCGGAGAGCACCTTGATCAGCTTCGAGATGTCGTCGAAGTGCAGACCGGTGGTCGGCTCGTCCAGGACGTAGACCGTGCGGCCCGTCGAGCGCTTCTGGAGCTCGGAGGCGAGCTTCACGCGCTGCGCCTCACCGCCCGAGAGCGTCGGCGCGGACTGGCCGAGCCGGACGTACCCGAGGCCGACCTCGTTGAGCGTGCGCAGATGGCGCGCGATGGTCGGGACGGCCTCGAAGAAGTCCAGGGCCTCCTCGATCGGCATGTTCAGGACTTCGGCGATGGACTTGCCCTTGTAGTGGACCTCCAGGGTCTCCCGGTTGTACCGGTCGCCGTGACAGACCTCGCACGGGACGTAGACGTCCGGGAGGAAGTTCATCTCGATCTTGATCGTGCCGTCGCCGGAGCAGTTCTCGCAGCGGCCGCCCTTGACGTTGAAGGAGAACCGGCCGGGCAGGTAGCCCCGGACCTTGGCTTCCATCGTCTCGGCGAAGAGCTTGCGGACGTGGTCGAAGACGCCGGTGTACGTCGCCGGGTTCGACCGGGGGGTGCGGCCGATCGGGGACTGGTCGACGTGCACGACCTTGTCGACGAGGTCGTCGCCGTCCACGCGCGTGTGCCGGCCGGGCACCGACTTGGCGCCGTTCAGCTCGCGCGCGAGGTGGGTGTAGAGGATGTCGTTGACCAGCGTCGACTTGCCGGAGCCGGAGACGCCGGTGACGGCGGTGAGGACGCCCAGCGGGAAGGAGACGTCGATGTCCTGCAGGTTGTTCTCGCGGGCCCCGTGGACGGTGAGCCGGCGGCCGGGGTCGACCGGGCGGCGAATGTCCGGGGTGGGGATCTCCCGGCGGCCGGACAGGTACTGCCCGGTGATCGACTCCTCGTTGGCGAGGAGCTCCTTCATGGTGCCCGAGTGGACGACCTTGCCGCCGTGCTCACCGGCGCCGGGGCCGATGTCGACGACCCAGTCGGCGACCTTGATGGTGTCCTCGTCGTGCTCGACGACGATGAGCGTGTTGCCCATGTCCCGGAGCCGTACGAGGGTCTCGATGAGCCGGTGGTTGTCGCGCTGGTGCAGGCCGATGGACGGCTCGTCGAGCACGTACAGCACGCCGACCAGGCCGGAGCCGATCTGGGTGGCGAGCCGGATGCGCTGGGCCTCGCCGCCGGAGAGGGTGCCCGCGGCGCGGTTGAGCGAGAGGTAGTCGAGGCCGACGTCGACGAGGAAGCGGAGCCGCTCGTTGACCTCCTTGAGGACCCGCTCGGCGATCTTCTTGTCGCGGGCGTTCAGTGTGAGGCGGGAGAGGAACTCGGCGCAGTCGCTGATCGACATCGCGGAGACCTCGGCGATGGACTTCTCCATGACCGTGACCGCGAGGACGATCGGCTTGAGGCGGGTGCCCTCACAGGTGGGGCAGGGCACCTCGCGCATGTAGCCCTCGAAGCGCTCGCGGCTGGAGTCGCTCTCGGCCTCGGTGTGGCGCCGCTTGACGAAGGAGACGGCACCTTCGAAGGCCGGGGTGGTGTACGCCCGCTCCCGTCCGTACCGGTTGCGGTAGCGGACCTCGACCTGGGTCTTGTGTCCGTACAACAGGGCCTTCTTGGCGCGCTGCGGCAGTCCCGCGTACGGCATCTCCGTGCTGAAGCCGAGGGCCTGCGACAGACCGCCGATGAGCCGGCCGAAGTACTCCTTGGTGTGGCCGTGCGACCAGGGGTGGATGGCGCCCTCGTCGAGGGACTTGTCCTCGTCGGGGACGATCAGCTCCGGGTCGACCTCCATGCGGGTGCCGATGCCGGTGCAGTCGGGGCAGGCGCCGAAGGGCGAGTTGAAGGAGAAGGAGCGCGGCTCCAGCTCCTCGAAGGACAGGTCGTCGTACGGGCAGTAGAGGTGCTCCGAGTACATCCGCTCGCGCTCGGGGTCGTCCTCGGCGAGGTCGACGAAGTCGAGCACGACCATGCCGCCGGAGAGTCCGAGCGCGGTCTCGACGGAGTCGGTGAGGCGGCGCTTGGCGCTGTCCTTCACGGTGAGGCGGTCGACGACTACCTCGATCGTGTGTTTTTCCTGCTTCTTCAGCGTCGGCGGTTCGCTCAGCTGTACGGTCACGCCGTCGACGCGGGCGCGGCTGTAGCCCTTGGTCTGGAGGTCTGCGAAGAGGTCGACGAACTCGCCCTTGCGCTCGCGCACGAGCGGGGAGAGCACCTGGAAGCGGCTGCCCTCGGGGAGCTCCAGGACCTTGTCGACGATGGCCTGCGGGGACTGGCGGGAGATCGGCCGCCGGCACTCGGGACAGTGCGGCTTGCCGATGCGGGCGAAGAGCAGCCGAAGGTAGTCGTAGACCTCCGTGATGGTGCCGACCGTCGAGCGCGGGTTGCGCGAGGTCGACTTCTGGTCGATGGAGACGGCGGGCGACAGACCTTCGATGAAGTCGACGTCCGGCTTGTCCATCTGGCCGAGGAACTGCCGGGCGTACGAGGAGAGCGACTCGACGTAGCGGCGCTGCCCCTCGGCGAAGATCGTGTCGAACGCGAGGGAGGACTTGCCCGATCCCGAGAGCCCGGTGAAGACGATCAGGGAGTCACGCGGGAGGTCGAGCGAGACGTTCTTGAGGTTGTGCTCACGAGCGCCACGGACGATGAGACGGTCGGCCACGCCGGTCCGCACCTTTCTTCAGAGAGCGGATGTGCCTGAAAGACCCAACACCTCAAGGATGCCGGATGCTTCCTTCGAGCTTATAGCACGCACATTCGATTTCCGGACTCGCGGAGACCTCTTCACCCGAACGAGTGGTGGCACCCCGGCTGGCACTAGGGTCGGCGCCATGATCGACCACGAACGCGACCTTGCTCACGTACGCGAAGCGACCGAAAGGCTGCTGAACGCGGCCGCTTCCCTGGACAACGCGGCGGCGGCCGAGCCGTCACGGCTTCCCGGCTGGACCCGCGGCCACGTGCTCGCCCACGTCGCCCGCAACGCCGACGCCCTGGTGAACGTCCTCCAGGGCCGGCCCATGTACGCGGACGCCGCGACCCGCGACGCCGACATCGAGCGCGACTCCGGCCGCCCGCTCGACGTCCAGCTCGCCGACCTGCGCGAAACCGCCGACCGGTTCCAGGCCACGGGCGCCGAGCCCGCCGACTGGAGCCGTACGGTCGAGCTCCGCAACGGCGTCACGGACAGCGCCTCCCGCATCCCGTTCCGGCGCTGGGTGGAGGTCGCCCTGCACCACGTCGACCTGGGCGTCGGCTACGAGCTGGAGGACCTGCCGGAGGAGTTCGTCCACCGCGAGATCGACTTCCTGACCGAGCGCTTCAAGGGCCTGGAGAGCGTCCCCGCGACCGTTCTGTGGGCCGATGACGGGCGGGGCTGGACCACCGGCGGCACGTCCGGCGGCGTCGCCGTCATGGGCCCGGCCACCGAGTTCCTCGGCTGGCTCGCCGGCCGCCGCGACGGCTCCGCCCTGAAGACCAAGGGCGGCCCCCTGCCGGAGCTTCCGCCGCTGTAGCCGCCGCTGTCACTCCCCGGGGCTAGTCTGAGGCCATGACGTACAGCGGAGTGGTGAAGGTCGGCGGGGCGGCGGACGTGCACGAGCTGACGGACCTGATGATCTCGAAGGTCGCGGTCGGCCCGATGGACAACAACGCGTATCTGCTGCGCTGCCGGGCGACCGGCGAGCAGCTGCTGATCGACGCGGCCAACGACGCGGACACCCTCCTCACGCTGATCGGTGACGACGGCATCAAGGCCGTCGTCACCACCCACCGGCACGGCGACCACTGGCAGGCGCTCGCCGACGTGGTCGGGGCGACCGGCGCCCGGACGTACGCGGGCGCGTACGACGCGGAGGGCATCCCGGTCGCGACCGACGTGACCGTCGAGGACGGCGACACGATCCGGGTGGGCCGGATCGAGCTGACCGCCCGGCACCTGGTCGGCCACACCCCGGGCTCGATCGCCCTCGTCTACGACGACCCGCACGGCCATCCGCACGTCTTCACCGGCGACTGCCTCTTCCCCGGCGGGGTGGGCAACACGTGGAAGGACCCGAAGGCCTTCGCGAGCCTGATCCACGACGTGGAGACCAAGCTCTTCGAGGTCCTGCCGGACGAGTCCTGGATCTATCCGGGCCACGGCAAGGACACCACGCTCGGTGACGAGCGCCCGCACCTCGCGGAGTGGCGCGAGCGCGGCTGGTGACGCCCGGCGCGCGGCCCCGGAGCTGCGCACCTCCGCACGCCCCCGTAACCGGGACGACGGAGGGGTAGTTGGCGCGACATGCGCCAAAGTCACCCTCCGTCGCCGCCCGGGACCCCGTCGATGGGACGGCTCGCCGCCGCCTCGCTCGTCGGCACCGCCATCGAGTTCTTCGACTTCTTCGTCTACGGAACCGCCGCCGCCCTCGTCCTGGGGCCGCTCTTCTTCCCGACCTTCTCCCCGCTCGCCGGGACCCTGGCCGCCTTCGGCACCTTCGCCATCGGCTTCGTGTCGCGGCCGCTCGGCTCGGTCCTCTTCGGTCATGTCGGCGACCGGTACGGACGGCGCCCGGTCCTCTTCGCCTCGCTGCTCCTGACCGGCTGCGCCACGGTCGCGGTGGGCTGTGTCCCCACGTACGAGACGATCGGCATCGCCGCACCCGTACTGCTGCTCGTGCTCCGCTTCCTCCAGGGCCTGGGCCTCGGCGGCGAGTGGGGCGGGGCCGTCCTGCTCACCGCCGAGCACGCCCCGGAGAACCGCCGCGCGCTCTGGTCGAGCTTCCCGCAGATCGGCCCGTCGATCGGCTTCCTCCTGGCGAACGGGGTGATGCTGGCCCTCTCGGCCGGCCTGAGCGACGCCGAGTTCCGCTCCTGGGGCTGGCGGGTGCCGTTCTGGGCGGCCGGGCTGCTCGCGGCGGTCGGGCTGCTGCTGCGCTCCTCGCTCGCGGAGACCCCTCAGTTCGAGAAGCTGTCCGCTGCCGGGCAGACCGCGGGCGCCCCGCTGGCCGAGGTCGCCCGCGACCACTGGCGGCTCGTGCTGCTGACGGCCGGGGCGCTCGCGGTCGGGTACGCGACCTTCTACGCGGTCTCCACCTGGGCCCTGGCCTACGGCACCGAGCGGCTCGGGGTGAGCAGCACGGTGATGCTGACCTGTGTCATGGCGGCGGTCGCGATCAAGGGCGCGGTCACGCCGTTCATCGCGGCGCTGTCCGACCGCTGGGGCCGCAGGCCGCTGTGTCTGGCGGGGTGCGCGGCCTCCGCGCTGTGGATGTTCCCGATGGTGGCGCTGCTGCACACGGCGCGCCCGTTGCTGATGTTCCTGGGCTTCCTGGGGGCGCTGCTCGCCTTCATCACCATGTTCGCGGTGGTGGCCGCGTACCTCCCGGAGCTGTACGAGCCCCGCGTCCGCTGCACCGGGGCCGCCGTCGGCTACAACCTCGCCGGTGTCCTGGGCGGCGCCCTCACCCCGCTGGTCGCCACCGCCCTCTCCGACGGCGGTTCGGGGCCGCCCTGGGGCGTCGCGGCCTATCTGACCGTGGTCGCGCTGGTCAGCCTCGGCTGCTTCGCCCTGCTCCCGGAGACCCGGCCGGCCAAGGCCGGGCAGCCGGCGGAACTCGAACCCGCCTCTGCCTGAGAGACGGTGAGACGGCGACGGCCGGCCGGGGAGTCCCCGGCCGGCCGTCGCCGTAGCTGTGCCATCTCCATGGCGTGTCAGGCGTGTCAGGCGCCGATGCTGTCCTTCTTGGCGTCGTCGACGTCGGTCACGCCCTCGGCGTCGGTCGCACTCTCGGCCTCGGTCACGCCGGCGGCCGCGTCCCGCGCCGCCTGCCTCTTGGAGGCGATCAGGCTGGTGATCGTGGTGACGACCAGGACGCCGCCGATGACGGCGAGCGAGAACGGGATGGAGATCTCCGGGACGTGCACCCCGGACTCGTGCAGGGCGTGCAGCACGAGCTTGACGCCGATGAAGCCGAGGATCACCGACAGGCCGTAGCTGAGGTGGACCAGCTTCTTGAGCAGGCCGCCGATCAGGAAGTACAGCTGTCGCAGACCCATGAGGGCGAAGGCGTTGGCGGTGAAGACGATGTACGGGTCCTGGGTGAGGCCGAAGATCGCCGGGATGGAGTCGAGGGCGAAGAGGATGTCGGTGGTGCCGATGGCGAGCATGACGACCATCAGCGGGGTCATGATCCGCTTGCCGTTGCTCCGGATGAACAGCTTGGTGCCGTGGTACCGGTCGGCGACGCCGAACTTCTTCTCGACGCTCTTGAGGAGACGGTTCTCCTCCCAGTCGTCCTCGTCCTCGTCGGTGCGCGCCTCCTGGATGAGCTTCCAGGCGGTGTAGATCAGGAACGCGCCGAAGATGTAGAAGACCCAGGAGAAGTTCGCGATGACCGCGGCGCCCGCGGCGATGAAGATCGTGCGGAGCACCAGGGCGATCACCACACCCACGAGCAGCACGCGCTGCTGGAGGTGGGAGGGGACCGCGAACTTCGCCATGATCAGGACGAAGACGAAGAGATTGTCGACGCTGAGCGATTTCTCGGTGATGTAGCCGGCGAAGAACTCGCCGGACGCCTGGCCGCTGCCGAAGAACATCAGGCCGAGACCGAAGAGTCCGGCCAGCACGATCCAGACGATCGTCCAGATTCCGGCTTCCTTGACCGACACGTCATGGGGCTTGCGCCCGATGAAGAAGTCGGCACCGATCAGGGCACCCAGACCAAGAATGGTCAGTACCCACAGGGTCATTGAAACGTCCACTGCGCCTCCGGCGTCGTACGGCTACTGATCAGCGTCGTCGCTGCCGGAGGTCTCTTCCACCCGGGCGACGGACGATCGCCGCCGGGCCGACGCCCCGGGATCGGATCACTGGGGATCCGTCCGTATTGACGGGTACGCCGCGCATGGGGAGTACTCCCCTCCGCACCGGAAAGACTACCCGAAAGACCAAGAGAAGGTAAAGGGGAGGGTAAAGGGCTCCCAAGAGTGCAGGTCAGGGGTGTCAGGGGCGCTTTCCATGACGAGCGGCCGCCACCTGTGCGAGGACCTGCCGGAGCACCCCGCTGCCCGGCGGGAGCATCGGCGGCTCGTACGACCAGGCGTGGCCGACCCATGGATCGGCGAGGTGGTCGTCGGGGACGGGCGTGAGCCGCAGGAGCGAGCGCCACAGCGGGTCGAGCAGCGGTCCGTACGCGGACGCGTCCTCCCGGTCCGCCACCATCAGCAGATGGACGCCGACCGACGGGCCCTCGTCGGCGAGGTACCGGAGCCGGGTGACCGCCCGGTCGTCGAAACCGTGCGGGAAGTCGTGCACGAGCAGCAGCTGACGGGCCGCGTCCAGACCGGGCGGCAGGGCGTCGGCGGCCCCGGCCCTGACCGCCATCTGCAGCAGGTCGACCCGCTCGGTGAGCTGCTCCAGTACCGCCGAGACCCCGGCCGCGCCCCGGGCCGGCGGGGCCGCGAGGACGCCCGTCTCCACGAGCGGCGCGAGCGCGGCGGCACCCGCACCGGCCGGGTCGACGACATGGACGGTGAACTCGCCCGCCGGATGCGCCGCGAGCAGCCGGGCCGTGTGCGCGACCGCGCAGTCCAGGGCGAGCCGTCGCAGTTCGATCTCGTCGAGGAGACCGGCGGCCTCGGAGCGGCCTCGGCCGCTGTCCACCCAGAGCCCGCGCTCCAGCGGCAGCCGGACGAGCATGGGGATCCGCAGATCGGCCCCCTCGGGGAGCTGGAGGTCACCGAGCCGGACCGCCATCGGCTCCTCGGCCGGGACGCGGTAGCCGTGCCAGACGGGGTTGTCCCAGCGGGCGTAGGCGGCGGGCAGGGCGGGCTCGACGACCTCGGACTCGGCCGCGAGCTGGGCGAGGTCCCGGTCGAGGACCTCCTGGGCCCGCTCCACCAGCTCGTCGTGCCGGGCGCGGGCGGCGGCTCGCGCGGCGTCGTTGGCTCCGTCGGCGCGGGCGCGGTAGTCGGAGAGGGTCTCGTCGAGCTCCCGGTCGAGCCGGGACTCGGCGAAGTCGCACGCACTGCGGTAGGCCGCGGCGGTACGGGCCAAGTCCTCGAACATGCCCCACACCTGGTTGTACAGGCGCTCCTCCATGGACCAGCCCGACGCGTCCCCGGCGACCGGGGTGGGCGGACCCTGCGGGGGCTGGGACGGGGACTGGGGCTGGGCTTCGGGAGCGGGCGCGGTGGGCCGGCGGCGGGGGTGGGAGTAGTCGACGGGGCCGCCGACGGCCGGTCCGGTCCCCTGGACGGGAGTGGGCACCGGGGTGGTCGGGGCCGGGTCCTGGGCGGTCACCGGCGCCGGGTGGCGTACGCGCTCCGCCTCGGGGACGTGCTGCGCCTGGGCGGTGGGCCCCGGCGCGACCGTCTCCAGGATGGACGCGGCCAGGTCGGCGGCGCGCTCCAGGCCCTGGTCGCCGAGGAGGGCGGCGAGCCCGCCCTCGTACCCCTGGCCCATGGCGCGGACCTTCCAGGTGCCCTGGCGCCGGTAGAGCTCCAGGGCGACGACGGCGGACTCGCTGTCGAGTCCGGTGATCGTGAAGGTGGCGATCTCGGCGCCGTCCGGGCCCGCCACGGCGACGAAGGGGGCGGCGACCGTTCCGAAGCGGGCGGCTCCGCCGGCGCGCGGCCCGGGCAGCGCGAGGAGGACCGAGACGCGGTGGACTGCGCCGGGGACCGCGTCCAGGTCGATGGTGAGGCGGTGGTCGGCGGCCGTCTGCCCGGGGACGTCGACGCCGGGCAGCGAGGGTGCGCCGGGGTGGGCGATCCACTCCACGCCCGGAACTCTGCCCTGTTCGTCGCCGAGGGTGGCTCCGGCGAGAACAGGGTGACCGGCCGACACCCGGATCTCCAGTCGGGTGTCGGGCAGGGGGTGGTTCTGCCCCCGGACCAGCTCGGCCGTCATCGACTCTGTCCCCTCAGTGTTTCCCGGCGCGGATCAAGCGGTGTGCGAGTGAAGCGGATCATGTGGATCATGCGGGACAGCTCCCGGTGGCCGCTGCCTCCGGGAGCTGTGGGTGCGTGCTGTGCGGGCCTGCCTACAGGTGCGGCAGGATCGCGGGCATCAGGTCCTGGAAGGTGCGGCCGTTGGCCGGGTTGCCCAGGGCGGTCATCTGCCAGCCGGAGCCGACCCGGTGCACCTTCGCCATGATCTGCGCGGTGTAGTTGCCGCCGCCGTCGAGGGTGTAGCGCGCGAGCTCCTGGCCGTTCGTCTCGTCGACGATCCGGCAGAAGGCGTTCTGCACCTCCTGGAACGTCTGACCGGTGAAGGAGTTCACCGTGAAGACGATCTGGTCGATGTGGACCGGGACCCGCTGGAGGTCGACGAGGATCGCCTCGTCGTCCCCGCCCTGGCCGGCGCCGCCGACGAGGTTGTCGCCGGTGTGCTTGACCGAGCCGTCGTCGCTGACCAGGTGACGGAAGAAGACCACGTCGACCGGCTGCTTGTCCGCGAAGAGAACGGCCGAGGCGTCCAGGTCGATCTCCTGCGTGCGCTTGCCGAAGAGACCGCGGCGCGGTGCCGCCTGCCAGCCGAGCCCCATCCGCACCTGGCTGAGGCTGCCCCCGCCCTGCTTCTCCAGGCTGATGGCCTGACCCTTGGTCATATTGACCGACACGCGTTTTCCCCTCTCGTTGGCGTTCCCCGCGCCCGCTGTTCCGGTGCGTGCGGTTGTCGAGCACCCTACGCAGCGCGACGGACACCGCGGAGGTGCGGTCCGGTTTTGTGTCGGTCTTGCAACACACCGGACCGCGCGCCGGACCTGTCCGGTCAGCCGAGTCCCGCCTCCTTCATCTGGCGCAACTCCTTCTTCAGCTCTCCCACTTCGTCGCGGAGCCGGGCGGCGACCTCGAACTGCAGCTCGGCGGCGGCGGCGCGCATCCGGTCGGTCATCTCCTCGATGATCGCGGCCAGTTCGGTGGCGGGCCGGTCGCCGAGCTCGACAGTCGAGCCGGCCTTGCCCTTGCCCTTGACGCCGTGCGCGGCGAGCGAGGGGACGGGGGCCTTGGCGCCCTTGCCCTCCTTGCCCTGGCGGTAGCCGCTGCCGAGGAGCTCCTCGGTGTCGATCTCCTCGCGCGCGATGGTCGCGACGATGTCGTTGATCTTCTTGCGGAGCGGCTGCGGGTCGATGCCGTGCTCCGTGTTGTACGCGATCTGCTTCTCGCGGCGCCGGTTGGTCTCGTCGATGGCCTTCTCCATCGCCGGGGTGATCCGGTCCGCGTACATGTGGACCTGGCCCGAGACGTTTCGCGCGGCGCGGCCGATCGTCTGGATCAGGGACGTCCCGGAGCGCAGGAAGCCCTGCTTGTCGGCGTCGAGGATGGCGACGAGGGACACCTCGGGGAGGTCGAGGCCCTCGCGGAGGAGGTTGATGCCGACGAGGACGTCGTACTCACCGGCGCGCAGCTCGCGCAGCAGCTCGATGCGGCGCAGGGTGTCGACGTCGCTGTGCAGATAGCGCACCTGGATGCCGAGCTCCAGGAAGTAGTCGGTGAGGTCCTCGGCCATCTTCTTGGTGAGGGTGGTGACGAGGACCCGCTCGTCGCGCTCGGTGCGCAGCCGGATCTCGTGGACCAGGTCGTCGATCTGACCCTCGGTGGGCTTCACGACGACCTCGGGGTCGACGAGTCCGGTGGGGCGGATGATCTGCTCGACGAAGCCGTCGCCGCGCGAGAGTTCGTACGTCCCGGGGGTCGCGGAGAGGTAGACGGTCTGGCCGATGCGCTCCTGGAACTCCTCCCACTTCAGCGGGCGGTTGTCGAGGGCGGACGGCAGCCGGAAGCCGTGGTCGACCAGGGTCCGCTTGCGGGAGGCGTCGCCCTCGTACATGGCGCCGATCTGCGGCACGGTGACGTGCGACTCGTCGATGACGAGGAGGAAGTCTTCGGGGAAGTAGTCGATGAGGGTGTTGGGCGCGGAGCCGGGGTCGCGGCCGTCGAAGTGCATCGAGTAGTTCTCGATGCCGGAGCAGGAGCCGATCTGGCGCATCATCTCCAGGTCGTACGTGGTCCGCATGCGCAGGCGCTGGGACTCCAGGTGCTTGCCCTGCTTGTCGAGCTCGGCGAGGCGGCCCTCCAGCTCGCGCTCGATGTCGTTGACCGCGCGCTCCATGCGCTCGGGGCCGGCGACGTAGTGGCTGGCGGGGAACACGTACAGCTCGCGGTCCTCGCTGATGACCTCGCCGGTGAGCGGGTGGAGGGTGGAGAGGGCCTCGATCTCGTCGCCGAACATCTCGATGCGGACGGCGAGCTCCTCGTACACCGGGAAGATCTCGATGGTGTCGCCGCGGACGCGGAAGGTGCCGCGGGTGAACGCCAGGTCGTTGCGCGTGTACTGGATGTCGACGAAGCGGCGCAGCAGCTGGTCGCGGTCGAGCTCCTCGCCGACCTTGAGCGGGACCATCCGGTCCACGTACTCCTGGGGCGTGCCGAGGCCGTAGATGCAGGAGACGGAGGCGACGACGATGACGTCCCTGCGGGTGAGCAGGGAGTTCGTCGCGGAGTGGCGGAGCCGCTCCACCTCCTCGTTGATGGAGGAGTCCTTCTCGATGTACGTGTCCGACTGCGGCACGTACGCCTCGGGCTGGTAGTAGTCGTAGTACGAGACGAAGTACTCCACCGCGTTGTTCGGCAGGAGCTCCCGGAACTCGTTCGCCAGCTGGGCGGCCAGGGTCTTGTTCGGCGCCATCACCAGGGTGGGGCGCTGGAGCTTCTCGATCATCCACGCGGTGGTGGCCGACTTTCCGGTGCCGGTGGCACCGAGGAGCACGACGTCCTTCTCGCCCGCGCGGATACGCCGCTCCAGGTCGGCGATGGCCGCCGGCTGGTCGCCGTTGGGCTTGTACTCACTGACGACCTCGAAGGGCGCCACCGAACGTTCGATCTTGGAAACGGGCCGCATGGAACCACCGTACGACCCGGCACTGACAGTCGGGCGGCGATCGGCTCACCGGCCGCCCGCGGTCACCAGTCCTGGGAGCGGTGGCCGCCCCTGGGGACGCCTCTGCGGGCCCCGCGTCCGGCGGGCCGGGCCGTCCAGTTGGCGGGCTCTCCGTAGGACGGTACGTGGCGCGGGGCGGGCACGCCGGGGCGGTGCGGGGTACGGGCGGCGGGCCCCTTCCAGTCCGGGTCACCCATCACGAGGAGCGGGTCGAACATGACGACGACGGCGGCGAGGATCAGGAAGACCGCCGGGCCGATCAGCATCGGCAGGAGCAGCGAGGTGGCGGTGTCGCCGGTGCCGGCGACGGGTTCGGTGCCGTGCAGATGGACGCTGACCGCCGACATGGCGGTGTAGTGCATACCACTGACGGCGACGCCCATCACCAGGCTCGCACCGAGGCTGGCCAGAAATCCATGTACGGAGACGGCCGCCCAGAGGGCCGTCGTGGCGGCCACGACGGCGATGACCACGGACAGCGCGACGGTGAGCGTGTCGTACTCGATGCGTCCCTGGAGGCGCATCCCGGCCATGCCCAGGTAGTGCATGGTCGCCACGCCGAGGCCGGTGATGGTGCCGCCGGTGACCAGGGTGAGGGCGGTCGCCCCCCGGTATCCCACGATGAAGATGCCGATGCCGACCATGAGGACGGCGACGCCCAGGCTGGCGAAGGTGATGGGGAGGTCGTAGTTGATGGGCGCCTGCCGGACCGAGAAGCCCATCATCGCGATGAAGTGCATGGTCCAGATGCCGGTGCCTATCGAGGTGGCGCCGAGGGCGAGCCAGCCCGCCTTGAAGCTGTCGCGGTGGCGGAGCGATCTCGTGGTGCAGCGCAGGCCGAGGGCGCCGCCCAGGCACGCCATGAGAAAGGCCGCCACCGGAGTGACGAGCCCGTAGCTGAATCCGTCGACCGTGCCCTGCATGAGCGTGTGTCCTCCAGCCCTGGTGCCACGTCGTCCGAAAACAGTCGGTACCGCTGGGTAGTACTACCGGGGCGAGATTATGGCGCGCCGCGGGCCTCGCGACCACGTGACCGGGGAATTTCCGCTCGTGAGACCGGAGCGAGACCGGTCCGTGATCTTGGCCGCCGTTCCGGTGCCTTCGGTGACCGGGCAGGCGGGAAGCCGTTTCCGGGCTCGCTGTCGGTGGCGGGTCGTACCGTGGGCGGCATGGACATCGAAGCGGGACCGACGGGGGCGACGGACGGCGGGCGGGCCGTCCCGGTCGAGTGGACGGTCATGGAGAGCGGCATCGGGCCACTCTTTCTCGCCGCGACCGAGCGGGGGCTCGTGCGGGTCGAGTTCCATGCCGACGCGGCGCGGCGGGAGCGGATGCTCGACCGGCTGGCGGCGCAGCTCGGCGCGGAGCCGGTGGAGCGTGCCTCGGGGCTCCTCGCGGGCGCGATACGCCGGCTCGACCGGTACTTCGCGGGCGAGCCGGGCGATGTCGACCTTCCTCTGGACTGGAGCCTGACGGCCGGCTTCAACCGGCAGGTGCTGCGCGAGCTGGCGAGCGGTGTGCCGTACGGCACGGTCGTCGGGTACGGGGAGCTGGCCAGGCGCGTGGGGCAGCCGGGGGCGGCGCAGGCGGTCGGGGCGGCGATGGGTTCCAATCCGCTGCCGGTGGTGGTGCCGTGCCACCGTGTGGTGGAGAGCGACGGCGGTCTCGGCGGTTTCGGGGGCGGTCTGGAGACCAAGCGGCAGCTGTTGGCCCTTGAGGGCGTGCTGCCCGCGCCGCTGTTCTGATTCCCATCAGGTGAGACGGCTGGCACACTCACGTAAGTGACCCGCACCCCCGGCGCCCCTGACGCCACCCTGCCCGAGCACATACCCGCCCCCGTCACCGACGCCGAGCTTCCGGCGCTGCGCCGCCGCGTTCAGGCCGTGCTCATCGCCACCCAGATCCTCGGCGGCCTCGGTATCGCCACCGGCGTCGCGCTCGCCGCCGTCCTGGCCAGGGACGTCAGCGGCTCCGAGGCCCTGTCCGGTCTCGCCTCGACGGCGACCGTGGCCGGTCCCGCGCTGCTCGCCATGCCGCTGGCCGCCCTGATGGCCTCGCGGGGGCGCCGGGCCGGACTCGTCCTCGCGTACCTCATCGGCGCGGTCGGCGCCGGGGTCGCGGTGCTCGGGGCGGTCGCCGACAGCTTCCCGCTGCTGCTCGTCGGACTCGTCGGCTTCGGCGCCGGGTCCTCGGCCAATCTGGCGGCCCGCTTCGCCGCCGCCGACCTCGCCGAGCCGGACCGCAGGGCGCGGGCCATCTCCACGGTGGTGTGGGCGACCACGATCGGCGCCGTGCTCGGCCCGAACATCGCCGCGCCGGCCGGGAAGAGCGTCGCGGGCCTGGGGATTCCGGCCACGGCGGGCCCCTTCGTCTGGGCCGCCGGAGTCTTCGTGATCGCGGCGGCCGTGGTGGCCCTGCTGCTGCGTCCCGACCCGCTTCTCACCGCCCGCGCGCTGACCGACACCGGTACGGGCGAGGCGGCGGAGGAGCGCTCGCTGCGGGCCGGGATGCGTGCCGTACGGGAGTCTCCGAAGGCCCGCCTCGCCCTGGTCACCGTCGCCGGCTCGCACACCGCGATGGTGTCGATCATGTCGATGACCCCGGTGGCGCTCACCCACCACGGTGCGGACATCCAGCTGATCGGGCTCGTGATCAGCGGGCACATCGCCGGCATGTACGCCTTCTCCCCCGTGATGGGCTGGCTGTCCGACCGGCTGGGAAGGCTGTCGGTGATCGGGCTCGCGGTCGGGCTGATCGGCGTGGCGGCGCTCGTCGCGGGCACGGCGGGGCCGAGCCACGGCCGGACCGCCCTCGGTCTCTTCGTCCTCGGCCTCGGCTGGTCGGCGGGTCTGGTGTCCGGCTCGGCGCTGCTCACGGACTCGGTGCCGCAGGCCGCGCGGGCGGCCGTCCAGGGGCTCTCCGACTTCGTCATGAACACCGCCGCCGGTCTCGGCGGCCTCGGGGCGGGTCTGATCGTGGCGCAGGCGGGCTACGGCCCCTTGAACGCGATCGCCGCCTGCCTGCTCCTGCCGATGGCGGCGCTCGCGATCCGAGGCTCGCTCCGGAAGGCGTGATGTCCCTCGGTGTGCCGGTCAGTGCGGCACCGCCGGGGAGGAGGTTCCCTGCGCCAGTCGGCGTGGGCTGCCCGTGCCGTCGGCCGGTACCGACCAGACCGCTCCCCCGTATCCGTACGCGAGGGTCTTCCCGTCCGTCCACAGGGCCTGGTCGTCGATGCCGCGCCGCTCGGCGACCGCGTGTTCGCGCCCGGTGCTCAGCTCGTACACGTACAGCCGCCAGGGCTCGCTGGGGCCGTCGGAGACCCGTTTCTTGAAGGCGAGCCGAGTGCCGTCCGGGGAGAGCGACGGGCATTCGACGTTTTCCCGCAGGGCCTTGGCCGACCAGTTCCGCATGTCGCCCTCGACGAGATGGGTGCGGCCGTCGGTGGAGACGGTGGCGTAGAAGCGGTTGTCGTCGGCGGCGAAGCTGACGCCCCAGTAGTTGACGTCGGGGGCGTGGTAGCGGCGGCCGCCGAGGGTGAGCGGGATCTGCTCGATGTTCTTCACCAGATAACCGGTGCGCAGATCGAGGATCGAGGTGCGGGTGGAGAAGGCCGAGCGCGCGTAGGAGTCACCGGTCGCGAACATCGTCCAGGCGAGCATCTTCCCCGAGGCCGAGACCCGGGCCCGGCTGGGGATGCCCGGCAGGCCGATCCTGCGCACCTCGCGCAGCCGCCGGTCGAGCACGAGGACGTACGAGCGGGCCGGGACGCCCGGCCTGCGCTGGAGGCAGAGGGCGGTGGGGCCGGCGGCGTGGAAGCGGTCGCAGGAGGGGCCGCCCACCACCCGGCCGCCCGGCGCGGAGGGATCCACGCGCGCGACGCGGCCGCTGGCGGTGTCCCGGGCGAAGAGCGCGTCGGCTCCGCCGTCGAGGGTGAAGCCGGGGTCGGCGGTCCCGGTGGCCGCGGCCTCGCGGCCCGAGGCCGCCCGCAGCGTGTAGGCGGTGGCGCCGCCGCCGAGCAGGAGCAGCGCGAGTACGAGGATCCACACGCGCGTACGGGTGGACGGACGGGCGCCGTTCAGGGCGGGCATGGGTCAGTCGGTCCTCTCGGAGGTCTCGGGGGTCTCGGGAACGACGCTCTCGGAGGGCTTCGGAGCGCCCTGCGTCGAGGGGGTGGCGGGCAGCAGGCGTGCGGAGAAGCAGAGGGCGGCCGTGAGGGCGAGCAGCGCCCCGACGAGCGCGGTCTCCGGCCCGCTCGCGGTCCAGACGGCGCCGAACGCGACGGCGGCTCCGAGCCGGGCGAGGGCCTGCGCGGTCTGGACGACCGCGAGGCCGCTCGCCTGCCGGCCCTCGGTCAGGAAGGGGCCTGCCAGGGCCATCAGGACGCCGTCGGTGGCGGCGTAGAAGACACCGAGCAGGAGGAGGACGCCGAGGAGGACCACCGGGTCGGGCAGCGGGGCCAGGAGCAGTCCGTAGGCGAGGAGCAGGGCCCCGTGCCCGTACAGGAGGGGTCCTCGCCGCCCGGTCCGGTCGGCGAGGCGTCCGACGGGGACGGCGAGCAGCAGATAGACGGCGGCCGCGCCGAGCGGCAGGAACGGGAACCAGGTCGGGTCGAACGCGAGCCGCCGCTGGAGCAGCAGGTACAGGAAGGAGTCGCCGACGGTGGCGGCGCCGAGGAGTCCGGCGCAGAGCACGATCCGCCGGTACGCGGGCGAGCGCAGTCCGGCGAGGAGCCCGCCACGCGCGCGTGGCACCGCCGGGGCGGTGCGTGTCTTCCCGTCCTCCCGTGCCCGCCCGGGGACGAGGAGCACCCACAGCAGGACGCCGAAGGCCCCGACGCAGAAACTGACGGCGAAGACGGCATCGTACGCGTCGGCCGTCGCCCACAGCAGCGCGAAGGCGGCCAGGGGGCCGAGGAGGGCGCCGGTGGTGTCCATGGCGCGGTGGGTGCCGAAGGCGCGGCCCAGGTCCTCGGGCGGGCTGTGCAGCGTGATGAGGGCGTCGCGCGGTGCGGTGCGGACGCCCTTGCCCAGCCGGTCGGCGGCGAGGGCTGTCGCGATCCAGCCGGTCGCGCCGCCCGCGAGGAGGAGGCCGAGCCGGGAGCAGGCGGAGAGGGCGTAGCCGAGTCCGCCGACCTGTTTGTGGCGGCCGCCGCGGTCGGCGGTGGCGCCGCCGAGGAGCCGTACGAGCGCGGTGGCTCCGGTCGAGAGGCCGTCGAGCAGCCCGAACTGGAGCGGGGAGAGGCCGAGTCCGAGGACCAGGTAGAGCGGCAGGACTGCGGTCACCATCTCCGAGGAGACGTCGGTGACCAGGCTGACCGCGCCGAGGGCGAGGACGGTGCCGGGGACGCGCCGCCGGACCCCCGAGGGGGCGGGCGGCGCGTCGCGGCGACCGGTGGTCGCGAGGTACATCAGTGGCAGGTGTAGGTCGGGCCGGAGTCCTTCACCTGGTTGTCGGTGCCGACGTACTGCCAGGTGTAGGTGGTGTCGGTGAGGTCCAGCTTCAGGACGCCGTACGGACCGCTGATCCGCTTCTGGCTGTTCGGCTGGACCGTCTCGATGTCGTAGGGCTCGGCGCCGCCCATGCCGCCCACGATCTCGACGATGCCGTCGGCGGTGGCGCGCCCGTTGGGGTCCTGCGGGGCGAAGCGCTCGTAGTGGTGGTCGTGTCCGTTGAGCACCAGGTCGGCCTTGGCGTTGTAGAGGATCTGCCAGACCGGCTTGGAGACGGGGTCGTTGCCGTGGCCGCCGGAGGAGTACAGCGGGTGGTGGAAGTAGGCGGCGACGCAGCCCTTGGTGTTCCGCGCGAGGTCGTCCTTGAGCCACTGGATCTGTGCGGCGTCGTCGAAGGAGTTGGAGTCGAGGGCGACGAAGTGCCAGTTGCCCTGGTCGTAGCTGTAGTAGGACTTGCCCTGCGGGTAGGCGATCGAGCCGAAGTACGACTTGTATCCGGCGAGCGGGCCGGCCGGGTCGTAGGTCTCGTGGTTGCCGGGCACGGGGCGGGTCTTGGCCTTGAAGGCGCCCCAGGACTTGTCGTAGTAGTTCTTGAAGTCGGAGAGCAGGGCGTCGTCGTACTGGTTGTCGCCCATCGTCAGATAGAAGGACGGCGCGATCCGCTGGGCCAGTGCGGCCGTCTTGGGGTGGGCGCAGGAGCTGCTGGAGGCCGTGCACTGGGCGGCGATGTCACCGGCCGCGACGACGGTGAAGGAGCCGGTGGGCGGCTCCGTGGTGCCGGTGGTGCCGTAGACCTCCACCGAGAAGAGCGAGTAGCCGTACGAGGTGCCGCGGGCGGTCCCGTACACGCGGAGGTAGCGGCCCTGGCCGGTGAGTCCGGTCCAGTCGTCCGTGGCGCCGTTCCCCGCGGTCTCGTTGGCGAGGCGGGTCCAGGTGGTGCCGTCGGTGGAGATCTCGACGCGGTAGGCCTTGGCGTAGGCGGCCTCCCAGACGAGCTTGACGCGGGAGACGGTGGCCGAGGGGCCGAGGTCGACGCGGATCCACTGGGGGTCGACGCCTTCGGCGCTTGCCCAGCGGGTGGTGGAGACGCCGTCGAAGGCCTTCTCCGGGCCGAAGGTATCGTCCTCGACGGAGGAGGACGTGGCCGGTCGGCCCTGCGAGATCAGGACGTCGGCGGCGGCGCCGGCCCGGTCCGGAAGGGCGAGGAGGAGCCCGCCGACGAGCAGCAGCACGGCGGCGAGGACGAAGGGGAGAGGGGTGGTGGTGCGGCGTGGTGGGGCGGAGGCGTTCAGGCGCATACCTGGGCTCCCTGGCCTGGGGGGTCGGCGAGAGCTGGACACCGGTGCGGCGCACCACGGACCGGCCGCGCGGCGCGGGCCGGGGCGCCCGTGCCGTGGGTACGGACACGGGCGACCGGCCGGGTGGCGATTCGGGGCGCCACACGGCGGGGTGGTGCTCGGCGGCCGGGTCAGAGCTCTCACTGAGCGCGTCACGCCCCTTGGGGTGGGGCGCCGCGCCAAGCCGCTGCCGGGATGCTAGCCGATAGGAAGGTTTCCTACCAGACCCTCAACTCATGGCCGTCCCCTGCGACTTCAGGGGGCTTCAGGGACTTCAGAGGCTGATGTGGTACGCCTTGCGCAGGGTCTCGTGCACGGTCCAGGTCGTCTTGTCGCCCTCGCGCAGCACGCAGGCGTCGCCGGGCCCGATCTCCAGGGTGGCCCCGCCCTCGACGGCGACGGTCGCCCGGCCGGAGACCACCACGAACAGCTCGTTGGCCTCGGTGTCGGTGACGACGCCGGGCGTGATCTGCCAGATGCCGCGCAGCTGCTTGCCGTCGGCAGACTCCCACAGCACCTTGCCCGTCACCTCGGGCGTGCCGGAGACGATCTGGGCGGGGTCGAGAGGCTCCGCCTCAAGCTCCGCGTCGGGGATGTGCACGGCGAAGGAGGGCTGGTCATGTGTCGTCATGGGCGGTGACTGTAGCGGGGGTCCGGGGCCGCCCCGAGGCCGGGACCGGCTGGACGGAACCCCTCCGCTTCGCCTCCCACCAGGCGCGATGCCCGGATCCCGGCGCGACGACGAAATCCGCACGACCCCATCGACACAGCGCCGGACGGGTGGCGCGCCGGGCGCGGACGACCGCGCCGGGCACCCCGTGACGGATTCCGAAGGCGCCTTCCACGGATTCCGCAGGAGCCCCCCACCGTGTGGCTGGAGCTCGCCAACGAGGTTTGCGGGGCACGTGGTCGCGCCAGGAATGGGACATGTCCACACAGGTGTCCGAAGAGGTACGCGAAGCGCTCCACGAGGGGCGTCCCGTCGTCGCGCTGGAGTCGACGATCATCGCCCACGGTCTGCCGCGCCCGCGCAACCTGGCCGTGGCCCTGGAGCTGGAGGAGCTGGTCCGGGCCGGCGGCGCCGTCCCCGCCACGATCGCCGTGGTCGACGGCACGGCCAGGGTCGGCCTCGACCGGGCGGCCCTGACCCGGATCGCCGAGGACCCGGCCGTGCGGAAGCTGGGGCACCGCGACCTGGCTCCCGCCCTGGCGACCGGGGCGACCGGGGCGACGACGGTCTCGGCGACGGCCTGGCTCGCGGACGCGGCCGGCATACGGGTATTCGCGACCGGCGGCCTCGGCGGCGTGCACCGCGCCTGGACCGAGACGCAGGACGAGTCCGCCGACCTGCGACTGCTCGCCCGGGTCGGGATCACCGTCGTGTGCGCAGGGGTCAAGTCGATCCTCGACGTGCCCGCGACTCTTCAGCGCCTGGAGACGCTGGGGGTGACGGTCGTGGGGTACGGCACGGAGCACTTCCCCGGCTTCTACCTCGCCTCCTCGGGCGAGCCCGTCGACTGGACGCTGCGGACCCCGGAGGAGGTGGCCGGGGTGATACGGGCGCAGGACCGGCTCGGCGGGCCACGGGCCGCGCTGATCGTGGCCAACCCGGTGCCGTCGGCGCAGCAGTTGGATCCCGCACTGCACGACCGGGTCCTCGCGGGTGGTCTGGCGGCGGCGAAGGAGAAGGGGATTTCGGGGCAGGCGGTGACGCCCTTCCTGCTCGAATATCTGACGGTGCACACGGAAGGGGCGTCCCTGGAGGCCAACCTGGCGGCGGTACGGGGCAATGTGCGGCTCGCGGCGAGGATCGCGGGGGCGTACGGCGCGGGGAGGTCCGGAGCGGAGACGTCCGGAGCGGGCGGCCGGTGAGCCGGGCGGCGGGTGCGCTGCTCGTCGTCGGCGACGTGGTCACGGATGTCGTCGCCCGGCACCGGACCCCGCTGGCCCCCGCCACGGACACGGCGGCGGAGATCCGGACCCTCCCGGGCGGCGCCGGGGCCAACGCGGCCTGCTGGGCGGCGCGTTCCGGCTGCGACGAGGTGCGGCTCCTCGGCCGGGTGGGTACGGACGCGGCCGACTGGCACGAGCGGGCGCTGCGGCGCGCGGGCGTGCGCCCGTTGCTCGTCCCGGACGCGGAGGCGGCGACGGCCACCGTGATCGCACTCGTGGACTCCTCGGCGGAGCGCACCTTCCTGACCGACAGCGGCGCCGCCCTGCGCCTCTCCCCCGGCGACTGGTCGGCCGGCCTGCTCGACGGCGTGGCCCGGCTGCATCTCTCCGGGTATCTGTTCTTCGCCGCGCCGAGCCGCGAGACGGCCCGGCTGGCGCTGCGGGACGCACGGGAGGCGGGGGTCCCGGTGAGCGTGGACCCGGCCTCGGCGGGGTTCCTGGCGGAGCTGGGAGTGGACAGGTTCCTGGCGGCGACGGACGGCGCCGAGGTTCTGCTGCCCAACGCCGACGAGGCCCGGTCGCTCACCGGGCGCGCCGAACCGGAGGTGGCGGCGGCCGAGTTGAGCCGCCGCTTCCCGCTGGTCGTGGTCACCCTCGGGGCGGCGGGCGCCCTGGTCGCCGAGGACGGCGCGGTCACCGCGCGGGTGGCGGCGCCTCCGGTGCGGCCGGTGGACTCGACCGGCGCGGGCGACGCGTTCACCGGCGCCTTCCTGGCGGCCCGGCTCGCGGGCGCGGACCCGGCGAAGGCCGCCGAGGCGGGCTGCCGGGCGGGCGCGGAGGCGGTCACCGTGGTGGGCGGCAGACCTCCGGAGGGGCTGACGGGCGACTGACGGGGGCGGGCCGCGAGCCCTCCCCTAGGGGAGGTCCCCCGTCCAGGCCGGGTGGCGCGGGTCGTCGGCGCGTACGACGACGTCGGCGGTCCCGCCGGGGTCGACCTCCGTCTCGTACCGGACGAACGCGGGGAGCGTCCAGACCTCCTCGGTGCGCCGGGCGAGGGCGGCGGCCGAGAGCCGCAGGTGCACGGTGAGGTCGAAGGGGAACCAGTGGCCGAGCAGGAAGGGCCCGTGCAGCACGAGCACCGCGCCGGGCGGCAGCGTCACGTAAGGGCTACGGGTCGCACGGTCCGTCACCGGGTCCCACAGGTCGGGCAGCACGCGCCCGGTGCCACCGGGCTCCAGCGGTCCGAAGACCTCCCGCCACAGCGCCCCGGTGTCGGTCCACCCGCTGTAGTACGAGTCCGGGTCCTGCTTCCCGTACTCGTACCGCAGCGACGCGGGCCGCAGGAAGCCGCCGGTCCCCGCGACGAGGACGGAGCGCCCGCGTGTCCGCAGTGCCTCGGCAAGCAGTTCGGCGAACTCGCCGCCGGGCGCGGCGGGCGGCCCGTCGACGGCGACCTTGAGCCAGCCGCTCCCATCGGCCGAAGCGGACCCGTCGAGCCGCCGGGCGAGCGCCTCCGCCAGCCGTTCCCAGGTGATCGCCTCGTATCGCATCCCGCTCATCCCACTCGACCCCCGTCTCCCGACCATCCTGCCCGCATGTCCGGCGGCCCGTCGTCGCCGGGGCCGCACAGGGGCACCCCGAACCGGTCCGCCAGGGCCCGTGCGGTGGCGAGGGGTTCCGCCCAGTCGACCTCCTGCCACTGGGCCAGCGGGTGCGGCCGTTCCGCCGGGCCGGGGAGGACGGCGCCGAGCAGCAGGATCCAGCCCCAGGTGTCCCCGTCCCACTCCAGTTCCAGGGCGACGGGCGGACGGGGCAGCGCCGATGCCTGCCTGGAGAGCGCGTCCACGTCCTGGCGCGGCAGCGACACGAGACGGTCGGCCAGGATCTCCTCCCGCACCGCGACGAGAGCGACGCAGTCGTTCAGGTCAGGCCGGGGGAGAACGCCTGCCTCCCAGATCTCGCGGACCGCCGGCAACCGGCGCCGCCGGATCACGAGGCCGTCCACACGTTCGCGGGTCTCCCACGGCAGGGCCGGCCACAGTTCATGCGCCAGTTCGTACACCACGGCTTGACCTTGTCACTGGCGTCACTGTTTGACCATCGGATTCATGGACACCACCACACCCACCAGGGTCGTCGTCGTCACCGGTGCGGGCACCGGCATCGGCCGGGCCGCCGCCCGCTCCTTCGCGCGGCAGGGGGCGACGGTCCTCGCCGTCGGCCGCAGGGCGGAGCCACTGCGGGAGACCGCCGAAGGGCATCCCGGGATCCACCCGTTCGTCGCGGACATCACGGCGGACGGCGCGGCCGAGGAGATCGTGCGCGCCGCCGTGACCGGCCACGGCCGACTGGACGTGCTCGTCAACAATGCCGGGATCTCCCTCGGCGGCCCGCTCGGCACCCTCGACCGTTCCGTGATCGACCCGCTCCTGGAGACCAACCTCGTCGCTCCGGTCCTCCTCACCCAGGCCGCCCTCCCCGCGCTCCGGGAGTCGCGTGGCGTCGTGGTGAACGTGACGACGACGATCGGTCAGCGCGGCTGGCCGGCCAACTCCGTCTATCCGGCGACCAAGAGCGCCCTGGAGACACTGACCCGCTGCTGGGCGGTGGAGCTCGCGCCCGACGGTGTCCGGGTGGTGGCGGTCGCCCCCGGCCCGATCGAGACCCCGATCGCGAATCACATGGGACTCTCCCCCGAGCAGCTGAAGGCCTTGCGGGCCTGGCAGCTCGCGCACGTTCCGCTGGGCCGGATCGGCCGTCCCGAGGAGGTCGCCTGGGCGATCACCTCGCTCGCGGCGCCCGACGCCTCGTTCCTGACCGGCACCGTCCTGCCCGTCGACGGGGGTGCGCTGGTCGCGTGATACGACTGAGCGAGGAGGTGGCGTCCTTGCGCATCGGTGAACTGGCCCGGCGGACCGGGGTGTCGCCGCGCGCCCTGCGCCACTACGAGACGGCGGGGCTGATCGCGTCGGAGCGCGCGGCCAACGGATACCGGGTGTACGGCGAGGACGCCGTGACGCGGGTGTCGAACATCCGGTATCTCCTGGACGCCGGCCTCACCCTGGACGACGTGTCCGCGTTCCGGTCCTGCCTGGACGGCGACGTGCCCTCGGCCCCGCCGTCCGCCCGCGGCCTGGAGATCGCCCGCGAGCGGCTGGCCGTGCTCGACGCGCGGATCGCGGCGCAGACCGAGGCCCGGGACCGGCTGGCGCGAAGCCTGGGCGTGGTGTCGGACCGGGGCTGACGCCCGGGATGAGCCGATGCGCCGGGATGGGCCGATGCGCCGGGATGGACTGGTTCCGGGGTCCGGCTACGACTGGGCGGCCCGCACGGGCCGTTCCAGCACCGCGCGCCCCGACTGGACCGCCTCGGCGAGCGTCGACTCCCCGCCCGCGAGGGCCCGGCAGGTCGCCGTGTCGGTCCTCAGCCGGACGTCCGCCACCTCCGCCGTACCGGCGCCGTACACCCCGTCCCCGTACGACACGGCTCCGTCGCCCCCGATCCGTACGTGGAACTCGCCCTCGTCCAGGGTCACCTGGACGACCCCCTCGCCCAGTTCGGCGAGTGCCCCGAGGAGCGGGATCGCGTACCAGTGCGCGCGGACGGCGTCGGTGGGCCGCGGCTCGCCCAGGTCGGACGCCCCCCAGGCAGCAAGTGTGCGCAGCACGGGCAGCAGCTCGCGTCCACGCGGGGTGAGCTCGTACACGAACGCCGAGGCGGGAGGCGGCAGTCGGCGGCGGGTGACCAGCTCGGCGCTCTCCATGTCCTTGAGGCGGCCGGCGAGCATGTCGGTGCTGACACCCGGGAGGTCGGCGTGGAGGTCGGTGTAGCGGCGCGGCCCGGCGAGGAGTTCGCGGACGACGAGCAGGGTCCAGCGGTCGCCGACGAGGTCGAGGGCGCGCGCGGCGGCGCAGTGCTGGTCGTAGCTGCGGCGGCGTGGCTGACGTGGCATGCGACGCAGTCTAGACATGTTGTTGGACTTTCCAAGCTCGAACTTGGTAAAACCAAGCAACACTGATTCCGGGGACTTGGGGAGGTCGGACATGGAGTTCCGGCAGTCGAGCAAGCTGAGCGAGGTCTGCTACGAGATCCGGGGCCCGGTCATCGAGCACGCCAACGCGCTGGAGGAGGCGGGCCACAGCGTCCTGCGCCTCAACACCGGCAATCCGGCGCTCTTCGGCTTCGAGGCGCCCGAGGAGATCGTCCAGGACATGATTCGGATGCTCCCCAAGGCCCATGGCTACACCGACTCGCGCGGCATCCTCTCCGCCCGGCGCGCGGTCGCCCAGCGCTACCAGTCCATGGGCGTGCCGGAGGTGGACGTCGACGACATCTTCCTCGGCAACGGTGTGTCCGAGCTGATCTCGATGGCCGTCCAGGCCCTCCTGGAGGACGGCGACGAGGTCCTCGTACCCTCCCCGGACTACCCGCTGTGGACGGCGGTGACCACGCTCGCGGGCGGCAAGCCCGTGCACTACCTGTGCGACGAGTCCGCCGACTGGTACCCGGACCTCGACGACATGGCGTCGAGGATCACCGACCGCACCAAGGCCATCGTCGTCATCAACCCCAACAACCCCACCGGCGCGGTCTATCCGAAGCAGATCGTCGAGGGCATCCTCGATCTCGCCCGCCGTCACCACCTGATGGTCTTCGCCGACGAGATCTACGACCAGATCGTCTACGACGAGGCCGTCCACTACCCGGCCGCCTCCCTCGCCCCCGACGTGGTCGTGCTCACCTTCGGCGGGCTTTCCAAGACGTACCGGGTGGCGGGTTTCCGCTCCGGCTGGCTGGTCGTCAGCGGTCCGAAGCAGCACGCCAGGAACTACCTGGAGGGCCTCACCATGCTGGCCTCCATGCGGCTCTGCCCCAACGCCCCCGCCCAGTACGCCATCCAGGCCGCGCTCGGCGGCCGGCAGTCGATCCACGAGCTGACCGCCCCCGGAGGCCGGCTGCGCGAACAGCGCGACCGGGCCTGGGAGAAGCTCAACGAGATCCCGGGCGTCTCCTGTGTGAAGCCGAAGGGGGCGCTGTACGCCTTCCCGCGCCTCGACCCCGCCGTGCACAGGATCCACGACGACGAGAAGTTCGTCCTCGACCTGCTCCTGCGGGAGAAGATCCAGGTCGTCCAGGGCACCGGATTCAACTGGCCCCGCCCGGACCACTTCCGCATCCTGACCCTGCCGTACGCCGACGACCTCGACGCCGCGATCAGCCGCATCGGCCGCTTCCTCAGCGGCTACCGGCAGTGAGCGGGCGACCGTGACGTGACACCCCCTCAACTGTCATGATCTGAGAGCCTGAAGATCCTTCGGGCCGACGGACAGGACGACGGACGGGGGGGCGCCGGTCATGGATGTGGCGCTGATAGCGGTGGCGGGAACCCTGTTGGGCGTCATCGCGACGCACTGGTTCCAGGGGCGGGCCACCGAGCGCACCGCCTCGCTGGCCCGGACCGAACAGCTCCGCCAGGAGCGGATCGCGACCTACAGCGCCTACGCGGGCGCGGTCGTCGACTACCGGCACAGCCAGAACGACCGCTGGTTCCGAGCGCACGAGGGGCCGGGGTCGGAGGAGGCCGAGGAGTCCCGCCACGCCTCCTACCGTCAGCGCACCGCCGCCCGCCAGGCCCTTTTCCGCGTGCAGTTGGTCTGCGACGACCCGCAGGTCCGACGACTGGCCGAGGCCGCGTTCGAGCAGACCCACTGCATGCACGATGCGGAGGGAGAGGTCGAGCGCGCCCGCCGCTCGGCGGAGGCGAAGGAAGCGCTCGCCGTGTTCATCGCCGCCGCCGCGCCCGGCGTGCGCTGAACGGAGGTGCGGACATGGATCTCGTCGCGCCCGTGGTCGTCGAGCCGCTCAAGCGCCGCCGCTGCTCCGAGTGCCGACAGGGCCCCCTCGAACGGATGATCGTCGAGTTCAACGCCCCGGTCTGTCTGGACTGCGCCGACCTCGGGCATCTCGTCTTCCTGCGCCGGGGCGACACGGCGCTCACCCGCCGGGCCCGCGAGGGAAGCACGCTCTGGGCCGTGGTCGTACGCCACAACAGGCGCCGCACCCGCTACGAGCGTCAGGGCCTGCTCGTCGAGGAGGAGGCACTCGCCGAGGCGGAGCTGTCCTGCCTGGCGGACGCGGAGGCTCGGGCCAGGCGCCGGGCGAGGGACGCTGTACGGCGCGCGGCCCTCGACGTGGAGATCACCGAGGTCCTCCGGGCGGAGGTCCTGCGACTCTTCCCGTCCATCCCGGCGGACCGGGCCACGGAGATCGCCGTCCACGCCTCCGCGAAGGGCAGTGGACGGGTGGGGCGCACGGCGGCCGGCCGCTC
Organism: Streptomyces sp. NBC_00572; assembly: GCF_026341815.1. Taxonomy (GTDB): domain Bacteria; phylum Actinomycetota; class Actinomycetes; order Streptomycetales; family Streptomycetaceae; genus Streptomyces. The sequence continues at coordinate 712,637 of NZ_JAPENX010000001.1, forward strand.
GCTCGACCGAGGCGCCGTCACGGCGGCCGTGCGCGCCTCCGTGCGCCATGTCGACACGCCGTACGACACCTTGCTGATGCAGGGGGTTCCTCGGCACCAGGCCCGGACGAGGGTCGCTCCCGCCATCGAGGCGGTGCTCCGGGCCTGGCATCGCGGTGGCGAGAGCGCCCTCGGCCGGGGACGCGGCTGACGGCTCGGGTGTCAGCGCGCGTCGGCCGGACCGCGTGGTCGGGACCCTCAGGCCTGGTCTCCGGCGCGGCGCGCGCGACGGTACAGCAGGGCTCCGCCGAGCAGCAGCGCCGCGCTCGCGGCGGACGTGTAACCGATGCTCTCCGAACCGGTGGAGGCCAGCGCGACCGTGCTCGTCTCACCCTGCGGCTTGGGCGCCGGGGCGGCAGGCTTCTCCGTCTCGGTCTCGGTCTGCGGGACCGGCACGTTCCGGACGGGGGTCTGCGGGCGCGGCGTCGGCGTCTCGATCGGCTGCTCGGGCTTCGAGGGGCCGTTGACCGAGGTGTTGCCGAAGACCGGGTTGAGGATGCCCACCACGTTGACCGAGTTCCCGCTGACGTTCACCGGGAGGTCGATGGGCAGCTGCAGGCCGTTCCCGGAGAGGACGCCGGGAGATCCCGCGACGTGGGTCTCGGCGGTGGACCCGCCGCCGTTGGACGAGCCGCCGCCGGAGGAGCCGCCGCCGTGCTGACCGCCGGCCTGCTCTCCGCCGCGCGGGGTGCCGGGCTCGTCCTTGTGGGACCCGCCGCCGTCCTCCGAGCCGTAGCCGTCGGGCTCCTTCTCGGCGGAGTGGTTGGAACAGCGGTTGCCGAAGGCCGGGTTGAGCAGGCCGACGACGCTGACCGTGTTGCCGCAGACGTTGACCGGCACGTGCACCGGCAGCTGAACCGTGTTGCCGGAGCCGACGCCCGGCGAGCCGACCGCGGCGCCCTGTGCGCCGGAGTCGGCGTGCGCGGCGCCTGCCGACAGGGCGAGCGCCCCACCCGTGACCAACAGTGTGGCCAGACCACTTCGGCGAATCTGCCTCATGGCTTCCTGCCTTCCGGAGGTGTGCGGGCAAGTGCCCGTACCGGAATCAACGCGACAAACGCACGTGCCGGATCCGGCCGTTGACGGGTTTCACTCCATCGAGTGGGCCCCGTTCGAGTGTCGGTCAGCGCCCCAGAAGGTCGGTGAGGGCTCCCACCGGGTCGTGATCGGGGGTGCCGCGCGGCCACCAGTCCTCGCGTCCGGCGTCCGACTCGTAGCCGTACCAGAGGCCGTCCCGGCCGAGGCGGAGCTGCAGGGACTCGGTGGAGAGCCGATTGCGCCAGGGACGGAAGACGGGGAAATCGGCGGCGAGCAGCGCGGGCCGGGCCCGGTCGAACGGACCCGCGGGCGGATCCCACGGCTCTTCGAGTACGGCGAGACCGGCGGCGCCGCCCTGACGCCAGGCGGCGACGGCCCGGGCGAGGTCCGTGGGGGTCCGGTCGAGCGCGTACGCCAGGTCGCGGTAGAGGGCCCGGGTCGAGGCCGTGAGCCCGGAACCGGGGTGTGCGGCGGCCAGCCGGACGGCGTCCTGCCACGGGCTGAGCGCGGCGACCGGGTCGTGCCCGGTGGCGAGGAACGCGTGGGCGCGGGCGGCGGCTTCGGAGGCGAGGAGGTCGAGGGCGAGCGGGTCGGGGGCGTCGGGGTCGGGCGGGAAGACGGCGGGGCGACCGGGGCGGTCCGGAAGCGGCAGCGGAGGAGGCAGCGGCAGCCCCGCCCGCTCCGTCGCGGCGAACACGGCACGGGCGGGGACGGTGGGCATCGAGGGTGCGGCAGCGGTCGTCTCGGCGGCGGACAGGGCCGCGTTGCGCCGGGTGAGCTCGGCGAGCAGCTCCTGCTCCCCGCGGCCGCGCATCAGGAAGAGGACGAACGGGTCCTCGTCGAGGAGCCGGGCGGCCTGGTAGCAGAGGGCGGCGGCGTGCTTGCAGGGGTAACCGTCGTCCGGGCAGGAGCAGTCGGGGACGAGGTCGCCCGGCGCGGGCAGCAGTCCTGTGACCGCCTCCAGGGCGTGCGGCACGTCCTTGTCGAGCAGGGCGGCGATGTGGTCGGGGCGGGCGGTGGCCTCGTCGAGGAACCGCTCCCAGCCGTCGTCGCCGAGGGTCCGCATCCTGATCTCGGTGCGGTACGGGCGGGGCCGGCTGCCGTGGACGTAGGCGACGACCCGGCCGGGAGTGACGGTGATCGCGTCGACATGCCCGCGTCGGGCGTACGCCTTGCCGCGGGCGAGACGGGCCGCGTCGAGGGCCGCGTCCTCCAGTGCCTCCACCCAGGCGTTCCCCCACCAGGTGGCGGCGAACCGACCGTCGGGGGCCTCGCGGGGCGCGACCTGCGGGAAGCTGCGGCGGCGGTCGTCGTGGCGGGGGGCTGCGCCGCGGGCGCCCCGTGGCATGGTCACGAGGGCCTCCTCAGGGACACCAGGTCGGCGAGCTCGCGGTCGGTCAGTTCGGTGAGGGCCGCCTCGCCCGAGCCGAGGACGGCGTCGGCCAGGGCACGCTTGGCGCGGAGCATCTCCCCGATGCGGTCCTCGACGGTGCCCTCGGCGACGAGCCGGTGGACCTGCACCGGCTGGGTCTGCCCGATGCGGTAGGCCCGGTCGGTGGCCTGCTCCTCGACGGCCGGGTTCCACCAGCGGTCGAAGTGGACGACATGGCCGGCCCGGGTGAGGTTGAGGCCGGTGCCCGCGGCCTTGAGGGAGAGCAGGAAGACGGGGATCTCGCCGGCCTGGAAGCGGTCGACCATCCGCTCCCGCTCGGCCACCGGGGTGCCGCCGTGGAGGAGTTGGGCCTGGATGCCGCGGGCGGCCAGATGGTCGGCGAGGAGCCGCGCCATCGTCACGTACTGGGTGAAGACGAGCACGGAGCCGTCCTCGGCGAGGATCGTGTCGAGGAGCTCGTCGAGGAGGGCGAGCTTCCCCGAGCGGCCGGCGAGGCGGGCGGTTCCGCTGCCGCGCGGTGCCTCTTCCTTCAGGTACTGCGCGGGGTGGTTGCAGATCTGTTTGAGGGAGGTGAGCAGCTTCATGACGAGGCCCCGGCGGGCGATGCCCTCGGCCTCCTCGATCTGCGCCATGGTCTCGCGGACGACCGCCTCGTAGAGCGAGGCCTGCTCCCTGGTGAGGAAGACCGGATGGTCGGACTCCGTCTTCGGCGGCAGCTCCGGAACGATGCCGGGGTCGGACTTGCGGCGGCGCAGCAGGAAGGGCCGTACGAGCCGGGCGAGCCTCTCGACGGCCTCCTCGTGCTCGATCTCCTCGTGGTTCTCGACGGCGCGGGCGTGCCGGGAGCGGAAGGCCTTGAGCGGGCCGAGGAGACCGGGGGTGGTCCAGTCGAGGAGCGCCCAGAGCTCGGAGAGGTTGTTCTCCACGGGGGTGCCGGTCAGGGCGACCCGGGCGGGCGAGGGGATCTCGCGGAGCGCCTTCGCGGTCGCGGAGAACGGGTTCTTGACGTGCTGGGCCTCGTCGGCGACGACCATCCCCCACTCCCGCTCCGCCAGTCGGGCGGCGCTCGTCCGCAGGGTGCCGTAGGTGGTGAGGACGAACCCGCCGTCGGCGCCGTCGAGGTCACGGTCGGCGCCGTGGAAACGCCGGACGGGCACGTCTGGGGCGAACTTCTCCACCTCCCGCTGCCAGTTGCCGAGCAGGGAGGCCGGGCAGACGACGAGGGTGGGGGCGCGGCGGGCGCGGCGCAGATGGAGGGCGATGAGGGTGACCGTCTTGCCGAGGCCCATGTCGTCGGCGAGGCAGCCGCCGAGACCCAGCGAGGTCATCAGGTCCAGCCAGGCGAGGCCGCGCAGCTGGTAGTCGCGGAGGGTGGCGGTGAGGCCGGGCGGGGCCTGCACGTCCTCGGGGCCGGCCAGGAGCCGGTCGCGGAGAACGGCGAGCGCTCCGACGGGGACGGCGGGCACGGTCTCGCCGTCCACTTCGGCGGTGCCGGTGAGGGCGACGGCCAGGGCGTCGACCGGTTCGAGCAGGCCGAGTTCCCGCTTGCGCGCCTTGCGGACCAGGTCGGGGTCGACGACGACCCACTGGTCGCGGAGGCGCACGATCGGCCGGTGGGCCTCGGCCAGGTGGTCCATCTCCCGCTCGGTGAGCGGATCGCCGTCGAGGGCCAGCTGCCAGTTGAACCGCAGGAGTTCCTCGCTGTCGAAGAACGCGGTGCCGTCGGTGGCCGAGCCGGGGGCGGTCTGGGAGGCCCGGACGACGGCGGAGGCGCTGAGCGAGCGGGCCAGCTCACGCGGCCAGTGGACGGCGACCCCGGCGTCGGCGAGCCGGGCGGCGGCGGGGCCGAGCAGCTCGTACAGCTCGTCCTCGGTGACGGCGAGGACGTCGGGCACGTCCCGCTCCAGGAGCCGGGCGAGCGGAGGCCAGACGCGGGCGGCCCGGCGCAGGGCGAGGACGGCGTCGATCCGGGCGCGGGGCCCGAAGTGCTCGCCGTCGCCCGCCCACAGGGCCGTGGCGTCGATGACGAGAGTGGGGTCGGCGAGGCTGTGGACCTGGAGGAGCGCGGCGGCCGCGTGGCGCTCGCCCCGGGGCGTCTCGGGGGTGTCGGTGCCATGGGCGCTGTCCGTCGTGTCGAACAGTTCGTACGGCGAGAAGTCCAGGCGGAGCGAGACCCGGACGCCCGCGTCCATCCCGGCCGCCGCCTCGGCGGCCCAGGCACGCGCACGGGGCAGGTGCTGGGGCGCGCGGGCCGCGAACGGCGCCCCCACCGCGTGGGCGGCGGCCGGGGTGCGGGGCAGGGTGTCGGCGACGGCGTCGAGGAAGGCGCGCACGAGGGCCTCGGGGTCGGGCAGTCGCAGCGGGCCGCTCCCGGGGACGGGCACCGCGTGCGCCTCGTACGGCAGGGCGGCGGCGACGGCCCGCAGATGGGCGATGTCCTCGGCGTCCAGCGGGCCGGCCCGCCAGGCGTCCAGGTCGTCGGCGGTCAGACCCGGCAGCATGCGGCCGCGGGCCACCAGGTGCAGGGCGTGCAGGGCGGCGGCGCCCCAGCCGGCGGTGGCGGGGTGGGCGGCCGGGTGGCGGCGGGCCGCGACGAGGTGGGGCAGGGCGGCGTCGACCGGGAGGGTCAGGGCGGGGACGGTCCGGCCTCGGGCGCCGCTGCCGTGCCGTCGGGCGACGGTCAGCTCGACGCGCTCCGCGCCGCTCTCGGCCGGGTCCGGCAGCGCGTCGCCGTCGGGGGCCCAGAAGGCGACGCGGCCCTCACGGGGCAGGGCGGCCGGCAGGAAGACGGCGGCGCTGCTCGTCCAGGTGTGTGCCACGGCTCCGCTCTCCTTCCCACCGGTGACGAGTGTCGACTGGATCTCCGACCTTACGGCGGGGGTCTGACAACGGCCGACAGGCGGGTTCGCCCGAGCGGCCCAGCAACGGATGACACGGGCGCCCGGGGGCGCGAGGGTGGGCCTGAACCGGGTGCACCCGAGGTGCCACCGGAACACCGACTCGGACTCCGACAGAAGAGGAACCGACATGTCCGTTCGCCGGCGTCTCACGACCGCCACCGGGGCCGTGCTGCTCACTCTCGCCGTCGCCGGCTGTTCGAGCCTGGGCCGCACCATGGTCGGCACGCTCTCCTACGAGACGGAGCGCGAGTTCGTGGTGACCGAGACGAGCCCCTCGGTGAACGGCTGCCACCGCCTCCTCGCCCCCCGGGGGGTGACCAGGGTCGAGAACAACACCCTGGTCGACATCAGGCTGTTCCCGACGCGCGACTGCACGGGGAAGCACAACATCTACCTCGCCACCAACACCAGCAACCAGATCGCGCCCGGCGCCCTGCCGTGGCGCAGCTACAGCGTCATCCACTGACCGGTTCCGTTCACCCCACCGCAGGGTCCATCCTGGAAGAGGCCTTCGAGGCTCCGACGGAAGATGGTGACCGTCATGCGTTCCGGGAACGAACCGGCGACCGCGCGCAGTCCCCTGCGCATGCGGTTCTGGCTGGGCATGTGGGGACTGCTCTGGGCCGCCTTCGGCACGACCGTCTTCTCGCTGGTGGGCCGCCCCGGCTGGGCGGCGGCCTGCGGGGTGCTGTTCCTGGTGGTCGTGTGCGACCTGGCGATGGTGGTGCACCACATGCGTCAGGGCCCGCACTGGCAGCCGGGCCGGAACATCCCGCCGTACGAACCCGACCACGGCGGCACGGGACGCTGAGCGCCCCGCCGCGCCGGCCCTACTGCTCCGTGTCGAAGCCCGCGGCCTGGAGGTACTCCGGCTTCGGGTCGAGCGCCGCGGCGAGGCGGAAGTGCCGGGTGGCCTGGGCGGTCAGACCCGAGCGCTCGAACGTACGGGCAAGGGCGAAGTGCGCGAACGCGTTGTCCGGCTCGCGCTCCAGGACCAGCTCGAACTCCAGCTGCGCCGGACGCAGCTGCGCGGCGGCGAAGAACGCCCGGGCCCGCAGCAGGCGCGCGGCGGTGTTCTCGGGGTGCGCGGCGATCACGGAGTCCAGCAGCTTCACGGCACCACGGGGATCCCGGGCGGCCAGCAGGTGCTCGGCGGCGCGGAAGTCGATGACGTGCGTTTCCGGGTTTCTGTCGGCCACGATGGAATCCTTCCCCTCGATCCGATGGTTGAACACCGGACCCGGCACCCTCATTCCGCCGGGCGCCCACGCGGACGGGCCCCGGCCACGGTCCACCGGACACCCTCCCGGTCGTGCCAGAGGTCGCGGGCCGGGCGGGACACCTTCCGGACGCGGCCTAGGGGGTGTCCGCCGCCCTGCGCTCCAGCTCGTCCCAGACCTTGCGTACCTGGGGTTCGAGCGCGTCGAGCGGTCCGTCGTTGTCGATCACGAGGTCCGCGACGGCAAGACGCTGCGCGCGCGTGGCCTGGGCGGCCATCCGGGCCCGCGCCTCGGACTCGACCATGCCGCGGAGCCGTACGAGGCGGTCGAGCTGGGTCTCCGGGGACGCGTCCACCACCACGACCAGGTCGTACAGCGGTGCGAGCCCGTTCTCGGTGAGCAGGGGCACGTCGTGGACGACGACGTCTCCCGTACCCGCCAGGCTCTCCAGTTCCGCCGACCGTGCCCCGACCAGGGGGTGGACGATGGCGTTGAGGGTGGCGAGGCGGGCGACGTCGGCGAAGACGATGGAGCCGAGCTTCGGCCGGTCGAGCGCCCCCTCCCCGGTCAGGACGTCCTCCCCGAAGGCCTCGACGACGGCCGCGAGCCCCGGTGTCCCGGGCTCGACGACCTCGCGGGCGATCCGGTCCGCGTCGATCAGCACGGCCCCGTACGAGACGAGCAGCCGTGACACTTCGCTCTTGCCGGCGCCGATCCCGCCGGTCAGGCCCACCTTCAGCATGAGCGGCAGCTTAGGGCCTGCCCCGGACGGGTCAGGCGTCGCCCTCCCGCTCGGCGAGGAAGCGCTCGAACTCGCGGCCCAGCTCGTCCGCCGACGGCAGGTCGACGGGCTCGGCGACCAGGCTGCCGCGGGTCTCGGCACCGGCCGCCGCGTCGTACTGGTGCTCAAGGCCCTGCACGAGCGCGACCAGCTCCTCGTCGCCCTCGCCGATCTGGCGGTCGATCTCGGTCTGGGTGCGCCGGGCCTCGGTCCGCAGGGAGTGGGCGACGCCGGGGAGGACGAGGCCGGTGGCGGCGGTGACGGCCTCCAGGGCGGTCAGCGCCGCGTCCGGGTACGAGGAGCGGGCGACGTAGTGCGGGACGTGCGCGGCGACACCGAGGGTGTCGTGGCCGGACTCGGTGAGCCGGTACTCGACGAGGGCCTCGGCGCTGCCGGGAACCTGGGCCTCGTCGAAGGGGCTGCGGTGGCCGGGCATGAGGTCGGTGCGGCTGCCGTGCGGGGTGAGGCCGACGGGCCGGGTGTGCGGCACGCCCATGGGGATGCCGTGGAAGTTGACGGAGAGGCGCACGCCGAGGCGCTCGATGATCTGCCGGACGGCGACGGCGAAGCGCTCCCACTCCACGTCGGGCTCCGGGCCCGAGAGGACGAGGAAGGGGGCGCCGGTGGCGTCCTGGACGAGGCGGACCTCGATGGACGGCGTCTCGTACGCGGTCCACCGGTCGCGCCGGAAGGTCAGCAGCGGGCGGCGGGCACGGTAGTCCACCAGCCGGTCGTGGTCGAAGCGGGCCACGAGCTGGTGGGGCAGGGTGTCGAGCAGGCCCTCGATGATCTGCTCACCGGTCTCCCCCGCGTCGATGTAGCCGTCGAAGTGGTACAGCATGACCAGCCCGGCCGACTCCTGCGCCAGTGCCAGGTCGACGACAGCCAGGCCCTTGGTGTCCCATTCGTACAAATCCTGGGGATCAAGCACGATTACCGCTCCTCCTCGTGTTCTCTCTGAAAACGTCTCGGGCGGCACCGCCATTCCCGTGCCGCACGATCTTCCGGCGGTCGATCTCCCGGCGGGAGCGGGTCGGCCTCCCGGCGGGGCGCGGGGCGAACTCCGGCCACTGGTCCAGACCTTGACAGGGCCATCACCTCTCCCTACCGTCTCGGGACAGCATCGCGTTCAGCATCTAGACCAACGTGCACATACAGGAACACCCCTCGCCCCCGCACGGAAGGCATCCCCCATGCGCACCCGAACGCTGCTCCTCCCCCTGCTCCCGGCGCTCCTCGCCGCCCCCCTCGTCGCCACGCCCGCCTCGGCGGCGACCGTCGAGGTCTCGACCGCCGCCCAGCTGAAGACCGCGCTGGCCAACGCCCGGCCGGGCGACACGATCCACCTCGCGGACGGCACGTACACCGGGAACTTCAAGGCCACGACCCCGGGCACCTCCTCGGCCCGGATCACCCTGACCGGCTCCTCCCGCGCGGTGCTGACCGCCGGCGGCGGCTACGGACTGCACCTCAACGGCGCCTCGTACTGGACGGTCAAGGGCGTCACCGTGAGCGGCGGCCAGAAGGGGATCATGGCCGACACCGCGGACGGCGTGGTGATCGACGGGGTGACCGTGCACGACCTGGACATGGAGGGCGTGCACTTCCGCAACTCCAGCAAGAACGGCGTCATCAAGAACTCGAAGATCTACGACACCGGGAACGACGGCCGGGGCATGGGCGAGGGCGTGTACGTCGGGACCGCCGGCAACCTCGGCGACCGCAGCGACAACGCGCAGATCCTGAACAACGTCATCGGGCCGGACGTCGGCGGCGAGAGCGTCGACATCAAGGAGGGCACCACCGGGGCGCGGATCGTCGGCAACACCTTCGACGGGCGCGGTCTGACCGGCGCCAACTTCGACGACTCCTGGGTCGATGTGAAGGGCAACGGCGTCCTCGTCGAGAACAACACCGGCGTGAACACGACGAACAACGGCTTCGAGACGCACACGCAGCAGAGCGGCTGGGGCTGCGGCACCGTCTTCAAGGGCAACCGCTCGACCCTGACGGGCGCGACCGGCGCGCAGCGGCTCGCGATCAACGTCACCAACCGGAGCGGCTCCTGCCCGACCACGGTCTACGCCTCGAACACGGTGACCGGCGGGAACGGCCTGACGAACATCCCCGTCACGCCCTGAGGGCCGACCCGTCGGGAACAGGCCCGGGAAATGACCGAGGCCCGCTCCCCCGAAGGGGAGCGGGCCTCGATTCGCTAGCGGCTAGCGCTCAGCTCAGAGCCTGTTCAGCTCTGGCCGCCGGCCAGCTTCTCGCGCAGGGCGGCAAGCGCCTCGTCCGACGCCAGGGCGCCGGAGGTGTCGTCCGACTCCGAGGAGTACGAACCACCCGAGATACCCGCACCGGCGTTGCCGGCGGCCGGGGCGGCAGCACCCTCGGCAGCGGCGGCCTCGTCGGCCTCGCGGGACTTGATGACCTGAGCCTGGTGCTGCTCGAAGCGAGACTGCGCCTCGGCGTACTGGGTCTCCCAGGCCTCGCGCTGGGTCTCGAAGCCCTCGAGCCAGTCGTTGGTCTCGGGGTCGAAGCCCTCGGGGTAGATGTAGTTGCCCTGGTCGTCGTAGGACGCGGCCATGCCGTACAGGGTCGGGTCGAACTCGACCGAGGCCGGGTCGGCACCGAAGGACTCGTTGGCCTGCTTCAGCGAGAGGCTGATGCGACGACGCTCGAGGTCGATGTCGATGACCTTGACGAAGATCTCGTCGTTGACCTGGACGACCTGCTCCGGGATCTCCACGTGGCGCTCGGCCAGCTCGGAGATGTGGACCAGACCCTCGATGCCCTCGTCCACGCGGACGAACGCACCGAACGGAACCAGCTTGGTGACCTTACCCGGGACGACCTGACCGATCTGGTGCGTCCGGGCGAACTGCTGCCACGGGTCCTCCTGCGTCGCCTTCAGCGACAGGGAGACACGCTCGCGGTCCATGTCCACGTCGAGAACCTCGACGGTGACCTCCTGGCCGACCTCGACAACCTCGGACGGGTGGTCGATGTGCTTCCAGGACAGCTCGGAGACGTGCACGAGACCGTCGACGCCACCCAGGTCCACGAAGGCACCGAAGTTGACGATCGAGGAAACGACGCCGGAGCGGACCTGACCCTTCTGCAGGGTGGTGAGGAACGTCTGGCGAACCTCGGACTGGGTCTGCTCGAGCCAGGCACGGCGGGACAGGACCACGTTGTTGCGGTTCTTGTCCAGCTCGATGATCTTCGCCTCGAGCTCCTTGCCCACGTAGGGCTGGAGGTCGCGGACGCGACGCATCTCGACGAGGGAGGCAGGCAGGAAGCCACGGAGGCCGATGTCGAGGATGAGACCACCCTTGACGACCTCGATGACGGTACCGGTGACGATGCCGTCTTCTTCCTTGATCTTCTCGATCGTGCCCCAGGCACGCTCGTACTGAGCGCGCTTCTTGGACAGGATCAGGCGGCCTTCCTTGTCCTCCTTCTGGAGAACCAGGGCCTCGATCTCGTCGCCAACCTTGACGACCTCGTTCGGGTCGACATCGTGCTTGATCGAGAGCTCACGGCTCGGGATCACGCCTTCGGTCTTGTAACCGATGTCGAGCAGGACCTCGTCCCGGTCGACCTTCACGATGACGCCGTCGACGATGTCGCCGTCGTTGAAGTACTTGATCGTCTCGTCGATCGCGGCGAGGAATGCTTCCTCGTCACCGATGTCGTTGACCGCAACCTGCGGGGTGGTGGCGGTGGTCTCGGTGCTGCTCGTCATGTGGGTAAGGGCTCCGGTTACGGACAGAAAGTCGTAGGTACTGCTACGCCGAGAGCCCGTATCGCACCAAGAAGCCGGACAGCCAATGAGGCCCCCTTCCCGCGAACGGGAGGAGCCTCGAAAACCGAGGGGACATACAACAGGTACGAGCGCGGCCTGCTCCGTCTGAGGCGCGCAGGCCCGCAGCGCAACCTTTAGCATACGGGGGCAGCCGGACAGGGTCAATGCGCGAAGCGCGCACCCGGGGCAGATCTGCTCAACTCCGGCACCAACTTGCGTCCTTCCACGCCTCATCGGCGGGAACCGCGCACAGCGGCACTGAGCGCAAACTACATCGGCGGGCGAGATGAACCAAGAGTACGAACACGAAGTCCCCTCCGACTCGGCCGAGGAGGAGGCGGAGGCGACCCGGCGTGACGCAGGGGACGCGGAGAGCAGTCGGGCGAGCCGTGGCTGGTGGGACAGGAACGCCGACGAGTACCAGAGCGATCACGGATCGTTCCTCGGCGACGACCGGTTCGTCTGGGGTCCGGAGGGGCTCGACGAGGCCGAGGCCGGGCTCCTCGGCCCTGCCTCCTCCCTGAAGGGCCTCGCCGTCCTGGAGATCGGCGCGGGCGCGGCGCAGTGCTCGCGGTGGCTGGCGGCGCAGGGGGCGCGGCCGGTGGCCCTCGACCTCTCGCACCGGCAGCTCCAGCACGCGCTGCGGATCGGCGGGGACGTGCCTCTGGTGGAGGCCGACGCCGGTGACCTGCCCTTCCGGGACGGCTCCTTCGATCTGGCGTGTTCGGCGTACGGCGCGGTGCCGTTCGTGGCCGACCCGGTGAAGGTGTTCCGTGAGGTGCGGCGGGTGCTGCGGCCCGGTGGCCGGTGGGTGTTCTCGGTGACGCACCCGATCCGGTGGGCGTTCCCCGACGAGCCCGGCCCCGAGGGCCTCTCGATCGCCGCCTCCTACTTCGACCGCACCCCTTATGTGGAGCAGGACGAGGAGGGGCGTGCGGTGTACGTGGAGCACCACCGGACCGTCGGTGACCGGGTGCGGGACGTGGTGGCCGGCGGGTTCCGGCTCCTGGACCTGGTCGAACCTGAGTGGCCGGAATGGAACAGCCAGGAGTGGGGCGGCTGGTCTCCGCTGCGGGGGAACCTGATCCCGGGCACGGCGATCTTCGTCTGCGAGCGCGAGGATTAGTCCTATTTATAGGTGGGCCCTGTGGACAACGGGGCCCACCTTTTCGCGTCGCGTACGAGACTGAGTGCGTGATCCGAAACGACGCACTCGACCGTCTCCCCGTCCGCCATGCCGTCCCCGAGCTGCTGGCCGCGCTCGACCGGCGCGGTACGGCCGTGTTGTCCGCGCCTCCCGGCACCGGCAAGACGACGCTGGTGCCGCTCGCCCTCGCGGGTCTCATAGGGGACGGACCGCGGCGGCGGGTCCTGGTGGCCGAGCCGCGGCGGATGGCGGTCCGGGCGGCGGCCCGGCGGATGGCGTGGCTGCTCGGCGAGGAGGTCGGCTCCACGGTCGGCTTCTCGGTGCGCGGCGAGCGGCGGACCGGTCCCTCGACCCGGGTCGAGGTGGTGACCACGGGCATCCTGCTCCAGCGGCTCCAGCGCGACCAGGAGCTGGCGGGTGTGGACGTGGTCCTGCTCGACGAGTGCCACGAGCGGCATCTGGACGCCGACACGGCGATGGCGTTCCTCGTGGACGTGCGGGCCACCCTGCGGCCGGAGCTGAAGCTGATCGCCGCGTCGGCGACCAGCGACGCGGCGGCCTGGGCGGATCTCCTCACCGTCCTGGACGGCACGGGCCCGGCGCCGGTGGTGTGGAGCAAGGGCGAAGGGCACGGCTGCCGGGTCTCCTTCGCGGCGCCGCCCTCCGACATCCGGCCGGCGCACGGCACGTGGGTGGACCCGGCGCTGCTCCGGCACGTCGCCGCGACGGTGCGGCTCGCGATGGAGCGGCACGAGGGAGACGTCCTCTGTTTCCTTCCGGGTACGGGGGAGATCGCGCGGACGGCCGGGATGCTGGCCGACGTCGACGCGGAGGTGCTCCAGCTGCACGGGCGGGCCCCTGCGGCGGTGCAGGACGCGGTGCTGCGCGGTGCGGAGCCGGGCGGGCGACGCAGAGTGGTGCTCGCGACCTCGGTGGCGGAGTCCAGCCTGACGGTGCCGGGGGTGCGGATCGTCGTGGACTCGGGGCTCGCCCGTGAGCCGCGCATGGACCACGCCCGGGGTCTCGGCTCGCTGGCGACGGTGACGGTCTCAGAGGCGACGGCGACCCAGCGCCTGGGCCGGGCCGGCCGTGAGGCCTTCGGTTTCGTCTACCGCTGCTGGGCGGAGACGAGCGACGGAGGCAGGCCGCGCTTCCCGTCCCCGGAGATCAAGGTCGCCGACCTGGCGGACTTCGCCCTGCGGGCCGCCTGCTGGGGCGACCCGACGGCGGAGGGGCTCGCGCTGCTCGACGCTCCGCCCGCCGGGGCGATGACGGCGGCCCGGTCGGTCCTCGACTCGATCGGGGCGGTGGACGCGGACGGCCGGGCCACCGACAGAGGGGTACGAATGTCCCGGCTGGGGCTCCATCCCCGGCTGGGCCGCGCCCTCCTCGACGGTGCGCCGGAGGTCGGGGTACGACGGGCCGCGGAGGTGGTGGCGCTGCTCAGCGAGGAGCCGCCGCGCGACTACGGGGACGATCTGGCGGCGGCCTGGCGCGCCGCCCGCCGGGGCGCCGACGGGTACGGCGCCCGCTGGAAGACGGAGGCGCGCCGACTGGAGCGGTCGGCGGCCGACGCGGTGGGCGGGGGCGCCGGGGCGGGGGCGGCCTCCGCGATCGGCGAGGACGCGGTGGCCGGTCTGGTGACGGCGCTCGCCTTCCCCGAGCGGGTGGCGAGGGCCCGGGAGCAGGGGGGCTATCTGATGGTGTCGGGCAGCGGGGCGCGGCTCGGCGAGGGGTCCGGGCTGCGGTCCACTCCGTGGCTGGCCGTGGCGGTGGCGGACCGTACGGCGCGGGACGCCACGGCGCGGGTGCGGCTGGCCGCGGTGGTGGACGAGGAGATGGCGCGGCGGGCCGCCGGGCATCTGCGGTCCGCGGGTGAGGAGGTCCGTTGGGAGGACGGGGACGTGGTCGCGCGCTCGGTGGACCGGCTCGGCGCGGTCGAGCTGACGGTCCGGCCGCTCGGGGCGAAGGCCGAGCCCTCGCTCGTACGGGAGGCGCTGCTCGACGGCCTGCGGCGTGAGGGGCTCGGGCTGCTGCGGTGGAGCCGGGAGGCCGGGGAGCTGCGCGAGCGGCTCGCCTTTCTGCACCGGGAGGTGGGGGAACCCTGGCCGGATGTGGCGGACGAGTCGCTCGTGGAGCGGGCCGGGGAGTGGCTGGAGCCGGAGCTGTCCCGGGCAGTGCGTCGCGCCGATCTGGGGCGGATCGACGCCGGTGACGCCCTGCGGCGGCTGCTGCCGTGGGCGTCGGGCGAGGCGGGCCGGCTGGGAGAGCTGGCGCCCGAGCGGATCGAGGTGCCCAGCGGATCGCGGATCCGGGTCGAGTACGGGGGTGAGCGGCCGGTGCTCGCGGTGAAGCTCCAGGAGATGTTCGGTCTGGCCGAGACCCCTCGGGTGGCCGGTGTCCCGGTGCTCGTCCATCTCCTCTCGCCCGCCGGGCGGCCGGCGGCGGTGACCGCCGACCTGGCGTCGTTCTGGCGGGACGGCTACCGATCCGTGCGGGCGGAGCTGAGGGGGAGGTACCCGAAGCACCCGTGGCCCGAGGACCCGTCGGCGGCGGAGCCGACCCGGTTCACGAGCGCGCGGCTCAGACGGGAGGGGTGACCGGGGCCGTGGCGTGGGCCGGCGCCGGGCGCCGGGAGCGGGCCTCCAGCCAGAGGGCGAGGGCGAGAAGGAGCAGTGCCAGGAAGGTGAGGCTCCAGGGGAGGTAGGAGACGAGCAGGAGGATCGTGAAGCGGTTGGAGGAGACCATCTCGCCGACGCTCTTGATGTAGTCCTCGCGCATCTTCACGTGCCCCTCGAAGACGGTGAGGGTGTCGCGGCCCATCAGCGCCTTGGCGTTGCGGAGCTCCTCCTTGTGGATCTCCTCGCCGTTGACGGGGGCGCCGGTGACCGGCTCGATCCAGAACATCCGCTTGGTGGTGTACCAGCGGGTGAGGCCGGAGTCGGCGAGGATCTTCGGGGTGATGCCCTTGACCGGCATGGCCTTGGGCATGGGGACCTTGGTCCAGGGGATGGTCTGCTCGAAGTAGTAGACCTCCGTGCCCCGGAAGGTGCGGGTGCCCTTGTAGTGGATGGGGGCCGAGGTGCGGGTCTGGGCGTCGAAGTACTGGTAGTCCCGCTTCTCGGTGAGGAAGGGCCACTTGAACTCGATGCCCTCGCGCCGGACCGGGTCGCCGTCGACGGATTCGCCGGTGGCGTTGACGGGGTCCTGGGTGTGGGCGTCGAAGATGTACCGCTCGGGGACCTGGGAGACCATCTTGCCGTCGGGGCCCGTGACATAGGCGAGGGCGTCCCAGACGACGACGTCGCGCCCGGCGTCGCGTTCGATCCGCCGCGACTCCTCCACATTGCCCTTGAGGGTCTGGATGATCGTGATCTTGTCGACCTTCTCCGCCTGGAGCGTGGAGTAGTTGAGCAGGGTCGCGGGCTTCGCCTCCAGGACGGTCTCCTGGTACTGGTTCGGCGGGATCTTCGCCAGGCGGGGGAAGGCGTACCAGCGCAGGGTCGGGGCCATCGCGGCGCAGAAGACGGCGAGGGCGAGGAGGACGAGGCCGGCTCGGCGGCGCACGGTCGTCTCCCCTACTTCTTGGGGCCGGGATCGGCGGTCAGCAGTGGCTTGGGCGAGGTGGGTCCGTCGGGCGGCAGATCGACCACGGAGACGAGGAGGACGAAGAGGAGGACTGGGGCGAGTCCGATGGCGGCGGCGACGAGGGCGCGCATGGTCGGCCTCCCGGGGTGTGATCTGATAGGTCGTCAGGGCGGGGGCACCGTAGCAACGCGGCCGCGAGATGAGAACACGTTGCACCGGGACACCGTCGGACCGTCGTGTCACCGGACGGTCGCGACCGGGGAACGCGAAGCGCCGCCCCTCCGCCCGGTGGGGCGGAGGAACGGCGCGAGGGGAACGCGGGCCGCGCGGGCGGCGGGTGCGTCAGGCCGAGGGCGAGGGGGAGGCCTCGGGCGAGCCGGTGCCGGAGGGCGTCGGCTCCGGGGTCGGAGTCGGGGTCGGCTCCGGGGTCGGGGTGGGTGCGGTGACCGTCAGCTCGATCTCCGTCTTCCCACCGCCGGGCGCGGTCAGGCGCAGCACGAACTCGCCGGCCTTGTCGCCCGCGAAGAGGTCCTTGAGGGAGATCAGGCCGTTGGCGTCGGTCTTCAGGACGAGCGTACGGACGTTGCCCGCCGCGCTCTTGAAGTACGGGCCCTCGGCGCTCTCCTCGGTGTCCGTCGCGGAGGCGACGATCACGGCGGTGACGAGCACACCGGGGGCGAGCGCGCCCTTGTCGGTGGCCTTCACCTGCGCGGGCTGGGTGAAGGCGGTGC
This sequence comes from Streptomyces sp. NBC_00572, assembly GCF_026341815.1. Lineage (GTDB taxonomy): Bacteria > Actinomycetota > Actinomycetes > Streptomycetales > Streptomycetaceae > Streptomyces. The sequence continues at coordinate 729,285 of NZ_JAPENX010000001.1, forward strand.
CGGTGGTGGCCGACAGGGGGTCACCGGCGACTCGGGCGAGGGTGTCCGCCCGGCGTTCGGTCACGGTCGCCGTGAACGCCGCCGCCTTCGTGCTGTTGCCCACGACGGTGGCCTTGACCGTGAACGGCCCGGTCTTCTCGCCCGCCCGCAGCGCGGGGGCGGCGGCGAGGCCGGCCGATCCGGTGGTGACGGTGGCGGTCGTCGCGCCGCCGGAGAAGCGGGTGTCGGTGGTGCCGGTGATCTCGAAGCGGATGCTCACCCCGGTGACCGGCGTGCCCGAGGCGTCGAGGGCCGCGACCGTCACCGCCTTGGCGAAGGCGCTCTCGGTGGTCGCGGTCAGTTCTCCGGTGGAGACGGTCGCGAGTCGCGCGACCTTGACGGCCGGCGGGACGATCGGCGGCTTCGTCGGCGGAGTGACCGGGGGCTTGGTCGGCGTGACCGGCTTCGTCGGAGACGGGGTGACCTCCGAGGGCCCGCCCGGCTTCGTCGGAGAGGGCTTCGGGGCGCCCGGCTCGGACGGCTTCGGAGCGGGGGGCGTCGGGGAGGGCGAGAGCGGCGGGGTGGGACGGTGGCGGTTGCCCTGCCCCCGGTCGTCGCTGCGGTCGACCGGCAGCACTCCCGTGCCGTCCGGGACCTGGTGGGTGCCGCGCTGGTAGTACGTGAACCAGGACAGGACCGTGTTCAGGTACTCCGTCGAGCGGTTGTAGCTGAGGATCGCCCGGTCGAGGTCGGCCTTGAGCGCGAGGTTGCGGTCGTTGGCGCAGAGGTAGAGACCGGCGGCCTGCGCGGCGTCGTAGATGTTGTTCGGGTCCTTCTTCCCGTCGCTGTTCGCGTCCTGGCCCCAGGTGGCCCAGGTGGACGGGATGAACTGCATCGGGCCGACGGCACGGTCGTGCTTGGTGTCGTCGTCGTACGCGCCTCGATCGGTGTCGGCGATGAGGGCGAACCCGTTGCCGTCGAGGGCGGGGCCGAGGATCGGCTTGAGCGTCGTGCCGTTGGCGTCGACCCGGCCGCCGCTCGCCTGTCCGGACTCGACCTTGCCGATCCCGGCGAGCAGCTGCCAGGGCAGGTTGCAGCCGGGGGCGGTCGAACGGATCGACTGCTCGGCGCGCTTGTAGGCGGAGAGCACGGACGCGGGTATGCCGGCCTCGGCCGGCCCGGTGATGACCGGCAGGTTGGTGGCGGCCCCCGGCTTGTTCGGCGTGGCCAGCGGGGGCAGTGCCGTGTAGTACGGCGAGTCGCCGGTGGCGGAGCCGTCGCCGGACGGCGGCGCGGTGTCCCCGGCGCCGATGGTCCGGTCACCGCCGGCGTTGTCGGCGGGCGGCGTGGCCATCTCCGGCGCCTGCGAGGCGGCGAGCGCAGCGACCGCCGCAGCCACCACCGCACCGCTGGTGGCCCCCTTGCGCAGCCTGCGGCTCAAGTGCGCTGACATGTCCGTGGTCCCTTCCCCCTCGACTGAGGTCCCACGCTCCCCGCGTCAGACCTCCGGCGACCCTATGCCAACTCCGGACCACCGGGCACCGGCGCCTGACCGGCTTTCACGCTTTCGTCACCTCTCGGCTGCCTGCAGACCTCCCCGACCAGGCACGGAGGGCGACCGGTCGGGGGCTCCGGCGGGAGCCGGAGCGGAGAACCAGGCACATCCGGGCAACGATCGGGCAGAGACGGAGGACCGGGCGCCCCTGCCGTGGGAACCGGGCGGAGGGTCAGGCGCCTCTTGCACTGCGGCCGATGATGCACCCCGGCCGTCACCACCGGATCCTGGGGGAACTCCCGTTGCCGTTCACGCTGAGCCATGCCGCTGCCGTGCTGCCCGGGTTGCGCCGGAACGGGACCGCGCGCGGACCGCTGGTCGCGTCCGCTCTCGTCGCGGGCTCCTTCGCGCCCGACATGACCTATTTCGCCGCGACGGCCTTCCCCGGGGCGATGGTCCTCGGGGACGTGACCCACTCCCCCGTCGGGATCGTCACGGCCGACGTGCTGATCACCGCCGCGCTCGTGGCCCTGTGGCTGACCGTGCGTGAGCCGCTCGTGGCGCTGCTGCCCGCCCGGTGGCGCGGGCGGGTGTACGGGCTCGTCCGGGGCGACGTGTGGCGCGACCGGCACGCGGCCGTGCTCGCCGGGTGGTTCGGTCTCTCCGCCGTCGTCGGCTCGACGACCCATGTGGTGTGGGATTCGTTCACCCACCTCGACCGCTGGGGGACCCGGATGATCCCGTTCCTCGGTGACATCGTGGCCGGGTTCCCCGTCTATCTCTATGCGCAGTACGGCGGTTCGGCGCTGGCCCTGGGGCTCCTCGGCTGGTTCACGGCGCGGGCCCTCCGGTCCACCGCCCCGGGTGGGGAGCTGCCGGCCCGGGTGCGGGTCCCGGGTCGGCGCGGACGGCTGCTCGCGGCCGGGCTCATCGGCGGCTGCGTCCTCGCCGGGGTCGCCCACCGGGTGCTGCGCTGGGCGGCGTACTGGGGCTGGGACCGGATCGAGACGCCCCTGGACGTCATTCCGACGGCCTGCTTCGGGGCCGGCGCGGGGCTCGCCGTCGGGCTCGTGCTGTACGGGACGGGGGCGCGCCTCCTGGGAGCAGCGCCGGATCCGGGGCCGGCGGCTCCGGCCACCCCTCCCCCGGCGCCCGGGAGTGAGGGCCGCCCGGCCCCTCGTGCGGAGCGCTCCCGTCAGGGATCTCGCTGATCTTCTCCGGCGGGGTGAAACCGCGGGCCGCTGCGGCGCCGGAGAGTCTGCGGTGCACGGCGAGCGAGACGCCCTCCAGGGTGCGGACGCCGTACCGCAGGGTGGGGTTGTCGTGGCTGAGGAGGGCGATCCGGTAGTCGACCGCCTCGGTGTCCGTGGTGCCCGCCGCCGGTCGTGCGATGCCGATGCTGTGGACGCGCCAGGCATGGGTGGCGCGGTGCAGCCAGCCGTTCTTGAGGTGGACCTTGACCGTACGGGGCGCGCCCGCGGTGACGCCCCAGGCCTGGTGGCGGACGACCCGGCCCATCAGGTTCATCGCCTCGGTGCGGCGGGAGACGGCGGCGAGCAGGGCCAGTTGGTCCCGGGCGGTGGTGCGGGTGAGGCCCCAGTAGCGGGCGCGGCCGAGGACGGTGTCCTGGGCTCCGGCCTCGCGCAGCACCCTGTTCAGCCGGGCGCGGGAGAGGCCCTCCCACAGTTCGGTGGCGGCGGTGTTGTCGGAGGTGGTGATCATCGCCTTCATCCGCCGGGACTCCAGCGCGGTGGGCGCCCTGCCGAGTTCCTCGGCGCGTCCGAGGACGGCCTGCAGGATGAGGACCTTGGCGATGCTGGCGGAGTCGTACGCCAGGGTGTCGCCGAGCCCGCAGCGCAGTCCGCGCCCGGGGTCGTGGACGGCGACGGACACCTGGCCGTGGCGGTCCTTGAGCGCGGCCGCGATGTCCTGGGACAGGCGGGCGGCGAGGGTGGGGTCACGGGTCGAGGTGCAGAGTGCGGGTGCGCGGTGTGCCTCGGCCTCGGCCGGCCACGTGGTACCTGACGCGCTGAGGAGGGTACTCAGCAGGGCCCAGGCGCGGAGGTGGGAGCGGCGGCGGCTCGTGAACATGCTGCCAGTTTCGGGAGCGGGGTCGTGGGGCCGCTCCCTTACTGGTCCACCTGGCGCACACCTGCGGGGCCGGGCCCGCCCTCCCTGCGCGGCGCCCCCGTGGTGCGGGTTCAGGCCCGGAAGCCTGGGCCCGGCAGAGGGCGCCGTTCCACGTGGCCGCCCTCCCCCGGGCTCCGTCGTCAGTGGGCCGCGGAGTCCCAGTCGTGGCCTACGCCTACCGAGACGTCGAGGGGGGCGCGGAGGTCGGCCGCTGCCGACATCTGCTCACGGACCAGGGCCTCGACCTGCTCGCGCTCGCCGGGGGCGAGTTCGAGCACGATTTCGTCGTGGACCTGGAGGAGCATCCGGGAGCCGAGGCCCGCTTCCGTCAGCGCCCGGTCGACGTTCAGCATGGCGACCTTCACGATGTCGGCGGCCGTGCCCTGGATCGGGGCGTTGAGCGCCATCCGCTCGGCGGCCTCGCGGCGCTGGCGGTTGTCGCTGTTGAGGTCGGGCAGGTAGCGGCGACGGCCCAGCATCGTCTCGGTGTAGCCGGTGGCGCGGGCCTCGTCGACGACCCGGCGCAGGTAGTCCCGTACCCCGCCGAAGCGCTCGAAGTAGGTGTCCATCAGGCCGCGGGCCTCGCCCGGGTCGATGTTCAGCTGCTGGGAGAGGCCGAAGGCGGAGAGGCCGTAGGCCAGGCCGTACGACATGGCCTTGATCTTGCGGCGCATCTCGGCGTCGACGGCGGACCGCTCGACGGAGAAGACCTGGGAGGCGACCGTGGTGTGGAGGTCCTCGCCGGAGGTGAAGGCCTCCAGGAGACCCTCGTCCTCGGAGAGGTGGGCCATGACGCGCAGCTCGATCTGGCTGTAGTCGGCGGTCATGAGGGCCTCGAAGCCCTCGCCGACCACGAAGCCGTGCCGGATGGCGCGGCCCTCGTCCGTCCGTACCGGCACGTTCTGCAGGTTGGGGTCGGTGGAGGAGAGACGGCCGGTGGCGGCGACGGTCTGGCTGAAGGTGGTGTGGATCCGGCCGTCGGCGGCGACGGTCTTGATGAGGCCCTCGACGGTGGAGCGCAGCCGGGCCTGCTCGCGGTGGCGGAGCATGATCACGGGCAGGTCGTGCTCGGTCTGGCCGGCCAGCCAGGCGAGCGCGTCCGCGTCCGTCGTGTATCCGGTCTTGGTCTTCTTGGTCTTCGGCAGGTTCAGCTCGCCGAAGAAGACCTCCTGGAGCTGCTTGGGCGAGCCGAGGTTGAACTCGTGGCCGACGGAGGCGTGCGCCTCCTTCACGGCCTGCTGGACGGCGCCGGCGAACTGCTGCTCCATGGCCTCCAGGTGGTCGCGGTCGGCGGCGATGCCGTGCCGCTCCAGGCGGGCGAGGAGGGCGGAGGTGGGCAGCTCGACCTCGTGGAGGAGCTCACGGGCGCCGACCTCGCCGAGCTTCTCCTCGAAGGCCACGGCGAGGTCGAGGACGGCCCGCGCCTGGGTCATGAGGGCCTCGGCCTCGGCGGTGTCGTCGGCGCCGAAGGCGAGCTGGCCGTCGGCGGCGGCCGCGGGGGCGAGCTCGCGGTGGAGGTACTCGACGGAGAGCGCGTCGAGCGCGAAGGAGCGCCGGCCGGGCTTGACGAGGTAGGCGGCGAGGGCGGTGTCCATGGTGACGCCCGCGATGCTCCAGCCGTGCTCGGGGAAGACCCGCATGGCGCCCTTGGCGTTGTGCATGACCTTCGGCCGCTCGGCATCGGAGATCCAGGCGGCCCAGGCCTGCTCGTCGGCCTCGTCGAGCGTGCTCGGCTCGAACCAGGCGGCGGCGCCTCCGGCGGCGGCGAGGGCGATCTCGCCGACGTTCCCCGTGCCGAGGGCCCAGCTGTCGACGGTGGCGATGCCGAGGGGCTCGGTGCCGTGCTCGGCGAGCCAGGGGGCGAGCTCACCGGCGCCGAGGACGGTGCCGTCGATCTCGACGCCCGCCTCCGGGGCCGGGGCGGTGTCCTCGGCGGCGCCCGGGTCGACGGCGAGGAGCCGCTCGCGCAGCGAGGGGTTGCGGATCTCCAGGGTGTCGAGGACGAGGGCGACGGCCCCGCGGTCGTACGGCTCGCGGGCGAGGTCGGTGACGCCCTTCGGCAGCTCGACGTCGGTGACCATCGCGGTCAGGCGGCGGTTGAGCTTGACCGACTCCAGGTGGTCGCGGAGGCTCTGGCCGGCCTTGCCCTTGACCTCCTCGGCGCGCTCGACGAGCGCGTCGAAGGAGCCGAACTCGTTGATCCACTTGGTGGCGGTCTTCGGGCCGACGCCGGGGATGCCGGGCAGGTTGTCCGACGGGTCGCCGCGCAGGGCCGCGAAGTCGGGGTACTGGGAGGGGGTGAGGCCGTACTTCTCCTGGACCTTCTCCGGGGTGAAGTGGGTGACCTCGGAGACGCCCTTGGTGGGGTAGATCACGGTGGTGCGGTCGGAGACCAGCTGGAAGGAGTCCCGGTCGCCGGTGAAGATCCGGACGTCGAAGCCCTCGGCCTCGGCCTGGGTGGTGAGGGTGGCGATGACGTCGTCGGCCTCGAAGCCGTCGACGGCGAAGCGCGGAACGTTCATCGCGTCGAGGAGCTCGCCGATCAGTTCGACCTGCCCCTTGAACTCGTCGGGGGTCTTGGAGCGGTTCGCCTTGTACTCCGGGAACTCCTCGGACCGCCAGGTCTTGCGGGACACGTCGAAGGCGACGGCGAAGTGCGTGGGCGCCTCGTCGCGCAGCGTGTTCGCCAGCATCGAGGCGAACCCGTAGATCGCGTTCGTCGGCTGTCCGGTCGCGGTGGTGAAGTTCTCCGCGGGCAGCGCGAAGAACGCCCGGTACGCGAGCGAGTGCCCGTCCATGAGGAGCAGGCGGGGGCGGGTGTCTGCGGGGTTCTTCGATGCTGTCTCGGCCACATGACGATCCTGCCACGGACGACTGACAATCCCGCCCACCGATCCCGCCCGCACCGGCGGGGTGCCGGGCTGTCGCCACCGCGTGACAGGATCGGAGACGTACGCGCAGGATTACCGCTCAAGGGAGAGCGCGATGGTCAGCAAGCCGCCGGTCGGCGACCCGGTCCAGGACGCACCGCAGGTCACGCCGCCGCAGCACGCCGCCGCCGGGCTGCCCGCCATCGGGCACACCCTGCGGATCGCCCAGGAGCAGATGGGGCTGCGGCGCACCGCGCGGACCCTGCTCAAGGTCAACCAGAAGGGCGGCTTCGACTGTCCCGGCTGCGCCTGGCCCGAGGAGGACAAGCGGCATGTCGCCGAGTTCTGCGAGAACGGGGCGAAGGCGGTCGCCGAGGAGGCGACGCTGCGCCGGGTGACCCCGGAGTTCTTCGCCGCGCACCCGCTGGCGGACCTGACGACCCGCAGCGGGTACTGGCTGGGCCAGCAGGGCCGGATCACCGAGCCGATGCTGCTTCCGGAGGGCGGCGACCGGTACGAGCCGGTGAGCTGGGAGCGGGCCTTCGCGATCATCGCCGAGGAGCTCCGGGCGCTCGCCTCCCCCGACGAGGCGCTCTTCTACACCTCGGGGCGGACGAGCAACGAGGCGGCGTTCCTCTTCCAGCTCTTCGCGCGCGAGTTCGGTACGAACAACCTGCCGGACTGTTCCAACATGTGCCACGAGTCCTCGGGTTCGGCGCTGACGGAGACCATCGGCATCGGCAAGGGCAGTGTCTCGTTGGAGGACCTGCACCGGGCCGACCTGATCATCGTGGCGGGGCAGAACCCGGGCACGAACCACCCGCGCATGCTGTCGGCCCTGGAGAAGGCCAAGGCGGGCGGCGCGCGGATCATCTCGGTCAATCCGCTGCCCGAGGCGGGCCTGGAGCGGTTCAAGAACCCGCAGACCCCGCAGGGCATGCTCAAGGGCGCCGCGCTCAACGACCTCTTCCTCCAGATCCGGATCGGCGGCGACCAGGCACTCTTCCGGCTCCTCAACAAGCTGGTCCTGGAGACGGCCGGGGCGGTCGACGAGGAGTTCGTACGCGAACACACCCACGGTTACGAGGAGTTCGTGGCGGCGGCCAAGGAGGCCGACTGGGACGAGACGCTGGCCGCGACCGGACTGGACCGGGCGGAGATCGAGCGGGTCCTGGAGATGGTGCTCGCCTCGGAGCGGACCGTCGTGTGCTGGGCGATGGGCCTCACCCAGCACAAGCACTCGGTGCCGACGATCCGCGAGGTCGTCAACTTCCTCCTGCTGCGCGGCAACATCGGCCGGCCGGGCGCCGGGGTCTGCCCGGTGCGCGGCCATTCGAACGTGCAGGGCGACCGCACGATGGGCATCTTCGAGCGCCCCGCGGCCGCCTTCCTCGACGCCCTGGACAAGGAGTTCGGGATCGTCTCGCCGCGCCACCACGGCTTCGACGTGGTCCGGTCCATCCAGGCGCTGCGGGACGGCGAGGCGAAGGTGTTCTTCGCGATGGGCGGCAACTTCGTGGGGGCGACGCCCGACACGGAGGTGACGGAGGCGGCGATGCGCCGTGCCCGGCTGACCGTCCACGTCTCGACGAAGCTGAACCGCTCGCACGCGGTCACGGGCACGCGCGCGTTGATCCTGCCCACCCTGGGGCGTACCGACAAGGACGTGCAGGCGAGCGGCAAGCAGTTCGTGACGGTCGAGGACTCGATGAGCCTGGTGCACGCCTCGCGGGGCAATCTGCCGCCCGCGAGCCCGCACCTGCTGTCCGAGCCGGCGATCGTGGCGCGGATGGCCCGCGCCGTCCTGGGCCACGGATCGGCCACGCCCTGGGAGGAGTTCGAGGCCGACTACGCCACGATCCGGGACCGCATCGCGCGCGTGGTGCCCGGTTTCGAGGACTTCAACGCCCGTCTGGCGGCGAACGCGGGCGGCTTCCGGCTGCCGCACGGACCGCGCGACGAGCGCCGCTTCCCGACGAAGACCGGCAAGGCCAATTTCACGGCGGCGCCGGTGGAGTACCCGAGGGTGCCGGAGGGCCGGCTGCTGCTCCAGACGCTGCGCTCGCACGACCAGTACAACACCACGATCTACGGCCTGGACGACCGCTACCGGGGCATCAAGGGGGGCCGCCGGGTCGTCCTGGTCCATCCCGAGGACGCCGCCGCTCTGGGCTTCGCCGACGGGGCGTACGCGGATCTGGTGAGCGAGTGGACGGACGGCAGCGAGCGGCGGGCGCCCGGCTTCCGGGTGGTGCACTACCCGACCTCCCGGGGCTGCGCCGCGGCCTACTACCCGGAGACGAACGTGCTGGTGCCGCTGGAGTCGACGGCGGACGTCAGCAACACCCCCGCGAGCAAGTCCGTGATCGTCCGTCTGGAAGAATCCGCCTCCGCCTAAGCGTTTGCTCAGGCAGCTCAGGAAGACCAGCCGTACGAAGACGTACGAAACGAACGGAGCCGGGCATGGGTGAGCAGCAGCACGTGAAGTTCCCGCAGGAGGTCCTCGACGAGTACGCGGCGCTGGGCGTCGACCTCCCGGCGCTCTTCTCGGCCGGGCACCTGGGGAACCGGATGGGAGTCCAGATCCTCGAGGCCTCCGCCGAGCGGGTCGTCGGCACCATGCCGGTGGAGGGCAACACCCAGCCGTACGGTCTGCTGCACGGCGGCGCGTCGGCCGTGCTCGCGGAGACGCTGGGCTCGATCGGCTCGATGCTGCACGGCGGGGTGTCGAAGATCGCGGTGGGCGTCGACCTGAACTGCACCCATCACCGCGGGGTGCGCAGCGGCCTGGTGACCGGTGTGGCGACGCCGGTGCACCGCGGGCGGTCGACCGCCACGTACGAGATCGTGATCACCGACGAGCAGGACAAGCGGGTCTGCACGGCGCGGCTGACGTGTCTGCTGCGTGAGGTCACCGCGAAGGACGCGTCCAGCATTCCGGACACCCGGAACGCCTGAGCGGTGACACAGGCGGTCTGACCAGCGACGCACGACCAAGGGGCGGCACCTACGGGTGCCGCCCCTTCGGCGTTCCCGAGCGGCTCTCCACCCCCGTTTTCGTCACGCTGTGTCACATGCACAAGATGTGGCACATACCGAAGCGGAGGGGCCGGTTCGTCCGCTCAGGTTTCTGCCGTTGTCCGATATCCGGAGAGTCCGCTGAGCGGACCGTCAGTACCAAGAATCGCTCAAGCCCCTTAGCGGAACTGCGCGTTCTCACTATGTGAACACCGCATTACAGACCCCTATGTCCTGGTATTCCCAGGCGACGCGCACACTCTTCCCTCGTCGGCATAACAAGACAGTCACATCCTGTCCTCGGCGCTCCCCGACCCTCCCCACCTGCGCTTAGAGTCACCGCCAGTCACCGCGCCGCCGGGCGCGTTCTACTGCACGGCCCTGTACCAACTCCAGTACGGCCCGGCGTTCCAAAACGGCACCCCTCGCTCCGCAGCTTCACGGCACCGCCTCATCCGAGGGGGCCGCGCCAGGGAAAGGACCCTTCGTGCGAAACCGTTCGATGCTCATACTCACCACCGCGGTCACCGCGGGAGCACTCACCCTCACCGCCTGTGGTTCGCGCGACGACAAGGGTGGCGCCGCCGAGAACGGTGACGGCGGCAACGTCACCGTCACCATCGGTCTCGACGCGCCCCTCACGGGCGAGCTGTCGGCCCTCGGCCTCGGCATCAAGAACTCGGCCGACCTGGCGGTCAAGACGGCCAACAAGAAGTCCTACGTCAAGGGCGTCACCTTCAAGCTGGAGTCCCTGGACGACCAGGCCCAGCCCTCCGCCGGTCAGCAGAACGCGACCAAGTTCGTCGCCGACAAGGGCGTCATCGGCGTCGTCGGCCCGCTGAACTCCTCGGTCTCCGAGTCGATGCAGAAGGTCTTCGACGACGCGAAGCTGGTGCAGGTCTCCCCGGCCAACACCAACCCGTCCCTGAGCCAGGGCGTCAACTGGAGCACCGGCGACAAGAAGCGCGGCTACAAGTCGTACTTCCGTACCGCCACCACGGACGCCATCCAGGGCCCGTTCGCCGCCCAGTACGTCTTCAACGAGGCCAAGAAGACCAAGGCCTTCATCATCGACGACAAGAAGACCTACGGCGCCGGCCTCGCGGGCACCTTCAAGGGCGAGTTCGAGAAGCTCGGCGGCAAGGTCCTCGGCACCGAGCACATCAACCCGGACACCAAGGACTTCTCCGCGGTCGCCACCAAGGTGAAGAGCTCCGGCGCCGACGTCGTCTACTACGGTGGCGAGTACCCGGCCGCCGGCCCGCTGGCCAAGCAGATCAAGGAAGCCGGCGCGAAGGTCGTCGTCGTCGGTGGCGACGCGATCTACAGCCCCGAGTACGTGAAGCTCGGTGGCGCCGCCGCGACCAACGGCGACATCGCCACCTCCGTCGGCGCACCGATCGAGTCCCTCGCCTCGGCCAAGGAGTTCCTGGCCGACTACAAGACCGGTGGCTACAAGGAGGCCTACGAGGCCTACGGCGGCTACGCCTACGACTCGACCTGGGCGATCATCGAGGCCGTCAAGAAGGCCACCGAGGCCAACGGCGGCAAGGTCCCCGAGCGCGCCAAGGTCGTCGAGGCCATGCAGGGCGTCTCCTTCGAGGGCGTGACCGGTTCGGTCGCCTTCGACGAGTTCGGTGACACCACCAACAAGCAGCTGACGGTCTACAAGGTCGAGGGCGGCGCCTTCAAGCCGGTCAAGTCCGGCACCTTCGGCGGCTGATCAACCCCACCACTCAGCACCACCTTCACCGCGCGGGGGGCCGCACCTGGCTCCCCGCGCGGTGTCACATCCGTCGAAAGTCTCGGAGGACAATGCGGTGAACGAACTGCCGCAGCAGCTGGTCAACGGCCTGCTACTGGGATCCATGTACGGGCTCGTCGCCGTCGGCTACACGATGGTCTACGGCATCGTCCAGCTCATCAACTTCGCCCATGGCGAGATCTTCATGACCGGCGGCTTCGGGGCGCTCACGGTCTGGCTCATCCTGCCCGCCGGCACCACCATGTGGGTCGCACTGCCCCTCATGATCATCGGTGCCATTCTCGTCGCGACGACGATAGCCGTCGGCGCGGAACGGCTCGCGTACCGTCCGCTCCGCGGCGGCCCACGCCTCGCCCCCCTCATCACCGCCATCGGTCTCTCGCTCGCCCTCCAGCAGGCCGTCTGGTCCCTGTACCCGGAGGCGAAGTCCGCCCGGACCTTCCCGCAGATCCCCGGCGGCCCGATCGAGCTCGGCCCGGTCACCATCCAGACCGGCGACGTCTTCCTCCTGATCGCCGCCCCGATCTGCATGGCCTTCCTCGCCTTCTTCGTCATGCGCACCCGCACCGGTCGCGGCATGCAGGCCACGGCGCAGGACCCGGACACCGCGAAGCTCATGGGCGTCAACACCGACCGGATCATCGTGATCGCGTTCGCCCTCGGTGCCGCGATGGCCGCCGTCGGCGCCGTCGCCTACGGCCTCAAGTACGGCGTCGTCGACTACAAGATGGGCTTCCTCCTCGGACTCAAGGCCTTCACGGCCGCCGTCCTCGGCGGTATCGGCAACATCTACGGAGCCATGATCGGCGGAGTCGTCCTCGGTATCGCCGAGACCATGGCGACGGCGTACATCAGCCACATCCCCGGTATGGAGCAGCTCGGCGGCCAGTCCTGGGCCGACGTCTGGGCCTTCGTACTCCTCATCGTCGTACTCCTCGCCCGGCCACAAGGCCTCCTCGGCGAGCGCGTCGCGGACAGGGCGTGAGCACCATGACCACCATCTCCGAGAACTCCAAGGCAGCCGCGGCCCCCGCACCGGCCGAGGCGACCGGTCTCATCGACCTCATACCGGCCAAGATCGCCCGCGCCCTCACCCTGGGCGCCGGTGTCCTCACCGTCGCCAGCTGCTTCCTCGCCTGGACCTGGACCCCCAGCTTCCCCGGCGACCTCACCTTCTACGGCTCCCCGGCCGGCCTCCAGATGCAGGTCCTGGTCACCGGTGTCCTCACCACCCTCTTCGCCCTCTCCACGTACGGCGTCAAGGGCACCCGCTGGCTGACCCCGGCCGGCGGCGACGCGGCCCTCAAGCTCGCCGCCATCGCCAACTTCGCCATCGTCTGGTTCACCGTCGGCGCGATCAGCATCACGCTCGGCGGCCCGATCAACCTGGAGCCGGGCGGCGCGGTCGTCGCGGTCGCCGGCCTGCTCGGCCTCCTCGGCGCCCTCGCCCTCCCCTTCGAGCGGCCGAAGCAACTGCCCGTGGACCCCGAGGACACCGGCTGGGACCAGTTCAAGCACAACTTCGGCAACGGCTGGGACACCTTCAAGGCCGCCTTCGCCACCGGCCCCGTGCGCAAACTGCCCGCGATGCACTCGTCCGTCGAGATCCTGATCATCACCGGCATCCTCGCCGTGGCACTCGGCGTCTTCACCTACGGTGTCGGCACCGAGTACGACGAACTGTTCCTCGGCTTCCTGATCACGACCGGCATCGGCTTCGCCGCGCTCAACAAGTCGGGCCTCATGGCGCAGGCCACGCAGCTCACCAGCAAGCACCAGAACCTCAGCATCGCCGGTGCGTTCACCGCCGCCGCCCTCTTCCCGTTCACCCAGACCGACGACCAGTACGCGACGCTCGGCGTCTACATCCTGATCTTCGCCACGGTCGCCCTGGGCCTGAACATCGTCGTCGGCCTCGCCGGTCTCCTCGACCTCGGTTACGTCGCCTTCCTCGGCGTCGGCGCCTACGCGGCCGCCCTCGTCTCGGGCGCCCCGACCTCCCCGTTCGGCGTGCACTTCCCCTTCTGGGCAGCGGTCCTGGTCGGCGCGGCAGCGTCCCTGGTCTTCGGTGTCCTCATCGGTGCCCCGACCCTGCGGCTGCGCGGCGACTACCTCGCCATCGTCACCCTCGGTTTCGGTGAGATCTTCCGTATCGCGGTGAACAACACCGACGGCACCTCCGGCCCCGACATCACCAACGGTTCCAACGGCATCGCGTCCATTCCGAACCTGAGCATCTTCGGCTTCGACTTCGGCGCCGAGCACGCCATCGCCGGGTTCACCATCGGCCGCTTCGCGAACTACTTCTTCCTGATGCTGCTGATCATGGCGGTCGTCGTGCTGGTCTTCCGGCGCAGCGGCGACTCCCGTATCGGCCGCGCCTGGGTCGCCATCCGCGAGGACGAGACCGCCGCGCTCGCCATGGGCATCAACGGCTTCCGGGTCAAGCTCATCGCCTTCGCGCTCGGCGCCTCGCTCGCCGGTCTCGCCGGCACCGTGCAGGCCCACGTCACCTACACGGTCACCCCGGAGCAGTACCTCTTCGCCGGGCCGATCCCGCCCAACTCCGCCTTCCTGCTCGCGGCCGTCGTCCTCGGCGGCATGGGCACGATGAGCGGTCCGCTGGTCGGCGCCTCGCTGCTCTTCCTCATCCCGAACAAGCTCCAGTTCATGGGCGAGTTCCAGCTCCTCGCCTTCGGCGTCGCGCTGATCCTGCTCATGCGCTTCCGCCCGGAGGGCATGATCGCCAACCGGCGCAACCAGCTGGAGTTCCACGAGAAGGACGAGACGCCCGCCACGCTCGCCAAGGCAGGTGCCTGAACCATGACGACCACCACGAAGACCGCCGACGCCACCACCGCGCCGGCCACCGGCGAGACCGTGCTCGACGCGCGCGGGGTCACCATGCGCTTCGGCGGCCTCACCGCCGTGCGCGATGTGAACCTGACCGTCAACAGCGGCGAGATCGTCGGTCTGATCGGCCCCAACGGCGCCGGCAAGACCACCTTCTTCAACTGCCTCACCGGCCTCTACGTCCCCACCGAGGGTGAGGTCCGGTACAAGGGCAAGGTCCTGCCGCCCACGTCCTACAAGGTCACCGACGCCGGCATCGCCCGCACCTTCCAGAACATCCGCCTCTTCCACAACATGACCGTCCTGGAGAACGTCCTCGTCGGACGCCACACCCGGATGAAGCAGGGCCTCTGGTCGGCGCTGCTCCGTCTTCCCGGGTTCAGGAAGGCCGAGGCGGAGGCCTCGAAGCGGGCCATGGAGCTCCTGGAGTTCATCGGCCTCCAGGACAAGGCGCAGCACCTCGCCAAGAACCTCCCGTACGGAGAGCAGCGCAAGCTGGAGATCGCCCGCGCCCTCGCGAGCGACCCCGGTCTGATCCTGCTCGACGAGCCCACCGCCGGCATGAACCCGCAGGAGACGCGGGCGGCGGAGGAACTCATCTTCGCCATCCGGGACATGGGCATCGCCGTGCTCGTCATCGAGCACGACATGCGGTTCATCTTCAACCTCTGCGACCGGGTCGCCGTGCTCGTCCAGGGGCAGAAGCTGATCGAAGGCGACAGCCAGACCGTCCAGAGCGACGAGCGGGTCATCGCCGCGTACCTGGGCGAGCCCGTCGCGGACGACGCACCGGCGGAGGAAGCTCCCGTGGAGGAGGCCCCCGCCAAGGACGCGCTGTCCAAGGAGGCGCCCGCCGAGGCGGCTCCGGCGAAGGACGCTCCGGCGAAGGAGGTTCCGTCCGAGGACGAGGCCGACGAGGCCTCCGAGGACGAGGCTTCCGACGACGAGGCCTCCGACGACGCGCCTTCGGACGACGCCCCGGAGGCCCCCGAGGCCTCCGACGACGAGACGCCGGCTGCCGAGGAGACCTCCTCGGAGGACACCACGCAAGACCCCGGTTCGGGCAAGGAGAACGACGCATGACCGCACTGCTCGAAGTCGAGGACCTGCGCGTCGCCTACGGAAAGATCGAGGCCGTCAAGGGCATCTCCTTCTCCGTCGACGCCGGTGAGGTCGTCACCCTCATCGGCACCAACGGCGCCGGGAAGACCACCACCCTGCGAACCCTCTCCGGGCTCCTCAAGCCGGTCGGCGGCCAGATCAAGTTCGAGGGCAAGTCCCTCCGCAAGATCCCCGCGCACAAGATCGTCTCGCTGGGCCTGGCCCACTCCCCCGAGGGCCGGCACATCTTCCCCCGGATGACGATCGAGGAGAACCTCCTCCTCGGCGCCTTCCTCCGGAAGGACACCGCCGGCATCGCCAAGGACGTCCAGCGCGCCTACGACCTCTTCCCGATCCTGGGCGAGCGTCGCAAGCAGGCGGCCGGCACGCTCTCCGGCGGTGAGCAGCAGATGCTCGCCATGGGCCGGGCGTTGATGTCCCAGCCGAAGCTGCTCATGCTCGACGAGCCCTCGATGGGTCTCTCGCCGATCATGATGCAGAAGATCATGGCGACCATCGCCGAGCTGAAGGCCCAGGGCACCACGATCCTGCTCGTCGAGCAGAACGCCCAGGCCGCGCTCGCCCTCGCGGACCACGGTCACGTGATGGAGATCGGCAAGGTCGTGCTCTCGGGCACCGGCCAGAACCTGCTCCACGACGAGTCCGTCCGCAAGGCGTACCTCGGCGAGGACTGACCCACCCGGTCACCCAGGACAGAAGGCCCGCCCCACAGTGACGTGGGGCGGGCCTTCTTCGTACGTGTACGGCGGCGGGCGGGGCTACTGGCCCTTGGCCGCCTTCTTCTCCTCGGCGTCCTCGATGACGGCCTCGGCGACCTGCTGCATCGACATGCGGCGGTCCATCGAGGTCTTCTGGATCCAGCGGAACGCGGCCGGCTCCGTCAGCCCGTACTGGGTCTGGAGGATGGACTTGGCGCGGTCCACCAGCTTGCGGGTCTCCAGGCGCTGGGAGAGGTCCGCGATCTCCAGCTCCAGGGCGCGCAGCTCGGCGAAGCGGGAGACGGCCATCTCGATGGCCGGCACGACGTCGCTCTTGCTGAACGGCTTCACCAGGTACGCCATGGCGCCGGCGTCCCGGGCCCGCTCGACGAGCTCGCGCTGCGAGAAGGCGGTGAGCATGAGAACCGGGGCGATGGACTCGCCGGCGATCTTCTCGGCGGCCGAGATGCCGTCGAGGACGGGCATCTTCACGTCGAGGATGACGAGGTCGGGGCGGTGCTCGCGGGCGAGCTCGACGGCGGTGGCACCGTCACCGGCCTCGCCGACGACCGTGTAGCCCTCTTCCTCCAGCATCTCTTTGAGGTCGAGGCGGATGAGGGCCTCGTCCTCGGCGATGACGACGCGGGTCGTCAGCGGCGGGACGTGCGACGCGTCGGCGTCGTCGGGCTGGGGCGACTCGGGGGCGGTCACGGGGGCTCCTCGTTCAAGGCCTCTTCCAGGCGGATACAGCTCACCAAGAGCCTACCTAGCTGCGGTAAGGTGGACGCGCAGAGGGTCAGAGAGAACCTTTGATTCTGCGGGCCCCGGTAGCCCAATTGGCAGCAGGCAGTGGATTCAAAACCCACACAGTGTCGGTTCGAGTCCGACCCGGGGCACTTTTCCTTCGATTCGAAGGCCGACGACTGGTCAGCACTCGTCACCCACACGCATGAAGCTTGATGGTCTACACCATGCTGTCGGGGCGAAGCAGCCACGATCGACCGTATGTACGACATCGACACGCGCAAGCAGGCGCTGGCCCTCGTCGCCCAAGGCAGAAGCCTCAATTCAGTCAGCAAGGAGACAGGGATCTCCCGCGCCTCCCTCCGCAGTTGGCGTGAGCGCCTCGAACCTCGCACCCGGGGGTTCGCGCCCTGTGTACGGTGCCGTTCACTGCCGGGCCCACCTGATGCAGCGGAGATGTACGCCCACCTCCTCGGGCTCTACCTCGGCGACGGATACATCAGTCAGCCCCGACAACACCGTGTGGCGAGCCTGCGGATCACCCTCGACGACGCCTGGCCCGGCGTGCAGCAGGAGGCTCACACCTCCTTACGTGCGGTGTTTCCCGACAACGCGGTCTGCTGGGCCCCGAAGGCGGGTGCCATGACCTCAAGGTGTACTCCAAGCACCTCGAATGCCTCTTCCCACAGCACGGGCCCGGCAAGAAGCACGAGCGTCGCATCGCCCTCCAAGCCTGGCAGCAGGAGATCGTCGACGTGCATCCGTGGCACTTCATTCGGGGACTGATCCACTCCGACGGGAGCCGGATCACGAACTGGACGACCCGGCTCATCGGCGGCGAGCGGAAGCGGTACGAGTACCCCCGCTACTTCTTCACCAACTCGTCCGCCGACATCATCGGGCTCTTCACCGACGCCCTCGACCGCGTGGGCGTCGACTGGAAGCCCACGAACCAGTCGCGCACCGCGCAGAACATCTCCGTCGCCCGCAAAGCCTCCGTCGCGCTCATGGACCTTCACGTAGGTCCCAAACACTGACTACGTCAGCGACTCCCCGATGTGGTGCACCCGCACCAGGTTCGTCGAGCCCGCGACCCCCGGCGGGGAACCGGCCGTGATGACCACGATGTCGCCGGGCCGGCAGCGGCCGATCCGCAGCAGTTCCTCGTCGACCTGGGCCACCATCGCGTCCGTCGAGTCGACGTGCGGGCCGAGGAAGGTCTCGACGCCCCAGGTGAGGTTGAGCTGGGAACGCGTCGCCGGGTCCGGGGTGAAGGCCAGGAGGGGGATCGGCGAGCGGTAGCGGGAGAGCCGCTTGACCGTGTCGCCGGACTGCGTGAAGGCGACGAGGAACTTGGCGCCGAGGAAGTCACCCATCTCAGCGGCCGCGCGGGCCACCGCGCCGCCCTGGGTACGGGGCTTGTTCCGCTCGGTCAGCGGCGGCAGGCCCTTGCCGAGGACGTCCTCCTCCGCGGCCTCGACGATGCGGCTCATGGTGCGGACGGTCTCGATCGGGTAGCGGCCGACGCTGGTCTCGCCGGAGAGCATCACGGCGTCGGTGCCGTCGATGACCGCGTTCGCCACGTCGCTCGCCTCGGCGCGCGTGGGGCGGGAGTTGTCGATCATCGAGTCGAGCATCTGGGTGGCGACGATGACCGGCTTGGCGTTCCGCTTGGCCAGCTTCACGGCGCGCTTCTGGACGATCGGTACCTGCTCCAGGGGCATCTCGACGCCCAGGTCGCCGCGGGCGACCATGATGCCGTCGAAGGCGGCGACGATCTCCTCGATGTTCTCGACGGCCTGCGGCTTCTCGATCTTGGCGATGACGGGCAGTCGGTGCCCTTCCTCGTCCATGATCCGGTGGACGTCGACGATGTCCTGGGCGCTGCGGACGAAGGAGAGGGCGATGACGTCCGCGCCGATGCGCAGCGCCCAGCGGAGGTCCTCGATGTCCTTCTCGGAGAGGGCGGGGACGGAGACGGCGACGCCGGGCAGGTTGAGGCCCTTGTTGTCGGAGACCATGCCGCCCTCGATGACCAGGGTGTTCACCCGGGGTCCGTCGACGGAGGTGACCTCCAGGGTGACGCGGCCGTCGTCGACGAGGATGCGCTCGCCGGCGGTGACGTCGGCGGCGAGGCCGGAGTAGGTCGTGCCGCAGGAGTGGCGGTCGCCCTCCGTCGGCTCGACGGTGATGGTGAACTCGTCGCCGCGTTCAAGGAGTACGGGGCCTTCACGGAAGCGGCCGAGGCGAATCTTCGGGCCTTGAAGGTCGGCGAGGACACCGACACTGCGGCCGGTCTCGTCGGAGGCCTTGCGTACGCGCTGGTAGCGCTCCTCGTGTTCGACGTACGAGCCGTGGCTGAGATTGAGGCGGGCCACGTCCATTCCGGCCTCGATCAACGCCTTGATCTGGTCGTATGTTTCGGTGGCGGGCCCAAGGGTACAAACGATTTTCGCTCGGCGCATGAGTCGAGCCTAGGCCTTACCCACCAGTAGCGAGTTGGCGGGACATGACTACTCAACAACCTTTCCGTGAAAGGCTGTTGACAAGTCTTGAATCTGTGCGCCGGGGTGCTCCGATGAGCGATTTTCGCGCCGCTGCGCTGCCTGTCTCAGAGTGCGGGCGGTCGCATCGTGAAGCGTGCGACCACCTCCGCGGTGACCGTCTGACGCTGCGGTTCGAGGTCGAGCGGCGGGGCGTCCGCGACGCCCTCCGCCGAGTACGCCACCGCCGCCGAGCCGAAGACGGCCCGCCTCGGCCTCAGCGGGTCCGCGTCCCCCGCGTCCGACAGTTCGAGGAGTGAGTCGAGCGAGGTGCCGAGCGCCTCGGCGTACGCCCGTGCCCGTGCCACCGCCTCCGTCACCGCGAGCCGGCGCGCCTCCGCGTACGAAGGGGAGGCCGGGCGCAGGCTCCACCACGGCCCGTCGACGCTCGTCAGCTCCAGGTCGGCGAGCCGGGTCACCAGCTCCCCCAGCACGGTGAAGTCGGTCAGTTCGGCCGTGACCCGCACCCGCCCGTGGAAGGCGTGCACCCGCTCCCCCCGCCCCTTGCGGGTGAGCTCGGGGGAGATGGAGAAGCTGCCCGTCTCCAGCTTCTCCACCGCGGATCCCTGCGCCTTGACCAGGTCGAGTACCAGGGCGTTGCGCCGGGTCAGGTCGGCCAGCGTCGCCGAGCGGTCGGGTCCCCGGGCGGAGACGGCCACCCAGATCCGGGCGAGCTCCGGGTCGACCTCCAGCCGCCCCTCCCCACGGACTGTCACCTGGGGTGCTTCCGGGGTCGCGTGTTCCTGCGTCACGTCCTGACTCCTCCGTGTTCGGTAACGATCGTCCACCGAACACTTTCCCACTCCGTAACCCGAAAGGTCTGTTGCCGACGTGCCGTCTGAGCCAGAATCTACGCGCGTTGTGCGCCACGGTCGGCGCCGACGGCACAGAACCACAAGGGGAGAAAACACATGCCGCTGAACCGCAGGACGTTCCTGGAGCGCTCGGCCGCCGCCGGGGCCGGAGTGGCCGTCGCCGGAGCCGTCGCCGTTCCCGCCGAGGCCCACGGCCACGGCCGCCCGCGTCCGCAGAAGCGGTACTCCTTCACCGTGATGGGCACCACCGACCTGCACGGCAACGTCTTCAACTGGGACTACTTCACGGACAAGGAGTTCGACGACAAGGCCCACAACGACGTCGGCCTCGCCAAGATCTCCACCCTGGTCGACCAGGTCCGCGAGGAGAAGGGCCGCCGCAACACCCTCCTCATCGACGCCGGTGACACCATCCAGGGCACCCAGCTGTCGTACTACTACGCCAAGATCGACCCGATCACCGCCCGCCGCGGCCCGGTCCACCCGATGGCCCAGGCCATGAACGCCATCGGCTACGACGCCGCCGCGCTCGGCAACCACGAGTTCAACTACGGCATCCCGGTGCTGCGCAAGTTCGAGGAGCAGTGCGACTTCCCGCTGCTCGGCGCCAACGCGCTCGACGCCAAGACCCTGCGTCCGGCCTTCGCCCCGTACAGCATGCACCGGCTGCGCACCCCGCACGGCAAGGACGTCAAGGTCGCGATACTCGGCCTGACCAACCCCGGCATCGCCATCTGGGACAAGGCGAACGTCAGCGGCAAGATGGTCTTCCCGGGTCTTGAGGAGCAGGCCGCGAAGTGGGTGCCCAGGCTGCGCTCGATGGGCGCGGACGTGGTCGTCGTCTCGGCGCACTCCGGCTCCAGCGGCACCTCCTCGTACGGTGACCAGCTCCCCCACATCGAGAACGCCGCCGGGCTCGTCGCCGAGCAGGTGCCGGGCATCGACGCGATCCTCGTCGGCCACGCGCACACCGAGATCCCCGAGTACCGGGTGAAGAACAAGGAGACCGGCAAGGACGTCGTTCTGTCCGAGCCGCTGAAGTGGGGCCAGCGCCTCACCCTGTTCGACTTCGACCTGGTGTGGGAGAAGGGCTGCTGGAGCGTCGAGAAGGTCGCCGCGCAGGTCCTCAACTCCAACACGGTGGCGGAGGACCCGGAGATCACCGGGTTGCTCGGCGATGAGCACAAGAAGGTCGTCGCGTACGTCAACCAGATCATCGGTACCTCCACCGCCGCCATGACCACGGCCGACGCGCCGTGGAAGGACGAGCCGATCATCGACCTGATCAACGTGGTCCAGGCCGAGACCGTGAAGGCGGCCCTCGCGGGCGGCGCCCACGGGGCCCTGCCGGTCCTCTCGCAGGCCTCCTGCTTCTCCCGTACGGCCCGCATCCCGGCCGGGCAGGTCTCCATCAAGGACGCCGCCGGTCTGTACCCCTTCGAGAACACCCTGGAGGCCCGTCTGATGACGGGCGCCCAGCTGAAGGACTACCTGGAGTACTCGGCGAAGTACTACGTCCAGACCCCGGCGGGCGCTCCGGTCGACACCGCGAAGCTGACCAACGCGGACAACACCCCGGACTACAACTACGACGCCGTCTCCGGGCTCACGTACGACATCGACATCGCCAAGCCGGCCGGTTCCCGGATCGTGAACCTGTTCTTCGAGGGCAAGCCGCTGGACCCGGCGGCGAAGTTCGTCCTCGCGGTCAACAACTACCGGGCGAGCGGCGGCGGCGCGTTCCCGCACGTCGCGGGCGCCCAGCAGCTGTGGGCCAACTCGGACGAGATCCGCAACACGATCATCCAGTGGGTGCAGGCGAAGGGGACGGTCGACCCGTCCCTGTTCGCCTCGGTGGACTGGAAGCTGACCCGGGACGGCGTTCCGGTGTTCTAGGGCCTGTCCGAGGACCCGCTAGACGATCTGTGTGAGAGGCGTCAGCTTCTGGCCCTGGGCCGGGATGCTCGGCGCCTCTCGTGTCTCCAGACCGAAACTGGTGAACGCCGTCCGGCGGGGCAGCGGGTACGGCTCCTTGCCGCTGATCGAGTTGAGGATCGTCGCGCTCCGCCAGGCGGCGAGGCCCAGGTCGGGGGCGCCGACGCCATGGGTGTGCTTCTCGGCGTTCTGTACGTGGACGGCGCCGGTCACGGACGGGTCGAGGACCAGCCGGTAGTGCTCGTCGACCCTGGGGCGGCCGGCCGAGTCGTGGCGCAGATACGGGTCGAGACCGGCGAGCATCCGGTCCACCGGGCGCTCCCGGTAGCCGGTCGCGAGGACGACCGCGTCGGTGGTGAGCCGGGAGCGGCTGCCCTGCTGGAGGTGTTCCAGGTGCAGCTCCACCTGGGTGGTGGCGACCCGGCCTGCCGTACGGACCCGGACGCCGGGGGTGATGACGGCGTCGGGCCAGCCGCCGTGCAGGGTGCGGCGGTACAGCTCGTCGTGGATGGCCGCGATGGTGTCGGCGTCGATGCCCTTGTGCAGCTGCCACTGGCGGGGCACGAGTTCACCGCGTACCGGCTCGGGCAGGGAGTGGAAGTAGCGGGTGTAGTCGGGGGTGAAGTGCTCCAGTCCCAGCTTGGAGTACTCCATCGGTGCGAAGGCCTCGCTGCGGGCCAGCCAGTGGATCTGCTCGGCTCCGGCGGGACGGGCCCGGAGCAGGTCGAGGAAGACCTCGGCGCCGGACTGGCCGGAGCCGATGACGGTCACGTGCCCGGCGGCGAGGAGCGTCTCGCGGTGCGCGAGATAGTCGGCGGAATGGAAGACGGGAACGCCGGGGGCGTCGGCGAGCGGCTTGAGCGGCTCGGGGACGTACGGCTCGGTGCCGACTCCGAGGACGACGTTGCGGGTGTACGCGCGGCCCAGCGCCTCGGCCTCGCCCTCCGGGTCGATCTGGGTGAAGTCGACCTCGAACAGGCGCCGCTCGGGGTTCCAGCGGACCGAGTCGACCTGGTGACCGAAGTGCAGACCGGGGAGCTGCTCGCTGACCCAGCGGCAGTAGGCGTCGTACTCGGCGCGCTGGATGTGGAACTTCTCGGCGAAGTAGAAGGGGAAGAGGCGCTCACGGCTCTTCAGATAGTTGAGGAAGGTCCAGGGGCTGGCCGGGTCGGCCAGGGTCACCAGGTCGGCGAGGAACGGGACCTGGAGGGTGGCGCCCTCGATGAGGAGACCCGGGTGCCAGTGGAAGGCCGGTTTCTGCTCGAAGAAGGAGGCGGCGAGCCCGCCGGGGACGCCGTGCGCGAGTGCGGCGAGCGAGAGGTTGAAGGGGCCGATGCCGACGCCCACCAGATCGTGGGGCTGATCGAGGTCCTGCTGAGGGGTGCTGCCGGTCATCGCTGCGCGCTGCCTTCCACGAGGGTGATGAGCTGAGCCAGGTCGCCGGGGGTGGCGTGGGGGTTGAGCAGGGTGGCCTTGAGCCAGAGGCGGCCGTCGGCCTCGGCGCGGCCGAGGACGGCACGGCCCTCGGCGAGGAGGGTGCGGCGGATCGCGGCGACGGTCCCGTCGTCGGCGCCGCTCGGCCGGAACAGGACCGTGGTGAGGGTCGGCCGGGCCCGCAGATCGAGCCCCGGCGTCTTCTCCACCAGATCGGCCAGGTCCCGGGCCCGGTCCATACAGGCGTCGACGAGCGCGCCGAGGCCGGTGCGGCCCAGGGCCCGGAGGGTGACGGCGGTCTTGAGGACGTCGGGACGGCGGGTGGTGCGCAGCGAGCGGCCCAGGAGGTCGGGGAGGCCCGCCTCGGTGTCGTCGTCGGCGTTGAGGTAGTCGGCGGTGTGACCGAGGGCGGCGAGGTCGGCGGCCTCTCGGACGGCGAGGAGCCCGGCGGCGGCCGGCTGCCAGCCCAGCTTGTGCAGATCGACGGTGACGGTACGGGCCCGGGCCAGACCGTCCAGGAGGGGGCGGTGGGTGCGGCTGAAGAGGAGCGGGCCGCCGTAGGCCGCGTCGACGTGGAGCTCGGCGTCGTGCGCCGCGCAGACGTCCGCGAGGGCCGGGATCGGGTCGATGAGGCCCTCGTCGGTGGTGCCGGCGGTGACGGCGACCACGACCGGGCCGGTGAGGGTGGTCAGTGCCTCGTGGAGCGCGGCCGGGTCGAGGGTGCCGCTGGGGGTGGGCACCACGACCGGCTCGGGGAGGCCGAGGAGCCAGGCGGCGCGCCGGAAGGAGTGGTGGGCGTTCGCGCCGACGACGGTACGGACCGGGCCGAGGCGCTCCCTCGCGAGCAGCAGGGCGAGCTGGTTGGACTCGGTGCCGCCGGTGGTGACGAGCGCGTCGGGGGCGGCGGCGCCCGGATACACCTCGGTGGCGAGCGCGGCCGTGACCAGGGCTTCCAGGGCGGAGGCGGCGGGGGCCTGGTCCCAGGAGTCCATGGACGGGTTCAGGGCGGAGGCGGCAAGATCCGCGGCGGCGGCGAGGGCGAGGGGTGGGGTGTGGAGGTGGGCGGCGCAGAGGGGGTGGGCGGGGTCGGCGGCGCCGGCGGCCAGTGCCCGGACGATGGTGGCCAGCGCCTCGTCCGCGCCGGTGCCGGTCTCGGGGAGCGCGGTGCCGAGTGCGCCGACGCGGCGGGCCACCGCTTCCGGGCCGCCGGCGGGGAGGGGGCCGCCGCGCTCCTTCGCCCCCGCGCGAAGTGCGTCGAGGACGGTATCGAGGAGGGGGCCGAGGGCATCGGGGCCGGGGGCGCCTCCGGCGAGGGGTGGGGGTTCGGCACGCATGGACGACAGAGTGCCGGGGGTTGTCGGGGTATGTCCGGGGAGTGGGTCGTTGTGACCCGAACGGGTTACCTGGGCCGGCGGGTGCGGCCCGGCCGGTGTGCTACCGGCCGGGCTCGGGCCCGAAGGGTGCAGCGGGGTCTGTCTGGGGTCTGTCGAAACACCCCCTAGGTGTATTGACCCGCGTGACAACGCTGCAGGTCAGTACACCTAGGCCGTACGGGCCTTCAGGGCTCGGCGGAGGTCGTCCAGTTGGTCCACCAGTTTGCGGTGGAGGGCCGGGGTCATCTCGTCGGTCGTCAGGTGGTGGTCGCCCAGGGTCAGGGAGTCGGGGTCGATCGCGTACGACGGGAAGGCGTAGCGGCCGGCGGCTTCGGCCATCGCGGCGCCGCGGCGGGCGGCCAGGGCGATGGCCGCCGGGTAGAAGCGGGGGACGTACTCGCGTACGAGGTCCGACTGCTCCGGCTGCCAGAAGCCCTGGGCGGTGGCGGTGAAGAGGTAGTTGGAGAGGTCGTCCGTGTCGAAGAGGGCCGACCAGGCCGCCGCCTTCGCCTCGGCGGTGGGGAGGGAGGCCCGGCAGCGGGCCGCGCCCTCCTGGCCGGTGGCGCTCGGGTCCCGCTCCAGTTCGGCGGCGATCGTGGGCTCGTCGGTGGCGCCGAGGACGGCGAGGCGGGCCAGGATGCGCCAGCGCAGTTCCGGGTCGAGTTCGGGGCCGCCGTGGACGGTGCCCTCGTCGAGCCAGGAGGCGATCTTGTCGGGGGTGGAGGCGCTGTCGATGAACGCGCGGACGGCGGTGAGGCGCAGACCGGGCGCGTCGCCGTCCTCGGTGCGGCGCAGCAGCGCGCGGGCGATCTCGCCGATGGTGGCGAGGGCGGCGGGCCGCTCGTCCTCGGTGACGTACCGGTCGGCGATCTGGGCGCGGGCGAAGCCGAGGACGCCCTGGACGAGGGCGAGTTCGTTCTCCTCGGCGAGGTGCGCGAGGGCGATCTCCAGGTACGCGCGGGGGGCGAGGTCGCCGTCGCGGACCATGTCGCGGAGCGCGTTCCAGATGACGGCGCGGGTCAGTGCGTCGGGGATGCGGGAGAGGCCGCGCAGGGCGGACTCCGCGGACACGTCGTCGAAGCGGAGCTTGGCGTAGGTGAGGTCCTCGTCGTTGAGGACGACGAGGGCGGGGCGCGGGCCGGTGAGCTCGGCGGGCTCGGCCTGGGGCACGTCGAGTTCGCGGCGCTCGCGCAGGACGAGGTCGCCGGAGGGGTCGCGGTCGTAGAGGCCGGCGGAGATCCGGTGCGGGCGGCTTCCGTCGCGGTCGATCGCGAGCTTCCAGTGGAGGCCCTCGCCGGTGAGGGCGGGGGTGAGGGTGTCGACGCCGGTGGTGCGGAGCCACTGGTCGGCCCAGGCGTGGACGTCGCGTTCGGTGGCGGCGGCGAGGTTGTCGATGAAGTCGGCGAGGGTGGCGTTGCCGAACTTGTGGCGCTTGAAGTGGATGTTGATGCCGGCGAGGAAGTCCTTCTCGCCGAGCCAGCTGACGAGCTGGCGGAGGGCGGAGGCGCCCTTGGCGTAGGAGATGCCGTCGAAGTTGAGGAGGGCGGAGGCGGTGTCGGGGACGGACTCCGGGTCGGGGGCGACGGGGTGGGTGGAGGGCCGCTGGTCGGCCTCGTACCCCCAGGCCTTCCGGGTGACGCCGAAGTCGACCCAGGTGTCGGGGAAGAGGTCGGCGCAGGCCTCGTTGACGGTCTGGAAGCCCATGTACTCGGCGAAGGACTCGTTCAGCCAGATGTCGTCCCACCAGCGGAGGGTGACGAGGTCGCCGAACCACATGTGGGCCATCTCGTGGGCGATGACCATGGCCCGGGTCTGCCGCTCGGTGACGGTGACGGCGGAGCGGAAGACGAACTCGTCGCGGAAGGTGACGAGGCCGGGGTTCTCCATGGCGCCCGCGTTGAACTCGGGAACGAAGGCCTGGTCGTAGGAGTCGAAGGGGTACGGCTCCTCGAACTTCTCGTGGAAGCGGTCGTAGCAGGCCTTGGTGACGGCGAGGATCTCGTCGGCGTCGGCGTCGAGGTGGGCGGCGAGGGAGCGGCGGCAGTGGATGCCGAAGGGGAGCCCGGCGTGCTCGGTGCGGATCGAGTGCCAGGGTCCGGCGGCGACGCAGACGAAGTAGGTGGAGAGCGGCGGGGTGGGGGCGGCCTTCCAGCGGCCGTCGGGCTGCTGCTCGGTGATGCCGTTGGCGAGGACGGTCCAGCCCTCGGGGGCCGTGACGGACACCTCGAAGGCGGCCTTCAGGTCGGGCTGGTCGAAGGCGGCGAAGACGCGCTGGACGTCCTCCATGAAGAGCTGGGTGTAGACGTACGACTCGCCGTCGCTGGGGTCCGTGAACCGGTGCATGCCCTCGCCGGTACGGGAGTACCGCATGGTGGCGACGATCCGCAGGACGTGCTCGCCCGCGGCGAGGCGCAGCGGCAGCCGGTTCCCTTCGAGGGTGGTGAGGTCGAGCGGCTCGTCGTCCAGGAGGGCGGAGTGCAGGGTTTCGGGCTTCAGCTCGACGAAGGTGTCCCCGGCGGTGCGGGCGGTGAACCTGACGAGGCTGGTGGACTCGAAGGTCTCGTCGCCGGTGGTGAGGTCGAGGTCCACGCTGTAGTGCTGGACATCGAGGAGCTGGGCACGGGTCTGCGCTTCGTCGCGCGTCAGTACGGACATGGCCCTATGCTGCCCGATGCCTTCGGCGTCGGGCAGGGGTGGTGGCGACAAGACTCCGCTGGTGGGGGCGGGACACTCTCTGCCGGGCTCAGGCGAGTCCGGAGCCGTCCAGGTGGGCGAAGGCGGCGGTGATGCGGGGGCGGTCGTAGCCGGCCGGGCCGGCCGCGCCGCTGGACAGCAGGGTGTGGAGCAGGATCCGGGCCTTGGCCGGGTCGAGGGCGCCGGCCGGGATCAGTCCGTGGTGCAGCAGGTCGTACTCGGATCCGGGGCCGCGGTAGGTGTCGGAGAGGGTCGCGCCGCCGCCGGTACGGGAGGCGAGGACGACCGGGATGCGGCGGGCGATCTCGGCGAGCGGTTCGACGAGCCAGGCGGGGGCGTGTCCGGCGCCGAAGGCGGCGACGACGAGGCCCTGGAAGCGGTGGTCGACGGCGTCGAGGAGTTCGCCGCGGTCGCCCAGGGAGAGGGTCACCAGGGCCACCCGTACGTCGGGGTCGAGCTTCAGCGGGCAGTACGCGGCGGGGACGGCGGGGCGGAGCAGGATGCGGGGCTCGCCCTCGACGACCGTGCCGAGCCGTCCGGCGCCGGGTGAGGCGAAGGTGGCGACGGAGGTGGTGTGGGTCTTGCGGACGAGCCGGGCCGCGTGGATCTCGTCGGCGAGGACGACGAGGACGCCGAGGTCGCGGCAGGCCGGGTCGGCGGCGACGGCGAGTGCGGCGGCCAGGTTGGCGGGGCCGTCGGCGCCGGGCAGGTCGGGGCGGCGCATGGCGCCGGTGACGACGATCGGCCGCTCGGTGGTGCAGAGCAGGTCGAGGAGGAAGGCGGTCTCCTCCAGGGTGTCGGTGCCCTGGACGACGACCACGCCGGAGCCGGCGGCGACGGTGGCGCGGACCTCTGCGGCGAGCGCGGCGAGGTCCGCGTGGGTGAGGGTGGAGCTGGGGACGCGGCGGAAGTCGTTCAGGACGACGTCGTGGTCCCCGCCGAGCTCGGCCAGGACCTCCTGGCCGGTCATCCGGGCCGCGTCGCCGCCGCGTGCGGAGATGGTCCCTCCGAGGGTGAACACCGTGACGCGGGCCATCAGCGTGCTCCGTCCGCAATCGTCTCGTGGTGGCGGATGACCTCGGCGATGATGAAGTTCAGGAGTTTCTCCGCGAAGGCCGGGTCCAGTTTGGCGTTCCCGGCGAGTTCCCGCAGCCGGGCGATCTGGCGGGCCTCGCGGGCGGGGTCGGCGGGCGGCAGCTGGTGCCGGGCCTTGAGGACGCCGACCTGCTGGGTGCACTTGAAGCGCTCGGCGAGCATGTGCACGACCGCCGCGTCGATGTTGTCGATGCTTTCGCGCAGCCGGGTCAGCTCGGCCCGTACGGACTCCGGCTGAGACGGGGGCGGGGACGGGGTGGGCTGCTGGGGGCCGGTGGACTCGCTCATGATCTGCGAGCTTAGACGGATCTCGGGAGGATCGTGGGCGGGTGTTCGGGATCCGGAACGGTGTTGCTCCAGCCGCCGTGCACCGACCGTCCCTGCTGCTCGCGGAAGCGGATGGGGGCGGTGCCGACCCGGCGGGTGAACAGCCGGGAGAAGTAGGCCGGGTCGTCGTAGCCGACCCGGCGGGCGACGGCGGCGACGGGCAGTTCGGTGGCGGCGAGGAGTTCCTTGGCCCGGCCGAGGCGCACGGTGAGCAGGTAGTCCTTGGGGCTGCACCCGGCGGCCCGGCGGACGGCCGTGCGCAGCTCGGCGGCGGTCATGCCGTGCCGGGCGGCGTGTTCGGCGACGGAGAGCGGCTGGAAGGCGTCGCGGGCGAGGGCGGCGAGTACGGGGTCGCCGTCGGCGTTGGTGTCGGCGCGGGCCCGGCGCAGGGCGACGAGCAGTTCGTGGACGGCGGCGCCGGTCTCGACTTCCAGGAGGGGGTTGCCGGGGCGGGCGGCGCGGGCGATCCGGCTGATGGCGGCGCGGGCGGGGGCGGCGTCGGCGAGGGGGACGACGGGCCGGTCGGGTTCTATGTAGCCGAGTTCGGTGTAGGTGGTGGTGGCGGGTCCGGTGAAGTCGACGAAGGCCTCGTCCCAGCCGGTGCCGGGGTCGGCGCCGTAGTGGTGGGGGGTGCCGGGGGTCAGCCAGAGCAGGGCGGGGGCGGTGACGGTGGTGCGGCGCCCGTCGGCGCCCCGGTACCAGCCGCTGCCGGCGGAGACGACGACGGCCACGTGGTGGTCGAGGGTGCGGGGCCCGACGGTGGGCAGGGTGCCGTGCTGGAGTCCGACGCCGAGACAGACGAGGCCGAGGCGATGGTGGACGGGGCTGGGCGTGAAGTAGCGCATCCAGGTGTGGTACATGCGGTGGTGCCCCTCCCTCGGGCCCGTCCGGCGCCATCGGGGTCGGATGGGACGGGCAGGCCCTAACGTCCAAACTGCGACGATCTTTGTCCATGGACCGGTTCGCCGCCAGAGGGTGAGGGTGAGGCCATGAGCACGTTCGCTGTGGGTGACGAGGACTTTCTGCTCGACGGGCGGCCGGTGCGGCTCCTGTCGGGGGCGCTGCACTACTTCCGGGTGCACGAGGAGCAGTGGGAGCACCGGCTCGGGATGCTGCGCGCGATGGGCCTCAACTGTGTCGAGACGTACGTCCCCTGGAATCTGCACGAGCCGGAGCCGGGCCGGTACGCGGACGTGGACGCCCTCGGCCGGTTCCTGGACGCGGTGGCGCGGGCCGGGATGTGGGCGATCGTGCGCCCGGGGCCGTACATCTGCGCCGAGTGGGAGAACGGTGGCCTGCCGCACTGGCTGACCGGCCCGCTCGGGCGGCGGGTGCGGACGCTCGACCCGGAGTTCCTGGCGCCCGTGGAGGACTGGTTCCGGCGGCTGCTGCCGCAGGTGGTGGAGCGGCAGATCGACCGGGGCGGGCCGGTGGTGCTGGTGCAGGTGGAGAACGAGTACGGGAGTTACGGCAGCGACCGGGCCTATCTGGAATGGGTGGCGGAGCTGTTGCGCGGCTGCGGGGTGAGCGTTCCGCTGTTCACCTCGGACGGTCCCGAGGACCACATGCTGACGGGCGGTTCGGTGCCGGGGGTGCTCGCCACGGCGAACTTCGGCTCGGGGGCGCGGGAGGGTTTCGCGACGCTGCGGCGCCACCAGCCGTCGGGGCCGCTGATGTGCATGGAGTTCTGGTGCGGCTGGTTCGACCACTGGGGCACGGAGCACGCGGTGCGGGACGCGGCGGACGCGGCGGAGGCGCTGCGGGAGATCCTGGAGTGCGGGGCCTCGGTCAACATCTACATGGCGCACGGGGGCACGAACTTCGGGGGCTGGGCGGGCGCGAACCGGGCCGGTGAGCTGCACGACGGGCCGGTGCGGGCGACGGTGACCTCGTACGACTACGACGCGCCGGTGGACGAGGCGGGGCGGCCGACGGAGAAGTTCCGGCGCTTCCGCGAGGTGCTCGCGAAGTACGCGGAGGGGCCTCTGCCGGAGGTCCCGGAGCCCCCGGCCGGGCTTGCGGGACCGGTTTCCGGCACCCTCGACGGGTGGGCTCCGCTGGAGACGGTCCTGGAGGTGCTCGGCGACGAGGAGGCGGTGACACCGGTGCCGCCGACCTTCGAGCAGCTCGGTGTGGACCGGGGCCTGGTCCGTTACCGGGTGGCGGTGCCGGGTCCGCGGCAGCCGTATCCGCTGGGGGTGACGGGGCTGCGGGACCGGGCGGTGGTGTGCGTCGACGGGGCCCCGGCGGGGGTGCTCGACACCACGGACGGGGAGAGCGTGTCCCTGCCCGGGCCGGTGGCGGGTCCGGCCGTGGTGGACCTGTGGGTCGAGTCGCTCGGCCGGGTCAACTACGGGCCTCGGCAGGCGGAGCCGAAGGGGATCACCGGTGGCGTGCGGCACGAGCGGCAGTATCTGCACGGGTTCCGGTCCCGGGCGCTGCGCCTGGACGCCTTCGAGGCGGCGGCGGTGGCGAAGGTGCCGTTCGGCGCCGGGCGCGGGGGCCGGGGGCTCCACCGGGGGACGCTCGACGTGACGGGCGCCGGGGACGCGATGCTGCGACTGCCGGGCGCGACCCGGGGCTTCGTGTGGGTGAACGGCTTCTGCCTGGGCCGGTACTGGCCGGCGGCCGGCCCGCAGGACGCCCTGTTCGTGCCGGGCCCGGTGCTCCGGGAGGGCGCGAACGAGGTGTGGGTCCTTGAGCTGGAGGGGGACGGGGACATGGGCGTCGAGCTCTGCGTCCTCTGAGGCTTCAGAACAAGAAACGCCCTAGGGCGGGAAGGTGCCCCGGAGCCGAGGCCGCTCCGGGGCACCAGTACGCGAGGTCCGTGACGGCTACAGCGTGGCCGCGGCGGACTTGATCGCGGAGGCGAAGGTCGAGACCTCCGTGTAGACGCCCGGGTAGCCGGCGCGGGCGCAGCCCTCGCCCCAGCTCACGATGCCGACCTGGACCCAGGCACCCGCGTTGTCCTTGCGGAACATCGGGCCGCCGGAGTCACCCTGGCAGGTGTCGACCCCGCCCTGGCTGTAGCCGGCGCAGATCTCCTCCGCCGGGACGAGGTCGCTGCCGTACGAGTTCTGGCAGGACGCGTCCGAGACGAACGGGACGGTCGCCTTGCGCAGGTAGCGCTGCTGGCCGCCGCCCTCAGTGGCGGCGCCCCAGCCGGCCACGGTGAAGGTGCCGCTGTTGTACGCCGTGGTCTCGGCGATCTTCAGGTTGGGCAGAGAGGTGATCGGGCTGGCGAGCTTGATCAGCGCCCAGTCCTTGCCCTTGCCGTTGTAGCCGGGGGCCTGGAGGACCTTGGTGGACTTGACCTTGATCGCGCTGCCGCTCTGCAGGTCCACGACTCCGGCGGTGGCGGTGATGCTGGTGTTGTTGCCGGAGCCGTTCACACAGTGGGCCGCGGTGAGGACGACCTGCGGGGTGATCAGGGAGCCGCCACAGCCCATGGAGAGCCGGACCATCCAGGGGAACTCGCCCTGGGCGGCACGGGTGCCTCCGACGACGGGGGCGGGGGCGGCGGAGGCCGTGGTGGGCTGGAGGCTGACGGCCGCCAGGACGACGGCGCCGGCCGCGGCCAGCTTCTGGAGCGCACGGACCATTCGGTTCTGCTTCACGTGTCTGCCTTCTCTCATGGGGGGTTGCCTCGACGAGCGATGACATGCGCCCGTCAAGTCATGTCCGGATTATCGACAACTCTCAACTGCCCCCACAAGGAAGCCTTTTCGGCCACGCCGCACCGGACCGTAAAATGAGCCGGAGGGGGTCCTGTATGCCGAACCGTCAGGAGGGCGACCGCGTCGCCCACGGCTTTCCGCACCGCGCCACCGTCGGGGCCTCGCTCACCGCGCTCTACCGGCGCCTCTCCCCCGACGGCGTACACCGCTACCCGGCGAGCGTGGCGCCCGCCGACGTGGCCCTCGGCGACGACGAGGACCTGCACCTCGGCACCCAGCGGGTCGCCCGCGCCCTCGTCCGGCACCTGCGGCTGCCCGAGGCGCGCATGGTGGTGAGTTTCCGGCCGATGGAGGACGCGGCGGCCGTGGACCTCGCGGCGGGGCCCGAGTACTTCGTGGAGCTCAACGACCGCTTCCGGACCCGCCGCCGGGACATCGGCGCGGCCCTCGCACACGAGATCACCCATGTCCTGCTGCACCGGCTCGGCCTCGGCTTCCCCGGCACCGCCGAGAACGAGATCCTCACCGACGTCGTCACCACGTACCTGGGCGCGGGCTGGCTGCTGCTCGACGCCTTCCGGCAGGACGGCGTGGAGAGCCAGAAGCTGGGCTATCTGACCCCGGAGGAGTTCGGTTACGTCCTGGCCAAACGGGCCGAGGTGTTCGGCGAGGACCCGTCACCGTGGTTCACCAGCGCGGTGGCGTACGAGGCATGGGTACGGGGCCGGGCCGAGGCCGACCGGGAACGGGCGGCGCCGCCGCTCGCCGGGGCGGGCTGGGCCGAGCGCCGGCGGTACGGCTGGGAGCGGCGCCGGGGCCGGGCCGTCGAGGGCGCCCCGTACACCTTCGAGGGCGGCGCGCCCGCGACCGGCGTCTCGTTCCCCTGCCCGGTCTGCCGGCAGCGGCTGCGGGTCCCGGCGGGGCGGGCGCTGCGGGCCCGGTGCGGGGTGTGCCTCACGGTGCTGGAGTGCGCGGGTTAGTCGTCCGCCGAGGGCTCCTCGACCAGGCTCTTGTGGAAGTGGACGTCCTCGGCGCCGCCCGGGATGCCGAGCACCCGGCCGGTCTCCACGTAGCCGTGCCGCCGGTAGAAGTCCGGGGCCTGGAAGGTGAAGGACGAGACGTTGGCGCGGTCGCAGCCGCGCCGCCGGGCCTCGTCCTCGGCCGCGCGCAGAAGCCGGCTCCCCCAGCCGTCCTCGCGGCTGTCCTCGCGGACCCACAGCATGTCGATCCCGAAGAGGCCGCTCCAGGTCCAGCCGGTGAGCCCGCCGATCAGCTCGCCGTTCTCGTCGACGGCCTTCACGGACAGTTCCCCCTGGTCCTCGGGGGTGGTGTTCGTGGCCGCGAAGTTGAACGCGTCGAGCCCCTGCTCCAGGAGCTTCGCGAGGGCGGCGTCACCGTGGCCGACGCTGAGCGTCGCGTCGTCGTGATCGTGCGTCATGCGGCCCGATTCTGGCACGGGCGTACGAACGGGCCGCGCCTCCCCGGGCGACGGGGGCGGGAATCGATTTGCGCCAGGACCGGACGGCGGGTCAGGGTCGGCCCATGAGCACGCTGTTCGACGCCATCCGTGACGGGGACGAGAACGGGGCCGTACAGGCCCTGCGGGACGGGGCCGACCCCGAGGGCCGGGCGGGCGGGGAGACCCCGCTGTACCGGGCGGCCGTCGGCAACGAGGCCGGAATCGTACGGGTGTTGCTGGCCGCCGGGGCCGACCCGGGCGGCGGCAGCGGCGAGGACGGCGATGAACTGCCGCTCTGCGGGGCGGCCGTCGGTGGGCACACCGAGGTGGTGCGGGCCCTGCTCGCGGCGGGCGCGGCGGCGGACCAGGAGGAGGAGTACGGCTTCACGGCCCTCGCCTGGGCCCTGCGGCTCGGGTACGCCGACACCGCACGGGCCCTGCTTGAGTACGGGGCCGACCCCGACCGACGGGGACCGGACGGGATCCTGCCGCTGGTGGCCGCCGCCCGGCGCGGCTCCACCGGCTGCGTACGGGCGCTGCTCGACCACGGGGCGAACTCCCGGGAGGCCGCGCTCCGGGAGGCGCGGCGCTGGATCGGCGCCGACATCGCCGCCGAGCTGCGGCGCGGGCTCGTCGCCGGGAACGAGGGTGGGCAGACGTACGAGGCGGTGGTCCGCCGGGTCCGGGAGGACGGTGGGATCACGGTCGTCGTCGAGCTGCTGCGGGAGGACGGCGCTCCGGGGCGCGGCGACGACCGCCAGACCGGGCACGCGGCGATCGCCACGCTCCTGGAGGCGGCGCTCGGACTGCACACCTCGCACGAGGAGCTGGCGGCACGGGCCCTGCGCTGCGGCGATCCGGAGCTCGACGACTGGACGACGGCGGTGGCCGAACTCGCGGGCCGGGCCGACGAGGAGACCTTCGTGGCGGCGGCCGCGTGGTGCGCGTACCGCGATCCGATGCGCCGGGCGCTGGGCGCGCGGGTGCTCGGCGCGTTGCCGGGCTTCGCGCCGAGCGCGGTCCCGGTGCTCCGGCGGCTCGCGGCGGAGGTGATGGTGGCGCCCGTTCCGGCGCGGGAGCCGGGGGCGTCGGCGCGGCAGCAGGTGCCGTCGCCGCGGGAGCCGGGGCTTTCGGTCGTGTCGGCGCGCGAGCCGGTGCTGTCGGTGGTGTCCGCGCTGGGGGCGTGCGCCGACCCGGCCGCCGTACCCGAACTGCTCGCCGCGGCCGGGCATCCCGACGCGGTCGTACGGCGGGCGGTCGCGGGGGCCCTGGCCGGGATCGTGCCGGCCGGGCACGTCGAGGCGCTCGGGGTGCTGCTCGCGCTGAGCCGGGACGGTGACGCGCGGGTGCGGGACTGGGCGACGCTCGCGCTCGCCGAACTGCCGGACGACACCCCTCTCGTACGGGAGGGGCTCGCCGAGCGGCTCGGCGACGCCGATCCGGAGACGGCGGCGGAG
This sequence comes from Streptomyces sp. NBC_00572, assembly GCF_026341815.1. Taxonomy (GTDB): domain Bacteria; phylum Actinomycetota; class Actinomycetes; order Streptomycetales; family Streptomycetaceae; genus Streptomyces. Next base: position 764,768 of record NZ_JAPENX010000001.1, read on the forward strand.
GCGGCGCGCGGGCTCGCGATCCGTCAGGACCCGCGCGCCGTCGACGCGCTGGCGTCGGTCCTCGCGGACGGCGATCCGGAGGGCGCGGCGCGGGAGACGGCGCTGGCCGCCCTGGAGTACGTCCACGACCCCCGGGTCAGGACCCGGCTGGAGTGGACGTTCCCGCGCCGCGGCTGACCGGACGCGCGCGGCTCGGCGGCCTTCGGACGCGCCGGCGCCCTCCGGCGGCCCCGGGGGCCGCAACCGCCTTTCCGGACGTGCTCAGCAGTCGTAGTCGATGAGGTCGAAGGTCGCGTAGTGGTCGGCGGTGTAGTAGTCCTCCGCCGTCGAGTTGCCGGTCACGATCCGGCGGGCGCCACGGGTGGAGGACCCCGGGGTCTTGACCGTGTACTCGTGGTAGTAGCCGAGCGAGTGGGACGGCAGGACGCCCTCCCGGTTCTGGAAGACGGAGCCGTCCTGGCTGTACGGGAAGGGGCCGCCCGCGTCGATCAGACGCAGGGTCGTGTAGGCCTGGCTGGGGAGGGCCGAGTAGCAGATGTCCCCGACGGCCGCGGTCGCCGCGACGGAGGCCGTGACGGTGGCGGGCGCGGGTGCCGGCGCGGCGGTGGCCGGGGCTCCGAGGGGGAGGGAGGACAGGAGGGCGGTGGCGACACCGCCGGCGAGGGTGAATCGAGGGGGGATTCGCATGGCTGAGATTTTGACGCGCGTAGATCGGGCCGTGAACCCCAACGCCCTTCAATTCGCCGGACGTTAACTCCTTGCCCGCGAACGTGGGGATCCCGTGTGCACGGCGTCACCGGGATGTTTCCCGACCCGCGCGCAGCGCACCGCCGGAGCCCTTGCGGGCCCCGGCGGTCGTCACGGACGCTCTTCGAGGACTGGTCGCGGGAGTCCACGAGCTCTACGAGGAGTTCACGACCGAGGAGCCGGCGACGATCACCCGCTTCCCGACCGGGGCGACCGAACGCCGGCGGGGCACGCGACCGAGCGCCTCACGGAGTAGCGGGCCCCGGTCAGGCCCCGTACACCGGGTGCGGCGGTTCCGCCTCCGCGAGGAGGCGCCGGGCCGTCTCCCCCGCCTCCGCCGGGGTGCGGCGCGTGCCCTTGTCCGCCGTCGGGCCCGGCCGCCAGCCCTCCATCACGGTGAGGCGGCCTCCCTCGGCCTCGAAGACCCGGCCGGTCACGCCTTCCGACGCGGCCGAGCCCAGCCACACCACCAGCGGTGACACGTCCTCGGGCAGGGCGTCGAGACCGTCGAAGACCTGCTCGGTCATCCGGGTCCTGGCGGCCGGGGCGATCGCGTTGACCTGCACGCCGTACCGGGCCAGCTCCGCCGCCGCGACGAGCGTGAGCCCGACGATCGCGGCCTTGGCCGCCGCGTAGTTGCCCTGCCCGACGCTGCCGAGGAGCCCGGCGCCCGAGGTGGTGTGGACGACCCGCGCCACCGGCGTACGCCCCGCCTTGGCCTCGGTCCGCCAGTACGCGCCCGCGTGCCGCAGCGGCAGGAAGTGGCCCTTGCCGTGGACCCGCATGACCGCGTCCCAGTCCTCCTCGTCGAGGTTCACGAGCATCCGGTCGCGGAGGAAGCCCGCGTTGCTGACGAGGGTGTCGAGCCGTCCGTACGTGTCCAGGGCGGTCGCGACGAGGGAGGCGGCGCCCTCGGTGGTCGCGATGTCGCCGCCGTGGGCGACGGCCTCGCCGCCCGCCGCCCTGATCTCCTCGACGACCGCCGCCGCCGGGCTGTCCGGCCCCGGGTGCCCGTCGAGACCGACCCCGAGGTCGTTGACGACGACCCGGGCGCCCTCGGCGGCGAACGCGAGCGCGTGCGCCCGGCCGAGTCCGCGACCCGCTCCCGTCACGATCACCACTCGCTCGTCACACAGACCCATCTCGACTCTCCTTGCTGGCGGTTGCGACGCCGACGGTCGCGGCGTGGACGGTCGCGGCGTGGACGGTCGCGACATCGGCAGTCGCGACATTGACGGTCGCGGCATCCAGGAAGGCGGGGCGCTCCCCGCCGCCGTGCACGAGGAGCGAGGCTCCCGAGATGTAGGCCGCCCGGTCGGAGGCGAGGAAGACGGCCGCCTCGCCGATCTCGTCCGGTGCGGCGAGCCGGCCCAGCGGTACGGTCCGGCCGACCGCGGCGATCCCCTCCTCGTCGCCGTAGTGGAGGTGGGACAGTTCGGTCTCCACCATGCCGAGGACCAGGGTGTTGACCCGTACGTCGGGGGCCCATTCGACGGCCATCGAGCGGGCGAGGTTCTCCAGGCCCGCCTTGGCCGCGCCGTAGGCGGCCGTGCCCGGGGAGGGCCGGGTGCCACTGACGCTGCCGATCATGACGACCGCGCCTCGCGAGGCCCGGAGGAGCGGGTGGGCGGCGAGGCTGACGGCGAGCGGGGCGGTGAGGTTGAGCTCGACCACGCGCGCGTGCCGTGCGGCCTCGCCCTCGCCGAGGAGGCGGTACGGCGTGCCGCCCGCGTTGTTGACGAGGGCGTCGAGCCGTCCGTACCGCTCGGCGAAGTCGGTGAAGAACTCCCGTACGGCGATGGGTTCCCGCAGGTCGAGGGGGTGGAACTCGGCGGTGCGGCCCGCCGCTTCGACCGGTGCGTCCGGGGGTCTGCGGGCGCAGACGGCGACCCGGGCGCCGGCCCGCAGAAAGGCGCGTGCGATGCCCGCACCGACTCCGCGGGTTCCGCCGGTGACGAGCACGACCCTCCCGTCCAGCTCCATCGGCTGCTACCTTCCTCCTCAAGAGGTTACCTAACAAACGTTTGGTGGAAAGGTAGCTGATCCACTCATGGGTGTCTGCACCTCGCGCCCCACTCCGGGCGTGGCCCTGGTCACCATCGACTTCCCGCCCGTCAACGCCCTGCCCGTCAAGGGCTGGTACGCGCTCGCCGACGCCGTCCGCACGGCGGGCCGCGACCCCGAGGTCCGCTGTGTCGTCCTCACCGCCGAGGGCCGCGGCTTCAACGCGGGCGTCGACATCAAGGAGTTGCAGCGCGACCCCGGGCACACCTCCCTGATCGGCGCCAACAGCGGCTGCGCCGAGGCCTTCGCCGCCGTGTACGAGTGCGAGGTGCCGGTCGTCGCCGCGGTCGCCGGCCACTGCCTGGGCGGCGGCATCGGGCTCGTCGGCAACGCCGACGCGATCGTCGCCGCCGAGGACGCCGTCTTCGGACTGCCCGAGCTGGACCGGGGCGCGCTCGGCGCCGCCACCCATCTGGCCCGGCTCGTGCCCCAGCACCTGATGCGGGCCCTCTACTACACCTCGCGGACCGCGACCGCCGCCGAACTGCACGCCCACGGCTCGGTGTGGAAGGTCGTCCCGCGCCCCGGGCTGCTCGACGCGGCCCTCGAACTGGCCGGGGAGATCGCCGCCAAGGACGGCAGCCTGCTCCGGCTCGCCAAGGCCGCTCTCAACGGCATCGACCCCGTGGACGTCCGGCGCAGCTACCGCTTCGAGCAGGGCTTCACCTTCGAGGCCAATCTCAGCGGGGTCGCCGACCGCGTCCGCGACACCTTCGGGAAGGAGAACTCCCCGTGAACCGGCGGACAGAGAAGACGGACAAGGTACTGACCCCCGAGGACGTCGTGGCCCGGCTGCGCTCCGGCATGACGATCGGGATCGGCGGCTGGGGCTCGCGGCGCAAGCCGATGGCCCTGGTCAGAGCGCTGCTCCGGTCCGAGATCAGCGATCTCACGGTGATCTCCTACGGTGGCCCGGACGTCGGCCTGCTCGCCGCCGCCGGCCGGATCGGACGACTCGTCGCGCCCTTCGTGACCCTGGACTCCATCCCCCTCGAACCGCACTACCGCGCCGCCCGCGAGCGCGGTGCCTTCGAACTCACCGAGCTCGACGAGGCGATGTTCATGTGGGGGCTGCACGCCGCCGCCAACCGGCTGCCCTTCCTGCCGGTACGGGCCGGTCTCGGCTCCGACGTGATGCGGGTCAACCCGGGTCTGCGGACCGTCACCTCCCCGTACGAGGACGGCGAGGAGTTCGTCGCCGTGCCCGCGCTGCGCATGGACGCCGCCCTCGTCCACGTCAACCGCGCCGACCGGCGCGGCAACGGCCAGTACCTCGGCCCCGACCCGTACTTCGACGACCTGTTCTGCGAGGCCGCCGACACGGCGTACGTCTCCTGCGAGCGGCTGGTGGAGTCCTTCGGACCGGACACCGTGCCCCAGGCCCTCCTCGTCAGCCGCCACAGCGTCACCGGCGTCGTCGAGACCCCGAACGGGGCCCACTTCACCTCCTGCGTCCCCGACCACGACCGCGACGAGCCCTTCCAGAAGCTCTACGCGACCACCCCCTGGCCCGAGTTCGCCGAGCGCTTCCTCTCGGGCAAGAGCGAGGACGACTACCAGGCGGCCGTCCAGGCCTGGCACAAGGAGCAGCGGAAGTGACGACGGACGCGACGACGGCAGTGACCAGCCGGGCCGAGTACTGCGTGATCGCCTGCGCGGAGGCCTGGCGCGACAACGGCGAGGTGCTCGCCAGCCCCATGGGCCTGATCCCCGGCTTCGGCGCCCGCCTCGCCAAGCGCACCTTCTCCCCCGACCTCCTCCTCACCGACGGCGAGGCCCTGCTCGTCGGCCTCGACGGGGAGCCCGAGGGCTGGCTGCCGTACCGCCGGCACCTCGCCATGGTCACCGGCGGCAAGCGGCACGTGATGATGGGCGCCAGCCAGATCGACCGGTACGGCAACCAGAACATCTCCTGCATCGGCGACTGGGAACGGCCCACCCGGCAGCTCCTCGGCGTACGCGGGGCGCCCGCCAACACCCTCAACAATCCTGTCAGCTACTGGATCCCCAAGCACTCGCCCCGGGTCTTCGTCGAGCGCGTCGACATGATCAGCGGCGTCGGTTACGACCACGCCGTCGGCCCCTACCACCGCCTCCCGCGGGTGGTGACGGACCTCGCCGTCCTCGACTTCGAGACGCCCGGACACGCGATGCGGCTCGCGTCCGTGCACCCGGGCGTGAGCGTCGACGAGGTCCGGGCCGCCACCGGCTTCGACCTGGTGATCGGCGACGACGTGCCGTACACCCGGGAGCCCACCGCCGACGAACTCCGGCTGATCCGCGAGGTCATCGACCCGCGCGGGCTGCGGGACCGCGAGGTCGCGCCCCGATGAGGACCCCGCTCACCGAGCTGACCGGGGTCCGCCACCCGATCGTGCAGACCGGCATGGGCTGGGTCGCCGGGCCCCGGCTGGTCTCCGCCACCGCGAACGCGGGCGCGCTCGGCGTCCTCGCCTCGGCCACGATGACGGTGGACGAGCTGCGCGCCGCCGTCCGCGAGGTGAGGTCCCGCACCGACCGGCCCTTCGGGGTGAACCTGCGCGCCGACGCGGGCGACGCCCGCGAACGGGTCCGGATCATCGTCGACGAGGGCGTCCGGGTCGCCTCCTTCGCCCTCGCGCCCTCCCGCGACCTGATCGCCGAGCTCAAGGACGCGGGGGTCGTCGTGATCCCCTCCGTCGGCGCCCGGCGGCACGCCGAGAAGGTCGCCGGCTGGGGCGCGGACGCGGTGCTCGTCCAGGGCGGCGAGGGCGGCGGCCACACCGGCGAGGTCGCGACGAGCGTCCTGCTGCCCCAGGTGGTGGACGCCGTGGACATCCCGGTGATCGCGGCGGGCGGCTTCCACGACGGACGGGGCCTGGTCGCCGCCCTCGCCCACGGGGCGGCGGGCATCGCCATGGGCACCCGCTTCCTGCTCACCTCCGACTCGACCGTGCCGGACGCGGTGAAGGCCCGCTATCTGGCCGCCACGGTCAAGGACGTCACCGTCACCACCGCCGTCGACGGGCTGCCGCACCGGATGCTCCGTACGGACCTCGTCGCGTCCCTGGAGCACGCCGGGCGGGTACGGTCCCTGGCCCGGGCCCTGCGTCGGGCGGCCGGATTCCGCAGGATCTCCGGGCTCTCGTGGCCCGCGATGATCCGCGACGGCCTGGCCATGCGCCATGGCAAGGACCTCTCGTGGAGCCAGGTCCTGCTCGCCGCGAACACCCCGATGCTGCTGCGGGCGTCCATGGTCGAGGGCCGCACCGACCTCGGGATCATGGCCGCCGGGCAGGTCGCGGGGGTGATCGAGGACCTTCCCAGCTGCCAGGAACTCGTCACCCGGATCATGACGGAGGCCGCGCAGGCCCTCCGCGCGCTTCCGCACCCCGAGGAGTAACCCACAAGCCGCACCACCCACCCTCAACACCCTTGAGCCGCAAAGGAGTCCGGCCGTGCACCTGTCTCGACGCGCTCTGCTCACCGCCACCGGCGCCACCGCCCTGCTCACCGCCCTGCCCACGGAGGCGATCGCCCGCCCCCGGTCCGCGCAGGCGCCCCCGATCCGGCAGATCCCGCTCCAGGGCGCCGTCAACGTCCGTGACCTCGGCGGCTACCCCACGTACGACGGGAGCCGGGTCCGGTACGGCCTCGCCTACCGGGGCGACCACCTCGCCAAGCTGACCGACGCCGACCTGACCACCCTCGCCGGGCTGGGCCTCGGCACCGTGGTCGACCTGCGGATCCCCCTGGAGGTCGGCTACGACGGTGCCGACCGGCTCCCGGCCGGTGCCGTCCCGGTGCCCCGGCCCGTCACCGACAACGGTCTGTTCGGGCAGCTGCTCACCGCGATCGGCTCGCGCGACCCGGTGCGGCAGGAGGAGATGCTGGGCGGCGGACGGGCCGCCGCGTTCATGCGCGAGGTGTACCGGACGTTCGTCACCGACGCCGCGAACCGGGCCGCCTTCGCGGCGACCCTGCGGGACCTGGCCGACCCCCGCCGGGGGCCGCTGCTCCTGCACTGCACCTCGGGCAAGGACCGCACCGGCTGGACCGGGTGGCTGCTGCTCACGCTCCTCGGCGTGCCCGACACCCTCGCCCGCTCGGACTACCTGGCCTCCAACACCTTCCGCGCCGCGTCCGACGCACGGGTGCGGGAGGGATTGAAAAAGGCCGGGCTCATGCAGAACCCGGCCCTGATCATTCCGCTCCAGGAGGTGCGGGCGGAGTACCTCGACACCGCCCTGGAGCAGCTGCGCTCCTCGTACGGGAGCGTGTTCCGCTACGTGTCGGACGGCCTCGGCCTGGAGTTCCGCGAGCTGCTGGCGCTGCGCGAACGGCTGGTGCCCGGGGCCTGACGCCCCCCGGTGCGGCCGGCACCGGCGCCCGCGGCGGCACCGCGTCCGCCGCCCGTGCCGGAGCCGGCACCCCGGCCACCGCCGGACGCGCGGCCCGCGCCGCCCGCGGAAGCGGCGGTGCGACCGGCGGAACCGGCGCTGCGGCCCGAGGAGCCCGCGGCGCGGCCCGAGGCCGTACCTGCGGCTCCGGAACGACCCGAGCCCGTGCCCGTACCGGCCGTGCCTCCGGCCGCGGCCGGACGGCGGCGCCGGCCGGAGGAACGGCCACCGCCGGCACCGGAGCCGGCCGGCTTGCGCGGCTGGGTCGGCTGCGGGGTCTCGACGACGACCGGGACGCCCGAGGGCTCCCGCGCGCCGGTCAGCTCGACCAGCTGCTCGTCGCTGGACTTGATCTGCGCCGTACGGGGGCTGATGCCCGCGTTCGACATCAGACGGCCCATGTCACGCTTCTGCTCGGGCAGGACCAGGGTGAAGACGCTGCCGGACTCACCGGCGCGGGCGGTGCGGCCGCCGCGGTGCAGGTAGTCCTTGTGGTCCATCGGCGGGTCGACGTTGACGACCATGTCGAGGTCGTCGACGTGGATGCCGCGCGCGGCCACGTTCGTGGCGACGAGCGTGGTGACCTGACCGCTCTTGAACTGGTCCAGGGTCCGGTTCCGCTGCGGCTGCGAACGGCCGCCGTGCAGCCCGGAGGCCCGTACGCCGTTGGCGAGGAGCCGCTTGACCAGCCGGTCCACGGACCGCTTGGTGTCCAGGAAGAGGATCGTCCGGCCGTCGCGGGCCGCGATCTTCAGCGTGACGGCCTTCTTGTCGGTCTCATCCATCACGTACAGGACGTGGTGCTCCATGGTGGTGACCGCGCCGGCCGACGGGTCGACCGAGTGCACGACCGGGTCGTCGAGGAACATCTTGACCAGCCGGTCGATGTTCCGGTCGAGGGTGGCCGAGAACAGCAGTCGCTGCCCGCCCGGCTCGACCTGCTTCAGCAGCTTCGTGACCTGCGGCAGGAAGCCCATGTCGGCCATCTGGTCGGCCTCGTCGAGGACCGTGACGGCGACCTGGTCGAGGCGGCAGTCGCCGCGGTCGATGAGGTCGTGGAGCCGGCCGGGCGTGGCGATGAGGATCTCGGCCCCGCGCCGCAGCGCGGAGGACTGCCGGCTGATCGACATGCCGCCGACGACCGTGGTGATGCGCAGCCGCAGCGCGGAGGCGTACGGCGTGAGCGCGTCGGTCACCTGCTGGGCGAGCTCGCGCGTGGGCACCAGGACGAGCGCGAGCGGCGCGCCGGGCTCGGCGCGGCGGCCGGCCGAACGGGCCAGGATCGCGAGGCCGAAGGCGAGGGTCTTGCCGGAGCCGGTACGCCCCCGGCCGAGCACGTCGCGGCCTGCCAGCGAGTTCGGGAGGGTCGCGGCCTGGATCGGGAACGGCTCCGTGACGCCCTGCTCACCCAAGGTCCGCAGCAGGCCCTCGGGCATGTCGAGGTCGGCGAAGGCGGCCACCGCGGGAAGCGCGGGCGTCACCGTCTCCGGCGGCGTGAACTCGCTCGGCGGCGGGGGCGCGGAGGGGCGGCGCCCCCCACGGGAGGCCTTCGGCTGTGACGTGGACTTCGCCTGGGCGGTGCGGGGGCTGCGCTTGTGGGGGCGTTCGGAGCGGGTCATGCGTGCCTTTCTGGCCGGTGCTCGCGGCACAGCCAGGGCCCGCACCTGCACGGTGCGGGCCCCGGCTGCTCTACCCGGAACACGCGATACGGGCCCCGGCTGTTTTCCCGGAACGCGCGAAACGAGCCCCGGATGTCTCTACCGGAACAATAGTGCGCCCCGGGACCTTCCCGCCCCGCCCGATCGATCCCCGGACGGATCAGACCAGCCCAGCGCGGTGTGACGTGGGCGACCTCACAGCCGGGTGGTGATCCACCACCGGCCCGGTCACGGCGGGGCAGTGATCCGTCACCGCCCCGCTCACCGCCTTTTGATGATCGTCACAACCGTTCGATGATCGTCACGTTCGCCTGGCCGCCGCCCTCGCACATCGTCTGGAGGCCGTAGCGGCCTCCGGTGCGTTCCAGTTCGTGGAGGAGCGTCGTCATCAGTTTCGCGCCGGTCGCGCCGAGGGGGTGGCCCAGGGCGATCGCGCCGCCGTTGACGTTGACGCGGGCGGGGTCGGCGCCGGTCTCCTTGAGCCAGGCCAGGACGACGGGCGCGAAGGCCTCGTTGATCTCGACGAGGTCGATGTCGTCGATGGTCAGGCCGGTCTTCTTGAGGGCGTGGGCGGTCGCGGGTATCGGCGCGGACAGCATCCGGATCGGGTCCTCGCCGCGCGCCGAGAGGTGGTGGACGCGGGCCCGGGGGGTGAGCCCGTGCTCCCGTACGGCCCGCTCGCTCGCGAGGAGCAGCGCCGCCGCCCCGTCGGACACCTGGGAGGAGCAGGCGGCGGTGATGGTGCCGCCCTCGACGACCGGCCGGAGCCCGGCCATCTTCTCCGCGCTGGTGTCGCGGCGCGGTCCCTCGTCGACGGTGACCTCGCCGTACGCCACGGTCTCCTGCGCGAAGCGCCCCTCGTCGATCGCCCGTAGCGCCCGCTCGTGCGAGCGGAGGGCGAATTCCTCCTGGTCACGGCGGGTGATCCGCCACTTCTCGGCGATCAGTTCGGCGCCGTGGAACTGGTTGACGGGCGCGTCGCCGTACCGGGCGCGCCAGCCCTCGCTGCCGTGGAAGGGCCCGCCGGTGAGCCCGAGGGGTTCGGCGGCCTGCCGGGAGGCGAAGGCGATGGGGATCATCGACATGTTCTGGACGCCGCCCGCGACGACCAGGTCCTGGGTGCCGGACATCACCGCCTGGGCGGCGAAATGGACGGCCTGCTGGGACGAGCCGCACTGGCGGTCGACGGTCACCCCGGGGACCTCCTCGGGGAGGCCCGCGGCCAGCCATGCCGTACGGGCGATGTCGCCGGCCTGCGGCCCGACGGTGTCGAGGCAGCCGAGGACGACGTCCTCGACGGCGGCCGGGTCGATCCCGGAGCGGGCGACGAGCTCCTTCAGGGCGTGGGCGCCGAGGTCCGCCGGGTGGACGGACGAGAGTCCGCCCCCTCGGCGCCCCACGGGTGTGCGGACCGCTTCGACGATGTAGGCCTCGGGCATGGCGTCTCCTCCGATGGGTCGGGTGGGAGGTGCGGCGCCGATGCCGGGGCCGTGCCTCCGCTACGTACGTACGGCGATTCCGTCCAGGACCATCGACAGGTACTGGCGGGCGATCTCCTCGGGGCTGTGCAGGCCGCCCGGCCGGTACCAGGACGCGGCGACCCAGACGGTGTCGCGGACGAACCGGTAGGTGAGGCGGACGTCGAGGTCGGCGCGGAAGACCCCGGCGGCGACCCCGCGCTCCAGGGTGCCGAGCCAGGCCTTCTCGAACTTGCGCTGCGAGTCGGCGAGGTAGTGGAAGCGGGGCTGGTCGGTGAGGTGCCGGGACTCCTTCTGGTAGATGGCGACGGCGGCGCGGTGCCGGTCGATCTCGCGGAAGGACTCGGTGACGAGGGCCTCGATCGTCTCGCGGGGCCCGAGTCCGGCGTCGAGGACGGCGTCGTACCCCTGCCACAGCTCGTCGAGGAACGTCGAGAGGATCTCGTCGAGCATCGACTCCTTGGAGTCGAAGTGGTAGTAGAGGCTGCCGGCGAGCATCCCGGCGGCGTCCGCGATCTTGCGGACGGTGGTGGCGTTGTACCCCTGGGCGGCGAACACCTCGGCCGCCGTGTCGAGGAGTTCACGGCGCCGCTCGGGCCCGCCGCTCACCGGGGTCTTCTTCTTGCTTGCAGTGTTCGGCACAGGTCCATTCTGGTCCTACGCGTGCTGGCTGCTGACGGAGACCGTCTCGCCGGTCATGTAGGAGGAGTAGTCGCCGGCGAGGAAGACGATGACGTTGGCGATCTCCCAGGGCTCGGCGTACCGCCCGAAGGCCTCGCGCGCGGTCAGCTCGTCGAGGAGTTCGGTGGTGGTGACCTTGGCCAGGTGGGGGTGCATGGCGAGGGACGGGGAGACGGCGTTGACGCGGACGCCGTACGCGGCGGCCTCGACGGCCGCGCAGCGGGTGAGGGCCATGACGCCGGCCTTGGCGGCGGCGTAGTGGGCCTGTCCGGCCTGGGCGCGCCAGCCGACGACGGAGGCGTTGTTGACGACGACGCCGCCGGTGCCGGACTCGCGGAAGCGGCGCAGCGCGGCGCGGGTGCAGCGGAAGGTGCCGCCGAGGGTGACGTCGAGGACCTTGTTCCACTGTTCGTCGGTCATGTCGGCGAGGTCGGCGGTGCCGCCGAGGCCGGCGTTGTTGACGAGGATGTCCAGGCGTCCGTGGAGCCGTACGGCGGTGTCGTACAGGGCCTGGACCTGGGTCTCGTCGGTGACGTCGCAGGGCTGGGAGGCGACGGAGTCCGCACCGAACTCGGCGGCGAGGGCGGTCTCGGTCTCCTTGAGGCGCCGGGTGTGGGCGTCGCTGACGAGCACGCGAGCGCCCTCTTCGAGGAAGCGGCGGGCGGTGGCGCCGCCGATCCCGGCTCCGGCGGCGGCGGTGATCACGGCGGTCCGCCCGGCGAGGAGCCCGTGCCCCTTCACGTAGGGCGGTGCTGGGGTACGGGTCATGGGCGCGGCTCCTTCGGGAGGCCGAGCACCCGCTCGGCGATGATGTTCCGCTGGATCTCGCTGGACCCGGCGTAGACGGTGTCGGCGCGGGAGAAGAGGAACAGCCGCTGCCAGTCGTCGAGTTCGTACGGGGCTCCGGCGGCGAGCGTGGCGGCGGGGCCGCAGACCTCCAGGGCGAGTTCGCCGAGGTCGCGGTGCCAGTGGGACCAGTACAGCTTGGCGGCGGAGGGGTCGGTGCCGCGCAGGGCGCCGGCGCGCAGGGCTTCGAGGCCGGCCCAGGCGCGGGTGAGGCGGTCGCGGATGTCGGGGTCGGTGGCGGCGCCGTTGCGGCGGGCGAGGGCGACGAGGGCGTCGAGTTCGCGGCGGAAGCCGACCTGCTGGCCGAGGGTGGAGACGCCGCGTTCGTAGCCGAGGGTGGCCATGGCGATCCGCCAGCCGTCGCCGGGCGCGCCGACGACGTTCGCCGCGTCCGTCGTGGCCCCGTCGAAGAAGACCTCGTTGAACTCGCTGGTGCCGGTGAGCTGCACGATGGGCCGGATCTCGACGCCGGGCCGGTCGAGGGGGACGAGGAGGTAGGAGAGCCCGGCGTGGCGCCGGGACCCCGGCTCCGGGCGCGGCTCCGTGCGGGCCAGGACGAAGCACCACTGGGACTCGTGGGCGAGGGAGGTCCAGATCTTCTGCCCGTTCACCACCCACCGGCCGTCCCGGAGGGTCGCGCGGGTGCGGACGGCGGCGAGGTCGGAGCCTGCGCCGGGTTCGCTGTAGCCCTGGCACCAGAGTTCCTCGACGGCGCGGATCGGGGGCAGGAAGCGGGCCTTCTGCTCCTCGGTGCCGTGGTCGATGAGGGTGGGGCCGAGGAGCTGTTCGCCGATGTGGTTGACGCGGGCGGGGGCGTCGGCGAGGGCGTACTCCTCGTGGAAGGCGATCTGTTCCTCGATGCTCGCGCCGCGCCCGCCGTACTCCTTCGGCCAGCCGACACAGGTCCAGCCGTGGGCGGCCAAGTGCCGCTCCCAGGCGAGGCGTTCGGCGAAGGCCTCGTGCTCGCGGCCGGGTCCGCCGCGCCCTTTGAGGGTGGCGAAGGAGCCGCTGAGGTGGGTCTTCAGCCAGCCCCGTATCTCGGCCCGGAACTCCTCGACGCTGCTCATGGCCGTACGTTAACCTACCAAACACTTGTTAGGGAACGGGTGAGGGCGGGGTGGCCGATGGATCTCTCGTACACACGGACCGAGGAGGCCTTCCGGGCCGAGGCGCGGGAGTGGCTGCGGGACCACGTCCCCGCCGCGCCGCTGCCCTCCCTGGAGACGGGCGAGGGTTTCGCCGCCCACCGCGCCTGGGAGGCCGAACTGGCCGCCGCCCGCTGGTCGGTGGTCTCCTGGCCCGAGGAGTACGGGGGCCGGGGCGTCGACCTGGCCCGCTGGCTGGTCTTCGAGGAGGAGTACTGGGCGTCGGGGGCGCCCGGCCGCGTCTCGCAGAACGGCGTCCAGCTCCTCGCGCCCACCCTCATCGACCACGGCACGGAGGAGCAGCGGGCCCGGATCCTGCCGTCGATGGCGACCGGGGAGACGATCTGGGCTCAGGCCTGGTCCGAGCCCGAGGCCGGCTCCGACCTGGCGTCCCTCACCTCCCGCGCGGTCCGTACGGACGGCGGCTGGCTGCTCTCCGGGCAGAAGACCTGGTCCTCCCGGGCCGCCTTCGCCGACCGGGCCTTCGGCATCTTCCGCAGCGACCCGACGGCGGACCGCCCGCACCGGGGTCTCACGTATCTGATGTTCGACCTGCGGGCACCGGGGGTGACCGTCCGGCCCATCGGCCGGCTCGACGGGAAGCCCGCCTTCGCGGAACTCTTCCTCGACGAGGTCTTCGTCCCCGACGAGGACGTGATCGGGGAGCCGGGCCAGGGCTGGCGCATCGCGATGTCCACGACGGGCAACGAGCGGGGCCTGATGCTCCGCTCCCCCGGCCGCTTCCTCGCCGCCGCCGACCGGCTCGTACGGCTCTGGCAGGCGGAGGGCGACCCGGCCGACTCCGCGCTGCGGGACCGGGTGGCGGACGCGGTGGTCGGGGCACGGGCGTACCAGCTGTTCACGGCGGGCGCGGCGGCCCGGCTGGCGGCGGGGGCGCCGTCGGGGGCCGAGTCCAGCCTCAACAAGGTCTTCTGGTCGGAGTACGACCTGGCCCTGCACGAGACGGCGCTGGACCTCCTGGGCCCGGACGGCGAGCTCGCGGACGGCGCGTGGGCGGAGGGGTACGTCTTCTCCCTCGCGGGCCCCCTCTACGCGGGCACCAACGAGATCCAGCGCGACATCATCGCCGAGCGGCTGCTCGGCCTCCCGAAGGGCCGCCGCTGATGACCTTCCTGCCGACCGACGAACAGCGCGCCTTCGCCCGCTCCCTGGACGCGATGCTCACCACCGCGGACACCCCGTCGGCGGTACGGGCCTGGGCGGGCGACGACCCCGGCCCGGGGCGAGCCCTGTGGGGTCGGCTCGCGGAGGCGGGGGTGTGCGCGCTCGCGGTCCCGGAGGAGTACGAGGGCATGGGGCCGCTCCCGGTCGAACTCGCCCACGCCTTCGTGGAGCTGGGTCGTCACGCGGTGCCGGGCCCGGCGGTGGAGACGGTGGCGACGGCGGTACTCCTCGGGGAACTGGCACGCCTGGGCGAGCCGGGCCCGGCGAAGCGACTGCTTCCGGCCCTGTCGACGGGCGAGCGGACGGCGACGCTGGCGATCGCCGGGACGGAGGGCGCACGAGGGGGGACGGAAGGCGTACGGCACGCCGTCCCGTACGCCCTGGACGCCGACCGGGCCGACGCGGTGCTCGTCGTACGGGGTGAGGAACTGTGGCGCGCGCCCGGTCACGGCCCCGTCCGGGTCTCCGCCGACCCCGCGCGACGGCTCGCCCGCCCGGCACCCGGCGGGGAGCTGCTCGCCGAGGGCCCGGCGGTGGCCGCGGCGGCCGCGCGGGCCGGCCGCTGGGCGATGCTGGCGACGGCGGCGCAGTCGCTGGGCGTGGGCCTGGCGCTGCTCGACCGGACAGTCGCGTACGCCCGCCAACGCACCCAGTTCGGCACCCCGATCGGCGCGTTCCAGGCGGTCAAGCACCGGCTGGCGGACACGCTGCTCGCCCTGGAGTTCGCGCGGCCGCTGCTGTTCGGGGCGGCGGTGACGATGACGCCCGGGGACCTCGCGGCGGCCAAGGCGACGACGGGCGAGGCCGGGTACGCGGCGGCCCGCACGGCCCTCCAGGTGCACGGCGCCGTCGGCTACACGGAGGAACTGGACCTGTCGCTCTGGCTCCGCAAGGCCCGCCCCCTGAGGGACGCCTGGGGCGACCCGGCCACGTGCCGGGCGGCCGTCCTCACCGCGCGCTCATGACTCCTGGCGGGGCGGGCTCTCGTCGTTGCCGCGCCGGAGGGTCCGGGCCCGGCGTCCGGCGGACCAGGTGCGGATCACGAGTTCGTCGCCGTCCACCCAGGTCCGCACGACCTCGGTCGGGTCGACCCGGAAGAGGTGGAACGGCTGGGGTTCGCCCGCGTCGGCCACGTACCGGGCGACGGTCTCGGGGTCGGTGACCTCGACCGCCCGCCCCGAGACACGGACGTCCCCGCCGCCCATGTCGGTGCCGGCGCCCAGGTTGGCGAGGAGGGTGAGCCGTGGGTCGCGGCGCAGGTCACGGGCCTTGCGGGAGCCGGGCATCATGCCGAGCCAGAGTTCGCCGAAGCGGAAGCCCACCTCGATGCCGCTGAGCCGGGGCGATCCGTCCTCGCGCACGGTGGCGAGGGCGTGGTGGGTGTACTGCCCGAAGCGCTCGCGCACGGTCGCGGCGAACTCGGGTTCGGCGGCCTCGAAGGCCGACCAGGTGGTTCCGGTTCCGGTGTCTCCCATGGATCCAGGAAACACCGGATACCCGACATCCACTGTCCGGATTACTCCGTACGTCTCAGGTCCGGAACCAGGATCAGGAGGTGGCGCCGCGCTCCGCCACGCTGCGCTCGACGCAGAACTCGTTGCCCTCCGGGTCGCCCAGGGTCGCCCAGCCGGTGCCGTCCGGGTTCCGGCGGTCGTCGAGAAGGGTGGCGCCGAGGCCGAGCAGCCGCTCGACCTCCTCGTCACGGGTGCGGTCCTGCGGCTGGAGGTCGAGGTGGATGCGGTTCTTGACCGCCTTCGCCTCGGGGACCTGGATGAAGAGGAGGCCGGCCCCGGGCGTCTCGACGAGCACCTCCTCGTCGCCCGGCTGATCCTCGTCGGAGACCTTGGAGTCCAGGACCTTCGCCCAGAAGGTGGCGAGGGCGTAGGCGTCGGCGCAGTCGATGGTCACGTGTCGCACGAGAGAAGTCATGCCGCCATGATCGCCCTCGACCGGGACCCGGAGCCACCGCATTCCCGCCAGGCCGACCGAAGGCGGCCGGGCATCCGGCCACGGCCGCCGGCAGCGCCGCCCCACCACCCGCGGGCGGCGCCGACCAGCCGTCCACTCTCAGTCCGCGGTGGCGAGTTGTCGCCCCTCGGTCGACGCCACGAGCGCGGCGAGGGAGGAGCGGGCACCCTGGAGGTCGTGGATCTGCTCGTCGATGGCGTCCAGCCGGGCGACGAGCATCGGGCTCAGGCAGGGCTCGATCTCCGCCTCGCTGCCGCAGACGCAGTCGAGGACCTCGGCGATGACGCGCGTCGGCAGTCCCGCGCCGAGGAGGGCCCGGATGCGCCGCACGACGGCGGGGGCGTCGGGACCGTACACCCGCTGCCCGCCGGGGGTGCGCTCCGTGGCCAGCAGGCCCTGCTCCTCGTAGTAGCGGAGCAGCCGGACGCTCACCCCGGTCTCACGCGCCAGCTCACCGATCTTCATGTGACCCCCCTCACATCCGTCCGGTCGCGCTTGAACCTCACATCCGTGTGAGCTCCTACGGTTCCGAGCATGACGAACAACAAGAACAACAAGAACAACTCACCCGACGCGAGCAAGGCGAACGGCACGAACTCCTCCGGCCCGACGATATTCCAGCTCGGCGGCGACCTCCCGGTCCGGCGTGTCGGCTACGGCACGATGCGACTCGCCGACGGTCCCGGCGACCCGACCGGCCCGGCGGCCCACATCTGGACGGCCCCGGCCGACCGGGCGGCGGCGGTGAACCTGCTGCGGACGGCCGCCGAGGCGGGCGTCACCCTCTTCGACACGGCCGACGCGTACGCCCTCGGGGCCGGGGAGGAGTTGCTCGCCGAGGCACTGCACCCGTACGGCGACGGGATCGCCGTGGCCACCAAGGTCGGTGTGGTCCGGCCGTCCCCCACCGAGTGGGTGCCGCTCGGCCACCCCGCCTATCTGCGCCAGCAGGCCGAGCTGAGCCTGCGCAGGCTGCGCACCGAGCGGATCGACCTCCTGCACCTCCACCGCCTGGACGAGAACTACCCGGTCGCCGAACAGGTCGGCGCCCTGCGGCAGCTCCAGGAGGAGGGCAAGATCCGGCACATCGGGCTCTCGGAGGTGACGGTCGCCCAGCTGGAGCAAGCCGAGGAGGTGGCGCCGATCGCGGCCGTGCAGAACCTCTACAACCTGGCGACCCGGGACCACGAGGCGGTCGTCGAGCACACCGCGGGACGGGGGATCGCGTTCGTGCCGTTCTTCCCCGTCGCCATGGGCGGGCACGCGGGCCCGGACGGACCGGTCGCGCGGGTCGCACGGGAGATCGGCGCCACTCCGTCACAGACGGCCCTGGCCTGGCTGCTGCACCGGGCCCCGCACATCCTCCCGATCCCGGGCACCTCGTCGGCCGCCCACCTCGTGGAGAACCTGGGCGCGCTCGACGTCACCCTCACCGAGGAGCAGTTCACACGCCTCGGCGAGGAGGCGGCCGGCGGGAAGGCGCGGCAGGAATCCCCCTCATGACGGGACCACGCCCTGGGCCCGGGCCGCGGCGAGCCAGGCGGGGAACTCGGAGACGAGCCGGTCGTACAGCTCGGCGTCCGGGACCCGGCCGGGGTCCTGTCCCGCGTGGAAGAAGCCGGCGTTGTCCAGGAGTCGCTTCGCCGGTACGTCCAGCTCGTCGAGCCGGCGCAGGAACTCGAACTGCCGGCTGCTCGGGTCGCCGAAGCCGATGAACTGCCAGAAGATCGGCAGCCGGGCCGCCTTGCACACGTACCGCTCGGCCGCGAGCTTGTTGATCGGCCCGCCGTCGGTCTGGAAGACGACGAGCGCGGGCGCGGTGGATCCGCTGTCGAGGTAGTGGTCGATGACGGCGTCCATGGCGAGGTGGTAGCTGGTCTTGCCCATGTGGCCGAGCCCGGCGACGATCCGGTCGATCCTCCCGACGTGGTCGTCGAGCCGGATGTCGGTCTCGGCGTCGATGTCCGTGGAGAAGAAGACCACGGGCACCCGCCCGTCGTCGTCGAGCTGCGCGGAGAGCCCCAGCACCCGGTCGGCCAGGGCCTGGACCGCGCCGCTGTTGTAGTACGGCTTCATCGACCCGGAGTAGTCGACGACGAGGTAGACGGCGACGCGCTGCCCGTCGATCCCGTGCCGTCGGAGCGACTCGCCCGCCTGCTTGTAGAGGCTCACCAGCGCGGGCGCGGCCTCCTCGACCTTCCGCAGACTCATTGCCATGGATTCTTCCCCTCCGGAAGCTCCAGCCGCTCGATGTCCGCGAGCATGGCGTCGGCCAGGTCGCGCTCGGCGGCGTAGTACCGCTCGGCCCACCTGAGGGTGAGCCGGGGGTACGCCCAGGCCTCGTCCGCCGACGCGTCCGCCGCGTCGGCCTCGGCCCGCAGCCGCATGCCCTCGGCGTACGCGCGGTGCTCGGCCAGGACCTCCCGCGTCCGCTCGGGTTCGAGGAGATGGCCGAGCCAGAGCCGGAGCATCGGCCCGTGCTTGAGGACCGGTGGGTCGACGGGGGCCGCTCCGGCCCAGGAACGGACGGCGGCGAGGCCCTCGTCGGTGATCCGGTAGACGCGTTTGTCGCGCGAACCGGCCTCCGGGGCGACCAGGCGCGAGTCGGCGTATCCGGCCTTCTCCAGGCGC
Organism: Streptomyces sp. NBC_00572; assembly: GCF_026341815.1. GTDB lineage: Bacteria > Actinomycetota > Actinomycetes > Streptomycetales > Streptomycetaceae > Streptomyces. The sequence continues at coordinate 783,550 of NZ_JAPENX010000001.1, forward strand.
TTGAGCTCGCTGTAGATCTGGCTGAAGGACGGGCTCCAGTAGAAGAGGCCCAGGGACCGGTCCGACCATTTCTTGAGGTCGTAGCCGGACAACTCCCGCCCGAAGGAGAGCAGTCCGAGCACGGCCCAGCTCGTCGCCGGAAGCGCCGGCACGGTCTCTTCGTCCGCCACGGTCGGCAGTCTACGGCCCTTCCCTCCCCCATCCATGCCTGCTAGAAGTATTTCGATTAGGCATACTCGCCGTATCTTCTCCGGGAGGAGCTCCCCGTGAAGTTCTCCATGATCTTCGAAGCACAGCTCGTCGACCCCACCCCCGCCCGCGAACACCGCGTCCTGCACGACTGCGTCGAACAAGCCGTCCTCGCCGAGGAGATGGGCTTCGACCGGATCTGGGCGGTCGAACACCACTCCCTCACCCAGTACGCCCACATGAGCGCGTCCGAGATCTTCCTGACCTGGGTCGCCGCCCGCACCCGGACCATCCGCGTCGGCCACGGCGTGGTCACCATGCCCTTCGGCTACCAGCACCCCGTCCGGGTCGCCGAGCGCGCCGCCATGCTCGACGTGCTCTCCGGCGGCCGGGTCGACGTCGGCGCCGGACGGGGCGCGACCCGCCAGGAGATGCGGATGTTCGGGGTGCGCCCGGAGGACACCCGGCCGCAGACGGAGGAGGCCCTGCGGATCTTCGCCGCCGCCTGGCGCGAGCCGGAGTTCGAGTGGCACGGCTCCCTCGACATCGGCCCCGGCGCGGTCCTGCCCCGCCCCGTCCAGCACCCGCACCCACCGCTCTTCATGGCCTGCTCGCAGCACGATTCGCTCCGGCAGGCCGCCGAACTCGGCATCGGGGCCCTGGTGATGGGGTTCGCGGGCGCCGACGACGTCCGCGCGATGCGCACGGTGTACGACGAGGCCGTCGCCGTACGGGACGGATCGCGGTTCGTCTCCACCGAGGTCAACGACCACTTCTCCGCCCTGTGCCCGACGATCGTCCTGGACGACGCCGACCGCGCCCTCCGGCTCGGCACCCGGGGCCAGCGCTTCTTCGCCGAGTCGATCGCCCACTGGTACGGCGGCGCCCCCGCGCCCACGGGCTACGCGGAGGACGAGGACCACGCCGGCGCCCTCGCCCGCGAACGGGACGAGCTGATCGCCCGGCTGCACGAGGCGAACGTCCCCGCCCGGCCGGTCGACACCGGCACCTACAACACCGACCACGCGTACGGGGACGCCGCCACGGCCATCGCCTACGTCGAACGCCTCCGGGAGATCGGCGTCGACGAGGTGATGTGCCTGATCCAGATGGGAACCGTGCCGCAGGAGGACTGTCTGGAGACCATCCGCCAGTGGGGCACGAAGGTCATCCCGCACTTCCGCTCTCCGGAGCCGCGGTCGTGAGCGGCCTCCACGGCAAGGTCGTCGTCGTGACCGGCGCGGCCCGCGGCCAGGGCGCGGCCGAGGCCCGGCTCCTGGTGGCGTCCGGGGCGAGGGTCGTCCTCACCGACGTACGGGAGGAGGAGGGGAGGGCGGTGGCGGCGGACCTCGGCGGGGCGGCCGTCTTCGTCCGCCACGACGTGACGTCGGCGGAGGACTGGCGGACCGTGACGGACACGGCGGTCTCCACCTACGGCGGACTCGACGGGCTCGTCAACAACGCGGCCCTGTGGCGTACGGCGCCGGTCGAGTCGGAGACGTACGAGAACTTCGACCTCCTCCTCAGGGTCAACCTGTTGGGTCCGTTCCTCGGCATCCAGGCGGTGCTGCCCGCGCTCCGGGAGGCGGGCGGCGGGGCGATCGTGAACGTGTCGTCCACGGCAGGACGCGTCGGCGTCCCCGGCCACACGGCTTACGGGGCGGGCAAGTTCGGCCTGCGTGGCCTCAGCCGCTCGGCGGCGCGTGACCTCGCCCCGTACGGCGTCCGCGTCAACACGGTCCACCCGGGCGCCGTCGACACCCCCATGACGGCGGCGGTCGCGGACCGGGACTGGACGCACGTACCGCTCGGCCGGATGGGCCGCCCGGAGGAGGTCGGGGAACTGGTCGCCTTCCTGCTCTCGGAGGCGGCCTCGTACGTGACGGGCGCCGAGTTCACGATCGACGGAGGTCTCACCGCATGACGACCGACCCTCTGCGCACCGACCCCCTCACTCCGGCCGCCCGCGCGCTCTGCGACGCGATGACGGCCGGCTTCCCCCGCCCGGAGGCGGGCGCGGAAGCCCTGCGGGCGGCGGCCCGGGCACACCTGGGCGAGATCCCACCGGCGCTGTCCACCTCGGCGAACGGCGTTCCCGTACGCCTCTACGAGGGACGAGGGGACCCGGTCGTCGTCTTCGCCCACGGCGGCGGCTGGGTCCTGGGCGACCTGGACACCCACGACCGGACGTGCCGCGCGCTCGCCTCCCGTACCGGCGCGACCGTCGTCTCCGTCGACTACCGGCGCGCACCCGAACACCGCTTCCCGGCGGCCGAGGACGACGTGTGTACGGCCTTGGGGTGGGCGGCCGACCGCTGTCCGGGGCGGCCGCTCGTCGTGGCGGGCGACTCCAGCGGCGGGAACCTGGCCGCGGCGGCCGCCCTGCGCGCCCGCGACGGGGCCGGCCCGCCGCTCGCGGGCCAGCTCCTGGTCTACCCGGCCCTGGACCACCGCCTGGAGGGACGGTCGGCGCGCGACTTCGCGGAGGGCTACTTCCACACGACGGCCCACATGCGCTGGTACTGGCGGCAGTACGTGGGCCCGGACGGCGACCCGGCCGCCGCCTCGCCGGGCCTGGCGGCCGACGTCACCGGACTGCCCCCGGCGCTCCTCGTCCTCGCCGACTGCGACCCGCTGCGCGACGAGGGCCTCGCCCACGCCCGCCGCCTCTCCGCCGCGGGCGTCCCGACCGAGGTCCGCCTCCACACCGGCATGTTCCACGGCTTCCTCGGCGGGGCGGGCCTGCTGCCGGAGGCGGACGCCGCACTGGACGGGGCGGCGGCCTGGCTGAGGAGCCTCGGAAGGTAGGCCCCCGAGTCTCCCCAACGCCCCGCGATCCGGCCGCCCCTTCTGGAATCATCGACGTCCAGGGGTGCCACACAGGGGAGTTGGGGGTACGGGTGAGCTCGACGACGGACGCGGCCGAAGAGACGGGCACCGGCAGGCGGCGGGCGCTGCTCATCGGTGTGGGCAGGACCCCGTTCCTGGAACGGGACGAGGTCCTCGCCCGGCGCTTCAAACCGCTCGACTTCGTCGACCGCGACATCGAGATGGTCCGCGCCGCCCTCATCGAGTCCGACTACGAGGTCGACGCGCTGCATCCCGGCCACCCCGACCCGGAACGGCAGGACCCGGACGCCGGCTCGATCGTGGTGGCCGTGGAGAAGTTCCTGCTCTCCTGCGAGGCCGGGGACACCGCCTTCCTCTACTTCTCCTGCCACGGGGTGACCGTCGGCGAGCGCGAGTACCTCCTCACCTCCGCCGCACAGGCCCGGGCCAACGGCTCCCTGATCTCGCACACGATCCTGGAGGTCAGCCCCGAGGTCCTCCTCGGTCCCGTGCCCGAGGGCGTCACGGTCGTCGTCTGCCTCGACACCTGCCGTACCGACGACTCGCGCTCACCCGCCGACTTCCACGAGACGCCCCTGACGAGTTCCGCCTACCGCGACGTGGCCTGGCTGCACGCGAGCGGCCCCGGACAACCGGCCTATGCCGACCCCCAGAAGGGCAGCTACTTCGGGATCGCCCTGTCCCAAGCCCTGTCGCGCACCAGCCCCCCGAAGACCTTCAAGGAGGTCCACTCCTACGTCCAGGGGCGGGTGGAGCATCTCACCGCCCACCTCGCGGACCCTTCGCCGACGGTCGAGGCCCGGTGTGTGAAGGACCTCGAGGACCGGCTGATCCTCTGCCGGGGCTCCCGGCAGACCGAGCGCTGGGCCAAGGCGGTCACCACATCCGTCCTCTGGAACCACACCTCGCAAGGGCCCGAGGTACACCAGCGGGTCAAGGACCGGCTCGAAGACCTGGCGCGCGAGGTCGCGAAGAGCCGCCTCGGCACGGACGCGGCCCTCACCAGTCCCTGGAGCGATCCGGAGTACCCGATCCGGGTCGTGGAGCGTCTCGGCCGTCTCGTCGAGACCGCCGGCCTCACCGGCAACGAACGCCTCTCCCCCGCCGAGACCGCGGCCCTGCTCGCCGCTCCCCTCATGCACGAGGGCGTCGTCGCCGTCGCGTTGAGCGAGCTGGCATGGCTGCGACCGGACCGGCTGGACAGGCGGGAGGAAGGCGGCCGGGGCAAGGAGCCCGACGAGGGTCATCAGCGGCAGGTGTGCGACGAGGCGGCCGACCTGTGCCAGGCCCACTCGGGAGTGCACCACGTGGCCGAGTCGCTGCGGCAGCGGAAGCTGACCGATGCCGCCACCGCCGCCGACCACTGGCTGCGCCATCGTTTCATCGCCGACTGGGACCGGCTGTGGGACCGCACCGACGACTACCCGGCCGTGAACGGCCTCCTCGACAGGGTCGTCGGGGCCGTCTCGGCGGGCACCGAAGGCATGTCCGGCGCGCAGCTCTCCGAGGTGGACCGACACGTCCGCCGGGTCCTGCCGCACATGACGGTCCCTCCGGGGTCCAGCCCACGCATCGACGCCTCCGCCAGCCCCAGTTGGAGCCGGCTCGAACGCCCCGTACCGGGCAACATCTGGCGCGCCTGGGAGCTCGCCTACCTCCTGTGGCTGGCGGCGCTGCTCGCCGCCGACCCCCGCCGTATGTCCAGCGTGCTCGTCGACCACCTCGGCGCACGTCGGCCCCTCACCCCGGCGACCGTGGTGACCGCGCTCGCGGGCTGCGGCTGGGAGGCGCTCGACCGTGACGGGTCGACGGACTACGTGCTCCGCCTCACCTGCCCGCACCCCGCGCTGCACGCGGCGCTCGAAGAGCTGGCGGCGACCGCCGACGCCTCCGTGCGGGCCCTTCACCGGCGCTGGCACGCCGACGGGCACACCGCGCCGGATCTCCTCCGGGGCGTTCCCCGGAAGGTGACCGGCGAGTTGCTGAAGCCGACGGACCAGAGCTACACGGTGCCCCTGGAGCGCTTCCGGCTCGCGGAGGACGAGATCCGGCCGCTGCTCATGGGTACCCAGTTGTACGGCGACCGGACGCTCGCGGTGCGGGAGCTGTACCAGAACGCACTCGACGCCTGTCGGCACCGGCGGCAGCGCGCCGAGTACGGCGACAGGCGCAAGCGGTTCAACGGCCCCGACCGTGAGCCCGAGATCCACTTCCTCCAGGCGTACGACGGGGACCGTCCGTACATCGAGTGCCGCGACGAGGGCTCCGGGATGAGCCGCGAGAAGCTCACCTCCATGTTCGCCCGCGCGGGCAAGCGGTACACACAGGACCCGGACTACGTGCAGGAGCGGCGCAACTGGCGTCGGGTCGGCATGAAGCCGATCCCCCTCAACAGCCGGTTCGGCATCGGGGTGTTCAGCTACTTCATGCTGGCCGACGAGGTCACTGTCCACACGGAGGCGATCGACGAGTACGGCAACCCGTCCCGCACGGCGGTCCCGCTCCGGGCCACCGTCCAGTCGGGCTCCGGTCTGCTCCAGATCGGCCCGACGGACAGCCCACCGGGTCGAGGGGGCACGGTGGTGCGGCTCTACCTCAACCACGAGGGCGACGAGGAGGACCCGCCGTCGGTGGTGACGACGCTGCGGCGCCTGCTGTGGGTGAGCGACTTCCGGGTGACCGCGGTGGAACTGGGCCCGGACGGGGAGGAGATCCGCTCGGACGCCTGGGACCCAGGTGTCCTTCACGCCTCGGGGGACCGCGCCACGGAGTGGCACGGGCCGGCCGTGAAGGCGGGCGATGAGAGCTGGATCGTCCAGGGACCCGGGCAGTTGCTGCTCGACGGCATCGTCGTGGAGCGCGCTCCCGAGGTCCTCGGGTACGTCTTCAACCTCCGGGAGAAGCACCGTCCGGAGCCGAGCGTCAACCGGAACTCGCTGGTCTCGTACGACTCCGTGGCGGTGCGGAAGGAGCTGCTCGCCGCGGTACCGGTCGCGGCAGGCGTACTCGACGAGGTCCTCCTGCCGTGGCTCTGGGAGCTGGCGAGCGAGGAGCCGCAGCTCGTCGTCCGGCTCTTCGACCATCTGCCGCCCGGAGCGACCGGACTCCTCGACTCGGAAGCCGTCGACTACCGGCTCCCCGCCACCCGCCTGCCCCTGCGCCGCACGGGCGTCCTCGGAATGGACTCCAGCCAGATGCGGCGGTGGACGGGCCGCGAGCCCATGCCGAGCTCCGAGCGGGCCGAGGCGAGGATTCTCAGACGGTGGCGGCTGACAGCGCTGGGGGCGTCGTCGATCGGCGAGCCCGCGTTCGCGCCCGACCGCTACCCCGCGCCGATCGGCCTGGACGCGCTCCTGGCGTCCTCGCGGCTGCTCGACGGCCGGTGGGCGGTCCCCTTGGGGGCCGCCCTGCGCGCCGGAATCCCGCTGGCCGAGAGTGTCCGGGCATTGCGCCGGTACGCGATCGCCGGCGCCCATGTTCCGGCCGCGCGGAGCATCGCGGACCTGCGCGCGGTGGGCGCACCCAGCCATAGAATGGCGGATCTCTGCCAGGCCTACGAAGCGGTGGCCGCGCGGGCGACGGTCGCCGAGCCGCCCACCGCCGCTCACGTACCCCTGCTGACCGTGGCCACCCGCCACGGCGTGCCCCCGTCCCGCCTTCTGCCGGATCTGGACGTCCTTCGGCGCCTCGGCGTCGAGATCCCCGATCCGGGTGTCCTCTCCGCCGTCGACCTGACGGCGAAGCCTCTTGAGGCCGAATCCGCCCTCCTCGAATCCTCCAGAGGCCCCTGGCGGAAGGTTCACCCCGTCGATCTGCTGCTGAGCGCGCCGCTGCCCGCGCAGCGACGCCGACTGGCCGAGCGGATCACGGCCCTGGAGCCGCTGGGCCTCTCCCACGCCGAACCCGTGCGCGAGGAGACCCTCGACCACCCCGCGCTCACTCCCTTCGAACGGAGGCTGATGTCGCGCGACATCGACGGCATGCACCCATGGCTCCCCGCCGGCCGTCTGACCGTGCACCAGCTCATGGACCGCAGTAACAGCCTGAGCAGGACGCTCGGCGAGGTGGCTCGGGATGTGGCCCGCATCGCGCCGGCCACCGGGGTGTCCGCTCCGGAGGTGCCCGAGGAGTGCCAGGACTGGATCCCGCCGCGATGGGTGGTGAGGGCGGCACGCTCCACCAAGCCGACGTCCGGGACCGGGGCCACGCACTCCAGTTGGCGCCTGCTCAGCAACGCGCACCAGGCCGACCGTCGCCCTTCGCCGGAAGAACTGCGGCGGGAGCTCGTCCTCCTGGACACGTGGGGTTGCCTGGCCGATCCCGTCGACGCGCTGGTGGAGGAGTTCGAGCACCTCTCACCCGCCCTCGCCGGCCTGCTGGACTACGGACCCAGCGGCTGGTCCGTCGATGTGGACGAGTGGGGGTTCGATGCCGGCGTCTTCCGCATCGCCCTCTTCCTGAAGTTGGCGGCCACGAACCGCACCACCCTGGGCGAAACCATCGTCGACCTGACGCGGAACGAGCAGGGCGCGCGCCGGATTCCGCTCCTGATCCCCGCCGTCCCTGAGGGGGCCTCCCTCCTCACACCCGTGCACGCCCATCTGACTCACCTGCTCCACAGAACCGCGCACGGCGAGTCCTTCCGGGAGCACCTGGCGATCCAGGACCTCCTCTCGCTCGCCATGACCCGCCGCGGCGGTACCCTCAGGGACGCCGCCACCGTCCTCGACGCCTACCGCTGCCTCGGCGGCCCCGCGGCCCCCGGCCCGATCACCGACGCCCTCGCCGTCCTCGAACCCACCGAGTTCGACCTCGCCGCCTTCGATCCGAGCCTCCTCGGCCCCGGCACCCTCGGCGCCCTCGAACTCGTCCTCGTGGCGGGCCGGTTCGGATGGACGCTCGGGGAGACGTACGACCGTTACGCCCCCTTCGCGAGCCTCGGCCTCAGGGTCACCACGCCCGAACCCCAGGGCGGCGAACGGGACATCGTCCCCGGCTGGCGTGACGTCATCGTCCTCACCGAACAGTTGACCGGCCGTTCGCCCGCCGTCGCGGGAACCGTCACCGACGAGCATGTCGTTCTCTGTGCCGAGGAGACGGAGCAGTCCGAGGACGGCGTCCGTGACAGCCTCCGCAGCTACGCCCGACTGTTCTCGCTCGTCGTTCCCACCCCCGGAGGACCACAGGCATGAGTCCCATCAGCACGTGGCAGCGCAAGCCGTTTCCCCCCACCGCCGCCCGCACCGACTTCGTCTGGGAGGTGTGGACCGACGGCGACGGCGTGCAGGCCACCGGCCCGTGCCCTGAGTGCCGGTGCACGACCAGAAACGTCATCACGGGAACCCAGTTCGCCACCAAGGGCCCCTCCAGGCAACTGAGGGACCTCGTGGCCTCCGCCGAACCGAAGTACGCCGCGTGCCAGTGCACGACCTGGCACCTGAGCCGGCCCGACGGGATAACGGCCGGTTGCGGAGCCTCGTTCTACATCGCGCTCCCGGCCCAGGGGCTCCCCCTGTGAGCGACTTCTCCGAGGACGAACTCTGGAACGCCAACCTGCGGGTACGGGCGATGGCGAGCCCGCCCGAGCGGCTGCGGGCGGCGCTCCAGCAGGCCGAGGGGTACCGGAACTTCCTCACCACGCTCACCGGGCTGCTCACCGTGATCTTCGTGCTCAAGGGTCAGGAGAACCTGAGCAAGATGACCACCGGCCCGAGGTGGTGGGTGATCGGCCTGCTCGCCGGAGCGTTCGTGCTCCTCCTGGCGGCCTCATGGATGCTGGTCTCGGCCGTGCACGAGCGTCCGGGCAAGGAGATCCTCACGGACGCGAAGTACTTGCTGAATTACGAGAAGAAACGGGCCAGGTCGGTCGTACGCACGACCGGCGCAGCCCGCTGGATGGGCCTCGTGGGAGTCCTCGCGGTCTCCGCCGCCTCCATCGTCACCTGGATCTTCCCCGGCCCGGTCGGCTGACGGCCCCCCGGCCCGCATCCGGACGCGCATCGGCGCCCGCCCAGTCGTCCGGTCGGGGACATTCGGGGGGCGCCGCGCTCAGTTCCGTACGTCGTTGTACGGGACGTTCTTCGGGGTGATCCGGCGGATCAGACCATCAGGGAACGGTCCGTCGGGCGGATCGGGGCCGGCAGGGAGCTGGCTCCGGTCAGGTAGCGGTCCACGCCGCGGGCGGCGGAGCGGCCCTCGGCGATGGCCCAGACGATGAGGGACTGACCGCGGCCGGCGTCGCCGGCGACGTACACGCCATCGACGTTGGTGGCGAAGTCCGCGTCTCGGGCGATGTTACCCCGCTCGTCGAGGTCCAGACCAAACTGGGCGACCAGGCCGTTCTCCACGTCCGTGCCGGTGAAGCCCATCGCGAGCGTGACCAGCTGGGCGGGGATCTTGCGCTCCGTGCCCGGCTTCTGGGTCAGCTTGCCCTCGACGAACTCGACCTCGATGAGGTGGAGGAACTGGACGTTGCCGTCCTCGTCGCCCTCGAAGTGGGTGGTGGAGACGGAATAGACCCGCTCGCCGCCCTCCTCGTGCGCGGAGGTGACCTTGTACAGCATGGGGAAGGTCGGCCAGGGCTGGCCCGGGTTCCGCTCCTCGCCCGGCCGGGGCATGATCTCCAGCTGGGTGACGGAGGCCGCGCCCTGGCGGTGGGCCGTACCGACGCAGTCGGCGCCGGTGTCGCCGCCGCCGATGACGACGACGTGCTTGCCCTCGGCGGTGATCGGCGGGGCGACGAAGTCACCTTCGACGACCTTGTTCGCCAGCGGCAGGTACTCCATCGCCTGGTGGATGCCGGCCAGCTCACGGCCCGGGACGGGCAGGTCGCGGGCGGTGGTGGCGCCGGCGGCGATGACGACCGCGTCGTAGCGGTTGCGGAGCGCCGTCGCCGGCATGTCGCGGCCGATCTCGACACCGGTGCGGAACTTGGTGCCCTCCGCGCGCATCTGCTCGATGCGGCGGTTGATGTGCCGCTTCTCCATCTTGAACTCGGGGATGCCGTACCGGAGGAGTCCTCCGATGCGGTCCGCGCGCTCGTAGACGGCGACGGTGTGGCCGGCCCGGGTCAGCTGCTGGGCGGCGGCGAGACCCGCCGGGCCGGAGCCGATGACGGCGACGGTCTTGCCGGAGAGGCGCTCGGGCGCCTGCGGCTTGACGTCGTTGGCGTCCCACGCCTTGTCGATGATGGAGACTTCGACGTTCTTGATGGTGACGGCCGGCTGGTTGATGCCGAGCACGCACGCGGACTCGCACGGTGCCGGGCACAGGCGGCCGGTGAACTCCGGGAAGTTGTTGGTGGCGTGCAGGCGCTCCTGCGCCGCCGACCAGTCCTCGCGGTAGGCGTAGTCGTTCCACTCGGGGATCAGGTTCCCGAGCGGGCAGCCGTTGTGGCAGAACGGGATGCCGCAGTCCATGCAGCGGCCGGCCTGCTTGCTGATGATCGGCAGCAGGGAGCCGGGAACGTAGACCTCGTTCCAGTCCCGGACGCGCTCGCCCACGGGGCGGGTCTTGGCGACCTCGCGACCGGTGGACAGGAAGCCCTTGGGGTCAGCCATTGGTCGCCGCCTCCATCATCTTCTCGGTGGTCTCGGCCTCGGAGAGACCGGCGAGCTCAGCGGCGTCCTTGGCGGCGAGCACTGCCTTGTACGTGGTGGGGATGATCTTGCTGAACCGGTCCGCGTTCACGGCCCAGTCGGCAAGCAGCTTCTCGGCGACCGTGGAGCCGGTCTCCTCGTGGTGGCGGCGCACGACGTCGTGCAGCCACGCCTTGTCGGAGTCCGACAGGGTCTCGATCGCGCCCAGGTTGCCGGAGTTGACGTTGTCCCGGTCGAGGTCGACGACGTAGGCGACACCGCCCGACATGCCGGCCGCGAAGTTGCGTCCGGTTTCGCCGAGGACGACCGCCGTGCCGCCGGTCATGTACTCGCAGCCGTGGTCGCCCACGCCTTCCGAGACGACCAGGGCGCCGGAGTTGCGGACGCAGAAGCGCTCGCCGGTGCGGCCGCGGAGGAACAGTTCGCCGCCGGTCGCGCCGTACCCGATGGTGTTGCCCGCGATGGTCGAGTACTCGGCGAGGTGGTCGGCGCCCCGGTCGGGGCGGACGATCACCCGGCCGCCGGAGAGGCCCTTGCCGACGTAGTCGTTGGCGTCGCCCTCCAGGCGGAGGGTGACACCGCTCGGCAGGAAGGCGCCGAACGACTGGCCCGCGGAGCCGGTGAAGGTGATGTCGATGGTGTCGGCCGGGAGGCCGGCGCCGCCGAACTTCTTCGTCACCTGGTGGCCGAGCATGGTGCCGACCGTGCGGTTGATGTTGCGGATGGCGACCTGGGCGCGGACCGGCTGGGCCTCCTCGGCGGAGGCGGCGTTCAGGGCCTCGGCGGCGAGCTGGATCAGCTCGTTGTCGAGGGCCTTCTCCAGACCGTGGTCCTGCTCGATCAGGGCGTGGCGGACCGCGCCCTCGGGCAGCTCCGGCACGTAGAAGAGCGGCTCCAGGTCGAGACCCTGCGCCTTCCAGTGGGTGACGGCGCGGCTGGTGTCGAGCAGCTCGGCGTGGCCGACGGCCTCTTCGAGGGTGCGGAAGCCCAGCTCGGCGAGGATCTCGCGGACCTCTTCGGCGATGAACTCGAAGAAGTTGACGACGTACTCGGCCTTGCCGGAGAACCGGTCGCGCAGCGCCGGGTTCTGGGTGGCGATGCCGACCGGGCAGGTGTCCAGGTGGCAGACGCGCATCATGACGCAGCCGGAGACGACGAGCGGCGCGGTCGCGAAACCGAACTCCTCGGCGCCGAGCAGCGCGGCGATGATCACGTCACGGCCGGTCTTGAGCTGGCCGTCGGTCTGGACGACGATCCGGTCGCGCAGACCGTTGAGCAGCAGGGTCTGCTGGGTCTCGGCGAGGCCGAGCTCCCAGGGTCCGCCCGCGTGCTTGAGCGAGGTGAGCGGCGAGGCGCCCGTTCCGCCGTCGTGGCCGGAGATGAGGACGACGTCCGCGTGGGCCTTGGAGACACCGGCGGCGACCGTGCCGACGCCGACCTCGGAGACCAGCTTCACGTGGATGCGGGCGACCGGGTTGGCGTTCTTGAGGTCGTGGATCAGCTGAGCCAGGTCCTCGATGGAGTAGATGTCGTGGTGCGGCGGCGGCGAGATGAGGCCGACGCCGGGCGTCGAGTGACGCGTCTTGGCGACCCACGGGTAGACCTTGTGGCCGGGCAGCTGGCCGCCCTCGCCGGGCTTGGCGCCCTGCGCCATCTTGATCTGGATGTCGTCGGCGTTGACCAGGTATTCGCTGGTGACGCCGAAGCGGCCGGAGGCGACCTGCTTGATGGCGGAGCGACGGGCCGGGTCGTAGAGGCGGTCCGGGTCCTCGCCGCCCTCACCGGTGTTGGACTTGGCGCCCAGCTGGTTCATGGCGATGGCGAGGGTCTCGTGCGCCTCGCGGGAGATGGAGCCGTACGACATGGCGCCGGTGGAGAAGCGCTTGACGATCTCGGCGGCCGACTCGACCTCGTCGATGGAGATCGCGGGGCGGTCCGAGGTGAAGCCGAAGAGGCCGCGGAGCGTCATGAGGCGCTCGGACTGCTCGTTCACCCGGTCCGTGTACTGCTTGAAGATGTCGTACCGCTTGTTGCGCGTGGCGTGCTGCAGGCGGAAGACGGTCTCCGGGTCGAACAGGTGCGGCTCGCCCTCGCGGCGCCACTGGTACTCGCCGCCGATGTCCAGGGCGCGGTGCGCCGAGGGGACGCCGGAGACGGGGTACGCCTTGGCGTGGCGGGCGGCGACCTCCTTGGCGACGACGTCGAGACCGGCGCCGCCGATCTTGGTGGCCGTGCCGTTGAAGTACGTGGCGACGAAGGTCTCGTCGAGGCCGACGGCCTCGAAGACCTGGGCGCCGCGGTAGGAGGCGACGGTGGAGATGCCCATCTTGGACATGACCTTGAGGACGCCCTTGCCGAGCGCGTAGATCAGGTTCCGGATGGCCTGCTCGGGCTCCAGGCCCTCGATGAAGGTGCCGGCGCGGACCAGGTCCTCGACGGACTCCATGGCGAGGTACGGGTTGACCGCCGCGGCGCCGTAGCCGATGAGCAGGGCGACGTGGTGGACCTCGCGGACGTCACCGGCCTCGACGAGCAGACCCACCTTGGTGCGCTGCTTGGTGCGGATGAGGTGGTGGTGGACGGCAGCGGTGAGCAGCAGCGAGGGGATCGGCGCGTGCTCGGCGTCGGAGTGCCGGTCGGAGAGCACGATGAGGCGGGCGCCGCCCTCGATGGCGGTGTCGGCCTCGGCGCAGATGGCCTCGATGCGGGCGGAGAGGGCCTCGCCGCCGCCGGAGACCCGGTAGAGGCCGGAGAGGGTCGCGGCCTTCATGCCGGGCATGTCGCCGTCGGCGTTGATGTGGATGAGCTTGGCCAGCTCGTCGTTGTCGATCACCGGGAAGGGCAGGGTGACGCTGCGGCACGACCCGGAGGTCGGCTCAAGCAGGTTGCCCTGAGGGCCGAGCGAGGAGCGCAGCGAGGTCACGAGCTCTTCGCGGATGGCGTCCAGCGGCGGGTTGGTGACCTGAGCGAACAGCTGGGTGAAGTAGTCGAAGAGCAGCCGCGGCCGGGCGGACAGGGCCGCGATCGGCGAGTCCGTGCCCATGGAGCCGAGGGGCTCGCCGGCGGTGCGGGCCATCGGGGCGAGGATGACGCGGAGCTCTTCCTCGGTGTAGCCGAAGGTCTGCTGGCGGCGGGTGACCGAGGCGTGGGTGTGCACGATGTGCTCACGCTCGGGGAGGTCGGAGAGCTCGATCTCCCCGGTCTCCAGCCACTCCGCGTACGGGTTCTCGGCGGCGAGGCCGGCCTTGATCTCGTCGTCCTCGACGATGCGGTGCTCGGCGGTGTCGACGAGGAACATCTTGCCGGGCTGGAGGCGGCCCTTGCGGACGACCTTGGCGGGGTCGATGTCGAGGACGCCGACCTCGGAGGAGAGGACGACGAGGCCCTCGTCGGTGACCCAGTAGCGGCCGGGGCGCAGACCGTTGCGGTCGAGGACCGCGCCGACCTGGACGCCGTCGGTGAAGGTGACGCAGGCCGGGCCGTCCCAGGGCTCCATCATCGTGGAGTGGTACTGGTAGAAGGCGCGGCGGGCCGGGTCCATGGTCTCGTGGTTCTCCCACGCCTCCGGGACCATCATCAGGACCGCGTGGGGCAGGGAGCGGCCGCCGAGGTGGAGGAGCTCCAGGACCTCGTCGAAGGAGGCCGAGTCGGAGGCGTCCGGGGTGCAGATCGGGAAGATCCGGTCCAGCGAGCCCTCGCCGAAGACGGTGGAGTCGAGCTGGGCCTCGCGGGCGGTCATCCAGTTCCGGTTGCCCTTGACGGTGTTGATCTCACCGTTGTGGGCGACGAAGCGGTACGGGTGGGCCAGCGGCCAGCTCGGGAAGGTGTTGGTGGAGAACCGGGAGTGGACCAGGGCCACGGCGGTGGCGCAGCGGCGGTCCGACAGGTCCGGGAAGAAGGGCTCCAGCTGGCCGGTGGTCAGCATGCCCTTGTAGACGATGGTGCGGGCGGAGAGCGACGGGAAGTAGGTCGCGGCCTCCCGCTCGGCGCGCTTGCGCAGCACGAAGGCCTTGCGGTCGAGCGCGATGCCGGTGGCCTCGCCGGCCGCGTCCGCGACGAAGAGCTGACGGAAGACCGGCATGGTGGAGCGGGCGGAGGCGCCGAGGAGCTCGGGGGCGACGGGGACCTCACGCCAGCCGAGGACGTTCAGGCCCTCGTCGGCGGCGATCGCCTCGATCTTCGCGGCGGTCTCGTCGGTGCCGTCCTCGGGGAGGAAGGCGATGCCGACGGCGTACGCGCCCGCCTCGGGGAGGTCGAATCCGGCGACCTCGCGGAGGAAGGTGTCCGGGACCTGGAACAGGATGCCGGCGCCGTCACCGGAGTCGGGCTCGGAGCCGGTGGCGCCGCGGTGTTCGAGGTTGCGCAGTACGGTCAGCGCCTGCTCGACCAGCGCGTGGCTGGCTACACCGGTGAGGGTGGCCACGAACCCGACACCACAGGCGTCGTGTTCGTTACGGGGGTCGTACATTCCCTGCTGAGCAGGGCGACCGTCCATGGGCGACCAGGCGTCGGAACGCATCGGCTCTCCCGTCGTCGTCGTGGCTGGGGGCACCTCCCAGACACGTCTGGGGGAGCTACTGCCGAGGGACGACGTTGGCCCTCCGCGAAATTTCGTGCAGGTTACATGATGGCTGGCTTCTCGCGAAGTGGATAGCTCGTTCCAACATGCGGACACCACCGACACGGAGCGGTGGCGTGGGTTCACCTGTGGTTTGCGAGGTCAGAGGCCTGCCTCGCGGGGACGGATCGAAGTGATCCGGAGGATCTCCGGGTCTTCGGCGACCCGTCACTGTGTGGGCTTCATTGCCCAGCGACGCTCATGCCTCATTCCCGTTGGTCACGGGTTCGAAACCGCCGAGTAACCGGCTACATATGTGGCGTCGTGCATAGTGTCTCATCGCTGCGGCGGATCGGACCAGGGATATACGTCACAGCCGATACGAGGCTTACGTCCCGAAAAGGTGCCACGAAAAGACCGAGAGGCCCCTTTCGGGAGCCTCTCGGTCTTCTGCGGGGCACGGAATCCGTACCGGCCTCTGCGGGGCACGGAATCCGTACCGGCTTCCACGGGGGGGGCACGGAGTCCGCACCGGTCCCGCGCACGCACGTACGGAACGGGCTACAGCGCGGCCCCGAGGAGCATGCCGAGCCCGTACGTGACGGCCGCAGCGGCACCGCCGAGGACGAGCTGACGCATACCGCTGAAGAGCCAGCCGCGCGCGGTCACCCGGGCCACGAGCGCGCCGCAGGCGAAGAGCCCGACGAGCGCCAGCAGCACGGCGGGCCAGAGCGCGGTCGCCCCGAGCAGATACGGGAGCAGCGGGAGGAGCGCGCCGAGCGCGAAGGAACCGAAGGACGAGACCGCGGCGACCATCGGGGACGGCAGGTCGTCCGGGTCGATGCCGAGTTCCTCGCGGGCGTGGATCTCCAGGGCCTGCTCGGGGTCCTTCGACAGCTGCATCGCGACCTCGCGGGCGAGCGCGGGCTCGACGCCACGGGAGACGTAGAGCGCGGCGAGCTCCTCCATCTCGTCGATCGGGTGCTTGCGCAACTGGCGGCGCTCGACGTCCAGTTCGGCCTGGACGAGTTCGCGCTGCGAGGCGACGGAGGTGTATTCGCCGGCCGCCATGGAGAAGGCACCGGCCGCGAGTCCGGCGAGGCCGGTGATGACGACGGTCTGCGTGGAGACCGCGCCACCGGCGACACCGGTCATCAGGGCGAGGTTGGACACGAGTCCGTCCATCGCGCCGAACACCGCCGGACGCAGCCAACCGCCGTTCACATCACGGTGCGTGTGGTTGTCGCGGTGGGCCTCGTGCAGTGGCGCCTGAGCTTCGATGATGGACATGGCTCTCCCCTCGTTCCGGCGGGCCGGGTTGCACCCGCCGCCCCCAACACCTCGAAAATACGCGCGATGTAAGGGGCGCGCTAGCAAGGCAGGCCGTACTTACTAAGGCGCACCTTGCTGCGTGAACCGGGTTCTGGCGAGGTGTCAGGCGGGTGACAGAGACGTTTCTGCAGCGAGTTCCCGGCCCGTGGTGGCACAGATCCAGACATCGGGGCGCCATCGATGCGCCCCCACCGAGGAAGGGGCCACGGACATGGTGACCACCACGGCATGCGATGTGCGCGAGCGGGCGAGAGGGGCGCTCCTCGGCCTCGCCGTCGGCGACGCGCTCGGCGCGCCCGCCGAGAACATGCGGCCCTCCGAGATCCGCCGCCGCTGGGGCCGGATCGAAGGCTTCGTGACGGACAGCCCGGCAGGCACCGACGACACCGAGTACGCCATCTTCTCGGCGCTGCTCCTCGCCCGGCACGGCTCGGCGCTCACCGTCCACCACGTCGAACGGGCCTGGCACCACTGGATCGCCGACCTCGACGAAGGCCCGTTCCGCGGCGCCGGCTTCTCGGAGCGCGGCACCCTGGAGAACCTCCGCCGGGGCCTCGCCGCGCCGATCTCCGCGCAGCACCGGCACGCCTGGAGCGACGGTCTCGCCATGCGGGCGGCGCCGTTCGGGGTGTTCGCGGCGGGCCGCCCGGCGGAGGCGGCCCGACTGGTCGCGATCGACGGCAGCGTCAGCCACGACGGCGAGGGCATCTACGGCGGGCAGGCGGTCGCGGCCGGCGTCGCGGCGGCGATGACGGGAGCGGGCGTGACCTCGGTGATCGCGGCGGCCCTCTCGGCCGTCCCGATGGACTCGTGGACGGCCCGCTCGCTGCGCCGCGCGGTCGTCGCCGCCCAGCGCGTCCAGCCGGACCCGCTCACCCGCGAACGCCAGGTCCGCTCGGCGGTCGTCATCGGCGGCTACCCCTGGACGGACCTGGCCCCGGAGGCGGTGGGCCTGGCGTTCGGCGCCTTCGCGGCGGCCCGGGGTGACTTCCGTACGGCGGTCCTGACGGCCGTCAACATGGGCCGCGACGCCGACACCACGGCGGCAGTGGCGGGCGCGCTGGCCGGCGCGGCCGGCGGACTGCGGTCGATCCCCGAGGAATGGGGCTCGGCCATCACCCCGGTCACGGGCAGCTGCCTCCCCTCCATGCGCGGCTACCACGTCCTGGACGTAGCAGACCTGCTGACCCCAGAGGGGGAATCCTGATGAGCGGTGACACGACAACGACGACGACTACTCCTGCTGTGGGCAGCGCCCCCGCCGCCGCCACCTCCGCTGTGGGCAATCGTCCCGCTGGACGGTGGGGGCTCCCCCAGACGGAGTCTGAGGGAGCGTGTGCACAGCGCCCGTTGCCGGGTCCCGGCTCGTTGCTCGGTGACCCACAGGACGTCGGCACGGGGCCGGGCGCCGACCCATTGGGGTTCGCCCCAAAGCCCCCCGCCCCCGTACGCGGCACGGGTTCATGGGGCGGCACCCACGAGGCCCAGCAGCCCGAGGCCCCCCGCAGGCCACCGCGCGACGCGGTCGAAGGCCTCCTCCTGGGCCTCGCCGCAGGCGACGCCGCAGGATGGCCCGCCGCCAGGCACCGCGCCGCCCGCATGCCCGAGTGGACCCGCCGCCTCACCCGCGAGCTCGACACCTTCGCCGAGCAGAACGCCACGACCACCCTTCCCGTCCCCATCGCCCTCAACCAGCCCCCCGAGCCCCTCCGCCTCGGCCCCTCCGACGACGCCGAGTGGGCGGTCTTCACCGCCGAGGCGATCCTCACCGCCTCGGGCCCGGTCTTCACCGGCCTCCCCCCGGAGCGCAGGCTCCGCGCCGCCGTCGACCTCACCTGGAACGCCCTCGCCGGACAGGTCGCCGCCGCCGCGGACCGCGCCCCGGAGGTCGAGTCCGCCGTTCTCCCCCTCCGCGCCCGGATCTCCGTCCGCGCGGGCCTCGGCAATCTCGCCACCGGTCTGCGCCCGCCCGCCACCGGCCACGACAACCCACACTTCTTCGACGACGCGGCCTGCGTCCGGGCCGTCGTCCTGGCCGTCGTCCATCCCGGCGACCCCCGCGCCGCCGCCGAACTCGCCGAGTTCGACGCCCGGTACACCCAGGACGGCGACGGAGTCCACGGCGCCCGCGCGATGGCGGCGGCCGTCGCCGCGGCGCTCGGCGGGGCGACCGTCGACGAGGCCGTCGAAGCGGCCCTCGCCGAACTCCCGCCCGTCACCGAGATCGGCCGCAACGCCCGGTACGCGGTGAAGCTCGCCCAGAGCGCCGGTTCGGCCTTCGAGCTGGTCCCACTCCTGGAGCACCAGATCGTGGACCACGTCTACAGCTACGGCATCGCCGCCGCCGAGACCGTCCCGGTGGCGCTCGCCCTCGCCACCGCCGCCCGGGGCGAGATGACGGCCGCGGTCCCGGCCGCCGTCTGCCTCTCCCGGGTCGCCGACTCCGCTCCCGCGCTGGCGGGCGCGCTCACCGGGGCGCTGGGCGGGGGCCGTTCGGTGCCGGCGACCTGGCGCGAGGCGTGCCGGACGCTGGCGGGCTGCGCGCTGCCCCGGCTCGCGGGGACGGATCTGGTCGAACTCGCCGGGCTGCTCGCAGCCACGGAACCGGCCACCCCGGGTGGACAATTCCGACATGACCCCCACAGCGACAACCACAGTGACACCCACGCTGGATGACCGGATCACCGGAAGTCTCCTCGGGGCCGCCGTCGGCGACGCGCTCGGCGGCCCCGTCGAGGGCTACACCCCCGAGCAGATCGTGGAACGCCACGGCGGCCGCGTCACCGGGATCGTCGGCCCCTGGAACGGCGACGCGTGGCGGACCGCCCGCCCCATCGCCCCGTACCACAAGGGCGACGGGCACGTCACCGACGACACCTTGATGACCCATGCCCTGATCAGGGTGTACGAGAAGGTCCGCGGCCACCTCGACGCGTACGCGGTCGCGGACCACCTCGTCCCCGACCTGATGGGCTCCCCCGTCTGGATCCCCGAACTGGAGGCGGAGGCACTCCCGCTCCAGCGGATCTTCCTGGCCGAGAAGTGGCTGGTGGCTCGTCTCCACTACGGCCATGTGGACCCGCGCGAGGCCGGCAGCGGCAACATCGTCAACTGCGGCGCCGCGATGTACATGGCCCCGGTCGGGCTCGTCAACGCGGCCTGCCCGGAGGCCGCGTACGCCGAGGCCCTCGACGTCGCCGGCGCGCACCAGTCCTCGTACGGCCGTGAGGCGGCGGGGGTGTTCGCGGCGGCGGTGTCGGCGGCGTGCGTGCCGTGCGCCACCCCGTCGTCGGTGGTCGATACGGCCCTGGCGCTCGCGAAGGACGGCACGCGGTCGGCGATCGAGGCCGTGGCGGAAGTGGCGTCCCGGTACAAGGACTTCGAGTCGGCGCTGACCCCGCTCCGCAAGGCGGTGGCCCCCTTCGACTCGGTGGGCCCCGACTACCGCGCGCCGGGCCTGGGCGCCCGTCGCCCGTCCCGCCTCCATGCGATCGAGGAACTCCCGATCGCCCTCGGCATGCTGCTCGTCGGGGAGGGCGACTTCCGCCGTACGGTCCTGGGCGCGGTCAACTACGGCCGTGACTGCGACTCGATCGCGACGATGGCGGGCGCGGTCGCGGGCGCGCTGCACGGCGAGTCGGCGGTGCCCTCGAACTGGGCGAAGCAGGTCGCGGAGGCGAGCCGCCTGGACCTCCATGCCCCGGCGAGGGCGCTGACGGCGGTGGCCCAGGAGATCTTCACCCAGGACCGGGAACGCCGCCGGTCCCACGAGCAGGCGTTCGCCACCCTGACCAGCGCGGCCGCCCGATGAACCTCCGCCTGACCTGGGTCCAGCCGGAGGACCTGGTGGGCCACGAACTCCGCCAGGCGGCGGAGGACGGCCGCGACGCGCGGGAGGTCGCCGCCCGCTGGCAGCGGGCCGGCGGCGCCCCCGCCCCACCCGAGGCCGGCGCATCCCCGACCCCCCGCCCGGACCTCCGCCCCCTGGCCGAGACCCTCCTGGACGCCCTGTCGGCTCTCCCGGCCCCCTCGCTCCTCCGGGAACCCACCTCCCTACCGGAGATCAGATCCCTGACGACCCCCCGCACCACCCCTCCCCCAAACCCTGACGGGACCGGGCACGAAACACCGGGGTCCCCCGGCGCCGGGCACGAATCACCGGGGTCCCCCGCGTCCGGCGACGAAAAGCCACGGCACCGTGGGTCCGTGGGCAGCGCCCCCGACGGGCCGTTCCTCGCGCGCGAAGCGCCGCGATCCCGGGGGTTCGGGGGCGGCGCCCCCGGTCCCGTCAGGGTTTCGGGAAGGGGCGGGGTGGGGGAAGACACCGCCCTCCGCGACCGCCTGCACGCCGCCTGGCTGGGCCGCGCCGCCGGCTGCCTCCTCGGCAAGCCCGTCGAGAAGCTCCCCCTCACGGCCATCCGCGCCCTCGCCCGCGCCGCCGGCAACTGGCCCCTCTCCACCTGGTTCACCGCCCGCGGCGTCCCGCCCGAGCTGCTCGCCGCGCACCCCTGGAACCGTCGCTCCGCCCCGACCTCCCTCGCCGAGAACATCGACGGGATGCCCGAGGACGACGACCTCAACTACCCCCTCCTCAATCTGCTCCTCCTCCAGCGGTACGGCCGCGACTTCACCACCGCCGACGTCGCCCGCCTCTGGCTCGACGAGCTACCCGCCGGCCGCAGCTTCACGGCCGAGCGCGTCGCCTACCGCAATCTCCTCGACGGGATCGAACCCCCGCTGACGGCCGTCCACCGCAACCCGTTCCGCGAGTGGATCGGCGCCCAGATCCGGGCCGACGTCCACGGCTGGACGCACCCGGGCGACCCGCACGCCGCCGCCGAGCAGGCATACCGGGACGCCGCCCTCACCCACACCGCGAACGGCGTCTACGGCGCCATGTTCGTCGCCGCCACCCTCGCCACCGCCGCGACCGGCACCGCCGACGTCCATCAGGCGCTCGCCGAGGGACTCGCCGTGATCCCGCCGCGCTCCCGCCTCGCGCAGGCGGTCCGCCGGGGGATCGGACTCGCCCACGACACCCCCGACTTCGACACCGTCGTCGACCGCCTGCACGCCGAACTCGGCGGGTACCACTGGGTGCATGCCGTCCCCAACGCCGCCCTGCTCGCCGCCGCCCTCACCCACGCCGACGGCGATTTCACCCGCTCCGTCTGCGCGGCGGTCTCCGGCGGCTGGGACACCGATTCCAACGGCGCCACCGCCGGTTCGGTCGCCGGGCTGCTCGCCGGGCACCCCGACCGACTGCCCGAGCGCTGGACCTCCCCCCTCAAGAACCGTCTCGCGACCTCGGTCCCGTCCTTCGACGGCATCGGATTCGACACCCTGGCCGAACTGACCCACCTGGAGGCAGTACGCCCATGACCAGCATCGTCGTACTCGGCAGCACCAACATGGACCTCGTCGCCTATGTACCGAAGGCCCCCGCCCTCGGCGAAACCGTCACCGGCCGCTCCTTCCGTACGATCCCCGGCGGCAAGGGCGCCAACCAGGCCGTCGCCGCCGCCCGCGCCGGCGGCGAGGTGTCGATGATCGGCGCGGTCGGCGCCGACGACTTCGGCACCCGGCTCCGGGCCACCCTCGAACACTGCTCGGTGGACACCGACCTCCTGCGCACCGCCGAGGGCGCCTCCGGCACCGCGCACATCGTCGTCGACGACGAGGGCGGCAACGCGATCGTCGTCGTCCCCGGCGCGAACGGCACCGTCACCTCCCTCGACCACGGCGACGAGGCCCTCATCGGCACCGCCGACACCCTGCTCCTCCAGCTCGAACTCCCCCTCTCCGTCGTCGTGGAGGGCGCCGCGACCGCCCGCCGCCTCGGCGTCCGTACCGTCCTCACCCCCGCTCCCGCCCAGCCGCTCCCTCCCGAACTCCTCGCCTCCGTCGACCTGCTGGTCCCCAACGAGCACGAGGCCACCGCGCTCACCGGCCTGATCGACCCCCGCGAGGCCGCCCTGGCCCTGCTCCGTGACGTCCCCGAGGTCGTCATCACCCTGGGGGCGGCGGGCAGCCTGTACGCGGTACGGGGCGCCGATCCGGTGACGGTGCCCGCGCCCCGCGTCCGGGCCGTGGACACCACCGGGGCCGGGGACACCTTCGTCGGCGCGCTCGCGGTCGCCCTCGGCGAGGGCCGCCCCGCACCCGAGGCCCTCGCCTGGGCGGGGACCGCCGCCGCGCTCTCCGTCCAGCGCGAGGGCGCGTCGACGTCGATGCCGTTCCGCACCGAGATCGAGGCCGCCTTCGGCTCCCTCGACGAGGCCGAGAGGGAGACCGACCGCGTATGACCACCACCCCGCCCACCTCCGCGGCGCCCTCCCCCGCAGCCGCGCCCACACCTCGTGCCCCCCTGCACGGCCTGCGCGTCCTGGATCTGGCGACCCTCTTCGCCGGCCCGCTCGCCGCCATGATGCTCGGCGACTTCGGCGCCGACGTCGTCAAGGTCGAGCACCCCCGCAAGCCCGACCCGTCCCGTGGTCACGGCCCCGCCAAGGACGGCATCGGTCTCTGGTGGAAGGTCCTGGGCCGCAACAAGCGGGCGATCACCCTCGATCTCTCCTCACCCGGCGGCCGGGACACCCTCCTCGCGCTCGCCGCCGACGCCGACGTGATCGTGGAGAACTTCCGCCCCGGCACCCTGGAACGCTGGGGCCTGGGCTGGGAGGAGCTCTCCACCGTC
Organism: Streptomyces sp. NBC_00572; assembly: GCF_026341815.1. GTDB lineage: Bacteria > Actinomycetota > Actinomycetes > Streptomycetales > Streptomycetaceae > Streptomyces. The sequence goes on from NZ_JAPENX010000001.1 coordinate 806,774, forward strand.
AACCCGCGTCTGGTCCTCACCCGGGTCACCGGCTTCGGCCAGTTCGGCCCGTACGCCCACCGCCCCGGCTTCGGCACCCTCGCCGAGGCGATGAGCGGCTTCGCCGCCATCACCGGCGAGCCCGAGGGCCCGCCCACCCTGCCCCCCTTCGGCCTGGCCGACTCGATCGCCGCCCTGGCCACGGCGTACGCCGTGATGACCGCGCTCACCGCGAGGACGACGACCGGGCGCGGCCAGGTCGTCGACATGGCGATCATCGAACCGATGCTCTCGGTCATCGGGCCCCACCCCCTCTGGTACGACCAACTCGGCTATGTCCAGCCCCGCACGGGCAACCGCTCCCGCAACAACGCCCCGCGCAACACGTACCGCACCTCCGACGGCTCCTGGGTCGCCGTCTCCACCTCCGCCCAGTCCATCGCCGAACGCGTCATGGTCCTGGTCGGCCGTCCCGATCTGATCGACGAGCCCTGGTTCGCCGACGGCACGGGTCGGGCCGAGAACGCGGACGTCCTGGACGAGGTGGTCGGTTCGTGGATCGCCCGTCACACCCGGGACGAGGCCATGGACGCCTTCGAGAAGGCGGAGGCGGCGATCGCTCCGGTCTACGACATCCGGGACGTCGTCGCCGACCCCCAGTACCGGGCGCTCGGCACCGTCACCGAGGTGCAGGACCCCGAACTCGGCCCGATCAAGATGCAGAACGTCCTCTTCCGCCTCTCCGAGACCCCCGGAGGCATCCGCTGGCCCGGCCGCCCCCACGGCGCCGACACCACCGCCGTCCTCTCCGAGCTCGGCCTCAGCCCCGCCGAGATCGGCGCCCTCCGCGAGCAGGGAGCGGTATGAGCAACATGAGCGAGACCCCGGCCCGCGCGAACGGCACGGCGCGCCGCTCACCCACCGCGACCGCGGTCACCTGGCTGTACGCCCCCGGCGACCGCCCCGAGGTGGTCCGCAAGGCTCTGACCTCCGGCGCCGATGTCGTCATCGTCGATCTGGAGGACGCGGTCGCCCCGCACCGCAAGGCGTACGCCCTCGACGCCACGGCCGATCTGCTCGCGGATCCGCACCCCGTCCCGGTCCACGTCCGCGTCCACACCCCGCGCGACATCCCCACCCTGGCCCTCCTCCCCGGCCTCCACGGTCTTCGTGTTCCCAAGGTGACACACGCCACTGACATCCACCGGCTCGCCGAGCTCGCCCCGGGCCTCCCGCTCTACCCGCTCCTGGAGAACGCCCTCGCCGTGGAGCACGCGTACGCCATCGCCACGGCCCACCCCGCCGTCCGCGGCATCGCGCTCGGCGAGGCCGATCTCCGTGCGGACCTGGGCGTACGGGAGGACTGCGGCCTGGACTGGTCGCGCGGCCGGGTGGTGGTCGCGGCCCGCGCGGCCGCCCTCCCGCCCCCGGCCCAGTCGGTCCATCCCGACATCGGCGACATGGAGGCGCTGGCCGCGGGCTGCGCCCGGGGCCGGGCCATGGGCTTCTTCGGCCGGGCGGCCATCCACCCCCGCCAGCTCCCGGTCATCGAGCGCGCCTATCTCCCCACCCCGGAGGAGGTCGACGCGGCACGGGAGGTCGTCGCGGCCGCCGGCCCCGAGCGGGGTGCCCTCGCCCTCCCGGACGGGCGCTTCGTGGACGCGGCGGTGGTGGCGGGCGCCCACCGGGTCCTCGCGCTCGCGGCCCGGACGGCGTGACTCCCCCTGCCCGGGCATGCGAAAGGGCCGCCGGGACCTCTCGGTCCCGACGGCCCTTCGACCGGCTGGAGGGGGATCAGCTCTTGGCGGCAGACCCGGCGCCGTTGCCGGCCTTGTCCTCCAGGTCCCCGTCGGAAGTGTCGGTGTCCGGAGCGTCGACGTCCGGAGCGGCGTCCTTGAGCTCACCGTCCGTCGGCGCGTCCGTCTCGGCGGCGTCACCGGACTTCTCCGCGCCGTCCGCGCCGTCCTTCTCCGCGGCCTTCGGCTCCACGATCTCCTCACGGCCCGGACGGATCCGCGCCGAGATCGCGATGTAGAGCACCGCGAGCACGAAGACGATGATCGCGGTCCACACGTTCAGGCGCAGGCCGAGGATGTGGTGGGCCTCGTCGACACGCAGGTACTCGGTCCAGACGCGACCCGCGCAGTAGGCGGCGACGTACAGCGCGAAGGCGCGCCCGTGGCCGAGCTTGAAGCGGCGGTCGGCCCAGATGACGAGGACGGCGACGCCGACGCACCAGAGCGACTCGTACAGGAAGGTCGGGTGGTAGTACCCGGCCTCGCGGTTCGCGCTCTCGGTGATCTTCAGGGCCCAGGGCAGATCGGTCGGCTTGCCGTACAGCTCCTGGTTGAACCAGTTGCCCCAGCGGCCGATGGCCTGGGCGAACGCGATGCCGGGAGCGATGGCGTCGGCGTACGCCGGGAGCGGGATGCCCCGCCGGCGGCAGCCGATCCAGGCACCCACCGCGCCGAGCGCGATGGCGCCCCAGATACCGAGGCCGCCCTCCCAGATCTTGAAGGCGTCGACCCAGTTCTCACCCTCGCTGAAGTACAGCTGGTAGTCGGTGATCACGTGGTAGAGGCGTCCGCCGACGAGGCCGAAGGGCACCGCCCAGACGGCGATGTCGGCCACGGTGCCGGCAGTGCCGCCCCGGGCGATCCACCGCTTGTTGCCGTACCAGACGGCGACGAAGACACCGATGATGATGCAGAAGGCATAGCCGCGCAGCGGGATCGGTCCGAGGTTGATCACGCCGGTCGACGGGCTGGGAATGTAGGCAAGGTCCATGGCAGGACCGACGCTACCCTGCCGGGCGGGCGGGACGGCAGCCCACCCGGCAACGTATGGGTAACTAACCCAACCGGAAGCGGTGGCTCAGCCCGCCGGGGGAGAGGTCGGAGCGGCCGGAGTGACCGGCGCGGCCGTGCCGGGCTTCTTGCCCTTGTTGGCCTCGGCGACCCACTTCTTCAGGTTCTCCGGGGAGATCTGCTCGCTCCCCTTCGTCGGGAAGATCGATTCTCCGTTGAGCAGGACGGACGGCGTGCCGCGGAAGCCGCCGTTCTGGAAGGCCTCGTTCGACTTGACCACCCAGCTGTCGTGCGTCCCGTCGTTGACGCAGCTGCGGAAGGCGGGCGTGTCGAGCCCCGGCACCTTCGCCGCCAGCTCGATCAGCTTGTCGTTGTCGCCGAAGGCGTCGTCCGTCTCCGGCGGCTGGTTGACGTAGAGCGTGTCGTGGTACGCGGTGAACTTCCCCGCGTCCTGGGCGCACGCGGCCGCGTTCGCCGCGCGCAGGGAGCCGCTGCCGCCCATGTTCCCGTCGATGAGGGTGGCGAGGTGGTACTCGGCCCTGAGCGCGCCCGAGGCCTCCAGCTCGTGGATGGTGTCCCGGAACGCGTTCTCGAACTGGGCGCACGCCGGGCAGCGGAAGTCCTCCCAGATCGCCAGCGTCGACGGGGCGTCCGTCTTCCCGGTGGGAATGGCGGGCTTGCCGTCCTCCTCGGTCGCTCCGGTCGGCGCGACGACCGGGCCGGCCTTGTCGGACCCGGTGTCCTTGTCGCCGCCCGCGGCGATCACGCCGACGACCGCGGCGAGGCCGAGGACGCCGACCACCGCCGCCGACACGATCAGGACGCGCCGCTGCTTCTCGCGGGCCTTCTCTCGCTCACGCTGCTCCTTGAGGCGCTCCCGCGCGCTCCCCTTGCCATCACCGCTGTTCTTCTCGCTCACGCCTCGGAAACGAACCGGGGAGGCACGTGCGTGCCTCCCCGGTCGCAGATCCACCCAAATGGGTTACGAAACGCGCCTCACGCCCTCGGCGAGTTCGGCCGCCAGTTCCTTTACGGCGGCGAGTCCCGCGGTCTCGTCGCCGTCGGCGTCGAGGATCCGCTTCACGAAGGCGGAGCCGACGATGACGCCGTCCGCGAAGGCGGCGACCTCCTTGGCCTGGGTGGCGTTGGAGACGCCGAGGCCGACGCACACCGGGAGCTCGGAGGTGGCGCGGGTGCGCCGGACGAGGTCGGCGGCCTCCTGGCCGACCGACTCGCGGGTGCCGGTGACACCCATGAGCGAGGCGGCGTAGACGAAGCCGGAGCCGGCCGCCGTGATGGTGGCCAGGCGCGCGTCCTTGCTGCTGGGCGCGACGACGAAGACGGTGGCGAGACCGTGCTTGTCGGCGTTCTCGCGCCAGACCGCGGACTCCTGGACCGGCAGGTCGGGCAGGATGCAGCCCGCGCCGCCGGCCGCGGCGAGCTCCTCGGTGAAGCGCTCGACGCCGTAGCGGTCGATCGGGTTCCAGTACGTCATGACGAGGACCGGCTTCCCGGTGGCCTCGTGGGCCTCGCGGACCGTGCGCATGACGTCGGCGATCTTGACGCCGCCGCGCAGGGCGATGTCGTCGGCGGTCTGGATGACCGGCCCGTCGAGGACCGGGTCGCTGTGCGGGAGGCCGACCTCGACCACGTCCGCGCCACCGTCGAAGACGGCCTTGATCGCCGCGATGCCGCCGTCGACGGTCGGGAAGCCGGCCGGGAGGTACGCGATGAGCGCGGCCCGGTTCTCCGCCTTCGCCTTGGCGAGGGTGTCGCTGAGCAGCTGGATGTTGCCGGTGCCGGTCGTCACTTGGAGCCCTCCCCGTCGTACAGGCCGAAGTAGCGGGCGGCCGTGTCCATGTCCTTGTCGCCGCGCCCGGAGAGGTTCACGAGGAGCAGGGCGTCCTTGCCGAGCTCCTTGCCGACCTCCAGGGCCCCGGCGAGGGCGTGCGCCGACTCGATGGCGGGGATGATGCCCTCGGTACGGGAGAGCAGCCGCAGCGCCTGCATGGCGGCGTCGTCGGTGACGGCGCGGTACTCGCCGCGCCCGCTGTCCTTGAGGTACGCGTGCTCCGGGCCGATGCCCGGGTAGTCGAGGCCCGCCGAGATCGAGTACGGCTCGGTGATCTGGCCCTCCTCGTCCTGGAGGACGTACGACCGCGAACCGTGCAGGATGCCGGGCTCGCCGGCGGTGAGGGTGGCCGCGTGCTCGCCGGTCTCGACGCCGTGACCGGCCGGCTCGCAGCCGATCAGTCGGACGCCCGCGTCGGGGACGAAGGCGTGGAAGAGGCCGATGGCGTTGGAGCCGCCGCCGACGCAGGCGATCGCCGCGTCGGGGAGGCGTCCGGCGCGCTCCAGGATCTGGCGGCGGGCCTCGACGCCGATGACCCGGTGGAAGTCGCGGACCATGGCGGGGAAGGGGTGCGGTCCCGCCACGGTGCCGAACAGGTAGTGCGTGCGGTCCACGTTGGCGACCCAGTCGCGGAACGCCTCGTTGATGGCGTCCTTGAGGGTCCGGCTGCCGGACTTCACCGCGATGACCTCGGCGCCGAGCATCCGCATCCGGGCCACGTTGAGGGCCTGGCGCTGGGTGTCGACCTCGCCCATGTAGATGGTGCAGTCGAGGCCGAACAGGGCGCAGGCGGTGGCGGTGGCCACGCCGTGCTGACCGGCGCCGGTCTCGGCGATGACGCGGGTCTTGCCCATGCGCTTGGTGAGCAGGGCCTGACCGAGCACGTTGTTGATCTTGTGCGAGCCGGTGTGGTTCAGGTCCTCGCGCTTGAGGAAGATCCGGGCGCCACCGGCGTGCTCGGCGAACCGGGGCACCTCCGTGAGGGCGCTCGGGCGGCCCGTGTAGTTGACCATCAGGTCGTTGAGCTCGCGGGCGAACTCCGGGTCGGACTTGGCCTTGTCGTACTCGACGGCGACCTCGTCGACGGCGGCGACGAGGGCCTCGGGGATGAACTTGCCGCCGTAGGCACCGAAGTAGCCCTCGGCGGTGGGGACCTGACCCTCCGGGTCTGGAATGAAGAACTCGCTGGACATGCGGATGCTCCTCGCGGGGCGGGTGCCCCGTGCTCTTTACGTGCGGTCGATGGTCACGGTATGCGCACGACCGCTCACCTCCACCAACGCCAAGCGGGCTACCCCGCGATGTGCCGCCCGCCGTGGGCTGCGCCCGCGCCCGCGGCCCACGTCGTGGGCATCTGTTCCTCCCCCCGGGGGCGGAACGGGTGGGCACAACGGAACGGCGCCCCTTGCCCACACGGGGCAGCGGTGTGGCAGCGGTGCGGTGCCCACACGGTGCCGGGCAGCGGCGAGGGCCACGGCTCGACGCCCGCGAAGGGCGCCGGAGGCACAGGCCTCAGTGGTCGGCGGTGCTGTGTCGGTTCGTGATGGTGCGCGCGAGGCGCGGGCGCCATCGCATGCCGTTGACCTGGCCCGGCTCGTCCCCGATGACGTACCGGACCCGGCGGCCGTGGACACGGCGGGCGGGCGCGCGGCAGCCACGCGGACGGCAGCCCCGGGCCAGCGGGGCGTGCGGCGCGGGTACGGACGCGGCTGCGATCCGCAGCCTGCCTCCGCGCACGCCGACGGTCCCCCGGGCGGTGCCCGGAGGGGTCGGCATGGCGCGGCGGCGGGTCATGGCGCGGTCAGCTCCTGCCGTGCCGGAGCGCCGGGTGGGCGCCGGCGGCGACCAGGTCGGCGACGGCGGCCTTCGGGTCGCGGCCGGTCACGAGCGACTCGCCGACCAGGACCGCGTCGGCGCCGGCGTTGGCGTAGGCGATGAGGTCGTGCGGGCCTCGGACGCCGGACTCGGCGATCTTGACGATGTGCGCGGGGATCTCGGGGGCGACGCGCTCGAAGGTGGAGCGGTCGACCTTGAGGGTCTTCAGGTTCCGCGCGTTGACGCCGATGATCCGGGCGCCCGCGTCGACGGCGCGCTCGACCTCGTCCTCGTCGTGGACCTCGACGAGCGGGGTGAGCCCGATGGACTCGGCGCGCTCGATGAGGGAGACCAGGGCCTCCTGCTCCAGGGCGGCGACGATGAGGAGCGCGAGATCCGCTCCGTACGCGCGCGCTTCCCAGAGCTGGTACGCGGTGACGATGAAGTCCTTGCGCAGGACCGGGATGTCGACCTTGGCACGGACGGCCTCCAGATCCGCGAGCGAGCCGCCGAAGCGGCGCTGCTCGGTGAGGACGGAGATGACGGCCGCGCCGCCCGCCTCGTAGTCCGCGGCGAGTCCGGCCGGGTCGGCGATCGCGGCGAGCGCGCCCTTGGACGGGCTGGAGCGCTTGACCTCGCAGATCACCTTGACGCCGTCGCCGCGCAGTGCGGCGACGCCGTCCTTGGCCTGCGGCGCCTTGGCGGCGCGCTCCTTGAGCTCGTCGAGGGTGACCCGCGCCTGCCGCTCTGCGAGGTCGGCGCGTACGCCTTCGATGATCTCGTCGAGCACACTCACGCGAGGGGCCCCCTTCCGGGACGGTGATGGTGATGATGAACCAGGTTCAGCCACATCGATCCTATCCGCAGGACGGCCCCGAGCTCGCATCGGCCGGAGGTGCGTCCCATCTGCTGGGACTCCCGTAGGGGTCCCCGAGGCGCCGTACCGGCCCTCAGGGGGCCAGCGCGGAGCCGAAGGGAAGGTTCCGGACCAGGGTGAAGAGGGCGAGGACGGCCCCGATCCCCCACCACCAGACCGGGGAGACCGCGAGGCGCATGGGCACCCCGCGGATGGCACGAATCAGCCAAAGGGCCATGAGGACGCCGAAGAGTCCGTAGCCGATGACGGCGAGGGCGTTGGCTCCGAGGGCGGCCGGGAGGTCGCCGTGGACGAAGGCGTGGGCGCTGCGGAGTCCGCCGCATCCGGGGCAGAAGACGCCGGTGAAGCGGAGCAGCGGGCAGACGGGGTAGTGCCCGGGTTCGTTGGGGTCGACGGTCCCGACGTACGCGAAGGCGGCGGCCACCCCGGCGAGCGTGGCGACCGGTGGGAACAGCCGCCGCGCGAGCGACCTGGTCGGCGGGGGTACGGGACCGCCGGGCCACGCGGGCGCGTGCGGCGGCGGTACGGGACCGGCGGGCCACGCGTGCGCGTGCGGCGGCGGTACGGGACCGCCGTCCCATGGCGGAGTGGCCGGTCGGGCGGCGGTGTCCCCCGGGACCGGTTCGGCCGGTGGCACGGGCACGGGTTCACCTGGTGGCACGGGCACAGGTTCACCCGGTCGGGTGCTGGATGCGTCGGTCACGGCTCCGGCCGTGGGCTGCGGGTCCACCCGGTGATTCTCGCCCCGGACGCGCGAGAGCGCAGCCCGGCACGGCCGGACTGCGCTGTCGGATGTGTCGTGTCGCGTCAGGAACGGGCCTGCGCGGTCGCGACCTCGCGGGCGGCGGCGACGGCCGCCGACTCCTTCGGCATGCCGAGGCCCGCGGCCTTCATCGCGCCGCCGACGATGCCACCGAGCACGATGACACCCATGCCGGCCCAGAAACCGGGCAGGTTGGCGGCCACCATGAAGACCCCGGCGATGCAGAAGCCGATGAAGGAGATGATGACACCGGTCCAGGCGGCCGGGGTGTGTCCGTGGGCGCTGCCCGCCATGAGTTGCTCCTCGTTGCAGTTGCTCGATGGTGAGGTCTCGCGTGCGCGGACTCTCGGCGCTCATTGTCCCGCACACGGGCGCGCGAGGGTGAATCGGGGGTACCGGGACGATCACGCGTCGCGGTCGGCTCCCCCGTCGGGCGCCGTGGATCGGCCCCGTCAGGCGCCGTGCGTGGGGTCCTCGCCGCGGTCCAGGGCCTTCCACAGGTCCTCGGGCCGGTCCGGGTCGGTCGTGGGAGCCTTGCGCGCCGCGCGGGGGGTGCCGGAGCGCTCGTAGCGGCCGCCCATCGCGGGCCAGGTCTTGCCGAAGCGCAGCGCGAGGAGGCCGGCGAGCAGGATGAGGACGGCGCCGGCGGCGGTCACGTACGGCCAGACGGTGTGGGTCAGGCCCACGACGGCGGCTGCGGTGTCGCCGCTGATGCGGGCGGCCTCGGCGTTCAGCGCGGCGCTGTCGGACGCGCCGAGGACCGCGGCGACCGCGGCGCCCGCGCCGCTGAGGGCGAGGAGCGCGGAGACGAGGGTGCGGCCGGTGCGGCGGACGGCGAAGACGGCGAAGAGCGCGGCGAGACCGACGATCGCGAGGGCGGTCGGCACACCGGTGACGGTGCCTCCGTCCGCCTCGACGGGGACGCTGCCGCCGCCGACGGACGCGGTGCCCTCCGCCCAGATCTGGCCGGCGGAGAGCAGGACGACGGTGGCGCCGAGGGCGCCGAGGAGGAGGGCCGCGGCCAGGCTGCGGCGGCCGCCGGTGGGGACGGCCGCGCGGGCGGCCCGGGGCTGGGGTACGGGTACGGCACTCACGTACCCCACTATCCCCTACGTGGTCAGGCGCCGTTCATCCGGTTGGCGGTGTGAACGGCCCGGAGGACGGCCGCGGCCTTGTTGCGGCACTCGTTGTCCTCGGCGACGGGATCGGAATCGGCGACGACACCCGCTCCGGCCTGCACATACGCGGTTCCGTCGCGGAGCAGGGCGGTGCGGATGGCGATGGCCGTGTCCGCGTCACCGGCGAAATCGAGATAACCGACACATCCGCCGTACAGGCCGCGCCGGGAGGGTTCGAGCTCCTCGATGATCTGCATGGCGCGGGGCTTGGGCGCGCCGGAGAGCGTGCCGGCCGGGAAGCAGGCGGTGAGGACGTCGAAGGCGGTCCTGCCCTCGGCGACCTCGCCGGTCACGGTGGAGACGATGTGCATGACGTGCGAGTAGCGCTCGACGGACATGAAGTCGACGACCTCGACGGAGCCGGGCGTGCAGACGCGGCCGAGGTCGTTGCGGCCGAGGTCGACGAGCATGAGGTGCTCGGCGCGCTCCTTGGGGTCGGCGAGGAGTTCCTCGGCGAGGTCGTGGTCCTCCTGCGGGGTGGCGCCGCGGTGCCGGGTGCCGGCGATGGGGTGGAGCAGCGCGTGCCCGTCCTCGACCTTGACGAGGGCCTCGGGGCTGGAACCGACGACGTCGAAGCCGTTCTCGAAGCGGAAGAGGTACATGTACGGGGAGGGGTTGGTGGCCCGCAGGACCCGGTAGACGTCGAGCGCGGAGGCGGTGCACGGGGTCTCGAACCGCTGCGAGGGCACGACCTGGAAGGCCTCGCCCGCCCGGATGCGCTCCTTGATGTCCTCGACGGCGTCCTGGTAGGCCGGTCCGCCCCAGAGCGCGGAGAACTCGGGGAGTTCGGAGGCGGGCAGCGCGGTGGGGGCGGTGGCGACCGGGCGGGCCAGGTCGGCCTCCATGGCGTCGAGGCGGGCGACGGCGTGCGCGTACGCCTCCTCGACGCCGGTCTCCAGGTCGTTGTGGTTGATCGCGTTGGCGATCAACAGGACCGAGCCGTCCCAGTGGTCGAGGACCGCGAGGTCGCTGGTGAGGAGCATGGTCAGCTCGGGGAGCCGCAGGTCGTCCCGGGTGGAGTCGCCGATCTTCTCCAGGCGGCGGACGATGTCGTAGCCCAGGTAGCCGACCATGCCACCGGTGAACGGCGGCATCCCGGAAGCGAGGTCGCGCGGGGTGTGGAGGGTCTCGACGGTGGCGCGCAGGGCCAGGAGCGGGTCGCCGTCCGTGGGGACGCCGACGGGCGGGGTGCCCAGCCAGTGGGCCTCGCCGTCCTTCACCGTCAGGGTGGCGTCGCTGCGGACGCCGATGAAGGAGTACCGGGACCAGCTGCGGCCGTTCTCCGCGGATTCGAGGAGGAAGGTGCCGGGCCGTTCGGCGGCGAGCTTGCGGTAGAGCCCGACCGGGGTGTCGCCGTCCGCGAGCAGCCGGCGGCTGACGGGGATGACACGGCGGTCGGCCGCCAGCTTGCGGAAGGTGTCGAGATCCATGGCGCCAGACCCTACTCGGAGACGGGGTGCACGTCGGACGTGGTCACGGGGAGCACGTCGGCGTCGAAGCAGGTCCGGGCGCCGGTGTGGCAGGCTGCTCCGACCTGGTCGACCTTGACGAGGACGGTGTCGGCGTCGCAGTCGAGGGCGACGGACTTGACGTGCTGTACGTGCCCGGAGGTGTCGCCCTTGACCCAGTACTCCTGGCGGCTGCGGGACCAGTAGGTGCAGCGGCCGGTGGTGAGGGTGCGGTGGAGGGCCTCGTCGTCCATCCAGCCGAGCATCAGCACCTCGCCGGTGTCGTACTGCTGGGCGATGGCGGGGACGAGCCCGTCGGGGCTGCGCTTGAGCCGGGCGGAGAGGGCCGGGTCGAGATTGCTGCTCATGGCGCCATTGTGCCGCGATCCGGGGTGGTGTCCGGCGGGGCGTCCACTGGGCGGACCGGCGGCACCCGCCGTACGCTGGCGGTCATGTCGACCCATGCCAAACGTGAACGGCTTCTGCTCGCCGACCTGTTGGAGGCGGCGGGCCCCGATGCGCCGACGCTCTGCGAGGGCTGGCGGACCCGGGACCTCGCGGCCCATGTGGTGGTGCGGGAGCGGCGCCCGGACGCGGCGGCCGGTTCGCTCGTACCGGCGCTGAAGGACCGGCAGGACCGGGTGCAGGCGGAGTTCGCCGACAAGCCGTACGAGGAGCTGATCCAGCTCATCCGGACGGGGCCGCCGAAGTTCTCTCCGTTCACCATCAAGCAGGTGGACGAGGGCGCGAACGTCGTCGAGTTCTACGTCCACGCCGAGGACGTACGCCGGGCCCAGCCCGAATGGTCGGCGCGCGAGCTCGACCCGGTCTTCGCGGACGCCCTCTGGTCCCGCCTGGAGCGCACGGCCCGCCTGCTCGGCCGCAAGGTCCCGGTCGGCCTGGTGCTGCGCCGCCCGAACGGCCAGACGGCGGTCGCCCACCGCGGCACCCCGGTGGTGACGGTCTCCGGGGAGCCGGGTGAGCTGACGATGTACCTGTACGGCCGCCAGGACTCGGCCAAGGTGGAGCTGGACGGGGAGCCGGAGGCGATCGAGCGCCTGCGGGAGACGAAGCAGCTGGGGCTCTGAGCCGGGTCCCGTCCGGCGGATCAGGTCGCGGCCCGGCCCTGATCCGCCGGACGGGGCCTAGCGGGGCAGCTCGGCGCGGCGCAGGGCCGGGGTCAGGAGGCCGTACACGCCGCCGAGGGCGCAGACGGCGGCGCTGGCCGTGAAGACCGGCCCGGGGCCCCAGAGGCCGACGGCCGCGCCGGTGAGCGGGAAGCTCAGCGGGGCGACGCCGAGGCTGAAGAAGGTGGACACCGAGGTGACCCGGCCCAGGTAGGCGGGGTCGCTCTCGGTCTGGGTGAGCGCGCCGCACAGGGCGCCGCTGAGGCCGGCGAGCAGGCCGATCGAGACCGACACGGCGACGGCGACCGGAAGCCTGGGCACGTAGGCGAGGGCGGCGATCGAGACCGCGCCGAGGGCGATGGTCCAGGAGAGGACGGCCCCGGCGCGCGGGACGCGGCCCCGTACGGTCAGGACCAGGGACGCGGATCCCGCCCCCGCACCGAAGCCGGCCAGGACCCAGCCGATGCCGGCGGCGCCCCAGCCGCGGGCGTCGGAGAGCAGCGCGAGGCCGACGTTCAGGGGGCCGACGAAGCCCAGGTCGCTGAGGGCGACGACGATCATCAGGGGGCCGAGGACGCGGTGGCGGCGGAGGTAGCGAAGGCCGTCCGTGAGGTCGCGGAGGGCTGTGGTCCCTTCCCGTGCCGTGCCGTCGGTCGGCAGCGGCTTGAGGCGGAGTGTCAGGAGCAGGGGCAGCGAGAAGGCGAAGAGCAGCCCGGCGGCCCCGAACGCGGCGGCCGGTCCGCCGAGGGCGACCGCGAGGCCGCCGAGCGGCGCACCGGTCAGGACGGAGATCCGGTAGGCGAGGCCGCGCATGCCCTGGACCCGGGCGAGCTGCGCGGGGGCGGCTATCCGTGGCGGGAGGGCGCCCACGGCGGGCAGGAACAGGGCGTCCACGGCCCCGAAGACGAGTGCGACGACGGCGAGGACCCACAGCCCGGGTGAGGTGAGGGCGAGGAGCGCGGCGAGGCCGAGGACGACGGCACAGCGGACCGCGTCGGAGGAGATCACGATCCGCCGGGGCCCGAAGCGGTCGGCGACGACTCCCCCGCCGAGCATCAGCAGGGCTCTCATCACGGCGCTGAGGGCGAGGACGAGCCCGGCCTGCGCGGGGGTGCCGCCGTGCACGGCGGCCCAGGCGAGGGCCAGGTGGTAGACCATGTCGCCGGTGGTGGACGCGGTGTAGGCGCCGAGCCAGCGCAGCACGTCGGGGTCGCGGTGGGCGGGCCGCTCGACGTCGGCGGGGGCGGTGGTGGCCGTCATGAGCGGTAGGGGAAGCCGTGGAGGTGGACGGCGACCTTCTCGCGGCCCTCGGTGTCGCCGGCGGCCTCGGCGGCGCGGGCGCGCCGGTCGTACTTCTCGCAGACGGCGTCGAGTTCCTCGCCGAGCGCGGCGAGTTCCTCGGAGGTGAGGCGCGGCAGCCACTCGGAGCTGATGGCGGCGGAGCGCCAGGCATCGGGCCAACTGAGGCGCTCGTCGAGGAAGCGCTGGTGGAGGTCGGTCCGCTGGTCGTTGATCGTACGGCTGAGGGCGTCGCTCGCGGCGACCAGTTCGGGGGTGCCCCGGACGTCCTCGTCGCGGATGCTGAGCCCGTACGAGGAGGGCTGCCACCAGCGTTCCCGGCCGTCCTCCGACCGGCCCTCGGCCTCCTCGATGAGGCCGTGCTCGGCGAGCTTGCGCAGGTGGTAGCTGACCAGCGAGACGGCTTCGTCGACCTGGTCGGCGAGCTGGGAGGCGGTGGCGGTGCGGGCCACGAAGAGGGCTCGGTAGAGGCGCATCCGCAGCGGGTGCGAGATGGCTTTGAGGGTGCCGAGATCGGTGATCCGGCGGTTCTCCGGCGAGGTCATGCATCCGACCCTAGATACACAAGAAAATGTGCGCAACGAAAATTGCACAACTTATCCTGTGCATTCGAGGAAAGCGAAGGGCCCCCGAGGGGGCCCTTCGTGACATCGGGTCAGGTCAGCGGACCGGGTGGCCCGCCCTCCGCAGCTCGTCCTTGACCTGCGAGATCCGCAGATCGCCGAAGTGGAAGACGGAGGCCGCGAGCACCGCGTCCGCGCCCGCCGCCACCGCCGGCGGGAAGTCGGAGAGCTTGCCCGCGCCGCCGGAGGCGATGACCGGGACCGTGACGTGCTTGCGTACGGCCGCGATCATCTCGGTGTCGTAGCCGTCCTTCGTGCCGTCCGCGTCCATCGAGTTGAGCAGGATCTCGCCCGCGCCCAGCTCGGCGGCCCGGTGCGCCCACTCGACGGCGTCGATGCCGGTGCCCTGGCGGCCGCCGTGCGTCGTCACCTCGAAGGAGCCGGAGGCCGTGCGCCGGGCGTCGACCGAGAGGACGAGCACCTGGCGGCCGAAGCGCTCCGCGATCTCCTGGATCAGCTCGGGGCGCGCGATGGCGGCGGTGTTGACGCCGACCTTGTCGGCGCCCGCCCGCAGCAGCTTGTCGACGTCCTCGGCCGAGCGGACGCCGCCGCCGACCGTGAGCGGGATGAAGACCTGCTCGGCGGTGCGGCGCACCACGTCGTAGGTGGTCTCCCGGTTGCCGGAGGAGGCGGTGATGTCGAGGAAGGTCAGCTCGTCGGCGCCCTCGGCGTCGTACAGCTTGGCCATCTCGACGGGGTCGCCCGCGTCCCGCAGGTTCTGGAAGTTGACGCCCTTGACGACCCGGCCGTTGTCGACGTCCAGGCAGGGGATCACCCGTACGGCGAGAGTCATTCCGCACTCCCCCGGTACGCCTCGACCTCGACCTCGACGACCAGGCTGGGGTCGACGAAACCGGAGACGATGATCATCGACGCGGCGGGGCGGACGGCGTCGAACAGCTCCTTGTGGGCGCGGCCGACCTCGTCCACGTCCCGGGCGTGGGTGATGTACATCCGGGTGCGGACGACGTCCTCCGGGCCCAGGCCGAGCTTCTTGAGCGCGTCGAAGGCCACGTTGAAGGAGTTGATCGCCTGCTCGTACGGGCCTCCGCCGGCGATCTGGCCGCCGATCACCGACGTACAGCCGGCGACGAGGACAAGACCGTTCGGCAGTTCCACCGCGCGGGAGTAGCCGAACTGCTCCTCCCAGGGAGCGCCGGTGACGACCTTGCGTACGGAATCGGTCATGCCGACGCCACCGCCTCCAGCGCTTCTTCGAGGGTGAACGCCTTGGCGTACAGCGCCTTGCCGACGATCGCGCCCTCGACGCCCAGCGTGACGAGGCCGGACAGGGCCCGCAGGTCGTCCAGGGAGGACACGCCGCCGGAGGCGACGACGGGCTTGTCGGTGGCCGCGCAGACGTTCTTCAGGAGCTCCAGGTTGGGGCCCTGAAGGGTGCCGTCCTTGGCGATGTCGGTGACGACGTAGCGGGAGCAGCCCTCGGAGTCGAGGCGGGCGAGCGTCTCGTAGAGGTCGCCGCCGTCGCGGGTCCAGCCGCGGCCGCGCAGGGTCGTGCCGCGCACGTCGAGTCCGACGGCGATCTTGTCGCCGTACTCGGCGATGACCTTGGCGACCCACTCGGGGGTCTCCAGGGCGGCGGTGCCGAGGTTGACTCGGGTGCAGCCGGTGGCGAGGGCGGCGGCGAGGGAGGCGTCGTCGCGGATGCCGCCGGAGAGCTCGACCTTGATGTCCATGGCCTGGGCGACCTCGGCGATCAGCTGCCGGTTGTCACCGGTGCCGAAGGCGGCGTCGAGGTCCACGAGGTGCAGCCACTCGGCGCCCGAGCGCTGCCAGGCGAGGGCCGCCTCCAGCGGGGAGCCGTAGGAGGTCTCGCTGCCGGACTCGCCGTGCACGAGGCGGACGGCCTGGCCGTCGCGGACGTCGACGGCGGGGAGGAGTTCAAGCTTCTGAGCCATGATCAGAGGGTCTCGATCCAATTGGTGAGGAGCTGGGCTCCGGCGTCGCCGGACTTCTCGGGGTGGAACTGGGTCGCCCACAGGGCGCCGTTCTCGACGGCCGCGACGAAGGGCTCGCCGTGGGTGGCCCAGGTGACCTTGGGGGCGCGGATGTTGACGTTGCCGACCTCCAGGGTCCACTCGCGCACCGCGTAGGAGTGCACGAAGTAGTACCGGGCGTCGGCGTCGAGGCCCGCGAACAGCTCGCTGTCCCGGGGCACGTCGACCGTGTTCCAGCCCATGTGGGGGACGACGGGGGCGTTCAGCGGTTCGACCGTACCGGGCCACTCGTCGAGGCCCTCGCTCTCCACGCCGTGCTCGATGCCGTGGGCGAAGAGGATCTGCATGCCGACGCAGATGCCCATGACCGGGCGGCCACCGGCGAGCCGGCGGCCGATGATCCACTCGCCGCGGGCCTCCTTGAGCCCCTTCATGCAGGCGGAGAAGGCGCCGACGCCGGGGACGAGGAGTCCGTCGGCGTTCATCGCGGTGTCGTAGTCGCGGGTGATCTCGACGTCGGCGCCGACCCGGGCGAGGGCGCGCTCGGCCGAGCGCACGTTGCCGAAGCCGTAGTCGAAGACGACGACCTTCTTGGGGGTGCTCGCGGTCATGCCCACACGTCCAGCCGCAGCACACCGGCGACGAGGCACATCGCGGCGCCGAAGGCGACGAGCGCGATGAGGCCCTTGGGCATCTGCTGCTTGACGAAGGAGTAGATGCCGCCGAGCAGGAAGAGCCCGACGACGATGAGGATGGTGGAGAGGCCGTTCACGTTTAGAGCGCGCCCTTCGTGGAGGGGAGGATTCCGGCGGCGCGCGGGTCGCGCTCGGAGGCGTAGCGGAGGGCGCGGGCGAAGGCCTTGAACTGGCACTCCACGATGTGGTGGGCGTTGCGCCCGTACGGCACGTGGATGTGCAGGGCGATCTGGGCCTGGGCGACGAAGGACTCGAAGATGTGCCGGGTCATCGTCGTGTCGTACGAGCCGATCATCGGCGCCATGTTCTCGGGCTCGGTGTGCACGAGGTACGGGCGGCCGGAGAGGTCGACGGTCACCTGGGCGAGCGACTCGTCCAGCGGGACGGTGCAGTTGCCGAAGCGGTAGATGCCGACCTTGTCGCCGAGGGCCTGCTTGAAGGCGGCGCCGAGGGCGAGGGCGGTGTCCTCGATCGTGTGGTGCGAGTCGATGTGCAGGTCGCCGTCGGTCTTGACGGTCAGGTCGAACAGGCCGTGCCGGCCGAGCTGGTCGAGCATGTGGTCGTAGAAGCCGACCCCGGTCGACACATCGACCTTTCCGGTGCCGTCGAGGTCGATCTCGACGACGACGGAGGTCTCCTTGGTGGTGCGCTCAACGCGGCCTACGCGGCTCATCGCTCCTGCTCCTTCATCAATTCACGAACCGCGTCGAGGAACGCGTCGTTCTCTTCGGGGGTGCCCGCGGTGACCCGCAGCCATCCCGGTACGCCGTTGTCCCGGACCAGGACGCCCCGGTCGAGGATCCGCTGCCAGGCCGCGTGCGTGTCGGGGAACTTCCCGAACTGCACGAAGTTGGCGTCCGAATCGGTGACCTCGTAGCCGATCCCGCGCAGCTCGGTGACGAGCCGGTCGCGCTCGGCCTTGAGCTGCTCGACGTACCCGAGGAGGGTGTCGGTGTGCTCCAGGGCGGCGAGCGCGGTCGCCTGGGTGACGGCGGAGAGGTGGTACGGCAGCCGGACCAGCTGGACGGCGTCGACGACGGCCGGGTGGGCGGCGAGGTAGCCGAGGCGCAGTCCGGCGGCGCCGAAGGCCTTGGACATGGTCCGGGAGACCACCAGGTTCGTACGGCCCTCGATGAGGGGCAGCAGCGAGTCCCGGTGGCTGAACTCCACGTACGCCTCGTCCACGACCACCATCGAGGGCTTGGCCGCCTGGGCCGCCTCGTACAGCGTCTCCACGGTCCGTGCGTCGACGGCCGTGCCGGTGGGGTTGTTGGGCGAGGTGATGAAGACGACGTCCGGCGCGTTCACGGCGATGGCCTGCGCGGCCGCCTCGACGTCGATCGTGAAGTCCTCGTTGCGCGGGCCGGAGATCCAGCCGGTGCCGGTGCCGCGGGCGATCAGCGCGTGCATCGAGTACGAGGGCTCGAAACCGATCGCGGTACGGCCCGGGCCGCCGAAGGTCTGCAGCAGCTGCTGGAGGACCTCGTTGGAACCGTTGGCCGCCCAGACGTTCTCGGTGGCGACCGGGTGCTTGCCGGTCCGGGTGAGATAGCGGGCGAGCTCGGTGCGCAGCTCGACCGCGTCCCGGTCGGGGTAGCGGTTGAGGCCGCGGGCGGCCTCGGCGACCCGCTCGGCGATCCGGGCCACCAGGGGCTCGGGCAGCGGGTAGGGGTTCTCGTTGGTGTTCAGCTGGACGGGGACGTCGAGCTGGGGCGCGCCGTAGGGGGACTTGCCGCGCAGCTCGTCACGGACGGGCAGATCGTCGATTCCGGTCACTTGGTCACCGGCACCTTCCACCCGAACCGGGCCTTGACCGCCGCGCCGTGGGCCGGGAGGTCCTCGGCCTCGGCGAGGGTCACCACGTGGTGGGCGACGTCGGCGAGCGCGTCCCGCGTGTAGTCCACGATGTGCACCCCGCGCAGGAAGGACTGCACGGAGAGGCCCGAGGAGTGGCAGGCGCAGCCGCCGGTGGGCAGGACGTGGTTGGAACCGGCGCAGTAGTCGCCGAGGGAGACCGGGGCCCAGGGGCCGACGAAGATCGCGCCCGCGTTGCGGACGCGGTCGGCGACGGCGGTCGCGTCGGCGGTCTGGATCTCCAGGTGCTCGGCGCCGTACGCGTCGACGACCTTGAGGCCGTCGGCGATGTCGCGGACGAGGACGATCGCGGACTGGCGGCCGGCGAGGGCCGGGACGATCCGGTCGTCGACGTGCTTGGAGGCGGCGACCTGGGTCTTCAGCTCGGCCTCGGTGGCGGCGGCCAGCTCGTCCGAGTCGGTGACGAGGACGGAGGCGGCCATCGGGTCGTGCTCGGCCTGGCTGATGAGGTCGGCGGCGACGTGCACGGGGTCGGCGGTGGAGTCCGCGAGGATCGCGATCTCCGTCGGGCCGGCCTCGGCGTCGATGCCGATGCGGCCCTTGAGGAGGCGCTTGGCGGCGGCCACGTAGATGTTGCCGGGGCCGGTGACCAGGTTGACCGGGGCGCAGCCGGGATCACCGTCCGTGCCTTCGGTGCCGTACGCGAACATGGCGATGGCCTGGGCACCGCCGGCGGCGTACACCTCGTCGACGCCGAGCAGGGCGCAGGCGGCGAGGATCGTCGGGTGCGGAAGTCCGCCGAACTCCTTCTGCGGGGGCGAGGCGACGGCCAGGCCCTCGACACCGGCCTCCTGGGCCGGGACGACGTTCATCACGACGGAGGACGGGTAGACGGCGCGGCCGCCCGGCACGTACAGACCGACGCGCTCGACCGGGATCCACTTCTCGGTGACCGTGCCGCCGGGGACGACCTGGGTGGTGTGGGTGGTGCGGCGCTGCTCGCGGTGGACGAGGCGGGCGCGCCGGATGGACTCCTCCAGGGCGGCACGGACGGCCGGGGCCAGCTCGTCGAGGGCGCGGGTGATCGCCTCGGCGGGGACGCGCAGGCTCGGGACGCGGACGCCGTCGAATTTCTCCCCGTACTCGATCACCGCGGCCGCGCCATGATGCCGGACGTCCTCGCAGATCGGCCGCACCGTCTCCAGGGCGGCTTCCACGTCGAACTCGGCACGGGGCAGCAGGTCGCGCAGGGCGGAACCCTCGGGGAGGGCCTCGCCGCGCAGATCGATTCGAGAGATCACGGGTCAATTCTCGCAGACGGCCCACAGCGCCGGACGCCCGTATCACTGGCTGATACACGCCACAGTGGCGTCTTGTCGCCACTCCTGACCGTTAGCGTTCAGCCCGTTACTCAACGGGAAGAACGGCTGTACGAATCCACGAACCCCCGGAAAAGGGATCGGGGAATCGTGGGAACGGATCGTGGAAAGCGAGGGGGGCGGCAGTGACCGAGCCGCACGAGGACGGGATGCCGGACGGTCTCACGGGCCCGGAGCGGGCCGTGTGGCGGGCGTTCCGGGTCGGCAGGACGTGCGACCTGACGGAGGGGAACGCGGAGCGGGACGACCCCTTCGGGGGACGGGAGTGGGGGGAGGAGCGGAGTGTCCGCGCCGACGTGGTGGCGCTGCTACTGCTCGCCGGGCCGCCGGCCAGGTCCGGCCGGGTGGCCGCGCTGAAGCTGCGCGGTGTCCGGATCACCGGCGTGCTGAACCTGGCAGGCGGGACGATAGGGCCGTACGTCGAGCTGCAGGGGTGCCGGTTCGACGGCGAGGTGGTGCTGCCCGAGGCCCGCTTCGGCACGCTGCGGATGGTCGAGTGCGCGCTGCCGCGCCTTGAGGCCGCCCGGCTGCACACCGAGGGGGACCTGCATCTGCCCCGCTGCCGGGTGAAGTGGGGCATCCGGCTCACCGACGCGCAGATCGGCACGGACCTGCTGATCAACCAGATCCAGGTGTGGCCGGACCGGCGCGGCCGGGCCATCGCGGCGGACGGGATGGTGGTCGCCCAGGACCTCCAGGCCGAGCTGATCGAGACGCACGGGGAACTGAGCCTGCGCGGGGCGAAGGTCGGCGTCTCGCTCAGCCTGCGGGGCAGCGTGATGCGTGGCGCGCAGGGCCGCCGCGCGCTCAACGCACCGCAGCTGACGGTGGAGCGCTCGCTCTATCTGAACGCGGCCTGGGTGTACGAGGACGCCGGGGCGTACGGGAGCTCGGGGTACCCGGGCGGCGGCTCGACGTCCACCCCGCCGTACGGGGTGACACCCGCCCACGGCGCCCGCCGCAAGCCGGTGGAGTGCCACGGCGGGGTGCGGCTCGACGACGGCCGGTTCGGTGACGCGGTGGACCTGCACCACGCCCGGTTCCTGCTGAGCGGGGCGCGCCGGGAGGAGGTCTCGCTGCGCCGGATCGTCACCCCGGAGCTCCGGTTCAACGGCGAGCGCCCGGAGGAGGGCCGCGTCGTGCTCAACGGCGCGAAGGTCGTCACCCTGATCGACCTGTCGACGAGCTGGCCGGGCCCCGGCGGGCTCGCGATGGGCGGCTTCGCCTACGAGAACCTCGTGCCGTACGGACACTTCCCGCTGGCCCGGCGGCTGGAGTGGGTGGCGGCGGCGACCCCGGAGTACGCCCCCGAGCCGTACGAGCGCCTGGCGACTGTCCTGCGGAACAGCGGGGAGGACGCCGACGCCCGCGAGGTGCTGCTCGCCAAGCAGCGGCGCAGACGGGAGACCCTGCCGCTGGCGGGGAAGCTCTGGGGCTACCTCCAGGACTGGACCGTGGCCTACGGCTACCGGCCGGGCCGGGCGGCGCTGTGGATGGCGGTCCTGTGGGGCGCGGGCACGGTGGCCTTCTCCCGCTACCACCCGATACCGCTGAAGGCGGAGGAGGCCCCCGAGTGGAACGGCACGCTGTACGCGCTCGACCTGCTGCTCCCGGTGATCAATCTCGGCCAGGACGGCTACTGGCGACTTGAGGGGATCTGGCAGTGGGTGGCGGCGGTGCTGATCCTGCTGGGCTGGATCCTGGCGACGACGGTGGCGGCGGGCGCGACGCGACTCCTGAGCAGGGGGTGACGAGGCGCGGCGACCACCGTGCCGCGCAGGGGTGAGGAGGCGCGGTGACCACCGTGCCCGGCAGGGGGTGAGGCGGCGGAGGTTTGGTGTGAGGGGCGTGAGGCGGGCTGCGGGCGCGGGAGGGGGCGGGAGACAATACGTCGCACCATGTTCTTGCTCCGTTCCCTGATCGGCTCCGTCCGTTCGGCTCGGCACTCCCCGCGGCTCACCGCCGGGTTCGTGCCGGGCGACGACGTGCTGCTCGACGCCCCGGACGAGCGGCTCGCCCCCGCCCTGGTCGCCGCCGCGCTCGCCGACCCGGAGCCCGCCGCGAAGCTGCTCGCCACCACCAGGGACGCCGGTGAGTGGGAGGACCGCGACCGGTACGTCACCCGGCTCGCCACCTTCGCGTACAGCAGGGACGAATGGCTGACCCATTGGCTCTCCGCCGCGCCCGGCGACCCCGACGCCCTGCTCGTCACGGCGCAGCTCGCCGTCCGCAGGGCCTGGGAGTCGCCCGCGCGGGCGGAGCGGCTGCGCGAGCTCGGGCCGCTGATCCACACGGTCGCCGAGGGGGCCCCGCACGACCCGGTGCCGTGGCGTCTCGCCCTGGACCACGCGCGCGGGGCGCACGCCGGGCCCACCGTCTTCGAGTCGCTCTGGGAGCAGGCCGTGCGCCGCTCCCCGCACCACTACGGCAGTCATGTCGCGGCCCTGAAGTACCTGTCCGCGCAGTGGTACGGCTCGCACCGGGCCGCCTTCGACTTCGCCGAGCAGGCGGCGGACGATGCCGCCCCGGACTCGCTCGTGCGGGCGCTGCCGGTCCGAGCGGCCCACGACCGGCTCCGGGTGCCGCCGGACCGGGACCCGTCCGTGCCGGAGGCGCGGATCGACCGGGCGGCGGACCGTGCCCTGGCCCTGTCGGCGGTCTTCCCCGCGGGAGACCCGTGGCCGGCCGAGGTCCGCAATCTGCTGGCCCATGTGCTGGTCGAGCGGGCGCGGTGGGAGGAGGCGCGGGAGGAGTTCGGCCGGATCGGGGCCCATGCGACCTCGTTCCCGTGGGGGTCCGCGCAAGGAGCCGGGCGGGGAGCCGTACGGGAGGATCCGCTGCGCGGGTTCCTCGCCGCGCGGGACCGGGTCGGGACCGAGCTGGCCCGCCGTACGCCCCTCTGGGACACCGGAGATGGACGGGCCGGACGGGGCGGGCCCGGCGGCCATTAGGCTTGACCGCTGTGACCACCGCTCGCCTGCCTCTCTTCCCGCTCAACGCGGTGCTGTTCCCTGGCCTCGTGCTGCCGCTGAACGTCTTCGAGGAGCGTTATCGCGCCATGATGCGCGAGCTGCTCACGATCGACGACTCGGAGCCCCGCCGCTTCGCCGTCGTCGCCATCCGTGACGGCCGCGAGGTCGCGCCGACCGCTCCCGGCATGCCGGACCAGACGGCGCTGCCGGAGAAGGGCCCGGCCGCGGGCTTCGGCTCCGACCCCATCCAGTCCTTCCACCGGGTCGGCTGTATCGCCGACGCGGTGCAGATCCGGGAGCGCGCCAACGGCAGCTACGAAGTGACGGCCACCGGCACGACCCGGGTGAAGCTGCTGTCGGTCGACGCGAGCGGGCCGTTCCTGGTCGCCGAGGTCGAGGAGATCCCGGAGGAGCAGGGCGAGGAGGCCGGCACCCTCTCCGAGGGGGTGCTCCGGGCCTTCCGCAGCTACCAGAAGCGGCTCGCGGGGGCGCGCGAGCGTTCGCTGACGACGAGTGAGCTGCCGGACGACCCCTCGGTGGTGTCGTACCTGGTCGCGGCGGCGGCGGTGCTCGACACACCGTCGAAGCAGCGGCTGCTCCAGGCTCCGGACACCGCGACCCGGCTGCGCGAGGAGCTGACGCTGCTGCGCGCGGAGACGGCGGTGCTGCGGCATCTGCCGTCGCTGCCGGTGGTGGACCTGACGCAGGCCCCGACGTACCCGAACTGAGCCGACCGGGCCGAACCGAGCCGACCCGATCCGAGCCGCCCGTGCCGAACCGATCCGATCCGAGCCGACCCCAGCCGAGGAAGAGCGCGCGTGGCGAAGAAGCAGAAGAAGAACAGCGGCGGCACCCCGGCGACGGTGGCCCTGACGGCGTCCGGCACCCCGTTCACCCTGCACGCGTACGAGCACGACCCGGCCTCCCCCTCGTACGGCGAGGAGGCGGCGGAAGCCCTCGGGGTCTCCCCGGACCGGGTCTTCAAGACCCTGGTGGCGGACGTCGACGGCGAGCTGACGGTCGCGGTGGTCCCGGTCGCGGGCCAGCTCGACCTGAAGGCGCTGGCCTCGGCGGTCGGCGGCAAGCGCGCGGCGATGGCGGACCCGGCGGCTGCGGAGCGCACCACAGGCTATGTCCGGGGCGGCATCTCCCCGCTCGGCCAGCGCAAGCGGCTCCGCACGGTCCTCGACGCCTCGGCCTCGGAGCACGCGTCCATCTGCATCTCGGCGGGCCGGCGCGGCCTTGAGGTGGAGCTCTCCCCCGCCGACCTGGCCGCGCTCACGGCGGCGGTCGTGGCCCCGATCGGCCGCGCCTGACGTCCGGCGCGGCGGCCCTGAGGCCGGGAAGGCAGCCGGGTCGGCAAACCGCCCCCGGGAGGTAACCGGGGGCGGAGAACGACGGCCTTCAGCTCGGGCTCGGGCCCTGGGTGTACGGCTTCGGCTCGCCCCACGGTTCGGGTTCCGGGTCGCGCGGGCCGAAGAGGGCCGTGAGCGCCAGGTGCACGATCATCGCGGCGAGCGGCCAGGCCAGCATCGCGGCGGCCGCGAAGTTCAGTTCGAGCGGCGCCTCGAAGGCGATGTTGGGGCCGACGGCCTTGGCGTGGGCGACCACGTCGCTCGTCGGGCCGAAGGACGTCCCGAGGCCCCAGGCGAGCAGCGAGCCGAGGACGCCGCCGAGCGCGAGACCGAGGACGAGCGGGACGCCGCCCTTGCGGCGCGCGAGGAAGACGACGAGCGCGGCGACCGCGCCGAAGGCCAGCGCGAGGAGGACAAACGTTCCGTCCGCGCCGATCGCCGCCTCCCCCTCCGAGTTGCGGAGGTAGACGCCCTTGCCGTCCGAGATGAGCAGGATCCGCGGGGCCAGATTCAGCCACAGCACTCCGAGCAGCGCCCCCGCGATCGCCGAGACGACGGTGACCAGGACACCCTGCAGGACCTCGGCCATCGTGATCGGGTCCCCGGCCGGGCCGTGCATCGGCGGGGGCGGCGGGGGCCAGTCGGGGTCGTGCGGCGATGGCTGGTGAGGCGGAGTCAGGGGTGCGGTCACCCCGCCATCGTGCCAGGTGTGTCTGTGGCCCGCCTCAGCGGACGGCGGCCCGCCGGTACGCCCAGGTGGCGACGGCCAGGGAGACCACGCCGACCACCCCGCACACGGCGAGGTCGAGGGCGACGGCCGCCCAGTCGGGACGCGGGTCGAAGGTACGGGCCAGAGCCTCCACGCCGTACGTCGACGGCAGCAGGTCCCGGGCCCAGCCGATGGGCCCCGGCAGCCGCTCCGCCGGGAGCACACCGAGGAGCAGGGCGGCGGACATGCCGAGCTGGCCGAGGAGGGTGGCGAACTCCTGCCGCGGCGCGAGGAGCCCGAGGGCCGCGCCGAGCCCGGCGAGCGCGGCTCCGGCGAGCGGGACGACGGCGGCGAGGATCCAGAGGTGGCCGAGCGGCAGCCCGAAGAGCACGGAACCGGCGACGGCGGTGACGGCCGTCCCGGGCACGGTGAAGGAGGCGTACGCCCCTGCGGCGCCGAGCACGACGGCGGCGGGCGGCACGGGCAGGGTGGCGTAGTGGTCGAGGCCGCCGGTGGCCCGCAGCTGCCCGAAGTACTGGGCGAGCAGGTTGAGCGCGACGAAGGCGACGACGAGGACGGTGGAACCGGCCACGACGGCGCGCGCCTCGGAGCCCCCGTCGACGACCCCGCGCATCAGGACCATGATCCCGATGGACTGGAAGGTGGCGACGAAGAGCAGCGGGATGCGGGCGACCCGGGCGCGGGAGAGCTGCGCGCGGTAGACGGCGGCCAGGGCCGGCAGCAGCCGGGCACGCGGGGCGAGGGGCGCGGCGGCCTCCTCGCCGTCGTGGTCCCGGACGGAAAGCGCGCCGGTCGGCAGGGCCTCGGCGGGCACGGTGCTCACTGCGTACAGCTCCTGGGGGTGACGTGCGGTACGGGCAGTACGTGAGGTGCACGGGTCACGTGCGACACACGGGCTACGAGAGGGGCAAGGGCTACGTGGGATGCCAGGGCTACGTGAGAGGCAAGGGCTACGTGGGATGCCAGGGCTACGTGAGAGGCAAGGGCCACGTGAGATGCCAGGGTCACGTGAGGGGTCACGCCTTCACCGGTCACGCCTTCACCAGCCCCTCGTTCGCGCCGCCCAGCGCCAGGTACACGTCCTCCAGGCTGGGCGTGGCGAGCGTGAAGTCGTCGAGTGCGGCGAACGCGGCCCCGCCGGTGACGGTGGCGACGGCCGCACGGGCCGCGTCCGGGGCGAGCCGGAGGATCCAGCGCCTTCCCGTCTCCTGGGCGAGTCCGCCCAGCGCGGCGACCTCGGGCAGGTGGAGGGGCGCCGACTCGCGCCAGACCAGTTCGACGCGGATCTCGCCCGCGACGCGTTCCTTGAGTCCGGCGGGGGTGTCGCAGGCGATGACCTTGCCGTGTTCGAGGACGGCGACGCGGTCGAGGACGGTCTCGGCCTCGATGACGTTGTGGGTGACGAGCAGCACGGTGGTGCCGTGTTCGGCGCGTCGCCGGTCGACGGCCGCCCAGACGGCGCGGCGGGCGACCGGGTCCATGCCGGTGGTGGGCTCGTCGAGGACGAGGACGGGGCGCTCGCCGACGAGCGCGGCGGCGAAGCAGGCGAGCCGGCGCTGGCCGCCGGAGAGCTTCCTGAGCGGCCGGGAGGCGAGCGCGCCGAGGCCGAGCTCGTCCAGGACGGCGTCGCGCTCGGCGCGCGCGTCGTGGGCGGTGAGGCCGCGCAGCCGCCCGGTGGTCTCGGCGGCGAGGGCGACGGTCAGCTCGTCGAGGGCGGTGGACTCCTGGCCGAGGTAGGCGAGGAGCCGGGCCGCCCGCTCGGGGTGGCGCACCAGGTCGTGGCCGAGGAGGCGGACGCTGCCGGAGTCGGGGCGCATGAGCCCGGTGAGCTGGCGGACGAGAGTGGACTTGCCGGCGCCGTTGGGGCCGAGCAGGCCGAAGATCTCGCCGCCGCGCACGTCGAGACTGATCCCGTCGGTGGCCCGCACCTCGGGTGTCGCGGGCGCACCGCGCCCGCCGCGCGTGGCGGGGTACGTCTTGACCAGGTCCCGCACCACGCACACCGTACTCACGGGGGAAGAGCCTACGGGGTCGCCGGGCCCGCTCCGGGCGTGGGGGCGTGTTCGGCGGCGGCCCGGACGTCGATCTCGCGCCAGAATCCCGCCCGGATCGCATACCGGTCGTGCTCGTCGATCTGGTCGTCCTTGTGGGCGAGCAGCCCGAATCGGGCGGCGTACCGGAGGAGTTCGCCGTCGATGCGGTGCGGGATGCGGGGGTAGAGGGTGGACAGCTTCGAGACGTGGCTCTGCTCGGGAAGCCGCTCCATCCACCGGCGAGCGAACACCTGTCCGACTTCGAACGGATCGCCGCCGACGGTGGTGATGTCCTCCTCGCGGTCCGCCCAGCGCTGCTCGGCACTGGTGAGGGCGGCGAGGGTGGGCAGGGAGGCGGTCTCGGCCGGTTCGCCGAGCGTGGGGGCGGGGCGCTCGACCCAGCCCCGGTCGGAGGACCAGCGGAGGGCGCTCGCACCCTGTGGCACGGGGGCGCCCGGGGTGGCGGGGGCGGCGCCGGGGGCGCGCAGTCCCGCGAGGTCCTTGGGGGTGGGGACGCCCTTTCCGCCGGCCGGGGCGGGGACGCCGGCCCCGGCGCCGTGGCCGTGGTCGTCCTCACGGAGGTGACCGGTGCCGTGGCCGTGGTCGTCCTCACGGAGGTGACCGGTGCTGTGGGCGTGGCCGTTGCCGTGGTGGACGTGACCGTTGCCCGCGTGGCCGTTGCCGTTGGCGGTGGCGACCTCGCCGGAGGCCCCGCCGGCGGCCGCCGCCTCGGCGGCCCGTTCGGCGGAGGCGGCCAGGGCCGCCTCGGGCAGCGGCGCGGACAGGATGGCGGCGATCTCGGGGCGCGGGGCGGGCGGGGGCGAACAGATCCCCGTGAGGTCCTTGGCGCGGACGGCCCGGGTGATCCAGGTCCGGTCCAGCACACGGCGTTCGTCGGCCTCGGCGACCAGGTCCTCGGACTGGTTGTAGTCGCCGTCGGCGGCCTGGACGGCCCAGAGGTGGACGGCGACGCCGTGCTCCTTGGCCGACATCAGACCGGGCAGCAGATCGCCGTCGCCGGTGACGAGCACGATGTCGGAGCAGGCCCGGTTCCTGGCGAGCTCGGTCAGCTCGGTGTGCATCGCCGCGTCGACGCCCTTCTGCGCCCAGCGTCCGTCGCTCCTCGTCAGGGCGCCCAGCCGGACGGTGACCCGGGGCATCACCCGCAGTCTGCGGTGCTCGGGCTGGGGCACCCGGTCGGGCGCACCGTCGAACCAGTAGATCCGCAGGAGGGGCAGCGCTGTCTCGGCCTCGGCGCGCTGGCGCAGCTGCTGGATGAGCCCGGCGTGATCGACGGTGATCCTGGAGCGGGCCGGTTCCCCGGCGAGAAGACTGGCGGCGGCACCCAGCAGGTAGCCGGCGTCCACCAGGACGACGCAGCGGTCCACGTGTTCCACCCTCTTTCGGGAACCTCGGGATCGGAAGTTGCTTCGGATTTCCTTCGAGTCTGCCCGAAGGCCGGGGGCTCGACGGTCGGAACTGGATCATCGGCGTGGCGGATGTCACGTTCACGGGGCCCTTACGCTCCGTAATGATCCAACATGCGGCGGTTCGTGCGGTATGTGAATCTGACAGCGGCCCTGGCCCCTAGGTCCCTTTGAGGAGGCATCCCCATGGCCAAGAACCGCAACCAGAACCGCAGCCAGAAGCAGCAGCAGTCCCCGGCCGAGCGCGGCGCCCAGCAGGCGCAGCAGTCGGCGTTGGAGTCCGAGGCGTCACAGCGTGCGTCTCAGGTCCTGCCGAGCGACGTGGCCCGCAAGGGCCGTCAGAAGCGCTTCGGCCACAACTGACGGCGTCCGCGTACGGCAAAGGGGCGCGCCCGTGACGACGGGCGCGCCCCTTGCGCGTGTTCGGGAGGTCCCTCCCGGCCGGACCAGGAGGGACGAATGATCAGCCGGCCAGGCAGGACGGGCCGAGCAGCACCTTCAGGTCGCCGAAGAGGGCCGGATCGGCCGTCACCCGGTGCCGGTCGAGCCGGAGCACGGTCGTGGTCCGGGGGCCCTGGAGCTTGATCCGTACCTCGGTGTTGCCCTTGTGGTGGCCCAGGATCTCACCGAGCCGGGTGATCATCGGCGGGGTCACCTTGACGGTGGGGATGGTGAGGATCACCGGCGCGTTGGTCCCGGCGTTCGACACGTCGGGGACCATCAGCTCCATGGCGACGAGCCGGGGCACGTCCTCGCGCTTGTCGAGGCGTCCCTTGACGAAGACGACCGTGTCCTCGACCAGCTGGGTGGAGACCAGCTGGTAGGTGGCCGGGAAGAACATGCACTCGATGGAGCCGGCCAGGTCCTCGACGGTGGCGATCGCCCAGGCGTTGCCCTGCTTGGTCATCTTCCGCTGGAGGCCGGAGATGATGCCGCCGATGGTGACGACCGCGCCGTCGGAGTGCTCCCCGCCGGTGAGCTGGGAGATCGCCGCGTCCGTCTTGTCGGACAGGATGTGCTCGATGCCGAAGAGCGGGTGGTCGGAGACGTACAGGCCGAGCATCTCGCGCTCCTGGGCGAGCAGGTAGGACTTCTCCCACTCGACGTCGGAGAACTCGACGTCCAGCCCGAAGCCCGGCTCGTCGCTCGTCTCCTCGCCCATGCCGCCGAAGAGGTCGAACTGTCCTTCGGCCTCCTTGCGCTTGACCGCGACCACGTTGTCGATCATCGGTTCGTGGTGGGCGACCATGCCCTTGCGGGTGTGGCCCATCTCGTCGAAGGCGCCGGCCTTGATCAGCGACTCGATGGTCCGCTTGTTGCAGACGACGGCCTCGACCTTGTCGAGGAAGTCGGGGAAGGTCGAGTACTTCCCCTTCGCCTTGCGCGACCTGATGATCGACTCGACGACGTTGGTGCCGACGTTCCGCACGGCGGAGAGGCCGAAGAGGATCACGTCGTCGCCCTGGGCGGCGAAGTTCGACTCGGACTCGTTGACGTTCGGCGGGAGCACCTTGATGCCCATGCGGCGGCACTCGTTGAGGTAGACGGCGGACTTGTCCTTGTCGTCCTTGACCGAGGTGAGCAGGCCGGCCATGTACTCGGCGGGGTAGTTCGCCTTGAGGTAGGCGGTCCAGTAGGAGACCAGGCCGTACGCGGCGGAGTGCGCCTTGTTGAAGGCGTAGCCGGCGAAGGGGACCAGTACGTCCCAGAGCGCCTGGATCGCCTCGTCGCTGAAGTCGTTCTTGCGGGCGCCCTCTTGGAAGATCGTGAAGTTCTTCGCCAGTTCGTCGGGCTTCTTCTTGCCCATCACGCGGCGCAGGATGTCGGCCTCGCCGAGCGAGTAGCCGGCGATGATCTGGGCGGCCTTCTGCACCTGCTCCTGGTACACGATCAGGCCGTAGGTGACCGCGAGCACCTCTTCGAGCGGCTTCTCCAGCTCGGGGTGGATCGGGGTGATCTCCTGCTGCGCGTTCTTGCGCAGGGCGTAGTTCGTGTGCGAGTTCATGCCCATCGGGCCCGGCCGGTACAGGGCGGACACGGCGGAGATGTCTTCGAAGTTGTCGGGCTTCATCAGCCGCAGCAGCGAACGCATGGGGCCGCCGTCGAACTGGAAGACGCCGAGGGTGTCACCGCGCTGGAGCAGTTCGAAGGTCTTCGGGTCGTCCAGCGGCAGGGCGAGCAGGTCGAGGTCGACGCCCTTGTTGGCCTTCACCATCTTGACGGCGTCGTCCATGATCGTGAGGTTCCTGAGGCCCAGGAAGTCCATCTTGATCAGGCCGAGCGACTCGCACTGGGGGTAGTCCCACTGCGTGATGGTCACGCCGTCCGTGTGCCGCACCCAGATCGGCGCGTGGTCGACGATGGGCTCACTGGACATGATCACGCCGGCCGCGTGCACGCCCATCTGGCGGACCAGGCCCTCGACGCCCCGGGCGGTGTCGATGACCTTCTTGACGTCCGGTTCGTTCTCGTACATCGCGCGGATCTCGCCGGCCTCGCTGTAGCGCGGGTGCGAGGGGTCGGTGATGCCGTTGAGGTCGATGCCCTTGCCGAGGACGTCGGCGGGCATGGCCTTGGTGAGCCGGTCGCCCATGGCGTACGGGTAGCCGAGGACGCGCGCGGAGTCCTTGATGGCGTTCTTCGCCTTGATCTTGCCGTACGTGCCGATCATGGCGACCTTGTCGGAGCCGTACTTCTCCGTCACGTACCGGATCACCTCGACGCGCCGACGCTCGTCGAAGTCGATGTCGACATCGGGCATCGAGATGCGCTCGGGGTTGAGGAAGCGCTCGAAGATCAGTCCGTGCGGGATCGGGTCGAGGTCGGTGATGCCCATGGCGTACGCGACGATCGAGCCGGCCGCCGAGCCTCGGCCGGGGCCCACGGCGATGCCCTGCGCCTTCGCCCACATGATGAAGTCGGCGACGACGAGGAAGTAGCCGGGGAAGCCCATCGAGATGATCGTGTCCATCTCGTACTCGACCTGCTTCAGGCGGTCCTCGGGGATGCCTCCGGGGAACCGGCGGTGCATGCCCCGCATGGTCTCCTCGCGGAACCAGGTGGTGTCGGTGTACCCCTCCGGGATGTCGAACTTCGGCATGAGGTTCTTCTCGACGAACATGCCGTCGGTGTTGATCTGCTCCGCGACCAGGAGGGTGTTGCGGCAGCCCTCCTGCCAGGCGTCCGACGAGTCGATGGCGTACATCTCGTCGGTGGACTTGAGGTAGTAGCCGGTGCCGTCGAAGCGGAAGCGGTCCGGATCGGAGAGGTTCTTGCCGGTCTGGATGCAGAGCAGGGCGTCGTGCGCGGTCGACTCGTGCGCGTACGTGTAGTGCGAGTCG
Organism: Streptomyces sp. NBC_00572; assembly: GCF_026341815.1. GTDB lineage: Bacteria > Actinomycetota > Actinomycetes > Streptomycetales > Streptomycetaceae > Streptomyces. Next base: position 838,244 of record NZ_JAPENX010000001.1, read on the forward strand.
TTGGTGACGAGCGGCGGGATGCCGAGCTTCTTGCCGATCTCCAGGAGCCCGTCGCGGACCCGGCGCTCGATCTCGATGCCGTGGTCCATGAGCTCCAGGAAGTACCGCTCCTTGCCGAAGATGTCCTGGTACTCGGAGGCGGCCTTCAGGGCCTCGTCGAACTGGCCGAGGCGGAGCCGGGTCTGCAGCTCGCCGGAGGGGCAGCCGGTGGAGGCGATGAGCCCCTCCGACCACTTGGAGATGGTCTCCTTGTCCATCCGGGGCCACTTCTGCAGCCAGCCCTCGGCGTAGGCGTCGGAGGAGAGCTTGAAGAGGTTGTGGAGTCCGGTGGAGTTCGCCGCCCAGATCGTCTTGTGGGTGTAACCACCGGAACCGGAGACGTCGTCCCGCTTCTGGTGCGGCTGGCCCCACTGGATCTTCCGCTTGTTGCGCCGGGACTCGGGGGCGACGTACGCCTCGATGCCGATGATCGGCGTCACCCCGGCCTTCTTGGCCGTGTGGAAGAAGTCGTAGGCCCCGTGCAGGTTGCCGTGGTCGGACATCGCGATATGGGTCATGCCCATCTCGTTGCACGCGTTGAACATGTCCTTGAGCCGCGCGGCACCGTCCAGCAGCGAGTACTGGGTGTGGACGTGGAGGTGCGTGAAGGGCGGCTTGGTCACGGCGGGAGGCCTCCGGAAAACGCTGAGCGACAGGCTGCGGACAGTCTGGGGGGACAGCGTGGAAGTCTACGTCGCGCGACTGACAGCCGACGGGCACTCGGGGCTAGGGTCGCGCGTTGAGAGGCTTGGAACACCTGTCCCAATTGTCATGAACAGTCTTGCAGAACGTCCGGTACCAGGAGGCACCTCGATGTCGGTCCCCCAGCCCACCGCCACAGAGCGCGGTGAGCACATTCTCGCCGTCTTCGACACCGCCTTCGGCGAGCTCCTCGCCGCCGACCCCGCGGCCTTCCGCGTCAAGTTCCGGAAGATGGCCGGCTCCGCCTTCGCCTTCTACCGGGGCACTGCCTGCCTGTTCTACGCGGACCTGGAGCGGGAGGCCCACGGCGGCCCCTACCTGGACGAGCGGACCGGCCGGGTCTGGATCCACGGCGATCTGCACGCCGAGAACTTCGGCACGTACATGGACGCCAACGGACGGCTGATCTTCAACGTCAACGACTTCGACGAGGCGTACGTCGGCCCCTTCACCTGGGACCTCAAGCGGCTCGCGGCCTCGCTCGCCCTCATCGGCTACGCGAAGGCGCTGAGCGACGAGCAGATCACCCACCTGGTCCGGATCTGCGCCGCGGCCTACCGGGAGCGGATCCACGCCCTCGCGACCGGCGCGAAGAACGACGACCTGCCCCCGTTCACGCTGGACACGGCCGAGGGCGCGCTGCTCGACGCGCTGCGCGACGCCCGCTCCATGACCCGCTTCGGGCTCCTGGAGTCGATGACGGAGATCCGGGACTTCGAGCGCCGCTTCTCCGCGGGCGGCGGCGCGATCGAGCTGGACGCGGCCGCCCGGTACAAGGTCCTGGCCGCCTTCGACGGCTACCTGGAGACCCTGCCGGAGTCCAGCCTGTCCCGCCCCGACTCGTACCGGGTCAAGGACGTCGTCGGGCGGCGCGGCATCGGCATCGGATCGGCCGGCCTCCCCTCGTACAACATCCTTCTGGAGGGCAACAGCGACGCCCTGGAGAACGACGTCGTGATCTACCTCAAGCAGGCGCAGACCCCGGCGGTCTCCCGCCATGTGACGGACGCGGCGGTACGGGAGTACTTCCGGCACGAGGGCCACCGCACCGTGATCTCGCAGCGGGCGCTCCAGGCGCACGCCGACCCGTGGCTGGGCTGGACGGAGCTGGACGGCGCCGGGCAGCTGGTCGCGGAGGTCTCGCCGTACGCGGTGGACCTGGACTGGTCGGACATCGACGACCCCCAGGACATCGCGGCCACCGTCGCCGACCTGGGCCGGGCGACGGCGACCATGCACGCGGCGGCGGACGAATCCAGCGGGCACTCGCTGGTGCCGTTCTCGACGGAGCGGGCCATCGACGCGGCGATCGCCGCCGACGAGGAGGGCTTCGCGGACCTCCTGGTGGACTTCGCCCACGCGTACGGGGCACGCGCGCGGGCCGACCACCAGATCTTCGTGGACCTCTTCCGCAACGGCCGGATCCCGGGCCTGTAGGGACCGCCGGGACCGTCCACAGACTTCCTTTAAGGACGTCTTACGGACCGGCATGGGAGACTCGCCGACGATGGACATGGCAGGGACGCAGCTGAGGGCGCTGCGGGCGGCGTTCTTCACGGCACTGGTCGTGACGCTGTCCGTGGCGTCCCACGTGCTGCTCTCCCGCGTGCCGCTGCCGCTCGGGACGGTCGCCCCCGTCGCGGTCGGCGTCTTCGCCGTGGCGTACGCCCTGGCCGGCCGCGAGCGGGGCCTCGGCCCGATCGCCGGTCTCCTCGTCCCGCTGGAGCTGGCGGCCGACACGCTCTTCACCAGCGGCCAGGTGATCTGTTACGGCGCCGCCGGCGGGCCGGTCGCCGGTTCGCTGCGCGCGGTGGGCGTGGACGTGTTCTGCGGCGGCGCCGTGGGAAGCCCGCTGCCCGGCGTGGCGGCCCCCGAGAGCGGCACCGCGGCCGCCCTGCTCGACTCCCCCGACCCGGCGCTGCCCTGGCTGCTGCTCCTGGCGCATGTGGGCGTCGGGCTCTTCGCGGCGGTCTGGCTGCGCGGCGGGGAGCGGGCGCTCGCCCGGCTGCTCGGCGCGGTGTCGGCCTTCGCGTTCCGGCCGCTGCTCCTGGTGGCGGCCTTCTTCCGTACCGGTGGTCCGGCGCCGCGGCGCGCCGGGCGGCCCGCGGGACGGCCCCGGGCCTCCCGCAACCGGCTCCTCACGCACTCCGTGGGACGGCGTGGACCGCCGTGCCCGAGCTTCGCTCTCGTCTGAGCAGCGCAAGCACACAGGCACGCGGTTCCCCCTTTCCTCCTCACTCCCACGGAGATCACGATCATGAGTGCACGCAACAACCAGGCCAACAAGGCTGCCGCCCGCGAGCGTCTGCGCGTCGAGCGCGAGCACCAGGCGAAGAAGGACCGGGCGCGCCGCCAGCTCGTCGTCGGCGTCTCGGCCGTGGCCGTCCTGGCCGCCGCCGGCGGCATCGGCTACGCCGTGGTCCAGTCGAACAAGCCCTCCCAGTGGGAGGAAGCGGCGAAGGCGACCACCGTGACCGCCCCGAAGAACACCACGGGCACGAACGGCACGACCGTCGTCGTCGGCAAGTCGTCCGCGAAGAAGACCCTGGAGCTGTACGAGGACTCGCGCTGCCCGGTCTGCGCGACCTTCGAGCAGTCCGTGGGCTCCACGGTCGAGAAGGACGTCGAGGCCGGCAAGTACAAGATCAAGTATGTCGGTGCCACCTTCATCGACGACGCCGCCACGGGCGAGGGCTCGAAGAACGCCCTCTCGGCACTCGGCGCCGCCCTGAACGTGAGCCCCGACGCCTTCCTGAAGTACAAGGGAGCGCTGTACTCGGCGGACTTCCACCCCGAGGAGAACGACGACAAGTTCGCCAAGGACTCCTACCTGCTGAAGGTGGCGGACTCGGTACCGGCCCTCAAGGGCAACGCCGAGTTCAAGAAGAACGTCGAGAACGGCACGTTCGACGCCTGGGCGATGAAGATGTCGAAGGCCTTCGACGAGAGCGGTGTGACCGGCACCCCGACCCTGAAGATGGACGGCAAGCCGGTGACGGTGGCGGGCTCCGACAACCCGCCGATGACGCCGGCCGAGTTCACCACGGCGATCGACACGGCCCTGAAGGGCTGACGGCCGGGTACCCGCCTTCGCCGCCCCCTGGCCCGGCCGCCCCACGGCGGCGGGTCAGGGGCCGAAGGGCAGCATCCGGGGCCCGGTGGCCCCGCGCCGGGAAGGGGCTCGTACGAGGATCCGTCGCGACCTCGGGGCAAAGGTCCGACGAACTTCGGGTAAGAGGCTCCCAACCCGCCGTACCCGCCAGTAATCTGACTGCCTGTGACCAGTCGTTTCATATCTCCTGCCCCCAGTCGGCGCACGGTCGTCAAGGCCGCCGCCGTCACCGCCGTCGCCGCGCCCGCCCTTCTCGGCGCGGCCTCCACGGCCCACGCGGCCCCCGGGGCACCCGCGTTCCTCCACGGCGTCGCCTCCGGCGACCCGCTGCCCGACGGCGTCCTGCTCTGGACGCGCGTCACCCCCACCCCCGAAGCCGTGCCCGGTTCCGGCCTCGGCCCGGACCTCCAGGTCGGCTGGGAGCTCGCCGAGGACCGCGCCTTCGCGCGGGTCGTGGCCTCCGGCACGACCACCGCGAGCGCCGGTTCCGACCACACGGTGAAGGCCGACGTCCGGGGCCTGCGCCCGGCCACCGCCTACTGGTTCCGCTTCACCGCGGGCTCCACCGTCTCCCCCACCGCACGCACCCGTACGGCTCCGGCCGCCGATGCCGCCGCGCCCGGTGTCCGCTTCGGCGTGGTCTCCTGCGCCAACTGGGAGGCCGGCCACTTCTCGGCGTACCGCCACCTCGCCTCCCGCGCCGACCTGGACGCGATCCTCCACCTCGGCGACTACGTCTACGAGTACGGCAGCGGCACCTACCCCGAGGCGAAGTACACGGTCCGGCAGCACGAGCCGCGCCACGAGATCGTCTCGCTCGCCGACTACCGCACCCGGCACGGCCACTACAAGACGGACGCCGACCTCCAGGCGCTGCACGCGGCCCACCCGGTCGTCGCCATCTGGGACGACCACGAGTTCGCCAACGACGCCTGGTCGGGCGGGGCAGAGAACCACACCCCGGGCGCCGAGGGCGACTGGGCGGCCCGGGTCGCCGCCGCCAAGCAGGCCTATTTCGAGTGGATGCCGGTCCGCACCTCCACCGAGGGCACGGTCTTCCGGCGGCTGCGCTTCGGCAAGCTGGCCGATCTGCACCTGCTCGACCTGCGCTCCTTCCGCTCCGCCCCGGCGAAGACGGGCAGCGGTTCGGTCGACGACCCGGAGCGGAGCATCACGGGCCGCGCCCAGCTCGACTGGCTCAAGTCCGGGCTCGCGGGCTCGGACGCGACCTGGCAGCTGGTCGGCACCTCGGTGATGATTTCGCCGGTCGCCTTCGGGGCCCTGCCCGCCCACCTCCTGGAGCCGCTCGCCGAGCTGATGGGCCTGCCGAAGGAGGGGCTCGCGGTCAACGTCGACCAGTGGGACGGGTACACGGACGACCGCAAGGAGCTGCTCGCGCACCTCACCTCGCGGGCGATCCGCAACACGGTCTTCCTGACCGGCGACATCCACATGGCCTGGGCCAACGACGTGCCGGTGAAGGCGGCCACCTATCCGTTCTCGGCGTCCGCCGCGACCGAGTTCGTGGTCACCTCGGTGACCTCGGACAACCTGGACGACATGCTGCACGTGGCCCCGGGGACGCTCTCGGTGGTGGCCGCCGGAGCCGTCAAGGCCGCCAACCGGCATGTGAAGTGGGTGGACATGGACCACCACGGCTACGGGGTGCTGGACGTGACCGCCGAGCGCTCGCAGATGGACTACTACACGGTCTCCGACAAGACGGACCCGGACGCGACGACGGCCTGGGCGCGCTCCTACCGGACGCTGAGCGGAACGCAGCGTGTCGAGCGGGTGTACCAGCCGGTGCGCTGAAAGTTCCCCTGCGACACCGAGTTGACGCTCTAACGACGATTTTCAGCCATGATCTCTTCTGTTAACGGGAGATCACATCGCTACGGCGGGTGGCCGGATTTGTAGATCGAATCCGGACACACCACCCGCCTCCGTCACCCCGACTGTTACGTCGGCGTCTCAAACCCCGGAATCGGCGCAAGAATTTCTTCCCGATGACCCGAATTGCCCCACGAATGATTGGGCTTGATCACTCCTCAACAGTGGCTGACATGGACGCGTAATCTCCCCGGCGTGGCGGAGGAAGTTCCTCCCCCCACCCCCCACGAGGAGTCACCATGCGTGCTCTTGCCCGTATATCCCCGCGTATGTCACGTCGGATGCTCGGTACGGCTGTCATGGCCGGAACCCTGGCCCTTGCCCCGCTCTCCGCCCCGGTCGCGAGCGGCACCACCACCGCCACCCTGGCCGGCGCCTCCGTCGAGGAGTGCGCGGACGACGCCGGCGCCCTCTCCGGCGCCCGTAAGGCGCGCGGCGCCGACAGCCACGCCGCCGAGCCGAACGAGGTCACGGCCGCCAAGGCCGCGGCCATGGACGCCGACTTCAAGAAGAAGCTGTCCGCGGCCCGTTCCGAGGGTCGCCTCAGCGCCTCCGCCGAGTCCGGCGCCGCCGCGGTGGTGAACATCCCCGTCTACTTCCACGTCATCCACTCCGGTACGACGGGCAAGCTCTCCGCGACGGCGATCACCAACCAGATGAACGTCCTGAACGCGGCCTACGCGGGCCAGGGCACCGGCAATGTGAACACCAACTTCCAGTTCACCCTTGCCGCGACCGACTACACGGACAACGCGTCCTGGTACAACCTGTCCTCCGGCTCCACCGCCGAGAAGCAGATGAAGCAGACCCTCCGCAAGGGCGGCGCGGGCGCGCTGAACTTCTACACCGCCAACCTGGGCGGCGGCCTCCTCGGCTGGGCGACCTTCCCGTCCTCGTACGCCTCGCAGCCGTCCATGGACGGTGTCGTCGTCCTCGACGCCTCGCTCCCGGGCGGTTCCGCGGCCAACTACAACCAGGGCGACACCGCGACCCACGAGGTCGGCCACTGGATGGGTCTCTACCACACCTTCCAGGGCGGCTGTAACGGCGCCGGCGACTCCGTGGCCGACACCCCGGCCGAGAAGAGCCCCGCCTACGAGTGCCCGACCGGCCGTGACTCCTGCGCCTCCAAGGCCGGTGTGGACCCGATCCACAACTTCATGGACTACACGTACGACGCCTGCATGTACCAGTTCACTTCCGGCCAGGTGACCCGGATGAACGACTACTGGACGGCGTACCGCGGCTGACGGAACGTCCGAGACACAGGTGTGGCCCCCGGGGAACTCCCCGGGGGCCACACCCCGTTCCTACAGCCCCTCGACGAAGCCCAGCGCCACCGACCAGGTCCGCTCGGCCGCCTCCTCGTCCCAGTCGGGCAGCTCCGGGTCCGTGTACACGTGCCCCGCGCCCGGGTAGCGGTAGATCTCCACGTCCGCCCCGGCCTTGCGCATCTGGAGGTACCAGGAGGACAGCCAGTCGTGCGTCTCGAACGGGTCGGGATCGGCCACGTGCAGCTGCACGGGCAGCTCGTCCACCGAGGCGGTCTCCGCGAGGTCCGAGGTGCCGTGGAAGAGCAGCAGCCCGCGCGCCTTCTCGTCCCCGAGCGCCAGCGTCTGCGCGATCGAGGCCCCGAGGGAGAGACCCATGTAGACCAGGCCGCGCTCGGAGTACGGGGCGGCGGCGAGCACCGCCCGCTTCAGCAGCTCGTCCTTGCCGATCTCGTCCCGGAGCGCCACACCCTCCTCGACCGTCCCGACCGTCCGGCCCCCGTAGAGGTCCGGGGTCCAGACCTGGTGCCCGGCGGCACGGAGCCGCTCGGCAGCGGCCTCGACGGAAGGGGTCAGCCCGTAGGCCGAGTGGAAGAGCATGATGTCCATGCGTCCCATCCTGCCACCCGGCCCACGGGACTCCGGCCCCACCGCCCGCCGCGTCGACCACCTCCCCACCTGACGCCGCCCGCCCCCTCACCGCATGCTGCGCACGTCCAGATGCCGCAGCACCCGGTCCACCACCTCCGGATCGGCACCCGGCTCGCTGCGGGCCGAGAGCACCTCGTGCCGGGCGGCCGACATCAGCTCCCGCTGGATCCGCTGCACCGCCTTGAACCGCTTCGTCCGCTCGACGAACGCGGCCCGCCGCTCCTCGTCGACCATGTCCGGACTGATCCGCGCCCCGATGTCGTACGCCCCGCGCAGCAGGCGCTCCTGGACCTCCTCGGGCAGCTCCTCGACCTCCTCGATCTCCTTGAGCCTGCGCCTGGCGGCCTTCGCGGCGCGGATGGCGAGATCCCGCTCAAGGGCCCGCTCCGCGTCCGCGTCGGCCCGCACGCCGAGCCGCTTCACCAGCCAGGGCAGGGTGAGGCCCTGGAAGACGAGAGTGGCGATGATCACGCAGAAGGCGATGAAGACGATCTCGTCGCGGCCGGGGAAGGGCGAGCCGTCGTCGGTCCGGAGCGGGATGGCGAGCGCGAGCGCCACCGAGGCCACGCCGCGCATCCCCGCCCACCACATGACGATGGTCTCCCGCCAGCTCGTCGGGATCTCCTCGTCGACATCCCGGCGGGTGTGCAGCCGTTTCGCGAGCCAGGTGGCCGGCAGCAGCCACAGCAGCCGGACGCCGACGACCACCCCGACGACGGCGGCGCCCCAGTCGAGCATCTGCCAGCCGCGCCCCTCGGCCACCCCGAAGACATGCACGAGTTCGAGGCCGATGAGACCGAAGGCGATGCCGGTGACGAGGGTGTCGACGATCTGCCAGAAGGTCTGGCCGGCGAGGCGGCCCATGACGTCGTCGGCGTCGGCCGCGTGCTCGGCGAGGAAGAGGGCCGTGACCAGGACGGCGAGGACGCCCGAGCCGTGCAGCTCCTCGGCGAGGACGTAGCTCACGAAGGGCACGAGGAGGGTGAGGCCGGTCTGCAGGGTGGCGTCGCCCAGGAACCCGATGAGCTTGTTGGCGAACCAGCCGAGCGCCAGGCCGAGGACCAGGGCGACCACGGCGGAGAGGAAGAGCTGGCCGACCGCCTCGGGCCAGGAGAAGGAGCCGCTGACGGCCGCGGCGATGGCCACGTGGTAGAGCACGATCGCGGTCACGTCGTTGAAGAGCCCCTCACCCTCCAGGATCGACACGAGCCGCCGCGGCAGCCCGAGGGAGCCGGCGACGGCGGTCGCCGCGACCGGGTCGGGCGGTGCGACGAGGGCACCCAGCGCGATCGCGGCGGCCAGCGGAAGACCGGGCACGAGCGCGTGCGCGACCGCGCCCACGGCGGCCGTGGTGACGAACACCAGGGCGACCGCGAGCAGGAAGATCGGCCGCTTGTTGGCCGCGAACTGACGCCAGGAGGTGCGCTGCACGGAAGCGTAGAGGAGCGGCGGCAGCACCAGCGGGAGGATGAACTCCGGCGGGACCTCGACGTTCGGCACGAAGGGCAGGAGGGCCAGCGCGATCCCGATGAGGGTCATCAGGACGGGCGCGGGCAGTCCGAGCCGGTCGCCGAGGGGAACGGTGAGCAGAGCGCCGAGCAGCAGCAAGAACAACAGGGCCAATTGATCCACGGCCACACCCTGCCACGTATGTCCGTTTTAACAGCGACTGCCCCCTGTGTGCACCCGTGCGCGGCGGGTGCTACAGGGGGCAGGGGACGCCGTCGGTGGCGCGGAGGTCCTACAGCGAGCGCCTCATCGCCCGGTGCGGCATGTCCGCGTCCGGGAACTCGGGGCCGTACGCCTCGTAGCCGAGCCGCTCGTAGAAGCCGAGCGCGTGGGTCTGCGCGTGCAGGTCGACGGCGGTCAGACCGCGCTCGCGCGCCACGTCCTCGATGCCCCGCACGAGCGCCGCGCCGACACCGAGGCCGCGCGCGGCCTCGGAGACCGCGAGCCGGCCGAGCGAGCCCACCGAGACGTCGGCGCCGGTCTTGCCGGCCGCGTCCGCCCCGAAGAGAAGCCGGCCGGTGCCCAGCGGCAGCCCGTCCTCGCGCACCGCGAGCACGTGCACGGCGGTCGCGTCGTACGTGTCGTACTCCAGCTCCTGCGGAACGCCCTGCTCCACCACGAAGACCTCACGGCGGACCGCGAAGCAGGCCTCGCGGTCCTCGGGGCCGAGCGCCTCACGGACGCTGTACGCGGTGGTCACTGGCTCTCCGCCGCGATCCGGTCCAGGGCCTTCTGGAGGTCCTCGGGGTAGGTGCTGGCGAACTCGACCCAGGAGCCGTCGCCCGGGTGCTCGAAGCCGAGGCGGACGGCGTGCAGCCACTGCCGGGTCAGGCCGAGACGCTTGGCGATCGTCGGGTCGGCGCCGTAGGTGAGGTCGCCGACGCAGGGGTGCCGATGGGCGGACATGTGCACCCGGATCTGGTGGGTGCGGCCCGTCTCCAGCTTGATGTCGAGCAGCGAGGCCGAGCGGTACGCCTCGATGAGGTCGTAGTGCGTGACGGAGGCCTTGCCGTCGGCGGTGACCGCCCACTTGTAGTCGTGGTTCGGGTGTCGGCCGATGGGGGCGTCGATGGTGCCGCTCATCGGGTCGGGGTGGCCCTGTACCAGCGCGTGGTAGCGCTTGTCGACCACGCGCTCCTTGAACTGGCGCTTGAGCGAGGTGTACGCGTACTCCGACTTGGCGACCACCATCAGACCGGAGGTGCCGACGTCGAGGCGGTGCACGATGCCCTGGCGCTCGGCGGCGCCGGAGGTGGAGATGCGGTACCCGGCGGCGGCGAGGCCGCCGATGACCGTGGTGCCGGTCCAGCCGGGGCTGGGATGCGCGGCGACACCGATCGGCTTCATGATCACGACGATGTCGTCGTCGTCATGGATGATCTCCATGCCCTCGACGGGCTCGGCGACGATCTGCACGGGCGCGGCAGCGCCGGGCATCTCGACCTCGAGCCACGCGCCGCCGCTCACCCGCTCGGACTTGCCGACGACGGAGCCGTCGACCTGGACCTTCCCTGCGGCGGCCAGCTCGGCCGCCTTCGTACGGGAGAACCCGAACATACGGGCGATGGCGGCGTCGACGCGCTCGCCCTCCAGGCCATCGGGAACGGGCAGCGTGCGGATCTCGGGACTCGTACTCACTCGTCGAGTATGCCTTGCCCGGGAGGTACTCCGTCCGGGCAAGGGCTTCCGGCGAGATCCGGCCCGCCCGGGATTCAGTCCTTGTGGACGGTGCCGTCGGGGTCCAGGCCCCGGAACGACAGGATCACGATGAGGATGCCGCCGCAGACGATCGCCGAGTCGGCCAGGTTGAAGACGGCGAAGTGCGCGGGGGCGATGAAGTCGACGACCGCGCCCTCGAAGACGCCCGGCGAGCGGAAGATCCGGTCGGTGAGGTTGCCCAGCGCACCGCCGAGCAGCAGCCCGAGCGCGATGGCCCAGGGCAGGCTGTAGAGCTTCCGCGCCAGCCGGATGATCACGGCGATCACGGCGGCGGCGATGCAGGTGAAGATGATCGTGAAGGCCTCGCCCATGCCGAACGCCGCACCCGGGTTCCGGATGGCGTCGAAGCGCAGCAGATCGCCGACCACCTCGATCGGCTCGTGGCCCTCCAGCTTGGCGACCACGAGCATCTTGCTGCCCAGGTCGAGGAGGTAGGCGAGGACGGCCACGACGAACAGGGCGACGATCCTGCGCCTGCCCCGGGGCCGCTCCTCGGGAGCGGCCGTACCGTCGTCGGGCGCGGCCGACCCGTCGGCGGCCACCGTCTCGTCGGAGGCGGCCGGCTCCTCGGCCCCTGCTGAATCCGGCGTACCGATGATGCGCTCCGCCTCTGCCACGTGAGTGAATCCCTCGACCTCGATGCCTGACCGTGCCCCGAGGGTACGGCACAGGCGTACGAGACCGGCAGCCGAGATCGTCAGCCGCGCCGCTCCTGTCGCTGCTTGTCCTCGACGCAGAGCGTGGCCCGGGGGAAGGCCTGCATCCGCGCCTTGCCGATCGGCTTCCCGCACACCTCGCAGAGGCCGTACGTGCCCGCGTCGAGCCGTTCCAGGGCGTGCTCGGTCTGTTCCAGCATCTCCCGGGCGTTGGCCGCGAGGGCCAGCTCGTGCTCGCGCGTGATGTTCTTGGTGCCGGTGTCGGCCTGGTCGTCCCCGGCGCCGTCGCCCGAGTCCCGCATGAGGCCGGTGAGCTCCTCCTTGGAGTGCGCCAGCTCGCTGCGGAGCCGCAGCACCTCGGACTGGAGCTCGTTACGGGCCTCGGTGACCTCGGCCGGGGTCCAGGGGTCCTCGCCGGGACGCACGGCGAGCTCGCCGGTACGGGCGGGAGGCACGGCGGCCTCGTCCCCGGCGGTCGTGACGCCACCCGCGGTCTTCTTCGCTGCCACCGTCCTGGCTCCTGTCTGCTTCTTCGCGGCGGGCGCCTTCTTGGCGGCCGCCTTCTTCGCCACTGCCTTCTTGGCGGGCGTCTTCCCGGCGGCGGCCTTCGGGGCGACCGTTCCCCCGGCGTCCGGCTCCGCGGCGACCGATGCGTCGGCGACCGCCTTCTTCCCAGCGGTCTTCTTCACGGCGGCCTTCTTCGCGACGGTCTTCTCGGCGGGGGTCTTCTTCAGGGGGGTCTTCGCGACCGTGTGATGGTCGACCGGCTTCCCGGCGACCGTCGTCTTCTTCCCGGCCACGTCCTTGGCGACCTCGGCCGAACCGGTGGAACCGGCGGCCGAGGTCCTCTTCGCGGCGGTCTTCTTCGCCACCATGTCGCGGCCCCTTCACATTTTGTGATCTTGCTCGCGAATCGTGCTGGGACGATAAATCGGCCCAAGGCCCGCGGCAACGGGGCACGCCGCCGTTCCCACCCGCCCCCGCACCCCTCGGGGCAGGCCTGCCTCCGTTGTGCCCAGCTCCCCGCCGGGTAATCGCTCCCACCCCTCCCCCACATGGCCGCACACCAAGTCCGAACCGCCCCGTATGGCCATTCGGGTCACGGGAAAACCGGTCTGCCACCCCGCCCCGGGGCCCGTACACTGGGCCTAGCGAAAGGCTTGGATGGGGACGAGTAGCGTCGTACGCAGCCATGAGCGACCCGGGGACGGTGAGAGCCCGGGGGCGAGCCCGATGTGAAGCATCACCCCGGAGCCGTCGGAAGAAAGCCGCAGGACACTGCGGTGACTAGACCCGGCGTCGCGACCCCAATGAGGGGGCTCAGGGCGTGTGCCCGGGGCCAAGGAGGGTGGTACCGCGGGAGCAGCGCTCTCGTCCCTCCGACGGAACGACGACAGTCCGCCGGAGGAACTCGATGACACCGCCGCAGTACCGCCAGGTGCCCGCCCAGGTAGACCTGCCCGCGATGGAGCACGCCGTGCTCGATTTCTGGCACGAGAACAAGGTCTTCGCCAAGACCCTCGAACAGTCCGAAGGACGCCCCGAGTGGGTGTTCTACGAGGGCCCCCCGACCGCCAACGGCATGCCGGGCGCGCACCACATCGAGGCCCGCGTCTTCAAGGACGTGTTCCCCCGCTTCCGGACCATGCGCGGCTACCACGTGGCCCGCAAGGCGGGCTGGGACTGCCACGGCCTGCCGGTCGAGCTCGCCGTCGAGAAGGAGCTCGGCTTCTCCGGCAAGAAGGACATCGAGGAATACGGCATCGCCGCGTTCAACGACAAGTGCCGCGATTCGGTGACCCGGCACACCGACGCGTTCGCCGACCTGACGACCCGCATGGGCTACTGGGTCGACCTGGACGACGCGTACCGGACGATGGACCCCTCGTACATCGAGTCGGTCTGGTGGTCCCTGAAGCAGATCTTCGACAAGGACCTGCTGGTCCAGGACCACCGCGTCGCCCCCTGGTGCCCCCGCTGCGGCACCGGCCTCTCCGACCACGAGCTGGCGCAGGGCTACGAGACGGTCGTCGATCCCTCGGTCTACGTCCGCTTCCCGCTGACCTCCGGCCCGCTGGCCGGCAAGGCCGCGCTCCTGGTCTGGACGACCACCCCGTGGACCCTGGTGTCCAACACGGCGGTCGCCGCCCACCCCGAGGTCACCTACGTCGTCGCCACCGACGGCGACGAGCGGGTCGTCGTCGCCCAGCCGCTGGTCGAGAAGGCGCTCGGCGAGGGCTGGGTCACCACGGGCGAGTCCTTCACGGGCGCGGAGATGGAGCGCTGGACCTACCAGCGCCCCTTCGAGCTGGTGGAGTTCCCCGAGCCGGCGCACTACGTCGTCAACGCCGAGTACGTGACGACCGAGGACGGTACGGGTCTGGTCCACCAGTCCCCCGCCTTCGGTGAGGACGACCTCAAGGTCTGCAAGGCGTACGGCCTGCCGGTCGTGAACCCGGTCCGCCCCGACGGCACCTTCGAGGAGGACGTGCCGCTGGTCGGCGGCGTCTTCTTCAAGAAGGCCGACGAGGCGCTCACCGCCGACCTGGACGCGCGCGGACTGCTCTTCCGGCACATCGCGTACGAGCACAGCTACCCGCACTGCTGGCGCTGCCACACGGCGCTGCTGTACTACGCGCAGCCGTCCTGGTACATCCGCACGACTGCGGTCAAGGACCGCATGCTGGCGGAGAACGAGCGGACGAACTGGTTCCCGGAGTCCGTCAAGCACGGCCGCTTCGGCGACTGGCTCACCAACAACGTCGACTGGGCGCTCTCCCGGAACCGCTACTGGGGCACCCCGCTGCCGATCTGGCGCTGCGAGGACGGCCACCTGACGTGCGTGGGCTCGCGCGCCGAGCTGACCGAGCTGACGGGCACCGACCAGTCGGAGCTCGACCCGCACCGCCCGTACATCGACGCGGTGACGTTCGAGTGCACCGCCGAGGGCTGCTCCCTGGAGACCACCCGCGTCCCGGAGGTCATCGACGCCTGGTACGACTCGGGCTCGATGCCGTTCGCGCAGTACGGCTACCCGTACGAGAACAAGGAACTCTTCGAGTCCCGCTACCCGGCGCAGTTCATCTCCGAGGCCATCGACCAGACGCGTGGCTGGTTCTACACCCTCATGGCCGTCGGCACCCTGGTCTTCGACAAGTCGTCCTACGAGAACGTGGTCTGCCTGGGCCACATCCTCGCCGAGGACGGCCGCAAGATGTCCAAGCACCTGGGGAACACCCTCCAGCCGATCCCGCTGATGGACCAGCACGGCGCGGACGCGGTCCGCTGGTTCATGGCGGCCGGCGGCTCGCCGTGGGCGGCACGCCGGGTGGGCCACGGCACGATCCAGGAGGTCGTCCGCAAGACCCTCCTGACGTACTGGAACACGGTGGCCTTCCAGGCGCTGTACGCCCGCACCTCGGGCTGGGCGCCGAGCGCGGCGGACCCGGCCCCGGCCGACCGCCCGGTCCTCGACAAGTGGCTCCTGTCCGAGCTGCACACGCTGGTGGCCGAGGTCACCGAGGCGATGGAGTCGTACGACACGCAGCGGGCCGGCAAGCGGCTCTCGTCGTTCGTCGACGACCTGTCGAACTGGTACGTGCGCCGCTCGCGCCGCCGCTTCTGGCAGGGCGACAAGGCGGCCCTGCGCACCCTCCACGACGTGGTCGAGACGATCACGCGCCTGATGGCCCCGCTGACCCCCTTCATCACGGAGCGGGTCTGGCAGGACCTGGTGGTCCCGGTGACGCCGGACGCCCCGGAGTCGGTCCACCTGACGACGTGGCCGGAGGCGGACACGACGGCGATCGACAAGACGCTCTCGGAGCAGATGCTGCTGGTCCGGCGCCTGGTGGAGCTGGGCCGGGCGACACGCGCGGAGTCGGGCGTGAAGACCCGCCAGCCGCTCTCCCGCGCGCTGGTGGCGGCGACGGGCTTCGCGGCCCTCTCCCCGGAGCTCCAGGCCCAGATCACGGAGGAGCTGAACGTCTCCTCCCTGGCGTCCCTGTCGGAGGTCGGCGGCTCCCTCGTCGACACGACCGCGAAGGCCAACTTCCGCTCCCTGGGCAAGCGCTTCGGCAAGGGCGTCCAGGACGTGGCGAAGGCGGTCGCGGCGGCGGACGCGGCGGCCCTGTCGCTCGCCCTGCGCTCGGGCGAAGCGGTCCTGTCGGTGAACGGCGAGGACATCACCGTCACCCCCGAAGAGGTCATCATCACGGAGACCCCCCGGGAAGGCTGGTCGGTCGCCTCGGACGCGGGCGCGACGGTCGCCCTGGACCTGGAGATCACCCCGGAGCTCCGCAAGGCGGGCCTGGCCCGTGACGCGATCCGCCTGATCCAGGAGGCCCGCAAGAACAGCGGCCTGGACGTGGCGGACCGCATCGCCCTCCGCTGGCAGGCGGACTCCCCGGAGACGGTGGAGGCCCTGACGGCCCACGCGGCGCTGATCGCGGACGAGGTCCTGGCGACGGACTGGACGGAGGGCGAGGCCGACACCACGTACGGCCCCGCGTTCACGGACGAGCCCCTCGGCCTGACGTTCCGCCTCCGCAAGGCCTGAGCAACACGGTGAAGGGCCCGGCACCACTCTCGGTGCCGGGCCCTTCACCATCCCCCCGCCCCGTCGTGGGCCGGGGGGGGCGGCCCAGCGCCCCCACCCCGCCCGCCGCCGTGGGCCTCCGCCCCACCGCGCTGTGGGCCTCCCTGACCCGCACCCCAGGTACGGCGCGCAGGGGGTGCGGGTCCAGGCACAAGGGGCGGAGGCGCCGCCGGGCGCGTCGTCCCGTGTGCCCACACGGGGGTGGGCGCCCAGCCGGGCGCGGGCCCCCACGACAGCGGGGGCAGGGCGCACAGCACGCGCGGCAGGTGGCGGGGGCACGGCAAAGGGCCGGGCCCCCGGAAATCCGGGGGCCCGGCCCTTTAGCCTGCCGACGGCTACGCGCTCATCGCGCGACCTCGCGCCGTCAGTTGTCGTCCTCGTCGATCAGGAAGCCACGCATCGGCGCCGGCGCCTGCTGCATCGGCTGCGGTGCCTGCGGGCGGACCGGAGCCATCGGCTGGGTCATCGCCGGGGACATCTGCTGCTGGCCGCCGTAGGAGGGGGCGCCGCCCATGGACGGTGCACCACCCATCCCGCCGTTGCCACCGTAGGACGGCGCACCGGCGCCGGCCGAGGCCATCGACGGGGCCGGCGGCAGCGAGGCCGCGGCCGGGGTGCGCGGCGGGGCGAGCGAGTCGTCGGCCTGGGTCTCCAGCTGACGCAGCTGCGACTCCAGGTACGACTTCAGACGCGTGCGGTACTCGCGCTCGAAGCCGCGCAGGTCCTCGACCTTGCGCTCCAGCGTGGCGCGGGCGGACTCCAGGGAGCCCATCGCGACGCGGTGCTTCTCCTGCGCGTCCCGCTCAAGAGCGTCCGCCTTGGCACGGGCGTCCCGCTCCAGGCCCTCGGCGCGCGAGCGCGCCTCGCCGACGATCTTGTTGGCCTCGGAGCGGGCCTCGGCGATCGCCTGGTCGGCGGTCTGCTGGGCCAGCGAGAGGACACGCGCGGCACTGTCGCCACCGGGACCCTGGGCAGGCTGCTGCTGCATCTGCGGCGGCATCTGCTGCTGCATCTGCTGCTGCGGGTGACCCATGGGGCCGCCCTGCATCGGGCCGGGACCCATGGGGCCGCCCTGCATGGGGCCACCCTGCATCGGGCCGCCCTGCATGGGGCCACCCTGCATCGGGCCGGCGGGCAGCTGCGGGGCACCGGACGGAAGCTGCGGCGGGCCCATCTGCGGCGGCTGCTGCTGGACCGGCGGTCCGGATATGGCGGCGGGCACGGGCGCGCCGGGACCGACGGGACGATCCTGCTGCTCCGGGGGCTTGCGCATCCCCTGCTGCTGCTGGTTCTGCGCGGCGGCACGCGTCGCGGCGGCCAGCTTGGCGCGCAGGTCCTCGTTCTCGCGGAGCAGGCGGGTCAGCTCGCCCTCGACCTCGTCAAGGAAGGCATCGACCTCGTCCTCGTCATAGCCTTCTCGGAGGCGGACGGTCGTGAACTGCTTGTTCCGCACGTCCTCGGGGGTCAGCGACATCTCTTCTTCACCTCTACGTAGTCGTCGGCAGTCGGCAAGACCGTATCGTCCACATTCACCTCGCGAAGCTGCTCACGATGGAGATCAGGATGTAGACAATGATCATCAGAACGAAGAAGGACAGGTCGAGTGCCACGCCCCCGAGACGCAACGGCGGGATGAGTCGCCGCAGAAGCTTGAGCGGTGGATCGGTGACAGTGTAGGTGGACTCAAGGACGACCACCATCGCCTTACCGGGTTGCCATGAACGGGCGAACTGGAAGACGTAGTCCATGACAAGTCGGACGATCAGGAGGACGAGGAAGCACATCAGCACGATGTAGACCACCTGTAGTGCGACGCCCATCCCGCGTTTCCCTCTCCCCTGACTTACGTGCTCTCACTTGTTCCGGCCGCTTCGCGACCGGTCCGTCCGGTTCTCGTGTTCTCAGCTCTGGTTGAAGAATCCGCCCTCTGCGATCCGGGCCTTGTCCTCCGCCGTGACATCGACGTTAGCAGGCGACAACAGGAACACCTTCTGCGTCACGCGCTCAATGCTGCCATGGAGCCCGAAGACGAGTCCGGCGGCAAAGTCGACAAGTCGCTTCGCGTCCGTGTCGTCCATCTCCGTGAGATTCATGATCACCGGGGTGCCCTCACGGAAGTGTTCCCCGATGGTACGGGCTTCGTTGTAGGTCCGGGGGTGCAGCGTGGTGATGCGGTAGGGCTCCCGCTCGGACACGACCTTGGGCATGATCACCGGTGCGTTCTTCTCCATGCTCGGGCGTTCGGGTGTGATGGATGCCACGGGGGCAATTCGGGCCGGGCGTCCGCTTTCGGCGAGTACCGGGACAGAATGGGGCATCGGTTCACGGGGGGCCGGGGGCTGCACCACTCGCACCGGTTCCTCACGCTCGATCTGCCGCGGAGGGGTGTGGCGCCGGTCGCGCTCGGGCTCCGGCTCCAGCTCGGGTTCGAAGTCGTCGTCGGGGTCGAAGCCCCGGCCGTCGTACCCATCGTCCTCCACGAGGCCGAGGTAGACCGCCATCTTGCGCATCGCGCCGGCCATTCTCTGAGTCCTCCGCTCTGTGGTGGATCGCCATATTGGCCAAATGTCGCAGCGTCACCAAGTGCCCGCGATCCACGGGTCAACCCGCCGTTCTGCGGAATGACCATATTTTCTGCTGTGGTCCGACTTGCTTCGCGACGTTACCCGAGCTTCGGGCGGACTCCGAGTACCGCCGTACCGACGCGTACGTGTGTCGCCCCGGCCGCGACGGCCTCCTCGAGGTCCGCACTCATCCCTGCTGACACCATGTTCGCAGCCGGACGGGTCGCGCGCAGGGCAGTCGACAAATCCATCAACCGGTCGAAAGCCGCGCGTTGCCGTCCCGTGTACGGACCGGAGAGCGGGGCGACGGTCATGAGTCCGTCGAGCCTCAGCCCGGGGGCAGCGTCCACCGCGGCCGCCAACTCCTCGATGCCGTCCGGCGCGACGCCGCCGCGGTCACCCCGCTCGCCGGACTCGGCGTCGAGCGCGACCTGGAGGAGACAGCCGAGCTCGCGGCCCTCCTTCTCCGCGGCCGCGGAGAGAGAGGAAACGAGCTTCAAGCGGTCGACAGACTGCACCACATCGGCATAACCCACCACAGATCTGACCTTGTTGGTCTGCAACTGACCCACGAAGTGCCAGGTCAGATCAAGGTCGGCACAGGCCGCCGCCTTGGGTGCGGCGTCCTGGTCCCGGTTCTCGGCGACGTTCCGGACGCCGAGCCCGTGGAGGATTCTCACGTCGCTCGCGGGGTAGGTCTTGGTGACCACGATGAGCGTCACCTCTTCCCGCGCGCGCCCGGCCGCGGCACAGGCGGCGTCGATGCGCGCCTCCACCCGGGCCAGATTCTCGGCGAGTTCCGACGTGCGGTCCGTCATCAGTTCTTTCCTGCCGGGGGTCCGGGGGTCGCCCCCGGGGTGGATACAGCGTCCAACCAGACATATCCCGCGAGTCGCCCCGTGGTGCGATCGCGGCGGTACGAGTAGTGGTCACCGGATTCCCGGGTGCAGACCGTACTGGCCTGCCGGTCGGTGACGCCGAGCCGTTCGAGCTGGGCCAGCACTCCCGCGGTCACGTCGACGGCCGGGGTGCCCCAGCTCGTCTCGGCCCAGGCGGCGGGTTCGGTCTCCGCGACCTCGGCCCGCATGGCTTCCGGAACCTCGTAGCAACGCCCGCAGACGGCGGGGCCGGTGCGGGCGACGATACGGGCGGGGTCGGCGCCGAGATCGATCATGGCCGCGACAGCGGCGGGAACGACTCCGGCGACCATCCCGGGACGCCCCGCGTGGGCGGCGGCCGCGACTCCGGCGACCGGATCCGCGAGGAGGACCGGGACGCAGTCCGCGGTGAGGACCGCGAGTCCGACTCCCGGCCGGGAGGTGACGAGCGCGTCCACCGACGGAATCGCGTCGGTGGCCCACGGACCGTCGACCTCGGCGACGTCCGCGCCGTGGACCTGGTTCATCCAGACCACCCGGGCCGGGTCGAGCCCGAGGGCGCCGGCCGCGAGCGCCCGGTTGGTCAGTACGGCTTCGGGGTCGTCCCCCACCGCACCGCCGAGATTGAGCTCCTCGTACGGAACGGCGCTCACCCCGCCCCACCTGTCGGTGAAGGCGAAGTGCGCGCCGTTCGCGTCGAAGCGCTGTCCTATCACTTCAGGAAGTCCGGGACGTCCAGCTCTTCGGCCTGGCTGTCCGCGTACGGACGGGCCGGCGGGACCACCGGAGGCGCGGACAGCGGGGTCTCGTTGACCGCCGGGGCGGGCTCGACCGGAACCTGGACCGGCTCCTCGCGCGGGGCGACCGTGCCGAGGCCGCCCAGCGGACGGGAGGTCTCGACGTGGCGGGGCGCCGGGGCCGGCTCCTCGCGCTTGGCGGAGACCGATCCGATGATGTTGTCCCGGCGGGCCGGCGGCTGGCCGCCGTCGAAGCCTGCCGCGATGACGGTGACCCGGACCTCGTCGCCGAGGGCGTCGTCGATGACGGCACCGAAGATGATGTTGGCCTCGGGGTGGGCCGCCTCGCTCACCAGCTGCGCGGCCTCGTTGATCTCGAAGAGACCGAGGTCGCTGCCGCCGGAGATGGAGAGCAGTACGCCACGGGCGCCGTCGATGGAGGCTTCCAGGAGCGGCGAGGAGATCGCCATCTCCGCCGCCGCCACCGCGCGGTCGTCGCCGCGGGCGGAGCCGATGCCCATCAGGGCCGAACCGGCCTCGGACATGACCGACTTGACGTCGGCGAAGTCGAGGTTGATCAGACCCGGGGTGGTGATGAGGTCGGTGATGCCCTGGACACCGCTCAGCAGCACCTGGTCGGCCGACTTGAAGGCGTCGAGCACGGAGACCTGACGGTCCGAGATCGACAGGAGCCGGTCGTTGGGGATGACGATGAGGGTGTCGACCTCTTCGCGGAGTTCGGCGATGCCGTCCTCCGCCTGGTTGGCCCGACGGCGACCCTCGAAGGTGAACGGCCGGGTGACCACACCGATCGTCAGGGCGCCGAGCGAGCGCGCGATGTTGGCGACGACAGGTGCGCCGCCGGTGCCGGTGCCGCCGCCTTCTCCGGCGGTGACGAAGACCATGTCGGCCCCCTTGAGGACCTCCTCGATCTCCTCACGGTGGTCCTCTGCCGCCTTGCGACCGACGGCCGGGTTCGCCCCGGCCCCGAGGCCGCGGGTGAGTTCACGGCCGACGTCGAGCTTGACGTCGGCGTCGCTCATCAACAGCGCTTGCGCGTCGGTGTTGATCGCGATGAACTCGACGCCCTTGAGACCGACCTCGATCATTCGGTTGATGGCATTGACACCACCGCCGCCGACACCGATGACCTTGATGACTGCGAGGTAGTTCTGCGGTGCTGCCACGTCGAAGGCCTCTCGCCTCGAGTTACGTGTCGTCGCTGCGCGGTTGGTCGCGCCGCTCCGACGGATGCCGATTGGGACGGTCCGAAACGCCGACCCGAACCCTAACGTTGAAGTTTAGGGTTACCAGTGTCTCTGTTCGCTGGACTCTTCCGAACAGGACACTAAGTCGACAAGTGGCGCACGTTCAACGAACACGCCGAACCTCCCGTTTTTCTTTTCACCCTATGTGATCACCCGTAGCGCTGGCCAACCAGGGTGCTGGCCAGGGGTGATACCCGTCAACTCCCGGACGAGGCGGGCGCCGTGGGGGCACTTACATCGAAGTGCCCCGCTTTGGGAGTGGCCTTCAGCAGCGCGGTGAGAACCCGGGCCTTGACCGGGCCGTGTTCGCCGCTGCCCCAGAAGACGGTGCGCCCCCTCGTCAGCTCCAGAGTGACGGAGTCGTACGAGGTGACGCGTACGACACGAGTGTTCCGGGCGATTTCCGCCGGGAGTTCACCCCGGATGCGGACGGCCTCCTGGAGCAGCCGGTCCGCGCCGAAGCGACGCAGGCTCGGGGAGTCGGCGCTGTCGAGGACGAGTCGGGGAACACCTCGGGGGGCGGTGTCGACGGTGGCGAACCGCAGTCCGGTCGCGTCCACTTCGATGAACTTTCCGCCCTTTTCCATCAGGAGAACGGGCTTCCGTTCCGTCACTTTCAGCCCGATTCCGTGCGGCCAGGACCGCACGACGTCCACCGACTCGATCCGCGGGAACCCCTCGCGGAGCCGCGCCTCGATGGCCTCGATGTCGACGCTGACGAGCGGGGCACCCATGGGAACGGCGGCGACCGCCTCGACCTCGCCCGGGGTCAGGACCCCCGTACCGGAAGTCTTCACATGTTCCACACGGAACCAGGACGAGCCGTAGAGCGCCCAGAACACGCCGGCCACGAGCAGGAGAACGCCGAGGCCGACGAGGAGCACCCTGGCACCGGGCACCCGGAACTTGCGATTCCGGGTGCCCGTGCGGGACGAACCCTCCGACGACCCCTTCGATGTGCTCGCGCCGCTCTTCTCGGCGGTCGTCGGTCCGGCTGCCACGTGGCGCCTCCTGCCCTCAGCCGCCGCGCTACGCCTGTCGGCGGGCGGCGATCGCCTCGTACACCATGCCGACGAGCAGATCGTCGGCATCCCGGCGGCCGAACTCGGCGGCGGCGCGGGACATCTCGTACAACCGGTGCGGATCGGCCAGTACGGGCAGGACGTTGCCCTGCACCCACTGCGGCGACAGCTCCGCGTCGTCGACGAGGAGCCCACCGCCGGCCTTGACCACCGGCTGGGCGTTGAGCCGCTGTTCGCCGTTGCCGATCGGCAGCGGGACGTACGCGGCGGGCAGCCCGACGGCGGACAGTTCGGCGACGGTCATCGCGCCCGCGCGGCAGAGCATCATGTCGGCCGCGGCGTACGCGAGATCCATCCGGTCCACGTACGGTACCGGCACGTAGGGCGGCATTCCGGGCATGTTGTCGACGCGCGGCATTTCGTTCTTCGGGCCGACCGCGTGCAGGATCTGGATGCCGGAGCGCTGGAGCACCGGGGCGATCTGCTGGACGACCTCGTTGAGCCGCCGGGCGCCCTGCGAGCCGCCGGAGACGAGGAGCGTCGGCAGGTTCGGGTCCAGCCCGAACGCGGCGCGCGCCTCGGGACGCACCCGCGCCCGGTCGAGGGTCGCGATGGTGTGCCGCAGCGGAATGCCGATGTAGCGGGCGTTGCGGAGCTTGCTGTCCGGGGTGGCGACGGCGACCCCGGCCGCGTACCGCGAACCGATCTTGTTGGCGAGGCCGGGCCGGGCGTTGGCCTCGTGGACCACGATCGGCACCCCGAGGCGCTTGGCCGCGAGATAGCCGGGCAGCGCCACATAGCCGCCGAAGCCCACCACGCAGTCCGCCTTGGTGCGCTCCAGGATCTGCTCGGCCGCCTTGATGGTGCCGCGCAGCCGCCCGGGGACGGTGATCAGCTCAGGGGTGGGCTTGCGGGGCAGCGGTACGGCGGGGATGAGGGCCAACTCGTAGCCCCGCTCGGGCACGAGCCGGGTCTCCAGACCCTTCTCCGTGCCGAGCGCCGTGATCCCCACGCTGGGGTCCTGCCTGCGCAGGGCGTCCGCGAGGGCCAGCGCGGGCTCGATGTGGCCGGCGGTCCCCCCGCCGGCGAGTACGACATGCACCGAAATTCACCGCTCTCCGGACGGGCGCTTCTTGACGCGCCGTCGCATCGACTTCCATCTCACCCCGGCCCGCTTGCCCCAGCCGGGGCGGCGCATGGCCAGGGCCGCTTTCGCGGCGGGTTCCTGTCGCGCGAAGGCGATGAGGAGCCCGACGGCGAACATGGTCGGCAGCAGGGCCGACCCACCGTAGGAGAACAACGGGAGCGGGACCCCGGCGATCGGCAGCAGACCGAGCACCGCACCGATGTTGATCACGGCCTGAGCCGTGATCCAGGTGGTCACACCTCCCGCGGCGAACCTCACGAAGGGGTCCTCCGTGCCTCCGGCCACGCGGATACCCGCATAGCCTAGAGCCGCGAACAGGGCGAGTACCGACAGCGTCCCCGCCAGACCCAGTTCCTCACCGGTGACCGCGAAGATGAAGTCGGTGTGCGCCTCGGGCAGTTGGCCCCATTTCTCGACGCTCGCACCGAGTCCGGAACCGAACCATCCACCCGACGCCAGAGCATAGATTCCGTGCGCGGCCTGCAGGCAGGGGGCTCCCTCGCCGCCGGGGTCGGTCGCGCCGATGCAGTCGAAGCGCTTCATCCGGTTGGAGCTCGTCTTGATCAGCAGGAAGCCGATCGCGCCGGCCACCGTGAGCACCCCGACGAAGAGCCGGGTGGGCGCTCCGGCGGTCCACAACAGGCCGAAAAGGATCGCCGCGAGGATGATCGAGGTGCCCATGTCGCCGCCGAGCATGATCAGTCCGAGCAGCATGAAGGCGCCCGGGACCAGGGGCACCAGCATGTGCTTCCACTGGGTCAGGAGCCGCGTGTCGTGTTTGCGGGCGAGCAGATCGGCCCCCCACAGGATCAGCGCCAGCTTGCCGAACTCGCTGGGCTGGAGCTGGAAGGGGCCGCCGAGGGAGATCCAGTTCTGGTTGCCGTTGACCGCGTGCCCTATCCCGGGGATCTGCACGAGGACCATCAGGAAGACGGCGCCGACCAGGATGGGGTAGGCGAGGGCCCGGTGGAGCTTCACCGGCATGCGTGAGGCGACCAGGAGCAGTCCGGTGCCGAGGAGAGCGGCGAAGAACTGCTTCCGGAAGAAGTAGGAGGGCACCAGGTCGTAGCGGAGTGCCGTGATCATCGAGGCGGAGTAGACCATCACGAGGCCGAGGGCGGTGATGAGCATGCCCGCGCCGATGATCACGTAATACGCCGTGAGCGGCCGGTCCCAGGCCTTCAGGGCGCGCTCGTGGAGGCGTCGTACGCCCCCGCCGCGCGGCCGTCGCGGGGTCGCGGGGGCCCGCCCTCCGCCGCGTGCGGCGGAGGGCCTGCGTGTCCCTGCGATCTTGCTCGGCATGGTCGCTGCCCCCTCCGGTCGTGCCCGGTCCTGCCGGACCCTCCCACTGGTCGGGTCAGACGTCCCCGGTGGCGGCGAGGGCGCGGACCGCGTCCGCGAAGGCCTCGCCCCGCTTGTTGTAGTTGGTGAACATGTCCATCGAGGCGCAGGCCGGGGCGAGAAGGACCGTGTCCCCCGCTCGGGCGAGCCGGGTCGCCTCGCGGACCGCCTCGGACATCGCCCCAGTGTCGGTCCGGTCGAGGTCCACCACCGGTACCTCCGGGGCGTGTCGCGCCAGGGCTTCGCGGATCAGGGCCCGGTCGGCGCCGATCAGGACGGCCCCGCGCAAGCGCTTCGCCGACTTCTGGACGAGCTCGTCGAAGGTCGCGCCCTTGGCCAGGCCGCCGGCGATCCAGACGATCGGGTCGTAGGCCGCCAACGAGGCTTCCGCGGCATGGGTGTTGGTGGCCTTGGAGTCGTCGACGTACGCGACTCCCTGGACCTCCTCGACCAGTTCGATGCGGTGCGGGTCGGGCCGGAAGGCCTTCAGCCCGTCCCGTACGGCCTTCGCGTCGACACCGAAGGCGCGGGCGAGGGCCGCCGCGGCGAGCGCGTTGGCGATGTTGTGCGGGGCCGGCGGCTGGACGTCGGAGACCTCGGCCAGCTCCTGGGCGTTCTTCTGCCGGTTCTCGACGAAGGCCCGGTCGACGAGGATGCCCTCGACGACACCCAGTTGGGAGGGGCCGGGGGTGCCGAGCGTGAAGCCGATCGCCCGGCAGCCCTCCTCGACGTCGGCCTCGCGGACGAGGTCCTCGGTGACCCGGTCGGCGACGTTGTAGACGCAGGCGACCTGGTTGCCCTCGTAGATCCGGCCCTTGTCGGCGGCGTACGCCTCCATGGAGCCGTGCCAGTCGAGGTGGTCGGGCGCCAGGTTGAGCACGGCGGCCGAGTGGACGCGGATCGATGGCGCCCAGTGGAGCTGGTAGCTGGAGAGCTCGACGGCGAGGACGTCGTACTGCTCCTCACCGAGGACGGCGTCGAGGAGGGAGACCCCGATGTTGCCGACGGCGGCGGTCCGCAGTCCGGCCGCCTCCAGGATCGAGGCGAGCATCCGGACGGTCGTGGTCTTGCCGTTGGTGCCGGTGACCGCGAGCCAGGGGGCCGCCCCGGGCCCGCGCAGCCGCCAGGCCAGCTCGACGTCGCCCCAGATCTCCACGCCCGCCTCCGCGGCGGCCGTGAAGAGCGGCTTGTCGGGCCGCCAGCCGGGGGTGGTGACGATCAGCTCGGTGCCGGACGGCAGGGTGGCCCCGTCGCCGAGGCGGACGGTGATGCCCTCCGCCTCCAACTCCGCGGCCTGGGCCCGGGAGCGCTCGTCGTCGCCGTCGTTGACGACGGTCACGAGCGCGCCGAGGCCGTGCAGGACGCGGGCGGCCGGAATGCCGGACACCCCGAGCCCCGCGACGGTGACCTTCTTGCCGTTCCAGTCGAGCTGTTCGGTCACTTTTCCGCTGCCCATCCCGCGTAGAAGAGGCCCAGGCCCACGATCACGCACATGCCCTGGATGATCCAGAACCGGACGACGACCAGGACTTCGGACCACCCCTTGAGTTCGAAGTGGTGCTGGAGGGGGGCCATCCGGAAGACGCGCTTGCCCGTCATCTTGAACGAACCGACCTGGATGACCACGGACATCGTGATCAGCACGAACAGGCCGCCGAGCAGGGCGAGCAGCAGCTCCGTACGGGAGCAGATGGCGAGACCGGCGAGCGCGCCGCCGAGGGCCAGCGAACCGGTGTCACCCATGAAGATCTTGGCCGGCGAGGTGTTCCACCACAGGAAGCCGAAGCAGGAACCCATCAGCGCGGAGGCCACGACCGCGAGGTCGAGCGGGTCGCGCACCTCGAAACAGGCGTTGGGGTTGGTCAGGGTCATGGCGTTCGCACAGGACTCCTGGAACTGCCAGAGCCCGATGAAGGTGTACGCGCCGAAGACCATCACCGACGCACCGGTGGCCAGGCCGTCCAGACCGTCCGTCAGGTTCACGCCGTTGGACATGGCCAGGATCATGAAGAGCGCCCAGACCACGAAGAGCACCGGGCCGATGGCCCAGCCGAAGTCCATGATGAAGGAGAGCTTCGTGGAGGCCGGGGTGAGCCCGCGCAGGTCGGCGAACTGCAGCGACAGCACGGCGAAGGCGATGCCGACGATCAGCTGCCCGGCCATCTTCGCCTTGGCCCGCAGGCCCAGCGACCGCTGCTTGACGATCTTGATGTAGTCGTCGAGGAAGCCGACCAGGCCCATGCCGGCCATCAGGAACAGCACCAGGGCACCCGAGTACGTCGGGTCCTCGCCGGTGATGACCTTGGCCAGGGCGTACGCGATGAGCGTCGCCAGGATGAAGGAGATTCCGCCCATGGTGGGCGTGCCCTTCTTCCCGGCGTGGCCGCGCGGGCCGTCGTCGCGGATGAACTGCCCGTACCCCTTGCGGGCAAGGAGCTTGATGAGCAGCGGCGTGCCGATCAGGGTCAGGAAGAGCCCGATGGCCCCCGCGAAGAGGATCTGCCTCATCGGCCGGTGACCTCACCCTCGGTGTCGAGGAGAGCCAGGGCGACCTGTTCGAGACCGACCGACCTGGATGCCTTCACAAGGACGACGTCCCCCGGGCGCAGCTCACTGCGCAACAGGTCGACAGCCGCCTGCGCGTCGGACACGTGCACCGACTCCTCACCCCACGAACCCTCGTTATATGCGCCCAGTTGCAGCCAGGACGCTTCCCTGTCCCCGACCGCGACGAGCTTGCTGACGTTGAGCCGGACGGCGAGCCGTCCGACCGCGTCGTGCTCGACGAGCGATGCGTCACCGAGCTCGGCCATCTTGCCGAGCACCGCCCACGTACGAGCCCCTCGGGCCTGTGCGGCCCTGCCCATGGCCGCGAGCGCGCGCAGGGCGGCTCGCATGGACTCGGGGTTCGCGTTGTAGGCGTCGTTGACGATCGTCACGCCGTCCGGACGCTCGGTGACCTCCATGCGCCAGCGCGACAGGGTGCCGGCTTCGGAGAGCGCGGTGGCGATCTCTTCGACAGGCATGCCCAGCTCGTGCGCGACGGCGGCCGCTGCGAGCGCGTTCGACACGTGGTGCTCACCGTACAGGCGCAAGGTCACGTCACTGCACCCGGTGGGTGTGTGAAGCCTGAAAGAAGGCTGTCCGGACTCTGTGAGGCGGACGTTCTCGGCCCGTACGGCCGCTTCGTCCGCTTCGCCGAAGAAGGTCACGCGGGCCTTGGTGCGGCTCGCCATCGCGCGGACGAGCGGGTCGTCGGCGTTGAGGACCGCGACTCCGCCCTCCTCGGCGGAGGGCAGCGCCTCGACGAGCTCGCCCTTGGCCTCGGCGATCTGCTCCCGGCCGCCGAACTCGCCGATGTGGGCGGTGCCCACGTTGAGGACGAGGCCGATACGGGGCGGGGTGAGGCCGGTGAGGTAGCGGATGTGCCCGATGCCGCGGGCGCCCATCTCCAGGACCAGGTGCCGGGTCTCGTCGCTCGCGCGGAGCGCCGTGAGCGGCAGACCGATCTCGTTGTTGAGCGAGCCCGGCGTCCACACGGTGGGCGCGTGCCGGTCGAGGACCTGGGCGATCAGGTCCTTCGTGGAGGTCTTGCCGGCCGAGCCGGTGAGGGCGACGACATCGGTGCCGAGCCGTTCGACGACCGCTCGGGCGAGGGCCCCGAGCGCCGTCTGGACGTCGTCGACGACGATGGCGGGGACGCCGACGGGGCGGGCGGCGAGGACGGCCGCCGCACCTGCCGCGACGGCGCGTTCCGCGTAGTCGTGGCCGTCGACGTGCTCACCGGTGAAGGCCGCGAAGAGGCTGCCGGCCCGCACCTCGCGGGAGTCGATGACGACGGGCCCGGTGATCCGGGTGGCCGGATCCGGTATGTCGTGCGCCTGCCCGCCGACGATTTCGGCGATCTCGGCGAGGGAGAGGGCGATCACTGCTTCATCCCTGACTGTTCTGGTGGCTGTCTGTTCCGCTCGGCGCGGAAGCCTGGGTGTGCGAGCGGTCGGCGATGGCCTCGCGCAGGACCTGGCGGTCGTCGAAGGGGCGTACGACCCCGGCGATCTCCTGGCCCTGCTCGTGGCCCTTGCCCGCGACGAGGACGGTGTCCCCCGGCTGCGCGCGGGCCACCGCGGCCGCGACGGCCGCGGCGCGGTCGGCGAGGACGAGCACCTCGCCGCGTTCCTCCGCGGGCACCTCGGCGGCACCCGCGAGCATGGCGGTGAGGATCTTGAGCGGGTCCTCGGAGCGGGGGTTGTCCGAGGTCAGGACGGCCGTGTCGGCGAGCCGGGCCGCGGCGGCGCCCATCGGGCCGCGCTTGGTGGTGTCCCGGTCGCCGCCGCAGCCGATGACCACGTGCAGCTTGCCCTCGGTGACCTCGCGCAGGGAACGCAGGACCGATTCGACGGCGTCCGTCTTGTGCGCGTAGTCGACGACGGCGAGGTACGGCTGGCCGGCGTCGACCCGCTCCAGACGGCCCGGTACGCCGGGGACGGCGGCGATGCCCTCGGCGGCGCTCTTCGGGTCGACGCCCGCGGCGGCGAGGGTGGCGATCGCGGCGAGGGTGTTGGCGACGTTGAACGGTCCGGGCAGCGGGGCGGTGGCCGGAATCCGCTCACCCTCGGGACCGACGGCGGTGAACGTCGAGTCGTGGGAGCCGAGGACGAGGTCCTCGGCGCGCCAGTCGGCGTCGGCGCGGCCCTCGGCGGAGAAGGTGACGACCGGAACGGTCGCCTCCCCGACCAGCCTGCGGCCGTACGCGTCGTCGAGGTTGACCACGCCGAGGCGGCTGCGCTCGGGCGTGAAGAGCCCGGCCTTCGCCCGGAAGTAGTCGTCCATGTCGGAGTGGAACTCCATGTGCTCCGGGCTGAGGTTGTTGAAGACGGCGACGTCGAAGACGCAGCCGTCGACCCGGCCGAGCACGAGGGCGTGGCTGGACACCTCCATGGCGACGGCGTCGACGCCGCGCTCGCGCATGACGGCGAAGAGCGCCTGGAGGTCGGTGGCCTCCGGGGTGGTGCGCTCCGACTTGATGCGCTCGTCGCCGATCCGCATCTCGACGGTGCCGACGAGCCCGGTGTGGTGTCCGGCGCCGCGCAGTCCGCCCTCGACGAGGTAGGCGGTGGTGGTCTTGCCGGAGGTGCCGGTGATGCCGATCTGGAGGAGGTCGGCGCCGGGCCGTCCGTAGATCTCGGCGGCGAGTTCGCCCATCCGGCCGCGTGGGTTCTCGACGACCAGGACCGGCAGGCCGGTGGCGGCGGCGCGCTCGGCCCCCGTCGGGTCGGTGAGGATCGCGGCGGCGCCGAGTCCGGCGGCCTGGGCGACGAAGTCGGCGCCGTGGAGGCGGGCGCCGGGCAGGGCCGCGTACACGTCGCCGGGGCGCACGGCCCGGGAGTCGTGGGTGATGCCCGAGATCTCGGCGGCCTGGGGGGTGTCGACCCCCAGCTGCGCGGCCAGGTCGCCCAGGGGTGTGGGGCGGGCCTGCTCCGGCCGGGGCGGGGCGTTTCGGTACTGATCAGCGTGTGGCACGGCGGTGAGCGTACCGGGCGCACCCTGTGGGGGGCCAAAAGAGCCCGGGGCGTCGCCGGAGTTCGATTTCCGGTTCCCGGAATGGGGGGTGATCGTTGTCACTGGTGCTCCCGGAGGGTCACGGGGTGCCGTCGGCGAAGACCGGCAGTCGGGCGGGCGCGCTGCCCGTGGGGGCGACGTGGAGGGTCTTGAGGGCGAACTCCATGACCTTCTTGTAGATGGGGCCGCAGATCTGGCCGCCGAAGTAGCTGCCCTTGGTGGGGTTCTGGATGGCGCAGTAGACGGTGATCTCCGGGTCGTCGGCGGGGGCGAATCCGGCGAAGGAGGCGGTGTAGCCCTTGTAGCGGCCGAGCTCGGGGTCGACGCGGTTGGCGGTGCCGGTCTTGCCGGCGACGCGGTAGCCGGGGATGGCGGCCTTGTTGCCGGTGCCCTCCCGGTCGTCGACGACGGACTCCAGCATCTGGGCGAGGGCCTTGGCGGTCTTGTCGCCGACGACCCGGGACTCCTTGGGCGTGGGGGCCGGGGCGAATCGCCCGTCCGGGCCCTTGGTGCCGCGGACCAGGGTCGGCTCGACGCGTACGCCTCCGTTGGCGATGGTCGAGTACACGGAGGCGGCCTGCAGGGCGCTGACGGAGAGGCCCTGGCCGAAGGGGATCGTGTACTGCTGCGAGGTGGACCAGTTCTCCGGCTTGGCGAGGATGCCGGGGGTCTCGCCGGGGAAGTTCACGCCGGTGGGGCTGCCCATGCCGAACTTGCGCAGATAGCCGTGGAGGACCTTGTTCGCTTCGGCCTGGGTGGCACCGAGCTGGCCGGTGGCGAGGATGGTCCCGATGTTGCTGGACTTGGCGAGGACGCCGTTGAGGGTCAGGTTCCAGGTCTTGTGGTCGATGTCGTCCTGGAAGAGCCGGTCGCCGCGGTGGAGCCGGTTGGGGACGGTGACATGGGTGTCGGGGGTCGCCTTGCCCTCCTCCAGGACGGCGGCCATGGACATGACCTTGCTGGTGGAACCGGGCTCGTAGGCGTCCTGGAGGGCCGCGTTGCCCATGGCGGCGGCGTTGGCGGCGGAGAGGTCGTTGGGGTCGAAGCCGGGGGCGTTGGCCATGGCGAGGACCTCGCCGGTCCTCGCGTTCTGCACGACGACGTAGCCCCGGTCGGCCTTGGACTTCTTCACCTGCTCGGTGATGGCCTGCTGGGCAGCCCACTGGATGTCCCGGTCGATGGTCAGCTCGACGTCGGAGCCGGGGACGGCGGGGGTGCCCTGGGAGCCCGCGGTGGGCACCTGGCGGCCGCCGGACTGGGTGAAGCGGATCTTGCCGTCCTGGCCGGCGAGCGCCGGGTCGAGCATGGACTCCACACCGCCTGCGCCCTTGCCCTCGGCGTTGACGTAGCCCAGTATCCCGGCGGCGAGCTCGCCGTTCGGGTACACCCGCTTGGTGCTGGGCTCGCTGAGGATGCCGCCGAGGAGATTGACGCCGTTGCCGCCGGCGGAGCGCTGGGCCTTCTGCCCGTAGACCCGCCGGAGGTCCTTGATCTGGTTCCAGACCTGCGGGGTCTGCTTACGGGCGAGGAGCGTGTACCGGGACTTGGGGGTACGAAGCTTCTTCGCGAGCTCCGCGGGCTCCTTGCCGAGGAGCGGGGCGAGGAGGGCGGCGGCCTGCTCGGGCGCGTCGGGGACCTTGGCCTCCTCGGGCGTGAAGAGCTGGGGGTCGGCCGTGATGTCGTACGCGTCGACGCTGGCGGCGAGCGCGATGCCGTTGCGGTCGGTGATCTCGCCCCGCTCGGCGGAGAGCGTGTACTCCTGGAAGCGGTACTTGTCGGCCTTGGCCGCGTACGCGCTGGCGTCGACGGCCTGGACCTGGAGCAGCCGCACCACGAAGGCCACCATGACCAGGGTCAGACCGAGCGAGACCAGGCGCAGCCGGGGCCGGGGGCTGCCGAGCCGGATGGTGCGGGGCTGCCGGGCCGGCGGCCTGGGCGCGGTCCGCTTCGCGGCCGGGCGCGGGGCGGGACGGGACGTGCGGGCCCCGGCGGAGACGGGCCGGGGGCGCGCGGGCCGGGCGGGTCCGGGGACGCGGCGGCGCGGGGGCTCCTTGGGGGGCACTTGCGGGTCACCTGCCGGAGTTCGTCGGGGTGGGTGGCGGTGCGGGTGCGCGTGCGGGCGCTGTCTGTGCGGGAGCGGTGGTGCCCGCGCCGGTGGTCGTCCCCGGCTTCGGGGTGCCGGTGGCGGCGGGCGGCGTGGGCTTCTCGCTCGGCGTGGGCTTCCGGCTCGGCGCCGGGGTGGGCTTCGGGGCGACCGCCTCCGAGGGCTCGCCGAGCACCTTGCCTTCCGGGCCCAGGAAGGCCGGGCTGCCGCCGGGGATCATGCCGAGCTCACGGGCCCGCCGCTCCAGGGCGTCGGGGGCCGCGTAGTCGTCGACGTCCCGCTGGAGCGCCTGCTCCTCGTCGGTGAGCTCGGTGGTCCTGTCCTTGAGCTCGTTGAGCTGGAAGGAGCCCTGGTTGAGGGCCGAGTTCAGCAGGAGCAGGCTGATCAGACCGCCGCCGAGCAGCACGACGACCAGCAGGACGAAGGGGGTGCGGGCGGCCGAGCTGGGCCCCGACGGCATCAGCCGTCCGAGCCGCGCGGCCCGCCCTTTGAGCGGCCCCTTCGCCGTGCTCACAGGACGTCTTCCCGGATCCGCTCGGCGCCCCGGAGCCGGGCCGGGGCGGCGCGCCGGTTCTCGGCGACCTCCTCCTCGGTGGGCAGCTCGGCACCGCGGGTGAGGAGCTTCAGGCGGGGCTGGTACTTCTCGGGGACGACCGGCAGGCCGGGCGGGGCGGTGGTGGCCGCGCCGGCCGCGAAGACCTGCTTGACGATGCGGTCCTCCAGGGACTGGTACGAGAGGACCGCGACCCGTCCGCCGACGGCGAGGGCCTTCACGGCCGCAGGGATCGCCTTCTCGACGCTGTCGAGCTCGCGGTTGACCTCGATGCGCAGGGCCTGGAAGGTGCGCTTGGCCGGGTTGCCGCCGGTGCGCTTGGCGGCCTGCGGCAGGGCGTCGCGGATGAGCTCGACGAGCCGCGCGCTGTTGCTGAACGGCTCCTTGTCGCGCTCACGCACGATCGCGGAGACGATCCGCTTGGCCTGCTTCTCCTCGCCGTACGCGCGGAGGATGCGGACCAGCTCGCCGGGCGCGTAGGTGTTGAGGACCTCGGCCGCGCTGATGCCGGTCGTCTGGTCCATGCGCATGTCGAGCGGGGCGTCCTGCGCGTAGGCGAAGCCGCGGTCGGCCTCGTCCAGTTGCATGGAGGAGACGCCCAGGTCGAAGAGGACGCCGTCGACCGTGGGGAGGCCGAGCCGGTCGAGGACCTCGGGCAGCTCGTCGTACACGGCGTGGACGAGGGTGGCGCGCTCCCCGTACGGGGCGAGCCGCTCGCCGGAGAGCCGCAGGGCCTCCTTGTCACGGTCGAGGGCGACGAGCCGCGCCTCGGGGAACCGCTGCAGGAGTGCCTCGCTGTGGCCGCCGAGGCCCAGGGTGCAGTCGACGACGACCGCGCCGGGGCGCTCCAGGGCGGGGGCCAACATGTCCAGGCACCGCTGGAGCATGACCGGGACGTGTCGGTCGTTGCTCAATGCGCCCTCTCAGATCCGGCGCGGAGGTACGGGCGAGCGGGAAGGAGGCCGAGCCGTAGGTACCGCCGCACACACGGGGGGGAGAAACCGCGGAAAGTCGCTCGTTGTCTCCGTGAACTTCGCGTCACTTTAGTCCACGGGACCCGCCGGTCAATCAACCGGCTGGCGCGTCGCACGGCGCCGGACACCCTGCCGGACATTCCGGACAGGTCACCCGTTCGGGGCGGGGTCGCCCGGGCCTGTGGGTTAGCTCACAACAAGGCTCATTGAGGTTCTTTGTCCCCTCTCACAGCAGGCCCGGAAGGCCTGTGCCCGTTAACGTCGGAACCATGTCGACCTCCGCGCACCCCTCTGCCGACGTCATACGCACCGGCGGCACGGTCACCGACCGTCTCGTCGAGGCCAACGCACGTTACGCCGCCGATTTCACCGACCCGGGAATGGACGCGCGGCCCGTGCTGCGGGTCGCCGTCGTCGCCTGTATGGACGCCCGTCTCGACCTGCACTCGGCGCTCGGTCTCGAGCTCGGCGACTGCCACACGATCCGCAACGCGGGCGGCGTGGTCACCGACGACGTGATCCGGTCGCTCACCATCAGCCAGCGCGCCCTCGGCACCCGCAGCGTGATGCTGGTGCACCACACCGGCTGTGGCCTGGAATCGCTGACCGAGGACTTCCGGCACGAGCTGGAGGACGAGGTCGGCCAGCGCCCGGCCTGGGCGGTCGAGGCCTTCCGTGACGTCGACCAGGACGTACGGCAGTCGATGCAGCGGGTGCGGACCTCCCCCTTCCTGCTGCACGCCGACGACGTCCGGGGCTTCGTCTTCGACGTGACCACCGGCCTGCTGCGCGAGATCGACCCCGCTACCGACCCGGCTTAAACACCCAAAGCCCGGCATTTCCCTCGCACTTGTCAGCAGGCAAGTGACACGACCCGGCCATGCGAACAAGAATGCTCGGATGCGACACCCCCCGAAGATCCCACGGGGGCAGGTGTCCGTGTTCCGGAAGGCCGAGGAGGGCCGGGTGACGACCTATGACGATCGAGCGAGCCTCACTGATCTGACCACCACTGTGGAGAGAGTCCGCAGATCGGTGGAGAGTGTGATCGAGGGCAAGCCCGAGGTCGTACGGCTTTCGCTGACCGTGCTGCTCGCCGAGGGACATCTCCTCATCGAGGATGTCCCCGGCGTCGGCAAGACCATGCTGGCCAAGACACTGGCCCGGTCCATCGACTGTTCGGTGCGCCGTATCCAGTTCACTCCCGACCTGCTGCCCTCGGACGTCACGGGCGTGTCGATCTTCGACCAGCAGCGCCGGGACTTCGAGTTCAAGCCGGGCGCGATCTTCGCGCAGATCGTGATCGGCGACGAGATCAACCGCGCCTCGCCGAAGACCCAGTCCGCGCTCCTGGAGTCCATGGAGGAGCGTCAGGTCACCGTCGACGGCCAGACCTACGAGCTGCCCAGCCCGTTCATGGTCGTCGCCACGCAGAACCCGGTCGAGATGGAGGGCACCTACCCGCTGCCGGAGGCCCAGCGCGACCGCTTCATGGCCCGCGTCTCCATCGGCTACCCGAGCGCCGAGGCAGAGCTCCAGATGCTCGACGTGCACGGCTCGGTCTCCCCGCTGGACGACCTCCAACCGGTCGCCCACGCCCACGACATCATGAAGCTGATCGAGGCCGTGCGCGCGGTCCACGTCGCCGACGCCGTACGCCGCTACGCGGTCGAGATCGTCTCCGCCACCCGCACCCACGCCGACCTGCGGCTCGGCGCCTCCCCGCGGGCCACCCTCCACCTGCTGCGGGCCGCCAAGGCCTCCGCCGCGCTCAGCGGCCGCGAGTACGTGCTGCCCGACGACCTCCAGGCCCTCGCCGCGCCCGTCCTCGCCCACCGGCTGCTGCCGACGGCGCAGGCCCAGCTGAACCGCCGGACCGCCGAGCAGGTCGTGCAGGACATCCTGCAGCGCACCCCCGTCCCGGCCGCGGCCCCGCCCGCCGGACCGCTCTACGGCCAGCAGCCCGGCGCCCGGCGGCTGTGATGACTACCGCTGCCGTGCCGGACGGACAGCGGGGTGACGACGACGACCGGGGCGGTCTGCGGGCCGCCTTCGGCGGTCTCACCACCCGTGGCCGTTCCTTCCTCGCCGCCGGCGTGGCCGCCGCCGTCTGCGCGTACGTCCTCGGCCAGGCCGATCTGCTGCGCGTCGGGCTGCTGCTCGCCACCCTGCCGGTGATCTGCGTCCTCGTGCTGCACCGCACCCGCTACCGGGTCGCGGCCTCCCGCCGGCTCTCCCCCCAGCGGGTGGAGGCGGGCGCCGAGGCCCGGGTCCAGCTGCGCATGGAGAACGTCTCCAAGCTCCCCACCGGGCTGCTGATGCTGCAGGACCACGTGCCGTACATGCTGGGCCCCCGCCCCCGTTTCGTCCTCGACCGGGTCGAGGCCGGCGGGCGGCGCGAGGTGTCCTACCGGGTCCGCTCCGACCTGCGCGGCCGCTTCCCGCTCGGCCCGCTCCAGCTGCGGCTCAACGACCCCTTCGGGATGTGCGAGCTGACCCGCTCCTTCAGCGCGTACGACACCCTCACCGTCATTCCGAGGACCGAGGCACTGCCTCCGGTGAAGCTCTTCGGCGAGGCCTCGGGGTACGGCGACGGACAGCAGCGCTCGCTCGCCCTCGCCGGCGACGACGACATCATCCCGCGCGCCTACCGGCACGGTGACGACCTGCGCCGGGTGCACTGGCGCTCCACCGCCCGCTACGGCGAGCTGATGGTCCGCCGCGAGGAGCAGCCGCAGCGGGCCCGCTGCACCGTCCTCCTCGACACCCGCCGGATCGCCTACCAGGGCTCCGGCCCCGACTCCGCGTTCGAGTGGGCGGTCTCCGGCGCCGCCTCCGCCCTGATCCACATGCTGGAGCGCGGCTACGCGGTCCGGCTGGTCACCGACACCGGCAGCGCGGTGCCCGGCGAGGGCGCCGAGGGCTTCGCCGGCTCGGCCCAGGACTCGGCCGAATCGGCCGGTCTGATGATGGACACCCTCGCGGTCGTCGACCACTCCGAGGGCGGCGGTCTCTCCCGCGCCTCCGACACGCTGCGCGGCGGCGGCGAAGGGCTGCTCATCGCCTTCGTCGGCGACCTCGACGAGGAGCAGGCGGCCCTCACCGCCCGGATGCGGGGCCGAGCCGGCGCGGCCGTCGCCTTCGTCCTGGACTCCGGGACCTGGCTGACCGGCGGCGCGGTCGCCGGGGCCGTCGAGGAGCGGGTGCGGCAGCTGCGCGAGGCGGGCTGGACGGCACTGGCCGTCGCCCCCTCGGCCAAGCTCGCCGACCTGTGGCAGCAGGCGGCCGGAGTCCGCGCGGAGTCCGCCGCCGCCGACACCTACGGAGGATGGTCATGAGCGGGCGCGCACGGCTGACCCTGGCCGCCTGGGGCGCCACTCTGATGGCGTCCGGAGCACTGCTCCCCCTGGTGAAACCGGCGACCTGGATCTTCACGGCGGCCTTCGTCCTCGCCCTGGTGAGCGGGGCGGGCACGCTGGCCCGGCGGGCACCGCTGGCCCGGCCGCTGACCCTGCTCGCCCAGTTCGCCGTCGCGCTGCTCGCGCTGACCGTGATCTTCGCCCGCGAGCAGGCGATCCTCGGGTTCCTGCCGGGCCCGCAGGTCGTCACCCACGCCGTCGAACTGTTCACGGCGGGCGCCGAGGACGTCAGCCGGTACGCGATCCCCGCCCCGGACACCCAGGGCATCCGGCTCATGCTGGTCGGCGGCGTCGTCGCCATCGGCCTCATGGTGGACACCCTCGCGGTCACCTTCCGCAAGGCGGCCCCGGCCGGGCTTCCGCTGCTCGCCCTGTACTCGGTGGCGGCCGGTCTCTCCGGCGGCGGCGCCGGCTGGCTCTGGTTCCTGCTCGCGGGCACCGGCTATCTGCTGCTGATCCTCGCCGAGAGCCGCGACCGGCTCTCGGCGTGGGGGCGGGTCTTCGGCGGCGCCCAGCGCTCCGGCCGGCCCGGCACCGCCCTCGCGGCGGGCGGCGGCACGGCCTTCGCCCCGGCCCGCACCGGCCGCCGGATCGGCGCCGTGGCCATGGGCGTCGCCATGGTCGTACCGCTCGCACTGCCCGGTTTCTCCGGCGGTCTCTTCGGCGGCGACGGCGAGGGAACGGGCGGCACCGGCAAGGGCGGCGGCACGATCACGGCCGTGAACCCGCTGGTCTCCCTCCAGGACAATCTGCGCCAGCCGGAGGACCGGGAGGTCCTGCGCTACCGGACCAACGCCCGCGACAACTCCGACATGTACCTGCGGCTCGTCGCGCTCGACCAGTTCGACGGCACCTCGTGGAAGTCCTCGGTCCGCCCGATCGAGGCCGTCCCCAAGCAGCTGCCCTGGCCGGACGGACTCTCCCAGACCGTCCAGATCACCGAGGTGACCAGCAACTTCGTCGCCTCCGACGGCTACGAGCAGAAGTGGCTGCCGATGCCGTACCCGGCCGGCCGCGTCGACATCGACGGACGCTGGCGGTACGAGCCGACCGGCCGGATGCTCGTCGGCGACGACAAGCAGACCACCCGGGGCGCCCGCTACACGGTCTCCAGCCTGGACGTCCGGCCCACGTCCGCCCAGCTGGCCGCGGCCGGGAACGCCCCGGAGCAGGTACGCCGCGAGTACACCAAGGTCCCGGCCTCGCTGCCGGCCGATGTGAAGGCGACCGCGCTCGACGTCACCAAGGGCGCGCGCAACGACTACGAGCGGGCGGTCAAGCTCCAGGACTGGTTCGCCCGGGACGGCGGCTTCCGCTACGACGTCGAGGTCACGTCCGGCACCGGCGTGCAGGCGATCTCCCGCTTCCTGAAGGACAAGCAGGGCTTCTGCGTCCACTTCTCCTTCTCCATGGCGGCGATGGCCCGCTCCCTCGGCATCCCGGCCCGGGTCGCCGTGGGCTTCATGCCGGGCACGACACAGACCGACGGCTCCGTCTCGGTCGGCATCCGGGACGCGCACGCGTGGCCCGAGCTGTACTTCGAGGGTGCCGGCTGGACCCGGTTCGAGCCGACCCCCTCGCGGGGCTCCACCCCCGCGTACACCCGGGGCAACACGCCCTCGGGTACGGCCACCAACCCCGCCCAGCCCCAGCAGAGCGCCTCGGCGCAGCCCTCCGCCGCCCCGAGCGCCTCGGAGAGCTGCACCCCGCAGGAACGCCGGCTCGGCGACTGCGACCCGGAGGAGGCGGTGGGCGGTACGACGTCCGACGGCTCCGGCCCGAACCCCCTGACGGTGGTCCTCATCGCCCTGGGCGCACTGCTCGTCCTCGCCCTCCCGTTCCTCCCCCTCCTCTGGCGGACACGGGTACGGGCGCGGCGGCTGGGCACGGCCGGGCTCCGCGGACCGGAGGAGACGACGGCACGGACGCTCGCGGTCTGGCAGGAGATCAACGACACCGCCTGGGACTACGGGGTCGAGCCGGACGAATCGCAGACGCCGAGAAAGACGGCGGCGCGGATCGTCCGGGTCGGCGAGCTGGGCGGCGAGGCGGCGGACTCGGTGCACCGGGTGGCACGGGCGGTGGAGGAGGCGCTGTACGCCCCGAACCCGCGGCCCACTTCCGGCCTGGCGGACGAGGCGGCCCGGATCCGGGCGGGCTTCCACGCCGCGGCGGACCGCCGGGCCCGCCTCCGGGCGCTCCTGGCCCCCCGCTCGGCGGCCCGTCTGCGCTGGTCGGCCGCGGTCGGCTGGTCGCGAACGACGACGAAGTGGTCGACGCGCCGCGACGCCCTTCTCGCCCGAGCGACGACCGCACTCCGCAAACCCCCCCGCGAAGCAAACTGACCCGTAAGCCCCGGGCCCGGCCCCCGCCCCATCATCGGGGGCCGGGCCCGGGGCCGGGCCCAACCCCACCTCCATGCGTGCTGCGCCCGACCCCGTACAGGGCTGGGCCCCACCCCGCCCCCACCGCCGTGTGGCCAATCGTCCCTCCCCCAGACCCCGTCCGGGGGAGGAACAAGATGCGCACCGCGGCGGGCGGGGACGACGAAGCCCCGTGCGGCTGGCGCTGTCGCGCGGGCCGCACAGGGCTCGGTCACATAAGGTCGCGGGGCCGCCGCTCAGGGGGCCGTCAGTGGCCGCCGCCCTGCTGCTCGTCGCGGCGGCGCTGCCACCGCTCTTCCATCCGGTTCATCATGGAGCGTCGCTGCCGGGTCTGACGGCCACCGGCCGTCGTCCCACTCCTGGTGGCCTGCTGCTGCTCACCCGGCTTCGGCGCCTTGCGCCATCCGGTGACCGCCAGGACCGCGCAGCCCAGCATGACGAGGAACCCCACCACGCTGATCCAGATCTGCTGTGCGACCATTCCGGCCATGAGGAGCGCGATACCCACCAGGAAGCCGGCGACTGCCTGGTAGACCCGTCGCCGGGTGTACGTACGCAGTCCGCTTCCCTCGAGCGCTGTCGCGAACTTGGGATCTTCGGCGTACAGCGCTCGCTCCATCTGCTCGAGCATTCGCTGCTCGTGCTCCGAGAGCGGCACGGAGTCCTCCTAGTCGTCGGTCGCGGGGGCGACCGGTTTGCGGCCCTTTCAGGATAGGCAGGGAATCGCCCCCGTGAAACCCGCCCACAATGCCGAATAGCCAATCCGGGCCGCCATGCGGATCGGTTGCTGAGGCGTTGATTCCCCAGGCCCTCCTCCGTCATGCCGGATGCTGTCCCCCGATCATACGGGGCGGAGGCCGATACCGGGCGGGCAGTGGCGTACTCCATGGGGTGCCGTCGCCCGCACCGCCGAACGGGTGGCCGTCCAGCTCAGGCCCGCTTCTCGCCCAGGAGGTGCAGCTGGGTGGCGATGGCCTGGAAGGAGGGCAGCTCGGCGGCCGCCGCTTCGAGCTTGAGCAGGGCCTCGGCGGCACCGGGCTCGGTGTCGACGAGGACGCCGGGGACGAGGTCGGCGAAGACCCGGACGCCGTGCACGGCGCCGACCTCCAGACCGGCCGCGTCGGCCAGCTCGGTGAGCTGCCCGGCGGTGAAGCGCCGGGGCACGGGGTCGCCCGCGCCCCAGCGGCCCGCCGGGTCGGAGAGCGCGTGCCGGGCCTCGGTGAAGTGCCCGGCGAGGGCACGGGCCAGGACCGCGCCGCCGAGTCCGGCGGCGAGCAGGCTGAGGCTGCCGGCGGGCCGGAGCGCGGCGACCGCGTTCCGTACGCCCTCGGCGGGGTCGTCGACGTACTCCAGGACCCCGTGGCAGAGCACCGCGTCGTAGCCCTCGCGGCCGACCACGTCGAAGAGGCCGCTGATGTCGCCCTGGACGCCGGTGACGAGGTCGGCGACCCCGGCCTCGGCGGCCCGGCGCTCCAGCGCGAAGAGCGCGTTGGGGCTGGGGTCGACGACGGTGACCCGGTGGCCGAGGCGGGCGACCGGCACCGCGAAGTTTCCGGAGCCGCCGCCCGTGTCGAGGACGTCGAGGCTGTCCTTCCCGGTGGCCTCGACCCGGCGGTCGAGGGCGTCCTTGAGGACGTCCCAGACGACGGCGGTACGCAGGGAGGCGCGCGACGGGCGCGACGTCGCCTCTCGACCGAAGACAGGGGAAGGGTCCGGCACGGCTGTTGACTCCTCGGTGACGGGTACGGACGTCCCCACCCTATGGCCTCGGTCCTGCCTTTCGGATCACCCGTCGGCCTCGTCCGCGCCGGGCTGGCGGGGCAGCACCGGCCGGAGGGCGAGCAGCCGCTCGACCAGGCGCAGGAAGTGCGCGGAGTCCCTGAGCAGGTCGTCGGCCTCGCGCCGGGTCGCCGCGCCGGCGATCCCGGCCTCGGCGCGGGCCCTGCGCGGGGCGCCGGAGGCGAAGAGGGCGCTCCATTCGGTGAGCTCGGGCGCCAGCTCGGCGAGGAGCTCCCAGGCGCTCCTTATCCGCTGTCTGCGGCGGGGGCCGGGCTCGGGCCTGGCCAGGGCGGCGAGCACTGCGGCGGCGGCCCGCAGGGCGGCGAGGTGGGCGGCCGCGTACCGCTCGTGGGGGCGGTCGAGCGCGGCGGCCTCGACGAGTCCGGCGCGGGCCTTGGCGAGGAGGTCGAGGGCAGCCGGCGGGGCGGCGGTGCGGCGCGGGACGGGGTGGATGTCGGACGCGGGTCCCGCCTGCACGGGGGCGGGGCGTCGGCGGGGCGCGGCTGCTGCGGAAGGGCTTGCCATGACGAGTCCTCCTGTCGTCGCGTGACGGCTTCGTGGCCGTATGTGTCCATCGTGCCCGGCCCCACTGACAATCCCGCTGACCTGGGGTTTTGCCTGAAAACCCAACTCCGGGGTAACTTTTGCACTGACCAGTCAGTTCAAAAGGGGGAATGGGGGGTGGATCCGTGGGAGCGGAAGCCGATGAGCGGCCGCGCGGCGCCGCCGTCGTCGCGGACGGCTTCGGACTGAAGGGACCGCGCGGCTGGGCCTTCCGGGAGGTCTCGTTCCGGGCCGAGCCGGGCTCGCTGGTGGCGATCGAGGGGCCCTCGGGCTCGGGCCGCACCTGCCTGCTGCTCGCGCTCACCGGCAGGATGAAGGCCAAGGAGGGCACCGCCGAGGTCGGCGGCCTGCCGCTGCCCCGGAAGATGTCGGCGGTGCGCCGGATCACCGCCCTCGGGCAGGTCCCCGGCGTCAGCGAGCTCGACCCCGCCTTCACGGTGGCCGAGCACCTGAACGAGCGGGCCCTGCTCCAGCGCCGTTTCGACGGCACCGTCCGGGCCCTGCTGCGGCGCCCGGCCGAGCGCAAGGCATCGGCCAGGGCCCGGATCGACGAGGCCGTGGCGGCCGCGGGGCTCGACCTCGCCGCCCTGCCGAAGGGCGAGCGGACCTCCGTACGGGATCTGGAGCGGCTCGAAGCGCTGCGGCTCTCGATCGCCCTGGCCCTGATCGGCCGTCCCCGGCTGCTCGCCGTGGACGACACGGACCTGAAGCTCTCGGACGCCGACCGCGCCGAGGCCTGGGCGCTGCTGCGCTCGGTGGCGAATTCCGGGACCACCGTCCTCGCGGTCTGCAGCGAGGCCCCGGAGAACGCCCTGCGGATCACCACGCTCGCCGACACCACCGCCGACAAGAGCGAGGCCGAGTCCGAGTCCGGAACCGAGGCCGGGGCCAGGGCCGGGGCCGAGACCAAGGCCGGAGCCGGAGCCGAGGTCAAGTCCGGAGCCGTAGCCGCAGAAGACGCCGACGCCGAGGACAGCGACACCAAGGCCGACGACACCAAGGCCGACGGCGACGTCACCGAAGAGTCCGCCGAAGACACGACCGAGGAGGGGGCGGCCGATGCGCTCGCCGAAACTGGCCGCGCTTGAGCTGAAGCGCTTCGGCAGGGGAAAGCTGCCGCGCGCCGCGCTCGTCGCGATCCTGCTGCTGCCCCTGCTGTACGGCGCCCTGTACCTGTACTCGTTCTGGGACCCGTACAGCAGGCTCGACAAGATCCCCGTCGCCCTCGTCAACGAGGACCGGGGCGCCACCACCGACGGCAAGAAGATCAACGCCGGCGACGACATCACCAAGGGGCTCCTGGAGAGCAACACCTTCGCCTGGCACCGGGTGAGCGACGCCGAGGCGCGCAAGGGCGTCGAGGACGGCACGTACTACCTGTCCCTGACCATGCCCGGCGACTTCAGCTCGCGCATCGCCTCCAGTTCCGGCGACGCGCCCGAGACCGGCGCCCTCCGGGTGCGGACCAACGACGCCAACAACTACATCGTCGGCCAGATCTCCCGGACGGTGTTCTCCGAGGTCCGCACCGCGGCCTC
Source organism: Streptomyces sp. NBC_00572 (assembly GCF_026341815.1). GTDB lineage: Bacteria > Actinomycetota > Actinomycetes > Streptomycetales > Streptomycetaceae > Streptomyces. The sequence goes on from NZ_JAPENX010000001.1 coordinate 882,224, forward strand.
CACCAAGTCCTCTCGCACCTTCCTCGACAAGATCTTCATCTCCTTCTCCGACATCCACGACGCCACCGCGAAGGCCGCCAAGGGCGCGGGCGACCTCAAGCAGGGTGTGGACAAGGCGAAGAAGGGCTCGAAGGACCTGGCGAACGGCCTCAAGGACGCCAAGACCGGCAGTGGCGACCTGGCCGCCGGCCTGAAGAAGCTCGACAAGGGCGCCAAGGACCTGGAGAGCGGCTCCCGCAAGGTCGCCGACGGCACGCAGTCCCTCGCCGACAAGGTGAACGGCAACGCCGACAAGGTCCGCCCCTATCTGGCGAACAACGGCAAGTCCATCCGCGACACCGCCCGGCTCGTCTCGGACTCCGCCACCGCGGTCCGCCACAACCTCGACGTCCTGGTGAAGCGCGCCCCGGTGATCCGCAGCGCGGCGCACGTGGCCGACGACGAGCTGGCCAAGGCCCACCGGGAGGAGTGCGTGGCGAAGCCGGAGGCCGCCGCCGAGTTCCCCACCATCTGCGCCACGCTCAAGAAGGCCTCCGTCACGGCCGGGGACGTCGCCACGATCGCGGACGACGTCCACGAGCTGACCAAGGACAGCAAGGGCGACCTCAAGACCCTCGACGCGCGGCTCGTGAAGCTCACGCAGCAGGCCGACGAGCTCGCCCGCCGCGCCCCGCACCTCGACGAGGACGTCGAGGACGCCATCCGGAAGATCAACGAGCTCAACGCGGGCGCGAAGAAGGTCGCGTCGGGCGCCGACAGGCTGCACACCGGCATCACCGACGCCAAGGCCGGCTCCGTGAGCCTCGACACCGGCGTGGGCAAGCTCAAGAAGGGCGCGGGCGACCTCGACGGCGGCCTGTTCAAACTGGCCGACGGCTCGGGCACCCTCGCCACCGGCCTGAAGGACGGGGTCGACCGGATCCCCGACTACGACGAGCAGGCCCGTGACCGGCGTACGGAGGTCATGGCCGATCCCGTGCAGCTGGCCTCCCAGTCCCTGCACAAGGCGCCGAACTACGGCACCGGTTTCGCCCCGTACTTCATCCCGCTCTCCCTCTGGGTCGGCGCGATGGTGGCGTACATGATCATCCAGCCGCTCAACCGGCGCGCCCTGGCCGCCGGCGGCTCCGCCTGGCGGATCGCGCTCGCGGGCTGGCTGCCGGTGGCGGCGATCGGCATCCTCCAGGTCGGGGCGCTCATGTCGGTCCTGCACTGGGGCCTCGGCCTCCAGATGGACCGGGCGGCCGGCACGGTCGGCTTCCTCGCCCTCGTCACCTGCTGCTTCGCCGCGATCATCCAGTGGCTCAACGCCCGCTTCGGCGCGGCCGGCCGGATCCTGGTCCTCGCGGTCCTGATGCTCCAGCTGACCTCGGCGGGCGGCACGTACCCCGTACAGACCAGTCCGGGCTTCTTCAACGCCGTCCACCCCTACCTGCCGATGAGCTACGTGGTCGAGGCGCTGCGCCGGCTGATCACGGGCGGCGGGATCGGGCCCGTCTGGCAGGCCTGCGCGGTCCTGACCGCGTTCACTCTGGGCGCCCTGGCCCTGACCGCCGTGTCCGCCCGCAAGAAGCAGGTCTGGACGCTCGACCGGCTCCACCCCGAACTGAGCCTGTGAGACGGGGCCTGTGGCACCCGCGACACCTGTGAGAATCGACCCCATGGACAGCAGCAGCACCCGACGCCAGGCCACGCGCGCGAAGCTCTACGAGGCGGCCGTCACCCTCATCGCGGAGCAGGGCTTCTCCGCGACCACGGTGGACGAGATCGCCGAGCGGGCCGGCGTCGCCAAGGGCACGGTCTACTACAACTTCAAGAGCAAGACCGAGCTCTTCGAGGAGCTGCTGCGCCATGGGGTGTCGCTGCTCACGGCCTCGCTGCGGACGGCGGCCGAGGAGACCGCCGAGCGCGGCGGGAGCCGGGTCGACGCGCTGGACGCGATGATCCGGGCGGGCCTCGTCTTCATCGACCGCTACCCGGCCTTCACCCAGCTGTACGTGGCCGAGCTGTGGCGCACCAACCGGGCCTGGAACTCGACCCTCCTGGTGGTCCGGCAGGAAGCCGTGGCCGTGGTCGAGGGGGTGCTGCGCGAGGCCGTCGCGGCCGGTGAGCTGAGCGAGGAGATCGACGTCCAGCTGACGGCGGCGGCGCTCGTGGGGATGGTGCTCGTGGCGGCGCTGGACTGGCAGGCCTTCCAGAGCGAGCGTTCGCTCGACGACGTGCACGCGGCGCTGTCCCGGCTGTTGCACGGCCGGGTGGGCGGCCGCTGACCACGCGCCCGCGTGGAGGACGACAAAAGGCCGGTGCGGCGAGGCTCGATCCCCCCGAGCCCCGTCGCACCGGCCTTCCGCCGTACACCCCCGTGACACCCCCGTGCCCCGTAGCGGCAGGCGCGCGGCCCCGGTTCCGCAGCCCCGTGCCGGCGGTGCCCGGAGCCGCGCCCCTTCCGTGGACTCCACTCTTCCGCCCCGGGGGTCCCGCGCCCATCCGCGCACCTACTCATCTCGACCCCTAGGTACGGGTACTCAGTCCTGGTTACGATCGCGGGCGTGTCCGTACTCCCCCTGGTGTTCACCAGCGGCTGGGCGAGCGGGATCAACGCGTACGCGGTGGTCCTGCTGTTCGGCGTCTTCGGCGCGACCGGGCTCACCGACGAGGTGCCCGAGTCCTTGCAGCGCACCGATGTCCTCGTCGCCGCCGGCGTGCTCTTCCTCTGTGAGGCGGTGGCGGACAAGATCCCGTACGTCGACTCGATATGGGATTCCGTCCACACGGTGATCCGGCCGATCGCGGGGGCCGTGGTCGGCGCCCTGCTCGCCGGGCAGAACGGTTCGCTGCCGGAGCTGGCGGCGGGCGCGGTCGGTGGTTCGACGGCCCTGCTGAGTCATTTCGTCAAGGCCGGGACGAGGATGGCGGTCAACTCCTCACCGGAGCCGTTCTCCAACGTCGCGCTGAGTCTGGCGGAGGATCTCGGGGTGGCGGCGATCGTCACCTTCGCGATCTTCCATCCGCTGGCGGCGGCGAGCATCGCGGCCGTCCTGCTCGCCCTCGGCCTGGTGATACTGGTCTTCCTCGCCCAGCGGATCCGCCGCTTCCTGCGCCGCAGGTCGCAGCGGCGCGAGGAGAGACAGCTCGCCGACGTGGAGGCCCGCACCCGGGCCCGGCCGCCGTCCGGCGACGGCTCGGAACACTTCTGAGCCCGTTCGGGACTGTCCGAGGCGCCGGATAAAGTCGCTGACATGGCACGGATTGTGGTGATCGGCGCGGGACTCGGCGCCATGGCGGCGGCGGCCCGGCTGGCCGTGGCGGGCCACCGGGTGACGGTGTACGAGCGGGGGGCGACGTACGGCGGCGCGGTCGGCCGGTTCGCGCGCGACGGGTTCGCGTTCGACACGGGCCCCGGGCTGCTGCACCTGCCCGCCGTGTACCGGGACCTGTTCGTGAAGACCGGCAAGGAGCCCCTGGAGGACTGCGTCTCGCTGACGCAGGTCGACCCGGCGAGCCGTCATGTCTTCGCCGACAACGCCCGCGTGGACCTGCCGAACGCCTCCCGGGCCGGCACGGTCGCCGCCCTGGACGCGGCGCTCGGCGCGGGCGCGGGCGAGCGCTGGGGCGACTTCCTGGTGCGGGCCCGCGAGGCCTGGGACCGCACCCGCCGCCCGCTCCTGGAGGAGCCGCAGCCGGCCGACCGTTCGCCGCTGGCCCGTGAGCCGTACCCGGCCCTGAAGGCGGGCCTGTTGCGGCGCCCGACGACGACGCTCGCGCAGATCGGGGCGCGTGAGCTGCGCGACCCCCGGCTCGCCGCCCTCCTCGACGCGTACGCGTGGACGTACGGCTTCGACCCGGCCACCGCCCCGGCCTCGGCCGCCGTCCTGCCGTACATGGAGCAGACCTTCGGCAGCTGGTACGTGGGCGGGGGCCTGCGGGCGCTCGCCGACGCGGTGTACGAGCGGTGCCGGAAGCGGCGGGTCGAGTTCGTCTTCGACGCGGCCGTCGAGGACGTCCTGGAGAAGGACGGCCGGGCGGTGGGTGTCCGGCTGGCCGGGGGCGAGACCGTCGAGGCCGACCAGGTCGTCTCGGGGGCCCCGGTGCCCGCCCTCTACCACGAGCACGTCGTCGAGTGGGGTCACGGCGACGACTGGCCGCCGTACCAGGCCGCCCGGACGAGCCGGGTGACGGCCTGTCTGGCCCTGCGCGGGCCCCGGGAGCCGGAGGCGGTCCACCGCACGGTCGTGCACGCGGACGGCGACCGGCCGACGGTGACGGTGCTGCGCCCGAACGACCCGGCGCTGCGTCCGGACGCGGACCACGAGTCGGTGACGGTCACGGCGACCGTCCACACGTCCCCGGACCGGGACGCGGCCGCGTGGGAGGCCTTCGCCGGGCGGATGGTCGAGGCGGCCGGGCGCGCGGTCCCGGGGCTCCGGGAGCGACTGCTGTGGCAGCACGTCCGCACCCCGGAGGACGTACGGCGGGACACGGGCACCGCCGAGGTGCCGGGGCCCGCGCTCGCGGGGGCCGGCGGTCACCTGCTTCCGGCCGACAACCGCTCCCCGCTGCCGGGCCTCTGGTTCGCGGGCGGCTGGTCCCACCCGGGCGGCGGGCTCGCCCACGCGGGCATGTCGGGCGCGCTGGTGGCGGGATTCATCGTGGAGGGCGCGGACTTCCGCGGCTCCCGGTAGACGCGTGGGGGCCCCGCCGGACTCGGCGGGGCCCCCACGGTCATTCAGTACCGGTACTGCTGCTGGTCGTCCGGGTGCGGCTCGTAGCCGTACTGGCCCGGTCCCTGCTGCTGCGGCTGGGGCGCCTGATCGGTGTCGCGCTGCTGCGGGACCCAGACCCCGCCGGGCGGAGTGTCGTAGCTGTACGAGGGGGCGTACGGGTCGCCGTAGTAGGAGCCGTACTGCTGGCCGTCCGTACCCGGGCCGATGTACGGATCGGAGTAGGCGGCGTACTGCTGCTGCCCGGCGGCCTGACCGTAGTCGTAGGCCGGCTGCTGCTGCTCGTACGCGGGCGCGTAGGGGTCGTACCCCGTCTGGTAACCCGTGTCGTAGCCGGTGCCGGGGGTCTGGGCAGCACCCTGGCCCGTGTCCTGGCCCAGGTTGTAGACCCCGTACTGGCCGGTGTCCTCGGGCATCGGCAGGGGTTCGTAGACCGCGGTGGTCTCGGCGGCGGACGGAGCGCCGGCCCCCTCCGGCCCGTCCTGCACCGAGTACGGGGCGTCCTCGGCCTCGTAGGAGAGCTCGGTGACCTCCAGCGTGGGTCCGGCCTGCGCCGGAGCACCCGACCTGCGGCGACGGCTCGCGCCCGGGCTGCCGCCGATCGCCCAGCCGGTGGAGAAGCCACGGCGGAAGGAGAGCGTCACATAGGTCTGGCCGACGGCGAAGGCGACCGCCCCGGCGATGATCACCGCCACCGAGGGCAGCAGCACGCCGAAGACCACGCCGAGGAAGCCGCAGAAGGCGAGAATCCGCCAGCGCAGTCGTGCCTTGTACTGGAGGAGCACCTCCCCCAGCAGCCACAGCGCGACCACGCCGAACGCGATGTAGAGGACCGTCCACCCCATGCCCCGCCGCCCCTCTCCACGGTCACCGCCGCGGGTCGGGGCGGGTACGACCGGTCACGACTGCTGGTGCAGTCCGAGATTCTCGTAGATCTCGAGCGTCGCGGTGGAACTGTTCAGCGTGATGAAGTGCAGTCCGGGGACACCCTCGGAGAGCAGCCGCGCGCAGAACTCCGTCGCGAACTCGATACCGATGGAGCGTACAGCGGTGGGATCGTCCTTGACGGCGAGGATGCGCTCTTTCACGTCCGCGGGGAAGTGCGCGTTGCTCAGCTGGGGCAGTCGGCCGAGGGTCTTCACGTTCACGACGGGCATGACCTCGGGGATGATCGGGGTCTCGCAGCCGGCCTTGGCGACGCTGTCCCGCAGCCGCAGATAGTTCTCCGGGTCGAAGAACATCTGGGTGATCGCGTAGTCGGCACCGGCACGGCACTTGTCCACGAAGTGCCGGATGTCCTTGTCCCAGTCGGTGGAGCGGGGGTGCATCTCGGGGAAGGCGGCGACGCCCACGCAGAAGTCGCCCGATTCCTTGATCAGCCGGACGAGGTCGGCGGCGTACTTGACGCCCTCGGGGTGTTCGACCCACTCCCCCAGCGGGTCGCCCGCCGGGTCGCCGCGCAGCGCGAGCATGTTGCGGATGCCGGCGTCGGCGTACTGGCCGAGGATGTTGCGCAGCTCGGCGACCGAGTGGTCGACGGCCGTGAGGTGCGCGACCGGGGTGAGCGTGGTGTCGGAGGCGATCTTCTGGGTCGCCTTGACGGTGCCGCCGCGGGTGGTGCCGCCGGCGCCGTAGGTCACGGAGACGAAGCTCGGCCCGACCGCCTCGACGCGGCGCATCGCGTTCCAGAGGCCCTGCTCGCCCTTCTCGGTCCGGGGCGCGAAGAACTCGAAGGAGTACGACGTGCCGCCGGAGGCGAGGATCTCGCGGACCGTGCGGGCGCGGTCCGAACGGACGGAAGCGGTTCCAAGGGCCATACCGGCAGGTTAGACGGGGCGCGGGGAGCGGCGTAAACGGTGTCCGCTGAATGGACACCTTTTCGGACAGGCGCCCGGGCGGATCGTTGGAGGATCTGCCGGAAGGTCCCGGCGGGCGCCTCGCAGGGGCCCGCCGGGCCGGCCGGCCCGCCGGGCCGGCCCTCAGATCCCCTGGATCTCCGCGCGCTCCCGGACCCGCTTGGCGAGGGCGGCCGTCGCGGCGGCCGGGTCGTCGGCCTCGGTGATCGCCCGGACGACGACGATCCGGCGCGCACCCGCGTCCAGGACCTCGTCCAGATTCGTCTCGTCGATGCCACCGATGGCGAACCAGGGGCGGTCCTGGGCCAGGCCGGCCGTGTACCGCACGAGGTCGAGGCCCGGTGCGTACCGTCCGGGCTTGGTGGGGGTGGGCCAGCAGGGCCCGGTGCAGAAGTAGTCCACGCCCGGTTCGACGGCGGCCGCGGCCGCCTCGGTCTCGGCGTGGCAGGAGCGGCCGATCAGTACGTCGTCGGAGCCGCCGAGGATCGCGCGGGCGGCGGGCACGGGCAGGTCGCCCTGGCCCAGGTGCAGCACGTCGGATCCGATGGCGTGGGCGACGTCGGCCCGGTCGTTCACCGCGAGGAGCTTGCCGTGCCGGCGGGCGGCGTCGGCGAAGACGGCGAGGTGCTCCAGCTCCTCACCGGCCTCCATGCCCTTGTCGCGGAGCTGCACGATGTCCACGCCGGAGGAGAGCACGGCGTCGAGGAAGGCGGGCAGGTCGCCCTGGCGCTTCCGGGCGTCGGTGCACAGGTAGAGCCGGGCGTCGGCGAGCCGCTCACGAGGCGTGGGCATGGGTGGGTTCCCCCCGTCGGTCGCGCCGGTGCCACGGCGGCCGGCCCGTGGGGGCCGGTCGCCGTGGCACCCGCTTGGTGGTGTCTTCGGTGCGTGCGGGCGTCAGAGGGCGAGCGCCTGGGCGCGGCGCTTCACCTCCGTGCCGCGATTCTCGTTGAGCGCCTGCGCGGGCGTGCCCGGCAGGCTCTCGTCCGGAGTGAACAGCCACTCCAGCATCTCTTCGTCGGTGAAGCCGTCGTCCCGCAGCACGGTCAGGAGCCCGACGAGGCCCTTGACGATCCTGTCGCCCTGGATGAAGGCGGCGGGGATCTGCAGGGCGTTGTTCTCTCCGCGGCGCACGGCGATGAGCTGACCTTCCTTGATCAGCTGCCGCACGCGCGTCACCTCGACATCGAGCATCTCCGCGATGTCGGGCACATAGAGCCAGGCGGGGACGAGCGCATCGATCTTTACGTCAATCTCGGTCACAGGACAAGCCTGCCATCCCGGACTGACAGCCGGTAGTCGGGCCCTACCGGACTGCGGCCTTCAGGGGTACGGAGGGGTCCGCCGCGCGCGTGGGGTCGAGGGCGGTGGCCGACTCGATGAGCTTGCGGCCCTGGGCCAGATCCCGGGGGCGGCCGACGGCGAGGAGGGCGACCGGCACCTCGGCGCGCAGCCACAGCACGGACCAGGCCCCCTCCGCCGGGTCGCCGCGCCAGAGCAGTTCGTCGGCGTCCGCGTGGTGACCGGCGTACTGGACGAAGCGGCCGAACTGCTCGGACCAGAAGTACGGAACGGGGTCGTACGGCCCCGAGTCCGCCCCGGTGATGGTTCCGGCGACCGTGCGGGGGCCCTGGAGCGCGTTGTCCCAGTGGTGGACGAGGAGGCGCCGCCCGTAGCGGGCGGAGGGGAAGGAGGCGCAGTCCCCGACGGCGTACACATCGGGCAGGCTGGTGCGCAGCCGCTCGTCGGCGGTGACGGCGCCGCTCGGATCGAGGTCGATGCCGGAGCCGGCGAGCCAGTCGGTGGCGGGACGGGCGCCGATGCCGACGACGACGGCGTCGGCGGGCAGCTCGCGGCCGTCGGCGAGGACGACCCGGCCCGGTGCGCCGGGCTCGACGGTGCGGACGCGCGCGTGGGTGAGGAGTTCGGCACCGTTCTCGCCGAACCACTCGGCCATCGGGGCGGTGACCTCGGCGGGCAGGGCTCCGGCGAGGGGGCGGTCGGCGGCCTCGACGACGGTGACGGCGCAGCCGGCCGCGCGCGCGGCGGTGGCGAACTCGGCGCCGATCCAGCCGGCGCCGACGACCACGACGCTGTGGCGGCGCTCCAGGACGGGCCCGAGGCGTACGGCGTCGTCGAGGGTGCGCAGCAGATGGACCCCGGGGACGCCCTCGGTGCCGGGCAGGGTGACCGGCTGGGCGCCGGTGGCGACGACCAGGGTGTCGTACCCGACGGACCCGGCCTCGGTGTCGATCTCGTGGTCGGCGGCGCGCAGCCCGGTGACGTCCAGGCCGAGGCGGAGCTCGACGCCGAGCTCCTCGAAGTCGACGTCGAAGGCGGAGTCCTCGGCCTTGCCGAGGAGGACGGCCTTGGAGAGCGGGGGCCGGTCGTAGGGCTGGTGGGGCTCGGCCCCGATGAGGGTCACGGGGCCGGTGAAGCCCTGTTCGCGCAGGGCGACGGCGGTCTGTACACCCGCCATCCCGGCGCCGACGATCACGACGTGCTGCTGTGCCTGCTTCTGCTCGCTCACCCGACCACCTTACGCATCTGACGGATCGTCAGGAAGGGAGGGGCCTACGGCCCCCCGGACGCGGAAGCTAGTGTGTCGGGCGTAAAGCACTCGCGGGAGCCCGGACGCACCGGGCTGAGAGGGAGGCTGGGACGGCCTCCGACCGTACGAACCTGATCCGGGTCATGCCGGCGAAGGGAGGGGCTGGACGCCCATGCGTTCTTCCGATGTCCATGTGTCCGAAACCGACGCATCCGATACCGATGTGCCCGATGTCCGTGAGTCCGACGTCAGCGGGTCCGATACCGGTCGGGCCGATGTCCGCGGGTCCGATGCCGGTCGGGCCGACGTCCTCGTCGTCGGGGGCGGCATCATCGGCCTGGTCACGGCCTGGCGGGCCGCGCGGCACGGCCTGCGCACCGCCGTGGTCGACCCCGACCCGGGCGGCGGCGCCGCGCGGGTGGCGGCCGGGATGCTCGCCGCCGTCACCGAACTCCACTACGGCGAGGAGACCCTCCTCGGGCTCAACCTCGCCTCCGCCCGGCGCTATCCCGACTTCGTCGCCGAACTCACCGAGGCCACCGGCCTCGACGTCGGCTACCGCGCCTGCGGCACCCTCGCCGTCGCCCTCGACGCCGACGACCGGGCCCATCTGCGCGAACTGCACGCCCTGCAGACCCGCTGCGGACTCACCTCGGAGTGGCTCAGCGGCCGCGAGTGCCGCCGCCTCGAACCGATGCTGGCCCCGGGCGTGCGCGGCGGACTCCGGGTGGACGGCGACCACCAGGTCGACCCGCGCCGGCTCGCCGCCGCGCTCCTCGTCGCCTGCGAACGGGCCGGGGTGGTCTTCCACCGCGCCCTCGCGCAGAACCTGACGGTGGTACGGGACCGGGCGCGCGGTGTCGTGCTCGCCGGGGGCGAGGAACTGACGGCCGACCAGGTCGTCCTCGCCGCGGGCAGCCTGAGCGGGCGCCTCGCGGGCGTACCGGACGAGGTCCTGCCGCCGGTGCGACCGGTGAAGGGCCAGGTACTGCGCCTGCGGGTGCCGGCCCCGTACGCCCCCTTCCTCTCCCGGACCGTCCGGGCCGTCGTCCGCGGCAGCCACGTCTACCTGGTGCCCCGCGAGAACGGCGAACTCGTCGTCGGCGCCACCAGCGAGGAACTGGGCTGGGACACCACGGTCACGGCGGGCGGGGTGTACGAGCTGCTGCGCGACGCCCACGAACTCGTCCCCGGGCTCACCGAACTGCCGCTCACCGAGACCCTCGCGGGCCTGCGCCCCGCGTCACCCGACAACGCGCCGATGCTCGGCCCCACCGCCCTGCCCGGCCTGCACCTCGCCACCGGCCACTACCGCAACGGGGTCCTGCTCACCCCCGTCACCGGCGACGTCATGGCCGAGGTGCTCACCACCGGCGTCCTCCCCGACGAGGCCCGCCCCTTCACCCCCCGCCGTTTTTCCAGTACTCCTCCCGTACGTCAGGAGCAGCCCGTATGAACGTGTCCGTGAACGGAGAACCGCGCGTGCTCTCCGGCCCCCTCTCCCTCGACGCCCTCGTCGCCACCCTGACCACGGCCCACTCCGGGGTCGCCGCCGCCCTCAACGAGACGGTCGTACCGCGCGGCGAATGGGAGACGACGCTCCTCGGCGAGGGCGACCGGGTGGAAGTCCTCACCGCGGTCCAGGGAGGTTGAGCGCGATGTCCGACGACGTCTTCACCCTCGGGGGTACGGAGTTCTCCTCGCGGCTCATCATGGGCACCGGCGGGGCGCCCAGCCTCGACGTCCTTGAGCGCTCGCTGGTCGCCAGCGGTACGGAGCTGACGACGGTCGCGATGCGCCGCCTCGATCCGACCGTCCAGGGCTCGGTCCTCTCCGTCCTGGAGCGGCTCGGCATCCGGGTCCTGCCGAACACGGCGGGCTGCTACACGGCGGGCGAGGCCGTCCTCACGGCCCGCCTGGCCCGCGAGGCGCTCGGCACCGACTGGATCAAGCTGGAGGTCGTCGCCGACGAGCGGACCCTGCTGCCGGACGGGGAGGAACTCCTCGAAGCGGCCGAGACGCTGGTCGACGACGGCTTCACCGTCCTCCCCTACACCAACGACGACCCGGTCCTCGCGCGCAAGCTGGAGGACGTCGGCTGCGCGGCGATCATGCCGCTCGGCTCCCCCATCGGCTCGGGGCTCGGCATCCGCAACCCGCACAACTTCCAGCTGATCACGGAGCGGGCGGGGGTGCCGGTGATCCTCGACGCGGGCGCGGGCACGGCGTCCGACGCGGCGCTCGCGATGGAACTGGGGTGCGCGGCGGTCATGCTCGCCTCGGCGGTGACCCGCGCGCAGGAGCCGGTCCTGATGGCCTCGGCGATGCGGCACGCGGTGGAGGCGGGGCGCCTGGCACACCGGGCGGGCCGCATCCCCCGCCGCCACTTCGCGGAGGCGTCGTCACCGACGACAGGCCGCGCAACCCTGGACCCGGAACGCCCGGCCTTCTGAAACGAAGGCGCCGCCGCCCCCCGTGCGGGGGCCTCCGTTCCGCCGGGGCGGCTCCGCCCCACTCCCCCGCCCAGGCCTTGGTGCCGCCGGGCCGACCCGCAGGGCGCGGCCACACGGCGGCGGGCCCGGTTCGGGCGGCGGGTGCGCGGGGTCCGGGCGCGGTTCGGGCGTGCGGTGCTCGTCACAGGTGCGTCGCAGTCGTGGGCGCCCGGCCAAGGCCCCGCCCGCCCCCTCGTAGACTCGACGCCGTGGACACGACCCTTCAGGACCCCCTCGTCGGGCGGCTGCTCGACGGCCGCTACCGCGTCGACGCGCGCATCGCCGTCGGCGGGATGGCCACGGTCTACCGGGCCGTCGACACCCGCCTCGACCGCGTCCTCGCGCTCAAGGTGATGCACCCCGCTCTCGCCACGGACGCCGCCTTCGTCGAGCGCTTCATCCGCGAGGCGAAGTCCGTCGCCCGGCTCTCGCACCCGAATGTCGTCGGTGTCTTCGACCAGGGCGCCGAGGGCGCGTACGTCTATCTGGCGATGGAGTACGTCGCCGGCTGCACCCTCCGTGACGTGCTGCGCGAGCGCGGCGCCCTCGCGCCCCGGGCCGCGCTCGACATCCTGGAGCCGGTGCTCGCCGCGCTCGGCGCCGCGCACCGGGCCGGGTTCGTGCACCGGGACATGAAGCCGGAGAACGTCCTGATAGGGGACGACGGCCGGGTGAAGGTCGCGGACTTCGGTCTCGTGCGGGCCGTGGGCTCGGCGACGGCCACCACTGGTTCGGTCCTCGGCACCGTCTCGTACCTGGCGCCGGAGCAGATCGAGCACGGCACCGCCGACACCCGCGCCGATGTGTACGCCTGCGGTGTCGTCCTGTACGAGATGCTGACCGGCGGCAAGCCGCACTCGGGCGACACGCCCGCCCAGGTGCTCTACCAGCACCTCAGCACGGACGTGCCCGCCCCCTCGGCGACCGTTCCCGGGCTCGCCCTGGAGCTGGACGAGCTGGTCGCGGCGGCCACGGCCCGTAACCCCGAGGTCCGCCCGTACGACGCCGTCGCCCTGCTCGCCCTCCTCCGGGAGGCCCGCGCCGCGCTCGGCGACGAGCAGCTGGACGCCGTACCCCCGCAGGCGCGGTCCGAGGCCCGGGACACCACGGACGACCGGACCAGCGTGATCGCCCGGCCCGCACCGGCCGAGGCCGACGCGCACCAGGTGCTGCACACGAACCGGCTTCCGGCCCCTGAGCCGCCCGCGCCCGGCCGCCGTCGCCGGCCCCCGCGCGGCCCTCTGCTCCTCGTCCTCGGCGTTCTGCTGGCCCTCGGCCTGGGCGCCGGCGTCTGGTACATCAATTCCGGCCAGTTCACCCGGGTCCCCGCCGTGCTCGGCCAGACGGAGACCGAGGCGACCAAGCGGATCACCGACGCCGGTCTTGAGGTCGGCACGACGAAGCGCGCGTTCAGCGACGTCTACGAGCGCGGCACCGTCATGGCCGTCGACCCGGCGCCCGGCGAGCGTCTCCGGGACAACGGCACGGTCACCCTGACCCTGTCCCGGGGCCCCGAGATCGTGAAGGTGCCCAACCTCAAGAACAAGCCACTCGCCGAGGCGAAGCGGGCCCTGGCGCAGGAGGGCCTGGTGGCCGGGGTGATCACCAGCGCGTTCAGCGACTCGGTCGCCCAGGGCGCGGTGATCAGTACGGACCCCGAGCCCGGCACCGAGCGCGCCCCCGACTCGGCCATCGCCCTGGTGGTCAGCAAGGGCTCCCCGATCGACGTCCCCGACGTCACCGGCGAGACCGTGGCCGATGCCACGGCCCTGCTCCAGGACGAGGGGCTCAAGGTGGTCGTCGCCCCGGAGCGGATCAACTCGCCCGAGGACGCCGGATCAATCGCCGCCCAGTCCCTCGCCGGGGGCAGCCGGGCCGCCGAGGGCGACACCATCACCCTCACCGTCTCCAAGGGCCCCCGGCTCGTCGAGGTCCCGGACGTCACCGGCGAGTCGGTCGACGACGCCCGTACGGCCCTGGAGGACGAGGGCTTCGAGGTGGAGATCAAGAAGTCCTTCCCCTACCTGGGCAACACGGTCGCGAGCCAGTCCGTGGAGGGCGGCTCCACCGCGCCCGAGGGCTCCGTCGTCACGATCACGATCAAGGGACTGTAGAAGCTGATGCGCAACCCCGTCGGTGGCCATGTCCCGGTGGCCGGTGGCCTCGCCACGGTCGGCCTCGGTTACGCCCGTGAGCTCGGCGCCGAGACCGTGCAGGTCTTCGTCGCCAACCCGCGCGGCTGGGCCACCCCGCCCGGGAACCCCGCCCAGGACGAACGCTTCCGCGCCGACTGCGCCGCCGAGTCGATCTCGGCCTGGGTCCACGCCCCGTACCTGATCAACTTCGGTTCCCACACCGAGGCCACCGCGGAGAAGTCGGTGGAGTCGATGCGGCACTCGCTGCGGCGGGGCCGCGAGATCGGCGCGAAGGGCGTGGTGGTGCACACCGGCTCGGCGACCGGGGGCCGCACGCGCGCGGTGGCGCTCGCGCAGGTGCGGGAGCTGCTGCTGCCGCTGCTCGACGAGCTGACGCACGAGGACGATCCGGATCTGCTCCTGGAGTCGACGGCCGGGCAGGGCTTCTCGCTCTGCTCGCGCGCGGAGGACTTCGGGCCGTACTTCGACGCGCTCGACCGTCATCCGAAGCTGGGGATCTGCCTCGACACCTGTCACATCTTCGCCGCCGGCCACGATCTGACCGGTCCGCACGGCGCGGCGCAGACGCTCGACCAGCTGGTGGCGACCGTGGGCGAGGGACGTCTGAAGCTGATCCACGCCAATGACTCCCAGGACGTCGTCGGCGCCCGCAAGGACCGGCACGCGAACATCGGCGTGGGTCACATCGGCGAGGACGCGTTCCGGAACCTCCTCCGCCACCCGGCGACCGAGGGCGTGCCGCTGATCATCGAGACGCCCGGCGGCACGGCGGGTCACCTCGCGGACGTGGATCTGCTCAAGAAGCTGAGGGACTGACACGACTTCCCGTTGAGGAATACCCCTGGGGGGTATACGGTTCTTGCAACGGCAGGAACCGCTACCCGACCATGGGGGGCACCCGATGCAGCACGACGCGCACGCCCATCACGACCACAGCACCCACACGGGCCACGAGGGTCACACGGCGGGACACGAAGGCCACCCGGCCCACGAGGGTCACCAGGAGCAGCACGGTGGCCATCAGGACCAGCACGGCACTCACCACGAGCACCACGGTGCTCACCACGCCCCCGGCAAGGTCTCCTGGTCCATGGCCGCCAAGGCCACGCTGCACTGCCTCACCGGCTGCGCCATCGGCGAGATCCTCGGCATGGTCATCGGCACCGCGCTCGGCTGGGGCAACACGCAGACGATGATCCTCGCGATCATCCTGGCCTTCTTCTTCGGCTACGCGCTCACCCTGCGCGGCATCCTGGCCGCCGGCGTCGATTTCAAGACGGCCTTCAAGGTGGCGCTCGCCGCCGACACCCTCTCCATCGCGGTGATGGAGATCATCGACAACGGCATCATCGCCCTCTGGCCCGGCGCCATGGACGCGCATCTCGACGAGGCGTTCTTCTGGATCGTGCTCGCCATCGCGCTCGCCGCCGCCTTCGTGATCACCACGCCGGTCAACAAGTGGATGATCGGCCGCGGCAAGGGCCACGCGGTGGTCCACCAGTACCACCACTGAACGGCGAAAACAGACCGACGGACGGTCCGGGGCCTACAGCTCCGGGCCGTCTCCAGGTTCCTCCTGGTACGAGTACCGCTGCTCCGTCCAGGGGTCGCCGAGGTTGTGGTAGCCCCGCTCCTCCCAGAAGCCCCGGCGGTCGGCGGCCATGTACTCGACACCCCGGACCCACTTGGGGCCCTTCCACGCGTACAGGTGCGGGACCACCAGGCGCAGCGGGAAACCGTGCTCGGCGGTGAGCAGCTCCCCGTCCTTGTGGGTGGCGAAAATCGTACGGTCCCCGGCGAAGTCGGCGAGTCGCATGTTGGCGCTGTAGCCGTACTCGGCCCAGACCATCACATGGGTGACCTGAGGCGCCGGCGGGGCGAGCTCAAGCACCGTACGGGCCGGGACGCCACCCCATTCGGCCCCGAGCATGCTGAATTTCGTGACGCAGTGCAGATCGGCCTCGACCGTGGAGAACGGAAGGGCCGAGAACTCCTCGTGGTTCCAGCACCGCTTGTCACCGTCGGCCGTCGCGCCGAAGACGCGGAACTCCCAGCGGTCCGGTTTGAACTTGGGGACGGGCCCGTAATGGGTGACCGGCCAGCCGCGCTGGAGCCGCTGACCAGGCGGAAGGTCCGGTGAACGATCCGGCTGCCCCGCTTCCCGGTGTACTCCGCTCTCCGGCTGACCCATGTCATCCATGGTGACAGACGGCGAGGGGTGGTCATGACCAGGCGACCTCCCGCCGGGTCGGATCGGGGCAACTCCCACTAAGCCTGCACTTACTGGACGCCCCCCATTCGGGGTGCGAGGATGCGGCCATCCTGCCCAGTGACGGCGTAGACACGCAACGTGGAAGGAGCCTCTGCGATGCAGGGCGACCCCGAGGTCCTCGAGTTCCTCAACGAGCAGCTGACCGGCGAGCTGACGGCCATCAACCAGTACTGGCTGCACTACCGCATCCAGGACAACAAGGGGTGGACGAAGCTCGCCAAATACACGCGCGAAGAGTCCATCGATGAGATGAAGCACGCGGACAAGCTGACCGAGCGCATTCTGATGCTCGACGGCCTGCCCAATTACCAGCGGCTCTTCCACGTACGGGTCGGCCAGACCCTCACCGAGATGTTCCAGGCGGACCGCCAGGTCGAGGTGGAGGCGATCGACCGCCTCAAGCGCGGGATCGAGGTCATGCGGGCCAAGGGGGACATCACGTCCGCCAACCTCTTCGAGGAGATCCTGGCCGACGAGGAGCACCACATCGATTACCTGGACACGCAGCTGGAGCTGATCGAGTCCCTGGGTGAGGCGCTCTACATCTCGACGCTCATCGAGCAGCCCAGCTGACAGCCCGGCCGGTGCTCCGGAGGGCTCAGGCGGCCTCGGAGAGGCCCTCGGGCTCGACGACGTCGGCCGCCAGGGCGGGCATGCCCTGGTCCACGAGGTCACGTCGTGGGCAGTTGCCCCGGCCGAGAATGGCCTGAATGCGACGGACGCAGGAACCGCAGTCCGTACCGGCCTTGCAGGCCGACGCGATCTGGCGCGGCGTGCAGGCGCCCGCGTCGGCATGCTGCTTGACCTGCTTCTCCGTAACGCCGAAGCATGAGCAGACGTACAACGCGGTTCACCTCCCGCCGTGATCGATTAGGCTAACCTAACCTTACCCGGCGACGCGGGACCGTAAAAGCCCTGGATACGACGATGGGGCGCGGATCACATCGATCCGCGCCCCATCCTCGTAGGTACCTACTTACTGATCGCGGTACATCTCCGCGACCAGGAAGGCCAGGTCGAGGGACTGGCTGCGGTTGAGACGCGGGTCGCAGGCCGTCTCGTAGCGCTGGTGCAGGTCGTCGACGAAGATCTCGTCGCCGCCGCCCACGCACTCGGTGACGTCGTCACCGGTGAGCTCGACGTGGATGCCGCCCGGGTGGGTGCCCAGCGCCTTGTGGACCTCGAAGAAGCCCTTGACCTCGTCGAGCACGTCGTCGAAGCGGCGCGTCTTGTGGCCGGAGGCGGCCTCGAAGGTGTTGCCGTGCATCGGGTCGGTGACCCAGGCGACGACCGCACCGGAGGCGGTGACCTTCTCGACCAGCTCGGGGAGCTTGTCGCGGACCTTGTCGGCGCCCATGCGGACGATGAAGGTCAGCCGGCCCGGGTCGCGGTCCGGGTCGAGACGGTCGACGTACGTCAGCGCCTCGTCCACCGAGGTGGTCGGGCCCAGCTTGATGCCGATCGGGTTCGAGATGCGCGCGGCGAACTCGATGTGGGCGTGGTCGAGCTGGCGGGTGCGCTCGCCGACCCAGACCATGTGACCGGAGGTGTCGTACAGCTTGCCGGTGCGCGAGTCCGTACGGGTGAGGGCGCCCTCGTAGTCGAGCAGCAGCGCCTCGTGGGAGGCGTAGAACTCGACGGCCTTGAACTCGGCCGGGTCGGTGCCACAGGCCTTCATGAAGTTCAGCGCGTTGTCGATCTCGCGGGCGAGCGCCTCGTAGCGCTGGCCCGAGGGGGACGACTTCACGAAGTCCTGGTTCCAGGCGTGCACCTGGCGCAGGTCGGCGTAGCCACCTGTGGTGAAGGCGCGCACCAGGTTGAGCGTGGAGGCGGAGGCGTTGTACATCCGCTTCAGGCGCTCGGGGTCCGGGATGCGGGACTTCTCGTCGAAGCCGAAGCCGTTGACCGAGTCGCCTCGGTACGTCGGCAGGGTCACGCCGTCACGGGTCTCGGTGCCCTTGGAGCGGGGCTTCGAGTACTGGCCGGCGATGCGGCCGACCTTCACCACGGGCACGGAGGCCGCGTAGGTGAGGACGGCGCTCATCTGGAGCAGCGTCTTGAGCTTGGCCCGGATGTGGTCGGCGGACACGGCGTCGAAGGCCTCGGCGCAGTCGCCGCCCTGGAGCAGGAACGCCTCGCCACGGGCGACGGCTCCCATCCGGGCGCGCAGCTGGTCGCACTCGCCGGCGAAGACGAGCGGAGGATACGACTCGAGGTCCGCGATCACATCGCGCAGAGCCTCGGCATCGGGGTACTCGGGCTGCTGCGCCGCGGGCAGGTCTCGCCAGGTCGCCTTGGCGACGGCGTGGGTATCAGCGTTCACGGTCACACGCACAACATTACGGGGTTCTTCGTCCGGTCCTGTCCCCCTGCCCAGTGACTGAGACGCGCGCCCGGAATGTCACCCGCTGATATTCACGCCATCGAGTGGTGTTACCCTCTGGCCCGTTTCACTTTAAACAGTCGAATCACAGGGGTGGGCGTGACCCAAGGGCACCGCAGGGACCGCAAGAAGAGACGACTCTTGTACGGAGCGGCGGCAGCGGTCGTCGCCACCGCCACGATCGGCACCATCGCGGTCGCTTCGCCGGGCCTCCTCGGCGGGGCGGGCGACACGAAGGCGGCTGCCGGGGATGCTTCCCTCCAGTCACAGTTCGCAAACGCGGCGCGAGAGTTCGATGTGCCGCAGAGCGTGCTGATGGCGGTGTCGTACCGGCAGACGCGGTGGGAGTCGCACGACGGGCAGCCGAGCACGACTGGCGCGTACAACGTCATGGGCCTGACGAAGGTCGACCCGGAGGACATCGAGGAGCCCGACGACGAGGATCTCCTCTCGCACCTCAACGCGAGCGGCAAGGCCGAGATCGAGAAGAACTTCGACGCCGCGAAAGCGCTGAAGGCGCTGAAGGCGATGCCGAAGCGGACCGTCGACACCGACGACCCGCGGCTGCACACCCTGGACAAGGCGGCCGAGCTGATCGACAGCTCCGCCGACGCCGTCAAGGACGACACCGCCGCGTCGATCCGCGCGGGTGCCGCGCTGCTCGCCGAGTACCAGAAGCAGGCCGGTGCCGAGCTCTCCGAGGACCCGGGCGACTGGTACCCGGCCGTGGCTCGCTACAGCCAGTCCCCCGACAAGAAGGGCGCCGACCTCTTCGCGAAGCGCGTCTTCGAGTCGATCAAGACGGGCGAGACCGCGCTCACCGCCAACGGTGAGCCGGTCGCCCTGTCGGCGGACCCGGCGGTCGAGCCCGTCAAGCCGTCGAACGTACCGCTGGCCGCGACCTTCGCGAGCACCACGGCGCTTCCGACCCCCGAGTGCCCTGCGAACCTGAGCTGCGACTTCCGGCCGGCCGAGGTGCCGAGCACCGGACAGCGGAACTACACCCTCGCCAACCGCGCCAAGGGCGCGGCCCTGGACATCCGCCGCATCGTGATCCACGACGCGGAGGGCAGCTACGAGGGCACGATCACGGCCTTCCAGAGCCCGACGGCCGCGGGCAGCGCGCACTACCTGGTCCGCGCCCTCGACGGCCATGTCGCGCAGATGGTCGAGAACAAGAACATCGCGTGGCACGCGGGCAACTGGTCCGACAACATGCACGACATCGGCGTGGAGCACGAGGGCTACGCCATCAAGGCCGGCTACTGGTACACCGAGCCGCAGTACGAGTCCTCCGCCGCCCTGGTGAAGTTCCTCGCGACCAGCTACGGCATCCCGCTGGACCGTGAGCACATCATCGGCCACGACGAGGTCCCGGGGCACATCAACTCCAAGGTCTCGGGCATGCACTGGGACGCCGGCCCCTTCTGGGACTGGAACCACTACATGTCCCTGCTCGGCGCCCCGACGGGTGCCGGCCAGGCGGGCGGCCTGCTCAAGGCCGGCCAGCTGGTCCGCGTCGTCCCGCCGTTCACCTCGGCGAACCAGCAGGCGATGAAGTACACGGAGCGGGAGAACGGGGTGGACGTCAACAAGACGACCGACCCGCTTCCGGTCAACTTCGGGTACCTCTACTCCGAGCCCGTGGCCGACCAGAGCAAGGCGCTGACCGACCCGTACTTCACGTCGAACTGGCAGTACGGGTACAACTGGGCGAACAAGGTCCGCGCGGGCGGCGCCTACGTGGTCGCCGGCGTGCAGAACGACTGGACACAGATCTGGTACGGCGGGCAGAAGGCCTGGTTCTACAACCCCGGCGGCCAGTACACCTCGGTCGTCAAGGACACCTCGCAGCAGGTGCTCAAGCCCAAGGCCGGCGTGACCCCGCTGATCTACGGACGCGCCTTCCCCGAGGCCTCGGCGTACCCCGGCACCAACGGTGTCACCGCTCCCACGGACAACCCGAACTACCTGTCGAAGTACGTCTTCGGCAGCGGCGCCGCCTATGTGAAGGCCGGTCCGGCCGTCAAGGGCGACGACTACTTCGGCTCCGCCCAGGCGCACGTCGTGGGCACCGACATGTACATCCCCATCCGCTTCAACCACCGCATGGCGTGGGTGAAGGCCTCCGACGTGGTGGAAGCGGCTCCCGCCGCCCCCGTCGCCACCACCAACCGCTACAACCTCCTCGCCCGTGACACCGCCGGTGTCCTCTGGCAGTACCAGGGCACCGGCAAGGGCGCGTTCCTGAACCGGTACCGGGTCGGGTCCGGCTGGGGTGCGTACAACACCATCACGCCCATGACCGCGCTCCGTGCCGACGGCACCGGTGACGCCGTGGCCCGTGAGGCCTCCGGTGTGCTCTGGTACTACCAGGGCAGCGGGAACCCCTCCTCGCCGTTCAAGACCCGGCTCAAGACCGGTGGCGGCTGGCAGGTCTACGACCGGATCCTCGGTGTCCGTGACCTGAACGGTGACTCCAAGCCGGATCTGATCGCCCGTGAGAAGTCCGGCGTGCTCTGGTACTACCAGGGCACCGGTACTCCTTCCGCGCCGTTCGCCACCCGCCTGCGGGTCGGCGGTGGCTGGCAGACGTACAACCAGCTCATCAGCACCGGCGACCTGAACGCTGACGGCAAGGCCGACCTCGTCGCACGCGACACCACCGGGGTTCTCTGGTACTACCAGGGCACGGGCAAGCCCACCGCGCCGTACGCCACCCGCGTCCGGGTCGGCGGCGGCTGGGGGGCCTACAACAGCATGGTGGGTCCGAGCGACCTCGACATGGACGGCAAGGTCGACCTCGTCGCCCGCGACGGCTCCGGCGCCCTGTGGTTCTACAAGGGCACGGGCAAGCCCACTGCCCCCTTCGCCACCCGCGTGCAGGTCGGCCCGGGCTGGCAGATCTACAACCTGATCTTCTGATCGGACAGATCAGGTAGTTCAGTAGTTCAAGGACACCTCGGGGTCCGGCTCGCACCGTCCACGGTGCGGACCGGACCCCGTTCCCGTGTCCGGCTGGGTTACAGTGCTCGCATGTACGCCTCGCAGATCCAGAACTGGTGGTGGACCGCTCATCCGGCGGCCCACTGATTGCGCGTACACCGACAGACACGCGAAGGCCGCCCGAGGGGCGGCCTTTCTCGTACCCGGGGCCGTTCCTCTCCGTACTCCACTCGGAAGGAACGACACACCTCATGGACCTCACCCGTCTCCTCGACCCCTCCTGCCCGCCCTTCGCCCTGCTGCGCCGCCGTACTCCCGGCCGTGACCACGACACCGTCGAGGTGCTGATCGGCCGGGTCCACGAGGCCGAGCGCCTCGCGGAGCTGCCCGTGGGCCCGCTGCCGACGCTCGCCCTGGTGCCCTTCCGGCAGATCCGGGAGCGCGGCTTCGACGTGCGCGACGACGGCACCCCGCTCTCGGTCCTGGTCGCCGAGGAGTCCCACGAGCTACCGCTCGCCGAGGCCCTGGAGCAGCTGCCCGCGCACGACGTGGCCGTCGAGGGCGGTGGCTTCGACGTCTCCGACGAGGAGTACGCGGGGATCGTGCGGCGGGTCATCGACGAGGAGATCGGCTCCGGCGAGGGCGCGAACTTCGTCATCCGGCGTACGTACACCGGGGAGATCCCGGGCTTCGGGCGGGCCGACGCGCTCGCCCTGTTCCGGCGGCTGCTCGCCGGCGAGCGGGGCGCGTACTGGACCTTCGTCGTGCACACCGGTGACCGGACGCTGGTCGGGGCGAGCCCCGAGGTGCACGTACGGATGTCGGGCGGCACGGTCGTCATGAACCCGATCAGCGGCACGTACCGCTACCCGGCCGGGGCCGCCCCGACCGCCGAGGGCCTGCTCGCCTTCCTCGCCGACCGCAAGGAGACCGAGGAGCTGTCGATGGTGGTCGACGAGGAGCTCAAGATGATGTGCACGGTCGGCGACATGGGCGGGGTGGTGGTCGGTCCGCGGCTGAAGGAGATGGCCCATCTCGCGCACACGGAGTACGAGTTGCGGGGCCGCTCCAGCCTGGACGTGCGGGAGGTGCTGCGGGAGACGATGTTCGCGGCGACCGTGACCGGCTCGCCCGTGCAGAACGCGTGCCGGGTGATCGAGCGTCATGAGGTGGGTGGGCGCGGCTACTACGCGGGTGCCCTGGCCCTGCTCGGCACCGACGAGAGCGGCGCGCAGACCCTGGACTCCCCCATCTTGATCCGTACGGCCGACATCGCGGCCGACGGGCACCTCCGGGTGCCGGTCGGCGCAACCCTCGTACGGCACTCGGACCCGGCGGGCGAGGTCGCCGAGACCCACGCCAAGGCCGCCGGGGTGCTCACCGCGCTCGGGGTGCGGGAGGGCCGGCCTCCGAGCGGCGCCGCACCGGCCTCCATGGCCCTCGCGGACGATCCGCGGGTGCGGGCCGCCCTGGACGCGCGGCGGTCGGACCTCGCGCCGTTCTGGCTGAAGATGCAGGTCAGGTCGGCCGAACTGGCCGGCCACGCGCTGGTGATCGACGCCGAGGACACCTTCACGGCGATGCTGGCGCACGTCCTGCGCTCCTCGGGTCTCGACGTGTCGGTGCTCCGCTACGACGAGCCGGGGCTGCGCGAGCTCGCGCTCGCCCACGAGGGGCCGGTGGTCCTCGGCCCCGGTCCCGGGAACCCCTCGGACGCCGCCGACCCGAAGATGCGCTTCCTGCGCGCTCTGACGGCCGAGCTGGTGCGGGAACACCGGCACGGTCTCCTGGGTGTCTGCCTCGGGCACGAGCTGATCGCCGCCGAGCTGGGCCTGGAGATCGTCCGCAAGCGGACCCCGTTCCAGGGGGCCCAGCTGCGGATCGACCTCTTCGGGCAGGAGCGGACCGTCGGCTTCTACAACAGCTTCACCGCCCGCTGCGACGACCGGACCGCGACGGAGCTGGCGCTGCACCGGATCGAGGTGAGCCGGGACACGGAGACCGGCGAGGTGCACGCACTGCGCGGGCCGGGCTTCGCGGGGGTGCAGTTCCACCCGGAGTCGGTGCTGACGACGGAGGGCGCGGCCCTGACGGCCTCGCTCCTCGCCGGCGTACTGGTCTGAGGGGCGACGCTCCCGGGCCCGCCCGCGAACCTGCCGGTGCCGGCGGGTCCGCGGGCCCGCCGGTTCAGGACACCGGCAGGTTCAGGCCCTTGGCGATCGCGTCGACCCGGGTGAACACGGACGCCGGGTACTGGTCGTCGCAGTACTTGTTGCCGCTGGAGACGATGCCGACGAGCTTCCCGTCCGCGACCAACGGCCCGCCCGAGTCGCCCTTGCAGACGCTGTCGGGGGCGCCGGACGCCGAGGTCCCGCACAGCTTCAGGGCGGCGGAGTCGGTGGGATCGGTGAACGGCTCGCAGCTCTTGAGCGGCGCGAGGCGCAGCTCGGCCGCCTTCAGCCGGGTGGCGAGGGTCGTCCGGTCGGTGCGGCCCCAGCCGACGGTCTTCGCCTTCGTGCCGGGGGCGTAGCGGGCGGAGTCCTTCGGCCCGGCGAGCGGCATCGTCGCGTACGGCATCGGCCGGTCGAGGGTGAGGACGGCGGCGTCGTACGCGAACGTGCCGTCGCCCCACTTCGGATGGACCTTGATCGAGACGATGTGCCGGACGGTCCCCTTGGTGCTGCCGAGGTCGGTGCGGCCTCCGATGACGAGCAGGTCGCGCGGGGCCGCGGCATCGTCCACGCAGTGGGCGGCGGTGAGCACCTTGGTGGGTGCCACCAGGGTCCCGCCGCAGTACTGGACGCCCTCCGGAGTCTGGATGAGCATGGCGTACGGGTGGTCCACCACGGTGGTGCCCCGGCCCCCGTGGATCGCGGCGGCCGGAGTCGCCGTGACGGCGGCCGTGGCGACGGCGGCGACAGCGGCGGTGAGCGCGACGACGGAGCCGCGCCTGACGAACGAGAACATCTGATCCCCCACGAACCTGTGGTTCCACAAGAAGTCGGCGCGCGGTCCGAACGGCCGCGCTGCCTGGTCACGTTGCAGGAGGCAGGGGGCTCCGGTGAGGTTGTCCGGAGGGCGGAGCTGTAGCGATTCGGTCACATGGACGGGGTCGGGGTACGGGGCACCAGGACGTTCTCGCTGCGTCGGCCGGCGGTGTAGTCGAGGACGTTCCGGACGGTGGTGTCGATGATCTGGCCGACCGCGTCCTCGGTGTAGTACGCCTGGTGGGAGGTGACCACCACGTTCGGGAAGGTGACCAGGCGGGCCAGGGTGTCGTCCTCGACGACCTCCAGGGACTTGTCGAGGAAGAAGAGCCCCGCTTCTGCCTCGTAGACGTCGAGGCCGACGCCTGCGAAGCGTCCGGCCCGGAGTTCGACGACCAGCGCCTCGGTGTCGATGAGGCCGCCGCGGCTGGAGTTCACCAGGATGGCGTCGTCCTTCATGGACGTGAGGGCGGCGGCGTCGATGATGTGCTGGGTGGAGGGCAGCAGCGGTACGTGGAGGCTGATCAGGTCGGCCTCGGCGAAGAGCCGTTCCTTCTCCACGTACTTCATGCCGAGTCCGACGCAGGCGGGGTTCTCGGCGACGTCCCAGCCGAGGAGGGTCATGCCGAAGCCGTGGGCGATCCGGGTGAACGCCTCGCCGATCTTGCCGGTGCCCATCACGCCGACGGTACGGCCCCGCAGGTCACGGCCCATCAGCCCGTCGAGGCGGAAGTCGAAGTCGCGGGTCCGGTTGGAGGCGCGGACGATCCGGCGGTTGACGGCCATGGCGAGGGTCCAGGCGAACTCGGCGACGGAGTACGGCGAGTAGTACGAGACCCGGGCGACGGTGAGGCCGAGGCGCTCGGCGACCTCCAGGTCGATGTTGTTGAAGCCGGTGGAGCGCTGGGCGATCATCTGCGTCCCGCCGGCGGCGAGGGTCTGCAGGACGCGGTGGTCCAGGGCGGCGTTGACGCTGGTGGAGACGATCTCGTAGCCGGCCGCGATGGGGGCGGTGTCCTCGGTGAGGAAGACGCTCAGACAGCGGACGTCGTGGTGTCCCGCGAAGGCCTTCTCGATCAGGGGCTTCTCGTCCGCCTGCACGCCGAATGCCAGGATTTCCACGAGATTCCCCTCAATGACGGTGATGGGCCGGATATACGCGATCCTCGCGAATATACGACCCATCCCGTCGCGGCGCCCGGCCTACCGGGCGCCTGGGGCCAGGTGCCTTTTGCTTGCTGCTTGCTGCTTGCTGCCTGGCGCCTCAGGCGTCGTCGAGGCCGCGCTCTATGGCGTACCGGACGAGCTCCACCCGGTTGTGCAGCTGGAGCTTGCCGAGGGTGTTCTGGACGTGGTTCTGCACCGTGCGGTGCGAGATCACCAGGCGCTCGGCGATCTGCTTGTAGCTCAGCCCCTTGGCGACGAGCCGCAGGACCTCCGTCTCGCGCTCGGTCAGCTGCGGGGCCTTCGGCTCGTCGCCGCCTGCCGCCGGGACGGGCTCGGAGGCGAGCCGGCGGTACTCGCCGAGGACCAGTCCGGCGAGGCCGGGGGTGAAGACGGGGTCACCGGCCGCGGTCCGCCGCACGGCGTCGATCAGCTCCTCCGTACTGGCCGACTTGAGGAGATAGCCGGTGGCGCCGGACTTCACCGCCTCCAGCACGTCGGCGTGCTCGCCGCTCGCCGAGAGGACCAGGACGCGCAGTCCCGGCCGGCCGCCGACGAGCTCCTTGCACACCTGGACGCCCGGCTTCACCGGCAGGTTCAGGTCCAGCACGAGGACGTCGGGGGTGACCGCGAGGGCGCGGCGGACGGCCTGCTCGCCGTCGCCGGCGGTGGCGACCACGTCGAGGCCCGCCTCGGCCAGGTCGCGGGCGACCGCGTCCCGCCACATCGGATGGTCGTCGACGACCATCACCCTGATCCGCTGCTGCTCGGCCTGCTGCTCGCTCATCTTTCCTGTCCTGCCTTCCCCCGTGGAACCTTCAACTCGACTTCCGTGCCCTGGCCCGGGACCGAGATCAGCTCGGCCGAGCCGCCCAGATCCCGCAGTCTCCCCCGGATGGAGAGGGCGACCCCCATCCGGCCCTCGCCCCAGGCCTCCGCGAGACGGCCCTCCGGGATGCCGGGGCCGTCGTCCCGGACCGTGACGATCACCTCGTCCGGCCAGTCCTCGACGAGGATCCAGGCCTGGGCGTCCTCGCCCGCGTGCACCCGGACATTGTCCAGGGCGGCACCGACGGCGGCGGCCAGCTCTCGGGCGGCGGGCGGCACGAGGAGCACGGGCGCGCCCGGCTCGGACAGGGTGACCTTCGCCCCGGCGCGCGGGGCGAGCAGGAGGCGCAGGTCGACCGGGGTGTCGTCGTCCGGCTCGTCGTCCACGTCGACGACCCGGACCACGGCCCCCTCGGACTCGTCCTCCGAGACCAGGCTGGGCCGGGTGAGACCGCCCGCGACGAGCGTACGGAGCGCCACCTCCTGCTCCCCCGCCATCCTGGCGATCTCGGCGGCCTCACCGCCCATCGCCGTGCCGCGCCGCTGCACCATCGCGAGGACCTGGAGGACGCTGTCGTGGATGTCGCGGGCGAGCCGCTCCCGCTCGCGGGTGGCGGCCTCGATCTCCAGGGCGCGGGCGAGGGTGCGCTCGGAGGCGCGGGCCACCTCGACGACGTATCCGATGGCGATGGAGGCCACCCAGACGAGCAGGACGTTGTGGAGGGTGTCCCGGCTGGGGTGGCCGCGCTCGACGAGGTTGGCGGCGGCGACGGCGGTGGAGGCGAAGCCGGCCCAGCGCCAGCCGCCCTTGAGCGCGTACGCGAGGACGGATCCGGCGGTCCATATCGTCGGCAGGGTGGGGCCGTCGACGGTCTGGGCCTGGGCGTCGGCGAGCGGGGTGAGGAGGATGCCGACGAGGGCGACGGTGAGGTCGGCGCCGAGGAAGCGCTTGGTGCAGCTGGCCGCGTTCGCCACCCTGGGGAGGGTGGCGAGGGTCCAGACGCTCATCACCGCCAGATAGGAGACGGCGATCCAGGGCCGCTCGTACCCCTCCCGGCCGAAGACGAACAGCAGGACCGCATAGATCATCGTCCCGACGCGGTAGCCGGTCAGTGCCCGCCACAACGGCTGCTCGACCGACATGCGCACGACACGCTCGCGCTTGGCCATCTCCCCCACCCCCGGGCGTCCCGTACGGGAACGCCTACGCGCCGGACTCTTCCCGAGCCGCGATCTCGGCCTTGACGGCCTCCTTGGCCGCCTTCTCCGCATCCGCGATCTGCCGCTTGGCGGCGGTCGCGTAGATGTCGACGTACTCCTGGCCGGACAGCTTCATGATCTCGTACATGACCTCGTCGGTCACCGAGCGCAGGATGAAGCGGTCCCCCTCCATGCCCTGGTAGCGGGTGAAGTCCAGCGGCTTGCCGATCCGGATCCCCGGGCGCATCAGCTTGGGGACGACCTTGCCGGGCGGCTGGATCTTCTCGGTGTCGATCATGGCGACCGGGATCACCGGCGCGCCGGTGGCCAGGGCCACGCGCGCGAGACCGCCGGGCTTGCCCCGGTAGAGGCGTCCGTCGGGCGAACGGGTGCCCTCGGGGTAGATCCCGAAGAGCCCGCCGCTCTCGATGACCTCGATGCCGGCCTTGATGGCCGCCTCGCCCGCGCCGCGGGCACCCGAACGGTCCACCGGGAGCTGGCCGACGCCCTTGAAGAAGGCGGCGGTGAGCTTGCCCTTCACACCCGGCGAGGTGAAGTACTCCGCCTTGGCGATGAAGGTGACCTTGCGGTCGAGCACGGCGGGCAGGAAGAAGGAGTCGGAGAACGAGAGGTGGTTGCTCGCGAGGATCGCGGGCCCCTCGGCGGGGATGTTCTCCAGACCCTCCACCCAGGGTCGGAAGGCAAGCTTCAGGGACCCTCCGAGGGAGAACTTCATTGCGCCGTAGATCAACTCGCCATGCCTTCCGTGTGCCGTCGCGACGACTTTATCCCGTACCGGGGTACGGCCCCCGCTACGGCCCTGGTCGGTGTCGGTCCGGTCGCGTACCGTGAAGGTCCTTCCCCATTTTCCGTCGCTGCGGCGCCCCCGAAGGCGCACCCGAAGGCGAACGCGAAGTCGAGCGAACAGGAGACCCCGGTGCCGGTCCTTCCCGGAGCCGAGCCGTACCGCCATGAAGGCGGAGAGGTCGGCGTCCTTCTCTGTCACGGATTCACCGGTTCCCCGCAGTCGTTGCGCCCGTGGGCCGAGTATCTGGCCGAGCGCGGCCTGACGGTGTCACTGCCGCTGCTGCCCGGCCACGGCACCCGCTGGGAGGACATGCAGCTCACCACCTGGCACGACTGGTACGCGGAGGTGGACCGGGCCCTGCGCGAGCTCCTGGAGACGTGCGGGACCGTCTTCGTCTTCGGCCTCTCCATGGGCGGGGCGCTGACCCTGCGGCTCGCCGCCCAGCACGGCGACGCCGTCAAGGGCATCGTCCTGGTCAACCCGGGCAACAAGGTGCACGGCCTGGCGGCGCACGCGCTGCCGGTCGCCCGCCATCTGGTCCGCACGACCGCGGGCATCGCCAGCGACATCGCCAAGGAGGGCGTGACCGAGGTCGGCTACAACCGGGTGCCGCTGCACGCCGCGCACTCCCTGCGCCAGTTCTTCCGGACCGTCGACGCGGAGCTTCCGCAGGTCACGCAGCCGGTGGTACTGCTCCACAGCCCTCAGGACCATGTCGTGCCGCCCGTCGACTCGGCCCGGATCCTCTCCAGGATCTCCTCGACGGACGTCCAGGAGATCCTGCTGGAACAGAGCTACCACGTCGCGACGTTGGACCATGACGCGGAGCGGATCTTCGACGAGAGCCTGGCCTTCGTCGAGCGTCTCGCCCCGGGTCTGGTCGACGAACAGGGGAGCAGGAGCGGTGGCTGAGGAGCAGGACGGCGGCGGGCGGGAGCCACAGCCCATCGACGAGGAGGCGGCCTGGGCCGCGATCGTCGCGGGGTACGGCGAGGAGCCCGTGGACCCGCCGGGGGCCAAGCCGTTCCGGACGGTCGAGAACCTGTCGCTTCCGGAGCCGGAGGGCGAGGACGGCGACGACGCCGGTGAGGTCCGGCCGGTGAAGCCGGGGCCGGCCGTCGGAAAGGGCACGCCCTGGAAGCCGAGGCCGACGACCGGGGAGACCGCGCCGGAGGCCTCCGAGGAGCCCGGGGCGGACGAGGAGCCGGAGGCCGGTCCCGAGCGTCCCGCGCTCGGCAGCTCGATCGTCTTCGCGCCCGGGGTACGGCCCGCCGGCCCCCGGGACTACTCTCCCGCCGAACCGGAGGACGCCCCCGGCGGCTCCGACGAGGGCCACTTCGTGCCGCCGGAGCCTCCCCCGCTGCCCGAGGCGGACACGACGACCAAGTTCGCCTGGCTCGCCGTGGTCGGCGGACCGGTGCTGATGCTGCTCGCCGTCCTCCTCCAGTGGGACATGACCTGGTGGCTGACCACGCTCTGCATCGGCGGCTTCCTGGGCGGCTTCGCGACCCTGGTGGGGCGCATGAAGCGCGACGACGACGATGACGACGGCTTCGACGACCCGGGCCGCGGCGCGGTCGTCTGATCCTCCTACCGCCGGTGGCCCGGGCCACCGGCGGTGCGGCCCTCAGGGCAGTGCCGGGACGCGGACCGCCGCCAGCACCGGAAGGTGATCGGTGGCGGCCCGCAGGTCTGCGGGGTCGAGGTCCGTGGGCACCCCGCAGCCGAGGAACTCGACGCCCGGGGTGGCCAGGATCGCGTCGATCCGCTGGTGCGGATCGGCGGGGGTCGAGGTGTTCGCGCCTCCCCAGGGGCTGACCTCCCAGCCGTCCTGGAGCTCCTTCGCCAGACGGCGGAAGGCGGGGCCTTCGGGCCGTTCGTTGAGGTCCCCGGCGACGAGGACGTACGGGGTCCCCAGGGCTGCGACCCGGTCGAGGACCATCCCGGCCTGGGCGTACCGCTCGTCCTCGCGCAGGCTCAGATGGCAGCTGATGAGCCCGACCCGGGCCCCGGCGAAGCGGACGACGGCGGTCGCGAGACCGCGCCGGTGCAGGCCGGGGGTGAGCGGCAGCAGCACGTCCTCGGTGCGTTCCACGGTGGCCCGCAGGGAACAGAGCAGCATGGGTCCGGCCGCGGTGGCACCGCCGCTCAGGATGACGAGCTCGCTCTTGGCCGCGAGCCGGGCGGCGTGCTTGCGCCAGCGGAAGAAGCGCGGGGCCTCCTGGACGAAGACGAGGTCCGGGGCGCAGGCCCGGATGACCCGGGCGAGGGCGTCCTCGTCGTCGCGCATCGAGCGCACGTTGTAGCTGAGGACCCGGAGGACGGCCGAACCGTCCGCCTCGGTGCGGGAGTTGGGCAGCTCACTGATCGCCATGACACGTAACGTACGACAACCGCCCGCCGCGTCCACGTGGGACGCGACGGGCGGTCGCCGTATGTCTTCTTATGCCTTCGCACTCATGCCTTCGTGCGGGAGGTCAGCCCTGGCGGGCCAGGTCCGCTGCGCCGACCAGGCCGGCCTTGTTGCCGAGCTGGGCCGCGAGGACCTGAGCGTGCGGACGCCACTGGCCGCCGATCAGCCAGCGCCGGAAGGACTTGCGGATCGGGTCGAGGACGAGATCGCCCTCGTCCGAGACGCCGCCGCCGACGATGAACGCCGAGGGGTCGAACAGCGAGGCCAGGTCCGCGAGACCGGCACCGGCCCAGCGGGCCAGCTCACGGAAGGAGTCGACGGCGACCGGGTCGCCGGCGCGGGCGGCCTGGCTGACGTGCCGGCCCTCGATGCCCTCGGGGGTGCCGTCACCGAGACCGAGGAGGACCTCGGCGCGCTCGGGGGTGGCGTTGGCGCGCTGCTTGGCGTACCGGACGAGCGCGCGCCCGGAGGCGTACTGCTCCCAGCAGCCCTGACTGCCGCAGCCGCACAGCAGACCGTCCGGGACGACCCGGATGTGGCCGAACTCGGCGGCCACGCCGAAGCGTCCGCGGCGCAGCTTGTTGCCGATGATGATGCCGCCGCCGAGGCCGGTGCCGAGGGTGATGCAGATGACGTCCTCGTGGCCCTGGCCGGCGCCGAACCTGTACTCGCCCCAGGCTGCCGCGTTGGCGTCGTTCTCGACGACGACGGGCAGGCCTACCCGCTGCTCGACCTTGTCCTTGAGCGGCTCGTGCCGCCAGTCGATGTTCGGCGCGAAGAGGACGGTGGCACGCT
Source organism: Streptomyces sp. NBC_00572 (assembly GCF_026341815.1). Taxonomy (GTDB): domain Bacteria; phylum Actinomycetota; class Actinomycetes; order Streptomycetales; family Streptomycetaceae; genus Streptomyces. Next base: position 913,793 of record NZ_JAPENX010000001.1, read on the forward strand.
TGTCGTCGACGTAGCCCGCGGCACCGATGCCGACGGCCTCGATCGTGTGGCCCTTGCCGGCCTCGGACACGGCCGCGCAGATCGCGTCGACGATGCCCTCGGGGGTCGGCGGGGTGGGCACCTTGTGCGTGTCGAGGATGTTGCCCTCCTCGTCGACCACGCCGGCCGCGATCTTCGTGCCGCCGATGTCGACGCCGATGGTGAGTCCCATGTGTCCCTCAGTTTTCGGTCGAGCCCCGCTAAGGCCCACCGTACCCGAGGGGGACGGGCGTCCCGATCAGTCGAGGTCGATGTGCTGGCCGGTTCCGGGCCCCTCGTCGTCCTTGCGGTCGTCCTTGCGGTCGTCCGCGGCGGCGCCCTTGCCCGGCCCGTCCGCGTCCCGGCGCGGGTCGCGCGGGTCGTCCGGGGTCACCTTCTCGTCACGCGTCCAGCGGCTCTCATGACCCTCGACGGCGGAGCGGTAGGCGGCGAGCAGCTCGTTCCCGGCGGCGGCGAGGTGGTCGAAGACCTGCGGGTTGCGCTCGATCACGGGCTCGACGACGGACTTCGCCTGGTTGACGAGCTGCTGCACGGTCTGCGCGGCCTGTCCGCCGAGCAGCGGGTTCCCGAGACCGCCGGAGACCTTGTCGGCGACGGCTTCGAAGAGCTTGCGGAACTCGTCGGCGGCGGAGCCGGTCTCCGCCCCGCGCTGCGCCCGGCGGCGGGCCTTCTCGGCCTCCAGGTCCTCGGCGCACGCCTTGGCCCAGGCATCCGAATCGCTCATGGCGTACTCCTCAGTGGCTGGTACTTCGACGGTACACGCCTCCTCAGGAGGTACGGGGCCAGAGCCCGGGGTCGGGGGTGAAGCGCACCCGGAGGTCCCCTTCGACGAGTCCCGCGCCGGTCACGGTGCAGCGACGGAGGGCGGCCGGCAGGGGCACGTTGCGGCGGAAGGCGCCGACGGTCAGGAGCAGTTCGTCACCCCTGCGGACGAGGGACAGCTCCTCCTTGACGGCCCCGGGGAGGCCGATGTGCCACACCAGGACGCCGTCCTCCTCCCGCCGGTCCTCGACGGCCCAGTCCGGTACGGCGTCGGGGACGGCCACGGGCCGTGCGGGCGCGAGCAGCGCGAGGTCCTCGGGCCCGCGCGGGTCCCGGCCGAGGTGCGGCAGCTCGTCGACGACGTCGCAGGCGGTACGGAGCTCCGCCAGGTGCCGGTGCTGCTGGGCGGTGAGTCCGGCGAGCCAGGGGTCCTCGGATGCGGCGGGCAGCAGCCGGTTGGCGACGACGGCGTCGAGGGCGAGGCCCTGGAGGGCGAGGCCGAGCCGGGCTCCGCGCAGGGCCCGGACGGCGGTGGGACCGGGTTCGAGGACGAGACGGACGCTGGTGGTGGGGGCCTCGACGACGGCCTGGACGGCGGCCAGCTCGGCCTCCCAGCGCCCGGTGGTCTCGTACAGCCACTGAGCAGGCATCGGGACCCCGGCGAGCTGGGCGAGCATCGGGCGCAGGGCGCGGGCGGCCTGCCGCTCGGGGGGCAGGAGGCGGCGCAGATAGCGGCGGAGCTGCTCGGGCAGGGCGAGGACGGCGAGGGCCTCGGGGAGCGGCGGCAGATCGACGACGGCGAGCTCGTGGTCGCCCTCGGCGGCGTCGCGCAGGGAGCGCAGCAGGGCGAACTGGCGGCTGCCGGGGAGTTCGGTGAGCTCGGCGTCCTCGAAGGGCACGGCGCCCAGCAGGTCGAGGGCGGCGGAGGAGCGGGCCTGGAGGGCGAGGAACTCGCGGCGGAAGTCGGCGGCCGGCTCGGGGCGCAGGACGCGGAGTCCGCTCTGGGCCTGAAGCGGTTCCCGTTCGACGTCCTCGGAGACGAGCAGGACGCGGCGGCCGGCGCGTGCCTCGGCGAGGGCGGTGGCGGCGGCGACGGTGGTACGTCCGGCGCCGCCGAGGCCGGTAACAAGAATGATCCGCATACGGAGGACGTTACCGGGGCCCTCCGCACGAGCATCCGCCCCCGTTGCGGGCGACTGTTCCACGGGGACGGAGCCCACCCGCGCCCCCACGCTGTGGGCCTGCGCCCCGCACGGTGCACACGGGGTTCAGGCACAAGGGGCGGAGGCGCCGCCAGAGCGCGCCGTCCCGTGTGCCCACCCGTCCCGCCCTGGGGGTCCCCCCGGACGGAGTCCGGGGGAGGGGCGATCGCCCACACGGCGGTGGGTGGCGGGGCGCGGGTTGGAAGTCGGCGGAAGGGTTACGCGCCCGATTCGACGCGCTTCTTCAGGCCCGCGAGCGCGCGGTCGATGATGACCTTCTCCGCCTTGCGCTTGATCATGCCGAGCATGGGGATCTTGACGTCGACGGTCAGCTGGTACGTGACCTCGGTGCGGTCGCCGCCGCCGACCGGAGCGAGCCGGTACGACCCGTCGAGGGACCGGAGCATCTGGGACTTGACCAGCGTCCAGCTGACCTCGTTCCCCCCGGTCCAGGTGTACGCGAGGGTGTGGTCGTCCTTGATCGCGCCGGCGTCGAGGAGCAGCCGGACCTTCTCGGCGCGGCCGGCGTCGTCGGTCGCCAGGACCTCGGCCTCCTTCACCTCGCCCGTCCACTCGGGGTAGCGGGCGAAGTCGGCGATCACGCCCATGACGTCGGCCGGTGCCGCCTCGATCGTGATGCTCGAGCTGGTGTGTTCGGCCATCGTGGTGGCTCCTCCACTGTGCGGTCCGGCGGAAGTCAAGGGGCACAGACGTGCCGACGGAAGGCTATCGCGCCGCGGCGCGGGGCCTGTCACCACTCCAGCGCGAAGGGCTTGCCCGTCGAGGCGAAGTGGCCGACGTTCACGCACTCGGTCGAGGCGATCCGCATCCGCTGGGCGAGCGGCTGGTGGACGTGGCCGAAGAGGGCGTAGCGGGGGCGGGTGCGTCGGATGGCGTCGAGCAGGGCCCGGCTGCCGCGTTCGAAGCGGCGGGCGACGGTGTCGTACGTCAGGTCCGGCACGTCCGGCGGGATGTGGGAGCAGAGGACGTCGACGTCGCCGAGGGCCTCGACCTTCGCCGCGTACTCCTCGTCGGAGATCTCGTACGGGGTGCGCATCGGGGTGCGCAGGCCGCCGCCGACGAAGCCGAAGACGAGCCCGCCGACCTCGATCCGCTCGCCGTCGAGGACGGTCGTCCCGGGCCGGGCGAATTCGGACCAGAAGCGGGGGATGTCGACGTTCCCGTAGGTGGCGTACGTGGGGGTGGGGAAGGCGGCGAAGAGTTCGGCGTACTGGCGGCGGACGGCACCCTCGATCGCGGTCTCGCGGTCGACGTCGAGCTCGGCCCAGAGGCGACGCCCCAGGTCACGGGCATCGTCGAAGCGGCGGGCGGTGCGCAGCTCGACCAGCCGGTCGGCGTTCTCGACGCCGAAGAGGTCGGGGAAGATCCCGCGGCTGTGGTCGGCGTAGTCGAGGAAGAGGACCAGGTCCCCCAGGCATATGAGGGCGTCGGCCCCGTCCCCCGCCCTGGCGAGGTCTCCGGCGTTGCCGTGCACGTCACTGACCACATGGACTCGCATGGGCCCCACCTTAGGGGGTGTCACCTGCGGTTACTTCCGAGTCGGGAAACCTGTGGATTACTGTGCGGAGAGCACCGCCACACATGTGTGACGCACGGAACATCTGGCCGGAACCCCCTATCCGGAACCATGTACTGATGGGTAACGTCCGGGCAGTCCAGTCGTGCTCACCCCCACGGAGCACCTGCCAGTTCTTGGACTTCACCGGTGCATCACACAGAGCCGTGGCGCCGGCGCCCGATGAGGAGCAGCAGTCTTGCGCGAGTTCAGCCTTCCGGCCCTGTACGAGGTCCCCGCGGACGGCAACCTGACGGATCTCATCCGCCGCAACGCCTCCCAGCACCCAGACGTCGCCGTCATGGGTCGCAAGGTCGACGGCGTGTGGACGGATGTGACCGCGACACAGTTCCTCGCGGAGGTCCGCGGGGCCGCCAAGGGCCTGATCGCGGCCGGCGTCGAGCCGGGCGACCGGGTCGCGCTGCTGTCGCGTACGCGTTACGAGTGGGTCCTCCTCGACTTCGCGATCTGGAGCGCGGGCGGCGTGACCGTTCCCGTGTACGAGACCAGCTCGCCGGAGCAGATCCAGTGGATCCTCGGCGACTCGGGCGCGACGTTCGCGCTCGTCGAGAGCGGGGCGCACCAGGAGTCCGTCGAGTCCGTGCGGGCGAACCTGCCGGAGCTCAAGGGTGTCTGGCAGATCGAGGACGACGCGGTCGCGCAGCTGACCGCGACCGGCTCGGACGTCTCCGACGAGCTGCTCGACGAGCGCATGTCGGCGGCGAACGCGGACGACCCGGCGACGATCGTCTACACCTCGGGCACGACGGGCCGCCCCAAGGGCTGCGTCCTGACCCACCGGGCCTTCTTCGCCGAGTGCGGCAACGTGGTGGCGCGTCTGAAGCCCCTCTTCCGTACGGGCGAGTGTTCGGTGCTGCTGTTCCTGCCGGCCGCGCACGTCTTCGGGCGGCTCGTCGAGATCGCGTCCGTGATGGCGCCGATCCGGCTGGGCTGCGTCCCGGACATCAAGAACCTCACGGACGAGCTGGCCTCGTTCCGGCCGACGCTGATCCTGGGCGTGCCCCGGGTCTTCGAGAAGGTCTACAACTCGGCTCGGGCCAAGGCGCAGGCCGACGGCAAGGGCAAGATCTTCGACAAGGCCGCGCACACGGCGATCGCGTACAGCAGGGCGCTGAGCACCCCGCAGGGCCCGTCCTTCGGCCTCAAGCTGAAGCACAAGATCTTCGACAAGCTGGTCTTCAGCAAGCTGCGGGCGGTGCTCGGCGGCCGCGGCGAGTACGCGATCTCGGGCGGCGCGCCGCTGGGCGAGCGGCTCGGCCACTTCTTCCGGGGCATCGGCTTCACGGTCCTGGAGGGCTACGGCCTGACGGAGTCGTGCGCGGCGACGGCGTTCAACCCCTGGGACCGGCAGAAGATCGGCACGGTCGGTCAGCCGCTGCCGGGTTCGGTGGTGCGGATCGCCGACGACGGCGAGGTGCTGCTGCACGGCGAGCACATCTTCACGGAGTACTGGAACAACCCGACGGCGACGGCCGAGGCGCTGGCGGACGGCTGGTTCCACACGGGCGACATCGGCACCCTCGACGAGGACGGCTACCTCGCGATCACCGGCCGGAAGAAGGAGATCCTGGTGACGGCGGGCGGCAAGAACGTCGCCCCGGCGGTCATCGAGGACCGGATCCGGGCGCACGCGCTGGTCGCGGAGTGCATGGTGGTCGGCGACGGGCGTCCGTTCGTGGGTGCGCTCGTCACGATCGACGAGGAGTTCCTGGGCCGCTGGGCCGCCGAGCACGGCAAGCCGGCGGGTTCGACGGCGGTCACCCTCCGCGACGACGCGGACCTGGTGGCGGAGGTCCAGCGCGCGATCGACGACGGCAACGCGGCGGTCTCCAAGGCGGAGTCGGTTCGCAAGTTCCGCATTCTCCCGGCCCAGTTCACGGAGGAGGCGGGCCACATCACCCCGTCCCTGAAGCTGAAGCGGAACGTGGTGGCGAAGGACTTCGCGGACGAGATCGAGGCGATCTACCGGGGCTGATCCCGGAAGGCACGTACGTACGGGCCGGAGGCCCGGGGCGACATCGCTCCGGGCCTCCGGCCGTTTCCGTACACCCTGCCCGACACCCCAGACTTGAACATGTTCAAGTCTGGGTGTCAGGATGCGTCCCGTGAGGATCACGAGGGGAAACTCGCTCCGCCGGCTCCGGAGGTACGGGGCGGTGGTGGCCCTGCTCACCACCCTGACCGCCTGCCTCGCCGGCCCGGGCCAGTACTACGAGGGGACGGACGTCCACGACGCCACGGCGGCCGAGGTCGCCGGGGCCTGGAAGTCCACCGAGGGCACCGCGATGACGCTGCGCCCGGACGGGACGGCGACCGTCACCCGGCTCGACGGACAGGACTTCGACTTCGACGACGGCTGGCGGCTCTCCGGTACGGGCACCTGGTCGCTCGCCGACGACGCGAACGGGCAGGACGTCCGCCTGGAGCTCACGGCCCGCACGAAGGCCGAGACGCGCGCCGACGCGACGACGCCTCTGCCGGACGCCACGGACGCCCCCACCACCTACACCTGGCGCTTCTTCGTGGACCGCGACAAGCAGAAGAAGCCCGTCCTGTTCTTCTTCTTCGGCGACCCCGACGCCGCCGACACCTACGTCATGACACGGAAGCCGACCGCTACAGCAGCTCCCTGAGCCGCTCCGCGAGGAGGTCCCAGCGCCACTTCTCCTCGACCCAGGCCCGGCCCCGCTCGCCCATGCGGGCGCGGAGTTCCGGGTCGAGGAGGAGGGTGGTGACGCGGTCGGCGGTGTCCTCGACGGATTCGCCGCGGACGACCCAGCCTGTCTCGCCGTCGAGGACCGCGTCGGGGGCGCCGCCCGAGTCCCCCGCGACGACGGGGAGGCCGGTCGCGGAGGCCTCCAGGTAGACGATGCCGAGGCCCTCGACGTCGAGGCCGCCGCGCCGCGTGCGGCAGGGCATGGCGAAGACGTCACCGGCCCCGTAGTGGGCGGGCAGCTCCGACCAGGGGACGGCGCCGGTGAAGCGAACGGATCCGGCCACCCCGGTCTCGGCGGCGAGACGGTGCAGGTCCTTCTCGTACGGGCCGCCGCCAACGATCAGGAGGACCGCGTCGGGCACCCGGCGCAGGATCCGCGGCATGGCCCGGATCAGGGTGTCCTGGCCCTTGCGCGGGACGAGCCGGGAGACGCAGACCACCACGGGGCGGTCGCTGAGCCCGAGGCGGGCGCGGACCTCCGCGCCGCCCGAGTCGGGGTGGAAGGTCTTCTCGTCGACGCCCGGCGGAAGCTGCACCATCCGGCCGGCGGCGGCGGGCGTGAGGGCCGCCGCGATCCGGGAGCGGGTGTACTCGCCGAGGTAGGTGATCGTGGCCGTGCCCTCGCCGATCCGCCTCAGGAGCTGCCGGGAGGCGGGCAGCTGGGCCCAGCCCGCCTCGTGGCCGTGCGTGGTGGCCACGAGTCGCCGTGCGCCGGCCCTGCGCAGCGCGGGGGCCATCAGGCCGAGCGGCGCGGCCGCGCCGAACCACACGGACTCGCAGCCGTGCTCGCGCAGGAGCGCGGTGGCACGGGCGGTGACCCGAGGTGTGGGCAACAGCATGGTGGTGCGATCCCGGACGACCGTGAAAGGCTGTTCGGCGTCGAACGCGGCCGTCGCCTCGGCCCCTTCGCGGCTGCGCTTCCAGGTGGAGGCGTAGACCACGATCCGTTCGGGATCCAGGCGGAGGGCCATGTTGTGCAGGAAGGCCTGGATTCCGCCGGGACGCGGCGGGAAGTCGTTGGTTACGATCAGGGTCTTGTGCATCGTGGCCGAATCTACCGCGAGCGCACCCACCGCCCAGCACCACCACTCCCCCGCGTGAGCGGGCCTACAGGACAAGGACGAGACAGTGATGACGGGCGCAGTGGGGAAGTGGTCACGCACGGGTCTGCGACTGCCGGTCGGCCTCTGGGCCCTGACCCGGGTCATCCTGCTGCTGTGCGTCTTCAAGGTCGTGGTGATCCCCGGACCGGACATCACGTTCGACGTCGAGAACATCTACCAGGGCTGGTACGAGGTCCTGCGGACGGGCACGTATCCGCTGGACGACGTGACCTGGCAGTACCCGCCGGCCGCCGCGTTCGCGATCCTCGCCCCGGGGCTGCTGCCCTTCCTCGGCTACTCGGCCGCCTTCTTCGTCCTCGCCTTCCTCTGTGACGCGCTCGTCTTCGGGCTGCTCCTGCACACGGGCCGCCGGGCCGGCCGCTCGCCGCGCGGTGCCTGGATCTGGATCGCGGGCGTCGCCCTGCTCGGGCCGACCGTGTACGCCCGGTACGACGTGATGGTGACCGCCGTCGCGGTGGCGGCGATACTCGCGGCCGGCCGGAGCCCGCGCGTCCTCGGCGCTCTCGCGGGCTTCGGCGCGGTCCTGAAGGTGTGGCCGGTGCTGCTGCTCGCGGGCACCCCGAAGGGCCGGGCCACCTTCCGCTCCTGGCCCGTGGCGGTGGGCGCCGCGGCCGCGGTGCTGCTGTTCTGCGTGCTGTGGATGCCGGGCGCGCTCGCCTTCCTCTCCTTCCAGCGCGACCGGGGCACCGAGGTCGAGTCGCTGGGCGCGATGGTCTTCCACGTGGCCCGGCACTTCGGCTGGAGCGGCGAGGCGCAGATGAACTACGGCTCGATCGAGTTCCTCGGCCCGTACGTCTCCACCGTCTCGACGGCCGCGATGGTGCTCACCTTCGTCGCCTTCGGCTGGCTGCTGCTCTGGCGGTTCAAGGCGCGCCGCTTCACCACGTCGACGGTCGCGGACGCGGGCTTCGTGGCGGTGCTGCTCTTCACCACGACGAGCCGGGTGCTGTCCCCGCAGTACATGCTGTGGCTGGTCGGGCTGGCGGCGGTGTGTCTCGCGTACCGGTCGAGCCGCATGGAGCGGCCGGCGCATCTGATCGTGTGGGCGGCGGCGGTGACGCAGTTCGAGTTCCCGGTGTGGTTCTCGCACGTGACCCGCAGCGATCCGCTGGGCATCGCGGTGCTGTTCACCCGGAACGGTCTGCTGATCGCGGCCACCCTCATCGCCTGCCGGATCCTGTGGCAGCAGACGGTGACGGAGCCCCCTCTCACCGGGTCCGTGGTCGTGCCCGCGCAGGCGACTCAGCCGGAGCGCGAGAAGGCCCTGTCCGGCTCGCGCTGAGGGGCGCCGACGGTACGGCGGTGCAGCAGGCCCAGTGCCGCGCACTGGGCCGCCATGGCGAGGGCCATGGCCAGGCAGATCCCCGGCAGTCCGAGACCTGAGAGGCCGTACGCGAGCGGCAGCTGGACCAGGACGCCCGCGACGGTGATCCGGGCGAGGTAGGGGCTCGCCCCGGTGCCCTCGAAGACCCCGGCGAGCGCGATGTATCCGGCCATGAGCAGCAGATAGGGGCCGAGGCAGCGCAGGAAGAGCGCGCCCGCCTCCGCCACGGCGGGCTCGGCGCCGAAGGCCCGCATGACGGGTCCCGCGCCCAGGAGCAGCACTCCCGCGGAGCCGGCGCCGAGGACCCCGCCGAGCAGCAGGGCCTGCCGTCCGACGGCCCGGCGTTCGTCGCGGCCCGCTCCGAGCAGATGGGCGCTGTGGATGGCGGCGGCCTGCCGGACGGCGTAGAAGGCCATGGTCGCCACGTACATGGCCTTGGTGGCGATGCCGTAGGCGGCGATCTCGGTGACACCGAGCCGGGCCACGACGGAGACGAGGGCGAGGGCCCCCGCCATCCGGACGGCGAAGTCGACACCCATCGGCAGGCCGGTGACCGCGGTCCGGCGCAGGGCGGCGGCGGTCCGCTCGGCCCGGCGGGCGGCACGGGCGGCTCTGAGCAGGGGGTTGCGGCGCAGGGCGAGCAGTCCGACGGCGAGGGCGACGGCCCGGCCGGTGACGGTGGCGAGGGCGGCGCCCTGCACCCCGTACGCGTGGATGAGCAGCGGGTCGAGGACGAGGATCAGTCCGTTGGCGAGGAAGGCGAGCCGCATGGGAGTGCGCGTGTCGCCCGCGCCCTTGAGGATGCCGTCGAGGACGTTCGTGGCGAAGAAGACGGCCGTGCCGGGGAGCGAGACCGCGAAGTAGGCGACGGCCAGGGCGTGGGCGGGGTGGTCCGGGCCGCCGAGCAGCAGGGCGGCGAGCGGGTCGCGCAGCAGGTAACCGCCGAGGGCCACGGGCGGTATCAGCAGGGCGCCGAGGGCGGCGCCGCCCCGGACGGCGGCGCGGACGGCGCCCGGGTCGTCGGCGCCGCGGGCGCGGGCGACGAGCACGGTGGTGCCGGAGCCGGCCACGAGGACGACGCCGAGGAGCAGGTTCTCGACGTTGGTGGCGATCGCGACGGCGGCGACGGCGTCCCCGCCGAGCCGGGCGACCCAGACCATGTTGATGACGCCGGCGGCGACTCCGGCCAGCAGTTCGAGATAGACCGGGCGGGCGAGTCGGACGAGCGTGCGGCGGTGCGCGGACATACGAAAGCATCTCCCTCTTTTCGATGTACCTCGAATCGAGGCACATCGAAAAGAGATACCATGGCGACCGGTCCGACGACAGCCGCGAAGGAGGACACCCGGTGCTGGAGCTGTCGATCCTGGGCTTCCTGTACGAGAAGCCGCTGCACGGGTACGAGCTGAAGGAACGCATCAACGGCCTCAGCGGTCATGTGCGCCCCGTCAGCGACGGTGCCCTCTACCCGGCGATCAACCGCCTGGTGAAGAACGGCCTGGTGGACAGCCGGACGGAGCCCGGCGCGAGCGCCGCCCCGCGCCGGACGCTCTCCCTCACCCCCGACGGCCGCCGGGACCTGCTCGCCCGACTGCGCACCCCCAAGGACGCCGAGATCACCGACGGCCAGCGGTTCTTCACCCTGCTCGCCTTCCTGGGCCGGCTCCCCGACCCCGCGGACCAGGCGGCCGTCCTCCGCCGCCGCCAGGAGTTCCTGAACACCCCGGCCAGCTTCTTCTACGAGGGCGGGACCCCGGTCAGCGTCGAGCGGGAGCCGGACCTCTTCCGCCAGGGCATGCTGCGGATCGCCCGAGCGACGGGCACGGCCGAGAAGGCCTGGCTGACGGACGCCCTGGCCGCCCTGGAGGGCACCTCCGGGGACACCCCCTAGCCGAGCCGCTCCCGCAGATAGGCGCGCCAGTCGGCGGTGAACTCCCCGGGCGTGGTGTCCAGCACCTCCTGGAGGGCCTTCTCCACCGCGCCCTCACGGCCGGGGTGCGCGCCCACCGCCCGGTAGAAGTCCGTCAGTCCCGCCTCGCCCCAGCGGTCCGCGATCAGCGCGCAGGCCAGCCAGCCGCCCTCGTACGCCCGGGCCAGCGCCGCCGCGTCCCCGCCGAAGGAGAAGTCGGGGTCCTCCGGGAGCCGGGCGGGCAGTTCGCCCGCGCGGACGGCGCGGCCCAGTTCGGGGGCGGCCTGAGCGGGGGTGCGGCCGGCGTCCCGGTAGGCGACCCAGTCGGCGAAGCCCTCGGAGAGCCAGACCGGGGTCGACGAGGTGGTGTCGGCGCGGGTGGCGACATGGACGGTCTCGTGGGTGAGGACGAGCTGCCGGCCGAACGCGCCGAGGACCCCGTACGCCTCCGGGTTGACGATCACCCGGTCCGCGGGCGCGTCCGCGCCGCCCCGGATCTCCCCCGTGGTGACGGCGGCGATGCCCCGGTAGGAGGTCCCGGGTGCCCCGAGGAGCTCCCCCATCCCCTCCAGCGAGCCGGGGACGAGGACGACCACCTCCCGGGCCCAGTCGGCGGGCCAGGCGGCGGAGACGGCGGGGACGGCCCGGTCGGCGGCCGCGGCGATCTCCCGGAGCCGCTCGGGCTTCTGGCCGACGCCGAGGACGAGCGAGCGGGCGCCGCGGATGGTGGCGACGTCGCCCTGCTCCCAGAGGTGCCGGGGCGCGCCCTGCGCCGGACGGTCACCGGTCACGTACCAGCGTCCGTCCCGTTCGGTCAGGTTCAGGACCCGGTCGCCGGTGACGGGCCGCTTGTCGTGGCCCTTGAGCCGGTAGCCGAGTTCGGCGCGGACGGTGACGCGGTCGGGGGCCGTGCGGTCGACCCCGGTGAGCCGGTACGTCCAGCCGTCGACGGGAACCGTCGCGAGCCGCCGGAAGACGGTCAGGGCGGTCGGCACGTACGCGGGGTCGACGGCGGCCAGGTAGCCGGGCCGGTCACGGTCGAGGAGCGCCCTGGCGTGCCGGTCGAGGAGCCCCTGTATCTCCCGGGCCGCCGTGTCGGCGGGCCTGGTCCCCGCGCCGCAGCCGACGAGCCCGACGAGCGCGAGCAGCAGGGCCAGCAGGCAGGCTGTCGCCGACCGCCGCGCTCCACACCCCTGACCCGCCACGCCTCCGATCGTACGGTCGGAACGGCCGGACCGGCTCCCGGTGTGGGCGAAGGCCCCCGCGTCCTGGGCGGCTGAGGCCCGGCAGCCGGGCTCAGACCCGGGTCACCGTCACGTGGGACATCATGTTCACCGGGTCGTAGCGGACCCGCGCGCCCGGGTAGGGGGCGTGGATGACCTGCCCGTTGCCCGCGTAGATCCCGACGTGGCTGGCGTCGCCCCGGTAGGTGACGAGGTCACCGGGCTGCGCCTGGGCGAGCGGCACCTGCCGGCCCGCGTACCGCTGCGCGGAGGAGGTGCGGGGCAGGCTGATCCCGGCCTGCCCGTACGACCAGACCATCAGGCCCGAGCAGTCGAAGGCGGAGGGGCCGGTCGCCCCCCACACGTACGGCTTGCCGATCGCGCTGCGGGCGGCGATCACCGCGGCGGATGCCCGGGAGGAACCCGCGGGTGCCTCGGGCATGGGCGGGAGTTCCTCCACGCGCCCGCCGGAGCGCGATGCCCGGTCGAAGTCGGCGCGCTCCTCGACGGTGAGGCTCGCGAGCACCCGGCGGGCCTCGGCGAGCTTGCCCTCGACGACGCGCTTGTGGCGGGCGACCTCGGCCCGGCTGCGCTCCAGCTCGACCAGGGCCGTACGGGCCTCGGACCGCTGCTGCTTCAGCCGGCGCTGCTCCCGCTGGAGTTCGCCGAGCGCGACGCCCTGCCGGGCGGTGAGCCGGTCGAGCGCGGAGGCCCGGTCGAGGTAGGTGTCCGGGTCGGAGGAGAGCAGCAGGGCGATGGCCGGGTCGATGCCGCCGGAGCGGTACTGGGCGCCGGCGACCGAACCGAGCGCGCCCCGCATGTGGTTGATGCGCTCCTGGCCCCGGGCGAGGCTGTCCTGGGCCTGGGAGACCGTCCGGCGCAGCGCGTCCGCCTTCTCGTCCGCCCGGTTGTAGCCCTCCGTGGCCTTCTCGGCCTCCTCGAAGAGCCGGTCGACCGTGGCGCGGGTGGCCGCGGGTCCGGCCCCGGGGTCGGCGCTCGCGGGGACGGCCCCGAGGGACGCCGCCGCGGTGGCCGCGGCGGCGGTGAGGACGGTGACCCTGGCGGGTCGGCGGAGGGACGCCACGGATCGCGCTCCGTTCGGCTCGACGCTGACTGGAGCGGCAGACAGTAGCCGCTGATCACTCCGCGTCCAACGAACCCGCCGGGCACACAAAGTGACGCCCCGCCGGAGATCACAGGTCACCGGCGGGGCGTCAGGTCAGCTCGCGTCGCGGCGAACCACCCGATTGGGCGGTCGGCTGCGCGGGTCGCGTCGGGGCGGGTCAGCCGCCGATGCGGACACCGAACTGGAACGAGCCCAGGGTGTTCATGGACTCGTAGCGGACGTTGACGCCCGAGTACGGGGCGTGCAGGACCGTGTTGTTGCCCGCGTACAGACCCACGTGCGACAGGTTGTTGAAGAAGACCAGGTCGCCCGGCTTGAGCTGGCTGCGGCCGATCCTCGTGCCGTCGTTCTGCTGGGTGTAGGTGGTGCGGGTGAGGTCGATGCCGGCCTTGCCGTAGGCCCACTGGGTCAGACCGGAGCAGTCGAACGAGTTGGGGCCCTCGTGACCGGAGGCGTACGGCATGCCGACCCGGGTGGCGGCGGCGCTGAGCGCCGCGGCGCCGAAGCCGGACGCGGGGGCCTCGTTGCCGAGGTCGATCCGCTCGCCGGCGGCGCGGCTGGCGCGCTGTTCCTGCTCCTGCTCCTTCTGCCTGATCTTGGCGCGCTCGGCCTCGGTCAGCGTGTTGAGGAGCTTGCGGGCGTCGGCCAGCTTGCTCTGGAACTTCTTCTTCTTCTCGCCGAGCGTCTTGCGGACGTCCTCGAGGTCGCCGAGCTTCGTGGTGGCCTCGGCGCGCTGCTGCGCGAGGCTCCGCTGCTTGGCCTGGATCGTGGTGAGCACGTCGGCCTGCTGAGCACTCAGCTGGTCGATCGCGGACGCCTTGTCGAGGTAGGTGTCCGGGTCGGCGGAGAGGAAGAGCTGGAGCGCGGGGTCGATGCCGCCGGAGCGGTACTGGGCGCTGGCGACCGAACCGATCTGGTCGCGCAGGGTGTTGAGCTCCTGCTGGCCGCGGGCCACCTTGTCCTGGAGGTTGCCGATCTCCTTCTGCAGCTTGCCGCGGCGCTCCTCGGCGAGGTTGTACTGCTCCGTGGCCTCTTCGGCCTCGTGGTGCAGCTTGTCGACCTTCGACTTGACCTCGTCGATCTTGGGCTTGGCGGGGGCCGCCTGGGCACCACTCTGGGCGGTGAGAGCGACGGCGGCCGCTGCGGTCGCGGTGAGCACGGTCACGCGCATGCGGCTCGGCTGCTTGGGTCGACGGTGGGACGCCACGAAGGCGAGCTCCTTCTTCCTCAGAGCCGCCCAACCGGTAAGGGGCAGGCGGTTCCTCCGCCGCCACCCCGGATGGGTGATCAACCGCGCGAAGGTTCGAAGCTCGACCCTAGTGACCAAGTTGTGATCAGTTCAAATCCCACTGGCAAAAATATTGCCCACGGACCACTTAATTTACACGTACCGCACGGGCAGTGATGGGCACTTGACGGTCCGCCGTCCAGAATTCGGGCATAAGGCCCGAGAGTTGCGATGTCGTGCGATGCGTCATGAGAGCCGCGAAAGCCGCTTCAGCAACAAGGCGGACGCCACCGGCCGCGCACCCGCCTTCGCCACTCCGTCGGCCACCTCGCGGTCGGTGCTGACCACCACGACCGGCCGGCCCGGCGGCTCCGCCCGTACCAGCTGACGGATCAACTCGTCGGCCGTCACACCGGGCTTGGAGAACAGCACCCGCACCCCGCGCGGCGGCGCCAGCAGCACCGGGGCCGCCAGCTCCGCCCCGTCGAAGACACAGGTGACCTCGGCGCCCGAGCGGGCCGCGAGGGCCGACAGACTGCCGAGCAGCCGCAGCCGCTGCTTCTCCAACGGCATCGTCGGATAGCCGGTCTTGGTGACGTTGTAGCCGTCGACGACCAGATGCGCCTGCGGCAGCGCGAGCAGCTGGTCGAGCAGCGCCGGGTCGGTCTCGGAGAGCGCCCGCGCGGCGATGTCCTTCGGCGACATCCGCCCCGGCTCCACCGCGTCCACGGTGTCCGCAGGGTGCATCGACACCGGTGGCAGCGCGAGTTCGCGGCGCAGCCCCTGGGCGGCGTCGAGAACGGTGTCGAGCAGCAGCCGCAGCCGCATGTCCTCCACCGAGCGCCCCTCACGGGCGGTCCTGCGGCTCGCCTCCAGGGCCGCCTCGACCTCGCCGAGCCGGGCCTTGAGCCGTCGGCTCTCGCTCTCGGCGGACGACACCTGGGCCGCCGCCTCCGCCTTCGCGGTGTCGATCTCGCCCTGGACCCGGCGCAGCGCGGCCTCGCCGCGCTTCACATCGCTCTGGGCGCTGCGCAGCTTGCGGTGAAGCGATTCCGCTTCCTTCCGGGCCGCCTCCAGGTCGTGGCGCAGCTCCTCGGTCTCGCCGCGCGAGCGGTCCCGGGCGGCGGCGAGTTCCTCGCGCAGCCGCTCCAGCTCACGCCGGCCCGCCTCGTCGGCGCGCTCGGCGTCGACGCGCTGGGCCTCCTCGCCCGCGGCGGCCACGAGCTTGACCCAGCCGGGCGGGCGCAGCACATAGGCGGCCGCCGCCACGTCGACGGGGTCGGCGGCGGCGGGCGGGGTGCCGGTCTCGACGGCTCCGGCCAGCTCGGGCTGGCCCTGCTTGAACCGTTCGCCGATCCGTTGACGGAAGAGCGGGTCGCTCTCCAGGGCAGCGGCCATCGCGTTCCCGGCGAACTTGGCCCGCCGGGTGGCGGTGAATCGGGCGTACTGCCGCAGGGGCGCGGGCAGCTCCGCGACGGTCAGCCCGCCGAAAGCGTCAGCGACCAGCGCGACGACCCGCCGCCGTACGCCTTCCGGCAGTGGGTGGTCGAGCGCCTCGGCAGCGTCACCTGCCGCGCCGGCCGGTTCTCCACCGTGCGCGGGCTGCTCCACGATCCGTCACCCCTATGTCGTCCGCGCCGTCCCTCAGGAAGCGGCGCCCGGCCTGTCCACCAGTTCGATCTGATCCACCGCGTTGCACCAGCGGCAGCGGACCGACTCGATGGTCTCACTGACCACCTGCCGCTCCTCGACCGTCGGGTCTCCCGCGAGGTCCAGATGGACGTACTCGACGACCTTGGACGAGCGCGTCACGTCGAAGCGGGTCAGGTTGCCGCAGAGCGTGCAGCGCCACCGGGTCTCGGCGGTCGGCAGGGGAACCGTCGTCATCGTGCCGTCCTTCTTCCTGTTGCGTGGTACCAGGTGCGGGAGCCGCGGTGCGCCGTCGAACTGCGGTCGTACTGCCCGTTACCCTACGGCCTCGCCGGTACCCGGGGGCACGGCGAGGCACTCTGTCCAGTTCGGCCCCGGTACGCCATGATCTGTCCATGATCGACTGGCGAGGTGCGGCCCTCGGTGCCTGGCGGGGCACACGCAGCGGACCCACGGTGACGTACGGACTGATCGCCGCCTGCTGTCTGCTCTTCGCGATCGGCCCGGTCTCCGGACTCAACCCGGTGTACGGCACGGGCGACCAGCTCCTCGCGGCGCAGGGCGAGTACTTCCGCCGCTGGGGCGTCGTCCCGGCCGAGCTGATGAGCGGCGAGCCCCGCGCCCTGCTGACCCCGCTCACCGCGCTCTTCGTCCACGGCAGCTGGCTCCACCTGCTGGGAAACATGCTGTTCCTGTACGTCTTCGGAGCGATGGCCGAGGAGCGCATGGGTCCCGTCGAGTTCGCCCTCTTCTACCTGGGCACGGGCTACCTCGCACTGCTCGGGTACGCGGTGGCGCACGCGAACAGCGAGCAGACCCTGGTCGGGGCGTCCGGGGCGATCTCCGGGGTGCTCGGGGCCTTTCTCTTCCTCTTCCCGCGCTCCCGGGTCACCAGTCTCTTCCCGTTCCTCTTCTTCCTGCCGCTGCGCTTCCCCGCCTGGATCGTGCTGATCTTCTGGTTCGTGCTGCAGTGGCTGGCCGCGCGTGCCGCGGGCGCCGGTCCCGGCGTCGCCTATCTGGCCCATGTGGTGGGCTTCTCCGTCGGCTTCCTCTACGCCTGGGGGCGCTACCGGGGTGGGGATAGAGTGAAAGCCCAAGCCGCGGCGACCGAGGGAGAAAGCCAGCCGTGATCACCGCGATCGTGCTCATCAAGACCAGCGTGGACCGCATCCCCGAGATCGCCGAGTCGATCGCCGCGCTCGACAGCGTCAGCGAGGTCTTCTCGGTGACCGGCACCTACGACCTCATCGCCATGGTCCGCGTGCCCCGTCACGACGACCTGGCGGACGTGATCCCCGGCAGCATCAGCAAGATCCCGGGCGTCGAGGCCACGGACACGCATGTCGCCTTCCGTACGTACTCCCAGCACGACCTGGAGGCGGCCTTCGCCATCGGGCTGGAGTCCTGAGACCTCGTACACGGCATGGGTGAAGGGGGCCTCCCGCTCGGGAGGCCCCCTTCACCCGTACGAGTGAGTGCTCAGCCGCGGTCCGGGACGCAGCGGCCGTCCTCGGTACGGTACTTCCACTGCGCGCCGTCGCGGACGAGCTCCTTCACGGCGCCGACGAACCGCTCGACGTGCTCGTCCGGCGTACCGGCGCCGAAGCTCACCCGGATGGCGTTGAGCGACCTCTCCCCCGGGGCCGCTTCGGGGGCGCCGCACTCGCCCGGGTCCTGCGGGTCGCTGCCGAGCAGCGTACGGACCAGCGGGTGGGCGCAGAACAGACCGTCGCGGACGCCGATGCCGTACTCGGCGGAGAGCGCGGCTGCGAAGTGGGAGCTGTTCCAGCCCTCCACGACGAAGGAGATGACGCCGACGCGGGGGGCGTCGTCGCCGAAGAGCGAGAGCACCTTGACCTCGGGAACCTCGGCGAGACCCTCGCGGACCGTGGCGATCAGGTGCTTCTCGCGGGCCACGAGCCCGTCGAAGCCGGCCTCGGTGAGCGCCTTGCAGGCGGAGGCGATGGAGTACACGCCGATGACGTTCGGGGAGCCGGCCTCGTGCCGGGCCGCGGTGGTGTGCCACTCCACGTCCACACCACCGTCGGCCCGACGCGCCACCTTGCGGGAGGCGCCGCCGCCCGCGAGGTAGGGCTCGGAGTCCTGCAGCCAGTCGGCGCGGCCTGCGAGGACACCCGAGCCGAAGGGCGCGTACAGCTTGTGCCCGGAGAAGGCGATCCAGTCCACGTCCAGCTCCTGCACGGAGACCGGGTGGTGGGGCGCGAGCTGGGCGGCGTCGAGCACGATCCGGGCGCCGTGGGCGTGAGCGGCGGCGGCGAGCTCCTTCACCGGCCACAGCTCACCGGTGACGTTGGAGGCGCCGGTGACGCAGACCAGGGCGGGACCGTACGGGTCGCGGTCGGCGAGGGCGCGCTCCAGGGTGGCGACGGCCTGCTCCGGGGTGCGCGGCGCGTTGAGGTAGGTGACCCGGGCGTCGCGCCAGGGCAGCAGCGAGGCGTGGTGCTCGGTCTCGAAGACGAAGACCTGGCAGTCGGCGGGGAGGGTGGCGGCGAGCAGGTTGAGCGAGTCGGTGGTGGAACGGGTGAAGACGACCTGGTCGCCGGGGCGGCAGTCGAGGAACTCGGCGACGGTGACGCGGCTGTTCTCGAAGAGGTCGGTGGAGAGCTGGGAGAGGTAGCCGGCGCCGCGGTGGACGCTGCCGTAGTAGGGGGCGTACGCGGCGACGTCGTCCCACACCCGCTGGAGGGCCGGGGCGCTGGCCGCGTAGTCGAGCGCCGCGTAGGTCACCTCGCCCCCGGTGACGAGCGGGACGGTGACGTCGCGGCCGAGCACGGGCAGCGGGGCGTCGCAGCAGGGGTCGGCGGAGTCGGCGGCGGCGGTCTCGACGACAGCGGTGGCGGTGGCGACGGCGTCAGGGCGTGCGGACATGGCGGTATCTCCCGGCGGGCGGTGCTGAATGGCTTCGGTGATCCCGTACGCGGCCGGACACGGCGGGGTACGGGTGATGCCTCGGAGGACACGGGAGGGCACGGAAGTGCACGCGGGTACGCGGAAGTGACCCTGATCCGATGATCCGAGGGTGAAGAAGGGGCGTATTCGCCCTATCGCATTCGCTTGCTCACGGAAAAAGCTCCTCGAGAGACCAGGACCCCTGGTGTTCGAGGGGTCCGCGCTTGCCGTAGACCTCGCTGCCTACGGCCTGGTCATCACCCGGGGCACCCCGCCACGGACGGAGGGTTGCCGGACAGCAAGCCGGGGCCAAAACGCTGTCACTCGTGACCTGTAGAGCATCCTGCCACATGATCGACGAAGCGCAAGACCCCGGTCCGCATACTGGACCGGGGTCTTGGACGTACGACGTGCGAATCGTCAGGCGTTGCTGGCGGTGATCCAGCGCTCCAGGGCCCGGCGGGCCTCGCCGGAGTCGATCGCCTCCGCGGCCTTCTCGATGCCGGCGCGGATCTCCTCCACCAGGGTGCCCTCCCCCGGCGTGAGCGCGGTCAGCGCCGCCGCCGAGTTGAGCAGCACCGCGTCCCGTACCGGACCGGTCTCCCCCGCGAGCAGACGGCGGGCGACATCGGCGTTGTACGAGGCGTCGGCGCCGCGCAGGGCCTCCACCGGTACGAGGTCGATGCCGACGTCCCGGGGGTCGAAGGCCTCCTCGCGTACCGCACCGTCGCGGACCACCCAGACCCGCGAGGTGGCGGTGGTGGTCAGCTCGTCCAGGCCGTCGTCGCCGCGGAAGACGAGCGCGGAGGAGCCGCGGTCGGCCAGCACGCCGGCCATGATCGGGGCCATCCGGGCGTCGGCCACACCGGTCGCCTGGGCCTTGACGCGGGCCGGGTTGGTGAGCGGACCGAGGAAGTTGAAGGTGGTCCGGATGCCGAGTTCCTTGCGGGCAGCGGCGACATGACGCAGCGCCGGGTGGAACTTCACCGCGAAGCAGAAGGTGATCCCGGCCTCCTCCGCGACCTCGGCGACCCGCTGCGGGGTCAGCTGCAGATTGACGCCCAGCTTCTCCAGGACGTCGGAGGCGCCGGAGGCGGAGGACGCGGCCCGGTTGCCGTGCTTGACGACCTTGGCACCGGTGCCGGCGACGACGATCGCGGACATCGTGGAGATGTTGACGGTCTTGGCGCCGTCGCCGCCGGTACCGACGATGTCGACGGACGGGCCGGGCACCTCGATCGTGTTGGCGTGCTCGTACATGGTGCGGACGAGGCCGGTGATCTCGTCGACGGTCTCGCCCTTGGCGCGCAGGGCGACCGCGAAGCCGGCGATCTGGGCGTCGGTGGCCTCGCCGCGCAGGATCCGGTCCATCGCCCAGGCGGTGTCCTCGGCGCTCTGGTCGCGGCCGGTCAGCAGACCTTCCAGTACGACGGGCCAGGAGCGGCCCGCCGACGTAGGTCCTCCAGCGGGGGTCGCAGCGCTCATGGCAGCTCCTGGTGAGTCCGTAACGGCTAGGGCTCCACCCTATCGACCCCCGGGGACGGCAAAGAGCCCCGTCCATCGAATGGACGGGGCTCCCGCTGTGGCGACTTCAGAAAGTCGGAGGATCCAGGTGATCAGTGGTGGCCGTGGCCGCTCTCGATCTCCTTGTACTCCTCCACCGTGGGCTTGGCGATCTGGTTGTCGTCGGCGTAGTAGCCCCTGTTGAGCTTGACCCGGAGCTTCTCCATGCGCCCGATCTTGCGCTCGACACCGTTCTCGTCGACGGCCGGCGGAAGCTCCGCGGCCTCGTACTGCTCGTGCGCGGTGAGGCGGTGCTTCTCGCCCTGGCTGAGCGGCTCGTGGATCTCGACGAACTCACCGTGCGGCAGGCGCTTGATGATGCCGGACTCGCGGCCGTGCAGCACCTTGTCCTTGTCGCGGCGCTGGAGGCCGAGGCAGATCCGCTTGGTGGCGACGAACGCGATGACCGGGCCGACGAAGAAGAAGATCCGCACGAACCAGGTGATCGAGTTGAGCGACAGGTGGAAGTGGGTCGCCCAGAGGTCGTTTCCACCACCCACGAGCATGATCATGTACGCGGTGATCCAGGCGACACCGAAACCGGTGCGCGTCGGAGCGTTGCGCGGGCGCTGCGCGATGTGGTGCTCGCGCTTGTCGCCGGTGATCCACGACTCGATGAACGGGTAGACCGCGATCGCCGCGAGGACCGCCGGGAAGATCGCCAGCGGGATCATCACGCCCAGGACCAGCGTGTGGCCCCAGAGGTTGATCTCCCAGCCCGGCATGACACGGATCAGACCCTCGGCGAAGCCCATGTACCAGTCGGGCTGGGCGCCGGTGGACACCTGGTCCGGGCGGTACGGGCCGATGGCCCAGATCGGGTTGATCGAGGCGATCGCCGCGATGATCGCGATGACACCGAAGACCAGGAAGAAGAAGCCTCCGGCCTTGGCCATGTAGACCGGCAGCAGCGGCATGCCCACGACGTTCTTGTTCGTACGGCCGGGGCCGGCGAACTGCGTGTGCTTGTGGAAGAACACCAGGATGAGGTGGGCCACCACGAGGCCGAGCATGATGCCCGGCAGCAGCAGGACGTGGGCCGAGTAGAACCGGGCCACGAAGTCGCCGCCGGGGAACTCCCCGCCGAACAGGAACATCGACAGGTACGTGCCGATGACCGGGACGGACAGGATCGCGCCCTGCATGAAGCGGACACCGGTGCCGGAGAGCAGGTCGTCCGGGAGCGAGTAACCGGTGAAGCCGGTGAACATGCCCAGGAAGAACAGCAGGAAGCCGAACAGCCAGTTGATCTCACGCGGCTTGCGGAACGCGCCCGTGAAGAACACGCGCATCATGTGCACGAACATGCCCGCGAGGAAGATCAGCGCCGCCCAGTGGTGGATCTGCCGGATGAGCAGACCACCGCGGACCTCGAACGAGATGTGCATCGTCGAGTTGAACGCCTCGGACATCAGCTGTCCCTGGAGCGGGACGTACGGTCCGACGTACTCCACCTCGTTCATCGACGGGTGGAAGAACATCGTCAGATAGACGCCCGTCAGGATGATGATGAGGAAGCTGTAGAGGCAGATCTCGCCCAGCATGAAGGACCAGTGGTCCGGGAAGATCTTCCGCATGTTCGACTTGGCCAGGGTGTAGATACCCAGGCGTCCGTCGGCCCAGTCGGCGACCCGCTCACCGGCGGGCGCTTTCTTCGTATCGGTCACGGTGCTCATCCGCGCTCCCAGAAGGACGGACCGACGGGCTCGTCGAAGTCGCTGAGCGCCTCCAGGAAGCCCTTGTCGTTCACGCCGATCCGCAGCTGCGGGAGGGCGTGACCGGCCGGGCCGAAGATGACGCGGGCGCCGTCGGAGAGGTCGAAGGTGGACTGGTGGCACGGGCAGAGGACGTGATGCGTCTGCTGCTCGTACAGGGAGATCGGGCAGCCCACGTGGGTGCAGATCTTCGAGAAGGCGACGATGCCCTCGTGCGACCACTCGAGCTCGCGCTTGTCCTTGATGTCCTCCGGCTGGATCCGGACGATCATCAGGGCGGCCTTGGCGATCTCGACCTGGAAGTCGTGGTCGTGCTCCGAGAGGCCCTCGGGCATCGCGAAGGTCAGCGAACCGACCGCGACGTCCTCGGGACGCAGCGGCTCGTGCGTGTTCATGTTGATGAGCTGAAGGCCCTTGGTCCACATGGTGGTCCGGAGCTTCTTCTCGGGCAGCGGGCCCATGTCACGCAGCAGCACGAGGCCGGAGAGCGGAACGAGCGACAGCGCGCCGAACATCGTGTTGCGGATGAGCTTGCGGCGGCCCATGCCCGACTCGGCGGCACCGGCCGCGAAGTCCGACATGACCTTCGCCTTGGTCTCGGCGTCGGCCGCGATCGGGTGCCGCTCGTCCGCGATCTCGACGTCGGACATCAGGGTGCGGGCCCAGTGGACCGCGCCCGCGCCGATGAAGAAGAGCGCGAGACCCAGGGTCCAGCCCAGCGCGAAGTTGAGCGCGGACACCCGGCCGAAGGGCCAGATGTACACGATCTTGTCGACCGGGAAGATCACGTACGAGGCGATGAAGCCGATCGTGGCCAGCATCGACAGCGTGAACATGAACGCCACCGCGCGCTCGGACCGACGCGCGGCCCGCTCGTCGATGTCCTGGATGCGGGGCTTGTGGGGCGGGAGGCCCGGGTCGGCGAACGGGTCGTCGGCGACCTTCACCGCGCCGTGCGCGGTGTCCTGCCCTGCCGGCAGGTTCTCTTCTGGAATCTCTTGGCTACTCATGACTTCTTGGCCTTAGCGGTGTGGGCCGCGACCCAGACGGCAACTGCGATCAGCGCACCCAGACCGAAGACCCAGGCGAACAGACCCTCGCTGACGGGGCCGAGGCCACCGAGCTTGAGACCGCCCGGGTTGTCGGCCTCGTCACTGTTGACGGCCTGGACGTACGCGATGATGTCCTTCTTCTCCTTCTCCGGCATGGTCGTGTCCGGGAAGGAGGGCATGTTCTGCGGGCCGGTCTGCATGGCCTCGTAGAGGTGCTTCGGGCTCACGCCTTCGAGGTTCGGGGCGTACTTGCCGTAGGTCAGCGCGCCGCCCTCACCGGTGAAGTTGTGGCACTGGGCACAGTTGGTGCGGAACAGCTCGCCACCCTTGGCGATGTCCGCACCGTCAGGGCTGTACTGGCCCTCGGTCGGCGTGATCGGACCGGCACCGAGAGACGCCACGTACGCCGCGAGCTGATCGATCTCAGCCTGCGAGTAGATGACCTTCTTCTTCGGGACCTGGGCGCCCGGCTGCTGGGCCGGCATGCGACCCGTGCCGACCTGGAAGTCGACGGCGGCCGAACCGACGCCGACGAGGGAGGGGCCGTCAGTGGTGCCCTGACCGCCGGTTCCGTGGCAGCTGGCGCAGCCGACGGAGTAGAGCTTCTTGCCCTCCTCGATGGCGAGGGACTGGGCGGTTTCATCGGCCTTCGCCGTGCTCGCGGGCGCGAACGCGGCGTACAGCCCCCCAGTGGCCGCCAGCGCGAGAAGTAGGACGACGACCGCCGCCAGCGGATGGCGTCGTCGTGCGGAGAGCTTTTTCACGGATTACCCCGGTGTCAGGATCTTCTGCGTCGATGCTTGCTGGATGTCTCGGTCCGCCGTGACGGCGGCGCCGATTACTTGATCATGTAGATCGTGGCGAAGAGGCCGATCCAGACGACATCGACGAAGTGCCAGTAGTAGGACACGACGATGGCGGCGGTTGCCTGCTCGTGAGTGAACCTCTTGGCGGCGTACGTTCGGCCGAGGACCAGCAGGAAGGCGATGAGACCGCCCGTCACGTGCAGGCCGTGGAAGCCGGTGGTCAGGTAGAACACGGAGCCGTACGGGTCGGAGGACAGCGAGAGGCCGTCCACCTTCACCAGCTCGGTGTACTCGAAGACCTGTCCGCCGATGAAGATCGAACCCATCACGAACGTGATGATGAACCACGACCGGAGCTTCTTCACGTCGCCCCGCTCGGCGGCGAAGACGCCGAGCTGGCAGGTGAGCGAGGAGAGCACCAGGATCGTGGTGTTGGTCGCCGAGAACGGGAAGTTCAAGGCCGAGGCCTTTTCCGTCCAGTACTCGGCACCCATCACCGATCGCAGGGTGAAGTACATCGCGAAGAGGGCCGCGAAGAACATCAGCTCGGAGCTCAACCAGATGATGGTTCCGACGCTGGTGAGGTTCGGTCGATTGACCGACGGGTGCGCGTGCCCTGTTTCTACTGTCGTTACTGTCGCCACGACCGACATTATGTCGGTCGCTTATCCCGCCCTCACTCCGGGGGGTGCCGTTCGGAGTGTCAGAGGGGTGTGTCCAGCCCGAACGGCCCAGTGCGAGGGCCCCCCGGCACCCTTCGAACAGGTGTTGAACGGGTGTTGACGGGGTGTGGACCGGAGTAGCATCCGCGCATCGGTCGACGACGACCCACCCGCCTTCCCAGCCGGAGGAACGATGCAGTCGAGTGCCACGGTCCTGGTCTACAGCGACGACGCGAACACCCGCGAGCAGGTACGGCTGGCGGCCGGGCGCAGGCCCGCGTCGGACGTCCCCCCGGTCGAGTTCGTGGAGTGCGCGACCCTGCCCGCGGTGCTGAAGCACCTGGACGAGGGCGGCATCGACGTCTGCGTCCTGGACGGCGAGGCGGTGCCGGCCGGCGGCATGGGTGTCTGCCGGCAGATCAAGGACGAGGTCTTCCGGTGCCCGCCGGTACTGCTGCTCATCGGCCGCCCGCAGGACGCCTGGCTGGCCACCTGGAGCCGCGCGGACGCCGCGGTCACCCTTCCGGTGGAACCGGTCGAGTTCGCGGCGTCCTTGGCCTCCCTGATCCGCTCGCGGCTGTCGATCGACGCCTGAGCTGATCAGATCGAGGGCCTGAGGCGGGCCTTCTCCGTGGTGGCCACCGGGTTTCCGGCGGCCTCCACCAGGGCGCTGCCCTCCTGCCACTTGGCCCACGGCATGTTCCAGTCGCCGAAGCCGTTGCCGAAGGTGTCCATCGTGTCGCCGTAGCTGTTGACGACGCTGACGATGTCGCCGGGGCGGACGGTCTCGTAGAACCAGGCCGCGTTCCCGGTCGACATACCGACACAGCCGTGGCTCACGTTCGCCACGCCCTGCGAGCCGACCGACCAGGGCGCGGCGTGGACGTACTCACCGCTCCAGGTGACCCGGGTGGCGTAGTAGACGGGCAGGTCGTACGACTCGGAGCTGCCTTCGGCGATGCCGATGCTGGTGCCCCGCATCCGGACGTAGTACTCCTTGCCGAGGACTACCTTGACGCCGTTTCGGGTGGAGAAGCCCGGTTTGCCCGTGGTCACCGGAATGGTATTGATCACTTCTCCGTTGCGTCGCACGGTCATGTAGTGGGACCCGGCGTCCGCGACGGCCTCGATCCGGTCGCCGATGGTGAGCTTCAGCGCCTTGGACGCGCCGCCGTACAGCTTGTCGCCGACCTTGAGGCCGTCCAGGTTGCCGGTGACCGTGACGCTCGCGCCCGCGGGCCAGTACTCCTTCGGGCGGAAGTGCAGCTTCTTGTCGTCCACCCAGTACCAGGCGCCCTCGACGGAGGGCGTGGAGCGGACCTTGAGGGCCCGTTCGACGACCGCGCGGGCCTTGCGGTCCTTGACGGGGAGGCTGAGGTCGGCGGTGACGGGCTGTCCGACGCCGTACGTGCCCGCCTGCGGGCCGAAGGCCACGGTAAGGGCCCGTTTGGCGGGTGCCGTCTCGAAAGTGAACGTACGGGCGCCTGGAGCGCCGTCCTCGTCCTCTGTGGCCACCCGAACGGTGTAGCGGGTGCCGGCCGCCAGGGCGGCCGTGGAGCGCCAGCGCTGCCCGTCCGCGGTGAGTTCGCCCGCCAGGTGGTGGCCCGCCGTGTCTATGGCGGTGACGTCGGTGATCCTGCCGTCGTCGCCCTTGGCGGTGACCTCCAAGGGCTTCTCGGGGTCGGCCTTGGCTCCGTCCGCGGGGACGCTGACCGCGAGCTGGTCCGCCGCGTCATACGCCCTCGCCGACAGGGGATGGCCGTCGGAGCCCGCGCACGCCGAGGCGGCTGCGGTGACGGTGACGGCCAGAAGAGTGCAGCTCAGAACAGTCCGAATGCGCGGCGTGTCGTTCATGACTTCACGCTAAGGACTGTCCTCGGCACCAGCGCGTCGAGTGCGCCAAAAGAGGGGCCCGGACACTTCGGTGACGAAGTGTCCGGGCCCCTCCGGGTGCTCCGGTGCGGAGCGGGGTACCGCTACTGGTTCTGGTTCTCGCCGCGGTAGAACTCGAAGACCCAGCCGAACAGGCCGACGAGGATCAGCGGGGCGGAGAAGTACAGGATCCACCAGCCCATCGCGATGGCGAGGAAGGCGAGCGCACCGCCGACGGCCAGCGACAGCGGCTGCCAGCTGTGCGGGGCGAAGAAGCCCACTTCACCGGCCTCGTCCGCGACGTCGGCCTCCTTGTCGTCCTGCGCCATCGCGTCGACACGCTTGGCCGTGAAGGCCAGGTAGTAGCCGATCATGATGGACAGGCCGAACGCGAGGAACAGCGCCGTCGTACCGACCGGCTCCTTCGACCAGACGCCATACAGGATGGCCATGGCAAGGATGAAGACGCTCAGCCAGATGAACATCTTGCCCTGGATCTTCACTTGCCGACCTCCTTGCTGCCCGCGAGGGCCTCGACCACGTGCCCCTTGTTCTCGAGCTGGTCGAGAGCGGCGATCTCAGGGTGGTGCAGGTCGAACGCCGGGGATTCCGAACGGATCCGCGGCAGCGTGAGGAAGTTGTGCCGCGGCGGCGGGCAGGACGTCGCCCATTCGAGCGAACGGCCGTAGCCCCACGGGTCGTCGACCTCGATCTTCTTGCCGTACTTGGCGGTCTTCCAGACGTTGTAGAGGAACGGCAGGATCGACAGACCGAGCAGGAAGGAGGAGATCGTCGAGATCGTGTTCAGCGCGGTGAAGCCGTCGGCGTCGAGGTAGTCCGCGTAACGACGCGGCATGCCCTCGGCACCGAGCCAGTGCTGAACCAGGAAGGTGCCGTGGAAGCCGATGAACAGCGTCCAGAACGTCATCTTGCCGAGCCGCTCGTCCAGCATCTTGCCCGTGAACTTCGGCCACCAGAAGTGGAAGCCAGCGAACATCGCGAAGACCACGGTGCCGAAGACGACGTAGTGGAAGTGCGCGACGACGAAGTACGAGTCGGAGACGTGGAAGTCCATCGGCGGCGAGGCCAGGATGACGCCCGTCAGACCACCGAAGGTGAAGGTGATCAGGAAGCCGATCGTCCAGAGCATCGGTGTCTCGAAGGACAACGAGCCCTTCCACATCGTTCCGATCCAGTTGAAGAACTTCACGCCTGTCGGTACGGCGATGAGGAACGTCATGAAGGAGAAGAACGGCAGGAGCACGCCGCCTGTGACGTACATGTGGTGGGCCCACACGGTCACGGACAGACCGGCGATCGCGATGGTCGCGGCCACCAGACCGATGTAGCCGAACATCGGCTTGCGGCTGAAGACCGGGATGACCTCGGAGATGATGCCGAAGAACGGCAGCGCGATGATGTACACCTCTGGGTGGCCGAAGAACCAGAAGAGGTGTTGCCAGAGCAACGCTCCACCGTTGGCCGCGTCGAAGACGTGTGCACCGAACTTGCGGTCCGCCTCCAGGGCGAACAGCGCGGCCGCAAGGACCGGGAAGGCGAGCAGGACCAGAACACCGGTCAGCAGCACGTTCCAGACGAAGATCGGCATGCGGAACATCGTCATGCCCGGAGCGCGCATGCAGATGATCGTGGTGATGAAGTTGACCGAACCGAGGATCGTGCCGAAGCCGGAGAAGGCCAGACCCATGATCCACATGTCGGCGCCGACACCCGGCGAGCGGACGGCGTCCGACAGCGGGGAGTAGGCGAACCAGCCGAAGTCGGCCGCACCCTGCGGGGTGAGGAAGCCGGCCACCGCCATGATCGAGCCGAAGAGGTACAGCCAGTACGCGAACATGTTCAGCCGCGGGAACGCCACGTCGGGCGCGCCGATCTGCAGCGGCATGATCCAGTTGGCGAATCCGGCGAACAGCGGCGTCGCGAACATCAGCAGCATGATCGTGCCGTGCATCGTGAACGCCTGGTTGAACTGCTCGTTCGACATGATCTGCGTACCCGGACGGGCCAGCTCGGCGCGCATGAAGAGCGCCATGAGTCCGCCGATGCAGAAGAAGACGAACGACGTGACCAGGTACATCGTCCCGATCGTCTTGTGATCGGTGGTGGTCAGCCACTTGATCACGACGTTGCCGGGCTGCTTGCGCCGTACGGGCAGCTCGTTCTCGTACGAGTCCTCAGCTGCGGCGGCACCCTGGGTTTCGTTGTGGATGCTCACAGTTGGTTCTTCTCCGCATTCCTGGCCGGGTCCGTCTGCTCGATGCCAGACGGGATGTAGCCGGTCTGCCCCTTCTCGGCCAGCTCCTTCAGGTGCTGCTGGTAGCGCTCCGGGGAGACCACCTTGACGTTGAAGAGCATCCGGGAGTGGTCGACACCGCACAGCTCGGCGCACTTGCCGAGGAAGGTGCCTTCCTGCGTCGGGGTGACCTCGAAGGCGTTGGTGTGACCCGGGATGACGTCCTGCTTCATGAGGAAGGGGACCACCCAGAAGGAGTGGATGACGTCACGGGAGGTCAGGACGAACCGGACCTTCTCGCCCTTGGGCAGCCACAGCGTCGGGCCCGGGTTGCCGGTCTGCGGGTTCCGGTCACCGGGGATACCGGCGTCGTAGACGCCGCCGGCGTTCGCCGGGAAGTCGTCCTGGAACTTGTTCGGGATGGCGTCGAGGTTCGGGGCCGTCTGCGCGTCGCCCTTCACACCCGGCACGTTCTCGATGTAGTTGAAGCCCCAGCTCCACTGATAGCCGACCACGTTGATGGTGTGGGCCGGCTTGTCGGCGAGCGACAGGAGCTTCGACTCGTCGCGCGCGGTGAAGTAGAAGAGGACCGACACGATGATGAGTGGCGTCACCGTGTACAGCGCCTCGATGGGCATGTTGTACCGCGTCTGCGGAGGTACCTCGACCTTGGTGCGGGTGCGCCTGTGGAACATGACGGACCACAGGATCAGCCCCCAGACCAGGACGCCCGTGGCGAGCGCAGCCGCCCACGAGCCCTGCCAGAGGGAGAGGATCGTAGGGGCCTCTTCCGTGACCGGAGTGGGCATACCCAGGCGGGGGAAGTCTTCCCAGTTGTACGAGCAGCCCGTGGCTGTCGCCAGGATCAGGCCCGCAGTCAGCACCTGCGGCAGCTTCCGCCGCATCGGGCGCCGCGACGAGCGGTCGGAGCCGTTGGGACTCACGTAGCGCCTTCCCGAGAGTCTCGGCCCGCGTTGGTCGGCCACGGCCGTCCGTCTCGCTGGTCGGTCGCCGCCCCGGCCGCGGGCAGGGGTTTGGATGTTTATGCGGACCAAACCCTACTGGACGCTATTTGGGGTCGCGCGGGGAGGGTGCCCAACGCGCCGTCCGAGTCCCCGAAGGGGTGGACTCCGGGGTTCCGGAGGGGGGTCGGGCACGTCCGTTCGGCGGCCTGCCGGTACGCCGCGGCGCGGTTCTGACGAGGGCTCACGGCGGGCTCACCACGGAGTCACTCCGACCTCACCGTGGACTCGTCGCGGACTCCTCCCGGACTCGTCGCGGACTCACCGTGGGCGGATGAAGGCCGCCCGCGCACAGGCCCTACCGTGGGCGGATGCCGTACTTCGACGCCGCGTCCGCCGCCCCGCTGCACCCCGTCGCCCGACAGGCGCTGCTCGCCTCCCTCGACGAGGGCTGGGCCGATCCGGCCCGGCTCTACCGGGAGGGGCGGCGGGCCCGGCTGCTCCTCGACGCGGCCCGGGAGGCCGCGGCGGAGGCCGTGGGCTGTCGTCCCGACGAGCTGGTGTTCACTCCTTCGGGGACGCGCGCGGTTCACGCGGGAATCTCGGGATCCCTCGCGGGGCGTCGGCGTGTCGGAAACCGGATCGTGGTCTCCGCGGTCGAACACTCCTCCGTACTCCATGCGGCCGAGACGCACGCGGCGGCCGGCGGCGCCCTGACCGAGGTGCCGGTGGGCCGCTCCGGGGCGGTGGACGCGGACGCCTTCAGGGCCGCGCTCGACTCCGGCACCGCCCTGGCGTGTCTTCAGTCGGCCAACCACGAGGTGGGGACCGAGCAGCCGGTGGCGGAGGTCGCCGAGGCCTGCCGGGCGGCGGGCGTGCCGCTGCTCGTGGACGCGGCCCAGTCGCTCGGCTGGGGGCCGGTGGAGGGCGGCTGGTCGCTGCTCGCGGCGAGCGCGCACAAGTGGGGCGGTCCGGCGGGCGTGGGACTCCTCGCCGTACGGAAGGGGGTCCGCTACGCGCCCCAAGGCCCCTCGGACGAGCGGGAGTCGGGCCGGGCGCCCGGCTTCGAGAACCTGCCGGCGATCGTGGCGGCGGCGGCCTCGCTGCGGGCGGTGCGGGCGGAGGCCGCGGCCGAGGGGGCCCGACTGCGGGCCCTGGTGGACCGGATCCGGGCGCGGGTGCCGGAGCTGGTGCCGGATGTGGAGGTGGTGGGCGACCCGGTGCGCCGGCTCCCCCACCTGGTCACCTTCTCCTGCCTGTACGTCGACGGGGAGACGCTGCTGCACGAGCTGGACCGGGAGGGTTTCTCCGTTTCGTCCGGTTCGTCGTGTACGAGTTCGACGCTGACGCCCAGCCATGTGCTGCGCGCGATGGGGGTACTGAGCGAGGGCAACGTCCGGGTGTCGCTGCCGACCGGCACCACGGCGGAGGACGTGGACCGCTTCCTCGACGTACTGCCGGGGGTGGTGGCGGGAGTGCGGGAGAGGCTCGGCGCGCCGGCCTCGTCCCCGGTGGCCGCGCCGGGGCCGGACTCCCTGGTGGTGGACGCCCTCGGGCGGCGCTGCCCGATCCCGGTCATCGAGCTGGCGAAGGTCATCGGCGACGTGCCGGTGGGCGGCACGGTGACGGTCCTCGCGGACGATGCGGCGGCGCGGCTGGACATTCCGGCGTGGTGCGAGATGCGGGGGCAGTTGTACGTGGGCGAGTCGCCGTCGGCGGGGGGCGGGGTCGCTTACGTGGTACGTCGGCTGACCTGAGCGCCGGGCCGCGCCTGAGGGCCGCGTGGCGCGCCACGACAGGCGCCCCCGCCGCGTTGGGCCTGCGCCCCGCCACGCGCAGAAGGTGCGGGCGCAGCACGCGCTGCGGGCCAGGCACCGGCCCCGCAGCGGGGGCGGGGCCTGGCCCGGGTCGCGCTGTGGGGTGGGGGTCAGCTCAGGTGGGCGTGGACTTCGGCTGCTGCCGTGTCGCCGTAGGCCTTGGTGAAGCGCTCCATGAAGTTGGCTCGGCGCAGGGTGTACTCCTGCGTGCCCAGGGTCTCGATGACCAGCGTCGCCAGCATGCAGCCGACCTGCGCGGCGCGCTCCAGGCCGACGCCCCAGGACAGGCCGGTGAGGAAGCCGGCGCGGAAGGCGTCGCCGACGCCGGTCGGGTCGACCTTGGCGGTCTCCTCGGGGCAGCCGACCTCGATCGGGGTGTCGCCGACGCGCTCGATGCGCACACCGCGCGAGCCGAGCGTGGTGACCCGGTGGCCGACGCGGGAGAGGATCTCGGCGTCGGTCCAGCCCGTCTTGGACTCGATGAGGCCCTTCTCGTACTCGTTGGAGAAGAGGTAGGTGGCGCCCTCCAGGAGGGTGCGGATCTCCTGGCCGTCCATGCGCGCGATCTGCTGCGAGAAGTCGGCGGCGAACGGGATCTCCCGCGTCTTGCACTCCTCCGTGTGGCGGAGCATCGCCTCGGGGTCGTCGGCGCCGATGAGGACCAGGTCGAGCCCGCCCACCCGGTCGGCGACGGCCTTGAGCTCGATCAGCCGGGCCTCGCTCATCGCGCCCGTGTAGAAGGAGCCGATCTGGTTGTGGTCCTTGTCCGTGGTGCAGACGAAGCGGGCGGTGTGCAGAACCTCGGAGATGCGCACCGAGCCGGTGTCGACGCCGTGGCGGTCGAGCCAGCCGCGGTACTCGTCGAAGTCGTAGCCGGCCGCGCCCACCAGGATCGGGCTGCCGCCGAGCTGCCCCATGCCGAAGCAGATGTTGGGGCCGACGCCGCCGCGGCGGACGTCGAGGTTGTCGACGAGGAAGGAGAGGGACACCGTGTGGAGCTGGTCGGCCACGAGCTGGTCGGCGAACCGGCCGGGGAAGGTCATGAGGTGGTCGGTGGCGATGGAGCCGGTGACTGCAATACGCACGGCGGGGTGCTCCTGCGGGAAGGCGGTAATGACAGTTCACGCTACCGGGTGGAGGGCGCGCTGCCGAACAGTGGAAACTACCCCAGAGTAGGGCTTTTCCCCGGGGGCGTGCGGTGCATACGGTGCGCCCATGACCATCTACCCCGCTTCACGTGAGCGACACGAGTCCGAGTTGAGCCTCGCCGAGCTGCGGGGCGCCGGCGCACGGATGGCTCCGCACTGGGTGACTCCGGCCTCCCCCGCGCCCGCGCCGGTCTCCCCCGCGCTGATCCACGGGGTCGTCGTACCGGCGGCCTCGGCACGGCTGATCGACGCCACCGCCGAATACGGGGGCTGACGGAGGGAACCGTCCGCCCGCCCGCTCCGTCCCACCGGCGTCCGGTCGAGACGAGGGAGCGTTGCGGTGAGCGGTACGGAGAACGTACGGCGGCGGCGGAGTGTCATCGCCGCCTCGGTGGCGGCGGGTGTGCTGCTCGCCGGGGGCGGTGGCGTCTACCTCGCCACCACGGCATCCGGTGACGGCACCGGCGTCGGCGTGGCCGCCAAGGCCGCCGACGCGGCCGGTCCGCCCCCGCCGCTGCGCCTGGAGGGCGGCAGCGGCGGCGGTGGGGACACCGGCGGCGACACGCGGGGCGGTCCGGGCATCGCGCCCGGTGAGCCGGACCCCGGAGGCGGCCCGAACGGGACCGTGTACACAGCCAAGGGCCCCCTCCCCCAGGGGCCCTCCTCGGCCGCGGTCCACCGGCCCGAGGGCCTGGTCACCTCGGCGGAGGTGACCAGGCTGGCCGAAGCGCTGGGCATCTCCGGGAGCCCCTCCCGGGTGGGTGAGGTCTGGACGATCCGGCCCGAGAAGGACGGTTCGGGACCGCGCCTCGACGTGTCGGAGAAGGCGCCGGGGAACTGGACGTACTCGTGGTACGACGGCGGCCCGGCCGGCGATGCCTGCCTCAAGGGCAAGGCATGCCCGCCCCCGGGCGAGACGAAGCCCGCGCCGGGCGGTACGCCGCTGAGCGAGGCGGCGGCGAAGGCCGCGGCCGCGCCCGTCCTGAAGGCGCTCGGCCAGGACGACGCGAAGGTCACCGCGACCCAGGTCATGAACGGTTCGGTGCGGGTGGTCAACGCCGATCCGGTGGTGGGCGGGCTGCCGACCTACGGTTGGTCGACGGGGCTGCACATCGCGCGGGACGGCCGGCCGGTCGCCGGCAGCGGGATGCTGAAGGAGCCGGTGAAGGGCACCACGTACCCGGTGGTCGGGGCGTCGAAGGCCCTCGCCCAGCTGAACGAGGACTCGAAGGGCACCGGCCCGATCGGCATCGGGCACTGCCCGACCGCCCCGACGGCGGTGGACGGGAACGGGAAGCCCGAGGACACCGGCACGGTCGGCTCGACCCGGAAGCCCGTCGAGCCGACCCCGCCCTGCCAGACGATCGTGGACAGGGCCGCGCCGGACCAGGTGCCGGTGACGGCCGCGGTGTTCGGTCTCGCCGCGCGGGACGTGGCCGGCGAGCGGCTGCTCGTACCGTCCTGGCTGTTCACCGCGGACCCGGCGGACGGCGCGCCGTACACGGTGGCGCGGGCGGCGGTGGCCCCCGAGTACCTGGTGCCGCCGGCGAAGCCCACACCGACGCCCACGCCCCCTCCGGGGGACGGTACGGCGGCGCGCGCGGTCGAGTCCGTCCGGGTCGAGGGGGACGGCCGGCAGCTGGCCGTCACCTTCTGGGGCGGGGTGTGCAGCACCTACACCGTGAAGGCCGACGAGCAGCCGGACCGGGTGACGGTGCGGATCATCGAGAAGTCCGACCCCGAGCGGGTCTGCATCATGATCGCCAAGGACTTCACGAAGACCGTGACGCTCAAGAGTCCGCTGGGCGACCGGCCGGTGGTCGACGCGGCGAGCGGGGAGGCGGTGCCGCGCCGCTGAGTCCGGCGGGGCATGCGTGAGGGCGGTGGCCCGGAATCACTCCCGGGCCACCGCCCTCACACGTACGACCTCTGCGACCTACCTGTGCGACTTAGCTGAACGAGTCGCCGCAGGCGCAGGAACCCGTGGCGTTCGGGTTGTCGATGGTGAAGCCCTGCTTCTCGATGGTGTCGACGAAGTCGATCGAGGCGCCGCCCAGGTACGGGGCGCTCATGCGGTCGGTGACGACCTTGACGCCGTCGAAGTCCTTCACGACGTCGCCGTCGAGCGAACGCTCGTCGAAGAACAGCTGGTAACGCAGGCCGGAGCAGCCGCCGGGCTGAACGGCGACGCGCAGGGCCAGGTCCTCGCGGCCTTCCTGGTCGAGGAGGGCCTTGACCTTGGCCGCGGCGGCGTCGGACAGGAGGATGCCGTCGCTGACAGTGGTCTTCTCGTCCGATACGGACATCTGCTTCTCTCCCGGTGTGTACGGAGACTGCTTGCCGACGGTTGCAACCGACGGTGCCCCGGATTCATTCCGGGCCGTGTGGGGTCTTTCTCTCTTCATGCTCGCACACCCTGTCCAGCGACGGGGACGACGAAGCCCAGGGGCGGGGACGACGAAGTCCAGGGACGGGGACGGCGAATTCGTCACATCGACACTATGGACATCGTCAACGTGACGTGAAGCGGTTATGATAGATAGCGTCATTTCGACGAAAAGGTTCCCCGAAGAAAGGGTGCGTGACGTGACCACGGCCCAAGCCCGTCATGAACTCGACGTCCAGCCGTCGCCGCTCGCCCTGCTCCTGCTCGGTCGCGAGGCCGACCCGAAGAGCGAGCGCGGCGTGGAGTGCCCCGGCGATCTGCCGTCGCCCTCCGACCCCGACCTCGTGGAGCGCGCCCGCGCGGCCAAGGAGAAGCTCGGGGACAAGGTCTTCGTGCTCGGCCACCACTACCAGCGCGACGAGGTCATCCAGTTCGCCGACGTCACCGGTGACTCCTTCAAGCTCGCGCGCGACGCGGCGGCCAAGCCCTCGGCCGAGTACATCGTCTTCTGCGGTGTGCACTTCATGGCGGAGTCCGCCGACATCCTGACCGGTGACGAGCAGAAGGTCGTCCTGCCCGACCTCGCGGCCGGCTGCTCCATGGCCGACATGGCCACCGCCGAGCAGGTCGCCGAGTGCTGGGACGTACTGACCGAGGCCGGCATCGCCGAGCAGGTCGTGCCCGTCTCCTACATGAACTCCTCGGCCGACATCAAGGCCTTCACCGGCAAGCACGGGGGCACGATCTGCACCTCGTCCAACGCCGAGCGGGCCCTGAACTGGGCCTTCGAGCAGGGCGAGAAGGTGCTGTTCCTGCCGGACCAGCACCTGGGCCGCAACACGGCCGTCCGCGACATGGGCATGTCCCTCGACGACTGCGTTTTGTACAACCCGCACAAGCCGAACGGCGGGCTGACCGTCGAGGAGCTGCGCGCCGCCAAGATGATCCTGTGGCGGGGTCACTGCTCGGTGCACGGCCGCTTCTCGCTGGACTCGGTCAACGACGTCCGCGAGCGCATCCCGGGCGTGAACGTGCTCGTCCACCCCGAGTGCCGGCACGAGGTCGTCGCCGCCGCGGACTACGTGGGCTCGACCGAGTACATCATCAACACCCTGGAGGCGGCCCCGGCCGGTTCCAAGTGGGCGATCGGCACGGAGCTGAACCTGGTCCGGCGGCTGGCGAACCGATTCGCCGACCAGGACAAGGAGATCGTCTTCCTCGACAAGACGGTCTGCTTCTGCTCGACCATGAACCGCATCGACCTGCCGCACCTGGTGTGGACCCTGGAGTCGCTGGCCGAGGGCAACCTCGTCAACCAGATCCAGGTCGACAAGGAGACGGAGAGCTTCGCGAAGCTCGCGCTGGAGCGGATGCTCGCTCTGCCGTAACGGTTCTGCCCGTACGGACGGTTCTCCGGTACGTACGCCGAAGGGGCGCCCCGCGTGATCGCGGGGCGCCCCTTCCTCGTTCCGTACGGATCAGACCGCGGCCGGCTCCTTGGCCTGCGGCGGGACCGGCGAGTCGCCGGCCGTCACACCCTTCTTCGCCGCCTTCTTCTTCGCGCGGCGCTCCTTGCGGAGCTCCACCATCGCGTAGAGCGTCGGGACGAGGAGCAGCGTCAGCAGCGTCGACGTGATCAGACCGCCGATCACGACCACGGCCAGCGGCTGGGCGATGAAGCCGCCCTCGCCGGTGACGCCGAGCGCCATCGGCAGCAGGGCGAAGATCGTCGCCAGGGCGGTCATCAGGATCGGGCGGAGCCGGTGCCGGCCACCCTCGATCACCGCTTCGACGACGCCCATGCCCTGGGCCCGGTACTGGTTGATCAGGTCGATCAGGACGATCGCGTTGGTGACGACGATGCCGATGAGCATCAGCATGCCGATCATCGCCGGGACGCCCATCGCGGTGTCGGTGATCACCAGGAGACCGATGGCGCCGGTCGCCGCGAACGGGATCGAGACCAGCAGGATCAGCGGCTGGATCAGCGACCGGAAGGTCGCGACGAGCAGCATGAAGACGATCGCGATGGCCGCGAGCATCGCCAGGAACAGGTTGGTGAAGGCCTCGCTCTGGTCCTCGGAGACGCCGCCGATGCTGGCGGTGGCGCCCTCGGGCAGGTCGAGCGCGTCGATCTTCTGCTGGAGGGTGGCGCTCACGGCGCCGGTGTTGTCGCCGACCGGCTTGGCCGTGATCGTCGCGGCGCGGGCGCCGTCGATCCGGGTCATGGAGACCGGACCGGGGACCAGCTCGACGGTGGCGATGTCGCCCAGCTTCACCGGGCCGAGGGGCAGCGCCCTGAGCCCGGCCAGAGTGGTGACCGGCTTCGACGAGGTGATGAGGACGTCCCGCTCGCTGTCGTCGAGGATCGCCTTGGCGGCCGGGGTGCCCCGGACGGCCTGGCCGACGATCATTCCGAGCGAGGCGGAGTCGAATCCGGCGTCGGCCGCCGCGGGCTTCGCCTTGACCGAGATGCGCGGGACGGACTGCGAGAGGTCGCTCTGGACGTCGGTGACGTCCTTGATCCCGGCGATCGCGGCCCGGACCTGCTCGGAGGCCTTCTCCAGGACCTCGGCGTCGGCGGCCTTCACGACCACCCTCAGGTCCTGGCTGCCGAAGCCGTCACCGGCGGCGATCTTGGTGTCGCCGACGCCGTCGAGGGCGGCGAGGCCCTTCTCGATGGCGTCACGGGTCTTCTCGAAGGAAGCGGACTCCTCCAGGCTGACCTGGTAGGTGGCCTGGTTGGTGCCGGTGCCGCCGCCGAAGGCCGCCATGAAGCCGGACGAGCCGACGTTGACCTGGTAGTCCTTGACGCCCTCGGTGTCCGCGAGGAGCTTCTCGATCTTCTTCGCGGCCGCGTCGGAGGCGTCGAGGCCGGTGCCGGGCGCCAGCTCCTGCTGGATGCTGAGCACCTCCTGCTCGCCCTGGTCGAAGAAGTTCGTCTTCAGGAGCGGGGCCATGCCGAAGGTGACGATCAGGACGACGAGCGCGATGGCCAGGCTCATGAAGCGGCGCCGGGTCGCGAACCTCAGGACGGGCACGTACAGGCGCTGGAGGCGGCTCTTCTCCTCCTTCTCCTCGGCCAGCCTGCGGGCCTCCGCCAGGTCCTCCGAGGTGCCCTTGGGGGCGCGCAGGAACCAGTACGAGAGAACCGGGACCACGGTCAGGGAGACGAGCAGCGAGGCGAGCAGGGCCGCCGTGATCGTCAGCGAGAACGAGCCGAACAGCTCGCCGATCATGCCGCCGGTCAGACCGATCGGCAGGAAGACGGCGACGGTGGTGAGGGTGGAGGACGTCACGGCGCCCGCCACCTCGCGGACCGCGGTGAGGATCGCCGCCTGGCGCTCCTCGCCGTAGCCGAGGTGCCGCTTGATGTTCTCCAGGACCACGATCGAGTCGTCGACGACCCGGCCGATGGCGATGGTGAGCGCGCCGAGCGTCAGCATGTTGAGCGAGAGGTCACGGGTCCACAGCACGATGAGCGCGAGGACGACCGAGAGCGGGATGGAGACCGCGGTGACCAGGGTGGAGCGGATCGACGCGAGGAAGACCAGGATCACCAGGACGGCCATGACGAGGCCGAGCGCGCCCTCGGTGGTCAGTCCGGAGACGGCCTTGGCGACGGCGGGGCCCTGGTCGGAGACCACGGTCAGCTCGGCGCCCGCGCCGAGGTCGGCCCGCAGCTCGGGCAGCTTCTCCTTGACGGCGTCGGAGATCGCGACGGCGCTGCCGTCCTTGTCCATGGTGGCCATGACGGCGAGGCTGGGCTTGCCGTTGGTCCGGGTCAGGGAGACGCGCGGCGACTCCTGCTGGCGGACGGTGGCCACGTCACCGAGGCGGACCGCCTTGCCCTTGCCCGGGGTGGCCGAGGGGATGCGGAGGTCCTCGATCTGCCGCAGCGAGGTGTAGCCGCCGCCGACCTGGATGGTGCGGCTCTTGCCGGCCTCGGAGAAGGAGCCGGCCGGGAGCGTGCCGCCGCCGTTGCGGAGGGCCTCGCCGAGCTTCATGGCGTTGAGCCCCGCCGCGGCGAGCTTGCGGTCGTCCGGGGTGACGGAGACCTGGAGGTCCTGGACGCCGGTGACGGAGACCTGGCCGACGCCCTCGATGTCCTCCAGGGCGGGCACGACGGTCCGCTCCAGGAGGTCGGCGAGGGCCTGCGGGTCCTTGTCGGAGGCGGCGGCGAGGACGACGGTCGGGATGTCGTCCGTGGAGCCGGCCACGACCTGCGGGTCGACCGTGTCGGGCAGCTGGGCGCGGGCGCGGTTCACCGCCTGCTGGACGTCGGCGACGAGCTGCTTGGTGGATTCGTCGCCGTAGTCGAAGGAGGCCATGACGAGCGCCATGCCCTCGGAGGCCGTGGAGGTGACCGACTTCAGGCCGTCGACGGCCTTGAGGTTGTTCTCCAGGGGCTCGACGACCTGCTTCTCGACCACATCGGGAGAGGCACCCTGGTACGGGGCGAGGACCGAGACCATGGGCAGCTCGATCGAGGGGAACAGCTGCTGCTTCAGCTGCGGAATCGCGATCGCCCCGAACACGATCGCGACAATGGACACGAGCCCGATCAGGGCCCGTTGCGCGAGGCTGAATCTCGACAGCCAGGACATGGGGTCTCTCTTCTGTGGCGTACTCGTCGGCAGGCGGGAGCAGCCAAGACCCCGGCCCTGATCCGCTGGATCCGCCGGAAGCGCCCCCCGCCTATACGATCTGCCATCGGCCGCCGGAAGTCCTCGGCCCCCGGGTCCAGATCCTTATCCCGCGCATACCGCGTCTGGAGTACGCCGGAGCCCCCGGTCACTCCACCCTTGGACGTACCAGACCCGATTCGTAGGCCGTGACGACCAGCTGGGCACGGTCGCGGGCGCCGAGTTTGGCCATGGCCCGGTTGACGTGGGTCTTCACGGTGAGAGGACTGACGTCGAGCCGCTCGGCGATCTCGTCGTTGGAGAGGCCGCCCGCGACGAGGACGAGGACCTCGCGCTCCCGGGCGGTGAGCGCGCCCAGCCGCTCGGTACGGCCCCGGCCGCCCTCCCCGACGGTCTCCGCGCCGGTGCCCTGGGCGAGGAACGTGGCGATCAGGCCCTTGGTGGCGGCCGGGGAGAGCAGGGCCTCGCCGGCGTGGGCGATCCGGATCGCGCCGAGCAGTTCCTCGGGCTCGGCTCCCTTGCCGAGGAAGCCGGAGGCCCCGGCGCGCAGCGACTGCACGACGTACTCGTCGACCTCGAAGGTGGTCAGCATGACGATCCGTACGGCGGAGAGCTCCGGGTCGGCGGTGATCATGCGGGTGGCGGCGAGGCCGTCCGTGCCCGGCATCCGGATGTCCATCAGGACGACATCGGCCCGCTCCGAGCGGGCGAGGGCCACGGCCTGGGCGCCGTCGGCGGCCTCGCCGACGACCTCCATGTCCGGTTCGGAGTTCACCAGGACCTTGAAGGCGCTGCGGAGCAGGGCCTGGTCGTCGGCC
Source organism: Streptomyces sp. NBC_00572 (assembly GCF_026341815.1). Lineage (GTDB taxonomy): Bacteria > Actinomycetota > Actinomycetes > Streptomycetales > Streptomycetaceae > Streptomyces. The sequence continues at coordinate 954,304 of NZ_JAPENX010000001.1, forward strand.
AGCAGTACCCGGATCGTCATGTGTCCTCCCCCGTACGGGACGTCACGGGCAGTATCGCCTGCACCCGGAAGCCGCCGCCGTACCGGGGGGCCGCGGTCAGGGTGCCGCCGAACGCGCCGACCCGTTCGCGCATGCCGAGCAGGCCGTGGCCGCTGTTGGGCGCGGGGGCCGGGGCGCTGGGCGCATTGCCGTTGTCGAGGACGGTGATCTCGACCGTACGGCCCACCCGGACGACGCTCACCTCGGCCTCGGCGTTCGGTCCCGCGTGCTTCTGCACATTGGTCAGCGCCTCCTGCACGATCCGGTACGCGGCCAGGTCGACGGTCGCGGGCAGCGGCCTGTCCCCGTCGGTACGGGCCAGGGCGACGGGAAGCCCCGCCTTGCGGAAGCTGTCGAGCAGCCCGTCGAGGACGGCGAGGCCCGGGGCGGGTTCGGTGGGGGCCTCCGGGTCGCCGGACTGGCGCAGCAGGCCGACGGTGGCCCGCAGCTCGTCGAGCGCGGAGCGGCTGGCCTCCCGCACATGGGCGAGGGCCTCCTTGGCCTGGTCGGGGCGCTTGTCCATGACGTGCGCCGCGACCCCGGCCTGGACGTTCACCAGGGCGATGTGGTGGGCGACGACGTCGTGGAGGTCGCGGGCGATCCGCAGCCGCTCCTCCGCGACCCGCCGTCCTGCCTCCTCCTCGCGGGTGCGTTCGGCCCGTTCGGCCCGCTCCCTGATGGCGTCGACGAAGGCCCGGCGGCTGCGGACGGCGTCACCCGCGGCTGCGGCCATGCCGGTCCAGGCGATGAGGCCGAGGTTCTCCTGCGCGTACCACTGGGTCGGGCCGAAGGCCATGGCCGCGGCCGTCATCAGCGCCATCGTGACGAGGCCGACCCGCCAGGTGGTGGGCCGGTCGGTGCGGGAGGCGACCGTGTAGAGCGCGACGACGGCGCTCATGGCGATGGTGGCGGGCCGGGTGTCGCTGACCAGCTCGAAGAGGCTGACCGCCACCGTGAAGCAGAGCACCCGGAAGGGATAGCGCCGCCGCAGTACCAGGACGCTGGCCCCGGCCACCATGATCAGCACGCTCGTGACCGTGGGCACCCGTTCGCCGAAGGTCGGCCCGGTCCGGCTGCCGGGCGGGCCGGTGAGGGACCCGGCGATCATGCAGATGAGCACGCCGAACGCGAGCGTCGCGTCGAAGGCGAGCGGATGTGCGCCGAACCGGTCACGGAGACGACCGAAGAGGGTGCCGGTTCCGGGGGCGGGGGCGGGTCCGGTGGTGGTCACGGGGCACAACGGTACGGGGCGGGGCGGGACTGCCGGTACGGGGCGGCGGCACGACTGGGACGGGACTGCCGGTACGGGGCAGCGGCACGGCTGGGACGGGACTGCCGGGTACAGGGCGGCGCGGCCACTCGTGCCCGCCCCCTGGTGGAGGCGGCCGGACGCGGAACGCACGACGGTCCCGCCACCCCGGGGGTGGCGGGACCGTTCGTACAGGGTCGTCAGCCGGGGATGAGGCCGTCGTCGGACAGCATCTCCCTGACCTCGTCCAGGCTCGCGTCCGAAGCGGGGAGGATCAGCTCCGAGGGTTCGAGCGCCTCGTCCGGCAGTGGCTCACCGAGCCGCCGGACCGCGTCCAGGAGGGCGTTCAGCGTGCGCCGAAAGCCTTCCTCGTCCCCCGATTCCATCTCTTCGAGCAGCTCGTCGTCGAGCCTGTTCAGCTCCACGAAGCGGCTGTCGGCCAGCTTCCACTGGCCCTCCCCCATGATCCGTACGATCATGACGCGTCCTGTTCTGTTCGCGGGCTGTCGCCTACGTGCCGTCGCCTACTTCTCGAAGCGCGGGTGGGACTGCGGCTGCTGCGTGGAGTCCTGCGGCGCGGCCGCGCCGCCGCCCTCGAGCGCCTGCTGCTGGGCCGACGGGCCGCCGGCCAGCTCCGCCTTCATCCGCTGGAGCTCCAGCTCGACGTCCGTACCGCCCGAGAGCCGGTCCAGCTCCGCCTGGATGTCGTCCTTCGCGAGCCCGGACTGGTCGTCCAGGGCGCCCGAGGCGAGCAGCTCGTCGATCGCGCCCGCGCGCGCCTGGAGCTGGGCGGTCTTGTCCTCGGCCCGCTGGATCGCGAGACCGACGTCGCTCATCTCCTCCGAGATTCCGGAGAAGGACTCGGCGATCCGGGTCTGCGCCTGGGCCGCCGTGTAGGTCGCCTTGATGGTCTCCTTCTTGGTGCGGAAGGCGTCCACCTTGGCCTGGAGACGCTGGGCGGCGAGGGTGAGCTTCTCCTCCTCGCCCTGCAGCGTCTGGTGCTGCACTTCCAGGTCGCTGACCTGCTGCTGGAGCGCGGCACGGCGGGACAGCGCCTCGCGCGCCAGGTCCTCGCGGCCGAGCGCCAGCGCCTTGCGGCCCTGGTCCTCCAGCTTGGACGACTGGCCCTGCAGCTGGTTCAGCTGGAGTTCGAGCCGCTTGCGGGAGGTGGCGACGTCGGCGACGCCCCGTCGCACCTTCTGCAGCAGCTCCAGCTGCTTCTGGTAGGAGTAATCGAGCGTCTCGCGCGGATCCTCGGCCCGGTCAAGGGCCTTGTTCGCCTTCGCGCGGAAGATCATCCCCATACGCTTCATGACACCGCTCATGGGCTTCGCGCGCCCCCTTCTGACGGACTTCGGCTCCAGCTCTTCGACAGGTCCACAGTACGGGCCCTGTCTCCATTACCGCACTGTTCGGAGCCTGATGCGCTCCTCCCCAAGGACGACTGCGCCCCGACTTCCCTCCCGCGCAGGGAGTAGATGGATCTAGGGGAAACCACGGCCGTCCTCCGTACGTACCGCCGTAGACGCAGTCCGTTAGCGGATCGTTCCCGCCCGGCATGGGGTTCATGCCCGCCACCCCGTACCCTTGGGTTTTGTGTTCCGTAGCCGTTCGAAGGACGAGAAGGCCCCCACCGACAAGGTGACGGCGGACCTTTCCAAGCAGCCCCGCGACCCCGAGGCCCCCAAGGGCCGCCCGACCCCGAAGCGGAGTGAGGCGCAGACCCAGCGCCGTCGCGCCGCGACGGTGCCGACCGACCGCAAGGAGGCCTCCAAGCGCCAGCGCGAGGCACGCCGCTCGGACCTGGCCCGTCAGCGCGAAGCGCTGGCCAGTGGCGACGAGCGTTACCTGCCGGCCCGCGACAAGGGTCCGGTCCGCCGCTTCGTGCGCGACTTCGTCGACTCGCGGTTCGCGATCGCCGAGTTCTTCCTGCCGATGGCCGTGGTGATCCTCGTGCTGTCGCTGTTCGGCAACGCCAACCGGTCCCTGCAGAACATCTCCCTGCTGCTCTGGCTCGGTGTGATCATCCTGATCGTCATCGACTCGGTCGGCATCTGGATCCGGCTCCGGAAGCAGCTCAACGAGCGCTTCCCGAACGAGCCGAAGCGCGGCGCGATCGCCTACGGCCTGATGCGTACGCTCCAGATGCGCCGACTGCGACTGCCGAAGCCGCAGGTCAAGCGCGGAGAGCGGCCCTGAGCGCCGAAAGCTCGGAGCCCGTCGAGCGCGCGTTCGGCGCGGCGACGTCGGAGTCGGGCGGCCCCGTGCTGCCCGTCGTCGTGCACTGGCCCGCCGGTTCCGGCGGGCTGCGCGACACCATCCGGCAGGAGATCGTCGCCCGCCAGCTCGACGAGCAGATATCCGGTCGCTACCCGGTGGGACAGCGGCTCCGGATCCTCGACGCCGGTATGGGTCAGGGCACGCAGGCGCTGCGCCTCGCCCGCGCGGGGCACACGGTGACCGGCCTCGAAGCCGATCCCGATCTTCTGAAGACCGCCCGTGAGTCGCTCGCGACCGAACCCGCCGGGATCCGCGAGCGGGTCCGGCTGATCGAGGGCGACGGGCGCGAGACCGGGGTGCACTTCCTCCCCGGCAGCTTCGACGTCGTCCTCTGCCACGGCGTCCTCATGTACGCGGACGAGCCCGACGCGCTGCTCGCGGGCCTGGCCCGGATGCTCGCCCCCGGCGGCCTCCTCTCCCTGGTCGTACGGAACGGCGAGGCGCTCGCCATGCGCCCCGGGCTCGCCGGGGACTGGTCCGGTGCCCTCGCCGGCTTCGACTCGGACGTCTACACCGACGACAACGGCGTGAAGGTGCGCGCCGACCGCCTCGACGCGCTGACGGCGACGCTCGCGGGAATCGCGGCACCGCTGCACGCCTGGTACGGGGTGCGGGTCTTCACGGACGGCGTCCCGGCCGAGGCGGGCCTGCCGGCCGCCGAGGAACTGGATCGGCTGCTCGCCGCCGAGGACCGGGCGGGCCGGACGGAGCCGTACCGGCGGGTGGCGGCGCTGCTGCACCTGTGCGGGGTACGGGGCTGACGAACCGTCGCCGTCCCCGCCCGGCGGTCGCGCACCCCTGATCGGGTGCGCTCGCCGGGCTCCTGAACGGGAGCGAAACGGATACTCCGGACATGGACGTATCCGGTACCCGTACCCGTACCCGTGCCCTCCGCCGCCTTCTCCCGCTGACCGCCGCGGCCTGTGCCGTCGCGCTCGTCGGCGGCTGCTCCTCCGGCGGGGCCACGCCCGCGCCGGAGCGTTCCACCCAGGCGGCGGCGCCGCTCGCCGCCAACGAGCTCCAGGACGACTACCAGGCCGTCATCAAGAACGTCCTGCCGTCGGTCGTCCAGATCGAAGCCTCCCAAAGCCTCGGTTCCGGGGTCGTCTACGACGACAAGGGCCACATCGTCACCAACGCGCACGTCGTCGGCCGGGATACGTCCTTCGAGGTCAGCGCCGCGACAGGCGGGCAGTCGGTGACCGCCCGGCTCGTCTCCAGCTACCCCGAGCAGGACCTCGCGGTGATCAAGCTGGCATCGCTGCCGCAAGGGCTGAAGCCGGCGAAGTTCGGCGATTCGGCGGCCGTCGACATGGGGCAGATCGTGCTCGCGATGGGCTCCCCGCTGGGCCTGTCCGGCAGCGTCACCCAGGGCATCGTCTCGGCGACCGGGCGCACGGTCAGCGAGGGGCAGACCGGCGGCGGCACGGGCGCGACCATCGCGAACATGGTGCAGACGTCGGCCGCGATCAACCCCGGCAACAGTGGGGGTGCGCTGGTGAACCTGGACAGCGAGGTCATCGGCATCCCGACGCTCGCGGCGATCGACCCGGAGATGGGCGGCGGCTCGGCGGCCGGCATCGGGTTCGCGATCCCCGCGTCGATGGTGCGGACGATCGCGGACCAGATCATCAAGGACGGCAAGGTGACGGACTCGGGCCGGGCGGCCCTGGACATCACCGGCCGCACGGTGCTGAGCGACGACTACGAGCCGGCGGGCGTGGCGGTCGTCGAGGCGCCGGCGAACGGGGCGGCGGGCAAGGCGGGGCTTGAGCCGGGTGATGTGATCACTCGGCTCGGCGACACGGACATCACGACGATCACGTCGCTGTCGGAGGCGTTGGCCTCGCTTCAGCCGGGGGACGAGGTGACGGTGATGTATGTCCGGGGGACGGCGACGAAGAAGACGCAGGTCACGCTGGGCGAGATGTAGCCTTCCGCCACGCCCGCCGCGCCTCTGCAGCGGGCCCCACACCTGGCTGCGCGTGCACCCGGCCGGGGGCGGGGGTGTCGGGCGTTCTGGGCCCGCACCCCCGCCCTTGGCCGCCGGGCGCTCTAGCCCTCCGCGTTCAGGGGCATCGGGCCGTAGATCTTCGCCCCGTCCTCCGAGAGGGTCACCTGGTCCGCGCCGCCGCCCAGGAGGTCACGCCAGTGTTCGCCGATCCAGCTCTCCGCGTCGCCCTGGGTGGTGAACTCCTCCGGAGTCACCACCGGCTCGACCTCCGTGCCGTCGGACTTCTCGAACCGCCACGTCCATGCCATGTCCGCCTCCTGGCGCTCACCGGATGATCGGTTTCCTGCCCGCAGAGTAGCCGGGCGCGCACGGCTCGCGGTGGCGCGGGAGGATCTGAGGGTGGAACTGACTCTGCTCGGCACCGGCGCCCCGCTCGGACTGCCCCGTCCCGACTGCCCCTGCGCCGTGTGCGCGCGCTCCCGTGGGCCACGGGTCCGCGCCGCGACGGCACTGCTGGTCGACGGGGCCCTGCTGCTCGATCTGACCCCGGGCGCCGCCCTGGCGGCGGCCCGGTCCGGGCATTCGCTGGTGGGCGTACGGCAGGTGTTGCTGACCCATCCGCACGACGGGCCCGCGGTGGACCTGCCCGCGGGACTGCCCACCGCCGGGCGGGTGCCGGACGGACGGGAGTTGACGCTGATCTCCGGGCACCGGGTGCGGGCGGTGCCGATGGACTCCCCCGGTACCGGTTACGAGGTGACCTCGGCGGACGGCGAGACGCTGCTCTATCTACCGCCGGGTGGGTCCCCGGCGGGGCTTCCGGAGGACCACCGGGTGCCGTACGACCTGGTGGTCGCCGATGTGACGGGCCGGCCGGACGCGTTGGCACGGCTGCGGGCGACCGGGGCCGTCGGGCCCTCGACCGACGTGGTCGCCGTGCACCTGGACCACGACGCGCCGACCGGGGCCGAGCTGGACCGGCGGCTCGCGGCGGCGGGGGCGCGGGCGGTGCCGGACGGGACGACGCTGTACGTGGGCGAGTACCACGAGGTGCCGGACGTGCCCCGGCGGACCCTGGTGACCGGCGGGGCCCGGTCGGGGAAGTCCGTGGAGGCCGAGCAGCGCCTTGAGACCTTTCCCGAGGTGCTGTACGTGGCCACGGGCGGGAGCCGGGAGGGCGACCCGGAGTGGGCGGAGCGGGTGGGCCTGCACCGGGAGCGGCGGCCGGGTACCTGGCGTACCGCCGAGACCTGTGACCTCGTACCGCTGCTCGAAGAGGACGGACCGGCGCTCCTCGTCGACTGTCTGTCGTTGTGGTTGACGGATGCCATGGACCGGGTGGGTGCCTGGGACGACGAGACATGGGCGGCCGGTGGGCAGACGGCGTTGCGCGAGCGGACCGCGGAGCTGGTGGCGGCGGTGCGGGCGACCCGTCGTACGGTCGTGGCGGTGACGAACGAGGTCGGCTCGGGGGTGGTGCCGGCGACGGCGGCGGGGCGCCGCTTCCGGGACGAGCTGGGCCGGCTGAACGCGGCGTTCGCCGACGAGTGCGAGGAGGTCCTCCTCGTGGTCGCCGGACAGGCCCTGGTGCTGCGCGGGTAGGGTGCGAGCACCGATGGCCCTCGCTGAGTCACAAGGCGGAAACCCGTGAACCTGGACGACTTCTCCGATCTGATCGAGCGCCCCGACGGGGGGATCCGGCGAGACGCCGAGGAGCGCCGTGAGCGGCTGACCGTGCCGCCGGGGGCGCTCGGTCGGCTCGACGAGCTCGGTGAGTGGTTGTCGGCCGCGCAGGCCTCGGTCAAGGTGCGGGCGATCGAGCAGCCGAAGGTGGTGCTGTTCGCCGGCGACCACGGGGTGGCCTCGCTCGATGTGTCGGGGCGCGCGGCGGGCACCGCGCACGAGCTGGTGCGCGCGGTCCTGGACGGGGCGAGCCCGGTCGCGGTGCTCGCCCGTTCGACGGACGTGCCGGTACGGGTCGTGGACGCGGGTCTGGACTGCGACCCGGAGCTGCTGCCCGCCGAGGTGGTGCGCCACCGGGTGCGGCGCGGCAGCGGCCGGATCGACATCGAGAACGCGCTGACGGTCGAGGAGACCGAGGCGGCGGTCCGGCTCGGTATCGCGATCGCCGACGAGGAGGCGGACTCGGGCACCGATCTGGTGGTGCTCGGGGATCTGAGCGTCGGCGGGACGACGCCGGCCGCCACCCTGATCGCGGCCCTCTGCGGGACGGACGCGTCGGTGGTGACGGGCCGGGGCGGCGCCGGTATCGACGACCTGGCGTGGATGCGGAAGTGCGCGGCGATCCGGGACTCCCTGCGGCGGGCCCGGCCGGTCCTGGGTGATCAGCTGGAGCTGCTCGCGGCGGTCGGCGGGGCGGATCTGGCGGCGATGACCGGGTTCCTGCTGCAGGCCTCGGTGCGGCGGATGCCGGTGATCCTGGACGGTGTGGTGGGCGCGGCGTGCGCGCTGGTGGCGCAGCGGGCGGCGTTCCGGGCGCCGGACTGGTGGCTGGCGGGTCAGGTCAGCGGGGAGCCGGCGCAGGCGAAGGCACTGGACCGGATGGCGCTCAACCCCTTGCTCGACCACGGCGTCCATGTGGGTGAGGGAACCGGGGCATTGCTCGCGCTTCCACTCGTCCGGGCCGCGGCGGCGTTCGCCGCGGAGCTGCCCGAGCGTCCGGATCCGGCCACGTCGGACGACGAGGGCGACGAGGGCGTCGACTCCGAGGTCTGACGGGCGGGAAGCGGGACGGACTCAGTGAGGCCGGAGGCGGCCGCACGCGCGGCGCACGACATGTGCGGACGACGCGCGCGTGGCCGCCTCCGGCGTCGCCGCACGGCAAGCGGTGCCCCATATGATCGCTTTTCATGGGAGAGGTCCGTTTGTCCGCCGAAGGAGCGCCCCGGGGCACCACCCCGCGATCGCGGCGCAGCGCCGCGTTCGCCGTCTGGTACCTGCGCGTCGTCACGTTCATCAATTTCCTGAGTGCCGTCTGGGTCTCGTTCGGGCAGGACCTGCGCCGCCACAACGAGGACAACTACTTCACCCCGTACATGCTCACCGCGGGTTTCGCCTCGGGGGTCTTCACCCTCTTCCTGGCGATCACCATGCGGCGTCGCAAGCGGGCCGCGTGGATCCTCAACCTGGTGCTCAGCGGTCTGTTCCTGCTGCTCTTCGCCCTGGTGATGTTCTTCCCGGAGATCCGCCAGCACGCCCAGAACTGGATCTCGCTGGTCCTGACCGCCGCCTTCGTCGTCGCGCTGCTGCTCGGCCGCAAGGAGTTCTACGCGAAGGGCGACCGCTCCAACCCGTGGCTCGCCGCGATCGTGGCGGTCGGCGGACTGCTCGTCACCTCGCTGCTCGCGGCCGTCCTGGTCACCGTCACCAACACCTCCACCGCCCACTCCACCTTCCTGGAGCGCTGGCGGTACGGCGTGATGCGGCTGATCACCCTGGCCTCGGACGACTCGCGGTTCGCCGGGATCACCACCCCCGGCTGGGTCGACGTCACCATCAACGTCCTGTCCACACTGCTGCTCTTCGCGGTGCTGTTCGCCGCCTTCCGCTCCCGCCGGGCCACCGACCCGCTGACCGAGGAGGACGAGGAGAAGCTGCGCCTCCTGCTGGACAAGAACGGCGACCGGGACTCGCTCGGCTACTTCGCGCTGCGCCGCGAGAAGAGCGTCGTGTGGTCGCCCAGCGAGAAGGCCGCCGTCACCTACCGGGTGGTCGGCGGGGTCTCGCTCGCATCCGGTGATCCGATCGGCGATCCCGAGGCCTGGCCCGGCGCCATCGAACCCTGGCTGGCCGAGGCGCGCGAGCACGGCTGGATCCCGGCGGTGATGGGCGCGAGCGAGGAGGCCGGTGTCATCTACGCCCGGCACGGTCTGGACGCCCTGGAGCTGGGCGACGAGGCGATCGTGGAGACCGACGAGTTCACCCTGGACGGGCGGGCCATGCGGACGGTCCGGCAGGCCTTCAACCGGGTCAAGCGGGCCGGGTACGAGGTCCGGATCCGGCGCCACGAGGACATCCCGGCCGAGGAGATGGCCGAGCTGCTGCGCAAGGCCGACGACTGGCGGGACGGAGCCACCGAGCGCGGCTTCTCGATGGCGCTCGGGCGGCTCGGCGATCCGCACGACGGGCGCTGCGTGATGCTGGAGTGCACCGATGGTGAGGGTGAGCTGCGGGCGGTGCTCTCCTTCGTCCCGTGGGGGCCGAAGGGGCTGTCGCTGGATCTCATGCGCCGCGACCGGGACTCCGAGAACGGCCTGATGGAGTTCATGGTCATCGAACTCCTGCAGCGCGCCAAGGAGATCGGGATCACTCAGGTCTCGCTCAACTTCGCGATGTTCCGCTCCGTCTTCGAACGTGGCTCGAAGCTCGGGGCGGGACCCGTGCTGCGCATGTGGCGTTCACTGCTCAGTTTCTTCTCCCGCTGGTGGCAGATCGAGTCGCTGTACCGCGCCAACGCCAAGTACCGACCGATCTGGGAGCCCCGATTCATGCTCTTCGAGAAGAGTGCCGACCTGCTGCGCATCGGCCTCGCGGCCGGTCGTGCGGAGGGGTTCCTGGAGGCCCCGGGCCTGCCGAAGTGGATGCACCGCCGGCACCTGGAGAGCGGCCGTTGACCCGCGCCCTCCGGGAGTTCGCCCGCCGCGAGTGGGGCCCGCTGTTCTCCACCGTACGAACGGCGCTCCTCACGAAGACGTGGCGCGCGGCCCCGATGACGCTCGCCGCCGTCTGTCTCACCGCTCTCTTCCAGCTGGTCCAGAACCAGGACTGGGGCTATCAGCCGGTCCAGAACATCGGCTCCGTACGGGCCGAGGACCCGTTCTGGCTCGCGCTGCTCCGGACCCCGCTCTCGCTCTTCGTGCCGGCGCTCGACCTGCCCGTGTGGGGCGCCCTCGCGCAGGTCCTGCTGGTGTTCGGGATCGCCGAGATCTGCCTCGGCCGGTGGCGTACCCTCGCCGTCGCCTATCTGGCCACCCTCTGCGGAACGCTGTACGCGCGCGTGGGCATCGCGCTCGGCCCGGACAACCCGCTCGGGCTGCCCGCCACCGACGCCCAGGTCGTCGACACCGGGCCCTCGGCGGCCGTGGTCGGCCTCGCCGTCTACGTCTGCTGGCGGTACGGGGCCCGGTGGACGGGGACGCTCGTGGTCGTGGCGATGGTCGTCGAGGTGATCATCAAGCCGAACCTCGCGGGCAAGGAGCATCTGGCGGCCATCGCGGGCGTCCTCGTCCTGATCGGGGTCCAGGCCTGGCGCGAGCGCGGTCAGGAGGGCGTGGAGCCCCGCCCGGGAACCCGTTCCTGGAAGCCGCCGATCAAGTCCTGAGTACGGCGCCGGATCTTGTTCCAGCGCCTGTCGTGGCGGTACGTACGGATCCGGGAGCGGGCCCGTGCCTTGTATCGGCGCCGGTAGAAGCGCCGGGACCACCAGGAGCCGGGGCGGGCGAGCCGGACGGCGCCGACGATCGCCACGAACGGGACCAGGGTCCCGATCACGGCCATCCGGAACTTCCCCTTGACCAGGGTGATCAGGATGAAGAGGAAGTTGATCGCCAGGGTCAGGATGAAGGTGGCCCGGTCCTGGCGTTCGTCGGTGGTCATGTCGTCGACACCCAGCGGCGAGAAGCCGCTCAGGGTGAGCCCGACCAGGGCGGCGGTCAGGACGACCACCTCGACGCTCTTGCGGCCCTCGTCGGTCCAGTACACGTCGTCGAGATGGAGGATCAGCGCGAACTCGTCCAGGACGAGCCCCGCGCCGATCCCGAAGACCACGGCGAAGACGGCCGCGCCGAACCCGTGCCGGTCGCTGCCCACCGCACCGAAACCGCCGATGACGGTGAGGACGACGCCCGGCACGACGTGATGGATGTGGAGCCCGCCGGAGGAGACGTTCCCGAAGGGCCCCTTCCCCGCCCGGATGAGACGGACGATGGTCCTCGTGACCAGGAACGTCACGATGAACGAGGTCAGCGCGAGAAGCATCGGGAGCTTGCCCGGTTCGACGATGTTGCGGGAGAACCAGTGACCCATGCCACCCCGTTCCGATTTGCGCGGTATGCGCAATCTACCGTGCGAGAGCGGCGATTACCCTGCCCGGATGGACGGCCTGCGTTTCGCCTTCGGCACCCTCACCGTGTTCCCCGCCCGCATCACCCGCTGGGACCGTGACGCGGCGCGCGCCGGCATGCTCTGCGCCCCGCTGGCCGGCCTGGTCATCGGCTTCTTCGCCGCCGGGCTCGGAGTCGCCTTCCTGGCGCTCGGCTCGGGCCCGCTGCTCGCGGCCGTCGTCACCACCGGCGTGCCCGCCGCCCTCACCCGGGGCCTCCATCTCGACGGCCTCGCCGACACCGCCGACGGCCTCGGCAGCGCCAAGCCCGCCGAGGACGCGCTGCGCATCATGAAGCAGTCGGACGTCGGCCCGTTCGGCGTCATCGTGCTGCTCCTCGTCCTGCTCGCCCAGGTCGCCGCGCTCTTCGAGCTGTACGGGGAGAGCTGGGCGCACGGCGCGGTCGGCGCCGCCCTCGCCGCGACCGTCGCCCGCCTCGCCCTCACCCACGCCTCCCGCCACGGCGTCCCGCCGGCCCGCCCCGAGGGCCTCGGCGCGATCGTCGCCTCGACCGTCCCGGTCCGGTCCGCGACGCTCGCGACGGCGGCGGTCCTCGTCCTCTGCGCCGCTTCCGGCCTGCTGTTCTCCCCGTACGACGCGCTCCACCACGTCCTGGCGGCCGGCGCGGCCCTGGGGGCGGCGGCGCTGCTCCTCCGCCGGTGCGTACGGCGGTTCGGCGGGGTGACGGGTGACGTGTTCGGGGCGGTGGAGGAGACGGCGGCGACGGCGGCGCTGGTGGCACTCGCCCTGGGCTGACCTGTCCGCCCCTAGCAGGCCCGGCGCCATACCCCCAGTTCGTACCGCTTCTGCATCGAGGAGAGGCCCAGGGCCCGGGCCTGCGGGCAGAATTCGCTCGCCTGGAGTTCGTACTCGACGTGGAAGACCGCCTTGCCCGCCGCCACGAACGGGGCGAGGCGGCCGCACTCGTCGTACTCCGCGCACTGTTCGTTGACCGCGAAGTCGAAGTCCGGGAGCAGTTGCGGGATCTGGTCCAGGTCGTTCTTGAGGCCCACCGCCAGGCCCCGTTCGTGGGCCAGCCGGGCGATCAGCCGGTTGTAGCGGAGCTGGTCGGCGGCGGTGAGGGGGAAGCCGGTGCTGTTGCGGTAGCCGTCCATGTTGTCGGGTTCGACCGCGTCGAAGCCCTTGATACGGCACATGTCGAGGCGCTCGGCCATCAGCGGGGTGAGGACGTCGGTGCGGCGGATGTCGAGCCAGCGCTCGCCCTTCCAGCCGTTGCCCTTGCCCAGGACGGACTTCGGGAACGCGGCCGCGTCCGGGCGGAAGTCCTCCCACGCGCCCGTGGACAGGTAGCAGATGACCTTGCGGCCCCGGCGGTGCAGGTCCGCGACCGTGGACGCCGGGTGGTCGAAGCCGTCGATGTCGTACACGGGGACGTCGACCGTCGGGTCGAGCCGGCCGCTGAGCTGCCACTGCCAGGCCAGGCCCGGCTTCGGCTGCCACCGCTCCCCCGTCGGCTTCGGGTCCGGGGCGGGCCGGTCCGGGCCCGACGTACACGCCGTTGCGAGCAGGAGCAGGCCCGCGAGCAGGGGCAGCAGTCGTCTCATCGGGCGGGCTCCAGGAGGTGCGGAAGGGTGCCCCAGGGGTGCGCGCCCGTGCCGGGGACGGCGCAGTGCACCGGGGTCACCGGGAGGACGCCGGGCGGGGCGGCGTAGACGAGGTGGCAGTAGTGGGCGGCGACCGGCAGGTCGAGCTTCCGGTACGTGTCCCAGGGGCCCTCGAAGGTGACGAGGAGGTCGGCGAACTCCTCGTAGCCCGGGTCCGGGTGGGCGCCGTGGTTGAGCACCAGGGTCTCGGCCCCGGCGGACCGGGCCGCGACCGCGACCCGGCGGTAGTGGGCGAGGGCGTCGGGCGCGGTGGAGACCTGGTCGAGGAAGGCGCCGTCGGTGCCGTACCAGTCGCGGTGGCGGAGGAGGTCGGTGACGACCTCGGCGTGCGGGCGGCGCCCGTAGTCGGTGTCCACATAGCCGAGGAGGCGTACGTCGGCCTCCCGCAGCCGGTCGGCCGCCTCCGCGAACGCGGGGTCGGGGGCCTCGCCCGCGCCGCTCGCCGGGTTGACGACGACGCCGTACAGGCACGGTGCCGCGTCGACGAGGGCCGACCAGGCCTCGGGCCGGTCGGCCGGGTGCTCGTAGAACGGCACCAGGAGGAAACGATTCACGGGCCGAATCCCCTAGACACGGTGAGCGGTCGGTCGTACCAGCAGAACACAGGCGAGGACGGCGAGCACCGCGGCAGCTCCCCCGGCCGCCACCGGCCCGGCCGCGGGTGCCGCGACCTCCGCCGCCGCCGCGAGCAGACAGACGGCGGCCGCGCTGAGCACCGCGCCGAAGGCCTGGAGCAGCAGCCCCAGCCAGAGCACGGTCCCGATCAGGAGCAGGGTGACGAGGCGGGGGAGGGCCGGCCAGGGCGCCCCGGGCCAGGCCACGTTCACGGCGAGGGTGAGCGAGACGAGGACGGTGAGGTAGCCGCCGAGACAGAGCACGAGGGTGCCGGTGACCGCGCGGCGGAACTCGCGCGCGGTGGCCAGGGTCCGCAGCCGGGCCAGGCTCTCGCCCCGGAAGCGGTGCAGCAGCCACTCGGCGGGCCCCATGGAAAGGGTGAGCGCTATGACGGCGCCCGCGCCGCCCACCAGGGTGTCGCCCACGCCCGCGTGGAGCACGAGCAGACCGCTGCCGAGACCGAAGAGGCCGTACGGGAGGGAGGCCGCGCGCGGGGGGCCGCCGCGTCCCGCCGCGCCACGGCGGGCGCCCGGCCGCAGGACGAGCCCGGCGAAGGTGACGCTCGCGGTGAGTGCGGCGAGGAGGAGCCCGGCGCGCAGGAGGTCGGGCAGGTCCCAGCGGAAGGCGGGGACGGCTCCGGCGAGCGGCACCAGGGCGCAGAGCAGGGCCCGTTCGCGGCCGAGGACCAGGAGCACGGTCGCGGCGGCGAGGTAGACCGACTGCCCGGCGGCGAACAGGGCCGCCGGGATCTCGCCGGGCGCGGCCGCCGCGAGAGCGACGGCCGTACCGGCGAGGGCGCCCGCCGGGGCGCCGATGAGCAGGGTGCGGGCGGCGGCGGCCCGGTCGCCGAGACCCAGCCAGGTGTACGCGCGATGGGAGAGGGCCTGGTTCCACACCCAGCCGGTGACGGCGCCCGCGAGCAGCGGAACCGTTCCGCCCGGGAGCCCGAACCGGCCCTGCTCCCCGGCCAGCAGGGGCGCGGCGAGGACGTACGCGAGGCCGGGCAGCGCGAAGACGAGCCCGCGCAGGAGACAGCCCGCGAGCCCGGTGTGCCAGGCGTCGGCGGGTGGCGCCTCCGGGGCGGGGTGGCGCCGCTCCACGCGCGCGTAGAGGTCCTCGGCGAGCTCGAAGGAGTCGGCGCGGCCGTAGGTGAGCCGGATGTGGTCGTCGGTCATGCCGTCGGACTCGAGGATCGCGGCGATCTCGTCCGGGTGCACGGCGACGGCGACGAACGCCCCGATCCGCTCGGCGAGCTCGTCGAGGGGGTCGTCGGCGAGGGGCGCGTCGGCGAGGACGGCGGCGGGGGGCGCGGCGTCCGGGCCCGGTTCACGGGACGTGGTCCCCGCGGCCCCGGTCGGGGCCGTCTCCCGCCGCGGCCTGGGGATCTTCGGCAGCGGGGTCTCCGTCGCCGGTCGTTTCAGCCAGAGGGAGCCGCTCATGCCGGGGTTCCTCCCGCTACCAGGGTCGGGGTGATCCGACGCGGGGCAGGCAGGCGGAGCGGCCAGGGCTTGGGGTGGGTGAGGGGCCGCGCGGGCCGGACCCGGTCGCCCGCCAGTTCGCGGTAGATCTGCCGGAAGCCGTCCACCGAGCGGTGCAGGGTGAACCGGTCGATGACCCGCTGCCGGGCCCGGCGGCCGAGTTCGGCGCGGCGGGCCCCGTCGCGGAGGAGTGCGGTGACGGCGGCGGCCATGACGGCCGGTTCGCGGGGCGGGACGACGATCCCGGTGTCGCCGACGGCCTCCCGTACCCCGCCGACGTCCGTGGAGACGGTGGCGCGGCCGCAGGACATGGCCTCGATGAGGGAGAAGGGGAAGCCCTCGCTGATGGAGGAGAGCATCACCACGCTGCCGGCGGCGTAGGCGCGCGGCACCTCGGAGACCCGGCCCTCGAAGGTGATCCCGTCGGTGACGCCGAGTTCGGCGGCGAGCTTCTCCAGGTGGGTCAGGTAGTCCTCGTTCCCGGCGGGGACCGGGCCGAACAGGCGCAGCCGCAGCGCCGGGAGTTCGGCGCGGCAGATCGCGTACGCCCTGATCAGGGTTTCGAGGTCCTTGATGGGGTCGACGCGTCCGCACCAGCTGAGGGTGGGGATCTCGGGTTCGGGTCCGGCCTCGGGGAAGAGGGCCGGGTCGACGCCGTTGTAGACGGTGCGGATGCGGTCGGCGGGGGCGCCGCCGCGCTCCTCCCAGCGCCGGTTGTACTGGTTGCACGGGGTGATGAGGTCGGCCTTGCGGTAGCCGAGGGTGTTGAGCTCACGGTAGAAGCCGAGCATGAGGGCCTTGACGGGCCAGCGCTGCGCCTCGGTGCGGTAGCCGAGATAGCGCTCGCGGAGGTAGATGCCGTGTTCGGTGAGCAGGAAGGGCACCCCTTCGAAGTGCTGGGCGGCGAGCGCCGGCAGCGTGGCGAGGCCGCTGGAGACGGCGTGCGCGACGCCGCCGTCGGCTATCCGGGCGGCGAGCGGCCGCAGGGCGTGTTCGAGGAGGTCGGTGGCGGTGAGCGCGTCGTGGACGGTGGGCCGGGCCGCGAGCGTCGGCAGATGCGGCATGGTCCAGATCCACATCAGGGAACGCAGGGCGGCCTCGGAGCGCAGGGCGGTGGTCAGCCGTCCCTGCCGGGCGAGTTCGGCCAGCTCGTACAGGCCGGCGCCGAAGTCGCAGCCCGCCTCCGGGTCGAGGAGGGCGAGCAGCAGGCGCTCGTAGGTGTCGAGGAAGCGGCGGCGCGCACGCCCCCGCAGGGGCCGGCGCGCGCGAACGGGCGCGGCCGGCCCCTGCGGGAGTCCCCAGAGGGGGTACGCGGTGTGCCGGGTGACGTTGGACGGCAGCTCCCAGGTGACGGGTTCGCGGCCGCTGCCCGTGAGGGCGAGGATCTCGAAGTCGACCTCGGGCATGCCACGGACGAGCTGATCGCACCAGGTGCTGACGCCTCCGTGGACATGCGGGTAGGTGCCTTCGGTGAGCATGGTGACGTGACGGCCACTGCTCGGCATGTGCGTTTCCCCCCAGAACGTGCTGGTCAGGCGGTCGGGAGCGTGAGTGTGACGCTGCTCTGGAGCAGTTCGGGAGCGGTCCAGGCGGAGCGGGTCCCGGCGTACGGCGTGCCGAAGGCGGTGGTGCCGAGGAGGAGCCGCTTGCGGGTGCCCTCGGGGGCGGTGACGGGTGCGACGAGGCCGGCGGGGGCCTTGACGGTGACCGCGGTGCCGATGCGGTAGGCGGTCACCTTTCCGGCGGCGAGGGCCTGGTCCCAGGCGGTGCGGCGGGTCAGTTCGGTGCCGACGTCCCGTTGGGCCGGGTTCACCAGCGGGGCGCTCGGGGCGAACAGGCCCCGGTAGTCGGCGAGTACCCGGTCGAGGACGGGGTAGAGGATGCGCTCCTCGGCGAGGTTCGACTGGTGCACGTAGTGCGGCCGGGGGTCGTTGCCCAGGACGTGGGAGAGGGCGGTGCGGGCTTCCTGCGGCACGATGTGGTCGGCGTAGCCGGTGGCCGTGGGGAGCGGGGCGGGCAGGCAGGTGGAGGCCGGGTTGGACTCGCAGATTCCGCTGCCGCCGTCGGCGCGGGAGGTGTAGATCCAGTTGTACTCGTCGGCCATCTCGGCCGCGGTGCCCACGTTGTAGTACACGTTCATGGGGTGGCGGGGCACGGTCTTCGCGGCGCCGGACGCGGTGCCGATCGAACGCTGCTGCGGCTCGCGGGAGTTGTCGCTGCCGGCCCACTTGACGCCGTTGTCGGCGAGGGCGCCGGCGAGGTTCGGGTTGTCGACGGGCTGCTGGGGCAGGGTCCTGAGGCCGGAGTGCTCGCCGGTGACGAGTTCGGAGCGGTCGACGGAGATGCCCTTGCCGACGGCCCAGTTGTGGTTGTTCCGGATCTGGCCGGAGAGCTCGGAGCGGCTGACCCAGAGCGTGGTGCCGGCGGTGTCCTTGGCGCACTGCCAGGGGACGACGCTGTTGTCCTGGACGCAGCCGAGGAAGGGGTGGGTGTACGTGTGGTTGATCCACCGGTACTGAGCGCGGTCCGCGACGAGTTGGGTGGTCAGGGGGTCGGTGCCGCCGTGCTCGGTCTTCCACTGCTCGCCCTGGCCGCCGTTGTAGACCATGTCGAGGGTGAAGCCGGAGGACTTCTGCCAGGCGGCCGCGTACTGGGCGTCGGCGACCGTCATCCGGATGGGGTTGGCGCCCTCACCGTCGTCGCCGACGCAGTCGAAGTCGCCGGGCGTGCAGTTGAGGGTGGTGTCCCAGCGGGCGTCGGGGGCGAAGACGTCGTCGACGTGGACGGAGAGGTAGTTGCGGCTCTGGCCGAGGTGGACGCCGTCGGTGAGCCATTCGACGATGCCGCGGGCGAGGGCGCGGAACTGCCGCTGGTACTGGTTGTAGGCGAAGGTGACGACCAGTTCGCGGCGCCCGTCGGCGGTGTACTCGCCGACGAGGCTGGCCCGGCCGCCGCCGGCCGCTCCGTCGACGGGCACGTCGATGTAGCTGGTGTAGCCGGCGCGGGGGCGGCCCGCGTAGCCGTAGCTCTCGGCGATCGTGGGGTCGTTGTCCTCGAAGGTGAGTGCCCCGGCCAGATACCGGAAGGGGCCGGTCTTCCCGGCGGCGGTGACGCCTGCCGTGGTCCCGTCGAGGACGCCGGACCAGCCTCCCTCGTTGGTGTAGTCGAGGCCGACCCCGGGGTGCGACCAGGTGTAGGCGTCGACCTGCGGGATCCCGAAGGTCCGTTCGTACGTCCGGAGGGCGGTGTGCTCGGCCGAGTCGGGGCCGAAGGCGCTCTCGTGGGGCAGCACGACGCCCTGGTACTTGGCACGGGGACGGCCGTCGAGCGTGTCGCTGAGGAAGGCCGTGTCGAGGACCGGCCGGTTCGGGTCGTTCAGGTCGATCCGGCGGTACGGGACGCCGGCGCCCTTCAGCTCGGCGGTGATCGCCCCGACCGCGCTGCCGCCGTCGTCGACGACGAGGACGGTGAGATCGATCCGGGGCGCGGGGGCCGCGAGGGCCTGCGCGGACGGAACGACGGTGGCGAGCAGCGCGGCGGCGGCGAGGGCCGCGACACGGGCACCGCGGGGTGCGACGCGGGCGGTGCGGCTCGTGCGGGGCGCGGTTCTGGGCGTACGGATTCGGCCGGAGTCCATCAGGTGGTGTCCCCCCTCGGCAGGTCCCCGCGCACCGGGGGCCGGGGCGGCGAACCTGTGGAGATGATGCAGATGGTGCGAAGACGAGCGGGTCGTCCTTGCGTGACTGAGGTGAGTGTGAAGGAGCGCTCCGAGCCTGAACGGTAAACATGAAAGAGACACCACGGATGAGTGAATCAACGCCGCCGTGAGCGAACAGAGTGAGCGAGCGTAGGCTCGTTCTCGGCGCTCTCCGGGCCGAAATACGATGCGGCGGGCACGGTCGGCCCATCCCTCGACCGCCACAGAACTCAATGGAAGCGAGATTTCACCACCGTGACTGCTCTCACTCTCAGCACCGCCGGCGCGGCGACGCTCCGCGCCGACGCCCTCGTCGTCGGCGTCGCCAAGTCCGGGAAGACGCTCGTCGTCGCCCCGGGCGCCGAGGCCGTCGACAAGGCCTTCGACGGCCGGCTCGCCGCCGTCCTGGAGACGCTGGGTGCCTCCGGTGCCGAGGGTGAGGCGACCAAGCTGCCCGCCCCCGCCGGTCTCAAGGCCCCCGTCGTCCTGGCCGTCGGCCTGGGCTCCGCCCCCGAGGACGGCGAGTCCTACGGCGCGGAGACCCTGCGCCGGGCCGCCGGCGTCGCCGCCCGCACCCTGACCGGCGCGAAGAAGGCCGCGTTCGCGCTGCCGATCGCCGCCGCCGAGGACGCCGCCGCCATCGCGGAGGGCGCCCTGCTCGGGGCGTACGCCTTCACGGCGTACCAGGAGAACGGCAAGGACGCGAAGAAGCCGCTGGGCGAGGTCGCCCTGCTCGGCGCCAAGCCGCGCGACAAGGCCTTCAAGGCGGCCGCCGAGCGCGCCCAGGCCGTCGCCGAGGAGATCAACCGCGCCCGCGACCTGATCAACATGCCGCCGAACGACCTGACCCCGGCCGCCTTCGCCGCCGCGGCCCAGGCCGCCGGCAAGGAGCACGGCCTCAAGGTCCAGGTCCTCGACGAGAAGGCGCTCGCCAAGGGCGGCTTCGGCGGCATCCTCGGTGTCGGCGTCGGCTCGGAGAACCCGCCGCGCCTGGTCCGGATCGGCTACACCCACCCGAAGGCGGAGAAGACCCTCGCCCTGGTCGGCAAGGGCATCACCTACGACTCGGGCGGCATCTCCCTGAAGCCGGCCGGCCACAACGAGACGATGAAGTGCGACATGAGCGGCGCCGCCGCCGTGTTCTCCACCGTCGTCGCCGCGGCCCGCCTCGGCCTCGAGGTCAACGTCACCGGCTGGCTCGCCCTCGCCGAGAACATGCCGTCCGGCTCCGCCACCCGCCCGGGTGACGTGCTGCGCATGTACAGCGGCAAGACCGTCGAGGTCCTGAACACCGACGCCGAGGGCCGTCTCGTCCTCGCCGACGCGCTGACCAAGGCCTCCGAGGAGCACCCGGACGCGATCGTCGACGTGGCGACCCTGACCGGCGCGATGGTCCTGGCGCTGGGCAACCGCACCTTCGGCATCATGGCCAACGACGACGACTACCGCTCCGCGATCCACGAGATTGCGGAGGAGGTCGGCGAGGCGTCCTGGCCGATGCCGCTCCCCGCGGACCTGCGCAAGGGCATGGACTCCCCCACCGCCGACATCGCCAACATGGGTGAGCGGATGGGCGGCGGCCTGGTCGCCGGTCTCTTCCTCCAGGAGTTCGTGGGCGAGGGCATCACCTGGGCCCACCTGGACATCGCGGGCCCGGCCTTCCACGAGGGCGCCCCGTACGGCTACACCCCCAAGGGCGGCACCGGCTCCTCGGTCCGCACCCTGGTGAAGCTGGCCGAGAACACCGCGGCCGGCCTGCTCTGACCGGTCGGTGACGGCCCCGGGTCCGTACGGGACCCGGGGCCGTCGCCGTTCGCTCGCGACGAAATCCGTAGCTTCGTACGCTCTGGTCGGCCCCCCGTACGGACGATCGGCCGTCTCAGAGCCCGGCCCCGCGTCCCGCCATCCGTCAACAAGTGCGAAGATGGGTTCTCGGCAGGACAGGGCCCCCACCACAGGGCCGAAAATAAGCGGCCGAACACCAGCCGCCGCCCGGTCACTGAGGACCGGCGACGAGCGCACATGCATGGAGGACGTGACGTGGCGAACGACGCCAGCACCGTTTTCGACCTAGTGATCCTCGGCGGCGGTAGCGGCGGTTACGCCGCGGCGCTGCGCGGAGCGCAGCTGGGCCTGGACGTCGCACTGATCGAGAAGAACAAGCTCGGCGGCACCTGCCTGCACAACGGCTGCATCCCGACGAAGGCCCTGCTCCACGCCGGCGAGGTCGCCGACCAGACCCGCGAGGCAGAGCAGTTCGGTGTCAAGGCCTCCTTCGAGGGCATCGACATCAAGGCCGTGCACAAGTACAAGGACGACGTGATCTCGGGCCTGTACAAGGGTCTGCAGGGTCTCGTCGCCTCCCGCAAGGTGACCTACATCGAGGGCACCGGCCACCTGTCCTCCCCGACCTCCGTCGATGTCGACGGTCGTCGTGTCGAGGGCCGTCACATCCTCCTGGCCACCGGTTCCGTGCCGAAGTCCCTCCCCGGCCTGGAGATCGACGGCAACCGGATCATCACCTCGGACCACGCGCTGACCCTGGACCGGGTCCCGGAGTCCGCGATCATCCTCGGCGGCGGTGTCATCGGCGTCGAGTTCGCCTCCGCGTGGAAGTCCTTCGGCACCGACGTCACGGTGATCGAGGGCATGAAGCACCTCGTTCCCGTCGAGGACGAGAACAGCTCGAAGCTTCTTGAGCGCGCGTTCCGCAAGCGCGGCATCAAGTTCAACCTCGGCACCTTCTTCCAGTCCGCCGAGTACACCGACAACGGCGTCAAGGTCACCCTGGCCGACGGCAAGACCTTCGAGGCCGAGGTGCTTCTGGTCGCCATCGGCCGCGGTCCGGTCTCCGCCGGTCTCGGTTACGAGGAGCAGGGCGTCGCGATGGACCGCGGCTACGTCCTGGTCGACGAGTACATGCGCACCAACGTGCCGACGATCTCGGCCGTGGGCGACCTCGTCCCGACGCTCCAGCTCGCGCACGTCGGCTTCGCCGAGGGCATCCTCGTCGCGGAGCGCCTGGCCGGCCTGAAGGCCGTCCCGATCGACTACGACGGCGTGCCCCGGGTGACGTACTGCCACCCCGAGGTCGCCTCCGTCGGCATCACCGAGGCCAAGGCCAAGGAGATCTACGGCGCGGACAAGGTCGTCGCCCTGAAGTACAACCTCGCGGGCAACGGCAAGAGCAAGATCCTCAAGACCGCGGGCGAGATCAAGCTCGTCCAGGTCAAGGACGGTGCCGTGGTCGGCGTCCACATGGTCGGTGACCGCATGGGCGAGCAGGTCGGCGAAGCGCAGCTGATCTACAACTGGGAGGCGCTGCCGGCCGAGGTCGCGCAGCTCATCCACGCTCACCCGACGCAGAACGAGGCGCTCGGCGAGGCCCACCTGGCCCTGGCCGGCAAGCCCCTGCACTCCCACGACTGACGCTCACGTCATCACAGGGCGCGACGACCACTTCCCGCAATTCGTTAGGAGCAACTGAAACCATGTCGGTTTCCGTAACCCTGCCGGCGCTCGGCGAGAGCGTCACCGAGGGCACCGTCACCCGCTGGCTCAAGGCCGAGGGTGAGCGTGTCGAGGCCGACGAGCCGTTGCTCGAGGTCTCGACCGACAAGGTCGACACCGAGATCCCCGCCCCCGCCTCGGGCATCCTGGCCTCCATCAAGGTCGCCGAGGACGAGACGGTCGAGGTCGGCGCCGAGCTGGCCATCATCGACGACGGCACGGGCGCCCCGGCCGCCGCTCCGGCTCCGGCCGCCGAGCCCGTCGCGGCCCCGGCCGCCCCGGCGCCGGTCGCCGAGGCCCCGGCCGCTCCGGCCCCCGTGGCCGAGACCCCCGCCGCCGCCCCGGCGGGCGGTGCCACCGGCACCGACGTCGTGCTGCCCGCGCTCGGCGAGTCCGTCACCGAGGGCACCGTGACCCGCTGGCTGAAGTCGGTCGGCGAGACCGTCGAGGCCGACGAGCCGCTGCTCGAGGTCTCCACGGACAAGGTCGACACCGAGATCCCGGCCCCGGTCTCCGGTGTCCTCCTGGAGATCGTCGTCGCCGAGGACGAGTCCGCCGAGGTCGGCGCCAAGCTCGCCGTCATCGGTGCCGCGGGTGCGGCTCCGGCCGCCGCCCCGGCCCCGGCTCCGGCCGCTCCCGTCGCCGCTCCGGCCCCGGTCGCCGCCCCGGCTCCGGCCGCTCCGGCTCCGGCCCCCGCGCCGGTCGCCCCGGCTGCCCCGGTCGCCGCTCCGGCTCCGGTCGCCCAGGCCCCGTCGATCGCTCCGGCCGTCGTCACCCCGGTTCCGGCGACCCCCGCGGCCGCTCCCGCCGAGGACGGCGCGTACGTGACCCCGCTGGTCCGCAAGCTCGCCACCGAGAACGGTGTCGACCTGGCGGCCGTCAAGGGCTCGGGCGTCGGTGGCCGCATCCGCAAGCAGGACGTCCTCGCGGCCGCCGAGGCCAAGAAGGCCTCCGCCGCCGCCCCCGCCGCGGCTGCTCCGGCCGCCGCCAAGGCTCCGGCCCTGGAGGTCTCCCCGCTGCGCGGTCAGACCGTCAAGATGACCCGCATGCGCAAGGTCATCGGCGACAACATGATGAAGGCGCTGCACGGCCAGGCCCAGCTGACCTCGGTCGTCGAGGTCGACATCACCAAGCTGATGAAGCTGCGCGGCCGCGCGAAGGACTCCTTCGCCGCCCGTGAGGGCGTCAAGCTGTCCCCGATGCCGTTCTTCGTGAAGGCGGCGGCCCAGGCGCTGAAGGCCCACCCGGTCATCAACGCCCGGATCAACGAGGACGAGGGCACGATCACCTACTTCGACACCGAGAACATCGGTATCGCGGTGGACTCCGAGAAGGGTCTGATGACCCCGGTCATCAAGGGTGCGGGCGACCTCAACATCGCCGGCATCTCGAAGAAGACCGCGGAGCTGGCCGGCGCCGTGCGCGCCAGCAAGATCACCCCGGACGACCTGGCCGGTGCGACCTTCACCATCTCCAACACCGGTTCGCGCGGCGCGCTGTTCGACACGATCATCGTGCCCCCGAACCAGGTCGCCATCCTGGGCATCGGCGCCACCGTGCGCCGTCCGGTCGTCATCAACCACCCGGACCTGGGTGAGACGATCGCGATCCGCGACATGACGTACGTCGCGCTGTCCTACGACCACCGTCTGGTGGACGGCGCCGACGCCGCCCGCTACCTGACCTCGGTCAAGGCGATCCTTGAGGCCGGCGAGTTCGAGAACGACCTCGGTCTGTAGGGCTCCCGCCGAAAGGCAACGTAACGAGCCTCACCTGCGGCGCCCCCGTCCGGAAGTGTTTCCGGACGGGGGCGCCGCCGTATTGTCTTTAGAGTCAACACTCCCCGAGGAGCCGCTTCATGACCGTCCCCGTCGTCCACTCGCTGCGCGAGCAGATCCGCGAGCACATCGTGGAGGGGATCGTCAGCGGCCGCTGGAAGCCGGGCGAGCGGATCGTGGAGCGCCGGATCGCGACCGAGCTGGAGGTCAGCCAGACCCCCGTGCGCGAGGCGCTGCGCGAGCTGGAGTCGCTGCGGCTGATCGAGTCGGCGCCGAACAAGGGCGTCCGGGTCCGCAATCTGACCGCCGCCGACCTGGAGGAGAGCTACCCCGTCCGGGCCGGTCTGGAGCAGATCGCGGCCGAGCTGGCGGCCGGTCGGCTCGCGACGGACTGCTCGGCCCTGGAGCCGCACGTGGCGGCCCTGTACGAGGCGGACGCGACCTCCGACGGGACCGCGCAGGTGCGGCACACGGTGGCCTTCCACCGGGAGCTGGTGAAGGCCGCGGGGAACGCCGTCCTGCTGCACACCTGGGAGACGCTCGGCATCGAGGTCTTCACGGCCCTGTCGATCCGCTGGCTGGGCACGGTCCAGAAGTCGTACGCGGAGGAGCACCAGGAGCTGGTGGAGGCCTTCCGCCGGGGCGACCCGAACATCGGCGCGCTGGTGAAGGCGCACGTGCTGGGCTGCGCGCCGCGCGCCTGAAGCCTCATTCCCCGCTCTCTCCGCTCACTCGTTCCTCAGTTTTCAGTAACGCAACGTAGCGGGTCCACCCCTCTGGGTGGGCCCGCTCATTCGTGCGAGCACCCTCTCAGAAAGTGGCTCCCACCTGCGAAAACTAGGCACCGGGTGCCCAGTTTCGCGGCACCCTGTGCCGACTTTCTCGATACGGAGAGGTTTTCCCCTTCAACCCTTTGATCGATCATCGATCGTCGGTTTACAGTCTTCGGCGGGCCGCTACCCGGCCCTTCGCCCTGTCCTGCCAGACAAGGCACCCCTTCTCCACCCCCATCTGTCCGGAAGGCGGCGATCATGACCGATCCCGTAGGCAAGATTCCGAGTGAGCTCGACCAGCTCCCGGACCGTGACACCGAGGAGACCGCCGAGTGGGCGGCCTCCCTGGACGCCGTCACCAAGGCCGCCGGGCCCCACCGGGCCGCCTACCTGATGCGCCGCACGCTCCAGCACGCCGAGGGCGCGGGCCTGGCCCTGCCCAAGCTGCTGGAGACGGACTACGTCAACACCATCCCGACCTCCGCCGAGCCGACGGGCGCCGCCTTCGACGGCGACGAGGCCATGGAGCGCCGGATCACCGCCTGGAACCGCTGGAACGCGGCCGCGATGGTCACCCGCGGCTCGAAGTACGGCGTCGGCGGTCACATCGCCACGTTCGCGTCGGCCGCCTGGCTGTACGAGACCGGCTTCAACCACTTCTTCAAGGGCAAGGAAGCCGACGGTTCCGGCGACCAGCTCTACATCCAGGGTCACGCCGCCCCCGGCATCTACGCCCGCGCGTTCCTGGACGGCCGCCTGAACGAGGCGCACCTCGACAACTTCCGGCAGGAGTCCGGCGGCAACGGTCTGCCCTCCTACCCGCACCCGCGCCGCCTCCCCTGGCTGTGGGAGTTCCCGACCGTCTCCATGGGTCTGGGCCCGCTCTCCGCGATCTACCAGGCGCGCTTCAACCGCTACCTGACCAACCGCGCCATCAAGGACGTCTCCGCCTCGCACGTGTGGGCGTTCCTCGGTGACGGCGAGATGGACGAGCCCGAGTCGACCGCGGCCCTCGCCCTGGCCGCCCGCGAGGGTCTGGACAACCTGACCTTCGTCATCAACTGCAACCTGCAGCGCCTCGACGGCCCGGTCCGCGCCAACTTCAAGATCGTGCAGGAGCTGGAGGCCCAGTTCCGCGGCGCCGGCTGGAACGTCGTGAAGTCGCTGTGGGGCAACGCCTGGGACGAGCTTTTCGCGCTCGACACCACCGGCGCCCTCGTCCGCCGCCTCCGCGAGGTGCCGGACGCGCAGGTCCAGACGTACCAGACCCGCGACGCCGCCTACATCCGCCAGGACTTCTTCGGCAAGGACCCGGCGCTCGTCGCGATGGCGCAGCTGCTGAGCGACGACAAGATCCTGGAGTGCTTCCACCTCTCCCGCGGTGGCCACGAGCCGCGCAAGGTGTACGCCGCGTACAAGGCCGCCGTGGAGTTCAAGGGCGCGCCGACGGTCATCCTCGCGCAGACCGTCAAGGGCTTCACCCTCGGTGAGGGCTTCGCGTCGAAGAACGCGAACCACCAGATGAAGAAGCTCTCGAACGACGAGTTCAAGAACATGCGTGACCTTCTTGAGCTGCCCATCTCGGACGCGCAGTTCGCCGACGGTCAGGTGCCTTACGGCCACCCCGGCGTCGACTCCCCCGAGGTCCGCTACCTCCAGGAGCGCCGCGCGGCCCTCGGCGGCCCGGCCCCGGCCCGCCGTACCCACGCGATCGCCCCGCTGCCGGCCCCGGCCGAGAAGGCCTTCACCGCCTTCGACAAGGGCTCCGGCACGCAGTCGATGGCGACCACGATGGCGTTCGTCCGTCTGATCAAGGATCTGATCCGCGACAAGGAGACCGGCAAGCGCTGGGTCCCGATCGTCCCGGACGAGGCCCGTACCTTCGGTATGGAGTCGCTGTTCCCGTCGCTCGGCATCTACTCGCCGAAGGGCCAGACGTACGAGCCGGTCGACCGCGACCAGCTGATGTACTACAAGGAGGCCGTCAACGGCCAGATCCTCAACGAGGGGATCACCGAGGCCGGTTCGATGGCCGACTTCATCGCCGCGTCCACCGCGTACTCCACGCACGGCGAAGCGATGATCCCGTTCTACATCTTCTACTCGATGTTCGGCTGGCAGCGCACCGCCGACCAGATGTGGCAGCTCGGCGACCAGCTCGGCCGCGGCTTCCTCGTCGGCGCCACCGCGGGCCGTACGACCCTGACCGGTGAGGGCCTCCAGCACGCCGACGGCCACTCGCCGGTGATCGCGGCCACCAACCCGGCCGCCCTGACGTACGACCCGGCGTTCGCCTACGAGGTCGCGACCATCGTCAAGGAGGGTCTGCGCCGGATGTACGGCGAGGCCGCCGAGGGCGAGGACCAGAACGTCTTCTACTACCTCACCGTCTACAACGAGCCGATGCCGCAGCCGGCCAAGCCGTCCGGCATCGACGAGGGCATCGTCAAGGGCCTCTACCGCTTCAACACGGCGGAGTCGGCCGGTCTCGACCTCCCCGCGAACGCCTCGCGCATCCAGCTCCTCTCCTCCGGTACGGCCATCCACTGGGCCCTGGAGGCGCAGAAGCTGCTCGCCGCCGAGTGGGGTGTGGGCGCCGACGTGTGGTCCGCGACCTCCTGGACGGAGCTGCGGCGCGACGCCCTCGACGCCGACGCGGCGCTGCTGCGCGGCGAGGAGCAGGTGCCGTACATCCGCAAGGCGCTCGAAGGCGTCGAGTCCCCGGTCCTCGCGGTCTCCGACTACATGCGCCAGGTCCCGGACCAGATCGCGCAGTGGGTCGAGCAGGACTGGTCCTCGCTGGGCGCCGACGGCTTCGGCCTCTCGGACACCCGTGACGCGGCCCGCCGCCACTTCGGCGTCGACGCCCAGTCGATCGTCGTCGCGGCCCTCGCGCAGCTCGCCCGCCGCGGCGAGGTCCCGGCCTCGGCCGTGAAGGAGGCGCGCGAGCGCTACGGCCTGTAGTCCGGCCGCCCGATCCGGTCCTGAGGGCCGCGCCCGTACGTCACTTCTCGTACGGACGCGGCCCTTCGGCGTGACCCGTCGGACCGGTCCAGCCTCGTCAGGCCTTGCGGAACCCGGCACGGTCGGGTGGGGGCCCGGCCTCGCCCCGGTCCGCCGAGGCGGGGCCGGAGGCCGTTTCCGACAGGGCGGAGAGCCCGCGGTGAAGTGCTTCGAGCTCGCGGAGGGTGCCCTCGCGCTGCTGTGCCAGGGAGCCGAGCGGCTGGTACTTGCTGTCGGCCAGGAGCTCGCCGATGGAGGAGCGCAGCTCCGCGACGTCCCCGAGCCCGGCCGCCAGCTCGGCACGGGACTCCTCCAGAAGGGCATCCGCCTCCGCACGCGCGTCGGCCACCACCTGCCGGGCCCGGCGCTCCGAGTCCCTCCGCAGCTTCACCGCCTCCAGCCGGAGCTGCTCAGCCCGGTGCTCGATCTCCGCGAGGCGCTCCTCCGCCTTCGCCTGGCGCGTGGCCAGATCCTGCTCCGCCTGCTCGCGCCGCTTCTTCAGGTGGGTCTCGAAATCCGCCGCCGCCTGCGAGGCCTTGGTGCGGGTTTCGTCGAAGAGGGCGTCCGCCGCGTCGCGTCTGGCCCGCGCCTCCCGTTCGGCCTCGGCGAGGATCCGGTCACGCTCGGCGCCCACGTCGGTGGCCATGAGCGCCCCGGGCGCCGTCGAGGGGGCCAGGTCGTGGAGCCGGGCCAGCAGGTCCTTCGCGGAGGCGGGCCGGTGCCCCGGTTCGCGGGCGAGCAGGTCCATGACGAGCGCGCTGAGACCGTCCGGGATTCCGGGCACGTGGTGGTGCGGCGGGCGTTCCGTGCCGTGGAGCTTCTGGTTGATCAGGCCGAGCATGTTGTCGGCCGCGAAGGGCGCGCGGCCGGTGAGGGCGAAGTAGAGCACGCAGCCCAGGGAGTACAGGTCGGTGCGGTGGTCGACGGACCGTTCGCCGAGCGCCTGTTCCGGTGACATGTAGAGGAGCGTGCCGATCGCGACGCCGGTCCCGGTGAGCCCGCCGATCCGGACGGTGTCCCCGAGGAACTTGGCGATGCCGAAGTCGAGGATCCTGAGGTCGCCGTCCTCGTCGAACATCACGTTGTCCGGCTTGAGGTCCCGGTGGACGATCCGCCGGGAGTGGGCCGCGTCGAGGGCGGTGGCGAGCTGCCGGGCCCAGTCGACGGTGACGGTCCAGTGCGGGCGGTCCTCGTGGACGGCCCGGGTGAGCGTACGGCCGGTCAGCCGCTCCATGACCAGGTACAGGGCCCGTTCGCCGTCGATCTCGGTCGCTCCGCAGTCGTACGCGGCGACCGCGTACCGGCCGGGCAGGCTCGCCGCGGAGCGGATCTCGCGGCGGAAACGCAGAAAGGTCTCCTCCTCGCCCATCTCGGGCAGCGCGGTGACGAGTTTGACCGCCACGTCCCGATGCATCCGGCGGTCCAGGGCGCTCCACACCTGGCCCATCCCGCCGCGTCCGAGCCGGGTCTCCAGCTCGTACCGGCCGTCCAGCACCGTCCCCCTCATCGTGCCCTCCCCCATGGCCCCTTCGGACTGCTGTGCCCCGTGAGCCACAGTATCGATGGGAGGGTGGGTTTCATGCGCGCCGCCCGTCTGATCAAGTTGGTCCTTCTCCTCCAGTCCCGTCCTTCGATGACGGCGGCCGAACTCGCCGCCGAGCTGGAGGTGTCGGAGCGCACCATCACCCGCGATGCCCTGGCCCTCTCGGAGGCGGGGGTTCCCGTGTACGCGGACCGGGGCAGGGCCGGCGGGTACCGGCTCGTCGGCGGCTACCGCACGCGTCTCACGGGCCTGGCGCGCGGCGAGGCCGAGGCGCTGTTCCTGTCCGGACTGCCGGGCGCGCTGCGGGACATGGGCCTGGAGGACGCGGCGTCGGCGGCCCGGCTGAAGGTGTCCGCGGCGCTGCTGCCCTCGCTGCGCGACGCCCCGGACTCGGTGGCGCAGCGCTTTCTGCTCGACGCGCCCGGCTGGTACCAGGAGCCGGAGACCCCGGAGTTGCTGCCGCCGATCGCGGAGGCGGTCTGGGACGACCGGCTGCTCTCCGCCCGCTACCGGCGGGGCGACCGTGAGGTGGACCGCGAGCTCGCCCCGTACGGCCTCGTCCTGAAGGCGGGCGTCTGGTACCTGTGCGCGCGGTCCGGTACGGCGTTCCGTACGTACCGGGTGGACCGCTTCACGGCCGTCGCCCTGTCCGGGGAACACTTCGTACGGGACGAGGGGTTCGCCCTGCCGGACTTCTGGGCCGACCGTGCGGCGGAGTTCGCCCGGTCGATCCTGCGCGCCGAGATCGTCGTACGGCTCACGGAGGCGGGGGCCCGCAGACTCCCGTACGTGACGGACCGCGGCGCCGCCGAGGAGGCCCTGGCGGCGGGGGTGACCGAGGACGGCGGGGTACGGGTGGTCCTCCCGGTGGAGAGCGAGGAGGTCGCCTTCTCGCAGCTGCTCACGCTCGGCGCGGAGGCCGAGGTACTGGCACCGGCCTCCTTGCGCGCCCGGTTCGGGGAGGCGGCTCGCGCCATGGCCGCGCTCTACGGGTAGTCGGTCCGTCGGTCTCCGCGTGGTCGGTCTAGCGGTAGTCGTTCACGTCCGGCTTTCCCGTCTCGCCGGCGAGGATGAAGCCCCAGGCGTCCGGCCGCGAGCCGTCCGCGTCGGTGAAGCCGTACTCCCCCGCGAGCTGTCCGCTCGACAGCGACTGTCCGTTCCAGCGGTGCCGGTCGGGGTCGGCGGCGAGAGCGGCGACCGCCCGTCCCACGTACACCGGTGATTCGGCGATCGCGAAGTCCGGGATCTTCCCGACGGCGTCGCGCCAGTTCTCCTCCGTGACGCCGAACCCGGCGAGCATCTGCTCGGACCTGAGCCAGCCGGGGGTGACGGAGACCGCCGTGCCGCCGTACTCCTCCAGTTCCTTGCCGAGGCCGAAGGCCATCCGGATCGGGGCGTTCTTGGCGAGGTCGTAGAAGAGGTTCTCGCGGAAGCGGGTGCCGTTGTACTCGGACGTGCCGTCGGTGACCTCGACGACGAGCCCGCCCCCGTTCCGGATGAGCAGCGGGATGGCCGTGTGCGAGGTGATGGCGTGCGTCCGCACCCCGAGTTCGAGCATCCGGAGGCCGCCGGTGAGGTCGTTCTCCCAGGTCTTCCTGCCGAAGACGAGGAGGTGCTCGCCGCCCCACACGTCGTTGACGAGGACGTCGAGCCGCCCCTGCTCCCGGTCGATCCGGTCGACCAGCGCGCGGACCTGCTCGACGTCCAGATGGTCGGTGGGGACGGCGATGCCCTCGCCGCCGGCCGCCGTCACCAGTTCGGCCGTCTCCTCGATGGTCTCGGTGGCCCGGCCGACCTCGCTGAGCTTCTCCCGCGTGGTCCGCCCGGTGACGTACACCGTGGCTCCGGCCGCGCCGAGCTGGACGGCGATGCCCCGTCCGGCGCCCCGGGTGGCTCCGGCGACCAGGCAGATCCGTCCCCGCAGGCTCTTCGTGTCGTTCGTCTCCGTCGTCATGGGCACCAGACTTACAGGAAAGTACGACACCTTCTGTCTGGATTCATTTCGGGCTTTCCGGGTGCGTCGCCCCTCCCGAGCCACGATGCTGGTCCCGTGATGGACGAGACCGAGTTCTGGGAGATCATCGACGCCAGCCGCGAGGACGCCGAGGGCGACCCCGAGGAACAGGCCGACCTGCTCGTGGAACGGCTGACCCGGCTGGACCCCGACTCCGTGCTCGACTACGCACGCCATTTCGAGGCCCGCTACAACCGCGCGTACCTCTGGGATCTGTGGGGCGCGGCCGCCGTGCTGTTCGACGGGGCCGGTGACGAGACCTTCGACTCGTTCCGCTGCTGGCTCATCGGCCAGGGCCGGGAGGTCTACGAGGGCGCGGTGCACGAACCGGACGCGCTCGCGGAGCTGCTCGGCGACTTCGACGTGGAGATCGACGGGGACGGTGAGGAGATCGGTTTCGCGGCGGACGAGGCGTACGAGCAGCTGACCGGCGCCGAGACCCCCGACCTGGGCATTCCGATGCCGGGCGGGGAGCCGCTGGGTGCGCCGTTCGACCTGGAGGACGACGACGTGCTCGCGTCCCGCTTCCCTCGGCTGTGGGAGCGCTTCGGAGCGGCGTAGCGCGACCACGGATCCTGGGACCCGCCCCCGGGATCCGCGGTCGTCCGTCGGTCCGTCCGGCGCTCTCAGCGAGCTCGGCAACCTGCCGCCGATGGTGGTCCGGAGCGGTCTTGCGCGCGGTCCGTGAGGGCCTCGACGGAGGCGGGGTCGGCGAGGACGGGCTTCGTCAGAAGTGCGTCCCGCCGTCGACGCGGACCTCGGTGCCGGTGATGAACTTTCCGTCCTCGCTGGCCAGCATCGCGACGACGCCGGCGACGGTCTCGGGGCCGGCGAAGCCCTGGCCGAGGGCGGGGGCGAGCTTCGCGAAGAGGGACCAGTCGGCGTCCTCGGGGATGCCGGGGCCGACACTCTGGCGGCTGGCGCCGGTGCCGTCGGTCATGCCGGAGGAGATGGAGCCGGGCTGGACGGCGGTGAAGCGGATGCCCTGCTTGGCGTACTCGGAGGCGAGCGCGTGGGTCATGGACTGGATGCCGCCCTTGCTGGCCGCGTAGGCCGCCATGTAGGGGTGGGCGAACATCGCGGAGGTGGAGGAGAAGTTCACGACGGCTGAGCCGTCGCCCTCCAGGAGGGCGGGGATCGCCTCGCGGATCATCAGGAACGTGCCGGTGAGGTTGATCCGTATGACCTGCTCGAACGAGTCGAGGCTCGTCTCGTGGGTGTGCGAGGAGCGCAGGATGCCGGCCGCGTTGACCAGCACGTCCAGGCCGCCGAGCGCCGCTACGGCGGCGGCGACTCCGGCGCGTACGGAGGCCTCGTCGGCGACGTTCAGGACGACCGTGGTGAGGCGGTCGGCGGCGTCGCCGGCCTTGGCGACGGTGTCCTTGAGGCCGTCCTCGCTGATGTCCGCGGCGACGACCCGGCCGCCCTCGGCGAGCACGCGCAGGACGGTGGCCTGGCCGATGCCGGAGCCGCCGCCGGTGATGAGGGCGCGGCGTCCTACGTAACGGGTCAGCTGGTTCATGGCGGCAACCTCTCGATGTCGGGCTTCCGACCGGGATTTTCCGGGGGAGGCTGCCACCGTACGCCCAAGTGGCACGTTTTGCCATAGTTGCACTCCGTGCACATCATGCACGTCTGACAGACCGCGGGCGTACGCTTCGTACGGTGAGCACCAAGCCCGAGGGCGCCACGCCCCCCACCCGGACGCTGACGGAGCGCCGCAAGGCCGCCACCCAGCTGGACATCGCGCGCGCCGCCGCCGAGCTCTTCACGGAGCACGGCCCCGACGGCACCACGGCCGAGGACATCGCCCTGCGGGCCGGGGTCGCCCTGCGCACCTTCTACCGGTACTTCCGCTCCAAGCAGGACGCCGTGGCCCCGCTCCTCGCGGGCGGCGGCGACCGCTGGCGCGAACTCCTCGCCGCGACGGCGACGACAGCCACAACGGCGACGACAGCCGCGACGGAACCGGGCGCGGGACTTCCCGAGGCCCTCGAACGCTCGATCGCCGCGTCGCTGACCCCCGGGGACGCGGCGGCCGAGGAGGGGCTGCGCTGGACGCGCGGGCTGCTGCGCGCGGCCGCCGAGGACCCGGCGCTGCGGGCCGTCTGGTACCGGGTCAACCAGGAGTCGGAGGAGCGGCTGCGCGAGGTCGTCGCCGGGCTCGCGGGACCGGGTGCGGACCCGCTGGAGGTACGGCTCGCGGCTGCGGCGGCCACGGACGCCATCCGGATCGCCCTGGAGTCCTGGGCGGAGACGGACGCACCGGTACGCGGCGAGGGCGCCCCGGGGGAGCTCGCGGTCCGGTGCCTGCGGGAGCTGATGGGCGGGATGCGGCTGTTGAACCCGGGTTCAGCGGGTGGCGAGTGACCGGCCCATGAGGATGTCGTCCACGTACGCCCCGGCCAGGAAGAGCTCCCCCGGCAGGACGCCCTCGACCGCGAAGCCCTCGGAGGCGTAGAGCGCGCGGGCCGGGGCGTTGTGGCCGAGCACCCGGAGCGTCATCCGCACGGCGCCGTCCGCCCGCGCCTTGTCCATCGCGGCCCGCAGCAGCGTCCGCGCCACGCCGAGCCCCCGCGCGGACTCGGCGACCACGAGGCCCTGGATCTGCCGGACGTGGGCGGTGGCGGCGAGCGGGGTCGGCGGCACCACCCGGATGTAGCCGACGATCACGCCCTCGCGCACGGCGAGGAGGTAGTCCTCAGGCAGATGGGGGTCGTCGAAGAAAGGGCTGTACGGCGGGACCGGGGCGGGCAGCACCGCGTGCAGGGTCGACCAGGCGGCCCGGTCGAGCTCGGCGAGGGCGGCGTCGTCCGCGGGGTCGGCGGGGCGTATCAGCGTCTCCGGCACGATCATGGCGGCCACTGTGCCACGTACCGGCCGGGGAGGGCAGGATGGTGCCCATGCAGCGTTCCGCCACTCGCAAGCGTGTCGCCGTCACCGGCGCCTCCGGGCTCATCGGCACCGCCCTCGTCCGCTCCCTGCGCGCCGACGGCCATGACGTCCTCCGGCTCGTCCGCCGGCCCGCCAGGACCGCCGACGAGGTCGAGTGGGACCCGAAGCGGCTGTACGTCGACGCCGCCGGGCTGGTCGGCGTGGACTCCGTCGTCCACCTGGCGGGCGCCGGGGTCGGCGAGCGCCGCTGGAACGAGGCGTACAAGCAGGAGATCCGGGACAGCCGGGTGCTCGGCACGACGGCGATCGCCCAGGCCCTCGCCTCGCTCGCGGAGCCGCCGGAGAGCCTGGTCTGTGGCACGGCGCTCGGCTGGTACGGGGACACCGGCAGCCGCGCGGTGGACGAGAGCGCCCCGGCGGGCACCGGCTTCCTGCCCTCGGTCTGCGTGGAGTGGGAGGCCGCCGCGGCCCCCGCCGAGGAGGCCGGCATCCGCGTCGCCTACGCCCGTACGGGCCTGGTCGTGGCGCGCGAGGGCGGGGCCTGGGGGCGACTGTTCCCGCTGTTCCGCGCCGGGCTCGGCGGGCGGATGGGCGACGGCCGTCAGTACTGGTCGTACATCTCTCTCCACGACGAGGTGGCCGCCCTGCGCCATCTCGTCGACACCCCGTCGCTCTCGGGCCCGGTGAACCTGACCGCCCCCGAGCCGGTCACCAACCGCGAGGTGACCGCGGCGATGGGCCGCGTCCTGCACCGGCCGACCCTCTTCACGGTGCCCGCCCCCGCCCTGAAGGTGGTGCTCGGGGACTTCGCGCAGGACGTGCTGGGCAGTCAGCGGGTGCTGCCGGGACGGTTGTTGGAGACCGGTTTCGAGTTCGCGTTCCCGACGATCGACGACTCGATCAGGGCGGCGGCCCGCTGAGCGGCGCATGACTCCCGCCCTTCCCGCCCCCTCCTTCCGACCCCTCCTCCGACCCCTCTTCCCACCCCTCTGCGCTCCCCCGTGCCGCACGCACCCCGGTGCGCGCGGCTGGCACCCGTGGGAGCGCTGCCTAGGCTCGACATGAACGGCGAACTCGGGCATTCCGGAGGCCCGTTGGGGGCATAGGCCTCCCACCGGCCGCGCCGACCTGGGGAGGGGCACGTGCTCAACAGCGCAGACAGCGCAAGGACCGCACAGCGTACGGACGTCGACGTCGCGCAGACCGTCGACGTCGTGATCGTGGGAGCCGGGGTCGCGGGACTCGCCGCCGCCCGCCGACTGACCGACGCCGGGCTCTCCGTCGCCGTCCTGGAGGCGGAACCCCGGATCGGGGGCCGGATGGCGACCGAGGCCGTCGACGGCTTCCTGCTCGACCGGGTCGGGCCGCTGCTCACCGTGTCGCACGAGGAGCTGCGGGCGGTCCCGGGGCTCGACGGCCTGGTGCTGCGGCCGTTCACCCCGGGGGTGCTCGTGCACAGCGACGGCCGGTACGCGCGGTGGGGCGCCCCGCACCCGCGCCGGGCGGCCGTGGGGCACCGGAGTGCGGGGCACCGGAGCGTGGGGGGAGCGTTCAGCGTGGCACGCGCCCTCGCGAGCGCCCCCCGGCATCCGGCCGCCTCGCTCGACCAGGCGCGGCTCGGCGCCTCCCTCGTCCGGCTCGCGGCGACCCCGACGCAGCGGATCCTGGCCCGCCCCGAACGGACCGCGCGCGAGGCGCTGACCGCCCGGCTGCCCGCCAGGACCGTGCAGGGCGTGCTGCGGCCGCTGCTCGCGGCGCTCCTCGGCGACCCGGACCTGGGCACGTCGAGCCGCCGCGCGGACCTCGCTCTGCGCGCCTTCGCCCGGGGCAGGCTCACCACCCCCGAAGGCGGGTCGGCGGCGCTCCCGGAGCGGCTCGCGGCGGCCCTTCCGCCGGGCACGGTCCATACCGGAGTCCGGGTCACGGAGGCGTCGATCTCGCGGGTCACGACGGCGGAGCACGGGGTGTTCCGCTGCCGGTCGGTCGTCCTCGCGACGGGGGCGCGGACGGCGGCCGAGCTGCTGCCCGGTCTGCGTCGGCCCGCCTTCCACTCCGTGACGGTGCTTCACCACACCGCGCCGGTGGCGCCCGTCGGGGATCCGACGCTGATCCTGGAGTCCGACCCGGGCGGGCCGGTGGCCCACACCGCGGTGATGAGCGCGGTCGACCCGGGGCGGGCGCCGGAGGGCCGGCCCCTGATCACCTCGACGGTGCACGGAACACCACCGGACGACACGGAACGGCGGGTCCGCAAGCACCTCGCCACGCTGTACGGCACGTCGACCGATGAGTGGGAGCTGCTCGCCATGCGCCACACGCCGGACGCGGTCCCGGCGATGGCGCCCCCGCACGACGGGCGCCGCTCGGTCCGGCTGCTGTCGGGCCTGTACGTCTGCGGCGACCACCGGGCCACGAGCACCCTCCAGGGCGCCCTGGCCTCGGGCCACCGCGCGGCCCACGAACTCCTGACGGACCTGGGCATCCGCCTCCCGTCGGCACCTCCGGCGGAGGAGGCGGCGTAACCCGTCGCGGGCCCGCGTCCCACCGGAGGCGTGCCCGCGCGGCGGGCGCGGGGTGGGGCGCAGCCCCGCACGGGACCGGGGCCGGGGGTCAGCCGATGGCTGCTACTCGGTCCCGGTACGTGCGGGCTGCCGCCGCGTCGCGGTAGGGCTCCAGGCGGCGTTCGAAGTCGCGTACGTACTCCACCGCGCGCGCCGAGCGCATCTCCGAGGCCTGTTGCGCGGCCTCCGCGCCGAGCGCGCACGCCTGCTCCAGTTCACCGAGCGCCAGGCGCGACGTCGCCAGGACCACCCGGCAGAAGAGGCGGCTGCGGGCGAAGCCGGGGGCGCGGAGCTGGAGGGCGCGTTCGGCGTGCTGGGCGGCGGGGCGGTACTGCTGGAGGTCGCGGTGGCAGTGTCCGAGCTCGTCGGCGAGCTGGGCCTCGTCGAACATCCGGGCCCAGTACGGCACCTCGTCGCCGGGCCGGGCCGCTTCGAGGGCCCGCTCGGCCCGTACGAGCGAGGCGCTGCACGCACGTGTCTCGGCGAGGACCGCGTGCCCGCGCGCCTCGACCGCGTGCAGCATCGCCTGGACGACGGGCGGGGCGGCGGGCCCGACGCCCTGCTGGGCGACCCGGGCGAGCTGCACGGCCTCCCGCCCGTGGCCGAGGTAGACGGCCTGGCAGCTCATGGTGAGGAGCACGTACGAGCCGTAGGCCCGGTCCCCGGCGGCCTGGGCGAGGCGCAGCGCCTGGACGAAGTAGCGCTGGGCGAGGCCGTGGGCGGCGATGTCGTACGAGGTCCAGCCGGCCAGCCGGGTCAGGTCGGCGGCCGCGGCGAAGAGGCGGCGGCCGACGGACTCCCCGTACGTCCCGCGCAGCATCGGCTCGGCCTCGTGCTCCAGGTAGCGGACGAGCGCCTGGCGGGCGTGGCCGCCGCCGTAGGCGTGGTCGAGGGTGCGGAACAGTTCGCCGACGGAGCGCAGGGCGGCGATGTCGCCGCTGGAGACCCGCTGGCCGGGCCCCCGGTCCGTGCCGCGCTGCCGGGGCACGGAGAAGCGCCCCTGGGGCGGCACCCGGGGGTCGTGGATGAGGCGCGGGTCGTGGGCGATGCGCGGGTCGTGCGGGAGCCGGGGCTCGGCGGTGACACCGGAGGAGGCGGACGAGGCGGCGGAGGGGGGCGCGGACGAGGTGCGGAGGCCGGGCGGCTGGTCCCCGCGCGCCACCCGGTCGTCGGCGCGGCCGATCAGCCAGTCGCGGCTGGGGACGACCAGCCCCGCCGGGGTGAAGGCGATCTTGCGGAGTTCGGCGTGGCTGCCGGAGTCCTTGCGCCAGAGCCCGCTGACGATGTCGACGGCCTCTTCGGGGGTCGCGGCGAACTCCAGGCCCGCGTAGACGGGGGCGCAGGCGTCGAGGCCGAGGTCCTGGGCGGAGAGCCGGCGCCCGAGGCGACGGGTGAAGACCTCGGCGATGAGCGCGGGGGTGGTGCCGCGCGGCTGCTGGCCGCGGAGCCAGCGGGTCACCGAGGTCTTGTCGTACCGCAGGTCGAGACCGTGTTCCAGACCGAGCTGGTCCACCCGTCTCGCCAGGCCCGCATGGGAGAACCCCGCTTCGGCGATGAGCGCGGCGAGCTGGCGGTTCGGGATGCGCTGCGGTGGTCGTTCCGTCATCAGCTGTGCGGTCTCCTGCCTTCCGGGTCCGGACGGCAGCCCCGTCGGACCCTCATGGAACGGCGCGAATTTAGCGGTCCTCACGGCCTGTACCGCCACCTTCGCCCCACATTCATCCGATCGTGTGAGGATTGACGGCATCGCTGACGTAGGTGCCCCCGTCCACCTGCCGGAGGGGCGTCCCCGGCACCGCCGTACAGTGGCATGGGCGCGAATGACGCATGGTGCCGCACCGGCCCGGGATGATCCCCGGAGTCCGGACCCGGCACCCAGGAGGAGGCATGGCCGTGAGTGAGCTGCGATTCGTCCGCCTTGGTTTCGGCGCGGAAGCCGTCGACTACCAGGTGGCCTGGGACAAGCAGCGGGAAGTGCACGCCGCGCGGTTCGCCGACGAGATCGACGACACCTGTCTGCTCCTGGAGCACCCTCCGGTCTACACGGCCGGACGGCGTACGGCGGAGAACGAGCGCCCGCTCGACGGAACGCCCGTGGTGGACGTCGACCGTGGCGGCAAGATCACCTGGCACGGACCCGGCCAGCTGGTCGGCTACCCGATCATGAAGCTGCCCCGCCCGGTGGACGTCGTCGCGCACGTCCGCCGCCTGGAGGAGGCGCTGATCCTCACCGCCGCCGAGTTCGGCCTGCAGACGACCCGCATCGAGGGCCGCAGCGGGGTCTGGGTGCTCGGCGACCCGGTGGAGAAGCGGCCGGCGCTCGGCGGACTCTCCCTCGACTTCGACCCGCGGCTGACGGACGAGGAGTTCGACCCCCGTCTGAACGGCCCGGAGTACGCCCCGTCCAACGCGGGCCAGCGCCGCGAGGACCGGAAGCTGGCGGCGATCGGCATCAGGGTCGCCAAGGGCGTCACGATGCACGGCTTCTCGCTCAACGTGAACCCGGACAACGCGTGGTTCGACCGGATCATCCCGTGCGGCATCCGCGACGCGGGCGTCACCTCGTTCGCCAACGAGCTGGGCCGGGACGTCCCGGTCGAGGAGGTGCTCCCGGTCGTGGAGAAGCACCTGCGGGCGGTCCTGGAGCAGGCGGAGCTGAAGCCGCGCGAGATCGAGCGTCCGGTGGAAACGACCTCGGTCTGAGGAGTGCCCGCAGGAATGCAGGGCGCTGGCCAGAGGTTGGCCAGACGTAGTAATGCATGGGAAGCAACGGCGTACCCTGGTGTGCGCCGAAGAATCGAAGCTACAGGAGCCGATGTGTCCGCAGTCGCACCCGACGGACGCAAGATGCTGCGCCTGGAGGTCCGGAACGCCCAGACCCCCATCGAGCGCAAGCCCGAGTGGATCAAGACGCGGGCGAAGATGGGGCCCGAGTACACGAAGATGCAGAGCCTCGTGAAGAGCGAGGGCCTGCACACGGTCTGCCAGGAGGCGGGCTGTCCCAACATCTTCGAGTGCTGGGAGGACCGCGAGGCGACCTTCCTCATCGGCGGTGACCAGTGCACCCGGCGCTGCGACTTCTGCCAGATCGACACGGGCAAGCCCGAGGCGCTGGACCGTGACGAGCCGCGCCGCGTGGGTGAGTCCGTCGTCACGATGGACCTGAACTACGCCACCATCACCGGCGTCGCGCGCGACGACCTGGAGGACGGCGGCGCCTGGCTGTACGCGGAGACCGTGCGCCAGATCCACCAGCAGACGGCGGAGCGCGCCGAGGGCCGCACCAAGGTCGAGCTGCTCGCGCCCGACTTCAACGCGGTGCCGGAGCTCCTGGCGGAGGTCTTCGCCTCCCGCCCCGAGGTCTTCGCGCACAACGTGGAGACGGTGCCGCGGATCTTCAAGCGGATCCGTCCGGGCTTCCGTTACGAGCGCTCGCTGGACGTCATCACGAAGGCGCGAGACTACGGTCTGGTCACGAAGTCGAACCTGATCCTCGGCATGGGCGAGACCCGTGAAGAGGTCAGCGAGGCGCTTCGGCAGCTGCACGACGCCGGTTGCGAGCTGATCACGATCACGCAGTACCTGCGCCCCTCCGTCCGGCACCACCCCGTGGAGCGCTGGGTGAAGCCGCAGGAGTTCGTGGAGCTCAAGGAGGAGGCCGACGAGATCGGCTTCTCCGGTGTCATGTCGGGCCCGCTGGTCCGTTCGTCGTACCGCGCGGGCCGCCTCTTCCAGCAGGCGATCGAGAAGCGCGGCGCGGTGGACAACGCCACTCAGGCCGTGTGAATCGGAGCACAAGTGGTTACCGGCCGGTAATGGCCGGATCGGACGCGGCCCGTACGCCCCCGCAGCTCAGCGGGGATGTACGGGCCGCGTCGGCGTTCCCGCACTCCTCCGCATGGCCGCATCAACGTTTCATCAGTGTTTGACCGCCGGGTCACGCGCTGGTAACACCAGTCTGTGAGCCTGGTTTCACTCACCGCCACCACCGCTCGCTTTCCCCCACCTCGTCTCACCCGCAATCGAGGGAGGACCCCGACATGCCGGCCGCATCGACGCACGTCCGCGTCACCGCGATCCCGTCCGTCACCGACGCCCTGAAGGCCATGGAGTCACTGCTCCTCGGCGCCGGGCAGCGCACCGCCCGGCGCAACGCCTGGAACTCCGTACTGGAGGACCGCCGCCGCGCCAAGGACCGGGTCGAGGCCCAGCACGTGATGGAGGTCGCGTCGGGCCGGACTTCCCGGGCCACGTAAACTTCAGGACATGGCGAGGAAGGCAAACACGGGCAGCGCTGACGCTGCGAACCAGGGGCGGCTCAAGCAGATCGCCCTCACGTACAAGATGACCCGAAAGGCTGACCCTAAGGTCGGACTTGTCGTCGCAGGCGTGGGCATCGTCGTACTCGGTGTCCTCCTCGCGATCGGCTTCCTGATCGGTCACCCGGTCTACCTGGGCATCCTGGGCTTCGTCCTGGGGCTCCTGGCGGCGGCCATCGTGTTCGGGCGGCGCGCCGAGCGCGCGGCCTTCGGGCAGATGGAAGGCCAGCCGGGCGCTGCCGCGGCGGTCCTGCAGAACGTCGGGCGCGGCTGGACGACGACCCCTGCGGTCGCGATGAACCGCAGCCAGGACGTCGTGCACCGGGCGGTCGGCCGGGCCGGCATCGTGCTGGTGGCGGAGGGCAACCCGAACCGGGTGAAGCCTCTGCTCGCGGCCGAGAAGAAGCGGATGAACCGCGTTGTGGTGGACGTGCCGGTGACCGACATCATCGT
The DNA here is from genome assembly GCF_026341815.1 of Streptomyces sp. NBC_00572. Classification (GTDB taxonomy): domain Bacteria; phylum Actinomycetota; class Actinomycetes; order Streptomycetales; family Streptomycetaceae; genus Streptomyces. The sequence goes on from NZ_JAPENX010000001.1 coordinate 996,211, forward strand.
CGGCGACGGCGAGGGCCAGGTGCCGCTCAAGAAGGTCCGTACGACCATGCTCAAGCTGCCTCGGGTGCTCACCGGCCCGCAGGTGACGGCGGCCAACGACCGGCTGCGGGCGATGGGCGACCTGATGAGCAACATGCCGCTGCCGAAGGGTCCGATGCCCAAGGGCATGCGGATGCCGCGGGGCGGAAAGACGCGCTGACGCGCCCGACCTGAACACCGAGCGACACGAGAGGGGCCCCGGACCGTGAAAACGGTCCGGGGCCCCTCTCTCACGTCCCGACGGGTCAGATGCGGACCTGGACGGCGCCGGAGAGGCGGTCGTGGAGGCCTCGGCCGTCGCGGTCCCAGATGAGGGCCGGGATGGCCAGGCAGACGAGCAGGGAGCGGAGCGCCACGCGCGGGAGGGCGAGGCGGCCGCCGTTCACGGAGACGACCCCGAGTCCGAAGAGGCGCTTGCCGGGCGTCGAGCCGATGGTGCCGACGGTCAGCACGCTCAGGACGAGCAGGATGACGAGGGCCCAGTTTCCGGTCGCCTGGTTGTAGCCGTCGGTGATCAGGCCGTATGCGATCAGCGTGCAGAGGGCCCAGTCGACGGCGAGGGCGCCGAGGCGCCGCCCGGGACGGGCGATCGAACCGGGGCCCTCCTCGGGCAGCCCCAGCTGCTGACCGCGGTAACCGAAGTCGACGCCTGCGTCCTCGGCCGCCGCGCGGGGGCCGGAGAGCCAAGATCCGAGTGCTTGCCTGTTGTCCACGCGACCACGGTACTGCGCCCGTTTTTGATCACTTCCGCCCGGGTCGGCGAAGGGTGTCGGCAGGCGGAGTGACACCCACCCCGGTTAACTTCGACGAAACAATTGGGTCATGCTTGAGAAATCCCGTCTGCCTATGGTCGGGTCCAGCGTGTGCCACCGCACTGGCTGCACGAACCAGCTGCAAACCCCGCCCCTCCCCGGGCCGGGAGTAGGAGGAGTGGGATGTCCGAGACGCACGGGTTCCAGAACGCCGACGAGGTCCAGAAGTACATCAAGGACAACGACGTCAAGATGGTCGACGTCCGTTTCTGCGACCTTCCGGGCGTGATGCAGCACTTCACGATCCCGGCGACGGCGTTCGACCCGTCGGAGGAGCTCGCCTTCGACGGCTCGTCGATCCGCGGCTTCCAGGCGATCCACGAGTCCGACATGGCGCTCCGCGCCGACCTGTCGACGGCCCGCGTGGACCCCTTCCGCCGCGACAAGACGCTGAACATCAACTTCTTCATCCACGACCCGATCACGGGCGAGCAGTACAGCCGTGACCCGCGGAACATCGCGAAGAAGGCCGAGGCGTACCTCGCCTCCACGGGCATCGCCGACACCGCGTACTTCGGCCCCGAGGCCGAGTTCTACGTGTTCGACTCGGTGCGCTTCGAGACCTCGGCGAACCAGGGCTTCTACCACATCGACTCCGAGGCCGGCGCCTGGAACACCGGTGCGGAGGAGAACAACCGCGGCTACAAGGTCCGCTACAAGGGCGGCTACTTCCCGGCCCCGCCGGTCGACCACTTCGCCGACCTGCGCTCGGAGATCTCCCTGGAGCTGGAGAACGTCGGCCTGCAGGTCGAGCGCCAGCACCACGAGGTCGGCACCGCCGGCCAGGCCGAGATCAACTACAAGTTCAACACGCTGCTCGCCGCGGCCGACGACCTGATGCTCTTCAAGTACATCGTGAAGAACGTCGCCTGGCGCAACGGCAAGACCGCGACCTTCATGCCGAAGCCGATCTTCGGCGACAACGGCTCGGGCATGCACGTCCACCAGTCGCTGTGGGCGAAGGGCGACCCGCTGTTCTACGACGAGACGGGCTACGCGGGCCTCTCGGACATGGCCCGCTACTACATCGGCGGCATCCTCAAGCACGCCCCGTCGCTGCTCGCCTTCACCAACCCGACGGTGAACTCGTACCACCGTCTGGTCCCGGGCTTCGAGGCCCCGGTGAACATGGTGTACTCGCAGCGCAACCGCTCCGCCGCCATGCGCATCCCGATCACGGGCTCGAACCCGAAGGCCAAGCGCGTCGAGTTCCGCGCGCCGGACCCGTCCTCGAACCCGTACCTCGCCTTCTCGGCGCTGCTCCTCGCGGGCCTCGACGGCATCAAGAACAAGATCGAGCCGGCGGAGCCGATCGACAAGGACCTCTACGAGCTGGCTCCCGAGGAGCACGCGAACGTCCAGCAGGTCCCGACCAACCTGGAGGCCGTCCTCCACGCCCTCGAGGACGACAACGAGTACCTGCAGGCCGGCGGCGTCTTCACGTCCGACCTGATCGAGACCTGGATCGACTACAAGCGCACCAACGAGATCGCCCCGATCCAGCTGCGCCCGCACCCGCACGAGTTCGAGCTCTACTTCGACCTCTGAGCCGTACCGCGCGAGCGACGTTCTCCCGAGGCCCGTCGTCCCCTTCGAGGGGGCGGCGGGCCTCGCCGTTTCCGGTCAAGATCACAGGAGTGCGAACAGGTGACGAACTATCGCCTGTACCTACGAGTAGGGGGTTCACGCTCCGCGACTGATCGATAGCGTGTGGTCGTCGCCGCCGCCACACCCGGAGCACAGGGCTCCGCTGGGACTAGCTGGCGCGACTGAGGACTGCCGACGTGACTCAGGCGGCTTTCGCCCCTGCAGAGACGCTCCGACTCCAGCCGTACACCGATCACTGCCGCGTCATCGCCGACGAGGGCGCGCACGTGGTCATCGGCGTCTCCCCGGGAAACAGTTATTTCACCGCCCAGCGGCTGCGCGAGCTGACGCGCTGGGGCTTGGACCACTTCGACCAGGTCGATCTCGTCTACACCGACCTCCATGTCTCCGACATGTACGAGGCGCTGGGGTACGGGGCCGACGAGGCGCGACGGAAGGCCGTCAAGAACCTGCGGGGGGTGCGGGCGAAGGTCGGGACGGCCGTGGCCGAGGCCGATCCCACGGGGGTACGGGTACGGGCCCGCGGGATGTCGGAGTTCGCCGACGTCCCGGCCTACCGCGAGCTGCACGGCACGGTGCTCGACGCGGTGGCGGCGGACCCGGTGGTGCGCGAGACCTGTGACGCGCTGACCGGGATCTTCCTGGCCGGGAAGCTGGCGCCGGGGCAGCGGACCGACGAGCGGCAGCGGGAGGTGTGCCGGGCGTACATCTGCGCCGAGGTGCCGCTGTTCCTGGACACCCCCGCGATCCTCGGGGTCCCGTCCTCGCTCAACTGCTACCACCAGGCACTGCCGCTGGCCGATCTGCTGTACGGCCGCGGGTCCGGGCTCCGGGCCTCGCGCAATCAGGGCCACGGCATCCTCACACCCACCGGAACCACTGTCCAAGGAGCCGCGCGATGAGCGTCGCCGTCGAGACCCTGCCGGCCTTTCCCTTCGACTGGGACGGGACCCGGCTGCCCGCCGAGATCGAAGCGCTGCGCGCCGCGCCGGTCCGGAAGGTGCGCACGATCGCCGGGGCCGAGGCCTGGCTGGTCTCCTCGTACGAGCTGTGCCGACACGTCCTGGAGGACGAGAGGTTCAGTTTGAAGGACACCTCGGCGCCGGGAGCGCCGCGGCAGTACGCGCTGACGATCCCGCCGCACGTGGTGAACAACATGGGCAACATCACCGGGGCCGGGCTGCGCAAGGCCGTCATGAAGGCGATCAACCCCAAGGCGCCCGGCCTGGAGGAGTGGCTGCGGGCGCGGGCCGGGGCCCTGGTGGACGCGCTGGTCGCCGAGGGGGCGCCCGGGGACCTGCGGGGCGCCTACGCCGACCCGTACTCGACGGGGCTGCACTGCCGGATGCTGGGCATCCCGGAGGAGGACGGGCCGCGGCTGCTGCGCAGTCTGGACGTGGCCTTCATGAACGCCCCGCACGAGATCGAGGCGGCCCGGCTCCACTGGGACCGGGACATCGCCTACATGACCGAGCGCCTCGACGATCCGGCGACGGGCGGGCTGATCGCGGAGCTCGCGGCGCTGCGCGAGGATCCCGACTACGCGCATCTGACGGACGAGATGCTGGCGACGGTGGGCGTGACGCTGTTCGGCGCCGGGGTGATCTCCCGCACGGGGTCGCCGGGGCGATGGATGAACTGCTGCGGGTGAATCTGTCGATCGGCGACGGCCTGCCGCGGCTGGCCATGGCGGACGTACGGCTCGGCGAGGTCGACGTGCGGGCCGGTGAACTGGTCCTGGTGTTGGTGGAGGCCGCGAACCACGATCCGCAGCACTTCCCGGACCCGCTCGCCTTCCGGCCGGACCGGGAGAACGCCGCCGATCACCTCTCCTTCGGCGGCGGTCGGCACTACTGCCCGGCGACGGCGCTCGGCAAGCGGCACGCCGAGATCGCCCTGGAGACCCTCCTCGACCGGCTGCCGGGGCTGCGGCTCGCGGTACCGGTCGAACAGCTGGTGTGGCGCACCAACTTCATGAAGCGGCTCCCCGAGCGGCTGCCGGTGGCCTGGTAGCGGGCGGGATCCGACGACGGCGCTGCCCGGCCACGGCCGGGCAGCGCCCCTCCGCCGTCAGCGGCCGTAGCGGATGAAGGTGCGGACCATGCGGCAGGTGGTGTCCGAGGGCGGGTGGATGCCGATGTGGGCGGCTGTGGTGCGTATCGTCGTGTTCGTCGCCTTCGACGGGACGTAGACGCCGGCGTCGAGAAGGGCGATCGCGAGGCGCATGGCCTTCAGCCGGCGGTTGTGCGTCACGTACCACTCGCGGGGGCGGCCCGCGGGGAGCGGCTTCCTCTGGAGCGGCTTCCAGGGTTCGAGGGACGGTGTCCGGATCACGGCGAGAGCCATGGGCTACCTCCTGGCGAACGGCGGGGGTGCGGGCCCTCCCCGGGACCCTCACCTTCACCCCCTATTTTAGTGGCCCCCACTGACAATCGCCCCTGGCCAGAGGGGGTTTAGGGGGTGGTGGAGAGAGGTCTGGGGGGTACCGTGGGGGCATGGAGATCTGGATCAATCCCGCCTGTTCCAAGTGCCGCAGCGCCCTCACCCTTCTCGACGCCGAGGGCGCCGACTACACCGTGCGCCGCTACCTGGAGGACGTGCCCTCCCCCGACGAGATCCGGCAGGTGCTCGACCGGCTCGGTCTTGAGCCGTGGGACATCACGCGGACGCAGGAGGCCGTCGCCAAGGAGCTCGGGGTGAAGGAGTGGGCCCGCGACGCCGAGAACCGGGAGCGATGGATCGCAGCCCTTTCGGCGCACCCCAAGCTCATCCAGCGGCCGATCATCACCGCCGAGGACGGCACGGCCGTCGTCGGCCGGTCCGAGGAGGCCGTTCGGGACGCGCTCTCCCGTTGAGGCCCTGCGGCGCCGCGGCGTTGGGGTTACGTCGGCTTCAGGAAGCTCTGGTAGCCCGGACGGAAGCCGGCAAGGCAGCCGGTCGGATCGAGGAGGACCGGCGGGCCGTCCTCCACACCGTGACTCAGGAGGTGTGTGGTGCCGTAGGGGGTGGGGAGTTCCGAGACTCTCGTGGGGTGCGGCCAGGTCGTGAGGAGCGCGTTGTAGGCGGCCTCGAAGATGACGGACATGGCGCGGTCCTCTCGATCGGCGATACTCTCGCTCAGCGAGATAATAGGAGGCCGTGGTGGACGAGTCACCCGAGATGCTCATCTTCCATCTGCTGCGCGAGGTCACCGTCGAATACGGGCTCCGCCAGGGCGAGTTCGCCGCCCTCAACGGCATGCACCCCACCGACGTCCGCGCCCTGATCTGCCTCCTCGACGCCGAACGCGCCGGCACCGACGCGACCGCAGGACGGCTCGGCGAGCGGCTCGGACTCAACTCGGCCGGCACGACGGCCGTCGTCGACCGGCTCGAACGCCTCGGCTACGTCGCCCGCGTCCGGGACACCCGCGACCGGCGGCGCGTGCTCCTCACCGTGGAGGACCGGGCGAAGGACCTCGGGCGGGCGCACTTCGGGCCTCTGATCGAAGGGGCCGTGACGCTCCTCGGCGGGTTCGAGGAGCGGGAGAAGGAGGCCGTTCGACGGTTCCTGAGCGGTGTTCGGGATCTCGTGAGCCGCGGGGACGAGGCGGGGCGGTGACCGGTACCGACGCGGGCGGGCTCGGGGTCGATCTGCACCTGGAGTTGAGCGCCGCCGGTGGACGGCGGGCCGTACTCATCGCGGCCCTGCGCGAGGCCGTACGCGGCGGGCGGCTGGCTCCCGGGACCCGGCTGCCGCCCTACCGCTCGCTCGCCGCCGACCTCGGCATCGCCCGGAACACCGTCGCCGACGCCTACGCCGAACTCGTCGCCGAAGGCTGGCTCACCTCCCGCCAGGGCTCCGGGACCCACGTCGCCGACCGGGTCGCCGCGCCCGCCCCCGGGCCCGTACGGCCCACCGCGCCGCCGCCGCTCCCGTACGACCTCGTCCAGGGCAAGCCCGACCCCGGCGCCTTCCCTCGTGCCGCCTGGCTCGCGGCGGCCCGGCGGGCCCTGACGGCCGCGCCGCACGAGGCCTTCGGGATCGGCGACCCGCAGGGCCGCATCGAACTGCGCCTGGCGCTCACCGAGTACCTCGCGCGCGTGCGGGGCGTTCGCACCACCCCCGACCGGATCGTGATCTGCTCGGGCGCCGCGCACGCCCTGCGGCTCCTCGCGCGCGTGCTCGGTCCGGCGAGGCCCTGGGCGGTCGAGGCGTACGGACTGCCCTTCCACCGCGGGCTCCTCGCCGAGGCCGGGGTGACGACGGTGCCGGTGGCCGTCGACGAGGACGGGGCGCGGGTCGCCGAAATCCCCCGCCACGCGGGCGCGGTACTGCTCACCCCCGCCCATCAGTTCCCCACCGGCGGGCCGCTGCACCCCGAGCGCCGGGCCGGCGTCCTGGAGTGGGCGCGGGCCTCCGGCGGGCTGGTGATCGAGGACGACTACGACGGGGAGTTCCGCTACGACCGGCGACCGGTGGGCGCCGTCCAGGGCCTCGACCCCGAACGGACCGTCCTCGTCGGATCCATCAGCAAGAGCCTCTCCCCCGCACTGCGGATCGGCTGGATGTGCCTGCCGGCCGCCCTGGTGGACGAGGCCGTCGCGGCGAAGGGCCTACGCGAGCCGTACGCCCCGGCCACCGAGCAGCTCACCCTCGCGGACTTCCTCGCCTCCGGCGCGTACGACCGGCACGTCCGGCGGATGCGGCAGCGGCACCGCGGGCGGCGCGACCGCCTGGTGGCACTGCTCGCCGAACGGGTGCCGGGGGTACGGGTGACGGGCATCGCCGCCGGGCTGCACGCCGTCCTCGAACTGCCGCGGGGCACGGAGCGGGCCGCCCTCGCCGCGGCGGCCCGGCACGGGGTCGCGGTCGAGGGCCTGGCTCCCTACCGTCACCCCGACGCCAGGGGCCCCGCCCATCCGGACGGGCTCGTCGTCGGCTACGCCACACCGCCGGAGCGGCTGTACGGAGCCGCCCTGGACGCGTTGCGCGGGGCCCTGTCCGAGGCGCTCGGGTCCTGAAGCCCACGGGGCGCTCAAGAGTCGGGCCTCAGCCTTCCGACGCCTCGCGGCCCGTCGCCGCTGCCCTCTTCCCGACTGCCGCCTCCGCCTCCGCCTCCGCCTCCGCCAGGATCTCCGTGAGGCGGAGGCCGAAGCGGGCGTCGCAGGCGTCGGGTTCGCCCGTGCGGGCCGAGCGGATCAGGGCGTCCACGGCAGCGCCGAACGCTCCCACCGCCCCGTCCCAGCGGGGCAGTTCGGCGCGACCCCCGGCGCCGAACAGGGTGAGGGCCGCCCCCGCCGCCTCCGGCGGGGCGCTGAGAGTGAGCGTCGCGGTGCTGCTCGCGCCCGAGCTGTGGCGCAGCACCAGGTGGTGGGTGTCCGCCGGGCCGGGCGCCGCGGTGATCTCTGTGACGTCACCGAGGACCGGCAGGAGGACGGAAAGGACGTGCGGCCCCACGTCCCACAGACCGCCCTTGGCCCGGCGCCAGGGGGAGGCCGCGTACGCGCTGCTCGAACCGGCCCCGTAGAGCGAGCCCAGCCAGTGCGCCTCGCCCAGGAACCAGCCGCCGACCGCCGCCTGTTCCTCGACCCAGCGGGCCGTCGGCTCCGCGAACCGCAGCGTGCAGAAGACCACCGAGGCCACCCCCGCGGCCTCCACCGCCTCGGCCACCTTCCGCGCCCCCACGACCGTCGTCGCGACCGGCTTGTCCAGCAGGACATGACAGCCGGCTTCGGCCGCCCGGACCGCCAGCGGGGCCTGGACGTCCGGCGGCAGCGCGAACGCCACCGCGTCACTGGCGGCGAACAGGGCGTCCACGTCCTCGTACGCGCGCGTGCCCGACGCGGCGGCGAGCGCCGCCGCCGCCTCGGGGCGTCTGCCCCACACCCCGCTGAACTCGATCCCCTGATGCCCGGCGAGCGCGGGCGCGTGCGTGTGACCGGCCCAGGGGCCGGTGCCGAGGAGTCCGATGCGGGGCTTCGCGCCCAGGTGCTTCGCCATGCCCCCAGTCTGCCGTGCGCCTCCGACAGCAGCTCCCGATAATCCGCTCGCGTGCCACCCCCCGCCCGGTGTTAGCGTTTCCAGGCCGGCCGCGGGACTTCGGTGCGACTTCCGGAACCTGCCTCTGAAGCAACGTCTTCGCTGTTCGTGCCCTCATTCCCCGGCCGGCATCCACGAGAAGGAGAGAGCAGTGTCCGAGCTCGTCGCAGCCGAGGACGTGCTCCTCTTCGTCAACGCCGCCGTGACCGCCACCGGCCAGCGCGAGTTCCGCTCCTCCGCCGCCGCCCAGCGGTTCTCGCTCCGCTTCGTCCACGAATACGTACGCGTCAACTACCGGCCCGTGTACGCCGCCGCCCTCGCACTCGACATCAACCACCACAACGCCGCCCTCATCGTCGAACAGCTGCTGCGCACCGCCGACGAGGCCGGCGGGCCCGAGGAGAAGCGGGCCGAGGGTCGGCTGATCGGGGCGCGGCTCGCGCTGCTTCCGCCGCAGCGGGTCTACCGGCTGTTCCGCGCGCTGCGCGCCGCCGGGGTCAACAACCGGCGCACGCGCGCGATCATGCGCGCATGGGTCGCGGCCCGCCCCGATCCCGCCCTGGACGCGGTGAAGTACCGGACCGGCCTGAAGGCCACCCTCCGGCACGTCCACGGCCGGCTCCCCGACCCCGAGACCGGGGACTTCCTCTTCGCGCCGGGCCGCCGGGTCCGGTACGAGAACCCGACGCTCGACGCGTTCCGCCGCGCCCGTTACGAGCAGGGCGCCTTGTACGAGCTGCCGTTCACCGTCGCAGAAGGGTTCGCCGCCAAGCACGGCGTACCGCGCGAGGTGTTCCTGGAGCGGATCGCGCCCCGGATGACCAGGCTCGAACAGCTCAGGACGGCGCGGGCCGCCGACCTGTCCGTGATGCCGCTGACCCGGCTCGCCCTGTACGTCCTCTCGCTGCCGTTCGGCGAGCGCGTGGAGCGGCGGGCGGAGCTGACGGGTGCGCTGCGGGCGGCTGCCCGGCGCGCGGCGGGGCCGTACGCCGGGAGCTGGGGGCGGGTCACGGCCGTCCTCGACGACAGCTTCTCCTCCTCGGGTTCGGCGGTGAAGCGGCGCCGCCCGCTGGCCGTGGCGCTGGGCTGCCACTATCTCCTGGAGGCGCTCGCGGCGCCGGGGGCGTACACCCCGCTGTGGACCTCCGGCGGCAGCGACCCGCTCCTCGTCCGGCCGTACGGACCGACCCCGCTGGGCATGCGCGTCCTGGACGGCCTGGAGACCGGCCCCGACCGGCTCGTGATCGTCTCGGACGGCTGGGACAACGCCCCGCCGGGGCTCGCGGGCGAGGTCCTGCGGGTGTGGAGGTCGCGGCTGGATCCGGAGCGCCGGACGAGCGTGGTGCACCTGAACCCCGTATACGACGCGCAGGGCTTCGACGTACGCCGGCTCGCCCCGAGCGTGCCCGCCGCCGGGATCCGGGACGCGGAGGATCTGGCGGCGCTCGTGGAGATCGCGCAGTTCACCGAGGGGCGGACCGGGTTCGCGGAGCTGCGGGCCTATCTGGACCGGCGGGTGGAGCTGTTCCTGGCCGGGGCGGGAGAGGGAAAGGGGGCCGGGGGATGACCCGGATCGATCTGACCGGGCTCGACGTCCGGCCGGCACAGGTGTGGGGCGGGGTGCGGCTCGTGCCGCTCGTGCGGGCCGAGCCGGTCCCCGGGCTGCGCCTGCACCGGGAGATCTACGGCGGTTTCGGCGCGGTGGACCTGCCCGATCGCACCACCTACACCTCGTACGTCCCGCACGGCTTCGTCGCCGACTGGACGGGGGCGGGGACGGACTCGTCCTCGGTGCCGGGGGCGGGCCGGGAGTCCGCCGCGTACGGGACCCGGCTCGGTGGCAGCGCCGGCGACGAGCCGCCGTCCTGCGTGCCCCTGCGCCGGATCCACCGGATGGCCAAACGGCGGCGCGCCCAGGACGGGCACATCGAGCGGCGGCTCCGTTTCCTGCCGCTGCACCTCGCCCTGGAGGGTTATCTCGCACTGCACTTCGGCGGGCCGTCGATCGTCTGGGACGAGTGGTCCCGCGAGACGGTCCGGCACGGCCTCTCTCCGCGCTCCGAGGCGGCGTACGCGGGGTGGAGCGTGCCCGGTCTCACGGAGGCCCTGCGGATCTTCGAGGTCCACCCGGGCCAGTGCGGGCTGCTCTTGTACGTGGCCGACGCGCTGGCCGCGGCCTTCGTGGTGCCGCACCCGGACGACTACCGGCTGCTGCACCCGACGCTCGTCGAGGACCTGTACGGGGAGCTGGTCCACCAGTACGCGTACTACGGCGGCCCGGTGCCCGAGTTCACGGCGCGGATCAGGGACGGGGCCGGCGGCATCCGGAACCTCGCGGATCTGCGGGCGGCGGCGCGGGAGCAGGAGCGGGCCTGGACGGTGGCGCACGACGGGCTGATGGCGCGGGACCTCCTGGAGACCTCGTACGCCTTCGAGCGGGTGCATCGGATGGGGCCGTTCGATCTGCACCGATTCCTGCCGCCGTTCGAGCGGGGCGGGCGGGAGCAGCACATCGGCGAGCTGATCACCGACCGCAAGGGCCGGACGGCGTACCTGAAGACGTTCCGGCTCTCGGAGAACCAGATCCGGAAGGGGCATCTGCTGCAGCGCCTCGCCGACTGCGACTGGCACCTGGAGCGGACGGCGCAGGCCCTGGGGACCTCGTACGCGGAGGTCGTACGGCGTGTCCGGGGCGCGGGTCTCGACTCCCTCCTGAACTCCCACGTGGTCGCACAGCGGCTCCGCGAAAATCAGGAAGGCTGAGTAACACGGGGTTCACATTCGGGCAACCGCCGGGAAATCCCGTGTTGCGAAGCTGCGACCGGACACAGACACCGCAGCTTCTCGCAGCGCCGCGAGCCGCCGCGACACCCGCAGCAGCACGCCCAAAGGATGAGGCCCGTGACCTTCAAGGCTGAGTACATCTGGATCGACGGCACCGAGCCGACCGCGAAGCTTCGCTCGAAGACGAAGATCCTCGCCGGCGAGGGCGCCTCCCTGGAGGAGCTGCCGATCTGGGGCTTCGACGGTTCCAGCACGAACCAGGCCAAGGGCCACGCCTCGGACCGCGTCCTCAAGCCGGTCTTCGTCTGCCCGGACCCGATCCGCGGCGGCGACGACATCCTGGTGCTGTGCGAGGTCCTCAACACGGACATGACGCCGCACGACTCGAACACCCGCGCCGCGCTCGCCGAGGTCGAGGCGAAGTACGCCGCGCAGGAGCCGATCTTCGGCATCGAGCAGGAGTACACCTTCTTCGAGGGCAGCCGCCCGCTCGGCTTCCCGACCAACGGCTTCCCGGCCGCTCAGGGTGGCTACTACTGCGGCGTCGGCGCGGACGAGATCTTCGGCCGCCCGATCGTCGAGGCGCACCTGGAGAACTGCCTCAAGGCCGGTCTCGGCATCTCCGGCATCAACGCCGAGGTCATGCCCGGCCAGTGGGAGTTCCAGGTCGGCCCGCTGGCGCCGCTGGAGGTCTCCGACCAGCTGTGGATCGCCCGCTGGCTGCTGTACCGCACGGCCGAGGACTTCAACGTCTCCGCGACGCTGGACCCGAAGCCGGTGAAGGGCGACTGGAACGGCGCGGGCGCGCACACCAACTTCTCGACGAAGGCGATGCGCGAGGGCTACGACGCGATCATCACCGCCGCCGAGTCCCTCGGCGAGGGCTCGAAGCCGCTCGACCACGTCAAGAACTACGGCGCCGGCATCGACGACCGTCTGACGGGCCTGCACGAGACCGCCCCGTGGGACCAGTACTCCTACGGCGTCTCGGACCGCGGCGCCTCGGTCCGCATCCCGTGGCAGGTCGAGCAGGACCAGAAGGGCTACATCGAGGACCGCCGCCCGAACGCCAACGTGGACCCGTACACGGTGACCCGCCTCCTGGTGGACACCTGCTGCGAGGCCCTCGCGAAGGCCGGCCAGGTCTGATCCGCACCGCTTCACCACGAGGGGCGCCCACCGGGAACGGTGGGCGCCCTTCGTGCTTCCGGGGGAGGGCGCTCTCCCGGCATGTGGGAAGGACGACACGGGGTTTGGCCGGTGAAGGGGTCGTCGGGGGCATTCCCTTCTGGTTCAATAGGGAAATGGCCATCACACAGAACGACACCGCGACGGGTCGTCACGACCTTGAGCCGTTCTGGCCTTCCCGGCAGCATCATGACTTCGACCGGGTGTGTTGCCGCGCGAGGAACGCGTCGGCCCTCTAAAGCCCCGATCGGTACGGTCCGATCCACGGCCTTCGGCCGACGCGCACGACGTACGACTCCTGTCTGTTCGTTACTCCGCGCGAAAGAGCTGACCTCTCATGGCCCACACCGCCCCCACCGCCCACACTTCGAGCGCTTCCCTCACGGCCGTTCGTCCCGGCCGTCATCGACTGCGTGCCGTCGATCCCAACGAGGTCGTCGACTTCGCCCAGGTCGCCGACTTCCTGCCGCCCGGCGCCACTCTGCTGCCCGCTCCCCCGCACACCTTGCCGACCCTGCCGGGCCGGCCGCCGATGGTCGGGTACCTCGTGCTCGTACCGGCCGATCAGCAGCCGCGGCTGCCCGTCGCCACTCCCGTGCCCGCGACCGCACCCGTCGCCGCTCCGGTGGAGGACCAGGGGCCCGTCGCCATCGACGGCGGCCGGCGGATCGCCGTCGTGGACGGGCAGGCGCTCGACCTGACGTATCTCGAGTTCGAGTTGCTCGCCCATCTGGTGGCGCACCCCCACCGGGTGCACACCCGCGACCAGTTGGTCACCACCGTGTGGGGGTACGGCCACGTCGGCGACGGACGTACCGTCGACGTGCACGTGGCCCGGCTGCGGCGCAAGCTGGGCGCCGAGCACCGCCACACGATCCAGACCGTGCGGCGGGTCGGCTACAAGTACACGCCCTGATCCCTGTCAGAGGGTTCGGGACCTCGTCCTCGCCCTGGACACCACTCCCAGGGCGAGGTCCACGGTCAGGAACAGCAGCAGGCTGATGCCGAGCAGCGGGACGAACCACGCCACCAGCGCCGTGACCGCGAGGAGCGGGAGCAGCATCGTCACCGGGATCTTCCGCCACGCCCCGCGCGCCGCCGGGCGGCCCGGGCGGCGCAGCCACCACATGCGGTAGCCCCAGAGGATCAGCAGGATCAGGGCGAGTGCCAGGGCCGCGAGGGCCAGCTGGTTGAACAGGCCCAGGAACACGCCGGTGTGCGCGTCGATGCCTATGCGGGTGAGCTTCGCGAGGAGCGGGTAGTCGGCGAAGCGGAGCTGGTCGAGGACCGCGCCGTCCGCCGGGTTCACCGCCACCGAGTCCAGCTGGAGGGGGAACTGCGTGTCCGTCTCCTTGACCACATAGCCCTTGCCCTCGCCCGGCAGGACCACCGAGATCCTCGGGCTGTCGATGCCGGCCGCGCGCGCCGCCTCAAGTGCCTTGTCGAGGCCGATGTCCGGGCCCTGGGCGGTGGAGCCGCCGGTGTGGGCGCCGCCGTGGCCCTCGTGTTCCGAGGAGCCGCCGGCCGCGCCTCCGACGGTCGCGGTGAGCGTGGGCGTCGCGCCGCCGAGACCGTCCTGGACGGCGCCGATGTTCTCGCCCGCGTACCGCGACCAGGTCAGACCCGTCGCGGAGAGCAGGACGAGCCCGGTCACCGCCCACAGGCCGACCGAGCCGTGCCAGGACAGGGTGCGGCGGCGCGAGGCCGGACCGCCCTCCGGCACGAACAGGGCACGGCGGTTCTTCCGGCGCCGGCCCAGCCAGAGCAGCAGACCGCCGAGCGCGATGACCCACAGCCAGCTCGCGGCCAGCTCGCTGTAGTTGCGGCCGGTCTCGCCGAGGTGCAGATCGCGGTGCAGGCCGTCGATCCAGGTGCGCAGCGGAAGGGCGCCGGAGCTGCCGTAACTGGGCAGCTGTCCGCGGACGTCCCCGGTGTACGGGTCCACGAAGACGGCCAGCGAGGTGTCCTCGGGGACGTCCGGATCGGCCATCAGGACCCGGGTGGTCGCCCCGGGTTCGGCGCCGGGCCAGACGGCGGTGACGGTGCCGTTCGGGTTGACCTTGCGGGCGATGTTCACCTGCTGGGAGAGCGGCAGGGTCGTCTCGCCGACGGGGACCTCCAGCTCGTGCGCGTACACGACCTTCTCGGCCTGGAAGGAGAGCGCGTACAGCAGGCCGCTCGCGGCGGCCACGAGGAGGAACGGGGCGACGAGCACGCCCGCGTAGAAGTGGAGGCGGAGGACGAGGGGGCGGAGGGCGCTCCAGGTCGTGGGCTTGGACGTGGGCTGCGTGGAGGTGGGGGTGGCAGCTGTTGTGGCTTCCGACGGTGGCGCCTCGGCGGTTTCCGGGCGTGCGGGATCGTCGATGGTCATGGCTGTGGCTGTCCTCGGAGTCGGTGCAGACAGGGGGAAGACCCCCGGGTCAGACGTGTGCTCCGAGGGCCGTGGCGCGGGGTACGGACAGCCGGGGCGGGCCGCGCCGGGAGAGGCTGTGCGCGAGGACGACGGTGTGCGGCCGGTGGGCGCTCCGCCGGGCCCGGCGGACGGGGCCACGCGGGGCGTCGGGGACCTGGACGTGCGCGAAGAGCAGGCGCAGGGGCGTGAAGGCGTACGCCAGGGCGGCTCGGGCGAGCGTGAGGAACGCGGCCTCGCCGTGGGCCAGCCAGAGGCCGCAGAGGAGGGCGGCGAGGAGGTGGGCGGCGAGCATTCCTGCGCCGGAGCCGGTGCCGAAACCGGAGAGCATGGCCGGGACCATGTCGGTGCCCGTGCCCGCACCCGGGACCATGTCGGCGCCCGCGCCCGTGCTCGCTTCGTGCATCCCGGCCATGGCATCCATGCCGTCCATGCCGTGCATCGCATGCGTGCCGGTCCCGCCCGTTTCCCCCGCGTGGGAACCCGTCATCGAGAAGATCAGGTGCAGTGCGCCCTGGAGGACGAACAGCGCGCCCGCGATCGTCGGCGCACCCCGGCGTCGGCCGGCCGCCGCCCACGCGACGGCCGCCGTCAGGGCGAAGGCGCCGAGCAGGGTGAGTGCCGGAAGCCGGTGCGCAGACATGGACGAATGCCCCACGGCGGCCAACGTCACGCACACCACCGCGAACAGGGCGGCTCGCGCAGCGCGCAGGGGCGACCGGGGATTCGTCATCGTCCGTCATGGTGTCATCCCGCCACGCGGGGCACGAGAGGCCCTCCCCGTCCCGTGACGTCGCCGTTCGATCCGGTGACGTTCCTCCCGTGGCGGAATCCTCCGGGAGCGAAAGTTCTGGCCCCGCGCCGCGCGGCCGGGCAGGCTCCTGATCATGAAACTTCTGATGCTCGGGGGTACGGAGTTCGTGGGTCGCGCGGTCGTCGAGGCTGCGCTCGAACGGGGCTGGGAGGTGACCGTCTTCCATCGGGGGAGGCACGCGCCGCCGGCCGGGGTCACCTCGCTGATCGGCGACCGCACGACCGGCCCCGACGGTCTCGCCGCCCTCGCCACGGGCTCCTGGGACGCTGTGGTGGACACCTGGTCGGCGGCACCCTCTGCCGTACGGGACGCCGCGCGGCTGCTCGCCGACCGGGTCGGACGGTACGCGTACGTGTCGAGCCGTTCCGTGTACGCGTGGCCGCCGGCGGCCGGGCTCGCGGAGGACGGCCCGCTGGTGGAGGGCTCGCCGGACGACGGGGACGTGCCGTACGCGGAGGCCAAGATGGGCGGTGAGCTCGCCGCCACGGCCGCGTTCGGCGCGGACCGGACGCTGCACGTCCGCGCGGGGCTGATCATCGGGCCGTACGAGAACGTGGGCCGGCTCCCCTGGTGGCTGGGTCGGATCGCGCGCGGCGGCCCGGTCCTCGCGCCGGGACCCGCCTCGCTGCCGATCCAGTACATCGACGCCCGCGACCTGGCCGAGTGGACGCTCGACGCGGTGGCCGCGGGGCTCTCCGGGCCGTACAACCTCGTCTCGCCGCCCGGGCACACGACCATGGGCGAGCTCCTCGACGCGTGCGTACGGGCCACCGGCTCGGACGCCGAACTCCGCTGGACCGACCCGGAAGCACTGGTCAAGGCCGGCGCCGCGCCGTGGTCGGAGCTGCCCGTGTGGCTCCCGCCGGGCGAGATGTACGACGCGATGCACACCGCCGACGTGTCCCGGGCCGTCGCGGCCGGGCTGCGTTGCCGGTCCGCGGAGGAGACCGTCGCGGACACGTGGGCGTGGCTGGAGTCGCTCGGCGGGACGGCCCCGCAGCGACCGGACCGGCCGGAGGTCGGCCTCTCCCCCGAACGGGAGGCGGAGGTGCTGGCCGCGCTCGCCGAGTAGCCGGGTAGTGCCGGGTTGCCGCGCGAGTGGCCGGGTTGCCGGGTTGCCCGGCCACGCGCGCGGTATGAATCGTCCCGATCTGCCTGGATCGGGGCGATCCACTACCGTCGACACGAACGTGCACGAACCGGAGGAGTCGACGCCATGCCCGCCATCCCCGCCACCTCCGTCGCCAACCTCCGCGACCTCGGCGGTCTGACGCTCGGTGCCGGGCGTTCCGTCCGCCCCGGGCTCGTCCTGCGCTCGGCCCAGCTCGACCGGCTCGACCCGGCCGACCCCGTCGTGGCCGCCCTGGGCATCCGTACCGTCGTCGACCTCCGTACGGAGAGCGAGCGCGCCGACCGGCCCGACCGGCTTCCCGCCGGCGCCCGGCACCTCGTCGCGGACGTGCTCGCCGACCATCTGGCCATCAGCGGGCTGCCGCCCGCCGCCCGCCTGAAGGCGCTGCTCACCGACCCTGCGCTCGCCGAGGAACACCTCGGCGGAGGCCAGGTCCGGGCGGCCTTCGCCCGCACCTACCGGACCTTCGTCTCCGGCGACTCCGCCCGCGCCGCCTACCGCGCCCTGCTCACCGAGCTGGGAGCTCCGGACGCCGGGCCGCTGCTCTTCCACTGTTCGGCGGGCAAGGACCGGACGGGGTGGGCGGCGGCGGTCGTGCTTTCGCTGCTCGGCGCGGACGAGGAGACCGTGCGGGAGGAGTACCTGTCGGTCAACACCGCTGTACGGCAGGCGTTCGCGCCGATGATCGAGGGGTTCACGGCCCAGGGCGGCAATCCCGACCTCGCGCTCGATCTGATCGGGGTCCTGCCGGAGTACCTGGCCGCGGGGCTCGACGAGGTGGCGGTCCGGCACGGGTCGATGGAGAAGTACGTACGGGAGGGGCTCGGCGTCCCGGACGAGGTGACGTCGCGGATCCGCGAGCGGTTGGCGGCCGGCCCGGCGGCCTGAGCCCGCGCCTGGGCCCCCGGGGGCCGGGACCGGGGACCGGGGTGACCATCGGAAGAATCGCTCGTTCTGCTGAACGTGAGCACCAAGGATCTCGTCCCCTCGCCCGTGGGCCCCGTCGACGTCGAGCAGGCCGAGGCCGCGCTCGTCGAGCGCTATCCGCGGCTCGTCCGCATCGCCTACCTCGTGCTGCCGCCGTCGCTCGGCCGCAACCGCCGGGTGCTGACCGCGCACGCGCTCGTCCAGCGCTCGCTGCCGCGCCGCCGGGTCCCGGGCCCGGGCCCGGCCGTTCCTGAGCCCCGGCTCGCCGAGGACGCGGTCGATCCCGGTTACGCGTACGTGCGGGGCGAGGTGCTGCGGCAGGCGCTCATCGCGGGGCTGCCGCTGCGGCGGCTCGCGCTGCCGAGGCGGGCGCAGTTGCCGCCGCTGCTTCCGCACGTGTGGGGACTGCGGCTGTTCCCCCGGGTGGGCGGCGCCGATGAACTCGCCCTGGACCAGCGGCTGTCCCGCCTCTCCGGACCCGGCCGCGCGGCCTACGTCCTCCGCGGCCTGGAACGCCAGGGCGACCCGGAGGTCCTGCGGGTGCTCGCGGCGGCGGGGGTGGCGGACCCGCCGTCGGCCCTGGCCGAGGCGGACGCGCTGGACGGACCGGAGGGCGAGCCGGAGGACGGCCCGGCGGGATCTCTCGCCCCGGAGGCCCCGCCCGGTGACCCGGACGCTCCCCGTCCCCCTGCCGGTACGGGCGACCGCCCCGCCGGCGGCTACGCCCCGGGCACTCGGACCGGGGACGGGGACGCCCGTACGGCCAGGGTCGGCGAACAGCCCGGCCCCCGCTCCGTCGGAGGCGCGGCCGACCGCCGGGCGGGACGACCGGCCGGGGCGGGCGCGGCCGGCAGCACGGACCGCCGCACCGAGCCCGACGGAGCCGGAGGCGCGGGCAGCCGTCCCGGGCCCGACGGCGGGCACGGGAGAAACGCGAGCAACAGGGGCAACGAGGAATCCGCGAGAAGCGGGGGATCCGGGAGGAACGGGGGATCCGTCCCGGCCCCCTTCGATCCCGGTCGGCGTCGCAGCGGTGTCGCCCTGCTCGAGTCCGACGAGTTCGATCCGTGTGCGTTGCAGGCTCGGCCCACCGATCTTCTGCGGCGGCGGCAGCATGCGCGGGCCGCGTTCGTGGCGCTCGCCGCGCTTCTCGTGTGCGGGGCGCTGCTCGGGCTGCCTGGGGACGGGTGGGGCAGAAACGGTGCTGCTGCGCCCTCGTACGCGCGTAATCCCGCCGCCGAGGCCGCCCTCGATCCCGGGGCCCTCAAGCGGGTCGGCCCTGCCGTCTGGCCCGGTTCCACCCGGCGGGACTTCTCCGTGTGGCCCGCGCGCGGTGGACTCGTCGGGGACGCCGCGCTGCTGCGGCGGGCGCTCGCCGTGTGGGCGCGGCCCGGCGCCTCCGTGCGGTCCTCCGCCACGCCCGGGACGCCCGTGGGCCCGCCCATGGGGCCGCCGCAGCTGCTTTTCGCCGGTGTGGTCGACGGGGCCCGGGTGGTGCTCCTCCACGACGGGCTGCGGGTCGTGCGGTACGCGGAACCCGTCGGGGGTGCGGCCGGTGCCGCGCTCGACTTCGCGCGGACCGACGGGGCCGACGTCGTCGGTTCGGCGGCGCTCGTCCTGTCCCGCGCGGCCGGCAACGTCCGCTATCTGACGGCACCTTGGGTGAAGGAGACGGCCGTACGGGATCTGCTGGCGCCCGCCGGGGAGCCGAGGCCGCTGCCGCGCGACGCCAGTGGGGTGACCGAGCCGATGACCGGTCCCGCCCTCGCCAGGAGCTGCACCCGCTGGAACACCCTTCAGGTGCGGGACGGTTCGGGCCGACGACTGCTCACCGATCTCGGCGAGCTGGCACCCGCCCGGCTCCTCTGGGGCCCGCCCGCCGCCGCCCCCACCGACGCCACGAGCCCCGAGGCGCGCGCGGCCTGGGCGCGGACCGCGTGCCAGCTGACGGCGGTACGGGCCCACGGGGTGCGGTCCGTGAACGCCTGGCAGTTCGCCCGGCAGCCGCTGCCCGAGGGCGCCGGGAGCGGCACCTGGCTGTGCACCCGCGCCGAGACCTGGCGCGGCACCGGCAGCCGGGTCCTCGCCCAGTTCCTGGTCCCCTCGCCGACGGTGCCCGCCGCGCTCGCGGCTCGCTCGGAGGGTTCGCCCGCCTGTGGCGTGCGGGATCCCCGGGTGCTGGCCGGGGTGCTCTGGCAGGCTCCCGGCGGCGCCTGGTACGTCCTGGCGGCCGGCAGCCCGGACTTCGCCGCGCTTGAGGTCTCCGGCGGGGTGAAGGGACGGTCCGACGGGCCGGTTCTGGCGGTCAGGGCGGCCGCCGGAGCGCGGGCCGACCTGGACGGCACCTTGCGGGACGGGACGCAGGTCGGCGCCCTGAGGTGACCCGGGGGCCGCGTCCCGTACCCGCCAAAAAGACCGTGCACAGACCTGTTGCCACCGCCTACCCCTCAGTACATTGACGTCATGTCTAATACGCAGCCTGCACCGGTGGCGTCGGAGCACGTCGAGCTCAAGGCCCGCAAGGTCTCCTTCGACTGGGAGGAGACCCCGCTCCACTGGGTACCCGGCGATCCCTTCACCACGCACACCATCAATGTGCTGCACCTGCTGCTCCCGGCCGGCGAACGCTGGTTCGTGCACGTCTACAAGCAGGCGCTGCCGTACATCACCGACGACCGGCTGCGCGCGGACGTCATCGGCTTCATCGGCCAGGAGGCCATCCACTCCCAGGCCCACGACGACGTCCTCCCCCACCTCCGGGAGCAGGGCCTCGACCCCACCCCGTACACCGCGCAGGTCGACTGGTTCTTCGAGAAGCTCCTCGGGGACCGGACCCTGCCGCCGGGCCGGCCGCGCCGCTGGTGGCTGATGGAGCGGGTCGCGATGATCGCCGCCATCGAGCACTACACCGCGTTCCTCGGCAACTGGGTGCTCAACGCCGACGAGCTCGACCGGGTCGGCGCCGACCCCACCATGCTGGACCTGCTGCGCTGGCACGGCGCCGAGGAGGTCGAGCACCGCTCGGTCGCCTTCGAGCTGTTCATGCACCTCGACGGCGGCTACCGGCGCCGCGCCCGCACGTGGGCGCTCGCCTTCTCCGCGCTCGTCTTCCTCTGGCAGCGGGGCGTCCGCTTCTTCATGGAGAACGACCCCAGCCTCCTCGACGGCAAGGCCTCCTTCGGCCAGTTCGTCCGCAAGGGCCGGCAGGGCGTGCTGCCCTCCACCCCGGACATGCTGCGCTCGATACCCCGCTACCTCAGCCGCGCCTACCACCCCTCGCAGGAGGGTGACACCGCACAGGCGATGGCCTACCTGGCCTCCTCCCCCGGCGCCAACGGAGGTCACTGATGCCCCGGCTCACCACCGTCGCCCTCGTCGCGGGGGCCGCGCTGCTCGTCCGCCGCGCCGTCCGCAGCCGCATGACCACGGCCCCGCTGTGGCCGATGCCCTCCCTCGAAGAACCCGTGTCCGGATACGGCCGGGGCAGCACCGTCCCCCGCAAGGTCCTCGTCGCCGCGCGCGCCACGCCCGCCCAGGGGGTCGTCGAACTGCGCCTGGAAGGCCGGGAGTTGCCCGGCTGGCAGCCCGGAGCCCATGTCGACCTCGTCCTGCCCTCCGGCCTCGTGCGGCAGTACTCGCTCTGCGGCGACCCGGCCGACTCCACCACGTACACCGTGGCGACCCGGCTGATCGAGGCCGGGCAGGGCGGCCGGGGCGGCTCGCGCGAGGTCCACGAGCAGCTCCACGAGGGCGTGGAGATCGAGATCCGGGGTCCGCGCAACCGCTTCCCGCTGGTCGACGCGCCCGCGTACGCCTTCGTCGCCGGCGGCATCGGCATCACCCCGGTCCTGCCGATGCTGCGCGCCGCCGAGGCGGCCGGGGCGGACTGGCGGCTCGTGTACTGCGGGCGCAGCCGGGCCACGATGCCGTACCTGACGGAGATCGAGGCGCTGGGCGGTGGCGACCGGGTCACCGTCGTCGCCGAGGACGAGTCCGGCTTCCCCGACCTCGCCTTCCTCGCGCACGTTCCGGCCGAGACGCTCGTCTACTGCTGCGGCCCCGACGGGCTGATGGACGCCGTGACCGCGGCGATGGCGGAGGGCCGGACCCCGCACCTCGAACGCTTCTCGGCCGCCGCGACGACCGGCGGCACGGCCTTCGAGGTCGAACTGCGCCGCTCCGGACGTACGGTGCGGGTGGCGGCCGACCAGTCGGTCCTGGAAGCCGTCCGCGAGGAGCTCCCGGGCCTCATGTACTCCTGCCGGCAGGGCTTCTGCGGGACCTGCCAACAGCGGGTCCTGGAGGGCGAGATCGACCACCGGGACGAGCTGCTCACCGACGCCGAGCGGGACGACTCGATGCTGATCTGCGTCTCGCGCTGCGCGGGAAAGCGGCTCGTGCTCGACCTGTAGACACCCCCTGGGGGGTGCCCGGCCCGATCGGCGGGACAGTCCCTACGGCAGGACCAGCCAGTCGAGGGCGAGCGCGGCGAGGAGACCGCCCACCAGGAGCCAGGTGCCGAGCCGCGTACGGCCGTTGCGGGAGAGTTCGATCACGATCCCGCAGAGGATCATCGCGAGGCCGTACACACCGACGACCAGGACGGAGGTCCGGCTGGCGAGCCGGATCACCAGGACGACGGCCATCGCCACGAGCAGCACGGAGGCGGCGGCGACCCGCAGCCGCCGCGCCTGCTTCGGCGTGAGTCCGGCCCCAGGAGCGGCCTCCTCGTCGTCCTCGTTCTCGTCCTCGTCGTCCTCGTCGTGCTCGTCGTCCTCGTCGTCGCCTGCGGCCTCGTCGAGTTCGTCTGCCTCAGGAGTCTCTTCGCGGGTCTCCGCGGAGGTCTCGCGGGGGGTCTTTGCGGGGGTCTCTTCGGCCTTGGAGATCTCTTCAGGGGTCCCGTCGGCCTCGGGGGCCTCCGGGGACTTGGCGGCCTGGGTGTCCTGGTCGGAAGCGCTCATGGAGCAGGAGCGTAACCGACCCCGTTAGGCTGTTCGTATGACGACCGGGGTACGCCGCAGGATGGGCGTCGAGGAGCGCAAGCAGCAGCTGATCGGGGTAGCCCTCGAACTCTTCAGCCACCGCTCTCCCGACGAGGTGTCCATCGACGAGATCGCCGCGGCCGCGGGCATCTCGCGGCCGCTGGTCTACCACTACTTCCCCGGCAAGCAGAGCCTCTACGAGGCGGCTCTCCGGCGGGCGGCCGACGAGTTGGCGGCCCGGTTCATGGAGCCGCCGCAGGGGCCGCTCGGGGCGCGGCTGCTGCGGGTGATGGGCCGGTTCTTCGACTTCGTGGACGATCACGGGCCGGGGTTCGCGGCGCTGATGCGGGGCGGGCCGGCCGTGGGTTCCTCCACGACGAACGCGATGATCGACGAGGTGCGGCACGCCGCGTACGTGCAGATCCTCGCCCACCTCGGGGTCGAGAAGCCGTCCGCACGGCTGGAGTTGGTCGTCCGTTCCTGGGTCTCGCTCGCCGAGTCGACGGCGCTGATCTGGCTGGACGGGCGCCGGGTCCCGCGCGCGGAGCTGGAGTTGCAGCTCGTGCACGACTTCGCGGCCCTCGCGGCCGTGAGTGCCGCGTACGACGCGGACATGGCGGAGATCCTGGTCGCCATCCTCGCGGACGAGCCGGCCGACGGCCCCTTCGGGGAGCTGGTGGCCCGGCTCGTCGCGCTGGTTCCGGTCGGGGCTCCCCCGGTGAGCGCCGTACCCGATCAGCGCTTGCGGTAGGACGCTTCCAGATCGCGGATCTCGACCGACAGCCGCACGCCCTCGGTCGCCTTGAGGTACGTGGGCAGCAGGGCGAGGACCGCCTCCGACAGGCGGCCCTTGAGCTCGTCCGTACGGCCGGGCAGCAGGGCGATCTCGACGTGTACCACGACGTCCTCGGTCGCGCCGTCCCCGACGACCGTCTCCTCGACCTCGCGGAACCGGGTCTTGCAGGCGTCGAGTGTCGTGTCGACCGTCTCCACGACGAGCGGGTGGAGCGCGAGGGCGAAGCCGCGCCGGTCGAGGGGCGCGGAGTAGTCGACGGTGATCTGCGGCATGAGGAGCACTCCAGGCCAGAGGGATACGGCTGTCGGATGTCTGGCCATACCTTTACGGTGATCGCCATGACGGCACAAGTGACCTTCCGGCAGGCGGACGACCGCGATCTCGACCTTCTGGTGGGAATGTACGACGGCGCTGCACGGTGGATGCTGCGGAGCGGCATCGACCAGTGGAAGCCCGGTGGGAAGAGCGCCGAGCACTTCCGTGCCCGGATCGGCGCGGGTGAGGTGTGGCTGGCGGCCCACGACGGCCGGGCGGTCGGGGCGTACGAGCTGTGGTGGGAGGACGAGCAGGCCTGGGGTCCTCAGCCGCCGGTCGCCGGGTACGTCCACCGGCTGATGACGGAACGGGAGACGGCTCCGGCCGGTACCGGGCGGGCGCTGCTCGCGCACGCGGAGGGGCGCGTCGCGGCCGGTGGCCGGGCGGTCTCCCGTCTGGACTGTGTGTCGAGCAACCCGCGGCTCCGTACGTACTACGAGGCCGCGGGCTACCGTGCCGTCGGCGAGGAGCCGGGAAAGCTCGCCGCCGACGGCACGCGTTACGGGGTGGTGCTCATGGAGCGGGCGATCACTTCGCCGTGAAGACCGCCACCGTCCGCGCCGGGACCGTGAAGGTGCCCGAGGCCGACTCGTAGGACGACGCCTTCACGACCCGGTCCGAGCCCGCCGTCTGCACCGGGTGCAGGGCGTAGGGGGTACCGGCCAGGCCGGAGACCCGCTGGGTCTGCTGCTGCGTGCTCGCGTTGAAGACCACCACCAGTTCGCCCAGGCGCATCGTGATCACGCCCGGGGTCTCCTCGCTGCCCGAGAGCGGGAAGGACAGGGTGTCCTGCACCTGCCCCGCGGTGGCGAGGGAGAACGCCGGCTCGGTGGTACGGATCTTCTGGAGGTCGCGGTACGCGGCGGAGGCGCCGTCGATCTGCTCGCAGCCGACGTTCAGGGCCGGGTTCACCAGGAGCGGCTTTCCGTAGCCCCACTTGGCCTTGTTGTCGGGGGCCGGCGGGAGGCCGCGGCCGAAGCCGTTGCCGTCGCCGCAGTCCCAGTGGATCGCGTTGAACCAGTCGCCGCTGTCGTACGAGTTGCGGTCCAGGGACTTGGAGCGCAGCAGGTCCGAGCCGGCCTGGGAGAGCGCCGGGCCCTGCGAGAGGGTCGCGGTGGCCATGGCGAGGACCTGCATGCGGGCCCGGTCGGCCGCCGTCGTGCCCGCCGGGAGCTTGAAGGCGAGCGCGTCGTACAGGGACTCGTTGTCGTGGGCGTCGGCGTAGGCGAGGGCCTCGCCGGGGGCGGCGGCGTATCCGGCGGGGGCGCCGTTGTAGTCGACCTGGCTGCCCTTGACCGTACGGCCGGAGGTGTCGGTGAAGGAGTAGTCGGCGAGGTTGCCGGTCAGGCCGACCTTGATGAGGTCCTGGTAGTGGAGGAGCCGGGCCTTCTGCTGCTCCGGGGTGCCGTTGGCGGTGGACGTGTTGGGGTCGGTGAAGAGGCCCGAGGCGAAGCCCTGGACGCCGGGGTCCTCGTCGAAGGGGCCGCCGCCGCGGACGGCGTCGCGGGCCCGGTCGGAGAAGGTCGCGATGCCGGTGCCGGCCATGTTCTTCTGGGTGGCCTGGACGAAGCGGGCGTCGTCGGCGATCTCGCCGAAGTTCCAGCCCTCGCCGTAGAGGATGATCGCCTTGCCGTCGACGCCGTCCTCGGCGAGCGTCAGCTCGTCCAGGGCCTTGCGCACGGCGAGGATGTTGTCCTTGGGGTGGTGGCCCATGAGGTCGAAGCGGAAGCCGTCGACCTTGTAGTCCTTGGCCCAGGTGACGATCGAGTCGACGACGAGCTTGCCCATCATCGCGTTCTCGGGCGCGGTGTTGGCGCAGCAGGTGGAGTTGGCGACGGCGCCGTCGGCCTGGAGGCGCTGGTAGTAGCCGGGGACGATCTTGTCGAGGACGGACTTGTCGGACTGTCCGGCGGCGACGGTGTGGTTGTAGACGACGTCCATGACCGTGCGGAGTCCGGTGCCGTTGAGGGCCTGGACCATCTGCCGGAACTCGACCGTGCGGCGGGTGCCTTCGGGGTCGGTGCTGTAGGAGCCCTCGGGGACGGTGTAGTGGAGTGGGTCGTAGCCCCAGTTGTAGGCGTCCTTGGCCGCGGCGGCGGCCACGCAGGCCTGCTGCTCCTCGGAGTCGGGGGCGTAGACCGTGAGGTCGCAGGCGGGCTCGGTCCGGTCGGACTTCTTCTCGGGGATGGTGCCGATGTCGAAGGCCGGGAGGAGGTGGACGTAGGAGGTGCCGGAGGAGGCGAGGTCGCGCAGGTGCTTGTTGCCCTTGCTGGCCTTGTCCGTGAAGGCGAGGTAGGTGCCCCGGTGGTCGGCCTTCGCCGTGGGGTCCGCGACGGAGAAGTCACGGATGTGGAGTTCCTGGATCTGGGCGTCGCGCAGCGGCACGGCGGCCGGCTTCTTCAGGCCGCTCCAGCCGGAGGGGGCGAGCTTCGGGTCGGTGAGGTCGACGGCGAGGCTGCGGGCGGAGTCGGTGGTGAGGGCGGTGGAGTAGGGGTCGGTGACCTTGTTGGTGACGACCTTCTGGACGGTGGGGGCCCAGACCTTCACGACGTAGCGGTACGGCTTGCCCGTCCAGGACTTCGGGCCGGTGACGGACCAGACGCCGGAGGTGTCGTCGCGGCGCATGGGCACGGTCCGGCCGTCGAGTTCGAGCGCCACGGACTGCGCGGTGGGGGCCCACACGGAGAGGCCGACCCTGCCGCCGCGGAAGACGGGGCCGAGGGTGGCGCCGGTGGCCTTCTTCGCGTACAGGTCGTCGAGGATTCCGGCGGTCTGGACGCCGGTGGCGGCGAGCAGGGCGCCGTTGGCGGCGCGCTGGGTGGCGACGAGCTGGCCGCGCAGGGAGTCACGGACGCGGTCGGTGTCGCGCGGGTCGACGGTGAAGGCGGGGTACTCCTTGAGGTGCGGGTACTTCGCCTTCTGGGCGTCGGTGAGCGCGGTCTGGTTGAGCCGGAGCCACTGGCCCTCGGTGTTCAGGGCGCCGTCGGTGACGGTGATGCCGCCGTCCTCGGCGTACACGAGCTGCTGGCTGGTGGCCTCGGTGGCCTTGACCTTCCAGACGACGGTGTTCCGGTCGATCCACTGGGCCTCGGCCTTGCCGAGGTCGAGGTTCGGGGCGCCGCCGACGGTCGGGAGGAGGTACTTGGGCTGCCCGGAGAGCATCCAGACCTCGTGGCCGAGGCTCGCCAGGTCGAGGGACTGGTCGGTGGGCAGGTCCTTCTCGTCGCCCTTGTGGAGGATGTACGAGAGGGAGCCGGCGCCCTCGGTGAGCGGGACCTCGTAGACAGCGCCGTACGCGTCGAAGCGGACCGGCATGAGGGGCTTGGACCAGTCGGTGGGCTGGGCGGCGCCGGTCCAGGTGTGGAGGCCCCAGCCGTCGTAGTTGCCGTCGGCGCGCTGGTAGTGGAGGACGGCCTTGGTCTTGTCCGGGGTGGCGGGGGCCGGGTTGGTGTCGGCCTGGCCGTCCTGGCCCTGGGTGATCCAGACCTCGCCGGTGCGGCCGAGGTCGACACTGCGCTGCGGGCCGTCGGCGGTGCCGTTCTTCTCGACGGTGTACGCGACGGTGGACGCGCCTTCGGGGACCTTGACCCAGGCGAAGCCGCCGTGGGCGTCGCGGCCGGTGAAGGCGGCTTCCTGGCCTGCGCCCTTCAGGGTCCAGCCGTCGTAGTCGCCGTCCTCGCGCTGGTAGTGGACGACGGCGTAGGCGCGCTCGACGGCGACCGGCTTCGCGGGCGCGGGAGCCTGTCCGGCGGTGGTGGCGGCGGTGGCGCTCGCGGTGCGGCCGGTGCTGTCGACGACGACGGCCTTGTAGCGCAGCGGGGTGCCGGCGGGGGCGGTGACGTGCTGGGTGACCTTGTAGGGGGCGTGGTCGGCGGTGCCGAGGGTCTGCCAGCGGCCGTTGCCGGTCTGGGCGGCGAAGACGACCCGGTTGAGGCCGCCGCCGCTGACGTCGGCGGTGAGCTCGACGGTGCCGGTGGCTCCGGCGGCCGGGGCCTTGAGGCTGATGGACGGCTTCGCGGCGGGGGCCGGGAGGGGCTTGTCGGCCTTGAGGACCAGGGAGGAGAGGGCGGGGACGGTGACGGTGACCTTGCCGTTCGCTGCGGCCACCGCGCCCTGGCTGCCGTACAGGGCGCGGAAGTTCGCCGAGTCGACGGGGACGGTGACCGTCTTGTCGGTGGTGGCGCTGTTGGTGGCGACGAGGTACTCGGTCTTCGTCCTCGTGTCCGTACGGGAGAAGGCGTAGACGGAGCCCTCGGCGTACCGTTCCTGCTGGACGCCGTCGCGGAGGGCCGGGTTGTCGCGGGTCAGCTTCGACAGGGCGGCGACGGACTTGTACACCGGGTGCGTGGTGTCGTACGCGTCGGTGGCGTGGGTGCGGTCGGTGCCGAGCTGGTCGTCGTCGAGGTAGTCGGCGGTCTTCGAGGCGAAGAGGGTCTGGCGGGCGTCCTTGTCGCCGCCGGGGCCGGTGAAGCCCTGCTCGTCGCCGTAGTAGATCACCGGGTTGCCTCGGGACAGGAACATCAGCTCGTTGGCGAGGGTGGCCCGGCGGACGAGTTCGGTGTCGGAGGCGTTCGGGTTGTCCTGCTTGAGGAAGGTGCCGATGCGGCCCATGTCGTGGTTGCCGAGGAAGGTCACCTGCTCGTAGGCGTTGGCCTTGTCGGTGGTGTACCGGTAGTCCTCGGCGAAGACCTTGGCGAGCCGGTCGGCTCCGGCGCCCTGGGAGGCGAAGGCGCGGGCGGCGTCCTGGAAGGGGAAGTCGAGGGTGGCGTCGAGCCGGCCCCGGGTGACGTACGGGGAGGTGACGGCGGTGTCGGCGGAGTAGACCTCGCCGAACATGAAGAAGTCCTCGCGGCCCTGCTTCTTGGCGTAGGCGTCGAGGGCGGTGGCCCACTGGGTCCAGAAGTCGAGGTCGACGTGCTTGACGGTGTCGATGCGGAAACCGTCGATCTTGAAGTCGCGGACCCACTTCTCGTAGATCTTCCGCATGCCGTCGACGACCTCGGGGCGCTCGGTCCACAGGTCGTCGAGGCCGACGAAGTCGCCGTACTCGGCGGACTCGCCGGCCCAGGTGGAGTCGCCCCGGTTGTGGTACATCGTGGGGTCGTTGAGCCAGGCCGGGACCTTGGCGTCCGCCTTCTCGGTGGAGGCGACGGGGGTGTACGGGAACGAAGAGGCGTCGACCTTGCCGACGGCGTCCCGGTCGTCGAAGGGGCGGCCGTCCTTGTCGAGGTACGGGTAGGCGCCCTTGGGGCGGTAGCCGTACTTCTGCTCGGCGTAGTCGACCGTGTCGGCGGTGTGGTTGGTGATGACGTCGAAGAAGACCTTCATGCCCTTGCGGTGGGCGGCCGCGATCAGCTTCTCCAGGTCCTCGTTGGTCCCGAAGTGCGGATCGACCTGGGTGAAGTCGGTGATCCAGTAGCCGTGGTAGCCGGCGGAGGCGTCCTTGCCCTCCCCCTGCACGGGCCGGTTCTTGAAGATCGGCGCCATCCAGATGGCGGTGGTGCCGAGGCCCTTGATGTAGTCGAGCCGCTCCGTGAGGCCCTTGAGGTCGCCGCCCTGGTAGAAGCCCTTGTCGGTGGGGTCGAAGCCGGTCTGCGTACGGCTTCCGGTGAGGCCGCCCCGGTCGTTGGAGGTGTCGCCGTTGGCGAACCGGTCGGGCAGGACGAAGTAGAACTGCTCGCGGGTGAGGTCCTGGCGGGCGGGCTCGGCCGCGAGCGCCCGGTCGGAGGGCGGGGCCGGGGGCCTGGGCGCGGCGGCCGCGGGGACGGCGGGCACGAGGGCGGCGCACAGGGCGGCGGCCAGTGCGACCGCCGTTCTCTTGCGTGTCACGGGGGTGCTCCCTGGAGGAGGGACGGGGTACGGGTGGGAGGGCCGCCCCGGTGGGGGCGACCCTGGAGAGGAAGGGAGGTCAGCTGCGGAACGTGTCGTTCAGGACGAGCTGGCCCGAGGCGGGGACGGTCGCGGTGCGGTTGGCGCCGGACTCCCAGGTGACGTTTCCGGCGGCGTCCTTGCGGATGTACTTGTACTCGAAGGCCGTTCCTGCGGGCAGGCCGACGGTCAGCTTCCAGACGGGGTACGTGGCCGGGTCGAGCTTCAGGGCGGCGGCCGG
Organism: Streptomyces sp. NBC_00572; assembly: GCF_026341815.1. Lineage (GTDB taxonomy): Bacteria > Actinomycetota > Actinomycetes > Streptomycetales > Streptomycetaceae > Streptomyces. The sequence continues at coordinate 1,026,148 of NZ_JAPENX010000001.1, forward strand.
GGACCAGTTGCCGAGCTCGGCGCGGTTGCCGGTGACGTAGATGTTCTGGCCGACCACGGTGGTGGCGGTGGCGTTGAAGGACGCGCCCGAGGTGGCGGGCGGGGTCGTCGGCGGGGTCGTCGGGGTCGTGCCGGAGCCGCAGCTCGTCGCGTTCACGTGCAGGGCGAGCGCCGTGTTGGCGCCGAGGGTGGCCGTGAACTGGCCGGATCCGTTCACCGTCACGGCCGTGTTCGACTGGACGTCGCAGTAGGAGCCGGCGGGCAGCGAGGTCTGGAAGGTGCGGGTGAGCGCCGAGGACTCGTGGTTGATGGCCACGTACGCCTTGGAGCCGCGGCCGAACGCGATCGCGTTGTTGCCGTTGTCCCACCAGCCGGTCACGGCCTGGCCGCGCGCGGTGTTGCGGAAGGCGACCATGGAGGAGATCTCGCGCCAGGCGTGCTGGCACTTCCAGCCGTCGGTGTAACAGGCGTTCACCTGGCCGCCGTTGGGCGGGCCGGCGTCCTTGTCGGTCCACTCGTAGCCGGAGTGGACGTCGGGGGCTCCGTAGGGCCAGGCGAGGGCGAAGACGGAGGCGAGGGTGTAGTTCGCGCCGTCCTTGTAGGAGAGGGTGTCGCCGCCGCGCTCGGTGTCGTGGTTGTCGACGAAGACGCCGGCCTGGCCGGAGGGCATGTAGCCCCAGGCCTCGCCGAAGTTCTTGAGGGAGGAGAGCTTCTCGCTCTGCACGATCCGCTTGAGGTCGCGGGCGTAGCGGAACTCCTGGACGTCTCCGCTGCCGAGGTACTCGCTCGGGGAGACGGCCTCGCCCGCGCCGTGGATCGCTTCCTGCTTCCAGTACACGCCGGGGTTGGTGAGCCGCGACTTGATGTTGGCGAGGTCGGCGGCCGGCATGTGCTTGGCGGCGTCGATGCGGAGGCCGTCGACGCCGAGGGAGAGCAGGTCGTTGAGGTAGCCGGCTATCTTCCCGCGGACGTACTCCTCGCCCGTGTCGAGGTCGGGGAGCTGGACCAGTTCGCAGTTCTGGACGTTGCCGCGGTCCTGGTAGTTGGAGATCGAGGAGCGGCAGTCGTCCATGTCGGAGCCGGAGTAGAGGCCCGGGTAGTCGTACTTGGAGAACGGGGTCCCGCCCGTTCCCGTGCCGGAGCCGTTCGCCATGTGGTTGATGACGGAGTCGGCGACGACCTTGACGCCGGCCGCGTGGCAGGTGTCGATCATGCTCTTGAAGGCGGTGCGGTCGCCGAGACGTCCGGCGATCTTGTAGCTGACCGGCTGGTAGGAGGTCCACCACTGGCCGCCCTGGAGGTGTTCCTGGGGCGGGGAGACCTGGACGTATCCGTATCCGGCGGGGCCGAGGCGGTCGGTGCACTCGCGGGCGACGGAGGCGAAGTTCCACTCGAACATCACCGCGGTGACGTCCTTCTCTCCGGGCGGGCCCGCCTGCGCCGGGGCGTTGCCCGTGACGGCCACAGCGGCTCCCGCCACGAGGGCGAGTGCAGCTGCCACGGTCTTTCTGGCCATGATTCCTCCTGCTGACTTCACTGTCGCAAGAAGTTGCCGAAAGTATCAGCAACTGTTTTCAGCCGTGACCGTACGAGTGCCCCGACGCCCGGTCAACCCTCCGGACACCGCAACGCAAGTTGTTACGTAAGGACTTGCGGGACCGTCTGCGGGTGGACGGCCCTGGCCGGCGGCTGCGCCGTGGAGCCGCGGACCACCAGCTCCGGCTGGAAGACGAACTCCGTGCGCTGCACGGGATTCCCCTCGATCTCCTCCAGGAGCGCGCCGACGGCCGCCGTCGCCATGGCCTGGACGGGCTGGCGCACGGTGGACAGCGGCGGGCTGGTGAAGGCGATCAGCGGCGAGTCGTCGAAGCCGACGACGGAGACGTCCCCGGGCACGTCGAGGCCTTGGGCGCGGACGGCGCGGATCACGCCGAGCGCCATCAGGTCGGAGCCGCAGACGATGCCGGTGCAGCCCTCGCGGAGCAGGATGTCGGCGGCCGCGTGCCCGCCCTCGACACCGAAGAGCGTGGGTCTGATGAACCGTTCCGCGTCGGCGCGTTCGACACCGAGGAGCTCGTACAGCTCGGCGGTGAAGCCCTCGGCCTTGCGGCGCGAGGGCACGTAGCGGGTGGGGCCGATGGCGAGGCCGATCCGCTCGTGGCCCAGCTCGACCAGGTGCCGTACGGCCATGCGGGCCGCCGCCCGGTCGTCCGGGGAGACGAAGTTGGCGTCGATGTTCTCGTTGTAGCCGTTGATGAGGACGTACGGCACGCCCCGGGCGGTCAGCCGGGCGTACCGCGCCGGGTCGGCGGAGGCGTCCGCGTGCAGCCCGGAGAGGAAGACGATGCCGGCCACCCCGCGCTCCACCAGCTGTTCGACGAGTTCGTCCTCGGTGGCGCCGCCGGGCATCTGGGTGCAGAGGACCGGGGTGTAGCCGTGCCCGGCGAGGACCTGTTCGACGACCTGCGCGAACGCCGGGAAGATCGGGTTGGTCAGCTCGGGGACGACGAGGCCGACGAGGCCCGCGCTGCGCCGTTTCAGCCGTACGGGACGCTCGTAGCCGAGCACGTCGAGCGCCGCGAGCACCTTGTGCCGGGTCGCGCCGGCCACCCCCGCCTTGCCGTTGAGGACCCGGCTGACGGTGGCCTCGCTGACCCCGGACTGGGCCGCGATGTCCGCGAGCCGCGGGGCGCCGTTCCCGGCGCCCCGCGGCAGGGGGATCGTCACACCGCCCACCAGGCGGTCGAGTCGGCGGGCAGGACCGCCTCGTCGTCGACGACGGTGATCTCCTCGTTCGAGAGAAGGAACCGGCCGGGCAGCGGGACGGAGATGGCCCGGCCGGTGGTGTTGGCGATGCAGGCGAAGCCGTCACGGCGGAAGGAGAGCACACCCTCGGGTGCCTCCAGCCACTCGACGGCCTCGCCCGCACCGAGTCCGGGCTGCGCCCGCCGCACGGCGAGGGCGCTGCGGTACAGCTCCAGGGTGGAGCCGGGGTCGCCGGTCTGCGCCTCGACGCTCAGACCGGCCCAGGTCGTGGGCTGCGGCAGCCAGGAGCCGCCGTCGCCGAAGCCGTACGAGCTGCCCTCGACGGTCCACGGGATCGGCACCCGGCAGCCGTCGCGGAAGCCGTCCTGGCCGGACGCCCGCCAGAACGACGGGTCCTGACGGACCTCGTCGGGCAGGTCGGTGACGTCGGGCAGGCCGAGCTCCTCGCCCTGGTAGACGTACGCCGAGCCGGGCAGCGCCAGCATCAGCAGGGTGGCGGCGCGGGCCCTGCGGAGGCCGAGTTCACGGTCGCCGGCCTCGCGCAGCTGGGTGCCGAGGCCCGCCGGGTTGGCGAAGCGGGTGGCGTGCCGGGTGACGTCGTGGTTGGAGAGCACCCAGGTGGTGGGGGCGCCGACCGGGCGCATCGCTTCGAGCGAGTCGTCGATGACGCGGCGCAGTTCGGCGGCGTCCCAGTGGGTGCCCAGGTACTGGAAGTTGAAGGCCTGGTGCATCTCGTCGGGGCGCACGTAGTTCGCGGTGCGGTCGACGGTGGGGGTCCAGGCCTCGGCGACGAGGACGCGCTCGCCGTCGTACTCGGAGAGGACCTTCCGCCAGGAGCGGTAGATCTCGTGGACGCCGTCCTGGTCGAAGAAGGGCATGACGTCGTTGCCGAGCAGCTTCAGCTGGTCGTGGGCGCCGAGGTCGGGCAGGCCCTCGGCCTTGACCAGTCCGTGGGCGACGTCGACGCGGAAGCCGTCGACGCCCATGTCGAGCCAGAAGCGGAGGATCGAGCGGAACTCGTCGCGTACGGCGGGGTGTTCCCAGTTGAAGTCGGGCTGCTCGGGGGCGAAGAGGTGGAGGTACCAGTCGCCGGGGGTGCCGTCCGGGTCCTCGGTGCGGGTCCAGGCGGGGCCGCCGAAGATGGACTCCCAGTCGTTGGGCGGCAGTTCGCCGTTCTCGCCCTTGCCGGGACGGAAGTGGTAGCGCTCGCGCAGGACCGACCCGGGGCCCTCGCGCAGCGCGCGCTGGAACCACTCGTGCTGGTCGGAGGAGTGGTTGGGGACCAGGTCGACGATGATGCGCAGGCCCAGCGCGTGGGCTTCGCGGATCACGGCGTCGGCGTCGAGGAGCGAGCCGAACATGGGGTCGATGGCCCGGTAGTCGGCGACGTCGTAGCCGGCGTCGGCCTGCGGCGAGGCGTAGAAGGGGGAGAGCCAGACGGCGTCGACGCCGAGTTCCTTGAGGTACGGCAGCCGGCTGCGGATGCCCTCCAGGTCGCCCATGCCGTCGCCGTTGCCGTCGGCGAAGCTGCGCGGGTAGACCTGGTAGATCACCGCGTCTCTCCACCAGCCCGTGTGCGTGCCGGTGGTCGGGGCGTCGGCCGGGGTGGCGAGATGCTGGGTCATGTCTTCCCTGGGAGGTAAGGAGAGGCGTACAAGAACGGTGATCGGGCTCAGCCCTTGACGGCGCCGGCGGACATGCCGGTCACGAGGTGCCGCTGGGCGAAGAGGAACACCAGTGCCGCGGGGATGGCGATCAGGACGGAGGCCGCGGACATCGGGCCCCACTGGGCGCCGTACTGGTTGACGAACTTCTGGAGTCCGCCGGCGAGCGTGAGGTTCTCGTCGCCGACCATGAAGGCGGAGGCGTAGGCGACCTCGCCCCAGGCGGTGATGAACGAGTAGAACGCGGTGACCGCGATGCCCGGCTTGGCGAGCGGCAGGATCAGCCGCCAGAACGTGCCGAACGGGGTGAGGCCGTCGACATAGCCGGACTCGTCGATCTCGCGCGGGATGGTGTCGAAGAAGCCCTTCATCATCCAGGCGCAGAACGGGACGGCGATGGTCAGGTACGTGATGACCAGGCCGGCCGGCTGGTTGAGCAGGCCCATCGACGCCATGATGTTGTAGATCGGCACGATCAGGACGGCGACCGGGAACATCTGGGTGATGAGCAGCGTCCACATCAGGCCGCGCTTGCCGGGGAAGCGGAAGCGGCTGACGGCGTAGCCGGTGGTGGCGGCGATGAAGACGCCGACGACGGTGGTGAGACCGGCGACGAGCAGCGAGTTGGCGAACCAGGTGAGGAACGGGGTGTCCTTCAGCAGGTTCGTGTAGTTCTCGATCGTCGTCTCTTTGACGAAGTCCGTGGTGGTCGCGTACTTCGCGGGCTTGAGCGAGGTCAGCAGGACCCACAGCACCGGGAAGACGGCGATCACGGAGGCCACGATCAGCGTGACGTGCAGCCCGACGGAGGCGAGCGGCGAACGCCGGTTGCGGATCGGGGTGTTCACGGCCCGGTGGGCGTTCACGGCCCGATGGGTGTTCACGGTACGGGGGGTGGGCGTCGTGGTGGTCACCAGACTTCTCCCTGCTTGCGGAGGACGCGCCGGTAGAACGCGGCGAAGACCATCAGGAGGATCAGGATGAGGACGCCCCACGTGGACGACTGGGCGAAGTCGCGCGGGCTGATCTCGAAGGAGAACTTGTACGCCTGGGTGACGAGGATCTGGGTGGCCTCGCCGGGCCCGCCCCGGGTGAGCAGGAAGATCACCGGGAACATGTTGAAGGTCCAGATGGTGCTCAGCAGGATCACCGTGGTGCTGACGGACCGCAGTCCGGGCATGGTGATGTGCCGGAAGCGCTGCCAGGCGCCGGCGCCGTCCATCTCGGCGGCCTCGTACAGCTCGCCGGGGATGGACTGGAGCCCGCCGAGGAGGGCGACCATCATGAACGGGATGCCGAGCCAGACGTTGACGGCGATGACCGAGAACTTGGCCCAGGTGGGGTCGTTCAGCCACGGGATGCCGTCCATGCCGACGCCCGAGAGGATCTGGTTGAGCATGCCGCGGCGCTCGTCGTAGAGGAAGCGCCAGGCGAAGACGGAGACGAAGCCGGGGACCGCCCAGGGCAGGACCAGCAGCATCCGGTAGAAGGAGCGGCCGGCGATCTTGCGGTTGAGGATGTTGGCGAGGGCGAGGCCGAGGCCGAAGGTGACGGCCACGCAGGAGACGGTCCACAGGACCGTCCACCCCAGGGTGGCGAGGAACTGGCTGCCGGTCACCGCGTCGACGTAGTTGTCCAGGCCGACGAACTCGTACGTCGCCGGGATCTCGTTGACGCCGATGCTGCGGGCGACGTTGCGCTCGGTGGCATCGGTGAACGACAGGTAGATGCCGCGGACCAGCGGGTAGCCGATGATCACGCCGAGGACGACGACCACCGGGGCGACCATGGCCCAGGCGTACCAGTGGGTGGAGAGGGATCGACGCACGGCGCCGCCGTTGTGACCAGTACCGCGGCTCCGGCCGCGGGTGACAGTGTCACCCGCGGCCTTCGCCACCGACTGGCTGGGAGTGTCCACAGCCATCAGTCGGCCTGCCTTCCTTCTACTTCCAGTCCTTCAGGAGCTTGCGGTAGGACTCGCCGATCGCCTTGGCGCCGGCGTCCGGGCTGGTCTGGCCGGTGAGCACCTTGGTGTACTCGACCTTGACCGGCTCGAAGAGGCTGCCGCCCTCGGGGATCCAGGGGCGCTCGACCGCCTTCTCGACGACGGGCTTGAAGAAGCCGATCATCTCGTTGGTGGCGACGTCCGGCTTGGTGTAGACGGACTGACGCGTCGGCAGGAGGCTGAGCTCCTTCGCGATCGTCGTCTGGCTCTCGACCGAGGTCATGTACTCGGCGAAGGCGTAGGACGCGTCGAGGTTCTTGGAGCCCGCGTAGACGGCGAGGTTGTGACCGCCCTGCGGGGCGCCCTGGCCGGCGGAACCGGCCGGGACCGGGGCGATGCCCAGGTTCGCCTTGTCGGCGAACTCCTTGCCGGCGAAGGTGTCGGCGACGGCCCACGGGCCGTTGATCATCATCGCGACCTTGCCGTCCTTGAAGGACGCCTGCATGTTGTCCCAGCCGTTGGTGGCGTCGGTGATCGCCGCCTTGGAGTCGACCAGGTCCTTCACCGTGGCGAGGGCCTTCACACCGGCGGGGTCGTCGATGGTGATCGACTTCTTCTCGGCGTCGACGAGGTTGCCGCCCTCGCCGTACAGGAAGGAGAGGAACCAGTACGGGTCGTCGCCGCGCAGGTACAGGCCGGTCTTGCCGGTCTTCTGCTTGATCTTGGCGGAGACGGTCTTGAGCTCGGCGATGGTCTTGGGGACCTCGACGCCGGCCTCCTTGAAGATCTTCTTGTTGTAGAAGATGCCCATGGAGTCGATGACCTGCGGGACCGCGTAGGTCTTGCCCTTGTACTGGGTGGAGGCGGAGGCCTGCTTCAGGAAGTCGTCCGCGCCCTTGAGGGCCGGGGTGCCGTCGAGCGGGGCGAGGTAGCCGAGGTCGGCGAACTCGGGGGTCCAGGCGACCTCGGAGCGGATGACGTCGGGGGCGCCGGAGCCGGACTGCGCGGCGTTCTTGAACTTGTTCTGCGCCTCACCGAACGGCACGTTCACGTACTTGACGGTGACCTTCGGGTGCTTCTTCTTGAAGTCCTCGGCGACCTTCTTGAAGACCTTGTCCTCGGAACCGACCGTGGAGGTGTCCCACCAGGTCACGGTGCCGGAGAGCTCACCCGAGCTCTTCGAGCCGCCGTCCGAACCGCCGTCACTACCGCACGCCGCCAGGGTCACGCCCAGGGCCGCGACCAGCGCGGTGGCCGCTATGCCACGCCGCATGTGAACTCCTTCGAAGATCCCGGGGGGACGAGGGGCTGGAACCTTCCTCATGCGACCGCTCCCTCGCGGCGCTCCGGGTTGCCAGGAACGTAACAGGGATGAAAACGAGCCGAAAGACCTTGCGGGAACTTTCTGCAAGGACCGGGGATCGTTACATCCACGTGTCCCTAAGGTTGCCGTCGAATCGCTTGACACCAGCTGACACACGCCCCTCACGCGCCGTACGGGCCCGCGCGCACGCCCCGATCACGCCACGCGCGCCCCGCAAAACCTGCAAGACCTTGCGGAGTGGCTTGCATCACCCGTACCTGACCCGTGCGGTGGGCAATACGCCCCGTGACCGGTACAGTCCATCCCCATGACCGCGCGGCTCTCCGACATCGCAGCCCAGGCGGGGGTCAGTGAGGCCACAGTCAGCCGCGTGCTCAACGGCAAGCCCGGTGTGGCCGGGGCCACCCGTGAATCCGTCCTTGCCGCGCTCGACGTGCTCGGCTACGAGCGGCCCGTACGACTGCGCCAGCGCAGCGCGGGACTCGTCGGCCTCATCACCCCCGAACTGGACAACCCGATCTTCCCCGCGCTCGCGCAGGTCATCGGACAGGCCCTGACCCGACAGGGGTACACCCCGGTACTCGCCACCCAGACCCCCGGCGGGTCCACCGAGGACGAGCTCACCGACATGCTGGTGGAGCGGGGCGTCGCCGGCATCATCTTCGTCTCCGGACTGCACGCCGACACCACCGCCGACATGACGCGCTACGACCAGCTGCGCGGCAAGGGTGTCCCGTACGTCCTCCTCAACGGTTTCTCCCCCAAGGTCCAGGCACCCTTCGTCTCCCCCGACGACCGGGCCGCCATGCGGCTCGCGGTGACGCACCTGGCCGCGCTGGGGCACACCAGGATCGGGCTGGCCGTCGGACCGAAGCGGTTCGTGCCGGTGCTCCGCAAGATAGAGGGCTTCCAGAAGGGCATGGAGGAGCGGCTCGGCCTCGGCTTCGAGGAGTCCGAGGCGCTGATCCAGCACTCCCTCTACACCCTGGAGGGCGGCCAGGCCGCCGCCGGGGCGCTGATCTCCCGCGGCTGCACCGCGGTGGTCTGCGCGAGCGACATGATGGCGCTCGGCGCGATCCGGGCCGCACGGCAGCAGGGACTCGACGTCCCCCGGGACGTCTCCGTCGTCGGTTTCGACGACTCTCCCCTCATAGCGTTCACCGATCCGCCGCTGACCACCATCCGGCAGCCCGTGCAGGCGATGGGGCAGGCGGCGGTCCGCGCCCTGCTCGAAGAGGTCGGGGGCACTCCCGCCCCGCACTCCGAGTTCGTCTTCATGCCCGAGCTGGTCGTCCGCGGTTCGACCGCCTCCGCTCCGTCCGCCGTACGAACCTGACCCCGCGCCGACCCCTGGGGCAACCCCCGTACGACCTCATTCCTGAGGTGGACCGGGTGCGCCCCGAACCCGTCCGAGGGATGATCGGTCGGGGGGAAGGGATCTGGCAGACTCTCCTCCTATGGGTGAAACGACCGTGAACAGTTTGGACAACCGGACGACCCCGTCGTCACCCACCATCGTGGCCGACGGCAGGTTCGCGCGCCTGCGTGCGCGCACGCCGCGGCGTCCCACGATCTGGTTCGAGATACTTCTCATCGCGGTGAGCTACTGGACGTACTCGCTCATCCGCAACGCGGTGCCGGAGCAGAAGACCCAGGCGCTCAAGAACGCCGACTGGATCTGGCGCGCGGAGGAGTCCCTCGGCCTGGCCTTCGAGCACGCCGTCAACCATGCCGTGAACTCGGTGACATGGCTGATCGTGTCGATGAACTACTACTACGCGACGTTGCACTTCGTCGTGACCATCGGTGTGCTCGTGTGGCTCTACCGATGGCACCCGGGCCGTTACGCGGCGTTCCGTACCGTTCTGTTCGCCACCACCGGTGTCGCCCTGGTCGGTTACTACCTGTACCCGCTCGCGCCGCCCCGGCTGATGAACGGCCAGGACTTCGTCGACACGGTGCTGGTCCACCACACCTGGGGCTCGATGGCCTCGGGCAACCTCAAGCACGTGTCGAACCAGTACGCGGCGATGCCGTCGATGCACATCGGCTGGTCCCTCTGGTGCGGTGTGACGATCTTCCTGCTCGCCAAGGCGCCCTGGGCGAAGATCCTGGGCCTGCTCTACCCGACGGCGACCCTCGTCGTGATCGTCGCCACCGCGAACCACTTCTGGCTGGACGCGGTCGGCGGCATGATCTGCCTCGCCTTCGGCTTCGCCGTCTCCTACTTCTGGTACGGCTCCCGCCCGCACCGCCTGCCCAAGCTGGTCGAGCCGATGCCCGGCGCGGTGACGCGGAGCGGTCCGCCCCCGAAGGCGGAGGCGGACCGTGAGGACGCCGTCGCGGAGAAGAGCGACTCCGGGCGGTCGGTCAGTTCCGGTAGGTGATCCGGCCGCCGGCGACGGTGAGGCGGATCGGGGCGTTCTCCGTCTCGTCCGCCGGGGCCTCCACCGGGTCCACCGTGAAGGCCGTGAGGTCGGCGCGGTAGCCGGGGGCGATCCGGCCCGCGAGCGCCTCCTCCCCCGCCGCGACCGCCGCGTGCGTGGTCATCCCCTCCAGGGCCATCAGGCCGGTGAGCCCGTGCCGGGCCGAGGCCGCGCCGCGCGGCGCCTGCGCGGTGGCGAGGACCTGGCGGGCGTCGTGGTGGGCGATGGGCCAGTCCGAGCCGAGTGCCAGGTGCGCCCCGGCGTCCCGCAGGTCACGCATGCGCCAGGCGCGGGCCGCCCGCTCCTCGCCGAGCCGCTTGGACCACTCGTCGGTGTGGTCGGCGCGGGTGTACGCGGTGTGCGGGGGCTGCATCGAGGCGACCACGCCGAGTGCGGCGAAGCGCCCCAGCTGGTCGTCGGGGACCGTCTCGATGTGCTCGACGCGATGGCGGGGACCGCCCGTACCCAGGGCTTCCACGGTGTCGAGGACGTGCCGTACGGCGGCGTCGCCGATGGCGTGGGTGGCGGTGCCGACCCCCGCGCGGTGGAGGTGGCGTACGGCGGCCGAGTACGCGGCCGGATCGGGCCAGAAGGCATCGGTGCCGCGGCCGTGGCAGTCGGCGTGTTCCAGCCAGGCGGTGCCGCCCTCGACGGTGCCGTCCATGAAGAACTTCACGCCGCCGATCGCCCACATCCGCCCGGCCCGCCCCTGGAGCCGTACGAGCCCGTCCAGCTCCTCCTCGGTGGCGCCCGGCATGCACCAGGGCGCGAGGCGGAGGCGCAGGGGCAGCTCGCCGTCCTCCTCCAGGGCGGCCAGGAGACCCGGTACGTCGGGTCCGCCGAGGTCCATGACGTGGGCGGAGGCGAGGCCGGTGGCGGCCATGCCGGTGAGCAGGTCGACGAGCCGGTCGCGGCGCTCCGCGTACGGCTGGGTGGGCAGGACCGGGGTCATCAGGTCCATGGCCGCGTGCTCGACGAGATGCCCGGTGGGGCGCCCGTCGGCGTCGCAGACGATCTCGGAGAGCTGGGCGAAGGCGCGGGGCCCTTCGATGCCCGCGGCCTTGAGGGCCGCCGCGCTGGCCAGGGCCGAGTGTCCGTCGTAGAGGCGCAGGTGGGCGGGGGCGCCGCCGAGGACGTCTTCGATCAGGTCGCGGTGGACGGGGCGGCCGCCGAAGACGTTGTGGTCGAGGCCGAAGCCGATGATCCAGCCGTCGTGGCGCTCGGCGTCGCGGAGGGCGGCCCGTAGTCCGTCCAGGTCCCTGACACCGGACAGGTCGGTGCCGGTGAACATCTCCAGGCCCCAGACGGGGTGGCTGTGGGCGTCGGTGAGGCCGGGGGTGAGGGTGGCGCCGCCGAGGTCGACGACCTGGGTGCCGGGGCCGCGCCAGGCGCGGGCGTCGGTGGCGTCGCCGAGGGCGGTGATCAGTCCGTCGCGGACGGCGACAGCGGTGTGGCCGCTCGGTTCGGGGGTACGGACGCGGGCGTCGACGAGGAGGAGGTCGGGGGCGGGGGCTGCGGACACGAGGGGTCGGCTCCTTCGGCGTGCGGCGCGGGGTGCAGGTCGGGGTGCAGGTCGGCGGGCAGGTCGGCGTGCGGCTCTGTGGGCAGGCCGGGGTGCGGCTCGGGGTGCGGGGCGGTGGGCGGTTCTTCGGCGAAGTGGGCGTAGACCTCGGGGCGCGTGCGGCGCAGCCGGTACGCGAGGAGGAGCCCCAGGACGAGGACGGTGGGGACGACCGCGACGAGGACCGTGTTGACGGTCGGGGAGGCGCCGGTGAAGAGCGCGACCTTGGAGGCGACCAGCCAGATCGCCACGGCGAGCAGGGCGGCGGCGGTGACGGGGGCGACGAGGGTGCGCAGGGCGCCCTCCTCGTGCGGGACGCGCCGGAAGTAGCGCACGACGGCGAGGGCGGCGAGCAGCATCAGCGCCATGAGCCCGAGCATCCCGGGGGTGTTCACCCAGAGGAGCAGCTGGGTGTACGGGTCGGCGCCGGCGGCCGCGAAGCCGAGGACGACGGCCGCGCCGAGCACGGTCTGGGCGAGGCCCGCGACGTACGGGGAGCGGTGGCGGGGGTGGATCCGGCCGAGGGCGGCGGGCAGGACGCCCTCCTCGGCGAGGGCGAGGCAGTAGCGGTTGATCGCGTTGTGGAAGGCGAGCAGCGAGGCGATGATGCTGGTCACGATGAACACGTGCATCAGGTCGGCGGCCCAGGGGCCCACGTAGGTGGTGATGGCGGCGAAGAACAGTCCGCCGGTGTCGCCCGCGGCGGCCGCGACGACCTGGTCGTCGCCGAAGGCCTGGATCACGGTCCAGACGACGAAGGCGTAGAACAGGCCGAGGAAGCCGACCGCGATGTAGGTGGCGCGGGGGATGGTGCGGGCGGGGTCGCGGGCCTCGCGGCGGTAGATCACGGTGGATTCGAAGCCGGTGAAGGCCGAGAAGGCGAAGGCCAGGACGGCCGCCGTGCCGGGTACGAGGACGTTGCCGGGGGCGAAGGAGGCGAGGGAGAGCCCCTTCGCGCCGCCCTTGAGGAGCACGCCGCCGGCGAGGAGGACGAGTATGCCGGTCTCGGCGACGAGCAGGACGCCGAGGACCTTGGCGCCGAAGTCGATGGAGCGGTAGCCGCCGTACCAGATGAGCAGCAGGCCGGCGAGGGCGATCGGGAGCCAGGGCAGGTCGACGCCCCACAGGGCGTGGGAGGTGTCGGCGGTGGCGGAGCCGAGGAGTCCGTAGACGCCGATCTCCATGCCGTTGTAGCCGACCATGGCGACCAGGGCGGCGGCGATGCCGAGCGGTTTGCCGAGCCCTTGGGCGATGTACGCGTAGAAGGCGCCGCCGCTGCGGACGTGGCGGCTCATGGTGGTGAAGCCGACGGCGAAGATCGCCAGGGTGATGCCGGCGAGGAGGTAGCCGGCCGGGGCGCCGATGCCGCCGAGGACGAGGGCGATGGGGGCGACACCGGCCATCACGGTGAGCGGTGCGGCGGCGGAGACGACGAAGAAGGAGATGTCCGCGGTGGTGAGGGTGCCGGCGCGCAGGCCTGGTGGCTTGTCGGTGGTGCTGGAGGACATGCGGGGAGAAGCCCTTCTCGTAAACCTAAAGGCTTTCGGTTGGCGCAATGTAGCCTCGTGTCCAACGATTCGGGAAGACCTGAACAGCGGGAGAACGTCCATGGGCCGGCCCCACAAGCCCCTCCTCGACCGTGCGCGCATCACCACCACGGCGCTCGAACTCGTCGACGAGCAGGGCGACTTCAGCGTCCCGCAGATCGCGCGACGGCTCGGGGTGCAGACGGCCTCGGTGTATCACCATGTGGACGGCAGGGACGGCATCGTGGAGCTGCTGCGAGAGCGGGTCTGCGCCGCCATCGACGGCGGCACGCTCGACGGGCAGCCCTGGGACACGGCCTTCGCCGCCTGGGCGCGCTCCTACCGGGCCGCCTTCGCCGCCCATCCGAAGGCGATCCCGCTGCTCACCGGCTCGCCGGTACGCGCCCCGAGGGTCCTTGAGCAGTACGAGCAGGCGGTCGCCCTCCTCCTCGACGCGGGCTTCGCCCTCCCGGACGTCATGCCGGTGATCATCGCCCTGGAGAACCTGGTCCTGGGCTCGGCCCTCGACATGGCCGCCCCGGAGGCGATGTGGGAGCTGGCCGACGACACGTCGACCCCACGCCTCGCCCGGGCCCTGGCCGCCTTCCCCGAGGGAGGCCGCACCGACACCGCCTTCGAACTGGCCCTGGCCGGCTATCTGGCCCACATACGGGGCCTGCCGGACGAGGAGTAGGCGCCGGACCGTCAGGGGTGTGGGGCCTACGCCCCGTAGAACAGCTCCTCGACGACGGCCCTGGCCCGGCGGGTGATCCGCCGGTAGTCGTCGACCATCTCGCCGACATGGCCGGACTCGTACCCCAAGTACCGTCCCACCGCCGCGAGTTCGCGCGGGTCCGAGGGGAAGGTGTCGCCGGGCCGGCCGCGGACCAGCATCACCGCGTTGCGGACGCGGGTGGCGAGGACCCACGCCTCGTCCAGGGTCTGCGCCTCCTCCGTCGGGATGAGGCCGGCCGCGTGGGCCGCGCCGAGCGCCTCGCGGGTACGGGTCGTCCGCAGCCCCGGCTCCACCCAGCCGTGCCGCATCTGGATCAGCTGGACCGTCCACTCCACGTCGCTCAGCCCGCCGCGCCCCAGCTTGGCGTGGAGCGTCGGGTCGGCGCCGCGCGGCAGCCGCTCGGACTCCATCCGGGCCTTGAGGCGGCGGATCTCACGGACCGCGTCCTCGCCGAGGCCCTCGGCGGGATAGCGCAGCGGGTCGACGAGTTCGATGAAGCGGTCCGCCAACTCGCGGTCGCCCGCCATGGGTTCGGCGCGGAGCAGCGCCTGGCTCTCCCAGACGAGGGACCAGCGGTGGTAGTAGGCGGCGTACGACTTCAGCGTTCGGACCAGGGGGCCGCTCTTGCCCTCCGGCCGCAGGTCGGCGTCGATCAGCAACGGCGGGTCGGTGGTGGGGAGTTGGAGGAGCCTCCGCATCTCGGCGACCACCCGGTTGGCGGCCCTGGTCGCCTCCTGCTCGTCGACTCCCTCACGCGGCTCGTGCACGAACAGGACGTCGGCGTCGGAGCCGTAGCCCAGCTCGTGGCCTCCGAAGCGGCCCATGCCGATGACCGCGAACCGGGTGGGCAGTTCGTCGCCCCACTCGGCGCGGACGGCGGCCCGCAGGGCGCCCGCGATCGTCGCCGCGTTGAGGTCGGTGACGGCCTCCCCCACCCGGTCGACGAGTGCGCCCGGGTCGGGTTCGCGGGGGCTGTCCTCGGTGCCGTACGAGCCGATGAGATCGGCCGCGGCAGTACGGAACAGCTCCCTGCGGCGCACCCCCCGGGCCGCCGCGACGGCCTGTTCGGCGTCGTCCGCGCGGCCCACCGCCGCCAGCACCTCCTGCTGCAGATGGTCCAGGCCGCGCGGCTTCAGGCCCTCCGGGTCGCCGAGCAGCGCGACCGCCTCGGGGGCGCGCAGCAGCAGGTCGGGGGTGAGGCGCCCGGCGGAGAGCACCCGGGCGAGGTTCTCGGCGGCGGCGCCCTCGTCGCGGAGCAGCCGCAGGTACCAGGGGGTCTTGCCGAGGGCGTCGGAGACCTTGCGGAAGCCGAGCAGGCCGGCGTCCGGATCGGCCGAGTCGGCGAACCAGCCGAGCAGCACCGGGAGCAGCGTCCGCTGGATCGCGGCCTTGCGGCTGACCCCGGAGGCCAGCGCCTCCAGGTGGCGCAGGGCGGCGGCGGGGTCCTCGTAACCGAGTGCTTCGAGCCGCTGTCCGGCGGCCTTCGGGCTGAGCCGGATCTCGCCGGGGGCCAGCTGGGCGACCGCGTCGAGCAGCGGCCGGTAGAAGAGCTTCTCGTGGAGGCGTCGAACGACGGCCGCGTGTCGCTTCCACTCCTTGTTCAGCTCGGCGACCGGGTCGGTGCGCAGTCCGAGCGAGCGGCCGAGGCGGCGCAGGTCGGCCTCGTCCTCGGGGACGAGGTGGGTGCGGCGCAGCCGGTACAGCTGGATGCGGTGCTCCATGGCCCGCAGGAAGCGGTAGGCCTCGTCGAGCTGGGCGGCGTCGGCGCGGCCGACGTAGCCGCCGGCGGCGAGGGCGGCGAGCGCGTCGAGGGTGGTGCCGCTGTGCAGTCCCGCGTCGCTGCGGCCGTGCACGAGCTGGAGGAGCTGGACGGCGAACTCGACGTCCCGGAGGCCGCCGGGGCCGAGCTTCAGCTCGCGTTCGACCTGGGCGGCCGGGATGTTGTCGACGACGCGGCGGCGCATCTTCTGCACGTCGGGGACGAAGTTCTCGCGCTCGGCGGCCTGCCAGACCAGCGGGGAGACGGCATCGATGTAGTGGGCGCCGAGCTCCGGGTCGCCGGCCACCGCGCGGGCCTTCAGCAGTGCCTGGAACTCCCAGGTCTTCGCCCAGCGCTGGTAGTACGCGAGGTGGGAGGAGAGCGTACGGACGAGGGGGCCGTTGCGGCCCTCGGGGCGCAGGTTGGCGTCGACCGGCCAGATCGTGCCCTCGACGGTGGTCTCCGAGCAGATCCGCATCAGGTGCGAGGCCAGCCGGGTCGCGGCCTGCAGGGCCTTCCCCTCGTCGGCGCCCTCGACCGGCTCCCCCACGAAGATCACGTCCACGTCGGAGACGTAGTTGAGCTCGTGGCCGCCGCACTTGCCCATCGCGATCACGGCGAGCCGGCACATGGCGGCGTCGACGGGCGCGGCGGTCCGGGCGATGGCGAGCGCGGCGCGCAGGGTCGCCGTCGCCAGGTCGGCGAGCTCGGCGGCGGTCTCGGCGACATCGGTCGTGCCGCACACGTCTCGGGCCGCTATGGCGAGCAGGCACCGGCGGTAGGCGACCCGCAGCGACACCGCATCGACGGCCTCGGCGAGCCCCTGCTCGAACTCGGCGACCCCCGGGTGCAGGTCGACCGCCTCGTAGGTGACGAGGGACTCCCAGTCGCGCGGGTGCTTGGCCAGGTGGTCGGCGAGTGCCTCGGAGGCGCCGAGCACCCCGAGGAGACGGTCCCGGAACGGCTTGGCGGCGAGGAGGGTGGCCGTGAACGTCTGCCGCTCGGTCTCGGGCTGCGCCTCGACCAGGCGGACGAGACCGCGCAGGGCGAGGTCGGGGTCGGCGGTGGCGCCGAGGGCGTCGAGGAGGACGGGGTCCCCGCGCAGGGCGGACAGCTCGGGCACGTCGAGCAGCCGCTCGGCCCCGGAGGGATCGGTGAATCCGTGCCGCAGCAGACGTGAGAACGTACTGCTCCTGCGTCCCGGAACCGTCATTCCGCCGCTCCCTCCGAGCAGGTCCGCCTCGGGGTCCGCCCCAGGGCTCGTCCCGGGGTCGAACCCGGGCGGATCGAGCCTATCCGCAGCGGTGGACGGGGGCGCTCAGGCCTTCGGTTCGAAGCGGATCAAACGTGACGTCCCGCACATCAATGGCTTTTCGGGCCCGATGAACCGTATTCCTTGAAAGTCCGTCTTGCTGGGGGCGGACCCCCTCCGCCTGCCCGAACCGTCGAACGACCTTGCCGAAAGCGCGCCTGCCGACCATGCCCGTACGCCTCCGCCGTCGCCTCACCCTGTCCCGCCGCAGGACCGCCTCCACGGCGGTCACGACCGTCCTGGTGGGCTGCACCTTCGCCGGACTCCTCTCGGTGACGGGGGTGTCCACGCCGTCGACGGCCCACGCGGCACCGGAGGCGAAGACTCCGGCGGCGACGCGGGGGACGAAGGCCCCGGCGGGGGCACCGGAGACGCAGACCCTCACGCCCATGGAGCAGGCGCCTCTCGGGACCGGGGCGCCCACGTCCGCTCAGGGCGCGGCGAAGCCCGACCGGGGCGCGAAGTCCGCCACCTCGGTCATGCAGATCGTGGCGCACCCGGACGACGACCTGTTCTTCATGAACCCGGACATCTCCCAGACCATCCGCTCCGCCACCCCCCTGACCGCGGTCTACCTGACGGCCGGCGAGTCGGACGGTGTCAACGCGCGCCCCCGCGACGCCGCCGCCGCCACGGCCGACAAGGCGGGCTACGCCGAGGCCCGGCAGAACGGCATACGCGCGGCGTACTCCGAGATGGCCACCGGCAGCCGGACCAGCCCCTGGGACCGCGTCGCGATACCCACGGCCGGCGGCGGCATGGCCGAGATGGACACGCTGCGCGCGCACCCGCAGGTCAAGCTGGTGTGGCTGCAGATACGCGAGGCGGGTTCGACCAACCAGTACCGCCCGCACAGCCTGAACGGCCTCTGGCACGGCCGGACAGCCGCGCTGGAGTCGCAGCGCTCGGCCGGCACCCCGGTCGCCGTCGACTTCAGGTACACCAAGGACGAGGTCGTGGCGACGATCGCGGGGCTGCTCGACCGGTTCCGGCCGACCTTCGTCCGGATGCAGGACCCGAGCCCGGGCACGGACCCGAAGACCGGGAAGATCCGCGACCACCAGGACCACCTGTACGGGGCGAGGTTCACCCAGGCCGCACTCGCCCGGTACACGGAGGTGCCCGGGCATCCGCACGTCGGCGTGCAGAACTACCTCGGCTACCCCACCAGCGTCCTGCCCCACACGCTCGACCCCGAGACGGCGGGCGCGAAGCTGAAGACCCTGAAGACCTACGCCTGGCTGGACGGGGTCAACGACTGCGGGACCGCGGCGGGCTGCGGTGATCTGAAGGTGGCCGCGCGGCCCGCCGGCCGCGGCTGGACCGCGACCGTGCGGTACGCCCGGGGCACCTCCACCTCCTGGGTGCAGCGCGACCGGGACGGCGGGCTGCACGCCTTCTCCGTACTCGACGGACAGCTCGCGGCCTGGCGGAAGCCGGCCGGCGGCGGCGCGTGGAGCGGCCCGACGCTGCTGCCCGGCGGTGGCATGGACACCGGGGTCACCTCGGTGACGCTGCCCGACGGCCGGATCGCGGTCTACGGCACCCGGACGGTGCTCGCGGGCGGCCCGGCCGGCTACCGCCGCGAGGTCGTGACCACCGAGCAGGCGGCGCCCGGCGGTGCCTTCGGCCTGTGGCGCTCCCTCGGAACCCCCGAGAGGAACGACGCGACCGGCACCTCGGACATCAGCGCTCCCGCGGTGACCGTGGGCGCCGACGGCCGGGCGACCCTGGTCCTGCGGGACAGCCTGCGCCGCCTGACCGCCCGCGACCAGGGCGCGAACGGCGGCTGGGGGCCGTGGCGGCTGCTCGGCGGCGCGGACGTGGTCGGCGATCCGGTCGCGGCGACGGACGGCCAGGGCCGGGGGTACGTCTTCGCGAGCACCGTGAAGACCGTCCTCGTCTGGGCGCAGCACCTCCCCGGCGGGCCGCTCACGGGTCCGGCCCTGACCGGACTCCCGCCGACGACGCTCGCCCTGAGCGCGAGCGCGGCGCCGAACGGCGACGGCGTACGGCTCTGGTTCCGCAAGCCGGCCTCCGGCGATCTGCGCAGCGCCGACTTCTCGGGCATGAGCCCGGTCTCCCCGGTCACGGAGCTGCCGGGCGGCGTGGCCGGCTTCGGCCCGGTGAGCGGCGGCGACGGGCTCCTCGCGGTCCGGTCCCGTACGGGCTTCCTGGCGACGGCACCGCACGGCAGGACCGGGGCGGCGGGGCCGGCGTGGAAGCTGGAGAAGTTCCTGTTCGCGGGGGCGCCGGACGCGGGAACGGACGGGGTGGCGGCGATCGGCCTGGACGGACGGCTGCACTGGACACCCGCGGGCCGATGAGTTCCGCGGGCCGGGCAGGTCGTTACCTGTGAACGCAGGCGACCGACGCAGGCGACGAAGGGAACGGCGATGACCCGGCACACCCCGCAGACCCCGCAGACCGCCCTCGATCCCCGGTACAGCGACGGCAAGGCGGGACCGGTGCCCTGGTCCGAGGCCGAGGCGCGGCTCACGGCGGCCGAGGTCTTCTGGCTGACGACCGTACGGCCCGACGGCCGCCCGCACGTGACCCCGCTGATCGCGGTCTGGGCGGAGGGCGCGCTCCACTTCTGCACGGGCCCGGACGAGCGCAAGGCCCGCAATCTGACGGAGAACCGGTCGGTGGTCCTGACGACGGGCACGCCCACGCTCGGCGAGGGGTTCGACGTGGTCGTCGAGGGAGACGCGGCCCCGGTGACGGACGAGGACCGGCTGCAGGCGCTGGCGGAGGCGTACGTGAAGAAGTACGGCGAGGACTGGCGTTTCGAGGTGCGCGACGGAGCGTTCCGGGGCGACGGTGGTACGGCCCTGGTGTTCGCGGTCGCGCCTCGCACGGCCTTCGGCTTCGCCAAGGGCGAGCCCTTCGGTCAGACCCGCTGGCGTTTCTGAGGAGACCCGAACCCATGAACTGGACACTGGAAGTCGTGCCGGTCCCTGTCACCGACATGGACCGGGCGAAGGAGTTCTACGCCGAGAAGTGCGGCTTCACCGTCGACCTGGACGACGAGATGGCGCCGGGCACGCGCATCGTCCAGCTGACGCCGCCGGGCTCGCGCTGTTCGCTCGCCCTGCTGAGCGGGATGCCGCCGATGCCGGGTACGAAGGAGATGGCGCCCGGCACCCTCCAGGGCCTCCAGTTCTGCGTGACGGACATCGAGGCGGCCCGTGCGGAGTTCATCGGGCGCGGAGTGGAGGTCTCGGCGATCCAGCACGTCGGCGAGAAGGGCTGGGAGGCCGGCAAGGGCGGCACGTGGAACGCCTTCATGACCTTCGAGGACCCGGACGGCAACGGCTGGATGGTCCAGGAGGCACCGTCGGAGCTCTCGGAACGCTGACGGCCGCCACGTCCTCCGGCGTCCAGTGCCCCGCCGCGCCGGGCCGGGAAGCGAGATAGTCGGCCACCTCGGCGGGCCGCCACGCCCCGGCCTCGTGGAGCCCTGCCGCGAGGTGCCGCAGATAGGCGGCGGAGGGCGGGCGGAGTCCGTCTTCCGTCGGCATCGGCCAGGGCGAGGTGAAGGTGAGCACGGGGACGCCGTCGATGTGCCCCGGGCAGACGAGGGTCTCGTACCGTCCCTGGCCGAGCGTGCAGCGGCCGGTGGCGAGGACCTCGGCGAGATCGAGGTCGGCACCCGGCTCGCGGTACATCTCCTGTGCGGCGATGTCGGAGAACTGTCCGGCGGTCAGCAGGTGCGCGACACCCCACGCGGTGCCGTCCGCATCCGGGTCGTAGAACGCCAGGCCCCCGGTCCACACGGCCGACTCGGTCGCGAAGTACACCTGGCCGTCCAGCTCGACGGCCACGGACCGGTCGGGGCCCCGCGGGTCCCGGCACCCGGGCAACTCCCGCGCACCCCCGGCCGGCCGGCCTCCGGCGAGATACCAACCGAGTCGTTCGGCATGCATGTTGGACCCGTAGGCGGCGTACCAGACACGGGGACGGGGTTCCGGCATGGAACCCGACGCTAGCGCGGACGGACCGTCACTCCTAGAACCCCAGATAGAAGTGCCGGAGCTGCTCGTCCTCCGCCACGCACGGCATCCCGGCGGCCTCCATCACCCGATGGGACGCCGGATTGTCCAGGTCGGCGTCGCCCTTCACGCCGGACACACCGGCCCGCCGGGCGATCTCGATGAGCGCGCGGAGCGCCTCGGAGGCGTACCGATTGCCCCGCGCGGCAGGCACGAGCCCGTACCCCACGGTGACGACCCCGCTCTCGTCGGGCGGCCCGTGGAACCCGATCCCCCCGACGGTGACCCCGCTCTCCGCGAGCCGTATCGCGTACGGCCGGAACACCCCCGGGTCGCCGCGCTCGGCGACTCCCCGCAGAAACCCGGTGGCCGAGCGGACGTCCCCGTCACCGGGATACCCCTCGCCCCACAGCTCCCCCGCCCCGGACTCCCGGGCGACGATGCCCTCGGCGTCGGCAACGGTCAACGGCTGGAGCAGGAGCCGCTCGGTGGCGACGGATTCGATCTTCACCGGGGCAGTCTGAACGGACCGACCGCCCCGGGCAACGGATTATCCGCGCGTGAACGGGCAGGCACCAGGCGGCTGCCCGGTGCCCGCCCAAGGGCTCACACGCTCCAGGTCCCCAGAAGCAGGCCGTGCCCGGCACGGGCAAACGCGGTGAACTTCATGGTCCTCTGCAATCGATAAGGGAGAATCCGGCGTTGGCCGGAAATCGCCGCTCATGATCGCATACGTTTCCGACCCAACTGATCTTCTGCAGCGCCCACTTGGGCCGTGACGCAGCACGCGGGACCACCACGTCGACGGAACCAATTCCTCCGCTTTTCTCCCGAGCGGGCCCTCGTGAGCACGACCCCATCCGAAGCCCTCGTCCGCGCGACACGACTCAGGGCCGACGGTTCACCACCGTCGGCCCTGATCGTCAGCTCTGAGCTGTACCCGTCCCGCCTTTCGGCTACAGCACCGGGAGGTTCTTACGGAGCTCGAAGGCCGTGACCTCGCTCCGGTACTCCTCCCACTCCTGCTTCTTGTTGCGGAGGAAGAAGTCGAAGACGTGCTCGCCCAGGGTCTCCGCGACCAGTTCGCTCTTCTCCATCAGGGCGATCGCCTCTCCCAGGTTCTGCGGGAGCGGTTCGATGCCCATCGCGCGGCGCTCCGCGTCGGAGAGGGCCCAGACGTCGTCGTCGGCGCCGGCCGGGAGTTCGTAGCCCTCTTCGATGCCCTTGAGGCCGGCGGCGAGGAGGACCGCGTACGTCAGGTACGGGTTGGCGCCCGAGTCGATGGAGCGGACCTCGACGCGGGAGGAGCCCGTCTTGCCCGGCTTGTACATGGGGACGCGGATAAGGGCGGAGCGGTTGTTGTGACCCCAGCAGATGTACGAAGGGGCCTCGCCGCCCGAGCCGGCGGTGCGGGACGAGCCGCCCCAGATGCGCTTGTACGAGTTGACCCACTGGTTGGTCACCGCGGAGATCTCGCCCGCGTGCTTCAGCAGGCCCGCGATGAAGGAGCGGCCGACCTTCGACAGCTGGTACTCGGCGCCCGACTCGTAGAACGCGTTCCGGTCGCCCTCGAAGAGCGACAGGTGGGTGTGCATGCCCGAGCCCGGGTAGTCCGAGAACGGCTTCGGCATGAACGTCGCCTGGACGCCCTGCTCCAGCGCCACCTGCTTCATCACCAGACGGAAGGTCATGATGTTGTCCGCCGTGGAGAGGGCGTCGGCGTAGCGGAGGTCGATCTCCTGCTGGCCCGGTGCGCCCTCGTGGTGGCTGAACTCCACCGAGATGCCCATCGATTCGAGCATCGTGATCGCCTGGCGGCGGAAGTCCATCCCCACGTTCTGCGGGGTGTGGTCGAAGTAGCCCGAGTTGTCCGCCGGGGTCGGGCGGGTGCCGTCGAGCGGCTTGTCCTTGAGGAGGAAGAACTCGATCTCGGGGTGGGTGTAGAAGGTGAAGCCCAGGTCCGAGGTCTTGGCCAGCGCCCGCTTCAGGACGTAGCGCGGGTCCGCGAACGACGGCGAACCGTCGGGCATGAGGATGTCGCAGAACATCCGGGCCGTGCCCGGCGCCTCGGCACGCCACGGCAGGATCTGGAAGGTCCCCGGGTCCGGTTTGGCGATCATGTCCGACTCGTACACGCGGGCGAAGCCCTCGATCGCGGAGCCGTCGAAACCGATGCCCTCGTCAAAGGCCTGCTCGAGCTCGGCGGGCGCCACGGCCACCGACTTGAGGAAGCCGAGCACGTCGGTGAACCACAGACGTACGAAGCGGATGTCGCGCTCCTCAAGCGTACGGAGCACAAATTCCTGCTGCTTGTCCATTTCCACACCCATCCTCGCTGGTCAGGCCGCCTGCTCCCACCGCCTTGGGCAACATCGGGGGGCACCTGAGCATCCCACCACATGGTTTCGCGCACGTTGCACACCCATACTGCCTGCTCCGGTGTGACTCAGGTAACGCGGGAAGGGCGGCGTCCGGGTGGCCGTTCGCCCCTCCGCTGCCCGCCCGCCGGTACCGAGTGGTACCCCGTTCGGCCCACAGAGGCCCCGCGCCCACTACGATCTGCGCCCATGGGGGCCACACGGCTCGTACGCCCGTCCCAGCACGCGCGTCCCATGGCACTGGTGAGTGCCGTGGCGACGCTCCTCGGCGCGCTCTTCTTCTGTCTGGGGGCCGGGCCCGACGGTCATCACGAGGCCGGTCCGCCCTCCGGCTCGCGGGCGACCGCCACGGGAACGACCAGCACCGTCGTCGTCGAGTACATCTGCCCGTACGACCGCGGCGGCTGCTCCCTCTTCCCCTCCCTCTCCCCGGCGGTGCTCAGCGCGCCCCCGCTCGACCCGCCGCTGCAGGTGGCCGACGGCCTTCCGCGTCTCGACCCGCCGTCCGGTGACGGCCCCGCGCGCCGCTCCGGCGCCGGGCCGCGCGCGCCGGATCTGCACGTCCTTCA
Organism: Streptomyces sp. NBC_00572; assembly: GCF_026341815.1. Taxonomy (GTDB): domain Bacteria; phylum Actinomycetota; class Actinomycetes; order Streptomycetales; family Streptomycetaceae; genus Streptomyces. The sequence continues at coordinate 1,050,108 of NZ_JAPENX010000001.1, forward strand.
AGTTCTTCGGACATAGCGGCGGCGGGCGTCCCCCGCCCCCGCTTGTCCACCCCCGAACTCCACCCCATCCCTGAAGAAGGACGACATCACCATGGCCGCCAAGACCTCCTCCAACGCCGACCGCCGCGCCCGAATAGAGGAGATGCGCCGCGCCGAGCAGGCCCGTGAGCGCCGCAGCCGCCTCATCACGATCGGCGTCTCGGGCGTCGTCGTCCTCGGCCTCGTCGGCTTCGGCACCTTCGTGCTGATGAAGAAGTCCGACGAGCAGGACAAGAAGGACGCCGCCGCGAAGGCCCCCATCGCCGCCGAGAAGTCCTGGGACGCCAAGAAGCTCGGCCGCAACCACGTCGAGACGGCCGTGAAGTACGACATGAAGCCGCCGGTGGGCGGTGACCACAACCCGGTCTGGATGAACTGCGACGGCGTGGTCTACAAGAAGGCCCTCGCCGAGGTGAACGCCGTGCACTCGTTGGAGCACGGCGCCGTCTGGGTGACGTACAACAAGAAGGCCGCCGCCGACGACGTCAAGAAGCTCGAGGCCAAGGTCGGCAAGACCAAGTACACGCTGATGAGCCCCGTGGACGACCAGGCCGGTGCCATCATGCTGTCCGCCTGGGGCAAGCAGGTCACCGTGGACAACGCGAGCGACCCCCGCATCGACGCCTTCTTCACCAAGTACGTCCAGGGTCCGCAGACCCCCGAGCCCGGTGCGGCCTGCACCGGCGGCCTCGCCCAGTGACCGGCGACGAGGACCTGCTGCCGGCCCCGGCGCGGCGCCCGAACCGGACGCAGTGGGCGGCGATCACCGCCGTCGCGCTCGCGCTGCTGTTCGCCGGGGGCGCCCTCACCGTCGCCTCCGCCGAGCGCGAGGAGGCGCCGCGTACGCCGTCCTCGCTCTCCGCGGACGCCGGTTTCGCCCGGGACATGGCCGTCCACCACCAGCAGGCCGTCGAGATGTCGTTCATCGTCCGGGACCGCACCCAGGACGAGGAGGTGCGCCGTCTCGCGTACGACATCGCCAACACCCAGGCCAACCAGCGGGGCATGATGCTCGGCTGGCTCGACCTGTGGGGACTGCCCAAGATCGAGTCCGGCGTCGAGCCGATGACCTGGATGGGCATGGGTTCCGGTGACAGCGGCCCGCTCGACGGGGCGCTCATGCCGGGCATGGCGACCAACGCCCAGCTGGACGAGTTGCGCAAGGCCGACGGCCGCGAGGCCGAGGTCCTGTACCTGAAGCTCATGACCGAGCACCACAGGGGCGGGGTCCACATGGCCGAGGGCTGTGTCCAGAAGTGCTCGGTGGACATCGAGCGCAATCTCGCGCAGGGCATGGTCGACGCCCAGAAGTCCGAGATGCTGCTGATGGCGGACATGCTCAAGAAGCGTGGCGCCTGACGACTCCGGTCGGTGACCTGTCGGCCCCCGTGACCCGCCGCGGTCGCGGGGGCCGTGTCGTGCGCCGACAAGTCGCGGCGGTCGGCCCGTGAGCCGACAATGGGTGGGCTCGGGGACGTACGTGTGACCACGTTCGACGAAAGGTACGCACCCCATGACCACGGCGAAGGACATCATGCACCCCGGGGCCCAGTGGATCCCGGCACACGAGACGCTCGACCGCGCCGCGCAGATGATGCGCAACCTGAACGTGGGCGCGCTGCCCATCGCCGACGAGAACGAGCGGCTCTGCGGCATCATCACGGACCGCGACATCGTGGTCGGCTGTGTGGCCATGGGCCACGACCCCTCGAAGATCACGTGCGGTGAGATGTCCAAGGGCACCCCGCGCTGGGTCGAGTCGGGTGCCGACGTGGGCGCCGTCCTGGAGGAGATGCAGGGCCATCAGATACGGCGGCTGCCCGTCATCGAGGAGAAGCGGCTCGTGGGCATGATCAGCGAGGCCGATCTGGCCCAGCATCTGTCGGACGAGCAGCTCAAGGGATTCTGCGAGAGCGTCTACGCGCCTTCCTGACCGGAACGACCGGAGCGACCGGAACGGCCTGATCGACCGGAGCGACGTTACGGACCCGGAAGGCCGGACCGGCCCGGACCCAGGATCGCGGTCACCACCGCCTCCGGGCGGTCCTTCATGACCAGATGGCCCGACGGCACGGCCGCCTCGTAGGGGGCGCCGAGCCGTCGGGCCAGCGCGCGTTGGCGCCGTTCCCAGCGGGCGGAGCCGTCGGGGGCGGCGAGGACGGTGACGGGGAGGCGCGGCGGAAGCGGGTGCGTGTCGCGCAGGGCGAGGAGTTCGGCGGCGACGGCCCCGTAGTGGGCGTTCTCCAGGAGCGTGCCGCGCAGCACGCGTGAGGTGCGGTAGACGCGGCGCACGAGGGCGGTGGGCGCCGGGTCGCGGCGCACGGCCGCGCGGCGGACCGCGGGGCCGAGGGCCGCCGGGATCCCGGCGGCGGAGAGGACGGCGCCGAGGACGCGGGCGACGGCCCCCGGGCACACGGGCGTACGGGGGTGCTCCTCCACCGACGAGTCCACGAGCACGAGCGCGGCGGTCCGGTCCGGGTGGAGCCGGGCGAAGGCCTCCGCGTGGAACCCGGCGATCGAGTGCCCCACGACGGTGACGGGGCCCGGGAGCCCGAGCGCGTCGAGCAGGGCGGCGATCCGGTGGGCCTCGCCTGCGGCGGTGGGCGGGACGGCGGCGGGCTGGGAGAGGCCGTGTCCGGGGCGGTCGAAGCGGACGACCGTACGGTGCGGGGCGAGGAGCGGGACGACCGGGTCCCAGTCGAACCAGCTCATTCCGAGCCCCGCGCTCAGGACGCAGACGGGTCCCGAGCCCTCGACGACGACGTGATGGGCGACGCCGCCGATCCGTACGAACGTCGGCCTTCCGGTCATCGCTCCTCCCCGGAAGCGGAGGCGGACGCGGAAGCGGAAGCGGAGGCGGAGGCGGACGCGGAGGCGGACGCGGAGGCGGACGCGGAGGTCGCCAGGGAGTACGCGAGCACCGCGAGCCACACCGCCACCAGGAGCACCTGGAGTCGCTGGCCGGCGCCGAGCGCCCAGGTGCCCTTCCCGGCCTCGAAGGCGGCGACGGCGGCGAGGGTCCAGACGGTGGCGGCGAGTTCGACGGCGACGAAGACCGGTCCCGTACGGGCGAGGGGTCGCCGGCGGCCGTGGCGGCGGGCGGCCATGGTCAGGGCGACCAGGGCGACGACCGCGCCGGTCATGGCGAGACCCGAACTGACGGCGTGGGCCGTATGGGTGGCGGGCACGAGCCCGGCGGTCTCGCGGGCCGCGCACTCGGGGTCGGCGGTCGCGGCGCAGCTGAGCGGGAGGCGCGAGTCGGCGACGGTGGCGGCCCCGAAGAGGGCGAGTGCGGCCCAGCCGACGAGCGCCCAGGGCTCACGGATCCGGCGCGTCCGGCCGGCCGGCGGGGTCGCCAGGTGGCCGGGCCCCGGTGTCGCCGCGTGACCGGAGCCCCTCGTCCCCGAGCGTCCCGTCCCGGCCCATCCCAGCACCGCCCCCGCCAGGACCAGCATGCCCGACACCAGATCGGTCGCCCGGAAGAAGGTGCCGAACGGCTGGTCCGACGCCGCCAGTTCGGAGACGTACGTCCGGACCGGGTCGAGCCCGGTCCGGAGGGGGACTTCGAGGACCCAGGCGGTGTACGTGAGCGCGCCGAGGGCCAGCAGGGCGGCGGAGGCTCGCGTCACGTTTCCGGGCATAGTGGGTCTGACGCTACGGCGTGCCGGAGGGTTGCCGGTGGTCGGGGTGGGTCCGGCCCGGTTCCGCCGGATCGTGAGCGGTCGTCATGGGGGCCATGATCAATCGGGTGGGGCGGGGCCGCACGTCGAGCGGGAGGGGCGGGCGCGGGCTGGCGCGCCGGGCCGCGCGCGACGGGTTCCGGACCTGTTTTCCAGGACATCGCGTCGGTTTGACGATTACACTGGTCGGGTGCCTCAACTACGCCTCGCCCTGAATCAGATCGACTCGACCGTCGGAGACATCGCCGGGAACGCCGAGGCGATCGTGCACTGGACCCGGCACGCCGCCGGACAGGGTGCGCATCTCGTCGCGTTCCCCGAGATGGCGCTGACCGGATACCCCGTCGAGGACCTCGCACTGCGCTCCTCGTTCGTCGAGGCGTCGCGGGTGGCCCTGCGCGGTCTCGCCCGCCGCCTCGCGGACGAGGGCTTCGGCGAGCTGCCGGTCGTCGTCGGCTACCTGGACCGCTCCGAGCGGGCGGAGCCGAAGCTCGGCCGGCCCGCCGGTTCGCCGGAGAACGCCGCCGCCGTGCTGCACCGCGGCGAGGTGGTGCTGCGCTTCGCCAAGCACCACCTCCCGAACTACGGCGTCTTCGACGAGTACCGCTACTTCGTCCAGGGCGACACCCTGCCGGTCGTCCGGGTCCACGGGGTCGACGTGGCCCTGGCGATCTGCGAGGACCTGTGGCAGGAGGGCGGCCGGGTCCCGGCGGCGCGCAGCGCGCGGGCGGGGCTGCTGCTGTCGGTGAACGCCTCGCCGTACGAGCGGAACAAGGACGACACGCGCCTCGACCTGGTCCGCAAGCGGGCCCAGGAGGCCGGGTGCGTGACCGCGTATCTGGCGAGCACGGGCGGTCAGGACGAGCTGGTCTTCGACGGCGACTCGATCGTGGTGGGCGCGGACGGCGAAGTGATCGCGCGTGCCCCGCAGTTCGTCGAGGGCAGCGTGATCCTGGACCTGGAGCTGCCGGCGGCCGAGGCCGAGGCTCCGGAAGGTCTGGTGAACGACGGGCTGACGATCGACCGCGTGGTGGTCTCGGAGGAGCCGCTGCCGGCGTACGAGCCGGAGCTGACGGGTGGGTACGCGCACCGGCTCGACGACGACGAGGAGGTGTACTCGGCGCTGGTCATCGGCGTCCGCGCGTATGTCGCGAAGAACGGTTTCCGCTCGGTGCTCGTCGGCCTCTCCGGCGGCATCGACTCGGCGCTCGTCGCGGCCATCGCCTGCGACGCGCTCGGCGCGGAGAACGTGTACGGGGTGTCGATGCCCTCGAAGTACTCCTCCGACCACTCGCGCGGCGACGCGGCCGAGCTGGCCCGCCGCACCGGGCTCCACTACCGCACGGTGTCGATCGAGCCGATGTTCGACGCGTACATGGGCGCGCTCGGCCTCACCGGCCTCGCCGAGGAGAACCTCCAGTCGCGGCTGCGCGGTACGACGCTGATGGCGCTCTCCAACCAGGAGGGCCACATCGTCCTCGCGCCGGGCAACAAGTCCGAGCTGGCGGTGGGCTATTCGACCCTGTACGGCGACTCCGTCGGCGCGTTCGGGCCCATCAAGGACGTCTACAAGTCGACCGTGTTCCGGCTGGCGCGCTGGCGCAACCGGGCGGCGGAGGAGCGCGGCCAGACCCCGCCGATCCCGGAGAGCTCGATCAGCAAGCCGCCCAGCGCCGAGCTGCGCCCCGGCCAGGTCGACACGGACTCGCTGCCGGACTACGACACCCTGGACGCGGTCCTGGCCCTGTACGTGGACCAGGACCGGGGCCGGGACGAGATCGTGGCCGCGGGCTTCGACGAGGAGCTGGTCACGCGGACGCTGCGGATGGTGGACACGGCGGAGTACAAGCGGCGCCAGTACCCGCCGGGCACCAAGATCTCGGCGAAGGGCTTCGGCAAGGACCGCCGCCTCCCGGTCACGAACCGCTGGCGCGAGACGCCGGCCGGCTGACCGGCGGTTCGACCGCCGTGCGGGGGCTTTTCGCGACCACGCGGGAGGCCCCCTCCCCCGTTCTCCCGCTCCGGTCACGGTCGAGCAGTCCCGCCACCGCGGCGACCGCGAGTCCCACCACCGTGAGGCCCGCGCCGACGAGGGCCGGCGAGGTCCAGCCCCAGCCGGCGGCGACGGCCGCGCCGCCCGCCCAGGCGCCGCCGGCGTTGGCGAGGTTGAAGGCGGAGTGGTTGGAGGCGGAGGCCAGCGTGGGGGCGTCCTTGGCCTTGTTCATGACCAGCATCTGGAGCGGCGTGGTGGTCATGAAGCCGACCGCACCGAGCACCACGACCGTGACCAGGGCCAGCCAGGGCACGTGGACCGTGAAGCGGAAGGCGACCAGGGTGAGGACGAGGGCGGCGAGCGAGCCGTACAGCGTCGGGCGGAGCGCCCGGTCGGTCAGCGGGCCCGCGGCGAGCGCCCCGCCGGTCATGCCGAGGCCGAAGAGGGCGAGGACGACGGTGACCGTGGAGTCGCCGAAGCCCATCACCTCGGTGGTCATCGAGGCCAGGTACGAGTAGACGGCGAAGACGCCCGCGAAGCCGAAGACGGCGGTGAGCAGGCCCAGCAGCACCTGCGGGCGACCGAGGGCGCGCACCTCGCGGCCCAGGCTCTGCCGCTCGTCCACCGGGACGTGCGGCACGAGGCGGGCGAGCGCGGCCATGGCGAGCAGGCCGATGACGGAGACCACGAGGAAGGTGGCCCGCCAGCCGAGGTGCTGTCCGAGCAGGGTCGCCGCCGGTACGCCGAGGATGTTGGCGACGGTCAGGCCCAGGAACATCGTGGCCACCGCCCGCGCCTGCCGGCCCTCGCGCACGAGCCGGGCGGCGACGACCGCGCCGAGGCCGAAGAACGCGCCGTGCGGAAGCCCGGCGAGGACCCGGCCGGCGATCAGCCAGCCGAAGCCGGGAGCGAGCGCGGAGGCCAGGTTGCCGACCGTGAAGAGGGCCATGAGCAGGAGCAGCATCCGCTTGCGCGGGACGCGCGAGCCGAGGGCGGTGAGCAGCGGGGCGCCGACGACGACGCCGATCGCGTACGCCGAGACGAGGTACCCGGCGGTGGGGACGGAGGTGCCCAGGTCGTCGGCGACCTGCGGGAGCAGGCCCATCATCACGAATTCGGTCGTGCCGATACCGAAGGCGGAGACGGCGAGCGCGAGCAGCGCCAGGGGCATGGGAAGGGCCTTTCCGGAAGATAGTTCTTCAACGGAACAAAGCCTCTCAGATGTTTTCTTCCCGTCTTCCCCGAGTGACCTCGGAACCGGGTCTCAGAGCTTCACGCGGGCCGCGACCGGGAGGTGGTCGCTCTTCGTCTCCGGAAGGGCCCAGGACGACATCGGCTCGACTCCCCTGACCAGGATCTGGTCGATGCGGGCCATCGGGAACGAGGCCGGCCAGCTGAAGCCGAAGCCGTCGCCGGCCGCGCCCTGGGTGGAGCGGAGCTGCGAGGTGATGCCGTTGAGCGCCCGGTCGTTCATGGTGCCGTTGAGGTCGCCGAGGAGGATGATCCGCTCGTGCTTGTCGTCGGAGATGGCCTCGCCGAGGGCGTTCGCGCTGATGTCGCGCTGGTTGGCGGTGAATCCGGCGTTGAGCTTGACCCGGACGGACGGCAGGTGGGCGACGTACACGGCCACCTCGCCCTTCGGGGTGACGATGTCGGCGCGCATCGCGCGGGTCCAGCCCATCCGGATGTCGACCGGCTGCGCGGCGCGCAGCGGCAGCTTGCTCCACAGCCCGACCGTGCCCTGGACGGAGTGGTACGGGTACGCCTCCGCCAGGCCCTTCTCGTACGCCGGGACCATGTCGCCCTTCAGTTCCTCCAGGGCCAGGACGTCGGCGCCGGACGCGGCGAGCTGCTCGGCCGTGCCCGCGGGGTCCTGGTTGTCGGCGTTCACGTTGTGGGTGGCGACGGTCAGGTCACCGCCGGCCGCCGACTTGTCGGCGACGAGCCCGCCGAAGAGGTTCAGCCACACCACGGCCGGCAGCAGCAGGGCGATCAGCGCGGTGGCGGAGCGTCGCAGCAGGGCGACGACGAGGAGGACGGGGACGAAGAGGCCGAGCCAGGGCAGGAAGGTCTCGGTCAGGCTGCCGAGGTTGCCGACCCGGTTGGGGATGTCGGAGTGGAAGACCATCAGCAGGGTGAGGGCCACCGCGCACAGCGCGAGCAGGATGCCCCGGCGCCAGATCCCCCGGTCGTGGCGGAGCCCCCCGAGGGCGGTCCGGAAGCGGGAGGTGGGGGGCTCGTTCCCCGCGCCGCCCTGCTCGGTCTCCGTCATGTCCACCCGCGCCATCGCCCGTCCTCACTGCCTTGCTGCCGTGCTGTCTTGCTGCCTTGCTCCGTGACCCGACATCGACACTAGGGGATGACGGGTCCGGCGTACCCCCCGGAGGACGACAGCTACGGCGTGGCGGGTTCCTGCAGGTGGCGCGCCCGGGCGGGCTGTGACAGAACGCGCACATTTGGCCGGGTCCGGTCTTGTCGTACGGACAGCGGTCAGTCTCGGGGCCGGAGGCCCTCCATCACGGTGTCGACGACCCGCTCGGCGAGGCCGGGCTCCAGGGAGGCGCCGGGGCGGATGACGGTGCGCAGGAGCAGCGGGCCCACGAGGAGGTCGTTGACGAACTCGATGTCGAGGTCGTCGCGGATCTCCCCCTGTTCCATCCCGCGCCGCACGGTGTCCAGGCCGAGGAGGCGGCGCGGTTCGATGACGGTGTGGTGGTAGACCTCCCACAGCCGGGGATACAGCTGCATCTGCGCGAACACGTTGTGGAGCAGGCTGGAGGTCCGCTTGGCGACGCCGCGTTCGCGCAGCGACTCCAGGAGGACGACGAGGTCGCCCCGGACCGAGGTGCCGGAGAGCACCGGGTCCGGGGGTTCCACCGAGCGGAGCAGGTCGACGAAGAGCTCCTCCTTGCCGGTCCAGCGGCGGTAGATGGTGGCCTTGCCGACGCCGGCGGTGCGGGCGATCCGCTCGATGGACAGCTCGGCGAGCGGGACGCCCTCGTCCAGGAGCCCGACGACCGCGTCGAAGACGGCCCGCTCGACGCCCTCGCTCCGGGGCCGGCCCCGCCGGGCGCCGGTCGCGGCGCCGGTCGCGGCCCCGTCGTCGTGGGTTTCCGGGGTTCCGGGGGTCCCGCCGTCCTGCCGCGACACGTGCGCTCCACCTCTCGTTCGGCCCTCGGACACCACCGGCGCCTTCGGCGCCTCGTGTCCTACCGTCGGGCCGATTCTCCCGCCTCGGAGGCCGGGCCCGGCACCGAGCCCCGCCGGGCGTCACCGTCCGGGACGGTTCCGGGTGCCGCGGCGCCCGGTCCGGCACCGCCCGGTTCCGCCGCGCCCGTCGGCGTACGGCCCGGGAGGAAGACCGCGACGACCACCGCGCCGATCAGGCCGATCACCGCCGAGGCCAGCGCCGTGACGTGCATGGCGTCCAGGAAGGCGTCGTACGCCGGGGCCACCAGGTCCCGGCCCGCCGGGCCGAGCTTCTCCGCGACCGCGAGCGTCGCCTCGACGGACTCGCCCGCCGTGGCGCGCAGGGCTTCCGGGACCCCGCCGAGGTGCCCATCGATCTCCCCGCGGTACGTGGAGGAGAGCAGCGAGCCGAGGACGGCGACGCCGAGCGCGCCGCCGACCTGCCGGAAGGTGTTGTTGATCGCCGAGCCGGAACCCGCCTTCTCGCGGGGCAGCGCCTGCATGATCGCGACCGTGACCGGCGGCATGATGTGCGCCATTCCCGCGCCCTGGACGAAGAAGACGACCTCCATGACCCAGACCGGGGTCGAGGCGTCGAAGAAGGCGAAGGCCGCGAGGCCCAGGGCGACGAGCAGCATGCCGGCGGTGCAGACGGCCTTGGCGCCGAAGCGTTCGACGACGAGCCGCGCGCGGGGCGCGAACACCATCTGCGCGACGGCCAGCGGCAGGATGAGCAGCCCGGACTGCAGGGCGCTGTAGCCGCGGACGCTCTGCAGGTAGAAGGCGGAGAAGAAGGTCACGCCCATGAGCGCGAAGAAGACGAGCGCGATGGCGGCGACGGCCGCCGAGAACGCGGGCCTCTTGAAGTACGTCATGTCGATCGCCGGGTGGTCGCTGCGCCGCTCGTGGAGGACGAAGAGGACCAGGACGGCGAGGCCGCCGAGGACCGGGGCGAGGACGGTGGCGTCGGTGAAGTCGGCCAGTTCGCCGCCGCGGATGATCCCGTAGACGAGGAGAACGAGTCCGACGACGGAGAGCAGCACGCCGGGGATGTCGATGCGGCCGGGCTTGGGGTCACGGGAGTCGGGGACCAGCCACATCATCAGGGCGAGGGCGATCAGCACGACCGGCACGTTGATGAGGAAGATCGATCCCCACCAGAAGTGTTCGAGCAGGATGCCGCCGGTGATCGGGCCGATCGCGATGGCGAGGCCGACGCTGCCGGCCCAGATGCCGATGGCCTTGGGCTGCTCGTCGCGCTCGAAGACGTTCATGAGGACGGCGAGCGTGGCGGGCATGACGAAGGCGGCGCCGAGGCCCATGACGGCCCGGAAGGCGATGAGCTCGCCCGGGGAGCCGGAGAGCGCGGCGAGGGCGGAGCCGATGCCGAAGACGGTGATGCCGAAGAGCAGCACCTTCTTGCGGCCGAGGCGGTCGCCGAGCAGGCCGGAGGTGAAGAGGAGGCCGGCGAAGACGAGCGTGTAGGAGTTGATCGCCCACTCCAGCTCGCTCTGGGTGGCGCCGATGCCGGTGGGCGCGGGGGCGGCGATCGTCTTGACGGCGACGTTCAGGATCGAGTTGTCGAGGACGACGATCAGCAGGCTGAGCATCAGGACGCCGAGGACGGCCCAGCGGCGCCGGTGGACGGCCTCGGGGACCCGGAGTCCGGGGGGCACGGCGGATGCGGAGGATGCGGAGGATGCAGAGGACGGCTGTGACATGCCCATCACCCTAGAGGTATTTCGATACGAGACCGTCTCGTATCGAAATTCCTGACCGAGCCTTTACGTTTGCGGGCATGTGAACGAGTCATCGCCACGCCGGTGTGAACAGCGCCACTCCGGCCCACTTCCCCGCCCGCCCGGCGAAGTGCCACCATGGATGTGGTCCGGGGACGCCGTCAGGGCGCCTCGAGATGACACAAGGAGCCGTGCACCATGACGCTTCAGGCTGCCCAGAAACCGCCCGCCGACAGCAGCAAGGCGCTGTACGGCGGCAAGGGCACGCGCCGCATCACCGTCCACGACATCGCCGCCGCCAAGACCCGCGGCGAGAAGTGGCCCATGCTCACCGCCTACGACGCGATGACCGCCTCCGTCTTCGACGAGGCCGGCATCCCGGTGATCCTCGTCGGCGACTCGATGGGCAACTGTCACCTCGGCTACGACACCACCGTGCCCGTCACGATGGACGAGATGACCCTGCTCTCCGCCGCCGTCGTCCGGGGCACCAAGCGCGCCCTCGTCGTCGGCGACCTCCCCTTCGGTTCGTACCAGGAAGGGCCCGTCCAGGCCCTGCGCAACGCCACCCGGCTGGTCAAGGACGCGGGCGTCGGCGCGATCAAGCTGGAGGGCGGCGAGCGCTCGCTGCCGCAGACGGAACTGCTCGTCCAGGCCGGCATCCCCGTCATGTCCCACCTGGGCCTCACCCCGCAGTCCGTGAACACCATGGGCTACCGGGTGCAGGGCCGCTCCGACGAGGCCGCGCACAAGCTGCTCCGCGACGCGAAGGCGGCGCAGGACGCGGGCGCGTTCGCGGTCGTCCTGGAGCTCGTACCGGCCGAGCTGGCCGCCGAGGTCACCCGCTCGCTGCACATCCCGACCATCGGGATCGGCGCCGGCGCCGGCACCGACGCCCAGGTGCTCGTCTGGACCGACATGGCCGGTCTGACCGGCGGCAAGGTCCCGCGCTTCACCAAGCAGTACGCCAACCTCCGCGAGACGCTCGGCGACGCCGCGCGCGCCTTCGCCGAGGACGTCAGCGGCGGGGCGTTCCCCGCCGAGGAGCACACCTTCCACTAGGCGTCACAGGTACGCGCAGACCACTGCGGCACCACCCGACAGCCCGCCGACATCCCCCATCGGCGGGCTGTCGGTCGTCTGTAGGAGGATTGTCGGTGGCGGCTGGTCTAGTGGTGGCCATGACGCGATCACACACCAACGCCGTCGAGGTCCGGGGCCTCGTGAAGCACTTCGGCGCCACCAAGGCCCTCGACGGGGTCGACCTGGACGTACGGGAGGGCACCGTCCTCGGCGTGCTCGGTCCGAACGGCGCCGGGAAGACCACCCTCGTCCGCTGCCTCTCCACCCTCCTCGTCCCGGACGCCGGGACCGCCACCGTCGCCGGGTACGACGTGGTGAAGCACCCCCGCCAGCTGCGCCGCACCATAGGGCTCACCGGTCAGTACGCCTCGGTCGACGAGAAGCTGTCCGGCTGGGAGAACCTGTACATGATCGGGCGGCTGCTCGACCTCTCCCGCGCCGACGCCCGCCGCCGGTCCGACGAGATGCTGGAGCGCTTCTCCCTCACCGACGCCGCCAAGCGGCCCGCCATGACCTACTCCGGCGGCATGCGGCGCCGGCTCGACCTGGCCGCCTCGATGATCGGCCAGCCGGCCGTCCTCTACCTGGACGAGCCGACGACCGGCCTCGACCCCCGCACCCGCAACGAGGTGTGGGACGAGGTCCAGCGGATGGTCTCGGAGGGCGTCACCGTCCTCCTGACCACCCAGTACATGGAGGAGGCGGAGCAGCTCGCGAGCGAGCTGACCGTCATCGACAAGGGCAAGGTCATCGCCAAGGGCGGGGTCGACGAGCTCAAGGCCAAGGTCGGCGGCCGGACCCTGAAGGTCCGCCCGGTGGACCCGGACCAGCTGCCGGCGATGGCCGCCGCGCTCCGCGAGACCGGTCTCGACGGTGTCGCCGGCTCGACCGTCGTCCCCGACGACGGCGCGCTGTACGTGCCGATCCTCACCGACCAGCAGCTGACCGCCGTCGTGGCCCTGCTCGGCGCACGCGGCTTCGGCATCGCCCACATCGGCACCCATCTGCCCAGCCTGGACGAGGTGTTCCTGGCGATCACGGGCGAGAAGACCGCCGTTTCCGACGAGATCAACGAGGAGGTCGCCGCGTGAGCACGACCACGGTCACCAAGTCCCCCGTCGGCGCGCCGAGTCCGGCTGCGGCGCGGCGCGCGCCCATCGCCGAGGGCCGGATCGGCCTGCGGGCCAACCTGCGCCACATCGGCGCCCTCTCCCGTCGCAACGCGCTGCAGATCAAGCAGGACCCGGAGTCGATGTTCGACGCCGTCCTGATGCCGATCATCTTCATCCTGCTCTTCGTGTACGTCTTCGGCGGCGCCATCTCGGGCAAGGGCAACAACGAGGTCTACGTGAACTACGTGACCCCGGGCCTGATGGCGATGATGGGCATGAACATCTCGATGGCCGTCGGCGTCGGCATCAACGACGACTTCAAGAAGGGGGTCATGGACCGGTTCCGGACGATGCCGATCGCCCGGTCCTCCGTCCTGATCGCGAAGATCGTCGTCGAGGTCGGCCGGATGCTGATCGCCACCTCGATCCTCCTCGGCATGGGCTTCCTGCTCGGCCTGGAGATCCACACCTCGTTCTTCCACCTGCTCGCCGCCATCGGTCTCTCGATGGTCTTCGGAGCGTCGCTGATGTGGATCTTCATCCTGCTGGGTCTCACCCTGAAGACCGCGCAGGCGGTCCAGGGCATGGCCATGCTGGTCCTGATGCCGCTGCAGTTCGGTTCCTCGATCTTCGCCCCGCCGACGTCGATGCCCGACTGGCTGAAGGCCTTCACCGACTACAACCCGCTGTCGAACCTCGCCGACGCCGCCCGGAACCTGATCAACGGCGGCCCGGTCGCCCACTCCGTGTGGATGACCCTCGGCTGGGCGCTGGCGATCACGGTCATCACGGCCCCTCTGGCGGTGGCCAAGTTCCGCAAGAAGACCTGAGTCCGCCACAGGGGTCCCCGCGGGGATTCCCACGGGGGTTCAGGACTCGGCGCGCTCACTGATCGCGTCGGCGGCGCGACCGAGCAGGGCGGCGGCCTCCTCCAGGGAGAGGCCGCCGCCTTCGGCATGTGCCGCCTCGAACGCGTCCTCACCGAGCACGGACCGGGTCAGCTCCGTCGCCCGCGTCAGGTTCTCCGCTTCGAGCGGCGACAGCAGGTGTCCTGGCGGGGCCAGGCCCTCCCGGGCCCCGAGCAGCACCGCGCCGGTCCGCGCCCCCGGCCCGCCGAGACCGGCGAGCGCCCAGGCGGCCCCGGCCAGATGGACCGAGGGCATCTGCGGGGCGACCATCATCGAAAGGGCGCCCAGGGAGCGTTCGTACGCCTCCCTGTTGAGGGCGAGCGCGGAGGCGTACCTCTTGTCCACGTTGTCCAGCCAGCCCAGGCTGCCGAGGGTGAAGCCCTCGAAGATCGAGAGGGTCTCGGAACTGAACTCCTGTCGCAGCGTCTGCAGATGCTCCCGGGCCTCGGCGGTGCGCCCGCTGCGGCCCAGTGCCAGGCCGAGGAACAGCCGGGCGCCCAGCAGCGGTTCATGCCCCAGGTTGGTTCCGCCGTCGACGATCTCGCGGAGGATCGCCTCGCCCTCCTCGATCCGCCCGGTCTCGACGAGCACGCTCGCGTAGCGGGCCCGCAGCAGGGCCATCTGCGACTGGGCGCCGATCCGTTCCGCGTAGCCGATGGCGGCGGCGTAGTCCTCGGCCGCGCCTCCGAATTCGAGCCGACGCTCACGGGCCTCCGCGCGGGCGGACAGCGCCTCGGCCGCACCCCAGGCGTCACCGAGGCGTTCGAAGATCTCCAGACTCTCGTCGGCGTCGTTGCCGGCCTGGTCGGCCCAGTCGGCCCGGTTGGCGAGCATGTTGGCGCGCAGCTGGAGGGCGTTGCCGAGTTCCCAGTCGTAGCCGTGGTGGCGGCAGGCTTCGACGGTCGTGTCGAGCAGTTCGCGCAGCCGGCCCGCCTCGCCGATGAGGAGGACCGCGAAGACGGCGAAGGAGCCGGGCAGCCGGCAGGTCTGGGGCAGGCCGGGGGTGTAGACGGCGGTCATCTCACGAAGACGGCGCACGCCCTCCGGACTGGTCCACCGTCCGGTCTCGTGGTCCATGTTGAGCAGCTCGACGAGCCGCACCCCGCGCCGGGCCTCCCAGCGCTGCTCCTCGGAGAACGGTGGCGGCGTGGCCGTACACGGCTCGTGCAGCGGTACGACGGGGGCGGCGGGCGCCGCGAACGGGTCGGGCCCGAGGGCGGCGGCGGCCCGCGCCCAGTGCAGGGCGTCGGTTCTCAGGTCGCGCATCTGCCAGTACCAGAGCAGGGAGTGGACGAGGACGAGCGTCTCGTCCTCGTCGTGGGCGGCGACAGCCCGGCGCAGGGCGGTGCGGAGGTTGCCGTACTCGGCTCCGAGACGCGCCATCGCGGCGACCTGCCCGGCCCCGCGCAGTTCGGGGTCGGTGGTGCGGGCGAGTTCCCGGTAGTACGTGAGATGACGCCGCTCCGTCGCGGCCCGCTCCCCGGACTCCTCAAGACGCTCCCCCGCGTACTCCGCCACCGTCTCCAGCAACCGGAACCGCATCCCCTCACCGTCCCGCCCCGGCCCCGCCACCACCAACGACTTGTCCACCAGAGCACCCAGCAGGTCCAGCACCTCCGGACCACCACCGTCCGCACACACCGCCTCCGCCGCCGACAGATCCGCCCCGCCCGTGAACACCGCCAGCCGCCGCAGCACCGCCCGCTCCGGCCCCTCCAGCAAATCCCACGACCAGTCCACCACCGCCCGCAGAGTCTGCTGACGCGGCAACACCGTCCGCGCCCCCGACGTCAACAACCGGAACCGGTCGTCAAGACGCTCCGCGATCTGCCCCACCGACAACAACCGCAACCGCGCCGCCGCCAACTCGATCGCCAACGGCAACCCGTCCAGACGACGACACACCTCCTCCGCCGCCCCCACATCCTCCGCCACCACAAAACCCGGACGCGCCGCCCCACCCCGCTCCCCCAACAACCGCAACGCCATCCCCATCGACAACGGCCCCAACGGCCGCACCACCTCCCCCGGCACCCCCAACGGCTCCCGACTCGTCGCGAGAACCCGCAGGTCCGGGCAGCGGGTGAGCAGGGTCTCGGCGAGCTCGGCGGCGGCCGCCACGAGGTGCTCGCAGTTGTCGAGGAGCAGCAGCATCCGCCGCCCCGCGCAGTGCTCGACGAGCCGGGCGAGCGGATCGTCCCCGGCCCGCAGTTCCTCGGCTCCGGCGCCGCGCAGCACCGTTTCCCGGGCGCCGACGGCCGCGAGGACGGCCTCGACGACCGCCTCCGGGTCGGTGACGGCCGCGAGTTCGGCGACCCAGACGCCGTCCGGCCAGGCCCCGTCGGCGGCGCCGCGTTCGGCCGCCTCCTGGGAGAGCCGGGTCTTCCCGGCGCCCCCGGGCCCGAGCAGGGTGACGAGCCGGGCCGTGCGCAGGTCGTCCCGGAGGGCGGCGATCTCCTCGCCGCGCCCGACGAAGCTGGTGAGCCGCGCGCGCAGGTTGCCGCGGACGGGGGCCGTCCCGCCCTTCGCCGGAGCCTCCTCCTTCGCGTGCTTCGGGGCGGGAGTGCGCTCGGGCGTCCTCGGGCCCGCGAGCAGCTCCGCGTGGAGGGTGCGCAGGGCGGGCGACGGGTCCGTACCGAGGCGGTTGGCGAGCGCACGCCGGACGACCTCGTACGCGGCGAGGGCCTCGGCGGCGCGCCCGGTGTCCCGCAGGGCGCGGATCCGCAGCGCCTGGAGGGTCTCGTCCAGGGGGTGTGCGGCGCAGAGGGCGGTCAGTTCGGGGAGGGCCGTGGGTGCCTCGCCGAGTCCGAGGGCCGCGTCGAGCCTGGCCCGGCGGACGTCGAGACGGCGGGCCTCCCAACGGGGGGCCTCCGTGTCCCGGTCCGGCAGGTCGGCGAGGGCGGGCCCGCGCCAGAGCCCGAGAGCCTCGTCGAGGAGGGCGGCGGCACGCGCAGGGTCCCCGGCGCCGAGCGCGGCGACGCCTTCGGCGGCGAGCCGCTCGAAGCGGCGGGCGTCCACGTCCTCGGGCCGGGCGTCGAGCCGGTAGCCGCCCTCCGCGGAGACGATCCGGTCCCGGCCGAGGGCCTTGCGGAGCCGTCCGACGAGGGCCTGGAGCGCGGCGACCGCGTCGGCGGGCGGCTCGTCGCCGTGCCACACCTCGCCGACGAGATCCGGTACGGGCACGGTCCGGCCGGCCCGCAGGGCGAGGACGGTGAGCAGTGCGCGGACCCGCGGACCGCCGACGGCCACGTCGGAGCCGTCGGGCGTGCGGGCGAGGGTCGGGCCGAGGACGGAATAGTGCACGGGCCCATTCTCCGTGAGTGGGTCCCCGACTCCGGAACTCCCCCCGCCGCCCGGTACGTTTCCCGCACATCAGGCTCGCGCACCGGGCCCGTACGCCGGGCCCTGTCCGGACCCCGACAGTCCTCCGTCCTTTGGGAGCATCCGCGATGACCACGGCCACCACCCGGCGCCACGAGCGGCGGATCAGCCCCGTCTTCCTGGCGATCCTCGCCGTCATGGCCGTCACCGGCTGGGCGGTGTGGACGGACTTCGCCGCCTCGCCCGGCCTGGCGATCTTCCTCTTCGTGACCTCGGCGTGGGTGGTGTCGCTCTGTCTGCACGAGTACGCGCACGCCCGTACGGCGCTGCACGGCGGTGACATCACGGTCGGTGCGAAGGGCTATCTGACCCTGAACCCGCTCGCGTACACCCATGCCGTCCTCAGCATCATCCTGCCGGTGCTGTTCGTGATCATGGGCGGGATCGGTCTGCCGGGCGGCGCGGTCTTCATCGAGCAGGGCCGGATCAAGGGCCGCTGGAAGCACAGCCTGATCTCGGCGGCGGGCCCCCTGGCGAACGTGCTGTTCGCGCTCGTCTGCACGGCCCCGTTCTGGCTGGACGCGCTCGACGGCGTACCGCTCGCGTTCCAGTTCGCGCTGGCCTTCCTGGCGTTCCTCCAGGTGACCGCGGCGCTCCTGAACTTCCTGCCGGTGCCGGGCCTGGACGGGTACGGCGTGGTGGAGCCCTGGCTGTCGTACAAGGTGAAGCGGCAGATCGAGCCGTACGCGCCGTACGGCTTCTTCATCGTGATCGCGCTGCTGTTCGTGCCGGCGATCAACAACGGCTTCTTCGACGCGATCGACGCGCTGATGCGGTCGCTCGGGGTGCCGGAGCTCTCGCGCTACTGCGGCTCGCAGCTCTTCCGCTTCTGGCAGGACGCGCCCGAGTTCTGCCAGGTCTGAGCCCCCTAGGCCTCGACGGCGTCCGCCGCGGCGGCCTTGTCGAACTTCGCGCGGCGGATGTAGTACCAGGCCATGTTGGAGGACAGGCCGGCGAGCAGGACCCAGACGACGCCGAGGAAGCTGCCCTCGACGAAGGAGACGACGGCCGCGGCGACGGCGAGGGCGCAGACCACGAGGGCGTAGAGGGCGAGGCGGGGCATGGGGGTCGGCTCCTGTCCGGTTACGGCTGCTGTGCCCGTCCAGTGTCCCCCATGCGCACCGCCCTGCCGGGACCGGCTCGGACGTCCTGTCCCGAACCGGCCCGGACGTCCTGCCGGGGACCGGCTCAGACGTCGGTGACGCGGAGCCCGGCGTGGGCCTTGTAGCGGCGGTTGACCGAGATCAGGTTGGCGACGAGCGACTCGACCTGGTGGGCGTTGCGCAGCCGGCCGGCGAAGACACCGCGCATGCCGGGGATGCGGCCGGCGAGGGCCTGGACGAGCTCGACGTCGGCGCGCTCCTCGCCGAGGACCATCACGTCCGTGTCGATCTCCTCCAGGGAGGTGTCCTGGAGGAGGACGGCGGAGAGGTGGTGGAAGGCGGCGGCGACCCGGGAGTCCGGGAGGAGCGCGGCGGCCTGCTCGGCGGCGGAGCCCTCCTCGGGCTTGAGGGCGTAGGCGCCCTGCTTGTCGAAGCCGAGCGGGTTGACGCAGTCCACGACGAGCTTGCCGGCCAGGTCGTCACGCAGGGACTCCAGGGTCTTGGCGTGGCCGTCCCACGGCACGGCGACGATCACGATGTCGCTGCGGCGGGCGCACTCGGCGTTGTCGGCGCCCTCGACGCCGTGGCCGATCTCCTCGGCGGCCGCCTGGGCCCGGTCGGCGGCGCGCGAGCCGATGATCACCTTCTGGCCGGCCTTGGCGAGCCGGTAGGCGAGGCCGCGGCCCTGGTCGCCGGTACCGCCGAGGACACCGACGACGAGGCCGGAGACGTCGGGAAGGTCCCACGGATCCTTGGGCGCGGCCTTGGGGGCGGGGGTGCTGGGAGTCGAGGAAGTCATGGCCCCGACATTACCGACCGGTCGGGGCCGCCGGGGCCGCTCCCGTACGGGTGGATCCCCCGCAACCGGCCGCGCGCGGGCCGTGGTCTGGTGCAGGATGCGGGCCCATGGATGCCGTACGGGTCGCGTTGCTGCGGGAAGTGCTCGCCGGGACGGAGTGGCCGCGGGCGGCCCGCCGGTTCGCGGGCGCGCTCCGGTCCTCGGTCGTTCCGCACCGGGGCGGGCTGCTGCTGGTCGGCACGGAGGAATACGAGCCCTGGCACCTGGCGGCGCATCTGGTCGACGAGTCGGCCTGGTCGGGGATCCCGGAGCTGGCGCCGACGCTGGTACGGCACCGGGTGCGGCCGGGCGATCCGGCCCACCTGGCGGTCGGGCTGGGCCGGCTGGAGGTGGCGGGGCGGGGGGCGACGCTGCTGATGGTGGCACCGGAGCGGCCGGACGCGGGCGTGCTCCAGCGGGTCCACGACGCCCGGCGGGCGGGGGCGACGGTGCTGTCGCTCGACGGGGGCGACGAGGAGGTGCGGGGGCTCGCGCACGAGACGCTCACGGTGGCGGAGGGGGCGGAGGTGGACCTGGACACGATGCAGCACCTGGTGAGCGCGGCGGCCGGCGAGAACAGCCTGCCGTCACCGCGCGGAACCCGCCGCTTCCGCGACCGCCTCTCGGACCTCGCGGACCGCCTGACGGCACCGCCCCCGGCACGCTGGTAGCGAGGACGCCCCGGCGGGAGCCGACGGGCCCCGGCAGATGGGGGCAGGTCCTGGCACGGCAGGTCCTGGGCGCCCCCGGCCCCGCCCCGCCCCGCCCCGGCGGTAAATCGTTTGCCTCCGGCGGTGGGCCGCCGGAGCATGGCCCCTCGTGTCTCCTGCCCTCGCGAAGCTTTCCGCGCTCCTGCCCGATCCGGCGCCGTGGCGTGCCTCCCGTGACTTCCGGCTCCTGTGGATCCAGGGGCTCGTCACGTACTTCAGCAGCGCGATGGCGATGATCGCCCTGCCGCTGCAGATCAAGGACCTGACGGGTTCGCCGCTCGCCGTCGGCGCGATGGGCGCGGTCGAGCTGGTGCCGCTCGTGGTGTTCGGCCTGTACGGCGGGGCGCTCGCCGACGCGGTCGACCGGCGGAAGGTGATCCTCCTGACCGAGGCGGGTCTGGGTCTGTTCGCCGGGATCCTGCTGGTCAACGCACTGCTCCCGGACCCGATGCTCTGGCCGCTGTACGTGGTCGCGGCCGGTGTCTCGGCGCTCGCGGGGCTCCAGCGTCCGGCCCTGGACTCGCTCCTGGCCCGGATCGTGCCGCACGAGCACCAGACGGCGGCGGCCGCGCTGAACTCGCTGCGCTGGCAGATGGGCTCGATCGCGGGTCCGGCGCTCGCGGGCCTGGTTGTGGCGTTCGCGGGCCACGCTCCCGCGTACGGGGTGACGATCGTCGGCTTCGCCGCCTCGGTGCTGCTGTGCCGCCGGCTCTCCCCCGCGCCGCCCGCGCACGACGCGGAGAAGCCCTCGCTGCGGGGCATCGCGGAGGGCGCGCGGTACGCCTGGTCGCGGCCGGTGCTGCTCGGCACGTACGCGATCGACCTCGCGGCGATGTTCTTCGCCTTCCCGAACACGATCTTCCCGTTCCTCGCGGACGAGCTGGACGCGGACTGGTCGCTGGGCCTGATGTACGCGGCGGGTTCGGTCGGCTCCCTGGTGCTCGGGCTGACCAGCGGCTGGACGTCGAAGGTGCGCCGGCACGGGCTGCTCGTGGTCGGGGGCGCCGCGGGCTGGGGTCTGGCGATCGCGGCGGCCGGCTGGTTCGGGAACATCTGGCTGGTCCTGCTCTGTCTGGCCTTCGCCGGGGCCGGGGACATGCTGAGCGGTCTGGGCCGGGCGACCATCTGGAACCAGACGATCCCTGAGGAGCTGCGCGGCCGGCTGGCCGGCATCGAGGTGCTCTCCTACAGCGTCGGCCCGCAGCTGGGCCAGGTCAGGGCGGGCGCGATGGCGGGCTGGACCGGGACCCGGTCGGCCGTCTGGACGGGTGGTGTGGCCTGCGTCGCCTCGGTGGGCCTGCTCTGCCTCGCGCTGCCGAAGCTCCTCACGTACGACTCCGAGACCGACGAGGACTCGCTGCGCCGCAAGGCCCAGCAGGAGGCGGCACAGAAGGAGGCGGCCGGGACCGTGTGAGCGGTCCCGGCCGGGTCCCCGTGTCCAGGGCCGCTGGACAGGCCCCCGTCGGTTTCGGCCGTGCGGCAGCGTGCGTGCCGGCCCCGACGGGATTGGTCGGACCGGCCCTAGTCCGGGGGCTCCTGCGCCTCCGGCTTCCCCGCCTTGTCGTGCCAGCGCGGGTCGGTCTCCCACTCCAGGTTCCGCTCGCGGGCGGTCTCCATCGCGTGGGAGGCCTCCTCGCGGGTGGCGTACGGGCCGAAGCGGTTCTTGGCCGGGCACTCGGGGCCCTCTTCGACCTTCTTGTGCTCCAGGCAGTAGTACCACTCGCCCGGTTTGCCCACGGTGCGCTTCTTGAACAAAGCCATCGTCGTCGGCTCCTTCCTCCGAGACCATGCTGCCCCAGACCCGGTCGTTAGACTCGCTGGCATGTCTGGCCAGTCGCTTCTCGTACCGGGGGAGCTCTCCCCCCATCGTTCCGTTCCGGGCTCCATCCGCCGTCCCGAGTACGTCGGGAAGCCCGCCCCGACCCCGTACAGCGGGCCCGAGGTGCAGGACTCCGACACCGTCGAACGGATGCGGATCGCCGGCCGCATCGCCGCTCAGGCGATGGAGGAGGCCGCCAAGCACATCGCCCCGGGTGTCACCACCGACGAGCTCGACCGGGTCGCGCACGAGTTCATGTGCGACCACGGCGCCTACCCCTCGACCCTCGGCTACCGCGGGTTCCCGAAGTCGCTGTGCGCCTCGATCAACGAGGTCATCTGTCACGGCATCCCGGACTCCACCGTCCTGCGGGACGGCGACATCGTGAACCTCGACGTCACGGCGTACATCAACGGCGTCCACGGAGACAACAACGCCACCTACCTCTGCGGTGACGTCGACGAGGAGTCGCGACTCCTCGTCGAGCGGACCCGGGAGTCCCTGAACCGGGCCATCAAGGCGGTGAAGCCGGGCCGCCAGATCAACATCATCGGGCGGGTCATCGAGTCGTACGCCAAGCGCTTCGGCTACGGAGTCGTCCGCGACTTCACCGGGCACGGCATCAACTCGTCCTTCCACTCCGGCCTGATCGTCCCGCACTACGACTCGCCCCACCACACCACCGAGATCAAGACCGGCATGACCTTCACCATCGAGCCGATGCTGACGCTCGGCACCCACGACTACGACATGTGGGACGACGGCTGGACGGTCGTGACCAAGGACCGGAAGCGGACGGCGCAGTTCGAGCACACGCTCGTGGTGACGGAGACCGGGGCGGAAATCCTCACGCTCCCCTGACTCCCGCCGAATCCCACTGATCTCCCACGTTGGCCCGCGTGCTCAAGTGGGTAGCTCTTTTACCGACAGGACGTCGGGAACCAGTTGACTTAGGCAAGCCTAACTTGGCAGGATCGTCACTGGTTCCCGTCCCATCGGTCACGGAGGCACGCCTTGGACACGCCCTTCTCCACGCTCATCCGTACGGCTTCGCACGAGCAGCACACGGAGGCGGAGACGTCGTCCTTCATGGGCGACCTCCTGGGCGGACGCCTGGCAGTCGACGCCTACGCCCGCTACACCGAGCAGCTCTGGTTCGTGTACCGGGCCCTGGAGGACGGCGCGGAGGCGCTGCGCGAGGACCCGGTCGCCGGGCCCTTCATACAGACCGAGCTGTTCCGCACGACCGCCCTGGAGCAGGACCTCGCCCATCTGCGGGGCCCCGACTGGCGCGCCCGGGTCTCCCCGCTGCCCGCGACCGTCGCGTACGCCGAGCGGGTCGCCGAGTGCGCCCGTGACTGGCCCGCGGGGTACGTGGCCCACCACTACACGCGCTACCTGGGCGATCTGTCGGGCGGCCAGATCATCCGCGACAAGGCGGAGCGCACCTGGGGCTTCGCGCGCAAGGGCGACGGCGTCCGCTTCTACGTGTTCGACGCGATCTCCAACCCGGCCGCGTTCAAGCGGGGGTACCGGGAGCTGCTCGACGGGGTGAACGCCGACGACCTGGAGAAGCAGCGGATCGTCGACGAGTGCAAGCGCGCGTTCGCCTTCAACAGCGCGGTCTTCCACCAGCTGGGCGGGGAGTTCCCGCTGACCGCGTGAGACCTCCCGAAGGGGACCTCGGCGCGTGAGCCTTCCCGAAGGGGACCGTCACGCGCTCAGCGCGGGAGCGTTCCCTCCAGGCGGACCCGTCCGCCGAGTTCCACGATGCCGTCAGGGCCGGGGGCAGTGAGCAGCTGCGAACCCCGGCCCTGTGTGATGTTCAGGGCCCGTCCCAGCTCCGCCGTGAGCAGCAGGGCCGCCGCGCCGGTCGCCTCGTCCTCGTCGATGCCGTCGCCGCGACCCGGGAACGCCCGTGCCCTGACACGGCCCGCGGCCTCCTCCTCCCAGGCCCAGGCGTAGATCCACTCCCCCGGCTCGGGCACCTCCAGGGCGTCCACCTCGGCGGCGGAGCCGTACTGGCGCAGGGTCCGCGGCGGCGCCCACTCGGCGCGCGCCTCGATCCAGGTGAACTCCCCGTCGCCGCGCACCCACACCTCGCCCGCGGGCGGACAGATGACCTCCAGGTCGAGCAGCCAGGCGACGCCGACCAGCGGGTGTCCGGCGAACGGCAGCCGCAGCCCGGGGGTGTAGATGTCGACGATCCCGCGCTCCGGGTCGTCCACGAACACCGTCTCGCTGAAGCCGAGCTCCTTGGCGAGTGCCTGTCGGGAGGCCTCGTCGGGGTGGTCACGGGTGTCCCGTACGACTCCGAGGGCGTTGCCGTGCCGGCCGTCGCCCGCGCAGAAGACCCGGAGGACGTCGATATCGGGGCCGCCGCTGTGCTCGGTCGTGTTCATGGCGGAAATTGAACCATTTCACGATGCGCCGGCAGGGCCGCACCCGCGAATCGGGTGCGGCCCTGCCTTCTTTCGGGGGGGGTGGTGCGGGACGGTTCAGGACCTGTTCAGGACTCCATGGCCCGGCGGCGCACGGCGACGACGACGGCCGCGCCCGCGGCGGCGAGGGCGCCCGAGGCGCCGAGCAGGAGGCCGGTCGGGGCGCCCGGTCCGGTCGCGGCGAGCGCGCCGGAGCCGCCCACGGAGCCGCCGCCTCCGACCGTGCCGCCGCCTCCGACGGTTCCGCCGCCGCCCGTGGCGGACGAGCCGCCGGCCTCGCCGCCACCGGTGGAGCCGGAGCCGCCCGAGCCGCCGGTGGTCGAGGGGAGCGTGGCGTCCTCGTCGAGCGAGAGGGTCAGGGTCAGCGGGTCCATGGCGGTGCCGGTCGGGTAGCCGCCCTGGCCGCCGGGGGCGGAGAAGGTGGCGGAGCCGGCCGCCGTCAGCTTCGCCGGGACGTTCGCGAGGGTGACGACGCCGTCGTTCGCCGTCCAGTCGGACGTGGACAGGTCGAGGTCGGCGAAGGCCACGTCGTTCTCGGTGCCCCGGGCGCTGGTGACGTCGGCGGACAGGGTGCCGGTGGAGCCGGTCGCCTTCACCTTCACGTCGCCGATGGTCCAGTCGATGCCGTGCGCGGCGCAGACGAAGGCGAGCTTGCCGGAGAAGGCCGCCTCGGCCTTGCGGGCGTCGGCGTCGAGGTCGGCCTTGACGAAGCCGAACTCGTAGGCCGATCCCTGCTTCTTCGCCTCGCCGGAGGGGGTGACGGAGCCGCCGCACATCTCGCCGACGTACTTCTGCCAGCTCTGCTTCACACCCCACGTCAGTGTGCCGTTCACGACCCCGGACGGGGCGCCGGTCGGCGCCGTGGCGGTCGGGTCGGTCGTGGCGGGGGCGGTGGTGGCGGGGTCGGTGGGCTGCGTGCCGGTCGCGGTCGGGGCCGGGCTGGTGGGCGCGGTGACGGTCGGGGCGGGGCTGGTGGGCGCCGTGGTGGTCGGGGCGGTCGTCGGTGCCGTGGTGGTCGGGGCCGTGGTCGGCGGAGTGGTGGGGGGCGTGGTCGGCGGCGCCGTGGTCGGGGGCGCGGTGGTCGGCATGCCGCCCGCCTTCACCGTGAGGGTGGCGGCGTCGAGGTCGTCGCCCTCCTTGTAGAAGCCTGCGAACGCCGCCGCGCCGTCCTTCGTCAGCTTCGCCGGTATGTCCTTGAACGTCATGACGCCGCCCGCGCCCTGGCTCGGCCGGACGCCGGTCATGTCGAGCGCGGCGATGGCGATGTCCGAGCGGGTGGAGACGGAGCCGTCCTTCTCCTTGGTGACGACGTCGGCGGTGATCTCGCCGGTCGGCGCGGCCGTGCCCTTCGTCGACAGCCTGACGTCCGAGAACCGGATGTCGAGCGCGCCCTGGTGGGCCTCGAAGCGGACGCCGCCCTTGAAGGAGTTGGCGGTGGCGTGGGTGCCCGTGTCGTACGTGCCGGTGCCGTCCACGAAGGTGAAGACGCCGTTGTTCGCCGCCTGCTTGGCGCCTCCCTCAAGGGTGGTCTTCCCGTGGGCGAACCCTCCGGCCAGATAAGTGCGGAAGGACTGCTTGATGCCCCAGTCCAGCGTGCCGTCGCTCAGCGTCATCGAGGGCGCGGCATCGGCCGCGGCGGGCAGGGCGAGGGCGACGGCGCCCGTGCCGAGGGCGGCTGCCGTGGCGACGGCGGCGGCCAGGGTGACGGAACGGTGGCGCGAGGGGGTGGCCATGACGGGGTTCTCCTAGAGGGACTTGGGGCGCAAGGGGGGGCGAGACGCAAGGGGTGCGCACGGGGGGTTTCAGGCCGAGGGGGTACGGGTGGGAGTACTGCCGCTACGGCCACGGCGTACGGCGACGAAGACCGCGAGTGCGGCGGCGAGCAGCACGCCCGCCCCGATCGCGACGTACAGCCCGGTGGGGGACGAGGAGGGTTCGGAGGCCGCCGCGGGTGCGGGTGCGGCGGACGCGGAAGGAGTCGTGGGCGCCGCGGGGGTGGGCTTCGCGTCGCTGCCGAGATCAGGGAGCGCGGGCAGTTGGGCCTTGGTGCCGACGGCGACGGCCAGGGACACCGGGTCCATCGCGGTCCCGGCCTTGTACATCCCGCCGAAGGCCTTGGCGCCGCCCTCGGTGAGGGTGGCGGGGGCCTCGATGACGGCGGCGAGGCCGTTCTTCGGGGTGAGGTCGCGGGCGGTGAAGGTGACGAGGGGGACGGCCTTCTCGGTCCGGCCCGCGCTGGTGACATCGGCGCCGAGGGTGCCGGTTCCGCCGCTCACCTTCACGGTGACCTTTCCGAGGGTGAGGTCGAGGTGGGCGCCGGTGAAGCGGACGCTGCCCGCGAAGGCGGCGTCGAGGGTGCCGTTCCTCGGGTCGTACGTGCCCTTGCCGTCGGGGAAGCGGAAGAGCGCGCCGCCGTCCTGGGCGCCGTCGGCGAGGGTCCACTCGCCCTGGGAGACGGCTCCGGTGACGTACTCGCGGAAGGTGCGGCGCACGCCCCAGTCGACGGCGGCGGCGCGGAGGTTTCCGGCGGCCGGGGCCGACGGTGACGAACTCGCGGTGGCGGAAGGCGTCTTGGAAGGGCCGCCGGTGGGCTCGGTGGTGGGCGTGGCGCTCGGTGTGGCCTTCCGCGGCGAGCGGACGTCGACGGTGAGGCTGACGGGGTCGAGCGAGGTACCGGCCGGGTAGTAGCCGGCGAAGGCGGTGGCGCCCTGGGCGGTGAGCCTGGCGGGCACGCCGGCGAGCGAGACGGGGCTGCCTCCGCCGCGCATGTCGATCCCGCCGACGTCGAGCGTGGCGAGCGGCACCCGGGAGGAGACGGTCGTCCGGCCGCTGCCCTTGGCCTTGCTCGCCATGTCGGCGTAGAGGGTTCCCCTTCCGCCGTGGATCCGGATCCGGGGGCGGCTGATGGTGAGGTCCAGCTCGTTGCTGCCGTCCGCCTTGCGGTGGCCGGTGAAGTGGACGCCGCCGGAGAAGGCGGCTTCGAAGGCGCCGGTCTCCGGGTCGTACGAGCCCTGCGCGGAGTGGAACCGGAACTGGCTGCCGCCGACCGTGGCGGCTCCGCCGGTGAGGCCCCAATCGCCTTGGGCGATGGGACCGGTGACATAGCTCTGGAAGGAGGACTTGATGCCCCAGTCGAGCCGTCCGCCCTGCACCGTGCGGCTCTCCGCGTGGGCGGCGCCGGCCGGGACGAGGGCGGCGAGCAGGGCCGCGAACAGGGTCACGGCGAGCGCGCGGGCGGGTCTGGACAGCAGCATGGAACCCCTCCGAGGGCTAGCAAGTGAGGTAAGGCTAACCTAAGCTACATCCAGCCTCGGCCGGAATCCTCCCGGCGCGAAGCCGATGGACCAGAACCACGGCAGTACGAAGCGGAACGAACGACAGGACGGTGTCCGGTGCGCAGAACTCGCCTCGCGGGAGCGCTGACAGCAGTGCTCGCCCTCGCCCTCATGGCGACCGGCTGCGGTGACGGAGGCGGAAGCGGAACCGGGGTCGGCCCGGCGAGCGCGTCCACCGCAACCCCCGACCGGGTCGAGCCGCTCGCCGACCCGGTCGGGCCCCGGCTCCCCGTCACCGTCCCCTCCGCCGACGGCCGCACGGTCACCGTCACCTCCACCGACCGGATCGTGCCGCTCAGCGGCTCCCTCAGCGAGATCGTCTTCACCCTCGGCCTCGGCACGAAGGTCGTCGCCCGGGACATCACCGCCACCTTCGAACAGGCCGGGAAACTCCCGGTGGTGACCCGCGCCCACGACGTCTCCGCCGAGAGCGTGCTCTCCCTCAGGCCCACCCTCGTCCTCGCCGAGGGCACCACAGGACCGGCCGAGGCCATCGCCCAGATCCGGGACGCGGGCATCCCGCTCGTCGTCGTGAAGCCCGCGAAGGCACTCGCCGACGTCGGCACCCGCATCGACGCGGTCGCCGCGGCCCTCGGCGTACGGAAGTCCGGGGCCGCGCTCAGGAAGCGCACCCAGGAGCGGATCGACACCGCGCGGAAGGAGATTCCGGCCCGCGAGGAGAAGCCGCGGGTGGCCTTCCTGTACGTGCGCGGCACGGCCGCCGTCTATCTGCTCGGCGGGGCCGAGTCGGGCGCGAGCTCGCTCCTCGAAGCCGCCGGGGCGATCGACGCGGGCAAGGAGTCCGGCCTGACCAAGGACTTCACCCCGATCACCAGCGAGGCCCTGGCGAAGGCCGCACCCGACGCGATCCTCGTCATGAGCAAGGGACTCGACTCGGTCGGCGGGATCGACGGCCTGGTGAAGATCCCCGGCGTCGCCGAGACCCCGGCCGGCGCCGACCGCCGGGTCGTCACCGTCGACGACGGCGTCCTCCTCAACTACGGCCCGCGCACCGACCGGGTACTGAAGTCCCTGGTCGGCCAGTTGTACGGGGAGAACCAGTGACGGCGCTCCAGGAGACCCCGCCGGCCCTCGGCAAGGACCCTTCGCCGCAGGCACCTCCCGTCGCACGGCCTCGTACCGCCGCCCTCCTCACCGCCGGCCTCCTCGGCGTCCTGCTCCTCCTCGCCCTGCTCTCCGCCGGGATCGGGGCGTACGAGATCCCGCTCGGTGACGTCCTCGCCTCCGTGCAGCACCGGATCGGGCTCGGCGGGCACGCCCTCGACCGCACGGCCGAGAGCGTCCTGTGGAACATCCGGCTCCCCCGGGTCGTCCTCGCCGTCCTCGTCGGCGCCTCGCTCGGCTGCGCGGGCGCCCTCATGCAGGGCGTGTTCGGCAATCCGCTCGCGGAGCCGGGCGTCATCGGCATCTCGGCGGGCGCGGCCGTCGGCGCGGTCGGCGCGATCGCGCTCGGGCTCACCTTCCTCGGCAACTGGACGGTGACGGTCTGCGCGTTCGCCGCCGGGCTCGCGACCGTGCTCCTCGTGTACGCGATGTCCCGCTCCGGCGGCCGTACGGAGGTGGTGACCCTGATCCTCACCGGTATCGCGGTGAACGCCTTCGCGGGCGCGCTCATCGGCCTCTTCATCTTCTTCGCCGACAACGCGCAGGTCACCCAGATCACCTTCTGGCAGCTCGGCTCGCTCGCCCAGGCCACCTGGCCCAAGGTCCTCGCCGTACTGCCGTGCGCGCTCCTCGGCCTCGCCGTCGCCCCCTTCTACGCCCGCCGGCTCGACCTGCTCGCCCTCGGCGAGCGGCCCGCCCGCCATCTGGGCGTGGACGTGGAGCGGCTGCGGGTCGCCCTGATCCTGGTGGTGGCACTGCTCACGGCGGCGGCGGTCGCGGTGGCCGGGATCATCACCTTCGTCGGTCTGCTCGTCCCGCATCTGCTGCGAATGGCGAACGGTCCCGGCCACCGCTTCCTGGTGCCGGGCAGCGCGCTCGGCGGCGCGGTCGTCCTCACGGCCGGCGACCTCGCGGCCCGTACGGTCGCGGCCCCGGCCGAACTTCCCCTGGGCGTCCTCACCGCCCTCCTCGGCAGCCCGTTCTTCTTCTGGCTGCTGCGCAGGACCCGTCGCAGGCAAGGTGGTTGGGCATGACATCCGTACGCCTCCGGGGACTGCTCCCCGCACTCGCACACCGGCGCACGCGCGCAATGCCCTCCCCCGCCGCGCCCGGCGATCCGGTCGCCGAGGCCGTCGGCGTGCGGGTCGAGCGCGGCGGCCGGGCCGTGCTCGACGGGGTCGGAATCGAGGTGCGGGCCGGAGAGGTGCTCGCCCTGGTGGGGCCCAACGGGGCCGGCAAGTCGACGCTGCTCGCCGCGCTCGCCGCCGATCTCGCGCCGAGCGCCGGAGAGGTACGGATCGGGGGTCGGCCGGCGGCCGGCTGGACGCCCGGTGAACTGGCCCTGCGGCGGGCGGTGCTGCCGCAGGACGCGGCCCTCTCCTTCCCCTTCGCCGTCGCCGACGTGGTGCGGATGGGCCGGGCCCCGTGGGCGGGGACCGAGCGGGAGGAGGAGGACGAGGCGGCCGTCGCCGGGGCGATGGCGGTCACGGAGGTCGGGGCCTTCGCCGAGCGCCCGTTCTCCGCGCTGTCGGGAGGCGAGCGGGCCCGGGTCGCGCTGGCCCGGGTCCTGGCCCAGCGAACCGGTCTCCTGCTGCTCGACGAACCGACGGCCGCCCTCGACCTGCGCCACCAGGAACTGGTCCTGCGGGTCTGCCGGGAGCGCGCGGCGGCCGGGGACGCGGTGGTGGTCGTCCTGCACGACCTCGGGCTCGCGGCGGCCCACGCGGACCGGGTCGGGGTGCTGCACGAGGGCCGGATCGCGGTGGCGGGGCCGCCTTCGGACGTCCTCGAAGCGGAATTGCTGAGCCGGGTCTACCGGCAGCCGGTGGAGGTGTTCCCGCACCCGCGGACCGGCGTCCCCCTGGTCGTACCCAGGCGTACTTACGAGTAAGGGGAATGCGGACAATTCCCCCTCCTTGACCCGCCCTTGACCATCCCATGAGAACCCCATGGAGCCCCTGTGATCCCGCCGTGTCCGGTCCGCCGGACCTGAGAGCTGAATCACTGGACGGCCGGGCATGGCTGAGGTAAGCCTCGGTTAAGTTAGGTCCGCCTCAGTCCCCGTCCCCGCGTTTCTGGAGTCCCCATGCGAGCCGTTCGCCTCTCCGTCGTCACCGCCGCAGCGACCGCTGCGGCCCTGGCCGCCGTCACGGGCTGCACCGAGAAGAGCGACGCCAAGGCGGACGACGGCACGGTCACCGTCGTTGCCAAGGACGACTCCTGCGAGGTCTCGAAGAAGGCGTTCCCGGCCGGTCACCTGAAGCTGGCCGTCGAGAACCGCGGCTCCAAGGTCACCGAGGTCTACGTCCTCTACCCGGACGACCGCATCGTCACCGAGCGCGAGAACATCGGCCCCGGCACCAAGGCCACCATCACCGCCGAGATCAAGGCCGGCGACTACGCCATCGCCTGCAAGCCCGGCATGGTCGGCGACGGCATCCGCCAGGAGGTCAAGGCCACCGGCGGCGCCGCGGGCGCCAAGCGCTCCCCCGAGATGGACGCGGCCGTCGCCGCCTACCGCCAGTACGTCCAGGCGCAGGCCGACGCGACCCTCCCCAAGGTGAAGGTCTTCACCGACGCCGTCCGCGCCGGTGACATCGAGGCCGCCAAGAAGGCCTACGCCGAGTCCCGCATCGGCTGGGAGCGCACCGAGCCGGTCGCCGAGTCCTTCGGCGACCTCG
This sequence comes from Streptomyces sp. NBC_00572, assembly GCF_026341815.1. Taxonomy (GTDB): domain Bacteria; phylum Actinomycetota; class Actinomycetes; order Streptomycetales; family Streptomycetaceae; genus Streptomyces. The sequence goes on from NZ_JAPENX010000001.1 coordinate 1,081,284, forward strand.
ACCCCAAGGTCGACGTACGCGAGGACGGCCTGGAGGCCGGCCAGGACCCGGCGAAGGACTGGACCGGCTGGCACCGCCTGGAGAAGGCCCTCTGGAAGGACAAGAAGCTCGGAGCCGCCGAGAAGACCCTCGCCGACACCCTCGACAAGGACCTCGCGGACTGGGTGAAGCGGGTCGGCAAGGCCGAGATCACCCCGACCTCGATGGCCAACGGCGCCAAGGAGCTCCTCGACGAGGTCGCCACCGGCAAGGTCACCGGCGAGGAGGAGCGTTACTCCCACACCGACCTCGTCGACTTCAAGGCCAACGTCGAGGGCGCGCAGAAGTCCTTCGACCTGCTCCGGCCGGTCGCCACGAAGAACGACCCGAAGCTCGTCGCCGAACTGGACAAGCAGTTCGCCGCGCTGAACGCGCTGCTCGACAAGTACCGCACGGACAAGAGCAGCTACGTCTTCACCTCGTACGACAAGGTCACCCCGGCCCAGCGCAAGGAGCTGTCGGACGGCGTCAACGCGCTGGCCGAGCCGCTCTCCAAGCTCGCTGCCGCCGTCGTCAAGTAACCAGTAGCGAGAGACGGGGACGCGAAGATGTCCGAGGAGATCCAGGAGACCCAGGGAACGACGTCGGCGGACGAGACCGCCGCGCCGTCCCGCCGCAAGGTCATCGGCTGGGGCGGTGCCGGGCTCGCGCTCGGTGCCGCCACCGTCGGCGGCGGCGTCGCGCTGAGCCGGGACGGGGACACCCCCGTGCCGGTCGCCGACAGCGGCTCGGCCGTGCCGTTCCACGGCCCGCACCAGGCCGGTATCGCCACCGCGGTCCAGGACCGGCTGCACTTCGCCGCCTTCGACGTGAAGACGAAGGACCGCGCCGAGCTGGTCCAGCTGCTCAAGGACTGGACGCGGGCCGCCGAGCGCATGACGGCCGGCGCCGAGGTCGGCGAGGGCGCGTACGGTGGCCTTCCGGAGGCCCCGCCGGACGACACCGGCGAGGCCCTCGGCCTCAAGCCCTCCCGTCTCACCCTCACGATCGGCTTCGGCCCCTCGCTCTTCGACGGGCGTTTCGGGCTGAAGGACAAGCGGCCCGGGGCCTTGGTGGAGCTGCCCAAGTTCCCGGGCGACAACCTGGATCCGGTGTGCAGCGGCGGCGACCTGTGCGTGCAGGCGTGCGCGGACGACCCGCAGGTCGCCGTGCACGCCATCCGGAACCTGGCGCGGATCGGCTTCGGCAAGGTCGCGGTGCGCTGGTCGCAGCTGGGCTTCGGCAAGACGTCCTCGACGACCCCCGACGCCCAGACCCCCCGTAACCTCTTCGGCTTCAAGGACGGCACCCGCAACATCGCGGGCACCGAGACCGAGCGGCTCGCGAAGCACGTGTGGGTCTCCGGCAAGGACGCCGAGGGCGCCGCGGCCTGGCTGGACGGCGGCTCGTACCTCGTCGCCCGCCGCATCCGGATGAACGTCGAGACCTGGGACCGCACCCCGCTCGCCGAGCAGGAGGACATCTTCGGCCGCGACAAGCGCGAGGGTGCGCCCGCCGGCAAGGCCAAGGAGCACGACGAGCCGTTCCTGAAGGCGATGAAGCCGGACTCGCACGTCCGGCTCGCCCACCCGGACAGCAACGCCGGGGCGACGATCCTGCGGCGCGGCTACTCCTTCACCGACGGCACGGACGGACTCGGGCGCCTGGAGGCGGGCCTGTTCTTCCTGGCGTACCAGAAGGACGTCCGGACCGGCTTCATCCCGGTGCAGACCTCCCTGTCGCGGGCCGACGTCCTCAACGAGTACATCCAGCACGTGGGTTCGGCGCTGTTCGCGATCCCGCCGGGCGTCCGGGACAAGGACGACTGGTGGGGCCGGGCGCTGTTCGCGTGACGCTCCACGTAACCCCGGGAGGGAACCGGCGTGTTCGGTAACTATCTGATCGGCCTGCGCGAGGGCCTTGAGGCCAGCCTGGTCGTCTGCATCCTCATCGCCTATCTGGTGAAGACCGGCCGGCGGGACGCGCTGAAGCCGATCTGGATCGGCATCGGCGTGGCCGTCGGCGTGGCCCTCGCCTTCGGCGCCGGTCTCGAATTCGGCTCCCAGGAGCTGACCTTCGAGGCACAGGAACTGCTCGGCGGCTCGCTGTCGATCGTCGCGGTCGTCCTGGTGACCTGGATGGTCTTCTGGATGCGGCGCACGGCCCGGCACCTCAAGGCCGAGCTGCACGGCAAGCTGGACGCGGCCCTTCAGATGGGCACCGGCGCGCTGGTCGCCACCGCCTTCCTGGCGGTGGGCCGCGAGGGCCTGGAGACGGCGCTGTTCGTGTGGGCGTCGGTCCGGGCCTCCTCGGACGGCACGTTCGCGCCGCTGGCCGGTGTCCTCCTCGGGCTGCTCACCGCCGTGCTCCTCGGCTGGCTGTTCTACCGGGGCGCGCTGAGGATCAACCTGGCGAAGTTCTTCACCTGGACCGGCGGGATGCTGGTCGTGGTGGCGGCGGGCGTCCTCGCGTACGGCGTGCACGACCTCCAGGAGGCCCGCTTCCTCGACGGCCTCGCGAACAAGGCCTTCGACATCTCGGCGACGATCCCGCCGGACAGCTGGTACGGCACGCTCCTCAAGGGCGTCTTCAACTTCCAGCCGAACCCGACGGTCCTTCAGGTCACGGTGTGGGCGCTGTATCTGGTCCCGACGCTCGCGCTGTTCCTGGCCCCGATAGGGTCGGGTCCGTCCGTGCGGGTGAAGAAGCAGAAGGCGACCGATGAGAAGGCTGACGCTGAGGCGAGCGCCGAGACGACCGCTTGAGCGGCTGTCGGCACGACGGTCCACCAGACCCGCGCGACCCGCGCGGCTCCTCGCCGCGACGGCGGCGGCGACCGTCCTGGCACTGACGGCGAGCGGCTGCGTGACGGTGCACGGCGAACTCGCGCTGATGCCGCCGGCCACGCAGGCCGAGGCGGCGCAGGCCCTCGCCGATTTCACGAGCGCCTACAACAAGGCCGACAAGGCCCACGACCCGGCCCTGGACGCGGGCCGGGTCACCGGCCCGCTCGGGGAGATCAACCAGGCGGGTCTGCGCGCGCGTGCGGTCACCGCCCCCGGCGGCAACCCGAACCACCAGCCCCTCGAACTGACGGACGCGCGCTTCGTGCTGCCCCGCAAGGCGGGCTGGCCGCGCTGGTTCCTCGCGGACACGGACTCCAACCGGGACACCGACGAGGGCCGCGGCGACCAGCGCTGGCTCCTGGTCTTCGTGCGCAACGGGCCCCAGCAGCTGTGGGAGGTGGCCCACCTGGTGGTCACCAGCCCGTCCGCGGTGCCCGAGTTCGCCGAGGAGGACGGGTACGCGGTGCCGGTCGCCGCGGACACCGACGCGCTCGCGGTCGCGCCCGAGGACCTCGGCAAGGAGTACGTCTCGTTCCTGAAGGACGGGCAGCCGGGGCCGTACACGACGGGGGCGCACACGACGCTCCTGCGGGAGGAGCGGCAGAAGGGCGCCAAGCGGCCGGGGCTCGCCACCCAGTACCTCGACCGGGTCACGGACCAGGGCGACTTCGCTCCCCTCGGGCTGCGGACGAAGGACGGCGGCGCGTTCGTCTTCTTCGCGACGCGGTTCTTCGAACGGCAGACGGCGGCGCCCGGCTACCGGCCCAAGGTCGGCCCCGACGTCAAGGCGCTGCTGACCGGCGAGGTCAAGAACACCGTCACCAAGGAGTGGGTGTCCAACCAGGCGGCCCTGGTGAAGCCGGCGGGCACGGACCGCGACGGCGTCACGATCAAGGCCCGACTCCAGGGCGTGGTGGGCGCGCAGGGCTCGTAGCAGCCTTCGCCCGGGCACGGTCGGAACCTCGTGCAGGCCTGGCCGGAGCCTCGAACGCGCCTGGGTCGGAACCTCGTGCAGGCCTGGCCAGCGTCTCGAACGCGCCTGGGTCGAAGCCTCGTGCAGGCCCCGCCCGATCCTCGTACGGCCCTGGTCCCGCCCCGGTGGTCAGCGGGTCAGGGGCCAGGCGATCTCGTGGGCCGTGTGCTCGCCGTCGCCCTCCGCCTCGCGCGCGGCCGCGTGGCGGGCGCAGGCGTCCTGGAGGGTCTCCAGGAGGTTCAGCGGGTCGGGCAGCGGGTGCTCGGGGCCGCGGAGCCAGGCGACGACCGGATGGGCGCTCTCGTCCCCGGGGAGCCGGGCGGGCGGTACGAGGACGTAGCTGCCGCGGCAGTGCCAGCGGAGCCCCGGGTGCTCGTCCATGGTCTCGGGGTGGCAGTCGAGCTCACACGGCCACCACTCGTCCTCGTCCTCGGGGGTGCCGCGAGTGGCGGTGAAGAAGAGCATCCGCCCGCCGACCGTGTCGACGTCGGCGGACTCGGCGACGGGCCCGACCTCGACGCCCTCGGCGAGGAGGCGCTCCAGGGCGGCGCGGCCGGCGGCGAGCGGTACGTCGAGGACGTCGTGGACCATGCCGGTGGCGGTGACGAAGTTCGCCTCGGGCTCGTTGCGGGCCCAGCGCTCGATCTGGGCGCGATCGGTGGTCGACTGCGTCTGCCAGGCGAAGGAGACGGGGTGCCGGGCGGGGGTGGGACAGCCGATCCGCTCACAGGAACAGCTGTAGCCGACGGGGTACGCGGCGGGGGCGAGGGGCAGCCCTGCGGCGGCGACGGCCAGGAGCAGCTTCTCGCGGTCGTTCTCGTCGTCGGCCGCGGTGCGTTTCGGGCGCCTGCGCAGCCACTGCGCGAGTTTGCTCTCCGTGCCGCGGTAGCGGCCGATCCCGTCGCCCATCTATCCCCTCACACCTCATGCTCGCCCGTTCGGCTCTGCCCATGGTCCCACCATCCTGCGCCTCAGGTGACCGGAGTGTGGAACCGGGGTGCCGATCCGGTGTGCGGAAACGTCGCGGAGAGGTCGCGGAGACGTTTCAGCCGCGCGGTGCGAGGCCGCGCAGGGCCAGGTCGACGAGGCTGTCGGCGTAGGCGTGGGTCAGCGGCAGGGTGCGGTGGAGCCAGCGGTGGTGGAGCGGACCGACGAGGAGTTCCAGGGCGATGCGGGGGTCGATGTCGGGGTCGACGTGGCCCGCGGCCTGGGCGGCCTCGATGCGGCGGGCGTAGTACGCGAGCTGGGGTTCGAGCAGCGCCTCGGTGAAGCGGGCGCCCAGCTCGGGGTCGACGATGCCCTCGGCGGCGAGGGCGCGGGTGGGGGCGTCGAAGGCGGGGTTGTTCATCTCGTCGACGGTGGCGCGCAGGACGTACTTGAGGTCGGCGGCGAGGTCCCCGGTGTCGGGGATCTCACTGTCGGCGTCTCCGCCGAGCGCTTCGTTGGCCTGCGCGGCGAGGTCGAGGAAGGCGTCGAGGAGGACGGCCGCCTTGGAGGGCCACCAGCGGTAGATGGTCTGCTTGCCGACGCCGGCGCGGGCGGCGATGCCCTCGATGGTGGTCTTCGCGTATCCGGTCTCGGAGACGAGGGCGAGGGCGGCGTCGAAGATGGCGCGGCGGGAGCGTTCGCTGCGGCGGGAGGCGTCGGGGGCCTTGGTCTCGGACATGGCTCCAACCTAGCAGCACGCGAGACGCCGCGTCTCGCCATGGGTGGCCCGGTGCGACCGGGCGGGGCCGGGTGCGCCCGCGTGCGAACCACCCGAACGGTCCACTGCGCGCGGGGCCCGGAAGGCGGACCATGGGGTCCACCGATCCGGCGGATCTTTCCGGCGCCTCGGTCTTCGCTTTCCGTCCGCCCGTCCGTGAGGAGCCCTCATTGCGCACCACTCCGCGCACGTCCTCGCCCCGCCGTTATCTGATGTGCCCACCCACGCACTTCAAGGTGACGTACTCCATCAACCCCTGGATGGACCCCACGAAACCGGTCGACCTGCCGCTCGCCCTCGCCCAGTGGGAGGACCTGCGCGACCGCTACCGCGCGCTCGGCCACAGCGTCGAGCTCCTCGACCCGGACCCGGCGCTGCCGGACATGGTCTTCGCGGCGAACGGCGCGACCGTCGTCGAGGGCCGGGTCCTCGGCGCCAAGTTCGCCCACGCCGAGCGCGCGGCCGAGGCCGGGGCGCACGTGTCCTGGTTCCGCGGAAACGGTTGGGCAGAGGACGCGGTACGGGTCCCGGACCACGTCAACGAGGGCGAGGGCGACTTCGCCGTCACCGCCTCCTGGATCCTCGCCGGGCGCGGTTTCCGCTCCAGCCCGCTCTCCCACGACGAGGCGCAGGAGTTCTTCGGCCGCCCGGTGATCGGCCTGGAGCTGGTGGACCCGCGGTACTACCACCTGGACACGGCGCTCTGCGTCCTGGACGACGCGGCCGACGAGGTCATGTACTACCCGGACGCCTTCTCCCCCGGCAGTCGCGCGGTGCTCGCCCGGCTCTTCCCCGACGCCCTGATCGCGACGGACACGGACGCGGCGGCCCTCGGCCTGAACGCGGTGAGCGACGGCCTGCACGTCCTCCTCCCGCAGGCGGCGGTGGACCTCTTCGACCCCCTGCGCCGACGCGGCTTCGAACCGATCGGCATGGACCTGGGCGAACTCCTCAAGGGCGGCGGCAGCGTGAAGTGCTGCACCCAGGAGCTGCGTCCCTAGGGGGTGGGCGGCCACGGGGGCCGACGGCCCTGAACCGCCTCCGTAAAGTGCCCCTCCTGGTCTGCGGAAACGTGACTGCGGGGGGCATTTGCGGTGGGTACGCACGGCAGGTCCCGGCCTACGACCGCAGCGCCCCGTTCACCCTGCGCAGGAGTGCCCCCGACGGCGAGGCCTGCGGCCCCGTCGTCTGGCAGGCCGGAGTCCGCGCCGACCCCGTACGCGGTCCGGTCTCCCCCGTCCGACCGGGGCGGAAGGTCAGTCCTGGTCCTCCGGCGGCCAGGAGTCGCCCCACTCGGCGTCACGGGCCTGCTTGTAGAGCGAGCCGTGGCGCTTGGTGACCGTGTCGCGGCCGAGGCCGTCCGGGCCGCACAGGTCGAGGAGGACCAGGCCCTTGCGGATCTGCGGCCTGCGGGTGATGCGGGAGGCCGCCGGCGCCGGCGGGAACCGGGTCGCCGCCACATAGCTGTACTTCTCGTCCTCGTACGGCAGCGAACCGCCCTTCACCTGCCGGTGCAGCGAGGAGCGGCTGACCCGCGCCGAGAAGTGGCACCAGTCGGTGCCCGGTTCGATCGGGCAGGCCCCGCTGTGCGGGCAGGGCGCGGCGACCGTGAACCCGGCCTCGATCAGCAGGGTGCGGGCCGCGATGATCCGCTCGTAGCCGTCGGGGGTGCCGGGCTCGACGATCACCACGGTCTGCGCGACGCGCGCCACCTCGGTCACCAGCGCCGTCCGGTCGGCCTCGGTCAGCTCCTTGAGGACGTACGAGACGGTGACGAGGTCCGTGTCCGCGAGCCGCAGCGCGCCGCCGATCCGGGCCGTGCGCCATTCGGCATCCAGGTTCCCGGCGGCGAGTTCGCGCCCGAGGGCGAGGGCGGGCTCCGCCCAGTCCAGGACGGTGGTGCGGGGCGGCTGCTCCTCCCAGGCCTCGGCGACGGCCCAGGTCGCCGCACCCGTACCGCCGCCGACGTCGGTGTGGGTACGCGGCTCCCAGTCGGGTGCGGCCGCGCGCAGGGCGTCGAGGACGCCCCGTACCGCCTCGAAGGTCGCCGGCATCCGGTACGCGGCGTACGCGGCGACGTCGGAGCGGTCGCGCAGCACGGGGGCGTCCGTCGGGGTGGTCCCCCGGTAGTTGGCGATCAGCCGCTCGACGGCCTGGGCGGCCTGCTTGGGCGGCAGCCCGTCGAGGAGCCCGGCGAGGGCGGCGCGCAGGGAGTCGGCGGAGGGAGCGGAGACGTTCACCGAGACAGTCTAGGCGGCGGGCACGGGGGCCTCGGCAGGCCTCGGGACCACCGGACCGGAGGGCCGCCCGGGCGGCAGCCCCGCCTTCCCCGGCGCGACCCGTCAGACACCCCCTAAATCCCCGTGGCCGCCTTCGCCGCGTTCGTAGCCCTGGTCGTCTGCCACGGCCTGCACAGGCCCAGGAAGCAGGCCAGGGCCAGGACGGCGCAGGTCAGCTGGACGACCGCCATCGGGACGGCGGTGTGTTCGCCGGCGATGCCGACGAGCGGGGAGGCGACGGCGCCGACGAGGAACGACGTCGTGCCGAGCAGGGCGGACGCGGACCCGGCGGCGTGCGGGGTGCGCATCAGGGCCTGGGCGTTGGTGTTCGGCATGGCGAGGCCCATCGCGGACATCAGGACGAAGAGTCCGGCCGCGATCGGCACGAGCCCGACCTCTCCGAAGACGCCGCTGGTCATGAGGAGCAGCGCGAGCGAGGAGACGAGGATGGTCCCGAGGCCCCAGCCGAGCGCCTTGTCGAGGCTGACGCGGCCGACGAGCAGTTTGCCGTTGATCTGGCCGACGGCGACGAGTCCGATCGAGTTGAGGCCGAAGAGCAGGCTGAAGGTCTGCGGCGAGGCCCCGTAGATCTCCTGCACGACGAACGGCGACGCCGATATGTAGGCGAAGAGGGCGGCGAACGCGAGCCCGCCGGTCAGCATGTACCCGGCGAAGACCCGGTCGGTGAGCAGGCCCTTCATGGTGCGCAGGGCCTGACCGACCCCGCCCTCGTGCCGGCGCTCGGGCGGCAGCGTCTCGGCGAGGAAGCGCCAGACGACGAGGGTGAGGAGGATGCCGATGACGGTGAGGACGTAGAAGACGCCCCGCCAGTCGGTGATCCGCAGGATCTGGCCGCCGATGAGGGGCGCGATGATCGGGGCGACGCCGGAGATCAGCATCAGAGTGGAGAAGAACCGGGCCATCTCCACGCCGTCGTACAGGTCGCGGACGACCGCGCGGGCGATGACGATGCCGGCGGCGCCGGCGAGGCCCTGGAGCAGCCGGAAGCCGATGAGCGTCTCGGCGGTGGGGGCGAGGGCGCAGACGGCGGTGGCGAGGACGTACACGATCATGCCGATGAGCAGCGGGCGGCGTCGGCCCCACTTGTCGCTCATGGGGCCGACGACGAGCTGGCCGAGGGCCATGCCGGCGAGGCAGGCGGTGAGGGTGAGCTGGACGGTGGCGGCGGGGGCGTTCAGCGCGCCGGTGACCTCCGGCAGGGCCGGGAGGTACATGTCCATGGAGAGCGGGGGCAGGGCGGTCAGCCCACCCAGGACGAGGGTGACGAGCAGCCCGGTCCGCCGGGTGGCGGTGACGGCCGGGGCGCTTTCGGTTATGTGTCCTTGTGTTGTTTTCTGGCCGCTCTCCGGCATCAACCGCTCCATTTCGTTGAATCCTTGCCTATGCTCTCAGCTCGATCGGCATGGTCGAGACCTCTGTGGGACGGATGGGACGGGTGGGGAACATGGGCGACACGGTGCGCTGGGGAATTCTGGCGACGGGCGGCATAGCGGAACGGTTCACCACGGACCTGCTGACGCTCGACGGCGCGGAGGTCGTCGCCGTCGCGTCCCGTACCGAGGCGTCGGCGAAGGCCTTCGCCGACCGGTTCGGGATCCCGCGAGCGTACGGCGAGTGGGACGGGCTCTTCACCGACGAGGACGTCGACGTCGTGTACGTGGCGACCCCGCACCACGCGCACCGGGAGGCGGCCGGGCGCGCCCTGGAGGCGGGCAAGGCGGTGCTCTGCGAGAAGGCTCTCACGCTCAACGCGCGCGAGGCAGAGGAACTCGTCACCCTGTCCCGGGACCGCGGCCTCTTCCTGATGGAGGCCATGTGGATGTACTGCAACCCGCTGATCCGACGCTTCACGGAGCTGGTCCGCGACGGGGCGATCGGCGAGATCAGGACCGTACAGGCGGACTTCGGGCTCGCGGGCCCGTTCGCGGCGGACCACCGGCTGCGGGACCCTGCGGTGGGCGGCGGGGCGCTGCTCGACCTGGGCGTGTACCCGGTGTCGTTCGCACAGCTGCTGCTCGGTGAGCCGGACAAGGTCCACGCGCACGCGCTGCTCTCTCCGGAGGGCGTCGACCTCAACACCGGCATGCTGCTCGGCTGGTCGGACTCGGGGGCGTCGGCCCTGCTGTCCTGCTCGCTCGACGGGGACACGCCTCTGACGGCCTCGGTGACGGGTTCGCTGGGCCGGATCGACATTCCGCGCGGCTTCTTCTTCCCGGATCGGTTCACGCTCCACCGCGACGGCCACGAGCCGGAGGAGTACGTGGCGGAGAACGACCCGCACTCCCTCCGGCACGAGGCCACCGAGGTGATGCGCTGCCTGCGGGCGGGCGAGACGGAGTCCCCGCTCGTCCCCCTCGATGGCTCCCTCGCGGTGATGCGGACGCTCGACGCGGTACGGGACCGCATCGGCGTCCGCTATCCCCAGGAACAGCCGGTCGAGCAGGCGTGATCAAGCGGGCTTGAGGCCCGGGATCACGCCGGCCTGAGGCCCGGGTCGCCCGCCTCCGTGACGAAGGAGGCGGCCGTGGTGACGGGGGCGCCCTGGGTCGTCACGTACGGCACCGTACGGAAGTCGGCCCGGGCGCTCTCCTCGCCGAGCGCGACCGTCACATAGCCGCGCCGCCCGTTGAAGAACCTCAGGTGCGGGTTGGACTGCATGAGCTTGTCGTAGTTCGACGGGCGGTCGGCGCCGTCCTTGCCGCTGCTGATCGAGGTGGCGACGATCTCGGTGCCGACGGTCCGCGAGGCCGGGTCGCGGAAGTCGGCCTTGATGTCGAGGCCGTAGCCGACGTGGACGTCACCGGTCAGCACCATCAGGTTCTCGACGCCGGCGGCCTCCACCCCCGCGAGGATCCGCTGCCGGGACGCCGGGTAGCCGTCCCAGGAGTCCATGGAGAGCTTGAAGTCGGCGGTGGGCCGGTCGCGGCGCTCGGCGAAGACGACCTGCTGCGGCAGCACGTTCCAGCGGGCCCGGGACCGGCGCCAGCCGTCCACCAGCCACCGCTCCTGCGTGGCGCCGGTCATCGTCCGCGCCGGGTTCTCGGACTCCGGTCCCGGCACCTGCCAGCCGTCGCCGTACGCCTGGTCGGAGCGGTACTGGCGGGTGTCGAGGATGTCGAACTGTGCGAGCCGCCCGAAGCCCAGCCGCCGGTAGAGCCGCATGTCGGGGCCCTCGGGCCGCTGGGGGGCGCGGAGCGGCTGGTGCTCCCAGTAGGCGCGGTAGGCGGCGGCGCGGCGGAGCAGGAACTCCTCCGGCGGGACGCCGTTCTCGGGGATGCCGCCCGCGTAGTTGTTCTCGGTCTCGTGGTCGTCCCACGTGACGACGAAGGGGTGGGCGGCGTGCGCGGCCCGCAGGTCGGGGTCCGACTTGTAGAGCCCGTACCGGAGCCGGTAGTCGTCCAGGGTGAGCGTCTCGCGGTTGAAGACGGCCGGGAGGGTCCGGTCGGTGTAGGCGCGGGCGCCGCCGGTGGCGTTCACGGCGTACTCGTACAGGTAGTCGCCGAGGTGGAAGACGACGTCGACGTCCTCCTGCGCGAGGTGGCGGTAGGCCGTGAAGTACCCGTCGTGGTACGCCTGGCAGGAGACGGCGGCGAGCTTCAGACCGGCCTTGTGGGCCCAGGGCGCGGGCGCGGTGCGGGTGCGGCCGACGGGGCTGGTCCAGTCGCCGACCCGGAAGCGGTAGAAGAACTCGCGGTCCGGGTCGAGGTGGTCGACCTCGACGTGGACGGTGTGCGAGAACTCCGGGTGCGCGGTGGCGCGCCCGCGCCGCACGGTCCGCCCGAAGCGCTCGTCGCGGGCCAGCTCCCAGTGCACGGAGACCCGCTCGGCGGGCAGCCCGCCGCCGGGCTCGAAGGGGCGGGGCGCGAGCCGGGTCCAGAGCAGGACGGACCCGGGCAGCGGGTCGCCGGACGCCACGCCGAGGGTGAACGGGTTCTCGGTGACACGCCGGCCGTCGAGCTCGGCGGCGGCCGCGGCACCGGCGACGGGCAACTGGGTCGCGAAGGCGAGCGCGGCGGCGGCCCCGGTGACGGTGAGGAACCGGCGTCGGCCGAAGTGCCGTGCGGCGGCGCGGAGTTCCTCGGAATGCTCGTGGACGTCGTGTACGCGGTTCATGTGACCCTCCCCAGACGGATGCTGTCCGTCCGTCATTCGAGGGGGGCGGGACGACCTCACGTTGTCGGGTACAGAACATCCACGTGTCGGGACAATGAGTTCATGGGGCACGCGTCTCGCGTACGCTGCGCGCCCATGAGCATCGCAGTGGTGACGGGAGCGGGTTCGGGCATCGGCCGCAGCGTGGCCCACGCCCTCGCGGCGGCCGGCTGGTCGGTGGCCCTGGCGGGACGCCGGGCGGACGCCCTGGAGGAGACGGCGGCGGCCCTGCCCGCCGGGGACACCGGGCCGGGCGACTTCCTGGTCGTCCCGACGGACGTGACGTCGGCGGAGGAGGTCACAGCCCTCTTCGCGGCGGTACGGGACCGCTACGGCCGCGTCGACCTGCTCTTCAACAACGCCGGTACGTTCGCGGGCGGCGGCGTCCCCGTCGAGGACCTGGACCCGGACACCTGGCGCACGGTCGTCGACGTCAACCTGACGGGCGCGTTCCTCTGCGCCCAGGCGGCCTTCCGGACCATGAAGGAACAGGACCCGCAGGGCGGCCGGATCATCAACAACGGCTCGATCTCCGCCCACGTACCGCGCCCGCACTCGATCGCGTACACGGCGACGAAGCACGCGATGACGGGCCTGACGAAGTCCCTGTCGCTCGACGGACGCCCGTACCGGATCGCCTGCGGTCAGCTGGACATCGGCAACGCGGCGACGGAGATGACGGCCCGCATGCAGACCGGCATCCTCCAGGCCAACGGGGAACTGGCGGTGGAGCCGGTGATGGACGCGGCGGACGTGGCGGCGACGGTGGTGCACATGGCGGCACTGCCGCTGGAGGCGAACGTGCAGTTCGCGACGGTGATGGCGACGGGCATGCCGTACATCGGGCGGGGATGACCCCGCCCGACGCACGGACGGTGGGCGGGGACGGCCCCGCCGGACGCACGGACGGTGGGCGGGGTCAGGCCTGACCGGTCTCGAAGCGGGAGATCTTGCCGCCCTCGACGACGAAGTGCCAGCGGGTCTTCATCTCGCCCCAGGTGTCGTTCCGGAAGCGGGCGACGAGATCGAGACCGCCGCCCTTCTCGGACTCGATCTCCATGTGCCCGCGCGAGGCGAAGATCTCTTTCTCCGTCCATTCGTCCAGGTCCCGGTCGGACCCGTCGTCGGACATGGTCGCTCCGGGAGCCAGGGTCTCCAGGAAGGCCGTCTGGTCATTGGCGTTGAGGGCCGTGACGAACGCACGCACGGCCGGGTCGGTGAGCCGGTCAACGGGAAGGGTCATGCCCTAGCCGTACACCGCGCCGGGCCCCCGGCGCGTGTCGCACGCCGAAGGGACCCGGCAGGCTGCCCCGGATGACCGACAGCGGCCGGGGGCGGGCGGCCCGTCAGGACCAGTCACAGGCCTTGCCGTCGTTGTCACGGTCGAGGCCCGAGCGGTAGCCGGGCTGACCCCGGTAGATGGGGGCCTTGCCGGCGGCCCGGACGGCGTCGCAGTTCTTGTAGTAGGCGAGGCCGCCACCGGAGCCGCCGGAGCTGCCGCCACCGCTGCCGTGGCGGTTCGGGTCGGCGTCGCGATCCGAGTACCGGTCCGAGTCCCGATCCGAGTCCCCGTACAGGCGGGCGTAGTCCTCGCTCGGGCAGGACAGACCGGGCCGGGTCAGGGAGAGGCGTACGGACATGTGGGCGGGCCGCTCGACGTCCTCGCCCGCCTCCGGGTCCTGGAAGCAGATCCGCCAGTCCTCGTGCCGGGCGCTCAGCTCCACGTCCGTGTACACGCTGGCCCCCCGGATCTCCGTGAGACCCACCTCGCGGAGTTCGGCCGAGCCCTTCGCGAAGGTCATGCCGACGACGTTCGGCACCTTGGGGAAGACGACGGCCACCCCGTCCCGCGCCGGACACGGGCTGCTCTTCTCGACGACGGCGAACTCGATCCTGATCCGCCGCCCCTTCGAGGCCGTGGCCGTCTCCCCGGCGGCCGGCTCCTGGAAGCACACCTTCCAGTTGCCGTCCACGAGCTGCATCTTGTCGTCCTCGGTCGCGTCGTGCGACCGCGCACGGAACCCGGCCTCGTACGCCGCCCGCGACGCCGTCTCCAGATTCTGCCCCCGGTAGTCGGCCACGACCCGCCGCACCGTGGGGGTCGGGGTGGGCGTGGGCGGGGTGTAGGGGGCGAAGGCCGTCGGACGCGTGCCGACGAGCGGCTTGGCATCGGCGACGGTGGGCTTGTCCGCGGACGAATCGCTCGTGCCCACGGCCACGAACCAGACCCCGGAGAGGACGGTCGCGAGCACCTTCCGGCCCGGCGACCACCGGGTCCGCCAGGCCAACACGATGCCCGCCGGGGGCATGAGGACGAGACAGAGGACGACGAACCCGGGCCGCCGCCACCAGCGTTCCCCGGTCGACCTCACGGACGCCGGGCCGTTCGTGCCCCGCGACACGTCCGACCGCCCCCGAGACCCGCTCCCAAACCCACCCTGATCCTGACTCCGATCGTGCTCCACGGCGCGCGGGACCTTCCCCTCCCTGACGACTTCTCAGCGCCACACAGCCTATGACCTGCGTGTTCGCTGGCCTCGGGCAGGGCCGTACGGGCAGTGTCCGCGTAACCGCCGTACCCACCCCAGGAGGAGCGATGTCGAACGCCGGCAAGGTCGTCAAGCTGTACGCGAAGGGGGCCCCCGTCGGGGCCGAGGACGGGGCCCTGGTCGGCTTCCTCGCCGACCCGACCCGGGCCGGGGAGTGGCTGGTCACCCGGGAGGACGGGGGCTTCCGGATGACCGCGAAGGGCACGGAGGAGACCATCGCCTCGGCGGGCACCGAGCGCGCCCCGGCGCTCGTCCGCCCCGACGACTCCCCCGCCTCCGTCTGGCGCCTCCAGCGCGTCGACGCCGACGGCACCACCACGATCACCTCGCTCGTCGACCTCAAGGACGGCACGTACGTGATCGACCAGAACGGCCTGGCCCTCGGCCGCGACCTCTTCGAGGACCGGTCCCTGCTTCCCAAGCGCGTCTTCGTCCGCACGGACGACCGGGACCCCCAGTGGAGGATCGAGGTCCTCGCCTGAGTTCGTAGAACCGGAGCACACACGCCACCGCCCCATCCGGGCCCCCGGGTGGGGCGCAGCCATGACCAGTCGCCCGTTCGGTCCGGCCAGGTGTCCCCCTGGCCGGGCCCTCCCGGGCCCGGGAACACACAACAGGCCGCGTCAGCCGGTGAACCCCGGCACCACCAGACCGGACTCGTACGCGATGACCACCGCATGGGTCCGGTTCTGTGCGCCCAGCTTGGTCAGCACGTTCCCGACGTGCGTCTTCACCGTCTCCAGGCTCACCGTCAGCGACTCCGCGATCTCCGGGTTGGAGAGGCCGGTGGCCATCAACCGCAACACCTCTTCCTCCCGCCCCGTCAGCGCCGCCTTCGGCAGCGCCGCTGCGGAGTCCAGCGGACGGGCGGCGACCATCCGGCGCAGCGTCGCCGGGAAGAGGATCGCCTCCCCCGCCGCCACCACCCGCACGGCCTCCGCGATCTGCCGGACCGGAAGCCGCTTGAGCACGAACCCGCTGGCCCCCGCACTGAGGGCGGCGGTGACGTAGTCGTCGTTCTCGAACGTGGTGATGACGACCACCTTCGGTGGCGCGAAGGAAGGGCCGACCGAATCCGCCGGCTCCGGAGACTGCGGAGACTGCGGAGACTGGGCCAACTCCGGCGACTCCGCGAGGAGTTGCCGGGTGGCCTCGATCCCGTTGCGGCGTGGCATCCGTACGTCCATCAGGACCACGTCAGGACGCAGCCGCCGCGCCCGCTCGACCGCCTCCACACCGTCGGCGGCCTCCCCGACCACCACGATCCCCGGCTGCGCCGCGAGCAGGGTACGCAGACCACTGCGCGTCACCTCGTCGTCGTCCGCGATCAGGAGGGTCGTCACGGTCTCGCCGGTGTCGGGGCCTGTCATGCCGACAACCGTACGGGCAGCCTGACCGCCAGTCGCCAGTGCCTCGGCCCGTCCGGGCCCGCCTCGATCTCCCCGTGCAGCAGGCGCACGCGCTCGACGAGACCGGGCAGGCCGTGCCCGGAAGTGGGGAAGGCCTTCCGGCGGCCCGGCCCCGCGCCCACCCCCGTACCGGCCCCGGTCCCGTTGACCACCCCTAGCTCAAGAACGTCCGGTCCGGCCGCCACCCACACCTCGATCGGACCGCCCGCTCCGTGCCGCATGGCGTTCGTCAGCCCCTCCTGCAGGATCCGGTACGCCGCCCGCGACAGCGTCCCCTGCACCTGCGCCAGATCCCCCGACCGTTCCCACTCCACCGCCGCGCCCGCGTGCCGCAACCGGTCGAGCAGCTCGGGCAGATCGGCCAGGGTGCGGGTCGGCGCCGTCTCCGCCTCCTGCTCGCGCAGCACCCCGAGCACGTAGTCCAGGTCTTCGAGCGCGGCACGGGCCGATTCCTCGATGCTGCGGAGGGCGGCACGCGCCGCCACCGGGTCGGCGGACATCAACTCGCTCGCGACAGCGGCCTGGATCGTGTTCGTCGTCAGCGTGTGCCCGATGGAGTCGTGCAACTCGTGGGCCAGCCGGTTGCGTTCGGCCAACCGCAGTTCCCGCTCGGCCGCGAGGGCGAGCCGCTCGGCCGTCGACGGCCCGAGCAGCCTCGGCGCCGACCACCGCAGGGCGTTGGTGACCAGCACGCAGACGGCTGCCGCGAGCAGCAGACAGCCCAACGCCACCGCCCAGCTCTGCCAGCCGCCCTCCACCCGCACCGACCGGCCGAACAGGCTCAGTTCGAACTCGGCGCCGAGCCAACCCCCCGGGAGGGCCAGGGCCACGAAGAGCAGCACACCGCTCGCGAGCGCACCCGTCCAGCCCAGCGCCACATGCAGCAGCAGCCAGAGAGGAGTCCGCCAACGGTCGGCGACGGACGGAACGGACGAGGAGACGGACGAGGGGACGGCGGCCCCCGGGGCGGCCGGGGTCGGCAACGCCACCCTCAGCAGCCGACGGGCGGACACGACCAGGACCCGCCGAGTGGTGCGGGCCAGACCGATCAGGCCGATCAACGCCGCCCAGACGAGGAGGACCACGACGACCTGGACTCCCTCGGGAGCGGATCGCCAGGCCAGCGCCGGCAGCAGCGCGAAGGACAGCAGGGGAAGGCTGGCCAGAACGGCGCCGTAGGCGAACAACGCTCCCGAGTACGTGGAACGGCGCAGCAGCGGCCGGAGTCCCTTGATCATAATCGGCCAGTATGTACGGGCGGTTCACGAGCGTCCTCCCCCGATCGGGGGAGCAAAAGCTCCCGCCTTCCCGCGATGCGCGTCCGCCCCCCTGGAAAACATGATCGTGTCCTGCCCGATCGACGAAAGGACAGCTGATGAACACGCAAGCGAAGAAGGCGTCGAGGTTCCGCTTCTCCCGACGGCAGGCGGGAGGCCGCCGCGGAGGAGCGGCCGCTGCGGCCGCGGTGGTCGTCGCCGTCATGGCGGCGGGAGCCCTGGCGCCGCCCACGGCGTTCGCCGCCCCGAAGCAGGACACCGTCCAGCAGGGCCTGAACGCGCTGGTGAGGGAGGGCCAGCCCGCCGCGCTGGCGAGCGTCAAGGACAGTGAGGGCCGCACTCGTACGTACGTCGCCGGGGTGGGGAACCTGGCCACCGGAGCGAAGGTGCCGAGGGACGGTCAGGTGCGGATCGGCAGCAACACGAAGACGTTCACGGCGGTGGTCGTCCTGCAATTGGTCGGTGAGGGAAAGGTCGACCTCGAAGCGTCGGTCGACACGTACCTCCCGGGCCTCGTACGCGGGGAGGGCATCGACGGAAATCGCATCACCGTCCGTCAGCTCCTGCAGCACACGAGCGGAATTCCCGAGTACTCGGAGGACATCAGCGACGAAGAACTCCCGTACCGGTACTTCGAACCCCGCGACCTCGTCGACATCGCGCTCAAGCACAAGGCCGAATTCGAGCCGGGGAAGAAGTGGAGCTACAGCAACACGAATTACGTACTGGCAGGCCTGATCATCCAGAAGGTCACCGGCCGGCCGTTGGCGGAGGAGATCGACCGACGCGTCATCAAGAAGATCGGACTGCGCCACACGTATTTCCCCGCTCCTGGTGACAAGAGCATCCGGGA
Organism: Streptomyces sp. NBC_00572; assembly: GCF_026341815.1. GTDB lineage: Bacteria > Actinomycetota > Actinomycetes > Streptomycetales > Streptomycetaceae > Streptomyces. The sequence goes on from NZ_JAPENX010000001.1 coordinate 1,099,366, forward strand.
ACCCCACCCGAGGGGCTATCACAGGACGAAGGCGGGGGAGCCGCTGCGCGACTTCACGGAACTCGACCCGTCGGCGGGCTGGGCGGCGGGCCAGATGATCTCCACCAACTCGGACCTCAACCGCTTCTTCGGCAAGCTCCTCGGCAGCGACCTCCTCCTCGCCGAAGCCCAACGCACCCAGATGCGCACGACCGTGCCGATCGAGGGCACCCAGTTCCACTACGGCCTGGGGCTCATGAGCAGGCCGCTGTCGTGCGGCGGCGTCTACTGGGGCCACGGCGGCGACATCGCGGGCTACGAGACCAGGGGCGGGGTCACCGACGCCGGCCGGGCCGCCAACGTGGCGGTGACGAGCATCCCGATGGAGAAGGCGGGCATCAACGGTGTGCAGAAGGTCGTGGACACGGCTTTGTGCAGTTGAGCGGGGGGCCTGGGGGTACGGGTCTGTGAGGTGCCTGGGGGTGGGCCGGGCTCGTGGGCTTCTGGTGCGGGACCCGGCCTACGCAGAGCCCCGGGCAGTGTCCGGGGGTTGCTTGCGTCTGGCGGCCGGTGGGTGGGGCCCGGCGGTGACCCCGCCCCCCGGACCGCCCTCCGAGAGGTCTTTCGCTCCTGGAGGCGGTGGGTCAAGGGTGGCCGAAGGCCATCGCGCAGCGACGCGACCGCAGGGAGCGCCCTTGACGCACCGCCGGAAGGAGCGACTCTCGGAAAGAGGGCGGTCCCACCCGCACCAAGGAAGTGGGCCCACGCCAAGAACCTGCCCACCCGACACCCACCCACCCGGCCCACCCCACGCGCCTGAGAAACCCCACTCACCAGACCCTCAGTCCAAACAGAACTCGTTGCCCTCAGGGTCCGCCATCACGATCCACCCGGTACTCATCGGAGGCTCCGGCTCGAAGCGGCGCAGCCGCTTCGCCCCCAGCGCGACCAGCCGCTCGCATTCGGCCTCCAGGGCCGCCATCCTCTCCTCCCCCTCCAGTCCGGGCGCCGCCCTGACATCGAGGTGCACCCGGTTCTTGGCCACCTTGTCCTCCGGCACCTGCTGGAAGAACACCCTCGGCCCCTGACCCTCCGGGTCCTCCAGCGCCGACCGCGTGTTGCGCTCCTCCTCCGGCACCCCGAGCTTCGCCAGGAAGTCGTCCCACGCGGCCAGCGGGTCCGCGCCCTCCGGCAGCTCCACCCCGGGCGGGGCGGGGTGGACGTAGCCCAGTACGTCACGCCAGAAGGTCGACAGCGCCCCCGGGTCGTGCGCGTCGAACGTGACCTGGAATTGACGGCTCATCGTGCTGCTCCGTTCGTTGCGCTGTGCAGGTAGCGGTCGCGCAGCTCCGCGTCTGCGTCTGCGTCTGCGTCTGCGTCTGCGTCTGCATCTGTGTCCCCATCTGCTTCTGCGTCCGCCTCTGCGTCCATGGATCCACCCTGGCACCCAAGGCGGACAGAATCGGTCCGCCTTCTCTGGCAGGCTGGTCCACATGGACGAGCGGGGTACGACCGAGCGGGTGCTCACCCTCCTCGGGCTGCTGCAGCAGCGTCATCTCTGGACCGGCCCCGAGCTCGCCGAACGGCTGCGCGTCACGCCCCGTACGGTCCGGCGCGATGTCGAACGGCTGCGCACGCTGGGCTATCCGGTCCATGCCGGCCAGGGAGTGGGCGGCGGCTACCGGCTCGGCCGGGGGCAGGCCCTGCCGCCGCTCCTCCTCGACGACGAGGAGGCGATCGCCACGGCGGTCTCCCTGCTCGCCGGCGCGGCCGCGGGCACCGGCGACGCCGCGCTCCGGGCGCTGACCAAGCTCGACCAGGTGCTGCCGACCCGGCTGCGGCACGAGGTGCGCACCCTGTCGGGCTCGGTGGAGTTCTTCGGCGCGGGCGGCCGCACGCCGGTCGATCCCGAGGTGCTCATGACGCTGGCCGGAGCCTGCCGCGCGGAGGTCGAGGCGGGCTTCGACTACCCCTCCGGAGACACGCCACTACCGCGCCGGGTCGAGCCCCACCGTCTGGTCGCCTCCGACCGGCGCTGGTACCTCCTCGCGTACGACCTCGACCGGGACGACTGGCGCACCTTCCGCGTGGACAGGATGACGGCGGTGACGGCCCGGACGTGGCGCTTCCGCCCCCGCGCGGCGCCGGACGCGGCGGAGTACGTACAGGAGGGCGTGGCGAGCCGGGTCTACCCGCATCGGGCGCGTTTCCTCGTCCATGCTCCGGCGGACACGGTCCGCGCACAGATCCCTCCGTCGGCGGCTCTCGTACGAGAACGGGGCAAGGACCGTTGCGAGGTCCGGAGCGGCGCGGCGAGCCTCGACCGCGTGCTCATGCACGTACTCCTCCTGGGGCACGAGTTCGAACTGCTCGACCCTCCGGAGCTCAAGGCCCGCTGCCAAGCCCTGGCGGAGAAACTCCTGTCGGCCGCCGCAGCGGCGGCCCCTCCACGACCGGGCGACGGGCAGGCGGAGGCATAGGGCCGGGGAATGGCGAGCTGGGACGAGACCGAGGTGCGCACTCGGATACGGGAGCTGGCGGCGCGGGACCCGGAGTGTGCGCGTTTCGGGTCTGGCATGCACCGGTACGAGCTGCGCCCCGCGCTCCCCGAGGCGGAGATCAGCGCGTTCGAGGAGGAGCACGGCATCCGACTCCCCCCGGACTACCGTGACTTCGTGGCGGGGGTGGGCGACGGCCCCGCCGGCCCGGCCCACGGGTTGCTGCCGTTGACGACTCCCCGCCCGGAGGCGGGGGACGACTGGGCCGTGGACGGCGAGTGGGAGGAGGACCGCCGGCCGGGCCGGCTCGCCACGCGGTTCCCCCTCACGGATCCCCTCCCCGGCGTGATCGGCGGCAGGGAGGAGGAACTGACCCCGGGCACGCTCACACTGGCGGAGGAAGGCTGCGGCATGTACGTCCGGCTGGTCGTGACGGGACCGCGGGCGGGCGAGATCTGGCGACTGGATCCGGACTGGGGCGGCTTCGTCCCCGCGTACCCCGATTTCCGGGCCTGGTACACCAACTGGCTGCGCACTCCTGCCTAGAATGACGGCCATGGCATGCCGCATCAGTGAACTGGTCATCGACTGTGCCGATCCCGAGCGGCTCGCCGCGTTCTGGAGCGAGGTCCTCGGGTACGTCGAGCTCGGCCGGGAGGACGACGGAAGCATCGAGATCGGTCCGCCCGACGCCGGCTTCGGCGGCCCGCAGCCCACTCTCGTCCTGAGCCCCAGCAGCGACCCGCGCACCGGGAAGCTTCCGCTCCACATCGACGTCAACCCCACCGACCGCGACCAGGACGCCGAGCTGGAGCGGCTGCTGGCCCTCGGCGCGAGGCCGGCGGACATCGGTCAGACCGGCGCCGAGAACTGGCACGTCCTGGTCGATCCGGAGGGGAACGAGTTCTGTCTCCTGCACCGGCGTCTCCAGCCGCTCTGACAGCTCTGCGGGTACTCTGCCCGCTCTGCGGGTGCTGTGCCCGTCACGGACCTATGCGGGGTTCACGGACCACACGTCGTTCGAGCCGAGGGTGGCGTTCATCGCATACGTGCCGTCGAAGGGGACGAGCACCGCGTTCGTGATCTCCTCGATGTCCAGCACCTCGCCCTGTTGGAAGGTGCCGGCCGTCACCCAGTACTCGGGATGCGGCGTGAACGGCAGGATGGCGCCGGGCTCCGCCTGCACCGCGAAGACCGGGGCGCCGGTCATGCCGATGCCGACCGAGGCGGTCCCCTCCGGTACGCGCGGCCCCGCCCATGAGGAACCCCCGCCGGGAGGGTGCGGAACCTTGGGCGTGAGCCGGCACGTTCGCCTCCATGGGATACATCGCCGGCGCCGTGGGTCGGCGCGGACGGCGCGGAATGTGACGACCAGACTGGGCGCGGGGGTCCCGCCGACCGTGGTGATCGCCGTGTCGGTCGTCCGGACTGTCCCGCGTCTTCACCCGCCGGGGGATCGCGGACCCGCCGGCCGACCCGGGTCTCCGCTCGCAGGCCGACCCGGGTCTCCACCCGCATCGCCGCGTCCGAATTCCGCCAGCGACCAGGCCACCCGCCGCGCGACCCTGGCCGCATGAGCACCCAGACCACCACCACGACCGCCTACGCCGCCCGCGCCATCGCGCCCTCCGCCCTCGCCGAACTGCGCGTCACCGACGACGCGGGCCGCGCCTGCGTTCCGTACGCCGCCGACGAGGGCGGCGACCCCCTCCGCTGCTGTCTGCGTCTCTCCGTCCCGGGTGAGCGGATCGCGCTCGTCTCGTACGCGCCGCTGCGTCGCTGGGCGGCCGAGACCGGGGCCGAGCCGGGCGCGTACGACGAGCAGGGGCCCGTCTTCGTCCACGCCGAGGAGTGCGGCGGTCCCGCACCCTCGGAGACGTACCCCTTCGCCCGTGCGGAAGCGCTCCGGACCCTGCGTCGCTACGACGCGGCGGGCCGCATCGTCGGGGGCCGACTCCTGGAGATCCCGGAGGCGACGTCCGAGGGCTTCGACCTGGCCTTCGACGAGGCCTTCGCCGACCCGGCCGTGGCACTGGTCCACGTCCGGGCGGTCGAGTACGGCTGCTTCCACTTCGAGGTCCGTCGCCCCTGAACGACACTCTCCGCCGGCCGGTTCAGCGGGACCGCGGGTCCAGCCAGGGCCTGCGCCCCGGTCCGGTCGGGTGGGTGCCCGTGACGGCCATGACCACCGAGTAGAGGCTGGTCTCGGCGGCGATGAAGAGGCGGTTGCGCTTGGCTCCGCCCCAGGCGATGTTGGCGACCGCCTCGGGAACGTCGAGCCGCCCGATCAGGGTGCCGTCGGGGTCGTAGCAGTGCACTCCGTCGTTCATGGCGGCCGCCCAGAGCCGGCCGGCGTCGTCGAAGCGGAGGTTGTCGAAGCGGGCCGCCTCCCGGGCGCCCGCTTCGGCGAAGATCTTGCCGTCCGACAGCGTGCCGTCCTCGCGTACGTCGAAGACCCTGATGAAGCCCGCCCGGGTGTCGGAGACGAAGAGCTGCCGCTCGTCGGCCGAGAAGACGAGGCCGTTCGGGGCGGCGAAGCAGTCGGCGACCAGCCGTACTTCGCCCGTGGCGGGATCGATGCGGTAGACGTTGTTGGAGCCGATCTCGCTCTCCGCGAGGTAGCCCTCGTAGTCGCTGGTGATGCCGAAGTCCGGGTCGGAGAACCAGATGGAGCCGTCGGACTTGACCGCCGCGTCGTTCGGGCTGTTCAACCGCTTGCCCTGCCAGCGGTCGGCGAGGACGGTGATCGTGCCGTCGTGTTCGGTGCGGGTGACCCGGCGGTTGCCCTGCTCACAGGTGATCAGCCGGCCTTGGCGGTCGAGGGTGTTGCCGTTGGTGTGTCCGGCGGTGCGGCGGAAGATGCTGACGGCGCCGGTCTCCTCGTCCCAGCGCAGCATCCGGTCGTTGGGGATGTCGCTCCAGACCACCTGCTTCCAGGCGGGCAGGTAGATCGGCCCCTCGGCCCAGCGGCAGCCGGTGTAGAGGACCTCCAGGCCGTCGTCACCGTTCATGCACCGTCCGGTACGGAACCGGTCGTCGAACATCTCGTACAGTGCGGGGCGCTCGCTGGTCATGCGCGTTCCTTCCATCCTGACAGATGCCGAATGTCATACGGCCTGTTAGCAAGATTGGTGGATGAGATACGGTCATCGCAAGATCAACCCGAACGGAGAGTTGTGGATCAAATCGATCGCGTCCTGCTGGCGGAGCTCCAGCAGGACGCCACCCAGTCCTACGCCGCACTGGGCCAGGCCGTGGGCCTCTCCGCCGGGGCGGCCCATGAGCGCGTGCGGAAGCTGAGGGAACGCGGTGCGATCCGGCGCACCACCGTGGAGGTGGATCCCGCGGCGGTGGGCAGCGCCGTCCTGGCCTACGTGATGGTCGACTCGGTCTCCTGGATGGGCGATTCGGCGCAGGACTTCGCCGCGCTCCCCGAGATCCTGGAGGCGCACGTCATCGCCGGCAGCGCGTCGGTGCTGGTGAAGGTCAGGACGGCCACCACCGAGCAGCTGCAGGACGTGCTGCGCCGCATCTACGCCATCGACGGGGTCAGCGGAACGCAGGCCACGGTCGTCCTGGAGACCTTCTTCGAGCGGCCGGTCTCGCCGCGGCTCGGTGACCCGCCGCTGCCGGGATGACCGGGCCGGTCGAACGAAAAGGGCCCCCGCCCAGGCGCATTGCCTGGGCGAGGGCCCTTCTCACGTGGGCCGACAGACGAGTCGGGCTGTACGCCGGGTTCTGTGCCCCGGGACCTCGCGGTCGTCGGGGCGACGGCCATCCATCTAGGACCGGCGTTGCCGCCGGCCTCCTGCGGTCTACCCGCGGACTCGGGCGAGCAGCCCTCGAACATCCGCGCAGGGACACCGAAGTGTCCCCTCTTGACCTTGCTCCGAGTGGGGTTTACCTAGCCGCCTGAGTCACCTCAGGCGCTGGTGGTCTCTTACACCACCGTTTCACCCTTACCGAGGACCGAAGTCCCCGGCGGTCTGTTTTCTGTGGCACTGTCCCGCGGGTCACCCCGGGTGGCCGTTAGCCACCACCCTGCTCTGTGGAGCCCGGACGTTCCTCGGGAAGATCCGAGGATCTCCACGCGGCCGCCCGCCCGGCTCGTCTGCCGTGCCGACCATGCTACCCGCCGTTTCGGAGGCGGCCGGCCTCAGAGGAAGTCGGCCGTCTCCAGGTCGAAGCCGAAGGGGGCGGGGAGGGGAAGGGGCTTGCCGAACGGCACGGCGTGAAGCTCGCGATAGTCGCCGCGTTCCGGGTCGGTGAAGAGCGTCACGGTGGACGTGTCCCGGTCGACCAGCAAGTAGAGCGGGACGCCTCCGCCGGCGTAGCAGCGCCGCTCGGTCTCGCGGTCGGCGTTCGGCCGGCTGGAGGTGACCTCCAGCACCATCACGACACCGTCACCAGGCATCCAGGGGTCGGCTCCCGCGAACAGGTCGGCGTCGACGGGGGCGAACGTGAGGTCCGGGATGACGTGGTTCCTCGGTCGCTCCGCAGCACTCGCCATCTTGAGGCCCTTGTTCCCCGAGGCATCCATGTCGGTCGCCGATTTCCTGATCACCTGCCTGAGGATGCGGCTGATGTACTTCTCGTGGTCCCCGTCCGGCGGCGGCGTCACGACGATCTCCCCCTCGATCAGCTCCGCGCGGAAGCCCTCCGGCGTGCCCAGCGCCAGAAAGCCCTCCACCAGGATGTCCGCCCGCGTGAGCGAATCGTGCGGCATGGCAGTCATGTCGTCAGACTCGGACATCGAGGCACCTGCCGTCCATCGGATGGGGGTCGTTCCCTCGATCGTGGCACATGATCCGGACGGTACGGCGGACCACGCTTGACCTTGCCGCAGCGTCAGGGTTTCTACTGGGCGCATGCGTATCGGCGAGATCGCCGCCCTGGTCGGGGTCACCCCCCGCGCCGTGCGGCACTACCACCAGTCGGGCCTGCTGCCCGAGCCCGCGCGGCGGGCCAACGGATACCGGGAGTACGGCGTCCGGGACGCCGTACTGCTCGCACGTATCCGGCGGCTCACCGAGCTGGGGCTCGGGCTCGACGAGGTACGGGGAGTGCTCGCCGACGACGAGGGGCGGGGCCTCGCGGACGTGCTGGAGGAGCTCGCGGAGGACCTGGCACGGCAGGAGGCGGAGATCCGGGCGCGCCGGGAACGTCTCTCCGCGCTCCTCGACGAGGCCCGGGCCGGGCGGCTCCCCGCCGACGGGCCCATGTCGCCGGAGCTCACCGCCCTGCTCGCGGGCCTGGGCGAACTGCCCGAGTCCCCGATGGCGGCGAAGGACCGGGAGATCCTGGCCCTGCTCGACGTCGTCGTACCCGAGAGGGAACGGGCCCGGCTGATGGGCCTGATGGAGGGGGCGGCGGAGCACGCGCACGAGGTGTACCCGCTGCTCGACGCCCTCTCCGGGGCGGAGCCGGACGACCCCCGGGTCGCCGAGGCGGCGCGGGTGCTCGCCGCCTGCCTGCCGGACGAACTGGGGGTCGAGATCCCGGCCGCCGCGCCGGGCGGCACCACCGGTACGTCCGACACCTCCCTCGCAGACACCCTCTTCGCGGACCTCGCCCCGGCGCAGTCCGCGGCCATCCACCTGGCGATGCGCCTGGTCCGGGACCGACGGGAGCAGAGCCGATGACCGGAGCAGGAGCGACGACGTCGGCAGAGCCCATCACCGGCCGCAGAAGTGGCGGGCTCCGGCTTCTCCGCCTCGTCGCCTACGTCGCTCTCCCCGCCGAGGTCGTCCTCGCCGTCCTTCTCGTCGGTGGGGTCCGGATATCCGCCGCCGTGTGGGCCGGCGCCGAGCTCCTCATGGTCGCGCTCCTCCTCGCCGAAGGGCTCGCCTATCTGCGCCTGCGCCGGAGGGGGTTCTCCCGGCGGGCTGCCGTCCACGAGCTCGTGCCCGGGCCGGTGCTGCGGATCATGGGGCACGAGCTGCGGATCATGGCGAGTCTGGGGCGGTGGGTGGCACGGCGCCCACACGGGGTCGAGGGCGTCGACGGGGTGTTCCCGCACGCGCGGGACCAGGCAGCGCTCATGTCCGGCTTCGCGTTCGTGTGCCTGATCGAGAGCGTCGGCATGTCGTATCTGCTCGCCGACTGGCCCGTCGTCCACGCGATCGTGCTCGTCCTGGACGTCTACACCGTGCTCTTCGTCCTCGGGCTTCACGCCGCCTCCGTGACCCGCCCGCACACCCTCGCCGGGGACGTCCTGCGGCTGCGGCAGGCCGCGCACGTCGACGTGTCCGTGCCCCTCGACCGGATCGCGTCCGTCCGTCACGAGCTGGTGTTCTCGCACGAGAAGGCCGAGGGCGAGCTGAACCTCGCCGTCGGTTCGCAGACCTCCCTCACGATCGAGCTGGCCGAGCCCGTCGACGCGCCCCGCTTCTTCGGCGCGCCCCGGCCCGTACAGCTGATCCGGTTCCACGCCGACGACGCGCGCGCCCTGTACCGCGAGCTGGGCCCGGCCGTCACGCGGGCGCGAACAGCACCTTCGCCGTTCCCGGGTCCGCTTCCGCGAGTCTGACCCGCAGCCACTCCCCCAGCGGCAGGCGGGAGTCGCCGCCCTCGATGCGGGCGACGACCGCCGGGTCGTCGAGGTGGACGGTGCCGACGGCCGGTTCGCGTTCCTTCACGTCGATCACGTACGCGTCGAAGATCTCGCCGACGCGTTCCCGCAGGAGCGCCGCCTCGACGATGTCGACGCTCTCGCGTTCGACGGTGTTCGCGCGGCGCGAGCCGTCGGCCATCTCGTCGGGGAGGGCGGGCAGGGCGGCGCGTACCCACTCGGGCGGTTCGTCGCCCGCCACGGCCGCGACGCACAGCTCGCCCGCGTACCGGTCGACGAGGCGGCGCAGGGGCGCGGTGCAGTGGGTGTACTCGTCGGCGACGGCGGCGTGCACGGCGGGGGTGGGGATGTGGCCGTCGGTGAAGACGGTGTATCCGGCGCCGCGGAGCAGGGTGGTGCACTCCTGGAGGAAGGCGGCGTGGCGCGGGTCGGTGGGGTCGGCGGAGCGGACGACGTCGGCGTACGAGACGTGGTGGGGCCAGTCGACGCCGAGGGCCTGCGCGGAGCGGCGCAGGCGGGCGACGGCGCCGTCGGGGGCGGTGGGGAGGGTGCGCAGGATGCCGGTGCCGGCGGCGGTCATGAGGTCGGCGGCGGCCATGCCGGTGAGGAGGGAGATCTGGGCGTTCCAGCCGTCGGCGGGGAGCGGGGCCCGGTAGGCGAGGGAGTAGGTGTGGTCCTGCTCGACGATCTCCTGTTCGGGGGCGTTGAGGGAGATCCCGCCGCGTTCGGCTTCGAGGGCTTCGCGGAGGCGTCCGATGTCGCGGAGGAGGGCGACGGGTTCCTCGGCCGTGCCCGTGTCGATCTGCTTCTGCACGCCCGCGTAGTCGAGTTTGGCGCGGCTGCGGACGAGGGCGCGGCGGACGTCGGTGGCGACGCGGCGGCCTTCCGCGTCGAGGTCGATGCGCCACAGGAGGGCGGGGCGGGGCTCGCCGGGGAGGAGGCTGGCGGCGCCCTCGGAGAGGACGGTGGGGTGGAGGGGGACCTTGCCGTCGGGGAAGTAGAGGGTGAGGACGCGCCGGTGGGCCTCGGCGTCGAGGGCGGAGCCGGGGGTGACGAAGGCGGCGACGTCGGCGATGGCGTAGTGGACGCGGTAGCCGCCGTCGGACCTGCGGGCCAGGTGCATGGCCTGGTCGAGGTCGGTGGAGGTCGGCGGGTCGACGGTGAAGAAGGGCAGGTCGGTGGCGTCGTACGCAGGGAGCCGGGGGGCTTTCGCGACGGCCTCGGCTTCGGCGAGGACGGCCGGCGGGAAGTCCTCGGGGATCGCGAGCTCGGTACGGAGTGCGCGCAGGGCGGCCCGCAGCGGAGCCTCGGCTGCGCCGGTCACGTGAATGTGGCGGCGGGGCATGGACCGAGCGTATGGGGCGGGGCGGGGGGCGGCACCTCGTAGGGGGTGGGCGCGGCGCCTGTCCGTGCGGGGAGGGGTGCGGCACCTCGTACGCTGGGCTCCTGGGGCCGCACCCCCATCCCCGTACGGACGAAGGAGAACCACCGTGCTCGTGCTGTTGCCGCCCTCCGAGGGCAAGGCCTCCTCGGGGCGCGGGGCGCCGCTCAAGCCGGAGTCGCTGTCCCTGCCGGGGCTCGCGGAGGCGCGGGCGGCCGTCCTGGACGAGCTGGTCGAGCTGTGCGCGGCCGACGAGGAGAAGGCGCGCGTGGTGCTGGGCCTGAGCGAGGGCCTGCGCGGCGAGGTCGCGAAGAACGTGGACCTGCGGACGGCGGGCGCGCGGCCGGCCGGGGAGATCTACACGGGTGTGCTGTACGACGCGCTGGGTCTGGCGTCCCTGGACGCGGCGGCCAAGAGGCGGGCGGGGCGGTCCCTGCTCGTGTTCTCGGGGCTGTGGGGCGCTGTGCGGGTGACCGACCGGATTCCGTCGTACCGCTGCTCGATGGGGGTCAAGCTGCCGGGGCTCGGCGCGCTCGGCGGGCATTGGCGGGACTCGATGGCGTCCGTCCTTCCCGAGGCGGCCGGGGACGGTCTTGTCCTGGACCTGCGTTCGTCGGCGTACGCGTCCGCGTGGAAGCCGAAGGGGGAGGTGGCGGCGCGGACGGCGACGGTGCGGGTGCTGCACGCGCCGACCCGGAAGGTGGTCAGCCACTTCAACAAGGCGACGAAGGGCCGGATCGTCCGGAGTCTCCTGGAGGCGGGCGCGGTGCCGCGCTCGACGGAGGAGCTGGTGGTGGCGCTGCGGGACCTGCGGTACGTGGTGGAGGAGAGCGGGAAGCCGGGGGCGCTCGACGTGCTGGTGGACGAGATCCACTAATCACTCGTTGCACCCTGCGCAACGCTCGTTGCGTGTGACGCTCGCCGTGGGCAGGATGAGGCCCATGACGAGCGTGTTCGACCTTGCCCCGGAAGCCTCCCCTGTCCCGGGAACCCCCGGCGTCCCCGTCGTCCCGGTGGTCGTGATCGAGGACGCCGCCGACGCCGTGCCGCTGGCCCGGGCCCTGGTGGCCGGCGGGCTGCCGCTCGTCGAGGTCACCCTGCGCACCCCGGCCGCGCTCGACGCCGTACGCGCGATCGCGGCCGAGGTGCCGGACGCGGTCGTCGGCGCGGGCACGGTCGTCTCGGTCGCCGGAGTCGCCGACGCGGTGGGCGCCGGGGCCCGGTTCCTGGTCAGCCCCGGGTGGACGGAGCGGCTGCTCGGCGCGATGCGGGAGTCCGGAGTGCCGTTCCTGCCGGGGGTGTCGACGACCTCGGAGGTCGTGGCGCTGCTCGAACGGGGCGTGGAGGAGATGAAGTTCTTCCCGGCCGAGGCGGCGGGCGGCGTCCCGTACCTGAAGTCCCTGTCGGGGCCGCTCCCCCAGGCCCGTTTCTGCCCGACGGGCGGGGTCTCCCTCGCCTCCGCCCCCGCCTACCTCGCGCTGCCGAACGTCGGCTGCGTCGGCGGTACGTGGATGCTGCCGCCCGACGCCCTCGCCGCCCGCGACTGGGCCCGGGTGGAGACGCTGGCGCGGGAGGCGGCGGCGCTGCGGGGGCCCGTCAACGGGCGGGTCCGTTGAACGCGACGCCCAGGTGGTCGGCCACCGGGCGGTAGCCGAGGCGCTGGTAGAGGGCGTTGCTGGTGGGGTTGGAGAGGTCCGTGAAGAGCAGGACCTGGGCGGCACCGAGGGCGTCGGCCGCGAGCCGACCGACGGCCTCGGTGGCCCCCGCCGCATACCCGTGGCCGCGCTCGGCGCGCGGGGTGTAGACGAGGTGGACGCGGGCCTGGCCCTCGATCGTGCGGGAGACGGCGGCCATCGAGACCGCGCGGCCGCCGGGCGTGTCCCAGAGGATCAGGCGGCCCTCGGAGATCCGCTCGGTGACGAAGCCGGTGTAGTCATCGGCGGGCTCGTCCCCGATGGCCTCCGCGAACTCCCTCGTCCAGGCCGCGACGAGCGGGACGTCGGCCTCGGTCGCGATCCGGTGCCGGCCGGCCGGGGCCGGGTCCGGCGGGGTCGGCTCGCCGAGCCGGAAGAGCCGCATCCGGACGACCGGCGCCCAGGGGCGGCCGGAGGCCTCCGCGTACGCCTCCACCGTGCCCGTCTCGCCACGGACCTCCGTGGGCTCCTGACCCGCTCGGAGGGCGAGGACGGGCTCCTCCCCCGCTCGGCAGGCGAGGGCGAGGGCCGCCTCCTCCGTGGTCGCCCCGAGGTCGAGGACCCCGGACGGGGAGACCGCGAGGACCCCGGTGACCCGGCCGTCGGGCTCGGCCCACCAGCCCAGCCGGTCCGCCCGGTCCATGAGGGTGAGCACGGCGGTGTTACGGGCGGGCTCGGCGGCGAGGTGTTCCCCCGCCGCGGCGCGGAAGGCGGCGGTGTCTTCGGTGAAGTGCCAGGTCATGACGGGATGGTGGTACGGGGCGTGGTCCCCGCGCCAGCCCTTTGCGGGGGCTCGCCGCCCCTGCCCGGCTACCGCAGGTGGGAGGTGTCGTTGAGGAGCCGTACGGACGCGTTGCCGTCGGCGTAGTAGGCGACCGCCGAGATCGACGCGGCCGACAGCTCCATCCGGAACAGCGACTCCGGCGGGGCGCCGAGCGCGAGCCGCACCAGGGTCTTGATCGGCGTGACGTGGGTGACCAGGAGGACGGTCCGGCCCGCGTGGGCGGCGGTCAGCCGGTCCCGAGTCGCGGCGACGCGCCGGGCGACGGTCGCGAAGCTCTCGCCGCCGCCGGTGGGCGCGGCCTTCGGCGAGGCGAGCCAGGCGTCGAGGTCCTCGGGGTGGCGCTCCCGCACCTCGCCGAAGGTCAGCCCTTCCCACGCGCCGAAGTCGGTCTCGCGCAGCCCCTGCTCGACGTGCACGTCGAGCCCGAGGCGGGCGGCGACGGCGGCGGCGGTCTGGCGGCAGCGGGTGAGCGGCGAGCTGACGATCTCCTGGATGGTCCCGCGTGCGGCCAGCGCCGCCGCGACGGCCTCGGCCTGCCGGAGCCCGGCCGCCGAGAGCTCGGGATCGGTGCCCCCGCTCCCGGAGAACCGCTTCTCGGGCGTGAGCGCGGTCTCGCCGTGGCGCAGGAGTACGAAGGTGGCGGGCGCGCTCATGTCGGGCCCGCCGGACCAGCCCTGACCTGGGGCGGCCGTGGTGGCGGGGGCCGGCTGGGCGGCCGGGGCGGTGGGCCCGGTGGCCTCCGTTCCGCCCGGCCGCGCACCGAGCGCCGCGCGGGCGCGGGCCGCGCCCGCTGTCGCGTCGCCGGGCGGGCCCGACGGGGGCGGGGTCGCGGCGTTGCGGGCGGCCGAGGTGTCCAGCGCGGCCGTCGACGCGGACGGTTCCCACTGGCGGCCCTGCTTGCCCGCGTCCATCGCCTCGTTCGCGAGCCGGTCCGCGTGCTTGTTGCGCTCGCGCGGGATCCACTCGTAGCGGACCCGGCCCGCCGGGAAGACCCGGCCCGCCTCGGCCGCCAGCGGCTTCATGTCCGGGTGCTTGATCTTCCAGCGGCCGGACATCTGCTCCACGACCAGCTTGGAGTCCATCCGGACGTGGACGGTGACGTCGGGGAACAGTGCCCGCGCCGCCTTCAGGCCCGCGACCAGGCCCTTGTACTCGGCGACGTTGTTCGTCGCCACACCGATGTACTCGGCCGCCTCCGCGAGCGTCTCGCCCGTCACGGGGTCGAGGACGACCGCCCCGTACCCCGCGGGCCCCGGGTTGCCCCGGGAACCCCCGTCGGCCTCGACGATCACCTCACGCGAAGACGGGGACGGAGACGTCATTACAGGCCGGACTCCGAGGTGCGGACGAGGATGCGGTGGCAGTTCTCGCAGCGCAGGACCTCGTCCTTGGCGGCGGCACGGACCTCGTTCACCTCGGTGATGTTGAGCTCGATGTGGCAGCCCTCGCACTTGCGCTGGTACAGCCGGGCCGCACCGACGCCGCCCTGCTGGACGCGCAGCTTCTCGTACAGCTTCAGGAGGTCCGCCGGGACGGTGCCCGCGACGAGCTCGCGCTCCTTCTCCACGGACGCCTCCTCGGCGTCGAGCTCGCCCTCGGCGGCGTCGCGGCGTGCGGTCGCGTCGTCCGTCTTGGCCTGGACGGCGGAGACCCGCTCGGTCAGCTCGGCGAGGCGCTCCTGCACGGACTCGCGGCGCTCCATGACCTCAAGGACGATCTCCTCCAGGTCGCCCTGGCGCTTGGCGAGCGAGACGATCTCGCGCTGCAGGCTCTCCAGGTCCTTCGGGGAGGACACGGCGCCGGAGTCGAGGCGCTGCTGGTCGCGCGCGGCCCGCTGACGGACCTGGTCGACGTCCTGCTCGGCCTTGGTCTGCTCACGGCCGCAGTCGCTCTCCTCGGTCTGCGCGGCGACGAGCAGGTCACGCAGCTGGGTGAGGTCCTTGGTCAGCGACTCGATCTCGGCGTGCTCGGGCAGCGACCGGCGCTTGTGCGCGAGCTGCTGGAGGCGGACGTCGAGGGCCTGGACGTCGAGGAGGCGGATCTGGTCGGCGGGCGCGGCGTTCAGTTGGGGGCTCCAGGGGAGGTGTGGTGGGAGGACCAGGGGTCGGTGACCGTCTTCGAGACGTGGACGCGGAGGTCCCAGCCGTGACGGTCGGAAATCTCGTCGAGCTGGGCGGCCGCCTGCTCGCACCAGGGCCATTCGGTGGCCCAGTGGGCGGCGTCGACCAGGCCCAGAGGCGACTGCTGGGTCGCCTCCGAGACGGGGTGGTGGCGCAGGTCGGCGGTGAGGAAGGCGTCCACTCCGGCGGCCCGTACGGCGTCGAAGAGGCTGTCGCCGGAGCCGCCGCTGACGGCGACGCGGCGCACGGTCATGCCGGGGTCGCCCGCGATCCGGATGCCCTGCGCGGTGGCGGGCAGCCGCTTCGCCGCGCGGGCGGCGAACTCGGCGAGGGTCTCGGGGTGGTCGAGCTCGCAGATCCGGCCGAGGTTGTTCTCGGGCACGAGGGGGCCGGTGACGCGGAGGTCGAGGGCGCCGGCGAGGGCGTCGGAGACGCCGGGGTCGGCGGTGTCGGCGTTGGTGTGCGCGACGTGGAGGGCGATGTCGTGCTTGATGAGGCTGTGCACGACGCGGCCCTTGAAGTGGCCGGCCGCGACGGTCGTCGTCCCGCGCAGATAGAGCGGGTGGTGGGTGACGATCAGGTCGGCGCCGAGAGCGATCGCCTCGTCGGCGATCTCCTGGACGGGGTCGACGGCGAAGAGCACACGGGTGACCTCGGCGTCGGGGTCACCGCAGACGGTGCCGACGGCGTCCCACGACTCGGCCCGCTCTGGTGGCCAGAGGGTGTCGAGCGTGGCGATGACTTCAGACAGGCGGGGCACGAGGAAAGGCTACCTGTCCTCAGTGCCCCGCAGTCCGGCCCGGTGTCCGGGTGTACGGAAGTCCGCTTCCGTCACTTCTTCACGAGGTAGCCGCGCAGGTCGTCGAGGACGCTGTTCGCCGCCGTCACGCCGAGGCCGAGGTACCAGGTCTCGTCCGGGACGTCCTTGGCCTGGCCGGCCTTGACGGCCTTGAGGTTCTTCCAGAGCGGGTTGGCCTGGGCGGTGTCCTTCTTGGTGGCCTTGGCCTCGCCGTACACGCCGGTGAAGATCCAGTCGCCGTCGGCCTCGTCGATCTTCTCCGGGCTGATCTCGGCCGCGAGGTCGTCGATCTGCTGGTTCTCGGGCCGCGGCAGGCCGGTGTCCTCAAGGATCGTGCCGATGAAGGACGCCTTCGCGTACAGGCGGATCTTGCCGGGGAGGTAGCGGACCATCGAGACGGTCGGCTTGTTCGTGCCGAGGTCCGTGCCGAGCTGCTTCGCCTTGGTCTCGTACGCGGCGAGCTTCTCCTTCGCCTCGGAGGTCTTGTCGAGCGCGGCGGCGTTGAGGAGGTAGTTCTCCTTCCAGGTGAAGCCCGGACGGATGGAGAACACGGTCGGCGCGATCTTCGACAGCTCGTCGTACTTGTCGGCGGCGCGCAGCTGGCTGCCGAGGATCAGGTCGGGCTGGAGGTTGGCGATCGCCTCGAGGTTGAGGTTGTTGATCGTGCCGACGGACTTCGGGGTGCCGGCGTCCTTCTTGAGGTAGCCGGGGATGCCGTCGTCGCCTTCGGCGGGGGCGTAGCCGACGGGCTGGATGCCGAGGGAGACGACGTTGTCGAACTCGCCGACGTCGAGGACGACGACCCGCTTGGGGGCGGCCTTCAGCTCGGTCTTGCCGAGGGCGTGGGTGAGGGTGCGCGGGAACTGGCCGGCCTTGGCGTCCGTACCCATGGCCGCGGTCTTCGCGGCGGCGTCGCCGAAGTCCTTGCCGCCGGTGGCGACGTCCTTCTTCTTGGTCGCGTCCTCCTTCGCGGAGGCGTCGGATCCGTCGCCTCCGCCGCAGGCCGCGAGCGAAAGGGCGGCGGCGAGGGCGACGGCGGCGGCGGTGCCGCGACGGCGGAGGGACATGAGAAGGCTCCTGTACGTGTCCTGGCGGGGATACGGGCGCGACCGGCCGGAGCGTACGTCCGTCCGGGTGAACGGGCGGAGTCACAGGCTCCGTTTAGGTTCGCCTTACCTTACTCACCACCGGTAACTCCAGCACAACCGCCCCCCACCCCTCAGTCGAATCGCCGCACAGCCACCCTTATGTGTGAAGTGACCCTGCTCGTGTTGTTCGGCTGGAAGTGCGAAAACTAGCTTCGTGGCCGGAGGTGACGAGTCGATGACAGCGTGTGCCATCGAGACCACGGCCGAGGACGACGACCGCGACGGGGAGCGCCCCGGGGGCGCCGCCTGGCCGACGGGCTTCACGATCACGGCGAACGGCGCGTACGCGGCCAGGCTCGCAGGCGACGGGGACGCCCTGTACGTGGAGAGGTGGACCCTCGACGGCCCGGAGCCGTACGCCGTCCCGCTCCCCCTCGACCAGCCGGAGGAGCCCGGCACCCAGTTGCTGCCCCTCGCCGACGGCCGGGTCCTGGTGGCCCGCCGGGTGGACGGGCGGCGGAACACGTTCTCGCTGCTCTACCCCACGGGCCCGGCCACCGGGGAGCTGCGGCTCGGCGCCGTGGAGGCCCCGGGCTCCGAGCACCTGGTGCTGCTGCCGCCCTCGCCGGACGGCATCTGCGCGTACGCGATGTGCGTGGGTCCCGACACGACATCCCTGTGGCTGGTCGCGGGCGGGGCCTTCGGTCCCGGGCAGGTGGCGGAGGTCAAGGGCCGCTGCTCGGGCGGGGTGTGGCTCGACCGTACGGGCCGGATGCTCGCGCTCGACCGGCGGCTCGACGGCGGGCCGGTGAAGGCGGTCGCCGTCGACCTGGAGCGGGGCGGGGAGGTGACGCCGCTGCTGCAGATCGCCGAGGACAGCAACGACCGGCTGCTCCTGGCGGATCCGGACAGCGGGCTGCTGCTGATCCGTTCCGACGCACCGTCACCGGGGCACGACCGGCTGGGCTGGGGTGTGCTCGGGAGCCTGTTGCCGGTGCGGTTCCCGGAGTGTCTGCGGCTGGACGACGCGGCGGTGACGCCGTTCGCCGTGCAGCCGGGGCAGGTACTGATGCCGGAGAGCTGCGCGGTGGCGCTGCGGATCGACGCGGCGGGCGGCAGCTGGGTGGGAACCTGGCAACCCTCGGCCCGCCGGATGGGCCAACTGGCCGCACCCGTGGGGTGGCAGGCGGGGGCGGGCCTGTGGACGGCCGGGGGCGTGCTCCGGCTGCCGTACGCGACGGCCGGGGCGCCGTGCGGGCTGGCCGACGTGGAGCTGCCGACGGAGCCCGAACCGGGGCCCGGGGCGGCCCCCGGGCCGATGGCGGCGGAGGTCGTCGAGGAGCCCCGGGTGTGCCGTCCGGTGCCGTTGCAGCAGGCTCCTCTCACCGACGGGAAACCCGCTGGCTAGACTCTCGGGCTGCACAGCAGGACCGATGTCAACGGGGTGAGTTCGACCATGTCGGAAACCAGCACGGACGGGCAGGAGCGGAACGGCTCCGGCAAGCACCGCGGTGAGGCCGCGCCGACGGAGGACTCCGCGTCCTCCCCGCACGGCCGCCACCGCCGCGAGCCCGACGCGCACGGCCGCTGAGGCCGGTTCAGGGAGCGGTAGGGCGAAGGGCCCCGGGTCACCCCGGGGCCCTTCGTCTTCCCCACCATCCCCCCGGCCGAACCGCACCCCGGCCGGTGGTCGCCCGGTCTCAGCCCTTCTTCAGGCCGAGCACCTCCGACGCCGCGAACGTCTCGCCCGCCGGGCGGGACGCGTAGTGCGGGGTCAGGAGGCCGTCGAGTTCCTCGTACGTGAACGCCTCCTTGGCCGTGTCGAACTTCGCCGCGACCTTGGGCCGGTCCACGATCGCGACCATCCCGCCGTGGACGACGAGCAGTTGGCCGTTGACCCCGGCCGCCGCAGGGGAGGCGAGGTAGCCGACGAGCGGCGCCACGTGCTCCGGGGACAGCGGGTCGAGGTCACCCTCGGCCGTCGGCTCGGCGAAGCCGGCGAAGACGTCCTCCGTCATCCGGGTGCGCGCCCGCGGGCAGATGGCGTTGGCCGTCACCCCGTAGCGGGCGAGCGCGAGTGCCGACGAGGTGGTCAGGCCCACGATGCCGCCCTTGGCCGCCGCGTAGTTGGGCTGACCGGCCGAACCGGCGAGGAAGGCCTCGGACGAGGTGTTGACGATCCGGCCGTACACGCCGGGCTCCCCCGCCTTCGCGCGGGTCCTCCAGTGCACCGCGGCAAAGTGGGTGGTGTTGAAGTGGCCCTTGAGGTGGACCCGTATGACCGAGTCCCACTCCTCCTCGCTCATCGAGAAGACCATCCGGTCGCGCAGGATGCCCGCGTTGTTGACCAGGATGTCCAGCTTGCCGAACTCGGCGACGGCCAGGTCGATCAGGGCCCGCGCCGTCTCGAAGTCGGCGATGTCGCCGAGGTGCGCGACCGCTGCGCCGCCCGTCGCGCGGATCTCCGCGGCGACCTCCTCGGCGGGTGCGGCGGAGGCCGCTCCCGAGCCGTCGCGGCCGGGCTGGCCGTAGTCGTTGACGACGACGGCCGCGCCGAGCCGGGCCAGTTCCAGGGCCTCGGCGCGGCCGAGCCCCCGGCCCGCGCCGGTGACGATCGCGCTCAGTCCCTCAAGAGGGAGTGACATGGGTCGGGGTCCTCTCAGATCTCGATGCAGGTACGGAGCGCGGCACCCGTCCGCATCTGCTCCAGGGCCTCGTTGATGCCCGCGAGCGGGACGCGGTGGGTGATGAGCGACTCCAGGTCGATGCGGCCGGCCCGCCAGAGCGCGATGGCCCGCTCGTAGGAGCGGAGGACGTCGCCGCCGCCGTACATGGAGGGCAGGATCCGCTTCTCGTCGAAGAACAGCTCGAACATGCTGAGCTGGAGGTAGTCGTCGAGGGCGCCCGCGCCGACGACGCAGAGGGTGCCGCCGCGCCGGGTGTTCTCGTACGCGGTGCGGGCGGTGGCGGACTTGCCGACGACCTCGAAGACGTAGTCGAAGCCCTCGCCGGCGGTGATCCGCTGTTTGGCGTCGGCGAGCGCGTCCGGGGCGACGGCCTCGGTGGCGCCGAAGCGCAGCGCGGCCTCGCGGCGGGACTCGACGGGGTCGACGGCGATGATCTGGGCGGCGCCCTGGAGTTTGGCGCCCTGGATCGCGGAGATGCCGACGCCTCCACAGCCGATGACGGCGACCGAGGAACCGGCCTCCACCTTGGCCGTGTTGATGGCGGCGCCGAGTCCGGTGGTGACGCCGCAGCCGATGAGGGCGGCGATGTCGAAGGGCACGTCGTCGGGGATGGGGACGGCACAGCCCGCGTCGACGACGACCTCCTCGGCGAAGGTGCCGGTGCCGGCGAAGCCGAAGACGTCCCCGCCGGGGCGCTTGAAGTTGGGTGTTCCGGCGTTCATGAAGCCGGCCAGGCACAGCTGGGTCTGGCCACGCTTGCAGGCGGGACAGCTGCCACAGGCGGGCAGCCAGCAGAGCAGGACCCGCTGGCCCTGGGCGAGTCCGGTGACGCCGTCGCCGACGTCGAGGATCTCGCCCGCGCCCTCGTGGCCGGGGATGAAGGGGGCGGGCTGCGGGAGGACGCCGCTCATCGCGGAGACGTCGGAGTGGCAGAGGCCGGTGGCTCGGACCCGGATCTTCACCTTGCCGGGGCCGAAGCCCACCGCCTCGACGTCGTCGACGACTTCGAGCTTGTCCTGGCCGATCTCGTGCAGTACGGCTGCGCGCATGGTGCGGCTCCCTCCGGGATGGGTCTACGAGTGTTCGACGAGGGTGTCGGCGAGCACGGGCGCGTCGGCGCGCTCCGCGGCCGTCACGGTCACCTGGACGCGGCCCTCGTCGGCCCACATCCGGATGCGCAGCGTCTCGCCGGGGAAGACGATCCCGGCGAATCGGGTGCGGTACGAGCGGACGCGGGCGACGTCTCCGCCGAGCATCGTGTCCACCACCGCCTTGAGGGTCATGCCGTACGTGCAGAGTCCGTGCAGGATCGGCCGGTCGAAGCCGGCGAGCGCGGCGAACTCGGGGTCGGCGTGGAGCGGGTTCCAGTCGCCGGAGAGCCGGTAGAGCAGCGCCTGGTCCTCCCGTACGGGCCGTTCGACGGTCTTGTCGGGGTCGCGGCCGGGGAGTTCGAGGCGCTCGGAGGGTCCGCGGTCGCCGCCCCAGCCGCCCTCTCCCCGTACGAAGATCTGCGCGTCGCTGGTCCACAGCGGGCCGTCGTCGTCGGCGATCTCGGAGCGCAGGACGAGGACGGCCGCCTTGCCCTTGTCGTACACGGCGGCGACGCGGGAGGTGGTGACGGCCCGGCCGGCCACGGGGACGGGGCGGTGGAGGGTGATCGACTGGCCGCCGTGCAGGACGGCCGCGAGGTCGATGTCGATGCCGGGGGCGGAGAGCCCGCCGACGACGCCCATCCCGGCGCCCGCGACGGTGGCGAAGCTGGGCAGGACGTGGAGCCTGGATTCGAGGGTGTAGCGGAGCTCGTCGGGGTCGGTCGCCGGGGTGCCTGCGCCCAGGCCCAGGTGGTAGAGCTGGACGTCCTTGTGGTCCCAGGAGATCTCGGCGCTGCGGGGTTCGGCGGCGACGGCCTTGGCGGGGTCGATGGGCATCGGGCTGCTGCTCCTCGTGGCGGGGAAGACCTCGGCACGGCCGTCCGCACCGTCGGCCGCACCGAGGCCGTGCGGGGACCTTCCCGTACGCGGCCGTTCTAGAACGCGTTCTAGGTCGGTGGTCCCCATGTATAGCCGAGGCGGGGAGAGTTGGGAAGCCTCCCGACAGCCGCCACCTGACGGTACGTCAGAAGTGTCTCTCGGTACATTTGTCACGGCCAGGTCCGTACGTACGCGCCTGCCGGTGGGGGCGGCGGATTCGTAACGTCGTCCTCATGACAAAGGACCCCCTGACAAGGGACACCGACGAACCGGCGGTCGCCTTTCACGACGTGACCAAGACCTTCGGCGCCGTCCGCGCCGCCGACGGGCTCGACCTCACCGTCCGGCGCGGCGAGACGGTGGCCCTGCTCGGCCGCAACGGCGCCGGAAAGTCGACCGCCGTCAGCCTGCTCCTCGGCCTCGACGAGCCCGACAGCGGCCGGGTCCGCCTCTTCGGCGGGACCCCGGCCCGCGCCGTCGCGGCCGGGCGGGTCGGCGCGATGCTCCAGGAGGGCCGCACCACCCCCAGGGTCACCGTCGGCGAGGTCGTCTCCTTCGTCGCCCGGACCTACCCGTCACCGATGCCCGTCGCCGAGGCCCTCGCCCTCGCCGGACTCACCGAGTTCGCCGGGCGCCGGGTGGGCCGGCTCTCCGGGGGCCAGGCGCAGCGGGTCCGCTTCGCGATCGCGCTCGTCGGAAACCCCGAGCTGGTCGTCCTGGACGAGCCGACCGCCGCCCTCGACGTCGAGGCCCGCCAGGAGTTCTGGGAGGCCATGCGCGGCTACGCACGGCGGGGCAACACCGTCCTCTTCTCCACCCACTACCTGGAGGAGGCCGACGCGTACGCCGACCGGATCGTCGTCCTCGACGCCGGCCGGATCGTCGCCGACGGAACCGGCGAGGAGCTCAAGCGGGCCGCCGGCGGCAGCCTCGTCTCCTTCGACCTGGCGGGCAGCCCGACGGAGTGGCTCGGGACGCTGCCCGGGGTCACCTCCGTCGAGATCCGGGGCGACCGCGCCCGGCTGCGTACCGAGGACTCCGACGCCACGGTCCGCGCCCTCGCCGCGCGGGACGCGATCCGCTCCCTGGAGGTCACCCACGCCTCCCTGAACGACGCCTTCCTCACCCTGTCCCACCGGAACCGCGAACGACTGGAGCCCGCGCGATGATCACCGCGTACGTACGCCTCGAAGTCCGTCGCGCCCTGCGCGAGACCGGATTCGTCATCGGCAGCATCGGCGTCCCCGTGATGATGTACCTCCTCTTCACCAACCTCGGCGGCCAGAACGAGCCCGAGTGGCGGACCGCCTCCATGGTCGGCATGGCGGCGTACGGGGCCCTCGGTGCCGCGCTCTCCGTCGGCAACGGAGTCGCCGAGGACAAG
The DNA here is from genome assembly GCF_026341815.1 of Streptomyces sp. NBC_00572. Lineage (GTDB taxonomy): Bacteria > Actinomycetota > Actinomycetes > Streptomycetales > Streptomycetaceae > Streptomyces. Next base: position 1,122,321 of record NZ_JAPENX010000001.1, read on the forward strand.
ACGACCGGCTGGTTGCGCCAGCTGCGCATCACACCCATGACACCCCTCCAGGTGGTGACCGGCCGCACCCTGACCGGCGCGGTGGTCGTCCTCCCGGCCATCGCCGCGGTCCTCCTGGCGGGCGGACTCGTCAACGGCGTGCGCATGGCGGCCTGGCAATGGCTCGCGGTCGCCGTCACGCTCTGGCTGGGCTCGCTGCCGTTCACGCTGCTCGGCCTCGGCAACGGGTACCGGCTCACGGCCCAGACGACGGGTGTCGTGAACGTCGCCTGCAACCTGGGGCTGGCGGTCGTCGGCGGTCTGTGGTTCCCGGTCGTCCTCTTCCCCGACTGGCTGCGCACGATCTCGGAGTTCACGCCGACGAACCGTTTCGCGGAGCTGGGCGTGAAGATCGCGGAGGGGACGGCGCCGGGGGCGGCGACCCTGGCCGTACTGCTCGGATGGGCGACGCTGTTCGGCACGTACGCGGCGATCTCGTACCGTCGTTCCGCGAAGACGGCATGAGGGGGCGGACATGTGCAGACACTGGGGACGCGTCGCGGCCGCACGCGCGCGGGCACTACCGGACCGGGGCCCGAACGGGCTGAGCCTCCTCCCGTGGCTGCTCATGGGCCTGGGCGCGCTCTCCCACCTCCTCGGGGGCGAGGCCCCGAACCCCTGGATCGGCGCCCTCGGCCTCCTCACCTTCAACACGCTCTACATCGCGATCGTCATCCGCGCCTTCCACCCGCCCAGCCGGGAGGCGCCCCTGACCTGGGGGCTGCTCGCCGCCCTCGGCGCACTGACCTTCGGGCTCGCCATCGGCTACGGGCGGGAGTGGCTGCTCCTCTTCCCGCTGCTCGGCCTCGCGGTCGGGGCGGTCGTGCGACGCGGGTGGCTCCTGCGGTGGATCACCCTCCCGCTGGTCGTCGCGGTGGGCGTGGTGACGTTCTGGCGGGACGGCTGGGACTCCGCCGGCGTCGTGTACGGCACGTTCATCTCGGTGATGGTGACGGCGGCGATCCTCGCCCTGGACGAGACGGTCCGGCAGCTGCGGGCGACCCGGGAGGAACTGGCCAGGGCGGCCGTCGAGAAGGAGCGGCTGCGGTTCTCCCGCGACCTGCACGACCTGCTCGGTCACACGCTCTCGGTGATCGTGGTGAAGTCCGAGGTGGTACGCCGCCTGGCGCCCCACGACCTCGACGCCGCACTCGCCCAGGTCACGGACATCGAGTCCGTCGGCCGCCAGGCGCTCACCGAGATCAGGGAGGCCGTCACCGGCTACCGCGAGGGCAGCCTCGCCACCGAGCTGGACCGGGCGCGCGACGCGCTCTCCTCGGCCGGCATCGAACCGGTCGTACGCCGCTCGGGCCCGCTCCTGGAACCGCAGACGGAGGCCCTGCTCAGCTGGGTGGTGCGGGAGTCCACGACGAACGCGGTACGGCACAGCGGCGCGTCCCGCTGCGTGATCGCCCTGGACGGCACCACCGACCGGGTCCGCCTCACGGTGACCGACGACGGCCGGGGCCCGGTCGTCGCCCCCGACGCCACCCCGGGCAGCGGCCTACGAGGGCTGCGCGAGCGGGTCGCGGCGGCGGGCGGCACTCTCGACTCGGGACCGGCTCCGCGGGGCGGGTTCCGGGTCACCGCGGAGCTCCCCGCGGAGAACCCCGGCCCGCCCGCCTGCGAGGAAGACCGAGCTCACTGATCCGGCGTCCTGATGCCCCTCGGCATCGGGCCCATGGGAAGCGGCGTGTTGCTCATGCGGTCACTCCGGGCGGCGCACCACCCCTGTCCAGCGAGCCGTCCGTCCTACCCTTTGATGGTGACCGAGATGCCGCAGGACCACCGCCCGGGAAAGTCTGTGAGAGTCCTCCTCGCCGAGGACCAGGGCATGATGCGCGGGGCGCTGGCCCTGCTGCTCGGTATGGAGCACGACATGGAGGTCGTCGCGCAGGTCGGGCGGGGTGACGAGATCGTGGACGCGGCGCTGCTCGCGCGGCCCGACGTGGCGCTGCTCGACATCGAGCTGCCGGGCCGCTCGGGCCTGGACGCGGCGGCGGACCTGCGGACGGAGGCCCCCGACTGCCGGGTGCTCATCCTCACGACCTTCGGGCGTCCGGGCTACCTCCGTCGTGCGATGGAGGCGGGCGCGGCGGGCTTCCTGGTGAAGGACGGCCCCGTGGAGGAGTTGGCCGAGTCGATCCGCCGGGTCCTGCGCGGGGAGACGGTGATCGACCCGGCCCTCGCCGCGGCGGCGCTCGGCGCGGGGCCGAACCCGCTGACGGCCCGCGAACGGGACGCCCTGGCGGCTGCGGTGGACGGCGCGACGATCGCTGACATCGCCGCGACCCTCCACCTGTCGGAGTCGACGGTCCGGAACTACCTGTCGTCGGCGATCGGCAAGACGGGCACCCGCAACCGCATGGAGGCGGTCAGGGCGGCCCGTCAGCAGGGGTGGCTGTAGGTCCTGTCGCCTACAGGCCCGCGAGGGCGGCCGCGCGCTGGGCCTCGAAGTTCCCCACGTACGCGTCGAAGACCGTCGCGTCCTCGTACTTGAGCAGCGCCTCGTCGTTGTACTTGAGCGCCGTCGTCGTGTAGGTGTGGCTGCCGGTGAAGACGATCTTCTTGTCCACGCCGCCGTAGTACGTGCCCTCGACCAGCAGGTACTTGGTGTGGGAGTCGGAGCCGCCGCGCTTGTCGTTGTCGAGCTGGTGCAGGGTGATGCGGCCCTTGCCCGTCACCGGCCTGGTCAGCCAGTTGGCTACCTGTCCCATGGGCTGGTCGCCGGCCGTCCAGTTGTCGAGCGACCGGTAGACGACCTCGATGTCGCAGCCCGCGTTGGCGAGTTCCCACAGCTTCCTGGCCACCTCGGTGCGGGTGATGTGGCCCTGGGCGATACGGATCTTCGTACGGCCATCCGCGGTGCCGAAGCCCGGGGAGTTGCCCGCGCAGGAGTCCGGGGTGCCGACCGGCGCCACCGTCCCGAGGATGTTGACGACCGTGTCGGTGCTGGACCGCGGGAAGAAGTAGACCTTCGCCTTGCCCGCCTGGGTGTCGTGCGCGTAGTCCGCGACCTGGGGCGTCTGTCCGATGGCGGCCGCCGCCTGGTCGTCGAAGTACCCGGTGTACGCGCCGAACAGTTCCGCGTTGTCGGCGACGGTCAGCGCGTCGTTCCACCAGTCGTCGGTGTCGTTGCTGGTGAGGTTCGCGGAGGACTGCACCACGACGTTGTCGACCAGGACGGTGCCCTTGCCCTTGGTGCGGGAGAACAGGAAGAACTTGTTGTGGTTGACGTTGTCGTACGTGCCGTTCGGGTCCGCCGCCGTGGTGCCCGGGTCCAGGGCCAGGCAGGCTTCCTCCGCCTTGCAGCCGCGGACCCAGGAGCCGGGGCTGCCCGCCGGGTCCGCCAGCCGGGTCTTCAGGGTGTCGAGCCCCGTGGACCTGCTGTCGTCGTCGACGACGACCTGGACGGAGACGCCCCTCTTGTGGGCGTCGCCCAGCTTGTTGGCCAGGTACACGGAGTGGAACAGGTACAGGGAGATCCGGATGGTCGACCCCGCCTCCGCACCGTCGACGAGGCCCGCCAGGTGAGAGAGGATCCGCCCCCTGGCGGAGGCGTCCGTGCTGTTGGGGTCGTTGAACACGGCGCCGGTGGTCACGGCCAGGACCGGCTCCGCCGAGGCCGACGGCGCGACCACCAGGGTGGCGCCGACGGCCAGCGCGGTCGCGGCAGTTCTGAACTTGCTCTTGATCGATATCACGCGGGCATTGTCACCCGGGTCACCCGCGGCGCCCCGCCGACTGCGCGGACTTCGCGTGCTTCGGCAGCCACAGGAACATCAGCACCGCCGCCCCGATGAGGATCGCCGTCGCCGTGCGGAAGGCCGTCGCGTAGCCCGGGACCAGGGACGAGGGGTCCGCCGCACCCGAGGTGGCGAGGGCGGGAGTGGCCGCCGCGGCGATGGTGGAGAGGATCGCGAGACCGAGGGCACCGCCCATCGTGCGGGAGGTGTTGACCAGGCCCGAGACGAGGCCCGCGTCGGACGGGGCGGCGCTGGAGGTGGCGAGGGCGGCCAGGGGCGTGGTGGCCAGGCCGAGGCCGGCCATCATCAGGATGCCGGGGCCCAGGATCGTCCCGAGGAAGGTGCCGTCGGCCGTGAGGGTCGACTGCCAGGCGAAGCCCGCCGCCCCGACGAGGGCGCCGAGGACGGCGAGGTTCCGGGCGCCGACGGACGGCATCAGGTGCGGGGCCAGCTTGGAGCCCAGCACGACGGCGAGCGAGCTGGGGACCAGGGCGAGACCGGCCTGGAGCGGGGTGTACGCGAGGACGCTCTGCGCGTAGGTGGTCATGAAGAACCACATGCTGAAGGAGCTCGAACCACAGAGCAGGATGGCCACGTTGGCCGCCGTCACCGTGCGCGTACGGAAGATCTTCAGCCGCATCAGCGGCTCCGCCGTGCGCGCCTCCACCACCACGAAGACGCCGAGGAGCGCCAGGCCGCCGAAGAGGGTCATGAGGGTGGCCGGGGCCGTCCAGCCCGCCTCCTCGGTCTGGACGATGCCGTACGCGAGGGTGGCGAGCCCGGCGGTGACGAGGACGGCGCCGGGCAGGTCGAGGCGGCGGCCCGCGCCGGTGCGGGACTCCCGGAGCCAGAGCAGCCCGCCCGCGAGGACGAGGGCGCCGACGGGGACGTTGATGAGCAGGACCCAGCGCCAGGACAGCAGGTCGACGAGGAGACCGCCGACGAAGCCGCCCGCCGCACCCCCGGCCGCGCCGACCGCCGTCCAGGTGCCGATGGCCCGGGTGCGGGCGGCCCCGGCCGGGACGGCGCTGGTGACCAGGGTCAGCGTGGCGGGCGAGAGGACGGCCGCGCCGAGGCCCTGCACGGCGCGGGCGGTGACGAGTTGCCAGCCCTCCTGGGCGAGGCCGCCCGCGACGGAGGCGGCGGTGAAGAGCCCGAGACCGAGCAGGAACATCGCCTTCCGCCCGTAGAGGTCGCAGGCGCGTCCGCCGAGCAGCATGAAGCCGGCGAAGGCGATCGCGTAGGCGTTGAGCACCCATTGCAGGCCGAGCGCCGAGAGTCCGAGGTCGGTCCGCATCGAGGGCAGCGCCACGTTGACGACGGAGACGTCGAGGACGACGAGGAACTGCCCGGCGCAGGCGGTCAGGACGACCGTCCAGGGGCGGGGCGTACGTATGGGGTCGGAGGCGGGTGTCGTCCGTACGGAGTCGGTCTGCGGCATGGATGTCATGGTCGCAGACCGCCCTCGACCCGTACATACGTCGAAGGTCCCGCCACCGGACTAGGCCCTTCGACCTACGGCCTGCGCAGCAGCGTCACCACCGCGGCCCCGCCGAGTCCGATGTTGTGCGCGAGCCCGACCCGCGCCCCCGTCACCTGGCGCGCCGCCGCCTCGCCCCGGAGCTGCCACACGAGTTCGGCGGTCTGCGCGAGGCCCGTGGCGCCCAGGGGGTGGCCCTTGGAGATGAGTCCGCCGGAGGGGTTCACGACCCAGCGGCCGCCGTACGTGGTGGCGCCGGACTCGACGAGTTTGCCGGAGGCTCCCTCCTCGCACATGCCGAGTGCCTCGTAGGTGAGGAGTTCGTTGATGGAGAAGCAGTCGTGGAGTTCGATCACGTCGACGTCCTCGATGCCGAGCCCGGAGCGCTCGTACACCTGCCGGGCGGCGGCCCGGGACATCGGGCGGCCGACGGCGTCGATGCAGGAGCCGGAGGCGAAGGACTCCTCGGTGTCGGTGGTCATCGCCTGCGCGGCGATCTCCACCGCCCGGCCCCGCAGTCCGTGTTCGTCGACGAAGCGCTCGGAGACGACGAGAGCGGCCGCCGCGCCGTCCGAGGTGGGCGAGCACTGGAGCTTGGTGAGCGGCCGATGGACGGTCTTAGCGGCGAGGATCTCGTCGACGGTGTAGACGTCCTGGAACTGGGCGTTGGGGTTGTTCGCCGAGTGCTGGTGGTTCTTGGCGCCGACGGCCGCGAGCTGCACCTCGGTCGTCCCGTACCGCTCCATGTGCTCGCGGGCGGCGTTGCCGAAGATCTGGGCGGTGGGCGGGCTCGCCTCGAAGCCGTGGCCGGCGGCCATGATCCCGTAGTGCCGGGCGACGGGCGAGGTCTTGAAGTCCCCGGCGCCGGACCCGCCGCCGAGCGCGCCGCGGCTCATCTTCTCGAAGCCGAGCGCCAGGACGCAGTCGGCGATGCCGCCCTCGACGAACTGGCGGGCCGTCATGAGGGCGGTGGAGCCGGTGGCGCAGTTGTTGTTGAGGTTGTAGACGGGGATGCCGGAGAGCCCGAGTTCGTAGACGGCGCGCTGTCCGGCGGTGGAGGCCTGGAAGCAGTAGCCGACGGCGGCCTGCTCCACGCGCGCGTAGGGGACGCCCGCGTCGGCGAGGGCGGCGGTTCCGGCCTCCTTGGCCATGTCCCAGTACTGCCAGTCCCGGGTCTCGGGCTTCTCGAACTTGGTCATCCCGACCCCGACGACGTACGCCTTGGTGGTCATCTCGGTTCCCCCTCAGTCTCGCGGCAGGCCGAGCAGCCGCTCGGCGACGACATTGAGCTGTACCTGGGTGGTGCCGCCCGCGATGGTGAGGCAGCGGGACATGAGCAGTCCGTGGACGGCCCGTTCGCCGGGGCCCTCGCGCACGGCGCCTTCGGGGCCGAGGAGTTCGAGGGTGAGTTCGGCGAGTTTCTGCTGGTGGAGGGTCTGGACGAGCTTGCGGACGCTGGCGCCCGCGCCTGGTTCGAGCCCGGACACCTGGAGCAGGGTGGTGCGCAGACCGATGCACGCGAGCGCGTGCGCCTCGGCGAGCAGGGCCCCGATCCGTACGCGTACGGAGCTGTCGGCCCGGTCCGCCCGGGCGATGACGGCTTCGAGGCCGGTGTCGAAGGCGACCTGGTCGGCCATGTGGACGCGTTCGTTGCCGAGGGTGTTGCGGGCGACCCGCCAGCCGTCGTCGACCTCGCCGACGACGGCGTCGGCGGGGAGGATCGCGTCGTCGAACCAGACCTCGTTGAAGAGGGAGTCCCCGGTGATCTCCTTGAGCGGCCGTATGTCGATCCCGGGGGTGTTCCGCATGTCGACGAGGAAGTACGTGAGGCCCTTGTGCTTGGGGGCGGTGGGGTTCGTCCGGGCGAGCAGGATGCCGTGGTGGGCCCACTGGGCGGCGCTCGTCCACACCTTCTGGCCGTTGATCCGCCAGCGCCCGTCCTCGGTGCGTTCGGCGCGGGTCCGGAGGGAGGCGAGGTCGGAGCCGGCGCCTGGCTCGGAGAAGAGCTGGCACCAGAGGCGTTCGCCGCGCAGGGTCGGGCCGAGGTGCTCGGCCTGCTGGGCGGGGGTGCCGTGGGCGAGGAGGGACGGTACGACCCAGGTGGCGATGCCGAGTCCGGCGACGGTGATCCCGGCCTCGTCCAGTTCCCGCTGGACGGCGAGCTGCTGGAGGGGGCCGGCGCCGAGACCGTACGGCTCCGGGAGGTGCGGGGCCGCGTAGCCGGTGGGGGCGAGGGCGCGCCGGGCGGCGGCCGGGTCGAGGCCGGCGGCGGGGGCGACGGCCTCCCGGGCGGCCGCGCGGTACGCGTCGGCCTCGGGCGGCAGGTCGAGCCGGAGGCCGCGCCGGACGCCCGCGGCGGCGTGCCGCAGGGCGGCGAGCCGGTGCCGGTCGCCGGTGCCGAGGAGTTGGCGGGCGACGAGGGCGCGGCGGAGCAGCAGGTGGGCGTCGTGCTCCCAGGTGAAGCCGGTGCCACCGAGGATCTGGATGCAGTCCTTGGCGCAGGTGTACGCGGTGTCGAGGGCGGTGGCGGCGGCGAGCGCGGCGGTGAGGGGCCGGGCGTCGTCGTCCCCCGCTCTGGCGGCGTCCCAGGTGAGGGCGCGGGCCTGTTCGAGCCGGACGAGCATGTCGGCGCAGAGGTGTTTGACGCCCTGGAACTGTCCGATGGGGCGGCCGAACTGTTCGCGGGTACGGGCGTGTTCGGCGGCGGTCTCGACGGCGCGGGCGGCGGTGCCGCAGGCGTCGGCGGCGAAGAGGACGGCGGCGAGGTCGTGGACGAGCGCGGTGTCGAGGGCGAGCTCACGGGCGGCGGGGACGTGACTGGCCCGGGCGGTGATCTCGGCGGTGGGCCGGGTCGGGTCGGCGCTCTCGTGGGCGCGGACGGCGAGGGCGTCGGTGTCGACGGCGAGCCAGACGCTGCCGTCGGCGGTGGCGGCCCGCAGGAGCACGAGGTCGGCCTGTGCGCCGCCGAGGACGGGGGGCGCGGCGCCGTCGAGGAGGTAGCCGCTCGCGGTACGGACGGCGGTGAGGGTACCGGGGCCGATGCCGCCGTCCCTGTCACTGCCGGGGCCGGTGCCGGCCTCGGGGCCGGTCGTGTCGAGGCCGCTTCCGGCAAGGGCGACGGCCCCGATGCGTTCCCCGCGCGCGAGGGCGGCGGCCAGCTCCCCCTGCCCGGCCCGGTGCAGCAGCTCGGCGGCGAGCACGGAGGGCAGATGGGGCCCGGGCAGCAGGGCCCTGGCGGCCTCCTCCACGACGACGACGAGGTCCCCCAGGTCGCCGCCCCCTCCCCCGTACTCCTCGGGAAGGTGGAGCCCGAGGAGCCCCTGCTCGGCGGCGGCGTCCCAGTACGCCGGACGGCCGGTGGCGGTGTCGGGGACGTCCAGGTGTTTACGGACTTCCTCGGGAGGTACGGCGCGGGTGAGCCAGCCCCGGACGGATCGGGCGAGCTCCCGCTGTTCGTGCGTGATGGCGATGCCCATGCGCGGCAGACTAGAACACGTTCCATTCTGACGGAAGGTCAGATACGGGGTCGCGTGGTCCCGGGGCGCGACAGATCGGGCGTTGTCAGTGGTGCCTGCCACGCTGTCGGTACAGCTGAACGACCGAGCACGGAGAGAGCGAGCACGCCATGGGCACCTGGGACATCGGCCCCTTCGACAACGACACCGCCGCCGACTTCTCGTACCGGGTGGACGAGGCCCCGGCGGAGAAGAAGGCGGAGGTGCTGCGCACGACCTTCCGCGACGTGATCGAGACCGGCGACGAGTACCTGGACGCGGACGTGGCGGTCGAGGCGATCGCCTCGGCGGCCCTGGTCGCGTCCCAGTGCCCGGCCGGCGACCCGGTCACCACCGCGTACGGCCCGAAGGACCCCCTGCCGCCCCTCCCGGCCGAACTCCGCCCGCAGGCCGCGGCCTCCCTGGACCGGATCCTCACCGAACCCTCCGAACTCCTCGAACTCTGGGAGGAGTCGGACGGCGAGGAGTGGAAGGAGGGAGTACGGAAGCTGCGGGCGGTACTGGCCGGGGCGGACGCGGATGCGGGTGCGGGTGCGGACACCGTGACGGACGCCTGACGCCGACACGGGCCCCGACACAGGCCCGACGCGGGCATCGACCTGTCCGCCCGTCAGATCGGTGCCCGCCTCCACGCTCCGCTCCGGCCGCTCAGCGCATCGCACACCTCACCGCGCGAGAACGCGTCAGGCCTGCGGCGCGACTACCCCTTGCGGGCCCTGTCCTTCTCGTCCTGCTTCAGCTGCTCTTCGATCCTCTTACGGATCGCCTTCTTCTTCTTCGGCCCCAGTACGGAGCTGCCTTCGAGTGCATCACGACTGCTCTGATGCAGCGGGTGGGACGAGTGCCGGAACTCCTCATCCGTCGCCCTGGGTTCGGTCGTGGTGCTCTCGGAGCCGAAATAGAATCCCAAGGCGTCGCGGATCATTCCCTGATCCTGCTCCCCGAAGGGGCCTGCCCAATGGGGATCATTACTGGCCCCGTCATTCTCCCGGGCCTGGCCGAGGAATGCCCGTCCGTAGTTCGGGCCGAAGACCGCCTCCAGCTTGCCGCCACGCTCCCAGCCCTTGGACGGGTACTCCTCCACCTTCGCATTGTCGTCGATCGCGCCCTCCGCGGCCATGGACCGGGACGGGGATATGTCGATGGACAGGGTCTTGATTCCCGCGAATGCGAACTGATCGGTGACGCCACTGCGCATTCCCACCGCGCCGAGGATGTTGAACTTCTTCTTGAGGAACCTCAGCAGTGCGAGCTGGGCGCGGCGGTCCCTCGCCTCGGGCCATCGCCAGTATTCGAGCAGGTGCGGCCCGTCGACACTGCCCGGAGCCGGAAACCCGCCGATGGGGACCGCCTTCACCCCGGCCCCGAGCGCGGCATTCGCCTCGACCATGCTCTGGATCTGCGCCAGGCCCTCCCGGCCGGTGTCGAGCGCGGGGGCGTTCCCCTCCCCCGTATGACCGCTGTCCCGGAAGTTCACGATGACGTACGGGACGCCCTCCCGGAACCTGCTCAGTACGTGAGCGGGGTTCCCACACGCCGCCTCGAACGCCTGCTCGGTAGCGGTGTCCGGGGCCGCGTACTCCTCGTAGAACCGCTCAAGCTTTTCCGCGCCGCCGTCGGCTCCGGCCCACGTTCCCTCGGTGAGCATGGCCTGCTTGAACTGCTCGGTGGCGAGATTCTCCCCACCACCGTGATCGAGCCCGAGCCCTTCCCCCGAAGTCTTCTTGGTGTAGAAGATCCGACCGGGCCCCAGATCCGCGTTGAGCTGGAACATTCCCAACGCCTTCCGGTCGAGGGCCGCCTTCTTTGCGGGGCGCTCGCCCCTCTCGCGGTCGATCTCACTTCCGGCCCTTACCCTGATCGTTTCCGCAAGTCGCGCCCGCTCCGTCTCCACACGGGTCACCTCGCCCTGCTTGAACGCGTCGATCCTTGTCTTGTATTCCGCCTTGACCGCCACCTTGTCGGCGCCGGCTGCGCCCGCTCGTTGCCCCGCTTCGATTTGGAGGCGCTTCAGTTCGTCCTTGTATTCTTGTACCGAGCGTTGAGAACTCTGACCCGAACTCGCCTCCGCCCGCTCGGTATTGCCCACCCTTTCAGTGATCCTCGCACTGTCCTCAGTCTCGTTGAAGTCGTCCAACAGGCCGTACATGACAAGCTTGAGGTTCCTGTCGACGAGCATGGCAGCCCGGATGTGGTACATGTCGCCGGAGTGCCCTGCGGCTACGACGAGGGTGTTGTCCTTCGTGAGCTGATGCTGCTGCGCATCCGCCTTGCTACGGAGTTCGATACCGAAAGACGGCCCGGCCGCGGCCGTGGATACCTGCGTGATCGTCACGGGGGGTGGCGCCATGGCGGACGACGACGTCTCCTGGGTCGCGCGCTGAAGGGAACGCTGAGCCGGCGGCGGCCGGACGTCACTCCGCGGCGCGACTTCCCCCGACGGAGCCGAGCCCGACAGCGCACGTCGCGCATTCGCCTCCGCTTCTCGCTCGAAACGGTCGGACGGGTCGGACACCTTCAGGCCGGAGCCTTTGTCGGTTCCGGCGACCGGCCCTTGGCGCTGTTGGATGACATGGGTCAACTCGTGGGCGAGGGTGTGCCTGTCGGCGCCCCCGTCGCCGATGACGACATGGTTGCCGGAGGTGTAGGCCCGGGCCCCGACCTCGGTCGCGGAGGCCTTCGCCGCGGCGTCCGTATGGATCCGCACATCGGAGAAGTCCGCGCCCAGGCGCGCCTCCATGTCGCTGCGGGTGCCCTCGTCCAGGGGACGCCCGCCGGAGCGCAGCACATCGTGGACGGCGGAGCGCTGCACAGTGGGTGGCTCCGCCTGGTGCCCGCAACCACCGCCGTGCTGATGCGGTTCGGGCGCGGCCCAGGGGTGACCGGCCTGACGGAGCATCTGGACGACCGCGGCGTTGCCGGCCGCGGCTTGCAGACCCAGCAGGCCCAACTGCTGTCCGGACAGCGACCGCTCGGGTTTGCGGGAGGAGATACCGTCCCTGTCGGCCTCGGCGGCTTTGGCGTTCTCGTGATCGCGCACGGGGATCTCTCTGGTGGCGTGGGTTCGTCGGCTCCTTCTGGATACGCCGCCGGGAACCGCCGACGCCAGGTGCGTCGGGGCAGCATGAACTGGCCGAACGGGCAAAACTGACCGGACGGGCCATTCAGGACGGTTCCCGCGCTCCCCTAGCGGTGACGCCTGAGCCTGAGGACGACGCTCGTCACGGTCGCGCCGACGGCGGTCACCGCGAGGACGAGGAGGCCCGGATTGACCCACCACGGAACGACCTCGATGCCGTGGCACACCAGACTCACGGGCAGCGCGCTGCTGGAGTCCGGGTAGTCCTTGATCCCCACGCCGAAATAGCAGGCGTCGTCAGGAAAGAGGAACGGCAGGTACGACAGTCCGTACACGTGCACCGCCCCGCCCGCGAGGTAGGCGAGCCCGGCGACCCAGGCGGCCGTCCTGGCGGGCGAGCGGCCGGGCCGGGGCAGCCGGGGCTGGGGTAGTTCGTCACCCCGCCGGGCCCGGACCAGCCCGACGTAGGTGATCCCCGCCCAGGCCGGCAGGCCGATGGCGAGGATCATCGTCCCTATGAGGGTCGCCATGATCAGCGACCGCCGATACGCCCGTCGACGGCGGCCTTCACGAAGGCCGTGAAGGCGGCGGGGGTGGCGAGGAAGGCGGGGCCTTCGGGGTTCTTGGAGTCACGGACGGCGATGTGGGCGGTGAGGTCGGCCACCTCGATGCACTGCCCGCCGTTGTCGCCGCTGTACGAGGACTTACGCCAGGCGGCGGGGCCGAGCGGGGCGCACTCGATGCACTCGCCACCGTTGGGGCCGCTGTAGGACGACTTACGCCACCGCAGGACCTGGCTGGTGCCCATACCGCTCCTTCATCACGCGTTCGATCAGCGCCGCCGATGCCTCCCGGGAGACGGCCGAGGCTTGCAGCCGAGCGTAACTGACGGACACCCAGCCGGCGGTGCTCGGTCCTGGTCCTGCGGGAGCCGTACGGGCTGCGGGTGGAGGTCGCGAACGGGGTGCCCGGAGCCGTGTTCGCGAAGGCGGCCGATCCACTGGACGAGGGTGGGCGGGGGCTGGTCGTGGTGGAGGCGGTGACGGACCGGTGGGGGGCCGAGGAGCGGGCCGGCGGGAAGACGGTGTGGTTCGAGTGCGACGCGTAGGGCACGATGGGCGCCCGTACCCGCGTACCCGCCAGTAGGAGTCACCATGTCCGTGCCCGAGCCCGAGATCCTTGCCGCCTTCGAGGCCGCGAAGGGCTTCATGCCCGTCGGGGAGGGCCTCGCGCTGTACGAGGCGGCCACGGACGCCGCCAAGCTCGGGCTGCCGCTCCTGGAGGTCGGCACGTACTGCGGGCGCTCCACGATCCTGCTCGCCGACGTGGCCCGGCAGGCGGGGACGGTCGCCGTGACCGTGGACCACCACCGGGGCAGCGAGGAGCAGCAGCCGGGGTGGGAGTACCACGACGAGACCGTGGTCGACCCGGAGGTCGGGCTCATGGACACGCTGCCGACCTTCCGGCGGACGCTGCGCAAGGCGGGGCTCGAAGAGCACGTGATCGCCGTCGTCGGGCGGTCGCCGCAGGTCGCGAAGGTGTGGGGCGGGCAGCTCGGTCTCGTGTTCATCGACGGCGGGCACACCGACGAGCACGCCACCAACGACTACGAGGGCTGGGCCCCCAAGGTCGCCCCCGGCGGCCTGCTCCTCATCCACGACGTCTTCCCGAACCCGGAGGACGGCGGCCAGGCCCCGTACCGGATCTACCTCCGCGCGCTGGAGTCGGGCGACTTCGAGGAGATCTCGGTCACCGACTCGCTGCGGGTCCTGCGCCGCCTGGGCTGACCGTCGTCCGCGGCCGTGTCCCGTGTCCCGTGTCCCAGGAATGACGACGGGACGCACCTGGTCTGCAGGGGCGGCACCGAGGCGGGCTGGTGGGGCTCCGACGGGGCGTTCTGGATCTCGGCGGGTGAGACGCGCAACCTACACGTTCGGGGTCGGCCGCGACTCCCACACGTCGTGCAACGTCCGGCTGTTCGACCGTAACAACGGCGGCTGGTGGGAGACCGAGGTCATCTACTGGGGCGAGTGACCTCCCGACCTCCCGGCCTCCCGGCCTCCCGGCCTCCCGGCCTCCTGGCCTCCTGGTGGCCCGACAGCCCGACGGCCGCCACCTCGGAAGGTGACGGCCGTCGGGTGAAGGCGCCTCGCGGGGGTCGGGTCAGAACCCCGAGGTCACGTACAGGCAGTTGGTGTAGCTGTAGCCCGATTCGATCTTCGCCTTGCTCGTCTTGGTGTCCCCGGCCGTGGACGTGCCGGTCGAGGCCCGCTTCTGGAGGAAGTGGTAGTCGCCGGCGGGCAGCAGCAGGGTCGCCTTCGGGTACTTCGAGGACGGACCGGTGCAGGCCTTGATCTTCTTGCCCTGCGAGAAGATCGGTCCCGGGTACTTGGTGCAGGTCCCGCATGCCTTCAGGGTGACCTTGCCGGTCATCGGACCGGTGTAGAGCAGCTCGACCTCACCCGGGCCGTCGTTGCTGACCACCATCACCATCCGCGCGCCGCCGGGCACGTCGGCCGAGGGCAGCTTCTTGCCCGCCGCGGGCTCCTCGTCGGCGATCTCGGCGGCGATGGCGATGGAGCGGGCGTGCGCCGCGTCCGGGCTGCTCGGGTAGTCCTTGGCGTACTGGGTCATGGTCTTGATCGCGTCGTCGTACGCCTTGCTCTTGAACTGCGAGGTCCCGCAGGCGAAGTCGCCCCGCTGGACCGCGCCGGCGGCCTCCTTCGACGCGTCTTCGAGGGCGGGGTCCGTCATGTTGTCGACGGAGGAGTGGAGCGCGCGCAGCTCCTTGGTGGTCTCGCACGGAGTGGCGCCGCCGGTGAGGGCGGTCGTCCGGGTCTTGATCGCCGCGCGGACCGCCGGCTCGACACGGGTCGCCTGGGCCGACTTCGGGAACGTGTCGTACAGCGCGTTGAGGCTCTCGCTGGCCGGCGGGTCGGCGGCCTCCACGCCGAGCGCGTCCGTCCCGCACTTGAAGAGGGACTCGGCCAGCGGCTCGTCGGTCTTGGCGGGCCGGACGCCGAGCAGCTCCTTGTCGACGGTGCCGTCGCCGGCGAGCCCGCGCAGGTGCTTGAGCGGTGCGACGGCCTCGCAGTACGCCTTCTTCGCGTACGGGCGGGAGACCGTCTCGTAGTACGTGTCGAGGCGCGCGGGGACCAGCTTCCCGGCCCGCGAGCCCGCGTGCCTGGTTCCGAGCTCCTGGTAGGTGGCGAGCGCCTTTCGGTAGGTCGGCTCGGCCTTGTCGAAGGTCAGGCCGTCGTCGGCGGTCTCGACCAGCGCGTCCGCCGCCGAGAGGCGTTCGAGCAGGGCCTGCTCCTTCGCCTCGTCGCGGGCCGCCCCGTACGCGAGCGAGCCGCCCGCGGGCACGGCGAGCAGCACGAGGGCGAGCGGCAGCGCGAGGCGGCGGAAGGAGGCGCCGATGCTGAGGGTGGCGCGCAGCCCGCGTCTGGCGCCGTCGGCGGCGGCGAGCAACAGGAAGGCGCCGTAGCCGACGAGAAGCCCGAGGGGCACGCCGTCGACGTCGGCGGGGAGCGCCATGACGAGGAGGGCGGCGGTGGCGATCCAGCAGATCGCGGCGCCGACCCAGTTGCGCAGGAGGACGTAACCGAGGCCCAGGCAGGAGAGGTTGAGCAGGCCGATCATGGCGGCCTGTGCGCCGTTCGCCTCGCCGGGCGGCTGCGCGGGCGGCTGCCCGCCGTCCCCGGCGGGCGGGCCGTACCCGGGCGGGCCGTAACCCGGCGGCCCGTAGCCGGGCGGGGTGCCGGGCGGCGGCGGCGTCCCGGCACCGGCCCAGCCGGGCGCCGCGGCGGGACCCGCCGCGGGCACGGGGCCCTGAGCAGGACCGTAGGCAGGACCGGAAGCGTGGCCGGACGCGGCGGCGGGGCCGGGATCGCCCCCGGCCGGCGCGCCATGGGCGGCAGCCGCAGCGGCGGCGGCCGGCGGCGCTCCGAAGCTCAGCGTGGGCGGCGACGCGACCGGCGCGGCGGGTGGTGCGGGCGCTGCGGGCGCGGGTGGCGCGGGTGGCGCCTCCCACGGTGCCGCGGGAGTCCGCGGGTCCGGCACCCGGCCGTCTCCGACAGGCGGCCGGTCAGACGGTTCCGGACGTACGCCGGACGGTTCGGGACGCGTGTCGGACGGTTCCGGACGTGCGCCGGACGGTTCGGGACGTGCGTCGTTCGGTTCGGGACGTGCGTCGTTCGGTTCGGGACGTGCGTCGTTCGGTTCTTCCCCCACCACGGTTCCCCCTCGTGGGCCATGCGCGGTGACACCCCACCGTCGCCTCTTCTCACCTACCCTTCACGGTCTCCCCACACGCGTCCACCGTTCCGGGAAGCGGTGACCAACCTGCGACCTACCCCCTACGGGATTTCGTCTCATACAGGGCCTAGAGTCGCCAGGTGCCGTACGACCACCGGAAGACCACCCGCCGTACTCTCGCCCTCGCCCTCGCCGCCGCGGGCTGCTGCGCGGTACTCGCCGGCTGCGCGACCTCACAGGCCTCGCAGCAGGACAGCGGGAAGCAGCCGAGCCCGTCGCTCGCCTCCGGCACCGCAGGAAACTCCGGCGACTCCGGCGGACAGCCGACCCGCTCCCCCGTGGCGACCGGGACCACCGGGACCACCGCGGCGACCGGATCGAAGCCTCCGAGCCAGTCGAACCGGCCTCTCGCCGGGCGGAGCGTCGTCATCGACCCCGGCCACAACTCCGGGAATTTCCGGCATACCTCGGAAATCAACCAGAAGGTGAATATCGGGACCACTCATAAGGAGTGCGACACCACCGGCACCTCGACGAACGCCGGATACACCGAGGCCTCGTTCACCCTCGACGTCTCCCACCGGCTGCGGGACCTCCTCACCGCGCGCGGTGCCGAGGTGGTCCTGACCCACGACGCCGACCGCCCCTGGGGCCCGTGCATCGACGAGCGGGCGAAGATCGGCAACGCGGCCCGCGCCGACGCCGTCGTCTCCGTCCACGCGGACGGTTCGGCCGTCGGCAACCGCGGATTCCATGTGATCCTTCCCGCACGCGTGCGGGAAGGATCCGCCGACACCGCGAAGATCGTCGCCCCCTCCCGGGAACTGGGCGAGCGGATCGTGGACCGGTTCGCCCGTGCCACCGGAACGGCTCCCGCCAACTACCTTGGTTCCGGCACAGGGTTGGATGTCCGCGACGATCTCGGGGGACTCAATCTCTCAACCGTCCCCAAGGTCTTCGTCGAATGCGGCAATATGCGTGATCCGAAGGACGCACAGCTGCTCACGTCGGAGACATGGCGGCAGAAGGCGGCCCAGGGGATCGCGGACGGCATCGCGACCTACCTCAAGGGGTAGAACCCGCGGGCGATAGATTCGCTCCGTACGATGGGGCAGCTCCGTGCCATCCCCCGTGCCATGACCCGAGCGCCACCCCGACGCGACGACCCGACGAAGGACTTCTTACGTGAATATCCGCTCCCTCACCCGAGGCGATGGCGTGCTGATCGGTGCAGCGGTGGTGCTGTTCATCGCCTCGTTCCTCGACATCAGCGGCTGCGACGCCGCCCCTGCGATCTGCGACCAGGTCCCGACCACGAACTCCTGGGAGATCTCCTACCTCGGCTGGGGCTCCTTCTTCCTCGGCATCGCCGGTGCCGCCCTCGTGATCGTCTCCCGCGGCCTGCCGCAGCAGCGCAAGGTGGCCGGCCTGGAGCTCGGCCAGGTCGGTGCCGCGTTCACCGTCGCCGCCGCGTGGACCCTGCTGATGTGGATCTTCGAGTCGGAGAACTCCGGCGCGGGCCTGGTCCTCGGCCTGATCGCCTCCCTGGTCCTGGCCGGTGCCGCCGTGGCCGGCCCGATGGTCCCCGCCCTCCAGGCCCCGCTCGTCGGCGCGCCCAAGCCGCAGACCCCGCAGCCGTACGGCATGCAGCCCGGCCAGCCCGGCCCGCAGGGTGTTCCCGGCGGCTACGGCTACCCGGGTGCGCAGCAGCCCTTCGGCGGACCGCAGGACCCCTCACAGGGTGCGGGCCAGCCGTTCGGCGCGCAGGCCGCCGCCGCCCCGCAGCCGCAGGCCCCGCAGCAGCCCGAGCCGCAGGCCCAGGCTCAGGCCCCGCAGGCGCCCGCGGCCGCGGACTTCACGCCGTTCTGGTTCGCGGTCCCGGTCGGCCGTGCGCTGTACGCGGAGGACGGCTCCCAGGCGCCGATCGCCGAACTGGCCCCGGGTACCTGGTACCTGGCGGTCGAGCAGCGCGGTTCCACCCTGGTGGCCCAGACGCAGGACGGCCGTCGTGGCGTGCTGCAGGACACCACGGGCATCCAGCGCGGCTGACCCGACAGACGGCTTCACGGCCCCTCGTCCGGAATCCCTTCCAGGCGGGGGGCCGTTGGCGTACAGTCCCCGCATCGCCTGAACTGACGGATCGTCAGAAAGGATGCGGGGCATGCGACTCGGACTCGCCCTCGGCTACTGGGGCCGCGGCCCCTCCGCCGCCCATCTCGACCTCGCCCGCGAGGCAGAGATGCTCGGCTACGACTCCGTGTGGACGGCGGAGGCCTGGGGCTCCGACGCCTTCACCGCGCTGACCTGGATCGCCGCCCACACCAGCCGCATCAGGCTGGGCACCGCCGTCGCGCAGATGGCCGCCCGCGCCCCCACTACCACCGCGATGCACGCGCTCACCCTCGACCACCTCTCCGGCGGGCGGGTCATGCTGGGACTCGGCCTTTCGGGGCCGCAGGTCGTCGAGGGCTGGTACGGGCGGCCCTTCCCCCGCTCCCCGCTGACCGCGACCCGGGAGTACGTGGACGTGGTCCGCCAGGTCCTGCGCCGCGAGGCCCCGGTCCGGCTCGACGGGCGCCACCACTCCCACCCGTACACCGGCGCGGACGGCACCGGCCTCGGCAAGGCGCTCAAGCCGATCACCCACCCGCTCCGCGCCGACCTCCCGATCCTGCTCGGCGCCGAGGGGCCGAAGAACATCGCGCAGACGCTCACGATCGCCGACGGCTGGCTGCCGCTGTACTGGACCCCCGACCGCTGGTCCGAGGTGTACGCCCTGCCCGAGCGGCTCCCCGAGGGCTTCCTGGTCGCCCCCATGGTCCGCGCCCAGGTCTGCGAGGACGTGGCGGCCGGACTGCTGCCGGTCAAGGCGATGCTCGGCTTCTACATCGGCGGCATGGGGCACGCGGCCCGCAACTTCCACGCCGACCTGATGGGGCGGATGGGGTACGAGAAGGAGGCGAGGCGCGTCCAGGAGCTGTTCGCGGCCGGGCGGCGCGAGGAGGCCGTCCTCGCGGTGCCGGACGCCTTCGCGGACGAGATCTCGCTCGTCGGCCCCCGGGAGCGGATCGCCGAACGGCTCGACGCATGGCGGCGAGGCCCGGTGACGGACCTCCTGGTCACCTCACCGGACCCCGCGACGCTCCGCCTGCTGGCCGAACTCAACGGCTGAACGGACGGATCAGCCGCCGCTGAGCTGCGAGGCGCTGGGCACCTTCTCGACGACCTCGGCGCCGGCGCTCTTGCCCGCGTCCTTGACGCTGTTGATGACGCTCTCGAAGGCGCCGACGTCCGCGTCTCCCACCTCGCCCTTGCGGAGCTTGGTCCCGAGCTCCTTGAGCGACTCGATACCGGCCGTGAGCGGCGCGACCGCCTTCGAGAGCAGCGGGTCGCCCTTGGCGTTGTTCACCGCCGCCTTGAGCCGGTTGTACGTGAACGCGCCCGCGAGGCCCGCCTTCACGAGGGCGAAGGTCCGGCCGTCCGCGCCCTTCTTGAACTTCCCCTCGCGGTACGGCTTCACGATCCACTGGTACGCGGCTCCCGCGGCCAGACCCGCGTTGGCCACGAACCGGGTCTTGGCGAGCTTCTGCTGCTCGAAACTGCTCGAAGCCGTCGGGGTCGCGCCCCCGCTCGCACCCGCGTCGTCGTCACCGTTGCAGGCGGCGGTGGTCAGCAGCAGGGCGCAGGACAGCAGCAGGGCCACGACACCACGGGACACGGACCGGGGTATGGATCTGGGCACGACGGGACCTCCCTGGGGGTAGTGGCGCCAGCCTCTCCGCAGCCCCACCGGGTCGCCACCCGGACGGCTCCGAACGGGTCCCGGCCGTCCCCGGATCTCCCCGGCCGTCCCAGGGACACCGCCGCACCTGGCCTTTCCGTCGACGGGGATCCGAAGGTGATGCCCAGCAGCCCTTCCGGGCCTCCTCCTTCCTCATCCCCTGGAGCACCCCATGAACAAGGCCCTGGCAGCCCTCGCGGCCGCCGGCATCGCCGCCACCTCTCTGATCGCCGTCGCGCCCACGGCCTCGGCCGCCGGGTGCGTGACGAGCCCGATCTGGACGGGCTACAAAGCGCCGGGCACGGTGGCGTACAAGGCTGCCAGCGCTTGCAGTGACCTGAACCTGACGTACGCCGACGACCAAACGATCGGCAACTGGGACGCGTACGCCGGTTTCTACAAGAACGCCTCCGGCGTCTGGACCATCGGTTCGCGCGGTTACATCGCGATAGCCGACAGCTCTTACGCCCTGGACAACTTCGTGCTGGTCTCCGACCTGACCCCCGGCCGGGCCTTCAGTGTCGCCAGCGCCAGTGAGGGCGGCGACTACGTCGAGATCACCCACTGACACCGGCATGGGCCCGCCGCACGACGCGGCGGGCCCACCGCCGTTCCCTCCTCGCACCCCGAGCCTCACGGAGAGAGCACCGACCATGCCTCGCGCCGCCCGCCGCCCACGCCGCCTCGGCGCCCTCGTCCTGTGTGCCGCCCTGGCCCCCCTCGTCGGCGCCTGCACGAGCACCCCGAACGCGGCCGGCCCGCAGGAGCGGCGGGCCTCCCCCGTGCCCGCCTCGGTGTCGTACGCCATGCCGGCGGACGTCGCCTCCCTGGTGCTGCCGACGACAGGAGAGGGCACTCGGTGGACGCAGGGCCTGGACGCCTTCGGCAGACTTGCCGCCGCGTGGGCGGTCGACGGCTGTGCGCGCCGGCTCGGCGAGACCGTGCCGGACTCCCCTCCGCCGATGTTCACCCGGTACTCCGGCCTTCCCGACCTGGACTTCCTCAGGACACACGGCTTCGGAGAGGGCACCGCCGTCCCGGGCACGCCGCCCGTGACGCACCCCACGACGGACCCGCCCACGGCACCGGGCCCGCGGCTTCAACGGTGCCTCGCCGAGGGAAGGACCGTCGGGCAGGAACTCACCCAGGTCTACGCCCGGTTGCACATGAGCTGGTTCGCGGAGATCGCACCGGTCGACCGCGCACCCGAGGTACGCCGGGCCTACGCCGGCCTCGGGCGGTGCCTTGCCGCACACGAGGTGAACGCCCGCGACGAGGCGGCCTTCTTCGCCCTCGTCGACCGGCGCCTGCAGGCCGCCGACACCGCCGGCACCCGAAGGCTGGGGGCCGTGTACGCGACGTGCATGAAGCCCGTGGAGGCCGCGCGGGTGCCGCTCCGCGAGAAGGCAGCGGCGACGTTCCGGGCCTCACACTCCGCCGAGATCGCAAAATTGCGCACCGAACTCCCCAAGAAAATCGGGGAGTTGGAACAGCGTTACCGCATCCGGATCTCCTTCCCCCAGGCCTGACCGCCGCGCCGGGACGGATCGGTACAGGGCCTGCCGTCCCACATCAGTCCCCCGGTGTCCCCGGGACGGCGGGAGGCCTGGCCGGACGACCCCCCGCGCCCCGAGGGTGAGGAACGCACCCGGAAGCGATCCGGATGCGTACGGGACCAGGAAGGGTCGCCTCACACCATGAGCGAGAACAAGGGCCTCCGCAGAAGGCTCGCCGCCGCCGTCACGTCCACCGCGCTGCTCTTCGGCGCCGGAGTCGCCACCGCGAGCACGGCCGCCGCGGCGGAGGGGCCCGAATGCGACGCCGGCTATCACTGCGCCTTCTACCTCTATGTCTTCGGCGGTGCCTCGCACCAGTACTTCAACAGCGACGCCAACTTCACCAACGACACCTTCGACGTCCACAACCAATTCGAAGGCTACGGATACGGCCAGGGGGTGAACGACCGGGTGTCGGGGGCCAGCAACTCCAGTACCGGCGGATACGAGAGCCACTACTACCGGGACATCAACTACGGCGGCGGGCTGGCCTTCTGCGTCAACCCTGGCAGCTCCGTGAGCAGCACCTCGATGTCCTCCTCCCAGATCAACGTGGCCAGCTCCCTTCTGCTGCGGCCCACGACCAGCGTCCATTGCTATTGATCCACCCCACCGAGGGTCCGGCGCGCAGGCGTGCGCGGGGCCCTCGCTCCTCCCTGTTCCGCAGAAAGGCAGCCGTCGCCATGCCCGGACCTCGCCGACACCGCCGTACCGCGCTCGCCCTCACCGCTGTCCTCGTCGGCGGGGCGGCGGTCGTCGGCGCGCGGGCCCTCATCGCCCCGCCCGACGCCGCTCGGGTCCCGACCGCCGCCACCGCGCCGCACGCGCTGCCTCCGGTGACCGAGCGCCTCTTCAGCTGGACCGATGTCGACTACCGCAGCGCCGAGGCGCAGCGCCGGTACGCCGTCGCCTGCATGGCCGAACACGGCTTCCGGTACGCACCGCCGGCCCCGCCCCAGCCCGGCATGAGCACCGACCAGCGGCCGCAGCCCTTCGGGCAGGAATCCGCGGCGCCGTCGGCCGAGACCCCGCCGCCCGCCGCGAAGCCGCCCGTACCCGGCAGCCCCGAGACCACGAAGGCGTACGGCCTGGCCCTCTTCGGGGACGAGAAGAAGCGGGTGAGCGCCAAGGGCAGCGGCCGGATGAAGGTCTCCCGGCCGGGGAACGGCTGTCTCGCCGAGGCCGAGACCAAGGTCCTCGGAGACGGCCGGATGCGCTGGCTCCAGGTGCGGATCATGCTGTTCGAGGCGCAGGAGGAGGCGCGCGGGAACCTGGAGAAGGACCCGGAGTTCCGGGCCCTGAACGGCCGCTGGCGGGCGTGCATGAACGAGGCCGGGTTCCGCGACGTGACCGATCCCGCGCGGCTGCTCGCCTCGCTGCGCACGGCGGACGCCCGCCGTGCCGACGCCTCGCTCGCCGCCGACCTGCGCTGCAAGGAGTCGACCGGCTACCTGCCCACGGCATACGCGCGCCTCGCCGTCGCCCAACAGCGCTGGCTGGACAGGCACCCGGACGTCGACCGCGACGGGACGGCCCTGCTGCGCCGCCAGGACGAGGCGACGCGCACGATTCCCGTACCGAAGGCCTAGGGCGCCTCGCGACACGACGGGAAGCCTTCTGGGCACGACGGGGCCTCCCCCGGGGACAGTGCCGCCGGCCTCGCCCGCGGCCCTCCAGCCCACCACCGGTGTGGCCCCGTAGGCGTTCCTCCATCCCCCGCTCCCGGCATCTTCCCAGGTCAGGACCGTGGGATATCCCTCCACGTCCCTGGGACGCCGCCGACCCTGGCACCGTCTCCCCGCCCTCCCGACAGTGGATCCCGCCCCGGGACGGACCCGGGCGCGAGAGTCCGAGGAGTCGATGGTGAGACGCCGCGTCTGTACGGGGGGCGGCCGGTGCCAGTGGTACTACGGGAGGCCTGACGCCCGGCTGGGGCCGGGCATCGGCACGTACCGGGGGTTCCGCTCGACGGCGGGCGTACCGCAGGAGCGGCTGGTGGTGCCGAGCGGGCGGGTGTCGCTGCTGATCGGTTTCGGCGGCGAGCTGAGGGTGCGCGGCGCGGGCCGGCACGCCTCACTGGTGTCGGGGTTGCACACCCGTGCGCGGGTCCTCGGGCACGGCGGCGACGTCCACGGCGTGGAGCTCGCCCTCGCCCCCTGGGCGGCGCACCGGTTCTTCGGCGGCACCCCGCTCGGGGAGCTCGCCGACGTCCTCGCCGACCCCGCCGAGGTGCTGGGCGACCGCGCCCGAAGCCTGTGCGAGGCCCTGGCGGACGCCCCGGGCTGGGCCGAGCGCTTCGCTCTGCTCGACGAGACGCTGCTGCGATGGGCCGCGGAGGCGGACACGGACGGCGGGCCCGCGCCGGCCGTCCTGGAGGCATGGCGACTCCTGGAGCAGTCCGCCGGGTCTCTGCAGATCCGCGAGGTCGCGGCGGCCACGGGCAGCAGCATGCGGCACCTGGAGCGCCGCTTCCGGGAACAGATCGGCCTCAGCCCGAAGCGGCTCGCACGGATCCTGCGCCTGAACCGCGCGATCCGGCTGCTCTCGGCGGGCGACGGGCCCGCCGACACGGCCGCCCGGTGCGGCTACTACGACCAGGCCCATCTCAGCCTCGAATTCAAGGCGATGACCGGGATGCCTCCCGGCCGTTTCCTCGCGGACCGGGGGACGTCGAGCACCTGGATCGCGGGCTGAGCCTCCGGATCCGGCGGTTTTCTCCAATACGGGACGGGGCGCCGGACGGAAGTCTTACGCCCGCGTGCGGTCGCGTACGCAACGTCGACACGAACAGAAGGAACGAAGCATGAGCATGGCCACGGGGCTCCGCAAGAAGGCCGCGGTCGTCGCCGCCACCACCGCGCTGCTCGTCGGCGGTGGTGTCGTCACCGCCACCTCGGCCTCCGCGGGCTACATGTGCGGCGCCGGCTACCACTGTGTGTTCTGGGGCAACCTGGGCGACAGCGCCTCGCACGACTTCTACAACAGCGACACCAACTTCACCAACGACTACTTCAGCAACACCGACTCGACGCCCGGCTCCGGTGAAGTCGTCAACGACAACGTCTCGTCCGCGAGCAACTCCAGCACCGGCGGCTACGAGAGCCACTACTACCGGGACATCAACTACGGCGGCGGCCTGCTGTTCTGCGTGAACCCGGGCAGCCAGGTCTTCATGGGCAGCCTCAACGCCACGCAGAGGGACTCCGCCAGCTCGCTCCAGATGCGCCCGTCGACGACCATCCACTGCTTCTGAGCCACCCCGCGCACCGCGCGTGAACGGGGCCCGGTGCTACTGGGGTGCACCGGGCCCCGCCCACCCCACCGCCGACGAAAGGCATCCGTCACCATGCCCGGCACCCGCCGCCCCCGCCGTGTCCTGCTCACCCTCACCGCCGTCCTGGCGGGCGGAGCGGCCGTCGTCGGCGGCACACTGCTGGCCTCCGCCGAAGGCGCGCCTCCGGTCTCCGACGAGGCCTACGCGTCGACGGCCGCCCTGGAGCGGCTGCACCGGCTGCCGCCCGTGACCGACCGCCTCTTCGCCTGGACCGACACCCAGGCCCGCAGCGCCGAGGCCCAACGCCGGTACTCCATCGACTGCATGGCACGCAAGGGCTTCCGCTACGCCCCGAAGGCCACTCCCCCGGCGGGCTCCGGCGAGGACGAACGGCCGCGTCCCTTCGGACTGGAGACGCCCCCTTCCTCGACCGCGCCCGCCCCGGCACAGCCCGGCGAGAAGCCCCCGAAGCCCGGCAGTCCCGAGGCCTCCCCCGCGTACGCGAAGGCACTCTTCGGTGACGAGAGCAAGCGGGTGACGGTCAAGGGCACACAGGGAACGAGCGTGTCCCGGCCGGGGAACGGCTGTCTCGCCGAGGCCGAGACACGCATGCTCGGCGACGGCCGGACGCGTTGGCTCCGGACGCGGATCCTGCTCTTCGAGGGGCAGGAACAGGGCCGTGCGGACCTGGAGAAGGACCCGCGGTTCCGGGACGCGACCGGCCGCTGGCAGCAGTGCATGGACCGGGCGGGCTTCCCGGGGCAGACCGACCCGCCGGCGCTGCTGAAGACGCTGCCCACCCAGCGGGCCCGCCTCAGCGGCCGCGACGTCCTGCGGGCCGATCTGCACTGCAAGAGCGAGACCGGCTATCTGAGCATCGCCTACACCCGGCTCGCCGCCGTCCAGCGGGACTGGCTGGACCGCAACCCGGCCCTCGCCAAGGACTGGACCGCACTGCTGGCCCGCCAGGACAGGGCCGCGCGCGAGGTGCTCGCGACCAAGGGGTGACGTGGCGAGGCCGCGAGCCCGGCCTGATCGGCACGACACCCCTCAGGGCTGCTGCGCCTTCTCCTCGCTCGGGATGAAGCGGCCGGTGCAACTGCGCCGGACGTCCTTCGGGAGGGCCGCGCACACCCAGACCGAACCGTTGTCGGGCGCCGCGATCAGTGGTGTGTAGACGTCCCGGTCGTAGTGCACGACGTCGGCCTGGGCGGCACCGTCGGAGTTGTTGACCACGACGGTGGCCCCGACCTGTGCGAAGGAGATCCGGCCCCAGGCGGCCCGGCAGGCCCGGCTGTAACGGAGCTCGATGACGAGGTCCTTGGGGATGGAACCGGTGCGCACGGTGACGGCGTCGGCGCCGCAGTTCATCTTCTTCGGGTCACGGCCCTCGCAGGCCGTGAGGGTGCAGCCGGTGGCCGGTCCCGCGACCGTCACGACGGGCTTCGGGCGAGGGGCGGCCGGCGGTTCGTCGGAGCCGGAGAGGGCGGCGTAGGAGATCGCGCCCACCCCCAGGAGGAGGGCCAGCACGAGCGACGCCCACTGGACGCGTCGCTTCCGGGGCGTCTCCGGCCCGGACTCCGCTCCGGCCTCGGATTCGGCCCCGGCCCCGGCCTCGGATTCCGGTGCCGCGCGCCGGGCGTCCTCCTCCGCCCAGAGGGCGAGCAGCGGAGCCGGATCGGTGTCGCAGAGCCGGGCGAGCCGCTCGACGGCGTCGCGCGGCGGGAACTGCTTGCCGTTGACCCAGCGTTCCCACGACGACTTGGCGTAGTGCGTCTTCTCGCTGAGCTGGACGAAGCTCGAACCCGACGCCTTCTTCAACGCGAGCAGCTCGCTCGCCAGGTCCTTGACCGACCCCGCACGGTCCATCTGTGACCGATTCCCCCTGATATGCATGTCCATGCCAGCCATGAACGTGCATATCCTAGAGCTCCGTAAGGGGTGCTCCACGCAATCGGACATACCTGCGCCAAGCGCCCATCAGGCCGGAATCAGCCGGGTGTTCAGGCGCAGCAGTCGGGACCCAGCCCGCTCGGCAGCCGCTCGCCGCCGAAGACGGCGACGGTCGCCTCCTCGCCGCCGAGGGCCGCCACCGCGAGGAGGAGGGAGCCGGCCGTCCAGGCCGTCTGCTCCTCGGGCCACATGGCCTTGTCGCTGTCGGTGTCGCCCTCGAAGACGTACCCCGTCCAGTACATGCCGTTCTCGGCGCGCAGGTGCTGGATGTCCTGGAGGATCGTGAGAGCGCGGTCCGATTCCCCCATCGCCCAGAGGGTGAGGGCGAGTTCGCAGCTCTCGCCGCCGGTGACCCACGGATTGGGGATCACGCAGCGCACGCCGAGGCCGGGCACGACGAACGCGTCCCAGTCGGCCTCGATACGGGTCTTCGCCTCGGGTCCGGTGACCGCGCCGCCGAGGACCGGGTAGTACCAGTCCATCGAGTAGCGGGACTTGTCGAGGAAGCGCTCGGGGTGTCGGCGTATCGCGTGACCGAGGGCCCCGGTCGCCAACTCCCAGTCGGGCTGCGGCTCTTCACGGGTCTCGGCGATGGCGAGGGCGCAGCGGAGTGCCTGGTGGATCGAGGAACTGCCGGTGAGCAGCGCGTCGTTCACAGGCGTGCCGTCGGGCTCGCGCTTCCAGCCGATCTGACCGCCGGGCTGCTGGAGTCCGAGGACGAACTCGACGGCCGCGTAGACGGTGGGCCACATGCGGTCGAGGAAGGCGTCGTCGCCGGTGGACAGGTAGTGGTGCCAGACGCCGACCGCGATGTACGCGACGAAGTTGGACTCCCGGCTCCGGTCGGTGACCTGGTCGGGCTCGCCGTCGTGGTAGGCGGCGTACCAGGAGCCGTCGCTGTTCTGGTGGCGGGCGAGCCACTCGTAGGCGCGGGCGGCGGCCGCGTGCTCGCCGGCCGCGTCCAGGGCCATGGCGGCCTCGGTGTGGTCCCACGGGTCGAGGTGGTGGCCCCGGAACCAGGGCAGGGCACCGTCCTCGCGCTGCACCGCGAGTATCCCGGTGACGGTCTCGGCGGCCTGCTCGGCCGTGAGCACTCCGGGCAGGACGAGGTGCTCGGCGATGCGCTCGGGAGAGGTCACTGGGTGTCGGCCTTGGGCAGGTGGGGCTTGGTCGCGTACGCCACGAAGCTCTTGCCGACGACCGGGTTGAGCAGTTGCTCGGTGACCCGGGTCAGGGCGGGCTTCTTCATGATGTCCCAGACCAGGAGCTTGTGGTACGCGCGGACCGGCAGCGCCTTGTCGTTGTCGACGCCGAAGGCGCACTTCAGCCACCAGTACGGCGAGTGCAGCGCGTGCGCGTGGTGGGTGCCGTACGGCTTGAGGCCGGCCTGCCGGATCTTGCCGAGGAGTTCGTCGGCCTTGTAGATGCGGATGTGGCCGCCCTCGACCTCGTGGTACGCGTCGGAGAGCGTCCAGCAGATCTTCTCGGGGCCGTAGCGCGGGACGGTGATCGCGATCCGGCCGCCCGGCTTGAGGACGCGGACCATCTCGGCGAGGACGCCCTTGTCGTCCGGGATGTGCTCCATGACCTCGGAGATGATGACGACGTCGAAGGACTCGTCGGGGAAGGGCAGGTTGAGGGCGTCGCCCTCCATCGCGGTGGCGGTCGCGCCCGCCGGGGCCTCCCCGGCCTCCTTCATGGCCGCGAACCACTTGGCGACCTCGCGGATCTCCTCGCCGTTCTGGTCGAGCGCCACGACCTGCGCACCGCGCCGGTAGCACTCGAAGGCATGCCGCCCCGCACCACAGCCCAGATCGAGCACACGGTCGCCGGGGGCGAGCGGGAAACGAGTGAAGTCGACGGTCAGCACGAGATCCTGCTTTCGCGGTTGGGGAGTCGGGGTGGGCGGGCGCCGCCGGGTTGTGGGCGGGTGTCGCCGATGACGGCCGGTTGTGGGCAATCGTTCCGCGGGGCGGAACGGGTGGGCACAACCCCACCACCGGGGTTCACCCGGCAACGGCGGCGAGGTGTCACCGGCGGGCTCCGGCTCCCTGACGGGCGACCGCCTCGCGGTACAGGTCAGCGGTGCCTTGGGCGGCGCGCGCCCAGGTGAACCGGGACAGCACCCGTTCCCGCCCGGCAGCGCCGAGCCGCGCCCGCAGGGCAGAGTCCCCCAGCACCCGACCCAGCGCCGCGGCCAGCGCCCCCGCATCCCCCGGCGGGACCGCAAGACACGTCTCGCCGTCGACCCCCGCGACCTCGGGAATCGCCCCGCCGGTCGTGGCGACCAGCGGCGTCCCCGTAGCCATCGCCTCGGCCGCCGGCAGCGAGAACCCCTCGTACAGCGACGGCACGCAGGAGACCTGCGCCGACCGCACCAGGTCGACGAGCTCCGCGTCGCTGATGCCCTTGACGAACTCGACGGCGCCGTCGAGCCCGTACCGCTCGATCGCGGCGGCGACGGGGCCGTCCTCGGCGCGCTTGCCGACGACGACGAGGTGCGCGTCGGGGTTCTCGGTGCGGAGCTTGGCGAGCGCCTCGATCAGGTGGATGAGGCCCTTGAGCGGGACGTCGGCACTGGAGGTGGTGACGATCCGGCCGGGGATCTCGGCGACGGAGGGGTCGGGCGACCAGAGGTCGGTGTCGGCGCCGATGTGGACGACCCGGATGCGGTCGTCGCGTACGCCGAGGTGGTCGACGATCTCCTGCCGGGAGGTGCCGGAGACGGTGAGCACGGACGGCAGCCGGCGGGCGACGCGCTTCTGCATGCGGGTGAAGGCGTACCAGCGGCGGACGGACGCGCGCCGCTTCCAGTCGGCGGCGGCGTCGATCTCCAGCTGCCGGTCGACGGTGATGGGGTGGTGGATCGTGGTGACGAGCGGGGCGCCGATCGCGCGCGGGCCGCCGAGGAGCCCGTACCCGAGGGTCTGGTTGTCGTGGACGACGTCGAAGTCGCCGCGGCGGGCGGCGAGCGTGCGCCGGGCCCGCAGGGAGAAGGTGAGGGGCTCGGGGAAACCGCCGGTCCACATGGTGGCGACTTCGAGCGCGTCGATCCAGTCGCGGTACTCGTCCCGCTTCGGCGTCCGGAAGGGGTCCGGCGAGCGGTAGAGGTCGAGGCTGGCGATCTCGGTGAGCGTGAGACCCGCGAGGTCCTCGCCCTCGTCGAGGACGGGGTACGGCTGGGAGCCGATGACCTCGACGCTGTGCCCGAGGCGGGCGAGTTCGCGGGAGAGGTGCCGGACGTAGACGCCCTGACCGCCGCAGAAGGGGTTCCCCTTGTACGTGAGGAGAGCGATCCGCAACGGACCGTCACCGGCAGCGGTGACGCCCTGTCGGGGGCTTGCCTCTATGGCCTCAGCGGTCATGCGCGACCCCCTTCGAGCGTGAGTTTCGCCGGAGCGTAACCGCTCGCGCTAATCTAGAACAAGTTACAGACTTGATCGTTCTTGATCTCTGGCTTGATCTCCTTGATCCTTCAAGGAGGACAGAATCTACCGGCAGGTAGCTCCGTGGTGAGAGCCGGAACAGGTGATTCGCGCCACGGCGCCCACACCGCCATACTGTCGCTCCCCACCGCACGGAACGGGACCTCATGACCGCAGACAACAGAGCGGACCTCAGACCCGCGTCGCCGCCCCTCACGGAGCGCCAGGAGGCGCGGCGCCGCCGCATCCTGAACGCCAGCGCCCAGCTCGCGGCGCGGGGCGGCTTCGACGCCGTGCAGATGCGGGAGGTCGCCGAGGCGGCCGGAGTGGCTCTGGGGACGCTGTACCGCTACTTCCCCTCCAAGATCCACCTGCTCGTGGCGACCATGCAGGACCAGCTCCAGCACATGCACACCACCCTGCGGAAGCGGCCGCCGGCGGGCGCCGACCCGGCGGAGCGGGTCGCGGAGACGCTGATGCGGGCCTTCCGCGCGCTCCAGCGCGAACCGCAGCTCGCCGACGCGATGGTGCGGGCGCTGACCTTCGCGGACCGCGGCGTGAGCCCCGAGGTCGACACGGTCTCACGCCTGACGACGGCGATCATCCTGGACGCGATGGGGGCGGAGCACCCGACGCCGGAGCAGCTCTCGGCGGTCCGGGTGATCGAGCACACCTGGCACTCGGCGCTGATCACCTGGCTGTCGGGGCGCGCCTCGATCGCACAGGTGAAGATCGACATCGAGACGGTCTGCAGGCTGATCGACCTGACGGCGCCGACACCAACGCCGTCGTAGTCGCGGCACAGTCGGGTCGCACGGGCGCAGTCGCCGCCCGAACTCCACCCCCACGCCCGTCCCCGCCGCGGAATCCATGGCGCGGAATCCATGGCGCGCCGATGACCGTCCCGCTCGCGCCCCCGGCGGTTGGCGCACCGGGGACGCGAGCGGCACCGGGTCAGGAGGTCTTGGCCTTCGCGTTGGCCTCCGCGATGACGGCCGCGCACGCCGGGCTGCTGTCGACGGCGACGAACATCACCAGCTTCAGCGGACCGGCCGAGTGGTTGCTGGCCTGGAGCTGCCAGCTGCTCTTCTTCAGGGACTTGATCACCGAACCGGCCGCCCCGGAGCTCCGCTCCTCGTTCCAGCCACCCTTGGTCAGGGTCGCGACCGTGGCCGTGTAGGACTTCGCCGGGTCCGTCGCCTTCTCACCGTCGGCCGTCCAGCTGACCATGCAGTCCTTGGCCTCGGCCGGGATCTGCTCGCCCGAGGAGTCCTGCGTGAAGCCGGCCCCCGTCGCCGCGTCGGTGATCTCCTTGGTGACCGCGGTCCCGGTGAGCCGCTCGTCGCCGCCCGAACCGCCGGAGCCGCCCGTGGCGCTCGAACCCGCCGACGACGAGCCGCCCTTGGCCGTACCGCCGCCCTCACTTCCGCAACCGGCGACCAGCAGAACCACTCCGGCGGCCGCGGCCACCCACTTCGCCTTGCGCACGACACTCCCAAAAAGGCATGTACGACGGCCTCTTGCCCCCGTTTTCAACGGCACAGTTTTGCACGTGGGAACGGGCGACGTGCGCAACGGCGCCCTATGTCAGGACTGTTCGGCGTCCGGCCCGAACAGTGTCTCCCGCTCCCCCTTGCTGAACTTGGCCATGCACGCGTCCTCCGAAGCCTGCAGGGAGATCATCTCTATGCTCATCGCCTGCTGCGCGCTGGTGTGACGGGCGTACAGCGTCCAGCCACGCTTCTTGAGCGAGACGAAGGTCAGGGTGCCCCCGTGCTCGTCGAGCTTCTCCACCTGGCGGTTCCCCTCGGTCCACTTCTCGCCGACGAGGGCGGCGACCGCCTTCTTGAAGCTGTCGCGCGAGCCGTCGACGGGAGGGCCGAGGTACTGCCATGCGGCGGTGCAGGCGGCGGCGCGCTCCGCGAGCCGCTCCCGCTCCGTGGACGGGGTGGGACCCGGCGTGGAACCCGTGGGGGTCGGCCCGCCGAGCCCCGGAAGGTCGGACTTCGGCAGTCCCGACTTCTCCACGGCGGCGACGATCTCCGCGTGCGCCGCCTCACGGCCGAAGGCGGAGGACCCGCCCCCGGCCCCCGCGCCGGTCCCGCATCCCGCCCCGAGGAGGAGCACCGCCGTCGCGCCCGCGACCGTCGCCCACCGTCTGTCCCGACCCCACATGCCTGCCCCGCTCCCTGCGCGTACGTACGTGTGCCGAGGGAGTGTCACACACGCGGTACGCGCAGGTCACGGCGGTTCCGGCCCGGAGGGTCCGGGGCGCGGCCGGGCCGGCTACTCCTCCGGTGGGAACACCGGCTCCCCGCTGTCCGCGACGGTGATCAGGATCGCCTCCACCGGGCACCCCTCGGCCGCCGCGAGCAGTGCCTCACCCGCGTCCGACTCCGCCTCCGCCGGGTGGGACTGGCGGGCGGTGTCGAGGCGGAAGCCGTCCGGGGCGTGGTTGACGCACATGCCGGAGCCGATGCAGATGCTCCGGTCGACCTCGACGTGCCAGCGGTCGCCCATCACGCGCCGCCCTCGTAGCCGCCCGGCAGGTGGATCATCTTGTGCTCCAGGTACTCGCCGAAGCCCTCGGGGCCGAACTCCCGCCCCAGGCCGGAGTTCTTGTAGCCGCCGAAGGGGCCGAGCATGTCCAGGCTGAAGGTGTTGACGTTGAAGGTGCCGGTGCGCACGCCCCGGGCGAAGTCGATGCCGTGCTCCACGTCCCCGGTCCAGACGCTACCGCTGAGACCGAAGTCGGAGTCGTTCGCGATCCGGTGTGCCTCGGCCTCGTCCCCGTACGGCAGGAGGCAGATGACCGGGCCGAAGATCTCCTCGCGGGCGATCCGCATGGAGTTGTCGACGCCGCCGAAGAGGGTCGGCTCGACGTACCAGCCGCGATCGAGCCCGGCGGGGCGTCCGCCGCCGGAGAGGACCTTGGCGCCCTCCTCCTGGCCGATCCGGATGTAGTCGAGGGAGCGCTGCTGCTGGCGCTGGGCGACGAGCGGGCCGACCTGGGTGGCCGGGTCGAGCGGGTCGCCGACGACGAGCGCGCCGGCCGCCGCGGCGAAGGCCTCGGCGATCTCCTCGTACCGGGAGCGGGGGACGAGGATCCGGGTCTGGGCGACGCAGGCCTGGCCGTTGTTCATCCAGGCGGCCGGGACGATCCCGGCGACGGCGGTCGCGAGGTCGGCGTCGGGCAGGATCACGGCGGCCGACTTGCCGCCGAGTTCGAGGGTGACGCGGGTGAGGTTGCGGGCGGCGACCTCCATGACGCGTTTGCCGGCGGCGACCGAGCCGGTGAAGGAGACCTTGTCGACGCCGGGGTGGCCGACGAGGTACTCGCTGACCTCGCGGTCGGCGGGCAGGATGCTGAGCACGCCCTCGGGCAGCCCGGCCTCGGTGGCGATGTCGGCGAGGATGTACGAGTCGAGGGGCGACTCCGGCGACGGCTTGAGGACCACCGTGCAGCCGGCCAGCAGTGCGGGCCCCAGCTTGGCGGCGGCGGTGAACTGCGGCACGTTCCACGGGACGACGGCCGCGACGACACCGACCGGCTCGCGCCGCACGAGCAGCGGCCCGAGGATGCCGCCCCGCCGCTCCTCGTACGTGAAGTCGCGGGCGACGGTGATCGCCGCGTCCCAGACCATCATCGCGCCGAGCGCCTGGGCGAGCACGGACCAGGAGTACGGGGAGCCGTTCTGCGCGCTGATGGAGCGGGCTATCTCCTCGTGGCGCACGGCGATCGCGTCCTTGATGCGGCTGACGACCGCGATCCGCTCCTCCACCGTCATCCGGGGCCAGGGCCCCTCGTCGAAGGCCCGGCGGGCGGCGGCCACGGCCCGGTCGACATCGGCGGCGGAGGCGTGCGGGACACGGCCGATGACCTCCTCGGTGTGCGGGGAGACGACCTCGATGACGTCCTCGCCGAGCGGGTCGGTCAACTCCCCGCCGATGAACAGCTTTCCGTGCTCCACAAGCTCGGTCATGACCGCCGCCTTCTGAGGGGAGTTAATTCCTGACGATGTCTCAGAACTGATACCAGTTCTAGTTATGATGGGCAACGGTCGAGCACGCTCCGTACCGCCGCGGAGAACTTCCGCACCGCCGTGGAGAGATGAGGATCCATGCAGGGACCCATGCCCCAGGTGACCGAGCACGGCGGAGGGGTCTGGTCGCTCCGGGTGCCCATCCCCGACAATCCCCTCGGCCACACGCTGGTCCACGTCCTCGACACCGACCGCGGTCCGGTCCTCGTCGACACCGGCTGGGACGATCCCGCGTCCTGGTCCGAACTCACCAGCGGACTCGATGCGTTGGGGATCTCCGTGCGGGACGTCCACGGCGTGGTCATCACCCACCACCACCCCGACCACCACGGTCTCTCCGGCCGGGTCCGCGAGGAGTCCGGGGCCTGGATCGCGATGCACGCCGCCGACACCGCCGTCGTCCGCCGCACCCGCGAGGCCGAACCCGGCACCTGGCTCGGCTACCTCGCCCGCAAGCTCGCCGCCGTCGGCGCCCCCGAGGACCACCTCGCCCCGCTGCGGGCCGCCCGCGACTCCGGCCGCATGCGCACCTTCCCCGGCCTGCGCTCCGCCCTCCCCGACCGGGAGATCGTCCCCGGCGAGCTCCTCGACCTGGCCGGGCGGCGACTGCGCGCGATCTGGACCCCCGGCCACACCCCCGGCCACGTCTGCCTGCACCTGGAGGAGGAGCACCCCTCCCGGCTGCCCGGCCACGGGCGGCTCTTCTCCGGCGACCACCTGCTGCCCGGGATCACCCCGCACATCGGGCTGTACGAGGACCCCGACGACGCCACCGAGACCGACCCCCTCGGCGACTACCTCGACTCCCTCGAACGCATCGGCCGCCTCGGCGTCGCCGAGGTCCTCCCCGCCCACCAGCACGCCTTCACCGACGCCGCCGGCCGGGTCGATGAGCTCCTCGACCACCACGAGGAACGGCTCACCGGACTCCTCGGCCTGCTCGCCACCCCGCTCACCCCCTGGCAGCTCGCCGAGCGGATGGAGTGGAACCGCCCCTGGGAACAGATCCCCTACGGCTCCCGGAACATCGCCGTCAGCGAGGCCGAGGCCCACGTCCGCCGCCTGGTGAAACTGGGCCGCGCGGAGGCGGTGCCGGGGACCGAACCGGTGGAGTACGTGGCGGTGTGAGCCGTCACGCCTTGAAGAGGCGGATGACCGACGCGATCAGGACCACCGGCGAGAGGCCCCCGCCGAGGACCATCACCGGCATCGCCACCCACCAGAGGTAGTGCCGGCCGCCGCCGTCCCCGTACGCGTAGCCGTTGTGCACGAACAGGAACCAGAGGAGGTGCAGGGTCAGCACCACGCACAGCGCGATCCAGTAGAGGGCGACACCGGCCGACCACAGCCGGACCCGGCCCGGTCGGGCCGTCCGCAGCCGTCGCCGGTAGCGGTGGAGCCCGACCATCGCGGCGATGAGGAGCAGGGTCGCGGGGACCCGCCACCAGTCGTTCATCGCCCACAGGTAGGGCCCCTGCTGCTGGTCGGAGAGCGAGGGGTGGTCGACGGCCCGGGTCATGAGGTTGGCCCCGCCCGCCAGGAAGGCGACCATCGGTACCAGATAGAACAGCCCGAGGACCGGCCGCCCGAGCCCTGCGGTCAGCGCCCGCAGGGCGATCTCGCGCGGCAGTGACACCCCCGCGGGGGAAGTCGAGGCGGCCCGGGCGCGCGGTACGGCGCCGGAACCACGGACGGGCTCCCGCGCGGGCAGGACGGCGGTGGGGGCGGGGGTCTCGGGCCGTGGGCGGGCCTCGGGATCCGTCAGGACCTCGGGCGGCCGGCGGGGCGCCGGCGGCGTGGGGGACGAGGGCGGGGTCTCCGGTGGAGCCGGTGCGGGCGGGTTCGACGACGGCAGTACGGCGGTGGTGGCGCCGGGGGCCGCGCCCGAGTCCGTCAGCGCGCCGCCCGCACCGGTTCCCCGCTCAGCCGCGCCGCCCGCACCGTTCCCCGCTCAGGCAGGCCGCCCGCACCGGGCTCCGGTCCGTCCTCCGCCTCCGCGTTGAGCAGCTCCTCCGCCTTCTGCGCGATGGCCGCGATCACCGGCGCCGGCAGCCACGTCCCCGCCTCCGCGCGGTGGGCGTCGGTGTCCGCGGCGGCCGCGAGTCCGGCCACCGTCGGACGGTCCTCGGGCCGCTTGGCCAGACAGCGCCGTACGAGCTCCCCGAAGGGCCCCTCCACTCCGGCGAGGTCCGGCTCGTGGTGCACCAGGCGGTAGAGGAGCTCGGCGACCGAGCCGCCCCCGAAGGGGCCGCGGCCGGTCGCCGCGAAGGCGAGGACCGCGCCCAGCGAGAAGACGTCCGCCGCGGGTCCGATCCTGCGCCCCTCCGCCTGCTCCGGCGACATGAACCCGGGCGACCCGACCACCAGTCCCGTCCCCGTCAGGGCCGTCTCGTCGGCGGAGCGCGCGATGCCGAAGTCGATGAGCAGGGGGCCGGACGGCGACAGCAGCACGTTGGACGGTTTGACGTCCCGGTGCACCAGGCCGGCGCCGTGCACCCCTTCGAGGGCGTGCGCGAGACCGGAGAGCAGGCGCCACAGGGCCGGAGCGGGCAGCGGCCCGTGTCCGGTCACCGCCTCGGAGAGCGCCGGACCGGGTACGTACGCGGTGGCCAGCCAGGGCACGTCCGCGTTCGGGTCGGCGTCCAGGACGGGCACGGTCCCCGCACCCCGTAAGGACTGGGCGGCCCGCACCTCGCGGGCGAAGCGCGTACGGAATCCGGGGTCTCCGGCGAGGGTGTCGTGCACCACCTTGAGGGCGACGGTCCGGCCGCCCCGCGACCGGCCGAGGTAGACCCGGCCCATGCCGCCCTCGCCCAGGCGGTAGAGCAGCCGGTAGGGACCGACCGCCCGTGGGTCGCTCTCGGTCAACGGCCGCATTCCGCACCCCCGTGAAGACGCCGTCCTCAGTCGCCAGGTCGGCGAGAGTCACCACAGTCACCACGCGCGCGCGTACGCCTGCGCCCGCGAGCAGCCGTCAGCATGGCACAGCGGCCGCTGCCCCGACAGCGCGTGCGGGAGGCTTCCGGAGCCCGGTGTCGGGCGCAGGGGCCGCCTGCCGGACGGCCCGGCGGGCGGCGGTGTGAGGCGCCTCGCACCCGCCCGGCGGCGGGCGTACGGGCCGGTAGAGTGGGCGGGTCGTCATCATGCCCGTGCGGGGGGAAGCCGGTGCGAATCCGGCACTGACCCGCAACCGTGAGCCGACTCCCCGCAGGGGAGCGGCCAGTCGGAATGCCCCGCCCGGGACGTGACCGCCGGCACCGTCGAGGAATACGGAGCCGGAGCCTGGTGCCCCTGAGGCGTGCCGGTGCCCGGCCGCAGGAGAGGGCCCCATGAACACCGTCCGCCGCAGCGCAGCCGCGCTCGCAGCCGCCACCGTCCTGCTCGGCACCGGAGCGGCCGGGGCGGCCGTCGCCGCTCCCGCCGCGCCCTCCCCTTCACCCTCGGCCGTCACGATCCCGCCCGGCCTGTACGGCACGAAGGACCCGACGTACGACGGTGTCTGGCGTCAGTCGCTCGCCTTCCTCGCCCAGCGCGCCACCGGCTTCCAGCCCTCCGACCAGGCCATCGGCTGGCTGCTCGACCAGCAGTGCGACGACGGCTCGTTCAGCTCGTACCGCGCGGACGCCAAGGCGCCCTGCGACGCCAAGACCATGCGGGACACCAACGCCACCGCCCTCGCCGTGCAGGCCCTCCGCGCGGTCCGGAAGCAGTCCACCTTCCCGGAGAAGGTCGACAAGGCCGTCACGTCGGGCACCGACTGGCTGCGCACCGTGCAGAACAAGGACGGCGGCTGGGGCTACAGCGCCGGCGGCGCCAGCGATGCCAACTCCACCTCGGTCGTCGTCGGCGCGCTCGCCGCGACGGGTGTGCGGCCGGGCTCGTTCACCTCCGCCGAGGGCCGTACGCCCTACGACGCGCTCCTCACCCTCACGCTGCCCTGCTCGGACAAGGCCGGCGCGGGCGCCTTCGCCTACCAGCCCGACAAGACCGGCAAGCTGCTCGCGAACGCCGACGCCACCGCCGCGGCCACCCTCGCGGGACTCGGCAAGAGCGTCGTCGCCACCAAGGCCTCCCCCGAGCAGCCGCCGGTCTGCAACGACCTGTCGAAGCCGACGATCGAGCGGGCCGCGCTCAACGGCGCCTCCTACCTGGCGAAGGCCGTCGCCAAGACCGGCCACCTGACCCTGCCCCCGATGCCGGGCGCCACCGACACGACCGAGCAGCCCGACGTCGGCAACACCGCCGACGCCGTCGTCGCGCTCGCCGCGTCCGGCGCCGCGAAGGAGGCGAAGCCCGCCCTTGAGTGGCTGGAGAAGAACTCCGCCGCCTGGGCGAAGGAGAGCGGCCCGGCCGCGTACGCGCAGCTGATCCTGGCCGCCCGCGCGACGGACACCGACCCGCGCGAGTTCGGCACGGCGGACCTGGTGGAGCAGCTCAACGCCACCGGCCCCGAGCCGAAGACCCCGGACACCTCCGCCTCCTCCACGAGTGACGACGAAGGCGGCCTGGGCTTCGACCTCTGGTGGATCATCGGCATCGGCATGGTCGTCGGCGTCGGCATCGGCTTCCTCGTGAGCGGCCGCAAGAAGTGACCGCCGCGAGACGGACGAGGCAGGCGAGGCGGAACCGTTCCCGTGTCGCGGGTGCGGCGGCCGGTGCGCTGCTGACGCTCACCGCGGTCGCCGCCGCGGCGGCTCCGGCGCAGGCCGCCGGCTACCGCTACTGGTCGTTCTGGGAGAGCGACGGCGGAAAGCCCTGGGCGTACGCCACCCAGGGACCGGCGACCGCCCGCCCCGCCGACGGCGACGCGATCGGCTTCCGCTTCGCGATCAGCAACGGCACGAACGACACCTCCCTGCCGTCCGTCGCCCCCGACTTCTCGGGGATCTGCGCGGGCGTGGAGAAGAAGGACGGCACGAAGCGGATCGCGGTCGTCGTCGACTTCGGCGGCCCCGCGGACGCGCCGCCCGGCGAGACCCCGCCGGAGAAGCTGGCCAAGGTCGGCTGCGCGCAGGTCCGCGAGGACGCGACGGGCGCGGAGGCGCTCGCCACGGTGGCGAAGCCGCTGCGGTACGACAGCGCGGCCATGCTGTGCGGGATCGCCGGCTACCCCGCGCGGGGCTGCGGCGAGCCGGTCGGCGAGCAGGCCCCGGCATCGGCCGCGCCGAGCGCGTCCGCGTCCGCCGGGGAAGGCGGCGGGGGCCCGTCCCTCGGCGTGCTCGTCGGCGGGGCGGCCGTCCTGGCGCTGGGCGGGGCGGCGATCTGGAAGGCCCGCCGTCGCGGATGAGCCCGGTATGAAGGTGGGTCCCGCCCTCCGCGCGCCCGTGGCGAGCCGGGCCAACGCCCTGCACGCCGGAGCCTGGTGGCTGTGGGCGCTCGGCCTGGCCGTGGCCGCCTCGCGAACCACCAACCCGCTCCTCCTCGGTCTGCTCGTCGGGGTCGCGGGCTATGTCGTGGCGGCCCGCCGTACGGACGCGCCCTGGGCGCGCTCGTACGGCGCGTTCGTGAAGCTCGGCCTGTTCGTCGTCTTCCTGCGCGTCGTCTTCTCCCTCCTGCTCGGCTCCCCGATCCCGGGGACGCACGAGCTGTTCACGCTGCCCGAGGTGCCGCTGCCCGACTGGGCGCAGGGGGTACGGATCGGGGGGCGGGTGACGGCCGAGCAGCTGGTGTTCGCGGTGTACGACGGCGCCAAGCTGGCCACCCTGCTGATCTGCGTGGGCGCGGCGAACGCGCTCGCCAACCCGGCGCGGCTCCTCAAGTCGCTGCCGGGCGCGCTGTACGAGGCCGGGGTCGCCGTCGTCGTGGCGATGACCTTCGCGCCGAACATGGTCGCGGACGTGGTCCGGCTGCGTACCGCCCGACGCCTGCGCGGCCGCCCCACGGGCGGAGTGCGGGCGGTGCTCCAGATCGGCCTGCCGGTCCTTGAGGGCGCGCTCGAACGGTCGATCGCGGTCGCGGCCTCGATGGACGCGCGCGGGTACGGGCGGACGGCACAGGTCCCGGCCTCCGTGCGGCGCACCACGAACGTCCTGACCCTGGGCGGACTGCTCGGGATCTGCGCCGGTTCGTACGGGCTGCTCGCGGCGGAGGGCGCGGGATACGGGCTGCCGCTGCTCGGCGCCGGGCTGCTCGCGGCCATGGCGGGGCTGCGGCTCGGCGGGCGCCGGACGGTCCGCACCCGGTACCGCCCGGACCGCTGGGGGCTCCGGGCCTGGCTGGTCGCGGGCTCCGGTGTGGCGGTCGCGGTCCTGATGATCTGGGCGAACCAGTACGCGCCGGAGGCGCTGCACCCCGGGGTCGTCCCCCTGGAGATGCCGGAGCTGCCGCTCTGGCCTGCGGTGTCGGTCCTGGTGGGCCTGGTGCCGGCGTACGTGGCCCCGGTCCCCGCCTCCTCCTCCGCCTCCGCCGCCGCCGTCCCCGCTTCCGTCCCCGCCTCTGCCTCCGCCTCCGTCCCCGCCTCTGCGTCCGTCCCCGCCTCCGCGTCCGCGTCCGTCGTTCCGAAGGAGAACTCGTGATCCGCTTCGAGAACGTCTCGGTGACCTACGAGGAGGACGCCGAGCCCACCCTGAAGGCCCTGGACCTCACCGTCCCCGAGGGCGAGCTGGTTCTGCTCGTCGGCCCCTCGGGCGTCGGCAAGTCGACCCTCCTCGGCGCGGTCTCCGGCCTCGTCCCCCACTTCACGGGCGGCACCCTGACCGGCCGGGTCACGGTCGACGGCCGCGACACCCGCACGCATCCGCCGCGCGAGCTCGCGGACCTGGTGGGCACGGTCGGACAGGACCCGTCCGCGCACTTCGTCACCGACACGGTCGAGGACGAGCTGGCGTACGGAATGGAATCCCTGGGCCTCGCACCGGACGTCATGCGGCGCCGCGTCGAGGAGACCCTCGATCTGCTGGGCCTCGCGGAACTCCGCGACCGCCCGATCGCCACGCTCTCCGGCGGCCAGCGCCAGCGGGTGGCGATCGGCTCGGTCCTGACCCCGCACCCGAAGGTCCTGGTCCTGGACGAGCCGACGTCCGCGCTCGACCCGTCGGCGGCGGAGGACGTCCTGGCGGTGCTGCAGCGACTGGTGCACGACCTGGGCACGACGGTGCTCCTCGCGGAGCACCGCCTGGAGCGGGTGGTGCAGTACGCGGACCAGGTGATGCTGCTGCCGGAGGGCGTGATGGGCTCGCCGGCCGAGATCATGGCGATGTCGCCGGTGCATCCGCCGGTGGTGGGGCTGGGGAGGCTGGCGGGGTGGACCCCGCTGCCCCTTTCCGTGCGGGATGCGCGGCGGCGGGCTGGTGAGCTGAAGGCGCGGCTGGCGGGGCGGGTGCCCGGGGGCCCTGCGGGGATTCCTTCCGTGCAGGCGGAGGATTCAGCCCCGCCGGCGATCGAGGCGCGGGGGTCCGGGGGCGGAGCCCCCGGTTTCGGGAAGGGGCGGGGTGGGGGACTCAACCTCTTCAGGCGGCGCCGCGCCGAGCCCGCACCCGCACCCACCTCCCTCGCCCTCATCGAAGGCCTCGCCGTCCGCCGCGGCCGCGTGGAGGCCCTTCGCCGCATCGACCTGACCGTCACCGCCGGCGAGACCATCGCCCTCATGGGCCGCAACGGCGCCGGCAAGTCCACCCTTCTCTCCACCCTCGTCGGCATGATCGCCCCGACCTCCGGCACCGTCCGGGTCGCGGGCCGGACCCCGCACACCACCAGCCCCCGCGAGCTGATCCGCCAGGTCGGCCTGGTTCCGCAGGAGCCACGGGACCTGCTGTACGCGGACACCGTCGCCGCCGAGTGCGCGGCGGCCGACGCCGACGCGGGCGCGGCGCCCGGGACCTGCCGGGCGCTGGTGTCCGAGCTGCTGCCGGGGGTCGCGGACGGTACGCACCCCCGGGACCTGTCCGAGGGGCAGCGGCTGACCCTCGCCCTCGCCGTGGTGCTGTCCGGCCGCCCGCCCCTGCTCCTCCTGGACGAGCCGACCCGCGGCCTGGACTACGCCGCGAAGGCCCGGCTGGTCGCCCATCTCCGTACCCTCGCCGCCGACGGCCACGCGATCGTGCTCGCGACGCACGACGTGGAGCTGGCGGCCGAGCTGGCGCACCGGGTGGTGATCATCGCGGACGGCGAGGTGGTGGCGGACGGGCCGACGGCGGAGGTGGTCGTCTCCTCCCCGGCGTTCTCGCCGCAGGTGGCGAAGATCCTCGCCCCACAGCCCTGGCTCACGGTCGAACAGGTGGAGGCGGCGCTGTGAGTACGGCGAGTTCCCGCCCGGTCCGGCTCGGTCCGCGTTCCGTCGCCGCGCTCGTCCTGGTCTCCTTCGTCGGGATCATCGCGATCGGCTGGCCGCTCCTCGCCGACGCGGACTCGGCGGTCACCGACCACGCGGCCGACGCCCCCTGGCTCTTCGCCGCTCTGCTGCCGCTGCTGATCGCGGTGGTGGTCGCCACGATCGCCGACTGCGGGATGGACGCCAAGGCGGTGGCGATGCTGGGCGTGCTCGCGGCCGTCGGCGCGGCCCTACGGCCGCTGGGGGCGGGGACGGCCGGTCTGGAGCCGATGTTCTTCCTGATGGTGCTGAGCGGCCGGGCCCTCGGCCCCGGCTTCGGCTTCGTCCTCGGCGCGGTCACCATGTTCGCGTCGGCCCTGCTCACGGGCGGGGTGGGGCCGTGGATGCCGACACAGATGCTGGCGATGGGCTGGTTCACGATGGGGGCCGGGTTGCTGCCGGGGCCGAGCCGGCTCCGGGGCCGGAGCGAGCTGCTGATGCTCTCCGCGTACGGCTTCCTGGCGGCCTTCGCGTACGGCACGGTCACCAACCTCTACGGCTGGGTGACGGTCGGTGGCGGGGAGAGCGCGGCGAGCGCCGGGGACGGGGGGATCTTCTTCCTTCCGGGCGCCCCCCTCCACGAGAACCTGGTCCGTTTCCTCGCGTACGTCATCGCCACCTCCCTGGGCTGGGACCTGGGCCGGGCCGTTCTCACCGTCGTCCTCACCCTCACCATCGGCGGCACGCTCCTCAGGGCCCTGCGGCGGGCCACGCGGCGGGCGAACTTCGAGGCCCAGGTCACATTCGGGGCCCCTGAGAAGCCCTCCCCGGGTGAGCCGCCCCACAGGACCTACGTCACGTACGAGCCGGAATAGTAGTCGGGCGGTACCCGCCCAAACCACCCACATCGGGGTATGACCTGCGCAAACGTCCCGGACGCACACCCCGGGACCTTGCGCCCGGGTCCGAACCTTCCTCGTACAGGGGGTCGTTGCATCGGCGTTCCGGCCCTGGTTGTCTGGTGGACGTCGCCAGGCAGCCGGTGCTCACCACAGCGCCTCGGTCGGCCGGTTCCCTCCAGTTCCCGGGTCCCCCGGGCTCTGGTTCCGGCTTGCCGAAATCGCCTGACGCAGCCCTTGTTCCCGAAGTTAGGTAGAAACCTTGATCCGCTCGATCACCACTCGTGTCGCTGCCCGCAAGAAGACCTTCGCCGCCTCCGCAGCCGTGCTGCTGAGCGCGTCCGGTGCGGTGCTTGGCACGACGGGCGCGGCCTCGGCCGCCAGCCCGCAGGACATCGCTCGGCAGATCGTTCCCGCTTCGCAGTACCAGTCCTTCAGCAAGATCGTGGCCCACGAGTCCGGCTGGAACCACAAGGCCACCAAC
The DNA here is from genome assembly GCF_026341815.1 of Streptomyces sp. NBC_00572. GTDB lineage: Bacteria > Actinomycetota > Actinomycetes > Streptomycetales > Streptomycetaceae > Streptomyces. Next base: position 1,166,100 of record NZ_JAPENX010000001.1, read on the forward strand.
TCCTCCAGCGGCGCCTACGGCCTCGTCCAGGCCCTTCCCGCCTCGAAGATGTCCTCGGCCGGTTCCGACTGGAAGACGAACCCCGCCACCCAGATCAAGTGGGGTCTCAACTACATGAACGAGCGCTACGGCTCCCCGAACGCCGCTTGGGCGTTCTGGCAGGCCAACGGCTGGTACTAAGAGTCACCGCCGCACAGCGCACCCGCAAGGCCCCGCCTCCCTCTCAGGGAGGGCGGGGCCTGCGGCGTTTCCGAGGCCGGCCGCCGCCTCCGCGAGGACGCCTGCGACCAGGGTGAGAAGGCTCCCCCGACTCCTGCGGCTCCCCGTCCGGTCGAGCGCCCGAGGGGTCCTACAGCCGCTGGATGATCGTCCCGGTGGCCACCGCCCCGCCCGCACACATCGTGATGAGCGCGAACTCCTTGTCACCGCGCTCCAGCTCGTGCAGGGCGGTGGCGATCAGCCGCGCCCCGGTCGCCCCCACGGGGTGGCCGAGGGCGATGGCGCCGCCGTTGACGTTCACCTTCTCCAGGTCCTGGTCGAAGACCTGCGCCCAGCTCAGCACCACCGACGCGAAGGCCTCGTTGATCTCGACGAGGTCGATGTCCCTGAGCGACATCCCGGCCTTGCCGAGGACGGCGCGGGTGGCGTCGATCGGTCCGTCGAGGTGGAAGTGCGGGTCGGCGCCGACGAGGGCCTGGGCGACGATCCGGGCACGGGGCTTCAGTTTGAGGGCGCGGGCCATCCGCTTGGAGGCCCACATGATCGCGGCGGCGCCGTCGGAGATCTGGGAGGAGTTCCCTGCGGTGTGGACGGCGGTCGGCATGACGGGCTTGAGGCGGGCGAGGCCCTCCATGGTGGTGTCGCGCAGACCCTCGTCCCGGTCGACGAGCCGCCACATGCCCTGCCCGGCGGCCTGCTCCTCCTCCGTGGTGGGGACCTGGACGGCGAAGGTCTCGCGCTTGAAGCGCTCCTCGGCCCAGGCGTTCGCGGCCCGTTCCTGGGAGAGCAGCCCGAGGGAGTCGACGCGTTCGCGGGTGAGGCCGCGATGGCGGGCGATGCGCTCGGCGGCCTCGAACTGGTTGGGCAGGTCGACGTTCCACTCGTCGGGGAAGGGCTTGCCGGGGCCGTGCTTGGACCCGGAGCCGAGCGGAACGCGGGACATGGCCTCGACACCGCAGCTGATGCCGATGTCGATGACACCGGCGGCGACCATGTTGGCGACCATGTGGCTGGCCTGCTGCGAGGAGCCGCACTGGCAGTCGACGGTGGTGGCGGCCGTCTCGTAGGGGAGGCCCATGGTGAGCCAGGCGGTGCGGGCCGGATTCATGGACTGCTCGCCGGCGTGGGTGACCGTACCGCCGACGATCTGCTCGACGCAGTCGGCGTGGATGCCGGTGCGACCGAGGAGTTCGCGGTAGGTCTCGCCCAGGAGGTAGGCGGGGTGGAGGTTGGCGAGCGCGCCTCCGCGCTTGCCGATGGGGGTGCGTACGGCTTCGACGATGACGGGTTCCGCGGCCATGAGCTCGTCCTCTCCTCGACCGGACGGGGCGTCCCGGCAGCCCGTCGGTCGGCGTCACGTGGGAACTAGTACGCGTTCTAGTTCTGAATGCAGTCTTATGACTGCTACCGCGGGTACGCAAGGGTCCGGGAGGCAACAGTTCCCGTTCCGGCCCTTGCTACTTGTAGAACTCGTTACTAACTTTCCCGGCAACTTCTGATGGTCCATCAGATATGGAGAGTGTTGCCGATGGCCGCCTGCCCCCATCTCCCCGCAGGGCACCTTCCCGAGGGGTTCGACGCCACCGACCCCGATCTGCTCCGCGACCGCGTCCCCTTCCCGGAGTTCGCCCGGCTGCGGCAGACGGCACCCGTCTGGTGGTGCCCCCAGCCGCCCGGCATCACGGGTTTCGCGGACGGCGGGTACTGGGCCGTCACGCGCCACGCCGACGTCAAGTACGTCTCCACCCACCCCGAGCTGTTCTCGTCGAACGAGAACACGGCCGTCATCCGCTTCAACGAGCACATCACCCGGGACCAGATCGAGGTCCAGAAGCTGATCATGCTCAACATGGACCCGCCCGAGCACACCAGGGTCCGCCAGATCGTCCAGCGCGGCTTCACCCCCCGGGCGATCCGGAACCTGGAGACCGCCCTGCGCGACCGCGCCCACTCCATCGTCGACGAGGCGAAACGCGGCGCGGACGCCGACGGCACCTTCGACTTCGTCACCCGGGTCGCCGTCGAACTCCCCCTCCAGGCCATCGCCGAACTCATCGGCGTCCCCCAGGAGGACCGTTCCCGGATCTTCGACTGGTCGAACAAGATGGTCGCGTACGACGACCCCGAGTACGCCATCACCGAGGAGATCGGCGCCGAGGCCGCCATGGAACTCATCGGCTACTCGATGAACATGGCCGCCGCCCGCAAGCAGTGCCCCGCCTCCGACATCGTCAGCCAGCTGGTCGCCGCCGAGGGTGAAGGCAACCTCTCCTCCGACGAGTTCGGCTTCTTCGTCCTGCTGCTCGCCGTCGCCGGCAACGAGACCACCCGCAACGCCATCAGCCACGGCATGCACGCCTTCCTCACCCACCCCGACCAGTGGGAACTCTTCAAACGGGAACGGCCGGCGACCGCCGCCGAGGAGATCGTGCGCTGGGCGACCCCCGTCGTCTCCTTCCAGCGGACCGCGACCCAGGACACCGAACTCGGCGGCCAGAAGATCGCCAAGGGCGACCGCGTCGGCCTCTTCTACTCCTCCGCCAACAACGACCCCGAGGTCTTCACCGACCCCGAACGCTTCGACATCACCCGCGACCCCAACCCGCACCTCGGCTTCGGCGGCGGCGGACCCCACTTCTGCCTGGGCAAGTCCCTCGCCATCAAGGAGATCGAGCTGATCTTCAACGCGGTCGCGGACGCCCTGCCCGACCTGACCCTCGCCGGCGAACCCCGCCGGCTGCGGGCGGCCTGGCTGAACGGCGTGAAGGAACTCCGGGTCCGCTCCTCCGCCTGAACGCGTGCGGTGGGGTGGGGCGGAACCGGAACCTCCCCGGCGAATCGGAACCTCGTCGGGAAACCCGAAGGTCACCGGGGAACCGGAAGGTCACCGCGTACGTCCCACCCCGCATGCGGGGGACACACAGAATTCTGACCACCATCGTCGCGCTGCTCGCGCTCCAGCTCGGCTCGCTCGTCGCACCGGCGTACGCCTGCGGCTGCGGCGCCATGATCCCGACCAAGGACCAGCGCATCGGCGTCGACCGCGAGGAGTCGGCCGTCCGCTGGGACGGACACACCGAGACCGTCGTCATGCGCTTCAACGTGCACGGCAACGCCGACCACGCCGCCTGGATCATGCCCGTGCCCAGCCGCGCCGACGTCACTCTCGGCGACCCCGAGCTCTTCGACTCGCTCGCCCGGCTCACCGAGCCCGAGCAGCGCGAGCGCCACTACTTCTGGCCGCGCGAGGGCGACTGGCCGTTCGACGTCGACTACGGGGACGGAGCCGGGGCCCCGCCGCCCGGCGCGGGCACCGGCGTCGGCGTCGTGGGCCGCGAACGGCTCGGCCCCTTCGACGTCGCCCGGCTGACCGCCACCGACCCGAAGGCCCTCGGCGACTGGCTGCGCGCCAACGGCTTCGAGCTGCCCGATCGCCTCACCGGCGCGCTCCAGCCGTACGTGGACCGGAAGTGGGAGTACGTCGCCGTCCGCCTCGCACCCCAGCAGAAGGACGCCGTCCTCCAGGGCGAGCTGACCCCGCTGCGGATCGGCTTCGCCTCCCCCGAACTCGTCTACCCCATGCGGCTGTCACGGCTCGCGAAGACCTCCCAGAGCCTCGGCCTCTACATCCTGGCCGAGCACCGGATGGAGCCCCGCTCCCCCATCGGCGGCGACGCCCCCGAGGTGACCTTCGCGGGCCGGATCGAGCCCGAGGGCCCCATCATCGGAATCGCCGGGCAGCAACCGGTCCAACTGACGGTCCTGGAGCAGGAGTTCCCCCACCCGGAGCGGATCGACGACGACCACCATCTGCGGGCCGTCGCCGACACCCCGTACCGCCGGGTCGAGTACACCGACCGGCTGCTGACCGTGGGCGACGGAATCCCCGTCTGGATGCTCACGGTCGGCGGCGGTCTGCTGCTCACCGCCTTCGCGACGCTGCTTGCCGTACGGGTGACAAGGCGCCGCCCGGAGCCCGGCCCCGGTGTACGTTCGGTCACATGACGAACCCTCAGGCGAACCCCCGGTGGTCGGAAGTCGACCACTACTTCGGCGAGACGATCGCCCCGGCCGACGAGGCGCTCACCGCCGCACTCGCCGACTCCGCGGCGGCCGGGCTGCCCGAGATCGCCGTCGCCCCCAACCAGGGCAAGCTGCTCCACCTGCTCGCCCGGATGCAGGGCGCGCGGACCGTCCTGGAGATCGGCACCCTCGGCGGTTACAGCACGATCTGGCTGGCCCGCGCCCTGCCCGCCGACGGCCGGCTGATCACCCTCGAATACGACCCGAAGCACGCGGACGTCGCCCGCGCCAACATCGCCCGCGCCGGCCTGGACAAGATCGTCGAGGTCCGTACGGGCGCGGCCCTGGACAGCCTGCCCCAGCTGGAGGCGGAGGGCGCGGGCCCCTTCGACCTGGTCTTCATCGACGCCGACAAGGTCAACAACCCGCGTTACGTGGAGTGGGCCCTGCGGCTCTCCCGTCCTGGCACGGTGATCGTGGTCGACAACGTGGTGCGGGGCGGGAAGATCACCACCCCGCACCCGGACGACCCGGCGGTCACCGGCACCCGTGAGCTGTTCGACGTGGTCGCCGCCGAACCCCGCCTGGACGCGACCGCCCTGCAGACGGTCGGCACCAAGGGCTACGACGGCCTGCTGCTCGCCCGCGTGGTCGACTGAGGACCCGCCGGGGTCAGGAGGAGACGGTCGTCCAGTCGCCGCTCTGCGAGGCGGGCACCCACGCGTTCGTCTCCCCGAAGTACGTGGCGAACGAGCAGGAGCTGCTCTTGTAGAAGGAGACATTCACCTCGCCCTTCCACCACCAGCCTCCGACCCACGTGTCCCTGCCCGGAGTGTTGAAGCACCCCGACACCGGGTCGCCGTTCTGGTTGTAGCCCTGGACGCGGATGGAGTAGACGAGGCCGCTGCTGTCGTGGAAGTGGATCTGCTGTCCGTTCGACGCGGCGAACGACTGCCCCGCGGAGCCCAGCACTCCGGTGAAGGCCAGGATGCCCGCTCCTGCGACGGTGGCGACCTTGTTGCGTACGTTCATTCCCGTGACTCCGTTCACGCTGGGGCGGTATCTCCAGCGGAGAACTTAGGCCCGCGCGGCCCGCGGTGGTGTGCGTGATGTGCAGTGTTTCTGTGCTCTGCGTGCGGCGGGGTGGTCCGGGACGACGCACGATGCTCGGTAGGGGTGATCCCGTAGGCCTCGCGGAACGCCCGGCTGAACCCGGTGGCGCTGGCGAAGCCCCACCGCGCCGCTATCGCCTGAACGGGCTGACCGCTCAGTTCCCCGCGTGCGAGGTCGGCGTGGGCGCGCTCCAGCCGGCTCTGGCGGATCCGTGCCGAGATGCTCAGGGGCTGGTCGTCGAAGAGGGTGTAGAGCCGCCGCAGGGACATGTTGTGCCGGTCGGCGATGGCCTGGGGCGTCAGTCCGGGGTCGCCGAGATTGTTCTCGATGAAGCGGTGGATCCGCTGCACCGTCTCCCGCGCACGCGCCTCGGCGGGCGCCTCCCTGGGGTCACCGAGCTGCTGCGCGAGGAACACGACGGCCAGGTCGAGGGCGATCGACCCCATCGCGCGCAGCTCCTCCGGTCGGCAGTGCGGGCCGCGCGCACGCAGGGTCCTCAGGAAGTCGGCGAAGATCGCCCCGGCCCCCGCGTCCGCGGCCAGGCCCCGTGCGAGGAGCCGGTCCACCCGGTCCGGGGCCAGCGCCAGAGCCTGACGGGGAATCTGCAGGACGACCGACTCGACCTGCCCGCCGATGCATTCCCCCTCACTCGGCCGTGAGGTGTCCGTGAGTACGAGTCCCCCCGCGACCACCGCGTCATTGCCCCGCTGGGAGATCCTGACGGCACCTTGGGTGACGAGGGCCAGCTGCAGATGCTCGGGGTCGCCCCGCCGGACATGAACCGAGGTGCGGCGCGAGACCACCGGCGAGCAGGCCAACGTGGACAGCCGCACCACGCCGAGATCCAGGTCCGTGACACTCGCCCGGAAGTCGGCCGCGTGCCGGGTGCTGAGCATGACGGGCATGACCTCGTTGGACACGGTCTGACAGAACCAGGCGAACCTGTCCTCACGCGCCCCGACAGCCTCCGACTCAACCAGCGATCCCATGCGGCCCCCACACCTCGACGCGGCAGCGATCCAGCCCCGTACTGGTTGCCGCACGGCTGTGCGTCACGCCCCCTGCCGCAGGGTCGATTATTTCAGGCACGCATTTTCGGCCACTGACCGGCACGTTCGAAGCCACTCCCCGGCGCCGTACCCCGGATCAGGTCGTCGGCGCGCTCTGCCGCCAGCCGGTGAAGAGGGGGACCTCGCCCGTGGTGTCCATGACGGCCACACCGAAGGGCCGGTCGAAGGCGATGCGCTCCACCACCTTGTGGTGGAGCGGGGCCGCACCCCGGGTCATCGTCACCGCGGTGACGGCAGCCGCCTCCACACCCTCCTCGGCGACCTCGACCATCGCCTCCTGCACCACCTTGGAGAGGAAGAGGTCGGCGGCGGAGAGGCCGAGGAAATCGGCCTCGTCGCGGCTCAGCGCCCGGCGGACGCCGAGCGCCGGCAGGTGGTCGTGGACATCGGCCCTCGTACGGAGGGTGAAACGCGGCAGGAGGAGTTCGGCCGAGTCCGCGACGAGCCCTTCACGCGCACCGGGCCCCGCCCAGGCGGCGGGCAGCACCTCGGCCGGCCCGGCGCCCTCGGGGCCGAGCAGGAACCGCACCCGGGCGCCCGCGTCCCCCTCGCAGGGCAGTTCGACGACGGCGACCCCGCCCACGTACCAGACCCAGGCCGCGGGGATCCGCTGCCGCATGGTGGGTACGGGCCGGGTGTCGCCGTAGCCGTCGGTGAAGGGCTCGTCGTGGGTGAGGTGCGCGGGGAAGGCGGCCAGCCAGGAGCCCTTCAGGGCGAGGGCGTTGACCAGAACGAGGTCCTCGGAACCGTCGAGTCGAAGCGGCAACCGCTGGATCCGGCCGCCGGTCGACTCCCGTACCCAGGCGTCGAGTTCGTCCTGGGCATCGGGAATCTCCCCCAGGGACATGCCGTCGGTCGCCCCGAACACCTCGTCGGGCAGCGCGAACCAGGCCGCGCCGGGCAGCACCCCGAACCGCACATCGGGCAGTCCTCGCCGGAAGGCGTCGAGCACCGGCATCGTGCTCCACACACCGGTCGCCAGCGCCACCCCCTCCGTCGCCCCGAGCCGCCGCCCGGCGCCGGTCACCGCCTCGGCGGCCGCGCCCCCGTCGGCCCCGAGCAGCTCCCGCAACTCCTCGGCGGTCCGCCCCCGCGCCCCGGAGGCCACGGCACCGAGGGCCAGCCACAGCCCGGCCGGAGAGCAGACGAAGTCGTCGTCACCGAGAAGGGGCAACCAACGCACGGCGAGGGCCTGTACGACGTCCGCCTCGAAGGCGGTGGGACCGGGAGTCATATCCTGCCTTTCATGAGCATCGTGAAGATCAACGTCCTGACCGTGCCGGCCGAGCAGCGTGAGGTCCTGGAGCAGCGGTTCGCCTCCCGGGCCGGGGCCGTGGAGGGCTCCGACGGCTTCGAGTGGTTCGAGCTGCTGCGTCCCGTCGAGGGCACCGACCAGTACCTGGTGTACACGCGGTGGCGCAGCGAGGAAGACTTCCAGGCCTGGATGAACGGTTCCATGAAGGCCGCCCACGGAGGCGGCGGCGAGGGCGGCGGCGAGCGGCCGAAGCCCGCGGCCTCCGGCTCCACGCTCTGGTCCTTCGAGGTCGTCCAGCAGGCGTCCCCGAAGAGCTGACCGTCCGAGTCGGGCACCGGAAGCCAGGGCCGCCCCAAGGTCCGGGCGCCGGAAACCCGGCTGCGTCCCAGGTCGTGCGCGCCGCACAATGGCACGCATGACCTGGACCTTCTCCCCGGAGCGCGTCGACACCCCGGACGCCGCCGCCCTGCGCCGCGACTACTACGGCGACGTCGCCGGCCGCTACTGGAAGCGCCCCGCGACGGAGGCGGAGATCGACCAGGGCCTGACCGACGACGGGGTCGAGCTGCTGACCCCGCCGACCGGACAGTTCCTCGTCGCGCGGTACGAGGGCAAGCCGGCCGGCTGCGGCGGTGTCCTCCTCCTCGACGAGGACCGCGCCGAACTGACCCGCGTCTTCCTCCGCCACGCCTTCCGCGGCCTGGGCGGCGCGTCCGAGCTCCTGACGACCCTGGAGGACGCGGCGCGCGAACTCAACGCCCGCCGCATGGTCCTCAACACACGCCTGGACCTGGTCGAGGCCCGCGCCCTGTACACCCGGCACGGGTACGCGGAGATCCCGGCGTACTGCACGGGCCCGTACATGGACATCTGGTACGGCAAGGGCCTCTGACCCGTCCCGGGGCAGGGTGGGCCGGGGCGAACCTCCGGTCAGCGGCTCCAGACGACGACGTCGAAGATGCCGCGCGTCTCGGTGGACGGGGCGGACAGTTCCTTGACGGTCAGGCGGGCGAGGCGGCCGTCGTTCGTGGCGGCGCAGAAGACCATGCCGGTCTTCAGCTCCGTCGCCGTCGAGGTGGCCATGGTGTCGATGTCACGCGCGCAGTCCTCGTACGAGGGCGTCTTGTTCGTCGAGTCCTTCCACACCAGCGCCTTGACCCCGTCCCCGGGCTGCAGCATGTGCCCGCCGAACGGGTAGACGGAGAAGTCGTTCTCGTCGCGGATCTCGGACTCCACGGGGGGTACGGAGTCCAGGTCCTTGTCATCCGTGAACGTGATCGCCAGGGGGCCCTGCCACTCGACCGTGCCGGCCGGCTTCGCGGGCGGGGTCGGCGTGGCCGCTGTCTCCGCGGGCGCCGAGGACTCCCCGCTCTGGGTGGCCTCGTCGCTCTGCGTGGCCTCCGGGCTCTGCGAGGAGTCCGAGGGGGCGTCGTCGCTGCCCCGGCTCTCCCCTCCGGACGGGGTCGCCGAGGTCGTCGCCGAGCTCTGCGCCGCGGGCGGGGTGCCGTTCCGGTCGCTGTTGCCGCTCACGAGGTACGTGCCGACGACGCCGATCACCGCCGCCACCAGTGTGGCTCCCGCACCGATCCAGGCGCCCCGGTGCGAGGACGTACGCGCCACGACGATCGGCGCCGGGGCGCCGTAGCCACCGCCGTACCCGTCGTATCCGCCGTTCGACGGACCGGTCGGCGGGTGTCCCGGAGGTGCCGGCCAGCCCTGACGTGGCTCTTCGCTGTTCATGCTGCCCATTCCCCCTGTGATGCGATCTTGAAGGGGACAGCGTACTGAGTGATGGTCATACAGGGCGTACGGCAGCCCAGTTACGTCTGCCGCCCGCGGGGCGGATCCGGATCGCGGGGCGGATCCGGCTGGTGGGGCGGATTCGGATGGTGGGGCGGCTGGTGGGGCGGATTCGAATCGTGGGGGCGCTCCGCGTCCGATCCGCTCAGTTCGGCGGTCAGTTCCTCCACCAGCTTCACCAGGTCGGTCGGCCGGTCCGGCCCCCACCAGTCGCCGAGCAGCTCGGCGAGCGACTCCTCGCGCGCCGTGGCGAGCCGGGTCGCCGCCTGCACGCCCTCCTCGGTGAGGATCAGCTGGAGCCCCTCCCGGGCGACCAGGCGCCGTTCCTCCACCTGCCGGGAGGCCTCCGTGATCACCCGCAGCGGCACGGGCACGTGCTCGGCGAGCCGAGTGGGTTCGACGGTGCCGTGGCGGCGGATGCGGAGCAGCAGCCAGCTCGCGGCGGGCAGCAGGTCGAGCCCGGCGCGGACGGTGATCTTCTCGTAGATCTCCCTGCGGCCCGCACGGGAGCCGAGGACGGACAGGGCGCGGGCGCACTCGTCGTACGAGGAGCGCTCGACGGGCTGGGAGGCGAGCGTCCGGCCGGCGTCGGGCGCGGTGACCGAGCCCCGCAGCTTGTCCTCCTTGAGGAACCAGGCGACGACGAAGGCGACCAGGACCACGGGCGCCGCGTACAGGAAGACGTCGGTGATGGACACGGCGTACGCGTGCAGGACGTCGGGGCGCAGCTCGGCCGGGAGCGCGGCGACGGTGCGCGGGTCGGCGGCGACCTGCTCGGGGCCGGTACCGGGCGGGAGGTCCTGACCGGAGGCGGTCGCGGTGGCGAACACGTCGTCGAGTGAATGGGTGAGCCGGGTGGTGAAGATCGTGCCGAAGACGGCGACGCCGAAGGAGGCCCCGATGGAGCGGAAGAAGGTGGCTCCGGAGGTGGCGACGCCCAGGTCCGCGTACGGGACGGCGTTCTGCACGACCAGGACGAGGACCTGCATGACCAGGCCGAGGCCGACGCCGAAGACGAAGAAGCAGACGCTCATCTCCCCGGTGGAGCTGGTCTCCGTCAGCCCGTGGAGCAGGAGCAGTCCGAGGCAGGTGACGGCGGTGCCGGCGATCGGGAAGACCTTCCAGCGGCCCGTGCGGGAGACGATCTGGCCGGTGACCGTCGAGGTGATCAGGATGCCGGCGACCATCGGCAGCATGTGCACCCCGGACATCGTCGGGGTGACGCCCTGCACGACCTGGAGGAAGGTCGGCAGATAGGTCATCGCGCCGAACATCGCGAAGCCGATGACGAAGCTGATGAGCGCGACCAGGCTGAACGTCCGGATCCTGAACAGCTTGAGCGGCAGCACGGGTTCGACCGCCCGCCGCTCGACCCGGACGAACCAGACGAGGAGTACGGCTCCGAGGACGGCGAGGCCGATGATCTGCGCCGAACCCCACGCCCAGGTGGTACCGCCGAGCGAGGCCACGAGGACCAGACAGGTGGCGACCGAGGCGATGAGGAAGGTGCCGAGGTAGTCGATGGTGTGCCGGGTGGAGCGCACCGGGATGTGCAGGACGGCGGCGATCACGAAGAGGGCGACGATGCCGATCGGCAGGTTGATGTAGAAGACCCAGCGCCAGGACAGCTGCTGGGTGAAGACCCCGCCGAGCAGCGGACCGAGGACGCTGGTGGTGCCGAAGACGGCGCCGAAGAGCCCCTGGTACTTGCCGCGCTCGCGCGGCGACACGAGGTCGCCGACGATCGCCATCGACAGCACGATGAGACCGCCGCCGCCGAGGCCCTGGACCGCGCGGAAGGCGATGAGCTGCGGCATGTTCTGGGCGATGCCGGAGAGCGCGGAGCCGATGAGGAAGAGGACGATCGCCGCCTGGAAGAGCTTCTTGCGCCCGTACTGGTCGCCGAGCTTGCCCCACAGCGGGGTGCCCGCCGTGGACGCCAGCATGTAGGCGGTGACCACCCAGGACAGGTGCTCCAAGCCGCCGAGCTCGCTGACGATGGTCGGCAGCGCGGTGGAGACGATGGTCTGGTCGAGGGCGGCCAACAGCATGCCGAGGAGCAGCGCGCCGATCGTGACGACGACGGTGCGGCGGCTCTGCCCCTCCCCGGGCGCGGGAGCGCCACCGAGCCCGGAGGTGCTTACTTCCTGGGCCATGGGCGTCTCCTCGGGGCGTCTCGTCGGGCGTCCCGCCGGACGACCCATGGGACGGCCTCTCCATCCTGGTCCGAATGTCCGGATATGGCCTGCGGAGGGGCACGCCTGTTCGCCCGCCGGAAGGGGGTGGGCTGCATAATCGCCAGCAGTTGTCTCGGGGAGGGGACCCATCATGACCGGACATGTCTGTCCTGAATGCGGTGTACAGAGACCTGGCTGCGCCTGCGCCCAGGCGGAGCTGGCGGCGGCCGAGGACTTCGATCCGCTCCGGATCAGGCCGTACGTGACGCTGGACGCGGCGGGGGACGGGGGCGGGGCGCGGGGCCCCGGCGCGTACGCGACGGACGATCCGTACGCTTCCCCCGGCGCGTACGGGACGGACGACCCGCCGACGGCCCAGCTGGCGGCGATCCGGGAGGACGGGGGGCCGGTCGGGGGGCCGGGTGTCCCGCACGAGGGGCCGGCGGGCGACCGTCGGTACGGGGGTCCGGGAGACGGTCGGTACGGGGAGCCGGGCCGGGATGCCGTCACGGTGCAGGAGCCGGGTGCCGGGGCTGGGGCTGGTACCTACGGGACCGAGGCGTACGGGACCGAGATCCTTCCGGGCGCGTCGCACCCGGGCGGCGACCCCTCCGAGACCATGCCGCTCCGGCTGCACGGCGTCGGCGACATTCCCCCGCCGCCCGGCCACGAGCGAGGGCACGGGCGGGGACAGGGGCGCAGGCGCGGCATGGTCGTCGCGGCCGTGGCCGCCGTCGCCGTGGCGGGCACCGCCGCCTTGGCGGCGGCCGTGCTCGGCAGCGGGGACGACCCCGTCGACCGGGCGGCCGTACCCGAGGTGACCACGAGCGCGTCCCTGAACCTCGCCGTGTCGGAAGCTCCGTCCCCTTCCTCCTCGTCGGAGAGTCCTGAGCCGACCTCGCCCTCCCCGACCCCGCGCAGGACGTCCGCGTCCCCGTCGGCCACCCCTTCCGCGAGCCGCACGACCACGACGCCGAGCGCCTCGGCGAACACGACCGGCGCGGCGCCGCCCCCGGCCGCCACCGCCTCGCCGACGCCGGCCACCGCCTCGCCGACGACGGCACCGGCCACGACGTCACCCCCGACGGGGTCGCCGGGGAACGGCGAGGAGGAGCCGGAGACCCTGAGCTTCGGCTCCAGCGGGCACGAGGTGCGGGAGCTCCAGCGACGGCTGACCGACGTGGGGGTCTACGAGGGCCGGATCAACGGCAGGTACGACGACGAGGTCTGGGAGGCGGTCTCCCTCTACCAGTCGTACATGTACATCCAGGACGACCCCGAGGGCGTGTACGGCCCGAACACCCGCGAGGTCCTGGAGCGATACACCCCTCACATCTGAGCCTCACAGCTGAGCCCCTCTGAGTCCCCCAAGCCCCGTGAGTCACGCGCACCCCCCGAGTCCCGTGAGTCCCGGCATGCGGACCGGTTGGCCAAGACGGCCCTCGGTTTTGTATCGTAGAAAAACAAAGTGGCCCCGCCCGCAATCCCTGACCGGTGGGCGGGACCGCTTCGTTCTCCGCACCACCCCCTCTGGAGACCCGATGCCTGCCACCACCCCGGCAACGCTCACCGCCCGCGCCCTCCTCCTCGACATGGACGGCACCCTCGTCAACTCGGACGCCGTCGTCGAGCGCTGCTGGCGACGCTGGGCGGAGCGGCAGGGCCTCGACGGGGAAGCCGTGCTCAAGGTGGTCCACGGCCGCCAGGGGTACGCGACGATGGCCGTCCTCCTCCCGGACCGCCCCATGGACGAGAACTACGCCGACAACCGGGTCATGCTCGCCGAGGAGACCGCGGACCTCGACGGCGTCGCACCCGTCCCCGGCGCCCCCGCCTTCATGGCCGCGCTCGCGGAGCTGCCGCACGCCCTGGTGACCTCGGCGGACGAGGCCCTCGCGCAGGCCCGGATGGGGGCCGCGGCGCTCCCGATGCCGCAGACCCGGGTCACGGCCGAGGGCGTCGGGGCCAGCAAGCCGGACCCCGAGGGCTTCCTGAAGGGCGCGGCCGAGCTGGGCTTCGACCCGGCGGACTGCATCGTCTTCGAGGACTCCGAGGCCGGCATCCAGGCGGGCCGCGCGGCCGGCATGCGGATCGTGGGCGTGGGCCCGCGGGCGGCGGCCTTCGCTCCGGACGTGCACATCGCCGACCTCACCCAGCTGCGGGTCGAGGCCGCGGCCGACGGTTCGATCACGCTGACCGTCCTTCCGTAGGCCCCACCACCCCAGCCTCCGCACCTCACGCTCAGCAGAACGAGACCCCGGACCGAGAACGGTCCGGGGTCTCGTTCCGTCCGCGCGCACCCACCCCCGTGACACCGGGCGGAACCTGTCACTCCATCAGAACACGTCCAACCCCTTGATGTGACGTGTCCATGTCGCCACCCTGTTACCTGGCGCACCCCCCACCGAAACCTGGCGCCGCCACGATGACCGGGCCATCGCCCGGCACCCCCACGGGGACGGCACCCAGCCAAGGTCCCCCCACCTCAAGGGAGCTCACATGCCCGCCGGCACCATCTACGCGCGTCGACTCGCTGTACTCGCCACCTCCGCCGCCCTCACCGTCACCGGCCTCCTCGCCACGGCCCCGGCCGCCCAGGCCGCCATGCCCACCCCGGTCAGCGCCGCCACCGCCCGCACCTACCTGGCCGCCCTCACCGTGAAGGCGGAAGGTTCCTCCTCGGGCTACAGCCGGGACCTCTTCCCGCACTGGATCACCCAGTCCGGTGCCTGCAACACGCGCGAGACCGTCCTCAAGCGCGACGGCGTGAACGTCGTGACGGACTCCAGCTGTGCCTCGATCAGCGGCAGTTGGTACTCGCAGTACGACGGCGCCACCTGGACCGTGGCCTCCGACCTCGACATCGACCACATGGTCCCGCTCGCCGAGGCCTGGCGCTCGGGCGCCAACGCGTGGACCACCTCGCAGCGCCAGTCGTTCGCGAACGACCTCACCCGGCCGCAGCTGATAGCCGTGACGGACAACGTCAACCAGTCGAAGGGCGACCAGGACCCGGCGGAGTGGCTGCCCTCGCGGACCGCCTACCGCTGCACGTACGCCCGCGCATGGGTGCACGTGAAGTACTACTGGAACCTCAGCGTCGACTCCGCCGAGAAGAGCGCCCTCCAGTCCGTCCTCAACGGCTGCTGACCGCCCCACCACTGACATCACGTCAACAACGGCCACCGGGAAGTGAACCTCACCACACACTTCCCGGTGGCCGAATGTTGAACTTGCAAGCACTACTGAGGGGTGCCTAACCTTACGGCCTCATCGGTTTCCGTCCCCCCGCTCCCCGTCCACCCCACGGACGAGGCCAGGCCGAAGGAGTCCCCCCATGAACACCCCGAACACCCTGAACACCCCACGCAATTCGAACGACGCGAAGAGCCCCGGCGGCGGTGCGAGCACCCTCTCGGGCCGCCTCGACCAGGCCCAGCCGTACGCGCTCGGCCTCTTCCGCATAGTCGTCGGCCTGCTCTTCGCCTGCCACGGCGCGGCCTCGCTCTTCGGAGTCCTCGGTGGCGCGATGGGCGGCGGCACGGTCCCGGCCGGCACCTGGCCGAGCTGGTACGCGGCCGTGATCCAGCTGGGCGCCGGTGGCCTGGTCCTGGCGGGCCTGGGCACCCGGAGCGCCGCGTTCCTCGCCTCGGGCTCGATGGCGTACGCGTACTTCAAGGTCCACCAGCCGGAGTCCCTCTTCCCGCTGCAGAACGGCGGCGAGACCGCGGCCCTGTTCTGCTGGGCCTTCGCGCTGCTCGTCTTCACCGGCCCGGGCGCGCTCGCTCTCGACCGGCTCTTCGGCAGCCGGGTCGGCGCGGGCTCCACGACGCGCAGGACGAGCGAGGAGCAGGCCGCCCCCGTCACGGCCTGAACGACGCCGCCGACCGGGTGAGGGGCCCCGCGGCCCCACAGCCTCTGTCGCCGCCGGTACAGGAAAGTGCCGTACAGCAAGCGCCGTACAGCAAGCGCCGTACAGCAAGTGCCGTACAGGAAAGGGCCGGGATACGCAGCACGCGTTCCGGCCCTTTCCCGTACCCCCACCACCCAGAACCGGCCCCTCGGGTCGGCCGCTTTCCCGCAGAGCCGCACAGCTTCGAACGGGTAGGGCCGGGCCCTCGGCCCCACCCGGGCCGGGCCCCCGGCACCCACCCGGCAGACGGCCTCCCGCCCCCGCGTAGGCTCTGCCCCTGTGAATCTGCTCGACAGCCTGGGCTCGCTGCGGTCGCTCACCGCCGGTCCATGGATCTACCCGGTGGTGGCGACGTCGATCCTGCTCGACGTCTTCCTGCCCGTGCTGCCGAGCGGCTTTCTGGTGATCACCGCCGCCACGGCGGCGGCATCGGCCACCGCGGCCACCCCCGACGTACCGTCCCTCATCCCGCTGCTCCTGTGCGCGGCCACGGCCTCGGTGCTCGGCGACTTCCTCGCGTACCGGCTGGCCCTGCGGGGCGGCGCCCGCCTGGACCGCACGATCGCCCGGTCGAGGCGCCTGTCCATGGCGCAGGAACGTCTCGGCACCGCACTGGCCCGGGGCGGCGGGCTGCTCGTGGTCCTCGCGCGCTTCGCCCCCGCGGGCCGCTCGGTGGTCTCGCTCGGCGCGGGCGCGGCGAAGCGGCGCGTCGAGGAGTTCCTGCCCTGGTCGGCCCTGGCGGGCATCACCTGGGCCTCGTACAGCGTGGGGCTCGGCTGGCTCGGCGGTCAGTGGCTGGGCGCGACCTGGTTCAGCGCGGGAGTGTCGACCCTCGCGCTCTTCCTGGCCGGCGGGCTCGCCGCCTATCTCATACGGCGTCCGCCTGAGGCTCCCGCGCCTGCCTCCTGACGGCGGGGTGCGCCCCGCGCACCTCCAGGCCGTCGAGAAGTCTCGCGGTCGCGTCGGCGATCTCGTCCACGGCCCGCTCGAAGACCTCACGGTTGTGGGCGGCGGGGTGGTGGAAGCCGGAGACCTTGCGGACGTACTGCAGGGCGGCGGCGCGGATGTCGTCCTCGGTCGCCTCCTCGGGCAGCGCGGGCGGTCGGAGCGTCTTGATGCTGCGGCACATGCCTCCAGTGTGGCGCGCCCCACTGACAACCGGGGTGAACCACTGCGCCGGCCTGCCGAGGACCATCGGAAGCGGCCCGGCACACAGCCCGTCCCAGCCCGGCACGGCCCGGCACAGCCCGCGAAGGAGCTCGTCGCGGCCGGAGCGGCCCGGCTCAGCGAGGCGCTCAGGCCCCGAGACCCCGCCGGCTACGCGCGTTGATCTCGGCGGCTCGGGCGCGCAGCTCACGCAGGGGCGTGGCGAGCTGGACGTCGGCGGGCTCCGCCTCCCACTCGGCGCCGCCGTGGACGGCCCGGATGAGAAAGCGCCCGGAGACGCTCTCCACGTAGAAACCGACCCGCCCGGTGGCGGCGTCGCGGACGAGGTCACCGACCTCGGGCAGTGGCTGCACGCATCCCCTCCGTCCCGATTCCTGAAGCGTTCCCGGAGTACTCCTGAAGCATGGGGACACCCAGAGAAGCGGCGCGGACCCGCCCTGTCAACGTATCTCTAGAGATGTCCCCCGATGGATGGATCGACCGGGCGGGGCGGCGTACACGTGTGCACCCTGGCCGCGGGGTGCGCCGTAGGGTGTCCCGCAGATGAAGGGAGTGGTCCACCCGTGACTGACCAGGACAGCGCTCGTCGGCCCAAGTACCAGCGCATCGCCGACGAGTTGAGAACCGCGATCCAGTCAGGCGCCTTCGCGCCGGGTGACCGGCTCCCCGGCGAGAACGACCTCATGACGACCTACGCCGTGGCCCGGATGACGGCCCGCCAGGCCCTCTCCGTGCTGCGCACCGAGGGGCTCGCCGAGGCCCGCAAGGGCGCCGGGGTCTTCGTCCGCGTCTTCCGCCCGTTGCGCCGCCGGGGCATCCCGCGCCTCTCGGGCGAGCAGTGGGGCAACGGCCGTTCGGTCTGGTCGGCGGACGTGGAGGACCGGGAGCTGGTGGTCGACCAGATCGAGGTCGGCGAGACGGAGGCAGGCGCGCGGGTCGCGGGGGCGCTGAACCTGACGCTGGGCGCGCCCGTGTGCGTCCGCAGCCGCCGCTTCGTGCTCGATGCGAAGCCGGTGCTGCTCTCGGTCTCGTACCTCTCGGCGGAGCTGGTCCGCGGTACGCCGATCGCCGAGCCGGACACGGGGCCGGGCGGGACCTACGCCCGGCTGACCGAGCTGGGCCACCGGCCGGTGCGGTTCCGCGAGGAGATCCGCTGCCGGATGCCGACGGCGGACGAGTCGGACCGGCTGGCCCTGGAGTTCGGCACGCCGGTGGTCCTCATCGGGCGTACGGCGTTCACCGGGCCGGGGATGGCGGTGGAGCTCAACGAGATGACGCTGGACTCGTCGTCGTACGTCCTGGAGTACGACTTCGACGCGTGACGTCGAACCGCAGTCCCGGGTCGGCGTGGACGACGTCCCCTTCGTACGCGGCGGCGGCCAGCGCGACGGCCTCCCCGGCCGTCACCGCCGCTCCCACATGGGTCACGACGAGCCGCCCGGCACCGGCCTCGGCGGCGCTCCGGCCGGCCTGCGCGGCCGAGTGGTGCCCAGGTACGTCTCCGTCCGCCTCGCACACGAACAGGTCGCAGTCGCGGGCGAGTTCGACGAGGGAGGGGCAGGGCTCGCAGTCGCCGGAGTAGACGAGCGAGCGCCCGTCCTCGCCCTCCACGCGCAGCGCGAAGGCGGGAAGCCCGTGCTCGACGGCCCGGGACGTCAGGGTCAGCCCACCGATCCGAACGACATGCCCGTCGTGCAACTCCTCGACGGCGAAAGCCCTTTCGACGGGGCTGCGCTCGCTCCCGTTGGTGAGGAACCCGGCGAGCCGATCGGCGATGCCGACGGGCCCGAACAGCGGCACGGGCAACGAGGGCTCAAGTCCCGAGTAGAGCAAGGCGTAGGAGAAGGTGAGCAGGTCGGCGGAGTGATCGGCGTGCAGATGGGAGATCCAGACGGCGTCGACGTCTCCGAGAGCGACGTACCGCTGGAGCTCGGCGAGGGTGCCGCTCCCGGCGTCCACCCAGACCCGGACTCCACCGCCCTCGACGAGATAGCCGGAGCAGGCGTTGCCCGGCCGGGCGAAGGGGGTGGCGGACCCGAGCACGGTGATCCGCAAGGACGCGTCGAACATAAGCCAAGATTAAATTACCCCTACGCCAACTCGCGCGAAGTTGTGCGGATGAGGTGAAGAGCGTGCGTATTCTGTGTGCTCGTCGGGACCCATCGGCGGGCTCCCGGCAGAAACTGAGGGACATTCATGCTTCGCGCACGCACGTTCGCGGCCGTGACCGCGGCCGCCGCCTCCGGCATCCTGCTGCTGCCCACGCAGGCACAGGCCGCCGGCTCGGTCCACCTGTACAAGATCTACTACGACAGCCCGGGCACGGACCGTCGCTCGAACACGAGCCTCAACGCCGAGTACGTGCAGATACGCAACACGACCGGCGCGGCGGTCAACCTGCGCGGCTGGACGCTGACGGACGCGGCGAACCACAAGTACACGTTCGGCAACTTCACCCTCGGCAAGGGCAAGATCGTGACGGTCCGCACGGGCCGCGGCACGAACACGTCCGCGAACGTCTACCAGAACCGTGGCGCGTACGTCTGGAACAACGACCGCGACACCGCGACGCTGAAGAAGTCGAACGGCGCACGGGTAGACACGTGCTCGTACAACTCGACGCGGGTCGACTACAAGTGGTGCTGACCCGGCACCGCAGGTAACGAAGGACGGGCCCCGGGAAACCCCCGGGGCCCGTGCTCATTTCCGGCCCGACTCCCCCGACTCGGCCGCCTTGGAAGACTCCGAGGACTCTGAGGACTCGGCCGCGCGGGCGGCCGGGATCCCGTGCTGCTGCACATCGGAGTTGACCTGCCCGCCGAGGGTCATGACATTCAGGGTCGCGGAGTTCTCGTTGGCGATGGCCTTCTCGACCCGGGCGACGAGCGTCGAGAACGCCTCCCGCTTGTGCAGGTTGTGGTACGGCCCGACCTTGGCCTCGAAGTAGACCCGCTCGTGCCCGAGCAGCTGCTCGGTGGACCGGTAGTTCTTCCACTGCTCGCGGTACCGGTACACGCTCTCCAGCGAAACGGCGGCGACGACCACGACGCTCAGCACAGTGGCGGTGACCCGGGCGAAGACCAGATCCAGATTCACGAACACGGGCACGAGCGCGCCACCGACGACGGAGACGGTCCGCATCCGCAGATGCATCGCCTTCATGCGGGTCGCCTTGGAGTCGTACCACTCCTGGTACTGCGAGAGCCTCGTCTCGATGTACCTCTGCGGCGTCATCTCGCCACCCTGCACCCCGGGTTCGGGCGCGTCCCCCACCTCAGCCATACGGCGAGTACACCCGCCCTGCCAGGTCCCCGTCAACTCTGCGCCCATTCCCCCACAGCCCGCCACAAGGTACGTTCATCCGACCGTCAACACCCCTTCGGCCACCGGAACTTCAGGGAGGAACCGTGGCGCAGCACCACCTCACCCACCCGACCACCGCCACCAAGGTCGGCATCGCCCTCGGCATCCTCGCCGCCGCCCTGATAGCCCTGGTGGGCCACACGACCACCGGCACGACCGAGGCCAGCAACCGCGAGACGGGCACGGTCAAGACAGAGGCAAGCGCGGGCGACAAGAAGGTCGAAGTGATCAAGGCCTGACGCGACCGCTCGTTCACCCGCGTCGCGAGGAACGCCGACCTCCGCGTCGTCCGGCTCCACGACGCCCGGCACGGTACGGCGACACTCCTCACCGCCACCGGCGTCCCGCCCCGCGTCGTGATGGAGATCCTCGGTCACCGTCAGATCGCCGTGACGATGAACGTCTACACCCACGTCGTCCAGGACACACGGCGCGAGGCCGTCATTCCCATGGATCGGCTGCTCAGGAGCCGTCCTCGCACTCAGGTCCTTCAAATGCAATTCGCCGGCTCGACTGATCGGCTGCCCAGCGGAGGACGGCATCACGGACTGCTGCCCGGGAAGTCGACCGCGTCCGAATGATCGGTCGGGCAGGCCCCAAAGCCCAGGTGACCATGGACGTTGATGTCAGATGTGGATGCCAAAGGCCCCCAGCCATGATCGGCTGGGGGCCTTTTCCCTGGTGGGCGCGGACGGTTTCGAACCGCCGACATCTGCTTTGTAAGAGCAGCGCTCTACCCCTGAGCTACGCACCCGTGGAAGAGGCAACAGCCTACATGGCGCATGGGTGGGTGCTGCAAACCGATACCTCCCGGTGGGGGGGTATCCCCACCCTCGGGACGGTGGGTCGCCGGATCGTGACGGCGGGTGGTGGGGTCGTACGGTCGGGGGACTGTTCGCGTTTCCGGGTTTCTTGTGGGGGTCTTGGCGTCATGGCTGTTGCACGTCGTCCGTTCCGGGTCTTGTTCGCCTCCGGTGGAGTGCTGGTCGCCTCCCTCGCGCTCGTCGGGTGCGGCTCGACCGATGTCGAGGGGGCGCCCGTGGAGCGGAAGACGTTCGCCTTCGGCGGGACCGCGCTCACCGTCGACTCCGACAACTCCGAGCTCGTGATCACTCCCGCCGACATCGACGACGTGCGCGTCGAGCGGCAGGTCGACGGGTGGGTGTTCATGGGATCGGGGCCCAAGCCCGAGTGGAAGCTCGTCGACGGGAAGCTGACCCTGCGGGTCAACTGCGACGGTGTCTCCTCCAACTGTGACGCCGTCCACCGGATCCAGGTCCCCCGCGACGTCGCCGTCAGCGTCGAGAACGACAACGGGCGCGTCACCGCCGAGGGCTTCGCCACCCCGATGAAGGTGCGCTCCGACAACGGCGACGTGGTCCTGCGCAAGGCCGGCGGGGCGCTGGACATCGGCACCGACAACGGTGCCGTCGCCGTCGAGGATGGGGCCACCTCGCCCGAGGTCGTCGCCCGGTCCGACAACGGCGCCGTACACATCGCCCTCGGCTCGGTCCCCCGCCGCGTCGACGTCGTCACCGACAACGGCGACGTCCAGGTCTCCCTCCCCACCGCCGCGTACAAGGTGACCGGTGCCAGCGGCAACGGCGAGGTCCGGATCGACGTCCCCCGCCGCGACGAGAGCAAGCACTCCGTGAACGTCCGCAGCGACAACGGTGACGTATCCGTCCTCACGGCGAACTGACCGGCCCGTGTGTTCGTCCTTACCGGGTGGGAGAATGAACCGGACCGGGCACGGCGGACACAGCACGGGAGAGGTACGTGGCGGCGAGCGACGCGAGGGGGGCGGGCGGCGTTCGGCGTCGTGATGCGCCAAGCCGAGGGCAGACCCACTCCGAGGACAGTCCGAGGCCGGGGATTTCCGGGCTTCGGCTTGCCCTTGCCCTTCCGCTGGTCCTCGGTGTCATGCTGCCGCACGCCTTCGCCGGTGGCGGTACCCGCCGCTGGTTCGGTGGGCGCGGTGAGAGTCAGCGGGCCGAGGCGCAGGCCGCCAAGGACGCCGCCGCCGCGGCCTTCTACGAGCTCGACACCGCCCAGCGCGGGCTGCGCATCTCCATCGAGACCATCACCGCCGTCGACAGCTCCCCCGAGACGCGCCGCGCCGTCGAGGGCTTCGAGGCCCTCGGGCGCCGGATCGACGAGGTCAGCCACACGTACATCAGCGCCGTCGACGCCCACGACCTCGACCGCGACGAGCTCGACGCCGCGACCGCCGGTCGGGCCCGCGCCGAACTGACCCGCGCCAAGGACGAGCTGGACCGGGTCAAGGGGGAGCTCGACCGGTTCGAGGCGGGCCTCGCTCCGCTGCTCGGGCAGGCCGAGACCCAGCTCGCCCGGCTCGCCCCGGCCGTCGAGCGCGCCCGCCAGGCCCTGCGCGGTGCGAGCGGCGCCCTCGACTCCGTACGGGAGAGCGGGCTGCGCGCGGACGACCTCGCCGCCCGGCTCGCCGCCCTCGGGCCCGAGCTCACCCGGCTCAACGAGGGCGCCGGCCGGCACGGCGTCCCCGAGACCCTCCAGCGCGCCGACCGGGTGCTGCGCGACGCCGAGGCCGTACGGGCCGAGGCCGAGCGGCTGCCCGCGCGGGCCGCCGAGATCGACCGGCGCCTCGTCTCCCTCCGTACCCGCACCGAGGCGCTCACCACCCGCACCGAGAAGGTCGAGCCGGTCCTCTCCGAGCTGCGGCGGCGTTTCACCGCCCCCTGCTGGCAGGACCTCCAGCACGTGCCCGAGCAGGCCGCCGCCACCCTCCGGCAGGCCGAGGAGCGGCTCGCCGAGGCCGGAAAGGCGCGCGCCGAGCAGCGCTGGCCGGACGCGACCTCGCTGCTCTCCACCGTCCGCGCGCTGCTCGACTCCACCGACGAGGCCGTCTCCGCCGCGGGCGACCGGCTGCGTCGCCTCGACGCCGTCGCCAAGGACCCCAAGGCGGAGATCGACCGCGCCCGGTTCGCGGTACGGGACGCCCAGCGCCTCGCGATGACCGGGCGGAACACCCCCGACCCGCGCCACGCCCGGCCCCTCGACGAGGCCGTCGCCCGGCTGGACCGCGCGGTCGACGGCCTGGAGGGTCGCCACCCGGACTACTGGCACTTCCTGACCGAACTGGAGGGCGTACGGGCCACGGCCGCGCACGTCGTCGGGCAGATCCGGGAGGACCGGGGCTCCGGGCATTGAGCCGCGGACGACCCGAGCGCGGGGCCGGGGCCGGAAGACCGGGGCACTCCGGGGTACCTGCCCGTGGCCCCCGGAGCACGGGGCCGGGACCGGGAGACCGGGGCAGCTGCCCGTCGCCGCCCCCCCGGAGCGCGGGACCGGGAGACCGGCGTACCTGCCCGCCGCCCCGGCCCGCGAGGTCGGGGCACCTGCCCCTGGCCGGGCGCAGGCTCTAGCCTGTTCCCATGCCTCGTTACGAATTCCGCTGCCGTACCTGCGGCGACACCTTCGAGCTCAGCCGTCCCATGGCCGAGTCCTCCGATCCGGCCTCCTGCCCCGCCGGGCACGACGACACCGTGAAGCTGCTCTCGGCCGTGGCCGTCGGCGGCTCGTCCTCAGCCCCCGCGCCGAGCGGCGGCGGGGGCGGTGGCGGGGGCGGCTGCTGCGGTGGGGGTTGCTGCGGCTGAGACGCCTCAGCCGGCGGCCGCCGCCCTGAAGCGGCGCAGGATCTCCTCCCCCGCCGCGACCCCGCGTTCCGCGAGGACGTCGAGGTGGGGGGCGGTCCAGTCGCTGTCGGCCAATTCGCCGTGGCCCGGGCGCCAGGCCCGGTCCGCGGCGAGCAGCAGGTCGGCGTCGAGGAGGGAGTCGCCCGCGGCCAGGGTGAGCGTGGCGCCGATGCGGCGGGCGACCTCGCGGACGGCCGCGCTCTTGGTGAGCGGTTTCGGCACGGCGTACACCTTGCGGCCCTGGAGCGAGACGGTCCAGCCGCGCTCCCCCGCCCAGTCGCCGAAGCGTCCCAGCCAGTCCTCGGGGAGCCGTTCCCGCTCGACGACGAGGTAGGCGAACAGGTCCTCGGCGACGCGATGCTTGCGTACCCAGGACAGGTCCGTGGTGGCGGTGAGGTAGGCGCGGATCTCGGAGAGCGGCGCGCATTCCTCGGCGAGCCTGCGCAGTACGGAGGCGTGCCAGTCGGCGTCGGTGACGCCGTCGACGAGGATGTGGCCGCCGTTGGCGCAGATCGCGTACTTCGGTGCGGTGCCGGGGAGTTGGATGCGCTGGTACTGCTTGCGCGTCCGGGTGGTGGTGGGGACGAAGACGGTTTCGGCGGTCAGCCGCGCGAGCAGGTCGGCCGCGTCCTCGGTCATGTAGGAGAGCGGCTTCGACTCGTGGACCTCGACGCAGAGCAGCCGGGGCGCCTGGGCGTCGGGCATGCCGAGGGCGAGGGCCGCGGACGAGTAGATGAGGGTGCGGTCGAGGTCGCTCGCGACGAGCGTCGACGCCGCCCGGGGGCTCGGGATCGTGCTCACTGGGACACCACCGCCCTGCCGTCGGCTCCTGTCGCACCCCTGGTGTACTGAGGGTGTATCAGGCCGACGCAGCTGTACGGGAGTTCGTCGACGAACTCGACCGGTACGCCGCGCTGCTCGGCGAGCAGCCGGACGTGCGCGAGGTCGGCGTCGGCGCCCCGCTTGGCGAGGATCTTCCAGGGAACCCGGCGGAGCAGGACGCGGGTGGTCTCGCCGACGCCCGGCTTGACCAGGTTGACGTCGTGGATGCCGTACTCCTCGCTGATCCGCTCCACGGCGGCCCAGCCCTCCCAGGTGGGAGTGCGGTCGGCGGCCAGGAGTTCCTTGGTGTCGGCGTCGACGGCTCCGCCGACCTCGTCGAAGCGGGCGGCGACGGCGTCGAGGAAGTCGTTGGAGACATCGGCGCCGGCCAGCTCGCGGTAGAACTTCCCGCCGTGGAAGTCGTCCGGTCCGACGAGGTCGGCGCGGAGGACCGTACGGGATATCAGGCCGGAGACCGTGGAGTTGAGGCAGGCGGAAGGGATGAGGAAGTCCTCGCGCGTGCCGTACGTACGGACGCAGGAACCGGGGTCGGCGAGGACCGCGATCTCCGGGTCGAAGCCCGTGACACCCTCGGCCGCCTCGAACTCCTTGATGGCATCGGCGAGTTCGCGGGTGATGGCACCCTTTCCGGTCCAGCCGTCGACGAACACGACGTCCGCCGGGTCGTGGTGGGCGGCGAGCCAGCGCAGGGCGTTGGCGTCGATGCCGCGGCCACGCACGATGGAGACGGCGTAGTGCGGGAGTTCGAGACCGTGGCGGGCCTGCGCCCAGCGGCGCATGAGGACGCCGACGGGGGTACCGGCCCGCGCGAGCGAGACGAGAACCGGGCGGCGGCCCGGCCGTTCTGCGAGGACGGTCTCGGTGACGGTGCCGACGGCGCGGGCGATCCGGGCGGCGGAGGTCTCCAGGGCCGTGTGGAACAGCTCCTGGTAGCGGTCGCTGGGCTGGTACTCGACGGGGAGCGACTCGGCGTAGTGCGCGCCGCCGCTCTGGATGGCTTCCTCGCGTTCCTCGGTGGGCGCCTCCAACTCGACGTCCGAGAGGTCCTGGAGCAGCCAGCCGACCTCCTCGGGTGCGTACGACGAGAAGGCGGGGCCGCGGAGGGGCTCGGGCAGCATGGAGCTCCTTTCGGGAGCTTCGGTGACCTGGGGCGGGTACGGAGAGGCGTTCGGCGTGGCCTCGTGTGCCTTGTGTGCCTCGTGTGCCTCGTGTGCCTCGTACGGGGAGTGCGGCGCGGGCGCCGGTGTGTACGAGGGGACGACGGCGAGCACGACGCGCGGGATGTGCGCGGCGAGCTGGGCGAGCAGGCCGTCCGGGGCGTGCAGGGCCGGGGTGTCGGCGGAGGAGTCGACGACGAGGGCGACGGCTTCGAAGCCCGCGCCGGCCACGTTGTAGGCGTAGCGCTCGCCGGGGCCGTCGGCGGGGTCGTCGTGGGCGGGGAAGACGAGCCGGGTGCGTATCGCGTAGCCGGGGTCGTCCACGGCGAGGACGGGCGAGCGGGTGGTGGTGGAGTAGCGGACGTCGAGTCCGGCGTCCTCCAGGGCGGTGCCGAGGCGCAGCGGCGCGTACATCAGCTCCTCGAAGCCGAGGACGAGGACGCGGGGTCCTGCGGTGCGGGGCCCTGCGGGCGGCGCGGCGAGGGTGCCGGTCCCTTGCTCCACGGCCGGACCGCCCAGCGCCTCGGCGATCCTGCCCGCCATGGCGGGCAGTGCCGCCTCCAGGCGGTCGCGCTGGTCGGGCGTGAAGCCGTGCCGTCCGCCGTCGGGTACGTCCTCCGGCCAGTCCAGCGCCACGCGCACGGGATCGTGCCGATGCGGGGCCGCGGCGGATCCGGCAGCGATCCCGGGCCCGGAGCCTGAAGCGGACACCGAGCCGTGGTCGGGACCGGGTCCGGATGCGGGCGTCGAGCTGCGGGCGAGCCCGGAGCTGGATGCGGAGCCGGCGGCGGACGGCCCTCCCGCGCTCGGCGGCTCGTACGCCCGCTCGTGTTCCGCCACCAGCGCCTGGCCCTTCTCCAGGACCCCTTCCGGGAGGCGTACGGTCCCGGCGGCGCCGGATATCAGGTCGACCCGGGCGCCTATCTCCGTGGCGAAGGCGTCCAGGCGGCCGAGGTCGGCGGCCGAGCGCATGTCGACGAGGGCGACGACGACGTACCGGTCGCGGGGGTAGCGCTCGTGCAGGGCCCGCACGGTGTTGAGGACGGTGTTGCCGGTGGAGAACTCGTCGTCGACGAGGACCAGCGGCCCGTCGCCCGCGAGGAGCTTGGGGTCCTCGGGCAGCAGCAGGTGCGAGGTGGCGTGCGAGTGGGACTCCTCGAAACCGCCCGCGCGGGCGACGCCGTCCACCGGCCGCCGGGTGGAGTGGAGGTAGGGGGCGAGGCCGAGGCCGTCGGCGACCGCGTGACCCAGGGCGGTGGCGGTCTCGGCGTACCCGAGGACGACGGAGCGCGCGGCCTCCTCGTCACCGAGGAGCGCGCGGACGCGCCGGCCGAGGTCGAGGCCGGAGCCGTACACCACCGAGGGGCGCTGGGGCACGTGCTTGCCGAGCACGCTGGAGACCAGCAGATGCGCACGCTTGGGGTTGCGACGCAGTGCGAGCCCCAACAGGGCCGGTAGCGCCTCGTCGCCGATCAGTTCGACGCCCAGTCGCTCCGCGACCCACGTTCCGGTCCACACCACGTCGTCGACGTCCCTTCGTCAGCCGGCAAGTCCGGCGGTGAGCAGATCCACGAAGCCGACGTCCTCGTTGGCGACGCCGAAGACCTCGGCGCGCAGGAGGGTGCGCTCGGCCCACGCGCGATGCGGCTTCACTTCGTTCATCTTGTTCGTGTAGGCGGAGCGGAGGACTCCGCCGCCGCCCTGTTCGGGCTGCAGGATGTCCTGGGCGTCGCACCACTCCTCGTGGCTGACCACGGAGAGGGCGTGCACCGGCACCACATGGGTGGGGTGGATGCAGGTCTTGCCGAGCAGCCCGTTGGCGCGGTCGAGTTCGATCTCGCGCAGCAGGCCGTCGAGGTCGTGCTCGATGAGGGCGGTGCGCAGGTCCTCGGCGCGGCCCTCCAGGAAGGGGCTGCGGCGCAGCTGGGGCTTGAACATGCGCTCGCCGAGCCGGAAGTACTCCCAGACGGGTCCGGTGACGGTGAAGCCGGTGCCGTCGGAGCGGCCGAGGACGTTGACGACGTCGGCGATGACGTTGGCGACGATCTTGATGTCGTAGGCGGTCATGTCGGGCGAGCGGCGGAGCCCGTACGCGGAGCAGAAGTCGGTGACGCCGAGGCGCAGGGCCAGGACGCGGTCGCGGTACTTGTCGGTGATCGAGGCGATGCCGGCGAGGGTCTCGGCCCGGGTCTCCAGGTGGAGGAGCTCGGGGGACTCCAGGACGGGCATGGCGAAGAGGCGCCGGCCGCTCGTCCGCTCGGCGTGGGTGAGCGCTTCGAGGAAGGCGCGGCCACGCGTCTCGGTGAACTTGGGGAGTACGAATCCGGACAGCAGGCGGACCGTTTCTCCGAGCCGGTCGACGAGGTCGGTGATCTGGCGCGGATCGCGGACCCGGATGAAGAGCAGGGGGATGTCGGTGGCGGTGTCCGTGGCGGTGTCGGCGTCCGTCACGGCCCCGGCGGCGAGGTCGGCGAACTGGCGGACGAGGTTGTCCTCACCCGCCTCGACGTCGGCGTCACTGATGGAGTCCTCCAGGCAGAGCACCATGGAGACCACTCCACGGGCCGCCTGCTTGCGCACGTCGTCGGCGAGCCGCGGCCGGGTGGCCGGGCTGTAGAGCGTGGCACCCAGGGCCACCGCGAGCGTGCGCGCGGGCGAATCTGCCGTGAACGCGGCCGGTTCCCGGTGGAAGAGACCGGCTCGTGTCGCGGACGGGATGTGCCCGAAATGACGCATATAAGTCCCCCGTCTACCTCTCTGGACCCTGACGACATGTGGCCGGTAATAGTACGTAGGTGCGGGTGTCCGCAGTTCCCTTCGCGTATGAAATCCAGGTAACTCGTCAGCATCTGTCGTCTCGGCCCGGTATCGGTAATGCCCCCGCGTTGTCCGCGGGTCGACCGGGAGGGCAGGATTGCGGTCATGACGCACGCGATGCTGAAGGGCTCCAACGTCCCTCTCGACACCGCGGCCGTACGGGCCGTGCTCCGCTGGACCCCGGGCTCCGGGGTCCCTGACGTGGATGCCTCGGCCCTGTTGCTCGGGCCCTCCGGCCGGGTGCGGTCCGACGAGGACTTCGTCTTCTACAACCAGCCGCGCCACCCTTCGGGCCTGGTGCGACGGCTGCCGAAGAAGCGTGACTCCAAGGGTCTCACGGACACCGTGGAAGCCGACCTCGGCAGCCTCGACCCCTCCGTCGACCGGGTGGTGATCGCGGCCTCCTCCGACGGCGGCACCTTCCGCTCCGTCTCCGACCTGCGGATCCTGCTGTACGACGCGACGGCCGGGCCCGAGGCCGAGGCGCTGGCCCTGTTCTCCGTGACGGCGGAGACGGGCGAGGAGACGGCGGTCATCTGCGGCGAGCTGTACCGCCGCGGGGACGCCTGGAAGTTCCGCGCGGTGGGCCAGGGCTATCCCACCGGCCTGATCGGCCTCGCCACCGACTTCGGCATCTCCGTCGACGAGGACGCGCAGGACGCGGGACAGGACGCCGCGGGACAGGGCACGGCGGCGGGTGCGGCCCAGGGTGCACAGGAGGCCCAGGACGGCCTCCAGGAGGCGCAGGGCGGCTTCCGCGAGGCCCCGGGCGGCCCGGGTGCCGGAGGGGCGGCCCAGGGGGCCACGGCGGCCGTCGTACGCGCCCCCGTCACCCCTGGCCCCGACCTCGACCTGACCGTCGCCCACAGCCCCGTACCGCCGCAGCCGACCATGCCCCCGCCCATGCCCGAGCGGGCGCCCGCGTACGGCTATCCGCAGCCGGTGACCGCCCCCGAGCAGAACCCGGCACCGGAGTTCCGGATGCCGCCCATGGGCCCCCAGTTCGTCCGGTCCTGAGGGTCCTGAGGGTCCTGAGGGTCCCGAGGGTCCCGAGGGTCCCGAGGGTCCTGAGGGTCCTAAGGGTCTTGGCGGCCCTAAGGGCCCAATCGGCCCCGAGGGCCCTGACAGTCCCGAGTGGCCTGCCGGTCCTGCCAGTCCCGAGTGTCCCGAGGGCCTGGGCAACGGCTACGCCTTGGTCTTGTAGCCGCGTCCCCACTGGAGACCCCAGCCGTACAGCCGGTCCAGTTCGGCCTGGAAGCCGTATACGAAGCGCACCTCGCGGCGGACCGTCAGCTCGCCCTTGGCGTTCTCCACGGAGAAGACCGCGCAGGAGCGGGCCTGCGGGGCGCGCTCGTCCAGCTCGATCTCGATCCGCGGGCCGTTGCTCGGGTAGAGCGTGATCTTGGCGTGCGTGCGGTCGAAGGCCGGCGTCTGGTCGTAGATGTACACGAAGAACAGCAGGCGCTTGATCTCGTCCTTGTGGTCCAGGTTGACGAAGATCGTCTCCCCGGACGAGCCGCCGAAGCGGTCGTCGCCGCTGAGCTTTACGTACGGGGCGCCGTTCAGGTCGCCGAAGAAGCCGCCGAGCGGCTGCACGACGCCCTTGCTGCCGTCGGTGAGCTCGTAGAGGCAGCCCAGGTCCAGGTCGACGTTGACCATGCCCTGGGTGTGCGCCTGCACGACCTCGGGCTTGAAGAGCTGGGAGGGGTTGCGGAGCAGTCGGCCGCTCTGGCGGGAGCGTCCTTCGAGGTCGGAGGTCCGCATCCGCCAGGAGAGGTTCACCCGGAGGTTGCCGGTGGCGGCGCCCTGCTTGGTGAGCGAGACGGACGGGCGCCGTTTCGTCAGGTCGATCGTGTTCGACGCGGCGCTGCCCGAGTCGAACTGCGTCGCCGCCCTTCCCGGAAACAGGTTGTCCCAGAAGGCCATGTCGCCTTCACCCCCCACTGATCGCAACCCCACTGATCGCCGGCACCTGGTCGCCGGCCCCGCGCACATGCCTGCGGGGCGGCCGGGTGCACCGGCCGCCCCGCAGAGAAGCGTTCCTCATTGCCGGGGGTGTCACACCCCGGACGACACCTCGGTCTTGTCCCCCGAGGAACCGGACCCGCCCTCGGCCTCCGCGATCGCCTTGTTCCGGCGGACGGAGGACCAGAAGGACCAGGCGATGAGGGTGACACCGATGAGACCGGTGACGACCTCGGGGATCTCGTACCGGATGGTGACCATGAGGAGCACGGCCAGCGCGCCGATCGCGTAGTGCGCGCCGTGCTCCAGGTAGACGTAGTCGTCGAGGGTGCCCTGACGGACCAGGTAGACCGTGAGCGAACGGACGTACATGGCGCCGACGCCGAGGCCGAGCGCCATCAGGACGATGTCGTTGGTGATGGCGAAGGCGCCGATGACACCGTCGAAGGAGAAGGAGGCGTCGAGGACCTCCAGGTAGAGGAACATGAAGAAGGCGGCCTTGCCGGCCAGCTCCACGACACCGACCTTCTTGCCGCTGCGCTTGGCCTCTTCCTCGGCCTCCTGCTCGCGCTCCTCCTCCTCTTCGAGCTTGTTCTCGAAGTAGCCCGAGAGGCCGCCGACGATGAGGTACGTGATGAGGCCGAAGACGCCCGAGAGCAGGACGGTCGCCGACTTGTCGACGTGCATGCCGCCGTGCTGGTGGGCCTGGGTCGCGAAGGTCATGGCGCTGGCCGCCAGGACGATCAGGGCGATGCAGACCGACAGCATGTCGACCTTGCCGAGCTTGGCCAGCGGGCGCTCCAGCCAGCCGAGCCACTTGATGTCACGGTCCTCGAAGATGAAGTCGAGGAAGATCATCAGGAGGAACATGCCACCGAAGGCCGCGATCGACGGGTGGGCGTCGGTCACGAGCTGCTCGTAGCGCTCGGCGTCGTTGAGGGCGAGATCGACGGCCTCGATCGGGCCGATCTTGGCACTGATCGCCACGATCACGACGGGGAAGACCAGACGCATGCCGAAGACGGCGATGAGCACACCGACGGTGAGGAAGATCTTCTGCCAGAAGGCATTCATCTTCTTCAGGATTCCGGCGTTGACCACTGCGTTGTCGAAGGACAGCGAGATCTCGAGGATGCACAGGATCGCGACGATCCCGAACGCTTCCCACCCCCCGTAGAGCACCGCTGCGACCAGACCGAGCGCCGTGATGGCGAACGACCAGCCGAAGGTTTTCAGAACCACTGTCTACCCCATCGTGAAATTACATGGCTTTACGAAACGTTGACCCCGAAGTCTAGAGCGATGCCCCGCAGCCCCGACGCGTACCCCTGGCCGACGGCGCGGAACTTCCATTCGCCGTTGTATCGGTAGAGCTCGCCGAAGATCATCGCCGTCTCGCTGGAGGCGTCCTCGGAGAGGTCGTAGCGCGCGAGTTCCTGGCCGTCCATCTGGTTCACCACGCGGATGAACGCATTGCTGACCTGGCCGAAGCTCTGACCCCGGTTGTCGGCGTCATGGATCGATACCGGGAAGACGATCTTGTCGCAGTGGGCGGGCACCTTGGAGAGGTCCACGATCAGGGACTCGTCGTCCCCGTCACCCTCGCCGGTGAGGTTGTCGCCGGTGTGCTCGACGGAGCCCTCGGGGCTGCGCAGCTGGTTGTAGAAGACGAAGTACTCGTCCCCGAGGACCCGTCCGGCCTGGCACAGCAGCGCGCTGGCGTCGAGGTCGAAGGGGGCTCCGGTGGTGGAGCGCGCGTCCCAGCCGAGCCCGACGAGGACCTGGGTGAGGTTGGGTGCGGCCTTGGAGAGGGAGACATTGCCTCCCTTGGCGAGCGTGACGCCCATGATTCGTTTCCTCCCCGGTGGTGATGAGGCACGTCCGGCGCCGCACGGGATGTGTGCGGCGCCGGACGGTTGGAACGGTTCGGCTCAGACTTGGACGCCGAAGTCCTGCGCGATACCGCGCAGGCCCGAGGCGTAGCCCTGGCCGACGGCGCGGAACTTCCACTCGGCGCCGTTGCGGTACAGCTCGCCGAAGACCATGGCGGTCTCGGTCGAGGCGTCCTCCGAGAGGTCGTACCGCGCGATCTCGGCGCCGCCGGCCTGGTTCACGACGCGGATGAACGCGTTGCGCACCTGGCCGAAGGACTGCTGGCGGTTCTCGGCGTCGTAGATCGACACCGGGAAGACGATCTTGGTGACATCGGCCGGCACGGTGGCCAGGCTGACCTTGACCTGCTCGTCGTCGCCCTCGCCCTCGCCGGTGAGGTTGTCACCGGTGTGCTCGACGGAGCCGTCGGCGCTCTTCAGGTTGTTGAAGAAGACGAAGTCCTGGTCGTTGCGGACCTTGCCCTCCGCGTTCACCAGGATGGCGCTGGCGTCGAGGTCGAAGTCCGTACCGGTGGTGGTGCGGACGTCCCAGCCCAGACCGACGGTCACGGCGGTGAGGCCAGGGGCCTCCTTGGTCAGCGAGACGTTGCCGCCCTTGCTGAGGCTGACTCCCACGAGTCCCTCCATGTGGTTTCCAGGGGCAGCGCCCCCAGTCGTGCGTTGGCATCGGATCAACGAGTGGATCCTAGTGACGGGTTCCCGCTCGAAACAGTCGATTCGCCCGGTGAATCCGGGTGTCGGGTCAGATCGAGGCCTGGACCGCGGGTCGGACCGGGGATCGGATCGCGTCGAGGGCCTTGAGGTACTCGCCGAGGTCACGGGCGTCCGGCAGGGCGTTCACGACGGTCCAGCGGACGACACCCTCCTTGTCGATGATGAAGGTGCCGCGCACCGCGCAGCCCTTCTCCTCGTCGAAGACACCGTAGGCACGGGAGGCCTCGCCGTGCTTCCAGAAGTCGGAGAGCAGCGGGAACTCCAGGGATTCCTGTTCGGCGAAGACGCGCAGGGTGTGGATGGAGTCGTTGGAGACGGCGAGGAGCTGGGTGTCGTCGTCGACGAATTCCGGAAGGTTGTCGCGCAGCTCGCGGAGCTCACCCGTGCAGACGCCGGTGAAGGCGAAGGGGTAGAAGAGCAGCACCACGTTCTTCTCGCCGCGGAAGTCGGAGAGCCGCACGGTGCGCCCGTGGTTGTCCTTGAGCTCGAATTCCGGGGCCTCGGCGCCGACCTCGATCGCCATCGCGTACGCATCCCTTCGGCGGGGCCCTGACCTTGGGCCGAATCGGTGAACCCCACCCTACGGCCTGTGCGCACAGGCCCCCGCGAGGCCCGGCGGGCCGGCGCGCACGAAAGCCCCCGTCGGCGGACCGGCGGGGGCTACTCGCAGCGTGGTGATCAGCGCTTGGGGGCGGTCAGGCGGGTGCCCGTCCAGTCCTTGGCGACGCTGATGCTCTTGGTCTGGGAGAGACCAGCTGTCTGCGCGGCATCGTTGATGTCGCTCGGCTCGATGTAGCCGTCGCGGCCGGTCTTCGGCGTCAGCAGCCAGATGGTGCCGCCGTCTTCCAGAAGACCGATGGCGTCCACCAGGGCGTCGGTGAGATCGCCGTCCTCGTCGCGGAACCACAGCACCACGGCGTCTGCGACGTCGTCGTACTCCTCGTCCACGAGCTCGGCCCCGATGATGGACTCGATACCTTCACGGAGATCGTGGTCGACGTCGTCGTCGTAGCCGATCTCCTGGACCACCTGTCCGGGCTCGAACCCCAGCCTGACGGCCGGGTTGGTCCGCTCCTCCGCGTGGTCCGCGGTCGCGCTCACGGCTTGCCTCCTGCTCATTCGGTAAATGCTTGGGCCGCACGTGGGCGCGCGGCGCTGGCCGTAGTCCACACGTGCCGGGGTGGATCGCGCAAGTACCCGGCCGTGGAGACCGCCGAAACGGTGACGTTTGGGGCCGTCTCGCCGCAACTTCCGGCACCGTAGGGACCCCGCTCCGTGATCAGGCACACATGATTCATCCCGGTTTACGGACTTCTGAGGTTTCAGTCTGCCGAACGCCCGGACGAAACGCATGCGCGGGTTGAGCGTAAGGTTGCGATTTGACCCACCCAGACACGTGGAGGACACCGCTGGGGGTTACCCCTCGGTAAATGTGACGTCTGGCGCAGACGGGGTACACGATGGACATCCCGACCACTTCGTGTGGCCCCGTGGGCACCACCGAACAGCGAAGGAAGAGCGTGGCTCCCGGATCCGATCGCAACCCGATCATCATTGGCGGCCTTCCCAGCCAGGTCCCGGATTTCGACCCGGAAGAGACCCAGGAATGGCTCGACTCCCTCGACGCGGCCGTCGACGAGCGGGGCCGTGAGCGCGCCCGCTACCTCATGCTCCGGCTGATCGAGCGGGCCCGCGAGAAGCGCGTGGCCGTGCCCGAGATGCGCAGCTCGGACTACGTCAACACGATCGCCACCAGGGACGAGCCCTTCTTCCCCGGCAACGAGGAGATCGAGCGCAAGGTCCTGAACGCCACCCGGTGGAACGCGGCCGTGATGGTCTCGCGCGCCCAGCGTCCCGGGATCGGCGTCGGCGGTCACATCGCGACCTTCGCCTCCTCCGCCTCGCTGTACGACGTCGGCTTCAACCACTTCTTCCGCGGCAAGGACGAGGGCGACGGCGGCGACCAGATCTTCTTCCAGGGGCACGCCTCCCCCGGCATCTACGCCCGCGCGTACCTCCTGGACCGGCTGGACGACACGCAGCTCGACGGCTTCCGCCAGGAGAAGTCGAAGTTCCCGAACGGGCTCTCGTCGTACCCGCACCCGCGCCTGATGCCGGACTTCTGGGAGTTCCCGACGGTGTCGATGGGCCTCGGCCCGCTCGGCGCGATCTACCAGGCCCGGATGAACCGGTACATGGAGGCGCGCGGGATCGCCGACACCTCCAAGTCGCACGTCTGGGCGTTCCTCGGCGACGGCGAGATGGACGAGGTCGAGTCGCTCGGCCAGCTCTCCATCGCCGCCCGGGAGGGCCTCGACAACCTCACCTTCGTCGTCAACTGCAACCTCCAGCGGCTCGACGGCCCGGTGCGCGGCAACGGCAAGATCATCCAGGAGCTGGAGTCGATCTTCCGGGGCAACGGCTGGAACGTCATCAAGCTGATCTGGGACCGCTCCTGGGACCCGCTGCTGGCGCAGGACCGTGACGGCATCCTGGTCAACAAGCTGAACACCACCCCGGACGGCCAGTTCCAGACGTACGCCACGGAGACCGGCGGCTACATCCGCGACCACTTCTTCGGCGACGACCACCGACTGCGGGCGATGGTCGAGGGCATGACGGACCAGCAGGTCCTGCACCTGGGCCGCGGCGGTCACGACCACAAGAAGATCTACGCGGCCTACGCGGCGGCGAAGGCGCACGCCGGCCAGCCGACGGTGATCCTCGCCCAGACCGTCAAGGGCTGGACGCTGGGCCCGAACTTCGAGGGCCGCAACGCGACGCACCAGATGAAGAAGCTGACGGTCGACGACCTGAAGCGCTTCCGCGACCGGCTGCACATCCCGGTGACCGACCGGCAGTTGGAGGACGGCCTGCCGCCGTACTACCACCCGGGCAGGAACTCCGAGGAGATCCAGTACATGCACGACCGCCGCAAGGCGCTGGGCGGGTACGTCCCCACCCGGGTCGTGCGGGCGAAGCCGCTGATCCTCCCCGACGACAAGACCTACGCGGCCGCCAAGAAGGGCTCCGGGCAGCAGTCGATCGCCACCACCATGGCCTTCGTCCGCATCCTGAAGGACCTCATGCGGGACAAGGAGATCGGCAAGCGCTTCGTGCTGATCGCCCCCGACGAGTACCGCACCTTCGGCATGGACGCGTTCTTCCCGAGCGCCAAGATCTACAACCCGCTGGGCCAGCAGTACGAGGCGGTGGACCGTGAACTCCTCCTCGCCTACAAGGAGTCGCCGACCGGCCAGATGCTGCACGACGGCATCTCCGAGGCCGGCTGCACGGCCTCGCTGATCGCCGCGGGTTCGGCGTACGCCACGCACGGCGAGCCGCTGATCCCGGTGTACGTCTTCTACTCGATGTTCGGTTTCCAGCGGACCGGCGACCAGTTCTGGCAGATGGCCGACCAGCTGGCCCGCGGCTTCGTGCTCGGCGCCACCGCCGGCCGTACGACCCTGACGGGCGAGGGCCTCCAGCACGCGGACGGCCACTCGCACCTGCTCGCCTCGACCAACCCGGCCTGTATCGCCTACGACCCGGCGTACGGCTTCGAGATCGCGCACATCGTCAAGGACGGTCTGCGCCGGATGTACGGCTCCGAGGCCGAGGACGTCTTCTACTACCTGACCGTCTACAACGAGCCGATCCAGCACCCGGCCGAGCCGGCGGACGTGGACGTGGAGGGCATCCTCCAGGGCATCCACCGCTTCAAGCCGGCCGAGGCGGGCACCATCCCGGCGCAGATCATGGCCTCCGGCGTCGCCGTGCCGTGGGCGATCGAGGCGCAGCGGATCCTCGCCGAGGAGTGGAACGTACGGGCCGACGTCTGGTCAGCGACCTCCTGGACCGAGCTGCGCCGCGAGGCCGTGGCCGTCGAGGAGCACAATCTGCTCCACCCGGACGAGGAGCAGCGCGTCCCGTACGTGACGCGCAAGCTCCAGGGCTCCGAGGGCCCGTTCGTGGCGGTCTCGGACTGGATGCGGGCGGTGCCGGACCAGATCTCCCGCTGGGTGCCGGGCACGTACGGCTCGCTGGGCGCGGACGGCTTCGGCTTCGCGGACACGCGGGGCGCGGCCCGTCGCTACTTCCACATCGACGCCCCGTCGATCGTGCTGGCCGTGCTGACCGAGCTGGCTCGCGAGGGCAAGATCGAGCGCTCGGCCCTGAAGCAGGCGGTGGACCGCTACCAGCTGCTCGACGTGGCGGCCGCCGACCCGGGCCCCGCGGGCGGCGACGCCTGATCCGGTAGCCCTCGGGCGGTTGCCCGGTAGCACGGCGCACCTGGTGAGGGGCGGTGGGACCTCGGTCTCGCCGCCCTTCGTCGTTCTCTACGATTCCCCGCATGAAGGATCGCTGGGAAGAACGCACGCAGGCACCGCTGCTCGTGCTGGCCGTGGCGTTCGGTGTCGCCTACGCCGTGCCGATCGTGGCTCCCGGCGCCGCACCCTGGGTGCACCGGCTGTGCACCCATGTCGAGTGGGCGGTCTGGGCGGCCTTCGCCCTCGACTACGTGGTCCGGCTGGCGATCGCCCCGGCCCGCTGGGCCTTCGTCCGCTCCCATCCCCTCGATCTGCTCGCGGTCCTGCTGCCGATGGTGCAGCCGCTGCGGCTGCTGCGGGTCGTCTCCACACTCCTCCTCGTCGGCCGGCGGGCTCGGATGGCCCCGCAGATAACACTCACCACCTATGTGGCGGGGGCGGTCGTCGGACTGATGATGTTCGGCTCGCTGGCCGTGCTGCACGTCGAGCGGGATGCCCCGAACGGCAACATCAAGACGCTGGGAGACGCCGTCTGGTGGTCGTTCACCACGATGACCACGGTCGGCTACGGCGACCACGCCCCCACCACGGGTCTGGGCCGGGTCCTCGCGGTGGGCCTGATGCTCTCGGGCATCGCCCTGCTCGGTGTCGTCACCGCCAACATCGCGGCCTGGTTCATCTCCCGCTTCGACCGCGACGACGCGGTGGAGCGCCGGCAGACCGAGCTTCTGGAGGCGCTGACCCACGAGGTCCGCGAACTGCGCGCCGAGGTCGCCCGGCTGTCGGGCCCGGCGGAGGCAGCCCCTTCCCCGGACGTGCCCGCTCCGACCGCCGCCCCGGCCGCCCCTCCGGCCGGCGCACCGACCGCGCATCCGGCCATCGCCCCTACCGCTCCCACAGCTTGAACGCTCTGACCTCGTAGGGCGCCTGCGGCACCCAGGTCCCGCGCCCCGGGTAGGTCTCGAACTCCCCCGTCTCCGCGCACTCGGCGGACTGGTACGTGGTGACCGGCCGCCCGGTGCGGTTGGCGAGGGACTGGGCCGAGGTGCCCGGCGGCAGTGCGACACAGCTCTCGATGTCGGTCGTGGCCAGCTCGTGGCTCTGCGCCCTGCCCTTGAAGTCGGGCTTGGACCACAGGCAGAGCCGCCCCGGACCGCAGGCCCCGAGAGCGGTCCCGGACGGCACGGCTGCCGCCGGGGCCGCCGGGAGCGCGGTCAGGAGTGCGGTCAGGACGGCCGCGACGGCGAGCGTGGTCTTCGTACACATGCTGACGTACATGCTGATCAACCCCCGTTTGATTACTCTCTGTAATCAAAGCATGGCGGGGGCCACCCGACGACGGAAGAGGGGCCGCCCCCGTTCACGCGAACGGGTGACGGCCCCTTACGGGAACCCCGACGGACGTCAGATGTGACCGCCCATGCCGCCCGCCTCCGCGTTCTCGCCGCGCTTGGTGAGCGTGGCGACGAGGGCGGCCACGACGGCGACGGCACCGGCGACGGTGAAGGCCAGGCCCATGCCGTCGAGGAAGGTGTCGTGGATGACGCCGGTGATCCGCTGGAGGAGATCGGGGGTCATCCCCGGCGCCGCGGCCAGCTCCGGCGGGGCCATGCCGAACTCGGCGGCCTGCTCCAGCTGCGGGTTGACCGGGGCCGGGATCCCGGCCTCCTTCCAGTTGCCCTCGAAGGCACCGGCGACCTTGGAGGACATGACGGCGCCGAGCACCGCCGTACCGAGCGCGCCGCCGACCTGCATCGCGGCCTGCTGCAGACCGCCGGCCACGCCGGACAGTTCGAGCGGCGCGTTGCCGACGATGACCTCGGTGGCGCCGACCATGACCGGGGCGAGCCCGAGGCCGAGCAGCGCGAACCAGAGCGACATCACGAAGGTGCCGGTGCCGGCGGAGAGCGTGATCATGCCGAACATGGCGACGGCCGTGCAGACCATGCCGCCGACCAGCGGCACCCGCGGGCCGAACTTGGTGATCAGCGCGCCGGCCAGCGGGGAGGAGACGATCATCATCGCGGTCAGCGGCAGCAGGTGCAGACCGCTGTCGACGGGGCTGAGCCCCTTTACGCCCTGGAGGTAGAAGGTCACGAAGAACAGGCCGCCCATGAAGGCGAAGGCCATCAGGACCATGAGGACCACACCGGCCGAGAGCGGCACGGAGCGGAACATGGCCAGCGGGATCAGCGGCTCCTTGACCTTGGTCTCCCAGAGGGCGAAGACCGCGAAGAGCAGCACGGCGCCGAGCAGGCCGCCCCAGGTCTTGCCGCTCGACCAGCCCCAGGACTCGCCGGCCTTGATGAGGCTCCAGACGAGGGAGGCCATGGCGCCGGAGAGCAGCAGGATGCCGAGGATGTCGAAGGAGCGCGGCGCGTTCTCCGCGCGGTGGTCCTTGAGGATGACCAGGCCGAGGACGAGCGCGACGACGCCCACCGGCACGTTGAT
This sequence comes from Streptomyces sp. NBC_00572, assembly GCF_026341815.1. Taxonomy (GTDB): domain Bacteria; phylum Actinomycetota; class Actinomycetes; order Streptomycetales; family Streptomycetaceae; genus Streptomyces. The sequence goes on from NZ_JAPENX010000001.1 coordinate 1,205,984, forward strand.
GAAGAAGACGGACTGCCAGCTGACGTGCTCGACGAGCAGGCCGCCCACGATCGGGCCGCCCGCGGTGGACGCGCCGATGACCATGCCCCAGATGCCGATGGCCATGTTGAGCTTCTCGGCGGGGAAGGTGGCGCGCAGCAGGCCGAGCGCGGCCGGCATGAGCAGGGCGCCGAAGAGGCCCTGCAGGATGCGGAAGACGATCACGGCCCCGATGGAGTCGGAGAGGCCGATGGCGCCGGAGGCGAGGGCGAAGCCGGCGATGCCGATGAGGAAGGTCTGCCGGTGGCCGAAGCGGTCACCGAGCTTGCCGGCGGTGATCAGGGCGACGGCGAGCGCGAGCAGATAGCCGTTGGTGATCCACTGGACCTGGGCGAGGGAGGCGCCGAGGTCGGTCTTGATGGCCGGGTTGGCGATGGCGACGATCGTGCCGTCGAGCGCGACCATCATCACGCCCACGGCCACGCCGAACAGGGTCAGCCAGGGGTGGCCGCGCAGTCCCTTCGCCGGGACCGGTACGGGTTCCCGGGCGTCCCCCTGACCCTGCGGGGCCTTTTCCACGGTGGTCTGACTAGTCATACGAAAGAGGCTAGTGACAGTCACTGACAATTGACAAAGCGATTCACACGTCGGTAACTGTCACGTAGCTCACAGGTACGCTGAGCTGGACGAAATGCGCGAAAAGAGGACCCCGACGTGACCCTGCCCGGCCTGCGTGAGCGGAAGAAGCAACGCACGCGCGACGCGCTGACCCGGGTGGCCCTGGAGCTCTTCACCGCCCAGGGGTACGAGGGGACGACCGTCGACGAGATCGTCGACGCGGTCGAGGTCTCCCAGCGCACCTTCTTCCGGTACTTCTCCTCCAAGGAGGAGGTCGCCTTCGCCGTCCAGCAGATGGTGGAGGAGCGCTTCGTCGAGGCCCTCGGGCAGCGGCCGCCCGGAGAGGGCCCTCTCGACGCGATGCGCAACGCCGTGCTCTGCGCCTGGGACACCATCGGCGACGCCATCACCGAGGTCGTACCGGTCGAGCTGTACCTGCGCAGCTACCAGATGATCGAGTCGACGCCCGCGCTGCTCGCCGTCCATCTGCGCCGCTCCACCGAGATGGAGGAGACCATCGCCCGGATCATCGCCGAACGCGAGGGCCTCGACGTCGACCGGGACCCGCGCCCCCGGATCGCGGTGGCGGCGTTCAGCGGTGTGATGCGGGTCACCGGCCAGCTGTGGGGCCGGGGTACGGATCAGAGCCTGGAGGCCATCCGCGACCTCACCGAGGAGTACCTCGACCACCTCGGCCCGGCCCTCACCCCGCACTGGCGGAACCGCCCGGACGAGCGGGAAAACGGGGCCCGGTAGAGCCGGATCCGCGAGGTCGCGGCGCTGCCCGCGGGAGTGGATCCGCGAGGTCACGGGACCGCCCCGCGAAAGCCGATCCGCTGGGGGCACCGGGCCGGGCCGGCCAAACCTGATCCACGAAAGTTCACCCCCGCACCGTAGGGTGGCCGCCCGTGACCCCAGTCGAAGCCGCCTCCCCCACGCTGGTCGTCGTGCGCACCCTGCTCGCGCTCGCCGTCGTGTTCGTGCTGCTCGCGACCACCGGGTGGACGACGATCAAGCACCGTCCCGTGCCCGGCCCGTCCCGTGAGGCCGCGCTCGCGGCCTGGGCGCGCGACCGACTCGACCAGCGTCCGCTGCCGGGCCCGGACACCCCCGCCCGGGGCATCGCCGCGTTCTTCGCCGGGCTCGGCCAGGCGCGCGCGGCCGGGCTCGCCGAGCGGCATCCGCTCGTCGTCGGCAATCTCGACGGCGCCCCCGTCGCCCTGCGCTACCGCGCCAACCGGATCACCCTCGGCCGCGCGCTCTCCTCCGAACGGGGCAGGGTCCACGACACGAGGCTCTCCGCCGAGGGCCGGCACGAGGCGCAGCGCCGGCTCGACCGATTCCGCTCGCTGCTGCGGCCCGGCCGGCAGATCCTCGCCTTCGACCCGACGGGTACGGGGCGGACGGCCGAGGTCCTCGGGGACCTGGAGCGGGCCCGGCGCGTCTCGGTGATCGTGCCCGGCGTCGACACCAATCTCCTCACCTTCCAGAAGACCCACGGCCGGTACGGAGCTCCCGCGGGCATGGCCGAGGCGCTCTACGGCGCCGAGCGGCGGGCCTCCCCCGGCGCCCGGGTCGCCGTGATCGCCTGGGCCGACTACACGACGCCCGTCGGGGTCGGTGTCGACGCGATGACCGGCCGGCTCGCCGAGGGTGGCGCCGAACGCCTGGTGAGACTGACCGAGGCACTGCCCGGGGACGCACGCGTGGCGCTGTTCTGCCACAGCTACGGCTCCGTGCTCTGCGGGGTCGCGGCGCCCCGGCTGCCCGCCCGGGTGACGGATCTGGCCGTGGCCGGAAGCCCGGGGATGCGGGTGGAACGGGCGGCGGAACTCGACACCCGCGCGCGCGTGTGGGCGATGCGGGACGCCGACGACTGGATCGCGGACGTGCCGCACCTGGAGGTGGGCGGTGTCGGGCACGGCGCCGACCCGGTGGCCCCGGAGTTCGGCGCCCGGCTGCTCTCGGCGCGGGGGGCAATCGGCCACAGCGGCTATTTCGAGCCGGGCACCGAGAGCCTCGGCAACTTCGCCGCGATAGGCGCCGGCTCCTACGGGAACCTGGTGTGCGCACGTGCCGACAGCGCTTGCCACGACGGAATATCCGGCACGGAAGGGCGCTGACGCGCGTAGATCACGTAATTTCGGGACCTATCACGGGGGCGACGCGCGGGCACACGCCGCTTACGATGAGGCGTATGGGTGATGTGCTGGCCGGAATTCATGCCACCTGGGAGTTCGAGAGTGACGCCCTCGTCATCCGCTTCGACCGGGGGAACCGTGCGCCAAGGCTGTTCAACGCGCTGCGCGAACGACGAGTACCGCACGAGGCGCTGGCGTCGGTGACGCTCTCGCCCGGCAAGCGGGGCACCGTCGTGCTGCACGCCGTGCCGAGACCGGGCGCCGATCCGCTGATGGAGGCGGCCGCAGGGCAGCTCGCGGAGAACTGCGATCCGTACCGCCTGGTGCTCCCGGCGGACCACGAGACGCTCGCCGAGTACTACCGGGACGAGCTGCGTGCGGGCGTCGCACGGCGGAGCCCGTACGCCGAGGAGCCGTCGGGCGACCCCGACCTCCCGGGCGCCGCCGAGGTGACGCCCGCCGACCGTTTCCTCGTGGCGCCGCCGCAGGGTCCGCAGTCCTTCAAGGCGTACGACGGGAAGGCGAGCTTCGACGGGCAGTCGGAGGTCACGTTCCGCTGGTCCTGGACGGGGGCGTCCTCGGAGAAGTGGAAGGCGGGTGACCAGTTCTTCCACGTACGGGATCTGTGCGGGGTCGAGTGGCGCTCGCCGGACGTCCTCGACGGGCATCTGCGTCTGGTGCCGCGGGGCGGCGAACCCCGGGCGTCCCAGGCCGACCGGGACCCCGCCTCCGTCGTCTTCGGCCTCGGCTACGGGCCGGTGCACCTGTCGCTCCCCTTCGCGGCGGCGGTCCTCGCGGCGATCAGGACCTCGGACCGCGTGCCCGCGCGTGTCGCCGCTCCCGGGGCCGTCGCCGAAAGGATTCGGCACCTGGGTGAACTGCACCAGGCGGGACTGGTGACGGACGAGGAGTTCTCGGCGAAGAAAGCGGAACTCCTCGCGGAGCTGTAGCCGGACGGTGCGCGACCGCGCCCCGGCGTCATACCCGGGTATCAGGTCGGAGCCCGGTCCCCGGTATGACGTCGGGGGCCCGGCCCGCTGCCTACCCTGAGCTGGTCATGCCTACCGAACCGCGGCACGAGCTGCCGCCCACCCTCCGACAGCTCAGCACCCGGACACGCGAGACGTTCCAGGGGCTCGGGATTTCGCTCACCACCCCCACCACACCGGGGGCGCCCCTCTTCGCCGACGCCTCCTCACGGTGGGTGCGGCTGCTCCCGTACGTCGTCGCCCTCGCCTTCGTCGCCTCGCTCCTCCCCAGCACGGTCCTGCTGCTCGCCGGGGACTACGGCGTCAACGGCGGCCTCGCGGGGGCCATCGCCACCGCGCAGACCGCGCCGCTGCTGCTCGCCGTCGCCCGTCCCCTGCAGGCCTGGTGGGTCATCTTCGCCGCCGATGTCCTCGGCGCCGTCGTGCTGCTCGCCGCGGACGGCCCGCGCGCCGAGTTCTGGCCCTGGACCCCGCCGATCGTCATCGGCTACTGCGCGCTGATGATCGCGCTCGGGCTGCGCGAGTCCCGCCGGGCGCTGTTCGGCGTCTGGCTGGCGACCGGCGCCGCCGGGTACGTCCTGGAGGTCTTCAAGCCGTCCGGGTACACCAGCCTCCACACCCTGCTGCTGGTCCTCAGCGGGGTGCTGCTCCTCTTCACCTCGGCGGTACGCGCGCGTGGCGACGCCCAGCGGCGGCTCGTCGAGCAGGAGACCATCAGCGAGGCGGAACGCTCCCGCCGCACCCTCCTGGAGGAGCGGGCCAGGATCGCGCGCGAGCTGCACGACGTCGTGGCCCACCACATGTCCGTGATCACCGTGCAGGCCGATTCGGCCCCGTACCGCATCCCCGACCTCCCCGACGCGGCCCGCGAGGAGTTCACCTCGATCGCGGCGAGCGCGCGCGAGTCGCTGGCCGAGATGCGACGGCTGCTCTCGGTGCTGCGCAGTGACGGCAGCGAGGGCGAGCGGGCCCCGCAGCCGGGCCTGGACCGGGTCCAGCAGCTGGTCGAGGCGACCGTACGGGCCGGGGTGCCGGCCGAGCTGCGGCTGGCCGCCGACCTCGGTGACGTACCGCAGGCGGTGGACCTGTCGGCGTACCGGATCGTGCAGGAGGCCCTCGCGAACATCGTCCGGCACGCGCCGGGGGCGTCGACCCGGGTGTCGATCCGGGCGGACGAGGGATGGCTGACGGTCCTCGTCGTCAACGGGCCCTCCACGGAGGCGGATTCCGCGGTCGAGCGCGGCGCGTCCGGCACCGGGCACGGGCTCGTCGGCATGCGGGAGCGCGTACGGTTGACGGGCGGCTCGCTCGACACCGGGCCGCTGCCCGACGGCGGCTTCCGGGTCGCCGCGCGGCTGCCGCTGACCCCGGACCCGATGCCCTCGGCAGCGGCGAACCCCTCAGCGGCGACGAACCCGACCCCGACCGCCAAGGACTCCGAGTGACCATCCGCGTGATCATCGTCGACGACCAGGCCATGGTGCGGGCCGGTTTCGCCGCGCTGCTCGCCGCGCAGCCCGACATCGACGTCGTGGGCGAGGCCCCGGACGGGCGGCAGGGCGTCGACGTGGCACGCTCGACGCACCCGGACGTGGTCCTCATGGACGTGCGGATGCCGGAGCTGGACGGGCTCGCCGCCGCCCGGGAGATCCTCCACCCGCCGGTCGGGGTCACCCACCGGCCGAAGGTGCTGATGCTGACCACGTTCGACGTGGACGACTACGTGTACGAGGCGCTGCGCGCCGGCGCGTCCGGCTTCCTCCTGAAGGACGCGCCGCCGGCGGACCTGATCGCGGCGGTGCGGGTGGTGGCGGCGGGCGAGGCGCTGCTCGCCCCGTCCGTGACCCGGCGGCTGATCGCCGACTTCGCCGCCTCCCGGCCCGCCCCGCGCAAGGACACCACGGCGCTGCGCCTGAACGGTCTCACCCCGCGCGAGACCGAGGTCCTGGAGCTCATCGCCCGCGGCCTGTCGAACCAGGAGATCGCGGACCATCTCGTCCTCGCCGAGCAGACGGTGAAGACCCACATCGGCCGCGTCCTCGCCAAGCTGGACCTGCGCGACCGGGCGCAGGCGGTGGTCTTCGCGTACGAGTCGGGCCTCGTGACCCCGGGCACGTCCTGACGGCCGGCACCTGGCCGTGCCCGCCCACGCGCGCGCGTAGGCCGCGCCCCCACCTGCGGGAACGGTCCCCCGCACCCGCTACCCCCCGGGGGGAAACCCCACCCCCCGCCTGATGTTGTCCGCTCCTCCACCCCCTACCCCGGTATCGGACCGGAGTTGGCTCCCCGGTGTGACGTGCCGTCACCCGTCGTCTTCCTACCTTCCTCTCGCCAGCGAACGAGCGAGTACCGGAGAGGGAGGGCGACCCCATGCGCCGCATTTCGAGGACCCTGATCACCGCGGCCCTGGTGACCGCCGTGATCGGCGGGACGGCCGGCTGGGCGTCCGGTGACAGCCAGGAGGCCGTGACCGGGGCGCCGGCCGGGACGGCGGAGTGGCGGGCGGCGGGGCTGCCGGACCCCGAGCGGATGGACCCGGCCGGGGTGGCGCGGTTCTTCGCCGGGCTGAGCCCGGCACGGCAGCGGGAGCTGGCCTGGACCCACCCGACGGTCGTCGGGAACCTCGACGGGGCGCCCCTGGAGCTGCGGTACGAGGCCAACGCCCGGGCCACGCACGGGGCGTTCGGCGAGGCGCGGGTCCTCGCCCACGACGCCCGCGGCCGGGGTCAGGTGGCCCTGGTGTACGGGGACCTGGCGCGGGCCGAGCACGTGGCGGTGGTCGTGCCCGGATCCGACATCGACGCGGATCACCTGCGGCCGCTCACGGACATGGCGGCCTCCCTGCGCCGGGCGACCGACGGCCGTACGGCGGTCGTCGCCTGGGCCGGGTACACGACCCCGGTCGGCGTCGGTCTGGACGCGGCCACCGGCCGGCTCGCCGAGGTGGGCGCGGACCGGCTCACCCGGTTCACGGACGGTCTCGCGGCCGTCGGGGCGGCCGAGCCGGCCGTGTTCTGCCACAGCTACGGCTCCGTGGTCTGCGGCCTCGCCGCCCGCGATCTGAAGGCCAAGGACCTGGTGGTCTTCGGCTCCCCCGGAATGCGCGCCGAGAACGTCGACGAGCTCGGCACCTCCGCCCGCGTCTGGGCGGCGAAGGATCCCACCGACTGGATCGACCGGGTCCCGAACGTCGAGGTCGGGGACCTCGGACACGGCGCCGACCCCGCCGACCCGGCCTTCGGGGCCCTCCGGATCGCGGCCGACGACGCGGCCGGCCACGGCGGCTACTTCGCGCCCGGCACCGCCTCCCTGCGCGCCTTCGCCGCGATCGCCGAGGGAGATGTCCGATGAGCACCCTCACGACCATGGCTCGCCGCACGGCCCGGAAGATCGAGTCGGGCACCCCCGCCCACCGTGACCGGGCGATCGACGGGCTGCGCGCCCTGGCCCTGCTCGCCGTGCCCACCGGGCACTGGCTGCTCGGCGGCTTCACGCTCTCCTCGGACGGCGCGATCCACAACGCCAGTCCCCTGGGTACGTTCGCGGGTCTCGCGCCGGTCAGCTGGGTCCTGCAGATGCTGGGGATCTTCTTCCTCGTCGGCGGCTACGCCTCGGTGCTCTCCTACCGGCGCAGGAAGGGCTCCACGGGTGAGTGGCTCAAGGGCCGCGTCGCCCGGCTCGGCCGCCCCGTGCTCGGTGTCACCGCGGTCTGGGCGGCGCTCCTCCCCGTGCTGCACTTCGGGGTCGGGGTGCCCGTCGACAGCCTGCGGACGGCGTCCACGCTCGTGATCCAGCCGCTCTGGTTCGTCGGGGTGTACACGGTGGTCACCGCGCTGACCCCGCTGTGTGTACGGGCGGCCCGCCGCCTCGGGGTGTGGGCCGCGGCCCCGCTGCTCGGCTCGGTCGCCGTCGTCGACTTCCTGCGGTACGGGCCGTACGCCGACGCCGTACCGTCCTGGCTGAGCCTCCTGAACATCCTGCCCGGCTGGCTCTTCGCGTATCAGCTCGGTGTCTCGTGGGGTGAGGGCCGGGTCACCAGGCGGCACGCCTGGGCGCTGCTGGTCGGCGGGGCCGCGCTCTTCGCCGCCCTCCTGCTCGCCTTCGGCTACCCGGCGTCGATGGTCGGCGTCCCCGGCGAGGCCCGCACCAACTCGCACCCGCCGTCGCTGCTCGTGCTCGCCCTCGCCGCCGCGCAGAGCGGCGCGGCGATCCTGCTCAGGGACCGCCTCGGCAGGCTCCTGAAGCGGCCCGCGCTGTGGGCGCCCGTCGTGGTCGTCAACCTCTCGGCGATGACGATCCTGTGCTGGCACCAGACGGCGATGCTCACCGCGGCGATCCCCGCCTCGTACCTCGGGGAGATCCCGGGCCTGGTCGGGGCGCCCGATTCGGTCGGCTGGATCCTCGCCCGGCTGGCGTGGATGCTGGTGTTCGCGGGACTGCTCGTCCTGATCGGGCGGTACGCGCGCGGGTTCGAGTCCCCGTGGGCGAAGACCGGCCCGGGCCGCCGCACCCTGGCGGGGCTGCTGGCGGCGGGGTTCGCGGTCTTCGCCCTGGGCCTCGCGTGACCCGTGGGACCGGTGGCTCAGGCCTCGCGCGACGCCGACGTGAAGCGCATGTCCGGGTAGCGGTCGCCCGCCACCAGGCCGGCGATCGGCTCCAGCTCCGCCAGTTCGGCGGCGGTGAGGGTGATGCGGGTGGCGGCCGCGTTCTCCTCCAGGCGGGAGCGCTTGCGGGTGCCGGGGATCGGGACGACGGTCAGGCCGTGCACGGAGGCCCGCTGCTGCACCCAGGCGAGGGCGATCTGCGCCGGGGTCGCGCCGTGCGCGGCGGCGATCTTCCGGACCGGGTCGAGCAGGGCGGCGTTCCGCTCCGCGTTCTCGCCGGTGAACCGGGGCTGGTACTGGCGGAAGTCGCCTCCCGACAGGTCCTTCGCGGCGTCCGCGAACGCCCCCGTGAGGAAGCCGCGGCCGAGCGGCGAGTACGGCACGAAGGTCACGCCGAGTTCGGCGGCGGCGCCGACGGCGCTGCGCTCCACGTCCCGGGAGAAGAGCGACCACTCCGACTGGAGGGCGGCGATCGGGTGGACGGCGTGGGCCTCGCGGAGTTCGGGCCCGGTGACCTCGCTCAGGCCCAGGTACCGGACCTTGCCCTCCCGGACGAGTTCGGCCATGGCGCCGACGGACTCGGCGAAGGGGATCTCCGGGTCGCGGCGGTGCATGTAGTAGAGGTCGATGGTCTCGATGCCGAGCCGGCGCAGACTGTCCTCGGCGGACTTCCTGATGTAGGCCGGGTCGTTGCGGACGGCCCGGTAGGTGGGGTCGTCGGCGCGCCGCTCTATGGCGAACTTGGTGGCGAGGGTGACCTCGTCGCGGTGGGCGGCGAGGAACGGGGCGAGGAACTCCTCGTTGGCGCCGCTGCCGTAGACGTCGGCGGTGTCGATCAGGGTGACGCCGGCCTCCAGGGCCGCGTCGAGGGTGTCGCGGGCGGCGGCCTCGTCGGTGTCGCCGTAGAACTCGCTGATGCCCATGGCGCCGAAGCCCTGGACGCCGATCTCGGGTCCGTCCTGGCCGCCGAGGCGTACGGTGTCGATCCTGCTCACGCTGGTCATGAAGGCGTTCCTCCGCTTGCGGTCCCGTAGTGGCTGATCTTGATGTCGAGCACGGCGAGCGTGTCCTGGAGTTCGGTGATCCGGGAGAGCACGTCCCGCCTGGTGGTCTCCAGGAGTTCCCGTCGTTCGTCGCGGGTGTGGTCACCCTCGCGGACGAGTTTGGCGTACCGGACCATGTCGGCGACCGGCATTCCGGTCAGCCGCAGCTTGCCGACGAAGGCGAGCCAGCCCAGGTCCCGCTCGGTGAAGCGGCGCTGGCCGGTGTGCGAACGGTCGACGTGCGACATGAGGCCGATCCGCTCGTACCAGCGCAGGGTATGGGCCGAAAGGCCGGTCAGGGCGGCGACCTCGCTGATCGTGTAGTGCGTCCGGGGGATCCGGGTGCCGCTCGTGCCTGTGCTCGTACTCGTGCTCGCCATCACGCTCATGCCCCCACGCTAAAACGTTTGAGTGCACTCGAAGCAAGTAGGCTCGGCCCCATGCAGAGCAGCGTGCCGAGCCTGGCGTCGATCGAGAACTGGCCCGTCCCCACCGCGGCTGCCGCCGTGGTCCTCGCGGACGGCACCCTGGCCGGGTCCCACGGCCCCACGGGGCGGCGTTTCCCGCTCGCCTCGGTCACCAAGCCGCTCGCGGCGTACGCCGTCCTCGTCGCGTACGAGGAGGGGGCGATCGACCTCGACGAGCCGGCCGGGCCCGAGGGCTCGACCGTGCGCCATCTCCTCGCGCACACCTCGGGGCTCGCCTTCGACGAGAACCGGGTCATGGCCGCGCCGGGCACCCGCAGGATCTACTCCAACACCGGCTTCGAGGCGCTCGGCGACCACCTCGCCAAGGCGACGGACATCCCCTTCGCCGAGTATCTGCACCAGGCGGTCCTGGAGCCGCTCGGCATGACGTCGACGACCCTGGAGGGTTCACCCGCGAAGGACGGCGTGTCGACCGTGGACGATCTGGTGCGGTTCGCCGCCGAGGTGCAGGCGCCGCGGCTGCTCGACCCGCGCACCGTCCTGGAGGTGATGAGCGTGGCGTACCCCGGTCTGACCGGAATTCTGCCCGGTTACGGGCACCAGCGGCCCAACGACTGGGGTCTGGGCTTCGAGATCCGCGACGGCAAGTCCCCGCACTGGACGGGCGCCACGTCCTCGCCGCGCGCCTTCGGGCACTTCGGGCAGTCCGGCACGTTCCTGTGGGTCGACCCGGACGCGCGGGCCGCCTGCGTGACGCTCACCGACCGGCCCTTCGGGCCGTGGGCGGTCGAGGCCTGGCCGCCGTTCACCGACGCGGTCCTCGCCGATCTGCGTACCGCCTGAGACGCGGCTACCCGTCGCAGCGGGCGGTGGGCAGGATGCCGTCCGGGCCGCTGAGCGACACCTCGACCAGGCCCGCCGGGTCCTCCGCGTAGGCGGTCGTACAGACCAGCTGGTGGACGCCCGCCTCCGACAGCTTCTTGACGGGGAAGGGCGTCCGCACCCAGATCAGCCGACGCGCCGGGTTCCCCGCCGAGGCGCTCCCCTTCGAGGTCTGCAGCACGGTCGGGGCATCCCCCTCCACCCCGGGCAGGGCGGTGGTGATGCCCGCCGCGGTCTCGTTCGCCCTGGGGCCGGCGAGGAGCATGGCGAGGATCTTGTCCGTGACGATCTTGCCGTGGCGCAGCTCGTCGCGGGACACCTCGTAGTCCGGACCGAACACGTCCGACGGGACGGGGCCTTCCGAGCCCTCCGGCGGGGAGGTGATCACCGGGGCGGATTGCTCGACATCGCGGGCCACCGGCATCGACCGGCCGTCGGGGCCGACGAAGTAGAGCACGATCCGGTTGTCGAGTATCGGCTGGACGTGGAGGGTCGCCGCCCCGCCCGCCTCCACGACGTCGCTCTTCTGTATGCCGCAGCCGGCCAGCGCGGGCGGCGTCAGCAGGGCGAGCAGGGCGGCGGCGACCTTGGTGCGGCGCTTCGCGGCTCCCCCCGCCCGGCGGCGGGGTACGGCAGTGGCCCTCCCGCCGTTCACAGCGGCATCCGAACGGTGAAGACCGCTCCGCCCTCGGGGTCGTTGGCGGCCGTGACGGTGCCTCCGTGGAGCCGTACGTTCTCCTGGGTGATCGCGAGCCCGAGGCCGCTGCCCGCCGAGCGCGTACGGGCCTTGTCCGCCTTGTAGAAGCGGTCGAAGACGTGCGGCAGGACGTCCGGGTGGATGCCGGGCCCCCGGTCGGCGACCTCCGTCACCAGCTGCTCCCCCTCCGCCCACAGCCGGACCGTCACCGGCGCCCCGCCGTGCCGCAGGGCGTTCCCGACGAGGTTGGCGACGACGACGTCGAAGCGGCGCGGGTCGAGCCTGGCCCTGATCCCCTCGGCGAGGTACGGGACGACCTGGGTCGAGTCCGTCCAGTGCCGGTGCTGGAGGGTCTTGCGGACGCAGTCGGCGGCGTCGACCTCGTCCGTGTGGAGCTCGGCGGCGCGCGCGTCGAATCGGGATATCTCCATGAGGTCTTCGACGAGCACGGCGAGCTTGCCGGTTTCGGCACTGATCAGCCGGACGGCGCGGGCGGTGTCGCTGTCGAGGCCTTCGGCGTCCTCGTCGAGGACCTCGGTGACGGCGAGCATCCCGGCGAGCGGGGTGCGGAGTTCGTGCGAGACGTCGGAGGCGAAGCGGCGGGCACGTGCCTCGGCGTTGCGGAGTTCCGCGACGGAACGTTCCAGCTCGGCGGCGGACTCGTTGAACGTGCGGGCGAGATCGGCGAGTTCGTCGCTGCCCTTGGCGTGGATACGGGTGTCGAGCCGGCCGCGCCCCATGCTGTGGGCCGCGTGGCGGAGCTCCCGTACGGGCCGGAGCACTCCGCGCGCGGCGATCAGCGCGGGGATCAGGGCGATCGCGAGCGCCGGCAGGGCGCCGTCGCGGGCGGCCGTGACCATCGCCTCCACGTTCGCCTCCTCCTCGGAGAGTTCCATGACGGCATAGAACACGAGACCGGTGCGCTGGGGCGGTCCCTCGGCCGAACGGGCCAGGAAGACGGCGGGAACGGCGATCGTGAGGTACGGGGTGCCGTTCTTGACCACCCGCTGGAAACTGCCGTGCGGGACGGCCTCGTCGTCCGCGGCGCGGGCCCGCAGCTCCGGGGTGATGACGGAGGAGGTGGGCCGGTCCGTGGAGGAGACGCGGAGGGTGCCGTACTCGGCGTAGACGCGCCAGGCACGGGGCTTGCCCTGGCGGGCGATCCGCATGAGCGAGTCCCGCAGCATCGCCGGTTCGACGGGCAGAGCGGTACCGAGGGCGTCGACCTGCTCGCGGAAGGCGGAGACGGCGGTGTCCTGGGTCTGCTCCAGGATGGCGTTGCGGGCGGCCCGGTAGGTGAGGGCGGCGGTGGTGCCGCAGCCGACGGCGGCGACGAGCAGGAAGGCGAGGACGAGACGGGTGCGCAGGCCGAAGGGGTGCGGACGCAGCCGCGGGCTCCGGGCCCTGCGCCGGGCCGCGCGGCCGCGCACCCCCGTGCCGTGGGACTCGTGCCCCTCGTGCCCGGTGTCCTCGTCCGCCTCCGGGGTGACGCAGGCCTTCACATCGGGCCCAGCGGGCCGAAGCGGTAGCCGAAGCCGCGCAGGGTCTGGATGTAGCGGGGGTCGCCCGGAGTGTCCTCGATCTTGTTCCGCAGCCGGCGGACACAGGCGTCGACCAGCCGGGCGTCCCCGTGGTAGCTGTGCTCCCAGACGTGTTCGAGGAGCTGCTGGCGGCTGAAGACCTGCTCGGGCGCGGCCGTGAGATGGAGCAGCAGCTTCAGCTCGGAGGGGGCGAGGCCGATCCGCTCGCCCGACTTGGCGACCGTGAGCCCGGCCCGGTCGATGGCCAGCTCCCCGTGGAACTCGACGGCGGCCTTGGCTCCCCCCGGCTCCTCGATGCGCCGGAGCACGGCTCGTATCCGGGCCTCGATGACCTCGGTTCGGGCGGGCTTGACGATGTAGTCGTCGGCTCCGGCCTCCAGGCCTATGACGACGTCGAAGTCGTCGCCGCGGGCGGTCAGCATGATGATCGGCAGCTGGCTGGTCTCGCGCACCCGGCGGCAGACCTGGACGCCGTTCATGCCGGGCAGCATGAGGTCGAGCAGCAGCAGGTCCGGCCGGAACTCCCCGAGCGCGTCGAGCCCGGCCTCCCCGGTGGCGGCGGTGCGCACCTCGTGCCCGCGGCGCCGGAGCCCGAGCTCGACGCCTTCGCGGACGGAGGGGTCGTCTTCAATCAGGAGCACGCGGGGCATCTGTGGAGTATCCCAAGGTCGACGGGCCCCTCTCGCGGAGGGGCGGTGGTTCAGGTACGGCGGGCCAGGCCGCGCAGTCGGCCGCTCCCGGCCGCGAGGAGGGTCTGGACCCCGGTGAGGCGGAGGGGCTGGGCGAGGACGGCGAAGACGGTGAGGACGGTCAGCGCGCCGGCGAGCCCGGAGGGTACGGCTCCGGCGGGACCGGTGAGGTCGGTGACGAGGAGCCCGTAACCGGCGGCGGGCACGGCGGCGGACATCAGCCGCACGAGCGCGGAGACGGAGCCGCCGGAGCCGGCGCCCTCGTCCTTCGCGCCGTCTCCCTTGAGCCGCCTCCCGAGCACGTACGCCGTGAGTCCCCAGCCCGCCCAGAGCGCGAGCGAGTATCCGGCGGCCATGCCGGCGACGGCCCAGCGCGTGGGCAGGTAGTGGTAGGCGGCGAACGACAGCGCGGCGTTGAGCCCGGCGATCACCAGGTTGAGCAGGAACGGGGTGCGGGTGTCCCGCAGCGCGTAGAACGCGCGCGTGCACACGTACTGCCCGGAGAGGGCGACGAGGCCGGGCGCGAAGGCCATCAGGATCCAGGACATGGCGCGGATGTCGTCGCCGCTGGTCGCCCCGTACCGGAAGACGACCGTCATCAGCGGGACGGCGAGCGCGAGGAGGGCGCAGGCCGCCGGGACGACGGCGGCCTGGCTGGTCCGCAGGGCGTACGAGACGTCCCGCCGGACCCCCGCGAGATCGCCGTCGGCGGCCGCGCCGCTCATCCGGGGCAGCAGCGCGGTGACGAGGGAGACCGTGATGATGCCGTGCGGGACGCTCCACAGCAGATAGGCGTTGTTGTACGCGGCGAGACCGCCGCCGCTGACCGTGTCGCCCGCCGAGGTGGCGAGCAGGGTGGTCACCCAGTACGCGCCCTGGTTGGTGAGGACGAGGAGCACCAGCCAGCCGGCCGAGCGGAGCGGTTGGGCGAGGCCGCTGCCGCGCCAGTCGAAGCGGGGCCGCCAGCGGAAGCGGGCGGCGCGCAGCGAGGGGACGAGGGCGAGGGCCTGGAGCACGATGCCGGCGGTGGTGCCCCAGCCGAGGAGGGCGGTCTCCCCGGGGGTGAGGGCGCCGCCGTCACCGACCACGAGGAAGAGGGCGAAGACGGAGACGACGACCACGTTGTTGAGGACGGGGGTCCACATCATGGCGCCGAAGCGGCCTCGGGCGTTGAGGACCTGTCCGAGCAGGGTGAAGAGGCCGAGGAAGAAGATCTGCGGCAGGCACGCGCGCGCGAAGGCGATCGTCATCTCCCGCTGATCGCCGACGTAGTCGGTGTAGGTGTCGACGATCAGCGGCGCTGCGAACACCGCGCCGGCCGTGAGGGCGACGAGGGCGAGCGCGCACAGGGTGAGCAGTCGGTCGGTGTAGGCGACTCCGCCGTCCTCGTGCTCCTTGGCGGCCTTGACCAGCTCGGGGACGAAGACGGCGTTGAGGGCGCCGCCGAGGAGGAGGGTGTAGATGATCGTGGGGACGGTGTTGCCGACCGCGTAGCCGTCGGCGACGGATGCGGCGCCGAGCGCCGCGGCGACGACGGAGGCGCGGACGAAACCGGTGGCGCGCGAGACGAGCGACCCGGCGGCCATGAGCGCACCGCTGCGCAGCGCGGACGGCTTGGCCTTCGCCCGGCCCCTGCCGGGCCTTTCGGCGGTGAGCGTGGCCGTCATCGGCGGGCCAGATACGCCTGGAAGGCGCGGAACAGCGCGTGGTTGGTCGTGCCTTGCATCGGTGTCTCCCACTCCCCCAGCGTCTCGACGACCTGTCCGCCCGTGCCGAGCTTCCAGCGGAGCAGCCCGTGGGCGCGGTCGCCCGGATCGAGGGTGGAGGGTACCCCGCGCAGGTCGTAGACGGCGGCGCCGAGGGCGTGGGCGTCGAGCAGCATGCGCCACTGGAGGGCGTTGGAGGGGCGGACCTCGCGGCGGTGATCGGCGGAGGCGCCGGTCTGGTACCAGACGCGTCCGCCGACGGTGACCATGGTGTGGGCGGCGAGGATCTCGCCCTCGTGGCGGGCGAGGTAGAGCTTCATGCGGCCGGGGTGTTCGGCGTTGAGGACGGCGTACTGCCGCTCGTAGTACGCGAGGGAGCGGCCGAGGCGGAACCCGTCGCGCTCCTCGGTGATGCGGAGCAGCCGGTAGAACTCGGGCAGGTCGGCGGCGGATCCGACGGTGATCTCCACGCCGGACTTGCGGGCCTTGCGGACGTTGCGCCGCCACTCCTGGTTGAGGCCGTTCCACAGGTCGTCGGGGGTGCGCCCGGTGAGCGGCACCTGGAAGACGTGCCGGGGCTGGGCGTCGGCGCCGTCCTCCGACTCCCCGCCGCAGCGCCGCCAGCCCCGCGCCCGGAGGCGTTCGGCGACGGCGGTACCCAGCGGGTCGACCTCGTCGGCGAGGACGTCGGAGAGCCGACGACCGGGCCCGGTGGCGGCCTTGACGGTGGCGGCGTTCCACCGACGGTAGGCGGGCCCGGGGCCTATGCGTACGGCGAAGGCGCCGCAGGAGCGCAGATGCCCGAGCAGCGGGGCGAGCCAGCTGTCGACGTCGGGATCGGACCAGTCGGCGACGGGCCCTTCGGGGAGGTAGGCGAAGTACTTGCGGGTGCCGGGAAAGGGCCGCATGAGGACGAGGGCGACTCCGGTCAGCTCGCCGGACTCGGGCCCCCAGCCGACCAGTTGGTGCTGCCAGCCGTCCTTCACCTGGGCCCAGGCGGGGACTTGGAGGAAGCTGGGCCCGTCCGCACCGGAGCGGGACGCGAGGAAGGCACGGTAGACCTCGGGGGTCACTTGGCCGAGCCGCAGGGAGCGGCGCTCAGTGGGTGCGGCCGTCACGAGCAGGGCTGACACAACGGGAGCCTCCTTGTTCCGCCCCTCGGTGGTGGGGCGCACAGCAGGCTCACAGCCGAATTCGACCGAGTCGCGCGGCGAATGTGACCGGACGATGACCGTTTTGCCGCAGCCCTTGTCACATGGGCCTCCGGCCGACTCGGGGCGCCGGGAGCGACCTACAGTCCGAAACATCCCACTCGCCACTCCCTCACTCTGCGGAGGTCTTCCGTGCTGCGCATACGCACATCCCGTCCCGTTCTCGCGGCCGTAGCGCTGAGCGTCTCCCTCACGGCCTGCACGGCACAGGCCGCGAGTGGTCCCGGAGGGACCGAGGCCCCGGCGTCGAACGCGTCGAAGGGTCAGCCGGCGAAGGTGACGGTCGTGGACCCGGCGGCCGGTCTCCCGGTGACGGTGACCGCGACGGGCGGCACGATCGCCGAGGTGAAGGTCGTGGACGCGGACGGCGGTTCGCTCGCCGGGCGCGCGGGCGCGGGCGGCACCCGCTGGGTCTCCGACCGCAAGGCCGCGCCGGGGACCGCGTACACCGTGGAGGTCACCTCCCGGGGCGCCGACGGCAAGGAGTCGACGACCAAGTCCTCCTTCGAGACGGCCGAGGCGGACAAGGTCAACAAGCTCACCCTCGCCCCCGGCAAGAACACCACCGTCGGCATCGCCCACCCCCTCTCGATCGTCTTCGACCTCCCGGTCACGAAGAAGGCGGACGTGGAGAAGCAGCTCAAGGTGACCACCTCGAACGCGACCGAGGGTTCCTGGGGCTGGGTCAAGGACTACTCGGGCCGGGACAGGGCGGACTGGCGCCCCCGTACGTACTGGAAGCCCGGCACGAAGGTCACCCTGCAAGCCGACCTGAACGGCACGGACTCGGGCGGCGGCTGGTTCGTACGGGATTACCGGACCGGCTTCACCATCGGCGCGGCGCAGATCGTCAAGGTCGACCTCGACCGGCACAAGCTCACCGTGAACAAGGACGGCCGCACGGTCCGCACGATCCCGGTCTCCGGCGGCACACCGGGCGGCGACAAGCGGTCCTGGCGGGGCACGGCCGTGCTGATGGCGAAGGAGGGCACCATCAACATGAACTCGGAGACCGTCGGGCTCGGGGACGCGTACGACAAGGACGTCGACTACTCGATGCGGCTGACCTGGTCGGGCATGTACGCGCACGCGGCCCCGTGGAACGCGGCGTACTTCGGCAACGCCAACAAGAGCTCGGGCTGCATCGGCATGAGCGACGAGAACGCCGCGTCCTTCTACGCCGCCGTGAACGTCGGCGACCCCTTCGAGATCACCGGCAAGGACACCAAGGGCACCGTCGCCGAGGGCAACGGCTACGGGGCGTGGAACCTGAGCTGGGAGCAGTGGAAGACGAAGAGCGCGCTCGCCTGAAGCGCCGGCCCGGGGCTGCTCAGGCGAGCGCCGGCCCTTCGGCCGGGTCCTCTCGGCCCAGGGCCTTGCGCCAGTCCCGCATCTCCCAGATCAGGACCTCCGCATCGGTCGTGGCGACGAGCGTGTGTCCCCCGGCGTCCGTGATCCGGGCCGCGTCGCCGGAGGACAGCGGCTCCCCGTCGAGCCCGACCGTGCCGCGGACGACATGGACGTACGCGAAATCGGCGTCCGGTACGGCGACCCTCTCGCCCTCCGCCGGCCGGCGGACGTGCAGCCGCGCGTCCGCCGCCGGGAGGTCGTACGGCTCCGCGAGCCCGCGCACCACCTCGTACGAGGGCTCCCCGCCCGGCGACAGCGGTGCGAGCCACATCTGCACGAAGACCAGCGGCACCTCGGCGTCGTTGCGCTCCACATGTCGGACTCCCCCCGCGGAGCCGAGCCGCTGGAGGTCGCCGGGGCGGACGACCGTGGTGTGGCCGGCGGTGTCGTGGTGGGTGAGTTCCCCCTCGACGACCCAGGTGACGATCTCGGTGTGACTGTGCGGATGCTCGTCGAAGCCCGCGCCGGGCGCGAGCCGCTCCTCGTTGCAGGCGAGGAGCGCGCCGAAGCGGAGGTTGTCGGGGTCGTAGTGCGGCCCGAAGGACAGGGCGTGCCGGGTCTCGATCCCGGCGCCCGGGTCACCCCCGGGGTACCGCTCCGCCGCGCGCTGGATGCGTATCACGGCCCCTACGGTAGTGCGGCCTCCCCGCGTGCGCCGGGCGCCGACGCGAGGCGCGGCCGGCAACGGCCCGAGGGTGCGGCCGGACCACGGCGCGAGGGCGGACCGGGACCCCGCCGGAGGCGAACCCGCCCCGACCCCGCACACTGCCGTCCCGATAAGGCAGTCTTGTCCACGTGCCAGAACCCACGAACGCCCCTCACCCGCACGCCGCGACCCTGAAGCGCCTCGAACAGTCCTCCGGGCGGCTCGCCGCCAACGCCATTGCCCGCATGGACGAGACGCTGCCCTGGTACCGGGCGATGCCGCCCGAGAACCGGTCGTGGATCGGTCTGGTCGCCCAGGCCGGTATCGCCGCGTTCACCGAGTGGTTCCGGCACCCGGAGACCCCGCAGGCCATCTCGACGGACGTCTTCGGCACCGCGCCCCGCGAGCTGACCCGCGCGATCACCCTGCGCCAGACCGTGGAGATGGTGCGCACCACCATCGAGGTCATGGAGACGGCGATCGAGGAGGTCGCCGCCCCCGGCGACGAGTCCATCCTCCGCGAGGCGCTCCTCGTCTACGCCCGGGAGATCGCCTTCGCGACGGCCCAGGTGTACGCGCAGGCCGCCGAGGCGCGGGGCGCCTGGGACGCCCGCCTGGAATCGCTCGTGGTGAACGCGGTCCTCTCCGGCGAGGCCGACGAGGGCGCGGTCTCGCGCGCGGCGGCGCTCGGCTGGAACTCCCCGGACCATGTGTGCGTGATCCTCGGTACGGCCCCCGACGGCGACAGCGAGCTCACCGTGGAGGCGATCCGCCGCGCGGCCCGCCACGCCAAGCTCCAGGTCCTCACCGGTGTCCTCGGCAACCGTCTGGTCGTCATCGCCGGCGGCAACGACAATCCGCTGGCCGTGGCCAAGGCCCTGATCGGCCCGTATGCCGCGGGCCCGGTCGTCGCGGGCCCCGTCGTCCCCGACCTGCTGGCCGCGACCCGCTCCGCGCAGGCCGCCGCGGCGGGCCTGAAGGCCTGCTCGGCCTGGCAGGACGCTCCCCGCCCGGTCCTCGCGGACGATCTCCTGCCGGAGCGCGCCATCGCCTCCGACCCTTCGGCGCGCGAGCAGCTGGTGGAGGAGATCTACAGACCGCTGGAGGAAGCGGGCTCGGCGCTCCTTGAAACTCTCAGTGTCTATCTGGAGCAGGCCAGCAGCCTGGAAGGCGCGGCCCGGATGTTGTTCGTGCACCCCAACACCGTGCGCTACCGGCTTCGACGTGTGACCGACGTCACCGGCTGGTCACCCTCCGATGTACGTTCCGCGTTCACGCTGCGGATCGCGCTCATTCTGGGGCGCTTGGCCGACGGAGATCAGCAGTCCTAGACTTTTGTCGAACACCAACAATTCCCCCGACGGTTCTTCGTCCCTGTCCCCACGGGCGCTCGGAGCCGTCCCCAAGAGAGAGTGTGAGGGTGCTCGTACTCGTCGCTCCCGGCCAAGGCGCTCAGACGCCCGGCTTCCTGACTCCCTGGCTCGAACTCCCCGGCGCCGCCGACCGCATCGCGGCCTGGTCGGACGCCATCGGGCTCGACCTCGCCCACTACGGCACGAAGGCGGACGCGGACGAGATCCGTGACACCGCCGTGGCCCAGCCGCTCCTCGTCGCCGCCGGCCTGCTGTCCGCCGCCGCGCTCGGCGACGGGTCCTCCGCCGCGAAGGCGGCGGGCGTCGCCGGCGTCGTCGCCGGTCACAGCGTCGGTGAGTTCACCGCCGCCGTGTTCGCGGGCGTCCTCGACGACACCGCCGCGCTGCGTCTCGTCCGGACCCGCGGTCTCGCGATGGCCGAGGCCGCCGCGATCACCGAGACCGGCATGTCGGCGCTGCTCGGCGGCGACCCCGAGGTGTCCGTCGCGCATCTCAAGAAGCTCGGCCTGACCCCGGCCAACGTGAACGGCGCGGGCCAGATCGTGGCCGCCGGCACCATGGAGCAGCTGGCCGCCCTGGAGGCGGACAAGCCCGAGGGTGTCCGCCGGGTCGTCGCGCTCAAGGTCGCCGGTGCCTTCCACACCCACCACATGGCCCCGGCCGTGGCGAAGCTGGAAGCGGCGGCGAAGGAGCTGTCCCCGGCCGCCCCGACCGTCCGCTACGTGTCCAACAAGGACGGGCAGGTCGTCACCGACGGCGCCGAGGTCGTGGCCCGTCTCGTCGGCCAGGTCGCGAACCCGGTCCGCTGGGACCTGTGCATGGAGACCTTCCAGGCGCTCGGCGCGACCGCGCTGATCGAGGTGTGCCCCGGCGGCACCCTGACCGGCATCGCCAAGCGCGCCCTGCCGGGCGTGGCCACGGTCGCTCTCAAGACTCCCGACGACCTCGACGCGGCCCGTACGCTCATCTCTGAGCACGCGGCCGTCTGACAAGGAGTGTCGAGAAGCATGTCGAAGATCAAGCCCAGCAAGGGCGCCCCGTACGCACGGATCCTCGGTGTCGGCGGCTACCGCCCCACCCGGGTCGTGCCGAACGAGGTGATCCTCGAGACGATCGACTCGTCCGACGAGTGGATCCGCTCGCGCTCCGGCATCTCCACCCGCCACTGGGCCTCCCCGGAGGAGACCGTCACCGCCATGTCGGTGGAGGCCTCCGGCAAGGCCATCGCCGACGCCGGGATCACCCCGGAGCAGATCGGCGCCGTGGTCGTCTCCACGGTCTCGCACTTCAAGCAGACCCCGGCCGTCGCCACCGAGATCGCCGACAAGATCGGCGCCGGGAAGCCGGCCGCGTTCGACATCTCCGCCGGTTGCGCGGGCTTCGGCTACGGCCTGACGCTCGCCAAGGGCATGATCGTCGAGGGGTCCGCGGAGTACGTCCTCGTCATCGGTGTCGAGCGGCTCAGCGACCTGACGGATCTGGAGGACCGCGCGACGGCCTTCCTGTTCGGCGACGGCGCCGGCGCCGTGGTCGTCGGTCCCTCGGACGAGCCGCACATCGGCCCCACCGTCTGGGGTTCCGAGGGCGACAAGTCCGAGACGATCAAGCAGACCGTGCCGTGGAACGAGTTCCACGGCGGCGACGTCTCGAAGCTGCCGCTCAACGAAGCGGGCGAGATCAAGTTCCCCGCGATCACGCAGGAGGGTCAGGCGGTCTTCCGCTGGGCCGTCTTCGAGATGGCGAAGATCGCCCAGCAGGCCCTGGACGCCGCCGGCATCTCGGCGGACGACCTGGACGTCTTCATCCCGCACCAGGCGAACATGCGGATCATCGATTCGATGGTGAAGACGCTGAAGCTGCCGGAGCACGTCACGGTCGCCCGTGACGTCGAGACCACCGGCAACACGTCGGCCGCCTCGATTCCGCTCGCCATGGAGCGACTCCTCGCCACCGGCAAGGCGAAGAGCGGCGACACGGCGCTCATCATCGGCTTCGGGGCGGGTCTCGTCTTCGCCGCGACGGTCGTTACCCTCCCCTAGGCACTCCGGTTCTTCCGGAAGCCTTTTCCCAAGTAATCACAAGAAGGAGCGCCACCATGGCCGCCACCCAGGACCAGATCGTCGAAGGCCTCGCCGAGATCGTCAACGAGATCGCCGGCATCCCGGTCGAGGACGTCCAGCTGGACAAGTCCTTCACCGACGACCTGGACGTCGACTCGCTCTCCATGGTCGAGGTCGTCGTCGCCGCCGAAGAGCGCTTCGACGTCAAGATCCCGGACGAGGACGTCAAGAACCTCAAGACGGTTGGCGACGCTGCCGACTACATCCTGAAGCACCAGGCCTGATTCGGCCCTCGCTGACTCGGTCCGCCACCCGGCGGTGGCGCCGTATTCCGACCATCACACACATGGAGAACGAATTCCTGTGAGCTCGACCAATCGCACCGTGGTCGTCACCGGTATCGGCGCAACCACACCGCTGGGTGGCGACTCCGCGTCGACCTGGGAAGGTCTTCTCGCGGGGCGCTCCGGCGTCAAGCCCCTGGAGGGCGAGCGCTTCGCCGAACTGCCCGTGCAGATCGCCGCGACCGCCGCCGTCGACCCCGGTGACGTCCTGCCCCGCCCGCTCGCCCGCAAGCTGGACCGCTCGGCGCAGTTCGCGCTGATCGCGGCCCGTGAGGCCTGGGCCGACGCGGGCTACACCGCCCCCGCCGGCGAGGACGAGAAGATCGTGCCCGAGCGGCTCGGTTCCGTCATCGCCTCCGGCATCGGCGGCGTCACGACTCTGCTCGACCAGTACGACGTGCTGAAGGAGAAGGGCGTTCGCCGCGTCTCCCCGCACACCGTGCCCATGCTCATGCCGAACAGCCCCTCCGCCAACGTGGGCCTTGAGGTGAACGCCCGGGCGGGCGTCCACACCCCGGTCTCCGCGTGTGCGTCGGGCGCCGAGGCGATCGGCTACGCCGTCGAGATGATCCGCACCGGCCGTGCCGACGTGGTCGTCGCCGGCGGTACCGAGGCCGCGATCCACCCGCTGCCGATCGCCGCCTTCGCCAACATGATGGCGATGTCCAAGAACAACGACGAGCCGACGAAGGCCTCGCGTCCCTACGACACCGGCCGCGACGGCTTCGTGCTCGGCGAGGGCGCGGGCGTCGTGATCCTGGAGTCCGAGGAGCACGCGAAGGCGCGCGGCGCGCGCATCTACTGCGAGGTCCTCGGCCAGGGCCTGTCGGCCGACAGCCACCACATCGCGCAGCCCGAGCCGACCGGCCGGGGCATCGCCGCCGCGATGCAGAACCTGCTCGACGCGACGGACCTCAAGCCGTCCGAGGTCGTCCACCTGAACGCCCACGCCACGTCGACGCCGCAGGGTGACGTCGCCGAGATCAAGGCACTGCGGAAGGTGCTGGGCGACGACCTGGACCACGTCGCGATCTCCGCGACGAAGTCGATGACCGGCCACCTCCTGGGCGGCGCGGGCGGCATCGAGACCGTCGCGACGGTCCTGGCCCTCCACCACCGCCTGGCCCCGCCGACGATCAACATCGACGAGCTGGACCCGGACGTCGTCGCGGACATCGTCCGCGACGAGCCCCGCGAACTCCCGCAGGGCACGATCGCCGCGATCAACAACAGCTTCGGCTTCGGCGGCCACAACGTGGTGCTGGCGTTCCGCACGATCTGACCTCGCGCCTGACGCACGACGGAGGCCCACCCCCTTCCCGGGGGTGGGCCTCCGTCGTGTTCCGAGGTGTCAGCGCATGGCGAAGGCCGAGGGTTCCGCCTGCATCAGGAGGTGGTTGACGACGATGTGCCGGCCGCCGGGGGCGACGAGGAGTTCCGGCTCGATGGAGACACGCATGGTCGGGTCGTCCGGGGCGATCACCCTGCCCGCCTTGCCCGTGGCGGGGTCGAGGAGCACGACCCTCGCCGACGTGGAGTCCTCCAGGACGGCGATCCGGCCGTCCTGCTCGGTCGTCAGGGCCGCCGCCCAGCCCTCCGAGGCGTACTGCCATGCCTTCCGGCCGTCCGTGAGGGAGTACGCGACGATCCGGTCGGGCACGAGGGAGGTCCGCTCGGCCAGGGTGATCAGGCGGCCGTCGCGGACGACGATCCGGGCGGTGCGTCCGTCGCCGATGTCCCCGGGGGCCGAGAGCTGTCCTTCGGGTCCGGAGAGCGGGATCGTCACCGTCGGCGTGCCCTTGTCGTCGAAGCCCAGGAAGGCACGGGTGCCGCGCTTGTCGTCCTCGTGGACGGCGAGGACGACCGGGGTGACGGAGACCACCGCCGCCACGGCGCGCGACTCGACGGGCAGTTCCCTGAGCCACTGCTGTGCGCCGGTACGGGTGTCCAGGGCGACGAGCCGTGCGCCCTCGCCGCACTGTTCGACGACGAGGGTACGGGTGGCGTCGGCGTCCACCGCGAGGACCGAGCAACCCTTCGCGAGCGTCCGCTGCCAGCGCTGGTCGCCGGTCTCGGAGGACCGGCCCCGTACGACCCCGTCCTCGGCGGTGACGGCGGTGCCGCCGCCCAGGGCGAGGCCCCGTTCGAGGAGGCCCTTCCCTGTGAGGGTCTTGCGCCACATGACCTTGCCGTCGGAGACCCGGACGGCGAGGAGGTTCGCGCAGGACTTCTCGTGCCGGCCGTGGGCGATCAGGCCGATGCCCTGTTCGGTGTCGCCGGACATTCCGCAGAGGGCTTCGCGGGCCGGGGCGGAAACGTTCCAGCGGACGGCGCCGGTCGCGGAGTCGTACGCGAAGAGTCCGTCGAGCCGCCCCTGCGCGACGGACTCGTCGAGAGCCCAGGCGCCGACTCCTTCGTCGTGCTTCGCGCCGACGGCCGGCACCGACCAGGCGATCGCGGCCTTCGGCGGGGCCGTCGAGGCGGAGGCGGTCGCGGCGGGTTTCCCGGCGGCCCGGCCCTCCTCGTCGTCATCGTCGTCGCCCGCCGCCATCAGGCCCCAGGATCCGGCGGCCGCGAGCGCCAGCAGCCAGACGACTCCGGCCACCAGCGCCGGAGACCGGCCGGGGGCCGTCCTCCCATCGGCCTTGGCGAGGTCCGGGCCCGGCACCGCGTCCCGGGGTTCCGCGGACGCACGGCTCCGTCGGCTCACCACCAGCCCCGTCACCCCCGCCGCGACCAGGGCCAGCGCGCACCCCAGCGCCGCCCAGCCGCTCGGCCAGGAACCCGCGACGACGCCCGCCCCCAGGAAGGCCGCCGCGGCGCCGAACGCGGCGCCCGACAGCAGAACCGCGGCCGTGAGTGGCGCCGTACCTTCTCGCGTCACTTCTCTCCCACCCGGCGTGCCCCCTGCACGCCCGGGCGGAATCTACCGCGCGTCGGTGACGGCCCTTCAGACGACCTGGTGCAGCCAGCGCACCGGGGCTCCCTCGCCCGCGTACCGGAAGGGCTCCAGTTCGTCGTCCCAGGGCTTTCCGAGGAGCTTGGCGATCTCGGCCTCCAGCTGCGTCTCGCCCTGCGCGGAGCGCGCGAGGGCGGCCCGCAGCCGGTCCTCGGGGACCAGGATGTCCCCGTGCATGCCGGTGACGGCGTGAAAGATGCCCAGGTCGGGGGTGGCGCTGTAGCGCTCGCCCTCGGCTGTGGGGCAGGGCTCCGCGGTGACCTCGAAGCGGAGCATCTGCCAGCCGCGCAGCGCGGAGGCGAGTTCGGAGGCGGTGCCGGTACGGCCCTGCCAGGAGAACTCGGCTCTCCAGGTGCCGGGGGACGCCGGCTGGCGGATCCAGTCGAGCTGGACCCTCGCACCGAGGACACCCGCGACCGCCCATTCGACGTGCGGGCACAGCGCGCGCGGTGCGGAGTGAACGTACAGGACTCCACGTGTCGTCACCGGGACCTCCAGTGTGGGACGAGGTTCGCCTTTCCCAGCGGCCTCAGTAAACAGCATCAGGAGCAAAACGTCACAAACCATCAAAAAGGGGACAGGATGTGACGTGATGTAATTTACCGGAGCCGGTCGGCAAAGGTGCCTCTGGTTCGACGGGGGAAAAGCTACCGTGCCGCACCGTCATCGGTGTGACGTACGGTCGGTCCGGGGGCGGGTGAACACGAAGCTTTCACCCGCCAGGACGCCGAAGGAGGGGCCGGGGATGCGCGGCCGAAGCAGATTTCGTACCGCTGCCGCCGCCGCGACGGCGGCGCTGCTGTGCGCGGGGGCCCTGTCCGGCTGCACCGCCGGGGAGCCCGCGGCGAACGGCAGGGCGGCGAGCTCGACGTCGAAGCCGACTCCGAAACCGACGTCGAAGCCGACCCCGCCGTGGGACGTCTCCCCCGCTTCCGTCGCGGCCGTCGGCGACTCCGTCACCCGCGCCTTCGACGCCTGTTCGGTCCTGACGGACTGCCCCGAGGTGTCGTGGGCGACCGGCACGGACACCACTGTGAACAGCCTCGCGCTGCGCCTCCTCGGCCCGGAGAAGGTGGCCACCCGCAGCTGGAACCTGGCGCGGACGGGCGCGCGGATGGCGGAGCTTCCGGAGCAGATGGCCGGGGCGGCGGCCGAACGGCCCGAGCTGGTCACGGTGATGATGGGCGCCAACGACGCCTGCCGTCCCACCCCGGACCTGATGACGCCGGTCGCCGACTTCCGGACCTCCTTCGAGACGGCCCTCGCCCGGCTGCGGAAGGGCGCTCCGAAGGCGCAGGTGTACGTGGCGAGCGTCCCGTCACTGATGCACCTGTGGTCGACGGGGCGGGTCAGCCCGATGGGGCTTGAGGTGTGGAAGCTGGGGATCTGCGGCGCGATGCTGACGGACGCCGAGGACCTGAGTGCCGCGGCGGACCGGCGGCGCGCCGAGGTGCAGGACCGGGTGGTGGCGTACAACCGGGTGCTCTCGGAGGTGTGCGCGAAGGACGAGCTCTGCCGTTACGACGGCGGGGCGGTCTTCGGTTTCCGTTTCGACGACGGCCAGTTGAGCCCCTGGGACTTCTTCCATCCCAGCAGGGACGGGCAGGCGCGGCTCGCGGAGCTCGCGTACCGGCGGATCACGAAGGAGTGAGGGACCCCGGGGCGGTTGTCAGGTGCCGCCCCGGGGCCGTTCATGGGGCCCTCGCGGGTCAGATCTCCACGGTGGCGGTCAGCCGGGCGTCCGTGAGGGAGTGCGCGGCCAGGACCTCGTAGCCGCCGGTGACGAGGGTCCAGTCGCTCTGCTGCTCGTCCCAGATCTCGAAGGCGCGGCGGGGCAGCGCGATCTCGGTCTCGACGGTCTCGCCGGGGCCCGCCGCGACGCTCGCGAAGCCGGCCAGCCAGCGGGCCGGGCGCTCGGCGGAGTCGTTCACGGGCGCCAGGTAGATCTGGACGACCTCGCGGCCCGGGCGGGTGCCGGTGTTGGTGAGCCGGACCTTCGCCGTCGCCGGGTCGGCCTCCAGGGAGTCGTACGACCAGGTCGTGTAGCCGAGGCCGTGGCCGAAGGCGTACGCGGGGACGGCGCCGGCCTTGTCCCAGGCGCGGTAGCCGATGAACACGCCCTCGGCGTAGTCGAGTTCACCGTCGGTGGGAGTGACCTCGGTGACGGGGACGTCGGCGAGGGCGGCGGGCCAGGTGGTGGGGAGGCGGCCGCCGGGCTCCTCGGCGCCGGTGAGGACGTCGGCGAGCGCGTCGCCGCCCTCCTGACCGGGGAACCAGCTGAGCAGGATCGCCGCCACGTCCTCGCGCCAGGGCAGCTCGACCGGGGAGCCGGCGTTGACCACGACGACGGTGTTCGGGTTGACGGCGGCGACGGCCCGTACGAGGTCGTCCTGGTGGCCGGGGAGGGCGAGGTCCTTGCGGTCGAAGCCCTCGGACTCGACGCGTTCGGTGGTGGCGACGACCACGACGGCGGTGTCGGCGGCGCGGGCCGCCTCGACGGCCTCGGCGATCAGTTCGTCGGGGTCACGGCGCGGACCGAGGTGGACGAAGGAGAACATGACGGCCGGCAGCGGGGCCGCGAACTCCTTGTCGAGGGTGTGGAGCAGGGACACCTCGACGGTCTCGCCGGCGGTGAGCGCGACCTTGGCGCGCTCGACCGGGGAGCCGAAGAAGGCCTCGAAGGGGTCGCTCTCGGGGCCCATCTCCTGGACGCCCTCGAAGAGGGTCTCGCCGGCGACGGTGAGGGTGTAGGCGCCGAGGCCGCGGGTGCCGAAGGAGTGCTCGCCGGACTCGCGCGGGGTGAAGGCGCCGACGACCTCGATGGAGGCGAGGGTCTCGTGGGTGACGCCGGCCGGGAGGTCGTCGCCGATCCACTGGACCTGCCCGTTGGGCAGGGAGCCCTCGCCGAGGAGGCGGCCCTCGGCGTCGCGGCAGCGGGCGCGGAGGGTGAATCCCTGGTCGGCGGGGACGAGTTCGTCGCTGGGGTCGGCTCCGACGGTGAAGGTGAGCGCACCCCCTTCGGGACCGGCCGCGAGGGCGGCGGTGAGACCGTCGAGCGGCGAGACGACGTGGTCGGGGAAGACCTGGGCGGAGCCGCCGCCGAGGACGCGGGCGTCGCGGGCGGCCGCGCCGGAGAGGGCGACGGTCCCGGGCCGCAGCGGGAGGACCTCGTTCTCGTTGCGTACGAGGACGAAGCCGCGGCGGGCGATCTCGCGGGCGAGGGCGTCGCCGTCGAGGGCGGCCGGGGGCTCGGCGACGACCGGCGGGGCGCCTTCGAGGGCGCCGACGCGGGCGGCGAGCCGCAGGACGTTGCGTACGGCGGCGTCGACGGTGGACTCCTCGACCTCGCCGGCACGGACGGCGGCGGCGAGGGACTCGCCGTAGACGGTGGCCGGGCCGGGCATGGCGACGTCGAGGCCGCCCTCGATGTCGCCGGTGGTGGAGCGGGCGGCCATCCAGTCGGAGACGTTGTAGCCGTCGAAGCCCCACTCGCCGCGCAGGACCTCGTTGACCAGGTGGCGGTGCTCGGTCATGGTCACGCCGTTGACCTGGTTGTAGGCGGTCATGATGCCCCAGGGGTGGGCGTTCTTGACGATGGCTTCGAAGGGGGCGAGGTAGAGCTCGCGGAGGGGGCGCGGGGCGATCCTGTTGTCGACGGTGAAGCGGTCGGTCTCGGCGTCGTTGGCGACGAAGTGCTTGACGGTGGTGCCGACGCCGCCGTCCTGGACGCCCTGGACGTAGCCGGTACCGATGGCGCCGGTGAGGTACGGGTCCTCGCTGTAGGCCTCGAAGTGGCGGCCGCCGAGCGGGGTGCGGTGCAGGTTGACGGTCGGTGCGAGCAACACGTGGACGCCCTTGCGGCGGGCCTCCTGGGCGAGGAGGCGGCCGGCGCGGCGGGCGAGGTCGGGGTCCCAGGCGGCGGCGAGCGCGGTCGGAGACGGCAGGGCGACGGACGGGTCGTCGGCGGTCCAGCGGACACCGCGGACGCCGATGGGGCCGTCGGACATGACCAGGGACCGCAGGCCGATCTCCGGCAGCGCGGGCAGGGACCACATGTCCTGGCCGCCGAGCAGCCGGGTCTTGGCGTCCAGGTCGAGCTTGGCGAGCGCCGCCTCGACGGCCTCCTCCCGTGCCGTGTCCGCCTCTGCCCGTGCCGTGTCCGCGCCGGTCTCCGTCATGGCCGTACCTCCTTGTTGACGTACTGATGACCCCGATGCCCCCATCGTGCACCCACCTACCTGTAGATCGGTAGGTGAAGTTATCTGTTTGTTATTTCATGGAGGGGGTACGGTCCTGTCGGAAGCGACGACCTGAGAGGGGGCCACGGCGATGGTGCGGGCCAGGAGCGAGGAACGGCGGGCGGACATCCTCCGCGCCGCCCTCGAAGTGATCGCCGAGCGCGGCTACCGGGGCGCGACCCTCGGCTCCGTCGCCGAACGGGTCGGCCTCACGCAGCAGGGACTGCTGCACTACTTCCCGACCAAGGAGGCGCTGCTCGTCGCCGTCCTGGAGGAGCGCGACCGCTGGGACACGAGCGGCGGCCGGGACCGTGAGGGCTGGCGGCTCGACCTGCTCGAATCGCTCGTCGAGTACAACGCGATGCGGCCCGGGATCGTGCAGACCTTCTCCGCGCTGCTCGGCGAGAGCGTCACGGACGAGCACCCGGCGCGCGCCTTCTTCACCGAGCGCTACACGCAGGTGCGGGCGAACATGGCACAGGTGCTGCGCCTGGAGTTCGGCGACCGGCTGCCGAGCGGACTGAGCCCGGAGCGGGCGGCGCCGCTCCTGACGGCGGTGATGGACGGGCTGCAGTACCAGTGGCTCCTGGACCCCTCGGCGGTGGACATGCCGGCCGCCTTCCGGGACTTCCTGCGCCTGCTGCACGGGGGCGAGGAGCGGCCCTAGGGGGTGTCTTGCCGCCGACTCGGGCGCCACGGGACGGAGTTCGGGTGTGGGGCCGACGGGATTCGAACCCGCGGGGTCCGGCCGCCAGGTCCGGCGACCGGCCGCTCGCCCCGGGCACGGGGAACCTCCGCCGCCCGGATTCGCAATCGACCGTGCTCTGCCACGGCCCCACACCCTGCGGCACCGCGCGCGACGCCGCTGGGCGGAGTCTAGGGGGTGTCCGCCGGTGGGCCGCTAGCGAATAACGGCCGCCAGGTCCTCGCCGAGCAGGGACGGGTCCTCGGTGAGGGCGCGGTGGACGGACTCCAGGACGGGGAGCTTCGCCGCCGCCGTCGCCAGGGCCACGTCCTTGGCCGCGAGGGCGACCGGGAAGTACGAGCCGGTGGCGGTGGCGCGGGCCACGGCGCCGGAGAGGGGCCCCTGGGCGAGGGTCCGCAGGGCGAGTTCGCGGGGCAGGCCGAGCGCTCCGGCGAGCGCGAGGGCCTCGCCGATCAGCGCGACCCCACCGATGGCGGCGTTGATGAGGACGAGCTTGAGGGCGGCCCCGCCACCGGGTCCGCCGCACGGCGTGACCGCGCCCAGACGGTCGAGGACGGCGGCGACGGGTGCGGTGTCACCGCCCGCGAGGATCAGCAGCTCGCCCGTGGCGGCCCGGTCCACGCTGCCCATGACGGGCGCGTCGATCAGGGTGACCCCGTCGGGAAGTCGGGCGGCCAGGACGCCGACGGTGTCGGGGCCGACGGTCGAGGTGTCGATCCAGTGGGTGCCGGGACGCAGTGCCGGAACGATGGCGTCGGCGACGGCGAGGGCGGCGGCCGGGTCCGCCAGCATGGTGATGACGACATCGGCCTCCCGGACCGCGTCGGCGGGGCTCGCGGCGCGGACGGCGCCGTCCGCGACCAGCGCGTCGGCCTTGGCGGCCGTGCGGTTCCAGACGGTCAACGGGTGTCCGGCGTCCAGGAGTCGGCGGGCCATCGGGAGACCCATGGAACCGAGGCCGAGGAAGGCGATCCTCTGTCGCGTGCCGTCCGCGCTGTCTGCGGCGGCCAGGCTGTCCGTGCTGTCCGTGGTGTCCGTGGTGTTCATGAGGACGACGTTAGGCATGGCCACCCCATGCGACAAGCGAATGTCTAGCATGGCACCCATGCCGAACGGTCATGTCCTGTACGAGGTCTTCCTCGCCGTCGCCCGCGAGGGGTCCTTCACCGCCGCCGCCCGCACCCTCGGGTACACCCAGTCCGCCGTCTCGCGCCAGGTCCAGGCCCTGGAGGACGAGACGGGCGCGGTGCTGTTCGAGCGGCTGCCGCGCGGGGTGCGGCCCACCGAGGCGGGCCGGGTGCTGCTGCCGCACGCCGAGGCCGTACGGGACCGGCTGCTCGCGGCCCGGGCCGACCTTGAGGCGCTGCGCACCCTGGAGGGCGGGCTGCTCCGGCTCGGCTCGTTCTCCAGCGCCAACGCGGCGCTCGTCCCCCGTACGCAGGCCGTGTTCCGCACCCGGCATCCGGGGGTGACCGTCACCCGCACCGAGGGCCCGTCCGTGAAGCATCTGGCGCAGCTCGCCGCCGGGGAGCAGGACCTCGCGGTGGTCGCCCCGGCCCCGGCCGCTCCCCCGCCGGAGGGCGTGACGCTCCACCACCTCCTGGACGAGCCGATGCTGGTGGCCCTGGAGCGGGGCCATCCGCAGGCGGGCCGGCGGGCGGTTCGGCTGGCCGAGCTGGTCGACGAGGAGTGGATCGTGGGCGCCGAGCGGCTGGAGGACACCCTGTTCCGCCCGGCCGTCGCCGCCGGGTTCCGGCCTCGTACCGGGCTGCTCGCGCACGACTGGATCGCCAAGCTCGGGGCGGTCGCCGCCGGTCTCGGCATCACTCTCGTACCGGCGCTCGCGGCGGCGTCCGTCCCCCGGGAGGTCGCGCTCGTCACGATCCACCCGGACGACGTCCCGTACCGCCGGGTCTGCGCGGCGACCCCGCCGACGCCGAGCGTGGCGGCGACCGCCTTCCTGGGGCTGCTGCGGGAGACGGCGGGGGCGGCGGTCTCGCGGCCGGACGGGATGATGGGCGCATGATCGTCGCAGCCACCCAGTTCGCCCCGGTCGCCGGGGACATCGCCGCCAACGTCCGAACCGTCGCCGGTCTGGTCAGGGCCGCCGGGGCGGAGGGCGCCCGTGTGGTCGTCTTCGCCGAGCTCTGCCTCAGCGGGTACGAGCCGTCCCTGATCCGGGACACCCCCGGTCTGGTCCTCACCGAGGACGACCCTCGCCTGGAACCCGTGCGGGAGGCCTGCCGCGAGGTCTCGGCGGCCGCCGTCGTCAACGGGCCGGTACGGACGCCGGACGGCCGGACGGCCGTCACCTCGCTGGTGATCGGCCCGGACGGAGAACTCCTCGCCCGCTACGACAAGCAGCACCTGTACGGGATCGAGAAGGAGGTCTTCGCGCCGGGCACGACCGACGGCCGGTTCGCGCTCGACGGGGTCCGGTTCGCGACGGCCACCTGCTACGACAACCGTTTCCCCGAGCTGGCCGAGCGCGCCGCCGCCGACAACTGCACGGCGTATCTGGCGAGTTCGGTGCTCACCGCCGACAACGACTCGTTCGAGACGGTGTATCCGGTACGGGCCCGGGACTTCGGTCTGTACGTGGTGCTCGGCAATGTCCTCGGGGTCAACGAGGACGGCGTGGGCGGCGGCGCCGCCGGGGTCTGGGGCCCGGACGGCGGGCGGATCGCCGACGCGGGCCCGGAGAAGCAGGGGTTCGTGCTCGCCGAGATCGGCTGAGCCGGGGTACGGAGAAGAGCCGGGCGGCCGAGGGACATTCGGCCGCCCGACTCCGGGACCGCCCCCACGGAACCCCCGGTCCGTGACGGCGTGCCCCGCCCCTCGTTACGGGGCGCTCAGGCCCAGCGTGTACGCGCCGGAGCCGTCGTACGCGTGGACCAGGTACCGGTAGTAGCCCGCGGTGCCGTAGTAGCTGGTGTCCTCATCGGCCGTCTCGGTGCCGCCGACGGCCACGTCCACCCAGCCCGAACCGTTCCACTTCTGCAGGTACAGGTCGAAGTCGGTGCCGGCCGGGCCGCGCAGGCAGCCCACGTGGGTGCCGGAGGTCGCCGAGTAGTAGTACGAGCCGTCCGGCTGGACCCCGGCCTGGCCGGAGGTCAGGCTGCCCTGGTAGCTGTACTCGGTGTTGTCACAGCCGGTGGGCGGGGTCGTGGTGCCGACCGACAGCTGGTAGGTGACGGTGTGGGTGGCCGAGCCCGTACCGGTGACGGTGATCGGGTAGGTGCCGTTGGCCGTGCCCGCCGCGACCTGCACGGTCATCGTGGACGAGTTGCCGGAGGTCACCGACGCCGGGCTGAAGGAGACCGTGACACCGCTCGGGGCGCCGCTCGCGGAGAGCTGGACGGTCTGCGCGCTGCCGCCGGTGGTGCTGGTGTTCACCGTGGAGGTGACGGAGGCACCGGCCTGGACCGAGCCCGAGGACGGGTTCAGGGCGAGCGAGAAGTCCGGGGTGGTGGTGCCGCCGCAGTCGGTCTCACCGGACTGGGCGGGGACGCCGATCGCGTTCCAGGCCGCCTTCACCGCGTTGCACTCGACGCTGCCGTAGGTGTTCTTGGCGCTGGTCAGGGTCGCCTTGCGGGCGGCGAGGTGGTTCCAGGAGGAGGTCTTCATCAGCAGGGCGCCCATGAAGACCTTGCCGGCCTTCTGGATGCCGATGCCGGTCACGGAGGACGGACCACCGGAACATATGGGGCTGTTGGGCTTGCCACCGCCCGGGTTGGAGCCCTCGGCGAGCAGGTAGAACCAGTGGTTCTGCGGTCCGGCCGCCGCGTGCACCTCGGTGCCCGAGCTCAACTGGGGGTAGCAGTTGGGGTCGTTGCCGACGAGTGAGGGGTTGTACATGTTCCGGATCGGCTTGCCGTCGCCGAAGAAGTTGACCTTCTCGCCGACCGTGTAGTCCGGGGTGTCGTTCGGGTTGTTGGCGTAGTGCTCGGTGAGCGCCCCGAAGATGTCGCCGGTGGACTCGTTGAGCCCGCCGTTCTCGTTGGAGGAGCCCGAGCTGCCCGGGGTCCGGTCGAAGATCTCGTGGCCGTACTCGTGCGCCACGACGTCGATGCCGGTGAGCTGGTTCGAGCCGGTCTGGGCCCGCCCGTAGGTCGTCTTCGTGCCGTCGTAGTACGCGTTGACCTCGGAGAGTCCGGCGCGGGCCGGGACCATGCCGCCCTGACCGTTCTGGCCGTTGTAGCCGAACCACTCCTTGAGCATGGAGTGTTCCTTCTGCGCCGCGTACATGATGTCGACGCAGGCGGTCACCAGGTCGTTGGCGCCGTTGTTGCCCCAGGGCGAGGAGCCCGTGTACGCGCTGCCGTTCTGGCCGCCGCACTTGAAGCCGCCGCGGCTGGTGTCGGTCATGGAGCTCGCGGCGGTGTCGATGGTGACGTTGCCGTTGTGGTAGCCACGGCCGTCGGCGTGCAGGATCTTGTCGGTGGCCCGGGCCACCGATCCGGTGCGTGCGTCGACGTAGGTGTCGAGGGAGCTCGGAGCGTCCTGCGCGGTCCGGCCGATGACCAGGGTGTGCCAGGTCAGGACGGCCTTGCCGCCCTTGAGGAGCACGGTCAGCTCGGGGGCGCTCGCGCTCTCGACCGAGGCCAGCTGCTTGCGGGCGGTGGCGAGCGCCGAGGCGGCGGCCACCTTGGCCTTGGTGGAGATCCTGATGGCGGGCGCCGGGGCGCCGGTGACCTCACGGACCTTGCCGGAGCTGTCGGAGACCACGACGGCGTCGCCGCCGACGACCGGCAGGCCGCGGTAGGTGCGCTCGTAGGAGGCGTAGTACAGGCCGTTCGTCCAGGGGGTGACGGACGTCCGGACGAGGTCCTCGTCGGCGCCGTGCCGCAGCTCGTCGAGGCCGCTGGCCGCGGCGCCGTCGGCGGCGGCGAGCGCGAGGGACTTGCCGTGGCCCGGGGGTACGGGCTGTGCCTGCGGGGCCGCGGTGGCGGTACCGGCGAGGGCGGTCGCGAGGCTCGCCGAGAGCGCCAGGGCGGCCACGGCCGCCGTGATTCTGCTGGGGTGCAACGTCTGCTCCGATCGGGGTGGGATCGTCGTGGGGGAGACGGATCGTCGCGCCGAGTATGGGCGTGGACATGGCCAGTTCGGGACATCTCATCCGGCATAAGACGCGGGTTATGGTGCGGCCGCGCGGTGCTGCGTACGCTGCTGAAATGCAGCTGGAGTTGAGGCATCTCGAAGCCGTCTGCCGGATAGCGGAAGCGGGCAGTCTGGGGCGCGCGGCCGGGCGGCTCGGGGTCTCGCAACCGGCGCTCTCCGCGCAGCTCCGGCGCATCGAACGGGTCGCCGGCGGGGAGCTGTTCACCCGTGGCCGACGCGGTGTGGAGCCCACTCCGCTGGGCGAGTTCGTGCTCTCCAAGGCCCGGCTCGTGCTCGGCGAGATGGACGCCCTCTCCGCCGGGGCGCGGGCCGTCGCCCCCGGCTCCCCGCTGCGCCTCGGCTGCATCCTGCTCGTCCTGGTCGACGGGCTGCTCGGGCAGCTGGAGCGGGTGATGGCGGGTCAGGACATCTCGGTGACCGTGGAGCACTCGGCGACCACGCTGACCCGGCAACTCGGCGCGGGACGGTACGACGCCGTGCTGTACGGGGAGGTCAACGAGCACGAGGTGGCCCTGCCGGAGGGCACCACCGCCAGGACCCTGGTCCCCAAGGAGCCCTTCTGCGTGCGCCTTTCCGCCGCGCACCCGCTCGCCGGGAAGGAGCGGATCGCCCTGGCCGAGCTGGCCGGCGAGTCCTGGATGACGCTGGTGGAGGACGACGACGGCGGGCCCGAGGCGCTGGTCGCCGCCTGCGCGAAGGCCGGGTTCACGCCCTCGCTGCGGCATCGGGTGGCCGACCGGAAGATGCACTACGACCTGATCGCCTCGGGCCGGGCGATCTCCATGAGCCAGCCGACGGCCCCGTACGCGGAAGGCACGGTGCTCCGTCCCCTGGAGGGCGACCCGGTCCTGGGGCGGATCCGGCTCGCCTGGAACAGGGCGGCGGTCCCCGCCCGGCAGGCGGAGCTGCTGTACCGGGCGGCGGTCCACGCCTATCTGGCGAACATCGACAACAACGCCTTCTACCGGGCGTGGTGGGACGCGCGGCCGGAGCTGCACCCGGTCCTCGACGTCTGAACCGACGGCGACGACCGGGTGCCCCGCCGGGTCAGTCGTAGGAGAGGTCCCCGGCGGAGTAGCGGCAGGTGGTGCCGTCCGCTCCGGTGCCGATCTCCTTGGGCTCCTTGCCGGTGTTGTTGCCGGTGAAGCGGGTGCACGGCTTGATCTTCTTCTTGGTGTCGCCGTGGACCCGGACGTTCCGCAGGGTGGCGGTGTCGCCGTAGTTGGCGTTGACGCCGACGATCGACTTGCCCGGGGTGGTGACGTCGACGTCGTTGATCAGGATCGTGCGCGCGTACTGCTTCTTGCAGTTGCCGCAGGAGCGGACGAGCTTGCCGAAGTCGGAGACCTGGAACTTGGTCACGACCAGCTTGCCCGCGCCGTTGAACTGGAAGACCTTGTCGGACGCACTCTTCGCGCCGCCGCCGTAGACCGCGTACACGGAGGACGTCGAGGTGCCCTTGAAGGTGGCGGCGTCCTCGCCGACGTTCTCCCACCAGACGTTCTGCAGGGTGCAGCTGCCGAGACAGTGGACCCCGTCGGCGGCCGGGGAGCCGATGATCACGTTCTTGAGCGTCGCGCCGTCCTTGAGGACGAAGACCGGCTTCTGACTCTCGTCCTGGCCGTCCGAGCCGAGCTCACCGGTGCCGTAGAAACGCTGGAGCTTGCCGTCGTAGGTGCCGGAGACCTCGATCGACGCGGGGACCGGCTTACTGCCCTTCGCCTGGGGCCAGGCGGGCAGGGCGCTCGCGGCGCCCGCCGGGGCGAGCAGGGTCGTGGTCACGATCGCCGCCCCGGTGACTCCGAGGGCGCTCAGGCCGCCGATGATCGCCCGTCGACGGCCTGTCTTCCGCTTGTGTGACGCTGACGTCATGATGCTTCTTCCTTCAGTGGGGGAGGTGGTGCACCCCCTGGTCGCCACCGGAGGAAGGAAGGTTGCCGCGCGAGTGATCGTTTTCCCGGGAGTCCTCGTCCCGGTCGTCACCGCCGGTCTCGCCGCCCAGTTCGCGGGCCATCAGGGTCGCCCCGGCGACGGCTCCCGGCATCAGGAAGACGGCGACGAAGGGCACGATGAAGGCGAGGGTGAGCGGAACGCCGAAGCCGAGGACGGCCAAGCGGCGCCCGCGAAGCAGCTGGAGCCGCTCCTTGAGCTCGACGCCCCGGCGCTGGAACGCGACGGCCGTCAGCTCCTCGGCGAGGAAGAAGCCGGAGACGCAGAAGCCGATGACGGGGACGACGGTCTGGCCGATCACCGGGATGAAACCGCAGGCGAAGAGCAGGATGCCGTAGAACGCGACCCGCAGCAGGATCCGCAGGCTGTCACGGGCCGAGATCCACAGCTCGCGCCAGAGCGGAAGCCCGGATTCGGGCACCTCGCCGCCCTCGCTGCGGTCGACCTCCTCGGAGAGCGACTCGTAGAAGGGCTGGCCGACGAGCAGGGTCACGGCGGTGAAGGTGATGACCGCGAGGAACAGTCCGAGGGCGACGACCAGCGCGGTCAGGGTGCCGCGGAATATCTCGATCCAGGGAGACGTCCAGTCGTCGGCGAAGGGCGTCACCCAGGCGACCAGGTCGTCGGCGCCGTAGCCGAGACCGACGAGCGCGCCCGCGTAGAGCACGAGGGTCACGAGGCCGGGCAGCAGCCCGAAGCCGAACCACCGCCCGTGCTGTCCGACCCACTTCTGGCCCTGTACCAGGTACTTGAAACCCACCCCGAGATCGCGCATGGGGGTCACTTTATCGGTGGGGTCCCGGTCAGCCGCGGGGCGTCCCACCGGGCATACCGCCGGACGTACGGAAGGAGTCGAGCGCCGCGTCGAGATGGGCGCGGGCCTCGGCCGCCCGGCCCACCGGGGCCGACGCCCACACGTCGTACAGCGTCCCCGCCTGCTCCCAGCAGAGGTCGACGGTGCGCCGGGGGCCCTCGGCGGCGGTGAAGCCGTTCCAGGTGAACTCCCAGCGGGCGGCGGGCAGCCCCTTGTGCCGGGTCTCCCCCACCTCGCTGTCCCGGTATCCCGGGTTGTTGCGCGGGCCGCTCGCGTCGGCGGTGCGCATCGCCCCGATGGCCCCGTCGGCGGGGATCGCCCGGATCCTGATCCCGACCCAGACGGCCCCGTCGGCCGTCGTGTAGAAGACCCGCTCGCCGTCGGTCGAGCGGGTCGCCCCGGTCGGCACGGCCAGGGTGAAGCCGCGCTCGTCGGCGACCGCCGTGTACCCGGCGGGCAGGGGCCCGGCGGCGGGGGCGGTCGTACCCGTGGGGCCTGCGGGTCCGGCCTCCGGCGTCCGGCCGTCGCGGACGGCGAGCAGCACGGCGACCGTCACGGCGGCGACACAGGCGGCGACGACCGCCGCGACGACGGGCAGCGCGAGGGCACCCCGGCGGCCCGCGGCGGCCTCGCCCGGGGGCCGACCGGGGGCACCGGCCAGGTCCCCTACCGCCGGGGTGTCGAGGCGGGGGGTGTCGACCCGGGGAACGTCGGGCCGAGGGGTGTCGCCCTGGACAGCGTCAAGCCAGGGGGTGCCGACCCGGGGAGCGTCAAGCCGGGGGGTGTCGGCCCGGGGAGTGTCGGGCTCGGAGGCATCGGCGGTTTCGCCGTCCAGGCAGGCGGTGAGCAGCCGGCGGGCCTCCGCGGCGTCCAGGCGCCGGTCCGGGTCGCGCTCCAGGAGGCCGTGGACGACCGGCAGGAGGGGGCCGAGGCGCTCGGACGGCCTGATCTCCCCGTACACGACCGCGTGCAGCACGGCCCCGATCGAGTCCCGGCGGAACGGCGAGGTGCCCGTCGCCGCCGCGCACAGCAGTGCGCCGAGCGACCACAGGTCGGCGGCCGGTCCCGCCTCCTCGCCCCGCATGCGCTCCGGCGCGGTGTACTCGGGGGTGCCGACGAAGACTCCGGTGCCGCTGAGGGTGGTGGCCCCGGGGAGGCTGGCGATGCCGAAGTCGGTGAGGACCGCCCGGCCGGTGCCCTTCTCCAGGAGGACGTTGGCGGGCTTCACGTCCCGGTGCAGTACGTCATGTGCGTGGGCCGCGGACAGCGCGTCGAGCAGGGCGAGGCCGAGACGGGCGGTCTCCCGTACGGACAGGGCCCCGTCCGGCGCCGCGAGGCGGTCGGCGAGCGAGCCTCCGTCGACCAGTTCCATGACCAGGGCGGGGCGGCCGTGGTGCTCGACGACGTCGTGGACGACGATCACATGGGGGTGGCGGATGCGGGCGACGACCCGGGCCTCCCGGAGGGCGCCCGCCGGGTCCGCGTCCGTGTCGAAGGTGAGGGTCTTGACCGCGACCGGGCGGCCGAGGAGCTCGTCGGTGGCCCGCCGGACGACTCCGGTCCCGCCCTGGCCGAGCCGCTCGCCCAGACGGTAGCGACCGCCGATCAGCTCCTGGCCGGCCTGCCCCGACCCGTCGTACGCCACCATCGGCTCCCCCTGTCCCCCGGACACCGCCATGATGCCGCAAGCGGTGCCGTACACAGCGAGGACCGCACCCCCGGGAGGGGTGCGGTCCTCGTTCGGTGCTGTCGGTGCAGCGCGCCAGGACTCAGACGGCGAGCTCGACCGTGATGTTGCCACGGGTCGCCTTCGAGTACGGGCAGACCTGGTGGGCCTTCTCGATCAGGCTCTTGGCCGTCTCGACGTCCACGTTCGGGATGGTCGCCGAGATCTTGACGATGATGCCGAAGCCGTCGTCGTTCTTGCCGATGCCGACCTCGGCGGTGACCGTCGAGCCGGAGATGTCGGCGTTCTCGTTACGGGCGACGACGCCGAGCGCGCCCTGGAAGCAGGCGCTGTAGCCCGCCGCGAAGAGCTGCTCGGGGTTGGTGCCCGCGCCGGAGCCGCCCATGGCCTTGGGCGGGTTCACGACGACGTCGAGCTGGCCGTCGTCGGTGGCGACACGGCCGTCACGCCCGTTCTCGGCGGTGGCGACGGCGGTGTAGAGGACGTCGGAGTGCTGGATCGACATGCGAGGTACTTCCTTCATGGGTTCGCCGCGACTCGCGCCCACGATCGCGACGGCTGAGGGAAGACTAACGGGTCACCGAGACGATCATCTTTCCGGTGTTGTCGCCGCGGAGCAGTCCGAGGAAGGCGTCCACGCCGCTCTCGATGCCCTCGACGAAGGTCTCCCGGTGCTTGAGCTCGCCGGACGCGAGCCAGCCGCCGACCTCCTGGACGAACTGCTGCTGCAGCCCGTAGTGGTCGCCGACGAGGACTCCCTGGAGGCGCAGCCGCTTGCCGATGATCATCGCCATGTTGCGCGGGCCGGGCACCGGCTCGGTGTCGTTGTACTGGGCGATCATGCCGCAGATGGTGGCGCGGCCGTGCACGTTGAGCGAGGAGATCGCGGCTTCGAGGTGCTCGCCGCCGACGTTGTCGAAGTAGACGTCGATGCCGTCCGGGGCGGCCTCGCGGAGCTGGTCCTTGACCGGGCCGTTCTTGTAGTTGAAGGCGGCGTCGAAGCCGAGCTCCTCGACGAGGAACTTGACCTTCTCGTCGGAGCCGGCCGAGCCGATCACTCGGGAGGCGCCCTTGAGGCGCGCCATCTGGCCGACCTGGCTGCCGACGGCCCCGGCGGCGCCGGAGACGAAGACCGCGTCGCCCTCCTTGAAGGAGGCGACGTCGAAGAGGCCGGCGTAGGCGGTGAGGCCGGTCATGCCGAGGACGCCGAGGTAGGCGGAGAGGGGGGCGAGCGCCGGGTCGACCTTGGTGGCGTGCTGGGCCGGGACCTCGGCGTACTCTCGCCAGCCGAGGCCGTGCAGGACGTGGTCGCCGACGGCGAAGCCCTCGGCGTTGGAGGCGATGACCTCGCCGACCGCGCCGCCGTCCATGGGGTGGTCGAGCTTGAACGGCGGGATGTAGGACTTCACGTCATTCATGCGGCCACGCATGTAGGGGTCTACGGAGAAGTGCTGGTTGCGCACCAGGATGCGGCCCTCGGCCGGCTCGGTGACCGGGGTCTCGCGCAGGGCGAAGTCCGCGGCGGTGGGCCAGCCGTGCGGCCGGGCGACGAGGTGCCACTCACGGCTGGACGCGGGAAGAACGGACATGAGCACGGCCTCCAGGCAAAATCGGAAAACTCAGGAGAAGCTTCAGATCGCAAAAGTTTCACTGACTGAAACAACCATGCGCCTAGATATTTTATGTTGTCAAGTATCTGGGTAGGATGGAGGGCATGGCCACCTCACGCACGGACCCCCTGACCCTCGAAGTCGTCGAGCTGATCGGCACGGTCGTGGCGCGCTACTACGAGGAGTACGAGCAGGCGGCCGCGCAGCACGCGCTGACCGGCGCCCAGGCCCGCGTCCTCGGCCTGCTCTCCCTCGACCCGCTGCCGATGCGGCGCATCGCCCAGAAGCTGAAGTGCGAGCCGTCCAACATCACCGGGATCGTGGACCGCCTGGAGGCCCGCGGCCTGGTGGAACGCCACCCGGACCCGGCGGACCGCCGCGTCAAGCTGGCCGTCCCCACGGAAGCTGGCCGCACCACGGCCCGCGACCTCCGCGAGTCCCTGGACTTCGCGAGGGAGCCGCTGGGAGAGCTGACGGAGGCCGAGCGCACGCTGCTGCGGGACCTGCTGAAGAGGATGCTGGGCGTCTAGGGCCGGTCCGGCGGATCAAGGCCGAACCGGCCCTGAGGGCATACCGGCGGATCACGGTCGGCCAGGCCCTGGGGGCAGGTGGGTGGATCAGGCGGCCGGGA
This sequence comes from Streptomyces sp. NBC_00572, assembly GCF_026341815.1. Taxonomy (GTDB): domain Bacteria; phylum Actinomycetota; class Actinomycetes; order Streptomycetales; family Streptomycetaceae; genus Streptomyces. The sequence continues at coordinate 1,248,061 of NZ_JAPENX010000001.1, forward strand.
CGGACTCCCGGTCGTCGGAGCCGTCGAAGGGTGGATAGGTCTCCGCGCCCGTGCGCGCCGCCGCGTCGATGTAGACGGCGAGAGCGTCGCGGGAGCGGGCGAGCCGCTCCATCTGGTCGTCGAGGCGCCGCATCCGCGACCGCATCGCGGCCAGCAGCTCCGGGCACCCCGCCAGCTCCGGGACCTCGCCTTTCGCACAGGGCAGCAGGTACGCGATGTCCTCGGAGGACAGGCCGGCACCGAGCAGGTGCCGGATCTGCCTCACCCGCAGCACAGCGCTCTCGTCGTACTCGCGGTACCCGTTGGTACCGCGCTCCGCCTCAAGGAGGCCCTGGGCCTCGTAGTACCGCAACTGATGCGTGTGGACGCCGGTCCGGCGGCTCAACTCCCCGATCCGCATGGCAACCTCGCTTGACCTTCACACCGGTATGAACGTTCACGATGCTGCCATGACCGACAGAACAGCCGCACCCGTGACAGTCATCGGACTCGGCCTGATGGGCCGGGCCCTCGCCGCCGCCTTCCTCAAGGCCGGACATCCCACCACCGTGTGGAACCGCACGAGTTCCAAGGCCACCGAACTGGTGGCCGGCGGCGCGCACCTGGCGCCGACCATCGGCGACGCGCTCGCCGCGAGCCCCCTGACGATCGTCTGCCTCACCGACTACCGGGCCGTGCGCGAGCTGCTCGACGCGAGCGACGTCGAACTCGACGGCACGACCCTGATCAACCTGACCTCGGGCGACTCGGCCCAGGCCAGGGAAGCCGCCCGCTGGGCCGAGCAGCGCGGCGCCCGCTACCTGGACGGCGCGATCATGGCCGTCCCCCCGGTGATCGGCACCGCCGAGGCGATGATCCTGCACAGCGGGGCGCAGACGGACTTCGAGGCGCACCGGCCCACCCTCGAAGCGCTCGGCACGGTCACCCACCTCGGCGAGGACCACGGTCTCGCGTCCCTGTACGACGTGGCGGGCCTGGCCATGATGTGGAGCGTCCTGAACGCCTGGCTCCAGGGCACGGCCATGCTGAGGACGGCCGGTGTCGACGCGGCGACCTACGCGCCGTTCGCACGGCAGATGGCCGCCGGAGTGGCCGAATGGCTGCCGGGGTACGCCGAGCAGATCGACAGCGGCTCGTTCCCGGCCGAGGTGGCGGCCCTGGAGACCGACGCGAGGGCGATGGCCCACCTCGTCGAGGAGAGCGAGGCACTCGGCGTCAACGCCGAACTCCCCAAGCTGTTCAAGGCGATGGCCGACCGCGCGATCGCCGCCGGCCACGGCGGGGAGCAGTACCCGGTACTGATCGAGGAGTTCACCAGGCCGGCCGCCGACTGAGGGCCGGCCCCCAGGCCCGCACCGGACACCACCCCCTAGGGGGTGTCTTGTCGATCAGGCCGGGCTCGCCAAGACACCCCCTAGACGCACCACCAGAGGAAGGGGGTGCACGGGCTCTCGGTCGGTGTCGGGGTCGGGGTGGCGCTGGGTGTGGGAGCGGTGGAGGAGGAAGGGGTGGGGCCGGTGGGGCTCGTCGTGGCGGACGGGGACGTGTCGGCCCTCGTGGCGGACGGGGACGCCGTGGGGGTGGAGGGCCGGGTCACCGGGTCGGTGGGCGTCGGGGGGTCCTGAGGGGTGCCGCCGTCGCCGTTGCCCGTACCGGGGCCCGTGCCCGGCCCCGTGCCGGAACCCGAACCGGACCCTGAACCCGACCCCGAGCCACTGTCCGAGCCGGAACCCGAGCCCGTGCCCTTGCTCGTGTCCGCGCTCACCTGGCGGGCGCGCGTCGGGGTCGCCGAGACCGGGGACGGGGCCCCGCCGTCCGGAAGGGCGGTGGTCTCGACGGGCTCCGGGGGCAGGGGGGACTCCGTGACCTCCTGCTCCTCCACCACCGTGGCGGCGCCCAGGGTCTCCGGATCCTCCATGGCGAGCCGCGCCAGGCTCAGCGAACCGGCCGCGATCACCAGGCCGAGGGTGCCGACCAGGACCGTACGGCCCCGGCGGCTCCGCCCTCGTCTGCCCTTGCGGGCGGCGACGCGGCCCCGGTCGGCGGACCGGCCCTGCGCGGCGACGCGGGCGGCACGGCGACCACCGGGAGCCGGACGGGACGGTTCGAGGACGTCAAGTTCGTAGACGTGCTCGGGCGCGGGCCCGGGCTCCGCCTCCTGCTCCGGCTCCGGCTCCGGCTCCGGCTCCGGCCCGTACTCGGACACTCGGCCGTACGCGGGCGCCTGGCCGTATCCGGTCGCCTGGCCGAACCCGGCCGTCTGCCCGTACTCGGCCGTCTGCCCGTACTCGGGCCCCAGTGCGGCGGGCGCGCCCGAGTGGACCGGCCGGGTCGGCTCGGCCGGCCGGGGTATGTGGGGGGTCTCGTACCGCAGTTCCTCGACGGGAGTCCCGCACCCGGCACAGGCGAGGGCCCCGTTGAGATGCCTCCGGCACGCGTGGCAGTAGTCCATGGGGCCCGCAGGCTATGCGGCCCGGTACGGCCACAGGTAGACACGGAAGTGAGGATCCTGTGTGGAAACCGCAGGTGGGCGGCGGTGCGTCGTGATTCTCCCGCTTCGGTACGTCCTGCCGGGCCCGCGCGGCCGGGCCCCGGGCGGCTCATCCCAGCGCGCGCCGGGCCCCATTCGGCCGGACGATGCCATCAGGACCGCGAAACGCGAACCGCCTCGCCCGTGCCAGCACCGCACTCCGGAGGATCCGCCGTGACCGTCAGCCTTGAGCAGCTGCGTCGTTGCCATGTCGCCGTCGACCTGGGTGCCGCCCGCACCCGGGTCTTCGTCAAGGGCGCCGGACTCGTCGTCGACGAGCCGAGCGTCGCCGCCGTCAACACCCGGACCGGAGCGCTGATCGCCGTCGGCGCGCTGGCCGAGAAGATGACCGGCCGTACCCCCGACTACATCCGGGTCGTCCGCCCCGTCTCGGGCGGCACGGTCGTCGACATCGAGATGGCGCAGCGCATGCTCCGTCATCTCCTCGGCGAGAAGCTGCGCCGTCAGCTCCGCCGCAAGCCCCGGCTGCGCGCCGCCGCCTGCACCCCGCACGACAGCGACCCGCTCGCCCAGCGCGCCGCCGTGGAGACCCTCGTCGGTCTCGGGGCCCGCCGCGTCGAGCTCGTCGACACGCTGATCGCGGCCGCCGTCGGCTGCGGCCTTCCGGTCGAACAGCCCACCGCCACCATGATCCTGGTGTGCGGGGCGGCGACCACGCAGGTCGCGGTGCTCTCGCTCGGCTCGATCGTCACGGCGGAGCGGATGCCGGTCGGCGGCGACGCCATCGACCACGCCGTCATCCAGCACCTGCGCCACCACCACGAGCTGATGCTGCCGAGCCAGTCGGTACGCCCGCTGCAACTGGCGCTCAGCGGCAACGGCCTGACGCCCCACGGCCCGGCCTGGACCGAGATCCACGGGCGTGACGTCGCCACGGGCCTGGCCCGTTCGGTGACCGTCGACACCGCCGCCGTACGGGAGGCGATCCACACCCCGCTGACGGCCGTCCTCGACGGCATCGGGAAGGTGCTGCGGGACTGCCCGCCGGACCTGGTGGCCGACCTCGCGGACCGCGGGATCATGATGGTCGGCGGCAGCGCCCTGCTGCCGGGGCTCGACCAGATGCTGCGCGAGGCGACCGGCATGCCGGTCCACATCGCCGAACGGCCGGACGTCTGCGCGGTCCTGGGCCTCGGCGCGATGTTGGAGGGCAAGGTCCAGCCGATGGTCCTCGACCCGCTGGCGGTGCGCGACCCGCTCGCCGACGAGGACTGAGTCACCGTCGGACACAATCCCGCGAAAACGAACGATTCGTACGACAATGAGACCATGACGATCATGGACGAGGACAGGGGCGAGGGCACGGACGAGGACGTACCCCGCCTGCCCATGCTGCTCGAAGCGGTCCTCAGCGTCGGGACGGACCTCGAACTCCGCTCCACCCTCCAGCACATCGTGGACTCCGCGACCGAACTGACCGGCGCCCGCTACGGCGCGCTCGGGGTCGTCGACCCCGAGCGCGGCCGCATCACCGAGCTCTTCACCTCCGGCCTGACGGACGAGGAGCGGCTGCGCGTCGGCCGTCTCCCCGACGGCCACACCGGCTTGCTCGGCGTCCTCGTCCAGGACCCGCAGCGGCTGCGGCTCGACGACCTGGCGGCCGATCCGCGCTCCTCCGGCGTGCCGGCGGGACACCCGGAGATGCACACCTTCCTCGGCGTCCCCATCCGGGTCCACACCGAGGTCTTCGGCAATCTGTACCTCGCCGAGAAGCGCCACGGCACCTTCACCGAGGAGGACCTCTCCCTGCTCCGGGTGCTCGCCTCGCAGGCCGGCATCGCCATCGGCAACGCCCGGCTGTACGAGACCGCCCGGCAGCGGGAACGCTGGATCGAGGGCGCGGCGGCCGTGACCACGGCACTGCTGACCGGCGCGTCCGCCGAGAACGCCCTGACGACCGTCGCCGAGCGGGCCCGCATCCTCGCGGGCGCCTCGGCGGGCGTGGTCCTCCAGCCCACCACGGAGGGCGGGATGGAGATCGTCGCCGCCTCGACCACGCACGACCCGGGCGATCTGGTCGGTACGACGATCGCGCCCGGCTCCCCCGTGCTCGTCCAGCTGCTCGGCGGGGAACCGGTGTTCATCGAGGACTCGGCGACGGACCCCCGGATGACCACCCCTGTCCGGTCCCGTTTCGGCCCGTCGATGATGCTGCCGCTGCAGAGCGGCGGGAAGCTCATCGGCACCCTCGCCCTCCCCCGGCGGCGCGGCGACGCCCCGTACACGGCGGTCGACCGGCTCCTCGCCTCGCAGTTCGCCTCGCAGGCGGCGCTCGCGCTGGTCCTCGCGGACGCGCGGCACGACCGGGAGCGGCTCGCGGTGTACGAGGACCGGGACCGGATCGCCCGCGATCTGCACGACCTGGTCGTGCAGCGCCTGTTCGCCACGGAGATGATGCTGGAGTCGACCCGGCGGCGGGCGGCCGGTTCCTCCGACGAGAACGCGCTGCTCGGGCGGGCGGTGGACGAACTGGACTCGACGATCCAGGAGGTGCGTACCACCATCTTCGCGCTCCAGCAGCCGCCGGCGGACGCGCCGACCTCCTTCCGGGGGAAGGTGCTGCGGGAGACGGGCGGGGCGGCGGTCCTGCTCGGTTTCCAGCCGTCCGTCCACTTCACCGGCGCCGTCGACACCCTGATCGACGAGGAGACGGCGGGGAAGGTCCTGGCCGCCCTGCGCGGGGCGCTCGCGGCGGCGCACCGGCGGTCGGGGGTCGGCGCGATCACGGTCGAGGTGTCGGTCGGAGACGAGGGGGCCCGGCTCCGGGTCACGGACGACAACACTCCGCCGACGACGGTGACCTGGCCGTAGGCGCCTTTACGGGGACACCCGTACGGGACGCTCGTGCGGACTTCGTACGGGACGCTCGACCGGACTTCGTACGGGACACTCGTCCGGAGCAGCCCGGCGCGCCGCCCACCCCGCCCCGATCTTGACTGGAGGCGTGGACACCGAGACCAAGCCCCCGACAGCGGCGGCCTACCGCAACCTGGTGACGGCCACCATCGGCTTCACGCTCACCTTCTGGGCGTGGGACCTGATCGCGCCCCTCGCCAGCTGGTACGGCGACCGGCTCGAACTCAGCTCCTTCGAGCAGTCGCTGCTCGTCGCGGTCCCCGTCCTCGTGGGGTCGCTCGGCCGCATCCCGGCCGGGGCACTGACCGACCGGTACGGCGCGAAACTGATGTTCCCGCTGGTCTCGGCGCTGACGATCATCCCCGTGCTGCTGCTCATCGTCGCCAAGGACAGCTACGGCCTGATGCTGGTCGTCGGCTTCCTCCTCGGCCTCGGCGGTACGACGTTCGCGATCGGCATCCCGCTGGTCAACTCCTGGTTCCCGCCCGAGAAACGCGGTCTCGCGCTCGGCGTGTTCGGCATGGGCATGGGCGGTGTGGCGCTGTCCGGCTACTTCACCCCGCGCATCGCCAAGCACGGCGAGAACCTGCCGTTCATCGTGGTGGCGATCGCGCTCGCCGCGTACGCGGTGCTCGCCACGTTCCTCATCACCGACCGGCCCGACCGCCCCGTGCCCACCGCCTCCCTGGCGACCCGGCTCGCCGCGGCGGGGCGGCTGCGGGTGACGTGGGAGCTGTCGGCGCTGTACGCGATCGGGTTCGGCGGCATCGTCGCGTTCGGCGTCTACCTGCCGACGTATCTGAAGACCTGGTACGAGCTCGACCCGACGGACGCGGGCACCAAGGCGGCCGGATTCGCCCTGGTGACCGTCGTCTTCCGGCCGATCGGCGGCTGGCTCTCGGACCGGATCCACCCGGCGCTCGTCACGGCCGCCGCGCTCGCCGTGGTCGCCCTGCTCGCGATCGTCCAGGCCTTCGACCCGCCGCTGAACCCCGGCGGCACGATCGCCCTGCTGATCATGGCGGCGGGTCTGGGCACGGCGAGCGGTTCGGTGTTCGCGCTGGTCTCGCAGGTGACCCCGCAGGCGAAGGTCGGCAGTGTGACGGGCATCGTCGGTGCGATGGGCGGGTTGGGCGGGTTCCTGCCGCCGCTGGTGATGGGCGCGATCTACAGCGCGAAGGGGTCGTACTCGATCGGCTTCATGCTGCTGTCGGATCTGGCGCTGGCGGGCTGTGTGTACGCGTGGGGCCGGATGCGCGGAATCCGCCCGGAGGGCGAGAACCCGACCCCCCAAAGGTCCCCACTCACAGCGACCCGCCCCTGACACTCCTCAGCCGGCCGCCGGCCACCACCGGTGTGGGCCACGCCCGCGCGGGCCGGCCCGCAGTGGGGGCGGCCGGGCGGGGCGGCAGAATGTGTGTCGGTAGCCATCGCCCTCGACGACACGAGGAGTACGACCGGTGAGTGCGCTCTTTCCGGCCCTTGCGGCCCCTTCCCCCCGGCCCGCCCTGCGCTGCGGCGCGTACGCCCTGACCTACGAGGAGCTGGCGCGGGCCGCCGGGGCCCTGGCGGCGCGGATCGGGGGCGGCGAGCGGGTCGCCGTCTGGGCCACGCCGACCGCGCAGACGGCCGTCGCCGTCGTCGGGGCCCTGCTCGCAGGCGTGCCGGCCGTACCGCTCAATCCGCGGACCGGGGAGCGCGAGCTGGCGCACATCCTGGACGACAGCAAGCCCACCGCGGTGCTCGCGGGTCCCGAGGACGTGCTGCCCGCCGGGCTCGCCGGGCTTCCCCGGATCGACGTGGACCTCACGGCGGCCGGCGCGCCGGTCACGGAGTCCGCCGACGCCGAGTCCCCCGCCCTGATCGTCTACACCTCCGGCACCACCGGACCCCCGAAGGGCGTCCTGCTCTCCCGGCGGGCGATCGCCGCCTCGCTCGACGCGCTCGCCGAGGCCTGGTCCTGGACGGCGGACGACGTCCTCGTGCACGCGCTGCCGCTGTTCCACGTGCACGGGCTGATCCTCGGCGTCCTGGGGCCGCTGCGCCGGGGCGGCGAGGTCCGGCACCTGGGCGCGTTCTCGGCGGCGGGCGTCGCGCGGGAGCTGGGCGGCGCGGGCGGCGGCACGATGCTGTTCGGCGTACCGACCATGTACCACCGGCTCGCGGACGCGCTCGCCGAGGACGCCGAGCTGGTCCGGGCGATGGCCGGGGCGCGGCTACTCGTCTCGGGTTCGGCGGCGCTGCCGGTCCACGACCACGAGCGGATCGCGGCGGCCACGGGCCGGACGGTCGTGGAGCGGTACGGGATGACCGAGACGCTCATGAACACCAGCGTCCTGCCGGGCGCCGGGCCGCGCCCCGGGACCGTCGGGGTGCCGCTCGCGGGCGTGGAGCTGCGGCTCGTCGACGAGGACGGCTCCGTGCTGAAGGAGCTCGACGGGGAGACGGTCGGCGAGGTGCAGGTGCGCGGCCCGAACCTCTTCTCCGGCTACCTCAACCGGCCCGACGCGACGGCCGCCGCCTTCGACGGCGACTGGTTCCGCACCGGCGACATGGCGGTCCGGGAGGCGGACGGCGCGGTGCGGCTCGTGGGCCGCAAGGCGACCGACCTGATCAAGAGCGGCGGCTACAAGATCGGGGCGGGCGAGATCGAGAACGCTCTCCTCGACCACCCCGGGGTCCGGGAGGCCGCCGTCACCGGCGAGCCCGACCCCGACCTGGGCGAGCGGATCGTGGCCTGGGTGGTGCCGGCGGACGCTTCGACGCCCCCGGCGGAGGCGGAGCTCGCCGACCATGTGGCGCGGCTGCTCGCCCCGCACAAGCGGCCCCGGGTGGTGCGCTACCTCGACGCGCTCCCCCGTAACGACATGGGCAAGATCCTCAAGAAGGCCTTGGGAGACGGCGATTGAGCAGACCGAGCCGGGCCCCCTCCCGCTACGAGCAGGAGGGGGCCCGGCCGTCCGCAGCGGACCGGTGGCTACTTCACGCCCACCGCACGGATCAGTTCCTGCGTGACCGAGCCGCCCCGGTCGTCGCTCGCCCCGGCCCGCAGCGAGACGGAGCCCGCGCCGGTCGGGACGCGCAGCTCGCCGTCCCAGGCGGCGCCGTGGCGCGCCTTCTTGAGGGTGACCTTCGTCCAGGTCTTGCCCTCGTCGTAGGAGACCTCCAGGGTGCCGGCGCCGATGGTGCCAGTGCCGGTGGCGCCCTTCACGTACTCGGCGGAGATCCCGACGGGCAGCTTGCTCCCGGCGCGGACGTCACCGTTGAGGTCGGTGTCCACGTCGAAGCCGAGGTTGAGCATCGGCAGGTAGGTGATCCGGTCGCCGGGGGTCTCGGCGGAGCGGAAGGTCCACTCGCTGTGGCCCTTTCCGGCGAGCCGCCAGCGCGCCGGGTCGAGCGCGGTGTCGGTGACGACCTTGTAGGTGGCCTCCTCCGCCGGGGCGTCCCAGGCGTAGGCGCCGGAGCTCATCTTGCGGTCGACGCGGGTCCCGTTGACGTACACCTCGGTGTACTGCGTCATCGAGTCGTCGTTCCACACGTTGCCGAAGCCGGTGTGGTCGGTGCCGGAGTCGCCCCAGCCGGGAGTGTTGAACCGAAGGTCGTTGCCGGTGCGCTGCTGGCCCCAGCCGAGGCCGGTGCCCAGCCAGGGGTGCCAGACGGGGCCGAACCAGTCGAGCTTCACGGTGCTGCCGCCGCGGTAGACGGACCGGCCACCGCGCTCTTCGAGGGAGTCGCCGAGGTCGACGGACTCGTGCCAGCGCTGGCCGGTGCCGGTGGAGACGTACTCGGTGCGCTCGGTCGGGAAGCCGATCCACTCCTTGAAGCCGAAGCCGATCGGGAAGGTGTCGGTGATCGAGTAGCGGAACTCGCCGCCCAGCTCCTTGCGCTTGGTCGGCGCGTAGAAGGTGGAGTGGATGGTGGCCAGTTCGTCCTCGTCGGGACGGAAGACCAGGTCCTTGCCGATGGCACCGGGGTGGCCCTCGGAGAGGTCGTACGTGAACGGGGTGAAGCGGGTGCCGGTCAGCTCGACGCGCTTGCCGCGGGCCGCGCCGGCGGCGAGGCGCTGTGCGTCGGCGGTGTTGACGGTGGCGACGGAGAGCGGCCGGTCCTGGTAGTCGGCGGTGCCGAACCACTTCATGAGGCGGCCGGGCTGGTCGTCGGTGACGAACAGGGCCTTGGCGCCCGCGTCCTGGGCGGTCTGGGCGAGCTGCGTCGGGTCGGCGCCCTCGGTGAGCCGCACGAGGACGGCCTTGCCGGCGGCGTTCTTGCCCGTGTACTCGGCGGGGGTGCCGGTGCCCGCGTCGACGAGCCCGAGACGGTGGCCGCCCTCCAGGAGGGTGGCGCCGGCCTGCGGGGTGGCGCCGGCGAGGCGGGTGCCGTCGACGGTCGCCTCCAGCGTCGGCTTGCCGAGGCGCCAGACGGTCCGGTACTCGAAGGTGCCGGTGGCGGGCTTGCGGGTGGGCGCCGCGAAGACCGAGTCGTACCGCGGCGGGACCTGGACGGCTCCGCCGTAGGAGGCGCCGTTGGCGTCGCGGTCGAACTCCATCAGGAGCTGCCGGGTCTCGGTGCGCTTCTCGACCTCGGCGCGGATCTCGCGGAGCTGCCGCCCGTCGAGGGTGATCTCGCGGTCACGGTCGAGGGTGATCTCCGGCTCGGTGAGGAAGCCGAGGCCGAGGGAGTCCTCGCCGTGGGAGCCGCGCACGTCGAGGAAGGTGTCGACGGTGTACGTGCCGGGCTTGAGGCGCAGTTCGAGGGTGCCGGACTCGCCGACCGTGGCCGGGAAGGGGTCCACGCCCTGGGTCAGCTGCTGCACGCCGAGGTAGGCGGGGGTCGCGGCGCCGTCACGGTCCTTGACGTGGACGGTGAGGGTGTAGCGCTCCTCCTCCTTCACCAGGCCGAGCGCGGTGTGCGCGACGGCGGTGCCGGCGGCGCTGGCGGTGACCCGGCCGGAGGACTGGCCGACGGGGGCCTTGGCGCCGTCACCGGTGATCGTGGTGCTCGCGGTCCCGTGGGCGGGGACGGTGAGGGTGGTGTCGGCGAGGGTGGCGACACCGGCCGGCATCCCCTCGACGGCCAGGTTCAACTCGACCGCGCTGTCGGAGGAGTTGGCGTACGTGACGGTCTTCGTGACCGGCTTGTTCGTCTCGTACGGCCAGGCGACGAAGCCGAGGTCGGCGGAGCCGGTCGCGGTGATGTTCGCGGCGATCGCGGCGGCCACGTCGACCCGGCCGGAGCCGAGCGCGTACGAGGAGGCGTCGAGGGTCTTCGACGAGGACATCAGCGCGTCCTTGAGCTGGGCGCCGGTCCAGTCGGGGTGCCGCTCGGCGAGCAGGGCGGCGACACCGGCGACGTGCGGGGTCGCCATCGACGTACCGCTCATCGAGGTGTAGAGGCCGCTGCCGGAGACGAGCTGGGAGCGGGCGGCGAGGATGTTCACACCGGGTGCCGACAGGTCGGGCTTGAGGGCCTGGTCGCCGTAGCGGGGGCCCTGGCTCGTGAAGTAGGCGGCCTCGTCGGCGGAGTCGACGGCGCCGATGGTGAGCGCGGAGTCGGCGGCGCCGGGCGAGCCGATGGAACCGGGGTAGCCGGAGTTTCCGGCGGCGATGACGAAGAGGGCGCCGGTCTCGGCGGAGAGCGTGTTGACGGCCTGGGCCATCGGGTCGGTGCCGTCGCTGGGTTCGCTGGAGCCGAGGCTCATCGAGACGATCTTCGCGTCGATGTCCTTGGCGGCCCACTCCATGCCGGCGATGATCTCCGACTCGGAGCCGGAGCCCGCGTCGCTGAGGACCTTGCCGACGGCGAGGGTGGCGCCGGGGGCGACGCCCTTCTCCTTGCCGTCGGAGCCGGCGCCGCTGCCGCCGACGGTGGAGGAGACGTGCGTGCCGTGGCCGTTGCGGTCGGCGACCTCCTGGCCCGCGATGAAGGACTTGGACTCGGTGATCCGGCCCGCGAGGTCGGGGTGGGCGAGGTCGGCGCCGGTGTCGAGGACGGCAACCTTCACGCCCTTGCCGGTGAGCCCGGCCTCCCAGGCCTTCGGGGTGCCGATCTGGGCGTTGGAGTCGGCCATGGCGGCCTTGACGCGGCCGTCGAGCCAGACCTTGGCGGGGGCGGCGGACCGCGCGTTCGGAGCGGCGGTGAAGCCCTGCCAGAAGGCGGCGGGGTCGGTGGCGGTGACGGCGGCGCCGCCGACACTGGGCAGCGGGCGGACGGTCTCGGCACCGCGCGGGGTCGCCGCGGCGGTACGGGCGCCCTTGCCGCCGTACGTGACGATCAGCGGCAGGTCGCCGGTGATGCCCTGCTCGACGAGGCCGGTGACGTCGAAGAGGCGCGGGTCGAGCGCGCCGGAGGCCAGGTAGGGGCGGGCCTCGTCGGGAATGACCGTGATCCGGCCGTTGGAGGTCTGGCTGCGTATCGCGCCGGTGGCGCCCTTGGCCCGGTCGACGGTGACGGTCTGCTGACCGCCGCCGAGGTCGGTGAGGGTGACGCGGTCGCCGGTGACGAGGGTGACGGTGGTGCTCGCCGCCGCCCCCTTGAAGGTGTCCGGTACGGCGGAGGCGGTGGTCCCGGCGGCGGCGGTCTGCCCGGCCGAGAGCATCACGAGGGAGATGCCCGCGGCGATCAGCGCGGCCCTCCCTCTGTCGAAGGGTGCGTTCCTCGACGTCATCGTTCGAACTCCTCGCGGACCCGGGGTCGGGGGTGTTTCCGGGTGCCGCGAGGAGTCTTGGCCCTGGGAGGGGGAGTTGACTCCGCTTGATCCTGGCGGTTATGTGCCGTGGCGGCCAACCGCCAGAACAGGACGTACCGTTCGGGGAGAATTGCTCACGGAGTCGGGTCGAGCGCGTCGTACCGGCGGAAACCGCGCCCGTACAGGGCGAGGACACCGATCGCGAGGACGCAGGCGATTCCGCCGCCGGTGACGGCGACGGCGGGCGAGGTCAGATCGGCCACCGAGCCGGCGAGGAAGTCCCCGAGTCGGGGCCCGCCCGCGACCACCACGATGAACACGCCCTGGAGCCGACCGCGCATCTCGTCCGGCGCCGCGACCTGCATCATCGTGTTCCGGAAGATCATCGAGACGGTGTCGGAGTAGCCGGCGAGAGCGAGCAGGAACAGCCCCAGCCAGAGGTTCCGGGTGAGCCCGAAGACGGCGACGGCGGTGCCCCAGCAGGCGACGGCGACGAAGATCGCCTGCCCGTGATGCCGGATGCGGCCCTGCCAGCCGGAGAGCACCCCGCCGAGGAGCGCCCCGAACGCGGGCGCGGCGACGAGGAGTCCGGCGGTCTTGGCGTCGCCGCCGTACCAGAGGACGGCGATGGCGGGGAACAGCGCGCGCGGATGGGCGAGGATCATGGCGCAGAAGTCCGAGAAGAACGTCATGCGCAGATTGGGCCGGGTGGCGAGGAATCGCAGCCCGTCGAGGACGGAGGCCCTCTTGCTGCCGGCCCGCTCCGGAAGCATGGCGGGCAGCCGCCACATGGCGTAGAGGCTCGCGGAGAAGGCGACGGCATCGACGAGGTACGCGGTCTGGTAACCGGCGAACCCGACGATCAGGCCGCCTAGGCTCGGCCCGACGAGCATGCCGAAGGTGGTGACCATCGAGTTCAGCGCGTTGGCGGCGCGCAGCTGCTCGGGCGGCAGCAGCCGGGGGATCATCGAGGACCGCGCGGGCGAGTTGAGCGCGGCGCACACGGCCTGCAGGGCGACGATCCCGTACAGGAACCAGACCCGGTGGAAACCGGCGAACGCGGCGGTGGCGAGCGCGATCGACAGCACGGCGGAACCACAGGCGCTGTAGAGCCCGAGCTTGCGGCGGTCGACGGTGTCGGCGATGGCCCCGCCGTACAGCCCGAAGACGACGAGCGGTACGAGCGAGAACAGTCCGACGAGCCCGACGGAGAAGGGCGAGCGGGTGATGTCGTAGACCTGAAGAGAGACGGCGAGGGACGTCATGCCCTGCCCGACCCAGGAGACGGTGCTGCCGAACCAGAGACGGCGGTAGTGGGCGGAGGTCCGCAGCGGGGTGAGGTCGGCGAAGAGCCGGCGGCGCTCGGGGGCCGGGGGCTGTGCGTCGGGCTCGGGCTGGGGTCGCGACTGCGGCGACGGCTGGGTGGCGGTCACGCGAGGTCGTACCGGAGCTCGGGGCGGTCCCAGTGGATGTGTCCGGAGGGCGGGACGGTGCCGGTCCGGACGGCGCCGGTCCGCAGATAGAACTCCTCGGCGGGCGGATGCGCGACGACCCGCACGGTCGTGAGCCCGGCGGCCCTGGCCTGCCCGGCCATGTGCTCCATGAGCAGCCGCCCGATGCCGAGCCCCTGCGCGCTGTCGGCGACGAAGGCGAGGTCGAGTTCGGCGTCTTCGACGAGCAGCGCGTAGAAGCCGAGCACACGGTCGCTCGCGTCGACGGCGACGAACACGGGATGGTGCTCGATGTACGCGCCTCCCACCTGGTACCCCGCGACCATGCCGGCGTAGTCCCCCCGATAGGCACGAGAGGTCCGGACGAGCCGGGTGAGCCGCTTGGAATCGTCGGCGGTGGCACGCCGGATGGTGAACTCGGACATGGGGCGAGTATAGGGGCGTTGCTGGATATTGATCCTTACGTTTTGGCAAACGGCGAGGTCGGAGCCGGGCGGTAGGTATGAGTGACGGAGGCGGACACGACCTAGCGGCCCGCCTCCGTCACCGCCGACGCGTGGGGCAGGGTCGTCCCCTGGGTGAAGGCCGTCGTGAAGGCGGCCGGACCCAGGGTGGTGCGGGTCGTCTCCTCGACCCGGTCGACGTCCAGCCGTTCCGCCGGGGGCAGGGGTGCGCCCGTCGAGGCGCGCAGGGCCGACGCCGCGCCCAGGAGGAGTGCGGCCCCCCGGGCCCGGCCCGCGCCCGCGTGTGCCGAGGCCAGGCCCTCCAGGGCGAGCGCCACCGCGCGCGGGTCGCCGGAGGTCAGGGCGGTGCCGTAGCCCTCCTCCTGGAGTCTCAGCGCCCCCACCGCATCGCCGCGCGCCAGCGCCGAGAAGCCCAGCTCGGCCAGGATCAGCGCGTTGGCGGAGTCGAGACCGACCGACCGGTGCCAGTCGAGGACCTCCCGCATGTGCCCCTCGGCCTCCTCGACCAGGCCCTCGCGCCGGGCCCCCAGGCCGAGCCCGAGGACCGCGTTGATCTCACCCGCGCGGAACCCGACCTCGACCGCCCGCTCCCGCGCCGCCCCGTGGTACGCCCGCGCCTCGGCGAGGTCGCCCCTCAGCAGGGCCGTACGCCCGATCCCGGCCAGCAGGTCCGGCACCTCGGTCGTCAGGCCGAGGCCCTCCGCCGTCGCGAGCCCGGCCCGCTTGAGCCGGTCGGCCCGCTCGTACTCCCCGTGGATCTCGGCGACCGTCGCCAGCGGATACACCGACCACAGCCGTGAGCACGCGTCGCCGACCTCCGCGAACAACGCGTCCGACCGCGCCGCGTCCGTCTCCGCGCCCGTCACGTCGCCGCCCAGCAGCCGCTGCACCGAGCGGTCCGCGAGCGCCGCCGCCTCGACCCAGCGGTCCCCGTGCGCCCGGGCGCCGTCGAGCGCCTCCCCCGTCAGGTCACCGCCCTCGCTCCGGCTGCCCGTCCCGCAGAGCGCGTGGGAAAGGAACCAGCGCGCCCAGGACCGGTCCGAGGGGTGCGGCGGCTCGGACTCGTCGTACCCGGCGAGCGCCCGCGCGATCCGCCGCTGCCGGTCCGTGCCGTCGCCGCCCATGACGGCGAGGCCGGTGCGCCAGACCTCCACGCGGGCGCGGAGCGCGGCCGGTTCGGTCCGCGCCGCGTTCTCCCCCACCGGGCCCAGCGCCGCCGTCGCCGAGCGGAGCGCCTCACCGAGACGCCCCCGCATGACCCAGTACCAGGCGAGCGCGTCGACGAGCCGGAGTGCCGTCTCGGCGTTCCGGCCGGTTCCGGGTTCGGCGACCGCCCGGTCCAGGGCCGCCCGCAGGTTCGGCGTCTCGGCGTCGAGGTGGGCGAGGCGGCGGCGCTGGTCCGGCCCGCGCAGCGCGGGCCCGGCGTCCTCGGCGAGCCGCAGGTAGTGGGTCAGATGCCGTTCCCGTACGACCTCCGTCTCGCCCGCGTCCCGCAGCCGTTCCAGGCAGTACGCGGCGACGGACTCCAGGAGCCGGTACCGGGGCCCGTCCGGCCCGTCGACGGCGACGACGAGCGAACGGTCGACGAGACGCGCGAGCAGACCGAAGACGTCCCCGGCGGCCACCGCCCCGGAGGGCACTCCCCCGGCGGCCATCTCTTCCGCTCCTCCGGGCACCACTCCGCCCGCGCACACCTCCTCCGCCGCCGTCAGCGAGCAGCCCTCCGCGTGAACCGCGAGGCGTCGCAGCACCGTTCGTTCCTGCTCGCCCAGCAGTTCCCAGCTCCAGTCGATGACCGCCCGCAGGGTCTGCTGCCGGGCCGGCGCCCCGCGCAGCCCCGCGTCGAGGAGCCGGAAGCGGTCGTCGAGCCGCGCCAGGAGCCCGTGCACACCGAGGGCCCGGACGCGGGTCGCGGCCAGTTCCAGAGCGAGCGGGATGCCGTCGAGGCGGCGGCAGATGGCCCGTACCGTCTCCTGGGTGGCGGGGTCGAGGGCGGCGCCCGTACCGAACCCGGGGGCGGAGGCCGCCGCCCGCGCCGAGAACAGTTCGACCGCGCCGTCCCCGTCCAGCGGCTCCACCGCCCACAGCGTCTCGCCCGCCAGGGCGAGGGGTTCCTGGCTGGTCGTCAGGACGACGAGACCGGGCGCGGTGCGCAGCAGCAGCTCGGTGAGCGAGGCCGCCTCGTCGACGACGTGTTCGCAGTTGTCGAGGACGAGCAGCGTGCGTTTGCCGCGCAGGACCTCCGCGAGCCGCTCCGCCGCGGTGAGCGCCCGCTCGCCCTCGGGCCGCAGCCCCCACACCCCGTCGTCACGGAGTTCGAGCGCGGCGGCGACGACCTCGGCGAGTTCCCCGCGCGCGCCGGCGAACTCGACGAGCCACACCCCGTCGGCGAACTCCTCGCGCAGCTGCCCGGCCGCCTCGACGGCGAGCCGGGTCTTCCCGACCCCGCCGGGCCCGGTGAGCGTGACGAGCCGCCGTTCGGTGAGCAGCCCCCGCACCTCGGCGACGGCAGCGTCCCGTCCGACGATCCCGGCGAGCGGCGCGAAGAGATTGCCCCGGACCGGGCTGCTGCCGGTCACCACCGGGACGGAGGGAGGAGCGGTCGCGGGCACGGGCGCCGAGAGCGACGCGTCCTGCCGGAGCATCGCCGTGTGGAGCGCGGCCAGTTCGGGGCTCGGATCGATCCCCAGCTCGTCGGCGAGGAGGGCGCGCAGCTCCTCGTACCCGGCGAGCGCCTCGCTCTGCCGACCCGCCCGGTAGAGGGCCCGCAGCTGCACCGCCCGCAGGCGTTCGCGCAGCGGATGAAGGGCTACGAGCTCCGCCAACTCACCCGTCAGTACGTCCTGTTCGCCCGCTTCGAGCCGGGCCTCGGCCAGTGTCTCGCGGACGACGAGCCGCTCCTCCTCCAGGCGGTCCGCCGCGGCCCGCGCGAAGGGCTCCTCCGCGAAGCCGGCGAACGCCGGTCCCCGCCACAGGTCGAGCGCCTCGCCGAGCAGCACGGCTCGGGCGCGCGGATCGGCCGTCTCCCGGGCCCGGGCGGCGAGCCGGGTGAACTCGTGCGCGTCCAGGGCCCCTTCGGGTACGGCGAGGAGGTATCCGGGTGCCTGCGTGACGACGAGGTCGCGCCCGCCGGGCTCGGCCTCGTCCAGGGCGCGGCGCAGCTGGGAGACCTTGGCCTGGAGCGCCCGCAGCGGGTTGCCGGGCGGTTCGTCGCCCCAGAGGTCGTCGACGAGCCGGAACGCCGCGACCGGCCGGCCCGCGTCGACAAGGAGCGCGGCGAGCAGGGCCCGCACCTTGAGCTCAGGGACCCGGACGGGCGTGCCGTCCTCGGTCCGTACGGCCGTCTCCCCCAGCACCGCGAATCGCATGCGGCCACCGTAACCCGGCCCGAACAAGCCCTGGTCCGGGCCCGAACCAGGCCCGAACAGAACCCGAGCCGTACCCGAACAGCCCCCCGGCAGAGTCGTCCCCGTCAGCAGGAAGCGACACGGAAACCACCAAGGAGCAGGACATGAGCAGCAACAAGCCCCTCGCCGGCAAGACCGCCCTCGTCACCGGCGCCAGCCGCGGCATCGGCCGGGCGATCGCCCTCCGCCTCGCCGCCGACGGCGCCCGGGTCGGCGTCCACTACGCCGGCAACGAGACGGCCGCGAAGGAGACGGTCACCGCGATCGAGGCCGCCGGCGGCTCCGCCTTCGCGCTCCGCACCGAGCTGGGCGTCCCCGGCGACGCCGACGCCCTGTGGGCCGCCTTCGACGAGCGGACGGAGGGCGACCACGGTCTCGACATCCTGGTGAACAACGCCGGGATCGCCGGCCCCGGCCTGATCCACGAGGTCGAGGAGGCGGACTACGACCGGGTGTTCGCGGTCAACGCCAAGGCGCCGTTCTTCATCATCCAGAAGGGCCTCGACCGGCTCCGCGACGGCGGCAGGATCGTCAACATCTCCTCCGGGGTCACCAAGGTCGCCTTCCCGGGCATGACCTCGTACGCCGCCTCCAAGGGCGCCGTCGAGGTGCTGACCCTCACCCTCGCCCAGACCCTCGGCTCCCGGGGCATCACCGTCAACGCGGTCTCGCCGGGAACGATCGAGACCGACATCCACCCGTGGATGGCCGACCCGGCCGCCAAGGCGCACGCCGCCGGGTTCTCGGTCTTCGACCGGGTGGGGCAGCCGGGCGACGTGGCCGATGTCGTCGGCTTCCTCGCCTCCGACGACGCCCGCTGGATCACCGGCCAGAACATCGACGCGAGCGGCGGCTCCGGCCTCGGCCTCTGACCGCCCGGATGCCGGCCACCCATGGGCGGGCCCGCGACCACCCCGGGCCCGCCCCCGCCCCCTCCTCCGTATCTCCCGAACCCACGCGAAGGGCCCCCGACCATGACCCGCCGTACGCTCCTCGTCCACGCCCACCCCCGTACCGACTCCCTCACCGCCCAGGTCGCCGACCGGCTGCACGCCCGCCTCAAGGACGAGGGCGGCACCGTGGACGTACTCGACCTGTACGCCGAGGGGTTCGACCCGGCGCTCCGCCCGGAGGACGAGCCGGACTGGGAGAACCGCGAGAAGGTCTACTCCCCCGAGGTCCGCGCCCATATGGACCGCGTCCTGGCCGCCGACGACATCGTGGTCGTCTTCCCGGTCTGGTGGTTCACCCCGCCGGCCATCCTCAAGGGCTGGATCGACCGGGTCTGGAACTACGGCTTCGCGTACGGCCGGAGCCGCCCCCGGCTCGCGGGGAAGCGGCTGCTCTGGCTGGCCCTGATGGGCGGCACGCCCGAGGAGATCGAGCGGCTCGGCATGACGGACGCCCTCGGCCTGATGCTCGTCACCGGCATCTCCGCCTTCTGCGGACTCCCGGACGCCTCCCTCCGCGTCCTGCACGGCACCGAACTCTCGGGTGTCCCGAAGGAGTTGCGCCCGGGCCGGGTCGCCGACCTGCTCACGGAGGCCGAACGGACCCTGACCGAGGAACTGCTCACCACGGCCACAGCCACGGCCACGGCCACGACGACCACCGCCACCGCCACCGCCACCGAGAAGACCGTCGAGAACACCGTGAACGAGGAGCCGGCACGATGACCACCACCCTCGCGGAGAACACCGCGACACCGCCCCGGGCCGGAGCCCGCCAGTGGCTCGGCCTCGCCGTCCTCCTCCTCCCCGTCACCCTGATGACCGCCGACCTCGGTGTGCTGTGGCTCGCCACCCCGTACCTCTCGGCCGATCTGCGGCCCAGCGGCGCCCAGTTGCTCTGGATCACCGACATCTACGGCTTCCTCACCGCCGCCACGCTCGTGATCATGGGCACGCTCGGTGACCGGCTCGGCCGCCGCAAGCTCCTGATGGCCGGTTCGGCGGGCTTCCTGCTCGCCTCCGTCCTCGCCGCTTACGCCCCGAACTCCGGGACGCTGATCGCGGCCCGCGCCCTCCTCGGCATCGCGGGGGCGGCGGTCCTGCCCTCCACGCTCGCCCTGATCAGCCACATGTTCACGGACGCCCGCCAGCGGGCCACCGCCATCGCGATGTGGGTGACCGCGCTGTCGGTGGGGCTCGCGATCGGACCGGTGATCGGCGGCGTACTGCTCGCCTCCTGGTGGTGGGGCTCGGTCTTCCTGATGGGCCTGCCGGTCATGCTGATCGCCCTGGTCACCGCGCCGCTGCTGCTCCCCGAGTACCGCGACCCGAACCCCGGCCGGCTCGACCCCGCGAGCGTGCTGCTCTTCCTCCTCGCGGTCCTGCCGCTGGTGTACGGCGTGAAGTCGCTGGCCGCGCACGGTCCGACGGCCGAGGCGGCCGTCGCCTTCGCCCTGGGCCTGACCTTCACCACCCTCTTCGTCCGCCGCCAGAACCGCCTGGAGTCCCCGCTCCTGGACCTGCGGCTCTTCAAGAACCGGGCGTTCACCGGCGCCCTGCTCACCCTGCTCCTGGGGATGACCGCGCTCAACGGCGTCGAGTACCTGGTCCCGCAGTACCTCCAGGCGGTCGCCGGGCTGCCGCCGCTCGAAGCGGGGCTGTGGCTGCTGCCCGGAGCGGCCGGTCTGATCGCCGGTTCTCAGCTGACGCCCTTCGCGGCACGGAAGGTCCGCCCGGCGTACGTGCTGGCCGGCGGGCTCCTCGTCTCCCTCGCCGGGTACGCGGTGATCGCCCTGGGCGAAGGGGTGACCGTGGCCGCCCTGGCCCTCGCGGTCATCATGTTCGGCGCGGCTCCGATCAGCGTCCTCGGAACGGCCCTCGCGGTCGGCTCCGCCCCGGCCGAGAAGGCGGGCGCGGCGGCCGCGACCGGTCAGACGGCCTACGACCTGGGGCTCGCCCTGGGCATCGCGGTCACCGGCAGTGTGGCGGTCGCCGTCTACCGGGGCGGTATCCCGGCCGACGCCCCGGCCGCGGCCCACGAGAGCGTGGGCGCGGCGCTCGCCCTGAAGGACGAGGGGCTGCGGGAGCAGGCCCGGGAGGCGTTCACGACGGCCCTGCACTCGGCCTCGGCACTGAGCGCGGTGTTCGCCCTGGTGACGGCGGCCGTGGTCCTGACCCTGCTCCGCAAGGTCCCCCGCACCTGACCCCCGGGAACCCAGCTGCTCGCCGTGCCTACCGCGCGGCGAGCAGCATGCGGGATGGCTCACGACATGGACGGTGCGGGGACCATCCGTACGCGGACGACGTCGCCGTACGCGGGGAGGGCGTCGAGGAAGTCCAGCGGACGCGCGACGAGATACGGCAGGTGCCCGAGGAGCGGCCAGGCCCCGGGCGCGATGCCGTGCCCCGGAGCCGGTCCCGGTCCCGCTTGCCGCTCCGGTTCCGCCGCCGGTGCCGCTTCCCGCTCCGGTTCCGCCGCCGGTGCCGCTTCCCGCTCCGGTTCCACCCCTGGTGCCGCTTGCTGCTCCGGTTCCGCCCCCGGTGCCGCATCCCCCGTCACGGCGCCGCCACCGCGCCCGCGAACGCGCCTTCCCCGGCGGACCGTTCGTGCTCCGTCAGGGCCGCGAGCCACGCCCCCGGCAGCCGGTCCGCGCCCGCGAGCGCGCGGTCGGCGAGGAAGGTGACATGGAGGCGCCGCCGGTGGACGACCCAGGCGACGAACAGCGGCTGGCCCGGGACCATGACCGGCAGCGCGTACACCCCGGAGGCGGGGACGCCGCCGAAGCCCAGCGGCCGCCGCACCCGCAGGTCGGCGACGCTCAGCGGGGTACAGCGGGCGTCGACGCTCCGCGCGAGCGCCAGCTTGCCGATCCTGTACGGGAGTCTCCGCAGGACGACCCGGTGCGCGTCGGCGAGGCGGGCGAGCCGGTTCGGGTCGAGGTCGCGGCCGAGGCGGTCGAGCCGCCGGGCCGGGTCGGGTTCGCCGCAGGGGAGGTCGATCCCGGCGACGGCCACCCGGTTGCCGAGGAGGGGGCGGGGGTCCTCGGGGTCGCGGACACTGATCCCGAGGTTGGTACGGAGGCCCCGGCCGTGCCCCGGGCCGCCGGGGTCCCAGTCGTGGGGGTGCCAGGCGCGCAGGGCCTCGGTCGTCAGGGCCAGGCACAGCTGCGGGACGGTCGCCCCGGTCAGGCGCCCGAGCGCGTGGAGCCGGGCCGTGTCGACATCGGCGAACGTGGCGGCGTACGTCAGGGAGGGCCGGGTGCCGAGGGCCGACCACCAGCCGACCGGCCGGGGCGGCCGGAACTCGGGCAGCACGTGGGCCCAGGCCACGGGCCGGGGCGGCCGGAAGGTGAGGACCCGGGGGCGCGGCAACTCCTCCGGCCCGAGCAGGTGTTCCAGGGTGGCGACGGCGGCGGCCCCGTCCTGGAAGGCGTGATGGGCCCGGTAGCAGAGCCCGTATCCACCGCCCGCCCGGTGGACGAGCCAGAGGCCCCACAAGGGGCGGTGCCGCGGCAGGGGTTGCCGTGACAGCTCGGCGGTGACCGCCGACAGGTCCGTGGCGCCGGGTAGCTCGTACAGGTGACGGTCGGGGTCGAAGCGGGGGTCCGGCTCCCAGTGCGGGCGCCCGGTGCTCCCCGCCAGTCGGTGGCCGAGCTCCGGGAGCAGGTCGAGCCGGCGCCTCAGATGGTCCAACACCCGGGCGCGGGAGGGTGGTTCTCCGTCGATGACGACCAGGCCGCCGAGGTGGAGCGCGGAGTCCGTCGCGTGCAGTGCCGCCACGTCGAGGGAGAGCCGGTCGAGGACCGAGAGGGGTACGGCACCGGAAGATCGAACTGGACCTGAAGATCGCACAGGGCACTACGATACGTCATCATGCAATCGCAATGCGTGACGGATGGCATGCTCCCCGACTTCCTCGACGACGACGCCGTGACGGCCTGGACCGCCTCCGGAGCACCCCTCGTCGACCTGCTGCGCCAGGCCCACACGCCGGGTCGGCTCACCGGTTTCCGCCGGGGCGGCCGCGCGGCGGTCCTGATCACGGAACCGAAGCACGTGCACCAGGTGCTCGGCGTCGGCGGCGACCGGTTCGTCAAACGCTCGCACCGGGCGAAGCCCCTGCTCGGCGACGGGATGCTGTCCGCCACGGGTGAGGCCTGGCGGTCCCAACGGCGGTTGCTCCAGGCGATGTTCACCGGACGCGGCATCCAGCGCTGGGAGCACCACATCGCCGGCGCGACGGCGTCCGTGGTCGACCGCTGGGCCGATCGGGCCCGTCGCGGCGAGCCGACGGACATCGCCGAGGACGTGCAGTTCTTCACCGTCGACACGATCTGGCGCTCGCTGACCGACCATCCCCTCGACGGCGAGACGTACGTCGACCTGGCGGCCGTCCAGGACATCGTGGCCGCGCTCCCCGCCGACGTGGGCGGCGCGGCCACGCTCCCGCCGGAGGTGGAGGCCGCGCTGGCCGCCCTGGACGACCGGGTGCTGCGGGCCCTGGCCGAGGCCCGGACCCGGCACCGCGCGGGCGTCGAGGGGCCGAGCGTGCTGCACCGGCTGCTCGACGCGGCCGAGACGGACCCGGCGTACACGGACCGGCTGATCCGGGACGAGCTGGTGACCCTGCTCGTCGCCGGGTACGAGAGCAGTGCCCGCACACTGACCTGGGCGTTCGTGCTGCTCGACCGGCATCCGGCGATCATGGACCGGGCGGGCGGTGCCGCGGCGGACGGCGATGCCACCGCCGTCGAGGCGGTGCTCTCCGAGACGCTGCGGCTCTATCCGACGGGCTGGCTGCTGCCCCGCCACAGCCCGGCCGACGAGTTCGTCGACGGCTGGCGGATCCCCGCCGGTACGGACCTCCTCGTCTGCCCGTACCTCACCCATCGCGACCCGCACGTGTGGCCCGAGCCCGAGACGTTCGCCCCGGACCGCTTCCCCGCCCCTTCGCCGCTGCCGCCGGGCGCGTACCTCCCGTTCGGCATCGGTCCGCGCGCGTGCCTCGGCACCCGCTTCGCGATGCGGGAGATGGAGTCGCTGCTCGGCGCGCTCCTCGCCCGGTTCACCGTCGAGACGACCGCCCCGGCCGGGGAACCCGTCTTCGGCATCAACCTGCGCCCGGCGGGCCCGCTGCCCGCGCGCGTCCGCGAGCGGACGTGAACGCCCACCCCTCCGAGCGCGTCGACTACGTCGACCCCGGCGACCGGGTGGTCACCCAGGGCGGCCGGGCGGCCGGACCGCCCGCCGGCCTGCTCCGCCGGTACGCCGCCACCGTCTGCACCGACCACGCCGGCCGGGTCCTCCTGTACCGGCGGACCGCCACGGCCCCGGCCTATCCGGACCACTACGACGTCCTGGTGGGCGGGGCGGTGCGGACCGGTGAGGAGTACCGCACCGCCGCGGTACGGGAGCTCGGCGAGGAGCTGGGCTGGACGACGGTGACCGGCCTCACCGAGGCGTACCGGATCCGCGTCGACGATCCCCATGGCGACTGCTTCCTCACGGTCCACCGCTGGGTGGCGGACCGCCCGCCCCGGCCCGATCCCCGGGAGATCGCCTGGTGCGGCTTCATCGCACCGCTCGCGGTCATGACGGGCGGCTACACCCCGCTGGTCCCGGCGGGCGCGGAGGCCGTACGGCGCCTCTTCCCCCTCTGACCGGCGCCCCTTTCCCGCCCCCACGGCTTCCCTCCCCCACGTTCACTCCCCACGGCTTCTCTGCCCCGCGTCTCCTCTCCCCGCATCGACGAAGGACCCCCCACCATGACGTACTGCGCGCTGCCCTTAACCGGTGCCTCGCTCGCCGTCCCGGGCCCCGCGTTGGGCCCCGCACCAGGCCTTCCCTCCGCCACCGACCGGCTCGACCGTGCACGGGCCCGGCTCGCCACCCGCCTGGTGGCGGCCGCCGGACCGGACGGGCTGCTCCGCGCCCCCTGCGACAGCCGGATCCTGGAGTCCGCCCTCGCGCTGCGGCTGCTCACGGTGACCGGCGTCGACCCGGACGCCCAGGAACGGCTGATGCGGCGCCTGAAGACCGCCCTGGACGAGGGCGCCCCCGACCCCGTGCAGGAGGCCGCGGCCCGCGCGGCGCTCGGCGAGTACGTGGACGGGCCGGCCGCGCTGACCCGGCTGCTCGGCGGCTTCGACCACTTCACCGCCGGGCGCAAACGGCTGATGTTCCAGACGGTGCTCGCCGAGCTGGGCGCCCACACCTTCCCCGAACTCCCCTCTCCGGAGAGCGTCTTCGAGGCCAGGGGCCAGCAGCGATGGCTGGTCACGGAGATGGCCGCCCTGAAGGTCCTGCACTCCTTCGGTACCGGCTCGCCGCGGCTCGTCACCGAGGACGACTGGCGCACGCTCGCACCCTGCGCGCTGCCCGGCCCGCCCCCGTACGGCAACCATCTCGCCCGGATCCTCGCCCTGCTCGCGCTCCGGCACCGGGCCCGGTACGCGGCGGCCGTGGACGCGCGGGCGCGGGAGCTGCGCGGGCAGCTCCGTGCGGACGGCGGGCTGCCGTTCATCACCGGCATGGACGTGTTCGCGACGGCGACCGGCGGTCTCGCCCTGGCCGGCGCGGGAGCCCCCACGCACACCCTGCGGGCCCTCGCCACCGCGCTGACGGAGCGACAGAATCCCGACGGGGGCTGGGGCTTCGATCGTGCGGTCGCCCAGAGCGACGTCGACGACACCTCGTACTGCATGGAGTTCCTGCGTGCGACGGCCCCGGAGCGGTTCGGCGCCGAGGTGGCGGCCGGCGAGCGGTATCTGCTGGCCCGGCGGGGCGAGGACGGCGGCTTCCCGACCTTCGAGCCCGGCACGGCCTCCGAGGTGGCGATAACGGCGGCGGCGGTGAACGCGCTCGCCCCGAGCCCGGCCCACCGGCCCGTCGTGGAGGCCGCGGTCCGGTTCATGGCGGCCCGGCAGGAGACCGCGGGGCCCTTCGAGCGCAGCTGGAGCCTCAACGAGAGCAACGCCCTGTTCCGTACGGTCCTGGCGTACGACTCATTCCACGCCGTGGCGCCCGGCCGGCCGGAGGAGAGCGGGCGAGCGGCGGCGATCGAGGTCGCGCGGGCCCGGGCGCGGGCCGTGGCCCGGCTGGTCGACACCCAGAACCCGGACGGCGGCTGGGGGCACGTGCCGTCCGATCCGAGCGACCCGATCAGCACCGCGTACGCGCTGATCGCCGTGGCTCGTACGCCGGCCGTGCCGTCCGCCGTCGGCGCGACGGAGCGCGCGGTGCGCCACCTGCTCGAACGGCAGCGCCCGGACGGGGGCTTCGTCTCCCGCCCCGACCAGGCGGGGCCGAGGCCGCTCGCCTACCACGTACCGCTCCTGACGGACGTGTGCGTGCTGCTCGGCCTGAACCACGCGCGCGCGGCGGCCGCGCGCGACCCCCGCCTCACGCCCACTCCAACCCCTCCGACCGCCCCGACCGGCAAGGAAGCCGTATGACCTTCGACGAACTGAAGAACCTGCTCGTCTCGCTCGGGCTCGACCCGGAGGACGTCACACCGGAGGCGACCCGCGAGGAGGCCGGGCTCGACTCGCTCCTGCTGACCGAGCTCGCGCTGGTCCTGCGCAAGGAGCGGGGCGTCCCGGTGCCCGAGGAGGAGCTGTACGCGGCGACGACCGTCTCCGCGATCGAGCGACTTGTCTCCGCCCACGCGGGGGTGGCCTGATGCGCGGCGGCAGGCCGGGACCCGGCTGCGGGGCGGCCGTCACGGGTGTCGGCCTGTTCACCCCGGCGGGTGCGGACCGGGCCACGACCTGGGAGACCGTGCGCGTCGGGAAGCCCACCGCCGCGCTGGAGGAGCGCGACGGGCTCACCTACCTCGCCTGCCGGGCGCCCGGGCTCCCCGAGGACTTCGGCCGGGCGGCGGCGGCGCGGCGGCCCGACCGCAGCGCCGCCCTCGCCCTGTGCGCGGCCCGGGAGGCGCTCGCCGACGCCGGTCTGGACCCGGGCGGCTGGGACGGGGCGCGGGTCGCGGTGGTCGCCGGAATCGGGGCGGGCGGTGTCCTCACGTACGAGGCGCAGCGCGGGGTGCTGGGGACGGACGGCCCCGGGGACATGTCGCCGTTCGCGGTACCGGGCGCCCTGCCGAACGCGGTCGCGGCGCAGCTGGCGGTGGAGTTCGGCGTCCGGGGCCCGTCGATGGCGGTGACCACGGCCTGCGCGGCGGGGGCGACGGCGATCGGTGTGGGGCTGGACCTGCTGGCCCTCGGACGCTGCGACCTGGTCCTCGTGGGCGGGGCCGAGGCCTCGCTCAGCCCCTTCTACATCGCGGGATTCGACCGGCTCCGCGCGCTGTCCCGCCGCTTCCACGACCCGGCGGGCGGCCTCCGGCCGTTCGACGTGGATCGGTCGGGCTTCGTGATGGCGGAGGGCGCGGGGTTCCTGGTTCTGGAGCGGCCGGCGGACGCGGCGGCTCGCGGGGTCCGCCCCAGGGCGCTGATCAGCGGTTACGGGGCGACGTCCGACGCGCACCACGTGGTGGCGCCCCGGCCGGACGGCTCGGGTCTCACGGCGGCGGTCCGGGGCGCGCTCGCCGAGGCGGGTGCGGCGCCGGGCGATGTGGACCTGGTCAACGCGCACGGGACGGGCACGCCGCGCGGTGACGCCGTGGAGGCGGCGGCCCTGGCGGCCCTGCTTCCGCACCGGCCGCCGGTGACGTCGACGAAGGGCGTGACCGGGCATCTGCTGGGTGCGGCGGGCGCGGTGGAGGCGGCGCTCACGGTGCTGTCGATCGCGGAGGGCACGGTGCCTCCGACGGCCAATTTCACGGAGCCGGGCGAGGGCATCGACCTCGACGTCCCCACGACGGCCCGCAGTGCCCTGCTGCGCCTGGCCGTGTCCACCTCGGTGGGCTTCGGCGGCCACAACGCGGCCCTGGTGATCACCGCGCCGTGACGGCCCTCCGACCGTAGACGTCAGCGGGAGACGTCAGCGGCAGACGTTCAGGTCGTCCGGGTCGACGCCGTCGAGCCGGACGGCCAGCGCGTCGAGGCGTTCCCGCAGGTCGCGGATGTCGGCGAGGTCGAGGCCCGTCGCGGCGGCGATCCGGCGCGGTACCCCGCGGGCCTTCTCCTTCAGCGCGGTTCCCTCGGCGGTGGTCCGTACGGTGACGGACCTCTCGTCCTCGGGGCTGCGGCGCCGCTCGACGTACCCGGCCGCCTCCAGCCGCTTGAGCAGCGGTGACAGGGTGCCGGAGTCGAGCCGGAGGCGCTCGCCGATGCCCTTCACGGGCAGCTCGCCGTGCTCCCAGAGCACCAGCATCACGAGGTACTGGGGGTAGGTGAGCCCCAGCTCCTTGAGCGCCTCGCGGTAGACGCCGTTGAAGGCGCGGGTCGCCGCGTGCAGCGAGAAGCAGATCTGGTGGTCGAGCCGGAGGAAGTCCTCGTCCGGGACGGTGTCGAGCGTCTCCATGGCTCCAGGATACGCGAGGACAACTCACACGCGATTGAGTTGTGCACAACTAAATAGTGCGCTATCAATAGAGAGCCACCGCAGCACACCGCCTCCCGAGGACAGGAACGGAAACCATGGACGCGATCTACACCGCCGTCGCCACCGCCAACGGCCGCGAGGGCCGCGCCGTCAGCTCCGACGGCCACATCGACCTCCCCCTCGCCCACCCCCAGGCCCTCGGCGGCAACGGTCAGGGCACCAACCCCGAGCAGCTCTTCGCCGCCGGGTACGCGGCCTGCTTCGCCAGCGCGATGAACCTGGTCGCCCGCCAGGAGAAGATCGACATCTCCGACGCCTCGATCACCGCCGAGGTCTCCATCGGCAAGGACCCCGCGGACGGCGGCTTCGGCCTCGCGGTGATCATGCGCGCCGAGTTCCCGGACCACCTGCAGGGCGAGGCGGGCAAGTCCCTCCTGGAGAAGACCCACGCGTTCTGCCCGTACTCCAAGGCGACCCGCGGCAACATCAAGGTCGACCTCGTCGTCGAGTAGTTTTCTGTCGGTTCGCGTACGCCCCCGGTGGTCATCGACCCACCGGGGGCGTTCGCTTGTGGGTTTTTCCGTTCGGGCACGGGGGATTCGCCTGCCGTACGACGGGCAGTCATGGAACGGCCGCCGGGCGGTGGTTCACGGGCGCTCTCCTTGGGGCGCCCGTCGGCCGTCCACCCGGCCGCCGCACGCGCACCCCCACCCGTGCCCGTATCGACCCGGAGGAGAACTCCCCCATGGCCGACCTCGACCGTCGCCGGTTCCTTCAACTCGCCGGCGGCACCGCCGCGTTCACCATGCTGTCGGAGAGCATCGCGCGCGCCGCCGCCATTCCGGCGCAAGGCTCAAGCGGCACGATCCAGGACATCGAGCACATCGTCGTCCTGATGCAGGAGAATCGTTCCTTCGACCACTATTTCGGGTCGATGAAGGGTGTACGAGGCTTCGGCGACCCCCGCCCCGTCACCCTGCCCAGCGGAAAGTCGGTCTGGAACCAGGCGAGCGGCGGCAAGGTCACGCTGCCCTTCCGGCCGGAGAGCGCGAAGCTCGGCATGGAGTTCCTCCAAGGCCTCAACCACGACTGGGCGGGCGGCCAGAGCGCCTTCAACAAGGGCAAGTACGACAACTGGATCCCGGCCAAGACCCCGGCCACGATGGCGTACCTCACCCGTGAGGACATCCCCTTCCACTACGCGCTCGCCGACGCGTTCACGGTGTGCGACGCCTACCACTGTTCGTTCATCGGCTCGACCGACCCGAACCGCTACTACCTGTGGACCGGCCACACCGGCAACGACGGCACGGGCGGCGGCCCGGTCCTCAACAACGCCGAGGCGGGCTACGGCTGGAAGACGTACCCCGAGCGGCTCGAAGCGGCGGGGGTCTCCTGGAAGGTCTACCAGGACGTCGGCGACGGGCTGAACGCCGCCGGTTCCTGGGGCTGGATCAACGACGCCTACCGCGGCAACTACGGCGACAACTCCCTCCTCTACTTCAACACGTACCGCAACGCCCAGCCGGGCAACCCGCTGTACGACAAGGCCCGCACGGGCACGGACGCCAAGGCCGGCGAGGGCTTCTTCGACCGGCTGCGCGCCGACGTCCAGGGCGGGCGGCTGCCGCAGATCTCCTGGATAGCCGCCCCGGAGGCCTTCTCCGAGCACGCCAACTGGCCGGCGAACTACGGCGCCTGGTACATCTCGCAGGTCCTGGACGCGCTGACCTCGAACCCGGACGTGTGGGCCCGTACGGCCCTGTTCATCACCTACGACGAGAACGACGGCTTCTTCGACCACGTCGTCCCGCCGTACGTCCCCGGCTCCGCCGCGCAGGGTCTGTCCACCGTCGCGACCGGACTCGACCACTTCCCGGGGAAGACCGGCTACGTGGCCGGCCCGTACGGCCTCGGCCCGCGCGTCCCCATGATCGTCGTCTCGCCCTGGTCCACCGGCGGCTACACCTGCTCCGAGACCTTCGACCACACCTCGGTCATCCGCTTCATGGAGCAGCGTTTCGGCGTGCAGGAGCCCCAGATCTCGCCCTGGCGGCGGGCCGTCTGCGGCGACCTGACCTCCGCCTTCGACTTCACGCGGACGGACACCTCGGCGGCCGCCCTGCCGCCGACCGGCGGCTACTTCCCGCCGGACAGGAACCGTCACCCCGACTTCCCCGCCACCGCCCCGGCCACCGGCACGATGCCCCGCCAGGAGCGCGGCGCCAAGCCCACCCGCCCGCTGAAGTACGTCCCGTTCGTGGACGGCGCCGCCGACACCGCGGCGGGCAAGTTCCGCCTCACGTTCGGCGGCGGGCCTTCGGCGGGCGCGCAGTTCTACGTGACCTCGGCGAACCGCACGGACGCCCCGTGGACGTACACGACGGAGTCCGGCAAGTCGATCGCGGACACCTGGAACACCCAGTACTCCAAGGGCGTCACCGACCTCACGGTCCACGGCCCCAACGGCTTCGTCCGCCGCTTCCGCTCCCCCGGCAAGACGGCCGTCCCCGAGGTCGCGGCCCGCCACAACGCCACCACGGGCCGGCTGGACCTCACCTTCACCAACGCGGGCACGACCGCGACGGTGACCCTGACCAACGCCTACGGCGGCACCCCGACGACGCTCTCGGTCCCGAAGGGCGCCACGGTCACCCACACCGTCGACGTCGCCGCCGCCCACCACTGGTACGACGTCACCGTCACGTCCTCCGCGAGCACGGACTACGTCCGCCGTCTCGCGGGCCACGTGGAAACGGGCACGGCGAGCGTCACGGACCCGGCCATCCTGACGTACTGACCCTTCGCCGCCCCGCCCACCCGTCGAACGGGAGGGCGGGGCGGGCACGGGCATGGGTGGGACGGAGGCGGGGGCGGCCCCGCCCGTGCCCGCCTCCGCCGAGCACGCCGCCCCGGTGACCGTGATACTCGAAGGTGGGCACCTTGGCCCGGCATCCCGAGGAGGCACCAGCAGACCGACGGCCCCAAGGGACGCCCGACGAGGGATCGCACACTGCGAGGTGACTGTCATGAGCCAGCACACACCCACCGGAGGACAGGGGACCGCCGGCGCCGCGCCAGGGAAGGCGCACCGGTCCGGAGGCGGCGGCATCGCCGGCGGAGGCACCGTCTTCGCCGCGGTACTGATGTCGATTTCGGGCGTCCTGGCCATCCTCCAGGGCATCGCCGCCATCGCCGAGGACGACGTGTACGCCCGCGTCGGCAGTTACGTCTTCGAGTTCGACCTGACGAGCTGGGGCTGGATCCATCTCGTCCTCGGGATCGTCGTCACGCTGACCGGCGTGGGCCTCTTCATGCACGCCAACTGGGCGAGGGCGGTGGGCATCGGCGTGGCCGGACTCAGCATGATCGCCAACTTCCTCTGGCTGCCCTACCAGCCGTGGTGGGCGCTCACCCTCCTGGCGATCAACGTGTTCATCATCTGGGCGCTGTGCACCAGCTGGTCGCACACCACCGACTGACCCGGCGATCGACCCGGCGGTCGACCTGACCCTCAGATCGACCCGCCGATCGACCCGGACCTCACGCAGGCGTTCCGACGGCCGCTGCAAGGGCCAGACAGGAGGGCTCTCGATGCCCCGGAAGGCGACCACGGCGATGCGCGCGGCACGCCACGCCACCCCACAGGAACGCGCGGCGCTCGGCAAGAAGGCCCGGCGCCGCTCGCCGCGGTCGGGCCACGCCGTGTACCGTCCGTCCGGCGACCGGCCGGACCCGCTGACTATCCTGGAGGCGCAGTCGTCGACACGGGTCCCCGAGCTCGTCCCGATCCGCTACGGCCGCATGACGGAATCCCCGTTCCGCTTCTACCGCGGCGCTGCCGCGATCATGGCGTCCGACCTGGCCGGCACCCCCCGCTCGGGACTCACGGCCCAGCTGTGCGGGGACGCCCACATGCTGAACTTCCGCCTGCTCGCCTCACCGGAGCGACAGTTGATGTTCGACATCAACGACTTCGACGAGACGCTCCCGGGCCCGTGGGAGTGGGACGTCAAACGGCTGTCGGCGAGTTTCGTCATCGCCGCCCGGGCGAACGGTTTCGACGACGCGGAGCGCGCCCGCATCGTCAGGCGAACGGTCCGTGCCTACCGCGAGGCGATGATCCGCTTCGCGGGCATGCGGACCATCGACGTCTGGTACGCGAAGATCGACTCGGACCGCCTTGAGTCCCTGGTCACGGACGGGCTCCACAAGCGCGGGCGGAAGAGGCTGAGCCGCGCCTTGGCCAAGGCCCGCACCCGCGACAGCCTGCAGGCGTTCGACAGGCTCACCGAGACGGTCGACGGGCGGCCCGTGATCGCGGCGGATC
This sequence comes from Streptomyces sp. NBC_00572, assembly GCF_026341815.1. Taxonomy (GTDB): domain Bacteria; phylum Actinomycetota; class Actinomycetes; order Streptomycetales; family Streptomycetaceae; genus Streptomyces. The sequence continues at coordinate 1,280,202 of NZ_JAPENX010000001.1, forward strand.
CCCCGCTGCTCGTTCGGGCGGCCGACCTGATGCCCGACGTCGAGCGCAACGGCCTCGAAAAGCAGTTCCGCCGCCTGATCGAGCGGTACGGCGCCACCCTGCCGTCCGACCGGCGCACCCTCCTGGAGGACTACCGTCTGACGGACGTCGCCCGCAAGGTGGTCGGCGTCGGCAGCGTCGGAACCCGCTGCTGGATCTTCCTGCTCCTCGGCCGGGACGACCAGGACCCGCTCTTCCTCCAGGCCAAGGAGGCGGACACCTCGGTGCTCGCCCCGTACGTCGGCGCCAGCGCGTACCGCAATCAGGGCGAGCGCGTCGTCTCCGGCCAACGGCTGATGCAGGCGACCAGCGACATCCTCCTCGGCTGGGAACGCGTGGACGGGATCGACGGCAGGCGGCGCGACTTCTACGTGCGCCAGTTGCGCGACTGGAAGGGCATCGCCATGCCGGAGCAGATGCGCCCCCAGGACATGGAGGCCTTCGGCGACCTGTGCGGGCTCACACTGGCACGCGCGCACGCCCGGTCCGGCGACCGGATCGCGATCGCCGCGTACCTGGGCGGCGGCGACTCCTTCGACCGCGCGCTCGCGACCTTCGCGGAGCTCTACGCCGACCAGAACGAGCGCGACCACCAGGCCCTGGTCGACGCCGTGTCCGCGGGCCGGCTGCCCGCGGAGGAGCTGCCGTCGGCCTGACGGGAGCCGCCGGCCGGGTCAGGGCGTGAAGGGTGGACCGCCCTGCTCATCGCCCTCGGTCTCCAGGCTCCGCAGGCGCCTGCCCTCCTGGACGGCCCCCAGCAGGAACCGGGCCGCCACGCCGATCAGCAGGAAGTTGGCCGTCATCTGCCCCGTCGTCAGCAGCCGGGCGAGTTCGGTGCGCGGGCTGATGTCGCCGAAGCCGACCGTGCTGAACACGGTCATCGTGAAGTAGAGGGCATCGGTCCGGGACAGCGTCTCGGTGAAACTCTCGGGTGCGCTGCGCCCCAGCAGGTAGTAGGTCGCGGCGAAGAGCAGCACGAAGAACGGCAGCGCCGTCGCCACCGCCGCGATGGCCCGGAGTCCCGGGCGTGCGGAGCGCATGACCGTGCGCACCTGCCAGGCGATGAGCAGGGCCACCAGCAGGACGCCGCCGACGAGCACCGCCACGGTGCCCGCGCTGAAGGACGAGTCCAACGGCAACAGGTAGTAGGCGGCCAGAACGGCCGTCAGCGACAGGATCGCACGCACCGCGGTGAGCAGGGCCGACCGGCGGACCCCCGGATTCCCGTCCACGTTTCCCCTCTCGCTCGCACGCAGGGGCGTGACCGTGCCACGTCCCTGCCGGCGGGCGGTCACGGTCCCAGTCGGCCCCGGCACCGTGCGGCAGGCGCACCGGGAGGACACCGGTCCGGCGCAACCCGTAGTCCGCCGAGCGGGTGACCTGCCCGGTCCGGTTCCCGCCCGGAGTGCGGTGAGCGCTGCCGCGGCGCACGCTGGAGGCAATTCGTCTCGCCGGACCGCGGCTTTCCGAACGGCGGCCGCGGCCCGTCACGACCGGCAGGAGATCGGCGATGAAGGACTCGATGGTGAACCTGGCGGTGGACTACCCGCTGCTGAACATGTTCTGGACCATGCTGATGATCTTCCTGTGGATCCTCTGGTTCATGCTGCTGTTCCGCATCATCGGCGACATCTTCCGCGACGACGAGCTCGGCGGCTGGGGCAAGGCGGGGTGGACCGCCTTCGTCATCCTGCTGCCGTTCCTGGGCGTGTTCGTCTACCTGATCGCCCGCGGACGCTCCATGGGCGAGCGCGAGCTGAACCGAGTCCGCCAGAACGAGGAGCAGTTCCGCACCTACGTGCGCGACACCGCCGGGAGCGGCGGCAGCCAGGCGGACGAACTGGCCCGGCTCGCCGAGCTCAAGAACAGCGGTGCGATCACGGAGGCGGAGTTCGCGCAGGCCAAGGCCAAGGTCCTCGCGAGCTGACCGGGTCCGGCCGGAGCACCGAAGCACGACACAGGCGCGGGGTGCGCGCCCGTGATCCTCGACCTGCTCCTCACCGGCCTGGCGATCACGCTCTACCCCTTGCCGGTCATGGCGTTCGTGCTGGTCGTGTCCGCGCCCCGCGGGGTGTACAAGGGGCTGGCCTTCATCGTCGCCTGGCTCGCCTGCCTGGTGGCCGTGATCGCCATGGTCCTGGTCTTCACGGGCGGGAATCCGCCCGCGCCCCGCTCCGCGCCCTCGCTCGCGGCGCTCGTGGCCACGCTGGTCATCGGCGTGAGCCTGATCCTCTACAGCGAGCACAGGCGTCGCCGAAGCCGCGGTGACATGGCCCTCTCCCCCCTCTCCCTCCCGCTCCACCTCCTCTCCCTCGTCCTCGTCGGCCGAGGGTGAGGAGCGGTCCACCGGTTCCGGGCGCCAGGGGCAGTTCACCTCCGCCATGGGATGTCGGATCCACCATCCGGGATCAGAATGGGCGATACGTGACATTCATCCCGAATCGGAGACACCCCATGAAGGATCTCAAGTTCGAGCAGAAGCGCTCGATGTCGCGCCTCGAAGCGGCCGACCAGCTCACGGCGCTCGCGGCGGCACTGAGGGAAGGCGGGGAGGTCGACCTGGAATTCGGCCTCGGGACGCTGACCCTGAACATTCCCGAGGACCTCCGCACCGAGTTCGAGGTCGAGGTCGGCAGCGGGGAGATCGAGCTGGAGATCGAGTTCAAGTGGCCGACCGCACGGAGCCGGAAGGCCCGGGAGGCGGAACCGGAGAGGAAGTCCGCACCGGCCGAGAAGGCTCCGGCCGCGGAACCGGCGAAGGCCGCGCCGAGGAGGAAGAGCGCGCCCACGAGGGCCGGTCGTACCGGCGCCGGTACGAAGAAGAGCAGCGCCGGTACGAAGAAGAGCACGAGCGCCAGGCCGCCCGCCGCGAAGAAGGCCTGAGCGAAGCCGAGGGAGGGCCGTCCATGGCGGAGACCGACGCCCGACCCGTGGAGTCCGACAGCGGGGAGCAGCCCCTGGAGGCGGACCGGCTGCGCGATCTGCTCCTCGCTCCCGGCTATCTCAAGATCCTCGCCTTCTCCGCCGTCGTCGGCGTCCCGGTCTCGCTCGTCGCGTTCTGGTTCCTCGCCGGACTGCACAAGCTCGAACACCTCGTGTGGGCGGACCTGCCGCACGGGCTGGGCTGGGACGCCCCGCCGTGGTGGTGGCCGCTCCCCCTGCTCCTGGTCGCGGGAGTGGTCGTCGGACTGGTCGCCGCCCGACTGCCCGGTGGCGGCGGGCAGGTCCCCGCGTCCGGCCTCCACGCCGGCGGGGCCGCGCCGGTCACGCTGCCGGGTGTCCTGATCGCCGCCACCGCGAGCCTGCCGCTGGGCGCCGTGCTGGGGCCGGAGGCACCGCTGATCGCCCTGGGCGGCGGCCTGGCCCTGCTCTTCCGCGACCTCACACGGGGTCCGGCGACCCCGCGGACCACGGCGCTGCTGGGCGCGGCCGGAGCCGCGGCCGCCATCGCGGCGATCTTCGGCAACCCGCTGATCGCCGCGGTGCTCCTGATGGAGGTGGCCGGGGCCGGCGGGCCACAGCTGTTCGCGGTCATGCTTCCCGCCCTGCTGTCCAGCGGCGTCGGGGCCCTCGTCTTCACCGGCTTCGGGAACTGGACGGGTCTGGAGACGGGCAGCCTCAGCCTCCACCTGCCCATGCCCTTCCCCCGTTTGGACGCGGGGGACGTGCTCTGGACGATTCCGCTCGCCGTCGCCGTCGCCGTCCTCCTGCACCCGGTCCTGGCGGTCGCCCGGCGGATCGCCGCCCTCGTCTCCAAGGGAGTGATCGGCCGCACCACGCTGTGCGCCGTCGCGGCGGCGGCCTGCGCGGCCCTCTACGCCCTGATCACCGGCCGCACCCCGACGGACGTCGCCCTGTCGGGCCAGGCCACCCTGGGCGAGCTGGCCGCCGACCCACACGCCTGGGGGGTGGGGGCGCTGGTCGCCGTCCTGCTCTTCAAGGGGACCGCGTACGCCCTCTGCCTGGGCAGCCTGCGCGGCGGCCTGGTCTTCCCCGCCCTCTTCCTGGGAGCCGCCGCCGGGGTCCTCCTGGCCCCGCTGCCCGGCCTGGGCCTGGTCCCGGCCCTGGCGGGCGGGATGGCGGCCGCCACGGCAGCCACCCTGCGACTGCCGGTCAGCAGCGTGGTCCTGGTCGCCCTCCTGCTGGGCGGCACGGCGATGATGCCCGTCGTGATCCTCGCGGCGGTGATCGCCTTCGTCATCACGGAACTGCTGCCGAGGGATGCTGCATCCGCATGACGTGAGCCTTCGGACCGGAACCGCTACGTGCCGGGCACCCGGTACTGGACTCGTTCGACTTGACGCATGCCAACTCGACCTAGCACATGGGATGTCCGAGGCTCACGGGGACGCTCGTCCACAGCTACGGAACCACGGTCGGAAACGTTGCTCGGTCGCCTTGCGGGGCCGTGACGCGCACACCCAGGTCACCGACCTGCGCAATCGGCTCAAGGCCATCCGCGACGACGCCGTCAAGGAATTCGGCATGGTGTGCGGCGTGTCACATACAGGGCCCCTGGGATCCCCGTGGGATCATCGTCGTGGTTTCACCCCCCGTCCCCTCTGAAACCCCAGGTCAAGCAGGTTCAGGCCCGGTGAGGCAGACCAAGGGCACCCGCCTCGCTGCGGGGAGGCGAGCGCCACACGCGGAACCACCCCTTCAGGGGCGTTTCCGCAGGTCAGAACGTTTTTCTTCGGTGGGGCGGGTGGGACTCGAACCCACGGCCGACGGATTATGAGTCCGCTGCTCTAACCGGCTGAGCTACCGCCCCGTACGGTGAGGCGCGTACATGTGTGCGCGCCGTCTGCCGCAGCATAGCCGCTCATACGATCTCCTGCTCCGGAAGATCGGCTCTGCTCGACCATGAAGACCGCGCCGCGCGCCGCATGGTTCCCCGAGACGCGAAAAAGGACCCCGAAGGGTCCTCTTTCGTTCCGCTCCCCCGACTGGACTCGAACCAGTAACCCTCCGGTTAACAGCCGAATGCTCTGCCAATTGAGCTACAGGGGATCGCGCTCCCCCGACTGGACTCGAACCAGTAACCTGCCGGTTAACAGCCGGCTGCTCTGCCAATTGAGCTACAGGGGATTGCTGCGTTGCACCGAACGTACCCAGTCCGGCTGAACCGGGAGGGCGCTCGCTCGCTGCGAGACATACATTAGCGCAAGCAGGGGGGTGCTCCGCCAATCGGTATCGCCGCGGGCACCGCCTGGGCATCGCGGTGCATCAGGGAAGCTCTCCAGGGAAGGTGGTGGCCATGCGATACAAGCTGACGTTCGTCGTAGGACTCGCCCTCGGTTACGTGGTCGGCACGCGAGCCGGACGCGAGCGCTACGAGCAGATGAAGAAGTCCGCGAGGGAGTTCGCGCAGAACCCGGCCGTGCGCAACGCCGCCGAGTCCGCCGCCCAGACCGGGCGGCAGGTCGCGGGCAAGGCCGCGCACGCCGTGGGCGACAAGGTGGGCGACCGGCTGCCGTCCTCCGTGACCGACCGGTTCCAGGCGCTGCGCGGGCGCGGCGCGGCCAACGGGAAGGTCGAGGAAGACGAGTGGGGCACCAGCAACACCTGAACCGCCCCGCGTGCGGCAGAATCATGTGTCATGGGGATAGTCGCAGGACTCGACAGCTCAGCGGAGTTCACACGCATCGTCGTCTGTGACACGGACACGGGTGCCGTACTGCGGCAGGGATACGCCCCTCACCCGGGCGAACCCAAGGCCGTGGACGTCGACCCGCAGACCTGGCTGCTCTCGCTCGGGGAGGCCGCCACCGGCGGGCTCCTGGAGGGCGTGCAGGCCATCGGCGTGTCCGCGCAGCAGCACGGACTCGTACCGCTCGACGCGCAGGGCGGCCTGGTGCGGCCCGCGCTCGTCCGCAACGACAAGCGGGCCCAGGTCGCCGCCGCCGACCTCGTCGAATCCCTCGGCGGACGTCAGGCCTGGGCCGAGGCCGTCGGCTCCGTGCCCGGAGCCGGGCAGCCGGTCGCCAAGCTGCGCTGGCTGGCCCGTACCGAACCCGAGCACGCCCGGCGGATCGCGATGGTCCTCCAGCCGCACGACTGGCTGGTGTGGCAGCTCCTCGGCCGTCCCGCCCGGCGCACCACCGACCGCGGCGCCGCCTCCGGCACCGGCTACTGGTCGGCCCGCACCGGCACGTACCGCCCCGACCTCGTCGAGCTGGCCCTCGGCCACCAGGCCGTGCTGCCCGAGGTCCTCGGCCCGGCCGACGCGGCCGGCACCACGCCCGAGGGGCTCCTCATCTCCGCCGGTACGGGCGAGACGATGGCCGCCGCGCTGGGCCTCGGGCTCGGCCCCGGCGACGCGGTGGTCTCGCTCGGCGCCTCCGGCTCCGTGATGGCCGTCCACCACGAGGCCCTCGCCGATCCCGGCGGCATGATCACCTCCTTCGCCGACGCCACCGGCATGCACCTGCCCGTCGTCCACACCTCCAACGCGGTACGGGCGCTGCGCGGCACCGCCGAGATGTTGGGCGTCGACTCCCTCGAAGAGCTGTCCGCGCTGGCCCTGAAGTCGACGCCGGGAGCCTCCGGGCTCGTCCTGCTGCCCTATCTGGAGGGCGAGCGGACCCCGAACCTGCCGCACACCGCGGGCACGCTCAGCGGGCTGCGGCGCGAGTCGATGAAGCCCGAGCACCTGGCGCGGGCGGCGTTCGAGGGCATGCTCTGCGCGCTCACCGACGCCATGGACGTGCTGCGCGGGCGGGGCGTCGAGGTGCGCCGGGTCTTCCTGCTCGGCGCCGCGGCGGCCCTTCCGGCGGTGCAGGCGCTCGCGCCCGCGCTGTTCGGCGCGCAGGTCGTCGTCCCCCAGCCGGCCGATTACGCGGCGCTCGGTGCGGCGCGGCAGGCCGCCTGGGCGCTCGGGGTGGCGCGGGGCACGCTGTCGCCTTCGACTCCCCCGGCCTGGCAGGGCGCGGCCGCGCAGATCCTGGAGCCGGGCGAGGACCTGTCCGCGGGCCAAGCGGTCCGGCAGCAGTACGCGGCGACCCGGGACCAGCTCCACCCGGGTGCGTTCGGTTCGTGACCCCGCCCCGGCCCCGGCCCCGTACGTCGGGCGTCCGTTCGTAAAGTCTTCCCCAGGCCTCGTCCCGCACCCCAAAACCGAGTCGTAACGTCCTGGGCGTGCGGGCGATAGTGGAGCCGTGCTCATAAGACTTCTCCGAACCCACCTCGGGCCCTATCGAAAACCCATCGCACTGCTCGTGCTGCTGCAGTTCCTGCAGACCTGCGCGAGCCTCTACCTGCCGACCCTGAACGCGGACATCATCGACAACGGTGTCGTCGACGGGGACACCGGATACATCCTGCGCTTCGGCGCCCTGATGGTCGGCGTCTCCGTCGTCCAGGTCGTCTGCAACATCGGGGCCGTGTTCTACGGCGCCCGCACCGCGTCCGCGCTCGGCCGGGACGTGCGTGCCGCGGTCTTCGACCGGGTGCAGTCGTTCTCCGCGCGGGAGCTGGGGCACTTCGGCGCGCCCTCGCTGATCACCCGCACGACCAATGACGTGCAGCAGGTCCAGATGCTGGTCCTGATGGCGTTCACCCTGATGGTCTCCGCGCCCATCATGTGTGTCGGCGGCATCGTGATGGCCCTCGGCCAGGACGTGCCGCTCTCGGGCGTGCTGCTCGCCGTGGTGCCGGTCCTCGCGATCTCGGTCTCCCTGATCGTCCGGAAGATGCGGCCGCTCTTCCGGACGATGCAGGAGCGGCTGGACACGGTGAACCGGGTGCTGCGCGAGCAGATCACCGGCAACCGGGTGATCCGGGCGTTCGTGAAGGACGAGTACGAGGAGGAGCGGTTCCGCGGCGCCAACGCGGAGCTGACCGATGTGTCGATGGCGACCGGCCGGCTGATGGCGCTGATGTTCCCGGTCGTGATGACCGTCGTGAACATCTCCAGCGTGGCGGTCGTCTGGTTCGGCGCGCACCGCATCGACAGCGGTGGGATGCAGATCGGCGCGCTGACCGCGTTCCTCGCCTATCTGATGCAGATCGTGATGGCGGTCATGATGGCCACCTTCATGTTCATGATGGTGCCGCGGGCCGAGGTCTGCGCCGAGCGCATCGAGGAGGTCCTCGCGACCGAGTCCAGCGTGGTGCCGCCGGTGAAGCCGGTGACCGAGCTCGACCGGCGGGGGCATCTGGAGGTCCGGAGCGCGGACTTCCGGTACCCGGGCGCGGAGGAGTCCGTCCTCAAGGAGGTCGGGCTGGTCGCCCGGCCCGGTGAGACGACCGCGATCATCGGCTCGACCGGCAGCGGCAAGTCGACCCTGCTCGGCCTCGTGCCCCGGCTCTTCGACGCGACCGGTGGTGAGGTGCTCGTCGACGGCGTCGACGTGCGTGAGCTCGACCCGACGCTGATGGCGAAGACCGTGGGACTCGTGCCCCAGAAGCCGTACCTCTTCTCGGGGACGGTGGCGACGAACCTCCGGTACGGAAAGCCCGACGCGACCGACGAAGAGCTCTGGCACGCCCTTGAGGTCGCCCAGGCCACCGACTTCGTCCGCGGGCTCGAAGCCGGCCTGAACGCGCCCATCGCACAGGGCGGCACCAACGTCTCCGGCGGGCAGCGGCAGCGGCTCGCCATCGCGCGGACCCTGGTGCAGCGCCCGGAGATCTATCTCTTCGACGACTCGTTCTCCGCGCTCGACTACGAGACGGACGCCCTGCTCCGGGCGGCACTCGCCCGGGAGACGGCGGACTCGACGGTCGTGATCGTCGCCCAGCGGGTCTCCACCATCCGGGAGGCCGACCGGATCGTCGTCCTCGACGAGGGCCGTGTCGTCGGCACCGGACGGCACCAGGAGCTGATGGCGGACAACGAGACGTACCGGGAGATCGTCCTCTCCCAGCTCACCGAGGCGGAGGCAGCCTGATGGCCGGTCCTGGCGGACGCATGATGGCCGGTGGCGGCCCCGACCAGCGGTCGATGGACTTCAAGGGCTCGGGCAAGCGGCTGCTGAAGCAGCTGGCGCCCGAGCGCGGTGCGCTCTGGGTGATGCTGATCGCCGGTGTGCTGTCGGTGGCGGCCTCCGTGGTCGGCCCGAAGATCCTCGGCAAGGCGACCGACCTCGTCTTCGCGGGCGTCATCGGGCACCAGTTCGAGAGCGGCACGAAGGCGGAGGCGATCGAGCAGGTGCGGGCCGGGGGTGACTCCGGCATGGCGGACATGCTGACCGGGGTCGACTTCACGCCGGGGCAGGGGATCGACTTCTCCGCCGTCGGCGACGTGCTGCTCGTTGTCCTCGGCGTGTACGTGGCGGCGGGCCTGCTGATGCTGGTCTCCACCCGGATGTCGATCAAGGTGATCAACCGGACGGTCTACCGGATGCGGGAGGACGTCCAGACGAAGCTGGCGCGGCTCCCCCTGTCCTACTTCGACAAGGCCAAGCGCGGCGAGGTGCTGTCGCGGGCGACCAACGACATCGACAACATCTCGCAGACCCTCCAGCAGTCGATGGGCCAGCTGATCAACTCGCTGCTCACCATCGTCGGCGTGCTCGCGATGATGTTCTGGATCTCCCCGCTGCTCGCGCTCGTGGCGCTGGTGACGGTGCCGGTCTCGGTCTTCGTCGCGGCGAAGATCGGCAAGCGCTCGCAGCCGCACTTCGTGCAGCAGTGGAAGTCCACGGGCACGCTCAACGCGCACGTGGAGGAGATGTACAGCGGGCACAACCTGGTGAAGGTCTTCGGCCGGCAGGAGGAGTCCGCGAAGGACTTCCGCGAGCAGAACGAGGCGCTGTACGAGGCCGGGTTCAAGGCCCAGTTCAACAGCGGCGTGATGCAGCCGGTGATGTTCTTCCTCTCGAACATAAATTACGTCCTGGTGGCCGTGGTCGGCGGTCTGCGGGTGGCGAGCGGCACGCTCTCCATCGGTGACGTCCAGGCTTTCATCCAGTACTCGCGCCAGTTCTCGATGCCGCTGACGCAGGTCGCGTCGATGGCCAACCTGGTGCAGTCGGGCGTCGCCTCGGCCGAGCGGATCTTCGAGCTGCTCGACGCCGAGGAGCAGGAGCCGGACGCACCGGCCGACGAGCTGGGGGCATCCCCGGCCGACGGCTGGCGGACGGCCGACCTCAAGGGGAAGGTCGCCCTGGAGGGCGTCTCCTTCCGCTACGAGGCCGACAAGCCGCTCATCGAGGACCTGTCGCTCACGGTGGAGCCGGGCCAGACGGTCGCGATCGTCGGCCCGACGGGCGCCGGCAAGACGACCCTGGTGAACCTGCTCATGCGGTTCTACGAGGTGACGGGCGGCCGGATCACCCTCGACGGGGCGGACATCGCCAAGATGTCCCGGGAGCAGCTGCGGACCGGGATCGGCATGGTCCTCCAGGACACCTGGCTGTTCGGCGGCACCATCGCGGACAACATCGCGTACGGCGCCACGCGCGCGGTGACCCGGGCGGAGATCGAGGAGGCGGCGCGGGCCGCCCACGCCGACCGGTTCGTCCGCACCCTGCCCGACGGCTACGACACGGTCATCGACGACGACGGGGCGGGGGTCAGCGCGGGCGAGAAGCAGCTGATCACCATCGCGCGGGCGTTCCTGTCCGACCCGGTGATCCTCGTCCTCGACGAGGCCACCAGCTCGGTCGACACCCGTACCGAGGTCCTCATCCAGAAGGCGATGGCCCGACTGGCCCACGGGCGTACGTCGTTCGTGATCGCGCACCGGCTCTCCACGATCCGGGACGCGGACGTGATCCTGGTGATGGAGAACGGCTCGATCGTCGAACAGGGCACGCACGAGGAGCTGTTGTCGTCCGGCGGGGCCTACGCCCGTTTGTACGCGGCACAGTTCGCGCAGGCGGTCGCGGAGGTCGACTGAACGGGCATGTGACCCATGCCGCATGATGTGCGGCATGGGTCACACAACCGAGAGTTCCTGGGTGCCGTCGGTACCCCTGCGGGTGGACGTCGAGGGTACGGAGCTGGCGGCTCTGCTGCTGGGTGCGGACGGCCGGGTCCGGGGCGACGCGGACATGGTCTTCGAGGGTCAGCCGGTCCATCCCTCCGGCGCGGTCCGGCACGAACCGGCTTCGCTGGTCATCGAGTTGGGCGCGGTGGAGGCGACCGTCGAACGGATCGTCGTCGCCGGGTCGGCGGGCGCCGGTGTCCTGTCGGCGATCGCGCCGAACGGGGATGCGGTGGCCTCGTGCACGGTGACGGGCGCGCCGGACGCGGCGGCCGTCGCCTTCGCCGAGTTCTTCCGGGAGTCGGGCGGCTGGAAGTTCACACGGATCGGCCAGGGGTACGCCTCCGGGCTCGCCGGGCTCGTCACGGAGTACGGCGTCGAGGTGGAGGGCTACGAGCCGGAGACGGCCGTCGCCGGTCCCGTACCGCTGACCGGGGTGGCGAAGGTGCCGGGCCAGGCGCCGCCCAGGGAGGGCGCGCCCGCCGTCGGGGAACCGGTCGGGGCGCCCGCCGCCGCGGGCCCGGTCGGGGCGCCCGCCGCCGCGAGGCCGTTCCCGCCGGCCGACCGGCCGTACGAGCTCGTCGAGGGCTGGGAGTTCGGCCCCGTCTTCGAACCTCTCGTCGCCGAGGGCTTCGGCAATGACGTGATCGCCCTCGACGACCGGGTCGGGGACGGCCCCGTCCTCGTCGAGGTCGCGCAGGAGGGCCGAGGGTACCTGGGCCTCTTCACACTCGACCGGCGCAACAAGGACGAGAGCGACTTCCTCCTCAACGACCTCCTGCCCGAGTTCCGGGGCAGCACGTTCGCCCAGGTTCCCAAGGGCAGGCCGCTGCGCATGCGGCTCGACGCCGAGAACCGCTGGATCCTGCGGGTGAAGCCCCTCGCCGCCGCCCGCCGTCTTGAGGGAACGCTGCACGGCTACGGCCCCGAGCTGCTTCTCTACCTCGGCAATGGGGCGGACCTCCGGGTGGACGTCCAGGGCAGCCCTGAGGACGGCCGCGGCTATGCCGGCATCCAGAGCTACGAGGTCGAGGGCCGCACCGGTGGAGGTCTGCCCCACATGGACCTGCTCCTCAACGAGATCGGGCCGCTCCGGCAGACCGTCCCGGTCCCGCGGGGGCCGCAGCTGCTGCACCTGCGCGCCGAGGGATCGTGGACGTTCACCGTCAAGGAGCTGGACTAGTCCAGATAGCCCCGCAGTTGGTCCGCGTACGCGTGGTCCCGGAGTTTGCTGAGGGTCTTGGACTCGATCTGGCGGATGCGTTCGCGGGTCACGCCGAAGAGGCGTCCTATCTCCTCCAGGGTGCGGGGCCTGCCGTCGTCGAGGCCGTAGCGGAGCTGGACGACCTTGCGTTCGCGTTCGCCGAGGGTGGAGAGGACGTCCTCCAGGTGGCGTCGGAGCAGCAGGAAGGCGGCGGACTCGACGGGTGAGGCGGCGTCGCCGTCCTCGATGAGGTCGCCGAGGGCGACGTCGTCCTCTTCGCCGACGGGGGCGTGCAGGGAGACCGGTTCCTGGGCGAGGCGGAGGACCTCGCCGACCCGCTCGGGGGCCAGGTCCAGCTGGGCGGCGACTTCGTCGGCGGTGGGTTCGTAGCCGCGTTCCTGGAGCATGCGGCGCTGGACGCGGATGACCCGGTTGATGAGTTCGACGACGTGCACGGGGACGCGGATGGTCCGGGCCTGGTCGGCGAGGGCCCGGGACATCGCCTGGCGGATCCACCAGGTGGCGTACGTGGAGAACTTGTAGCCGCGCGCGTAGTCGAACTTCTCGACGGCCCTGATGAGGCCGAGGTTGCCCTCCTGGACGAGGTCCAGCATGGTCAGGCCGCGGCCCACGTACCGTTTGGCGACGGAGACGACGAGGCGGAGGTTGGCCTCGATCAGCTTGCGCTTGGCGATCCGTCCCAGGACGACGAGCCGGTCCAGGTCGCCCGCCAGCCGGGAGTCCAGGTCGGGGGTGTTGGCGAGTTTCTCCTCGGCGAACAGGCCCGCCTCGACGCGGCGGGCGAGTTCGACCTCCTCCTCGGCGGTGAGCAGCGGGATGCGGCCGATCTCGCGGAGGTACTGGCGGAAGAGGTCGGACGAGGGGCCGTTGCCGCCTGGATCGGGGCGTCGGCGCTGGGGCGGGACCACTGTCTCCTCCGCGGCCTCGGCGGGTTCTGCCTGGTCCTGCGACACGGTCTGGGTCTGCACGGCGGGCGACCTCCAGGGGGGTGATCGCTGCCGGTCCGGGGGCGTAGGGCAGCGGGACGACACCGCTACCCAGTGTGGGGTACGACACAGTGCACCCACGAGGGGCGTGCGGTGACTTTTTGAGACCGGGGCGTGACTGACCGTGCGTCAGAGGGCGGCGGCGCCGTTGTTCCGCAGGGACTGGCCGTACTGGGTGAGGACCCAGAGTTCGTTCTGGACGGCGGCGGCCTGTTCGGGGTCGCCCTGGGCGCCGAGGCGGGCCAGGGTGCCCTGGACGTCGCGGATGCGGCGGTCGACGGCGCGGAGGCGGACGGTGACGAGCTGGTCGCCGGCGTAGGCCTCATCGACGTTCTTGGCGAAGATCGTCTCGACGGCGAGTTCGGTGACGAGGGCGCGCACGGTGTCGTTGGGCGCGGCCTCGCGGACGGTGTCGAGGTAGTCGGAGGGGGCTCCGGTGGCGCCGCCGGCATCGTGGACGCACTGGCGGACGGCCGCGTACGGCGGGGCGGTGAACTCGTCCGCGCCGTAGGCGTCGAAGGCCGGGGAGACGAGTTCGGGGCGCTGGAGGGCGAGCTTGAGGAGTTCGCGCTCGGTGCGGTGGGCGGGGCTGCGCAGGTTGAGCGCGGGCCCGGAGGACGCCGTGGCCGGGGCTCCGGTGTCGTAGCCGCGCTGCGGGGTCTGCTGCTGCGCGGGGCCCTTGCCGCCGCGGTCGCGGGCCCAGCGGGCGAGCTGGGCGACCCGCTTGACGACGAACTGGGTGTCGAGGATGCCGAGCATGCCGGCGAGTTGGACGGCGACCTCGTGCTGCGCGCCGATGTTCTTGATGCGGGCGACGACGGGGGCGGCCTCGTCGAGGGCGGCGGCGCGCCCGGCCGGGGTCTCCAGGTCGTAGCGCTTCACGATCTGGCGGAGGGCGAACTCGAAGAGCGGGGTGCGGGGCTCGGCCAGTTCCGCGACGGCCGCGTCGCCCTTGGCGAGCCGCAGGTCGCAGGGGTCCATGCCGTCGGGGGCGATGGCGATGTACGTCTCGGCGGCGAACTTCTGGTCGTCCTCGAAGGCGCGCAGGGCGGCCTTCTGGCCGGCGGCGTCGCCGTCGAAGGTGAAGATGACCCGGGCCGAGCCGTTGTCCATGAGGAGCCGACGGAGGATCTTGATGTGGTCGCCGCCGAAGGCGGTGCCGCAGGTGGCGATGGCGGTGGTGACCCCGGCGAGGTGGCAGGCCATGACGTCGGTGTAGCCCTCGACGACGACGGCCCGGCTGACCTTGGCGATGTCCTTCTTGGCCAGGTCGATGCCGTAGAGCACCTGGGACTTCTTGTAGATCGGGGTCTCGGGGGTGTTGAGGTACTTGGGCCCGTTGTCGTCGTCGCGGAGCTTGCGCGCGCCGAAGCCGACGATCTCGCCGCCGACATCCTTGATCGGCCACATGAGGCGGCCGCGGAAGCGGTCGATGGGGCCGCGGCGGCCGTCCTGGGAGAGCCCGGAGAGGATCAGTTCCTTGTCGGAGAAGCCCTTGCCGCGCAGGAAGCGGGTGAGGTGGTCCCAGCCGGCCGGGGAGTAGCCGACGCCGAAGTGCGCGGCGGCGGCCTGGTCGAAGCCGCGCTCGGCGAGGAACTTGCGGCCGATCTCGGCCTCGGGCGAGTCGAGTTGGTCGATGTAGAACTGGGCGGCGACCTTGTGGGCCTCGACCAGGCGGATGCGCTCTCCGCGCTGGTGGCCGGGGTTGTAGCCGCCCTCCTCGTACCGCAGGGTGATGCCCGCCTTGGCGGCGAGGCGCTCGACCGTCTCCGAGAAGGAGAGGTGGTCGATCTTCATCACGAAGGCGATGGTGTCGCCGCCCTCCTGGCAGCCGAAGCAGTGGAAGAGTCCCTTGCTGGGGCTGACCTGGAAGGAGGGCGACTTCTCGTCGTGGAAGGGGCAGAGACCCTTGAGGTTTCCGCCGCCCGCGTTGCGGAGCTGGAGGTACTCGGACACGACGGCGTCGATCGGGACCGCGTCCCGGACCGCCTTCACGTCGTCATCGTTGATCCTGCCTGCCACGCATGAAGTCTACGGGTGACTCACCCCGATCAGATCAGGCTCTCCAGGGGCACGGAGGCGTCGGCGAGGGCGTCCGGGTCCACGGCCGTACGGGCCCGGATGAGCTGCTGGATGGGATCTGTGACGTCCCACACATTCACGTTCATCCCGGCGAGGACCCGGCCGTCCTTGAGCCAGAAGGCGATGAACTCGCGCTTGCCGGTGTCGCCGCGGACCACGACCTGGTCGTACGTGCCGGGGGGCGCCCAGCCGGAGTACTCCATGCCCAGGTCGTACTGGTCGGAGAAGAAGTAGGGGACGCGGTCGTAGGAGACGTGCTGCCCGAGCATGGCGCGGGCGGCGGCCGGGCCGCCGTTGAGGGCGTTGGCCCAGTGCTCGACGCGGAGCCTGGTGCGCAGCAGCGGGTGGTGGGCGGCCGCCACGTCGCCGGCGGCGTAGACGTCGGGGTCGGAGGTGCGCAGGGACTCGTCGACGGCGATGCCGCCGCCGTCGGCCCGGTCGACGAGGGCGAGCCCGGAGTTCTCGGCGAGGGCGGTGCGGGGGGCGGCGCCGATCGCGGCGAGCACGGCGTGCGCCGGGTGTTCCTCGCCGTCGTCGGTGCGGACGGCGAGGACCATGCCGTCCTGGCCGACGATCTCGGTGAGGCGGGCGCCGAAGTGGAAGCGGACGCCGTGGTCGGTGTGGAGGTCGGCGAAGAGCTGGCCGAGCTCGGGGCCGAGGACCCGGTGGAGCGGGGTGGGGTCGGCCTCGACGACGGTGACCTCGGCGCCGTAGCCGCGGGCGGCGGCGGCTACCTCCAGGCCGATCCAGCCGCCGCCGGCGATCACCAGGTGGCCGTTGTCCCGGCCGAGGGAGGCGAGGACCTGGCGGAGCCGGTCGGCGTGGGCGAGCCGGCGCAGATGGTGGACGCCGGCCAGCTCGGTGCCCGGGACGTCGAGGCGGCGCGGTTCGGCGCCGGTGGCGAGGAGCAGCTTGTCGTAGCGGATGACGGTGCCGTCGCCGAGGCGCACGGTGCGGGCCTCGCGGTCGACGGCGGTGACGGACTGCCCGAGGTGCAGCTCGATGTCGTGGCCCGCGTACCAGGCCGCCTCGTGGACGAAGACGCTGTCGCGTTCCTTGGCGCCGGTGAGGTAGCCCTTGGAGAGGGGTGGGCGCTCGTAGGGGTGGTCGCGTTCGTCGCCGATGAGGATCACCCTGCCGTTGAACCCCTCTGCGCGCAGGGTCTCCGCCGCTTTGGCCCCTGCCAGGCCCCCGCCGACGATGACAAAGGTCTGATCTGCGTCGACCACGTCGTTTCCTCCTCTTTGCGACCGCTTCCAACCTACGCCCCCGGGCGTTCGTCGGACCGTTCCGCCTCGGGGCGTGCATGCGAGCGTCCCGCACGGACGGTGGTGACGGAAGAGGGCGACTCGGGAGTGGTCAGGAGTGGTGGGGGCGGAGGCCGGCGTGGAGGGCGCGGGCGGAGGCGTCGGTGAGGGAGGCGATCTGGTCGACGATGACGCGCTTGCGGGCCCGGTCGTCGCGGGCCTGGTCGAACAGGGAGCGGAACTGGGGTTCGAGTCCGTCGGGGGCGCGGGCGACGAGGGCCTCGGCGAGTTCGGCGACGACGATGCGCTGGTCGGCGCGGAGGGCCTCCTGCTGGGGGCGCTGCATCACGTACCGGTCGGCGACGGCCTTGAGGACCGCGCACTCGTTACGGGTCTCCCGGGGGACGACGAGTTCGGCGCCGTAGCGGGTGAGGCGGCCCGATCCGTACGCCTGGCGGGTGGCGCCCTCGGCGGCGAGGCAGAAGCGGCCGATGAGCTGGCTGGTGGCGTCCTTGAGGCGGGCCTGTGCGACGGCCGAGCCGTCGTAGCCGTGCGGCCACCACTCCTGGTCGACGAGCCGGTCGAGGGCCTCGGCGAGCTCCTGCGGGTCGGTGTCCTCGGGGACGTAGCGGCCGATGGCGACGGCCGCGATGTCGGCGCGCTCGGGCTCGGCGAGGAGGAGGTTGGGGTCGATGTGCCCGGCGTGCAGGCCGTCCTCGAAGTCGTGGACCGAGTAGGCCACGTCGTCGGACCAGTCCATGACCTGGGCTTCGAAACACTTGCGGTCGGCGGGGGCGCCGCGCCTGATCCATTCGAAGACGGGCAGGTCGTCCTCGTACACGCCGAACTTGGACGAGCCGGGGTCCTCGGGGTGTCCGCCGCGCGGCCACGGGTACTTGGTGGCGGCGTCGAGGGTGGCGCGGGTGAGGTTGAGCCCGACGCTGACGAGGTCGCCGTCGGCGTCCTTCACGAAGCGCTTGGGCTCGATGCGGGTGAGGAGGCGGAGCGACTGGGCGTTCCCCTCGAAGCCGCCGCAGTCCTTGGCGACGTCGTTGAGCGCCTGCTCGCCGTTGTGCCCGAAGGGCGGGTGGCCCATGTCGTGGGAGAGGCAGGCGGCCTCGACGAGGTCCGGGTCGCAGCCGAGTGCGGCGCCGAGCTCCCGGCCGACCTGGGCGCACTCCAGGGAGTGGGTGAGCCGCGTGCGAGGGCTGGCGTCCCAGGCGTGGCCCCGGGTGCCGGGGGTGACGACCTGGGTCTTGCCGGCGAGCCTGCGGAGGGCGGCGGAGTGCAGCACGCGGGCGCGGTCGCGCTGGAAGGCGGTGCGTCCGGGGCGTTTGTCGGGCTCGGCGGCCCAGCGGTCGGTCGCGGCGGAGTCGTAGCCGGGGGTGTCGGTGGCGTCGGCGATCTCGGTGATGTCGGTGATGTCCGGGCTGCCCTTGGTGTCTGCGCTGTCTGCGATGCCTTCCATGCACCGAAGGTAACCGGAGGGACCGACAGAAGCGCTCAGACGGCGGCGAGTTCCCGCGCGCGGGTGGTCGTCCGGAGAGCCGTGTCGTAGCGGTGCAGGACCAGGCGGGCGAGGGCCGGGTGGGCGCCGAGGGGGGCGGAGGCGATCCAGGGGGCGTGGGCGGCGGCGCGGGTGGCGAAGAGGCCGGGGGCGGTGAAGCAGGAGGCGACGGCGACCCGGTGGCGTCCCCGGGCGGCGAGGGCGCGGACGGCCTCGGACACGGTGGGGGCGGCGGCGGAGGCGTACGCGGGGACGACGGGGACTCCGCCGAGCCGCTCGCCGAGCAGGGCCGCGATGCGGCGGAGCTCGGCGCCGGAGCGGGGGTCGCGGGACCCGGCGGAGGCCAGGACGACCCCGGCGGCGCCGGAGGTCCCGTCCTCGGGGGTCCAGCCGGCGTCCGCGAGCCGGTCGGCGAGGGCCTCGACGAGCAGCGGGTGCGCACCGAGTGGCTCGGCCACGCGGGCGCGGAGTCCGGGCACGGCGGCGAGGGCGGCGGGCAGGTCGTGGGTGACGTGGTGCCCGGGGGCGAAGAGCAGGGGGACGAGCAGGGCGTCGCGGCCCTCGGCGGCGAGCTCGGTGAGGGTGGCGTCGAGCAGCGGGGCGTTCAGCTCGATGTGCGCGAGCCGTACGTCGAGCCCGGGCCGCAGTTCGCGGACGCGTTCGAGGAGGCGGCCGAGGGTGGCGCGGGCGCGGAGGTCCCGGCTGCCGTGGCCGACGGCGACGAGGGTGGGTGCGGTCATGGGCGGTCTCGGCGGCGGGAGGTGGCCGAGCTGCTCACCGAGCTGCTCGGTGATCCTGCCGAGCAGCCCGGCGGCGGTGGCGTACGTGCTGTCCGGCTCCGTCATGCACCGATCCTGCGGGTCGCAGGTTGCCTGCCCGTTGCGCGGGGGTCACGACTGTTTTCCGTGCCCTCACGTGGGTGTTTCCGTGACCTCACGCGCGTGCCCCGCCGGATGTCAGGCATCCGGCGGGGCACGCGGTGTCAGGCGTCGAGCCAGACGCGGAGCGGGCCGGCCTCCTGGAATCCGGCGGCGAGGGCGGCGGTCAGGTCGTCTCCGGACTCGTAGCCGACGACCGGGCGGTCGTCGGGGACGGCGGCGAGGACGCCCGCCCACACGAAGGACTGGGGGGTGTCACCGGTGGTGAAGACGTTGGAGACGCCGGTGACGCGGGCGCTCGCGCTGAGGACGGCCCCGCCCAGGATCGTGCCGTCGGCCGCCCGGCCCACGAGCACGGTGGTCGCGGGGTCGTCGAGGAGTTCGGGGCGGAAGAGGGCCGCTTCGTCGGCGTCGCCGTCGCTCCAGGCGAGGGCCCAGGCGGCGAGCTCCTCCGGGGTGCGGACGGCGCTGTGTCCCGCGGTGACCGGGAGGCCCGGGAGGCCCGCCGGGCGGTGGATCCAGCTGGCCTCGAAGAGGAGACGGAAGCCCTCGGCCGCGAGGTCGAGGCGGGCGTAGCTGTCCTTCACCGAGGCACCGGGGGTGGTGCGGTCGATGCCGTTCAGGACGTCCTTGACGTCCGCGTCCTCGGTCAGCGTCACCGCGTCCGGGTAGTAGAGCGGGGTGCGGCGGGTGCTGGTCCAGGCGCGGGGGCCGAAGGTGCCGGGGTGGCCGTGGGCGGCACACATGGCCTGGCACCACTCGGCGTTGTTGCGGACGGCATCGATGATCATGCGCGGATCGTACGGGCGGTTCTTCTTTTCCTCTCCTCATTTCTTCCACTCTTCCGCTTCACGGAATATCTTTTCCGTTATGAGAATGCCCCCGCCCGCGCTCCCCCGGCGCGTCGCCGCCGAGTTCATCGGAACCGGCTCCCTCGTCGCCGTCATCGTCGGCTCCGGCATCCGCGCCGACTCCCTGAGCCAGGACATCGGCGTCCGGCTGCTCGCCAACGCCGCCGCCTCCGCCATCGGTCTCGGGCTGCTCATCGCCCTCATCGGCCCGCTCTCCGGCGCCCACTTCAACCCCGTCGTGACCCTCTCCGAGTGGTGGACCCGGCGCCCCGAGCGCGGGGGACGCGAGGCACTCGCCTACATCGGCGCCCAGCTCGCCGGAGCCGTCGCGGGCGCCCTGCTCGCCGAGGCGATGTTCGGGCGGGCGCCCGGTGCCTGGGCCACCGAGTCGCGTTCGGCGCTCCACCTCCTGCTCGGCGAGGCCGTCGCCACCGCCGGACTCGTCCTCGTCGTCCAGGGCCTGCGCCACATCGGCCGTCCCGGCCTCGCCCCCGTCGCGGTCGCGGGCTACATCGGCGCGGCGATCTGGTTCACCTCCTCCGGCGCCTTCGCCAACCCGGCCGCCACCGTCGGCCGCTCCCTCTCCGACTCCTTCACCGGCATCGCCCCCGCCTCCGTGCCCGCCTTCGCCGCCGCCCAGATGCTCGGCATGCTGCTCGGGATGGCCCTGGCCGGTGTGTTGTACGGAACACGCGGGGCGTCCGGTGAACCGAATCCCGCCGATGCGCGTCGGACGAGGTGACAGACCGACACCCGCCCGCACTCCCCGGAGGTTCCCGCATGCCGGCACGGCTCACCCGGCTGATCCCCCGCACCACCCGGGCCCGCCGCCGTACCGTCCAGGCCGTGATGCTGGGCGCCGTCCTCGCGCTCACCCCCGTCACCTGGATGCACACCGCCGCCGCCGGGAAGCTCCGTACCACCGCCGACGTGCCCGCCCGGGACGTCGCCGTCGTCTTCGGCGCCGGACTGTGGAAGGGGCGCCCCACCCCGTACCTCGCGCACCGGCTCGACACGGCCGCCGAGCTGTACCGGACGGGCAAGGTCCGGGTCCTGCTCGTCACCGGCGACAACAGCAGGACCGCATACGACGAACCCAGCGCCATGCGCACGTACCTCACCGCGCGCGGGGTGCCGGACGGGCGGATCGTCAGCGACTACGCGGGCTTCGACACCTGGGACTCCTGCGTCCGGGCCAAGAAGGTCTTCGGCGTCGACCGGGCCGTCCTCGTCACCCAGGACTTCCACATCAAGCGGGCCGTGGCCCTGTGCGGGCGGGCGGGCGTCGACTCGTACGGCGTCGGGGTCCCCGAACCCCACGACCGCACCTGGTACTACGGCACCACCCGCGAACTGTTCGCCGCCGGCAAGGCCTCCCTCGACGCCGCCCTGCGGCCCGATCCGCAGTTCCTCGGCCCGGAGGAGAAGGGCGTCACCGAGGCTCTGGCCTCACCTCGGAGGCCGTAGCGAACGGAGGGCATGGCACCGCGCCCGTAATGAGCGGTGCCGCCCCGCGTAACACGGCCGACGCACGCTGACCGTATGTCCGAGGTCACCGCCGTACCCACCCACTGCCCCTACTGCGCCCTGCAGTGCGGCATGTCGCTCCGCCCCACCGGCGTCCCGGAGCTGCCCGCCGAGGTGGTCGACCGGACCGACTTCCCCGTCAACCGGGGCGCGCTGTGCGGCAAGGGCCGCACCGCCCCCTCCGTACTCTCCTCCCGGGTCCGGCTCACCGAGCCCCTGGTCCGATGCCCTGACACGGGGGTCCTGACGCCCGCGTCCTGGGAGGAGGCACTCGCCGCCGTCGCCGACGGGCTGCGCCGGACCCGCGCCGACCACGGTCCCGATGCCGTGGGGGTCTTCGGCGGCGGCGGCCTCACCAACGAGAAGGCGTACACGCTGGGGAAGTTCGCCCGGCTCGTCCTCGGCACCTCGCAGATCGACTACAACGGCCGCTTCTGCATGTCGTCGGCGGCCGCCGCGCACGGCAGGGCCTTCGGTCTCGACCGGGGACTCCCCTTCCCCCTGGAGGACATCCCGAAGACCGGCTGCGTGATCCTCGTCGGCTCCAACCTGGCCGAGACCATGCCGCCCGCGCTGCGCTACCTCACCGAGCTGAAGGAGAACGGCGGAAAGCTGATCGTCATCGATCCGCGCCGCACCCGGACCGCCGAACAGGCCGACCTCCACCTCGCGCCGCGCCCCGGCACCGACCTGGCGCTCGCCCTCGGCATGCTGCACCTCGTCGTCGCCGAGGGGCGCGTCGACGAGGAGTTCGTCGCGACCCGCACCTCCGGCTGGGAGGCCGCGCGCGCCGGGGCCATGTCCCACTGGCCCGAGCAGGTCGAGCGCATCACCGGCGTGTCGGTGCCCCTGCTCCGGGAGGCCGTCGGCCTGTTCTCCGACGCCGACACCGGCATGGTGCTGACCGCGCGCGGCCCCGAGCAGCAGTCCAAGGGCACCGACACCGTCGGCGCCTGGATCAACCTCTGCCTGGCCACCGGCAAGGCGGGCCGGCCGCTCAGCGGCTACGGCTGCCTCACCGGCCAGGGCAACGGCCAGGGCGGCCGCGAGCACGGCCAGAAGGCCGACCAGCTCCCCGGCTACCGCAAGCTCGACGACCCGGCCGCACGCGCGCACGTGGCCGGGGTCTGGGGCGTGCCCCCCGAGTCGCTGCCCGGTCCCGGGCGGAGCGCGTACGAGCTCCTCGACGCGCTCGGCGGCGACGTGAAGTCCCTGCTCCTCATGGGCTCCAACCCGGTCGTCTCGGCGCCCCGCGCCGCGCACATCGAGGGACGGCTGCGCTCGCTCGACTTCCTCGCCGTCGCGGACGTGGTGCTCTCCGAGACCGCCGCGCTCGCCGATGTCGTCCTGCCCGTCACCCAGTGGGCGGAGGAGACCGGCACCATGACCAACCTGGAGGGCCGGGTACTGCTCCGCCGACGTGCCCTCACCCCGCCCGCCGGGGTCCGCAGCGACCTGGAGGTACTGCACGCGCTCGCCGGACTCCTCGGCTGGGAGAAGGGTTTCCCCGCCGAGCCGGAGGAGGTCTTCGACGAGCTGCGCCGGGCCTCGGCCGGCGGTCCCGCCGACTACTCGGGCATCGACTACCGGCGGATCGAGGACGAGCAGGGAGTCTTCTGGCCCTGCCCCGAGACCCCGGAGGGCACCGAGTCCCACCCGGGGACGCCCCGGCTGTTCCTGGACCGGTTCGCGACCCCCGACGGGCGGGCCCGGTTCGTGCCGGTGGTGCACCGGGCGGCGGCCGAGGAGACGGACGCCGAGTACCCCGTCGTCCTCACCACCGGCCGGGTCGTGTCCCAGTACCAGTCGGGCGCCCAGACCCGGCGGGTCGACGAGCTGAACGCGGCGGCCCCCGGCCCCTTCGTGGAGCTCCACCCCCGGGTCGCCGAGCGGCTCGGAGTGGCCGAGGGCGAGCGGATCGCGGTGGTCTCGCGGCGCGGCCGGGCCGTCGCACCGGCCCGGATCACCACCGCCATCCGGCCGGACACCGTCTTCATGCCGTTCCACTGGGCGGGCGAGGGCCGGGCCAACACCCTGGTGAACCCGGCGCTCGACCCGATCTCCCGGATGCCCGAGTTCAAGGTGTGCGCGGTGCGCCTGGAGCGCGCGGGCAACGACGCCTAGGCCGCGTTCGGAGAGCCGCGCCCGGCCCGCGGGCCGGGCGCGGCTCTCCGGACGTGGTGTACGCGCCCGTACTCCCCCGGGAGTAATCGCCACGGCGCACCGCCCCCGGCAGTACCCCCCACCTCGGCCGTCAGCGCGACGTATCGCCCTCCGCGCGGCGGGAATCTGGGATCGACCCGAAGAGGATCGATGAAGGGGGACCCGATGGAGGGCCGTAGGAGAATCGTCGGCTGGGGGGTGCTGGCCCTGTGGGTGATCGTGATCGCCCTGGCCGCACCGCTCGCCGGAAAGCTCGGCGACGTACAGCGCGACCGCGCCGTCGACTACCTGCCCGCGAGCGCCGACTCGACGCAGGTCGCGAACATCATGGAGCAGATGCCCGGTGGCGGCTCCACCGACCTCGTGCTCGTCTACCACCGTGACGGCGGACTGACCGCCGCGGACAAGGCCACCGCCGCCCGGGAAGTGCGGCAGGTCGCCGCCGACCACCCGCTCGCCTCGCCGCCGCGGCCCGTCCCTTCCGAGGACGGCACCACCCTCCTGTACGCCGTGTCGAGCACGGAGCCCGGTACGGACGAGGTGGCCAGAGACGCCTTCGTCCACGACGTCCGCGAGACCGTGAGCGGCGAGGTCGGCGGCCCCGGCGCGCTCGCCACCGACGCGAGCGAGGTCTACAACTCCCTCGACGGCCCGCTGCTCTACACGACCGTCGCCGTCGTCGCGATCCTCCTGATCGTCATCTACCGCAGCCCCTTCCTCTGGCTCGTCCCGCTGGCCGTCGCGGGCGTCGCCGACTTCCTCTCCATGGCCGTCACCTACGCCCTGCACCAGGGCTTCGACATCAGCGTCTCCGGCCAGAGCACGGGCGTCATGACGATCCTCGTCTTCGGCGCGGGCACCGACTACGCACTGCTCCTCGTCTCCCGCTACCGCGAGGAGCTGCGCCGCGTCCCCCGCCCGTACGACGCCATGGCCGCCGCGCTGCGCGGCTGCGGCCCCGCCGTCCTCGCGTCCTCGGGAACCGTCGCCCTCGGCATGGTCTGTCTGCTCGCCGCCGACATGAACAGCAGCCGGGGCATGGGACCCACGGCCGCCGTCGGTGTCCTCTGCGCGCTCATCGCGATGATGACGCTGCTCCCCGCCCTGCTCGTCGTCCTCGGGCGCCGGGTGTTCTGGCCCCTGATCCCGGCGTACGGAAGCGAGCCGAAGGCCGCGCGCCGTTCGCTCTTCGCCGCCATGGGCTCCTCCGCCGGACGGCGCCCCCTCGCCGTCCTCCTCGCGGGCGCCGCCGCCCTGGCCGCCCTGGCGCTCGGTGCGCTGAACCTGCCCGGAGCCCTCAAGCAGGAGGACTCCTTCAGCTCCACCCCGGAGGCGGTCGCCGCGATGAAGACGCTGGCCGCCGCGTACCCGGAGCTGGGAACCCAGCCCGTCACCGTGGTCGCCCCGACGGACCGGGTCCCCCAGGCGCTGCGGACCGCGCTCGCGACCGACGGCGTCGCGAAGGCCGAACGCGGCCGCAGCGGCGACGGCTGGACGGAGATCTCCGTCATCGCCGCGCACCCGCCGCAGTCCGCGGCCGAGACCGCGACCATCGAGGCGCTGCGGACCGCGCTCGGCGACGGGGTGTACGTCGGCGGGCCCAGCGCGGAACAGCTCGACATGAGCGACACCAGCGCACGCGACCGGAACATCGTCGTCCCGCTCGTCATCGTCGTCGTCCTGATCGTGCTGGTCGTGCTGCTGCGCAGCCTCGTCGCACCGCTGGTCCTGGTCGCCGCCGTGGTCGCCGTCTGGGGCGCGGCCCTCGGCATCGGCGGTCTCGTGTTCGAGGGCCTCTTCGGCTTCGGGGGCACCGACCCGGGCCTCGCCCTGCTCTCCTTCGTCTTCCTCGTCGCCCTCGGCGTCGACTACGGCATCTTCCTGATGCACCGGATGCGTGAGGAGTGCCTGAACGGTGCGGAGCCGGGTGCCGCGGCCCTCACGGCCCTGCGGACGACCGGCAGGGTGATCGCCTCGGCGGGACTCGTCCTCGCCGCGACCTTCGCGGTGCTCGTCAACATGCCGATGGTGCAACTGGCCGAGCTCGGCTTCGTGATCGCGGTCGGTGTCCTGCTCGACACCTTCCTCGTCCGCACCTATCTCGTCACGAGCGCGAGCGTGCTGCTCGGCCGGAAGGTGTGGTGGCCGGGCCCACTGGCCAAGAAGCCTGCGTCAACGGCCGGTTCAGGGTCCGAGCGCCGGCCCGTACGGGTGTGATCAGGGGCGGGTGGGGGCTCCACGCACTGTCAGGAGCCCTTTCCCGCAGGGAGGATGGACACCATGGACTTCGCAGCGGCCTTCACCCGCGACCCTCAGGCGGCGCCGTACCCGGTGCGGTGCGACGCGACGGCCGCCGCGGTGTTCGCGGTGCTCGCCACGGTGCTCGCGCTCGGCGTCGACGACGGCCGCCGTCCGGACGCCCTCGGCTGGGCGCTGTTGCTCGCCGCGCACGTCCCGCTGGCCTGGCGGCGCAAGGCGCCCATGCCGGTACTGCTCGCCGTGGTGGCCTGCGTCGCCCCCTACCACGCGCTCGACTACATGCATCTGGCGCCCATACCGGCCTCGATGACCGCGCTCTACACCGTCGCCTCCACCGGCCGGCCGGTGCGCACGGTGATCGTGGGGCTCTCGGTCACCTCCGTCACCCTCACCATCCAGCTCCTCGTCAACCCGCACGAGATCGTGGAACTGCTGCGGGTCTCCGGCTGGGTGATCGCGATGCTGGTCTTCGGCACGAGCATCCGGCTCTACCGGCAGCTGGTGGCGGGCGTGGTGGAGCGGGCCGAGCGCGAGGCCGAGCGGAAGGTCTCCGAGGAACGGCTGCGCATCGCCAGGGACCTGCACGACCTCCTCGCCCACTCGATCACCCTCATCGGCGTGCAGACGTCGGTCGCCGCGCACGTCCTGGTCGCCGACCCCGGCCGGCTCGACCGGGAGGCGCTCGTCCAGGCGCTCGACGGCATAGCCGAGACCTGCCGGGAGGCCCGGACCGAGGTGCGCACGACGCTGGACGTGCTGCGGGCCGCACCGGAGGGCCCGCTGCCCGACCTGGCCTCGCTGCCCGACCTCGTACGGTCCTCGGGCGCGGAGCTGTCGGTACGGACGGCGGCGGCGAAGATCCCGGCGGCCGTGGGCGCGGCGGCGTACCGGATCGTGCAGGAGTCCTTGACCAACGCCGTGCGGCACGGCGGTCCGGGCGCGGACGTGCGGGTCGATGTCGGTCTCGATAAGGAGGTGTTGACGGTACGGGTGACCAACGGCGGCGCCGCTCGCGGAGGAACGAGCGGCTCCGGCTACGGGATCCTGGGGATGCGGGAGCGGGCGAGGAGCGTGGGCGGCACACTGGTCGCGGGCCCGCGCGACGGCGGGGGCTTCGAGGTCGAGGCGGCGCTGCCGCTCTCGGTGAGAGAGGTGACGGTGTGATCCGGGTGCTGCTCGCGGACGATCAGACGCTCGTCCGGGCGTCGTTCGCGATGCTGGTCGAATCGGCGCCGGACATGGAGGTCGTGGGCCAGGCGGCCAACGGCCGGGAGGCGGTCGAGCTGGCTCGTTCGTCGCGGGCCGACCTGGTGGTCATGGACGTCCGGATGCCCGAGCTCGACGGGATCGGCGCGACCCGGCTGATCGCCGCCGACGAGGACCTGGCCGGGGTCAAGGTGCTGGTCCTCACCACGTACGACACCGACGAGCACGTCATGCAGGCGCTGCGGGCGGGCGCGTCGGGCTTCGTCGTCAAGGACATCCACCCGGCGGAACTCCTCGCCGCGATCCGTACGGTCGCGGCGGGCGAGGCCCTGCTGTCGCCGGGCCCGACGTCCCGGTTGATCGCCCGGGCGCTGGCCATGCCGGAAACCCCGGCGACGGCCGGCCCGGAGGGCCTCTCGGACCGTGAGCGCCAGGTACTGACGCTGACGGGCCGGGGCCTCAACAACACCGAGATCGCGGAGACGCTGGGACTCTCGCCCCTCACGGCGAAGACCCATGTCAGCCGGATCATGGGAAAGCTGTCCGCACGGGACCGGGCCCAGCTGGTCATCATCGCCTACGAGTCGGGCCTGGTGAGCCCGGGCCACTGATCCGCCGGAGCCGCCGGAGCCGCCGGACACGGCCTACGGCCGGCTGAACCAGTCGCCGCTCTCGATGACCGCGCCGAGGGGCGCGTCCGGGGCCGCCAGGAACACCCAGGCGGACACCCGCGCCCCGTCCCCCGTCCGGACGACGTCCATCGCCACCCGCTCGTATCCGACGGGCAGCTCAAGGCGGTCGAGCAGGCCGAACAGCTCGCCGTAGGAGCCGGACGCGGGTGTCAGCAGAGTGCCGACCACCCGGCCCTCCTCCGCCGGGACGACGTACGGATAGCCGGGCCCGTCGTGCAGGACCGCACCGTGCAGCACGGCGTCCGCCTCGGTGCCGATCCGGCCGGCGAGGAACCGGTCGTGGTTGTACGCGCCCGGGCGCAGCGTCCCGTACACGAAGAACGGCCGCTCGTCGTTCGCCGGGCCCTCGATCACCCGGGCCGTCGCGGTCTCGTCCTCGACCCAGCGGGCGTACCCCTCGCTGACCCGGGTCACCCGGGTGGCGAGGATCTCGGGCGTCTCGTAGTCGTGGGCGGCGAGGAGATACATCTCAAGGGCCGGGTAGCGGGCCTCGGTGGTCTTGAACACCACCTCCCACTCCTCGGTGGTCTCGATCGCGCCCTGCCAGTGGTACATGGAGGTGACGGGCCCCGAGATCTGCGCGCAGGCGACCAGCCGGGCCTCGACGGCGCCGCGCGCCAGGTCCTGGGCCTTGGCGCGCGCGTCGGTGGTGGTGCGGACGGTGACGATCACGTCTCCACCGTACGGGCGAACTGGGCCGCGTGCAGCCGGGCGTACGCTCCCCCGGCGGCGAGGAGTTCCTCGTGGCTGCCCTGCTCGGCGATCGAGCCGCTGTCCATCACCAGGATGGTGTCGGCGTCCCGGATCGTGGAGAGCCGGTGGGCGACGACGAAGCTGGTGCGGCCGGCGCGGAGGGAGGACATCGCCTGCTGGACCAGGACTTCGGTACGGGTGTCGACGGAGCTGGTGGCCTCGTCGAGGACGAGGATCACCGGGTCCGAGAGGAAGGCGCGGGCGAGGGTGATCAGCTGCTTCTCGCCGGCGCTGAGGCCGCCTCCGTCCTCGTCGAGGACGGTGTCGTACCCGGCGGGAAGGGTGCGGACGAACCGGTCGGCGTGCGCGGCCCTGGCCGCTTCGACGATCCGCTCGCGGGAGACCTCGCCGGGCACCCCGTACGCGATGTTGTCGGCGATGGTGCCGCCGAAGAGCCAGGTGTCCTGGAGGACCATGCCGATGCCGGAGCGCAGCTCCTCCCGGGTCATCGCGGCCGTGTCGACGCCGTCGAGGGTGATCCGGCCGCCGGTCACCTCGTGGAAGCGCAGGAGCAGGTTGACCAGGGTCGTCTTGCCCGCGCCGGTGGGGCCGACGATGGCGACGGTCCGGCCCGGCTCCACGGTGAGCGACAGGTCCTCGATGAGCGGCTTGCCCTGCTCGTAGCGGAAGGCGACCTTCTCGAAGGAGACCTTGCCCCGGAGCTTTTCCGGACGCTGCGGCCGCGCCGGGTCCGGGTCCTCCTCCTCGGCGTCGAGGAGGTCGAAGACCCGCTCGGCGGAGGCCACTCCGGACTGGAGGAGGTTGGCCATGGCGGCGACCTGGGTGATGGGGCCGTTGAATTCGTACGAGTACTGGATGAAGGCCTGGACGTCGCCGACGGAGAGCGTGCCGCTCGCTACCCGCAGTCCGCCGACCACGGCGATGGCGACGTAGTTCAGATTGCCGACGAAGGCCAGGGCGGGCTGGATGAACCCGGACACGAACTGGGCGCGGAAGCTCGCCCGGTACAGCTCCTCGCCCAGCTCGTCGAAGCGGCGGACGGCCTCGGCGCGCCGGCCGAAGGCGACGACCTCGGTGTGGCCGGTGATCATCTCCTCGACGTGGCTGCCGAGCTGGCCGGTGACCGCCCACTGCTTCACGAACTGCGGCTGGGCGCGGCGGCCGACGAAGGCGGCGACGGCGACCGAGACGGGCACGGTGGCGAGGGCGACGAGGGCGAGCACCGGGGAGATCCAGAACATCATCGCGAGGACGCCGACCAGGGTGAGGAGGGCGCGGGCCATCTGGCTGAAGGCCTGCTGGAGGGTCTGGGTGATGTTGTCGATGTCGTTGGTGGTGCGGGAGAGGACCTCGCCGCGCGACTGCCGGTCGAGGTAGCCGAGGGGCAGCTTCGCGAGCTTGTGCTGGGCCTGTTCGCGGAGGCGGTGGCCGGCCCGTTGGGCGACGGTGGTGGCGATCCGCAGCTGGACCCAGGTGAAGAGGGACGCGCCGGCGACGACCACGACGGAGAGGGCGAGGACCCGGCCGACGGCCGCGAAGTCGACCCCGGCCGGGTCGGTGGCGCCGGTGACGACGAGGTCGGTGGCACGGCCGAGCAAGAGCGGGCCGAGGACGGAGAGGGAGACCGCCGTGGCACCGGCGGCGAGGACGCCGAGGAGCCGGGCCCGGTCGGGGGCGAGGGTGCGGAGCAGCCGGAGGCCGGAGGCGCGGAAGGAGAGGGAGCGTTCGAGGGCGGGGGTGGGGAGGCCGGGGCCGCGCTGCGGGGAGGAGGGGCCGGTGCGGGCGGGGACGGATCTCGTGGTGGTGTCCTTCGTGGCGCGGCTCGCCGTGGCCGTACTCATGCGGCTTCCTCCTCGGTGAGCTGGGAGAGGACGATCTCCCGGTAGGTGGGGTTGTCCTGCATCAGGGACGTGTGGGTGCCGGTGCCGACGTTCCGGCCCCGGTCGAGGACGACGATCCGGTCGGCCTGCCGGATGGTGGAGACCCGCTGGGCGACGATCACGACGGCCGCGTCGGCGGTCTCCTCGTGGAGGGCGGCGCGGAGCCGGGCGTCGGTCCGTGGGTCGAGGGCGGAGAAGGAGTCGTCGAAGAGGTAGAGGCGGGGGCGGGCGACGAGGACCCGGGCGATGGCGAGGCGCTGCCGCTGGCCGCCGGAGAAGTTGGTGCCGCCCTGGGAGACGGGTGCGTCGAGGCCTTCGTCGAGTCCGCGGACGAAGTCGGTGGCCTGGGCGACCTCAAGGGCGTGCCAGAGCTCTTCGTCGGTCGCGTCGGGCTTCCCGTACCGGAGGTTCGTCGCCACCGTCCCCGAGAAGAGGTACGGCTTCTGGGGCACGAGTCCCACGGTCTTCGCCATCAGCTCGGGGTCGAGGTCGCGTACGTCGACGCCGTCGACGAGGACCTCACCGCCCGTGGTGTCGAAGAGCCGGGGCACGAGGCCGAGCAGGGTCGACTTGCCGC
Source organism: Streptomyces sp. NBC_00572 (assembly GCF_026341815.1). GTDB lineage: Bacteria > Actinomycetota > Actinomycetes > Streptomycetales > Streptomycetaceae > Streptomyces. The sequence continues at coordinate 1,310,965 of NZ_JAPENX010000001.1, forward strand.
TGCCGGTCGAGCCGATGATCGCGGTCGTCTCACCGGGCCGGGCGACCAGCGCCACGTCCTTGAGGACGGACTCCTCCGCGCCCGGGTACCGGAAGTCCGCGCTCCTGACCTCCAGATGACCTCGGCTGACCGGGGGCCGGACCGGATCGGCCGGCGGGACGACGGACGAGCGGGTGTCGAGCACCTCGCGGACGCGCTCGGCGCCCGCCTCGGCCCGGGGCATGTGCATGAGGAGGAAGAGGACCATCATCACGGACATCGAGGTCTGGAGCAGATAGCCGAGGAAGGCGACGAGCTCGCCCGGCCGGAGGGCGCCGGATTCGATGCGGTGGGCGCCGACGTAGACGAGCGCGACGGTCGTCAGCTCCCAGACGATGAGCACCGTGGGGAACATCAGGGCCTGGAGCCGGCCGGCCCGGAGGCCGACGGAGAGGAGTTCGTCGTTGGCGGCGGCGAACCGTTCCCGCTCGTGCCGGTCGCGGACGAAGGCGCGGACCACCCGGGCACCGGTGATCTGCTCGCGCAGTATGCGGTTGGCGCGGTCGACGCGCTCCTGCATGCCCTTGAAGAGCGGCCGCATCCGCAGGACGACGGTGCCGACGGCGCCGGTCATCACCGGCACGAAGAGGAACAGCACCAGGGCGAGCGGCACGTCCTGCCGCAGGGCCATGGCGATGCCGCCGAAGCAGAGGAGCGGCGCGGCGACCAGCATGGTCAGGACGAGGACGGTGAACGTCTGGATCTGCTGGACGTCGTTGGTCGTACGGGTGATGAGGGAGGCGGCGCCGAAGCGGCCCCGCTCCTGGGCGGAGAACTCCTGGACGCGGCGGAAGACTTCGGAGCGCAGATCGCGGGCGACGCCCATGGCGATCCGGGCGCCGGTGTAGGTGGCGGCGGCCGCGGCCGCCGCCTGGAGGAGGGTGACGGCGACCATCTCGGCGCCACCGGAGAGGACGCGGTCGGTGTCGCCGCGCAGGACGCCCTGGTCGATGACGCCGGCGTTGAGGGCGGGCAGGGCGAGGGAGGCGAGGGACTGGACGAGCTGGAGGGCCACGAGGAGGACGAGGAGGGCCCGGTACGGCCTGAGGCGGGGCGCGAGGAGTCGCAGCAGCATGATGACGATGCCTCACTCGCCGTACGGGCGGACGGACTTGGCGCCCTTGAGTGCGCGGCCCCACCAGGCGAGCTGGTCGAGGAGCGCCTTGGCCGCGCCCTCGGCGCCGGCGGGGTCCTTGTGGCGCCCGTCCTCGTCGAACAGCCCGTGGGCGTTGTGGAAGGAGACGGTGTCGCGGACGGTGACGGCGTGCATCTCGGCGTAGACCTGGCGGAGTTGCTCGACGGCCCGCAGGCCGCCGGAGATGCCGCCGTAGGAGACGAAGCCGACCGGCTTGGCCTGCCATTCGGTGTAGTGCCGGTCGATCAGGTTCTTGAGGGAGGCGGGGAAGGAGTGGTTGTACTCGGGGGTGACGACGACGAAGGCGTCGGCGGCCTCCAGGACCGGGGTGACCTTGGCGAGTTCGGCGAGGACGGCCGGGGACGGGCGGTAGGAGAGGGAGGTGGGGAGGTCGACCTCGGCGAGGTCGACGACGGTGACGGTGAAGTCCTCGCGCTCGGCGAGGCGGGAGCGGAACCAGTCGGTGATGACGGGGGCGAAGCGGCCTTCGCGGTCGCTGGCGACGACGAGGGCGAGGGTGAGGGGCGCGGGGCCGGAGGAGGTGGAGGAGGAAAGGGAGGGGGAAACAGTCGCCGTGATGGCGTTCGTGGTGTCCATGCCGAGGATCGTGGTACCTCAAGTTTGGTTGAGGTCAAGCGGCGTTCTGCGGCTCTTTCCCCAGGCCGTTTCCCGGGACGTACGGTGAGTACATGACGACTCCGCCCGCACACATCGAGATCGACGGCGTCCCCGCGGCCGACCCGGGACTGCTCGCCGCCCTCATGACCGGCTTCGGCCACTTCACGGCGATGCAGGTACGTGACGGGCGCGTGAAGGGCCTCGACCTGCACCTCGACCGCCTCGACCGCGCGACCCGCGAGCTCTTCGGGCAGGAGCTCGACGGCAAGCGGATCCGCGCCCTGCTCACCGGAGCCCTGGAGGCGTCCGGGCGGCGGAACGCCTCGGCGCGGGTGTACGTGTACCCGGACGTCCGCATCGTCGTGACCGTCGCCGAACCCGCCCCGGACGGCCTCGGCGACCCGCAGCGCCTGACGACCGCCGAGTACTGGCGCCCCGCGCCGCACATCAAGCACCTGGGCGGCTTCGGCCAGGCCTACCACCGCGAGGCGGCCCAGCGCGCGGGCTACGACGAGGCCGTGCTGACCTCCCCGTACGGGGAGATCGCCGAGGGCGCCATCACCAACATCGCGTTCTGGGACGGAACTTCGGTGGTCTGGCCGTCGGCGCCCTGCCTCCGGGGGATCGCCATGTCGCTCCTGGAGCCCCGCCTGGAGTCGGTCCGGCGCCCGGTCACCCTGGCCGACCTGTCGGGCTACCGGGCCGCCTTCGTCACCAACTCCCGTTCCATCGCGCCCGTCACGGCGATCGACGAAGTCGCGTTCGCGGTGGACGAGGAGCTGATGCGGCGGGTGTACTCGGCATACGACTCGGTGGAGTGGGACGAACTTTAGGGCGACACAGGGGGAGTCATCGCAATGGTCGCGAGATACGTCGTCTCGCCGCGCGGCGGTCGCCGCGCCCACCCGGACATCACGTCGGCGCTCCGGGCGGCGGCCGCACGGGGCCGGGCGGCACTCATCGAGATCGCGCCCGGCCGGTACGAGGAGACGCTCGTCGTCCGGGGCGACGTGCAGCTGGTCGCGGTCGAGGGCCCCGGCTCCGTCATGGTCGGCCGACCCCGCGGCACCGTCCTCGACGCCTCCGGATCGGTCCGGGTCCACGGCCTCACCCTGGTCGGCCGCGAGGCGGACGTCGTCGCCTGCCACACGGGCACGCTCACCCTCGAACACACGGAGATCCGGGCACACAGCGGTGTCGCCGTACACGCCCGGCCGCACACCACGGTCAACCTGCGGGACAGTGTGGTCACGCACGGCCGGGCGCTCTTCACCGGAGGCGCGGCACTCGTCGAGCGGTGCCGGTTCACCGACGCCGCCGACAACGCGATCGCCGTACTGGAAGGGGCACGCGTCTCCGTCCGGGGCAGCCGGATCGAGGGCAGCCGCATCCACGGTCTACGCGTCAGCGACGCGCACGCCGAGGTCGTCGGCTGCGAGCTGACCGGCACCGGGCAGGCGGCCCTCACGGCGGACGCCCGGGCGCGGCTCGTCGTCGCGGACTGCGTGATCAGCGCCGTGCACGGGGAGGGGATCATGTTCACCGAGCAGTCCCGGGGCTCCGTCGACAACACCCGGGTCACCGGCGCCCGGCACGGCATCGGCGCGGCGAGCGGCGCGGACCCGGTGGTCCGCGGCTGCGTCCTCACCGACTGCCGTGACACCGGCATCAACGTCCAGACGGAGGCCAGGGGCCGGTTCGAGGACTGCCAGGTGCTGAACTCGGGGAACATCGCCGTGTTCTCGACCAGGGGCGGCGCGCCGGAGGTGCACGGCGGCCGCATCGCCGGCGGCAACGTCGGGATCGCGGTCAGCGAGGGCGGCAGCGGCCGCTTCGGGCACCTCCGGGTCGAGGACCTGACGAGTGTCGCGCTGCGGGTCTGGAGCGGATCCGCCGCCGCGTTCGATCACGTCCGGGTCGAGCGGTGCCCCTCCGGCCTGGAGACCCAGGGCGACAGCGGCACCACGGCCGACCTCACCGACACCCTGTTCCGTGACTTCACCCTGCCCGCCGTGACCGCGGCCGGCCAGTCCAGAGCCACCCTGAGGCGGGTCACGGCGGAGCGCGGGACGGTGGGCTTCGGCGTCACCGAGGACGCCCAACTGTTCCTGCACGACTGCGAGGTGAGCACCGTGAGCAGCGGCGGCGCCATCGGGATGGGCAACGGCAGACTCTTCGCCAGGAACCTGACCGTCACCGACTCGGAAGGGATCGGACTCTGCGGCAGGGACGCCTCCTACGTGGACGTCGCGCACAGCACGTTCGCGGACTGCGCGGTCGCGGGGGCGGTCTTCGACCACGGGTGCAGCGGTCGCCTGGTGGACTGCTCGGTGAGCGGCACGAAGGGCAAAGCGGTCCAGCACAACGGCAACGTCGAACTGGTCTCGCTCCGCACGTCTCTCCCCGTGGTCCGGAAGAGCGCTCCACCGGCCGAGCCCCCACCGACGATCATCAACCACGGACCGGTCATCCACGGCGATGTCCATGGTTCCCGGTTCGCCTGGAACAACGACGTGGTCACCCAGAACCAGCAGCCATCCGAAGGAGACGGTTCCAACTCATGAACGAGCAGCGGAACACATCCGGCAACGACGGCCCGGTCTTCAACGGCGACGTCTCCCACTCCCAGTTCGCCTGGGGCAACGAGAACGTCACCCAGAACCAGCAGAGCGACAACACGGTCGCGCCGGGGTACGAGGCACTCGCCGAGCGGGTGAACGAGCTCCTCCGGCAGCTCCCCCGGGCCGGCCTCGCCGAGCGGGACCGGCAGGACACCCAGGACGCGGCCGAGGAGGTCCTGGCCGAGATCACCCGCGCCGAGCCCGTCGAGGAGACCAGGCTGCGCCGCGCGCTCGCCACGCTCCGGGGCGCCCTCGCCCCCGTCGCGACGGGGGTCGTGGCCGGTACGACGGTGGGGGCGCAGGAGTGGGCCCTGGCGGCGATCACAGGCCTGACGGGCGTCTGACCGGCGGGTGACCCGGTCCGTCGGCGGTCGGCCCGCGGACTCCGGTCACCCGTTCGGCACGGGGCGTCAGCTGACACAACGAAACCTGCCCTGACCTGCGTAAACGTTGGAAATCCAGGCGACACACCGTATCGGACGGCCCAATCCTGATGCCTCATCAGCAGGCGAGGGGCGCGCGGCGGCTCTTATCTCGGTCACAGAAGGCCGTTCCGGGAAGTCCCTCCCGGGAGGACCGCCCCGCTCGACCGCTCGCGCGCCCCGGAGGCCCCCCATGCGCACCACTGTCCGCCTGTTCACCGGTACCGCGCTGACGGTCGCCGCGATCGGAGTCCTCGCCGCCCCCTCGGCGTTCGCCAACGACTCCGAGTGGCTCGAAATCTTCCCCTCCGATGCCGAACCCGGCACCACCGTCACTGTCAACACGCTCGCCTGCGGCAAGCACGGTCACGGTGTCGGCGACGCGAACTCGCTCGGCGCGGGCGAGTTCCAGCTGAACCCGAGCACGCACAAGGAAGTCGTGGTCGGACAGTTCCGCGTACCGGAGCACGCCAAGGCCGGCACGTACGGCATCAGCGTGGCCTGCGACAACGGAAAGACGGCCCGGGGCGACCTGACCGTCAAGCACCGGCGTCCCAGCGGCCACGTCCAGACCGGTGTCGGGGGCAGTGTGGGCCCCGACACCGCCCAGATCACGGCAGGCGCGGCGGTGCTGGCCGCAGCTGCCGTGGGCGGGGTCTGGCTCCTGCGTCGCCGGGCGAGCGGCGCGCAGGGCCACTGAGACCATCCGCCTGTCCTGCCCCCGCCGGAGCGCCCGAACACGGCCCGGCGGGGGCAGGGCCACACCTCCCGAGGGAATCCAGGTGAGCAACAGGACCAAGGGCTGGGGCATAGCCGTGGCCGTCTGCGTCGGGCTCTGGCTCGTCCAGAACGGCTCGGAGCAGGTCACCCCGCCCGTACCGTCGGCCGCGCAGGCCTTCGCCGCCGGGCCGAGCGTGCACACCGACGCCGCCGCCGACCCGCTGCCGCCCTCGGCGCCGGTCCGGCTGCGCATCCCCGAGACCGATGTGGACACCCCGATGATGCGGCTCGGTCTGGCCCCGGACGGTTCGCTCGACGTACCGCCGGCCGGGAACCGGAACATGGCCGGCTGGTACGAGAACGGGACCCCGCCCGGAGCCAAGGGCACGGCGATCGTCGCGGGCCATGTCGACAACGCCGACGGACCCGCCGTCTTCTACACGCTCGGCGCGCTGAAGAAGGGCCACCGGATCGAGGTGGACCGGCAGGACGGGCGGACCGCGGTGTTCACGGTCGACGCGGTCGAGGTCTACGAGAACAAGGAGTTCCCGGACCGGAAGGTGTACGGCGAGACGGACCGCGCGGAGATCAGGGTGATCACCTGCGGCGGCGGCTTCTCGAAGAAGAACGGCTACCAGGGGAACGTGGTCGCGTACGGCCACCTCATCGGGGTGCGCTAGCCTCCGCCCGCGTCAGGCCCACTGGTCGAACGCGAGCTTCGCGACCAGCGAGAGCACCACGACGAGCAGCACCCCGCGCACGAACTCGGCGCCCTTGCTCAGCGCCATCCGCGCCCCGACCGTCCCGCCGATCAGGTTGAAGACCGCCATGACGCCCGCGAGCTGCCAGTACACGCTTCCCTGGTACGCGAACATCGCGAGCGCGCCCGCGTTGGTGCAGACGTTGACGATCTTCGCGGTGGCGGAGGCCGTCACCAGGTCGAGGTGGAGCACCGCGGTCAGGGCGAGGACCAGGAAGGTGCCGGTGCCCGGCCCGAACAGACCGTCGTAGAAGCCGATCCCGCCGCCGACCACGACGATCGCGGTCACGATCCGGGCCCGGGTCAGCGGCGCCCGCTCCTCCCCCTCGGCCTTCGCTCCGAACGAGGGCCGCAGCATCACGAAGGCCGCCACGGCGAGCAGGACGACCATGATGACCGGACGCAGGACCTCGCTGCTGATGCCGGCCGCGAAGAACGCGCCGGCCATCGAGCCCGTGAGGGCGGCGAGCCCGATGCGCACCGCCGTCCAGACCTGCACCGGCGCCTTGCGGACATAGGTGATCGCGGCCCCGGTGGTGCCGACGATGGCGACGGCCTTGTTGGTGCCGAGGATGTGGGCGGCCTGGACGTTCGGCAGCCCGAGCAGCAGGGCGGGCAGCAGGAGCAGCCCGCCGCCGCCGACCACGGCGTCGATCCAGCCCGCCACGAGCGCGGCGAGGCACAGCAGGACAAGCGTGGTCAGCGAGATCTCGGGCATGCCCGTGAGCCTAGGGAGACGATCGTTGCCCCGTCCATCAATCTCTGGAGAGTTGAGCTACGTCTGAGCTTGCGGCGCCCGGTTCCCGGTCGGGGGCGGGCGGCGCGGCCGGGGAGACCGAGGCCGTGAGGAGGGTCGCGGCGAGCGCGCCGGCACCGAGGAGGGCGGCGGCGAGCCGGCGGCGAGCCTGCTCGACGGCGGGGACGCGTGGGGCACCGTGTCTAGGCATGGTCGAAGTCCTCGCTGTGGATGCGGGAGGCCGGAACCCCGGCCCGGATCAGGTTGGCGGTGGCGGCGCGCGCCATCGCGGGCGGCCCGCACAGGTACACGTCGTGGACGGCGAGGTCCGGCACCAGGTGGCGCAGGGCGCGCGGGGCGAGGGGGTCGAAGGAGTCGTCCGAGCGACCGAGGAGGAAGTGGAGGGCGGCGTGCCGTTCGCGGGCGATGGCCTCCAGCTCCTCGCGCAGGACGAGACCGGCCGCGTCCGAGGCCCGGTAGAGCAGGGTCACGTCGCCGGGCCCGCCGGGCAGCGTCTCGAAGAGGGCGCGCAGTGGGGTGATGCCGACGCCTCCGGCGAGCAGCAGGACCTTGCGGCGGGTGCGGCGGTGGGCGGTGAGCGCGCCGAAGGGTCCGGAGGCGAGGACCCGGACGCCGGGGCGGAGGCGCCGGATGCGGCGGGTGTGGTCGCCGAGGGCCTTGACGGTGATCCGGAGGGTGTCGTCGCGGACGGGCGCCGAGAGGGAGAAGGGCAGGGCGGTCGCCCAGAGCCCGCGCCGCAGGAAGCGCCAGCGGAAGAACTGGCCGGGTTCGGCCCGCAGCCGGGCCACTCCCCTGCCCCGGACGAGGACCGAGACGACCCCGGGTCCCTCGTCGCGGACCTCGACGACCCGCAGCTCGTGGCGGAGGGCGGCGCGGACGGGGACGACGAGCCGGTACCAGACGAGGAGGACGGCGACGGTGCCGTGGGCCATCGACCAGAGCCAGCGGACGAGGAGGCTGTCGGCGATGTCGGGTCCGGCGAGCTGGTGGACGAAGCCGAGGGCGGCGGCGAGGAGCCCGCCGAGGTGGATCGCCCGCCAGGTCTCGTGGCGGACCCGGTTCCGTACGGCCCGGGCGGAGGTGATGCCGACGGCGACGAAGAGGGCGGTGCCGGCGGTGGCGGCGGCGATCGCCCCGTACGCGAGGAGGTCCCCGGTGGCGGTGACCAGGTCGGTGCGGGTGTGCACGGCGTAACCGCAGAGGGCGAGGAGCGCGTGGGCGCCGATCAGACCGAGGACGTACCGGCCGCCGAGCGCGTGCCAGCGGGCGAGCCGGTCGGCGCCGACGCCGTGCTCGACGGCCGGGACGCGGGCCATGAGCAGCAGCAGGACGAGGACGCCGTAGCCGGCGAGGAGGCCGGTGAGGTGGGCGCCGGACGCGAAGAAGGCGTCCAGGCGGGCGGAGGGCCGGGCCTGGACACCCCACAGGAGGGCCACCGCCCCGGCGCCGGCGAGGATCGCGGTCCGCAGACGCTCGGGAGCGAGCCTCAGGGCGGGAGCGGGCGGGGCCGGTATCGGGGGTGCGGGGGCCGGGGCGTGCACCGGCTGACTGGGGAGGGGTACGTAAAGAGGGTGGCTGGCCTCGGTGGTCACACCCGGCACAGTAGGTCCGCCCGTATACGGGAATCCCCAGCTCAGCTCCGTCCCCGCGATCCTTAAGCCTGGCTTGAGCCGAGCCTGACCACGGGTTAATCCTGACGGCCGCCCCGCCCGGCCTCACAGCGGTCGGGGCGGGGGACGGAGATCAGCGTTCCGTACGGGAAACAGTCGGGATGCCGTCGGGTAACACCGGCCGCGCACGCTTCCCGGTATGAGTACACGGATCGTGGTGGTCGGGGGCGGAACGGCGGGCGCCCGGCTCGCCCAGCGCCTGCCCGTCACCCTCCTCGGCGAGGAGCCGCACGCCCCCTACAACAGGGTGCTGCTCGCCGACGTCCTCGCCGGGCGGTACGCCCCCGAGGTCATCGCACTGCCCGGAACCCGCGAGCCGGCACGGCTCGGGGTGCGGGCGGTGCGGATCGACCGGGCGGCGCGGACGGTGGAGTGCGCGGACGGCTCGCTCGTCGGCTACGACCGACTGGTCCTGGCCACGGGCTCCAACCCGGTCCTTCCGCCGCTGCGCGGACTGCGCGGGGCGGAGCTGCCGGAGGGCGTCCACGCCTTCCGTACGCTCGACGACTGCCTGGCGCTGCGCGACCGGGTACGGCCCGGGACGCGGGCGGTGGTCATCGGCGGCGGACTCCTCGGGGTCTCGGCGGCGCGGGCCCTGGCGGCGCTCGGCGCGGAGGTGGTCCTGACCCAGCAGGGCGAACGCCTGATGGAACGCCAACTGGACGCGCAGGCCTCGGCCTTGCTCCACGAACACGTCGAGTCCCTCGGGGTCGAGGTGCACACCGAGTGCCGGGTGAGCGGCCTGCGGCAGCGGGACGGCGAGGTGACGGCGGTCGAACTGGCCGACGGCTTCGTCCTCGACGCGCAGATCGTGGTCCTGGCCTGCGGGGTCCGCCCGCGAGTGGCCCTGGCGAGGGAGGCGGGTCTCACGGTGTCCACCGGCATCGTGGTCGACGACGAACTCCGCACCTCGGACCCGTACATCCACGCGGTGGGCGACTGCGCGGAGCACGCGGGCCGCGTCTACGGCCTGGCGGGCCCAGCGCTGGAACAGGCCGACGCGCTGGTGAACCTGCTGCCGGCGGAATCGACGCCCGCCGCCCACCCCCGTGCGGGCACGCCCGAGGCCGGGCGATACACCGGCACCCGTGCCCTCACCCGCCTCACCCTCGGCGGCCCCGCCCCCCTCGACCTCGCCGCGTTCGGCGAGGCCACCCCGCAACCCGGCGACGACGTCGTCCAGCTCACCGACGCCACCCGCCGCGCCTACCGCAAGGTCGTCGTCCGCGGAGACCGCCTCGTCGGTGGCGTCCTCCTCGGCGACCTGGCCGCCGTCGGCACGCTCGCCCGGGCCTGGGAGGGCGACGAAGCCCTGCCCGACGAGGCCCCCCTGCTGCACCTGCTCACCCACGACGGAGGCTCCTCATGACCACCCCCACCATCGTCCTGGTCGGCCACGGAATGGTCGGCCAGCGGTTCCTGGAGTCGCTCGCCGACCGCGGTGTCACCGAGCGGGCCAGGATCGTCGTCCTCTGCGAGGAGCCGCGCCCCGCCTACGACCGCGTCCAGCTGACCTCGTACTTCTCCGGCAAGACCCCGGACGACCTCTCGATGGTCGAGGCGGGCTTCATGGAGAAGCACGGCATCGAGCTGTACGTGGGCGATCCGGCGGAGTCGGTGGACCGGGAGGCCCGTACGGTCACCGCCCGCTCCGGGCGGGTCTTCGTGTACGACTCGCTCGTCCTCGCCACCGGCTCGTACCCCTTCGTCCCGCCGGTGCCCGGCAAGGACGCCCGCGGCTGTTTCGTCTACCGGACGATCGAGGACCTGCTCGCGATCGAGGAGTACGCGAAGACGGCGACGACCGGCGCGGTCGTCGGCGGCGGTCTGCTCGGCCTTGAGGCGGCCGGCGCGCTGAAGGGCCTCGGACTCGACACCCACGTCGTGGAGTTCGCGCCGCGGCTGATGCCGGTGCAGGTCGACGAGGGCGGCGGCGCCGCGCTGCTGCGCACGATCGAACGGATGGGTCTGACCGTCCACACCGGGACGGGCACGCAGGAGGTCGTGACGGCGGACGGCGCCGTGACGGGCATGAAGCTCTCGGACGGCTCCGAAGTGGCCACGGACATGGTCGTGTTCTCGGCCGGTGTACGGCCCAGGGACCAGCTGGCCCGCGACTGCGGACTGACCGTCGGGGAGCGCGGCGGCATCGCGGTCGACGAGCAGTGCCGCACCTCCGACCCGGCGGTCTTCGCGATCGGCGAGTGCGCGCTGGCGACCGACGGGCGGGTGTACGGCCTGGTGGCGCCGGGCTACGAGATGGCGCAGACGGTGGCCGCGACCCTGGCGGACGAGGCCGGGGACGGCTTCACCGGCGCCGACATGTCGACGAAGCTGAAGCTGCTCGGCGTGGACGTGGCCTCGTTCGGCGACGCGCACGGCACGACCGAGGGCTGCCTCGACGTCGTGTACTCCGACTCCCGCTCGGGCGTCTACAAGAAGCTGGTCATCAGCGGCGAGGGCGTCCTCCTCGGCGGTGTCCTGGTCGGCGACGCCGAGCAGTACGGCCTGCTCCGCCCGCTCACCGGCACCGTGCCGCCGGTCTCCCCCGAGCAGCTGGTCCTTCCGGCGGGCGCGGGCGCGCCGGTGGCGCTCGGCCCTTCGGCGCTGCCGGACGACGCGGTGATCTGCTCCTGCCACAACGTGACGAAGCACGCGATCGGCGAGTGCTCCTCGCTCGCCGAGGTGAAGAAGTGCACCAAGGCCGGTACGGGCTGCGGCAGTTGCGTGAAGGTCATCGAGAAGCTGCTGCCGGCGCCGGCCGACAAGGGGCTCTGCGGCTGCTTCTCGTACAACCGGAGCGAGCTGTACGAGATCGCCCGCACCCTGCGGATCGCCTCCTTCGCCGCGATGCTCGACTCGCACGGCCGGGAGGAGGCGCGGGGCGGTGAGGGCTGCGAGGTCTGCAAGCCGACCGTCGGCTCGATCCTCGCCTCCCTCAACAACGGCTACATCCTGGACGGCGAGCAGGCCTCGCTCCAGGACACCAACGACCACTTCCTCGCCAACATGCAGCGCAACGGCTCCTACTCGGTCGTGCCGCGCATCCCCGGCGGTGAGATCACCCCGGACAAGCTGATCGTGATCGGCGAGGTGGCCCGCGACTTCGGCCTCTACACGAAGATCACCGGCGGCCAGCGGATCGACCTCTTCGGCGCCCGGGTGGACCAGCTGCCGGCGATCTGGACGCGCCTGGTCGACGCGGGCTTCGAGTCGGGGCACGCGTACGGCAAGGCGCTGCGCACGATCAAGTCCTGCGTCGGGCAGACCTGGTGCCGGTACGGCGTCCAGGACTCGGTGAAGATGGCCATCCAGCTGGAGCTGCGCTACCGGGGCCTGCGCGCCCCGCACAAGCTCAAGTCGGCGGTCTCCGGCTGCGCCCGCGAATGCGCCGAGGCGCAGTCGAAGGACTTCGGGATCATCGCGACGGCCAACGGCTGGAACCTGTACGTCGGCGGGAACGGCGGCGCGACCCCGCGCCACGCGGACCTGCTCGCGCAGGACCTGTCGGACGCCGAACTGGTGCGCCTGATCGACCGGTTCCTGATGTTCTACATCCGGACGGCGGACCGGCTTGAGCGGACGTCGACCTGGCTGGAGCGCCTGGAGGGCGGGCTCGACCACCTCAAGGACGTGGTGGTGCACGACTCGCTCGGACTCTGCGACGAGCTGGAGGCGCTGATGGCGGCGCACGTCGCCGACTACCAGGACGAGTGGGCGCAGACCCTGGACGACCCGGAGCGGCTGCGGCGCTTCGTCTCCTTCGTGAACGCGCCGGAGGCACCGGACCCCTCGGTCCGCTTCGTGCCGGAGCGCGACCAGATCAAGCCGGACCTGACGATCCTGACGCTCGGCAGGACGAACAGCACGCTGGAAGGGGCTTCCTCCCGATGACGACTCTCACGACCACGACTCTCACGACGACGCTCGAAATCTCCCCCTCCCCCGACTCCTGGGTGGCGGTCTGCGAGGAGGCCCGGCTGACCCCGGGCCGGGGCGTGGCGGCACTGCTGCCGGACGGCCGGCAGGTGGCGGTCTTCCGGGACCGGTCGGGCCGCGTGTACGCGATCGACAACCGCGACCCGTTCTCGGGGGCTCAGGTGCTCTCCCGGGGGCTGGTCGGCTCGGCGGACGGGCGGCCGTTCGTGGCCTCGCCGCTCCTGAAGCAGCGCTTCGACCTGGAGACGGGCCGGTGCCTGGACGACGACGAGGTCACGGTGACGGTGTTCCCGGTACGCCTGAACTAACTTGACCGATCGTTCCAGACAGTCGTACGGTCTCCTTGTGGCCAGGACCAAGGAATTCGATCCCGACGCCGCGCTCCAGGCCGCGCTCGAGCTGTTCTGGGCGCGCGGCTACGAGGCGACGACGATGTCGGACCTCGTGGAGCGCCTCGGCATCGGCCGGGCCAGCATCTACGCGACCTTCGGGAACAAGCACGAGCTGTATCTGAAGGCGATGGACCGCTACCTGGAGACCCGCGACCCGCGGCTCGTCGAGGAACTGTCCGCGCCGGGCCCGGCCCTGCCGGCCGTCCGCACGCTCGTCCGGCGCTTCGCCGCCGAGGCGTCGGCCGACGGGGAGCGCCTGAACGGCTGTTTCGTCACCAACTCGGCGGCGGAGCTGGGTCCGCACGACACGGCGGTGGCCCGCCGGGTCGAGCTCAGCTGGGAGCAGGTCGAAACCCTCCTGTACGCGGCGCTCACCCGGGCCCGCGCCGGGGGCGAGCTCCCGGCCGACCGGGACCCGCGGGCCCTGGCGCGGATGCTCCTGGTCCTGCTCCAGGGGATCCGGGTGGTCGGCAAGGCGTCGAGCGACCCGGCCAGGGTCAGGGACGCGGCGGAACAGGCCCTGGGCCTGCTGGACTGAGGGAAACCGCGAACCGCGGAAAGGGCGCCCACGGGGGGCGCCCTTTCTTCGGCGGCTGTTATGGAATGTACGGTCAAGTACAGGGGGGATGGATCGTGGGGACACTTCACGTGACAGAGGCGGTCGCCGAGCGACCGGTGGAGACGGGGCAGCAATCCCGGCGCGGCTTCGTACTCCTCGGGGCCGTACAGATGACGCTCATCTTCACGCTCGCCTCCCTCGCCGTGCCCCTCCCCCGCATCGGCGCCGAATTCCGGCTCGACCGCCCCCAGTTGATACTGCTGAGCGCCGCCTACGGGCTGACCTTCGCCGGGCTGCTGCTCTTCGGCGGGCGCCTCGCCGACCGCTTCGGCGGGCGCCGGATCCTCACCGCCGGGCTGCTGCTCTTCGGCGCCGCCTCCGCCCTCGCGCCGCTCACGACCGGGTACGAGACGCTGCTCGCCGCCCGGTTCGGACAGGGCGTGGGCGCGGCGCTCGTCGCCCCGGCGGCGATGGCGCTGCTCCGGTCCCTGTTCCCCGAACCGGCCGCGTACGGCAGGGCGATGGCCACCTGGGGCGGGCTCTCCGTGCTCGGCGCGACGGCGGGGAACCTGCTCTCGGGGGTGATCTCGGGGGCCACGTCCTGGCGCGGCACGTTCGCGGTCCCGGTGGTGGTGACCCTCGTGGCCCTGCTCCTCGCGCCGCGCGTGCTGCCCGGAGCCGAACCCGGCGGGCCGACCGGGAGGACCGCGAAGAGCCGGTCCCTCGACCTCCCCGGCGCTCTGCTCGCCACCGGAGGGATCACGCTTGCCAGTTATGGGCTCGTCCTCACCGACGCCCACCCCTGGGGCTCCGCCCCGGTCCTCGCGCCCCTCCTCGTCGGCCTCGTCCTCCTGGCCGCGTTCGGGGCCGTGGAGCGACGCACCGCCGACCCGCTCCTGCCGCCGGACTTCCTGCGCGACGGCCGGCGGGCCCTGGGCCTCACGGCGATCGGCCTCACGGCGGCCGGCACGGCCACCGTCTTCGTGCTGCTCTCGCTCTCCTTCCAGCAACAGCGCGGCTGGAACGAAATGGCGACCTCCGCCGTGTTCGTGCCCTTCGCGGTCGCCCTGCTCGGCTCGGGACGGCTCGCGGGCCCGCTGATCGGGCGGTACGGCCCCGGGCGCGTGACCGCGGCCGGGCTCGCGACGACGGCGGCCGGGCTCGGACTGCTCGCCGCGACCGGCTTCGACACCTCCGTCCCGTACGCGTACGGGCTGCTTCCCGGCCTGCTCCTGCTGCCGGCCGGCGGCGCGCTGTCCTTCGCGGCCGCCGCCGTCCTGGCCACCGAGGGCGTCCCGGCGCACCGGGCGGGCCTGGCGGGCGGCGTCCTGAACACGGCGATGGAGCTCGGCCCGACCGTGGTCTTCGCCGCGCTTCTCACCCTCGGCGGGGACGCGGTGTCGCTCGCGGCGGCCGCCGCCCTGTTCGCGGCACTCGCCGCCACCACGATCCGCACCAGGCAAGCCCAGCGAGCACAGCAAGCGCAGTAAGCGCAGTAAGTCAAGTCAAAGCGAACACACGGGAGTTGACCGACATGACCGCACGCTTCACCGACCGCGTCGTCCTCGTCACCGGGGCCGGTTCCGGGCTCGGCCGGGCCATCGCGCTCGCCTTCGCCGCCGAGGGCGCGAAGGTCGTCGCCGCCGGCCGCACCGCCGAGCCCCTCGCGGGGACGGTCGGCCTGATCGAGGCCGCCGGGGGCACCGCCGCGGCCGTCACCGCCGACGTCGCCAGCGCCGCGTCCGTACGGGAGCTGGTCCGGCGTACGGTCGAGGTCTTCGGCGGTCTCGACGTGGCGGTGAACAACGCGGGGGTCTTCCGGGGCGGCCACAGCGCCGCCGACTTCCCCCTGGACGACTGGCAGACGCTGCTCGACATCAACGTCACGGGGGTGCTGCACGCCCTGCAGGCCGAGGTGGCGCACATGCGGGCGCACGGCGGCGGGGCGATCGTGAACATCGCGTCGAACCTGGGCCCGCACGTCCGGATCCCCGGAGTCTTCGGCTACCAGGTCTCGAAGGCGGCCGTCTCTGCGCTGACCAGGGCCGCGGCCCTCGACCACATCGCCGACGGGGTCCGGATCAACGCGGTCAGCCCCGGCGCGTCGGAGTCGTCGATGTCGCTGCGGCCCGGCGAGACGGAGGCCGATCGGGAGGTCCGGATGAAGCAGGAGTCTCCGCTGGGCCGGATCTCCTCCGCCGCCGAGGTGGCGGCGGCCGTGCTGTACCTCGCGTCGGACGCGGCCGGCTCCGCCGTCGGCACGGACCTGGTGATCGACGGCGGCGTCTCCGCCTGACGCTTGGCGCGCCGGTCTTAGCCCTGGGCGGCCGCCGGGTCCATCCAGAAGATCTCCCAGTGGTGGCCGTCCAGGTCGGCGAAGGAGCGGCCGTACATGAAGCCGAGGTTCATCGGCTCCTTGGCCGGGGTGCCACCGGCGGCGAGGGCGGCGTCGGCCAGCTCGTCGCACTTCTCACGGCTCTCGGCGCTGAGGGTGACCAGGACCTCGGTGGTCTTGGTCGCGTCGGCGATCTCCTTGCCGGGCGCCATGAACGATGTGAACTTGGGCTCTTCGAGCAGCATCGCGAAGATCGTGTCGCTGAAGACCACACAGGCGGTGGTCTCGTCGCTGAACTGCGGATTGCTGGAGAACCCGAGCTTCTCGAAGAAGGCCCTGCTGGCGTCGACACTCTTGACGGGCAGGTTCACGAAGATCATCTGCGGGGCCATGATGCGCTCTCTTCCTTCGGCCGGCCGGCCCGCTGGGTGCGTTCCGGCGCTTTCGAGAGGTAAGACGGGCGTCCCGCCCGTAACTCATCGCTCTCCCGAAGATTTTTCGCGCTCAGGCCACCGACCGCAGCTCAAGGGCCGCCAACGGTACGAACCCACCGCCGGAGCCCGCCGTGTCCGCCCCGGGCCCGGCGAGCCGGCGCAGCAGCGCGAGCGCGATCCGCTCGCCCTGCGCCTTGGCCCGCTCGGCCAGCGGCCCGGTGTGGAGGCCGTCGACGGTGGCGTGCCAGAGCTGCACCCAGCGTCCGAAGTGGGCGGCGGTGAGGGGCCGGGCGGAGTGGAGCGCGGCATGCGGGGCGAAGGCGTCGCGCCCGTAGTCTGCGGTACGGAGGAGGGCGCGCTCCCAGAAGTCGGTGATGCGCGGCAGATGGACCTCCAGGTCGGTCCCGGCGATCTCGGTGAAGAAGGGCCCGATGAGCGGGTCGGCGAAGGCGGCGGAGTAGAAACGGCGCAGCAGCACGTCGAGGTCGTCACGATCACGGATGTCCCGGCTGGCGCTCATGGGTCCAGTGTCCCGCCCCGGCGGCCGACGCCCAAGTGCCGAAGGTCCCCGCCTCCGACCGCCGACCGCCGGGCAGCCGGGTAGCCAGAGCCGGGCCGCCGTACCGGGTCGAGCAGGTGTACGGGGATCGACATGGCCCGAAGTCAGCCCCCGGGACCGGCCTCGACGCCCCGCCGGGTAGCCGCCGCTTCCCCTTCACCGCTTGTTGATGCACAGTCAATTCCGTACTCCTAGGTTCCGGAAGCGCGCGACCCCGTCGCCCGACCGGCGTGGCGGGGCGGTTCACCACCCTTCTCAGGAGTGAGACGTGGAGCGACGCAGTTTCCTGCGCGGAGCGGTCATCGGCACGTCGGCCGCCGCCTTCGGCGGCAGCCTGTGGCACGGCGCGGCCTTCGCCGCCCCCGCCCAGCCGGGCGCGGGCCCGTACGGAGCACTCGGCGCGGCGGACGCCAACGGCATCCTGCTGCCCGCCGGGTTCACCAGCCGGGTGATCGCCCGGTCCGGCCAGTCGGTCCCGGGCACCTCGTACACCTGGCACAGCGCCCCCGACGGCGGCGCCTGCTTCGTCGACGGCACGGGCTGGATCTACGTGTCGAACTCGGAGATCAACCCGAGCGGCGGCGCGAGCGCGGTGAAGTTCGATTCGTCCGGCACCATCACCGGCGCGTACCGCATCCTCTCCGGCACCCGGCAGAACTGTGCCGGCGGCGCCACCCCGTGGAACACCTGGCTCTCCTGCGAGGAGGTGTCCCTCGGCTACGTCTACGAGTCGAACCCGTGGGGCGGCACCGCCTCCCGCCGGGACGCCATGGGCCGCTTCAAGCACGAGGCCGCCGCCGCCGACCCGGTCCGCAAGGTGATCTACCTGACCGAGGACGAGACGGACGGCTGCTTCTACCGCTTCATCCCCACCACCTGGGGCAACCTCTCCTCGGGCACCCTCCAGGTCTTCAAGGCCTCCACCGCCACCTCCGGCACCTTCACCTGGCAGAACGTGCCGGACCCGGACGGCTCCCCGACCACCACCCGCAACCAGGTCTCCGGCGCCAAGCGCTTCACCGGCGGCGAGGGCTGCTACTACGCGAACGACACCGTGTGGTTCACCACCAAGGGCGACAACCGCGTCTGGCAGGTCAACCTGGCCTCCGGCACGTACGAGCTGGCCTACGACGACTCGCTCGTCGTCGGCGGCGGCGCCCCGCTCACGGGTGTCGACAACGTCACCGGCACCTCCTCCGGCGACCTGTTCGTCGCCGAGGACGGCGGCAACCTGGAGATCTGCGTGATCACCCCGGACGACGTCGTCGCCCCGTTCCTGCGGGTCAGCGGTCAGTCCTCCTCGGAGATCACCGGTCCCGCCTTCTCCCCCGACGGCACGCGGCTGTACTTCTCCAGCCAGCGGGGCACCAGCGGCAGTTCCTCCGGCGGCATCACCTACGAGGTGACGGGCCCGTTCCGCACCTGACGGCCGCACGGCGAGGGGCCCGTTCCGCGTGTGACACCCACGGCGCGGCGCGGGCCCGTTTCGCGCGGGACCTACGACGCGGCGGGCCCGTTTCGCGCGTAGACCCGCAGATCCACCGTCCGTTGGGCGCCGCCGAGCAGGGCGGCGCCCAACGGCGTCAGTGTGTGCAGGACCGCGTTGCCGTGGCGCAGGGTCGCGATGAGCCCGGCCTCGCGCAGGACGCCCGCGTGCTGGCTCGCCGAGGCGAGCGACACCCCGGCCCGGCGGGCGAGTTCGCTCGTCGTGCCGCCGTCGCCGATGGCGTGCAGGACGGCCGAGCGGGTCTGGCCGACCAGCTTGGCGAGCGAGGAGCCGCCGGGCGCGCGGACGGTCGGCGCCTCGCCGTGGGTGACCGGGTAGACGAGGACCGGCGGCAGCGCGGGGTCGCGCAGCACGACGGGGGTCCCCCGGCAGAAGTACGAGGGCTGCAGCAGCAGTCCCCGCCCGTCGAGGTGGACGTCCCGGTCGACCGGGTAGTCGGCCTCCAGGACGGGCGCGCGCCAGCGCAGCATCGGCGGCAGCGAGGCGAGGAGTTCGTCGGCGCCGCCGTCCAGGAGCGCCCGGCCGCGGCGGGCCCGGTCGGCCTCGACGCGGGCCCGGATGTGCGGCCAGTACGGCTCCACGGCGGCCCGGTGATAGCTCCGCAGCGCCCCCAGGAGCCGGTCGAAGGGCTCCGCGCCGCCGTCGGCGAGGGCACGCAGCGAATGGGGTACGGTCCGCCCGCCGGACCGGTCGGCGGCGAGCAGCGAGAGCTCGCCGCGCAGCCGGCCGGCGTCGGTGGCGCGGATCGCCTGGAGGCCCTCGTCGAGCCCGTGGACGCCCTCCGGAGGCGTCAGGAAGTCGGGAAAATAGCCGCGGCTGGGGACGAGAGCCGCGAGGAGACGGGTCTCACCACCGAGCCGCATCCGGGTTTCGGAGCGCCATTCCCCGAAGACGACGGGGCCGCGCCGGTCCCTTAAACGGTGAAAACTCAGAATCGTTTCCCACAGAACATCGGGCCGGGCGGCGGTCCGCACCCCCGCCAAGTCGTTTCCGGTGAAATGAATCCGCAGCATGACGTCCCCACCTGTGCACTCGCAACCACCCCCGACGACGAGTATGCACAGCATCACAGCACGTTACCAGGGTGTTTCAGCCACAGTTGAAAAGCATCGCGGCAATCGGGGCGGAACCGAAAAGCTGTACGGGTCGGGCAGGAAACCTTCAGGACCGAGGTGACGTGGTGAAGACCGTGGGGGGCTTTGCCCGTCTGGCGGCGGTCGGCGAGGTTGCGGCTCACCTGCCCGGCATCGGTAAAGGGCGCGGCCTCCGGGTGGGGATCCGGAGGCCGCGCCCGCACCATTCTTTGCGGTGAGGAAGCGAAGAAGTTCAATGGCCAATAATTCAATCAGGCGCAATTGAACAACTACTCACATCCGCTCAACAAACAAACGACGGGACGGACACCTCCGCACAAAGGTGTCCGTCCCGTCTCTGTGTTTCCGGAGCCGCCGCCCGTCGGTGAGGGTGGAGAGATGACCGACGGCGACCCCGGTGGTACCGGGGCGGTTCCGTGATTCCCGCTGCTGAACGGGGGTTCAGGAGGGCCCGACCGCCGCTCCTGACCCCCCGTTCAGCAGGACTCAGCGGCTGTCGCTGCCCTTGGACTCGGCCGCCGCGCGGCCGGCCTCCAGACGCGCCACCGGGATCCGGAAGGGCGAGCAGGAGACGTAGTCGAGACCGACCTCGTGGAAGAAGTGCACCGACTCCGGGTCGCCGCCGTGCTCGCCACAGACACCGAGCTTGATGTCGGGGCGGGTGGCGCGGCCGGCCTGGACGGCGCTGCGCACGAGGGCGCCGACACCGTCCTTGTCGATGGTCTCGAAGGGGCTGACGCCGAAGATGCCCTTCTCCAGGTACGCGGTGAAGAACGAGGCCTCCACGTCGTCGCGGGAGAAGCCCCACACCGTCTGGGTCAGGTCGTTGGTGCCGAAGGAGAAGAACTCGGCGGCCTCGGCGATCTGACCGGCGGTCACGGCGGCGCGCGGCAGCTCGATCATGGTGCCGAGCGCGAGCTTCAGCTCGACGCCGGTCCGGGCCTGGACCTCGGCGATGACCGTCTCGGCCTCCTCGCGGACGATCTCCAGCTCCTGGACGGTGCCGACGAGCGGGATCATGATCTCGACGCGCGGGTCGCCCTTGGCGTCGATGCGCTGGGCCGCGGCCTCGGCGATCGCGCGGACCTGCATGGTGAACAGGCCGGGGATGACCAGGCCGAGGCGGACACCGCGCAGACCCAGCATCGGGTTCTGCTCGTGCAGCCGGTGCACGGCCTGCAGCAGGCGCAGGTCGTTCTCGTGCGGCTCCTTGCGGGACTCGGCGAGGGCGACGCGCACCGACAGCTCGGTGATGTCGGGCAGGAACTCGTGCAGCGGCGGGTCGAGCAGCCGGACCGTGACGGGCAGCCCGTCCATGGCCTCGAAGAGCTCGACGAAGTCGGTCTTCTGCAGCGGCAGGAGGGCTTCCAGGGCGTCGTCGCGCTCGACGTCGGTGTCGGCCAGGATCAGCCGCTCGACGAACTGGCGGCGCTCGCCGAGGAACATGTGCTCGGTGCGGCAGAGGCCGATGCCCTGGGCGCCGAAGCGGCGGGCGCGGTTGGCGTCCTCCGCGTTGTCGGCGTTGGCGCGGACGCGCAGCCGGCGGACGCGGTCGGCGTAGGCCATGATCCGGTGCACGGCGGCGACGAGCTCGTCGGCGTCGTCGGCGCCGGCGTGCATGCGGCCCTCGAAGTACTCGACGACCGGGGACGGTACGACGGGTACCTCACCGAGGTAGACCTTGCCGGTGGAGCCGTCGATGGAGACGACGTCACCCTCCTCGACGACCTGACCGTCGGAGGTGGTCATCCGGCGGCGCTTGGTGTCGACCTCGAGCTCCTCGGCGCCGCAGACACAGGTCTTGCCCATGCCGCGGGCGACGACGGCGGCGTGCGAGGTCTTGCCACCGCGGGAGGTGAGGATGCCCTCGGCGGCGATCATGCCGTCCAGGTCGTCCGGGTTGGTCTCGCGGCGGATCAGGATGACCTTCTCGCCCGAGCGGGACCACTTGACGGCGGTGTACGAGTCGAAGACGGCCTTGCCGACGGCCGCGCCCGGGGAGGCGGCGATGCCGCGCCCGATCTGGTCGACCTTCGCGTCCTCGTCGAACTTGGGGAACATCAGCTGGGCGAGCTGCGCGCCGGTGACGCGCTGGAGCGCCTCGGCCTCGTCGATCAGGCCCTGGTCCACGAGCTGCGTGGCGATGCGGAAGGCGGCACCGGCGGTGCGCTTGCCGACGCGGGTCTGGAGCATCCAGAGCTGGCCGCGCTCGATGGTGAACTCGATGTCGCAGAGATCCTTGTAGTGGGTCTCCAGCGTGTTCATGATGTGCATGAGCTGGTCGTACGACGTCTTGTCGATCGACTCGAGGTCGGCCAGTGGCACGGTGTTGCGGATACCGGCGACGACGTCCTCGCCCTGCGCGTTCTGCAGGTAGTCGCCGTAGACACCGGCGTGGCCCGAGGCGGGGTCGCGGGTGAAGGCGACGCCGGTGCCGGAGTCCGGGCCGAGGTTGCCGAAGACCATCGAGCAGACGTTGACGGCGGTGCCGAGGTCGCCCGGGATGCGCTCCTGGCGGCGGTACAGCTTCGCGCGGTCGGTGTTCCAGGAGTTGAAGACGGCCTCGATGGCGAGGTCCATCTGCTCACGCGGGTCCTGGGGGAAGTCGCGGCCGGTCTCGGCCTTCACGATCTTCTTGAAGTGCTGGACGACCTTCTTCAGGTCGGCGGCGTCGAGGTCGGTGTCGCTCGCGACCTTCTTCGAGGCCTTCGCCTCGTCCAGCGCGTCCTCGAAGAGCTCGCCCTCGACGCCGAGGACGGTCTTGCCGAACATCTGGATGAGACGGCGGTACGAGTCCCACGCGAAGCGCTCGTTGTCGGCCTGGCGGGCGAGGCCGACGACGGACTCGTCGGAGAGGCCGATGTTGAGGACCGTGTCCATCATGCCCGGCATGGAGAACTTCGCTCCGGAGCGGACGGAGACGAGCAGCGGGTCGTCCGCCTGCCCGAGCTTCTTGCCCATCTGCTGCTCAAGGGCGTCGAGGTGAGCGCTCACCTCGTCGCGGAGCTCGACCGGCTCCGAGCCGCTCTCGAGGTAGACCTTGCACGCTTCGGTGGTGATCGTGAAGCCGGGAGGGACCGGGAGGCCGAGGTTGGTCATCTCGGCGAGGTTCGCGCCCTTGCCACCGAGCAGGTCCTTCAGGTCCCTGTTGCCCTCGGTGAAGTCGTACACGAACTTCTGATCATTGTTTTCCGACACGGGTCCCGACTCCTCGATGACTCGGTTGGCTGCCCTGACGGCGAGGAACATACCCAGATCGAAGGCTTCTGGGGAGGTACGCCTAGCGGTCACGTGGCCTTAACCACCCGTCCGCCAGCACTTCGAAAGTAACCGAGAAGTAGCTTCCGGTTTCAGACCCCGAAGACGACATGACCGAAACCAGAGGGAAGTCGCTCAGATGAGCGCGCATACGAGCACTTGCGTTCAAGACTTGAACGCAAAAAGGGTGGCACCCCGTGCCACCCTTCAGGCGATGCAGCCGTTTGTAACCTGCTCATCTGAGCACCACCCCCCTCAAGGGTGGCGAGGATCACTCCCCCGGAAAGGCCGAATCGAGGCCCAATCTCAGCCGCCGGACGTGTCCAGCTCGGCTTCCTCGCTCACGCCGGAGCAGTCGTACGGGTCCTTCAACCACCCGTCCGGCAGGACAACTCGGTTGTTTCCGGACGTACGACCCCGAGGACCGTCCGCACCGACCGGCCACGACTGGTCCAGGTCCAGCTCGCTCAACTGAGCGCTCAGTTCGTCGAGGGACGAGGTGATCGCCAGCTTCTTACGCATCTCGGAACCCACCGAGAAGCCCTTCAGGTACCAGGCCACATGCTTGCGGAAGTCGATGACACCGCGTGCCTCGTCGCCGAGCCACTCCCCGAGCAGCCGCGCGTGCCGCACCATCGCGTCCGCGACCACCCGCAACCCGGGAGCCGCGTAGGCCCCCGTGCCCTCGAAGCCCGCCACCAGGTCCGCGAAGAGCCACGGCCGCCCCAGGCAGCCGCGCCCGACGACCACGCCGTCGCAGCCCGTCTCCCGCATCATCCGCAGGGCGTCGTCGGCGGACCAGATGTCACCGTTGCCGAGGACCGGGATCTCCGGCACGTGCTCCTTGAGGCGCGCGATCGCGTCCCAGTCCGCCGTACCGCCGTAGTGCTGGGCCGCCGTCCGCCCGTGCAGGGCGATCGCCGTGACGCCCTCCTCCACCGCGATCCGGCCCGCGTCCAGATACGTGATGTGGTCGTCGTCGATGCCCTTGCGCATCTTCATCGTGACCGGCAGGTCGCCCGCGTTGGTCACGGCCTCGTTCAGGATCGCGCGCAGCAGCGGCCGCTTGTAGGGCAGGGCCGAGCCGCCGCCCTTCCGGGTCACCTTGGGGACCGGGCAGCCGAAGTTCAGGTCGATGTGGTCGGCGAGGTCCTCGTCGACGATCATCCGCACGGCCTTGCCGACCGTCACCGGGTCCACCCCGTACAGCTGGATCGAGCGCGGCTGCTCGGTCGCGTCGAAGCGGATGAGCTGCATCGTCTTCTCGTTGCGCTCGACCAGGGCGCGTGTCGTGATCATCTCGCTCACGAACAGCCCCTTGCCGCCGCTGAACTCGCGACAGAGGGTACGGAAGGGGGCGTTGGTGATGCCGGCCATCGGGGCGAGCACCACCGGGGGCTGCACGATGTGCGGCCCGATGGCGAGAGGGGAGAACGCGGTCATTGGGCCATTGTCGCGCACTGCGACGGTCATTAGTTAGCCGTACTATCCGAACATGCCAGAGCTCACACGGTCACAGCTCCCCCGGGGCCGGCAGCTCGTCGTCCTGGCGATCTGCTGCATGAGTCTGCTGATCGTCAGCCTGGACAACACCGCCCTGAACGTC
Organism: Streptomyces sp. NBC_00572; assembly: GCF_026341815.1. GTDB lineage: Bacteria > Actinomycetota > Actinomycetes > Streptomycetales > Streptomycetaceae > Streptomyces. The sequence goes on from NZ_JAPENX010000001.1 coordinate 1,335,390, forward strand.
GCCCTGCCCTCCCTGCGGCGCGACCTCGGCGCCTCCGTCTCCGGTCTGCAGTGGGTCATCGACGCGTACACCCTCGTCCTGGCCTCGCTGCTCATGCTGGCCGGCTCCACCGCCGACCGCATCGGCCGCCGCAAGGTCTTCGTCACCGGCCTCGTCGTCTTCGCGCTCGGCTCGCTGCTCTGCTCCCTCGCCCCGAACCTGGAGGCGCTGATCGCCTTCCGCGCCGTACAGGCGGTGGGCGGCTCGATGCTCAACCCGGTCGCCATGTCGATCATCACCAACACCTTCACCGAACCCGCCGCACGCGCGCGTGCCATCGGCGTCTGGGGCGCGGTCGTCGGCATCTCGCTGGCCCTGGGGCCGCTGGTGGGCGGTGTGCTCGTCGAGTCGGTCGGCTGGCGGGCGATCTTCTGGGTCAACCTGCCGGTCGCCCTCCTCGCCCTGCTCCTCACCCTGCGGTACGTCCCCGAGTCCCGCGCCCCCCGCCCCCGGCGCCCGGACCCCGTCGGGCAGCTCCTGGTGGCGGCCCTCCTCGGCTCGCTGACGTACGCGATCATCGAGACCGACCCGCTCTTCGCGGGGATCGCGGCCGGGGCGCTCGTCGGACTGCTCGTGTACGAGCCGAGGCGCCGCGAGCCCCTCATCGACCTGCGGTTCTTCCGCAGCGCGCCGTTCAGCGGGGCCACCGTCGTCGCGGTCTGCGCCTTCGCGGGGTTCGGCGGCTTCCTGTTCCTGAACACCCTGTACCTCCAGGAGGTGCGCGGCCTCTCCCCCATGGACGCCGGCCTGTACATGCTGCCGATGGCGGGCATGACCTTCGTCTTCGCACCGCTGTCGGGGCGGCTCACGGGCGCGCGTGGACCCCGTCTGCCGCTGCTCCTCGCGGGCACGGCGATGGCGGCGGGGGCGCTGCTCTTCGCCGCCTTCGGGGCGGAGACCCACGATCCGCTGCTCTTCACCGGCTACGTGGCCTTCGGCATCGGCTTCGGCCTGGTGAACGCCCCCATCACCAACACCGCCGTCTCCGGGATGCCCCGCGCGCAGGCCGGGGTCGCGGCGGCGGTGGCCTCGACGAGCCGCCAGGTCGGCCAGACCCTCGGGGTGGCGGTCGTCGGCGCGGTGCTCGCGGCGGGCGTGGGCGCCGGGATGTCCCCCGACGACTACGTGGCGGCGGCGAGGCCGGCGTACTGGGTCGTGACGGCCTGCGGCCTCGCCGTCCTCGCGGTCGGCGCGCTGACCAGCGGAAAGTGGGCCCGGCGCACGGCGGAACGGACGGCACGGTGCCTGGAGACGGAGGACGCGCCTCAGGTGGAGGCGGGGGCGGGCACGGGTCTCAGGCGGCGGTGAGGGCCTCGTCGTCCCGACGGAGCTCCTGTTCGCGTACGACGAAGTCCAGGAGCCGTTCGACTCCGGCGCGGGTCGCGTCGTCGACGGGGACGTAGGTGACGAGGTGCGGCCCGGCGGTCGGGCCGAGCCAGAGGTTGGTGTGCTCGAACTTGAGCACGCCCACGTGCGCGTTGTGGATGACCTTGGTGCGACCGCCCGGTGCGACCACGTCGTGCCGCGCCCAGATCTCCCGGAACTCCGGCGAGGCCGCTTCGAGCCGCTGGACCAGCGCCTTCCAGGCGGGCTCGGCCAGGTGCTCGGCCATGGAGGCGCGCAGCTTGCCGGCGAGGATGGGCAGGAGGTCCGGAAGGTCGGTGGCCGCGGCCCGGAAGTCGTCGTTGGTGAAGGCGAGCCAGAGGGAGTTGCGGTCCTCGCGGGGCAGCGCGTCCAGGTCGCAGAAGAGCCGCCCGAAGGTCCGGTTGTGGGCGAGGAAGTCGAAGCGGCTGTTCTGGACGGCGGCCGGGACGGGCTCCAACTGCTCCAGGAGCGCGCGCAGTGCGGGCGTCACGGCCGGGCAGGGTGCGCCGGGGTGCGGGTCGGCCTGCCCGGCGAGGGCGAAGAGGTGGCTCCGCTCGGTCGGGTCGAGGAGCAGCGCGGCGGCGAGCGCGTCCAGGACCTGCGGGGAGACCTGGATGTCACGGGCCTGCTCCAGCCAGGTGTACCAGGTGACGCCGACGGCGGAGAGGTGGGCGACCTCCTCGCGGCGCAGGCCGGGGGTGCGGCGGCGGCGCCCCCGGGGCAGGCCGACCTGCTCGGGGGTGATGCGCTCGCGGCGGCTGCGCAGGAAGGCGGCGAGTTCGTGTCGTCGCGTACCGGGTCCGGCCGTCGTCATGGTCGTCACGCTCCCAGGGTGCCGGGGCGGTCAGCCCGTTGCCAGGTACTGCTTGTACCAGGATAAAGACACTCTGGTACCAGGCTGAGGGGCGGCGGATCGTCGGATGCGTGACTTCGACCTCCGTTTCTCCCAGAGCCGGCACCCCGGCCGTCCCCGACAGCCGTCGCGCGCTCGGCGCCCTCGGCCTGTTCACCGTCCTCCTCGGGGCCGCCCTGCCCCTGATCGACTTCTTCATCGTCAACGTCGCCCTGCCGTCCATCGACCACGACCTGGCGGCGGGCCCGGCGCTCCTCGAACTGATCGTGGCCGGTTACGGACTGTCGTACGCCGTCCTGCTCGTCCTGGGCGGGCGGCTCGGCGACCTCTTCGGGCGCCGCCGGCTCTTCCTCGCGGGCATGGCGGCCTTCGGCCTCACCTCGCTCGCCTGCGGTCTCGCCCCGGACGCCTGGACGCTGGTCGGGGCGCGGGTGGCGCAGGGCGCGGCGGCGGCGCTGATGCTGCCGCAGGTCCTCGCGACCATCCACTCCTCGACGGAGGGCGCCCGGCGGGCCAAGGCGCTGAGCCTGTACGGGGCGACCGCGGGGCTCTCCATGGTGACGGGGCAGATCCTGGGCGGGGTGCTCGTGGCGGCCGACCTCGCGGGCTCCGGCTGGCGTGCGGTGTTCCTGGTGAACGTGCCGGTGGCGGTGGTGGGCCTCGTCCTGGCCGTCCGTACGGTCCCGGAGACCCGATCGGACCGCCCGGCGCCGGTGGACGTGGCGGGAACGTTGCTGCTCGCCCTCGCGCTGATCACCCTGCTCGCACCGCTGACGGAGGGCCGGGCCGCGGGCTGGCCGCTGTGGACCTGGGTCTCCCTCGCGGTGTCACCGTTCGCCGCGGCGGCCTTCTGGTGGGTGGAGCGGCGGGCGGACCGCCGGGGCCGCACCCCGCTGGTCCCGCCGAGCCTGCTCGACCTGGTCTCGCTGCGGCGCGGACTGCTCCTCGTCCTGCCGCTGTCGGCCGGCTTCGGCGGCTTCATGTTCGTGATCGCGGTGGCTCTCCAGCAGGGTCTGGGCCTGGGCGCGGTCGCCTCCGGCCTGGCTCTCGTCCCGATGGCGGTGGCCTTCTTCGGGACCTCGCTCGCGGGTCCCCGCCTGGTCCGGCGCTGGGGCACGCGCGTGGTGGTGGCGGGCGCCCTGCTCCAGGCCCTCGGCCTCGGACTGATCGCCCTGACCGCCTGGCGCTCCTGGCCGGACATGTCGGTGCTCAGCCTGCTTCCCGGCATGGCGATCGCGGGCATCGGGCAGGGCCTCCAGCTCCCGGTGCTCTTCCGGGTGGTGCTCTCCGAGGTACCGGCGGAACGGGCGGGCGTGGGCAGCGGCGTGATGGTGACCACCCAGCAGACGGCGCTGACCCTGGGTGTCGCCACCCTGGGCACCCTCTACCTCAGCCTCACCGCCGCCGCCCCTGCCGACTCGGGCACTCCCCTGACGGTGACGGTCCTCCTCCAGCTGGCGATGGCGCTGCTCACGGCCCTGCTGGCACTGCGCCTGCCGAGGACGGTGCGGTAGCGGACAGGGAGGTCGAGACGGGCGAAGGGCCCGGGGCGGCGAACGCCTCGGGCCCTTCGCCACGCGGTGACTGCGGCTACTCCTGGCCGGTGCCGGTGGTGTCGGCACCGGCCGCGGTCCCGGTGGTGTCGGCACCGGCCGTGGTCCCGGTGGCGTCGGCGCTCTGGGTGCGCTCGCGCATCTTCTTCAGGAGGTCCTGCTTGCGGTCGTCGGCGGAACGCTGGGCCGCCGTGCGGGTCTGACCGCTGCCGTGCTGGTCGGCGCGGGACAGCTTCTTGCGCTGTCCTCCTACGCCGAGGAGGTTGTTGCGGCTCTTGGACATGGTGTTCTCCCGTCGCTGAGGTGGGCTGTGGTCGAGCTGGATCTGCCGGCGACGGCTCTCACTCGTAGATCTGGAAGAACGAGTACATGCCGGTGACGCTACCCGGGCCCCAGGGCGGGGGCACTCGATTTTCCCCGCACCACTCGAAGGAATGACAGATATTGAAATCTGTCATCGGTCATGTCATGGTTGTTCTGTCGCACTGTTCCACCCCTCTCACCACTTCCGAGGAGACAGCCATGACCACCACGCGCCGCCCCGTCCCCACCCGTCCGCTCGGCACCACCGGTCCGCGGGTCTCCGCTCTCGGCCTCGGCTGCATGGGCATGTCCGCGCTGTACGGCGAGAGCGACCGCGCCGAGTCGATCGCGACGATCCACGCCGCCCTGGACGCGGGGGTGACCCTGCTCGACACGGGCGACTTCTACGGGATGGGGCACAACGAACTGCTGATCGCCGAGGCGCTGCGGAGCGCGCCCGCCGCCGTCCGCGAGCAGGCACTGACCAGCGTGAAGTTCGGCGCGCTCCGCACGGTCGAAGGCGGCTTCACCGGGTACGACGGGCGGCCCGCCGCCGTGAAGAACTTCGCGGCCTACTCGCTCCAGCGCCTCGGCACCGACCACATCGACATCTACCGGATCGCCCGCGTCGACCCGGACGTGCCGATCGAGGAGACCGTCGGCGCCATCGCCGAGCTGGTCGAGGCGGGGCACGTGCGGCACATCGGGCTCTCCGAGGTCGGCGCGGACACCCTGCGCCGGGCGGCGGCCGTGGCCCCGATCGCGGACCTCCAGATCGAGTACTCGCTGATCTCCCGCTCCATCGAGGAGAAGATCCTGCCGACCGCGCGTGAGCTCGGCATAGGCATCACGGCGTACGGGGTGCTGTCGCGCGGACTGATCAGCGGCCACTTCACCCGGGACCGGGAGCTGGCGGCGAACGACTTCCGGGGCATGAGCCCGCGCTTCCAGGGCGAGAACCTCCAGCGGAACCTGGACCTGGTGGACCGGCTGCGGGCGCTCGCCGAGGCCAAGGGCGTGACGGTCGCGCAGACCGCGATCGCCTGGGTCCTCGCCCAGGCCGGGCGACAGGGCGCGGACATCGTCCCGCTGGTGGGCGCCCGCCGCCGGGACCGGCTCGCGGAAGCCCTCGGCGCCCTGGACATCACGCTCGACACCGCCGATCTGGCCGCGATCGAGGAGGCCGTGCCGGCGGGCGCGGCGGTCGGCGAGCGGTACCCGGCGGCACAGATGGCACACCTCGACAGCGAGCACTGACCGACCCCCCCCCGGGACAGCAGCGACTGACAGGTAGTGTCATTCCATGGCCGCCACCGAGACCCTGACCGCAGAGCGCATCCTCGAAGCCACCGAGGAGGTGCTGCGGCGCTACGGGCCGGCGAAGGCGACCGTCGTGGACGTGGCCCGGGTTCTCGGCGTGAGCCACGGCAGCGTCTACCGCCACTTCCGCACCAAGGCGGCGCTGCGTGAGGCGGTGACCGAGCGGTGGCTCGAGCGGACGATCGTCGCGCTCCGGCCGTACACCGAGGCGTCGGGGTCAGCCGACGAGCGGCTGACCGGCTGGCTGACCGAGCTCTTCACCCTGAAGCGCCGCAAGGCGGGCGGCGACCCGGAGCTGATGGCCACCTTCCAGGTGCTGATCGGCGAGAACAGCGCGGTGGTCCACCGGCACGAGGAGCACCTGGTGGAGCAGATCGCCCGCATCGTGGAGGACGGCCACCACGAGGGTGTGTTCGCCGCACCGGAGCGGGACTACGCGACGACGGCGCGGGCGGTCTTCGACGCCACCGACCGTTTCCACGACCCCGCGCACGCCGCCGACTGGTCGACCACGGATATCGAGGACGCGTTCGCGGCGGTCATCTCCCTGACCCAGCGCGCGCTGCGAGCCTGACCCGCACCCTTTTTGAAGATCATTTGGCTCGGACTTTTCCGTTCCCTGTCCGGATCCTGACTAGCGTCCTACAGACCGCACCAGAAGACGCTCCCAGGGGGAACCATGTCCGCGCACGAGCGGCCACCGGCCGTACCGGCCACAGCTACCGAGGAACGACCGGGGCCGCCGGCCCGATCCGGGGCCGCCTCGGCGATCGGCTGGGCCCTGACCATCGGGCTCAATATCGTCGCGCCGATCCTCACGTACAACACCCTGACTCAGGACCACGGTTGGTCCGAGTTCGCCGCCCTGCTCGCCGGCAGCGCCTGGCCGGTCCTGGACAGCGTGATCATGGTTGCCTGGCGGCGCAAGATCGACGAGGTCGCCGTCGTGACCCTGGTGTTCCTGGTGATCACGGCCCTCGTCTCCCTGCTCGGCGCGCACACCGGCCGCGCGTTGCTGATCAAGGACTCGGGCGTGACGGGCCTGTTCGGGCTGCTCTGCCTGGCCACGCTGTTCGCGCCGCGGCCGCTGATGTTCTACTTCGGCCGCAAGTTCGCCACCGACGACACCCCGGCGAGCACCGCCTGGTGGAACGGCATGTGGCAGTACGAGGGCTTCCGCTCCACCATGCGCACGATGACGCTGGTGTGGGGCGTGGTCTACGTGGTCGAGGCGGCCGTTCGCATCGCCCTCGCGTACGCGCTGCCGACGAAGACCATGGTCACGCTGAGCCCGGTCATGATCTACGGGGTGCTCGGCGTCCTGGGCGCGTGGACGGCCTGGTTCGGCAAGCGTCGCGCGGCCGAGGGCGCGCGGCGCCAGGCCGAGGCTCAGGCGGCCGCGGCGGCGGCCGCCTGACGGCAAGGGAAAGCCCCCGGTTCCGAGTCGGAACCGGGGGCTTTCCCGTACGTACGAACAGACTCAGCAGCCGAGCAGGCGGCTGCCCAGGTAGCTCTGGATCTGGTCGAGGGAGACGCGCTCCTGCTTCATGGTGTCGCGCTCGCGCACGGTCACCGCGTTGTCGTCGAGGGTGTCGAAGTCGACGGTCACGCAGAACGGGGTGCCGATCTCGTCCTGGCGACGGTAGCGGCGGCCGATGGCGCCGGCGTCGTCGAACTCGATGTTCCAGTTCTGGCGCAGGTCGGCCGCAAGGCCCTTGGCCTTCGGCGAGAGCTGCGGGTTACGGGAGAGCGGCAGGACGGCGACCTTGACCGGCGCCAGGCGCGGGTCCAGACGCAGGACGACGCGCTTCTCCATGACGCCCTTGGCGTTGGGGGCCTCGTCCTCGTTGTACGCGTCGAGGAGGAAGGCCAGCATCGCGCGGCCGACACCGGCGGCAGGCTCGATGACGTACGGCGTGTAGCGCTCGCCGCTCTCCTGGTCCAGGTAGGTCAGGTTGGCGCCGGAGGCCTTGGAGTGGGCGTTCAGGTCGTAGTCGGTGCGGTTGGCGACGCCCTCCAGCTCGCCCCACTCGCTGCCGCCGAACTGGAAGCGGTACTCGATGTCGGCGGTGCGCTTCGAGTAGTGGGAGAGCTTCTCCTTCGGGTGCTCGAACCAGCGCATGTTCTCCTCACGGAGACCCAGGCCCGTGTACCAGTTCCAGCGCTGCTCCATCCAGTACTCCTGCCACTGCTCGTCCTCGCCCGGCTTGACGAAGAACTCCATCTCCATCTGCTCGAACTCGCGGGTGCGGAAGATGAAGTTGCCCGGAGTGATCTCGTTCCGGAAGGACTTGCCCATCTGCCCGATGCCGAACGGGGGCTTCTTGCGCGAGGTCTGCTGCACCTGACCGAAGTTGGTGAAGATGCCCTGCGCGGTCTCGGGACGCAGGTACGCGACGGAGCCGGTGTCCTGGGTCGGGCCGAGGTGGGTGGAGAGGAGGCCGGAGAACTGCTTGGGCTCGGTGAAGGTGCCCTTGTTGCCGCAGTTGGGGCAGTTGAGGTCGGCGAAGCCGTTCTCGGGGAGACGGCCGTGCTTCTCCTCGTACGCCTCCTCCAGGTGGTCCGCGCGGTAGCGCTTGTGGCAGGAGGTGCACTCGGTGAGCGGGTCGGTGAAGGTGGCGACGTGGCCGGAGGCCTCCCAGACCTCGGTGGCCAGGATGACCGACGAGTCGATGCCGACGACGTCCTCGCGCGAGGTGACCATGTAACGCCACCACTGGCGCTTCAGGTTCTCCTTGAGTTCGACACCCAGCGGTCCGTAGTCCCAGGCGGCCTTCTGGCCGCCGTAGATCTCACTGCACGGGTAGACGAAGCCACGGCGCTTGCTCAGGCTGACGATGGTGTCGATCTTGTCGGCGGCCACGGTGCTCTCTTCATTACGACGACGAAGTGCGAATGCCTCAGGTTACCGGCGCCCGCACCCCCCGTATCAAATCGGTTCGGTACGCGGATCCTCCGAGGGGGCTCGTGGGCGGGGCCACACGTACGACAATTGACAATCGTTTCCAGTTTTGTTGAAAATGAGTGTCATGAACGTACGCCGCCTGATACCCACCACCGCCGTCGCCGGAGCCGTCGCGCTCGGGCTCGTGACCCTCTCCGCCTGCGGCGGCAGCTCCGACGCGGCCGACAAGGGCAACGACGGCAAGCTGGACGTGGTGGCGTCGTTCTACCCCATGCAGTACCTGGCCGAGCAGATAGGCGGCGGCCACGTCGCCGTCGAGACGCTCACCAAGCCCGGCGTCGAACCCCACGACCTGGAGCTCAAGCCGAGGCAGATCGGCGAGCTCGGCGAGGCCGACGTCGTCCTCTACCTCAAGGGCATCCAGCCCGCCGTCGACGACGCGATCGCCCAGGCCGGCGTCGAGAACACCGTCGACGCCGCCACCCTCACCAAACTCGAAGCCCACGGCACCGAGGTCGGCCACGCGGGCCACGACCACGCCGAAGGGGAGCACGCGGAAGAGGAAGCCGGTCACGACCACGGCTCCGAGGCCGGCGCCGACCCGCACATCTGGCTCGACCCGGTGAAGTACGCCGAGGTCGCCAAGGGCGTCGGCACCGCCCTGGAGAAGGCCGACCCGGCGAACGCCGCCGACTACAAGAAGAACACCGAAGCGCTGGTCAAGAAGCTCGGCGACCTGAACACCGACTTCGCGACCGGTCTGAAGAACACCACGACGAAGACCTTCATCACCACCCACTCCGCCTTCGGCTACCTCGCCGAGCGGTACGGCCTGGACCAGGAGGGCATCTCCGGCATCGACCCCGAGTCCGAGCCGAGCCCCGCCCGGATCAAGGAACTCCAGGACGTCGCGAAGAAGGACAAGGTCACCACCGTCTTCTTCGAGACCCTCGCGAGCGACAAGACCGCCAAGACCCTCGCGGGCGACGCCGGCCTCAAGACCGACGTGCTCGACCCGCTGGAGGGAATCACGGAGACCTCCAAGGGCGATGACTACATCGAGGTCATGCGGTCCAACCTCGCCGCGCTGCAGAAGGCTCTCGGCGCCAAGTGATCACAGCACAGCAGGAGGTACGAGCCATGGCAGCCCCCGAAGCGGAACCCGTCATCTCCGTCCGCGGAGCCACGGCGGCCCTCGGCGCCCGGCCCGTCCTCCGGGGCGTCGACCTCACCGTCCGTCGCGGTGAGGTCGTCGCGCTGCTCGGCGCCAACGGCTCCGGCAAGTCCACCGCGGTCCGCTCCGTCATCGGCCAGGTGCCGCTGACCGGCGGCACGATCGAGCTTTTCGGCACGGAGCGGAAGCGGTTCCGCGACTGGGCCCGGGTCGGCTACGTGCCCCAGCGCACCACCGCGGCGAGCGGCGTCCCCGCCACCATCCGCGAGGTCGTCGCCTCCGGCCGGCTCTCCCGCCGCAGGTTCGGCTGGCTGACCAAGGACGACAAGGCCGCCGTCGAGCGGGCCATCGGCCTCGTCGGTCTCGCCGACCGTGCCAAGGACTCCGTCTCCGCCCTCTCCGGCGGCCAGCACCAGCGGGTCCTGATCGCCCGCGCACTCGCCTCCGAGCCCGAGCTCCTGATCATGGACGAGCCGATGGCCGGGGTCGACCTGGCCAGCCAGGAGATCCTCGCCTCGACCCTGCGCGAGCAGGTCGCCGGCGGCACCTCCGTCCTCCTCGTCCTGCACGAGCTGGGCCCCCTGGAGCCCCTGATCGACCGCGCGGTCGTGCTCCGCGACGGCTGTGTCGTCCACGACGGCCCGCCGCCCGAGGCGCTCGGCCAGCACGCGCTGCCGGGCCACGACCACGTCCATCCGCACGCGGCCGGGGAGCCGCTCCGTACGGGTCTGCTGACCTGAGGAAGCTGACCTGATCATGGAAATCCTCCAGCTCGCCTTCATGCAGCGCGCGCTCCTCGCGGCCGTGCTCGTCGGCATCACCGCGCCCGCCGTGGGCATCTACCTGGTCCAGCGCCGTCAGGCGCTGATGGGCGACGGCATCGGCCATGTCGCCATGACCGGTGTCGGCCTCGGCTTCCTCCTGAACTCCAGCCCGGTCTGGATGGCGACCGCGGTCGCCGTCGTCGGCTCGGTCGCCATGGAGCTGATCCGGGCGTACGGGAAGACCCGCGGCGACCTCGCGCTCGCGCTGCTCTTCTACGGCGGCATGGCCGGCGGCGTCCTGCTGATCAACCTCTCGCCGACCGGTTCCAACGCCAACCTCAGCTCGTACCTCTTCGGCTCGCTCTCCACGGTCTCCACCGAGGACATCACCGCCATCGCGATCCTGGCCGCCTTCGTGGTCCTGGTCACGGTCGGTCTGCGCCGGCAGCTCTTCGCGGTCAGCCAGGACGAGGAGTTCGCCCGCGTCACCGGCCTCCCGGTGCGGGCCCTGAACCTGCTGATCGCGGTGACGGCCGCGGTGACCGTCACGGTCGCCATGCGGGTCGTCGGCCTGCTCCTGGTCAGCGCGCTCATGGTGGTGCCGGTCGCGGCGGCCCAGCAGCTGTCGAAGTCCTTCCGTGCGACCTTCGTCCTCGCGGTGGTGACGGGCATCACCGTCACCCTGGCGGGCACGGTCACCTCGTACTACCAGGACGTGCCGCCCGGCGCGACGATCGTCCTGTACGCGATCGGGGTGTTCGTCCTGCTCACCCTGCTCGCCACACCGCTCGCGAAACGGCGGGCGCGGGCGGCCGAGGTGGGTGCGGAGAGCTGTGACGCACCGGTTCCGGCCACCCGGCGGCCCTCGGACGACGTGAAGGTCTGATCCGGCCCGGACTCAGGTGCGTGGGGGGCTGGCAGAATGGCGGGGGCAGACAAGCATTCAAGGAGGCCCCCGTGGTGACGGCAGGACCCCCCGTACGAGGCCGCTCGACCAAGCAGCGTGCCGCCGTCTCCGCGGCGCTGAACGAGGTGGACGAGTTCCGCAGCGCCCAGGAGCTGCACGACATGCTCAAGCACCGCGGCGACTCGGTCGGCCTCACCACCGTCTACCGCACGCTGCAGTCCCTCGCGGACGCGGGCGAGGTGGACGCGCTGCGCACGAGCGAGGGCGAGACGGTGTACCGCCGCTGCTCGACCGGCGACCACCACCACCACCTGGTGTGCCGTCTCTGCGGCAAGGCCGTGGAGGTGGAGGGCCCGATGGTGGAGCAGTGGGCCGAGACGATCGCCTCGGAGCACGGCTTCGTGAACGTGGCGCACACGGTGGAGATCTTCGGCACGTGCGCGGACTGCGCCGGGAAGTGACCTGACAGGCGACGGCGAAGCGGCCCGTACCGGAGATCCGGTACGGGCCGCTTCGTTCGGTCATTTCCTGGTGATGTTCCGGTCGAGGACCGCCCGCAGCCGGTCGGCGTCGGCCGGGTCGGCGAACCCGCTCTTGGGCAGGTACGCGAAGCCGGTGCCGGTCCGCCGGGCGGTGAGCAGGACGAAGAGCCGGGGTGTCTCGACGTACTGGGGCAGCATGGCCCAGCGGATCACGACGTCGGTGTCCCGGGTGATCCACCGCCCGCCGTCCTCGTCCACGAGGGCCCTCGCCTCGCCCTGCGACCGGATCATCAGGAAGAGGCTGCGGGCGGTCGCCCAGGGCAGCACCTCCGCGGCGGACACGGCCACGAGGCCGAGCAGGATCATCACCACCGCCGCCCCCGGATCCGGGTCGCGCACGACCAGCAGCTCCAGGGCCGCGACGGCGAGGGCGAGCAGACAGCCGCCACGGGCCGTCCACCGCAGGACCCGCCACCATCGGGTGGCCCGCAGCCGGACCCGTACCGCCTCGCTCACGTCCGTGAAAACCGGGGGGTAGACGAGTTCGAGCCCGTCCCGGGTGCCGTTCTCCATCGCTTCGTTCACGGCGGTGATCGTAGCCGTACGGGCAACCGGGCCCCGTTCCGGTTTCGTCCGGCTCAGCCCTTTTCGAGGACGGCCATGTCGGCCGGGTCGACGCCGCCGAAGCGCCGGTCGCGCTGGGCGTACTCGACACAGGCCCGCCAGAGGTCGCGGCGGTCGAAGTCGGGCCACAGCACGTCCTGGAAGACCATCTCGGCGTACGCGCTCTGCCAGATCAGGTAGTTGGAGGTGCGCTGCTCGCCGCTGGGTCGCAGGAACAGGTCCACGTCCGGCATGTCCGGGTAGTAGAGGTACTTCTGGATGGTCTTCTCGGTGATCTTCGCCGGGTCGAGGCGGCCCGCCTTCACGTCCTCGCCCATCGCCTGCGCCGCGTCCGTGAGCTCCGCGCGGCCGCCGTAGTTCATGCAGAAGTACAGCGTGAGCTTGGTGTTGTCCTTGGTCTGCTCCTGCGCGACCTGGAGCTCCTTGGCCACCGACTTCCACAGCTTGGGCATCCGGCCGACCCAGCGCACCCGCACACCGAGCGAGTCGAGCTGGTCGCGGGACTTGCGGATGAAGTCGCGGTTGAAGTTCATCAGGAAGCGCACCTCCTCGGGCGAGCGCTTCCAGTTCTCGGTGGAGAAGGCGTACAGCGAGATCGACCCCACGCCCATCTCGATCGCGCCCTGGAGCACGTCGAGCACCTGCTCGGCGCCGACCTTGTGGCCCTCGGTGCGGGGCAGGCCGCGCTCCTTGGCCCAGCGGCCGTTGCCGTCCATGACGATCGCGACGTGCTCGGGGACCAGCTCGGACTGGAGCTTCGGCGGGCGGGCTCCGGAGGGGTGCGGCTCGGGGGGGCTGTACTCCCGGCGCTGGCGACCGAGCAGTCGTGCGATGGCCATGACGTGGTCTCTCCTACCTAGCTTTTCTCTACGTACCGCAGCGAGCGCAGGCCGCGCTCCAGGTGCCAGTGCAGATAGGCGGACACGAGTCCGCTGCCCTCCCTGACGTGACGCGGCTCGCACGCGTCCGCCGTCGCCCAGTCGCCGGTGAGCAGCGCGCTGAGCAGGCCGATGGCCTCCGCAGAGGGTACGACGCTTCCGGCCGGCCGGCAGTCGCCGCATATGACACCGCCCGCCGCGACCGAAAAGAACCGGTTGGGGCCGTGAAGGCCGCATTTGGCGCAGTCGTCGAAGCTGGGCGCGTAGCCGTTCACGGCGAGCGAGCGGAGGAGGAAGGCGTCCAGGATGAGGTGGGGTGCGTGCTCGCCCCGGGCGAGGGTCCGCAGGCCGCCCACGAGCAGCAGGTACTGCTGCACGGCGGGCTCGCCCTCGTGGTCGGTGAACCGTTCCGCCGTTTCCAGCATGGCGGTGCCGGCGGTGTAGCGGGCGTAGTCGGTGACGATGCCGCTGCCGTAGGCGGCGATGGTCTCGCTCTGAGTGCAGAGCGGCAGGCCGCGCCCGATCAGCTCACTCCCCCGGGCGAAGAACTGCACGTCCACGTGCGAGAACGGTTCGAGTCGCGCGCCGAACTTCGACTTGGTCCGCCGGACCCCGCGCGCGACGGCGCGTACGCGCCCGTGACCGCGCGTGAGGAGTGTGATGATGCGGTCCGCTTCACCCAGCTTCTGGGTGCGCAGCACGATGCCGTCGTCGCGGAACAGACTCATGCGCCCATTCTCGCGTACGGGAGGCAGCCTCCGGACCGGTACGGGAAGACGGCGGCTCGGCGCCCGGGGATCAGCCCTCGACGGCGGCGGCGATCAGCGTCTGGAGCTGTTCGGCCGTGCGGTCGAGGGGCCGGGTCGAGCGCTTGGCGCGGCACAGGGTGTCGGGGGTCTCGTCGGCCGGGGGTTCCTCGATGGAGACGGCGCCGGCCCGGGGCCCGCGTCCCGGCCGTCGCCCGTGGCTGCATCGGCCTGTACGCCTGCAGGTCGTCTCCCACGTCCTCGACGGGGAACAGCTGCCGGAGAAGCACCTCAAGCCCGTGTTCGTACGCGACCTCCCGCCGCGCTGGCCCGGGCACCCCCCGTACGACGAACGCCCGGCCGGAGTTCCCTCCCGGCCGGGCGTCCCTCGTTCCGCACGATGCGGAGTCAGGGCACCTCGCCGCGGCTCCGCGCGTTCACGTGCGCCGTGGCCGCGCTCAGCCGCTCGGCCGAGGTGGCCTCTCGTACCCCGTCGGGCTCCACGTCCCATTCCCGTCCGCCACCCAGCGGCCGGACCTGGACGTAGGGCCCCTCGTGCCCCATGACCCTCCCGACCCGCCCGGTGCGGATCTCGACGACGTACGACCCGATGGGCAGTGTCATGACCGGTCCTCCTCCCCCGGCAGGACGGCGGCGGCGAGGAGCCGGGCCGTTTCCACCGTGCAGCATCCCAATTCGACGAGCGGCCTCGGAGGATCGGCGGCGAGGGTGACGACGTCGAGCCCGAGCGAGGGAAGCCGGATTCCGGTCCTCGCGAGCGCCTCACGCAATTCCGTCACTGCCTCTTGTGCGGCTTCGATGGCCCCCGTGGTCGTCTTCATGATGTCTTCCTTCACCAACGTATGCCTTTCTGAATCCATTTCCTGCTTCGCCTCACCAGGGTGGGGCCGGATCCGTAGAATCGGCAGATGCGCAGGTCGTACAACTACGGCGTAGGCCTGGGGAGTTAGTCCATGGCCAAAGGCGCGCAGCAGGAGCTCGCCCATGCGGAACCGGGCGCACGGGTGTTCGTCTCGGCGGCATGCATCTGTTTGTTCGAGCAGGGAATTCGAAAGCCGCAGCGGGATGCGGCGACGAGAATCGACCGGGTCCTACAAACCGGCGGTATTTCGAACGAACGTGTCGCGAACTCATTGAGAAGTCGTCGTTCGCCCTCCCGCCGAACCGGAGCACACGCGTTCATGACCGGCATGCTCAAGCTCATGGAGTTCACGCACCCAGCCACCAGCCGCCTATACGGAGACGGGCTTTTCAGGGACTCTCATCGACGATCCGCCCGTGGTGTGCGATGCCCGGCGTGCCTACGATCTCCTCCGGGTCGCCGCCCTGCCGCCGGTGGAGTCCCTGACGATGATCGAGTCGGCCGTGAAGGACTGGGGACGATGCGCGAGTACGAACCGAGCAGTACCTCTTGGCGCAGGAGCCCCGCCCTCCGCGCCCCCGCCGCCGCATGGACCGCGTTCGTCGACGGCA
The DNA here is from genome assembly GCF_026341815.1 of Streptomyces sp. NBC_00572. Classification (GTDB taxonomy): domain Bacteria; phylum Actinomycetota; class Actinomycetes; order Streptomycetales; family Streptomycetaceae; genus Streptomyces. The sequence continues at coordinate 1,350,797 of NZ_JAPENX010000001.1, forward strand.
TCAAGAGATGACGACGCCGCTCGTGCTGCGCGGCGGCAGCGACGCCACCCTCCGGTTCGAGGGCGGGGCCGTGAACCTCCGCCAGGCGGACGGGGAGCACCACATACCCCTGGCAGCCGTCGCGCGCGTCCGCGCCGGAGACGGGGTCGTCGAGATCGAGCTGACCGCGCTCGACGAGGACGAGGCGGTCACGTACCGCGTCGAGACCGCGAGCGCGGCGGACGCCACCGCCTTCGCCGAGGCCGTCACCGCCGCCCTCCCCGAGCACGAAACGGTGAGCGACGGCTCCGAGAACGTCGTCAGCCGGCTCACGCCCGTCCCGCTCCCGCGGCGGATCGCGGAGTGGGGCGGGGCCGCGCTATGCGCACTCGTGATGCTGGGCCTGCTCTACCGCGACGTGCGGCGGTCGGCCGACCGTGGCGAGTACGGCTGGGCCCTCGTTTTCGCCGGTCCGGTCGCCTTCGTGGGAGCCGCCCTCGCCTTGAACGCCGGCCATGCGCTCCACCGGCGGTGGTCCTACCGGCGGGACGGCATCACGGCGACGGCGGAGTTCTCCCACCACGCGGACGACAGGAAGGCCCGTCGGGTGTACCGGTACACGGACACGACCGGGCGGAGCCACACGTACACCTCGAAGAGCGGCGGCGGCGAGGTCCGGGTGAGTTACCTGCCGCACGCCCCGCACCGTGCCGTCACCGCCGCGACGCCCGGGCGACTGGTCGGCCTGGTGGCACTGCTCCTGGTCGGAGCGGCCGTCTGCGTGGGCGGGATCTTCGGTGTCGTGCTGTCGCTCGGCGACTGAGCATCCCGGTGGACCGCGTCGAGCAGTTCCACGCTCTCGCCGACGCGTTCAGGCCTGACCGAGTACGGATCATCACGCGCACGACATCCCCGTCCCCTCGCCTGCACCATTTCGCCGGACAGCATGTCTTTCAGTGACATGACGTCAAGCGAATGCGGTGAATCCTGGGGACCGGAGGGGTTCAGCCGTGCGTGATCACGCCCTACGCTCTCCGTCATGCCCATCACCCCGTCCACCCCCGTCATCCAGGGGAGCAGGAAGACCTGCCTCCAACTCGACGGCGACGCACTGCTCCTGAGCCGACCGCACGAGGAGGCGCTCATCCCGCTGGCGGCGATCGAGCAGATCACGGCCGCAGGGCGGACGGTCACCGTCGAGCTGACGGCTCCGGCGGGAGCCACGCGGTACGTGCACCGGATCGACGGGGTGAGCGAGGCGGCGGCCACCATGTTCGCCGCGACCGTGAACGCCGCGCTGCCCGGGACGGCCGGTCGGGACACGACGGCCGACGGGACCGCCCTCGTCGAGACGCACCCCCTCCGCCTGACCCGGCGGGCGAGGAAGCTGCGCCGCATCATGTGGGGGTCGGCCGGCGCCCTCGGACTGCTCGCCGCCCTGTGCGTACTCGTCGCCGTCGCCGGGCAGCCGATCCTCCTGCTCAGCCTCATACCCGGAGGCCTCGTCTCGACGGCGATCCTCGCCATCGGCGCGAACGCGCTGGCCAACTGGTACCGCGAGTGGCGTCTGACCCGGCACGGCATCACGACCTTCGCGGCCGAGGTCCCGGAGAGGCCGGGGATGTACCTCTACACGGACCCGGCCGGGCTGATCCGCCACGTGTCCACCTGGGCGGGCGGCATGGCCGTCAAGGTCAGCTACGACCCCGCCGACCCGGGAAACGTCGCCCTCCCGAGGGCCGCCCTGTTCCGCCGCGGGGAGCTCTGCCTCGGACTGTTCTTCACCCTCTTCGGGCTCGCCGCGTTCGTCGGCATGATCGCACTGACCGTCATGGCGTTCGTGGACCCCGGGTCGATCTCCGGCACCACGTAGCACCACTTATGGAAGTCATAAGTCCATCTTATGAGCCCATAGACCGGGGGCGGGTACCGCTCCGCTCCCGGGATTATTTAGGGTGACCTAAGTGTCGGCGGCTTCGCCGCCACGTCGCTTGCGAAGGGAACCCAGTCATGCCCCGCCCCCTCCGGGTCGCGATCGTCGGCGCCGGCCCCGCCGGAATCTACGCCGCCGATGCGCTGCTGAAGTCCGAGGCCGCCGCCGAGCCGGGTGTGTCCATCGACCTCTTCGAGCGGATGCCCGCCCCCTTCGGCCTCATCCGTTACGGCGTCGCCCCCGACCACCCGCGCATCAAGGGCATCGTCAACGCCCTCCACCAGGTCCTCGACAAGCCGCAGGTCCGCCTCTTCGGCAACATCGACTACGGCACCGACATCCACCTCGACGACCTGCGCGCCTTCTACGACGCCGTGATCTTCTCGACCGGCGCCATGGCCGACCGCCCGCTGAGCATCCCCGGCGTCGAGCTGGACGGCTCGTACGGCGCCGCCGACTTCGCCTCCTGGTACGACGGCCACCCGGACGTCCCGCGCACCTGGCCGCTCGAAGCGGAGAAGGTCGCCGTCCTCGGCGTCGGCAACGTGGCCCTCGACATCGCCCGCATCCTCGCCAAGACCGGCGACGAGCTGCTGCCGACCGAGATCCCGGCGAACGTCCACGACGGCCTCAAGGCCAACAAGGCCGTCGAGATCCACGTCTTCGGACGCCGCGGCCCGGCCCAGGCCAAGTTCAGCCCCATGGAGCTGCGCGAGCTGGACCACTCGCCCACCATCGAGGTCATCGTCAACCCCGAGGACATCGACTACGACGACGGCTCGATCGCCGAGCGGCGCAAGAACAAGCAGACCGACATGGTCGCCAAGACCCTGGAGAACTGGGCGATCCGCGACGTCGGCGACCGCCCGCACAAGCTCTTCCTGCACTTCTTCGAGTCGCCCGTCGAGATCCTCGGCGAGGACGGCCAGGTCGTCGGCCTGCGCACCGAGCGCACCGAGCTGGACGGCACGGGCAACGTCAAGGGCACCGGCCAGACCACCGACTGGGACGTCCAGGCCGTCTACCGCGCCGTCGGCTACCTCTCCGACGAGCTGCCCAAGCTGCCCTGGGACGCCGTCAGCGGCACCGTCCCGGACGAGGGCGGCCGGGTCGTCGAGGAGACCGGCGAGCACATGGCCTCCACGTACTGCACCGGCTGGATCCGCCGCGGCCCCGTCGGCCTCATCGGCCACACCAAGGGCGACGCCAACGAGACCGTGGCGAACCTCCTGGACGACTTCGCCAACGGGCGCCTGCTCACCCCCGACACCCCGGAGACGGACGCGGTCGTGTCCTTCCTGGAGGGCAAGGGCCTCACGTACACCACGTGGGAGGGCTGGTACGCGCTGGACGCCGCCGAGAAGGCGCTCGGCGAGCCGCAGGGCCGCGAGCGCGTGAAGATCGTCGAGCGCGAGGACATGCTGCGCGCGAGCGGCGCCATCGAGTAAGCCCTTCGCCTTCGCGAGCCCTCGCCCCTTCCCGGTCCTACCCTGAAAGGACCGGGAAGGGGCGAGAGCCATGTCCGCACCCACCACGACCGACGCGGTCGAACGCGCCAGGGACGCCGCCGCCCGCGAGTCCTGGGCAGAGGCGTACGAGCTGCTGCACGACCACGACCGGCACCCCTCGCGCGGCCTGACCGCCGACGACCTCACCGTCCTCGCCGACTCCGCCTGGTGGTCCGGGCACGTCGACGAGTCCGTCACCGCCCGGCTCCGCGCGCACGCCGCCTATCTCGCGGCCGACGACCACCGGGGCGCCGGACTCACCTCCTGGTGGCTGCACTACGAGTACGCGAGCCTCGGGCGGCCCGCGGCGGCGGCCGGCTGGCTCCACCGCGCCCGGCACCACCTGGAGGACTTCCCGGACTGCCCGGAGCAGTGCTTCCTGGCCTGGACGACGTCCGAGGAGGCCGAGGCGCACGGCGACCACGAGGCCGCCCTCGCCGCGACCCGCCGCATGACCGCCCTCGCCCTCGCCTCCGGCAGCCCCGACCTCCTCGCCCTCAGCCGCCAGGCCGAGTCCCATGTGCTCCTCGCGGCCGGCCGCAGGACCGAGGGCCTCGCCCTCCTCGACGACGCCATGTGCGCGGTGGTCGCGGGCGAACTGAGCGGCATGGTCACCGGCTGGCTGTACTGCCTGGCCCTGACCCAGTGCATGGAGGCCGCCGACCTCTCCCGGGCCGTGGAGTGGACGAACGCGGCGATGGAGTGGTGCGCCCCGCCCTGGTCGGGGCACCCGCCGGCCGACGACACGGCGGCCCCCGCCCGTACCCCCGGCCCGCTCCCCATGACCGTCCCCTCCGGCGAGAACCCCTTCCGGGGCGTCTGCCGGGCCCACCGCGTCGAGGTCCTCGACCTCCTCGGGGCCTGGGCACTCGCCGAGGCGGAGGCCCGGCAGGCCTGCCGCGAGGTGCCGGTGGACTGTCTGGAGTCGGCCGCCGCCGCGTACTACGCCGCCGGGGACGTCCAGCGGCGCCAGGGCCGCCTGGAAGCGGCCGCCGTCTCGTACGGGCACGCCCACGAACTGGGCCGGATCCCGCAGCCGGGCCTCGCCCTCCTCCGCCTCGCGCAGGGCCGGGCCGAGGCGGCCGTGGCGGGCGTCGACCTCGCCCTGGCCTGCCGGAACGATCCCGACCACGACGTCCTGGGCCGGGCCCGGCTGCTCGCCGCCCGTACGGAGGTGGCCCTCGCCGTCCGTGACGTGGCCGGGGCGGCGCGCGCCGCCGCGGAGCTGGACGCACTCGCCGGGGACGGAGACGGAGACGTACCGCTGCTGCGTGCCCTGGCCGACACGGCCCTCGGCTCGGTGGCCCTCGCCGAGAAGGGACCCGACGCCCTGCTCCCGCTGCGCCGGGCGCTCGCCGGGTGGCTGGAACTGCGCGTGCCGTACGAGGCCGCACAAGTGCGGATGCTGCTCGCGGCGGCCGACCGGGCCGCCGGCGACGAGGAGGCGGCCCGCCTGGAGCTGGGCACCGCGCGGGCCGTCTTCGAACGGCTCGGGGCCGTACCGGACGCCCGGCGCGCGGCGGCGCTGGTCAGCGGCGGGTCACGACGGCGGCTGCCGGGCGGGCTCACCGCGCGGGAGGCGCAGGTGCTGCGTCTCGTCGCCTCGGGCGGGACGAACAAGGACATCGCCCGTGAGCTGGTGATCAGCGAGCACACGGTCGCCCGGCACCTGAACAACATCTTCGCCAAGCTGGGCGTCGGCTCCCGCGCCTCGGCCACGGCGTACGCGTACGCGCACTCCCTCCTGTGACGCGGCATGGTCCGAACGGCCCATGGGGACCCACCGCCGGGACATGGGTGGTTCCGGCGATGCGCCCCGGGCGGCCACCGGGCTAGACCGGAGACATGACCACCACGACCAACCCCCTGGACACGCTCCGCGGTGCCGTGCGCGGCACCGTCGTGACCCGCGGCGACCCGTCGTACGACGAGTCCCGCCGGGTCTACAACGCCCTGCACGACCGCCGCCCCGCCGTCGTCGTCCACGCCGTGGACGCCGGCGACGTGATGGCTGCGGTGCGGTACGCCCGGGAGCACGAGCTCCCGCTGGCGGTGCGCGGCGGCTCCCACTCGGTCGCCGGATTCGGCACCGTGGACGACGGCCTCGTCGTCGACCTGTCCCGGATGCGGGGGGTCAGGGTCGACCCGGCGGCCCGCACGGCACGGGCCGAGGGCGGCGCCACCTGGGGCGACTTCAACCACGCCACCCACGCCTTCGGGCTCGCCACCACCGGCGGGGTGGTCTCCACGACCGGAATCGGCGGCCTCACGCTCGGCGGCGGCATGGGCCACCTGGCCCGCCGCTACGGACTGAGCTGCGACAACCTGATCGCGGCGGACGTGGTGACCGCCGAGGGCGCGCTGGTCTCCTGTGACACCGAGCGGAACCCGGACCTGTTCTGGGCGCTGCGCGGCGGCGGCGGGAACTTCGGGGTCGCCGTCTCCCTCGCCTACCGGCTGCACCCGGTGACGGACGTCTTCGGCGGTCTGAGCTGCTACCCGCTCGACGGGGGCGTGGCCCGGGCCTGGCAGGAGATGATCACGGTGGCGCCCTGGGAGCTGAACTCGATCCTCGTCCTCGCGCTCGGCCCGGAGGAACCGTTCCTTCCCGAACGCTGGCACGGCCGCCCGCTCTGCGCCGCGTTCACCTGCTTCAGCGGCCCGGAGGCGGAGGACGAGAAGGTCCTCGCCCGCCTGGACGGGCTGGGTCCGGTCATCGGCCGGTTCATGCAGCGGATGCCGTACCCGGTGATCAACACCCTCTTCGACGAGCAGCTGCCGCCGGGGCTCTACCACTACTGGAAGGGCAACTTCAGCCGCGGACTCTCCGACGGCGCCATCGCGGCCCACACGGAGTACGGCGCCACGATGCCGTCCCTCGAATCGGACACGGCGATCTTCCCGATCGACGGCGCCTGCCATCGCATGGGCCCGGAGGACACCGCGTTCGCCTACCGCGACGCCGACTTCTCCCACTCCTTCGGCGGCACCTGGACCGACCCGGCGGACTCGGACGACAACATCGCCTGGACCCGCGCCTACGACACGGCGCTGCGCCCGCACACCCAGGAGGGTGGGTACGTCAACTTCATGGACACCGACGACCAGGACCGGGTGCGGGTCAACTACCGCCAGAACTACGACCGGCTGCGGACGGTGAAGCGCGCGTACGACCCCGACAACGTGTTCCGGCTGAACCAGAACATCGAGCCGTAGCGGATCGTCCTACGCCACGGTCCTGGCCGAGGCGAGCAGCCGGACGACATCGTCCGGAGCGAGCGCGAGCGCGTTCCCGACCGTCCCCAGGACCTCCCGCTCGGCCGGGCTGTAGACCCCGTCGGCGAGGGCGATCCGGGCGGCCTGGAGCAGGATCGACTCCCGCCCGGAGGGTGCCAGGTGCGGGGTCAGCGGCTCCAGGGCCTCGTGCAGCTCGATCGCGAGGAGCGCCCCCTCGGGGTTCACCTCGGGCATGAAGCGCCCGGTGTCGGCCTCCAGGGCCTCGACGAGGTCGACGAGCTGGACGGCCGTGCACTCGGCGAAGCCGGCGGACCGCACCGCGCTCACGGCCCGGTCGAGGACCGCGCGCGAGTCGGTGCCGCCGGCCGCGAGCACGGCAAGCGCGACGGTGTGCACGGCGTCCCGCAGCATCGCCGAGAAACGGCCGGTCGTCGGGTGGTCGAGCACCTCCGTGCCGAAGTGCGTGTGACAGGCCGCGCACTCGACGACGGGGCCCGTACAGCCCCGGGGCAGGACCGGGACGCCCAGGACGGCGAATCTGCGGCGGCCGGTGCGGCGCCGGTAGTTGCGGTCGCCGCCGCACTCCTCGCAGAAGAACTCGCCGTCTCCGACCGTGTTCCAGGAGGTGCGGATTCCGCAGACGCCCACTTTCCCACCACGTGAATTCCGGGCAGACCGCACACGCACCTCCTCAACGGCCCGGCTGCACTGCCGGCGTTGGCGTGATGTTAGCCACATCCTTGATGTGGCGTCAGCACCCCGTCAGGACTTCACCGTGGAGATGGCCGAGACACGTCACCGTTCAGGAGGCGCGGCGACGGCGCTTTGCGAAGGCCAGGAAGCCTCCGCCGACGAGGACGGCGGCCACGGCGGCGCCGATCGCACCGGGTCCGATGGCCGAACCGGTCGTCGCGAGATCACCCTCCGGGGTGGCGGACGGCGCCGGGGTCGGCGTGCCCCCAGGGGCGGTGGTGGCCTCCCCCGGGGTGGCGGGGGAGGACGGGGAGGCCGACCCGCCGGGGGGCGTCGCCGTCGCCGTGGGCGTCGAGCCGCCCTCGCTGGGGGTGGCCTCGGGGGTGCCGGGGGTGTCGGGGGTGGCCGACGGGGTGGGGACGGTGGTCTCGGTCGGCGTCGGGGGCTCCGGGGTGACGACCGGGCCCGGCGTGGTCTGCTTCGGGAGGCAGCCGGTGAAGTTCATCTGGTGGGTCTCGGCGCCGGGGACGGTGTCGAGCGACTCGGCGATGACGGAGCCGTTGACGTGGCCGGGGCCGTAGGTCGCGCTGCCCATGGAGACGGCGGCGTTGGGGGCCAGGATGGTGCCCGGCCAGGAGGAGTAGTTCTTCTTGACCGTCTCGGCCTGCGGGAAGTTCCACAGCAGCCGGGAGCGGACCTGCTTGAAGGCGTCGCTGCCGGAGGCGTAGTCGTCCTGGACGAAGCCGTTGGTCCGCTCGTCCCAGATCCACACGCCGTAGGTCGGCTTCGCGTGCATGTCGTACGAGCCGCCGAGGACGTTCACGAGGGTGGAGGAGCCGGCCGGGACCTTGAGCGATATCGCGCCGGCCTTCTCCAGGTCGGAGGCGTTCACGGCGAAGACGTTCAGCTTCGCGTCGGTGCCGGTGAGGAAGACGCCCTGCCCGCTCGGGTCCGCGGAGACCGTGCCGTTGGGCTTGACGCCCGCCCAGCCGGTGGACAGCGCGCGCAGCTCGGCGAACTCCTTGCCGAAGTCGACCGGGGAGGCGCCCGTCGCGACCTTGTCGCCGTCGACGCCGAAGCCCGCGCCCGGGGTGGAGCGGTCGACGACCTTGCCCGCGATGCCCGTGCCGTTGTCGAGGACGACCTGGTTCGCGTAGAGCGTGCCGCCGACGACGAGGCTGTGGCCGCCGGGAAGCTTGGCGAGGTCGGCGCCGGTGAGCTTGTGACCGATGGAGAAGCCGGAGGGCTGCTTCGGGTCGCCGAAGGTGGCGTCACCGCCGACCGCGACCGCGCCCTCGGAGTCCGAGTGGCGGGTGGAGTTCTTCTCGACGAACTCGGCGTAGAGACCGGCCGTGCCGAGCGGCTGCGTCACGCACTCGGTGGTGGTGGCGGACTCGGCGGCGGAGGCGACGGGGGCCCAGCCGATGGCGGCACCGGTCACCGCGAGAACGGCGGCCACGGCAGCGGTCGTGCGCATGCGAAACTCCAGGTCAGGGAGGTGACGAAGGGGGCGCGTGGGGGGTGTCCGAGGGGACGAGTGGACCATCCGCCATTCCCCGATGTGCCGTCAACTCACCTGATATGACACTCATTCCGACATTGCGGGATGATCTTCCTTAAGCGAACCTGAAGCCATCCTGAGCCGTGACGCAGCTCACACGCGAGACCGCCCCGCCCCCTCGGAAGGGGGCGGGGCGGTCCGGTGCGGAGCGGGTCAGCGGGCGGAGCGGTTGACCGCCGAGATGACCGCCTTCAGGGAGGCGCGGGTCGTGTTGGCGTCGATGCCGATGCCCCACAGGACCTGGCCGTCGATGGCGCACTCGATGTACGAGGCGGCCTGCGCGGAGGCGCCCTCGCTCATCGTGTGCTCCTGGTAGTCCAGCAGGCGGGCGTCCACACCGACGCCCTGCAGCGCGGCGAAGAAGGCGGAGATCGGGCCGTTGCCGGAGCCGGACAGCACGGTCTCGGCGCCGTCCACGACCGCCTCGACGGTCAGCGTGTCCGTGCCGTCCGTGTCGGAGGTGGTCTGGCCGGAGCGCAGCTGGATGCGTCCCCAGGCATTGTCCGGGTTGGGCAGGTACTCGTCCTGGAAGACGGCCCAGATCGCGGCCGGGGTGACCTCGCCGCCCTCGGTGTCCGTCTTCTGCTGGATGATCTTCGAGAACTCGATCTGCATCCGGCGGGGCAGGTCCAGCTTGTGGTCGTTCTTCAGGACGTACGCGATGCCGCCCTTGCCGGACTGCGAGTTGACCCGGATGACGGCCTCGTAGGAACGGCCGACGTCCTTCGGGTCGATCGGCAGGTACGGCACCGCCCACTCGATGTCATCGACGGTCTTGCCCTGGGCGGCCGCGTCGGCCTCCATGGCGTCGAAGCCCTTCTTGATGGCGTCCTGGTGGGAGCCGGAGAAGGCGGTGTAGACCAGGTCGCCCGCGTAGGGGTGGCGCGGGTGGACCTCCATCTGGTTGCAGTACTCGGAGGTGCGGCGGATCTCGTCGATCTGCGAGAAGTCGATCTGCGGGTCGACGCCCTGGCTGAACAGGTTCATGCCCAGGGTGACCAGGTCGACGTTGCCGGTGCGCTCGCCCTGCCCGAACAGGCAGCCCTCGATGCGGTCGGCGCCGGCCATGATCGCCAGCTCGGCCGCCGCCACGGCCGTGCCGCGGTCGTTGTGCGGGTGGACCGATACGCAGATGTGCTCGCGGCGGGTCAGGTTCCGGGACATCCACTCGAAGCGGTCCGCGTGCGTGGACGGCGTCGAGCGCTCCACGGTGGCGGGCAGGTTCAGGATGATCTCGCGGCCCGGGCCCGGCTGCCAGACGTCACAGACCGCCTCGCAGACCTCCAGGGCGAAGTCCAGCTCGGTGTCGGTGAAGATCTCGGGGCTGTACTGGTAGCCGAAGACGGTGCGCTCGTCGAGCAGCTTCTCCGCGTACTCCATGACCAGGCGGGTGCCGTCCACGGCGATCTGCTTGATCTCCTCCTTCGAGCCGCGGAAGACGACCCGGCGGAAGGTGGGCGCGGTGGCGTTGTACAGGTGGACGGTGGCGCGCTTCGCGCCGACCACGGACTCCACGGTCCGCTCGATCAGGTCCTCGCGGGCCTGCGTCAGTACGGAGATGGTGACGTCGTCCGGGATCGCGCCCTCTTCGATGATGGAGCGCACGAACGCGAAGTCGGTCTCGCCGGAGGACGGGAAGCCGACCTCGATCTCCTTGTAGCCCATGCGCACCAGCAGGTCGAACATCTCGCGCTTGCGGGCCGGGGACATCGGGTCGATCAGGGCCTGGTTGCCGTCGCGCAGGTCGGTGGACAGCCAGCGCGGGGCCTTGGTGATCCGCTGCTCGGGCCAGGTGCGGTCGGGGATCCGTACCTGCTCGTACCGGCCGTACTTGTGGATCGGCATCCCGGACGGCTTCTGCAGCTGCGTCGCGTTGGTGATCGGCGTGGGGCGGCTGACGAACGGAGACTGGGACATGTGCGTTGGGCTCCTCGGGTCCTACGGGAGGGACGGCCGACTGTCGAACGCAACACCAGGTCCCGCGGGGAGGGGGTCGGCCTACGACTACAGGCCCTCGCCGCGGCAGCTAAGGAGAAGCAGCCCGAAACGCATGATGTGCCGCAGCCTAGCCCAGGGACGTCGGAGACGGACGTCCTGTATCAGTATGCGGGACGGCGCCCGCGTCAAGGCCGAACAGTGACGCATCACTCCATTTCGCCAATCCTCGTCTCATCCCGTGACAGTGGGCTCACGCAGTGCCACATTGCGAGGATGACTCCCCAGACGCCTGCCTTCTGCTCGATCGTCCCCCCGCACCTCCTGGAGCACCTGGCGCACTCCTCGAACCCGGCCGTCGCCGCCGCCGCGCGCCGCACCCTCGTCGCGGACGCCTCGGCCCGCACGTTCCGGATCCTGCCGCTGCCCGGCACCGCCCCCACGCTCGGCCCCGCCGAGGCCGGCAAGCCGCACCGCACGATCTACGACTGCGAGCGCGGCACCGGCCTGCCCGGCGCCAAGGTCCGCGGCGAGGGCGACGCGGCGACCGGGGACGCCACCGTCAACCGGGCGTACGCCGGTCTGGGCGCCACCTTCGACCTCTTCCTGAACGCCTTCGGGCACAACTCGATCGACGGTGCCGGGCTGCCGCTGCTCGCCTCCGTCCACTACGACGAGAACTACGGCAACGCCTTCTGGAACGGCGAGCAGATGGTGTTCGGCGACGGCGACGACGAGATCTTCCTCGACTTCACCCTCCCCGTGGACGTCATCGGCCACGAGCTCGCACACGGCTTCACCCAGTACTCGGCGAACCTGGAGTACTTCAGCCAGTCCGGCGCCCTCAACGAGTCCGTCTCCGACGTCTTCGGCTCCCTCGTGAAGCAGTACGCGCTCGGCCAGTCCGCCGACGCCGCCGACTGGCTCATCGGCGAGGGCCTCTTCCACCCGAACGTGGAGGGGACGGCGCTGCGCTCCATGAAGGCCCCGGGCACCGCGTACGACGACGACGTCCTCGGCAAGGACCCGCAGCCCGGCCACATGGACGACTACGTCCGCACCGGCCGCGACAACGGCGGCGTCCACATCAACTCCGGCATCCCCAACCACGCCTTCTATCTGGCCGCGACCGAACTCGGCGGGAACGCCTGGGAGCGGGCCGGGCAGATCTGGTACGACGTGATGACCGGCGGGACGCTCACCCCCGAGGCCCGCTTCTCCGAGTTCGCGGCGGCCACGGTGGCGGCGGCGCGGTCGCGGTACGGCGACGGGGAGGAGATCCAGGCCGTCCTGAAGGCCTGGTCGGCGGTGGGCGTACCGACCGACTGACCCGGCTGGTACACAGGTCCCATGCGGATTCGAGTGCGGCGCACGGGCGGTTTCGCGGGCATCGAGCGGTCGGCGGAGGTGGAGGTCTCGGACCCCGAGTGGGAGTCCCTGGCCACCACCGTCCTCGACGAGGGCGACGGTGACGTCCGGGGCGTGCCGGACGGCTTCTCGTACGAGATCACCGTCGACGGCCGCACGGTCCGCTGTTGCGACCCGCGCCTCACGGACGCGCAGAGGACCCTCGTGACGAGGGTCCTCAAGGAGGGCGCGTAGCGGGCCCTACCGGGTGCGGCGCCAGAAGCGCCCGGACCGGCGCCCGTCGTCCCGGGCGGGCCCGACGTCGAGGGTCCAGTCGCCCTCGGCGCTCCGGACCGCCACCAGCAGTGGCCCTTCGGGGAGCGGGCGCGAGGACTTCGGTCGCCTGCTCGCCTCGTTCACCAGCAGGTGATCGCTTCCGTCCGGCTCGTAGCCGCGGGCGTAGAAGTACGCGTGGTTGTCGCGCGGGCGCAGCCGGGCGGCGAGCTCGCCGGCCGGCCCCGTGTGAAGCAGGACGTCGGCGCCCCGTCCTGTGGCGCCTTCGCCGAGTGACCGCACGGCGCTGATGGGCCGGACCACGATCTTCCAGTCCTCCTCGCTGTGGGAGCCGACGCGGAGGCGCAGCGGGTTCCGGCCCTCGTGGCGCAGCAGCATCCGGCCCTCGTAGTCCTGCAGGGTGGTGTTCGCGAGGAGCTTCTCGCCCTTGCCTGTCTTGCCGACCGCTTCGAGCAGGAAGTAGCCGTCACCCCACCGGTAGGAGTCGACCAGCAGGAACCCGGCCGGCAGGGGAACGTCGACGGTGATGTCGGTCCTGCCGGTGCCGGTGCACACGAACTCGGGAAAGTCCTCGCCGAAGAGACCGGCGGGTGAGGCCGCCGGGGAGACCGGTGACCACGGCGACGGGGGCTCGGCCTGGGCCGGGATGCCCGGGGCGGGAGCCGCGACCGGGGCAGCGCCCTGAGGCTGGGCATCGACCGGGGAAGCTGCCTGAGCCGGGGTACCGACCGGGGAAGCTGTAGGAGCCGGTGGGGTGTCGACCGGGTCCGTCGTCTTGGTGACGGTGAGAGGCTGCGGCTCCGCGGGCGCGGGCCCGACGGGGTCCCGGCCCTCGATGCCGAAGTCCTCGGCCAGTCCGACGAGCCCGGAGTCGTACCCCTGCCCCACGGCGCGGAACTTCCACGCGCCGTCGCGCCGGTAGAACTCGCCGAGGACGAACGCCGTCTCGGTCGTCGCGTCGTCGACCTCGTACAGCGCCAGCTGCTCGCCGCTTCCGGCGCTCACCGTCCGCACGTACATCCCCGGCACCTGCCCGAACATCCCGCCCTCGCTGGAGGCGGTGATCACCACCCGCTGGACGGCCGGCTCGACGCGGGCGGTGTCGATCTCCAGCCAGTCGGCGACCTGGTCGTCCTCGATGCTCACCCGGCCCAGCAGGCGGACCGCCCCCGACGCGTGGATGAGCTGGTTGTAGAAGACCAGGTCACCATCGCCCCTGACCCTGCCGGCGGCGTCCAGCAGCAGCGCCGAGGTGTCGACCTCCGGCACCTCGCCACCGGCCGCCCGCCGGACGACCGCGATCCGCCACACCTGCCCGGGGACCGGCAGGTTTCCCCCCTTGACGATCTTTGTCACCGCGCCATGCTGGCACGCGGTGACCGGGAAGTCGACGGGTCAGAAGCCGAGCTTGCGCAGCTGCTTCGGGTCGCGCTGCCAGTCCTTCGCGACCTTGACGTGGAGGTCGAGGAAGACCGGCGTGCCGAGGAGGGCCTCGATGTGCTTGCGGGACTTCATGCCGACCTCCTTGAGGCGGCTGCCCTTCGGGCCGATGATGATGCCCTTCTGGCTGGGGCGCTCGATGTACACGTTGGCGTGGATGTCGAGCAGAGGCCGGTCCGCCGGGCGGTTCTCGCGCGGGATCATCTCCTCGACGACCACCGCGATCGAGTGCGGCAGCTCGTCCCGTACGCCTTCGAGTGCGGCCTCGCGGATCAGCTCCGCGACCATGACCTGCTCCGGCTCGTCCGTGAGGTCGCCCTCCGGGTAGAGCGGCGGGGACTCGGGGAGCAGCGGGATCAGCAGGTCGGCGACGAGCTGGACCTGCTTGTTGCCGACGGCCGAGACCGGCACGATCTGCGCCCACTCGAAGCCCAGCTCCTTGCCGAGCTGGTCGACGGCGATCAGCTGCTCGGCGAGGGTCTTGGAGTCGACCAGGTCGGTCTTGGTGATGATGGCGACCTTGGGGGTCTTCTTGATCCCGGCGAGTTCCTTGGCGATGAACTTGTCGCCGGGGCCGAGCTTCTGGTCGGCGGGCAGGCAGAAACCGATCACGTCGACCTCGGCCCACGTGGTGCGCACGACGTCGTTGAGCCGCTCACCGAGGAGGGTGCGCGGCTTGTGGAGGCCGGGGGTGTCCACCAGGATCAGCTGCGCCTCGGGGCGGTGCACGATGCCACGGACGGTGTGCCGGGTGGTCTGCGGCCGGTTCGAGGTGATGGCCACCTTCTGGCCGACCAGAGCGTTCGTAAGGGTGGACTTGCCCGCGTTGGGGCGGCCGACGAAGCAGGCGAAGCCGGCCCGGTGGACGGCTTCGGTTTCTTGGTTGCGAGCGCTCATGGGGGCCATTGTCCCCGATGAGCGCCCGCCTCACGTACTCACGTGCGCACTCGGCTCCGTACGGACCGTCCGGCGCCTGCGTATCCGCAGGCCGAAAAGGCCCGCGGCACCCCCCACGACCAGGGTCGCGGCGGCGAGCCAGGGCAGGGCGAGGAAGGACACCGTGCCGGTCTCCCGGACGTCCTTCGCGGTGGCGGTGAGGGTGACGTCACCCCAGTCGAGCTGCGGGGAGCCGGTCCAGCGCTCGGTGAGCCGGATCTTCTGCCGGGGCAGCAGCTCGGAGGGCACCTTGGCCAGGTCGCGGTCGAGGAGGGTGCGGCCGAAGAGGCCCTCCGCGCGGAGGACGACCTTGGGGTTGAGGGTCACGTTGCCCCGGTTGTGCAGCGTGTACGAGACGACCGCGCTGCTCGAACCGGCGCCGGGGACCAGCGGCCGGTCCTGGTCGAGCGTGACGTCCTCGACGGCGAGGGCGGGGACGGTCGGCCCGTTGACCCGCAGGTAGAGGCGGGCGGCGACGGCGCGCTGGATGCCCATGGCGACGGAGCCCTTCCCGCCGGGGCTGATCCGCTCGTCGAGGGCGACGAGGGCCCCGGGGTGGTCGCCGGGATCGGCGTCGGCGGGGACGGCCAGCGTGTACCGGACGGTGACGGCGGAGCGGGCCGGGACGGTGATCCGGGTCCGCTCGGGCTTGATCCAGGCACCGGCGCCGGTCTGCTTCTCGCGCTGGGTGCGGACGGCGAAGCCGCCGTCCCGGTCGGTGTTGTAGGCGTCGGCGCCGTAGAGCCGGAAGGTCAGTGGGGCGGCCGTCTTGTTGGCGACGGTGACCCGGTCGGTGACCGTGGAGCCGGGGTCGGCGGTGAGGAAGAAGTAGGGGCGGCTGCCCAGCTGGGCGGCGGCCGGATAGACGGCCCACTCGCCGTTCTCGGCGGCCTGGGCGTGCGGGGCGAGGCCCAGGAGCAGGAGCAGGGCGCTCAGGAGGAGTACGTACAGCGTGCGCACGAGTCGGAACCCCCGGGGTGCGGAGCGGGCCGGCCGGGTGCGCGCCCGGCCCGCACGGTGGTCAGGACAGGGTGAGCGTCAGCACGCCCGCGTACGAGCCCGGCGCCGTGAAGGCCGGGACGTCGAGGGAGAGCCCCGCGTCGATCGTGAACTCGCCGCCCGTGAGGGCGCCGTTCGGCGTGGAGGCGAGGGTCGCGCCGCCGCTGCCGACCGGACCGGACGAGCCGGCCGCGCAGGCGCTGGGGCTGCCGGCCTTGGCGGTGCAGGCCGGGGTCCAGTTGAGGTTCCCGGCGCCGATGGAGCCGCCGGTGCCGGTGAAGTCGGTGACCTTGCCGGTGAGGGACCAGCCCGCGGGGCCGCCGCGGAAGTCCTTGACCGTCACCGTCTTGAGGGCGCCGGTCGCCGCGCCGCCCTGACCGAAGTCGACGGACGACAGCTCGACGGCGTCCCCGGCCTGGGTCATGGACAGCTCACCGGCGGTGACGGCCGCGGTGATCGTCTGGCTGTTCGGCGGGGCCGGTACGACGACCTTGTACGCGGCGGGTCCGGCGCCCTTGTCGGGGTCCCAGGCCGCGCCCTCGTAGGCCACGATCCCGGTGGTCGCCACGTCGTTGACCTTCAGACGGGCGGCGAAGGAGCCGTCGCTGTCGGTCGTGACGGTCATCTTGTCGGCGGTCTCCGCCGCCCCGGCGCGGCCGACGACGGTGACGTCGGTGAGCGGGGTGAACTTGGAGCCGTTGACGGTCACCCGGACGCCCGGGTCACCGGACGCGGTGTCGAGCGACAGCGCGCGGGTGTTGGGGTTGGTCACGGGGCTCGCGACGACCGTCTCGGAGACCGGGGCGGGCGGGTTGAGCACCGTACAGGGGGTGTCCAGCTCCATGAGGTAGCTGGTGTGGATGTTGTAGTCGCCGGGCGAGAGGGTGATCGACCCGGCCTGGGTGACGGTGAAGGTGCCGGTCATCGAGAAGGCCGGGAAGGATCCCTTGCCGGGGACCGGCGGGTTCTTCTTGGGGCCGTTGACGGTGACCGCGCCGCTCTGGGCGCCGCCGAGGGTGACCTTGCCGCTGGGCGTCATGATGTCGGCCGGGAGCGCGAGGTCGACCGGGTTGGACGCGGCGGGCTTGGTGATCGTGTACGTCACCGTGACCGTGTCGCCGACCTTGGGGCTGGCCTTGTCGACGGTGATCTCGGCGGTGGTGGTGCCCGTGATGGGCGGGATGCCGGCGATCGGCGGCGGGACGCAGCGGGTCTGGAATTCCACCGGCTGGGAGGTGGTCGTCGCGCCGGCCGGGGCCGCGAGCGCGCCTCCTGCGACCGCGAGGGCGGTGGCGCCGAGGACGGCGGTCCAGCGCCGTCTTCGGGCCGCCGCCCGGGATCGGGTGAGTGCCATGGGTGTGCCCCCTCCTGAGGGATGAGTGGGCGCCATTGACGGCCGCGGGCGGAGAGAAGTCAATGCAAGCGAAAGACATCGACTGATGACCCATCAGATACTGTCAAGATCCTCGCATGCGAGGCGTTTTCCCAGGTCAGCCACCCCTTCCAGGTGCCGGAACACGACGGAGACCGGTGCCGCCCAGGGCGACACCGGTCCGGTTGGTGCGGGGCTCAGCTGAAGACGAACGGGCCCGGCGACTGCGAGGTCAACGCGTCACAGTTCACCGTGACCCCGAAGATCACCATCTTCAGGGCGACACCCGCGAAGTACGAGTTGAGGCTGTCACCGGAGGCCACGGTCCCGCTGAGGGGGCCGATGGTCACGGGACCCACGGGGAGCGCCGGGTTCTTCTTGCCGCTGAAGACCCGTGTACCGCCACCGGCCTTGGCCAGCGTCAGCGTGGCGTTGATCTGGTCGGCGCCGACCGGGATCGGTGTCGTCACGGACGAGGTGAGGGTGATGGTCGCGGCCGTGCCGTTCTGCGTCGCGACGAGGGTGGCGCTGCCGCCGCCCCACGAACCGCAGTCGTACGTCGCCGTGGCCGACCCCGGCGAGACGGCGGCGGCCGTCGGCGCGAAGGCGAGCGAGGCGGCGGCGAGTCCTCCGGCGATGACCGCGACGGTCCCTAAGGTGCTTCTGCTTCTCATGGCGAGTTCGAACCCCTTCCGATGGCGAACGCAGGGGTGCGGACACTGCGCGAATGGTGGAGATCTGACGGTCCGTCGGGCGAACCGCTGTTCATTGAGACGCAGACCGCATGGGAAGGCAAGAGAAGATGCGGTGATCCTTCACAAACACACAAACACCGCGACGCGCTAGGGCCCGGCGCGCGTACGCCACGCCGGGCCCTCGATGTCCCGTTCTCGCCGCTCGCCCGTGCGGCGGCCGAGTCGCTCAGCCCGCCGTGACCGCCACGCGCAGCTGCCCGTCCGGGCCGGCCAGCAGGACCGGGGTCTCCGGGCCGCCGAGGTCCCGTACCGCCGCGCGGTCCTCGTCCGAGGCGGACTCGGCGCTCGACACGACGGCCGCCGCCTCCAGGGACTGGGCGCCACTGGCCACGGCCATCGCGACCGCGGTCCGCAGCGCGCTCAGCTTGAGCGACTCCAGCTCCACGGTCCCCGCCACGTACGTACGACCGGTCTCGTCCCGTACGGCGGCCCCCTCGGGCACACCGTTACGGGCGCGGGCGCTGCGCGCCAGAGTGATGATCTTGAGGTCCTCGGCGCCGAGGTCGCCGTGCTCGCTGCTGAGTGTCATGCCCCTGAGCATAGGTCCGCCCCGGGACTCGGCCCGCGACCGGCCCCGGGCCGGGGCCACCACGGTCCGGGGGCTCAGCCCGCGACCGGGTACATCGCCCCGCGGCGGCCCTCCGGCGACACCAGCCACTCCAGCTTCTCCGCCGTGCCGGCCTCCGGCAGCGGGGTGTGGAGCACGATCACCAGGTCCGGGCGGGCCGGGACCCTGAGCTGGGTCGCCTCGACGTACAGCGTGCCGACCAGCGGGTGCTCCAGCTCCTTGCGGTTCTGGCCGCCGGGGATCACGTCCCGCCGCTCCCACAGCTCCGCGAACTCCGGGCTCAGCTCCTTGACCTCCTCGATGACCTGCCGGAAACCCTCGTCGTCGGGGCTCTCCGAGCACGCCGAACGGAACTGGGCGACGACCCGGGGCGCGATCTCCTCCCAGTGGCTCATGCGGGTGCGGTACAGCGGGTCGGTGAAGAAGGTGACCAGGCAGTTGCTCGCGATGTCGGGGCCCATCCCGAGCACGATCGCCGCCGCGTCGTTGTACAGGACGGTGTTCCAGTACGCGTCCATGATGTGCGCGGGAAACGGCATCCACGCGTCGATGAGCCGCCGCAGCCCGTCGCACATGTCCCGGTCCTCCGGAGCCGTCTCCGGCGCCGGCGGGTTCAGCGCCGCCAGGACGTACAGATGACGCCGCTCCGCGGGGCTCAGCCGCAGCACCCGCGCCACCGAGTCGAGCACCTGCGGCGAGACCGTGATGTCCCGGCCCTGCTCCAGCCACTGGTACCAGGAGACGCCGACGCCCGCGAGGACCGCGACCTCCTCCCGGCGCAGCCCCGGCGTCCGGCGGCGCGCGCCACCGTCCGGAAGGCCCGCCTCCGCGGGGCTCACCCGGGCCCGACGGCTCATCAGGAACTCGCGCAGCTCGCCCAGTCGGTGCTGCTTCATCGTGGTGCTCTCGAGAGCGGTGGCCACGTGTGCTTCCTCCCCCTGGATGCGTGGTGGTGCCTGGTGGTACGACCAACAGGATAAGTACCCGCTCCCCACCCTTGTTCCCGGACGCCGAAGGTGGGGACATGGCAACCCTGACCTCTCCGCCCACGGACGAACTCGCCCCCGCCGCTCCCCCGACGCTCACCGGCCGCACCCGGCTCATCCTCTTCGTGCTGTGCGCCGCCCAGTTCATGGTCGCGCTCGACTTCTCCGTGCTGAACGTGGCGCTGCCCGTCCTCGGCGCCGACCTCGGCCTCGGCCAGTCCGCCCTCCAGTGGGCCGTCACCGCCTTCGCCCTGCCTTCCGGCGGCTTCCTGCTCCTCTTCGGCCGCGTCGGCGACCTCTACGGACGCAAGAAGCTGTTCCTCGCCGGACTCGCCCTCTTCGGCCTGGCCTCGCTGCTCGCCACCTTCGCCTGGAACCCGGCCGCCTTCCTCACCGGGCGCGCCCTCCAGGGCATCGGCGCCGCCGCGATCGTGCCCACCGGCATGTCCCTGCTGACGACGACGTTCCCCGAGGGGCCGCTGCGCGACAAGGCGCTCGGCATCTCCGGCACCCTGCTCTCGCTCGGCTTCACCGTCGGCATGCTCCTCGGCGGTGTCATGACGGACACCCTGGGCTGGCGCTCCACCATGGGCCTGCTCACCCTGTTCGCCGTGATCGTGCTGCCGCTGGCCCCCGGCCTGCTCCCCGAGTCCCGCACCCCCGAGCGGCCCCGGCTCGACGTGCCCGGCGCGGTGACCGTCACCGGTGGTCTGCTCGCCCTGATCTACTCCCTGTCGACGGCGGCCGAGCGCGGCTTCGGCGGCACGGACGTGCTGGTCACCCTGGTCGCGGGCATCGTGCTGCTCGCGGTGTTCGTGCGGGTCGAGTCCCGGCACCCGGCCCCGCTGGTCTCGCTGCCGATGCTGCGTCGCCGCACGGTCGCCTTCGGCAACCTGGGCGGTCTGATCACCTTCTCGATGATGTCGACCGTCGTCTTCGTCCTCACCCTGTACCTGCAGGAGACGCTGGACCTGTCGGCCTTCGCGACCGGACTGGTCTTCGGTGTACAGGGCGTGATGTCGGTCGTGGCCGGCCTGCTCGCACCGAAGGTGATCGGCCGGATCGGCGCCCGCGCCACCCTGGTCGGCTCGCTGGCCGGACAGGGCGTGCTGACGGCCGCGCTGCTCGGTCTGGGCGAGGAGTCGGGCGTGGTCCTGGCGACCGTCGCGGTCTCGCTGGCCTCGATGTGCCACCTCGGCGCGATCATCTCGTACGGGCTGACCGTCACCTCCGGTGTCCCGGACGAGGAGCAGGGCCTGGCGACCGGCCTGGTCACCACCACCCAGCAGGTCGGCCTCACCATCGGCATCCCGCTGCTCGGCGTGCTCGCCACCACGGGCGGTGATCTGTTCGGGGGCGTCCGCACGGTCCTGGTCCTGGACGCGGCGATCGTCCTCGGCACGGCGGTCCTGGTCGCCCTCGGCCTCCGGCGCCGGTCCTGAACCAGGCCGCGGGGAGAGCGGTGGAGAGCTACGGCCTGTCGAGGCGGAGCCGTACGGCCTTCGGCAGACCCGCGACCACCAGGTCGTACGAGTCCTCGACGAGCTCCCGGACCATCCGGTCCGGGAGCTCTCCCACGGTCACCGTGTTCCAGTGCCGCTTGTTCATGTGATAGCCGGGGGCGACCGCCGGATGCTCCTCGCGGAGCCGTACCGCCTCGTCCGGATCACACTTGAGGTTGACCCGCAGCGGCTCGGATTCGAGCCACGAGAGCGCGAACAGCTTCCCGGCGACCTTGAAGACGGAGACGTCCGGGCCGAACGGGAACTCCTCCGTCGCGTCGTTGAAGTCCAGGCAGAAGGCGCGCAGCTCGTCGGGGGTCATTCCGTGCTCTCCTCCGGTTCCAGCGGTTCCACGAGAACAGTGACGATCTTGTTCCGCCGGCCGGCCGGGGACTCGGCCGTCAGCCGCAGTGAACGCCCGTCCGGCAGCTGCACGACCGCCTTCGCGCCCGCGATCGGAACCCTGCCGAGCGCCTTCGCGAGCAGACCGCCGACGGTCTCCACGTCCTCGTCGTCGTACTCGTCGGGCCCCAGACCGTACAGCTCGCCGAGGTCGCCGATGTCGAGGCGCGCGGTGACCCGGTGGCTGCCCTCGCCGAGGTCCTGGACCGGCGGAAGCTCCCGGTCGTACTCGTCGGTGATCTCGCCGACGATCTCCTCCAGGATGTCCTCGATGGTGACGATGCCGGCCGTGCCGCCGTACTCGTCGATGACGACGGCGACGTGGTTGCGCTCCTGCTGCATCTCGCGCAGCAGGTCACCGGCGTTCTTGGTGTCGGGCACGAAGGCGGCGGCCCGCATCGCGGTCGACACGAGGTCCGACTCGGACTCGCGGTTGATGTGCGTCTTGCGGACGAGGTCCTTCAGATACACGATGCCGACGATGTCGTCCTCGTTCTCCCCGGTGACGGGGATCCGGGAGAAGCCGGAGCGCAGGGCGAGGGTGAGGGCCTGACGGATCGTCTTGTACCGCTCGATGCAGACGAGGTCGGTGCGGGGCACCATGACCTCCCGTACGAGCGTGTCGCCCAGCTCGAAGACGGAGTGCACCATCCGGCGCTCGTCGTCCTCGATCAGCGACTCCTGCTCGGCGAGGTCCACCATGGCCCGCAGCTCCGCCTCGGAGGCGAACGGGCCCTTGCGGAAGCCCTTGCCGGGCGTCAGCGCGTTGCCGATGAGGATGAGCAGCTGCGGGATCGGCCCCATGATGCGGGCCAACGGCAGCAGTACGTACGCGGCGGCCGTCGCCGTGTTCAGCGGGTGCTGGCGGCCGATCGTGCGCGGCGAGACGCCGACGGCCACGTACGAGACGAGGACCATCACGGCGATGGCGACGAGCAGCGCCTCCCAGGTCTCCGGGAAGGCTTCGAGGCAGGCGTACGTGACGAGGACGCCGGCCGCCATCTCGCAGGCGACGCGGACGAGCAGTGCCACGTTGAGATAGCGGGTGGGGTCGGAGGCGATCTGGGCGAGCTTCTCGGCCCCGCGCCGGCCGGACCGTACGGCCTCGGCGGCGCGGAAGCTGGAGACGCGCGCGAGACCGGCCTCGGCGCAGGCGGCGAGCCAGGCCACGACGACCAGGGCCACCGCGCCGAGGATCAGCGAAACGTCCATCGGGGTCAGGAGACGGTCGGCGCCGGGGACGGGCCGGTGAGGCCCTTCTCCTCGCGCCAGCCGTCGACGATCGCCGCCTGGAGGCCGAACATCTCGGCCTTCTCGTCGGGCTCCTCGTGGTCGTACCCGAGGAGGTGGAGCACGCCGTGGACGGTGAGCAGCTGGAGCTCCTCGTCCATGGAGTGCTCCGTCGGCGCGTCCTTGCCCTGCTGGGTGGCGACCTCGGGGCAGAGCACGATGTCGCCGAGGAGCCCCTGCGGGGGCTCCGCGTCGTCCTTCGCCGGCGGGCGCAGCTCGTCCATCGGGAAAGACATGACGTCCGTCGGGCCCGGCAGGTCCATCCACTGGATGTGGAGCTGCTCCATCGCCTCCGCGTCCACGACGATCACCGAGAGCTCGGAGAGCGGGTGGATGCGCATGCGCGCGAGCGCGTAGCGGGCGATGTCGAGGATCGCCTGCTCGTCGACCTCGGTACCGGACTCGTTGTTGACGTCGATCGACATGTGTTCTGCGTTCTACTTCCCGTAACGGCCGCGGCGATGATCACCGCGACTGTCGTCGCGGCCCTCGTTGCGGATTTCGTACTGCTCGTACGCGTCGACGATACGGCCGACGAGCTTGTGCCGGACGACATCCTGCGACGTGAGCATCGAGAAGTGGACGTCCTGGACCCCGTCCAGGATGTCGCGGACCTGTCGCAGACCGCTCTTCGTCCCGTTCGGCAGGTCGACCTGGGTGACGTCACCGGTGATGACGATCTTCGAGTCGAAGCCGAGGCGGGTGAGGAACATCTTCATCTGCTCGGGGTTCGTGTTCTGCGCCTCGTCCAGGATGATGAACGCGTCATTGAGCGTCCTTCCCCGCATGTACGCCAGTGGCGCGACCTCGATCGTCCCGCTCGCCATGAGCTTCGGGATCGAGTCGGGGTCGAGCATGTCGTGCAGGGCGTCGTAGAGCGGGCGCAGGTAGGGGTCGATCTTCTCGTAGAGGGTGCCGGGCAGGAAGCCGAGGCGCTCGCCGGCCTCGACGGCCGGGCGGGTCAGGATGATCCGGGTGACCTGCTTGGACTGCAGGGCCTGAACCGCCTTGGCCATGGCCAGGTAGGTCTTTCCGGTGCCCGCGGGACCGATGCCGAAGACGATCGTGTGCTTGTCGATCGCGTCGACGTACCGCTTCTGGTTGAGCGTCTTGGGACGGATCGTGCGGCCGCGGTTGGAGAGGATGTTCTGCGTGAGCACCTCGGCGGGAGTCTCCTCGCCGCCCTCCGAACCGTTCTCGCTCGCTCTGAGCATGGCGATCGAGCGTTCCACCGCGTCCTCCGTCATCGGCTGACCGGTGCGGAGCACCAGCATCATCTCGTCGAACAGGCGCTGGATC
The DNA here is from genome assembly GCF_026341815.1 of Streptomyces sp. NBC_00572. GTDB lineage: Bacteria > Actinomycetota > Actinomycetes > Streptomycetales > Streptomycetaceae > Streptomyces. The sequence continues at coordinate 1,374,833 of NZ_JAPENX010000001.1, forward strand.
AGTACGACGTCCGTCGCATCGCCGACCGCGCTGACCTGGTTGCCCCGGACATGGATGTCGACCTGGGGAAACGACCGCTCGATCACGCGGAGCAGGGCGTCACCGGAGCCGAGCAGACTGACCATCGGGTGCTTGGCGGGGACGCTGAACTGGGCGCGGGCCTGGCCGGGCGTCCCGTCCTGGGGCGATCCGTTCTGGGCTGTTGGTGTCTGAGTCATGGGCCGGCACTGAGGCCTGCGCATACCTCCCACTGAAGGGCTGTCGCCGCTCGACAGCCTCTCGGCTCCCAAGCCTACGACCTGGCGGTGACAGGCCGAAGGGATTTACGAGGCGGCCGCACGGAAGCCGATCGTGGGCACCGCCCGGCGCGGCGGCCACGCGCGCGCGGGGGCCGGCAGGAGCCGCTCCAGGAAGGCGTAGCGGGCGCGCAGCGCCTCGGGGTCCTGGCAGGCGTGGCCCTGGACGTGCTGCCACCAGGCGGCGATCTCGCCCCAGGTGGGGGCGGACAGGGAGCCGCCGAACTCCTGGACGGAGAGGGCGGCGGTGAGCCCGGCGAAGGCGAGCCGGTCGGCGAGCGGCCAGTCGGCGAGGGTGCCGGTGACGAAACCGGCGACGAAGACGTCCCCGGCGCCGGTCGGGTCGAGGGCGGAGACCTGGATGGCGGGGACCTCGGCGGTCTCGCCGGTGGCGCCGTCGACGGCGTAGGCGCCCTCGGAACCGAGGGTGACGACGGCATAGCGGACCTTGTCGGCGAGGGCGCGGGCGGCGGCCCGGGGGCAGTCGGTGCGGGTGTAGCGCATCGCCTCGGCGGCGTTGGGCAGGAAGGCCTCGCAGTGCGCGAGGTCGGTGAGGCCCGCCAGGTCCCAGCGGCCGGTGTCGTCCCAGCCGACGTCGGCGAAGACCTTGGCGCCGCCTCCGGCGGCCTGGGCGACCCAGTCCTCGCTGCGGCCGGGGACGAGGGAGGCGACGGCCGCGCGCGCGTGCGGCGGGTAGGCGGGCAGCGCGCCGTCGAGCGGCGGGGCCTCGTGGCCGTGGGAGACCATCGTGCGCTCGCCCTCGTAGGCCATGGAGACCGTGACCGGGGAGTGCCAGCCGGGAACGGTGCGGGAGAGCGACAGATCGATCCCCTCGCCCTGTTCGAGGGCGTCCCAGCAGTACTCGCCGTAGTGGTCGTCGCCGAAGGCGGCGGCGAGGGAGGTGCGGAGCCCCAGCCGGGCGAGGGCGGTGGCCATGTTGGCGACGCCGCCGGGGCTGGAGCCCATGCCGCGGGCCCAGGACTCGGTGCCCCGGACGGGGGCGCTGTCGAGGCCGGTGAAGATGATGTCGAGGAAGACCGTGCCGGTCAGGAAGACGTCGCAGGCGGGGTCGGTGGGCTCGCGCAGGCACACCAACGGGTCGACCCCGGCGTCCTGTTGCGACTGGTCTCCCCTTGCTGTGGTCACGGCGGACTCCCCGGTCGTGGTGCGGGTGGATCGGCACCGAGGTGCCGATCTGGACAGTGTGCCCGATGGGGCTCGGGAGACGGCGGTGACGCAACACGCACGTCGCGCGATACCCAGTCCACCCGACCCCAAACTGATTGTGACCCATATCACAGGCTGAATCGGGGGATACCGCCTTCTCCGCTCACTCGGATGCTTGATACACATGGTGCCGCGACCCGTGGATCACCGGGCGCCCATCTCATTTCCCTGTTCAGTCCCTGGAACGCCCATGTCGTCGCGCCCGCGCGTCCCGGGGGGCCTCGTCGCCCTCGTCGCCCTCTTCACGGCCGGTTACCTCGCCCCGTACCTGCTGCCGACCGTCGTCGGTCGACTGTCCGCCGGGCTCGGTCTCACCCCCGCGCAGGCGGGCCTCGTCGGCTCCGTCCTGCTGCTCGGCTCCTCCTCCGCGGGCTTCACGCTCGCCGCCCGCGGGGAGCGGATCGGCCCGCGCCGGGCGGCCCGCGCGGGACTGCTCGCCATGACGGTCGGATACGGCTCCGCCGCCGCGACCGGCATCGTGCCCCTGGTCGTCGCGGGCGCGGTCCTCGGCGGCGTCGGCTCGGGCACGGCGACGGCGGTGGCCGCGGCGGGGATCGCCGGCCGGCGCGACCCGCACCGGGCCTCCACCCTCGGCCTGCTCTCGGTCTCTGCCACCGCGGGCGCCCTCTACCTGACCCTCCCGCACCTGGCCGGCGGCCACGCCCCGCCGCTGCTCGCGATCGCCTGCGCGGCGGCCCTCGTGTGGCCGCTGACGGCCCGGCTGCCGGGCACGAACCGCGAGCCCCGTGAACCCGCACCGACCGGCCCGCTCCCCCACCGCCGCGCAGGAGCCGTGCTCGCGGCCGGAATCCTCCTCTGGTCCCTCTCGCAGAACGCGCTGTGGGGCGTGAGCGGCCGCATCGGCCTGACGCAGGCCGGACTCTCCGAGGTCACCGTCGGCGCGGTCTTCGCGGCGGCGCTCGGCGCGGGACTCGCCGGGGTCACGGCGGCGGGCGCGCTCGGCTCCCGCCTGGGCCGGGCGGTACCGATCGGCGGGGGCACCGTCCTCATCGCGGGCTGCGTCCTGCTCAGCTCGGCCGCCGACGACCTGACGCGGTTCGCCACCGGCGAGATCCTGTGGAACGCCCTCTACCCGGTGGTCCTCTCCTACCTCCTGGGCCTGGCCGCCTCCCTCGACCCCCGCGGCCGCTGGGCGGTCCTGGTCGGCGCGGCATCCTCCCTGGGCGTGGCCTGCGGCCCCCTGACGGGCAGCCTGCTGTCGGAGGGCGCCGGCTACCCGGGAATGGGCCTGACCCTGTGCACCCTGCTTCTGCTGGTCGCGATCCCCATGACGGCGGTGGCCCGCCATGTCTCCGGCCGCCCCCTGGTCCCGGGATCGGTGCGACGCAGGGGCGGGGCGGCGGGAGCGGTCCTGGCGGGCACGGCGGCGGCGACCCCGCCGACGGTTCCGCAGATGGGTGCGGCGGAGCAGGAGATCGCCCCGATCCGGGTCCCGGTCCCGGCGGGCCGCCGGCGCCTGGCGAGGTCGGCGTTCCGGCTGGCGAGGCCGAGCGACCGGGGGTGACCGGGGGGCTGAGATTCAGCCCGCCCGCTACTCCCCGCCGAACTCGTACGCCTCGACCTCGGCCAGGTAACGCTCCCTGCGCGCCTCGTCGTCCTCCAGAAACGACGCCTCGAACGAGTTGCGGGCCAGCTCCCGAAGCTGCTCCGGCGTCAGTCCCAACGCATCCCGCACCCCGTCGAAGTTGTCCCCCACATACCCGCCGAAGTACGCCGGATCATCGGAGTTCACGGTGACGACCAGCCCCGCCGCCATCATCGCCGGCAGCGGATGATCACCCAGCACGTCGATCGCCCGCAGCCGCACGTTGGACAGCGGACACAGCGTGAGCGGCACCCGCTCCCGCACGAGCCGCTCGACCAGCTCCGGGTCCTCCATGCACCGCAGCCCGTGGTCGATCCGCTCCACACCGAGAACGTCCAGGGCCTCGCGGATGTACGCGGCCGGCCCCTCCTCCCCCGCGTGCGCGACCCGCCGCAGCCCGAGCGCCGCGGCAGCCTCGTACACCGCACGGAACTTGGCCGGCGGGTGCCCGACCTCCGCCGAGTCGAGGCCGACTCCGGTGATCCGGTCCAGATGGGGCTTCGCGGCGTCCAGGGTGGCAAGTGCCGACTCCGCCGACTCGTCGCGCAGGAAGCACATGATGAGCCGGGTGGAGATCCCGTACCGCTCCTCGGAGCGTTCGAGGGAGGCGCCGAGGCCCTCGATCACGGTGCCGATCGGGACGCCGCGGGCGGTGTGCGCCTGCGGGTCGAAGAAGATCTCGGCGTGCCGGACGCCCTGGGCGGCGGCCCGTTCCAGATAGGCGTCGGTGAGTTCGGTGAAGTCCTCGGCGGTGCGCAGGACCGCCATCAGGCCGTAGTAGAGGTCCAGGAAGGACTGGAGGTCGCTGAACCGGTACGCCTCGCGCAGCGCGGCGGTGTCCGCGTACGGCAGGGTGACGCCGTTGCGTGCGGCGAGCGCGAAGGCCAGCTCGGGTTCGAGGGTGCCTTCGATGTGGAGGTGCAGTTCGGCCTTGGGAAGGGGCATGGTGTTTCCCGGTCTATCTCTTCGGTACGGGGACCCTCATGAGGTCCTGGGCAATGCTCAGTTCGCCGTCGAACCCGGCCGCCCGCGCCTGGCGCTCGAACTCGGCGGGGTCGGAGTAGCGCTGCGAGAAGTGGGTCAGGACGAGATGCCGTACGCCCGCGTCCCGGGCGACGGCGGCGGCCTGTCCGGCCGTCAGATGGCCGTGGTCGGTGGCGAGGCGGACGTCCTCGTCGAGGAAGGTCGATTCGATGACGAGCATGTCGGCACCTTCGGCGAGCGCGTGCACGCCGTCGCAGAGCCGGGTGTCCATGACGAACGCGAACCGCTGCCCGCGCCGGACCTCGCTGACGTCCTCCACCGTCACCCCGTTCAGCACGCCCTCGCGCTGGATCCGGCCGACGTCGGGCCCCTTGATGCCGTGGGCGGCGAGCCGCTCCGGCAGGATGCGGCGCCCGTCGGGTTCGGTCAGCCGGTAGCCGTACGACTCGACGGGGTGCGAGAGCCTGCACGCGTCGAGGGTGTACGCGTCGGTGACGGCGAGCGGCCCGTCGGCGGCCACCGGCGCCTCGGCCAGCTTCACCGTCTCGCGGTAGGCGGTGGCGTACCGCAGCCGCTCGAAGAAGTGCTGTCCGCTCGCCGGGTAGTGCGCGGTGACCGGGTGCGGGACCTGGTCGAGGTTGATCCGCTGGATCACCCCGGCCAGGCCGAGCGAGTGGTCGCCGTGGAAGTGCGTCACGCAGATCCGGTCGATGTCGTGGGCGGCGACCCCGGCCCGCAGCATCTGCCGCTGGGTGCCCTCACCGGGATCGAAGAGGATGCCCTGTCCGTCCCAGCGCAGCAGATAGCCGTTGTGGTTGCGGTGCCGGGTCGGGACCTGGCTGGCGGTCCCGAGCACGACGAGTTCTCGTACGGACATGTGCGATCCGGTCCGATGCGGGTCTAGCCGGGGGGCCAGTTGAGGCCGCGGCCGCCCAGCACGTGCGCGTGGGCGTGGAAAACGGTCTGGCCCGCGCCCGCGCCGGTGTTGAGGACGATCCTGAAGCCGCTGCCGTCGACCTTCTCCTGGGCGGCGACCTCACCGGCCTCGCGCAGAATGTCGGCGGCGACGGTCGGCGCGGCGGTGGCCAGGGAGGCGGCGTCCGGGTAGTGGAGGCGCGGGATCACCAGGACGTGGGTGGGCGCCTGCGGGTTGATGTCGCGGAAGGCGAGCGTCGTCTCCGTCTCGCGCACGATCGTCGCGGGTACTTCCCCCGCCACGATCTTGCAGAACAGGCAGTCGCTCTGCGGCTCTCCGGCCATGGCCCTGGGCCTCCTCGCCTCGTCGGTCGCTACACGCGCATGCTATCCGCCGCACCAGGCGTCGCCGCGTCCCCGGTCAGTCCTTGGGGGCGCGCCGGTTGAGGGCCGAGCGGCTCACCCAGTACGTGATGATCACGCCCCAGAACAGGGGTGTGCCGAATCCGCTCACCACGCCCGAGTCGAAGGACCACAGGGCGAGCGAGGCGAGCGAGTAGAGGCCGAGGAGTCCGACGGCCCCGGCCATGAACAGCACGGGCCGGCAGTTGCGCGCCACGAGGAGCAGCGGCCGGCGCAGGCGGGGCGGCACCCGGCGGGCCATCCACACCGCCCATCCGGTCCAGGCGCCGAGGATCACGGCCCCGCCGACCAGAAGCGGGACGGCCGCGTCGGCCCAGGTCGCCCTCCCGGGGATCGCGACGATGGCGGCGGCGGAGGCCAGGAAGCCGACGAGCGCCACCCAACGCGCGCCCGCCACGGTGTTCCAGGCCATGGCCTCCAGGTTGTAGCGGGCCTTGCGGTCCTGGAGGTCGAGCGCGGCGGAGGCGACGAAGCCCTCGGCGGCCTGGGTCCAGGCCCCGCGCCGGAACCAGCGGCGCCGCAGCCGCAGCAGCGACAGGTTGTTGTGGGCCTCGCTGCTCTGCGGGTTGAGCCGCAGTGTCGTCTCGTACGCCCGCTGCGCGGTGGCGTGGTCGCCCCGGCGCTGGGCGGTGAGCCCCACCAGGAAGTGGGCGGCATCCTCCTCGGGGGCGAGGCTGACGGCGGCCCGCGCCGCCTCGTACGCCTCGACGGTACGCGCGGGCGTACGCGCGTGCTCCGCGAACTGGGCGAGGGCGGTGCCGAGGGCGTAGTGGGTGCCCCAGTACTGCGGGGCGAGCTGCACGGCGTACCGGGCGGAGGTCTCCGCGTCCTGGAACCGCTGCAGGCCGAGCAGGATCTGGACGCGCATCAGCCATGCCATGAGCAGCTCGGGTTCGGCGCGCAGCGCGCCGTCGACGGCCTCCAGGGCGGCCTGGTGGTCCTCGGCGCGGTGGTGGCAACGGGCGAGCAGGACCAGCGCCTCGGCGTCCTCCGGCTCGCTCGCCAGGTGCTGGGCGACGAGCTGCCCGGCCTGTGCGTACCGCCCGGTGTCGTACAGGGCCTCGGCGCGCAGCAGCGTGGTCGGGGTGGTCACAGCTTGCGCTTCTTCTTGAGGTGGGCGAGGAGGTCGTCGTACAGGCCGCCCTCGTTGGCGAACATGGCGACGTTCCGGGCGGCGGCGAACCACGGCTCGGTGGACGGCTTGATCTGCTTGGCCGCGCCGAGCAGGTCCTTGGTGGTGATGAGGCGTACGGAGCCGCTGCGGGCGGAGTCGAGGAGCGCGGCCTCGGCGGCCGTCTCGCAGACATGCGCGAGGTCGGCGCCGGAGAAGTCCTCGGTGGCCTTGACCAGCTTGCCGAGGTCGACGGCCTCGATGGGACGCTCGCGCAGGTGGTAGCGGAGGATCGACTCGCGCGCGGTGGCGTCCGGCGGCAGCACGAGGAGGGTGCGGTCGAGGCGGCCGGGGCGGCGCAGCGCGATGTCCACGTCCCAGGGCACGTTGGTGGCGGCGAGCACGAAGACGCCTTCGTTGCCGGCGCCGCTCGCGATGCCGTCGAGCTCGGTGAGGAGCTGGTTGACGACATTGCGCAGACCGCTGTGGTGGGTGCGGGATCGCTTGGCGCCGAGGGCGTCCAGCTCGTCGAGGAAGACGACGCAGGGAGCCTGGCGGCGGGCGGTCTCGAAGATGTCGTGGATGTTCTTCTCGGACGCGCCGATCCACATGTCGAGGACGTCGGAGAGCGAGACGGTGAGGAAGTTCGCGCCGAGTTCGCCGGCGACGGCCCTCGCGATGAAGGTCTTGCCGCAGCCGGGCGGGCCGTAGAGGAGCAGGCCGCCGCGCAGCGACTTGCCGTACAGCTTGCGCAGTTCGGGGTTGCGCATGGGAGCGAGGAAGGCGGCTTCGAGCCGGTCCTTGACCTCGTCCATGCCGCCGACGTCGGCGAGGCGTACGGAGCCGGGCGCGTCGACGTCCCAGGCGGCGGTGTCCCCGGTGGCGCCTCCGCCGACGGCCGCCTGCGGATCCTCCAGGAAACGAGGTCCGACGAGGTCCTGGACCTGCTGCTCGGCGGCGTCCCAGTCGAAGCCGGGGGCCTGGCCGACGGGCGCCTCGGGCTTCTCGGGCGCGCTCGCGGCGGGAGCGGGAGCGCTGGCAGGGGCCTGCGGCATCCCCATGGCGCGCACCATCAGGGCGCGGGCCCCGGCGTCCCCCGGCGAATGCTGGAGGGCCACGGCCGCCTCCGCGACGGCCTCGTCGTTCCGTCCCTCGGAGAGGAGGAGTTCGCCGAAGTGAAGACGGAGGGGTACGTCGTCGGGCGCGGCGGCGACCGCTGCGCGCAGACTGCGGATCAGGGGGGACTCGTCGGCCATGCGGTCAGCCTAAGGAGCGCGCGGGGGCGGCTGTCCACCGGGTTCGGTCCGGTGCCCGCTCCGTACACTTCGCCGGATGAGACGGGACCGGGTACCACGCAGGCTGACGGTGGACGACACGGTGTGGCTGTGGACGGTCGGTCACCGGCACGACCCGGACTGTCTGACGTTCCTCACCCTGCGCCGCACCGAGAACCGCCACAGTCAGCTGCGTCTGGTCTTCCGGGACGCCCCGGACCGCATCATCTCCGGCTTTCCCTTCGGCGCCGGGGACATCGCGTCGACGGGCGGCGACATCCTCAACCTGAACGAGCCGGGCGTCGTACGCCGCTTCCTCGACGAGGCCACGGCCCGCGATCTCCTCCCGAGCGCACACGGCATCCGGGACGAGGACGGCTGGCCCCTCTACGACACCCTGACGAAGGCGGACTGGCCCTAGGTCGTGCCCGGCCATGATCCGCCGGAACTGCCTAGCTCCAGCGCCCGGTACGCCCCAGGACGAGCGCCGTCGCCGCCGTGCCCGCCGTCGAGGTGCGCAGCACGCTCCGGCCGAGCCGGTACGGCTTCGCCCCGGCCGCCTCGAACGCGGTGAGCTCCTCCGGGGAGACACCGCCCTCGGGGCCGACGACCAGCACGATCGAGCCCTTCACCGGGAGTTCAGCGGTGGCGAGGGCCCCGCTCGGGTGGTCGCGGTCCTCGTGCAGGACGGCCGCGAAGTCGGCGCCGGCGAGCAGCGCGGCGACCTGCTTGGTCGTCATCAGGTCCGCGACCTCGGGGAACCGGGAGCGGCGCGACTGCTTGCCGGCCTCGCGCGCGGTGGACCGCCACTTGGTGAGCGCCTTGAGGCCCCGGTCGCCCTTCCACTGCGTGATGCAGCGGGAGGCGGCCCACGGCACGACGGCGTCCACCCCGGTCTCCGTCATGGTCTCGACGGCGAGTTCGCCCCGGTCGCCCTTGGGCAGTGCCTGGACGACGGTGATCCGGGGCTCCTCCTCGACGTCATCGTGGACCTCGTCGACCCGCACGGTGAGCTGGTCCTTGCCCTCGGCGGCGAGCACCACGCACGCGGCCCAGCGGCCCCGGCCGTCGGCGAGGACGAGTTCCTCGCCCTCCCGCAGCCGCTTCACGGAGACGGCGTGCCGGCCCTCGGGGCCGTCCAGGAGGAAGCTCCCGGGGCCGGGGACGGCGTCGACGACGAAGACGGGTGCGGTCATGAGTTGCTCCTGTGGGCCGGCTCGGAGAGCGCGGTGTCGAGTTCGGCGGCCAGCACCTCGACCAGCTGCCCGGCGGGGAGTTCACGGGCGAGCCGATGGCCCTGACCGGCCCACAGGGCCATGCCCTGGGCGTCGCCCGCGGTGGCGGCCGCCTTGCGGATCGGGGCGGTGAGGTGGTGGATCTCGGGGTACGCGGAGGGGGCGTACGGCCCGTGCTCGCGCATGAAGCGGTTGACGAGGCCGCGCGCCGAGCGCCCGGAGAAGGCCCGGGTGAAGGCGGTCCGGGTGAACAGCGGGTCGGTCAGGGCCCGCTTGTGCAGCGGGTGGGCGCCCGACTCGGGGCAGCAGAGGAAGGCCGTGCCGAGCTGGGCGGCCTCGGCCCCGGCGGCCAGGACCGCGGCGATCTGGGCGCCGCGCATGATGCCGCCTGCGGCGACGATCGGCAGGGCGACGCTCTCGCGGACCTGGGTGAGGAGGGCGAGCAGTCCGGTGCCCGGGGCGTCGTCGGCGGGGTCGTCACGGAACGTGCCCTGGTGTCCGCCCGCCTCGACGCCCTGGACGCAGACGGCGTCGGCGCCGGCCCGCTCGGCGGCGAGGGCCTCCTCGGCGGAAGTGACGGTCACGATCGTGAACGTACCCACGCGCGCGAAGGAGGCGAGGACCTCGGGCGCGGGGCAGCCGAAGGTGAAGGAGACGACGCGGACCGGGTCCTCCAGGAGGATCGCCAGCTTGGCGTCGTAGGCGTCGTCACGGCAGTCGTCGGTATCGCCGAGCGGGGTGTCGTACCAGGTGGCCTCGCCCGCGAGCTGATGCCGGTAGACCTCGATGGCGGCGGGGTCCGCGGGCCGTCCGGACTCCGGCAGGAAGAGGTTGACGCCGAAGGGGCGTGCGGTGAGCCCGCGCACCTGCTTGATCTCCTGGTAGAGGCCTCCGGCCGTCTTGTACCCGCCGGCCAGGAAGCCGAGCGCCCCGGCCGCGCACACGGCTCCGACCAGCTCGGGACAGGAGCCGCCACCCGCCATGGGGGCCTGCACGATCGGAAACCGAGAGAGATCGTTCAGTGCGGTGGTGGACATACGGGCATCGTGCCATGCCACCGCTTCCGGGCCGAATTCGTACGTCAGGTACGTAATACGTCACGTACGGAATGCGTCACGTACGGAAAGGGCGGCACACGCCCGTTCGCGTGTGCCGCCCTTCCGTACAACGGATACCGCCGCTGTCTACCGCCCGTTGAACGCGTCCTTGAGCCGCGAGAACAGCCCCTGCTGCCCCGGCTGGAACTGCCCCGTGGGCCGCTCCTCGCCGCGCAGCTTGGCCAGTTCGCGCAGGAGGCGCTCCTGCTCCGCGTCGAGCTTGCCCGGCGTCATCACCTCGACGTGCACGATCAGGTCGCCCCGGCCGTTGCCGCGCAGATGGGTGACGCCACGGCCGTGCAGCGGAATCGACTGGCCGGACTGGGTGCCCGGGCGGATGTCGATCTCCTCGACGCCGTCGAGGGTCTGCAGCGGCACCTTGGTGCCGAGCGCGCCCGCGGTCATCGGGATGGTGACCGTGCAGTGCAGGTCGTCGCCGCGCCGCTGGAAGGTGTCGTGCGGGGTCTCGTGGATCTCCACGTACAGGTCGCCGGCGGGGCCGCCGCCGGGGCCGACCTCGCCCTCGCCCGCGAGCTGGATCCGGGTGCCGTTGTCGACACCGGCCGGGATCTTGACGGTGAGGGTGCGGCGGGAGCGGACCCGGCCGTCGCCCGCGCACTCGGGGCACGGGGTCGGGACCACGGTGCCGAAGCCCTGGCACTGCGGGCAGGGGCGCGAGGTCATGACCTGGCCCAGGAAGGACCGGGTGACCTGCGAGACCTCGCCACGGCCGCGGCACATGTCACACGTCTGCGCGGAGGTGCCGGGAGCGGCACCCTCACCCGAGCAGGTCGTACAGACGACCGCCGTGTCGACCTGGATGTCCTTGGTGGTGCCGAAGGCCGCCTCGTTGAGGTCGATCTCCAGACGGATCATGGCGTCCTGGCCGCGACGGGTCCGCGAGCGCGGGCCGCGCTGCGAGGCCGTGCCGAAGAAGGCGTCCATGATGTCGGAGAAGTTGCCGAAGCCACCGGCCCCGAAGCCGCCCGCGCCGCCTCCGCCGGAGGCCGAGAGCGGGTCGCCACCCAGGTCGTAGACCTGCTTCTTCTGCGGGTCCGAGAGGACCTCGTAGGCGGCGTTGATCTCCTTGAAGCGTTCCTGCGTCTTCGGATCGGGATTCACATCCGGGTGCAGCTCGCGCGCGAGCCTCCGGAAGGCCTTCTTGATCTCGTCCTGGGACGCGTCGCGGCGCACGCCGAGTACGGCGTAGTAGTCCGTGGCCACTTACGACTCCGCCAGGATCTGTCCGACGTAACGTGCCACTGCGCGTACCGCTCCCATCGTTCCGGGGTAGTCCATGCGGGTCGGTCCGACCACGCCGAGTTTGGCGACTGCCTCGCCGCCCGAACCGTAGCCGACCGAGACGACGGACGTGGAGCTCAGCCCCTCGTGGGCGTTCTCGTGCCCGATGCGTACGGTCATGCCCGATTCCTTGGCCTCGCCCAGCAGCTTGAGGAGCACGACCTGCTCCTCAAGGGCTTCCAGGACGGGCCTGATCATCAGGGGGAAGTCGTGTCCGAAGCGGGTGAGATTGGCGGTGCCGCCGATCATCAGCCGCTCCTCGTGCTCCTCGACGAGGCTTTCGAGGAGGGTGGCGAGCACGGTCGAGACCGTGGCGCGGTCCTCGACCTCCTCGAAGGACTCGGGGAGGTCCTGCACCAGCTGCGGCACGTCGGCGAACCGGCGGCCGACGACCCGGCTGTTGAGCCGGGCCCGGAGATCGGCGAGCGAGGTCTCGCCGAAGGGTGCGGGGCAGTCGATGAGACGCTGCTCGACGCGGCCGGTGTCCGTGATGAGCACCAGCATCAGGCGGGCGGGGGCCAGCGAGAGCAGCTCCACGTGCCGGACGGTCGAGCGGGTCAGCGAGGGGTACTGGACGACGGCGACCTGGCGGGTCAGCTGGGCGAGCAGCCGGACCGTGCGGCCGACGACGTCGTCCAGGTCCACCGCGCCGTCGAGGAAGTTGTGGATGGCCCGGCGCTCGGGCGTCGACAGCGGCTTGACGCCGGCGAGCCGGTCGACGAAGAGGCGGTAGCCCTTGTCGGTCGGGATGCGGCCGGCACTGGTGTGGGGCTGGGCGATGAAGCCCTCCTCCTCCAGCACGGCCATGTCGTTGCGCACGGTGGCGGGCGAGACGCCGAGCTTGTGGCGCTCGGTGAGTGCCTTGGAGCCGACGGGCTCCTCCGTCCCGACGTAGTCCTGGACGATGGCACGCAGGACCTCGAGTCTGCGTTCGCTGAGCATCGTGCGCACCTCCAGCTGTCGTCGTCGTTCCGGTTGCTCCGCTTTTGGCACTCGCCCTGTCCGAGTGCCAGCGATCCCCCGGCCAGTGTACGGCGGCGGGCGTCGCTCCTGGCAAGGAGGCGACGCCCCCACCGGTTAGCGTCGCCGCATGGACGTGGATTGGGAAGCGTACGGATGGGAGCGGCTCGCCGACGGAGTGGGCCGGCGACGGCTGCCCGGGTGGGACGCCACGGTCGGACTGGTACTGGGTGAACGGGCGGTGCTGCTGTACGACACGGGCTCCTCGCTCGCGGAGGGCGCCGAGCTGCGGAGCCAGATCGAGGGCCTCACGGGCGACCGGAGAGTGACGCACATCGCACTGAGCCATCCCCATTTCGACCACGTTTTCGGCACGGCGGCCTTCTCCGGCGCGGAGGTCTTCGGCGCGGTGGGCTCGGACGAGCTCCTCGGCCGGGTGCGGGACCGGGAGGCGCTGCGCGAGGACGCCGTGCGGCACGGGCTCGACGAGGCGGCCGCGGCGGAGGCCGTGGACGTCCTGGTGGCCCCCCGGCACGTGGTCTCCGGCGAGTGGACGCTCGACCTGGGCGGCCGGCAGGTCCTCCTCGCGAACGTCGGCCCCGGCCACACGGGCCACGACCTGGTGCTCCTGGTGCCGGGCGAGCGGGAGGTGGTCTTCTGCGGCGACCTGGTCGAGGAGTCGGGCGAGCCACAGGCGGGCCCGGACGCGATCCCCTCCCGCTGGCCGGACGCGCTGGACCGGCTCCTCGGGCTCGGCGGCGAGGAGGCGGTGTACGTGCCGGGGCACGGGTCGGTGGTGGACGCCACGTTCGTACGACTCCAGCGGGAGGAACTGGCACACCGCTTCCAGGTGGCCTAACGTCACCGAAATGCGCAGCTACAACCCGGATCTGACACCCCCTTGGAAGAAGTCGGCGCCCGTTCCCGAGGTCCCGGCCGACCGTGACCTCGTCGTCGAGGAGGTCACGACGGGCTTCTGCGGGGCGGTGATCCGCTGCGAGGCGGGCACGGTGACCCTGGAGGACCGCTTCGGCAAGCACCGGGTGTTCCCGCTCGACCCGCGCGGCTTCCTCCTGGAGGGCCGGGTGGTGACCCTGATCCGCCCGTCCGCCGCTCCCACCCGCCCGACCCGCACGGCCTCGGGCTCGGTGGCGGTCCCGGGAGCACGGGCAAGGGTGGCGCGAGCGGGCCGGATCTACGTGGAGGGCCGCCACGACGCGGAACTCGTCGAACGGGTCTGGGGCGACGACCTGCGCATCGAAGGCGTGGTCGTCGAGTACCTGGAAGGGGTCGACGACCTCCCGTCGATCGTCACGGACTTCGCCCCCGCACCGGACGCCCGGCTGGGCGTCCTGGTCGACCACCTGGTCCAGGGTTCGAAGGAGTCGAGAATCGCCGCCCAGGTGACCTCCCCGGACGTCCTGATCGTGGGCCACCCGTACATCGACGTCTGGGAGGCCGTGAAACCGTCGTCGCTGGGCATCAGGGCCTGGCCCCAGGTCCCGAGGGGTCAGGACTGGAAGACGGGCGTGTGCCGGGCGCTGGGCTGGCCGGAGAACACGGGCGCGGCCTGGCAGCACATCCTGTCGAGGGTGACGTCGTACAAGGACCTGGAACCGGAGCTGCTGGGCCGGGTGGAGGAACTGATCGACTTCGTGACGTCCCCGTAGCTCGCAAACCACGACCCTCGGCTCCCAGCACCGGCAGGCCTGCCGGCCCGGAGGCGCATCCGCCGCACCCCATGGCCGGGACGCCTCGTGGCTTGGGACGCCCCCGTCCTAGTCCACCAGGTCCCGCACCACCGCGTCGGCGAGCAGTCGGCCCCGCAGGGTCAGCACCGCGCGCCCGGCCTCGTACGGCCCCGGGGCAAGGAGCCCGTCGGCCAGCGCCTTGGCGGCCGCTGCGAGCCCGGCGGGCTTGAGGAGGGAAAGCTCGACGCCCTCCTTGAGCCGCAGCTCCAGAAGGACCCGCTCCACCCGTCGGTCCTCGTCGGACAGCAGCTCCCGCCCGGCGCCGGGCGACTTCCCGCCGGCCAGCGCCGCCGCGTACGCACCCGGATGCTTCACGTTCCACCAGCGCACCCCGCCCACGTGCGAGTGCGCACCGGGCCCGGCGCCCCACCAGTCTGCGCCACGCCAGTACAGCTCGTTGTGGAGGCAGCGCCCGGCCTCGGAGGTGGCCCAGTTGGAGACCTCGTACCACTCGAATCCGGCCTGGGAGAAGACGTCCTCGGCGATCAGGTACCGGTCGGCGTGGACGTCGTCGTCGGTCATGGGGACCTCGCCGCGCCGGATGCGCCGCGCGAGCTGCGTACCCTCCTCGACGATCAGCGCGTAGGCACTGACGTGGTCGGGCCCGGCGCCGATGGCCGCGTCGAGCGAGGCCCGCCAGTCGTCGTCGGTCTCGCCGGGGGTGCCGTAGATCAGGTCCAGGTTGACGTGCTCGAATCCGGCGGCCCGCGCCTCGGCGACGCACGCCTCGGGGCGTCCGGGCGTGTGGGTGCGGTCGAGGATCTTCAGGACGTGCTGCCTGGCACTCTGCATGCCGAAGGAGATCCGGTTGAAACCACCCTCCCGCAGCTCGGCCAGGTACGCGGGGTCGACGGACTCCGGATTGGCCTCGGTGGTCACCTCGGCGTCGTCGGCGAGCCCGAACTCCTCGCGGACGGCCCCCAGCATCCGTACGAGATCACCGGCGGCGAGCAGCGTGGGCGTGCCGCCACCCACGAAGACGGTCCGCACCGGCCGGGGATCGTCGCCGAGCACCTTCCGTGCGAGCCGGATCTCCTCGGCGACCTGATCGGCGTAGTTGTCCCGGGAGGCGAGCACGCCTCCGGTCCCCCGCAGCTCACTGGCCGTGTAGGTGTTGAAGTCGCAGTAGCCGCAGCGCGTCGCGCAGTACGGCACGTGCAGATAGAACCCGAGCGGCCGCTCCCCCGCCCCTTCGAGGGCGTGCGGGGGCAGCGCCCCGTCGTCGGGAACGGTCTCACCATCGGGCAGTACGGAAGGCATGAGCCCCATTGTCCCGTACTGCCCGAGGTGAACGCCGTGCCTGTGGACAACGAGGTCCTCAGGGGGAGGTCAGGACTCCCGGGACCCCGCGTACATCTCCTCGATGAGCGCCTTGTACTCGCGCTCCACGACCGGTCGCTTCAGCTTCAGGGAGGGGGTCAGCTCGCCGTGCTCGATGTCGAGGTCGCGCGGCAGCAGGCGGAACTTCTTGATCGTCTGCCAGCGCTGGAGGCCCTCGTTGAGGCGGTCGACGTAGCCCTGGACCATCGCGACGGTCTTCGGGTCGGCGACGACGTCGGCGTAGGACTTGCCCGCGAGGTCGTGGTCGGCGGCCCAGCCGAGGACGGTGGGCTCGTCGAGGGCGATCAGGGCGGTGCAGAAGTTCCGGTCGGCGCCGTGGACGAGGATGTTCGAGACGAACGGGCAGACGGCCTTGAACTGGCCCTCGACCTCGGCCGGCGCGATGTACTTGCCGCCGGACGTCTTGATCAGGTCCTTCTTGCGGTCGGTGATCCGCAGGTAGCCGTCGGCGGACAGCTCGCCGATGTCGCCGGTGTGGAACCAGCCGTCGGACTCCAGGACCTCGGTCGTCTTCTCCGGCAGGCCGTGGTAGCCCTCCATGACGCCGGGGCCGCGCAGCAGGATCTCGCCGTCGTCGGCGATCCGGACCTCGGTGCCGGGGAGCGGCTTGCCGACGGTGCCGGTGCGGTAGGCCTCGCCCGGGTTGACGAAGGAGGCGGCGGAGGTCTCGGTGAGGCCGTAGCCCTCCAGGATGTGGATGCCGGCGCCGGCGAAGAAGTAGCCGATCTCGGGGGCGAGTGCGGCGGATCCGGAGATGCAGGCGCGCAGGTTGCCGCCGAAGGCCTCACGGATCTTGGCGTAGACGAGGGCGTCGGCGACCTTGTGCTTGGCGGTGAGGCCGAAGGGTGCGGAGGCGGTCCCGGTGCGGCGGAAGTTGTCCTGGGTGGCCTTGGCGTACTCGCGGGAGATGTCGGCCGCCCACTGGAAGATCTTGTACTTGGCTCCGCCGGCGGCGCGGGCCTTGGCGGCGACGCCGTTGTAGACCTTCTCGAAGATGCGGGGCACGGCCGCCATGTAGGTCGGCTGGACGACCGGCAGGTTCTCGATGATCTTGTCGACGCGGCCGTCGACGGCGGTGACGTGCCCGACCTCGATCTGGCCGGAGGTGAGGACCTTGCCGAAGACGTGCGCGAGCGGCAGCCACAGGTACTGGACGTCGGCCTGGGTGACGAGGCCGGTGGCGGCGATGGCCTTGGCCATGTACGACCAGTTGTCGTGCGGCAGGCGGACGCCCTTGGGGCGGCCCGTGGTGCCCGAGGTGTAGATGAGGGTGGCGAGCTGCGTGGCGGTGATCGCCGCGACCCGCTCCTTGACGGCCTCGGGGTGCTTCTCCAGGTAGCCCTTGCCGCGCGCCTCCAGCTCGGCGAGCGTGAGGACGAACTCGCCGTCGCTCTCCACCCCGGTGGCGTCGATGACGACGACGTGGCGGAGGTTCGGCAGGTCGGCGCGGCGCTCGACGGCCTTGGCGAGCTGGGCGGCGTCCTCGGCGATGAGGACCCGGGACTCGGAGTCGGAGAGGATGAACGCCGACTCCTCGGCGTTGGTCTGCGGGTAGACCGTGGTCGTCGCGGCGCCCGCGCACATCACGCCGAGGTCGGCGAGGATCCACTCGACCCGGGTGGCGGAGGCGAGGGCGACCCGCTCCTCGGACTGCAGGCCGAGGTCGACGAGGCCGGCGGCGATCGCGTAGACCCGCTCGGCGGCCTGTCCCCAGCTGAGCGACTTCCAGTCGTCCGGGCCGGTACCGGAGGCGGCGGGCACCGGATAGCGGTAGGCCTCCGCATCCGGAGTCCGCTCGACGCGCTCAAGGAAGAGGGACGCCACGGAGGGCGGCCGATTCTCGATCTGGGTCTGTGTGTCGCTCACGACGTCCTCCGGGCGGCGGCGGTGCCTTCTGGTGGTTCGTAACTAACTGGCGAGTAACCTTCGATTCGGGATCAGAGTAAAGGCCTGAGGACCGGCGCGTAAGGGGCTACAGGGCGTCGCTTCATAACGAACGGGCCCACGCGCGCATGGCACGTGGACCCGTTGTTTGCACAGGACAGCTACTTGGGGCGGCCTGGGCTACTTCTTCTTGCCGGAGGACTCGTCGCTCGACAGAACGGCGATGAAGGCCTCCTGCGGCACCTCCACCGAGCCGACCATCTTCATGCGCTTCTTGCCTTCCTTCTGCTTCTCCAGCAGCTTCCGCTTACGGGAGATGTCACCGCCGTAGCACTTGGCGAGGACGTCCTTGCGGATGGCTCGAATCGTCTCGCGGGCGATCACCCGGGAGCCGATCGCGGCCTGGATCGGCACCTCGAAGGCCTGCCGCGGGATGAGCTCGCGCAGCTTGGCGACCAGCCGCACACCGTAGGCGTACGCGGCGTCCTTGTGGGTGACGGCGGAGAACGCGTCGACCTTGTCGCCGTGCAGCAGGATGTCGACCTTGACCAGGCTGGAGGCCTGCTCGCCGGTGGGCTCGTAGTCGAGGGACGCGTAACCGCGCGTCTTGGACTTCAGCTGGTCGAAGAAGTCGAAGACGATCTCGGCGAGGGGCAGGGTGTAGCGGATCTCGACCCGGTCCTCGGAGAGGTAGTCCATGCCGATCAGGGTGCCGCGACGGGTCTGGCACAGCTCCATGATCGCGCCGATGAACTCGCTGGGGGCGAGGATCGTGGCGCGTACGACGGGCTCGTACACGTCGTCGATCTTGCCCTCGGGGAACTCGCTCGGGTTGGTGACCGTGTGCTCGCTGCCGTCCTCCATGACCACGCGGTAGACCACGTTGGGGGCGGTGGCGATCAGGTCGAGCCCGAACTCGCGCTCCAGCCGCTCACGGATCACGTCGAGGTGGAGCAGGCCCAGGAACCCGACGCGGAAGCCGAAGCCGAGGGCCGCGGAGGTCTCCGGCTCGTAGACCAGCGCGGCGTCGTTGAGCTGCAGCTTGTCCAGGGCCTCGCGGAGGTCCGGGTACTCCGAGCCGTCCAGCGGGTAGAGGCCCGAGAAGACCATCGGCTTCGGGTCCTTGTAACCGCCGAGGGCCTCGGTGGCGCCCTTGTGCAGGGAGGTGATCGTGTCACCGACCTTGGACTGGCGGACGTCCTTCACGCCGGTGATGAGGTAACCCACCTCGCCGACGCCGAGACCGTCGGACGGCGTCATCTCCGGGGAGGAGACACCGATCTCCAGGAGCTCGTGGGTGGCGCCGGTCGACATCATCTTGATGCGCTCGCGCTTGTTGAGCTGCCCGTCGATCACTCGGACGTACGTCACGACGCCCCGGTACGAGTCGTACACGGAGTCGAAGATCATCGCGCGCGGGGGCGCGTCGGCGACACCGACCGGGGCGGGAACGTCACGGACGACCCGGTCGAGCAGCGCGTCGACACCGACACCGGTCTTCGCGGAGACCTTGAGGACGTCCTCCGGCTGGCAGCCGATGAGGTTGGCCAGCTCCTCGGAGAACTTCTCCGGCTGGGCGGCCGGCAGGTCGATCTTGTTCAGCACCGGAACGATGGTGAGGTCGTTCTCCATCGCCAGGTAGAGGTTGGCGAGCGTCTGCGCCTCGATGCCCTGGGCCGCGTCGACCAGCAGGACCGTGCCCTCACAGGCCGCGAGCGAACGCGAGACCTCGTACGTGAAGTCGACGTGCCCGGGAGTGTCGATCATGTTCAGGATGTGCGTGTCGCCCTGACCCGGCCCCTCGGTCGGCGCCCACGGCAGCCGGACCGCCTGGGACTTGATCGTGATGCCGCGCTCCCGCTCGATATCCATGCGGTCGAGGTACTGGGCACGCATCTGCCGCTGGTCGACCACACCGGTCAGCTGGAGCATCCGGTCGGCGAGCGTGGACTTGCCGTGGTCGATGTGCGCGATGATGCAGAAGTTGCGGATCAGAGCCGGGTCGGTACGGCTCGGCTCGGGCACGTTGGTAGGAGTCGCGGGCACGCAGGGTCTCGTCTCGGGGCGATGTCGGATCGATACGTAGGCTCCATGGTCCCATGCCCGTCGCCCTGTGCCCGGTTTGGGCGGGCACGAGAGTGGCTGATAGTGTGGACAGCTGTGTCTCGTGTGCCCTCTCAGCCTGCGAGGCGCATCCAGAAGGAACATCGAACCTGTAAAGGCTCTTTTCGTGGCGAACATCAAGTCCCAGATCAAGCGGAACAAGACGAACGAGAAGGCGCGCCTGCGCAACAAGGCCGTCAAGTCCTCGCTCAAGACCGCGATCCGCAAGGCCCGCGAGGCCGTCGCCGCGGGTGACGTCGAGAAGGCCACCGTGGCTTCTCGCGCCGCCTCCCGCGCGCTCGACAAGGCTGTCTCGAAGGGCGTCATCCACAAGAACGCCGCCGCCAACAAGAAGTCGGCGCTGGCCACCAAGGTTGCCGCTCTCCAGGGCTGAGCTCTGATGTAACCGGCCGCAAGGGACCCAGCGGGCCCTCTCTCCCGCTCCCACCCGGCCACCCAGGACTCGCACGCGGACGCGTTCGCCACGCGGGTGCGAGCCCACCCTCTTGAACACCGAAGGCCCCACCACCTC
Source organism: Streptomyces sp. NBC_00572 (assembly GCF_026341815.1). GTDB lineage: Bacteria > Actinomycetota > Actinomycetes > Streptomycetales > Streptomycetaceae > Streptomyces. The sequence continues at coordinate 1,394,874 of NZ_JAPENX010000001.1, forward strand.
CTTCCCCAGGAGGGGTGGGGCCTTCGGCGTATGGGATGGCGGGGCTTGGGGGACTGCGAGGAGCACGCGGCGGGGGCAGGACGCATGTGTCGGGGGGCCGGGGGCGTGACCCCCAGGCGGGAGGGGGCGCATGTCTCGGGGGCCAGGGGCGCGGCCCCTAGGCGGGGCCGGGGTCCAAGCCTCCAGGGTCCAGGGACACGGCCCGAGGCGGGGCCGGGGTCCATGCCCTCGGGGTCCGAGGCATGACTCCAGGCGAGGGCGGGGCGCAGCCCCAATGAGTGGCGGGGCCCCCTGAGGGAGATCCGGGGCGCAGCCCCGAACGGGGTCGAGGGGCTCAGCCCCAGGCTGGTTCGGGGCGCAGCCCAGCGGGATCCGAGGCGCAGCCCCAAGCCGGTCCAGGGGCTCAGCCCCCAGCGGGGTCCAGGGGCGCAGCCCCGAAAACGGGGGTTCGGGGGCGGCGCCCCCGGGAGCTCTCCTCAGCCCCCACCAGCCCCCGGCAGGGTTTCGGGAAGGGGTGGGGTGGGGAATCCGCCCCGGCACCAGCCATCAACCGGCCCGCACCACTCCACACAACCCCGGCCCGCCTCGGCCCACGCGCAGGCCCACCCCGGGCACGGGCGCGACACGGGCACGAGCTGAGGCGCGGGCGCGCCACAGGCCAGCCACCCGCAACCGGCTACCCGCCCCGCCGCATCCTCGCCGCCCGAGCCACCGCGACCACCGCCTTCTCCAGGGCGTACTCCGGGTCGTCCCCGCCGCCCTTCACCCCCGCGTCCGCCTCCGCGATCGCCCGCAGCGCCACCGACACCCCGTCCGGGGTCCAGCCCCGCATCTGCTGCCGCACGCGGTCGATCTTCCAGGGCGGCATGCCCAGCTCCCGCGCGAGGTCCGCCGGACGGCCCCCCCGCGCGGACGACAGCTTGCCGATCGCCCGTACGCCCTGCGCGAGCGCGCTGGTGACGAGCACCGGCGCGACCCCGGTCGAGAGCGACCAGCGCAGCGCCTCAAGCGCCTCCGCCGCCCGCCCCTCGACCGCGCGGTCCGCGATGTTGAAGGAGGAGGCCTCGGCGCGACCCGTGTAGTACCGACCGACGACGGCCTCGTCGATCGTCCCGTCGACGTCGGACGTGAGCTGCGCGACCGCGGACGCGAGCTCCCGCAGGTCGCTGCCGATCGAGTCGACGAGCGCCTGGCAGGCCTCGGGGGTGGCCGAACGCCCCAGCGTCCGGAACTCCTGCCGTACGAACGTCAGCCGCTCCGCAGGCTTCGTGGTCTTCGGGCAGGCCACCTCCCGCGCCCCCGCCTTGCGCGCCGCGTCGAGCAGGCCCTTGCCTTTGGCGCCGCCGGCGTGGAGCAGGACGAGCGAGATGTCCTCGATCGGGTCGTCGAGATAGGCCTTGACGTCCTTGATCGTGTCGGCGGACAGATCGTGGGCGTTCCGCACGACCAGCACCTTGCGCTCGGCGAAGAGCGACGGACTGGTCAGTTCCGCGAGCGAGCCGGGCTGGAGCTGCTCGGGCGCGAGGTCGCGCACGTCCGTGTCGGCGTCGGCGGCGCGGGCGGCCGCGACGACCGCCTGGACGACGCGGTCGAGGAGCAGGTCCTCCTGCCCCACGGCGAGCGTCACGGGGCCGAGGAGATCGTCGGGGGAAGTCTTTCTGGTGGCCATCGCGGTCCAGCATCCCACGGACCACTGACAGCACGGCGATGCCCGAGAATGACGGGGTGAGTGAACGACACGTACTGGTACTCCCCGACCGCGACGCCGCCGAGGAGGTCGCCGGAGAACTCCCCGACCGTTTCGGCGTCGCCGAGGAACCGCAGCTCGTACGGGACTCCCTGGCCGGGGAGGACGACGCCGAGGACGCGCAGTGGCTGGTGGTGGTCGAGGACCCGGACGGCCGGCTCGACCCGGCGGCTCTGGACGACCTGGCCGCCGAGTACGAGGGCTGGCTGGAAGCCCCGTAACCGGCGACGCCCGCCAGCCCCACCTGGTATCCGCCGGCCCCACGCGGTATCCGTAGCCCCGCACGCCAGACCTCAGCCCCGCACGGCAACCTTCGGCACGATCTGAATGTCGAGGTCGATGCTGATGCTCGACCCCACGGCGGCGATCCCCCGGGCGAGCAGCGTCTGCCAGGTGAGGGTGAAGTCCTCCCGGTGCAGCTCGGTGGAGGCCCGGCAGGCGCACCGGGTCTCGCCTTCCAGGCCGCTGCCGAGGCCCAGGTACTGGGTGTCGAGGGTCACCGTGCGGCTCACTCCGTGGAGGGTGAGCGCCCCGGTGACGGCCCACCGGCTGCCGCCCCTGTGTGTGAAGCGCTCGCTGAAGAACTCCAGCGTCGGATACGCCCCGACGTCGAGGAAGTCACCGGACCGCAGATGGTCGTCGCGCATCTGCACCCCGGTGTCGATGGAGGCCGCGTCGATGACGACGTGCATCGCCGAGTCCTCCATGCGGTCACCGATCCGCACCGCCCCGGCGAAGCCGTTGAACCGGCCGTGGATCCGGGCGAGCCCGATGTGCCGGGCCGTGAATCCGATCTGCGAATGCGTCGGGTCGATCTCCCAGTCGCCGGGTTCGGGGAGTTGGGGCTGCGGGGCGATCTGGAGCAGCACGTCGTCGAGGCCCGTGTGGCCGCCCTCGGCGACAACGACCCTGCCGTGGTGCGGTGTGTAGCCCTCGGCGGTGACCGCGAGCCGGTACTCCCCCGACGGCACGGTCGCGAGCAACGTGCCATACGGGTCGGTCTCCCCGGCGAGCACCTTGCGCCCGGCGGCGTCACTGAGGACGAACTCGGCCTGCCGGACCGGTTCGTGCACGGGGTCGAGCACCCGGCAGGTCAGCACCCCCGCCGAGGCGGGGACGGTGAGACCGGCGAGCGGGCCGCCTCGCGCGGCGCCCGCCGCACGCTTCCCGAAGAGACGATCGAACATTCTTCACGCACCCCCGTGCGACTCGTTCACTGTGCAACGAAGTCGCATTCGATCACCGTTGGGGCGTTCGACGCAAACCGGGCAACTACCAGCAAGCGTTACCGAGGGTTCGAATCGGAAATTCCGCCGCGTACGACCGGCAGCGCGTCGAGCTCGATCCCGAACAGGTCCCGGTAGGCACCCCGCACCTCGTCCTCGCTCCCCAGGGTCCGCTCGTCCCGCTCGCCCCGGGCGCGGGTGATCAGTTTCCGGTCGCTGAGGGTGATCCGGCCCTCCTCGGTGAGCAGGGAGCAGACGAGACTGCGCGGGAAGTGCGAGTCGGGCGAGGTCTGGTGGTACCAGGCGCCTGCCGTGAAGTCGGCGAGCCGACGCGGCCGCACCTCCAGCCGGTACTGCGGCTTCCCGTCCCGCAGCACGTCCACGTCGCCCTCGGAGGTGTCCACGAGCCGGAAGACACCGCCCGGGTCCTGCTGGTCGTCGCGGTCCTCGAAGGACAGCGGGAAGTGGCTGTGGTCACCGAAGCCGACGTCGGCGAGCCGCCGCTCCCCGTCCGCCGTCTCCACGAGCAGCGCCATGTGGTCGTACGGGATGCCCGGCGTCCCGTCCGGCCCGAAGACCCGCGCCTGGAGCAGCGATACGCGGTAGCCGAGCCCCCGCAGCAGTACGGCGAACGCGGTGTTGACCTCGTAGCAGAAGCCGCCCCTGTGCGCCCCGACCACCTTGTCGAGCAGCGCCTTCTCGTCCAGGACGATGTCCTCGCCGAGATGGATGGAGAGGTTCTCGAAGGGAACGGTCAGCAGGTGTCGCAGCTGCAGGTCGCGCAGGGCGTCGGTGTCCGCGCGGTCCGGCCGCTCGGCGCCGATGCGCCGCAGATAGGCCCGGACGTCCCCCGGCGTGGGGGTGAAGGGCTCAGAGGGAACGGGGGCGGTCGGTCGCGTAGTCATTCCGCCAGTCTGCCCGGTCGGCCTTTCCCTCCACCCGGCTATCCGACCGGTGCCGACTCCTCTTTCGGAGAGGGCAGTTCCCGCATCCGGGGCAGCGGCGAGGGCAACACCCACAGCACGGCGAAGACGGCCCCGACGGTGGCGATCCACAGTGTCGGACGCAGCCCGATCACGGTGCCGAGGAAGCCGCCGGCAAGCGCGCCGAGCGGGCGGACCCCGTGGTTGAGCGTCCGGTAGGCGCCCATGACCCTGGCCCGTACGGCGTCGGGTATCAGCGCCATCTGGAGCGATCCCGCGGCGATGTCGACGATCATGACGCCGACACAGGAGAGGAACTCCGCGACGAACAGCACGAACACCACGAGCGGAAGAGGACCGTCGGCCAGGGGTATCAGGACCAGGGGCAGGGTGAATCCGAGGAAGCCGGCGACGAGCGAGCCTCCGATGCCGATCCGCCGGACGACCGCCCCGCTGCAGACCGCCCCGAGAAGACCGCCCACGGCCCCCGCCCCGAGCACCAGGCCGAGCAGACCGGCGCCGATGCCGAGTTCGGTGGTCGCGTAGATCACGAAGAGGGTGTGGAACATGTAGTTGAAGAACTGCACGGTGCCGGAGGCGGCGAGCAGCGCGCGCATCGAACGCTCCCGGACCACCCAGCGCAGCCCCTCGGTGAAGTGCCCCTCGGCCACCGGAGCCGGCGCGGGTTCGACCGGTTCGATCCGGGCCAGGTACCCGGCCGACACCAGATAGGTCAGGGCGTCCGCGACCAGTGCGAAGGGCGCGGTGAGGAACTGCACGAGGAGCCCGCCGACCCCCGGCCCCGCCAGCCAGGCCGTCGAACGGCTGCCGTTGACCAGGGAGTTCGCCTGCACATAGCGCTCGGTAGGTACGAGCGCCACGAAGAGCGTGGCGTTGCAGACCTCGAAGAGCACGGTGAGCGCGCCGAGCCCGAAGGCCACCACGTACAGCTGGGTGAGCGTCAGCATGTCGAGCAGATGGGCCACGGGGAGGGTCAGGACCAGCGCCGCCCGCCCGATGTCGGCAGCGATCATCGTGCGTCTGCGGCTGGTCTGCCGGTCGGCCCAGGCCCCGAAGGGCAGGTTGAGCAGGAGCGCGGGCAGGAGTTCGGCGGCCTTGAGCCAGCCCATCGCCGCGGCGTCGGCGCCCAGGATCAGGACGGCGGCGAGCGGGATCGCCATGAGCGATATCTGGTCCCCGGCGAGCGAGATGGTCTGCCCGGTCCAGTAGCGACGGAAGGTCCGCTCACGCAGCAGCGCCGGTACGCGTTCCATCAGGGCCATCTGGGTCACTCCTCTTCGCTCTCGGGGATCTCCTGGTCGAGGTGGGCGATCAGGAGGACGCTGACGGGGCGTGCGCCCTCCGGCCGCAGGGACGGGTCGGACCCGCGTGCCTCGAAGGGCCGGAGCAGCTCGCCGAACCGCGCCCCGAGGTCGGTCAGTTCCTCGGGGGTGAGGTGGAGCAGGGAATCGCCGAAGTGCTCGGCCTCCCGCCACTCCTTCGGCAACGTGTGCCGGTTCCCCATCGCCCGGGTGACCCGCTCGAAGTACCGCTCTGCGATCGCGATGCTCAGCGCGTCGGCCGCCTCCGCGACGGCCGCGTCCTCGCTGTGATCGGGCCACTCCGTGTACCGGGCCGTAGCCCGCCAGGGCTTCTCCCGCCCCCGGCCGCCCGGCGCCTCCTCCACGAGCCCGTACTTGGCGAGTATCCGCAGGTGGTAGGAGCAGCTGGCCACGGATTCCCCGGTCAGCTCGGCGGCCCTGGTGGCGGTGAAGGGCCCGCTGCTGCGCAGCAGTCCCACCAGGGACATCCGCAGGGGGTGGGCGTAGGCCCGCAGGGCTCGCGGGTCGGTGAGCCGGATACTGCGGGGCTGCTCACCCTCGGGCTGTGGATCACTCGTCTCCTCCGACATGATGAAAAGATATCTTTAGAAAGACTTCTTTACAAGCATTTCTCTACTTCGGCGGGTCACCTCCCCTCGGTACGGCCACGAGCCCGGGCCCCGCCCCCACGACCGCGATCGCCCCGTCCCGATCCGTCCGCAGCACTCGCGCCCCACCGGTCCGCAACGACTCCACCGTCCGGGGCGACGGATGCCCGTACGGGTTGTCGCGCCCCGTCGACACCAGCGCGAGCCTCGGCCGTACGGCCCGTATCAACCCCGGGTCCTGATGCGCGGAGCCGTGGTGGGCCACCTTGAGCACGTCCACCGGCGCGAGGCCGGGATGCGCCCGCAGCAACGCCCGCTGGGCCGGCGGTTCAAGATCCCCGAGAAGGAGCAGAGTCAGCCCACCCGCGGCTCGGACGAGCAGCGTGACACTGGCATCGTTCGCCCCGCCCGAAGCCTCCCCGGAGCCGGCCGTCGGCCAGAGCACGCTCCACTCCAGCGCCCCGGCCCTCCGCCGCTCCCCCGGCCCCGCACGGATCAACGGCACACGCGCGGCCGCCGCCGTCCGCCGTACGAACGCCGCCTGGGCCGGCGGCTCCTCAAGCCCCGTCGTCTGGATCGCCCCCACCGACCGGCCCCGCAGCACCCCCGGCAAGCCGGCCACATGGTCCGCGTGGAAATGCGTCAGCACCAGCAACGGCACTCTCCGCACGCCGAGTTCACGCAGACACCGATCGACCGGTACGGGGTCGGGCCCGGCGTCCACCACGACGGCCGCGTCCCCACCCGCCGCGAGGACCGTCGCGTCCCCCTGCCCCACCTGACACATCGCGAACACCCAGCCCGGCGGGGGCCACCCGGTGACCCACCGGGTCACCGGCACCGGACGCACCACCACCAGCAGAAGCAGAAGGGCGACAAGTACGGTGACCGGCCCCCGGTACGGCAGCTTGCGCGCCCCGAGCACCACCAGAGCGGTCACCAGCGCGAGAGCGAGCCCGCCCCACCATCCGCCGGGCCAGGTCAGCTCCGCCCCCGGCAGGCCCGCGCCCGTCCGGGCCACCCGTGCGATCCACCCGGCCGGCCATCCCGCCACCCATGCCAGGCCCTCCGCGGCCGGAGTCCAGACCGCCGCCACGGCGAGCGTGGCGAAGCCGAACACCGTCGCGGGCGCCACCGCGAGCTCGGCGAACAGGTTCGCCGGGATCGCGACCAGGCTCACCCGGGCGGCGAAGACCACCACCACCGGAGCGCACACCGCCTGCGCGGCCAGGGACGCCGCCAACGCCTCCGCGAGGCGGCCGGGCACCCCGCGCCGCCGCAGCGCCTCGCTCCATCGCGGAGCCACCGTCAGAAGGGCCCCGGTGGCGAGCACCGAGAGCAGGAAGCCGTAACTGCGCGCGAGCCAGGGGTCGTAGAGCACCAGAACGAGCACGGCGGCGGCCAGCGCGGGAATCAGCGATCTCCGCCGCCCGGTGCCGATGGCGAGCAGGACGACCAGTCCGCAGGCCGCGGCACGCAGCACGCTGGGGTCGGGCCGGCAGACGACCACGAAGGCGAGGGTCAGCGCTCCCCCGGCCACCGAGGTGACCCGCAGCGACATCCCCAGCCGGGGAGCGAGCCCGCCGCGCTCCACCTGATGCGCCCGCCCGGGACGGCCGACCAGCAGCAGCAGGACGATGGACAAGTTGCTTCCCGAGACCGCCAGCAAGTGCGTGAGATCGGTCGCCTCGAAGGCGTCCCGCAGCTCCGGCCCGATCCGCGAGGTGTCCCCGACGACCAGGCCGGGCAACAGGGCCCGCGCGTCCGGTTCGAGGCCGTCGGTCGCCCGCCGCAGACCGGCGCGCAGCTCCCCCGCCGTCCGCTGCAGCGCGCTCGGTGGGCCGATGATCCGAGGCGGTCCCGCCCCGCTCACCTTGAGCACCGCCGCGAAGGGATCGCCGGGACGTGAGGGCGGCGCCACCCGGGCACCGACCTTCAGCCGGGTGGAAGGCAGGAGCCGCAGCCACTCCGTCCGCTCCTCCCCCGGCGGCACGATCACCAGCACCGGCGCCCGGGTCCGGTGGACCGTCCCGTCCGACCGCTCGACCCGGGTCACCTCGCCGTCCAGGACCACGGAGACGGGTACCGACTCGCTGCCCCGCACACGGGGACGGGTGAGCCGAGGATCGGAGGTCACCGTCACCTCCAGCTGCGCCCGTGCGTACTCCCGTGCCAGGGCGGGTACGGGCCCGCGCCGCAGATCCGCCGTGTGCAGCCCCGCGGAGGCGGCCCCGGTGGCGGCACACAGCAGGGCCCCGGCGTACGCGGTCGCCCGTAACCGCCACCCCGGCGTGCCCCGCCGCCCCCGCCCGTCGTCCGCGGCGAGCCCCTCACCGGGCCAGGCGGTCCCGCCGAGCCACCGAGCCGCCACGGGAGTCAACAGGAGAGCGGCTCCCAGCAGACAGACCACGACCCCGGCCACCGTCCACCACCCGGCGACCCCCACCGCACAGGCCGCCGCCACCCAGGCCGCCACCGCGAGCAGAACGAGCCGAAGATCGACAGGCCCCTCCTCCTGTGCGGCCTGCCGGCTCGTCGGCTCCTCGGCCACCGCACCGCCGCGGTTCACGGCCGCACCAGCCGTTCGAGTTCGGCGAACCTGCGCTCACCGATGCCGTTGACCTCCCGCAGATCCCCGACCGACCGGAACCCTCCGTGCTCCGCGCGATGGTCGACGATGTGCCGGGCCAGGACCGGGCCGACACCCGGGAGCGTGTCGAGCTGCTCGACCGTGGCCGTGTTGAGGCTCAACGGCACCCCCTGCCCGCCACCACCGGGGCCGCTCCCGGAACCCGGGCCCGAGCCGGAACCCGAGCCGCCGGCCGGCGTCCCCGGCAGGCCGACGAGAACCTGCTCACCGTCGAACAGGACACGGGCCCGGTTGAGCCCGGTGAGATCGGCGTCCGGCTTCGCCCCACCCGCGGCGCGCAGGGCGTCCGCCACACGCGAGCCCGCAGGCAGGGTCAGCACCCCGGGCCTGCGCACCTTGCCCCCGACGTCGACGATCACCCGCGCCCCGCCCGCCGCGGACCCCGGCCCTGCCGGCGCCCCGGGCCCGGCCCGCGTGGCGGGCGCGTCGGGTACGGCAGCGGCAGGGGCCGCGCGGACGAGCTCCGGGGCACGCACCGGCTCCGGCCGCCCCGTCCAGAAGTAACCGCCCGCAAGACCGGCGGCCACGATCAGGACCACGGTCAGCGCGGCCAGCGTCCTCGGTTCGAGCCCGCACCGCGTCTGCACCCACATCGGGGTCCGCTCACGCAGCACCGCCCGCAGCCGCTCCCGCGCCGCGCCGGGCGGAGAGCCACGTTCCTGTGCCCCGTCCCGGGATCCACGCTCCTCCGCTTCCGGGTCCGCGGCCGCCTCCGCCTGCGCCTGCGCGGCCGCCGGGAACAGCGCGTCCCCCCGCCGCCGTACGACGGCCTCGGGAACCGCGCCGACCCGCCTCACCCGGGTCCGCCTCCTGGCCCGCCCCGGAGCCGCGCCGCGCGCTCCGGGGCGGCCCCGCCCGTCGGAACCCGGCGCCCTGCCGGGACCGCTGGTCGGAGCGCCCGCCGTGCTCGAAACGCCGGGAGTGGTCGATGCGATGCGTGTACGAAGAGTCATGCAAGTGACCGTAGGAATCACCGCCGTGCTGTGCGGAGATCACCCACGTTCCGTGGACAGCGCCCCCACTGTGGACAACTCCGTCACTCCCACGAGGGACGGCCCGATGTGGAGAGCCCCGCGACGGAGGGCCCGGCGACAGCCGGACTCAGCGTGGCGACACGACGACCGCGAGGAGCCCGGGCCCCGTGTGCGCGCCGATGACCGCTCCCACCTCGCTGACGTGCAGCTCCACCATGCCCGGCACCCGCTCCTTGAGCCGGTCCGCGAGGGCGGCTGCCCGCTCGGGCGCGGAGAGGTGGTGGACGGCGATGTCGACGGCGCCGGACCCGGCGCGCTCCACGGCGATCTCCTCCAGCCGGGCGATGGCCTTCGAGGCCGTCCGCACCTTCTCCCGCAGCTCGATCCGCCCGCCGTCGAGTTCGAGGAGCGGCTTGACCGCGAGCGCGGAGCCGAGCAGAGCCTGCGCCGCCCCGATACGCCCACCGCGGCGCAGATAGTCCAGGGTGTCGACGTAGAAGTAGGCGGAGGTCCCCGCGGCGCGCTTCTCGGCGGCCGCGACAGCTTCGTCGAGCGATCCGCCGGCCTCGGCGACCTGGGCCGCGGCGAGCGCGCAGAAGCCCACTGCCATGCCCATCATGCGGGTGTCCACCACGCGCACGGGAACGGGGGCGTCCTTCGCGGCGAGCACGGCCGCGTCGTAGGTCCCGGAGACCTCGGCGGACAGATGGAGGGAGACGATGCCCTGCGCCCCGGCCTCGGCGGCCTCGCGGTACGCCTCGGCGAAGACCTCGGGGCTCGGCCGCGAGGTGGTGACGGCCCGCTTCTTCTGCAAGGCCTCGACGAGCGCCCTGGCCGAGACCTCGGTGCCCTCCTCAAAGGCGCGGTCGCCGATGACGACGGTCAGCGGGACCGTGGTGACGGCGTGCCGCTCCCTCGTCTGGCGTGACAGGTAGGCCGTGGAATCGGTGACGATCGCGACATGCCGGGACATGAGCGGGAGGTTACCCGCCGAGACCGGCGTACGGCAGCCCGGCCCCCACCGTGAACGCGCGAACACCCCCGCGCGCCCGTCCGGCCTCGGCGCCCGGCAGGGCCTACCGGTCCGCCGTTCTGTCAGGTGGTGGTCTCCGGGCGGGCCGACTTCTCCCAGGGGTAGGCGGTCCGCCGGGGGTCGGGGGCCGTGATCGCGGACGGCTCACCGCCGGGACCCGGACCCGCGTTCCCGGCGCCGGCTCGCGGACCCGTGGTCCCGGAAGCGGCACCGGGCGCCGTGGTCCCGGTCGTCGCCCCCGGCACGGTCCCGGACGCGGTCTCCGGATCGGTCCAGTGCCGCAGCGCACCCGCCTCGACGTCGATCTGGGCGCTGAGCGCCGACAGGTCGTCCTCGGCGAACTTCAGGGCCCGGTCCCGGGCGGCGCGGCGCAGTGCGTCGGCCGAGCCGGTGATCCGCTCGGTCCGCGCAGTGAGTTCGGAGAGCTGCCCGGCGACCCATGCCCGGTCGGGCTCCCGCTCAAGACGCTTGAGGTCCCCGTCCAGTTCGAGCCCGTGCGCGCTGAGCCGGTGAAACAGGTCGAGCGACTCCTTCAGCGAGGCGTCCTCGCCGACCCCGGCCTGCAGCGCCTCCTGGGTGGCCCGCATCGAGGTGCGCAGCGAGAGCCGCAGCCTGGCCAGCTCGCCCGCGGCCCCGGTCTGGCCGAAGCTCTTGGCCCGCAGCGTGGTGTCCTCGACCGTGCGCCGGGCCTGGTCCAGGGTGCGGTCCACCCCGCGCTTGGCGGCCTTGACCGCCTTCACCGTGACGAAGACCCCCAGCGCCACGAAGGACAAGAAGAGCAGCGCCATGATCGTGATAATCGCGGCTTCCATGTGCGCCCCTCCGGCGTCCGTCCGGTTCCCACGGATGTGGTCCCTCCACGGTAAACGGAACGGGCAGGCCAGGGGTTCCATCGGAACCCCCAACCTGCCCGTAGGGGAAACCCCCTATGTGTCCTCGGACGAGCCCGTGCGCCGACCGGCGCACGGGCCGTCAGGGGACCGCGCCCCCGGCGCGCGTGCCGTCAGGCGACGATGTTGACCAGCTTCGGCGCCCGGACGATCACCTTGCGGATCTCCGCGCCGCCCAGCGCCGCGACCACGTGCGGGTCGGCCAGCGCCAGCGTCTCGAGGTCCGCGTCGGTGATCGACGGGGAGACCTCCAGGCGGGCCTTGACCTTGCCCTTGATCTGCACGACGCAGGTCACGGTCTCGTCGACGACGTACGCCGGGTCGGCGACCGGGAAGCCCTGGTGGACGACCGACTCGCCGTGGCCCAGCTTGCGCCACAGCTCCTCGGAGATGTGCGGGGCCAGCGGGGCGACCAGCAGCACCAGCTGCTCGGCGACCGGCCGGGAGAGCGCACCGCCGGACTTCGTCAGGTGGTTGTTCAGCTCGGTGATCTTGGCGATGGCGGTGTTGAAGCGCATCGCGACCATGTCCTGGCCGACACCGTCGATCGCCTTGTGCAGGGCACGCAGCGTGTCCTCGTCGGGCGCGGTGTCGACGACGGTGACCTCACCGGTCGACTCGTCGACGATGTTGCGCCACAGTCGCTGCAGCAGCCGGTACTGGCCGATCACCGCGCGCGTGTCCCAGGGGCGGGAGACGTCCAGCGGGCCCATCGCCATCTCGTACAGGCGCAGGGTGTCGGCACCGTACTCGGAGCAGATCTCGTCCGGCGTCACGGCGTTCTTCAGGGACTTGCCCATCTTGCCCAGGACGCGGCTGACCTTCTCGCCCTCGTACCAGAAGCCGCCGTCCCGCTCCTCGACCTCGGCCGCCGGCACGGCGATCCCGCGCGCGTCCCGGTAGACGAAGGCCTGGATCATGCCCTGGTTGTACAGCTTGTGGAACGGCTCGGCCGAGGAGATGTGGCCCAGGTCGAACAGCATCTTGGACCAGAAGCGCGCGTACAGCAGGTGCAGCACGGCGTGCTCGGCGCCGCCGACGTACAGGTCGACGCCACCGGTGGGCATGCCCTCGCGGGGGCCCATCCAGTACTGCTCGACGGCCGGGTCGACCAGCTTCTCGGAGTTGCGCGGGTCCAGGTAGCGCAGCTCGTACCAACAGGAACCGGCCCAGTTGGGCATGGTGTTGGTCTCGCGGCGGTAGCGGCGCGGACCAGCGCCGTCACCCAGATCCAGGGTGACGTGGACCCAGTCCCCGTTCCGGGACAGCGGGGTCTCCGGCTGGGTGTCCGCGTCGTTCGGGTCGAAGGTGCGCGGCGAGTAGTCCTCGACCTCCGGCAGCTCCAGCGGCAGCATCGACTCGGGCAGCGAGTGGGCGACGCCGTCCTCGTCGTAGACGATCGGGAAGGGCTCGCCCCAGTACCGCTGGCGGCTGAACAGCCAGTCGCGCAGACGGAAGTTGACGGTGCCCTCGCCGATGCCGCGGTCGGCCAGCCAGGCGGTGATCTTCGCCTTGGCGTCGACGACGCCCAGGCCGTCCAGGGCGATGTCCTCGTTCGAGGAGTTGACCAGCTTGGCCTCGTACGAGGAGAAGGCCTCGTCCCAGGTCGACGGGTCGGTGCCGCGGTCGTCGCTCGGCTCCACGACGCAGCGCATCGGCAGCTCGAAGGCGCGCGCGAAGGCGAAGTCGCGGCTGTCGTGCGCGGGGACGGCCATGATGGCGCCGGTGCCGTAGCCCATCAGGACGTAGTCGGCGATGAAGACCGGGACCTGCTCGCCGCTGACCGGGTTGGTCGCGTACGCGCCGGTGAAGACGCCGGTCTTCTCCTTGGCGTCGGCCTGCCGCTCGACGTCGGACTTGGAGGCGGCCTGCTTGCGGTAGGCGTCGACGGCCTCGGACGGGGTGGCGTGTCCGCCGGTCCACACGTCGTGGGTGCCCTCGGGCCAGGTGGCCGGAACGATCTTCTCGACCAGGTCGTGCTCGGGCGCCAGGACCATGTACGTGGCGCCGAACAGAGTGTCCTGGCGGGTGGTGAAGACGGTGATCGCACCGGTGTCGCCGACCTGGAAGTCGACGCGGGCGCCCTCGGAGCGGCCGATCCAGTTCCGCTGCTGCAGCTTGATGGCCTCGGGCCAGTCCAGCGCGTCCAGGTCGTCCAGCAGGCGGTCCGCGTAAGCGGTGATCCGCATGTTCCACTGGCGCAGCTTGGACTTGAAGACGGGGAAGTTGCCGCGCTCGGAGCGGCCGTCGGCGGTGACCTCCTCGTTGGCCAGGACCGTGCCCAGGCCGGGGCACCAGTTGACGGGCGCGTCGGAGGCGTACGCCAGGCGGTACTCGCCCAGGACGTCGGAGCGCTCGGCGGCGCTCAGCTCGCTCCACGCGCGCGTGGTGCCGGGAACCTCACGTGTGCCGTTCTCGAACTGCTCGATCAGCTCGGCGATCGGACGGGCCTTGGCGGCCTCGCCGTCGTACCAGGAGTTGAAGATCTGCAGGAAGATCCACTGGGTCCACTTGTAGTACTCGGGGTCGATCGTGGCGAACGACCGGCGCTTGTCGTGGCCCAGGCCCAGCCGGCGCAGCTGGACCTTCATGTTCTCCATGTTGGCCTCGGTGGACACGCGCGGGTGCGTGCCCGTCTGCACGGCGTACTGCTCGGCCGGCAGGCCGAAGGCGTCGAAGCCCAGGGTGTGCAGCACGTTGTGGCCGGTCATGCGCGCGTGGCGGGCGAAGACGTCCGTGGCGATGTAGCCGAGCGGGTGGCCGACGTGCAGGCCCGCACCCGAGGGGTACGGGAACATGTCCATGATGAACTTCTTGGGCAGGGAGGCGACCGCGGGGTCGCCCGCCAGGTCACCGGTGGGGTTCGGGGCCTCGTACGTGCCCTCGGCGTCCCAGAAGTCCTGCCAGCGTGCCTCGATGTCGGCGGCCATGGCCGCCGTGTAGCGATGCGGGGCCGCCGTCTCGGCGGCCGTATTGATCTCGGTCATGGTCCTTGAAGCTCCATCGATCGTCTCTGCCCACTGCCACGGACTGCCGTGAAATGAAAAATCCCCTCGCACAGGAGGGGACGCCGCGCCGACTCCGACAGATGTCTGTCATCCGTCGGGACTGATCAGCGCGGCTCGGTAAGCAGAAGGCGTACGGCACGCATGGCGTCAGGGTACCGCAGGGCCCGAGCGGGCCGCACCGACGTTTCGCGGAGCGGAGCGGCGCAGGGTGAGGCCTCGGCGGCCGGGAGCCGAACACGAAGAAGCGGGCCACCCGATCCGGGTGACCCGCTTCTTTTCTGTGGAGCTAAGGAGAATTGAACTCCTGACCTCCTGCATGCCATGCAGGCGCTCTACCAACTGAGCTATAGCCCCTTGCTTTCTTCCGTCTCCGTTTCGGTTTCCCTCGCGGCGACAGACAGAACATTAACCGGCTCCCCGGCAGATCTCCAAATCGATTCTCCGGGCCCCTCTGACCTGCCGGGTAGGGTCGCCGACTGTGTCCGTCTCCGTGCTCTCCAAGACCCGCGCCCGGCCCTGGCCCCTGGCCACCGCCGCGGCGATCTGCCTGCTCTCCTTCGCGGCCTTCTGGGTGGCGCAACGCCTCGCCCACGTGAACATGCTCGACGTGATGGTCTACCGGGCGGAGGGCGAGACGGTCCGGGCCGGCGGGGACCTGTACGCGATGCGCGCCACCTCCGCGAACCTCGGCATGACCTACCCGCCGTTCGCGGCGCTGCTGTTCGTCCCGCTGACCCTGGTGAGCGTGCCGCTGATGCGGACGCTCACCACGGCGGGGAACCTGCTCCTGGTGGTGGCGCTGGTCCAGCTGTCGATCCAGCTGGTCCGCCCGTCGCTGTCCCGTACGGACCTATGGCGTACGACGCTGTGGGTCGCCGCGGTCGTGGTCTGGTGCGAGCCGGTCTGGACGACCCTGCGGTACGGCCAGATCAACCTGCTCATAGCGGTGGCGGTGCTCTGGGACCTCACCCGGCGCCAGGGCAGCCGTTGGGCCGGTCTGGGCATCGGCCTGGCGACCGCGGTGAAGCTCACACCAGGGCTCTTCGTGGTCCTGCTGCTCGTCGTGGGCGTGCTCCTGTGGCGCCGGGACCGGACCTGGAACACCTGGCTGCGCACCGCGGTGACGGCGACCGGGGTGTTCCTCGGGACGACGCTGGCCGTCGCGCTCGTCCTGCCGGCGGACTCGAAGCGGTTCTGGACGGAGACGCTGTTCGAGACCGGCCGGGTGGGCTTCGCGGAGGAGACCGCCAACCAGTCGATCCGCGGGGTCCTGGCCCGGATGATGCACACCGACGACCCGGGCATGTGGTGGGCGGTGACCGCGGCCGTCCTGGGCGGAGTGGCGATGGTGCTCGCGGTGCGGGCCGCGCTGCGCGGCGACAAGGCGGTGGCGGTGGTCGTCTGCGCGTTCACGGCACTGATGATCAGCCCGATCTCCTGGTCCCACCACTGGGTCTGGTGTGTGCCGCTGCTGATCCTGCTCGCGGACCGCGCCACGCGCGTGTGGCCGGTGACGGGGGCGGTGGGCCTGGCGTTCGCGTCCTTCGCGCTGTGGTGGGTTCCGCACGACCCGGGTCGGCCCGAACTGGACCAGAACGTGGGCCAGATGGTGCTGTCCGCCGTCTATCCGCTGACGACGACGGCGCTGCTCGTGGGGTACGTGCTGACGCTGCGGCGTCAGGCCGTGGCGAAGGAGTAGAACCGCTTGAGGGTGCAGTGCTCGTCGAGGAGCCGGCCGTAGATCGGCTCCCCCTCCAGCTCGCGGTACGTCTCGATGGGGTCGCCTTTTATGATCAGCGCCCGTGCGCACTCCTCGCACCAGTACTGGAACCCCGGGTTGACGGGGTCCATGTCGCGCACGATGGGCGTGCCGCTGCCGCACCAGTCGCACTTCCGCCTGTGTGCACCCATCAGTCAGCTCCAGCTGTGGCCGCAGGCCGTGCACCCATAGGACACCCCGCCGTTGTCGCCGAGCACTTGGGCCACCCTCCCGTCCGGATCCTCGTCCCCCTCCGGCCGTCCGATTCTGCCATGGCCTCGCAAGAGGGTCAGCGTGCTCGGCGCCACGGTCCGGCCGCCGCGCCGACAGCGGCGGCGACGGCCAGGGCGATCATGGTCGCCCACAGCGCGTCGGCGGAGTTCCGCGCCCCGGATCCGGCCGTCGCACCGAGGAAAAGCGTCCCGAACGCGGCGACCCCGATGAGCTGACCGAGCTGGGTGACGGTCGCGAGCAGCCCGCTCGCGTCGGCCGCGTCCTCCGGTCGTACGGTGGCCAGCGCGCCGGTCAGGGCCGGGCTGAAGGCCAGTGAGACACCCGCGCCGAACGCGCCCAGGGCCGGGTAGAGCCCCCAGCCGCCCGTGCCGCCGTCCGCGAGCAGCCCGCCGACGGCGAGGGCTCCCGCGGCGGCCAGCAGGAAGCCGCCCGGGACCAGCGCACGGTGCAGCCGGGCCGGCCAGCGCCGCCAGGTCAGCCCGATGGCCCCGAAGACGACGGCGGCGGGACCGAAGGTGAGTCCGGCGCGCAGGGCGCTGTGTCCGAGCCCGCCCTGCAGATGCAGGGTGAGGGTGAACAGGAAGCCGGCGTTGACTCCCATCGAGACGGTGATCCAGAGGACGGCCCGTCCCATCCCGGGGAGCCGCAGCACGCGCGGGGCGATGAGCGGGGCGCCGCCCCGCCGGGCGAGCCGCGACTCGTACACGCCGAAGAGGGCGAGGAGGACCAGGGAGGCGCCGAGCGAGAGCCAGGACCACAGCGGCCAGTCCTGCTCCTGGCCGAGGACCAGGGGGACGGTCAGCAGGGACACGGCGGCGGCGAGCAGGACGAGGCCCGGCAGATCGAGGGCACGCGCCCGCGTGGGTGCCGTCCGGGTGTCGCGGGGCAGGACCCGGGCGCCGAGGACGAGCAGGGCGACGCCGATCGGCACGTTGACGAGGAAGACGGGCCGCCAGCCGGTGCCGAAGAGGTCGGCGCTCACCAGGACGCCGCCGACCACCTGCCCAGCGGCGGCGCCGGTGGCCAGGACCGCGGAGTAGGCGCTGAGGGCCCGGACCCGGCGCTCGCCGGTGAAGTTGCGCTGGATGAGGCTCAGCACCTGAGGGATCATCAGGGCCGATCCCACGCCCTGCGCGAACCGGAAGGCGATCAACTGCCCCGTGTCGGCGGCGAGTCCGCAGGCGAGGGAGGCCGCGGTGAAGAGGGCGAGGCCGCCGAGGTACATCCGGCGGTGTCCGACGAGGTCGCCGAGGCGGGCACCGGTGATCAGCAACACCGCGTAGGCGATGGTGTAGCCGGCGACGACGAGTTGGAGCGCGGCTCCGGAGGCGGAGAGCTCGGCACGGATCGTGGGGGCGGCGACGTTGACGATGAAGACGTCGAGGAGCGCCATGAACTGGGCGGCGAGAACCACCCCGAGCAGCAGTCCGGGGCGGTTGTCGGTGCCACCGTCTTTACTGAGTACGGGACGTGTTGTGGTCGAGGTCATGCGTCGAGCGTGACCGCGATCGGATACGGGTAACGAGAGCCCGCTGATGCTGGTACTGACACCACCTGGCAGCGGCGGCACGGGGACTCGACCATGGGGGTGTGACGATCGTGGCAGCAGTACCGACACAGCGACGCCGACGGCCGGAGCTGGCCGCGTTCCTGCGCAGCCGCCGGGCCAGGGTGACACCGGAGGACGTGGGGATGCCTCCGGGACTCCGCCGCCGCACGCCGGGGCTGCGCCGCGAGGAGGTCGCCCAGCTCTCCGGGGTCGGCGTCACCTGGTACACCTGGCTGGAGCAGGGGCGCCCGATCAACGCCTCGGCTCAGGTGCTCGACGCGGTCGCCAGGACGCTCCGGCTCGACCGGCCCGAGCGCGAGCACCTCTACCACCTGGCCGAGGTGCCGTACGCGCCGGAGCGGTCGGCCTCGGACGTCGAGGTGGTCAGCCCGGAGATCCAGGGCATCCTCGACGCCCTCGACCCGCACCCGGCGGTGCTCTACAACGCGCGGTACGACGTGCTCGCGACCAACTCCATGTACGAGCGGCTCTTCTTCCAGGAGGGGCGGGACGACCTGGACACCGGCCCGTTCGGCATACGCAACGTGCTGTGGGCGCTGTTCAGCGTGCCCGGGCCCACCTGCCCGGTGGTCGACCGGAAGCGGGAGCTGCCGCTGATGGTGGCCCAGCTGCGGGGCGCGTACGGACGCCATGTCGGCGAGCCGGCCTGGGAGGAGTACGTGCGGGCCCTCGCGGAGGCCAGCCCGGAGTTCGCCCGACTGTGGCGCAGCGGCGATGTGGTCCCGCCGGGCACCCGGGTGAAGGTCTTCCGTCACGCGCTGATGGGCGAGGTCCGGTTGACCTCGGTCTCCCTCTCGGTGAACGGGATGCCGGAGTGCCGGATCGTGGCCTACACGCCGAACGACGAGGAGAGCCGCCACGGGCTCGCGTCCCTGCGAAAGGTGACGGAACGACGAATCCCGCCCCCTGCTGGGGACGGGATCCGGTGATTGTGGAGCTAAGGAGAATTGAACTCCTGACCTCCTGCATGCCATGCAGGCGCTCTACCAACTGAGCTATAGCCCCTCGTGTTCTTCGCGCTCTGCGCTGCGAACAAGAAGAACTTTAGCCTGTGACCTGCCGGAAAGTGAAATCCGGGTCCGGCAGGCCGGTCGCGGGGCTCAGTCGTCGTCGCCGAGGACCGGCTCGGGCAGCGTGCCCGCGTTGTGCTCCATCAGACGCCAGCCGCGGGCGCCCTCGCCGAGGACGGACCAGCAGCAGTTCGAGAGGCCACCCAGGCTCTCCCAGTGCTGGGACTCCAGGCCGAGGAGCCGCCCGATCGTGGTGCGGATCGTGCCGCCGTGGCTGACCACGACGAGCGTGCCGTCCTCGGGCAGCTTGTCGGCGTGCTCCAGAACCACCGGGGCGGCCCGGTCGGCCACCTCGGTCTCCAGCTCGCCGCCGCCCCGGCGCACGGGCTCGCCGCGCTTCCAGGCGGCGTACTGCTCGCCGTACCGCCCCACGATCTCGTCGTGGGTCAGCCCCTGCCACTCCCCCGCGTACGTCTCGCGCAGCGCGGAGTCGTGGTCGACGGTGTGACCGGTGAGCACGGCCAACTCGGCGGCGGTGGCCGCCGCCCGCTTCAGGTCCGAGGCGACGATGGCGTCCGGCTTCAGCGCGGCGAGCAGCCGGGCGGCCCGGCGCGCCTGGGCGACACCGGCCTCCGTCAGCTCGATGTCGGTCGATCCCTGGAAGCGGCGCTCCAGGTTCCATGAGGTCTGGCCGTGACGCCAGAGGACGATGCGGCGGCCGGTGCCGCCCTTGGTGGTGCTCAGCTCAGCTCACCGTCCGGTCCGTCGGGCAGCCCGGCGGCGTGCTCGGAGAGGTCGACACCGGTCAGCTCGGCGTGCTCGGCACCCTTGCCGCGGGTCTTCACCGCGTCCTCGGGGAGCGCGAGCTCGGGGCAGTCCTTCCACAGGCGCTCGAGCGCGTAGAAGACGCGCTCCTCGCTGTGCTGGACGTGGACGACGATGTCGACGTAGTCCAGGAGGATCCAGCGGGCGTCGCGGTCGCCCTCACGGCGGACCGGCTTGGCGCCGAGGTCCTTGTTGAGGCGCTCCTCGATCTCGTCGACGATCGACTTGACCTGGCGGTCGTTGGGCGCGGAGGCGAGCAGGAAGGCGTCGGTGATCGACAGCACATCGCTGACGTCGTACGCGATGATGTCGTGCGCGAGCCGGTCGGCGGCCGCCTGAGCGGCGGCGTTGACGAGTTCGATGGAGCGGTCCGTGGCGGTCACATGCAGGCTTTCGTCGGCGGTCCAGTACCCCTCCAGGGTCTCACGGACCGCCGACGGCCCCGCCAACGTTTTCCGGAGCGCCGTTACCGGGCCCCCGGCACCTCGTAGTCCTTGCCCAGGATCACGGTCACCGCGGCCGCGCCCGAGGGCTTGCCCTTGGTGACCGAGCCGGCCGGCAGACCCAGTGTCTTGGCCACCTCGGCCGCCGTCGGCTTCTGGGCGTCGTCACCGTAGACGACCTGCGACTTCTCCTGGGTGTCCGCCTCGGTGCCGCCCATGAAGGAGTAGCCGCCGTTGATCAGGACGACCCTGGCCGCCTCGGTCGCCTTCTTGCCGGAACCGTCCCGCAGCGAGACCCGGGTCACGTCGCCCGCCTCGGGCGCGGTGACCTTTCCGCCCAGGATGTCCTTCACCACACTGTCGCTCGCGCCCTCGGTCAGCGCGCCGTCCTGTCCCACCGGGAGCAAAGCCGTCTTGTAGTCGCCGACCTTGGCGTGCTCGGCGAGCTTGGCGAGGGAGGCACCGAGGTCCTTCTCGGAGAGCGAGGGGTCGAAGATCTGGGTGAGGCTCTCCACGGTCATCGTGGCGGACTCGGGATTGTCCGAGATCTTGCGCAGCACGGCGTACATGACCTGGCCGAAGCGCTGGAGCTGCTTGGTCTCGGCCTCGCCGGGTGCCCGGTAGGTCGCGTAGGCGACGGCGGCGCGGCCGTTCAGGGACTGCTTCTCGCCCTTCCTGACCAGCGGATCGGCGCCCTTCTTCGTGTCGGGCACCTCCGTGTCGGTGTCCATCTCGATCCCGCTGACGAGGTCGACGAGGGTGTCCAGGTACGGGGTGTCCAGGCGCCAGGTGCCGGCGATCGGGGCGCCGAGGAGGTTGCCGATCGCCTCGCGGGTGCCGCTGGAGCCGTCGTCCTCGACCGACTTGCCCAGGGTGGTCGCGGCGCCCTCGCCGTCGGCGACGACGACGGAGTTGGGCAGCAGGACCGTGGTGCCCTGACGGGTGGTGCTGTTGTTCACGAGCAGGGCGGTGGAGGTTCCGCCGCCCGTGGTGTTGTGGAGGTGTACGACGATCGTGTCGCGCTTCTGCGGACCGGTCGCGGTGTTCTCCTTCTGCTCCCCGTCCGACGACCCGGGGAGCATTCCCGCGGACCAGAGGTAGCCGACGCCGCCCACGGCGGCGAGGACGAGGACGACGACGAGCGCGATGATCCGGACGCGGCCCCGGCGCCTGGCCTCCTCGCGCCGCTCCGAGCGGCTCTCGGTGAACTTCAGCCAGTCGATGACGTCCTCGGAGTCCTCGTCCGGCTCCTCGATGAACGAGAACTGCTCGGTGCGGTAGTCACGGTCGTCGTCGGTGCCGGCCTGCCGGGCCGGAGCGGACCGCTCGGACGCGGGGCGCTGACCGGGAACGCCGGGCGGGGTCGCGACGGGCGCGGCCGACGGGGCCTGCACAGGGGCCTGAGCGGGGGCAGGGGCCTGAGCGGCGGACGGGTCCGCCTGGACGGACCACTGCTGTCCCGTGTCGTAGGAGGGGTAGGCGTAGCCCTGCTGCCCGTACGGGTCGTACTGCGGCTCCTGGGGCTGCTCGGGTGCCTGAGGCTGCTGGTGCGCCTGTGGCTGCTGCGCCTGGTACTGCTGCTGGGCGTAAGAGTCGTAGCCGTACCCCTGCTGCGGCTGGGACTGCTGCTGCTGACCGCCGTACGGGTCGTAGTGCTGTCCCTGACCCTGCTGGGACGCCTGTGGCTGCTGGTACACCGGCTGCCCGTACTCGTCGTAGCCGATGATCTGCGGCTGCGGATAGTACGGGTCGTACGGATGCTGCTGATCGTTCACCGGTGCCCCTCCCCGAAGCTCACTCGCCGCGGTACAACTGGCGCTTGTCGATGTAGCGCACCACGCCGTCCGGGACCAGGTACCAGACGGGATCGCCCTGTGCGACCCTCGCCCGGCAGTCGGTGGAGGAGATGGCGAGCGCGGGCACCTCGACGAGCGAGACGCCGCCCTTGGGCAGTCCGTCGTCGGTGAGGTCGTGGCCCGGCCGGGTGACGCCGATGAAGTGCGCGAGCGAGAAGAGTTCCTCGGCGTCGCGCCAGGTGAGGATCTGCGACAGCGCGTCCGCCCCGGTGATGAAAAAAAGGTCCGAGTCGCTGTTGAGGGAGCGCAGGTCCCGCAGGGTGTCGATGGTGTACGTCGCACCGCCGCGGTCGATGTCGATCCGGCTGACCGAGAACTGCGGGTTGGACGCCGTCGCGATGACCGTCATCAGATAACGGTCCTCGGCCGCCGACACGGTCTTGTCGCTCTTCTGCCACGGCTGCCCGGTCGGTACGAACACGACCTCGTCCAGGTGGAACAGGGCGGCGACCTCGCTGGCCGCCACCAGGTGTCCGTGGTGGATCGGGTCGAAGGTTCCGCCCATCACCCCGAGTCGGCGCTTCCCGCGCCCGCCAGTAGGCATTTCCTGCTCTCCCATGCGTGCAGAGCCTACTGGCACGGCAGCGGACGCCTGATCAGGGGCGGTGGTTCAGCGGTCGCGGTTGAAGCGGGTGGTGATCCACAGCAGCAGAAGCAGGGCGCCGAAGGCGCCGAAGCCGGTGAGGTAGGGGCTGAGGCTTTCGTGGTTGCCGCCGCCGTGCTCGGAGCCCTCGGCAAGGGAAACCAGGTTGGCGGCGGTGCTGTGGAGGCTCATCTTCGACAGACCTATCGATCGGGGATGGGAGCGGAGACTTCGCGCACATCGTATGCGGGCGGTCCGGGCAGGCTCACGCCGACTCAGGCGTTGGCGTCACGGTCCGTGGTGACATCCGTGCTGGCGTCCGTGCCGCGGCGGGCCGCGTCGCCGGTGCCGCCGCCGGTGCTGTCGTCCCCGGTGTCGTCGGAGCGATAGCCGCGGAGCAGGAACCAGGCGAGCAGGGCGCCGCCGACCATCGAGACGAGCAGCACGATGCGGAGCGTGTCGCCCGGTCCCTCCTGCGCGGCGGCGGCGAGCAGGGCGGCAGCGGTGTCGACGGTGTCCGGCATGTCGATCGTGCTCCTCGGTCGTCCTCGGTGCCCGAGTTATCCACAGGCCCCGGCACACCGTAGCGCCAACGCCTACGCTGGGGTTCGTCAGGGGGACGAGCACCGACTCGTACGAACAGGGGGCATCCATGACCGAGAACGACCAGGGGAACGTGCCGAGCAGGCAGCGGAAGCGGTTCCCCGGTATCTCCTCGCGGGCCTACGAGCATCCGGCCGACCGCTCGGCGCTGGTGGCGCTGCGCAAGCTCAGCGGCTTCGACACGGTCTTCAAGGCGCTCAGCGGGCTTCTGCCGGAGCGCAGCCTGCGACTCCTCTTCCTCTCGGACTCCGTCCGGGTGAGCGACGCGCAGTTCAGCCATCTCAACGACATGCTGCGGGACGCCTGTTACATCCTGGACCTGGAGAAGGTCCCGCCGATGTACGTGACGCAGGACCCGAAGCCCAACGCGATGTGCATCGGCCTGGACGAGCCGATCATCGTCGTCACCACCGGTCTGGTGGAGCTCCTCGACGAGGAGGAGATGCGGGCGGTCGTCGGCCATGAGGTCGGACACGCCCTCTCCGGACACTCCGTGTACCGCACGGTCCTGCTCTTCCTCACCAGCCTCGCGCTCAAGATCGCCTGGATTCCGCTGGGGAACGTCGCGATCATGGCGATCGTCACGGCGCTGCGCGAGTGGTTCCGCAAGTCGGAGCTCTCCGCCGACCGGGCCGGGCTCCTCGTCGGCCAGGACGTGCAGGCCTCGATGCGCGGCCTGATGAAGGTCGCCGGCGGCAACCACCTCCACGAGATGAACGTGGACGCGTTCCTCGCCCAGGCCGACGAGTACGAGAAGGCCGGGGACCTGCGGGACTCGGTCCTCAAGATCCTCAACGTACTGCCGCGTACGCACCCCTTCACCACCGTCCGGGCGGCGGAGCTGAAGAAGTGGTCGGAGAACCGCGACTTCCAGCGGATCATGGACGGCCACTACCCGAAGCGCTCGGAGGACAAGGACGCCTCGGTCACGGACTCCTTCCGCGAGTCGGCGGGGCACTACGCCGACACCGTGCGGACCAGCAAGGATCCGCTGATGAAGCTGGTCGGCGACATAGCCGGGGGCGCCGGCGACCTGGCGGGCGACCTGGGCGGGAAGCTGCGCAACGCCTTCGGCGGCGGCCAGGGCCCGAGGAAGCCGGACGCCGACGGGACCGAAGGGGACGGCAGGAGCGGCCCGGACGGCGACACCGGCGGCGCTCAGAGCGAGGCCTGAGCGGAACCGGCCGGGCGGAACCGGACCGGCGGAACCGGACCGGCGGAACCGTCAGAGCGAGGGCTGAGCGCTCGGCGCCAGCGCTCCGCACAGCGAGGGGGCGGCGGGCCGACCCGTGGCGTACGGGTCGGTGACCACCGGTCCGCCGTCCGCCTCGGGGGCCCGCGCTCCGGCCAGGAGCGGCTTCAGGGAGCCCGTGACGTCCGCGCCGCACGCCTGCGGGCCCGCCTCCACGGTGCTGGTCACCAGCTCGGCCCGGTGCATGCGCAGGTCCTCGCGGTCGAAGCGGAAGTGCACCTCGCGGTGGACGGTGAAGAGGGACGCCTGCCCGACCGGTCCCGCGCCCTGTGCGGCCGGGCGGAGAGCGTAGGTGTACGTGTGGTCCGCGGTGACGTCCAGTGTGTCGGGGCTGGTCTCCTCGTAGCGGAGGGTGCCCTGGACGCGGGCCGAGGGGTCCGCGAGGACGGCCTGCCGCGGGTCGAAGCGGACGAGCCAGCCGGCGAGGGCGTGTCGGCCGTCGTCGGCCGGTGCCTCGACGCTCCGGTCGAACTGTTCGAGCTGGTCGGGGTCGAGCAGCAGGCGCGCGGGCCGCACGGTCACCCCGGACAGGACGTCGGGCTCCAGGGAAGAGGCCACCAGATAGTCCTTGGCGATGCTGAGGGCGGAGACGACCTGGCTCTCGGCGAAGTGGGTGGTGCGTCCGGCGACGGGCAGGTTGATGCCCGCGGCCCCGGTGCGGTACTCGGCGACCGGGCTGTGGTCGAAGAGCCGGTCGGGCACACCGCCGACGACGGGGCCCTGCGGGGCGAGCGGGACCACGGTGGTCCGCAGGGGTTCGGCCCGCTGGTCGACCGGGGGCTGGTACGGGTTGCGGACGCCGAGATAGATGGCGGTGCCGAAGGCGAGGAGGATCAGCAGGACCAGCAGGATGGCCTGGCGGGAGCCGCTGCGGCCCTCCCAGGAGGACGGGCGGCTGCGGACGGCCTGGGAGTGCTCACCCATCCGTTCCTGGGCCGAGAACTCCTGGAGATGGGCAGCGCGGACGAACGCCTCGTCGAAGACGACGGATCGGTATTCGTCCTCACCGCCGGGGAGGCCCTCGGGCGTCCCCTCAGGCGGGTCGCCACGCCCTGCCATACCTTCAGGGTAGGTCCGCGAGGGCTTCGGTAAACGCCGAGGTACACGACAAGTTCGGAAGAATTCCGCCGTCAGGGTGTGCGGGTGCCGCCAGGGAGCCGAACGGCTCGGCCACTCGGAGGACGCGGACCGCTACCGACACGGACACGGCCCACCGCAGACGCGGACGCGGAGCGCTGCCCACGCGGACACGGACCGCTTCCGACGCGGACGCGGACGGCTATTCGGGGGACGCGGAGCGTGCCGCGGGGGCGTGGGCGGCGGGCGGTGCCGGGTTCGGGTTGGGCGTGTCCACGCCGGTCGTGGCGGGCGGGGGGACCTGGTCCTGGCGGTTGGCGGCCGCGCCCCGGTAGACGGCGCTGAAGGCCAGGGCGACCATGCCGACCCCCATGACGAGGGCGAGGAGCCAGGCGACGGGCCGGTGCCAGCGGGCGCTGCCCCGGTAGGGGCGCAGGGCGCCGCCGTGGCGGCCGTACGGGCTGGCGTCGTCGCCGACGTCGTCCGGCTCGTAGGTGAGGCCGGAGGGGTCGTGGAACTCCTCGTAGAGGTCGTCGTCGGCCGATCCGCCCCCGGCTCGGGCGCGGGCCGCCTCGGCCTCGGCACGGGCCTGGGCGGCGGCGAGGAGCCGCTCGACCGCGGTCGGCTCGTGAATGGTCGCGGCCCGTACGAAGTCCTCGTCGAACACCACGTCGGCGTAGACCTCGTCGGCGCCTCCGCGGTCGACAGAGTCCTCAGGGTCCCCGCCGTTCTGGAACGGCGTGCCCCCCACGTCGTCCGGCACGGCTTCAGAGTAGACCCGGAAGGTGGTTTTGGGCAGGGAGAGTGCGAACCCTCCCCGCCCGTACCGAAAGGAGCGGTTACCGCACGTGACCGTCACCGGTGACGATGTACTTGGTCGAGGTCAGCTCCGGAAGGCCCATGGGGCCCCGGGCGTGCAGCTTCTGGGTGGAGATGCCGATCTCGGCGCCGAAGCCGAACTGTCCTCCGTCCGTGAACCGGGTGGAGGCGTTCACGGCGACCGTGGTGGAGTCGACCAGCTGGGTGAAGCGGCGCGCCGCGGCCTGCGAGGTGGTGACGATCGCCTCGGTGTGACCGGAGGACCAGGTCCGGATGTGCTCGACGGCCCTGTCGAGGGAGTCGACGACGGCGGCGGCGATGTCGTACGAGAGGTACTCGGTCTCCCAGTCCTCGGGGGTGGCCGGGACGACGGTGGCCTTGGAGCCCGCGGCGAACGCGAGGACCCGCTCGTCGGCGTGGACGGTGACGCCGGCCTCCGCGAGGGCGTCGAGGGCCCTGGGGAGGAAGGCCGCGGCGACGTCCTGGTGGACGAGGAGGGTCTCGGCCGCGTTGCAGACGCTGACCCGGTGCGCCTTGGAGTTGATCAGGATCTCGACGGCCATGTCGAGGTCGGTCTGCGCGTCGACGTAGACGTGGCAGTTGCCGGTGCCGGTCTCGATGACCGGGACGGTGGACTCCTCTACGACCGTCCGGATCAGGGAGGCGCCGCCGCGCGGGATGAGGACGTCGACGAGGCCGCGGGCGC
This sequence comes from Streptomyces sp. NBC_00572, assembly GCF_026341815.1. Lineage (GTDB taxonomy): Bacteria > Actinomycetota > Actinomycetes > Streptomycetales > Streptomycetaceae > Streptomyces. The sequence continues at coordinate 1,421,992 of NZ_JAPENX010000001.1, forward strand.
GCATCAGCTCGCGGACCGATTCGCGGGACTCGCCGGGGACGAGCTGGATGGCGTCGGCGGGCAGTCCGGCGCCGCCGATGGCGTCGCGCAGGACCTTCACCAGGGCGCTGTTGGAGGCGTACGCGGAGGACGAGCCGCGGAGCAGGACGGCGTTGCCGGACTTCAGGCAGAGGGCGGCCGCGTCGACGGTGACGTTGGGGCGGGCCTCGTAGATGATGCCGACGACGCCGAGCGGCACGCGGACCTGGCGCAGGTCGATGCCGTTGGGGAGGGTCGAGCCGCGGACGACCTCGCCGACGGGGTCGGGCAGCGCGGCGACGTCACGGACGTCGGCGGCGATGGCCCGGACGCGCTCGGGGGTGAGGGTGAGCCGGTCGATGATCGCTTCGCTGGTCCCGGCTTCGCGGGCCTTGGCGATGTCCTCGGCGTTGGCCTCGACGATTTCGGCGGTGCGGACTTCGAGGGCGTCCGCGATCGCCAGCAGGGCGTCGTCCTTGGCCGCGCGCGGGAGTGGCGCGATTTCGGCGGCGGCGCCACGGGCCCGGTAGGCGGCCCGGGTGACCGGGGACAGGTTGTCGAGGGGCGTGAGCGAGGTCATGCCCGCAGGGTACTGGCACCCCTGCGGACATCCCTCACGTATCCCGCACTCCGAGACGTACCCCGGTCGTTCCGAGACGCCCCGCACGGGGAGGTGTCTCGAACGCCGCCGCTCAGTACGGGTGGACGCCGACCGGGGCCGCGGGTGGCGGGCCGTAGCCCTCCGCGATCCGCTGGTGGTAGGTCTCGCGGTCGATGACCTCGAGACCGACGATCTCCCACGGCGGCAGCTTGGCGGTCTGCCGGTGCTCGCCCCACAGGCGCAGGGCGACGGCCGCGGCGTCGTGCAGGTCGCGGGCCTCTTCCCAGTACCTGATCTCGGCGTGGTCGTTGGCGTAGCGGCTGGTCAGCAGGAAGGGGTGGTCGTGGGCCAGCTGTTCCAGCCCGCGTCGCACCTCCTTCAGCGGTGACTCCACACCCGACACGCTGAGGGTGATGTGCCAGAGTTTGGACACGGGCTGTTCCTTGGCGCGTGCCTCTCGTGGCTCACGCACCTCGCGTGTCTCGGTGGTGGTCTCGGTCTTGGTGTCCGTGGACCTGTCCCGTGCCTCGTCGAAGTCGGCTCCGGCCTCGACACTGGTCAGGGCGCGTTCGGCAGTCCCTCGGGGCGGTGCCCCTGGGCGCGCTCGTCTCACCGGCGGCCTCCTGTGTGATGCGTGTGGTGCTGTACCCCGCCCTGCTCTCTTACCCCCGGGACAAAGTTGACCAGCCCGAGGCGGCACTTGGGGCGGTTTTGGTAAACGTCCCTTCCGGATGGCCGCACTTTCAGCCGTTTCGGGAGGGACGTGAGGGTCAGCGGATGACGACCAGGTCGTCGCGGTGGACGACCTCGCGCTCGTACTCGGGGCCGAGCGCCTTGGCGAGTTCGTGCGTGGAGCGCCCGAGCATCCGGGGCATCTCCTTGGCGTCGAAGTTGACGAGACCGCGGGCGACGGCCCGGCCGGCGGTGTCGCGGAGTTCGACGGGGTCGCCGGCCACGAAGTCACCCTCGATGCCCGCGACACCGGCCGCGAGCAGGGACTTCTTGCCCTCGACGACGGCTCGTACGGCTCCGTCGTCCAGGGTGAGGGAGCCCTGCGGGGTGGAGGCGTGGGCGAGCCAGAGGAGCCGGTCGGCGGAGCGTCGGCCGGTGCGGTGGAAGTACGTGCCGGTGTCACGGCCGGCGAGGGCGTCGGCGGCGCGGCTCGCGGAGGTGAGGACCACGGGGATGCCGGCCGCGGCGGCGATCCGGGCGGCCTCGACCTTGGTGACCATGCCACCGGTGCCGACGCCCGCCTTTCCGGCCGATCCGATCTCCACATGGGCGATGTCGTCGGGGCCCGTGACCTGCGCGATCCTCGACGTGCCGGGCTTGGCCGGGTCCCCGTCGTAGAGGCCGTCGACGTCGGAGAGCAGGACGAGCAGGTCGGCGCGGACGAGGTGGGCGACGAGGGCGGCGAGCCGGTCGTTGTCGCCGAAGCGGATCTCGTCCGTGGCGACGGTGTCGTTCTCGTTGACTACCGGCAGCGCGCCCATCGCGAGGAGCTGGTCGAGGGTCCGGTAGGCGTTGCGGTAGTGGGCGCGCCTACTGGTGTCGTCGGTGGTGAGGAGGACCTGTCCGACGCGGACTCCGTAGCGGGCGAAGGAGGCGGTGTACCGGGCGACGAGGAGTCCTTGGCCGACGCTGGCGGCGGCCTGCTGCCGGGCGAGGTCCTTGGGACGGCGGGTGAGTCCGAGCGGTGCGAGGCCCGCGGCGATGGCGCCGGAGGAGACGAGGACGATCTCCTTCTCGCCGCCGCTGCGGACCTTGGCGAGTACGTCGACGAGGGCGTCGACGCGGTCGGCGTCCAGGCCTCCCGAGGCGGTGGTGAGCGAGGAGGAGCCGACCTTGACGACGATCCTGCGGCCCTCCGTCACGTACTGCCTCGTCGCGTCCGTCTGCCCGGTCGTCCGTCCGCCCGCCGGTCCATCCACCGGTCCGGTCGTCTGTCCGGTCGTCTGTGTCACCTGTGCCGCCACCTGCGTCGTCCTCACTCGGCTGTCCCACGCGCCGTGTGTTCCCCGCCGCGACTGCCAGGCAATCTACGCGAGCCGGGAGGGCTGCCGCTCGTCCGTTTCGCTCCCTGGACCGGAGTCGTCGGTGTCCTGTCCGGTGTTCCGGGGGACGAGGATCCGCTGGGAGATGAGGTAGGTGAAGGGGATGGCGACGACGGCCGCGACGAGTGGCGCGATCCTGTCGTCCATTCCGGCCCAGGTGACGAGCGCGTACAGACCGACGCTCTGCACCAGGTAGTTGGTGAGGTTGGTGAGCGGGAAGAGGGCGAACTTCTTCCAGGTCGGCCGGGTGCGGTAGGTGAAGTAGGTGTTGAGGAAGAAGGAGCCGATCATGCTGAGGACGAAGGCGAGGGAGTAGGCGGCGAAGTACGGCATCCACGGGTGGAGCAGCAGGTAACAGCCGAAGAAGGTACCCGTGTTGACGCCGCCGACGAGGGCGAAGCGGAATATCTCGGCGAGCCGTCCGCGTCGCGCGGTGGGGGACCCGGCTGCCATCAGTGCTCTCCCTCGGTGGCCGCGACGCGGATCCGCTCGGCGGCGACGCGTTCGGACGCCCCGCGCCCGAAGGAGCGGTGGGTCTCCTTCACGAGGAAGTGCGGCCGGCGCTTGGTCTCGTAGTAGATGCGGCCGATGTACTCGCCGATCAGCCCCAGCATCACCATCTGCACGCCTCCGAGTCCCGCGATGATCGCGACCAGGGTGACGTATCCGGGGGCGGTGACGCCCTGGGTGAGGGCGGCGGCGACGACCCAGACCGCGTACAGGGCGGCGAGGCCGGTCAGCATCATCCCGAGCCAGAGGGCGATGCGCAGCGGCCGGTTGTTGAAGGAGATCAGCCCGTCCATGCCGTAGTTGATCAGGGAGCTGAACTTCCACTTCGTCTCACCGCCCTCTCGTGCGGCGTTCTGGTAGTCGAAGGTGACGGTGTCGAAGCCGATCCAGGAGAAGAGCCCCTTGGAGAAGCGGTTGTACTCGGGCAACGAGAGCAGCGCGTCGACGGCGGGGCGGGACAGGAGGCGGAAGTCGCCGACGCCGTCGGTGAGTTCCACGTCGACCCAGCGGTTGACGCCCCGGTAGTACATCCGGCTGAGGGCGGAGCGGAGCTTCTTGTCGCCTTCGCGGGTCCGGCGCGCCATGACCTGGTCGTGGCCCTGGTGGTGCAGGTCGAGCATGCGGGCGAGGAGCTCGGGCGGGTGCTGGAGGTCGGCGTCCATGATGACGACGGCGTCGCCGGTGGACTTGCGCAGGCCGGCGAGCATGGCGGCCTCCTTGCCGAAGTTGCGGCTGAAGGAGGCGTACTGGGTCCGGTGCGGGTGCCGGGCGGCGATCTCGCGCAGCTTGCCGAGCGTTCCGTCGGAACTGCCGTCGTCGACGTAACAGATCTCGTAACCGACCGGAAGGGTGTCGAGCACCTGGCGCATCCGCGCGTCGAAGCGTTCGACGACGTCCTCCTCGTTGAAGCAGGGGACGACGACGGAAAGCCTGGTCATGAACGGTCACTCCAGAGGGATGGGCAAGAGTACGTCCTGAGGGACCACCACCGAACTCTCCTTCGAGCAGCGCGGCCAGGGTACGAAGTGGCGGTGACCGTCCGACGTCGTCCGGGTGGCCGCGCCCGGTCGGCATGTCGTCCATGCGGCAAAGCATGTGGGGAAGATATTGATATACGCGGCATTTCTTGTCTTTTGTCACCCGTAGAGCCCCGCAGCTGGAGCGATGACCCGTGAGTAGAACGACCCTGACGGAGCGCGGTGACGCACGGATGACGGACGAGGGCGGACAGGACATCGACATGGCGGGCGGACTCCGGCAGGCACTCCCCTGGGTCGCGTTCGTCATCGCCGCGGGAGCCGGGGCGCTGCTCTCGGTCGGCGCGTTCCTCGGCGTGTACGTACGCCCCACGTCGGACGACTGGTGCGCCCTCTGGAAGGCCCGGGACATGGGCGTCCTCGGCATCACCTCGGACTTCTACAACACCCAGAACGGGCGCGTCACCAACGCCTTCCTGACCGGCCTGCTCTACTCCGACGACATGCGGGGGCCGAAGCTGCTGCCCGCGTTCCTGGTGCTCGCGCTCGGCGCGGGGCTGTTCCTCCTCGCCCGCGCCACGCTGCGCGCGCTCCGCCTGCCGTTCCCCGCGACGGCGGCCGCGGCGGCGGTCCTGGTCCTCGAAGCGCTGCTGTTCTTCGCGGGAACCCGCTCGTACCAGCTGCTGCTCTGGGCTCCCGCCACCATCTCCCACACCCTCCCGAGCATCCTCGGCGTCTGGGCGGTCCTCTCCGGCGTGTGGGCGGCCCGCAGCCGTCGGCGCTGGGCGCGGAGCGCCGCCGTCGGCACCGCGGCGCTGCTCGGCACGGCGGCCGGCATGCTCAGCGAACCCTTCGTCGCGATGTCAGGGCTGATGGCCGCGGCGGCGGGCCTGCTCTGCCTGCCCCGGCTCGGCCGGACGCGCGACCGCTTCGCGTCGACCTGGTGCGCGGCCTGGTGCCTGGGCCTCCTCGTCGGCCTGGTGCTGCTCACCACGTCGCCCGGCGCCCGCTGGCGGCGCGCCCAGCAGCCGAAGGAGCCGCTGACCCTGTCGGGGCTCGGGGAGACGGTCCGCGACTGGTCCCGGATCTGGGAGACGATCGGCGGGCAGTGGGCGTACGCGGGCGCCCTCGCCGCTGGTGTGCTCCTCGGACTGGCGGTGGCCCTCTCCGAGCGCCGCCGCCCGGACGGGGAGGACACGCGGACCGACCGCGGACCGGGAGGAACGTTTCGGGTCGCCGTCGTACTGCTGCCCCTGCCCCTGATCGCGCTCGGCAGCCTCGTGGCCGCGTACGGGCTGCGCAGCGGATACGGGGCGGGCGGCTGGACCTACGCGCGCACGTGGACCAGCTTTCTCGTGCCCTTCCTGCTGGCGCTCTGCGGCTACGGGGCGTGGCTCGGCCACCGACTCGGACGCGGGATCGACGGCACCCGCGGACTCGCGGACAGGGGAGGGCCCGACGACACGCGCGGGCAGGAAAGCGGTCGCCGACCCGAGGGCACCGACGGACCCGGAGTCGGGCCCGGATCCCCGTCGGCGCCCTCCGGCGTCCGTGCCGCCCGCCTCGCGCTCCTCGTCGTCACCGGTGCCGTCGCCGTGGCGAGCACGGCGGCCCTGGTGCCCGCGGTACGGACGCTGACGACGCAGACGGTGGCGCGCAGCCTGGCCTGGGACCGGGAGGACGCCCGGATCCGCGCCGAGGTGGCGGCCGGCCGGCGGGAGGTCACGTACCGCCCCCTGCACATCGGCGGCCTCGCCGAACCCTTCTTCACCACGGTGTACGAGAAGGACTGGGCCGCCCGGTGTACGGCCGAGTACTACGGCGTGGAGCGGATCAACCGGCCCTGACCGAACACCCCTGCGGCGGGTGACATTGCGTAACGGATGGTGAACACCAGGTAGTTTGAGGAGGAGTGGACGAACGACAAGTGAATCGAGGTGCACGTGCCTGACGTCTCCGTGGTCGTCATCGCCTACAACGACGCAGAGCGTCTGCCGACGGCCGTCCGGTCGGTGCTGGAGCAGACCCTGCACGGCGTCGAAGTCGTCATCGTCGACGACTGCAGCAAGGACGACACCTTCACGGTCGCCCAGGCTCTCGCCGCCGAGAACCCGGACCGGGTCCGGGCGTACCAGCTGCCGGCGAACAGCGGTGGCTGCGGCGCGCCTCGCAACCACGGCATCCAGCGCGCCACCGGCACGTACGTCATGTTCCTCGACAGCGACGACGTGCTGGAGCGCAACGCCTGCCGCAACATGCTCGACGCCGCCGAGAGCACCGGCTCCGACCTGGTCTCCGGCCTGTGCGTCCGCGTCCACCTCGACAGCCGCCACAAGAAGACCACCGAGTGGTATCCCTGGCTCTACTCGCGGACCCGGACGATCGAGTCGATCACCGAGCTCTCCGACCTGCTGGTCTTCGACACCCTGTCGACGAACAAGTGCTACCGGCGCGCGTTCCTCCTCGAACAGGGCTTGGAGTTCCCGGTCGGCATCCATTACGAGGACCTGCTCTTCTCGGCCCAGGCCTATGTCGCCGCGAGCCGGATCACGCTCATCCCGAACCACGTCTACTACTGGAACGTGCAGGAGAGCGCCTCCGCCAAGTCGATCAGCAACAGGCGTCACGAGATCGCCAACTTCGTGCACCGTATGGAGATCCACCGCCGGGTGGACGCCCTGCTGGAGAGCAGGGGCTACGACGAGCTGAAGTACCGCAAGGACATCAAGTTCCTCAAGCACGACCTCGTCCTCCACCTGCGCGACCTGCCGCTGCTCGGCGACGACTACCGGCGCGAGTTCGCCGAGGTGGCCAACGGCTACCTCGCCGAGATCGACCCGAAGGCGTACGAGGAAGTGCAGCGCATGCACGCCATCTGCGCCTATCTGCTGAGCAAGGAGGACTGGCCCAACCTCCTCCCGGCCACCGACGCGCTCACCAACCCCGGCCGGCTCACCACCCCGCTCGCCGAGCGGGACGGCCAGGTCTACTGGTGCGCCGAGCACCTGGACACCGAGCAGGGCCGCCAGATCCTGGACGTCACCTCCTCCCGCTACGACACCAGGCCGCTGACCTCGCTCGCCCTGGGCAACCGGCTGACCTCGTACGCCAGTCGTGACGGAGTCGTCAGCCTCGCCGGACGCGTCGTCAACCCGCTGGGCCGGATCGGCCCGGACGCGGAGCTCGGCGCGGTCCTGGAGTTCTCGGCCCGCCGCAGCGTCGGCGGGAAGACCGCCCGCATCCCGGTCACCACGATCCGGCACGCCGACTCCTGGATCGAGTGGGAGGGCGAGGCGGACATCGCCCGCACGGTCCGCCCCCTCGGCATCATCGACGCGGTCTGGGACGTCCGGCTGATCCTCACCGTGGACGGCCAGGACCTCCGGACCCGGGTGTCCGTCGGCGGCGCCCCCGTCGACGAGGCCGACAGCCTGCGGATCCGCCCCCGGCTGACCCAGCTGGTGTCCGACCGCTTCGTGCCCGAGGTCACCAGGAAGGGCAATCTGTCCTACGTCCTGGCCGCCGAGGGCAGGGCCGCCGTGCACACCACGGCGATGATCGAGGGCGCCATGCACGGGCGCACCGCCGAGCTGGCGAAGACGAGCCTGCGCCGCCTGCTCAGGGCGAAGAAGGATCTGAACTCGGGCGAGACCAAGCTGCGCGTCTACCACGAGTTCTACAGCAGGCTCCCGATCCGCAAGGGCCTCGTGGTCTTCGAGAGTCACCTCGGCAAGCAGTACAGCGACAGCCCCCGGGCCGTCTACGAGGAGATGCGCCGCCAGGGCGTCCCCTGCACGGCCGTCTGGTCGTACGCGGGCGCGCGACCGACCGGCTTCCCCGAGGACGTCACCCTGGTGAAGCGCTGGAGCTGGCAGTACCTGCGGGCGCTGGCCCAGGCCGAGTTCTGGATCGACAACCAGGGCTTCCCGCTGCGCCTCACCAAGCGCCCGGGGACCACGTACATCCAGACCTGGCACGGCACGGCCCTCAAGCGGATGGGCTTCGACGAGCCCCACACCAAGTCGCGCGGCCTCGCCTCCCAGGCCTCCTTCCAGAAGGCCCTGGACCGCTTCGACCACTTCCTGATCCGCGGCGAGCACGACCGGCGCACCCTCGCCAAGGCCTTCCGGCTCCGCGACGAAGTGCTGCTGCCCTACGGCTACCCGCGCAACGACAGCCTCGTCGAGGCGCGCCGTGAGGAGACCGGGACGGGCCACCGGGACCGCGGACCGCTCGCGGCCGAACTGGGCGTCGACCCGGAGAAGAAGATCCTGCTGTACGCGCCGACCTTCCGCGCCGCGCCCGGCGGCAAGGTGCGCGCCTTCCGGTGCCCCTTCGACATCGAGGAGTTCGCCGACCGCTTCGGCGACACCCACACGCTGCTGATCAGGACGCACTACCTGAACAGCGTGACGCTGCCGCCGTCGGTCCGCGGACGCGTCGTCGACGTCTCCCGCCTCCACGACGTCACCCCGCTGCTCGCCCTCGCGGACGGGCTGATCACCGACTACTCGTCCGTGATGTTCGACTACGGGCTGCTCGACCGTCCGATGATCTTCTTCGCGTACGACTACGACGAGTACGCCAAGGAGAACCGGGGCACCTACTTCGACCTGAAGGAACACGCCCCCGGTCCCGTCGTGGAGACGGAGGACGAACTCTTCGGGGTCGTCGCCAACCTGCGGGACGAGGCCGACAGCAAGTACGCGGCGGCCCGGCAGCGGTTCAACGCCGACTTCAGCGAGTACGACCGGGGCGACGCGGCCCGCCGGATCGTCGACACGTTCTTCACCAGGAGCGGGAAGTGACCAACCAGACCACCGCGTCCGGCGGCCGTGACATCTTCATCGTCGCCAACAGCGTGGACGAGATGGGCGGTGTGACGACCTGGACGCACCAGATGGCCGGGGCGTTCACCGACCGGGGCCACCGGGTGCACGTCATCGGGATCCGCCCGGCCCCCGCCGGACGCGGGCACGAGTTCCCCGACCCGCTGCCGTACGCCACCACCACGCTGTACGACGCGCATCCGCCGCAGGTCCGCTCCCTGCGTGGCCTCAAGGGCAGGCTGAACGCCGTCGAGCGCCGGCGTCACGCCGTCCGCGCCGCCGGGATGCGGGAGCGGGCCGACCGGATGACGGCCCTGTTCGCTGCCGCCCGGCCCGGCGCCGTCGTGATCGTGACGCAGGTGTGGGCGATGGAATGGGTGGCCCTCTCCGACACCAAGGGGCTCGTCGTCATCGGCATGAGCCACGAGTCGTACGCCGCGAGCGCGGCCGCCTCCCGGCTCGCCCGGGTGAAGCGGTACTACCGGGACGTCGACCGGCTGCTCGTCCTCACCCCCGGCGACGCGGACCGGTGGATCCGGGCCGGCATGGACAACGTCGGCCACATGCCCAACGCGCTGCCCTTCATGCCCGCCGCCCCCGTGGCGCGCACCGAGAAGGCCGTTGTCTCCGTCGGCCGTCTCTCGCACGAGAAGGGCGTGGACATACTGCTCGACAGCTGGGCGGAGATCGCGCCCCGCCATCGCGACTGGAAGCTGCGGATCTACGGCACCGGGGACGAGGAGCCGTCGCTGCGGGCGCGCACGACCGAGCTCGGCCTCGACGGCTCGGTCGAGTGGATGGGCCGTACGAACGACGTCCTCGGGGCGCTCTCCGATGCCTCCGTCTTCGCCCAGGCCTCGCGCGCCGAGGGCTTTCCGATCACCCTGCTGGAGGCGATGGCGGCCGGGGTGCCCTGTGCCGCGTTCGACTGCGCGCCGGGCGTGCGCGAGATCATCCGGGACGGCGAGGACGGCCTGCTGGCCCGGCTGGGCAACACCGTGGAGCTCGGCGGCCGCATCAGCACGCTGATCGCCGACAAGGAGCAGCGGGACCGGATGGGTGACGCGGCCTTCGAGAACGTGAAGCGGTACTCCGCCGACCGGATCACCGACCGCTGGGAGGCGCTCTTCGCCTTCCTGGAGCGCTGAGCGGCGCGACCTGTCGGATGGATGGGCAAGGGGAAGGGCCGGGGAGTCGATCTCCCCGGCCCTTCCCCGTTGTCGTGCCGCTGCTGCGGTCAGACCGTCGCGCCGCGGCGCGCGACCCAGCCGGCCCAAGCCGAGGAGATCATGTCGCGCACGTCGTGACGGGCCTTCCAGCCCAGCTCCGACGCGATGTGGTCGGCGGCGGCGACGACCCGGGCGGGGTCGCCGGGGCGGCGCGGGGTGACCAGGGGCTCGGTGGTGTGGTCGGTGATCTCGTTGATCAGCTCGACCATCTCGGTGACGGAGACGCCCTCGCCACGGCCGATGTTGACCGTCAGGTCGCGCGGCTCGCCCGCCTCGGCCCACTCCGTGAGCTTGCGCGCGGCCACGAGGTGCGCGTCGGCCAGGTCCTCGACGTGGATGTAGTCACGGATGCAGGTGCCGTCGGGGGTGGCGTAGTCGTCGCCGAAGATCCGCGGGGCCTCCCCCGCGTCCAGGCGCTCGAAGACCATCGGAACCAGGTTGAAGACACCGGTGTCGGCGAGCTCGGGGGCCGCGGCGCCGGCCACGTTGAAGTAGCGCAGGCAGGCCGTGGAGATGCCGTGGGCCGCGCCCGCGGCGCGCACCAGCCACTCACCGGCCAGCTTGGTCTCGCCGTACGGGCTCAGCGGCAGGCAGGGGGTCTCCTCGGTGACGAGGTCGACGTCCGGCATGCCGTAGACGGAGGCGGAGGAGGAGAAGAGGAAGGTGCGCACGCCGGCGGCGGCCACGGCCTCCAGGAGGACGGTGGTGCCGAAGACGTTCTCGCGGTAGTAGTGCAGCGGCTGCTCGACGGACTGCCCGACCTGCTTCTTCCCGGCGAGGTGGACGACGCCCGTCACACCGTGCTCGGCGATCGTCCGGTCCAGGACCTCACGGTCGAGCGTGGAGCCGACCACCAGGGGGACGCCCTCCGGCACCCGCTCCTCGTATCCCGTGGACAGGTCGTCGAGGACGACGACCCGCTCGCCGGCCTGCGTCATGGCACGGACGACATGAGAGCCGATGTATCCGGCGCCACCGGTGATCAGATAAGTCATTGCCCCAAACCCCTTTCAATGAGAGCTGCGGGAGATCCTGCGGAGTTTTGCCCCGATCGCCCGGAGCCCGTCACGGACACCCGGTGCGAGCCGCAGCGCCAGCGAACCGTTCGCCGTCGTGTACTGCCGCACCAGCAGTACACCGTACCGGCTGCTCGGCACGAGCGACCGACGCTGCCGGTCCTCCGGCAATCGGAGCGCCGTCGTGAAGGCCCCGCCGTCCGCGCACGTCACCGTCACCCGGATGTCCCAGAGCTGGACTCCCCGGTTCCCCCGGCGGCGGCCCTCGCGGGCCATCGCGGTGAGTCCCGCGGGGACGCGGCCGGACCAGCCGGCGGCCCCCTCGACCAGCTCGGCCGACTCGGTACGGGCGGGCGTGTCGGCACCCCGGGGCAGGAAGTCGATCCGCGCGGTACGGGGAACGGCGGCGCCCAGCCGTCCGTACAGGTCACGGACCGTGAACCGCAGTTGGCCGCCGACACCGGCACCCGCGCCGCCGGTCGCTCCGGCGCGCAGGTCCCCGTCGACGAGCAGCGGAAGACCCTCGACAGGCAGGGCCTCCAGACCGTCCAGCTCCACGGGGAGGTCCTCGGACCATACGGCGACGCCGCCGCTCCGGGCATGGGGCGGGAGCAGCCGGGCCGGGTCGGCGGTGAGCCGGGAGAGCCGCTCCAGGTCCCGGGGCTCCTCGGCGGTCAGGACGAACCGGGCGGCCCAGCGGGCGGGCGCGACCGCGGCGGCGATCTCGGCCTCCCCGAAGGTCCCGAGGTACTCCCGGGCGAGCGTCCACCACGCGGTGCGGTACTCGGCCTCGCGCAGCCGCAGGTCACGGGCGTACAGGCGCAGGTCGTGTTCGAGGAACTTGGTGCGGCAGGCGGTGGCGAGTTCCTTGCGGCCGGCGGCCTCGAAGGTCTCCACGGCGGTGCGGTGGGCGGCGATCCGCGACTGCCAGTTGGCGATGCCCTCCCGGTCGAGGGAGATCGACAGCCGGGCGGTGGCCCGGCGGACGTGCCAGATGTAGACGGTGTCGGGGACGACCGCGACGCGCGGTGCGGCGGCCAGGACGCGGGCGGTGAAGAGGAAGTCCTCGTAGACGCAGCGACCCTCGGGGAAGCGGATGCCGTGCTCGGCGAGGAAGGCCCGGTCATAGACCTTGTTGACGCAGAGGGTGTCGTGCACGAGCGGCACGAGTTCTTCCGTGGTCTCCAGGACGGCGGGCTCGCGGTAGAGCGCGGGCTGCCAGCGCACGTCACGTCCCTCGGGCAGCTCGCGCCGTACGCAGGCGCCGACCGCGACGGGGGTTCCGTGACGCTCGGCCGCCGCGACGAGGGTCGCGGCCGCGCCCTCGGGCAGGACGTCGTCGCTGTCGAGGAATATCACGTGGGGGGCGGTGACGGCCCGGAAGCCGTCGTTGCGGGGGGTGCCGCAGCCGCCGCTGTTCACGCTGCGGTGGACGACGCGCAACCGGGGGTGCAGTGCGGCCAGTTCGTCCAGGACCCGGGCCGTGCCGTCGCTCGATCCGTCGTCGACGGCCACGACCTCGGCGACCACCGGGCCCTGTTCGAGCACGGACCGGATCGCGTCGCCTACCAGCGCCTCGTCATTGTGTGCGATTACCACAACGCCGAGCTTTCCTGCCACCTCAGTGGACGTGATGCTGCTCACTTCGAGGATGCTACGGGTCCCCGGACACCCGAATGGCCTCCGCGCCACCCGTCCAGCATGACGGGTGAGACGAAGGCCATTCGGTTGACGAAAAAAGCGGAACGAGCGGGCGACGCGGGGCCGCCCACTCACCCGGCCCCTGCGAAAACGGACCGCCGCAGCCGCCCAGGCACCCCTAGAACGGGTCGAACTCGTCGAACTCGCGCTGCGGGTCGGCCCGCTCCGCGTCGCGGTCGCGACGACGCTGGGCCGCCGGACGCGGGGCCTCCAGGCGGTGGTCCTCGCCACGGCGGCCGAGCATCTCGGCGCCGGCCATCATCGAGGGCTCCCAGTCGAAGACGACCGCGTTCTCCAGGGAGCCGATCGCGACGCCGTCGCCCGCACGGGCGCCGGCCTTCATCAGCCTGTCCTCGACGCCGAGGCGGTTGAGGCGGTCGGCCAGGTAGCCCACGGCCTCGTCGTTGTTGAAGTCGGTCTGGCGGACCCAGCGCTCCGGCTTCTCGCCGCGCACCCGGTACACCTCCTCGGCCTCGTCGTACACGATGGTGAAGCCCGCGTCGTCGACGGCCTTCGGGCGGATGACGATACGGGTCGCCTCCTCCTTCGGCTTGGCCGCGCGCGCCTCGCCGACGATGCCGGCGAGAGCGAAGGAGAGCTCCTTGAGGCCCAGACGGGCGACGGCGGAGACCTCGAACACCTGGTAGCCGCGCTCCTCCAGGTCCGGGCGGATCATGTCCGCGAGGTCCTGGCCGTCCGGGATGTCGATCTTGTTGAGGACGACGATGCGGGGCCGGTCGTCGAGGCCGCCGTACTGCCGCAGCTCCTCCTCGATGATGTCGAGGTCGGTGACCGGGTCCCGGTCGGACTCGAGCGTCGCCGTGTCGAGGACGTGGACGAGGACCGAGCAGCGCTCCACGTGGCGGAGGAACTCGAGGCCCAGGCCGCGGCCCTGGCTGGCGCCCGGGATGAGGCCCGGCACGTCGGCGATCGTGTAGACGGTCGAGCCGGCGGTGACGACGCCCAGGTTCGGGACGAGCGTGGTGAAGGGGTAGTCCGCGATCTTCGGCTTGGCGGCCGACAGGACGGAGATGAGCGAGGACTTGCCTGCGCTCGGGTAGCCGACGAGCGCCACGTCGGCGACGGTCTTCAGCTCCAGGACGATGTCCCGCGCCTCACCGGGCTCGCCGAGGAGCGCGAAGCCGGGGGCCTTGCGGCGCGCGGAGGACAGTGCCGCGTTGCCGAGGCCGCCGCGGCCGCCCTGGCCCGCGACGAAGATGGTGCCCTGGCCGACGAGGTCGGCGAGCACGTTGCCGTCCCGGTCGAGGACGACGGTGCCGTCGGGCACGGCCAGGACGAGGTCCTGGCCGTCCTTGCCGGAGCGGTTGTCACCGGCGCCGGGCTGGCCGTTGGTGGCCTTGCGGTGCGGCGAGTGGTGGTAGTCGAGGAGCGTGGTGATCGCCTGGTCGACGACCAGGGTCACATCGCCGCCACGGCCGCCGTTTCCGCCGTCGGGGCCGCCGAGCGGCGTGAACTTCTCCCGGTGAACGGAGGCGCAGCCGTGGCCTCCGTTACCTGCGGCGACATGCAGCTCGACGCGGTCCACGAAGGTGGTCATGGTTGTGCCTCCATTTACTTACGTACGGAATGTCTATCTAGTAACACGCGAAAGGCGGACCCGCTTCCCGAACGGGAAGTGAGGTCCGCCTCCGCAAAAGATCCGATCAGGCGACCGGAACGATGTTCACGACCTTGCGGCCACGGTGGGTGCCGAACTGCACCGAACCGGCCTGCAGGGCGAACAGCGTGTCGTCGCCGCCACGGCCGACGCCGGAGCCCGGGTGGAAGTGGGTGCCACGCTGGCGGATCAGGATCTCACCGGCGTTGACGACCTGACCGCCGAAGCGCTTCACGCCGAGCCGCTGGGCATTGGAGTCGCGCCCGTTCCGGGTGGACGATGCGCCCTTCTTGTGTGCCATGTCTCAGTCCCTCTTACTTCGCAGCCGCGGGGATACCGGTGACCTTGATCGCCGTGTACTGCTGGCGGTGACCCTGGCGACGGCGGTAGCCGGTCTTGTTCTTGTAGCGCAGGATGTCGATCTTGGCGCCCTTGTGGTGGTCCACGACCTCGGCCGTGACCTTGATGCCGGCCAGGACCCACGGGTCGCTGGTCACGGCGTCGCCGTCGACAACGAGCAGGGTCGAGAGCTCGACCGTGTCGCCAACCTTGGCAGTGGAAATCTTGTCAACCTCAACGATGTCGCCGACAGCAACCTTGTGCTGGCGACCACCGCTGCGCACGATGGCGTACACGCGGATCTCTCTCTCACTCGGGATCGAAACCTCTGAAGCCAGCCACTCACACGGACCCGAGGGCCCGCGGCGTTCCGGAATCGGACGAGCGGCCTCTCCCGACGGGCGGGAGGGAGTTGCTCAGAGGCGCGACGCGTCTACAGACACGCCGACGGTCTAGGTTACGGGCGGCTGCCTCGGAGGGTCAAATTCGCCCGTTCGGCACGGGCCGCCGCCCCGACACGCGGGGCGGCGGCCCGTGCCCACCGGTCAGTCCTGGGCCGGGGCGGCGGTCTTCTCCGCCGCCTTCTTGGCCGGGGCCTTCTTGGTGGTGGTCTTCTTCGCCGCGGTCTTCTTGGTCGCCGCCGTCTTCTTGGTGGCGACCTTCTTGGCCGTGGTCTTCTTCGCCGCGGTCTTGCGCGCCGCCGTCTTCTTGACGGGGGCGGGCTCGGCCTCGGCCTCGACGGGAGCCTCCGTGACCTCGGCCGAAGCCGCGGTCACCACGACGACGGCCGCGTCCTCGGCGCCCGAGGGCGAACCGGCGGGAGCGGTGGCCTTACGGACCACCCGGCGGCGGGCACGCGGCGGGGCGGCCACGGGGGCCTCCTCGACGGCGGGCTCGGCGACGGGCTCAACCACGGCCTCGGCGACCGGCGCCACGACGGGCTCCGGCTCCGGGGCGGTCTCGACGACCGGCTCGACGACGGTCGGCGCGGCGGCCGGCTCCGTGGTCGAGACGACCGGGGAGGTCGCACGACGGGTGGCACGGCGACGGCCGCGCGGGGCCGGGGCGGCGGTCTCCTCGACCACCGGCTCGGCCACGGGCTCGACGACGGCCTCGGCGACCGGCGCCACGACGGGCTGCGGCTCGACGACCGGCTCCGGCGCCGCGACGGGCTCGGCGACGCGCTTCGGCCTCGACTCGAACTCGACGGCCTCGGTCTCCACGACCGGGCGCGCGGCGACCGGCGCGGACACCCTGCGGGTGGCGCGACGACGGCCACGACCGCGGGTGGCGGCGGCCTCCGCCTCGGCGATGGAGCCGTACAGCTCCTCGTCCGCGGCGATCGGCTCGGGCAGGGCCACCGGGGCGGCCAGCTCGGCCGCGACCTCGGCCTCGGTCTCGATCTCCGGGGCCTCCGAGATCTCCTCGGTCTCGCCGCCCTCGGCGTGCTCGTGCTCGTGGACGTGCTCGGCGCCGCCGCGGCCACGCTTCTTCGAGCGCTTGCCGCCGCCACCGCCACCGGCGGTGGTCGGCTGCTCCATGTGCACGATGACACCGCGGCCGTTGCAGTGGACGCAGGTCTCGGAGAAGGACTCCAGGAGGCCCTGGCCGACCCGCTTGCGGGTCATCTGGACCAGGCCCAGCGAGGTGACCTCGGCCACCTGGTGCTTGGTCCGGTCCCGGCCCAGGCACTCCAGGAGGCGACGGAGCACCAGGTCGCGGTTGGACTCCAGGACCATGTCGATGAAGTCGATGACGACGATGCCGCCGAGGTCGCGCAGCCGCAGCTGACGCACGATCTCCTCGGCCGCTTCGAGGTTGTTCCTCGTCACGGTCTCTTCGAGGTTGCCGCCCTGGCCGGTGAACTTGCCGGTGTTGACGTCGACGACGATCATCGCCTCGGTCTTGTCGATCACCAGCGAGCCGCCGCTCGGCAGCCAGACCTTGCGGTCGAGCGCCTTCATGAGCTGCTCGTCGATCCGGTACGTCGCGAAGACGTCGACCTCGCTCGTCCACCTGGACAGGCGGTCGGTCAGGTCCGGGGCGACGTGGTGCACGTAGCCGTGGATGGTCTCCCACGCCTCGTCACCGCTGACGATGACCTTGGAGAAGTCCTCGTTGAAGATGTCGCGGACGACACGGACGGTCATGTCCGGCTCGCCGTAGAGCAGCGTCGGGGCGTTGCCGCTCTTCGCCTTCTTCTGGATGTCCTCCCACTGCGCCTGCAGTCGCTCGACGTCACGGCGCAGCTCGTCCTCGCTCGCGCCCTCGGCGGCGGTGCGCACGATGACGCCCGCGTCCTCGGGGACGATCTTCTTGAGGATGGTCTTGAGGCGGGCGCGCTCGGTGTCCGGGAGCTTGCGGCTGATGCCGGTCATCGAGCCCTCGGGCACGTACACGAGGTAGCGGCCGGGCAGCGAGACCTGGCTGGTCAGACGGGCACCCTTGTGGCCGATCGGGTCCTTCGTCACCTGGACGAGGACCGACTGGCCGGACTTGAGGGCGGACTCGATGCGGCGCGGGCCGTGGCCCATGCCGAGCGCCTCGAAGTTGACCTCACCGGCGTACAGGACGGCGTTGCGGCCCTTGCCGATGTCGACGAAGGCGGCCTCCATCGACGGCAGGACGTTCTGGACCTTGCCCAGGTAGACGTTGCCGACGTACGAGGTGGCCTGCTCCTTGTTGACGTAGTGCTCCACGAGCACGTTGTCTTCCAGGACGCCGATCTGGGTGCGCTCGCCGCTCTGGCGGACGACCATGACGCGCTCGACGGCCTCACGGCGGGCCAGGAACTCGGCCTCCGTGATGATCGGGACGCGGCGGCGGCCCTGCTCGCGGCCCTCGCGGCGGCGCTGCTTCTTGGCCTCCAGGCGGGTCGAGCCCTTGATGGACTGGACCTCGTCGGCGCCGGTGCCGGGCTCGGCCTTCTCACGGGCCGGGCGGGGCTCGCGGACCTTGACGACCGTACGGACGCCTTCCTCGTCGGCGCCCTCGGCGTCGGCGGAGGCGTCCCCGCTGCGACGGCGGCGGCGACGGCGACGGCGGGAGCTGCTGGAGCCGCCGGCGAAGCCCTCGGCCTCGTCCTGCTCCTCGTCGCTCTCCTCGGCCTCGTCGGACTCGTCCTCGGCGTGCGGCTGCTCCTCGCCCTCCTCGGCCTCCTCGACCTCGGAGAGCTCACCGCGACGACGGCGTCGGCCGCCACGGCGGCGACGGCGGGACGGGCGGTCCTCGTACTCGTCCGTCTCCTCGGCCTCCTCGGCCTCGTCGATCTCGTCGGCGACGGCCTCGACCTCGGGCTCGTCGGCGACGGTGGCCGGGACGGGCTCGACGGCGACGGGCTCGCCACGGCGGCGACGGCGACGGCGGGAGCCGGTCTCGGCGTGCTCGACGGGCTCGGGGGTCTCCACGACCTCGGCCTCGACGGTCTCGACCGTCTCGTCGAGCTCGTCCTCCTCCGGCTCCACCGGGGCGGCGGCCGCGGCCACGGCGGCGGTCTCCGGGGTCTGGAACATCGGCTCGGCGAAGACCGGGGCCTGGAAGACGGCGACGGACGGGCGCGCGGCACGGCCGCGCGGCTCGCGGGCCGGGGCGGGCTCGGAAGTGAACTGCGGAGAGGTCGCGCGACGGCGGCCACGGCCACGGGTGGCCGCGGTCTCGGCGGCGGTGACCTCCGCCTCCTCGGCGGCGATCTGCGCGACGGTCGACGTCGGCAGCGACTCGCCGGCGGCGGGGGCCTCGGCGGCCGCCTCGGGCGAGGTGACCTTGCGGGTGGCACGGCGGCGGGCACGCGGGGCGGGCGCGGCGGCCTCCTCCGCGACCTCGGCGGCCGGGGCGGTCTCGACGACCGGCTCGGCGACCGGAGCCGCGACCACAGTCTCCTCGGCGGCGGCGGCGGGCGCGCCGGCCGGGGCGGTGGCCTTACGGGTGGCACGGCGGCGGGCGCGGGCCGGCGGGGCGGCCTCGACGGCCTCCTCCACGACGGGCTCGGCGGCCACGGGCTCCTCGGCGGGCTGCTCGGCGGCGGCCGTGGAGGTCACCGGCGAGGTGGCCTTACGGGTGGCGCGGCGGCGCGGGCGGGCCGGGGCGGCCTCGGGGGCCTCCTCGACGGCCTCGGCCACGGCGACGGTCTCCGCGACCGGCTCCGGGGTCTCCACGGCGGGTGCCGTGGTCTCCGCGGCCGGTGCGGTGGCCTTGCGGGTGGCCCGGCGGCGGGCACGCGGCGCGGGTGCGGCCTCGGCCTCGGCCGGGGCGGCCTCGACGTCCGCGGCCTCGGGGGCCGCTGTCGTCTCGGTGGTGTCGGCGGTCGCGCCCGTCACCGGCGGACCGGCGGGGCGGGAAGCGGCGCGGCGCCTGCGGCGCGGCGGCAGCTTGTCACCGGGGGCGTTGGTGTCTTCGTTGGACTCGAGCATGCGGGGTTCTCCCGTCACGCTCCCGGGCGCCGCGTCTGGTTCCGGTCCGGTCGGCACGGTCGCGCCTGAGGCGCGGTGCCGCCGTCCGGGGCGCGGGCGCCGCACGGGAGCTCTATGTCTGGCTCGCCGGTTCCGTACGCCCTGTGCGGACGGCCTGGCGAAAGTCTCCTGGTCTGTGCGCTGCCCGACCCAGGTGGCTCCCGAGTACCAGGGCGGCGCTACAACGACCGCTCCTTACGCGGTGCCGGCACCCGGCGCCGTCGCAGAAGCGGTCGCGGCGGCCGTGGTAGATGCGGCCGTGACTGCCTCGCGGTCGGGCGCGAGCGGGTCGGTCACCGTGCCGGACTCCTCGTCGAAGAGCCCCTGCGCCAGCCTGGTCACCGCAGCGGGGACCGGCGGCGCCAGGTCGGCCACAGCTCGGAGACCGGACAGGACGTCGTCGGGTCGTACGGCAGGTGTCACGTGCCGAACAACCAGCCGCAGTATCGCACAGGCGCTGTCCAGCGGCCTATCACCCTGGGGATCACCCTGGGGAGCGGATGCCGTCAGCTCGGTGACCGCGGAACGGGCGTCGAAGGTGCGGATGCCGTTCTTGGTCTTGCGCTGTACTTCCACGGTCTCGGCCGCGAGAAACGCCTCGGCGGCCTTCGTCACGTCCTCGACGGTGACGCCTTCGAGGCGCAGCTCCCAGATGGAGGCGGTGAGCCGGTCGGCGAGGCCCGAGGTCCGGGCCTCGACGGCGTCGGTGATGTCGAGGCCGGCCGGGAGGGACTCGTCGAGCAGGGCCCGCAGGGTCTCCGGGTCGCGTGCCTCGGTGAGGGCGATCTCCAGGTACTCGGCCTCGGAGCCCGTGCCCGTCGGGGCGGCGTTGGCGTACGACACCTTGGGGTGCGGGGTGAAGCCGGCCGAGTACGCCATGGGCACCTCGGCACGGCGCAGCGCACGCTCGAAAGCGCGCTGGAAGTCACGATGGCTGGTGAACCGGAGGCGGCCGCGCTTGGTGTAGCGCAGTCGGATGCGCTGCACCGCCGGTGCGGGCGGCGGGCCTTCGGGCTGTCGCTTGCCCAGTGGTTCTTCTCCTCGGTGCGGGGCGAGCGCGGGTGGCGCGCCGCCCGGAAGCTTCGGGACCACCCCCGGGGGGCCCGCCCGGCTCACCCCCGCGTCCTGCGGGGAGATCTCGGGGGCGGGCGCCGCGCCAGGGACGTTCGTTTGCACTACCCAGAGTACGCGCCCCCGGCCGCCCCGGGGGCCCGGGAGGAGTGTCGGGGCCGGTGGCCGACGGGTCAGCGGGGGCCGCCGAACAGGGCGGTCCGCACCTCCCGGGCGGCGGCGCGGACGGCCCGGCCGACGGCGGCGAGGGGTTCCCACACCCAGGTGCGGAGCCAGTGGCCGACCGGGGTGAGGATCACCCGGTACACCCAGGCGAGGGGGCGACCGACGGCGTTCCACAGCACCCAGCGGATCGCCCGGCCGATCGCCCGCGCGACTGCTCCGGCGATCCGCCAGGCCCAGGCGAGGGCGGCGCCGACCGTGCGGCAGACGGGGCCGAGCAGGTGCCGCCAGAGCCAGGTGAGCGGGGTGACGAGGAGGAGGTCGACGACCCACCAGAGGGCCTTGCCGACGGGGACGAGGACCCATTCCCACAGCCACTGCAGCGGGACGACCAGGAGGTAGTGGAGGAGACGTCCGAGGACGCGGCCGACCGGGACCAGGACCCATTCCCACAGCCACCGCAGCGGGATCACGAGGAGGTGGTGGATGAGCCATCCCAGGGCTCGGCCGACCGGGGCGAGGATCCAGCGCCAGAGCTGCCGGAGGCAGTAGGCCAGGGCGTCCCAGACCAGCCGGACGGGCAGGACGACGACGAGGGCGATGGCGCGCGCCACTCCCGTGAGACAGCCCGGGTTTTCCGTGTTCATGCCCAGAACGACGCCTCTGCCCGGCCGGGGGTTTCCCGCTCGGCAGGCCGTCACCAAGGCGTTACGCGGTGGGCGCGCCCGTGAAGAGGCGGTGCGGACGGACCGGCCCCGCTTCCCGGGCACGGCCCCGTAACCTAAGGTGCGTCACCTCCGTGCTCGCCCGCACGTCCCGCACGCCCCTCCCCCCAGGGGTCCCCAACTTACGCAGACATCGAGGCTCGGCGTGAAAATATCCTTCATCCTGGTAGACCGCTGTCACATTGGCGGCGTGGTGAGCGCGATCCATAACCTGGCCAAGGCGCTCGCGGACCACCACGAGGTCGAGCTCGTCTCCCTCCGCCGCAACCGTGACCAGGCGTTCTTCCCGCTCGACCCCCGGGTGAAGACCCTCGCCCTCTCCGACATGCGGAAGCACTCCCACACGTACGACGGTGACGACCCGATGATCGAGGTCTTCCCGCACATCTACCCGAACGAGCCCACGGACAAGAAGCCGTGGATCAGCCGTCTGGCAGAGAAGCGGCTCCTGGAGTACCTGGCCACGACCGACGCCGACGTCGTGGTCAGCAACAACCCCAAGATCACCATCATGCTGGCCTACGCGGACCGCGACTTCCTCAAGGTCGCGATGGAGCACTCGCGGCCCGCGCAGTACGGCCCGCACATCCGGGACGCCCTCTTCAAGGACGCGTACCCGAAGATGGACGCGATCACCGCGCCGACGCCGGACGAGTGCCGGACCATCGCCGGAGTCGTCCCCGCCGTGAGCCACCTGCTCTCCCCGATGCCCAACTGCATCCCGGCCCACGAGGGCCAGATGTCCACCGGCGACAACAAGATCGTCGTCACCGCCGGCCTGCTCAA
Source organism: Streptomyces sp. NBC_00572 (assembly GCF_026341815.1). Taxonomy (GTDB): domain Bacteria; phylum Actinomycetota; class Actinomycetes; order Streptomycetales; family Streptomycetaceae; genus Streptomyces. Next base: position 1,444,076 of record NZ_JAPENX010000001.1, read on the forward strand.
GCCGCACAAGGGCTTCAACGACCTCATCGAGGCCTTCTCCAGCGTGGCGCCGCGCCACCCGGACTGGAGCCTGCGGATCTACGGCTCCGGCCCCGAGCACGGCAAGCTGCGCAAGCAGATCGACGAGACGGACAGCAACAACCAGGTCTTCCTGATGGGCCCGGCCACCCCGGTCACCCCGGAGTTCGCCAAGGCGTCCGTGTTCGTCCTCCCCTCCCGCCTGGAGGCCTTCGGCAACGTCACCGTCGAGGCGATGGCGGCCGGCCTGCCGGTGGTCGCGTACGACGCGCCGCACGGCCCGCGCAACATCATCACGCAGGGCGAGGACGGCTACGTCGTGCCGCTCGGCGACAAGAAGGCGCTCGCCGAGCACATCGAGAAGCTGATCGCCGACGAGGACCTGCGCCGGAAGATGGCGGCCGCCGCGGTGGCCAACGTGGTCCGCTTCCAGGAGGCCGAGACGGTCAAGCGCTTCGAGCAGCTCGTGGAGACCATGCGGGCCCGCCGGGCCATCCCCCGCACGGCCACCGCCGTGGTCACCCCGCAGGGCGACGTCCGGGTGAAGGTCGAGGGGCTGCCCGCCGGCAGCGACGCCGAGCTGGTCTGCAAGGACATCCGCAAGAAGGCCGACGAGGTCGTCCTCCCCTTCATCGGCGGCGAGGCGCTGGTCCCCGCCCTCGGCAAGCTCGCCGAGGGCGACTGGGAGCTGACGATCCGCGCCGCCGGCTTCGACATGCCGCTGCGGTCGGCCGGTTGCGACACCCTGCAGATGCTGTCGCTGAAGCTGCCCCGCACCGAGGGCCCCGCCCTCTCCGTGCTGCTGCCGCACGACCACACGGACGGCACCCTGCGGGTGCAGAGCCGGGTGCGCGCCGAGCACGTCGAGGTCGCGGCCCTGCACGCCGGTGCCACCACGATCGTCATCGACGCCGCGGCCTGGGGTGCCGAGCCCGGCAAGAACAGCGTGATCGAGGCCGTCCACCGCAAGGAGGCCGGCAAGAACTTCACCGTCCCGGTGAAGGCCGGCGCCGACGGGCGCTTCACGGCCTCCCTGGAGAACGCCGCCGCGGCCCGCCTCCACCAGCCCGGCACCGAGGACATCTGGGACTTCTGGCTGCTGCCGGACCGGAACTCCGCCCGGATCCGCGTCTGCAAGCTGGCCACCGACGTGCTCACCCCGATGAGCGTCTTCACCTACCCGTACCCGGTGGTGAGCGGTTCCGGCGCCCCGGTCGCAGCCGTCACGGACACCAAGGCGAAGAGCGGCTGGCGCAACCGGCTGTCCGCGACCGTCCCCGCCGCCGTCACCGGCGGCGTCAAGCACGAGCTGCGCCCCTACTTCTCCAGCAACGGCCAGCTCTCGCTGAAGATCATCGACAAGAAGTGACCGGCGAGCGGTAGACGGGTCCCGGCCCGTACGACGGAGCCCCGGCCCGCAGGGAGACCTGCGGACCGGGGCTCTTCCGTACGCCCGGGGCACCGCCTACAGCGGCGCGCCCTCCTCAGCGATCTTGAACATCAGGTCGGCCAGCCGCGCCGACGCGTGACCGTCGTCGAGGTCGCAGAACTGGTGGTGGAACTCGTCGTACTTCTCCCGGTACTCGACCTCGACCTCGTCGATCTCCCGGATGGCCTGGAGCAGGTCGTTCGAGTTGTCGACCAGCGGACCCGGTGCGTCGTTCTCGAAGTCGAAGTAGAACCCGCGCAGCTTGTCGCGGTAGTGCTCCAGGTCGTACGTGAAGAACAGCATCGGGCGACGCAGGTGGGCGTAGTCGAACATGACCGAGGAGTAGTCCGTGATCATGATGTCGGCGGCCACGTAGAGGTCCGCGATGTCGGGGTACTCGGAGACGTCGAAGACGAAGCCGTTACCGGCACCGGGGATGCTGTCCACGATGTTGGAGTGACGCCGGATCAGGAAGACGTGGTCGTCCCCCAGTCGACGGCGGGCGTCCTCCAGGTCGACCCGGAGGTCGAACTTGAACTGGCCGCGGCTGTGCGAGAGGTCGTCACGCCAGGTCGGCGCGTACAGCACGACCTTCTTGCCCTCGGGCAGCCCCAGCTTCTCCCTCACCTCACGGGCCCGCTCGTCACGGTCCTCGGCATAGAGGTAGTCGTTGCGCGGGTAGCCCGTCTCGGCGATCAGCCCGTCGTAGCCCATGGCCCGCTTCAGGATCGGCGTGCTGAAGCGGTTGGACGAGACGAGGACGTTCCAGTTCGCCGCCTCCTGGACCAGCCGCTCGTGGTAGTTCGGGTCGAACTTCGGCGCGTCGATGTCGAGGCCGATCTTCTTCAGCATCGTGCCGTGCCAGGCCTGCACGATCACCTGGCCCGGCCGCCGCTTGATCCAGTGCGGAAGGTGGGCGTTGGTGACGATGTAGCGCGAGCGCGCCAGCGCCTCGTACCAGTCCTTGCCCTGGAACTTGACGGCCTTCACCGTGTCGGGGAGCTCGACCTGGCCGTCCCGGACCAGCCACAGGTGCTCGACGTCCGCACCGCGGCGCAGCAGCTCCTCGTGGACGGCGCGCGGGCTGTCCGAGAACTGCTTGCCGTTGTAGCTGATGTACAGCACCGAGTCGCGCAGCGGCAGCTCGCGGCCGGCCTCGTAGACCTCCTGGCGCAGCTGGTACTGGCGGTTGGCGCCCTTCTCCATGGCCGAGAGGTCGGTCTTGCAGTTGAGCTGCGGGTGGTCCTGCCAGTGGACCTCCAGCTGGTACTCGCGGCCGTTGTGCGCGCCCTCCAGCGGGAACTGGGTCGCGGCGAGGCGGTCCACGACGAGCGGGATGGACGGCTCGTCGCCGGAACCCTCCAGGCGGAACACCCAGCGGCCGGCCTTGAGCGGCAGCCTGCCGTCGGCACCCGACATGGTGGAGGGGCGGAAGGACGTCTCGAAGGTCCCGTCCGCGTGGACGGTCAGCGGGACCGTCTTCTCGTCGAAGCGGTTCTTGGCGCTGACGACCAGGTGGTGGGCGTCCAGCTCCACCGGGGCCGTACCGCGGATCGTGAACGTCCCGTCGGCCTCGGCGATGTCGGTGATCGTGGCGCGCAGCGGGCGACCGGAGAACTTCAGATAGCCGTTGGCGCCGGAGAGGACGGCCACCTCGTTCAGCGGGGCCTCCTCGCCGAACGTCTCGGGCAGGCGGACCTGGAGGTCGGCGAGACCGTCCCGGACGACGACGCGGAACCGGCGCGGTTCCTTGTCCGGCTCGTCGACCTGGATCTGGGTGCTCCAGTTGCGGCGCATCAGCTTCGCCGGGTCGGCGCCACCGGCGGCGCGGGCCTCGGCGGTGTCCAGGTGCTCCGGCAGCAGGGCGATGTCACGCAGGGGAACCCGTACGCGCAGCGGCGTACGCCCGCCGACGGGCGCAAGGAGCTCCGCCGGGTAGAGGAGCGCCTCGCCGCTGTTCTGGTTGGTGACGCGCAGGGATATCTCGCTGCCCGGGACGAAGGGTTCGCGGAGGTCGCCCTCGATGAGGATGTCGTCGCCGGACGACTCGAAGCCGGTGACCAGGACCGGCACCTTCTCGATGCGCAGCTTGAGCGCCGCGCGGCGCATCTCCGGGACCATCCGGTAGTCGTCGTCGAGCCACTGGTAGGGCGGGTAGGTCAGGCGGTCCGAGCCGTACGAGTGCACGGAGCGGGAGCGCACCAGACCGCCGGACAGGACGCGCATGCCCACGTGCCAGAGGCCTTCCTGCCACTGGTCGCCCTTGCGGAACCGGGCCGGGTCGATGACCGTCTCCCAGCCGGCCCAGTCGAAGTTGTGGCCCCGCCCCTTGTGGCCGGAGCCGGTGGTGGCCTCGGGGTTGTAGAGGTTGCTCAGCGGAAGGAGCATGCGGCGCTGGGTGCCGTCCTTCTTCAGCTGGAGCAGCTTGACGAGGCTGCGCTTGCCCGTCTGGTCGACGCGGTCGATCCAGGCGTGGCCGGCCAGCCGCAGCTTGCCGTCCTCCCAGTACAGCTCCTTCAGCGGGGAGCGCAGCTGGAGGTCCTTGTCGACCCGCAGGACCTTCTTCGGCAGCAGGTTCCCGTGGGATTCCAGCGAGGGGTACTTGGCGTACTTGCGGATGACGCCGCCGAGCTCGACGGGCTCGCCGAGCCGCTCCGCCTCGATGAACTCGAGGATCTCGGTCATGGCGTGCTTGCGGACGAGCAGCCACTTGACGCGCAGCGCCGTGGGGAGCCGGTCGAGGGTCTTGAGGTCGACCTGGTCGAGGTACTTGTTGGCCACGCGCAGGAACTCGGTGCGGTACTCCTCGTCGCCGTCGGGCAGCACGTTGAGGAAGATGCGCAGGTCGCCGGTGAGCACGGTGTGGTCGTACTCACGCTTCAGCGAGTCGGCGAGGGGCTCCTTCTGCGCGGCGAAGAAGCGGCTGACGGACTCCACGGCGGACGCCCGGTCGCGGGCGGCCTTGGGCTCGTTGCGGCGCTGGGTGATCGAGGGGCTCGCCTCGCCCTCGCGCAGACGCCAGTAGTACGTGGCCTGGCTGATGATGTCGACGGACTCGGCGAGGTACTGGGCCGGCACGATGACCGGGGTGTCCTCGTACAGCACGCCCTCGGGGAAGCGCAGCGCGTGCTGCTCCCAGAAGTCACGCCGGAACACCTTGTTGCAGGCGATCCGGTCCGTGAGGAGCTGGCGCTTCTTCCGGACGTGCGTGCGCTTGACCGCGCCACGGGAGAGGAAGCGGTGCATGGGGGACTGCCACACCTTGGTCGAGTTGATGTGCTCGACGTTGCCCGTGGCGAAGGAGGAGCCGGTCTCGTCCAGGCTGCTGATCATCATCCGGTAGGCGTCCGGCGGGATCATGTCGTCGCTGTCGACGAAGGCGAGGAACTCGCTCTCCGGCGCCAGGCTGTCCAGGCCGGTGTTACGGGCGGCACCCAGGCCGGCGTTCTCCTTGCGGATCAGCCGGAAGCGGGCGTCCTTGGCCGCGAACTCCGCCGCTATCCCGTTGGACTCGTCGGTGGACCCGTCGTCGATCATGAGCACTTCCAGGTCCTGGAAGGTCTGCACGGCCAACGAGTTGAGGCAGGCGGGTAGGTACTGCGCCACGTTGTAGATCGGGACGATGACGCTGAGCCGGGGTGCCATGTAGTTCTGCGTTCCTTTCCGTTTCAGACCCGCTCGACGAGCTCGAGCGCCTGAGGGATGACGGGGCGTGCTTTTCGGTTTTCCAGCGGACCGATGAGGGGCGTCTCCGCCCTCCGGGAAAAACCCGCCCAGCCCTCGGCAAGACCTGGTTCCGCTCGGCCTATACGACTCTGCGGCGACCTCCCCGGCCGCCGCAGCACTCCAGAATAGACGATCCGTACCACAGGCGTTTTCCTGCCGTTGTGTCCGACATCACCCATCCGTCGCCCGATCACCGAACGGACGGACCGCCCCTCGGGGGGCGAAAACGGCCGTGACGTGGGCGGGAGCACCCGGGCCGTGGGCGCCCGCGGCCTCCGGGGCGCGGAAGCGCTCCTGTCATACTTCATTTGAGCGGTTCGACTGAGGAGACAACAAGGCATGACGGCTGCAGCTACCCCCAGATTCAGCGTGATCATCCCTGTCTACGGGGTCGAGGGCTACATCCGTGAGTGCCTCGAATCCGTGACGTCGCAGGGGTACGAGAACTTCGAGGTCATCGCGGTCGACGACTGCTCCCTCGACAGCAGCGGCGCCGTCATCGACGAGTTCGCCGCCCGCGACCCGCGGGTGCGCGCCGTCCACCGCGCCGAGAACGGCGGCATCGGCGCCGCCCGCAACACCGGCGTCGAGCACGCCCGCGGCGACTACCTGCTCTTCATCGACGGCGACGACTCGATCCGCCCCGGCTCCCTGCAGGCCATGGCCGACCGCCTCGACGAGGCCCAGGACCCCGAGATCCTCCTGTTCGACCACGTCCGCACCCATGTGGACGGCAGCGTCGAGGCCAGCAAGACCGGCCCGTACCTGGCCGACATCCGCGACCGGGTGGTCCGCCCCGTCGACCAGCTCGAACTGCTGCGGATCTTCGCCGTCGTCTGGAACCGCGTCTACCGCCGTGACTTCTTCACCGGCGAGGGCTACACGTTCACCGACGGCCTGTACGAGGACGCGCTCATGGTCTACACGACCATGGCCGCCGCCGAGCGCGTCGCGGGCCTGGAGTACGTGGTCGTCGAGTACCGCCAGCGCCGCCAGGGCAGCTCGATGCGCAGCAGCTCCCCGCGCAAGCACTTCGTGATCTTCGACCAGTACCAGCGGGTCTTCGACTACCTCGAAGGCCGGCCCGGCCTCGACGCGTACCGCGAGCTCGTCTTCGAGCGGATGGTCTCCCACTTCCTGTTCACCTTCGCCCGCGGCTTCCGAATACCCCGCAGCCACCGGCGCGCCTACCTGAAGCAGGCCGGCAAGACCTACCGCCGGAACGAGCCCGCGGGCTACACCCCGCCGCCCGGCATGATCGGCCTGAAGTTCAAGGTGCTGCGGACCGGCTCGTACGCCGCCTTCGAAGCCCTCAAGACGGTCAACGGCACCCGCGAGACGGCCTTCGGCGTCCTCGGCAAGTCCAAGCGCTGGGGCAGCCGCAAGGCCCTGCGCACCTACTACGCCGTGCAGCGCCGCCTCCCCGTCGACGACAACCTCGCCGTGTACTCGGCGTACTGGGGCCGCACGCCCAGCTGCAACCCGCTCGCCGTGCACGAGGCCGCCAGGAAGCTCGCGCCCGGCGTCCGCGGGGTGTGGGTCGTGAACAAGGAGCACGCCGGCAGTACACCGCCCGGCCTGAAGCGGATCGCCCCGGCCACCTTCGGCTACTGGAAGGCGCTGGCCCGGGCCAAGTACCTGGTCAACAACGTGAACTTCCCGGACGCCGTGATCAAGCGCCCCGGCCAGATCCATCTGCAGACCCACCACGGCACCCCGCTCAAGCGGATGGGCCTGGACCAGCAGGGCTACCCGGCCGTCGCCCGCAGCATGGACTTCGACAAGCTCCTTGAGCGGGTGGACCGCTGGGACTGGAGCGTCTCGTCGAACCAGCACTCCACCGAGCACTGGGAGCGGGTCTACCCGGCCGCCTTCCGGACCCTGAACACCGGCTACCCGCGCAACGACGTCTACTACCGCGCCACCGCCGCGGACGTGCGCCGGATCCGCGGCGAACTCGGCATCGGGCACGGCAAGAAGGCGATCCTGTACGCGCCCACCGTGCGCGACCACCAGAAGGACTCCTTCGTCCCGCGCCTCGACTTCGCCCGCTTCGCGCGTGAACTCGGCCCGGACTACGTCCTGCTGGTCCGCGCCCACTACTTCTACGGCGGCGACCCGGAGCTGAACCTCCTCGCCGAGCGCGGCGCGCTCGTCGACGTGTCGCGGCACCCGTCGGTGGAGGAGCTCTGCCTGGCGGCGGACGCGCTGATCACCGACTACTCGTCGATCATGTTCGACTACGCCAACCTCGACCGGCCGATCGTGACGTACGCCGACGACTGGGAGATGTACCGGACCTGCCGTGGTGTGACCTTCGACCTGCTCTCCGGCGAGCCCGGTGACACCCCCGGTGTGATCACCACCACCGAGGACGAGCTGATCGAGGCCTTCCGCGGCGGCGCCTGGGAGGGCGGGCAGGCCGCCACCCTGCGGCAGGCCTTCCGTGAGCGGTTCTGCTCGTGGGACGACGGCTTCGCCGCCGAGCGGGTCGTCCGCCGGGTCTTCCTCGGCGAGGAGCGGCCGCGGCCGCTCGTGGTCCCCGTGGCCGAGCGCACCCCGGCCCCGTCGCCGCGTCTGGCCGAGGCCGCCGCCGCGCTGCCGCCGCGGCGGGCGGACGAGGACGAGCTCGCCGTGGCACGGGTCGACCACTAGATCCACCGGATCCACGCACGAAGAGGCGCCCGGGGCGATTGCCCCGGGCGCCTCTTCGTGGTTTCGGCGACTACTTCACGACCGACAGCGGCAGCAGCTTCTTGCCGGTGGGGCCGATCTGGATGTGGGTGTCCATCTGCGGGCAGACGCCGCAGTCGAAGCACGGGGTCCAGCGGCAGTCCTCGACCTCGGTCTCGTCGAGCGAGTCCTGCCAGTCCTCCCAGAGCCAGTCCTTGTCGAGACCGGAGTCCAGGTGGTCCCAGGGCAGGACCTCCTCGTAGGTGCGCTCGCGGGTCGTGTACCAGGCGACGTCGACGCCCATCTCCGGCAGCGTCTTCTCGGCGCAGGCCATCCAGCGGTCGTACGAGAAGTGCTCGCGCCAGCCGTCGAAGCGGCCGCCGTCCTCGTACACCGCGCGGATGACCGCGCCGATGCGGCGGTCGCCGCGGGAGAGCAGGCCCTCGACGATGCCGGGCTTGCCGTCGTGGTAGCGGAAGCCGATCGAGCGGCCGTACTTCTTGTCGTCGCGGATCTTGTCGCGGAGCTTGCGCAGCCGCTCGTCCGTCGCCTCGGCCGACAGCTGCGGGGCCCACTGGAACGGGGTGTGCGGCTTGGGGACGAAACCGCCGATGGAGACGGTGCAGCGGATGTCGTTCTGGCCGGAGACCTTGCGGCCCTCGGCGATCACGTTCATCGCCATGTCGGCGATCTGGAGGACGTCCTCGTCGGTCTCCGTCGGCAGGCCGACCATGAAGTACAGCTTCACCTGGCGCCAGCCGTTGCCGTACGCGGTGGAGACGGTCCGGATCAGGTCCTCCTCCGAGACCATCTTGTTGATGACCTTGCGCATGCGCTCGGAGCCGCCCTCGGGGGCGAAGGTGAGGCCGGAACGGCGCCCGTTCCTGGTCAGCTCGTTGGCCAGGTCCACGTTGAAGGCGTCGACACGGGTGGACGGGAGGGACAGGCCCACCTTGTCCTCCGTGTACCGGTCGGCGAGGCCCTTGGCGATCTCACCGATCTCGGAGTGGTCCGCGGAGGACAGCGAGAGGAGGCCGACCTCCTCGAAGCCCGTCGCCTTGAGACCCTTCTCGACCATCTCGCCGATGCCGGTGATGCTTCGCTCCCGCACGGGGCGCGTGATCATGCCGGCCTGGCAGAAGCGGCAGCCGCGGGTGCAGCCGCGGAAGATCTCGACGGACATGCGCTCGTGGACGGTCTCCGCGAGCGGCACGAGGGGCTGCTTGGGGTACGGCCACTCGTCGAGGTCCATGACGGTGTGCTTGGAGACGCGCCACGGCACACCGGACCTGTTGGGCACGACCCGGCCGATGCGGCCGTCCGGCAGGTACTCCACGTCGTAGAACCGCGGGATGTACACCGAGCCGGTCTTCGCGAGGCGGAAGAGGACCTCCTCGCGGCCGCCCGGCCGGCCCTCGGCCTTCCAGGCGCGGATGATCTCGGTCATGTCGAGGACGGCCTGCTCGCCGTCGCCGATGATCGCCGCGTCGATGAAGTCCGCGATCGGCTCGGGGTTGAAGGCCGCGTGGCCGCCCGCGAGCACGATCGGGTGGTCGACGGTCCGGTCCTTCGACTCCAGCGGGATGCCCGCCAGGTCGAGGGCGGTGAGCATGTTCGTGTAGCCGAGCTCGGTGGAGAAGCTCAGGCCGAAGACGTCGAACGCGCCGACGGGGCGGTGGCTGTCGACCGTGAACTGCGGGACCTTGTGCTCCCGCATCAGCTCTTCGAGGTCCGGCCAGACGCTGTAGGTGCGCTCGGCGAGGACTCCCTCGCGCTCGTTGAGCACCTCGTACAGGATCATGACGCCCTGGTTGGGCAGACCGACCTCGTACGCGTCCGGGTACATCAGCGCCCAGCGGACATCGGCGGACTCCCACGGCTTGACCGTGGAGTTCAGCTCTCCACCGACGTACTGAATCGGCTTCTGCACGTGCGGGAGCAGAGCTTCGAGCTGCGGGAAGACAGACTCGGCAGCAGACATCTCGAACCTTCGTGAGCTGGCAGGGGGGCGACTCTCAAGCGTACCCCGGTGCTCAGCGGGTCAGAGACGCGGTGAGCACCGGGGCCGAGGCCCGGGCCCAGACCTCGGGGAGTCCGCGCTCGGCCGCGTCGGCGGCGGCCTCCTCGCGTCCGTACAGAAGTCCCCAGGTGAAGGCCGATTCTCCGGCCCCGTGGGCGATGATCGCGAGCTCCCGCAGGGCCCCGCGGGCGACGACGGCGTCCTGGTGTTCGCCGAGCAGGGTCTGGACGTCCTTCACTCGTCTCGACAGCCGTTTCGCGGGCTTCCCGAGGGTCGGCTCGGCGGCCTCGGCCGCGTAGCGGGCGCGCTTGGCGGCCTTGCGGGCCTCGTGGAGGGCGAGGTCGCGCTCGTCGCCGGGGTCGAGGGAGAGGGCGTGGTGAATCCGGCCGGCGAGGCGGTCGTGGTCCTTGCGGACGGCGCGGGCGAGGACCTGCCGGGCGTCGAGTGCGGCGTCCTTGCGCAGCGGCGGGTCGGCGAGGAGCGCGTCGAGCCTGTCGAGGAGGGCGAGGTAGCGGGCGGAGTCGAGGGCGGCGAGGGCCTGGCGGCGGGCGCTCCTGCCGTGGGCGGCGTCCCGGCGGCGCAGCCTGGCCTTGACGGGGCCGAGGACGAGGGTGCGGGGCAGGTCGGTGAGGCGGGCGCGCAGCCGTTCGTCGAGGACCTCCTGGTCGCGGGCGACGCCCAGCTCTCCGGCGAGCCATTTCAGCTCCTCGCCGACGGGGTCGGTGACCTCCCGGTCGAGGACGCGGCCGTACGTCTTGAAGGCGCTGCGCAGCCGGCGGCAGGAGACGCGCAGTTGGTGGACGGCGTCGGGCAGGTCGCGTCGTACGGCGGGGTCGTGGGCGACGATCGCCTCGACGTGTTCGCGTACGTAGCCGAGGACGGCGGCCGCCGCGGTGCCGGGCGTCCCGGGGGTGACCGGGGCCGCGTCGGGCTCCACGCCCGTCTCGGCCAGGGCGCGCGACAGTTTGGAGGGCGAGTCCGAGGGCCTTATGCCGGCCTTCCTGAGGCGCTTCTCGACGGCGTCGAGGATCGCCGGGTCGGTGTCGTCGGCGAGCTCGACCTCGATCTCGGTCCAGGCGGCCTGGCCGCCGCTCGTGAGGCCCTCGGCGTGGACGGTGTCCACGGACAGTTCCGCGAGGAGGGTGCCGTCGCCGTCGCGGAGGTGGCGGACGTCCCGGGAGGAGCGGAGGCGGACGACGGGGACGACCTCGCCGTCCCGGACCCGGGAACGCAGGAGCCCCGCCAGGGAACGCGGGAGCGTGTCCGAGAGCGGGGCTCTGATCTCGTCGCGGATGCCGGAGGCGACGGGGAACTTCAGGTGCCAGCCGGCGTCCTCGCCGCCGGTGCGGCGGCGCAGGGTGAGTGCGTCCGCGGCGAGCCGGAGGCCGGGGGTGTCGTAGTAGACGGCGTCGAGTTCGGTGACGCCCTCGTCGGTGACCGAGGCCACCCCGGCCGCCCGGGTCAGGTCCGGGAGGCCGGTCCGGGGAGTGGCTTCGTACTTCCGCTCGATCTCGCGCTTCGTGTCCGCCATGAATCGAATCTAGACGGGAAGTGAACGCTGCGGGAGTACGCCTCGGTTCCGGCCGGAAACCGCCTACGCGGTCATGGGCCGCTGCACCCTGATCGACTGGAGCAGTCCGATCGCCACCCACACCGCGAACATCGACGAGCCGCCGTACGAGACGAACGGCAGCGGCAGGCCCGCGACCGGCATGATGCCGAGGGTCATGCCGATGTTCTCGAAGGCCTGGAAGGCGAACCAGGCGATGATCCCGGCCGCGACGACCGTGCCGTAGAGCTCGGTGGTCTCGCGGGCGATCCGGCAGGCGCGCCAGAGGACGACGCCGAGGAGCACGAGGATCAGGCCGGCGCCGACGAAGCCCAGCTCCTCCCCCGCGACCGTGAAGACGAAGTCGGTCTGCTGCTCCGGCACGAACTGGCCGGTGGTCTGGGAGCCCTTGAAGAGTCCCGCGCCGAGGAGGCCGCCGGAGCCGATCGCGATACGGGCCTGGTTGGTGTTGTAGCCGACGCCGGCCGGGTCGAGGTCGGGGTTGGCGAAGGCCGCGAAGCGGTTGATCTGGTACTCGTCGAGCATGCCGAGCGCGGTGACGAGGACCGCGCCTCCGATGCCCGCGCCGATCAGTCCGAGGACCCAGCGGTTGGAGGCGCCGGAGGCGAGCAGCACGCCGAGCACGATGACCGCCATGACCATGACCGAGCCGAGGTCGGGCATCAGCATGACGATGCCCATCGGGAGCGCGGCCAGGGTGAGGGCCTTGGCGACGGTGCGGTGGTCGGGGTGGAGCTGGTCGCCGGCGTCGACCTTCGCGGCCAGCAGCATCGCCATCACCAGGATGATCGTGATCTTCACGAACTCGCTGGGCTGGAGCGAGAAGCCGCCGCCGACGACGATCCACGCGTGGGCGCCGTTGATGGTGGCGCCGAGCGGGGTGAGGACGGCGAGGATCAGCACGACCGAGAGGCCGTAGAGGACCGGGACCGCGCCGCGCAGGGTGCGGTGGCCGAGCCAGATCGTGCCGATCATCAGGGCGACGCCGATTCCGGTGTTGAGCACGTGCCGGAAGAGGAAGTAGTACGGGTCGCCGTTGTTGAGTTCGGTGCGGCCGCGGGTGGCGGACCAGACGAGCAGTGCGCCGATGAAGGAGAGCGCGAGCGCGGAGAGCAGGATCGGCCAGTCGAGCCGGCGGACCACCGAGTCCCGGGCGGCGAGCTTGGCGAGCGTGCCGCGCTCGGGGGCGTAACGGGAGACGGAGAAGCCGTGGGGTGAGGTCATCGGTTCAGTCCCTCCGCCAGGCGGCGGGCGGGCCCGCGAGTTCCTGCTGGTCCGGCTTGTCGGGGTCGGCCTGGTCCGGGTCTGCCGGGTCCGCCGGGGCGGCCGGGTCGGTCGGGTCGGTCTGGGGGGTGCCGGCCGGCGCGTTCAGGGGCGCGTTCGGGTCGATCTTCCCGATCTCCGGGTCGTACGGCTTGATCTTCGGAGCGTCGATGGAGCCGTCGGCCTCGATCTTCGGGAGAGCCTTCTGGGGCTGCGGCAGCAGGGCCCGCTTGAGGTCCTGATTGCCGGCGTCGTCGAGTCCGTAGAGCGCGTCGTAGATGTTGCGCACGGCGGGGCCGGAGGCGCCGGAGCCGGTACCACCCTGGGCGATCGTCATGATGATCGCGTAGTCCTTGGTGTACGTGGCGAACCAGGAGGTCGTCTGCTTGCCGTAGACCTCGGCGGTACCCGTCTTGGCGTGCATCGGGATCTTGTCCTGCGGCCAGCCGCCGAATCGCCAGGCGGCCGTACCGCGGGTGGCGACTCCCGCGAGCGCTTCCTCTATCAACGCCTGCGTCTTGGCGTCCATGGGGAGCTTGCCGTGGGACTTGGGCTTGATCTCGGTGACCTTCTTGCCGTCGGGGCTGACGATCGCCTTGCCGACGGTCGGGTTCCAGAGGGTGCCGCCGTTGGCGATGGCCGCGTAGATGGTGGCCATCTGGATCGGGGTGACGAGGGTGTCACCCTGCCCGATGGAGTAGTTGACCGAGTCACCGGCGCGCATGAGGTTGCCTTCGAGGCAGTTCTCGTAGGAGAGCTGCTGCACGTAGGTACCGCCGCGCTTGCCGATCTTGCACCAGTAGTCCTTGTTGGCCGTCCAGAAGTCCTGCTTCCACTTCCGGTCGGGGACGCGGCCGGTGACCTCGTTGGGGAGGTCGATGCCGGTCTCGGCGCCGAGGCCGAACTGATGGGCCGTCTTGTAGAACCAGTCCTTGGCGTCCTTCTTCGGCTTCATGCCGCCGTCGTTCAGCCACTGCTGGTGGGAGAGGGCGTAGAAGACGGTGTCGCAGGAGACTTCGAGGGCCTGGCCGAGGGTGATGGAGCCGTGCCCCTGGGACTCGAAGTTCTTGAAGACCTGGCCGCCGATGGAGTACGAGGACGGGCACGGGTAGCGGCCGTTGAAGTCGTATCCGGCGTTGACGGCGGCGGTGGTCGGGACGACCTTGAAGATCGAGCCGGGGGCGGCCTGGCCCTGGATGGCCCGGTTGAGGAGCGGGAAGTTGGAGTCCTTGCCGGTGAGGGCCGCGTAGTCCTTGGCCGAGATGCCGCCGACCCAGGCGTTGGGGTCGTAGTCGGGCTGCGAGGCCATGGCGACGATCCGGCCGGTCTTCGTCTCCATGACGACGACGGCGCCGGAGTCGGCCTTGTAGTTCTCGCTGGTGTTCTTGTCGTGGACCTTGCGGGCCTCCACCATCGCGTTGTGCAGCTCCCACTCGGCGACCGCCTGCACGCGGGCGTCGATGGAGGTGACGACGTTGGCGCCGGGCACGGCGGGGTCGTTCTTGGCCTGGCCGATGACCCGGCCGAGGTTGTCGACCTCGTAGCGGGTGACACCCGCCTTGCCGCGCAGCTCCTTGTCGTACGTGCGCTCCAGGCCGGAGCGGCCGACCTGGTCGGAGCGGAGGAACGGCGAGTCGGTGTCCTTGGCCTTCTCGATCTCCGTGTCCGTGACCGGCGAGAGGTAGCCGAGGACCTGCGAGGTGCGGGACTCGCCGGGGGCCGGGTAGCGGCGTACGGCGGTGGGTTCGGCGGTGATGCCGGGGAAGTCCTCGGCGCGCTCGCGGATCTGGAGGGCCTGCTGGGTGGTGGCCTCGTCGGTGACCGGGATCGGCTGGTACGGCGAACCGTTCCAGCAGGGCTTCGGGGTCTTGGAGTCGCAGAGCCGGATCTTGTTGATGACCTCGTCGGGCTTCATGTCGAGGACGTCGGCGAGCCGGGTCAGGACGGCCTTGCCGTCGTCCTTCATCTTCATCAGCTCGGTGCGGGACGCGGAGACCACGAGCCGGGTCTCGTTGTCGGCGAGCGGGACGCCGCGGGCGTCGAGGACGGAGCCGCGCACGGCGGGCTGCACGACCTGCTGGACGTGGTTGTTCTTCGCCTCGTCCGTGTACTCCTTGCCGTTGCGGATCTGGAGGTACCAGAGCCGGCCCCCCAGGGTCAGCAGCAGCGAGAAGACGAGGATCTGGATGACGACGAGCCGGATCTGGACCCGGGGGGTCCGCCCTGTCTCGGGGATGTTGCTCATACCGCCGGTGCCCCCTCGGTCACAGTCGCTTGACTCCCTTGATGCGTCCGGCCCGTGAGGCGCGGCCCCGGGCGGCCTTCACGCGCAGGCCGCCGCGCTGGTTCCCGATCCTCAGGCCGGTGCCGGAGGACAGCCAGCCGGAGGCGACGTCGGCGCCGTTGCCCCCGCCGGCGTCGGCGAGCGGGTCGTTCTCCGCGCGTCTGGCCAGCGCCATGATGAGCGGCACCGTGAAGGGCGCGAGGAGCAGGTCGTACACGGCCGCGGTGAAGAGCAGGGATCCCAGGCCGACATGGCGGGCGGCGGTGTCGCCGACGAGGGCGCCCACCCCCGCGTACAGCAGGGTGGAGCCGACGGCGGCCGCGACGACGACGGCCATGGGGCCGGTCGCCGAGGTCAGCCGGCCGTTCTCCGGGCGGGCCAGGCCGACCAGGTAGCCGATGACGCAGAGCACGAGCGCGTAGCGGCCGGCGGCGTGGTCGGCGGGCGGGGCCAGGTCGGCGAGGAGGCCGGCGGTGAAGCCGATGAGGGAGCCGCTGACGGGTCCGTAGACCAGGGCGAGGCCGACGACGGTGAGCAGCACCAGGTCGGGCACGGCGCCGGGGAGCTGGAGGCGGGCGAGGACGGAGACCTGCACGACCAGGGCCACCACGATCAGGGTGGCGGAGAGGAGGATCCGGTTGAACTTCACGGTGTCGCGTCCCCCTGGTCCTGGCCCTGCTGGTTCTGCCGGTCGGCGTTCGGCTGCTGTCCGTCGGCGGCCTGCTGTCCGTCCGGTGGCGGCGGCGTGACCGTGACGGTGACGGTCGGCGCGGGCTTGGGCTTCTGCGGCAGGACCGTGTCGCGCGGGTCGGAGCGGGGGGCCTGGACGACCACGCCGACGATGTCGAGCTTGGTGAAGCCGACGTACGGGCGGACGTAGATGTTGCGGGTCAGGCCGCCGCCCGCGGGGTCGACGCGGACGACCTCGCCGACCGGGACGCCGGGCACGAAGGGCTTGTCGGCGCGCGAGCCGAAGGTGACGAGCCGGTCGCCGGGCTTCACCTTGGCCTTGCCGTTGAGGAGCTGCACGAGCAGCGGGCGGTCGCCCTGGCCGGTGGCGAAGCCGAGTTCGTCGGACTTCTCCATGCGCGTACCGACGGTGAAGTCGGGGTCGTTGGCGAGGAGGACCGTGGAGGTCGACGGGCCGACGGTGGTGACGCGGCCGACGAGCCCGGAGCCGTTGAGCACGGTCATGTCCCGCTGGATGCCGTCGCGGGCGCCGACGTCGATCGTGACGGTCCAGGAGAAGCCCTGGGCCGCTCCTATGGCGATGACCTGCGCGCCCTTGATGCCGTACTGCCCGGCGCCGGCGGTCTTCAGCATGGAGTCGAGCTCGCGCAGCCGGTTGCGGTTGCGGTCGTCGCTGCCGAGCTCCGCCTTGAGCTCGGCGTTCTCCTTCTCCAGGGCGGCGATCCGGGTGTGCCGCTCGCCGGAGTCCCGGACCGCGCCTATGGCGTTGCCGATGGGATCGACGGCGGCCGCCACACCGTTCTCGACCGGCCCGAAGACCGCCGCTGCGGCCTGTCGGGCACCGTCGACGGGTGACTCCTGGCCGCCTCGGATGTCCACCGTGATCAGTGCGAACGCGATGGCGATCAGCAGCACCAGGAGCAGCCGGCTCTCTCGTGTGTCCCTCACGTGCGGCGGCCGTGCCTTTCCTCGTGGTTCGGTTGTTCGGCTGTGCGGGTGAAGCGGCTGTGCGGTGGGCCGTTCGGGTGGTGCTAGCGGCGCGGCTGGGCGTCCAGCACCTGCTGGAGGGCCTCGAACTCCTCCACGCACTTGCCGGAGCCGAGCACCACCGAGTCCAGCGGGTCCTCGGCGATGTGGATCGGCATGCCGGTCTCGCGGCGGAGACGCTCGTCCAGGCCGCGCAGCAGGGCGCCACCACCCGTGAGAACGATGCCGCGGTCCA
Organism: Streptomyces sp. NBC_00572; assembly: GCF_026341815.1. Classification (GTDB taxonomy): domain Bacteria; phylum Actinomycetota; class Actinomycetes; order Streptomycetales; family Streptomycetaceae; genus Streptomyces. Next base: position 1,460,971 of record NZ_JAPENX010000001.1, read on the forward strand.
TGACGTCACCCGAGAGCTCCGGCGGGCACTTGTCGAGGGTGGTCTTCACCGCGTCGACGATCGCGTTGACCGGCTCCTCGATGGCCTTGCGGACCTCGGCGGCCGAGATGACCACGGTCTTGGGCAGACCGGAGACGAGGTCGCGGCCGCGGATCTCGGTGTGCTCGTCCTTGTCGAGGTCGTACGCGGAGCCGATGGTGATCTTGATCTGCTCGGCGGTCCGCTCACCGAGGAGGAGCGAGTACTCCTTCTTGATGTGCTGGATGATCGCGCTGTCCAGCTCGTCGCCGGCCACCCGGATCGACTGTGCCGTGACGATTCCTCCGAGGGAGATGACGGCGACCTCGGTGGTGCCGCCGCCGATGTCCACGACCATGTTGCCGGTGGCCTCGTGGACCGGGAGGCCCGAGCCGATGGCCGCCGCCATGGGCTCCTCGATGATGTGCACCTGGCGGGCGCCGGCCTGCGTCGAGGCCTCGATGACGGCGCGGCGCTCCACTCCGGTGATGCCGGAGGGCACGCAGACGACGACCCGGGGGCGGGCCAGGTAGCGACGCTTGTGGATCTTGAGGATGAAGTAGCGGAGCATCCGCTCGGTGATCTCGAAGTCGGCGATCACGCCGTCCTTCAGGGGCCGGACGGCGACGATGTTGCCGGGGGTCCGGCCGATCATCTTCTTCGCCTCGGCGCCCACCGCGAGGATGCCGCCGGTGTTGGTGTTGATCGCGACGACGGACGGCTCGTTGAGGACGATGCCACGCCCCCTGACGTACACCAGCGTGTTGGCAGTCCCGAGGTCGATAGCCATGTCACGGCCGATGAACGACATTGAGTTCCCCTTGTTTCCCATGAGGATGCTTCGGGCCTTCCCCAGCGAGCGTTGACGGCTTCTCAGGCAGGCGAAACGGTGGCTGAAGTGGGTGGCTGAAGGTGGTGCGGCGTGGAGTTTTCCATCGTAGTGCCGCCCGCCCGGATACCGCGCGGTGGTCCACCTCTGTACAGGTGACGGTAGGACGCGGCGATCCGTTCCCGGGATCGGCGTTCATATGCCTGGGGGCGACCGAATTCCTTCGGTCGCCCCACAGGCTGCTGCGTTCGGCTGACGCCGAGTCAGCGACGTCGGGTCGGCTCAGACGAGACCGGGGAAGAAGATCTTCAGCTCGCGCAGGGCCGACTCCTCCGAGTCGGAGGCGTGGATCAGGTTCTCCCGGACGATGGTGCCGAAGTCGCCGCGGATCGAGCCGGGCGCGGCGGCGATCGGGTCGGTCGGACCGGCCAGCTGGCGGACGCCCTCGATGACCCGCTCACCCTCGACGACGAGCGCGACGACCGGGCCGGAGGACATGAAGCCCATCAGCGGCTCGTAGAAGGGCTTGCCCTTGTGCTCGCCGTAGTGCTGCTCCAGGGTCTCCTGGTCCAGCTCGCGCAGTTCCAGGGCCGCCAGGGTCCAGCCGGCCTTGCGCTCGATACGGCCGATGATCTCGCCGACCAGGCCACGGCGGACGGCGTCGGGCTTGAGCAGGACGAGCGTGCGCTGGCTCACGGGGGAACTCCTTCGGAAAAGCGGTGTGCGGGACCTCCGAGGCTACAGGTCCCGCACGCCCCTCGATTACGCAGCGTCAGGCCCTGCCGAGGCCCCTGCGGCCTGGGCCTCGGCCCACCGTGCCTTGATGTCGTCGATCCGTCGCCCATAGTGAACGGAGGCCCACCACAGACCGGCGAAAACCGCCCCGAGGAAGAACATCGTCGGCACGACGAAGCCGCTGAGGATCAGGCCGATCTGCAGGGCCCAGCCGAGCTGCACGCCGCCGGGGCGGGTGACCATCCCACAGAGCAGCACCGAGATGACCATCGCGACGCCGCAGACCCACCAGACGGTGGACATCGCGAGGCTGTCGTCCTTCATGGCGACGAGACCGGCGAAGCCGATCACGAAGAACTCGCCGATGAGCGTCGAGGAACAGAGCGTACGCATCGGGTTCAGCCCCTTCGCAGCAGCAGCCGGGCGTCGCCGACCGTGAAGATCGAACCGGTCACGAGGACACCCGCGCCGCCGTACTCGGCCTCTTCCTCGGCGAGGGTGATGGCCGCCTCGATGGCGTCGGGCAGCCGCGGCTCGACGACGACCCGGTCGTCGCCGAAGACCTCGACCGCGATCGCGGCGAGCGCGTCCACGTCGGTGGCCCGGGGGTTGGAGTTCGCCGTGACGACGACCTCCGCGAAGATCGGCTCGAAGGCCTCCAGGAGACCCCTGGCGTCCTTGTCGCCGCTCGTGGAGACCACGCCGATGAGCCGTGAGAAGCCGAAGGCCTCACTGACGCCCTCCGCCGTCGCCCGTGCGCCGTGCGGGTTGTGCGCGGCGTCCAGGATGACCGTCGGGGAGGAGCGGACGATCTCCAGCCGGCCGGGCGAGGCCACCTGTGCGAAGGCCTGCCGGACCGTGTCGAGGTCGAGGGTCCGCGCGTGCTCCGCGCCGATCCCGAAGAAGGCCTCGACCGCCGCCAGCGCCACCACCGCGTTGTGCGCCTGGTAGGCGCCGTGCAGCGGCAGGAAGATGTTGTCGTACTCGCCGCCCAGGCCGCGCAGGGTGAGCAGCTGGCCGCCGACCGCGACCTCGCGGGAGACGATGCCGAACTCCATGCCCTCGCGGGCGACGGTGGCGTCCGCCTCGACGGCCTTCTTCAGCAGGACCTGCGCCGCGTCCACCGGCTGCTGGGCCAGGATCACGGTCGCGCCCTGCTTGATGATCCCGGACTTCTCGGTGGCGATCTCGGCGGTCGTGCCGCCGAGCCGGTCGGTGTGGTCCAGGTCGATCGGGGTGACGACGGCGACGGAGGCGTCGATGACGTTCGTCGCGTCCCAGGTGCCGCCCATGCCGACCTCGACGACGGCCGCGTCGACCGGGGCGTCGGCGAAGGCCGCGTACGCCATTCCGGTGAGGACCTCGAAGAAGGAGAGCCGGTATTCCTCGCGGGCGTCGACCAGCTCCACGTACGGCTTGACGTCCTCGTACGTCTCGACGAAGCGCTCGGCGGAGATCGGCGCGCCGTCCAGGCTGATCCGCTCGGTGATGGTCTGCACGTGCGGCGACGTGTACCGCCCGGTGCGCAGCTCGAAGGCGCCGAGCAGGGCCTCGATCATGCGGGCCGTCGACGTCTTGCCGTTGGTTCCGGTGATGTGGATCGAGGGGTACGCGCGCTGCGGGTCGCCGAGGACGTCCATCAGGGCCGCGATCCGGGTGACCGAGGGCTCCAGCTTGGTCTCGCCCCAGCGGGTGGACAGCTCGGTCTCGACCTCGCGCAGCGCCTTGTCGACCTCCGGGTCCTCCGGGCGGCCGGGCACGGGGTCACCCTGGGGCACGCCGCCCTGCGTGCGCAGGGTGCGGCTGCCGGCCTCGATCACCGCCAGGTCGGGGTCGCGCTGGGTCTCGGTGTCGACGATGTCGTCGAACTGGTCGTCGCTCTGGTCGCTCGGCTCACTCACGGGCCCAGTCTACGGACGGGTTACGACACCACGACCGACAGGACCATGGACCCGGCCCTTTCGGGACTTTCGGTCCACCGTCCGCCGTACCGGCCCGGCAAACTTGGCGATCATGGACATAGGGATCGACCTCGGCACGGCCAACACGCTCCTCTACGCACGCGGCCAGGGCATCGTGCTCAACGAACCGTCCGTGGTGGCGGTGCAGGAGGGCTCGCGGCACGCTCTCGCGGTCGGCACGGAGGCGAAGGAGACCATCGGACGCACGCCGGGTTCGATCACCGCGATCCGCCCGCTGCGGGACGGCGTGATCAGCGACTACGAGGCGGCCGAGGAGATGATCCGGCACTTCGTGCGCAAGGCCGTCCCGGGCCGCCGCCGGCCCCGCACCCGGATGGTGGTCTGCGTGCCGAGCGGGGTCACCCAGGTCGAGCGGCGGGCGATCGTGCACGCCTCCCTCTCGGCGGGCGCGCGGGCGGTCCATCTGATCGAGGAGCCGATGGCGGCGGCGATCGGCGCCGGGCTGCCGGTCTCCGATCCGCGCGGCTCGATGGTGGTCGACATCGGCGGCGGCACGACCGAGGTGGCCGTGATCTCGCTCGGCGGGATCGTCACGGCCCAGTCGCTGCGGGTCGGCGGCGACCGCCTCGACGCGGCCGTCACCGACTACGTCCGCAAGGAGCACTCGCTGCTCATCGGCGAGCGGACCGCCGAGGACGTGAAGGTCGCGATCGGCACGGCCTGGCCGGTGCCGGGCGAGGAGGAGCGGGAGGCGCGGACCTTCACCGTGCGCGGCCGGGAGAAGGTCAGCGGGCTGCCCCGGACGGTGGAACTGACGGTGCCGGAGGTACGGACGGCGCTCGACGAGCCGGTGGAGGCGATCATCTCGGCGGTACGGGTGACGCTGGAGGAGTGCCCGCCGGAGCTGTCCGGCGACGTCATGGAGCACGGCATCGTGCTGACCGGCGGCGGGGCGCTGCTGCCGGGCCTCGACCTGCGGATGGCCTCGGCGACCGGCATCCCGGTCTTCGTCGCGGACCGGCCGCTGGACTGTGTGGCGCTGGGGTCGGGGCGATGCGTGGAGGACTTCGACGGGCTGCAGAGGGTGATGGGGAAGGCGGAGACGGTGCGTTGACCGCCGACGGAGGGGCGGAGACGGTTCGTTGACCGATCGGCGGAGGGGCGGAGACGGCCTGCCGACACTGCGGCGGCGGACACGCGTGCACCGCTCAGCGCGGCAGGCCCGTCGGCAGCAGCGCCGTCACCGTGTAGCCGTCGTCCTCCCGGCGGGCCCTCAGCGTGCCGCCCATGCTGGTGACCCGCTCCTCCATCGAGAGCAGGCCGGTGCCGGTCGAGACGGGGGCCGGGTCCGGCGGGGTCTTCGGCAGCGGGTTGCGTACCTCGATGCGCAGGTCGGGGCCCTCCAGCGTGATCACGACCGTCACGGGCAGCCCGGGCGCGTGCTTGGCGGCGTTCGTCAGGCACTCCTGGACGACCCGGTGGACGGCCGCCTGCCGCAGCGGCGACAGCGCCTTCGCCTCCTCGGCGACCGTCAGCTCGACGGCGCCGCCCATCCGCTCGCTCTCCCCGGCGAGCGCGGCGAGCCCTTCGAGGCCCGGGGTGGCCGCGTCCCGGTCCGCGCGGCGCACGATCGTCTCGTTGAGCATGAGGTGGGCGCGCCGGGCGGTGTCTGCGAGCTCCTCGAAGTCCTTCTGGTGGGCCTCTCCCCTGGCCCGTACGGCGAGGACCTCGGCCCGCACGGCGAGGACGGTCAGCTCGCGGCCGACCAGGTCGTGGACGTCCCGGCCGACGGAGATCCGCTCCTCCTGGACGGCCTCCCGGGCGACGGCCTCGCGCCGCTGGACCTCCAGGGCGCGGACGAGGTCCTGCCGGTACGCGGCGATGCCGACGCCCGCCGCGAGGACACCGATCGGGACGACGAGGCTCAGGAAGTCGCTCAGGGTGTCGCCGTGTCTGGCCGGCCAGCCGGGCGTCTGGAAGAGGGCGTAGGCGACACCGACGTACAGCAGGGTGGCGACGACGGCGGCGCGGCGCCCCCGGTACCGGCCGATCGAGTACAGCGCGAACTGGATCATGGTCAGTTCGTGCAGCCAGCCCATCAGACCGAGCGCCACCACGTACGGCACCCAGGGCAGCCGGCGCCGGAGCACCAGGGTGGCGGCCCCGGCCGCGAGGACCAGGGTCGCGGTGACCCCGGTCAGGGAGTTGTCGGCGCGGGCGAGCCCCGGCACGTCCAGCACCATGAGGCCGAAGGCGCTGAGCGCGGCGACGACGTCGAGGGCGCGGGGCGAGACCGCCCACCGGTCCACGCAACGGCGCAGCGCGGGGACGGTGGGGAGGCGGAGCATGCCCTCCATCATCCAAGGTCTTTCGTCCCGACGTCGTGGACCTGAAGTCCCGTCTGATGTGACATCGGGCACTTCGTCCCTTTTCCGGTGTGACTCGGGACCGTGCACGAAGCATCCCCGCGGCCGGACGGGCTGGGCGAAGACCCGGAGGGACGGCCGGGACGGCGGGCGTGGGCCCGGTCGCCACGGAGTCCTGAGGCGTACGGGGAGGGGTACGCGAGGGGGCCCGGAACCGTGTCACGGTTCCGGGCCCCCTCGTCATGCCGTCTAGGCCTGCGGCAGGTTCGCCAGCTGGGCCTCGATGCGGGCGATGTCCTCGTCCGCCTTGGCGAGGCGACCGCGGATCTTGTCGACCACGTTGTCCGGGGCCTTGGCCAGGAACGCCTCGTTGCCGAGCTTCCCGTTCGCCTGGGCCTTCTCCTTCTCCGCGGCCGCGAGGTCCTTCGCGAGGCGCTTGCGTTCCGCGGCCACGTCGATCGTGCCCGACAGGTCGAGCGCGACCGTGGCTCCGGCGACCGGCAGGGAGGCGGTGGCGGAGAAGCCCTCGCCCTCCGGCTGGAGGCGCAGGATCTGGCGGATGGCGGCCTCGTGGGCGACGAGCGGGGTGCCGTCGACGGTGAGGCGGGCCGGCACCTTCTGGGCGTCCTGGAGGCCCTGCTCCTTGCGGAAGCGGCGGACCTCGGTGACGACCCGCTGGACGAGCTCGATCTCCTGCTCGGCGGCCTTGTCGCGGAAGCCACTGTCCTTCGGCCAGTCGGCGATCACCAGGGACTCACCGCCGGTGAGGGTGGTCCACAGGGTGTCGGTGACGAACGGGACGATCGGGTGCAGCAGACGCAGCATGACGTCGAGGACCTCGCCGAGGACCCGGCCGGAGACCTTGGCGCCCTCGCCGCCCGCGAAGAACGTGGTCTTCGACAGCTCGACGTACCAGGCGAAGACCTCGTCCCACGCGAAGTGGTAGAGGGTGTCGGCGAGCTTCGCGAACTGGAAGTCCTCGTAGTACGCGTCGACCTGCGCGACCGTCTCGTTGAGCCGGGACAGGATCCAGCGGTCGGTCGCCGACATCTCGGAGGCGTCCGGCAGCGGGCCCTCGATCGTGGCGCCGTTCATCATCGCGAAACGGGTCGCGTTCCAGATCTTGTTGGCGAAGTTCCGGGACGCCTGGACCCAGTCCTCGCCGATCGGGACGTCGACGCCCGGGTTGGCGCCCTTGGCCAGAGTGAAGCGCAGGGCGTCGGAGCCGTACTTGTCCATCCAGTCCAGCGGGTTGACGGTGTTCCCGAACGACTTCGACATCTTCTTGCCGAACTCGTCGCGGACCATGCCGTGGAACGCGATCGTGCGGAACGGCGGCTGGCCGTCCATCGCGTACAGACCGAACATCATCATCCGGGCGACCCAGAAGAACATCAGGTCGTAGCCGGTGACCAGGACGGAGTTCGGATAGAACTTCTCCAGGTCCGGGGTCTTCTCGGGCCAGCCGAGCGTGGAGAACGGCCACAGGCCGGACGAGAACCACGTGTCGAGGACGTCGGTGTCCTGCGTCCAGCCCTCACCCGTCGGCGGCTCGTCGTCCGGACCGACGCAGACCAGCTCGCCGTCGGGACCGTGCCAGACGGGGATGCGGTGGCCCCACCACAGCTGGCGCGAGATGCACCAGTCGTTGAGGTTGTCGACCCAGTCGAAGTACCGCTGCGACATGTCGGCCGGGTGGATGTCGACCCGGCCGTCGCGGACCGCGTCACCCGCGGCCTTGGCGAGGGTCTCGACCTTGACCCACCACTGCAGCGACAGACGCGGCTCCAGCGTCGTCTTGCAGCGCGAGCAGTGGCCGACGGAGTGGACGTACGGGCGCTTCTCGGCGACGATCCGGCCGTCGGCCCGCAGGGCGGCGACGATCGCGGAGCGCGCCTCGAAGCGGTCCAGGCCCTGGAAGGGACCGTGGACGGTGATCACACCGCGCTCGTCGAGGACCTCGATGGACTCCAGGTCGTGGCGCTGGCCGATGGCGAAGTCGTTCGGGTCGTGCGCCGGGGTCACCTTGACGGCACCGGTGCCGAACTCCGGGTCGACGTGCGTGTCGGCGACGACCGGGATGGTCCGGTCCGTCAGCGGCAGCTTGATCCGCTTGCCGATCAGGTGGGCGTAGCGCTCGTCGTCGGGGTGGACGGCGACGGCGGTGTCACCGAGCATCGTCTCCGCACGCGTGGTGGCGACGACGATGGTGTCCTCACCCTCGCCGTACTTCATGGAGACGAGCTCGCCGTCGTCGTCCTGGTAGTCGACCTCGATGTCGGAGATGGCCGTCAGACAGCGCGGGCACCAGTTGATGATGCGCTCGGCGCGGTAGATCAGACCGTCGTCGAACATCTTCTTGAAGACGGTCTGGACGGCGCGGGAGAGACCCTCGTCCATGGTGAAGCGGTCCCGGCTCCACGCGAGGCCCTCACCGAGGCGCCGCATCTGGCCGGCGATCTGCCCGCCGGACTCGGCCTTCCACTCCCAGACGCGCTCGACGAAGGCCTCGCGGCCCAGGTCGTGGCGGGACTTGCCCTCCTTGGCGAGCTCGCGCTCGACGACGTTCTGGGTGGCGATGCCGGCGTGGTCCATGCCGGGCTGCCACAGCGTCTCGAAGCCCTGCATGCGCTTGCGGCGGGTGAGGGCGTCGATCAGCGTGTGCTCGAAGGCGTGGCCCAGGTGGAGCGAGCCGGTGACGTTCGGCGGCGGGATGACGATGGTGTACGCGGGCTTCTCGCTCTTCGCGTCCGCCTCGAAGTAGCCGCGCTCTACCCAGCGCTCGTACAGCGGCCCCTCTACCTCGGCCGGCGCGTAGGTCGTCGGCAGTTCGGTGGTGGGCGCTGTCTGCTGCTGAGTGTTCTCGGTCACGGGGCCAGTTTAGGGGTGTCCTCGCTCTGTCCTGAAACGCTTTGGTTCGGTAACGGTGTGGCCCCCGCCGCACTTCCTCGTCGGCGGTTCCGCCAGGATGTTCGGTAGGCATAAACATCCTGTGAGGGGAACCTGTCGATGAGCTACAACCAGCCGGGCCCGTACGGCCAGCAGCCGCAGCAGCCCGGGCCCTACGGCCAGCAGCCGGGCCCGTACGGCCAGCAGCCGCAGCAGCCGGGCCCGTACGGCCAGCCGCAGGCCCCCCAGCCTGGTTACGGGTACCCCCAGCAGGCCCCGCAGGGCGTCCCGCCGCAGCAGCAGCCGTACGGCTACCCGCAGCAGGGCCAGCAGCCCGGCCCCTACGGCCAGCAGCCCCCGTACGGCGCCCCCCAGGGCCCCGGCGGCTACGTACCGCACCCGCCGGCCCCGAAGAAGCCCAAGACGGGCCTCATCATCGGCGCGGTCGCGGTGGTCGCGGCGCTCGGCGTGGGCGCGTACTTCCTGTTCGGCGGCGGTAGCTCCTCGGTCGCGGACGACGGTCCGCACAAGCTGATCACCCCGGAGACGGTGCTCACCGAATACAAGAAGGCCCCTGGCCAGGAGAACTCGTCCGACAAGGACTCCCTGAAGGAGGCCGAGAAGAACGGCGTCAAGAACGCCAAGGAGGTCGAGGCCGCCTACGACGTGAAGGACCCGGCCAACCCCCTCGGGGGCAAGAGGATCTCCTTCACCGGCCTCTACGGCGAGATCGACGACCCCGAGAAGGTCGTCGACTCCATCTTCACCTACACCAAGACGGAGGCGGAGAAGGAGAAGAGCGACTCCGAGGCGCCTGAACTGGTCGGCAGCCCGCAGGAGTACAAGCCGTCCGAGCTCGACGGCGCCATCCTGAAGTGCCAGCAGCTCAAGACCAAGGCCGACGCCGCCAAGAGCATCCCCGCGATGACCATGACGATGTGCGTGTGGGCCGACCACAGCACGGTGGGCCTTGTCATCCCGATCGACATGGCCTCCCTGCTCACCGGCAAGGCCGGCTCCGCCGAGGAGGCCGCCGCCACGACCGCCAAGCTCCGCAAGGAAGTCCGCGTCAAGCTCTGACCCACGGCGCGCACACGGAGAAGGGGCGCCCCGCCGGTCGGCGGGGCGCCCCTTCCATGTCCGTACGGCTCAGGCCGACTTCTCGTGCCTGCCGTCGTTCTTCACGATCCGCGGGACCAGCGTCGGGTTGACGTTGTTGCGGACGACGTCCGCCGTGATGACGACGCGGGCCACGTCCTTGCGGGACGGGACCTCGTACATCACCGACTGGAGGACCTCCTCCATGATGGCCCGCAGGCCACGCGCGCCGGTGCCGCGCAGGATCGCCTGGTCGGCGATGGCCTCCAGGGCCGGGCGGTCGAAGTCCAGTTCCACACCGTCGAGTTCGAAGAGGCGCTGGTACTGCTTCACCAGTGCGTTCCGCGGCTCGACCAGGATCTGGAGGAGCGCCTCGCGGTCCAGGTTGTGGACGGAGGTGAGGACGGGGAGACGGCCGATGAACTCGGGGATCATCCCGAACTTCACCAGGTCCTCCGGCATGACCTCCTGGAACTGGTCGCTCGCCTCGATCTCGCGCTTGGAGCGGATGGTCGCCCCGAAGCCGATGCCCTTGGCGCCCGCCCGCGACTCGATGATCTTCTCCAGGCCGGCGAAGGCGCCGCCCACGATGAAGAGCACGTTCGTCGTGTCGATCTGGATGAACTCCTGGTGCGGGTGCTTCCGGCCGCCCTGCGGCGGCACGGAGGCGGTGGTGCCTTCCAGGATCTTCAGGAGGGCCTGCTGCACGCCCTCGCCGGAGACATCGCGGGTGATCGACGGGTTTTCGCTCTTACGGGCGACCTTGTCGATCTCGTCGATGTAGATGATCCCGGTCTCGGCCTTCTTGACGTCGTAGTCGGCCGCCTGGATCAGCTTCAGCAGGATGTTCTCGACGTCCTCGCCGACATAGCCGGCCTCCGTCAGCGCCGTCGCGTCGGCGATGGCGAACGGAACGTTGAGCATGCGCGCCAGCGTCTGGGCCAGGAGCGTCTTGCCGGAGCCCGTGGGGCCCAGCAGCAGAATGTTGGACTTCGCCAGCTCGATGGCGTCGTCACGCCCCGCCCCGCCGCCGTTCTCGCCGGCCTGGACGCGCTTGTAGTGGTTGTACACCGCGACCGAGAGGGCCTTCTTCGCGGGCTCCTGACCTACGACGTATCCCTCGAGGAACTCGTAGATCTCGCGGGGCTTGGGGAGTTCCTCCCAGCGCACCTCGCTCGTCTCCGCGAGTTCTTCCTCGATGATCTCGTTGCAGAGGTCGATGCACTCGTCGCAGATGTACACACCGGGTCCTGCGATGAGCTTCTTCACCTGCTTCTGGCTCTTTCCGCAGAACGAGCACTTGAGCAGGTCGCCGCCATCACCGATGCGTGCCACGAGGTGCTTCCCCTTCGCCTGGGAGCGCTTGGTTCAGCGGCTCCTGGTGCCTCATATTCGACGGTACCTTGCCGGGCCCCCCGTTCGGGCCCCCCTTGGCACGGTTCACATGGTCGGGATTCGGCCATGCGTACCGTGCCACGGGAAGGTCGGGCGTCAGCGCTCCGTAGAGGCCGTGCTCTTGCGGGTCGACACGATCTGGTCGACCAGGCCGTACGCCAGGGCGTCCTCGGCCGTGAGGATCTTGTCACGCTCGATGTCGTCGCGGATCTTCTCGATCGGCGTCGAGGAGTGCTTGGCCAGCATCTCCTCGAGCTGGCTGCGCATGCGCAGGATCTCGCGGGCCGCGATCTCCAGGTCGGAGAGCTGCTCACGGCCGGTTCCGCCGGACGGCTGGTGGATCAGCACGCGGGCGTTCGGCAGGGCCATCCGCTTGCCGGGCGTACCGGCGGCGAGCAGCACGGCCGCGGCGGAGGCCGCCTGGCCCATGCAGACCGTCTGGATGTCCGGCTTCACGAACTGCATGGTGTCGTAGATCGCCGTCAGCGCGGTGAAGGAGCCACCGGGGCTGTTGATGTAGATGGAGATGTCGCGGTCCGGGTCCATCGACTCCAGGCACAGCAGCTGCGCCATGACGTCGTTGGCCGAGGCGTCGTCGATCTGCACGCCGAGGAAGATCACGCGCTCCTCGAAGAGCTTCGCGTACGGGTCGTACTCGCGGATGCCCTGCGAGGTGCGCTCGACGAAGCGCGGCACGACGTAGCGGTTGTCCATCGGCGCGCCGGTGTAGAGGCCGCTCGCGGAGAGGTTGTTCTGCATCTGGGTGTTCACCGTCCTGGTGGCGTTCGGCGGGGGCTGGGGCTCTTCAACGGTCTGCCGGGCTCAGGCGCCCGTGCCGCCGCCGCCGGGAACGCCCGCGGCGTGGGTGATGATGTCGTCGATGAGGCCGTAGTCCTTGGCCTCGTCCGCGGTGAACCAGCGGTCGCGGTCGCCGTCGCGGATGATCGTCTCGACGGTCTGGCCGGAGTGGTGCGAGGTGATTTCGGCCATGCGCTTCTTCGTACGGAGAAGGTACTCGGCCTGGATCTTGATGTCGGAGGCGGTGCCGCCGATGCCGGCGGAGCCCTGGTGCATCAGGATGTCGGTGTTCGGCAGCGCGAAGCGCTTGCCGGGGGTGCCGGCGGTGAGCAGGAACTGACCCATCGAGGCCGCCATGCCCATACCGATGGTGACGACGTCGTTCGGGATGAACTGCATGGTGTCGTAGACCGCCATGCCCGCCGTCACCGAGCCACCGGGGCTGTTGATGTACAGGAAGATGTCCTTCTCCGGCTCGGCGGCCAGGAGGAGCATCTGGGCGGTGATCTTGTTGGCGATCTCGTCGTCGACCTGCTGGCCGAGGAAGATGATCCGCTCGCCGAGCAGCCGGTTGTAGACATGGTCGCCGAGGCCGCCACCGATGGACGGCTCACCCGCGGCGTAAGGCTTCAGATTCGTCACGTATCCACCTGCTCGTCTCCGACGGCCAGGGCCGTCTCAGCGTCTCGTTCCGAGGGCACTGCCCTCTCTTCATGGACCCTAACGCGCAGGTAGGACAACGCCATCCCGGTTCCCGAACTGTTCGCTGGGAGCGCAAGGTAGTTGGGGGCGCGTAACCGGGTCCTCGTACGTCCACGGGCCCGTACGCACTGGAGTGCGTACGGGCCCGTGGAGCGGGGTCCGCGCGGGGCGGAGGGCCCCTTACTTGTCCTCGGAGACCTCGGCCTCGCCGGTGACGGCCTCGACGGCCTCGGCGGCGGTCTCGACCTCGTCCTCGTCGTCGGAGAGGTCGACGACCTCACCGTTGGTGTCGAGGACCTTGGCGGCCTCGACGACGACCGCGAGGGCCTTGCCGCGGGCGACCTCGCCGACGAGCATCGGAACCTGGCCACCCTCGGCCACGGCCTGGGCGAACTGGTCGGGGCTCATGCCGGAGGAGGCGGCACGGCGGAACAGGTGCTCGGTGAGCTCCTCGCGGGAGACGTCGAGCTTCTCCTTGTTGACGAGCTCATCCAGGATGAACTGCGTCTTGATGCCCTTCTCGGCCTGCTCCTTGGTCTCGGCCAGGAACTCTTCCTCGGTCTTGCCCTGGATCTCCAGGTACTTCGCGAGGTCGAGGCCCATCTGGCCGAGCTGGTGGTGCTCCAGGTTGTGCTTGCGGGTGTTGATCTCGTCCTCGAGAAGCTTCTCGGGCATCGGGACCTCGACCAGCTTGAGGAGCTCGTCGAGGACGCGCTCCTGGGCCTGGGTGGCCTGGTCGAACTGCTTCATGTTCTCGAGGCGCTTGCGGCTGTCGGCCTTGAGCTCGTCGAGGGTGTCGAACTCCGACGCCATCTGCGCGAACTCGTCGTCGAGCTCGGGGAGCTCACGGGCGGAGACGGTGGTGACCTTGACGGTGACCTCCGCGTCCTTGCCCTCGGCGGAGCCGCCCTTCAGCTGCGAGGTGAAGGTGGCCTCGCCACCGGCCTCCAGGCCCTTGAGGGCCTCGTCGATGCCGTCGAGCAGCTCGCCCGAACCGATGGTGTACGAGACGTCGCTCGCGACACCGTCGGGCAGGACCTCGCCGTCGACCTTGGCCTCGAGGTCGATGGTGACGACGTCGCCGTCCTCGGCGGCACGCTCGACCGCGGAGGTCGAGGCGAAGCGCTCGCGGAGCTGCTCCACTGACTTCTCGATGTCCTCGTCGGTGACCTCGACCGCGTCGACGGTGACCTCGATGCCGGAGTAGTCCGGGATCTCGAGCGTCGGGCGGATGTCGACCTCGGCGGTGAAGGCCAGCAGCTCGCCGTCCTTCAGCTCGGTGATGTCGACCTCGGGCTGGCCGAGCGGGTTCACGTCGGCCTCGTTGACGGCCGCGGTGTAGAACTTCGGGAGCGCGTCGTTGACGGCCTCTTCCAGCACGGCGCCGCGGCCGAACCGCTGGTCGATCACGCGAGCAGGGATCTTGCCCTTACGGAAGCCCTTGACCGTGACCTGCTGGTTGATCTTCTTGTACGCCGCGTCGAGGCTGTCCTTGAGCTCCTCGAAGGGCACCTCGACAGTGAGCCGAACCCGGGTCGGGTTCAGGGTCTCCACGGCGCTCTTCACGGTTCGGTCTCCTTGTGGCTGATTCCTGGAATCCACCGGAGCCGCTGTGTGGCGGTTCCGGCGGGTCGGCCCGGTCAGAAAGACACACGGGCACGCAGCTTGCATAGTAACCGCTAGCGGGATGACGCCCACAACGTGATCAAGAGCGCGCGAGTGACCGCGTGATCGTCATGGTCGGGGTGGCGGGATTTGAACCCACGGCCTTCCGCTCCCAAAGCGGACGCGCTACCAAGCTGCGCCACACCCCGTCGGTGCGACACGTAGGGTACATGGACGGGGACTGTCCGGCGCCCCCTGATTTCAGGGTGTGCACGAACGGCCCCGGAACCGCTACCATGCTCTTCGTGCCGCGGTCCTCGTGACCTGCGGCGCGATGCTGTGCGGGTGTAGCTCAATGGTAGAGCACTAGTCTTCCAAACTAGCTACGCGGGTTCGATTCCCGTCACCCGCTCCAACAGGCCCACGGCCCGGTCCGCTTCTCGCGGACCGGGCCGTGGTCGTTTCCCGGCCATGTCTGGCGCGGACCCCTCTGTTCCGCCGCAATTTCCTCGCGCGTCCGCCCTGCCTGCGGTTACGTTCCCGCCGTTGATCAACGGATCCGGGGAGGGGAACACATGGAGAAGAAGAGAAGACCCGCCGTGGTGGCCGCGCTGGCGCTGGCCTGTGCGGCCGGGCTGCTCGGCGGGGGAACCGCGCACGCCGCCGAGTACCCGTACACGCCGACCGAGCCCACGGCGTGGCCGGGCGGCTGCGTGACCGGCGGCGAGCTGCCGTGGGTGGGGAACACGGACGTCAGCCTGTCCGTGCGGGCAGCGGGCGAGAGCCCCACCGGGGGCCTCGTGGACGCCCGCTTCCGGGTGTGGAAGGCGGGCGCCGAGGAGACTCCGATCCTCGACGGCGCCATTCCCACGTCGCCGGGATCGGTGGCCACGGTGGTGGTCCCCAAGGCACAGATCCCGGCCGAGGGGCCGTACTGGTGGCAGGCGCGCATCGAGAGTGCCGACGGCGCCTCGGCGTGGACCGCGCCCTGCGGCTTCGGCACGGACCAGACCCGGCCCGCCACTCCCACGGTCGAGTTCCTGGACGCCGCGTCGTACCCGAACGGATCTTCTTCCGGCACGGTGCGGACGGTGCGCATCAGCCTGCCGGCGGGGACGGAGGCCGCGTACTTCTGCCTCGACCCGCTCGCCGACACGGGCACGTTCTCCTGCGAGGGCGACCGCCGCATCCCGGTCGGCGCGGACGGCGCCGCCACGACGACGTTCGTCACCCCGGAGCGCACCGGACCGGCGAGCGTCTGGGTGCGGGCCTTCGACCGGGCGGGCAACCTCTCGGACACCGCGAGCGCCGACTACTGGGTCACCCGCCCGTTCATCGAGCCGTTCGGCGACTACGACAGTGACGGCCGCCCCGATCTGCTCGGCGTCGACGCGGCGGGCCGGCTGACACTGCTCGCGGGCCGGGAGGGCGGCGGTTTCGCGGCGCCGGCCGTGGCCGACACCCGGGACTGGGCGAACACGCGAGTGGCACGGGCCGGTTGGCTGGTCAACCGGTACGGGCCGGAGCAGGCGAACGACGTCCGCAACGACCTCGTGGCGCTGCGGGACGGGAAGCTGTTCGCGTACCCGGGCAACGGCGAGGGCGGTTTCGGGGAGCCGGTGGAGATCACCGGGTTCGACTGGACCGGTGTCACCCGGTTCGCGATCAGCCGCCAGGACTACGGCTCTCCCGGTCTGGTCGCCGTGAAGGACGGCCGGTTGCTCTACTTCAACGTGTACTCCAGCTGGCAGGGCATCCATGTCACGGAGCCGACGGTCCTCGCCGCGAGCGGCTGGGACACGAAGGAGCTCGCCGCCTCGGACACCAACCCGAACGCCCTTCTGGGGACGTTCTGGGCGCGTGACACCCGCACCGGCACGCTGGAGTTCTTCGGTGTCGACTACGGGACGGAGGCCCCGCACGCGCTGGTCGCACCGGTGACGGTCGCCGCCTCCGGGTTCAGCGCCCGGCAGGTGCCGTCGCTGGTCGCGGTCGGGGATCTGACCGGGGACGAGCGGATCGACCTGGTCACCGGTGACCGGCTGGGCCGGCTGGCACTGCGTGCGGTGGGCGAGGGCGGCACTCCGGGTGCCGCCACGGCCGTCCCGGGTGCGGTGCCGACCGGGACGCGGCTGTTCTGAGTCGACCGGTCTCGCGCGAAGGGCCCCCGCCGGTCTCGGCAGGGGCCCTTCGTCGTACGCGCGGCACGCCCGCTCAGAACTTTATGGAGGCGACCGTCTGCGTTATCGAGTCGAGGAAGCGCTGGATGTCGTCGGCCATGCCGGTCGAGGCGAGGAAGAAGCCGAAGAGCACCGCGACCACGGCCGGGCCGCCCTTGAGGCTCCCCCCACGGATCAGCACCACCAGGATGATTGCCAACAGCAACACCACAGACAGTGAAATGGCCACAACTGATCACACCCTCGGTCGGTCCCGCCTTGCCCACCAGGGAGTCCGTGTCCCGGAACACCCCCCGCTGCCTCCATCGTGCCACCAACCCCCCTGCCCCCGCTGCCTGGTGACGAATCGTCCCGGCGACGCCCGATGCGCGGGTTCAGGCGCGGCGGGAGATGAGCAGCAGGGCCCGGTCGTCGTTGACGTCCTTGGCGACGGCCTCGATCAGGTGCCAGGCGACGCCGTCGAAGCCCTCGGCGACGCAGCGGTCGGCCTCGCCGGTGAGGCGGTCGATGCCCTCGGCGATGTCCCGGTCGGCGGCCTCGACGAGGCCGTCGGTGAAGAGCATGAGGACGTCGCCGGGGCGCAGCGAGCCCTTGACCGGGTGGAACTCGGCGCCGTCGTAGACGCCGAGCAGGGGTCCGTCGGCGGCCTTCTCCTCCCAGCGTCCGTTGCCCGCGTGGAGTTGGAGGGCGGGGAGGTGGCCGGCGGAGAAGAGTTCGTAGTCGCCGGACTCCAGGTCGAGGACGAGGTGGATGGAGGTGGCGAAGCCCTCGTCCCAGTTCTGGCGCAGCAGATAGCCGTTGGCGGCGGGCAGGAAGCCGTCCGGCGGGAGCGAGCCGAGGAGGCCGCCGAAGGCGCCGGAGAGCAGCAGGGAGCGGGAGGCTGCGTCCATGCCCTTGCCGGAGACGTCGGTGAGGACGACCTCCAGGGTGCGGCCGCCGTGGGTGCGGGCGGCGACGACGAAGTCGCCGGAGAAGGACTGGCCGCCGGCCGGGCGCAGTGCCATCTCGCGGTGCCAGCCCTGCGGGAGCCGGGGCAGGGCGCTCTGGACGCGGATGCGTTCGCGCAGGTCGAAGAGCATGGTGCCGCCGCGCCGCCAGGGCACCCCGACGCGGGCCCGGAACTGGGCGATGAGCAGCCCGAAGAGGCCGCAGGCGGCGACGACCAGGACGGTGCCGGGGGTCACCCGTGCGGGGCCCTGGGTGTACGGGCCGAGGACGACGGACTCGACGATGAGGGCGCCCGCGGCGGCCGCGTACAGGCCGAGCAGGCTCGCGGGGCGCAGCAGCAGGCCGCCGGCCACGATGGGCAGGACCAGTGCGGCGGGTGCGCACCAGACCGGGTCGAGGAGGGTTCCGACGGCGATGGCAGGAATCATCAGCAGGAGTCCGGCGAAGGCGAGCCAGTCGGAGCCGTCCCCGCGGAAGTAGTCGACGCCGGACTTGCGCAGCGCGATGCGGGCCCGGCGGGCGCGTCTGCGCATGCGGGCCGCGTACGTGTTCACTCCTGCGCGGTGTCCCATTGGCCTGGACCCTATCCATCCCGTCCGACATCGCGCAGGGGTACCCCGGTGACAATGTGCGTGAAATCGGGTCGCCCCGGGCGGGCGCCGCTGATATCGATGGCATATGACTACTGAACTGCGGGTTCTCGACCCGACCGAGTGGGACCGCTGGTACGAGGTCCTGGAGCTGGCGTTCGGGGGTGTGGCGGAGGCCCCGGAGGAGCGGACGCTGTGGCGCGATCTGACCGAGTTCGACCGTTTCATGGGTGCGTGGGACGGCGATCTGTGCGTGGGGACGGCGGGTGCGTTCTCGTTCCGGCTCACGGTGCCGGGCGGGGCGTCGGTGCCGGCGGGCGGGGTGACGATGGTGAGCGTGGCGGGGACACACCGCCGGCGCGGGATCCTGACCTCGATGATGCGGCGCCAGCTTGACGACCTGCGGGCGGCGGGTGAGCCGCTCGCGGTGCTGACGGCGTCGGAGCCGGAGATCTACGGTCGGTTCGGTTACGGCGTCGCCACGTTCGCGGCGCGGGCGACGATCGACACGACCCGGGTGCGGCTCTCGGTGCCGGAGGGCACGGACGGGGTGACCCTGCGCCTGGCGGATCTGACGGAGTCGTCCGCCGTGTGCGAGGCGGTGTACGCGAAGCTGGTGCCGTCACGTCCGGGCATGATCGCCCGGCTGCCGCACTGGGAGCGCGAGCCGCTGCTCGATCCGCCGGGTGACCGGGAGGGCGCCTCGCCGAAGCTCTGCGTGCTCGCGGAGCGGGCCGGGGAGGTCGTGGGGTTCGCGCACTACGCGATCAAGCCGAAGTGGTCGTCCACAGGGGCCGACGGGTCGGTCGCGGTTCATCAGCTGATGGGGCTCGACGCGGTGGCGGAGGCGGCGCTGTGGCGGTTCCTCTGTTCGGTGGACCTGACCAGGGAGGTGCGGATCCACAGCCGTCCGGTGGACGACGCCTGGCAGCACCTGGTGAGCGATGTGCGGCGCTGCGCCCCGACGTTGCGGGACGTGCTGCATGTGCGTCTGGTGGAGGTGAGCGCGGCCCTGGAGGCGCGGACGTACCAGGCGCCGGTGGACGTGGTGTTCGAGGTCGAGGACGCCTTCTGCCCCTGGAACGAGGGGCGTTGGCGGCTGACGGGTGACGCCAAGGGCGCGACCTGTGTCCGGACCTCGGATCCGGCGGACCTCGAACTGTCCGTACGGGAGCTGGGCGCGGCGTATCTGGGCGGAGTCTCCCTGATGTCGCTGGCGTCGGCCGGGCGGGTGCGGGAGCTACGGGAAGGCGCGTTGGTCGAGGCGTCGGTCGGCTTCGGCTCCCCCGTGGCCCCGTGGCTGCCGCACGGGTTCTAGGGCTTCTCCGCACCGGTCCTCCGGACAGGTCCTAGCGGGCCTGGCAGCCGGGGCACCAGAAGAGGTTGCGGGCGGCGAGGTCGGCGGTGCGGATCTCGTCGCCGCAGACCAGGCAGGGCTGGTGGGTCCTGCGGTAGACGTACACCTCGCCGCCGTGGTCGTCGACGCGCGGCGGGCGGCCCATCGCCTCGGGGGTGTGCTCGGGGCGGACGGTGTCGATGCGGTTGAGGCGGACGCCCTCGCGCATGAGCTCCACCAGGTCCGTCCAGATCGCGTCCCATTCCCGGCGCGTCAGGTCCTTGCCGGTGCGGTACGGATCGATGCCGTGCCGGAAGAGGACCTCGGCGCGGTAGACGTTGCCGACGCCCGCGATGACCTTCTGATCCATGAGCAGGGCGGCGATGGTGGTGCGGGACTTCGAGACGCGGCGCCAGGCCTTGTCGGGGTCGTCGTCCGCGCGGAGCGGGTCCGGGCCCAGGCGGTCGTGTATCGCCCGCTTCTCGGCGTCCGTGATCAGGGCGCAGGTGGTGGGGCCGCGCAGGTCGACGTACGACTCGGGGTTCGCGAGGCGCAGCCGGACCGTGTCGGTGGGCGGCGGGGCGGGCGCGTCGCCGAAGTTCACCTTGCCGAAGAGGCCCAGGTGGATGTGGACCCAGCCCATGCCGGCGAAGCCGAGGAAGAGGTGCTTGCCGTGGGCCTCGGTGGTGTCGAGCACCGCGCCGTCGAGCAGCGCCGCCGAGTCCGTGAACTTGCCCTGCGGGCTGGTCACCCGCGCGGACCGGCCGCCGAACCGTTCCCGGTGGTCGGCGGCCAGTCGGTGGATCGTGTGCCCCTCGGGCATCAGGCGGTCGGCTCCTGCGGGTGGTGGGCCGGGATCGGGGGGAGCTCGCCGGTGGTCTCGTACGCGGTGAGCATGTCGATCCGGCGGGTGTGACGCTCGTCACCGGAGTACGGGGTGTTCAGGAAGATCTCGACGAACTTGGTCGCCTCTTCCCGGGTGTGCATCCGGCCGCCGACGGAGATCACGTTGGCGTTGTTGTGCTCGCGGCCGAGGGCGGCGGTCTGCTCGCTCCAGGCGAGGGCGGCGCGCACCCCCTTCACCTTGTTCGCGGCGATCTGCTCGCCGTTGCCCGAACCGCCGATGACGACGCCCAGGCTGTCCGCGTCCGCGGCCGTCTTCTCGGCGGCACGCAGGCAGAACGGCGGGTAGTCGTCCAGGGCGTCGTAGATGTGGGGACCGCAGTCGACGGGCTCGTGGCCGTGAGCCGTGAGCCACTCGACGAGGTGGTTCTTGAGTTCAAAGCCGGCGTGGTCGGAACCGATGTAGACGCGCATGAAACCGAGTGTGGCATGTCACGGGCCGGGTAGCGGTCAGCGGGGTCGGGACCTTCACCCGGTCTGGTACGGACCTTCGACTCTCGCGAAGTGGTCCACACAACGATCCGGAATGAGGTCTTCCGATCACAGCCGTTCACGGTGTTCAATGCTCGGGCTCGCGACCCGAGCGCCCCCCACACGCAAGGAAGCGTTCATGAACACGCAACCGACCCTGACGAAGGACGGCGAGGAGACCGGAGCCCCCGGGGCCCCCGACTCCTCCGACGGCCTCAAGGCCGGTCTCAAGAACCGTCACCTGTCGATGATCGCCATCGGTGGCGTCATCGGTGCCGGTCTCTTCGTCGGCTCCGGCTCCGGCATCGCCGCCGCCGGTCCCGCGATCCTGCTGTCCTACGCGCTCGTCGGCGCCATGGTCGTCTTCGTCATGCGGATGCTCGGCGAGATGGCCGCCGCCCGGCCGTCCTCCGGCTCCTTCTCCGCCTACGCCGACCGTGCCCTCGGCCGCTGGGCCGGCTTCAGCATCGGCTGGCTCTACTGGTTCTTCTGGGTCGTCGTCCTCGCCGTCGAGGCGACCGCCGGCGCCAAGATCCTGGAGAGCTGGGTCCCGGCCGTTCCGCAATGGGGCTGGGCGCTCATCGTGATGGTGGTGCTGACCGCCACCAACCTCGGCTCCGTCGCCTCCTACGGCGAGTTCGAGTTCTGGTTCGCCGGCATCAAGGTCGTCGCCATCGGCGGCTTCGTCGTCATCGGCATGCTCGCCGTCTTCGGCGTGCTGCCCGGCTCGGACAACCCGGGCGCCGGATTCGCGCACCTCACCGACAGCGGGGGCTTCTTCCCGATGGGTGCGGGAGCGATCCTCACCGGTGTGCTGATGGTCGTCTTCTCCTTCATGGGCAGCGAGATCGTCACCCTGGCCGCCGGTGAGTCCGAGAACCCGCAGAAGGCCGTCACCAAGGCCACCAACAGCGTGATCTGGCGCATCGGCGTCTTCTACCTGGGCTCGATCTTCATCGTCCTGACCCTGCTGCCGTGGAACGACAAGTCGATCGTCGAGAAGGGCTCGTACGTCGCCGCCCTCGACTCCATCGGCATCGCGCACGCCGGTCAGATCATGAACGTGATCGTCCTCACCGCCGTGCTCTCCTGCCTGAACTCGGGTCTCTACACCGCCTCCCGCATGGCCTTCTCGCTCGGCCGGCGCGGTGACGCGCCCAAGGCCTTCGCCAAGGTCAACAAGCGGGGCGTGCCGACGGCGGCGATCCTCGGTTCGGTCGTCTTCGGCTTCGTCGCGGTCTTCTTCAACTACAAGTGGCCGGACACCGTCTTCGCGTTCCTGCTGAACTCCTCCGGCGCGGTGGCGCTCTTCGTCTGGCTGGTCATCTGCGTGACCCAGCTGCGGATGCGCGGCATCATCCTGCGCGAGACGCCGGAGAAGCTCGTCGTGAAGATGTGGCTCTTCCCGTACCTGACCTGGGCGACGATCGGCATGATCGTCTTCGTCCTCGGCTACATGCTCTACGACGGCGGCAGCGCCCGTGAGCAGGTCGTGCTCTCGCTGCTCGTGGCCGCGCTGGTGATCGCCATCGCGCTGGTCAAGGAACGAGTCACGAAGGCCTCGGCGAAGGATCCGGCCGAGCTCTCCGAGCGCGTCTAGCACTTGGGGCACCCACGCGAGAGGGCCCGCCGTTCCTCGGGGAACGACGGGCCCTCTTCGTCCGCGCGGACGGCTCAGCCCTTGCGGCCGCCGACCAGCTTCCAGGCGGCCGGCAGGGCGCCCATGGCGAGGGCCGCCTTGAGGGCGTCGCCGATGAGGAACGGGGTGAGGCCGGCCGCAACGGCCTGGCCGAGGCTCATGCCGGTCGCGAGCGCCAGGTAGGGCACGCCGACCGCGTAGATGATCGCGGAGCCCAGGACCATCACGCCGGCCGTGCGGAGCACCGAGCGGTCCGCGCCGCGGCGGGCGAGGGCGCCGACGACGGTCGAGGCGAGCAGCATGCCGAGGACATAACCGAAGGACGGCATCGCGTAGCCGGAGGAGGCCTGGGCGAACCACGGCACGCCCGCCATGCCGGCCACCGCGTACAGGGCCAGGGCGAGGAAGCCGCGGCGGGCGCCGAGCGCGGTGCCGACGAGCAGGGCGGCGAAGGTCTGGCCGGAGACCGGGACCGGGGAGCCGGGGACCGGGACGGAGAGCTGCGCGGCGAGGCCGGTGAGGGCGGCGCCGCCGACGACCAGCGCGATGTCGCGGGTGCGGCTCGCCGGGAGCAGGTCGGCGAGGACGGTGCCGGCACGGAGGGAACGGACGGGGGCGGCGGCGGTGCTCATCGGTACTCCGCGGGGGTGAGGGTGGGTGGGACGCCTTGACGGTATGCCAGGAGTGAACGCTCGATCACCGTCAGCCGCCGACAAAGCGACGGTCGACTGCTTCGTGGAGATCGAACAAACCCCGCCGATCACACCTCTCGCCACGTGACGCTTGTCACTGGGAACTCCTGCGCGGAGGTCCCTTTTGCGCCAGGGGTCGTTCACTGGAGAGACTGTGGGGTCTCCATAAACCGTCAGAGAGCACGAGCCCCCCACATGCACGACTCCCTCGCCTCCGAACCGGAGCCCCTCTCCCACGGTCTGAAGCAGCGTCATCTGACGATGCTGGGTCTCGGCGGCGTGATCGGCGCCGGACTGTTCGTCGGCTCGGGGGCGGGCATCGCCGTCGCCGGGCCCGGCATCGTGGTCTCGTATCTGATCGCCGGGGCGCTCGCGATGCTGGTGATGCGGATGCTCGGCGAGATGTCGGCGGCGATGCCCGCGTCGGGGGCCTTCTCGGTCCACGCGGAGCGGGCGCTCGGCCGGTGGGCCGGATTCTCGGTGGGCTGGCTGTACTGGTTCCTGCTCGTCGTCGTCCTCGCCGTGGAGGCGACGGGCGCGGCGCGGATCGCGCACGGCTGGGTGCCGGACGTCCCGCAGTGGGGCTGGGTGCTGATCTTCATGATCGTGTTCACCCTCGCCAACCTCGCGGCGGTGAAGAACTTCGGAGAGTTCGAGTTCTGGTTCGCGGCGCTGAAGGTCGGCGCGATCGTCCTCTTCCTGGTGCTCGGCGTCCTCGCGATCGTGGGCTGGCTGCCCGACACGGATCCGGTGGGGCTCGCGAACCTGACGGGTCAGGGCGGTTTCCTGCCCAACGGCTGGTCGGGAGTGATCTCCGGAGTCCTCGCGGTCGTCTTCGCGTTCGGCGGTCTGGAGGTCGTCACGATCGCGGCGGCCGAGTCCGACGACCCGGCACGGAACGTGGCGCGGGCGGTGCGCAGCGCGGTCTGGCGGATCCTCCTCTTCTACGTGGGTTCGATGCTGGTCATCGTGACGCTGCTGCCCTGGACCTCGATGAAGCCGGGCGAGTCGCCGTACGTCGCGGTCCTGGACTCCATCGGGGTGCCGGCGGCGGGCCAGATCATGAACGTGGTGGTGTTCGTGGCGCTGCTCTCGGCGCTCAACGCGAACCTGTACGGCTCCTCGCGGATGGTGTTCTCGCTCGCCGAGCGCGGAGAGGCGCCGAAGGGGCTGCTCCGGGTCTCCGGCGGAGGGGTGCCGCGCCGGGCGGTGCTCGCCTCGGTGGCCTTCGGCTTCGTCTCCGTACTGCTCAATCTGAAGTGGCCGGATTCCGTCTTCCTCTACATGCTCAACGCGGTCGGCGCGGTGCTGCTCTTCGTCTGGGCGCTGATCGCGGTCTCGCAGCTGCGGCTGCGGCGCCGGATCGAGCGGGAGGCGCCGGAGACGCTGAGCTTGAGGATGTGGGGCTTCCCGTGGCTGACCTGGGTGGCGCTCGCCGCGATGGGCGCGGTCCTGGTCCTGATGCTGACCGATGACGCGGCCCGGCCGCAGGTGCTGTGGTCGGGCGCGGCGACCGGGGCGGTGCTGCTGGTGGCCTGGGCCCGGGAACTGCGCACGAAGCGAGGTTAGATCTTCACCTTGTGTGAAGGTCGTGCCCGTATAGCGGACATCCGTTCCCAGTGAGCGGTGGTGGCCCACAGACTGTGGGCTCCCTCCCCGTCTCAGCTAGTGAACAGGGCTCGCCCATGTCTCGGACCACCGCGCCCGCGCCGGCCGACCGCAAGGACGGCGCGACCGCACCTGCCGAGGGCCTCACCCACGGCCTCAAGCAGCGCCATCTCTCGATGATCGCCCTCGGCGGCGTCATCGGTGCCGGGCTCTTCGTCGGCTCCGGCGCCGGCATCGCCGCCGCCGGGCCCTCGATCGTGATCGCCTACGCGATCTCCGGCATCCTCGTGATGCTGGTGATGCGGATGCTCGGCGAGATGTCCGCGGCGAACCCGGCCTCCGGCTCGTTCTCCGTGCACGCCGAGCGGGCCTTCGGCCCCTGGGCCGGCTTCACCGCCGGCTGGGCGTTCTGGTTCCTGCTCTGTGTCGCCGTCGGCCTTGAGGGCATCGGCGCCGCGAAGATCATGACCGGCTGGTTCCCCGGCAGCCCCGAGTGGGCCTGGGTCGCGCTCTTCATGCTGGTCTTCTGCGTCACCAACCTGGCGGCCGTGAAGAACTTCGGCGAGTTCGAGTTCTGGTTCGCCGCGCTCAAGGTCGGCGCGATCGTCCTCTTCCTCGGCATCGGCGTCCTCGCCATCGTCGGCGTCCTGCCCGGCACGGACGCCCCCGGCACCGCGAACCTCACCGGCGACGGCGGCTTCTTCCCGCACGGCTCCGAGGGCCTGATCGTGGGTCTGCTCGCCTCGGTCTTCGCGTACGGCGGTCTGGAGACGGTCACCATCGCGGCGGCCGAGTCGGAGCACCCGGTGCAGGGCGTCGCCAAGGCGGTCCGTACGGCGATGTGGCGGATCGCGCTCTTCTACATCGGCTCGATGGCGGTCATCGTCACCCTCGTCCCGTGGGGCGACAAGGCGGTCGTCGAGAAGGGCCCGTACGTCGCGACCCTCGACCACCTGGACATCCCGGCGGCCGGCCAGATCATGAACGTGGTCGTGCTCGTCGCCCTGCTGTCGGCGATGAACGCCAACATCTACGGCGCCTCCCGCATGGCCGGTTCGCTCGTCTCGCGCGGCCAGGGCCCGAAGGCGCTCGGCCGCACCTTCGGCGGGGTCCCCCGGCCGGCGGTGCTCGTCTCCTCCGTCTTCGGCTTCGCCTGTGTGCTGCTCAGCTACTGGCGTCCGGACGACATCTTCGTCTGGCTGCTCAACACGATCGGCGCGATCATCCTGGTCGTCTGGTTCTTCATCGCCGCCTCGCAGCTGGTGCTGCGCCGCCGCACCGAGCGCGAGGCGCCCGAGAAGCTGGTCGTGCGGATGTGGGCCTTCCCGGTGCTGACCTGGGTGGCGCTCGCCGGCATGGCGGCGATCTTCGTCCTGATGGCCCGTGAGGAGGGCACGCGGGTGCAGCTCTACTGGACGGGCGGCCTGACGCTCCTGCTCGCCGCCGTCGGCTTCGCCCGCCAGAAGCAGCGGGGGCCGGTGGCCGAGGAGGCCTGAGCCTCCCTCCCCCTTCCCGACACCACACCGCGCCCCGCCGAGCTCGATGCCCGGCGGGGCGCGGTGCTGTGTCCGCGATCGGGCGATCGGCCTAGGACCAAGGGCTGATCAACTTCTTCCGCACCTACTGCTAGCCTGCAGTTGCATATAGTTTGCAATAAGAGGTCAGGCGAAGGGCTCGGCAATGGCGATCTACACACTTCCGGAGCTGCCGTACGACTACGCGGCGCTGGAGCCGGTGATCAATCCGCAGATCATCGAGCTGCACCACGACAAGCACCACGCCGCGTACGTCAAGGGAGCGAACGACACCCTGGAGCAGCTGGAGGAGGCGCGCGACAAGGACCAGTGGGGCGCGATCAACGGCCTGGAGAAGAACCTGGCCTTCCACCTCTCCGGCCACATCCTCCACTCCATCTACTGGAACAACATGAACAGCCCGAAGGACGGGGGCGGCGGCGAGCCGCTGGCCGCCGACGGCGTCGGTGACCTCGCGGACGCGATCACCGAGTCCTTCGGCTCCTTCGCCAAGTTCAAGGCCCAGCTGACCAAGGCCTCCGCGACCACCCAGGGCTCTGGCTGGGGTGTCCTCGCGTACGAGCCGATCAGTGGCCGGCTCATCGTGGAGCAGGTCTACGACCACCAGGGCAACGTCGGCCAGGGCTCGGTCCCGGTCCTCGTCTTCGACGCCTGGGAGCACGCCTTCTACCTGCAGTACAAGAACCAGAAGGTGGACTTCATCGAGGCCATGTGGCAGGTCGTCGACTGGCAGGACGTGAGCAAGCGCTACCACGCCGCCAAGGCCTCCGTACCGCTGATCTCCTTCTGATCCGGAGCCTGCCGAGGCTCCCCCGTCGTCCTGCTCGTGATCGTCTTCTCAACCTTCACCTGCGGGCGGATGAAAGAAGAACCCCCGTGATGACGTGAATCACGGGGGTTCTTCCATGCCTCCGCAGAGACCGCGACGACTGACTAGATGAAGCTGGGCTCCGCGGTCCGGGTGCGCTTGATCTCGTAGAAGCCCGGCGTCGACGCCACGAGCAGCGTGCCGTCCCACAGCCGGGCCGCCGCCTCGCCGCGCGGGGTCGGGGTGACCACGGGACCGAAGAAGGCGACCTCGTCGCCGTCCGGGCCCGGGACCGCGATGACCGGGGTGCCGACGTCCTGGCCGACCTTCTCGATGCCCTCCGTGTGGGAGGCGCGCAGCTCGGCGTCGTACGTGTCCTTGTCGGCGTACGCGGCCAGGTCCTGCGGCAGACCGACATCGGCCAGGGCGCCTTCGATCGCCTCGCGGGTCGCACCCTCGCCGTTGTTGTGGAAGCGGGTGCCGAGCGCCGTGTAGAGCTTGCCGACGACCTCGTCGCCGTGCAGCTGCTGGGCGGCGATGACGACCCGGACGGGGCCCCAGGCCTGGGTCTCCAGCATCTCCCGGTACTCGGCCGGGACCTCGTCGAGCCGGTTCTCGTTGAGCACGGCCAGGCTCATCACCTTCCAGCGCACGTCGACCGGGCGGACCTGCTCCACCTCCAGCATCCAGCGGGAGGTCATCCAGGCCCAGGGGCACAGCGGGTCGAAGTAGAAGTCGGCGATGGTCCTGCTCTCGGACATGTCACTCCTCGGTGCGGCCGTGGGGAAAGACGGCGGAAAAGATGGCGCGAAGTAGAAGGCGGTACGCCGAAAGGAAGGAACCGACGAACGCGCGACGGCATTCCCGTGTCCCGGCCGACAGCCGCACATGGGAAGATCGGTGCTGTTTCGAACGTGCCACGAAGGAGTGACCGTGCCCGGTGAGAATCTGTCCCGCGACGAGGCCCACGAGCGGGCGGCGCTGCTGTCCGTCGACGGCTACGAGGTCGTCCTCGACCTGCGCTCGGCGGTCGGCGACTCGGCCGAGGCGGTGCGCACCTTCCGCTCGGAGACGACGATCCGCTTCCGCCGCACCGGCGAGGGCACGAGCACGTTCGTGGACCTGATCGCCCCGTCGGTGACCGCGGTCACCCTCAACGGGCGCTCCCTCGACCCGGCGGTCGTCTTCGACGGCTCCCGGATCGCCCTCGACGGCCTCGCCGACGAGAACACGCTCGTGGTGGACGCGCAGTGCGCCTACAGCCGGACCGGCGAGGGCATGCACCGCTTCGTCGACCCGGAGGACGGCGAGGTCTACCTCTACACGCAGTACGAGCCGGCCGACGCCCGCCGGGTGTACGCCGACTTCGAGCAGCCCGACCTCAAGGCCCCGTACCGCTTCTCGGTGACGGCGCCCGAGGGCTGGACGGTCTGGTCGAACGGCGTGGGCGAGCAGGACGCCGAGGGCGTGTGGCGGTTCGCGGAGACGGCGCCGATCTCCACGTACATCACCTGTGTCGTGGCGGGGCCGTACCACTACGTCACGGACACGTACACGCGGACGCTGGACGACGGGACCGAGCTGGAGATCCCGCTCGGCGCGATGTGCCGCAAGGGGCTCGCCAAGCACTTCGACGCGGACGACGTCTTCCTGATCACCAAGCAGGGCTTCGACTTCTTCCACGACAACTTCGACTACCCGTACCCCTTCGGGAAGTACGACCAGGCCTTCGTCCCCGAGTACAACCTCGGCGCGATGGAGAACCCGGGCATGGTGACCTTCCGCGAGGAGTACATCTACCGGGGCAAGGTGACGCAGGCGGCGTACGAGCGCCGGGCGAACGTCATCCTGCACGAGATGGCCCACATGTGGTTCGGCGACCTGGTCACCATGGTGTGGTGGGACGACCTGTGGCTGAAGGAGTCCTTCGCGGACTTCATGGGCTCCTTCTCGCTGGCCGAGGCGACCCGCTTCACCAACAGCTGGGTGACCTTCGCCAACAACCGCAAGGCCTGGGCGTACCGCGCCGACCAGCTGCCGTCCACCCACCCGATCACGGCCGACATCCGTGACCTGGAGGACGCCAAGCTCAACTTCGACGGCATCACGTACGCCAAGGGCGCGTCGGTGCTCAAGCAGCTCGTCGCGTACGCGGGCCGGGACGCCTTCCTCGAAGGTGCGCGCCGCTACTTCAAGCGCCACGCCTACGGGAACACCCGCCTCGCCGACCTCCTCGCGATCCTGGAGGAGACCTCCGGACGCGACATGAAGTCCTGGGCGAAGTCCTGGCTCCAGACCTCCGGCGTGAACACCATGACGCCGGCCGTCACCTACGACGCGGAGGGCCGGATCACCGAGCTCGCCGTCCTCCAGGAGGGCGACGAGCTGCGCCCCCACCGCGCCGCCGTCGGCCTCTACCGGCTCTCCGGCGGGGAGCTCGTCCGGTACGCGCGCGCCGAGGCCGACATCACCGGGGCCCGGACCGTCGTCGCCGACCTGGCGGGCGAGGAGAAGCCCGACCTGGTCCTCGTCAACGACGACGACCTCACCTACTGCAAGGTCCGCTTCGACGAGGGCTCGCTGGCCACCCTGCGCGCGCACCTCGGCGACATCACGGACCCCCTCGCGCGGGCCCTGTGCTGGTCGGCGCTGTGGAACCTGACCCGCGACGGGCTGATGCCCGCCCGGGACTTCGTCGCCGTCGTCCTCGCCTTCGCGGGCCGCGAGACCGACATCGGCGTCCTCCAGATGGTGCACGCCTGGGCCAAGTCGGCGGTCACCCTCTACGCGGCCCCCGAGTGGCGCGAGGAGGGCGGGCGGCTGCTCGCCGAGGGGGCCCTGCGCGAGCTGCGGGTGGCCGAGCCGGGCAGCGAACACCAGCTGACCTGGGCGCGGTTCCTCGCCGCGACGGCCTCCTCCGACGCCGACTTCCAGCTCCTTGAGGGGCTGCTCGACGGAACGGCGAAGATCGACGGGCTCGACGTCGACCAGGAGACGCGCTGGTCGCTGCTCTCGCCGCTCGCCGTGCACGGCCGCGCGGACGAGACCCGGATCGGCGAGGAGCTGGCCCGGGACGACACGGCCACGGGCAAGCGCCACCAGGTCCGCTGCCTGGCCTCGCGGCCCTCGGCCGCCGTCAAGGCGCAGGCCTGGGCGCAGGTCGTCGAGTCGGACACCCTGTCGAACGCGCTGGTCGAGGCGACCATCGCGGGCTTCGTCCAGCCCTCGCAGCGCGAACTGATCGCGCCGTACGCCGAGAAGTACTTCGCGGTGATCGAGCGGCTGTGGGCCGAGCGGTCGATCCAGATCGGCATGGACATCGTCCGGGGCCTGTTCCCGGGTCTCCAGGACGACGCGTCGACGCTGGCCGCGACGGACGCCTGGCTGTCGGCGCACAAGTCGGCCGCGCCGGCGCTGCGCCGTCTGGTCCTGGAGTCGCGGGACGACCTGGCGCGGGCGCTGCGGGCGCAGGACTGCGACCGTCTGGCGGCCTGACACCGTTCCCGAAGGGGGTCGCGGGCTTCGGCCCGCGGCCCCCTTCGGGCTTTCCGGAGCATCCGGGCGCGCCCCTCATCGGCATTCGAACGCGCGTACTTTAGGGCAGGCTTGTCCCTAATTGTCGACGAGCGTGTAACAGGGGTTAGGGGAACCTTCGGGAGCGGAAGATCCCCGGCATGAACCACAACACCCCCATCACCCCCCGCCCCCTCCCCCTCGCCTCCCCCACCGGGCGGGCACAACGCCTCGCGTCCGCCGACCAGTTGAGGACCCAGGGCATTCCCGCCGGCGAGGTCGCCGCACGCTGCCGGCCCGGCGGCTGGCAGCAGCTCCTTCCCGGCGTCTTCCTGCTCCAGCCGGGACCGCCCACCAGCGAGGACCGGCTCCACGCGGCACTCCTCTACGCCCGCAGGACCGGGGCCGTACCCCCGCAGGGCCCCGACGCGATGATCACCGGACTCGCCGCGCTGACCCTGCACCGCTTCTCCTCCGCTCCCCCGCTCACCGCCCTGGACCGGATCGACCTGCTCGTCCCGCGCACCCGGCGGCTGCGCTCCACCGGCTGGGTGCGGGTGGTGCGCGCCCCCGACTCCCCCGAGCCGGTGAAGCTGACGGGCGTGCCCGTCGCCCCGGTCGCCCGGGCCGTCGCCGACGCGGTGGCGGGGCTCTCGGACGCGGAGACCGTACGCCGGCTGCTCACCGAGGCGGTGAGCGGCGGTCACTGCGAACCGGGCGCGGTGGTACGCGAGTTGAGCCGGGCCCGACTGCTCACCCGGCCGCACGTGGTCGACGCGGTGGACGCGCTGCTCGCCGAGGGGCGGTCGCTCTCCGAGCAGCGGCTGTACGAGATGGTGCGGGAGTTCGCCCTGCCGGACCCGCTGTGGAACGTGGACCTGCGGCTTCCGGGCGGCCCGCACCTGGGCGGGGTGGACGCCTACTGGCCGGACCAGGCGGTCGCCGTCGAGCTGGACACCCGGGCGCCGCGGCAGGACGAGGACGCGCTCTGGTCCGAGTACACCCGCAAGCGGGAGCACCTGGAGCGGCTCGGCATCACGGTCGTCCACCTCACCCCGCGCAAGCTGCGCGAGGCGATGGACCAGCAGGCCACCGTGGTGCGTACGGCCCTGATGGCCTCGCCCGACCGGCAGCCCGCCGCGTATGTCGTCGTCCTGCCGCGGTGACGGCTCGCCGCGGGGGTTACTTCTTCGGCGTCGTGCCGCAGAACTCGGCCTCCACGACGGACTGGCTGTCGCCCGTCCAGTCGGCGTTGAAGTTCAGGGCGAGCGAGTGGCGTCCGTCCTTGGTGGTCACGGCCTCCGAGGAGGAGCCGTGGATGCCGCCGCCGTGACCCCAGAGCTCCTTGCCGCAGCTCAGCTTCTGCTTCATCAGCCCGAGTCCGTACCCCAGTCCGGGGAGTTCGGGCGACATCTCGACGGTGGTCGTCATCTCCTTCTGCTCGGCCTTCGGGAGGAGCCGGCCCTTGAGCAGGGCGCGGTAGAAGGTCTGGAGGTCGCGGGAGTCGGAGATCATCTCACCGGCCGCGTAGGCGAGGGTGGGACTCAGCCGGCTGACGTCGTGGACCGGCGCGTTCGGTCCGGCGTCGGGGGAGAGCGTGGACCAGGCGGGCGAGCTCGGCCTGGGCATCGTGACGTCGGTGCCGGGGACGCTGGTGGCGCGGAGCTTGAGAGGCTTGATGATGCGGTTCTCGACCGCCTTGCCGTACGGGCGGCCCGTGACCTTCTCGATCACCATGCCGGCCAGGACGTAGTTGGTGTTGGAGTAGTTCCAGTCGGTGCCGGGGGCGAAGTCCGGTGCATGGGTCATCGCGATGTCGACGAGCTGCTTCGGGGTCCAGCGGTCGTAGCGGTGCTCCAGGAAGCCGGGGCCGAAGATCTTCTCCTGGAAGCCGGCGTCGGAGGTGACGCTGTAGACGCCGCTGGTGTGGTTGAGCAGCTGGCGGACGGTGATCTTCCGGCCGTCGTGGCCGTTGCCCTGGACGACTCCGGGCAGCCACTTCTCGACCGGGTCGTCGAGGTCGAGGCGACCCTCGGCCTGGAGCTGGAGGAGGACGGTGGCGACGAAGGTCTTGGTGATGGAGCCGACGCGGTAGCGGTCGTTCCCCCCGCGCACTCCGGCGGTGCCGGTCCAGGACCCCCGGCCGTCCCGGGCCTGGGCGACGACGCCGGGCACGCCGGCGTCGACCGCGGCCTGGATCGCCTGCTGTGCGGCGGCGTGGTCGCCCTTCGCCGGCGCGGAGGCCGCCAGGGCGGGGGTGGCGAGCGCCGTGGCGGTGAGCCCCGCGACCAGGGCGGCGGCGAGGACGGTGCGGGTCGTGCGTACGGCTGACATTGCGGGCTCCCCTGTGCGTCTTCTGCTGTGCGTGTGCTGCGGTCGGCGGGGAGGACCACGGGGCCTGCGGGACGGTTGAGCGGGGTTGCGCCGGTTGAGCGGTTTCCGGCCGATCTTCAGCCGTTCGACGGATCGGCGAGCCGTGAGCGGCCGACGGGGGGCCGCTCCCGCCACAGGTCGAGGCCGATGTCGACGAGTTCGACCCGGGGCAGATCGGGTACGGCGTCCAGCGGATGCCAGGCGGCGAGGTCGGTGGAACCATCGGTCTCGTTGCGCAGCGCACCCCCGGTGACCTGCACCTCGTAGATGATCCGCAGGCCCTGGAAGTCGCCGGGGGCCGCGAGGCGGCGCAGCCAGGAGCGGCGGATGGAGTCGATGCCGAGGAGGGCGGTGGGCTCGGCGAGGTAGCCGGTCTCCTCCTCCACCTCCCGGACCACGGTCTGTACGGGTTCCTCGCCGTGGTCCATGCCGCCGCCCGGCAGCGTCCACCGCTTGGTGCCGTCGCGTGCCACCCAGCGGGCGAGCAGCACCTCGCCGTCCCGTACGCACACGGCGTAGGCCGCCACCCTCAACTCCTGCTTCATGAGCCGAGGTTAGAACCAGTACGCGGGGTACGTCCGGCCGGTGGCGCGGGCGGCCCCGAGACCGACGGCGACGAGGAGGAGGGAGGCGAGGGCGAGAAGGCCGAGAAACGACCAGAGGGGCGGGGCCTGGAGGCCGACGATCACGGCGGTCGCGGCAGCGGGCGAGTGCGGGGTGCGGGCCAGCATCATCACGCCCAGGGCGAGGCCGCCCGCGACGGCGGCGCCCCAGAGGCCGGGGCCGGCCACGGCCAGGACGGCGAAGCCGGTGAGGGCGGAGAGCAACTGCCCGCCGACGACCGAACGCGGCTGGGACAGCGGCAGATCGGGGGCGCCGGCGACCAGGGCCATGCTCGCGGCGAGCGGCGGGATGAGCAGGGGCTGGTCGAGCACGGTCCCGACGGCGACCAGGAGGAGAAGCGCGGCGACGCTCCCGGCGGTGGAGAGGAGGAGGATCCGGGGGCGGGGGCGCGGGGGCGGACCGGGCCTGGTTCCGGTCGCGGCCGGGGTCGGAGCCGGGATGGCTCCGGCGGTGGGCAGGGTGGCGTCGGGGGCCGGGGTGGTGGTCACGGGCGGTCCTCGGGTGTCGGCGTCCCGGCGCGGGCCGCGCCGGGGTGGGTCAGCGATCGGGTCGGGACGTGGTCAGGCCGCGGCCGGGTTGGCCGGGGAGTATTCCGGGGGCGACCAGCGCAGGGGGCTGGCGGCCGGGATCTCGGCAGTCCGCTCGACGCGGAAGCGGGTGACCCGCCCCTCGGGGCCGTACTCGGTGTGGGCGAGGCCGCTGAGCTGCAGGGTCGTCCCGGTCTCCCAGTCGAGGAAGAGCAGGCCCGCGCGGCCGTCCTCCTCCAGGTTCCCCAGGGTCAGGAACATCGCGTTGCCCGGGTAGTCGCGCCAGCTGAGCTCCCGGGACGCGTCGACCCGGACGAAGCCGGGGTTGCCGCCGCGGTGACTGGTGTCGACGCCGTCGGGGGCGACGGTGGCCACGAAGAAGGTGTCCGCCGCCCGGACGCGGCGCACCTGGTCGGGGGTGAGCTCCTCGCCGTGCCGGACGGTGCCGGTCCCGGGGCGGGTGTCCTCGGAGCCGTACCACTCCCTCTTCTGGAGGTATTTCGGGCAGTTGGAGAAGACCTGTTCGGCCTCGATCGTGAAGCCGCGCGCGCTGGGCCGGGCGATGCCGTTGAGGCGCATCCGGCGGCGGGTGCGGGGGTCGAGGGCGAGGGTGCCGACGGGCGTGCCGGCGGCGGTGATCGCGTCGGCGAGCGGGTCGGCGGCGGGGATGCCGCCGGCGACGGAGACGGTGTGCGGGCCGGTGGCGCGGGTGAAGCCGGGCGTGCCGGTGAGGAGGCTGCCCCAGACGCGGCCCGCGGGGTCCGCCGCGCCGATCATCAGCATCGGCTGGGCCTCCAGGAAGGCGGCGGCGACGGGGCGGATGCCGGGGGTGATGGAGCGGCCCACGTGGTCGGCGAGGTCCTGGACGCCGACTCTGGCCTGCACGGTTCGTGAGCCGTGGTGGTAGGCGGGCACGGGGTGCGGGGTCCGGGTTCCCATGGCGGGTCCTCCCGTTCTAGAAGAAGCCGCAGGTCGGGGCCGATTCCGAGGGGGCCTCCGCGCCCTCCGCGCCCTTGGGGACCGAGATTTCCAGGCGGGTGCCGTCGGGGTCGTGGAAGAAGATGCCGCCCGAGGCCGCGCCTTCGCGGTGGGCCACGACGCCCTCGTACGCGAAGGTGGCGCCGCGGGCGAGCAGCGCGGCCTCGGCGGCGCGGACGTGGTCGAGGGACTCGGCCTCGAAGGCCAGGTGGTGGAGGCCCGCGCGGCCGGGGGCGTAGTTCTCGTCGGCCTGCTGCCAGAGGGTGAGGACCAGGCGGCCGTCCCGGCCGAGGAACGCGAAGCGGCTGTCGCCCTCCTTGCCCTCGCCGAGGGTCTCGAAGCCGAGGACCTCTCCGTAGAAGGTGAGCGAGCGGTCCAGGTCGGTGACGTTGAGGCCGACGTGGTGGGTGGCGAGTGTGCCGATCGCGGTCATGACAGGTCCGTTCCCGGTGCGGCCAGCCCCCTCCGGACTAACCTCTTAATTCGACTTTAGAGGTTAGATACGACGGACGTCAACCGCTCACGTACCCTTGAGGGGTTAGTTCATCGAGGAGGGTTCCCGTCATGACCGCGATCGACCCACGGCCGCTCGTCGGCGAGCCCGTCTCCCTGGACCTCCTCAACACCCGCTGGAACGACGAGGGCGCCCGGCAGGACCTGCTCACCGGGGTCGAGGGGCTCGCCGTCTGGCTCGCCGCCAACGGTCTCGACGGGCGGTTCACCGCCGACGCCACCACCCTGCGCCACACCCTCACCGCCCGGGACGCCCTCGCCGCGCTCGTCGACCACCCCGGCGACCCCACGGCCGCCGCCCGCGTCGACACCGTCCTCGGCCACGGCCGCATCCGGGCCACGCTCACCGCAGACGGCCCGGGCGAGCGGCCCGAGTTCGCGGACCGGGCCTGGGGTCCCGGCTGGACCGCCGCCCGCGACTACCTCGACCTGCTGCGCACCGCCCCCGACCGCATCCGGGCCTGCGCGCACGAGGCGTGCATCCTGCACTTCTTCGACACCTCGCGGAACGGCACCCGCCGCTGGTGCTCGATGGCGATCTGCGGCAACCGCGCCAAGGCCTCCCGGCACTACGCCCGCACCAAGGAGAGCTGACCCTCTTTCGTCCCGTCCCTTGGACAATGGATTGGACAAGGCGACCCGGGACATACGCATCATGGACCGGCAGCAACCTGCACATACGTACGGAGGAGTCCCCGTGAAGGTCGGAATCGTCGGAGCCACCGGTCAGGTCGGCACAGTCATGCGCAGCATCCTGGCCGAGCGGAGCTTCCCCCTCGACGAGCTGCGGCTCTTCGCCTCCGCCCGCTCCGCCGGCACCGTCGTGGACGGCGTCACGGTCGAGGACGCCTCCACCGCCGACTACACCGGCCTGGACATTGTCCTGTTCTCCGCCGGCGGCGCCACCTCCCGCGCCCTCGCCGAGAAGGTCGCCTCCCAGGGCGCCGTCGTGATCGACAACTCCTCCGCCTGGCGCGGCGACCCCGAGGTCCCGCTGGTGGTCTCCGAGGTCAACGCGCACGCGATCAAGGACCGTCCCAAGGGCATCATCGCCAACCCGAACTGCACCACGATGGCCGCCATGCCGGTCCTCAAGCCGCTCCACCAGGAGGCCGGCCTCACCGCGCTGATCGCCACCACCTACCAGGCCGTCTCCGGCTCGGGCGTGGCCGGTGTCGCCGAGCTGCGCAACCAGGCGTGCGCCGTGGCCGAGACCGCCGACCAGCTGGCCTTCGACGGCGAGGCCGTCGAGTTCCCCGAGCCGGCCGTCTACAAGCGCCCGATCGCGTTCAACGTGGTCCCGCTGGCCGGTTCCATCGTCGACGACGGCTCCTTCGAGACCGACGAGGAGCAGAAGCTCCGCAACGAGTCCCGCAAGATCCTGGAGATCCCCGGCCTCAAGGTCTCCGGCACCTGCGTGCGCGTCCCGGTCTTCTCCGGCCACTCCCTCCAGGTGAACGTCCGCTTCGAGCGCCCGATCAGCGTCGAGCGCGCCTACGAGCTGCTCAAGGACGCCGAGGGCGTCGTGCTCTCCGAGATCCCGACCCCGCTCCAGGCGGCCGGCAAGGACGCCTCGTTCGTGGGCCGCATCCGCGTGGACGAGACCGTCGACAACGGTCTCGCGCTCTTCCTCTCCAACGACAACCTGCGCAAGGGCGCGGCGCTGAACGCCGTGCAGATCGCGGAGCTCGTCGCGGCGGAGCTCAAGGGCGCCTGACACCCGAAGCGGTACGAGGGCGGCCATCCGGGGACGGGTGGCCGCCCTCTCGCGTTCGCCCCGGAAAACGCCCGGCGTTCGCCCTGGGAAATCTCTCGCGTTCGCCCTGGGAAATGTCTCGTGCGTTGCCGACGCACCCCGTGGAAGGATGGGCCAAACATCACAAAACCGAGGAGTTGACCGGGTGCCTGGCACAAACCTGACCCGTGAAGAGGCGCAGCAGCGGGCGAAGCTGCTGACCGTGGACGCGTACGAGGTCGAACTCGACCTCTCCGGTGCGCAGGAGGGCGGCACCTACCGGTCCGTCACCACCGTCCGCTTCGATTCCGCCGAGGCCGGTGCCTCGACCTTCATCGACCTCGTCGCGCCCGCCGTCCACGAGGTCGTGCTGAACGGCCACGCGCTCGATGTCGCCGCCGTCTTCCGCGACTCGCGGATCGCGCTGGCCCACCTGGTCGCGGGCCGCAACGAGCTGAAGGTCGTCGCCGACTGCGCGTACACCAACACCGGTGAGGGCCTGCACCGCTTCGTCGACCCGGTCGACGACCAGGCCTATCTGTACACGCAGTTCGAGGTGCCGGACGCGCGTCGCGTCTTCGCCTCGTTCGAGCAGCCCGACCTCAAGGCGACCTTCCAGTTCACCGTGAAGGCGCCGGCCGGGTGGAAGGTCATCTCCAACAGCCCCACGCCGGAGCCGAAGGACGACGTGTGGGTCTTCGAGCCCACCCCCCGCATCTCCACGTACATCACCGCGCTGATCGTCGGCCCGTACTACTCGGTGCACTCCTCGTACGAGAAGGACGGACAGTCGGTCCCGCTGGGCATCTACTGCCGTCCGTCGCTCGCCGAGTTCCTCGACGCGGACCACATCTTCGACGTGACCCGTCAGGGCTTCGACTGGTTCCAGGAGAAGTTCGCGTACGACTACCCGTTCGCGAAGTACGACCAGCTCTTCGTGCCGGAGTTCAACGCGGGCGCGATGGAGAACGCGGGCGCGGTCACCATCCGCGACCAGTACGTCTTCCGCTCGAAGGTGACGGACGCGGCGTACGAGCGGCGCGCCGAGACCATCCTGCACGAGCTCGCCCACATGTGGTTCGGCGACCTCGTCACCATGGAGTGGTGGAACGACCTCTGGCTGAACGAGTCGTTCGCCACCTACACCTCCGTCGCCTGCCAGGCCTCGGTGGCGGGCACCCGCTGGCCCAACGCCTGGACGACCTTCGCCAACGCGGAGAAGACCTGGGCCTACCGCCAGGACCAGCTGCCGTCGACGCACCCGATCATGGCCGAGATCAACGACCTGGAGGACGTGCTCGTCAACTTCGACGGGATCACGTACGCCAAGGGCGCGAGCGTCCTGAAGCAGCTCGTGGCCTATGTCGGCCAGGACGAGTTCTTCAAGGGCGTCCAGGCCTACTTCCAGGCCCACGCCTTCGGCAACACGCGCCTGTCCGACCTCCTCGGCGCCCTGGAGGAGACCTCCGGCCGTGACCTGAAGACCTGGTCGAAGGCATGGCTGGAGACGGCCGGCATCAACATCCTCCGTCCGGAGATCGAGACCGACGAGAACGGCGCCATCACCGCCTTCGCCGTCAAGCAGGAGGCCCCCGCGCTGCCCGCCGGCGCCAAGGGCGAGGCCGTCCTGCGCCCGCACCGGATCGCGATCGGCTTCTACGACCTCGACGCGGCCGGCAAGCTGGTCCGCACCGAGCGCCTCGAACTCGACATCGAGGCCGCCGGGCTGACCGCCGTACCGCAGCTCGTGGGCAAGTCCCGCCCGTCGGTCGTCCTCCTCAACGACGACGACCTGTCGTACGCCAAGGTCCGCCTCGACGAGGTGTCCCTGCAGAACGTCACCGCGCACCTCGGCGACTTCGCCGAGTCGCTGCCGCGCGCCCTGTGCTGGGCCTCGGCCTGGGACATGACCCGCGACGGCGAGCTGGCCACCCGCGACTACCTGGAGCTCGTGCTCTCCGGTGTCGCCAAGGAGTCGGACATCGGCGTGGTCCAGTCGCTCCAGGGCCAGGTCAGGGCCGCCCTTGAGCTGTACGCGGCGCCCGAGTGGCGGGCCACCGGGCTCGCGCGCTGGGGCACCTTCGCCCAGGAGCAGCTGCGCGCCGCCGACGGCGGCAGCGACCACCAGCTGGCGTGGGCGCGGGCCTTCGCGGCGACCGCCCGTACGGACGCGGAGCTCGACGTGCTCGCGGGGCTGCTCGACGGCTCCGAGGTCATCGAGGGTCTGGCCGTCGACACCGAGCTGCGCTGGGCGTTCGTGCAGCGCCTCGCGGCCACCGGCCGCTTCGACGAGGCGGAGATCGCCGCCGAGCTGGAGCGCGACCGTACGGCTGCGGGCGAGCGGCACGCGGCCACCGCGCGCGCGGCCCGTCCGACGGAG
This sequence comes from Streptomyces sp. NBC_00572, assembly GCF_026341815.1. Lineage (GTDB taxonomy): Bacteria > Actinomycetota > Actinomycetes > Streptomycetales > Streptomycetaceae > Streptomyces. The sequence continues at coordinate 1,500,681 of NZ_JAPENX010000001.1, forward strand.
GCTGCGAAGGCGGAGGCCTGGGCCTCGGTCGTCGAGGACGACAAGCTGGCGAACGCCGTGCAGGAGGCCGTCATCGGCGGCTTCGTCCAGTACGACCAGCGCGAGCTGCTCGCCCCGTTCACGGCGAAGTACTTCGCGTCGATCAAGGGCATCTCGGAGACCCGCAGCCACGAGATCGTCCAGCAGATCGTGGTCGGTCTCTACCCGTCGCTCCAGGTCTCGCAGGAGACCCTGGACGCGACGGACGCGTGGATCGCCGAGCACAACCCGGCGCCGGCGCTGCGGCGTCTGGTGACCGAGAGCCGCGCGGGCGTCGAGCGTGCGCTCCGGGCGCAGGCGGCGGACGCGGCCGCGGCCGCGGCCGCGGCCGCGGCGAAGTAACCACCTGTCGGAGGGGCCCCGGACCGACGCGGTCCGGGGCCCCTTCGGCGTATCGGCGTTCCGGTGGATCAGCCCAGGGCCTTCATCCACTGCCAGCCGCCGGTGCCGACGGTCGTCGGGCTGCCGAGACCGGTGGGCGTGCCCGGGAGGAACTCCAGGTTCTCGGCGGTGCCCGCGGTCCGGGTCGTCCACACGTCGGGCGTGCCGTCACCGTTCACGTCGCCCGAGGTCACGGCGAGACGCCGGTCGACCGGCGTCAGCGGTCCGCCGTCGAGGGTGCGGACCTCGACGAGGTCCTGGGCGCCTTCGGAGCGGTACTCCTTGACGGCGCCGGTGGCACGGTCGCGCGCCCAGAGGTCGGCCCGGCCGTCGCGGTCGACATCGCCGGGGACGAGCACGTCGTACCCCGCCCACTCCCCCTTGCCGATCGCGACGGCGGCGCGGGGTGCGAAGGTCGGCGCGCCGTCGACGGCCACCCCGCCACGGTGCAGCCACAGTCCGGTGGTGCTCCTGACCACGACGTCCGGCAGTCCGTCGCGGTCGACGTCGCCGGCGCTGATCGGGGTGAGGTTCGTCCAGCCGGTGGGCCGGCCGCCCATGGCGATCCGGGTGCCGAGCTCGCCGCTCCCGGTGTTGGGGTAGACCCAGAGGGCGTCGCCGATCCGGGCGACGACGTCCTCGCGGCCGTCGCCGGTCCAGTCGCCGCGGTGGCTGATCACCGCGTCGGCCCAGCCGCCGGTGCCGATCTGGCGCTGGACGCCGACACCGCCGCCGCCGGTGCCGGAGTAGAGGCGCAGGCTGCCGTCGTCCTTGGCGGCGAGGAAGTCCGGGCGGCCGTCGCCGGTGAGGTCGCCGCCGGTGCCGGAGCCCGCCCGGGTCTCGGGGTGGGCGGCGGCGCGCAGCAGCTTGTGGTCGGAGAGCGGCTTGGTGCCGGGCGACTCGGGTTCGAGCGCGTCGGCCCGTACGGTGTGGAAGTCGCCCGCGGTGAGGAAGACGTGGTCGAACTTCCTGCCGCTGGCCACCGTGGCCTCGCCGGAACGGCAGGAGGTGGCGCCGCTCGTGACGCACTCTTCGGTGAAGAACTCCCGGTCGTTCTCGTCGGCCTCGGCGAACGGTCCGGTGCCGGGACCGCCGCGCCGTATCGGGTCCAAAGCGGGGTCGTAGACCGGTTCCGTGCCCGCGTTGAGGTCGGTGCCCAGGATCACCGGGACTCCCGCGGCCCAGGTGTCGATCTTCGCGATCGCCTGCGCGGAGCCGTTGTCCGGCTTGATGTACTGGGCGAGGTGGGTGGTGCAGGCCAGGGTCGTACGGCCGTCGACCGGACCGCGCGCGCAGAGCACCGCGCGGGCCTCCGTGTTCGCCGGGACGGTCAGGTTCGCCGCGTACCGCTCCACGGCGGGGGCCTTGACGAAGACGCCGAGGCCGAACCGGGTGTCGGTGGGCGACCACTTGGCGCAGTCGGAGTCGGTCGTGGTGGAGGTCCACACGCCGCTGTAGCCGGGGAGGGCGTCGCGCAGGGCGGCCCACTGGCCGAAGCACAACTCCTGGAGCATGAGGGCGTCCGTGTCCCAGGCAAGGGTCTGGTCGCGGAGTTCGGCCGTCCAGGTGGCCAGGTCGAGGTCGCTCTGGCAGTCGTGCGCGCCGCAGACGTTGTACGTGATCGTGCGCACCGGCGGCGCGGTGGCCGGGTCCACGGTGTCGGCCGCGGCCACGGTCACCGTGCCGGCGAGCAGCGCCAGGACGGCGGTGAGCCGAACTCCCCAGCGCAGGGCGGCTCTTCGAAGTCGAGTCATTCGGATCACCCTACTGATCATCATGACGCGTACCGATCATCGAGAACCGGCCGTGAGGTCCGCCCGGCGGGCGGGCGTCGGCGCGCGGCCGCGCCGCCGGGCGGAAGTCCTGTGGCTCTCGGCCGCGCTCAGCCGCCGAGCGCGGTGAACCGGGCGCGCAGATCGGCCGCGCCCTGCTCCGTCAGCGCCCCGTGCAGCCGCATCCGGGCGACGCCGCCGTCGGGGAAGGCGTCGAGGCGGACGTGGGTGACGACGGCCTGGGCGGGCAGCTTGAAGCGGTGGAGGGTGTCGGGCTGGAGCTTGGTCCGGGGGATGATCTCGAACCACTCTGCGCTTCCCGAGGGATCGCCGTTGCGGCCCTGGAGGGCGATCCAGCCGGCCGAGTTGCCCTTGAGGTAGGCGGTGTCGATCTCGACGGCGCGGACGGCGCCCTGCGCGGCGAGCCGGAAGCGCACCCAGTCGTTGGTGCCGCGCACCCGGCGGCGGCGGTTCTCCCAGCCGTCGTCCATCTTGCGGGAGGTGCCGGGCAGGATGATCTGGGTCGGCGAGGAGTAGAACTTGTCCGAGGCGTCCTCGTACGAACCGCCGTTGAGTACGGAGATCAGGTCGAGCGTGCCGAGCAGCTCCAGCCACTCGGGGTCGGGCACGACCTCGCCGTGGACGCGGAGGCGGGCGATGCCGCCGTCGGGGTGCTGGCAGACCCGGAGGTGGGTCCAGCGGCGCTCGGCGGTGATGGTGAAGCCGTTGGCGGCGTGGCCCCGGACGGGGGTCGGCGGGACGAGCTCCTCCCACTTGGCGTCGAGCAGTTCCTCGGGGCTGGGCGAGCCCTCCACCGAGGTGGCCTGGATGCTCACGCGCTGCGGGTAGTTGCCGCGGAAGTGGGCGGTGTCGACGATGATGCCGCGGATGACGCCGGGGGCGCCGAGCCGGACGATCGCCCAGTCATGGTCCTCGGGGGCGGGGAAGACGTTCTCGGCGTCGGCGCCACGACGGCGGCGGGTCTCCCAGCCGTCCATGATCTTGCCCTTGTGGCCGAAGTGCTCCGGGTCGAAGACGGCCCGCTCACGGACGAGGAGGTTCTCCCGCTCGGCGAAGAACTCGTCGTTCGCGGCGACGACCCCGGCGCCGAGGCGCCGGTCCGCGAGGTCGACGAGCTCGGTGAAGGGGAAGTCACCGGTCCGGTAGTCGGCGTACGGGTCGCCGCCGGAGTAGGGGGCGGCGTCGTTGGCGTGCGGGTCCTGGCTCGGCTCGAAGGTCATGTCCCGACTGTGCGCCCGCAGGACCTGGTCGGTCCATCGAATGTTTTCGACAGGCCTGTTCAGTTCTGCTGAACGGTTTCGCGCTGGGCCGCCGCCTGCCGGAGTGCGGCGAGCACCCGGGCCACCGCCGGGCCCTCCTCAGCCCCGCGCCGCACCGCCGCGACGACATGGCGGCGCGGCTGGTCGGCGGCGAGGACGCGCATGACGACCCCGGCGCCGCCGCGGCGCTCCGCGGAGGCCATCCGGGGCACCAGGGCGACGCCCATCCCGGCCTCGACCATGGCGAGGATCGCGGTCCAGCCGGAGGCGCTGTGAGCCTGCTCGGGCACGAAGCCGGCGGCCTCGCAGGCGGCGGTGGTGATCTCCGACCAGGGGCCGGAGCCGCCGAAGATCCACGGCTCGGCGGCGAGGTCGGCGAGCCGCAGTCCCGGCGCGTCGGCCTGCGGGTGCCCGGCGGGCAGGGCCACGTCGAGGGGGTCGGCGAGCAGCGGGACCCGGCTGAACTTGGGGTCGCGCACGGAGGGGGCGTGGGCGGCGAGCGAGAGTGCCAGATCGACCTCGCCGGCCGAGAGCAGTTCGTACGCCTCCGCCGCCTCGGCCTCCCGGATCCGGACGTCGAGCCCGGGGTGCGCGCTCCGCAACTGCCGTACGGCGGGCACGAGGAGGGCGGGCACGGACGTCGAGAACGCCGCCACCCGCACCTGTCCGGCCTCGCCCCGCAGATAGCCGTCGAGTTCGGCGTCGGCGCGCTCCAGCTGGGCGAAGACCACCTCCGCGTGCCGCAGCACCAGATGGGCGGCGTCGGTGAGCCGGACCCGGCGGCCCTGGGCCTCCAGGAGCCGTACGCCGAGCTGTTTGGCGAGATTGGTGAGCTGCTGCGACACGGCCGAGGGGGTCATGAGCAGCGCCTCCGCGGTCGCGGTGACGGTGCCGCGGTCACGGAGGGTGCGGAGGATCTGGAGCTTCTTGATGTCCCACTCGGTCATGGGGCGCAACCTATCGGGCGGAGCTCAGTGCCACTCCGCCGAGGATGAAGGCCATGCTCGCGCCGCCGAGGAGGCCGAGCTGCTCGCCGAGGAGGGCGTACGAGAGGAGGGCGACGCAGACGGGCTGGAGGTAGTAGACGATCCCGGCGCGGGCGGCGCCGATGAGGCCGATGGCCTTGTTCCAGGCGAAGAAGGCGACGGCGGAGGAGAACACGCCGACGTAGACGAGCGGGCCGACGGTGCCGGTCGTGGGCGCGAAGCCGCCCTGGGTCGCGAGGCTGACCGCGTACACCGGAAGCAGCATCAGGGCGCCGAGGAGGAAGGTCGCGTAGAGGAAGACGACCCCGCCGAGTCCGTCCGGACGGCGCTTGAGCAGGGCGCTGTACGAGGCGAAGCTGAGGGCCGCGGCGAACATCCACAGGTCTCCGGCGCCGAGCCGTACCGGAAGCGCGCCCTTGCCGACCAGGAGCAGCACTCCGGCGCAGGCGATCACCATGCCCGTCACGCGGCGGGCTCCGAGCCGGGCGCCGCCGAACCGCTCGTACAACGCCATGACCACCGGCGAGGCGGCCATGATCATGCCCATGTTGCCGGCGGAGGTGGTGAGTCCGGCCTGGTTGACGAGGGTGTTGTAGACGGTGATGCCGAGCAGCGAGGCGAGGGCGACGAAGCCGAGGTGGCGGCGGACCAGGTGCCGCTGTCGCCAGGTGGCGCGGGCGGCGAGGGGGGTGACGACGAGGATCGCCACGATCCAGCGCCAGAAGGCGGCCTGGACGGGCGGGACGGTGTCGTGCAGGGCGCGGGCGGCGACGAAGCTGCCGGACCAGACGACGGTGGCGAGCAGGGCGAGGAGCACGCCGAAGCCGGCGCCTCGGACGGGCGCCGGCTTCCGGGTGGCGGTTGCGGTCGGGTGACGTGCGGCGGTGATCAGGCTCATGCCGCCTACCGTCGCACCCCCGAAACCTCCAGGTCCATCGAAACTTCCTGACCGTTCCTTTCAGCTGCGCTGAACGATTCCGGCGCCTTCGGAGTGCGGGTGCCCAGCTGGCCCGCCAGGGAGGCACCGAAGGCGATCGCCATGCCGAGCAGCTGCACCGGGCCGAGCGCCTGACCGAGCGCGGCCCAGCCGATGATCGCGGCGGTGATCGGCGAGAGCGGGCCGAGGAGGGTGACGGAGGAGGCGCTGAGCCGCTCGATGCCGCGGAACCAGAGGAAGTACGAGATCGCGGTGTTGCCGAGGGCGAGGTAGGCGTAGCCGGCCAGATTGGTGCCGGTCAGGGCCGGCGGGGCGCCCTCGATCAGGAAGGCGATCGGCAGGATGACCAGGCCGCCGGCGGTGAGCTGCCAGCCGGTGAGCGCGAGGGCTCCGACACCCTCGGGGCGGCCCCAGCGCTTGGTGAAGACGACACCCGCCGACATCGACAGGGCGGAGAGCAGTCCGGCGAGCACACCGACCGCGTCGAAGGCCGCCCCGGCCTTGAGGACCACCAGGCTGACACCGAAGGCGGCGGCGATGGCGGTGAGCAGGGTCTTCGCCGTGGGCTTCTCGCCGAGGAAGAGGGCGGCGAGGCCGACGACGAAGAGCGGGCCGACCGAGCCGACGACGGCGGCGATGCCGCCGGGGAGCCGGTAGGCGGCGAGGAAGAGCAGCGGGAAGAAGGCGCCGATGTTGAGGGCTCCGAGGACGGCGGACTTCCACCACCAGGCGCCCTGCGGGAGCTTGCGGGTGAGCGCCAGGAGCATCAGGCCGGCGGGCAGGGCGCGCATCAGGCCGGTGAAGAGCGGCCGGTCGGGCGGCAGGAACTCCGTGGTGACGAAGTAGGTGGAGCCCCAGGAGACCGGGGCGAGGGCGGTCAGTGCGACGACGGCGGCCTTGCGGGACATGACGGTTTCCCCCTTGATGCGGGTGCCGGTGCGGTGAGCCCGTACTGGCTTGGCGGTGATTAACTTACCACTAAGCTACTTACTTGCAAGTGGCTTTCTTGCCATCGAGTCATGAGGAAGGGGAGACTGGCCGCATGGAGACGAAGAACCCCGGCCCCGGCCCCGCCCACGACGCCGTCGACGCCATCGCCGACCAGTGGGCGGCCGTCCGCCCCGACCTGGACACCGTGCCGATGGCCGTCTTCGGACGGATCTACCGGCTCTCGAACGCCATGCGCGGCCGGGTGGACAAGGCGTACGCGCCCTACGGCCTGGCGCTCGGGGAGTTCGACGTGCTCGCGACCCTGCGCCGCTCCGGGGAGCCGTACACGCTCTCACCCCGCGAACTGACCGCCACGCTGATGATCACCACCGGCGGGATGACCGGCCGGCTCGACAAGCTGGAGAAGGCCGGACTGCTGACCCGCAGCCCCGACCCGAACGACCGCCGCGGGCTGCGGGTCACCCTCAGCGAGCGCGGCAAGGAGCTGGTGGACCAGGCGGTCGGGGCCGGCCTCGGAGAGCAGCGGGCGGCCCTGGAAGGCGCGCTCACCGGGGAAGAGGCGGAGCAGCTGGCCGGGCTGCTGCGCAAACTGCTCGCGACCACGGCGTGAGGCCTTCCGGGGCCCGAACGGGCCCCGGAGGCCGCTGGGCACGCTCTGAAAGCGCTCAACGCACGCAAGGGCGCCGCACGGTACGAGTACCGTGCGGCGCCCTCGGCGAAGCGGAGGAGAAGGCGGTCAGACCTTCTTGGACTTGTCGAGCACCATGACCAGTCCGATGATCACCAGGAACAGCGCCAGCGGTGCGGCCACGAACAGGCCGAGGGTCTCGATGACCGACAGCTTGGGAGCCGGGTCGTCGCCGTCGTCGCGGGTGAGCGCGAGCGCGGGGGACGACATGAGCAGCATCATCAGCGTCGTACCAGCCGCGAGCGAGCCGGCGCGCAGTGCGTTCTTCTTGTCCACGGTGCAAACGTAGCGAACACCTAATCGGACCGCGCGCCCGGGGGTGCCGTACGGGCGTCGGGGCCGCTCGTCCGCGCGTGCAGTTCGCGCAGCAGGGCGTGCGCCCGGGGCGAGGCCGCGAGCCGCTCCAGGGTGATCGGCTGTCCGTCCGCGTCCGCGAGCGGCAGCCGCCAGTTGGGGTACTCGTCCCAGGTGCCGGGCAGGTTCTGCGGTCTGCGGTCCCCCACCGTGTCCGGCAGCCACACCCCGACCATCCGGGCGGGGGTGTCGAGGAGGAACCGGTGGACGGCCCTGATCTCGGCCTCCTCACCCCCCGGGCCCTCCGGGAGCAGCCCGCGCCGCTGGAACAGGGCCAGCCACTCGGCGGTCCCGGCCGCGTCCGCCGCCCGCTCGCGCTCCAGGTCTCCGGAGAGCAGGCCGAGGCGGTGCCGCAGGGTGACGTGGTCGCCGGAGAGCCGGGCCGCGGTCGAGGGCAGGTCGTGGGTGGTGGCGGTGGCCACGCACGCGGCGCGCCACTCGTCCGGGTCCAGCGGGCGGCCGGTGCCCGCCCAGTCCCGCTCGAACCAGAGCACCGAGGTGCCGAACACCCCGCGCGCGGCCAGCTCCTCCCGTACGCCCGGCTCGACCGTGCCGAGGTCCTCGCCGATGACGAGGGCGCCCGCCCGGTGGGCCTCCAGGACCAGGACGGCGAGCATCGCCTCAGCGTCGTACCGGACGTACGTGCCCTCGGTGGGCTCGCTGCCCTCCGGCACCCACCAGAGCCGGAACAGGCCCATCACGTGGTCGATGCGCAGCGCGCCCGCGTGGCGCAGGAGTTCGCGCAGGAGTCCGCGGTACGGGGCGTAGCCGGCGGCGGCGAGGGCATCGGGCCGCCAGGGCGGCAGGCCCCAGTCCTGGCCCCGGGAGTTGAAGGCGTCGGGCGGGGCGCCGACCGACATGCCGGCCGCGAAGGCGTCCTGCTGGGCCCACGTGTCGGAGCCCTCCGGGTGGACGCCGACCGCCAGGTCGTGGACGATCCCGACCGTCATCCCGGCCTCGCGGGCGGCGGCCGCGGCGTCGGCGAGCTGCCGGTCCGTCAACCAGGCGAGCCGGCAGTGGAAGTCGACCCGGGCGGCGAGGACCAGGTCGTCGCGCACGGCGGCCTCGGCGGCGCACGGGGTACGCAGCTCCTCGGGCCAGGTGCGCCAGTGGTGGCCGTGCCGCTCGGCGAGGGCCTGGTAGGTGGCGTGGTCCTCCAGGGCGCGGCCGCGGGCGGCGAGGAAGTCGTGGAAGTCGGCGCGCCGCCCGGGGCCGGGCTCCACGCCGCCGACGACGAGTTCGAGGGCGCGCCGCTTGACCTCCCACACCGCGTCCCGGTCGATCGCCGCGCCCTTGCCGAGGACCCGCTCGCGCAGGTCCGCGGCCTCGGCGAGGATCCGGTCGAGCTCCTCGCGGCGCTCGGGGCCGATCAGGGCGTACTCGGGGATCTCCTCGATCCGCAGATGGACCGGGTCGGGGAAGCGCCGCGAGGACGGGCGGTACGGGGAGGGGTCGCTCGGAGCCCCGGGCACGCCCGCGTGGAGCGGGTTGACCTGGATGAAACCGGCGCCGTGCGTGCGGCCGGCCCAGCCGGCGAGTTCGCGCAGGTCGCCGAGGTCGCCCATGCCCCAGGAGCGGGTGGAGAGCAGCGAGTAGAGCTGGACGAGCAGCCCGTACGCGCGCCGCTCGGGGGCGGGCACGCGCGCGGGGCTGACGATCAGGGTGGCGGTGGCGGCGCGCCCGTCGGGGGCCTGTGCCCGGACGGTGTGGACGCCGAGGGGAAGGCACCCCCAGTCCTGGCCGGTGAAGGCGTCGCCGTCCTCGGTGGTGACCCGGAGCCGGGTGCCGGGCGGTAGGTCCGCCGGCGGGCGGGCGGGTTCCTCGCCGCGCCACCGGACCAGGGTCGGGGGCAACAGGCGCTCCCGGTCGGCCCGTTCGGCCGCGTCGAGGGCGGCGGCGACCCCTTCCGGTGTCGTCGCGTCCACGCCGAGGGCGCCGAGGACGGCCACCACGGTCGCGTCCGGCACGGGCACGGTGACGCCCGCGGAGGGGCTGTGGGCGGTGGCGACGCCGTGACGGGCGGCGAGACGGGCCAGGGTCACTTCACACTCCGGGGGACTCCGTGCCCGCACTTCCTGGGGCGGTGGGTTCGCTGGTGAGGGGGGCCGCCACGGTCAGGGGCGGTTCGCTGGTGAGGGGCGCGGCGTCGGGGAGCGGCGGTTCGCTGGTCAGCGGTTCGCCGACCGGGGCGGGCTGCTGCGGAATCCGTATCCGTCCGAGGTGGCGGGCGGTCGTGGTCACGGGGGTCTCCCGATTCGTCTCGACAGGTGGGACCTGGGTAACGACTGAGCCCTACCCACCGCACCTCGTTTTACCGGCGGAAAGTGGCGAAGTGACGTCACCTCGCCGACGGCTCGCCGGGCAAAGCCGACACATCGGCCACGCGCATTGACACCTCAGTGCGACGGGTGGTGGGCTCGTGACCCACTCGTGACCAAACAGGCGAGCGGCCGGCGGCCCCGGCCGAAGGGAGACTTCGTGCACCTCGGGCACCTCGGGCGCAGGAAACGCACCGCGACGGCCGTCGCCGCCGCCGTCATCGGAGGCCTCCTCGGCGGCGCGGTGCCGGGCTCGGCGCAGGCGGTCCCGAAGGCGGGCCCGCTCGCCCCGACGGCGCCGCGGGCACCGCTCGCTCCGGGGGACCCGGCCACACCGACAGGTCCGGCCACACCGACGGCCCCCTCGCCCACGGCCTCCTCCTCCACCACGGCGGACGCCGTCACCCCGCGCGTGCCCGCCGTCTGGCCGCGCCCGCAGTCCCTGACCGGCTCCGGGCCCGCCGTACGCCTCGGGGACGAGGTGACGCTGCTCGCGGACGCCGACGCCGATCCGTACGCCCTCGCCGCCCTGCGCGAGCTGCTGCGGGCCGCCGGGGTGCGGACCGTCCACACCGGACTCCCGGGCCGGGGGCCGCTCTTCCGGGTCGCCGGGCCCTCCGGCGAGGCCGCCGAGGACGCGCTGAGCGCCCTGCGGGTGCCCGACCGGATCGATCTGCCGCGCGGCGGCTACCGACTCGCCACGGGCCGCCTCCAGGGCCGGGACACGGTCGTCCTGGACGGGGTGGGCGAGGACGGCCTGTTCCACGCCGTGCAGACCCTGCGTCAGCTCCTCGGCACCGGCCGGGAGATTCCCGGAGTCGTCGTGCGCGACTGGCCGGGCACGGTCGAGCGGGGGATCACCGAGGGCTTCTACGGGACTCCCTGGACCGCCGAGCAGCGCCTCGACCAGATCGACTTCCTGGGCCGGACCAAGCAGAACCGCTATCTGTACGCGCCCGGCGACGACCCGTACCGCGGTGCACAGTGGCGCGAGCCCTACCCGCCCGCCCAGCAGGCCGAGTTCCGCGCCCTCGCGGAGCGGGCCCGCGCCAACCACGTGACGCTCGGCTGGGCCGTGGCGCCCGCCCAGTCCATGTGTCTGTCCTCGGCCGGGGACGTGGCGGCGCTGACGCGGAAGCTGGACGAGATGGGGGAGCTGGGGGTGCGCTCCTTCCAGCTCCAGTTCCAGGACGCCTCGTACGACGAGTGGCACTGCGACCGGGACGCCGACACCTTCGGGCGCGGTCCCGAGGCCGCGGCCGCCGCCCACGCGCGCGTCGCGAACACCGTCGCCCGGCACCTGGCCGAACGGCACCCGGACGCCGAGCCGCTGACGGTGATGCCGACGGAGTACTACCAGGACGGCACCACCGCGTACCGCACCGCGTTCGCCCGGGCGCTCGACACGGACGTGCGGGTGGCGTGGACCGGCGTCGGCGTCGTGCCCCGCACGATCACCGGCGGCGAACTGGCCACGGCCCGGGGCGCCCTGCGCCATCCGCTGGTCACCATGGACAACTACCCGGTCAACGACTACGCGCAGGACCGGCTGTTCCTCGGTCCCGCCACGGGCCGGGAGCCGGCCGTGGCCGCCGGGTCCGTCGCCTTCCTCGCGCTCGCGATGGAGCAGCCCGCGGCCTCCCGCGTCCCGCTCTTCACCACCGCCGACTACGCCTGGAACCCGCGCGGCTACCGGCCGCGGGAGTCCTGGCAGGCGGCGGTCGACGACCTCGCGGGCCCGGAGCCCGCCGCCCGTGAGGCGCTGCGGGCGCTCGCCGGGAACGGCGCCTCCTCGATCCTCGACCCGGCGGGTGAATCGGCGTACCTGAAGCCGCTCCTGGCGGCCTTCTGGGCCTCCCGTACGAGCGCGGGCGCGGGCACCGGCGCGGACGCCCGGCGGGACGAGGCGGCGCGGGCGCTGCGGGCCGCGTTCACCGTGATGCGCGAGGCACCCGGCCGGCTCTCCGGCACCGCCGGCGGCACCCTCGACGACGAGACCGGCCCCTGGCTGGAGCAGCTCTCCCGGTACGGCCGGGCGGGCGAGGCGGCGGTCGACATGCTGGTCGCCCAGGCGGCCGGTGACGGTGCGGCGGCCTGGCGGGCGCAGCTGCGCCTCGAAGAGCTGCGCAAGGAGCTGAAGGGGAGCCTGGTGACGGTCGGCGCGGGAGTGCTCGATCCGTTCCTCACGCGGGCGGTGGAGCGGGCGAAGGCCTGGACCGGCGCCGACCGGACCCCGGCGGCCCGTCCCGACCGTGCCACCGACTCGTACACCGTGCGGCTCGACCGGGCGCGGCCCGTGGAGGCGCTGACGGTGATGACGGAGCCGGGCACCGGGGCCGTGGGCGACGCGCGCGTGGAGGCGTACGTCCCGGGCGAGGGCTGGCGGGCGCTCGGCCCGCTGTCGGCGTCCGGCTGGACGCAGGCCGAACTCAAGGGGCTGCGGGCCGAGGCGCTGCGGGTGGTGTGGAGCGGCGGCGGGCCGGCGCCCGAGGTGCGTTCGCTGGTGCCGTGGTTCGCGGACGGGCCGCGCGCGGGACTCGACCTGGCGCGTACGGAGACGGACGCGGAGATCGGCGGCCCGGCCCAGCGGGTGGACGTGGAGCTGTCGGGCCTGCGCGCGGGCGAGGTGCGCGGGCCGCTGACGGCGAAGGCCCCCAAGGGGATCGCGGTCGCGCTGCCGAAGCAGGCGGTGGTCGAACGCGGCGCGCGGACGACCGTTCCCCTGGAGGTGTCGGTGGCGCCGGACGCGCCCGCGGGCACGTACCGGGTGCCGGTGTCCTTCGCGGGCGAGGAGCGGGTGCTGACCGTGCGTGCCTTCCCCCGTACGGCGGGCCCCGATCTGACACGGACGGCGACGGCCTCCTCCTCGGGCGACGAGACCGCGGACTTCCCTGCCTCCTCGGCGGCGGACGGCGATCCGGCCACCCGCTGGTCCTCCCCGGCGGAGGACGGCGCCTGGTGGCAGATGGAGCTTCCCGAGCCGGCCCGGATAGGGCAGGTGGTGCTGCACTGGCAGGACGCGTACGCCTCCCGCTACCGGGTCCAGGTCTCGGCCGACGGGCGCGTGTGGCGCACGGCGGCGACGGTCGCGGACGGCAAGGGCGGCCGGGAGTCGGTCCGGATGGACGCGGCGGACACGCGCTTCCTGCGGGTGCAGGGGGAGACCCGGGCGACGCGGTACGGCTATTCGCTCTGGTCGGTGGAGACATACGCGGTGGCCCCGAAGGACCCACCGAAGGACGCGCCGGAGAAGCCCGCGGACGAGCCGACCGGCGAGCCGACCGCGGATCCGACGCAACCGGGGACGGACACGCCGGAGACGGGCACGCCGGAGGAGCGGCCCGCCCCCTGAGGGGCCCGCCGCTCCCGTGCCGGTGCCCGCCCCGTGTACGCGCGCCAGTCCCGCGCGCGTACGCGAAAGGCCCGGCTCAACCCGTCGTCAGCGCCCTCACGGGGGCGTCGGCGACGGAGTCGATCCGGGCCATCACATCCTCGGCTCCGTACGGCTGGAGGTACGGCAGCCAGCGGGGGTCCCGGTGTCCGGTCCCGATGATCCGCCAGGCCAGGCCGGTCGGCGGGGCCGGTTGGTGGCGCAGCCGCCAGCCGATCTCGCGCAGGTGCCGGTCGGCCTTGACGTGGTTGCAGCGGCGGCAGGCCGCCACCACGTTCTCCCAGGCGTGCGTACCCCCGCGGCTGCGCGGGATGACGTGGTCGACGCTGGTCGCGACACCCCCGCAGTACATGCATCGCCCGCCGTCACGGGCGAAGAGGGCTCTGCGGGTCAAGGGAACGGGCCCCCGGTAGGGGACCCGCACGAAGCGCTTCAGTCGCACCACGCTGGGCGCGGGGACGACTTGGGTCTCGCTGTGCAGGAAGGCGCCGGATTCCTCGAGGCAGAGAGCCTTGTTCTCCAGGACGAGGACGAGTGCGCGGCGGAGCGGTACGACGCCGAGCGGCTCGTACGACGCGTTGAGGACCAGGACATGCGGCACGGATGCCTCCTATGACGCCGGCGGCGCGTGGCTCGCGCCGGGACGAACTGCTCTCAGTCTCTCCTCATGCCTGGTCGGAACGCCACCACGTACCGGGATCGGGGTGACGGGCCCGGCGTGTTCTCGACCACATCGGCATGTCTCCTTCTCTTTGCCCGGGTGAGGTCCGTCTCTCCCTCGAACAGGGCTACGGGACCACGTCCGACGCCCCGTTACTGTGGATGTTCTGCGTACGCGATGCCTGGAGGTTGTCCCGTGTCTTGGTCCGCCCTAGCGGCTGCCGGCGAACCCGAGCCCATTCCGGTGACCCTCGACGAGGCGGCGGAGAAGGCCACGAACGCGGCGAGCTGGGTGGAGGAGAACTGGTCCACCTGGCTGAACACCGGCCTGCGCATCCTGCTGATCCTGATCGTCGCGCTGCTCCTGCGGATGGCCGTCCGCCGTGCCCTGACGAAGCTGATCGAGCGGATGAACCGTTCGGCGCAGGCGGTGGAGGGGACGGCCCTCGGCGGTCTCCTCGTCAACACCGAGCGGCGGCGGCAGCGCTCGGAGGCGATCGGCTCGGTCCTGCGTTCGGTGGCGTCGTTCCTGATCCTGGGCACGGCCGGGCTGATGATCCTGGGCGCCTTCAAGATCGACCTGGCACCGCTGCTCGCCTCGGCCGGTGTGGCCGGTGTGGCGATCGGTTTCGGCGCCCGGAACCTGGTGACGGACTTCCTGTCGGGCGTCTTCATGATCCTGGAGGACCAGTACGGCGTCGGTGACTCGATCGACGCGGGCGTGGCCTCCGGCGAGGTCGTGGAGGTCGGCCTGCGGGTGACGAAGCTGCGGGGCGTGGACGGCGAGATCTGGTACGTGCGCAACGGCGAGATCAAGCGGATAGGGAACCTCAGCCAGGGCTGGGCGACGGCGGGCGTGGACGTGACCGTCCGGCCGACGGAGGACCTGGATCGGGTGAAGTCCGTGATCGTCGAGGCGGCGGACTCCATGGCGAAGGAGGAGCCGTGGAACGAGCGCCTGTGGGGTCCGGTGGAGGTGCTCGGTCTGAACGAGGTGCTCCTCGACTCGATGACCGTCCGCGTCTCGGCGAAGACGATGCCGGGCAAGGCGCTGGGCGTGGAGCGCGAGCTGCGCTGGCGGATCAAGCGGGGCCTGGACGAGGCCGGCATCCGGATCGTGGGCGGGGTCCCGGCGCAGGCCGAGGAGTCGGCCGCCGATCCGACCGCGGGCATGGCGGCCCCTTCGGCGTTCGCCTCGACGACCTCGCCGCAGTCGGCGGCGGCGACCCCGCTGCCGAGGACGGACCTCACCAAGTAGCGGCACGCGTACGGGAACGACAGGCGGAAGCACGCCTGCGTACGGGGACGACGCGTACGAGGACGAGCAGAAGCACGCGCGCGTGGAGACGCCCCCGCAGGTAACGCTTTGGTTGCCTTCGGGGGCGTCTCGCGTGCCCGGGTATTGACGCTTACGTGACGGCCGCCTTATTTTCCTTCCCACCGAATAGGAAACTTTCCTAACAGTGCTTCACCGTACGAGGGCAGGTGCGACCTCATGGCCGGTACGACTCCGGGAACCCCCGGCACGCCGCGCGTGCTGCGCGCCATGAACGACCGCGCCGCCCTCGACCTGCTCCTGGAGCACGGCCCGCTCTCGCGGACCCGGATCGGCAAGCTCACCGGCCTGTCCAAGCCGACCGCCTCCCAGCTGCTCGCCCGCCTCGAAGCGGCCGGGCTCGTCGTCGCCACCGGCACCACCGCGGGCAGGCCCGGACCGAACGCCCAGCTCTACGCGGTCAACGCGCGGGCCGCGTACGCCGCCGGACTCGACGTCGACCAGCACCGCATCCACGCCGCCGTCGCCGACATCACGGGCGAGATCGTCGGCGAGTACGAGCTCCGCACCCCCGGCCGCGCCGCCTCCGGCGTCGTCCGCCAGGTCACCGACGCCCTCGACGGGGCCGTCAAGGCGGCCGGGATCGACCGCGAGGACGTCCGGCGCCTGGTCATCGGCACCCCCGGCGCCTTCGACCCGGCCACCGGGCGCCTGCGGTACGCCTCCCACCTGCCCGGCTGGCACTCCCCCACCCTGCTGGAGGAGTTGGCCGCCGTCCTGCCGATGCCGTTCGAGTACGAGAACGACGTCAACCTCGTCGCCGTCGCCGAGCAGCGCCTGGGCGCCGCCCGGGGCCACGACAACTTCGCCCTGCTGTGGAACGAGGGGGGCCTCGGCGCCGCCCTCGTCCTCGGCGGGCGGCTGCACCGCGGCTTCACCGGGGGCGCCGGCGAACTCGGCTTCCTGCCCGTGCCCGGCACCCCGCTCGTACGGCAGGTCACCAAGGCCAACTCCGGCGGATTCCAGGAGCTCGCGGGCATCCAGTCCGTGCCCCGGATCGCACGCGCCGCCGGCATCGAGACCCCCGACCACCCGTACGTACCGGTGGTGACCGGGCTGCTCACGCACGCCGCCGAGGCGCACGGCGACGACCCCCGGTACGCGGAGCTGCTCGACCGGTACGCCGAGCGTCTCGCCACCGGGCTCGCCTCCCTCGTGGCCGTCCTCGACCCCGAACTGATCGTGCTGTCCGGAGACGCCCTCGTCACCGGCGGCGAACCCCTGCGCGCGCGGGTGCAGTCCGAACTCGCCGACCTCGCCCCTTCCCGACCGCGGCTCGTCCTCTCCGCCGTGCGCCGGAGACCCGTGCTGCGCGGCGCCCTCGAAAGCGCCCTCGCCACCACGCGCGACGAGGTCTTCGACACCTCGCGCTGACCCACCGAGCTTCACCCCGCCTGCACCATCGCCCGTTCGCCCGTTCGCCCGTTCGCCCCATCGCCCCTTCGCCACCGGGAGACACCGTCATGCCCGTACGTCCGCGCAGAGCCGCCGCCGCGCTCGCCGCCACCGCCTCGATCGCCCTCTTCGCCTCCGCCTGTACGGGCTCCGCGAACAACGCGGCCTCCGACGACCCCAAGGCCGAGACCACCATCACCTTCTGGCACGGCTGGGCGGCGCCCGCCGAGGTCAAGGCGATCGAGGACAACATCGCCCGCTTCGAGAAGGCCCACCCGAACATCAAGGTGAAGGTCGTCGGCGGCATCAACGACGACAAGCTGGGCCAGGCGCTGCGCGCGGGCGGTTCGAACGGCCCGGACGTCGTCTCCTCCTTCACGACGGCCAACGTCGGCAAGTTCTGCGCCTCGGGCGCGCTCGCCGACCTCAAGCCCTTCATAGAGAAGGACAAGCTGGACCTGGACAAGATCTTCCCGAAGGTCCTCCAGTCGTACACGCAGTTCGAGGGCAAGCGCTGCTCCCTGCCGCTGCTCTCCGACGCCTACGGCCTCTTCTACAACAAGGACGCCTTCAAGGCGGCCGGTCTCGACCCCGAGGCCCCGCCGAAGACCTGGTCCCAGTTCACCCAGGTCGCCAAGGCGCTCACCAAGGCCAAGGGCGACTCCTACGAGCAGCTCGGCGTCATGCCGAACTACCTCGGCTACGAGACCGTCGTCTCCCACTACATGTCGCAGTGGAAGCACAACGGGTACTTCGACGCGGACGGCAAGTCGAACATCGCCAAGGACCCGGCGTTCGCCGAGATGATGACGTACCAGAAGTCCCTGGTCGACGCCCTGGGCGGGTTCCGGAAGCTCGACAAGTACCGCACCACCTTCGGTGACGAGTGGGGCTCCAAGCACCCCTTCCAGACCGGCCATGTCGCCATGCAGCTGGACGGCGAGTGGCGGCTGAACTTCGTCAAGAACGCCAAGGTCGACTTCGAGGTCGGCGTCGCACCGCTGCCCGTCGCCGACGACGAGATCGCCGAGTACGGCAAGGGCTACCTCTCCGGCACGATCATGGGCATCGCCCCGCAGAGCCAGAAGCAGAACGCGGCCTGGGAGCTGGTCAAGTACATGACCACGGACACCGACGCCGTGGTCGGCTTCGCCAACGACATCGGCAACGTGCCCTCCACGCTGGAGGCGCTGAAGTCCCCGAAGCTGAAGTTCGACCCGCGCTTCAAGACCTTCCTGGACATCGCCCGGCACCCCGAGTCCACCACGTCGGACGGCGCGGTCAACGGCTCCGCCTACCAGGACACCCTTCAGAAGTTCGCCCAGCAGTACGAGAAGGGCCAGGTCACGGACCTGAAGAAGGGTCTCGCCGACACCGCGGCCCAGATCGACCGCGACATCGCCGCGGCGAAGTGACGGCCGGAACCCACCCATGAGCACGGACACCCTGCCCGCGAAGGAGGCGGCCGCCCCGGCCGCCCCCTCCCCCGGGGGACGGAACACGCTGCGGTCGAGGCGCCGGCGCAACGCCCTCCTCACCCTGGCGTTCATGTCGCCCTGGCTGATCGGATTCGGCTTCTTCTTCGCCTATCCGCTCCTCTCCACGCTGTACTTCTCCTTCATGAAGTACGACGGCCTCAACCCGCCGGAATGGCGGGGCACGGGGAACTGGACGTACGTCTTCTCCGACTTCCCCCAGTTCTGGCCGGCCCTGCGGAACACCCTCTGGCTCGGCGTCGTCATGGTCGCCTGCCGGGTGCTCTTCGGCCTCGGCATCGGCATGCTGATCACCAAGATCAAGCACGGGGCCGGTGTCTACCGCACCCTCTTCTACCTGCCGTACCTGGCGCCGCCGGTGGCCGCCACGCTGGCCTTCGTCTTCCTGCTCAACCCCGGCACCGGCCCGGTCAACTCGTTCCTGGAGGCGGTCGGCATCCCCGCCCCCTCCTGGTTCAACGACGCCGACTGGTCCAAGCCCGCGCTGACCGTCCTCGCCGTGTGGGGCGTCGGCGACCTCATGGTCATCTTCATGGCCGCCCTGCTCGACGTACCGAAGGAGCAGTACGAGGCCGCCGAACTCGACGGCGCGTCCCCCTGGCAGCGGTTCCGCTTCATCACGCTGCCGAACATCTCGCCGATCGTGCTCTTCGCGGTCGTCACCGGGGTCATCGGCGCGATGCAGTACTACACGCAGCCGATCGTGGCCGCGAAGGTCGCCTCGGGGAAGATGGGCGGCTCCGGCGAGGTCTTCGTCCCCGGCTACCCGGACGACTCCACGCTGACCCTCCCGCAGCTGGTCTACAACCTCGGCTTCAGCCAGTTCAACTACGGGGCCGCCTGCGTCGTGGCGCTGGTGCTCTTCGCCTTCTCCATGGCCTTCACCGCGCTCCTGATGCGCCGGCGCGGCGGCCTGATCGGCTCGGGTGACTGACACATGACGACCGCAACCGCTCCCGCCCCGGCCCGCCTTGTGGCGACCTCCGCCGAGAAGAAGGCCCGCCGCAGGTCGCTGCTGCACTGGATCGCCGTGCACTCGCTCGGCATCGCCGCGGCCCTGTTCTTCGTGCTCCCGTTCGTCTTCGTCTTCCTGACCTCCCTGATGAGCGACCAGCAGGCGCTCACCCGGGACCTGACGCCGAACTCCTGGCACTGGGACAACTACGTCCGGGTCTTCGACACCCCCGGCTTCCTCACCTGGTGGAAGAACTCGCTGCTGTACGCGGGGCTCGGCACCGTCCTCGTCGTGGTGTCCTCGATACCCGTGGCGTACGCGCTCGCCAAGTTCCGCTTCCGCGGCCGGCACCTGTCGCTGCTGCTGGTCATCTCGATGATGATGCTGCCGCCGCAGGTCGTGATCATCCCGATGTACCTGTTCTGGGCCAAGCAGATGGACCTCTCCGGCACGCTGTGGCCGCTGATCATCCCGATGGCCTTCGGCGACGCCTTCGCCATCTTCCTGCTGCGCCAGTTCCTGCTGACCATCCCGAACGAGTACATCGAGGCCGCGAAGATCGACGGGTGCGGCGAGTTCCGCACCCTGATCCGGGTCGTCCTCCCGATGGCGAAGCCGGGCATCGCCGCCGTCGCCCTGTTCCAGTTCTTCTACTGCTGGAACGACTACTTCGGGCCGCAGATCTACGCCTCGGAGAACCCGGGTGCCTGGACGCTCAGTTACGGCCTGGAGTCCTTCAAGGGCGCGCACCACACCGACTGGAATCTGACCATGGCCGCGACCGTCCTGGTCATGGCCCCTGTGATCCTCGTCTTCTTCTTCGCCCAGAAGGCGTTCGTCGAGGGAGTCACACTGACCGGAGTGAAGGGCTGAACACACGATGAAGCTCACTGTCGTGGGGGGCGGTTCCACCTACACCCCCGAACTGATCGACGGCTTCGCGCGGCTGCGCGACACCCTGCCCATCACCGAACTCGTCCTCGTCGACCCCGCCGCCGACCGGCTCGACCTGGTCGGCGGACTCGCCCGCCGCATCTTCGCCAAGCAGGACCACGCGGGGAAGATCGTCACCACCACCGACCTCGACGCCGGGGTCGAGGGCGCCGACGCCGTCCTGCTCCAACTGCGGGTCGGCGGACAGGCCGCCCGCCAGCAGGACGAGACCTGGCCGCTGGAGTGCGGCTGCGTCGGCCAGGAGACCACCGGCGCCGGCGGTCTCGCCAAGGCCCTCCGGACGGTCCCGGTGGTCCTGGACATCGCCGAGCGGGTCCGGCGCACCAACCCGGACGCCTGGATCATCGACTTCACCAACCCCGTCGGCATCGTCACGCGCGCGCTGCTCCAGGCCGGGCACAAGGCCGTCGGCCTGTGCAACGTCGCCATCGGCTTCCAGCGGAAGTTCGCCGCGCTCCTCGGTGTGACCCCGTCCGAGGTCCACCTGGACCACGTCGGGCTCAACCACCTGACCTGGGAGCGGGCCGTACGCGTCGGGGGCCCCGAGGGCGAGAACGTACTGCCCCGGCTGCTCGCCGAGCACGGCGACGCGATCGCCGACGACCTGCGGCTGCCGCGCCCGGTCCTGGACCGGCTCGGCGTCGTCCCCTCGTACTACCTGCGCTACTTCTACGCGCACGACGAGGTCGTCCGGGAGCTCGGCAGCAAGCCCTCGCGGGCCGCCGAGGTCGCCGCGATGGAGAAGGAACTCCTGGAGATGTACGGGGACCCGGCGCTCGACGAGAAGCCGGCCCTGCTCGCCAAGCGCGGCGGCGCCTTCTACTCGGAGGCGGCCGTGGACCTGGCCGCGTCCCTGCTGGGCGGCGGAGGCTCGCCGTACCAGGTGGTCAACACGTACAACAACGGCACCCTGCCGTTCCTGCCGGACGACGCCGTCATCGAGACGCAGGCCGCGGTCGGCGCGCACGGCGCGGCGCCGCTGCCGGTCGCGCCGGTGGACCCGCTGTACGCCGGTCTGATCGCGAACGTCACGGCCTACGAGGACCTGGCGCTCGAAGCGGCGCTGCGCGGTGGCCGGGACCGGGTGTTCAAGGCGCTGCTCGCACATCCGCTGGTGGGGCAGTACGCGTACGCCGACGGGCTCACCGACCGGCTGATCGCGCACAACCGGGAGCACCTCGCGTGGGCGTGAACCCGAACGACGTCCTCCTCGCGGTCGACGCGGGGAACAGCAAGACCGACGTCGCTGTCCTCGGCCGGGACGGCACCGTCCTGGGCGCGGCCCGCGGCGGCGGGTTCCAGCCGCCGGTGGTGGGCGTGGAGACGGCCGTCGACTCCCTGGCGGAGATCGTCGGGCGGGCGTGGACGGAGGCCGGTGGCACCGGCTCCTCCCCCGCGTTCGCCCATGTCTCGGCCTGTCTCGCCAACGCCGATCTGCCCGTCGAGGAGACCGCCCTCCAGGCCGAACTCCTGCGCAGGGACTGGAGCCGGTCGGTGCGGGTGCACAACGACACCTTCGCGATACTGCGGGCCGGGCTCGACGAGCCGCGCGGTGTGGCGGTGGTGTGCGGGGCGGGGATCAACTGCGTCGGGATGACCCCGGACGGGCGGACCGCGCGCTTCCCCGCGATCGGGAAGATCTCCGGGGACTGGGGCGGCGGCAGCGGCATGGCCGAGGAGGCGCTCTGGTTCGGGGCGCGCGCCGAGGACGGGCGCGGCGAGCCGTCCGAGCTGGCGCGCGCGCTGCCCGCGCACTTCGGTCTGGAGACGATGTACGCGCTGATCGAGGCGCTGCACCTGGGTCTCGTGCCCTTCGAGCGGCGGCACGAGCTGACGCCCGTGCTGTTCCGGGTGAGCGCGGACGGCGACCCGGTCGCGCTCTCGCTCGTGCACCGGCTCGCCGAGGAGGTCGTCGCGCTGTCGGCGGTCGCGCTCGGGCGGCTCGGCCTGCTCGACGAGGAGGCGCCGGTGATGCTGGGCGGCAGCGTGCTCGCCGCCCGCCATCCGCAGCTGGAGGAGAAGATCCGTGAACTCCTCGCCGAGCGGGCGCCGAAGGCCGTCGTCGGCTTCGTGACGGCGCCGCCGGTCCTCGGGGCGGGGCTGCTCGCCCTGGACGAGGTGGCGGCCGGCCCGGAGGCGTCGGCCCGGCTGCGGGAGCACTACGGGGCCTGAGGACAGGGGCAGTTCGCGGGGCGTCTCTTCAATGCGAAGAGGCGCCCCGCGACCATGTTCACCTGTTCGAGCGATGCCCCGAACGGAACCGATCACGGCCCGGAGACGTATTCAGAGTGAGGGGTTCGCCCGCGGATGTGCCGGGGGCATGCGGCACGATAAGAACAAGATCCAGTCAATCCCGGTGTGCGAACGGCCCCCTGAGGCCATACTGCAGGCCGGACCGGCCGAAGTCAGCGACCCCAGGGGGAGGTCAAGTGACACACCCGCCGAACGCGCCCGCCGCCCCGGCGGCGCGGAGCGCGGCGCACCCGCCCGCACGCCCGGCAGGCGTGCCCGCGCAGCCGTCGCCCGCACCCGGCGCCGCCCCGCCCGCGGGGCGTGGCGCCTGGGCCGTGGGCCGGGAGCGGCTGCGGGTCGCCACCACGACCGAGCCCGGCCGGCTCCAGATCCTCGGGGCCGTCCTCGCGCTGCTCGTCGTCGCGTTCGGCGCCGTCACCGCCCTGCAGGTCGACGACCGGGCCACCGCCGCCGACGACGTCGTCAGCCGCAGCCAGCCGCTGTCCGCCGACGCCGCCGCGATCTACCGCTCCCTCGCCGACGCGGACACCACCGCCGCCGGCGGCTTCCTCGCGGGCACCCTGGAGCCCGCGGAGTCCCGCGCGCGGTACGACCGGGACATCGCCACCGCCGCTCGGCTGCTCGTCAAGGCCGCCGCGAGCACGGAGAGTTCGGGCGAGTCGGCCCGGGAGATCGCCACCCTCAACGAACAGCTCCCGCGCTACACGGGCCTGATAGAGCGCGCGCGGGCCGCCAACCGGCAGGGCCTTCCGCTGGGCGGGGCCTATCTGCGGTACGCCAACCAGCAGATGACCAGTACGCTGCTGCCCGCCGCCGAGCGGCTGTACGCGGCCGAGACGGTACGGCTCCACAAGGACGACGAGTCGGCCCGCACCTGGCCGTTCCTCTCCCTCGGTCTCGGACTGCTCACCCTCGCCGTCCTCGGCTGGGCCCAGCGCCGCAACTACGCCAGGACGAACCGGGTCTTCAACCACGGACTGCTCGCCGCCACCGCCGCCACGGTGATCGTCGTCCTCTGGCTCCTCGCCGCGCACACCGTCGCCCGCACCGGGCTCGACAACGCGCGCAAGCACGGACAGGAGTCCCTCCAGGCCCTCAACACGGCCCGGATCGGCTCGCTCACGGCCCGCGCCAACGAGCTCCTGACCCTGGTCGCCCGGGGCGCCGTCCTCACCGAGGACGGCAAGAACGACAAGTACGAGGCCGAGTACACGTCGAGCACCGGCGCCCTGACGGACGCGCTCGCCACGGCAAGGGAGCTGGCCGACGACGACGCCGGCCGTTCCCCCGTCGACGAGGCCGCCTCCCGTACGGGCGAGTGGAAGCAGCGCCACACGGACGCTCGCGCCAAGGACGACGCCGGCGACTTCGAGGGCGCCCTCGGCCGGATCGTCGGCTCCGAGGAAACGACCGGCCAGTCCTTCGACCAGGTCGACGCGGCTCTGGAGCGCGCCCTCGCGCACGAGCAGGCCGAGTTCACCCGCTCCGCCGGGGACGCCAGGGACGCGCTGACGGCGCTGCCCCTGGGCGCGGCGGCCCTCGGGATCCTGGGCGCGGCCGGCGCCGTGCTCGGCATCAACCGCAGACTGTCGGAGTACCGGTGAGAGGGGGCGGGATGCCGAACGGCACGTACCCGCTGGTGCGGCGGACGGCGCAGCGGTTCCGGGGCTGGGGCGGGGTGGCCGCCATGGCCGTGGCCTGCGGGCTCACCGCCTCGCTCACCCTGCTCCCGCTGGCCCACGACGGCGGCGACGCCGCGGCCGCACCCGGCACGCACGGTCCCGGCGTCGGCACCGGCGTCCAGATCAAGGCGGACACCTGCGAGAAGCCCTGGGCCTCCCTCACGCCCTCGTCGGCGGACGGCCCGTCGATCGAGGCGATCAAGAAGCGCGGGAAGCTCGTCGTCGGCGTCGACCAGTCCAGCTACCGCTGGGGCTACCGGAACCCGGAGACCCGCGCCCTCGAAGGCTTCGACATCGATCTGGCGCGGGAGATCGCCAGGAACATCCTGGGCAGCGAGGACGCCGTCATCTTCCGGGCGGTCCCCACGAACCAGCGGATCGCCGCCCTGGACAGCGGCAAGGTCGACCTCGTCGTGCGCACCATGACGATCAACTGCAAGCGGATCCAACAGGTCGCCTTCTCCACCGCCTACTTCCAGGCCGGACAGCAGGTCCTCGCGCCCAAGCTGGCCAAGGACATCACCGGCTACGACACCTCGCTGAAGGGCAAGCGGGTCTGCACCGCCGAGGGCTCCACGGCCTACGAGGCCCTGGAGGAGAACTCCTTCGGCGCGCTCTTCAAGGACGAGGCCGACGGCACCAAGGACGACAAGGACCTGCTGACCGTCCCCAACCAGCTGGACTGCCTGGCCAGGCTCCAGATGGGCGAGGTCGACGCCGTCGTCACCGACAACGCCCTGGCGGCCGGCCAGGCCGCACAGGACCCCGCGGTCGAGCTGAAGGGCCGCCCGTTCACCACCGAGTACTACGGAGTGGCCGCCAAGCTCGGCAACGACGACCTGGTCCGCCGGGTCAACCAGGTCCTGGTCGGCTACCGGCAGGGCCCCTGGCAGCAGGCGTACAAGGACTGGCTGGAGAAGGACCTGCCCGGGATAACCGGCCCGCCCCCTCCGCTGTACAAGTAGCACTGCCCCGTACGACCAAGCCTGTACGACCGAGCCAAGACCACCGGCCCCGCACGACGAGCCCTGTACGACGAGCCCTGTACGACGACCAACCCGGTACACGGAGAGGAAGAGGTGACCGATGGGCGTCACGGGACCCCCCGGGCCGGTGATGGACCGGGACGAGGCGGACCGTGCGCTGGCGCGGCTCGGCGCCGAGCACAAGGCGGTCGAGGACTCGCTCCTCGCACTCCAGGACCACGCGGGCCGCAGGCTGCTCGAAGGGGCCGAGCTGACCGGCACGACCCGGGACCGCTGGGCGGCGACCGAGCGGACCATCACCCTGCTCTGGACCTGTTTCGACGTGTACACCGGCGCCCTGCGGGACGCCCGTGAGGTGCGCGCCCGGCGCCGTTGGCCCGGCCGTGAGGAGCTGGTGGAGCTGACCGACCGGCTGCGCGGCGAGAGCGTGCACGTCGCGGGCGGGGCGGGCGAGCAGGGGCTGCTCGCCGAGCGGTTCACCCTGGAGGGCCTCGTCCGGCGGATGAACGAGCTGTACGCGTCCTCGCTCGACATGGTGGTCACCGCAGACGCCGTCTGGTCGGCGCTGCCCGCCCGGATAGACCTCCTCGCCGCCGAGCTGGGCCGGACGCGTTCGCTCGCGCACTCGGTCGGTGTACGGCCCGGGGAGCACCCGGCAGGCGACGAGCTGGAGGACATCACCGCCGAGCTGACCTTGCTGCGCTCCCAGGTCGTGACCGATCCGCTGGCCTTCTGGCGGCCGGCGGCGGGGAGTTCGGCGCCCGGCGGGGGCCGGCCCGACACCGGGCGGTACGACCGGGCGGCGCTCGCCCTGGAGGACATCCGGCGGGAGATCGAGGCGGTGCTCGCGGTCCGGCAGGACTCCGAGGACCGGCTGCTCCGGCTGCGGGACGTGCTCTCGCGGGCGGACCGTACGCTCGCCGAGGCGCGGGCCGCGCGCGGCGAGGTCCTCGCGAAGATCGCCGCCTCCGAGGTGCCGGCCGTCAGCGGGCCGCCGATCGTGCTCCAGGAGCGGCTCGTGGCCGCCGCCGAGTACCGCAGGCACGCCCAGTGGCACCGGCTCTCCCCGCTCCTGGAGTCCCTGGAGCGGGACGCGGAGGACGAACTGCTGCGGGCCCGGGAGTCGCTGACCGCGGTCACGGCCCCGCTCGCGGTCCGGGCGGAGCTGCGCGGCCGGCTCGACGCGTACAAGGCGAAGGTGGCGCGGCTCGGCGCGGCGGAGGACCCGCTGCTCGTGGAGCGGTACGACGCGGCCCGCCGGATGCTGTGGAGCGCGCCGTGCGACCTGCGGGTCGCGGAACAGGCCGTGCTGCGCTATCAGCAGGCGGCGGCGGACGTACTGTCCGGCCCGAGAGACGCGGGAGGACGACAGTGGTGAGCGGGGAACAGTGGTGAGCGGGGAGACGGGCGTGGGGAGCTGTCAGCGGCCTTCGTGCGAGGGTTCGTACGAGGACATGGGAGGCGGCGAGCTGTACTGCGACACCTGCGGGCTCGCCCCGGTGGTCGCACCCGGCGGGCTCATCGGCTCGACGCCGACCGGGATGGCCGTGCCCGGCAGAGGGACGGGTACGAGCAGCGGTGTCGGGGCGCCGGACTCCAGCTCCTCGCGGAGCAGTTCGCTGGCGTCCTCGCGGGCCTCGTCGCGCTCGTCGACCTCCCGCCGTTCGGTCTCCGGGCGGCTCTCGCGCTCGCTCTCCGGGGCCTCCACGTCCCGCTCGGTGTCGGTGCGCAGCTCGGGGACGTCGACCGGTCAGTCGGCCCGCAACCGGCTGGGCGCCGGCCTGGTGTCGATCCCCGAGGTGCCGCGCCCCGACCCGCGGGCGGCGGTCATGGAGAACCCCGAGGTTCCCGAGCGGAAGCGTTTCTGCTCCCGCTCGGACTGCGGGGCCCCGGTGGGCCGTTCGCGGGGTGACCGGCCGGGCCGCAC
This sequence comes from Streptomyces sp. NBC_00572, assembly GCF_026341815.1. Classification (GTDB taxonomy): domain Bacteria; phylum Actinomycetota; class Actinomycetes; order Streptomycetales; family Streptomycetaceae; genus Streptomyces. The sequence goes on from NZ_JAPENX010000001.1 coordinate 1,527,422, forward strand.
GGAAGGCTTCTGCACCAAGTGCGGACACCCGTACTCCTTCGTGCCGAAGCTGCGCGGCGGGGACATCGTCCACGGCCAGTACGAGGTCGCGGGCTGTCTCGCGCACGGCGGCCTCGGCTGGATCTATCTCGCCGTCGACCGGGCCGTCTCCGACCGGTGGGTCGTCCTCAAGGGCCTCCTCGACACCGGTGACCAGGACGCCATGGCCGCCGCGATCTCCGAGCGCCGCTTCCTCGCCGAGATCGAGCACTCCAACATCGTCCGCATCTACAACTTCGTCGAGCACCTCGACCAGCGCACCGGCTCCATGGACGGCTACATCGTCATGGAGTACGTCGGCGGCAAGTCCCTCAAGGAGATCGCCAACGACCGGCGCACCCCGGACGGCCGCCGCGATCCGCTGCCGGTCGAGCAGGCCTGCGCGTACGGGATCGAAGCCCTTGAGGCGCTCGGGCACCTGCACAGCCGGAACCTGCTCTACTGCGACTTCAAGGTCGACAACGCCATCCAGTCCGAGGATCAGCTCAAGCTCATCGACATGGGCGCGGTCCGGCGGATGGACGACGACGAGTCCGCGATCTACGGCACCGTCGGCTACCAGGCGCCGGAGGTGGCCGAGGTCGGGCCCTCGGTGGCGAGCGACCTGTACACGGTGGCGCGCACCCTCGCGGTGATGACCTTCGACTTCCAGGGCTACACGAACGTCTTCGTGGACTCGCTGCCCGACCCGGACAACATCGCGGTCTTCCGGACGTACGAGTCGTTCTACCGCTTCCTGGTCCGCGCCACCGACCCGGACCCGGCCCGCCGGTTCGCCTCCGCGCAGGAGATGGCCGAGCAGCTGACGGGTGTGCTGCGGGAGGTCGTGGCGCTCCAGTCGGGGCGGCCGCGGCCCGCGCTTTCGACGCTGTTCGGTACGGAGGTACGGGTCACGGACACGGCCCTGTTCGCCGAACTGACGGAGGACGTGTCGCTGCTCGGGGCACGGCGGGGGCGGAAACGGCCCGCGCTGCCCGGTGCTGTGCCGGGCACCGTGCCCGATGCCGCACTGCCCGCCGGGCCGGGGGCTGAGGCACCCGCCGCCGCGCCCGGGCTCGGGGCGCTGCTCGCGCCGCTCGACACGCCCGCCACCGCGCTCGCGCTGCCCGTGCCGCGCGTCGACACGGGCGACCCCAACGCCGGCTTCCTCGCCGGTCTCGCGGCCGCCGCGCCCGGCGAGCTGCTCGCCGCGCTCCAGGCGGCGCCCGCGCCCTCCGCCGAGCTGCGGCTGCGTACCCTGCGGGCACATCTGGAGCTCGGCGACCTGCCGTCGGCCGTCCGGACCCTGGCCGGCCTCGAGGAGCGGGACCCGGACGACTGGCGGGTCGTCTGGTACCGGGGCGTCGCCTCCCTGGTCACCGGCGACCACGAGCACGCGGCGCTCGCCTTCGACGCGGTGTACGACGCCTTCCCGGGCGAGCCGTCGCCGAAGCTGGCCCTCGGGATCTGCGCCGAGGTGCTCGGCCAGCTGGACAACGCCGCCGAGTACTACCGTCTGGTGTGGGCCACCGACCCCAGCTTCGTCAGCGCGGCCTTCGGGCTCGCCCGGGTGCAGCTCGCGGCCGGGGACCGGATCGGAGCCGTACAGACGCTGGAATCCGTACCGGAGGCCTCGATCCACTACACGGCGGCCCGGGTGGCGACCGTCCGGGCGCGGCTGCGGCGGCGCCCGGCGCGGGAACCGCTCGGCGCCGATCTGACGGCGGCCGCGGCGCAGGTCTCGGCGCTCCAGGGCTTCGGTCTGGACGCGGTGCGGCGGGAGCAGTTGTCGACGGAGGTCCTCGGGACGGCCCTCGACTGGGTACTCTCCGGGAGTCCCGGTGCGGAACCGGGCGGCGGCGCGCTGCTGCTCGGAAGTGAACTGGACGAGCGCGGACTGCGCTTCGGCCTCGAACGCTCGTACCGGGTGCTGGCCCGGCTCGCCCAGCAGGGCGAGGAGAGGATCGAACTGGTGGAGCGGGCCAACCGCTTCCGCCCCCGGACGTGGGTGTGAGGATGTCCCAGAAGCCGAAGCCGTCGCACGGTCTCATCGCCTGCCCGGACTGCGCGGAGCCCCTTGAGTCGGGTGACCGGTTCTGCGGGGCGTGCGGTCACGACCTGATGGCCGTGCCCGCCGCCGGGGCCGAGCCGGACCGCCCGACCGTGGTCATCGGCACCCCCGTGGCCTGGCCGGACGCCCCTCCCCGGGACCCCGGTTCGCTGTCGACCGCGACCCAGCACCCGGGCGACCTGCCGGGCACCGACTCCGGTGGCCACGACCTGCCCACGATGGCGGTCCGCACGGACGGGCCGGTGCCGCCCGGCGCGTCCGGGGAGACCACGACGGGCAGCGGTGACTTCGAGCTGGCGGCCCCGGACCCGCGCGCGGCGGTACGGGCGGACCCGGCGCCGCCCCCCACCCCGGCCCCGGCCGCTGCTCCGGCCCCCGCACCCGCACCGGCCCCCGCCGCTGCCACGTCCTCCGCACCGGCCCCCGCCACTGCCGCTGTGCCCACCGCTGCCGCCCTGTGCGTGGCGTGCCGGGCCGGACGGGTGGACACCGACGGCTACTGCGAGAACTGCGGGCACGCGCAGCCCCGCGAGCGCGACCACATGGAGCGGGAGCTCGGCAGCGTCGCCGCCGTCTCCGACCGGGGGCTGCGCCATCACCGCAACGAGGACGCGTTCGCCGTCTCCGCGACGACGCTCCCCGACGGTTCCCCCGCCACCCTCGCGATCGTCTGCGACGGCGTGTCCTCGGCGACCCGGCCCGACGAGGCCTCCGCCGCCGCCGCGGAGGCGGCCGGCGCCTCGCTGCTCGCCGCGCTCCCCCGGGGAACGCACCCGCAGCAGGCGATGCACGAGGCGATCGTGGCCGCCGCCGAGGCCGTCAACTCCCTCGCGGAGGAGCCCGGTCAGGACGGTGCCGAGCACGACCCGCACCGCCACCGCAACGCCCCGGCCTGCACCATCGTGGGCTCCGTCGTCGCCGACGGCCTGCTCGTCGTGGGCTGGGTCGGCGACAGCCGCGTCTACTGGGTGCCGGACGACCGGGCCACCCCGGCCGCCCGGCTCACCGAGGACGACTCGTGGGCCGCGCAGATGGTCGCGGCGGGTCTGATGAACGAGGCGGAGGCGTACGCGGACGAGCGCGCCCACGCGATCACCGGCTGGCTGGGCGCCGACGCGTACGAACTGGAGCCGCACACGGCCGCGTTCAAGCCTGACCGGTCCGGTGTGGTCGTGGTCTGCACGGACGGCCTGTGGAACTACGCCGAGGGCGCCGATGACATGGCCAGGGTCGTCCCGGCCGACGCGTCCGACCGCCCGCTGCACAGCGCCCAGGTGCTGGTCGGCCACGCCCTGGACGGCGGAGGCCACGACAACATCACGGTCGCGCTCGTGCCGTTCACCGTCACTCCCCAAGGGGCAGGATCCGCCTGAGCGGCCGCCGATCCCCTGTCCCTTCACCGTTTGACCGTTGTTGCCCGAGGAGCCGTAACAGATGGCGAACTTCTCCAAGTCGACCGTGCCGCAGTTCTCGGTGGACGTCTACCAGAACGAGTTCCTGCCCGAGGGCGGCCGGGACGTCAGCGCGATCGTCACGGTCACCTCGACCGGGGGCGGCACCAGCGGCCGACACCCGCTCGCCCCGATGGGCGGCGGCGCGGCCGGTGTCGTGATCATGGTCGACTGCTCCGGTTCGATGGACTACCCCGCCACCAAGATGCGCGGCGCGCGCGAGGCGACCGCCGCCGCCGTCGACACCCTGCGCGACGGCACTGCGTTCGCCGTGGTCGCCGGCACGCACGTGGCGAAGGAGGTCTACCCGGGGAACGGCCGCCTCGCCGTCGCCGACGCAAGGACCCGGGCCGAGGCCAAGGAGTCGCTGCGGCGGCTGAGCGCGGGCGGCGGTACGGCGATCGGCACCTGGCTGCGGCTCGCGGACCGGCTGCTGTCCTCCGCCGACCTCACCATCCGGCACGGCATCCTGCTCACCGACGGCCGCAACGAGCACGAGACTCCTGAGGAGCTGCGGGCCGCGCTCGACGCCTGCGCGGGCCGCTTCACCTGTGACGCGCGCGGCGTGGGCACCGACTGGGAGGTCAAGGAGGTCACCGGGATCGCCTCTGCACTCCTCGGCACCGCCGACATCGTCGCCGACCCGTCCGCCCTCGCCGACGACTTCACGTCGATGATGGGGAACGCGATGGGCAAGGGCGTGGCCGACGTCGCGCTACGCCTGTGGACCCCGGTCGGGGTGGAGATCAGCTTCGTGAAGCAGGTGGCGCCGACGGTCGAGGACCTGACCGGGCGGCGTACGGAGGCCGGGCCGCGCGCCGGGGACTACCCGACGGGCTCGTGGGGCGACGAGTCCCGCGACTACCACGTGAGCGTGCGGGTCCCACAGGCCGCCGTGGGCCAGGAGATGCTGGCCGCCCGGGTCTCCCTGATCGCGCCGGACCCGCTGGGCGGCGACCCCAGGCCGCTGTCCCAAGGACTGGTACGGGCGGTGTGGACGGACGACCTGGCGATGTCGACGTCGATCAACCCGCAGGTCGCGCACTACACGGGCCAGGCCGAGCTGGCGGACGTCATCCAGCAGGGGTTGGATGCCCGCAAATCGGGCGATCACGACGGCGCGACGGCGAAATTGGGCCGCGCCGTGCAGCTCGCGGCGGCCTCCGGCAACGCGGATACGGCGAAACTGCTTTCGAAGGTGGTCGACGTCGTCGATGCGGCGACCGGTACTGTGCGTTTGAAGGCGAAGGTCGCGGAAGCGGACGAGATGACACTCGAAACCCGCTCCACCAAGACCGTTCGCGTCAAGAGGTAGCCCGGCCAGCGGGCCGGACGACGAGAGGGGGAAGCACCGACATGCCTACCTGCCCGAACGGACACCAGTCGGTCTCCGACGACTGGTGCGAGGTCTGCGGCCATCGCATGGCCGGGGCGGGTGCGCCGACGGGTGCCGTACCGCCGCCTCCCCCGCCGCCACCCCCCGCGTACGGATATCCCGGCCCCGGCGGCCCTGGCCAGCCCCCGGCGGGCCCGCCGACCGGCGCCCCCGGCGGGTACGGCGGCCCTGACGGCCCCGGTGGCTACGGCGGTCCCGAAGGTCCCGGTACTCCCGGCGGCTACGGCGGCCCCGGTGGCCCCGGTGGCTATGGTGCTCCCTCCGCCCCCGGTGGCTTCGGCCCCGGTGGCGACCCGAACGCGACGGCCCAGGCGGAGCTCTGCCCGCAGTGCCGTACCCCGCGCGAGCACATGGCACCGTTCTGTGAGGAGTGCCGCTGGAACTTCCTCACGAACACGGCGACCTCGTACACGCCGGTGGCCCCGCAGAACATCCCGTCGCCGCAGCGCCAGCAGGGCCCGCCGCCCGGTCTGAACCTGCCGCCGGGCTTCCAGTCCACGCCGCCGCCCCCGCAGGGACAGCAGCCGGGACAGCCGCAGCCGCAGGACCCCTTCGGTTACCAGGGCTCGCGGCCCTCGCAGGTGAACCGTCCCGCCGAACCGCTGGGCGGCGACGCCACCCACCACCAGGCCCCGCCGCAGCGCCCGCCGGCGCAGCAGCAGCCCGGTCCGGCGGGTCAGGGCGACCCCTTCGGTCCTCCCGGTCAGGGTGACCCCTTCGGTCCTCCCGGTCAGCAGCCGCCCGCGCCTCCGGCGTACCTCCAGACCCCGTCCGCACCGCCGGCCGCTCCGGTCCAGGCCCCGGCGCCGCCCGCGCCGCCGCAGCCGCGCGCGGACGACGACTGGGTGCTTTCGCCGCCGTCGCAGCATCAGGCACCTCCGCAGCCTCCGCAGCACCAGGGGCCCCCGCCGCACATGGCGCCCCCGCCGCCGCACCAGGGGCAGTACGAGGCTCCCCAGCACCAGGCCCCGCCGCCCCCGCCCCAGCACCAGGCGCCTCCGCAGCAGCAGTTCCAGCCGCCGCGGCAGCCACTGTCCTGGACCGCGGTGATCGGCCCGGACCGCGAGTACTTCATGGCGATGATGCAGCGCAGCGGTCCGGAGGCCGGGGGCCTGAACCTGCCCGCGTACTCCCCGGACAAGCACCTGCCGCTCCAGGGCAACCAGATCTCCATCGGCCGCCGCCGGCACTCCACCGGCGAGTCCCCGGACATCGACCTCTCGGTGCCGCCGGAGGACCCGGGCGTCTCCCACCAGCACGCCGTGCTGGTGCAGCAGCCGGACGGTTCGTGGGCGGTGGTGGACCAGAACTCCACCAACGGCACCACGATCAACGGCGGCGAGGAGCCGATCCAGCCCTACGTCCCCGTCCAGCTCCAGGACGGCGACCGGGTGCACGTCGGCGCCTGGACGACGATCACGATCCGCGTGGGCTGATCAGAGCCCTTCCGAGGGCCGGTGCCGGCCCGGCCCGGGTCCTCGTGCGGCCTCGGGCAGGGACCAGGCGTACGGCCCTCCGGGGTCGTCCAGCCAGGCCCACTGCCGGTCGCCGCTGACCGTCACACCGAAGCGCTCCCGCTCCGGCCGCCCCTCGCGCAGCCAGAGCGAGAGCGCTTCGCGTCTGTCCAGGGCCTGGTCGACCAGGCCCCAGAAGAAGCGGAAGCGTTCGTCCCCGGCGGGGCCGTGGCGCGGGACGCGGCCGGCGACGCCCCGGAGCGCCACGAAGTACGCCGAGGTCGCGAGGAACCGTCCCTCCGCGTGGGAATCGTCGTGCACCCGCAGCAGGACGAGCCCGGTGGAGAGTGGGGCGAGCACGAGGGCGCCGGTCCTGCACTGGGCGAGCCAGGGGTACGGGATCGAGGGCATCGCGCAGGTCGCCACGATCCGGTCGAAGGGGGCGCGCTCGGGACAGCCGCGGGCCCCGTCGGCGGCGACGACGGTGGGCCGGTATCCGGCGGCGGCCAGATGGGTCCGGGCGGACTCGGCGATCTCCTCGTCCAGATCGACGGTGGTGACGTGCTCCGCGCCGAGGCGGTGGCAGAGCAGGGCGGCGTGATAGCCGGTCCCGGCGCCGATCTCCAGGACGTCGTCCCCGTCGCGTACGTCGAGGGCGTGGAGCATGAGGGCCATCAGGGAGGGCTGGCTGGCGGAGGAGACCAGTTCCCCGTCCCGTACGCGGGTGGCGATCGCGGTGTTCGCGTAGGCCCCGCGCAGCCAGCGGTCCCGCCGCTCGGGCTCGGGGTCGCCGGACCAGAGCCGCTCGTAGCCGCCGGTGCCGGGGACGTAGTAGTAGGGCACGAAGAGATGGCGCGGGACCTGACAGAAGGCGTCCCGCCAGACGGCATCGGTGAGCTCGCCCTCCGCCTCGATCTCCCGCACGAGGGCCCGTCGCGCCGACGCGCCGGCCTCGGCGAACTCGTCCCGCCGCTCACCCATGCCTCCACTCTCCCGCCGCCCGGGGGCCCCGGCGAGCGGTCCTGGGCCTCACGTCCTAGGACCGGTCATCTGAGACGATGGAACGGTGAACGAGATTCCCGGGGAAACAGTGCAGGAGCAGACCTTCTACGAGCAGGTCGGCGGCGAGGCGACCTTCCGCCGCCTGGTCCACCGCTTCTACGAGGGCGTCGCCGAGGACCCGGTGCTCCGCCCGATGTACCCCGAGGAGGACCTCGGCCCGGCGGAGGAGCGCCTCGTGCTCTTCCTGATGCAGTACTGGGGCGGCCCCCGCACCTACAGCGACCACCGCGGCCACCCCCGCCTCCGCATGCGCCACGCCCCGTTCACCGTGGACCAGGCGGCCCACGACGCCTGGCTCCTCCACATGCGCACGGCCCTCGACGAGCTCGCCCTGGCCCCCGAGCACGAGCACGAGCTGTGGCGCTACCTCACCTACGCGGCGGCCTCGATGGTGAACACGGCCGGCTGACGGCCCCCGGGTCACTCCAGACGAGGCTCGATTCGCGTCGGCAATCGCACGATTCCGGTCAACGGCCCGAATCACGGTGCAGTTCATCGGCCACGGTGGCCGGCGGGTGGCTCGCCGCCCGGTTCACGCACCGCTGAGTGCCGCACGAGGACTGACGAAGCACGGCCCGGATCACCCCCACCACCCACGGACGGACACATTCCGGAGTCGGAACCCCGAATAACGGTCACGATCGCATCAAGGTGGGCCCGTAAGCGGTTTCCAGCGGCATACGCACTCTGAAAGCATCCGAGAGAAGTTTCGGGAGCGTTCGGAACGTGTTCGACGTGCGCACCGTGATCAGGGTGGCCAGGGGGATGGGTGACGGGGTTCGTATTTCTGCGCGTCAGGGCACACCGGCTGCTGCTCTCCGCGGCACTGCTCGCCGTGCTCCTGACGACCTCGGTGCTCGCCACCCTCGCCTCGTTCTCCGGGGCGATCGGGGACGCCGCGCTCCAGGCGGGGCTGCGGGGGCGGTCTGCCGCCGCGGCTTCGCTCCTGGTGAGCGGGCAGGTGCCGGCCGCCAAGCGGGAAGGGGCGGAGAAGGCCGTACGGGAGGGGATGCGGAAGACCTTCGACGGGCTGCCCGTGACCGTACGGCGGCTCGAACGCTCGGGGCCGTACGCGCTGCCCCGGAGTCTCCAGCCGCCCGCCGCCCGTAAGGGCGACCCCGACCTCACCCACTTCACCGCGCTCGACCGCTCACGGCTCTCCCTCGTCAAGGGCGCCTGGCCCTCGGCCGCACGGCCGGCCGGAGTGGTCGAGACGGCCGTGCCCGAGGAGGCCGCGCGACGGCTGAAGATCGGCCCCGGGAGCGTGCTCGACCTGACCGACCGGCTCGACAACCGGAGACTGAAGGCCCGGATCACCGGCGTCTACCGGCCCGTCGACACCGCCGACCTCTACTGGCAGCTGGATCCGGCCGGTGGCCGGGGTGTGCGGACGGTCGCGTTCACGACGTACGGGCCGCTGCTCGTCGACCCTGCCGTCGTCGCCTCCGGGGCGCTGAGCCCCGGCGAGACGTCCTGGCTCGGCTCCGCCGACTTCACCGGCTTCACCACCGACCGTATCGACGCCCTGCGCGCCACCGCGACCGAGGGCCCGAAGGCGCTGGCCGACGCCCCCGACCGCTTCGGCACGACGATCTCCGCGTCCACCGCGCTCCCGACCGTCCTGGATCAGACCCAGCGGGCCCTGCTCGTCTCCCGCTCCACCCTGCTGATCGTCGCCGTACAGCTGGTGCTGCTCGCCGCGTACGCGCTGCTGCTCGTCGCCCGGCTGCTCAGCACCGAGCGCTCCGGTGAGACCGCGCTGCTGCGGGCCCGCGGCGGTTCGCGGCGCCGGATCGCCGGTCTCGCCGCCGCCGAGGCGCTGCTCCTCGCCCTGCCGGCCGCGATCGCCGCCCCGCTCCTCTCGGGGCCGCTGACCCGGCTCTTCGCCGAGCGGTCCGCGCTCTCCTCGCTCGGCGTACGGCTCGACACCACCCCCTCGCTCCAGGTGTGGCTGGTCGCCGCCGCCGTCGCCCTGTGCTGCGCCGCGGCCGTCGTCGCGCCCGCGCTGGCCGCCGGGGACGGCTCCACGGTCTCGCTGCGCAAGGCCCGCTCGGCCTCCCTGCCCGGCCCCGTACGGGCCGGGGCCGACCTCGGACTCCTCGCCATCGCCGCCGTCGCGTTCTGGCAACTGCAGCGGCCCGCCGCCGCGGGCGGCACCCTCGGTGCCGACGGGGACGGCGGCGGCTCCATCGACCCGGTGCTCGTCGCCGCGCCCGCCCTCGCCCTGCTCGCCGGCACCGTCCTGACGCTGCGTCTGCTGCCGCCCGCCGCCAAGCTGGCGGAACGGCGCGCGGCCGGCGGGCGCGGCCTCTCCGCCGCCCTCGCCGGCTGGCAGTTCAGCCGCCGTCCGCTGCGCGGCGCCGGCCCGGTCCTGCTCCTCGTCCTCGCCGTGGCGATGGGCATGCTGGCCATCGGACAGAGCGGCTCGTGGGAGCGTTCGCAGCGGGACCAGGCCGACTTCCGCGTCGGCTCGGCCGTCCGCGTCCTCAGCGCCGGCCCCGGCGAGCCCACCGAGACCGAACAGCTGGGCAAGGTGCCCGGCGTCCGCGCGGTGGCTCCGGTGCACCGCACCACCATGGACGTGGCCGGGAAGAGCGCGACCGTCCTGGCCGTGGACACCCGCAACGCCGGTGGAGTACTGCTCCGCTCCGACCTCGCCGACGTCCCCGTCCGCTCCCTGCTCTCCCCGCTGGCCCCCGAGGCCACCACCCGCCCCGGCCTCCCGCTGCCCGCCGGCACCCGCACCCTCGACGCCGACCTCCGGCTCGCCGGGCCGAAGGGCGCCGCCCAGGTCACGGCGGTCCTTGAGGACCCGAACGGCGTCCCGTACCGGCAGACCCTGGGGCCGCTGCCCGACGACGGCCGGACGCACCGGCTGACCCTCGACCTCGGCGCCATGACCGCGGGATCCGACGGCAACGACGGAACCCTCGGCTCGACCGGCCTGCTCACCCTCATCGGTCTGGATTTCACCGGTACGGTCGCCGACGGCGCGAAGGGCACCCAGACCCTGCACGTCGAGCGGTTCGGCGTCGTCGGCGCGGACGGCGCCGAGAAGGTCCACGCCCCTGGACAGGTCCTCACCTCCTGGACGCACTCCTTCAAGCAGTCCAAGGGCGGCACCCTGGCCGAGACCCCCACGTCCGGTGTCCCCGGCGCCGCGAAGCCGGGCGGCCGCCCCGCCCCGTTCACCCTCACGTTCGCCGTCACCGGCGCACCCCTCGACGTCCCCTACTGGGCCACCGAGGAGTTCGTCCTGCGGCTGAACGCCCCCGGCCCGAAGGCACCCCGCAAGCTGTCCGCCGTGGCCACCGGGACCTTCATGACGGCGGCCGGCGCCAAGCCCGGCGACCTGATCGAGGTCACCCTCGGCGGCCGCCGCGTCACCGTCGCCGTCGACCGGGTCGTCGAGGAACTGCCCACCACCGGCCCGGGCGCCCAGGCCGCCTCCTCGACCGGCCCCGCCGCCACCCCCGAGGACGGCGGCGCGATCCTCCTCGACCTGGCCTCCGTCAACCAGTACCTGTCCACCGACGACGGCCTGAGCGTCTCGGCCACCGAGTGGTGGCTGACCGTCGAACCCGGCCGGGCCGACGACGTCGCCACGGCCCTGCGCGCCCGGCCCAACGCCGACCCCGCCCAGGTCCTCGTACGCGACGAGATCGCCGCCGACCTGCTCGGCGACCCGCTCGGGGCCGGCCCCAACGCCGCACTCATGGCCGTCGCTGCCGCCGCCGCCGCGCTCGCCGCCGTCGGCTTCGCCGTCGGCTCGGCCGGCGCGATGCGGGAACGGTCCGCCGAGTTCGGCGTCCTGCGGGCGCTCGGCGCGCCCCGCCGCCGCCTCGCCCGGCTGATCGCCGCCGAACAGGGCCTGCTCATCGGCATCGGGCTGCTCATCGGGATCGGGCTCGGCACCGTCCTGGCCCGGGCCGTCGTCCCGCTGATCGTCCTCACCGGGCAGGCCACCCGGCCCGTACCCCCGGTCCTGGTCGAACTGCCCGTCGGCCAGGTGGCCCTGTTGCTCGCCGGCGTCGCCGCGCTGCCGCTCGCGATGGTCGTCGCGATCGCCCTGCGGCGCACCGACCCGGCCGTGACACTGCGCCACCAGGGGGAGAACTGATGTCCGGCACGGCCGCGGAGAACCCGGATCCGAGCAGGGAGAACCCCGACCTGAGCAGGGAGAACCCCGACACACCCGCCGTACGCAGGAAGGCCCCCGACATGCCCCGGTCCCGGTCGTCCCGGTCCGACAAGCCCGCCCGCGCCGTGGCGCCCTGGGTGCGGACCCGGCTGCGGACCGCGCCCTGGGCCGCGGCCTCCCTCGCGCTCCTCGTCCTCGTCACCGCCTATCTCGCGGCCGCGCTTCCCCGCGCCGTGGACGCGTACGAGACCGAAGGCCTGCGGCACGACATCACGACGGCCGCGCCCCGAAACCGCGTCCTCGAAGTGACCGCCGCGCTGCCGGTGTCGACACGCGCCGCGGACGTCTCCACTCCGGTCCTCCGGAAACAGCGCGACGAGCTGCGGGCCCTGCTGCCCGAACCCCTGCGGACCGATCCGAAGGAGACCGTCCACGGCGTCCGTACGGTCAAGCGGGTCGAGGGGCTCGACCCGTGGCTGCCCCGACCGGACGGCATCTCCCCCGAGCTCGTGCTCTCCTCCCCCTCCGACCTGACCGGTCACACCACGCTGCGGAAGGGCCGGCTCCCTGCGGGCACGGCCGACCGGCCGGAGGCGGTCGTGACCGCGAAGACCGCCGATTCACTGCGCCTGAAGCCCGGTTCCGTCGTCCACGTGCCCGGCCGGATCAGCGCGGAGCCCATCGCCGTCACGGTCACCGGGATCGTGGAGCCACGCGGCCCCGAGAGCCCGTACTGGGCCGTGGAGCCGCTACTCCGCACCCCGGTGCTCGCCCCGCTGGTCGGCCAGGAGATCAAGTACTACTGGCAGGGGGCCCTGCTCCTCTCCCCCGCCTCGGCGCCCGCCGTGCTCAACACCCTCGGCGATCCGGAGATCTTCTTCCGCTTCCTGCCTACCTCCGGGCATCTCACCGGGCGCGACACCGACCGGATCACCGCCGCGCTGGACTCGGCGACCGGCGGGCCCGACCTGGTCAGGATGCGCAAGGTCCTGGGGGACGCCGGCGCGCTGACCACCGACCTCGACTCGATCGTCGACTCGTACGGCTCGATGCGCCAGGCGATCACTCCGGTCGTGGCCGTCGCCGTCTTCGGGATCGGCGCGGTCGCCGCGGTCGTCCTCGCCATGACCGGCGGCCTCTTCGTCGCCCGCCGCGACAGCGAACTCGCCCTGATCCGCTCCCGAGGCGCGTCGCTCACCGGCATAGGCCTGCGGCTGCTCGGCGAGACCTCGGCGGTCGCCGTACCGGCCGCGGCGCTCGCGCTGGGACTGGCCGTGGCGACGGTACGGGGGCCGGACGGCGGGTCCGGCGGGATCCCCCTGCTCCCCTCGGTCCTCGCCGCCTCCGCCGTCGCCCTGCTCGCGATGCTGGTCCTGCCGCTGCGGGCCGTCGTCGTGCACCGGCGGCCGCGGCTGCACGGCGGGCGCGACGACCTGCTCACCGCTCGCCCCTCCCGGCGCCGTACGGTCCTCGAACTCACCCTGCTCGTCCTGGCCGTGGGCGCGGTCGCCTCGCTGCGGCTCCGTGGCACCGGCGACGACTCGGACCCGCTGGTGAGCGCCGCCCCGGTGCTCGTCGGCCTGATCGCCGCCATGATCCTCGTACGGATCTATCCGCTGCCGCTGCGGTGGGCCGCCCGCCCGGCCCGCCGGCTGCGCGGGGCCGTCGGCCCGCTGGCCCTGGCCCGCGCCGGACGCACCTCCTCGGCGGGCACGCTGCCCCTGCTCGCACTCGTCCTCGCCCTGACCACGGCGGCCTTCGGCGGCTCGGTCCTGGCCGGCGTCGCCGACGCCCGCGACCGGGCCGCGCTCCTCGCGACCGGCGCGGACGCCCGGATCGACGGCTCGGTCGAGTGGACCCCGCTGCCGGCCGGCCTCACCGAGGCGGTACGCGACACGGCAGGGGTACGGGACATTGCGCCGCTGCAGATCGAGTACGGGGTGTCCCTGCCGTCCTCCCAGGGCGCCTCCGCCCCGCCGATGAGCTCGGCGCTCGTGGGCGTCGAGCCGGACTCGTACACCCGGCTCGCGCGGCGGACCGGTTTCGGCCCGTTCCCGGCGGCGCTGCTCGCGTCCACGGGGAAGGGCGGCAAGGAGGTCGCCGCGGACACGGAGCGGGTGCTGCCCGCGATCGCCTCGCCGTCGGTCGCCGAGCGGCTCGGCGGCTCGCCGCAGGAGATCGTGACGGCCGCCGGAGTGTTCCGGGTGAAGGTCGTCGCGGTCCGGACGGCCACCCCCGCCCTGCAGGGCGCCGACTTCCTCCTCGTCAACGCCGCCGACCTCACCCACCGGACGAACACGGCGCTGCTCGTCACGGGCCCGAAGGACGGCGCCGCGCTGCGGGCCCTGGTGAAGGCGAAGTCCGACGCCCTCCTGGTGACGATGCGGACCGAGGAGCGGGCCACCTATGTGGACTCCCCGCTCCAGTCGGGCGCCGAGCGGATGTACCTCGGCGCGATCGGCGCGGGCGCCGGATTCGCCGTGGTGGCCGTGCTGCTCTCCCTGATGCAGAGCGCGCCGGAGCGGACCACGCTCCTCGCCCGGCTGCGGACGATGGGCCTGACCCGCAGGCAGGGCCGGCGGCTGCTCGGTCTGGAAGCGCTGCCGCAGGCGGTCCTCGCCGCCATCGGCGGCACACTCGTCGGCTGGGCGACGGTGCCGCTGCTCGCCCCCGGCATCGACCTGTTCCGGCTCGCGCTGGCGACGACCCCGGGCTTCGCCCCGCTGGACAGCGCGCCGCTGCGGGCCGACCCGTGGTCGCTGGTGGTGCCGGCGGTCGCGGTCGTCCTGATCACGGCGTCGGCGGCGGCCGGACAGGCATGGTGGGCGGGGCGCAGGGGCTCGATCAAGGAACTCAGGGCAGGAGACGCACGATGACGAAGACCGACACGTCGAGCCGGGCCGACGCGGCGGGGTCCGCCGCGACCGGGGCCGCTGCGGACACCACCACCCTGGAGGAGCTGGAGCGGAAGGCGACCGCGCATCGCGACCGGCCCACGTTCGGTCATGACGCGCTCATCGCCTGCGACCGCCTCGTCCGGATCTTCACCACGGACGGGGTGGAGGTGCAGGCCCTCCAGGGGCTCGACCTCCTCGTGAAGGAGGGCGAGTTGATGGCCCTGGTCGGCGCCTCGGGTTCCGGCAAGTCGACGCTCATGAACATCCTCGCGGGCCTGGACGTGCCGACCGCGGGTGCGGCCCGGGTCGCCGGGGCCGACCTCCTCGCGATGGACGGCAAGGCGCGGCTGCGCTACCGCCGCGAGGTCGTCGGCTTCGTCTGGCAGCAGACCGCCCGCAACCTCCTGCCGTACCTGACGGCCGCCCAGAACGTGGCCCTCCCCATGCAGTTGAAGGGCCGCTCCAAGCAGAAGGCCGAGCGGGCCGAGGAACTCCTGGCGATGCTGGGCATCGCGGACGCCCGCGACCGCCGGCCGCACCAGCTCTCCGGCGGCCAGCAGCAGCGGGTGGCCATCGCGGTCGCCCTGGCCAACAACCCGGCGGTGCTCCTCGCCGACGAGCCGACGGGCGAGCTGGACTCGGCCACCGGCGAGCAGGTCTTCGCGGCCTTCCGCCGCGCCAACGAGGAACTGGGCACGACGATCGTGATCGTCACCCACGACCAGGCGGTCGCCTCCGAGGTGCGCCGCACGGTCGCCATCCGCGACGGCCGCACCTCCTCGGAGGTCCTGCGCCGCACGGAGGTCGACGAGCAGGGCAAGGAGTCCCTGGTGGCACGGGAGTACGCGATGCTCGACCGCGCGGGCCGGCTCCAGCTCCCCGCGGACTACACGCAGGCGCTCGGAATGGAGCACCGGGTGGCCCTGGAGCTGGAGCAGGATCACATCGGGGTGTGGCCGGACGACGCGGAGGGCTGAGCAACCGGGCGGTGCGTCCGGACGTCCCACTCCGGGGAGGTGATGTCCATGTCATCTACGAATACCGGGAGCTCGGCGGGCTCGGGGAGCTCGGCGGGCGCGAGCGGTTCGGCAGGCGCAGGGCGTTCGGCGACCACGGGCGGTCACGCGGGCGGAGGCGCGGGGACCTGGGCCGCCACTCTTCTGCCCGCGTTCTGCGCGGTGGCCGTCTACGCCTGGTCGGCCTGGTCCTTCGGGTCCGCGTCGGCGCCGTCCACCACGGTCGCGGTCTCGGTCGGCGGGGCGGCGATCCTCGTCGCGGCGGTGGCCTACTATCTGCTCGTCGACGGGGTCATGGGCCTCTGGGGCGCGCTGGCGCTGGTCGGCGCGCTGCTGCTCACGGTGGCCACCGCCGATCAGTGGGCCTCGCGCGGGGCGGTCGCGGACTGTGTCGTCGTGAAGGTCCACGAGGAGAAGCACGTATCGGTCGGTGAGGGCGGCGGCGAGCGGACCGTGTACCGCCACACCCTGCGCTGCCCGGGCGGCTATCCGTCGGCCCTGTCGGAGAACCGCCGGGTCGCCCCGGACGGCGGTGAGGTCCGGGTCGCCTACGATCCGCGGCGGCGGGTGGCACCGGCGGTGGAGGGCTCCTCCCCGCCGTGGGGCCAGGCGTTCCTCGCCCTCGTGCTGCTCGCGGCCGCGACGGCGGGCGCGCGGAGGTTCAGCCGAGCGGGCCGACGGGAGCGAGAGGCTCGTTCAGGTTCATCAGGCCGGCCGCCGTCGACCGGAAGCCGCACCGCTCGTGGAAGGCGGTGAGGTGGGGTTCGAAATCCACGTGCAGCCAGTGCGCGCCCCGCTGCCGGGCGGCTCCGGCGGCGGCCCGTACGAGGGTGATGCCGAGCCCCTGCCGGCGCTCGTCCGGGTGGACGGTGGTGTCGAGGAGGAAGGCGTGCACGCCACCGTCGCCGACGACGTTCACGTACCCGACGAGCCTCCCGGCACGGCGGGCGGTGACCCGGAGGAGGCTGCGGGCGAGGACGGGAGAGAAGTCGGTGTCCTGGTGGCCGGGCCAGCCGGCGCGGAAGAGGACGTTGAGCTCGTCGCCGGTGAGAGGCCCGTCGACCTCGATCTCCCTCGCCGTCTCCATTACAGGGAGACCCCGGGAGTGACCGTCAACGACATGGGCACCGTACGGAGCACGATCGAGCCGTAGGGAGTACGCAGCCGCAGCCACGGCCCGGAGGCGAACAGCGCCACGGACGCCTCCGTGTCCACGGGCGGCAGGAAACCGAGGGACTGCGCGGCGTGCACGGCCCGCAAGGGGAGCCCGGTGGCACCCAGGGTCCTGGACCAGATGTCGCGGCCGATCCGGTCGCGCTCGGCCCTGGTACGCCGCTCCTCGGGCAACTCCTCGTCCCGCGCCCGGAATTCGGCGACGGCCGCGGCGACGGCGCCCCGCATCTCGGCGGCGCCCGGCAGTCCGGCGACCGGCTGCCAGCCGGCCCGCGGCGGGAGGACGCCGGCCCACGGGGGCCCGGTGACGGAGTCCGGGACGACGGCCTTGCCCGCCGACTCCTCGATGCCTTCGAGGAGTTCACCGGCGGACACGGTGACGTCGAGCTCCACGGCGTCGACGAGTCGCGCCGTACGGATCGCGAGCACCTCGAAGGACGGCGGCCGTCCGAAGACGGCCAGCGCCCCGCCGCCCGCCTGGAGGCGGACGGCGGCGGCCCGGTCGTAGTGAACCAACCGGGTCAGGAAGGCGGCGAGGGCCGCCGCCTCCCTGGCGTCGGCGAAGTGCAGCGGCGCGAGGACGGTCATGCTGCGGACGTCATCCCGTCGTCGACGTACTCCTGGAGGAACTCGCGCTCCTCGGAGGTGATCCGGCGCGGACGCTGGGCCTCCAGGTCGAAGGGCACGACGACCGTGGACGCCCGGACGTACGTGACGTCCGCGTCCTTGACCTCGTACGCGATCGTCAGCGACGCCGCGCCTATCTTCGTGACCCAGGACTCGATGGTCACCGGCTCGTGCCGGTGGACCAGCGGCCGCTTGTAGTCGATCTCGTGCCGGGCCACGACGGACCCGCCGGAGAACGAGGGGGAACCGTCCCCCGGCGCGAGCCGGAACATGAAGTCGATCCGCGCCTCTTCCAGGTACCGCAGGAAGACGACGTTGTTGACGTGCCCGAAGGCGTCCATGTCCGACCAGCGCAGGGGACAGCTGTAGATGTGGCGCACGCTCAGCCTCGGGTCAGCTTCTTGTACGTGGCGCGGTGCGGACGGGCCGCGTCCGGGCCGAGACGCTCGATCTTGTTCTTCTCGTACGACTCGAAGTTGCCCTCGAACCAGTACCACTTGGACTCGCCCTCGTAGGCGAGGATGTGGGTGGCCACCCGGTCCAGGAACCACCGGTCGTGGGAGATCACGACCGCGGCGCCGGGGAACTCCAGGAGGGCGTTCTCCAGCGACGACAGGGTCTCGACGTCGAGGTCGTTGGTGGGCTCGTCGAGGAGCAGCAGGTTGCCGCCCTGCTTGAGGGTGAGCGCCAGGTTCAGACGGTTGCGCTCACCACCGGAGAGGACACCGGCCGGCTTCTGCTGGTCCGGACCCTTGAAGCCGAACGCGGAGACGTACGCCCGCGAGGGCATCTCGACATGACCCACGTTGATGTAGTCGAGCTCGTCGGAGACGACGGCCCACAGCGTCTTCTTCGGGTCGATGTTGGCGCGGGTCTGGTCGACGTACGAGATCTTGACGGTCTCGCCGACCTTGACGGAGCCGGAGTCCGGGGTCTCCAGACCCTGGAGCATCTTGAAGAGCGTGGTCTTGCCGGCGCCGTTCGGGCCGATGACACCGACGATGCCGTTACGCGGGAGCGTGAAGGACAGGTCGTCGATGAGGACCTTGTCGCCGAAGGCCTTGGAGAGGTTCTCGACCTCGACGACGATGGAGCCCAGACGCGGGCCCGGCGGGATCTGGATCTCGTCGAAGTCCAGCTTCCGCATCTTGTCGGCCTCGGCCGCCATCTCCTCGTAGCGGGCGAGACGGGCCTTGGACTTGGTCTGACGCCCCTTGGCGTTGGACCGCACCCACTCCAGCTCTTCCTTGAGGCGCTTGGCGCGCTTCTCGTCCTTCTTGCCCTCGACCTTGAGGCGGGTGGCCTTCTTGTCGAGGTAGGTGGAGTAGTTGCCCTCGTAGGGGATCGCGCGACCGCGGTCGAGCTCCAGGATCCACTCGGCGACGTTGTTCAGGAAGTAGCGGTCGTGGGTGACCGCGACGACGGCGCCGGAGTACTTCGAGAGGTGCTGCTCCAGCCAGTTCACCGACTCGGCGTCGAGGTGGTTGGTGGGCTCGTCGAGGAGGAGCAGGTCCGGGGCCTCGATGAGCAGCTTGCAGAGCGCGACACGACGCTTCTCGCCACCGGAGAGGTTGACGACCGGCCAGTCGCCGGGCGGGCAGCCCAGGGCGTCCATGGCCTGCTCCAGCTGGGCGTCGAGGTCCCAGGCATTGGAGTGGTCCAGGTCCTCCTGGAGCTTGCCCATCTCTTCCATCAGGGCGTCGCTGTAGTCGGTGGCCATGAGCTCGGCCACCTCGTTGAAGCGCTTGAGCTTGCCCATCTGCTCGGCGGCGCCGTCCTGCACGTTCTCCAGGACGGTCTTCGACTCGTCGAGCTTCGGCTCCTGCATGAGGATGCCGACGGTGAAGCCGGGCGACAGGAACGCGTCACCGTTGGACGGCTGCTCAAGGCCAGCCATGATCTTGAGAACGGTGGACTTACCGGCACCGTTCGGGCCGACCACACCGATCTTCGCACCCGGCAGGAAGCTCAGCGTCACGTCATCGAGGATGACCTTGTCGCCGTGCGCCTTGCGCGTCTTGCGCATCGTGTAGATGTACTCAGCCAAGAGAAACCGTCCGGCAAGGAGTGAGTGGGCAGATACACCCCATCTTGCCTGACCGCCACCCCCGGGCGGAAACCGGTAAGGCGGGAGCGGGGGCTCGGGCGGGGCCGCAGCGGGGCCGCGCCCGGCTCGTTTCGGGGCCGTACCGGGCGGTAGGGGGCGGAAACGTGGCCCGGACGTGCGACGACCCCGGACGCTGACGCGTTCCGGGGTCGTGCGGTGATCACGGGGCGATCACGATGTGACGCGGATCACTCCACGGGATCGAGTGGCTTCCCGGTGCCGGCGGGGCCGGCACCGGGGGCCTGGGATCAGGCGCCGGCGGTCTTCTTCTTGCGGAGGAAGAACACCGCACCGCCGCCGATCACGACGAGCGCGGCGGCGATGCCGGCGATCATCGGAGTGGCGTTGGAGCTGCCGGTCTCGGCGAGGTCGCCGCCACCGGTCGTGGTGGTGCCGGTCGTGCCCGTGGTGCCGCCCGTGGTGTCACCGGTCGTGGGAGCGGTGGTCGACGGGGAGGGCTCGGTCGAGGGCTCCGTGGAGGGGGTCTCGGTCGGCGTCGGGCCGGGGGTGGCCGTCTTGCAGTCCAGGACGCCCTCGAAGGTCTCCTCGAAGCCGTTCGGGCCGGTGATGGTGAACTTGTACGCCTCGTCCTCGGCGAGCGGGACCAGGATGGTCTTCGTCTCACCGGCGGCGATGGAGTACGAGGTGCCCTTCAGGTCGAAGGTCCAGGCCTCGTCGCCCTTGTTGGAGGCGATGACCTCAAGGCCACCCTTGGCGCAGTCCTTGGCGACCGTGACGGCCGGGACGGCACCCTTCTTGGCCCACGTGGCCGAAGCCTTGGCGGTCACGGTGGACTCGCTGGAGCCGGCCAGGATCAGGGTCTGCGACGGGCCGTCGATGGAGACGAACGCGCGGCCCAGGGAGACCTTGGTGGCGGCCTCGGCGGTCAGCTCGGCGACGCCGTCGGCGGTGCCGGCCGGAACGTCGAAGAAGACCTGGTCGCCGTTCTTGGCCTCGGTGACGGGCTTGCCGTCCTTGTCCACGATCTTGACGCCGTCCGGGGTGCCCGGGGCGGTCGCCAGCTTGGCGATCGAGGCGTTGGTGGAGACGGTGATCGGGCCGAGCCGGTCACCGGCCTTGCCCGCGACCGAGGACGGGGACAGGGACAGGGAGGCCTTCGGCTCCTCAAGCTTGACCGCGTCCTTCAGGAGCGACTCGGTCAGCTTCCGGGCGTCGGGGCTCTTCGGCGTCGCCGTCACGTCGTCGGACAGGGTCCAGATGGCGGCCTGCGTGGCCGCCGCGGCCTCGTCCTTCGACAGGTCGACGTCGAGCTTCTTGCCGAGCTCCTCGGCAGAAAGCTTCGGGTAGCCGTTCTCCAGGATCCAGAGGATCTTTCCGGCGTTGTCGTTGTTGTGCAGGGAGGACTCGTCCCAGCCGACTTCCTTGTAGTCGAAGTCGTGCTTGGCCGGCGTACGAAGGTCGATGCAGTAGGTCTGGAGAGTTCCCCCGCCCTCGACCTGCATCTTGAAGAGGCCGCCCTTGACGCCCCACTTCGAACCGTTCTTCTCGGCGATCTCGACGTCGTCACGGTCGGTCATGCCGCCGAGCTTCGCCGTCACGCCACCGGTGCCCGGGGCACCGTCGTCGGCCAGCGCCGGGCCGGCCGTCGCTATCGCTCCGGCGATCACAAGGCCGGAGACGAGGGTCGCGGCGGCAAGGCGGGCAGCGCCTCGCCCACGAACTGAATACATTGCTTTCCCCTCCGAGGCGAGCTGCTCCGCGAACATGGTTGATTCGCGTGGGGGGAGCGCACGCCAGCAGATCACAGACCCGATGGGCTCACGTGCCACATGAGTACCCGGGAATCCTAGGGATGCGGAACCCCCCCGGTGCCCGGCCATACGGTCAGATAACCATTCCGACTCGGAATCGTTATCACGCAGGGCGAGTTGGTCGACAAATCGCCACAACTCAAGGTCAGGGAACGGTCACCAACCGAGTTGCCGACTCCGTCACGGCGTCCGCCGCCGCCACCGCCCACGGATCCCGCTCCGGTGCGGGCCCGAGCGCCGGGCCCGGTTCGAGATCCGACCCGTCCCCCGGCTCCCGCTCCACCGCCGTCCTGAACTCCGGCCTCGGCTCCGGCCGCGCCGTCCGCCGGAAGGCCGCCGTCCCCCGGCTCAGGTCGTGGCCCACCGCCAGCGCGGCCACGTCCACGAAGGTCTTGCGCTGTCCGTCCCGCTCGTCCTCACGCACCCTCAGCCGGCCGTGCACCACGAGCGGTTCCCCGACCGACACCGAGGCCGCCAGATTCGCCCCCAGCGAGCGCCAGGCCGACACCGTGTAGAAGCTGGTGGGCCCGTCGGACCATAGCCCCTTCTCGCGGTCCCAGCGGCGGGCGGTCACCGCGAATCGGAACCTGGCCACCCCGCCCGTGGCCGTGCCCCGGTACTCCACCGCCGTCGCCACGTTGCCGACGAGCGTCACGGTCGTGTCGTTCATGGTCCCGTCCCCCACCCTGCGTTCCCGCTGCTGGCTCTTCTCCGGTTCTTCTCCGGTCGGGCACCATCGTGGTGCCGCGGAGAGGATCCCGCCGGGGGCTGTGGACGGCCGCAGGAATGTGGACAACTCCCCCACCCGAAAGGGCGGATCCGAGGAGCGGAAGTGCCGCTACCTTCCCCGGACCCCCGTCCGCGTCGCACCCAGCCGGCCCGTACCGCCGCGGCCTCCGCCGACGATCCGGGCCGAGGGGCGCGTCCCCACCACGGTGGCGTACTGCTCGCGCACCTCCCGGTAGCGCATCAGCTCCGCCGCCACCGGGTCCAGCACCCGGGCCCGGCCGCAGGCCGCGGCCGCTTCGCGCAGGCGGCGTTCGGCCTCCTGTCCGTACCGTCTGGCCGGGCCCTTCACGGCCCCTTCGCAGGCCCATTCGACGAGCGGTCCGCCGACGATGCCGCCGAGCATCACGAGCACCGGCGGCAGCAGTCCCGGTTCCACGACGCCGACGATCTGCCCCACCAGCCACAGCGCGCCGAAGATCTGCAGGAGCGTCATCACGGCCTGGGCGAGGACGGCGGCGGGCCACCACGCGGGGCGGGGCGGCCGGGCCGCCGCGTCGCCGATGGTGACCGTCAGTTCGTCCAGGGCCTCGGGCAGACCTGCCGCGCCGCGCGCGGCCGCCTCGCGTACCGCCTGCGCCCAGGGGGTCGGGAGCCCGTGCGAGGCCTCGTCGGCGACGATCCGTACCGCCTGCTCCACGCGCTGGCGTGCCGTCAGTTCGTCCTCGACCGGGGTGGCGAGGTGCGGGTGGGTGGGGCCGTGCTCGCGGATCCGCTCGTACCAGCGGTAGAGCCGCAGCCAGGGCGTGCCGCAGGCACGGATGGCGCCTCGGCGCCAGACCCGTTCGGCGGCCTCGCCCGCGGCCTGGGCGCCGACGGCGACGGCGAGCCGGTCCGTGAAGGCGTCGCGGGCCCGCTCGTCGAGGCCGGGCCGTCCGTCGGCGAGGTAGGCGGGGCGCAAGCGGGCGGCGGCCGCGTCGACGTCGGCGGCGAGTCGGCGTTCGGGGGCGGAGCGTTCCTGGACGAACCCGGCGATCATCTCCCGTAGTTCGGGCACTCCCTCACCGGTCAGCGCGGAGACGGAGAGGACGGTGGCGCCGGGTTCGCCGTGCTCGCCGAGCGCGACACCGTCCTCGTCGAGGAGGCGGCGCAGGTCGTCGAGGACGAGGTCGGCGGCCTCCGTCCCGAGCCGGTCGATCTGGTTGAGGACGACGAAGGTGACCTCGGCGTGCCCGGCGAGCGGCCGGAGGTAGCGCTCGTGGAGGGCGGCGTCGGCGTACTTCTCGGGGTCGACGACCCAGATGACGGCGTCGACGAGGCCGAGGACCCGGTCGACCTGGTCGCGGTGGGCGGTGACCGCCGAGTCGTGGTCGGGGAGGTCGATGAGGACGAGCCCCTGGAGCCCGGTGTCGGCGGCGCCGCCCGCGAGGGGCCGGCGCCGCAGCCGGCTGGGGACGGCGAGCCGGTCGAGCAATCCGGCGGCGCCCTCGGACCACGAGAGCGCGATGGGCGCGGAGGTGGTGGGGCGGCGCAGTCCGGTCTCGGATACGGGAACGCCGGCGAGGGCGTTGAAGAGCGTGGACTTGCCGCTGCCGGTGGCGCCGGCGATCGCGATCACGGTGTGCCGGGAGGAGAGCCGCTGCCGGGCGGCGGCCTCGTCGAGCACCCGCCCGGCCTCGGCGAGGGCCTCGCTCTCGACCCGCGTACGGGAGAGCCCGACGAGTTCGTGGAGGGCGTCGAGGCGGGTACGGAGGGGCCCGCCGTAGTTCCCGCCGAGGGGCGGCATGGTGTCCGGCTCGTCCAGGTCGCCTCCGCCTCGCGGCACGTCGGCGGCGACGGCGGCGCCCCGCTCACTCGCGCGGCGCGCGATCAGCCCGTCGTCCCAGCGGACGGCACGGCCGGGCGCACCCTCGCCCTGCCGCCCCCGCTCACCGTCCCGGCCCGCCCGGCCCGGCTCACCTTCCCGGCCCGCCCGGCCCCGCGCACCCTCGTCGTCTCGGCCTCCGGCATCCACGTCCACGTCCACGTCCACCACGTCACTTCTCCTTCTGCAGTACGGAGAGCGCGGCGATCAGCTCCGCCTGCGGCTCGGGGGTCACATCGAGCGCTTCGAGGGGCGCGAGGCGCCGGTCGCGTTCGGCGTGCAGGACACGGTCGACGTACGAGAGGACGAGTTCGCCGCCCTTGTCGCGCAGCCGCAGGGCGGCCTGGGCGCCGAGGAGTTCGGCGAGGCGCTCGCCCGCGGCCCGGGTGCGCCGGCCGCCGAGGAGGGAGGCGGCGAGGAGGGCGGCGACGGTGTCGCCCTCGGGGACGGCCGTACGGGAGGTGGAGGGGCGTTCCACGGTCCGCACCTCGTCCTCGGCGAGTTCTTCGAGGACGCGGCGCCAGCGCCGTACCTCCACGCCGATCCGCTCGGCCGTGTCGCGGTCGCCACCGGTGCGGGCGGGGCCGAGGGCCTCGGAGGCGGGTTCGCGGCGCCAGGCGTCGCGGACGCGTTCCTCGGCGGCGGAGACGGCGCAGTGGAGGAGGGCGGCGAGGGATTCGGCGAGGGCGTCGAGCAGTTCGTCGGCGGTGCTGTCGCGGGGGTAGGCGCGCCAGCGGGTGCGGGCGTCCCCGGCGAGGACGGCGCCGCGGCCCAGCTGTTCGCGTACCCGCTTGGCCTGTTCGCCGTACGCGGCCTCGACGCCGCCGCCGAGGCGGACGGCGGCGGCGTACTGGGCTGCGACCGCGCCGGCCAGTTCGGGGAGCCGGGCGTCGAGGGAGTCGATGACGCCGCCGGCGGTGCGGTCGGCGGCCTGCTGGCGGGCGGCGGGGTCCTCGGCCCGGTGGGCGAGCCAGCCGCGGAGGGCGGCGACGGCGGAGTCGGGGAGCAGCCCACTGCCGCCGTCGGCGGATTCGGGGAGCTCGGGGATGGTGAAGCGGGGCACATCTCCGAGGCCGGCCTTGTCGAGCAGGGCCTCGTACTGGCGGGAGACCTCGCCGATGACCGTGTGGGGGACGCGGTCGAGGACGGTGACGAGGGTGGCGTCGTACTCCTTGGCGGTACGGAGCAGATGCCAGGGGACGGCGTCGGCGTACCGCGAGGCGGTGGTGACCATCACCCAGATGTCGGCGGCGCAGATCAACTCGGAGGCGAGGAGCCGGTTCTCGACTACCAGGGAGTCGATGTCGGGCGCGTCGAGGAGGGCGAGGCCACGGGGCATGGAGGCGGCCGTCTCGACGCGCAGGGAGTTCTCCTCGGGGGGCGCCTCGTCGGCGGGGTGGTCCTCGTCGGCCTGGGGCAGCCAGACGCGGGTGAGCTGGGGGAGGACGCGCATCCCGGCGAACCAGTGGTGGTCCTCGGGGTGGCAGACGAGCACGGGGGTGCGGGTGGTGGGCCGGAGCACGCCCGACTCGCTGACGCGCCGCCCGACAAGGGAGTTGACGAGGGTGGACTTGCCGGCGCCGGTGGAACCGCCGACGACGGCGAGGAGCGGGGCGTCGGGATCTTTGAGCCGGGGCACCAGATAGTCGTCGAGTTGGGCGAGCAACTCGGCCCGGGTCTGCCGGGCGCGTGGTGTGTCGGGGAGGGGGAGGGGAAGACGCACGGCGGCGACACGGTCGCGCAGGGCGGAGAGTGCGTCGATCAGCTGAGGCCGTTCGTCCAAGGTCACCACATGCGAAGAATGCCCAATTTATGAGTGTTTTTGAAGCCTATTGCGGCCCTGCGCGCCGAAGAGAGGGGTGGTGACCGGAACCTCAGGCATAACGAGTGCACAACACCCGCCCCGAGCGGCGCGAAAAGCGCTGCGCGAATCGCACCTGCCTGCGATTATCGTTCCGCTTCACCGAACCTCCACATCGTGCCACGCAGGTGAAGCAACCGGGCCAAGGCGATCGGAGCCCTATCCTTGTCCCGACAGGCCACACCCCACCCACAAGGGGCTCCTGGCCACACGGCCACCACCCGGCCCCCGTAGCTCAGTGGATAGAGCAGGTGCCTTCTAAGCACTTGGCCGCAGGTTCGAGTCCTGCCGGGGGCGCTCCGCGCAAGACCCTCCTTCGGGAGGGTCTTTTTGCTGGTCGCCGAAGAATGCGGGTCCGGCCCGGCTGGCGCGTTCATCATGGGCCGATGAGCAGATTCGCCGAGGTCGTCGTCCTGGCGCGACAGGCCGAAGAGGTCATGGAGCCTCTTACTCGCCCCGACGAGAACCGGGACTGGCATCAGTGCTTCACGCGCGTGGACGACCACGTTTTCGCCGGGCTGGGCACGTCGTCCGAGGAGTGTTACGCGTGGGTCGTCCAGTTCATCCGCCACAACTGGAGCGGGTTGCTGGGTCACCTGGAATCTCTGGCCTGGCCACAGCCGACCTCCGTCCAAGTCCTCGTTCGCGACGAGGACGACGACTGCTTCGGCCTGTGGATGATCCATGACGGCAAGCTGGTGGAAGTGACGCTGCCGCGCACCGTGCGAGAGCCCTTCTCGGCGTCCGTCACCGGCGTGCTCACTCGGACCGACCGAACGCTTCCGTGACGGCCCAGCCACCCCTCCCCCGTGGGTGCCGGGGCGTGCCGAGTGGGTCATCCTTGGGGTATGGGTGCCAAGCGTGGTGGGTCCCTCCGGACGGGCGCGCGTGGCGGCCGGGGTTCCCGCTGGGCACTGGCCGCCGTTGTCGCCGCGGTCCTCGCCTTCGTCGCCGCGCTGGCCGGCTGCTCGGGCGGCGGGGAGAGCGGTAGCGGCAGCCGTACGTCCACGGGAGTGCACGGTCCGGCGTCGGCAGTGGTCCCCCCGGCCTCGTCACCGGTCCCGTCGGCCGCTCCCTCGGTCCCTTCCGTCGAGGCCCCTCCCCCCTCGCCCTCGGTCGCTCCGGCCGCCTCGCCCGTTCCCTCGCCCGGGGAGCCCGTCGTCGCCGAGATGTCGATACCGTCGATCGGGGTCGAGGACCTGGACGTCATGCCGTACGAGGGGACGACCGACGACCGCGCGGGTACCCGGATCCAGGATCGTGGCGTGGCGGCGAGTCCCTACGGCGAGCGCGGTGGCGTCGGGCCGGGCGGGATCGGCAACTATCTGGTGACCGCGCACCGGCTCTCGGCCGGCGGGCCGCTGCGTGAGCTGCCCTCGGTCGCGGTGGGGGACCTGGTGCACGTCACCGCCGAGGGCACCGTCTACACCTACGAGATCGTCGAGACCCGGTCCACGTCCTTCCGCTCGGCCCGCTCGCTCGCCGAGCAGCGGGCCGCGGTGCCGGGTGAGCCTGGCGAGAAGCCCACCCGGGCCATGATCACGCTCTCCACCTGCGCGACGCCGGAGGACAACGCGGCGGGCAACTTCTGGCGGGACGCCCAGCACAACCCCGAGCACCGGATAGACAAGATCGGCGTCCTGACCTCGACGCGGTCGGCGTGAGAGGACTTCGACTCCCGCCTCTGACGGCTGCGGTCAGCGGAGGCGGCGGGGCAGGTGGACGCGGACCAGGGTGGTGTCCACGTCGCTGTCGACCAGGCGGCCGTTCGCGTCGAAGGCCTCGGGGCCGTCCGTCATGCCGAAGTCGTTGTCGTTGAGGAGGACCAGGGTCGAGGAGCCCTCGACGGCGATGCCCTCGATCTTGCCGGGGACGCCCTTGACCGTGTTCAGGTCGACCACCAGGCGCTTGGTGAGGAACGGGCCGTCGGCGGCCGTGTCGTCGTCGAGCTGCTCCAGGGTCGGGGCGGCCGTGGTGTCCCAGGTGGTGCCGAGGATGTCCGAGCCGCGGCGGAGGCGTACCTCGTAGACGCGGGAGGACTTGTCCGTGCGCTCCTGGACGAGGAGGCGGTCGCCGCCCAACGCCACGACGGAGGAGATCTTCAGCTCGGACGTCTTCGTCTGGCCCGGCTCGACGACGCCGACCTGGTCGAAGCGGTACGCGTACTCCGCCGTGACCCGGTTCGCGCGGGTCGAGAAGCGCAGCAGGCGGGTGTTGCGGGAGTCCTCGCCGGACGCCTTGTCGGGGTTGAGCAGCGGGCTCTGGAGGGCCATGACCAGGTCGCCGCCGGGGAGCAGCGCGAGGCCCTCGAAGCCGCGGTTGCCCTTGCGCTTGAGGAAGACGGCCGGGAGGGACTCGATCACCGGGTAGTCGGCGCCGGTCAGGGCGAGGCCCTTGGGGACGTGGCGGGCGAGCACCCGACCCTTGGCGGAGACGTGCACCAGCGACGGGCCGTACTCGTCGACCAGCCAGAAGCTGCCGTCCCGGTCGCGTACGAGGCCCTCGGTGTCCAGGCCGTTCGCGTTGTACGGGAGCGGGGTCGTGGCGCTGTAGTCGTACGGGGCCTCGTCGCGGCCCGGCTGGTTGGGCAGACCCGTGACGGGCGCGCCGGAGGCCGTGGTGAGCGGGATCGACTTCAGCACCTGGATCCGGTCGCCGACCGCGCGGACCTTCACGATCGCCGGGTCGAAGCCGGGGACCGGGAACGTCCGCCGCTTGTCCTTGCCGACGGCTATCTGGCCGTTGGGGCCCCGGTCGGTGACCGTCCAGTACTCGCCGCGCCGCTCGGCCGGGTACAGGTCGCTGCCGATGCCGCCCAGGTCGACGTCCCGGTCGTCGTCGACGCTGCCGGGCAGCAGGCCGTTGCTGAAGGCGGCCAGCGGGATGTCCGGCAGGGTCGAGGTGGAGACGACCCGGGCGGCGGAGCCGTGCCGCGCGGGCTCCGCCTCGGCCGTACCCATGACCACCGAGAGCGCGAGCGCGGTGGACAGGGGCAGGACCACGGTGGCGGGCCGGCGCAGGAGGCGCGGAATCATCTGAACTCCCTTGAACACATGGAATGTCGCCCGTGGAGGCGCCTCATGGTCCAATTCCGGCCACAACGGCGGGCGTCGTGTTCGCGACGGTGAGGGGAGTCCTGGGTGAACGCGCGGCTCCGCCCGGGAAGAAACGGGGCTCAGTAGCGATCGAGGATCAGCTGCGTCTTGAGGATGTCCCCGTGGTACAGCCAGCCGTTGGCCTCGGCGACGGCGATGGCGTCGTCGTGCAGGTCGGCCGCGTCGGCGTGGGAGTCGGTCTTGAACGACAGCTCTACCACGTACTCCGTGCCCGTCCCGCCCGCCCCGACGACCGGCAGCACCTCGATGCTCGCGTCGTCCGAGGCGCCCCACGCTCCGCCGTACACCTTCGCCGTCACGGGGCCGTGCGCGCGGGAGGCCTGGAGGGTGGTCTTGCCCCAGGCCGCGCTGCGCCAGTCCTCCAGCTTGCCCGGGATGTCGTTGACCAGCCAGGTGCGGCCGGTCGTGCTCGTCGGCATCGCCGTGCCCGAGTAGCCCGTGGCGCTGTGGCTCTTCTCGGTGCTGAAGCTGAGTGTCTGCTTCGCGTAGCCCCAGTCGACCTCGGCGTCGTAGTTGGTGTCGCCGCTGTCGAAGCCGGCGGCGTTGGCCGTGGTGAGCGCGGCGTCGATGTTCCCGTCGGTGACCGGGAAGCGCTTCTTGTACGTCTCCTCGAACGAGGACCCGGACTTGTGACGGAGCCGGACGCTCCAGCCCTCGGCGTCGAGCGCCAGGGCGTCGGTGTCGTAGTAGCTGTAGGAGCGGGACTTGGCCGAACCGGTGATCCCGAAGGCCGACTTGACCGCCGAGGTCGGCGCGTGGGACGCGTCGAGCGCCGTCGCGGTGAGGTTGATCTTCACCTCGTACGTCGGGACGGCGTTGCTCGCGGCGTACGCCGGGGAGGTCGGGGCGAGGAGCGCGACGGCGACGGCGAGGGCGACGGCGGAACCGGCGGCGGCCGGGCGCGCGGCCCGCGCGGTGAACGTACCGGTGAACGTGCGGGCGAACGTACGGGTGAAGGTCATGCGGCGATGGTCACGAGGAAGAGTGAGAACCGCGTGTCTCCCGGAGGTGGGTTCGGTGAACCGGCGGCGTCGGGCCGACCCTTGCTCTCCCTGTCCCCCCGCCGCTCCCCTCGGTCCCTCCCCTCGGTCCCTCCCCCGGTCGCCTTCCCCCGGTCCCTCTCCTCCGTGCGGCTACCGCAGCAGGAGGCTCGTGCCCACGTCCCCGGGTACGGCCTCCCGGATCGGGGTGCTGTCCGGGCCCGGGATGCGCATACCGGGGATCGGTGTTCGGGTGGTGCGGTGGAGGAGGACCGTGCCGTCCTCCTGCCAGACCCGCGTGTAGCCGTGGGCGAGGAGGAGTTCGACCTGCCGGCGCTGGTCCTCGGTGGAGACGAAGGGGAAGGTGCGGTCCTTCACCCGGAGGAGGAACCAGTCGGCGCCGCGCGGGGTCCCGTCGGCGATGACCACGTGCGTACGGGCCGTCAGGCGGGGCGCGATGGTGTTGTCCACCTCCACCGTCGCGCCGTCCGGGATGAGTTCGGCGGCCGTGGCGAGGGGGCGTTTGTCCGGGGAGGGCTGCCAGAAGTCCGGGCGGACGAGGAGGCCGAGGCCGAGACCGACGGCGGCCGCCGAGGAGAGGGCGATCCCCGCGATCGCCCACCGGCGGGACAGGATTCCCCACTTCCGGTGCAGCCGCCCCAGCGTTTCGAGCGCCGCCGTCAGGAGGATCGGCCACAGGAAGGCGTCGTAGTGGTTGATCACGGGCCAATGGTTCGGGTTGTCCGAGAGGACCCGTTCCGCGAGGAGCGGTAAGGCGAGCAGGAACGTCGGGGAGCCCAGCGGGAGCAGGGCCAGGGTGCCCAGGATCCAGGCCACCATGGCGACCTTCACCACCGGGGTGACAGCGACCTGGAGCAGCACCCACGGCTCGGTGAGGACATGGGCCAGGGCGGCGCCCGGGTCGGCGCCGAGGCTGCCGTACGACCAGTAGTAGCCCTCGGGGCCGCCCATCGCGGGCAGGAACCAGCTGATCACCACGGCGGACACCAGCGGTCCGGCCAGGGCCAGCCCGACCCCCGTGATCCTGCCGGTGCGGTGGCCCGCGCGATGGGCCCGTACCGCCAGGACCAGGCCGAAGGCGCCGACGACGAGGCCCATGTCCTCCTTGGCCGTGCACAGCAGCGCCGCCCAGCAGGCCGCCGCGCCGTACCGGTGGGCGAGGCCCCGTTCCAGCATGAGGAGGGTGAACGGGACGGCGAAGGCCACCTCGTGGAAGCCGTTGTACGAGGCGTTCAGGAGCGGCCATCCCAGGGCGTACACCAGGCCGCCGAGGTCCGCCGCCCTCCGTACCGTGCGCGGGTCCGCGCCCGCGAAGCAGTGGCGGGCGATGCGGCGTACCACCGGCACGCCCACCGCGAACAACGCGGCCTGCGCGAAGACCAGGACCCGCGGGTCGTCCCACACCCAGTACAGCGGCGCGAGCAGGGCCAACGCCGGGGTGAAGTGGTCGCCGAGGAGGGAGAAACCGGGCGGGAACTCGTGGTGCACGTTCTTGATCGGCGACCTCGGCAGCTCGAAGTGCGCGTACGCGCGGACCGCCTGGTCGAAGATGCCGAGGTCGAAGCCGGTGAGCCGCATGGCCGTCCAGGACTGCAGCCCGAGGCCGCAGCAGACGAGGAAGCAGAGGACGGTGAGGGCGATCCCCCTGCGCGGCGCCCCGCGCCCACGTGACGCGGCCTCGCCGCTCCCCTGAACCCTTGATGCGGCATCCGGACCGGCTTGAGGAACGACCGGCGTACGCGGGTGTGGCACGCGG
Source organism: Streptomyces sp. NBC_00572 (assembly GCF_026341815.1). Taxonomy (GTDB): domain Bacteria; phylum Actinomycetota; class Actinomycetes; order Streptomycetales; family Streptomycetaceae; genus Streptomyces. The sequence goes on from NZ_JAPENX010000001.1 coordinate 1,558,931, forward strand.
GCCGTTTCCTCCGGCTGCGGTCGTACGGGTGTGCGCGTCGATATCTCCCCCATGGCCAAGACCCTACGGTGTGTGTTCGACGCCCCGGGGAGGGAGAATCGCGCCATGGTGATCAGCGCGCGCGCCCTCAACCGTTCCACCCTGGCCCGGCAGTTGCTGCTCGACCGGGTGCCGATCGGTGTCGAGGACGCCGTACGGCGGGTGGTGGCACTGCAGGCGCAGCAACCCGGTTCGCCCTACGTGGCGTTGTGGAACCGAGTGGCGGACTTCGATCCGGCGCGGCTCGACAAGGCCGTGGCGGGCTTCGAGTTGGTCCGGTCGACCCTGATGCGGCTCACGCTGCATCTGGTGCACGCCGAGGACTACCGGGCCTTCCGGGAGGCCATGGAGCCGACGCTGCGCGGTTCGCGGCTCCATGACCCTCGGTTCACGGCGGCGGGGTTCACGGCCGCCGACGCCGACGCGCTGCTGCCCGATCTCCTGGCGTACGCCGGGGAGTCGACGCGGACCGGGGCCCAGATGCGGGAGCGTCTCGAAGCGGCGCGGGGCGGGCCGGTGGAGGCGGTGGTGTGGCGGATGATCCGGCAGTACGCGCCGCTGTGGCACGCGCCGACCGGGCCGCCGTGGTCGTTCGGGGCGGCGCAGGCGTTCGTGACGGCGAGCACGCCGCTGCCGGTGCTGGGCGATCCGGAGGCGGCGACGGCGGGACTCGCCGTGCTGATCCGGCGCTATCTGGAGGGCTTCGGGCCCGCGTCCGTACCCGACATGGCGCAGTTCACGCTGGCGCCGCGAGGGAAGGTGCGCGAGGCGGTACGGCTGCTCGACGGCGACCTGGAGCAGGTGGAGGGGCCCGACGGGACCGTGCTCTACGACGTACCCGGGGCGGTCCTGCCCGACGAGGACGTCCCGGCACCGCCCCGGCTGATGGCGATGTGGGACAGCGTCCTGTTGGCCTACGCGGACCGCAGCCGCGTGATCCCGGCCGAGTACCGCAAGCACGTGATCCGCGTGAACGGCGACACGCTCCCGACACTGCTCGTCGACGGGTACGTGGCCGGCGTCTGGCGTCCCGTCGAGGGAGGCATCGAGGCCTCGGCCTTCCACCCGCTGCCCGCCCGGGTCTGGGCGGAACTCGCGAGCGAGGCCGAGGCACTCGACGGCTTCCTCGCCGCCCGGGACCGCCGCGTCTACAGCCGCTACGACCACTGGTGGGTCAAGGGGCTCCCGGTGGCCGAGACCCGGGTGCTCCCGGGGGCCTGACCGACACGGTTCAGCCACCGGGGCTCCCGGCAGGGGGTGTTCAGCCCTTCGCCGTCGCCAACTGCTTGAGGGCGATGTTGAGCTGGAGGACGTTGACGCGGGGTTCGCCGATGAAGCCGAGGATGCGGTCGTCGGTGTGGTCGGCGACCAGTTTGTCGACCGCCGCGACGGTGAGGTGGTTCTTCTCCGCGATGCGGTGGACCTGGAGTTTCGCGTACTCCGGGGAGATGTGCGGGTCCAGGCCGGAGCCCGAGGAGGTGACGGCCTCGGCCGGCACGTCCGACGGCTTCACCTTGTAGTCGGCCGTCGAGTTGTCCTTGATCACGGCCGCCTTGGCGTCCTTCACCCACTGGATCAGGTCCTCGTTGTCGCCCGAGCGGTTCGTGGCGCCGGACAGGATGATCGAGTACTGGGTGTTGACGCTGTTGGAGCCCAGGCCGTTCGACGGGCGCGGCTGGAACCACTTCAGGTCCGGGGCGGCGGTCTCCTCGCCCTCCTTCAACGGCAGGTTGTAGGTCTGGCCGATCAGTTCCGAGCCGACGACCTTCCCACCCGCGTCCTTGATCTCGGAGCCGTTGGCCTTGCCGGGGAAGGCCACTTGGGCGATCCCTGTGACGGCCAGCGGGTAGAGGACACCGCACACGACGGTCAGGACGAGCAGGGCGCGGAGGCCGGCCCAGAGCAGACGTCCGGTGCTTCCTACGGAGTTGTTCATGATCGTCAGCCGATTCCGGGGATGAAGGAGATGAGGAAGTCGATGATCTTGATGCCGATGAACGGGGCGACCAGGCCGCCCAGGCCGTAGATCCCCAGGTTCCGGCGGAGCATCGAGTCCGCACTGCTCGGCCGGTAGCGCACGCCCTTCAGGGCGAGCGGGACGAGGGCCACGATGATCAGGGCGTTGAAGATGACCGCGGAGAGGATCGCCGACTCGGGCGAGGAGAGGCCCATGATGTTGAGCTTGTCGAGCGAGGGGTAGGCGACGGCGAACATCGCGGGGATGATCGCGAAGTACTTCGCCACGTCGTTGGCGATGGAGAACGTCGTCAACGCACCCCGGGTGATCAGGAGTTGCTTGCCGATCTCGACGATCTCGATGAGCTTGGTCGGGTTGGAGTCGAGGTCGACCATGTTGCCGGCCTCCTTCGCGGCCGACGTGCCCGTGTTCATCGCCACACCGACGTCCGCCTGCGCGAGCGCGGGCGCGTCGTTCGTACCGTCACCGGTCATCGCGACCAGCTTCCCACCCGCCTGCTCCCGCTTGATGAGCGCCATCTTGTCCTCGGGTGTCGCCTCCGCGAGGAAGTCGTCGACACCCGCCTCCTCGGCGATCGCCTTCGCGGTCAGCGGGTTGTCACCCGTGATCATGACCGTCTTGATGCCCATACGACGCAGCTCGTCGAACCGCTCCCGCATGCCCTCCTTGACGACGTCCTTCAGGTGGATGACACCCAGGACCCGCGCGCCCTCGCCGTCCTCCAGAGCCACAAGCAGCGGCGTGCCACCAGCCTGGGAAATCCGGTCCGTGAGCGCCTGCGCGTCCTCGGAGACACTGCCGCCCCGCTCCTTCACCCACGCCACGACCGAACCGGTCGCGCCCTTGCGGACCTTCCTGCCGTCCACGTCCACGCCCGACATCCGGGTCTGCGCCGTGAACTCGACCCACTCGGCGCCGGACAGCTCGCCCTGGTGGCGCTCCCGCAGGCCGTACTTCTCCTTCGCCAGGACCACGATCGAGCGGCCCTCGGGCGTCTCGTCCGCGAGGGACGACAGCTGGGCGGCGTCGGCCAGTTCGGCCTCCGTCGTCCCGGCGACCGGGGCGAACTCCGAGGCCTGCCGGTTGCCGAGCGTGATCGTGCCCGTCTTGTCCAGGAGCAGTGTCGACACGTCACCGGCCGCTTCGACCGCACGCCCCGACATCGCCAGGACGTTGCGCTGGACCAGCCGGTCCATGCCCGCGATGCCGATCGCGGAGAGCAGCGCGCCGATGGTCGTCGGGATCAGACAGACGAGGAGTGCCGTGAGGACGATCAGTGACGTCTGCTTGTCGGCGCCCGCGTAGATCGCGAACGGCTTCAGGGTGACGACGGCGAGCAGGAAGACGATCGTCAGCGAGGCGAGCAGGATGTTGAGCGCGATCTCGTTCGGCGTCTTCTGTCGGGCCGCGCCCTCGACGAGGCTGATCATCCGGTCGATGAAGGTCTCACCGGGCTTCGTCGTGATCCTCACGACGATCCGGTCGGAGAGGACCTTCGTACCGCCCGTCACCGCGCACCGGTCGCCACCCGATTCGCGGATGACGGGGGCCGATTCGCCCGTGATCGCGGACTCGTCGACCGACGCGACGCCCTCGACGACGTCCCCGTCGCCGGGGATGATGTCGCCGGCCTCGCAGACCACCAGGTCGCCGATGCGGAGCTCGGTGCCGGGCACCTGCTCCTCGCCCGAGCCGATTCCCGAGCCCGAGCCGACGCCCGAGCCGATTCCCGAGCCGGTACCCAAGCCGGTGATCCTGCGGGCGACGGTGTCGGTCTTGGCCTTGCGCAGGGTGTCGGCCTGCGCCTTGCCGCGGCCCTCGGCCACCGCCTCCGCCAGGTTGGCGAAGATCGTCGTCAGCCACAGCCAGGCCGTGATCGCCCAGCCGAACCAGTCCCCCGGGTTCTTCACCGCGAGCACCGTGGTGACGATCGAGCCGATCAACACCACGAACATGACAGGGGACTTGACCATGACTCGCGGGTCGAGCTTCCTGATCGCGTCCGGGAAGGACGTGACCAGCTGCTTCGGGTCGAACAGTCCGCCGCCGACGCGTCCGGCCTCGGATGGCCGGCCGCTGGGTGCCTCCGGCTGCGGAGGCCGGGTGGGAGTGATGGTGCTCATGCTGCGAGCCCTTCGGCGAGCGGTCCCAGCGCGAGGGCCGGGAAGTAGGTGAGACCGGTGATGATGAGGATCGTGCCGACCAACAGGCCCGTGAACAGCGGCTTCTCCGTGCGCAGGGTGCCCGCCGTCTCCGGCACCGGTGTCTGCTCGGCCAGCGAGCCCGCCAGCGCGAGCACGAACACCATCGGCAGGAACCGGCCGAGCAGCATCGCGATGCCGATGGTCGAGTTGAACCACTGCGTGTCCGCGTTCAGCCCCGCGAACGCCGAACCGTTGTTGTTCGCACCCGAGGTGTAGGCGTAGAGGATCTCCGAGAAGCCGTGCGCGCCGGAGTTCGTCATCGAGTGCGACGGTGTGTCCAGCGCCATCGCGACCGCCGTGAAGCCGAGGACGAGGGCGGGGGTGACGAGGATGTAGCAGGCCGCGAACTTGATCTCGCGGGTGCCGATCTTCTTGCCCAGGTACTCCGGGGTGCGGCCGACCATCAGCCCGGCGATGAACACCGCGATGACCGCCATGATCAGCATGCCGTAGAGGCCGGAGCCGACACCGCCGGGCGCGATCTCGCCCAGCTGCATGCCCAGCATCGTGACCCCGCCGCCGAAACCGGTGTACGAGGAGTGGAAGGAGTTCACCGCGCCCGTGGAGGTCAGCGTGGTGGCGACCGCGAAGATCGACGAACCGCCGATGCCGAACCGGGTCTCCTTGCCCTCCATCGCACCGCCGGCGAGGTCGAACGCCGGACCGTGGTGGGCGAACTCGGTCCACATCATCAGCGCGGTGAAGCCGAGCCAGATGGTGGCCATCGTGCCGAGGATCGCGTACCCCTGCTTGAGCGAGCCGACCATGCGGCCGAACGTCCGCGTCAGGGCGAAGGGGATGACGAGGATCAGGTAGATCTCGAAGAGGTTGGAGAGACCGTTGGGGTTCTCGAAGGGGTGGGCCGAGTTGGCGTTGAAGTAGCCGCCGCCGTTCGTGCCCAGCTCCTTGATGACCTCCTGCGAGGCCACCGCCCCGCCGTTCCACTGCTGCGTCCCGCCCATGAACTGGCCGACCTCGTGGATGCCGGCGAAGTTCTGGATCGCGCCACACGCGACCAGCACCAGCGCGCCGATCACCGAGATCGGGAGCAGGATGCGGACCGTGCCCCGGACCAGATCGGTCCAGAAGTTGCCCAGCTCACCGGTACGCGACCGGGCGAAGCCGCGGACCAGGGCGACCGCGACCGCGATGCCCACCGCGGCCGACACGAAGTTCTGCACCGCCAGGCCACCGGTCTGCACGACGTGGCCCATGGCCTGCTCGCCGTAGTACGACTGCCAGTTGGTGTTCGCCACGAACGACGCGGCCGTGTTGAACGCCTGGTCCGGGTCGATCTGCACGAATCCCAGCGAGCCGGGCAGCGAACCCTGCACCCGCTGCAGCAGATACAGGAAGAGGACACTCACCGCGGAGAAGGCCAGGACACCGCGCAGATAGGCGGGCCAGCGCATCTCCACCGACGGATTCGCGCCGATGCCCTTGTAGATCCACTTCTCGACGCGCAGATGCCTGTCGGAGGAGTAGACCCTGGCCATGTGGTCACCCAGCGGGCGGTACGACAGGCCGAGCGCCACAAGGAGGGCGAGGAGCTGGAGCACTCCAGCAAGAACGGGACTCATGGTCGTACTCAGAACCTCTCGGGCTTGACGAGGGCGAGGACGAGATATCCCAGCAGGGCGGCGGCCACGACGAGACCGACGATGTTCTCGGCACTCACAGCTTGGCCACCCCCTTGGCGACAAGAGCCACCAGCGCGAAGACCGCGATCGTGGTGACGACGAAGGCCACGTCGGCCATCGTGAGCTCCCGGATGCAGGAAGAAGGAAGAACGGATTCTCGGACGAGATGAGGAAACCTCTCCTCAGGCCGCTCGCCGCCTCCGTTGACGTGCCCCTAACGCCGCTAATGCCCGTCTTGACGCTTCCCCTACGCGAAGCCTTGCCTGCTACCGGCCCGTCCCCCACCCGCCCCCTCCCCATTGCCAGTGGCCGGAAGGGGACATATCTTCGAGCGAAACCTACGGACCGGGATGCTCGTCAGTCCCGGGGCGGCCCGCCGTTCACGGGTCGGACGGCGGGGAGCGGACCCTCAGGGACGACGGGGGCGCTGGACGCCGGGCGTACGGGATATCCGTATCCACGTACCCGCAGGAGCTGAGCAGCACATGAGCAAGCACGTCCTGGCACAGAACCAGTACGGCAAGGCCGAGAACCGCATCGTCACGGTCACCCGCAAGGGCGACGACGGCGCGTGGCACGAGATCCGCGATCTGAACGTGTCGGTGGCGCTGCGCGGTGAGTACCGCGACGTCCATCTGACCGGCGACAACGGCAACTGCCTGCCGACCGACACCACCAAGAACACGGTCTACGCCTTCGCCAAGGAGCACGGCGTGGCCTCCCCCGAGGCCTTCGGCATCCTCCTCGCCCGGCACTTCGTGACCTCGCAGCCGGTGATCCACGAGGCGCAGATCCGGGTGGAGGAGTACGCCTGGGAGCGGATCTCGGTACCCACGCGCAAGGAGCAGCACTCCTTCGTCCGCAAGGGCCAGGAGGTCCGCACCGCGCAGATCACCTACTCGGAGAACACCGGTCTCCAGGTCCTCTCTGGTCTCAAGGACCTCACCGTCATGAACTCGACGAACTCCGAGTTCCACGGCTTCATCAAGGACAAGTACACGACGCTCCAGGAGGCGTACGACCGGATCCTCGCCACCAAGGTCACCGCCCGCTGGGCGAACTCGGCCCCGGCGGCGGCGGACGAGGAGCACGACTGGGACCGCTCGTACCAGAAGGTGCGCCGGCACATGCTGGAGGCGTTCGCGGAGACGTACAGCTACTCGCTCCAGCAGACCCTGCACGCGATGGCCGACCGGGTCCTGGACAACGTCTCCACGGTCAACGAGGTGCGGCTCAACCTGCCGAACAAGCACCACTTCCTGGTGGACCTGGAGCCCTTCGGGCTGAAGAACGGCAACGAGGTGTACTTCGCCGCGGACCGGATGTACGGCCTGATCGAGGGCACCATCCACCGTGACGGCGTGCAGCCGGTGATCGCGACCAGCGACTGGATCACCGCCTGAGGCCTGCCCCGCTCACAGCAGCCCGGCCGTCCGGACTCCCAGCCATACGGCTCCGAGCCCGGCGGCCAGGCTCCCGGCCACGTTGAGCGCCGCGTACCCCTTCGTCCCGTCCTCGTACAGCTTCAGCGTCTCGTACGAGAAGGTCGAATAGGTGGTCAGCGCCCCGCAGAGGCCCGTGCCGAGCAGCAGGTGGACATGGGCCGACGCCACCCCGGTGAGCAGTCCGAGCACGAACGAGCCGACGACGTTCACCGTGAACGTGCCCCAGGGGAATCCCGGGCCGAACCGGGCCCGCAGCACACGGTCCGCGGCGTAGCGCAGGGGCGCGCCGACGGCGGCTCCGGCGACGACGAGCAGCCAGTTCACGCCCGCCTCGCCCTCAGCCGTACGACCCTGGTGCCGGTGACTCCGGCCCAGACGGCGGCGAGCGCGGTGATCACGGTCCCGCCCAGGTAGAGCAGGCCGCGCGTCGGGTCGCCGGCGCTCAGCAGCCGCTCCGTTTCGAGGCCGTACGTCGAGAAGGTGGTGAACCCGCCGCAGAATCCCGTGCCCAGGAAGGGGCGGAGGAGGGGGTGCGGGGGCTCGGACGACCACTCGGTCGCCTGCTCCGTCGGTCTCTCCGTGAGGAGGACCATCAGCACGCCGAGGAGTGCGCAACCGGCCACGTTCACCGTGAACGTCGTCCAGGGGAAGGCGCCCTCGGGGGTCGGCCAGAGCAGCCCCGCGCCGTAGCGGGCGGTCGCGCCGAGCGCGCCGCCGACGGCCACCACCGCGACGACCGGCAGTTCCGCGCGCAGCCCCATGGCCGTAAGCCTACGAGGGACGGATCAAGGCGAGGCGCACAGGCGCGGCCCCCGGCCTGGGGCATTAACCGGGGTCCGGCCTGTGCAGCCTCGCTCTGCGATGGTCCGGCCACGCCCTGCGACGGGTCAAAGCGGGGCCGCCGAGTGTGTCAGATCCCCTGCGGGGTATTCCGGAGGGCCATGGCTGGGCACCGTGCGGGGCGGGTGGAGACGGCTGTGACCTGCGACGACACGGCGGGAGGTGGTCCGGCCACCATCCGGCGGCCGATTCGGGTGCCGGGTACACCTCGTCCCCGGGAGTGGTGACGGGCGACGGTGGTGGAGCAGCGGGAGGGAGCTGCGCAACCTTCGGGCAGGAGTGTCGTGAGTACATCCGTCGCAATCAAGCGCAGGGCCGTCACCGGGGCTGTTCCTCCGGCTGTCCCCCTGGGCGTCGTCAGGTCCGTCGGCGAGGCCGGCTCGCGCGAGGACGTCTACGCCGAGCTGTGTGCCGCGCTGTTCTCCGGCTTCCCGCGCCGTGACCAGCGTCTGAAGGCCGAGCAGTACCTGCACGGCCTGCTCACCGCGCAGGGCCGCAAGTCCATCCGTAACATCGCCGCTCAGATAGGCGGTCCGGCCGCCGAACAGAGCCTGCACCACTTCGTGTCCAGCTCCACCTGGGACTGGCAGCCGATGCGGGCGTCGCTCGCCCGGTACCTGGAACGGAACAGCTGCCCGCAGGCCTGGGTGGTACGGCCGATGCCGATACCGAAGGCCGGGGAGCACTCGGTGGGTGTGGACCGGCGGTTCGACCCGGAGCGCGGGCAGGTCTTCCACGGCCAGCAGGCGTTCGGCGTGTGGTTCGCGAGCGACGAGCTGAGCGTCCCCGTCAACTGGCGGCTGTTCCTGCCGGACCCCTGGGTGAACGACCGCACGCGGCGCGACCGCGCGGAGGTTCCCCAGGAGGCCGGCGAGGAGACCCTGGAGGAGTGCGCGGTCGCGGCGGCGCTCGACACCGCCCGCTGGTCGGACGTGACCCGCAAGCCGGTGCTGCTCGACATCCGGGGCGGCGCGGGGCGGGCGGCCCTGACCCGGCTCGCCGGTGCGGGGGTGCCGGTCGTGGCACGGATCGGTCCGGGTTCCCGGCTGGCGATCGCCGACCGTTCGCTGCCCGGCTTCGGGGCGGGTCCGCTGTCGGCGCTCCAGATCCTGGAGTCCCTCAAGGGCCTGCGCAGGCCGGTGAGCTGGGTGGACACGGTGGCCGGTGCGCGGACCTCGCGGACCTCGCTCGCCACGGCTGTCCGGGTGGCGCTGCCCACGCCGGGCGGGGAGCGGATGCGTCCGCTGGTGCTGCTCGGCGAGTGGGACGACCCGCGGCGGCCCCCGGCCCGGGTGTGGATCAGCGATCTGACCGGTTCGCCGGTCGGCTCGCTGCTGCGGCTGACGAAGCTGGCCCGCCGGGTGGAGCGGGACTTCGTGGAGGTCGGTGAGGGGGCGGGGCTCCGGGACTTCGTGGGCCGTTCGTTCCGCGGCTGGCACCGGCACATCACGCTTGCCTCGGCGGCCCACGCGGCGACGGCCATGTCGTCCACCGACTGGGAGGCGTCCTACGGCTCCGGTTACGGATCGGGGCGTACGGCGAGCTGACCCGTCCGGGCCATCGGGTGCCGCGCTCCGGCGTCAGGCACCGCGCTCCGGCGGACCCGGCAGCGGTCGGACCGGGTCCGTCGTGGCGCGGCCCCTGGCCAGGACCTCCCGGGTGCGCTGGAGGCGCAGTGCCAGCTGGACCTCCAGGACCTGGCCCGGTTTCTGCCACTCGGGGCCGAGGAGTTCACCGATGCGTTCCAGGCGGCGCGAGACCGTGTTGGGGTGGACGTGGAGCGCCTCGGCCGCGTTCGTGGGGCTGCCGCCGGAGGCGAAGTACGCCTCCAGGGTGTGGGTGAGGTCGGTGAACCGCTCGGCGTCGTAGTCGAGTACGGGCCCGATCGCCGCCTCGACGAAGCCGTCGACGTCGTTGTCGTCGGAGAGCAGCAGCCCGAGGAAGCCCAGGTCCTGCACGGAGGCCGCCGAGCCGGTGCCGCCGAGCGCGCTCATCGCGTCGAGGCAGCGTCCGGCCTCCTGGTGCATCCGGGCGACGCCGTCCGGGCTCCAGCCGGGGCCGGCGGCGGCGACGGAGACGGGGTGTCCGAGCAGCGGGGACAGTTCCGCGGCGACGGCCTTGGCGGCGGCCGAGGCGTCGATGCCCGGGAGGAGCAGCACGATGCAGCCCCCCTGCACGGTCTTCAGCCCGGTCAGCCGGTACGCGTACGAGGACGCCCACACCACGGCCCTGCCCTGTTCGCCGCCCTCCGGTCGCGCGAGCACGAGGACGTGCGGTTTGCGCAGGTCGACGCCGAGGCGGCGGGCGCGCTGGGCGATCTGCTGGGGTGCGTGCGGCGGGTCGGCGATGAGGTCGTCGAGGAGTTCGTCGCGGACGGGTCCTTCGGCGACGGCGGTGGAGCGGCGCATGAGGAGGAGGAAGGCGACGGACTGGGCGGCGAGTTCGAGGAGCCGCTCGTCCTCGCCGGTGAGGCCGCCGGCGGCGCGGATGACGAGGCCGCCGAGGTCCTCGGAGCCGGCGATGACGGGGGCGACCCAGGTGTCGTCGTCGGCGAGGACCGGGCGGCGGCGGGCGTGCGCGTCGAGCGAGGCCTTGGCGACGGCCTCCTCGTCGAAGCCGGGTATGTCACCGGCGGTGGCGAGGGACTGGCCGCCCTGGTCGCGGATCATCACGGTCGCGTCGAGGGCGTCGGCGGCGGCCTTGGCGACGCTGCCCAGGTCGCCGCCCGCGAGGACGAGGTTCATGATGCGGCCGTGGGCCTCGCTGACGTGCCGCATCCGGGTGAGGCTGGTGCGGACCCGGGAGCTGTCCCGTTCGAGTTCGGAGACCTCGGCCCGAGTGCGGTCGAGGAGCCCGGCCTTCTCGACGGCGAGTGCGGCGAGGTCGGCGAGGGCGGAGAGGAGTCCGATCTCCTCGGCGGTGTGCTCGCGGACGCGCCGGTCGGCGCCGTGGAGTACGCCGATCACGGTGTCGCCGCTGCGCAGCGGCGCGGCCATGATCGCGTGCAGGTCCTCGGTGCGCAGGGCCGCTTCGGCGGCCTCGTCGAAGGCCGGTGCGTGGACGCCCGCGTCGAGGGAGCCGGAGGGGGCGAAGCGTTCGTCGGCGAGGTAGTCGGCGGTCCAGACGGGTTCGCCGTGCAGCTGGACGGCGCCGGCCAGCCCGTACCCCTCGGCGATCCTGAGTCCGGGCGCGAGCCGCGGGCCGTCGGCGCGGCCGGGGCGGGAGCCCTCGGTGGTGTGGACGTAGCAGGCTCCGTGCGGGCCGCGCAGGGTCACGTACGCGAGGTCGAGGCCGAGGAGCCGGCGGGCGCGGCGGGTGATGACGCGCAGCAGGCTGTCGAGGTCGTACGAGAAGGTCAGGTCGCGGGCGGTGTCGGTGAGGGTGGCGAGCCCGGCCTCGCGGCGCGCGTCCTGCTCGCGTCCGGCGTTGACCTCGGCGGCGAGTGCGACGGCCCGTTCGAGGCGGTCGCGTTCCCCGTCGGCGAGTCCGGAGAGCCGGGCCTCGTCGAGGAGGCCGTCGAAGTCGGTGGCCGGGGCCCGGCGGGCGAGCAGTTCGAGGACCGTGAGCAGCGCGTCGGCACCACCGGCTCCGTCCGCGCCGTGCAACGTCATGGCCCCAACCCCCGTAGTCGAGCGAAATCGGGCACCTAGGAGGAAACCCGCACTGCTCGCCGAAACTAATTCGGCTTCGGGAGTCGGTCAACGGTGAGTTGCCGCACTTCATTCCCCACCGGTAACTACCGGGGTCGGATCGGGGTTCCCGCCGCCGGTCCGTCCGGCTGTCGGCAGCCCCGCCGGGCGGTCAGCCGACGGAACCCGCCGGTACCAGCCGGGCCCGGGCCGGGTTGTACTGGGCGGGGATGCGGGGCGCGTACACGGGACGGACCGTGGTGTGCCGTACGGCGAGGACCGAGCGCTGGAGGCGACGGAGGCGCGCCGAGGGCTCCATGCCGCTCTCCCCCTTGAGTGCCACGCGCAGCCGCTCGTACACGGTGAGGGCCTCGTCGTGCTGTCCGCAGCGCAGCAGGGCCACCATGTAGTGGGCGTGGAGGGGCTCGTTGGTGCGGTAGCGGGCGACGAGTCCGGAGAGTTCGGAGACGAGTTCGGCGTGCCGGCCGAGGCCCAACTGCGCTTCCATCCACTGGTCGAGGACGCTCAGCCGGGAGGTTTCGAGGCGCTCGACCTCCCTGCGGAGGCGGGGTCCGGCGGCGACGCCCGCATAGGGTTCGCCGCGCCAGAGGGCGAGTGCCTCACCGAGGCGGAGCGCGGCGCGCGAGAGGTCGCCGGCCTCCATGGCGCGGTAACCGGCGCCGGCGGCGCGCTCGAACTGCCGGACGTCGTTGGTGCCGCCGCCGGTGTCGAGCCGGTAGCCGCCGGGCTGGGAGACGAGGATGGCGTCGGCGGTGCGCCGGTCGGACCAGCCGGGACCGGGTTCCGCCGGAGCGGCGACACCGCGCAGCGCACCCGCGATGAGGGTGCGCAACTCGGTTATGTGGGCCTGGAGTTCGACGCGGGCGCCGCGTGGTGCGCCGGACGGCCACAGCTCCTCGGTGAGCACGGTCACGGGGACGACCTGGTCGGCGCTGGCCGTGAGCAGGGCGAGGAGTTGCCGGGGCGCGGCGGCTGTCGGCGTGATCGACACCCCGTGCTCACGTACCGACAGTCCCCCCAGAATCCGGACGTCCACCTTGCCCCCTCAGTGCCTGTGCGGTGTCAGCGCGTGGGATGACTCTCGATGATTAGAAAAGACCCCCGTAGGCATGTCAATAAGAAACCGGAGGGTATGGAAACCCAACCCGGGATATCGGGGTGATTCACCCCCTTTGACCAAGTATGGCGGCGTAAGATTTTCGTCACTGGCGCAGACCAGTACATGCCGGAAGACGGTTTCCGGACTCAGGGGTACGCTTTCGCAGGGCTCTTGCGGATGCGGGGGAGGCCGACACGCACGAGTTCACGCCAGAAACCGGCCGCGAGGTACGGTTCTACAGAACCGCCGCTGCGGTCAGCAGCCCGAACGCGACGACGATCAGGGGCGTACGGACGCGGTGGAAGCCGTTCCAGCGCGCCTCGAAGGCGGCCCGGACGACCGACGGGTCGTCACCCGTGGCCTCCGAGGCGGCCAGCGCGCTGTTCAGCGGGATGTTGCCGCCGAGGGTGACCGCGTGATTGAGGGCCGCGCACACGAGCCCCGCGAGGACCAGCCACTTCTGGGTGTCCGTCCGCCCGTCGGCGGGGACGAAGAACGCGGCGGCGGGGAAGGCGATCACCCCGAGGAAGACGATCAGGAACACGCCCCTCGGCACGGCTTCGTTGATCCGGCGCATCGCCGTGACGAACTCGGCGTCCGTCAGGCGGGCGAGGGCGGGCATGATCCCGGTCTGGAAGATCAGCATGAAACCGGCGTACAGGCCGGTGGTTCCAACGGCGAGGGCGAGCAGCAGGGAGGCCATGCGGCCATTCTGGCCCGCGAGCGGCCGTCGTGACCCGCAAGCGGCCGATCCGACCGGCTGCCCGCCGCTCGCCTCAGCTGTACGGGTCGCCCGACCGCAACTCGCCCTCACGGGTGGCGCCTCCGCCGGAAGCGCCGCCCGGCTGACCGCCCGACCCTCCGTCCTGGCCTCCGTCCTGGCCTCCGTCCTGGCCTCCGTCCTGGCCTCCGTCCTGGCCCCCGTCCTGGCCTTCGGTCCGCCTGATCAGCCCGTCCGCCTGCCGCACGGCCTCGGCCAGCTCGCGCACCACCGCGGAACCCGACCGGCCCGAGATCGCCTCGGCGCGCTCCGCGAGCGCCGGGAGACCCGGGGCGCCCGGCAGCGCGCCGCCCCGCAGCGCGTCGGCGAAGTAGGCGGTGATCGCGGTCAGTTGCAGGCTGTCGTGGCCGCCGCCCCAGATGTCGGCGGTGAGGCCGGCCGTCCCGACCGTGCCGGAACGCTCGTGGGGCGCGCGCGTGGCCGGGTCGAGCCAGCGAACGGTGGCGGTGGCGACCGGACCGGTCGCCCCGGCCCTGGTCCGCACGGCGTACAGCGCGGTGACGGTGTGACCCGCACCGACCTCGCCGCCGTCGACCCGATCGTTCCGGAAGTCCTCGTCGGCGACCTCCCGGTTCTCGTAGCCGATCAGCCGGAACTTCTCGACGGTCCGCCGGTCGAAGGAGACCTGCGCCTTGGCGTCACGCGCGCGCAGTTCGACATGGGCGGGCAGCTGGTCGACGAAGACCTTGCGGGCCTGAGCGGAGTTGGAGACGTACGTGGTCTGGCCGTCGCCCCGGTCGGCGAGCTGCTCCATGAACGCGTCGCCGTAGTCGCTGCCCACGCCGACGCCGAACAGGGTGATCCCGTACTTCTTCCGCTCCTCCTCGATGCGTTCGAGGATCGTCCCCGCCTCGGTGGAGCCGGTGTTGGCGAGCGCGTCGGAGAGCAGCACGACCCGGTTGGTGGCGCCCTTGCGGTGGCCGTCGACGGCCACGTCGTAGCCGGTGCGGACGCCCGCCTCGACGTTGGTGGAGGAGCTCGTCGCGAGCGAGTCCACCACCTCGCGGATCCGGCCGCGGGCGTCGCCCACCCGCGTCAGCGGCAGCCGGGTCTCGGCCTCGCTGCTGAAGGTGACCAGGCCGATCGAGTCGTCGTCACGGAGCTCGTCGGCGAGCAGCCCGAGCGACTCCTTGACCAGGTCGAGCCGTCCCGGCTCTCCCATCGAACCGGAGACGTCGACGACGAAGGTGAGGGCGGCCGGCGGGCGTTCGGCGCCCCGGTCCGCCGCGCGCGTGGCCAGTCCGACCCGGACCAGGGACCAGCCGTCCCGCCCGGCGCGGGCCCCGTCGAGGGTCACGCTGAAGCCGTTGTCCTCCGGCCGCGGGTAGTCGGGCCGGAAGCTGTTGACGAACTCCTCCGGTCGTACGGTCGCCGGGTCGGGCAGCCGCCCCTCGGCGAGGGTGCGGCGGGCGTAGCCGTACGAGGCGGTGTCCACGTCCAGGGCGAACGTGGACAGGTAGTCGGGGGCGGGCGCCCGGGAAGGCCGGCCGTCCTCCTGGACGCCCTCGGGGTTCGCGTTCCCCCCTCCGTCCGGGGCCGCCGGAGCGGTCCGGCCGGTCTCGCGCTTGCCGTGGTCGGCACTGCTTCCGTCGCCTCCCGCTCCGCATCCTCCGACGGCGAGTCCGGCCGCGAGCAGACCCGCGACCGTGGCCGCGAACCGGGCCCGGTGGCGTCCGGCCGCCCCTGTGTCATGTCGTCCCATGTCATCTCCCCCTCCTGGTAGGTCACTTGTGAATGTGACGAACGAGAGGCCCGCCGGGAGCAGTCGAAGGAGTTGCGGATGCATCTCGATGCGGCAACGGCGACGGGGGTGACAGCGGGTGGCATGGATTCGCCATCCTTTTCAACAGGGGTTGTCACCGTGTGCAGTCGCGTGCGTACATGGAGTGGACATCGATCGGGCGGGGGTGGTCAGCGGTGGCAGAGAGCGCGGGCTCCGTGATGCTCGCCCGTTCGGCGATGAACCGGGCCGCGACCGAGGGACAGCGGCCCGCAGGGCGCCCGGTCCGGGGTGCGCGGCGCATCAGCGCGGCGCTCGCCGGGCTGGCCGCCTCCACGCGGTACGAGTTGCTGACCTTCGACGACCCGGTCGCGTCGGCGGGCTTCGCGATCCCCGAGCCGTTCCTGGAGCTGGCGGGAGCGTGCATGCGGGCCGCGGCCGAGCGGGCCGGCGAGGTCAGACGGATCGTGCCGCGGCACGCCCTGCCCCGATTGGAGGGCGGGCTCGGGCTTCCCGGCCGGGCCCGTCTCGCGGAGGCCATCCCGTTCAAGATGATCGTCGTCGACCGGACGGTGGCCGCGGTCCCCCTCGACCTGGAACTGCTCTACAACGGGCTGTTGCTGATCCGCGACCCGGTGGTGGTGCAGGCCCTCGCCCGGGCCCATCACGCCTGCTGGGCGACGGCCGAGGAACTGACGTACACACCGCCTCCCCCACGGCCGCCGTGCGATCTGCCGCCCCAACTGCGCCCGGTGCTCGACGCCCTCCTGTCGGGGCTCACGGACGAGACGGCGGCGGCCCGCCTCGGCATGTCCGCGCGGACGTACAGCCGACGGGTGGGTGAGCTGATGGCGGCCCTCGGCTCGAAGGGGGTGGGTGTGAGAAGACCCTGAGCCCCTCTGGGGCACGGACCCTAGGACACGATGTCCTTGCGGGCGAAGCCGCGGAAGGCGAGCGCGAAGAGGACGAGGGCGTACGTCAACGAGATCGCCGTGCCCTTCACCATGCCACCCCACTCCAGCTGCGGCTGGAGCGCGTCGATCCAGGCGAACTGCCAGTGCGCGGGCAGGTATTCGCGCCAGTCGCCGAGGGCCGTGACGGCGTCCAGGACGTTGCCGACGATGGTCAGTCCGACGGCGCCGCCCACCGCGCCGAGCGGGGCGTCGGTGCGGGTGGACAGCCAGAAGGCGAGTCCCGCGGTGACCAGTTGGGAGGCGAAGACGAAGGCGACGGCGACACCGATGCGGAGCACCGCGTCCCCGGCGGGCACCGCGCCGCCGGTCGGCAGCTGCAGCGGCCCCCAGCCGTAGGCGACCGAGCCCACGGCCAGGGCCACGAGCGGCAGGAGGACCATGGCGGCCGCGCTGTAGGCGAGGGCGACCGTCAGTTTGGAGGCGAGGAGCCGGGACCGGGGCACCGGCGCGGCCAGCAGGTAGCGCAGGGAGGACCAGCTCGCCTCGGAGGCGATGGTGTCCCCGCAGAACAGCGCCACCGGGATGACGAGGAGGAAACCGGCGGAGACGAAGAGGCAGGTCGCCGCGAAGTTGGCGCCGGAGGCGGTCGCCGTGTCCATCAGGGTGATGCGGCCGTTGCGGCCGCCGTCCGAGTCGCCGCCGATCGCGAAGGCGATCAGCAGGACGAACGGCAGGGCGACCAGGATGCCGCCCATGATCAGGGTGCGGCGGCGCTTCCACTGGCGCAGGGCCTCGACGCGGAGCGGCAGGGTGCGCCCGGCGCGGTAGCCCGGGGCGGACTCCACGGGAGCCGTGGGGGTGTCGAGCAGCGGGCTCATGCGGCTCCTCCTCCGATCAGGGTCAGGAACGCGTCTTCGAGGCGCCGGTGCGGTCCGACACCGGTCAGCGGTACGTCGAGGCCGACGAGTTCGCCGATGAGGGCGGTCGGGTCGAGGCCGTCGAGGCGGACGAGGATCCCGCCCTCGGTCCGGGTCGCCGTGGAGACGCCGGAGAGGGCGTCGATCTTCTCCACGAGGGCGTCGGGGACGGGGGCCCCGAGCGTGACGAGCAGGGTGTCGCCGGAGCCGGTGATCTCGGCGACCGGTCCTGCCTGCACGAGCTGTCCCCGGTCCATGACGACGAGATGGGTGCAGGACTGCTCGACCTCCGCGAGGAGGTGGCTGGAGACGATGACGGTACGGCCGCCGGCCGCGTACCGGATCATCACCTCGCGCATCTCGCGGATCTGCGGCGGGTCGAGTCCGTTGGTGGGCTCGTCCAGGATCAGCAGGTCCGGCAGGCCGAGCATGGCCTGGGCGAGGGCGAGGCGCTGTCGCATGCCCTGCGAGTAGGTGCGGACGGCCCGGTCGAGGGCGCTGCCCAGGTTCGCGATGCGCAGGGCCTCGTCGACATGGGCGTCCTCGGCGGGTCGGCCGGTGGCCTTCCAGTACAGGTCCAGGTTCTCCCGGCCGTTGAGGTGCGGCAGGAATCCGGCGCCCTCGACGAAGGAGCCGACCCGGGAGAGCACGGGGGCGCCGGGCCGGATGGCCTGGCCGAAGACCCGGATCTCGCCCTCGTCGGGGGTGATCAGGCCCATCAGCATGCGCAGAGTAGTGGTCTTTCCGGCGCCGTTGGGTCCGAGGAGGCCGAGGACCTGGCCCTGCTCGACGCGGAAGGACAGGTCCTTGACGCTGTACCGGTCGCCGCCCTTGTACTTCTTGGAGAGCCCGGTGATCTGGAGCGGTACGACGGCCAGTGCGGGGTCGGGCGCGGGGGCGGCGGTGCGGCGGCGGGCGGTGAGGAGCAGTGCGGCGGCGACGGCGAGGCCGAGGAGCGGCAGCCCCCAGACCCACCAGGGCAGGGCGGCGGCCTGGGTGTCGAGGCCGGGCGCGGTGGGGACGGTGAGCGGGCTCTCGACGGCGACGGTGTAGCCGGCGGGGGCGGTCGGAGAGGCGTAGCCGAGGTCGGTGGCGGCGACGACGAGCCGGAGCCGGTGTCCGGCCTCCACCTCGTGGTCGATCGCGGGCAGGGTGAGCGTGACGCTCTTCCCGCTCTTGGCGCCGTCGACGCGGACGGGGGCGACGAGTTGGGCGGGCAGCACCTGCTGCCGGCCGTCGGGCCCGACGTCGTACACCTTGGCGAAGAGGACGGCGGAACCGTCGGTGGCGGTGGAGGTGACCTTGACGCGGACGGTCGGGCTGCCGGTGATCCGGAGCGGCTCGTCCTGCGGCTTCGCGTCGAACCGGGCGTGCTGGCCGGGGAAGTCGAGGGAGAGGCCGACGCCGAGGGAGGAGAGTCCGGCGACTCCGCCGCCGAGGCCGGGGACGGCCGAGACGGCGGGCGGTGCGGCGCCGGCGGGGTTGGCGAAGGTCTGCGCCGGTCCGGCGAGCGGGACGCTCGTGGCGCCGGCGGTGAGCCCCGGGTAGCGGTCGGCGGTCGCGGCGCGCAGGGTGGCCTGGCCGTCGGTGGAGTCGACGCCGCCGGTGCGGCTGACGCGGAACGCGGGGCCGGTGTCGACGGAGGTGTCCTTCTTCAGCCAGCGGTCGAACCAGGTGCTGATCCGCCGCTCGACGCGCTCGGTCTCGCGGTCGCCGCCGTCGTGACCGCCGGCGATCCAGTCGACGGCGACGGGGGCGCCGTTGGCGGTGAGGGTACGGGCCATGGCGTCGGACTGGGCCAGGGTGAAGAGCGAGTCGGACTGGCCCTGGACGAGGAGCGCGGGCACCTTGACGTGGGCCCCGACGGCGGACGGGCTGCGGGCTTCGAGGAGCGCGCGGGCGGCGGCGTCGGGCTTTCCGGCGACGGCGACGCGCTCGTAGAGGGAGCAGAGTTCGGGGGTGAAGCGGCCACAGGCGGCCGCCTGACCCGTGGCGGCGTCACCCGTGGAGGCCTTCCCCGCCGTGGCCGGGGCTCCCGGCTGGTTGCCCGCCGAGAAGAAGATCCCGGCCCAGAGCTTCTTGAAGACGCCGTCCGGGAAGAGCGCGTCCGCGAGGTTCCAGTAGGTGATCTGCGGGGCGATGGCGTCGACGCGCGCGTCGTGCCCGGCGGCGAGCAGGGAGATCGCCCCGCCGTAGGAGGCGCCGGTGACGCCGACGCGCGGGTCGCCGGGCTTGTCGAGGAGGACCTCGGGCCGGGCGGCGAGCCAGTCGATCAGCTTCCGGGCGTCCTTGACCTCGTGGTCGGGATCGTTGAGCCCGATCTCGCCGGTGGAGGCCCCGAAGCCGCGCGCGGACCAGGTGAGGACGGCGTATCCGTCCCGGGCCAGTTGCTCGGCCTGGGCGCGGACGTCGTCCTTGGAGCCGCCGAAGCCGTGGCCGAGGAGGACGGCCGGCCGTCGTCCGTCACCGTCCCCGGTGAAGTACGAGGTGTCGATACGGGCGCCGTCGAGGTCGAGCATCCGGTCCGCCCGGTGCACGGGCGGCGGATCGTCCGAGGCGACGGCGGTCCAGGTGCCGGCACCCGCGAGAACGGCGAGGACGGCGGTGACCGCGGCCCACCGGGGAAGTCGGAGTCGCATGGTGTCGAGCCTAAGCGGGGACGCTGTGCACCACGGCTGCCGCGAGACGGAGGTACCGGACCTCCTCCGGTCGTACGCGTACGGTCCGTGTACAGCAGGCGCGGTACGCGGAGACAGGGAGACGGCATGGAGATCCGGCGGGCGACGACGGTGGCCGAGCTGCTCGCGGCGGAGCATCTCTACGACGGTCCGGCGCGCGAGGACTGGGCGGCCCGCTTCCTGGCGGCACCCGGGCACCTGATGCTCATCGCCTACGCCGAGGACGGCTTCCCGGCCGGGTTCGTCTCCGGGATCGAGATGCTGCACCCGGACAAGGGGGCGGAGACGTGCCTCTACGAGCTGTCGGTGGACGAGGGCCACCGGCGGCGCGGGGTGGGGCGTGCCCTGACGGAGGCGCTGCTCGCGGCGGCCCGGGAGCGGGGCTGCCGGGGTGCGTGGGTGGGCGTGGACACGGACAACGATCCCGCGCTGGCGACGTACCGGTCGGCGGGCGCGGCGGACGAGGGCGTGTTCTCGATGCGCGGCTGGACCTTCACCGAGGACCACTGAGGCCGGAGACGGCCGACGGTACCGAGACGGCCGACGGCCCCCGGGGTGTGCTGTCAGCACCCCGGGGGCCGTCGCCGTGAACCGCCCGCGTCAGTGGTTGCGCGGGAAGCCCAGGTCCACGCCCGCCGGGGCGTCCGACGGGTCCGGCCAGCGGGTGGTGACGACCTTGCCGCGGGTGTAGAAGTGCACGCCGTCGTTGCCGTAGATGTGGTGGTCGCCGAAGAGCGAGTCCTTCCAGCCACCGAAGGAGTGGTAGCCGACCGGCACGGGGATCGGCACGTTCACGCCGACCATGCCGGCCTCGACCTCCAGCTGGAAGCGGCGGGCGGCGCCGCCGTCGCGGGTGAAGATCGCGGTGCCGTTGCCGAACGGCGAGGCGTTGATGAGGGCGAGGCCCTCCTCGTACGTCTCGGTGCGGAGCACGCAGAGCACCGGGCCGAAGATCTCGTCCTGGTAGGCCTTGGCCGTGGTCGGCACGTGGTCCAGGAGGGAGAGGCCGATCCAGTGGCCGTTCTCGTGGCCCTCGACCGTGTACCCGGTGCCGTCGAGGACGACCTCGCAGCCCTCGTCCGCCGCGCCGTGGACGTACGAGGCGACCTTGTCGCGGTGGACGGCCGTGATGAGCGGGCCCATCTCGGAGGTGGGGTCGGCGCCGGGGCCGATCTTGATCTTCTCGGCGCGCTCGCGGATCTTCTGGACCAGCTCGTCGCCGATGGAGCCGACGGCCACGACGGCCGAGATGGCCATGCAGCGCTCGCCGGCGGAGCCGTACGCCGCCGAGACGGCCGCGTCGGCCGCCGCGTCGAGGTCGGCGTCCGGGAGGACCAGCATGTGGTTCTTCGCGCCGCCGAGCGCCTGGACGCGCTTGCCGTTGGCGGAGGCGGTGGTGTGGATGTAGCGGGCGATCGGGGTCGAGCCGACGAAGGAGATCGCGGAGACGTCCGGGTGCTCCAGGAGGCGGTCCACGGCCACCTTGTCGCCGTGCAGGACGTTGAAGACACCGTCCGGGAGGCCCGCCTCGGCGAGCAGTTCGGCGATCTTCAGGGACGGCGACGGGTCCTTCTCGCTCGGCTTGAGGATGAAGGTGTTGCCGGTCGCGATGGCGATCGGGAACATCCACATCGGCACCATGGCTGGGAAGTTGAAGGGCGTGATGCCGGCGACGACGCCGACGGGCTGGCGGATGGACGCCACGTCGACCCGGTTCGACACCTGGGTGGACAGCTCGCCCTTGAGCTGGGTGGTGATGCCGCAGGCCAGGTCGACGATCTCCAGGCCGCGGGCGACCTCGCCGAGCGCGTCGGAGTGGACCTTGCCGTGCTCGGCGACGATCAGCTCGGCGATGGCGTCGCGGTTGGCGTCGAGCAGCGCGCGGAACTTGAAGAGGATGGTGGTGCGCTGGGCGAGCGAGGAGGTGCCCCAGGTGGCCCAGGCGTCCTTGGCGGCGGCGACGGCGGCGTCGACCTCGTCGACGGAGGCGAGCGCGACCTGCGTGGTGACGGCACCGGTGGCCGGGTCGGTGACCGGGCCCCAGTTGCCCGACGTGCCCTCGACGGTCTTGCCACCGATCCAGTGGTGGACGGTCTTCGTCATGACGAGTTACTCCTTCAGAGATGGCGGCGTCGGGCGGTGACGTGCCGGTCGTACTCCTCGCGTGCCTTGACCGCCGACGGGCGGGTCGAGGTCTCGGCCACGGGCACATCCCACCACGCCTGGGCCGGGGGCGGGCCCGACACAGTGTCTGCCGTTTCGGTCTCGACGTAGACACATGTGGGAACCGTTGCGGTCCGCGCGTCCGCGAGGGCTTCCCGCAGGTCACGAACGGTGCGGGGGCGTAGCACCCGCATGCCGAGGGAGGCGGCGTTGGCGCCGAGGTCGACGGGGAGCGGCGGACCGGTGAAGCCGCCGAAGGCGTCCCGGTGGCGGTAGTCGGTGCCGTACCGCTCGGCGCCGACCGCCTCCGAGAGGCCGCCGATCGAGGCGTAGCCGTGGTTCTGGAGGACGATCAGCCTCAGGGGGAGTCGTTCCTGCACGGCGGTGACGATTTCGGTGGGGTTCATCAGATACGTACCGTCGCCGACGAGTGCCCAGACGGGCCGGTCGGGCGCGGCGAGCAGGACGCCGAGGGCGGCGGGGATCTCGTAGCCCATGCAGGAGTAGCCGTACTCGACGTGGTACTGGTCGGGTGAGCGGGTCCGCCACAGCTTGTGGAGGTCGCCGGGGAGCGATCCGGCGGCGTTGATCAGGATGTCGCTGCCGTCGACCAGAGTGTCGAGTGCGCCGAGGACCTGGGCCTGGGTGGGGCGGGCGTCCTCGTCGGGGACGGCGTAGGCGGCGTCGACCTGCTCCTGCCAGTCCCGCTTCGAGGAGGTCCACCGAACCATGTCCTGGCGGTGGTCCCCGAGCGCCTTGGTGAGCGCGGTGAGGCCTTCGCGGGCGTCGGCGACGAGCGGCAGCGCGCCCAGCTTGTGGGCGTCGAAGCCGGCGATGTTGAGGTTGACGAAGCGGACGCCCTCGGGGAAGAGGGTGCCGGAGGCGGTGGTGAAGTCGGTGTAGCGGGTGCCGACGCCGAGGATCAGGTCGCTGGTGGCGGCGAGGGCGTTCGCGGTGGAGCTGCCGGTGTGGCCGATGCCGCCGGTCTCGCAGGGGTGGTCGTACGGCAGGGCGCCCTTGCCGGCCTGGGTGGTGGCGACGGGCATGCCGGTCCGCTCGGCGAAGGTCCGCAGGGCGTCCTCGGCTCCGCTGTACCCGACTCCGCCGCCCACGACGATCAGCGGGCGCTCGGCCGCGCGGATCGCCCGTACGGCGGCGTCGAGTTCGGCGGCGTCGGGGCGGGGGCGGCGGACCCGCCAGATCCGCTCGGCGAAGAACTCCTCCGGCCAGTCGTACGCCTCCGCCTGCACGTCCTGCGGCAGGGCGAGGGTCACCGCGCCGGTCTCCACGGGGTCGGCGAGGACCCGCATCGCGGCGAGCGCGGCCGGGATCAGGGCCTCGGGGCGCCCGACCCGGTCGAAGTACTTCGAGACGGGACGCAGACAGTCGTTGACCGACACGTCGCCCGCGTAGGGGACTTCGAGCTGCTGGAGTACGGGGTCGGCGGGTCGGCCCGCGAAGGTGTCGCCGGGCAGGAGCAGGACCGGGAGGTGGTTGACGGTGGCGAGGGCGGCGCCGGTGACGAGGTTGGTGGCGCCGGGGCCGATGGAGGTGGTGACGGCGTGCGCGGAGAGGCGGCGGGACTGCCGGGCGTAGCCGACGGCCGCGTGCACCATGGCCTGTTCGTTGCGGCCCTGGTGGAAGGGCATGAGCGCGGGGTCCTCGACGAGGGCCTGCCCGATTCCGGCGACGTTCCCGTGGCCGAAGATGCCCCAGGTGGCGGCGATCAGGCGCTGCCGGGCGCCGTCGCGCTCGGTGTACTGGGCGGCGAGGAAGCGGACGAGCGCCTGGGCGACGGTCAGCCGGACGGTCGTACTGCGCGCGCTGCTCACGCCGCTCATGCGTATCCCTCCGTGTGGTCCGGGTGGAAACAGATCTTCCACTCCCGCTCGGGTCCGGGGCCCGCCATGACGTTGAGATAGAAGAGAGCGTGACCCGGCTGGGCGATCGAGGGGCCGTGCCAGCCGTCCGGCACGAGGACGGCGTCGCCGTCCCGGACCTCGGCGAGGAGGTCGGCGCCGCCGGGCCGGGAGGGTGAGATTCGCTGGTAGGCGAGGGCGCCCGGGTCCTCGATCTCGTAGTAGTAGATCTCTTCCAGGACGGACTCGGCGCCGGGGCGGTGCTCGTCGTGCTTGTGCGGCGGGTAGGAGGACCAGTTGCCGCCGGGTGTGACGACCTCGACGGCGATGAGCCGGTCGCAGTCGAAGGCGTCGGCCGAGGCGAAGTTCCGCACCTGGCGGGCGCGGTTGCCGCTGCCCCGGGTCTCGACGGGAACCTCCGGCGCGGGGCCGTAGCGGGCGGGGAGTCGTCGCTCGCACTTCGCTCCTGCCAAAGCGAAGCGGCCTCCCGCACCGGAGGCGATCTGGGCGTGGGCGTCGCGCGGTACATAGGCGAAGTCGGTCACTCCGTCGAACACGCTCGCGCGGCCCAGGAGTTCGAGGATCTCGCCGTCGACGCGCACGCTACAGGCACCGGAGAGGGGAAGCACGACCCATTCGGAATCCCCGCTCTCGAAGGAGTGGATCCCGCCGGGCCCGAGGGTGAGGACGCGGAGGGCGGAGTACGTCCAGCCGGCCCGCCCGGGGTCGATGTCGAGCCCGTACGGGCCCCGGGCGGCGGTCCCGGCGGGGAGGTGGAGGGACGGGGGGTGATCGGTACGCATGACTGCCCCCTACCCCTTTTCCGCGAGGGTGCCGCTTCCGCTCGCGAGTGCCCGGGTGATCTGTGGCAGGTCGGGCATGGCGGACGAGCAGGCGAGACGGCCCGCGACGATCGCGCCGGCGGCGTTGGCGTGGCGCAGGGTGGTCTCCAGGTCCCAGCCGGCGAGCAGTCCGTGGACGAGCGCCCCGCCGAACGCGTCGCCCGCGCCGAGGCCGTTGACCACCTCGACCGGCAGCGGCGGCACCTCGGCGCTCGTCCCGTCGGCGGCGAGCGCGAGGACGCCCTTGGGGCCCTGCTTGACGACGGCGAGCCGGAGGCCGCGACCGCTGTCCGAGGTGAGCAGCGCGCGGGCCGCCGCGTACGGCTCGCGCTCCCCGGTCGCGATCTCGCACTCGTCGAGGTTGCCGACGGCGACGGTCGCGTGCCGCAGCGCCTCGGCGTAGTACGGGCGGGCCGCCTTCGGGTCCGCCCAGAACATGGGCCGCCAGTCCAGGTCGAGGACGGTCGTCTCCCGCCCGGAGCGCGCCCGCAGCGCCGCCAGGGTCGCGGAGCGGCTCGGCTCGGCGGAGAGTCCGGTGCCGGTCGCCCAGAAGACCCGGGCGGCGCGTATCGCGTCGAGGTCCAGCTCGTGCGGGTGGATCTCCAGGTCGGGGGCCTTGGGGCGGCGGTAGAAGGTGAGCGGGAAGTCGTCGGGCGGGAAGAGCGCGCAGAAGGTGACGGGGGTGGGGTACTCCTCGACCTCGGTCACCCAGCGGTCGTCGACTCCGAAGCCCTTGAGCTCGCGGTGCAGATACGTCCCGAAGGGGTCGGCGCCGGTGCGGGAGACGAGCACGGTGCGGCGGCCGAGCCGGGCGGCGGCGACGGCCACGTTGGCCGGGGAGCCGCCGAGGAACTTGGCGAAGGTGTCGACCCGGTCGAGGCCGACCCCGGCCTGGAGCGGGTACAGGTCCACGCCGAGGCGCCCCATGGTGATCAGGTCGTACGGCTCCGACTCCACCCGCGCCACCTCTCGCGTCCGGCTTCCCGCACCCAGGTCTAGCCGTCCGCCCGGAGGCGTGTCAACGATATGTCCGGACATTCTGACGACAGGACCGAGCCCGTGCGGGCCGGAGCGGCGTCCTTGACGCTGCTCTCACGCCCCGGTCAAGGTGGCAGGCATGACGAAGCCGTCACCGCAGCCGTCCTCGCCCTCCGCCCTGTCGCCGTCCCGGATCCGGATCGGCTCCGCCCCGGACTCGTGGGGGGTGTGGTTCCCCGACGATCCCCGGCAGGTGCCCTGGCAGCGCTTCCTCGACGAGGTGTCCGGCGCGGGCTACGAGTGGATCGAGCTCGGCCCGTACGGCTATCTGCCCACCGATCCGGCCGTCCTGACGGAGGAGACCGCGCGGCGCGGCCTCAAGGTCTCGGCGGGGACGGTCTTCACCGGCCTCCACCACGGGCCGGACGTCTGGGAGCGGACCTGGGCGCACGTCGCCGAGAACGCGGCCCTGGCTCAGGCGGTGGGCGCGGGCCATCTCGTCGTCATCCCGTCGTTCTGGCGGGACGACCGGACGGGCGAGGTCCTGGAGGACCGGACGCTCACGGCCGGCCAGTGGCGGGACCTGACGGGGCTCACGGAGCGGCTGGGCCGGGAGGTGCGGGAGCGGTACGGGCTGCGGATCGTCGTCCATCCGCACGCGGACACCCATCTCGACGACGAGGAGAGCGTGACGCGGTTCCTCGACGCGACCGACCCGGAGGCGGTCTCGCTCTGTCTGGACACCGGGCACTACGCGTACGCCGGCGGGGACAGCGTCAAGCTGATCGAGACGTACGGCGAGCGGATCGGCTATCTGCATCTCAAGCAGGTCGACCCGGAGATCCTGGCCGGGGTGGTGGCCGAGGGGGTGCCCTTCGGTCCCGCGGTGGGGCGCGGCGTGATGTGCGAGCCGCCGTCCGGGGTACCGGCCCTGGAACCGGTGCTCGCCGCCGCGTCGGCGCTGGACGTGGACCTGTTCGCGATCGTCGAGCAGGACATGTACCCGTGCGAGCCGGATGTCCCGTACCCGATCGCGCTGCGCACCCGGCGCTTCCTCCGCTCCTGCGGCGTGTGACCGGCGCATACCTCTCTGACCAGGGGTGACGCACGTGGACACACCGGTGTCCCGATGCCTCACTTTCGTCACGTGCGTCCCTTCGGTGTCACGCATATCCGCGTTACGCGGGTTTTCCGTCACAGGCGCTCGACAGGCGCTCTCCTCCGGTCTGGAGGGGTCGTTGCAGGGGGCAATGGCTCAGTGATCGCCATCGCACGCCCGCAGCGCCCCCGAACGGCACCCCCGCCGCCGCTGCGCGGCGCGCAGGGAGGTACCAGGCATGACGGACAGAAGGCTCTGGTCGTACAAGGACATCGCCGCACACATCCGGGTGCAGCCCGACACGGTCCGCTCCTACCGGAAGCACGGACTGCTGCCGACCCCGGACCACGTGGAGTCGGGCAAGCCCTACTGGTACGCGGACACGATCCGCGCCTGGGTCGCCAGCCGCCCCGGCAACCGGGGCCGCCGCGACTGACCTGACGTACCGCCCCACCCCCACAGCCCCAGGGCCGGACCCGGTGATCCCGGGTCCGGCCCTGTGCGTGGGTGTCACGGGTGGAGCGGGCTCATCTCACGGCGCTCCTCGGGTGTCTCCTCGGACGGCTCCCGAACGCCCGGCTCCGGTGCGGGGGCCGGCGCGTCCGACTCGCTGATGCCGAAGCGGTCGTGGAAGCGCCGCAGCGGGCCGGGTGCCCACCAGGTGAGGCGGCCGGTCAGCTTCATCACGGAGGGGACGAGGAGGCTGCGGACCACCATGGCGTCCATGAGGACGGCGAGGGCGATGCCGAGGCCGAGCATCTTGGTGTTGGTGACACGGGAGGTGCCGATGGCGACCATGACGACGGCGAGGATCACGGCGGCCGCGGTGATGAGCCCGCCGGTGTGGCGCAGGCCGAAGCGGACGGAGTGCTCGTGGTCGCCGGTGCGGTCGTACTCCTCCTTGATGCGGGAGAGCAGGAACACCCCGTAGTCCATGGAGAGTCCGAAGGCCACGCAGAACATCAGCACGGGCAGGGTGGTCTCGATGTCGCCGGTGGGGGTGAAGCCGAGGAGTCCGGCGAGGTGCCCGTCCTGGAAGACCCAGACCACCGCGCCGAACATGGCCGTGAGGCTGAGGGCGTTGAGGACGACGGCCTGGACGGGGATGAGGACGCTGCCGGTGAGCAGGAAGACCAGGAGCAGGGTGACGAGGACGATGACGGCCGCCGCCCAGGGCAGCCGTTCGGCGAGGGCGTCCTTGGAGTCGACGAGGACGGCGGCCTGCCCGGTGACGGAGGTCTCGAACGGGGCGGGTGCGGCGCGCAGTTCGGTCACGGCGCGCTGGGCGTCGGCGCCGACGGTCTCGCCCTCGGGCACGACGGTGAAGTAGGCGTGGCCGCCGGGGGCGGTCACGGGGCCGTCGACGCGTACCACGCCGTCGAGGGCGCCGATCCGCTCGCGGTAGGCCGCGTACTGCGCGGGGGTGGCCTCGCCCTCGGCGAGGACGGTGAGGGTGCCGCCGGGGTCGCCGGGGAAGCCGTGCCGCAGCTCGTCCTGGACGACCCGGGAGGAGGCGGTGACGGGGAGCTGGCGGTCGTCGGCGGTGCCGAGCTTCACGCCGAGGAAGGGCAGTCCGAGGAGGACGAGTCCGGCGGTGGTGAGGACGGCGAAGACCGGCGCCCTGCGCATCACGAGCGCGGCGGCCCGCGCCCAGCCGGCCCCGGCGCCGTCCTGACCGGGGGCCCGGCCGCGCCGGAGGAGGCGCCGCAGGTCGAGTGCGTTGATCCGGTCGCCGAGCAGCACGAGGGCCGCCGGCAGCAGGGTGAGTGCGGCGGCCGCGGCGAGCAGGACCACGGCGATCCCGGCGTACGCGAAGGAGCGCAGGAAGTACTGCGGGAAGAGCAGCATCGCGGCGAGCGAGACGGCGACGGTCAGGGCGGAGAAGAGCACGGTCCGCCCGGCGGTGCGCAGGGTGGTGCGGACGGCGGTGTACGTGTCGGCCCCCGCGGCGAGTTCCTCGCGGTAGCGGCGGACGACGAACAGGGCGTAGTCGATGGCGAGTCCGAGGCCGAGGGCCGTCGTCAGGTTCTGCGCGAAGACGGAGACGTCGGTGAACTCGGTGAGGCCGCGCAGGACGGCGTTGGTGCCGAGGATGGCGACGATGCCGACGCCGAGCGGCAGCAGGGCGGCCACGGCGCTGCCGAAGACCATGACGAGCAGGACGAGGGTGAGGGGCAGGGCGATGAGCTCGGCCCGCAGCAGGTCCTCCTGGATGACCGTCTGCATCTCGTGACGCACGGCGAGTCCGCCGCCGAGGGAGACGTCGACGGGGCCGTGCGTGCCCCGGTACTCGGGGGCGATGCGGTCGAGGACCGCGGCGGCCTCCTTCTCCTCGCCGGCGATCCGGGCGGCGATCACGGCCTTGCGGCCGTCCTCGGAGCGGAGGGCGGGCGAGCCGGTGGACCAGTAGGAGCCGACGCCGTCGACGCCGGGCTCGGCGTCGAGCCGCTCGGCGAGCCGCCGGGCCTCGGCGGCGACGGCCGGCGCGTCGGTGCCGGCGGCCCCGGCGTCGACGAGCAGGAGCAGGTTGGGCTGGGAGCCGGGGAACTGGCGCCCGAGGGCCTCGGTGGCGTACGTGGACTCGGCGGCCGGGTCCTCCCAGCCGCCGCTGCCCATCCGGTCGGCGACCCCGCCGCCGGCCAGCACGGCGAGGGCGGTGAGGACGAGGGCCACGAGAAGGGTGAGGCGCGGTCGGGCGGTGACGAACCGCGTCCAGCCGCCCGACCTCTCCCCGCTCGGAGGCCTGCCCCCTGCGGGTGCGGTCTTCTTGACTTCGGCCATGACGAGGTGTCCCCTTCACCTGACCCATGTGCTCGCTTCCCGGCAGGTCACATGGGTCGCCCGTTGCCATAGACTGGCAAACACGAGTGATCACTCGCGTTTCTCAAGAATGCGAGCGACCTCTCGTGTTTGTCAAACGCGTAGAGGAAAGCTGGAGACAGCCATGTCCGAGGACAGGACCGAAGAGCCGAAGGCGCCCCGCCGCCAGGCGCGCGGCGAGCGCCGTATCGCACAGCTGCTCCAGGCCGCCGCGAACGTCTTCTGCGCGAACGGCTACACCGCGTCCAGCACCAACGCGATCGCCCGCGAGGCCCATGTCTCGCCGGGCACGCTCTACCAGTACTTCCCGAACAAGGAAGCCATCGCGATAGAGCTCGGCGAGCGCCTGCTGCAGGAGATGCGGGAGGCCCACGGCCAGGCGTTCACCGCGGAGAACCTCGCCCTGCCGCTGCCCGAGCTGCTCGACGTCGTCGTCGACCCGATGATCGAGTTCAACTGCGAGAACCCGGTCTTCCTCGCCCTGATGCACGGCTCCGAGGTGCCCGGCCGGATCGCGGAGGAGCACGACGCCCTGCACGCCTCGCTCCTCGCGCGCGTGCAGGAGGTGATCGCCCACTACGCCCCCGAGCTCTCCGAACGGGAGCGTGCCCGTGTGGCCGACATGACCTTCGTGACCTTCAAGGGCGGCCTGGAACTCATCCTCGCCGCACCGGAGGGGGCCGAGCGGGACGCGACGATCGCCGAGCTGAAGACCCTCCTCCTCCGCTACCTCGGCCCGCTGACCGACGGGCAGAGCCCGGAACCGTCGGTCACCACGACTCCGAGCCGGTGACCTGCTCGGACGGGAGCACCTTCGCACCCGACCGCGACTTCAGCGCGAGCAGCGGGAAGGCGAGCACGGAGACCATGCCGGCCCCGACGAGCGCCGCCGCCTCGCCGGCCGTCATCGCCTTGTCGTCCACGCCGATGGTCGTGATGGCGACGACGAGCGGCAGCGCGGTCGAGCCGTAGAGGACGAGCCCGCCCTGGTCCTTGCGGTCCAGGTCGCGCGGGGCGAGGAACCAGATCGGTCCGCCCCGCACGGCGAGGAAGAGCAGCAGGAAGACCGGCAGCAGGAGCAGGGTGCGGCCGCCGTCGAGCAGCGAGGCCAGGTCGAACTCGATCCCGGTGACGACGAAGAAGAGCGGCACGAGGAAGCCGAAGCCGACGCCCTCGATCTTCTCCAGGATCTGCGGCCCCGACTCGGGCGCGGCCCCGGTCAGCACGAGCCGGGTGATGAGTCCGGCCGCGAAGGCGCCGAGCAGGACGTCGAGTCCGAGGGCCTGCGAGGCACCCAGCATCAGGGCGAGCAGCAGGAAGACGAACCGGACCGCGAACTGGCCGCTGCTGTGCAGGGTCTTGGCGATGATCCGGGAGAACCACGGCGGACGCGGCCGCAGCGCCCAGAACACGGCCCCGGCGGTGAGTGCGGCGAAGACCGCGAGCAGCACGGTCGACTCGCCCGCGCCGCGCCCGCTGAGCAGCAGGGCCATCGCGACGATCGGGCCGAACTCGCCGACCGCGCCGAAAGCCATGACCACCGAGCCGAACCGCCCGTGGAGGTCGCCCGCGTCGCGGAGCACGGGCAGGACGGTGCCGAGCGCGGTGCTGGTGAGCGCGACTCCGATGAACACGCCCTTGGTGTATCCGCCGCCGAGGAGAACGCCGGTGGCGAGTCCGAGCCCGAGGGCGATCAGCCAGGCCCAGACGGAGCGCCGGAGGGTGTCGCCGCGGACCTTGCCGAACTCGATCTCGTACCCCGCGAGGAAGATCAGCATGGCGAGGCCGAGCTCCGAGAGCCCGTCGATCAGGGCGTCGGGGTGGGCCCAGTCCAGGACGTCGGGGCCGATCAGGATGCCGAGCAGGATCTCGAAGATGACGAGGGGGACGGGGATCTTGCGCCCGACTCCGTAGGCGAGCAGCGGCGCCAGGACGGCGATCGCCATGATCAGGATGAGCGTGGTCCCCGAATGCGACATATCGGGTATTTACCATAAGGTCCAGTCAGACAGCCTGCCGGCAGAGGGACTTGGAGGGCTTCGCGTGCACGAGTATCCGCCCACCACCCGGACACCCGCACCCACTCCCCGGCCCCAGGCGCCACCGGTTCCGGTGCTGCACGCGCTCTGGGACTCGATGCACGGGATCGCGCTCTGGCTGGTGCTCCGGGTGACCACCGCCGACCTGGACCGTTCGCTCTTCGCCCAGGGACACCTCCCGCAGCCCACCTCCCGGCAGGAGCACCTCTTCACCCTCTTCTCGGTGGGCGGGCTCGCCCTGGTGACCCTCGCCGGACTCCTCTGACTGAGGTCGCCGGCGCGGCGCGCGAGGACCTGACTGGGAATTTATACCCCCTAGGGGTATAATCGGTGGTGTAGGCCCTGAACCCACGAGGAGAACGCCATGACCGCAGAGACGAAGACCGACCTCACCACCGTCTACCAGGTCAAGGGCATGACCTGTGGCCACTGCGAAGGCGCGGTGTCGAGCGAGATCTCCGAACTGCCCGGCGTCTCCTCGGTCACGGCGGTCGCCGCCACCGGACAGGTGACCGTCGTCTCCGCCGCCCCGCTCGACGAGGAGGCCGTCCGCGCCGCCGTCGACGAGGCCGGCTACGAGCTGGTCTGACCACTCCCCCTCACCACCTCGCAGGGCCGTACCGTTACCTGGTACGGCCCTGCTCCCGTTTGGAACCGCACATGACCTCCAGCACCACCGCACCCCCCGTCGATGTCGCGGTCACCGAGCTGACGATCGGCGGGATGACCTGCGCCTCCTGCGCGGCCCGCGTCGAGAAGAAGCTCAACCGCATGGACGGGGTCACCGCGACCGTCAACTACGCCACGGAGAAGGCGCGCGTCGAACACCCCCCTGAGGTCGGGGTCGAGGCACTGATCGCCACCGTGGTCAAGACCGGCTACACCGCCGAGGAACCCCCGCCGCCCGAGCCCCCGGTCGAGGCTCCGGAGCAAGGACCCGAGCGGGACCCCGAGCTCGCCTCGCTGCGGCAGCGACTCACCGTCTCCGCGCTCCTCGCCGCGCCCGTCGTCCTCCTCGCCATGGTCCCGAGCCTCCAGTTCGACAACTGGCAGTGGCTCTCGCTCACCCTCGCCGCCCCCGTCGTCGTCTGGGGCGGGCTGCCCTTCCACCGGGCCACCTGGACCAACCTCCGGCACGGCGCCGCCACCATGGACACCCTCGTCTCCGTCGGCACCCTCGCCGCCTTCGGCTGGTCGCTCTGGGCCCTCTTCCTCGGCGACGCCGGCATGCCCGGCATGCGGCACGGCTTCGACCTGACCGTGGACCGCTCCCACGCCTCCTCCGCGATCTACCTGGAGGTCGCCGCAGGAGTCGTCACCTTCATCCTCCTCGGCCGCTATCTGGAGGCCCGCGCCAAGCGGAAGGCGGGCGCGGCGCTCCGGGCCCTGATGGAACTCGGCGCCAAGGACGTGGCCGTCCTGCGCGGGGCAACGGAGGTACGGGTGCCGGTCGCCGCGCTGCGGGCCGGCGACCTGTTCGTCGTACGGCCCGGGGAGAAGATCGCCACCGACGGCACCGTCACCGAGGGCGCCTCCGCCGTCGACGCCTCCCTGCTCACCGGCGAGTCCCTGCCGCTCGACGTCACCGGGGGCAGCACGGTCACCGGCGGCTGCGTCAACGTCTCCGGCCGGCTCGTCGTCCGGGCCACCCGGGTCGGCGCCGACACCCAGCTCGCCCGGATGGCGAAGCTCGTCGAGGACGCCCAGAACGGCAAGGCCGAGGTACAGCGGCTCGCCGACCGGATCTCCGCCGTCTTCGTCCCGGTGGTCCTGCTCATCGCACTCGGCACCCTCGTCACCTGGCTGCTGACGACCGACGACCCGACGGCCTCCTTCACCGCCGCCGTCGCCGTCCTGATCATCGCCTGCCCCTGCGCCCTGGGCCTCGCCACCCCCACCGCCCTCATGGTCGGCACCGGCCGGGGCGCCCAGCTCGGCATCCTGATCAAGGGCCCCGAGGTCCTGGAGTCCACCCGCCGCGTCGACACGATCGTCCTCGACAAGACCGGGACCGTCACCACCGGTCGGATGTCCCTGCGGAAGGTGTACGCCTACGAGGACGCGGGCATCGACGAGGACGGGCTGCTGCGGCTCGCGGGAGCCCTGGAGCACTCCTCCGAGCACCCGGTGGCCCGCGCGGTCGCGGCCGGCGCCGCCGAACGCTGCGGGGAACTCCCCGTACCGAAGGCCTTCGAGAACGTCCCCGGACTCGGCGTCCGCGGCTCGGTCGACGGCCACCTGGTCCTCGTCGGCCGTGCCGCCCTGCTCGCCGCGGAGGACGTCGAGGTCCCGGCGGGAGCGGAGCCCGGCGCCGTCCACGTCGCCTGGGACGGGCTCGCCCGGGGCACCCTGACCGTCGCCGACACCGTCAAGGACACCAGCGCGGAGGCGGTCACCCGACTGCGCGCCCTCGGGCTGCACCCGGTCCTCCTCACCGGGGACCACCGGGCCGCCGCGGAGTCCGTGGCGGCGGAGGTCGGCATCGACGAGGTGATCGCGGAGGTCCTTCCCGAGGAGAAGGCCCAGGTGGTCCGCCGCCTCCAGAAGGAGGGCCGGACGGTCGCGATGGTCGGCGACGGGGTGAACGACGCGGCGGCACTCGCCACGGCGGACCTCGGCCTCGCGATGGGAACGGGCACCGACGCGGCGATCGAGGCGAGCGACCTGACCCTCGTACGGGGCGACCTGCTGGTCGCGGCCGACGCCATCCGCCTCTCCCGTCGCACCCTGTCGACGATCAAGGGCAACCTGGGCTGGGCCTTCGGCTACAACGTGGCGGCACTCCCGCTCGCGGCGGCCGGACTGCTCAACCCGATGATCGCCGGCCTCGCCATGGCCTTTTCGTCCGTCTTCGTCGTATCCAACAGCCTTCGGCTACGGCGCTTCGTCTGAATTCACCTACACGTGACGCACAGGACCTTCACAAGGAGACCTAGATCACAGATATTGGGGGGTAACCATCTGGGCTGTTCGCGAGTCTAAGTGGGCGATGCCGAGAACGTCTTGGGGGACGTTCATGGAATGTCTTGGGGGATGTTCCAGGCAAGCGTTGGCCGGGGCACGTGCACCGGGGAGCTTTGAGCGGCCCTCCCGTACGTACCCCGGCAGACCGCGTCGCGCCGACCCGCGCAGCTTCTGCTGACACCCGCAGACGCCCGGCCCGGATCCCGTGGGGGGAATCCGCACCGGGACATGGGAAGCGCCCCGCTCGTCGACCCGTGGGGGGATCGACGGCGCGGGGCGCTTCCTCTTTTTTGGGGCTCGGTTCGCCTCCGGGGCGCTACAGCCGGTGTTGGCGCGACGATCGTGCTCGACCCTCCTTCGTCGGGCCTCCGCGCGTTCGTCACGCCAACACCGGCGCGCCCCTTTGGCTCACTCGCCCTATGGCGCACCCCGCGGTCGTCATGGACGACCAGGGGTACGCCCTAGGGGGTGGCTTCAGCGGCCTTCGACCGGGACGAAGTCGCGGAGGATCTCGCCCGTGTAGATCTGGCGCGGGCGGCCGATGCGGGAGCCGGGCTCCTTGATCATCTCGTGCCACTGGGCGATCCAGCCGGGAAGGCGGCCGAGCGCGAAGAGCACGGTGAACATCTCGGTCGGGAAGCCCATCGCGCGGTAGATGAGGCCCGTGTAGAAGTCCACGTTCGGGTAGAGGTTGCGCGAGACGAAGTACTCGTCGGAGAGCGCGTGCTCCTCCAGCTTGAGCGCGATGTCCAGCAGCTCGTCGGACTTGCCGAGGGCCGAGAGGACGTCGTGCGCCGCCGCCTTGATGATCTTGGCGCGCGGATCGAAGGACTTGTACACCCGGTGGCCGAAGCCCATCAGGCGGACGCCGTCCTCCTTGTTCTTCACCTTGCGGATGAAGGAGTCGACATCGCCACCGTTGGCCTTGATGCCTTCGAGCATCTCCAGGACCGACTGGTTGGCGCCACCGTGCAGGGGGCCCCACAGGGCCGAGATGCCGGCGGAGATCGAGGCGAACATGTTCGCCTGCGAGGAGCCGACCAGACGCACGGTGGAGGTCGAGCAGTTCTGCTCGTGGTCCGCGTGCAGGATCAGCAGCTTGTCGAGCGCGGAGACGACGACCGGGTCCAGGTCGTACTCCTGCGCCGGGACCGA
The DNA here is from genome assembly GCF_026341815.1 of Streptomyces sp. NBC_00572. Taxonomy (GTDB): domain Bacteria; phylum Actinomycetota; class Actinomycetes; order Streptomycetales; family Streptomycetaceae; genus Streptomyces. The sequence goes on from NZ_JAPENX010000001.1 coordinate 1,594,755, forward strand.
GAAGGTCATGCGCAGGAAGTTCTCGACGTACCCGAGGTCGTTACGCGGGTAGACGAAGGGGTGACCGATCGACTTCTTGTACGCGTACGCCGCGATCGTCGGCAGCTTGGCGAGCAGCCGGATCGTGGAGAGGTGGCGCTGCTCCTCGTCGAACGGGTTGTGGCTGTCCTGGTAGAAGGTGGACAGCGCGGAGACCACCGAGGACAGCATCGCCATCGGGTGGGCGTCCCGCGGGAAACCGCGGAAGAAGTTCTTGACGTCCTCATGGACGAGCGTGTGCTGCGTGATCTCGTTCTTGAAGGTCGCCAGCTCGTCGACCTTGGGAAGCTCACCGTTGATCAGCAGGTACGCCACCTCAAGGAAGGTGGAACGCTCGGCCAGCTGCTCGATGGGGTAACCGCGGTACCGCAGGATCCCCTGCTCACCGTCGAGGTAGGTGATCGCGGATTTATAGGCGGCGGTGTTGCCGTATCCGCTGTCGAGGGTGACCAGACCGGTCTGGGCTCGGAGTTTCCCGATGTCGAAGCCCTTGTCGCCGACGGTGCTCTCGACCACCGGGTAGGTGTATTCACCGTCCGCGTACCGCAGTACTACAGAGTTGTCGCTCACGTCATCCCTCACCGACGTAGTGCCTCTTCTTCGAGGTGCCCTGACTGTCTCTACCATCCCCCATTTGGCTCAGGAGAGTGCACTCGGGGTCGACCATTGGGCCAATCGGCGGCACTCAGTGCCGCCAACCTTCATATCCTGCCCCCTTCGCCCCGGTTCCGGTAGCCCTCCGTGATCTTTCACACGGGGGCACCGCCTGTGAGCCGAAACGCGAGTGCGGTAAAGCGTCTGCCTGCGGAAACCGTGCGGACCGCCTGGGCGATCGCCCGGCGGGAGCCGACCAGGACGACGAGCTTCTTGGCCCGGGTCACGGCCGTGTAGAGAAGGTTCCGCTGAAGCATCATCCAGGCACTCATGGTGACCGGAATCACCACGGCCGGATACTCGCTGCCCTGCGAACGGTGGATGGTGACCGCGTACGCGTGGGCGAGTTCGTCCAGTTCGTCGAAGTCGTACGGCACCTCCTCGTCCTCGTCCGTCCGCACGACCAGGCGCTGTTCGACCGCGTCCAGCTGGGTGACGACGCCGACCGTGCCGTTGAAGACTCCGTTGACCCCCTTGTCGTAATTGTTCCTGATCTGGGTGACCTTGTCGCCGACACGGAAGACCCGGCCACCGAAGCGCTTCTCCGGCAGGTCGGGGCGGGCCGGGGTGATGGCCTGCTGCAGGAGGCCGTTGAGCGAGCCCGCACCGGCCGGGCCTCGGTGCATGGGGGCGAGGACCTGCACGTCACGGCGGGGGTCCAGCCCGAACTTGGCCGGAATCCGGCGGGCCGCGACGTCCACCGCGACCCGGGCGGCGTCCTCGGTCTCCTCCTCGACGAAGAGGAAGAAGTCCGGGAGGCCTTCGGTCTTCGGCGGGGTGCCGGAGTTGATCCGGTGCGCGTTGGTGACGACGCCGGACTCCTGGGCCTGCCGGAAGATCCGGGTCAGCCGCACCGACGGTACGGGGCTTCCCGGGGCGAGCAGATCGCCGAGGACCTCGCCCGCGCCCACCGACGGAAGCTGGTCCACATCGCCCACGAGCAGCAGATGGGCCCCCGGTGCGACGGCCTTGACCAGCTTGTTCGCCAGGAGCAGGTCGAGCATGGAGGCCTCGTCGACGACGACCAGGTCGGCGTCGAGGGGCCGGTCCCGGTCGTAGGCCGCGTCGCCGCCCGGCTTGAGCTCCAGGAGCCGGTGGACGGTGGAGGCCTCGGCGCCGGTCAGCTCGGCCAGCCGCTTGGCGGCCCGGCCGGTGGGGGCGGCGAGGACGACCTTGGCCTTCTTGGCGCGGGCCAGCTCCACGATCGAGCGGACCGTGAACGACTTGCCGCAGCCGGGGCCGCCGGTGAGCACGGCGACCTTACGGGTGAGGGCGAGCCGGACGGCCTCCTCCTGCTCGGGCGCCAGGGAGGCCCCGGTCCGGTCCGCGAGCCAGGCGAGGGCCTTGTCCCAGGCCACGTCCCGGAAGGCGGGCATCCGGTCCTCCTCGGTCCGCAGAAGACGCCGGAGCTGCCCGGCCAGCGACAGCTCGGCCCGGTGGAAGGGGATCAGGTACACGGCGGTGACGGGCGTCCCCTCGGGCCCCGGGACCGTCTCCCGTACGACCCCCTCGGGGTCCTCGGCCAGCTCGGCGAGGCACTCGATGACAAGTCCGGTGTCGACCTGGAGGAGCTTCACCGCGTCGGCGATCAGCCGCTCCTCGGGGAGGAAGCAGTGCCCCTGGTCACTCGACTGCGACAGCGCGTACTGCAGGCCGGCCTTCACCCGGTCGGGGCTGTCGTGCGGTATGCCCACGGACTGGGCGATCTTGTCCGCGGTGAGGAAGCCGATGCCCCAGACGTCGGCGGCGAGCCGGTAGGGCTGGTTCCGGACGACGGAGATCGAGGCGTCCCCGTACTTCTTGTAGATCCGCACCGCGATGGAGGTGGAGACGCCGACGCCCTGCAGGAAGACCATGACCTCCTTGATCGCCTTCTGCTCCTCCCAGGCGTCGGTGATCTTCTTCGTCCTCTTGGGGCCGAGGCCCGGGACCTCGATCAGGCGTGCGGGGGCCTCTTCGAGGATGTCGAGGGTGTCCAGACCGAAGTGCTGCGTGATGCGGTCGGCGAAGACGGGGCCGATGCCCTTGATCAGACCGGAGCCGAGATAACGGCGGATGCCCTGGATCGTCGCGGGCAGCACCGTCGTGTAGTTGTCGACGGTGAACTGCTTGCCGTACTGCGGATGGGAGCCCCAACGCCCCTCCATCCGCAGCGACTCCCCCGGCTGCGCCCCGAGCAGCGACCCGACCACCGTGAGCAGATCCCCGGACCCGCGCCCGGTGTCGACGCGCGCGACCGTGTATCCGTTCTCCTCGCTGGCATAGGTGATCCGCTCCAGAACCCCTTCGACCACGGCCGGTCCCGGCCCACGACCCTCGTTGGACATGCCCCGACGGTAGCGAACACCTCGGACACCCCGCCGGGCCCTGTGGGCAACTCCCCTTCCGGGGCGCCGGGCTCACCCCCGCCACCCCCGCCGGTCAGGACGCCCGACGCGGGCGGGAGAGGTCTCCGCGGCGCTCTCGGCGTGCCGACGAAGGGGGCGGGTCGTAGCGTTTCCGGCATGAGTGAATCCTTCGAGAACGACGTCCTGGGCGAGCTCGGCGACGACCGGCTCCAGGAGATCGCCGGGCTGCTCGGCACCGACGCCGCCGGGGCCCAGGAGGTCGTGGGCAGTTCGGTGGCCGAGCTCTCCGGCGAGCTGCGCCTGGCGGCGGCCGAACCGGCCAGCGCTGACGAGGTGCGCGCCGCCGTCGAAGAGGTGACCTCGGCCGAGCCCCCGCTCCAGGGCGTCGCCGGCTTCGGCGGCCTCGCGGCGGGCGGCCTGATGGCCGGCGTCCTCGGCAAACTGGCCCGCCCGGCGGCGAACGCGATCGCGAAGAGGACCGGCATCCCGGCGGCCACGGTGACCCGAGCGGTGGACATCCTGATCCCGGTCGTCCTCGCGGTCATGACCAAGCGCGCGGCGACGAAGAAGAGCGGGGGCGCGGGGGCGGACGGCCTGGGCGACCTGCTGGGCGGCGGCCGCCGCTGACGCCGTGGGACACCGTGGGCACCCTCCGGGCAGTTCCCGCAGAGTCCCCACAGCAGGACGCACGCCGGTAGCATGTGGGAAAGGTGGGTGATCCTCCCACATGACCCACACGGAGGTGATCATGGGCGTGACCAACGTGGATGTGGACGACGACGTACTCGCCGAGGCCGCGAAGCTGCTCGGGACGACCACGAAGAAGGACACGATCAACACGGCGCTGGAAGAGGTCATAAGGCGACATCACCGCCGGGCGGCGTTCCAGCGTCTCGCGGAGCGCGGCGCGCGGGGGGAGTTGGAGCGCACACGCCGGGACTGGGAAGCCCGTAAGGCCGCCCAGCGCGGTGGGTACGCCGAGTGATCACGTACCTCGTCGACACCAGCGCGTACGTCCACCTCGGCACCGATCCCGCCGCACAGCGGCGCTGGGACGCCGAGATCGAGACCGGTGCCATCGGGATGTGCGAGGCCACCCGTACGGAGATCCTCTTCAGCGCCGTGAGCGCGGACGACCGTGAGGAGATCGACGAGGACCTCGCTGCCATGTTCGCGCCGGTGCGCGTCCCGAAGGACGCGTGGCGATGGGTGGAGTCCGCCCAGTACAAGCTGACGCAGAAGGGGCAGCACCGAGCGGCGGGCGTCGTGGACCTGCTTCTCTGCGCCACGGCGGTCCATCACGGCCTGACCCTCCTGCACAGGGACAACGACTTCGCCACGGTCGCCCGGGTCCTCAAGGAGGTCGAGCAGCAGGACGTGCGCCGCCCGGGCGAGTGACCGTCCACCCGCCGCACGCCCTCACACCGCCAGGAACCGCTCCAGCGTCTCCTCCAGGACCTCCACGCCGTTCCTCGCCCACAGGGCGTCGTTGAAGATCTCCACCTCCACCGGGCCCGTCCAGCCCGCCTTCTCCACCAGGTCGGCCCACGCCCGGAGGTCGATCGCGCCGTCACCCAGCTGGCCCCGGCCGGTCAGGACGCCGGCCGGGAGCGGGGTGGTCCAGTCGGCGAGCTGGAAGGAGTGGATGCGGCCCGCCGCGCCCGCGCGTTCCACCGCCGCCGGGGCCCGGTCGTCCCACCAGAGGTGGTACGTGTCGACCACCACGCCCACCTGCTCCGCCGGGAAGTGCTCCGCGATCGCCAGCGCCTGGTCGAGGGTGGAGACCGCGCAGCGGTCGGCGGCGTACATGGGGTGCAGGGGCTCGATGGCCAGGCGGATTCCGCGTTCGGCCGCGTAGGGGGCCAGGGCTCCGATGGCCTGGGTGATCTGGGCGCGGGCCGAGGACAGGTCCGGGTGGGCGGAGGTGAGGCCGCCGGAGACCAGGACGACGGTGTCCGTGCCGAGCGTGACCGCCTCGTCGATCGCCGTCCGGTTCTCCGCCTCCCAGCCGTCCGAGGTGAAGAAGCCGCCGCGGCAGAGGGTGGTGACGGTGAGGCCCGCGTCCCGTACGAGGTCGGCCGCCGCCTCGACCCCGTACTCCTGGACCGGTTCGCGCCACAGGCCCACGCCCCGGATGCCGAGGCGGAGGCAGTGGGTGACCAGGTCCGGCAGGGCGAGCTGTTTGACCGTCATCTGGTTGACGCTGAAGCGGTCGAGGTTCATCGCAGGCCTCCCTGGACGGTCAGGAGGGAGCGCATGCGCTCCTCGGCCAGCGACGGGTCCGGGAACAGGCCCAGGCCGTCCGCCAGTTCGTAGGCGCGCGCGAGGTGCGGGAGCGAGCGGGCGGACTGCAGGCCGCCGACCATCGTGAAGTGGTCCTGGTGGCCGGCCAGCCAGGCCAGGAGGACGACTCCCGTCTTGTAGAAGCGGGTCGGGGCCCGGAAGAGGTGGCGGGAGAGGGCGACCGTCGGGTCGAGGGTGGCACGGAAAGCGTTTACATCGCCCGTGTCGAGAGCCCGTACCGCCTGCGCCGCCAGCGGCGCCAAGGGGTCGAAGATGCCCAACAAGGCGTGACTGAAGCCCTGTTCGTCGCCCGCGATCAGCTCCGGGTAGTGGAAGTCGTCGCCCGTGTAGCAGCGGACGCCCTCCGGGAGGCGGCGGCGGAGTTCGACCTCGCGGCGGGCGTCGAGGAGGGAGACCTTGATGCCGTCGACCTTGTCGGGGTGCGCGGCGATGACCTCCAGGAAGGTCTCGGTCGCGGTGTCGAGGTCGGCCGAGCCCCAGTACCCGTCGAGCGCCGGGTCGAACATCGGGCCGAGCCAGTGCAGGATCACCGGCTCGCCCGCCTGGCGGAGAAGGTGACCGTACAGGTCGAGGTAGTCGTCCGGGCCCGCCGCGGCGGCGGCGAGTGCGCGGGAGGCCATCAGGATGGCCTGGGAGCCGGTCTCCTCGACGAGCGCGAGCTGTTCCTCGTAGGCCTTGCGGACCGCCACCAGTTCGGCGGGGCCGGTGAGTTGGTCCGTGCCGACACCGCAGGCGATCTGCCCGCCTACGGCCTTCGCCTCCGCCGCGCTGCGGCGGATCAGCTCCGCCGCCCCCGCCCAGTCGAGGCCCATCCCGCGCTGGGCGGTGTCCATGGCCTCGGCGACCCCGAGGCCCTGGGACCAGAGGTGGCGACGGAAGGCGAGGGTGGCGTCCCAGTCGACGGCCGCGGCCGAGTCGGGGGTGGTGTCGGCGTACGGGTCGGCGACGACATGGGCGGCGGAGAAGACCGCACGGGAGGTCAGCGGGCCGCCCCCGCTCAGGGCGAGGGGCTCGGTGCGGGGCGTGTACTCCCGTACGCCACCGCCGATCTCGGGCAGGCGGATCACAGGCTCACCTCCGGGACGTCGAGGCGGCGGCCCTCGGCGGCGGACTTCAGGCCGAGTTCGGCGAGCTGGACGCCGCGGGCGCCCGCGAGGAGGTCCCAGTGGTACGGCTCGCCGAGGGTGACGTGTCGCAGGAACAGCTCCCACTGGGCCTTGAAGCCGTTGTCGAACTCGGCGTTGTCGGGGATCTCCTGCCACTGGTCGCGGAAGGGCTCGGTCGCCGGGATGTCCGGGTTCCAGACCGGCTTGGGGGTGGCCGAGCGGTGCTGGACGCGGCAGTTGCGCAGTCCGGCGACGGCGGAGCCGTGGGTGCCGTCGACCTGGAACTCGACGAGTTCGTCGCGGTTGACGCGGACGGTCCAGGAGGAGTTGATCTGGGCGATGGCGCCGCCCTCCAGCTGGAAGATGCCGTACGCGGCGTCGTCGGCGGTGGCCTCGTACGGCTTGCCCTGCTCGTCCCAGCGGCGCGGGACGTGGGTGGCGACCTGGGCGGTGACAGAGGTGACCCGGCCGAACAGCTCGTGGAGCACGTACTCCCAGTGCGGGAACATGTCGACGACGATGCCGCCGCCATCCTCCGCACGGTAGTTCCAGCTGGGGCGCTGGGCGTCCTGCCAGTCGCCCTCGAAGACCCAGTAGCCGAACTCGCCGCGCACGGACAGGATCTCGCCGAAGAAGCCGCCGTCGATGAGGCGCTTGAGCTTGAGCAGGCCCGGCAGGAACAGCTTGTCCTGGACGACGCCGTGCCTGACGCCCTTCTCCGTGGCGAGCCGGGCGAGCTCCAGGGCGCCCGCGAGGTCGGCGGCCGTCGGCTTCTCGGTGTAGATGTGCTTGCCGGCGCGGATGGCCTTGGTGATCGCCTCGGCGCGCGCGGAGGTGACCTGGGCGTCGAAGTAGATGTCGATGCTGTCGTCGGCGAGGACGGCGTCGAGGTCGGTCGACCACTCGGTGAGGCCGTGGCGCTCGGCGAGCGCGCGCAGGGCGGGCTCGCGGCGGCCGACGAGGACCGGCTCGGGCCAGAGGGTTTCGCCGTTGCCGAGGTCGAGGCCGCCCTGTTCGCGCAGGGCGAGGATCGAGCGGACGAGGTGCTGGCGGTATCCCATGCGTCCGGTGACGCCGTTCATGGCGATGCGGACTGTCCTGCGTGTCACGAAAGGTTCCTCTCCCCGGTGTTCCGCGCCCCGATAGAAAGCGCTTTCCATCGACGATGACGCTAGCCTGCCGACATCGCCGTCGACAAGGCCCTGGAGGTACGCACACGATGACCGTCACCCTGGCGGACGTGGCCGCCCGCGCACGGGTCTCACCCGCCACCGTCTCCCGCGTCCTCAATGGCAACTACCCGGTCGCCGAGTCGACCCGCGAGCGGGTCCTGCGAGCCGTGGACGAGCTGGACTACGTCCTCAACGGGCCCGCCAGCTCGCTCGCCGCCGCCACCTCCGACCTGGTCGGAGTCCTCGTCAACGACATCGCCGACCCCTTCTTCGGGATCATGGCGAGCGCGGCACAGAGCGCCATCGGAGAGGGCACGTCGGGACGCGGCGGCGGCGAGAAGCTCGCCGTCGTCTGCAACACCGGCGGCTCCCCCGAACGCGAGCTGACCTACCTCACCCTGCTCCAGCGGCAGCGGGCCGCGGCCGTGATCCTCATGGGCGGCTCCCTGGAGGACCCCGGACACCTGGCGGCGACGGCGGCCAAGCTGGCCAAGCTGGCGGAGGCGGGAACCCGCGTCGTGCTGTGCGGGCGGCCGCCGGTCACCGGCGACGGGAACGCGGCGGCGCTCGTCTTCGACAACCGGGCCGGCGCGCGGCGCCTCACCGAGCACCTGCTCGAACTCGGCCACCGGCGCATCGGTTACGCCGCGGGCCCGGCCGACCGGACGACGACCCGGCACCGCCTCGAAGGCCACCGCGAGGCGCTCGCGGCGGCGGGCGCGACGGAGGGCCCGACGGTCCACGGCGCGTACGACCGGCAGGCCGGTTACGAGGCCACGGCCGAGCTCCTGGCCCGCGACCCGGACCTCACGGCGGTCGTCGCCGCCAACGACACGGTGGCCCTCGGCGTCTGCGCGGCCCTGCGGGAGCGGGGCCTGTCCATCCCGGGCGACGTCTCCGTGGCGGGCTTCGACGACCTGCCCTTCTCGGTGGACGCGGTCCCGTCCCTGACGACGGTCCACCTGCCGTTGCACGAAGCGGGGGTACGGGCGGGCCGCCTGGCGATGGGCACGGAGGAGCCCCCGGCGACCGGCCTGGAGCGGGTCCCGGCGGAGCTGGTGGTACGGGGGTCCACGGGGCGGCCACGGGCGCGCGCCCTGCCCGCGACTGCGGACGCAACGCCCTCCACATAGCGTTCACTTCCATTCCATTGCAACGCAACGAAGCCCGGTCATTGCGTTAGCTTCAGAACCGTTGCAACGAAATCCCTGCCTCTACCTGCACCGATGCCGATTTCGCGCAACGAACACATTGCTAGACCTATGAACGCAACGTAGCTTTTCCTTCATCGGAAACGGCGGGCCCGAGAGTGGGCCCGCCTCAAGAAGGAGAAGAACCTTGCAGAAGTTCGCCGCCACCGCCGCGATCATCACCGTCCTCGACATCCCCGCCGGCCGCATCCAGCTCATCGCCGCCGACCGTGACGACGCCACGGTCGACATCCGGCCCGCGAACCCCGCCAAGTCCGCCGACCTGAAGGCCGCCGAGCAGGTCTCGGCCGAATACGCCGACGGCGTCCTGCGGATCGCCGCCGCCCCGGCCAAGAACCGGCTCCTGGGCGACTCCGGATCGGTCGAGGTGACCGTCCAGCTGCCCGCCGGCTCCCGCATCGAGGCGAAGACCGCCGCCGGTGACCTCCGCGGCGTCGGCCGCCTCGGCGACGTCACCTTCGACGGCGCACAGGGCACCGTCACCCTCGACGAGACCGCCACCGCCCGCCTCACCCTCCTCGCCGGCGACATCACCGTCGGCCGCCTCGGCGGCGCCGCCGAGATCAGCACCCAGAAGGGCGACCTCCGCATCACCGAAGCCGTCACCGGCTCAGTGGTCCTGCGCACCGAGTCCGGCGCGATCACGGTCGGCGCCGCCCGCGGCGTCTCCGCCACCCTCGACGCCCGCACCGCCTACGGCCGCCTCCACAACGCCCTCACCAACACCGACGGCGCCGCCGCCGGCCTGAACATCCACGCCACCACCTCCTACGGCGACATCACCGCCCGCAGCCTCTGAACCGCTACGGTGGCACCTTTCTGACCAAGATCATCATCGACCAACACCGAGGACGGACAAGAAGAATGAGTACCACTCAGAACTACAAGGCCGCCGAGCAGCTTCTGCGCCGTCCCGCCAGCCCGGGCGAGCTCGTCGTCGGTGACAAGGTCAGGCCGCAGTGGATCGACGGGGGCGCGCGCTTCTGGTACGCGGTGAGCAACGGGGTCGGCAGGCGGTTCGTGCTGGTCGACCCGGCGGCGGGCACGCGTGGGCCCGTCTTCGACCACGCCCGGCTGGCCGCCGCGCTGGCCGGCGCCGCCGAGCAGCAGGTCGACCCCGAGGCCCTGCCGTTCATAGGCATCGAACTGACCGAGAACGACGTGAAGTTCGTGGCGTTCGGCGCGTACTGGCGCTGCGACCTGGACAGTTACGTCTGCGAGCCGGCCGAGTTCACCGCCCCGGGCAACCCACTCGACGTGACCTCGCCCGACGGCAAGTCGGCGGTCTCCCAGCGGGGGCACGACCTGTGGGCGCGGTCGCTGTCCGACGGCCGCGAGTGGCCGCTGACCACCGACGGCGCCCCGGATCACGCGTACGGTCCGGGCCCCGCAGCGACCGGCAACGCCGCCCTGCTGCGCAAGCTCGGCGTGCCCTACCTGCCGCCCGCGGTGGCCTGGTCGCCGGACTCGACGAAGGTCCTCGCGCACCGGACGGACGAGCGTGAGGTCCGACAGACCCACCTCGTGGAGGCCAGGCCCGCCGACGGCGGCGCGCCGCTCCTGCACACCCAGCGGTTCGCGTACCCCGGCGACGAGCACCTGCCGCAGGCCGAACTGGTCGTCCTCGACGTCGCCGAGGGCACGGTGGTCCGCGCCCAGGCCGAGCCGCTGATCATGACCCACGTGTCGCCGATCACCGTCAAGTGGGCCTGGTGGGCCGCGGACGGCTCGGCCGTGTACTTCCTCGCCCGGCCCCGGGACCAGCACTCCCTCACCCTGAACCGCCTCGACCCCGTCACCGGCGAGGTCACCACCGTGATCAGCGAGACCGGGGCGACCCGGGTGGAGCCCAACCAGTGGATGACCGAGCCGCCCATCGTGCGCGTGCTCGCCGACGAGGTGCTGTGGTTCTCGCAGCGCGACGGCTGGGGCCACCTCTACCGCTACGACCTGCACACCGGCGAGCTGCTCGGGCAGGTCACCTCCGGGCCGTGGCTGGTGCGGCAGATCCTGCGCGTCGACGAGGCCGAGCGGGTCGTGTACTTCACCGCTTCCGGGCTCGTCGACGAGGACCCCTACCGGCGCACGGTGTGCCGGGTCGGCCTGGACGGCTCCGGCTTCGCGAAGCTCACCGACGACACGCTCGACCACATCGCGACCCTGCCGGAAAGCCCGTACGACCAGGAGTACTTCATCGACTCCGCGTCCACCGTCGACACGGCCCCGGTCACCACGGTCCGCGACTGGACCGGGCGGGTGCTCGTCGAGCTGGAGCGCGCCGACATCACCAAGCTCGCCGCCACCGGCTGGACCGCGCCGGAGCGGTTCCGCGTGAAGGCGGCCGACGGCGAGACCGACATCTACGGGGTGCTGTACCGGCCGCGGGACTTCGACCCCACCAAGCGCTACCCGGTGATCGACAACCCCTACCCCGGCCCGCAGGTCAACCGGGTCGCCCCGTGCTTCGACCCCGGTGGCATGGGCATGGACGCCGAACCCCTCGCGGCACTCGGCTTCGTGGTCATCGCGCTCGACGGCCGGGGCACCCCGGGACGGAGCAAGGCCTTCCACGACGCCTCCTTCGGCCGGCTGGCCGACGCGGGCTCCCTGGCCGACCACGCCGCGGCCCTGCCGCAGCTGGCCGAGACCCGGCCGTGGATGGACCTGGACCGGGTCGGTGTCCTCGGCCACTCCGGAGGCGGGTTCGCCGCGGCGCGGGCGATGCTGGACTTCCCCGAGGTGTACAAGGTCGGGGCCGCTCTCTCCGGCTCCCACGACGCCCGCTCCTTCAACGCGGGCTTCGTCGAGTCCTACGACGGCACGGACGACACCGAGGCCTGGGACCGGACGTCCAGCCTGGACCTCGCCGACCGGCTGGCGGGCAAGCTGCTGCTCATCCACGGCGACATGGACGACCAGGTCCACCCGCACCAGACCCTGCGGCTCGCCGACCGGCTGCTCGCCGCCGGCAAGGACTTCGAACTGCACGTCGTGCCCGGCGCCGAGCACACCTTCATCGACTGCCTGGCCCATGTCCGCACCCGCTGCTGGGACTTCCTGGTCCGCGAGCTGATGGACACGCTGCCGCCCGCCTACCGCCCCGCGCCCATCGTCATCGGCCCCGAGCTGCTCGCCGACATGTTCGCCTGAGCACTGACTCGACGAGGGCGCAGCCCGTCGGAGCCCACCACGGTGGGGCTCCGACGGGCTACTTCCGCGGGGTCAGGCCCGTCGCCGCCAGGACCGCGTCCACCGTCTCCTCCACCGTCAGGTGCGCGTTGTCGATCCAGACGCCCTCGTCCGAGAGTTCCGTGCGCATCGCCTCGTCCAGGAAGGCCCAGTCGGTCGTCAGGCGCTTGTCCCGGGCGTTGTTGCGTTCCCAGGCCTTCTCCGGGCCCGGAGCCAGGAAGACCGGGTACAGCGGGCCCGTCTTCGCCTGGGCGCGGTAGTAGTCCAGATGGGAGCGGCGTACGACGACGTCGTCGAGGACCGGGAGGAAGCCGGCCGCCGTGAAGCTGTCCGCGAGCAGGCAGGCGTTGCGGGCGCGCAGCAGGATCTGGCGGTCCGCCTCCCGGTCGCCGTCCGGGCTCGGCCAGTGGCAGCCGCTCACGATCAGGGCCTGGAGCCCGTCGACCTCGATGTGCGCCGCCCGGGCGAAGCGGGCCGCGAGGGCCGCCGCGACCGTGGACTTGCCGCTGCCCGGGATGCCGCTCAGGAGGACGGTGCCGGGGGCGGGTTCGGGGGAGTCGACGGTGATGTGCTCGAAGGTCATACGGGCGTTTCCTCGCTGTTCGTACGCCGTGCGTCGCTGTTCGTACGCCGTTCCTCGCCGAGGGGACGGCCGGACGACGATACGGGCACGGGGTTCGCCGGGGCGAGGGGATTCTTCTCCGACCGGCGACCCGGTGCGAAGGACGTCAGGGCCACTCCGCCGACCAGGAGCGCCGCCGCGCACCAGCGGGCCGGGCTCACTCCCTCGCCCAGGACGAGCGCCGCCGAGGACATGCCGAAGACGGGGACGAGGAGGGAGAAGGGGGCGACGGACGAGGCCGGGTAGCGGCGCAGCAGCCAGCCCCAGGCCCCGAAGCCGAAGACGGTCGTGATCCAGGCGACGTAGACGATGACTCCGGCGCCGGTCCGGTCGAGGCCGCGCAGGGCCGCGAGGTCGCGTTCCGGGCCCTCCAGGAGGAGGGAGAGGCCGAGCAGCGGCAGGACGGGCACGGTGCTGACCCAGACCATGAAGTTGAGCGCGTCGGGCGGGGAGGCCTTGCGGGTCAGGACGTTGGAGACGCCCCAGCAGGCCGCCGCGCCGATCACCAGGGCGAAGCCCCCGAGGGACCCGGTCCCGCCCTCGTCGGCCGCCGTCACGCCGATGCCCACCAGGGCGACCCCCATCCCCGCCACCTTGAGGCGGCCGGGGCGTTCACCGAGCGCGGCGAAGGCGAAGAGGGCGGTGAAGACGGCCTGGACCTGGAGGACGAGGGAGGAGAGTCCGGCCGGGGCGCCGAGGTCCATGCCGGTGAAGAGCAGCCCGAACTTGGCGACGCCGAGGACGAGTCCGACCGCCAGGATCCACTTCCAGGCCACGGTGGGCCGGCCCACCAGGAACACGGCGGGCAGGGCGGCGGCGAGGAAGCGGAGGGCGGAGAAGAGCAGCGGCGGGAAGTGGTCGAGGCCGATCTCGATGACGACGAAGTTGACTCCCCAGACGGCGGCGACCAGGGCGGCGAGGGCGAGGTGGGCGGGGCGCATGCTGTCGAGCATCGCCGCCCCGACCGTTTAGCACCAGCACGGACTTCTTCATGATGGGATGTAGTGATGCTTCATCCATTCGTCCCGCGCATCGAAGAGGAGGACGCACCGTGCTGGATCTCGGCCGTCTGCGCGCCCTGCACGCCGTCGCCGTCCACGGCAGTGTCGGCGCCGCAGCCACCGCCCTCGGCTACACGCCGTCGGCGGTCTCCCAGCAGATCGCGAAGCTGGAGCGCGAGACGCGTACGACCCTGCTGGAACGCAGCGGCCGGGGCATCCGGCTCACCGACGACGCCCATCAACTCGCCGCCACCGCAGGGCAGTTGCTGAAGCTCGTGGAGGAGGCCGAGGTGCGTCTCGAAGAGCGGCGCGGCCGGCCCGCCGGGCGGCTCGCGATCGGCTGTTTCGCGAGCGCGGCGCGCGGTCTGATGCCCCGGGTGCTCGCGGAGCTCGGCCGGGCCCACCCCGATGTCGACGCCCGCCTCTCGGAGGTCGACCCGCACGTCTCGATCGACCTGGTGGCGCGGGGCGTGATCGATCTGGCGGTCGCGCACGACTGGGACATCGCCCCGCTGCCCGTGCCGCCGGGGGTCGAGCAGGCGGTGATCGGCGACGACCTGTGCGACATCCTCGTCCACCGGGACCATCCGCTCGCGGCGCGGGACTCGGTGCGCCGGGAGGAGCTGGCGGCGGAGCGGTGGATCTCGCAGCCGCCGGGGACGGTCTGCCACGACTGGCTGACGCGGACGCTGCGGGAGACGGGCTTCGAGCCGCTGATCGTGCATCAGGCGGAGGAGAACCACACACAGGTCGCCCTGGTCGCGGCCGGACTGGGGATCGCGCTCGTGCCGCGCCTCGGGCGCGGGATGCTACCGCCGGAGGTGGCGCCGGTGCGGCTCGACCCGATGCCGACGCGCCGTCTGCACGCCATGTGGCGGACCGGGGCGGCGCGGCGCCCGGCGATCCGGGAGGCGGTCCGTACGCTCCAGGAACTCTGGCCCGGGATCGCCGCCGTGGGTGATTCGTGCGCGGGTCCTTGACCTGGCAGTTACTTTCGGGCTATCCGTGACCCTTGGAAGTTTCCTTCAGAGGCGGCTTCCGGGGATTCCCGACACGGATTCCTTCAACCTCGCACGGCCGGAAGGAGCATCAGTGCACCACCGCGCCCCCGCCCCCTCCCCCTCCCGACGCACCCTTCTCACGGTGACCGCCGCCGCGGCAGCGGCCGCCGTCACCGGGGTGACCACCCCCGCCCTCGCCGCGCAGGACCGGCACGACGACCGGAAGCTCCGGCGGATCATCGACCGCATGTCCCTTGAGGAGAAGGTCGGCCAGCTCTTCGTCATGCGGGTGTACGGCCATTCCGCGACCGCCCCCGACCAGGCCGACATCGACGCCAACCTCACGGAGCTCGGCGTCCGTACGGCCGCCGAGCTGGTCGAGCGGTACCACGTGGGCGGCGTCATCTACTTCTCCTGGGCCCACAACACCCGGGACCCGCAGCAGATCGCCGCCCTCTCCAACGGCATCCAGCAGGCCGCCCTCGCGCAGCCCACGCCGATCCCCGCGCTCATCTCCACCGACCAGGAGCACGGCATCGTCTGCCGGGTCGGCGAGCCCGCCACCCTGGTGCCGGGCGCGATGGCCCTCGGTGCCGGGGGCTCGCACGCGGACGCCCGTAAGGCGGCGCAGATCGCGGGCGAGGAGCTCGCGGCCGTCGGCATCCGGCAGAACTACGCGCCGGTCGCGGACGTCAACGTCAACCCGGCCAACCCGGTCATCGGCGTCCGCTCCTTCGGCTCCGACCCGACGGCGGTCGCCGGTATGGTCGCCGCGCAGGTCAAGGGCTATCAGCGGGCCGGGGTCGCGGCCACCTCCAAGCACTTCCCGGGGCACGGCGACACCGCCGTCGACAGCCACTACGGGCTGCCGACGATCACCCACACCCGGGCCCAGTGGAGCGCACTCGACGCCCCGCCGTTCCGGTCCGCGATCGCCGCCGGGATCGACTCGATCATGACCGCGCACATCGTGGTCCCGGCGCTCGACCCCAGCGAGGACCCGGCGACCCTCTCGCGGCCGATCCTCACCGGCATCCTGCGCGAGCAGCTCGGCTACGACGGCGTGGTGGTCACCGACTCCCTCGGCATGGAGGGCGTGCGCACCAAGTACGGCGACGAGCGCGTCCCGGTCCTCGCCCTGAAGGCCGGGGTGGACCAGCTGCTCAACCCGCCGAAGCTCGACGTGGCCTGGAACGCGGTCCTGAAGGCCGTCAGGGACGGCGAGCTGACGGAGGACCGGCTCGACGAATCGATCCTGCGGATTCTGCGGCTCAAGTCGAAGCTCGGTCTGTTCCGGAACGCGTACGTCTCCCGGGCCGGTGTCGAGCGGGTGGTCGGCACCGCCGCCCATCTCGCCCAGGCCGACCGGATCGCCGAGGCGACCACGACCCTGCTGCTCAACGAGGGCGGCTTCCTGCCGCTGAGCCCGGCACGGCACGGATCGGTCCTCGTCGTCGGCGCCGACCCGGCGTCCCCTTCGGGCACGACGGGTCCGCCGACCACGACGCTCGCGAACACCCTGACGGAACTGGGCTTCACCGCGACGGCGCTCTCCACCGGGATCACCCCGACGGCCGCGAAGATCGAGGAGGCGGTGGCGGCGGCCGCGGGCAAGGACGTGATCGTGGTGGGTACGTACAACGTCACCGCGACCAGTCCGCAGCGCACGCTCGTGGCGCGGCTCGTCGCGACCGGGGTGCCCGTCGTGACGATCGCGATCCGCAACCCGTACGACATCGCCCGGATCGACGGCCAGCGGGCGACGCTCGCCGCCTACTCCTGGACCGATGTCGAACTCCGGGCCGCGGTACGGGTCCTGGCCGGCCGGGCCAGGCCCAGGGGCCGCCTCCCGGTCCCCGTGCAGAGCGCGGACGACCCGGCGAAGGTGCTCCACCCGGTCGGATACGGCCTGTCGTACCGCTGACACGGAGGTGGGGTGCGTCCCGCCGGACGCACCCCACCTCACCTGCCACGGGGTGTCACGGCCGCAGGCCGTGCTCCTTCGTCGCGTCCTCGTCGACCGGCTTGTCGAGGCGCGCGTCGAAGCGGGCCAGCGGCTGCGCCGCCTGGGCGGCCGGGGCGGGGACTCCGGCCCAGTCGAGGATGCGGGCGGTGGCGTTGTTCCGCTCGGCCTCGACGAGCCCGGCGACGTTCGCACCGTGGTTGGCGCCCGGGGCCACGTACACGTAGCTGTCGCGCGCGCCCTTGCCGAGGTGGAACTTCTCGGAGCCCCACGGGTCGTTGCCGCCGTACACGAACAGCATCTTGTTCGCGTTCTTGCGGACCCAGTTGTCCACATCACGCATGGCGTGCTGCTTGAACTTCATCGGGATCTCGCGCGGCACGAAGTTGCTCGCGGGCTGGTAGCCGTAGCGGCTGAGACCCTTGAGGTGCGGCTGCTTGATGGTGGGCGAGCCGAGCTCGGTCGCCGCCTGGTAGTAGTACGGCGTGTACGGCTCCAGGCCCTGGTCGGTGTAGGCGGCCCAGCCGGAGTAGGCGTCGATCGTGTTGTACACCTCGTCGTCGGTGGCGGTCTTCGCCACCGGGATCTGGTCGCAGACGTCCTCGCCGTAGTACTGCCAGAAGCCCCACACGAAGTCGAGGACGACGGCCTCGTAGGCCTTGTCGAGCGTGCCGACCGTGTTGAAGGTGGCGCCCTCCGCCTCGGCCCACGCCTTGTACTTGGCCTCAAGGGGGGCGCGGCGGACGAGGGCCTCGCGCTGCAGGTTGTTCAGGCGGTCGCGGCACTCCTTGGTGCCGACCGTCTCGAAGAACCGGTCGTAGGCCGAGTCCTCCTTGTTGACCACGTCGTTCGGGGCGACGTAGGCGACGACACCGTCCATGTCACGCGGGTAGAAGCGCTCGAAGTAGGTGGCGGTCATGCCGCCCTTGGAGGCGCCGGTGGAGAGCCACTTCTGGCCGTAGATCTTCTTCAGCGCGGTGAAGATCCGGTGCTGGTCGCTGGCCGCCTGCCAGATGTCGAGCTTGGACCAGTCGGCGGGCTGCGGACGCGACGGCGTGAAGAAGCGGTACTCCATGGAGACCTGGTTGCCGTCGATGATCCGGGTCGGCTCGGCGCGGCTGGGCGTGGTGCTCAGCGAGTAGCCGCTCGTGCGGAAGACGGTCGGGCGGCTCGTGTCCTTGTGGAGGACGGAGATCCGCTGGTCGAACGTGCCGGCCCACGGGCGCCGGTGGTCGATCGGCTGCTTGTAGTTCAGGACGAAGAAGCGGTAGCCGGCGTACGGCTTCTCCTCGATCAGGCTCATCCCGGGGATCGCCAGGATGCGGTCCTTGATGTCTGTGCTCTGCGAGTCGACGACGGCCGTGCTGCCCGTGTCCGTGTCCGCGGCGGTAGCCACGCCGGTCGGTGCCACGGTGCCTATAAGCACCGAAAGCGACAGCGCCCATCTCAGCGACTTGCGCATTCACCCTCCCCTTGGTTCACAACGGTGTCGCGAACCTAGCGGGGGGAACGTGTGGACCGCCAGCCCCAGTTGGTCCTTACCCTTGGACTTTCCTGCACATCAGCACAGGATCCAGCCGGTGGTCGTGCCCTGCCCGGACACCGAACCGCCCGCGCGGACACAACGGTTGAGGGCGTGGACGGTGACGGGACCGGCCTGTCGGTCGAACCGTCCGGACGAGACGGCGGGCCGGCCGCCGCGCGGCTGGAGGGAGACGGCCATCGGCCGGCGGGCGCCGGGCCGCTTGGCGACGGTGACGGCGCAGGCGTAGTGGCGGGTCCGGTAGAGGCGCAGCTCGCCGGTGGCGAAGGTGATGGTCCGGGCGGGGCGGCCCTGGCAGACGGAGACGGCCTCGGCGGTACCGGCGCCGGGCCCGATGCCCGGGACCGGAAGCAGCGCGAGGGCGAGGAGCAGGGGCGCCAGGACACGGGCGAGCAGTCGTCGGCGACGTCGTGCCTTCTTCGTGTCCGTGGGCATGCGTTTCCCCTCCCGAGCGGGTCGCCGTACGCGCGTACGGACGTACGGACGTACGACGCGCCCGACCCCGGAATGGTTGCCTCCGGTGTGGGCTCCTACGAGAACGCGACGAGGAGGAGGAACAGGAAGACGCTCTCGGCGCCGATCTGGGTCCAGAACGCCGCCCGGCGGAGCTCGGGCCGGGAGGTCGCCTGCACGGTCACCAGGGCCGCGACGAAGATCACCAGTGCCGCGACGTACACGAGGCCGGGAGTGCTGTCACAGGCCGTCCCGTGGGTGAGGCAGCTGGCGGCGTCCTCACGGGTGAGCACGAGGATGCCGGCGAGCAGGCTCGCGGGCACGAACATCCCCGCCCAGAACATGGACCGCTTCCGCAGCCGGGCACCCTCGACGTCCGGCGGGGTGATGGGGACGGGCGAGGCGGCGCGGGAACGGGGGTCGTTGCTCATGACCCGATCCAATCCCGCCGGACGATGGGCCCGGTATCCGCTCCCGTACTCATCCCGCCGGGCGGCACCTGTTCACCGGCCTCGGCACGCCGGACCCCGCCTCACACCCGCTCCGGCTCCTCCTCGTCCACGGTCTCGCCGATGAAGGTCCGCCACAGCATCGCGTACCGGCCGTCCAGGGCGAGGAGTTCCTCGTGGGTGCCGTCCTCCGCGACCCGGCCGTGATCCATGACGACCACCCGGTCGGCGCGGGCCGCCGTGCTCAGCCGGTGGGCGACGACCAGGGTCGTACGGCGCCCGGCGAGCCGGTCGGTGGCCTGGTTGACCTGGGCCTCGGTGGCCAGGTCGAGGGCGGCCGTGGCCTCGTCGAGGAGCAGGATGTCCGGGTCGACGAGTTCGGCGCGGGCGAGGGCGATGAGCTGGCGCTGCCCGGCGGAGAGGTTACGGCCCCGCTCGGCGACCTCGTGGAGATAGCCGCCGTCGAGGGTCGCGATCATGTCGTGGGCGCCGACCGCGCGGGCCGCCGCCTCCACCTCGGCGTCGGTCGCGTCGGGACGGCCGTACGCGATGGCGTCGCGGACCGTCCCGGCGAAGAGGTACGCCTCCTGGGGGACGACGCCGAGCCGGTGGCGGTACGCGGTGAGGTCGAGGTCCCGCAGGTCGGTGCCGTCGGCGGTGACCCGGCCGCCCGTCGGGTCGTAGAACCGGGCGACCAGCTTGACCAGGGTGGACTTGCCCGCGCCGGTCTCACCGACGAAGGCGACGGTCTGGCCGGCCGGGATGCGCAGGTCGATGCCGGTGAGGGCGGTCTCGTCCTTCGCGGCGCCGTCCTCGCCGCCGTACGCGAAGGAGACGTCCTCGAAGGCGATCTCGCCGCGCAGCGACAGCACGTCCAGGGGTACGGGCGCGGCGGCCGTCGACGTCGGCTCCTGGAGGAGCTCCTGCATGCGCTTCAGCGAGACGGCGGCCTGCTGGTAGCCGTCGAAGACCTGCGAGAGCTGCTGCACGGGGGCGAAGAACAGGTCGATGTAGAGGAGGTAGGCGACGAGCGCGCCGGTGGTGAGCGTGCCGCCCTCGATGCGGTTCGCACCGACGATCATGACGGCCGCGGCGGCCACCGAGGACAGCAGGGTGACGAACGGGAAGTAGATGGAGATCAGCCACTGGCCGCGGACGCGCGCCTCGCGGTAGTGGTCGCTGCGCTCGGCGAACCGGGCGGCGCCGGAGCGCTCGCGGCGGAAGGCCTGCACGATCCGGAGGCCGGAGACCGACTCCTGGAGGTCGGCGTTGACGACGCTGATCCGCTCGCGCGCCAGCTCGTACGCCTTCACGCTGGAGCGGCGGAAGTAGTACGTGGCGACGGCGAGGACCGGCAGGGTCGCGAAGACGACCAGGGCGAGCTGGAGGTCGAGCACGAGCAGCGCGACCATGATCCCGAAGAAGGTCACGACCGAGACGAAGGCGGTGACCAGGCCCGTCTGCAGGAAGGTGGACAGGGCGTCCACGTCCGTGGTCATCCGGGTCATGATCCGGCCGGTGAGCTCGCGCTCGTAGTAGTCGAGGCCGAGCCGCTGGAGCTGGGCGAAGATCTTCAGGCGCAGCGCGTAGAGGACCCGCTCGCCGGTACGGCCGGTCATCCGGGTCTCGGCGGTCTGCGCGACCCACTGCACGAGCACGGTGACCAGGGCGAGCGCGGAGGCCGCCCAGACGGCGCCGATCGCGAGCCGGTTCACGCCCTCGTCGATGCCGTGCCGGATCAGGACCGGGAGCAGCAGTCCGGCGCCCGCGTCGAGGGCGACCAGGCCGAGGCTGATGAGCAGCGGGAGGCCGAAGCCGCGGAGCAGTCGGCGCAGACCGTAGGCGTCCTCGGGCGACACGGCGCGGGCCTCGTCGATGCCGGGGGTGTCGTCGGCGGGCGGCAGGGCCTCGACGGCGGCGAGCAGCTCGGGGGTGGCCCCCGGCGCCTCGGTCTCCCGGTCGGCGGTCTCGTCCCGTACCCACAGGGTGGGGGTGATGCCCCGCTCGGCGTCGAACTCGGCGTCCAGCTCGGCCCGCAGCGTGCGGTCCTCGGGGACCTCGGCCGGGGTGATGTGGCCGGGCGAGACGGCGCCCAGCTCGTCGGGGTCGGTGAGCAGGCGCCGGAAGAGCGGGGAGCGCTCCTCCAGCTCGGCGTGGGTGCCGATGTCGGCGAGCCGGCCGTCCTCCAGGACGGCGATGCGGTCGGCGAGGCCGAGGGTGGAGCGGCGGTGCGCGATCAGCAGGGTCGTACGGCCCGCCATGACCGCCTTCAGGGCCTCGTGGATCTCGTGCTCGACCTTGGCGTCGACGGCGGAGGTGGCGTCGTCGAGGAGGAGGAGCCGGGGGTCGGTGAGGATCGCGCGGGCGAGGGCGACGCGCTGGCGCTGGCCGCCGGAGAGGGTGAGGCCGTGCTCGCCGACCTTGGTGTCGTACCCGGCGGGCAGCTCGGCGATGAACCGGTCGGCCTGGGCGGCGCGGGCGGCGGTCTCGATCTGCTCCTGGGTGGCGTCCGGGAGGCCGTAGGCGATGTTGGCGCGGACGGTGTCGGAGAAGAGGAAGGAGTCCTCGGGGACGAGACCGATCGCGGCACGCAGCGAGTCGAGGGTGAGCTCGCGGACGTCGTGGCCGCCGACGAGGACGGCACCGTGGGTGACGTCGTAGAAGCGGGGCAGGAGCAGCGAGACGGTGGACTTGCCGGAGCCGGAGGCGCCGACGACGGCGACGGTCTCGCCGGCCCGGATCTCCAGCGAGAACCCGTCGAGCACCGGCCGCCCGTCCTCGTAGGCGAACGAGACGTCGTCGAACTCGACGGTGGCGGGCGCGTCGGCGGGCAGCTCCTTCGTACCGTCCTTGATGACCGGCTCGGTGTCGACGAGGTCGAGGACCCGCTCGACGCCGGCGCGGGCCTGCTGGGCGACGGTGAGCACCATGGCGAGCATGCGGACCGGGCCGACGAGGGAGGCCAGGTAGGCGGAGAAGGCGACGAAGGTGCCGAGGGTGATCTGGCCGCGGTAGGCGAGCCAGCCGCCGAGGGCGAGGACGGCGACCTGGCCGAGGGCCGGGACGGCCTGGAGGGCCGGGGTGTACCGCGAGTTCAGCCGGATCGTCCGCAGCCGGCCGGCGAACAGCTTCCGCCCGGCCTCGCGGATCTTGCCGGTCTCCTGATCCTCCTGGCCGAAGCCCTTGACGACGCGGACGCCGGTCACGGCCCCGTCCACGACCCCGGCGACGACGGCGGCCTGCTGCTGCGCGTGCCAGGTGGCGGGGTGGAGGCGGGTGCGGCTGCGCTTGGCGATGAACCAGAGGGCGGGGGCGACGGCGAGGGCGACGAGGGTGAGCGGGAGGGACAGCCAGGCCATGACGCCCAGCGAGATCAGGAAGAGGAGAACGTTCCCGATGGTCATCGGGAGCATGAACAGCAGACCCTGGATCAGCTGGAGGTCGCTGGTGGCCCGCCCGATGACCTGCCCGGTGGACAGCTCGTCCTGCCGTCGCCCGTCGAGCCGGGTGATGGTGGCGTACATGTCGGTACGCAGGTCGTGCTGGACGTCGAGCGCCAGACGGCCGCCGTAGTAGCGGCGGACGTAGGTGAGGGCGTAGACGAGGACGGCGGCGCCGATGAGGAGACCGGTCCAGACGCCGAGGCCCCGGGTCTTCGTCCCGATGACGTCGTCGATGATCACCTTGGTGACCAGCGGCACGAGTGCGAGCACGGCCATGCCGGCCAGCGAGGACCCGAGCGCGAGCAGAGTGTTCGCCTTGTACCGCCACGCGTACCCGGCGAGCCTGCGCGCCCAGCCCCGCTGTTCTTCCCCGACCGCCGCCACGAGTGGCCTCCCGTTCGTCCTGCTCTACCGGAAGGCCCAACACGGCTGGGCTGCGATTTCATCCCGCCGCAACAAATCGGGACGCGGGTTCGTCCATAGGTCCCCGGGGGACGGGACCGTGGTCCTAGGACCACGCGGGCGGGCTCAGGTGCCGTAGACCGACAGGAACACGGCCGTCACGGCCGTACCGGTGAAGAGAGCGCTCGTCACGGCGGCGAGCCGCCGCCCGCGCCGGGGCCGCGCGGGGTCCCGGAACCTGGCCCATGCCCCGACCTTCTTCAGCACCTTGCGCACCACGGCTACCCCTCCCCCTCGCACGGCTCGGGGGGTGCACCTACCCCCGCCCCCTACCCGGGGAGGTAGACCCGCGCGGGGCGGGCAGGGTTGCACGGTGGGTAGAAGTCGATGGGGCCGTCCTGCGCGGCCCATGGCTGTCGGTCGAGAGGGAAGGGGACGTGCGTGGCGCGGATCGAGGACGACAGGCCCTACGCGTGGGGGCAGCTGTACGCGGCGCTGCTGGCGATCAAGGGGCTGGCGAAGACCGGGAGGGTCGAGCCGGTGGCTCCTCGGCAGTTGGAAGCGACGGCGAGGAATCCCCGCAACATCTGCTGGGCGCTCCTGGCCGAGGCCGCTCAGCAGGCGTTCCTCGCGCGGGAGCGGGGCGGGACCGTCGCCGACGCGGCCGTGGTGGTCATGACCGACGCGATCCGGCTGATACCCGCACGACGCGTGTCCCGCGGCGGGCTGGATCAGAAGCAGACCGAGGAGTTCCGGCGGGGGTACGAGGCGCAGCTCGCCGAGTACCGGAAGGCCTGGGAGGGCCTCGTCGGCTGAGGAGACCCGGTGGCCCGGCCCTTTCGGGTCCGGGCCACCGGGTCGGCACCGTCAGAGGTGCGTCGGTTCGAACATCCTCAGGAGGGCCGGGAGGACGACGACCGAGGGGCCCGGGGTGGCGAGGGACTTCGCGAGGTCCGTCGTCAGGGTTTCCGGGGTCGTCAGGGTCGCCGGGACGCCGAAGGACTCGGACAGGGCCACGAAGTCCGGGCGGGACAGTTCCGTGCCGGTGGCCTCGCCGAACGCGCCCGTCATGTACTCGCGCAGGATGCCGTAGCCGCCGTCGTCGACGATCAGCCACGTCACGTCGAGGCCGTACTGCTTCGCCGTCGCCAGCTCCGCGATCGAGTACATCGCGCCGCCGTCGCCGGAGACCGCGAGCACCGGCCGGCTCGGGTCCGCCGCGGCCGCGCCGAGCGCCGCCGGGAAGCCGTAGCCGAGGCCGCCGGCGCCCTGGGCCGAGTGCATGGTGTTCGGGAAGCGGGGGTCGAAGGCCGACCACGCCCAGTACGCCAGGATCGTCATGTCCCAGAAGCTCGGAGAGCGGTCCGGGAGCGCCTCCCGTACGGCCGCGACGATCTGCTGCTCCAGGCCGAGGTCCTGCGCCGCGATCCGGTCCCGGACCTTCGTCAGGACGGCCGACACCCGCTCGGGGGCCGTGGGGTCCCGGCGCTCCGGCACCGTCTCCAGGAGTGCCTGGAGGGCGAGCCGGGCGTCCGCGTGGATGCCGAGCGCCGGGTGGTTGGACTCCAGCTTCCCGGCGTCCGCCTCGATCTGGATCACCCGGCCGCGCGGGGCGAACGTGTGGTAGTTCGAGGACAGCTCGCCGAGCCCCGAGCCGACGACGAGGAGGACGTCGGCGTCCTCCAGGAAGTCGGTGGTGTGCCGGTCCTCCAGCCAGGACTGGAGCGACAGCCGGTGCTGCCAGGGGAAGGCACCCTTGCCGCCGAAGGTCGTCACGACGGGGATGTCGAGCCGCTCCGCGAGCGCGAGGAGCTTGCCGGAGGCGTCGGAGCGGACGACTCCGCCGCCCGCGATGATCACCGGACGCTCGGCGTTCGCCAGGAGGTGCGCCGCGACGGCCGTCAGCTCGGGGCGCGGGGCGATGTCCTCGGGCGTCGCGTCCATCGCGGTCACGACCGGCAGGGTGGTCTCCGCGAGGAGCACGTCCTGCGGGATCTCAACCCAGACCGGTCCGTGCGGGGCGGTGAGCGCCGATTCCCAGGCCGCGGCGATGGCGGAGGGGATCTGGGACTGCGTGCGCACCGTGTGGACGGACTTCACGACGTCCCGGAAGGACGCCTGCTGGTCGCGCAGCTCGTGGAGGTAGCCGTGCCGGCCGCCGCCGAGGCCGGCGACCGGGATCTGGCTGCCGATCGCGAGGACGGGGGCGGAGGCGGCGGCCGCCTCCTGGAGCGCGGCGAGCGACATGAGCGCGCCGGGGCCGGTGGAGAGCAGCAGCGGGGCCGCCTCGCCGGTGATCCGGCCGTACGCGTCGGCGGCGAAGCCCGCGTTGTTCTCCACGCGGAGGCCGACGTAGCGCAGGTCGGACCGGCGCAGGGCGTCGAACATGCCGAGGGCGTGCTGGCCGGGGAGGCCGAAGACGGTGGTGGCGCCGAGGCCGGTGAGGGTCTCGACGACGAGGTCGCCGCCGTTGCGCCCGGCGGGCGGGTTGAGCGCGGCGGTCGTCTGCGCCTCCGTGGGCCGGAGTACCAGGTCGTGGTCGTGGGTCATGGCGTCCCTTCAGGTCGTGGGCAGGCGTTCCGCAGGGGCGGAACGGGTGGGCGCGACCCGACCACCGGGCCGCGCCCCACCCCGCACCTGAGCCCGCTACCGCCCGGAGGTTACTTCGCGCCGGAGGCGCGGCCGGCCGCGATCTGGCGGGACATGATCGTCGTCAGTTCGTACGCGGTGTGGGAGGCGGCGACCGCGGTGATCTCGGCGTGGTCGTAGGCCGGGGCGACCTCGACGACGTCCGCCGACACCAGGTTGCAGGAGGAGAGGCCGCGGAGGATCTCCAGAAGCTCGCGGGAGGTCATGCCGCCCGCCTCCGGGGTGCCGGTGCCGGGCGCGTGGGCCGGGTCGAGGCAGTCGATGTCGATGGAGATGTACAGCGGGCGGTCGCCGATGCGCTGGCGGAGCTGGTCGGCGACCTCGTCGGCGCCGCGGCGGTAGATGTCCGCCGAGGTGACGATGCCGAAGCCCATCTTCTCGTCGTCGGTGAGGTCCTGCTTGCCGTACAGCGGGCCGCGGGTGCCGACGTGGGAGAGCGCCTCGGTGTCGAGGATGCCCTCCTCGACGGCGCGGCGGAACGGGGTGCCGTGGGTGTACTCGGCGCCGAAGTAGGTGTCCCAGGTGTCGAGGTGCGCGTCGAAGTGGAGCAGGGCGACGGGGCCGTGCTTCTTGGCGACGGAGCGCAGCAGCGGCAGGGCGATGGTGTGGTCGCCGCCGAGGGTCATCATGCGGGCGCCGGAGTTCAGCAGGTCGTCCGCGGCGGCCTCGATCGTCTCGACGGCCTCGTTGATGTTGAACGGGTTGGCGGCGATGTCACCGGCGTCCGCGACCTGGGCGAGGGCGAACGGGGAGGCGTCCTGCGCCGGGTTGTACGGGCGGAGCAGGCGGGAGGCCTCGCGGATGGCGTTGCCGCCGAAGCGGGCGCCGGGACGGTAGGAGACGCCGCTGTCGAAGGGGACGCCGACCACGGCGATGTCGGCGGTGCCGACCTCGTCGAGTCGCGGCAGCCGGGCGAACGTCGCGGGACCTGCGTACCGCGGGATGCGGGACGAGTCGATCGGGCCGCGCGGGGTGTTCTGGTCGCTGCTGCTCATGGTCGGGTCCTCCTGGGGTGCGTCGGTGGGGGTCCGGTCGGGGCCTCGGGTCTCGGGGCCCCGACCGGGAGTCTCGGTGCGGTCAGCCGGTCACGGCGGCCGGCACGGTCTCCGGCGTCGGGTCGGCTTCGGGGGTCTCCCGGCCCGCGAGGCGGGCGCGCCAGTGCGCGAGCACGGCGGCGTCCGTCGGGCGGGTCGCCAGGGAAACGATCACATATGCGGCGAGCGAGGCCAACAAACCATAGTAAACAGGCTCATTTGCAAGGATTCCGTAAGTCCACATCAGGCCAATGACGGCCAGGCCGCCGACGGTGACCGCCGCGAGGGCGCCCTGGACGGTGCCGCGACGCCAGAGCAGACCGCCGAGGATCGGCACGAGGAGCCCGCCGACCAGCAGGTTGTAGGCGACGGTGAGGGCCTGGACGACGTCGTTGAGGGCGATGGCGACGAGGATGACGGCGATGCCCATGATGAGGATGAAGACGCGGTTGCCCTTCACCTCGTCGTGGTCGTCGGCCGGTCCTTCCTTGGCCGAGACCGCGCCCCGGAGGCGCGACCAGATGTCGTTGTTGGCGACGGTGGCGCAGGCGATGAGGGCGCCCGAGGAGGTGGACATGACGGCGGCGAGGGCGGCGGCGAGGACGAGACCCCGGACGCCCATCGGCAGCTCGTCCTTGACGATGGTGGCGAACGCGTCGTCGGCGCTGGGCAGGTTCGGGTACAGCACCTTCGCGGCCGTGCCGATGACGGCTCCGGCGAGGGCGTAGGCGAGACAGTACGTACCGGCGACGGTGCCGCCCCACTTGGCGACCTTGTCGGTCCGGGCGGTGAAGACCCGCTGCCAGATGTCCTGGCCGATGAGCATGCCGAAGGTGTAGATCAGCACGTACGTGAAGATCGTCTCGCCGCCGATGCCGAGCGGCTCGAAGTACGAGGTGGGCAGCGCGGCCTTCATCTCGGCGAAACCGCCGGCCTTGACGACCGCGATCGGCAGCAGCAGGAGCAGCACGCCGATGGTCTTCACCACGAACTGCACCATGTCGGTGATCGTGATGGACCACATGCCGCCGAGGGTCGAGTACGCGACGACGATGGTGCCGCCGAGGACGATCGCGAGGGTCCGGGGCAGGTCGAAGAGGACGTCGAAGATCGTGGCGTACGCGATGGTCGAGGTGACCGCGAGCATCAGCGTGTACGCCCACATGACGACGCCCGAGATGACACCGGCCCGGCCGCCGTAGCGCAGGTCGAGCATCTCGGAGACGGTGTAGACCTTCAGCCGGGCGATCCGGGCGGAGAAGAAGACGCTCAGCGCGAGCAGGCCGAGGCCGATGGCGAAGACCATCCAGGCGCCCGAGAGGCCGTACTTGTAGCCGAGGCCCACGCCACCGATGGTGGAGGCACCGCCGAGGACGATGGCGGCCATCGTGCCGGAGTACATCCAGGGACCGAGGCGGCGCCCGGCGACCAGGAACTCGCTCTTGGACTTGGCGCGGCGCATGCCCCACCAGCCCATCGCGAGCATGCCGGCCAGGTACAGGGCGATCACTGTGTAGTCGACGGCCATGGGGCCTCCTTCGTTCACCTCGGTGGCGTGTCGTGCAGGGGAGTGACCAGGTGCTGATCGCGGGGACATCCGCCCGTACCCGCGGCCTCTGGATGCCATGACAGTAGGTGGCCGGAAAGCGACGTAGAAGTGTACGTTTCATCCACTGACCAGGCGGGGGGTGTACGAAGGATCCATGGCCATGACCTCCGCGGAGCCCACCTCCACTCCCCCCGCACCGCCCGTCTCGCTGGCCGCGCTGCTCGCCCGCCGGGACCTCGGGCTGCGGCTGCTCGCCGGTCCCGGGGACGTCTCGATCCACTGGGTGCACACCTCGGAGATGGCCGACCCCTATCCGTACCTCCTCGGCGGCGAGCTGCTGATGACGGCGGGCGTGCAGCTCACCGACCCGGCGCACTACGTGGAGCGGGTGGTGGAGGCGGGCGCGGCGGCACTCGGCTTCGGCGTGACGCCGGTGTACGACACGGTTCCGGCGGAGCTGGTCGAAGCCTGCGACCGGCTCGGTCTGCCCCTGGTCGAGGTGCCGCCGAGGACGCCGTTCACGGCGGTGGCGCGGGCGCTGTGGCGGCTGATGGCCGAGGCCCGGCTGCACGAGCTGCGCCGGGTGACGGAGGCACAGCAGTCCCTGGCGGCGGCCGCGGCCCGGCCGGCCCCGGTCCCTGCGGTGCTGGGCGCGCTCGCCTCGCGGCTCGGGGGCCGGGCGGTGCTCTTCGGAGCGGACGGTACGGAGTCGGTGGCGGCCGGCCGGGACGTTCCGGCGGAGGCGGCGCGGGCACTGCGCGACCTGGCGGGCGTCCTCGGCCCGCGCCCGGGCGGCCCGGCCTCGGCGAGCGGGGACGGCGGCGGGCTGCGGCTCGCCGCGTACGCGCTGGGCGGCGGCGACGGGCTGACGCTGGGGGTGGCGACGGAACGACGGGGCCCCGGGGACCACACGATCGCGGGGGTCGCGGTCGTCCTGCTGTCCCTGCTCACGGCCCCCCACCGGGGCGCGGACGTGACCGTACGCGACGGGGCCCTGGTCCGGCTGCTGCTCGGCGCCACCCCGGCGGAGACGGCCGCGGCCCTGGGCGCGGGCCCCTGGACGGTGGTCCACGCCTCGGGCGGCGATGGCACCCCGTTCGCGGCGGCCTCACTGGCGGCGGCCCTGGGAACGCCGTTGGTGGACGCGGGCGGTAGGGCCCGGGGTGGGGGTGGCTCAGGCGGTACGACTGCGGGAGCGGGCGGCTCGGGCGGTACGACTGCGGGGGCCGCGTTCGGAGCCGTACAGCTGCTCCTGCCCGCCTCCTCCCCCGTCACCGCTCAGTCCGGCTGGACGCTGGGGGTGAGCGCCCCCGTCGAGGCGGACGAGCTCGCGGCGGCCGACGCGCAGGCGGCGCGCGCACTGCGGCGGGCGGAGGCGACCGGGGCGGAACTGGTGCGGCACCGCCCGGGCGGGATCGCCGCCCTGGTGGACCCGGACGAGGCCACCGCCCACGCGCGCGCCCTCCTCGCCCCGCTGACCGAACCACTCGCCGAGACCCTGCGCGTCTGGCTCTCGCTGCACGGCGGCTGGGACCGGACGGCCACCGCGATGGACATCCACCGCAACACCGTCCGCCAGCGGATCGCCCGCTGCGCCGCGCTCCTGGACCGGGACCTGGACGACCCGGACGTCCGCATGGAGCTGTGGTTCGCGCTCACGTCCCGGTGAGGGGGAGGCCGAGGAGGGGTCGTTCACCCGGCCGACCGCTCGGCCGGGTCAGCCGGCGCTCGCGGCCTGGGCGGTCGCCAGTTCCTCGACCCTGGTGCGGTACGCCTCGGCCAGGCCGCCGCCGTTCGAACCGGGAACCCCTTCCGGACCGGCCCCGAGCGACTGCAGGACCGCGTCGGCACGGGCCTGACGGTCCGCCACCCCCTCCGTCGTGTGCGGGTACAGCAGGTCGAGTCCGCGCTTGTCGCCGTCCGACAGGTTCTGTCCGTTGCCGGTCGGCGCGCAGCTGCTGGGGGTGGACTTGTAGAAGAACGCCGGGAACCGGTACAGCATCACGGACTTCGTGTCGAAGGGCCCGGCGACGAGATCCGGGGCGTCCACGGTGCGCAGGTTGTGATCCACCATCGCGCGCGGCCAGTTGTTCGGCTCACCCGCGAGGAAGGTGTAGATGCCGGGGAGCCGGCCTTGGGCGTCCGCCACGAAGACACCGTCCCCGTCCTGCGTGGGCACGTAACCGGCTTCGTCCTCCCAGCGGAACTCGCCCTCGCAGGTGCCGCGCATGTTCTGGTGGGAGTGGTGGAATCCCAGTGCGTGCAGGAACTCGTGCCGCACGGTGCCTTCCCACTTGACGGGCCTGTCCTCCGCGAACTGCCCGAGGTTGAGGCTGCGCTGGTCGGGGTTGCCCCCGACCGGGCCGCCTCCCGCGCCGATGACGCTGTCCGTGCTGTCGGTGCCCACCAGGGAGAAGAAGCCCGGCAGGTCGAAGCTGACCCGGATCTCGGCGGCGAGGACGGTGTCGGCCTCGGTCCATCGCCGGAACGTTCCACCGCCGTTCTGCCCGAAGTCGAGTGTCAGGTTGCAGGCGTCGGTGATCTGCTTGGTCGCTCCGGCGATGTCCGCGTGCAGTTGGTCGTCCCCGTCGAGGAACGCGACCCGCACCGTCTTGCCGAGTGGCCACTTCCCGATGTCGGTGATGAGGAACTCCAGGCCACTGGCGGCCGTTGCGCGCCTCCAGCGGTCCCGTACCTCGATCTGGGCGATGACGTCGTTGGGGAGGGATTCGAGTTCCATGACGCGTCCTTTCGCATCACATCGAAACGGACCCCCCGACCGGTACCGGTCTGATGACGGATGGGCTCATCGGCTCGACGCAGGAGCGTGCCGACGGCGGAAACTCATGTCCCAGTATCCCCCGGATGGAGGTACTCTGCGACTCCGCCGTCACTCTGAGTAGTTCGGCACGCGTCAGGATGACGCTGCGTCAGGACCAGAGCTTGTTCACGGCGGTACGGGTCGTCGCCTTGAAGGCCGTCAGCGGGGCGTCCTTCAAGTCGCCCATCTGCCCCCACCGGACGAAGGTGACGGTCCGGCCGTCACGACCCACCGAGAAGAGGTGGATGTCGGTGTTGCCGACCTGCGGGTCGGCGGTGTCCAGGCTGTAGACCCAGGCACCCTCCTCGACGGCGAGCGTGCCGTGGGAGGCGCTGACGGCGTGCAGGCCCGGGTTCTGCCGCTCAAGGAGGGGCCCGCAGCCGGCGAGGGCCTTGCGGAGGGTGTCGACCAGCTTCACGGCGTCGGCCTCGGTGCGGGCGACGGTGGTGATCTGGACGCCGTTGGTGTCGAGTTCGGTGTTGAACTCGCGGTAGCGGGTGTTCTGCGCCGGGATCTTGTACGGAGCGCAGAGGGCGCCGCCGTTCTCCGGGACGCCAGTGAAGACCTGGGTGGCGGTCCACGGCGTCGACGACGGCGGCATCTGGGAGGCGGCGAGGAAGGCGGGCTGGGCAGCGGCCTGCGCCGGGGCCGTGGCGAGGGCGGCGAGGCCCAGGACGGCGGCGGAGACGGTGAGTGCGGAACGGAACGTGGTCATGGCTGGTGATCCCCCTGTGGGTCGGTCGGTGCTCCACCAGCCTCGACGCCGGGGCACGGGCCGCGCAACGCCGCCGCGCCCCTTCTCGTCCCGGAACCATTCCACCCCCGTTGACGTGGCAGAACGTGGGTGGTGCGGGATCCCGTGGAACGGGACTGAGTCGGACGGACGTTCGGATGGGGAAGTCGAAGGACGCCGCTGTCGAGGAGTTCTCGGCACGGCTGCGGGCACTCAAGGCGCGCGGCGGCCGCAGCTACGAATCGCTGGGGCGCCGGCTCAACGTGAGCGCGTCCACGCTGCACCGGTACTGCTCCGGGGAGTCGGTGCCGGAAGGGTTCGCCGTGATCGACCGGCTGGCCCGGCTGTGCGGCGCCGACGAGGACGAACGGCGGGCCCTGGAGGACCTGTGGACCCGAGCGGACCGCACCCGCCGCCCGGTCCCGGAACCCGCGCCGTCACCGGGGCCCGAACCCGAGCCGTCACTCGCGCCGGAACCGGAGCCCGAACCCGCGCCGCAACCCGCGCCGGCACCGGAGCCGTCACCCGCGCCCGGAACCACGACCGACGCCAAGAGAGCCGCCCTGCCCCGGCCGCAATCGCGGTCGCGCTCGCGGTCGCGGCGGGGTCTGCTCGTCACCGGGGCCGTCGGCGCCGTGGTCGCCCTGGCGCTCGCCCTCGTGCTCGTACGGATCGGGCTCTCCGCCGGAACAGAGGCCGCGGCCACACCGACGTCGAGGCCCCCCACACCCACCAAGAGCACCGCACCCGCCCCGCCCCTGCCCCCCTTCACCTGGACCGCCGACTCCCACGCCTGGGAGAACGGCTGCGGGCACACCTATCTCGTCGACCGTGCCCCGAGCGGCGTGGCCCCGCCGCCTCCGCCCTCCGACGCCGCGCGCTGGGCGGGCACGCACCGCGCGGTGCACGGCGGGGAGACGCTCGTCCGGATCTCGCTCCAGGGCAGGTCGCCCTCGGCCTCCGTCGTCCTCCAGGCGCTCCACGTACGGGTCGTCGGCCGGGCCGCGCCGCTCCCCTGGACCGCGTACCGGATGGACAACGGCTGCGGCGGCGCCCTCACCCCGCGCCACTACGCGATCGACCTCGACGCGTCGCGCCCGCTCCTCCGGCCGGTCGACGGCTACGACGCCTCCGGTGAGGGCCGGAAGATCCCCTCCGTCCCCTTCCCCTACACGGTGACCTCGTCGGATCCCGAGGAGCTGCTCGTCACCGCCGGGACCGCGGGATGCGACTGCCGCTGGTACCTGGAACTGGTGTGGAGCTCGGAGGGCCGTTCGGGCACGGTCCGGATCGCGGACGGCGCGGGGAAGCCGTTCCGCACCAGCGGGATCGAGGGGCGGCCGGTGCGGGAGTACGACGTCACCGGTGGGCGGTGGATCACAGGCGAGGGCTCTGGACAGAGCGGGTGACCGATGGGTAACTTCGAGGGACGAGGCTGAGCAAGCGCTTAGACAAGCGCCGAGGCCGGACCAGGACAGGACCCGAAGGAGGCGGCTCGTGCGCCGTACCGTATTCAACGAGGACCACGAGGCGTTCCGGGAGACCATCCGCGCCTTCATCGAGGCCGAGGTCGTCCCGGTCTACGACGAGTGGTTCGCGGCCGGCCAGGCGCCGCGCGAGTTCTACGACAAGCTCGGCGAGCTGGGCGTCTTCGGCATCAACGTGCCCGAGGAGTTCGGCGGCGCGGGCCTGGACACCCACAAGTTCGAGGCCGTCCTCTACGAGGAGACCTCGCGCGCGGGTGTGCAGTTCGGCGGCTCCGGCGTCCACGTCCTGCTCGCCCTGCCGTACATCAAGATGCTCGCCACCGGCGACCAGAAGAAGCGCTACCTGCCGAAGTTCGTCACCGGCGAGGAGATGTGGGCCCTCGCGATGACCGAGCCGGGCACCGGCTCCGACGTCGCGGGCATGAAGACCACCGCCAAGCTCTCCGAGGACGGCACGCACTACGTCCTCAACGGCTCCAAGACCTTCATCACCGGTGGCGTCCACGCCGACCGCGTGATCGTCTGCGCCCGCACGTCCGCCCCGACGGCCGAGGACCGCCGCTTCGGCATCTCCCTCTTCGCCGTGGACACCAAGTCCGAGGGCTACTCCATCGGCCGCAAGCTGGACAAGCTGGGCCTGCGCACCTCCGACACGGCCGAGCTGGCCTTCGTCGACGTCAAGGTCCCGGTCGAGGACCTGATGGGCGAGGAGGGCAAGGGCTTCTACTACCTCGGCCACAACCTGGCCTCCGAGCGCTGGGGCATCGCCTTCGGCGCCTACGCCCAGGCCAAGGCCGCCGTCCGCTTCGCCAAGGAGTACGTGCAGGACCGCACCGTCTTCGGCAAGCCGGTCGCGCACTTCCAGAACACCAAGTTCGAGCTGGCCGCCTGCCAGGCCGAGGTCGACGCCGCCGAGGCCGTCGCCGACCGCGCCCTGGAGGCCCTGGACGCGGGCGAGCTCTCCCCGGCCGAGGCCGCGAGCGCCAAGCTCTTCTGCACCGAGGTCGCGCACCGCGTCATCGACCGCTGCCTCCAGCTGCACGGCGGCTACGGCTACATGAACGAGTACCCGATCGCGCGCCTGTACGCCGACAACCGCGTCAACCGCATCTACGGCGGCACCAGCGAGATCATGAAGTCGATCATCGCCAAGTCGATGGGCCTTTAAGTCCAGGTGCCCGACACACACAACGCCCTGGATGCCCTGCTCGATCTGCTCGACCTGGAGCGGATCGAGCGGGACATCTTCCGGGGTGAGTCCCGTTCCGCGCTCGTCCCCCGCGTCTTCGGCGGCCAGGTGGCCGCCCAGGCCCTGGTGGCGGCGGGCCGGACGGTACCCGAGGACCGCCTGGCGCACTCGCTCCACGCGTACTTCCTGCGTCCCGGCGACCCGGGCGCGCCGATCGTCTACACGGTCGACCGCATCCGCGACGGACGCTCCTTCACCACCCGCCGGGTCGTCGCCGTCCAGCACGGCCAGCCGATCTTCCACCTCTCGGCGTCCTTCCAGACGTACGAGGAGGGGCTCGACCACCAGGCGGAGATGCCGACCGCGCCGGACCCGGAGTCGCTCCCCACGCCGGCCGAGATGCTGCCCCGTCACCTCCCCCGCGAGGTCGCGGACCGGCTGATCGAGGCCAGGGCGGCCGTCGACCTCCGCTATGCCGAGGTCCCCCCGTGGGGCTCGGTCGGGGAGCCGCGCGAGCCGCGCTCGCAGGTCTGGTTCCGTACCAACGGCAAGCTGGCCGACGACCCGCTCCTCCACGTCGTCCTCGCCACGTACGTCTCCGACATGACGCTGCTCGACTCCGTCCTGCTCGCGCACGGGCGGGGCGGCTGGGCCGTCGGGGACGTCGTCGGGGCGTCCCTGGACCACGCCATGTGGTTCCACCGCCCCTTCCGGGCCGACGAGTGGCTCCTGTACGACCAGGAGTCGCCGACCGCGTCCGGCGGGCGCGGCCTGGGCCAGGCCCGGATCTACACGCAGGACGGCAGGCTCGCGATCTCGGTCATCCAGGAGGGTGTCGTTCGCGTGCCGCGCTGATGATCGGACATACCGTCCGATCCATGGCGGAACAGAGCGAGAGCACGTTCACGGTGATCGTGGCGGCGGTGGCGAATCTGGGGATCGCCGCCGCCAAGGTCGTCGCCGGTGTCGTCAGCGGATCCAGCGCGATGCTGTCGGAGGCCGCCCACTCGGTCGCCGACACGGTCACCGAGGTCATGCTGCTCACCGCGCTGAAGCGGAGCGACAGACCGGCCGACGAGGACCACCCGGTCGGCTACGCGGGCGAACGCTACGTCTGGGCGCTGCTCGCGGCCGTGGCCACCTTCGTGGGCGGCGCGGTCTTCTCGATCTACGACGGGATCCACACCCTCACCCACGGCGAGGAGCTGGGCGACCCGCTGATCTCGTACATCGTCCTCGGCGTCGCCTTCCTCCTGGAGGGCTTCTCGCTGCGGACCGGCGTGAAGCAGGTCAAGGCCGAGGCGGAACGGGCCCGGGCGCCCTTCGCCCACTATCTCCGCCTCACCCCCGACACCACGGTGAAGGCGGTGGTGATGGAGGACTCCGCCGCCCTGGCCGGTCTGATGCTGGCGGCGGGCGGCCTGCTCGGCGTCCAGATCACCGGCTCCGACGTCTGGGACGGCGTCGCGTCGATCCTCATCGGAGCGCTGCTGGTGTACGTGGCCTGGGTCCTGGGCCGCTCCAACGCGGAACTCCTCATCGGCCGCCCGCTGCCGAAGCGGGTACGGGCCGAGGTCCGCGAGGAGCTGCTCTCCGTCCCGCACATCGTGGACGTCATCGACCTGACGACGCTCATCCAGGGGCCCGGCGAGGTGCTGATCGCGGCGAAGGTCGACTTCCGGGACGTGTCGTCGGCGGCGCAGGTCGAGTGGGCGTGCGAGGACGCGGAGTCCCAGCTCCGGGAACGCTTCCCGTCGATCCGCCGGGTGTACCTGGACCCGACGCCGGGGGTGGAGCAGCGCCGGGACCGGCAGTCCGCCGACCCGGGCCCGGCCTGACGTATTCGATCTTCCTTCCGCATTCCGTACAACCTTGCACGGCTGCCGCGGGTCCTGTGGTTGCGGCGTAGGAACGCCGCGACCACAGCCCGGAGGAAGCCTCTTGAAGTACCTCAGCCCGGCCGGCCGGAACGTCGCGGTCGCCATCGCCGTCACCCTCGCCGTGTCGGCCGGGACGGCCCTGGCCGCCACCCCCGCCCTCGCCTCCCCGCGTGCGGTCACCGCCGCGGCGGAGCAGCAGGCGGGCCCCTTCGCGCTCGCCTTCGACGAGCAGCTGCACGGCGCCGGCTCCACCGGCTTCCTGACCTGGGCGGGTTCCAGCGACGGCGTGACCACCAGCTGGCAGTGGCGCCGGTCCGCGGACGGGGCCGTGACCACCCTGCCCAAGGGCGCCCCCGACTACGCCAACCCCACGGCGGCCACGGACAGCGACCTCGTCGCGGTGCAGACGGGGGGAAGCAGCTACCGGCTCCTGGACATGGCGGGCGGCGCGCCCGTCGACCTCGACACCAGCTCCGTGGGCGAGGGGGCGGAACTCTGGCAGGTCGCGCGTGACACCCTCGTCATGGTCCGCGCCGGCAACAGCCTCCACCTCGTCTCCAAGCCCGGCGACACGGTCGTGCACCGCCAGGTGCAGGGCCTTCCCGCCGACGCGTACATCCGGGACCTCACGTACTCCCCCTCCGGCGTCCTCGTCGTCCGGTACGAGGTCTCGGACGTGGAGCACCTCGCCGTCGTCGACCTCGCCGGGGCGAAGGTCGTCGAGGACCGGGCCGTGCCCCGCATCTACTACGCAAGCGAGATCGCCGTCTCGGCCACCCACCTGGCCTGGTCCGAGAGCAACCCCGACGGCTCCGTGACCCTGGTGACGGCCCTCCGGGGCGCGGAGGGAACGACGCGGCACACCACCTTCGACACCAACGGCGGCTCCTACGTTCCGGTCTCCCTGCTCGGGGACTGGGCCGTGTTCGGAGTGTCCGACAAGGAGCTCTCGGCCGTCTCCCTCAAGGACGGCACGACCGCCGATCCCCTCGGCGACCTGTGGGCCATGTCGGTATCCGGCGACGACCTGCTGGCACAGGGCAGCACTCCGGAGCACGGCGACGGCCTGTACCGGATCGCCCTCGACCCGGACGGCCGGCCCGCCGTCACCCAGGTGGCGACCAACGGCGCGCGGACTCCGGTCTCGGTCGTGGACGACCAGGTGCCCACCTCCGCCGGTTTCGGTACGGCCGGGTCCAAGGCGGTGCTGCGGTGGAACCTCAGCCGGGGCGACGTGAGGGTGAGCCTGCGGCTGACGCACAAGGCGACGGGGAAGACCTGGACGGCCGACAAGGAGCTGCTGGGGACGAGCACCGAGGCCGCCTTCGCGTGGGACGGGACCTTCTCGAACGGGACCGCCGCGCACAACGGCGCCTACGCGTGGCAGGTCACCGCCACCCCGCTCAACGGCGTCGGCGGGCAGATCGAGCGGACCGGCACCCTCCAGGTCGCGAGCGGCACCGCCCCGCACGACTACTCGGACAGCGGCTCCCCCGACCTGCTCGTCCGCGACAGCTCGGGCCACCTCGCCTCGTACGACGTCCGGCAGTTCGTCGCACAGTCGGAGAAGCCGTGGGAGCGGACCGAGCGGGGCGGCGGCTGGTTCGCGTACGACCGGCTGCTGTCCGCCGGGAACCTCGACGCGACCCCGTACGCGGACGTCGTCGCCCGCGACAAGCAGGGCGTGCTGTGGCTCTACTCGGGCACGGGCCACTCGCTTTCGCCGCGGGTCCGGATCGGCTCCGGCTGGGGCGTGTACACGACGTTCGCGGCGGGCTCCGACCTGACCGGGGACGGCCGCCCCGACCTCGTCGCCACCGACACGGCGGGCGTCCTGTGGCTGTACAAGGCCACCGGCGACGCCGCCAAGCCGTTCGAGTCACGTGTCCGCGTCGGCGGCGGATGGAACACGTACGACCTGCTCACCGCCCCGGGCGACATCGGCGGCGCGAAGTCCGGCGACCTCCTGGCCCGCGACCGGAACGGCGACCTGTGGCTGTACCTCGGAAAGGGGGACGGCACGTTCGCGCCGCGCACCAAGGTCGGCGGCGGGTGGGGCCAGTTCCGGCACATCGTCAACATCGGCGATGTGGACCGGGACGGCCGGGCGGACCTGATCGCGGAGAGCGGATCCCCGGAGTCCTCGCTGCTCCACGTCTACAAGGGCACCGGTGACTGGAAGGCCCCGTTCGGGCGCGGAACGTACCTCGACGTCGTCTCGCCGTACAGCTCCGCGTACGGCACCCCCGGCCCCGTCGTCTTCTGATCCCCTCACCGCAGGGGAGAGGCACCCGACACGGACGCCCCGCGCCGCCTCGGCGCGGGGCGTCCGTGTCACCGGGTCCGGGTCTCTCGGCCCGTCAGGCGAGGCCCGCCGCGTTCAGGGTGTAGGCCGTCATCGGCTCGTAGAAGCGCGGGTCCAGGACGTGGTCGTCCAGGGGGATCGTGACCTGCATCGTGCCCTCGGCCTCGCCGATGAAGAGGGCGGGGTCGTTGCAGTCCGCGTAGCCGACGGAGTCGATGCCCCGCTGACCCGCGCGCCCGGCCCAGCCGTGGTCCGCGATCACCAGATCGGGGCGTCCGTCCTCGCCGAGGGCGTCGAGGATCGCGTTCATCGGCTCCGGGGAGTGGGTGTGCCAGAGGCTCGCGCCCCGCTCGAAGACCGCGACGTCGGCGAACTGCACGACGTACCCCTCGTCGGCGACGAGTCCGCCGGGGATCTTCACGATGTCGCAGCCCTGGGCGCGCAGCGCGGCGGCGACACGGCTGTGGACGTCGATGAGCGCGCCGGGGTGGCCGGTGGCGAAGAGGACCCGCTCCTTGCCGGCGGCGGCCTTGCGCAGCCGGGCGGCCATCCGCTCCAGGCCGTCGACGGTGAGCTCGGGGTCGATGGTGTCCTGGCCGACGCGGTGGGCCGGGTCGTCGATGACTCCGCAGCGCTCGGCCATCACGGCGAGCACGTCCTGCTCGTCGGTCCAGCGGTCGCCGAGCTCCAGGCCGAGCCAGTAGTGCCGGTCGCCGTTGGCGAGCTTGCGGTAGTGGGAGAGGTTGTTGTCGCGCGGGGTGGCGACGTCTCCCGCGATCCGGGTACGGACGAGGTGCTCGGCAAGGGCTGGGCGGCTGAGTATCGGCATGGGGGTCATTCTGGTGGACGCGCCGGTGATGTGGGCAATCATTCCGCCCCGTGGACCCGCTTGGAGCTAGCTGCCGAGCGCCCCGAAGGCCCCGTGGGCGAGCCGCCGCAGCAGCTCCTCCATGGAGCGGCGGCCGACCGCGTCGAGGTGCGGCGTCGAGTTGAGCAGCCCGAAGACGGCGTGGACGGCGGTCCGCGACTCCGACTCGCCCGCGTCCGGGTACAGCTCCCGCACCACCGTCACCCAGAGCTCCACGTACTGCCGCTGGAGCTGCCGTACCCGCTTGCGGTCCTCGTCCTTCAGGCGGTCGAGCTCGCGGTCGTGCAGGGTGATCAGCGGGCGGTCGTCGAGGGCGAAGTCGATGTGCCCGTCGATGAGGGCGCCGAGCAGTGCCTCGGGGTCGCCGGTGGCCTCGGCGACCCGCAGCCGGCCGCCGTCGAGGAGCCGCTCGCTGATGCCGACGAGGAGCTCGGCGAGCATCGCGTCCTTGCCGGGGAAGTGGCGGTAGAGCCCGGGGCCGCTGATGCCGACGGCGGCCCCTATCTCGTCGACACCCACGCCGTGGAAGCCGCGCTCGGCGAAGAGGCGGGCGGCCTCCTTGAGGATCTGCTCGCGGCGGGTCGGGGCATCGGTCCGGCCGGAGGCGGTCCTGGTCGTCGGGGTCGTGGTCATGGATTCGATTCTAGACAACCCCGTTAGCGGTCGTTAACCTGAAGGGCATACGTTAACGCTCATTAACCGAGCAAGGGAGCTCGAGGGATGCAGCAGGCACCTGTGCTGGCGAGTGCGGCGGATCCCGCCTCGCCGGCCTGGCAGGCGAACGAGGCGGCGCACCACGAGCTGGCGGCCGTCCTGCGCGCCAAGCTCGCGGCGGCGGCGCTGGGCGGTGGTGAGAAGTCCCGGGCCCGGCACACCGCGCGCGGGAAGCTGCTGCCGAGGGACCGGGTGGACGCCCTCCTCGACCCCGGCTCACCGTTCCTGGAGCTGGCCCCGCTGGCCGCGAACGGGATGTACGGCGACGCGGCCCCGGCGGCCGGAGTCATCGCGGGCATCGGGCGGGTGTCGGGCCGCGAGTGCGTGATCGTCGCCAACGACGCGACGGTCAAGGGCGGCACGTACTACCCGATGACGGTGAAGAAGCACCTCCGGGCCCAGGAGGTGGCGCTGGAGAACCGTCTCCCCTGCCTCTACCTGGTCGACTCGGGCGGCGCGTTCCTGCCGATGCAGGACGAGGTCTTCCCCGACCGGGAGCACTTCGGCCGGATCTTCTACAACCAGGCGCGGATGTCCGGCGCGGGCATCCCGCAGATCGCGGCGGTCCTCGGCTCGTGCACGGCCGGTGGCGCGTACGTCCCGGCGATGAGCGACGAGGCCGTGATCGTCCGGAACCAGGGCACGATCTTCCTCGGCGGTCCGCCGCTGGTGAAGGCGGCGACCGGTGAGGTCGTCACGGCGGAGGAGCTGGGCGGCGGCGAGGTCCACTCCCGGATCTCCGGCGTCACCGACCACCTCGCCGAGGACGACGCGCACGCCCTGCGCATCGTCCGGAACATCGTCGCCACGCTCCCCGACCGCGGCCCGCTCCCCTGGTCGGTCGAGCCGGTCGAGGAGCCGAAGGTGGACCCGGCCGGGCTGTACGGCGCGGTGCCGGTGGACTCCCGTACCCCGTACGACGTGCGCGAGGTCATCGCCCGGGTGGTGGACGGCTCCCGCTTCCAGGAGTTCAAGTCCGAGTACGGGCAGACGCTGATCACCGGCTTCGCCCGGATCCACGGCCACCCGGTCGGCATCGTCGCCAACAACGGCATCCTGTTCGCCGAGTCCGCCCAGAAGGGCGCGCACTTCATCGAACTGTGCGACCAGCGCGGCATTCCGCTGGTCTTCCTGCAGAACATCACCGGCTTCATGGTCGGCAAGGCGTACGAGCACGGCGGCATCGCCAAGCACGGCGCCAAGATGGTCACGGCCGTCGCCACCACCCGGGTCCCGAAGCTGACGGTCGTCGTCGGCGGTTCGTACGGCGCGGGCAACTACTCGATGTGCGGCCGGGCGTACTCGCCGCGCTTCCTGTGGATGTGGCCCAACGCCAAGATCTCGGTCATGGGCGGCGAGCAGGCCGCGTCCGTCCTCGCGACCGTCAAGCGGGACCAGCTCGGCGACGGGTGGAGCGCGGACGAGGAAGAGGCCTTCAAGGCCCCGATCCGCGAGCAGTACGACAGCCAGGGCAACGCCTACTACGCGACCGCCCGCCTCTGGGACGACGGGGTCATCGACCCGATGGAGACCCGCCAGGTCCTCGGACTCGCCCTGACCGCCTGTGCCAACGCGCCCCTGGGAGACCCCCAGTTCGGCGTCTTCCGGATGTGAGGGTGTGAGGGAGTCCA
Source organism: Streptomyces sp. NBC_00572 (assembly GCF_026341815.1). Lineage (GTDB taxonomy): Bacteria > Actinomycetota > Actinomycetes > Streptomycetales > Streptomycetaceae > Streptomyces. Next base: position 1,636,515 of record NZ_JAPENX010000001.1, read on the forward strand.
TGTTCGACACAGTGCTCGTCGCGAATCGCGGCGAGATCGCGGTCCGGGTCATCCGCACGCTGCGGGCGCTCGGTGTCCGTTCGGTGGCGGTGTACAGCGACGCGGACGCCGACGCCCGGCACGTACGGGAGGCGGACACGGCGGTACGGATCGGCCCGCCGCCGGCCTCGGAGTCGTACCTCTCGGTCGAGGCGCTCCTCGACGCGGCCCGCCGGACGGGCGCGCAGGCGGTCCACCCCGGCTACGGGTTCCTCGCGGAGAACGCGGGGTTCGCGCAGGCGTGCGCGGACGCGGACCTGACCTTCATCGGCCCGCCGGCCTCCGCGATCTCCCTGATGGGCGACAAGATCCGGGCGAAGGAGACCGTGAAGGCGGCGGGTGTCCCCGTCGTCCCCGGCGCGGCCGACCCCGAACTGGAGGCGGCGGCACGCGAGCTGGGCGCTCCGGTGCTGCTCAAGCCGAGCGCCGGCGGCGGCGGCAAGGGCATGCGCCTGGTGCGCGACCTGTCGACGCTGACCGACGAGATCGCGTCCGCCCGCCGTGAGGCCCGTTCCTCCTTCGGCGACGACACGCTGCTCGTGGAGCGGTGGATCGACCGCCCGCGGCACATCGAGATCCAGGTCCTGGCGGACGCCCACGGCAACGTGATCCACCTGGGCGAGCGCGAGTGCTCGCTCCAGCGCCGCCACCAGAAGATCATCGAGGAGGCGCCGAGCGTCCTCCTCACCCCGGAACTCCGGGCGTCGATGGGCGCGGCGGCGGTCGAGGCGGCGCGCTCCTGCGGGTACGTGGGCGCGGGCACGGTCGAGTTCATCGTCCCCGGCGGCGACCCGTCCTCGTACTACTTCATGGAGATGAACACCCGTCTCCAGGTCGAGCACCCGGTGACCGAGCTCATCACGGGCGTGGACCTGGTGGAGTGGCAGCTGAGGGTGGCGGCGGGCGAACCGCTCCCCTTCGCGCAGGAGGACATCACCCTCACCGGCTGGGCGATCGAGGCGCGCATCTGCGCGGAGGACCCGTCCCGGGGCTTCCTGCCCTCGGGCGGCACGGTCCTGGCCCTGAACGAGCCTTCGGGCGAAGGAGTCCGCACGGACTCGGGCCTGTCGCAGGGCACGGAGGTCTCGTCCCTCTACGACCCGATGCTGTCCAAGGTCATCGTCCACGCCCCGGACCGCCGGACCGCCCTCCGCCGCCTCCGCGCGGCCCTGGCGGACACGGTCACCCTGGGCGTCCCGACCAACGCGGGATTCCTGCGGCGGCTGTTGGCCCACGAGGACGTGGTGTCGGGAGCCCTGGACACGGGCCTGGTGGAGCGGGACGCGGAGAGCCTGGTCCCGGAGGGAGTCCCGGAGGAGGTGTACGCGGCGGCGGCGCTGGTGCGTCACTTCCCGCCGGTGCCTGTCGCCGCGGGCTGGACGGACCCCTTCGACGCCGGAAGCGGCTGGCGCCTGGGCGGCCGACCGGCCTGGACGCCGCTCGACTTCCGCATCCCGGGCCACGAGCCGGTGACGATCCGCGTACGCGGCAAGGCACCGAGCGCCGAGCTGCTGCTGGGCGCGTCCGAGGTCGGCGCGGCCGTGGCGACCTCCGCCGCGCTCCTCGGCGACTCTCCGGCCCCCGGCAGGGTTTCGGGGCGGGGTGGGGTGGCGGAGATCGCCTTCCACCTCGACGGCGTCACGCACCGCTTCACCGTCGCCCCCTCCCCGGAGGGGCTCTGGCTGGGCCGTGACGGCGATTCCTGGCACGTCATGGATCACGACCCCGTCGCCGCCGCGCTCTCCGGAGCCCGGCACGGTGGCGCCGACACGCTCGCCGCGCCCATGCCCGGGACCGTCACCGTCGTCAAGGTGGCCGTCGGGGACGAGGTCGAGGCCGGGCAGAGTCTGCTGGTCGTCGAGGCCATGAAGATGGAGCACGTCATCTCCGCCCCGCACGCCGGCACCGTCACCGAGCTGGACGTCACGCCCGGTACGACCGTCGCCATGGACCAGATCCTGGCCGTGGTGACGCCCCGCGAGGAGGAGGACGCGTGACCACAGGACTGCCCATGGTCGTGCCCGATCCCGCGCTGCCCACCCGGGTGCGGATCCACGAGGTCGGTGCGCGCGACGGCCTGCAGAACGAGAAGGGCGCCGTCCCGACCGACGTCAAGGCGGAGTTCATCCGGCGGCTCGCCGCCGCCGGGCTCTCCACCGTCGAGGCGACCAGCTTCGTGCACCCGAAGTGGGTGCCGCAGCTGGCGGACGCGGAGGAGCTGTTCCCGCTCGTCCGTGACCTCCCCGTCCGCCTCCCGGTGCTGGTGCCGAACGAGCGCGGTCTCGACCGCGCGCTCGCTCTCGGCGTCCGCGAGATCGCCGTCTTCGCGTCGGCCACCGAGTCCTTCGCGAAGGCCAATCTCAACCGGACGGTCGACGAGGCCCTCGCCCTCTTCGCGCCGACGGTCACCCGCGCCATAGAGGCGGGGCTGAAGGTCCGCGGCTATCTGTCGATGTGCTTCGGCGATCCCTGGGAGGGCGCCGTCCCCGTCGAGCAGGTCGTCCGCGTCACCAAGGCCCTGGCCGAGATGGGCTGCGACGAGCTGAGCCTCGGGGACACGATCGGCGTCGCCACCCCCGGGCACGTGACGAACCTGCTCCAGGCGCTCAACGGCGCCGGCGTCCCGACCTCCCGTCTCGCCGTGCATTTCCACGACACCTACGGCCAGGCCCTCTCCAACACCCTCGCCGCCCTCCGCCACGGAGTGACCACCGTCGACGCCTCCGCCGGCGGCCTCGGTGGCTGCCCGTACGCGAAGAGCGCGACCGGCAATCTCGCCACCGAGGATCTCGTGTGGATGCTCGACGGTCTCGGTATCGAGACCGGGGTCGATCTGGCCAACCTCACCGCCACGAGCGCGTGGATGGCAGACCAGCTGGGTAGGCCCAGCCCTTCCCGTACCGTCCGTGCCCTCTCCCACAAGGAGTGACGATTCCCATGTCCCTCGACCACCGGCTCTCCGCAGAGCACGAGGAACTCCGCCGTACCGTCGAGGCGTTCGCGCACGACGTGGTCGCGCCGAAGATCGGCGACTACTACGAGCGGCACGAGTTCCCGTACGAGATCGTCCGTGAGATGGGCCGCATGGGCCTGTTCGGGCTGCCGTTCCCCGAGGAGTACGGCGGCATGGGCGGTGACTACCTGGCGCTCGGCATCGCCCTGGAGGAGCTGGCCCGGGTCGACTCCTCCGTCGCGATCACCCTGGAGGCGGGCGTCTCGCTCGGCGCGATGCCCGTGTACCTCTTCGGTACGGACGAGCAGAAGCGCGAGTGGCTGCCGCGGCTCTGTGCCGGCGAGCTCCTCGGCGCCTTCGGCCTGACCGAGCCCGGTGCCGGCTCGGACGCGGGCGGGACCCGTACGACGGCCGTGCGCGACGGCGACCACTGGGTCATCAACGGTTCGAAGTGCTTCATCACCAACTCCGGTACGGACATCACGGGTCTGGTGACGGTCACGGCGGTCACCGGCCGCAAGCCGGACGGCCGTCCGCTGATCTCCTCGATCATCGTCCCCTCCGGCACGCCCGGATTCACCGTCGCCGCCCCCTACTCGAAGGTCGGCTGGAACGCCTCGGACACCCGTGAGCTGTCCTTCGACGACGTCCGGGTGCCGGTGGAGAACCTGCTGGGCGAGGAGGGCCGCGGGTACGCGCAGTTCCTGCGGATCCTGGACGAGGGCCGGGTCGCGATCGCGGCGCTCGCGACGGGTCTCGCGCAGGGCTGTGTCGACGAGTCGGTGAAGTACGCGAAGGAGCGTCACGCCTTCGGCCGGCCGATCGGCGACAACCAGGCCATCCAGTTCAAGATCGCCGACATGGAGATGCGGGCGCACATGGCCCGGATCGGCTGGCGGGACGCGGCCTCGCGGCTGGTCCACGGCGAGACGTTCAAGAAGGAGGCGGCGATCGCGAAGCTGTACTCCTCCACGGTGGCCGTGGACAACGCCCGCGAGGCGACCCAGATCCACGGCGGCTACGGCTTCATGAACGAGTACCCGGTGGCCCGCATGTGGCGCGACTCGAAGATCCTGGAGATCGGCGAGGGCACGAGCGAGGTCCAGCGGATGCTGATCGCGCGGGAGTTGGGCCTGCAGGCCTGACCCGGCCGACCCGGCGAAGAGGGCCCGTCACCCCGAGGGGGTGGCGGGCCCTCCCCCCTTCCAGAGGTTTATGAGGTTAGGCTAACCTACCTTTCATGACGCACTCCGAGACCGCCCCCTTCCAGTTCTTCCCCCTCCAGGTGGACCGGACCCGGCGGCTCGGCCCGTCCCTGGTCCGCGTCACCTTCACCGGTGACGAGCTGAAGAACTTCGCCGCCGGCGGCCGCGACCAGTCGCTCTCCCTCTTCCTGCCGCACCCCGGCCAGGACGCACCCGCCCTGCCGCCGCTCGACAACCCGGACATGTACGCGATCCTCGGCGCCTGGCGCGCGATGCCCGACGACGAGCGGGCCGTGATGCGTTCGTACACCGTCCGCGAGCAGCGCACCGAGCCGGTGAACGAGATCGACATCGACTTCGCGATCCACGAGGACGGCGGCCCCGCCTGCCGCTGGGCCTCGCGGGCCACCCCCGGGGACCGGGTGGTCGTCCTCGGCCCGGCGATCGCCGAGAACACCGGTGTCCGCTTCCAGTTGCCCGAGGACGCCGACTCCGTCCTGATCTGGGCGGACGAGACGGCCCTTCCGGCCGCCTCGGCGATCCTGGAGTGGCTGCCGGCCGAGACCCGCGCCCAGGTGTTCCTCGAAGTGCCGTACTCGGGCGACCGTACGGAGCTGGCGACGCGGGCCGACGCGACCGTCACCTGGCTCGTGCGCGAGGAGGGGGCGCCGTCCGCCGTGGACGCGGTGCGCGGGGTCGAGCTGCCCGGGGAGGCCCCGTACGTCTGGATCGCGGGCGAGTCCGGTGCGGTGAAGGCACTGCGACGGCATTTCGTGCGGGACCGCGAACTCGACCGCCGCCGGGTGACGTTCGTCGGCTACTGGCGCAAGGGTCTGTCCGAGGACGCGCTGCGCGAGGTTCCGGACGAGACGCAGGAAGACGCGTAGCCGGAGTCACACTCCGTCGTTCCGGACACTACGGGCGATACGCGCATCAACTGCCGTGACTCCTGAGGGGCGAGGGGCCGTTGCGATGAAAAGTTAGGTTAGGCTAACCTTGTTTTCACCGCGTCGCCCCTCGCCCCTTTCCCCTGTCCGGAGGGCGCGACCGAGCCCCGTACCGGGAGGCCCCCCACATGCGCTCGCACCTGCTCAACGACGCCACGGCGGAGAGCTACCGGCGCTCCGTCACCGAAGGAGTCGAGCGGGTGGCGGACAAACTCGCCACGACGCGGGGTCCGTTCACCGGAGTGACCCCCGCCGAGCTCGCGCCCGTCATCGACGCCGTCGACCTCGACAAGCCGCTCGGTGACTCCTCCGCCGCCCTGGACGAGCTGGAGAGCGTCTACCTCCGCGACGCGGTCTACTTCCACCACCCCCGCTACCTGGGCCACCTCAACTGCCCGGTGGTCATCCCGGCCGTCCTCGGTGAGGCCGTCCTCTCGGCGGTCAACTCCTCGCTCGACACCTGGGACCAGAGCGCGGGCGCCACCCTCATCGAGCGCAAGCTCATCGACTGGACCAACGGCCGCGCCGGCTTCGGCCCGTCGGCCGACGGCGTGTTCACCAGCGGCGGTTCGCAGTCCAACCTCCAGGCCCTGCTCCTCGCCCGCGAAGAGGCGAAGACGAGCGACCTGTCGAGGCTCCGGATCTTCTCCTCCGACTGCAGCCACTTCAGCGTCCAGAAGTCGGCCTCCCTCCTCGGCCTGGGCCAGGACGCCGTCATCTCCATCCCGGTCGACCGGAACAAGCGGATGCAGTCCGTCGTCCTCGCCGCCGAACTGGAGGCCTGCCGCGCCGAGGGCCTCGTCCCGATGGCGATCGTCGCCACCGCCGGCACCACCGACTTCGGCTCCATCGACCCGCTGCCCGAGATCGCCGCCCTGGCCGACGAGTACGGCGCCTGGATGCACGTGGACGCCGCCTACGGCTGCGGACTGCTCGCCTCCCCGACCCGCCGCCACCTCCTGGACGGCATCGAGCGGGCCGACTCGGTCACCGTCGACTTCCACAAGTCCTTCTTCCAGCCGGTGAGTTCCTCGGCGATCCTGGTCCGCGACGGGGCCACCCTGCGCCACGCGACCTACCACGCGGACTACCTGAACCCCCGCCGGACGGTCGCCGAGCAGATCCCCAACCAGGTCGACAAGTCCCTCCAGACCACCCGCCGCTTCGACGCGCTCAAGCTGTGGATGACCCTGCGCGTGATGGGCGCCGACGGTGTCGGCGGGCTCTTCGACGAGGTCTGCGACCTGGCCGCCGAGGGCTTCGCGCTGCTCGCCGCCGACCCGCGCTACGACGTCGTCGTCGAGCCGCAGCTCTCCACCCTCGTCTACCGCTACATCCCGCAGGGCGTCACCTCCCCCGCCGACATCGACCGGGCCAACCTGTACGCCCGCAAGGCCCTGTTCGCCTCCGGCGAGGCCGTCGTCGCCGGCACGAAGGTCGACGGCCGCCAGTACCTCAAGTTCACCCTGCTCAACCCCGAGACCACCGCGGCCGACATCGCCGCCGTCCTCGATCTGATCGCCGGCCACGCCGAGCAGTACCTGGGAGAGACCCTTGTCCACGCCTGAGACGACCGAGATCCACGACTTCATCGGCATCGGGCTCGGTCCGTTCAACCTCGGACTCGCCTGCCTGACCGAGCCGATCGACGAGCTGAACGGCCTCTTCCTGGAGTCGAAGCCCGACTTCGAGTGGCACTCGGGGATGTTCCTCGAAGGTGCCCACCTCCAGACCCCGTTCATGTCGGACCTGGTCACGATGGCCGACCCGACCTCGCCGTACTCCTTCCTCAGCTACCTGAAGGACAAGGGCCGGCTGTACTCGTTCTACATCCGCGAGAACTTCTACCCGCTGCGGACCGAGTACAACGACTACTGCCGCTGGGCCGCCGGGCGCCTCTCCTCGATCCGCTTCTCGACGACCGTCGCGAACGTGACGTTCGACGAGGCCACCGAGGTGTACGTGGTGACCACCGAGGCCGGAGAAACGTTCCGCTCGCGTCGTCTCGTCCTCGGCACCGGCACCCCTGCGTACGTCCCCGAGACCTGCCGGGGCCTGGGCGGCGACCTGATCCACAACTCGCGCTACCTCCCGAACAAGGAGGAGCTGCAGAAGAAGAAGTCGATCACCCTGGTCGGCAGCGGCCAGAGCGCCGCCGAGATCTACTACGACCTGCTCGGCGAGATCGACGTCCACGGGTACAAGCTGAACTGGGTGACCCGCTCCCCGCGCTTCTTCCCGCTGGAGTACACCAAGCTCACCCTGGAGATGACCTCCCCGGAGTACGTGGACTACTTCCACGCGCTGCCCGAGCAGACCCGCTACCGCCTGGAGACCCAGCAGAAGGGCCTCTTCAAGGGCATCGACGGCGAGCTGATCGACGCCATCTTCGACCTGCTCTACCAGAAGAACCTGAACGGCCCCGTGCCCACCAGGCTCCTCACCAACTCTGCGCTGCACACCGCCGCGTACGAGGAGTCGACGGGCACGTACACCCTCGGCTTCCGCCAGGAGGAGCAGGAGAAGGACTTCACCCTGGACACCGAGGGCCTGATCCTCGCCACCGGGTACAAGTACGCCGTCCCCGCCTTCCTGGAGCCGGTCCGCGACCGCCTCAACTGGGACGGCCAGGGCCGCTTCGACGTGGCCCGCAACTACGCGATCGACACGACCGGCCGCGGGGTCTTCGTGCAGAACGCCTCCGTGCACACCCACTCGATCACCTCGCCCGACCTCGGCATGGGGGCGTACCGCAACGCGTACATCATCGGGGCGATGCTGGGCTACGAGTACTACCCCGTCGAGAAGACCATCGCCTTCCAGGAGTTCGCCGCATGACCGTCCGCTTCCGCCCGCTCGATCCCCTCAAGGACGCGGAGCTGCTCCACGCCTGGGTCACCCACCCCAAGGCCGCCTTCTGGATGATGCAGGACGCCACCCTGGAGGACGTCGTGCACGAGTACACGGCGTTCGCCGCGCACCCGCACCACGAGGCGTTCATCGGCCTGGTCGACGGGACGCCCGCGATCCTCATGGAGCGCTACGACCCCGCCCACCTGGAGCTGGTCGGGCTCTACGACCCGCAGCCCGGTGACGTCGGCATGCACTTCCTCGTCGCCCCGACCGACACCCCGGTGCACGGCTTCACCCGCAAGGTGATCACCGCCGTGATGGCGGAGCTGTTCGCCGACCCGGCGACCGCCCGCGTGGTCGTCGAACCCGACGTGTCCAACAAGGCCGTCCACGCGCTCAACGAGGCCGTCGGCTTCGTGCCCGAGCGGGAGATCCAGAAGCCGGAGAAGAAGGCCCTGCTGAGCTTCTGCACCCGGGAGCAGTTCGAGGCCGCCGTGGGAGCCGCCGTATGAGCACCACCGATGTGTCGAACCCCGTCGCGCACCTCACCCCCGAGCTGTGGGCGGACGCCAACCGCGCGCTGATCCGCAAGGGTCTCGCGGAGTTCGCCCACGAGCGTCTCCTCGACCCGCGGGAGCTCGGCGAGAGCCGCTACGTGGTCCTGTCGGACGACGGCGCCACCGAGTACCGCTTCACCGCGGACCGGTACGCCCTCGACCACTGGCAGGTGTACGCCGATTCGATCAGCCGCCACCGCGGCGACGAGCAGCTTCCGCTGGACGCGCTCCAGTTCATCACCGAGCTGCGCGGTTCCCTCGGCCTGAGCGACGAGGTGCTGCCGGTCTACCTGGAGGAGATCTCCTCCACCCTCGCCGGTACGGCCTTCAAGGCGACCAAGGTGCCCGTCACCTCCGCCGAACTCGCCCACGGCGGCTTCCAGGCGATCGAGACCGGGATGACCGAGGGCCACCCCTGCTTCGTCGCCAACAACGGCCGGCTCGGCTTCGGCGTCGACGAGTTCCGCGCGTACGCCCCCGAGGCCGCGAGCGAGATCCACCTGATCTGGCTGGCGGCCCGGCGCGACCGCACCACCTTCACTGCCGGTGCGGGCATCGACTACGAGACGTTCGTCCGCGCGGAGCTGGGCGACGCGACGGTGGACGGCTTCGCCGAGACGCTGAAGGCGCGCGGCCTGGACCTGGCCGACTACCTCCTCATGCCGGCCCACCCCTGGCAGTGGTGGAACAAGCTGTCCGTCACCTTCGCCGCCGAGGTCGCGCAGCAGCGCCTGGTGTACCTGGGCGCGGGCGACGACGCGTATCTGGCGCAGCAGTCGATCCGTACGTTCTTCAACACGGCGGACCCGGCCAAGCACTACGTCAAGACGGCGCTCTCGGTCCTCAACATGGGCTTCATGCGGGGCCTCTCGGCCGCCTACATGGAGGCCACCCCGGCGATCAACGACTGGCTGCACACCCTGATCGAGTCGGACGCGACCTTCCGGTCGGCCCGCTTCTCGATCATCCGCGAGCGGGCGGCCGTCGGCTACCGGCACCTGGAGTACGAGGCGGCGACCGACCGCTACTCGCCGTACCGCAAGATGCTGGCGGCGCTCTGGCGCGAGTCGCCGGTGCCGACCCTCGCAGAGGGCGAGCGGCTCGCGACGATGGCCTCCCTCCTCCACGTGGACCACGCGGGCGCGTCGTTCGCGGGCGCGCTGATCAAGGAGTCGGGCCTGGAGGCCTCGGTCTGGCTGCGCCGGTACCTGGACGCCTACCTGCTCCCGGTCCTGCACAGCTTCTACGCGTACGACCTGGCGTTCATGCCGCACGGCGAGAACGTGATCCTGGTCCTCGACGAGCGCGGCACGGTGTCGCGGGCGATCTTCAAGGACATCGCCGAGGAGATCGTCGTCATGGATCCGGCGGCGGTCCTGCCACCGGCGGTGGAGCGGGTCCGGGCGGACATCCCGGAGGACATGAAGCTCCTCTCGGTCTTCACGGACGTCTTCGACTGCTTCTTCCGCTTCATGGCGGCGACGCTCGCCACGGAGGGCGTCCTCGACGAGGACACCTTCTGGCGGACGGTCGCGGAGTGCGTGCGCGGCTACGAGCAGTCGAAGCCGGAACTGGCGGACCGCTTCGCCCAGTACGACATGTTCGCGGAGACCTTCGCCCTCTCGGCCCTCAACCGCCTCCAGCTCCGCAACAACAAGCAGATGGTCGACCTCTCGGACCCGTCGGCCGCCCTCCAGCTGGTCGGCGACCTGGTGAACCCGATCGCGCGGTTCAAGATCGGCTCCTCCGGGGTGTGAGGACCGGCGAATCCAGCCCCGCCGGCATGTGAGCCGCGGGGGTCCGGGGCGGAGCCCCCGGCAGCATGAGCAGACGGGCGCCCCCGGAGTACGGTCCTCCGGGGGCGCCCGTCCCATGCCGCGGTCACCGCCCGGCGGGCCAGGGCACCTCCGGCGAGCGGTAGTAGTCGATGCCCAGCGCGTCGAACCGCGGGGCCTGTTCCGCGAGGCGGACCTTGTACGTCTCCCAGTCGTGGCTCTCCGCCGGCGACCAGCCCAGTTCCGCCAATCCCGGCAGCCTCGGGAAGGCCATGACGTCCAGGTCGTCCGTGGTGGCCAGGGTCTCCGTCCACAGGGGCGCCTCGATGCCCCGGACGGCGCTCTCCGGCGCGCCCGGCAGATAGGTGGCCGGGTTCCAGTCGTACGACTTCCGGACCTCCACGTAGCCCGCCCAGGCGAGGCCGAGCTCGGTGTCCTTGGTGTACTTCATGTCGAGGTACGTGCGGTCGGCGGGCGAGAGGATCAGCCCGGCGCCGGCCCGCGCGGCGGCCGCGACCCGCTCCTTCTCCTCCGTGGGGGTGCGGTCGAGGCCCCAGTACTGGACGAGGGCTCCGTCCGCCGGGGTCGTGCCGGTCAGCTGGTGCCAGCCGACGACCTTCTTGCCGTACGTGGCGACGACCGGCTGCACCTTGTCCATGAAGGTCACGTAGTCCGCGTGGCTGGTGGAGTGCGCCTCGTCGCCGCCGATGTGGATGAACCGGCCGGGGGTGAGCGCGGCGATCTCGCGGATCACGTCGTCGACGAAGTCGTACGTGACGGGCTTCGGGACGCAGAGGGAGCTGAAGCCGACCTTGACGCCGGTGTAGAGCTCCGGGGCGACGCCGTCGCAGTTGAGTTCGGCGTAGGAGGCGAGGGCGGCGTTGGTGTGGCCGGGGAGGTCGATCTCGGGGATGACCTCCTGGTAGCGGGAGGCGGCGTACCGGACGATCTCCTTGTACTGCTCCTTGGTGTAGTAGCCGCCGGGGCCGCCGCCGACCTCGGTGGAGCCGCCGTGGGTGGTGAGCCGGGGCCAGGAGTCGACGGCGATGCGCCAGCCCTGGTCGTCGGAGAGGTGCAGGTGGAGGGTGTTGACCTTGTAGAGCGCGAGCTGGTCGATGTACCGCTTCACCTCGTCGACGGTGAAGAAGTGGCGGGCGACGTCGAGCATGGCGCCCCGGTAGCCGTACCGCGGGGTGTCGGTGATCGTGCCGCCCGCGATCTTCCAGGGGCCGGTCTGGACGCTCTTGCGCTCGACGGCGGAGGGCAGCTGCTGGCGCAGGGTCTGGACGCCGCGGAAGAGGCCGGCGGGCTCGCGGGCGGTGAGGGTGAGGCCCTCGGGCGTGGAGTGGAGCCGGTAGCCCTCGTCGCCGAGCGCGGTGTCGTCGGGGCTGAGCCGGAGCCGGATGCCGCCGCCGGCGGCGGGGTCGTCGACGACGGGCAGTGGGAAGCCGGTGGCGGGGCGGAGCAGTCCGGCGAGGTAGCGGCCGAGCTCCCGGGTCTCGGGGCGGGTGCTGTCCACGCCGATGCGGGTGGTGCCGGTGAGGGTGTAGGGCTCGCCCTCGGGGGTGACGGAGGCGGGTACGGGCACGATGCGGCCGAGCGGGCGGACCTCGGGCTCGGCGGCGGCGGTCCTGCCGTCGCCGCTCTTGTCGTCGGTCGTGCTGTCGGCGGCGGCCTCGCCGCAGCCGACCCCGGCGGCGGCGACCAGGAGCAGGGATCCGATCAGGCGCGGGATCCTTCGGCGCTGGCTCACAGGCATGCTCCCCTTCGGGCGTTGGACGCGTCTGTCGAGTTGTATATCCGAACCGTCACCATGCGTACCGTCGGGGCCCTCATCGGTCAAGGTCTGGACCAATCGGCGCCGAATCGGGGTGGATCATGGCACGCCTGCCCGATATCGGGCAGGATTCTTGCGAAAGGAACGTGGAACCCCTCAGTATTCACGGGTGCTCGAACGCCGCCCGTCGCACGACGACCTCATCGACCACCTGGTCCGCAGCACCGCGCTCCAGCGCGGTGAGGCCGCCCGGGTGGTGCTCGACGTGCTGGCGTACTTCGACGAGACGACCGAGGAGTTCGTCCGCCGCCGCCACCGCGAACTGCAGTCCGGCGGGGCCGTGAACACCGAGATCTTCGAGCGGATCGCGGCCGAACTGCCACACCGGGCCGTGGCGCCACCGGAGCTCTCGCTCCGGCAGCTGCGCCGCATCGTCTACGGCTGATACGGCCGAGGGCACGCCGGACCACCCGGACGGCCGAGAACATCCACTGACCTGGAGGGGTTTCACCTTTATGTGCGGAATTGTCGGTTACATCGGAAAGCGCGACGTCGCCCCGCTGCTCCTTGAGGGCCTGGCGCGTCTGGAGTACCGGGGATACGACTCGGCCGGCATGGTCGTCACCAGCCCGAAGGCCTCCGGCCTGAAGATGGTGAAGGCCAAGGGTCGCGTCCGTGACCTCGAAGCCCGCGTCCCCAAGCGCTTCACCGGCACCACCGGCATCGCCCACACCCGCTGGGCCACCCACGGCGCGCCGAGCGACGTCAACTCGCACCCGCACCTGGACCCCGAGAACAAGGTCGCCGTCGTCCACAACGGCATCGTCGACAACGCCCAGGAGCTCCGCGCCAAGCTGGAGGCCGACGGTGTCGTCTTCGCCTCCGAGACGGACACCGAGGTCATCACCCACCTCATCGCCCGCTCCCAGGCCGAGAGCCTGGAGGAGAAGGTCCGCGAGGCGCTCAAGGTCATCGAGGGCACCTACGGCATCGCCGTGATGCACGCCGACTTCAACGACCGCATCGTCGTGGCCCGCAACGGCTCGCCGGTCATCCTCGGCATCGGCGAGAAGGAGATGCTCGTCGCCTCCGACGTCGCCGCCCTGATCGCCCACACCCGCCAGGTCGTCACCCTCGACGACGGCGAGATGGCCACCCTGAAGGCCGACGACTTCCGCACGTACACGACCTCGGGCGCGACCACCACCGCCACCCCGGAGACCGTGGAGTGGGAGGCCGCCTCGTACGACATGGGCGGCCACGACACCTTCATGCACAAGGAGATCTCCGAGCAGCCCGACGCGGTGGACCGCGTGCTGCGCGGCCGGATCGACGACCGCTTCTCCACCGTGCACCTGGGCGGCCTGAACCTGGACCCGCGCGAGGCCCGCACCATCCGCCGCATCAAGATCCTCGGCTGCGGCACCTCGTACCACGCCGGCCTCATCGGCGCCGGGCTCATCGAGTCCATGGCCCGCATCCCCGCCGACGCCGAGCCGGCCTCGGAGTTCCGCTACCGCAACCCGGTCGTGGACCCCGACACCCTCTACATCGCCGTCTCCCAGTCCGGCGAGACCTACGACGTCCTCGCCGCCGTCCAGGAGCTGAAGCGCAAGGGCGCCCGCGTCCTCGGCGTGGTCAACGTGGTCGGCTCCGCCATCGCCCGCGAGGCCGACGGCGGCGTGTACGTCCACGCCGGCCCCGAGGTCTGCGTCGTCTCCACCAAGTGCTTCACCAACACGGTCACCGCCTTCGCGCTGCTCGCCCTGCACCTGGGCCGCATCCGCGACCTGTCCGTCACCGACGGCAAGCGGATCATCGAGGGCCTGCGCAAGCTGCCCGCGCAGATCCAGGAGATCCTCGAGACCGAGGACGAGATCAAGAAGATCGCCGCGGAGTACGCCGGCGCCCAGTCGATGATGTTCATCGGCCGCGTGCGGGGCTACCCCGTCGCCCTGGAGGCCTCCCTGAAGCTCAAGGAGATCTCCTACATCCACGCCGAGGCCTACCCGGCCTCCGAGCTGAAGCACGGCCCGCTCGCCCTCATCGAGCCGGCCCTGCCGACGGTCGCGATCGTCCCCGACGACGACCTGCTGGAGAAGAACCGCGCCGCCCTGGAGGAGATCAAGGCCCGCAGCGGCCGCATCCTCGCGGTCGCGCACCAGCCGCAGGCGAAGGCCGACCACACCATCGTCGTGCCGAAGAACGAGGACGAGCTGGACCCGATCCTGATGGGCATCCCGCTCCAGCTCCTCGCCTACCACACGGCGCTCGCCATGGGCCGCGACATCGACAAGCCGCGCAACCTGGCCAAGTCCGTCACGGTCGAGTAGCAGCGACCTCGGGGCCTGTCCCCCCGAGCCGCGCCGCCGGGCCTGTCCCCCGACGGTTCGACCGGACACGAAGCGGTCCCCGTGCATCCCAGGTGCACGGGGACCGCTTTTCTGCCGTCTCGTACGGTCAGCTCGCCGCCGCCGCGCTGCGGCTCGCCCGTCCGAGTGCGGTGGGCCAGCCCGCGACCGCCGCCGTGGCGCCGTACCAGGCGATCAGGCCGGCGACCGCCGCCACCCAGCCGCCCGCCTTCGCGAGCCCGCCGTTGTCGGCGAGCGCCCCGATGCCGAGCAGCAGGAGCGCGACGAACAGCAGCCCGTACACGCCCTGTCCGAACATTCCGCCACCCTTGGCGGCCATGGTCAGCGTGAGCGCCAGGAGCGCCCACAGGAGCAGGAAGACGCCCACGGCGTCGGCCGAGGCGCCGCCGCCGGCCGCGGTTCCCCAGGTGAACCAGAAGGCGCCGAGCGCCGCGAACGCCGTGCCCTCACCCTTGTCGCCCGCGCGGAGGGCGAGCAGGCCGACGAGGAAGAGCGTCACCCCGCCGACCCAGGTGGCGAGGCCCGCGGCATCCGCTGCCGCGACGTTGTCGATGACACCCGTACCGCCCAGGCCGAAGGCCAGCAGGGTCAGTCCGAGTGCGAGGTTGCCGAGAGTGGAAGTGGTGTTTCCCGCGGCGACTTCGTTGTCCACGGCGGGCTCCCTTCAGATGCGCAGGTGTCCTGCGTGAGCTGCTGTGTTCCGGTGACCCTTATGTACCCTTCACAAGCGCACAATTCACCTACGAGAGGCCGAATTTATGGCCGGATGACGGCAGTTGAGAGAAACACCTGACGGGCCGTACGAGACGGGAGCGACGTCCGGGAGCGTTACGGGATGACGATCACGGGCCGCTTGGCGCGGCGCGCGAGCCGGCCGGCCACCGAGCCGAAGATCCGGCCGACGATTCCGTGCGTGGAGCCGACCACGATCGCGTCGGCCGAGTACTCGCGACCGACCTCCTCCAGCTCGTGGCAGATGTCCCCACCGCGCTCGACGAGGATCCAGGGCACCTCGGAGAGGTGCTCGGCGCAGGCCAGCTCCAGACCGAGGACCTCGGTGCGGTGGTCGGGCACGTCGACGAAGACGGGGGGCTCGCAGCCGGCCCACACCGTGGTGGGCAGCCGGTTGGCCACGTGCACGATGATCAGGCCCGAGCCGGAGCGCCTGGCCATGCCGATGGCATACGCGAGGGCGCGCTCACTGGACGTGGATCCGTCGAAGCCGACGACGACCCCGTGCCGGAAGGCCGGGTCGCAGGCGTGACGTGGCTGTTCTACCGCGAGGGGGTCGACCGTGGAATCGGCGACGCGCTTGCGGTCCGCGGGTTCGGGGAATTCGTGACCGGCCATCGGTGTCTCGGCGAAGAGGGTCCTCGTGGGAAGGGACGGGATAAGGAGGGACGGAACAACGGGTGGCGGCGGAGCTGTGTCCGGGAATCATCTTCCCAAGCCCATACCCCCAAGGGTACGGCGACACTCCTCTCCTGCCCAGAGCCCGCCGTGCCACTCCCCGGCGTGCGCCCCGCTCACGCGCGGCGTTCCAGGGAGCATGCACGAGCGGCTCGGGATCTGGCAATGCCGGTTGTGCCCTACAGGCGTCCGTACGGGGGCCAAACGGACGTCGCCGAGAGTGACCGCAGCGTTCCGTTTCTCGTTGCCACAGGTCCAGCCCACCGTCGCAGGGAGACCGCCCGTGCCCGCACCATCGACCGCCGCCGGCCAGACCTCCGCCGCCCCCACCGCCGTGCTCACCATGCCCCGGGGCCGCCGCCGGGCACCCGTCCTCGGCCCGGCCGCACCCGCGGCCCCGGATCCGGGCCACGGTCCGGGAGCGGCGGGGGCGGTCCCGCGCGCCGGGGCCGGCGCGGGCGCGGCGGACCAGGCCGACGACGTCGTCCGCTGGGCGGTCTTCTGCTGCGTGCTGGTCCCGGTGGTCCTGGTCGTCTACGGCAGCTCGCTCGGCGGGGCGGCCGGGACCGCCCTCGGCCTCGTCGCGGTGACGGCGGCCTGCCGGGTGCTGCTGCGCCGCTCGGAGCGCGGGCTGCGCGGCGAGCCCGTCCGCAGCAGGCGGCGCGGCTAGGGGCAAATCAGCCCGAATCGGGGCGCTGGCCGGGCCCGCCCCTCCTGGAGTTGACAGGTTCGCACACCCGAACCCATATGTTTTCAGCCAACTTCCATCTGTCGGCGAGTCCTTGGCGGAACGGTTGCCCAACCCTGCTGCCGGCACCCGAAAATGCCCCGCCACAAGGGCTCGCACCCCCCGCGTACGGGGGCGTTCGCCACGCCGCCCCTTCCCCCGGGGGCCGTCGGACGGAAGACTTCGCGATCGATCGCTTCACGCCAAGTGGCCTTGTCGACAATCCATCGGATGGAGAACTTGTCACGCCGGCGCCACAGGACGCAGTAGATTCGATCATGGGTACCGAAGACTGGGGTCTCGTGCAAAACCGAGGGGAAACGTGCAGGAGCGACACGACCAGGGAGACGCGAACACCGAGGGGGGCTTAGCGTCATGAGCCAGGACTCCACCGCACCGGAGGCCGCACGGAAGCTGACCGGGCGCCGCCGTCGCGAAGTCGTCGCGGTGCTGCTGTTCAGTGGCGGCCCCATCTTCGAGAGCTCCATCCCGCTCTCCGTTTTCGGCATCGACCGGCAGGACGCCGGGGTGCCCCGCTACCGGCTGCTCGTCTGTGCGGGCGAGGACGGACCGCTGCGGACCACCGGTGGACTCGAACTGACCGCGCCGTACGGCCTGGAGGCCATCGGCCGAGCGGGCACCGTCGTCGTCCCGGCCTGGCGGTCGATCACCTCGCCGCCACCGCCGGAGGCGCTCGAAGCGCTGCGCCGCGCCCACGAGGAGGGTGCGCGGATCGTCGGTCTGTGCACCGGGGCGTTCGTGCTCGCCGCGGCCGGCCTGCTCGACGGCCGCCCGGCGACCACGCACTGGATGTACGCGCCGACGCTCGCCAAGCGCTACCCGTCGGTCCATGTGGACCCCCGGGAGCTCTTCGTCGACGACGGGGACGTGCTGACCTCCGCGGGCACGGCGGCCGGAATCGATCTGTGTCTGCACATCGTGCGGACCGACCACGGCACGGAGGCCGCGGGCGCCCTTGCGCGCCGGCTGGTCGTCCCGCCACGGCGCAGCGGCGGTCAGGAGCGCTACCTCGACAGGTCTTTACCAGAGGAGATCGGCGCCGACCCGCTGGCCGAGGTCGTCGCCTGGGCGCTGGAGCACCTCCACGAGCAGTTCGACGTGGAGACCCTGGCTGCCCGCGCGTACATGTCACGGCGGACCTTCGACCGCCGGTTCCGCTCGCTGACGGGTTCGGCCCCCCTCCAGTGGCTGATCACCCAGCGGGTGCTCCAGGCGCAGCGGCTGCTCGAAACCTCCGACTACTCGGTCGACGAGGTCGCGGGCAGGTGCGGCTTCCGCTCCCCGGTGGCGCTGCGCGGCCACTTCCGGCGCCAGCTCGGCTCCTCGCCGGCCGCCTACCGGGCGGCGTACCGCGCCCGGCGGCCGCAGGGCGATGCCGTCACGGCGGTGCTCGACCCGGTCGTGCCCGCCCAGGTCGCGGCCGGCATCCGGCGCCCGGGTTCCCCGCTGGACCCGGGGAAGCCGCAGTCCGACGCCTACGCCCCCGGGCGTCCGGCGCTCCCGGGCCAGCGCAGCGCGCCGTAACCGAAGACCCGCGCGGCCACAAGCGGCGCATCGCAGGACCGACCGGCGTCCGGGGACACCTCCCCCGGGCGCCCGTCGGCGTGCCCGGGGACGGATCGGGCCTCCCCGGCCCGGGGCTCCGGCCCGCTCGGGCCTCGTCGGGCCCGGGCTCCGGCCCGCTCCGGCCCGCTCCGGCCCGCTCCGGCCCGCTCCGGCCCGCTCAGGCAGAGGTAAGAGCCCCTAAGGTGGACGCATGAACGATCGCATGGTGTGGATCGACTGCGAGATGACCGGGCTCTCGCTGACGGACGACGCACTCATCGAGGTGGCCGCACTGGTCACCGACTCGGAACTGAACGTGCTCGGCGACGGGGTGGACATCGTGATCCGCCCGCCGGACGCGGCCCTGGAGACCATGCCCGAGATCGTGCGCCAGATGCACACGGCCTCGGGGCTCCTCGACGCGCTCGCCGAAGGCACCACGCTCGCCGACGCGGAGGCCCAGGTCCTCGCGTACATCCGCGAGCACGTCAAGGAACCCGGCAAGGCACCCCTGTGCGGGAACTCGGTCTCCACGGACCGCGGCTTCCTCGCCCGGGACATGCCCGCCCTGGAGAGCCACCTGCACTACCGGATCGTCGATGTCTCCTCGGTCAAGGAGCTGGCCCGCCGCTGGTACCCGAGGGCGTACTTCAACAGTCCGGAGAAGAACGGCAACCACCGGGCGCTCGCCGACATCCGCGAGTCCATCGCGGAGCTGCGCTACTACCGCGAGGTGGTCTTCGTCCCGCAGCCCGGCCCGGACTCCGAGACCGCGAAGCGGATCGCGGCCCGGCACGTCGTACCGTCCGAATGACCCCCTCCGCGTAGGGCCGCTCGCGCCCCCGAATCAATGCGGGCGCGAGCACCCTCCAGAACCCTGTAGACTTCTTCTCGGCCGGTCGGGGAAACCTTCGGGAACACCGCCGGACATGGTGGGTATAGCTCAGCTGGCAGAGCACCTGGTTGTGGTCCAGGATGTCGCGGGTTCAAGTCCCGTTACTCACCCTGATGGCTCAGGCCCCGGTTCGAAAGAACCGGGGCCTGAGTCTTTTCCTACGTTCCCGGCGTGCAGGCGGGGGTGGCCGGGGGCGGGTTGGTGCCCGACCAGGAGCCGTTGAAGCCGAAGGCGACCGAGCCGCCCGGCGCGACCGTCGCGTTGTACGGGAGGTGGGTGGCCGTCACCTCCGCCCCGGTCTGGGTCACCGTCGCGTTCCACGCCTGGGTGACCCGCTGGCCGGCGGGCTGCGTCCAGCGGACCGTCCAGCCGTCCAGCGGGGCCGTACCCGTGTTCCGGAGGGTGACCTGGGCCGTGAAACCGCCCGTCCACTGACTGGTGACGGCATATGTGACGGAGCACACACCCGGGGCGGGTGGGGCCACCGGGGCGAGTGTCTCGGCGATCCCGGCGTACGCGGGCTTGGGTGCGAGGTTCTCGTCGTACGGCGTCGCCGCGCCCTGGCCCGGGAAGAAGTCCGGGATCCAGGAGTCCGAGTCGGTGAAGCCCCAGACGGTGACGCCCGCGCAGCGGGTGACGGCGAGGCAGGCGCGCAGGACGGAGGTGTAGTCCGCCTTCTGCCGGGCGAGCTTCGCGTCCGTCGCGGGCAGGGTCATCCGGATGTCCAGCTCGGTGATCGCCACGTCCACGCCGAGTTCGACGAAGCGGCGCAGGTTGGCCTCCAGGGAGGCGGGGACCTGGCCGAGGACGAGATGGGCCTGGAAGCCGACCCCGTCGACCGGCACGCCCTGTGCGAGGAGCCGCTTCACCAGGGCGTACATGCCGTCGCTCTTCGCGCCGACGGCGTCGGTCGAGTAGTCGTTGAGGTAGAGCTTCGCGGCCGGGTCGGCGGCGCGGGCCGCGCGGAAGGCGTCCGCGATGTACGACTCACCCAGGGCCGCGCCCCAGAGGGACTGACGCAGGGTGCCGTCCTCGTTCAGGGGCTCGTTGACGACGTCCCAGTGGTCGATCCGGCCCTTGTAGCGGCCGGCCTCGGCGGTGACGTGGTCGGTCATGAGGGTGCGGAGCTGGGCGGCGGACCAGCTGCCGCCCGTGAGCCAGCCGGGAAGCTGGCTGTGCCAGACGAGGGTGTGACCGCGCACCCGCTGGCCGTGGGCCTCGGCGAAGGCGACGACGCGGTCCGCGCCGGTCCAGTCGTACGTGCCCCGGGCGGGCTCCACGGAGTCCCACTTCATCTCGTTGCCGGGGGTGAGTGAGCCGAACTGTGCCCCGGCGACGTCCGCGTACCCGCCGGCGAGCTTCCCCGCGGTGACGGCGGTGCCGACGTAGACGCCGCGGGCAGTGGCTAGGTCCCGCAGCGGGGTGTCGGCGGCCGAAGCGGGGGTGGCGGTGGCCGTGAGGACCGCGGCGAGCAGGGCGGCGCCGGTGATCAGGCGACGGAGCACGTCGCACCTCCGAGGGTGAAGGCGGCCGGTACGGGGTTGGTGCCGGTCCAGGTGCCGGTGAAGCCGAAGGCGGCGGAAGCCCCGGCGGCGACGGCGCCGTTCCAGCCGACGTTCTGGGCGGTGACAGCGGTGCCGGTCCGGACGGGGGTCGCGTTCCACATCTGGCCGACGCGCTGGCCCGCCGGGTAGTCCCAGCCGAGCTTCCAGCCGGTCCAGGCGGTGGTGGAGGTGTTGGTGAGGGTGACGTCGGCCTGGAAGCCGCCCTGCCACTGGCTGGTCACCTTGTACGCGACCTTGCAGGCGCCGGTGGGCGCGGGCGGCTCGGTGGTGCCGCCGCCGTCACCGCCGCCGGTCTCGCTCGTGTCGCCGTAGATGATGCCGCGGCCGTTGGTGGAGACGTACACCCGGCCGTAGACGCGGGGGTCGCCGGTGATCGCGCCGCCGGTCCAGCCCCACTGGTGGGCGTCGTCGTTGACGCGGACCCAGCTCGCGCCCGCGTCGGTGGAGCGGAAGATGCCGCGTACGCCGCCGATCTTCGCGCTCGTGTAGAGGGCGGGGTACGTGGCTCCCGGGGCGGCCTTGCCGAAGCCGATGGTGTCGGCCTGCTCGACCCCGGCGACCCGGGTGAAGGTGACGCCGCCGTCGGTGGAGTGCCAGAGGCCGTAGGTGGCGTCGGGGGCGCCGCCGGAGAGCCAGAGGTCGCCCTTCTTGCCGGGGACGGCCTTGAAGCGGACGTTGCCCTTGGCGGGAAGGCCCGTGGCGCGGGCGGAGAAGCTCGCTCCGCCGTCCGTACTGGCGTAGAAGGTGCCGGACTTGAAGGCGTAGAAGGTGAGCGGGTCGACGCGGTCGGACTCGACGGTCGCGCCGGCCGGGACGCCGGTGGAGGCCGTCCAGGCGCTGCCGGTGCCGGTGTGGACGCCCGTACCGTCCGGGCTCCAGACGAAGCGGCCGCCGTCGGCCGATGCGGCGACCGTGCCGCCGCCGGTGACGCCCGAAGGCTCCTGGCCGGCGCGCCAGTTGGTGCCGTTGTCGGTGGAGAACGCGACGCGCGGGCCGCCGTCGAGGTTCCCGGCGCGCACGACGGTGTCGGGCTTGGTCTCGGCGAAGTCGACGCTGGTGGTGGAGGTGAAGTTGGGGCCGGTGAACATCATCGACGGGACCTTCGTGAGGTCCGTGTGCCGGAAGCCGCCGATGTCGCCGAGGGCGCTGATCAGCGGGGCCCCGGAGGGCGGCGAGGCCAGGTCGAGGACGGCTGTCTCCTCAAGGCCCTGGACCATGGGCCGGATGGTGAAGTTCGTGCCGGCGTCCCACTTGCCGAGGTCCTGGGTGCCGTACACGGTGGCGCCGGTGCCGTACATCATGCGGTTCGAGTCGAAGGGGTCGATCTCCAGGGCCTCGGTCATCCAGCCGAGCTTCGGGGTCTGCTCGGGCGGGGCCGGGTTGGCGCCCCAGGTCAGCCAGGGCACGGAGGAGACGTCCATCGTGTAGCGGTTGGCCCGGTTCGGGTACGAGGTGTAGTCCCAGGCCCTGGTCCAGCTGCCGCCGCTGTCGGTGGAGCGGAAGATCTGGGTGTCGGGGAACCAGGAGCTGTAGCCGGAGACCATGACCGTGCCGGGGTTCTGCCGGTCGACGGTGAGTCCGCTGAAGCCGTAGTACGTGTCGGCCTCGGCCACGGGGCTGATGTTCGTCCAGGTGCCGGTGGCGGTGGCGTACCGCCAGACCTGGCCCTTGGCGCCGTCGTACGGGCCCGCCGTGTCGCTGTACGCGAGGTAGAGGTAGCCGTTCTCCGCGTCGAGGACGCCCTTGTGGGCGAGGTGGCCGGTGGGCTGGCCGGGGAGCCGGGTCCAGGTGGCGCCGGCGTCGGTGGAGCGGTAGACGGCGTTCTGCTTGTCGCCGACACCGACGTAGAGGGTGCTCGTGGCGCTGCCGGCGGTGCCGGTGGACTCGTCGAAGGTGACCCAGACGATGCCCTGCTCGTCGGAGTTGTAGCCGCTGGTGTCGGTCGGGTCCTGCTGGTGGTTGCCGGGGTTGGTGAAAGAGGTGACCTTCGACCAGGTGACGCCGGAGTCGGTGGAGCGCCAGAGGCCGTTGCCGCTGGGGGTGCCGAGGTAGAGGACGCTGTTCTTGTGCGGGTCGACGGCAAGGCGCTCGCCCATGCCTCGGCCGGGCATGTTGCCGCCGAGCTTGAAGGGGAGGTCGGTGCGCTGCCAGGTGGCGCCCCGGTCGGCGGAACGGAGGACGGCGCCGTTGCCGGGGTCCCAGTCGTTCGTGTACGTGCCGACCGCCGCGTACACCTTGTCGGGGTCGACGCTGTCGGAGGCGAGACCGACGACTCCGGTGTGGCCCCAGTGGTCCCAGTCGACGGCGTCGAGGAGCGGGGTCCAGGAGGAGGCGGCCTGGTTCCAGCGGTAGGCGCCGCCGATGTCGGTGCGGGCGTAGACGAGGTTCTTCTCGGTCCGGTTGAAGACGATGCCGGGGACGAAGCCGCCGCCGTCGACGCGGACGTTCTTCCAGGTGTAGGAGGCCGCTGTGGTGGCAGCGGGGGTGGGGGCGGCCGTGGCGGGTGCCGCCCCCGCGAGGAGGCCCGCGGTGAGGGCGAGCCCCGCGAGCAGATGGCGTGTGCTGCGCATGGATATCCCGTCGAAGATTGAATGGGAGCGCTCCCACTATTGAGGTGCCGTCAGAACACGGTCAAGGTCCGGGGATCGTCGAAGACGTTCGATGCGGGCGGGGTCGGGTGTGCCGCGACGAGGGGGTCTCGCATGGATGACCGGCCACCGTCCGCGGGCGGTCTTCGACGACCACGCGGAGGAGTGGCGGGTCTCCCGGGCCTGACGGCCGACGCGCACAGGGGTGCGCGCCCCGGCCGGGAGGTGGGGTGGCTCCGGCCGGGGCGCGCGGTGTGGGGGGACTCGGGGGTCCGGGGGTCGCTACTTGTAGGCGGCGAAGGCCTTCGTGAAGGCCAGCGGCTGCTGGAGGATCGAGGAGCAGGTGGCGTCCGCATAGTTCACCGCGCCGGCCGCGCACTGCTTGTCCCGGGTCGAGGACCACATCGAGAGCCAGCCGATGCCCTTCGACTTCGCGAAGTCGACGAGCTGGGTGGCGTCGTCGACCTTGAAGATCTCGCTCGCGACGTCGTTGACGCCGATCATCGGGGTGACGGCGACGGCCTTCCAGGCGGCGGCGTCGGAGAGCCCGAGGACACCCTTGATCTGCGCCTGGGTCGCGGTCGCGGCCTGGATCGCGTACGTGCCCATGTCGGCGCTGTACGCCGGCCCGTAGTCCATCGCCATGATGTTGACGGCGTCGATGCGGACCCCGTTCCGCTTGGCGTCGGCGAGCAGGTCGACGCCCGGCTGGGTCAGGCCCTCGGGCATGACCGGCAGGGTGAAGGAGACGTTCAGGCCGGGGTGGGACTTCTGCAGCTGGGCGATCGCCTGCGAGCGGCGGGTGTTGGCGGCGGTGTCCGGCAGGGCCGCGCCCTCGACGTCGAAGTCGACCTTGGTCAGCTTGTACTGGTCGATGACCTTGCCGTACGCGGCGGCCAGCGCCGAGGACGAGGAGCAGTTCAGGGCCAGCTCGTGACCGGCGGCGCCGCCGAAGGAGACCCGGACGTCACCCCCCTTGGCGCGCAGGGCGCCTATCTGGGCGGCGACCTTGTCGCTCGCCAGGTCGGTGACCCCGCCCCACAGCGGGGCGCAGGAGCCGCCGGAGGTGATGAAGGCGAGGTTGAACTCCTTCACACCGGTGGCGTCGGCGGTCGCGAGCAGGTCGTACGTCGGGTAGAGCGAGGTGTCGACGTACGGGGCGTACTTTGCGGCGGTGACGGGAGCGCCGGTCGCGGTCGCCGTGGGCGTCGGGGTGGGGGTGGCGGTGGGGGTCGGGGGCGCCGTGGTGGTGGCGGTGGCCGTCGGCTTGGGGCTCGTGGTGGCCGTGGCGGTCGGCTTCGGGCTCGTGGTGGCGGTCGCCGAGGGGGAGGCGGTGGCGGTGGGCTGGTCGGTGGGGCGGCCGCTGGGGGTGGGCGCGGTGCCTCCGGCGGAGCAGGTCGCCTTGTTGATCAGGCAGTTGGCGGGGTCGCCGGCCTGTCCGGCGGCGGAGGTGACGAAGCCGACGGTGACGGACTGGCCGGGCGCGAGCTGCTTGTTCCAGCTCGCCGGCTTCACGGTGACGTGGCTGCCGGAGACGGTGTGCTCGCCGTTCCAGAGGGAGCCGATGGTCGTCCCGGCCGGGAGGTCGAACTCCAGGGTCCAGTCGGACTGGGCGGCGGAGGTCTCGTTGGTGACGACGTACTGGCCGGTGTAGCCGCCGGTCCAGGAGCTGGTCCTGGTGTAGGCGGCGCCGACCGCGGCGGCCTGGGCCGTTCCCGTGAGCGCGAACGCGGCGCCGCCGACGACCGCGGCGGCGACCACCGCTCCGACGACCTTGGTCCTGGTGCTCGCCCTGCGCCGGTGCGAACTGGTGCCCATCGCGTGCCTGCCTCTGCGTACTGGGGGGTGGGGAGGGGGTGCGGCAGCACGCTAGCGACCGGAAGACGGACAAAAGGGCGTCCGGGGACGCGGGCGGGGATCCTTAGGCTCCGCTTAAGGAAGGCATCGGAACCACGAAAGGTTGAGGGCCGGGCGGGTGCCGCCTCAGCCCTTCGGCGGCCCGGCGGGTACCCGTGCCGCCCCGTCGGCGGCGAGGCGGACGGGTGTCGGTGCTACCCCGTCGGCGGCGGGGCGGACCGGTGTCGGGCCGCCTCATCGGCGGCGGGGCGGACCGGTGTCGGTCGGCTCAGCCTTCGGCGGCCCGGCGAGTACCCGTGCCGCCCCGTCGGCGGCGGGCCGGACGGTGGCCCCGGCGCCCCCCGGCGCTGCCCGTACGGCGTCCGTCGAGGCCGATCCAGATCCTGACCTCCGTGCCGCCGAGCACCGAGTGCCCGATGCGGACGTCGCCGCCGGTGACCTCCGCCATCCGTCGCACGATGTCCAGGCCGAGGCCCGTGGAGCCGTCCCTGGCCCCGCTGTTGCCGCGGGCGAGCGCGGCGGCGGGGTCGGCGATGCCGGGGCCCGCGTCGGAGACGAGGACGATGACGGCGTCGTCGCCGTTGTGGACGTCGATGGAGAAGGCCGTGCCCTCCGGGGTGTGCCGGAAGACGTTGCCGAGCAGGGCGTCGAGCGCGGCGACGAGTTCGGGGCGGGCGACGGGGATGCGGACCGGGCGCTCGACGCCCGCGACGCGGACCCGGCGGCCCTCGTCCTCGGCGAGCGCCGACCAGAACTCCATGCGCTCGCGGACCACTTCGGCGGCGTCGCAGCCCGCGCCCGGGCCGGTGGCCTGGGTCTGCGGCTTCGCGTCCCGGGCCGTACGGATGATGGTGTCGACCTCGCGCTCCAGCTGCTCGACGGCCGCGCGGGTCTGCTCGGCGGCGGGCCCCGAGCCCAGCGAGGCCGCGTTGAGGCGGAGCACGGTGAGCGGGGTGCGCAGCCGGTGGGAGAGGTCGGCGGCCAGTTCCCGTTCGTTGGCGAGGAGTTGGACGACCTGGTCGGCCATGGAGTTGAACGCGACGGCAGCCGACTTGAGTTCGGGCGGGCCCTCCTCGGGGACGCGTGCGCCGAGCCTGCCCTCGCCGAGGTCATGGGCGGCGCCCGCGAGCCGCTGCGCGGGCTGGACCATCCGGATGCCGAGCCGGTCGGCGACGGCGACGGAGCCGACGATCAGGGCGATGCCGACGCCGGCGAGGACCAGCCACGCGGTGGCGACGCCGTTGGACACCTCGCCCTCGGGGACGAAGAGTTCGACGACGGCGACCTTGCCGCTGCTGAGCGCGGTGGGCTGGAGCAGCACGAAGCCGCCCGGGACCTCGGCGATGGAGGCCCGGCCGAGCCGGCGGGTGGCGGCGAGCTCCTCCTCGCCGGCCCGCCGGGTGCCGATCTCCAGGGCGATGTCGCCGGGTTCGGCGGCGGGCACGTGGACGGCGAGCCGCCCGACGGACCCGTCCTCGGTGGTGGCGACGGCCTTGTCGAGCTCGTCGCGGTCGGTGGTGATGGCGAGGACGGGGGCGAGGCCGGCGGCCCTCCGTTCGGCGTTGGAGAAGGCCCGGTCGCGGGCCATCTCCTTGACGACCAGCCCGAGGGGTACGGCGAAGGCGACGACGACCATGGCGGTGACGGCGAGCGACACCTTGACGAGCGCCCATCTCACGGCTGCGGCTCCCGGGGCGGCTCCAGCTTCACGCCGACCCCGCGCAGGGTGTGCAGATAGCGGGGCCGGGCGGCCGTTTCACCCAATTTCCGCCGTAGCCATGACAAATGCACGTCGATGGTCTGGTCGTCCCCGTACGACTGCTGCCACACCTCGGCGAGCAGCTCCTTGCGCGGGACGACCACTCCGGGCCGCCCGGCGAGGAAGGCCAGCAGGTCGAACTCGCGCCGGGTCAGGTCCAGGGGCGCCCCGTCGAGCTCCGCCTGACGGCGCAGCGGGTCGACGGTGAGCCCGCCGACCTGGATCGCCCGGGACGGCGGCGCCTCGCCGGCGGTGGACCGCGCCCGGCGCAGTACGGCGGCCATCCGGGCCGAGAGGTGGTCGACCGAGAAGGGCTTCACGAGGTAGTCGTCGGCCCCGGCGTGGAGGAGCCGTACGATCTCCGCCTCGTCGTCCCGGGCGGTCGCGATGATCACCGGTACGTCGGTGATTCCGCGCAGCATCTTGAGCGCCTCGGACCCGTCCAGGTCGGGCAGTCCGAGGTCCAGGATGACCACGTCGAAACGGAAATGGGCGACCTCGCGCAACGCCTCCAGAGCCGTACCGACGCTCCGTACCGTGTGGGAGGCCTCGGAAAGCTGGCGGATGAGGGCGGAGCGCACGAACTGGTCGTCCTCGACCACGAGCACACTTGCCATGGGCCGCACCGTACGCCATTCGGGGGAAGGTGCAGGAGAGGACCACCCTCCGGCGGGGGTCCGCCGGGGGTGGTGCAGTATGGCCCCGATGCGAAGAGGACTCGTTCACGCCCTGGCCTGGTCGCTCGCCACCGGCGCGGCGGTCACCCTGTCCTGGTGGGGAGTGCACACGGTGCTGTCCGGCACGGTGTACGACCCCCCGCGCGCGCTGCCCCTCCCGGCCGGCAGCGCCGACGAACCGGTCACGGCCGGCAGCGATCCGCTGACCTCCTCGACCCGGCGGCCCACCGCTGTCGAGCCCTCCTCGTCCGTCACGAGCAAGCCGACGCCGAGCGGCGGCCGTTCGACCCCGTCGACCCCGTCGGCGACCCCCTCGCGGCAGGCGGATCCGACGACACAGGCTCCCCCCGTCACCACTCCCCCCACGGACTCGAACGTGAAGAGCTACACCGTGGACGGCGGCCGGGTCACCTTCGACCTGGGCGAGACCTCGGCCGAGCTGGTCTCGGCGACCCCGGCCTCCGGCTGGCAGATGCAGGTGTGGAAGCAGCCGAGCTGGATCCGGGTCACGTTCACCGCGAACGGCCGGGAGCTGTCCGTCTTCTGCGTCTGGCACGACACGGCGCCCCGCGTGGAGATCGACGACCGCGCCACCTGACCCGGCCGTCCGGTGCCAGGGGGCGTCTTGTCGATCAGCGGAACACGGACGCCGGCGGTACGGGTGAGGGCTTGGCGCTCGCGTCGGTGACCGGCACGGCTCCCCCGGCGAAGTCGGCCAGCGCCCGCCCGTGTTCGACCCGGCCCGGGTGCGGGTCGGTGGCGACCCGGCGGGTCAGCTCGGCCACCGGCAGCTCCCGTTCGGAGGCGAGCAGCACCGCGTTGCCGAAGCGGCGCCCGCGCAGCACCGTCGGGTCGGCGGTCAGCGCCAGCTCGGGGAAGACGGAGGCGGCCGTGGCGATCTGGCCGCGCAGATGGGTCAGCGGCGGGCCGTCGGCCAGGTTCGCCGCGTAGAGGCCGCCGGGCCGCAGCACCCGCCGTACCTCGGCGAGGAACTCGGTGCTGGTCAGATGGGCCGGGGTGCGGGCCCCGCTGAACACATCGGCGATGACGAGGTCGGCCCAGCCGTCCTGGACCTTGGCGAGCCCGGCGCGGGCGTCGGTGGAGCGGACCCGGATGCGGGCCCCGGCGTCGAGCGGCAGTTCCCGGCGTACGAGCTGCACGAGGGGCCCGTCGAGTTCCACGATCTGCTGCGTGGAGCGGGGCCGGGTCGCGGCGACGTACCGGGCGAGGGTGAAGGCGCCGCCGCCGAGGTGGACGACCTGGAGCGGCCGGTTCGGCGGGGCGGCGAGGTCGACGATGTGACCGAGGCGCCGCTGGTACTCGAAGGTGAGGCGGGCCGGGTCGTCGAGGTCCACATGGGACTGCGGGGCGCCGTCGATGAGCAGCGTCCAGGCGCGCGGACGCTCCCGGTCGGGTATGAGTTCGGCGAGCCCGCCGTCGACGGTCTCGACGACGGAGACGGCGGACGCCGCCCGGTCGCGCTGTTTGTTCCTGGCCACGGGCCCATTATCGGGGCATTCGCGACGGACCTGCCCGACGGCGCCGGTGCGGGGGCTTCCGCGGACCGCCCGCGGCCTCAGTGGCAGCCGTCGGCCGCCTCGATGAGGCGGGCCGCCTCACCGAGCGCCTCGCGCAGGACGACGGGGTCGGTGACGGGGTCGGTGTCGCCCGGGGGCAGCAGCCAGCCGGCGGGGCGGGGCGCGTCCCCGGCGGGCTCGGGCAGCTCCGGCAGCTCGGGGAGGCGGAGGCCGCGCCCTGAGGTCCGCGTACAGGCGCTGCCGGGCATGTCCCAGGCGGCGGCGGTGCCCGGCGGGACGAGGAAGCCCAGGGTGTCGCAGGTGCCGTCGTGTACGACCGGGCCGACGGCGGGGGCGGCGCCGCGCCGCAGGATGTCGACGGCCTCCAGGCCCTGCCGGACCGGCACGGTCACCAGGTCCCAGGGTTCGGCGGCGGGCTGGGGCCCGGCCGGAACCGGTGCCTGGGGATGGGACGCGCAGGCGTCCGGGGCGGGCGCGTGCCACGTGGCCGACTGCGAACCGATCTCTGACATGAGACCCCTCCTCGCTCCTGAGGAGACACGTTCCGTCTCTCCCTTACGGTTCAACGCCCGTGCGCGTCAACGGCTACGGCGGCATGCCGCCGCAAAGGATGGCAGTTCATGGCAGATCACAGGCGAGATATCCGATTTGTAGCCAAACGCTGCGTACGCATCCGGTCACAGCAGGTACGTTCCTGTGCTGCCGGACCACCCGGCAGCACAGGAGAGGGCTCGGCCATGGCGATGTCACGGGCAGTTCCCAATCTCGCCTTCCGCCGGCTCCGCGGACAGCATTCGCCGGCGGAGTTCGCCGCGGCGGTCCGCCGGGCGGCGCGGGAGATCGGCGAACAGGTCGCGTGCGACGCCCGCTACATCGGGCGCGTGGAGGCGGGCGAGATCCGCTGCCCCAACTACGCGTACGAGCGGGTCTTCCTGCACATGTTCCCCGGTCTGGGCCTCTCCGACCTGGGCTTCTCCGCGCGGGAGACGGTGCGCGGCCGGCGGCAGCCGGTCGCGGCCGGGGCTCCGCCTCCCGCCGCGATCCCGACCCGGAACGATGAGGAGAGCGACGTGCTGCGTCGCGCATTCATGACGAGCGGCTCCGCCACCCTGGCGGCCGCCTCGCTGGGACTCGGCGGCCCCGCCGTCGCGATCCCCGCCCCCCGAGGCACCCACCGGATCGGCGATGCCGAGGTACGGGCCGTCGAGGACGCCGTACGGCAGATCCGTCTGCTCGACGACCGGCACGGCGCCGACGGGCTCTACAAGGTCGCCGCCCAGCCGCTCCGAGCCGCGTACGCGCTGCTCGACACCGGAACCATGACCCGGCGCTCCACCGAGGACCGGCTCCACGCGGGCGCGGGCGAGCTCTCCCTCTCCGTCGGCTGGCTGGCCCACGACTCGGGCCGGCACGACGACGCGCGCTCGCACTACGCCGAGGCCCTCGCCACCGCGCGCGTGTCGGGGAACGCCGCCCTGGAGGCGCACGCCTTCTGCAACACGTCCTTCCTGGCCCGGGACACCGGCCGGTTCCGCGAGGCGGTCCGGGCGGCGCAGGCGGGCCTGCGGGCCGCGCAGCCGCTGGACTCGGCCCGGCTGCTCTCCCTGCTCTCGCTGCGGGAGGCCGCCGCGTGGGCCGGGCTCGGCGACCGCTCGGCCTGCGAGCAGGCCCTCGGCCGCGCCCACGGCTTCTTCGACCGGGGCGCGACGGAGGACGACCCCGAGTGGATGTCGTTCTTCGGGGAGCCCGAGCGGGAGGCCCTGGAGGCCCAGTGCTGGTCGGCGCTCGGCGACTGGGGCCGGGCGGCCCGGCACGCCCACCGGGCCACGGTCCTGCAGAACCCGCACTTCGCCCGGAACCTGGCGCTCTACCGCGCCCATCTCGCCAAGAACCTGGCGCACGCGGGCCGGCCGGACGAGGCGACGGCGGAGGCGAAGCGGGTGGTGGAGTCCCTGGAGGGCATCGCCTCGGCCCGGATCCGCGGGATGCTCGTCGACACGCGCCGGGTCCTCGCCGCGTACTGAGCCCCGACCGGGCCCTGCCTACTCCAGGTGCCCGGTGTCGTTCCAGCGCTCGACGGCCGGGGCGCCGTACGCCCAGCCGAGGACCGAGAGGCTCGTCGGGTCGAGGCGGATGCGGGAGGCGAAGGAGACGTCCTCGCCGAGCCAGCGGGCGCCGATCGAGCGCAGGATGTGCCCGTGGGCGAAGACCAGGACGTCACGGTCGGCGGAGCGGGCCCAGTTCACGACCTCGTCGGCGCGGTCCGAGAGCTGCGCCATGGTCTCCCCGTCGCGGACTCCGTCGCGCCAGATGAACCAGCCGGGCTGGATGTCCTGGATCTGCGGCGGGGTCAGCCCCTCGTACGCCCCGTAGTCCCACTCCATCAGCGCGTCCCACGGCTCGGCCCGCTCGCCGAAACCGGCGAGCTCGCAGGTCTCGCTCGCGCGGACCAGCGGGCTGGTGCGCACCTCCATGCCGGGCAGTCCCTGCCAGGGGCCGCGGTGCAGGCGCTCACCGAGGAGCTTCGCGCCGCGCCGCCCCTCGTCGAGGAGGGGGATGTCGGTCCTGCCGGTGTGCCGGCCGAGAAGTGACCACTCGGTCTGGCCGTGCCGGGCGAGCAGGATGCGCGGTGCCATGGGAAGGATCTCCAGGGGTTCACGGTGCGGACGTGCCTCTCTCCATCATCGCCCACGTGGATTCGGGGTGACGTCCGGGCAACCCACGGGCGGCTTCCGGCGTCCCCTCCCCGGGACGATCACCGGCTGGGGGGACCTTTTCGATGCGCAAGCCACGCTGGTGGGCCGAGTTGTCGCTGATCGGTCTCGTGTACGCGGCCTACTCCTGCGGGCGGCTGCTCGTGCGCGGCGACGAGGCCTCGGCCGTCGGGCACGGTCTGACGATCCTGCGTCTTCAGGAGCTGCTCGGGATCGACGTCGAGCGCCCGCTGAACCGGCTGTTCACGGACGTGCCCGCGCTCGGGATACCGGCGGACTTCGCGTACGCCTCTCTGCACTATCTCGTCACCCCGGCGGTCCTGGTCTGGCTCTTCCGCCGCCGTCCCGCCCACTACCGGGCCGCCCGGACCTGGCTGATGGTGTCCACGCTGCTCGGTCTGGTCGGCTTCACGCTGCTGCCCACCTGCCCGCCCCGGCTGCTCGACCCGGTGTACGGCTTCACCGACACGATGGCGCAGTTCAGCGCGTACGGCTGGTGGGGCGGCGAGGCCAGCGCGCCGCGCGGGCTCGGCGGCATGACGAACCAGTACGCGGCGATGCCCAGCCTCCACGTCGGCTGGGCGCTGTGGTGCGGGGTGATGCTGTGGCGGTACGGGCGGACGCCCGCGGCGAAGGCCCTCGGGGTGGCGTATCCGCTGCTCACCACGCTCGTGGTGATGGGTACCGCCAATCACTATCTGCTCGACGCGGTCGCCGGTGCGGCGGTGATGGGCGCCGGTCTGCTGCTCACCCCGTACGCGCTGCGACTCGCCGTGCGGGTGCGCGGGACGGCGGAAGCGCCCCCGGTTGTCAGTGGCGGATGCGAGACTTCCACGGGTGAGCGCATCCCTGGACAGCGGTCTGCCCCGACCTCCGCAGACGACACGTCGGCAGCTTCTCGCTGAGCTGCGCGGGCCGGCCGTTCCGCCGCGTCCGCTGGACGCGCGGGCCCTCGCCGCGCTGGCCGCCAATCCCGGTTGCCGCCGCCGGGCCCTGCTCGACGGCGCCGGGGTCGACAAGTCCGCGCTGGCCGCGAAGCTCGGCTCACCGGCCCCGTTCGGGCAGTCGCAGTTCGCGATCGTCCGGGGCAACTCCTTCGAGGCGAAGGTGAAGGCGGACGGTGGCCGTGAGCTGCTGCGCCTGATCGGCGTCGACGAGCCGGGCACGGTGTCCGTGCCCGAGCTGGCGGCCGCCGGACCCGAGGGGCGGGTGGCACGCACGGCGCTCGCCCTGCGGGAGGCGACCGGGGCCGGGGTGTGGACCCTGCTCGACCACCCGCTGCTCGCCCTGGAGGTGGCCGGTTCCCCGGTGTACCTGGAGCCCGACGCGGTGGTGGTCCGTCCCGACGGCGGATGGACGGTCGTGGAGATCAAGTCCTTCCCGATGATCGACGGCGCGGCCGACGCGTCGAAGGTGGGAGCGGCGGCCCGCCAGTCCGCCGTGTACGTGCTCGCGCTCGAACGGGTGGCGGCGGTGACCGAGGGCGCCCGGGTCGCCCATTCGGTGCTCCTCGTCTGCCCGAAGGACTTCTCCAACGTGCCGACGGCCTCGGTCGTCGACGTGCGCAAGCAGCGGTCGGTCACCCGGCGCCAGCTCGACCGGCTGACCCGGATCGACGAGATCGCGGCGGCCCTGCCCGAGGGCGTCAGCTTCGACGTGGCGGAGCGCTCGCCGGAGGAACTGACGGCCGCCGTGGAGTGCGTGCCCCATCAGTACGCGCCGGAGTGCCTGGCCGCCTGCGAGCTCGCCTTCCACTGCCGGTCGCGGGCCCGGGAGGCCGACGCGGTGGAGACCCTGGGCCGTTCGGTACGGGGTGAGCTGGGCGGCCTGACGACGGTCGGCGCGGTGCTCGCGGCCTCGCGCGGCGAGGCGGGCGACCCGGAGGACCCTGCGGTGGCGGCGCTGCGCAGGGCGCGGGCGCTGCGCCAGGAAGCTCTGGAGTCGGCGCCCGCCCGTACTCCGCGGGAGCACGTCGAATGCCCCTGCTGACGCCCGTTTCCTGCGCCGCGCCCCGGGAGGGCCTCGTATGTCGCTGATCTCCACCCTCGCCCGGATGGAGGCCGTCGAGTCCGGCCGGGCGCAGCCCCTCGCCACCGTCCGGCACCGGCGGGTCTCCGAGCGGCCGCTCGTCCTCGTGCCGCTGACCACGGCCGGCGAGGCGGGCGCCCCGCTGGGCGCCCTCGTCGGCACCGACCCGGAGGAGCCTCGGCTCCTGGTGGTGGCCCAGCCCCGGGACCGTGACCTGCGGTTCGCGTTCCTCGCGGATCTCGCCGAGGAGGTCCTGCCGTACATCGACTCCTTCACCGACGTCGTCGAGGCGGCGGAGAAGAGCGAGGTCGACCCCGAGACCGGCAAGAAGGTGAAGGTCGAGGTCGAGCTGTGCGCGGACGCGCCACAGCTGATCGTGCCGAGCCGGGCGGGCATCGAGTACGTACGGCTGCTCGGGCGGTCGACGCGGTTCCGGCGCACCGCCGAGCAGGACCCGGAGACGCCGTTCCCCGCGCCGCCGCGCGTTCCGCTGCTCGGGCGCTGGCTCACGCACCTCGGCGACCGGGCCCGGGTGCCCGGATCCTCGCTGCTTCTGTCGGCGACCGATCTCCTCAACCGGCACTGGGCGACCGGCCAGTCCTCCCTGGAGGACCAGCACCTGGGCGCGCTGCTCGCGTGGATCGACCCCTGCGACGGTGAGCCGGGCGCCGAGGCGGCGCTGCGGGCCGAGGCCGGACGGGACTCCGAGGGGCAGTTGCTGTGTCCGCCCGCCGGTCCCGCCACCGATCCCGCCTTCGACAACCGGCTCCTCGCGCCGGCGATCGAGCGGTACGACCGGGCCCGGCAGGCCGTCGGCGCCGCCGAGGACGGCGAGGCGGCCGAGCGCGGACTCGGCGAACTGCACCGGTCCGAGCGGGAGCTGCGCCGGCTGGTCGTCTCGCAGATGAAGCCGACCTGGGACGCGGTGTGGCGGGCGATCGGCCTGCTGCGCGAGCTGCCCGAGGGCGCCAGGGTCGAGGACCGCTGGACCCGCGACCGCTGGTCGTTCACCGCGCACCGGGACCGGGTCACCGCGGGTGAGCCGCCGCAGCCGCGCCGGGACGACGCGGTGACGGCCGCCCGGAAGCTCGCCGCGCGCGAGCAGGCGCAGGGCCAGCTGGAGGCGCAGGAGGCCCTCGACGATCCGCTGGTCCTGGCCGGACGGCGGCTGTCGGGCGAGGCGTTCACGGGCGAGGTGGTCGAGGTGACGATGGCGTGGACGGAGTCCACGCGGCCCGCGCCGCGCCCGCTGCTCACGGTCCGCACCGAGGACCGGCCGCATCTGGGCGAGAAGGTGAAGGTGTACCGCTCGCTCGGCGGGAAGCCGCAGTCGGCGGAGTTCGTGCGGTACGAGGAGGACGGGGCGCTGCTGCTTCGGCTCCTCGACAAGATGGGTCGTTCGAAGGAGCCCGCGGAGGGTTCGGTGCCGGAGAAGGGCGAGCGGATCGCCTGGACGCTGTTCGAGCACGACCAGCGGGTCGGGCCGCAGCTGCCGGAGGCGGAGGAGACGCCCTGGACGCACGGCGGTCCGCCCCGGGCGGACGTCGTGGAACTGCCCGACGCCGTGACCGCGGAGGACGTGCTGTGACCGTGTTCGACCTGTCGACACCGCCCTTGGACGGTTCGTCGCCCTTCGATCCCTCGGCGGAAGCCGGCAGGGCGACGGCCGACATCCTGGCGGACACCCTCCACGGCACCTCGCGCGGTGTCGTCGTGGACTCCCCGCCCGGTGCCGGGAAGTCGACGCTCGTGGTGCGGGCCGCGCTCGAACTGGCCGCGGCCGGGCGCCCCTTGATGGTGGTGGCCCAGACGAACGCGCAGGTGGACGACCTGGTCCTGCGGCTGGCCGAGAAGGAGCCGGACCTGGAGGTCGGCCGGCTGCACTCGAACGACAGCGACCCGTACGACAAGGCGCTGAACGACCTGGAGAACGTACGGAAGTCGGCGAAGGCCGGTGAGCTGGCCGGTCTTCCGGTCGTCCTCTCCACCGCCGCCAAGTGGGCGCACGTGAAGAACGTCGAGCCGTGGGCGCACGCGATCGTCGACGAGGCGTACCAGATGCGCTCGGACGCGCTGCTCGCCGTGGCGGGGCTCTTCGAGCGGGCGCTGTTCGTGGGCGACCCCGGGCAGCTGGACCCGTTCTCGGTGGTGGGCGCCGAGCAGTGGGCGGGACTCTCGTACGACCCCTCGGCGAGCGCGGTCTCCACCCTGCTCGCGCACAACGCGGAGCTGCCGCAGCACCGGCTGCCGGTGTCCTGGCGGCTGCCCGCCTCGGCGGCGCCGCTGGTCTCGGACGCCTTCTACCCGTTCACGCCGTTCCGCAGCGGCACCGGGCACGGGGACCGGAAGCTCTCCTTCGGGGTGGCCTCGGACGGTTCGGGTCCCGACCGGGTCCTCGACGAGGCGGCGGAGTCGGGCTGGGGCCTGCTCGAACTGCCCGCCCGGCACACCCCGCGTACCGACCCGGAGGCGGTCGGCGCGGTCGCCCTGGTGGTGCGCCGGCTCCTCGACCGGGGCGGTGCGGCGGTCTCGGAGCGCTCGGAGACCCCCGTACCCCTGACGCCCGACCGGGTCGCGGTCGGCACCGCCCACCGCGACCAGGCGGCGGCGATCCGGGCGGCCCTCGCCGAACTGGGCGTCACGGGCGTGACGGTGGACACCGCGAACCGGCTCCAGGGACGCGAGTACGACGTGACCGTCGTCCTCCACCCGCTGTCCGGCCGCCCCGACGCGACGGCCTTCCATCTGGAGACCGGCCGGCTGTGCGTGCTCGCCTCCCGGCACCGGCACGCGTGCGTCGTGGTCTGCCGGGCGGGCGTGACGGACCTGCTCGACGCCCACCCGTCGACCGAGCCGGTCCAGCTGGGCGTCGCCGTGTCCTTCCCGGACGGCTGGGAGGCGAACCACGCGGTCCTCTCCCACCTGGAGGAACACAAGGTCAGCTGGACGCCCTGAGCTTCCCCGCCCCCGAGGGCCTGTCTGTCAGACAGGCCCTGGTTCCGCGGCCAGGGTGAGGAGTTCGTCGACCGACCACTGGTCGTAGACGTGCTCGCCGTACTTCGCGGCGGCGACCCGGCCGTCGGGCGTGATCAGGAAATCGGCGGGGAGACCCAGACGCCCGGCCGGCTGCGCGCCGGCCGGCAGCGTGCCCCTGCCCCGGAGCAGCTGCCAGGCGTCACGGAGCACGCCCCCGACGATCGCGGGCCAGCCGCGCGGGTCGAGCAGGGCCCGGCGGTGGGACTCCACCCCGAACTCGGCGTACAGCACCTTGTCGGGGTCGGCGACGACGGCGAACGGCAGGTGGGCCACGTGCTCGCGGAGCTCCTCGGCGGGCGAGTGGAAGAACACGACCTCCCGGATCCCGGCCCGCTCGATCTCCTCGTGGCGCCGGGCCACCGACCGCAGGTGGAGGTTGCAGACGGGGCAGCCCGCGAAGCGGCGGAACTGGACGTGGGTGGTCCGTCCGGGGTCCGGAAGGGTCAGCGCGGGCCCGAGGACCGGGGTGAGGGTGCGGGTCGGCACGGAGTCGCCGGGGGCCGGCCGGGTCCGGGGCAGGGGTGGGGTCGGGGACATGCGCATGGGACACCATCCTCGTAGGCGTACGGCGTACTCCTAACAGCGTAGGCGTAGGGCGTACGCTGTCAACCGTCATGCCACGACCTCGCTCCCTCACCCCGGACCGGCTGGCCGCCGCCGCCCTCGCCGTCATCGACCGCGACGGGCTCGCCGCCCTCTCCATGCGCACCGTCGCCAAGGAACTCGACATGAGCCCCATGGGGCTCTACCGCTACGTCGCCGACCGCGAGGAGCTGGAGGGGCTCGTGGCCGACCGCGTCCTGGGCGACATGGACACCGCACCGCCCGCCGCGGACGCCCCCTGGCGGGACCGGGTCGAGACCATGGTCGGGCGGCTGCGCGACGCCGTCGCCCGCCACCCCGAAGCCGTCCGGCTGACCCTCACCCACCGGCACCGCGCACCCGGCGGCCTGCTCTGGTCGGAGACCGTGCTCGGCATCCTGACCGAGGCGGGCATCGACGGCGCACGACGGGTCGTCGCCCTGCGCGCGCTCCACGGGTACATCACCGGGGCGATCCAGCTCGAACACCTCGGGCCGCTGGCCGGGGCGGGCACGTCGGCCATCGCCGCGCTGCCCGAGGACCGCTTCCCGCATCTGACGCAGACCGCGCGGACGGCCGGCGAGGTCGGCCCCGACCAGGAGTTCTTCGGCGGCCTGCGACTGCTCCTGCGCGGTCTCGACGGCTGACCGGACCTCGCCCCTGACGCCCTCTTGCGGGGCGCGGGAG
The DNA here is from genome assembly GCF_026341815.1 of Streptomyces sp. NBC_00572. Lineage (GTDB taxonomy): Bacteria > Actinomycetota > Actinomycetes > Streptomycetales > Streptomycetaceae > Streptomyces. The sequence goes on from NZ_JAPENX010000001.1 coordinate 1,674,622, forward strand.
AATGGAAGACGGCCCGGGGTTCCGGGCCGCCCGTGTGCGAAGGGCCGGTGCGCGAAGCACCGGTGCGTGAAGCGTGAAGAGGAGAACGACGATGGCGGAACCCGCGGAGCGGAGCGGACAGCGGCGGCTCAGGCCGGCACCGTTGGTCTTCGAGCCTGCCGAGGCGACCGCCGACCCGGAGCACTTCTTCGACCTGGAGTCGATGGAGGATCCGCGGGAGCTGCTGTCCCGCGCGACGGAGCTGACCCTGGCGTTCCGCGCGGCGACCGACCGCGCGACGGAGTTCCAGGCGATCGCGGCGGCGCAGCTGGCGGATCCGCGCCGGTTCGACCGGCTGACGCCGGCGGACGTCGCCGAGCGGGCGCAGTGGACCGAGGACTACGCCCGGAAGATGATCGAGTTCGGCCGCGACCTCATCCGGACGAACGGCCGACCCGCGGAGGACTGAGCGGGCGCGGAGGACCGAACGGGCGCGGACCGGGCGGGGCGGGCACGGTGGACCGAACGGGCGCGGACCGGGCGGGGCGGGCACGGTGGACCGAACGGGCGCAGGAGTGCCTGGCCGTGGCCGAAAAGCACCCCTGGCATATGCCGGGGGTGCACGATACTCCTCACCCTCCCCATCTGTCCGGAATTCCGTGAACTCTCGGCGACCGAGGCGTTACGGCCGGTAGATCTGGAGCCATGACGACGTGGCTGCGCGAAGAAACCCCGCACGACATCTTCCGGTTCCTCCGGGAGGGCGACGAAGGGCGGCACCAGACCGCTCGGGTGACCGCCGACGGGGCCGCCTGGCTCGCCTCGGCCACCGGGGGCCGCGAGGCCGCGCTCACCCGCTGGGAGGCCCGCCCGGACTCCCCGGCGGCGCTGCCCTGCGGGACCGTCTTCGACGTCGTCAACGTGGACCCGGTCTTCGGTCGCCGGATGCTGGGCCGGCTATGGGAGGAGGGCCCGGGTTCGGGTCCCGTCGCCGTGCACCGGGGCCGGATGATGCTGTTCGCCGCGCCCGGTACGGCCCAGCGGCTGCCGGCCCTCCTGGACTGGGAGGAGTGGGGGGAGGCGGTCCCCCGGCCGCTCTGTCACGGGGTCGGGGACGCGGTGACCGTGCCGCCGCTCGTGCCGTCCGGCACCTCGGGGCCCCGCTGGCTGGTGGCGCCCGACACCCGGAGCCCCTGGCTGCCGGGGCCCGAGGTCGTGCTCTGGGCCTGCGTGCGGGCCGTCCGGGCCGCTTCCGCCGCCGACGTGCGGGTATCGATTTTTCCTCCCGCCGATCCGGGTGCTAATGTCTACGACGTCAGCAGGCGCCGCTAGCTCAGTTGGTTAGAGCAGCTGACTCTTAATCAGCGGGTCCGGGGTTCGAGTCCCTGGCGGCGCACAGACAGAAGAAGCCCCTCGCGGAAGCGGGGGGCTTCTTCGTGTTCGGGCGCAGGCCCCGGACGCGTCCGCTCACTCGACGGCGGGCGGGGTGATCCTGACCGTCCAGGCACCCGTCGCGGTGCGTTCCGTGACCTCGACCCGGACCCCCGTCCCCGGCACGGTGAGCGTCTCGCCCTCCTCCAGGGGGGCGTCCGCGAGCGGCGGGTAGACGGAGCGGTCCCAGCAGGCCTCGGTGCGCGGGTGGGCGTCGACGACCTCGACCGGTCCGTCGCCGGAGGCCGCACCGCCCCGGATCCGGTAGACGAGGACGCCCTCGGTGCAGGTCTCGGCGTTGTTCCCGGCGCTGCTCCGGGCCTCGACCGCGAGAGCGCTGTCGGGGCCCGTACGGACGACGGCGAGCCGGGTGCCGAGGCTGGCGCCGACCGCCGGCTGGGTGTCGGTCGGCTCCAGGCTCACCATCCGGGGGCCCGTGCCCTGGACGCAGGTCACCTGGTCGCGGGAGAGCCAGCCGAGCTTCCACTTGTGCCAGCCGAAGAGGTCCGGGGAGAGCCCGAACTGGCTGCCCATGACGTCCCAGTCACCCACATGGGTGTCCCAGTCACCCTTGCCGTCCGCCGGACGGTGGTAGAGGTCGGGCAGGTCGAAGACGTGCCCGGTCTCGTGGGCGAGGACGTTGCGGTCCGGCGGGTGCCGCTCGAAGACGGTGACGACCCGCTTGATCTCGGTGCCGTCGACCTCCATCGGGCGTTCGAGGTTGACGACCTTGGTCGCGTCGGAGTCCACGCCGGGCGCGTCCGGGTCGGCGACCAGGTAGACGATGTCGTACCGGGAGAAGTCGACGCTCGCGTCGGCGGCGCCGATCGCGTCGCGGAGGTAGGCGTTGCGCTGGCCGGCGTCCCAGTCACGCCGTATGCCGTACGCGCTCGACTCCTTGGGCATCGGGGTCCAGGCGCGCTGGAGGTGCGGGCGCAGGGCGAAGCGCCCGTAGGAGGCGCGGGTGAAGAACTCGCTGGTGGCGGGGAAGTGGTCGGCGGCGAGTTCGCCCGGATCGGTGAGCGGCTCGGCGTCCGGGAAGGACAGGAAGATCATGACCGCGTCGAGGGTGCGGTCGGGGCGGGGATACGACCTGTTCCAGGTGTCGAGGCCGAGCGAGTGATGGGCGGCGGTGCGGGGCAGGGCGCAGGGACTCGCCGAGGGGGCGCCGACGGCGGGGCCGGCAACGAGCCCGGTGGCGGCCAGGGCGGCGAACGAGGTGAGGGCCGCCGCACCGGCACGCAGCCGCGAGCGTTCCACTCCCCCGGGTGGCTGCTGACCCCTCACGTGGACCTCCGGTTCGGCAATGCGGGACTCCTCAACCACCTTGTGACGATTCGCGGCGTTTCGCATGTTTCCGCTGCCCCGGTCGGGTGAGGGCGCGCCATGGGGTCGACGCGACACGAGCGCGCTTCGGCTCACGGAAAGTCACATTCGGTCACGTCGTCGCCGACCCGTGTCAGACCCGCGCAGAAACGATCGGGCGGGGTGCGCCGGTGGGCAGCCTCACAGCGGCGGACGCCCCCCGCAGGCGCCTCGGAGCTGGAAGGCTCCCCCGCACGGGCTCTATGATCGGCACACTCTTCCTCGGCCGACCGTCCCGACCACATGTGACCGGCCCGACTGCACTACGGGAGCGAGCGGTGAACGGAATCCCCGAAGGACCGGTGCACCCAGAGCCGCCGGAGACGCACGCGGCGACCCGCGCGCTCACGGAGCGTCACCCCGAGGCCCACGCGGCTCAAGGCACCGAGCACCGCGCGGAGCCACGCGTGGACCACCGCGCGGAGCACCGCGGGGAGCCACGCGTCGAGCACCAGGCCGAGCGCCGTACCGAGCCTCACGTCGAGCGCCTCTCCGCCGAACTCCGGGACTACCGCGCCGCCTTCCGGGTCGCGCAGCTCGCCATGGCCGTCGTCGACCAGGACGGCGTCGTCATCGCGGCCAACGACTCCTTCGGCGTCCTCCTCGGCACCGCGCCGGAGGCGCTCCGGGAGCAGGCCGCCGCCGATCTCGTCGACCTCGCGTCCGACGGGCGCACCTGGCACGCGTACCGCGAGGTGCTGCGCGGCCGCCGCTCCCGCTTCCGCTGCACCCGCCGCCTCAAGCACGCCGACGGCCGCTCACTGTGGGCCGAGGTCACGGTCGCTCCCGTCCCCGACAGCCGGCGCGTCCTGCTGTCGATCGCGGACATCAGCGACCGGCGCGAACTCCAGGCGCGGCTGCGCCACCTCCAGATGCACGACCCGGTGACCCGACTGCCCAACCGGGCCCTGTTCTTCGAGCGTCTCTCGGCGGCCCTGGAGGCCTCCGCGCAGGACGCCGTGGACGCCTGCGACGCCCGGGACACCGAGCGGACCGACGGTACCGAGCGGCCCGGGAGGCGCGGGAGGCCCGGGGGGCCCGGGAGGCCCGGGGGGCCCGGCTCAGGCGAAACTATCAGCTCGTCGTACGAGTCGTACGGGTATGGCAGAACAGGGCGGATCGGTCTCTGCTACCTGGACCTCGACGGCTTCAAGGCCGTCAACGACACCCTCGGACACCGTGTCGGCGACCGGCTTCTCGCCGCCGTGGCCGCCCGGCTGACGGAGTGTGCGGACAGCGACGGCTACACCCGCAGCGGCGGCCATCTCGTGGCGCGGCTCGGCGGGGACGAGTTCGCGATCCTGGTCGAGGACTCCACCGGTACGGAGCAACTCGCCGATCTGGCCCGCTCGGTGCTGTGCGCGCTCCAGCAGCCCTTCGACCTGGGCGGTCAGCGGCTCTCGGTCTCCGCCTCGATCGGCGTGGTCGAGCGCTCCGGATGCGGGACGACGGCGACCGCCCTGATGCAGGACGCGGACACCACGCTGTACTGGGCGAAGGCGGACGGCAAGGCCCGCTGGACCCTCTTCGACCCGGAGCGCAACGCGCACCGGATGACCCGGCAGGCGCTCTCCTCCACCCTGCGCCCGGCCGTGGAGTGCGGGGAGTTCGCCCTGGAGTACCAGCCGCTCGTGGATCTGACGGACGGGGCGGTACGCGGGGTGGAGGCGCTGGTGCGCTGGAACCACCCGCAGTTCGGCCAGCTCGCGCCGAATCGGTTCATCGGGATCGCCGAGGAGGACGGCTCCATCGTGGAGCTGGGCCGCTGGGTGCTCCGCACGGCCTGCCGACAGGCCCGGCAGTGGCAGAAGGACCATCCGCGCGAGCGCCCGCTCTTCGTGAGCGTCAACGTGGCGGTCCGGCAGGTCTGGGACTCCGACCTGGTCGCCGATGTCGCCGGCATCCTCGCGGAGACGGGCCTGGCCCCGCACCTGCTCCAGCTGGAGCTCACCGAGTCCGCCGTGATGGGCTCTGCCGGGCGGCCGCTGCAGGCGCTCCAGGCGCTGAGCGACATGGGCGTGCGGATCGCGATCGACGACTTCGGCACCGGCTACTCGAACCTGGCCTACCTCAGCCGGCTGCCGGTCTCCGTGCTGAAGCTGGACGGCTCCTTCGTGCGCGGCTTCCAGGACGAGGAGCACGCCAACCCGGCGGACGAGCTCATCGTCGAGGCGCTGGTGCAGCTGGCGCACCGGTTGGGGCTGACGGTCACCGCCGAGTGCGTCGAGACCTCGGGGCAGGCGAGCCGGCTGCGCAGGATCGGCTGCGACACCGGGCAGGGCTGGCTGTACTCGCGGGCGGTGGCCCCGGACCGTATCGCGGAGCTGATCGGCACGGAACCGCTGCCGGCCTGAGGCCCGCGCACCCGCCCGGACGAAGGCAGGGGACCGCACCGCCCGACGAAGGCGTGGAACCGCACGCGTCGGACGAAGACAGGGAACCGCACCCGCCGCACGAGGGCATGGAACTGCCCCCGGCCGGAGGGACATTCCGGGCGGGGGCAGCGGTTCATGAGGGGTTCAGCCGGTCAGGGGGGACTCGGCCGGTCGGGCACTCAGCAGGCGCCGAGGTCCTTCCAGACGCCCCACTCGCCGGTCGTGCCCGGCGTCTCGTTCTGGGTCCACCACTGGGCCTTGTACTTGCGGCCGTTGTGGGAGACCTCGTTGCCCGCGTTGTAGATGGTGCCGGCCACGTACGCCGGGAGCGAGCCGCAGCCCGTGGGCGGGGTCGTCGGCGGGGTCGTCGGAGGCGTGGTGGTCGGGGGCGTCGTCGGCGGGGTGGTGGTGCCGCCGAGCGCGGTGTTGATCTGCTTCAGCAGGGTGGCGTTGTCGTCCAGGCCGAGGAGCGAGTACATCATCGCGCCGGCCAGGCCACGCTGCTTGGCGTAGTCCACCCGGGCCTGGATGGACTTCTGGTTGAGGCCGGTGAAGAACTCGCCGTCCTTGTAGAAGTACGAGGACTTCGCCTGGTCGTCCCAGAAGGTCGTCGACGCGTTGTCGACGATGCCGCCGAGCTCCTTGTAGTGCGCGATGCCGGCCTGCTGGCTGAGCGGGCGGGCGTTGGAGCCGCCGGTCGCGGTGCCCGCGAGGCCGTTGGCGGACCCGGCCGGGACGCCCTTCCAGCCGCGGTAGTAGAACTCGTAGCCGAGGGTCAGCTTGTTGGCGGGGAAGCCGCCGGCGATGCCGTAGGCGGGCTTGCCGTCGATCCAGGAGTCGATCGCGTTGTCGATCGAGTACTTCTCGGTGCCCGGCGCGATCACGTCGGTCGGGTCGTTGGCACCGGAGTAGAGCGGGGACTGGTGGTACGTCGGCCCGTCGCCGTCCCAGGCGCCGTGCATGTCGTACGTCATGATGTTGGCGTAGTCCAAGTACTGGCCGATCTTGTCGGTCTCGATGTACTTGATCTTGTCCTGGCCGGCCGGGAGGGCCGAGGTCAGCAGGTACTTCTTGCCGCCGTTGGCCGCGCCGTACTCGTCGAGCTGCTTGCGGAACTCGGCGAGGAGGAGGGTGAAGTTCTGCTTGTCCTCGGGGGCGTAGTGGTTGCCCAGGTGGCCGCCGGAGGAGCCGGGGTACTCCCAGTCGATGTCGATGCCGTCGAAGATGCCGGCCGCCGTGCCGGCGCCGCCGAAGCCGCCCTCGACCGGCAGGTTGCCCTTGATGTACTGGTCGATGCAGGAGGAGACGAGCTTCTTGCGGCTCGCGTCCGTCTTCGCCGCGTCGCTGAAGTACTTGGAGTACGTCCAGCCGCCGAGCGAGATGTTGATCTTCAGGTGGGGGTACTTCGCCTTCAGTTCCTTGAACTGGTTGAAGACGCCCACGATCGGCTGGTTCCACGTGTCGGCGACGCCGTCGACGCTGTCCGCCGCACTGAAGGACTTCTGGTAGTCGGCGTACGAGTCGCCCGCACCGTCACCCGCGTTGGGGTTGTTGTCGTCACCGGCGGCCTTGTTGGCCTCGAAACAGGTGAGGTTGGTGGGGTGGATGTTGCCGAACGAGTAGTTGATGACGTCCAGGTTGCTCGCGATGCCCCGGGTGTCGAGGTGCTTGGGGTAGAACGCGTTGCCGTAGACGCTCCACTGGTCGTAGTACGCGATGCGCACACCACCCGCGGCGGCAGTGCTCGTCGTGTCGGCCGCCTGGGCGGAGCCGAGGCCGGCGGTCGCCGCGAGGGCGCCGGCGGCGAGGGCCGTGCTGAGGAGCGCGGCGATCAAGGGCTTACGGGGGTGCACGTGCGGCCTCCAACGGGGAGTGCGGGGGTAGTGCCGTACAGGAGCTGGAGCAGTGATAACCGGCGCGTGAACAGTGCGTCAATGGTCTGAACCAGATTGAGGACTAGACCAATTCGAAGGAGAAAGGCCTTGTCAGCGCCCCGCAGCACAAAACGGAACCGCCCGCCACCATCGGTGACGAGCGGTTTAAGGTTCACTTACGGTTGGTCCGAGCCGGATCCGTGCAGGAACCAACCGGTCGGGGAAACCAGGGTTTTTACCCGGCCGCCCCGGGCCCGGAACGAGGCACCCCGGTTCGCCGCCACCCCCGCCGGCCCCCCGAAGCCCCCTTCGCGCCCTACTCCTCCGGCAGCACCGGGAGTTCGTACGCGTCCGCGATGAGCTCGTAGCTCCGCACCCGCTCCTCCCCGCCGTGCCCGTTCGCCGTGATCATCAGTTCGTCGGCGCCCGTCCGCTTCCGGAGGTCGTCCAGGCCGGTGCGGACCTCGTCCGGAGTGCCGTACACGATGTTCGCCAGCCAGTCGTTCGCGAACTCCTTCTCGGCGGGGCTGAATCCGTACGCCTCCGCCTCCTCCGGCGTCGGCACGAGACCCGGTCGGCCGGTGCGCAGCCGCAGCATCGCCAGGGCTCCGGCGAGGACCTGGCGGCGGGCCTGCGCCGCCTCGTCGGCGGCGAACGCCGAGACGCCGATCATCGCGTACGGCGCGTCGAGGACCGCGGAGGGCCGGAAGGACTCCCGGTAGAGGTCGAGCGCCGGGATCGTGTTCCTGGCCGAGAAGTGGTGGGCGAAGGCGAAGGGCAGCCCGAGCAGACCGGCGAGCCGGGCGCTGAAGCCGGAGGAGCCGAGCAGCCAGACCGGCGGGCGGCCCTTCGGGCCCTGCACCGGGCCGGGCACGGCGTGGATCCGGGCGTACGGGTGACCGTCCGGGAAGTCGTCGTCCAGGAAGCGGGTCAGCTCGGCGAGCTGCTCCGGGAAGTCGTCCGCGCCCTCGTTCAGGGTGTTGCCGCGCCGCAGGGCGGCCGCCGTGGCCCCGTCGGTGCCGGGCGCGCGCCCGAGGCCGAGGTCGATCCGGCCCGGGGCGAAGGCCTCCAGGGTGCCGAACTGCTCGGCGACGACGAGCGGGGCATGGTTGGGCAGCATGACGCCGCCCGAGCCGAGGCGGATGCGCCGGGTGTGGGCGGCGAGGTGCGCGAGGATCACGGCCGGGGACGAGGAGGCGACACCGGGCATGGAGTGGTGCTCGGCCACCCAGTGCCGGTGGAAGCCGCGCCGCTCGGCGAGCCTGCTCAGCTCGACGCTGGTGGCGAGCGCCTGGGTCGCGGTCCTGCCGCTGCCGACGGTCACCAGGTCCAGTACGGACAACGGTACGGGCGCGGATCCCCGCGCCTCTCCTCGAATAGCGTCGGTCACCTTCGGGACCCTCCTCGGCACACGTACGGACTCGTCACGGACCCGTGAGGCACACGTACGGACCCGTGAATCGGCTTGGACTCGTTGACAACAGGAGGGTGTCTCCGTTTATTCCGGTCCCCGCCGGGTGCTTCCCGGCCACCGCAAGAGCCGTTGCCGCGTCCGCTTCCCCGTAAAAAATCTCCCGTTCTCCAGGAGCCGAACACCCACGCGAACGCCCTCGCGCACGGCCCTGACCTGACACTCTGCGGAGCACTCATGACCAGGGCATATGCCAGAGTGGCGCGCCCAAGGCCAGAGGCCGGATGCTCCGCATCATTCTCGCCAACAGCCGCCCCGTAAACGGTGCTTGGCGGCTATCGTGGTACGAAAGCTTGCGGTCACAACCTGGTAGGGGGAAACCGTGGCGCTGAAGCCCGAGCCCACCGCGCCGTTCCACTCGGTGCAATACGCCTTGCGCGTCCTAGAGACGATCTCACGGCACGGTGGCGGAGTGACGGACGTCCAGATCGCGCGCGAAACGGGCCTGCCCGTCGCCCACCTCTCCTCGCTGCTCCTCATGCTCCGCCGTGAGGGGTACGTCGAGCAGGTCGCCGACGGCGCGTACGTGATCGGGGACTCCCTCGTCCTCCTCGGCTCCGGCATGACCCGCCGCGAGGCCCTGGAGGCGAAGCTCCAGGAGACCCTGACCGAGCTGCGCGACTCCGTCGGCGCCGCGGTCTACATCAGCCGGTACATCGACGGCGAGGTGAAGATCACCCAGTTCGCCGACGGTCCGCGCACACCCAAGGTCAACGAGTGGGTGGACTTCCGCTCGGCCGCGCACGCCAGCGCGGTCGGCAAGTGCCTGCTCACCCAGCTCGACCAGAACGGACGTCGGGACCACCTGTCCCGGCACAAGATCGCCCGGCTGACCTCCCGGACGATCACCAGCGAGCGGATCCTCTTCTCCAAGCTGGACAGCCAGCCGGCGACCGTCCCGGTGCTCGACCTCCAGGAGTACGCGGTGGGCACGGTCTGCGCGGCCGTACCGCTGACGGCGGGCTCCGCCGTGGGCTGCCTCGCGCTCTCCCTGCCCATCGAGCACGCCCACCGACTGCGCGCGGCGGCCGACACGCTGAACCGACGGGCCGCTCCGGTGGTCATGGCGCTGGCGATCTGAGGCAGTCCCCCGAGGGCGTTCCACCGAGGCATTCGGGGGTCCTCACGGCCCGGTCACGCGGGGTGGTCATGAGCACCCCGCCGGACCGGGTAGTATTTTCTCTGTCAGCAAGCGCCGCTAGCTCAGTTGGTTAGAGCAGCTGACTCTTAATCAGCGGGTCCGGGGTTCGAGTCCCTGGCGGCGCACAGACGGAAGAAGCCCCTCGCGGAAGCGGGGGGCTTTTTCGTGCCCTTCCCCGTCAGGCCCGGAGGTAGGTCAGGACGGCGAGGACCCGGCGGTGGGTGTCGTCGGCCGGCGGCAGGTCCAGCTTCGCCAGGATGTTGCCGATGTGCTTGCCGACGGCGGCCTCGGTGACGACCAGGCGGCGGGCGATCGCCCCGTTGGAATGGCCCTCCGCAACCAGGCCGAGGACCTCGCGCTCGCGCGGGGTCAGCGCCTCCAGCGGATCGCGGTGCCGGCGCAGCAGCTGCCGTACGACCTCGGGATCGACGACCGTCCCGCCGTCCGCGACCCGGGTCAGCGCGTCGAGGAACTCCTCCACCTGACCGACCCGGTCCTTGAGCAGATAGCCGACGCCGGTGCCGTCGCCCGCGTCGAGGAGGTCGGCGGCGTAGCTGCGCTGCACGTACTGACTGAGCACGAGGACCGGCAGCGCGGGCCGCTCGGCGCGGAGCGCGACCGCGGCACGCAGCCCCTCGTCCTGGAAACCGGGCGGCATCCGGACGTCGGTGACGACGATGTCCGGGTCGTGGGCGGTCACCGCCTCGCGCAGGGCGTCGGCGTCACCGACGGCGGCGACGACCTCGTGGCCGAAGCGGGCCAGGAGCCCGATCAGTCCCTCCCGGAGGAGGACGCTGTCCTCGGCGAGGACGACACGGAGCTTTCGGTCAGTGCGGGGCACGGGATCTCCACTCGGAGGAGGGTCGGCCCGCCCGGCGGGCTCATGATCGTCAGTCTGCCATCGAGGACGGCGAGCCGGTCGGCGAGTCCGGTGAGACCGGTGCCCCCGGCCGGGTCCGCGGCGCCGCGTCCGTCGTCCTCGACGTCTATCCGCAGGACGCCGTCCGCGTGCCGGGCGGTGATCCGGGCCCGGCTCGCGCCGCTGTGCTTGCCGATGTTGGCGAGGGCCTCGCAGCCGGCGAAGTACCCCGCGCTCTCGACGGACTCCGGCAGCCGGGGCAGCTCCACGTCCGTGGCGACCGGGACCGCGGACCGGTCGGCGGCGTCGGCCAGGGCCGGGCCCAGCCCGTAGTCGGCGAGGACCTGCGGATGGATGCCGTGGATCAGCTCGCGCAGCTCGGTCAGGACCTGCCCTGCCTCCGCGTGCGCCTTCGCCAGCTGGTCGGCGAGCGGGCCGCCCGGCGGGGCGTCGAGGCGGGCGAGACCCAGGGTCATGGTGAGGGCGACCAGGCGCTGCTGGGCGCCGTCGTGCAGATCGCGCTCGATCCGGCGCCGCTCGGCCTCGAAGGCGTCGACGAGCCGGGCGCGGGAGGCGATGACCTCGCCGATCGCGCCGCGCTGTTCGCTCTCGCGGGGCGTGAGCAGGGCGCGGGCGAGGGCGGCCCGGGCTCCGGCGAAGGCGGCGAGCGGGTAGGCGAGGGCGACGAGGAGGACCGCGCCGAGGAGGGCGGCGGCGAAGGCCTCGGGGTAGGAGGTCACCAGGTACGCCTTGACGACCTTGGCCTCCTGGCCGTCCACCGCCAGCTGGACGGGAGCGCCGATGAGCAGGACGGGCAGGCCGATGCCGACGGCGACCGCGACGAGGTCGAGCGGCCACAGGACGGTGGCGAGGAGCAGGGCGTACGCGAACTCCCGCCAGGTCGCCTGCTCCCCCGCCCGGAGCCGGAGCCAGGCGGCGAGGCCGGGTGCGGTGGGGACGCGGTGCGGGTCGGGGGCGGGATCGAGGTCGACGAGGCCGAGGCGACGGCGCTCGATGCCGCCGAGGGCGAGGCCGGAGAGCAGAAGCAGGGGCAGCCCCACGAGCAGCACGGAGAACAGCCCGAGGAGCAGGAACACGGCACAGGCCGCGGCCCCGACGAGCCCGCCGCTGACCAGATAGGCGACGGCCCGCCAGGGCCAGGAGCTGCGCGGGAAGCGTGGCCGGGTGAGCGCCTGCCAGGGGGTACGGGGTTCCATGCGGCCCACGTTAGGCCCGGGAGGCGCGATGGACACTGGGCCGGCCCAGTGCACCGGGGGTAGCCCTGGCCCTACCTCCACCCCGCCGGCGTGGGCCCCACGGGGGCGAGTTGGTGTCAGGGGGCGTGGGGTTCGCGGGCGTGGTGGGTGTACTGCGCGCGGAGGGCTTCGGTCGCCGGGCCGGTCAGACGTTCGTACGGGGACGTCGGGGTCGGGCGCCACCAGACGGGGTCCTCGCAGAGGAAGGACGCGCGGCGCAGGGCCACTCGGTGGATCTTGTTCGTGGCCGTGAGGGGGAGTTCGGTCATCACCCGGACGAACCGCGGCGGCATCTTCGTGCCCAGGTCCTGCTGGGCGGCGAGGAACGTCGCGAACTCCGCCGGTTCGAAGACCGCGCCCTCGCGCAGGGCGATCGCGGCCATGACCTGGTCCCCCGCCACCGGGTCCGGTATCGCATAGACCGCGACCCCCGCGGCCCGGTCCCAGCGGGCCAGGATGTGTTCGATCATGGCCGCTGCCAGGTTCTCGCTGTCGACCCGCAGCCGGTCGTCCGTACGGCCCGCGAAGTAGAGGTAGCCGTCCGCGTCCCGGTAGAAGAGGTCGCCGGTCCAGTACCAGCCGTCGCGCAGCCGGGCCGCCTCCGCCTCCGGGTTGCGCCAGTAGCCTTCGAAGGGGCTGCGGCCCCGGTTGACGAGTTCGCCGACCGCCTCGGAGGCGTTGAGGAGCCGGCCGGTGGGTGAGAAGCGGGCCGCCTCGCACTCGCGGCCCGTCTCCGCGTCCACCACCGCCAGGTCGTCGCCCGGCGCGGCCCGGCCTATCGCCCCCGTCGGCGTGTCCGGGGTCCGCTGGATCGCCGCGCCTCCCTCGGAGGAGCCGTACCCCTCGACGAGCGGCACTCCGAAGCGTTCGCGGAAGCGGGCCGCGTCCACCGCCCCCGCCTCGGTGCCGAAGCCGAGCCGCAGCGAGTGCGTCCGGTCGTCCGGGGCGGGCGGGGTGGCCAGGAGGTACTGCACCGCCCGGCCGACGTAGGTGAAGTACGTGGCGCCGAACCGGCGTACGTCCGGCAGGAATCGGGAGGCCGAGAAGCGGGCCCGTAACGCCACTCCGGCTCCGGCGGCGAGCGCGGGCGCCCAGTCGGCGATCACCGCGTTGCCGTGGAACATCGGCATGCATACGTAGTGGACGTCGTCCCGCCCCACGCCGAAGTGGGAGACGAGGGAGGCGCCCGCGGCGGCCAGCCGGCCCTGGCTGCAGAGCGCGGCTTTGGGCGCGCCCGTCGAACCGGAGGTGAAGGAGAGCAGGAAGCGGCTGTCGGGCCGTACGGGGCCGAGGCGTGCGTCGCCCGGGCGGGCGGTCCCGTAGGGGGCGAGGAGTTCCCGGTAGGCGTCGGTGTCCGTGACCAGGATGCGCACCCCCGGCAGCGGCAGTCCGTCGAGGAGCGGCAGGTGGGCGCGTTGGGTGACCAGGACCCGGCATGCGGTGTGCCGGATGTCCCGGGCGAGTTCGGCGCCGCGCCGAGTGGGGTTGATCCCGGCGACGGCGGCCCCCGCGAGGGCCGCCGCGCTGAGCCAGAGCGGGTACTCCGGCGTGTTGTCGAGCAGGATGCCGAGGTGCGGCTCGCCCCCCGGCAGGGGTGGCATCAGGTCCACGAGCAGTGCGGCCCGCGCGGCGGCGCCCGCGGCGACCTGGTGGTGGGTGAGGGTGTGGTGCTCGTCCCTCAGGCCGATCCGGTGGTCGCCCCATTGGCGCCGTACGAGCTCCGCGACGGTGTCCGCACCCCTCATGGGCCGGACTGTAACTGACGGGTCATCAGAACTGAACCGTCAGGAACGGTCACCGGGTCACCCGGGCGTCAGGACTCTCCTCAGAACTTGACGTCCGAGCACGCGTAGAACGCGTTCGCGGTGTCCGCGATCGTCCACACCGCCAGGATCAGGTGACGGCCCGTCTTGCCCGCCGGGATCGTCCCGGAGTGCGAGAGGGTCGCCGGCGGCTGCTGGTTGTTGTAGGGGACGGTCAGGAACGGCTGGGGGTCCAGCATGGCCCGGGTCAGCTTCTGACTCGGGTTCCAGCCGTTCTTGGTGATGTAGTACTTGAAGTCCGTGGTGCGGTGCCGGGCCGTGAACTGCCAGCGGAAGCTGTAGCTCTGCCCCGCCGAGAGCTGGGTCGCGGGCCACGCGCCGCCCCGGGGGTCGTCGAGCTCGGCGAACTGCGTGAGCCCGGCGGAACAGATCTTGCCGTCGGCGGGACCGGCGGCGGGGAAGCCCTTGGGGCCCTCGACCGACTGGGGCTCCCACTGTATGGAGCCGCAGTTGGTCACGGTGCCGTTGGCGCAGAGCTTCTGACGACTGATCGGCGAGTCGGTGTAGCCGTGGCTGCCGGCGCTACCGGTGGCGAAGAGGGTGACGCCGGCGACGCCGAGCGCCACCACCGCCGACCCGACTGACTTTTTGCGCATGCTGTCGCTCCAGGAGAACGTGGGGGAGTTCCGTTGGGCCGTGCGCGCACGCGTGCGGTCTTACGACGTACCGATTTTGGTCTGGACCAAGTACCAAGGTATGGACGGAAGTTGAACATGTCCATCCCTTCACGCCCCCTCTACGGGACCCGTCCGACCCGTGTAGAACGCCACCGTCAGGTCCTTGACCAGCGCCTTGCGCTCGTAGTCGTCGAGCTCCACCAGACCACGACTGGTCAGCCGGTGGACCACGTCGTCCACCGCGTCCACCACCGACGTCAGCACGCTGTCCCGGTGCTTCGCGTCGATCGCCGCGATCCGGCGCCGCGTCATCGCCGCCGCGACCTCCGGGGCGTACTCGATCCGCGTCGGCTGCGCCGAGAACACGTCCACACCGACCGGGGCGCACTCCGCCGACAGCATCCGCGTCAGGGCCTCGCCGACCGCCTCCGCGTCCCGGAGCGTCGGCGCGTCCTCGTGGAAGGCGTCCGCCGGCAGCTGCGACAGCACCCGGGCCATCGCCGCCTCCACCTGCTCCCGCAGGTAGTCCTCGTGCCCGTCGACCCCGAGCGCCGCCCGGACCGTGTCCCGCACCCGCCACACCACGAGCACGACGACATCGAGCGCGGTGCCCTTGGCGTCGACGGCCGACAGCGGCTCACTGCGCCAGTGCCGGAGCCGTACGTCGACCCGGCGGCGCAGGAGGAGCGGGCTGACCCAGACCAGTCCGGTACGGCGGACCGTGCCCCGGTAGTCGCCGAACAGGGTCAGCACCCAGGCGTAGCCGACCCGGCCGCGGCCGAGCCCGCCGAGCGCGAACAGGGTGAGGACGACACCGAGCGCGAGGAGCGCCCACTGGCCGAGATGAATGCCGTTGTACGGGCGTTCCGGGAGCCGCAGCATCCTGGCCGCCTCCCCGGGCACGGCCCCGGCCCACCACACGACCGCCGCGCAGCCGGCGAGCGCGAGGGCCCCGCCGACCACCCCCACCCACCCGGGCAGCACCGGCCCCGGCCGCTCGACGAGAGCGGGGTCCGCGCTGGGCGCGGGCCGGGAGGCGGCGGCAGCGGCCTTGGCCTGCGCCCTGGGCCGGTCCTTGTCGTGCGCCCTGGGCCGGTCCTTGTCCAGCGGCGCCTTGTCCTGCGACTTGGGCGCGGGCTGGGGCTTCGCCCTGGACTTGGACTTGCTCCCGGGCTTGGTGCCGGCCCCGGGCTGAACCTGGGACTGGGACTGGGTCTGCGACTGCGCCTGCGCCTGCGCCTGGATCTTCGACGGGCCCGGGATCGCGGGGCTCTTGCTCGGCCCGGACAGGGTGGGTACGGCCATGGCGACGGTGTCGGGACCGCCGTCGTCGTCGCGCGCCGCGCGGGGCGCCGCGGTCTCCGGCTCGTCGCGGAAGAGCAGATGGACCGGGATGGAGCCGGTGGTCTCGGCTCCGATCACGTTCTTCCGCCGCGCGACCCGCACGACGGCGGCGACGGGCACGGCGACGGCTCCGACGCCGGCACCGGCGATCCGCCCGAAGTCGGGCGTGGCGCCGCGCTCGACGCCGGGCGTCGTGGTCGGCACGGTGACCGCCACGGGGACCGGCGCGGGACCACCTGGCCGCACGGTGACGGCGGCGGCCTTGAGGGGGGTGGTGGAGGAGGAGGCAGCGGGGCGGGCGTGCTTGCCCGTGGCCGTGGCCGTGGCCGTGGCCGTGGCCGTGGCCGTGGCCGTGGCCGTGGCCGTGGCGGAGGGTGCGGGCGAGGTCGAGGGCGCGCCTGCCATCTCCGGCCGAACGGCCGGGGCGGTTCCCGAGGTGCCCGACGTCCCGGAAGGCCTCGCCGGGTCGCCCGGCTGTGCCGACTGTGCCGACTGTGTCGGCTGGGTCGGCTGGGTCGGCTGAGTACCGGGGTAGGCGGGCACGACGGGTTGGACTCGGGTGACCACCGGGGCGGTACCCGAAGTGGCCGGCGCCCCCGTCGGCGTACCGGCAGCGGACCCGACCGGGCGGACCGGCAACGCGCCGGGATGCCTCGCCGGGGCACCCGGCTGCGTCACGCCGGGGACGGAGGTCGACCCGCCCGACCGGACCGGACCGGCGGAGTCCGCGGACGGCCCGGGCGCCGTGAGGCCGGTGTGTGCGGCGAGGGCCGGGTCCGCGCCCGCCGGGGCGGGTCCCGAGGAGACGGGCGCCCCCGTCGTACCCACGATCGGCGTGGCCGACGGTCCGGGCCGACCCGACTGACCCGGTGACGTGTCGGCGGGCGCCGTCGGGTCCTCCGGCCGCGCCGCCGCCTCCGCCTCCGCCGCCTCCGCCTCCGCCGCGCCGCCGCCTCGCGCGCCCGGCTCCGGCCAGACCGGGACCCGGCGCCGCGGTGTCCCCGGGGACGCCGCCGCGTCGTCCGAGGCCGGCATCCGCTCACCCGCCGCAGAGGGTCCCGGCGCGGGAGCCGCCGCGCCGGGCGCTCCGTCCGACGTGACGTCCGCGGGCACGGTCGCCCCGTCCGGAGCGGGCGTCGGCGCGTCACCCCCGGTCGGCGTCGGCGACACGGCTCCGGCGGCCGCGACCGCGACCGCACCCACCGCCGCGTCCACCGCCGCACCGTCCGCCGCGGGCTCCGCCGTCACGTCCTGCCGGGTCGGCGGAGTGCCCGGGGGTGCGGTCTGGGGAGGGGGTGTACGGGGGAGGCTGCCGTCCGTCAGGCGTCTCGCCGTGCGGGCCGCGTCACGTGAGGCCGCCGCGCCGGAGTCCGCGGGGTTCGGGGTCGATGCCGTCATTCGGGTCCACCTCATGCTCTCGGGGTCATCGGAACAAGCGCCGCCAGGTCTCCGGGCCCGGGTAGCCGTCGGCCGCTGCGCCGCGCCAGCCCTGTGCCCGCTGGAACGCCTCGACGTTGCGGCGGTCCGCCTCCGTCCAGCGCGGACCGGGTCCCGACAGGTAGTGCTTGCCGAAGCCCCGCTTCACCAGTTGTTTGCCCAGCTTCTCCACATATGCGTTGGATTGGCCCGGACGGAAGGAGCCACGCCCGGGAAACCCCGTCGCATTCGAACTCGACCCGCTCGAACCACTCGAACCGCCGATGCTCCTGCCCTTGCCGGAGACGAGGAGCTTCCACGTGTCCGGCCCGGGCAGGCCGTCCGCCTCCTTGCCCT
The DNA here is from genome assembly GCF_026341815.1 of Streptomyces sp. NBC_00572. GTDB lineage: Bacteria > Actinomycetota > Actinomycetes > Streptomycetales > Streptomycetaceae > Streptomyces. The sequence continues at coordinate 1,691,930 of NZ_JAPENX010000001.1, forward strand.
TCCAGCCCTGCGCGAGCTGGAAGGCCTGGGTCGCGCGCCGGTCCGCCTCACCCCACTTGGGGCCGGGTCCCTTGCTGTAGTACTGCTTGCCGCCGCGGTCGACGAGGAGCCGGCCGAGCTGGGTGACGTACGCGTTGTTCGCGCCGGGGCCGAACATCGCCACGCCCGGGTACGGCGTCGCCGTGGGCGTCGCCCCGCTGCCGGTGGTGCCTTCGCCGCTGACCACGCCCTTGTAGCGGTAGGCCACGTACCGGTCGGAGTTCTCCCAGTACGCCAACGGCGTCGGCTGCTTCCGCGTGCGCGGCTTGGTCTGCTCGTACGCGACGTAGGAGGTGTGGGTGTAGTCGGTCCAGCCGCCGAAGATCGTGACGTGCGAGCCGCGCGTCGGGTTGGCCGGGTTGTGGAAGAGCAGGATGTCGCCGGGCTGCAGCTCGGTGCGGTCGATGCGCTCGGCGAAGCGGTCGAGGCTGCCGGTCCACTCGTTGCTGCGGAGGTTCCAGGCCATCGAGATGTAACCGGAGCAGTCCTGGCGGTAGCCGTCCGACCAGTACTTCTCCATGGAGTACGGGACCTGGGCGGTCACCCACAGCTTGGCGCGGTTGATGATCTCGGCCCGGTTCGTCTGCCGCAGGGTGCCGGTCGAGATCTGACCGGTCGTCGGAGTCGAGTCCGGGGCCGGCTGCGACCCGGGGCCCGGCGTGCCGTGCAGCGGCTCGCGCCCGCCCTGCGGGGTGTCGGGGCCGGGGTCGGAGGCCCACGCGGACTCCGCCGGGTCCGCCGGGGTGAACGGGACCGTCGGCGGGGGCAGGGTCGTCGCCACCGCTCCTCCGCCGCCGCCCAGGACGACGCCCGCCGCCGTCACCAGGACCAGGGCGCGGCGGGCACCGTGCGCCGCCGGGTGGCCGCCCGCCCGGACCGGCAGGCCAAGCGCGAGGTCACGCCGCTGCCGGGCGCACCCCGGGCAGCCGCAGTCGGCCGCGGGTTCGAACTCCTCGAAGACCGGCACGCTCATGCGATTCCCCTCCACACTCGTCAAGATCTTTTGACCCTTGGATTCGGGCGTCAGTGTCTCAACTGTCTGGACAAATCGCATTTTGACGGATCGAAGGCCTGATGCGACCATCCGACAGGCCGGAGGCGACCGTTATTGGTCAGGAGCACACCCGCACGTCGGGTAGAGTTCTCTCTGTCAGCAGGCGCCGCTAGCTCAGTTGGTTAGAGCAGCTGACTCTTAATCAGCGGGTCCGGGGTTCGAGTCCCTGGCGGCGCACGCAGAGTCAAGACCCCCTCACCGATGGTGAGGGGGTCTTGGTCGTTCTCCGACCGGCTTCGGTGCGTGAACTACCGTGCGTTGCGGCCGAGTTCCCGAGCGTACGGGTCGAACCACTCCCCCCGCCCTCGGGCCGCCCCTGCACTCCGCCGCCAACGGGTCCCCGGTGCGGCCGGGTCGGCGGCTCGGTCGGGAGCGTGTGCCGTGCGCGGTGCGCGGTGCTCTCCGGACGTGCGGGCGTGCGGGCCCCTCGGGCATGTGCGGGGCGGTCGTGAGCATCGTGACACGACAGCCCTCTGGGCCGGGCGCGGCAGGGCCTCTACAGTGTCCGGAACCTCGACCTCCCGCGGTGGCACCGGGCCCCTCCCGCGCCTGCGCGCCCTGCGGTCGAGGACCGGCCCGGTCGGCGGTGACCGCGGGACGCACACCGCCGACCGGGGCCAGGTCCGCCGCCCTGCCGCGCGGGCCGCGCCCACCCGCGGTGCGGGCCCAGGTCCGCCACCCCTCGCCCTTGCGGGGCCACGCCCGCGCCCCCGCCGCCGTGTGGGCGATCGTCCCTCCCCCAGACTCCGTCCGGGGGGACCCCCAGGGCGGGACGGGTGGGCACACGGGACGACGCGCTCTGGCGGCGCCTCCGCCCCTTGTACCTGGACCCGCACCACCAAGCACGGTGCACACGGGGTGCGGGTCAGGACGCAAGGAGCCTGGGCCCGGCAAGGGGCGCCGTTCCGTTGTGCCCACCCGTTCCGCCCCAGCGGAACAGTTGCCCACAACGGGAGGCGGGTGGGCGCCGGCCCGGTGGAACAAGGGCCACGGCGCGGCGGGGCGGAGGTGGGAGACGGGGCGGCCGAGCCGATGCCCGCTACCGGTGGGAGACGGGGCGGCGGAGTCGGTGCGCGTGACCGGGCAAGAGTCGGGGCGGTGGGGGCCTTACGGGCCGGTTGCCGCTGTCAGGTAGGCCGAGACGACCACGTTGGCCGTGTAGGCGTTGGACTTGCGGTCGAACGTGCCGCCGCAGGTGATCAGGCGGAGTTCCGCCCGGTGGGGATCCCTCGCGCCGTACACCTTGCGCGCGTCGAAGTCTTCCCGGGGGTAGACCTGGACGTCGTCGACCGTGAATTCGGCGACCGATCCGTCCGTACGGGTGACGCGGACCTTGGCGCCGGGGCGGGCCGCGCTCAGGCCGTAGAAGACCGCCGGGCGGGTGTCGGTGTCGACGTGGCCGACGAGCAGGGCCGGGCCCGCGGCGCCCGGCCGGGTGCCGGAGCCGAACCAGCCGACCGTGTGGGGCATCTCGTAGGGCGGCGGGTCGATCGCGCCCGTGCCGTCCAGGCCGCGCGCCACCACGGGCGCGGTGATGCCGAGGGAGGGGATCTCCACCCGCCGGGGTTCGACGGGTGCGAGCGGGTCCCTGGCCGGGGGCAGCGCGACACCGAGCGGGCGGCCGACCGCGGCGATGTCGCCAGTGGTCGGCGCCGAGCTGCCGCCGGGGCCCTCGGTGACCTCGCGGCCCCAGAGCCAGAGCCCGAGCAGCAGCAACGCCCAGGCCACACCCGTGACGAGTCGCCCGGTGCCCGCCGGGCGGGAGCCGGACGGCGCCGTCATTCCGTACCCGACCCCGAGCCCGTGTCCGTACCGCGGCGGCGGGAGCTGCGAAAGGCGACCGCGACGGCGGCGATGGCCGCCAGGCCGAGGCCGAGCAGGGTGTACGGGGTGCCGAGGCCGCTCTCGCTGGTCGTCTGGGCGACGCCCGGGGCGGCCGGGGCGGCGAAGGCGGCGGTGCCGCCACCGCCGGCGCGGACCGGCGCGATCGGGCTCGGGTGGTGGGTCGGCTCGCGCGTCGGCTCATGCGTCGGCTTGTGGGTCGGCTCATGCGTCGGCTCGTGCGTCGGCTTCTGGTGCTGGACGCGCACGGTGCCGACGCCCCGGTGGTCGCGGCCGTCGCAGGTCACGCTGACCTTGTACGTGCCGTTCGCGAGACGGGTCTTGATCGTGGTGTCGCCGAACAGCGGGGCGCCCCCGCCGTCCCGGCCGGTGAGTTCCGCGTCGGCGACGAACGCCTCGGACTTCGCGGTCCCCCTCGTGCCCTTGCAACCCTGGACGCGGACGTCGACGTCGGCGCCGGGCGAGGCGGTGGACGGGGTGACGGTGGCCTTCACCCCGTCGTCGGCGTACGCGCTACCGGCCGTGGGTGCCAGTACGAGTACCAGGGCCGCCCCTGCGGCACGGAGAGCAATGGAACCTGAACGCATCGTGACCTCCTGATACTGGCAGGGTCACCCGGATCGGGGCTTTCCGCATCCGCAGGGGCGGCGAACGACACCCCTACACGCGGTCGACGATGTCCGCGATCGACTTGACGATCTTGGACGGGCGGAACGGGAAGCGGTCGATCTCCGCCTCCGACGTCAGTCCGGTCAGCACCAGGAAGGTCTGCATGCCCGCCTCCAGGCCCGCCAGGATGTCCGTGTCCATCCGGTCGCCGATCATGGCGCTCGTCTCCGAGTGGGCGCCGATGGCGTTCAGGCCGGTGCGCATCATGAGCGGGTTCGGCTTGCCCGCGAAGTACGGGTCCTTGCCGGTGGCCTTCGTGATGAGCGCGGCCACGGAGCCGGTGGCCGGGAGCGGACCTTCGAGGGAGGGGCCGGTCTCGTCGGGGTTGGTGCAGATGAAGCGGGCGCCGGCGTTGATGAGGCGTACGGCCTTCGTCATCGCCTCGAAGGAGTACGTACGGGTCTCGCCGAGCACCACGTAGTCCGGGTCGTGGTCGGTGAGGACGTAGCCGATGTCGTGCAGCGCGGTGGTCAGGCCCGCCTCGCCGATGACGTACGCGGTGCCGCCGGGGCGCTGGTCGTCGAGGAACTTGGCGGTGGCGAGGGCCGAGGTCCAGATGTTCTCGACGGGGACTTCGAGGCCCATCCGGGCGAGGCGGGCGTGCAGGTCACGAGCCGTGTAGATCGAGTTGTTGGTGAGCACCAGGAAGGGCTTCCCGGTCTCCCGCAGCTTCCTGATGAACGCGTCGGCGCCGGGGATCGGCACGCCCTCGTGGATGAGGACGCCGTCCATGTCGGTCAGCCAGGATTCGATCGGCTTGCGCTCTGCCATGGGTGCGGGACTCCTGCCGTACAAACGTGCGGTGTACTGGGGGCGCCGCGACAGCGCTGTGGCGACGCCCCCAGCCTAATCAAGAGGTCGTGACCTTGACCCCGTCGATCACCCAGTACCAGTTGTTGGAACCGGTGTAGCGGAAGCGGAAGCTCACGCTGGACGCGCCGGCCGGGACGGCGACCGTGAGCGACTGGGGCTGGGAGATCACGTCGGCGGTGTGGCTCTTCACGACGGTCGGGGTGCCTCCGTTGAAGACGGCCTGGACCTGCGCGGTCTGGCTGCCCTCCTGGCGGTAGAAGGTCGTGTAGTCCAGGGTGACCCGGGTCGCGCCCGCGACGCCGTACGCCGGGGTGACCAGGGTCGAGTCGTACGTCCCCGAGAACGCCTTGTCGGCCCACTCGTCGGAGTCGGCGACGGCGAACACGCCCCGGGCGCGGACGTTGAGCTCGCGGGACTGGTCGCGCTGGGAGCGGGACCAGAACTCGTCGGTGGCGAAGGACCAGCCGCGCCACTCGGTCATGCCGCCGGTGCCCATGGCGTTGTTGATGACGGACCAGCCGCTGGGCGCGCTGTGGGTGAAGCCGAGGACCCCGGCGGGGATGCCGGTCTCGTCGACGCGGCCGGTCAGCGAGCCGTAGAGGCTGTCGAAGGGGTCGGTGGAGCGCTGCTGGAGCGGCTTGCCGTCGAGGCCCCAGGAGGCGGCGGGGGTGATGCCGAGCTGGTGGAAGACGGTGGCGGCGACGTCGACGAGCCGGGTGTCGATGGGGCGGGCGCCGGCGGCGATGCCGGGGCCCTGGGCGAGGACGAAGGTGCGCCGCTCCTCGATGGAGGAGCCGCCGTGGCCGCCGCCGTCGGTGTGGCCGTGGTCGGTGGTGACGATGACCGTCCAGCGCTCGGTGGCGTACGCGGGGCGGGCCTTGATCGCGGTGAGCAGCCGGCCGAGGTAGCCGTCCTGGACGTCGATGGCGTCGGTGTACTTGGGGCTGGCGGCGCCGTGGTTGTGGCCGATCTCGTCGGTCTCGCCGAAGTAGACGAAGAGGACGTCGGGGTTCTGGTTTCGCAGGACGTCCTCGGTGATGTCGGTGATCACGAGGTCGTTGACGGCGTAGTCGTTGTCGTGGACGAGCTTGGCGTCGGCGCCGGGGGTGACGGTGCCGTGGGTGTCGAGCTCGGGCCAGTCGACGGCGGCGAAGAGCGAGAGCTCGGGGCGGACCTGGTGCAGACGGGCCAGGAAGCCGGGGTACTGCCCGTAGTTCTTTCCGGTGAAGGTGTTGTCCCTGACGCCGTGCTTGTCGGGCCAGACGCCGGTGGAGATCGTGGACCAGCCGGGGCCCGAGGAGGTCGCGGCCATCGGGTTGGCGTAGAGCAGGGAGCGGCCGAAGGTGCCGTTCGCCATCAGGGACTTGAGGTTCGGGGCCTTGGCCGCGTCGATCCGGTCGTGGCGCAGGCCGTCCATGCCGACGACGAGCACCTTGTCCTTGCTGGTGCCGTTGGGGAGCGTGGGCGAGGCCGCCTGGGCGGCGGGGGCGGTGGCGAGTCCGGTGGCGGCGACGGCCGCGGTGGCACCGGCGGCGGCGAGCACGGTGCGGCGGGAGATGCCGGAGATCGGCATGTCGGAGTCCTCCGTGGAAGTCCGTGGAAGGTGTCTGGGCATGGCAACGCCCCTGATTTCTCAGGGGCGTTGGTCCGTACCCGTTATCTTTCCGCAATCAGCGGGTGCCTTCCAGGGTCGTACGGTGAACTCTTGGTGCGCAGAGGCGACTTGTCAGCTGCCGGTCGCCGACTTCCATGCGTCGACGTACGTCTTGAGGTTCTTGTCGACGTCGGCCCAGTCCGGCTCGAAGATCTCGACGCCTTCCATCAGCTTGGCCAGTTCGATGGCGTTGGCGTCGGTGGCCTTGACGTCCTTGCGGGCCGGGAAGCCGCCGCCGATCGCACTGACCTCGCGCTGGGCGCCCTCGCTCAGCATGAAGTCGAGGAGCTTCTTGCCGTTCTCGGTGTGCGGGGCCTTGTTCACCAGGCCCGCCGCGTAGGGCAGGGCGAAGGTGGTGGGCTTGCCGGCGCCCTGGGCCGGGAACCAGATTCCGAGGTTCGGCATGGCCTTGGACTGGGCGAAGTTCATCTGCACATCGCCGTTGGCGACGAGGAGTTCGCCCTTGTCCACCTTGGGGGCGAGCTTGGAGGTGGAGGAGGACGGGCCGACGTTGTTGGCCTGGAGCTTCTTCAGGTACTCCAGGGCCGGCTCCTGGCCGCCGAAGTCGTGCATCGCCTTGATGAGGACGGCGGTGCCGTCGCCCGCGACGCCGGGGGTGGAGTACTGGAGCTTGTTCTTGAACTTGCCGTCCAGCAGCTCCTCCCAGGTCTTCGGGGCGGCCGGCAGCTCCTTCTTGTTGTGGATGAAGCCGAAGTAGTTGTTGACGACGGAGGTCCAGGTGCCGTCGCTCGCCTTGTCGCCGCCGCTGACCTGGTCGGCGCCCTGCGGGGTGTAGGCCTGGAGCAGGCCCTTGGAGCCGGCCTGCTGGATGAAGGGCGGCAGGGTCACGATGACGTCCGCCTGGGTGTTGCTCTTCTCGCGGAGGGCGCGCTGCACCATCTCCCCGGAGCCGCCCTCGACGTACTTGACCTTGATGCCGGTCTTCTTCTCGAAGTCGGCGAAGACCTTGTCGTACCAGCCGTCGCCCGCCTCGCCCTTGAGGCCGTCGGCGCTGTAGACGGTGACGATCTTCTCGTCGGAGGCGGCGGAGGATCCACCGCAGGCGGTGAGGCCCGCTGCGAGGACGAGGGAGCCGGTGACGGCGGCGATCGGCTTGGCGTACGTACGCATAACGTCGTTTTCTCCTGAAGATCTTGAGCGGAAGGAAGCTCGGGGAGGAAGGTCGGAGGAGGGCGGTCGGAGGAGGGCGGATCTAGCGGAAGGAAGCCTTGGTACGGATGCGGGAGACGGCGAGCAGGGCGAGCAGCGTCGTGGCCATGAGGACGACGGCGAGCGCCGAGCCGGTGAAGAGGGAGCCGCGGTCGGTGGCCGTGAAGATGAGCACCGGAAGCGGCAGCCAGTCCGGCGGGTAGAGCATCATCGTGGCGCTCAGCTCACCCATGGACAGGGCGAAGCAGAGCCCTGCGGCCGCGTTCAGGGACGGCAGCAGGAGCGGCAGCTTCACTCGCAGGAGTACGTACGCGGGGCGGGCGCCGAGGCTGGCCGCCGCCTGCTCGTACATCGGGTCGAGCCGCTGGATCGCGGCCGAGACCGACTGGTGGGCGAACGCCGTGACGAGCACGGTGTGCGCGAGGATCACGATCCAGCGGGTGCCGTTGAGGAGTACCGGCGGTTGCGAGAACGCGACGAGGACGGCGAGGCCGACGACCACGGACGGCACGGCGACCGGCAGCATGAACAGGGCGTCGAGGATCCTCTTGCCCTTCCTGCCGAGGGCGGCCCCGGCGAGCGCGGCCCAGGTGCCGACGGTCAGGGCGATCAGGCTCGCGGTGACGGCGGTGACCAGGCTGGTGGTGAGGGCTTGGAGGGACTCGCCGCGGACGGCCGCCGCGTAGTGCTCGGTGGTCGGCCCGGAGGGGAAGGCGCCGGACCAGTTCGTGGCGAACGAGGCGGCGACGATGACGAGGAGGGGGAGGGCGAAGAGCGGGACGAAGAGTACGGCGAACGTGACCCAGGCCGTCCACCTGCCCGTACGGCTATGCACCAGCACGGCGGCTCACCCCCCGGTAGAGGACGTAGAGGCCCACGGAGAGCGCGACGTTGACGACGGCGACGACGCAGGCGGCGGCGTAGTCGGATTCGAGGATCGCCTTGCTGTAGACGAGCATCGGGAGGGTCGTGACGCCCTTGGCGCCGGTGAAGAGGACGATCCCGAACTCGTTGAGGCACATGACGAGGACGAGGCTTCCGCCGGCGGCCAGCGCGGGCAGCGCCTCGGGCAGGATCACCTGCCGGACGATCCGCAGCGGCCGGGCGCCGAGCGAGGAGGCCACCTCCAGCTGGGCCGTCTCCATCTGCGAGAAGGCGGCGAGCAGCGGCCGCATCACGAACGGGGTGAAGTACGTGATCTCGGCGAGGAGGACGCCCCACGGGGTGGCCAGGAACCGGAAGGGGCCCGAGGGGTCCCCGGTGACGTCCGTCCAGACGCCGTTGGCCAGGCCGACCGTGCCGTAGAGGAACAGCAGGGCGAGGGTGATCAGGAAGGACGGGAAGGAGAGGAAGACGTCGATGAACTTCGACACCGCCTTCCCGCCGGGGAACGGCACGAACGCGATCACGACCGCGAGGACGAAGCCGAGGGCGAGACATCCGACGGTGGCGGCGACGGCGAGCCACACGGTGGTGACGAGGGCATCCCGGAAGGACGCGGAGGCGAAGACGTCGCCGTAGGCGCCGGGGGCCAGGGACTCCTGGACGACGAGGGCGAGGGGGTAGAGGAAGACGAGCGCGAGGACGGCGACGGGAGGGAGGGCCCAGACCCAGACGGGGGTTGTCCGCCTCGTCGTGGGCACACCTTCCGTGGAGCGGGTGGGCACGACGCCGGTGGCCGGTGGCCGTTCCTTGAGGCCGCCCGCGGGGCTACCCATCGGACACCCCCGCCCCGAGCAGGACGGCGTCCTCCGGGGCGAAGTGCAGGGTGACCTCGGCCCCGAGCCGCGGCGTCTCCCGGAGCTCCCGTACGTCCGCCTTCACCCGGTGCCCGCCCACCTCCACGTACAACCGGTGCGTGGAGCCCCGCCACTGGACTTCGCTGATACGGCCCCGCAGCGCGTTCGGCCCGTCCCCGAGGCCGACCAGGTGCGGCCGTACGCAGAGGGTGGCGCCCGCGCCGAGGACCGGACCGGGTGGGCCGTCCGCGGCGACCTTCAGCTCGGTCCCGTCGAAGACGACGCCGTCCGTGCCGACCGTCACCGGCAGCAGGTTCGCGTTGCCGACGAACGAGGCCGTGAACTCCGTGCGGGGCCTGCGGTACAGGTCCTGCGGGGTGCCGCAGTCCTGGAGCCGGGCCTTGTCCATGACGGCGATCCGGTCCGCGAGGGTCAGTGCCTCGACCTGGTCGTGGGTGACGTACAGGATCGACACGTCGGGCAACTCGCGGTGGAGGCGGGCCAGTTCGGCCAGCATCCCGGAGCGCAGCTGTGCGTCGAGCGCGGAGAGCGGCTCGTCGAGGAGGAGGACCCTGGGCCGGATCGCGAGCGCGCGGGCGATGGCGACGCGCTGCTGCTGGCCGCCGGAGAGCTCCCGGGGGTACCGGTGGGCGTAGGCCGCCATGCCGGTCATCTCCAGGGCTTCGGCGACCCGGCCGGGGATCTCGCTCTTCGGTGCCTTCTGTGCCTTCAGGCCGAAAGCGACGTTGGCCTCGACCCTCAGGTGCGGGAAGAGGGCGTATTGCTGGACGACCATCCCGATCCCCCGCTTGTACGGCGGGAGGCCGGTGACGTCGCGGCCGCCGATGAGCACCCGCCCGGAGGCCGGCCGTACGAACCCGGCGACGGCCCGCAGCGCGGTGGTCTTGCCGGAGCCGGAGGGCCCGAGGAGGGCCATGACCTCGCCGGGCTCGACGGTGAGGTCGAGCCGGTCGAGGACGGTGGTGCCGCCGTAGGCGACGGACACGGCGTCGAAGCGGATGCCGCTGGTCATGCCTCCGACTCCCTGATCAACGCGGGGAGTTCGGCGACCGAGGCGAGGACGTGCGTCGCGCCGTGTTCCTTGAGCGCCGCCTCGTCGTGCGCGCCCGTCAGGACGCCCGCGACGATCCCGGCGCCCGAGCGGACCCCGCTGAGCATGTCGTACGAGGTGTCGCCCGCGACCACGAGCTGTCGGACGTCGTCCACGGCTCCCGTACGGAGGAGGGCCGCGAGGACCATGTCCGGGTACGGGCGCCCCCGGCCGCCGGCGTCCGCCGGGCAGAGGGTCAGCTCGACCAGGTGCCGCCAGCCGAGCGCGTCGAGGATGGCGTCCTGGGTGACCCGGGCGAATCCGGTGGTGAGGACCACCGTCCGGCCCTGGTCCTTCAGCTCGGCGATCGCCTCGGCCGCGCCGGGGATCGGGGCGATCCGTCCGCCGGAGACCAGCTCTCCGTACGCCGCCTCGAAGGCGAGGTTGGCCTGCTGGGCGCGGGTCTCGTCGCCGCCGAAGAGGTGGCGGAAGACGGAGATCTTGGACTCGCCCATGGTGGCGCGGACGTAGTCGATCATCGTGGCCGGGTCTTCGCCGAGGCGCTCGGCGGCGGCGGTGAAGGCCTGCTCGACGAGGCCGCCGTCGGCGACGGTGGTGCCGGCCATGTCCAGTACGACGAGGTGGTGCTTGGGGTTCTCGGTCACGGTGTTCACCAGCCCAGTTCGTTCGCGGTGGTCTCGGCGATGGCGGGCGAGCAGGTCATGCCGCGGCCGCCGGGCCCGGTCACCAGCCACACGCCGTCGCGGACCCGCTGACGGTGGACGACCCGGCTGGTGTCGACGCACTGCGCGTACACCCCGGCCCAGCGGCGCTTGATCTTCGGCAGCGGGCGGCCGAGGAAGGACTCGACGACGCGGGTGAGGTGCTCGTAGGGGTCTTCGAGGGTGTCGAAGGCGAAGGGGTGCTCGTACTCGTGGGTGTCGCCGATGGTCAGTCCGCCGTCGAGGCGCTGCACCATGAGCAGCTGCATCTTGTGGGCGGCGGCGGTCGGGTCCTGCGGCTGACCGGCCTGGAGGGCGTCCAGGGCCCCGGAGGCGTAGGCCGGGTAGTAGCGGAAGGAGTCGGCGTCGGCGACGGAGGTGGTGAGCGGCTCGCCGAGGGGCTCGGTCTGCATCATCTGGAGGCGGACCCGGCGGACGGGTATCTCGCCGGCGACCTCGCGGACGAGGCCGGAGAGCGCGGCGCCGGTGCACAGGACGACGGCGTCGCCGCTGTGGATGTCGCCGTGGTCGTCGCGGACGGCATTCTCTCCGACGACGTCACGGACCTCGCGGTTCGGCAGGAAGGTGTACTTCCCGGTGGCCAGGAGGGCCTCGCGGAGGGCGAGTTGCGCGAGGCGGGGCTCGACGGCGGCGTCCCGCTCGCACCAGAGCGCCGCCTCGGCCCCTCCGTTCGCGAAGGCGCCGCGCAGGGCGGGGTTGACCGCGAGGGCCTCGGTGGCCGTCAGCAGCTTGTAGCCGCGGGCGGCGGCGTCGGGTCGGGCCACGGCGGCCTCGGCGACGGCGAGTTCCAGCTCGTTCCGTACGGGGGTGAGGGAGCCGACGGCCCGGAAGCCCAGGCCGGGGACCCGGGCCCCGATGCCCTCCCAGAGTTCCCGGGCGCGCAGGGCGGTGTCGAGCTCCTCCCCGCCTGCCCGTCCGCTCACCCAGATCTGGCCGAAGTTGCGGAGGGATGCCCCGCGCGCCTCGGCCTCGCGCTCGATGTGTACGACCTCATGGCCGCGTTCCACTGCGTGCCAGGCGTGCATGGTTCCCACCACGCCGGCTCCTACGACGATCACCTTCATGCCGTCGACGGTCGTGGGGGCGGGTGTCCCGGACGGGGCCGGTGGGCGACGGGACGGTGAACGGACCGACAAGCTTGGACCAGACCCGTTACCTTCTCGTGACCTGCAGGGTGGGTGGGTTGTGATGTTTTTCGGCGTTTGGCCCGCCGCTCGGCCCCCGATCAGCCCCGCTGCCCCAGGTGGGCGGTGAAGCTGAAGCGGTCGCCGCGGTAGAGGGTGCGGACCCGCTCCAGGGGCCGCCCGGCGGTGTCCCGGGACACGCGGTGGAGCAGCAGCATCGGGAGCGCCGGCGGGGTGCCGATGAGGAGGGCCTCACGGGGGGTCGCGAGCACCGTCTCGATGCGTTCGTCGGCGTCACCGAAGGAGATGCCGAGGCGGTCGTGGAGGTAGGAGTAGAAGGAGGAGTCCGGGTCGAACTCGGTGTCCAGGTGCGGGGCGCGGGCCTCGGAGACGTACGTGCTCTCCAGGCCGACCCGCTCGTCGTCGGCGAGCAGCACCCGCTCCATGTGCCAGACGGGCTCGCCGCGTTCGGCGCCGACCTCGGGGGCGAGCGCCTCCGGGCAGGGGAACCGGTCGAGCGAGATGAGGCTGCGGCCGGGGCGGAGGCCCTGCCGACGGACGCCCTCCGTGTAGCTCGCGAGCGAGAGCGGCTGTTCGAGCTTGGGGCCCGCGACGACCGTGCCCCGGCCCTGGCGGCGCAGCCGCCCCTCCAGGAGGAGTTCGCGCAGCGCCTGCCGGACGGTCTCGCGGGACACCTCGTACCGGACGGCGAGGTCGCGCTCGGTGGGCAGCAGCCCGCCCTCCCCCAACTCGTCGACCATCAGGGCGAGTTTCGCCTTGACGGCGTAGTACTTGGGCACGCGGCCGTGCTCCGGGATGCCGGAGTTGACGGGCGCGCCGGGGGTGCCGGGGGCGTTCTGGTAGTTCACCGGGGGATGGTCGCAGACGGGGATGAACGGGAAGGTGTACGCACCATGACTCAGCGGTGCCGGGGACGGCGGCGGGCGGCGCGGACGAGGACGGCGCCGAGGAGGACGAGCGCGGCGGCGAGGGGCACCAGGAGCTTGGCGTGGTCCTCCGACTCCCTTCCCGTGTCGGCGAGTTCGCGGTCCGGGCCGGCGAGTACGAGGTCCCCCGGGTCCGCGGCGGTGGAGCCGGGCGGCCGGGGCGTGGCCCCGGGGGGTCGCGAGGGGGCGACCGGGCCGGACGTGGCGGATGTGTCAGGTGCGGGCTCGTCGGTTCCGATGGAGCGGTCCGGTGCGGCGGAACTCACGGTCAGGCGGTAGTCGCCGGACTCGCCGACCCAGTCGCCGTCGGCGCCCCGGCGCTGGACGACCGCGGCGTTCACGACGACCTCGTCGGGGGCGGTCTCCGCGCGGAAGCCGAGCCGTACGGGGATGGTGAGGGTCCGGCCCGCGGGCACCATGAAGCCGTCGAAGCCGTCCGGGCCCTCGGAGCCGCCGGAGCTCTCGGAGCCTTCGGGTCCGGTGAACACGCCGACCTTCTCGGCCCGTTCGGTCGCCTCGAAGGTCACGGGACGCCAGCGCGCGGCCCCGGCGTCGTAGAACTCGAACCGGATCTGTTCCGGCCGCAGCACCCCCCGCTCGTCGGTGAGGACCAGCACGGGGTGGATGCCCGAACAGGTGGCGTCCGTGGTGTTGGTGAGATCGAGCTTCCACTCCTGGAGGCTGCCGCCTGCGGGATAGTCCACCGGGCCGCCGTGGATCCAGGTGTCGAGGGGGAAGGTCGAGCCGGCCGGGGTGCCGCAGGTGGGCGCGGGGGGATCGGGGGCGGGAATGTCGGGAGCGGCCTGCGCCGGGGCGGGGGCCGTCGTGGAGGGCGCCGAGGGGGCCTGCGCGGTCAGGGCGGGGGACGCCAGGGCCAGGTGGGCCGTCGCGGTGGCCGCCAGCGCGGCCGCCGTGGTCAGGGCGCGGGCGCTGCGCGGTCGCAGGGGGGCGGATGCCATGGGCCGGGCCTTTGCTGTTCGCGGACGTACGGATCGGCCGCGACGCTGCCATGCCGCAGGGGCGACGACCGGGCAGCGACACCGTGTCCGCCCCCGGACGGCCCGGCCGATCCGCCCGATCGGCCTACTGTCGTACGTACCGCTTTACCTCTCTGCCTACTTCCCGAAGATCGGGGCGAGGATCAGCCACGCGGCCCCGTCCGCCACCGCGTCCCGCTCCCCCGCCACCCCCACCGGGGCCGTCAGGCCGAGCCCGGCCAGGACCTCCCGCACCCCTGTCGCGAACACCTCCGGCGCGGCGAGCACCACCCGGCCGCCGAGCAGGACCTGGTCGATGTCCAGGAGGCGTACGAGGTTGGCCGCGCCCTCGCCGAGGATGCGCGCCGCCTCGGCCAGGTCGCCGCGCGCGACCGCCGCCAGGCACAGGACCTCCAGGCAGCCGCGCCCGCCGCAGCCGCACGGGGGCCCGTCGAGCTGGACGGTCTGATGGCCGAGTTCGCCCGCGCCCGTCCTGTCGCCCCGTAGCGGCGCCCCGCCGAGGACGAGGCCCGCGCCCAGACCCGTACCGAGGTGGACGTACGCGAAGGAACCGGGGGCGGCGGGGCGGACGGCGAGGCCGAGGGCGGCGGCGTTGGTGTCCTTGTCGAGGACGACGGGCAGTCCGAGGCGCCGGGTCAGCTCCTCGCGGACGGGATGGCCGTCCCACTCGGGGAATCCCGTCACCCGCCCCGGCACGCCCGCGCGGTGGTCGAGCGGTCCGGGCATCGCGAGCCCGGCGCCGAGGACCGCGCCGGGCGCCTCGGCCACGAGGTCCCGCACCTCCTCCGTGACCGCGTCCAGGACCGGCCCCGCCCCCGCCCCCAGGTCCAGCGCGCACCGACGCAGGGCGACGGCGGTGCCCGCGAGGTCGGCGAGGAGGAGGGTCAGCTCGTCGCGGTCGAGGTGGACGCCGACCGCGTACCCGGCGGTGGGGACGAGCCGCAGGACCGTGCGCGGCTTGCCGCCGGTCGAGGCGCGGTGGCCGGCCTCCGCCGCAAGGCCCTCGGTCCGGAGCCGCGCGGTGATCTTGCTGACGGCCTGCGGGGTGAGCCCGGTCCGCTCGGCGAGCTCCAGACGGCTGATGCCGTCCTCCCCGGCCGTACGCAGCAGGTCGAGCACCAGCGCGGCGTTGTGGCTGCGCAGCGCCGGCACGTTCACTCCGCGCGCCGACCCGCTCACTCCACCGTCCGGCATGTTCACTCCACCCAGGTCCGTCTTCACCTGCCCATTGTCGCTGTCGCTTGCACTTTGGCAACACCGTTGCTTAAGTGAGATACATGACTGGCACCGACATGACCGGCACGGGCGTCACCGGCCCCGGCCCGACGGGCACCTCCCCCCGCACCCCCCTCCGCGTCGGACTCGTCGGCTACGGCCTCGCGGGCTCCGTCTTCCACGCCCCGCTGATCGCCGCCTCCGAGGACCTCGTCCTCGCCGCGGTCACCACCGGCAACCCCGAGCGGGCCGCCGAGGCCCGCGCCGCCCACCCCGGCATCCGGATCGTCGCCACCCCCGAGGAGCTGTGGGAGGACGGGGCTGCGGACGAGCTCGACCTGATCGTCGTCGCCTCCCCCAACAAGACGCACGTCGCGATCGCCACGGCCGCCCTGGAGGCCGGCCTCCCGGTCGTCGTCGACAAGCCGCTGGCCGGGACCGCCGCCGAGGCCCGCGCCCTCGCCGCCCTCGCCGAGGAGCGGGGCCTGCTGCTCTCCGTCTTCCAGAACCGCCGCTGGGACAACGACTTCCGCACCCTGCGCCGGCTCCTCGACGAGGACGAGCTCGGCGAGGTCCAGCGCTTCGAGTCCCGCTTCGAGCGCTGGCGTCCGCTACCCAAGGGCGGCTGGCGGGAGTCAGGCGCGCCCACGGAGATCGGCGGGCTCCTCTACGACCTCGGCAGCCACGTCGTCGACCAGGCGCTCGTCCTCTTCGGCCCGGTGGTCTCGGTGTACGCCGAGTCGGACGTGCGCCGGCCGGGCGCCGAGGCCGACGACGACACCTTCCTCGCGCTCACCCACGCGAACGGCGTCCGCTCGCACCTGTACGTCAGCGCCACCACCGCCCAGCTCGGCCCCCGCTTCCGGGTGCTCGGGCAGCGTGCGGGCTTCGTGAAGTACGGCCTCGACCCGCAGGAGGCCGACCTGCGCGAGGGACTGCGGCCCGTGCCGGGCGCGGTGTGGGGCGTGGAACCGAAGGAGCTGTGGGGCCGGCTCGGCGCCGGCGAGTCGCCGCTGACCGGCGGCGGAACCCCGGTCGAGTCGCTGCCGGGCGACTACCCGGCGTACTACGCGGCCGTCGCCGCCGCCCTGCGCGGCACGGGCGAGAACCCGGTGACGGCGCACGAGGCCGCGGCCGCGCTCGACGTCCTGGAGGCGGCGAGGAAGTCCGCCCGCGAGGGAATCACGGTGACGCTGTGAGCGGCCAGGAGGTCCTTGAGCTGGAGGCCCAGGAAGCACGCCTCGTCCTCCCCCGCTTCACGTACGAGGACGCCTGGACGCTCGGGACCCTGCTCGTCGGCATGGCGCGCGAGCGCCGGGCCCCGGTGGCGATCGACATCCGGCGCGGGCCGCAGCAGCTCTTCCACTGCGCGCTGCCGGGGTCGAGCGCGGACAACGACGCCTGGATCGACCGCAAGCGACGGGTCGTCGAGCGGTACGGCGTGAGCTCGTTCCTGGTCGGTGCCCGGTTCCGTGCCAAGGGGACGACCTTCGAGGCGTCCTCGCGCCTCGACCCCGACCGGTACGCGGCGCACGGCGGCGCGTTCCCGGTCGCGGTCGAGGGCGTGGGCGTGATCGGCTCGGTCACGGTCTCGGGGCTGCCGCAGGCCGAGGACCACGCCATGGTCGTCGAGGCGCTGGAGCGCCTGCTCAGTTCGTCCGGCGCCGACGACGCCGGCTGACGATCACGAGCGCGCCGCCGCCGAGGGCGAGACCGACGGCGGTGGCGCCCATGATGATCTGCCCGGTGCCCGAACCGGTGTCGGGGAGCTCGCCGTCGGGGCCGTGGTGGCCGCCGCCGGAGTTCCCGTTGCCGCCGTTGCCGCCGCTGTCGTCGCCGTGGCCGCCGTCACCGCCGCCGTTCGACGAGCCGCCGTTCGACGAGCCGCCGTTCGACGATCCACCGTTCGACGATCCACCGTTCGACCAGCCGCCGGTCGTGTGGTCGGTGGGAGTGGGCGTCGGCCTGGTCGGAGTCGGAGTCGGCGTCGGATCCGTCGGGGTCGGCGTCGGATCCGTCGGATTGGGCGTCGGGTCCGTCGGGGTCGGCGTCGGATCCGTGGGCGTCGGGGTCGGGGTCGGCGTGGGGGTCGTACAGCCGGGCAGGTCGCCGTTGAACGGGTAGGCGTGGATCTCCTGGCCACCGCCGCCGCTGGTCTCCGAGGCGTGCGTCAGGTTTCCGGTGGTGAAGAAACGGCCGTTCATGCCCGGCATGGTGACGGTCGTCGTGCTGGCCTGGTTACCGATGAGCACACTGCCCGCGAACTGGGCCGTGCCCTCGAACGTGACGGTGGTGGCGTCGGGGAAGTTCCACAGGACCCGCTCGCGCAGCCCGTCCGGCAGCTGGTTGATGTACGTGTCGACGGTGCGGTCGGCGCCGAGGATGTTGACGAGGACGGTCGCGTTCGCCGGGATCTTGTCGAAGCGGATGCCCTGCTGCCCGCCGCGCGTGGACTCCAGGTCGAAGTCGACGTTGAAGACCTGGAGCTTCGACGTGCCGTCACCCGTGAAGACCGTCTCGGTGCCGTTGTTCTTGGCGGTGCCCGTGGGGGTGCGGGAGGCGCCGTTCACGTACGCGTAGCACTGGCTCGCGTCGGTGAGCTGACCGCGGAGGGCGGTATACGGGTCGGCGGCCGCCGCGTCGTGCACCGGAGCGGGCGCCACCGTGCCGGAGAGCGCGCCGCCGTACCGTACGACGCCCCTGACCGATCCCTCCTCGGCGAGCAGGCGCTGGCCGGTGGCGACCTTCAGGTCCTTGCCGACGGTGAGGAAGTCGGTGCCGTTGTCCGGCGGGACGCGCGAGCCGACGCCCGCGACGCCGACGTTGTAGACGCTGGAGCCGCCGGCGCGCTTGTTCATGTCGAAGCCGCCGAGGACGACGACCTTGCCCTCGGCCTCGGCGGCGGCCTCGCGGACGAGCATGTCGCCGCCGACGTAGACGTTGATGTTGTTGTCGCGGTACGTGACCTCGCCGCTGCCGATGTCGGGGTAGGGGCCCGTGGGGCACTTCCCCGGCAGGCAGGGGCCGAGGCCGCCCGGCAGCGGGTCGGCCCAGCCGTTGACGGCCAGCGCGCCGATCAGGGCGGTCGCCGCGATCGTGGAGGCGGCGATGACGGCGAGACGGCGCCGGTCACGTCGTCGCTCGTGCGGAGTGAGTCTCATATCCGGCAATATGCAAAAAGGGTATGAAAATGGCGACGCCCCACGCGGGGCGCCGCCGTTTTCCCGGAGAAAAGGGGCGAGCGGTGATCAGGCGCTCTTGAGCTCCTGGCGCTGCCGGCCGAGCCCGTCGACCTCCAGCTCGACGACGTCACCGGGGCGCAGGTACGGCTTGGGCTCCGGCTGCCCCATGGCGACGCCCGCGGGGGTGCCGGTGTTGATGATGTCGCCCGGGTAGAGGGTCATGAACCGGCTGACGTACCGGACGACCTCGGCGACCGGGAAGATCTGGTCCGAGGTGTGACCGTCCTGCTTGAGCTCGCCGTTGACCCAGAGCCGGAGGCCGAGCGCCTGCGGGTCGGGCACCTCGTCGGCGGTGACCAGCCAGGGGCCGAGGGGGTTGAAGGTCTCGCAGTTCTTGCCCTTGTCCCAGGTGCCGCCGCGCTCGATCTGGAACTCGCGCTCGGAGACGTCGTGGGCGACGGCGTACCCGGCGACGTGCGCGAGGGCTTCCTCGTCGGTCTCCAGGTAGCGGGCGGTGCGGCCGATGACGATGGCGAGCTCCACCTCCCAGTCGGTCTTCACCGAGCCGCGCGGTACGAGCACGGTGTCGTCCGGGCCGACGACGGTGTCGGCGGCCTTGAGGAAGACGACGGGCTCGGCGGGGGTGGCCTGGCCGGTTTCGGCGGCGTGCCCGTGGTAGTTCAGCCCGATGCACACGACCTTGCCGATCCGGGCGACGGGCGGGCCGACGCGCAGCCCGGTCGCGTCGAGCGCGGGCAGCACACCGGCGCCGGCGGCGGCCCGTACCCGATCGAGGGCGGAGGCGTCGGCGAGCAGACTGCCGTCGATGTCGTCGACCAGCGCGGACAGGTCGCGAAGCGTCCCGTCCTGGTCGAGCAGGGCGGGACGCTCGGCTCCCGGCGGGCCGACACGCAGCAGCTTCATGGACTTCTCCCTGTGGTCGAGGCGGGCCCGGGAAAGGGCCCTGAGGTACCCCGGCCGATGGAGTGCGGCCATCGGAGGATTGGTCGATCCTCCAAGAGAACGGGTCACTCTGCAAGACCCCGTTCAGCCACTGGACCCTTACGCGCGAGTAGCAAGCGGCGCGCGCCCCTTCTTCTCGCTCTTCTTCTCGCTCTTCTTCTCACCCTTCTTCTCCCCCTCCTTCTCTCCCTGATCGGGGCGCTCCCGGAAGAGAAGAGCCCGTTCGACGGCGGTCCAGGTGGTGCTGGTGACGACGTAGAGGGCGGCGGCGAGGGGGACGACGGCGACCGTGATCAGGGTGGCGAAGGAGAGCAGCGGCATCACCTTGGCGATGGCGCCCGCACCCGGTGTGGGCTGCCCCAGGTCGAGGGGCTGGGCGGCGAGCTGCGCCTTCGTGCGCCGGTAGGTGAACGTGGCGACGGCGGCGACGAGCGCGAAGAGGACGAGGTAGACCCGTCCGGCCGGGCCGAGGACACCACCGTGGGAGAGGGCGTCGGCCCAGTGGTCGCCGAGCGGGGCGGCGAGGAGGGTGTGCCCGGCCATCCGGTCGCCGGCGAACAGGTGGTACATGAGCAGGAACGCCGGCGCCTGGAGCAGGCTGGGCAGGATCCCGGCGAACGGCGAGACCTTCTCCCGCGCGTGCAGCTCCGTCACCGCCTTTCGCAGCCGCTCGGGGTTCTTCGCGTGCTTCTTGCGGAGCGCGGCGAGCTCCGGAGCGATCCGGGTGCGCGCCTTCTGGCCACGGGCCGAGGCCCGGGACAGCGGATGGATCGCGAGCCGTACGAGCATCGTGAAGAGGACGATCGCGGCGGCCGTGGCGGTGGTGGCGAAGAGCGGCTGGAGCAGGTCGGCGAGCCGCTCGACCAGGGAGCCGAAGGCGGAAAGGATGACGGACAAGGGGAGCCCTCCGTGGGGTCTCGTCGTGCCGGGGAGATGTCGGGTCTCGGCATGACGGATCCGCGTGAGGGGTGTCCGGTGTGGGGTGCGCGCTTCCTGTGCGGTGCGCGCCCCATGGGGTGGTGCGGGGGCTCCCTACGCGGCCGTCAGGAGGGGACGGCCGGGAGCGCGGGGTCTGCGACGCCCTGCGGCGTCGGGGTCGCGCTGGGGCAAAAAGGCGGTGCGCCGCTCGCGGTCGCGGATCGCGGTCCGGACGGCGGTGGGCGGCACGGCCGGGGCCGTACGGGCTCCGAACAGGGCGCAGACGACGGTGGTGGCGGCGAGCGCGACGGCGGCGGAGACGCCACCGCCGTCGGAGAGGAGGAGGTCGGCGAGGGCGAGGAGGAAGAACAGCGGCGTGAGGACCCGCAGGACAAGACTCCTGGTCGTCATTCCGCCACCCCCTCTCGCTCGTTTCACGCGGTTTCTCACCGAGAGGACGTACGGAGCGGCTCAGGAGTTCCCGCACGCGGGCCGTGGTCAGAGATTCGCGTGGTCCAGGGCGACGAGGAGCCGGCGGGGGCCGAGGAGGGCGCGGCTGACCGGGTCGGCGGGGTCCCGGTCGAGCCCGGCGCCGGGCCTCATCTCGACGTCGGCGGGCGGTACGGGGACGCGACAGGCCGGGCATTCGCCGTACGGGCCGAGTTCGGTGCCGCAGCCGGCGTGGTGGAAGTGGCGTACCGCCACGGCTCCGGGGACCTCGGCCCGGCCCCAGGCGCCGAGCGAGCGCAGGACGGGCCAGAGGGCGAGCCCGCGCTCGGTGAGCACGTACTCGTCGCGCGGGGGCGACTCCTGGTAGCGCCGCCGGTCGAGGACCCCCGCCTCGACGAGGGCCTGGAGGCGGGCGGCGAGGACGGCACGGGGGGCGCCGAGGTGGGTGAGGAAGTCGTTGTAGCGGCGGACGCCGTAGAAGGCGTCGCGGACGACGAGAAGGGTCCAGCGCTCACCGACGACTTCGAGGGCGCGGGCGATGGAGCACTGCTGGTGAGCGTAGTCCTTGCCGAGAGCCATGGGATCCATCGTACCCAATCCAGGTTCATTGACTGAACCTTGCTGGTACGTTGAGTCCCTCACTACAAAGTTCATTCACCGAACCGACGGGTGGAGGTCCCCGCCATGCACCGGACGGCACCCATCGCAGCCACCTCCGCCCCACCCCACGGCACCCGCCCCGGGGCCGCGCTCGCCGTCACCGCCGCGGCCACCGCCGTCGCGCTGATGAACTACACGGCCCCGATGCTCACCCTCCCCGACATGGCCGCCGCCTTCGCGACCCCGGCCTCCGCCCAAGCCTGGCTGCTCAACGGCACCCCGCTCGGCCTCGCCGTCCTCCTCCTGGTGGCCGGCAGCCTCGCCGACGCGCACGGCCGCCGCCGGGTCTTCCTCCTCGGCACCCTCGCCCTCGGCCTCACCACCGCCCTCGGCGCCTTCGCAGGCTCCACTGCCACTTTCACCGCGGCCCGGATCGCACAGGGCGCGGCGAGCGCGGCGGTCCTCGCGGGCAGCCTCGGCCTGCTGGCCCACGCGTACCCGGCGGGCCGGGACCGGATCAGGGCGACCGGCGTCTGGGGCGCGTCCGTCAGCGCCGGCATCGCGCTGGGCCCGCTGCTCGCGGGCGCGCTGAGCCTGGTGGACTGGCGACTCGCGTACGAGGTACTGGGCGCGGCGGCCCTGGTGATCGCGACGGTGGGGGCGCGGCTGCTGAGGGGGGACGAAGCGACGCCGAAGAGCTCCCGTGCCCGCCCCGACATCGCGGGCGCGACGGCCCTCGGTCTGGCCCTGGCGGCCCTGCTCACCGCACTCACCCTCGGCCGGGACGGCTGGCTGCGCCCGCAGGTGGGCCTGCTCCTGCTCGCCTCCCTCGCGCTGACGGCGCTGTTCGTGATGGTCGAGCACCGGAGCCGTACGCCCATGGTGGATCTGGCGCTGCTGCGGCGACCGGAGTTCCTGGCGTCGACGCTGGGGGCGCTGTTCACGGGCCTGGCGGTGATCGGCCTGTTCAGCGTGGTGCCGGCGCTGCTCCAGGGCGGTGCGGGGATGTCGCCGCTGGGCGCGGCGTGGCTGTTCGTGCTCTGGTCGGGCACGGCGTTCGTCGTGGCCCTGCAGGCCCGCCGGCTCGCGGGCCGGCTCTCGGCCCCGTACCAACTGGCTCTGGGTTTCGTCCTGTCGGCGGCGGGGGTCCTGGCCCTGCTCGGCGGGCTCGAAGGCCCGGCGGGCTCCTGGCCCCGCCTTCTGCCGGGCCTCCTGGCGGCGGGCGCGGGCAGCGGCCTCCTGAACGCCGCCCTGCCGCGCCTCGCGGTCGACTCCGTACCGCCGGAGCGGGCGGCGATGGGCTCGGGCGCCAACAACACGGCGCGCTACATCGGTTCGTCGGCGGGCGTGGCCCTGATGCTGGCGCTGGCGACGGCGGGAACGGGCCCGGACACGGCGGTCCTGGTGTCGGCGGCACTCGCCCTGACGGGCGCGGGCATCACACTCGCTCTGGGGCGACGACGGCCGCGTCGGTGAACTCCTCCAGGGCGAGGACGTCCTCGTCGCGGCGCTCGTCCCCGGAGTCCGACGGCCCGTACAGACTGACGGCCACGCTCACGAGAAGATTGACGACGAGGGCGAGCAGCCCGGCGTTGACGCCCCAGAGGGGATCGTTCCCGGAGAAGACGAGGGCGCAGACGATGACGACCCCCACGGCGAGCCCGCACACCCCGCCCACCACGGTCATCCGGCGCCACACGAGCCCGAGCAGCACCAGGGGGAGGAGCTGCGCCATCCCCTCGTAGGAGATGAGGGAGAGGCGTACGAGCGTGTTGGGCGCGGTGTACGTCATGACGAGCGCGATCGCCCCGGCGACGACCACGACCAGCTGCGAGAGCCCCTTCTCACGGGCCCGGAGGCGCGGCACGAGACTCAGCATACTGCGCCCCCACATGGTGCCGATGACCAGCATGAACACGGCCATCGGCACGATCGAGGAGAGTGCGGCCGCGACACCGACGAGCCCGACCGCCCAGGCGGGCAGCGCGTCCGTGACCAGCTTGAACAGCGCGAGGTTCGACTCGGCGCCGACGAGCCCGGGGACGACGAAGAGGGCGGCCATGCCGAGCAGCATGGGGACGAAGAGAAGCACGTTGTACGCGGGGAGCCAGACGGCGTTGCGGCGGAGGGTGTCGGCGTCGCGGGCGCCGAGGTAACCGGCGACGGTGGTCGGAAAGATGACGACGGTGAGGGAGTTGAGCACGGTGGTGGAGGCGAACCAGCCGACCCCGTACCCACTCTGCTCACCACCGTGCCCGGGCAGCTTCAGCCACTCGCTCTTCTCGTCGACGAGCCGCCCGAAGAGCTCCCCGAACCCGCCGAAGTAGTGCAGGGGCACGTACACGAACAAGAACCCCAGGGTGAGCACGACGAGAGCGTCCTTGAGCACGGACACCCAGGCACTCCCCCGCAGCCCACTCACCACCACGAAACCGGTGGTGACGGCGAAGGCGAGGAAATAGGCGAGGTCGAGGCCGATGGTCCCGTACGAGATCGTGGAGACGACCACGCCCATGCCGGTGATCTGAAGCTGGATGTACGGCAGAAGGAACACCGTCGCGAGGACGGCGACGGCCGCACCGAGCCAGGGCCTGCGGTACCGGTGGGCGGCCATGTCGCTGAGGGCGACGAGCCCGTGCTTGCGGGCGTACCCCCAGAGCATGGGCCCGACGACGTACCCGACGGCGTAGCCGCAGGACATGTAGGCGACGACGTAGAGCACCGGGGCGCCGTAGTTGTACCCCCAGCCGGCGGCCCCGAGATAACTGAAACTCGTGTACCCCTCCCCCGCCATCAGCACCCAGATGAAGACGGGCCCGAGCGAACGCCCACCGACAGACCAGGCGTCGAGCCCACCGGTCTGATGCCGGCGCACGGCGAGCAGCCCGAGAACGACGGTGAGCACCATGAAGGAGGCGAAGACGGAAACGGCGACGGCGGCGGAACTCACGACCGATCCCCCCGCCGGGCGACGCCGACGGCCACGGGGGTGACGAGGGTCGCCCCGAACAGCCAGAGGACGAACAGGGGCACCCGGTTCACGAACGGCAGCGCGACGACGAACAGGAGGTACGGAAGGAGGAGCCACAACAACTGGGGCCGACGTCTGATCACCCGAACGAGCCTAGTGCTGTGACCGGGATGGTTCACCGTGATCGGAAGGCGGCTCGTGGAACGAGAGCACGCGAAACGGCTGGTATTACTGGGGCATGCAGGAAGAGACCGCACGCTCCGCGATCGACACATTCATCTCTGCGTTCAACGCCTCTGACGACAGCTATGTGACTGACCTGCTCTCCCAGGCCCTGACCTCAGACGTGGTCTTCTGGGGGCCGTTGGGCCGCAGCGAAGGAATCGCGGCGGTCGAGCGGTTCGTGCTGGACATCCGGCGCCACCCGGCGGGGACCGGCACGATGGTGCGCTGCTCAGCGGTGGATATGCCTGACGAGTGGGCCCGGTACCAGTGGGTCTTCACCACGCCTGATGGAGGCCCCCGGCTGGCGGGAACGGACGTCGTCCATCTGCGACGGAGCCTCATCGACCAGGTCATCGTCTTCGCGGGGGAGATCAAGCCGTCCGCCTCCTGAGTCATCCTTCCGCCGCTGCCCTTCTCCTGAACTTGCCCCTTCGGCATTCGGGAGCCGCGGTTCGCGGTTGGTCAGGCTGCGGTGTTGAGGGGGCGTCCGCCCCAGCGGATGCCCTTTTCGCTGCGGATGCGGGCGCGTTCCTTGCGTTGGGCGGCGAGTACGTCGGGGTGGCGGGCGTTGGTGTTGCGCCACTGCAGGTAGCGGTGCAGTGCCTGGGTTTGCGCGGGGTGGCTGCGGCGGTGGGAGTTGGCCAGGGTGAACTGCCGCAGCGGGCCGAAGTGGGCCTCGATCGGGTTGGCCCAGGAAGCGTAGGTCGGGGTGAAGCACAGCTCGACCTTGTTCTTCTTCGCCCAGCGGCGGATGTCCGCCCCGGTGTGGGAGGAGAGGTTGTCCAGGATGATGTAGATCGGGGCGACGTTGGGTCGGGCGGCGCGGATCGACTTGAGCGCGGCCAGGGTGTTGGCGGTGCCCTTGCGACGGCGGTTGACGCCCCACAGGCGGTCGTCGCCCACGGAGTAGCAGCCGTGGAAGTAGGTGACGCCGTGGGTGCGGCGGTAGGTCGCCGGCAGCCGGTTTGGCTTGCCCTGCTTCGCCCAGCAGGAGCCCGCGATGGGCCGGATCCCCAGGGGCCCGAACTCGTCGAAGGCGAAGACCCGGTCCGGGAAGCGGTCCAGCACCTACTCGATCCGGTCGAGCTTGGCATCGCGATCAGGGTCGGGGGACTCCTTCCAGGTCTTGGTGCGCTGGAAGGTGATGCCGCGGCGCCGGAGCAGGCACCGTAAGGCTTCACGACCGATGCGGATGAGACGTCCGTGCACTTTCCGCAGGTAGGCGGCGAGTTTGCGGATCGACCAGCGAGTGAAGGGCTGGCCGAGCTTGCTCGGACGAGTGGTGGCCGTCCGGATGACGAAGTCCTCGTCGTCACGACTGAGTAGGCGGGGACGGCCTCCCGCCCGCCGAGGCGAGCAGCATCATCGCGCGCCGGTAGCGCACCGAACTCGTGCTGCCCCGGCGCACGATCTGCTGCAGCTTCTGCCCCTCCTGGTCGGTCAGTCTGCGTACACGCACAGGCTCAGCCACCGCGCCTCCAGCGATCGGATCGGACGTCACCGCACATCCAACCGTCGCGACCACCAGCCCGGCGAACCTTCCCGGCCAGAGCACTAGGCGGCTACGAGACCAGCTTCGCCCAGACGACGAGCCGGTAGGCGCTGCTGAACTCGGGGGTGCAGGTGGTGAGGGTGAGATAGGCACCGGGGGCGTCGTACCCGTACGAGGGCGAGACGATCGACCGCGGCACGGCCCGGACGACCCCTACGTCACGCGGAGCGGTGCGGGGCAGGATCCGATCGACGCGATAGGTGTACGTGGCGCCCCGGGTCCGCACGGAGATGAGGTCCCCCCTGGCGAGCCGGTTGATGTACCGGAAGGGCTCGCCGTGGGTGTTCCGATGCCCGGCGAGAGCGAAGTTCCCGACGCGTCCGGGGGCGGCGGTGCCGGGATAGTGCCCGACGTACCCCTTGTCGAGAACGGACCGCTTGGAGACGCCGTGGGCGACGGGGACGGTGAGACCGAGGCGGGGGATACGGAGGACGGCGAAGGCGGAGGAGGAGGCGGAGGAGGAGGCGGAGGAGGACGGGGACGTGTCGCGCGCGTCCGGGGCGGGATCGACGGTGGGACGGGCCGGATCGCCGGGGGACGCGGCAGGGGGGACGACGGGTTCAACGGAGGGAGCGCCGGTACTGGTGGGACTACCGGTGTCACTGGTATTGGCGGTACTGGCGGGGGGAGAGATGTCCCACTCCCGCTCAAGGACACGCACCTGCTGAAGGGCCTCGGCGCGGGCCTGCTGGTTGGTCCACCAGAGTTGGTGGACGACGAGAAGCAGTACGACAACGCCACAGGTGACGACGGTCTCGGCTGCGATCCACAACACGCGGGCACCCGTACGGCGCCGCCCTCGCGACTGGACGACGACTGGCACCCGCTGCCCCACCCTGGCCCGCACGCGGGGCACGATAAGCGCTGAGGCGCCAACTCTCCAGGCCCGTACAGCAGTACGGTGGAGGGCATGCGCCCCGACACGCCTGCCGCCCACACCACCGAAGCCGAGCGCCTGCTGCGCACGGCAGCGCAGTACCCGGGAGACCGGGAACCCCTGCACCTCCAGGCCGCGGCACACCTGGAACTGGCGGGCGACCGCCAGGCAGCGACGGCTCTCTACGACACGCTGCTGTCCGGCGAGCCGGCGAACCCCCTCCTGATCAGGGCGCTGAAGGCGGCGAACCTGTGGGAGTACGGCCACGAGGCCGAGGCCCGCGCGATCATCGACGGCGTACGGCGGGCGAAGCCGTCGGAGGCGGCGCCGTGGGAGATCGCGGCGGAGACGCTGGAGGCACACGACGAACTGGAAGCGGCGGAGTCGACGCTGACGGAAGCGGCGGCACTCCTGGCCAATTCCGAGGAACTCCCGCACGCGACCCAGTCCCTCCTCACGACCCGCCACCGGATCCGCAGAATGCTGGCGCTGGGGCACGACGACTGGGACGACCGGGCGGACCGCCTGCACACGGCGGACGTCCCCTTGGACGAACTCCACGACCCGAAGCGCCTGTGGTCCCTCGGCTCCTCGGACCCGGCGGAACTCCAGGCGGAGATCACCCGCCTCCGCTCGGAACTGGGCACATACCGCACGGCCCTGTCCCGCCCGTTCCCGGTGGCGGTCCTCCACTGGCCGGAACCGGAACTGGACGAACTGCTCGCGGCCTACCCGGAACTGGAAGCGGAATACCCCACCTACCGAGCCCACCTCACGGACATCGAGGCCTCCCTCCGAGAACTCTCCCAGGCGGGCACCCCGAACCTGGGCATCGTCCGAGCCACAGTCCCCTCCTACGAAGCCTTCGCAGCCTCAGAATCCACCCACCCGTCGAACGCGGACCTGCTGCCGCAGTACGCGACGACGCTGGCGGCCAGGGGCAGGGCGACGGCTTGGCCGCCGGCGCGGGGGGCGGCTTGCTGGTGCGGCTCCTCGCGCAGCTACGGGGAGTGCCACGGGGGCGCGGACCAGGGATGAGTCGGGCATACTCGACGATGAGGGTTCGATATGGTCATTAATTCCGAGAACTCGGTCCCGGCTACGTCGTGGGCTTCGAGCCCGGGAACTCGTCGCAGCATGCAGTCGAACACGGGGCGTGACACAAAGCCCGAACTCGCCCTGCGGCGCGCCGTCCACGCTCTCGGGCTCCGCTACCAGGTGTCCGAACGTCCGATCCGCTCCGTGCGGCGGACGGCAGACCTGGTGTTCACCCGTGCTCGTGTCGCCGTGTTCCTGGATGGATGCTTCTGGCATGTGTGCCCCGAGCACTTCACTGTCTCTCGGACCAACGCCGGATTCTGGGCGGAGAAGGCTGCGCGCAACAGCGCGCGCGACAGGGAGACGGACCGACTGCTACAGGAAGCCGGATGGGCAGTCCTTCGGGTGTGGGAACACGAGAACCCGATAGAGGCCGCAGCCCGAGTACAGAAGCTCTACAGACAGCGCATCTCCGAACAACATGACAGAGTAAATCGGCAGCCATAGGCGCATATAGTTCGCATATCAGTCATCGATCGGCCACATGTGCACTACTTGCGAAATCGATGCCCCTTTTTCATCCGCATGGGCACCCCATACTGTGAGACCTTGAACGAAGGTGACGTGCCGGCACGCTTCTGAGAGCTGCCCCCACGACGTCGGAGCGCCCCCTGGGTTCAGTCGACCACGCGCGCGAGACAGGGGAACGGTCACCGCCCATGACCGATGCATTCGACGGCATGTACGAGACATTCAAGGCGCTCTTGGACGCGTTTCCGCCCTCCGAGGCGGTCAAGCGGCTGGAGCAGTTCAACATCGGCACGGAGATCGTCCAGCAGATCCGTGACCGCCATGAGCAGGAGACCATCCGCGTCAAGGAGCTCGAAGAGCCCCACGCGGTCGTTCTGGGAAACCGCGAAACGTGGTACACCGGGCCACACCCCAAGGACAAGTGCTGGCCCTCCATCGAGGAGATCCTCCTTCAGGGCGGATGGCCGAAGGACCCTGCCGTCAAGAGTCTCGACGACTCTTCGACTCGTGTCGTCTCTCTGTTGAACCACCCTAAAGAGAAGTCGTTCTCGACCCGTGGACTCGTCGTCGGCTACGTCCAGTCGGGAAAGACCACGAACTTCACGTCGGTCATCGCCAAGGCAGCCGATCGTGGCTACAAGCTGTTCATCGTCCTCGCCGGCGTGCACAACGGTCTGCGGCGCCAGACCCAGGCGCGCCTGGTGCAGCAACTCGTCGAACCGAACCCGGCGATGTGGTCGCAGCTGACCGGTCTCGATCGTGACTTCACTCCACAGGAGAACCCCGCTTCCTTCTTCGGGAAGAGCAACAAGACACATGTGCTCTGTGTGGTGAAGAAGAATGCGGCGGTGCTCCGCAAGCTCTTCCAGTGGCTGGAGAAGGCATCCGACTACCTGGTGGACTGCCCGACGCTGATCATCGATGACGAGGCGGACCAAGCGACAGTTGCGACGAAGTCGATCAACCCGTTGATCCTGAGCATCATGGGAACCGTACCCAAGTGCGCATATGTGGGCTACACGGCCTCCCCGTTCGCGAACCTGCTGATCGACCCGAGCGCCGCGGACCTGTATCCGAAGGACTTCGTCGTCAATCTGCCCAAGCCGGAGGGCCACTTCGGCACCGAGGTGCTCTTCGGTCGATATGCGCTCGACGGCGAGGATCCCGAGCAGGTCGACGACGGCTACGACATGATCCGATCTGTGCCGGACGATGACGTGCCCTATGTGCGTCCGACGACGAAGGCCGAGGTCGAGGGGTTCGAACCGGTCGTCACCGACACGATGCGGAGTGCGATCGAGTACTTCTGGCTGGTCACTGCGGCTCGACGAGTCCGTTGCTCGGGAAACCCCCACAGCACGATGCTGATACACACAAGTGTCAACACCACAGTCCATGACAGCTTCCGGCAGCCGTTGGTGCGGCTGTGTGAGCGCACCATGCAGTCGCTGACGGACGAGAAGGCGCTACTCAGGCTTCGTCGCCTATGGGATGAGGAGACCGCCCGGGTCCCCGCGAAGGAATTCGGCGAGACCAAGGTGCCGTTCCACGAGCTGCTTCCTGAGCTCAAGGACGTCCTCAAGAACTGCCGCATCATCATGGACAACTCGAACAGCGTGGAGCGACTGGACTACGAAAACGGCCCGGTCACCGCCATCGCTGTGGGAGGCAACACCCTCTCCCGAGGCCTGACGCTTGAGGGACTCTCGGTCAGCTACTTCGTCCGCGCCGTCTCCGCTTACGACACTCTGCTTCAGATGGGACGCTGGTTCGGGTTCCGCAACGGGTACGCGGACCTGCCCCGAATCTGGATGACGGACGAGCTTGCCGAGTGGTTCCGGCACCTGGCCACAGTCGAGACCGAGATGCGCCGGGACATCGATCGCTACATGACTGAGACCGAGACCCCGCTCACGTTCGCAGTGCGTCTCCGTACCCACCCTGCTCTCCGTGTGACGGCGGCGGCCAAGATGCGGAACGCCGTAACCGCAGCATCCTCCTACGGAGGCAAGCGGGTCCAGACTCACTACTTCCACACCGATGCGGAATGGCTGGGCGGCAACATCGAAGCGGCCCGTGACCTGGTCGCAGCCGCCACCAGGAACTCGGTGGAGACGGAGGACCGCCGGAACGAGGGCCGATTCGTCTTCCGCGGGGTCCCCCACGAGCTGGTCGTCGACTTCCTCTCCACATACGCCTTCCACGAGAAGTCCCCGGAGAACGACGCCGACCTACTCAAGGGCTACATCCACAAGCGAGTCGCGGCAGGCTCTCTTCGGCGGTGGAACATCGCCATCGTGGGCAATCCCAAGGGAGAGGACTTCCAGTTCGCCCCCGGTGTCTCCGTGGGGCGCAACGTTCGTGCCCGCCTCGCCGTGCAGAACCCGACACCAGGACTCGCGGACATCAAGACACTCATGAGCCGTCGGGATGCCGCAGTGGACCTAGACGGGGATGTGACCAGCCTCGCTGAGCAGGCCATCATGGATCGGCGCCAAGCCGAGCTACCCGACACCGGGCTGCTGGTGCTCTATCCGATCGACAGAGTGTCGGCTCCCAGTCCCTCGAAGTCGAGGCGTGCGGCGCTGGACGCAGAAGAGGACGTGATCGGCGTCGGCCTGGTCTTCCCGCAGCCGGCACACGACAGCACCGTCGAGAAGTACATCTCCGCTGATCTGTCCAGCGTCCGTCTGGAGGACGAGGACTACAGCCTTCTCGAAAGCGACGAGTCATGAGTGAGGAGATAGTCCGGAGACTCGTCGAGGAGCACTGGGATGCGCTGGAGGCCGAGCCGACCACCGGCGAGCGTCGCCTTCGCGTCTCTCATCTCCCCATTGTCGTGGAGAACGGCAACCGTCTAGCGGTGGGAGTCGACCACGACGGCTACCGCCACGTCCTCGTACCCATGGCAGCACACCGCAGAGTACGAGCCGGTCTGGACGGTCCCGTGCTTCAGCTGCGTAGAAGGCCCCTGGAAGACGACGAGACCTACCAGACCTACGCGGATCTCTCATGCCTACGGAGCGATCTCAACGACCTCTTCACCGACCTGTGCGTGGACGTGATGAGTACGGCGCAGCGTCTTCCGGAGAATCCTCTCAAGGCGCTGCATCACGTGCTCGATCGCTGGAAGGAACTCTTCCGCTCACAGGGCGCCCCTCTGACCCGAGAACAGATGGCCGGGCTGTTCGGTGAACTCACTTTGCTCTGCAGACTGTTCCAGCACAACACCAGCGCGCACCGTCTCTGGATCGGGCCCACCGGACACCGCCACGATTTCTCCTCCGGAGTCACAGCGATCGAGGTGAAGAGCGGCACCTCGACGAGCGGGCGAAGGCCTCGCATTCACGGCCTCGACCAACTCGAGAGTCCCGAAGGAGGGACTCTCGCCCTGGTGTGGTTCCGCCTTCTGAATGTTCCGGCCGGTGGTCCCGGCCTCTCTCTCGTAGATCTCGTCGATCAGGCCCGCCGGCTGTGCGACGACGAAGGATCGCTTCTCGATCTCCTCGCCGCTGCCGGGTACCGGCCGTCTGATATCGACCATTACCGGGACGTACGGTTCGCCGTCGGTGAGGAGACGTGGTACCACGTCTCCGCCGACTTTCCAGGCCTGACGAGCAGGAGACTCGGCGAGGCGGGCCTGTCCGTGTCCGTACTGGATGTCGAGTACACGATCGACCTTTCCGGCGACGTACCCACAGCTATGCCGGAGGACGAGGTCTCACGACTGATCGACGACTTCGTTCAGGAGCCCAGATGATCGAGCCACGCTGGTACTCCCAGCCGTACCCCCCGGAGGGTGCGAGCGCCGCGGAAGGCATCCGCAATCAGCTCGGACGCCCCGAGCTCGACCTTCTCACCATTCTCGTGCGTGAGTCGGCTCAGAACAGTTGGGACGCCCGATCCGCATCGTCGAGCGAGGCCGTGGACTACCGCATCGACGTGACGACGGTCGGTCCGGCACACATCGGCACATGGCGTGATCTCCTGCTCGCAGGCGCACCGACGAATACGGACGACTTCCCGCTGCGCGACACCGTCAAGCGGGGTCCGGTCCGGCTGATCTCTGTCTCGGACAGGGGCACACGTGGTCTGGGAGGCCCGACCAGGGCCAACGACGCCGTGGGACCCGACCGCGACTTCGTCTCCTTCATCCGCAACATCGGCGAGCCTCGTGACACGGCACTCGGAGGCGGCACCTACGGCTTCGGCAAGGGCATCTTCTACCTGCTCTCCAGGCCGGGAACCATCCTCGTCCACACCCGGTGTCGAACCGACCAGGGTGGGTTCGAGACGCGCCTCATCGGCTGCACTCTCTGGAAGAGTCATGTGGCGGCCGAGGGTGGAACGAAACGCCGGTTCACCGGCCGGCACTGGTGGGGCGACACCTCGGGGGAAGTCGTCGAGCCGCTCCTCGGTCATGAGGCCGAGACCATGGCACACCGCCTCGGGCTTCGCTCTTTCGGCCCAGAGGAGACAGGAACCACCGTGGTCGTCGTCGATCCATTCATGGACGACCTCTCCCCGTCAGACGCGGCGGACTATCTCGCGGAGACCATCGCCTGGCACCTCTGGCCGAAGATGATCTCCACCGAGACCCGTGGCCCCGCCATGCGATTCTCCGTCACCTGCGACGGGGTGAACCACCCCGTTCCAGACCCACGCGAGACCGCACCCCTCGATATGTTCGTCTCCGCCTACGAGGCTTCTACCGGGCCTGAGGGGCGCAACCTGGAGTGCCTTCGTCCCAAGCGTCATCTCGGGCGACTCGGGCTGGTGAAGCGGATCAGGCCTCCACTGGAGCCGAGCCGCGCGGCACGCATGCTGAACATCGAGAACCTGCTGCATCACGTCTGTCTGATGCGCCCTGCCGAACTCGTGGTCACCTATCGGCCCGGCCCCAAACCACCCAGCGAGAACC
This sequence comes from Streptomyces sp. NBC_00572, assembly GCF_026341815.1. Classification (GTDB taxonomy): domain Bacteria; phylum Actinomycetota; class Actinomycetes; order Streptomycetales; family Streptomycetaceae; genus Streptomyces. The sequence continues at coordinate 1,725,216 of NZ_JAPENX010000001.1, forward strand.
TCGCCTACGCCGGAGTCTTCCGCGCCGCAGAGTCCATGGACGAGGTATACGCGAAGGCCGAACCGCCCACGCACGACGCGTGGAATCCTCAGTCGCTGGAGCGCCCGGAGAGCACCTTCGTTCAGAGCACGTTTCGACGCATCGACGAAGCACAGGATCAGCTGCTGTCGCTCGGTGGGAACGCCCGAACCGGTGCACGGAACGTCGCCCTGGGGGCGGCCAGCGCACTCTTTTCCGGCCTTGTAGGGGGAGCCTGGGGCATCGGCGGGGCGACGGCCTACACCAAGCCCGGGAATACCACCACTCGTGACGGGCTGCGGAAGGTCGCAGAGCGGAGGAAGGCGCCGGGCCGCCCGGCAGGCGCCTCGGCCCGTGACACCGTGCCTGAGCAAATCGACGGAACCACTCGGGACTCGTGGGAGGCGAGAGGAGGCGAGGGGGACATCACCACGGCCACGGGTGGCAGCGCGCCGCGCCGCCGACCTCGGGTCGCGTACGTCGGCGACCCCTACTATGACGAACGCGATGAACTCACCGTACTGATACAGGAGTTCACGCTGCCCGTCCCCGGCGCACAGCAGGTTCACATCGACCTCGCTGTCGCGCTTCCCGGTTTCGGAGGTCGCGAGACGGACCCTCCCATCGGAGCGCTCATGCCCGAGCTTGTCGGCTGGGAAAGCGAGGAGGGTCTGCTCATCGCCTCCGAGACCTGCGTGATCGAGGGCGGCGAGTCCGTATGGCGTGCCGTCGTGAGACCCGCTCCTGACACGATGACCGAGATCGGCGTCAGAGTAGAGACGGCGGGCGATCGATGAGCCGACGCGTACTCCCTTACCGCACTCCGTCCGAGGACGTAGTCGAGGCCGATCCCTGGCGCGTCACCTTCGACGAGGCGGAGGTACCCATGCCCGACGCTCTGCCGCATTGGGACTACGGCATGGACCTGACCCTCCTCAGAACCGTGCGGGTGGATCTCGATCGTGCTCGTGCGCAGTGCGGACTTCCGAGGAACACGGCACTGACGCTCGCGACCGTGTGGACAGCCACCGGATCCCATCTCAGCGGCCCCGGGCACCGCGTCCGGCTGACCGAGGTCGGGATGAGCACAGTCGAGATGGAGGTTCGTTTGTCCGGCACCGACCTCGGCGGCCTCCTCCTCCTCGACACCGCACTGGTCTTGTCCGAGCGCCGCCCCGACGGTCGACCGTCCTCTCCTCGCCGTGCGGGTTCCGTTCTCTGGAGTGACCGGCAGTCTCTTCGCCTTCAGGGCGACGCCCCACAGTTCCCCATGGCCGTGATCGACTTCGCCAGAACGTCCTTCCCCGAGGGCGCCGCCTGGCATCTCCAGATCAGCGGTGGGCTGGAGAACGCCACCATGGGCGCTCTGCTGCTCTTGGTCAACGAGCAGAACAAGGTGACCACCGCAGCCTTCGAGAACGCGCACAAGCCACGCCCAGTGGATCAGATCGTCCTCTCCGCGGTGTACGCGGATGCGGCGCGGACCATGATGGAGTACGCGCTCGCCCATGAGGACTTCAGCGAAGAGGCCGACTTCCCTGAAGACTCTCTCGGAGCCACTCTTCTCAGCCTGTTCGACCAGCTGTTCCCGGGACAGTCAGTCACCGACGTGCGTCTGCGCCGTCTGCAGTCGCCGGCGCTCTTCGCCTCTGACCTTCAGGCAGCCGTCAAGATCTTCGAGGTGTCGTAGTGAGCCTTCTCTACCCCCGGCTGCTGCCTCAGCAGGCCCGGCGGCTTTTCGACGAGTGCCGGGACCTCCCCGCAGGCGAGCTCGCCAACCGAGTGGCCTTCTCACATCCGTCGGCTGTCTACGTGGCCACAGGCGGTGATCGGGCCCCCGAGGCGCGACTCAAGGAACTGCGCGCCGCCATCGTCGAGCTCGCCGAGAGATCCGGCTTCCCCGACTCCTCGGACCGGACCCGCAACGCCGAGTTCGATCTCGCACTCGCCGCACTCCTTCACGCAGAGACCGGAATGGTCCCCGCAGAGGCCGCCTCCCGAGACGTCTGGGCGTTTCTCGCCCTCGTCCTTCTCCCCGACGTCTCCTACTGGCGCTACCCGAATCCTCCGAGAGACCGTGTCCTCGGGACGGATCTCACCAGGCATGTCTTCGGCCGTCTGTGGTGGCGGGCTCAGCTTGTGCGTTCTCCCGACGACGCGGACCCGTACGGTGCGCTCAAGATCCTCGGCGAGGCCGCATTCGACCAGATCTACGCTCGCCGTGCTGCCCTGGGAGGCAGTCCCCACATGGTGCGCGCCATCCTGCGCGTCTGGAACGATCTAGACCTGAACGGAGTGAGCGAGCGAGACACCCTCCGCGATTTCCTTAAGCGGCTGCTCCGGCTGGCCCCCTTCGTCCTCTTCGACGGAATCGAGGCGGGTTCCCTTGACGACGAGCTGCGCGCGGTGGCCCTGGAGGCTGTCGCATCCCAGCACGCACTGACAGGCTCGCCGCCTTCCGCTCCAGCTCGCTTCACATCAGTGGAGATCTGCGCCGGTGCCGGGGCTCAGGCCCTGGGACTCCAGCGTGCAGGCTTCGATCCGCTGCTGCTCATAGACAGCAAGGCCGATTCCTGCTTCACCATCGACCTAAATCGCCCGTCCTGGGATGTCGTCTGCATGGATTTGATGCAGTTCCAGACGGAGATGCGCCCAGACGCCGTCGGCGTCGATCTGCTGAGCGGCGGGCTGCCGCGCGTGAAGTCCTCGGCGACTATCGGGCGTCCCGAGGACACCGAGGAGCGGCGTGTGCTTCGGGCCGCGATCGACCTGGCCCGCTCCATCCGCCCCAAAGCGGTCCTACTGGAGAATGTCCCCGACCTGGTCGACAGTCCGGCGTTCGAGGACGACCGGGCGTGGATCGAGAAGGAACTGACCGCAGTCGGCTACCGCACGAGTTGGCGAGTGCTCAACGCGGCGGACTTCGGGGTCCCCCAGAATCGGAGCAGCGGCTTTCTGGTCGCACTCCAGGATCGATACTTCGCCCGATTCGCCTGGCCCGAGCCGCTCGAAGCCCCCACGCCGACGGTGGGTCGTGTACTCGGACCATCGATGGCGTCCCGTGGATGGCTCGGCGTGGAACGCTGGGTCCAGAGCGCCGACCGAATCGCTCCCGCGCTGGTAGGCGGATCCGACCGTCGCGGTGGCGCCGACCTCGGCCCCACTGGCAGCAAGAGGGCGTGGGCCGCCCTCGGCGTGAACGGCAACAGCCTCGGGGACGAGGTACCGGGGCCCGACTTCCCGGCGGATGAGAGCCCGAAGCTGACCGTGGAGCAGGCCGCCCTGATCCAGGCGTTCCCTGAGGAGTGGCGGTTCTCAGGGGGCAAGACGTCTCGGTACCGACAGATCGGTCACGCCATGCCACCTCCCCTCGCCACAGCGATCGGCCGTTGTCTCGCAGAGGCCCTACGAAGTTAAGATCGGCCCTATGCGCACGCCCCGTCCCCAGAATTTTGAGCCCATCACCGTTGTCGATCTCTTCGCGGGATGTGGCGGCTTCACCCAGGGGTTCCACGAGTTCCGTCCGGAAGGGGCGAGCGACGGGCCGGCAGTGTTCCACAGCATCGCCGCCGTCGAGCACAACAGGGCAGCTGCAGCCACCTACGCCGTCAACTTCGGCCGCGCTCGGAGCGACGACACGCTCCCTGCGGCTCGGGTCCACCTGGGAGACATCGAGGACTGGAGACCGACACCGGAGGAGCTCCACGCGGACGTTGTCGTCGGCGGGCCTCCCTGCCAGGGTTTCTCCGCCCTGAACCGGAAGAAGAAGGGCAGCGAGCGCAATCGACTCTGGGAGGAGTACGTCCGCATCGTCGCGGCGATTCGCCCCAAGGTCTTCGTGATCGAGAACGTCGACCGATTCCTCAAATCCGACGAATTCCGAAACCTTCGCAAAGAGGTGCAGCCCGGGGGGCTCCTCGAAGAATATCGCCTCGTCGATCCGCCCGGCCAACGGGATTCAGATACCGAAGAGATGCGGAACATCCGCTATCTCCTCAATTCAGCGGATTACGGCGCCGTACAGGCCCGTCGACGAGCCATCGTCATCGGCGTGCGACATGATGTCGACAACGGGCGCTCCATGACCTATCCGCAGCGAACACATATCCGCCGCAACAAGGGTGGCACAAGAATGACCGGGCAGGTGTCCGCTATCGACACAGGGGCTCGCTTCTGGGAGCCCGTGGACACAGTGTTCGCCGAGTCCCGGTTGCTCGCACTGCAAGGCACCGAACTCCCGGACAACAAGGATCACGTTCTCGACGTCGATTCGACGATGCCTGGCACCTTCACTACCAGGGATCTCCATTTCGGACGAAACCCGGAACCTCTGTCAATCGCCCGATATCGAGCCATCCCGCCGGGAGGGAATCGGAAGGATCTGCGTGACAAGTGGTTCTCCATGGACCCTTCGGGAGAAATGCACATTCACGACTGGTCGGATGTGACAGGGATCCAGAGGGAGATCGAGTATCTGTCGACCACCAGCTGGGACAATCACAACAGCGGCACAGGAGACGTGATGGGGCGGCTTCGCCTGGGCGAACCGTCGGTCACGATCAGAACCGAGTTCTTCAAGCCGGAGAAGGGGCGATACCTCCACCCGGAGGAGAACCGACCCATCACCCACTACGAGGCTGCTCGAATTCAAGGATTTCCTACCGACTTCCGCTGGTGCGGCTCGAAGACCGAGATTGCGACTCAGATCGGAAACGCAGTTCCGATCCCTCTCGGCCAGGCCATAGCCTCCACTATCTTCGCTTTTCTGCGCGGCTGATACCTGACTCGCTGGCCGACGGCCACAAAGTAAACCCTCGCCAGACCGAGTGAGTGGGTTTCATCGCATTCTCTGTGTGTGGAGTGGCCGGGGCTCCTTATGGAAAGAACACACGACATGGATGAACTGGTGGTACGGCAGGCGACGCAGGCAGCAGAGACAGAGCTGAGGGCCGTGCTTCCGCGGCGGTGGTCGCACACGCAAGGGGTTGCCGCTCGTGCAGCCGACATCGGATACGTCCTCGGCGCCGACGACGAACTGCTGATAGCGGCCGCCACGCTGCATGACATCGGATACGCACCCCGGCTGGCCAAGACAGGCTTCCACCCGCTTGACGGAGCGCGATTCCTCCGTGACAAGCACGGGGCCGACGAGCGGCTGGTGCGGCTGGTCGCCAACCATTCGTTCGCGCTCTTGGAGGCTGAGGAGCGTGGCCTGCGAGACGAGCTGGCAACGGAGTTCCCTCTGCTTGAGGAGCCGCTACTGGTGGACGCTCTGGTCTACTGCGACATGACGACCACTCCCGACGGCAGCCGGACCACCGCCGGGGAGCGTGTCGCGGAGATCCTGGGTCGCTACGGAGAGGACAGCGTGGTCGGACGGTTCATCCGTCGGGCGGCGCCGGAGATCTTCGCTGCTGTGGGGCGGGTGGAGGAGGCTCTGGCCGCTCAGCCGAGGTAGGGGTAGGTGCCGGCGAGGTAGTCGCCGATCTGCTGGCGCATGCTGGCGTGGATGTCGTACTTGTCGAGGTCGGCGGGCTGGACGAAGCGGACGCCATCGGCCTCGTCGTTGATCGTGGGCTCGCCACCGACAGGGCGGCCGATGTAGGTGTTCTCGTACTGCTGGCGGATCTCGCCGTCGGTGTAGGCGACGATGTGGCGGGGGTTGGTGTACACGCCGAGGAATCCGGTGATCTCAGCGACGATCCCCGTCTCCTCCAGACATTCCCGTACCGCGCACTCGGCCGCTGTCTCACCGATGTCCTGAGCCCCGCCCGGCAGTGCCCACTGGCCGGTGTCACGGCGGCGCTGGAGCAGGATCGAGCCGCTGTCGTCGACGACCAACAGGTTGCTGGCTGGGATGAGGGTGTTGGCCTTGGGGGCGTTCGGGTCGTTGTAGTACTCAGTCCTGCCCATGTGAAGCGGTCCCCTCCGGGTCTGGAATCCAGGGCCTTGCGCCGGCCCAGACGGCGTCGAAGCTCTGAGCGTAGTTGTCGAACCAGCCCATGGCATCCACTCGCCGCAGGTGGAACAGGGGGTTGGCGCTCGCCGGCTGGCCCCAGACATGGGGGTTGACCAGCAGGTCGTCGTCATACCGGAAGAGGGAGTTGTAGAGCGTGGTGTCGTGGAGCCGCACCTCGCATCCGGCTTCCGGCAGCAGGGGGCGGTAGTAGGTGAGGGAGGCACGGATCTTGGCGGCGAGGGTGTCTCCGATGCCCTCCTCGCGGCCTCGGGTGGCGGCTGCGTTGCCGCTCGGATCGCCGAAGCAGAGGCGTACGCGTACCCCGGTGGCCGCGCGCTCGGCAAGCATCTTGGCGACGTGCGGGTTGGTCTGGGCGAAGAAGGTGCCGGAGAAGATCAGGACATCGATCTGCCTCTGGGCGCCCTGGAGGAGGGCGAGCCATGTGTCACGGGGGACGCTGGCTCGATTCTGGTAGGTGCCGATGATCTCGCCGCTGCCTAAGCCGGTGCCAGGCCGACCGCTGCGTGACAGCTGTACGGGCCAGAGGAAGGTCTCCTCGACACGCAGGTGCTGGGCAACGCTGAAGCGGTGCCGCGGGTGGGGCACGCGTCCGCCGAGCCACCGACCGACGGTCTTGGGGTCCACTTCGCAGGCTTCGGCGAGCGATTCGGGAGATACGCCGCGCTGAGCAAGTACGGAGTGAAGTCGCTCGTTCACGGAAGCCATACAAGCCGAGTCGCGAGGGGGAGGGCAAGGACGTCGTGGGACGTTTCCGCGGCGCCGGGCGACATCGAGCCAGTGCTTACGCTGACGGTATGCAGCTCAGCGTCCTGTGGGACATCGACCACACGCTCATCGACAACGCGGGTGTGAGCAAGGAGATTTACGCCGCCGCGTTCGCCGCGCTGGCCGGCTTCGAGCCGACCGATCCCGCCCGCACGGAGGGGCGTACAGACCGCCTGATCATGCGGGAGCTGTTCGTTCGGCACGACGTTCCCGAGCCGGAATGGGGCCGGATCCAGGACGCGCTGGCCCATGCCGGGCAGGAGCGGTTTACGGAGCTACGGGTGCGCGGTACGACCCTGCCGGGTGCATACGACGCGCTCAAGTGCGTTGCGGAGAGGGAGGGGTGGGTGTCCTCGGTCCTCACGGGCAACATCGCTGCGAATGCCGAGGTCAAGCTCGCCGCCTTCGGTCTCGACGCTCTGCTCGACCTCTCCGTCGGCGCCTACGGGGCCGACGGGGTCCAAGCGTCCCGATCTCGTGGCGGTGGCGCGAGAGCGAATCCACCGCGCCTATGGAGCGGATCAGGACGTCCCCGTCGTACTCGTGGGGGACACACCGCGGGGCGTCGAAGCCGCCCTCTCCACGGGCTCTCACGTCGTCGCCGTCGCCTCAGGCATTCATGGCCAGGAGGAACTGACCGCAGCCGGCGCGGTAGTCGCGCTGCCTGACCTTTCGGACACCGCAGGGCTGATGAGCCACTTCGAGGGCTTCGCCGCGCGCTGAAAACGTCCCAGGACGTCCTGGGACCGTCCGCCTACGCGGTGACGCCGTCCACCCTCACACGGCCACGATCGGATCCTCCCCGCCAGTCAACTGACCCAGGAGGCCCGCGTGATCCGCGACGTCACCGGAATCCGCAGGATCCGGATGCTGTACTTGCAGTTGCTGTATCGCTGCAACTTCTCCTGCCTGCACTGCTTCCACGGCGAGCGCCTGAAGCAGGCCGACGCGTTCACCGCCGAGGAGGCGGTCGGACTCATCCGGCTCATGCGCGAGGAGTACGGCACCGAGGCGGTGACCCTACTCGGAGGCGAGCCCTTCCTCTACAAGGAGCTCGCGCAGGTCGTCCGCTACACCCGGCAGGAGCTGGGGATGCAGGTGGAGATCTGCACCAACGGCTACCGGATCGAGCGTCGCCTCACCGAGATCGCTCCCTACGTGGACCTGCTGCGGGTTTCATTGGAAGGTGTCGCCAGCACCAACGACGACATCCGCAGGCAGGGCAGCTACCACGCCGCGCTCAGCACGCTGAACCTCGCTCGGGAGCTCGGCGTCATGACGGCCGCGACGATGACCGTGACCTCGCGGAACATCGACGAGGTGCTGCCCCTGGCCCGGGTCATGCAGAGGTTTGGCGCCCGTCAGCTCAAGCTGCACTGCCTCCGCCCGGTCGGCAACGCCGCCCATCACCCCGAGCTCCTGGTCGGCGACCCGACCGCGTACACCCGCCTCCGTGAGGACCTCCGGACTGCCGGGCTCTCCATCGAGGTCATCCTCGACGAAGACCTCGCCGAGGGCGGAGCTCCGGAGATCTGCGCGCCGGCCGGCGGCCCTCGCGAGATCGAACGGATCGAGGCCGACCCCCGCGGCGCGCTCACCATGTCCTGCAAGGCGGTGGGCAAGGACTCGCACGCCTTCTGGTACGAGAAGGCCGCCAACCACATCGTCCACCGGCCCTCCGCCACCGACGAGCTCACCCTCGCCGTCCCGGACGTGGTGTACACCCGTGCCTGACCGGCCGTTCTTCGAGGCGCTCGAAGGCTTACGGGGAAGCGGGAAGTCCACCGTCGCGCCACTGCTCGCGGCGGCCAGGGGCGCCGTCCTGGTCCCCACTGTGCCGATCTTCTACCAGTCGCTGCGGCGCCAGGTGGATCTGCGGGAGAACGTCGAGGCCCGCCTGTGCTTTTACCTCTCGGCCCTGTTCACGGCCGCCGAGGAGATCCGAGGGCACCTCGCCGCCGGCACCCCGGTCGTCGTCGAGAGCTACTTCGCCCGGTGCATCGCGAACCACCATGCTTTCGGGGCCCGCCTCGGCGTCACCCTCCCACCGGACCTGCCCCAGCCCACGACGTACCACCTGCTGTGCGCGGAGGACGAACGGCAGCGGCGCCTCGCCCAACGGATCAAGCCCATCTCCCGGTGGGACGCGATGAGCGAGGAAGACGCAGACCGGATCTCGACCGCCTACGCCCAGTTCCCGATGCATCGGATCGACACCACCGGGCGTGCCCCGGAACAGATCGTCCAGACGATCCTCACCGCCCAGGAAGGACATCACCGTGCAGACGCAGAGCCTGTGGGAGCACACCCTCACGTTCTTCCCCCAGTTCCTCGCCGCCCTGAAGGAACGCACGTCTCCTGACGCCACGGTCGCGGTCGTCGGCGCGAGCGACGGCAAGTTCGTGCTGCCCCTCGCCGCCGCCGGCTACCGCGTCATCGCCATCGAGCGCGACCCCTTCGCTCTCCACGGAGGCGAGGTCAGCCTTCCGGGTGACACCCACGCCCAGGCCCCCGGCCTCGTCGACCGCCTCAAGGCCGAGGAACTCCACGACCGGGTCCAGGTCATCGGCGAGGACTTCCTCACGGCCAAGCTCCCCAAGGGTCACTGCGACGCAGTCTGGACGAGCTGTTCGTGGCATTACAGTGCCAACCACCACAGCCCGCTCGGCGACTTCGTCCGCCGCATGCAGGCCCTCGTTCGCGAAGGGGGCTTGTTCGGCGCGGAGTTCATGATGCCCGTCGAAGAGCGCCACCAGTTCATCGAGCACTACACCTCGCCCGAGAGACTCGCCCGCCACTTCGCCGCTGGCTGGGACGTCCTGCTCGCGCTGCGCACGAACCAGTTCGTCGAGCGCCCGCACCTCGGCCAACCCCACGACCACACACACCGCATGGGTCTGCTCATCGCTGCCCACACCCCCAGGTAGTCGCACACAACGAGGAAGACGACCATGAAGCACGAGTACGAGGCCAAGTTCCTCAACATCGACGTCATCGCCCTCCAGGACAAACTCACCGCGCTGGGCGCCACGCGATCGTTCCCCCGCACCCTCCTCACCCGCAAGATCTTCGAGAACGACGCCCTCGACGGCGGCTCGTGGCTCCGGCTGCGAGATGAGGGGACTCGCTCCACCCTCACCCTCAAGCAGGTCACCGACGCGACGACCATCGACGGCACCACCGAGATCGAGACCGAGGTCACCGACCTCCACGCCATGGCCGACATCCTCCGCCGCCTCGGCCTCACCGAGGTCCGCTACCAGGAGAACTACCGCGAGGAGTGGCGCCTGGGCGAGGTCGCCTTCGACTTCGACACCTGGCCCGACCTCTCCACCTTCGTCGAGATCGAAGGCCCCGACGAGGTGTCCGTCCGCCAGGCCGCTAATCTGCTCGACCTCGACTACGCCGAGGCACGCTTCGGCAGCGTCGACGAGATCTACAAGAGCGAGGCCAGCCGCGACATCCTCGCTGAGTCCACGCTTCTGTTCTCTGACGAGGAGAAGGACAGGCCGAACCCGACGGCGGCCGCGAGGCGTTAAGCGCGGCCGGCAAAGCTCAGGCCCTCGGGGCGGGCCGGCTTCGCAGGCCTCGGGTGGGACCGCCCTCTTTCCGAGAGTCGCTCCTTCCGGCGGTGCGTCAAGGGCGCTCCTTCGTCGCGTCGGCTTCGCCGATTCCGCTGCGCTCCACCCTTGACCCACCGCCTCCAGGAGCGAAAGACCTCTCGGAGGGCGGCCCGGGGCGGGGTCACCGCCGGGCTTAGGGCAGTATCCGGGCCGGTGTGCGTGTGCCGGGCGGTGGGTGGGGGCTCGGTTAGTGACGGGGGCCGGTGGGTCCCCACCGCGTCGGTTCGGGGTGCGCTGCCGTTGAGTGGGGCGGCCCGGTTCCGGCTTGGCGGCCGACGGTCGTTCGTGGTCGAGCTTCAGGCCCCGCTGGTCGCCCCCGATGGGTGAGCGGGGTGGATAACCCTGCATTTCTCCGAGTAACAGGCCCCGGATTAAGCCCCATTAGGGTCATACCACCCTTTCCGGGCGGAGAAACTGCACGAAACTCTCGCCAGCAGCGCACACCACCCACCAAGACTGACCGGCGGGGCCTGAATCCCCGCCACGAACGGCCGCAGCTCGCTAAGCCGAGCCCGGCTGCCCCATGTAACTGGCGCGCGCTCCCGACCGGCGGGACTTCGCCCACCAGCCCACGCCACTAGCCAAGCCCCCACCCACTCACCGGCACAGCCACGCTCACCGCAACCGATGCCCGGCCTCGCCCCACCCCCCGGCCCGAAAGACGCCCACGGCGCCCGGCAACGCACCAGCAGTCCGCGTAGGCCACGCCCCCGGCCGCCCTCCGAGTGTGAAAAGGCGGCCTCCGCCGCCGGGTCAAGGGTGGGCGCAGCCCATCGCGCAGCGACGCGACCGCAGGGAGCGCCCTTGACGCGGTGGTGGAGGCCGCCACACTCGGAAAGAGGGCGGCCGCACCCGCACTCCCACTGCCGGTTCCCCCTCAGCGCCCGGCCGTTGCGGGGCTAGTCGGCGGACAGTGCTGCTTGTACGGCGGCCGCGGCGTGGAGTCGGGTGGTGGGGAAGATCGGGACGGGGCTGTCCTCCGAGCCGATGAGAAGCTCGATTTCGGTGCAGCCCAAGATGATGCCTTCCGCTCCGCCGGCGATCAGGTCCGCGATGACCTTCTGGTAGGCGTCGCGTGACTCTTCCCGCACGATGCCCAGGCAGAGTTCCTCGTAGATCACGCGGTGGACGAGCTCGCGCCCGTCAGCGTCCGGGGTGCTTACATCGAGTCCGCCGGCTTCGAGACGGCCTCGGTAGAAGTCCTGCTCCATGGTGAACGCGGTGCCCAGCAGGCCGACTCGGCGCACGCCCGACGCCCGGACGGACTCTGCGGTGACGTCAGCCAGGTGCAGCAGGGGGATGGAAACCGCCGCCTCGACCTGGTCGGCGACCTTGTGCATGGTGTTGGTGCAGATCAGCACCATGTCTACGCCGGCTGCTTCAAGAGCCTGAGCCGCCGCAGCGAGGATCTTGCCTGCCTCCGTCCAGCGGCCCTGGACCTGCAGCTCCTCGATCTCCGCGAAGTCCACCGAGTAGAGCACGCACCGCGCCGAGTGGAGCCCACCGAGGCGGTCCCGCGTGAACTCGTTCAGCAACCGGTAGTACTCGGCTGTCGACTCCCAACTCATCCCACCGATCAGCCCGATCGTCTTCATCGCCACGCCCCTCACGTCGACTCCGAGCGGCATCGAGGTCGCCACCGGAGGCTTCTCCATAAGGAGTTGAGCATGGCAGAGCGCCATGCATAAGCCTCACTTGGAGCCAGTTGAGTCTCCATGCCTGGCGACGGTTCAAGGTCACCCACACGGGCGGTCTTCACTCACCGTGCCGACCCAGACGCATTGAGTGCGTTACGGTCGCCACAAAACGGCCCCCGTCGATGGCTGCAACCGTCGGCGAGGGCCTGAACCACTAGTGGAAACAGGCCTCCACCGTGATCTACCGGCACTTTAACGCGCCCTCCCGCGCCTTCACCCAGTTCTCGCACGAGCTCATCCGGCATCCTCGGCTCAGTTCCGACGCCGTTCGGCTGCTGACCTGGCAGCTCTCCCTCCCCCAGGGCGCACGCGAGTCGCTCTCCGCGACCGCCGAACGTGCCCGTATCGGGGGATGCGCGTTCACCCGGGCCAAGCGGCAGCTCAAGGAGGAAGGGTTCGTGCACGAGCGGCGAGTCCAGGGGCCCGGGGGTCGCTGGGTGACTCAGCAGCTCGTCTCCAGCACCCCGTTGACTTCCGACCAGGCCGCCAAACTCCTCGCACGGACACCCGACTTCACCTGCACCGACCCCGTAACCCCGCAGGTCGCACCGAGTCCCCGGAAACCGGCCGCCGGTCAGCCGACCACCCCGTCGACCGACGGTCATCCAGACAAAGACCTGAAGGAAGACACCTCCAACCTTCCGGCCGACGCCGCCGAGACCAGCGAGACCGGTGCTGAGCCCACGCCCGCCGACGGCACACCCACCAGCCCCCACCTCGAAGACGCCCGCGCCCTCATCGGCGTCCTGCCCCTCCTCTCCCCCGCCCTCCGCCACATCCCGCCCGGCATGCGCCACGAACTCAGCCGCCTCGCCGCCCGCTGGCTCGACGCCGGACACACCTCCGCCGACGTCCACCAACACATCCTTCGCGGCCTGCCCGGCACCGGGACGCCCGTACACCGACCCGGTGGGCTCGTCCGCTACCTCCTCCGTGACGTTCCGCCCCGCATCCTGCCGACCCCGCCCGCACCGGCCCCCACCCGCGCCCGGCTCTCCGTCCGACTCGAAGGCGCACGCGAGTGCACCGGCAGCCACATCCAACCCATGCTGTTCCGGCCCCTCGCCGACGAGACTCTGTGCGCCGAATGCGCCACGTCCACCGCGAACGAGCCGATGTCGGTGCCCGACGGGGAACACGTCCACGCCCCCTCGTAGGCTCGAAGGACGACCCGTCGAACCGAAAGGCCCCCGCCATGCCCCGCATCCCCACCCCCGTCATCGCCGCCGCCGGGCTCGTCGGTGGTTACGCCGTTGCGCGTTGGACCAAGAAGCGGCCCCTCGGTGGGGTCGTGCTTGCCGGGGCCGGGGCCGTTGCCGCTCGGGAGTGGCAGCAGGTGGGTGGGGTCAAGGCCTCCGTGGGGCTGAGCACCGCCTACGTCGCCGCCTTCGCCGGGTCCCACCCGCTCGCCAAGAAGATCGGGGCCTGGCCCGCGGTGTTCTCCGTCGCCGGGGCCGTAGCCGCGGCCTCCTGGGCCGTCACCCGCGGGAAGTAGGAGCCCCCCCCGTCCCTCAGCCCCCCACCCCATGGCTCACCGTATAGATCAGCAGCCCCGCCAGTGCTCCCACCACCGTGCCGTTGATGCGGATGAACTGGAGGTCTCGGCCGATGTTCGCCTCGATCTTCTTCGAGGTCTGCGTGGCGTCCCAGCCTGCGACCGTGTCCGTGATCAGGGACGTGATCTCCGTACGGTACGTCGTCACCACGTACGCCGCCGCGTCCTCCGCCCAGCCCTCGACCTTCGACTGGAGGCGGGCGTCCGTCGACAGGCGCTTGCCCAGGGAGATCAGGGAGGCGCGGGCGCGGAGGCGGAGTTGGCTGCGGTCGTCCTCCGCCGCCGCGATGATCAGGTTGCGGACCGAGGACCAGGCCGAGGCGATGATGTCCTGGACCTCCGGGCGGGCCAGGAGGTCCGACTTGAGGCGTTCGACGCGGGCGCGGGTGTCCGTGTCGGCCTGCAGGTCGGCCGCGAAGTCGGTCAGGAAGCGGTCGATCGCGCCGCGCGCCGGGTGCGCCGGCATGTCCCGCATCTCCGTCACGAAGCGGAGGAGTTCCTTGTAGACGCGTTCACCGATGCGCTTGTCCACGAAGCGGGGGGTCCAGCCCGGCGCGCCGCCCTGCACCGCGTCCATCACCGACTCGCCGTGGGTGACCAGCCAGTCGTGGGCGCGGGTGCAGACCAGGTCGACCGCCCGGTGGTGGGCACCGTCGGCGACGATCTTCTCCAGCGTCTTGCCGAGGCCCGGCGCGATCTCCGCCGCCTCCGCCCGCCGGGTGATCGCCTCCCCCACGACCGCCTGCACGTCGGAGTCGCGGAGGACGGTGAGCGCGCCCCGTAGCGCCGTGGAGAGTTCCGCCGTCACCCGGTCCGCGTGCGCCGGGTTCGCCAGCCACCCGCCCAGACGGCTGCCGATGCCCAGGGCCGCCAGTCTGCCCCGTACGACGTCCGCCGAGAGGAAGTTCTCGCCGACGAACTGGCCCAGCGACGCGCCCAGCTGGTCCTTCTTCGTCGGGATGATCGCCGTGTGCGGGATCGGCAGGCCCAGCGGCCGCCGGAACAGCGCCGTCACCGCGAACCAGTCCGCCAGCGCGCCGACCATGCCCGCCTCCGCCGCCGCCGCGACATAGCGCGTCCAGGGCCCCCAGCCCGCGTTCCCCGCCCAGGTCGCCAGGGCGTAGATCACCGCCACGGCGAGCAGCAGCGCCGTCGCCAGCGACTTCATGCGGCGGACGCCTCTGCTCTTCTCCTCGTCCGCCGCCGTGTACGAAAAACTCACCATGGGCCTGACCTCCTACCTCAGGGACTCCCGGCGGTCCTCCCGAGTTCCCCCGTACATCTTCGCGATCACCGTCTCGATGTCGGGTTCCCGCACCGACAGGTCGATCAGGGGATACGCCCCGGCCACCGCCGCCACCAGCGGAGCCGCCGAAGCCGTCGCCGGGAAGGCCAGCCACTGGCGGGGGCCTTCCGACCGTACGAAGCGGGCCCCCGCGACGTCGATCGGTGGCAGCTCCCGCTCCAGGTCCACCACCAGGAGCCGTTCGCTCTCGCCCACCGCGTGCAGGCCGGCCAGTTCTCCGTCGTACATCAGGCGTCCGTGGTCGATGACCATGACCCGCGAGCAGAGCTGCTCGATGTCCGTGAGGTCGTGAGTGGTCAACAACACCGTGGTGCCTCGTGTGGCGTTCAGGTCGCTCAGGAACTCCCTCACCCTCGCCTTCGACACCACGTCCAGGCCGATCGTCGGCTCGTCCAGGTACAGCACCTCCGGGTCGTGCAGCAGCGCCGCCGCGATGTCCCCGCGCATCCGCTGGCCCAGCGACAGCTGCCGTACCGGCACGTCCAGCAGCTCCCCCAGCTGCAGGAGCTCCACACAGCGGTCCAGGTTCTCCCGGAAGCGGGCGTCGGGGATCCGGTACATCCGGTGCATCAACCGGTACGAGTCCTTCAGCGGCAGGTCCCACCAGAGCGTCGTCCGCTGGCCGAAGACCACCCCTATCCGTTGCGCCAGACGGGTGCGCTCGCGCGCCGGGTCGATGCCCGCGACCCGCAGCCGGCCGCCGGTGGGGGTGAGAATGCCGGTCAGCATCTTGATCGTCGTCGACTTCCCCGCGCCGTTCGGGCCGATGTAGCCGACCATCTCCCCGCGCCCGACGGTGAAGGTGATGCCGTCGACCGCCCTGACCTCCTTCTTCTCGCGGCGGAGGAGGCCCGCTCTCCGGCGGACCGTGAAGACCTTCTCCAGTTTCTCCAGCTCGATGAACGGTTCCATTAGCCGCCTCCGCCCTCAACTTCCCGTCGATCGGTACGAGCGGATTCCGGCCCGCCACGCCAGCCCCGCCACCCCACAGCACGCCGCCGCCACCAGCGGCGATGCGAACGCCGCCCACTCCGGCACCCCCGCCGGAGCCGGCCTGCCCAGTACGTACAGCGCGGGCAGCCAGTTCACGAACGCCAGCGGTACGACGTACACGACACCCCGCACCAGGTCCTGCGCGAAGATCGTCGGCGGGTACCCGAGGAGGGTGTTCCCGCCGTACGTGAACGAGCTCGTCACCTCCGCCGCGTCCTGCATCCAGAACAGCGCCGACGCCCCGAGCACCATCACCGCCGCGAAGATCACCGCCCCGCAGACCACCGTCACCGGCAGCAGCAGCACCTTCACCGGCGCCCACTCCACATCCAGCAGGACCAGGCCCCAGATCAGCACGAAGAGGCCCTGGAGGACCCGGCCGAACCGCCGCAGCGCGAACTTGTCCGCCGCCACCTGCGCGAGCAGCGGCGCCGGGCGCATCAGGAAGGTGTCCAGCGAGCCGTCCCTGACCCGCTTCCCCATCCGCTGCAGCGACCCCATCGTCAGATCCGCGATCCCGAACGCCGTCCCCGCCGTCCCGTAGAGCAGCGCGACCTCCGCGAACGCGAAGCCGCCCAGGCCCTCCACCTGACCGAACATCAGGAGGATGACGACGAAGTCGAAGAAGGTGACACAGAAGCTGGTGACCAGCGTGAGCGCAAAGGACGCGCGGTACGTCATCGTGGAGCGGATCCACATGCCCGCGACCATCCGGTACGTCCGCCAGGAGTCGCCCAGGATGTTGGATCCAGGACGGGATCCGGGATTGGATCCAGGATGGGATCCGCCTCCCGATCCCCTCTCGGATCCCACGCCGGTACGCGTCACCTCAGCCACCCTGCACCACCACCTTGCGCGTCGCCGCCGCCTGCACCGCCCGTCCCGTGCCGAACAGCACCAGCGCCCAGCAGCCCTGGAAGGCGTACGCCCCCGCAAGGCCCCAGCCCTCGTACCTCCCCAGGTACACATCGGCCGGCACCTGGAGCAGCGACGCCCACGGCAGCACCCGGGCGACCTCGCCGAGGGCGCCCGGGAAGACGTTCAGCGGGAGCAGCATCCCCGAGAAGAACAGGCCGCCCAGCCAGGCCACCTGGACCGCCCCCTGGCCGTCCATCAGCCAGAAAGCGCTCATCGCCACCAGGTACCAGATCGCGAAGCTGACCGTGGAGCCCAGCGCCACGGCCACCAGGAAGGCGAGCCAGGACCCCGGCCCGGCCGGCAGGGTGAAGCGGAAGGCCAGCCAGCCGACCGCCATGGGGGCGACTCCCCGGCCGAGCAACTGGAAGGCGGCACGGCCCAGGTTGGCCGAGAACCACCAGGTCTGGAGGTCGGCGGGGCGGTAGAGGTCGACCGCGATGTCCCCGGTCCTGATCCGCTCGATCAGCTCGTCCTCGAAGCCGCCGCCCATCATCCCGCAGACCGTGATCAGCGCCTGCCCGATCCAGACGTAGGCGAGCGCGTCGTCCATGGAGTAGCCGCCGAGCTGCGGCTTCTCGTCCCAGAGGGCGATGTACGTGTACGACAGGATGAAGCCGAAGACGGTGTTCGTGAACACACCCGCCGCCGTCGCCACCCGATAGGTGGCATGACGCCGGAAGCCGCCCGCGGCCACCGTCGCGTACAGCCGCAGCATGCCGCTCCTTCCCCGTACGCACAGTCCGCGGCAAGCACAGTCCGTGACGTGCGCGATCCGTAAAGCACTGAAAAATGCCGAAGCGCACGACCCTAGCGAGGTGAGCCCGCCACCCGCGACCGGATTTCCCGTCACCTTCGGGTCGCATTCGGGAGTTTCGTCACCTTGGGGGCAATATGGGTTGCCATGCCCCCTTCCTCCGGTACGAGCGACTCCGACGCCCCCCGGCCGGCCCGCACGCCGGGCTGGGAACCGAGGGACCCCACCCTCGGCACGCCCCCACCCCCCGCGCCCAGACGCCGCCGTCCCCGCCGCGTCCTGCGCACCCTCTTCGGACTCCTGCTCCTCGGCACCCTGTTGCTCGCCGGCGCCTTCGCCGCCGGCTACCTCCTGGTGGAGATTCCGCCCGCCAACGCCGCCGCCCTCGCCCAGTCCAACGTCTACCTCTACCGGGACGGCAGCACCCTCGCCCGCGACGGCGAGGTCAACCGCGAGAACGTACGGCTCGACCGCGTCCCCCTCACCGTCCGGCAGGCCGTCCTCGCCGCCGAGGACCGCGACTTCCACAGCTCGCGCGCCGTCGACCCCAAGGCGATGGTCCGCGCCGCCTGGAACACCGTCACCGGCAAGGGCCGCCAGTCCGGCTCCACCATCACCCAGCAGTACGTGAAGAACTACTACCTGGGCCAGGAGCAGACCCTCACCCGCAAGGCGAAGGAGTTCTTCATCGCGATCAAGCTCGGCCGCGAGAAGAGCAAGGAGGAGATCCTCCAGGGTTACCTGAACACCAGCTACTTCGGACGCAACGCGTACGGCATCCAGGCCGCCGCCCGCGCCTACTACGGCAAGGACGTCGAGGACCTCGACACCGCCGAGGGCGCGTACCTCGCCTCCCTCCTCAAGGCCCCCAGCGCCTACGACGTCACCACCCACCCCGAGAACCGCGCCAAGGCCGTCGCCCGCTGGCACTACGTCCTCGACGGCATGGTCACCGAGCGCCGGCTCACCCCCGCCGCACGCGCCGCCGCACGCTTCCCGACCCCCCAGACCGCCCGCCCCGCCACCGGCCTCTCCGGACAGCGCGGCTACCTCGTCCAGGCCGTCGAGGAGTACCTCACCGACCACGGCGTCGTCGACGAGAAGACCCTCGCCGGCGGCGGCTTCCGCATCACCACCACCCTCGAACCCGCCAAACAGGACGCGCTCGTCCAAGCCGTCGAAGAGCGCGTCATGACCCGCCTCGACCCGGCGGGCGCCCCCGCCGACCGGTTCGTACGGGTCGGAGCGGCGGCCGTCGACCCGGCGAACGGCAAGGTCCTCGCCATGTACGGCGGCGTCGACTACACCCAGCAGTACGTCAACAACGCCACCCGCCGCGACTACCAGGTCGGCTCCACCTTCAAACCCTTCGTCTTCACCGCCGCCGTCCAGCGGGGGGCACAGACCCAGCACGGCGAACCCATCACCCCGTACACGGTGTACGACGGGAACAACCGGCGCCCGGTCGAGGGCTGGAACGGCAATCCGTACGACCCCGCCAACGAGGACGACGAGAGCTATGGCGAGATCGCCGTCGGCACCGCCACCGACCTGTCCGTGAACGCCGTGTACGCCCAGATGGCCGTCGACGTCGGCCCCGGCCACGTACGCCGCACCGCGATCGCCCTCGGCCTGCCCCACGCCACCCCCGACCTCACCGCCTCCCCCTCCATCGCGCTCGGCCCCGCCACGGCCAGCGTCCTGGACATGGCCACGGCGTACGCGACCCTCGCCGCGCACGGCCGGCACGGCACGTACACCCTCGTCGAGAGCCTCAGCAGGGACGGCCAGGAGCTGGAGGTACCGGCCGCCGCGGCCCGCCAGGCGGTGAGCCGGGAGGCCGCCGACACCACCACGTCCATCCTGCGGAGCGTCGTCGAGACGGGCACGGGAACGGCCGCGCAGGCCGCCGGACGCCCCGCCGCCGGCAAGACCGGCACCGCGGAGGACGACAAGGCCGCCTGGTTCGCCGGCTACACCCCGGAACTCGCCACGGTCGTCGCGATGATGGGCCAGGACCCCGAGTCGGGCCGGCAGGAACCCCTGTACGGAGCACTCGGACAGCCCCGGATCAACGGGGGCGGGGAGCCCGCCGAGATCTGGGCCCGGTTCACCCGGGAGGCCCTGGCGGGAACGGCGCCGCGGGACTTCGAACTCCAGCTGATGCCGGGGGCGGAGCGGCTGCCGCCGATCCCGCCGATGCCGGACGTCCCTGGCGCCCCCGATGCCTCTGATGCACCTGATGCCTCTGCGGCCCCTGAGGCCCCTGACGCTCCTGACGCTCCTGACGCTCCTGACGCTCCTGAGGAGTCGTACGAACTGGGCGAGGCGGGCCCGGGAGCGGCGTCACGCAGCCCCGGGCCCGCCCCGAGTGCCGTACGTCAGTGACCGGACGTCGCCTTCAGACCCACCACGGCGACGAGCAGCAGACAGACGAAGAAGATCCGGGCGGCGGTCGCCGGCTCACCGAGGACCACCATGCCGAGCACCGCCGCACCGGCCGCGCCGATGCCCACCCACACGCCGTACGCCGTACCGATGGGCAGCGTCTTGGCCGCGTGCGACAGCAGCACCATGGAAGCGATGATCCCGGCACCGGTGAACACGCTCGGCCAGAGCCGCGTGAAGCCGTCGGTGTACTTCATCCCGATCGACCAGCCGACTTCCAGCAGACCCGCGACGACAAGAAGAACCCAGGCCATGACGACAACACCTCCGCGAGACGGAACAACAGGGGTGCGTCGTCTTGTCGGGATCCCGGTACGGCGCGTCTCGTCGGGTGTCTCCAGGCTAGCAAAAAACGGCGGTAGGCCCTGGTGACCATGGTCACCAGGGCCTACCGAGACACCTGGGCTCAGAGATACAGCCCGGTCGAATCCGTCGTCCCCTGGAACCGGTCCGCGGCCACCGCGTGCAGGTCGCGCTCCCGCATCAGGATGTACGCGACACCCCGCACCTCGACCTCGGCGCGGTCCTCGGGGTCGTACAGCACCCGGTCGCCGATCTCGACGGTACGGACGTTCTGACCGACCGCGACCACCTCGGCCCAGGCGAGGCGACGGCCGACCGCGGCGGTCGCCGGAATCAGGATGCCGCCGCCGGAGCGCCGCTCCCCCTCCGGAGAGTCGGTGCGGACCAGGACGCGGTCGTGGAGCATCCGGATGGGCAGCTTGTCGTGCGTGTTCTCGCTCACGGAGTGAACCTACCTGCCCGGGTGCGCCCCCCACCGCGAGGAGGGGTCATCTCCGGGAAGGTCATCCCTTGCCCTTGCGGGAGGACGCGGCGAGCAGCCCGACGACCGCGACGGCGACGAGCGCCGCCGGCACCACGCGCTCCAGCCGGGGGGCGCCGTCCGCATGGGTGAAACGTGCCTTCACATCAGAGACGACCCGGTTGACGGCGACGAAGGCGCGTCCCGCGGTCTGGTCGACCGTCGAGGCGACCTTGGCCTTCGCGTCCCCGATGATCGTCTTCGGGTGCATCCGAATGCCGATCTCGTCGAGAGTGACGGCGAGCTGCTCGCGCCGGCGGACGATGTCCGCCTCGATCTGCGCAGGGGTCCTGGCATCCGACACCGCGCTGCCTCCGTAGTCGTGATCCGGGTGGTCGTGATCCGGTCGTTGATCGGTCCTTGTGGACAGTCTGTCAGTTCTGTCGCCTTCGGGTCGTCCCAGACCCCCATTAGGCTCTGAACGCGTACGCGAACCATCCCGAGGAGAGCCATGAGCGAGCGACTGCAGCCCGGCGACACCGCCCCCGCCTTCACCCTGCCCGACGCGGACGGCAACGAGGTCTCCCTCGCGGACCACAAGGGCCGCAAGGTCATCGTCTACTTCTACCCGGCCGCGCTGACCCCCGGCTGCACGAAGCAGGCCTGCGACTTCACGGACAACCTGGACGTGCTCGCGGCGGCGGGCTACGACGTCATCGGCGTCTCCCCGGACAAGCCGGAGAAGCTGGCGAAGTTCCGCGAGAAGGAGAACCTGAAGGTCACGCTGGTCGGCGACCCGTCGAAGGAGACCCTGGAGGCGTACGGCGCCTTCGGCGAGAAGAAGCTGTACGGCAAGACGGTGACGGGCGTGATCCGCTCGACGGTCGTCGTCGACGAGGACGGCAAGGTGGAGCACGCCTTCTACAACGTGAAGGCGACGGGCCACGTGGCCAAGATCATCAGGGACCTGGGCGTCTGACCCCGGCACCCGCGGAAGGCCCGCCCCTCACGGGGCGGGCCTTCCGCGTTCCCGCGACGCGATCTCCGTACGCGTGATGACGTGACCGTCCGATATTCGACTCGTTGGTCCGTACGAGGCTGCGAACGGGTGGCCGAGAGCGGAGGGGGCTCGATGGGGACGAGCGCGTACACGAGGGAACGCCTGGAAGCGGCGGCGCGGGGGGCGCGGACGCTGACGGAGGCGCTGGAGGGGTTGGGGGTGGATCCGCGGAGCGGGTCCCGCCGGTATCTGCACGACCGCATGCGGAAGCTGGGGGTGGACACGTCGCACTTCGAGCGGGAGGGCGTGCGGTGGACACGGGAGGTTCTCGCGGAGGCCGTGGCCGCGTCCACGAACGTGTGCGAGGTGCTGCGCAGACTGGGGGTGGAGGTCGTGGGCGGGCAGCACACCCACATCAGCCGACGGATCAAGGCGTACGGGATCGACACCTCGCACTTCCTCGCGCCGTCCCGACGAGGCAAGCCCTGGCGCCGGCGAACGCCCGAAGGCCTGCTCGTGGAGCAGACCGGCCCGCAGGCCCGACGTGTTCCGAGCGACCGCCTCACCTGGGCGATGACGGAGTCAGGGGTACGGAAGCAGTGCGCGATGTGCGGCACAGAGGCCGTATGGCGCGGCCGACCGATCCCGCTCGAGGTCGACCACGTCGACGGCGACTGGCGCAACAACCGCATCGAGAACCTGCGGTTCCTCTGCCCGAACTGTCACTCGACAACGGACAGCTACCGGGGCCGCAGCAAGAAGCGGGCGTCATGACCAGCGGCCCGCGGTACACCCGCGAGCGGTTGACCGAAGCCGCCGCGCGATGCTCGACCGTGGACGAGGTTGTCGCCTTCTTCGACTCACAGCCGTACGACAAGCTCAACAGATACCTACTGAAGCGCTTCGCCCACTACGGAATCGACATCTCGCACTTCCCCCACCGGCGGCGTAGCGGGCCCCCGCCCCGCCCGGCGCCGGACGAGCTGCGGCGCACCAGCGAGGGAGACAGGGCCCCACTCCGGCCAAACGGCCCGAGGCCATTCTGGAGATCGATCACATCAACGGGGACTGGCATGACGACCGGCGCGAGAACCTGCGACCGCTGTGTCCCAACTGCCATGCGGCTACCGACACCTGGTGCCGAGGAGGACGGCGGGTAAAGTAGGGGATCGTGTACGCGCCCGTACGCCAAGGGCTGAGCGGCGATCTTTAGGTGGTCGTGTCTGTCGGTTCGAATCCGACCGGGCGTACCGTACGACGGCCCAGCGCACAGAGTGCCGCTGGGCCGTTCTCGTTCCGGTCCTCAGCCCAGCAGTTCCCTCACCACCGGTACCAGCGCCCGGAACGCCTTGCCCCGGTGGCTGATCGCGTTCTTCTCCGCCGGGGTCAGTTCCGCGCAGGTCACCTCGTGGCCGTTCGGCTGGAGGATCGGGTCGTAGCCGAAGCCGTTCGTGCCCTCGGGGGCGTGGCGGAGGGTGCCCGGCATCGTGCCCTCGACGACGCGTTCCGTGCCGTCGGGCAGGGCCAGGGCCGCCGCGCAGGCGAAGTGGGCGCCTCGGTGTTCGTCTGCGATGTCGGAGAGTTGGGCCAGCAGGAGGTTCAGGTTGGCTCGGTCGTCGCCGTGGGTGCCCGACCAGCGGGCGGAGAAGATGCCGGGGGCGCCGTTCAGGACGTCGACGCAGAGGCCGGAGTCGTCGGCCACCGCCGGCAGGCCGGTGGCCTGGGCCAGGGCGTGGGCCTTCAGCAGGGCGTTCTCGGCGAAGGTGACGCCGGTTTCCTTGACGTCGGGGATCTCCGGGTACGCGTCCGCGCCGACGAGTTCCAGGTCGAGACCTGCGTCGGCGAGGATCGCGTGAAGTTCGGTGATCTTGCCCGGGTTGCGGGTGGCGAGGATCAGTCGGGTCATGCCACCGATTATCCCGGGGTGCAGACCTTGCCGATCTCGGTGGCCGCGTCGGTGATGGGGGTGATGTCCGGCGTGGTGTCGCCGTTCTTCACCGCGGTGCGGACGGTGTCGACGCCCTTGGTGAGGTCGTCGACCGCCTTGGAGAGGTCGGCGTTGTCCGTGGTGTCCTTGAGGTTGCCCAGTTCCGTGGAGATGGAGTTGAGGGACTCCTCGATCTGCGTGGCGTCGTTCGAGGCGTTGGAGACGGCCTGCTGAAGGTTGCTCACCGAGGTGGCTATCGCGTCGGCGGTCTTGACGCAGTCCATTGCTTTGTCGAGGGCTCCGCAGCCGCTCAGGACGGTGGTGAGTGCGGCGGCCGTGGCCACGGCGAGTGCGAGACGGCGCTTCAAGGCGGGTCCTCCCCCAGGTTCGTACATGCGGACGGGCGGGCGCACGGATCGTACCCGTGTGCCCGCCCGTCAGGACGCGGTGAGGGGTCAGAGGGTTCCTTCGAGGGCCTTGCGCTGGATCTCGGCGAGTTCGGCGCAGCCGCCGGACGCGAGGTCCAGGAGGGCGTTGAGCTCCTTGCGGTCGAAGGGCTCGGCCTCGGCGGTGCCCTGGACCTCGACGAAGCGACCGTCGCCGGTGCAGACGACGTTCATGTCGGTGTCGGCGCGGACGTCCTCCTCGTAACAGAGGTCGAGGAGGGGGACGCCGTCGACGATGCCGACGGAGACGGCGCCGACGGTGCCGGTGAGGGGCTTGCGGCCGGCCTTGACGAGCTTCTTGCCCTGGGCCCAGGACACCGCGTCGGCGAGGGCGACGTACGCGCCGGTGATGGCGGCGGTGCGGGTGCCGCCGTCGGCCTGGAGGACGTCGCAGTCGAGGACGATGGTGTTCTCGCCGAGCGCCTTGTAGTCGATGACGGCGCGCAGGGAGCGGCCGATGAGGCGGGAGATCTCGTGCGTACGGCCGCCGATCTTGCCGCGGACGGATTCGCGGTCGCCGCGGGTGTTCGTGGCGCGCGGGAGCATCGAGTACTCGCCGGTGACCCAGCCTTCGCCGCTGCCCTTGCGCCAGCGCGGGACGCCTTCGGTGACGGAGGCGGTGCAGAAGACCTTGGTGTCGCCGAAGGAGATGAGGACGGAGCCCTCGGCGTGCTTGCTCCATCCGCGTTCGATGGTGACGGGGCGGAGCTGTTCGGGGGTACGGCCGTCGATACGAGACATGGGACGAGCCTAGCGGGATACGGGGAGGGGCCCGTTCCCGTTGTGGTGCGGGGCCGGTTGCCCGGGTGGTGCGGGGCCGGTTGCCGTGGTGGTGCGCGGCCCGTTCCTGTGGTGGCGTCATGACGAAGGGCCCGTTCCCCTGCCGGAACGGGCCCTTCAGCTGATGCGGCTGCTTACATCATGTCTTCGATGTCGGCGGCGATCGGGTCGGCGTCGGTGCCGATGACGACCTGGATCGCGGTGCCCATCTTGACGACGCCGTGGGCGCCGGCGGCCTTGAGGGCGGCCTCGTCGACCTTGGACGGGTCCACGACCTCGGTGCGCAGGCGGGTGATGCAGCCTTCGACCTCTTCGATGTTCTCGATGCCGCCGAGCCCGGCGACGATCTTCTCAGCCTTGCTGGCCATGTGTTTCTCCCTGTCCGTTCCGTTCGCGCGCACGCGAATCTCGGCGCACCTGTGGTCCGCTTTGTCACGGTAACCCACGGTTGGCCCAACTATGCGAGCAAATGCCGCCGTTCTGTCGAATGATGACGATCACCGGCGGCCTGTCCTCAGTGGGCTCCCGGAGCCTATCGCAACTGGTCTACACCAGTTGCAACGAGACGCGGACCCGGCTTGTTCCGGGCAGGGAGGTCGCCGATGAGTACGGACAGCGCCGCGGCGCGGCCACAGAAGTCCCTGTGGGGCGGGCTCTTCCAGGGGCTGCAGAAGATGGGGCGCAGCCTCCAGCTCCCCATCGCCGTGCTGCCGGCCGCCGGCATCATCAACCGGCTCGGCCAGCCGGACGTCTTCGGCGCGGACGGTCTCGGCTGGGACAAGGTCGCCGCGGTGATGGCGGGCGCCGGTGGCGCGCTCCTCGACGGCAACCTCGGTCTTCCGCTGCTCTTCTGCGTCGGCGTCGCCATCGGCATGGCGAAGAAGTCCGACGGCTCGACCGCGCTCGCGGCCGTCGTCGGCTTCCTCGTCTACTACACGGTCCTCCGCCAGTTCCCGAAGGACTGCCCCTCGGGTACGAAGGACATCGCCGGCGCCTGCCTGGCGCCCGGGGACGTCTACGCCGCCTACACGTACCAGAACCCGGGGGTCTTCGGCGGCATCGTCATGGGCCTGCTCACCGCGTACCTGTGGCAGCGGTACCACCGGACGAAGCTGGTCGACTGGCTGGGCTTCTTCAACGGCCGCCGTCTGGTCCCGATCATCATGACGTTCGTGGCGATCGCGTTCGCCTCGCTCTGCCTGTGGGTCTGGCCGCCGATCGGTCAGGGTCTGGAGAACTTCAGCGACTGGCTGGTCGGACTCGGCTCGTGGGGTTCGGGCATCTTCGGCCTGGCGAACCGGGCACTGCTCGTCATCGGCCTGCACCAGTTCCTGAACGTGCCCATCTGGTTCCAGTTCGGCACGTACGAGAAGCCGGACGGCACGACGGTCCACGGCGACATCCCCATGTTCCTCGCGGGCGACCCGAACGCCGGCCAGTTCCTGACGGGCTTCTTCCCGATCATGATGTTCGCGCTTCCGGCGGCCGCACTGGCGATCACCCACTGCGCCAAGCCGCACCGGCGCAAGGAGGTCGGCGGCCTGATGCTGTCGGTCGCACTGACCTCGTTCGTCACCGGCATCACCGAGCCGATCGAGTACTCGTTCCTCTTCATCGCCCCGCTGCTCTACGCGATCCACGCCGTGCTCACGGGTGTGTCGATGGCCGTGACCTGGGCGTTCGGAGTGAAGGACGGCTTCAGCTTCTCGGCCGGCCTGATCGACTACGTGATCAACTGGGGCCTCGCGACGAAGCCGTGGCTGATCATTCCCATCGGTCTCGCGTTCGCGGTCGTGTACTACGCGATCTTCCGGTTCGCGATCACCAGGTTCAACCTCCAGACGCCCGGCCGCGAGCCGGACGAGGTCGGGGACGAGATGGAGCGGGAGAACGTCAAGTGAGGCGGCGCGACAACGTCACGTAGCGCTGCGGCCACCCTGCACAGCCTGACCGTTTCGGGGCTTTCGCCCCTCCCGTAAGACCCGCGAAAGGCCCCTGGACCTGACGGTCCGGGGGCCTTATGTCGTGCATTTCCAGCTATGGCTGAGCACACAAAATTCGCAGGTTCCTTATCTAAGTCTCACGTGCTACAACTGGTCTACACCACTCATTGGTGTAGACCACGCGGTCCAGACCACCGCGTTCCACGAGACGTCGCCGTCCCCCCTTTTCACTGTCCTCTGGCGGCGCCTTGCCTTACTGGAGGAAGTTGATGAGTACGGCCACCGCCCAGGCCGCCGCTCCCGCGAAGAAGCGCGGATCCGGCCTGTTCCAGGGCCTGCAGAAGGTCGGTCGCAGCCTGCAGCTGCCGATCGCCGTTCTGCCGGCCGCGGGTATCTTGCTCCGTCTCGGCCAGCCCGACGTCTTCGGCGCCGACGGCCTCGGCTGGGGCAAGGTCGCCACGGTCTTCGCCTCCGCCGGAGACGCGGTCTTCGCCAACATGCCGCTGCTGTTCTGCGTCGGCATCGCGATCGGCTTCGCCAAGAAGGCCGACGGCTCCACCGCCCTCGCCGCCCTTGTCGGCTTCCTCGTCTACTCGAGCGTCCTGAAGGCGTTCCCGGTCAGCGAGGCCGTCGTCAACACGACCGCGAACAAGGGTGTCGACGTCGCCGCGACGTACAACGACCCCAAGGTCTTCGGCGGCATCATCATGGGTCTGCTCGGCGCCGTCGTCTGGCAGCGGTTCCACCGCACCAAGCTGGTCGACTGGCTCGGCTTCTTCAACGGCCGCCGTCTCGTCCCGATCCTCATGGCCTTCGTCGGCACCATCATGGGTGTTCTCTTCGGTCTCCTCTGGGAGCCCGTCGGCAACCTGATCACCGACTTCGGCAACTGGATGACCAGCCTCGGCGCCCTCGGCTCCGGCATCTTCGGCGCCATCAACCGCGGTCTGCTCCCGGTCGGCATGCACCAGTTCGTGAACACCGTCGCCTGGCAGGAGATCGGCACCTTCACCGACTCCACCGGTGCCGTCTGGCACGGCGACCTGCCGCGCTTCTTCCACGGTGACCCGTCCGCCGGTCAGTTCATGTCCGGCTTCTTCCCGATCATGATGTTCGCGCTCCCGGCCGTCGCCCTCGCGATCACCCACGCCGCCCGCCCCGAGCGCCGCAAGGTCGTCGGCGGCATGATGTTCTCGCTCGCCCTGACCTCCTTCGTCACGGGCATCACCGAGCCCATCGAGTTCGCGTTCATGTTCCTGGCGCCCCTGCTGTACGTGATCCACGCGGTGCTCACCGCGGCCTCGATGGTCATCACCTCGGCCCTCGGCGTGCACCACGGCTTCACCTTCTCCGCGGGCGCTCTGGACTACTTCCTGAACTGGACGTACGCCTCCAAGCCCTGGCTGATCATCCCGATCGGTCTCGTCTTCGCGGCGATCTACTACGTGGTCTTCCGCTTCGCGATCACCAAGTTCAACCTCGCCACCCCGGGCCGCGAGCCCGAGGCCGAGATCGAGGACCTCACCAAGGCGTGAGCCTCACCCCGCAGCACGGAAGGGCCCCGGAACCGCAAGGTTCCGGGGCCCTTCCCGTTGTCGGAGGACGGCCTCAGATCTCGTAGACCGCGCCCGGCCTCGCCAGCTCGGACGGGCCCGAGTACACCCGGCGCGCGTCCGCCAGGTTCTGCTCGCCGTCCGTCCACGGCGGGATGTGGGTGAGGACGAGCCGGCCCGCCGACGAGCGGGCGGCCTCCGCCCCCGCCTCCCGGCCGTTGAGGTGGAGGGCCGGGATGTCCTCCTTGCCGTGGGTGAAGGAGGCCTCGCAGAGGAAGAGGTCCGTGCCCTCGGCGAGCTTGTGCAGTGACTCGCAGACCCCGGTGTCCCCGGAGTACGTGAGCGAGCGGCCGTTGTGCTCGACCCGGATGCCGTACGCCTCGACCGGATGGCACACCTTCTCCGTACGGACGGAGAACGGGCCGATCTCGAAGGCCTCCGACTTCAGGGTGCGGAAGTCGAAGACCTCGCTCATCGAGGTGGGGGACGGGGTGTCCGCGTACGCCGTGGTCAGGCGCTGCTCGGCGCCCTCCGGCGCGTAGACGGGGATCGCGTCGCAGCGGCCGCCCTCGTGCCGGTAGTAGCGGGCGACGAAGTACCCGCACATGTCGATGCAGTGGTCGGCGTGCAGATGGCTGAGGAAGATCGCGTCGAGGTCGTACAGACCGATGTGTCGCTGCAGCTCGCCCAGGGCGCCGTTGCCCATGTCGAGGAGCAGCCGGAAGCCGTCGGCCTCGACGAGGTAGCTCGAACAGGCCGAATCCGCGGACGGGAACGACCCGGAGCAGCCGACGACGGTGAGCTTCATGGAGCGGGAACCTCCGTGGACGGATACGGAAAGCGCGCTGAGGAAGGGGGAGGCTGTGCGGTCTGTCGAGCGTAAGGCGCTCCAGGGCCTGTCGCTCCTTCGTGGTGGCCCGTTGTGGGCGAACTCACGGGCTCTGTCACCGGTTCGGATGGATGGCGGGCCGTTGCGGCGGAGTGAGCCGCGCGCCGGTACCGTCTTGAGGTATGGACACGTCGTGGTGGCCCGCGCTGGTCGCGGTCGTGGTGATCGCGCTGGTCGTGGCGCTCGCCGACGGGTGGCGGCGGTCGTCGCGCCGCTCGTCGGGGCGTTCGTCCGGACGCCCGGCGGGACGGACCCGGCCGCCGACCCGGCCGCCCGGTCGGCCCACCGGGCCGCGGAAGGCTCCGTCGCGGTTGCCGCACGCCGCCGAGATCTGGTGGGCGGACGTGCCCTTCGAGGACGGTCCGGGTTCGAAGGACCGGCCCTGTCTGGTGCTGTCGGTACGGGGGAACAGCGCGCTCGTCGCCAAGATCACCAGCAAGTACCACGACGAGCGGCCGGGTGTGATCGCGCTGCCGCCGGGTGCGGTGGGTGACGCGCAGGGGCGGCCGAGCTTCCTGGAGACGGATGAGCTGCGCGAGGTGCCGGTGTCGGATTTCCGGCGGAAAGCGGGGATGGCGGACCCGGTCGTCTGGGACCAGGTCCGCCATCTCGCGCGCTAGGGCCTGTCTGACCATTGGCGTCGGCCCCCGACGGGAATGGTCAGACAGGCCCTGGGGTGCGCGGCCGGGTGGTGCGGGTTCCGGCAGCGGGGGCGAGGGCCTACGCCCAGAGCTGGCCCTGGACCGCCGCGATCGCCTCTTCCGTGGTGGCCGCCGTGTAGAGGCCGGTCGAGAGGTACTTCCAGCCGCCGTCGGCGACGACGAAGGCGATGTCCGCGCTCTCGCCCGCCTTCACCGCCTTGTTGCCGACGCCGATGGCCGCGTGCAGTGCCGCGCCCGTGGAGACGCCCGCGAAGATGCCCTCCTGCTGGAGGAGTTCGCGGGTGCGGGTGACCGCGTCGGCGGAGCCCACGGAGAAGCGGGTGGTGAGGACGGAGGCGTCGTACAGCTCCGGTACGAAGCCCTCGTCGAGGTTCCGGAGGCCGTAGACGAGGTCGTCGTAGCGCGGCTCGGCGGCGACGATCTTGACGTCGGGCTTGTGCTCGCGCAGGTAGCGGCCGACGCCCATCAGGGTGCCGGTGGTGCCGAGGCCGGCCACGAAGTGGGTGATGGACGGCAGGTCGGCGAGGATCTCGGGGCCTGTGGTGGCGTAGTGGGCGCCCGCGTTGTCGGGGTTGCCGTACTGGTAGAGCATCACCCAGGACGGGTTCTCGGCGGCGAGTTCCTTGGCGACGCGTACCGCCGTGTTCGATCCGCCCGCCGCGGGGGACGAGATGATCTCCGCGCCCCACATGGCGAGCAGCTGGCGGCGCTCCTCGCTGGTGTTCTCGGGCATGACGCAGACGATGCGGTAGCCCTTGAGCTTGGCGGCCATGGCGAGGGAGATGCCGGTGTTGCCGCTGGTCGGCTCCAGGATGGTGCAGCCGGGGGTGAGGCGGCCGTCCTTCTCCGCCTGCTCGACCATGTGGAGCGCGGGGCGGTCCTTGACCGAGCCGGTCGGGTTGCGGTCCTCCAGCTTCGCCCAGATGCGGACGTCGTCCGAGGGCGAGAGCCGGGGGAGGCGGACGAGCGGCGTGTTGCCGACCGCCGCCAGCGAGGAGTCGTAGCGCATGTGGATCAGACCATGCCACCGGCGACGGCCGGCAGGATCGTGACGTTGTCGCCGTCGGTGAGCTTGGTGTCGATGCCGTCGAGGAAGCGGACGTCCTCGTCGTTGAGGTAGACGTTGACGAAGCGGCGGAGCTTGCCGTCGTCGACGATGCGGGCCTCGATCCCGGTGTGGCGGGACTCCAGGTCGGCGAAGAGCTCGGCGAGGGTGCCACCGCTGCCCTCGACGGCCTTCTGGCCGTCGGTGTAGGTGCGGAGGATGGTCGGGATGCGGACCTCGATGGCCATGGCGTGGGCTCCTGTCGGAAGTGGCGTGATGGGCGCGCTGCTGGGGCCCCCGCGCGGAGGGGGGTCGTACGTAAGTGCGCTCGGCCGGTCGCTCAGAGCACAGCGCGGGACGGACAGATCGCGCTGGCGAGGCGGCACAGGTCGACGTGCAGGCGCGCCACGAGCAGCACTGTGCCCGGAGTCTCTTCGCTCACGTCGTGGGAAACCATGGGCTCATCGTATCGATTCCCGGTCCGGGTTTCGGAATGTGATCTCACATGGTGGATGGTTCCTGCCCGCCTGCCGGACGGTGCTGGTAGAGGACGGTCGGGCTGCCGGTCCTCGGATGCGGGATGACCTCGGCGTCCACCCCGTAGACCGCCTCCAGGAGGGCGGGGGTGAGGACCTCGCGGGGAGTGCCGCCGGTGACGAGCCTTCCTTGCTCCAGGACGTAGATCCGGTCGCAGTACGCCCCCGCCAGGTTGAGGTCGTGGAGGGCGAGCAGGTTGGTGGTGCCCAGGGTGCGGACGAGGGCGAGGACGTCGAGCTGGTGGCGGATGTCCAGGTGGTTGGTGGGTTCGTCGAGGACGAGCAGGGCCGGGTCCTGGACGAGGGCGCGGGCGACGAGGGCGCGCTGGCGTTCGCCGCCGGAGAGCGTGGGGTACGGGCGGTCGGCGAGGTCCGCGAGGCCGACCCGGGCGAGGGCGTCCTCGGTGCGCTCCCGGTCGGCGCCGGTGTCTCCCTCCCAGAACCGTTTGTGCGGGGAGCGGCCGAGGGCGACGAGTTCGCCGACGGTGAGTTCGAACTCGACGGCGCTGTCCTGGGGGACGGTGGCGACGCGGCGGGCGCGGGCCTTGGGGCCGAGGGCGTGGAGGTCGTCGCCGTCGAGGAGGGCCTGCCCGGCGGTGGGGGCGAGGGTGCCGTAGACGCAGCGCAGGAGGGTGGTCTTGCCGCTGCCGTTGGGGCCGATGAGGCCGACGGTCTCGCCGGGGTGGACGGTGAGGTCGACGGAGCGGAGCCTGTTCTCGTACGAGAGGCCCCGCAGGCGCAGTTCGGTCACAGGGCCGCTCCTTCCGGGCCCGGACGGCGGCGCATCAGCCAGAGGAAGAACGGGCCGCCGGTGAGCGCGGTGAGGACGCCGACGGGGATGTCCTGGGGTGCGGCGACGGTCCGGGCGCCGAGGTCAGCGAGGACGAGGGCGAGCGCTCCGCCGAGCGCGGCGACGGGGAGGAGCCGGCGGTGCGGGGCGCCGACGGCGAGCCGGGCGGCGTGCGGGGCCATCAGGCCGACGAAGCCGACGGCTCCGCTGGCGGCGACCATGACGGCGGTGACGAGGGAGGCGAGGACGAAGACGGCGGCGCGGAAGCGGGCGGTGTCGAGGCCGAGGACGGTGGCTTCCTCCTCGCCGACGAGGAGCAGGTCGAGCGGGCGGGCGAGGGTGAGGAGGACGCCGACGCCGAGGGCCAGGACGGCGGCGGGCAGGGCCAGGGTGTCCCAGCGGGCGCTGCCGAGGCCGCCGAGGGACCAGTACATGGCCTCCTGGAACTGTTCGGGGCGTCCTGCGACGACCAGGAGCAGGGTGGCGAGCGCGGACAGGATGTAGGAGACGGCGACCCCGGCGAGCACGAGCCGGGTGCTGGTCAGGGTGCCGCCGCGGCGCGCGAGCCCGTAGACGAGGACGAGGGAGAGCAGGGCGCCCACGAAGGCCCCGGCGGGCAGGGCGAGGGTGGTGGTCACTCCTCCCACCAGGCCGGCTCCGCCGCCGACGACCAGGACGAGGACGGCTCCGGCGGAGGCGCCGGAGGAGATCCCGAGGAGGAAGGGGTCGGCGAGCCGATTGCGGACGAGGGCCTGGAGGACGGCGCCGACGACGGCGAGTCCGGCGCCGACGACCGCGCCGAGCAGGACCCGGGGCAGCCGTACGTCGAGGACGATCGTCCGGTACGGGGAGGGCCCGGCCCGCCCGGTGAGGGCGTCGAGGACCTGGCCGGGCGGGATGCGGACGGAGCCGAGGGCGAGCGAGGCGGTCGCGGCGGCGGCGAGGGCGAGGATCAGTCCGGCGACGACCAGGACGTACCGGAGGGGGCGCGCGGGGGCCGGGGCCCGGACGGGGGTCCGGGTCCCGGTCTCGCGGAGGGCCACGCTCATCGGGTCGGGTGGAGCTGGGCGGCCAGCTTGTCGACGGCGGCGGGGACGCGGACGCCGAGGACGGTGTCGGAGAGCGGCATGACGGCGAACCGGCGGTTCCTGATCGCGGGGACGTCCTTCAGCGCCGGGTCGTCGAGGAGCCGCTTCTTCTTCTGTTCGACGGTGGTGGTGCCGTAGTCGTAGATGACGACGACCTCGGGCTTGCGGGCGACGACCTGTTCCCAGGTGGCGTCGCCGAAGGACTTGTCGAGGTCGGCGAAGACGTTGCGGCCGCCGGCGCGGGTGATGAGCTCGTTGCCGATGCCCTTCCCGCCGGCGGTGAAGGCGGTCTTGTCGCCGCTGTCGTAGACGAAGACGGAGACGGGTGCGGCGCCCTTGAGGCGCTTCGTGGCGGTGGCGACGGTGGCCTTCGCCTCCCGGACCCACTTCGCGGACCGGTCGGCGACGCCGAACGTCCGCCCGACCTCGTCGACTTCGCGGTAGAGGTCGTCTACGGAGGTCGAACCGGACGGGCAGTACTCGGTGTTGAGGCGGGTGTCGATCCCCGCGCGCTTCAGGTCGTCGCGGCTGCGGCCGTCCTTCTCGGCGAAGGCGGAGGAGTATCCGCCGTACACGAAGTCGGGGTTCGCGGCGAGCAGGGCCTCCTTGGAGGGGTACTCCTTCGCGAGGACGGGGACGGAGTCGTACGCCTTCTTGTACGCGGGGAGGATGGCGTCGTCGAGGTAGGCGGTGCCGACGAGGGACTTCTCCAGGCCGAGGGCGAGCATGACCTCGGTGACGTGCTGGTTCATGGTGACCGCGCGCTGCGGCGGGGCCTGGTACGTCGTCTTCACACCGCAGTTGGAGACGGTGTACGGGAATCCCGGGGCGGCCTTCGCGGCGGGGGCCGGCTTCTCGGGGGCCGTGGAGCAGGCGGCGAGCAGCGGGAGCAGGGCGGCGACGGGCAGCAGGGTACGGCGGGGCCAGGTCATGGCGGAGTGCCTCCTCCGGGGATTTCCACGTCCCCGATCGGTGGTGAAGAGGCGGCAGGTCAGTTCCTGGCTCCCAGCTCCCGGAGGCGCTGGTCACAGTGGCGGGACCGTGCCGGATTCGCACCGGCTTCCTGGGTCCTGCCGCCTGGGGGTGTCCTGTCGGTCGGGGCGAGCCCGGCCTGACCGACGAGACACTCCCTTGGTCCCGGCCAGTGTCTCAGGCGTCGTACTCCTCGACGACCTTGACCTCTTCCTCCGTCACGACGCCCTCGACGATGGTGAAGGAGCGGAACTGGAAGGGGCCCGCGCCGTCGCTGTCGGCGGTGGAGACCAGGACGTAGTGGGCCTGGGGCTCGTTCGCGTACGAGATGTCCGTGCGGGACGGGTAGGCCTCGGTCGCGGTGTGCGAGTGGTAGACGATGACGGGCTCCTCGTCCCGGTCGTCCATCTCGCGGTAGAGCTTGAGCAGGTCCGCGGAGTCGAACTCGTAGAACGTGGGCGAGCGGGCGGCGTTGAGCATCGGGATGAAGCGCTCGGGGCGCCCGGTGCCGGCCGGACCCGCGACCACGCCGCAGGCCTCGTCGGGGTGGTCCGCGCGGGAGTGCTCCACGATCTGGTCGTACAGGGCCCGGGTGATGGTCAGCATGCCGACAGGATAAGCGGACGGGCCGTCCCGTACCGGGGAGTGGTACGGAACGGCCCGAATGCCGAGACGATCGAGGTCAGGGCCGCTTGGGGACGACCTGCGGCGACCGCTCGCGGAGACCTGTCAGGACCGCTTGGCGAAGGCCGCGCCCTCGGGGTTGCGGGACTTCAGGACCAGGTAGGAGACGCCGAGGATCAGACCCCAGGCCGGGGCGGCGTACAGCGAGACCCGCGCGCCCTCGTCGATGCCCATCATCACGATGACCATGATGATGAAGGCGAGCGCGAACCAGCTGGCGTACGGGGCGCCCGGGGCCTTGAAGGTCGACTCGGGGAGCTCGCCGCGGTTGGCCTTGGCCCGGTAGCGGATCTGGCAGACCAGGATCATGATCCAGGCCCACATGCCGGAGATGGTGGCGAAGGAGACCACGTACTCGAAGGCCTTGCCCGGGGCGACGTAGTTGATCCAGACACCGACGAGCATCAGCGAGGCCGAGAAGGTCAGGCCGAGAAGCGGGGTGCCGCTCTTGGTGAGCTTGGTGAAGACCTTCGGGCCCTGGCCGTTGAGCGCGAGGTCGCGCAGCATGCGGCCGGTGGAGTACATCCCCGAGTTGCAGGAGGACAGGGCGGCGGTCAGCACCACGAAGTTGATGATGGCGGCGCCGGCGCCGAGGCCCATCTTCTCGAAGGCGGCGACGAACGGGGAGACGCCCGGCTTGAACTCGGTCCACGGGACGACCGAAAGGATCATGATCAGCGCGCCGACGTAGAAGACGGCGATGCGCCACGGCACGGCGTTGATGGCCTTGGGCAGGACGGTCTTCGGGTCCTTGGACTCGCCGGCGGTGACGCCGACCAGCTCGACGGCGAGGAAGGCGAACATGACGATCTGCAGGGTCATCAGCGTGTTGCCGATGCCGGTGGGGAAGAAGCCGCCCTGGTCCCACAGGTGGGTCACGGAGGCGGTGTCGCCGGCGTCGGAGAAGCCGATGGTGAGGATGCCGGCGCAGATCAGGATCATGCCGATGATCGCGGTGACCTTGACCATGGAGAACCAGAACTCCAGCTCACCGAAGAGCTTCACGGAGATCAGGTTGGCGCCGTAGAGGACGAACGTGAAGACCAGCGCGGAGATCCACTGCGGGATGTCCCACCAGTACGTCATATAGGTGGCCGCGGCGGTGACTTCGGTGATGCCGGTGACGACCCAGAAGAGCCAGTACGTCCAGCCGGTCACGAAGCCCCAGAACGGGCCGACGAACTCCCGTGCGTACTCCGCGAAGGAGCCGGACACGGGGCGGTACATGAGGAGCTCGCCCAGGGCGCGCATGATGAAGAAGATGACCAGGCCCGCGATGGCGTACGCGAGGATCAGGCTGGGCCCCGCCTTGGCGATGGCCTTGCCGGCGCCGAGGAAGAGGCCGGTGCCGATGGCACCGCCGATCGCGATCATCTGGATCTGCCGGGAGCCGAGGCCACGCTGGTAGCCCTCGCCGCCGTCCACGGCCCCGTCGGTGCCGTCGTGCTGCTTGTCGACCTGCACAGAGGTCATGGTGGTGCGCCTTTCTCCATGCTGATCCGCGCGACTGCGAGTGCGTCTGCCGCGGATCAGATCCTGATCCCCCCGGATGTGGATGGAGTGCTACCGGCGATCAGCCGGCCAAAGCGCCCTCGGGAACAGGGGTGGCGTCCCCGAGCGGTCGTGAAGATTTATCACGGGGCAGGACGCGATCGAGGGAGTTGCGTGTGGCGCACGTCACGAAAAGTGCCAGGCGAATGGGGCGCAAGACGGCAAAGCGGACGCTCTGATAACGCATTCGTTATCCGGATTTGAGCGTCCGCTGAGCGAACATCCCGCGAAGAAGGGGTGCCGCGAAAGGCGTCCCGGGCGAGCCGGGTTACGGCATCAGGGTCTCGACGAGGGATTCCTGGAGCGCCCCCAGCCAGAGGTACGCCATCACCATCGGCTTGCGCGGGTCGGAGTCCGGCAGCCGGTACAGCTGCTCGCCCTCCTCGTCCTCGACCTCCAGGCGGGTCCCGATGGTCAGCCGGAGGTCGTTGAGCGCGCCGAGCCAGGCCCTGGACTCGTCCGGGGTCAGCTTCAGGACCGCGCCGCCCTCGCCCGCCGCGTCGGCGGAGAGCGCGTCCAGGGCGCGCACCACGACGAGGGCGTCCTCGCGCTTGCGGGCCCGCAGGTCGTTCTCGGTGTAACGGCGGAAGTCGGAGGCGGCCGCGCGCAGTTCCTCGCTGTCGTCCCCGTACGCGTCGGGGAAGAGGCGCTTGAGCGCGGGGTCGGACGGCGGCTTGCTCGGCCCCTCGGCGAAGAGCGCTGCCAGCGGGTCGGCGTCCTTGGCGGGCTCCTCGCCCGGTCCGATCAGCTCCATGAGCTGGACGGCGAGGGAGCGGAGGATGGAGATCTCGACGTCGTCGAGGGCGACGGCGGCGCCGCCGCCGGGCAGGTTCTCGAAGCGGCCGGCCATCAGCCGCGGTCCTGGGTGAGGGTCGCCCAGAGGCCGTAGCCGTGCATGGCCTGCACGTCGCGCTCCATCTCCTCGCGGGTTCCGCTGGAGACCACCGCGCGGCCCTTGTGGTGCACGTCGAGCATCAGTTTGTGCGCCTTGTCCTTGGAGTAGCCGAAGTACGCCTGGAAGACGTAGGTCACGTAGCTCATCAGGTTGACCGGATCGTTGTGCACGAGGGTCACCCAGGGCACGTCCGGTTCGACGACCGCGGAGACCTCCTCGGCCGATTCCGTACGTTCGATCTCAATAGGCGCGACGCTCACTCACCCCATGCTGCCACCCCGGGGCCCCCGTCGCACAAACGGGTCACCCCCCTACCCGTGGACGGACCACCCGCTCGGCCCATGATCCGGCGCGAGCCTCCACCCCTATTCGTCACTTTGACGATTTCTGCGCTAGCATCGCTGACATGAACGCTGCGGACCTTGGGCTGCCGGTGGACGTGCCGTCGACCGCGCTCTTCACCGATCAGTACGAACTGACCATGCTCCAGGCGGCCCTCCGGGGTGGCACCGCCGACCGTCGCTCGGTCTTCGAGGTCTTCACCCGGCGACTGCCCGAGGGCAGGCGCTACGGCGTCCTCGCGGGCGTCGGCCGGGTCCTGGACGCCGTCGAGAACTTCCGGTTCGACCCCGCCGTCCTGGGCTTCCTGCGCGAGCGGAACATCGTCGACGAGCCGACCCTCGAATGGCTGGCCCGCTACCGCTTCTCCGGCGACATCTGGGGCTACCCCGAGGGCGAGGTGTACTTCCCCGGCTCGCCCGTCCTGCGCGTCGAGGGCTCCTTCGCCGAGTGCGTGCTCCTGGAGACGGTGATCCTCTCCATCCTCAACCACGACTCGGCCATCGCCGCCGCGGCCTCCCGCATGTCGGCCGCGGCCGGCGGGCGCCGCCTGATCGAGATGGGCGCCCGGCGCACCCACGAGCTGGCGGCCGTCGCCGCCTCCCGCGCCGCCTACGTCGGCGGCTTCGACTCCACCTCGGACCTCGCCGCCGGCTTCCGCTACGGCATCCCGACCGTCGGCACCTCCGCCCACGCCTTCACCCTCCTCCACGACAGCGAGCGGGACGCCTTCCAGGCCCAGGTCGAGTCCCTCGGACGGGGTACGACCCTGCTCGTCGACACCTACGACGTGGCCGAGGCCGTCCGTACCGCGGTCGAGGTCGCGGGGCCCGAGCTGGGGGCCGTCCGGATCGACTCCGGCGACCTGCTGCTCGTCGCCCACCGGGTACGGCAGCAGCTCGACGAGCTGGGCGCGCGGGACACGAAGATCGTCGTCACCTCGGACCTCGACGAGTACGCCATCGCCTCCCTCGCGGCGGCCCCGGTCGACGCGTACGGGGTGGGCACGCAGCTGGTCACCGGCAGCGGTCACCCGACCTGCTCCATGGTCTACAAGCTGGTCGCACGGGCCTCCTCCGCCGACCTCAAGGCGCCGCTCACCCCGGTCGCCAAGAAGTCGCTCGGCGGAAAGGCCTCGGTCGGCGGGCGCAAGTGGGCGGCGCGCCGGCCCGACGCGTACGGGGTCGCCGAGGCGGAGGTCCTGGGCACCGGCCCGGTCCCGCCGGAGCTCGCCGACCACCAGCTGCTGGTCGAGCTGGTCAAGGGCGGTGACGTGGTGGCCCGGGAGCCCCTGGAGGCCGCGAGGTCCCGGCACATCGCGGCCCGCGCGGGGCTGCCGATGTCGGCGATCCAGCTCTCCCGGGGCGAGCCCGTGCTGCCGACGGAGTACCTGTAGAGCCCACGCAGACCGTGGGGCCCACGGAGACCGGACCCGCCCCCTCCCGGTGGGCGGGCTGAGTCTCTAGGCTCGATCCCACCCCTCCCCGACGCGCTAAGGACACCCGACATGCACCGCGCATTGATCGTTGTGGACGTTCAGAACGACTTCTGCGAGGGCGGCAGCCTCGCGGTGACCGGCGGCGCGGACGTCGCCGCCGCCATCACCGACCTGGTCGGCCAGACGGCGGGCACCTCCTACCGGCATGTGGTCGCCACCCGCGACCACCATGTCGACCCGGGGGCGCACTTCGCGCCGGCCGGCGAGGAGCCCGACTACGTCAGCTCCTGGCCGGTGCACTGCGTGGCCGGTACCGAGGGGGTCGGCTTCCACCCGAACTTCGCGCCGGCCGTCGCCAGCGGGGCGATCGACGCGGTCTTCGACAAGGGCGCGTACGACGCGGCGTACAGCGGTTTCGAGGGGCGCGACGAGAACGGGCGGACGCTCGCGGAGTGGCTGCGAGAGCGGAACGTCACCGAGGTCGACGTGGTGGGCATCGCCACCGACCACTGCGTCCGGGCGACGGCCCTGGACGCGGCCCGTGAGGGCTTCCGGACCCATGTGCTGCTCGAACTGACGGCCGGCGTCGCGAAGGAGACGACGGACCGGGCCCTGGAGGAGCTGCGGACGGCGGGCGTGGAGCTGACCGGCAAGCCCGTGGTGGCCTGAGCGTCCCGGCGAGCCCGCGTGGTCGCCTGAGCGTCTCCGTGCGGATCAGGCCGCCGGTTCCTTGGGGAGAGACCGTACGGGGTGCCAGAGCTCCTGGGCGGCGCCCGGGGCGGATCTCCACAGCAGGCCGTCCGGGTGGTGCAGGACGGCCGTGATCTCGTCCGGGGTGGGCGGCTCGCTGTTCCCGCGGAGGTAGACCGCCCGCAGCCCGAGGTTCCGCAGCCGGGTCAGGGCGCGGGCACGGTTCGCGGCGTGGACCAGGAAGCGGACACTGGCGCCGTCGCGGGCCGGGCTGGGCAGCCCTATGGCGACGACCACGCTGCCTCCCGGCAACTTGCAGAACCCTCCGTTGGGCATGCGGAACCACTCCCCCGTGGATCGACTGTCAATAAGAACATCGGTCTGAACTGTCAGACGCACCTAAACACGATCGGCCGCCGCCCGCTAGAGGGCGACGGCCGATCATGATTTGACCTGCAGTTTTACTGCTTACTTCGTGGACGGACCCACGCGAACCGTGATCGTCTCGCCGTTCTTCGGCTCCTTGACGACCTGGATCTTGGTGTTGGTGTCAGTTACCTGGACACCGGCGCGCGCCGTCTCCTGGAGCCAGTACGTGCCCTTGCGGTCGTCGAAGACCGGGTTGCCCGGCAGCGACGGGACGAAGGCAGCGACGTCGGCCTTGTGGAGCAGGAGGCTGTCGGTCCGGTAGGTGCCGAAGGTGGAGTCGTAGGCCTGGACGCGGTTGCGCATCAGGCTGCCGTCCTTGAACTTCAGCGGGGTCGGGTGGGAGTCGATCGGAAGGATCAGACCCTGGCCCGGGTGGACCGCGGTGTTGTTGTCCTTCTGGGAGAGGTCCCACTTCCAGATGAGCAGACCGTTCTGGTACGGGTAGTGCTCGACCCAGCTCGCCTTGTCACCGGTGAACCCGAAGTTGTACGGGCCGACCTTGAGGGTGGCGTCGTACGAGACGTACTGGCGGTTCTCCGCGATGTAGTACTGGTCGTACGACTTCGTGAAGCCCTTGCCGACCCGCGAGAAGCCCTTCGCGACCCAGCCGTTGTCACCGTTCTCGGCGTTGTCCGAGAAGACGGTGGCACCGTCGGCGGTCAGCGTGATGGCGTCGGCCGTGAAGCCCTTGCCGCCGGCGCCGCCGTCCGTCTGGTAGCGGAAGCGGAGGTCGAACTTCTTGCCCGCGTAGGCGTCGAGGCCGTAGACGAGCTCCTTGTGCGTGCCCGAGACGTCGGTCAGCGCCGGGGCGCCGCTGGCGTCACGCGGGAGCGGCTTGCCGTCGGCGGTGCCGTCCAGGGCCGTCCAGTTGGCACCACCGTCGGTCGACACCTCGGTGTAGAGGTAGTCGTAGTCGAGCTCGATGTCGTACCAGCCCTTGAGGTTCAGGGAGGCGGACGTCTTGCCCGTCAGATCGACGGAACGCGTCAGGGTGTTCTTGAGGTCGTCACCCATGTTGCTCCACCACTGCGTGGCACCCTCGGCGGGCGCGACGACATCGGTGGTGACGGCCTTCTTCGGCAGCTCGACGACGAGCGCCTGGGGGTTCTTGGTGTTGTACGCGGCCACACCGAGCTTGTGCGTGGAGTTCCAGGCGCGAGCCTCGTTCGCCACCTTGGTGTAGTTCAGCCAGCCGAGCTGGAGCTTGTCCCAGGCGTTCATGTCGCCGGGCAGGTCGCCGATGGCGTCCTTGCCGCGGCCGAGCCAGGAACCCGAGGACATGAGCGACCAGAAGCCGGTCGAGTTCTCGGCACCCTTGGCACCGGAGGTGTCGTACAGGTCCGGCAGACCGAGGTCGTGGCCGTACTCGTGCGCGAAGACGCCGAGGCCGCCGTTCTCCGGCTGCATCGTGTAGTCGCCGACCCAGATGCCGGAGTCACCGATCTGCGTGCCGCCGGCCTTGTTGTTCGCCGGACCGGTCTTGCCCGCGTTGGTGCCGTAGGCGTACCAGCGGTGGGCCCACAGGGCGTCGCTCGCCTGGGCGCCGCCGCCCGCCGACTCGTCCTCGCCCGCGTGGACGATCTGGAAGTGGTCGATGTACCCGTCGGGCTCGTTGAAGTTGCCGTCGCCGTCGAAGTCGTACCGGTCCCAGAGGTCGTACTGGGCCATGTCGGCCTTGATCTGGGCGTCGGTGCGACCCTTGGCCTTCTGGTCGGCGACGAAGGCGGTGACGCCGTCGCGAACCGCGTCCCAGACGTTGGCGCAGTTGCTGTTGCCGCAGTAGTTCGAGCCGTAACGGGCCTCGTTGTACTCGACCTTGACCCAGTCGGAGACGCCGCCGTCGACCGAGTAACGGCCGGACGAGGTCTTCTCGTAGTAGGTCTTCAGCGACTGCTTGGGCTGTCCCTTGGCGTCCTTGCCGGTGCCGAAGTACAGGTCCTGGAAGTGCTTCTGGTTGTAATCCGCCTGCCAGGCCGTGGAGTTGTCGTGCTCACGGTCCGGCTGGGCTATCTGGTTGTGCAGGGGGCCGGGCGTGCCGC
This sequence comes from Streptomyces sp. NBC_00572, assembly GCF_026341815.1. GTDB lineage: Bacteria > Actinomycetota > Actinomycetes > Streptomycetales > Streptomycetaceae > Streptomyces. The sequence continues at coordinate 1,767,732 of NZ_JAPENX010000001.1, forward strand.
CGAACTTCGGCTTCGGCTCGGTCGTGTCGTCGTCGGCGCGGTCGACGAGGGTGGTGTTGTCCACCTTGTCGCCGAACTCGACGAGGATCGTGAAGATCTTGTCGGTCTTCTCGCGGCCCAGCTCGACGAACTTCTTGTCGTCGAGCTTGACCACCTGGGAGCCGCCTCGGCGCTCCACCTTCGACTCGCCGCTCAGCACCTGCTCCAGGGCAGCCTTACGCTGCTGATCCTGCTGCTCGCTGAACGGGCCCTCGAGGTCGTGGTCGACGGCCGTCTTGTCGATCCCGGCGCCGGGCGCCGGGTCGTGACGGACATCGGCCGACGTCACGCTGCCGTGATTGTCGGCCCAGGCGGTGGTGAAGGTCGAGGCGGTGGCGGCGGTGGCCGCGAGCGCTACGACGACTGCGGACGCTCTGATCGCCCGTCGTCTGTTGGTCACTTGATATGTCCTCCCCGGCGCCCGCGCTCTCGGACCGAAGGTGGGGTGTCCGTCCGGCGGGGTCGCGCGTCACAAGTGACGACATTCGACCGGAGGGAGACAAGAAAAGACAGATCTTGACTTGCACATACCAACTGCACTATGTGGGAGCGAGATTTCGATTATCGGACACTTTACGGTCCCTCCCCGGCTGCCTCTGCGACCTCAACAGGCGCATTGACGGCGGCACTTGCCCGCCCGGATGACTCCGTGCGCCCCCCGTGCACCCGGCACCGTGGGTTAGGTCACGCTTACGTTTGGTCCGCTCGGGCATCCCTGTCATAGAGCCGGACCATTGTCCTGAGAGGGCGGTATTTGTCATGCAGCGTCCGAACGCCGCGCAGCTCGCCTACGGTTCGGCCACCGTCGTCCTCGCGACCGTCGCCCTCCTGCTGCTCTCCGGTACGACGACCACGCTCGGGATCACGGTGATCAGCCTCGCCGGCCTGCTGCTCGGACTGCTCGTGGCGGTGACGATGCCGGTGCGGACGACGACCGTCAAGACCACCGCACCGACTCCGGCCCCGGCTCCGGCACCGACTCCGGCACCGACTCCGGCACCCGCCGTGAACGAAGAGGTCCGGGCACCGGCCGCACGCGTGGGCGTGGGGGCCGATACCCGGACCGGTTCGTAGCGGGTTCCGTCACTGCGGGACGGAGACCACCACCGTCTTCGCCGCCTTGTCGTGCAGACCCTGCTTGTAGGGCTTGTCGACCAGGATCAGGATCAGGATCAGCAGCGGCCACAGGCAGGCGCAGCAGATCAGCGCGGGCAGCCAGAGCACGATCGCGCGCAGCAGCGACTGGTTCATCGGGGGCGTCGAGCCGTCGTTGAGCATCGCGACCCGCAGCTTCATCCACTTCTTGCCGAGGGTCTGGCCGTTCCTGGCCACCATCACCGTGTCGTAGGCGACGTACGCGACGATCGTGATCAGCTGGAAGACCAGCTGGCTCCCGCCGTTGAGGCTGTTGACCGTGTCGCCGAAGTCGTTGCCGTCCCTGGTCGCCCGCGAGTAGATGTCGAGCGGGATGCCGATGATCGCCAGCGGGATCGCGATGATCAGCCAGTCGATGATCCGGGCGATGATGCGCTTCCCGGACTCGGCGAGCGGCGGCATCCCGGAGAGCGGATCGGTACCGCCGTAGCCGGCACCGTAGCCGCCGTACGGAGGCGGGGGCGGCGGCATGTTGTCGTACGGAGAACCGCCCGAGGGGCCGTACGGGGAACCTCCCGAGGGACCGTACGGACTCCCGGGCGGGGGGTCTCCCGGAGGAGGCCCCTCCGGGGGCGGACCCGACGGTGGCGGCTCGCCCGCGGAGGGCGGCGGGGGCTCCTGCGGCCTCTTGAGGAACGGGTCCTCCTCGGGCGGCTGGCCGGGCGGCGGCTGGTCGGTGCTCATGGGGGCAGTGCATCCCGGGTGCGGCGCCCCCGCAAGGAATCACCGCCCGTTCGGGGGACCCCACCCCCTGGGGGGGGTCCCGTCAGCCCTTCGGAGGTCAGCGCGCCACGAAGGTACGGGCGGCCTTGTCGTGCCAGCACTGGCGCCAGGGACGGTCGAACAGGCACCACAGGACGTTGAGGACGCCGATGGCCAGGAGCCCCAGGACGCTGTAGACGAGCCAGCGGCGCAGGGCCGCCCCGAACCTCGGCGGCTGGTGCGCCTCGATGTCCCGCACCTCGATCCCGCACAGCTTCTTGCCGAGGGTGCGGCCCCACTTGACGGTGGGCAGCACCTCGTACAGGACGCCGATGACGAACAGCGCGGCCAGCACGATGCCGAACTGGACGGAGGTCGTGCCGTCGAGCAGCCAGACCTGGACGGTGACCCCGGACTGTTTGGCCGCCTCGATCTTGCCGTTGATGTGGTCGAGGGCGGCGGTCACGAACGGGAAGGCGGCGGCGCCGACGAGCGCGCCCAGGACGACGGTGTCGATCAGCCGGGCGAGCAGCCGCCTGCCGTGCCCGGCGGGGCGTGCGGAGGCCTGCGCGCGGGCCGCCTGGACGAACAGGTCGTCGACGGGCGGCTTCCAGGGGACGACGGGCTGCTGCTGCTCCGGGGGCTGCGGCTGCTGGGCCTGCGGCTGTTGCGGCTGGGGCTGCTGGGCCCAGGAGGGCGTCGCGGGCGTGGGGGTCGGAGCGGGCGCCTGATGAACGGGCGTGGGGGCCGCTGCCGTGGGCTCAGGAGCCGGTTGGGCGGCCGGCTGGGGCCGAGGGGCCCGCGGGGTCGGCTGGGGCTGCTGAGGGGCCGGGGTGGGCGTGGGGATCCGCGTGACGGGCATCCCGCCGAGACGCGCCGCTCCCCCGGTCGCCCGGGGGTCCGCCGCCGGGGCGGCGGACCGCGCCTCGGCGGGCTCGCTCGCACCGGCGACCGGCCAGTCCGCGGGGGTACGCGGGTCGGGGGCCTGCGGCGCCCCCCAGGAGACCTTCTGGTCGCGGTCGCCGCCGAAGCCGGTCTGGCGGGAGGTGTCCGCCTGCCAGGCGGAGGCGGGTTCCGCGGCGACCGGCTCCTCGTCGAAGAAGACGGGCCCGGTCTCCTCCACGGCGGGGACGGGTGCGGGTGCGGGGACGGGCGCGAGGGCGGGCGGCTGCGCCCGGGCCGGCAGGGAGGCGACGGGGCGCACGGGTTCGAGCTCCGCGACGGGCTGCGCCTGGAGCTCGGGCCGGGGCTGCTGCGGCTGGTGCGGCTGCTCGTGGTGCTGCTGCTGTTCGTGGTGCTGCACGGGCTGGTACTGCTGCTCGTGCGGCTCGTGGTGGTGCGCGACGACCGGTGCAGGGGCCGGGCCGGAGGCCAGGATCGGGCCGGCCGGGATCGCCGAGGCCGGCGGATGCGGCGGAACCTCACCGTCCGTGGGGGCGGGCCTGCTCGTACCGGGAACCCAGGCGCCCCCGTTCCAGTACCGGATGTACCCGGGAATGGACGGGTCCGGGTAGTACCCCGCCTGCGGTACCTCTCCGCCGCCTCCAGGAGGAGTAGCCACTGCCCCGACTCCGTTCAGTCACAACGCCTTTGATCCGCACGGCCGCGTGCCGGGCGTGCCGCGCCCAAGGAGGACAGTAACGAAGAACGTCCCCGAGGGAACAAAGAGCCCGCGAGAAAGCCCGCCTTCGGGGGGACGCGTACCGGAATCGATCACTCCCGGTGATGTTCGGGCCGGTACATCCGGTCGGGCGTACGACCCGTCACCCCACCTCTCATCCGGACCGCCATCCGGCCCGTCATCCGGCCCGTCGTCCGGCCCGGAAAAACTTCCCGAAAAAACTTCCCGAAGTCGCGTAATGAAGTGCGGGCACCCCGCTCTCTCCCTGTGAAGGCCCGCACGGGGCCGGTCCGCGAGAGGGAGTACGACCATGCAGAACACCGACAACACCACCGTCGAGCGCGAGCTGGAACTGAAGCTGGTGCTCTCGCCCGAGCGCGCCGTCCCCGTCCCCGCCCGGCTCGCCTACCGCACCGGCGACCCGTACGCCGTCCACATCACCTTCCACATCGGCACGGACCACCCGGTCAACTGGACGTTCGCGCGCGAACTCCTCGTCGAGGGCGTGTTCCGCGCGTGCGGGCACGGTGACGTGCGGATCTGGCCCACCAAGGTCGACGGCCGCAGCGTCATCCTGATGGCGCTCTCCTCCCCCGACGGCGACGCCCTCCTCGAAGCCCCCTCCGCGCAGGTGTCCGCCTGGCTGGAGCGGACCCTGCGCGCGGTGCCGCCGGGCACCGAGTCCGAGCGGCTGGGCATCGACGACGGACTCGTCGAACTCCTGGCGACCACCGTGATCGCCGACGACCTGTGGCTGCGCGACCCGTGGCCGTCGGACGAGTCGCAGGACGGCGAGCTGTGAGCCCCGTACCGGACGAGTCCGTACGAACGTCAGAACAGCTTTCCGGGGTTGAGCAGCCCCAACGGGTCGAACGTGGCCTTGATCCCGCGCTGGAGCTCCAGACCGACCGGCCCCAGCTCCCGTGCCAGCCATTCCTTCTTCAGCACGCCCACTCCGTGCTCGCCGGTGATCGTGCCGCCGAGCTCCAGCCCGAGCGCCATGATCTCGTCGAAGGACTCCCGCGCGCGCCGGGACTCGTCCTCGTCGTGGTGATCGAAGCAGACGACGGGATGGGTGTTCCCGTCGCCGGCGTGCGCGCAGACGCCGATGGTGAGGTCGTACTTCTCCGCGACGGCCGCCGTGCCGTCGAGCATCTCGGCCAGCCGCGTCCGTGGCACGCACACGTCGTCGATCATCGTCGCGGGCTTGATCGTCTCCAGGGCCGTGAGGGAGAGCCGGCGCGCCTGGAGGAGGAGTTCGGACTCGGCCGCGTCTGCGGCCGGGACGACCTCGGTGGCGCCCGCCGCCACGCACAGCTCCCCCACGGCGGCCAGATCGGCGGCCGGGTCCGGGGTGTCGAAGGCGCACAGGAGCAGCGCCTCGGTGGTGTCGGGCAGACCCATGCGCGCCAGCTTGTTGACGGCCCGGACGGTGGTGCCGTCCATGAGTTCGAGCAGCGACGGGGTGTGGCCGCGCTCCATGATCGTGCAGACGGCGGCGCAGGCGGCGGCCGCGGAGGGGAACTCGGCGGCGAGCGCGAGCTGCGCCGGAGGCTGCGGCCGGAGCGAGAGCACGGCCTTGACGACGATGCCGAGGCTGCCCTCCGAACCGACGAAGAGCCTGGTCAGGTCATAGCCGGCGACGCCCTTGGCGGTGCGGCGGCCGGTGGTCAGGAGACGGCCGTCGGCGAGGACGACGTCGAGGCCGAGGACGTACTCGGCCGTCACCCCGTACTTCACACAGCACAGGCCGCCGGAGGCCGTGCCGATGTTCCCGCCGATGGTGCACGTCTCCCAGCTGGACGGGTCCGGCGGGTAGTAGAGGCCGTGTTCGGCGACGGCACGTGACAGCACGGCGTTGACGACACCCGGTTCGACGACGGCGATCCGGTCGACCGGGTTGATCTCCAGGATGCGGTCCATCTTGACCAGGGAGAGCACGATGCAGCCCTCGGAGGCGTTGGCGCCGCCGGAGAGGCCCGTGCGGGCTCCCTGGGGGACGACGGGGACACGGAGTTCCGTCGCGGTGCGCATGACGTGCTGCACCTGTTCGACGGTGCGCGGGAGCACGACGACCGCGGGGGCGCCCGCCTCGCAGAAGCTCGCCATGTCGTTCGCGTAGGAGGCGGTCACGTCCGGATCGGTGAGCAGCGCCTCGGCGGGGAGCCCGGCGCGCAGCCGCGTCAGAAGATCGTCCATGCGTCCAGCGTGGCACCCGGGGCCATCGGTGTGAACCCGCCGGGGCAGGCGCTTCGTGTGCTCTTCGTACAGGTGCGGGCGGGCGCACAGTGAGCGCCATGAAGACGCAGAACGTGTCGAGGACGGTCCTGGCGGCCGGAGTGGGCGCGGTGCTCGCGGCGACGGCACTGCTGTACGTCCCCGAGCTCGTCGGCCAGGGGCCGCCGCGCCCGCCCGGTCCGGCGGAGCGGGCGACGATCGCGGCCCACGCGGGCGCGCAGGCCTCGCTCCCTGACCTGGCCGCGCTGATCACGGACCGGGAGGAGTGGCTGCGGGCCCACCCGGACGACGAGGCGTCCTGGGCGGAGCTCGGCGCGGCGTACACGCAGCGGGGCGCGCGCCTGGGCGACGTACGGGACTATCCGCGGGCCGAGCGGGCGCTGCGGCGCTCCCTCGCCGAACGGCCCGCCGCGAAGGGCAATACGGACGCGCAGCTGGGGCTCGCGGCGCTCGCGGGGGCGCGCGGCGACTGGAAGTCGGCCAAGGAGTGGGGCGAGCAGGTCCGGAAGGCGGATCCGCGCCGCTGGCCCGCGTACCCGGTCCTGATGGACGCGTACAACGGTCTCGGGGAGTACAAGGCGGCCCAGAAGGCGATGGAGACCCTGGAGGGGCTCCACACGGGCGCGGTGGTGCGGGCCAGGGCCGCGCAGACGTTCCGCGACCGGGGCTGGCGCGAGGACGCCGAGGTGGCGGCCCTCGACGCGGTGGCGCTCGCGGTGACGGACGCGGACAAGGCGGCCTCGCTGGCACGGCTCGGTGACCTGGCGTGGGAGCGGGGCGAACCGGACGAGGCGCTCGCACGGCACGGGACGGCGCTGGCGCTCGTACGGGACCACGGGCCCTCGCTCGCGGGCCGGGCGCGGGCGCTCACGGCGCTCGGCCGCACCGACGAGGCGCTGCGGGACTGGCGGGCCGCGCTGGCCCGGCTGCCGCTGCCGGAATACGTCCTGGAGGCGGGCGAGCTGTCCGAGTCGCTGGGCCTGGACGGGGACGCCCGGGCGCTGTACGAGCGGCTGCGGACGGGCACGTGGGCGGGGGGCGAGGTGACCCTGGCGCTGCTCGACGCGGATCACGGCAACGCGGCGGCGGCGGTGACCCGGATGCGGGCGGAGTGGGCGCGCGGGCACCGCTCGGTGCGGGCGGCGGACGCGCTGGGGTGGGCGCTGTACCGGTCGGGCAAGACCGCGGAGGCGCTGGGGTACGCGAAGCTGGCCACGGAGGAGGGCCTGCGGAGCGCGCTGTTCTCGTACCACCGGGGCGAGATCGAACGTGCCCTGGAGGAACGCGGCCCGGCCCGCCGCCACCTGACGGAGGCGCTGCGGATCAACCCGTACTTCTCGCCGCTGCTCGCGCCGAAGGCGACGGAGGCGGTGACGGCCCTGGGCGAGCCCCCGGACGAACTCCCGAAGGAACTCCGCCCGGAGCCGGAGACGCCCCGGCGGGAGGGGTCGGGCGGCACGACGGGCACGTCGAGCACACTGGCGAGGCCCGCGGCGAGGTAGGGCTGGGGCGGAGAGTTGCGGCGTCCCGGGCAGGCCCCGTGTCCCGCCGGGACGCCGAGGGTCGCACCGGGGCGCTCGGCATCGGCCGGGCGTCCGGGACGGCCCGGTCGGTGGCGCGCGGTGAGGGGCCCGGGGCGTGGCCCCGGGCCCCTCACCGTGCGGGCAGCCTCTAGAGGTTGCCGCGCTTCTCCTGCTCGCGCTCGATGGCCTCGAAGAGCGCCTTGAAGTTGCCCTTGCCGAAGCCCATGGAGCCGTGGCGCTCGATCATCTCGAAGAAGACGGTCGGGCGGTCCTGGACCGGCTTGGTGAAGATCTGCAGCAGGTAGCCGTCCTCGTCGCGGTCGACGAGGATCTTCAGCTCGCGCAGGGTCTCGACGGGCACGCGGGTCTCGCCGGCCCACTCGCCGAGGGTGTCGTAGTACGAGTCGGGGGTGTCGAGGAAGGAGACACCGGCGGCACGCATCGCGCGCACGGTGGCGACGATGTCGTTGGTGGCGAGGGCGATGTGCTGGACGCCGGCGCCGCCGTAGAACTCCAGGTACTCGTCGATCTGCGACTTCTTCTTCGCGATCGCCGGCTCGTTGATCGGGAACTTCACCTTGAGGGTGCCGTCCGCGACGACCTTCGACATGAGGGCGGAGTACTCGGTGGCGATGTCGTCGCCCACGAACTCCTTCATGTTCGTGAAGCCCATGACCTTGTTGTAGAAGCCGACCCAGTCGTTCATCTTGCCGAGCTCGACGTTGCCGACGCAGTGGTCGATGGCCTGGAAGGTGCGCTTGGCCGGCGGCTCGACGATCGGCTTGGCGGCGACGAAGCCCGGCAGGTAGGGGCCGTCGTAGCCGGAGCGCTCGACGAGGGTGTGGCGGGTCTTGCCGTACGTGGCGATGGCGGCGAGGACGACGGTGCCGTTCTCGTCCTTGAGCTCGTACGGCTCGGTGAGGCCGGTGGCGCCGTGCTCGACGGCGTAGGCGTACGCGGCCCGGGCGTCCGGCACCTCGATCGCCAGGTCGACGACGCCGTCACCGTGCTCGGCGACGTGGTCGGCGAGGAAGCGGCCCCGGTCGGTCGCGACCTTGATGACGGAGGTGAACACGAACCGGGCGGCGCCGTTGGTGAGGACGTAGCTGGCGGTCTCGCGGGTGCCGTTCTCCGGTCCGGAGTAGGCGACGAGCTTCATGCCGAAGGCCGTGGAGTAGTAGTGCGCGGCCTGCTTGGCGTTGCCGACGGCGAAGACGACCGCGTCCATTCCCTTCACGGGGAAGGGATCGGCCTGCCGCGCGGTGGAGGGGGTGTGATCGATGGTCTCAGTCATGGCAGCAATGTCCCGCCGTTCTGCAAGGTGCGCAAGAGTTCGCTGATCCACTGGTCATGTTGCACAGCGACGGGCGAGTATGGCCGTGCGACTTGTACATCCTGACCATGGGGAGACCGCTGTGGCGATCGATCATTTGGACGGCCGGCTCATCACGCTCCTCGCGCGCGAGCCGCGCATCGGGGTCCTGGAGGCCTCCCGGCGGCTCGGGGTGGCGCGCGGCACGGTCCAGGCACGGCTCGACCGGCTCCAGGCGAGCGGGGTGATCAGGGGTTTCGGGCCGCAGGTGGACCCGGCGGCGCTCGGCTATCCGGTGACGGCGTTCGCGACGCTGGAGATCAAGCAGGGGCAGGGAGCGGACGTACGGGGGCACTTGGCGACGGTGCCCGAGGTGCTGGAGCTGCACACGACGACGGGCCACGGCGACATGCTCTGCCGCCTCGTCGCCCGCTCGAACGCGGACCTCCAGCGGGTGATCGACAAGGTGGTGGCGTTCGAGGGGATCATGCGGGCGTCGACGGCGATCGTGATGGAGAACCCGGTGCCGCTGCGGATCATCCCGCTGGTGGAGCAGGCGGCGGGCGAGGAGCCGCGGTAGACCCGCCGGACGCGAGGAACCGGTTGCAAAGAACCAGTTGCAAAAAAACCCTTGCAACTGGTTCTTTGCAACTCTACGCTCCGAGTATGTCCGAGCCCGAGGAATACCTGAGCCGCCGGCTGGACCCGCGCTCCCTGCGCGGGCTCGCCCACCCGCTCCGCATCCAGCTGCTGCGCACCCTGCGCCGACACGGCCCCGCCACCGCCTCCCAACTGGCCGAGCAGCTGGGCGAGTCCAGTGGTGCGACCAGCTACCACCTGCGCCAGCTCGCGGCCCACGGCTTCGTCGAGGACGATCCGACACGGGGCAAGGGACGCGAGCGGTGGTGGAAGGCCGGCCAGCAGGGCACGAGGGTCGACGCATCGCTCTACGAGAACCCGGACCCGGAGGTCCGCGGCGCCCTCGACATCTACGTCCATGAGATCGCGACCATCCACACGCAGGAGCTGAGCACCTACCTCGGCACCCGGCACGACTGGGACCAGGCCTGGCTCGCCGCCTCCGACATGAGCGACTTCACCCTGCGGCTACCCCCCGAGAAGCTCCGCGAGCTCGACGAGAAGATGCACGCCCTCATCGAGTCCTACCGGGACACCGAGGACGGAGACGCGCCGGACGCCGAGCGCGTACGGATCCATCTGCACGCGTTCCCGCAGCACGAGAACTGACGGAAGGAACCCCTCAGCCATGCACGCCGACATACACCTCCAGTTGCACGCCCTGACCGCCGCCGAACTCCACCGCGAGGCGGCCGCCGCCCGGCGCCACCCCGCCACCCGCCCGGCCCTCCCCACCCTCCGCGTCCAGCTCGGCTGGACCCTCGTCGAGCTGGGCCTGCGCCTGGCCACTCCCGCACACCGCCGTCCGGTCACCCTGGCCGCATGACCGCTCCGGGGGGACACGACACGGATACGACGAAGAAGGGGCCGGCGACGAGGGACCGGATCCCCCTGGCGACCGCCCTGGCCGCCAACGCCGTATCCATCACCGGCAATTCACTCACCCTCATCGGCGTTCCGTGGTTCGCGCTCGACACCACGGGAAGCCCCGGCAAGGCCGGGCTCGTCGCCTTCTGCGCGGCCCTGCCCGTCCTGGTCTCCGCGATCGCCGGAGGTCCGGTCATCGACCGGCTCGGCCGTCGCCGGGTCAGCATCGCCTCCGACCTGGTCTGCGGGCTGGCACTGGCCGCGATCCCGCTGCTCAACCGGGCCGGTCTCCTGCAGTTCTGGATGCTGTGCGCCTTGATGGCCGTCACCGGGCTCTTCCACGCCCCCGGCGAGACCGCCCGCAACGTCCTCATCCCCGACCTGGCCCGGCACGCCGGCACCCCGCTCTCCCGCGCCGCCAGCCTCTACGACGCCGTCTCACGCGGGGCCCGTATGACCGGCGCCGCCCTCGCGGGCCTCCTCGTGGCCTTCATGGGCGCCGACACCGTCCTGTACGTCGACGCCGCCACGTTCGGCGCCTCCGCGCTCCTCGTTCTCGCGGGACTGCGCGGCATCCCGTCCGCCGAGCCCTTGCGGGGAGCCCCGCCGCTCTCCCCGGCCGCCTACCGGGCCGATCTGCGGGAGGGCTACGCGTTCCTGCTGCGGACCCGGCTGCTCGTCGGCATCAGCCTCACGATCATGACGACCAACGGCCTTGCGCAGAGCTGGGGTTCGGTCCTCCTGCCGCTGCACGCCCGCGAGGAGCTCGGCGGTTCGGCCTCGCTCGGCCTGCTCGTCGCCGTCTCCGGGGGCTGCGCTCTCGTCGGGGCGCTGCTCTACGGGGCCGTCGGCCACCGCTTCCCGCGCCGCCCGGTCTTCGCGGTCGGATTCCTGCTCACCGGCGCCCCGGCGTACGTGACGGCAGCCTTCACCGATTCCACCGTGCCGTTGCTCGTGGTCATGGCCCTCGGCGGGCTCGGGGCCGGAGTGCTCAACCCGATCCTCTCCACGGTGTTCTACGAGATAGTCCCCGAGGAGCTGCGCAGCCGCGTCGGCGGGGCCAGCACGGCCTCCGTACTGATCACCACCCCGCTGGGCGGGCTCGCCGCCGGATTCCTGGTGGAGCGGGCGGGACTCACCTCGGCGTTGCTCGCCGTCGGCGGCGTGTACTTCCTGGCCTCGCTCTCACCGCTGGTGTTCCCCGCCTGGCGGGGGATGGAAGCCTCCCGGGCCGCCCCCGCGGGCAGTGCGGGGCTCAGCAGACCGGAACCTTCGACTCCTGCCCCTGTTCCAGGGCCCGCAGGGACGCCGCCGCGTCGCTGAGCGCGGTGACGGGGATGAGCCGCAGGCCCTGCGGCAGCTCGGCCTCGGCGTCCGAGCACTCGGCCTTCGGTACGAGGAAGACGGTCGCGCCGTCGCGGGCGGCCGCCTGGGTCTTCAGAGAGACCCCGCCGACGGCGCCGACCGTTCCGTCCGCGTCGATCGTGCCCGTACCGGCGACGATCCGGCCGCCGGTGAGGTCACCGCCGGAACCGTCGCCCGCGAGTTTCTCGACGATGCCGAGGGAGAAGAGCAGCCCGGCGCTGGGCCCGCCGATGTCGGCGAGGTGCAGGGTCACCTTCACCTTCTCGGGGTCCATCTTGAGGTAGTCGAGGGCGGCGAGGGTGGCCGAGTCCTGCGACTCCTTCATCTGGCCCAGGTTGTGCTTCTCGATCTCGGCGTCGGACTTCCCCGCGGGGTAGACGGAGTCGTGCGGCAGGACGGCCCGGTCGGTACGGAACCAGGCGTCGGCCACGTCCCCGAAGTCCACGTCCGTGGACGGCCCGGTCGCGACGATCGTCGTCATCCGCAGCTGCCCATCGGTGGGCCGGACCGGGGCGCCGGTGATCGTGATGATCTCCCGCCCCTTGTCCTTGCCGAGCACGTCGGCGGTCGTACCGGGCTGCGCGATGGCATAGGGCAGCGGCGCGAGGCCGACGACGGCGAAGAGCGCGGCGACGGGCAGGGCGCAGAGCGCGAGAGCACGGGGACGGGAGAGACTGGAGAGCACGCCCCCAATCTACTGGGGCGCGTCTCCCGGGACACCCGAGCTACCGGGGCACGGGCAGGTGGCGGGCGAAGAAGGACCGTACGAGCCCCCGCACCGCGGGCACCGAGACCCGGGGGTCGACGGTGCCGACCATCTCGGCACGCCCGGCGGCGGTCGTCAGACCGGCGGCCTGGAGCTGCGGGACGAGGGCCGCGTAGTCGGTGAAGACCCAGTGGTCGCTGCCGGCGAGCTGTCGGCGGGCGACGGGGCCGCCGTGGGCGAGCAGCGCCGACCAGGAGCGGTCGAGCCGGTCATCGCGGAAGCCGTCGGTACCGGCGAGGAGCAGCGGCCGGTCCGTGCCCTCGCGGGCCACCGGGAGGAGTGCGCCGTCCAGCCAGGGTACGGCTCGCGCCCCGCCCCTCCCCCGTGCCCGAGCTGCACGCGGCGCTGCTGATGCTGGGCGCCCCGCATGAGGGGCTGCTCTTCGGCCGCTGGCGGGGCAGGCTCCTGCGGGCCCTGCCGGGCGCGGCCGAGCCGCTCGCGGAGCTGTCGCCGGGCGGGACGGCCCCGTACTTCCTCGACGTCCTCGGCGAGACACGGGAGGAGGGCTTCGCGCTGATCCGGTCCGCGCGGCCGGAGGTCGTACGGTCCGAGCTGGCACGGGTGTACGCGGGACGGGGCACCGTCCCGCCGTGGATCCGGGCCCTGCGCGCCGGGGACGCCGAGGCCTGGGCAACGCTCGACCGGGCCCAGCGGGCGGCGTACGAGACGGTCCTCGCGCCGGTGTGGCCGCTGGTCCAGGACCTGCACCGGGCGGAGTTCACCCGGTACGCGCTGACGGCCGCCGAGTGGGGCCTCGCCGCCGCCCTGGCGGCGGTGGCCCCGGGCTCACGGCTGCGCAACGGGGTCTGGGAGTGGCCGGCGGGCCCGGCGGGCGGTGAGGTCCGGCTCGGCGGGCGGGGCCTGGTCCTGCTGCCGACCTTCCACTGGCGGGGTGGCCCACTGGTCCAGGACCTGCCGGACCGCCCGGTGGTCGTCGCGTACCCGGCGGGCGAGGGCCTGCCGCTCACCCCGGAACCCCGGGGAGAGGGCCTGGCGGCGATCCTGGGCCGCACGAGGACCGCCGTGCTGCACGCCCTGGCGCAACCCCGCACGACGACGGACCTGGCCCGCCACACCGGCACAAGCAACGCGACGGCCTCGGCCCACGCGACGGCCCTCCGAACAGCGGGCCTGATCACCACGACAAGAACAGGCAGATCGGTCCACCACGAACAGACCCCCTTGGGGGCCCTGGTCGTGGGCATGCGTTCCGCCGGGGCGGTGGGGGCACCCCCGGACGAAGTCCGGGGGAGGGTGGACACAACAACCCCGTAGGGCGGCACCGACGAACTGAAGGCCGCCCCCAGGGCCGTAACCGAGTGAGCCGCGCCCTAGGGGGTGTCTGACGATTCCCGTCGGGGCCGGCCCTAGCGCAACGCGTCGGCGACCTCGCGGGCCGCGTCCACCACCCGCGGCCCGACCCGCTCCGGCACCGCGTCCGCGAGCATCACGACGCCGACGCTGCCTTCCACGCCCGTGACGCCGACGAGAGGCGCGGCCGCACCGCTGGCGCCCGCCTCCAGTTCGCCGTGGGTGAGTGTGAAGCCCGGTTCGATCAGGCCGCCCTGGCGGGCTGCGAGGATGGCGCGGCCGGCCGCGCCCCGGTCGAGCGGGTGGCGGAAGCCGGCCCGGTAGGCGACGTGGTAGTCGGTCCAGGTCGGTTCGACGACCGCGACCGCGAGCGCCTCCGCGCCGTCGACCAGCGTCAGATGGGCCGTCGCACCGATGTCCTCGGCGAGGGAGCGCAGCGCGGGCAGCGCGGCCTCCCGGACCAGGGGGTGGACCTGGCGGCCGAGCCGGAGCACGCCGAGGCCGACGCGGGCACGCCCGCCGAGGTCGCGACGGACGAGGGCGTGCTGCTCCAGGGTGGCGAGCAGCCGGTAGACGACGGTCCGGTTGACACCGAGTTTGTTGGACAACTCGGTGACGGTCAGGCCGTGGTCGGTGTCGGCGAGCAGTTTGAGGACTCTGAGTCCCCGGTCGAGCGTCTGGGAGGTCTCCGCGGTCACGACGCCCTCTCCTTCGGAGTGAGTGGCGGCGGGGCTCTCACGGGGTTGCGTCACCGGTCCCGTCGGCGACGCACGTCAGAGGCCGCCGGCAGGAAGGGGTACACCGGCTGCGCTCCGCGGCGGCGCTGCCACGGGGCGATTGCTTTTGAGCCGGGACAGTAGCGACCCGCTCCGCTCAGCGGAAGACCTCGTCCAGAATCCGGGCGCCGCCGACCGTATAGAGACGGTTCGGGACCTTCGTCGGTCGGACGCGGGACTTTGGCGGACAAGATCGGCTTTGTCGTGCACGTAGCGTGGAGGTGCCCGGAGGCCGACCGTGGGGGCCGGTCTCCGACGCCGTTCCGCCGCCGCTCCTTCACCGGTTCCGCCGCGGTGGGACGAGTGAGGCCCGTACGAACGCCGTCGTACGGGCCTCAGCTGTTCATCCGACGGGTCACCGCATCCGGGTGGCCCACTCCTGCACCTTCTTGATCCGTTCCCGGATCTGGCCGGCGGTGGCCTCCGCGCTCGGCGGCCCGCCGCACACCCGGCGCAGCTCCGTGTGGATCACGCCGTGGGGCTTGCCGGTCTGGTGGACGTACGCGCCGACCATGGTGTTGAGCTGCTTGCGCAGCTCCAGGAGCTCCTTGTGGGAAACGACAGGACGCCGCTCGGCGGGAAGTTCGAGCAGATCCGCCTCGTCGTCCGGCTTCTTGCGGCTGTGCGCGATCTGCCGGGCCTGGCGCTTCTGGAGGAGCAGTTGGACCTGGTCGGGTTCGAGGAGGCCCGGGATGCCGAGGTAGTCCTGCTCCTCAGCGCTGCCGGGGTGGGCCTGCATGCCGAACTCGGCGCTGTTGTAGAGGACGCGGTCGAAGACGGCGTCGGACTCCAGCGCCTCGAAGGGCAGCATGTCCTGCTCGCCGGTGTCCTCGTCCTGCTGCCGCTCGGCCTCGGCGAGTTCCTTCTCGGACTCGGCGTACGGGTCCTCCTCGCCCTGCTTCTTGGGCTTGTCGAGGACGTGGTCGCGCTCGACCTCCATCTCGTTGGCGAAACCGAGGAGGCTGGGGATCGTGGGAAGGAACACGGAGGCGGTCTCGCCGCGCCTGCGCGAACGCACGAAACGGCCGACGGCCTGCGCGAAGAAGAGCGGGGTCGAGATGGTCGTCGCGTACACCCCGACGGAGAGACGGGGCACGTCGACGCCCTCGGACACCATGCGGACGGCGACCATCCAGCGGTCGTTGTTCTCGCTGAACTCGTCGATGCGGTTCGAGGCGCCGGTGTCGTCGGAGAGGACGACGGTGGCCTTGGTGCCGGTGATCTCGCGGATCAGCTTGGCGTACGAGCGGGCCGAGTCCTGGTCGGAGGCGATGACGAGCCCGCCCGCGTCGGGGATGGACTTCCGGACCTCGGTGAGCCGCTGGTCGGCGGCCCGGAGGACGTTCGGCATCCAGTCGCCCTTCGCGTCGAGGGCGGTGCGCCAGGCCTGCGAGACGGCGTCCTTCGTCATCGGCTCGCCGAGGCGGGCGGCGATCTCGTCACCGGCCTTGGTGCGCCAGCGCATGTTGCCGCTGTAGGAGAGGAAGATGACGGGCCGGACGACGCCGTCGCCGAGGGCGTTCCCGTAGCCGTACGTGTAGTCCGCGGAGGACCGCCGGATGCCGTCGTTCCCCTCCTCGTACGTGACGAAGGGGATGGGGTTGGTGTCGGAGCGGAAGGGGGTGCCGGTGAGCGCGAGCCGCCGGGTGGCGGGCTCGAAGGCCTCAAGGCAGGCCTCGCCCCAGGACTTGGAGTCTCCGGCGTGGTGGATCTCGTCGAGGATGACGAGGGTCTTGCGCTGCTCGCAGCGGTTGCGGTGGAGCATCGGTCGGACGCCGACACCGGCGTAGGTGATGGCGACCCCGTCGTACTCCTTGCTGAGCGGCCCGGCGCTGTAGTCCGGGTCCAGCTTGATGCCTATCCGCGCGGCTGCGGCGGCCCACTGCTTCTTGAGGTGCTCGGTGGGCGCGACGACGGTGATCTGCTGCACGACGTGGTGGTGCAGCAGCCAGGACGCGAGGGTCAGGGCGAAGGTCGTCTTGCCGGCGCCGGGGGTGGCGACGGCGAGGAAGTCACGGGGCTGCTCCTGGAGGTACCTCTCCATGGCGCCCTGCTGCCAGGCTCGCAGCTTGCCGGCGGTACCCCATGGGGCCCGGCCGGGGAAGGCGGGAGAAAGGTGATGGGAGGAGGTGGTGGTAGTAGTCACGATCTCCGGGTTCGACGCTCGTCCAGATATGACAACCGGGCCACCTTACCGGTGCGGGTGCCTCGCCCCACCCCCGGCGAGGGTGTGGCGAGGCCGCTTGAGAGAGTCCTCACAGCTCCCGCAGCCGCTGCGCAATGCCGGAAATGTCCCCCTCGGTGCCGGCCGCGACATCAATGACCAGCGCGTATGCCCGGTCCTGGTCGACCTCGGCGAGATCGACTCCGTTCACGGCGAGGAAGGTCGCCGCGGAGAGCCAGGCGGCGCGCTTGTTCCCGTCGACGAAGGGGTGGTTGGCGGCGAGCGCGTGGAGCAGCACGGCCGCCTGCTCCCAGAGATCGGTGTACGCGCTCTCGCCGAACATCCGGGCCCTCGGCCGGTGCACGGCGGACTCCAGGAGCCCGGGGGCCCGCAGCTCGGGCAGGCCCTCGCCGGTGAAGGCGATCCGGGCGATCTCCTCGACCTCTGCGACGGTCAGGAACCGAGTGGTCGCACGCGTGGTCATTCGCCGAGCCTCCTCAGGAGGGACTGGTGCCCCAGGGCGAGGCGCATGGCCTGCTGCCGCACGAAGGCGGCCTCGACGACCAGGAACCGGTCGAGGGCCTGCTCGGCCAGCTCCTCCGGGGTGACGCCACGGGCGTCGGCGAGGTCGGCGAACCCGTCGCCGACCGGAAGGGTCATGTCACGCATGGCCCGAGGGTACGGAGGCGGGCACACGGCCGCGAAGGCTTTACGGGCCGCGCCGGCTCCACGGGCCGTGGCTGACGGTCTCGGGGCCGGCCCCTGCACCGGGCCGGTGTGCGGCGTGCGTCGGGCACACGAGCCACCGCGGTCCGGGCCCCGCCGTACACCCCCGCACCCGCGCATCCGCGCCGCCCTGCGTACAGCCACAGCCCTGCCCCCGACGCCTGCCGCGTGCACCCCTACGCCCCCGCCCGGCCCGCGTACACCCCCGCACCCCGCCTGCCCCGCGTGCAGTCCTACGCCCGTACCTGCCCCTTCTCCCCGTGCAGCCGGGTCGCCACCCAGGCCCCCACCGCCGCGACCCCCGCCATCGGCAGGAAGACCGCCGCGAAGGCCCCCGGGTGGGAGCCCGAGCCGACCGAGGACGTGACCGCGTGGCCCACCGCGCCGCCGCCGAGCGCCGCGAAGGCCGCGCCGCCCGCGGCGAGGAGCAGGACGTTGGAGAGGCCGTCGGAGATCTGCAGGGCGGCCGAGTTCGCGCCGACTTCCTCGGGCGCGGAGAGCTTCATGAGCAGCACGCTCGTCGAGGCGATCACGGCCCCCATGCCGAGGCAGCCGAGGCCCCAGGCCACGGCGAGCACCCACACCGGCACCGCCGTGATCAGCACGGTCGGCGCCGCCGCGATGGCGAGCGCGACCAGGACCATGCCGAGGACCACGAGCCGCTCCCGGTACGGCTCCGTCCACGGCCGGGCCTGGATCCAGGAGCCGAGCGCCCAGGTGAGGCCGCCCGCCGCGAGGGAGAGCCCGGCCAAGGTGGGACTCAGACCGCGCTGGGTGACCAGCATCAGCGGCACGAAGGACTCGGCCGCGATGAAGGCGCCCGCGGCGATGCCGCGGAGCAGGACGACGGACGGCAGGCCGCGGGCCGCCCGGTAGGTGCCCTGCGGAAGGAGCCCGCGGACGGCGGGCACGAGGAGCGCGGCGCCCGCGGCCGCCGGGACCAGGGAGAGCCAGCGCAGCTCCTGACCCGCGTACTGGAGGAGCGCCGCGCCCGCCGAGATGCCGAGCGCGAGCAGGATCCGGCGCCGGTCCCAGGGGCCGACGGGCGCGGTCGGGTCGGCCGGGCCCGAGGCGGTGCGGCGTATCGCGGGGAGGGCGAGGGCCAGCGGAAAGACGACGAGGGCGGGGATGCCGACGAAGACCCAGCGCCAGCCGAGGTGCTCGGTGATCGTTCCGGCGGCGAGCGGCCCGACGACGGAGGGGACGACCCAGCTCGCGGCGAACGCGGCCATGATCGCCGGTCTGAGGTGCTCGGCGTAGGCCCGGCCGACGATCACGTACAGCGCGACGATGACCAGCCCTCCACCGAGGCCCTGGACGGCCCGGCCGAGGATGAACATCCACATGGCACCGGCGGTCCCGGAGAGCAGCAGCCCGCCGGCGAAGGCGCTGATGCCCGCGGTGAGGGGCGCGAGCGGCCCGCTGCGGTCGGACCACTGCCCAGCCAGGACCATGGCGAAGAGGCTGGTGGTGAAGTAGGCGGAGAAGGCGAAGGCGTAGAGGGGGATGCCGTTCAGCTCGCGGGCGGCGACGGGCATCGCCGTGCCGACGGCGGTGGCCTCGAAGGCGATGAGCAGGACGACGGAGACGATGCCGATGCTGAGCGCCCGGTGGGCCGGGTCGAGGACGGACCCCTTGGATTCGACGGTGTCGAGGATGTCGACGGTGTCGGCGTCGCGCGCGGCAAGGGGTCCGGGGCTTGGGGCGACGTCGGTGTCGCTGGGTTCGAGGGCGCTCATTCCCCCAGGGTAAGAGGTGAAGAGGTAAATGACCCCTGTCAGGAGTCCCGGTACGACTCAGCCCTTGGACGTACGACGGACGCCCGACGGCCGCAGGACTGTGAACGCGGTGTGGCAGCGTCATTGCAGTCGCATGGCACGACCCCGGAACCCCTTGAGCCCCTCCCGGCCCCCGCCTACGGTCGTACTCGTTGCACCACATGACCGTGTGCCCGAGTGGTTGAGGGGCTCGCCTGCAAAGCGAGTTACGTGGGTTCAATTCCCGCCACGGTCTCCAGCTGCCTGACCAGGCAGAAGCAAAGGGCGGCACCCCTCACAGGGTGCCGCCCTTTCGTTCGCCCGTCTCAGTCTCCGTCTCAATTGGCCGGCACGAGCACGCCGGCCGTCCCCTCTTCGCCATCGTCTGGCCGATCCGTTACGGGCTGCTCTTGCCATCGTCTGGCCGATCCGTTACGGGCTGCCAGATCAGGCCGTCCACCTGTCGGGCGATGTCCGTCCTGGCGGCCGCCACCCTGGTGATGGTGATGCTCGCCCAAGTGATCCACATCGGCCCCTCGGGCTGCGTCCCGCTCGTCCCCCTGGCCACCCTCGGCCTGGCGGGCTTCGTCCAGGACACCCTCATCCGGCGGCTGCTGTCCTGGCTGGGCCCGAAGATCGGCGACCTCCGGATCGAGGGCCTGGGCACGGTCCTCCTCGCGGCGCTGATCACCCGCGCGACGGTGCTCCTCCTGTCCCAGCTGTCCCCGCCGGCGATGTCGGGGACGGCGGAGGACTGATGGCGGAGGCCGCGCACGTCACGGGAGCAGATCGGCAGGGACGGACACCGTCTCCGTACAGCCGAGAAGCCGACGCGTGTTCTCGGCGAGGGCCCTCAGGAGCTGCTCCGTCGACACGGCCGAGTCCGCCTTCCGGCCCTCGTCCTTCACGGCGACCTGGAGCGGCAGCTCGCGACCCTGGCCGGCGGCGGCGCCCGGGACGGTGCAGGGCACGACGAGCGGCGTACCCCAGGCGTCGGGGCGGGAGGCCACGTGGACCCCGTCCGCGACGGTGCGCCAACGAAGCCTGCCGTCGCCGGAGCCCACGGAGTCGATGTCGTACATCGACCACCCGACGGTGCCGGTGACCCGAGCCGCGCCCGCTCCGCCCTCCATCTCGCACGGGTGATAGGTGGTACGCCGCAGATCGTCCCCAACGGCGCTCCAACTACGCGCCTCCACGACCAGGGCGTCCCGCATCCCGGCCGGCGAACGTCCGAACGCCCGAAACCCGCCACCGAACTCGGCCCGCACCGCCTCGACGCCGGCCACACCGAACACCTCCTGGCAGGACTTGAGAGCCGCCAAGTGCTCCACATCCGCCGCGTCGGAGGCCTTACCGGTGTCCCCGCCTCCGGAACACGCCGAGACGGCGAGAAGCACGGCGACCGCAGCTGCCGTTACTGCTCCCCGCGCCACTGCTTCACCTCGAACACGGGCTTCTCCGGGAGACCGGCGTTGTTCTCGCAGCCCAGTTCCTTCACGACGGCCAGCGTGACGGAGTGAAGGACGGTGAGGTACGCCTCGCGGGTGGCGGGGGTGTTGGCGGGGAAGGTCCCCTTCGTGATGGACTTCTCGAAGCTGAGCACGCTCTCGATGGGGGTCGGCTGCTCGTCCGACCCCTTGAGCCGCGGACTGGTGCACCCGACGAAGAGACGCGCCGTCTTGTTGTCGGAGCTCGCTTCTCGTCCCCACCCGTAGAGGTACCGGCCGTAAGCCGTCCACTTGGTGCCGTCGTCGTACAGGTCGGCCTTCTCATAGAGCCGGAAGTCGATCTCGACCCCCCGGCTCGGGCCGGCGTCGGCACTGACCCGGCACATCGGGCGATGGCCGGGCGGCCTGCCCTCCCTTGCCTGATCCTCGATCACCTCGTTCACGCTCCGATCCAGCCCACCGCTCCCGGCCTCCGAGAACTTCTTCGCGCCGAGCACCGACTCGAGCGCACCGGCTGCCGCGGGCGAGAGCGTGCCGTCGCACTGCTGCGCGGCGGTGACCCGCGGCGGCTCCTCCTCATCCCGCCCACAGGCGGTGAGGAGAAGACCGAGGGCAAGCACGGTCGACCCTGATACGGACGCTCTTCTCATCTGGTTCCTCGTGGAGTCGGGGCGGGATCTCAGCCGGTCTCGGGGGCATTGCCGATCTGCTTCGCATGGTCGTTGCCCAACCCGTAGCCGTTGCCCACGGACTCGACCATGTCCTGCCGGAAGCCGCTGCCCACCGTGGCGCCGAGCTCCACCCAGCCGGCCTTGGCGGCCTGCGCCTTCTCGTACTCCTCGTGCTTCTTCATGCCCTCGGCCTCGACCTGCGCACCCCCGTGACGTGATCGTTCCGGCTTCGCCTCAGCAAGTTCTGTTCCCACGGAAACATGGCGATCGTAGTCCTCCGGGGGAACGTCAGGGCACTACTCACCGGGAATCACCGACGCCCCCGAGATCTTCACGGGGTCCGCATGCCGCTTCGCCTTCGCAACCGGGACAGCCCGGACTTCCCGGACCACCACGCACCCGGGCCCCGCTCCCCCGCACCTCCCGGGCACAGCTCCCCACCCCCCTCTCGGTAGGCTCGTCCCGCCCCCGTCACCACGGGGTGCACGAAAGACGGGGGGCACGAACGGTGGAACAGTCGCGCACACAGCAGGAATCCGCGCGGCAGGAATCGGCGCGACGGATCGGACCGTACCGGCTGATCACCCGCCTCGATCCGCCCCACTCCGCCCTGCCCTGCCGCCGGTTCGTGGCCCGCAGCGAGGACGGCGAGCACACCGTGCTGCTCAGCACTCCGCTGCCCGGCACCGATCCCGACCGGTTCGCCGTGGAGGCCGGCGCCGCCCGTCACCTCCTCGGCCCCTGGATCGCTCCGGTGACGGGCGTGGCCGGCCCCGGCGAGGCCCCCTGGTACGCGAGCCCCTACGTCCCGGCGCTCCCGCTCCCCGTCGCCCTCGCCGTCCACGGCGGTCCGCTGCCCGAGACCACCGTCCGGGCCGTCGGCGCCACCCTCGCCGAGGCGCTGGCCGGCGCGCACGGCCAGGGCCTCACCCACGCCGGGGTCTCCCCCGCCGCCGTCCTGCTCACCGCGGACGGCCCCCGGCTGACCTGCTTCGGCGCGGTACGGGCCGCCTCGGCCGACGGCGAGCGGCGCACCGGCCTGCCCGGCCTCGACCCGGGCGCGCTCGCACCCGAGCAGGCCTCTGGGGGCCGGCCGCGCCCGCCCGGTGACGTCTTCGCGCTCGGCGCCGTCCTCGCGTACGCCGCTACCGGACACACCGTGCCCGAGCGGGACGAACTCCCGCCCGCCCTGCGCCCGGTGCTCGCCTCCTGTCTGGCCCGCGACCCGGCCGACCGGCCCACGGCCGCCGCCCTGATGACCGCCCTCGCCCCGCCCGCGACGCACGGAACGGTCCTGAACTCGGCCGGATCCCTCCTCGCCCCGGGCTGGCTGCCGGGCCGGGTGGTCGCCGCACTGGCCCGCCAGTCCTCGGAACTCCTCGCCGCGGAACTCCCCGCGCCGGCCCGGGTCTGATCCCCCCGGCACAGCCCGCCCTTCCATACGCCCCCGGACCTGACGGACCTCATCCCATGCTGTCGCCCCTGACCCACGACGACCCGGCCGCCGTCGCCACGTACCGTCTCCTCGCCCGCCTCGGCTCCGGCGGCATGGGCACGGTCTATCTGGCGCGCACCCCCGGCGGCCGTACCGTCGCGCTGAAGACCGTGCACGCGCGGCTCGCCACCGACCCCGCGTTCCGTGCCCGTTTCCGTCTGGAGACGGACGCGGCGCGGATCATCGGCGCCCGGCACGGCGCGGCCGTCGTCGACGCCGACCCGCTGGCCGAGACGCCGTGGCTGGCCACCGAGTACGTCCTCGGCCCGCCGCTCGACGACGCCGTGGCGCTCGGCGGCCCGCTCCCCGAGCCGACCGTCCGCGCCCTCGGCGCCGCGCTCGCCGGGGCGCTCGCCCAGCTGCACTCCTCGGACGTGGTCCACCGCGACCTCAAGCCCTCGAACGTCCTCGTCACCGCGTACGGCCCGAAGATCATCGACTTCGGCATCGCCCGCGCGGCCGGCGACGACCACCTCACCCGTACGGGAGCGGCGGCCGGCACACCCGCCTTCATGTCGCCGGAACAGGCGAGCGGCCAGGAACACCCGCCTGCGGGCGACGTGTTCGCGCTGGCCGGCGTCCTCGTCTTCGCTGCCACCGGCCACGGCCCCTTCGGTACGGGCTCCGCCGCCGACCTCCTCTACCGCGTCCGCTACGCCGACCCCGACCTCACCGGCGTACCGGAAGCACTGCTCCCGCTCCTGACGGCCTGCCTGTCCAAGGACCCGGCGGCCCGCCCCACGACCGGCGTCCTGGTCGACCACCTCCACGACGGCCACGGCGAGTTCGCCGACCACCTCCCGCCCCTGCTCCTCACCGACATCGCCCGCCGCGCGACCGACGTCTGGCTGCACGCCCCCCGCCGCCTGCCCGCCCCGGCGGAGTCGGCGGTGGCGGAGACCGTGGCTAGCACGCCGCTCTCGCGGCGACGGCTGTTCTCCCTGGGCGGCGGAGCCCTGCTCGGTGTCACGGCGGCGGGCGGAGGCCTCTGGGCGTGGCTGGGGTCGGAGGACACCCCGCAGGCCACCGGCAGCACCCCCACGCCCACGGGTCCCACCGCCATCCCTGCCCCGACTGCGGCCGACGGGTCACCGAAGGCGCTGTGGCAGGGGTCGACCCTCGATCGCGAGCAGCGGACGGTGCAGTTGCTCGCCGGCGATGCCGTCGGCTTCGCGGAGACCGTCTCCTTCCGGGTCCTCAACCCGCAGAACGGCCTCGAACTCTGGTCCGATGCCCTGGATCCGTTCCAGATCGTCAGCGACGGCACGAACTTCTACGCGTCGGCCGGCACCTACGAAGGTCCGGGTGCCCTGAAGATCCGTACGCTCGCCCCCGATACCGGCAAAGAGGCGGCCAAGCTGATCGTCCTCAAGGGGTTCGACGGCACGAACTCCGGCACCGCCCTCCTCGCCGCCTCCGGCGAAATGCTCTTCGCGGCCTCCCGGCTCGGCAAGAAGGAGATCGATTCGGACGCGAACGAGAAGGGCTGGCACCTGCTCGCCGTCAACCTCCGGACGGGCAAGGAGGCATGGCGCCAGGCATACGAGTGGGACGGCGTCCGCCCCTGGATCTCCAAGGTCGTCGGTGACCGGCTGATCCTCGGCAAGAACAGCGGCGACCTGGACTACTTCGTCGTCCAGGCGCGGGAGCTGAGCACCGGCCGCTCGCTCTGGCAGCGCCGCATCGCCCTGAAGGAATCCCAGGGCTTCAAGCCCGGCGAGCTCGCGGTCGACGAGCGGCACGTGTACATCGGCGGCAACCGGCTCCGCGCCCTGCGCCTCACGGACGGCAAGACCGCCTGGGAGCACGGCTCCGGGTCCACCTTCTTCGGTCTGCCGGCCGTCGCACGCGACGTCGTCTACGCGCAGGAGTCCAGGACCTCCCCGGGGCTCGTGGCCCTCAGCGCCGACAAGGGAAAGCCGATCTGGACGGAGCGGCCCGCGGAGCGCGCCCTGACCCCCTCCTATCTCACCGTCCCCGTGGTCGGCGACAAGTACGTGTACGCCCCGGTGCGCGGCGGGCTGAGCGCGGTTGAACTGGCGACCCACCGCTCGGCCTGGGTGTTCGCCACCGAGGCGTCCCGCTATGTCGTCGACAAGGAACGGACCCGGATCATCGGGGCGGGGGCGACGTCCGTCGTGGCCATCCCCTTCGCCTGATCCCCCGCCCTGCCCTTCACCCTGTCCTTCGCCCTGTCCCTCCCCCCTGCTTCGCCCCGTCCCTCGCCCCATCCCTCGTCACCCCCGATCCGGAGAGCACCCCGTGACCACGCAGCCCCTCGCCACCGGCGACCCGCTCCGGCTCGGCCCGTACCGTCTGCTCGGCGTCCTCGGCGAGGGCGGCATGGGCAAGGTGTACGTCGGCCGGGACGGTGACGGGGCCCCCGCCGCCGTCAAGGTCCTGCGGCCCGAGCTCGCCCACGACCAGCACCTCGCCCAGCGCTTCGTCCGCGAGGCCGACATGGCGCGGGCCGTCACCAGCGGCGGAGTGGCCCGGGTCCTCGGCGCGCAGACCGAGGGCGGACGGCCGTGGATCGCCGCCGAGTTCCTCGCCGGTCCGACGCTCGACGAGGCCGTACGGGCGTACGGACCGATGGACGTGCCGACGGTCCGCGCCCTCGCCGCCCAGCTCGCCCGCACCCTGCACGACATCCACGCGGCGGGTCTCGTCCACCGCGACCTCAAGCCCGCGAACATCGTCCTCACCTCCACCGGCCCCCGGATCATCGACTTCGGCATCGCGCGCCCCGAGCACGGACTCACGCTCACGACGACGGGCCAGATCCCGGTCACGCCGGGGTACGGGGCTCCCGAGCAGGTCCTGGGACAGCGGGTCGGACCGGCCTCGGACGTCTTCTCGCTCGGCGCGGTCCTCGCGTACGCGGCGAGCGGCCGGCGGACCTTCGACGGCGCCCATGTGCCGGCCGTCCAGTACGAGGTCGTGCACGGCACCGCGGACCTGAGCCTGGTGCCGCCGGAGCTCCAGGAGCTGATCGGGCCGTGCCTGGCGAAGGACCCGGCGTACCGCCCGCTGCCCCCGCAGGTCGCGGAGGCCTTCGCCCCGCCGAAGGGCGCCGACCGCGCCTGGCGCAAGGGCCCGCTCGCCGAGGACATCAAGCGCCGCGAGACCGCCACGAAGCGCCTGACCGCACCCGCGGACACCGTCGCACCCTCCTCCTCGCCGTCCCGCCGCCGCTTCCTCACCGGCGCGGCCGTTGGCGTGGCGGTCCTGGGCACGGCCGGCGGGGCGGGCGCGTGGTGGCTGAACCGCGAGAAGGGGCAGTCGAAGTCACCGACCGCCGATGTGCCGCCGGCCGTGGCGGTCCCGGAAGCGGCGTTCGTCTCGGCCATCGACACGCAGCAGGGCCAGGTCCCGAAGCCTCTGTGGGGACCGCTCGACGTGATGGCGGCCGGGGGAGAACTCCCCTTGCCCGTACGGGATGTGGTGATCGTGCAGGCGAGGGAGGGCGGCCTGCTCGCCCTCTCCGTCAAGAACGGAAAGGAGCGGTGGCGGGCCAAGGACATCGACGCCGACGCCGGTTTCGTCTCGGTCGCCGACCGGCTGGTCGTGGGTGTCGACAAGGAGGGCGGTCTGAAGGCCTTCGTCGCCTCCACCGGCGCCCCCGTCTGGCAGACCGGCAGCGATGTCGACGACCTCCTCGCCGCCGACGACACGCATGTCTACCTGGTGACGAAGGACAACGAACTCCGCGCCCTCAACGCCTGGACCCTCGCGACGACATGGTCCCGTCCGATGACCTCGCCCCGCTCCCCCAACGGTCCGGCGAAGGCCGCCGTGGGCAGGAAGCGGCTCGTGATCCACGGCAGGGACGGCTATGTCGCCGCGCTCTACACGGAGAACGGCGAGACGGACTGGTACATCAAGGGCCAGGGCACCGACGGCCAGGCCCCTGCGGTCGGCGAGAACAACATCGCCTACCTGGGCGGCCACAGCCTCATGGCCCGCCGCCTCGACCGCGGCGACTTCCTGTGGGAGGACGAAGCCCTGGGCGTGAAGCCCGGGGAACCGGGCTTCGGCTCCCCGGCCGTGGACGGGGAACTCGTGATCGCGGTGGAGGACTACGGTGTCCACCGCCTCGGCACCATTCCGGAAGCTCGCCTTCCGGATTCGAAGTGGTCCAAATTCCTTGACGGCTTCGGCCGCTCCGCCGATCCCATCAGCCCTCCGACAGTGCAGGGAACGACGGTCTGGGTCCACGGCCTCGAAGGCCGCGTCGAGGTCATCCACAAGGTGTCGGGCGACCTCCTCTTCATCACACAGATGAAGGGCGACGGCTCCTACCAGCTGGCGAGCGCCGGTAACCGCGTCTTCATCGCACGCGCGGGCCAGATCGCGGCGATGCCGGTGTTCGGGGTGTAGCACCGGCATCGCCACCCTCAGGACGACGCCTCGGCGGGCACGCCGTCGACGAGCCCCGTATCGGCACAGCCCAGCTCGTCGGCGACATGGCGGGCTGCGGCGTTGGCGAGGGTGATCTGCTCCGCCCGGATCCCCGGGCGATCGGCCTCGTTCTCGTCGGCCCGCTCCAACTCGGCGTCGATGACGATGTCATGGGCTGGCGCCTTCAACCGGCACGTGAAGTAGATCGAGCCATGGAGATCGGAAGACGAGGCCCGTCGACCGGTCGAGTAGAACGTCACCATTCCCTTGGAGGCATCATTTCCGGGAACGGCGAGGGCCTCGCGGAAGAAGAGAGTCAGAACGTTCTTCTCGTCCGCGGCTACCTCCAGCTCGCAGAACGGAACCCGCTCCATCCGCCGCTTGCCGTCCTGCGGCGTCCGCGCGGCCTTCCGCAGCTCATCGAGAACCCTGTCCGGCTCGGACTGCTCACTGGTCAGCGGTACGCCCTTGCCCGCGATGCCCTCGAGCGCCGAGGCGACCGCCGGCTCCGCGGCGAAGCCACCGCAGACCTCCGAGGCCGGCTGGCCCTTGGCTACCGCGTCGTCGCCGCCGGCGGAACAGGCCGTCGCCACGACCGAGAGCAGAGCCACCGCAGCCCACGCCCCCCATGCGCGCTTCGCCGTCATGTGACCTTGCCGTCCTTCTTCTCGTTGTACGGGTCGGGCAGGGAGTCGTCCCTGACGTGCCCCCTGCTGTCCTTCACGTACTTGGTCAGATCTTCCTCAAGGAAGTTGGCGTCGTCTTGGCTCCAGCCGGGAGTCCTTGCATACGCCTGACCGGGCATCAGCGCGTTGGCCTTGCCCGTATCCAGAGCCTCGTCCTTGAGGTCGTCCGACTTCCTCTTGAGGATCTTGTCCTCCGAGTACTTCTCCGCCATGTCATCGGCTTCCATACCGATGAAGGTCGTCACGGCGCCTCCGACGGTCTCCGCGGCCAGCGGGACCAAGACGCCCGCAGCACCACCGGTCAGGGCCACGACACCGCCCGCCGCTGCCGCGCCGACGCCGAATTTGACCCATTCCGTCGTCCTCCCGACGGCCTTCTTGTGCTCCTCGGAATCGATCTCGTACTGCTGGTCGATCTGTCCCATGCGGGACTGGTCGAAGATCGAGTGTGTCTCCGCGCCGATCCGAAGCGTGGTCTTGACATCGGTGAGGTCCAGTTCGCGCGCGGGTCCCGATCCCGGCTTGGGGGCCACCTCGTCCATGACACTCGTCGTGTAAATCGACTGGGCGGCCGACAGCTGTGCGTGACCGATCTCGCTCTGCGACACCGTGCCCAGGAAGTTGACGGCGTCGCCCCTGTTGAACAGCAGGCTGTCCTCGAACTCCTTGCCGAACCGTGGCTCGCCGTTCGCGTTGGGCCTCGCGCCGAACGGCGAGTTCGGCATCTCCTGCATCGACGTCTGGTTCTCCTGCTCCAAGGAGCGGTTGAACTCGTCGATGTAGGCGGCGCCCATCTTGCTCAGGCTGTCGTCGATGCCTGGCTGCTGGTGCATGAACTTGGGGTCGCTGCCGTACCGCTCCACGACCTTCTGCATGACCTCCGCGTTCTCCTTGGTCCGCACGTCCTTGAGGCCCTCGGCCTCGGCGTCGTACGGATGGCCGGTGGTCGCGGACTCCAAGGCATGGCCCAGCGCGTTGTAGCCCGGTTCCTTCGACAGGTCGCCCTTGTCGTTCAGCTCGTCGGGCCACTTGCGGTCCTTCGAGAAGTAGTCGAAGGGGTCGAGCTTCTTGTCGTCCTTGCCGTTCTCCGGCGTGAGGTCGATGTCGCTGCTGAAGAAGTCCGTCGACGCCTTCGGGTTGTGCCCGAGCGCCTCCATGAAGCCGATCATCGGGTCCTTGCCGATTCCGCCTCCCTGCCAGTTCAGGTGGCTCGGCATGCCGCCCATCTGCTGCCAGGCCCGGTCGGCGGGCAGACGGCCGTCGTGCGTCATCTTCCGCTCGGTGGCGACGAGACCGTTGCCGTAGTCCTTCAGGAACTTGTCGTCGTAGTCGCCGACCCGCATCAGGTTGCTCATGACCTGGAAGCCGTAGGGGCTGGTGCCGCGCGTCTGGATCGGCTCGGTGCCGGCCTTGATGACGTCGGCCTTCCACTGCTCCATCTCGGGGCTCGTGGAATGGGTCGCGGTGGCGAGCGTCATACTCCAGTTCGTCTGGAGTTCCTTCAGCTTGTCGCGGTGGTCGACGCCGAGCCGGGAGCCGTCGCTCGGGTCGCCCATGTCGGCCCAGTACTCCATGCTGCCCTTCGGCCCGACCTCCAGGGCGAACTTCTCGGCGAAGTACGGGTCCTTCTGATTGGCCTTGAAGAGGGCGTTGAGCTTGTCGATCTCCTCCGGAGTGGCCTCGTCGCCCTTCTTGTACAGCTCGTAGGCGGCGTGCGCGTCCTCGGCGTCTTGGGCCTTGGAGGCGGTCTTGAGGGAGTCGTAGTTCGTGCCGGAGAAGTTGTTCTTGTCCCCGCCGACAAGCGTGCGCAGGGCGCGGGAAGCGACGTCATCAGCGTCGTCGGCGCGGGCGATCGCAGCCTTGATCGCCGCCTTCATCGCATCGAAGTCGGCCACCTCGGGCTTGGGGCCATCGTAGTCCTTGGACCGGCTGTCCGGGCGGATCAAATGGGTGACATCACCCGCATCGTTGATACGCATTCCCTTGCCGGGCGCCTCCGCGACCAGCCTCTCCAGCTCGGTCTTCGCGGCCTGGAACTCGGTCTCCGCGTCCCGCAGGATGTTGCGGATGCTGGACGCCTCCGTCAGGGCGTCACCGAACTCCTTGGCCGTCTTCCGGACGAACGCCTGCGTCACGCCGGCGTTCTCGCCCTTCCAGTCGGCCTTATCGGCCTTGCCCTGGAGGCCCGTCTCCGCCTTCTCCTTGGCCTTCTCCAGCTTGGTGACCGTCTCGGACCAGCCCGTTATCGCCTCCTTGAGGCTCCCGAGATGGGCGTGGAGGACCTGGTCGAACTTCAGCATCTGTTTCCCTCGTCAGCCGCTGGCAGGCGCGTCGGCTCAGTTGAAGTGCTTGTCGATCGTGGACATGGAGAAGTTCGTGACCAGTACTTCTTCATGGTTGGCGTGGCTGATGACGGTGTCCTCAAGGTGGTTGTGGATGTGCGCGCACGCGCTGAGGAGCGTCTCGCACTGCTCCCGCCAGGTGTCCCACATGGTCCACATCGCCGACCCGGTCCGGAAGCCGTCACCGTCCAGGCTCTTGCCGGCCGCGTCGGTCTGGGCGCCCGCGTGGAAGGCGTCCCGCTCGAACCAGTGGAAGAGCTCCTGCGCCTCGTTGCCGATGGCCTTGAGGTCGGCGGACGTCACCTTGTAGTCGCTGGGACCACCGCCGCCGCCGGGGTCGCTGGGCACACTGTTGAGCCTCATCGCCGCAGTCTCGCTGCGGACCTGGCTCCACTCCTCGTCGAACGACATCTACTTCCTCATAAGTGAGTTACGGACGTCCACCGGCAGAGTCGCGCTCAGCTCCGCCGTGAACGGAGTACGGGTACGGCGACGGCGGCACCGATCAGCACGGCCGCGCCGATGCCGAGGCCGATCCAGAGGCCGGTGTTGCCACCGTCGTCGGTGGCGGCGGCCTGGGGAGCCGGGGCGGGCGCGGCGGACGACTCCGCAGGAGCCGGGTCGGCCGCCGGCAGGTCGGAGGGCGTGGGCGTAGCCGTCGCGGTCTCGGGTGCGGCCTCGGTGAGGTCGTCGATGGGCCGCACATCGGCCGGGCCGGGATCGCCGGGCGTCTTCAGGGTACGAAGCGGGCGGACGGCACCGAAGCCGATGTAGTCGCTGCGCTCCTCACCCCCCTTGGGCCCGGCGATCGTGTTGAGCATGACCTTCAGGACCTGGTTGTTGGTCCAGTCGGGGTGCTTCGCCCAGAGAAGCGCGGCGGACGCGGAGGCGAGGGCGGTGGCGTCACTGGTACCGGTGGTCGTGCACATGCCCGTGCCGCCGCCGCACGCATGCACCAAGTCCTTGCCCGGGGCGACGATGTCCACCTGGTCGCCGTGCTGGGACATCGGGATGCGCGTCAGCTCCTTGTCGATGGCGCCGACACCGACGACGCCGGGCGTTGCGGCCGGGTACATCGGCCTGTTGCCCTTCTCGGCGTCGTTGCCGACACCGGCAAAGACCAAAGCACCCTTGCCCAGGGCGTACTTCACCGATTCCGTGAGCTTCGGTGAGCCCGCGCCCACTGCCATCGAGATGTTGATGACCTTGGCCCCGGAGTCAACGGCGTAGCGGATCGCGTCGGGCACGACCCGGTTGAACTCCTCATCGGCTGCCGCCTGGCTCTTCGTGCCACTGTCCCCACCTGGCACACGTACAGGGAGGATCTTCGCCCCAGGGGCCAGCCCGAACGCTCCGTTACCGCCGTCACGTTCGCCGGTGCCCGCGATGAGCCCCGCCATGCCGGTGCCGTGGCCGTTGTAGTCGGTGAACTCGTCGCCCGGCTTGTCCGTGGCGAAATCCTTGCCCTTGAGGACCTGGCCCCGCAGGTCGGGGTTCTGCTTCTCCACCCCGGTGTCGATCACGGCTACTGTGACGCCCTTGCCCGTGCTGAGCTGCCAGATCTCCTCGGCGCCCATGGTGTTCAGGTGCCACTGCCGGCCGCGGAAGTCCTTCGCATGGGCGGGGACGGAAGCGATGCCCACCAGCAGCATCCCCAAGGCGGCCGAGGCGGTGACTCGGGCACGGCTCCGACGAATACTGCTGGTACGCATCTGCTTCCTCGCGCTGATCAGTCGATGACGGGCGGCGCCACGCGGCGCCCCTGCTGCCAGGTCTCCTCGTCCTCGACCAGGTAGTCGGGACGCTCTCCGTTCGTTTCCTCGCGGTCGCCGGCCTGCGTCGAGCCTCCGCGCACGAGGCCGGAGCCACCGGGCGTGAAGGGGCGTCCGGCGCCACCGGTGGTGCCGGCGCGCTGCGCCTTGCCTCCGACGACTCCGCCGCTCTCACCGGCGAGACGGCGTCCGCCGGTGATGCCGTTCTGCCCGGCGCCCGCGCCGCCCATCGGGCCGCCCATGCCGCCGCCGCCCATGGGGCGGCCCATGCCCATGCCGTTCCGTCCGCCCTGCTCGGCGCCGATGACCGTGCTGCGCGGGAGGCCGGTCTGAGGGCGCCCCGTGTGGGGCACCGCCTTGCCGCCGCTGATGCCCTCGCGGGTACCGCCCAGCGGGCCGGGACCGGTCGGAAGGCCGCGCGGTCCCCCGGGGTTCATCGGGTTGCGCATGCCGCCGGTGACGGGACCGGTGGGAGGCGGCAGCCCCGGACCGCCCTTCGAGGGCAGCGGGGGCATGCCGGTGGTGGTCACGAACGGAGGCGTGGAACCGTCCGGCTTCGTGATCGGCGGCGGAGTGCCCGTCGGTCCCGGCCCGTTCGTGGTGGGGGGCTGGTGCGGCAGCGTGTCCACGCTGTCGATGCCCAGGTCCACGGGACGGTCGGGCTTGACCTCGGTCGGGGCGTCGGGCCGGTCGCCGGGCTTGACCACGTGCGTCGGCCCGGTCGGGTCGCCAGTCGGCGGGATCACCGTCGAGTCGGGCGTGGTCCGGGTGTCCGGCTGAGTGCGCGAGCCGGACGTCCCTGTGCTCGTGTCCGAACCCGTGGAGCTCCGGTCACGCTGGGTCGAGGACCCGTTGTACGAGGAATCGCCACCGACGGTGCCGTCCTGCGCCGGCACGAAAGCCCCCGGCGGCGGCGGGAACGTCGGCGGCACGTTGTTGCCCATGTGGAGGGTCGACCACATGTACGCCTCCGAGAGGCGCTTCATCTCACCGGCCGCGGCCTCCCGGTTCGCCTCCTCCTTCGCCTTGATGGCCGCGAGCTCCTCGCTCGGCGCCATCGAGGACCGGGCGTTGTTGGCGACTGTCCGGGAGTCGGGGTCGTTGTGGTACTTCAGTGCCGCTTCGAGGTTCTCCTTGGCGGCCGCGTGGGACGCGTACCGGGGCATGGCGCTCTGCGCCGAGGCGATGGCGGAGGAGTTCTCCGCCATCCACTTGGCCCCGGCCTCGCTGTAGTCCGCGAGCCCCTTCGTCGAGTTGGCCACGTTGTTGGCCCACTCGGCGAAGGCCTTCTCGGCCTCGCCCTCCCAGTCCATGCGCTGCATGGAGGAGGTCAGGTCGGCGGCGATCCTCTCCAGTTGCGCCGCGACCGACTTCAGCCGCGTCGCCGCGTCGCCGACGTAGTAACTGCTGGCCTCGTCCAGCCATGCCAGCATCTGCTGATGGGACATGCCGCGGAAGTTGGTACCGCCGCCGCCTCCGCCGCCCTCTGCAGGCCTCATCTGTCGCCTCTTCCCCGTGTACCAGAAATTCCGTCCGCGCCTGCCTACTGCAAGGAGGCGTCGCCGCTGGCCGTCTGGTCGCCCTCGCTCGCCGGCGCCCCGCGGCCCGCTTCCTTGTCGGCCTTCTCCTTGGCGTCGAAGGTCCGCTGGTGGATGTCGATCATCTTGCGCTTGATGTCGTCGTCCATCTCCTCGAAGCCGTTCTTCGAGGCGACGACCGCGATTCCCAGGCCTTCCAGGCAGTCGTTGAGCAGGCCAGAGAGCTCCACGAGGCGCGAAAGGGTCCCGTCGTAGGCCGCGTAGGCGCCCTGGGCCTCACCCCAGGCCGCGCCGCCGCCGCCGAACTGGGTGCGGGTCACCGGGTCGGCCTTCAACTGGCCGGCTCCGGCGCCCGAACCCTGGAGCTCCTTGATGAGCCCCTCGACCTGCTTCCTGAACGTCTCCATGGAGTCGGCGCTGTACTTCACGGCCTGCGCCCGCATCCCGGACGCCATTCCACCGACGTAGGCTTCCATGCCCGCGCTCCTCCCCCGTGTGAACACCCGTGCGCTTCCAACCGAGTCTAGAAGTTCACTGTAGCCAGGAAGGACGACAACGCGCACCTCCGGGTTGCACAAGCAACGGGCATCACATGGTTACGAATTGGGCACGGCGACGGCCGCCTGGGGCCTGATCGGGAGGCGGTTGACCGGGCGGCCTGTTGCGGCGCGCACCGCTGAGGCCACTGCGGCGGGCGAGGTGACGACCGGGATCGCGCTCGCGGCCTTCGCTCCGAACGGGGCGACGACGTCTCGTTCTTCGACGAGTTTCACGATGCGAATGTCCGGGGCGTCCAGGGATGTCGGGAGTGCGTAGCCCGTGAAGTCGGGGTGCCGGACCAGGCCGCGGGCGGTGCGGAGGTTCTCCGTGAGGGCCGCGCCGACGCCCTGGGTGACGCCCGCTTCGATGCGGGTGGCGAGCTGGGCGGGGTTGAGGATGCGGCCGACGTCCTGGGCGACGGCCATCTCCACGACTCGTACGGCGCCGAGTTCGATGTCCACGTCGACCACCGCGCGGATCGCGCAGAACGCGAGACCGACGAACGCGTCGCCCTGGCCCGCCTCGTCGAGGGGCTCGGTCGGGTGGGGGCGGCACTGGGCGGTGGCCCAGAGTTCCTTGCCGTCCATCGCCTCGGTGACGGTCGTCGAGAGGACTCCGTCGTACGAGGTGATCTTGCCGTCGGTGATCTGGAGGAGCTCCGTCGACATGCCGAACTGGTGGGCCAGCGGCTGGAGGAGCTGCGTGCGGACCATCTTCGCGGCCCGCTCCACCGCCCCGCCGGAGACCCAGGTGTGGCGACCGTGGGCCGCGGGTCCCGCCGGCGGCTGGTCGGTGTCGACGGGGGCCACGTGGACCTCGTCGATGCCAAGGGTGTCCTGCACGATCTGGCGGGCGAGGGTCGAGAAGCCCGAACCGGTGTCCACGGCCGAGCAGATGACCGTCGCCACGCCCTCCTGGACGCGTACGGTCGCCGTCGACACCTCGTCGGTGCCCTCGGCGCCCAGCATGTGCACCATGCCCAGCGCGTAGCCCACGCCCCGCCGCACCGCGCCGGGTTCGCCCGCGCCCTCGGGGCCGCCGGGCAGCAGCCACTCGCCCTCGGGGGTGTCCTTGGGGAGCGGGGGCAGCGGGAAGTCCCGTACGGCGGAGAGGAGTTCGGCCACCGGGGCCGGGCACGTGACCGTCTGGCCCGTGGGGAGGATGTCGCCGGTCGACATCACGTTCCGCATGCGCAGCTCCGCCGGGTCGACGCCCAGCTTCGCCGCCAGTTTGTCCATCTGCGCCTCGTACGCAGCGCACACCTGCATCGCGCCCTCGCCCCGCACATGGCCGGACGGCGGGTTGTTCGTACGGACCGCCCAGCCTTCGACGAAGGCGTGCGGGACGACGTACGGGCCGCAGGCGAAGGCCACGGCCGCCGCGAGGGACTCCGACGAGGAGTCGGCGTACGCGCCCGCGTCGAGCAGGATCTGCGCCTCCACCTTCACCAGGCGCCCTTCCGCGTCCGCGTGGTGCCGGTAGCGCAGCAGGGTGGGGTGCCGGTGGGCGTGGCCGAGGAAGGATTCCTCGCGCGTAGCGGTGAGCTTGACCGGGCAGCCGGTACGCAGCGCGAGCAGGCCCAGCGGGATCTGGAAGCCCGGGTCCTCGCGGTCGCCGGTGGCGCCGGGGACGCCGGTGACGACCAGCTTGACCTGCTCGGGCGGCAGGCCGAAGCAGGCGGCGGCCAGGTCGCGGTCGGTGTGCGGGTCGGTCGAGGCGGTGTAGAGCTCCACCCCGCCGTCGGGACGCGGTACGGCGAGGCCCGCCTCCGCGCCGATCGGCGCCGGGTCCTGGCGGCCGATCCGGTACAGGCCCTCGACGACGATCTCGCCCGTCGCCTCCGGGTCGCCGAAGCGGAGCGGAATGTGCCGGATCAGGTTTCCGTCGGGGTGCAGCGCCTCCGCCGCGAACGCCTTCTCCGGGTCCGTGACCGGATCGAGCACCTCGTACTCGACGCTGATCGCGGCGGCGGCGAGGCGGGCCGTGTCGGGGTGGTCGGCAGCCACGGCGGCGAGTGCCTCGCCGTGGTGCCGGACCAGGTCGGCGGCGAACACCGGGCGGTCGGCGACCCGGCGACCGTACGTCGCCGCGCCGGGTACGTCGGCGGCCGTCACCACGGCCCGTACGCCCGGCATGGCGGTGGCGGCGCTGGTGTCGACGGAGACGATGCGCGCGTGCGGGTGCGGGGAGCGCAGGATCGCGGCCCAGAGCAGCCCCTCGGCCCACAGGTCGGAGGCGTACGGGAAGGTGCCCTCGGTCTTCGCCCGTGACTCGGCCTGCGGGAGCGAGGTGCCGAGGCCGCGCGCGGGCGGCTCCTGGCCGAGGGGCCCGGGGGTGTCCAGGGCCGGGACCGTGGGAACGGCGGTGATCGCGTCGCTCACGCCATGCCTCCGTCGTGCGGGTGGGGAATCTGGTGCGGGACACGGGGCTCGTCGGAGGCTTCGGCCGCGGCGCTCGCCTCGCGCTCGGACACGACGTCGCGTACGGCTTCGAGGACGCCCCGGTAGCCGGAGCAGCGGCAGAGGTTGCCGGCGAGCGCCTGGCGGGTCTCGAGTTCGCTGGGGGCGTGGTTGCCCTCCAGGAGGTCGTGCACGGTCATGCACATGCCGGGGATGCAGAAGCCGCACTGCACGGTGCCGCACTTGGCCATCGCCCGCTGCACGTCGGAGGGCTCCCCGTCGACCGCGAGGCCCTCGACCGTCCGCACCTCGCTCCCGGCGGCGGTCGCCGCGGGGACCAGGCAGGAGGCGACGAGCCGGCCGTCGACCTGCACGTTGCACGCGCCGCACTCGCCCTGCGAGCAGCCGTCCTTGGCCCCGGCGAGGCCGAGGCGCTCGCGCAGGACGTAGAGCAGCGACTCGCCGATCCAGGAGCCGGTGACGGGCCGGTCGGCGCCGTTGACCCGGAGGGTGTACGAGGTGTGGGGGTGCTCGTCGCTGTCGGTGGAGGCGGCGAGGTTCAGGCCGGGGGCCGGGTCGGGTGCGGGAACGGGGTCCTCGTGGGCGGCCGACATGTCGGGCTCATCCGGCCCGTCGCCCGGCTCCTCGCCGGGCCCCTCCGTCTCCGCCTCGGCCTGCTCGGCCTCCGGGCTCGCGCCCGGCTCGCCGTCGCCCGCGTCGGCGGCCGCCGCATCGGTCTCGGTGACGGCCTGCGCGGCCGGCTCCTCCGGAAGCGCCCACGGCGCCGGGGCGCCGCCCGGCAGGGTCGCAGGAGCCTCGGCGTAGGGCCTGACGGACGAGGCGGCGAACTCGCCCGGCTCCTCCGTCGGCTCGGCACCTTCGGCCTCGACCTCGGCCATGTCCGGTACGACCGGAATCTCCCACTGGCCGGTGGTGCCGGAGGCGGCGGGCGCCGTCACCTCCGTGAAGCGCCACTCGGCCGTCGCGTGCGGATCCTGCTCGAAGTGCTCGACGCGCTCCGTGTGGCCGGTGTGGCCGCCGTTGCCGGTGTGACCCGCCTGCTCGAAGTGTCCGGGCTGCCCCGCGTACCCCGTCTGCTCGACGTACTCGGCCGGCTGCCCGAAGGGCGCGCCCCGGTCGGCGTACTCCGCACCGTCGAAGTACTGGGTCTGCTCCGCGTACCCGGTCTGCTCCGCCTGCGTCGGCAGGTGGACCGTCCACGTGCCCGTCGCCGCCGGGTCCGTCGCCGCCTGGGTGAGCGGCTGCAGCGGGGTGATCATCGGCGGTACGTAGCCGTGGCCGGGGGCCTCCAGGGGGACGCCGTCCAGCATGAAGTCCGGGGGCAGCTGGACGAACGCGGTGGCGTCCCCGTCGTACCCCTCGCTCTGCGGGATCGGCTCCCAGCCGCCCGGGCTGCCGCCCTGGTTCCCGTGCTGTTCGTTGCTGCTCACGACAGTGCCCTCCCCAGTGCCCGTCGGGCGAGTGCGGCGACCGTGCGCCGCAGGTGCAGTACGGCCGGGGGCAACACTTCGTCGCCCGGCGGGTCCGGGATGCAGGCGGCGGCGACGTACTCGCCGAACGCCGCGAGCGCCTCGGGGGCGAGCCCCCGGTCGTTGTCCCAGTCGACCAGCGAGGCGATCCAGCGCTCCGCCTCCAGCGGGCGCAGCGGCATCGGCGCGACGGCGCCGACCGCGCAGCGCACCCCGCGCCTGGCCGGGTCGAGGACGACGGCGACGGAGGCGGTGGCGCGGGCCGGGCCGGTACGGCCGGTGGCCTTGACGAAGACCTGGGGGGCGTGGAGCAGCGGGACGCGGACGAAGGCGACGAGCTCGCCGGGAGCCAGCAGGTCGCGTCCTGCCAGCAGGTGGGAGACGGGGATCTCGCGGCTGCCGAGCGGCCCGAGGACGACCAGGTCGGCCTCCAGGGCGGCGAGGACGGGCAGCGAGTCGCCGGTGGGCGCGGCGGTGACGACGTTGCCGCCGAGGGTGCCCGCGTTGCGGATCTGGGGCGGTCCCGCCGCGCGGGAGGCGGCGGCGAGGGCGGGGATGAGGGCGGCGAAGTCGGGGCGGCCCATGCGCGCGTGCGTGAGGCCCGCGCCGAGGAGTGCGTGGCCGTCCTGGTACTGCCAGCCACGGATTTCGTTGATGCGGCTCAGGCCGACGAGTCCGGCGGGGCGGAGCTGGCCCTTGTTGACGGCGGCCATCAGGTCGGTGCCACCGGCGACGGGGACGGCGGCCGGCATGGCCGTGAGCGCCGCCACGGCCTCGTCCAGCGAGGCGGGCAGCGTCACGGACTGCGCCGTCTGTGGTGCGTGCGTGGTCAACCCGCTGCCCCTTCCCGGTGTCCCGGTGGTCCCCGAATGTGCCCGGCGGTCGCGCCTGCGTGTGGGCGTACCGTACGTGCTCACAGGCCGGACGTGGCAACTCTGGCACATCTTCCGAGCGGTCCGGCGCGAGGGTCCGCGAAGGACTGTTCCGTCCGGGACGCCCCGAGGAGCGACGGTAACTTCCGTTTCGCCGCTCTTGGGTGAAGGGGCTTGTCGGGTCCCTCACACGATCGGGGGCGTCCCCTCCAGAGGTCGCCCGAGGACTCCCGGGCGTTGCTGCCGGGGGTGGGGTCCGGCGGGCGGCCGGTAGTCCACGCCGAGGGCGTCGAGACGCCGGTAGTGGGTGCTCATCCGGCGCTCGAAGGCCGGGTAGTCGCGCGCCTCGGGCGCGGGCAGCGCGGACCAGGCGACCTCGGCGAAGGCGGCGAGGCGCGGGAAGACCTGGTAGTCGACGCGGGACCGGTTCTCCATGACCTCGGTCCAGACGTTGGCCTGGGTTCCCAGGATGTGGGCGGCGGCCTCCGGCGCGAGCCCCGGCGGGACGGGCTCGAAGCGGTAGACGTCCTCCAGGGTGCGGACGTACCCGATGGGCATCGGCTCGTCCTCGCCCGGCGCCTGACGGTGGTCCAGGTACACCTGCTGCTCGGGGCACATGACGACGTCGTGGCCGGCCTCGGCGGCGGCGATCCCACCCCCGTACCCCCGCCAGGACGACACGGCCGCGCCGTCGGCGAGGCCGCCCTCCAGGATCTCGTCCCAGCCGATGAGCCGCCGGCCGCGGGCGGCGAGCCAGCGGTCGAAGTGCCGGATGAACCAGGACTGGAGCTCGTCCTCGTCGGCGAGCCCGAGTTCCTTGATACGGGCCTGGGCGACCGGGGAGGCCTTCCACTGGTCCTTGGGGCACTCGTCGCCGCCGACGTGGACGAAGGGTGACGTGGCCGCCGGGAAGAGGTCGAGGACCTCCTCGAAGACGCCCTCGTAGAAGCGCAGGACGGCCTCGGTGGGGGCGAGGATGTTGGGGTTGACGCCCCAGGTGTCCCAGACGGTGAGGGCGGCGGTGTCGACGACGTCGGTGTTGCCGAGTTCGGGGTACGCGGAGATCGCGGCCTGCGAGTGACCCGGGAGGTCGATCTCGGGGACGACGGTGATGTGCCGCTCGGCGGCGTACGCGACGATCTCGCGGATGTCGTCCTGGGTGTAGAACCCGCCGTGCGGGGTCTCGTCCCAGAGCGGCGAGGCCCGGT
This sequence comes from Streptomyces sp. NBC_00572, assembly GCF_026341815.1. GTDB lineage: Bacteria > Actinomycetota > Actinomycetes > Streptomycetales > Streptomycetaceae > Streptomyces. The sequence goes on from NZ_JAPENX010000001.1 coordinate 1,807,558, forward strand.
GGCCCCACTTGCTGCGGGCCCGCCAGGAACCGACCTCGGTGAGCTTGGGGTGGCGCTTGATCTCGATGCGCCAGCCCTGGTCGTCGGTGAGGTGGAAGTGGAAGACGTTGAGCTTGTGGGCGGCGAGGAGGTCGAGGTAGCGCAGGACGTCGTCCTTGGGCAGGAAGTGCCGGGAGACGTCGAGCAGGAGGCCGCGCCAGCCGAAGCGGGGGGCGTCCTCGATCGTCTGCGCCGTCACGGCCGCGACGGCCCCCTTCTTCACCGGCGCCTCACGGAAGGCCTCGGGGCCGAGGAGCTGACGGAGGGTCTGGGCGCCCCAGAAGACGCCGGCCGGCCCGCCGCCGGTGATCTCGACGACCTGGTTGATCAGGACGTGGAGCCGGTACGCCTCGGGGGCCAGGGTGTCGTCGAGGCGCAGCCGGACGCTGTTGGTGGCGTTCTCGTCGTCCGTGTCCCGGAGCGGGAGCGCGAAGGCGGCGCCCAGCGTGGTGCGCAGCCAGCGTGCGGTGGTCTCGGTGCCGGCTGCCGCGCTGAGGGTCGTCCGCTTGTCCAGGATGAAGCCGCAGCGGTACGGCCCCTCCACGCGCGCGGGGGCCGGGATCAGGTCCATGGGGTGGGTCATCGCGTCAGTCCTTCACCGCCCCGCCCAGTCCCGAGACCAGGCGGCGCTGTACGAGTACGAAGAAGACGAGCACCGGGACGGTCATCACGGTCGAGCCGGCCATGATGCCTCCCCAGTCGTTCTCGTCGGGCTTGAAGAAGACGAGCAGGGCCATGGGCAGGGTCGACTGCGAGGTGTCGCTGATGATGAACGACTTCGCGAAGAGGAAGTCGTTCCAGGTCGAGATGAACGAGAAGACGCTCGTCGCCACGAGGCCGGGGAAGACCAGCGGGAAGAGGATCTGCCACAGGAACCGCGTGCGGCTGGCCCCGTCGATCTGCGCCTGTTCCTCCAGGGCCTCCGGCACCGCCTTGACGAAGCCCCGCAGCATCCAGATCGCGAAGGGCAGCGAGAAGGCGATGTGCGGCAGGATCAGCGCGCCGAGGGTGTTGAGCTGGCCGGTGTCCCGCATGAGGAAGAACAGCGGGATGGCCAGGGCCTCGACCGGCACCATCTGGGCGACCAGGAACATGATCAGGAGCGTCGTCCGGAACCTGAAGCGGAACCGGGTGACGGCCGTCGCCGCCAGGAAGGCGATCAGCGCGGAGGCGAGGACGACCGTGCCCGCCACGATCAGCGAGTTGAGGAAGTAGCGGCCGAAGTCCTGCTGTTCGAAGACGCGCCGGAAGGAGTCGAGGGACGGGGAGAGCGTCCACGGTCGGGGGTCGGTGGACTGGATCTCGCCGGCCGGTTTGAAGGCCGAGAGGACCATCCAGTACAGGGGGAAGGCGACGGCGGCCGCGACGAGCAGGGTGACGGCCTCGGCGGCGAGGCGCCCGGGCCGCCGCACTCGGAATGTGGTCACAGTGCTTCTCCCTGGCGTCGCAGCAGGCGCAGGTAGACGAGCGTCACGGCCAGCAGGATCAGCAGCATGACGACGCCGATCGCCGAGCCCAGGCTGTACTGGGACGAGGCGAAGGCCTTCTGGTAGGCGTACACGTTGAGGACGAGGTTCTGGCCGGCGATGCCGCCGCCGTTCGTCATCACGTAGATCTGGGTGAAGAGCTTGAAGTCCCAGATGATCGACTGGATCGTGACGACGACCAGGATCGGCCGGAGCATCGGCGCCATGACCGAGCGCCAGATCCGCCACTGTGAGGCGCCGTCGAGGGCGGCGGCCTCCAGGACCTCGGACGGGATGGCCTTGATGCCCGCGTAGACGGTGACCATCACGAACGGGAAGGAACACCAGACGACTTCGAGGAGGACGAGGGCGAAGGCGCTGTACTTGCCGTACGTCCAGGAGAAGTCGCCGAGCCCGAGCAGTTTGTTGACGGGGCCGAAGTCGGCGTCGAAGAGGAAGACCCAGACCGTCGAGCCGGTGATCGCGGGCGTGGCCCAGGCGCCGAGCGCGGCCATCATCAGAACGAACCGCGGCAGGGCACGCACGCGCGTGAGGAGTACGGCGAGGGCGCAGCCGACGGCGAGCGTGGTGACGACGCAGGCGGCGGCGAAGAGGACGGTGGCGAGGAGGACCTGCCGGAACTGGGGGTCGGCGAAGAGGGTCGTGTAGTTGCCGAAGCCCTTGAAGGAGGTGGGTTCGCCGCCGCTGACCTGGGCCTGGGTGTACTCCAGGAAGGAGATCAGGCCGAGCTGGTAGACGGGGTAGACGAGGAGTCCGCCGAGGACGGCGAGGGCGGGCACTAGGTACAGCCAGGGGGTCCAAGGGCGGTGGCCCCTGGGGGCGCCGCGCCGGGCCGGCCGGGGGGCCGGGGGCGCGGTCGGGCCCGGCCGCTTCTCGGTGACGGTGAGCTGGGTCGTCATGCGGCTCAGCCCGCCGGCGCGAAGGCCGCGTCCATCTTCTTCGCGGCGTCGTCGGCCGCCGCCTTGACGTCCTTACGGCCGCTGACGACCTCCTGGAACATCGTGGGCAGGACGAGGGAGGCGTCGATCTGGCCCCAGCCGGGGGACGCCGGGACGAACTTGGTGCCCGCGCCGAGGGTGTCGATGAAGGGCTTCACGAAGGGCTGCCGCTGGGCTGCGGCGGTCCGGACGTCGGTGTACGTGGGGAGGAAGCCCATCGCGTCGAAGAGCCGGCCCTGGGTCTCCTTGCCGGTGAGGGACTTGAGGAGGTCGACGGCGAGGCTGCGGTGCGAGGTGCTCTTGAGGACGCCGATGTTGTTGCCGCCGGCGAAGGCCGGGGCGATAGAGCCGGGGGTGGTGCCGGGCAGCGGGACGACGGCGTACTTGCCCTTGACGGTGCCGGCTTCGACGGCGGCGTGGCTGAAGTCGCCGCCGATGGCCATGGCGGCCTTGCCGGAGGCGAAGGCGGTGACGGTGGCGTTGCCGCCCATCTGGGCGCACTTTGCGGCGGGGCAGTTGTCGTCGCCGAAGAGCGAGGTGTAGGTGCCGATGCCCTTGAGGGCGGCCTCGCTGTTGACGGCGGCCTTGTACGAGTCGCCGTTCGCGGTGGCGAGTTCGCCGCCGGCCGCCCAGACGAAGGGCACGGCGCCGTAGGTGTACGCGCCGCCGACGGCGATGCCGTACAGGTCGGGCTTGGCCTTGCGGATCTTCTTCGCGGTGGAGACGAGTTCGGCCTGGCTCTTGGGGGCGGTCAGGCCGAGTTCCTCGAACACGTCGGTGCGGTAGTAGAGGGCGCGGACGCCGACGAAGAGCGGGGATCCGTAGACCTTTCCGCCGACGGTGACGGACTGCTTGGCGGTGGGGTCGGTGTCCTTGGCCTCGTCCCAGGCGCCGAACTCGGCGCTGATGTCGGCGAGTCCGCCGTCCTTCACGTATCCGGCGGTGTCGGTGTTGCCGTACTCGATGAGGTCGGGGGCCGACTTGGGGTCGTTGAAGGCGGCCTTGACGCGCTGGGCGCGGGTCTCGACGGGGATGTACTCGACCTCGACCTTCGCGCCCTGGTGCTGCTTCTCGAAGGCGGCGACGGCCTGTGCGACGACCTGTTCCTTGGGCTTGTTGCTCACCTCCTGGAAGAGCCAGACCCGCAGGGTGCCGGTCTTCTCGTCCGTCGTCGCCTTGCCGTCGGAGATCTGGGGCGCGCAGGCGGTGGCGGTCAGGCCGGCCAGCAGGAGTGCGGCGGCCGGGGCGGTGAGGCAGGCAGGAAGCTTCATGACGGATCCCCTCCAGGTGCGTGCGTTGCAGCATGCGCAATGCGCGTTTCGTTCTGCACAACACGCGTGAGGTTAGGCGCGCCTCAGGCGACCCGACAAGAGGTCTCGACCACCTCAACCACTCCGTGACCGGCGAATGCACCCTGCGCAACGCGCGCCGAAAGGCCCCCGGAACGCGAAACGGCCCCCGTCACCCGTACCGAAGTACGCGTGACGGGGGCCGCCCCCGACATCCCCGGACGTCAGGACACCTACTTGTCCTTGCCGCCCTTGTCCTTGTCGCCACCGCCGGCGCCCATGGAGTCGTAGATCTCCTTGCACATCGGACAGACCGGGTACTTCTTGGGGTCACGCCCCGGCACCCAGACCTTTCCGCACAGCGCCACGACGGGGGTGCCGTCGAGGGCGCTCGCCATGATCTTGTCCTTCTGGACGTAATGGGCGTAGCGCTCGTGGTCGCCGTCACCGTGGGACACCTGCGGCGTCGGCTCGACGAGGGTTCCCGTACCTGCCCCGCGCTCGGGCTCGAGAGTGCTCATAACCGCCAAGGGTACTGAAAGCCGGGGCCCGCGGTTGAGGGACGGGTCGCCGTCAGTTGAGGGACGGGTCGTCGGGGTACGTCGCGATCATCGCGAGGTCGCCGCGCTGCCGTCTGAGCACCTGCCGCCAGAGCGTCTCGGGCTGCGGCGAGGAGACGTCGCCGGGCTCCGACTCGACCACGTACCAGGCCCCGGCGCCGAGCTCGGACTCCATCTGGCCGGGGCCCCAGCCCGCGTATCCGGCGAAGATCCGCAGCGAGCCGAGGGCCGGTCCGAGCAGCTCGGGCGGGGTCTCCAGATCGACCAGGCCGATCGCCCCGTACACCCGCCGCCAGCCGAGCGGGCCCTCGTCGCCGGGGATCACGGCGATGCCGAGGGCCGCGTCGAGCGAGACGGGGCCACCCTGGAAGACGACGCCGGGTTCGCCGGCGAGTCCGGCCCAGGGGGCGAGGATGTCGCCGACGGTCACCGGCGTCGGCCGGTTGAGGACCACGCCGAGTGAGCCCTCGTCGTCGTGGTCGAGCAGCAGCACCACCGCGCGGTCGAAATTCGGGTCCGCGAGGGCGGGGGTGGCGACGAGCAGCCGTCCTGTGAGCGAGGACACCTCGGTCATGCGACACATGATCCCGCATCTTCGGCGTTCGCGGGGGTTGTCGGACGGGACGAACCGGAGCGATGGCGGGAAGTCGCCGACCACCGCAGATCAGATCGGTGACCGCCGCGATGAAGAGGGGGCCGCGGGCCGTCCCGGCGACGGAAACGGACGGTGACGCTCCGCAAGATCACGGGAACAGAGGGTGTTGTGCCGAATTCATTACATCTGACAGGCCCCCCGAGGCACTCCTTGGAGGTCTCATGGCCCCTTACCCTTTTCACTGGCCACCCGACCGACCCCACTCCGGAACGCGAGATTCATGACCGGCACAGACAGCCATGATGTACTGCTCGTCCATGGCGGAACCCCGCTGGAGGGCGAGATCCGCGTCCGCGGCGCGAAGAACCTCGTGCCCAAGGCGATGGTCGCCGCCCTGCTCGGCAGCGGCCCGAGCCGCCTGCGCAACGTTCCCGACATCCGGGACGTCCGCGTGGTCCGCGGGCTGCTCCAGCTGCACGGAGTGACGGTCCGCCCGGGCGAGGAGCCCGGCGAGCTCGTCCTCGACCCGACGCACGTCGAGTCGGCGAACGTCGCCGACATCGATGCCCACGCCGGTTCGTCCCGCATCCCGATCCTCTTCTGCGGCCCGCTGCTGCACCGTCTCGGCCACGCCTTCATCCCGGGCCTCGGCGGCTGCGACATCGGCGGCCGGCCCATCGACTTCCACTTCGACGTGCTGCGCCAGTTCGGCGCCACCATCGAGAAGCGGGAGGGCGGCCAGTACCTGGAGGCCCCGCAGCGTCTTCGCGGTTGCAAGATCCGGCTGCCGTACCCCTCGGTCGGCTCGACCGAGCAGGTGCTGCTGACGGCCGTGCTCGCCGAGGGCGTCACCGAGCTGTCGAACGCCGCCGTGGAGCCCGAGATCGAGGACCTGATCAGCGTCCTGCAGAAAATGGGCGCGATCATCTCCATGGACACCGACCGGACCATCCGGATCACCGGTGTCGACCGCCTCGACGGCTACACCCACCGGGCGCTCCCGGACCGCCTCGAAGCGGCCTCCTGGGCGTCCGCGGCGCTCGCCACCGAGGGCAACATCTACGTGCGCGGCGCCCAGCAGCGCTCGATGATGACCTTCCTCAACACGTACCGGAAGGTGGGTGGCGCCTTCGAGATCGACGACGAGGGCATCCGCTTCTGGCACCCGGGCGGCTCGCTCAACGCGATCCACCTGGAGACGGACGTGCACCCCGGCTTCCAGACGGACTGGCAGCAGCCGCTGGTCGTGGCCCTGACGCAGGCCTCCGGCCTCTCCATCGTCCACGAGACGGTGTACGAGTCCCGGCTCGGCTTCACCTCCGCGCTCAACCAGATGGGCGCTCACATCCAGCTGTACCGCGAGTGTCTGGGCGGCTCGGACTGCCGCTTCGGCCAGCGCAACTTCCTGCACTCGGCGGTCGTGTCCGGCCCGACGAAGCTCCAGGGCGCCGACCTGGTCATCCCCGACCTGCGCGGCGGCTTCTCGTACCTGATCGCGGCGCTCGCGGCCCAGGGCACCTCCCGGGTGCACGGCATCGAGCTGATCAACCGCGGCTACGAGAACTTCATGGAGAAGCTCGTCGAGCTCGGCGCCAAGGTCGAGCTGCCGGGCAGCGCACTGGTGTAAACGGGCGGTACGCGGGCGCGTGGCCGGCCCCTGGGGGCGCCACGCACCCGCGTACACCGCCTTCCGAAGGCGCCAAGGCCCGTCTGACGGGCAAACGGAAGGGCGGCCACCCCCTGACAGGGTGGCCGCCCTTCCTGCGCCTCCAGGCTGCTTACGCGGCCTTGGTGGCCTTACTTGCCCTTGGCGGCTTCCTTGAGCTTCGAGCCCGCGGAGACCTTCACGCTGTAGCCGGCCGGGATGTTGATCGGGTCGCCGGTCTGCGGGTTACGAGCGGTGCGAGCGGCACGGTGGGTGCGCTCGAAGGTCAGGAAGCCGGGGATGGTGACCTTCTCGTCGCCCTTGGCGACGACCTCACCGACGGTCTCGGCGAGAGCGGCCAGCACGGCGTCGGCGTCCTTGCGGGTCACCTCGGCGCGGTCGGCCAGGGCGGCCACCAGCTCACTGCGGTTCATGTTGTTACTCCCGTGTTCTTCTTGCCTGTGAGGCGTGCCACGCGGCGGAAGCCGCGTGATTGGGTACAGCGAAGCCGATGCTGCCAGGGCCTTCGGACAGTCCCCGGACCCGGGTCTAATGACAGACCCTCGCGCCCAAACACGCATCCTGCCCCCACCAGCGGCGGGAACGCCAATCCGGCACCCCCTGGGGTCACACGAAAAGCGCCAGAGCCCCGTGGTGGTGACGTTCTGTCGACTCCGCGAAAACCACGCGGAGCCGAAAAGCCACCCTAAAGGCGGGTTTACGGCTCCGCGAATCGCGACGCGCCGTCAGCGCCCGGTCGCCGCCGGGCCGCCGGCCGCCGCCTTCGCCGCGTTGCGCACGGCTCCGGCGACCGCACCCGCGACCTTGTCGTTGAAGACCGACGGGATGATGTAGTTCGGGTTCAGCTCGTCCTCGGTGACGACGTCGGCGAGGGCCGTGGCGGCCGCCAGCATCATCTCCGTGTTGACCGTACGGGACTGGGCGTCGAGGAGACCGCGGAAGACACCCGGGAAGACCAGCACGTTGTTGATCTGGTTCGGGAAGTCGGAGCGGCCGGTGGCGACGACGGCGGCCGTCTGACGCGCGGCGGCCGGGTCGACCTCCGGGTCGGGGTTCGCGAGCGCGAACACGATCGCGCCCTCCGCCATGGCGGCGACGTCCTGCGCGCCCAGCAGGTTGGGGGCCGAGACGCCGATGAACACGTCCGCGCCGACCACGGCCTGCTTGAGGGTGCCGGTGACGCCCTCGGGGTTGGTGTTGTCGGCGATCCAGCGCAGCGGAGTGCCGGGCGCGGCGTCCACGAGGTCCTCGCGGCCCGCGTGCACGACGCCGTGGATGTCGGCGACGACGGCGTGCTTGACGCCCGCGGCGATCAGCAGCTTCAGGATGGCCGTACCGGCGGCGCCGGCACCGGACATGACGACCCGTACGTCGCCGATGCCCTTGTTGACGACGCGCAGCGCGTTGGTGAGGGCGGCGAGGACGACGATGGCGGTGCCGTGCTGGTCGTCGTGGAAGACGGGGATGTCGAGGGCCTCGCGCAGCCGGGCCTCGATCTCGAAGCAGCGCGGCGCGGAGATGTCCTCCAGGTTGATGCCCGCGAAGCCGGGGGCGATCGCCTTGACGATCGCGACGATCTCGTCGGTGTCCTGCGTGTCGAGGCAGATCGGCCAGGCGTCGATGCCGGCGAAGCGCTTGAAGAGGGCGGCCTTGCCCTCCATGACGGGCAGGGCCGCCATCGGGCCGATGTTGCCGAGGCCGAGGACGGCGGAGCCGTCGGTGACGACCGCGACGGAGTTGCGCTTGATGGTGAGGCGGCGGGCGTCCTCGGGGTTCTCGGCGATCGCCATGCACACGCGGGCGACGCCCGGGGTGTAGATCATGGAGAGGTCATCACGGTTGCGGATGGGGTGCTTGGACGCCATCTCGATCTTGCCGCCGAGGTGCATCAGGAACGTACGGTCGGAGACCTTGCCGAGGACGACGCCCTCGATGGTGCGCAGCTGCTCGACGATCTCGTCGGCGTGCGCGGTCGAGGTCGCGGCGATGGTGACGTCGATGCGGAGCTTCTCGTGGCCGGAGGCGGTCACGTCGAGGCCGGTGACGGATCCGCCGTGGGACTCCACCGCCGTGGTGAGCTGGGAGACCGCGGTTCCGCTCGCGGGAACCTCCAGCCGGACCGTCATCGAGTACGAGACGCTGGGCGCCGTTGCCATGGCCGACTTCCTCTGCTTTCCCTGAGCTTCGTTGCTACGCCGCCCCGGCTGGTTGCCCGGCGGCGCCCTCCGATGGTCGCACCTACCTGCCGGTAGCAGGTAATGCGGTCATTTTGTTTTCGGAAAGTAGTTTCCACCATACGAGAAGCTGCCGGGAAACAGAAGAGGCCCCCGTCACCAGGGGTGACAGGAGCCTCGACTTCGTAGCTACGCACGAGAAAACGATTGAGTGGCACCGACCCGCCATGCTCGCCTCGCGGCAAGTGGTCCCTCAAAGGGACGAAGGTTGGGCCCGGGGGCTTGGATCGAGCCGGTGCCACGACAAGGCTAACAAACGACCCTGTGCAGTGATTCCAGCGCCACAGGTTGACCGGAAATCGGCCCTCCGCCCCCTCCCCACGGCGCCTCGGATCACTCCCCCGCGCCCCTCGGATCAGTCCCTCAGCAGGTCCGGAACCCCCGCCTCGTCCGGCATGTCCGCCGCCGCAGCGACCACCGTGAGCTGCCGCGTCGCCCGGGTGAGGGCCACGTAGAGGACCCGCAGACCCGCCGGGGACTCGTCGGCGATCTCCGCCGGCGAGACGACCACCGTGGCGTCGTACTCCAGGCCCTTCGCCTCCAGGGAACCGAGCGCCACCACCCGGTCGCCCAGCTCGGCGAGCCAGCGGGCCGCCTCCTGACGCCGGTTCATGGCGACGACGACACCGACCGTGCCCTCGACCCGCTCCAGGAGCAGCCGCGCCTCGGACCGTACGGTTTCGGCCAGATCCGGCTTCCCCGCCGTCTCCCGCACCGGTACGAAACGGGGCTCGACGCCCGTCGAGCGGACCGCGCGCGGCGACTCCTTGCCCGGCATGGCGAGGGCGAGCACCTTGGCGGCCAGCTCGGCGATCTCCGCCGGGTTCCGGTAGTTCACGGTCAGCTCGAAGCGGCGCCGCGGCCGTGACCCGAGGGCCTCGTCGCGGGCCTCGGCCGCCTCGTCCGGGTCCGACCAGGAGGACTGTGCCGGGTCGCCGACGACCGTCCAGGTGGCGTGCCGGCCGCGCCGTCCGACCATCCGCCACTGCATGGGCGTGAGGTCCTGCGCCTCGTCCACGATCACGTGCGCGTACTCGGTGCGCTCGGCGGCGAGCCGCTCGGCCCGCTCGCGCTGCGTCTCCTCCCGTACGGGCATGAGCTCTTCCAGACCCGTGAGCTGGTCGAGCGGGTCGTACTCCCGGCGCTTCCTCGGCCGGGCCGGGGCGCCGACCAGGGTGTGCAGCTCGTCGAGGAGCGCCACGTCGTGGACGGACAGCTCCTTGCGGCGCAGCGAGCGGGCGAGCCTGCGCACCTCGCCCGGGTTGAGGATGCGGCGGGCCCAGCGGCCGAGCCGCCGCTCGTCGGCCATCGCGTCGAGGACCCGGCGCGGGGTGAGTTCGGGCCACCATGCGTCGAGGAAGCCGAGGAAGGAGTCCTCGGTGGAGACGTCCTCGTCGAAGGAGGAGCGCAGTTCGGCGGCCAGCTCGGGGTCGCTGTGCCGACCGACCGCGCCCGACTTGGAGTACAGCGCGTCCAGGAGCAGCCTGCGGGCCCGCGGGCGCAGCAGGTTGACCGGAGCCGTACCGCCGAGGACGTTGTGCCGGATGCGCCGCAGCTCGTCGGCCTCCAGCTCCAGGCGACGGCCGAAGGCGACCACACGCAGGCGCGTGGGGGTGCCGACGGGCACGGTGGCCTCGTCGTCCTCGTCGCCCAGGGCGAGCTGGGCCTGAGCCCTGGGCGCCGGGGTCTCCAGGGCGCCACGGGCGGCCTTGCGCAGCACGTGGAGCATCCGGGAGGAGCCCTTGATCCGGGCGACGGCCGGGTCGTCGTAGGCGGTTGCCTCGGCCCCGTCGACGAGCGAGCCGACGGCCCGGATCGCCACCTGGCCCTCCTCGCCCAGCGAGGGCAGGACGCCCTCGGTGTACGAGACGAGGAGCGGGGTCGGGGAGACGATCAGGATGCCGCCCGCGTACCGCCGCCGGTCCTGGTAGAGCAGGTACGCGGCCCGGTGCAGCGCGACCGCCGTCTTCCCCGTGCCCGGACCGCCCTCGACGTACGTGACGGAGGCGGCGGGCGCGCGGATGACGAGGTCCTGCTCCGCCTGGATGGAGGAGACGATGTCCCGCATGGTGTGGCTGCGGGCCTGGCCGAGGGCGGCCATCAGGGCGCCGTCGCCGATCACCGGCAGTTCGCGCCCGTCGAGGGTGGCCCGCAGCTCGGGGCGCATCAGGTCGTCCTCGACGCCGAGGACCTGGCGGCCCTTGGAGCGGATGACCCGGCGGCGTACGACCCGGCCCGGGTCGACCGGCGTCGACCGGTAGAAGGGCGCGGCGGCGGGCGCGCGCCAGTCGATGACCAGCGGCGCGTAGTCGGAGTCGAGGACCCCGATCCGGCCGATGTGGAGGGTCTCGCCGATCTCGGCGGTGTTGTCGGGCCGTACGGCGTCCTCGGCGGGCTCGATCGAGGTGTAGGCCCCGTCGGGCCCCTTCTTCCCGTCCTTCCCGTACAGCAGATCGATCCGGCCGAAGAGGAAGTCCTCGAACTCGTTGTTGAGCCTGTTGAGGTGGATGCCGGCCCGGAAGACCTGGGCGTCGCGCTCGGCGAGGGCGCCGGGCGTGCCGACCTGGCCCCGCTGGGCGGCGTCGTTCATCAGGAACTCCGCCTCGTGGATCTTCTCCTCCAGTCGGCGGTAGACGTGATCCAGATGTTCCTGCTCGACACCGATCTCACGGTCTCTGACCGTGTCCACGGCTTCCTGCGCGGCCACCTAAGGCCCCCTTCTGACGTGCACTGGGCAGCCGTCGAGCGTACGCCACCACAGGCCACCGTGTCAGGCGGGTCACCCACGCGCCCCACGTCCGGCTACTCGTCGTACTTCGAGTCCGCCGTCGGGTCCAGTGCCAGCCGGTACCCCCGCTTCACCACCGTCTGGATCAGCTTCGGCGTGCCGAGCGCCGCCCGCAGCCGCGCCATCGCCGTCTCCACCGCGTGCTCGTCGCGCCCCGCGCCGGGCAGCGCCCGCAGCAGGTCGGCCCGGGACACCACCCAGCCGGGGCGACGGGCGAGGAGTCCGAGGAGGGCCATTCCGGCGGGCGGGACGGGCCGCAGGAGGCCGTCGACGAGGACGGCGTGGCCGCGGACCTCCACCTGGTGGCCGGCCACGGGCAGGGCCCGTGAGCGGGCCGGCAGTTCCTTGCAGAGGAGCTGGACGAGGGGGCCGAGCCGGAAGCGCTCCGGCTGGTACGTGGCGATGCCCTCGGCCTGCAGCGGGAGGGCCGTCACGGGGCCCACGCAGACCGCGAGGACGTCGTGCCGGAGCGCGGCGACGAGTGCGTCCCGTACGCCCCTCTCCGCGGCCCGGGAGAACAGCGAGGCCGCGGCGGGGGCGCTGGTGAAGGTGACGGCGTCCAGGCCGCCCGACAGGACTCCGTCGAGGAGCCGGTCGAGCGGGCCGACGTCCTCCGGCGGCATCCAGCGGTAGACGGGGACGCCGACGACCTCGGCGCCGCCGGCGGTGAGCGCCTCGACGAAGCCGGGCAGCGGCTCACCGTGCAGCTGGAGCGCGATCCGCCGGCCCGCCACGCCTTCGGCGAGGAGCCGGTCGAGGACCTCGGCCATGGACTCCGAGCCGGGCGACCAGGACTCGGTGAGTCCGGCGGCCCGTACGGCCCCCTTGACCTTGGGTCCCCGGGCGAGGAGTTCGACGTCCCGCAGGACGGCGAGGAGGTCCTCCCCGCACCCCCAGCCCTCCGCCGCCTCGACCCAGCCCCGGAAGCCGATCGCCGTGGTGGCGATGACGACGTCCGGGGCGTGGCCGATGAGTTCCTTGGTGGCGGCGAGGAGTTCGGTGTCGTCCGCGAGGGGCACGATCCGCAGGGCGGGGCCGTGGACGACGGCCGCGCCGCGTCGGCGCAGCAGCGCGATGAGTTCGTCCGCGCGCCGCGCCGCGGTGACGCCGACGGTGAAGCCGGCGAGGGGGCCGTGTTCTTGCTCGTCCATGAGGTCAGAGCCTGACGGGGACGCGTGACGGTCTCGGTTCGCCCGTATTTCCTGATCGTTACGGTCCGCGCCGGGCACCGGACATCACACCTTCGCGTAGCCGGGCCGGGGCTCCGGCTCGGTGACGGCCTCGGCGTTCTCGGGTACCGCGGCCGGAGCTCGAAGGTATACCGCCCAGGTGACGACCATGCAGGCCGCGTAGAAGGCGAGGAAGGCGACGAAGGCCGCGGTGCCGGTGCCGGAGGCCTGGAAGGACTGCCGGAAGGCGAGGTTGATGCCGAGGCCGCCGAGCGCGCCGACCGCCCCGATGAGGCCCATGGCGGCCCCGGAGAGGCGCCGACCGTAGGCCTCGGCGGCATCTCCGGCGAGGCCCTTCCGGTGCCCCTGGGCGAGGAAGATCGCCGGGATCATCTTGTACGTGGAACCGTTGCCGAGGCCGCTGAGGACGAAGAGTCCGATGAAGCCGATGAGGAAGACGGTGAGGGATTCGATCACGGAGGCGTAGATCACCACACCGGTCGCGGCGGCCATCGCGGCGAAGGTCCCCAGGGTGATGCGGGCGCCGCCGTGCCGGTCGGCGAGGGAGCCGCCGACGGGCCTGATGAGGGAGCCGAGCAGCGGGCCGATGAAGGTGAGCGAGGCGGCCTGCAGCGGGGTGCGGCCGAACTGGGTCTGGAGGACGAGTCCGAAGGCGAAGCTGTAGCCGATGAAGGAGCCGAAGGTCCCGACGTACAGGAAGGCCATGATCCAGGTGTGGCGGGCCTTCACGGCCTCCTTCGCGGCCCCGGTGTCGTTCTTGACGGGGGCGAGGTTGTCCATGAAGAGCGCGGCGCACACGGCGGCGACGACGATCAGGGGCAGGTAGACGCCGAGCACGATCCGGGGGTGCATGGCGCCCGCCGTGCCGATCACGAGGAGGCCGACGAGCTGGACGACGGGGACGCCGATGTTGCCGCCGCCGGCGTTGAGCCCGAGCGCCCAGCCCTTCTTCCGCAGCGGGAAGAAGGCGTTGATGTTGGTCATCGAGGAGGCGAAGTTGCCGCCGCCCACGCCGGTGAGCGCGGCCACCAGGACGAGGGTGGTGTACGAGGTCCCGGGCTCCATCACCGCGAACGCGAAGCCGGTGGGCAGCAGGAGCAGCAGGGCGCTGAAGACCGTCCAGTTACGGCCGCCGAAGCGGGCGACGGCGAAGGTGTACGGGATCCGGATCAGCGCGCCGACGAAGGTCGCGGTGCCGATCAGGAAGAACTTGCCGGCCGGGTCGACGCCGTACTGCGGCCCCATGAAGAGGACCATGACCGACCACAGGCTCCAGATGGAGAAGCCGATGTGCTCGGAGATGACGGAGAAGAGCAGGTTCCGCCGCGCGATCCGCTCCCCCTTCTCGCGCCAGAACGTCTCGTCCTCCGGCTCCCACTGCTCGATCCACCGGCTGCCGCCCATGTCGTACCTCCGCGGGTGTCGGGTCCTGGGGCGTCCACAGCCCCGGTCCACCTGCCACCGACCCTAGGGAGGTCGCGTTTCAGCCTGGTGCCGAGAAGTGACGGCAACGGAACCTTGCTCTCACCCGGCGCGCGACGGCCCTGTGAGCGCCTGTACGCGCCCCGGGGGCCCGGGCACCCGCTACGGCAGCCCCGGTTCCCCCTCCGGCAGCCAGGAGCCGGCCGGGCGGGTGTGCCAGCCCTCCCGGGCGCCGATCTCGGCGGCGGCGGTCCGCAGTGCGTCCAGGCCGGGGTGGCTCAGCCCCTTGCGCCACACCAGGCTCACGGGTGACAGGGGCACGGGGTCGACGAGCGGCCGCAGCACGCAGCCCGGCATGGGCGGGAAGTCGACGACGGCGAGCACCGGGTTGCGGTGCTTGGCCATGATGCGGCGGAACTCCTCCTTGCCGACCGCGAGCGGCGCGGGCGGGGCGACCTCGATGCCGCGCCCGGCGAAGAGCCGGGCGGCGAGGTCGGTCCACTCGGGCGTGCGGTCGTTCCCCGCGCCCGCGTAGATCCGTTCCCCGGCGAGAGCGGCGAGCGGTACTTCGGGCAGCCCGGCGAGCGGATGGTCCTCGGGCAGGATCACGGCCATCCGCTCGTACCGTACGAACTGGACGTCGAGCCGCGCCCGCAGCCCGGCGTCGAGCCCTCCGTACCGCCCGAAGGAGGTGTCGATCCGGCCGGCGAGGATCTCCCGTACGGCTCCGGTGAGTCCGCTCTCGTAGCGGGCCATCAGCTCCTGTTCCGGGGCGAGTTCGCGGGCCCGGCGCAGGACCTCCTCGGGGGCGAGGTCGGGGCTGTTGAGGTCGACGAGGAGGGGCCGGGGCGCGGCCCGGAAGGCCTCGGCCAGCTCGTCCTGGGCGGCCAACACCCGGTGCGCGTACGGGAGGAGGCGCTCGCCGTCCGGGGTGAGGGAGACCTGCCGGGTGGTCCGTACGAAGAGCTCGGCGCCCAACTCGCGCTCCAGGCGCCGGATGTCACGACTGAGGGCCTGCTGGGCGACGTAGAGGCGGGTGGCGGCGCGGGTGAAGTGCAGGTCCTCCGCGACGGCGGTGAAGGCGCGCAGGAGGCGGGGATCGATGTCACGCGGCGCGGCGGACGCCGACCTGGGGAAAGGCACCGGGGAGACCATCGCCGCATTTAACAACACAGCTGCGTGAATGGCCACCGAACAGGTGTTGGACCCACCCGGCCGACTCCCGCGAGCCTTGATCCATGCCGCAACCGGACCTCACCCTCACCCCGGCGGGCCCGGCCCTCGCCCCCCGCTACAGCGACCGGCGCACCGCCGTCCCCAGCAGCCCCACCGCTCCCCCCGCCTCCACCCCCGCCCCCCGCAATTCCTACCTCCGCCTCTTCGCCGTCCCCGGCGCCCGCGCCTTCATCGTCGGCAACCTGATCGCCCGGCTCCCCATGGGCATGTTCGGCGTCAGCGCCGTGATCATGATCGCGGCGGCGTACGACTCGTACGCCCTCGCGGGCGGCGTGACCGCCACCGGCATGGCCGCCGGGGCCCTCACCGCCCCCTGGATCGCCCGGCTCGTCGACCGGTACGGCCAGGCGCGGATCGCCGTCCCCGCCACCGTCTACGCGGTTCTCGGCCATCTGGTCCTGCTCCTCTGCGTCCACGAGAAGGCGCCCGTCTGGGCGCTGTTCGCCACCACGGCCCTCACCGCCACCTCCCCCAACACCGGCGGCATGTCGCGGGCCCGCTGGGCCCATCTCCTGAAGGGCGACCGGGACGCCCTGCACACCGCCAACGCCTTCGAGCAGGCCACCGACGAGCTCTGCTTCATGCTCGGCCCGGTCGTCGCCGCGCTGCTCTGTTCCACGCTCTTCCCCGAGGCGGGCACCCTCGGCGGCGCCGTCCTGTTCCTCACCGGCGTCCTGATCTTCGCGGCCCAGCGCTCCACCGAACCCCCGGTCTCGCCCGTCACCTCCGCCGGCTCCCCGCTCCGGGTCCCGGGCATGGCCCCGATCCTGGCGGTCTTCCTCGCCACCGGGGCGGTCTTCGGCTCCATGGAGGTGGTGACCGTGGCGTTCGTGGACGGCCCCGTCGCGGGACCGGTCCTCGCTCTCCAGGCCGCCGGTTCCTGCGCGGCCGGCCTCCTCTACGGCCGCGCCCACCGCACCGCACGGCTCCGCACCTGCCTGGCCGCCATGGCCCTCCTCATGACGATGCCGCTGCTCGCCGCCTCGACCGGTTCGCTGCCCGCCCTCGCCGCCGGACTGCTCCTGGCGGGCATGGCGACGGCCCCGACGATGGTGACGGGCATGGGCCTGGTCCAGCGTCTGACCCCGGCGTCCCAGCTCAACGAGGGCATGACGCTGGCCGTGACCGCCCTCCTCGGCGGCATCGCGGCGGGCTCCGCCACCGGCGGCTGGGCCGCCGACCACGCCCCCTTCGCGGCCTTCGGCTTCCTGATCCCGGCCGGGGCGGCGGCCCTCGCCCTGACCCTCTGCGCGACGACGCGAGTGGACGGCCGGGCATGACAAAGGCCGGGCATGACAAAGGCCGGGCATGACAAAGGCCGGGCATGACAAAGGCCCGGCAGTCTGACGACTGCCGGGCCTCTGCCCACATGGGATGAGGTGTCCGAGGGGGCTTGCCTCTCGGACGCTCGGTGGAGATGGCGGGAATCGAACCCGCGTCCAACGGTACGGAAACAGGGCTTCTCCGTGCGCAGTCCGCTACGAGTTTCTCAGCCCCGGAGATCACACGGACAAGTCTCCGACGGGCTCAGTCACTGTTTGATTTCCCTCTAACCCCCGTGACCGGGGCTAGAGGTTTAGATCCCTAAATGACGCCAGGATCCGGGTCGGGACCACCCCCGGGCTGACGCTCCTCACAGAGGCTTCTTGTCGTTACCTAAAATTAGGCAGCGAGGGCGAAGCGGGAGTTATCGCTCTTGGAGTTGGCGATTATTGGTTGCGACATATGGTTAACGAGATCATTGCCGCTTCCTCGACACGCTTCCCCTGCATCGGTATCCGCTGTCGAAACCGATCATCCCCATGTTTATTTTTCAAAGCACACCTCTTGCGAGGTGGGCACGACCCATCGTACGTGACCGACGGGTGCTGTCGCCAGCGTATTACCCGCGACCGCGCCGCTCCGCCGAACAGCGCCGAGGGGGCTACGCGGCCTGCGCCGCCCGCTGCTTGCGCTTGGCCGCCGCGATGGCCCGGTTGGTCTCGCGCGTGTCCTGCTTCTCCCGCAGGGTCTGACGCTTGTCGAACTCCTTCTTGCCCTTGGCGAGCGCGATCTCGACCTTGACGCGGCCGTTGAGGAAGTACAGCGCGAGGGGCACGATCGTGTGACCCGTCTCCTGCGACTTCGCCTCCAGCTTGTCGATCTCCTCGCGGTGCAGCAGCAGCTTGCGCTTCCGCTTCGCCGAGTGGTTGGTCCAGCTGCCCTGCATGTACTCGGGCACATGGATGTTGTGCAGCCACGCCTCGTGCCGGTCGATCTGCACGAAGCCGTCGACCAGGGAGGCACGGCCCATCCGCAGCGACTTCACCTCGGTGCCCATGAGCACCACGCCGCACTCGTAGGTGTCGACGATGTGATAGTCGTGGCGCGCCTTCTTGTTCTGCGCGATGATCTTGCGCTCGGGCGCCTTGTCCTGGTTCTTCTTCGCAGGCTTGCCCTGCACGTTCACGAGTCCCTTTGCCATAGTGCAGTCATTTTCGCACTACGAGCCCCCTCCGAGGCCACTCAATACCGTCTTCGCCCGTTCTTCCGCCCGTTCCCCGGCCGTCAGGTCGGGGGTGATGCCCCGGCCGTCCACGGTGTGACCGGCCGGTGTGCGGTAGTGACCGACGGTCAGCTCGGCGACGGAACCGTCCGGCAGGGCGCTCGGCATCTGGACCGAGCCCTTGCCGAAGGTGCGCGAACCGACCGTGACGGCCCGGCCCCGGTCCTG
This sequence comes from Streptomyces sp. NBC_00572, assembly GCF_026341815.1. Classification (GTDB taxonomy): domain Bacteria; phylum Actinomycetota; class Actinomycetes; order Streptomycetales; family Streptomycetaceae; genus Streptomyces. Next base: position 1,825,715 of record NZ_JAPENX010000001.1, read on the forward strand.
GAGGGCGCCGGTGAGCAGCTCGGCCGCGCTCATCGTGCCGCCGTCGATCAGCGCCACCAGAGGCCGGACGGTGTCGCCGCCGCCCTCCGCGTACACGGCCCGCTGCTCGCCCTCCACGTCGTACGTGGCGACCAGACCACCGTCGAGGAAGGCGGAGGCGGCCACGGCGGCCTCGGCGACCAGTCCGCCGGCGTTGCCCCGCAGGTCCAGGAGGACGCCGGCGCCGGCCGGGGCGTCCCGTACCGCGTCACGCACGCGCGTGCCCGCGCCCTTGGTGAAGGCGGCGACCCGGATCATCAGGGTCCCGTCGTCGAGGCGGCGGACGGTGACCGGGTCCGTGGCCAGCCGGGCCCGGCGCAGGGTCTGCGTCCAGACGGCGCGGCCGCGCTCGACCCGGAGGGCGACGGTGGAGCCGGGTACGCCGTCGCCGCGCAGGAGGGCGACGACCTCGGAGACCGAGAGTCCGTCGACGGGGCGCCCGTCGACGGAGACCAGCCGGTCGTCGGCCCGGAGCCCGGCGCGCTCGGCGGGGCCGCCGGACTGCACCCGGGTCACCCGGACCCGGCCTTCGGCGGCCCGGCCCGCGGAGAGCCCCACGCCCGTGTAGGCGCCGTCGAGGGCCTGCTCGAACTCGGCGTACTCCCGCTTGTCGTACACCGCGCCCCAGCGGTCGCCGCTGCGGCTGACGAACTCCTCCGCGGCCTTCTTGCCCGACTTGCCGTCGGCCATGGCATCGGCGGCGGCCCGGCTCAGGGCGGCGCTGTCGACGGTCGTGGAGTCCCGGGACCCCTCCCCCACGCGCAGGGCCGCCTCCGCCCGCCCGGCCGCGGACTCCTGCCGGGGCAGGGAGCCGGTGGCGGCGGCGGTGGCGAGGACGCCGGTGAAGACCAACGTCAGAACGGCCCCACGGAACACTCCGCGGGGCCGGATACAGAGGTGGTCGGTGCCGGCCGGCATGGCGCCCACTCTAGGACAAGGCAACGGCGCCGCACGGGCTTTGCCCGTACGGCGCCATCCACCGTCAGAAGTGTCTTCTCACACCTTCAGGTACTTGCGCAGCGCGATGAAAGCGGCCACGGCGGGCATCAGCAGCCCGATGGCGATCACGAGCGGCAGCTTGGCGAACACGGCGTCCCAGCCGATGAAGTTGACGAGCTGCATCTTCTCCGCGAGCGCGATGCCGTGGTCGATCAGGAAGTACCGACCGACGAGCAGCAGCACACAGGCGACCGCGCCACCGAGGAGTCCGGCGAACGCCGCCTCCATGATGAACGGCATCTGGATGTAGAAGCTGGACGCGCCGACCAGCCGCATGATGCCGGTCTCACGGCGACGGCTGAACGCCGAGACGCGCACCGTGTTGACGATCAGCATCAGCGCGATGACCAGCATCAGCCCCATGACGCCGAGGGCGGCGATGTTCATGCCGTTCATCAGGTCGAAGAGGTTCTGCAGGATGCCCCGCTGGTCCTGGACCGACTCCACGCCGTCACGCCCCGCGAAGGCGGTGGCGACGACCTTGTACTTCTCCGGGTCCTTCAGCTTCACCCGGAACGACTCGGGCATCTGGTCCGGCGTGATGACGGAGGCGATGGCGGTGTCGCCGTACTCCTCCTTGTAACGCTTGAACGCTTCGTCGGCCGACTCGTAGAAGACGGTCTCGACGATGTTCATGTCCTTCAGGTCGGCCTGGAGCTGCTCCTTCTGCTGGGCCGTGACCGCGCCCTTGCCGCACTTGCCCGCCGCGGAGGCGGCGTCGGCCTTGGTGCAGAGGTAGATGGAGACGTTGACCTTGTCGTACCAGTAGTCCTTCATCGTGCTGACCTGCTCGCGCATGAGCAGCGCGCCGCCGAACAGGGCGAGCGAGAGGGCCACGGAGACGATGACGGCGAACGTCATCGTGAGATTGCGCCGGAGACCGACACCGATCTCGGAGAGCACGAACTGAGCGCGCATGGTGTGTTGAGTCCCCTACCTGCTCAGTGCTGGTAACCGTAGACGCCGCGGGCCTGGTCTCGGACGAGTCGGCCCTTCTCCAGCTCTATGACGCGCTTGCGCATCTGGTCGACGATGTTCTGGTCGTGGGTCGCCATGACGACGGTGGTCCCTGTCCTGTTGATGCGGTCGAGCAGCTTCATGATGCCGACCGAGGTCTGCGGGTCGAGGTTGCCGGTGGGCTCGTCGGCGATCAGCAGCATCGGGCGGTTGACGAAGGCACGGGCGATGGCGACGCGCTGCTGCTCACCACCGGAGAGCTCGCCCGGCATCCGGTCCTCCTTGCCGCCGAGCCCGACCAGGTCGAGCACCTGCGGCACGGCCTTGCGGATCTCGCCGCGCGGCTTGCCGATGACCTCCTGGGCGAAGGCCACGTTCTGGGCGACGGTCTTGTTGGGCAGCAGGCGGAAGTCCTGGAAGACGGTGCCCAACTGGCGCCGCATCTGCGGCACCTTCCAGTTGGAGAGCCGGGCCAGGTCCTTGCCGAGGACGTGCACCTGGCCCTGACTGGCGCGCTCCTCACGCAGGAGCAGTCGCAGGAAAGTCGACTTACCGGAGCCGGAGGAACCGACGAGGAAGACGAACTCCCCCTTCTCGATCTCCAGGGAGACATCCCGGAGCGCGGGGCGGCTCTGCTTCGGATAGGACTTGGAGACGTTGTCGAATCGGATCACGGATGCACCACGGTCGGCCGGGAGTAGGTGTGCGTGACCTTACGCGAACGGGGAAGGACCGCGCAGTCGCGGTCCTGGCTTGCGAGGTTTATCCTTTTCGCCCTTCGGGACGGAACGGGGGCAATCCGGTGGGGCGCGCCGAAACGCCGTCGAGCTGGCACAGTGGTAGGGGGAACGTCGGGACCCCACCGGACGTTGTCCTGGTGTGAAACCCAGTGCGGGAGGAGGAGAGCGCATGACCTACGACCGACTGGTGTGCGCCAACTGCGCGGCCCCGGTCGCCGAGGGCCGCTGCCCCGTCTGCCGCGCGAACCGGGAGCGACTGACCCCGCAGGGTCTCTCGCCCGCGATGCTGCTGACGCTGGCGATCGCCCTACTGGCCGCGATCGCACTGCTCGCGGCGGTCCGTACGGTCTAGCGGGACCGCACGGCGTCCACACGAGCCGGAACCATGAGGAAGGGCCGGGGAGAAGCTCCCCGGCCCTTCCTCATGCTCTGTACGTCATGCGCTGCACGTCACGCGCCGTACGGATCCACGCTCGCGGCTGGATCAGACGGCGGCACGGCCACCGCCGACGAGACGCGGCAGCATACGGAAGCCGATGCCACCGGCGATCATGGTCGCGGCGCCGATGATCAGGAACGAGGTCTCGGCCGCACCGGTCTCGGCGAGCTCCTCCTTCGCCTGACCCTGCTGCACGGGCTGCGAGCCGGCGTTGTTGGTGTCGGTGTTGTTGTTGCCGGTGTCCACGCACTCGGCGCCGTCGAGGTCGACGGTGCAGGTGCCGGCGTCACCGTTGTCGGTGTTCCCGCCGTCCTCGTCCGGGGTGACGGGCGCCTCGGTCTGACCGGGGCCGTCCGTGTCGCCCGGCTCCGGGGCGGTGGTCGGCGGCGTGGTGACCGGCGGCTCCGTCGTGGGCTCCGTGGTGGGAGGCTCCGTCGTGGGCTCCGTGGTGGGAGGCTCCGTCGTGGGCTCCGTGGTGGGAGGCTCCGTCGTGGGCTCCGTGGTCGGAGGCTCCGTCGTGGGCTCCGTGGTCGGAGGCTCCGTCGTGGGCTCCGTCGTCGGCGGCTCGGTGGTCGGCGGCGGCGTGGTCTCCTCGCAACCGAGGTCCCCGGGGAGGCACGTGGGCTCCGGGGTCGGGCCCTCGCCGAAGGCGCCCACGGCCTGCGCGGCACCCGCCGCGGTGAGCGACGCGCCGGCGGCGATCACCGCACCGGCGGCGATGCGCGCGATACGGACTCGCAACTGCTTGGTCATCTGGCTGCTACCCCCAGTAGCTCATCTCGTCATGGGGCAGCGCTCGGGGCACGCGGCAGAGGCGGCTCACTACTGGACCGGCCCCCGCTCGCACGCGCCCCAGAAATGCGCATGCCAGTACGCCACCCTTCCGATTTTCCGATGAAGCGTCAAGGTCGTTGCGCGTGCGATGCCCGAAAGATCACTAGCTGTCCCACATACGACGATGCAACTGTGACGTAAACCCAGAACTCCGGGCCCCGCACCGCCAGTTCCCTTGTCGACAAAGCGTCCCCGTGGCGCTGTTTCCGCTTGCGTCAGCGAATCCGCCGACCGGACCGACATGACCGGACGGAACGACGACGGGCCCCGCACCTGACGGTGCGGGGCCCGAACGCGGGGTACTTCGGGGCTACTTCTCCTGCTGCTTGCGCCAGCGGATGCCGGCCTCCAGGAAGCCGTCGATCTCGCCGTCCAGGACGGCCTGCGGGTTGCCGACCTCGAACTCCGTACGGAGGTCCTTGACCATCTGGTACGGGTGCAGGACGTACGAGCGCATCTGGTTGCCCCAGGAGCTGCCGCTGTCCTTGAGGGCGTCCATCTTGGCCCGCTCCTCCTGGCGCTGGCGCTCAAGGAGCTTGGCCTGGAGGACGTTCATGGCGCTCGCCTTGTTCTGGATCTGCGAGCGCTCGTTCTGGCAGGAGACGACGATGCCGGTCGGGAGGTGCGTGATGCGCACGGCCGAGTCGGTCGTGTTGACGCCCTGGCCGCCGGGGCCCGAGGCGCGGTAGACGTCGATGCGCAGCTCGGACTCGTCGATCTCGACGTGGTCCGAGGACTCGACGACCGGCAGGATCTCGACACCGGCGAAGGAGGTCTGGCGACGGCCCTGGTTGTCGAAGGGCGAGATGCGGACCAGGCGGTGGGTGCCCTGCTCGACTGAGAGCGTGCCGTAGGCGTAAGGCGCCTTCACCACGAAGGTGGTCGACTTGATGCCGGCCTCTTCCGCGTACGAGGTCTCGTAGATCTCGGTCGAGTAGCCGTGGCGCTCCGCCCAGCGCAGGTACATGCGCTGGAGCCGCTCGGCGAAGTCGGAGGCGTCGACGCCACCGGCCTCGGCGCGGATGTTGACCAGGGCCTCGCGCTCGTCGTACTCGCCGGAGAGGAGGGTGCGGACCTCCATCTCGTCGAGGGCCTTGCGGACGGAGGTCAGCTCCGTCTCGGCCTCGGCGAGGGTGTCCGGGTCGTCCATCTCCTCGGCGAGCTCGAAGAGCACCGCGAGGTCGTCGATGCGCCCGCGCAGGGTCTCGGCCTTGCGGACCTCGGCCTGGAGGTGCGAAAGCTTGCTCGTGATCTTCTGCGCCGCCTCCGGGTCGTCCCACAGGGACGGGGCCGCGGCCTGCTCTTCGAGCACGGCGATGTCGGCCCTCAGCTTATCGAGGTCCAGGACGGCCTCGATCGACCCCATGGTCGAGGAGAGGGACTTCAGCTCTTCGGATACATCGACGACTGCCACGCGTCCAGCGTAACGGCTCGCCGCCGCTGTTACGGCAGCGAGGACTGCTTCGAGTCCTGCGGCGGGGTGTCCGCGTCCCCGGAGGTCGCGAGGTAGCCCCCCGCGCCGAGGGCGCCCGCGACGACGACCGCGGCGATGGTGAGGGTGATCCGGCGCTTGCGGACCGCCTCGGCCTTGTGACGGGCCGAGCCGGGTCTGCGGGCGCCCGCGGGGCGCGGGGCGCGGGCCGTGCCCAGGGGGCCGCCGGAGAGCTCGTCGGGGGCCGGGACGCGCATGGAGGTGTGGGTGTCGCGGTTGGAGTCGGCCGAGGCGCCGGGGACGAGCGGGACGGCGGCCCGGCGCGGTCCGGGCTCACCGGTGCCCGTGCCGGCCGGGTACACGTCCTCCTCGTACGGATCGGGCGCCGGCTCGGCGTCCGGCTCGTCCACGTCGAGCGGCGGGATGCCCTTGAGCAGCGGCAGGACGTCCTTGAGGCGGGCGGCGAGCTCGGAGGCGCGCAGCCGGGAGGCCGGGGCCTTCGCCAGGCACTGCACCATCAGCTGCCACAGCTCCTCGGGGATGCCGGGCAGCGGGACGACGGTCTCGGTGACGTGGCGGCGCAGGACGGCGCCGGGGTGGCCGCCGCCGAACGGGGTGAAGCCGGCGAGCAGCTCGTACAGGACGGTCGCGAGCGCGTAGATGTCGACGGCGGCGCGCGGCGGGAGGCCCTCGACGATCTCGGGGGCGAGGTAGTCGGGGGTGCCGATGATCCGGGTGGCCTTGGTGCGGCCCGGGGTGTCGATCAGCTTGGCGACGCCGAAGTCGGTGAGGAGGGCGGGGTGGGCGCCACCGGGCCCGAGCGGTCCCTCCATGTCGAGCAGGATGTTCTCCGGCTTGACGTCCCGGTGGACGATCCCGGCGGCGTGCGCGGCCGCGAGGGCGTCGGCGACGTCGGCGACGATCGCGACGGCGGCCTCGGGGGCGAGCCGCCGTTCCCGGTCGAGGCGGGTGCGCAGGTCGGTGCCGCGGACGAGGTCCATGACGAGGGCCAGGTCGTTGCCGTCGACGACGAGGTCGCGGACCTTGACCACCCGGGGGTGGTCGAGGCCGAGCAGGGCGGTCCGCTCCTGCACGAAGCGGCCGACGAGCTCCTGGTCGGAGGCCAGGTCCTCGCGCAGCAGTTTGACGGCGACGGGACCCTCGGGCCCCTCGCCGAGCCACACCGTTCCTGCACTGCCCCGCCCCAGGATCTGGTGGGTGGTGTAGCGGCTGCCGATGTTCCGTGCCAAGACTGCTCCCTCAGCGGCTGCGGTTCGCGTGCAAAGTTACGCGTCCGCAGCCGCCGGACGTCACTTCCGAGCGGAAATCACCCCTCGGAAGTCGATAAATCGGCAGTATTACGTGGTCCTACGCGGTGCAGCGCGGTGTCACTGCCCTGTCGTACCGCCGGTAGTACTCCCGGAGTCGGTGGCCTCGCCGATCGTGGAGATCCAGTCGGTCACCGCCGAGATGCCGTCGCCGATGGCCTCCCAGTAGCCCTTGCCCTCGGCGATCCAGTCCTGGAGCGGGGTCAGCTCCCAGATCAGCCAGCCCGCGACCACGAACAGCACGATCATGACCAGGCAGCCCTTGAGGCAGCCGAGGCCGGGGATCCGCACCGGGTTGGCGCTGCGCTGACGCGGCGGCCGCGGCTCGCGCGGGGCCGGGGCCTGGGGAGGCGGCTGCGGCGGGGTGTACTGCTGCTGGGGCGGCGCGTACTGCTGCGGGGCGGGCGGCGGCGCGTACTGCTGCGGCTGGTGCTGCTGCTGCGGCGGGTACGGCTGCTGCTGCCGCTGCGGGGCGGGGTGCTGCTGCTGGTACGGCTGCGGCGGCTGCTGCCCGTACTGGCCGGGCCGCTGGTCCTGCGGGGGCTGCTGGGGCTGCCGCTGCGGGCGTCGGCGCAGCGGGTCCTGGCTCGGGTCCAGGTACTGCACCTGCGTCTGCTCGTTGCGGTCGCGGGCCGCGCGCAGCTGGTTCTGCCAGGGGTGCGGCTCCTCGGACTGCGCGCCCTGCCCGGACTGCGGCGGGCCCGGCGGTACGGGGGGCATGACGGCCGTCGGGTCGGCGGTGCCCGCCGGGCCGCTGGTCGGCATGACGCTGGTCGCGCCGGCGGGGTCGTACCGGGGCGGCATTCCGGCGCCGCTGGGCAGCACCTGGGTGGGGTCGGCGGCCCCCTGGGCCTCCGGGGTCCCCGGGACCGGCGCGGGTGCCGGGTCCGGGGCGAGGAGCGCGCCGACGCCGTCGGCCGCCTCGATCTGGGCGGGCGTGGAGTGCACGCCGATGCCGGCGGCGACCGCGCGCAGACCGCGCGCGAGGTTCACCGCGCTCGGCCGCCGGTCCGGGTCCTTGCTGAGGCAGCGCTCTATGACCGTCCACAGCGGTCCGGGCACGGTCGAGGGGCGGCGCGGCTCCTCGCTGAGGTGCCGGTGCAGGACCTCCAGGGCGGTGCCGCCCGCGAACGGGGGCCGGCCGGTGACCAGCTCGTACAGCAGGATGCCCGCGCCGTAGATGTCGACGGCGGAGGTCTGCGGGCGGCCCTCGGCGGACTCCGGCGCCACGTACGCGGGCGTGCCGACGAACTCGTGGGTGCGGGTCAGGCCCGGGGAGTCCGCGAGGCGCGCGATGCCGAAGTCGGTGAGCATCGGGTGCATCTGGCCGCCCTGCTCGGCGAGCAGGACGTTGGCCGGCTTCAGGTCGCGGTGGACCACGCCGTCGGCGTGGCTGGCGGCGAGCGCGTCGGCGATCTGGGCGGTCAGGAGGGCGGCGGCGACCGGGGTGAGCGGGCCGCTCTCCCTGATGTACCGGTGCAGGTCGGGGCCCTCTACGAGGTCCATGACGAGCGCGAGGACATCGCCCTCGACGACCAGGTCGCGGGTGCGCACGATGTTGGGGTGGGTGAGCCGGAGCAGCACGGACCGCTCGCGCAGGAAGCGCATCACGATGTCCGCGTCGTTGGCCAGCTCCTCCTTGAGGACCTTGATCGCGACGGTCTCGCCGGGCTGGCCGGCCACGGCCGCCTCGGCGCCCGCCGTCTCTCGCTGGCGGGCTCGCCAGACGGTGCCCGTGGCGCCGCGGCCGAGCGGCTCCTCGAGCAGGTACTTGCTGCCGATAGGCCGCACGTCACGCGCTCCCTGCTGATCGTGGTCCTGGGGTGGTCCGGTGGTGTTTCCCGGGGTCCCTGTCCTCTGTTGTGACCCGTCCGGGTGTCCGACCCACTTTAGTGCCGCCGAACGGGGTGGAGACCGGTCGTCCACAGGCAGGTTCTGATGTCGGTGGACGGGGCCGGTGGGGTTCCGGCTCCTGTCCGGGGTGGGCCGGGCGGGGGCCGCGACGGACCGGAGGCGTCCGGTCCGGACCCGTCCTTCTGTCCGGCTTCTGTCCGGAAGAAGACGCTTCGGGAGGCGCGACGGTTGCCGGGCACGTTCCGAAGGCATGCCCAACCAGGCACTTTTGCGTTCACAGCCGACCATTCAAGATCACTTCCGGCCGACCCGGGGGCGGGTTGTCGGTGGCAGGTGCGAGGATGCCTCCAGCACGTCGCATCGGTGGGGTCGGGAGCCCCCGCGCCGTGCCGACCTGTACCGGGCGACGCGTCCGTGCCGGGTGGGGGGAGTCACAGGGCGGTCCCCCTGCCGGGCATCTCGCGCAGAAGGGACCGCTGACGGCGATGCAGATCCGGCTGACCGTCCTCGCGCCGTACGCCGGCCATGGCGCCGGGCGTACGTGCGACGTGCTCGTCACGGCCCCCGCCGGGACGGCCCTGGCCGCCGTGGCCTCGAATCTCGCCGCCGCCGTCACCGGCCCCGACACCTCCGCCTCGGGCACCACCGTGCTCTACGCGGGCGCGGAGCGGCTCGACGGCCGCCGCTGCGTCCTCGGCGAACCCCCGCTGGTCGACGGCGCGGTCCTCTCCCTCCAGGTCCCCGGCCCCGACGACCGGGTCGGCGAGACGGCCGCGGCCCGGCTGCACGTGGTGGCGGGCCCGGACGCGGGCGGAGTGCACCTGCTGCACGGCGGACCGATCAGAATCGGCCGTTCCGTGGATGCCGACGTACCGCTCGACGACCCGGACGTCTCCCGCGCCCACTGCACCGTGACCGTCGGCGAGGACGGCCGCGTCACGGTCGCCGACCGGGGCTCGACGAACGGCACGACCCTCGACGGCGTACCGGTCGGCGACCGCCCGGTCGGCTTCCGCCCGGGCGCGCTGCTGCGCCTCGGCGAGTCCGCCCTCCGCCTGACCGGTCCCGGCGACGACCTCGGCGGCACGGACACGAGGGCGACGGCCCCGGACGGCGAGGGCCACCTGCGAGTCTCGCCGCCGGGAGCCGACGGACGGGCACCGGCGGACCTGGGCGACCGGCCCTCCCACGCGGGCGTGCCCCGCACGGCGGCCGGCGGCCCGGCGGACGACACCACCCACGGCGGGGCGCGCGGCGTCCCGCTCGGCGGGACCCCCGAGAGCGCGTACACCGACCCGTACGCCCCGGGCACCCCTCGCGGTACGGACTCCCCCGGCGCCGGTCACGCGCGCTCGGGCGACCAGGCCGGCGGTGACGACGGGCCCGGCGGCGAGGCCCACAGCAGGACCCGCCCGTCCCACGCCGACGCGCCCTCGGAACCGGCCGACTCCCCCTCCCCGCGCCCGGGTGGCAAGCGCGGCCTCGGCGCCTGGGCGCGGCGACTGGCGGGCGGGCGCGAGGAGCTCCCGGCCCACGCCGCCGGCCCCCGCACCGCACCGGCCACCCACGCGGGCGCCCGGACCGGCACCGGCGCGCGGGACGGCGCGGCCGCGCCCGTACCGGTGGCCGACACCTGGCCCGATCCGGCCACCGTCCTGCTCACCGCCCTCGGTCCCGGCCCCCGGCTCTGGGAGCGCGGCCAGGACCACCCCGAGTCCCTGGTGGTGCGGCTCGGCACGACGGACCGCGCCGAGCTCTCCGGCGTGCCGGTCACGGTGGGACTCCGGGAGGCCGGTTCGCTGGGCCTCGCGGGCCCCGCCGACCGGCTCGCGGGGCTCGCCCGCTCGGTGGTCGCCCAACTCGCCGCCCTGCACTCCCCGGCCGATCTGGAGATCGTGCTCATCAGCGCCGACCGGAACCGCTCCCTCGACGAGCGGCGCCGGGCCTGGGGCTGGCTCGGCTGGCTCCCGCACGTCCGGCCCGCCCACGGCCAGGACTGCCGGCTGCTCCTGGCGTACGACCGCGAGCAGGCCCAGGCCCGTACGGCGGAACTGACCCGACGGCTCGACGACGGCCCGCTCGGCCCCGGCTGGCCCAGCGCCGACCGCTCGTCCGTCGCGGAAGCGGCCGTCCGCCACACGGGGCCGACGACGGTCGTGATCGTCGACGGCGACCCCGGTTCCGCGGCGCTGCGCGAGACGGTGGCGCGGCTGGCCGGAGCCGGAGCGGCGGCCGGCATCCATCTCCTCTGCCTCGCCGAGGCGCCCTCGGCCTCCCCCGTCTCCCCGGTGGCCGCCACGTACGAGACGGCGTGCGCCGCCTCCCTCGCGTTCCGCGAGTGCGGGGCCGCCGCGCTCCTCAGCGGCGATGTGGCGACGGCGCTGCGGCTGCTCCGGACCTCCGGCGGGCGGGTCGCGGGCCACGGGACCGTCGGCGTGGTCGACGCGGTCTCCGTCGCCTGGGCCGAGCGGTTCGGCCGCGCGCTGGCCCCGCTGCGTACGGACACGACGGCGGCTCCGGGCGCGCGTGCCGCCGCGCTGCCCCCGTCGGCCCGTCTCCTCGACGAACTCGGGCTCGCCCGTGCCACCCCCGCCTCCTTGATGGCCCGCTGGGCCTCGGCCGGGGACGGCACGGCCGTCCTGGGCGCGGGGCCGCGCGGCCCACTGGCCGTGGACCTCACCAAAGAGGGTCCGCACCTCCTGATCGAAGGCCCGGCGGGAAGCGGACGCACGGAACTGCTCCGTTCGATCGCGGCCTCGCTCGCGGCCGGTGGCCGCCCCGACCGGCTCGGCCTGCTCCTGGTGGACGGGGCGGGCGGCGAGCGCGGCGAAGGACTCGCGGTCTGTACGGAGCTGCCGCATGTCACCGAGCACCTGGTCGCCTCGGACCCGGTGCGGATGCGGGAGTTCGCGCAGGCACTCGGTGCGGAGCTCAAGCGCCGGGCCGAGATCCTGGGTGACGGCCACTTCGCCGACCGCCGGGGCCCGCGCGCGGCGCCCGCCGCCGACCGGCTGATCGGCCAGCGCGCCCCGAGCGCGGCGGAGTCCGTGCCGCAGGGCGCCCGCGCGACCGTCCGCCTCCGGGACTCCGGCGACCTCGCGGACCGACCGGTCGGCCGCACCCTGCGCACGGGCGACGGCACGATCGGCGCCCTCCCGAGCACGAGGAGCGGTCGCACGGACGGCCCGTACCCCGGTGCGGACGACCTCGGTGGCCGGCCCAGTGGCCGGATCACGTACTCCGGCGACCTCGACGGCCGGCCGAGCGGCCGGAGCCCGTACCCCGGGTCGGAGGACGTGGGCGGGCGCCCCAGCAGCCGCACGCTCCGCACGGGCGACGACGACCTGACGGGGCCCTCCAGCGGCCGGGTCCCGTACCCCGGGGCCGACGACCTCGGCGGCCGCTCCAGCGGGCGCGTGTCCCGTGCCGGGGACGGCTCGCTCGACGAGCGGTCAAGTGCCCGTACGCGGGCGGGTGGCGACGCCTATCTGGCCGATACGCCCAGTGGGCGGCTGCCGCGCAGGGACGGCGACGACCGCGCGAGCAGCCGCACCCTTCGTACCGGCGACGGTGACCTCACGGACCGCCCCAGCGGGCGCGTGCACCGCTCCGGAGCCGAGGACATCGTCGGCCACGGCAGCGGGCGCGTGCTCCGCTCCGCGGGTGAGGAGACGGCCGGGCGGATTCCCCGTCCCGCGACCGGTGAGCACGCCCCCGTGCGCGCCGCGAGCCCCGCCCACCTCCCCCGGCTCATCGTGCTCGTCGACGACTACGACGCCCTCGTCGCGCCCGCGCTCGGCGCCTCCGGGCGGCCCGCCGCCGGTTCCGTCGTGCGGGCTCTTGAGGCCGTCGCGCGCAACGGCGAGCGGCTCGGCGTGCACCTCGTCGCGACCTCCGCGCGCCCCGACCGGACGGCCGACACCGAGCTGGCCCACGGGGCCCGGCTGCGGATCGTGCTCGACGCGCCCCCGGTGACCGCCGGACCGGACGTACCGGCCGCCGGGCGCGGACGCCTCGGCCATCCGGACGGCCGGGTGACCCCCTTCCAGGCGGGCCGCGTCACCGGACGGATCCCCCGGACGGCGACGCTCCGGCCCACCGTCGTCCCGCTGGAGTGGGAGCGGATGGGTGATCCGCCGACCCGCCGTCCGGTGCGCGAGCTGGGCAACGGACCGACGGATCTGGCCCTCCTCGCCAGCGCGCTGGACCGGGCCGCACGCTCGGTCGAGGCGGCCCCCGTGCCCCCGCTGACCCCTGCGGCCCACAGCTGACATCACGTCACGAGGGCGTCACGATCGCCCACTTGACACGGAAGGCGGTATTGCGGGGCCCGGTCACCGGGCGTAGACCTGTCGGCACGGGACAGCGAAGCGCACGGGAGAGACGGGGCAGCGATGCGTACAACTCTTCGTCCACGCAGCAAGACCGCGGTGACCATCACGGCGTTCACGGCGATCACCGCACTCACCCTCGCGGCGTGCGGTGGCGGCGGGGCCGAGAAGGATCCGGGGGAATCCGGGCCCAGTGGCGGCGCCCTCCCCCTGAAGGGCGAGAAGATCGAGGTCGCCGCCGTCTGGACGGGCCCCGAGCAGGAGAACTTCACCAAGGTCCTGAAGGAGTTCGAGAAGCGCACCGGCGCGACCGTCACCTTCGTGCCCGCCCAGGACCCGATCGTGAACTTCCTCGGTACGAAGATCGCGGGCGGTTCGCCGCCGGACGTCGCGATGCTCCCGCAGGTCGGCGCGATCCAGCAGGCCGCCGCGCAGAAGTGGCTGAAGCCGGTCGGGCCGGAGGCCGAGGCCCAGCTGGCCGCCAACTACTCGCGTGGCTGGCGGGAGCTCGGCGCGGTCGACGGCACCCAGTACGGGGTCTACTTCAAGGCCGCGAACAAGTCCCTGGTCTGGTACAACTCCGCCGTCTTCGAGAGCGCCGGCGCCACCGAGCCGAAGACCTGGAAGGAGTTCCTCACCACCGCCGAGACGATCTCGGCCTACGGCGTCACCCCGGTCTCGGTGGGCGGCGCGGACGGCTGGACCCTCACCGACTGGTTCGAGAACATCTACCTCTCCCAGGCGGGCCCGGCCAAGTACGACCAGCTCGCCAAGCACACCATCAAGTGGACCGACCCCTCCGTCACCGCCGCCCTGACCACCCTCGGCGAACTGTTCGGCAAGCCCGCGCTGCTCGCGGGCGGCACGAGCGGCGCGCTGCAGACGGAGTACCCGGTCTCGGTCACCCAGACGTTCACGGGCGGCGACCAGCCCAAGGGGGCGATGGTCTTCGAGGGCGACTTCGCCGCCGTCAACATCGCCCAGACGAAGGCGAAGATCGGCACGGACGCGAAGGTCTTCCCGTTCCCCACCGTCGGCACGGGCACCACCCCCGTGGTGACGGCCGGCGACGCGGCCGTGGCCCTCAAGGACACCAAGGGCGCTCAGGCGCTGCTCGCCTTCCTCGCCTCCGCGGACGCGGCGAAGATCTGGGCGGCCGAGGGCGGCTTCCTCTCCCCCAACAAGAACCTGGACCCGTCGGCGTACCCGAACGACGTCCAGCGGGAGATCGCGAAGGCGCTCATCGGCGCCGGTGACTCCTTCCGCTTCGACATGTCGGACCAGATGCCGCAGTCCTTCGGCGGGACGCCGGGCAAGGGCGAGTGGAAGGCGCTCCAGGACTTCCTGAAGAACCCGAAGGACATCGCGGGGACGCAGGCGCGTCTGGAGAAGGACGCGGAGAAGGCGTACCGGGCCGCGGCGAAGGGCTGAGGCCCCGGCATGCCGAGGCACACCACGCCCCGCAGGACCAGAAGCAGGAGCAGGACGGTCGCGGCGGGGTTCCTGCTCCCCGCCCTGCTCCTGCTCGGCGCGCTCGTGGTCTACCCGATCGGGTACTCCGTCCAGCGCTCGTTCTTCGACCGCTCGGGCACCTCCTTCGTCGGCCTGGACAACTACCTCGCCCTGGTCACCGACGACTCGCTGCGCACGGCCGTCCGCAACAACGTGATCTGGCTGGTCTTCGCCCCGGCGGTCGCGACCGCCCTCGGCCTGGTCTTCGCCGTGCTCACCGAACGCGTGCGCTGGGGTACGGCGTTCAAGCTGGTCGTCTTCATGCCGATGGCGATCTCGATGCTCGCCGCCGGGATCATCTTCCGGCTGGTCTACGAGCAGGACCCGGACCGCGGCGTCGCCAACGCCGTCTGGGTCGGGGTCCACGACACCTTCGCCGAGTCCTCCGGCTTCCCCCGGGCCCGGCCACTGCCCGCCCATCCGCTGAAGGCGGCCGGCGGCGGCGCGTTCGTCACCGAGGAGCCGGTCCGCGCCGGGGAGCCCGTACGGCTTCCGCTGATCGGGGTGGCGCCGGGGCAGATGCCGGAGGAGGCCCGCCCGGCCCGGCAGCCGGCTCCCGTGCCGGACACGATCTCCGGCACGGCCTGGCTGGACTTCACCCGGGGCGGCGGCGGTCGGCAGAACGCCGTCGATCCGACCGAGCTGGGCCTCGCGGGGCTGCGGATCGAGGCCGTTCGGGACGGAAAGGTGGTCGCCAGGGCCACGGCGGCGGCCGACGGCAGCTTCACGCTGCCCGCCGACCGCGCCGACGGAGCCGTACTGCGTCTGCCCGCGAGCAACTTCCGGGAGCAGTACAACGGCGTGGAGTGGCTCGGCCCCTCGCTCGTCACCCCGGCCGTCATCGGCTCGTACGTGTGGATGTGGGCCGGGTTCGCGATGGTGCTGATCGGCGCCGGGCTCGCGGCCGTCCCGCGCGAGCTGCTCGAAGCGGCGCGGGTGGACGGGGCGAACGAGTGGCAGGTGTTCCGCAGGATCACGGTGCCGCTGCTCGCCCCGGTCCTGGCGGTCGTCCTCGTCACCCTGATGATCAACGTGCTCAAGGTCTTCGACCTGGTGTTCGTCATCGCGCCGGGCTCGGCCCAGGACGACGCGAACGTGCTCGCGCTCCAGCTGTACCGCTCGTCGTTCGGTACGGACGCCGATCTCGGGATCGGCTCGGCCATCGCCGTCCTGCTGCTGCTCCTGGTGGTCCCGGTGATGGTCCTCAACATCCGCCGCCTGCGCCGGGAGGCCCGCCGATGAGTTCCCCCGCCACCCGCACGCGCGCGCGTACCGACGTCTCCGCGCCGCCCGCGGGCTCCCCTGCCCGCCCGACGCTCGCCGCGCGGGCGGCGGCCCGTGCCGCCGGGGGCGCGGTCCGGGTGTTCCTCGTCCTGGCCGGCCTTTTCTGGCTGCTGCCGACGATCGGGCTGCTGCTCTCCTCGCTCCGCTCCCCCTCCGACATCGCGGCGAGCGGCTGGTGGCAGGTGTTCACGGCCCCGGCCCAACTGACCACCGAGAACTACACCCATCTCCTCGCCGACGACACGATCACCGGCTCTCTCGTGTCCACCGTCCTGATCACCGTCCCGTCCACCCTGCTGGTCCTCCTCCTCGGTTCGTTCGCCGGGTACGCGTTCGCGTGGCTGGAGTTCCCGGGCCGGGACTGGTGGTTCCTCGGGGTGGTCGCCCTGCTCGTGGTCCCGGTGCAGGTCGCCCTCGTCCCGGTGTCGAAGCTCTTCGGCGCGGTGGGCCTCTTCGAGACGACGCTCGGGGTGGTCCTCTTCCACACGGCCTTCGGACTGCCGTTCGCGATCTTCCTGCTGCGGAACTTCTTCGCGGAGATCCCGCGCGAACTCCTGGAGGCGGCGCGGCTCGACGGGGCGGGCGAGCTACGGCTCTTCACCCAGGTGGTGCTGCCGCTCGGCGGTCCGGCGATCGCCTCACTGGGGATCTTCCAGTTCCTGTGGGTCTGGAACGACATGCTGATCGCGCTGATCTTCGCGGACTCGCAGTCGCCGCCGATCACGGTGGCGCTCCAGCAGCAGGTACGGCAGTTCGGCAACAACGTCGACGTGCTGGCGCCGGGGGCGTTCGTGTCGATGGTGGTGCCGCTGATCGTCTTCTTCGCGTTCCAGCGCCAGTTCGCGTCCGGGGTGATGGCGGGCGCGGTGAAGTAGGGCCTGTCCGGCGGATCGGCCCCGGCCCCGTCCGGCGGATCGGGGTCGGCCCCGTCCGGCGGATCGGGGTCGGCCACGGCCGTGGTCCGCCGGGCACCCCCTGGTTCAGGCCTTGAGCGCGGCCACCGCCGACCGCGCCAGATCGTCCACGTACCCCGGAGGCAGCGGCGTACGGACGACGACGAGGCGCCAGTAGAGCGGCCCGACGACCAGGTCGAGGGCGCGGCCCGGGTCGGTGCCCGCCGGGAGTTCACCGCGCGCGACGGCCTCGCGGACGACCTGGCTCACGACGCCCTGCTGGCCGTCGAGCAGTGCGGCGGTGACGGCCTCGGCGATCTCGGGGTTCCGGGCCGCTTCGACGAGCAGGTCGGGGATGACCTGCGAGGCGACCGGGTGGCGCAGGGCGTGCGAGGCCACTTCGAGGAGCGCGCGCACGTCCCCGTACAGGGAGCCGGTGGCGGGCGCCGGCAGGCCCTGGGTGGCGAAGGCGCCGACGAGGTCGAGGACGAGGGCGAGCTTGGACTTCCAGCGCCGGTAGACGGCGGTCTTGCCGACGCCCGCGCGGCGCGCGATGCCCTCGATGGACATCCGGGCGAAGCCGACGGCCGCGAGCTCCTCGAAGACGGCGGCGCGGATGGCCTCGGTCACGTCCTCGCGGAGTACGGCGGCTCCGGCGGGGGCGCGGCGGGGGGTCGGTTCGGTCATGAACGGCATCCTAACCAACGGCGACGCCCCGGGTGCGTCACGACGATACGGTTGCGTTCCGACGTCCTGTCGTCCTACTCTCCCCGTAACGACGATACGGACCCGTTCCATCGCCGAGGTTGCCCGCACCCTTCGTCGAAAGCGCCCGCCCGTGACCACCCAGACCCTCTCCCCACCCACCGGGAAGGCCCCTCCGCAGGCGGCCCCCACCGAGGACCTGCGCGCGCTCGCCCTGCGCCACGGCCTCACCGTCAGCGGGGCCCGCCCCTCACTGCCCGCCTACGCCCGGCAGCTCTGGTCCCGCCGCGACTTCATCACGGCCTTCGCGACCGCTCGTCTGACCGCGCAGTACAGCCAGGCGCGCCTCGGCCAGGTCTGGCAGGTGATGACCCCGCTGCTCAACGCCGCCGTCTACTACCTGATCTTCGGCGTCCTCATGGACGCGAAGCAGGGCGTCGCCGACTACGTGCCCTTCCTGATCACCGGCGTCTTCGTGTGGACGTTCACCTCCAACACGATCCTGGCCGGCACCCGGGCCATCAGCGGCAACCTGGGCCTGGTCCGCGCCCTGCACTTCCCCCGCGCGAGCCTGCCGATCTCGCTGGCGCTCCAGCAGCTCCAGCAGCTGCTGCTCTCGCTCGCCGCGCTCGTCATGATCCTGTTCGGCCTCGGCGAGTTCCCCACCTGGAGCTGGCTGCTCGCCGTCCCCGCGCTGGCCTGCCAGGCGCTGTTCAACACAGGCGTGGCGCTCGCCCTCGCCCGGTTCGCGGCCCGCACCCCGGACATCTCCCAGCTGATGCCCTTCGTGCTCCGCACCTGGATGTACGCCTCGGGCGCGATGTGGTCGATCCAGAACCTGGCGAGCAGCGGACGCTTCCCCGACGGCGTGGTGCTGGCCCTCCAGTGCAACCCGGCGGCGGTCTACATCGACCTCATGCGCTTCGCTCTGATCGGGAGCTACACCTCGGCACAGCTGCCGCCGCACGTCTGGGCGCTCGCCGCCGGCTGGGCCCTGCTGACCTTCGGGGGCGGTTTCATCTGGTTCTGGAAAGCGGAGGAGACGTACGGCCGTGGCTGACACAGAGAGCATCCCCACCGTCGTGGTCGACGGCGTCCACATCACGTACACCGTCCACGGCGGACGCACCGGCGGTCGAGGTGCCGCGACGGCCGCGCTGAGCCGGATGATCCGGCGCGGCGAGAAGCGGCCGGCCGGCCGCCGCGTCCACGCCGTGAAGGGCGTCAGCTTCGTCGCGTACCGGGGCGAGGCAATTGGCCTGATCGGTTCGAACGGATCTGGGAAATCCACCCTCCTGAAGGCCGTGGCGGGCCTCCAGCCCGTCGAGCGGGGCCATGTCTACACCCACGGCCAGCCCTCGCTCCTCGGCGTCAACGCTGCCCTCATGAACGACCTCACCGGCGAGCGGAACGTGATCCTGGGCGGTCTCGCGATGGGCATGAGCCGCGCGGAGGTCCGTGCGCGCTACGACGAGATCGTGGACTTCTCCGGCATCAACGAGAAGGACGAAGCGATCTCCCGCCCCATGGGGACGTACTCCTCCGGGATGGGGGCGCGACTGCGCTTCTCCATCGCCGCCGCGAAGAGCCACGACGTGCTGCTCATCGACGAGGCCCTGTCCACCGGCGACGCCCGCTTCCGCCGCCGCAGCCAGCGACGGATCGACGAGCTGCGCGCGGAGGCCGGCACGGTCTTCCTGGTCAGCCACTCGAACTCGACCATCACGGAGACCTGCGAGCGGGCGCTGTGGCTGGAGGCGGGCACGCTGCGGATGGACGGCCCGGCGAAGGAGGTGGTGGCGGCGTACGAGGAGTTCACGGCGACAGGGTCCGGAACAGAGCCCGGAGAAACGGGCAAATGACACATTAAGGGCTACAGTACGGAGGGATGACGAACGATCACCCTCAGTCGCCCCACGGGATCGGGACCGGGCCCCCCGCCCCGCACCGGACCGGGACCGAGCCCCCCCACCGCACCAGGTCGCCGTTCGACTCGGACACCTTCACCTCCGCCACCTTCGTCACGGTCGGCCGCGGCCCCTACCTCGCCCTCGCCTCCGTCTGGCTGCTGACCCGCGTCGGCATGGTGCTGCTGCTCCTCCGCGACACCCTCGGCATCGGCGGGGTCGGCCGTGAGGTGGACCTCTACCGGTACTGGTACGGGCAGTTCGCGCAGGGGACCTTCCCGCCCGGCGACGTCACCTGGCAGTACCCGCCCGGCGCGGGGCTCGTGATCATGGGCCCGGGCCTCCTCCCCTGGCTGACGTACTTCCAGGCGTTCGTCGCGATCACCCTGCTCGCCGACGCGGTCGTCACCACCGCCCTCGCCCGCGCCGACAGCGCCCGCCTCACCCACGGCGCCTGGGTCTGGGTCTGCGGCCTGCCGCTCCTGCTGCACCTGCCGCTCGCCCGGTACGACGTCCAGACCACCGCCCTCGCCGTCCTCGCGCTGCTCGCCGTCAACGCCCGCTCGACCGCCGCCCACCACATCGGCGGGGCGCTCGCGGGCATCGGCGCGATGGTCAAGGTCTGGCCGGCACTCACCCTGATCGGCACCCCCCGGGGCCGTACCACCCGCGAGGCCTGGACCGCCGCGGTCGTCGCGGCCCTCGCCCTCCTCGCCACCCTCGGGCTCTTCTTCTCCGAGTCCCTCGGCTTCCTGCGCCAGCAGGGCAGCCGCGGCATCCAGATCGAATCCCTCGGCGGCACGGCCCTCGCGCTGGCCAAGGCCACCGGCGGGTGGCCGGGCAGGGTCGAGTTCCGCTACGGGGCCTTCGAGTACGTCGGCCCATACGTCTCCAGCCTCGGCCACCTCGCCCTGCTGCTCACCGTCATCGCCTTCGGCTGGCTGCTCCTGTGGCGCCTGCGGGCCCACCGCTGGACCGCGGCCACCCCGCTCGACGCGGCCCTCACCGCCGTCCTGCTGTTCACCGCCACCAGCCGGGTGATCAGTCCCCAGTACATGATCTGGCTGCTCGGCCTCGCCGCCGTCTGTCTGACCTCACGCGACACCGTGATGCGCCCGGTGGCCCTGCTCCTCCTCCCGGCGGCCGCGCTGAGCTCACTCGCGTACCCCGTCCTGTACGACCAGGTCATCGAAGGCACCGCCCAGGGGCTGACCGTCATGGTGCTCCGCAACGGCCTGTTGCTCGCGGCGTCCCTGCTCGCCACCCGCCGCCTGTGGACGTCGACGGTCACGGGCCCCCCGGAGGAGTCCGCGTAGGACGCACAACGGGAAGGGCCCCGCCGCACATCCGGCGGGGCCCTTCTCGCTCAAGCCACTAGCTGTGCGAACGAAGCAGCGTGCGCATGGTCCGCATCGCCACCGACAGGTTCGCCAGGTCGAAGGTGTCCGAGCCCTGGATCTCCTCCAGGGTCGACTTCGCGCGGCCCAGGATCGCCGCGTTCTTCTCCTCCCAGTCCTTGAACCGCTGCTCCGGGCTCGACGTGCCGTTCCCGGCCGCCAGGACGTCCGCGGTCAGCGCCGAGTGCGCCGCGAACAGGTCCTCGCGGATCGACGCGCGGGCCATCGACTGCCACCGGTCACTGCGCGGCAGCTCGATGATCCGGTCCATCAGGTCGGTGATCCGCAGCCGGTCGGCCAGGTCGTAGTAGACCTCGGCCACGGCGAGGGGGTCCTTGCCCGTCCGGTCCGCGATCGCGACGACGTCGAGGATCGGGAAGGCGGAGGAGAAGCCGGCGACCCGCAGCGCGAGCTCCTCCGGCACGCCGACCTCGGTCAGCTCCTCCACGATCGACTGGTACCACTCCAGGTCCGCGCCGCGCAGCAGGTTCGGCAGCTGCGCCCAGACCTGCTCGACCCGCTCGGAGAAGAACTCGATGGTCTCGGTGAGCTGGAGCGGCTGCGGCCGGTTGTTGAGCATCCAGCGCGTGCCGCGCTCGACGAGCCGGCGGGAGTGCAGCCGCATCCGGGTCTGCACGTCGGCGGGCACCTGGTTGTCGAGGGCCTCGACGGAGTCCCAGACCTGGCCGAGGCGGAAGACGACACGGGCGGCGGTCTGCGCCCGGACGATCTCCTCGATCGACGCGCCGGTCTCCTCACGGAGGCGGTGCAGGAAGGTCGAGCCACCGGTGTTGACGGTGTCGTTGACCAGGACGGTGGTGATGATCTCGCGGCGCAGGGCGTGGTTGTCGACGGCCTCGGTGAACTTCTCGCGCAGCAGCGTCGGGAAGTACGCGTGGAGCAGCCCGCGCAGGTACGGGTCGTCCGGCAGCTCCGTACCGATGAGCTCGTCGGCCACCGTGATCTTGGTGTACGCGAGGAGGACGGCGAGCTCCGGCTGGCTCAGACCGCGGCCGTTGTTGAGCAGCTCGCGGATCTGCCGGTCGTTGGGCAGGAACTCCAGCGACCGGTCGAGGGCCCCGTCGCGGCCCAGGCGGCGCATGAAGCGCTGGTGGGCGTGGAGCAGGGACGGCGACTGGGTGACGGCGTTGGCCAGGGCCGTGTTCTGCGCGTAGTTGTTGCGCAGGACGAGCGTGCCGACCTCGTCGGTCATCTCCGCGAGGATCTTGTTGCGCTGCTTGACGGTCATGTCGCCCTCGGCGACGAGCCCGTTGAGCAGGATCTTGATGTTGACCTCGTGGTCGGAGGTGTCGACGCCGGCACTGTTGTCGATGGCGTCGGTGTTGACCTTGCCGCCCTGGCCCTCGGGGCCGCCGGTGCGGGCGAACTCGATGCGGCCCAGCTGGGTCGCGCCGAGGTTGCCGCCCTCGCCGATGACCTGGGCGCGCACGTCCTGGCCGTCGACGCGGATGGCGTCGTTGGCCTTGTCGCCGACGTCGGCGTTGGACTCGGCCGAGGACTTGACGTACGTACCGATGCCGCCGTTCCACAGCAGGTCGACGGGGGCGTGGAGCACGGCCTTCATCAGCTCGGCCGGGGTCATCTTGGTGATGCCGTCCTCGATGCCGAGGGCGGCCCTGACCTGTGCGTTGACCGGGATGGACTTGGCGCTGCGGGGGTGGATGCCGCCGCCCGCGGAGAGCAGCGAGGTGTCGTAGTCGGCCCAGGACGAGCGGGGCAGCTCGAAGAGCCGGCGGCGCTCGGCGTACGAGACGGCCGCGTCCGGGTTCGGGTCGATGAAGATGTGCCGGTGGTCGAAGGCGGCGATCAGGCGGATGTGCTCGCTCAGCAGCATGCCGTTGCCGAAGACGTCACCGGACATGTCGCCGACGCCGACGACCGTGAAGTCCTCGGTCTGGGTGTCGTGGCCCAGCTCGCGGAAGTGCCGCTTGACGGACTCCCAGGCGCCGCGGGCGGTGATGCCCATGCCCTTGTGGTCGTAGCCGGCGGAGCCGCCGGAGGCGAAGGCGTCGCCGAGCCAGAAGCCGTACGACTCCGCGACGCCGTTGGCGATGTCGGAGAAGGTCGCGGTGCCCTTGTCGGCGGCGACCACCAGGTAGGTGTCGTCCTCGTCGTGGCGGACCACGTCGAGGGGCGGCACGACCTCGCCCGCGACCAGGTTGTCGGTGATGTCGAGCAGCGCCGAGATGAAGGTCTTGTACGAGGCGATGCCCTCGGCCAGCCAGGCGTCACGGTCCACGGACGGGTCCGGGAGCTGCTTGGCGACGAAGCCGCCCTTGGCGCCGACCGGCACGATGACGGTGTTCTTCACCATCTGCGCCTTGACCAGGCCGAGGATCTCCGTACGGAAGTCCTCACGGCGGTCGGACCAGCGCAGACCGCCTCGGGCGACCTTGCCGAAGCGCAGGTGTACGCCCTCGACGCGCGGGGAGTACACCCAGATCTCGAAGGCCGGGCGGGGCGCCGGAAGGTCCGGGATGGCCTGCGGGTCGAACTTCATCGACACGTACGAGTGCGGCTTGCCGTCCGCCGTCAGCTGGAAGAAGTTCGTCCGCAGGGTGGCCTTGATGACGGTCAGGAAGGACCGCAGGATGCGGTCCTCGTCCAGGCTCGCGACCTGGTCGAGGGCTGCGTCCAGCTCCTCCAGGAGCGCGTCGATCAGCTCGGTGCCGGCACGCTGGCGCTCCGGGGCCATCCGGGCCTCGAAGAGGTTGACGAGCAGCCGGGTGGTGTGGACGTTGTTGCGGAGGGTGTCCTCCATGTAGTCCTGGCTGAACGTCGAACCGGCCTGGCGCAGGTACTTCGCGTAGGCGCGCAGCACCATCGCCTCGCGCCAGGTGAGCCCGGCGGAGAGGACGAGCGAGTTGAAGTTGTCGTTCTCGGCCTCGCCGGTCCAGGTGGCGGAGAAGGCCTCCTGGAACCGCTCACGGGCGTCGTCGCCGAGGTAGTCGCCGCCGTTGGCGGTGGCGATGGGCATCCGCAGACCGAAGTCGTAGACCCAGGCGTGCGTACGGTCGGCGCAGCGCAGCTCGTACGGCCGCTCGTCGGTCACCTCGACGCCGAGCCGGTTGAGCACCGGGAGCACGGCGGAGAGGGAGATCGGGTCGCCCGTCTTGTAGATCTTGAAGCGGCGCTCGCCGGGGCCCGCGCCGACCGGCTCGTAGAGCGAGAGCGCGAAGTCCTTGCCGCCGCCGGTACGGGCGAGGGCCTCCAGGTGGACCAGGTCGGCGACGGCCGCGCGCGGCGAGTGGTCGGCCTTGTAGCCCTCGGGGAAGGCGTTGCCGTATCGGCGCAGCAGCTCGGCGGCACGCTCCTCGCCGCACTCGGCGTTCAGCGCCTCGCCGAAGCCGTCGGACCAGGAGCGGGCGGCCTCGACGAGCCGGGTCTCGATGCGGTCGACATCGGCGTCGGTGAGCTTCGCCAGCTCGGTGCCGGGCTGGACGCGGACGACGAAGTGCAGCCGGGACAGGATCGACTCGGTGTTCCAGGCGGTGAAGTCGACGCTGGTGCCGTCGAGCTCCTCCTTCAGGATGTCGATGATCCGCAGCCGGACGCGGGTCGTGTAGCGGTCGCGCGGCAGGTAGACGAGGGCGGAGTAGTAGCGGCCGTACTCGTCCTGGCGCAGGTAGAGCCGCAGCCGGCGCCGCTCCTGCAGGTACAGGACGCTGGTGACGACGGACTGGAGCTGGTCGGCCGGGGTCTGGAACAGCTCGTCGCGCGGGTACGTCTCCAGGATCTGGAGCAGGTCGCGGCCGTCGTGGCTGTTGGGCGAGAAGCCCGCGCCCGCCAGGACCTCCTGGACCTTGCGCTTGACGACGGGAACGCGGCGCACGGACTCGGTGTAGGCGGCCGAGGAGAACAGACCGAGGAAGCGGCGCTCGCCGATGACGTTGCCGTCGGCGTCGAACTTCTTCACACCGACGTAGTCGAGGTACGAGGGGCGGTGCACGGTCGAGCGGCTGTTGGCCTTCGTCAGGATCA
The DNA here is from genome assembly GCF_026341815.1 of Streptomyces sp. NBC_00572. GTDB lineage: Bacteria > Actinomycetota > Actinomycetes > Streptomycetales > Streptomycetaceae > Streptomyces. Next base: position 1,850,368 of record NZ_JAPENX010000001.1, read on the forward strand.
GCAGCTTGTGCTCGCGCGCCTTGGCGCGGACGTCCTCGGGCAGCCGGCTGAAGGACGGCGAGACGGGGTGGGCGTGGTGGCCCTGGTCGTCGCCCGCGTGCTGCGGGTCGGAGCGCAGGATGCCGAGGCCGGTGCCGGGCACGGCGGACAGGGCGTCGCCGTTGACCAGCTGATACTCGCGGTAGCCGAGGAAGGTGAAGTGGTCGTCGGCGAGCCAGCGCAGCAGCTCGCGGGCCTCCTCCACCTCGGTCGGGCGCAGGTCGGAGGCGGTGGGCTCGGCCGGGAGGCCCTCGGCGATCCGCAGCGCGGCGTCGCGCATCTTGTCCCAGTCCTCGACCGTCTCGCGGACGTCGGACAGGACGCGCAGCAGATCGGCGGTGATCTGCTTGAGGTCGGCGCGGTCGGTCTCACGGTCGATCTCGACGTGGATCCAGGACTCGGTGAGCGCGTCGTGCGGCAGATCGCCCTGGATCTGCGCCGACAGGACCTCGATGAGCTTGCCGGTGACATCGCGGCGGACGAGGACCTGCGGGTGGATCACGACGTGGATGCCGCGGCCCTGGCGCGAGAGCTCGTTGGTGACCGAGTCGACCAGGAACGGCATGTCGTCGGTGACGACCTCGACGACGGAGTGGCTGCTCGTCCAGCCGTTCTCCTCGACCGTCGGGGTGTGCACGCGCACGTTGGCCGTGCCCTGCGGACGGTTCTCCGCGAGCCGGTAGTGAGAGAGCGCGGCACCGAACACGTCGACCGGGTCCCGGTCGCCGAGGTCCTCCGGTGCCGTGTGCAGGTAGTAGCGCTGGAGGTACTCGAGCACGGTGTCCCGGTCCGGGCGCTCCCCGGCACCCTCCGGGCCCGTCGGAAGTCGCCCCCCGACCGGGCTGTGCTCAGCTACCCGAGCGGCCCTTTCGAGCAGCTCGGCCTTGGCTTCGTCCAGCTTGGTCTGCATGTCCTCTGACTCCTGTCGCGCGCCGTTGCGTGACGTCGGTGGAAGAAAGGACACAACGACGCCTCGACGCGGTGATTCCGGTCGAAGACGACGTTATGCCCGAATGAGAGATGCCCGGGTCGTTATCGGCCACGGAGAGCGGCGCGCCCGGACGGAGAGGATCGGCGAACGCACTGTCGGCCCGGCCGCTGTCGCGGACCGGGCGGCAGCCGGGGGCTTCACTGCCCCCTCGGCGTATCGCGCTGATCACGGCAAAAGCCTATCGCCCTCGCCCCCCGAACCGTCATGGTCCGTATGTGTACAAAAGAGGGGGTGGAAGTTTGACGTTCTGGACAGCGACACATGTCCTCTTGGCAAAGCGCCCCGTCGGGGGCAGCACGTGCGCGAGCATGGACGCAGCACGGCAGACCGACCATCTGTGATCTGGGAGAGCCATGGCGAAGATCCTGATCGTGACCGGTGACGCGGCGGAGTCGCTGGAGGTGATGTACCCCTACCAGCGGCTGCTGGAAGAGGGCTACGAGGTCGACATCGCCGCCCCCGCCCGCAAACAGCTGCGCTTCGTCGTCCACGACTTCGAGCCCGGCTTCGACACGTACACCGAGAAGCCCGGCTACACCTGGCCCGCCGACCTGGCCTTCTCGGAGGTCGACCCGGGCGCGTACGTGGCGGTGGTGATCCCGGGCGGAAGGGCCCCGGAGTACCTGCGCAACGACCCTGAGCTCCGCAAGATCCTCAAGGCCTTCTTCGACGCGGACAAGCCGGTGGCCCAGATCTGCCACGGCCCGCTCCTGACGGCGGCGATCGGCAGCCTGGAGGGCCGCCGGGTCACGGCGTACCCCGCGCTTGAACTGGACATGCAGGCGGCCGGCGCGACCTTCCAGGACAGCGCGGCGGTGGTGGACGGCCTCCTGGTCTCCTCAAGGGCCTGGCCGGACCACCCCACCTGGATGCGCGAATTCCTGAAGGTCCTCCGAGCCAAGAGCTGACCCGCGCCGCGGTTGTGGGCGGCGCACCCGCCGCCCGGTGGTTGTGGGCATCCATTCCGCAGGGCGGAGCGGATGGGCACAACCACCCACCGGCCGGCGCAGGGCCCACCACCTCGCCCCACCACCGGGCGGAGCCGGTCAGACCAGCTCCTCCGCGACAGCCACGGCCTCGGCGAGCGAGTCCACCACCGGCACACCCACCCGCTCAAGCGACGCCCGACTGTGCGACCCCCCGGTATAGAGCACCGCCCGAGCCCCCACATGCGCCGCGGCCAACGCATCGTCCGCGGCGTCACCGATGACGACGATCCGATCCGCCGGCACATCGCCCAGCGCGGCAAGGTGCCGCACCATGTGCCCCGACTTCCCGTCCGTGGACGCGTCGACCCGCCCGTCCATCCGCACGAACCGCTCCGCGATCCCGTGCCGCCGCACCAGCGGTATCAACTCCGTGTGCGGCGCAAGTGACAACAGCGACTGCGTGAACCCGGACTCCTGCCGCGCCGCAAGCAGCTCCGCGGCCCCGGAGGTCAGCCCACACGCCTCGGCCCGCTCCCAGTAGTGCCGGTGGAAGGCGCCGTCCATGACGGACCACTCGGCGTCGGTGGGCAGCCGCCCCATGAGTCGCTCGTAGAACTTGGGCACCGGCACCGTGTACAGCTCGCGGTACCGCTCAAGAGTGATCGATTCGAGCCCGAGCTCGGCGAACGCGGCGTTGGTCGCCCCGATGACCGCGCCGATGTCGTCGAGCAGTGTGCCGTTCCAGTCCCAGACCAGATGCTTGCCCCGCAAGCCGTCGTGCTTCCCCATGGAAAGACGGTACCCGCCGCCACCGACACCCAAGACCCGGGGACCTCAGCCCAGCAGCGCGGGAATCTCCTGCACGCCGAACCACAGCAGCTCGTGGTCCTCGGCCCCGTCGACGACGAACTGCGCGTCGTCGTCCCCCTGGTCCGCCGCGCCCAGCGCGTCCGCCGCCGCCGTCACGTCCGCCTCCGCGTCGTCCGCGTCCGCGTGCACGGCCGCCGCCTTGGCGAGCCGGACGGGCCCGGCGATCCGGACCTCGCCGATGGAGCTCACGGTGAGAGCCCCGTCGGGGTCCGTGGCGGCGTCCTTGTCCGCGACGTCGATCGCGACGACGATCCGGCGCCGGGGCACCTCGGGGTCGCCGGCGAGCAGCCGCAGGGAGGCGGACGCGGCCCGGTTGAGCGCCGCGTACTCCAGTTCCTCGATGTCGTCGGAGACGTACCACTCGCGCAGGGCGGGGGTGACGGCGTAGGCGGTCAGCGGGCCGGGGCCCAGCTCGCCCGCCTTGTGCGCCTGTGCGAGACCGGGGAGGGTCAGGGGGACGTACACGCGCATGGCTGGCCGCTTTCGTAGACGGAGAGGCCCTCAGGATATCCGCGGAGTCCCCCTTCGGGGTGGCCGGTCGGAGTCGCCGTACGTCCACCCCGTGAGGCCCTTCTCAGGACCCCCGAGAGTCGATTTTCTCCCGCGTCACCCGGATAGGTGATTCCGTTTTCGCCCCGCCGAGCGGCGGGGGACTCCTTGCGGCCCCTCCGAGCCCACCCGTACAAGATCCCCAACGGAAAGTTACTGACCGGTATCACTCGGTGACGCGACAACAGGGGCAGGCCCACCATGAGCACCACCACCCTCACCACCACAGGCACCCCACGCCCCCGCCGGGCGCCCGGCGGCCCCGCGGGCACGCGCCCCCGCGGCCCCGCGGGCACCCACCCCCGCACGAGCCGCCCGCGCGCCCTCCCCCCGCACACCGTCTTCGCCGAGCGCCTCCTCGCCGTGCTCAGCGGCGAACGCCCGGTCCACTGGATGCTCGGCCACACCGTCGGCGAGGCGTACGAGCAGCTCGTCCGGATCGCCCCGGAGACGCCCCTGCGCTCGCTCGGCCCCCGCCCCGTCCTGCGCCGCTGCTCGGTCCAGGTGGACGACGGCCGGACCGCGGTGGAGGCCTTCGCCACGATCGCCACCGGCGCCCGCGTACGGGCCATGGCGTTCCGCCTGGAACGCGGCGAGGACCAGCGCTGGCGCTGCGCCGCGGTAGAACTCGACGGCCTGGGCACGGCACCCCACCCCGCATGACGGAGGGGCCGGCCGCCCACCGGGCAACCGACCCCTCCGCTCAGCCCTCAGCCGGCGTCACTTCTTACGGCGACGCCCGCCACCCGCGTTCTTCTGCGCCTTGCGGCGCTCCGCCCGCGTCATCCCGTCACCCGAGTCGACGTCGTCCGAGGCGAAGTCACCCTCGACGACACCGCCGTCACCGTCCACGGTCGGCGCGGAGAAGTGCAGCCGGTCCGGCCGCTGCGGGGCATCGAGCCCCTTGGCGCGGATCTCCGGACGACCGGCGCCGGCGGGCACCGCGTCCTCCTTGGCGAGCGACGGACCGCTCGCCTGCACCGGGACCTCCTCGACCTGCTGCTCGACCTGGACCTCCAGGTTGAACAGGTAGCCGACGGACTCCTCCTTGATGCCCTCCATCATGGCGGTGAACATGTCGAAGCCCTCGCGCTGGTACTCGACCAGCGGGTCCTTCTGCGCCATGGCACGCAGGCCGATGCCCTCCTGGAGGTAGTCCATCTCGTAGAGGTGCTCGCGCCACTTGCGGTCCAGGACCGACAGGACCACGCGCCGCTCCAGCTCGCGCATGATCTCCGAGCCGAGCTGCTTCTCGCGCGTCTCGTACTGCTCGCGGCCGTCGTCCTTGATCGACTCGGCGATGAACTCGGCGGTGATGCCGGCCCGGTCGCCGGCCGCGTCCTCCAGCTCCTCCACCGTGACCTTCACCGGGTAGAGCTGCCTGAACGCGTTCCACAGACGGTCGAGGTCCCACTCCTCCGCGAAGCCCTCGGCGGTCTCCTGGCGGATGTAGTCGTCGATCGTGTCGTCCATGAAGTGCTGGATCTGCTCGTGCAGGTCCTCGCCCTCCAGGACGCGGCGGCGCTCGCCGTAGATGACCTGGCGCTGCCGGTTGAGCACGTCGTCGTACTTCAGGACGTTCTTGCGCGTCTCGAAGTTCTGGGTCTCGACCTGCGACTGGGCGGAGGCGATCGCCCGGGTCACCATCTTGTTCTCGATCGGCACGTCGTCCGGCACGTTGGCCATGGCCATCACGCGCTCGACCATCTGCGCCTTGAACAGGCGCATCAGGTCGTCACCGAGCGAGAGGTAGAAGCGGGACTCGCCGGGGTCGCCCTGACGGCCGGAACGACCGCGCAGCTGGTTGTCGATACGGCGGGACTCGTGGCGCTCGGTACCGAGGACGTACAGCCCGCCGAGGTCCTTGACCTCCTCGAACTCCGCCTTCACGGCCTTCACGGCGCGCTCCAGGGCGGCGGGGAGGGCCGCGGCCCACTCCTCGACGTGGTCGACCGGGTCGAGACCCGCCTGGCGCAGCTCGGCCTCGGCGAGGTCGTCCGGGTTGCCGCCGAGCTTGATGTCCGTACCGCGACCGGCCATGTTCGTGGCGACGGTGACGGCGCCGCGACGGCCGGCCTGGGCGACGATGCTGGCCTCGCGGTCGTGGTGCTTGGCGTTGAGGACCTCGTGCTGCACACCGCGCTTGGAGAGCTGCTGCGAGAGGTACTCGGACTTCTCGACGGAGGTCGTGCCGACGAGGATCGGCTGCCCCTTCTCGTGCTTCTCCGCGATGTCGTCGACGACGGCGGCGAACTTGGCGACCTCGGTCCGGTAGATCAGGTCGGACTGGTCCTTGCGGATCATCGGCCTGTTCGTGGGGATCGGGACGACGCCCAGCTTGTAGATCTGGTGGAACTCGGCGGCCTCGGTCATGGCCGTACCGGTCATGCCGGAGAGCTTCGAGTACAGCAGGAAGAAGTTCTGCAGGGTGATGGTGGCGAGGGTCTGGTTCTCGTCCTTGATCGCCACCCCTTCCTTCGCCTCGATCGCCTGGTGCATGCCCTCGTTGTAGCGGCGGCCGGCGAGGATACGGCCGGTGTGCTCGTCGACGATCATGACTTCGCCGTCCATGACGACGTAGTCCTTGTCCTTCTTGAACAGTTCCTTCGCCTTGATGGCGTTGTTCAAGTAGCCCACGAGCGGGGTGTTCACCGACTCGTAGAGGTTGTCGATGCCGAGCCAGTCCTCGACCTTGGCGACACCGGCCTCGTGGATGGCGACGGTGCGCTTCTTCTCGTCGACCTCGTAGTCGCCGGTCTCCTCGATGCCCTTGAGCTGGTTGCCGGGCTCGCCCTTGGAAAGACGGGTGACGAGCTTGGCGAAGTCGCCGTACCACTTCGTCGCCTGGTCGGCCGGGCCGGAGATGATCAGCGGCGTACGGGCCTCGTCGACGAGGATGGAGTCGACCTCGTCGACACAGGCGAAGTTGTGGCCGCGCTGGACGAGCTCGTCCTGGGACCACGCCATGTTGTCGCGCAGGTAGTCGAAGCCGAACTCGTTGTTCGTGCCGTACGTGATGTCGCAGTTGTACTGCTCACGGCGCTGGGCCGGCGTCATGTTGGCGAGGATGCAGCCGATGGTCAGACCCAGGAAGCGATGGACCCGGCCCATGAGCTCGGAGTCACGCTCGGCCAGGTAGTCGTTGACCGTGATCAGGTGCACGCCCTTGCCGGAGAGCGCGTTGAGGTACGCCGGGAGGGTGCCGACGAGGGTCTTGCCCTCACCGGTCTTCATCTCGGCGACATAGCCGAGGTGCAGCGCGGCGCCGCCCATGATCTGGACGTCGTAGTGGCGCTGGCCGAGGACGCGCTTGGCGGCCTCGCGCACGGTCGCGAAGGCCTCGGGCATCAGGTCGTCGAGGCTCTCGCCGTCGGCGTACCGCTGCTTGTACTCCTCGGTGAGCGCCCGCAGGTCGGCGTCGGAGAGGTTGACGAAGTCCTCTTCGATGGAGTTGACCTGGTCCGCGATGCGGTGCAGTTTGCGCAGGATCTTTCCTTCGCCTGCACGCATGAGCTTGTTGAAGACGGACACTGAGGCTGGTCTCCTTGCCGGTCGGGCCTGGCACTGGTCTTGTGATGGACGCGAGCGCGGGCACGGCAGGTGGTCCCCACCGCAACGGCCATCGTAAGCGAGACCACCCTCGCGAAGGGAGGCCCACAGTGCCGGAGCCGTACGTCCGCCCGGAAAGAGAACGCACGAGGTGGGCGGAAGGTGCCGCCCCACCCGAAAAGTGTTCGCGTCCGGTCCGGCGGCTCACCAGAATCCACGCATGGAGCCGATCACCCTCACCACCGACCGACTGCGTCTGCGGAACTTCGTTCCCGAGGACGCCGACGCGGTGTTCGCCATCTGCCAGGACCCGGACATCCGGCGCTGGACCGTCGTCCCCGACCCCTACACGCGCCAGGACGCCGAGTTCTTCCTGAACCGGCTCGTGCCCGACGGCTGGCGTGACGACACCGAGTACACCTTCGCCGTCGAACCGCTGGCCGGCGGACCGCTGCTCGCCGCCGTCACCCTGAGCAGCCGCGGCATGGGCGTCTGGGAGGTCGGCTACTGGCTGGCCGGCGAGCACCGCGGCAGCGGCTACATGACGGAGACCGTCCGGGCCGTCGCCCACTGGGCCTTCACCGGGCTCGGCTGCACCCGCCTGGTCTGGCGCGCCGAGATCGGCCACGTCGCCTCGCGCGCGGTGGCCGAGCGGGTCGGCTTCGTCATGGAGGGCGCCCAGCGCGCCGCCCTGACCAACAAGGGCACGCTCCGGGACGGCTGGATCGCCGCCCTGCTCCCCTCCGACTTCGGCCTCCCGAGCCCCCTGCCGTACCTCCCGGCCCGCGAGGAGCCCGTCTCCAGGCCGTAGCGGTGTCCCTGCCGGTCAAGGACCTGGCCTGGCACGCGAGTCCGGCTGTCAGTGCCGGGGCCTAGGGTGCGGTCCATGACGACTGTGCCGCGCGCCGCCGCCGAACTGTCCGCCGACGAAGCCCGCCGGATCGCGTTGCGAGCCCAGGGCTTCCTGGGTGCGCCCGACCGCCGCGCCGGGGTGCGCGGGGTGCTGCGCGGGCTCGGCCAGGTCCAGCTCGACACGATCTCCGTCCTGGCCCGCTCGCACGAGTTGATTCCGTACGCGCGCCTGGGCGCCGTGGGCCGTACGACGGTCGAGGACGCCTACTGGACCGGCTCCCACGCCTTCGAGTACTGGTCGCACGCGGCCTGCGTGCTGCCCGTCGAGGAGTGGCCGCACTTCGCCTTCCGCAGGCGCGCCTACCGCGACCGCCCGCACTGGGGCCACGAGCTGTCGGCGGGGGCGTACGACAAGGTGATCGACCAGCTGCGGGCCGAGGGGCCGCGGACGGCGACCGAGCTGGGCGGCGCGAAGAACAAGGGCGAGTGGTGGGACTGGTCGGACGCCAAGATCGCCGTCGAGCGGGCGCTGATGTACGGCGAGGTGGTCGTGGTCGAGCGGCGCGGCTGGAAGCGGGTGTACGACCTGGCGGAGCGGGCGATCCCGCAGGCCCTGCTCCATGACGACCTGGACGACACCGAGTGCGTGCGGCGGCTGGTCCGGCAGGCGGGCGAGGCGCTGGGCGTGGGCACGCGCGCGGACATCGCCGACTACCACCGGCTCAAGGGCGAGCAGTTCGACGCGGTGGTCGAGGCCGCGGGCCTCGTGCCGGTCACGGTGGCGGGCTGGGGGAAGCCCGCCTGGGCGGACCCGGCGGCGCTGGCCTCGGAGCCGCGCGGCCGGCACCGTACGACCCTGCTGTCGCCGTTCGACTCGCTGATCTGGGAGCGGGCCCGCACCGAGCGGATCTTCGGCTTCACGCACCGCCTGGAGGCGTACGTGCCGAAGCAGAAGCGCATTCACGGCTACTTCGCGATGCCGGTCCTCGCCGGCGGCCGTCTGGTCGGCCGGGTGGACCCGGCACGGGAGGGTGGCACGCTCGTCGCCCGCCAGGTCACGCTCGACGGCCCGAAGGCCGTACCGGCGGTGGCACGGGCGCTGCGCGAGGCCGCCGAGTGGGTCGGCTGCGACGCGGTGAAGGTGGAGCGGGTGGACGCCCCGGAGCTGGCGAAGGACCTGGTCGCGGCCCTGGGCTAGGGGGTGTTCCCGGACACGGCCCGGCTACCGGATCTCCAGGATCTTCTCCCGCATCGCGTAGACGACGGCCTCCATCCGGGAGTGCAGCTGAAGCTTCTCCAGGATGTTCCGGACGTGGTTCTTCACGGTGTTCTCGGAGATGAACAGTTCCTTGGCGATGTCCCGGTTGTTCATGCCGGTCGCGACCAGCTTGAGCACCTCCAGCTCACGGTCGGTCAGCCGGGGCGCGGGCACGAGTCTGCGCTCGTCGGTGCGCTGGATCATCGACTTGAACTCGGTGAGGAGCTTCGACGCCATCGAGGGGCTGATCTGCGACTGCCCGTCCGCGACCGCGCGGATGGCCGTCGCGACCTCGTCGGTGGAGATCTCCTTGAGGAGGTAGCCGGTGGCCCCCGCCTTGATCGCGTCGTAGAGGTCGGCCTCCTCGTCGCTGATCGTCAGCATGATGATCTTCGCGCTGGGGGCCACCTCCTTGATGGAGGTGCACGCCTCGATGCCGCCGCGCCGGGGCATCCGTACGTCCATCAGGACGATGTCCGGCAGCAGATCGGCCGCCTTGTCGACGGCCTCCGCCCCGTCCCCGGCCTCCCCGACGACCTGGATGTCCTCCTCCTGCGCGAGGACGATCTCGAGTCCGCGACGGAAGAGGGCATGGTCGTCCACGACGAGGACCCGGATCGGCTCCTTGCGGAATGCGCTGCTGTCCGAATCCGATCCCTCCGGGACCGCGCCACCGTGCTCGCGCCCGCTGAGCACCGGTCCGAAGCTGTCCGCCATCGTTCCTCCCCCTGAAGGCCGTGGCCTGAATTCGTTTCCGGTCCTCCAACCGCTACTCAGGGAGCACCGGTTGGCGTGCACGCCATGCTTTCATGCTCCGGCGGCAACGGGGTGATCCGCAGGCGCACGGGGGTGCCCCTGGGGGCGCGAAGAGCGCTCCAGGGGCACCGTGAGAGGCAATTGGGGTGTGGGGGGCGCGAAGCGGCGGTCAGCCGCCGAGCGCACCGCCGGCGCCGCCACCCTCGGCGAGCGGGTCGCTCTCCACGTGGATGACGCCGTAGTCGTACGCGTGCCGGCGGTAGACGACACTCGGCTGCTTCGTGTCGGAGTCGACGAAGAGGTAGAAGTCGTGTCCGACCAGCTCCATCTCGTAGAGAGCCTGGTCGAGCGTCATCGGTGCGGCCCGGTGGGTCTTCTCGCGGACCACCAGCGGGCCTTCGCCCTGGACTTCGATCGAGCCCATCATCGTGGTGGGCACCTTGTCGGACTCGTCGGCGACGAGCTGGCCGTCTCCGTTGAGCTGGGCGGCGCCGGGCACCACGTCCCCGACCTCCGCCGCCGAAAGCCTGCCGTTTCCACGGCGGGTGTACCGCTTGTCGTGCTGCTTGCGCAGCCGTGCCTCGAGCTTGTCACTGGCGAGGTCGAGCGCCGCGTACGGGTCGGCCGCAGCGGCTTCCGCCCGGATCACCGGGCCTCGGGAGTGGAGGGTGATCTCCACGCGGTCCGACCTGTCGGCCTGCCGCGGGTTGTGTTCCTTGGACACCTCGACGTCGAGGCTGATCACCTTGCCGTCGAGCTTCTGGATCTTCTCCAGCTTCAGCTTCTCGGCCACGTGCTTGCGGAACCGCTCGGGCACCTCGGTCTTGCGGCCCTTGACGACGATGTCCACGCAGAACTCCGTTCCCGGATCGCCCTGGTCGGCTCTCTCGGCCGCCGGGCATCTCCCTTTGCACCAGACTCCGGTGGTTACCGGAGCTCGGACTTGGCGACTTTCACCTCCTCCTCCCCAGTCGACAAGATCCCCACCCCATCGACAAGAGGTTAATTCGCCCTGAACTCCTGTCCTGTAGGCGCAACCATGTATTCGGTGAGGCGATGGCTTTCACCATTCCTCACAACCGAACATAGCCCCTTCGGACGGGTGTCGGCACCCGCTACCGCGACATAGCTCCGTTCGAGTGCTTTCACCTCTCACCACCTGCAACGATCCAAGTTCCTGGCGAGTTCCGGTTTATTTCGAACGAGGCGGGAGAGGATGCGATCACAGCCGCTGCCCGCTGTTCGAATCCGTGCTGCGCCGAACCGTCCGGTAAACCTGCCGGTAACCCGTGCGGTATTCCAGGAATGAACGGAAGGTGTACGGCTCCGAGGGCGCGCGCCGCCTCCGCCAGCGAGGCTCCCGTGGTCATCAGATCGTCGACGAGCACCACCCTTCCCGCCCCGAGAAGCCGCCCGCCGCCGGGCACGACCTCCAGCGCGCCGGCGAGGTTGGCGAGCCGTCCGCGCGCTCCGAGCCCCGCCTGGTCCGCCACGTACCGCCGCTGCCGCAGCACGGGCACGACCCGCGCCGACCGTCCCGCGCTCCGCAGCCGGGCAGCCGCGGCCAGTGCGATCCGGCGCGTCGGATCGTGGCCACGCGCCCGCACGGAGCGCCGCGAGGACGGCACCGGTACAAGGAGCAGCGGTCGCGCCCCGGGGCCCTCGGTGACCCCGGCAGCGGTCTCCACAGCGGCGGCAAGCGCGCCGCCCAGGGGTCGGGCGAGAGGGAGCGCCCCGCGTTCCTTGTGGGCGATGAGGAGTTCACGTACGGCATCGGCGTACGGCGCGACTGCATGGACGACGGGCAGCCCGGCCGGCTCGGGCGACGGCCGCACCCTGCGCGGCCCCTCCCCCGCCCCGTTCAGAGCGTCCTCGCACGACGGGCACAGCTCCGTGCTCGGCCTGCCGCAGCCTCCGCAGGCGACCGGCAGCACCAGCCCGGCGATCTCGCGCCACCACCCCCGCATGGCTCCACTGTGCGCCTTCCCGAGCACCCCGGCCACCCCTGTGGAAAACCCGCGGGTGCCCCCGGAGTACGTCAGGTGCGCCCCGCCCCGCCCACCGCGGAGGTCACGCGGCGGGGGTGGCGGGGGCGGCCCCCGACGGGTGGTGGGAGTCCGCTAACCCGGATAGACGGGCGAGGTCCCGGTCTTGACCACCGGCTGCCAGTTCGTGCCCGGCGCGAGCCGCACGATGCCGTCGTTGCCCGAGTCGGCGACCACCGGCACGGAGTCGTCGTGCGGCGCGGCCACCGAGGTGACCCCGTTCAGACCGGGGAGCACCGAACTCGCCGAGGTCGAACCGTCCGTCTGGAGGTAGCGGATCTGCTGGACGCCGCCCGCCTCCTTGCCGACGACGACCAGCCGGCTCGGCCCTGCCCAGGAGACGGCCGTGACCGACTCCATCCGGGGCGCGGCGGGCTGGAGGTCGTCCACGGAGACGACCGGTTCGTCGCCCGACGTCTGCCGCTGGATCCGGCCGATCTGCAGGGTCGTGTCCCCGCCCCGGGTGACCACGAGGGCGATCCGGACCCCGTCGGCGGAGACCCGCAGCGACTCGATCCTGACGTCGTCCGCCGGCCACGGTGTCCGCACCTTGACGGGGTCACCGGTGCCGTCGGGCACCATCCACAACTGGGGCGCGGCGGGGTCGCGGTCGGCGATCCACAGGTCGCCCCGGCCGTCCCAGCTGGGCGCGGACAGCCGCTCGGTGGGCTTGGCGGCCTTGCTGCGCAGGATCGCCGACGCCGCTTCCTGCTCGGTGGTGATGGAGGAGACGTACAGCTCGCGGCCGCCCTCCCCGACCCCGGCGGCGCGGGTCTCGCCCCGGTCGACGGCGACCGACTGGAGCCGCGTGGTGCCCTTGCCGAGCGGGCCGGGCACCTCGGTGGGCGCGTTCGCCTCCTTGCCCCCGACATCCAGCATCATCAGCTTGTGGTGCTCGTCGACGAAGTACGGGTTCTCGTCCCGGTCCGTGTTCCGGACCGCGGCGAACTCGGCCGCCTGCCCCTTGCCGAGCCTGCACAGCGGGCCCTTCGACCCCTGGAGCTCCACCTGCTCGACGCGTACGGAGGTCAGGTCGCCCAGCGTGAACAGCAGTTGCGCCGCCATCCGGCGGCACGGCTCGCCGCCCACCAGGTCCGCCTTGGCGTTGAGCGGCACCTTGAGCGTGGACTGGTCGTCGGTCGTGAGCGTGGTGACGCCCTTCTTCAGCTCCGTACCGGAGGGGAAGCTGGAGTCGACGGCCGGCTTCAGCCAGTCCGTGGGGCCTTCGAGGAGCGCCCTGACCGTCTGCGTCACCGGGTCCATCCGGGTGACGGGGTCCTGGCGCTGCCGGATGTAGACCGGGTCGGCGACGACCCAGTCCTCTCCGGAGGCGAAGTAGTACTTGTTGACCGACCGGTAGTTGCGCAGGAAGTCGGCCTCGCCGAGCACCAGGCCGGGCGGCAGGCTGTCGATGCGCCACTCCCTGCCCTTGCCGTTGGCGGTGGGCTGCTGCACGACGTGGATCGACTGCAGGTACTTGGCGGGGCTGATCGGCTGGTACGCGTGACGGTCGTCCACGGTCGCGATCTTGCGCCCGGACAGCGGATAGGCGCGGCCCTGGTTGTCGGGGTCGGCGTTGCGGTCGGCCTGGTCGCGGTCGGGCGCGGTGGTGAGCACGGTGATGCTCTGCTCGGGCTTCCAGGTCTGCGCGGCGTGCTTCGTCAGGTACTTGCGGGCGGTGGCGAAGCCGGGGTCGTCACTGGTCATCGCTTCGAGGAAGCCGTCGACGATCTCGTCCGGGTCCGCGGTCTCCCGGGGTGCGACGGCGTAGACCCGCACCTGCGAGTCTCCCTGGTTGGCGCCCTTGACGGGCTGGACGTCCCCGTTGTCGGGCATCGTCGCGCACCCGGTCACCAGGAGACCGCCGCACGCGGCGATCATCACCGCGCGCACACTCCGTCCCTGCCCCGGGTGGAGTCCCTGATCCGGGTGCCCCACTCGGAAGCCCCACACTCCGTGCCTCATTCGGAAGCCCCGCCCCGCGTGCCCCTTTCGGGAGTCAGCGCCCACGTGTCCCGTCCTCCCACTCCGCGTTCCCGTGTGCGTCTGCCGTCGCCGGACCCGTCCCGCCGCCGTCGTTCTCCGTCGCCGCGCGCGCCACGACCCGGGAGCCGCTGCCGGGCAGGGCGGTCGGGTCGACGGTCGCCCGCGTCGGCGCGGGCAGCCTCGGCGGTACGGGGAGCTGGGGCCGGTCGCCGGCGGGCTGCACCGGCACCGCGGTGAGGCGGGCGCTGTCCTGGGCGCGCCCGGCGGCCGCCTGCTCGCGGTTGCGCCGTGAGTCCTCGGGCTCCAGGGGTATCGGGGAGCCCCGCAGCGGCTCGTCCGCGGTACGCGGCAGGGTGAGCCGGAACTGCGAACCTCCGCCGGGCTCGCCCCAGGCCTGGAGCCAGCCGCCGTGCAGCCGCGCGTCCTCCACCGCGATCGACAGGCCGAGGCCGGTGCCGCCGGTGGTGCGCGCACGGGCGGGGTCGGCGCGCCAGAAGCGGTTGAAGACCCGGGTCGCCTCGCCCGGCTTGAGTCCGACGCCGTAGTCGCGCACGGCGACGGCGACGGCTCCACCGGCGGCGGCCAGCTTCACCACCACATCCTTGCCCTCGCCGTGTTCGACGGCGTTGACGACGAGGTTGCGCAGGACCCGCTCGACCCGGCGGGCGTCCGCCTCGGCCACCACGGGCTGCTTGTCACCGACCACCACGATCCGGGTGCCCTTGCGTTCGGCGAGGGGTTCGGCGCCGCCGATGACCCGGCGCACGACCTGCCGCAGGTCTATCGGCTCGGCCTCCAGGGCCGCAGCTCCCGCGTCGAAGCGGCTGATCTCCAGGAGATCGGAGAGCAGCGACTCGAAACGGTCGAGCTGGTCGCCGAGGAGCTCGGCGGAACGGGCGGTGATCGGGTCGAAGTCGACCCGCGCCTCGTGGATCACGTCGGCGGCCATCCGGACCGTGGTGAGCGGGGTGCGCAGTTCGTGCGAGACGTCCGAGACGAACCGTCGCTGCATCCGCGACAGCTCCTCCAGCTGCTGGATCTTGAGCTGGAGGTTCTGGGCCATCTTGTTGAAGGCCTCGCCGAGCCGGGCGATGTCGTCCTCGCCGGTGACCTTCATCCGTTCCTGGAGGCGGCCGGCCGAGAGCCGTTCGGCGATCCCTGCGGCCATCCGTACGGGCGTGACGACCTGGCGCACCATGAGCCAGGCAATGGCGCCGAGCAGCACCACGACGAACAGCCCGGCGGTCGCGAGGGTGCCCTTGACCAGGGTGAGGGAGTCCTCCTCCTGGGTCAGCGGGAAGAGGTAGTACAGCTCGTACTGGGTGCCCTCGGCGTCGTTGAGCCGCTTGCCGATCACCAGACCGGCCTCGGACGCCTTGCCGTTGGTGTAGTGGATGCGGGTGAACTTCTGGACGGTGTCCGTGCCCTGGGCCACCGAGTGCCGTAGTTCGGCGGGGATGCTGGTGGTCGGGTCGACCTCGCCGGAGGCCCGGGCGCCGCGGCTCGCGGCCTCACCCGTGTCGAGGGAGAGCGCGACCACGTTGAAGGCGCTCTGGCCACCGCTGGCGAGCTGCTCGACGAGCGTGGAGCGCCAGTTCACGGAGGCACCCGCGCGCCCGCCGTCCTGCTGGCCGGGTGCCGAAGGGGTCGTCGCCGCCCGGTCCTGGGCAGCCGAGAACCCGCCGGCGGCCTGGCTCTGGGCGGCCCTCTCCTTGGCGTCGAGCAGTCCGTTGCGGACCTGGCCGATCACGACCAGGCCGAGCAGCAGCACCACTCCCAGGGACATCAGCAGGGTGCCCGCGACGATGCGCAGCTGGATGTTCCGCCGCCACAGCCGCACGGCGGGCAGCAGCGGTCGGCGCACCCAGCGCGCGAAGAGCCGGAGGACCGGTCCACCCGGCGCCCCGTCCCTGAACAGCCTTCCACCGCGCGGCGGGCGGCCGGAACGCGAGCCCCCCCGCCCCGGTCCGGCAGCCCGCCCCGTACGGTCTCCCGGGTCCCCGGGCTTCGGAGCAGTACTGCCTCTACTCATGTCAGCTCGGTCCCGCCTTGTACCCGACACCACGGACGGTCACCACGATCTCCGGGCGCTCCGGGTCCTTCTCGACCTTCGAGCGCAGCCGCTGGACGTGCACGTTCACCAGCCGGGTGTCGGCCGCGTGCCGGTAGCCCCAGACCTGCTCCAGGAGCACCTCGCGGGTGAACACCTGCCACGGCTTGCGCGCCAGCGCGACGAGCAGGTCGAACTCCAGCGGGGTCAGGGCGATGGACTGCCCGTCCCGCTTCACGGAGTGCCCCGCCACGTCGATGACCAGGTCACCGATGGTGAGCTGCTCGGGAGCCGGCTCCTCGGACCGCCGCAGGCGTGCCCGGATACGGGCCACGAGCTCCTTCGGCTTGAACGGCTTGACGATGTAGTCGTCGGCCCCGGACTCCAGACCCACGACCACGTCGACCGTGTCGCTCTTGGCCGTGAGCATGACGATCGGCACACCCGACTCGGCCCTGATCAGGCGGCACACCTCGATGCCGTCCCTTCCGGGGAGCATCAGGTCGAGCAGCACCAGGTCAGGCTTGGCCTCCCGGAATGCGGCAAGCGCCTTGTCACCGTCCGCGACGAACGACGGCTCGAACCCTTCTCCCCGCAGCACGATGCCGAGCATCTCGGCCAGTGCGGTGTCGTCGTCGACGACAAGAACGCGTCCCTTCATATCGACATCATCCCATTTCCGTATCAGTCTCAAGGCGGCTGGTGAGATACCTCACTGACCTGCGGTGACGTCCTGGATCGGTACTGATGACCGTCCGTGTCCGTGGGTGTCGATGTCAGTCATGGCTGTCACCCCCGTGGCCGCCCCGAACCGTACCGCGTGCCGCCCTGCCCAGCCCATGCATCGCACGCGACCGCGCGATCCCGCCCCATCCCGCTCCCCCCAACGGCCGTCAAAGCTCGGAAAAACCTCTGAGCACGGCAGATACCCGAGCCAGAGCTCCCCCGCCGCGAACCCATGCGCGCAACGGCGCGTCCGCGGAGGGGAGGCGGTAGGGCAACGACGTACCACCACACACCCGAGGCCCTCAGGCGCTCCCCCGAGGTGGACGAACTCGCCCGCCGACTCGTCTCCCTCGGCCTTGTCCGCGGCCGGCGACGACGGACCACCCGGTCGGGGCGGCGCCGACCGGGTGACCGCGGCATCTGCGGGAAGCCTCCCCGCGTACGCAGGTGAGGGCCCCGCAGCGCTCGACCCGGGCCCCGTCCGGTCCGGACTGCTCAGCACCCGCACCGTCCCCGACAGCCTGGGGCGCACGCTGCTCCGCATGGGCAGGGCCCTCGACGACGGCCCCGCCCACACCACGGACAGCGGTCAGGACGGCAGCGTCGGCTTCGGGGGCGGAGCGGGTGGTGGGGACTGATTCGACCGTGATGATCGGTTATCCGCACGGTCCCCTCCGCCGCTCGCACACCGAAGGTCCGGACAAAGGTACGAAGGACAAGGCTGCTCCCGCCCACGGGCGGGCCCCGCGTGGCACGATGGCACCCGGCCCGCCGCCGTGCCAGGTGTCGGCCGCCGTGACCGAGCCGGTTCGCCGATCCGGCACCGCGACCATTCCTCCGAGGTGGACGACCGTGAACGACACTCCGGGCTGGACCTCGCCCGGATCCGCCCCCTCCGACGACCAGGACGGCTCCGGGGTCCCCCGGCCCGCCGCTCCGGCCGACGCGAACGGCTCCGCCCCTCAGTGGTCCAAGGACCAGCCGCCCGCCGGCCAGTGGTCCCCGCCGACCGGCCAGACTCCGCCCCCGGCACCCGGCCAGAGCCCGGGCTGGGGTGCTCCTCCCCCGAACGTCCACTGGGGCAGGCCGCCGGCCGCGAAGCCCGGTGTGATCCCGCTGCGCCCGCTGGGCATGGGCGAGATCCTCGACGGCGCGGTGAAGACCCTCCGCACCTACTGGCGCACCGTCCTGGCGATCACCGTCACGGTCGCGGTGATCTCCCAGATCGCCGACATCCTGGCCCAGCGGTATCTCGTCCCCGACGTTCCCGCGGCGAGCCCGGACGCCACCCCCGCCGAGGCGCTCGAGCAGTCCCTCGAAGCGGCCCAGGCGTCCCTTGTCGGCCTGGGACCGGCCTTGCTCGTGACCCTGATGGCGTCCCTGGTCAGCGCGGCCCTGCTGACCGTCGTCATCAGCCGCGCCGTCCTCGGCCGCCCGGTCTCGCTGGGCGCCGCCTGGCAGGAGGCCCGGCCCAGGCTCCTCCAGCTGATCGGCCTGACCCTGCTGCTCGCGGCGCTGAGCGCCGGCATCGTCATGGTCGGCCTGCTCCCCGGTCTCCTGATCGGCGGCCCGGCAGGCGTGGCCCTGACCCTCCTCGGCGGACTCGGTGCCGTGGCGGCGGCCATCTGGCTGATGATCCGCTTCAGCCTCGCCTCCCCCGCCCTGATGCTGGAGCGCGGGGGCGTGATCCCCTCGCTGAAGCGCTCGGCGAAGCTGGTGCAGGGCTCGTGGTGGCGGATCTTCGGCATCACCCTCCTCACCCAGCTGCTGATCTTCATCTTCGCCATGATCATCGCGATCCCGTTCACCATCATCGGCATCGCGGTCGACGGCGACGGCTTCTCCGGCATGCTCTCCGGGTCGTCCACCACCTTCGGCTGGCCGTTCCTCATCATCACGGGCATCGGCGGCGTGATCACCAGCGCGATCACCTACCCGATCTCGGCCGGCGTCACGGTCCTCCTGTACGTGGACCAGCGCATCCGCCGTGAAGCCCTGGACCTCGAACTGGCACGGGCCGCGGGTCTCCCCGGTTACGGCCCCACACCGGGCGACCAGACCGTCGGGGGCTGATGCCGTGACGGTCACGGGGGGAACGACCACGGCTTCGGCGCGGCTCCGCGCCGACGGCGACATCCCGGTGGACATCTCCCGCGTCCCCGCCCGCGAGGCGGCGGAACGGGAGCTGTCCGAGCCGATGTACCACGAGAACGACCCGAACCTGCTCCAGCGCGGACTCAACCGCTTCTGGGAGTGGCTCGGCGACCTCTTCGGCGCCGCGTCCGGTGCCACCCCCGGAGGCGTGATCGGCCTCGTCGTGGTCGTCCTGCTCGTGATCGCCGTGGTCGCCGCCCTCTGGTGGCGCCTCGGCACCCCCCGCCGGACCCCCGGCACCACCGGCGACTCCCTCTTCGCGGAAGGCCCCCGAACCGCCCGCGAACACCGCGCGGCCGCCGCCCGGCACGCCTCGGCCGGCCGCTGGAACCAGGCCGTCCAGGAACGCACCCGGGCCATCGTCCGCTCCCTCGAAGAACGCGCCCTGCTCGACCCCCGCCCCGGCCGCACCGCGGACGAGGCCGCCGCCGAGGCAAGCCGCTCCCTGCCCTCCCACGCCGACGACCTGCGCCTCGCCGTCCGCGTCTTCGACGACGTCACATACGGCGGCCGCACCGCCGACGAGCCCGCGTACCGCCGCATCGAGGAACTGGACACCGCCCTGGAGCGCACCCGTCCCACCCTCGACACCGCCTCCACGGGGACGCGCGCATGAGCCGCCCGGCCACCAGCACCACGTCGACCGCCCCCTCCGCCCGTCAGGTCTGGACCCGAACCCGCGGCGCTGCTCTCGTCCTCGCCCTGGTCCTCATCGGAGGCCTCGTCCTCGCGACGGTCCGGTCCACCGAGGCACACGGCGCCCTCGACCCCCGCTCCGCCGACCCGACCGGCAGCCGGGCCGTCGCCGAACTCCTCAAGGCCCGCGGTGTCACGCTCAACCTCGCCACCACCCTCGACGAGGCCACGGCCGCGACCGACCTCGACTCGACCCTCCTGGTCACCACACCCGACCTGTTGACGGAGACCCAGCAGTCCACGCTCCGCCGGACCATGACCGACTCCGTCGGCCGCACGGTCCTCCTCGGCGCCGGTCAGTCCTCCCTCCCCACCCTGGCCCCGGGGATCACCGGCGCCACCAGCGCCCCCGTGGAGAACCGCGCCCCCTCCTGCACCCTGGCGGCCGCCACCCGCGCCGGCAGCGTCGACCTCGGCGGCGAGCGCTACGCCACCGCCCCGGGCACCTCCGCGGACTCCTGCTACCCCTCCGACGGCCTGCCGTCCCTGCTCCGGCTCCCCGGCCCGAACAGCACCGACACGGTGCTCCTCGGCTCGCCCGACATCCTCTACAACAACCGTCTCGACCAGCAGGGCAACGCCTCGCTCGCCCTGCAACTCCTCGGCTCCCGGCCCCATCTCGTCTGGTACCTCCCCTCCCTGACCGATGCCTCCGCCGACGCCTCCGCCGACGACACGACGGGCGACTTCCTCGCCCTCGTCCCCTCCGGCTGGCTCTGGGGCACGCTCCAGCTCGCGATCGCGGCCCTGCTCGCCGCCATCTGGCGCGGCCGCCGCCTCGGCCCCCTGGTCACCGAGCGCCTCCCCGTCGCCCTTCGCGCCTCCGAGGCCACCGAGGGCCGCGCCCGCCTCTACCGCAAGGCGAACGCCCGCGACCGCGCCGCCTCGGTGCTGCGCACCGCGACCCGCACCCGGATCGCCCCGCTGTTGGGCGTCCCCGTCCAGGACGCCCACTCCTCCGATCGCCTCCTCCCCGCACTCTCCGCCCGTCTCCCCGAGACCACCGCGGACCCCAAGAACCTCCTCTTCGGCCCGACTCCCGCCGACGACGCCACTCTCATCCGCCTGGCGGACCAACTCGACGCCCTCGAAAGAGAGGTACGCACCTCATGAGCGCCCCGACCCCCGAGACCGCTACGAACTCGGACAGCGCCCGCGCCTCCCTGGAGGCCCTGCGCACCGAGATCGCGAAGGCCGTGGTCGGCCAGGACCCCGCCGTCACCGGTCTCGTCGTCGCCCTGCTCTGCCGGGGGCACGTCCTCCTCGAAGGTGTCCCCGGCGTCGCGAAGACCCTGCTGGTCCGCGCGCTCGCCGCCACACTCGAACTCGACACCAAGCGCGTCCAGTTCACCCCCGACCTGATGCCGAGTGATGTCACCGGCTCCCTGGTCTACGACACTCGGACCTCCGAGTTCTCCTTCCAGCCCGGCCCGGTCTTCACCAATCTCCTGCTGGCCGACGAGATCAACCGCACGCCCCCGAAGACCCAGTCCTCCCTCTTGGAGGCGATGGAGGAGCACCAGGTCACGGTCGACGGCACCCCGCGCGCCCTGCCCGAGCCGTTCCTTGTCGCCGCGACCCAGAACCCCGTCGAGTACGAGGGCACCTACCCTCTCCCTGAGGCCCAACTGGACCGGTTCCTGCTGAAGCTGACGGTCCCTCTGCCCTCCCGCACGGACGAGATCCAGGTCCTCACCCGTCATGCCGAGGGCTTCGACCCCCGCGATCTGAAGGCCGCCGGAGTCCGCCCCGTAGCGGGCCCCGCCGAACTCGAAGCCGCCCGGGCCGCCGTCGCGAAGGTCTCGGTCTCCGCCGAGATCGCCGGCTATGTCGTCGATATCTGTCGTGCCACGCGTGAATCCCCCTCACTCACGCTCGGGGTCTCCCCCCGAGGCGCCACCGCCCTGCTCTCCACCGCCCGCGCCTGGGCCTGGCTCACCGGCCGGGACTACGTCACCCCGGACGATGTGAAGGCCCTCGCTCTCCCCACCCTGCGTCATCGCATCCACCTGCGGCCCGAGGCCGAGATGGAGGGAGTCACCCCCGACTCCGTCATCAACTCGATCCTCGCCCACGTCCCCGTACCCCGCTGAGAACGGCGCCCCATGGCCCTCACCGGACGAACCGCGCTGATCGCCGCCCTCGGATCGCTCCCCGTCGGCATCCTCGCCCCCAGCTGGACGGGGATGCTCGCGGTGAACATGCCCCTCTCCCTCGCAATTCTGTGCGACTACGCCTTGGCCGCGCCAGTACGAACGCTCCAATTCACCCGAAGTGGTGATACATCCGTTCGACTCGGTGACGCGGCAGGCGTCCAGCTCACGGTCACCAACCCGTCCCGCCGCCGCCTCCGCGCCCAGCTCCGCGACGCCTGGCCGCCCAGCAGCTGGCTCCCCGGCACCGAACACGCTTCCTCGCGCCGGCGCCTGACCGTGCCCGCCGGCGAGCGCCGCCGCCTGACCACCAGCCTGCACCCGACCCGCCGCGGCGACCGCCGCGCCGAGCGGATCACCGTCCGCTCGTACGGCCCCCTCGGCCTCGCGGCCCGCCAGGGCAACCACGAGGCCCCCTGGACCATCCGGGTCCTGCCTCCGTTCACCAGCCGCAAGCACCTGCCCTCCCGCCTGGCCCGACTCCGTGAACTCGACGGCCGCACCAGCGTGCTGACCCGCGGTGAGGGAACGGAGTTCGACAGCCTCCGCGAGTACGTCCCCGGCGACGACACCCGCTCGATCGACTGGCGTGCCACCGCCCGCCAGACCACGGTCGCCGTCCGCACCTGGCGCCCCGAACGCGACCGCCACATCCTCATCGTCCTGGACACCGGACGGACCTCGGCCGGCCGCGTCGGAGACGTCCCCCGCCTGGACGCCTCCATGGACGCCGCGCTGCTCCTCACCGCGCTCGCCTCCCGCGCCGGTGACCGCGTGGACCTCCTCGCCTACGACCGGCGCCTTCGCGCCCAGGTCCAGGGCCGCTCCGCCGGCGACGTCCTTCCCGCCGTGGTCAGCGCCCTCGCCCCACTCGAACCCGAGCTGGTGGAGACCGACGCCCGCGGCTTGGCCGCGACGGCCCTCGCCCGCGCGCCCCGCCGTTCCCTGATCGTCCTTCTGACCAGCCTCGACGCCGCTCCGATCGAGGAGGGTCTCCTCCCGGTCCTGCCGCAGCTCACCCAGCGCCACACGGTCCTGATCGCCTCGGTCTCCGACCCCCACATCGCTCGCATGGCCGCGACCCGCGGCACGATCGAGGGCGTCTACGAGGCCGCGGCAGCCACTCAGACCCAATCCCAGCGCTCCCGCACCGCAGAGCAGCTCCACCGCCACGGCGTGACCGTCGTCGACGCCACCCCCGACACGCTCGCCCCCGCGCTGGCCGACGCGTACCTCGCCCTCAAAGCAACCGGCCGACTGTAGCGCCCCAAGCGCCGATGGCCGACACGGCGAACAGCACCGCACCGGCCATCGATCACGCGTGGCGCCCCGACTCAACGAAACACGACGGAGGCCTCCCCGGCCGCGGCACTGAAGGACCCCGGGCACAGGAACGAGCCCGAGACCTTGGTGGCGGTGAAGGGGGTGTTCACGTACTTCCTGGTGGCCCCGTCCCGGTTCCAGACGATGTTCGTCACCTTGTAGCGGCAGGAGACGAACGACTGCTTCCCGGTGAGGTCGATGGCGTCCGTCGTCGCCGTGCCGGCGGCGTCGTCAAAGGTGAACGCCGGGTTGTTGTTGAGCGAGGCGGTGATGCCCCCGCCGCAGGTCAGGTTCCCGCCCGGCTTGTTGATCGTGGACCGGTCGACGGTGAGCGCGCTCGGCGGAGCCGCACTGGCGTCGGCACCGGTCCAACTACAGGTGTTCCCAGAAACGACGATCACGCCGTCGACCTCCGCGCCGGCAGCGGTGCCGCTCGCGTAGGCCGACGTAGGAACACCGATGCCGACCGCCATCACCAGCGCGGCCAAGCCAGTCAGGGTGGGGGTGTACTTCATGTCGCTCTCCTTGCCACAGCTTGTGGGTGGGGGAACCCAAGCCGCTCAGCGGAGCCGCCCGGGTTCGGAGTGCGCCACGGAGCGTGTCACAACAGGCATGAAATGTCATGCACGCATCAATCTTTGGCTGAAAGTAGCTGAACGCAGAAAAGCCCCGCACCATAAGGTGCGGGGCTTTCCCACAATGATTGTTCGGCGGCGTCCTACTCTCCCACAGGGTCCCCCCTGCAGTACCATCGGCGCTGAAAGGCTTAGCTTCCGGGTTCGGAATGTAACCGGGCGTTTCCCTAACGCTATGACCACCGAAACTCTATGAAGTTAACCAACCGGATATCGGCACGGTTCGTTACTTCAGAACTAACACAGTGGACGCGAGCAACTGAGGACAAGCCCTCGGCCTATTAGTACCGGTCAGCTCCACCCATTACTGGGCTTCCACATCCGGCCTATCAACCCAGTCGTCTACTGGGAGCCTTACCCTCTCAAGGAGGTGGGAATACTCATCTCGAAGCAGGCTTCCCGCTTAGATGCTTTCAGCGGTTATCCCTCCCGAACGTAGCCAACCAGCCATGCCCTTGGCAGGACAACTGGCACACCAGAGGTTCGTCCGTCCCGGTCCTCTCGTACTAGGGACAGCCCTTCTCAATATTCCTACGCGCGCAGCGGATAGGGACCGAACTGTCTCACGACGTTCTAAACCCAGCTCGCGTACCGCTTTAATGGGCGAACAGCCCAACCCTTGGGACCGACTCCAGCCCCAGGATGCGACGAGCCGACATCGAGGTGCCAAACCATCCCGTCGATATGGACTCTTGGGGAAGATCAGCCTGTTATCCCCGGGGTACCTTTTATCCGTTGAGCGACGGCGCTTCCACAAGCCACCGCCGGATCACTAGTCCCGACTTTCGTCCCTGCTCGACCCGTCGGTCTCACAGTCAAGCTCCCTTGTGCACTTACACTCAACACCTGATTGCCAACCAGGCTGAGGGAACCTTTGGGCGCCTCCGTTACCCTTTGGGAGGCAACCGCCCCAGTTAAACTACCCATCAGACACTGTCCCTGATCCGGATCACGGACCGAGGTTAGACATCCAGCACGACCAGAGTGGTATTTCAACGGCGACTCCACCATGACTGGCGTCACGGCTTCAAAGTCTCCCACCTATCCTACACAAGCCGAACCGAACACCAATATCAAACTGTAGTAAAGGTCCCGGGGTCTTTCCGTCCTGCTGCGCGAAACGAGCATCTTTACTCGTAGTGCAATTTCACCGGGCCTATGGTTGAGACAGTCGAGAAGTCGTTACGCCATTCGTGCAGGTCGGAACTTACCCGACAAGGAATTTCGCTACCTTAGGATGGTTATAGTTACCACCGCCGTTTACTGGCGCTTAAGTTCTCAGCTTCGCCCTGTCGAAACAGAGCTAACCGGTCCCCTTAACGTTCCAGCACCGGGCAGGCGTCAGTCCGTATACATCGCCTTACGGCTTCGCACGGACCTGTGTTTTTAGTAAACAGTCGCTTCTCGCTGGTCTCTGCGGCCACCCCCAGCTCACGGAGTAAATCCGATCACCAGACGTGGCCCCCCTTCTCCCGAAGTTACGGGGGCATTTTGCCGAGTTCCTTAACCATAGTTCACCCGAACGCCTCGGTATTCTCTACCTGACCACCTGAGTCGGTTTAGGGTACGGGCCGCCATGAAACTCGCTAGAGGCTTTTCTCGACAGCATAGGATCATCCACTTCACCACAATCGGCTCGGCATCAGGTCTCAGGCTATGTGCTGTCCGGATTTACCTGGACAACGCCCTACACCCTTACCCCGGGACTACCACCGCCCGGGTTGGACTACCTTCCTGCGTCACCCCATCGCTTACCTACTACCACCTTGGGTCAGCGGCTCCACCACTTTCCTTTCCCCGAAGGGTCCGGAACGGCTTCACGGCCTTAGCATTAATGGGCTCGATATTGGGCGTTTCAAAGCGGGTACCGGAATATCAACCGGTTGTCCATCGACTACGCCTGTCGGCCTCGCCTTAGGTCCCGACTTACCCTGGGCAGATCAGCTTGACCCAGGAACCCTTAGTCAATCGGCGCACACGTTTCTCACGTGTGTATCGCTACTCATGCCTGCATTCTCACTCGTGAACCGTCCACAACTCGCTTCCGCGGCTGCTTCACCCGGCACACGACGCTCCCCTACCCATCACAGCGGGCGTTGGCCCTCATGCTGCAATGACACGACTTCGGCGGTACGCTTGAGCCCCGCTACATTGTCGGCGCGGAATCACTTGACCAGTGAGCTATTACGCACTCTTTCAAGGGTGGCTGCTTCTAAGCCAACCTCCTGGTTGTCTCTGCGACTCCACATCCTTTCCCACTTAGCGTACGCTTAGGGGCCTTAGTCGATGCTCTGGGCTGTTTCCCTCTCGACCATGGAGCTTATCCCCCACAGTCTCACTGCCGTGCTCTCACTTACCGGCATTCGGAGTTTGGCTAAGGTCAGTAACCCGGTAGGGCCCATCGCCTATCCAGTGCTCTACCTCCGGCAAGAAACACACGACGCTGCACCTAAATGCATTTCGGGGAGAACCAGCTATCACGGAGTTTGATTGGCCTTTCACCCCTAACCACAGGTCATCCCCCAGGTTTTCAACCCTGGTGGGTTCGGTCCTCCACGAAGTCTTACCTCCGCTTCAACCTGCCCATGGCTAGATCACTCCGCTTCGGGTCTTGAGCGCGCTACTGAATCGCCCTATTCGGACTCGCTTTCGCTACGGCTTCCCCACACGGGTTAACCTCGCAACGCACCGCAAACTCGCAGGCTCATTCTTCAAAAGGCACGCAGTCACGAGATACAGCAAGCTGTATCCGACGCTCCCACGGCTTGTAGGCACACGGTTTCAGGTACTATTTCACTCCGCTCCCGCGGTACTTTTCACCATTCCCTCACGGTACTATCCGCTATCGGTCACCAGGGAATATTTAGGCTTAGCGGGTGGTCCCGCCAGATTCACACGGGATTTCTCGGGCCCCGTGCTACTTGGGTGTCTCTCAAACGAGCCGTTAATGTTTCAGCTACGGGGGTCTTACCCTCTACGCCGGACCTTTCGCATGTCCTTCGCCTACATCAACGGTTTCTGACTCGTCTCACAGCCGGCAGACTGTGAAAGAGAGATCCCACAACCCCGCATGCGCAACCCCTGCCGGGTATCACACGCATACGGTTTGGCCTCATCCGGTTTCGCTCGCCACTACTCCCGGAATCACGGTTGTTTTCTCTTCCTGAGGGTACTGAGATGTTTCACTTCCCCTCGTTCCCTCCACATGCCCTATGTGTTCAGGCATGGGTGACAGCCCATGACGACTGCCGGGTTTCCCCATTCGGAAACCCCCGGATCAAAGCCTGGTTGACGGCTCCCCGGGGACTATCGTGGCCTCCCACGTCCTTCATCGGTTCCTGGTGCCAAGGCATCCACCGTGCGCCCTTAAAAACTTGGCCACAGATGCTCGCGTCCACTGTGTAGTTCTCAAGCAACGACCAGCCACCCATCACCCCGCCACATAAGCAGCGAGTTCACTGGGGCCGGCATCGCGAAGATACAAACCTTACGGCCGTACCCTCAGATACCCAACAACGTGCCAAGCACAGTCCGTTCCTCGAAGCCCGTTTTCCACGCCGAAGCAGTACTAACGATTTCTCGGAGAGAGACTGTGCCAACTAATCAACGTTCCACCCATGAGCTGACCGTGCAGAACATTTGCCTGCAATCGGTACTGTGCTCCTTAGAAAGGAGGTGATCCAGCCGCACCTTCCGGTACGGCTACCTTGTTACGACTTCGTCCCAATCGCCAGTCCCACCTTCGACAGCTCCCTCCCACAAGGGGTTGGGCCACCGGCTTCGGGTGTTACCGACTTTCGTGACGTGACGGGCGGTGTGTACAAGGCCCGGGAACGTATTCACCGCAGCAATGCTGATCTGCGATTACTAGCAACTCCGACTTCATGGGGTCGAGTTGCAGACCCCAATCCGAACTGAGACCGGCTTTTTGAGATTCGCTCCGCCTCGCGGCATCGCAGCTCTTTGTACCGGCCATTGTAGCACGTGTGCAGCCCAAGACATAAGGGGCATGATGACTTGACGTCGTCCCCACCTTCCTCCGAGTTGACCCCGGCGGTCTCCTGTGAGTCCCCATCACCCCGAAGGGCATGCTGGCAACACAGGACAAGGGTTGCGCTCGTTGCGGGACTTAACCCAACATCTCACGACACGAGCTGACGACAGCCATGCACCACCTGTATACCGACCACAAGGGGGGCACTATCTCTAATGCTTTCCGGTATATGTCAAGCCTTGGTAAGGTTCTTCGCGTTGCGTCGAATTAAGCCACATGCTCCGCTGCTTGTGCGGGCCCCCGTCAATTCCTTTGAGTTTTAGCCTTGCGGCCGTACTCCCCAGGCGGGGAACTTAATGCGTTAGCTGCGGCACCGACGACGTGGAATGTCGCCAACACCTAGTTCCCAACGTTTACGGCGTGGACTACCAGGGTATCTAATCCTGTTCGCTCCCCACGCTTTCGCTCCTCAGCGTCAGTAATGGCCCAGAGATCCGCCTTCGCCACCGGTGTTCCTCCTGATATCTGCGCATTTCACCGCTACACCAGGAATTCCGATCTCCCCTACCACACTCTAGCCTGCCCGTATCGGATGCAGACCCGGGGTTAAGCCCCGGGCTTTCACACCCGACGTGACAAGCCGCCTACGAGCTCTTTACGCCCAATAATTCCGGACAACGCTTGCGCCCTACGTATTACCGCGGCTGCTGGCACGTAGTTAGCCGGCGCTTCTTCTGCAGGTACCGTCACTTTCGCTTCTTCCCTGCTGAAAGAGGTTTACAACCCGAAGGCCGTCATCCCTCACGCGGCGTCGCTGCATCAGGCTTTCGCCCATTGTGCAATATTCCCCACTGCTGCCTCCCGTAGGAGTCTGGGCCGTGTCTCAGTCCCAGTGTGGCCGGTCGCCCTCTCAGGCCGGCTACCCGTCGTCGCCTTGGTAGGCCATTACCCCACCAACAAGCTGATAGGCCGCGGGCTCATCCTTCACCGCCGGAGCTTTCAACCAGCTCCCATGCGGAAGCCGGTGTTATCCGGTATTAGACCCCGTTTCCAGGGCTTGTCCCAGAGTGAAGGGCAGATTGCCCACGTGTTACTCACCCGTTCGCCACTAATCCACCCCGAAGGGCTTCATCGTTCGACTTGCATGTGTTAAGCACGCCGCCAGCGTTCGTCCTGAGCCAGGATCAAACTCTCCGTGAATGTTTACCCGTAATCGGGTGACACTCGCGTTGAGCGGGACAGTCAGGCCGGAATAAGGCCGACTGTCCACAGCGTCCTCGCTGTGTATGTTGCCTACCCGCCACAAGGGCCGGCAGGACTTTCAAAGGAACCTCGCCATCCGAAGATGGACGGGGTATCAACTAATCTGGCGTTGATTTTTGGCACGCTGTTGAGTTCTCAAGGAACGGACGCTTCCTTTGTACTCACCCTCTCGGGCTTTCCTCCGGGCTTCCCTTCGTTCTTGCGTTTCCGACTCTATCAGATCTTTCCGATCCGATTTCCTCGGTGCTTTCCGGTCCCTTTTGTTTTCACTCCGGGGGCCTTTCGGCGTTTCCGACTTTACCAGAATCATTTGGGCCGACCTAATCGGTGGCTTTCGTGATTCGAATAAGAATCGGGGTGACTCCGTGGAATCGAATTCCCGACCGGAGTGAGTGAGACTCTACTTGATTGCTGCCGAACTGTCCAGTTCCAGGCAACCGTTTGAATCTACCTCCCCACGTCCGCCATGTCAATGGCTTTTGTGGGCACCGGAGGACACTAGCAGGTCAGCGGGGTCGTACGCACATCAGGCAGCGGTCGGGAGCTCCGCGCTGCGGTCGGGCTCTTCGAGGTCACCCTGGTGGCCGGCTCGGGAGGCGCGGCCGCCGAGGACGTAGACGTAGACGAGGAAGGCCAGCTCAGCGGCGATGCCGATGGTGATGCGGGCCCAGGTGGGCAGGCCGGAGGGGGTGACGAAGCCTTCGATCAGGCCCGACACGAAGAGGACCAGGGCCAGGCCGATCGCCATGCCGACGGCGGCCCGGCCGCGTTCCGCGAGGGCGGCGCGGCGGGTGGTCGGGCCCGGGTCGATGACGGTCCAGCCGAGGCGGAGGCCCGTGCCGGCGGCCACGAAGACGGCGGTCAGTTCGAGCAGGCCGTGGGGAAGGATCAGGCCCAGGAAGACGTCGAGGCGGCCGGCCGAGGCCATCAGGCCGATGCCGACGCCCACGTTCAGCATGTTCATGAAGAGGATCCAGAGCACCGGGATGCCCAGGAACGCGCCCAGGACCAGGCACATGGCGGCGGCCTTGGCGTTGTTCGTCCAGACCTGGGCGGCGAAGGAGGCCGCCGGGTGGCTGGAGTAGTACGTCTCGTACTGGCCGCCGGGGCGGGTCATCTCGCGAAGGTCCGTGGGAGCGCCGATCGAGGCCTGGACCTCCGGGTGCGTACCGATCCACCAGCCGATGAGGACGGCGAGCAGGGTGGAGAGGACGGCGGTGGGGATCCACCAGTGGCGGGAGCGGTAGACGGCCGCCGGGAATCCCGCGGTGAGGAAGCGGGCCGCGTCGCGCCAGGAGGAGCGGCGGGTGCCGGTGACGGCGGCGCGGGCGCGGGCCACGAGCTGGGTGAGCCGGGCCGTGAGCATCGGGTCCGGGGCGCTCGACTGCACGATCGAGAGATGGGTGGCCGTGCGCTGGTACAGGGACACGAGTTCGTCGGCCTCGGCGCCGGTGAGCTTGCCGCCCCGGCGCAGGAGGTGGTCGAGGCGTTCCCACTCGGCGCGGTGGGCGGTGACGTAGACGTCGAGGTCCATGATCGGCTGCTGCTCCAGGCATCTGCTGCGGACGGGTCCGTACTGCTGCGGCGCGCTGCGGGTCAGCTTGGCAGACTGGCGTTCGGAGGGGTCGGGAAGGGCGGAGAAGGGTGGGTGCCGTGAGTGGCTTGGTGACCGGGGATGCCGTCGTACTGGGGTTGCAGCCCGCGCGGCTGCCGAGTCGTGCGCTGGCGGTGCTCATCGACCTGACGGTGGTGGTGGCCGCGTATCTGCTGATCTCGATCGGGCTGGCGGTCGCGACCGCCTCGCTCGACGAGGCGGCGGTGATGGCGGTGTCCATCGCCTCCTTCCTGCTGATCCTGGTGGGGGCGCCCATCGCGGTGGAGACGCTGTCGCACGGGCGGTCGCTGGGGAAGATGGCCTGTGGGCTGCGTGTGGTGCGGGACGACGGCGGGCCGATTCGGTTCCGGCACGCGCTCGTGCGGGGGGCGATGGGGGTCGTGGAGATCCTGATGACCTTCGGGGTCGTCGCCTGTACCGCGTCGCTGGTGTCGGAGCGGGGGCGGCGGGTCGGGGACGTCTTCGCGGGGACGCTGGTGGTGCGGGAGCGGATACCCGCGGCGCGGGTTCTGGCCGTGCCCCCGCCGCCGCCGTGGCTGGTGGGGCGGTTCTCCGGGCTCGATCTCTCGGCGGTGCCCGAGGCGCTGTGGCTGGAGATACGGCAGTACCTCACGCGGGCGCGTGACCTGGACCCGGCCGTGGGGCGGCGGCTCGCGGAGCGGCTCGCCGACGAGCTGGTGACGCGGACGGGGACGCCTCCGCCGCCGGGGGTGCCGGCCGACGCGTTTCTGGCGGGGGTGGTGGCCGAGCGGCAGGCGCGGGACGCCCGGAGGGCGTTCGGTTCTTCCGTGCGGGCGGGCGCCGCCGGCGGAGCCGGGGGGATGTCCGCGCCGGCGCCGTTCGTCGTTCCGCCGTCAGCGGCGGCGGTTGTCGTTCCGCCGGCGGTTGCTTCTCCCGTTGCGCCGCCTGCGGCCGGGGGCGGGGAGACGCGGCCGCCCGCTACCGGGTTCGCTCCGCCCGCCTGATCGTCAGGGGAAGACCGACGGCGGGGTTTCCAGGGCTTCGAGTTCGATGCCGGGGGCCGCGAGGACCACGTCTCCGGCGATGTGGACGGTGTGCCGTTCGCCCGTGTCCAGGGCGCTGACCTGGTACTCGTCCACCATCAGGGGGCCGTTGTCAGTGGCGTGCGCTTCACTTTTCAGCAGGGCCCAGGACTGGTCGACCGTGAGGGGGGCGAGCACCGGGTCCGTGAAGGCGACGAGCCGGACACGGGTCTCGGGGGAATCGGGGGTGAGACGCAGGAGTCGCGTGAGCGCGACGAGGAACGCCGGGGAGGTGCCGGTGAAGGCGTGGGCGCGCACATTGCCTTCGGTGGCGTGGGTTCCGGTGGGGTCCGTGCGGACCCAGGTGACACCGTCGATGGCCGCGCCGCGGATCTGCCAGCCGGCGGCGTGGAGTTCGAGGCGGATGGGGCGGCCGAGTTCGTCGACGGCCAGGTCGACAGAGCCTCGGTGGTCGCCGGAGGGGGTGGTGATCTGCGAGACGTAGCGCCAGCCGGAGGGGCCGGGTGCGCAGTGGAAGTGCTCTTCACCGAGGGGGGTGTGGTCGTGCGGGTCATGGAGCGAATAGCGGCCGCGGGGCATGAGGCGGGTCCTCGGGAGGGGGGCTTCCGGGAGCGGTAGCGGGGGCGAGACGGGGCAGGCCCCCCGGCACGGGGGTGCGGGGGGCCTGCCTGAATCCTCTACGGGTGTCCGGGACGGCGTCGCGTCAGCGCGCGGGCGCCGCCGGTCGGGGCATCAGTAGCGGTAGTGGTCCGGCTTGAACGGGCCCTCGACGTCGACGCCGATGTACGCGGCCTGCTCGGGGCGGAGGGTCGTCAGCTTGACGCCGAGCGCGGCCAGGTGGAGGCGGGCGACCTTCTCGTCCAGGTGCTTCGGCAGGACGTAGACGTCGGTCGGGTACTCCTGCGGCTTCGTGAAGAGCTCGATCTGGGCCAGGGTCTGGTCCGCGAACGAGTTCGACATGACGAAGGAGGGGTGGCCGGTCGCGTTGCCCAGGTTGAGCAGGCGGCCCTCGGACAGGACGATGAGGACCTTGCCGTCGGGGAACTTCCAGGTGTGGACCTGCGGCTTGACCTCGTCCTTGACGATGCCCTCGATCTTGGCGAGACCGGCCATGTCGATCTCGTTGTCGAAGTGGCCGATGTTGCCGACGATGGCCTGGTGCTTCATCTTGGCCATGTCCGTGGCCATGATGATGTCCTTGTTGCCGGTCGTGGTGATGAAGATGTCGGCCGTCTCGACGACGTCGTCCAGGGTCGCGACCTGGTAGCCGTCCATCGCCGCCTGGAGCGCGCAGATCGGGTCGATCTCGGTGACGATGACGCGGGCGCCCTGGCCGCGGAGGGACTCGGCGCAGCCCTTGCCGACGTCGCCGTAGCCGAAGACGACCGCGGTCTTGCCGCCGATGAGGACGTCGGTGGCGCGGTTGATGCCGTCGATGAGGGAGTGGCGGCAGCCGTACTTGTTGTCGAACTTCGACTTCGTCACGGCGTCGTTCACGTTGATCGCCGGGAAGAGGAGGTCGCCGGCCTGCTGCATCTCGTACAGGCGGTGGACGCCGGTGGTGGTCTCCTCGGTCACGCCGCGGATCTCGGACGCCAGCTGGGTCCACTTCTGCGGGTTCTCGCCGAGGGTGCGGTTGAGGAGACGGAGGATGTGGCCGTACTCCTCGCTGTCCGCGGTGGCCGGGTCCGGCGCGGAGCCGGCCTTCTCGAACTCGACGCCCTTGTGGACGAGGAGGGTGGCGTCACCACCGTCGTCGAGGATCATGTTCGGGCCGCCGGTGGGCGTGTTCGGCCAGGTGAGGGCCTGCTCGGTGCACCACCAGTACTCCTCCAGGGTCTCGCCCTTCCAGGCGAAGACCGGAACACCCTGCGGGTTCTCCGGGGTGCCGTTCGGGCCGACGGCGATGGCCGCGGCGGCGTGGTCCTGGGTGGAGAAGATGTTGCAGGAGGCCCAGCGGACCTCGGCGCCGAGGGCCACGAGGGTCTCGATGAGGACAGCGGTCTGCACGGTCATGTGCAGGGAGCCGGTGACGCGGGCGCCGGCGAGCGGCTGCTGCTCGGCGTACTCGCGGCGGATCGACATCAGGCCGGGCATCTCGTGCTCGGCGAGGGTGATCTCCTTGCGGCCGAAGACGGCCAGGGAGAGGTCGGCGACCTTGAAGTCCTGGTGGGCGGCAGTCGTCATGACTGGGCTGCTCCTCGTGTGTTCGAGTGCGAGGGTCGGTTGGGGCGCCGGGCACCACGGAGGCTCCCTGGGCACAGGAATGCCCGGGGTTTTCCACGATGCCGTCGTCGGAGGCCCTCTCTCCCTCGGCCGGTCCGCGAGGACCGCCCGACCGCCATCAGCAGCGACGTCTGGCTGGTCACGAATCTACACCGGACAGCGCGGCGGGCCACAGTCCGCATCGGGCCGCGGGGCGCCGCCGACGACCCGTACAGATGCGCGAAACCCCCGGAACCGTGGGGTTCCGGGGGTCTTGTGGGGCGGGGTCAGTGGTCGCTGCCGCCCGGGGTCTTGGCCGGATTCGTGCCGGCCGACGCTGCCGTCTCGCTGTAGACGTCGGGCTCCAGGTAGATGACCCGGGCGATCGGGACGGCGGCGCGGATGCGGTCCTCGGCGGCGTTGATCGCGTTCGCGACGTCGGCGGCCGAGTCGTCGTGCTGGACGGCGATCTTGGCGGCGACGAGGAGCTCCTCCGGACCGAGGTGGAGCGTACGCATGTGGATGAGGCGGGTGACGGTCTCGCCGTCGACGACCGCGGCCTCGATCTTCTTGACCTCGTCGGTGCCGGCGGACTCGCCGAGCAGCAGCGACTTGGTCTCGGCGGCGAGGACGATCGCGATGACGATGAGCAGGATGCCGATGCAGAGGGTGCCGATGCCGTCCCAGACGCCGTCGTCGGTCAGCAGGGCGAGGCCGACGCCGCCGAGCGCGAGGAAGAGGCCGACGAGCGCGCCGAGGTCCTCCAGGAGGACGACGGGGAGTTCGGGGGCCTTGGCGCGGCGGACGAACTGCGTCCAGGTGAGGCCGCCGCGGATCAGGTTCGACTCCTTGATGGCGGTGCGGAAGGAGAAGGACTCGGCGATGATCGCGAAGACGAGCACGCCGACCGGCCAGTACCAGGCCTCGATCGGGTGCGGGTGCTTGATCTTCTCGTAGCCCTCGTAGATGGCGAACATGCCACCGACGGAGAAGAGCACGATGGAGACGAGGAACGCGTAGATGTAGCGCTCGCGGCCGTAGCCGAAGGGGTGCTGCGGCGTCGCCTCGCGCTGGGCCTTCTTGCCGCCGAGGAGCAGCAGGCCCTGGTTGCCGGAGTCGGCGAGCGAGTGGACGCTCTCCGCGAGCATCGACGACGAACCACTGAAGAGGAACGCCACGAACTTGGCTACGGCGATCGCGAGGTTGGCGGCGAGTGCCGCCACGATCGCCTTGGTTCCGCCTGACGCACTCATGGGTGTACGTGGTCCCTTCGTCGATGCACCGGCACTGTCGCCGCGGTTCGGCCGGTCATTGTCGCATCAGGCCACGACGGTGGCGCGGAAGACCGTCCCCGTACCGGAGAGTGCGGTGCTCTCGCCCGCGGGCACGAAGACGGATTCGCCGGGGGCGAGGGTGACTTCGCCCGCCTTCGGGCGGCCCGCGACCGCGAGCAGGATCTGCGGGGTGGGGCTGGTCAGGTCGGTCGGGGCGGCGCCCTCCGGCCGTACGAAACGGGACAGACGGAACTCGTCGATCGGGGTGTCGTAGACCTCCTCCCCCGTCGGGGAGGCCTCGGGGCGCAGGACGGCCGGGTCGGCCGGCTCGAAGCGGACCACGCGCAGGAGTTCGGGGACGTCGACGTGCTTGGGGGTGAGTCCGCAGCGCAGCACGTTGTCGGAGTTGGCCATGATCTCGACGCCGAGGCCGCCGAGGTAGGCGTGCGGGACGCCCGCGCCCAGGTAGAGGGCCTCGCCGGGCTGGAGCCGGACCGGGTTGAGGAGCATCGCGGCGATGACGCCGGGGTCGCCCGGGAAGTGGTGGGCGAGAGTCGCGTACGGGGCGTGGGCACCGCCGAGGCGATCGGCGGCCGCGGCCGCCTCCGCGACGGTGTGCGCCATCTCCTCCGGGTCGGCGGTCAGCAGCGCCGTCATGACCTCGCGGAGCGCGGCCTCTTCGGGGTGGGCGTACAGCAGGTCGACGTACGGCTTCAGCGAGTCGACACCGAGCCCGGCGATGACGTCGGCGGCCTCGGCGGGGGCGCGGAAACCGCACAGCCCCTCGAAGGGGGTGAGCGCGCAGATCATCTCGGGCTTGTGGTTGGCGTCCTTGTACGTGCGGTGCGGGGCGTCGATCGGGATGCCGGCGGCCTCCTCGGCCGCGTACCCCTCCTGCGCCTCGGCCAGGTCGGGGTGGGCCTGGAGGGAGAGCGGGGCGCCGGCGGCGAGCACCTTCAGCAGGAACGGCAGACGCGGTCCGAACTTCGCCGCGGAACGCTCCCCCAGCTCGCGTACGGGATCGGCGTCGATCAGCTCGTTCAGCGAGCCGCGCTCGGTGCGGGAGGGCGCGCCGGGGTGGGCGCCCATCCACATCTCGGCCTGGGGCTCGCCGGTCGGGGCGATGCCGAGCAGCTCCGGGATGGCCGTCGTGGATCCCCAGGCGTAGGGGCGAACGGTGTTGACGAGGCGGTCCATGGTGCCTGCCAGCTCCTCAAGGTCGTGACGGATGGTGAGGGGTGTCGGAAGACAGATGACAGGGGGCGGGTGACGGGTGGGTTACCGGGTGGTGGACGGGGTGGTGGGCGGGGTGACGGGCCGGATGGTGGGCGAGGTCGTGGGCGGGGTGACGGGCCGGATGGTGGGCGAGGTCGTGGGCGGGATTGCGGGTGTAGGGCGGTCCCGGGCGGGTGCCTTCGCCGCGTCAGACCGCCGTACGGCCCGGAGTGGTCAGGGAGAGGTAGACCGCGGCGAAGTCGGTCACCGCGAGCAGTTCCGCCAGGGTCTCCAGGTCATCACCCTCCTCCGGCTCCAGCTCGCTGACGGCCGTCTCGTGACTCAGCGCCAGTTCGCGGGCCGCGTGTGCGGCGGTCAGGCCGTCCGCCGGGCGGTCCCTCAGCAGGACGACCCGGGCGCGGAGCGCCTGCGGCTCGTCGACCCGGTCCCGGAAGAAGTCGTCGGGGTCGGCACCCGCCGCGTAGTCGCCCGCAAGCAGGACGCCGTGGGCCGGCAGCGCCTCCGGGAGTTCGGCGGCCAGGGCCGGCAGCCCCGCGAGCTCGGCGAGGACCGCGGCGAAACGACGGCCCGCCGGGCCCGCCGCGGCGCCCTCCGTCCAGATCAGCGGAAGCGAGTCCGCGAGCTCGGCGGCGAGCGTCTTCGCCGGGTTGCTGTACGTGGCGATGGCCGGGCCGCAGCGCTCGGCCGTACGGTCCAGGCGGTCGGCGACCTTCTCCAGGGCCTCCTGCGACGCCTCCAGGAGACCGACCCGGTCGAGCAGCATGAGCAGCGGGGTGAACAGGGCCCAGAGGGTGCCGGGGCTCGCCGCGATGTTCTCGGCGTACTCGTTCGGGGCCTCGTTCGGGGCGATGGCCATCGGCACGAACAGGCCGCGGGAGCCGCTGACGGTCTCGGCCAGCGGGGAGGCCTTCGGGGCGACGGCGACGACGGTGATGCCGCGGCGGTACGCCTGCTCGGCGAGGAGCGCCAGGCCCGGTTCGGAGCCGTCCGTCGTCGGCAGCAGGAGGAGGTCCACGGAGCCCGCCCAACCGGGCAGCGCCCAGCGCAGGGCGCCGGCGGCGGGGGCGACGCCGGTCGGCTGGAGGCGTACGACGGGGGCGGAGGCTCCTGCCAGGGCGCCGATCAGGTCGGCGACGGCCGCGGCGGCGGTGCCCGGGCCCGCGACCAGGACCGCGCGGGGGCGGCCCTCGGGGTGGAGGTCCGCGATGCCGGCCTCGGCGGCGTGGCGGGCTGCCGTCCTCACCCGGGCGCCGGCTTCGGCGGCGCCGCGGAGGAGGCCGCGGCGGTCGGCCAGGGCGAGGTCGTCCGGGGCGTCGAGGAGGGTCTCGTCGAGCATGGGGCGGGTGCCTCCGGTCGCGTCGTCGTCGCGGGTCCCCTTGCGGGGGGGCTTGGGGGGCGGTGCCTGTTGGTGGGGGCACCTTCTATGGTGCGGGTGTTTTGGGGTGCGGGGCCTCTTGGGTGCGGGACCTCTTGGTGCGGGCTCGCGGTGGTGCGGGGCCTCTTGGTGCGGGACCTGTGGTGCGGGCTCGCGGTGGTGCGGGTGCGGTGGCCTGGGGGTGCCCGGCCTTCGGCCGGGCTTTTCGCTTCCCACCCGCACCACCCGTGCAACTGGGAGGGCAGAGGTGCGGGCTTCCCGTGGGGGGTGCTCGCCGTTGGCGGCGGACCCTCCGGGGGAGAGTGAAGGTCGCCGGCCGACCCTCCCTGGGGGAGGAGACCGCCGGCCGGCTCTCCCCGGAGAGGAAGGCTGCTGCCCGGCGGCCCAGTCCGGGTGAGGAAGGCTGCCGGCCAGCCCTCCGGGGACTAGGACCGCTGCCCGACCTCCGCGGACGAAGGCTGCCGCCCCACCTCCGGAAACTAGGACCGCCCGCCGCCCCACCCTCCGCGGACGAAGCTGCTGCCCCACCCTCCGGAGACCAAGGCCGCTGCCCCACCCTCCGCGGACGAAGGCCGCTGCCCGACCCTCCCGGGGGAGGTTGCCCGGTGGGGCGTTGGGGTGCCCGGTGGGTTGGGGCCGGGGCCTGCGTGGGCCGGGATCGGGCCTTGGTGTGACCCTGTCCTGCTTTCGTCGTGGTGACGTTGCTCGGGCGGGCTGTCGCCTTTCGGTGGCCGCTGCCTCCGGCCCGGGTTACGGGCGGCGGGCTTCGTCTGTCAGGAGGACCGGGATGTTGTCGCGGACCGGGTAGGCGAGGCCGCAGTCGGGGCTCGTGCAGATGAGTTCGGGGGTCTCGTCCGCCGTGCGGTCGTTCAGTGGAGCGTGGCACGCGGGGCAGGCCAGGATCTCCAGGAGGCCGGCTTCGAGCGGCATGGGGTGTCCCTTCGAACAAGCGGTTTCGGGCCAGGTCAGCCTACCGCCGGGGGACGGGGGGTGCCCCGTTCCCCGGCGGTCTGCGGTCGACGGGTCAGGCGGTCGCTCGGACCAGGGCCAGGACCTCGTCGCGGATCTTGGTCATGGTCGCCTCGTCGCGGGCCTCGACGTTGAGGCGCAGCAGCGGCTCCGTGTTGGAGGCGCGGAGGTTGAACCACCAGTCGGCGGCCGTGACCGTGAGGCCGTCGAGGTCGTCGAGGGTGACGCCCTCGCCCTCGTACGTCGCCCTGACCTTGGCCGCGCTCGCCGCCTGGTCCGCGACCGTCGAGTTGATCTCACC
Source organism: Streptomyces sp. NBC_00572 (assembly GCF_026341815.1). Taxonomy (GTDB): domain Bacteria; phylum Actinomycetota; class Actinomycetes; order Streptomycetales; family Streptomycetaceae; genus Streptomyces. Next base: position 1,889,165 of record NZ_JAPENX010000001.1, read on the forward strand.
CGAGGAGGCGTAGCGGTCGTAGGCCGCGACCAGGCCGGACAGGGGGCCGTCCTGGCCGCCCAGGGCCGCCAGGACGTGGAGCGCGGCCAGCATGCCGGTGTCCGCGTTCCAGAAGTCCTTGAAGTAGTAGTGCGCCGAGTGCTCGCCGCCGAAGATCGCGCCGGTCTTCGCCATCTCCTCCTTGATGAAGGAGTGGCCGACGCGTGTACGGACCGGCTCGCCGCCGTTCTCGCGGACGACCTCCGGCACCGACCACGAGGTGATCAGGTTGTGGATGATCGTTCCGCCGGGGGTCTTCGCGAGCTCGCGCGCGGCGACGAGGGCGGTGATCGCGGAGGGCGAGACGGGCTCGCCGCGCTCGTCGACGACGAAGCAGCGGTCGGCGTCCCCGTCGAAGGCCAGGCCCAGGTCGGCGCCTTCGGCCAGGACGCGGGCCTGGAGGTCGACGATGTTCTTCGGGTCGAGCGGGTTGGCCTCGTGGTTCGGGAACGTGCCGTCCAGCTCGAAGTACATCGGGACGGTGTCCAGCGGCAGGCCCGCGAAGACGGTGGGGACCGTGTGGCCGCCCATGCCGTTGCCCGCGTCCACGACGACCTTGAGGGGGCGGATCGTCCTCAGGTCCACCAGCGACTTCAGGTAGGTCGCGTAGTCCGTGAGGGTGTCCCGGTGCGTGATCGTGCCCGGGGTCGGGGCGGCCTCCGGCGCGCCGGTCTCCGACCAGCGTTCCGCGAGTTCGCGGATCTCGGCCAGGCCGGTGTCCTGGCCCACCGGGGCCGCGCCCGCGCGGCACATCTTGATGCCGTTGTACTGGGCCGGGTTGTGCGAGGCGGTGAACATCGCGCCGGGCAGATCGAAGCTGCCGGAAGCGAAGTACAGCTGGTCGGTGGAGCAGAGCCCGATCAGGGTGACGTCGGCGCCGAGGCGGGCCGCGCCGCGCGCGAAGGCGTCCGAGAGACCGGGTGACGAGGGACGCATGTCATGGCCGACGACGATCGCGTCGGCGTCCGTCACTCGTACGAAGGCGGCGCCGAAGAGTTCGGCGAGCGTCTCGTCCCACTGGTCGGGTACCACTCCGCGGACGTCGTACGCCTTCACGATCTGCGACAGATCGGCAGTCACGGATCCACCCTCCTGAGTTCTCGGCACGCGTGTGCGGCGCGTGTAGGACGCCAAAACTACCCGGAGCGGGGAGGGGGTACGCGGATGGTGGCCGGTTGCGCTCAGTTGTCGGGGGAGCGCAACACTCTCAGGTGCCCACGGCGTCCGACCTCCATGGGGTCGCCGCCGCGGCCTCCGCCGCCCTTGCCGCCGGCCTCGGCCGCGCGTTCCTGGGGGCGGGCCGCCTCCCGAACCGCGTTGGCCAGGGCTTCGAGGTCGTCGCCACTGGGGCGGGGCGGGGCGGAACCGTCGGTCAGCCGCACGACCTCCCACCCCCGTGGGGCGGTCAGGCGCTCGCTGTGCTGGGCGCACAGGTCGTAGCAGTGGGGCTCGGCGTAGGTGGCGAGCGGGCCGAGGACCGCAGTCGAGTCGGCATAGACGTACGTCAGTGTCGCGACGGCAGGGCGGCCGCACGCAGTGCGCGAACAGCGACGTACAGGGCTCACGACGTTGGACGGTACCGCACTCTTGAGCGGGCCGCGACGACTCTCCCTCAGGTCACTCCACCGTGTCGTGCTGTGACCTCCGCCACCCCCCTTCGAGTGGCGGCCGGTCTGACCTGCGGGGGAGGGGGCACAAGGGGGTGGCGCCGGGAGTCGATCCGGACAGTCCGGGGTACGGATCCGGTCATCCACGGCCGGATGGCCGATCGCGAGGGGCCCCGGAATCGGGCGGGTGGTTGGCCGGAATGTTCAGGTTTCGACATGGGGCGTGGTGGCGGGGCCGGGTCACCCGGGAAGGTGGCGAGGATGCGCCACGGTGCGCGGACACCGATGAGGGTTACGCTGCGTCAGTGATGGACAGTCCTGTGCCGCCGAGCCCCCCGCAGAACTCCACGGAGCCTCCGGCGGAGCCTCGGGTGCGCCGCCGCGACCGGCACGGCCGCGGGATGCGCGGACCGGTCGCCCCGCCGCAGGTACCCCTCTCCACGAGCCGGGCCGACACCTTCCGCGATCTCGTCCTCGACTCGGTGGAGCGCCTGGAGCGGCGCTGGCCGCAGCTCGCCGACGTCGAGTTCATGGTGATGGAGGTGCCGCCGCCGGTGTCGGGCGAGACGGTGCCGCTGGGTGGTTCGGCGCCCGCCGAGAAGAACGAACCGGCCCGGGTGATCGTCTACCGGCGGCCCGTCGAGATCCGTTCGAAGAACCGGGACGAGCGGGCGCTCCTGGTCCACGAGGTGGTCGTGGAGCAGGTCGCGGAGCTGCTGGGGCTGTCGCCCGAGTCGGTCGATCCCCGGTACGGGCAGGACTGACTCCCCGGAGGACCGAATCCCTCGTGTGGGGGATCGATTCCTTCGTGAGGATTGCTTCCTTCGTCCGGGCGGGCCGGTCCCCCACCCGTGCCGCCGCGCTCCTAGTCCAGGACTCCCAGGTCCTGGTGGGCCGACGGGACCTCGACCGTGCCCCGGTCGTCGGTGAAGGTCTGGATCGTGAACATCGGGGTGCCGTCCAGCGGCACCGCGAGCGTCCGGGCCGCGTACACCTTGCCGCCCGAGACCGGTTCCACGGTCAGCGCGTAGGAACCCTTGAGGCCCTCGGGGACCAGGTCGGTGAGGGCGGTCGTCGTGCCCCCCTTGACCGTGACCGTCTTCGACACGGGCGTCCCGCCGCCGGAACCAGCCGAGGCCGTGACCTTGACCTGGGCGGCGGCGCCGGGGGGAACGGTCAGGGCGAGGGTCGTGCCCTTGGCGCGGTTGTCGGCGACCGTCGCGCGGGCGGCGATCGCCGCCGTCGCCGGTACGAAGGCGATCTCGGTGTCGTCGCCCTTGCCGCGGACCACCCGGAGGGCGGCCACGACCGGGGTGGGCTTCTTCGGGTCGCTCGGGGTGAGCAGCAGCGAGCCCACCTGGCCGCGGGTCAGGTCCGGGAGTTCGGCGGAGGCCGTCATCCCCGACTTCACGTGGAGGGAGCCGGCGCTCACCGGGACGATCGTGCCGTCCTTGGAGACCAGCTGGATCTTCAGGTCGGCGTCCTCCTCGCCCGGGACGAAGGCCACCAGACGTACGGAGGTGGCGTCGGCCGGGATGCCGGGGAGCACGGCGGTGCTCGCCGGGTCGGCCGAGGCCGCGAGCCAGTCGCTGCCGAGCTTGTCGTCGGCGGAGCCGATGGCCGCGCCGACGCGTCCGCTGCGGGTGGTGACGTGGACGGTGACGGACTGCTGTGCGGCCGCGCCCGTGAGGGTGGAGAGCAGGACCGGGACGGTGGAGTGGGCGGGGACGGGGATGCCCTCGGTGAACTGGGACTTGAGGACGCCCTCGGGGCCGTACAGCTCGATGTCGGCGACGGCGGCCGTGTCGTCCGGGTTGGTGAGGTGGACGTAGTCCTGGCGTTCCTTGGCGGTGGAGGCCGCCGGGAACCAGAAGTCGGTGTCGGGGGCGCCGCAGGTGAGGCCGAGGAGGCCTCGTGCGCCGCCCGCCGGGACGACGGTGGTCTGCTGAACGGTCCAGCCGGGGGCGAGGGTGCCGGTGGCCGAACCGGTGAGGGCGGGGGCGGTGGCGCCGTTCGCCTCGGCGGTGACGGGCTTGCCGGGGGCGGTGACGGTGGCCGGGGCCTTGGGGGCGTTGGGCTTCTTGCCGCCCTTGGCGGTGCCGCCGGAGGCCGTCGTGCTCGCGGCGGGGCGCAGCTGGGCGAGGGGGGTGGTGGGCTTCCCGGCCGTGCCGGAGCCGCCCTTCGCCGTGCCCGTACCGCTGCTGACCGGGGTGTACGAGGTGTAGAGGGTCTCGGCCACCTCGGACGTGCTGGGCACCGGGCAGGCCAGGCCGGCGCGCTCGACCGGCAGCCGGGTGGGTGCCTTGGCCTCGGGGGCGGCGGCGCCGCCGGGGGCGGTCAGGGACGCGAAGCCGGTGACGGCGGCGAGCGCCGTGGCGCCCGCGATCAGGGAGAGGGTCGTGCGCTTCACTGGTTGCTGCTCCCGTCGGGACGCTGCTCGGTCTCGTGGCCCTGGGGGTGCCCGTAGCCGTAGGTGTACGGGTCGTACTGCTGCTGTTCGTAACCCTGCTGGTCGTACTGCTGCTGCTGCGGGTCGTACTGCTGCTGGTCGTAGCCCTGTTCGGCGTACGGCTGCTGCTGGTCGTACTGCTGCGGCTGCTGGTCGTAGCCCTGCTGGGGGTACGCGTACGGCTGCTGCTGGTACGGGTCGGCCGCGTACTCCTGGTAGTAGCCCTGGTCTCCCTGGTCGGCGTACGCCTGGGGCTGGGGCTGCTCCTGGGCCTGGGCCTGGGCCTGGGCGTAGGCCGGGTCGTAGCCGCCGTTCCATTCCTGGGGCTCGTACGCCTGCTGCTCGGGGATCGGGGCGGGGGCGGGCTCCGGTTCGGGAACGGTCCCGGCGGCTTCGGCGCCCTCGGCCTCCGCCTCCGCGGCGGCGCGCAGACGGCGGGCCCGGCGGCCGTCGCCCTCGGTGGCCTGGGCGGGGATCGCGAGCTCCTCCTCGGGCAGGTCGTCGTCGATCTCGCGGCGGCGACCGGGCAGGGCGAGGACGAGCAGGACGACGGCGAGGCCGACCTGGGCCCAGATCCACGCGGTGTGGGTGAGCGGCTGGTCGTACGTGAGGTCGAGGCGGCCGGCCGTGGCGGGGAGTTCGAAGCCCTGGGCCCAGCCGTCGACGGTGGTGCGGGTCAGCTCCTTGCCGTCGAGGGTGGCGGTCCAGCCCTCGTCGGCGCGGTCGGCGATGCGCAGGACGCGGCCGGTGGGGCCGGCCGGGATGTCGGTGTGGGCCTCGACGGGGCCGGCGGCGACGGCGACGGGGGCGGTCGGCGTCTTGGAGTTCGTGGTCCCCTGCGTCGCGCCTTCCGCGGTCTTCGCCGTCGGCGGGACGATCATGATGCGGGCGATCTCGCGGTCCACGCGCCAGAGCGCGCTGCCGTCGAGCTGGCTGAGGCGGCTGAGGCCGGGGGTGGAGTCGAGGACGCGGCTCATCTGGCGGGGTGCCCCGTCCCGTACGAGGACGTAGCGGATCGCGTAGCCGCTGAGCTCCTGGGTCTGGTCGGCGCCGGAGCCCGCGACGAGGTGGGCGACGACGTCGTCGAGGCGCGGGTCGGCCTCGGCGGTCGTGGTGAGTTCGCCGTCGCCGAGGCGGGCGCCGGAGCCGCGGACCAGGGTGTAGGCGACCTCGCCGGGCGAGGTGCCGCCGAGGACGAGGGTGCGGGGCTGGTCGCGGGTGCCGGACTCCTCGGCGACGAACGCCGGGACCTGGACCGGGTCGCGCCGGGTCAGCGGGCCGTCGGCGCCGCCGATCATCCAGCCGACGGCGGCGGCGGCGGGGCCGAGGGCGCAGCCGAGGGCGATGAGGGCGGCGACGGGCTGGCGCCAGCCGAAGCCGTGGGCGGCGACGCGGGTGCGGCCGCCCTCGGCTCCGATCATGCCGGCGGCGATGAGGGCGGCGCCGTAGACGAGGGTGGCGGGTCCGGCCCAGCCGGTGCCGCCCGCGCCGTTGGACAGGGCGGCGAAGAGGAGGCCGGCGAGGCCGGCGGCCCAGGCGGCGCGGACCGCGAGCTGTCGCTCCTCGCGCAGGAGTCCGGCCAGGCCGGCGAGGACGAGGCCGGCCAGGAGGAGGCCGCCGGTGGTGCCGGGGCCGCCGGGGCTGGTGGCGAGCAGGTCGAGCGCGGTGGCCGTGCCCGTACGGATGTCGAGGCCGGCCTCGCGCAGGAACGCGGCCGGGTCGGTGAGCAGGGTCAGCGACCAGGGCGCGAGGACGAGGAGCGGGGTGCCGACGGCGGCCAGGAAGCGCAGCCCGTACGCGGTGATGTCGGAGCGGCGTACGACGAGCACGCCGAGGCCGAGGAGGACGGCGAGCGGCCAGACGACCGGGGTGAACGCGGTCGCGAAGGTCAGCAGGAAGGTGTACGCCCAGGTGGCGCGCCAGCTGCCCCGGTCGGGCCGGTTGAAGCCGTGGGCGGCGACGGCGGCGCGGGCCGTCAGCGGCAGCAGGATCGCGAGGACGGCGGTGCCGAGCCGGCCGGTGGCGAGGGCCCCGGTGGCGGCGGGCAGGAAGGCGTACGCGATGGCGCCCCACGCGCGCAGGAGCCGGGACTCGACGATGCCGCGGGCGGCGAAGTACGCGGTGAAGCCGGCGAGCGGGACCGAGCAGACGAGCAGCAGGGTCAGCGCGGTGGAGGTGGAGCCGAGGAACAGCGCGGAGAGCGCGGCCAGGACGGCGAGGTAGGGCGGGGCGGTCTGGGTGCCGCCGGTGCCGAGGGCGTGCCAGGAGTCGGCGTACCGCGACCAGAGTTCGGAGACGGTGTCGGGCGCGGGCAGCAGGGCGCCCCCGGCCAGGGAGCCGCCGGCGAAGAGGTTGCGGCAGGCGACCAGGGAGATGACGAGCAGCAGGGCGAAGAGGACCGGGCCCGGCTTGCGGGCGATCTTCTTGAGCCGGGCGAACTGCTCGATCTCCAGGTAGTCGGCGTCGTCGCCGCCGGGTCCCGACTCGACGACGCCGCGGCGGGAGCCGCCGGAGTCGGCCTCGGAGCCGCCGAAGTCGGCGGTGAGCTGTTCGACGGCGGCGCGGACGGTGGCGCCGGGCGGCGGGAACAGCGGGCGGAGTTCGCTGGCGGGGACGACGGGGTTCTTGCGCCGCTTGCGGGCGGCGAGGATCTTCTCGGGGCGCAGCAGGGTGGCGAGGAGGCCCATGACCTCGTCGACGGCCTGGCCGGGGACCTTGCCGACGAGATAGGCGAGGGTGCGGAGCAGGGTGCTGACGACGAGGCGTGCGAAGACGTACGGGAGCGCGGCGCCGCGGGTGTTGGCGAGGAGGGTGTAGACGGCGCCGGCCTTGTCGACGCGGTGCGGGTTGGCGGCGGTGCGGCCGGCGCAGTCGACGGTGCGGCGCTCGCGGGCGGAGGCCTCGGCGTGCCGGAGGACGGCGTCGGGGGCGATGAGGACGCGGTGGCCGGCGGAGTGGGCGCGCCAGCACAGGTCGACGTCGTCGCGCATGAGGGGCAGGCGGCGGTCGAAGCCGCCGAGCTCCTCGAAGACGTCGCGGCGGACGAGCATGCCGGCGGTGGAGACGGAGAGGACGGAGCGGACCTGGTCGTGCTGGCCCTGGTCCTGCTCGCGGCGGTCGAGTCCGGTCCAGCGGCGGCCGCTGCGGGCGATGGAGACGCCGGTCTCCAGGAGTTGCTTCCGGTCGTACCAGCCGCGCAGCTTGGGGCCGATGACGGCGGCGTCCGTGTCGGAGTCGGCGACGCGCAGGAGTTCGGCGAGGGCGCCGGGCTCGGGGGCGCAGTCGTCGTGGAGGAGCCAGAGCCACTGGACCGGTTCGCCGTGCGGGAGTTCGGGGAGGTCGTAGGCCTCGTCGTTCCAGCTCCGGCTGACCGGGTCCCAGCCGCTGGGCCGCTTCAGATAGGCGAGGTCCTCGGGTCCGAGCTCGGGCGCGGTGCGGGCGGCCTCCTCGACGGCGGCGCCGAAGCCGGTACGGCGCGCGAGGTGCAGGACGCGGTCGGCGCCGATGGCGTCGGCGAGGAGCTGCGCCGAGTCGTCGGCGCTGCCGGTGTCGGCCGCGACCACGTTCTGCACGGGGCGTTCCTGGGCGAGCAGCCCGGCGAGGGCGTCCGGCAGCCAGCGGGCGCCGTCGTGGGTGACGAGCACGGCGGTGACGACGTGTCGCGGAAACTCAGGAGTTGAGGACATCGAGCTACGGGCCCTCCGGCCGGGGTCGCCCGCGGGGGGCGTGGGGAGCGTCTCGGACGGAGGCCCACACTAACGGCTGCACGCGGAGCGGTCCGCCGCCCTGTGGACAGAGCGGGAGGAACGGGCCTGCTTCCCGTGGACGGTGGGGACGGGGCGGTTTCGCGCCGGGACACGCGAAACGGTCCGCCGCCTGTGGGTGAACCACAGGGGGCGGACCGTTCGTCGTGGTGTGGCGTGCGCGGGGCCCGGCAGGCTTCGCGCGGCTCAGACGGCGGCCTTCTTCAGGCGGCGTCGCTCGCGCTCGGAGAGGCCGCCCCAGATGCCGAACCGCTCGTCGTTCTGCAGGGCGTATTCGAGGCATTCGGAGCGGACCTCGCAGGCGAGGCAGACCTTCTTGGCCTCGCGGGTCGAGCCGCCCTTCTCGGGAAAGAAGGACTCGGGATCGGTCTGGGCGCACAGCGCGCGCTCCTGCCAGCCGAGTTCTTCGTCCGCGTCCTCGACCAGCAGTTCCTGGAACAACTCGGTCATGTGCGCCCCTCGTCTGTTCTGTGCGTCCCCGTGATGTTGCCGTTGCGAACCCGGCCGAACGACACGAGTGAAATTACAAGTTCGTGCTCTGCGCGAGTCAAGCCGAGATCTGCTATTGGGCCTCGTATTCACTCTGCGGAACCAAGCCTATGCGGAAAGTGTTCAAATCACCAAAAAACGAGACACATGCCACCGGCCTGGGTGCACCGTGCGCGGCCCTCACGGGAGAGGACGTCCGAGACTTGGATCTTGTTGCGATCCAGCCATGGAAGCGATCCGGATCACAGTCCGATCACGGACCGGTCGGAGTCCACGTGGTGACCGAGCGTGGTCGATCACGCGGGCGCCGCCATGTTTACGGGCACGGTTGAAGCGCCATCTCTCCTGGTCCGCGGCTGAACAAACCTTTCTCCGCGCCATGTAACCGGATGAGGTGAAACATTACCCCCAAATCGGGCATTGGGTTGACAGTCGGGTGCCGTTCCGGCCACCTTTGGTGGCATGCCAGCGACCGCAGCGCTCTCCGCGACCCACAGCCGTGGGTTCCGCAGCGCTGTCCAGGCGCGCTGTTGCTGTTGCTGTCCCAGCTGTTGATGCCGTAGAGCTCCAGCTTTTCTCCCAGCGTCACCCTGCGTCACTCGCGTCACTTCTTCTCCGTGACCCCCACCGCTTCTGTTTCTGCTGAGGACCACCCCACCCATGAACATGGACAGCGACCTTCAGATCGCCGGCGACATCCTCGAAGTCCCGCACCTGCTGCAGCCCGAGCGCGCCCACCCCGAGACGGTGGCCGAGTTCGCCGGCCTCGCGCGCTCGATCGCCGACGACCGCGCCCAGTGGGCCCCGTACGTCGAATACGACGCCACGACCCGCTGGTACCACCGGCTGCGCACCGGCCCCGGCTACGAGGTGTGGCTGCTCTCCTGGGTGCCCGGCCAGGGCAGCGGGCGCCACGACCACGGGCTCTCCTCCGGCGTACTGACCGTCCTGGAGGGCGAGTTGACGGAGCGCACGGACCGGGGCGCACGGACGCTCACGCCGGGCGCCGAGCGGGTCTTCGCGCCCGGGTACGTCCACGAGGTCGTCAACGACTCCCTCGAACCGGCCGTCAGCCTCCACGTCTACTTCCCGGGCCTCACCGAGATGCCCATGCACGAGTCGCTCCAGGCGCAGTGCGCCCCGGTCACCGCCCCTGTCACCCCGGCCGTCGTCGTCGCCTGACAGACTGCTGTGCATGCGCATTGTGGTTCTGGCCGGCGGCATCGGTGGTGCCCGTTTCCTTCGCGGCCTCAAGCAGGCCGCGCCGGACGCGGAGATCACGGTCATCGGCAACACCGGTGACGACATCCATCTCTTCGGGCTGAAGGTCTGCCCCGACCTGGACACGGTGATGTACACCCTCGGCGGTGGCATCAACGAGGAGCAGGGCTGGGGCAGGCGCGACGAGTCCTTCACCGTCAAGGAGGAGCTCGCGGCGTACGGCGTCGGACCCGAGTGGTTCGGCCTCGGCGACCGGGACTTCGCCACGCACATCGTCCGTACGCAGATGCTCGGCGCGGGCTACCCGCTGAGCGCCGTCACCGAGGCGCTGTGCGCCCGCTGGCAGCCGGGCGTTCGCCTCCTCCCCATGTCCGACGACCGGGTCGAGACGCATGTGGCGATCGAGGTCGACGGCGAGCAGCGCGCGGTGCACTTCCAGGAGTACTGGGTGAAGCTGCGCGCCTCCGTGGACGCGAAGGCGATCGTGCCGGTCGGCGCGGAGGCCGCGAAGCCGGCGCCGGGCGTTCTGGAGGCCATCGCCGAAGCGGACGTCATCCTCTTCCCGCCGTCCAACCCCGTGGTGAGCGTCGGCACGATCCTGGCGGTGCCCGGGATCCGTGAGGCGATCGTCGCGGCCGAGGTGCCCGTGGTGGGCCTCTCCCCCATCGTCGGCGACGCGCCCGTGCGCGGGATGGCCGACAAGGTCCTGGCCGCGGTCGGCGTGGAGTCCACGGCGGCCGCGGTCGCCCGGAACTACGGTTCCGAGCTCGTCGACGGCTGGCTCGTCGACACGGTCGACGCGGGCGCGGTCGCGGACGTCGAGGCGGCGGGCATCCGCTGCCGGGCGGTCCCGCTGATGATGACCGACGTCGAGGCGACGGCCGCGATGGCGCGGGAGGCCCTGGCGCTCGCCGAGGAGCTGCGGTGACCTCGTCGGTGGACCCCCTGGAGGCTCCCTCGTACCGGGTCTGGGCGCTGCCCGGGCTCCCCGAGGTGACGGCCGGGGACGACCTGGCCAAGCTGATCGCCTCCGTCTCGCCCGAACTCGTCGACGGGGACGTCCTTCTCGTCACCTCCAAGATCGTGAGCAAGGCCGAGGGACGGGTGGTCGCCGCCGACGACCGCGAGGAGGCCATCGACGCCGAGACGGTACGGGTGGTGGCGCGGCGCGGGACCCTCCGCATCGTCGAGAACCGACAGGGCCTCGTCATGGCCGCCGCCGGGGTGGACGCGTCCAACACCCCCTCCGGGACGGTGCTGTTGCTGCCCGAGGACCCCGACGCCTCGGCGCGGCGCATCCGTTCGGGGCTGCGCGAGGCGCTCGGCGTCGACGTGGGCGTCGTCGTCACGGACACCTTCGGGCGGCCCTGGCGCGCCGGGCTCACCGACGTGGCGATCGGCGCGGCCGGGGTGCGGGTCCTCGACGATCTGCGCGGCGGGACCGACGCGTTCGGCAATCCGCTGAGCGCGACCGTGGTCGCCACCGCCGACGAACTCGCCGCCGCGGGCGACCTGGTGAAGGGCAAGGCGGCCGGTCTTCCGGTCGCCGTCGTGCGCGGCCTCCCGCACGTGGTGGCCGGCGACGAGGAGCCGGGGGCGCGGGCGCTGGTGCGCGGCGCCGCCGACGACATGTTCCGGCTCGGCACCTCGGAGGCCGTACGGGAGGCGGTGACGCTGCGGCGGACCGTACGGGAGTTCACGGCGGACGCGGTCGACCCGGGCGCGGTACGGCGGGCGGTCGCGGCGGCCGTGACGGCGCCGGCCCCGCACCACACCACGCCGTGGCGGTTCGTGCTCCTGGAGTCGGCGGAGTCGCGGGTACGGCTGCTCGACGCGATGCGCGACGCGTGGATCGCGGACCTGCGGCGGGACGGCAAGTCCGAGGAGTCCGTCGCGAAGCGGGTCCGGCGCGGGGACGTCCTGCGCAACGCGCCGTACCTGGCGGTGCCCTGCCTCGTCATGGACGGCTCCCACCACTACGGCGACCCGCGCCGGGACGCGGCCGAGCGCGAGATGTTCGTGGTCGCGGCGGGCGCGGGCGTCCAGAACTTCCTGGTCGCGCTCGCCGGTGAGCGGCTGGGCTCGGCCTGGGTGTCCTCGACGATGTTCTGCCGGGACGTCGTACGGGAGGTCCTCGGCCTGCCCGATACGTGGGACCCGCTGGGCGCGGTGGCGATCGGGCATCCGGCGTCACCGCCCAGGGAGCGGGCGGCGCGGCCGGCTTCGGAGTTCGTCGCGGTGCGGTGAGCCTGCCGTGCGGGGAGCCTTCCGCGGCGCGGGGAGTGTCGTGGTGGGGCCTGATCAGAGCGCCGTGATGTCGCCCGGGGTCATGCGGGGTGCCCTGCGGGGCGGTACGCGGCCGCTGAGGAGGATCAGGCGGGCCGCTCGGTGGCGCTGGCCCGCGTAGGGGGCCAGGAGGTCCAGCATCGCCTCGTCGTCGGTCGTACGGTCGCCGGCGAGGGCCCAGCCGATGATGCCGGGGAGGTGGAGGTCGCCGGTGGTGACCTCGTCGGGGGCGCCGTTGCTGCGCTGGATCGTCTCCGCGCTCGTCCAGGGGCCGATGCCGGGGATCAGTTCCAGGCGCTTGCGGGCCGCCGGCGGGTCCATGCGCGCGGCCTCCTCCAGGCGCGCGGCCACCCGAGCGGCGCGGACGATGGTGGCCGAGCGCTTGCCGTCGACGTTCGCGCGGTGCCACTCCCAGGACGGGATCTGTGTCCACGTACGCGCGTCCGGCATCACGTACATGCCGTCCGGGACCGTCGCCGGGCCCGGCGCGGGCTCGCCGTACTTCCGTACGAGCAGCCGCCACGACCGGTAGGCCTCGTCCGCCGTGACCTTCTGCTCCAGGACGGACGGGATCAGCGACTCCATGACCAGACCCGTGCGGGTCAGACGGAGGCCCTGGCGGCGGCGGTGGGTGGCGAGGACCAGCTTGTGGCGGGGGACGAAGGCGGTGGGGTCGTCCTCGGCGCCGAGCAGCGCGGGGGCGTTGTCCAGGAGCCAGTTCGCGCCCGCGCCCCAGGCCTCGGCCTCGGGCCGGCCGTCGCGGACCGTGAGGCGGATCGTGCCGGGGCCGTCGGGGGTGCGGCTGGCCCGCCAGACGGAGCCGTCGGGGGTGACGCGGAAGGTGGGGTCGGCGGGGCCGCGGCGGAGGGGGCCGAGGGTGAGGCCCAGGTCCAGGGGGGCGGTGCCGTCTTGGCCGGGTACGGGGGTGTGGCCGCCACGGACTGTGCTGCGCGTGGTGGGGGTGGGGGGTGTGAAGCGGCCGGCCATGCTTTGAGCGTAGCCGCCACCCCGTGTGGGCCGTGTGGGCCGTGTGGGCCGTGTGCCCCGTGTGGGCCATCGTCCCGCGGGGCGGGACGGGTGGGCACACGGGACGGCGCGCCTGGCGGCGCCTCCGCCCCTTGTACCTGGACCCGCACCAGCAGTGCGACACGCAAGGGGTGCGGGTTCAGGCGCGGAAGCCTAGGGGGCGCCGTCCGTCGTGCCCACCCGTTCCGCCCCTGCGGAACAGATGCCCACAACATGGGGGCGGCTCAGGCCGCGACCAGGGTGGGGGCTACTGGTCCGAGGAGAAGCGGACTGCGCCTGCGGGGAGGGTTGTTTCGCACCAGATTCTTATGCCGTCGCGGAGTTCGTTGTCCGGGCCCACCTGGGCGCCGTCGCCGATGACCGCGCCCGTCAGGACCGTGCGGGCGCCGATGCGGGCGCCCGCGCCTATCAGGGAGTCGGTGATCACCGCGCCCGGCTCGACGACCGCGCCGGCCAGGAGCGTGGAGCCCGTGATCCGGGCGCCCTCGCCGACCACCGCGTCCGCGCCGACGACCGTGCCGCCGGTCAGCTTGGCGTCCGGGGCGACGCGGGCCGACGGCAGGACCAGGCGGTCGCCGCAGCGACCCGGGACGGCCGGGGAGGGGGCGCGGCCCAGGACCAGGTCGGCAGAGCCGCGGACGAAGGCCTGCGGGGTGCCGAGGTCCAGCCAGTACGTGGAGTCGACCATGCCCTGGAGGTGGGCGCCGGAGGCGAGGAGCTCCGGGAAGGTCTCGCGTTCGACCGAGACGGGACGGCCGGTGGGGATCGTGTCGATGACCGAGCGGCGGAAGACGTACGCGCCCGCGTTGATCTGGTCGGTGACGATCTCCTCGGGCGTCTGCGGCTTCTCCAGGAAGGCCGTGACGCGGCCGGTGGAGTCCGTGGGGACCAGGCCGAAGGCGCGCGGGTCCTCGACCCGGGTGAGGTGGAGCGAGACGTCCGCGCCCGAGGAGGAGTGGGTGGCGACGAGGGCCTGGATGTCCAGGCCCGTCAGGATGTCCCCGTTGAAGATCAGGACCGGGTCGTCGGGGCCCGAACGCAGCCGCGAGGCGACGTTGCGTATCGCGCCGCCCGTGCCGAGCGGCTCCTCCTCGGTGACGTACTCCAGGCTCAGGCCGAGCGCGGAGCCGTCACCGAAGTGCGGCTCGAAGACCTCGGCCAGGTAGGAGGTGGCGAGCACGATGTGCTCGACGCCGGCGGCGCGGGCGCGGGCCAGCTGGTGCGTCAGGAAGGGGACGCCCGCCGCCGGAACCATGGGCTTGGGCGTGTTGACCGTGAGGGGTCGCAGCCTTGTTCCCTTGCCACCGACCAGGAGGATCGCTTCTGTCACCTTGTCGTCTCTGCTTCCTGTTCGGGGCCGGTCAGCTCGCCCGTCTCGGTCGTCCGTGCGATATGACCGGTCAGTTTAGGCAGATGGTTGCCCCGATGACCCCATCAGCTCCTCCCCTGGTACTTCGCCGAGCTCGTGCGGGCCGTTCCGAGCTTGCCGTACAGCCGTGCTCCGGGGCACTCCGTCGCGAACCCGTCGCGGTGTCCCGCGATGGCGTTGAACTTGACCGTGCTGCCCTTCTTGTACAGGTTTCCGCCACCGGAGACGAGGTAGGCCGCCCCCTTCGGATTGACCCCGTGGAGCCCGAGTTTCCAGGCCGTCAGACGGGCGACCGCGGTCACCACGGCGGCCGGCGGGGCGCTCTTGGTGAACGTGCCGAGGACGGCGATGCCCATGCTGTTGGTGTTGAACCCGAGGGTGTGTGCGCCGAGGACGGGCTTCGCCACTCCCCCGGCCCGGCCTTCGTAGATGTTTCCGCACTTGTCGACGGCGAAGTTGTAGCCGAAGTCTCGCCATCCACTGCTCTGGACGTGGTAGCGGTAGATACTGCGCAGAACGGAGGGCGCCTGGCTGCAGGTGTAGTTGTTGCCGGTCGCGCTGTGGTGGACGAAGGCCGCCTTGATCGTCTTGGTGTAGACGAAGCCCTTCTCGCGGATGCGCTCGTCCGCGCCCCAGCCCTTACGGGTGATGATCTTGGGGCGGGGGCCGATGTACGGCTTCGCGGCGGCCGCGGGCGCCTGGGCCTCGGCGGGGGCCTGCGGTTCGGCGGCGGCCTTCGCCTCCTGAGACCTCGGCAGGTACGGGAGTGTGAGCTCGGTCGCTTCCTTCGACAGGGCCGGGATCCAGGCCGCGCCGTAGGGGGCGAGCTGGGCGTTGACGCCACTGACGGCCGCTTCCGCCGCACCCAGGCCGGTCAGGGCGATCGAGGCCGCCGCCGTGCGTGGCGCTGTCATGGTCGTGGTCATGGTCGTGGCGGTGGTGGTGGTGGTCGTGGTGGTGGTGGCGGCCGTCTCGGTGGCGGCCTCCGTCTCCGTGGCCTCCGCCGGGGGCTCGCCCGGGTCGACCAGTTCGAGCCGCAGGCCCGTGGGGAGCGGCTCCTCCCCTCGTACCCGGATCTCCACGCCGTCCGAGTCGCCCACCCACAGCGGGGCCGTGGAGCCCTTGAGCGCGCGTCCGGCGCCCTCCGCGGTGTCCGGGTCGGCCCCGTGTTCCTCGTTGTGGGTCTCCACGTCCTGCCACTCCGACCAGGCGTCGCCGCCGGTGGCCCGGGTGCGGACCTGCACGACGCCGTGCAGGGCGGCCGCCGGGTCGTCCCACACGACGCCGACGAGGGAGAAGGGCCTGACGTCGCGTCGGGTGAGTCCCTGGGCGCCGGTGTCGTCCGTCCCGCCACCCAGGGCCCGGTCGCTGTCGCCCAAGGGCTCCAGCGGCAGGGACTGGGTGGCGCCGGGCACTTCGGGCGCGGGTGGCTGTGCGGAAGCCGCTGGTGGCAGCCCGAGCGCCGAGGGCACCGCGGCCGCCGCGGGTGCGGCGAGAGAGACCGGCAGGGCGAGGACCGTCGCGCAGGTCACGGCGATCGAGGAGGCGAGTGAGGCACGCATAGGCCGATCGTGCGTACCCCGGGGCCGTTCCGCGCGTCGGGAACACCCCCGGAAACTGACACCTCGTCGGGCCGACCGGTGGACGGCGTCACCGGTACGGCGGACCCCCGTGCGGCGGCGCGCGTACGCTGTCCGGCGTGAACGCCAGCGACCGCACCCCCGCCGACCTGCTGCGATCCGCGCTCGCCGCGGACCCCGCCCGCCCCTTGGTCACCTTCTACGACGACGCCACCGGTGAGCGGGTGGAATTGTCCGTCGCCACCTTCGCCAATTGGGTGGCCAAGACGGCGAATCTGCTCCAGGGCGAACTGTCCGCCGCGCCGGGCGACCGGCTCGCACTGCTGCTGCCCGCGCACTGGCAGACCGCCGTCTGGCTGCTCGCCTGCTCGTCCGTCGGGGTGACCGTGGAGCTCGGCGGCGACCCGGCCGACGCGGACCTCGTGGTCGCGGGGCCGGACGCCCTGGAGGCGGGTCTCGCCTGTTCCGGGGAGCGGATCGCGCTCTCCCTCGCCCCGCTGGGCCGCCGGTTCCCTGCCGCGCCCGCCGGGTACGCGGACTACGCGGTCGAGGTCCCGAGCCAGGGCGACCGGTTCGCCCCGTTCGTACCGGTGGATCCGGACGCTCCCGCGCTCGTCGTCGACGGCGTGGAACGCAGCGGCGCGCAGCTCGTCGACCAGGCCCGCGCGGACGCGGAGGCCCTCGGCCTCGCCCCCGGCGCCCGGCTGCTCTCCGGACTCGGTTACGGGGACTGGAAGGGCGTCTCGACCGGCCTGTACGCCCCTCTCGCGTCCGGCGGCTCGGTGGTCCTCTGTCGGAACCTGGACCAGCTGGCCCCCGAGTCCCTCGCCAAGCGCGTGGAGAGCGAGCGAGTGACGGTCACCGCGGTCTGACGCGCCGGGCTTCCGCCCGACAACCGTCTGTCTCGTCCCTACCTGCCCGACAATCGTCCGTCACGTCCCGACCCGACCCGTTCGGCCTACAGACGCGCCGAGTCCCCGGGTCCCCGCGCCCCGTCCGGTACATGATCGGCCTGGGGGAGTCGACTCCTTCCGCACAACCATGCGTGGGGTTCGGCCGTCTCCTTCTACGACCGGCGGCCGCCCGGCGCGCCGCCGACGCCATGAAGGACGGACTCAGACGTGACGGACCGTGCGGGTACGCCCGCCGAACCGGATCCCCCGGCAACGGAGGACACGGCAACGGAGGGCACGGCTTCCGGGGCTCCGGAGAAGCCGCGACGCCGACGCCACTGGCTGCGGTGGACGGCACTCGGCGTCTCGCTCGTGGTGCTGGCCGCGGCCGGGGTCGGCTGGTGGTTCTACCGGAAGCTCGACGGCAACATCACCACGGACACCACCGCCGCCGCCGAGCTCCGGAGGTACGAGAAGGAGCGTCCGCCGGCGGGCGTCTCGGCCGCCCGGAACATCCTGCTCATCGGCTCGGACACCCGGTCCGGCGAGGGGAACCGCAAGTACGGCAAGGACCGGGGCACCCAGCGCTCGGACACGACGATCCTGCTGCACCTGTCGGCGGGGAAGAAGAGCGCGACGGCCATGTCGCTCCCCCGCGACCTGATGGTGACGATCCCGAGCTGCCGCAAGACCGACGGGACCCGGACCCGTGAGCAGTTCGCGCAGTTCAACTGGGCCTTCGAGTTCGGCGGTACGGCGTGCACGATCCGTACCGTCGAGAAGCTGACCGGGATCCGGGTGGACCACCACATGGTGATCGACTTCCGGGGCTTCAAGAAGATGGTGGACGCCGTCGACGGCGTGGAGGTCTGCCTCAAGGAGCCGGTGAACGACGCCGACGCGAAGCTGAAGCTGCCCGCGGGGCGCCAGACGCTCGACGGGGAGCAGGCCCTCGGCTTCGTGCGGGCCCGGAAGTCGATCGGCAACGGCAGCGACACGGAACGCATGGACCGCCAGCAGCAGTTCCTCGGCGCCCTGGTCAGCAAGGTGCAGAGCGACGGGGTGCTGCTGAACCCGACCAAGCTCTACCCGGTGCTGGACGCGGCCACCAAGGCGATCACCACCGACCCCGGACTCGACTCGCTGCGGGACCTGTACGACCTGGCGCGCTCGATGCGGGCCATCCCGACCGAGAAGGTGCAGTTCCTCACGGTCCCCCGCCGCCCCTACACGTACAACGCGAACCGGGACGAACTGGTACAGCCGGCGGCGAGTCAACTCTTCAAGCAGCTGCGGGAGGACAGGCCCGTCGCGGTGACCCCGGGCGAGGAGGAGAAGACCGGGGCGGACCGGAAGACCGGGGCGGACGGGAAGCCCGACGACGCGGACGCCCCGACGCCCTCCGTCACTCCCACCTTCACGGGGCGGAACGCGGCCGAGGGAGCGTGCTCCTAGGAGGGCGCCGGAGGGGGCCGCGGGGCGGTGAGTAAAGGGCACACCAAGGGGAGGGCTGCGAGCGATGAGGTTTGAGCAAATTGCCCGGTTGTAAGAGGCGTGGAATTTGTCACGCGCGTCGCCCCACGCTGAACTGGGCGGATAGTGTGACGCGATCCGGTGCACCCCGACCGCGTGGTCGCACTCACCAAGGATCGAACGACCGAGAGAGCGGCGCCCAGTGGGGGAGGCGCCTCGCGTGGCACCGACGGAGGACTCGAGTAACCGTGGACGCGCACAGCCGTGGACGGGCGGACGAGATCGACCCCGCCGACCAGTGGGTGCTCAACCCGCAGACGGGCAACTACGAACTGCGACTGGACCGCTCCGCTGGGCAGTCGCAGCCGCAGACACCGTCCGGGGCTCGTAGATCCACCGTTCCCGCTCCCGCGTCGCGCGACACCTCCGCCGACCCGTCCGTCGACACCCCGGTCGAGGCGCCCGTGCCCGGCCAGCGCCGCCGGCGGGTCACCGAGCCGGACGGCGGCCGGGGCAAGGAGTCGCCCGCGAGCCGCCGCAAGCGCAAGCAGGGCGCGTCCCGCAAGAAGAAGGTCCTGCTGTGGACCGGCGGCACGATGGCGCTCGTCCTCGTCGGCGGCGCGACCGGCGCGTACCTGCTCTACAACAAGCTCGACGGGAACATCGACGTCGTCGACCCCGTGGGCCCCCAGAGCCAGGGCTTCCGCAAGGGCGAGGCCTTCAACATCCTGATCATCGGCACCGACAAGCGGACCGGTGAGGGCAACTCGGGCTACGGCGACAACAACAGCCCCGGCCACGCGGACACCACGATCCTCTTCCACGTCTCCAAGGACCGGACGAACGCCACGGCGCTCTCCATCCCGCGCGACCTGATGACGAAGATCCCCGAGTGCCAGACGCGGCAGCCCGACGGCCAGATCCTCACGATCCCCGGCCAGCGGCAGGCCCGCTTCAACGTGAGCCTCGGCCAGGACGGCCGCGACCCCGGCTGCACCATGCGTACGGTCAAGGAGCTGACCGGCCTGACCGTCGACCACTTCATGATGGTCGACTTCAACGCGGTCAAGGAGCTGACCTCGGCCGTCGGCGGCGTGAAGGTCTGCGTCGAGAAGGCCGTCGACGACCCCAAGTCGCACCTCAAGCTGCCGGCCGGCGAGTCCGTCATCGAGGGTGAGAAGGCGCTCGCCTTCGTCCGTACCCGCTCCAGCTTCGGCAACAAGAGCGACCTGGACCGGATCAAGGTCCAGCAGCAGTTCCTCGGCTCGATGATCCGGCAGATGAAGTCGAACGAGACGCTCACCAGCCCGACGAAGCTGTACGACCTCGCCGAGGCGGCGACGGACGCGCTCACCGTCGACAAGGGCATAGGGTCCCTCTCCAAGCTCCAGGACCTGGCCGGGGAGCTTTCCGGGATCGACACGAAGAACATCGCGTTCGCGACCCTCCCGGTCATCGACAACCCGGACGAGCCCACGCCGATCACGGTGGTGCCGCACCCGACGCAGGCACCGCAGCTGTTCGCCGCGATGCAGGCCGACACCTCGCTCACCGAGGTGAAGAAGAAGAAGCAGGACGCCAAGAACGCCCAGGCGCAGGCCCAGGCGAAGCTCCTCCAGGGTGCCCGCGCCGAGGCCGTCGACGTACGCGTCGACGTCTTCAACGGCAGCGGCATCCAGGGCGCGGCCCAGTCGACCATCAACTGGCTGCAGAACGACGAGGGCGTGACCCGCTCCACCAACAAGAGCAACGCCCCCGAGAAGGCGGCGAAGACCACGCTCGCCTACGCACCGAACCAGGCCGATCAGGCCCGCAAGCTCGCGGACCTGATGGGTCTTCCTGCCGCGGCCCTCAAGCCGGGCACTCAGAACGCCGGGGAACGCGAGCCCATGACGCTCGTCCTCGGCGCCGACTTCAAGGGCGCGGGGGTGCCCATCACCGGTCCGACGAAGGCGCCGGACGTCGAGAAGGTAGAAGCTGACAAGCAGGTGTGCGCCAAGTAGTCCGGAAACACCGGGACTTGGCGGGCTCCTGACTGACGAGGGGACCTGGGGTGGGACAGAAAAGCGTGCGTGGGGAGGGAACGCGTGGACGCGTTCCGCGCGCCCGTGAACTGGGCTGGGACGACGAGCTGTACGACGCCGGTGCGGCCACCGGCGCCGGGCCCGACGCTCCCGAGGACAACGAGGCGACCGGGGAAGCCGGGGAGGCCGGAGCTTCCGGCGCCACGACCCGCGCCGAGCGTCGGCGTGGCGCCGGAAACGGCAGCGGCAGCGGCAGCGGTGCCGACGGGCGGGCCGGCCACCGTCGTGCCGGCTCGCGCCGGCGCGCCAAGAAGGCCGGCAAACGCAAGGCGCTGCGCTGGGTCGCGATCACGCTCGCGGTGCTGATACTCGGCACGGCCGGCGCCGGATACCTGTACTACGAGCACCTCAACGGCAACATCCGCAGCGGCGGCCGCGCGGGCGGCGAGAGCGGCGTGAAGAAGGCCGCGCCGAACGCGCTGGGCGACACCCCGCTGAACATCCTGCTGATCGGCTCCGACAGCCGCCAGGACGACAAGAACATCGCGCTGGGCGGCGGCAAGAACGACAGGGACCGCAAGCCGCTCGCCGACGTGCAGATGCTGCTGCACGTCTCGGCGGACCGGGAGAACGCCTCGATCATCTCCATCCCGCGCGACACGGTCGTCCGCATCCCCGAGTGCAAGGACAAGGACGGCACGCCCTACGCGGCCACCGAGAACCGGCCCATCAACGAGTCGCTCCAGCGCGGCGGTCCCGGCTGCACCCTCACCACCTGGGAGAGCCTCACCGGGGTCTACATCGACCACTGGATGATGGTCGACTTCGCCGGCGTGGTGGCCATGGCGGACGAGGTCGGCGGTGTTCCGGTCTGTGTGAAGACCGGCGTCCACGACAAGTCGACCAGGGGTGTGAAGGGCGGCTCCGGTCTGAAGCTGCCGCAGGGCACCACCGAGGTCAAGGGTGAGCAGGCGCTCCAGTGGCTGCGTACCCGGCACGCGTTCGGCAGCGACCAGAACCGTGCCAAGGCCCAGCACATGTACCTGAACGGGATGATGAAGAAGCTCCAGACGCAGAACGCCTGGAGCGACACAGGTCAGCTGATGGGGCTCGCCGAGACGGCCACCAGCGCGCTGCAGGTCTCCGACGAACTCAAGTCGGTGAAGAAGCTCTTCGACCTGTCGATGCAGCTGAAGAACGTCAAGATCGACCGCCTGACGACGGCCACGATCCCGACCCAGCCCTACCCCCCGAACCCCGACGCGTGGCTCCTGCCGGTCCAGTCCTCCGCGGACAAGATGTGGTCGATGCTCCGTGACGACGTCGCCCTCGACAAGAACGGCGCCAAGTCCCCCGCGAAGCCGAAGCCCTCGGCCTCCGCGAAGCCGAAGACGGCCGCCGAGGCGCCGGGCTCCTTCGCCGTGACCGTCGCCAACGGCACCGCAGGGACGGACGAGGCACCCGTCGAGGGCCGCGCCAAGGCGATCGCCGAGGTCCTCTCGGGCAAGGGCTTCACACAGGCCGATTCCTCCAAGGAGGCGCAGCCCCGCGAGGACACGGTCGTCCTGTACCCGAAGGACTCCGGCGACCAGGGCAAGGCGAACGCCCTGTCCGTGGCGAAGGCCCTCGGACTGCCCGACGCCAAGGTCCGGGCCGACGCCAAGACCGAGGGCATCGCCCTCGTCGTCGGAGCGGACTGGCGCGAGGGCACCGTGTACAAGAGGCCGACGTCCGTCGCGGGCGACCTGCCCGAGGGCGCCGACGACAAGGCGGCCTGCATGGACGTCTACTCGGTCTACAAGTGGGACGGGAAGAGCTGACCCCTCCCCCGCGTACGAGAACGGCGGCCGGATCCCTCTCGGGACCCGGCCGCCGTTCTCGTACCGAAGCCGTCAGACCGACTCGGACTCGCCGGCCAGGACCGCCGGGCGGCGGCTCGCGATGACCTTCTTCGCAAGGGAGCGGGGGCTCGTCAGGAAGCCGTACCCCCACGACATGTGCATCGTCGCGAGCGCCACCGGGATCTGGAGGCGGGCCTTGAGCGAGAGACCCTTGCCCGCGGGGAGCGAGCCGGCCGTGATCGCGGCGAGGTAGCCGGCCGGGATCACGAAGCCCAGCGGGGTGAGGACGGCGCCCACCACCAGGCCCGCGGCGATGGCGCACACGGCGGTCGGCGGGGCCAGGTAGCGGAGGTTGATGGAACCCTCGTGGTAGCGGGCCACGACGTGGCGCCACCGGCCGTAGTCCTTGTACTGCTTGGCGAGCGCGCGGACGCTGGGCCGCGGGCGGTACTGGACGCGCAGCTCCGGCGAGAACCAGATCAGGCCGCCGGCCTCGCGGATGCGGAAGTTCAGCTCCCAGTCCTGGGCGCGGATGAACTCCACGTTGTAGCCGTCCTGCTGCTCCAGCGCCTCGCGCCGGAACACCCCCAGGTACACGGTCTCGGCGGGGCCCGCCTCGCCGCCCGTGTGGAAGGCGGCGTTGCCCACGCCGATCTTCGAGGTCATCGCGGCGGCGACCGCGTCCTCCCAGGCGTTCTCGCCCTCGGCGTGCATGACACCGCCGACGTTCTGCGCGCCGGTCTCCTCCAGGAGCCGGACGGCGGTGGCGATGTAGTTCGGGGAGAGCATGCCGTGGCCGTCCACGCGCACCACGATCGGGTGACGCGAGGCCTTGATCGCCGCGTTGAGGGCGGCGGGCGTACGGCCCGTGGGGTTCGGCACGGTCTTGACACGGGGGTCTTCCCGGACGAGCTCGGCGGCGATCTCGTCGGTGCGGTCCGCGGACGGGCCGAGCGCGATCACCACCTCCATCTCGCCGTCGTACTCCTGCTCCAGGATGTGACGAACCGAGGTGCGCAGATACCGCTCCTCGTTGAGGACCGGCATGATCACGGAGACGGGGGGCAGCATGGTTCCTCGGGGGTTCGGGGGTCGCCCCCCGGAAGACAGCGGTTTTGCCCGCCACGTTACCGCGAACGGGGGACAGCGGGCGTGGCGCCCGGGTGGTGCTGCCTTGCGCTGATCGTATGGGCCTACCGTGCTCACGGTTCCCTTTGTCACACCCGCGGAGGTGTCCGTCCGTGCCCACACCGCCCCGCACGCCCCGTCCGCGGCCCGCCGCCCGTTCCGTGCCGGTCCGCCGGCGGCGGAGGCGCCCCCGGTGGGGGATGCGGATGGCGACGGCGCTCTCCGTGACGGTGCTCGCGGCCGGCGGGATCGGGCATGCCGTGGTCACCGGCCTCGACACCGGGATCACCCGGGTCGACCCCTTCAAGGACATGAAGAACCGGCCGCAGGCCGGGAACGGGATGAACGTCCTGGTCGTCGGCACCGACGGCCGGGACCGGATCACCCCCGAGGAGAGGGCGAAGTACCGGCTCGGCGGCGCGCCCTGCCACTGCACGGACACGGTGATGCTCGTCCACATCTCGGAGGACCGGGAGCGGGCGAGCGTGGTGAGCCTGCCCCGTGACTCGTACGCCGAGATGCCCGAGCACACCGATCTCACCAGCGGCAAGAAGCACCACGCGCATCCGGTGAAGCTGAACGCGGCGTACGCGGAGGGCGGGCCCGGGCTGACCGTACGGACCGTCGAGTCGATGACCGGAGTCAAGATCGACCACTATCTGGAGGTCGACTTCACCAGCTTCATGCGGACCGTGGACGCGGTCGGCGGGGTGCAGATCTGTACGACCCGGCCGGTCAAGGACTCCTACACCGGGCTCGACCTGCCGGCCGGCACCCACGAGCTCGACGGCGGGCAAGCCCTCCAGTACGTGCGCTCCCGGCACATCGACGGAGCCGCCGACATCGGGCGGATGCAGCGGCAGCAGCGGTTCCTGGCGGCGCTGATCGAGCGGATCACGAGTGGCGGGGTGCTGTTCAACCCGGTGCGGTTCCGTGAGGTCGCCACGACGATGCTGAGCTCCGTCCGGGCCGACGAGGACTTCGGTACGGATCAGCTGCTCGCCCTCTCCAAGGCGATGCGCGGCTTCACGCCGGCGTCGTCGGAGTTCGTGTCGGTGCCGATCGGGGACATGAGCTTCCCCGTGAAGGGGATCGGGTCGACGGTGAAGTGGGACGCCACGAAGGCGCAGAAGCTGTTCCGGGCGTTGCGGGAGGATCAGCCGCTGACCGCCGCCTCGTCCTCTTCCTCGTCCTCTTCCTCGGCCAAGGCGCCCGGGGCCGCGGTCGTGGACGTGGCGCCGCGGACCGTGCGGGTGCAGGTCTACAACGGGACCCGGACCGACGGGCTCGGCCGGAAGGTGGACGACGCGCTGCGCGGAACGGGCTTCGACACCACCCGGACACCGAAGACGGGCGCGGGGAAGGAGCGGGCGCGGACAGTCGTCGAGTACGACCCGCGCTGGGACCGCTCGGCCAAGACGCTCGCGGCGGCGCTGCCGGGGGCGGAGCTTCGGGCGATCGCGGGGCGGGGCGGGACGCTGCGGGTGACGGTGGGGGCGGACTACAAGGGTGTGACGGCGGTTCGGGGTGAGGAGACGGGACGGCGTGGGCCGTTCGAAGCGGTGACGGGTGACCGGGTGGTGTGCCCGTGACGGCGGACGCCGGGCGGTCGGCTTCGGCGGCCGTGCGGGGCGTTCGTCCTGCCACTCGTGCTCCTGGCCGTCGGCCTGGGACTCGTCAACGGCCCGGCGAGTTCGGCGTCCGCGTCGGCGGTGTCCGCCGACGCGGTCGGGCCGTGCCCGGGGCCTACGGTGCGGCAGCGGCCTCGCACGCGCACACCATCCCCCTCGGTTCTCAGTCCTCGTAGCCCTCGGCCGCCCGGCGCTCGCGGAGTTCCTTGATCGCCTGGCGGCGGGCCAGGCGGTGGGTGCGGCGGATCTGGGCTTCCTGGTTGCGGCGCTTGTCCTGTTCCGTCTCCGGGACGACCTGGGGAACGGAGCGCGGCTTGCCGTCCGCGTCGACCGCGGCGAAGACCAGGTACGCGGAGCCGACCTGCGTGGCGGGCGTGGACTCGTTCCAGCGCTCCGCCATGACCCGTACGCCGACCTCCATGGACGACCGGCCGGTCCAGTTGACCTGGGCCTTCACATGCACCAGGTCGCCGACCCGCACCGGCTCCAGGAAGACCATCTCGTCCATCGAGGCGGTGACCGCCGGTCCGCCCGAGTGCCGGCCCGCGACGGCGCCCGCCGCGTCGTCCACCAGCTTCATGATCACGCCGCCGTGCACGGTACCGAGGAGGTTGGTGTCGTGGCTGGTCATGATGTGGCTGAGGGTGGTGCGGGAGGCGGAGATGGGCTTGCCCGGGATATCGCCCTGATCTGTCATGCCCTCCACCATATGCCGGGTCCCTTCGCCGTCGCCGTTCGGTCCGCTTTGCATCAGCTTGGCAACAGCACCGGTCCGATATTCCACCCGCCCTGTCGCACGTAAAGGCATGCCCGGCACACTGGTCCGCATGAATGACTGGCCCGAAGACGGCGGCTACGGCCGTGGCAACGCGAACTCCCAGCCCGAGGGACCTCGCAGGATGAGCCATGTGCAGCGCCCGCAGGTTCCGCAGCAGCCGCCTCGGCACGACCAGGGCTACAACCCGAACTTCACACAGGCGCAGGGCTCGGGATACGACTCCGGTTACAGCTCGGGCCAGGTGTACGGCGGTCCCCAGGGCGGCGGGCACGGCAACGTGCCGCCGCAGTACTCACCGGGCCCCGGCGCCGGTGGTCCGGGGCGTCCCGCGCCGAACTGGCGCAAGCGCATCAAGATCGGCTCGATCGTCCTGGTCGTCGCCGTCGTGGGCTGGGGCATCGGCACCTACGCCTGGGCCAGCTCGCAGATGCGCAACGAGGTCGACCTCTCCAAGGTCATCGAGCGGCCGGCCGAGGGTGACTGCACGACGTATCTGATCGTCGGCTCCGACAGCCGTGAGGGCATGTCCGCCGAGGAGAAGAAGAAGCTCCACACCGGCTCCGCCGAGGGCAAGCGGACCGACTCGATGATGATCCTCGCGGCCTGCTCCAGCGGGAACACGATGGTCTCGCTCCCCCGTGACTCCTGGGTCACGATCCCGAGCTTCGTCGGCTCCGAGTCGGGCAAGTCGTACCCGGCGCGCGGCGGCTCCAAGCTGAACGCCGCGTACGCGATGGACGGCCCCGAGCTGCTCGTCCGGACCGTCGAGTTCAACACCGGGCTGCACATCGACCACTACGCGGAGATCGGCTTCGCCGGCTTCGCGAACATCGTCGACGCGCTCGGCGGTGTCGAGCTGAACATCGACAAGGGCTTCAAGGACAAGAAGTCCGGCGCCGACTTCCAGGCGGGCACGCAGACGCTCAACGGCGAGCAGGCCCTGGCCTTCGTCCGCACCCGGTACGCCTTCGCCCAGTCGGACCTCCAGCGGACGAAGAACCAGCAGAAGTTCCTCTCCGCCCTGGCCAACCAGGCGGCGACGCCGGGCACGATCCTCAACCCGTTCGAGCTGTACCCGACGCTGGGCGCCGGTCTGGACACGCTGATCGTGGACAAGGACATGTCGCTGTACGACCTCGGGAAGATGTTCTTCGCCATGAAGGGCATCAACAGCGGCGACGGCAAGTCCATGAACATGCCGATCTCGGGCAGCGCGCCGCAGAACTCCCTCAAGTGGGACATGCCGAAGGTGAAGCAGCTGGTCGAGCAGATCAAGAACGACGAGAAGGTCACCGTCGAGTCGAACCGCTGATCCGGTGATCCGCTGACGTACGGGAAAGGGCGCCCCTCCTGCATCGGAGGGGCGCCCTTCTCGTACCTCCCTTACGGGAGGTTGCGGGCCATGACGATGCGCTGGACCTGGTTGGTGCCTTCGTAGATCTGGGTGATCTTGGCGTCGCGCATCATGCGCTCGACGGGGTAGTCGCGGGTGTAGCCGTAGCCGCCGAGGAGCTGGACGGCGTCGGTGGTGACCTCCATGGCGACGTCGGAGGCGAAGCACTTGGCGGCGGCGCCGAAGAAGGTGAGGTCTTCCTTGTCGCCTCCGGCGGACACGCGCTCGGACTTGGCGGCGGCGGCGTAGGTGAGCTGGCGGGCGGCTTCGAGTTTCATGGCCATGTCGGCGAGCATGAACTGGACGCCCTGGAAGTCGGCGATGGGCTTGCCGAACTGCTTGCGTTCCTGGACGTAGCCCTTGGCGTAGTCGAGGGCGCCCTGGGCGATGCCGATGGCCTGGGCGGCGATGGTGATGCGGGTGTGGTCGAGGGTCTTCATCGCGGTGGCGAAGCCGGTGCCCTCGGCGCCGATCATGCGGTCGGCGGGGATGCGGACGTTGTCGAGGTAGACCTCGCGGGTCGGGGAGCCCTTGATGCCGAGCTTCTTCTCCGGGGCGCCGAAGGACACGCCCTCGTCGGACTTCTCCACGACGAAGGCGCTGATGCCCTTGGAGCGCTTGTCGGGGTCGGTGACGGCCATCACCGTGTAGTACTCCGAGACGCCGGCGTTGGTGATCCAGCGCTTGACGCCGTTGAGGACCCAGAAGTCGCCGTCGCGGACCGCGCGGGTCTTCATGCCGGCCGCGTCGGAGCCCGCGTCGGGCTCGGACAGGGCGTAGGAGAACATCGCGTCACCCTTGGCCAGCGGGCCGAGGTACTTGTGCTTGAGCTCCTCGGAGCCGGAAAGGATCACCGGCAGCGAGCCCAGCTTGTTGACCGCGGGGATCAGGGAGGAGCTGCCGCACGCGCGGGCGACCTCCTCGATCACGATCACCGTGGCCAGGGCGTCGGCGCCCGCGCCGCCGTAGGTCTCGGGGACGTGCACCGCGTGCAGGTCGTTGGCGACCAGCGCGTCCAGGGCCTCCTGCGGGAAGCGGCCCTCCTCGTCCACCGCGGCGGCGAACGGCACGATCTTCGCCTCCGCGAGAGCACGCACCGACTCCCGGAGCATGTCGTGCTCCTCGGAGGGCCGATACAGGTCGAAATCGGAAGAACCCACGACGCTCACTCACTCCCACGCTTGCTAACTACCGTTAAGTAACCCAAATGGTAGGGCGTGAACGGGTCCCGGACCAGGGCACGACTATGCTCGGGCAGGCATTCCGCCCGACGTTCACTGGAGACCCGCATGGCCCTCAAGATCACCGTGATCGGCACCGGCTACCTCGGCGCCACCCACGCCGCGGCCATGGCGGAACTGGGCTTCGAAGTCCTCGGGCTCGATGTCGTCCCCGAGAAGATCGAGCTGCTGTCCTCCGGCCGGGTCCCGATGTACGAGCCGGGCCTCGAAGAACTCCTGTCGAAGCACGTGGCCGGCATCGAGGGTTCGAGCGGGCGGCTGCGCTTCACCACCTCCTGGGAGGAGGTCGGCGCCTTCGGCGACGTGCACTTCGTCTGTGTGAACACCCCGCAGAAGCACGGCGAGTACGCCTGCGACATGAGCTACGTGGACGCCGCCTTCGCCTCCCTCGCCGAGGTCGTACGCGAAGGGGCCCTGGTCGTCGGCAAGTCGACCGTGCCCGTCGGCTCGGCCGAGCGGCTCGCGGGCCTGCTCCCGGAGGGCGTGGAGCTGGCCTGGAACCCGGAGTTCCTGCGCGAGGGCTTCGCCGTGAACGACACCCTGCACCCGGACCGGATCGTCGTCGGCGTGCAGGGCGAGCGGGCCGAGAAGCTGCTGCGCGAGGTGTACGCCGGACCGATCGGCGACGGCTCGCCCCTCGTGGTGACCGACTTCCCGACCTCCGAACTGGTGAAGACCTCCGCGAACTCCTTCCTCGCCACCAAGATCTCCTTCATCAACGCCATGGCCGAACTGTGCGAGGCCGCCGGCGGCGACGTCGCCAAGCTGGCCGAGGCCCTCGGCCACGACGACCGGATCGGCCCCAAGTTCCTGCGCGCCGGCATCGGCTTCGGCGGCGGCTGCCTCCCCAAGGACATCAGGGCCTTCATGGCCCGCGCCGGCGAGCTGGGCGCCGACCAGGCGCTGACGTTCCTGCGTGAGATCGACTCGATCAACATGCGGCGCCGCGGCCAGATGGTCGAGATGGCGCGGGAGGCCCTCGGCGGCAGCACCTTCCTGGGCCGCCGGGTCGCCGTCCTCGGCGCCACCTTCAAGCCGGACTCGGATGACGTCCGCGACTCCCCCGCGCTGAACGTGGCCGGTCAGATACACCTCCAGGGCGGCCAGGTCACCGTCTACGACCCGAAGGGCATGGACAACGCCCGCCGCCTCTTCCCGACGCTCGGATACGCGGAGTCCGCCCTCGACGCGGTGCGCGGGGCGGACGTGGTGCTGCACCTGACGGAGTGGCGCGAGTTCCGCGAGCTGGACCCGGCGACGCTCGCCGAGGCCGCCGGGTCGCGGGTGATCCTGGACGGCCGCAACGCGCTGGACCCGGAGCGCTGGCGGGCGGCCGGCTGGACGTACCGGGCGATGGGCCGCCCGCGCGCCTGAGGACGCCGACACACGGGCAGAGGGGGCGCTTTTCAGCGCCCCCGCTGCCGTTTCGTGCGGTCAGGCCGCCGCCGGCCGGATGCGGTTCGTCCTCGACAGGAACTCCGTCTCGCGCAGCGCCCTGGTGACGTTGGTGTGCGCGAGCCCGACCAGGTCCTGGGCCGGCCAGCCCCGGCGGAGCAGCTCCGCGAAGAGCGGGACGTAGCCGACGGCCGGAGCGGTGGTGCGGGAGACGCCCACGCAGTGCGCGCCCGCCTCGTCGCGCACCCGGTCCAGGACGTCGGCGACGGCGGCCGGGTCGTCCGTCACCGTGACCATGCAGACGGCGCCGTTCTCGCCGAGGAGGCCGAGGACGTCGTCGGGCAGGCCTTCCGGGGCCGCCCTGCTGAGCAGGACCGGGGCGCGGGTGACCGCGAGGGTGCGGCGGACCGTGTCCTGGTCGGCGCCGGAGAGGTCCACGGCCAGGCCGATGCGGTTCATCTCCCGTACGGCGTCGCGGGCGAAGCGGTCGAAGCGCGTGAGGTTGACGGCCCGTACGCCCAGGGCGTGATAGGCCCGCAGGGTCGCGGCGGAGCCGCCGAGCGCCGCCCAGCCGACCGGCCCGAGCAGGGCGGCGACGCGACCGCAGTTGCGGGCGTGGGCCATCTCGGAGGTCGTGTGGGCGAGGCGCAGGTCCTCGGGGCAGGCGGCGACGAGCGCGCGGACGGCGTCGATGCGCCGCAGGGTCCCGATGGCGCCCTCGTCGGCGTCGACGTGCAGCGACCAGAACTGCGCTCCGACCTCCTCGGCACGGACGGGCGGAAGGTCCTCCGGGTCGAGGGCCCGGGGCAGTTCGGTGTGTCCCTCGACGACGGGCTGGGCGGCCAGGATGGCGCGGGCGCGGGAGGTCTCGTCGAGCGGCGGCGGTGGCTCAGGGGGGTCGACCTCCCCGGCGGCGGCAGGGACGGTGGAGAGGGTCTGATGATCGTCTAGCAGATCCGCCATGGTCTTACTCCAACTCGGTGATGCAGTACCGCCCCGCCGAGTTCGGCGGGGCAGTACCGTCCACCGTGCCACCGGGCCCGTTCGGGGGCTCGGTGGGCTGCGCCGTCCGGGTGAAGTACCGAGCCCGGGGCGAGGTGGTTCCGGGCCGTCAGGCCCCCTGTGCGTCCAGGGAGTCGATCGTCGCGTTCGACGGTGCCGTACGGCTCCGCAGGTCGCGCGCGACCGCCTCCGCGTCGCGGAGGACGCGGACCGCGTTGGACCAGGTCAGCTTGGCGAGGTCCGGGTGGGACCAGCCTCGGTGCAGGAGTTCCGCGACCAGGTTGGGGTAGCCGGCGACGTCGTCGAGGCCGGCCGGGGTGAAGGCCGTGCCGTCGTAGTCGCCGCCGATGCCGATGTGGTCGATGCCGGCGGCCTCGCGCATGTGGTCGAGGTGGTCGGCGACCGTCGCGGCGGTGGCGATCGGACGCGGGTTCGTCTCCTCGAAGGCGCGGTGCAGCTTCATGGCCTCGGCTGTGGTGTCGAGGTGGTCGAAGCCGTGCGCCCGGAGGTTGTCGTCGGCCCGCGCGGTCCACTCGACGGCCGCGGGGAGGATGAACTTGGGCACGAACGTGGCCATCGCGACGCCGCCGTTGGCGGGCAGCCGCTCCAGGACGTCGGTCGGGATGTTCCTCGGGTGGTCGCAGACGGCCAGGGCCGAGGAGTGCGAGAAGATCACCGGCGCCGCCGAGGCGTCGAGCGCGTCCCGCATGGTGGTGGCGGCGACGTGCGAGAGGTCGACGAGCATGCCGGAGCGGTTCATCTCGCGGACGACCTCGCGGCCGAAGGCGGAGAGCCCGCCGACGCCGGGCTCGTCGGTCGCCGAGTCCGCCCAGTCGTTGTTGTCGTTGTGGGTGAGCGTCATGTAGCGCACGCCGAGGGTGTGCAGGGCGCGCAGGGTGGCGAGGGAGTTGTTGATCGAGTGGCCGCCCTCGGCGCCCTTGAGGGAGGCGATACGGCCCTCCTTGCGGGCTGCCTCCATGTCGTCCGCCGTCAGGGCCGGGGCGAGGTCGCCCGCGTACCGCTCCAGGAGCTGGTCGACGATGTCGATCTGCTCCAGGGTGGCGCTGACCGCGTCGTCGCCGGCGAGCCGGCAGGGCACGTACACCGACCAGAACTGGGCGCCGACGCCGCCGGCCCGCAGCCGCTTGAGGTCGGTGTGCAGCGCGCCGGTCTGGTCCGCGCCGATGTCCATACGGTCCAGGTCGTAGCGGACGTGCTCGCGCAGCGCCCACGGCAGGTCGTTGTGGCCGTCGACGACGGGGTGGCCCGCGAGCAGCTCGCGGGCCTCCTCCAGACGGTCCGCCGCGCTCACTTGCCGAAGCCGAACGAGTCCGCGCCCTCGACCTTGGCCCGCAGGCGCTTGCCCTTCTCCGTGGCCTGGTCGTTGAGCTCCTGGAGGAACTCGTTCATCCGGGTCTGCAGCTCGGGGTCGTGCGCGGCGAGGATCCGGGCGGCGAGCAGGCCCGCGTTCCGGGCGCCGGCGACGGAGACCGTGGCGACGGGGATGCCGGCCGGCATCTGCACGATGGAGAGCAGCGAGTCCATGCCGTCGAGGTACTTCAACGGCACCGGGACGCCGATGACGGGCAGCGGGGTGACGGAGGCGAGCATGCCGGGCAGGTGGGCTGCGCCGCCGGCGCCCGCGATGATCGCCTTGAGGCCGCGGCCGGCGGCCTCCTCGCCGTACGCGATCATCTCGCGCGGCATCCGGTGCGCGGAGAGGACGTTGACCTCGTAGGGGATCTCGAACTCGTCGAGGGCCTGCGCGGCGGCCTCCATGACGGACCAGTCGGAGTCGGATCCCATGGCGATGCCGACGGCGGGAGAGGTGCTGATGCTGCTCACTCGGTGATCGTTCCTCGCAGATAGCCGGCGGCGTGACGCGCGCGCTCCAGCACGTCGTCCAGGTCGTCGCCGTAGGTGTTGACGTGCCCCACCTTGCGGCCGGGCTTCACGTCCTTGCCATACATGTGGATCTTGAGCTGCGGGTCCCTGGCCATGCAGTGCAGGTACGCGGAGTACATGTCCGGGTAGTCGCCGCCCAGGACATTGCACATCACGGTCCACGGTGCGCGCGGGCGCGGATCGCCGAGGGGCAGGTCGAGAACCGCCCGGACGTGGTTGGCGAACTGCGAGGTGATCGCGCCGTCCTGGGTCCAGTGGCCGGAGTTGTGCGGGCGCATCGCCAGTTCGTTGACGAGGATGCGGCCGTCCGTGGTCTGGAAGAGCTCGACGGCGAGGTGGCCGACGACGCCCAGCTCCTTGGCGATGCGCAGGGCGAGCTCCTGGGCCTGGCCTCCGAGCTCGTCGTCGAGGTCCGGCGCCGGGGCGATCACGGTGTCGCAGACGCCGTCGACCTGACGGGACTCGACGACCGGGTAGGCGACGGCCTGGCCGTGCGGGGAGCGGACGATGTTCGCGGCGAGCTCGCGCGTGAAGTCGACCTTCTCCTCGGCGAGGACGGGGACACCCGCCAGGAAGGGGTCGCGGGCGTCCTCCGGCGTGCGGACGAACCAGACGCCCTTGCCGTCGTAGCCGCCGCGCACGGTCTTGAGGATGATCGGGAAGCCCCCGACCTCGGCGGCGAAGGCCGCCGCGTCCTCGGGGTCCGCCACGATGCGGTGCCGGGGGCTGGGTGCGCCGATCTCGTCGAGCTTGGCGCGCATCACCCCCTTGTCCTGGGCGTGCACCAGCGCGTCGGGCCCCGGGCGGACGGGGATGCCGTCCGCCTCAAGGGCCCGCAGGTGCTCCGTGGGGACGTGCTCGTGATCGAAGGTGATCACGTCACATCCACGCGCGAAGTCACGCAGCGTAGCCAGGTCGCGATAGTCGCCGATGACGACCTCGCTCACCACCTGCGCCGCAGAGTCCTGCGGGGTGTCACTGAGGAGCTTGAACTTGATGCCGAGGGGGATGCCCGCCTCGTGGGTCATACGGGCGAGCTGACCGCCACCGACCATGCCGACTACCGGAAACGTCACCCTCTTAGGGTATCCGCACCATCCGTGAACACTCGTCCGGCTGTGGTTTGGCACAAGAACCGCGCTGGTGGGGAGCCGGTGCGCCCGGGGATTCCGAGGTACACGGGCGGGTGACAGGAGGGCTGGTTAGCATGGTTGGGTTGACGTCGCCCGGACGTCATCCGGACGGACGGGACAGAGCCATCACCATGAGTGAACCCGGCGCGCTGCGCATGCGACTCGACCGGCTCGTCCGCGAGGTCGCCAAGTTCGGGGTGGTGGGGGGTCTCGGCGTCCTGGTCAACCTGGGCGTCTTCAACCTGGTCCGCGGCGCCACGGACATTCCGATGGTGCGGGCCAGCCTGATCGCCACCGTGGTCGCGATCGTCTTCAACTACGTGGGGTTCCGCTACTTCACGTACCGCGACCGGGACAAGTCCGGACGCACCAAGGAAATGTCGCTGTTCCTGCTGTTCAGCGTCGTGGGCATGGTCATCGAGAACGGTGTGCTCTACGCGGCGACGTACGGCTTCGGCTGGGACGGCCCGCTCGCGAGCAACTTCTTCAAGTTCTTCGGCATCGGGATCGGGACGCTGTTCCGCTTCTGGTCGTACCGCACGTGGGTGTTCCGCGCGCTGCCGGCGAAGGAGGCGGTGCAGACCGCCGAATCGTTCCTTGAGCAGGCGCCCCGGCAGGCGACCCGGCGGCAGCCCGACCGCGTCTGAGCCCTCGCTCTTCGCCTTCGCTCTTCGAAACCCCTGGCCAGGCCATCTGACCAGGGGTTTTCATCGTACGGGGCGGTCCTGCTGCCCGTCCGAGACGCTGCGGACCTCCCGGCTCAGGAACAGCGCGAAGACCGGCGGCTGCTGCTGGAGCAGCTCCAGGCGGCCGCCGTCCGCCTCCGCCAGGTCGCGGGCGACCGCCAGGCCGATACCCGTGGAGCTGCGGCCGCTGACGGCCCGCTCGAAGATCCGCGCGCCGAGGTCGGCCGGGACGCCCGGGCCCTCGTCCGTGACCTCGATCACCGACTGGTTGCCGGTGACGCGGGTCCGCAGGGCGACCGTGCCGCCGCCGTGCATCAGCGAGTTCTCGATCAGGGCCGCGAGGACCTGGGCGACCGCGCCCGGGGTGCCGACCGCCCGCATGCCCTGCTTGCCCGAGTGGACGATGGCCCGCCCCGCGCTGCGGTAGGCCGGCCGCCACTCCTCGATCTGCTGCTTGACGACCTCGTCGAGGTCGAAGGCGACGGCGGAGCCGGTGCGGGGGTCCCGGGAGTTCGTGAGCAGCCGCTCGACAACGTCGGTGAGCCGCTCTACCTGGGTGAGCGCGATCGTCGCCTCCTCCTTGACCGTGTCCAGGTCGTCGGCGAGCGCCACCTCCTCCAGGCGCATGGAGAGGGCCGTGAGGGGTGTGCGGAGCTGGTGCGAGGCGTCTGCGGCGAGACGGCGCTCGGCGGTGAGCATCCGGGCGATGCGCTCGGCCGAGGCGTCGAGGACGTCCGCGACCCGGTCCAGCTCGGGCACCCCGTACCGCTTGTGCCGGGGGCGCGGGTCGCCGGAGCCGAGGCGCTCGGCGGTCTCCGCGAGGTCGGTGAGCGGGGACGTCAGCTTGTTGGCCTGCCGTACGGCGAGGAGGACGGCGGCGATGACGGCCAGCAGGGCCACCGCGCCGATGATCATGAGGGTGCGGCCGACCTCCGCCGTGACGGCGGAGCGGGACTCCTCGACGATCACCGTCTCGCCGCGCTCGCCCTCGGCGAGGCCGCGGGTGACGTCGCCCTCCGGGCGGGTGCCGATCTCGATCGTGTCGCGGCCGGGGATGTGGATCTGGGCGTACCGCTTGGCGCCGCTCTGCTCGGACAGGATGTCCGGGTTGACCGGCTCGCCGCCGATGAGCCTGCTGTCGACGATCGAGACGATGCGGAGCGCCTCCAGGTCGACGCTCTCCTGGGCGCTGCTGGAGATGGTGCGGGTCTCGACGATGACGAGGGAGACGCCGAAGACGGCGACGACGACGAGGACGACGGCGAGGGTGGAGTTGATGAGGCGGCGACGCACGGTTGCCCTCCGGGCGGGTACGGGAACGCTCCCGAGCGTACGGGCCCGACGAACGGGCCTGCCGCCGCCCGCCGGCGCGGCGGGGACGTGGGGCGGGCCCGGTCTTCGTCAGCTCTTTTCGAAGCGGAAGCCGACGCCTCTCACCGTGGCGATGTAGCGGGGGTTCGCCGCGTCGTCGCCGAGCTTCTTGCGGAGCCAGGAGATGTGCATGTCGAGGGTCTTGGTGGAGGACCACCAGGTGGTGTCCCAGACCTCGCGCATCAGCTGGTCGCGGGTGACGACCCGGCCCGCGTCGCGGACCAGGACCCGCAGCAGGTCGAACTCCTTGGCCGTGAGCTGGAGCTCCTCGTCGCCCATCCAGGCGCGGTGCGACTCGACGTCGATCCGTACGCCGTGGGTCGAGGGGGTGATGACGGGCTCGGTGGAGCCGCGCCGGAGCAGGGCCCGGACGCGGGCGAGGAGTTCGGCGAGGCGGAAGGGCTTGGTGACGTAGTCGTCGGCGCCCGCGTCGAGCCCGACGACCGTGTCGACCTCGTCGGCGCGCGCGGTGAGCACCAGGATCGGGACCGTGTGGCCCTCGGCGCGCAGTCGCCGGGCGACCTCCAGACCGTCCATGCCGGGCAGCCCCAGGTCGAGCACGACCAGGTCCACACCGCCCTGGAGGCCGGCGTCGAGGGCGGTCGGGCCGTCCTCGCGGACCTCGACCTCGTACCCCTCTCTCCGCAGGGCGCGGGCCAGCGGTTCCGAGATGGATGCGTCGTCCTCGGCGAGCAGTACACGGGTCATGGGGTGATGGTAGTCCGCAGGGGCGGGAGGCCGGGGCATGATCCCCGGGGAGGCGGGGAACCCTGGGGATCTTGTGGGTATCTTGCACATGACCTTCGAATGACCCCGCGTGGTTGCACTCTCACCTGTGATCCATCTCTCAAGTCCTTTCATATCCGGCACTGTCGTGTCGTATGGTGGCTCGACGTCTGTAGCGGTAATCGGGGACCTTTGGCCAGCTTCGCGCGCCAAGGTCCTCTTTCTGCGTGAGGTCGGCTCAGCCGAACCTCAAGGACGGTGAATGACCTGTGGGCCGGGTCCCGGGACGCGAATACGCAAATCCGGGGCGTGGATCCCGGTGGAATCCACTCCGATTCCGCCGGTGCCGGCCTCCCCCACCGGGCGCACCACGCTCACAAGGCGCGCGTCCCGACAGAGCAAGGATCGACATGGCGTCCAGCCTGACGAAGGACTCGGCCGAACCCCTCGGCTACGAGAAGACCTTCCTCGGCCACCCCCGTGGTCTGGCCACTCTCTTCATGACCGAGATGTGGGAGCGTTTCTCCTACTACGGCATGAGGGCCCTTCTCGTTCTGTACCTGGTCTCCGGCGGCGTGGACGCCGCTACGGGCAGCCAGGGCGGCGGTCTCGCGATGACCGCGGCGACGGCGACGGCGATCTACTCCGTCTACGTCTCGATGGTCTACCTGATGGCCCTGCCCGGCGGCTGGTTCGGCGACCGCGTCTGGGGCGCCCGCAAGACCGTCACGATCGCGGCCTCCGTGATCATGCTCGGCCACGTCTCGCTGGCCATCCCCGGCCAGGCGATGTTCTTCGTCGGCCTCGCGCTCGTCGCGGTCGGCTCCGGCCTCCTGAAGGCCAACATCTCGACGATGGTCGGCCACCTCTACAAGGGCGCGGACGACCCGCGCCGTGACGGTGGCTTCACGCTCTTCTACGTCGGTATCAACCTCGGCGCGTTCTTCGCCCCGCTGGTCATCGGCACCGTCGGCGAGAAGGTCAACTGGCACCTGGGCTTCGCCCTCGCCGCCGTCGGCATGGGCCTCGGCCTGGCCGTCTTCCTGGCCTTCGGCAAGACGCTGAACCCGAAGAGCAGCGAGGTCCCGAACCCGCTGTCCGCCGCGGAGCGCAAGGCCGTCATCACCAAGGCCGCCGTCATCACCGTCGCGATCGCCGTCTTCTACGGCGCCGTCGTGGCCATGGGCATGTACACCCTGAACTGGGCGATGGTCCCGATCACCCTCGCGGGCCTGATCATCCCGGTCGCCGTCCTGGCGCGCATCAAGCGCGACAAGGACCTCGACTCGGGCGAGAAGTCGCGGGTGACCGGCTACATCTGGTTCTTCGTCGCCGCCGCCATCTTCTGGATGATCTACGACCAGGGCGGCTCGACGCTGTCGCTGTTCGCGGACGACAAGACCGCCGGCACGATCTTCGGCCTCGGCTTCCCCGCCACCTGGTACCAGTCGCTGAACCCGCTGTTCGTGATGGCGCTCGCGCCGGTCTTCGCCTGGCTGTGGCTGTGGCTGGCCCGCAAGAACCAGGAGCCGAACACCATCGTGAAGTTCGCGATGGGTCTGGTCCTCGTCGGCGCCTCGTTCTTCGTCTTCATCGTCCCGATGAACATGGCGGGCGACGGCACCAAGGTCTCCCCGATGTGGCTGGTCACGATCTACATGATCCAGACCATCGGTGAGCTGTGCCTCTCCCCGGTCGGCCTCTCCGTCACGACGAAGATGGCGCCGAAGAAGTACGCCTCCCAGATGATGGGTGTCTGGTTCCTCGCCGTCACCGCCGGTGACTGCACCACGGGTCTGCTCTCCATCGCGGGCGTCGACCTGAACGGGACAGGGATCATCGCGATGCAGGCGACGCTCGCCGTCGCGGCGGGCTTCGCGATCTACATGTACCGCAAGAAGGTCCAGGGCCTCATGGGCAGCGTCCACTGACCTCCCCCGTACGGCCGTGAGGGCCGCCGCACCGATCCGGTGCGGCGGCCCTCCGCCGTTTCCGGCCCCGCCCGCGCGTCAGCGCCTGAGGCGCGCCCACGGGGTGAAGGTGAACACCGCGCCGCCGAGCAGGATCACCGTGCCGGCGACCAGGGCGAGGGCGCGCAGGGCGCCGTCGCTCTCGGCACCGGTCTCGGCGAGGTTCCCGCCGTCGGAGCCGCCGGAGCCGCTACCGGAACCGGAGCCGCTGCCCGAACCGCTGCCCGAGCCCGAGCCGCTGCCGTCGCCGCCCGACGCGCCGCCCGCCTGCTTGCTCGTGTCCAGTTCGAGGGAGGCCTTCACGGCGCCCTTCACCTGGCACGGGATCTCCATCCCCGAACTGCCGAGGGTGACCTTGATGGTCAGCGTGCCGGGGCTGAGCGTGGACGTGCCGGTCGCTCCGGGCTTGTACGTGCCCTTCATGTCCGGCAGGTTCACGGGGTCGCCCAGCTTCAGCGCGGTGGGGTTCGGGGGTCCCGAGACGTTCACCGTGCCGCTGTCGGAGCCGCCGATCTTGACCGCCATGGAGGCCTTGAGGGCCCCCTTGGGGAGGGCGGCGGGGCTGTTCATGACGCCCTTGGCCGTCCTGACCGTGAGGTCGTACACACCGCCGTTCTTCTTGGCGTCGATCGTCACCTTGGAGTTGATCGGGTCCGGGCCGGGGGCCTGGCAGCCGAACGTGACGGAGACCTCCTTGCCGGGGAAGGACGTCTCGCCACCACCGCCGCCCGTAGCGCCGCTCGTACCGCCGCTGGAGGATCCGCCGGAGGCCGAGCCGGAGCCGGAGGTGGAGGATCCTCCGGTGCCGCCGGAGGAGGTGGTCGAGGAGCCGCCGGTGTTGTTCGAGCCGCCTCCGGTGGTCGTGGTGGAGCCACCCGTCGTGCTGCCGCTCGCGTTGCCGCCCGACGTCGTGGTGGTACCGCCGGCGGTCGTGGTGGACCCGCCGTTCGTCCCGCCCGTCGTCGTACCGCCGCCGCCCTCCGTGACCTTGATCCTGGCGGCGACCGGGACCGTCTCCTTCGGCGTGCACTTCGTGTCCGTCGACAGCGGCTTGGACACGTTGATCGTGTACTTGTCGGGCGTGAGGGTGACCTCGCCCGCCTTGGTCAGCTTCAGCTTCCCCTTCATCTCGGGCAGCACCATCGGGCTGTTCTTGGGGATCGGCGGGTTCTGCCGGGGTCCCTCCATCGCGACGGTGCCGGTCGCCGCGCCGCCCACGGTGAGGGCGCCGGTCGGCTTGACGGTGTTCTGGCCGAGGTCGAGCACGTCGGGGTTCTTCGACGCGGCCTGGACCGTCTTCCAGACGATCTCGACCTCGTCGCCGACCTTGGCCTCCGCCGGTGCCGTGATCAGCACCTTCGTCGTGCCCTGCACGGGCGGAAGCCCGGAGATGGGCGGCGGGATGCACTCCGTCTTGTACGAGACCTCGGCGGCCTGGGCAGGGCCGGCGGAAATCATGATCCCCGCGCCGCCGAGCATCAGCGCGACTCCGGCCGCGCTCATCCTCCGTTGCGTACTCACGCATGTCCCTTCGTCGTCGGGCTGCTCTCTGGGGCTGACGGTGCGGAGTCAGGACTGAACCACGGCAGGGCCGCGGTGGGTTCGTCGTCCCCCGGGTGCCGCGCGGGGTCGCGCGCGGGGTCGGGGGCACGTGTACGGAGCCGGGCCAGGGGTGCGGTCCGGGGGCGCGCCCGGGGCCGGGGCCGGGCGGAGTTCGTCGCCGGGCGGGCGCGGTCCACCACGGCCATCCCGATCCGGAACAGCGCCGCCGGTACGACCACGGCGAGCAGCAGCCAGAAGAGCGTCACGCCCCAGGGCCGGCCGACCCCCCACGGCTGCTCGACCAGGACCTTGCCCGCGTACCGCACGGAGACCTGGTAGTCGCCGTGCGCGCCCGCCGTGAGTTCGACGGGGAGCCGGACGAGGGCCTTCTCGCCGGGCTGGATCGTGCCGCGCCACTGGCGTTCCTCGTACTGCGGCGCGAACACGCCGTGGCTGGTGCCGACCTGGAAGACGGGGTCCTTGACGGGGGCGGAGCCGAGATTGCCGACGGTGAAGACGATCTCGCGGGACGGCGGCGCCCCGAACCAGGTGAGGAGGCCGCTGGAGCCGTCGAGGCGTACGGCGGCGAGGACGGCGAGCCGCCCGTCGCCGGAGGCCTCGGGGAGCGGTGCGACGGGATGCCCGGCGACGGTGAACTCCCGGTCGACGGCGTCCTGTTGGCCGGTGACCCCGGCGACGTGCACCACGCAGGGGCAGGGCTTGGGCGGTTCGGCGACCGGGAGCTTCGCGCTGAACGCGCCCCGGGCGTCGACGGTGGCGGCCCGGCCCTCGGTGTTGGCGCAGGAGTTGGTGCCGCCGATGACGCCCTTGCCGGGGGCGCCCTGGCCGCAGATCAGCAGCATCAGCAGCGCGCCCGGCTTCCAGCCGCTGCCGCTGACGGTGATCTCACCGCCCTTGCCGCCCTCCGCCCGGGAGAGCTCGACGGCGGGGCCGGGGGCCGCCGACGCCGGGGCGGCGGGCAGGAGGGCGAGGGCGAGCACCACCAGAAGTGCCCCGGCCGTACGTGTCCACCTCATGTGTTGGCTCCCGCCGACGCTCGCTGGGTACGGGCCCTTCCGCGCCGCCGTACCGCGTATCCGCCGCCGGCCGCCGCGAGGAGCAGTCCGGCCGCCCCGGTGAGCGCCGGGCCCGAGGCGAAGGAGGCCTCGGTGCGGGCGGTGGCGGGGGCCGCGCCCGGGGCGGTGGCGGTCAGCCGGACGGTGACGGAGTCGAGGGCGGGCGGATCGGGCCAGGGTTCGGTTCGGGTGGCCCGCTCGCCGGGCCTGAGGGTGAGCGGCAGGGCCCGGCCCGGCCGGTCGAGGACGGTGCCGAGGACGCCTTCGGCGTGCACCGCGAGGTGCGGGGCGAGGGCCGTGGTGCCCCGGTTGACCAGGGTGTAGCGGAGGTCTCCGGTCGTGGTGTCGACGCGGACGTCCTCGACGGTGAGCGCGGCGAGCTTCGGGCCGCTGACCCTCAGCCGCAGGTCGACGCGGACCTCCCGGCCCGCCGCCGTGGCCCGTACCGCGCCCCGGTGGTCGCCCGGCGGGGTGTCCGCGGTGACGGTCACGGCGAAGGGCACGTCCGCCCGGGTCCTGGCGGGCACGGTCACGGTCCGGGCGGCGAAGGACACGGGTGCGCCCTGCCCGCTGAGCCGTACGGTGAGCGGCCGCGTCCCCGGGTTGGTCAGCGACAGGGAGTCCTGGAGGACGCTGCCGGCGGGCCCCTCCAGATAGGCGTACGGCCGTCCGGCGGCGGGCGCCGCCGTCCAGCCCTGGGCGCCGGGGGGTGCCGCCGCGACCGCGCCGAGGAGGGCGGTCGCGGCGGCCACGAGCCCGGAGCGCGCCGCCGCCCGCATCAGCGTGCCGTGCGCCGCGTGAGCCAGAGGACTCCGGCGGCGCCGGTGAGGAGGACGGTGCCGCCGAGGGTGCCGAGGGCCATGGCGGAGTCGAGCGGGCCGGTCTTGGGCAGTTCGGTGCCCTGGTCTTCCCCGTCGTCGGCGGGAGGCGGGGTGTCGGCGCCGCCGGAGAGCCCCGTCACCTCCAGTTCGAGGGCGGGCTTCGGGTTGTTCTTCGGGGTGCAGACGGCGGCGTCCATGCCGAGGGCGTGCACGGTGAGCGTCCCGGCCGTGAAGGTGACCTTGCCGTTCTTCTTCGGGGTGTACGTGCCCGTCAGGGTGCCGATCTTGATGGGGGTGTCGGGCGGGATGGCGGCGGTGTTCGGCGTTCCCTTGACCTTGACGGTGCCGGAGTCGGCGCCGCCGAGGACGAGTTCGGCACGCGGGGTCATGACGCCCTTGGGGAGCTCGATCGGGCTGTCGGAGACGCCCTTCTCGAACGACATGGTGATCGTGTACGCGCTGCCGTTCTTGACGGCCTTGATGTCGACGGGCGAGACGGCCCCCTTGGGCCCGATCTTCGTCTCGCAGGCGTAGTTGACGTCGACGACGGCCGCCTGGGCGGCCGGTGCGCCGGCGAGCACGGCCGCGCCCGCCACCGCGACCGCCGCCGTGAGCGCGGCGGTCGTTCTCCTCCGGTTCGGCTCCTTGGACACCCCGAGCACCCCTCACCGCAACGTAACTGACGGTCTTTCAGATTGGGCGTCAAGGTACGCCTGAGGCCTTACGGAGGGAAGAAGAGGGACTGTGAAAGTCCTAGGCGGGTGCGGCGAGTTCCGCCCAGACCGTCTTGCCGGGGGCGCCGGGGGTGCGCTCGATGCCCCAGTCGAGGCAGAGGCGCTGCACGATGAACATGCCGTGGCCGCCCGGGCGACCGGACCGGTGCGGGGTGCGGGGCGCGGGCGCGCCCGCGCCGCGGTCGGTGACTTCGAGGCGCAGGACCTTGGGCAGGCGAAGCACGCGGAGCCGCTCGGGGCCCTCGGCGTGCAGACAGGCGTTGGTGACGAGTTCGGAGACGACGAGCAGGACGTCCTCCGCGGCGGCCCTGCGGTCGGCGGTGGCGGCCGGCAGCCAGCCCCACTCATGGAGCGCGGTCCGCGTGAAGTCACGGGCGAGCGGCACGGTGCCGCTGGTCTCGCCGAGGGCGAGCGTACGGACGTCGGAAGCTTGGTCCATCAGCGCTTCACCTCACCGATCGACGGGACAGAGGGCGGGACGTGCGGGGCGGAGCCGGGAGCGTGGGGGCGGGCCCGGTCGGGGCGGGGTCAGCCGGGCAGGGCTGTGGCGAGTGTCTCGTGCACGGTGAAGACGGCCTCCGCGCCCGTGATGTGGAACACCCGGGCCACCGCGGGCCGCATCCCCACGAGATGAACGCCACCACCGGCGGCGTCCGCCCTCAGCCGGGCGCCGAGGAGCACGTTGAGCCCGGTCGAGTCGCAGAACTCCAGGCCCGAGCAGTCGACGACGAGCCGCGAACGGCCCGCGTCCAGCGCCTGGTCCAGAGGGGAACGCAGCAGTTCGGCGGTGTAGTGATCCAGCTCACCGACCGGGGCGAGGAGTTCGCTCGTGTCCACGGTCCGGACCTCGACCCGCAACCGCGCGGGCGGTGCGCTGCCGATGTTCTCGCGGTCCATGGCCGTGCCTCTTCTCGCTCTCGCGGATGCCGACTGACGTGCCACGAACCCTACAAGCGGGGCACCCTTCTCTGCACACGAGGTCCACCACATATCGGGACAAAGCGGATTATCGACAGTTGCGACCTTCGGCGTCGAGCAGGTAGGGCTAGTAGGGAACACCCGACACGACCGGCCACGGAGGCGCCGCAAACCGCAGCAGAAGAACCACGAAGGAGACTCATGTCACCCCGGCTCGACGCCCCGCGTACCCCCGACGCGCCGTCGGCAACAGTCCCCCTGGACCGTCCCGCCGACCGTCCCGTCGGCCTCCCCCTCGACCCTCCCGTCGACACCGTCGACCACTCCGACACCCGTGCCGTCCGGCTCCCGGAGCAGCTCACCGACCGGCCCCTCGACCACATCGGTCCGGTCGACGCGCGCGCCCTGTCGAAGCAGCTCTTCGCGCGGCTCGCGGAGCTCGAAGAGGGCACCCACGACCACGCGTACGTCCGCAACACCCTCGTCGAACTCAACCTGGCCCTGGTCAAGTTCGCCGCCGCCCGCTTCGGCACCCGCAGCGAGCCGATGGAGGACATCGTCCAGGTCGGCACCATCGGCCTCATCAAGGCGATCGACCGCTTCGAACTCACCCGTGGCGTGGAGTTCCCCACCTTCGCGATGCCGACGATCATCGGTGAGATCAAGCGCTTCTTCCGCGACACGTCGTGGTCCGTGCACGTGCCCCGCAGACTCCAGGAGTTGCGGCTCGACCTCGCCAAGGCCGGTGACGCCCTCGCGCAGCGCCTCGACCGCGCGCCGACCGTCGCCGAGCTCGCCGAGGAACTCGGCATCTCCCCCGAGGAGGTCGTCGAGGGCATGGCCGCGAGCAACGCGTACACCGCGAGCTCGCTCGACGCGCAGCCCGACGAGGAGGAGGGCGGCGGCGGTGAGGCCACGCTCGCCGACCGGCTCGGCTACGAGGACCACGGCCTCACCGGGATCGAGTACATCGCCTCCCTGAAGCCGATGATCGCCTCCCTCCCCGCCCGCGAGCGGCACATCCTCTCGCTCCGGTTCGTCTCCGGCATGACCCAGTCGGAGATCGGCACGGAGCTCGGCATCTCGCAGATGCACGTGTCCCGGCTGCTCGCCCGCATCCTCGCCAGGCTGCGCCGGGGTCTCACTCTGGAGGAATGACCTCCACCGGCTTCCCCGAGCCGCCAAGATGGCTGCGGAAAGGGCCCGTTCACGGTCTTTCGACCCGTGACGGGCCCTTCCGCGTGGCGCTTTCGCGGTACCGGAGGGCCTTGTTGACGCGGCGTCCGGATTGGGCCACATTGAGCCCGGGGGTTCAGGGGGGAATCACATGTTTTCTGCGTACGCGGAACTCGAAGGACGCATGCGCGG
Source organism: Streptomyces sp. NBC_00572 (assembly GCF_026341815.1). Lineage (GTDB taxonomy): Bacteria > Actinomycetota > Actinomycetes > Streptomycetales > Streptomycetaceae > Streptomyces. Next base: position 1,934,044 of record NZ_JAPENX010000001.1, read on the forward strand.
CCGGCTCGGGGGCAGGGAGTGCCTCTACGTGCCGTCGTGCCGCTTCGGTCTCTATCTCGCGCTGCGCCACTGGTGCGGACCGGGCGGCCGGGTGCTGATGTCACCGGTCAACGACGACGTCATCTTCTTCGTCGTCCTCGCCGCCGGGCTCCGCCCCGTGCAGGCACCGCTCGACCCCCGGGACGGGTCGATCGACACGGCCGCCGTGCCCGAGTCCGTCTGGCAGGGCCTCTCCGCCGTCCTCACGACCAATCTGTACGGGAACCCCGACCCGGCTCCGGAGCTGCGGGGCCACTGCGACCGGCTCGGCATCCCGCTGATCGAGGACGCGGCCCACGCGATCGGCTCCACCGTCGACGGGCGCCCGGTCGGCACGTACGGCGAGGCGTCCGTCTTCAGCCTGTCGAAGCACACCGGCGCCAAGACCGGCGGCTTCCTCGCCCTCGCCGACCCGGCGCTGCGGGAGGAACTCGCCGCCGCCCGCGACGCGTTGCTGCACCCGACCCGCACCACCGCCGAACTCGCCTACCTGGTACGGCCGTACGCCGAGTCGACCCTGCGCGGACTGCGTCTGGTCGGGGCCGCGCGCGCGGCGGTCCGGCGGCTCGGCCTGGAGGAGCGGGAGGAGATACGCATGCCGCTCCGCGCCGAGGAACTGAAGCGGGCCCTGACGGCGGCGCCCGCGCTCGAACCCTTCCACTCCTGGGTCCGGGTCGACATGCACGACTACCGGCTGCGGCCGGGCGCCGGGCGGCTCCGGCGCACCACCCGCAGGTTCGCCCGGCTCGACGACGTCCTCGACGCCCACCGGGCGGGCACCGAGCGGCTCCTGGCGAGCGAGTACGAGGCGACGACGCCCTCGGGGCCCGTCCAGCCGCTGTACCGGGTGCCGCTGCTCGTCGAGGACCGTGACGCGGCCGTCGCCGCCCTCGCCCGGCGCCGGATCACCACCGGCTACCTCTACGACCCGCCGCTCGACGGCTACGCGGGCGAGGCCTTCACGGACCTCTCCCCCGCGCCGGAGCCGGCCGCCTGGTTCGCCCGGCACGCCCTGCCCGTGGACCCGCGCCGCGCGGACGAGGCCCTCACGGTGCTGCGCGGCGCCGGGATCCGCCCGGCTCGGCCGTCGATGGTCCCCGGCGGCGCCCGGTGACGGAGTCGGTACGGCTGCGGGGTCCGGAGCAGACGGGTCCGGACCCGGCGGGCGAGGCCTCCGCGCACACGGAGGCGAAGAAGGGCGACGGCCCCGGATACGGCTCCGACGCGGGTTCCGGCTCGGGTTCCGGCGACAACTCCATGTTCCGTAACGCCTATGCCCTGATGCTCTCCACCGGCGTCTCGGCGGCCCTCGGGCTCGGCTTCTGGCTGATCGCCGCCCGCTACTACTCGGAGGAGGCCGTCGGGCAGGGCTCCGCCGCCATCGCCGCGCAGCGGATGCTCGCCTCGATCACGGCGACCACCCTGTCCGGCGCGGTCGTCCGGTACGTGCCCCGGGCGGGCCGGGCCACCGGCCCGCTGGTCGTCCGCCTGTACCTGGTCAGCAGCGTCGTCGTCGCCGTCGCCTGCGGTGTCTTCCTGCTCACCCTCGACCTGTGGGGGCCGTCGTACGCCCCGCTCGGCACCGTCTCCGCCGGGATCTTCTTCACCGCCTCCGCCGTCGGCTGGGCCCTGCTCACCCTCCAGGACGGGGTGCTCACCGGACTGAGACGGGCGATCTGGGTCCCGGTCGGCAACGCCGTCTTCTCGCTCGGCAAGCTCGTCCTGCTCGTGCTGCTCGCGGCCGCCGTGCCGGTCCTCGGCGTCTTCGTCTCCTGGGCGGCGGCGATCGTGCTCTCCGTGCTGCCGCTCGGCTGGCTCGTCTTCCGCCGGCTCATCCCCCAGCAGGCCCGCGCCGACCGCGACCGCGAACCGCCGAGCATGCGGGAGATCGGCCGGTTCATCGCCGGGGACTCCGTCGGCGCGTTCTTCAGCCTCGTCATGATCAGCCTGCTGCCGGTGATGGTCGCCGTCCGCTTCGACTCCGCCCACAACGCCTTCTTCTACACGGCGTACACCGTCGGCGGCACGATGGAGTTCATGGCCATCAACATGGCCTCCTCGCTGACCGCGCACGCCTCGCACAGCCCCGAGTCCCTCGCCGAAGGGGTGCGGGGCGCGCTGCGCCGCATGGTGCTGCTGCTCGTCCCCGTCGTCCTCGTCCTCGTCGTCTTCGCGCCGCTGATCCTGGCGCCCTTCGGCCAGGGGTACCAGGACAACGGCTCCACCGTGCTGCGCCTCCTCGCCGCCGCCGCGCTCCCCCGAGTCGCCGTGGAGCTCTACATCGGCGTTCTGCGGGTCCAGGGCCGTACGGGCATGCTCGCCGCCGTCCAGGGCGCGATGTGCCTCCTCGTGCTCGGCAGCGCGGCCGTGCTGCTCGGCCCGTACGGCATCAGCGGGGCCGGGATCGCCGTCCTCGGCGGGATGACCCTGATGGCGATCGCCTCCGCGCCGGGCCTGCGGGCCACCCTCAAGGGACAGGCACCGGCCGAACGCCCTCGGGCGGCGGCGCGGGTGAAGGAGCGCGCGGAGGACGGGTACGGCACCAACTGGGCGCGGGAGAGCGCCTATCTGCGCGGGGCGCACGAGTCGGTGACGCCCGCGTTCGGCATCCCCGTGTACGTACCCCGGCAGCCTGCCGACGGGCCCGCGGGCCCCCTCGCGAGGCCGCTGCCGCCGGCGGCGTCACGGACGGCGGCGCCGGACACCCCGGACCGTACGGTGACCTGGCTGTGGCTGCTGCTCGGCCTCGGGGCCGGGCTGTTCTGGTTCCCGCTCGCCCGGTCCGGCGAGCTGGACGTGGCGACGCTCTCCGGCACCGGGCTGCTTGCCGCGCTGCCCCCGGTCACGCTCCTCGCCGGGCTGATCCTGGTCGCCCTCCAGGGCGCCGCCGTCGGACTCCGGGTCTTCCGGCCCTCGTTCGCCGGAACGGTCCTGCTCGCGACCTTCCTCGCCCTGCACACCGCGCCGCCCCTGCTCGGCCTGCGCCCGGCCGACGCGGCGGGTCCGGGTGCGGCGCTCCTGGGCGACGGGGTGGAGCGGGCCGTCGCCCCCATCGCGCTCCAGGCGCTGAGCCTGCTGCTCACGGCTGTGCTGCTCCGGGTGGTCGGGGTGGGCGCGCGGGTCACGGCCGGTGTGGTGTGGGTGCTCGTCTGGGCGGGCTGGGCGGGGCAGCAGGCCTTCGCCACCGCCCCGCTCCCGCTCTTCCTCGGCCTGGCGGGCGGCACGATGGCGGTGTGCGCCTTCCGCGGTCTGACGTCGGGCCGGCGCCCTTAGGCCGCCTACCGGTTCGGTACGTCCTGCCGGAAGTACGGGTCCCGGCCGGCGGTCCGGTAACCCTCAAGTCCTGGGCCGGAGTCGATGGTCAGGTCGCAGCCCGGCCCGGGAACGGCCCGGTTCCAGTGCACGTACGCGCGTGCCTTCGGCAGGGTCGGCGCCACCTTCGGGATCGCGGTGTACCAGTCGCGCTGCCGCTCGGGCTTCTTCGGGTCGGGGGCGGTGGAGAACTCGGAGAGCATGATCGGCTTGTCGGCGGAGACGTTCTTCCGGAGCCAGTCGTAGCTCGGCCGCTGACTCCGGTCGAAGTCGAGCCAGTCCGGCGACTTGTGGCAGAGGTAGTAGTTGTACTGGTCCATGCCGATCCAGTCGACGTACTCGTCGCCGGGATAGAGCGCCTTCATCCGCTCGGCGTTGCCGAGGTAGCCGGAGACGGTCCACACCCACACCACGTTGGTGACGCCCAGCTTCTCGAAGCGGTCGCGGAGGTGGCGGTAGGCGGCGACGTACTCCTCGGGGGTCCCGGCGCCCTCGGGGATGCGGAAGTCGGCCTCCTGGTCGAACGAGAAGAAGACCCGCTTGCCGTACTCCTTGAGGCGCAGGGCCTGCGGGTCGATGACGGAGGTGTCGTACGTCCCGGAGGCGATGTTCTTCCAGCCGAGCTGCCTCTCGGTCCAGTTGGCGTGGTGCTTCTCGGTCCACACCGTGGACTCCCAGGCCAGCATGAGGAGCCGCTCGCGGCCGAGTTCCCGCTCGTCGGGGGTGAGCAGTTCGCCGTCGGCCTTGCTCCCCGACATGTCGTGGTACGTGTAGACGAGGTCGAGCTTGCGGCCGATCTTCTTCTCGAAGGCGTACACGGGCCGGGTGAGCGAGCTGTCCTCGTCGTGCGGGATGTACGCGCCCCACCAGGCCCCGCACGGGGCGACGAGGGCGGCGTCGGGGGTGCAGCGGTCGTCACCCTCGGCGAAGGTCGACCAGACCCCTATGCCGGCGGTCAGCGCGCCGACGGCGGCGAGCGCGATCGCGAGCCGGGCCCAGGGGCCGCCCTTGCCGTGGCGGCCGGTCACCCGCCCCCACCGGCCCCGTCGGTCCCTCGTCGACGGAACCGGGGCGTGCGGATCGGGGACGGCCGGGCGCTGTCGCGCTCCACGGCTCCGCGCGTGGCGGCCGGCAGCGGCACCCCGGGCAGGATGGCGACGACGCTCACGAAGACGGCGAGGACGACCAGGAAGACGGTGAGCGAGAAGGACTTCGTCAGGAACAGCGTGGTCGCCACGAGGGTGGCCACGGACAGGCTGACGGGCGCGGCGAGCGCCAGGGCCTCCAGGCGGGCGCCGGGGCGCAGTCCGAGCGGCTGCGGGAGCAGCAGGGCGAGGCCGGGTGCGAGGACGACGAAGGCGAGGACCGGGATCCAGCGCACCGGGGAGCCGCCGGGGAACGCGGTCGCCGCGAGGGCGACCCATCCGGAGGCCGCGAGGACGGCTCTGCGCTGGACGCGTGGGGTCAGGCGTGGGTGGGCCATGGCGTACCTGCTCCTCGTACGGGTGGACCGACGGGCGTGTCGTCGGAGGGGTGTTCGGCCGGTGGCGGGCGGGCGGGTTCAGCCGCGGTGGCGGGCGGGCGTTCTCAGCCGGTGGTGGTGGGCCGGTAGCGCAGGACGAGGCCGTACCGGCTCTCCTCCACGACCTCGAACAGCGGGGATGCCTTGAGCGCCTTGCCTAGGGCGTCGAAGCCGCCCTCGGGGAGGTAGCCCTCGCCGATGACGGCCTCGCCCTGGGTGGGGGTGAGGATCACATAGGCCGGGCGGCCCGCGGGGATGCCGCCGGCGAGGTAGCCGGCCGGGTCCTTCAGCATGCGGAGGTTCTCGTCGACCTCCTGCTCGGTGAAGAACCAGCGCTCGTAGTGGTCGTAGCGGTAGTACGAGTCGGCGAAGGCGCCGGTCGCGGCGAGGATCAGCGCCCCCTCGGGCGCCCGGTCGAAGGCACGGCGGGTGAGCGCGGTCTCGCCGGGCGGCGCGTAGTGCATGCCCTCCTTGCCGTAGTACGAGGGCAGGAAGCCGGCGAGCATGGCGACGAGGGTGACGGGCAGGGCGACGGCGGCCGTGCGGCGGGCGATCGCGGCGGCGCGGCTCGCTGCCCCGGCGGCGGGGACGAGCGCGGCGGCGGCGAAGAAGGCGGCGCCGGGAAGTCCGAAGAGGTAGACCCTGAAGATCATCTCGCCGCCGTAGTCGTTGACGGCGAACATCGGGAGGGGCGCGGCCGCGGTGAGCAGCAGCGGCAGGGCGCTGCGGACCAGCCTGCGGCGGAGGAGCACGGCGGCGGCGGCGAGGCCGCCGAGGGCGAGCACCATCAGGATGTTGGCGCTGCCGACGAGTTCGGGTCCCGGCCCGGTGGGGTCACCCGCGAAGCCGGGGCGGCTGTTGCCGAGCAGGTCGCCGGCCTTCTCCCGCAGGGTGCCGAGGGTCTCCAGGAACAGCTCCCGGCCCATGGTGAGGTTCCAGACCAGCATGATCACGCCGGTGGTGGCGAGGAGCCCGAGGTTGCGGTAGCGGCGGGTGAGGCAGAGGGCGAAGAGGCTCGCGCACAGCATCACGGGGGTGAGCTGGTGCGAGGCGTTGATGGTGGCGATGATCGGGACGAGGAAGAGGACCGCGATCGCGCGCTGCCGGGTGGTCGTGGGCGGCGGTACGGCCGCGGCGGCCGGGTCGAGCGCGGAGCGGTCGCGGAGCGCGCCCGCCGAGCCCGGCAGGACGAAGTGCCGGACGACGACGGCGAAGACGGTGAGATAGAGCAGGTAGGAGAAGCCCTGCGGGGAGAGGTAGTCCTGGCCCACCCAGTTCGCGAGCTGGAAGATCCACACACCGGTCCACACGAGGCGCCAGTCGTCGCTGAACGTGCGGTAGACGAGTATCAGGACGGGAACGGTCAGCAGACCGAGCGCCACCGGCGCCCAGTTGATGAACGAGGCGGCGGCGTCCACACCGAAGGCCCGGACCAGGGCCGCGTCCAGCGAGAAGAAGCCGGGCCACTGGTCGTAGGCGGACATGCCGCCGGAGATCTCGCGCCCGGGGTGGACCGTGCCCTCGGTGAGGAGCCGGCTGATGATCGCGTCGTGCTTGGACGCCCAGGCGTAGCGGACCGTGTCGTAGAGGATCGCCGGCGGTGCCTTGAGGGCGACGAGCATCGCCGCGCAGTAGGTGGCCGGCCAGAGGGGCGCGGTGCCGGCGCGGCGCAGGGTGATGACGAAGCCGCCGGTCAGGACGGCGAGGGCGGCGTAGAAGCTGAGGGGGAAGCGGTCGAGGAGGCCGAACTCGTCCATGCTGCGGAAGTCGATGCCGGGCAGGGCCCAGAGCCAGAGGGCCCCGGCGACGACGAGGGGGACGAGGTTGAGGGCGTCGGGGGAACGGAGGGCGCCGACGAGACGGGCTCGGCCGTCCCCGCGGGCGGGGCGGGGCGCCTTGACCTCCCGCCCTCCTGCCCGTCGCTCCTCCGGCTGCCCGTCGTCCGCCTCCCGGTCGGTGGCGGTGGGCTGCGGTGGCACGCCGCTCCCGGTCACCGGTGTGGGCCCCTGACGCTGCACGGCCTCTCCCCCCACGAACTGTCCCTTTCGGCGAAGTACAGGAAGGTACTTCGGTTTTGTTCGGGCTTTCAACTCCCGGTCGGATCGCCGGAGTTGTCGATCTTGGGACGGACCTGGTCAGCCGGCGAACTCGGGCCCCTTGAGCCGGGCGCGGGCTCTGCGGTACATCCGCCAGCCGACCGTGGGCAGCGAGTCCGGGTACGGCGCCGCCTTCGCGCCGCGCCCCTCCATCCACTGCTCGATGTCGGCGACGGTGTGGCTGCGGCGCAGGATGAGCCGGGCGATGCGGTAGATCTCGTCGGTCCCGGAGCTGAGCGCGTGCCGGACCGCGACGGCCGAGGTGTACCCGGCGGCCGCAGCGGCCCGCCGTACGGCCGGACTGTTGTAGCCGTGCGGATAGGCGAGATGCCGCACCTCACGCCCGAGCACGTCCTCCAACACCGCTTTGGACACGCGCAGTTCGCGCCGCAGTGCGCCCGGCGCGAGGGTGTCGAGCTGGGGGTGGGTGGCGGTGTGCGCGCCGACCTCCATGCCGTACTGCTCCAGGAGCGGCGCCTGGGCGAGGGTCATCATCGGCGCGGGCGGCAGCAGGCAGGGGCGGCCGCGGGTGATGGCCCCGGTGGTGAGGTACGCGGTGGACGGCAGGTCACGGGCGGCGAGCGCCTCTGCGGTCGGCCCGACCAGATCGGCGAAGCCGTCGTCGAAGGTGAGGACGACGGGGCGGGGCGGCAGCGGGGCGCCGGTGGCGAAGTGCGCGGCGAGGGTGCCGAGGGTGACGGCGGTACGGCCGCTGGCCACGATCGCGTCGAGCTGGGAGGCGAACTCCTTGGGGGAGACGGTGAATTCGGCGATCCAGTCCGGGGGGTCGTCCATCACGGCGTGGTAGAGGAGGACGGGTATGCGGGTGCGGAGCGGGGCGCTGTTCATCGGGCGTCCGCCTTCCTCAGCCGGGCCTTCGCGTAGCCGATCGGGCCGTAGAGCATGCCGCGGCGCTCCAGTCGGGAGAGGGAGGCGGGCCAGGGGTGGTGGTGGGTGCCGTGCTCGCCGGGGACTCCGCCGTCTCCCTCCCCGCGCTGGGCGGTCATGGTCCGGGCGTACGCGAGGCCGCGCGGCAGCCGGGCGAGGAGGGCGGGCAGCAGGCGGGGGCTGCGCACCAGGGTCGCGGTGAGGTACGCGGTGAGGCCGGCGCCGTAGCCGTACGCCTGGTTCCGCAGGTCCTGCCAGCTGTCGCGGTGGTGGTGCCAGACGAGGGCCTCGGCGGTGTAGCGGAGCCGGAAGCCGGCGGAGAGGACGGCCACGAAGGCGTACAGGTCGTCGCCGCCCCTGGCCGCGGTCCCGGTGCCGGTCGCCGGGTCGAAGCCGCCGGCCCGGCGGAGGGCGTCGGCACGGAAGGCCATGTTGGCGCCGGAGCCGAAGCTGCCGGCGGTGAACGGGAAGAGCGGTTCGTCGGCGGGCGGGTGCTCCGGGTCGTACAGCCGGGGCGCGAAGCCCTTGGCGAAGCCGCCGTGCGATTCGAGGAGGATCTGGGCGGGGGTGCCGAGGCGGGCGGGCAGGATGAGTCCGGTGACGCAGCCGAGCCGGGGGTCGGTGGCGAAGGGCGCGGTGAGGGCGCTCAGCCAGCGCGGGTCGGCGATCACGTCGTCGTCGGTGAAGGCGACGACGGAGCCGTCGGCGGCGGCGAGACCGGTGTTGTGGGCGGTGGCGAGACCGGGGGTGTCCTCGCGGACGTACCGGACGCGGTCGGCGTACCCGCGGGTGACCAGCTCGTGGGTGTCGGTGGTGCGGGGCGCGTTGTCGACGACGACGAGCTCGAAGTCCGGGTGGTCCTGGACGAGGAGCGAGTCGAGGGCGCGGGCGAGCTGCTCGGGCCTCTCGCGGGTGGCGACGACGACGGAGGCACGGGGCGGGGTGAGCGGGCCGGGAGCGTCCCCCCGGGCGGCGGCGAGGCGTTCGGCGTCGGTCCCGGGCTTCGCCGCATCGGTGAGCCGCGGCCGGGCGAGGGCGGCGAGCACCTCGGCGGGGTCCTCGCCGTCGGCGACGGTGCCGACGACGGTGGCGGCGGGCCGGCCCCGGAGCCGTACCAGCGCGTAGACGTCACCGGGCACGACGGCCGGACCGCCCGGCGCGGGCCGGAAACCGAGGACGGGCCCGTCGGGAGCGCCGAGATCGAGCTCGGCGACGGAGAGGGGCCGGGGGGCGGGGGGGCTGCTCATCGAGGGTCTCCCCAGAGACGTACGAGGGCGGGTACGGAGGGCAGGGGGCGACGGGGGCTAACGGTGGCCCCGCAGACGGGCGAGACCGTTGAGGGCGGCGCGACCGCGGGCCGCGAGGGCCGGGCGGGTCCGGACGAAGCGGTGCACGCGCAGCGGGGGCTCCCGTCGCAGCCAGTGCAGGGCGCCCAGCGCCCCCGGGCGGACGACGGCACCCTCGTACACCGTCACCTCCCCCGTCTTCAGGGCGTCCTTGTACTCGGCGTCGCCGCGCCCCAGGTCCAGCATCCCGATCCCGGCGGCGGCCGCCGCCTCGGCCATCCGCAGATGGAGGACGAGGCCCGGCGAGTACTTCGCGAACTCGGGGTCGTACGCCGGGAACCAGCAGGACAGCACGGTCGCCGAACGCAGCCCGAAGTGCGCGGCGATCGGACGCTCCCCCACGTACAGCACGGACAGCACGCCGGAGCAGCCGGGCGTGCGGAGTTCGTGGAGGCGGCGGACCAGGGTGTTGATCCACTCCTTGGCGAAGCGGTCCCCGCGGCCGGTCCTGCGGTACTGGGCGGACTTCCACTCCATGAGGGTGCGCAGGGCCGCGGGATCACGCTCGTCGAAGACGAAGCGCACCTCGCCGTCGACCTGGCGCCCGAGCTTGCGCTCCTTGGCGAGGGTGGTCCTGAGGAACTTGGGCGACTGGACGCGGAGCAGGGCCTCGTAGGCCGCGTACCCCTCGCCGACGTCGATCACGGGTGAGCCGAACGACTCGGTGGCGGCGCCCTCGAAGACCGGCTGCCCGGCCTCCAGGTTGTCGAACTCCCAGACGGCGAGACCGCAGGCACGCAGCAACGCCCGTGCCCCCGGGCGCAGTCCGGACCGCAGGACGGCACCCTGACTGTCGGAAACCCCGAAGCCGATGGCGCGGCCCCCGCCGAACATCCCCTTCTCGTGCGGGAAGAAGCCGACCGGCTCGTCACCCTCCCACCAGACGGCGACGCGCGACCGCGGGCGCACCTCGGCGACCGCGCGGGTGAACTCCGGTTCCATGAAGGGGTTCGCGGGCCCGCCCGCTTTGACGCGCAGCTCCCGCCACGCCTCGATCTCGCGCGCGCTCAGCTCCCCCGGCCTCACGACGCGCACACGGAAAGCGCCCACCTTGCCGACCCCCCGGTCATTCCCCTGAGTGCTGCCTGGGAGGACGGTACCGGTCCGCTGTCGTCGGTGGCAGGGATACTGGGGCTTTCCGTGACCAACCCGTGAAGGAGTGGACACGGCAGGGAACGACGATGATCAAGGGGCCGGTGGGGTGGACGAGTTGGAGATCGTCGGACGGGGCAGAACGGCGGACGTGTACGTGCTGCCCGGGGACGGGACGCGGGTCCTGCGGAGGTACCGGGACGGCAGCGACGCGACCCGGGAGGCGGACCTCATGGCGCGGCTCGCGCTCCAGGGATATCCCGTCCCGGCGGTGCTGCGCGCGGAAGGCCCGGACCTGGTGATGGAGCGCCTCTCGGGGCCGTCGCTCCTGGACGCCCTGCTCGACGGCACGTACGCACCGGAACCGGCGGGTGCGCTGATCGCGGAGCTGCTCGCCACCCTGCACGCGCTGCCGGGGACACCGCCGACACACCTGGACCTCCACCCGGGGAACGTGATCCTGACGACCGACCGCGGCCCCGTGGTCATCGACTGGCAGACGGCGGAGGAGGGCCGGCCACCGGGCCTGGACCACGCGATGTCAGCGCTGCTCCTGGCGGAGGTGGCGGTCTCCCCGGCCCCGTACGCCGAAGGCGCCCGAGCGGCCCTGACCGCACTCCTGTCGGCCACCACGATCCCGGTCCCACCCCACATCGAGCCGGCACGAGCCCGCCGGGCCCAGGACCCGAACCTGACGGAGGGCGAGGTCGCGGCACTGGGCAAGGCGGCGGGCCTGGTGGCGGAGCTGGCGGGGGAGCTGGCGGGGGCCCGGCGCTCCTGAGCGGCCTGGGACGACCCCGGGCCACCAGCCGATCTGAACGTCCCCGAGAACCTCGCCGCCGATCGATGTGGGCGGCGAGGTTGCGCGCGGGACAGGTCGCCGGGCTTGGCGACGTGAACGAAGACGGTGTGGTGCGGTGTCCACGTGCGGACGATCCTGGAGCCGTGGGTACCGGCGGAGGAACTGGACGAGTTCAACGCGCACATCGCGGGCGAGATCGAGGTGGTCCACGAGTTCCGGTGACCCGCCGACGTGGACGCCCGCGACCCGGACGGTCGCGTGATCAACGTCCTGAGCCATCGGTCCTAGCGCTCGAACCGGGGGTCCTTCAGGCGTGTCGCTTCACGTCCGTGCAGTACACCGCCGGATGGACGCCGTACGGGTCGAAGGTCGTGCGGGTTCCGTCGTAGGTGCCGTCGAGGCACAGCTCGCCGCCTCGGAGGTCGAGGGTGAACTCGATCTTTCCGTTGGACTCCGTGGGGCCGTGGAGGCGGTAGTCGAGGTTGTAGCCGATCTCGCCGAGGGCCTTCTCGACGTGGGTCGCGGTCGGGTCACCCGTCCCGTCCAGGGCCTTCGCGATACGGCGGCCGTGGCGAAGTGCCGCACACTTCTCGACGTCGCCCAACTCGACCTCCTGACGGACGCGTTCGAAGTTCCAGGAGGTATCGGCGGGCGGGGGCGCGTCCTCCAGGGGGACGGGCACTCCCGAGTCGGCGGGGCGGGGCGGCGGACCCTGGGTTTCGACCTGCCCCGGCCGCTCCGGTTCCGGGCTCGGGGGTGCGACGGGGAAGCCCTCGGAGCCCTCCTCGCACGGCGCGGCGACCTCGATCACGAGGCTCATGAACGCGACCGCGGCCTCCTGCTCCTCGGCGGTGAGGCCGGGGTCGTCCATGGGGTCGGGTCTCGCCTCCGTGGGCGTGGCGGTCGGCTTCGCGACCATGGCCGCTCCCGCCGTCGCCTCGCCCCCCGCCCTCTCCGTACCGCAGGCCGTGAGGGCCAGGGCGCACAGCGCCGCCGCGAGCGTGCCGCCGACTCGCTTGGTCTTCAGGGTGGTCGAGCGCTTTGAAGTCATGCCCGCAGTCTGTGCGCGGCGGGCCGGGCCGCGCCTGAGTACGGCTACTCAACCGCCGCGCCCGCCTGCTCAGACCACGCGTGCGCCCGCCCGCCAGACCTCCGTCACCAGCGGGACCCCCGGGCGGTACGCCAGGTGGACGTGGGACGGGGCGTCCAGGACCGTGAGGTCCGCGCGGGCGCCCACCGTCAGCCGGCCGATGTCCGTGCGGCGCAGGGCCGCCGCGCCGCCCGCCGTGGCCGACCAGACCGCCTCGTCGGGGGTCATGCCCATGTCCCGTACCGCGAGCGCGATGCAGAAGGGGACGGAGGAGGTGAAGGACGAGCCCGGGTTGCAGTCCGTGGACAGGGCCACCGTCACGCCCGCGTCCAGGAGTCGGCGGGCGTTCGGCCACTCCGCCCGGGTGGAGAACTCGGCGCCCGGAAGGAGGGTCGCGACCGTCGAGCCGTTCGCGAGCGCGTCCACGTCGGCGTCCGTCAGGTGGGTGCAGTGGTCGGCGCTCGCCGCGTCCAGTTCCACCGCCAGCTGGACGCCGGGGCCGTACGTGAGCTGGTTGGCGTGCACCCGGGGGTGGAGGCCCTTCGCCTTGCCGGCGGTGAGGATCGCGCGGGCCTGGTCGCCGTCGAAGGCGCCCTTCTCGCAGAAGACGTCGACCCAACGGGCGTACGGGGCGCAGGCGTCGAGCATCTCGCCCGTCACCAGGTCCACGTACGCGGCCGGGTCGTCGGCGTAGTCCGGGGACACGATGTGCGCGCCGAGGTACGTGACCTCGTCGGTGTGCTCGGCCGCGATGCGGAGGGCGCGGGCCTCGTCCTCGACCGTGAGGCCGTAGCCGGACTTGGTCTCGAAGGTCGTCGTGCCCTGGCGGAGGGCTTCGCCGAGGTAGCGGGCGACGTTCGCCGAGAGTTCCGCGTCGCTCGCCGCTCGCGTCGCCGCGACCGTCGTGCGGATGCCGCCCGCCTTGTACGGCTGGCCGGACATGCGGGCGTTGAACTCGGCGGTGCGGTCGCCGGCGAAGACGAGGTGGGAGTGGGAGTCGACGAAGCCGGGGACGACGGTGCGGCCTTCGGCGTCGAACGAGCGGTCCGCGGCCGGTGCGCCGGCCGCCGGGCCCACCCATGCGACCTGGTCGCCGTCCAGGATCAGTGCCGCGTCCTTGATCAGGCCCAGGGGGGAGCCGTCCCCGAGGGTCGGGTCGTTCGTCACGAGGGTGGAGATGTTCGTGATGAGCGTCGTGGTCATGGGTGCTCTCCGGTGGGGCGAGGTTCGGGTGCGGGCCGGTGGGCCGGTTGTGCCCACGCGTTCCGCCCCGGCGGAACGCATGCCCACAACCGGCCGGCGTTCAGCTTCTGAGCGCGGCGATCGAGTCCGCGAGGGCCTGGGTGACGTCCGGCACGGAGCCGTGGACCCCGTCCCGCACGACGTGACGTCCGCCCACGACCGTGTGCCGGACGTCCGCCGCCGACGCGGCGAAGACCGCCGTCTCGGCTGCCAGACGCGGTACCGGTCCCGCTGTCCTGACCGAGTCCAGCGCGATCGTCGTGAAGTCGGCCAGGGCGCCCGGCTCCAGGTTGCCCGCGTCCGTCCAGCCGAGGGCCGCGTGGCCGTCGGCGGTGGCCGCGCGGAGCAGGGCCGCCGCCGTCCAGTGGCCTCGGGTGCGGGTGCGCAGGCGCTCGTTCAGCTCCATGGCCCGCGCCTCCTCCAGGAGGTCGATCACCGCGTGGCTGTCGCTGCCCAGGGACAGCGGGGAGCCGGCGCGCTGGAGGGCGACGGCCGGGCCGATGCCGTCGGCCAGGTCCCGTTCCGTGGTGGGGCACATGCAGGTGCCGGTGGACGTCGAGCCGATCAGGGCGATGTCGGCGTCCGTCATGTGGGTGTTGTGGACGCCCGTCGTCCGTGCGCCGAGCACCCCGTGGTCGGCGAGGAGCTGCGTGGGGGTGCGGCCGTGGGCGGCGAGGCAGGCGTCGTTCTCGGCGGTCTGCTCGGAGAGGTGGACGTGGAGGGGGGCCTGTCGGTCCTGGGCCCAGCGGGCCACCGTCGACAGCTGGTCGGCCGGGACCGCGCGGACGGAGTGGATCGCCGCCCCGATCCGGACGCCCTCCCTCTCCTTGAGCCCGCTCACCCGCTCGGCCCAGGCTTCCGCCGTGCCGTCGGAGAAGCGGAGCTGGTGCTGGTCGGGGGCGGCGCCGAAGCCCGCGGAGAGGTACGCCGTGTCAAGGAGGGTGATGCGGATGCCCGCCTCCCCCGCCGCGGCGATCAGGGCCTCGCCCATGGCGTTGGGGTCGGCGTACGGGGTGCCGCCGGGCGCGTGGTGGAGGTAGTGGAACTCGCCGACGGCCGTGATACCCGCGAGCGCCATCTCCGCATACACGGCGCGCGCGAGGGCGAAGTAGCTGTCGGGGGTGAGGCGTTGGGCGACGTTGTACATGACCTCGCGCCAGGTCCAGAACGTGCCGGAGCCGACCTGGACGGTGCCGCGCAGGGCGCGGTGGAAGGCGTGCGAGTGGGCGTTGGCGAGACCCGGGATCGTCAGGCCCCGCAGCGCCACCGCGCCGGGGGGCGGGGCGTCGATCCCCGTCCGTACGGCCGCGATCCGGCCCGCGGAGTCCACGTCCAGGGCCACGCCCGGCTCGACGTTGGTGTCGAGCCAGGCGTGTTCCAGCCAGTACGTCGTCAGCGGCACGCCAGCTCCTCCAGTACGTCGGCGAGTGCGAGGACCCCGGCCACGCAGTCGTCCTCGGCCGCGAACTCGGCCGGGGAGTGCGAGACCCCGGTGGGGTTCCGTACGAACAGCATGGCGGTCGGGATCGATTCGGACAAAATACCCGCGTCGTGGCCCGCGCCCGTGCCGAGGACCGGCACCTTCCCCGCGGCGCCGTCACCGAGGATCCGGGACAGCTCGTCGCGCAGCGCGTGCGAGAAGTCCACGATCGGGGTGAAGGACTCCCGGACGACCGTGAGGTCGATGCCGTGCCGCCGGGCGTAGTCGCGGGCCGCCGTCTCGACGCCCGCGACGACCGTGTCGAGCGAGTCCTGGTCGGCGGCGCGCGCGTCGAGCCAGCCGCGGACCATGGACGGGATGGCGTTGACGCCGTTCGGCTCGACCGCGATCTTGCCGAAGGTGGCGACGGCGCCGGCCAGCTCGGCCTCGCGGCGGGCGGCGAGGACCGTCTCCGCGTACGTCAGCATCGGGTCGCGGCGGTCGACCAGGCGGGTGGTGCCCGCGTGGTTGGCCTCGCCGGCGAAGTCGTACCGCCAGCGGCCGTGCGGCCAGATGGAGGAGGCGATGCCGACGGAGTCGCCGGACAGGTCCAGGGCGCGGCCCTGCTCGACGTGGAGCTCGACGAACGCGCCGACGCGGGCGAGCCGCTCGGGGTCCGAGCCGATGGTCGAGGGGTCGTACCCGGCCGCCTCCATGGCCTGCGGGAGGCTGGTCCCGGAGGCGTCGCGGAGCTCGTACGCCTGCTCCTTCGTCAGCCGGCCCGCGGTGAGGCGGGAGCCGACGCAGGCGAGGCCGAAGCGGGCGCCTTCCTCGTCACCGAAGTTGGTGATGGCGAGGGGGCGCTTGAACACGACCCCGCGGGAGCGCAGTTCGTCGAGGGCGGCGAAGGCGGAGACGACGCCGAGGGGGCCGTCGAAGGCGCCGCCGTCCGGGACGGAGTCCAGGTGGGAGCCGGTGACGACCGCGTCGCCGGCGGTCGGGTCGCCGAGCCAGGCCCACTGGTTGCCGTTGCGGTCGGTCTCGACGTCCATGCGGCGGGCCTCGGCCTGCATCCGGAACCAGAGCCGGCAGTCGGCGTCGGCCTCGGTCCAGGCGTAGCGGCGGTAGCCACCGGAGGCGGCGCTGCGGCCGATGGGCCGCAGCGACCGCCACATGGCGTGGAACGTGTCGCTCACGCGTCGTCGCCCTCGCGCATCGGGATCCGTACGCCCTTCTCGTCCGCGACCCGCTCCGCGATGTCGTAGCCCGCGTCGACGTGGCGGATGACGCCCATGCCGGGGTCGTTCGTCAGGACGCGGCGGATCTTCTCGCCCGCGAGGGCCGTGCCGTCCGCGACCGAGACCTGGCCCGCGTGGATGGAGCGGCCCATGCCGACGCCGCCGCCGTGGTGGATGGAGACCCAGGACGCGCCGGAGGCGACGTTCACCATGGCGTTGAGGAGCGGCCAGTCGGCGATGGCGTCGGAGCCGTCGAGCATGGCCTCGGTCTCGCGGTACGGGGAGGCCACCGAGCCGCAGTCGAGGTGGTCGCGGCCGATCGCGAGGGGCGCGGCGAGGGTGCCGTTGCCGACCATGTCGTTGAACATGTCGCCGGCCTTGTCGCGCTCGCCCTGGCCGAGCCAGCAGATGCGGGCGGGCAGGCCCTGGAAGTGGACGCGCTCGCCGGCCATCTTGATCCAGCGGTGGAGCGACTCGTTCTCCGGGAAGAGGTCGAGGAGCGCCTTGTCGGTCTTGTGGATGTCGCTCGCCTCGCCCGAGAGCGCGGCCCAGCGGAACGGGCCCTTGCCCTCGCAGAACAGCGGGCGGATGTACGCCGGGACGAAGCCGGGGAAGGCGAACGCCCGGTCGTAGCCGGCCAGCTGGGCCTCGCCGCGGATCGAGTTGCCGTAGTCGAAGACCTCGGCGCCCGCGTCCATGAAGCCGACCATGGCCTCGACGTGCTTGGCCATCGACTCGCGCGACCGCTGGGTGAACCCGGCCGGGTCCTTCGCCGCCGCGTCGGCCATGTCGTCGAAGGCGACGCCGATCGGGAGGTAGGCCAGCGGGTCGTGGGCGGAGGTCTGGTCCGTCACGATGTCGATCGGGGCGCCCTCGGCGAGCATCTGCGGGAGCAGCTCGGCGGCGTTGCCGAGGAGGCCGATGGAGAGCGGGCGGCGGGCGTCGCGGGCCTCGGTGGCCAGCTGGAGGGCGTGGGCGAGGTTGTCGGCCTTCACGTCCAGGTAGCGGTGCTCGATGCGGCGCTCGATGGCACGCGGGTCGACGTCGATGCAGAGGGCGACGCCGTCGTTCATCGTCACGGCGAGGGGCTGGGCGCCACCCATGCCGCCGAGGCCGGCGGTGAGGGTGATGGTGCCGGCGAGGGTGCCGTTGAACTTCTTGGCGGCGACGGCGGCGAAGGTCTCGTACGTGCCCTGGAGGATGCCCTGGGTACCGATGTAGATCCAGGACCCGGCGGTCATCTGGCCGTACATGGTGAGGCCGAGGTGCTCCAGGCGGCGGAACTCCTCCCAGTTGGCCCAGTCGCCGACCAGGTTGGAGTTGGCGAGGAGGACGCGCGGGGCCCACTCGTGGGTCTGCATGACGCCGACGGGGCGGCCGGACTGGACGAGCATCGTCTCGTCCTGCTTCAGCGTCCGGAGCGTGCGGACCATGGCGTCGAAGGAGCGCCAGTCGCGGGCGGCCTTGCCGGTGCCGCCGTAGACGACGAGCTTGTCGGGGTGCTCGGCGACCTCGGGGTCGAGGTTGTTCTGGAGCATCCGGAGGGCGGCTTCCTGCTGCCATCCCAGGGCGCTCAGTTCCGTACCGCGAGCCGCTCGTACGGGGCGGGGTCCTGACATGGGGGTGCCTCCTCGAATGTCGTTCAGATATTCACATCCTGGCGCCATGAATAGTTGTAGTCAACAGCTGCGGGGTCGACCATCCCGGTGATGGGATGGATCCATGGCCTCCTCCCGCCGCGATCTCGCCGTCCGAGCCTCCGTCGACCAAGGACTTCTCTCCCCCGCCGAACCGGTCGTCGCCCTCCTCGACACCGCCGGCATCCGCGCCTCCGCCACCGCTCTGACCAGCGCTTTCGCCGCCGTCACCGACGCGCCTGTACTGCACGCCTTCGCCGTCAAGGCCGCCCCCCTCGTCCCCGTGCTCCGCCTCCTGTACGAGTCCGGGCTCGGCGTCGAGGTCGCGAGCCCCGGCGAGCTGGCCCTCGCGCGCGCCGCCGGGATCCCGCCCACCCACACCGTGCTCGACTCCCCCGCCAAGACCCCGGCCGAGCTCCGCCAGGCCCTCGCGCTCGGCATCGCCGTCAACGCCGACAACCTCCAGGAGCTGGCCCGCCTCGACGCGCTCGTCGCCTCCGCGCCGACCTCCTCACCCCTCGGAATCAGGGTGAACCCGCAGGTCGGGGCCGGTTCCATCGGCGCGCTCTCGACCGCGACGGCCACCTCGAAGTTCGGCGTGGCGCTCCGCGACGAGGGCGCCCGCAAGACCGTCGTCCAGGCCTACCTGGAGCGACCCTGGCTGACCCGTCTGCACACCCACACCGGCTCCCAGGGCGTCCCGCTCGCACTGATGGCCGAGGGCGTCGGGGAGGCGTACGCGCTCGCCGAGGAGATCAACCACGCGGCCGGCCGGCAGCAGATCGACACCCTCGACATCGGCGGCGGCCTGCCGGTGAACTTCACCTCCGACGAGGAGACGCCGACGTACGCGGAGTACGCCCGGCTGCTCGCCGACACCGTCCCCGGGCTCTTCGACGGCCGCTACGGCCTGGTGACCGAGTTCGGCCGCTCGCTGCTCGCCAAGCACGGCACGGTCCTCGCCCGGGTGGAGTACACCAAGACCTCCGGCGGACGCCCCATCGCCGTCACCCACGCGGGCGTACAGCTGGCCACCCGGACGGTCTACGCCCCCGACGCCTGGCCGCTGCGCGTCCTCGCGTACGACCCCGAGGGCCGCCCCCGCACGGGCGAGGTCACCGTCCAGGACGTGGCGGGCCCCGCCTGCTTCGCCGGGGACCTGCTCGCCACCGGCCGCGAGCTGCCGCTGCTGCACCCGGGCGACGTGGTGGCCGTCCCGGACACCGGCGCGTACTACTTCGCCCACCACTACGCGTACAACAGCCTGCCCCGGCCGGGCATCCACGGCTTCACGGTGACGGAGAACGGGGACGGAGACGGCGGCGGGGGCGGGGGCGGGGCCGGGGGCGCCACGGTCACGTTCACGACCGTACGGAAGCCCCAGACGCTCGATTCGATCGTCGCCGAGTCGGGCGGCGACCGCGCGGACGCGCTCGTCCGGTAGCGCGGGCCCGGCGTCCCGGCTTCGATGAAGTCATGACTGGAACGGGAACCGGTAGGAACACCACGACCGTCGCCGTCGAGCGCCGGGTCGACGCCTCCCCCGGGCGGGTCTGGGAGTCGATCACCGACCTGCGGGACATGCCCCGCGTCCTCTCCGGCGTCGAGCGGGTCGAGGTGCTCACCGAGGGCGGCTTCGCCGTCGGCACGCGCTGGCGCGAGACCCGGCGGATGCTCGGCAAGGAGGCCACCGAGGAGATGCTGGTGACGGAGTGCGAGCCGCCGGACCGGTACGTCACGGTCGCCGAGTCGCACGGCATGCACTACGTCTCCGAGATCAGCCTCACGCCCGACGGAGCGGGAGCGACCGTCCTGCGGATGACGTTCTCCGCCCGGCCTGCGCGCGGCCGCAGACCCGGGTTCCTCGGCCGGCTGATGGCCCGCTTCGGCGCGAAGGCGGTCGCCAAGGCGCTGACGAAGGACCTGTCCGAGATCGCGCGGGCGGTGGAGTCCGCGACCTGACACACATCCGGGACGAACTCTCCCCCAGTACTGGCATGTTCCGATGGAAAATGCCAGAACACCCCTCCGGAAGCCGCTGCGTTGAGTAACGTCACCGTCACTGCCGCACGTTCGCACGCCGCATCGGGAGAGGAATCCGCGTGCCCGGAATCGACGAGTGCCTTCTGGAGGCCATGGCCCTGCCGGGCGCTCGCGGAGCCTCCCTGGTCGACTGGACCAGCGGGCTCGCCCTCGGGACGGCGGGTGACTCACCGGTCGGCGACCACGAGACGACCGCCGCCGAGACCGCCGAACTCGCACGCGCCGCCGCCGAGTTCGACTCGTTCGCGGCCCCGGGGGAAACCCCCACCGGCGAACCCCCCGTCGAGGACCTGATCGTCACCACCCGCGCCGGCTACCACGTCCTGCGCTTCGTCGAGACCTCCTTCGACAGCAGCGTCTTCCTCCACCTCTGGCTCGACCGCGCCACCGGCAACCTCGCCCTCGCCCGGATCAGACTCCGCGACCTCGCCGAGAGGCTGGTCCTGGGATGAGCGGCGCCGGGACGAGCACGGTCGCCACCCCCGTCTCCCCGATGCTGGTCCGGCTGGCCGCCGAGAAGGCCACCGGCGCCCTGCTCCGCGACCACGGCACGCTCTACCTGGTCGACGGCCGGGTCGTGCACGCCGAGAGCCCCGCCGCCCCCGGCGTCGACGTCCTCCTCACCACCGGCGGGCGCCTGCCCCGCGAGGGCTGGGACGAGGCCGTCGACCGGGCCGGAGCCCACCGCGCCGTCGGCCGCTTCCTCGTCGACAGCGGCCGGCTCCACGACGGCGAGCTGGAGATCTGCCACCTCGGCGCCGTCTTCGACGCGGCCTTCTTCGCCCTCTCCCCCACCAGCGGGCCGACCCGCTTCCGGTACGGGGTGGGGCACTGGTTCGGCACCGTGCGGCCGGTGTCGGCCCAGGCGGTCGAGCGCGAGACGGTGCGCCGCCGCGAACTCCTCGACGCCGTCTGGCCGTACGCCTCCGTGGACACCGCCCCGGTCGTGCCGCGCCCCGCCGCGCCCGGCCAGACCGTGGGGGCGCGCCAGCGGGCCCTGCTCGCCGTCGCGGACGGGGAGCGGACCCCGGCGGAGCTGGCCAGGATGCTCGGCCGCCCCGCCTTCCACACCCTCCTCGACGTGCGGCGGCTGGCGGCCGCCGGGCTCGTCGAGACGCCGCTCGACCCCTCCCCCGCACCGCTGCCACCCCTCCTCCCCGCCCTGTTACCGGCCCTGCCGGTGGCCGATCCCGACATCGCCCTGCTGCGCCGGCTCCGTGACGCCCTGGAGGCACACCTGTGATGAGGCGTGCCCTGCGCCTGCGCGCCGAAAGGAAACAGCTCATGACGGCAGAAGCCGAGGTCCTCGGCGAGCTCAGACGGCTACGGGCCCGGCTGCCCCAGCTGACCGGAGCGCTCGCGGCCAGTGCCGACGGGCTCGTCCTGGCCCACGACACCGTGGACGGAGAGGCGGAGAGCGTGGCCGCGCTGACGGCAGCGGCGCTCGGCGTCGGCCAGCGGCTCAGCGACACCACCGGCCAGGGCCGGTTCCGGGAGCTGCTCGTACGCGGTGAGAACGGCTATGTGGCGACGTACGCGGCGGGTGGCGCGGCCGTCCTGACGCTGCTCGCGGAGCCCCGGATCAATGTCGGGCGGCTCCATCTGGAGGCCCGCAGGTCCAGCGTCCGGATAGGCGAACTCGTCGACGGCGCGCTGGAACGCAAAGACCTGAACTGACGCACCGCACCACGAAGAACGAGCACCACGAAGAAGAACCCGTACACGAAAAGGAAGTGCGACACCCATGGCGAACACCGAGACCTCGCTCAAGGAAGCCACCACGATCGACGGCGCTCTCGGCGCGGCCCTCGTCGACTACACGAGCGGCATGGCGCTCGGCACGATCGGCGGCGGCAAGGAACTCGACCTCAACATGGCCGCGGCCGGCAACACCGACGTCGTACGGGCCAAGGTCCGGACGATGGAGATGCTCGGCCTCGGCGACGAGATCGAGGACATCCTCATCACCCTCGGCCGGCAGTACCACCTGATCCGGCTGCTCAAGGGACAGGGCAAGAACGGCCTGTTCCTGTACCTCGCGCTGGACAAGGAGCGGGCGAACCTGGCGATGGCCCGCCACCAGCTGAAGAAGATCGAGGCCGACCTGGAGGTCTGACCCGGCCCTCGCGGGCGCGGGGCCTATTCGACGAACAGGCCCCGCGCCGCCGCCTTCGCGTCGAACTCCTCCAGGCGCGCCTGCGCGTCCGGGAGTTCGTCCGCCATGGCCTCCAGGAGGACCCGGCCGAGCATCATCGGCGCGCAGGCGGTGTCGAAGGCGAGCCCGGTGCCGACGGCGGCCGGGATGAGCAGATCGCTGTGGGCGGCGACCGGCGCGAACGCCGACTCGGCTACGGTCACGACCGTGAGCCCGGCCGCCCGCGCGTACTCCAGGGCCTCGACGACCTCCCGCGGATGCCGGGGCAGCGCGAAGCACAGCAGGGCCGTGGCCCCGGCCCGTACGGCCGCGTCGACGCGGTCCGTGAGCATCGTTCCGGCCTCGTCGAGGAGCCGGACGTCGGGGTGCACCTTGGCGGCGAAGTAGGCGAAGCCACGCGCCTGCGAGGAGGCGGCCCGCAGTCCGAGCACGGGCAGCGGGCGGGAGCGGGCGAGCAGCCGCCCGGCCCGCTCGACGGGCGCGGGGTCGGCGAGCAGTTTGGCGAGGTGCTGGAGGTTCTCGATCTCGGCTAGCACGGCCTGCTGGTACTCGTTGAGCGCCTCGCCCTCCCCTTCCCCGGCGCCGGGCTCGGGGGGCGCGACCTCGCGCAGATGGCGGCGGAGCGCCGGGTACCCGTCGAAGCCGAGGGCGACGGCGAAGCGGGTGACGGACGGCTGGCTGACCCCGGCGAGCTCGGCGAGCTCGACGCTGGACAGGAACGGCACGTCACCGGAGCGCCGCACCATGCAGTGCGCGATCCGCCGCTGCGTCGGCGTCAGCCGGTGCCCCTCGAAGAGCGCCTGCAGCCGGCCTGCCGGGCTGTCGCTCATGCCGCCCCTTTCACCTATTCACCCATCAAGATCTTGCATAAGGATATGCACATCGGGTCGCGTGCGGCACCCCTCGAACGCTCCCGATCGCAGGCGGACGCACGAGACCGGGCCCGCGCCGAAGCGTGGACCCGGTGCCGTCGGGCGAATGAGGCGTCACACCGGGAATTCCCCGGAATGCCGCCGCCTTTCTCCGGTCAGTTACAGGAAGGACGGATCGCGCGGTTGACCAGGTAGGTGCTGGCGCCGCTGCTGGTCTTCATGAGCGCGGTGGTCTGGGCGCACCAGCCGTCCGTCACGCGGACGGGGCCCGCGTACTGGCTGAAGAGGCCCTCGTCCACGTCGCAGGCGGCGCCGACGGTGTTCGGGCAGATCTTGAGCTTCATCCACTTGGCGCTGGCCGTGTTGTTGTCGAACATCGCGCAGGCGTTCCAGGGAGCGACGTTCTTCCGGTACATGAAGACCGTCCCCAGCCGCTGTTCAGGGGTCGGCAGCTGTTCCGCGTGAATCAGGTAGTAGCCGGTGCCGCACAGGTTCGCCGTGGCCGTGACGGCCGCCGGAGCGGCCTGGGCGATCTCGCGCGTGGCGCTGTCGGCCGTGGCGGAGACGGCCACGCCGCCGACCGTGGCGAGCGGGCCGGTGCCGATCTGCCGCGCGTCCTTCGCCGCGGGGGCGGCGACGACGACGGAACGACCGGTCGACTCCTGCCCGACGGCCGGGGCGGCGATTCCGGCCGTCAGAAGGCCGACCGCCGCGGCACCGACGGCCACCCGGGCGCCGTAGGAACGAATCACGTTCTTGAACTGCATGTGTGTCTCCAAGTTCGGAACTGGCTGACATCGAAAAGCACGGGGCCCTCAGCGCCCCGCGTCGACCGCACGACACAGGAGGATGGCAATCGGACGCCGATCAGAATTCCTCCATCGAGTCACCCCGGCCCCCCCGAGGAACAGTCGACAACAGCAGCGGAATGGGCACGCCTTCCCGCTTCAAGTCCTTGCGGGAGAAGAGACTGGGCACATCCCGAGGGACAGTCAAGCGAGAATTGCGCGAGGCCACTTGAGGTGTGTGATCCATCCCACGCCCCTTCACCCCGCCTCCGGATGATCTCGCCGCCCCGCAACACCCCTGAAACATGAGGCAGGCGGCCTAAACCCCCTCTCGATCACCTCCGCCGCCATCCCCTTCTCCATTGATCACGTTCGTGACAATCCAAAGAAAACGGACCTGACAAGGTCTGATCAATTCGCCTCGACGACTCCGTGACCGCCACGTAGCTTCGGTCGCGTCCGGTGCGGAACCGTCCGCCGGACAACGGGGCTTGGGGGCGCCCTGGACCAGGGGCCGTCGGGACCCGGACTCTCGCGGAGGCTCGCCTCCGTCTCCTGCGCCGACGGACACCGCTGTTCGGTCGGAGCACGCGGTCCGCTTCCGGATGCGCCGTCGGCACTCGCCACGGCCTCCCTGGACGGCAACTGCTGCCGGCACCACCGACACCTCTCCCGCGCGTCGCATCGCGTCGCGCCTTCATGTCCCGGTACTTGGTCGCGCCGCCCGGCGGCACCGAAGGACCTGATGAGGGAGCTGTGTTGAGAACACGCAGAAGTGTCTTCCTCACCGGCGCGGCACAGCCCGTCGCGGGCGCCGCCCTGCCGAGGACGGTCCGGTCCCTGGCGGGCACCCCGCGCGGCACGCGGGTGTCGACGCTCGGCGAGGCCGCGCTCACCGGTCCTGAAGACCCCCCGCCGGAAGCGGCGCGGACAGCGGAAGGAGCAGCGGCGCCAAGGGCACCGCCTTGTCGGAGATCAGGGGGAGGGAAGGCGGCCGGCCACGTCCGCGCAGGAATCCTCGGGGCCGTGGGCGGTGACCTCGGCCCGGGGCGGCCCGGATGCCGGGGAGGGCAGGCCGACGGTGAAGCAGCGGTCGGCCATGGCGTCGGCCGGGCCGAAGAGGGCCACGCCCCGCTCGTACGGGCGGGAGAACTGGACGAGGACCCGGGTGCCGTCGGCGGTGGCCCGTACCTCGTAGAGCACACCGCGGCGGCCTGCGGCGGCGGTGTCGAGGACGTCCCGGACGTCCTGGTCGGTGGGGGTGACGCCCTTGGCGGCGACGAGGGCGTCGGCGAAGCCTCGCGCGTCCGCCCGGGTGGCGTCGAAGGCGTCCCGCTCCCGGGCGGCCTCGCGGAACCGGCCGACGGCGTACAGGGCGACGAGCGCCAGAACGGGAACGAGCAGGACCGCACCCAGGGCCTTCGCCCAGGGTGCGGTCCCGCCGCGTTGATCAGCTTTCACGGATTCCTGACGCTACTTGGGGAGTTTGTCCAGCGCCCGCCGGAAGGCGACGGAGTACGCCGAGGTTCCGGTGTTGTTGGGATGGTAGCTCTCGCGACTGACGCACCAGGTGCCACCGACCTCGCACTTGAAGTCGCCGGGCCCCTTCCCCGCGGTCACGATCTTGTTGATGCCTTCGGGGCTGTCGCACGCCCGCCTGCCCTCGAAGTCCCCGTCGGGGGACTCGAAGAAGATCGGCTTGCCCTCCGCCTTGAGCTTGTCGACGACGGCCCGCTGCTTCGCCTCCATGTACTCCGCGTTGTCGTTGATGCGGATCATGCCGGCGCCACCCACACCGCTCACGCAGGTGAGCGAGTTCTCGTTGAAGATCTTGGGGTAGCCGAGCAGGACGATCTTCGCGCCGCCCGCCGCGGTGTGGATGTCCCGCAGCAGGCTTTCGATCTTGGGCATGGCGTCGTCGATGTCCTTGTGGACGTCCTCCTCCGCCGGGCAGCCGAGCGTGACGCAGTCCTGCATCACGGTCGGGAAGCCCGCGTCGTTGCCTCCGATGGTGAGCGTCACCAGATCGGTGTCACCGCTGAGGACACCGGAGTCGATCTGGAACCTCTCGTGGAAGTTGCCGTCGAAGCCCCACTTCTCGTTGCCGCTCTGGTCGACGGGGTAGCCCGTCTTCAGCTGGAAGCTCTGGGCGCCCGAGCAGGAGACGTTCTGGAACTCCAGCTCGCTGGAGAAGCCGTCGGCGAGGGTGCCGATGGACGCGGACCGGCCGGGCAGGGTGGTCTTGCGTGCCCAGGAGTTGGCGCTGCGGCGGCAGGCGTTCCAGCGGGCCTTGTCGTCGATGTCGTTGTCGGAGTCCTTGGCGTACGAGCCCGCCCCCTCACCGGAGGAGTACGAGTCGCCCATCTGCACGACCTGCTGGGGCTTGCCCGGCAGCGGCTGGAAGGCGACGGCGTCGAAGGCGACGTCGTCGTCCCCGGTGCCGTCCTCGGTCTCGGTGGTGAGCTGGACGCGGGGCACGCCGTTCATCTGGTACGCGCCGAGGGACATCCAGCCGTTGGATCCGCGCTTCTGGTTGACGTACCGGTGGCGGGTGAAGCTGCCGCCGCCGGTGTCGATGTCGTACCGGGCCTGCTGGGTGTGCGCGCCGTGGTCGGGCAGGTGCACCAGGACGCGCATCCAGTCGGTCCGGCCCTGGTTCAGGGTCCAGGTTCCGGTGAAGTTGAGGCGGTCGCCCTTCGCGTCGACGGTGTCGTCCCGGGTGTGGCCGAAGTAGAAGTGGCCGCCGAAGCCCGCGCCGAGCTGGTGCATGTCGACCTTGCCGGGGTACACCGTCGCGGCGGTGCCGTCATGGGCGATTCCGGACTCGCCGGGGAAGTCGGCCGTGAACGTACCGGAGTTGCTCCACTCGCTGTTGGCACATCCCGGCCGGATCGACGGGGTGCCTCCGGGGAGGTCGTCGACGACGAGCGCGCCGGCGGGCAGGCCGGAGCGGGTGCAGTTCGGCGGGTAGGCGGTGCCGTCCGCCTGCTCGGCGTCGTAGTCCGGCGAGGTGAAGCGGTAGAGCTCGTTGCCACAGGAGTACGAGCAGTCGGTCTTCCACTGGACGGAGAGGTGGAACCAGCACTTGAAGTCGTCACGGGTGCAGGGTCCCGCTCCGGGCTCGTTCTTCGCGCCGTCGGAGATCTTCGAGGGCTCGCACCAGTTGTAGACGCCGCAGAACAGGTCCTCCGGCGGCTTCATCTGCGCGCGGTTGTACTTCGCGGAGCCCTTGACGGTGGCGTCCTCGGTGGTGCCGTTCCACCAGGCGGGGCGGAACGCGGCCACCAGCGTGCCCGGGGACTCCAGGAACGACGGCGGGTGGGCGGCGAAGCCGAGGACCTTCTCGGGGTACGGCCAGTGCTGCGGGCGGGCCGCGGCGGAGGCGTCCTCGCCGCCGAGGCGGGTCTCCATGAACGGAAGCCGGCCGGCGTCCCACTCGGGGTTGGCAGGGTTGTTCGCCCAGCCCACGCCCCAGGGCCCGTTGGCGTTGACGTTCTCGTAGAAGCCGCTGTTGTAGGCCCACAGCGCGAAGAACCAGTTCTCCAGCTTGGCCGGGTTGCCGTCGTGCACCTGGATTCCGGCGCGCTTGGTCTGGTTCCACTTCTCGACCAGGATGCCCAGGCCGGCGGCGACGTTCGCCGCGTAGTCCAGGGCTACGGCGCGCTGCTTCTGGTAGTCCCAGGCGGCGCCGCCCTTGTCGTGCTCGCGGCCGGCGAGCCGCATGTGGTCGGTGACCTGGGTGACGCCGTAACCGCAGTCGGCCTTGGACCAGTTGACGTCCCAGTCGTTGGCCGGGTTGCCGTCGTAGTAGTCGACACCGTAGTAGTTCCCGATCAGCGGGCTGCCGGTGACACCGGGCACCGCGGAGCGGGAGGCCTGCCACATGTTCGACTCCTGCGCGGTGATGCCGAGCAGCACCTGCGCGGGGACGCGGCCGCCGCCGTCGAGGACCGGGTTCGGGAAGAGGGACTGCGGCGAGTACGCCGGCATCCCGAGGTTCTTCCAGTTCGCCGGGCGCGAGGCGCCGATGTTGAGATTGCCCGTGACGGCCTTGTCGACGGCCCACTCGACCTGGCGCGGCTTGGGCTGCACGGCCTGGTTGCGGGGGTCGTTGCGGGGCACGGAGCAGGTGCGATCCGACTCGACGATCTCACCGGCGTCGCCGGCCGTGGCAGCCGCCGCCGTGGTGGAGGTCAGCGCGCGGGCGCCCGCGGTCTGGGTCTGCACGCCGCCCTTGGCGGTGTCCGGGGCGCCCTTGGCGGTGCCGAGGAGTGGCGACGGGGTGCGGGAGCTCTCCCACTTCGCGGACGTGGCCGCCATGGGGGTGACGGTGAACCCGACGTTCTTGCCGGTGTCGCGCAGGGTGGTGTCGATCTTCACCGGGCGCGCGTCGGTGGCCTTGTCCCGCTGGAGGTACTTCGGGGATCCGACGCCGTCCGCCCAGACCGTGTGCTGGACGATCGCGGCGCCCTTGGTGGAGAGCGTGGCGTCCTTGTGGACTCCGGACAGCCGTGTGACCGACTTCGGCAGACTCGCCTCGGTGGTGACGTCGCCGGTCAGGTAGACCTGTCCGCCGACACGGGCGAGGCCGGCGTCCGCGAGCGGTCCGTGGCCCAGCCTGGTGACCTTCTTGGCCGCCCAGCGGCTGACGAGCGCGGTCTCCGTCTCCTTGACGCTGTCCCGCTGGACGCGCTCCATGAAGACGTAACCGCCGTCGTTGTCCTTGCTGATGCGGTACGGGACGGTGCCCGTCGTCGCGAGCTTCTTCTTGGCGCCCCTGCCGTCGATCTCGACGAGGGTGCGACCGGAGGCCGCGGCTATCTTCCCGCCGGTGACCGGCACCGAGGAGGTGATCTGTCCGTCGACCACGACGGGCTCGCTGACCTGGCCCGTGGCGGTGTTCACCCGGAACAGACGGGTCTGCCGCTTGTCCTCGCCCGGCGACTGGGTCAGTACGGCCTCTTCGTCCGCGCCGCAGCCGGGGTTGTAGTACGACAGCGAGGCGTTGACCTTCAGCTTGGTGACGGCGCCGCTGGTCAGGTCCACGATGGCGGTGAAGCCGCCGCGTGCCATCAGCCTGGTGTCGTTGGTGAAGGTGCGCGGGGCGTAGACGACGACGGCGCGCTTGCCGGAGCCGGTGACGCAGGCGTTTCCGATCCACTGGTCCACGTCGAAGCCGGGTTCGGCGAGGGACGCGAGGGTCTTCCAGGCGTAGCCGCTCTGCTCGGTGGCGGTCAGCAGGTGGAAGCCCTGGGCGTCACCGGTGGTGGTCCAGGCGATGTCGGCGGACTTCTGCCAGTCCTCGCCGAGGACCTCGGCCCGGTCGCCGGCCGGGACGCGGTCCTGCTGTGGGGCGGTGTCGGTGGTGACGGGCGCCGGCGGGGCGCCGGGCCCGGGTCCGGCCCAGGCCGTGGCCTGGGTCAGTCCCGCGAGCAGCGCACCGGCAGCCACCGCTGCCAGGGGTGCTCGCGCCGTATGGAGGAATCTCAACTGCGTTCTCCTTAGAGGCTTGTACGGCGCGGAAGCCTCCCCCCGTGCGGTGGGCGTATGCCCGCGCCACGCGCGAGCATGATCACGACACCGGTGACGGTCAAGGGAATTGATCGAGTTCCGGGCGTCTCCCGAGACCCCACGGTCCGGGACCCCTGCACGTCACAGGGCCCCTCGCCGAAGCGAGGGGCCCTGTGGCGTTCTGACGAAGTGTTCGGCGCGGGGACCGCCGCACCCCCGAGACGGGGGGCGGGACGACGGCGGTCCCCGCGAGGACACGGGCCCGGGTCAGGGCCGGTCTCCGCGTCCGGCGGCGTCTCAGGAGTCCGGGAGCCGCTCCGGAAGTCCGTGACGCCGACAACCACCAATGTGCCGGACGCGTGTTAAGCCGGTGCTGCGCGTACGTGTCGCCCTCGTACCAGTTGCGCGAACTGCTACTTCGCGCCGCCGTTGGCCAGGAAGGCCAGCAGGTCCTGGCGGCTGACGACACCGGTCGGCTTGCCCTCGACCAGGACGATCGCCGCGTCGGAGGACTCGCCGAGGACGGCCATCAGGTCGGCGACCGGCTCGCCGGAGCCGACCTGCGGCAGCGGCGCGCTCATGTGCTGCTCCAGCGGGTCCTCCAGGGAGGCCTTCTTGGTGAAGAGGTGGTCGAGGAGCTCGCGCTCGACGACCGAGCCGACGACCTCGGCGGCCATCACGTCGGGGTGACCGGCGCCGGGCTTCACGATGGGCATCTGGGAGACGCCGTACTCGCGCAGCACCTCGATGGCCTGACCGACCGTCTCGTCCGGGTGCATGTGGACGAGCGAGGGCATGACGCCCTCCTTGTGGCGCAGGACGTCGGCGACGGTGGCGGTGGAGGTGTCCTCGAGGAAGCCGTGACCGGCCATCCACTCGTCGCTGAAGATCTTGGACATGTAGCCGCGGCCCGAGTCCGGCAGCAGCACGACGACGACGTCGTCGGGACCGAGCTCCTTGGCGACCTCCAGGGCTGCCACGACCGCCATGCCGCAGGAGCCGCCGACGAGGAGGCCCTCCTCCTTGGCGAGGCGGCGGGTCATCTGGAAGGAGTCCTTGTCGGACACGGCGACGATCCGGTCCGTGACGTTCCGGTCGTACGCGGTGGGCCAGAAGTCCTCGCCCACACCCTCGACCAGGTACGGGCGGCCGGAACCGCCCGAGTAGACCGAACCCTCCGGGTCCGCGCCGATGACCTTGACCTTCCCGCCGCTGACCTCCTTGAGGTAGTTGCCGGTGCCGGAGATGGTGCCGCCGGTGCCGACGCCCGCGACGAAGTGGGTGATCTTCCGGTCCGTCTGCTCCCAGAGCTCGGGACCGGTGGTCTCGTAGTGGGAGCGCGGGTTGTTCGGGTTGGAGTACTGGTCGGGCTTCCAGGCACCGGGCGTCTCACGGACGAGCCGGTCCGAGACGTTGTAGTACGAGTCCGGGTGCTCCGGGTCGACCGCGGTCGGGCAGACGACGACCTCGGCGCCGTACGCCCGCAGCACGTTGATCTTGTCGAGGGACACCTTGTCCGGGCAGACGAAGATGCACTTGTAACCCTTCGTCTGCGCCACGATCGCCAGGCCGACGCCGGTGTTGCCGGACGTGGGCTCGACGATGGTTCCGCCGGGCTTGAGCTCACCGCTCTGCTCGGCCGCCTCGATCATCCGCAGGGCGATCCGGTCCTTGACCGAGCCTCCGGGGTTGAAGTACTCGACCTTGGCCAGAACGGTCGCCTGAATACCCGCTGTGACGCTGTTGAGCTTCACCAGCGGGGTGTTGCCGACGAGGCTGATCATCGAGTCGTGGAATTGCACCGTAATCTCCGGGGTCTCCGTAATGGTGTGGCCAGCGTATGCGTAGTCGGAGCGGGTTACGGGGCAGTTAGACCCTGAACGGCTTGAAGGGCCTCCACGGTCCGGACGGCCTCTACGGCTCGGAGGAGGTGACGGCCCCCATGTCGAGGGCGAGGGTGGCACGCCGGATCGCGGCGGGAGCGGCGTACGGCGGCGGGAGCATCGGGCTGCTGGGTGTGGCGGCGGTGGGCGTCCTGCTGGCCGAGATGCAGATCGCGAAGCGGACGGTCGGCGGCGGAGCGGCCCCGCTCCCGCCCGGAGCGGACGGCCTCTACGGCCGCGCGTTCGGCACGGAGGACCCGCTGAGACTGGCCCTTCTGGGTGATTCCACGGCGGCGGGTCAGGGGGTGCGCCGCTCGGGTCAGACACCGGGCGCGCTGCTCGCCTCGGGGCTCGCGGCGGTGGCGGAGCGGCCGGTGGTGCTGCGGAACGTGGCGCTGTCCGGGGCGCGCTCGGACGATCTGGAGCGGCAGGTGTCGCTGCTGCTCGCGCAGCCCCTGGGGCCGCCGGACGTCTGCGTGATCATGATCGGCGCGAACGACGTGACGCACCGGATGCCGCCGACCGAGTCGGTACGGCTCCTGGCGTCGGCGGTCCGGCGGCTGCGGACGGCCGGCGCGGAGGTGGTCGTCGGGACCTGTCCCGACCTGGGGACGATCGAGCCGGTCTACCAGCCGCTGCGCTGGCTGGCCCGGCGGGCCTCCCGGCAGCTCGCCGCGGCCCAGACGATCGTGGTGATCGAGCAGGGCGGGCGGACGGTGTCGCTCGGTGACCTGCTGGGCCCCGAGTTCGCGGCGAACCCGCGCGAGATGTTCGGAGTGGACAACTTCCACCCCTCGGCGGAGGGGTACGCGACGGCGGCGATGGCCGTGCTCCCGACCATGTGCGCGGTGCTCGGCGTATGGCCGGAGACCGACCGTCTCGAACCGGCCCGGCGGGAGAACATGCTGCCGGTCGCGAAGGCGGCGGCCGAGGCGGCGAAGGAGGCGGGCACCGAGGTGACGGGCGCGCGGGCGCCGTGGGCCCTGCTGAAGCACCGCCGCAGGCGCCGCCTGCCGGTGCCCGCCGAGGGCGGCCCGGAGGGGACGGCCGAAGGGCCGGCCTCGACCACCGCGCCGGCCGACCCCGCCACCAACTGAGCGTACGCTTAGAAAAGAGGCCCGCATCACACACCCAGGCCGGTGACCCCATGCGGTACGTACGGGTAACTTCCCTTTCAGTCCGCCCACTCCGCACCCTCATGGAGCCGTGATGCCCGAAGCCGTCATCGTCTCGACCGCCCGTTCCCCGATCGGCCGGGCCTTCAAGGGCTCCCTGAAGGACCTGCGTCCCGACGACCTCACCGCCACGATCATCCAGGCCGCGCTCGCCAAGGTCCCCGAGCTGGACCCGCGGGACATCGACGACCTGATGCTCGGCTGCGGCCTCCCCGGCGGCGAGCAGGGCAACAACCTGGGCCGGATCGTCTCCGTGCGGATGGGCATGGACCACCTGCCGGGCTGCACGATCACCCGCTACTGCTCCTCCTCGCTGCAGACCTCCCGCATGGCGCTGCACGCGATCAAGGCGGGCGAGGGCGACGTCTTCATCTCGGCCGGTGTCGAGATGGTCTCCAGCTTCGCCAAGGGCAACTCGGACTCCCTGCCCGACACGCACAACCCGTACTTCGCCGAGGCCGAGGCCCGTACCGCCGCCGTCGCCGCCTCCGAGGGCTCCGCGTGGCACGACCCGCGCGAGGACGGCATCGTCCCGGACGCGTACATCGCCATGGGTCAGACCGCCGAGAACCTGGCCCGTCTCAAGGGCATCAGCCGCCAGGAGATGGACGAGTTCGGCGTCCGGTCGCAGAACCTCGCCGAGCAGGCCATCAAGAACGGCTTCTGGGAGCGCGAGATCACCCCGGTGACGACCCCGGACGGCACCGTGGTCTCCACCGACGACGGCCCGCGCGCCGGCGTCACCCTGGAGGGCGTGCAGGGCCTCAAGCCCGTCTTCCGCCCCGACGGCCTGGTGACCGCCGCCAACTGCTGCCCGCTGAACGACGGCGCCGCCGCGCTCGTGATCATGTCGGACACGAAGGCCCGTGAGCTCGGCCTGACCCCGCTCGCCCGCATCGTCTCCACCGGCGTCTCCGGCCTCTCCCCCGAGATCATGGGCCTCGGCCCGGTCGAGGCGTCGAAGCAGGCCCTCAAGCGCGCCGGCCTGACCGTCGGCGACATCGACCTGGCCGAGATCAACGAGGCCTTCGCGGCCCAGGTGATCCCGTCCTACCAGGACCTCGGCCTGGACCTGGACAAGGTGAACATCAACGGTGGCGCCATCGCCGTCGGCCACCCCTTCGGCATGACCGGCGCCCGCATCACCGGCACGCTGATCAACAGCCTCCAGTTCCACGACAAGCAGTTCGGCCTGGAGACCATGTGCGTCGGCGGCGGCCAGGGCATGGCGATGGTCATCGAGCGGCTGAGCTGAGCCGTAGCGGTGGCGAAGCTCAGCGCGACCGAAGAAGCGAGCGGCTGAGCTGAGCCCGGAAGCGAGCGCCTGAGTCGAGGCCTCGCCTCTCCTGACGGCCCCGGCGTCAACCGCTCCGCGTCCGAGCCGTGACCGAATCTCCCCCAGGATGTGACCTACGTCCCGGGGGAGTTCGTTTTCGCAGGTCAGAGGTGTTTCGGGACTAAACGCCTGGCAGAAATACCTGTCCAATTCGTGACGTAATGCACTGACAGCGGGCCCCACCCCAGGACAAGCTGATGTAGGAAGTCGGGGGATCGACTCGGAATCGGGAGTACGTCAGTGAGCGCCATGCCTCTTGCCCTGCTGCTGACCACGGCCGCTGCCACGGCCGTGGGCGCTGCCGCCCTGCACGCCGTCCACGGTCTCCGCAAGCAGGTCACCGACCTGCGGAGCGAGCTGGCGGCCGGGCGCGGCGTCACCGTCCCCGCCGCCCGTGCCACGCCCGCCGCCGAGATACGGGCCGCGGTCGCGGAGGCGCTGGCCGAGGAGCGCGAGCGCGAGCTGGCCGAGGCGCGGGCCTTCTGGGCCGCGCAGGAGGCCCGGGACGCGGCCGACGCCCCGTCCCTGCTCGGCGGTCTCGGCGGCCCGGTCGACGACGGCACCTTCTTCGTCCCTCGCCAGGCCGACTTCGTGGGCCTTGAGGCGATGGCCCTGGAGGCCATGGAGGCGGAGGCGGCCGCGCTCGACGGTTCCGACGCGCTCGACGCCTTCGATTCCCTCGACGAGTACCCGGAGGACTCGGCCGAGCTGGCCGCGGCCCGCCGCCGGCACCCCTCGCACCCGGACTTCGTGCCGGTGCAGGCCCCCGTCGTCACCGACCACGAGCGGACGGTGGCCCGGCTGGAGGAGCTGGCCGACACCGCCACGGCGCTGACCGACGTGCGTCCGGGCCCGCTCGGCACGCTCGACGTCTACGTCTTCGCGGACGGCACGACGCTCTGTATGACCCCGGGGCACCGCGAGACCGCGGAGCGCCTGGCGGAGGCCCTGCGCTCCGGCCGTACGCCGGTGCTGCTCGGCGGCTCGGGCGTCTCGGGCGCCTTCGCCCTCACCTTCTCGTACGGCGAGTCCGGCGAGGAGAACGTCTACATCCTGGCGGACCGCGTCATCGCCTCGCTGTAGGCCCCCTGGAGGGCCTTACAGCCCCGAGCGCTCCGCCGCCTCACGTACCAGTTCCACGGCCTCTGCCAGTTCCCCCTCGCGGGAGTCGGCCGGGGCCGTTCGCAGGACCTCGGCCAGATCGTTCCCGGCGACGGCCAGCTGGTCGGCCACGGTGAAGACCCCCGCGTCCGGCATGGTCCTCGGCTCCCGCTCCGGGTCCTCGGCGCGCTGTGCGCGCACCGCGAGCTCGCGGGCGAGGGCAAGTCCTTCGGCCGCCGCGCCGCGCTGGAGACGGCTGTGCGGGGCGGCCCGCAGCCGGTCGGCGAAGCGTTCGACGGCGGCGGTCAGTTCACTCGTATCGCGCACCCCGTGACCCTACGCGCCGTCCCGGGCCTCTTGCCAACGGGCGAAGGCTTCGGCACGGTGGCGTGAAGGAGTACGAGGAGCAGCACACGGTACGACGCGTCCGGAGGCGCCGATGTCCCACACATTCTCCGAAGAGACCCACCGCAACATGCTGGCCCGGATCCCGCGCCGCACCGGTCGTGAGATCGCCGACTGGATGCGCACCGTCGAGGAGGGGCCGTCGCTCCTCCGTTTCGAGGAGCGGGTGAGCTGGCTCCGCGGGGCGCACGACCTGGCGTACGGCCACGCGAAGGCGATCCTGCACGAGTACGACCTGCGGCGGGCGGCCCGGAGACTGCTCTGAGGTCCGAGCACCGCCCCGGTCCCGACGGGAACGCGGAAGGGCCCGCCCGGCACGAAGCCGGACGGGCCCTTCCCCCCGAGTCGGGACGCGTCAGTCGTCGCCCTGCAGGATCGACAGCAGACGCAGCATCTCCAGGTAGATCCACACCAGGGTCATGGTGAGACCGAAGGCGGCCAGCCAGGCCTCCTCGCGCGGCGCGCCGTAGGTCACGCCGTCCTCGACCTGCTTGAAGTCGAGGGCCAGGAAGCAGGCGCCCAGGATGATGCCGATGACACCGAAGAGGATGCCGAGGCCACCGCTGCGGAAGCCGAGGCCGTCACCGCCGGCGAAGACGGCGAACAGCAGGTTGGTCACCATGAGGAGCATGAAGCCCATCGCGGCGGCCATCACGAAGCCGTAGAAGCGGCGGTTGACCCGGATCCAGCCCATCTTGTAGGCGATCAGGACGCCGGCGAAGACCGCCATCGTGCCCAGGACCGCCTGGATGACCACGCCGTCGGCGATGTACGTCGAGACGGCGGCCGAGATCACTCCGAGGAAGACACCCTCGAAGGCCGCGTAGCCCAGGATCAGCGCCGGCGACGGCTTGCGCTTGAAGGACTGCACGAGCGACAGCACGAGGGCGACCAGGGCGGCGCCGATGGCGATGCCGTAGGACTTGCCCAGGTTGGCGGGGTCGACCGGCAGGAGCAGCCAGGCCAGGACGGCGGTGAGCACGACCGTACCGAGCGTCATGGCCGTACGGCTCACGACGTCGTCGATCGTCATCACGTTGCCGCGGGCCTGCTGCGGGGCGCCGAGCTGTGTGTCCTGCGGGGCGTACGGGTTGGTCGCGTACGGGTTCGTCGCGCCCTCGGCATACGGGGTGCCGGTGGCGTACGGGTTGGTTCCGACGGCGGGGCCCCCGGCCTGCGGCTGCTGGCCGTTGAAGCCCGCGGTGCCGTTGTCGCGGCTGAACCCCCGTCGCGAGAAGACCGGGTTGCTGCTCCTCATCTCACTCCTCCATGGCGTGCCGCATGCGCGCGGCCTCGCGTCAAGAGTAATGCGTAGGCAAAAGAAACTCTCTAGTGCTCGGGGAGGATCTTTTCCCGTACGTTTTCGATCTTGCTGCACGTCGGGAGGGCGTCACCCGGGGAGGGGCGGCCCCACGGCCGCCGGACCGCCTGTCGCACCGGCGAAACCGTGGTGCCCGGAACCGGACTCGAACCGGTACGGCCCGAAGGCCAGCGAGGTTTAAGCTCGCCGTGTCTGCATTCCACCATCCGGGCGTCGCGGAGCTCCGCGTTGGCACATGAGCCTATCGGGACGCTTCCCCCGATCAGCGGAACGTCGGCCCGATGTTGTCTTATTTTATTGACGTCTGAGGGTGCGTCAGTGCAGGTGGGGGCGGTTTCACCGAACTGTGACAGGGGTCGCAGGCGCAAAGCCGCACCCCCTGGAATGACGAAAAGTCGCCGCACTTGTGTCACGTCGGCCTGAAGCCGTCTCTCGGGGGCGCCGTCATACCTCAGGAGGAGAGTCCGGCCCTCCGATGCGACTCGAGACTGCCCCGGGAACGGGCATGTGGACGGACGATCCGAGCGCGAACGCTCGACACGATGGAGGGGTTCCCGCAGCAGCCCCGTAGTGACAGGAGTCCCTCGTGACCACCACCCCCACCGTGTCCCGCGCCACCGCGGTGGCCGCCCGCGCCACGGATCTCTCCAAGGTCTACGGACACGGCGAGACCCAGGTGGTCGCCCTCGACCATGTCACCGTGGACTTCCGCCAGGGAGAGTTCACCGCGATCATGGGCCCCTCCGGCTCCGGCAAGTCGACGCTCATGCACTGCGTCGCCGGCCTGGACTCCTTCTCCTCCGGCTCGGTCCGGATCGGCGAGACCGAGCTCTCCACCCTGAAGGACAAGCAGCTCACCCAGCTGCGCCGGGACAAGATCGGCTTCATCTTCCAGGCCTTCAACCTGCTGCCGACGCTGACGGCCCTGGAGAACATCACGCTGCCGATGGACATCGCCGGCCGCAAGCCCGACAAGCAGTGGGTCCAGCAGGTCATCGACATGCTCGGGATCTCCGCCCGCCTCAGCCACCGCCCCACCGAGCTCTCCGGCGGCCAGCAGCAGCGCGTGGCCGTGGCCCGCGCCCTCGCCTCCCGCCCCGAGATCATCTTCGGTGACGAGCCGACCGGAAACCTGGACTCCCGCTCGGGCGCCGAGGTCCTCGGCTTCCTGCGCAACTCGGTGCGGGAGCTCGGCCAGACCGTCGTCATGGTCACCCACGACGCGGTGGCCGCCTCCTACGCGGACCGCGTGATCTTCCTCGCCGACGGCCGGATCGTCGACGAGATGCTGCACCCGACGGCGGACGGCGTGCTCGACCGCATGAAGGCCTTCGACGCCAAGGGCCGTACGAGCTGACGCCGTAGCGCAGCCCCGCCCCTCGCCGTCCCTCTTCCTCCAGGACACACCCATGTTCCGTACCGCCCTGCGCAACGTGCTCGCGCACAAGGCGAGACTGCTGATGACCGTCCTCGCCGTGATGCTCGGCGTGGCCTTCGTCTCCGGCACCCTCGTCTTCACCGACACCCTCTCCAACGCCTTCCGCAGCCAGTCCGCGAAGAGCTACGACGACGTCGCCGTCGCCGTCGAGATGTACCCCTCCACCGAGGAGGCCCGGAAGACCCCCGGCCTCTCCCAGAAGGACGTCGACAAGGTCGCGGGGCTCGACGGGGTCACCTCCGTCGCCCCCCGCGTCGACGGCTTCGCCGGTGTCCCCGACAAGGACGGCAAGCTGATCGGCGTCGGCTGGTCCAACAAGGGCACCAACTTCGCCCCCGGCAAGGACGGCAAGGACCGCGCGTACACCTTCACCACCGGCAGCGGCCCTGCCTCGGCCGGACAGATCGCGCTCGACAAGGACACCGCCGACAAGGGCAACTACAAGGTCGGTGACACCGTCCGCGTCGCCACCAACGGCCCGGTGAAGGAGTACGAGCTCTCCGGTGTCTTCACCACCGAGGACGGAGCCGTCAACGCCGGCGGCAGCCTGGTCGTCTTCGACTCCTCCGTCGCTCAGAAGCTCTATCTGAAGCCGGGGTACTTCCAGAACCTGACCGTCACCGCCGCGCCCGGCACGGACGCGGACAAGCTCCTCGACGAGGTTCTGAAGGTCGTCCCGAAGGCCGCCACCGCGCAGACCGGCACGGCCCTCGCCGAGCAGCAGGCCAAGGACATCGAGTCCGGTCTCGGCGCGCTCAACCAGGTGCTCCTCGGTTTCGCGGGCATCGCGCTCTTCGTCGGGATCTTCCTGATCTCCAACACCTTCACCATGCTGGTCGCCCAGCGCACCAAGGAACTGGCCCTGATGCGCGCGGTCGGTGCCTCCCGCAAGCAGATCACCCGCTCCGTCCTCGCCGAGGCCGGTCTGGTCGGTCTGGTCGCCTCGGCCGTCGGCTACGTGCTCGGCATCGGCCTGGCCGTCGGGCTCCGCTCCGCCATGGGCGCCTTCGACATGAAGCTCCCGGACGGCGATCTCGTCCTCGGCGCCACCCCGGTCCTCACCGCCTTCCTCGTCGGTGTCCTGATCACGATGCTCGCCGCCTGGCTGCCCGGCCGCCGCGCCGCGAAGATCCCGCCGGTCGCCGCCATGAGCAGCGTCCACGCCACCGCGAGCACCAAGTCGCTCGTCGTCCGGAACTCCATCGGTGCCGCGATCACCGCGCTGGGTGCCGTGCTCATCGTGCTCGGCGCGGGCAAGGGCGGCGACGACGGCCGCCTGCTGATCGCGGGCGGCGCGTTCCTCACCCTCATCGGTGTGATCGTGCTGATCCCGTTCCTGTCCCGGCCCGTGATCGCCGTGATCCGCCCGGTCTTCGTGAACCTCTTCGGGGTCTCCGGCAAGCTCGCCGGCCTGAACGCGGTCCGCAACCCGCGCCGCACCGGCGCCACCGCCTCCGCGCTCGCCATCGGCCTGACCCTGGTCACCGGACTCTCGGTGCTCGGCGCCACGGTCGGCACGGCCCTGGACAAGATGACGACCGACCAGATCAAGGCCGACTACATGGTCTCGATGGCCAGCGGCACCAGCCTCAGCCAGGAGGCCCTGACGGCCCTGGAGAAGGCCCCGGGCGTCACCGCGGTCTCCCCGCAGCAGAACGGCGCCCTGGAACTCAAGGGCTCGTTCGTCTCGGCCTCCGGTGTCACCCCCGGCGACATCGAGAAGGTCCTCAAGCTCGACGTCGTGAACGGCTCGATGGCCTCCCTCGGCCAGGGCAAGATCGCCGTCGACGACAAGACCGCCGCCAAGCGCGGTCTGAAGGTCGGCGACACCGTCCCCGTCGAGTGGCTCGACAAGCAGAAGGGCAAGCTGACCGTCGGCGCGGTCTACAAGGGCAGCGAGTTCGTCTCGCCGGTCCTGATCGACACCGAGCTGGTCAGCGCGCACGACGATCAGGCGGGCATCCAGCAGATCTTCGTCTCGACGGAGGGCGGCCCGAGCGCCGCCCACGAGAAGGCCCTGTCGAAGGCCATGGGCGACAACCCGGCGATCACGGTGATGGACCAGAAGGACATCCGTGACCTCTTCGGCGGCCAGATCAACATGCTCCTGAACATCGTCTACGGTCTGCTCGCGATGGCCCTGGTGATCGCGGTCCTGGGTGTCGTGAACACCCTGGCGATGTCGGTCTTCGAGCGTCAGCAGGAGATCGGCATGCTGCGGGCGATCGGTCTCGACCGGCGCCGGGTGAAGCGGATGGTCCGTCTGGAGGCCGTGGTCATCTCGGTGTTCGGCGCGGTCGTCGGCATCGGCCTCGGCTCCTTCCTCGGCTGGGCGATCGGCGAGACCTTCAAGAACAGCCTGCCGGGCTACGCCCTGGTCCTGCCCTGGGACCGGATCGGGATCTTCCTGGTCCTGGCCGCCCTGGTCGGCGTCCTCGCCTCCCTGTGGCCGGCCCGGAGCGCGGCCAGGCTGAACATGCTCGCCGCCATCAAGGCCGAGTAGCAGCGGTACTCACAGAAGAAGGGCCGGTCTCCCCACCAGGGGAGGCCGGCCCTCCGCCGTACCCGCCGCGTCAGTCCGTCCGCTCGTTCCAGACGCGCGGCCGCAGCGCCGTGCCGCTCTTCCCCGACACCGGGGTCTTCACGGCGAGGAACTGGTTCACGCCGATCCTGTTGCGCTCGAAGGAGACCGCGGAGGCCGCCATGTAGAGCCGCCAGATCCTGGCCCGGCCGGGTGAGGTGAGCCGGACCGCCCGGTCCCAGTCCCGCTCCAGGTTGGCCACCCAGCGGCGCAGGGTGAGGGCGTAGTGCTCGCGGATCGCCTCCACGTCCCTGACCTCGAAGCCGGCGTCCTCCAGGGTGCTCAGCGTGCGTCCCATGGGGGCGAGTTCACCGTCGGGGAAGACGTACGCGTCGATGAAGACGTCGACCTCGTACGCCTCCTCGTCGGGCTCGGGGCGCCGGGAGATCTGGTGGTTGAGGAGCCGCCCGCCGGGCTTGAGGAGCCCGTACAGGATGTCGGCGTACTCCCGGTACCGGACGGCGCCGACGTGCTCGGCCATGCCGATCGAGGAGATCGCGTCGTACGGGCCGTCCGTGACGTCCCGGTAGTCCTGGACGCGGATCTCGATCAGGTCGGTCAGGCCCTCGTCCGCGATCCGCTTGCGGGCGAACGCGGCCTGCTCGCGGGAGAGGGTGATGCCGACGACCCTGGCCCCGTACTCGCGGGCGGCGTGGATGGCCATGGAGCCCCAGCCGCAGCCCACGTCGAGGAGCCGGTCGCCCTCCTTGAGGTTCAGCTTGCGGGCGATGAGGTCCAGCTTGTCGCGCTGGGCGTCCTCCAGGGTCGCGTCCGGGCCGTCGGCGGCCCAGTACGCGCACGAGTAGACCATCGACGGGCCGAGGACCAGCCCGTAGAAGTCGTTGCCCACGTCGTAGTGGTGACTGATCGCCTGCTTGTCGCGGCGCCGGGTGTGCCGGCCGCCGCTGCGGCCGCGCATCTCCTCGGCCGGCGGCTGCGGCGGCGGCAGCGGACCGGCGAGCCGCAGCAGGGCGGCGGCCGCGGCGCGCAGCCGGGGGTCGCGCGCGGACGCGATCAGCCCCCTGGTGTCCTCGTCCCGCTCCCAGAGCAGGCCCGAGATCGCGTCGAGGAGCTCGTACAGGTCGCCCTCGACGTCGAGTTCCCCGGCCACCCAGGCGCGGGCCAGGCCCAGTTCGCCCGGCTTCCAGATCATCCTCCGCAGGGCGCGGCGGTCGCGGACGATCAGGACGGGGCCACCGACGGGCCCGGCCTCGCTGCCGTCCCAGGCTCGCAGTCGGACCGGGAGCGGTCCGCCGAGGAGTTCCTCGGCAAGAGTCGTCAGCCGCGACGCGGCGTCGGCCATGGTGCACACCTCCGTGATCTCGTGCCCCAGAAATGCTCGTCACCAAGGGAACACCGTCAGTAGGCGTTTACAGTCCCGCCGCAGCGCAATCAGTCGGCAAAACACGCGAAGGGCCGTCCGCACCACGGATGGCGGACGGCCCTTTTACGGCCTTGCGTGTACTGCTGGTGTTACTGGTGCTGCGTGTACTGCTAGGAAGCCTTGGCCTTCTCCTGCGCCGGGGCGGCCGGCGCCGGGGCGGGCTTGGCCGCCTCGTAGAACTCCTCGCGCGGCGTCTCCATGGCACCCAGGGAGACGACCTCACGCTTGAGGAACATCGCGAGGGTCCAGTCGGCGAAGACGCGGATCTTGCGGTTCCAGGTCGGCATCGCCATGCCGTGGTAGCCACGGTGCATGTACCAGGCGAGACGGCCCTTGAGCTTGATCTTCACCTTGCCGACGACGATCATCGCGACGCCCTTGTGCAGACCGAGGCCGGCCACGGCGCCCTTGTTGGCGTGGCTGTACTCCGCCTGCGGGAAGCCGCGCATGCCGGCCACCACGTTGTCGCCGAGGACCTTGGCCTGGCGCAGCGCGTGCTGGGCGTTCGGCGGGCACCAGGCGTTCGGGTTGCCCGCCTTGCGGCCGACCATGTCCGGGACCTGGGCGTTGTCGCCCGCGGCCCAGGCGTAGTCGAGGCCGTTGATCTGGAGCTTCTCGTTGCAGTCCACGTGGCCGCGGGGGCCGAGCGGCAGACCGAAGCGGGAGAGCGCCGGGTTCGGCTTCACGCCGGCGGTCCACACGATCGTGTTGGAGTCGACCTCAAGGCCGTTCTTCAGCACGACGTGGCCGTCGACGCAGGAGTCCATGGAGGTCTCGAGGTAGATCTCGATCCCGCGGCTCTCCAGGTGCTCCTTGCCGTACTGGCCGAGCTTGGGGCCGACCTCGGGAAGGATCTTGTCGGCCGCGTCGACCAGGACGAAGCGCATGTCCTCGCGCGACACGTTCTGGTAGTACTTCGCGGCGTCACGGGCCAGGTCCTCGACCTCGCCGATGGTCTCCGCGCCGGCGAAGCCGCCGCCCACGAAGACGAAGGTCAGCGCCTTGCGGCGGACCTCCTCGTCGGTGGTCGAGTCGGCCTTGTCGAGCTGCTCAAGGACGTGGTTGCGCAGGCCGATGGCCTCCTCGATGCCCTTCATACCGATGCCCTGCTCGGCGAGGCCGGGGATCGGGAAGGTACGGGAGACGGCGCCCATCGCGATGACGAGGTAGTCGAAAGGCAGCTCGTACGCCTCGCCGACGAGCGGCGCGATCGTGGCGACCTTGCGGTCCTGGTCGATGGTGGTGACCCGACCGGTGAGCACCTCGGCTCCGCGCACGACGCGTCGCAGCGGGACGACGACGTGGCGCGGCGAGATGCTGCCGGCGGCGGCTTCGGGCAGGAAGGGCTGGTAGGTCATGTACGACCGCGGGTCGACGACCGTGACGGTCGCCTCCGCGTAGCGCATCTTCTTGAGGATGCGCCGAGCTGCGTACAGGCCTACGTACCCGCCGCCTACTACGAGGATCCTGGGACGCTCCGTGGTGCTCATGAGATCGAGTATCCACCCCTCCTGAGGGGGGTGCTCGTGCGCCCCTTCACAAGGTCTCCGGGTACCTCTGCTACACTCCGCCGCCCACGTGATCCATGTCATGGTGCTGCAAAGGAACCGGGGTGCGGGGGCGAACGTTGTTCACCCCTTGTGAACTGGCCCGGAGAGCCTCCGTTAACGCCGAACGACGGGGGCCGTTCACGCGATGGAAACAACGAGCGAATCGGCCCCCGTGCCTGCGAAAGGGCCCTGAGGCGCCCCCCGGAGGGCCTAAAGACCCCCTTCGGGCGCCACCAGGGCCCTTTTCCTTGTGAAGAACTTCACGAACTTTCCCGACGCCGTGTCGCCGGGGGTGTCGATAGATGCCCGCTATGCCACGGATAGGGCGATCCCATCGAGGATGTCGTGCTCACTCACGACGACCTCGTGGGCTCCGACGCGCTCGACGATCTCCTTCAGGACGAGCGCACCGGCGATGATCACGTCGACCCGGCCGGGGTGGATGACGGGGATCGCGGCGCGCTCGGCGTGGG
Source organism: Streptomyces sp. NBC_00572 (assembly GCF_026341815.1). Classification (GTDB taxonomy): domain Bacteria; phylum Actinomycetota; class Actinomycetes; order Streptomycetales; family Streptomycetaceae; genus Streptomyces. The sequence continues at coordinate 1,977,784 of NZ_JAPENX010000001.1, forward strand.
TGGAGGCGAGCAGCCGCTCGGTCACCTCGGCGACCTGGGCGGCGGAGATCCGGGCGTGGTGGATCTTCTCGGAGTCGTACTCCGGGAGCCCGAGGGCGATCGCGGCGACCGTGGTGACGGAGCCGGCGAGCCCGACGAGGGTCTCGGCGGTGCCGATCGGCACGGTCTCGGCGGCCAGGTCGAGCGCGGCCCGGACGTCGGCGCGGATCGCGTCGGCCTCCTCGGCGGTCGGCGGGTCGTGCCGGACGTGCCGCTCGGTGAGCCGGACGCAGCCGATGTCGACGGAGCGGGCGGCCTCGACGTGCTTGTTGCCGGTGACGAACTCGGTGGAGCCGCCGCCGATGTCCACGACGAGGTACGTCTCGGTGCCGTGCAGCTCGCCGGTGGCGCCGGTGAAGGAGAACTCGGCCTCCTGGTCGCCGGTGATCACCTCGGGCTCGACGCCCAGGATCTCCACGACCCCGTTCACGAAGTCCGCGCGGTTCTCGGCGTCCCGGGAGGCGGAGGTGGCGACGAAGCGGAGCTTCTCGGCGCCCAGCTCCTCGATGACCTCGGCGTACGCGCGGCAGGCGGCGAAGGTCCGCTCCAGTGCCTCGGGGGCGAGCCGGCCCGTCTTGTCGACGCCCTGCCCGAGCCGGACGATCGTCATCCGCCGGTCGAGCTCGACCAGTTCACCGGTCTCGGGGTGGACGTCGGCGACGAGCAGGCGGATGGAGTTCGTACCGCAGTCGATTCCGGCGACCCGGGTCATTCGGCGGACTTCCCTTCGTCGGTGCACGGGGTGACGCAGGGGCCCTTCGCCCACCACTCCGGCAGCATCGCGAGCGCCTCGTCGCCGAACGGGTTCACGCCCGGTCCCGCGACCAGCGAGTGGCCGACGAGGACGTGCAGGCACTTGACGCGGTCCGGCATGCCGCCGGCGCTCGGGAAGCCCTCCAGGACCTCGATGGCGTCACGGCGCGCGAGGTAGTCCTCGTGCGCGGCCCGGTAGGCGGCGGCGAGCTCCGGGTCGGTGGCGAGCCGGGCCTGCATCTCCTTCATGACCCCGTTGGCCTCCAGGGTCCCGATGGCCGAGGCCGCCCGGGGGCAGGTCAGGTAGTACGTGGTCGGGAACGGCGTGCCGTCGGGCAGCCGGGGCGCGGTCTCGACGACGTCCGGGTTGCCGCAGGGGCAGCGGTGCGCGATGGCGCGCAGGCCGCGGGGCGGCCGGCCGAGCTGCAGCTCGAAGGCGGCGATGTCCTTCTCGGTGGGCTCGGTGGATTCGGTCTGCGGAGGGGGCGTTTCCATGTCTGCCTTGCTCGTCTGTTGCGGAGGAGGGGTCAGGGGCGGTCGGCGTGGTCGACGCCGTCCCAGAGGTTGTCGTACCAGGGGCGGTCCGCCGCGCCCTGGTCGCCGCGGGGCCGTTGCTCCGCGTCGGGGTCGTTCACGGTGAAGCCGGTCTCGCCGGGCATCACGTAGTGGAGGTGCTCGCGGGCGAGGCGGCGGACGTAGGCCGGGTCCTGGAGGCGGGCCTTCTCGTCCCTGAGTTCCTCGACCCGCCGGGCGGCCTCGGCGGCCCTGCGCTCCTGCTCGGCGATCTCGCCCTGCTGGGAGACGTAGCTCCGCATCGGATAGGCGAGCGCCACGACGAGGGAGCAGACGATCAGGGCGAGGAAGGCCGCGCGGCCGGTGAGCCGCGAGCGGCGGGCCTGACGGCGGGTCTGGGAGCGGTAGACACGGGCGGCGGTCTGCTCGCCGAGCAGTCTGATCCGGGTCGCGGTGGAGAACCGGTCCCGGTCCTTCGCGGCCATGTCGTGTCGCCTCCCCTGTTCACGCGGACGTCCCCGCACACGGTACGGGACCGAGTGCGGGGACGGACGGAACTACCGGGTGCGACGCTGTCAGCCCTTGAAGCGCGGGAAGGCGCTGCGGCCGGCGTAGACCGCGGCGTCGTCGAGGATCTCCTCGATGCGCAGCAGCTGGTTGTACTTGGCGACGCGGTCCGAGCGGGCCGGGGCGCCGGTCTTGATCTGACCGCAGTTCACGGCGACCGCGAGGTCGGCGATGGTGACGTCCTCGGTCTCGCCGGAGCGGTGGGACATCATGCACTTGAAGCCGTTGCGCTGGGCCAGCTCGACGGCGTCCAGCGTCTCGGTCAGCGAGCCGATCTGGTTGACCTTGACCAGGAGGGCGTTCGCGGTGCCCTCCTCGATGCCGCGGGCCAGACGCTCCGGGTTGGTGACGAAGAGGTCGTCGCCGACGATCTGGACCTTGGAGCCCAGCTTGTCGGTGAGGACCTTCCAGCCGGCCCAGTCGTCCTCGTACAGCGGGTCCTCGATGGAGACCATCGGGTACGCGGAGACGAGCTCCTCGTAGTACTCGGTCATCTCGGCGGCCGAGCGGGACTTGCCCTCGAACTCGTACTTGCCGTCCTTGTAGAACTCGGACGCGGCGACGTCGAGCGCGAGCGCCACGTCGGTGCCCGGGGTGTAGCCGGCCTCCTTGATGGCCTCGACGATGAGGTCCAGGGCGGCGCGGTTCGACTCAAGGTTCGGGGCGAAGCCGCCCTCGTCGCCGAGGCCGGTGGAGAGGCCCTTGCGCTTCAGCACGCCCTTGAGCGTGTGGTAGATCTCGGCACCCCAGCGCAGCGCCTCGGAGAAGGACTCCGCGCCGATCGGGGCGATCATGAACTCCTGGATGTCGACGTTGGAGTCGGCGTGCGACCCACCGTTGAGGATGTTCATCATCGGAACGGGCAGCAGGTGCGCGTTCGGGCCGCCGAGGTAGCGGAAGAGCGGGAGGTCCGAGGCCTCGGAGGCGGCGTGCGCGACGGCGAGGGAGACGCCGAGGATGGCGTTGGCGCCGAGCGAGCCCTTGTTCTCCGTGGCGTCCAGGTCGAACATGGCCTGGTCGATCAGGCGCTGCTCGGTGGCGTCGTAGCCGACGAGCTCCGGGCCGATCTGCTCGATGACGGCGAGGACGGCCTTCTCGACACCCTTGCCCAGGTAACGGTTGGGGTCACCGTCGCGAAGCTCGATGGCCTCGAACGCACCGGTGGAGGCGCCGGACGGAACAGCAGCACGACCGGTGCTGCCGTCGTCGAGGCCGACCTCGACCTCGACCGTGGGGTTGCCTCGGGAGTCCAGGATTTCCCGGGCTACGACGACGTCGATGGACGGCACGAGCATCTCCTTTTTGGGATGTGACGCTGGATGTGACGCATGGCCGGTGCAGGGTCGCTCGGCCTTGCGACAAGAGCCTAACCGGCTCGGAGGCTCCGGCCAGCCGGACGCCCGCCCCCTGGGACGAAAAAGGACCCAAGGGCATGCATCTCGGGATGAAGGGCCTCAGATCTACTGGGCGGTAACCGTTGTCACCGTCAGGTCCTCCCGGAAGTCCTCCCCGAAAAAGGGGGAACCCCGGCCCGACGCGCACGGGGGATGGGCGCGTCGGGCCGGGGTGGTCACCGCGGGAGGGTCGGAGGGGCCGCGTGAGCCGCCGGACTCACGCGAGCCGCCGGGCTCACTTCAGGTGAAGCTGCTGGCCCGGGTAGATGAGGTCGGCGTTCTCGACGACGTCCTTGTTCAGCTCGAAGAGCTTGGCCCAGCCGCCCTTGACGCCGTGCGCCTGGGCGATCTTGCTGAGGGTGTCGCCGGCGACGACCTTGTACTCGCCGTCACCCTTCTTGACCTTCTTGCCGGTCGGGGTGGTGACCGTCTTCTTGGCGGCGGCCTTCGGCGCGGCCTGCTGCTGCGTGGCCGGCTTGGGGGCCTTGCGCTGCTCGCTGCGGGTGGTCGGCTGCTCGGCCTTCCGCTCCTGCTGCGGCTGCTGGGTGCTCTGCTGCGGCGCGCTCTCGACGGCGCCGGCCGGCGAGGCGCCGGAGAGGCCCACGCCACAGGACGGCCAGGCGCCCTTGCCCTGGCCCGCGAGGACCTTCTCGCCGATGGCGATCTGCTGGGACTTCGACGCCTGGTTGGCGGTCGAGGCGTAGGCGGTGCCGCCGTACGCGGCCCAGGTGGAGGCGGAGAACTGCAGGCCGCCGTAGTAGCCGTTGCCCGTGTTGATGGACCAGTTGCCGCCGGACTCGCACGCGGCGACGGTGTCCCACTCGGAGACCGTGGCGGCCGAGGCGGTGCCCGCGGTCATCAGCGGGGCGGCGACGGCGACACCGGTGACGCCGACGAGCGTGGCGACCTGGGTGGCCTTGGAGGGACGGCGGTGTTTGCCCTTACCGGAAAACAGCATGGAGATTCTCCTCACCGACGCCTGTGAGGTGAGCTGTCGGGTTCGGGCCGGAAGAGTTGCCCGGCCGCGTGTCCTAGCACGCGGCTTCACCCCAAGCCGATCGTCGGCCGTCTGTCTCAACGGCCGGGACCGGCACTTACCTTGGGTCCCCCACTCCTGCCTTCGGCGCTTACGCGACGACTGTTCCCATCGGCCGACGGCAGGATTCGGCGTTTCGGTCGACGGGGCCCGCGGTGGCGAGCGGTGACGACCGTAGACACAGACCCACCGGAAGTTCAAAGAGGCGTATTGCGGAAATACCGCCCCTACTTGCCTTCCGGTGGGGGGTGTTTGTGCAGGTGAGAGGTGACGGAAGCAAAGTTTGCGGGCGGAACACGCCAGTTGGGACGAAGAGACCCATGTCTCACTTGCCCAGAACCGGACATACGCCCGCGAATCACTCCGCCGTCGCGCTCGAACCGTTCGTCAGGTCGAGGCTCTGACCAGGAAGGATGAGGTCCGGATCGATGCCCACGGTCTGCCGGTTGGCGTCATAGAGGGCGGTCCAGCCTCCGGGGAGTTCGTTCTCCTGTGCAATGTCGGACAGGTTGTCGCCCGGCTGCACGAGATAGGCGCCCGGCTTGCCCTGACTGTCCGTTGCGTCCGATTTCTTCGAGGCGTCAGCCGCCGGGGCCTTCGCGGGCTTTTCAGCCAGTTCGTCGCCGGATGAAGCATGTCGACCCGATTCAGCCGAAGTGTCCGGCTTGCCGCTTTCCTCCGGGGCGGCGTCGCCCCGATGCTTCCCGGTTCCGGGAGTGGCCGACGACAGGTCGCCCTTCGGCACTCCGGGCGTGGTGGGTGCACCGGGCGCCCCAGGCGTACCGGGCGCACCCGGCGTAACAGACGCATCGGGCATGCCCGGGGTGGTCGGCGCGGTCGCGTCGGTAGGAGCGGACGGACCCCCCGGGGTCGTCGACGTGACGGGAGCGGTCGGCGAGACGGGCGCGGTGGGCGACACGGGAGCGGTCGGCGAGACCGTCCCCGTGGCCTTCTTCGCGGCCCCGTGGGAGGCGGCGGTGTCCTTGGAGGCCTCCGGGAGCCCCGAGGTCCGGTTCGACTCGACGACCGGGCCCGTGGGGGCCTTCGGGATGCTCGTGGGGCCGGGATCCACGCCGGTGGCCGTGCCGTCGTTCGTCAGGCCGGCGATCGGTGCGCAGGTGGCCCACTCGGTGGAGCCCTTGGCAAGGGCCTTCTCGGCCACCGCGATCTGCTGGGCGCGGCTCGCCAGGTCGGCGCTGGGCGCGTACGTCAGGCCGCCGTTCCGCTCCCAGCTGTCCTGGGTGAACTGGAGCCCGCCGTACATGCCGTTGCCGAAGTTGGCGCTCCACTGGCCGCCGGACTCGCACTCGGCGACCCGGTCCCAGGTGGCGGCGTCGGCGGCGGAGGCGGACCCGGTGGCGAGCAGCGGCAGCGCCATGGCGGATCCGGTCACGCCCGCGGCGACGACGATGGCGGGGGCCTGACGGGGGCGACGGTGTCGTCCGTTCCCGGAACGCATAGGGGCGCCTTTCGCGTGACGGCTGTGATGACGGCCCGAGTTGTCGGACCTGGCCGAGTTACTCAACCAAGTTGACGAACCGAGCTGACGGGGAAGGTAGCCGTATTCGAACGCTCATCACAAGTCGATGCACCCCCGATCACGTGAAGATCACAGTTCTGATGGATCGTCACCTTGTGAGGGTCGTACGGAAGGGGAGAACTCCACCGGAAGCGTGCGCAAACCACGCATGATGAGCCCCCCGCGCCACCGCAGTTCGGCCGGATCGGCGGCAAGTCGCAGGTCCGGCAACCGGGTGAGGAGGGTGGCCAGCGCGGTCTGTCCTTCGAGGCGCGCGAGCGGCGCGCCGAGGCAATAGTGGATGCCGTGCCCGTACCCGAGGTGCTGGTTGTCGCGCCGTGCGAGGTCGAGCGTGTCCGGCCCGTCGAACCGCTCCGGGTCCCGGTCGGCGGCCGCGAGCACCACGAGGACGGGGTCCCCCGCCGGGATGTCCTGCCCGCCGATGGTCAGCGGCTCGGTCGCGTACCGCCAGGTGGCCATCTCCACCGGCCCGTCGTACCGCAGCAGTTCCTCGACCCCGGTCTCCAGGAGCCCGGTCTCGCCCGCCGCGATCGAGGCCTGGAGCAGCTCGCGCTGCTCGGGGTGGCGCAGGAGCTGGTACATCCCGTTGCCGATGAGGTTGACGGTGGTCTCGAAGCCGGCGAAGAGAAGGATGAAGGCCATGGCGGCCGCCTCGTTCTCGGTGAGGTGCTCGCCGTGGTCCGAGGCCTTGATGAGCCCCGAGATGAGGTCGTCACCGGGTTCCTCGCGCTTGCGGTGGATCAGCTCGGCAAGGTAGCCGCGCATCTTCTTCACCGAGCGCGCGACCCCGCCGCGCGGGCCGCCGCCGTGCCGGATCATCATCCCGGCCCAGTCGCGGAAGTCGTCCTGGTCCTCCTCGGGCACCCCGAGCAGGTCGCAGATGGCGTAGATGGGCAGCGGGAAGGCGAACTCGTGGATGAGGTCCGCGCTCCCCTTCTCCGCGAAGGAGTCGATGAGCCGGTCGGTCAGCTCCTGCACGCGCGGGGTGAACTCGGCGACCCGGCGCGGGGTGAAGGCCTTCGAGACGAGCCGCCGCAGCCGGGTGTGGTCCGGCGGGTCGATGTTGAGCAGATGCGTCATCAGCTCGGCCTTGCGCTCGCCCGGGATGCCCGTCTTCCCCTTGGCGTGCGGGGACTCGTCGTGGTGCGCCGGGTTCTTGGAGAGCCGCTGGTCGGCCAGGGCCTGCCGGGCGTCCCCGTACCGGGTCACGAGCCAGGCCTCGACCCCGCTGGGGAGCGTCGTCCGGTGCACGGGCGCGTGCTCGCGGAGCCAGGCGTACGCGGGGTACGGATCGCTCGCGAACTCCCAGGTGAAGAGCTCGGGCGCGGGCTCGGGCGCCGGTGTCGGTGCGGGTCCGGAGACGGGGCCGGAAGCGGGGCCGGAGACAGGGCAGGAAGAGGGGCCGGTGCCGGGGGTGGTGCTCACCCCCCGACCGTACAGGGGGTCCGGAACGTGCGGTCTGTCAGATCATGTGATCAAGAACGGTGACGTGCCCTAGATTCTTGTCGGTGGATCCTCAGATGCTCAGAAGCACGTTCGCGGTCGTCGAGAGACGGGCCGAACACGCCGTCACCTTCTTCTACTCGCATCTTTTCTGGAACAACCCCGCCATGCGCGAGCTGTTCCCCGAGGACATGCAGCCCCAGCGGGACCGGCTCTTCGCCGCGCTCACCCATGTGGTGACCCGCCTGGAGGACCCGGGGCTCGCGGAGTACCTGGGGCAGCTGGGCCGCGACCACCGCAAGTTCCTCGCCTCCCCCGCGCTCTACGCCGCCGTAGGGGCGAGCCTGCTCGCCGCCTTCGCGCACGCCGCCGGGGCCGCCTGGACCCTGGAGGCCGAGAAGGCCTGGACCGAGGCGTACGGACATGTCGCCGACCTGATGCTGGCGGGCGCCGATGAGGCCGCCGGGGCCGGGGAGCCCGCCTGGTGGGACGCGGACGTCGTCCGGCACGAGCGGTACGGCGAGGACCTGGCCGTCCTCACCCTGCGGCCCCGGCAGCCCCTCCCCTTCCTCCCCGGGCAGTACGTCAGCGTCAGCTCGCTGCGCGTCCCGCGCGTCTGGCGCACCTACTCCCTAGCGGACGCGCCCCGCCCCGACGGCACGGTCGAGCTGCATGTGAGCCGGATCCCGGGCGGCGCGATGAGCACGGCCCTCGTCGACGAGACGAACCCGGGCGAGACCCTGCGGCTCAGCGCGCCCGGCGGCGGCCTGACCGCACGGACGGAGCCGGGCGGACTCCGTACCTATATATGCGCGGGTACGGGCTGGGCCCCGGTGCGGGCCCTGCTCGCGGAGGCGGCGGAGACCGAGCCGGAGCTGAAGGGCCGGCTGTTCGTCGTGGCGCGCGCCAAGGGATATCTGTACGGGCGGGAGGACGCGGAGCGCCTCAAGGAACGTCTCGCCGGGCTCAGCGTCACCTACATCACCTCGGCCCCCGGCCACCGCAAGGACCAGGCGACCGAGCGGCTCCTCCAGGCGCTGCGGGCCTGCGTCCACTGGGCCTCGCACGACGTCTACCTCGCCGGCCCGCCCGGCTTCCTGACCGAGGTCGCCGAGGCGCTGATGGAGCTGGGCACCGATCCGGACCGGATCCACCACGACACCCTGCAGCCCGTGGGCCGCTTCACCGTCCGCCCGAACACCGCGGCCGAGCGCCTTCTGGGCCCGCCCGCACCGCTCTGGCACAACCCGGGCGCCCGCGCACCGCGCGAGCGCTGACCCACCGGGGCCGCCGGGGTTCGCCCCCGACGACCGCCCGCCGCGCGAGCTTCGGCGAGAGCCGCCCGGGGCCGGCCACGAGCTCCTACGCCTTCACGCCCTCCGCCGCGCGGATCGCGTCCCGGTACGTCCGGGCCGCCGCGCGCAGGGCCTCCTCCGGGTCCACGCCCTCCGCCTCCGCCCGTACCGCGAGGGCGAGCAGTTCGTACCCGATGCCCTTCTCGGCCGGGACGGGCACGTCGAGTCCCGCCGTCCGCACCCGGCCGCCGAGCTTCGCGCCGAGCGCGAGCCCCGGCTGTCCGAGCGGCACGCCGTCGGTGACGGACTCCCGCTGCTTCTCGATCGCCTTGGTGCGCAGCCAGGTGGCCCGTACGTCCTCCGGCGTCTCCGCCTTCTCGTCCCCGAAGACGTGCGGGTGCCGGTGGATCAGCTTCTCGACGAGGGTCCCGGCGACGTCGTCCACGGAGAAGGGCTCCTCCGGGTCGTCCTCGGCGATCCGGGCGTGGAAGATCACCTGGAGGAGGACGTCCCCGAGTTCCTCGCGCAGCTCGTCCCGGTCGCCGTCCTCGATGGCCTCGACGAGTTCGTACGCCTCCTCGATGCCGTACTTGGTGAGTCCCTTGTGGGTCTGCAGGGAGGACCACGGGCATGCGCGGCGGATGCGGTCCATGATCTGCACGACGTCGAGGAGCCGGGCGCCGGGCAGGTCGTAGGAGCCGGGCAGCAGCTCCAGATCGGGCATCGTGAGACGGCCCGAGCCGGCCAGCCGGGCGAGGCCGTCGGTCAGCGCCCGGTCGCCCTCGCCGGAGGGCAGCAGCAGGACCGTACGGCCGCCGGCGCACGCCTCGACGAGTTCCTCCGCGGTGGGCCGGAGGTGCTCGACGGCGACCCCGGCCTCCCGCAGGTACGGCAGCTGGGGGTGGTGCTCGTCGGGGCAGAGCACCCGGTCCGCGGCGCCCAGCGCCTGCCAGGCGGGCCAGGACAGCAGTCCGGGCGCCACGCGGTGGCTGGCGGTGAGCAGAACGATGCGGCCGGGGCTCTCAGAAGTCACCCCTTGAACTTACTCCGCCTCACGCACCGGCCGGGACGGCGCCGGGGTCCTGGCTGATCTGCCGCAGCCAGGGCGCGGTGCTGCCGGTGAGCCGGACCTGGGCGTCGTCCCAGGCGCCGTAGCGCGGGTTCACGTCGATGGCGAGGTCCTTGGAGGCGGCGGAGAAGACCTCCGTCAGCTTCTTCTGGCCCTCGGGGGTGTCCGTGACGCCCAGCTTGGCGGCGATCTTGTTCATGAGGACGTTGCGGCGGACGACGTCGTCGATCTCGCCGGGCGCCACGCCCTGCTCCTGGAGGAGGACGGTGGCGAGCTGGTCCTCGCCGCCGCTCTCGCGGACGAAGGCGGTCCTGGTCTGCTGGAGCTCGGCGCGGGTGACGGTGACGCCGTTGTCCGCGGCGACCTTGTCGACGACCCGGTCGAAGATCATGCCGTTGAGCTTGCGGCGGGGCAGGTCGCCGGTGGCCTGGACGAGCTGGACGGCCTGCGGGGAGCGCTCCTGGGCGGTGCGCACGTCCTTCACCTGTGCCTGCAGGCTGGAGACGTCGATCCGTTCGCCGCCGACGACGGCCGCCGCTCCTGGGTGGGCGTCACTGCCGCAGGCGGTGAGCAGCGGGGCCGCGGCGAGAAGCGCGGCGGAGACGGTGAGCGCAGTGCGGCGGTGCAAAGGAGCCTCCCGGGCTGGTCGTGCGTCAGTTGAACGACCTTGCGGTGATCGATGTTAGGGAGTCGCCCGGGCCGGAGCCACTACTTCGGTGCGACTGTTTCCCACAACGACTCACCCGCACGCCGGGTGTCGGCCCGTACCTGTCCGGTCTCGGCCCCCTCCGGTGTCCCGCCGTGCGGTCCCTCGTGTGTCTCCTGCACCAGGTAGTGGGGCCGTCGCTTGACCTCGTAGTAGATGCGGCCGACGTACTCGCCTATCAGTCCGACCATCACCATCTGCACGCCGGCGAGGGCGGTGACGGCGACGAGGAGGGTGACGTAACCGGGGGTGTCGACGCCGTTGACCAGCGCGTCGCCGACGATCCAGGCGGCGTAGCCGAGGGCGACGAGGACCAGCAGGAAGCCGAGGTGGACGGCGGCGCGGAGCGGCTTGTTGTTGAAGGAGAGGAGGCCGTCGAGGCCGTAGTTGAGGAGCTTGCCGAAGGTCCACTTGGAGCGGCCCTGCTCGCGGACGGCGTTCTCGTACGAGAACGTCGTCGTCCGGAAGCCGACCCAGGAGAAGAGGCCCTTGGAGAAGCGGTTGTACTCGCCGAGGCCGAGGACCGCGTCGACGGTACGGCGGGACAGCAGCCGGAAGTCCCCGACGCCGTCGACGAGCTCGACGTCGACGAGCCGGTTGATCGCCCAGTAGTAGACGCGGGCGGTCAGGGTGCGGGTGACGCGGTCGCCCTCGCGGGTGCGGCGGGCGACGACCTGGTCGTACCCCTCGGAGTGCAGCGCGACCATGCGGTGCACCAGCTCGGGCGGGTGCTGGAGGTCGGCGTCCATGATCACGACGGCGTCGCCCGCGGCGTCGCGGAGCCCGGCCAGCATCGCCGCCTCCTTGCCGAAGTTACGGCTGAAGGAGACGTACCGGACGTGGTGGGGGTCGCGCGCGGCGAGCTTCTGGAGGAGCGGGAGCGTCCCGTCCCGGCTTCCGTCGTCCACGTAGACGATCTCGAACTCGCCGTCCAGCTTGGCGAGTTCATCGGTCACATGGTCGTGGAAACGGGCGAGGACGTCTTCCTCGTTGAAGCACGGGACGACGATCGAGAGCAGCACGCGGACCACGACAACGGAGCCCGGTGTCCCGGCCGGTCCGCGTGGATGGCCTTCAGGCGACCATTGAATGAACTGGGTGGCGGGGCCACGCTCTTCCCGGTCGGACGCTGGCATATTCGAACCGTCATGTCGAACAAGAAACGCCCGTGCCTCCTCGCCGCGCTCCTCACCGTGCTCGCCGTCTGCGGCGGGGACTCCGTCGCCCGGGTCTTCCCCTTCGGGCCGCGCCACCGGGCCGTCAACGACCTCGCCAACCAGTTCGTGCCGTTCCACGCGCACCTGTGGGACCTGCTGCGCGGCCGGGCGGACGGCGGTCTCCTGCTCGACTGGCAGGCGGGCTTGGGCACCGGTTTCCTCCCCGACTACGGCACCTATCTGTCGAGTCCCTTCGCCCCGCTGGTCGCGCTCTTCCCGCGCGGGGACATCGAGTACGCGGTGTACGCGATCACCGTCCTGAAGACGGCGGTCGCGGCGGCGGCCATGACGTACCTGCTGCGCCGCCTCGGCCCCGGCACCTGGTGGTGGGCGTCGGTCCTGGGCGCCTCGTACGCGCTCTGCGGCTGGTCGCTCGCGGAGGGCACGTACAACCCGATGTGGCTGGACGGCCTGATCGCGTTCCCGCTGCTCTGTCTGGTGGGCGAGTGGGCACGGGAGGGCAGACGGCCCCTGCTCGGCCCGCTGGTGGTCGCGGTCTGCTGGGTCGCGAACTTCTACACGGCGTACATGGCGACGCTCGGCGCGGCCCTCGTCCTCCTCGTCAGGCTGGCGGTGACGGACTCCTCCGGGACGCGTACGGCGCCGACGGACTCCTTCGGGACGCATACGGCGGTCCGGGCGGCACTGCGGGCGGTGCTGCGGGCGGGCCTGACGACCGGGATCGGGATCGCCCTCGCGGCCCCCGTCCTGATCCCCGTCTTCCTCGGCTCGCGCCACGCCCACCCGGGCCTGGTCAGGGAGTTCGACCCGGCGCCCGCCACCGACGTGCTCGCCCGGCTGCTCCCGGTGACGTACAGCTTCGCGACCCCGGCGGCCTTCGTCTCCACGGCGGTGCTGCTGCTCGTGGGCGCGCTGCTGTTCCGCCGGGACGTCCCCGGCCGGGAGCGGGCGCTGTGGGCGGGCCTGTGCGGGGTGGTCCTGGCCTCGATGCAGTGGGGCCCGACGCACCTCCTGTGGCACGCCTTCGCCACCCCGAACGGCAGCCCGTACCGGCAGACCTTCGTCCTCTCGGGCGTCCTCGTCCTCGCCGCGTGGACGGGCTTCGCCCACGGCCTCCCCGACCGCCGGGCGCTGCTCGGCGGGACGGCGGTCGTCGTGGCCCTGACGGCCGGGGCGCTCCCGAGCCCCTTCCTGACCTCCTGGGCGGTGCTGCTCACGGCGGCGGGCCTGGCGGCGGTGGCGGGCGCGCTGCTGCTGCCGGGGCGCGGCCGGTACGGGGTGCTCGCGGCGCTCCTGGTGATGGGCACCCTCCTCGGCCAGGCGTCGGCGACGACGGCGTACGCGGACCGGGAACGCCTGGTCCGGCTCGACGACTACCCGCCGTGGGGCGCCGAGCAGGAACGTCGGGCGGCGGCGCTCGCGAAGGCCGACGGCTGGCCGGCGTACCGCACGGACGCGGGTCTGCCCCGGGTGGCGGGCAACGATCCGCTGCTCCTGGGCGGACAGGGCGCCGCGTACTACAGCAGCCACACCCCGGCGGTCCTGACGGAGACGCTGACGGCACTGGGCGGCGGCTGGACCTCCCGGGGCCGGAACCTGCTGAGCCTGGACAACCCGGTGACGGACGCGCTGTTCGGGGTGGGGGCGAGGTGGCGGGAGGGTCGGGTGATCCGCTCAAAGCCGCTGCCGCTGGTGACGGTACGACCGCCGGGCCCGCCCCCGGCCTACAGCGGGTCCCCCTTCCGCAACCAGGAACTCCTCCTCGGCACCCGGGTGTACGAGGCTCCGGGGGCCGGCGGCGCGTGCCCGGTCGGCACGGAGGTCTTCCTCTGGGCGCCCGACGCGACGGGCACGGCACGCCTGGGCACGTACGAGACCCGCCTGCTGGGCGGCCGGCCGAAGCGACGGGCGGCGCTGACGTCGCTGGGCGTGCAGGAGAGGGCGGGGGCGGTGGCGCTGGTCCCGGGCGGCGGTAGCGCCGAGATCGGCTGCCTGGACCACGACCGCCTGCGGACGGCCCTGACGGCGCTCCGCGCCCGTGCGGCGACGTCGGTCGAGGTCACGTCCGACGGCCTGACGGCCACGCTGCCACCCGGCACGACGGGCACCGTGGTGGTGGCGGCCCCGAGGATCGCGGGCTGGCGCTGCGAGGGCAGGCCGGCCGATTCGTACGGCGGCCTGCTCGCGATCGAGGCCGGACCGGGGACGACAAGCGTCACCTGCGAGTTCCGCCCTCCGGGCCTCCGCGCGGGCCTCGCGGCGGGGGCGGCGGGCGCGCTACTGCTCGCCGCGCACCTGTGGCTCGGCGCCCGGTCCCGCCGGAGGACGCGGGCCCCGGCCGCCCGGACCCGCCCGGGGGCCGAGGACCCGGCCCCGCTCAGCCCGTGACGGTGACGATGCGCCAGCCCACGGCGCCGGCGGCGCCGGGCCGTTCCTGGACGGTGAGCGAGAGCTCGGCGGGCGCGCTGGCGATCCGGTGCGTCACGGGGACGCCGTCGCACGGCACGGCCGGGATCTCCTCACCCGCGACGGCGGGCACGACGGCCCCCTCACCGGCACAGACGAGAGCCAGCTGATAGGCGGCCCCCTTCTTCAACACGGTACGGAGGTGCAACCCGTCCTCCACCCGCTCGGTCCCGGACGCCACGAACTCGGGATCGTCCGGGGAGACGGTGTCCAGGGCAGCCTTGACGCGCTTCTCCTGCGCTGTTGCCGCCGTGCTGCGACTCGCCGGTGCGGATGTGGCGGAAGTGGCGGGTGAGGTGGACGAGGTGGCCGCCGGGGCGGCCCCTTGGCCGGTGCACCCCACGCCCCCGATCCCGAGGAGCCCGAGCGCGGCCCCCGTCAACAGATACTCGCGCAGCCTGGTCATCAACTGATCTCCCCGTGATCGGTACGTCCCCCGAACCACGACGCTAGGTCACCTCACCCGGACGCCGGACCACAATGCGGCTTCCCTGAGGAAGACTTGAGGTCAGGGACCTTCCGCTCCCAGCGGATCTCGCCGTCCTCCACCCGGTCCGTGGGCGTGAGGCCGGCCGCTCGGGCGACGGTCGCCGAGGCCGTGTGGTCCGGGTGGACGTGGGCCACGATCGTGTGGGCGCCGCGCTCCGCCAGGAGGGCGATCAGGGCCTCGGCCGCTTCCCTGGCGATGCCCCGGCCCTGCCACTCCGTGCCGGTCACCCAGGCGACCTCCGCGACCCGGCCGTCCTCCGTGAGCGTCGCCTGCACGGTTCCGGTCAGCCGGTTCTCGGCGCGGAGCCGGACGACCCAGTTGAGCCAGAGCGTCGCCGGGTCCGGCGAGCCGGCCGCCAACCGCTCGTATCGCGCTCGTAGATCGGGCGCGGTCAGCGGGGCGCCGCCGATGAAGGTGTGCAGGGCCGGGTCGGCGAGGACCCCCGCCATCTCCTCGGCGTGCGCGACCCCGAGCGGTACGAGGTCGAGGCGGCGGGTCCGTACGGTCCCTCCGTCCGTGCTCATACGTTCCCCAGGAACCCGGGGTCCGTCTCTCCGAGCCCCACGCTCGCCTCCCGCTCGAACTCCAGGAGTTCCGCCGTCGTCACGACGCGCCGGCTGGTCGCGGCCAGGTCGCGGTGCGCCTCCTGCGACCACAGCGGCGGGTAGAGGGTGAGCCCCCGGTCGCCGTCCAGCGAGCGGACCTCGTCCTGCCAGCCGGGCCAGCGCAGCCCCTCGTAGAACTCCTCGGTGCCGCCGGACAGCATCCACGACAGCCAGGCCGCGAACCCGGCGCCCAGCGCCTCCCAGCTCAGCGAGTCCGGCGCGAAGTACACCATCTCGCCGGGCTGCCCCGGCAGCCCGACCTCGTCCGCGGTCCCGCCCTGGATGACGAACACCCCGCCGAGGACGTCGTGCGCCACGACGAGCCCGGCCCCGGGCCGCCACTCCGGGTCGGCCCGCGCGTCGGCGGGGTAGTCGTTGACCCGCGCGAGCGACGGCATCCGCCGGTCGTTGTCGACGGCGGGGCTGCCGTACACCCGCAGCCAGCCGTCGTCGACGAACGCCCCGCCGCTGTGCAGGACGAACGCCCCCAGGAACGACCGCACGGTCACCTGCGTCCGCAGCAGCGTGTCCGCGCCCCGCACCCCGTCGGCGTCCAGCACCTCGACGGGCACGGACGCCGTCCGCAGCTTCTCGTCGAGGGCCGGCCACGCGGGGTCCTCGACGTCGATCAACTCACTCAGTTCACGCACGGGAGCATGCTCGCACGCCCGCCGCTGCCGTCCATGTCCCAGACTCCCTGACCGTTTCGCTTCCCCATGAGACGTCCCCCGCCTTCGTGTGTGCACTCGAACGAACGGCTCCGAGCCTAGGAAGACCATGATCAGCAGGCTGTGCGCTCGGCGCACGATTCTTTGACGCTCGGTGCAGGCCCCGACCGGCTCCCCAGCGTCCACGCGCGGAACTCGGTCGGGCTCACCCCGTACGCCTCCCGGAACGACCTGCTGAACACCGCCGGGCCGCTGAACCCCCACCGGGCCGCGATCGCGTGCACGGGAAACGTGAGCAGCTCGGGCCGTTCGAGATCGGCCCGGCACCGTTCGAGCCGCCGCCGCCGGATGCGGGCCTGGACGGTCTCACCGTCGCCCCTGAAGAGCTGGTGGAGGGTGCGGACCGAGAGGTTGTGGTGGGCCGCCACGGCGACCGGGGTCAGGTCCGGATCACCGAGGTTGTACTCGATGAACACGTGGATCCGGCGGAGCAGCGCCCGCGCCCGCACCTCGGCGGGGAGCTGCTTCCCGGCGTCGGTGTTCTGTGCCAGGCAGGCCGCCGCGAGATCGATCGCGGTGGCCCCGATCCGGCTCAGTTCGTCCGGCGTGCACGCGCCGCCGTGCACGACGAGCGAGCGCAGGAAGTCGGCGAGGATCGCCCCCAGTCCGCTGCCGCCCGACATCCGGCCGGCGAGCAGCCGGTCGAGCCGGTCGGCACGCAACGGCAGGACATCTCGCGGGAGTTGGAGGATCACCAGCTGTCCGGGGTCGCCGTCGGAGACGTACCGTGCGTCGGAGGGGCGTGAGGTGTCCCAGAAGACGAGGTCCCCGGCCTCGGCCTCGCAGCTGTTCCCGTTCTGGACGAGGGTCATGGCGCCCTTGGTCACGAGCCCCAGCTGGTACTGCTCGGGGTCGCCCCGCCTGATCAGCGCGGGCGTGCGCTGCGAACGCAACGGCGAGTAGGCGACCTTGGACACCTGGAGCTCCCCCAGGTCGAGGAGGGCCGCCTCGGCCGTGAAGCCGGCGGGCCGCTCGCCGCCGAGCATGGTGAGCCTGGTGGGCATCACCTCCCGCGAGATCATGTCCGCGAACCACTCGAACCGCTCCCCGCCGGGCAGCTCCCCCGACGACACCACCGACCACATCGACCGATTCCTCCGATCCCCCGACTCGACTCGACCACGACGGTCAAGACGATCAAGACTCCCAAGATGACGTTGGCCAGAATGCAGTGGCGCGAACGCAATCGCCGCAGGGTTTCACAACCGGCGTGGCGCGCCGCCCCTCGGGCGCTTCGGTGATCCGCTCGCCGAGAGTCGGGGCGTGACAGGGTGGCCGGATGACGACCGACCGCGCGCACTCCCCCGACCCGACCCCACTCCACGAAGATCTCCGCGCGGCGCAGGCGCTCGTCCACGACCCCTGCGGGTTCACCTGCTCGCGGCCGGTGCCGGAACCCGAGTCCGCCGACTACGCGGCCCACGCCTTCACCGTCGACGGCCGTTCCGTCCGGTTCCGGGTGGCGAGGACGACCCCGACGAAGGTCGGCCAGTTCGTCACCGTGTGGAAGCGTTCCTCCGCCGGGCCGATCGCGCCTTTCGACACGGCGGACGGCATCGACCTGGTCGTCATCAGCTGCCGGAACAACCCTGACCACTTCGGGCAGTTCGTCTTCCCCCTGGAGGCGCTCCGCCGGCACGGCGTGGTCTCGGAGAACGGCTCGGGCGGGAAGCGGGGATTCCGCGTCTACCCGCCGTGGGTGACCACGACCAACCGCCAGGCCGCCCGTACGCAGGCCTGGCAGCTGGACCACTTCCTGTACGTACCCGAGGACGGAACGCCCGTCGACCGGGCCCGCGCCCGCGAGCTCTACGGCCGGTGACCACCCCGGGCCCCCCGGGCCCCCCGGGCCCTCCCGAGGAAGACCCGGCCGTCCGGGAGCGCGGCGCGGCGCCTCAGCAGGGCACCCTGGTGGCGCTGCCGAGGATCTTGGTCGGCGTGATGCGGGCGACCACGCGGACGTGTTCCGGCGGAGCCTCCTCGTACTCCTTGCCGCCGCCCGGACCGAGGTACTCCTCGGCGATGCGGACGGCCACCGCCCGGCCGGTGTCCTCGGTGAGGGTGGCCGTACCGCGTATCTCGACGTACAGGTCGGGGTCGGCGGGGTCGAAGACGGTCAGGCCGACGCGCGGATCCCGGAGCATGTTCAGCGCCTTGCGCCGGCTCTGCGTCGTGGAGATCAGCAGCTCGCCGCCGTCCCGGCTGACCCAGACCACCGAACTCTGCGGGGCGCCGTCGGGGTTGAGGGTGGCCAGGACGGCCATGTGCGGGGCGTCGAGCAGGCCACGCACGGTGTCGTTCATCTCGATAGTCATGTCAGGGAGGCTATTCGGGACCTCGGGGAGGTGCACCGGAATACCTGCCCACCGCCTGAGGCCGACGGCGATCGGACCGTCGGACCGCCGGACCACGCTCCGGGGGCGGCGGACCGCCCCGCCCCCTGGCTCGATGTCACCGCCGCGGCCATGCCCCTTTCCTCCGGAACCACCCGTGAGGCGTTCTCGGCCAGTTCGACGAGTTTCGACATCACCCCTCAAGCCAATTGGCCGAGAATACCCCCAGAAAATCCGACGCTTGAAAACATAAGATCGAACGACGCTTTGCATCCGTCATCGTCTTGGATCGAGCAATACGGCGGAGGGTAAAGGCCGATTCCGTCCTGTGCCCCACGCGGCAGCCCGGACCCTGCGGTCCCGGCGGCCGCCCGGGCAGCAGAGTGAGGACAGCAAATGGGCACCGAAACCATGCGACCCGTCCTGGAGATCGAAGGACTGGCACACTCTCTCGGCGCGCGGACTCTGTTCGCCGAACTTTCGATGACCTTGCGGAGCGGTGAATCCGTCGCTGTGACCGGCCCCAGCGGATCGGGGAAAAGCACGTTGCTGTCCTGCGTACTGGGCCTGATCACACCGGCCGCGGGATCGGTGAAGGTGGCGGGCACCGACGTCGTCGGGCTGCGACCCGCCGGCCTGGCCCGACTGCGCGCCCAGACGATCGGCATGGTCTTCCAGTTCGGTGAACTGCTCCCCGAGTTGAGCCCCTTGGACAACGTGATGCTCGCGGCCCTGCTGGCCCGTACCGACCGTCTCGGGGCGCGGGACAGGGCCCGGCGACTCCTCGACGAGCTCGGTGTGCCGTCGGCGACGACGAGCGACGAGCTGTCCGGCGGCGAGCGCCAGCGGACCGCGGTGGCCCGTGCCCTGATCAACGAACCCGCTCTGCTGCTCGCCGACGAACCGACCGGCGCGCTGGACACGGAGACGCGCGACCGCACGGCCGAGCTGCTCTTCGACCTGCCCCGGCGCTACGCGTGCGGGTTGCTCGTGGTCACCCACGACCCGGTTGTCGCCGCACGGGCCGACCGCATACTGCGCCTCGAAGCGGGCGTCCTGCGGCCGACGGCCTCCGGCGCGTCCGCATGACCGCCGCGACACGCGCGAACCCGGTGACACGCGCCGGGGACGGCCTGGCGCTCGCGAGTCGGCTCCTCGCCATCGGGCGGGTGGCGGGCCGGCGCGCCGAGGCCGGCGGCGTACGCTTCACCGCCCTGCTCCTCGCGACGCTGACCCTCGCTCTCGGCCTGGGGAGCCTCGTCGCCGTCCACGCCGTGTACACGGGCAAGGAGGAGCGCCGGACGGCCAGGACTCCCGTCGCCTCCGACGAGGCCCTGAAGGAAACGTCCGACGCCACGGCCTGGCTGGTGGGGTCCGACTCGCTCGACGGCGAACGCCGTTTCAGCGTCGTGTACTTGTCCCCGCTGAAGGGGGACGCGCCCCTGCCGCCCGGGCTCGACCACTGGCCGGCACCGGGCGAGGCGGTGCTGTCCCCCGCCCTCCGGAAGGCGGGCGCCGGTGAGGACATCGACCACCGCTACGGCCCACTGGCCGGCACGATCGGCGAGCGGGGACTGGACGAGCCGTCCGAGTGGCTCGCGTACGTGCGGCCCCGCGACGGCCTGGACGCCGAGCGGCCCCATTCGGTCGTCACCGGGTTCGGCCCGGCGGCCGGGCGGGTGACGAGCGGTCTGGAGCCGGGCACGGGCCGGCTGGACGAGAAACCCGAGTGGATGTTCCAGGCCGCCGTCCTCGGCATGCTCGTCCTGCCGGCCGTCGCCCTGCTGGTCGTGGCGGCGCGCACCGGTGCTCATGCCCGTGACCGCAGGACCGCGCTCGTCGCCGCGCTCGGCGGACGACGGCGGGACCGGGCGCTGATCGCGAGCGGCGAGGCCGGGCCTCCGGCCCTGCTCGGCACGGGCGTCGGGGCTGTGGCCGTCGCCGCGGCCGTCCTGTACGACGTCCGTATCCCCTACACCGACTACGTCCTCTCCTCCACCCATCTGCGTCCGTACGGCTGGGCGGCCGCACTCGCCCCGCTCGCGGCGCTCCTGGTCGTCCTGACGGCGGTGGTGCTCGCCGACCTGGCACCCCGCCGGGGCGCGTCCGGAACGCGGCCGCTCGGCGCGTCCCGCAGCACCTGGCTGCCCCGCCTCGCCGTGCTGTGCCCCCTCATGATCGCCCTGGCGGTGTGGGGCCCCGAGTTCTTCCCGCCGGACACCCCGACGCGCACGCTCGCCAGCTGGGCGGGCATCGCCGGCACGATCCTGACCCTTCCCGCGGCCATCGCGACCGTCACCGCCAAGGCCGGGAACCTGCTCGCCCGGCAGGGACGGAAGCACGACCTGCCCGGAACGCTCATCGCGGGCCGGCGCACCAGCACCCATCCCGGCGGGACGGCCCGGCTCGTCAGCGGTGTCTCGATCGCGCTCATCCTGCTCATGCAGGCCATCGCCTGGCAGGGGCTGTTCGGGGCACAGGCCACCGAGGCACGGCAGACCCTCGACCGCATCGGCCGCAGCATGGTCACCGTGGGCGCCCGCGGCGAGGTGTCCGCCTCCGCCATGACCGCGTTCCTCACCCGCGCCGAGGGGGCCGAGGCCGTTCTGATGACCCTTCGGCGCGACGGCCGGGACACGCGCATGACCCTCGACGGCGACTGTGCCGCCCTGACCGCACTGGGGCTGCCCTGTCCGGCACGCGAGACACGTCTCGACGCGCTCCCGGCGGACCCGCGACTGCGGGAGCTGGTCCGCCGGACCCCCCAACCGGATCCGGAGGTCGTCGTCCGCCGCACCGACACCCGGACGCTGGCGGAACGCGCTGCTCCAGACGTCCCCGGTGCGACCCTCGTCCTCGTGCGCCCGGACGGACAGTCGCTCTCCGTACCCGCCCTCAAGCGCCTGTCGCACGAGGTGTTCCCACGCGGCGCGGCCGTCAGGGCGCCGGACGAGGATCAACTCACCGCGGGCGTCCCCAACCGTGACCAGGGCCGCTGGAGCGCCCTGTTCGGGATGATCGGCATCGCCGTACTCGCCACGACGGCGGGCCTCAGCGCGATGGCGGAGTTCCTGCGGCAGGGCCGCGCCCTCGCGCCCCTGTCCGTACTCACCGGCGGGCTACGGGTGTTCCGTACCAGCGCGGCATGGTCGGTCCTCGCCCCGCTGGCCCTCGCCGGATCCGCGGGCACCGCCGTGGCGACCGCACTCGCGGCGCCGGTCTCCGCCAGCGGCGAGTCGTACATCACCGGAGGGCTGATCCTTTCGGCGACCGGCGTCGTCCTGGTGGTCAGCGTGCTCCTGTGGACCTGGGCCTCGCGGGTCGCCGTCCGGCAGGCACGGAAGTGGCGCCCGAGCGGGGACTGACTCACGCGGCCGTACGGCGAAGCTCCGCCGCGTCCGCCTCGCAGTACGGGCACTGGCCGGGTTCCGGGGCGCGGAAGGCCGTCTCGTCGCACGTGACGCAGAACTGGATCGGGTACGGCCCGGTGGCCCGGGACGGCGTGGGCAGCGGCGGCGGCAGGAGGCTCGTCAGCCGGTGGGACAGCAGGCCCGCCGGGTGTCTGAGCGTCTCGGGCAGGGACCCGAGCAGGGTCCGGCGTACGGCCTCCAGGCTCGCGCCCCGGGCGAACCAGGCGTCGACCCCGGGCGCCAGGTGCTGGATGTCCCGTACGGAGAGCAGCATGCGGGCGTCGTGACGCCGCAGGTCGAGCAGGAACTCGGCGGCGGGGCCCTCGGGGAGGCGGCCACCGGGGGCCTTACGGACGTCGGGCGACTCGGCGACGACGGGCCCGGGGGCGGCGTCGGGGTCGGGCTCCGGGTCCGGCTCGGGGTCCGACTCCGAGCCCGGCTCCACCTGCCCCGGCTCGTCAGCCTCCGCAGCGACCGTCACCCCGATCGGCTGGTTGTACGACACCGTCCGGGTCTTGATCTCGCCGTTGGCCTGGCGCTCGCGCGTCCGGGACAGGTAGCCGTGCGCCTCCAGTTCGCGCAGGGCGGCGGCGACGCGGATCTCCCCCTCGGGGAAACGCCCGGCCAGCGCCTTGATGCCGACGGGCGTTCCGACGGGCAGCGACTGGATGTGGAGCGCGAGCCCGATCGCGGTCAGCGAGAGGCGCCCGTGCTGCGCGAGGTGGTTGCCGACGATCGTGTAGCGCGTGGTCTGCGGCACGTTGGCGTGGACAACGCCCGTACGGGAAGAGGGCGCGCTAGGGTGCTGAGTATCCATCGGGAAGGTATCGCTTCCTGTTGGTCAGGCCCTCGCCCAGGATTCCAGTCCGGTCGGGGGCCGATCTATTTTCAGTTCAGTCCAGTTCGCCGCGAGCATATGCCAGGCAACCGCCCCGAAATCCACTCCAGTTGGCAGATTCCCTCGTGTGGGTGACGCCCCCTCAGGTGGACCACTCACAGCAGGTGGGGAGGGGTGGGTACTTTCCCTCGGTACTTAAAAGGACGTCGGGACGGACCACGTCGTGGCCCCGAACGATCCGGTCGTCGGTGACCGATGTCTGCCCCGATGTCTGCCCCGATGTCTGCCCCGATGTCTGCCCCGGCGGACCTGTCGGCCGGGGCGTCGAGCGGGTCTCGTGGGGCTGTCCACACCGTCGGCGAAAGACATCAAGGCGATGCAGCACGATCATGGCCCCGAGCACACCACCGAAAGACAGTCCTCAGCACCCAGGAAGTCGGCGCCGCCGAGCGGGGCAGGACTCGCCGCGCTCCAGCGAACCGCGGGCAACGCCGCGGTCGTACGGCTTCTGCAGCGCGCCGGCCACGCCTACGCCGAGCCACCCGCACCGGAAGCGGAACAACATCGGCACGGCGCGGGCTGCGGCCATCCGCAGACGGCGGAACAGCCCCGCCCGCCCTCCGTGCAGCGCTCCGCCGTCCACGACGTCCTGAAGGGCGCCGGGCGCCCTCTGGACACCCCGGTCCGTGAGGACATGGAGGCCCGGCTCGGCGCCGACTTCTCCGACGTCCGCCTCCACGACGACAGTGCCGCCCGCACCTCGGCCACCGAGGTCGGCGCCCGCGCGTACACCAGCGGCAACCACATCGTCATCGGCGACGGCGGAGGCGACAAGCACACCCTCGCCCACGAACTCACCCACGTCATCCAGCAGCGCCAAGGCCCCGTCGCCGGTACCGACAACGGCTCCGGCCTCGCCGTCAGCGACCCCTCGGACCGCTTCGAGCGGGCGGCCGAGGCCAACGCCACCCGGGTGATGCGGAGCGCCGCGCCCCTGCGCGACGACACCGCCGACCCCCGCCGCAGCACGTCGGAGACTCCGACCGGGCCGGTCGCCGTGCAGCGGATGGACTGGGAACCGGCGCGGCTGCCCCGGCTCACGCGTGAGCGCTCGTTCAACCTCACCGGCCCCGGCCCGACGAGCGGTTTCCTGGCCGACGTCCCGGTTCACGGGGAACACTCGCAAAGGGTCGGCATGGCCGACGTCCTGGTGGGCCAGATACAGCTGAGCGACAACGAAAGGCCGCCGACCCAGTTCGGCACCCAGGAAGACCACATCGTCGCATGGACGCTTGTCAGAGAGACGCTGAAGGCCTTCTCCCACCGCCCCGCACGCTCTTTGATCAATTACATCCAAAGCGGGATCCAGAAGCTTTCCCGGCAATCCACAGAAAGAGGTCTCTACACGCAATCAGTCCTGCCTCGGGCTCCGGCAGACTTTGCGGAGAAGATAACAGAAACTCAGGACCTCATTCGCCAGATGATGAGCAACCCGGCCCTCCTGTCCGAGTGGAGGACCGGCCTTTCCAGGCTCATCAGGCTGTACGTGGAGGCTTATCAGCTCAGCCCTCTCGCCACACAGAAGGGAAATTCCGGGGGACACGGCGAGGGCAGCACCATGGCCTACCTTCGCGGACAGGAGAACCTGCCGGCTCATCAGAGGGAGCCCGCGCAGACGTTGGAGAGTTATGTGAACTCCCTCCACGAAATGCCGAGGAATCAGCAGCTGACGGCGCGCACCCGGGCCGAGCTCTGGGAAAACATCGGGGTGGCCTTCCCCGGCGTCGCGGGGTCGGCAGGTCGGCAGCCGTACGCCCTGCCCCAGCAACAGCAGCCCGCATACACGGATGCGAACGTCCAGGGTCTGATCGAACCCGTGCACTTCGGCAGGCTGGACTCGGGCTTCACCGTCATGCTGTCGGTCGAGACCTACAGCGACGGACTGCAGTACGTCGACGAGGCACTCATGAGCCAGAGGGAGCGACCTCCGACCCAGTACGGCGGAACGACACAGAGATCACACACGATCGCCTGGAAACTCACCCATGAAGCGGCTGTCAATTCCCTCAACGGAAAGTCTGTCGGCGACGTACTGGCATGGGCGGAAAGAACACTTCAATACTGCGATCGGTCCGGCGCTCCAAAGGGTGAAAATTCGGACTGGGTGAGGCTCGGGGCCCAACTGACGAGCAAACTCGCATCGTGTCGCAACGCACTTGCATCCAGAGTTCCGGACCATGTCTGGGCAACCGTGCTCAGCAATCTGGTCCGTGGCTGCCTCACCCTGGAGAATTCCAGCCGCATGGCCACGGGCGGTGGCGCCGCAGATGAGCTGGGAGCCGCTCTGGGGCACGGGGAGGCCGCGCTCCACGCGACATTGCGCCGATACGATTCCAGGCAGGAGAACTACACCCAGGAAGACGCCAGAGAACGAGCCGTCGGATTCTTCGACACCGGCGCCGTGCGCACACGGCTGGTGCGCCAGGTGTCCGATGCGATGGAACAGGGCGCAGGCGCCACCGGCCGGCGATCGCAGAGACACCGCGAATCCACGGGCGACCTCGCGGACGAGGTCGCCCGCCGGTTCAACGAACTGCTCGACGGCCGAGAAGCCACTGCCGTCATCGACCGCTGGGTGGCAACCAGCCGGGAGGCCTACCGGAACGTCGACTACGGGTCCGAGAACGACCTGCGCAACGCGGCACTCGCGCAGCTCCTGGTGCCCCGCCAGGGCCAGAACCGCGGGCTTCCCTTCACCGACGCGGAGAGGAGGCTGTTCCCCAACCGCTTCTGACCAGGCCACCGACCGCCGGGTCGCCCCGCGCCAAGACCCGGCGGCGACCCCGCGGAAGAATTCCGGACCGGGATCGCAACCTCGGGGGGTGACGCACGTCTGGTGGGTTGAAGGCGCCCTTCAGCTGATCCACCAGACCGTGTCCGTCCCCTTCCTCGGGAGAACCCCATGTCCAGCCACAGCAAGCGGACCTTCCGCCCCCGCCCCCGGATCCTGGGCGTCGTCGCCGGTGCCGCGCTCCTCCTCGGCGGCGGCTTCGCCGCGCAGGCCATCGCCGACTCCGGTCCGCGGCCCGCCCCGGCCACGCCGAAGGTGACCGCCCCGGACGCCGCCCCTGAGGCCACCCCGGCCCCGGCCGACGCCCCGAAGGCCGTCGCGCCGAAGGCCGAGGCTCCGAAGCCCGCCGCGCCCAAGGCCGCCCCCAAGGTCGTCGATGCCGCCACGCCTGCCCCGGCGGCCGAGCCGGAAGCCGCACCCGCCCCGGCGCCGGCCGCCAAGCCGGCGGTCAAGCCGGGGGCCGATCCCAGTGCCACTCCCGCCCCGGCCCCCGCCGAGGCCGCGCCCCGCGTGATCAAGCCCGGCACCGGCGTCCGGAAGTAGGCATCGGGACGTAGGCATCAGGAAGTAGCCGCGCCCAGCGGTGGACCGCGGGGCGGGCGACCGGGTCGGGCTTGCGCAGGTCCCGGTCCGGTCGCCCGCTCCTCCCGCAACGGATCGAGGACCGTGCACTTGTCGTACGCCGTACCCGCAGCCGTACCCGTGCCCATGGCCGTACCCACGGACCGGCCGCCGCCCTGGTGGGCCCGGCTGCTCGCCAGGGTGTCCCGGACCCGGGCCGACGACGCTCCGGGGGCGGTACGGGGGCGGCATCTGCACGCGGTGGGCACCTCGTACGACTCCGGACCGCCGCCGCCCACCCTCACCGAGCTGTACCGGGCCCGGCGGCTCGACATGGTGCGGCTCGCGCTCTTCCTGGTCGACGACCTGCACAGCGCCGAGGACGTCGTCCAGGACGCGTTCGCCGCCGTGTACCGGACGTACGGCACCTCCCTCCACGGGCTCCAGGACCCGGGCGCGTACCTGCACACCGCCGTGGTCAACGCGGCCCGCTCCGTGCTCCGCAGGCGCCGCACCGCGCGCGCGTACACCCCGCCCCACCCGGTCGCCGGGGCGCCCGTCGACGAGGGACTGCTGCTCGCCGAGGAGCACCGGCAGGTGCTCGACGCGCTCGCGGAGCTGACCCGGCGCCAGCGCGAGGTCCTCGTCCTGCGCTACTGGTCGGAACTGACCGAGGCGCAGATCGCGCAGACGCTCGGGATCTCGCGCGGCACGGTGAAGTCCACCGCGAGCCGTGCGCTCGACGCCCTGGAGAAGAAGCTGGAGGCGGGCCGATGAGACCGCATGACGAGGAGCCCCGCACCGCCACCGAGGAGCGGCTGAGCGCCGCGTTCGCCGCCCGCGCCGACCTCGTCACCTACCGGGACCTGCGGTGCGACGCACCTCCGCAGGGGCGGAGCTGGGGACTGCGGCGGGTGCGCGGGGTCGCCTTCGCGGGGCTCGGCGCCGCCGCCGCCGTGGCAGCCGCGTATCTGCTCGTCCTGCTGCCCGGTGGCACGGTCGCGCCGACTCCGGCGCCGCCCGCCCGTCCCCCGGGCGTCGGCGAACCCCGGCTGACGCCGCCCACTCCCGCCCCGGCCGACCCGTCCGTCGCCGATCCGGGGGCCGTTCCGAAGCCCGCCGAGCCGTAACCGGCGAACGTGCGCGAAGGGCCGGAACCCCGGTGGGGGTTCCGGCCCTTCGCGGAAGGCGTGTTCGCGCGAACTACTTCGCGGGGACCTCTTCCAGGCACAGCACGAACTTGTCCGACTCCAGCTGCTGCGCGAGCGCCGACAGCTCCTCGCCGCACTTGTTGACGTCGAAGGTGTCGTCGATGACCTTGACGACCTTGAACAGGTCGGCCTTGCCCGAGGAGCAGTCCGTGGTGTCGACCTTGGGGTCGTTGTCCGGGCCCGTCACGGTGACGCACTCGCCGGCCTTGGCGTGCACCGGGGCGTCGCCGGTGAGGTACGGCAGGCCGAGCTTCACGGCGAGGGCGACGGCGATCGCGACGACGACACCGCCGACCTTCTTGAGGATGCGGCTGCCCTTCTTCGCGGGCGCGGCGGGCTGCTCGGGAGCGGCGGGCTGCTCGGGGGTGAAGGGCGCGGGCGGCGTCGTCATGAGGGATTCCTTGGGGACGCGGACATGATCAGACGCGAACGTTACATGCGCCAAAAAGGGCAAAAAGGATCATCAAGATCCACTGACCGATCAGATGCCGAGTCGTGATCCTGTCGCTCCGTCAGGAGCGCGGCCCCAGCTGCCTCTGGTGCTCCAGCGCCCGCCGCAACTCCGCCGGAAGCGGGTGATAAGGCCCGTACGCGCGCTCCGCGTCGAACAGCAGCCGCTGGAGCTGGTCCTGCCCGGCCGCGTGCTCACCCGTCGCCACGAGCAGCAGCGCGATCCGCTGCCGGATGTCGAAGGCGCGGGCCGGATCACCCTCGTAGTACGGCAGGACCGTACGGAACTCGGCGAGCGCGGCCGCCGTCTCCCCCAGCTGCTCCAGGCACAGGGCGGCGTCATAACGGAATTGAAGGGCCTGCGGATCCGCCGGGCCCGCCTCCGCGTCGCGGTCCGCCGCGAGGCGGCGCAGCTCCGGCAGCGCGCGCCGGTACTGGCCGTCGTCCATGAGCGTGGACGCGAACTGCTTGCGCAGGATGCGGACGACCGGCGACCGCTCGCCGTGCTCGGCCGCGGCGGCGGGCAGGATGCCGCCGAGCATGTCCACGGCCTGCGTGAGCGCCCCCTCCCCCAGCAGCCGCTTGACCTCTTCGACGGCGGCGGCGACGTCGGGGCGGGCGGCCCCGACGGAGGGGGGCGGCGGCTGCGGCGGCGCATACGGCGCCCTCGGGTCGGTCCGGGGGGCGGTGGGCGGCAGGGGCGGCGGAACGGGCGGCGCCGGAACGGTCGGAGCTGCCGGCGGCCCTGCGGTCACCCCCGGACGGTCCGGCCAGGGCGCATGCGGGCGGAGGAACGGGCGGGTCGGGTCCATCGGGCCCGCCGGGGCCCCGCGCGCGGGGAGCAGCGGCAGCAGGTGCTCGTACACCTCGTGCGCGCCCGAGGGCCGCTCCCTCGGGTCCTTGGCGAGCAGCCGGAGGACGAGCGCTTCGAGGACCTCGGGGACTTCGGGCCGCAGCTGACGGATCGCCACGGGAGGCTCGTACAGATGCCGGTGGAGGACCCCGAGCGCGGTGGAACCGGCGAACGGCACGTTCCCGCTGAGGAGTTCGTGCAGGAGCACCCCGAGCGCGTACAGGTCGGTGCAGGGTCCCACCGCGCCGCCCATGGCCTGCTCGGGCGCCATGTAGGCCGGGCTGCCGATGGGGGAACCGGTGTGGGTGAGGCGGGTGGTGTCGCTGTCCAGGACGGAGGCGACGCCGAGGTCGAGGACGATGACGGACCCGTCGGGGCGGACCATCACGTTCCGCGGCTTGAGGTCGCGGTGCACGATCGGCACGGCGTGGACGGCGGCGAGGACGGCGCACAGCTGCGCGGCGACGCTGACCGCCCACTCCCAGGGGTACGGGTCGTGCTCGGCGAGATGGTCGGCGAGGTCGGCGCCCGCCACGTACTGCATGACGAGATACAGGTCCTCGCCCTCGCTGCCCGCGTCGTGGACGGTGACCAGACCGGGGTGGTCGACGCGCGCGGTCACCCGGCACTCCCGCACGAAACGGCGGCGCAGCTCGTCGGCGGCGGTGGCCGGGCCCGACATGGTGGCCGGCCGGAGCAGCTTCACCGCGACCCGGCGGTCGAGCCTCCGGTCGTACGCCGTCCAGACCTGGCCCATGCCGCCCTGGCCGATGACGGTGGCGAGCTCGTAACGCCCGCCGATGACCCGCCCGTTCATGCCCGACCGTCGTCTTCTCCGGTGTGCCGGAGCAGCTCGCTCAGCTCGTCGAGCTCGGCACGGACCTGATCGATGCGGGGGGCACTGCGGGGGACGCTGGGGGTGGTGGGACCGGGGAAGGCGCCGGACAGGGGTTCGCCCGCGTACGGGTTCGGGGAGGCGGGCCCGCTGGGCGTGGTGACGGCGGTGCCGTACGCGTACCCGAGCGGCTGGTGCTGCTGCGGCTGCGTGCGGAGCGGATCGAAGTGGCGGATCTCCGCGACCAGGTAGTACGCGATCGAGCCGGCCGACAGCAGCACGATCGCACCGATCCCGAGGAAGGCCTCCAGATCGCTGCTCTCCTTCTCCGCCGTCACGACGATGTACGTGAAGAGCGCGGCCGACCCGAGCAGGGCCAGCACGAACAGCGCCCAGTCCCCCGCCTTACGGGTGACGATCGCGAGCCGCAGCAACGGCGCCCAGCCGAGAAAGCCACAGCTGAGCAGGGAAAGCGCGCAGAACAGCACGCGCAGGGCGACGAGCCCGCCGGGGGCGGGGCCCTTCGGCGGCTGCGCCGGCTGAGGCGACTGCGGGGCGTGCGGGGCCTGCGGAGGGCCGTACATTCCTGCTGCTCCTGCTCGAACGGATCGGGTGCGGAGACGAGCGTATACACCGATTCGGACAGCGGATCCGGGATACCCCGAACCGTTGCCGAGAGGAGTCCCCGCGAGCCACCGCGCGCGCCGGGCGGACCGGACGGATCAGGTGGCCGTCAGGGCGCCACCGTGCCGTCGGCCAGTCCGTCGTACAGGCCCTGGACCAACTGGTCGCCGAGGCGGGAGGTCTCGCGCAGGGCGTCCTCGAAGGCGGCCAAGGCGCGGAAGCGGTCGCCGAAGCGGCGCTGTTCGGACAGCGGCAGGCGCGGGAGCTGGAGGCGGCGGACGTCCACGCGGGTCGCGGTGGAGGCGTAGCTGCTGGCCTGCCGGGTGTTGGCGGTGGCCCGGAGGAAGCCCGCCAGGAACCAGGGGTCGAGAGCCGCCGGATCGGGGCGCAACAGCTGGAGGTTGCGGCCGAGCGCGGCGCCCTCCGCCGAGGCCTCGACGACCCGGACCATCGCGCCGCCGCCCAGGACCGGGACGACCACGTCACCGGCGGCCAGGAGGACGGGCTCCTCGGGCGGGCCGTCGGGCAGGGCGCCCGACGGCGGCTGGGCGGAAAGGACGTCGTGGTCGGTGAGGACGGCGACCGGGGTGTCGGCCGGGGTCGTGCCCGCACCTCCCGCGCGGAGCGTCAGGGCCCCGGCGCGCGCGAGTTCGCCGACCGTCGTGGTGGGCCGGCCGACGCCGACGGTGCCCGCCGGGTCCGTCACGGGCGGCGGCGTCAGTTCCCGCGTACGGCGCAGGGTCTCCGTCAGCCGCTCCCGTACCCCCGTCAGCTGGGCCGCGCCCTCGGCGGCGGCGGGTGGCGGCAGGTGCCGGGCCGGAGCGAGGTCCACGTCGTCGTCCAGAAGCTCGATGACGGGGACGGAGCGGCTCGCTCCCGGCGCCCCGGCCACGGTCCCGTCCCGGTCGAACGGCGTCCAGGCCTCCAGTACGGCGGTGTGCACGGCGGCCCAGTCGAGCCGGTCACGGCCCTGACCGTCCCTGGACGGACCGGTGTGGTCGGAGGCGGTGTCGACGAGGAGGAGTTCGGCGGCGTGGCGCTCGCCGGGGACCGGCTTGCGCAGCACCCACAGGTGCAGCGGGACGCCGTACGGGGGCGCGGCGCCCGCGGGCAGCGCGATGACGGCCCGCAGGGCGCCGCGGCGGAGCAGATCGGCGCGGATCCGGCGGCCCGAGCGGCGGGAGGCGGCGGCCGGCGGCATGAGGAGGACGGCGGTGCCGCCGGGGCGGAGCCGGGCGAGGGCGTGCTGCACCCAGGCCAGTTCGGACTCCGTGCGGGCCGGGAAGCCGTACTCCCAGCGGGGGTCGTACGCGAGCTCGTCGTGGCCCCAGTTGCGCTCGTTGAACGGCGGGTGGCACAGGACGGCGTCGGCGGCCAGCGTCGGGAAGGCGTCGGCACGCAGGCTGTCACCGGTCCGGACCCGGATGTCGGCGTCGGTGGAGAGCGCCAGGCGCAGGGCGGTCAGCGCGGCGAGATCGGGGTCGGAGTCCTGGCCGCAGACGGCACCGGGGTGTTCGACGGCGCTCAGCAGACTTCCGGTGCCGGAGGCGGGGTCGAGAACGGTGAGGGGGGTGACGGTCCCGCCTTCCGTACGGGTCCCGGCTCCGCCTTCCGTACGGGTCCCGGCTCCGCCTTCCGTACGGGTCCCGGCTCCGCCTTCCGTACGGGTTCCCGCTCCGGCTTCCGTACGGGTTCCGGCCCCGGGTTCCGTGCGGATTCCGGCTCCGGCGAGTGCTGCCATGAGGGCCGCGGGCCCGGGTGGCGTCAGTGTGTACTGGCGCGGGTTGGCGTCGAGGTGACGGCCGAGCAGGAACTCGAAGGCCTCCTGGACGCCCGTCCCGGCCGCGAGTTCGGCGGCTCCCCGCAGCAGGGGCATGGAGGGCTTCAACGCGGTCGCGGTGGGAGTGAGGACGGCCCGCTCCGGGCCGATGCGCTCGGTGAGCGTCTCCTCCAGCGCGACCGGCAGCACCTCCACGAGCCGCTCGTCCGGGAGCTCGGCCAGCGACGGCCAGGCCGCCGACCGGTCCCGTACGAGAAGGAGCGCGCAGCCCGCGTGCACGAGGGCGGTGACCGCGCCGGCGGGATGGCCCGCGATCTGCTGCCAGACGCGCTCACGGAGCGGGACCTCGGCCAGTTTTCCCTGGTCGCGGAGCCATCGCTCGACCTCGGCGAGGGCGAAGGACGGACTGGTCTCCGTGCCGCCCACGGGCTTGGGGAAATCGGGATGACGGCGGCGCCAGTTGCTGACGGCGGCCCGTCCGACCCCGGCGAGCCGGGCGATCCCGGCGGCGGTCACCTCTGTTGCGCCCGACTCTCCTGCGCTCTCCGGCACCCGACCCATCTCCCTGGCTCACCCGCTGACGCGTCCTCGTGTGACTCCGATCTTACTGACGAACGTCCGCAGCACCACTTCACAGCGTGAGTCGACCCGTCCCTCGTGAACCGTGTTGACTCGGTTCACAGCCTCTGGTCTGATTGACCCATCGCGCCAGACATCTTCTCTGTCCGGGAGGACACACCCATGTCGTACGACACCCAGGTTCCGCCTGCCGCGCCCCACACGCACATGCGCAACGGACTCGGCACCGCCGCCCTGATCCTCGGCATCATCGGCACGCTCTCCGGGCTGATCCCGCTCCTCTTCTGGCTGGCCGGCATCCTCGGCCTGATCGCCCTGATCCTGGGGCTCGTCGGCAAGGGCCGCGTGAAGCGCGGCGAGGCGAACAACAAGGGAGTGACGCTCACCGGCGCCATCCTGGGCCTCGTGTCCCTGGTCCTCTCGGTCGTCGGCCTGGTCATCACGGTCACGGCCGTCAGCGAGGCGGTCGACGAGCTCGACAAGAGCATCAAGGAGACGGCCCCGAAGGACCCGTCGGGCACCCCGAGCGGCAAGGCCCCCGCGGACTCCGCGTCGAAGCCCCCGGCCGACAAGAGCGGCAGCCTGGCGGCCGGCGACACCCAGGTCTACGAGGACGACGTCGAGGTCACGGTCTCCAGCCCCAAGCCGTTCACCCCCAGCGAGTACGCGGCCGGCCACACCAAGGGCAACAAGGCCTACCAGGTCACCGTCGTCGTCAAGAACGCCGGCAAGGAGAAGTTCGACGCCGTGGCCGTCATGGTGAACGCGCGGGCGGGCCAGGACGGCGTCGAGGCCGAGCAGGTCTTCGACGAGAAGGCCGGCACGGGCTTCGAAGGCACCGTCCTGCCCGGCAAGAAGGCCACCGTCACCTACGTCTTCGACGCCCCGAAGGACGCCAAGAACCTGACCGTCGAGGTCACCCCGGGCTTCGCCTACGACGCCACCCAGTGGGACCTGAAGATCGGCTGACCCGAACCGGCCCGGCCCCTCGCCCTCCCCTCGCACTGCCCCTCTCGGAGACACCACCACCATGCGCGCACACGCCCACCCCCGCCCCCGGACCCGTCGGACCGCCGTCGCCGCCCTGCTGTGCGCGACCGTCGCGCTCGGCGCCGCGGCCTGCGGCCCGTTCGGCGAGGACGAGAAGCCGGCGGGCGCGTTCGGGGACCTGACGGGGTCGCAGATCGTCGACAAGGCCTTCGCGGCGACGAAGTCGGCGAAGTCGGTGACCGTGCGCGTCGACCTGAGATCCGCCGACGAGCCGACGAGCGGCTTCCTCGCCCTCGACACCCGGGGGAAGTGCGCCGGCACGCTGACCCTGGGAGCGACCAGCACGGCCGAGCTCGTCAAGGCCGACGGCAAGAGCGTGTACATGCGCTTCGACGAGGCCTACCTGCGCGAGCAGGTCAAGGAGGAGAGCCCGGAGGTGCAGGAGGCCACGCTCAAGGAGCTCAGGGGCCGCTGGCTGGAGGCGCCGCTGTCCGACCCCGACGCGAAGGACATGCTGGAGCTCTGCGACCTGAAGTCGCTCCTCGGCGGGTTCGAGCAGGGGGCGAGCGGCATCGTGAAGGGCGAGGAGACCACCGTCGACGGGCAGAAGGCCCTGAAGCTGACGGAGCCGGGGGTCGACGGCGAGTCGTCCACGCTGTACGTGGCCACGGAGGGCACGCCGTACGTCCTGAAGATGGTCACGGTGGGCGGCGACGAGCCGGGGACGATCGCGTTCTCGCAGTACGGGAAGCCGGTCGCGGCGAAGGTCCCGGCAGCCGACGACATCGTCAGGACCGATTGACCGGATGACACACGCGGAGGACACGCGTACGGGTGAGGGGCCGCTCCCGGGGGGGAGTGCGGCCCCTCACACGTACGTACGCGAACGTCAGAGGCTGTGCCGGACCCAGACGTTGGGCTCGACGTAGACCGCGTAACCGCGCGAGGCCTCGCAGTGCACGGGGACGAGCGCGCCCTCGACCTCGACCGGGCCGTCCGCGTCGAAGGGGAGGCCGGTCCACTTGCGCCACTGCTCGACGGACCCGGAGACGGTCATCGAGGCCGGGGCCACCGCCTCGATGACACCGCCCGCGCGGACGTGGACGCGCAGCCACGCATCGTGCGGCAGGCCGTCGGCCTCGCGGGTACGGAAGGCGTACTCGTGGATGGAGGCCTCGGCCTCCAGGTGCTTGCCGTTGGGGCGGACCGGGGCGACCAGCTCGGTGAAGCCGCGCCCGGCGACGAGCTCGCGCATGGCGGCCAGCATCCGGTGCGAGAGTCCCTGACCCAGGGTGCTCGTGTCGACCGTGATCTCGATGGCGCTGACGGTGTCGGCCTCCCGGCCGTGCTTCAGGTCGGAGAACGCCCAGAGCAGCACCTCGTCCCAGCCACGGGCGGGCAGCTCGCGGCGGCCGTCGACGTCCAGCCGGAACGGGACGCAGAAGCCGCGGGCGACGACCTTGCCCTCCGTGTCGGTGGCCACGAGCACGTACTCCGGGAGCTCACGCACGATCCGCCCGATGTTCGCCCAGCCCACCGGGTCGTACATCATGAACTCGGGCCAGAGGTCGCGCATGCCCCACATCGGCCCTTCCAGTTCGGGGCGCTCGGCGAGGGTCGATATGTTCAGGTCCATGCGAGCAGGCTAAAGATCATTTCCGGCCACGCCAACCGGATTTCCGGGATCCGGCACGCGCTACGGAAGTTTCTGCTGCGGACACCCGCCGAGGACCCGCTTCATCGCGTCCCGCTCGCCGCCCGTCACCCACACCCCGTACTTCTTCTTCACCGCGATCTGCCGGGCCACATAGGTGCAGCGGTACGCCTTGTTCGGCGGCAGCCAGGTCGCCGCGTCGCCGTCGGACTTGCGGCGGTTGGTGGAGGCGTCGACGGCGAGCAGGTTGAGCGGGTCGTTGGCGAACCGGCGCCGGGTCTCCCCGCCCCACTTCTGCGCCCCCTTCTGCCAGGCGTCGGAGAGCGCGACGACATGGTCGATGTCGACCTTGCTGCGGCCCCGGACGTAGCGGACGGTGGTGCCGGTGTACGGGTCGTCGGTGAGGGTGCCCGAGGCGACCTTGCAGCGGCCGTCCGTGAAGCGGACGCCGGCCAGGTCGCGCTTGAGGATGTCGTCGCGGGTGCCGCAGCCGTTGCCGTCGACGTCCACCCACGCGCGGCCGAACTTCTCCCGCTCGTAGCCGGTCTTCGGGGCGCGGCCCTTCACCGTGAGCGTGTCCACGGCAGCGAGGGCGGTCCCGCGCGCGGCGGGCTTTCCGCCCGTGCCCCCGCCGGATTCCGGGCTGTCAGCTCCGGGCGAGCAGGCGGTGGTTATGAGCGCGGCGACGGCGAGTGCCGAGGCGACCAGGGTCCTTCGATACGTCAACACCCTGGAATCCTAGGCCGAGCGATACGGGGGCCTTCGTACCCTTGGTCACGAATCGGACGGCTCGAAGGCCCCACGGACCGCACCGGTTCACACCTTGCCGATGCCGAGGGTGTTCTCGGAGGGCAGCAGGCCGGAGCCGATCGCGGCCAGCCAGGGGCCGCCGAGCAGCTCGGCGAGCCGGGCGGTGCCGTCCGGGCCGAGGGCGGCCCAGGGGACGGCGGCGAGCTCGTCCGTACGCCGCTCGACCTCGGCGCGCAGGCTGCGGCCCGCCTCGGTGGCGGCCCCGTCCGCGTCCAGGAGACCCCGGGCGATGAGGCGGTCGCGCGCCGCCGCCCACTCCTCGGCGCTCCAGCCCCGGCTCTCGAAGACGGGCTCGGGTGCGGCGCCGATCGCCGCGAAGGAGACGAGCGCCTCGACGGGGTCGAGCCCCGCGTCGACGAGGGCGTCGAGGTGCCCGTCACCCCGGTGTTCGCGCAGGATCGTCGCGGCCTGCCAGAGGACCAGGTGCGGGGCCTCGGGCCGGGGCAGGGCGGCGTTGGCGACGGCGAGCGGGCGGGCGGGGGCGGCGGTCGCCGTCGCCCCGTCGGCGGCCGCGCGGGCGAGGGCGGCGGCCTCGGCGAGTTCGGGGCTCGCGAGGAGCTCCTCGCCCAGGACGGCCCGGTACGTGCGGTCGACGGCCCGGAGCCGCGCGGCGAGGACGTCGGCCGGGGCCGCGGTCTCCCAGACGGCGGGGACGTACCGGGCGATCATCGCGGGGCTGAAGCTGTAGAAGGCGTCGGCCACCCGGTCCGGACCGGCGGCACCGAGGGGAGCGGTGCGCCAGGCGAAGTACGAGGGCCAGCGCTCGGAGGTGTCGTAGCCGAGGGCGGCGGCCTCGTCGAAGGCCTCGGGGGCGTAGTAGAGCAGGGCGTGCAGGGGTTCGAGCAGGTGCCACATCTGACGTACGCGTCCGGATTCCACGGCAGGCTCCTCTTCGCTCACTCACTATCTAGTCAGTGACTAGATAGTGCTCCGCGCGTCCCGAACTTGTCAATGACTAGATGACCGCTAGGCTCCTCCCATGACGAGCACGAGCCGGAGTTCCTACCACCACGGCGACCTGCGGCAGGCGGTCCTCGCCGCCGCCCTCGACGTCATCGCCGCCGACGGCCCCGCGGCGCTCAGCCTGCGCGACCTCGCGCGCCGCGCGGGCGTCTCGCACGCCGCGCCCGCCCACCACTTCAAGGACCGCACCGGACTCCTCACCGCCCTCGCCACCGAGGGGTACGGGCTCCTCGCCGAGACCCTCGCCTCCGCACCCGGGCTGCGCGAACGCGGGGTGCGGTACGTGCGGTTCGCGGTCGAGCACCCGGCCCACTTCCAGGTCATGTTCCAGCCGGAGCTGCTGCGCGCCGACGACCCGGACCTGCTCGCCGCCAAGGAACGCGCCTCGGCCGAACTCCGCGCGGGCGTCGCCGACCTGACGGACGTCCCCGACGCCCGTACGGCGGGCATCGCGGCCTGGTCGCTCGCCCACGGTTTCGCGACGCTGCTCCTCACCCACAACGTGACGGGCGCGCTGGGCGACCGGGACCCGGAGGAGTACTTCCGCTCCCTCACCGGCCTGCTCTTCACCGGCCAACTCCCGCCCGGCGAACCGGAAGACGGGGAATAGCCCGCGCCGGTCAGCAATTGACGGAGAACATGAGAACCACGAACACCCTCCGTCGCACCGCGATAGCCCTGCTCACCACGGCCACCATCGCCCTGGCGCCGACCGCCCTCGCCACCCCCGACCACACGGGAGCGGGCGGCTCCTGGCGCGGCGCCTGGGCCGCGTCCCCGCAGGCGCCGACCGCGCCGTTCGCACCCAACTGGTCACAGCAGGGCTTCGACAACCACACCGTGCGACAGACCGTCCGCGTCACCGCCTCCGGTACGCGGGCCCGCATC
Source organism: Streptomyces sp. NBC_00572 (assembly GCF_026341815.1). Lineage (GTDB taxonomy): Bacteria > Actinomycetota > Actinomycetes > Streptomycetales > Streptomycetaceae > Streptomyces. The sequence goes on from NZ_JAPENX010000001.1 coordinate 2,015,236, forward strand.
GAGCTGAGCAACCGCTACGGCACCACCCCGCTGCACGTCACCGGCGCCACCGTCGCCCGCACGGACAAGGGTGGTGCGGTGCGGGCGGGTTCGGTCCGCACCCTGCGCTTCGACGGCCGTCCGTCCACGACGATCCCGGTCGGCGGGACCCTCCTCAGCGACGGAACGCCGTTCCCGGTCAAGGCCTTCGAGTCGCTGACCGTCACCCTCTACCTGGCGGGCCGGACCGGCCCCGCCACCTTCCACCACGTCGCCGGCGCCACCAGCTACCGGGCCGACGGCGACCACCGCGCGGACGTCGACGGCACGGCCTTCAAGGAGACCGGCACCTCCTGGTACTTCCTCTCCGGCGTCGAGGTCACCGGCGGCCGTGACACCGCCCGCCGCGACGGCATCGTCACCTTCGGCGACTCGATCACCGACGGCGTGGGCTCCACGACGGACGCGGACAACCGCTACCCGGACGAACTCGCCGAACGCCTGGCCGCGGCCGGTCGCCCGCGCGCCGTCCTCAACCAGGGGATCGCCGGCAACCAGGTCGTCAACGACACGACCTGGGCGGGCGAGAAGGCCCTGACCCGCTTCCGCCAGGACGTCCTGAACGAGCGGGGAGTCCGCACGGTCATCCTCCTCGAAGGCATCAACGACATCGGCGGCAGCACCGTGACCTTCCCGGCCGCGCCCACCCCCGACGTCTCCGCGGCCGAACTGATCAAGGGCCACCGCACCCTGGTCCGCCAGGCCCACGCGAAGGGCCTGAAGGTCATCGGCGCGACCCTGACCCCGGTCAAGGGCTCCTTCTACGACACCCCCGCCAACGAGGCCAAGCGCGACGCCTTCAACGACTGGGTCCGCACCTCGGGCACGTACGACGCGATCGTCGACCTCGACCACGCGGTCGCGGACCCGACGGACCCCGACCGCATCCTCCCCGCCTACGACTCGGGCGACGGCCTCCACCCGAACGACGCGGGCTACCGCGCGATGGCCGAGGCACTGGACCTGAACGAGCTGTAGCCCCCGGTCGGGGGTGCGCCCTGGGCGCACCCCCGACTTCCCCTACGAGCCGAGAATCGTCGTCAGGAACTCCCCGGTCCACGCGAGCAGTTCGCGTCCGACCACCGGCTTTCCGCCGATCTTGCCCGCCGTCGGGCGCGGCACCAGGATCTGGTGGACCGCCGGCTTGATCACCGTGCGCGGGTACAGCCGCTTAAGGCGCATTTCCTGCGACTCGCGCAGCTCCACCGGGGCGAAGCGGATGTTCGGGCCCTGGAGGACGATCTCGCCGACGCCGCAGGCGCGGGCCAGCATGCGCAGGCCGGCCACCAGGAGGAGGTTCTCGACCGGCTCCGGCAACTTGCCGTAGCGGTCGGTGAGTTCCTCGCGGACCGCCCGGATGTCCTCCTCCGAGTTCGCGGAGGCGATCGAGCGGTACGCCTGGAGGCGGAGCCGCTCGCCCGGTGCGTAGTCGTGCGGCATGTGGGCGTCGACCGGAAGCTCGATCTTGACCTCCAGCGGGGCCTCCTCCTCCACCCCGCCTTCCATCTGCGCCCGGTAGTCCGCGACCGCCTCGCCGACCATCCGTACGTACAGGTCGAAGCCGACGCCCGCGATGTGGCCGGACTGCTCGCCGCCGAGCAGGTTGCCCGCGCCGCGGATCTCCAGGTCCTTCATCGCCACGTACATGCCGGCGCCCATCTCGGTGTGCTGGGCGATCGTCGCGAGCCGCTCGTGCGCGGTCTCCGTCAGCGGCTTCTCCGGCGGGTACAGGAAGTACGCGTAGCCCCGCTCGCGGCCTCGGCCGACGCGGCCGCGCAGCTGGTGAAGCTGCGAGAGACCGAAGTTGTCGCCGCGCTCCACGATCAGGGTGTTGGCGTTGGAGATGTCGATGCCGGACTCGACGATCGTCGTGGAGACCAGCACGTCGAACTTCTTCTCCCAGAAGTCGACGACGACCTGCTCCAGGGCGGTCTCGCTCATCTGGCCGTGCGCCGTCGCGATCCGCGCCTCCGGCACGATCTCGCGCAGCCGCGCCGCCGCCCGGTCGATGGAGTCGACCCGGTTGTGGATGTAGAAGACCTGGCCCTCGCGCAGGAGTTCACGCCGGATCGCGGCGCCGATCTGCTTCTCCTCGTACGGGCCGACGAAGGTGAGGACCGGGTGCCGCTCCTCCGGCGGGGTGGTGATCGTGGACATCTCGCGGATGCCCGTCACCGCCATTTCGAGCGTACGGGGGATGGGCGTGGCCGACATGGTGAGGACGTCGACGTTGGCACGGAGCTTCTTCAGCTGCTCCTTGTGCTCGACGCCGAACCGCTGCTCCTCGTCGACGACGACCAGGCCCAGGTCCTTGAACTTGGTCTCGGAGGCGAAGAGGCGGTGGGTGCCGATGACGACGTCGACCGAGCCCTCCCGCATGCCCTCCAGGGTCGCCTTCGCCTCGGTGTCCGTCTGGAAGCGGGACAACGCCCGTACCTTCACCGGGAACTGGGAGTAACGCTCGCTGAACGTGCCGAAGTGCTGCTGCACGAGCAGCGTCGTCGGGACGAGGACCGCGACCTGCTTGCCGTCCTGGACCGCCTTGAAGGCCGCCCGTACCGCGATCTCCGTCTTGCCGTAGCCGACGTCGCCGCAGATCAGACGGTCCATGGGGACGGTCTTCTCCATGTCCTCCTTCACCTCGGCGATGGTGGACAGCTGGTCGGGCGTCTCCGCGTACGGGAAGGCGTCCTCCAGCTCGCGCTGCCACGGGGTGTCGGAGCCGAAGGCGTGCCCGGGGGCGGCCATGCGCGCCGAGTACAGCTTGATCAGGTCGGCCGCGATCTCCTTGACGGCCTTCTTCGCGCGCGCCTTCGTCTTCGTCCAGTCCGCGCCGCCGAGCCGGTGCAGGGTCGGCGCCTCGCCGCCCACGTACTTGGTGACCTGCTCCAGCTGGTCGGTCGGGATGTACAGCCGGTCGCCGGGCTGGCCTCGCTTGGCGGGGGCGTACTCGACGAGGAGGTACTCGCGGGTCGCGCCCTGCACGGTCCGCTGGACCATCTCCACGTACCGGCCGACACCGTGCTGCTCGTGCACGATGTAGTCGCCGACCTCCAGGGTCAGCGGGTCGATGGTCTTGCGGCGCTTGGCCGGCATCCGCTGGCCGTCCTTGCCGGCCGCCTTCTGGCCGGACAGGTCGGTCTCGGTGAGGACGGCGAGCTTGAGGGCCGCGTCCACGAAGCCGTAGTCGATGGAGCCGGTCGCCACGTGCACGACCGACGGCGAGATCTCCGCCAGGTCGGCGTCGAGGCGGGCGGCGATGCCCTCGCCGCCGAGGACCTCGACCGTACGGGTCGCGGGGCCGTGGGCCTCCGTGACGTAGACCGTGCGCCAGCCGTCGGCCAGCCAGCCCTTGGTGTCGGCGAGCGCGCGGGCGGTGTCGCCGCGGTACGACTCGGGGGCGTGCATGCCGAGGGTGAGGGTGTCCCCGCCGGAGCCGTCGGCCGTCGCGTCCGCCGCGAACGGCGACACCGACCACCAGGCCATCCCCAGCTCGCGCGCCCGGTCCCGGACGTCCGCGATCCCCCACAGCGAGGCCGCGCCGACGTCGATCGGGGCCTCGCCGCCGCCCGCCGTGGCCGCCCACGACGCCTGGAGGAACTCCTGGGAGGTCGCCACCAGGTCCGAGGCCCTCGTCCGCACCCGCTCCGGGTCGCAGACCACGGCCATGGAACCCTCGGGGAGGACGTCGAGCAGCAGTTCCATGTCGTCGACGAGGACCGGCGCGAGGGACTCCATGCCCTCGACCGCGATCCCCTCCGCGATCTTGTTCAGGAGCTCGCCCAGCTCCGGGTGGGCCTCGGCGAGCGCCGCCGCCCGCTCCCGTACGTCCGCGGTGAGCAGCAGCTCACGGCAGGGCGGCGCCCAGAGTCCGTGCTCGGCCACTTCGAGGGACCGCTGGTCGGCGACCTTGAAGTAACGGATCTCCTCGACGTCGTCGCCCCAGAACTCGATCCGGAGCGGGTGCTCCTCGGTCGGCGGGAAGACGTCCAGGATGCCGCCGCGCACGGCGAACTCGCCGCGCTTCTCGACCAGCTCCACGCGCGAGTACGCGGCGGCCGCGAGGCCCTCCACGATCTCGTTCAGGTCCGCCGTCTGCCCCGAGCGCAGCGCCACCGGCTCCAGGTCACCGAGGCCCTTGACCTGCGGCTGGAGCACGGAGCGGATGGGTGCGACGACGACGCTGACGGGGCCGGCCGCCGGGTCGTCGTCCCTCGGGTGCGCGAGCCGGCGCAGTACGGCGAGACGGCGGCCGACGGTGTCGGAGCGGGGCGAGAGCCGCTCGTGCGGCAGGGTCTCCCAGGAGGGGTACTCGACGACCCTGTCCGGGTCGAGCAGCGACCGCAGCGCGGCGGCGAGGTCCTCGGCCTCCCGTCCGGTCGCGGTCACCGCGAGCACCGGCCGCCCCGAGTCCCGGGCGAGCGCGGCGACGGCGAAGGGCCGCGCGGCCGCCGGGCCGACCAGGTCCACGTGCGGGCGGTTCCCGTCGGCGGCGGCCTTCACGGCCTCGGCGAGGGCGGTGTCCTTGACGACTACATCGAGCAGGCCGTGCAGGCTCATGAAGCTTTCCATCCCGGTGGGTGACGGGGGCGGGCAACGCGAACAGCCCGACACGTCTCACGGGCCGGGGTGGTACCGGACGCGTACGGCCCGGCAAGTGACCAGCCTACGACGTGCCACTGTCACTCGCCCGAAGGAAAGGCGCCACCCGGGAGAGTGAAGCGGCCGGCACCCGGACCCGTCGTAACGACGGGTCCGGCCCCGGTGCGTGCGCACCGGGGCCGTACTCCCCCGTTCCCCCGTTCCGTCCCGCGACCGCTACTCGCTCGCGATCGCGTTCAGGACGTTCATCCGGCCCGCCCGGAAGGCCGGGACCAGGGCCGCGAAGAGGCCCACGAAGGCCGATCCGACGAAGACGGTCAGGATCGTCGACCAGGGGATCTCCAGGACCCCGAGGCCTTCCAGGGCCAGGAGCTTCTGGGCGGCGGTGCCCCAGCCCATGCCCAGGCCCAGGCCGAGCAGCGCGCCGAACAGGGCGATCACCACCGACTCCAGGCGGATCATGCGGCGCAGCTGGCGGCGGGAGAGGCCGATGGCCCGCATGAGGCCGATCTCCCGGGTCCGCTCGACGACCGACAGGGCCAGGGTGTTCACGACGCCCAGGACCGCGACGACGATCGCCAGGGCGAGGAGCCCGTACACGATGTTGAGCAGCTGCCCGACCTGGTCCTGCAGCTCTTCCTTGTAGTCCGCCTGGTTGCTCACCTTGTACTGCGGGTACGGCGCGAGCGCGTCCTTGAGGGCCTGGTAGGCCTGGGTCTCCTGGCCGTCCTTCGCGCTGGCGAGGACCAGCAGGCTCTGCGGCATCCGCTCGGCGGGGACGTACTCGGCGAGGGTGGTGACGTTGGTGTACATCGCCCCCTTGTCGACCTGGCCGGTGTCGGCGGTGATCGCCGCGACCTTCAGCTTCGCCTTCTCGCCGCCCTTGAAGGCGACGGTCAGCACGTCGCCGACCTTCACACCGTGCTCGGTGGCGTAGTCGCTGCCGACCGACATGGCGCCCTTGCCGTAGGCGTCGGCGAGGGTGCCGGCGGCGGTCTCCCGACGCAGGTCCTTCATGTACGACGGGTCGGTGGCGGCCAGGTCGGCCTTCGTGGTCTTGCCGCGGGGGTCGGTGACGGTGGCGTCGACCCACTTGTACTCGCTGACGTGGTCCAGGCCCGGGGTCTTCTCCATGGCGGCCTGGGCCTGCGGCACGATCGGCTGCCCGGTGCCGGACTGCACGATGAAGTCGGCGCCGACGGACCGGTCCAGCTCGTCGGTGGCCGAGGCGACCATCGAGGAGCCGACGACCGACAGGGCGGCGACGAGCGCGAGGCCGATCATCAGGGCCGCGCCGGTGGCGCCGGTGCGGCGCGGGTTGCGGAGCGCGTTCCGTTCGGCCATCCGGCCGACCGGGCCGAAGATCCGCAGGACGACGACGCCCAGGGCGCGGACGACACCGCCCGCGAGGAGCGGGCCGATGACGACGAAGCCGAGGAGGGAGAGGACGACGCCGAGTCCGAGCCAGAGGGAGCCGGGGCCGGCCTCCGCGGCGCGGGCCGCCGCCACGAGCGCGGCCGCTCCGGCGGCGGTGAGGGCGAGACCGATTCCGCCGCGCACCCGGCCGGCCTTGCCGTCGGCGGGGGTGCCCGCGTCCCGGAGGGCGGCCATCGGGGAGACCTTCCCGGCGCGGCGGGCCGGGATGTAGGCGGCGAGGACGGTGACGACGATGCCGAGGGCGAGACCGACGGCCGGGGTCGTCCACTTGACGGTGAGGTCGCGGGTGGAGAGTTCCATGCCCACCGCGGACATCAGCTTCATGAGACCGACGGCGAGGCCGACGCCCGCGCCGACACCGGCGACCGAGCCGAAGAAGCCGAGGAGCAGCGCCTCGACGAGGACGGAGCGGTTGACCTGCTTGCGGCTGGAGCCGATGGCCCGCATGAGACCGATCTCGCGGGTGCGCTGGGCGACCAGCATGGAGAAGGTGTTGACGATGAGGAAGATGCCGACGATGAAGGCGATGAAGGCGAAGCCGAGCATCGCGTACTTCATGACGTCGAGGAAGCTCGCGACGTCCTCGCGGCCCGCGTCGGCGGCCTCTGCGGCGGTCTGCAGCTTGTAGCCGCCGCCGATCGAGGCGGCGATGTTCTTCTTCAGGGCGTCGTCGCTGACACCGGGCTTCGCATCGGCCGTGACCTGGGTGAACAGGCCTTCCTTGCCGAGGAGTTCGCGCTGCGCGGTGGCGGTGTCGAAGTAGACGACGGTGGCGCCCGGGTTGGTGACCTTGAACTCGACGATGCCGGAGATCTTCGCGGTGAAGTCACCGGTGACGGAGATCGTCCGCAGCGCGTCGCCGAGCTTCAGGCCGTGCTTCTCGGCGGTGGCGCCGTCGACGATCACCTCGGTGGGACCGCGCGGCTCATGGCCGGAGGCGATCTCCACCGAACGCAGCTCGTTCGGGCTCCAGTTGACGGCGATGGTCGGAGCGCCGCCGGTGGGGCCGAGGTTCTTGTTCTTCGCGTCGACGACGGTGACGCTCGTCGAGATGACCGAGCCCTGCGCGGCCTGGACGCCCTCGGTCTTCCGGACCTGCTCGACGAGCGAGGCGGGGAAGGACTCGGGGCGGCCGGTCGCCCCGGTCCCGTCCTCGACCGCCGCGCCCTTGGGGCTGACGGTGACGTCGGAGGCGGTCGAGGCGAAGAGCTTGTCGAACGTCGTGTTCATGGTGTCGGTGAACACGAGGGTGCCGCTGACGAAGGCGACGGAGAGCAGGACGGCGACGGCGGAGAGCGCCATCCGCCCCTTGTGCGCGAAGAAGTTGCGCAGCGAGGTCTTCAGGACACTCATGACGTCCGCCCGCGCGCGTCGAAGTCCTTCATGCGGTCGAGGACGGCGTCGGCGGTCGGCCGGAGCATCTCGTCCACGATCCGCCCGTCGGCGAGGTAGAGGACCCGGTCCGCGTAGGAGGCGGCGACCGGGTCGTGGGTGACCATGACGATCGTCTGGCCCAGTTCGTCGACCGAGGTGCGGAGGAAGCCGAGGACTTCGGCGCCCGCCCGCGAGTCCAGGTTTCCGGTCGGCTCGTCCCCGAAGATGATCTCGGGCCGGGCGGCGAGCGCGCGGGCCACGGCCACACGCTGCTGCTGACCGCCGGAGAGCTCGTTCGGCCGGTGCTTGAGCCGCTCGGAGAGACCGACGGTGTCGACGACCCGGCGCAGCCACTCGGCGTCGGGCTTGCGGCCGGCGATGTCCATCGGCAGCGTGATGTTCTCGATGGCGCTCAGGGTCGGCAGCAGGTTGAACGCCTGGAAGATGAAGCCGATCCGGTCCCGGCGCAGCTGTGTGAGCTTCTTGTCCTTGAGCCGGGTGATCTCGGTCTCGTCGAGGAAGATCTCGCCGCTGGTGACGGTGTCGAGCCCGGCGAGGCAGTGCATCAGGGTCGATTTGCCGGAACCCGAGGGTCCCATGATCGCGGTGAACTGTCCGCGGGCGATGTCGACGTCGACGGAGTCCAGCGCGACGACCCGGGTCTCCCCGGAGCCGTACGCCTTGACGACCTGACGCGCCCGCGCGGCGACGGCCGTACGCCCTCCAGTACCCCCGTGCCTGGGGATGGTCACAGCCGTGGTCACGGTTTTCTCCTCGGAGCGGTGAGTGGAGCAGTGGGTGGTTTGTAAGTTCAAGTTAAGAACCGCGAAGGCCGGTTCTCCTCCTCCGCCGGGACGAAGCACCCCTGGCCCGTAAGGGGGAGATGCCCCTAGGGGTTCCTCCACCCGTGGGCTTGGTGGGACCCTGACCCCGAACATTTAGGTGTACGAAGAAAGGAACGCCGCGGTGACGGAGCCGTACGTGAAGGGGGTCGCGCAAGCGGTTCCGACCACCCCAGCCGCACACCGCGGTCCCGTAGTGGCCGCCCTGATGCTCGGCATGGGCCTCGCCGCCATCGACGGCACGATCGTGTCCACCGCCGTCCCCCAGATCGTCGGCGACCTCGGCGGACTCGCCGTCTTCTCCTGGCTGTTCTCCGGCTATCTGCTCGCCGTGACCGTCACCCTGCCCGTGTACGGGAAGCTCAGCGACACCTTCGGCCGCAAGCCGGTCCTGATCGCCGGGGTCGTCCTATTCCTCATCGGCTCCCTCCTGTGCGCGGCCGCCTGGAACATGGCCGCCCTCATCGCCTTCCGCGTCGTCCAGGGCCTCGGCGGCGGCGCGCTCCAGGGCACGATCCAGACGATCGCCGCCGACCTGTACCCGCTGAAGGAACGCCCCAAGATCCAGGCGAAGCTCTCCTCCGTCTGGGCCGCCTCCTCGGTCGCGGGCCCGGCGGCCGGCGGACTCCTCGCGGGGTACGCGGACTGGCGCTGGATCTTCCTGATCAACCTGCCGGTGGGCCTGGTGGCGCTGTGGCTGATCGTCAGGCACCTGAAGGAACCGGCCGCCGCCCGCACCACGCCGCGCGAGCGCGTCCGGATCGACTGGGCGGGAGCCCTGTCGATCTTCGCCACGGGAGCACTCCTCCTCACGGCCCTGGTCCAGGGCGGCGTCGCCTGGCCCTGGCTGTCGGCCCCGTCCCTCGGCCTCCTGACCGGGGCGGCCGTCCTGGGCGCGGTGACGGTCCTCGTCGAGCGGCGCGCTGCCGAACCGATCATCCCCGGCTGGATCTGGCGCCGCCGCACGATATCCGCCGTCAACCTCGCCCTGGGCGCGCTGGGCCTGCTCATGGTCGCGCCGACGGTCTTCCTGCCGACGTACGCCCAGTCCGTCCTGGGCCTCGGCCCGATAGCCGCCGGGTTCGTCCTGTCGGTGATGACCCTGAGCTGGCCCATCACGGCGGCGTTCTCGAACCGGGTGTACGGCAGGATCGGCTTCCGCCTGACGGCCGTCATCGGCATCTCGCTCGCGCTGGCCCTGCTGCTCGCCTTCCCGTTCCTCCCGTTCCCGGGGGAACCCTGGCAGCCGGCCCTGATCATGCTGCTGCTCGGCGGCGCGCTCGGCCTCTTCCAACTGCCGCTGATCGTGGGCGTGCAGTCGACCGTCCCGTACGAGGAGCGCGGTACGACGACCGCGTCGGTCCTCTTCTGCCGCCAGGTCGGACAGAGCGTCGGCGCGGCGGTCTTCGGCGCCGTCGCGAACGGCGTCCTCGCCGCCCGCCTGGGCGGCGGCGACCTGGACACCCTGGCCCGCGCGCTGGACGCCCCCGGCTCCCTGACGGCCGAGACGATGGACGGCCTGCGCCGCGCGGTCGACACGGCGGTGGACTACGTCTTCGTGGGCGCGGCGGGCGCGGCCGCCCTCGCCCTCCTGGTCCTCCTGACCCTGGCACCGCGCCGCTTCCCGGTGTTGAAGGAGGCGACGGGGGACGCCCGGGGCGAGGACCAGGCACCGTAGGGAAGGCGAGAGCCCGCCTTCCGACGCGGACAGGCGGGCTCGCGCGCGTACAAGCGGTGGCTGTACTACTCGGCCGAGGCAAGCCCGACGAAGCCGGCCCAGGCGTCCTGCGAGACTCGGAGGGCCGGGCGGGCCACGTCCTTGGAGTCACGGACGTGGACGGCTCCCGCGCGGGTCGCTACCTCGATGCAGTCGCCGCCCTCGGCTCCGCTGTAGCTGCTCTTGAACCAGGCGAACGCGACCTCGATGCAGTCGCCGCCGTCACCGCCGCTGTAACTGCTCTTGAACCAGGCGAGGGTCTCCGCGCTGTTCATAGCTCTCCCAACAGTTTCTCGATCAACTCCAGTGACTCTCGCGGGCTGAGAGCCTGCGACCGGATGATCCCATAGCGGGCTGCAGCAAGAACCGTCTGCTTGGGGTCGGTCTCCAGGGCACTGGTGCTCTGGGCTTCGGCGTAGACAAATCTCTTGCCGTCCTCGCGGGTGACGACCGTGAACGGCCCTTCCAAGCCCGCGTTGTCCTCACAATCGAGTGGCATGACCTGGATCTCGACATTCCTTTGCCCGCCGATGAGGAGGAGCTGCTCCAGCTGGCCGCGCAGCACCTCCCTGCCGCCGACCTTGCGCCGCAAGACGGATTCGCACATAACGAAGCTGAGGAAGGGTGCGGGGCGGCGCTCGAAGATGGCCTGTCGAGCCAGCCGCGCGGTCACGCGCTGCTCGATGGTCTCGGCGTCGAGCGGTGGACGCCGGTTACTCAGCACCGCTCGCATGTACTCCTCGGTCTGCAACAGCCCCTTGACTGCCAGCGTGTCGTACGCCAGCAGCTCTATGGCCTGCTTCTCCAGCTGCGCCATCCCCTGGAAGAACGCCGGGTACTGCGCCCTCTCCAGCTGGTCTTTCCAGACCTTCAACAGCCCGCCCGCGTCCAGCACTTCATCGGCGCGGTCGATCGCGCGCGGCGGCGGAATTCTCCGGCCCTGCTCGAACGACGCGATGGTCGACGCCGAGTAGCCCAGCCGCTTGCCGAACTCCTCGCGTTCCATCCCCGCCCGCGTCCGCAGCGTCTTCAGGCTCTGCCCGAACGCCGTCACCACGCCTTGCGCGGACTTCTCCGCCGTCTGGCCCGCGTCCACCTCTGGCCCCGACTCCGGCTCCACGCCCGCCTGCTCTTCCGCCACCGCGCCCCGCCTCTCGTACCGGCACCGACACGGCACGTACAAGCTCATCACGTCGGTGCGTCACCAGTGGTCACGCTACGCCACCAAGAGGAGCGTGGGAGCATGACGAGCAACAACCTCACCCCCACCAGCACCACCCAACTCCCCGCGCTCTCTCCTTACTTGGGCAGCAGGATCTTCTCCCTGCGGTTCACGTCGACCGCAAGGGGCGCCCGGCTCGCGCGCCGCCTCGTCGCCGTCCGGCTGGACGAGTGGGGCGTCCCGTACGGGACCGGGCCGCACGAGACCGTCGTTCTCGTCGCCTCCGAGCTGGCGACGAACGCCGTGCGGCATGGGCACGTGCCGGGGCGGGACTTCCGGCTCTCCCTGCGCGTCACCGGCGGGCTCGCCCGGGTCGAGGTGAGCGACACGCGGGCGGAGCGCGTACCGCCCCGGCCCGGAAAGCTCCCCGACCCCGGTCCGGAACTGACGGACGGGGGCCGGGGATTGCTGCTCGTCGACGCGCTCGCCGACCGCTGGGGCTGGTGCCCGAGGCCCGGGGCGCCCGGGAAGACGGTGTGGGCGGAGTGCGCCCTGCCCTGAGGAGCCCCGCCCTACTCCCAGGTGGCCGTGTCGGGGTCGATGCCCCGGGCGCGCGGCGGCGTCGACGACGCGACGGAACCACGGGGCGAGGCCGGGGCGGATGCCGTCGTAGGGGCCGTGTGCCCGCGGCCGGGTGCGTCTAGAAGACGGCGTCGTACCGCGCCCAGCTCGTGGCGTCGGTCTTCACCCCGGCCTTGAGGGGCGCCTTCCAGTCCCCCGTACCGGCGTAGAAGCTGACGCCCCAGGCGGACGGGGTGGGAGTGGTGGAGACCATGAGGTCGGCGCGTCCGTCGCCGTTGGCGTCGCCGACGCCGACGAGGTTCAGGAAGCCGCCCCAGCCGCCGCCGACCCGGCTGCGGGCGGCGAAGGTACCGTCGCCCTTGCCGAGGTACAGCCAGAGGACGCCGTCCTTGTCCCGGGCGAGGAGGTCGCCGGCGGGGCCGCCGGCGAAGTTCCCGACCGCCGAGAGCTCGTTGTAGACGCCCCAGCCGCCGCCCACCCGCTTGGCGGCGGAGAAGGGCACGTTGGCGTTCCCGGTGCCCGCGTAGAGCCACAGGACACCGGACTTGTCGGTGGCGAGGAGGTCGGGCCGGCCGTCGCCGGTGACGTCGCTGCCGGCCGCGATCCGGTCGTACACCTGCCAGCCGCCGCCGATCCGGGTGCGGCCGGAGAGGGGCTGCGCCCGGTCGCCGTTGCCCTGGTAGAGCCACAGGGTTCCGGCGGTGTCCCGGGCGAGGACGTCCGGCCAGGTCGCGCCCGCGATGTTCCCGGCCGTCTCGATCCGGTCGTAGGCCTGCCAGCCGGCGCCGATGACGCCCCAGGTGGCGCGCTTGACCGAACCGCCGACCGCGACGGGCTGGGTCTGGAAGCCGCGCAGCAGACCGCCCGGCTCCCGGGCGAACAGGTCCACGCCGCCATCGCCGTCGAAGTCGTGCGGCATCGGGGGCCGGTTGACCGTGAACCGGCCGGAGGTGACCAGCGCGGGGCCCACCCCTTCCTCGGGCCGCGCGGAGAACTGCCACTCGTACTCTCCTGAACGGGCCGGGCTCAGCACCCCGTCCAGGCGCTCCAGGTCCTTGCCGTCCCAGTGCCAGGTGACCCGGCCCGGTGTCCCGTCGGCGCCGTCGGCGGGGGCGGGCCACGTCGTGAGGATCGACCGCCCGCTGCGGATGTGCTTCAGGCTGACCTGTACGGACGCGTCCCCTCGGGACAGGTCCCAGCTGAAGTCGACCCCTCCGGCGAGCTGCTCGCCGGAAAGCGTCTTGGGCGTGCTGGAGCCGGTGAGGGTGATGACGGTCGACTGCCCCGTCGACGCGACCAGTTCGACGTCGGGCAGGCCGCCGTCGGCACGCGGCGCGATCCGATAGAGGCCCTCTCCGTGCTCGGGGGTGCCACCGCGCACCAGGAGGCTGCCGCCGGGACCGGCGACGGCCGAGGAGAACGCGGTGAGGACGGTCTCCTTCTCGCCGGTCTCGATCGACTGCAGGGTGAACGGCCGCACCGTCCCGGCGGCCGCGCCGCCGGGGGCGGGCGCGTCGATGTGGGCCTTCTGGCCGGACGCCACCCAGCTGCCGACCAGGTACACCGGGTCTTCCAGCGGGTCGTCCGACGGGATCCACAGTTCGTCGGTCTTGTCTCGCTGGTGGGCGACGATCCCGTGGAGGGAACGGCTTCCCGACATCCGCGCCTCACGCCAGGCGACGTGCGTGGCGGAGACCGCGCCCGGCCGGGCGTACTCGTCGGAGGACTGCACGTACGTCTTCCGGGTACCCGAGGCGAAATCGACGAGGACCTTGCTGCTCAGCCCGACCTCGGTGAACTCGCACTCGTAGAGCGCGGAACCGGTGTCCGTCCAACCGTCGTATCCGTTGTAGCAGTCGATGCCGGCCGCCCCTTCGACCCACCTGGGCTTCGGCGTCGAGCCGTCGAGAGTGGCGGCGTACTGCCGCACGGTGCCGGATGCCTCGTACCGCCCGAGGAGCAGGGTCTTGCCTGCCAGGCCCTCGAAGAAGTAGCCGTCGCCGAGCGCTTCGAGGTCCACCTCCTGCGGTGCCACGGCGGCGGTGGCGGGCGTCGACAGGTCGTAGACCTTGAGCACCCGCCCGGCGACGGGCGCGGTCCGGTCGACGGTGACGACGAGGTCCGTACCGCCGGCGGCGGCCGTGGTGGCCCCGGGCAGCACGATCGACGAGCCGTCCGCGTACCAGGTCCAGCGGAACTCCGGCGTGCCGCCGCGCGTCTGCGACAGGAAGCCGCTCGGGCCCGCGCCGACGACGTCGGCGTTGCGCGGGAACGGCACGGGGGCCTGCTGGTCCTCCTGCGCGGCCCCCGGCGCGGGCGCGGGCGCGGCCGTTGCCGGGAGCGCGGTGAGCGCACCGCCCGTGGCGGCGAGGACGAGGGTGACGGCGGCGGCCGCGAGACGACGGCCGCGCGGATACGCGTGCTTCACGTAGGGGTTCTTTCCGTGGATGACGAAGGAGCGGGGCCGGATCGCACCGGCCGGGGTCCGCGCGGCAGCGTGCGCGGACCCCGGCCTGCGGAACGGGATGCGGAACGGGCGACGGGTCAGAAGACGCGGTCGGTGCCCAGCGTCGTGGACTCGCGCCGGGGGCCGGCCCTGAAGGGGGCCTTCCAGTCACCGGAGCCCAGGTAGTAGGAGACGAGCGCACCGGTGCGGGCGAGGAGGTCCTGGCGGCCGTCGGAGTTCACGTCGCCGATCGCGACCAGTTCCTCGAACCCGTCCCAGCCGCCGCCGACCCGCGTACGCGGCGCGAAGGTCCCGTCCCCCTTGCCGAGGTACAGCCAGAGGACACCGGCCCGGTCCCGGGCGAGCAGGTCACCGGCAGGGCCTCCGGCGAGGTTCCCGGTCGCGGTCACGTCGTTGTAGATCCCCCATCCGCCGCCGACCCGCTTGCGCGCGCCGAAGGGGGACGTGGCGTCGCCGGTGCCCGGGTAGGCCCACAGGACGCCGGCCCGGTCGGTGGCGACGAGGTCGGCCCGGCCGTCGCCGGTGACGTCGCTGCCGCCCGCAAGGTGGTCGTACGTGTTCCAGCCGCCGCCGACCCGTACGCGGTCGAGGAGCGGCCGCTGCCGGTCGCCGGAGCCCCGGTGCAGCCAGAGCACGCCGCTCCCGTCGCGGGCCACGAGGTCGGCGAGGGGCGACCCCGCGAGGTCACCCGACGACTCGATCCGGTCGTAGGCGTACCCGGCGATGACCGTCTTCTCGCGGAGGGCGGGTGGTGTGCCGGGCGTTCCCGGGACGATGTCGACGGACTTGAACGGTCCGCCGTTCCGCTCCAGAGCGAACAGTTCGGGCGCGCCGTTGCCGTCGTAGTCGTGCAGGCCGGGGGTACGGCGGACGGTGAACGTGCCGGAGCCACGGACCGGTTCGCCGACCCCGTCGCGCGGCTTCGCCTCGAACGTCCAGGTGTACGTGCCCGCCGGGGCGGGCCTCCCCGGGGTGACGAGGTCCTCGCCGTTCCAGTGGAAGCCGACGGCGTCGTCCCCCATGGCCTTCAGGCCCCTGCGTTCGACCGACTCGACGCGCCCGGTGCCGGTCCTGCGGGTGATCGTGACGTTCGCGTACGCGTTCTGCCGGGACAGGCGCCAGCGGAGGTCGACGCCGTCCAGACGGTCGAAGTCGATCGTGGCGGGGATGTCGGCACCGCCGTACACGAGGACGCTCGGTTCGCCGGTGGTGGCGACGAGTTCGGCGACCGGGGCGCCCTCCGCCCCGGCCGTGACGCGGTAGAGCCCCTCACCGTGCGCGATCGTCCCGCCCCTGGCCAGCAGGGAGCCGTCCGGGCCGGGTGCCAGCGATTCCACGCGGTCGAGGATCTGCACTCTGCCGCCGCTGCCGTCGGCACGTTCCGCCTGCAACGGGGACCAGCCCTCGCCGGGCGCGCCGAAGACCAGCCAATCCCCCACCAGACCGTACCGGTAGTACGTGGGGACGGTGGTACGCCGCATGCTGTCGGAGCCGCGGAGGCCGACGGCCAGGTGGAGGAGGTCCTCCGGGTCGCCCCAGGCGACATGCGATGCCGACAGGGCCCCCGACTGGCGATGGTCCAGGGAGGCGGGCACCGGGACGGCGTCGGTGACCGTGGCGGACGCGAGGTCCAGGACCGCCCGGGTGGAGCGGCGGGCGTCCACCGGCCCTGCCGACACGTACAGCAGGGCGGATCCGGACATGGTGCCGCCCTGCTGCACGACGGTGAAGCCGGCCTGGTCGGCGGGCAGCCCGGTGATCACCCGCTGCTGCGGGCCCCCCGGTCCGGGGACGAGCAGCCGGCCCTCGACGGTGCCGTCCGCCTTCCGCACGGCGACGACGAGCGTGCCGCCGACGACACCCCGGTAGGAGTAGGTCGCGCCGTCCTTCTCCAGCGCGGCGAGGTCGACGACGTACGGCTCCGCCCCGGAGGCCAGGTCGCGGACCGTGAGCACCCGGGACGCCAGGAGCTGGTTCGCATGGTCACCTCTCACCAGGACGTCCGAGGCGACGGCGTACGCGCCCGTACCCGTGTGCAGGCCGTCGATGACCGGCGTCGTGACGCCGTCCGCGTACCGGGTCCAGCTGACGGTGCGCGTCCGCGGGGTGTGGGTGAAGAAGCCGGCGCTGCCGCCGCCGAGGACGTCCACGTCCCCCTTCGGGTACGGCGCGATCGTCTGTTGGTCCTCCTGCGCGGCCCCCGACACGGGTGCGGCCGTCGCCGGGAGCGCGGTGAGCGTGCCGCCCGTGGCGGCGAGGACGATGGTGACGGCGGCGGCCGCGAGACGACGGCCGCGCGTGCGTGCGTAGTTCAAGTAGGTGTTCCCTCCCCTGGGAAAGGGGAGATTAGCCGACGGACGGCTTCCGGCCGCCACCGGCCTTCGTCACCTGCCCGGCCGCTTCCGGGGCGAGACGCAGAAGGGATGCCCGGCCGGGTCCAGGACGACCCGCCACAAGTCGGGGCGCGGCTGGGCCGATGGCACCATGGCACCCCACTCGACGAGCCGGGCCACCGCCTCGTCCAGGTCGTCGACGTCGAAGTCGAGGTGCAGCTGCTGCGGCACGTCCGGGCCCGGCCAGGTCGGCGGCCGGTAGCCGTCGACCCGCTGGAAACCGAGGAGCGGCCCGTCCTCACCGCCGCCGAGCCCGGCGAACTCGCCGTCCGAGCGTGCGTGGAGCGGGAGCCCGGTGGCACGGTGGTAGAAGTCGGCGAGGGCCAGGGGGTCGGCGCAGTCGAGGTTGACCGCCGTCAGTTTCATCAGCATGACGAGGAGCCTAGGAGTACGAAGCTTCACGAGACATGACGAGGCTTCACGAGGCACTACGAGGCTGTACGAGGCTCTTGGTGAGGCGGCGACCGCGGCGGCCTTCGCCGGGCTGGGACACGCGCGCGACGAGGAAGAGCAGCACGCCACAGGTGGCGACCAGGATCCAGCCCGGTCGGGACGCGTGCGCGAGCCCCGTCGGGCCGGTGGCCGCGACCAGGCCGCCGGCGAGAGCGATGCCGAGGGCGGAGCCGAGTTGCCGTGCCGTGGAGGTGATCGCCCCGGCCACGCCGGCGCGGGCGGGAGGCAGTCCATTGACCGCGGTGTTGGTGATCGGGGCATTGGCGAAGCCGAACCCGATGCCGATGAGCGCGTATGCGGCCAGCAGCAGGAACACGCTCGTGTGCGGGGTGAGCCGGACCATGCAGAGCCCCCCGGCCGTGATGAAACCGCCGGCGAGGAGCAGCGGCAGCCGCGGTCCCGTACGGCCGACCATGCGGCCGGACCAGGGGGCGCAGAGGGTCGCTCCGACGGCCAGGGGCAGGGTCGCCACTCCGGCGGCCAGTGGCGTCCATCCCCGAGTGTGCTGCAGATAGAGGGTGTTCAGGAGCAGCGTCATGCTCAGGGCGACGAAGACCGCCACCGCGCCCAGGACCGCGCCGCTGAAGACCGGCCGCCCGAAGAGCCGCAGATCCATCAGCGGCTCACGTCGGCGGGACTCGACCCCCACGAATCCGGCTGTCGCCACGACAGCCCCCACGTATCCCGCCAGCGCCGTGGGCGACGTCCAGCCGATGCGCGGCCCCTCGATCAGGACCCCGACCACGACGGCGAGGACCACGGTCAGCAGGACCTGGCCGGGCAGATCGAGCCGCCGGGCCCGCGGCGCCCGGGACTCCGGTACGAACACGGCGCTGAGCAGCAGAGCGGCCGCGATGACGGGTGCGTTGATCCAGAACAGCGCCCGCCAGTCCAGCCCCGCCAGCAGAGCGCCGCCCGTGACCGGTCCGGCGGCCATGCTCAGCCCGAACACCGACGCCCAGATGCCGATCGCCTGCGCCCGTTCCTTCGGGTCGGGCATCGCGTTCACCACGATCGCGAGCGCCACCGGGCTGAGCATCGAGGCGCCGACACCCTGCAGGGCGCGGCCCGCGACGAGTACGCCCGCCGACGGAGCGAGGGCGCAGAGCAGTGAGGCCGCGCCGAACAGGACCAGCCCGCACTGGAACACCCGGCGGCGTCCGAAGCGATCCGCCAGTGCTCCGGAGGAGATCAGGAGACTGGCCAGAACGAGGGTGTAGGCGTCCACGATCCATTCGAGACCGCGGGTGCCGACATCCAGGCCGCGCCCGATGGCAGGCAGACCCACATTGACGATGGTGGTGTCCAGGCCCACCAGAAACATGCTCAGGCAGCAGACGGCCAGTACCGTCCAGCGTCTGCGCGCACTCGGCACGGGTTGAACAGGGAGGGTCGTCGCGGCAGTCATGGTCCACCTCTGATGTCCGGGAACAATGCCCGGCAAGGCTCGGCCCGAGCGACGGCCACAGCCCACCGATTTTGCGGACACTGCAAAAATGGATCCATGAACACGGGATCCGGCGACGCGGAGTTGGAGCAGATCCTCGACGGCATCGGGCCACGGCTGCGCAGCCTGCGCAGGGACCGGGGACTCACCCTCGAAGCGCTCGCGGCCATGACCGGGATCTCGGTCAGCACACTGTCCCGGGTGGAATCGGGCCATCGGCGCCCGACCCTGGACCTGCTCATCCCGCTGGCACGGGCGCACCGCGTGGCACTCGACCAGCTGGTCGCGGCGCCGGCCAGCGGTGACCCCCGGGTGCACCTCCGGCCCCTGCGCAAGGAGCGCGGGAGCGTCCTCGTGCCCCTGACGCAGTACCCGGGCCGAGTGCAGGTCTTCAAGCAGGTACTGGCACCCCGGCAGCCGGAACTGGTCACTCACGAGGGCTACGAATGGCTCTACGTCCTCGCCGGGCGGCTACGCCTCATCCTCGGGGCGCGGGACTTCACGCTGCGGCCGGGCGAAGTGGCCGAGTTCGACACCACCGAGCCCCACTGGTTCGGCCCCGCGGACACGAACGCCGTGGAGATCCTGCACCTGTTCGGTCCACGAGGAGACCAGGCCGTCGTCCGCGCCGGACCGTCCACGACCGATCCGGCCCAGCAGACTCGCCCCGGCTCCTCCGGCCAGACCGGCCCCTAGGACTCGTCCCGGCTCGCCCGGCCAGACCGGCCCCTACGACTCGTCCTGAGCCCCGTCCGGCCAGACCGGCCCCTACGACTCGTCCTGAGCCTCGTCCGGAGTCCGGTCCTGAGCCTCGTCCGGCCCCACCCTCCCCGTAAGCGCCGCCAGCGAGTTGCGGATGTGCTCCATGTGGCCGTGGATCTCGTCCCGGGCCTCCTCGTGCTCCCGCAGCACCCGCTCCGTCTCCCGCTCGGCCCGCTCCGCCTTCATCCGGGCCTCCGTGAGCAGCTCCCCCGCCCTCGCTTCGGCATCCTCCTGGCCGTGCCTGGCCTGCTCCTCGGTCTCCGCCAGGGACCGCTGCGCCTCGGCGAGCCGGGACTCCGCCCGGGTCAGCAGCTCCTCGTGACGGGCGTCCAGGGCGGCCGCCTCGCCCTCCGCCGTGCGCTCCGCCTCGTCCCGTGCCGCCGACTGCTTCGCGCCCTGCTTCTCCAGCAGTTCCGCCGCGCGCCGCTCGGTCTCCTCGAAGACCTGCCGCGCCCCGGTCAGCCGCTCCTCCGCCTCGCGGCCCGCCTCCGTCGTCAGCTCCTCGGCCCGCCCCCGCGCCGCCTCCAGGGTCGCGCGGGCCGCCGCCTCGGCAGCCGCCCGGACGCCCTCCGCATACGCCCGCGCGGACTCCGCCGCCTCCCGGGCCGCCGCCTCGGCAGCCTCCGCGAGGGACTGCGCCTCGGCCTCGGCCGCCCGTACGAGCGTCTCGTCCTCCTGCTCGGCCAGGTCCAGGATCTTGCCCGCCCGGTCGCCGAGTGCTTCGTAGCGGTGCGGCACGAGCGCCTCGACGGCCTCGCGCAGCCTGGCCGCCTCGGCCTCCATCTCCTTCGCGAGGACGGTGAGCCGCGCGGCCCGCTCCCATGCTCCGTCACGGTCCTCGGAGAGTGCGGCGAGATGGCGGTCGACCTGCTCGGGCCGGTACCCGCGCCCCCGTCCGACAGCGAAACTCATCCCTGGCGCCCCTTCCCTGTGACCCGAACGTCCAGGATGCTTCATCAGAACGGACAAAAGGCGCCCAACGTGCATACACGTCGAGCGCCTTTCATCACATTCTGTCCAGCACAGTCTGTCCAGCGGCGTCAGCGGGAAACCCCGGCCACTCCCCCTACAGCAGGCCGTCCCACATCTGCTCCAGGAGCACCGACCACCAGTTCTCCGGCGACGACAGCGCCGCCGGGTCCAGCATCGCCAACTGCGCCTGGAAATCGACCGTCCAGCGACCGGCCTGCTCGGGGTTGAGCCCGAACCGCAGCCGCCACATCCGCCCGAGCAGCGCCATCGCCCGCGTGAACTCCGGCAGCCCGGTGTTCACGAACTGCGGCGGCACCGACTGCCCGCCCGGACCGGCCTCCACCGGCACCGCCACGATGTGCGCGGTCCCGTACTGGACACAGATCGCCCGGCCGAAGTCCGAACCGAGCACCAGGTACGAACTCGCGTCCGGCGCCGCCTGAACCTGCCGCTGCGCTGCCAGCTCGGCCAGCGTCGGCACCACCGGCATCGCGGGCTGCGCCCAGAAGAACGGCCCGAAGTCGGCCGGCAGACCCGCCCACACCAGCGTCCGCGCCACCAGCTCCGGCACGCCCTGCCGGGACACCGCGCGCTGGTCGAAACGGAGGACGCCCGGACCGAACGCCCCGGCCAGCTCCTGCGCGATCGCCTCCGGCGGAACCGGCGGCGCCGGCTGCACCTGCGGCAGCGGCGCCCGCACCGGGGCGGGCCGTGCGGGACCGTCCGCGACCTGATGCAACTCGCCCTGATGAGTGATGAGTTGCTGCATGCCCTGCTGACGGCCCGCGTGATCACGACCGTACGGGGCAATGCTGGTGATCCGCGCCTGCGGCCAGGTCTCCCGGATCATCCGCGCGCAGTAACCGCCCGGCAGCTCACAGGACTCCAGCTCCGTGTGCAGTTCGAGCACCTGCTGCGGCGGCACGTTCATCGCGCGCAGCTCGTGCAGGATCTGCCACTCCGGATGCGGGGTGCCCGGCGCCGAACGCCGGATGATCTGCGTCTCGGAGCCGTCGGGCGCGCGATAACGCAGCACCGCCTGGTAGCCGGGACCGACCGTCGGCTGACCCGCGGGCTGCGGATACCCGTACGCGGGGGGTACGGGACCGGGGACGGGACCGGGGACGGGACCCGACGCGGGACCGGGCGCGGGCGGTCCCGCGTACGCCTGCCCCCCTTGCATCGGCCGCACCGGACCCGGCGGGCCCGGAGGCTGCGGCGCCGCCGGAGCGGCCGGACCCGGGTGGGCCAGCATCGTCGCGGCATGCTCGATACCGCCCGCGGGCGTGCCGGGCACACCCGGCGGCGGCGGGGGCGGCGGAGGCGCGCCCGGACCGCCCTGGTTCGGATGCGCCAGCATCGTCGCCGCGTGATGCACGGGCTGAGGCGGCGTCGGCGGACCGGGCGGCGTCGGAGCGGGCGGCGGACCGGGAGGACCCGGCGGCGTGGGCGCGGGCGGCCGGAGCCCCTCGGGCCCGAGCTGCGACACCAACTGCGTGGGGATGTACGCCCCCGCACCCGACGAGCCACCCGGAACACCCGGGGCACCCGGCGGCGGAGGCGGCGCCGCAGGACCGCGGCCGCTCTTCGGCGGCAGCGCGGCCTTGCTGGTCGCGGCGTCGGCGATGTCCCCGCCCCCCGGCGCCGAAGGCGCGGGCGGCGGAGGAGGCAGCGGCGCTCCAGGACCGGCCGGAGGAGCGGGCGGAGCCGCCTGAACGCCCGCCGGCGGCGGCGCGGCCGGGTCGAGCCGGGGCGCCACGGCGGTCGGCGGCAGCGCGCTGCCGCCCTTCATCAGGGCGGTCGGCGCGTCGGCGCCCACCTGCGGCGGCGGCGTGTCCTCGTCGTCCGTCCCCGACAGCGCGGGCGCGAACACGGTCGCGGGCAGCGGCACCGCCCCGTCCGCGCCACCGGAACTCGCATTGGCGTCGGCCCACGGACTGGGCGCGGGCGCGGGAGTCGGCGCGGACGTCGACACAGGAGCCGGGGCCGGCGCCGGGACGGGCGTCGGCGAGGGCACCGGGGCGGGCGTCGGCGCAGGCGCGGTCGGAGGCGCAACCGGAGCAACCGGAGCCGGAGCCACGGCCACCGCCGCCGGCGTCTCCGCCGGAACCCCGTCCATCGCGGTCGGCTCGTACGCGACGCCACCCCCCGCGTCTCCCCCACCCAGGGAAGAGGACGAAGAAGACGAAGCGACCGAAACCGAAGGCGCGGTCTCGCCCGCCGCCACCGGCTCCGACACGTCGTCCACCGAAGCCGACGAACTCCCGCTCTCCTGCGACGCGTTCGGCTGCTTCGGCAGCCCGATCCGGTCCGCCGCGTCCTGCAGCCACTCCGGCGGACTCAACAGGAACGACGTCTGGTTCAGATCGATCCGGGCCGCCGGAACAGCAGCCTGCGCCGGAACGTCCTCCGCGGCCCCGTACTCCTCCTCGTACCGGCGGATCACCTCACCCACCGGCAGCCCCGGCCACAGCGTCGCCTCACCACTGTCACGGGCGATCACCAGCCGCTGACGGCCGCCGTCCGAGGTCGGACCACCCTCACGGTCCTCCGCCCACACCACGAAACCCAGTTCGAACTCACGCACCCGCACCTCACGGTGCTGGTACGACGGCAGCTCGCCGTTGATCCATTCCTCAGCGCGCTCCTGCGCCTGCGCGAACGTCACCACAGCCCACTCACTCCCCCACCGGGACCACGGGCACCGCACGCGCGAAGCCACCGTCCACCATCAGGTTCGCCACCGTCTCAAGCTCCGGCGGATTACCCGCCAGCCGCTGCAAGAACACGTCGAAGTCCGCACCACAGGGCAGCAGCAGACGCTCCACCCGCTCACCCACCGACCAGCCGGCCGCCACCTCGCCGGAGTCCCGGGCGTCGTCGTACGCGCAGAACCACACCGAACCGACCCCCTCACCCCGCACCTTCAGCGCGATCAGACCGCCCTGGACGAACGCGACGCCCAGATAGTCCTTGGTCAGATGGTCACGCAGGCACTTGTTGACATAGACGAGGTCATTGACACCCGCCTCCTCCCGCACCGTGAAGAACGGCTGGTCGACCAGGAGCCCCAGCTCCGCGTCGAGCGCCGCACCCACCGGAGCGCAACCACCCGCCGCCTTCAGGAACGAGCGGTACGCCCCCGGAAGCCGGTAGCCGAGATCCTCCTCGACACCCTGGAGCTGCTGCTCCGACACCGACACCAGACCCTTCGGCAGCCCGAAGTGCGCCGGCCGGGTCTCCTGCAACGGGCGCGTACCCCGCTTCGTGTGGTCGACGGCGGCCGTCGCCACCCCACCGTGATGGCGCAGCAAGGCCTTCACCTCGACCGGGACCAACTCCATCCGGCGACCGCGCGCCACGTGGTGCCAGGTCCAGCCGTGCGGCGTCGCCACCGCCGGAATCGTGTCCCACAGCTCATGACCGGTCGCCGCCATCGCCGCGTTCGCCGACACGTAGTCCGTGAGCCTCAACTCGTCGACACCGAAACCCTCCGGCGGATCCGCGATCTCCGCCGCCGCACGCGCGTACGGCGAGAAGTCCGGATGACCGAACTCGTCCACCCGCACCCCTCTCGGGTGACGGGAAGCACGGACCGGGTCCGGGAAGTGCACGACCTGCCCGGCATAGGCCGCGTTCGGTGGCGCGGTGTCCTGCCCGAGCCGACCTGTCGTCATGGCGGTTGCCCCCTGCACTGGCGTCGCTGACTGCTACTACCCGCAGCCGCTGGCTGCATCCTGACTGATGCCGCACAGCCTATGCGCTGCCACAAGAGCCCGAACCGGCCCGATCCGACGGTGACCAACTGTCACGACGCCATGACAGGTGCACCATGATTCCGACACACCGAAGCCACGTTTCGGCGCCCCAGCTTCCCCATATGGCTCCCTATTTGGCAGGCTGTCCACGCAACTCGGGGGATTGCAGGAGGGGAAGAACCGCACCATGCAAGCAGCACCTACGCCCACACAGGGTGACCCACGCCTCAACTGGAGCAGCAGCGCCGAAGCCACGCGCGCGCCCTTACTGCGACAGCGCCGCGACGGCATCCTTCCCACCGTCGGGGCCGCCCTCTCCGTACGCGGCGAGACGACCCTCACGTGCACCGCCGGCCGCGGCGACCGGCCGCCCGCCCTGCACGCCCTCGTCCAGGACTTCCTGGACACGCTCACCAGCGGCCAGCGCGAACGCTTCACCGGCCGATGTCCCGAGGCGATCCTGCTCTCCCGGCACCTCACCGCCACCGAGAACGCACGCTCCAAGCGCGCCCAGCGCAAGGCGCTCACCCACGGCGAGGCCCGCCGCTCCCTCAAGCACGCCAAGCTCACCGCGCGGCGCATCCGCGAGGACGGCGACCCGCTGCACGGCAGCTACGCCGCACCTTGCCGCTCCTGCACGGCGATGCTCGCCCACTTCGGTGTCCGCACCGTCGACCCCACCACTGTCGAGAACGGCTGACCGCTCACCCATGCCCGACCACCTCAGCACCACCCGGTTCCCGGTCAACGTCGACGCCGCCCTCCGCGAGGCCGGCTGGCAGCCCGGCCGCTGGGACATCAAGCTCGCCGAAGAATGGGCCGACACCCTGCGCGCCCACATCTCCCCCGCCGGCCACCGGCACAGCGTGTTCCCCGCGGCCGTCGAGGCCTGGGCCGAATTCGGCGGCCTGCGGATCACCGCGCCCGGCCACGGACGCCAGATAGCTCCGGCGGCCGTACGCTTCGACCCGCTCGCCGGACTCCACCTCTCCCGCACCCTCGCGGACCTCGGCCGCGCCCTGGACACGGAGCTCGCACCGCTCGGCGAGGAGGGCGACCACCAGGCGATCCTCGCCATGGACATGGAGGGACGGGTCTACAGCCTCGACCACGCCGGCGACTGGTACCTCGGCAAGGACATCGACGCGGCGCTCTCCACCCTGATCACCGGGGCACAGCCGCCCCGCCTGACGGCGGGGTGACGGACGGGGTGAACCTCACTCCCCGGTGACCGTCGGCAGCACCGCCGACACCTTGAACCCACCGGCGTCGGTCGCCCCGGAGACGAACACCCCGCCGAGCCGCAGCACCCGCTCCCGCATGCCCACGAGCCCGTTCCCGCCACTCGGCAGCCACACGTCGGCGACGCCCGCGTCCGTGGGGCAGGGACCGTTCTCCACCTGCATCGCGACCTCGGCGCCCCGGTGCGCGAGCCGCACCACGACCTCGGCACCCGCCGCGTGCTTGTGGACGTTGGTCAGCGCCTCCTGCACGACCCGGTACGCCGTCCGCTCCACGTCCGCCGGATACGCACGCGCCTCACCGATCACCACGAACTCCACGACCGCCCCGGCCAGCCGCGACTGCTCGCACAGGGCCTCCAGAGCGTCCAGACAAGGCCCGTCCTCGGCGGCCGCCTCGGCGGCAGCGGCGGCGGCCCGCCCCACAGCGGCCAGCGGCACCGGAGCGGGACCCACGGGAGCGGACCCCTCCCGCAGCACACCCAGCATCTCCCGCAACTCCGTCAGCGCCTGCCGCCCCATGTCCCCCACCAGAGCGGCGTTGCGCACCGCCTTCTGCGGATCCTTCAACGCCACCGCCTGCAGCGCCGCCGCGTGCACCACCATCAACGACACCCGGTGCGCCACCACGTCGTGCATCTCGCGGGCGATCCGCGTCCGCTCCTCCTGCCGCGCCCACTGCGCCCGCTGCTCCGCCCGGTCGGCGAGCAGCGACAACTCCTGCTCCAGACTGTCCGCCCGCTCCCGCAGGCTCTCCATGAGCCGGCGGCGCGCCCCTATGTAGAGGCCGAAGAGCATCGGTGGCGCGTTGAGCCCCAGGGTCATGAAGAGCGCGACGACCGTCACGTACCAGCCACTCGGGTCGATGTCCGGCTGCCCGACATCGGCCTGGGCGACGTCCTGCCGCATCCGCACCACGGTCACGACGAACACGGCGACCGTCGACATGCCGGTGAGCAGCGCGGTGATCCGCCGGGGCACCTCGGAGGCGGCGAGCGAGTACAGCCCGACGATCCCCATGAGGAAGCCCATCTCGGCGGGCGTCACGGCGATGGAGACGAGCACGACCCAGATGGGCCAGCGGCGCCGCACGAGCAGCACGGACCCGACGATCAGCCCGAACAGCACCCCGACGGGCACGGGCAGCGAGGCCTGCTCGGCGAACCGAACCCCTTCGAGCCCGCACTCGACGGCGGACACGAGGGCAAGCCCCACATCGAGAACGACACTCCGCCGTCTCCCCCACCACCACCAACTCCGGACGCCCTCGGCGTCCCGGTCTGCCCCCGTTGCGGTCATACCCACCACCCTACGGGCGAGCCCCACCGTCAACGTTTGGACACCAGTCCCTCGAACTGTTGAATCGCCCAGATCTTCGACCCGGATGTCCGCATTCCGGACGAGGGTGGTGCGTATGACAGCCGAGACGAGCCGGTACGCCGACTTCGAAACCCTCCGGGAACAGGCCGTCGCCCTCCGCCGCGAGGGCCTCAGCCTCCGCCAGATCCGCGACCGCCTGCAGGTCCACAACAACGACCTCCTCCACCGCCTGGTGAAGGGCGAGCCGCCCCCGGAATGGACGAAGCGCCCGAACGCGAAGGACGACCTCCGAGAGCGAGCGAGGGAGCTCCGCCTCCAGGGCATGACCTACGACCAGATCCAGGTCGAGCTGGGCTGCTCGAAGAGCTCGATCTCGCTGTGGGTCAGGGACCTGCCGAAGCCGGAGCCCCGCTATACCGCCGAGGAGCGCCGGGCCCGGATGGACGCCGGCCTGGCCCGCCTCCGCTCGGCGCGGGAGGAGGAGCGCCAGGAGACGAAGCGCCTGGCCCGGGAATCCATCGGTGCGCTGACGGACCGCGAACTGCTCGTCGCGGGGGTCGCGCTCTACTGGGCCGAGGGCGCCAAGGACAAGACGTACAGCAGACGCGAGTGCCTGCAGTTCATCAACAGCGACCCGAACGTCATCACCCTTTACCTGCGATGGCTGGACCTCTTGGGCGTCACCCGCGACCGCCTCCACTTCCGCGTCAGCATTCACGAGAGTGCCGATGTCGCGAGGGCGGAACAATTCTGGGCGGAACTGGCCGGAGTCGACAGCTCCACGCTCCAGAGAGCCACCCTGAAGCGCCACAATCCCCGAACCGTTCGGAAGAACACCACAGAGGCCTACCGCGGATGCCTCGTCATCTACGTCACGAGGAGCGCGGAGCTATACCGTCGCATGGAGGGCACCTGGTACGGCATAGTGGAGGCCGCCGGGGCATAGGACCGACAGCATGTCCGTTTAGCCCCATAAGCCATCCCCTGTGGTGTAATTGGCAGCACTGAGGCTTTTGGTGCCTTATGTCCGGGTTCGAGTCCTGGCGGGGGAGCTTGTTCGCTCGGGTCCTGACCGTCCAGGTCAGGACCCGCACTCATGTCCGCCCCCTTGCCCCCCGGTATCCTTCGTGGGTCCACCACCCAAAGCCGAAGGGCATTCCCGTGAGCGCCAATCGCCCGGCAGCCGTCGTCGTCCTCGCAGCGGGTGAGGGCACCCGCATGAAGTCGAAGACCCCCAAGGTCCTCCACGAGATCGCCGGGCGGTCGCTCGTCGGGCATGTCGTCTCCGCCGCCCGGGAGTTGGAGCCCGAGCACCTCGTCGTGGTCGTCGGGCACGCCCGCGAGCTGGTGCGGGGGCACCTGGAGGAGCACTACGCCGGGACCCGTACCGCCGTCCAGGAGGAGCAGAACGGCACCGGGCACGCGGTGCGGATCGCCCTGGAGGAGCTCGGGCAGGCGCCCGACGGGACCGTGATCGTCGTCTGCGGCGACACCCCGCTGCTCTCCGGGGAGACGCTGCGCGCCCTCGCCGACACGCACGCCGCCGACGGCAAC
Source organism: Streptomyces sp. NBC_00572 (assembly GCF_026341815.1). Classification (GTDB taxonomy): domain Bacteria; phylum Actinomycetota; class Actinomycetes; order Streptomycetales; family Streptomycetaceae; genus Streptomyces. The sequence goes on from NZ_JAPENX010000001.1 coordinate 2,043,358, forward strand.
GCCGTCACCGTGCTCAGCGCCGAGGTCCCCGACTCCACCGGGTACGGGCGGATCGTGCGGGACCAGGTGACCGGCGCCGTGACCAAGATCGTCGAGCACAAGGACGCCTCCGACGCCCAGCTCGCCATCCGCGAGATCAACTCCGGCGTCTTCGCGTTCGACGGCCGGCTGCTCGCCGACGCCCTCGGCAAGGTGCGGACGGACAACAGCCAGGGCGAGGAGTACCTCACCGACGTGCTGTCGATCCTCCGCGAGGCCGGGCACCGGGTCGGCGCCTCCGTCGCCGGTGACCACCGCGAGATCCTCGGGATCAACAACCGCGTGCAGCTCGCCGAGGCCCGCGCCCTGCTGAACCAGCGGCTGATCGAGCAGGCCATGCTCGCCGGTGTGACCGTGGTCGACCCCGCGTCCGTGTTCGTGGACGTCACGGTGACCTTCGAGGCCGACGCCGTCGTCCTGCCCGGTACGCAGCTGACCGGTGCCACGCACATCGGCGAGGACGCCGTGGTCGGGCCGAACACGCGCCTGAAGGACACCCGCGTCGGCAACGGCGCCCGGGTGGACAACAGCGTCGCCGACTCCGCCGTCATCGGCGAGCGCGCCTCCGTGGGGCCGTTCGCGTACCTCCGTCCGGGCACGAACCTGGGCGCGAAGTCCAAGGCCGGCACGTACGTCGAGATGAAGAACGCGACGGTCGGCGAGGGCACCAAGGTCCCCCACCTGTCGTACGTGGGTGATGCCACGATCGGCGAGTACACGAACATCGGCGCGGCGAGCGTCTTCGTGAACTACGACGGTGAGGCGAAGCACCACACCACGATCGGGTCGCACTGCCGGACCGGGTCGGACAACATGTTTGTGGCTCCCATCACGATCGGGGACGGTGCGTACACCGCCGCCGGGTCCGTGATCACGAAGGACGTGCCGGCGGGTTCGCTCGCCGTCGCCCGGGGCCAGCAGCGGAATATCGAGGGTTGGGTCGCCCGGAAGCGTCCCGGCAGTGCTGCCGCACAGGCCGCTCAGGCCGCGGCCGAGGACTCCGCCGGCGCAAGCTGACCGGAAACGGGTACGTCGAACTCGGCGTACCGTGATACGTGCACACAAATTCGGCTGGCTCGCACACGCGCACGACAGCTCGTGGAACGCGGCCAGACAACACGTCTGAGGAGACAGTGCTGTGACCGGGATCAAGACGACCGGCGAGAAGAAGCTGATGCTCTTCTCCGGCCGCGCCCACCCCGAGCTGGCCGAGGAGGTCGCGCACCAGCTGGGCGTCGGCCTCGTTCCGACCAAGGCGTTCGACTTCGCCAACGGTGAGATCTACGTCCGCTTCCAGGAGTCGGCCCGTGGCGCGGACTGCTTCCTGATCCAGAGCCACACGGCTCCGATCAACAAGTGGATCATGGAGCAGCTGATCATGATCGATGCTCTCAAGCGGGCCTCGGCCCGGAGCATCACCGTGATCATCCCGTCGTACGGCTACGCCCGTCAGGACAAGAAGCACCGCGGCCGTGAGCCGATCTCGGCGCGTCTGGTGGCGGACATGCTGAAGACGGCCGGTGCGGACCGCATCCTGACGGTGGACCTGCACACGGACCAGATCCAGGGCTTCTTCGACGGCCCGGTGGACCACCTGTCGGCGCTGCCGGTGCTGGCGGACTACGTGGGTGCGAAGGTCGACCGCGCCAAGCTGACGATCGTCTCCCCGGACGCGGGCCGCGTGCGGGTCGCCGACCGCTGGTGCGACCGTCTGGACGCGCCGCTGGCCATCGTGCACAAGCGCCGTGACAAGGACGTCGCCAACCAGGTCACCGTCCACGAGGTCGTCGGTGACGTGAAGGGCCGCGTCTGTGTCCTGGTGGACGACATGGTCGACACCGGTGGCACGATCTGCGCCGCCGCCGACGCCCTGTTCGCGCATGGTGCGGAGGACGTCATCGTGACGGCCACGCACGGCATCCTCTCCGGTCCGGCCGCGGACCGGCTCAAGAACTCCAAGGTCAGCGAGTTCGTGTTCACGGACACGCTGCCGGTGCCGGGCGCCCTGGAGCTCGACAAGATCACGGTGCTGTCGATCGCGCCGACGATCGCGCGTGCGGTCCGTGAGGTGTTCGAGGACGGTTCGGTGACGAGCCTCTTCGAGGAGCACTGAGCCGTAGCCGCTCGATGGACATGAGGGCCGCTTCCCCGTTCGGGGGAGCGGCCCTCCGTCGTGTTTCGGTGATCGAATTGGGTGGTAGGGCGGTGGGCCGGTAGACTGCCGTAGTTGCTCGGCGAGGGAGGCCGTACCCGTACGGATGTACAGGGTCACGGCGGTCCGTTATCGACGCGCTCTTCGTAGCAGGCCATCGCCAGTCGTGGCCGGGTGACCACATTTTCGTCGTCACCTTTCTACGAGGAGTGCACCATGTCCGAGGTCAAGATCGCCGCTGCCGTCCGTACCGAGTTCGGTAAGGGCGCCGCCCGTGCGATCCGCCGCGCCAGCCAGGTTCCCGCGGTCGTCTACGGCCACGGTTCCGAGCCGGCGCACGTGACCCTCCCGGCCCACGAGCTGGCCCTCGCCCTGCGTACGCCGAACGTCCTGCTCTCCCTGGACGTGGACGGCAAGAACGAGCTGGCGATCCCGAAGGCCGTCCAGCGTGACGCCATCAAGGGCTTCCTCGTCCACGTCGACCTGCTCCTCGTGAAGCGCGGCGAGAAGGTCACCGTCGAGATCCCCGTGCAGGCCGAGGGCGAGCTCGCCGCCGGTGGCAACCTGCTGGAGCACGTGCTCAGCACCCTCTCCATCGAGGCCGAGGCCACCCACATCCCCGAGGCCGTCACGGTCTCCGTGGAGGGCCTGGAGGCCGGTGCCTCCATCCTCGCCAAGGACATCACCCTCCCCAAGGGCTCGTCCCTGGTGACCGACGCCGACGCCGTGGTCCTGCAGGTCCTGGCCGCGCAGGCCGAGGAGCCGGCCGCCGAGGCCGAGGCCACCGAGGGCGAAGAGGCCTGAGCCGTAGGCTCTGCTTGACGTGACGGGGTGACGGGCCGCACGGCCCGTCACCCCGTTTTTTCGTATCCGGACGTGTCTGGATGCATCTGGACGAGGAGACGTGGAACGGATGACCGACGACGCGAACGCGCCCTGGCTGATCGTCGGCCTCGGCAACCCCGGACCCGAGTACGCGGCCAACCGGCACAACATCGGGTTCATGGTGGTGGACCTGCTGGCCGAGCGGATGCGCGGCTCGTTCAAGCGGGCGGGGAAGGCACAGGCGCAGGTCGTCGAGGGCCGGATGGGGCCGCCGGGGCCCGCGAGCCGCCGGGTGATCCTCGCGAAGCCGATGTCGTACATGAACCTGTCGGGCGGTCCGGTGACGGCGCTGCGCGACTTCTACAAGGTGCCGACGGCGCACATCGTGGCGATCCACGACGAGCTGGACATCGACTACTCGGTGCTGCGGCTGAAGATCGGCGGCGGCGACAACGGGCACAACGGTCTGAAGTCGATGACGAAGGCGATGGGTGCGGAGTACCACCGGGTGCGGTGCGGGATCGGGCGTCCGCCGGGTCGGATGCAGGTGGCGGACTTCGTCCTGAAGGACTTCTCCTCGACGGAGCGCAAGGACCTGGACTGGTTCGTGGACCGGGCGGCGGATTCGGTGGAGTGCCTGGTGGCCGAGGGTCTGGAGCGGGCCCAGTCGGCGTACAACTCCTGAGGCCGGCGGGGCTCTCGCGGTACGACTGTACGATCCCGGGTCATGACGCACGTCCGTAACGCCGCCATGGCGCTGGTCGCCCTCCTTCTCGTGGTCGCGGGCGCCTGGGCCTCCTGGAACTCGGCCCAGCACGTCCTGCTCGCCAAGGGGCGGGAGCACGGGACGCTGACCGTGACCGGCTGCACCGAGGAGACGTGCAGCGGTCGCTACACCCCGGAGGACCCCTCCTCGACCCGCCGGACGCTGACGATCGCGCGTTCGGTCGCGGCGGAGCGGGGCGCGACGATCCCGGTGGTGGTGAAGCCGGGTACGGACGAGGGCGTACGGACGGGCTGGGGCGGTGGGCTGCACGCGTGGCTTCCGCTGGGCGGGGCGCTGCTGCTGGCCGCGCCGCTGATCGGTGGCGGTCTGCGGCTGCGGAGGACGGCGTGGTCGTCGGCGGGTGTGGGCGGGGCGCTTCTGGTGGCGGCGTTCTTCGCACTGTGAGGGTGTGAGGGCCCAGGGTTGTGGTCGGAATCCACCAGTTCCCGGCGCAATCGTTATGGAGCTCTGACTTAAGGCTGACTTAAAGCGACGGATAGGCTGCCCCCCTGCCACCCCCTACGGCATCCCTCACCCCATAGATGGACGACTGCACATGCGACGTTCTCTCATACCCGCCGCCGCGCTTGTCGCGGCCATGGCAGGCTCCCTCGTACTGGCCCCGGTGGCGTCCGCCTCGGAGGGCCCCGTGCCGCTCCCCCTCCACCAGGTCGAGGATCTTCCCCTGACCGCCGCGGAGTTCGGCGAGAAGGGCGACTGCCCGACCGTGCCGTCCGGCAAGGACGGCTGGCACTTCGTGCTGCCGGGCAGCGGCAAGGGCGACTCCGCCGTCTTCACCAAGCTGACGGTGGAGTTCGAGCCGGGTGGCGTCCAGACCATCACCACCTTCGGTCCGCCCAGCGACAAGCACGCCTACGCGGTCTCCGAGCCGGGCGCCAAGCTGGTCGCCGCCTCGGCCGAGGTGTCCGCCGAGGTCAAGCAGGGCTGGTTCAACCTGTCCCACACCTGCCCGGCCACCCCGGTCACCGAGACCACCCCTCCCGCCACGGAGACGCCCGGTACCGAGACGCCCGGCACGGAGACCCCCGGCACGGAGACTCCCGGGACGGAGACTCCCGGGACCGAGAGCCCCTCGCCGTCGGAGACCACCCCGGGTTCCTCCGAGACCCCTGGCGCCTCCGAGACCCCCGGTGGCACCGAGTCGCCCTCCGCGACGGCCCCCGCGGGTGAGACCGGCGGTACCGGTGGCACGGGCGGCACCGACAGCAAGGACGGCAACCTCGCCGAGACCGGCTCCAGCGCCCCCGTCGGTGTCCTCGCCGCCGTGGCAGTGGCCCTCGCGGGTGCCGGCGCGTTCCTGGTGACCCGTCGTCGCAAGGCCCAGCAGCACTAAGGGCCGACAGCACTGACGTACCCCCGTCATGACGGTGCCCCCGTGGAAGGAATCCACGGGGGCACCGTCATGTGTCCGGGCAGGCGTCAGCCGGTGTTGCGCAGGCCCGCCGCGACGCCGTTCACGGTGAGGAGCAGGGCCCGTGCGAGCAGCGGGTCCGGGTCCTCGCCGCGCTCGGCGGCACCGCGCTGGCGGGCGAGGAGGGCGACCTGGAGGTAGGAGATCGGGTCCAGGTAGGCGTCACGGATGGCGAAGGTCTGCTGGAGGACCGGGTTGGAGTCCAGGAGCTTCTCGCCGCCGGTGACCTTGAGGACCTCGGCGACGGTCAGCGCGTGCTCGGCCTCGATGGTGTCGAAGACGTGCTTGAGGTCGTCGGGGACCAGGGTGTCGACGTAGTGGCGGGCGATCCGCAGGTCGGTCTTCGCGAGCGTCATCTCGACGTTGGAGAGGAAGTTGCGGAAGAAGCCCCAGCGCTCGTGCATCTCGCCGAGGACCGGGTCGAGGCCGGCCTCGCGCAGGGCCTTGAGGCCGGAGCCGACGCCGAACCAGCCGGGGACGATCTGGCGGGACTGGGTCCAGCCGAACACCCAGGGGATGGCGCGGAGTCCGTCGAGGGAGACGCCGGAGCCGGGGCGGCGAGAGGGCCGTGAGCCCAGGTGCAGGTCGGCGAGCTGGTCGACGGGGGTGGAGGCGAGGAAGTACGCCGGCAGGCCGGGGTCCTCGACCAGCTTGCGGTACGCGGTGTGGGCGGCGTCCGAGACGGTGTCCATGGCCGCGTCCCAGCGGGCGAGGGCCTCGTCGGACTGGCGCGGCGCGGTGTGCAGGGCGGAGGCCTGCAGGGTGGCGGCGACGGTCAGTTCGAGGTTCTCGCGGGCGAGGGACGGGATCAGGTACTTGTCGGAGATGACCTCGCCCTGCTCGGTCACCTTGATCTCGCCCTCCAGGGTGCCCCAGGGCTGGGCCAGGATCGCGTCGTGCGAGGGGCCGCCGCCGCGGCCGACGGTGCCGCCGCGGCCGTGGAAGAGCCGGAGGCGTACGCCGTAGCGGTGGGCCACGTCGCGGAGGCGACGCTGGGCGCGGTGGATCTCCCACTGGCTCGTGGTGATGCCGCCGAACTTGGAGGAGTCCGAGTAGCCGAGCATGACCTCCTGGACGTCGCCGCGGAGCGAGACGAGGCGCCGGTAGGAGGGGTCGGCGAGCATGCCGTCGAGGATGACGTCGGCGGCCTTGAGCTCGTCGGTGGTCTCCAGGAGCGGCACGATGCCGATCTTGGCCCAGCCGCCGTGGAGGTCGACGAGGCCGGCCTCGCGGGCGAGGACGGCGGCGGCGAAGACGTCGTCGGCGCCCTGGCACATCGAGATGATGTACGACTCGATGACCTCGGGGCCGAAGCGCTCGAAGGCCTCCTTGATGGTGTGGAAGACGCCGAGGGTCTTCTCGCCCGCTGCGTCCAGCGGGGCCGGGGTCGGGGCGAGCGGGCGGCGCGAGCGCAGCTCCTTGGCGAGCAGCTTCTGCCGGTAGTCGCGCGGCATGTCGGCGTACCGCCAGGACTCCTCGCCGAGGCGGTCGAAGAGCTGCCCGAGGGCGTGGTGGTGGGCGTCGGCGTGCTCGCGGACGTCCATGGTGGCGAGCTGCAGACCGAAGGCCGACAGGGTGCGGATGGTGCGGTCCATCCGGCCGTCGGCGAAGAGCCCGCCGCGGTGCTCGCGCAGCGAGGTCTGGATCAGGGTGAGGTCGTGGACGAGCTCGGCGGTGCCGAGGTAGTCGCGGCCGTCCTGGTGGGGGGTGCCGGAGGCGAGGCGCTCGCGGGTGTTGACGAGCTTCTGTCGGATGCAGGTGGCCTTGAGCCGGTACGGCTCCTCGGCGTTGAGGCGCTTGTAGCGGGGGCTGATCTCCGGGAGGAGTTCCAGGTCTCGCTGGAGGGAGTCCAGGAGTTCCTGGGTGGCTCCGGCGTAGCGGATGGAGTTGGAGAGGAGTCCGCGCAGGTAGTCGACGAGTTCGAGGGCGTCGGTGATGCCGTGCTCGTGCTGCAGGATCAGGACGTCCCGGGTCACCTGGGGGGTGACGTTGGGGTTGCCGTCGCGGTCGCCGCCGATCCAGGTGCCGAAGGTGAGCGGGCGGGTGCCTGCGGGCAGTTCGACGCCGACGCGCTCCAGCTCGGCGGCGAGGTCCTCCAGGACGTCGCCGACGGCGCCGGCGTGCAGCTCGTCGAGGTAGTAGATGGCGTTGCGGGCCTCGTCGGCGGGCTCGGGGCGGACGACCCGGAGTTCGTCGGTCTGCCAGATGAGGTCGATGTTCTCGGCGAGCCTCAGGTCGTGGCGGCGACGGTCGGCCTCGATGACCGGGGTCTCCAGGAGGGCGGCGATCCGGCGCAGCTTGTTGAGGACCGAGCGGCGGGCGGCTTCGGTGGGGTGCGCGGTGAAGACGGGCCGTACGTTGAGGTTCTTGACCGTCTCGCGGACGTGCTCGGGGTCGCCGTCCTTGAGCATGTCGGCCGTGCGGGCGAGGAGGCCGCCCTCGGCGGCGCGCTTCTCGCGCATCTCGCGGCCACGGTGAACCTGCTCGGTGACATTCGCGAGGTGGAAGTACGTGGAGAAGGCGCGCACCAGCTTCGCGGCCGTCTCGAGTTCGACGCCACGGAGCAGCTCGGCGGCGTCCTCGCCGTTCTCGCGGGTGAGGCTGCGGACCCGCTCGACGAGGTCGAGGAGCTCGTGGCCCTCCTGGCGGACGAGGGTCTCGCCGAGGAGATCGCCCAGTCGGCGGATGTCGGCGCGCAGCTCGGCGCTGGCGGTGGGGGTCTGGTCGGCACTGCTCACAGGTGCGGCTCCTTGCAGTGTTTGAGCACGTCTGGAGGGGTTCTGGAGGCTTGCGGACCGCGCTGTCCGACGCCCCCAGGATAGGTGTCCACATTGTGGTCGGCGGGCAGGGCCCTCTTGTGCCCCCTTGCCGCGCGCCCCGGCGCTGCCATACTTACGACGCCGTAGGTTACGGAAGCGTAGCCTCGCGCTCTTTTCACACCGTTCCGCTCCTTTTTCATCCTCATCCCTTCATCCCTTCATCCCCAGGGGACACCCATGACCACAAGTACCGAGATGCCCGAGACCGAACAGGACGTGCTGCCCTCCGGCACGCTCGGCGGGGACAAGAAGCGGTCGATCGAGCAGATCACGCTGCTGTTGTTCATCACGGTGCCGTTCGTCGCCCTGATCGCCGCGGTGCCGCTGGCCTGGAGCTGGGGTGGCGTGTCCTGGCTCGATCTGGGGCTGCTCGTGGCGATGTACTACATCGGCTGTCACGGCATCACGATCGGCTACCACCGTTACTTCACCCATGGTTCCTTCAAGGCCAAGCGGCCGCTGCGGATCGCGCTGGCGATCATGGGTTCGCTGGCGGTGGAGGGTCCGCTGGTGCGCTGGGTGGCGGACCACCGCAAGCACCACAAGTTCTCGGACGCGGAGGGCGACCCGCACTCGCCGTGGCGTTTCGGCGAGACGGTGCCGGCCCTGATGAAGGGGCTGTGGTGGGCGCACATCGGCTGGATGTTCGACGAGGAGCGGACGCCGCAGGCCAAGTACGCGCCCGATCTGATCAAGGACCCGGCGATCCGGCGGATCTCCCGTGACTTCATCTTCTGGACGATGCTGTCGCTGGCGATCCCGCCGCTGGTGGGCGGTCTGGTGACGATGTCCTGGTGGGGCGCGTTCACCGCCTTCTTCTGGGGTTCGCTGGTGCGTGTCGCGCTGCTGCACCACGTGACCTGGTCGATCAACTCGATCTGTCACGCGGTGGGCAAGCGGCCGTTCAAGTCGCGGGACCGTTCGGGCAACGTGTGGTGGCTGGCGGTGCTGTCCTGCGGCGAGTCCTGGCACAACCTGCACCACGCGGACCCGACGTCGGCGCGGCACGGGGTGCTGCGCGGTCAGGTCGACTCCAGCGCGCGGCTGATCCGCTGGTTCGAGCTGGCGGGCTGGGCGAGCGACGTGCGCTGGCCCGCGAAGGAGCGCATCGAAGCCCGCCGCCAGAGCGCGTCCGCAGACGCGGCATGATGGAAGACGTGGCGATCGACGGCAGGACCAGTGGCACCGGCAGCGGCGAGCAGAAGCCCCGGCGGGGCCGCCGGGTGCGGATGACGGGCGCGGAGCGCCGGGAGCAGCTGCTGGACATCGGCCGCACGCTCTTCGCCGAGAAGGGTTTCGAGGGCACGTCGGTGGAGGAGATCGCGGCGAAGGCCGGGGTCTCCAAGCCGGTGGTGTACGAGCACTTCGGCGGCAAGGAGGGGCTGTACGCGGTCGTGGTCGACCGGGAGATGCGCCAGCTCCTCGACGGGGTGACGGGCGCGCTGACGGCGGGGCATCCGCGGGAGCTCCTGGAGCAGGCGGCGTTCGCGCTGCTCGACTACATCGAGAACTACACGGACGGGTTCCGGATCCTGGTACGGGACTCGCCGGTGGCGCAGTCGACGGGGACGTTCGCGTCGCTGATCAGTGACATCGCCACTCAGGTGGAGGACATCCTGGGCCTGGAGTTCAAGGCCCGTGGCTTCGACCCGAAGCTGGCGCCGCTGTACGCGCAGGCCCTTGTGGGCAGTGTGGCGCTGACGGGTCAGTGGTGGCTGGACGTCCGCAAGCCGAAGAAGGCGGAGGTCGCGGCGCATCTGGTGAACCTGGCGTGGCACGGTCTGGACGGTCTGGAGCCGAAGCCGCGGTTGATAGGGCACCGGAAGAACTGACGGAACGAAAAACCGTTCGACTCCCCAAGATCGCCCGGCAGTACACTCCTCCCCACATCCGGGGGGGTGTTCGCCCCCCGTACGTGCCTTCGGCCGTGCGGGGGCGTCGCGGATCCCCCGTTCCGGTCCTCGGTTCACGTTCCCCAGGGGGGGATCTTTTGCGTTCCGCATTCTTCGGGCCTGCTCGGCGCGTCACCACCTGCACCGCGCTCGCCCTGTCCGTCGGCATGGCCGTGGCGTCACCCGCCGTCGCCGAGACGGGCCCCCGGTCCGTAGTGGAGCAGCCGCAGAGCGCTGACACGACGACGCCGAAGCTGGACATGTCGCAGCCGGCCGTCGGGACGGGCACAGCCCGCGCCGCCGCCGCGGCGGCCGTCGTGCCGGCCCGTTTCGACGTGGACGGCGACGGCAGGACCGATCTGATCCACCGCAAGCAGGACGGCCGGACGTACATCGCGCCGACCGCCACGGCGCAGGCCACCAAGTTCGAGACCGCCGACTCGCTCCTCTTCCAGAACCTCGACCTCGTTCCGCTCGGCGACCAGAACGGCACGGGCAGGCCCGAGCTGCTCACGGTCCCCCGGAACGGCGTGCTCCGGCTGTACACGGAGGTCACCAGGACCTCCGGCTCGCTCGCCTGGTCGGGCAACGGCTGGAACATCTACAACAAGGTGTTCTCGCCCGGTGACATCAACGGTGACGGCAGGGCCGACCTGCTGGCCCGTCAGTACAACGGCGATCTCTACTACTACCGGGCGACCGGCACGACCACGGCGCCCTTCGCCGGCCGCGTGAAGGTCGGCCCCGGCTGGGGCGTCTACGACCAGGTCGTGGGCATCGGTGACAACAGCGGCGACGGCCGCGGTGACGTCGTGGCCCGCGCCACGGACGGCCGGCTGTACTTCTACGGCAGCACCGGCGACCCGGCGTCGCCGTTCAAGCCGCGCAAGGAGCTCGGCAAGGGCTGGAACACGTACAACCAGATCGTCGCCCCCGACGACCGCAACGGTGACGGCAGGGCCGACCTGCTCGCCCGTGACCAGGCCGGTGCGCTCTGGGCCTACAGCGGTCTCGGCAACGGCTCGTACTCGACCCGGGTGAAGCTCTCCGGCAGCTGGCTCGGCGTGGACCAGTTCGCCGGGGCGGGCAACATCCCCACCGCCGGCCGGAGCGGGTTCCTCGGCCGCGACAGGGCCGGGACGCTCTTCTGGTACGGCGACCAGAACAACGGCAAGCTCACCGCACGCGCGCAGTGGGGCACCACCGGCGGCTGGACCGGCGCGAACCTCGCGTACGTCTCCGCCCTGGACGAGGGCGCGTTCGCCGACCTCCTGGAGATCTACCGGGGTCACCTGTACAACAACGACAGGGACCTCGGCGGCGGCTGGCAGATCTACAACCTGCTCGTCGGCCCCGGCGACCTGAGCGGCGACGGCAAGGCCGACCTGCTGGCGCGCGACGGCTCGGGGGTCCTCTGGCTGTACCGGGGCAACGGCTCGGGCAGCGGCGTCGCCTCCCGCATCCGGGTCGGTGACGGCTGGAGCGGGTACAACCGGATCCTGGGCGCGGGCGACTACTCGGGCGACGGCCGTACGGACCTGCTGGCCCGCGACCGCGCCGGCTCGCTGTGGCTGTACCGGGGCACCGGCTCGGCGACGGCCCCGTTCGCCGGCCGGGTGCAGATCGGCGGCGGCTGGAACGCGTACACCAAGCTGGTGGCGCCGGGTGACCTGAACGGTGACGGCAAGGGCGACCTGCTGGGCGTGAACGCGGCGGGTGAGCTGTACCGCCACCTGGGCACGGGCACCGGCTCGGCCCTCTCCCCCGGGGCGAAGATCGGCTACGGCTTCCAGACGTACTCCGACCTGTACTAGGGGGTGACGGGCGCCCCGCACCGGTCCTCCGGTGCGGGGCGCCCGTGCGTTCACGGTGCCTTCGGACCGGTGCCGCCGTCGGGCCCGGAAAAGACCTCTGGCATACGACGCGCACGCGGGTAGACTCGCGTTCAACATCCGGGGGGGTGTTCCGATGTTCGAACGAGGTCGTCTCCGTGTGCCCAGAGGCCTGCGCTGACGCCGTTCGACGCCGTGCGAACCCCCTCTGTTTGGTTCTGTCGAACCTCTGATCCCTGGGGGGGATCTTGCTCTTCCTGAACTCCAAGCGTGCCCGCCGTGTCGCCGCCTGCACCACGCTCGCCCTCTCGGCCGGCATGCTGCTCTCGGGCCCGGCGTCCGCCGACACTCCGTCGCCGGTTCCCTCGGTCGAGAAGGCGGCGCCTTCCTTCGCGCCGCCGAAGCTGACGCTTCCGAAGAAGGACGGCGCCCGTGCGGGCGTCGCCTCGGCCGAGGCCGTCTCCCCGCCGCTGTCCGACCTGGACGGGGACGGCGCCGAGGACATCATCTTCCGCACTGTCGACGGCGACCTCTACGCGAGCACGACCACGGCGCCCGGTGGCGCCTTCGACCTCTACCGCTTCGAGGACGTCGCCAAGGACATCATCCCGATCGGCAACCAGAGCGGCAGCACGACCGAACCCGAGGTGCTCGTCCTCTCCGAGAACGGCACTCTCACCCTGTACACCGACGCCGATCCGACCGGCACCCCGTACTCCTCGGTGGTGGGCGGCGGCTGGCAGGTCTACAACAAGATCGCCTCGCCCGGCGACGTGAACGGCGACGGCCGTGCCGACGTGATCGCCCGCACCCAGGACGGCACGCTGTACCTGTACCTGGGCACCGGCAGCGCGACCCAGCCGCTCAGCGGCCGGATCCTGGTCGGCAGCGGCTGGGGCGTCTACGACCAGCTCGTGGGCCTCGGCGACGGCAACGGCGACGGCACGGGCGACCTGTACGCCCGCGACACCGCCGGCACGCTGTGGTTCTACGCCGGCACGGGCGACAAGAACAAGCCGTTCGGCACCCGCAAGGCCATCGGCGGCGGCTGGGGCGTCTACAACCAGATCCTGCGCGGCGGCGACGGCCACCTGCTGGCCCGGGACAACGCGGGCACGCTCTTCTTCTACCCCGGCAACGGCAACGGCACCCTGGGCGGCCGCCAGCAGCTCGGCGCCACGGGTGACCTGCTGGGCGTCGCACAGCTCGCGGGCGCCGGCAACAACCCGTACTCGGGCAAGGAGGGCGTCTTCGCGACGACCCCCGGCGGAGCTCTGTACTGGTACACCAACTCCACCACCGGCAAGCTGATGCCGCGCGAGGAGTTCCTCGGCGCGGGCGGCGTGAGCGGCCTGACCGTCACGAACCTCTCCTCGCTGAACGCGGACGGCCTGTCCGACCTGGCCATGCAGGAGAACGCCGACCTGACGGGCACCCTGTACGTCGACGGCAACGAGATCGGCAGCGGCTGGAACATCTACACCGCGATCGTCGGCCCGGGCGACCTGAGCGGCGACGGCAAGGCCGACCTGCTGGCCCTCGACCGCATCGGCGCCCTGCACCTCTACAAGGGCAACGGCAAGGGCACGGCCTTCGCGACGCGCGTCACGGTCGGCAACGGCTGGGGCGCGTACAACAAGATCATCGGCGCCGGTGACTTCACCGGCGACGGCCGCACGGACATCGCGGCCCGCACCCCGGGCGGCGACCTGTACGTGTACCCGGGCACGGGCAACGCGACGTCCGCTTTCAAGACGCGGGTGAAGGTCGGCAGCGGCTGGAACACCTACTCCAAGGTGATCGCCCCGGGCGACCTCAACGCCGACGGCAAGGCCGACCTGCTGGGTGTCACCGCGGGCGGCGACCTCTACCGCTACCTGAACACCGCGCCGAACAAGTTCTCCGTGCGGACCAGGCTCGGTGGCGGCTTCCAGATCTACAACAACATCCAGTAACACCGCCCCACGCGTTCCCCGTGCGCCGGGAGTCGTGTCACTCCCGGGCGATATGCTCCCGGGACACCCGGGTGGGTGTTTCGCCCTCCGTACGCGCTCCTGCCGCACGAGGTGCCGCGAACCCCGTTCCCGGTCCGACGACATTCTGATCCCTGGGGGGGATCTCTTGCGTTCTGTGCACACCACGCGTGCCCGCCTCGCGGCCTGCACCGCTCTCGTCCTGTCCGCGGGCATGCTGCTCGCAGCCCCGGCCTCGGCCGGGGAGCCCACGCCGCTCCCCGCGGTCGAGCGGCCGGCGGCCGACTTCACCCCGCCGACGCTGACGCGTCCGTCCGCCGGCGCGGCCCGGGCCGGTGCCGCCGCGGCCGAGGGGCCCAGGGTCGCCGATCCGCTGTCGGACTTCGACGGCGACGGGGTGAGCGACCTGATCTACCGCGCCTGGACCGGCGACGTCTACACGGCGACGACCACGGGCACGGGCGGCCTCTTCAACGGCACCGCCGCCCAGCCCCCGAAGGACATCGTTCCGATCGGCAACCAGGACGCGACCGGCGGCGGTCCCGAGGTCCTGATGCTCTCGGAGCAGGGCGCGCTCACGATGTACGCCGACGCGACGTCCACCGCCGCGACGTACGCGTGGCGGGGCTACGGCTGGCAGATCTACAACAAGCTCGTCTCACCCGGCGACGTGAACGACGACAACCGGGCGGACCTGCTCGCCCGCGACAACAGCGGCAACCTGTACCTGTACTACGCCACCGGCAACCGCACCGCGCCGTTCTCGGCGCGGGTGAAGCTCGGCCCCGGCTGGAACGCCTACGACCAGATCGTGGGCTACGGCGACAACAACGGCGACGGCTGGGCCGACCTGTACGCCCGCGACACCACCGGCACCCTGTGGTTCTACGCCGGCAGCGGCGACAAGAGCGGGCCGTTCGCGGGCCGGGTGAAGGTCGGCTCCGGCTGGGGCGCCTACAACCAGATCATTCCCGTCGGCGACGACAACGGCGACGGCGCGGGCGAGATGCTGGCCCGCGACACCAAGGGCACCTTCTGGTACTACAGCGGCAAGGGCGACGGCACCCTCGCGCCCCGCACGCAGTCCGGCGACGCGGGCTACTGGCACTTCGTCCCGCAGTTCGGCGGGGCGAGCAACAGCCCGGTCGCCGCCACCAAGGAAGTCGTCCTGGCGCGGGACGCGTCCGGCACGATGTTCCTGTACGGCGCCCGGACCAACGGTCTGCTCAGCACGCGCACCCAGTTCGGCCCCACGAGCGGCTGGCAGGGCGCGGACTTCACGCACCTGGCCTCGCTGGACCCGGACGGCGAGTCCGACATCGCGCAGCTCTTCGACAACGGCCTCTACATCGACGGCACCTACATCGGCTCGGGCTGGGGCGTCTACAACGCCCTGGCAGGCCCCGGTGACCTGACCGGCGACGGCAAGGGCGACCTGCTGGCCCGCGACCGCTCCGGCAACCTGTACCTGTACAAGGGCAACGGTCAGAGCACGGGCTTCGCGTCGCGCATCAAGGTCGGCGGCGGCTGGGGCGCCTTCAACAAGATCCTCGGCGCGGGCGACTACACCGGCGACGGCCGCGCGGACGTCGTGGCCCGCACCTCGGGCGGCGACCTGTACGTGTACCCGGGCACGGGTAACGCGGCCACGCCGTTCGGTGCGCGGCTGAGCATCGGCGGCGGCTGGAACACGTACACCAAGCTGGTCACGCCGGGCGACCTGAACGCCGACGGCAAGGCCGACCTGCTGGGTGTCACCTCGTCGGGCGACCTCTACAACTACCTGAACACGGCCCCGGGCAAGTTCGGCACCCGGACCAAGACCGGCTCCGGCTTCCAGATCTACAACGCCATGTCGTAGCACTGTCGCCGCACCCGTACCCGCGGACGCCCCGCACCGGAGTTCCGGTGCGGGGCGTCCCCGTGTCCTGGCGCGCCTGTCAGGACGGCTTGCGGGCGACCGCGAAGATCCGGCGGAACGGGAACACCGTGCCGTGCGGACCTTGGGGGTAGGCGTCGCGCAGGAGGTCGCGGTACTGGCCGAGGAAGGCGTCGATCGCCTCCTGGTCGTCGCCCAGGGTGGTGAGGACGGGCCGCAGGGCCGTGCCCTTGACCCAGTCGAGCACGGGGTCCTCGCCCTGGAGCAGCTGGCAGTACGTGGTCTCCCAGACATCCGTCTCGCAACCCAGGTCGGTGAGGCGGGTGAGGTAGTCGGAGGCGTCGAGGATGTGGACGAAGCGGCGGCCCTGGTCGCCGAGGCGGTGGCGCCACTCGGGGGTGTCGCAGAGTTCGCCGAGCAGGGCGTGGCTGGGCGAGGTGAAGTTGCCGGGGACCTGGAAGGCGAGGGTGCCCCCGGGGCGGAGTCCGTCGATCCAGCCGGCGAAGGACTCGGGGTGGTTGGGCACCCATTGGAGGGCCGCGTTGGAGACGATCAGGTCGTAGGGCTCGGCGGGGGTCCAGTGGGCGGCGTCGGCGGGCCGGAAGTCGATCCAGCCGCCGCCCCGGGTGGTGCCGGACCAGTCCTTCTCCGCCTGTTCCAGCATGTCGGGCGAGAGGTCGAAGCCGGTGATGTGGGCGTCGGCCCAGCGGTCGGCGAGGAGGACCGTCACGTTGCCGGGTCCGCAGCCGAGATCGGCGATGCGGGCGGGCCGGTCCTGGGCGGGCAGGTGCGGTATTCGGGTGAGCAGGTCGAGGAAGGGCCGGGTGCGGTGCCCGGAGTGCCGGAGGTACTGCTGCGGATCCCATGTCGGTGCGGTTGGTGCGGCGGATTCCACGGAATGCATGTTCGAAGCCCCCTTGCTGGAACGAGTTGCCGAAGCGGAACGGAGTTCCGGCCGGGTCCCTTCCCCATAGTCCAGGGAAATATATCTTGATTCCAAGATACTTGACATGGAGAAACTCGACCCCAAGAGACTTTATGTCAACAGACCCTCTACACTGATCGACATGGAGGACGAGGTCGACCGACTGGTCGCAGCATGGCGCCGCGAGCGCCCCGACCTCGACGTGGAACCGCTCGAGGTGCTCAGCCGCGTCTCACGGCTCGCCCGGCACCTCGACCGCGCCCGTCGGCTCGCCTTCTCGGAGCACCAGCTGGAGCCCTGGGAGTTCGACGTCCTCACTTCCCTGCGCCGCGCCGGAGCGCCCTACCAGCTCTCCCCCGGCCAGCTCCTGACCCAGACCCTGGTCACCTCCGGCACCATGACCAACCGCATCGACCGGCTCACCAAGAAGGGCCTCGTCGAGCGGCTCCCCGACCCCAGCGACCGGCGCGGCGTCCTGGTCCGGCTCACCCCCGAGGGCCGCGACCGCGCCGACGAGGCGCTCGCCGGACTGCTCGCCCAGGAGCGCGCCATCCTGGCCCAGCTCTCCCGGACCCAGCGCGGCGAACTGGCCGGGCTGCTACGCCAGCTGACCGCCCCGTTCGACAACGTCCCCGGATAGTCCGGCCCCCGAGAGCCCGGACAGCGGCGCCTCGCCCAGCTGGGCCGGCCCCACCCCCGCCCGCCTGGCCAGGGCCACCGCCGCCAGGGTCGAGTGCACGCCCAGCTTCCCCAGCACGTTCTGCATGTGCGTACGGACGGTGTGCGGGGACAGGAAGAGGCGCTCGGCGACCGCCTTGCGGCCCAGGCCCGCGACCATGCAGCGCAGCACCTCCCGCTCGCGCGGGGTCAGCGACTCCACCAGCCGCTCGCTGTCCGTCCGATGCTTGCGGGCCGCCGTCAACTCCCGCAGGACACCCGTGAGCAGCGCCGGCGGCAGATGCGTCTCGTCCCGCAGCACCCCCCGGACCACCGCGAGGAGCCGCTGGAGCGAGCAGTCCTTCGCCACCCAGCCGGACGCCCCGGCCTGCAGCGCGAGGGCGGCCCGCTGCGGGTCGTCCCTCTCCGCGAGGACGACGGTGCGGACCGCGGGCTGGACCGCGCGCACCCCCGCGACCAGGGAGATCCCGTCGACGGCGCCCTCCGCGTCGTCCGGCACCGCACGGGCCACGGCCCCCGCGGGCCCGGCGCCGAGCTCGGCGTCGACGAGCAGCACGTCGAACCTGCGGCCCTCCGAGGCGCCGCGCTCCAGGCAGCGCAGGGCGGCCGGGCCGCTTCCCGCGGCGGCGACGTCGACATCGGGCTCGGCCGCGAGTGCGGCGGCCAGCGATTCGGCGAAGACGCGGTGGTCGTCCACCACGAGGACACGGATACGTGCCACGGGCACCCCCAAGTGTCGAGGAACGGAACCGACGCGGGCACGGCGCCGGAGGCGGGTCCGTCATACGCGCGGCCGCCGCCGTGCGTTGACTGTTACCCCGCTTCCGGCGCCGTACCCGACCGGGTCTCGCCCCCTGAACAGCACCGGCCCCCACCGGCGCTGCCCCTCAGAGTAGGGGCGGGGCGTCGCGGTGGGGGCCGATTCACGGAACTGTCCGAAGTCGTACGGGCGTACGGGGGGTGTCGGAGGCTCCGTACGGGGTGTCCTCGGGGGTCAGAGCCGGCGGGCGCCTGCCGAGGGGATGGCCGGGAAGATGCCGGGGGCCGCGTATCCGGCCCCGGCGAAGGCCTTCTCGACGGCGGCGGCGACCGCGTCCGCCCGGTCGGTGTCGACCAGGACCAGGGCCGATCCGCCGAAGCCGCCGCCGGTCATCCGGGCGCCGAGCGCCCCGGCGGCGTTCGCCGCCTCGACGACGAGGTCCAGCTCGGGGCAGGAGACCCGCAGATCGTCCCGGAGGGAGGCGTGCCCCTCGGTGAGGACGGGACCGACGGCCCGGGTGTCCCCGGCGTCGAGCAGCGCGATCGTCCGCTCCACACGGGCGTTGTCGGTGACGACGTGCCGCACATAGCGCAGAATCGTCTCGTCGCCCAGGAGTGCGAGGGATTCGGATAGATGCGCGGCACTCACGTCGCGCAGGGCCCGGGCGCCGAGCGCCCGCGCACCGGCTTCGCACCCGGCGCGCCGCTCGGCGTACGCGCCGTCCCCGAGCGCGTGCTTCACCCGGGTGTCGACGACGAGCAGCCGCAGCCCCTCCCGGGCCAGGTCGAAGGGGACCTGACGGTACGAGAGGTCCCGGGTGTCGAGATGGAGGGCGTGGCCCTCCTCGGCGCAGGCGGAGGCCATCTGGTCCATCACGCCGCAGGGGACGCCGACGAAGGCGTTCTCGGCGCGCTGGGCGAGCTCGGCGAGTTCGGGCCGGGAGAGCCCGAGGCCGAACAGGTCGTTCAGGGCGAGCGCGGTGACGACCTCCAGGGCCGCCGAGGAGGAGAGCCCCGCGCCGGTCGGCACGGTCGAGGTGAGGTGGACGTCCGCGCCCGCCACCGGGTGTCCGGCCTCCCGCAGCGCCCAGACGACACCGGCCGGGTAGGCCGCCCAGCCGCCGCCGGAGAGCGGTTCGAGGGAGTCGACCGCCAGCTGGACGATGCCGCCGTCGATGTCGGCGGAGTGCAGGCGCAGCACCCCGTCGTCGCGGCGGGACACGGCGGCGACGGTGGTGTGCGGCAGGGCGAGCGGCAGCACGAAGCCGTCGTTGAAGTCGGTGTACTCCCCGATGAGGTTGACCCGCCCGGGGGCGGCCCAGACACCGTCGGGGGCGGCGCCGTACAGCGCCTCGAAGTCGGCGGCGACGCTCATGCGAGTCCCCCCTCGTGCTGCTGCCGGGCGAAGGCCCAGGCGTCGGCGACGACGTCCGCGAGGTCGGGGCGGGACGGCGTCCAGCCGAGCCGTTCGCGGGCGGCCCCGGCGGAGGCGACGAGGACGGCGGGGTCGCCGGCCCGGCGGGGGGCGGTGATCTCCGGGATCGGGTGCCCGGTGACCTTCCGTACGGTCTCGACGACCTCGCGGACGGAGAAGCCGTTGCCGTTGCCCAGGTTGCAGATCAGGTGCTCGCCGGCCGGCACGGTGTCCGCGGTCATGGCGTCGAGCGCGAGGAGGTGGGCCTCGGCGAGGTCGGCGACGTGGATGTAGTCGCGGACGCAGGTGCCGTCGGGGGTCGGGTAGTCCTCGCCGTACACGGAGATCGCCTCGCGCCGGCCGAGGGCGACCTGGAGGACGAGCGGGATCAGGTGCGACTCGGGCTCGTGCCGCTCGCCGAGGGAGCCGTACGCCCCCGCCACGTTGAAGTAGCGCAGCGAGACGGCGGCCAGGCCGTGGGCGGTGCACTCCCCGCCGATCATGTGGTCGACGGCGAGCTTGCTCGCCCCGTACGGGCTGGTGGGGGCGGTCGGCGCGGTCTCGGTGATCGGCACCGTCTCCGGCTCGCCGTAGGTGGCGGCGGTGGAGGAGAAGACCAGCTTGCGGACCCCGGCGGAACGCAGGGCGGCGAGCAGGGCCATGGTGCCGCCGACGTTGTTCTCCCAGTACTTCCCGGGATCGGCGACGGACTCGCCGACCTGGGAGAAGGCGGCGAAGTGCAGGACGCCGTCGTAGGAGTCGTCGAGCCACTTCGCGGCGTCCTGGACGCGGCCCTCGATGAACTCGGCGCCCGCCGGGACGGCTTCGGCGAAGCCGGTGGAGAGGTCGTCGAGGACGGTGACCCGGTGGCCCCGCTCCAGGAGGTGGGCGGCGACGACGCTGCCCACGTATCCGGCCCCGCCGGTCACCAGGTACTTCTTCACGGCCTCGGTCACTTGCTTGCCACCTCTCGGAGTCGCCGGGCCGCCGTCTCCGGCGGTACGTCGTTGCTGAACGCGCTCATGCCGGACTCGGTGCCCGCGAGGTACTTGAGCCTGCCGGACGTCCGACGGACGGTGAAGAGTTCCAGGTGGAGCCCGAACTCCTCGCGGTCCTCGCCGGTGAACGGCGCCTGGTGCCAGGCGGAGATGTACGGCGTGGGCGGCTCCCCCGGTCCGAAGATCCGGTCGAAGCGCCTCAAGAGTTCCAGATAGATCTGTGGGAACTCTGTGCGGGCCGCCTCGTCGAGCGCGCGCAGGTCGGGCACCCGGCGGGTCGGGTAGAGGTGGACCTCGTACGGCCAGTGGGCGGCGTACGGCACGAAGGCGATCCAGTGCTCGGTCTCCAGGACGATCCGCTCGGCGTCGGCGCGTTCCCGGGCGAGGACGTCGTCGAAGAGGTTGCCGCCGGTGCGGGCCCGGTGCTCGGCCGCGTGGCGCTGCATGAGGGCGGTCCGGGGCGTGGCGGACGGGTAGGCGTAGATCTGCCCGTGCGGGTGGGCGAGGGTGACGCCGATCTCCGCGCCGCGGTTCTCGAAGCAGTACACCTGCTCGACGCCGGGCCGCTCGGCGAGTTCGGTGGTCCGGTCGATCCAGGCGTCGAGCACCAGCGCGGCGCGCTCGGGGGTGAGGTCGGCGAAGGAGGCCTCGTGGTCGGCGGTGAAGCAGACGACCTCGCAGCGGCCCGACTCCCCGGCGAGGGTGGGGAAGCGGTTCTCGAAGACGGCGACCTCGTAGTCGGGGGCCGGGATCTCGCTCTGCCGTCCGTCGGCGGACGGGCAGAGCGGGCACTCGCCCACGGGCGGGTGGTACGTCCGGCCCTGGCGGTGCGAGGCGACGGCGACGGAGTCCCCGAGGAGCTCGTCGTACCGGAGCTCGGTGGCCGAGGCGACGGGGTCGAGCGGGCGGGTGTCGACGGCGGTGCGGACGGCGTCGTCACGCGTGTCGTAGTAGATCAGCTCGCGCCCGTCGGCGAGCGTGGTGACGGTCTTCTTCACGGGGTGCCCTCCGGCGGGATCAAACATAACCACGCACAAGGAATCACATTCGAACATCACCGTCAACGCCGAAGCCCGGCCCCACCTCCAGGAGGGGCCGGACGGGGAGATTTCTCAGGTCGGAGGGGAAGCGATCAGGAGGATCGCCGCGGCCCCGGCAGCGCGCGGTCGAGCAGCCCCGTGCGGGCCGCGAGGGCCGCCGCCTCAAGGCGCGACCCCACCCCCAGCTTCATCAGGACCCGCTGCACATGTGTCCGGGCGGTGCTCGGCGCGATCCTCATGCCCTCCGCGATCAGCCGGGTGTCCTCCCCCTCCGCGACCCGGACGAGGACCTCCACCTCCCGCTGGGTCAGGAGCCGCAGCAGCCGCTGGCCCTCGTCGTCCGGCTGCACCGAGGGGTGGAGCAGCTCCGCGAAGGCCGACTGGAGCAGCTGCGGGGCCACCGCCGACTCTCCCGCCCTGGCCTTCACCAGGGCGCGCTCGACGCCCTCGATGCGCTCGTCGTGCCGGACGTATCCCGAGGCCCCGGCCGCGAAGGCCGCCGCGATACCGCGCGGCGAGGGCACCGGCCCGAGGACGACCACCGCCACCTGCGGCCGCTCCCGCTTGATCCGTACGACCACGTCGAAGGCCCCCGGCTCGGCCGGGGCCGCCGTGCCCAGGAGACAGACCTCCGGCGCCCGGCTCACCACCAGCTCCGCCGCCCCGGCCACCGGCGCGGCCGCCGCGAGCACCCGGTGCCCGCGCAGCTTCAGTGCCGAGGCGAGCGCCTCCGCGAGCAGGCGGTGGTCGTCCACCACCACGAGCCGTACGCCCATCCCGGTCATCCCCCATCCTCCGGGCCGCCGTCCGCCGGCCACCCGCTCGACCTCGAATTCCTCACCCACCGGCACCGTGCGCAAACGGCCCGGCGCGTCGGGGTGAACCGACGCGCCGGGCCGCGCGAACCTCACGAACATCCGTGCGATGTCAAGGAGTTCAGCGGTTGCTGAACGACACCGCCAGATACTCCTTGTCGGTCGGCGAAGCCGACGCCCGCGGCTTGGAGAGCATCATGTCGGACATGAACAGCCGCCCGTCGCCGTACAGGATCTCCGAGTAGTCCGGGGAGAAGGCCTTCTCCAGGTTCCGGTTGGTGGAGTTCGACGGGTTCTCCAGGAGGAGCGTCTCCTTCATCGTGCCGCCGTCGACCGAGACGATCTGCCCGCCCTTGTCGTAGGGCGGCTCCTTGTACGCGATGATGTTGCCGCCGTCCATGCGGAGCGGGACCAGGGTGTACTTGTCGCCCGCGTCCGCCTTCTCCGGCGCCGTCCTGCCGGTCGCCAGGTCGAAGGCGATCAGCTCGTTCGTCTCGTCGCCGAACTCGCCGGTGGAGCCCTCGTGATCCTCGGTCGGCACGTACAGCCGGCCGTTGCCGACGAGCGCCTGCGTGCAGGCCTCGACCTTGGTCGCGCGGCAGCGGGCCCCGTACTGTTCGGCGTCCGCCGTGATCTTCACCTTCAGCTTCCCGGTCTTCTCGTCGAGGGAGAAGAAGTCCGAGATGCCGCTGCCGTCGCCGGCGCTCTCGCCGACGTCGGCCGCGACGACCAGCGGCTTGGTGGAGACGATCGACGCGTACTTCACACCGGTCGGCATCTTGAACTGCGAGACCGGGGCGCCCGTCACCGGGTCGAGGTTCTGGATCATCACGTACTGGGTCTCGTACGGGCCGCACTTGCGGACCGCGACGAGACCCGCGCCGCCGCCGTACCCCAGGTCGAAGCAGTTCTGGTCGTTGGCCTGCGGCTTCCAACGCGGGTTGCCGTTGGCGACGTCGAAGGCGGCGCCGCCGTCGCTGCCGCCGGCCGCGACCGTCTTCCCGCTGACAGTGACCTCGCCGAACCGGACCTTCTCGTCCCCGCCGGTGCCGCCGGTGACCGAGGTGGACCACAGCAGCTTGCCCGTGTTCAGGTCGACCAGGCCGACCTCGGTGCACTGCTGGTAGTAGCGCGGCGCGACCCGCTTCTTGGCCTCGAAGAGGATCGCCAGCTTGTTGTCCTCGGTCAGATGACGCGAGCTGCCGCAGACCTGACCGGTCAGGGGCAGCGTCCACAGGACGGTGCCCTTGTCGCGGTCGTAGGCGACGACCGAGTTGACGCCCGTCTTCACGTACGCCTTGTCGGTGAGCCAGGAACCGGTGACATCGGTGATGTCCGGGACCACCGGCGGCTCCAGCTGGAAGGCCTTCCTCGCCTTGGTGTTCGCCGGCGCCTTCTCCTTGCCGCCGCCACCGATGCCCTTGGTGTCACCGGAACCACCGTCGCCGGTCGAGCCCTGCGAGGTACCGGCCGTGCCCTTGGCCTCGTCGTCCTTGCCCCCGCCGTCACCGGAGTTGGCGTACCAGATGCCGACTCCGACGATCAGGACGACGGCGACGACCGCCGCGATGACGATCTGGAGCTGTGCCGACAGCTTCCTGCCGCCCGGCGCCGCGGCCGGGACCGCGGCCGTGGCGGGCTGCTGGTAACCGCCGTAGGGCTGCTGCGGCTGAGGCGGATAGCCGTACGGGGGCTGGGCCGGCTGCTGGTACCCGGCGGCCCCGTAGGGCTGCTGCGGCTGCGTGGGCGGCTGCGCCGGGTAGCCGTAGCCCTGGTCCGGCTGCTGCGGCTGGCCGTACGGCTGCTGCGGCGGCGTCGCCGGGGGCTGCTGCGGATAGCCGTAACCCTGGTCCGGTGCCTGCTGCGGGTACCCGTACCCCTGGTCCGGCTGCTGCGGCTGCGGGTAGCCGTAGCCGGGCTCCGGCTGCTGCGCCGGGGGCGGCGTCGGCGCGCCGAAGCCGCCCTGCGGGTCCGGGGGCTGGTTCGGTGGAGGGGGTGGCTGCGTCATCGGTCCGTGTACCTCACTTGCTGAAGGCCATCATCGTCTTGACCAGCTTTTCTTCCTTGTCGTTCGACGCGGAGACGCGCCCGGCCGCCACGACGAAGGTGCCGGCGCCGTACGCGTAGCCCGGGCTGTAGAAGTTGTTCTCGACCTGGGCCGTCGACGCCGGGTGCTGGAGCACGATCTTCGGCGCACCGCCGGTCGGGGCGATCGTCGCGACGGCGCCGCCCTTGTCGTACGACGGGTCCACGTACACCAGGACCTGGCCGCCCTCCATGCGGAGCGGGAGCATGGACTGCTCACCGGGCGCCTTGGAGCGCCACTTGGCCTTGCCGTTCTTCAGATCGAAGGCGACGACCTCGTTGGGGGTGCCGTACGAGGTCTCGGTGGCCATGTAGAAGGTGTTCGCGTCGGCCGCGACTCCCGTGCAGCCCTGCAGGTTCTTGCCGAAGACCACGAAGCCGCCGCCGCACGAGGGGGCGAACTTGTCCTTGCCGCCCTGGATCTGCGAGCGGAGCGAACCGTTGGCGTTGAGCGCGAAGATGGTCCACTTCTTCTGCTCGCGCTGGGTGGCGGAGACGACCAGCGGGTCGATCGAGTAGACCCGGTCCACCTCCCAGTCGGCCTCCAGCTTGAAGGTCCACTTGGCCTTGCCCGTGTTCGGGTCGACCTGGCTGACGCCCTGGATCTTCTTGGTGGTGCTGCCCGAAGGGCAGTTGACGGCGGCGATCAGCTTGCTGCCGCCGGCGTACGCGAAGGGCTTGCAGCCGGTGGTCGCGCCGGTGAAGAGCTGCTTGCCGTCGGCCAGCGAGAAGCCGTAGGCGCTGCTGGAGCCGGAGACGGTCACCGTGTTGCCGCTGATGGACAGGGTGTTGTCCGAGAAGGCGAACAGGCCCGTGGGCTTCGGTACGGCCTTCTTCCAGCCCGTCTTACCGGTCTTCAGGTCGATCTGCTGGAGCGAGGTGCACTTGGCGCCGTCCTTGGCGCTCTCGGCGTAGGCGAAGACCATGACGCCGCTCGGCGAGGGGTCCGCGGGCGCGGCGCACAGTTCGAACGGCACGTCCACGTGCCACTTCGGGGCGCCGTCGCTCAGGTTGTAGCCGGAAATGCCCTTGTACATGGCCTTGACGACGGTGTCGCCGACGATCCACGGGCCGTAGACGTCGGCGCCGTTGCGGGGCAGGTCGACGTCGTTCTGGAGCAGCCAGTTGACCTTGGCCTCGCCGGCCTCACGGCCGGCGTTGAGGTCGTCGTCGCCCTTGTCTCCGTCACCCGTTCCGTCGCCCTTGTCCACCGACTCGGTGGGCTTGGGGGCGGCGGAGGAGGTGGCGGTGGTGGTCGGCCCGGCGATCGGCTTCTCGTCGTCACCACCGCCGACGACGGCCCAGGTGGTGACGGCGGCCACCAGGACGGCACCGGCGGCCACGGCGGCGACGAGACCGGTACGGCCCTTGAGGCCGCCGCCGGAGGGCGGCGGGGTGGGGGCGCCCTGGTACATCGGCTGGGTGGGGTACCCGCCGTAGGGGTTCTGCTGCTGGCCGTACGGGCCCGGCTGCTGCTGGCCGTAGCCGGGCTGCTGGCCCTGCTGCGGGTAGCCGTACGGCTGCTGCGGAGGCTGCTGACCGTACGGGCCGGGCTGGCCGGGGGCGCCGGGCTGGCCCTGCTGGCCGTAACCGGGCTGGCCGGGCTGGCCCTGCTGCGGGTATCCGTAACCGGGCTGCGGCTGCTGTCCGTACGGTCCGGGCGCGGCCGGCGGCGCGGTCGGCGGCGGGCCGGCGGGCGGCGGCGGGGTCTGCGGTGCCTGCGGCGGGACAGGCGGCACGGGCGGCGTGCCCTGGTGCGGGCCCTGGTTCGGATCCTGGGGAGCTCCGAAGCCCCCCGGCGGCTGGTTGCTGGGCGGCTGGGTCATCAGCAGTTCCCCCTTGACGTGAGCGGGTTTTCTTTCTACCACTCACGCACTGGCGCAAAAGCGACCGGTCCACCCCTTGTACCCAAGGGAGGACCGGCCTGTGATGCCCTCGTTATGCGTCCTCGGCCAGTTCGAGCCAGCGCATCTCCAATTCCTCGCGTTCACCCACGAGTTCCCGGAGCTCCG
This sequence comes from Streptomyces sp. NBC_00572, assembly GCF_026341815.1. Lineage (GTDB taxonomy): Bacteria > Actinomycetota > Actinomycetes > Streptomycetales > Streptomycetaceae > Streptomyces. The sequence continues at coordinate 2,069,693 of NZ_JAPENX010000001.1, forward strand.
CGTCGAGCTTCGCGACCTTCTCGAAATCGGTGGCGTTGTCGGCGATCTGCGCGTGCAGCTTGGCCTCCTTCTGGGAGACCTTGTCGAGCTGTCGCTCGACCTTCTGCAGCTCCTTCTTGGCGGCGCGGGAGTCCGCGGCGGAGACGCCGGGCTTGGTCTGCGCGGGCGCGGCGGCGGGCGTCGGGACGGACGCCTCGATCATCTTGCGGCGGCGCTCCAGGTACTCGTCGATGCCGCGCGGCAGCATCCGAAGCGTCTGGTCGCCGAGCAGCGCGAGCGTCCGGTCGGTGGTGCGCTCGATGAAGAACCGGTCGTGGGAGATGACGACCATGGAGCCCGGCCAGCCGTCGAGGAGGTCCTCCAGCTGGGTCAGGGTCTCGATGTCGAGGTCGTTGGTGGGCTCGTCGAGGAAGAGGACGTTCGGCTCGTCCATCAGCAGTCGGAGCAGCTGGAGACGGCGGCGCTCACCGCCGGAGAGGTCGCCGACCGGCGTCCACTGCTTCTCCTTGGTGAAGCCGAACTGCTCGCAGAGCTGTCCGGCCGTCATCTCGCGGCCCTTGCCGAGGTCGACCCGGTCGCGGATCTGCTGGACGGCCTCCAGGACCCGCAGGGTGGCGGGGAGTTCGGTGACGTCCTGGGAGAGGTAGGCGAGCCGGACGGTCTTGCCGACGGTGACGCTGCCGGCGGCGGGCTGCGTCTCGCCCTGGGTGGCGGCCGCGTCCGCGAGCGCGCGCAGGAGTGAGGTCTTGCCCGCGCCGTTGACGCCGACGAGGCCGATGCGGTCGCCGGGGCCGAGCTGCCAGGTGAGGTGCTGGAGAAGGGTCTTGGGACCGGCGGTGACGGTCACGTCCTCCAGGTCGAAGACGGTCTTGCCGAGCCGGGCGTTGGCGAACTTCATCAGCTCGGAGGTGTCGCGCGGCGGCGGCACGTCGGCGATCAGCTCGTTGGCGGCCTCGATGCGGTAGCGGGGCTTGGAGGTACGGGCGGGGGCGCCGCGCCGCAGCCAGGCCAGCTCCTTGCGCATCAGGTTCTGCCGCTTGGTCTCCTCCGTGGCGGCGATGCGTTCGCGCTCGGCACGGGCGAAGACGTAGTCGGAGTAGCCGCCCTCGTACTCGTGGACGTCACCGCGCTGCACGTCCCACATGCGGGTGCAGACCTGGTCGAGGAACCAGCGGTCGTGGGTGACGCAGACGAGCGCGGAGCGGCGCTCCTGGAGGTGCTTGGCGAGCCAGGCGATGCCCTCGACGTCGAGGTGGTTGGTGGGCTCGTCGAGGACGAGCAGGTCCTGGTCGTCGATGAGGAGCTTGGCGAGCGCGATCCGGCGGCGCTCGCCACCGGAGAGCGGGCCGATGACGGTGTCGAGGCCGTTCTCGAAGCCGGGCAGGTCGAGCCCGCCGAAGAGCCCGGTGAGCACGTCGCGGATCTTGGCGCTGCCGGCCCACTCGTGGTCGGCCATGACGCCGATGACCTCGTGCCGGATGGTGGCCTTCGGGTCCAGCGAGTCGTGCTGGGTGAGCACGCCGAGGCGCAGCCCGCCGCTGTGGGTGACGCGGCCGGTGTCGGCCTCCTCCAGCTTGGCGAGCATCCGGATGAGGGTGGTCTTGCCGTCGCCGTTGCGGCCCACGACCCCGATCCGGTCCCCCTCGGAGACGCCGAGCGAGACGCCGTCGAGCAGTGCACGGGTGCCGTACACCTTGCTGACTGCCTCGACATTGACCAGGTTGACGGCCACGTTGACTCCTGTACGGGGGATCGATCGACGTCCCAGGGTACGTCGCCGGGCCCTTCCCGCCCGACGGGTGGCATCAGCGGTAGCATGAGGAGCATGAGCGAGCCCACCCAGAAGTACTCGATCAGCATGCCCCGGGACCTCGCGGAAGCGGCACGCGCGCGCGGAGGCCCCTCCGGGCTCTCGGCCTACGTCGCCGCCGCCGTCGCCCGTCAGATGGAACGGGACGACCTCAACGAGCTCATCGCCGTCGCCGAGGCCGAGCACGGGCCCGTCACGGACGAGGAGGTCCAGGCACGGCGCGAGCAGCTGCGGCAGGCACGCGAGGCACAGAGCGGGACGGCACCCGGCCGGTCGAGTGCGGCGTGACGCCGCCCCGCGCCGAAGCCGCACCCGGCGGCACCCTGGTGCTCGACAGCGAGGGACTCGCCAGGGCCGTCCTGCGTGACCGCGAGGTCACGGGCTGGCTCGCTCTCGCCCGCGCCGACGACCTGCGGGTCGTGACGAGCGCGGCCACGCTGGTGGAGGTGATGCACCCCCGCATCAACCGGGCCGCGCTGGAATGGACCCTGTCCCGCATCGTCGTCGAACCCGTGACCGCCGCCATCGCGCGCCACGCGGCGGCCCTGCTCGGCGAAGCCGGGCTGCACGGCCACAAGTACGCCATCGACGCGATGGTCGCCGCGACGGCCCTCTCGGCCCCGGGGCCGGTCACCGTACTCACGTCCGCCCCGGAGGATCTCCTCACCCTCTGCGGAGGCCGGGCGACCGTCATCGCGATCTGATCCGCCCCGCCCGCTCCACCAGCAGCCACCCCGCCAGCGCGAGACCGACGGCCTCGGGCGCCGTGACCGGGACGGCGATCAGGGTCGCCGCGTGACCGTCGAGCAGCCCGACGAAGCCCGTCAGGGAGAGACCGAGGACGCCGAAGAGCGCCAGCGTGATCCCGAGGGCTGCGCCGGGACCGCCCCTCCCGGTCGACGGGGCCGCCGGCACCGGCGCCTCGAAGCGGCGGAACACCGCGACCAGCAGTGCCGTCAGCAGACCGGCCGCGGCGAACCGCAGTGGGACCTGCGCCCACCAGGCGGCCGACGCCGGGGCCGGCAGCTCCGCACCGAGCCCGAGCATCGCCCCGTACACCCCGAGCATCGCCGTCAGGTGCCAGAGGAACGCCGTCATCGCGATCCCGTTGGCGGCGACCACCGCGCGCCACACCCCGGCGCGGGCGACGAGCCGCGCCCCCGGGCCCCTGAGCAGCTCGACCGCGCCGACCAGCCAGAGTCCGTGGCAGAGCAGGGCGAGCGTCGGCGGGGCCATGTTGGAGACCTTCTCGCCGGGCATCCCCACCATCGACAGCGGATACGGCCCCAGGGCGACCAGCGCCGTCGCACCGACCAGGCCCGCGCCGGCCAGCAGGGCCGGGCGGCGGATCATGCCGTCGGCGCGCAGGAAGCCGAGCTGGTGGACCGCGAGCCACACGAAGGCGAAGTTGAGGAACTCGACGAACGGGACGTCCGCGGCGAACCGCAGCACGTCCACCGCGACCGCGCCGCCCGCGAGCGCCGCGAACGCGCCCCACCCCCACCGCTCGTGCAGCCGCAGCAGCGGCGGTGTGAAGGCGACCATCGCCAGATAGATCCCGATGAACCAGAGCGGCTGCGTGACGAGCCGCAGGGCGACCCCGGTGAGCCCCCCGTCCGCCCCCGAGAGCTGCAGCACGAGCGCGGCGGCGCCCCAGACACCCACGAAGACCATCGTCGGCCGCAGCAGCCGCTGGAGCCGGGCCCGCAGGAAGGCCGCGTACTGCGGGCGGGAGCGGTGGGCGAGGGCGTGCGAGAAGCCCCCGACGAAGAAGAACACCGGCATCACCTGGAACACCCAGGTCACCACCTGGAGTTCGGGCACGACGGCGAGCAGGTTGCCGACCTGCCCGTCGCCGGTGACGGCCGCCATCAGCCAGTGTCCGAGCACCACGACGCCGAGCGAGGCGACCCGAAGCAGATCGACGTACCGGTCCCGGCTCGCCGGCGTGGCGGCGGCGAGCTCACGCGCGCTGAATCCCATGTCCGTACGGTCCCGCGGGGGCCCGGCCGGGCGACAGGGTGCGGGTACTCAACTGCCGGGTGAGTACGGCCCTGTGGTCCGCCGGGCGCCGCGGCGGCGCGTCCGGTGGACGTTCAGGCTCCGGAGCCCAGGTCCGACGGAGGACGCCGGTCGCGCCACTCCAGCCAGGCGAGCGAGGCGGACCGGTAGCAGCCGATGGGCCCGAGTAAGAGGCCAGTGAGCGCGAACCAGTGCCAGAAGCCCGTCCACTTCATATGACGCCCCCCCACAGGCCAGTTCGAGCGAACGGTCCCGTGGTGGCACGCGCCGCCCTCGGACGGGGTGAGTACGGGCCTCCCGGCCCCCGGGCACAGTGCCAACCGGCCCCATGCCGTCGGCCACGCGGGCGACCCCTCGGCCATGGCTGCCGGACCCCGCCACCGGCGACCCGTCAAGTTCTCCTCGGGCCACCGCCCCCGAGCTCCCCCGAAGGAGAGACCCATGACGAGACACCCACGCCTCGCCGCCGTCGCCACCGCCACCGCCGCCCTCGCCGTGCTCGCGGCGGGCCCCGCGTCGGGCGGGGACCCGACCGTGTCCGACCCCCGCGTCGTCGCCCACTTCGACTTCGCCGCCGGGCAGAACGCGGAGAACATCGCCCTCGAACCCGACGGCTCCGCCGACATCACCTTCGCCTTCGCCCGTCAGGTGGCCCGCGTCACCGAGGAGGGCGACACGACGATCCTCGCCACCCTGCCCGAGGTGCCCGGCGCGCAGACCCCGGTCGGCGGGGCCGTGGTCCTGGGCATCGCCCGCGCCCACGACGGCACCCTGTACGTCACCTACGTCACCGGCAAGGAGCAGACCGGCGTCTGGCGCATCGCGCCCGGCGGTGGCGAGCCGGAGCAGATCGGGTTCTTCCCGGCGGACGCCTTCCCCAACGGGCTCGCCCTCGACGAGGAGTGCGGCACCCTCTACACCGCCGACTCGGGGCTCGGCACGGTGTGGTCCCTCCCGGTGACCGGCGGCACGCCCACGGCCTGGGCCACCGGGGCCGCGCTCGAACCCACCGAGCAGATCGCGTTCGGCGCCAACGGCCTCAAGGTCCACCACGATGCCGTCTGGGTGTCCAACACGGCCCGCGCGACCCTGCTGCGCATCCCGAACGGGTCCGGTCCCGACCACGCGGCCGGCCCGATCGAGACCCGGTCGACCGGCCTCACGTCCATCGACGACTTCGCCTTCACCGGACACGGCGACACGGTCCTCGCCGCGCTGAACCAGGTCGACGAGCTGGAGCTCGTACGGCCCGACGGCACCCACAAGACCGTGCTCACCCGGACGGACGGGCTCGACAACCCGACCTCGGTCGCGGTGCGTGCCAAGACCGTCTACGTGAACAGCGCGGCCTTCTTCAACACGCAGGACCCGGACCCGAACCTGCTCCTGGCCCGGATCTCCAAGAACAAGCTCCAGAACTCCGGGAACCGGCTCTAGAGGACCGCGGCGCCCGGCGCCGGCGACGTCGCCACGCGCGCCGTGCGGCAGGTTCCCGAGGCGATCAGGGCGGCGGCGACCGTCTCGGCGGCCTCCGCGTCCTTCACCAGGAACGCCGTCGTCGGGCCCGAGCCGGAGACCAGGGCCGCGAGCGCGCCCGCCTCCGTGCCCGCCGTCAGGGTCTCGGCGAGCGACGGGCGCAGGGAGAGCGCCGCCGCCTGGAGGTCGTTGGCGAGGGCGCCCGCGAGCGCGGACGTGTCGCCGGTGCGCAGGGCGTCCAGGAGGACCGGGGAGGCGGCCGGCTCGGGGACCTCGACGCCCGAGGTGAGCCGGTCGAACTCGCCGTACACCGCCGGGGTCGAGAGCCCCCCGTCGGCGACGGCGAACACCCAGTGGAAGCCGCCGCCGACCGGCAGCTCCGTCAGCTTCTCGCCGCGCCCGGTGCCGAGCGCCGCCCCGCCGACCAGGCTGAAGGGCACGTCGCTGCCGAGCTCCGCGCAGATCTCCAGGAGTTCCTCGCGGGAGGAGTCCAGACCCCACAGCGCGTCGCAGGCGAGCAGGGCGCCCGCGCCGTCCGCGCTGCCGCCGGCCATGCCGCCGGCGACCGGGATGTCCTTGGCGATGTGCAGGTGCACGTCCGGGGAGATGCCGTGCCGGGCGGCGAGCAGCTCGGCGGCCCGCGCGGCCAGGTTGGTGCGGTCGAGCGGCACCTTGTCGGCGTCGGGGCCCTCGCAGGTGACGGTCAGCCCGTCGGCCGGGGTCGCGGTGACCTCGTCGTGGAGGGAGACCGCGAGGAAGACGTTGGCCAGGTCGTGGAAGCCGTCGGGGCGGGCCGCGCCCACCGCCAGCTGGACGTTGACCTTGGCGGGGACGCGGACGGTGACGCTTCCCGTAGCGGTGGACGTGGCGGTGGACGTGGCGGTCACGCCTTGGCCTCCGCGATCCGGGCGAACTCCTCCACCGTCAGCGCCTCGCCGCGCGCCTGCGGCGAGATCCCGGCCTTCACCAGGGCCTCCTCCGCCGCCGCGGGCGAACCCGCCCAGGTAGCGAGGGCCGCGCGCAGGGTCTTGCGGCGCTGCGCGAAGGCCGCGTCGACGACCGCGAAGACCTCCTGCCGGGTGGCGGTGGTCGCGAGCGGCTCGGTGCGGCGGACCAGGGACACCAGACCGGAGTCGACGTTCGGCGCGGGCCAGAACACGTTGCGGCCGATGGACCCGGCGCGCTTGACCTCCGCGTACCAGTTGGCCTTCACCGACGGCACGCCGTACACCTTGTTGCCCGGCTTGGCGGCCAGCCGGTCGGCGACCTCGGCCTGGACCATGACGAGGGTCCGCTCGATGCTCGGGAACCGCTCCAGCATGTGGAGCAGGACCGGCACGGCGACGTTGTACGGCAGGTTGGCGACGAGCGCGGTCGGCGCCGGGCCCGGCAGCTCCTGGACGTGCATGGCGTCGGAGTGCACGAGCGCGAAGCGGTCGGCGCGCGCGGGCATGCGGGCGGCGATCGTGGCGGGCAGCGCAGCGGCGAGCACGTCGTCGATCTCGACGGCCGTCACCCGGTCCGCGGCCTCCAGGAGGGCCAGGGTGAGGGAGCCGAGTCCGGGCCCCACCTCCACGACGACGTCGTCGGGCCGCACTCCGGCCGTGCGGACGATCCGCCGGACGGTGTTGGCGTCGATGACGAAGTTCTGGCCCTTCTGCTTCGTGGGGCGCACGCCGAGGGCGGCGGCCAGTTCACGGATGTCGGCGGGGCCGAGGAGGGCGTCGGGGCTTTCGGGGCCGGTGGTGGTGCTCACCGGTACAGCCTACGGGCCACCGGTGGGGCATCCCTACGACTCACCCCGTCCCACCCCGTCTCACCCGTGCAGCCGCCGCCCGCAGTGGGGCCAGGGGCTCGCCCCCCGCTGGACGTACAGCTTCTTCGCCCGGAACGTCTGCTCGGCGGCGGGCGCGTCCTGCGCGGTGCCGCTGCCGCCGAGGGAGCGCCAGGTGCCGGGGTCGAACTGGTAGAGCCCGCCGTACGTCCCCGAGGGGTCGACGGCGTTCGGCCGGCCGCCGGACTCGCAGGCGGCGAGCGCGCCCCAGTCGAGGCCGTCGGCGCCGACGACGGAGGTGGGCATCGGTTTCGTGCCGACCCGGACCTGGCGGCTGACGGGTTCGCGGACGATCTCCTCGCCGATCCGGCGAGGTCTCTGCTTGACGCCGTTGACCGTGCGCAGGCTGTACGTGACACGGCGGACGCCGGCCGCGCCCTGCCGTGCGACGACCTCGGTGCCGGTGAACAGTTCCGGGTCGCGGGTCCGCTCCACGGCGTACGGGATGGCCTCCTCCCGCACCTGCCGGGAGCCGGTGATCCGCAGCACGTTCACCGTCTGGCCGTCGCGCGGGAAGGAGCCGGGGGTGACGGAGGTGGCGTCCTGCGCGGAGAGCGTGATCCCGGCCTCGGCGAGGGCCTCGCGGACGGTGGCGGCGTTCGTCCGGACGGTCCGCTCGCGCCCGTCGGCGAGGAAGGTCACCGTCCGCTCGGTCCGTACGTCGAGGGCGAGGCCCTGACGGGAGATGGGGGCGCCGCGGGAGACCGACAGGTACGCGCCCTCCGCGCGGACCCCGAGCTGACGCAGCGCGCCCTCGACGGTCCGGGCGGTCGTCCACACCTGGCGGCGCTGCCCGTCGAGGGTGAGGGCGACGGGCCGCCCGTACCGGACGACGATCTCGTCGCCGCTGGCCAGGGCCTCCGCGGGGGCGGGGGCGACGATGTCGTGGTCACCGACGGCCACGCCCTCGTCGGCGAGCAGCTCGTCGATGTCGTCGGCGAAGGTGTGGAGGGTGCGCGGGACACCGTCGACGGAGAGCCGGACGGCCTTGTCGTCGGCGACGAAGGCGCTGGTGCCGCCGGCGAGGAAGGCGACGACGAGGGCTTGCGGGACGAGCCTGCGCAGCCCCTCCCCGGCGGGCCCGGACGCCTTGCGGCGGCGGGCGGCGCGCCGGGACCCGGCCCGGGTGCCCTGCCCGGGGACGAGGCCGGGCGCGGCGCCCGGGGCGGGGGCGACGAGGGGCGCCACCTGGGTGGGCTGTTCGTGGACGGGGACGGCCGCGCCCCGCCGTCCGGCGCGGTGACTGCCCTGGGAAGTGCTCACGAGGCCGGGACACTAGCCCCGGCGGCGGTCACCCTGACGGTCGACGCGACTACTACACGTAATCGTTATGGATCGCGGGGCGCCTGTCCCGACCGGTTCACCGTCTCAGTAACCAACCGTCTCAGTAGTCGAAAGCGCGGGCCGTGTTCACGGCGATCGCCTCGGCCAGCTCGTTCTCCCCGATCCCGCGGACCTCCGCCATCGCCCGGAGGGTGACCGGGATCAGGTACGGGGCGTTGGGGCGGCCCCGGTAGGGCGCCGGGGTGAGGAAGGGGGCGTCGGTCTCGACGAGGACGAGGTCGAGCGGGGCGACGGCGAGCGCGTCGCGCAGGTGCTGGGCGTTCTTGAAGGTGACGTTGCCGGCGAAGGACATGTAGTAGCCCTTGGCGGCGCAGATCTCGGCCATGGCGGCGTCGCCGGAGTAGCAGTGGAAGACGGTCCGCTCGGGGGCGCCCTCCTCGTCCAGGACGCGCAGCACGTCGGCGTGGGCCTCGCGGTCGTGGATGACGAGCGCCTTGCCGTGCCGCTTGGCGATCTCGATGTGGGCGCGGAAGGAACGCTCCTGCGCGGCGATGCCCTCGGGGCCCGTACGGAAGAAGTCGAGGCCGGTCTCGCCCACGCCGCGGACGTACGGGAGGGCGGCGAGCCGGTCGATCTCGGAGAGCGCGTCGTCGAGGGCCGCGTCTCCGCCGCCCTCGCGGGCGCCCTGCCGGGACCATCCGTCGGGGTCGCCGAGGACGATGCGGGGGGCTTCGTTGGGGTGCAGGGCGACGGCGGCGTGCACGTGCTCGTGGGCGGCGGCGGCCTCCGCGGCCCACTGGGAGCCCTTCACGTCACAGCCGACCTGCACGACCGTGGTCACTCCGACGGCGGCGGCCTTGACCAGTGCCTCCTCGACGGTCCCGGACTGGAGGTCCAGGTGGGTGTGCGAGTCCGCGACCTCCACGAGGAGGGGTTCGGGCAGCGGCGGCGGGGCGTCCTTGGCACTCATGACCCCGATCGTACGAGGGTCACGAGTGCGGGCGCGCGGGGTGTCTCGGGGCCGTGGATCCCCGTGGGCGGCGCTACGGGCGGCGCCTGAAGGGGTGCAGGAGGTCGGACAGGTGCCAGTGGTGCGGCACCGGGGGCTGCTCGGAGCCGTCCTCGGTCAGCTCCTGACCGATGGGACCGGCCATCGAGACGGGCTTGGTGGCCCGCGCCCCCTGCTGGTGCTTCTCCGTCGCGGCGATCAGGTCGAGCACCGACGACACCTGCCCCGCGCGCATGATGCGGACGACGTGGCCGCCGCAGTTCATGCAGGTGGGGCTGGACAGCGGGGACGGGACCCGCTCCCCGTCAGCCTTGTAGACGACGAATTCGTGGCCGGCGGCGTCGACGTGGTGCTCGATGTCGTACGCCTGCTCCCAGCCGTATCCACAGCGCATGCAGGCGAAGGCGTACGCCTCATGAGCGACGGAAATGCCGGTGCCGGTGATCTCGGTCATGCCAGCTCCTCTCCACTGATCCAGTGGACGCCTTTTCGGGCCGGAGCGCATCAGCGCGGGTCGAACCATGGAAGGCTTTTGGCTCTTCCCTTGCCAAGGGCCCTGCGAAGAGTCCCGGCGCCGGGTTCGGCTTTGCCTTTCAGATTAGTCCTTTACCGTTTCCGGGGCCCGGTCCAGCCGCATTCTTTGCCGCCACGACTGCATCGAACACCTCTCGTTTGGGAAGCCCCGCGTCGGCGGCGACGGCGGCGATCGCCTCCTTGCGCCGCTCGCCCGCCTCCTCGCGCACCCGCACCCTGCGCACCAGCTCCTCGGCGTCGAGTTCGGCGGGTCCGGTCTCCGGGGCGCCCTCGACGACGACGGTGATCTCGCCGCGTACGCCCTCGGCCGCCCAGGCCGCGAGCTCGGCCAGCGGGCCGCGCTTGACCTCCTCGTACGTCTTGGTCAGCTCGCGGCAGACGGCGGCCCGGCGCTCGGCGCCGAAGACCTCGGCCATCGCGGCGAGGGTGTCGTCGAGCCGGTGCGGGGCCTCGAAGTAGACGAGGGTGCGGCGCTCGTCGGCGACCTCGCGCAGCCGACCGAGGCGCTCGCCCGCCTTCCTGGGCAGGAAGCCCTCGAAGCAGAAGCGGTCCACGGGCAGACCGGAGAGGGCGAGCGCGGTGAGGACGGCGGACGGGCCGGGGACGGCCGTCACCTTGATGTCCTGCTCGACGGCGGCGGCGACGAGCCGGTAGCCCGGGTCCGAGACGGACGGCATGCCCGCGTCGGTCACGAGCAGCACCCGGGCGCCGCCGACCAGGGCCTCGACCAGCTCCGGCGTACGGGCGGATTCGTTGCCCTCGAAGTAGGAGACGACCTTGCCCGTCGTGTGGATGCCCAGGGCGCGGGTCAGTCCGCGCAGCCTCCGGGTGTCCTCGGCGGCCACGATGTCCGCGTTCTCCAGTTCGGTGGCGAGTCGGGGCGGAGCGTCCGCGATGTCACCGATGGGGGTCCCTGCGAGTACCAGCGTTCCTGTCACACGGCCCATCCTCCCAGCCCGGAGAGGCGACGCGCACAGGCGCGTTCCCTACGATGGCGCGGTGACCAGTACCGCACCCGAGGCCCTGGAGGGCCAGCACCCCATGGCAGAGCCCGTGGCAGAGCCCTCTTCGTGGCAGAAGCGGCTGCGGCGTTTCGGCTATGCGCCGCCCGCCGGAAGCGCCGCGCCCATCGGGCTGCGCGAGCGGCTCGTCCCCTCGTACGTCCGCCCGTCCAAGCGCCTGATGTCGCTGCTCGGCATCGGCCCCGACCGGGCCGAGCGGCTGTGGCGGCTGATGGCCTGGGGCGGTCCGCTCCTGGTCACGGCGGTCGCGGGGCTGCTGAGGTTCTGGAACCTCGGCAAGCCGAACGCGGTGATATTCGACGAGACGTACTACGCCAAGGACTCCTGGGCCCTGATCAACCAGGGGTACGAGGGGGCGTGGCCGAAGGACATCGACAAGACGGTCCTCAGGGACCCCGGCTCGGTGCTCGTGCCGACCGACCCCGGCTATGTCGTGCATCCCCCGATGGGCAAGTGGGTCATCGGTCTCGGCGAGAAGCTGATCGGCTTCGAGCCGCTCGGCTGGCGCTTCATGGTGGCGCTGCTCGGCACGCTGTCGGTCCTGATGCTGTGCCGGATCGGCCGGCGCCTGTTCCGTTCCACCTTCCTGGGCTGTCTGGCGGGTCTGCTGCTCGCCGTCGACGGACTGCACTTCGTGATGAGCCGCACGGCGCTCCTCGACCAGGTGCTGATGTTCTTCGTGCTCGCGGCCTTCGCCTGTCTGGTCCTCGACCGCGACCGGACCCGGAAACGGCTCGCGGGCGCGCTCCCGGAGGACGAGGAGGGCGTGCTTCGCCCCGACGCGGAGATCGCGGAGTCGCTGCGGCTCGGGTGGCGGCCGTGGCGGATCGCGGCCGGTGTGATGCTGGGCCTGGCGGCGGCGACCAAGTGGAACGGCCTGTACGTCATGGTGGGCTTCGGCCTGATGACGGTGCTGTGGGACGTCGGCGGTCGCCGTACGGCCGGCGCGGTCCGCCCGTACCTCGCGGTGATCAAGAAGGATCTGGTCCCGGCGTTCGTGTCGGTGGTCCCGGTGGCGATCGTCACCTATCTGGTGACCTGGACCGGCTGGATCGTCAGCGACAAGGGCTACTTCCGGAACTGGGCCGCCGACCAGGACAAGCTGGACGGCAGCGGGACCTGGGGCTGGCTGCCGCAGTGGCTGCGCAGCCTCTGGCACTACGAGTCCGAGGTGTACAGCTTCCACGTGGGCCTGACCTCGCCCCACACGTACGAGTCGAACCCCTGGTCCTGGATCGTCCTCGGCCGCCCGGTCTCCTACTTCTACGAGTCCCCCGCCCCCGGCACCGCCGGCTGCCCGGCGACCGCGAAGGAGAAGTGCGCGGCAGAGGTCCTGGCCCTAGGCACCCCGCTCCTCTGGTGGGCCGCCTGCTTCGCGATCCTGTACATCCTCTGGCGCTGGGCCTTCCGCCGCGACTGGCGCGCGGGCGCGATCGCCTGCGGCATCGCGGCCGGCTGGGTCCCCTGGTTCCTCTACCAGGAACGCACCATCTTCCTTTTCTACGCGGTGGTCTTCGTTCCGTTCCTGTGTCTGGCGGTGGCGATGATGCTGGGCGCGATCATCGGCCCCGCGGGTTCCTCGGAAAGACGCCGCACATTCGGCGCGGTGGCGGCGGGCTGCATCGTCCTTCTCATCGTCTGGAATTTCATCTATTTCTGGCCCATCTACACCGGCACGCCCATTCCGCTGGACCAATGGCGGAACAGGATGTGGCTCGACACCTGGGTGTAGCGGGGGAATGACGACGAGAGGGCGCGACCGACGGTCGCGCCCTCTCGGTCGTTGTGGGGGCGGCCCCCCTGGGCCGGGCCGCCGGCGACCGTCGGTGGCTCGGCCCAGGGGGCGCCCCGACACCCGGTTCACCGGATTCGTACAACCATCCGCACGCTCAGGAGTCGTACAAGGCGAGAGCGCCGTAGGTGTGTTCGTTTCGCTTCCAGGGGGACCCGCATGACTCACCGCATATCTCTGCGTGCCCGCGTGCTTCCGGCCGTGGCTGCCGCCGGGATGCTCGTGCCCATCGTCGCGGGTGCGGCACCTGCTTCCGCCGCTGCCGCGCCGCAGGTCAGCTGCACGTCCGGCAAGGCCGGGCTCGCCGCCAAGCTGCAGAGGGACATCACCGCCGCCCTCGCCACGCGCGCCGGTACCGTTGCCGTCGGCCTGCGCGACCGCACCACGAACACCACCTGCACCCTGCGCGCGACGACCGCGTACGACTCGGCCAGCGTCGTGAAGGTGACCGTCCTCGCCACGCTCCTCTGGGACGCCAAGAAGACCAACCGGTACCTGACCTCGCGCGAGGCCGGCCTGGCCACCGCCATGATCACCAAGTCCGACAACGCGGCCACCACCACCCTGTGGAACCAGCTCGGCATCACGAAGGTGAAGGGCTTCCTGGCGGCCGCCGGCATGACGCGGACGGTGCCGGGGTCCGGCGGCTACTGGGGGCTCACCCGGATCAACGTCACCGACGAGCAGCGGCTGCTTTCACTGATCACCGCCGGGAACACCGTCCTGAGTGACAACTCCCGCGCCTACATCCAGAAGCTCATGGGCCAGGTCGTCACCTCGCAGAGGTGGGGGACCCCCGCCGGCGCACCCTCCTCCGTCGCCGTGCACGTCAAGAACGGCTGGCTGCAGCGCGCCACGCGCGGCTGGCGTGTGCACAGCATCGGCACGTTCAAGGGCGGCGGCCACGACTACACGATCACCGTGCTCACCGACGGCAACAGCACGATGAACTACGGCGTGGCCACCATTCAGGCCGTGTCCAAGGTGATCCACCGGGATCTCGTCCCGACCGCTCCCACCGCGACGCGGTACGCCCCGACCATCACGCCCCAGGAGGCGTACGTCGCGGTTCCCCAGGGCTGACGCCCACCTCTCCGTGTGACAGAGAAGACCGAAGTGGCTCGACACACGCAGGGGGCGCTGCTTGACTCGTGGGTCCACCTGGGGAGGGGAACGCAGTCATGCGCAGTGGGGCCAAGGTCGCGATAGCCGGAAGCGTGTTCGTCGTCGTGGCGGGCGGGGTCGGCTACGGGGGCTACAACCTCTGGAACGGCGTCACGGGCGGCGACGCGTCCCCGGACCCCCGGTCCGACTCCCCCTCCTCGCCCAGAACCGGGCCCGTCACGGGCGAGGAGATCACGACCACCGCTCGGGACTTCCTGGCCGCCTGGGCCGCCGGGGAGTCGGACAAGGCGGCGCAGCTGACGAACGACCCGGTCACCGCCGGGACCGCGGTCCTCTCGTACCGGGAGGGCGCGAAGGTCACCAAGGCGGTGATCACGCCGGGGGCGGCGGTCGGGGCGACGGTGCCGTTCACCGTGAAGGCGACGATCTCGTACGAGGGCGTCACCAAGGACCTGTCGTACGCGTCCGAACTGACCGTGGTCCGGGGGCAGACCACCGGCCGGCCGCTGGTGAAGTGGCAGCCGACCGTCCTCCACCCCAAGCTCACGGCGGACGCCACCCTGCGCACGGGCGCGGCGAAGACCGCCACCATCAAGGCCGTCGACCACAACGGCGTCGAGCTGACGGCGGAGAAGTACCCCTCGCTGCGACCGGTCCTCGCCACCTTGCGCGAGCGGTACGGCTCCAAGGTCGGCGGCTCCACCGGCGCCGAGACCTGGATCGACTCGGGCAGCGAGGCCGTCCCCGACACCACCCTCCTGGTCCTGTCCAAGGGCAGGCCCGGCACCCTGAAGACCACCATCGACGCGGGCGTCCAGGCCGCGGCCGAGAAGGCGGTCAAGTCCTACGCCCGGACCTCGGTGACGGCGATCGAACCGTCGACGGGCGCGATACGGGCGGTCGCGAACAACCCGGTGACCGAGTTCAACACCGCCCTGAGCGGCGCACAGGCCCCCGGCTCGACGATGAAGATCGTGACGGCGACGATGATGATGCAGCACGGTCTGGCCAAGCCGACCAGCCGCGTCGAGTGCCCGCCCACGGTCGACTGGTACGGCTACACCTTCGAGAACCTCAAGAAGTTCAAGATCGACAACGGCACCCTCACCGATGCCTTCAGCCGGTCCTGCAACACCACCTTCATCAAGGCGATCGGCCCCCTCGACAAGAAGGACCTCGCGGACACCGCCCTCGGCGAGACCGCCCGACGCTCGTTCGGCATCGGCGAGGAGTGGAACATCGGCGTCCCGGCGTCGAACGGCTCCGTGCCCGAGTCGACGGGCACCGAGTCCGCCGCCTCGTACATCGGCCAGGGCAAGATCACGATGAGCGCCCTGAACGTCGCCTCGCTCTCCGCGACCGCGAAGAGCGGCCGTTTCCTCCAGCCGTATCTGGTGGCCAAGGAGCTCGACGACCGGGAGTTCGCCAAGGCCGAGCCGCTCTCCGAAGAGGTCGCCTCGGGGCTGCGCACGCTGATGAAGGCGGCGACGACCGGGAACGGCACCGCGGCCGAGGCGATGGCGGGGGTGCCGTCCCCGAAGGGCGCGAAGACCGGCTCGGCCGAGGTCGGCAGCCAGGCCACGTCCAACAGCTGGTTCACCGGCTACTCGGGCGACCTCGCGGCGGCGGCGATCGTCGAGGGAGGCGGCCACGGGGGCGACGCGGCGGGGCCGGTGGTGGCGCGGGTGCTGAAGGCGGGCTAGGGAGTGTCTTGTCGATCAGGCCGGGCTGATCGACAAGACACTCCCTGGGCGGTCGGGGGCCGTGCCCGAGGGGCGGAAGTCGGTCGCATGCCCCCTACACGGACCGCTAGCGTGCGGGCCATGACCGCTGACGACATCACGTCCCTCGCCCACCCCCGATTCGCCGCCGCACTCCACGAACTGGGCCTCGACGTCGAGATCCGCCGCTTCCCCGACGAGACCCGCACGGCGCAGCAGGCCGCCGAGGCCATCGGCTGCGAGGTGTCGGAGATCGTGAAGTCGCTGATCTTCGCGGCCGACGGGGTGCCGGTCCTCGTGCTGATGGACGGCGCCTCGCGGGTGGACGTCGAGCGCGTACGGGAGGAGCTGGGCGCCGAGAAGGTGACCCGGGCGGACGCGAGGGCGGTCCGGGAGACCACGGGGTACGCGATCGGGGGCGTCCCTCCGTTCGGACACCGCACCGAGACGCGGGTCCTCGCCGACCGTGGCCTGCTCGACCACGCGCTGGTGTGGGCGGCGGCGGGCAATCCGCACACGGTCTTCGCCCTCGACCCGAAGACGCTGGTCTCCCACGCCGGCGGCACCCTGGTCGACGTCCGCGAGCCCTCGGCGTGACCCCGCTCGTCACCCTCGCCGTCCTGATCGCCGCCGTCACCCACGCGAGCTGGAACGCGCTGGCGCACCACATCAAGGACCAACTGCTCTCGTTCACGCTGATATCCGGCGGCGGCGCCCTCATCGGCATGGTCGCGGCCTTCTTCGTACCGCTGCCGGCGGCGGGGGCGTGGCCGTACCTGGTGGTGTCGGCGCTGCTGCACGTGGGCTACATGGTGCTGCTCATGCGCTCGTTCACGCTGGGCGACTTCGGCCAGATGTACCCGATCGCGCGCGGTACGGCCCCGCTGGCCGTGACGGCCCTGGCGGCCGTCTTCGTCGACGAGATACCGGACGGCTGGCAGCTGCTCGGCGTCGCGGTGGCGTGCGCGGGCCTGACGGGCCTCGCGGTGTGGGGCATCCGGGGCAAGGGGTCCCAGCCGCAGTGGCCGGCGCTGCTGGCGGCGGGCGCGACGGGCCTGTCGATCGCCCTCTACACGGTGGTCGACGGCGTCGGCGTCCGCGCCTCGGACACCCCGCTCGGCTACATCGCGTGGCTGATGATCCTGGAGGGCCTGGCGATCCCGGCGTACGCCCTCTGGACCCGCCGCGCGGCCCTCCTCCCCCAACTCCGCCCGTACGCGGGCCGGGGCCTCCTGGGCGCGGTCCTGTCGGTGGCCGCGTACAGCCTGGTCCTCTGGGCCCAGACGAAGGCCCCGCTGGCCCCGATCGCGGCGCTCCGGGAGTCCTCGATCATCGTGGGCGCGGCCATCGGGGCGGTCTTCTTCAAGGAACGCTTCGGCGGCCCGAGGGTCGCCGCGGCGGGCCTGATGGTGGTGGGCATCGGGCTGATGCTGCACGCGGGTTGAGGCGGGGAGCATCACGTACGCCCGGTGGGGCGCCGCCGGCACGGGCCGACGGCGCCCCACTTCCGGCCGAGGGTGTCGACCCGCCGCGTACGGCCGGCTCCGGGATGATGTGGACTTCCGTGTCCGAGACGAGGAGGGCCACGTGTCCCGAACGCCGCAGCAGATCTTCGAGAGGTACGTGTACGCCGGCGCCATCACGAGGAACGCCGACGCCCTCGCCGAGAACTTCACCGAAGACGGCGTCTTCGAGGCGCCGCTCATCTCCGCCGGTGCCGGCTTCCCGAGCAGGATGGTGGGTCGCGAGGAGATCCGCAGCGTGATGGCGGCGTACTACGAGCGGCAGGCGAGTGACAACCGCGCGCCCAACCTGGAGAAGTCGGGATACGTGCTGCACACCACCTCCGATCCCGACGTGTTCATCGCCGAGGTCGACACGGTCTTCGACGGCGACCGGGAGGACGTGTCCGTCTCGCTGGTGCAGATCTTCCGGATCCGCGACGGGAAGATCGCCCGGCTGCGTGACTACTTCGCGCCGGATCTGGTGAGCTGAGGACATCGGAGCACCGCGGCCCGCCTGCTTTCCGGACGCCGGGCGCCCGGCGCCCGGTGAACCCTCCGTTCCTCTGGACCGCCCCCCGCGCCGCTGTCACCATGCCCCCCCATGCGATGAGGCCCCTTCCGGATCGCCGCCTTGGCCCTGCGCCCGGTCCGCCGGACCGGCCCTAGCTGCCCTCGCCGGGGAGGCCGCTCTCGTCGAGGTCCTCGTCCTGCATCATGGCGCCGAAGAAGCCGCCCATGAGCTCTTCCAGGTTCAGCTCGGAGGCTCCGGCCGGGGCGGTGGGCTTGCTGCCCGCGCTCATCTTCAGCGCCAGACCGAACTTCTTGACCTTCGCGTTCTCGGTCAGCTTGGCGAGGTCGACGTGCACCTCGGTCAGCTCGCCGTTCTTGAGGGTGAAGTCGGCGGTGACCTTGGCGTCGGGGGCGTCCTTCAGGTCCGCGTCCGTCGGCAGGGCCGTGCCCATGCCGGGCGGCAGGTCCTTGGCGAACGGACGGATCTCGCCGAGGAGTTCGGTGATCAGCGTGCGGAAGGGGGCCGTGGCGGTGATGTGCTCGGTGCCGTCCTCTCCTCCGGCGGTCTTGAAGTCGACCTCACGGGCGATGACCCCGCGGAGGGCCTCCAGGAGCTTCTTCTCCGTCTTGGTGTCCAGCGTGGGCTCGGGCGACGGCTTGACGCCGGGCTCCTGGGCCATCTCCTGGCCGGCCTTCTCCATCTCCTCGGTGTTGAACGTGACCCACTCGCCGTCCAGCAGCTTCTTGAAGCCCTTGGCCTCCGGGGGCAGCTGGTCGGCGGGCGGCACGGGGGCGCCCATCGCCTTGCCGAGGGCTTCGACGTCGGACCGGATGTAGGTGTGGTCGCCGACGACCCGGTACTCGACGAGGTCGCCGCTGGGGGTGCCGACCTTCACGGCCACACCGACGAAGTCCTTCTCCTCGGACTCGTCGAGCGGCTTCTTCGACTCCACGGTGACGCTGATCTTCGCGCCGCTGATCAGCTCGGCCGCCTCGTCGGGCATCTCCTCGCCGGGCTCCGGGTCCGACTCGGCGTCCATCTGCTTGAGGGTCGCGGCGTCGACGTCCAGGTCCAGCTCGAAGGAGATCGACTTCTGCTTGCCCAGCTTCTCGAAGGCCTGGTCGAGCTTCTTCCCGGCGGACAGCTGCTGCACCGTGCCGCAGGCGGCCGAACCCACCAGGACGGCGCCGACGACTGCGGTGGCGGTGAGGGTCTTGCGTATGGCGGTGATGATGTTCTCCTCGTGGGTGCGAGCACCTGCGTGATCGATCAGGAGACTCTCCACCGCCCTGAAGGGTTGCCCTGCCGCCCGTTTTCTTTGCCTTTGCCCACCGGGGCGGGACCTCAGTCCCCCAGCACCTCCGCGAAGTGCGTGTTCACCGCCAGCAGGCCGCCGTCCACGCGGAGCACCGTGCCGGTGATCCAGGACGCGTCCGGCGAGGCCAGGAAGGCGACCGCCGCCGCCACGTCCTCCGGGGTGCCCACCCGGGACAGGGGGTAGACCCGGTCGGCCAGGGCCCTCAGTTCACGGTCCTTGCCCGACCAGGCCGTCGTCGCGATCGTCCCCGGGTTGATCTGGTTCACCCGGACCCCGCGCGGCGCCGCGTCGCCCGCGAGCGTGCGCGTGAGGGACGCCAGGCCCGCCTTCGCCGCGCTGTATGCGTGGTTGCCGAAGTCCGTCTCGGCGTTGACCGAGCCGATGTTCACGATCGCCCCGCGCCCGCCGGCCGCCGCCAGGTGCGGCAGCGCCGCCCGGGAGCAGCGGACCGCGCCCATGAAGGTGACGTCGTGCTGGACGGTGAACACCCTGTCCGGCTCGTCCTCGAAGCGGTCCCGGTCGGCCTCGACCGGGCCGAGCGCGTTGTTGACGAGGACGTCCAGCCCTCCGAAGGTCCGCACGGCGTACGCCGTCGCCTCGTCCACCGAGGACTGGTCGCTCACGTCGCAGTACCGGTACTCCGCGCCCGGGATCTCCGCCGCCGTCTTCCGCGCCGCCTCCTCGTCCACGTCCGTGACCAGGACCTTCGCCCCCTCCGCCGCCAGCCGTCGGGCGCTCGCCGCGCCGATGCCGCGCGCCGCGCCGGTGATCAGTACCGCGTATCCGCCGAAGCGTTCCCTGAGGTCCATGGGACCGATCTCAGCATCGGGGTCCCGTCCCGCGCCAGCCGTGCGTAACATCCCGTTCATCAATTACCCCCGGCCAAAAGCGAAGAGAAACCCTCCGGTGAACAATTCGGCCAGGACCGAAAGGCTTTGACA
Source organism: Streptomyces sp. NBC_00572 (assembly GCF_026341815.1). Taxonomy (GTDB): domain Bacteria; phylum Actinomycetota; class Actinomycetes; order Streptomycetales; family Streptomycetaceae; genus Streptomyces. Next base: position 2,089,597 of record NZ_JAPENX010000001.1, read on the forward strand.
CACCCCTGGCGCGAATACCACGATCTACTTCGCCGACGACCACGCTTTCATCAGGGGGAAAACCATGTCTTCGTACCAGTCCGGCGTCGAGGAAATAGCCGAGTCCCTTTCCTCCCGGAGCTTCGATCTGATCTCCGGCGAGAAGGTGAAGCAGCTTCTCCTCCAGCGGTCCGAGACCGCCCTCGACGACCTGGAGCCGTTCCGCGACAGCTGGACGCGGATGCCGCTCGACAGCTACATGGCGGACGGCGGCCGTTACCGCCGTCGCCGGCACGCCACGCTGAGCGCGCCGCGGGCGAGCGTCGACTACCGCGTCGAGGAGCACCAGCCGCACTACCAGGGCCTCGACTACAACAACCTCAACGGCGGCGTGGCCCGGCACTACGAGCCGTTCGAGGAGCAGATCCTGCGCGGCCGCACGATGGACAGCCTGCTCACCCTCGGATGTGACATATTCGGCCGCCTCGCCCCGTACTCGGGCTGGCACATCGAGGCCCACCAGTTCCGCATCGAGGTCGACGGCGAGGAGGTCGGCCTGCCCACGCCGGAGGGCGTGCACCGCGACGGTGTCACCTTCGTCCTGATGGCGATGGTCGGCCGCTCGAACGCCACCGGCGGCGAGAGCACCGTCTTCAACCTGGACAAGCAGCCGGTCGAGAAGTTCTCCCTGACCGACCCGCTCGACCTGGCCCTCGTCAACGACGAGCGGGTCTACCACGGCGTCTCGCCGATCGAGCAGATCGATCCCGCCACCGCGGCCTCGCGCGACGTGCTGGTCATCACCTACCGTCACAAGCCCTGATGTCAGGTGCGGGTGCGGGGTGGCGGCGGTGTCTGCGAGGGCAACGCCTCCCCCGCGCCCGCTCACCCCTTGAGTGAGTACGTGAGCGAGAAGGCGGGAAGTCGGGTACATGGGTCAGCTCATCGCCGTGGCGGTCATCACCATTCTGGCTGTCATCAGCCCCGGCGCGGATTTCGCGATGACCGTCCGCAACAGTTATCTGTACGGACGGACCGCCGGAGTTCTCGCGGCCGTCGGAATTGCGCTGGGCGTTCTCGTCCACGTCACCTACACGATGCTGGGCGTGGGACTTCTGGTCTCCCGGACCCCGATGCTTTTCACGGCGATGAAACTGATCGGCGCCGCCTATCTCGTGTACATCGGGTACAAGACATTCGTCACCAAGGCGCAGGTCGACATCGACCTTTCGGAGGGCGCCGGCCTTTCGAAGGCCGGCGCGCTGCGCACCGGTTTTCTGACGAACGCGCTCAACCCGAAGACGATGCTGTTCGTGCTGAGCACGTACACCCAGGTGGTCAGCGCCGACACCCCCGTCTTCCAGCAGGTGGGCTACGGACTCTTCATGTCGTTCGCCCACCTGGTCTGGTTCGCCCTCGCCGCGCTCCTCTTCTCCAACCAGAGCCTGCGGTCCCGGCTGTTGAAGCGGCAGACCGTGCTCAACAAGGTCATCGGGACCGTGCTCGTCGGTCTGGGGATGGTGCTCGCGCTGACGCCCTCCATGGCCTGATCCCGGGCCGGGGAGAGGTCAGTCGGTGGAGACGCGCTCCACGCGCGGCTCGGCGATCGCCTTGTAGTCCTCCGCCGACAGGGCGATCGAGCGGTCGAGCCTCGCCGCGTTGAAGTAGAACTCCGGGTGCGCCAACAGGTCGGGGTCGACGAGGAGTTCGAGCCGCTCGTCGAAGGCGAACGGCAGGATCGTGCCGCTCGGCGAACCGGCGAGCTCCTCCGCGATCTCCGGGGAGGCGAAGGAGACGTACGTGCCGCCGTACAGGGCCTTCACCGCGTTCAGGTCGATCCGCCGGTCACCGGGGACGACGACCAGCGCGAAGCGCTTCTCCTTCTTGCCGATCTTCACCATGGCGATGATGCACTTGGCCGCCTCGGCGAGCGTGTGACCCCGCAGCGCGCTGACCGCCTCGGTGGCACCCTCGGGGGCGTGCTCGATGACCCGGTAGGCGGCCCCGCGCTCGTCGAGCAGGGCAAGCAGCTTCTCGTACGTCTCATGTCCGGCGTCGGTCACGTGGTTCCTCCTCGTTACGGCACTTCTCACATGGTTTCGTTGGACGGCGCGTCGACCCTATGCCTGTGGGTCCAGGTGCCTGAGCAACGCGACGCCGGAGCCGTCCAGTTCGTACAGCACCCGTACGCCGGCCCGGCGCCGGCGCACCACGCCCGCGGCCACCAGCAGCGTGAGGTGTTCGGAGACGGTGCTCGGGGCGAGTCCGAGCGTCGTGGCCAGGTCGGAGGTCGTGGTCGGCGCGGCGAGAGCGCGGACGACGGCGGCCCGGCTGCGGCCGAGCAGGATCTCCAGCCGGTCGCCGCGCGCGGGTTCGTCGGCCCGGCCTTCGGCCCGTCGGCCGGACGGCGGCTCTCCGGCGAGTACGGCGGCTCCCTCGGCCTGGTACGACACGGCCGTCACCCCGTTCGGGGCGGAGTTGAGGAGGGTCGCCCCGCGGCCGAACACCAGGGGTACGAGGACGAGTCGGGAGGCGTCGGCCGCCGCCGAGAGCCCGCCGGGCGTCCCGGCGTACGGCCTCGGGACGCCACCGCACCGGGAGGGGCCCCCGCGCAGGGTGCCGAGGAGGCGGTCCGGGCCCTGGGTGGCGAGCACCCGGGCGCGGAGCAGGATGTCGTCCTCCGTGACGGCCCGCAGGGACGCCTCGTACGGGACGAGGGCGGCCCGTACGTAGCGCGGGAGGAAGGCGCACAGTTCGGCGATCCGCGCCGCGGGATCCGCGTGCAGCGGGCGCACTTCGACGGGGACGCCCTGCGGGAACCACCGCTTGAGCTCCTCGCGTACGCGGGCCGGGGACACGGCGCGGAGGAGGGCGATCTCGTCCGCCAGGCCGGCCTGCCCGGCCGAGGAGGGGACGGGGAGGAGGAACGACGGCAGGCTTCCGCCGCTGACCCGATAGAGGTGAACGAGCCACCCCGGGACGGTCACGTCGGCCCGCGTCAGTGAACGGCGTGCGGCCCGGCCCCAGTCGGTGTACGGCCAGGGTGCGAGTCCCCGGTGCGAGGACAGCAGTCCGATGCTGCCGAACGTCTCCCAGAGCCGGCTGTCGGCGATCCGAACGGCTCGGGCATGGGCCCCGCGTTCGGATGTCGTCAACGGAATCTCGATCACATGCGCCCCCGTGCGCCTGGTCCACCGAACGGTGGAGCGGGCACACGGTAGCGCTCGGATGATCACCGATCCGCGCGCCGGACGCTCAGAATGTCAGGTCCGGGATGGCTCGATCCGGTCAGTGGGCGGCGTCCATGACCGACCTGACCGCCCTCACCAGCGACTGCGCCCGCGGGTCCGCCGTGACCGTCTTGCGCATGCCGTTCGTCACGTACCCGAAGGCGATCCCGGAGTCGGGGTCGGCGAAGCCGAGCGAGCCGCCGCGGCCCGGGTGGCCGAAGGACGACGGGCCGTACAGCGGGGAGGCCGGGCCGTGCAGCATGTGGCCGAGGCCGAAGCGGGTGCCGACGAGCAGCACCTTGTCCGCGCCCACCGACTCCTCGGTCCGCGCCAGTGTCAGGGTGTCGGGGGTGAAGAGGCGCTCGGCGCCGTCCACGGGGCCGAGGGTCGCCGCGTAGAAGCGGGCGAGGGCGCGGGCGGTCGCCACCCCGGCCGAGCCGGGGAGTTCGGCGGCCCGGTAGACCGGGTCGTTCTCGTCGGGCTTGGGGTCGATGACCCCGAAGGCGCGCCGGGTCAGGGAGTTCGGGTCCTGGTACGCCTCGGTGACGGAGCGCTTCGGGCGGAGCTTGAGGGCGCCGCTGCCGGGCGGCTCGATCTCCTCGACGGGGCCGAGCCGGCCGACCCGGTGGGCCTCGGTCTCCGGGAGTCCGATCCACAGGTCGAGGCCGAGGGGGCCGGTGATCTCCTCGGCGGCCCAGCGGCCGATGGTGCGGCCGGTGACCCGGTGGACCAGTCCGGAGAGCAGCCAGCTGAAGGTGTGGGCGTGGTAGCCGTGCGCCGTGCCGGGCTCCCAGACGGGGGCCTGCGCGGCTGTCGCGCGGGTCGCGGTCTCCAGGTCGACGGCCTCAGCGAGGGTGAGCGGCCGGTCCAGGACGGGGACGCCCGCCCGGTGGGCGAGGAGCTGCCGTACGGTCACGCGGTCCTTGCCCGCCGCCTTGAACTCGGGCCAGTACGCGGCGACCGGGGCGTCCAGGTCGAGCAGACCGCGCTGGTGCAGGAGCAGGGGGACGGCGGCGGCGACGCCCTTGGTGGCCGAGCGGACGACCTGGGCGGTGTCCTCGGACCAGGGCGCCTCGCCCTCGACGTCCTTGGTGCCCGCCCACAGGTCGACGACCGGAGCGCCGTCGTGGTGGACGGCGACGGCCGCGCCGCGCTCACCGCGCTGCTCGAAATTGCGCAGGAACGCGTCCCTGACCGGCTCCCAGCCCGCCGCCACCGTGCCCTGGACGTCCACGTCCCACTCCTCCATCGCCGATCCGACCCCCCCATGGTGCAACGCGGAGGGAGGGGGACCGATTCCGGGGCGGCCTCAGGCCACCGACTGCGGCACGAAGCCGAACGGCAGCTCCAGGCGGTGCGCGGCCATCAGCTCCTCGTCGGCGAGGATCTCGCCGGTCCGTCCGTCGGCGGCGATGACTCCCTCGCTGAGGATCACCGCGCGCGGGCAGAGCTCCAGGGCGTACGGCAGGTCGTGGGTGACCATGAGGACGGTGACGTCGAGCGAGCGGAGGATGTCGGCGAGCTCGCGGCGCGAGGCCGGGTCCAGGTTGGACGACGGCTCGTCGAGGACGAGGATCTCCGGTTCCATGGCGAGGACGGTCGCGACGGCGACCCGGCGGCGCTGCCCGAAGGACAGGTGGTGCGGCGGCCGGTCCGCGTACTCCGCCATCCCGACCCGGTCGAGGGCCTTCCGTACGACGGCCTCCAGCTCGGCGCCCCGGAGGCCCGCCGCCGCCGGGCCGAAGGCGACGTCCTCGCGGACGGTCGGCATGAACAGCTGGTCGTCGGGGTCCTGGAAGACGATGCCGACCTTGCGCCTGATCTCGGCGAGGTGCTTCTTGCCGACCGGAAGCCCGGCGACGGTGACGCCGCCCGCGCCGCCCGTGAGGATGCCGTTGAGGTGGAGGACCAGGGTGGTCTTGCCGGCGCCGTTGGGGCCGAGGAGGGCGACGCGCTCGCCGCGCCCGACGGTCAGATCGACACCGAAGAGGGCCTGGTGGCCGTCGGGGTACGCGTACGCGAGCCCGCGTACGTCGAGGGAGGGAGGAGGGGTCGTCATAGCGTCCATCCGAGGAGGCAGATCAGCAGTGCGGTGAGGGGGAGCGCGGCGGCGTACGTCCATTGGGCGCGGGTCGCGGTCACCTCGTCGATGACCGGCATCGTGCCCGTGTAGCCACGGCTGACCATGGCGAGGTGGACCCGCTCCCCGCGCTCGTACGAGCGGATGAAGAGCGCGCCCGCCGACTTGGCGAGGACGCCCCAGTGCCGGACGCCCCGCGCCTCGAAGCCGCGCGAGCGGCGGGCGACGGACATCCGGCGCATCTCGTCGGTGATGACGTCCCCGTACCGGATCATGAACGAGGCGATCTGGACGAGCAGCGGGGGCAGCTTCAGCCGTTGGAGGCCGAGGAGCAGCTCGCGCAGTTCGGTGGTGGAGGCGAGGAGCACGGAGGCGGCGACGCCGAGGGTGCCCTTGGCGAGGACGTTCCAGGCGCCCCACAGTCCGGGGACGGAGAGGGACACTCCGAGGACGGTCGTCTGCTCGCCGGGGACCACGAAGGGCATGAGCAGCGCGAACGCGACGAACGGCACCTCGATGAGCAGCCGTTTCAGCAGGAAGCCGGCCGGGACGCGGGCCTTCGCCGCCACGACCGCGAGGAGCAGGGCGTAGAGGGCGAAGGCCCAGACGGCCTCGCGGGGCGTCGAGACGACGACCACGACGAAGCCGAGGACCGCGGCGAGCTTGGTGTGCGGGGGCAGCTCGTGGACCGGCGAGTGCGCGTGCCGGTAGAGCTTGTGGGCGTGCCCGGCTCCCATGTCAGACGGCTTCCGTACGGGGTTCGGCGTGCGTACGGCGGCGGCGGACGACCCAGAACGCGCCCGTGCCGACGGCGAGGGTCGCGCCCACGCCGATCGTGCCGGCGAGGCCGCCGGAGAGGCGGGCGGTCTCGATGCCCTTGACGCCGTAGTCGGCGAGCGGGGAGTCGGCTGCCGCGTGGTCCTCGACCTTGCTGTCGATGCCCTTGTCGGCGGCGACCTTCTCCAGGCCGTCGGGGCTGGCGGAGGCGTAGAAGGAGACGAAGCCGGCGAGGACGAGCGCGGTGACGACACCGCCGATCCACAGTTTCCTCGGGGAGCGGGCGGGCGCGGCAGGTGCGGCGGCCGGGGTCGCGTCGACCAGTTCGCCGCCGACGCGGAGCTTGAGCGGGGCGGTCAGGCCGCGGGCGCCGTAGACCAGGTCGGGGCGGACGGCGACGACCGCGCCGACGGTCAGCATGGTGATGACGGCCTCGCCGATGCCGATGAGGACGTGCACGCCGACCATGGCCGTGAGGACCTTGGAGACCGGGACGTCGGTGGTGCCGCCGATCGCGTAGAGGACGGTGAAGGCACCGGCCGCGGCCGGTACGGAGACGAGCGCGGCGACGAAGGAGGCCGCGGTCACCGAGGAGCGGGTGCGGGGCAGCAGCAGGACGAGGCCGCGGAAGAGCGCGTAGGCGACGACGACGGTGACGACGCCCATGACGGTGATGTTCACGCCGAGGGCGGTGAGGCCGCCGTCGGCGAAGAGGATGCCCTGCATGAGCAGGACGACGGCTATGCACAGCACGCCGGTCCACGGCCCCACGAGGATCGCCGCGAGCGCGCCGCCGAGGAGATGTCCGCTGGTCCCGGCGGCGACCGGGAAGTTCAGCATCTGGACGGCGAAGATGAAGGCCGCGACGAGTCCGGCGAGTGGAGCGGTCCGCTCGTCCAGTTCCCGCCGTGCCCCGCGCAGGCTTACGGCGACGGCGCCGGCGGCGACGACACCGGCGGCGACCGATACGGGGGCGTTGATGAATCCGTCAGGTACATGCACGCCCTGAATGATGAGCGCTCCTGCAAAGCACTTGCAAGAGCGCACAGGTCACAGAAAAGCGGCGCATGGTTCGTGCGCACGCCGGGAAGGAGTGGGACATTAGTCGATAAGAGGACAAACTGTGAGGAGCCCCCGATGGCCGCCGCAGACGATCGCGAACCCGACCACGAAGCCGACCGCTCAGTCGACCGCGACACCGACCTCGCAGTCGAGGACCACGCCAGGGGACGGATCATCAGCGACGCCCCGCTCTCCCGGCCCGTCCCCGTCGACCTCCGCTACGACCCCGGCTTCTCCCCCGCGACCGTCCGCTTCGTCTTCCCCGGCGACGTCGAGTGGTCCTTCCCCCGCGTCCTCCTGGAGACCGGCCTGCGCGCCCCGACCCGCCGCGGCGACATCGGGGTCTGGCCCTGCGGCCGGGTGCAGACGGTCGTCGAACTCCACAAGGACGACGGCCTTGTCACGGTCGTCCAGTTCGACACCACGGCGCTGACCCGCTTCCTGAAACACACGTACGCCGCCGGCGCGTCGATGACGACGAGCTGACGGCGCACGTGGCGAGCGACCTCGGGATCAGACCTTCACGAGGTCCGGCTTCGGGCCGGAGGCCCCGCCGTCCGCCTCGTCCGCGGGCGCGGTGCCGGCGAGACCCTCACCCTCCACGTCCACGTTCGGCAGGATCCGGTCCAGCCACTTCGGCAGCCACCAGGCCTTGTGGCCGAGCAGCGCGAGGACGGCCGGGACGATCGCCATCCGGACCACGAAGGCGTCGAAGAGGACCGCGATGGCCAGGCCGAAGCCGATCATCTTGATCATCTGGTCCGTCATGCCGATGAAGCCGGAGAAGACCGCGATCATGATCACCGCGGCGGCGGTGACCACCCGGGCGCTGTGCCGGAAGCCGGTCACGATCGCCTCGCCGGGCCGCTCCCCGTGGACGTACGCCTCGCGCATCCGGGTGACGAGGAAGACCTCGTAGTCCATCGCGAGACCGAAGACGACACCCACCATGAAGATCGGCATCATCGACATGATCGGGCCGGTCTGCTCGACCCCGAAGAGGCTTCCGAGCCAGCCCCACTGGAAGACCGCGACGACCGCGCCGAGGGCCGCGACCACCGAGAGCAGGAAGCCGAGGGCCGCCTTCAGCGGTACGAGGATCGAGCGGAAGACCAGGGTCAGGAGCAGGAAGGCCAGGCCGACGACGAGGGCCAGGTACGGCACCAGGGCGTCGTTCATCTTCTGCGAGAAGTCGATGTTCATCGCGGTGGCGCCGGTGACGAGGACGTCGTCGCCGGTGGCGTTCCGGATGTCGTGGACGAGGCTCTCGGTGGCCTCCGAGGACGGACGGTCCTTCGGGATCACCGTGATCATCGCGGCGTCGCCGGCCTTGTTCGGGGTCGCCGGGGTGACGGCGGACCAGCCTTCGAGGCCCTTGATCGTGGAGACCGCCTTGTCGGCGGTCGCCTTGTCGCCGTCGACGACGACGAGCAGCGGGCCGTTGAAGCCGGGGCCGAAGCCGTCCGACAGAGCGTCGTACGCCCGGCGCTCGGTGGTGGAGGTCGGCTTGACGCCGTCGTCCGGGAGGCCCATCTCCAGGGAGGCGGCGGGCAACGCGATCGCGCCGAGGCCGAGGACGCCGATCAGCAGCACCATCACGGGGCGGCGGATGACGAAGCGGGCCCAGCGGGTGCCGCCGTTCGGCTTCGCGGCCTTCGGGTCGCCCGTCGGGGCGGCACCGCCGGCCTTCGCGGCCTTGCGCTGCTTGCGCCCGATGACCTTGTCGCCCGCGAAGCCCAGCAGCGCCGGGATCAGGGTGAGCGCGATCAGTACGGCGATGACGACCGTGCCGGCGGCGGCGAAGCCCATCTTCGTCAGCATCGGGATGTTGACGACGGCCAGGCCGACCAGGGCGATGACGACGGTGAGTCCGGCGAAGACGACGGCGGAGCCCGCCGTGCCGACGGCTCGGCCCGCGGCGTCCTCCTTCTCGCGGCCCTCGGCCAGCTCCGCGCGGTAGCGGGAGACGATGAAGAGGGCGTAGTCGATGCCGACCGCGAGGCCGATCATCATCGCGAGGGTGGAGGTGGTGGAGCCGAGGTCCAGGACGTTCGCGAGCGCGGCGATCGACGAGACGCCGATGCCGACGCCGATGATCGCCGTGAGCAGCGGGAGTCCGGCGGCGACGAGCGAGCCGAAGGTGAGGACCAGGACGATGCCGGCGATGACGACGCCGACGATCTCGCCCGAGCCGGTCTCCGGCATCGTCTGGAGGGCGTCACCGCCGACCTCGACGGTGAGTCCCTTGCCCTGCGCGTTGTGTCCGGCCTGGGTCAGCGCCTCGCGCGTCTCGTCGGTCAGCTCCATCGCGTTGACCTTGTAGGCGACGGAGACGTAGGCGGTGGAGCCGTTCTGGGAGACGGCGTGCGCGGTGTACGGGTCGGTGACCGAGACGATCTGGTCCGAGCCGGACTTCAGCGCGGAGACGGTCTCCTGGACGACGGCCTTGTGCGCCGGGTCGGTCATCTTCTGGCCCTCGGGGGCCTTGAAGACGACGCGGGCGGTGGCCCCGTCGGCTCCGGCGCCCGGGAAGCGCTCTTCGAGCAGGTCGAAGGCGCGCTGGGCCTCGGTGCCGGGGATCGAGAAGGAGCCGGAGGTCGGCGCGGGTGCGGTGGCGGCGCCGATCCCGGCGACCGCCAGGAGGGCCACCCAGAGGAGGGCGACGAGCCGTCGGCGCCGGAAGGCGGAACGGCCCAGCTTGTACAGGAACGTGGCCACGGGGGCGTACTCCCATTTCGTGGTGGGACAGGGCATGGGGAGCCGGCCCGACGGCGTGAGCGGTTCGACGTCAGGTGGTGCGGGTGATGCGAGTGGTGCAGGCCGTGCTGCGGGGAAGGTCAGACGCCGAGTGAGGGGAGCACGACGGCGTTGACGTAGTCGGTGATGAAGGCATGGTCGATCGGCTTGTCCTCGACCAGCGGACGGGCGACGAACGCCCCGATGATCATGTGCGGGACGTACTTCAGTGCCGGATTGTCGGCGCTGACCTCACCCCGTTCCACCGCTCGTTCCAAGGTGTCGCGCATGCTGCTGATCTCGGGTTCGATGAGCAGTTCGCGCAGCGCCTGGAGCAGTTCGGGGTTGGTGTGGACAGCGTGGGCGAGGCCGCGCATCAGCGCGGTGTCCTTCTCCATCTGACAGTCGTCGGTCAGCGCCATCATCGCCTGGAAGTCGCCACGCAAGGTGCCCGTGTCGATCTCCGTGAGCCTGATGGGCTTGTTGTGGCGCAGAGCCCTGGCGACCAGCTCGGGCTTGCTCCCCCACTGGCGATAGAGGGTGGCCTTGCTGGAGTGGGTGCGGGCGGCGACGGCGTCCATGGTGAGGGCGTCGTAGCCGACCTCACGCAGGAGGTCGAGCACGGCTCCGTACAGCTCGGACTCACGCTCTGGGGTGAGCCTGCTGCGGGCCATGACCGAACTCCTGTCGAACGAAACGGTTTCGTACAGTAAGAAGATACCCCCGCCCTCAGCGAAACGAAACCGTTTCGTACGTGTCCTGGGCCACACCGAAGCCGAGCCACGACCACCAAGACGCCCGCGAACGCGTACGGGTTGACGCACCCTCTGGCGACGCCCGCAAGCCCGTACGACTCAACACCCCCCGGCGACGCCCGCAAGCCCGTACGACTCACCACCCCCGGCGACGCACGCATGTACCGGTCGCCGACCCCTCACGCCGCCCGCAAACACGTACGAGTTGCCGCACCCCCTCCGCGCGGAAAGCATGAGGAGGTGAGTGACGACGTCGCGTATCTCCGTTTTCCGCACCTCCACGACGACCTGCTGTGCTTCGCCGCCGAGGACGATCTGTGGATCGCCCCGCTCGTCCCCGGGGACCACCGCCCCGGCCGGGCCTGGCGGCTCACCGTCGACCGGACGCGGGTCGGGCACCCGCGCTTCTCGCCGGACGGCCGGCAGATCGCGTACACGAACTGGCGCAGCCTCGACCCAGAGATCCATCTCGTCCCCATCGAAGGCGGGTCCGCCCGGCGGCTCACCTACTGGGGCTCCACCGACACCCGCGTCTGCGGCTGGACACCCCCCGACAAGGACGGCCGCTCCGACATCCTCGCCGTCTCCTCGCACGGACAGCCCTTCTCGTACTACTCCTGGGCCTACACCGTCCACACCGACGGCTCCCCTGGCAGCCGCCTGCCCTGGGGCCCGGTCTCCGACATCGCCGTCACCGAGGACGGCGGCGAGCACGAGGGCGAGCGCCGCACCCTCCTCCTCACCGGAAAGCCGCCGCACGAACCGGCCGCCTGGAAGCGCTACCTCGGCGGCGCCACCGGCCGCCTCTGGCTGCACGGCGAGCGGCTGCTGCCCGACATCGGCGGCCACCTCGACTCCCCGATGGCCGTCGACGGCCGGGTCGCGTTCCTCTCCGACCACGAGGGCGTCGGCAACCTCTACTCCTGCCTGCCCGACGGCACCGACCTGCTCCGGCACACCGACCACGACGAGTTCTACGCCCGGCACGCCTCCAGCGACGGACGCCGGGTCGTCTACCAGTGCGCCGGCGAGCTGTGGATCGTCGACGCGCTCACCCCCGACTCCCGCCCCCGGAAACTGGAGGTGCGGCTCGGCGGCCAGCGCGTCGGCCGCCGCTGCTACCAGGTGCCCGCCGCCCACCACGTCGACGCGGTCTCCGTCGACGAGACCGGCCGGGCCAGCGCCGTCTCCGTGCGCGGCAGCCTCTACTGGCTGACCCACCGCGACGGCCCCGCACGCACCATCATCGACACCCCGGGCGTCCGGGTCAGGCTGCCCGAGATGCTCGGCAGCGGCGGCCAGGTCGCCTACGTCACCGACGCCGAGGGCGAGGACGCCGTCGAGGTCGCCTATCTGCCGCGGGCCAGCGGCGACCGGCCGCCGCGCCGCCTCGCCTCGGGCGATCTCGGCCGGGTCGAGGAACTCGTCGCCGACTCGGACGGCGAGCGGCTCGCCATCGCCTCCCACGACGGCCGGCTGCTCCTCCTCGACGCCACCGAGGCCTCTGGGGGCACCTCCCGGACGGAGTCTGGGGGAGGCGAGGTCACCGAACTCATCCGGTCCGTCAACGGACCCGTCCGCGACCTCGCCTTCTCCCCCGACGGCGCCTGGCTCACCTGGTCCCACCCCGGCATCGGCCGCTCCCTGCGCTCCATCAAGATGGCCCGGATCTCCGGCCCCGGCGCCCGGACCGTCGTCGACGTCACCAACGGGCGCTTCGAGGACGAGAACCCCGTCTTCACCCGGGACGGCCGCTACCTCGCCTTCCTCTCCTGGCGCGGCTTCGACCCGGTGTACGACGTGCACACCGGCGACCTGTCCTTCCCGCTCGGCTGCCGCCCCTACCTCGTCCCGCTCTCCTCCGCGACGCCCTCCCCGTTCGCGCTGCTCCCCGACGGGCGGCCGGCGGCCGGCGGTCTCGACCCCGCCGACGACGACACGGAGGCCACCACCGACGGCACCGTCACGGTCGAGATCGAGGGGCTCCCCGACCGGGTCACGCCCTTCCCCGTCGCCGCCTCCAAGTACTCCGCCATGCACCCGGTCAGCGGCGGCGGCCTGGTCTGGCTGCGCTGGCCCATCTCGGGCGCGCTCGGCGAGACCTTCGCCAACCCGGCCGACACCTCGGGCCGCCCCACCCTGGAGTACTTCTCCATCACCAAGGCCCGCAAGAGCGAACTCGCCAAGGACCTCGACTGGTTCTCGGTCAGCGGCGACGGCACCCGGCTCGTCGTCGCCGACGAGGGCGAGCTGCGGGCCGTGCCCGCGACCGAGTCCGGGGACGGCGACTCCACCGTCTACCTGGACCTGCGGCGCATCCTCCACGAGGTCGACCCGGGAGCGGAGTGGCGGCAGGCCTTCGACGAGGCCGGCCGGATCGTCCGCGCCTACTTCTGGGAGCCCGGCATGGGCGGGGTCGACTGGACGGCCGTCCTCGACCAGTACCGGCCGCTCGTCGAACGGGTCGCCTCCCCCGACGAGTTCGCCGACCTGCTCCGCGAGGTCGTCGGCGAACTGGGCACCTCCCACGCCTACGTCACCCCCGCCCGCCGCAACGAGGGCCCGCCGCATTACCAGCGGCCCATGGGCCTCCTCGGCGCGAACCTGGTGCCCCGCGAGTCCGGCTGGACGGTGAAGCGCATCCTGCCCGGCGAGTCCTCCGACTCCAAGGCCCGCTCCCCGCTCGCCGGTACGGGCATCCGCGAGGGCGCCGTCCTCACCCATGTCGACGGCCGTCCGGTGGACCCGGTCACCGGCCCGTACCCGCTGCTCTCCGGCACCGGCGGCACCACCGTCGAACTCACCTTCACGCCCGCCGAGGGCGAGGGCCGGGCCCGCCGCGTCGCCGTCGTCCCGCTGATCGACGAACGTCCGCTGCGGTACCAGGACTGGGTCGCCAAACGCCGGGCGGTGGTACGGGAGATCAGCGGCGGCCGCTGCGGCTACCTGCACATCCCCGACATGGGCGGCTCCGGCTGGGCCCAGTTCAACCGCGACCTGCGCATGGAGGTCTCCCGGCCGGCCCTCATCGTCGACGTACGCGGCAACGCCGGCGGCAACATCAGCGAACTCGTCATGGAGAAACTCACCCGCAAGATCCTCGGCTGGGACCTCACCCGCAACGCCCAGCCCGTCGCGTACGCCTCCAACGCCCCGCGCGGCCCGATCGTCGCCCTCGCCGACGAAGCGACCTCCTCCGACGGCGACATGATCACCGCCGCGTTCAAACTCCTCGGCCTGGGACCCGTCGTCGGCCAGCGCACCTGGGGCGGAGTCGTCGGCATGACCGGCCGCCATCGGCTCGGCGACGGCACCCAGATCACGGTCCCGATGAACGCGGCCTGGTTCCCCGAGTACGGCTGGTCCCTGGAGAACCACGGCGTCGAACCGGACCTGGCGATCCTGCGCACCCCGCTCGACTGGGCGGAGGGCCGGCACGCCCAGCTCGACGACGCGGTCGAGCTGGCCCTCGAACTCCTCGCGGAAACCCCGGCGGCGAGCCCCCCGGGCTACGAGGGCCTCCCGGACCGCTCCCGCCCGAAACTCCCGCCGCGAGGGACGGCCGAGGAGTAACCCCCCGCGGGGCCGTTCCGTGCGGCGAGCGTGCGTGCCGGGCCGGCCGGCCCCGACAGGAATGGTCAGACACCCCCTAGGCGGCGCTCCGCCCCACGCCGTCGGCCAGATCCAGCTCGTACGACGTCCCTGCCTGCCCGTCGAGCGTCACGCTCCCGACCGCACCGAAGCCGACCCGCCCGAGCACGACCCTCGACCCGTCGTTGTCGAGGGTCGTGACGGCGGTCAGCCGGCTCAGCCCGTACTCCTCGCGCGCCAGCCGGCACACCTCCCGCACCCCGGCCGTCGCCACCCCGCGTCCGGTCGCCTTCTCGGCCACCCGGTACCCGAGCTCGGCGGCCCCGTCGGCGACGTCGACGAGATTGAACCGCCCGAGGATCTCGCCGCCCTCCCCCACGAGCACATGGAAGTGGATCCCCCCGGTCTCCTGCTCGTCGAGCAGCGCCTGATGCCGCTCCTCGAAGTCGGTGAAGTACGCGTCCCCCCGGTCGGGCACGGACGCGGCGAAATACCCCCGGTTGTCCCGCTCGAAGGCGAGCAGGGCGGGGGCGTGATCGGATCGCAGTCGCTCAAGTACGGCCATGGGCGCCACCGTACGAAGATCCGGAGCCCGGTGCGTACAACTTTTCGGCCCTCTGAAGGTCTGACCAGCTGCGGCGCGCTCTGCCCCGGCCCTCCGGGAGGAGAGGAACGTGCCGTACGCCACCTTCGCACGAGGAACGACATGACCGTGGAACAACGCCCCTCGCCCGCCCCCTTCTCCCTGGTCAGGGAGGAGGACGGCCACGTCTGGGGTGACTTCGCCGAGGTGGAGGGCCTCTTCGGCGAGCCCCGGAGCGGGACGTACGAGCTGTTCGACTGGGTCCCGGAGACGACCGGAGCCCCGGCCCCGGCCCCGGCCCCGGAGTGGCTCGGCAGCACCGTCTGGCTGGTCCCCGAGGACGGGACGCTCGACGCCTGGCGCCTGGCGGACGTCGAGGCCGTCGGCCTCCGGGCGGCGGCGGGACGTCTCGTCCTCCTGGGAGAGGACGACTGCGACGGTCCGCCCGAGGGCCACCGCGGCCCCGTACGGATCCACGACGGGACCCGATGGCTGGGCTCCTGCCAGGAGTTCGCCGCCGTCCTGCCCGCGGAGCCGGCCGCGCCTCCGCTCGTCCTGCGCGGCCTCGCGCCGAGCGAGGAGCTGCGGCGGGCGCTCGCGACCGGGACGCGGAAGGCCCTGGAGCTGGAGACGGCCGTCCTGGAACTCCGGGACGCGCACGGCGCACCCCTCACCGACCGGCGCCTGTGGGCCAGCGTCACCGCATGGCGCCCCTCCGCGCTCGGCCCCGAACTGCTCGACGTGGAGTTCGACGGCTCCTTCGTCGACCCCGTCCCCGAGTTCGCCCGCCCGCTCTGGGAGCGGTGGCTCGCCGGGCCGCCGACCACGCCCGGCGCCTGGGCCGGGCTCGACACCCGGCGGCGCGGGGCGTGGCACGACCTCGTCCGGGAGCGGGCCTGCCGCCGCACGCACGAGGACCGGCCCGCGGGGACCGCGTACACGCTCGACGGGCGGCACGTCACCGACGAGCCGAGTCTCTGGCTCGCGCTCGGCGAGGCCGTGAACGGGCCCGGCGGCTACTTCGGCGGATGCCTCCAGGCCCTCCACGACTGCCAGGGCGGTGGCTTCGGCTTCACCGCCCCCTCCACCCTGACCTGGCGGAACTCCGACGTCGCCCGCGCACACCTCTCCCGGGCGCTGTCCCCGGACGGTGATCCGTACGACCTCTTCGCGGTGACGGTCCACGCCCTGGAGGAGGACGGGATGCGGGTCGTGCGGGCATGAGCGCGCGCGGACGCACGTGAAGGCGCACCCGGTGAACCGGGTGCGCCTCCTCGACACAGCACGCGAGAGAACGACGTGTCAGGCGTCGTAGTCCTGGTCGAGACGGTCCTGGGCCTCCTGCTGGGCCCTGCGCGTCTCGTCGTCGGAGCGCTCGCGGCCCTTGGACGCGCGTTCGGACGCCTCGTCCTTCGCCTTGCCCATGGCCTGCTTGGCCTTCTCGCCGAGCTGCTGCGACTTGTCCTTGAACTGGTCTGCCATGCCCATGAAAGTTCACTCCTAGAAGGGTGTGAGGGAGACAGGGGCGGTGTGCCCCTTGGGCCTCGACCAGCCTTGCACGAGCGAACATTCCACGCATTTCGATCAGTTACGGACGGCTACCGCGCGGCGATCCCCCCGGCCGCCGCGCGGCAGCAGCCCCGTCAGTGTCCGGCCCGGCCCGCCGTCCTCGCCTCCTCGTCGGCCGCGCCGCCCGCGCCCACAAGGCCCTTGGAGACCGAACCGAGGCGGGGCTCGAAGCGCTTCATCTCGCGCCGCCCGACGGTCGCGATCATCCCGGGCAGGTAGCCGCGGACCGACTGCATCCCGCGCAGCCACCACTGCGCGTACACGTGCGGGGAGCGCCGCTCGATGCCCGCCACGATCCGGTCGACGGCCGGGCCGAGGGGGTACGTGCGGTTCGCCGGCCACGGCAGCCGCTGCCGCAGCTCCTTCATCACGTCGTCCTGGTCGGCGCCCCGCACCATGTCGGTGTCGGTCCAGGAGAGGTAGCCGACGCCGACCTTCACGCCCTTGTACGCGACCTCGGCGCGCAGGCTGTGCGCGAAGGCCTCGACGCCCGACTTGGAGGCGCAGTACGCCGTCATCATCGGGGCGGGGGTCATGGCGGCGAGCGAGGCGATCTGGAGGAAGTACCCCCGCGACTCCATGAGGACCGGAAGGAACGCCCGGCCGGTGACCGCGCCGCCGATCAGATTGACCTCGATGACCCGCCGCCAGGCGCCCGGGTCCGACTCGACGAACGGACCGCCCGCCGCGACACCGGCGTTGGCGACGACGATGTCGACCTTCCCGAACCGTTCCTTCACCTCGGCCGCGACCTTGGCCATGGCCTCGTGGTCGGTGACGTCGGCGTGCCACCAGTCGGCCTCGGTGTGCAGCCGCCCCGCGACCTCCTTGAGCTGCTCCGGCTCCAGGCCGACGAGCGCGATCTTCGCACCGCGTGCGGACAGCTTGCGGGCGAGGAGCTCCCCGACGCCGCGGGCGCCTCCGGTGACGACCGCGACCTGTCCTTCCAGGCTCACCCGGCTCATGCCTTCTCCTTCACTTCCAGGTACGTGTCGGTCAGTTCGCGGATCCGCGCGGTGACGGCCTCGGGGGCCTCCACAGGTGTCATATGCCCCGTACCTGCCAGTTCGAGCAGCCCCACGCACTGCGGGAGCGCCTCGGCCATGGCGCGGGAGTGGACGGGCGGGGTGAGCCGGTCGGCGGTGCCGACGACGACCGCGACCGGCAGGTCGAGCGCCCGCAGGCCCGCTTCGAGGTCGAGCTCGGAGAGCACCCTGGACCAGCCGACACGTGCCCCGCGGGGGCAGGCGTGCACGATCCGGGCGCAGGCGTCGACCCGCTCGGGGGCCGAACCGGGGCCCATCGTCGCGTACTTGAGGATCTTCCTGGAGACGGCGTTGACCGGCCCGAGGGGGGCCTTCGCGCCGAGGACGCCCCGGGTGAGCCGGGTCCGCCGGTCGCTCGGCCGGCCCGGTACGACGGTGGCCTCGGCGGTCAGCCGCGAGGGCCCGGTGGAGCAGAGCAGCGCGGCCGCCGCGTGCTCCCGGAAGCCCGGCCGGTCGGCCGCCGCCATGAGGGTCATGCCGCCCATCGAGTGTCCGGCGAGGACGGCCTTCTCACCGGGGGCGAGGGTGTTCGCGAGGACCGCTTCGAGGTCGTCGGCGAGCGCCCGGGTGGCGTATCCGGAGGGCCCGGCCGGGGCCGGGGACCTGCCGTGGCCGCGCTGGTCGTAGGCGATGACCCGGTGGTCGGCGGCGAGGGCCCGTATCTGCTCGGCCCAGAAGGAGATCGAGCAGGTCCAGCCGTGGGCGAGGACGACGGCGGGCGCGCCCTCGGGGCCGTACACCTCGACGTGGATCCGGGCGCCGTCGGCGGAGACGGCGGTGAGTTCGCGGGAGGTGGGGAGCGAGGTCAGGTGCCGGCTCACTGGGCGGCCTCCTTCTTCCGGGAGGTGGTGCGGGCCTTCGCGGGAACGGACTTCGCGGGCTTGGGCGCGCGGATGACCTCGTACTCGGAGAGGTCGACCTGCCGGGTCTCGCGCCGGAACTCGCTCGTCGTGCCCGGCCACAGTGTGGTGTTGCGGCCGTTGGCGTCGAGGTACCAGCTCTCGCAGCCGCCGGCCTTCCAGACGGTCCGCTCCATCCGCGCCTGCACCCTGCGGTTCCAGGCGCCGACGGCGGAGGGCCGGACGGCGAGGGCGGCGCGCCCGCCCGGCCCGGAGGGAGTGAGCAGAGCCAGCTGGCGCAGGTAGTCGGCCATGTAGTTCAGCTGGGACTCGATCATCAGGATCATCGAGGAGTTCCCGAGGCCCGTGTTGGGGCCGATGACCGTCATGAAGTTGGGGAAGCCGGCGGCGGTGGCGCCGCGCAGCGCCTCCATGCCGCCCTTCCAGGTCTCGGCGAGCGTCTTGCCCTCGGCGCCGACGACCCGCTCGGCGATCGGCATGTCGGTGACGTGGAAGCCGGTGCCGAAGATGATCGCGTCGACCTCGGTCTCGGTGCCGTCGGCGGCGACCACGGTCGAGCCGCGGACCTCGCGCAGACCGGAGGCGACGACGTCGACGTTGGGCTGCGCGACCGCCGGGTAGTACGTGCTGGAGAGCAGGATGCGCTTGCAGCCGATGCGGTACGAGGGCGTCAGCTTGGCCCGCAGGACGGGGTCCTTGACGGCCTTGGCGATGTTGGCCTTGGCGAGCTTCTCGATGAGTCCGAGTTCGTTCGGGTGCTTGGTGAAGGCGCCGACCTGCAGTTCGCGGATGCCCCAGAGGAGACCGCGGCGCAGGGTTCCGGTGACGGGCACGGCCCGGTGCAGCCAGCGCTCGGGGCCGCTGATGGCGCGGTCCATCCGGCGCATGACCCACGGGGGCGTGCGCTGGAAGAGGGTCAGCTTCCCGACCTGCGGCTGGATCGCGGGCACGATCTGGATGGCGGAGGCGCCGGTGCCGATCATGGCGACGCGCTTGCCGGTGAGGTCGTAGTCGTGGTCCCAGCGGGCCGAGTGGAAGACCTTGCCGGGGAAGTCGGCGATACCGGGGATGTCGGGGATCTTGGGGTCGGAGAGCGGCCCGGTGGCGGAGACGACGACCTCGGCGCTGAAGGTGCCCTGACTGGTCTCGATCTCCCAGCGGAGCGCCTCGGCGTCCCACTCCATCCGCCGTACCTCGTGGTCGAGCCGGAGGTGGGGGCGGATCCCGAAGGTGTCCGTGACATGCTCCAGGTACGCGCGGATGTGGCGCTGTCCGGAGAAGGTCCGCGGCCAGTCGGGGTTGGGCGCGAAGGAGAAGGAGTAGAGGTGGGAGGGGACGTCGCAGGCGCAGCCGGGGTAGCTGTTGTCCCGCCAGGTGCCGCCCACGGAGTCGGCCCGCTCCAGGACCACGAAGTCGGTGATTCCCTCGCGGCGCAGCCGGACGGCGGCGCCGAGGCCACCGAATCCCGATCCGATCACCGCCACACGTACCTGCTCGTGCTTCGCCATGCCGCCTCCCACGCGCCCGGCCAATCCCGCCAGCAATCACTGGCACAGTCGGGACTGTAGAGCAGCTCCATACCGAGCGGTAGGGGTCGGGCGAGGGAAAGTTACCGGCGGTACAACATAGGCTGGCGTGCGTGGCAGAAGGATCAGGCGAAGGATCGGGACCCGGCACCGTGACACCCGAGGGCGCACGCGGGGGTCGGCGGTCGGGCGCGGGCGAGCCCGAACGCGTACGTGAGGGTCGGCAGTCCGCCGCGGGCGAGCCCGAGGGCGTACGCGAGTACCGCATGGACGAGTTGGCGGCCGCCGCCGGAATCACCGTGCGCACCCTGCGCTTCTACCGCGAGCGCGGTCTGATCCCCCCGCCCCGCCGCGAGGGCCGGATCGCCTGGTACGACGAGCAGCACCTGGCCCGGCTGCGCACCATCGCCGCCCTCCTGGAGCGCGGCCACACCCTCAACGGCATCGCCGACCTCACCACCGCCTTCGAGAGCGGCCGCAACGTCCGCGAGGTCCTCGCCCTCGGCGCCCCCAGCGAGGAGGAGCCGGTCCGCCTCACACCGGAGGAGCTCGCCGACCACTTCGCGGGCGAGGTCACCCCGGAGAACCTCGCCGCCGCCCTCGACCTCGGCTACCTCGTCACCGACGGCGAGGAGATCATCCACATCAGCCGCCGTCTGCTCGACGTCTCCGCCGCCCTCGTCCGCGAGGGCGTCCCGCTCGCCGAGGTCCTCAAGGCCGGCGCCCGCGTCCGCGAGCACGCCGACGCCCTCGCCGAACTCTTCACCGACCTCCTGCGCACCCACGCCGCCGAGGACGACCTGTGGCGGCTGCGCCCGCTCGCGAAGAGCGTGGTGGAGGCCGAACTGTCGATGGCACTCGATCGCCGGCTGCACCAGGAAGGACCGGCGGAACCGGCCTCATGATCGCCTGACAGGTTCTTCGAAAGTTGACGACGAGATCCGGGCGTACGGAACGGATCCGGTCCCATGCGGAACGCCCGTCGGCGACCACCTGGACGGTATTTCCTTCCCGCTCCAGATAGATGCGCATGAGCCGTGACTGCTTTTCGTCGTCCTCGGCGATCAGAATGCACGCGCTCAACAATTCCCCCCACCAGGTCCCGTGGTACGGCAGCACGGGACCGCGCGGGAAACGAACGGCGAAAAGGAACTACATCTCGTAGACGGCGGTCACGGGTGCGTGGTCGCTCCACCGCTCGGCATGGGTCGCGGCCCGCTCGACGTAGGCCTTGACGGCCTTGGCGGCGAGTCCGGGGGTGGCGATCTGGTAGTCGATACGCCAGCCGCTGTCGTTGTCGAAGGCGCGCCCGCGGTAGGACCACCAGGAGTAGGGCCCCTCCTGCTCGGGGTGGAGCGCGCGCACGACGTCGACGTACCCGCCGTCCCCCTCGTCGAGCACCTGCCCCAGCCACTCCCGCTCCTCGGGCAGGAAGCCGGCGTTCTTCTTGTTGGCCTTCCAGTTCTTGAGGTCGGCCTCGTGGTGGGCGATGTTCCAGTCGCCGCAGACGACGACCTCGCGCCCGTCGGCGGCGGACCGCTCCCGGAGCTCCTTCAGATACGGCAGGAACTCCCCCATGAACCGGCACTTCTCGTCCTGGCGCTCGGTGCCGACCTCGCCGGAGGGCAGGTAGAGGCTGGCGACGGTCACGCCGGGCAGGTCGGCCTCGACGTACCGGCCGCTGTCGTCGAACTCGCTCGACCCGAAGCCCACGCGCACCCGGTCGGGCTCGCGCCGCGTGTAGAGGGAGACCCCGGCGCGCCCCTTGGCGGCGGCGGGCGCGTGGACGGTGAACCAGCCCTCGGGCGCCCGCACCTCCTCGGGCAGCTGCGCCTCCTCGGCGCGCACCTCCTGGAGGCAGACGGCGTCGGCGGAGGTACCACCGAGCCACTCGACGAACCCCTTCTTGGCGGCTGCACGAAGACCATTGACATTCACGGACGTCACAGTGAGCATCCCGGGAGAATACCGACACCCAGGCATCGCATACATGTACGATACTCCGCATGAACATCCAGCCCACGCCCTATGACCACCCCGACGCCGTCAAACTCAACGACGCGGTCCAGGCGGAGTACGCCGTCCGCTACGACGACGAGGGCGATGTCACACCGCTGGACGCCGGAATGTTCGCCCCTCCCCGCGGCCTCTACCTCCTCGCGTACGACCCCGCGGGCAGCCCGGTCGCCACGGGCGGCTGGCGCACCCAGGACAAGAACGACGAGGGCTACGAGAACGGCGACGCCGAACTCAAGCGCATGTACGTGGTCCCCGAGGCCCGCGGCCTCGGCCTGGCCCGTCGCATCCTGGCCGCCCTGGAATCCGACGCCCGCGAGGCCGGCCGCACCCGCATGGTCCTGGAAACGGGCACCGCCCAGCCGGAGGCGATAGCCCTCTACACGTCGAGCGGCTACGAACCCTGCGCCAAGTTCGGCCACTACCGCGACTACCCCAACAGCCGCTGCTTCGCGAAGCCGCTGACCTGAGCGGGTCCGGGTCCCGGGAGACCGGGACCCCCACCCGATCCCGGAAAAGCGGAAATCCCGCCCGATCTTTCGATCGGACGGGATTCCCGGTGTCTGTGGACCTGTGGGGATTTGAACCCCAGACCCCCTCGATGCGAACGAGGTGCGCTACCAGACTGCGCCACAGGCCCTTGCGACGTGTGAAACATTAGCATCCCGACCGGCTCAGGCAAAAATCCATTCCCTCGCAGGTCAGCCGGGGGCCGTCGCGGGCCCCCGGTGGGTCATTCGTTGGCCGCCCGGGGGCGGTCGTCGTCCGCGTACTGGTCGAAGAGCGGGGTGCGGCCGTGGTCGCGGGTGCGGCGGGGCTGAGCGGTGCGCTGGCGGGGCGCCGGGGACGGAGCGGGGGCCGGGTCGGCCGCCGTGGAGGAGCGGGCCGCGCTCCAGGTCTCCGGGTCCGTGATGTCGATGCCGCTCGTGGCACGCGGGGCGACCGGGGCGGTGACGTACGTCGGGAGCGGGACCGGGACCGGGTCCCAGCTCTCGCCGCGGGCCGGGCCGCGGTCGCGCTGCTGGTCCACCCACTCCGCGTGGTCGGTCTGCTCGACCAGGGCGCGCCGGTCCGCCTCCTGCGGGGAGGGGGCCGAGGCGGAGTCGGGCTGCGGTTCCGGCGTGGGCGCGGGGCGCCGGCTCTCGCGCAGCCGGGCCGCCGCCGCTTCCGCGCGCCGCCGGTCCATCACGTACACGAACCGGCGGCGTTCCTGGACCCGCAGATGCACGATGTAGGCGCTGAGGAGCAGTGCGGGCACGGCCGGCGCCCACAGGAAGGCGACTCCGCCGACGGCCGCGACGACCGCGCCGAGGGTGAAGCCGGCGAAGAGGAGCGTCGTGGTGCGGCGGCGCCTCGCGAGGACCTTGCCCCGGCGGGCGCGCTCGGCGGCGGCACCCGTGGCCGCGCGGGCCTGGGCGGGATGCGGCGCCTTTTCCCGTTCGGGTTCCGGGAGTTCCAGGCGCGCTTCCGTTCTGGCCGCGGGCGCGGAAAACGCCCGGACGTCGACCGAGCTCAAATGCTCGGTTTCCGCGTCCGGGTCCACGTCGGGCGTCGGACCCTCCGCCGTACGGTCCCGCTCCTTGAGCTCCTTGGCGTACCGGCGCTCCATGCCCGCCCGTCCGGAAAGCAGCCGGATGGCGGTGCTGAAGCGTTCCGTCGGACGGGCTTCGTTCAGCTCGTCCTGCCTGCGGAGCCACATCGGCACCAAGTAGGCGGCCCAGGCCCCGACGATGACTGCGTAGATGAGGCCGCTGCTGCTCACGCCTCACACGGTAGAGGGGTTCGCGGGACGGCATCGGCCAATTGGCCCGGTGTGTCGCACGATCTGGCTGATATCACTGAACTTTTTTGTGATTGTTCCGATCGATTGACTGCCAACTACCGATTGAATTCGAACACTTATTTTATTCTTGCCTGGTGCCAGCGGCGCAGCAGCCCCTCCGGCACCTCCTCCGCCGTCAGCGCGAAGACCAGATGGTCCCGCCACGCGCCGTCGATGTGGAGGTAGCGGGGCCGCAGCCCCTCCTCACGGAATCCCAGTTTCTCCACGACCCGGCGCGAAGGCCCGTTCTCCGGGCGGATGCAGACCTCCATCCGGTGCAGCCCCACCACGCGGAAGCAGTGGTCGACCGCGAGCGCGACCGCCGTCGGCATCACCCCGCGGCCGGCCACCTCGCTGTCCACCCAGTAGCCCACGTGCCCCGAGCACATCGAGCCCCACGTGATCCCGGCGACCGTCAACTGGCCGACGAGCCGCCCCCGGTACTCGATCACGAACGGCAGCATCCGGCCCGCGTTCGCCTCCGACCGCAGATGACGGACCATCTGACGGTACGTCGGCCGCTGCGTCACCGGCCCGCCCGGGGCCGGCGGCGGAACCGTCGCCTCCCAGGGCCGCAGCCACTCCCGGTTGCGCCGGTTCACCTCGCGCCAGGCCGCGTGGTCACGCATCTTTATCGGACGGAGCACCACCTCGCCGTCCACGAGCACCACGGGCCAGGTCGGGATCACGACGGTCTCGGGTGGTCGCCGCCGCGGATCTGGTCGACGGCGTGCCGCAGGATCGGCTCCAGGACGGTCAGCCCGTCCCGTACCCCGCCGGGCGACCCCGGCAGGTTCACGATCAGCGTGCCGCCCGCGACGCCCGCGAGGCCCCGCGAGAGCGCCGCCGTCGGCACCTTCTCCCGGCCGTATGCCCGGATCGCCTCCGGGATGCCCGGGATCTCCCGCTCCAGGACCCGCCGGGTCACCTCGGGCGTCTCGTCGGTGGGCGAGATGCCCGTACCGCCGGTGGTCACGATCGCGTCGTACCCGGCGGCGACCCCGGCCCGCAGCACCGCCTCGACCGGCGCCCCGTCCGGAACGACCTGCGGGCCGTCCACGGCGAAGCCCATCCGGGTCAGGCCCTCGACGATCAGCGGACCGCCCTTGTCCTCGTACACCCCGGCCGCCGCCCGGTTCGAGGCGGTGACGACGAGTGCGGCGTACGGGGCGAGGAGCGCGCCGCCGATGTCGTCGCCGAGCGCCGCCGGGGGCGGCTCCTCGTGCTCGTGCACGCCCGACACCCGGCCCCCGCGCGTCACGACTCGCTCCGCGTCCAGTGGCCCGACTTTCCGCCCGTCTTCTCCTCCACCCGTACGTCGGAGATGACCGCGCCCTTGTCGACCGCCTTCACCATGTCGACCACCGTCAGGGCCGCCACCGAGACCGCCGTCAGCGCCTCCATCTCGACGCCCGTGCGGTCCGTGGTCTTCACGGTCGCCAGGATCTCGACCGCGTCGTCCGTGACCGCCAGGTCCAGGGTCACGCCCGACACGGCGAGCGGATGGCAGAGCGGGATGAGGTCCGGGGTCTTCTTGGCGCCCATGATCCCGGCGATCCGGGCGGTGGCGAGCGCGTCGCCCTTCGGGACGCCCTCGCCGCGCAGCAGCTCGATCACGCGCGGCGAGACGAGCACCCGCCCGCTGGCGCGCGCCGTGCGGGACGTGACGTCCTTCGCCGATACGTCGACCATGCGGGCCGCGCCCGCCTCGTCGATGTGGGTGAGACCTTGCTGCGTGCTCATCGCCGTGACACTCCCGGTCGCTGTGTGGGACGACACCGTACCCCCACCC
Source organism: Streptomyces sp. NBC_00572 (assembly GCF_026341815.1). Lineage (GTDB taxonomy): Bacteria > Actinomycetota > Actinomycetes > Streptomycetales > Streptomycetaceae > Streptomyces. Next base: position 2,115,021 of record NZ_JAPENX010000001.1, read on the forward strand.
TCGCCCCCTCAGCCGAGGAGGACCACTTCCAGGACGGCACCCGGCTCCACGCTCTCCGTCTCCTCCGGGACCACGAGCAGGCAGTCCGCGTGCGCGAGGGCCGCGATCAGATGGGAGCCCGCACCGCCCACCGGAGTGACGGTGCCCGCCTCCGGGTCGTACGTCCCCCGGAGGAACTGCCTCCGCCCGGCCGGCGAGGACAGCGCCTTGTCGGCGACCAGCTCCGCCCGCACCCGGGGCCGGTGCAGGTCCTCGACGCCCATCAGGGACCGGATCGCGGGCCGGACGAACAGCTCGAAGGAGACGTACGAGGAGACCGGGTTGCCCGGCAGGGCGAGCAGCGGGATCTGCTCGGCGCCGATCGCGCCGAAGCCCTGCGGCTTGCCCGGCTGCATGGCCAGCTTGCGGAAGTCGACCTGCCCGTCGGCGGTCAGCGCCTCCTTCACCACGTCGTACGCGCCGACGCTCACGCCGCCCGTGGTCACGATCAGATCGGCCCGGATGAGCTGGTCCTCGATGGTGGCGCGCAGCGACTCCGCGTCGTCGGCGACGGCCCCCACCCGGTACGCGAGGGCGCCCGCGTCCCGCGCGGCCGCGGCCAGCGCGAAGCTGTTCGAGTCGTGGATCTGGCCCTCGCCCAGCGATTCGCCGGGCTGTACCAGCTCGCTGCCGGTGGACATGACGACCACCCGGGGGCGGGGCCGCACCCGGACGGTGCCGCGACCGATCGCGGCGAGCAGTCCGATCTGCGGCGGTCCGAGGACCGTGCCCGCCGCCAGGGCCAGCTCCCCGGCCCGGACGTCGCTGCCCCGCTCGCGGACGTGCGCGCCGGCCTCGGCGGCGCGGTGCACCCTGACCTCGCCGGCCGCGCCCTCGGGGGCGGCGCTCGCGGCGGTCATGCCGGTGGCCGCGCCGCCGCCCGTACCGCCGTCGGTCCACTCGACGGGGACGACGGCCTCGGCGCCGGGCGGCAGCGGGGCGCCGGTCATGATCCGGGCGGCCTGGCCGGGGCCGACCTCGGGCAGGCCGCCGGCGCCCGCCGCGACATCGCCGATGACGGTGAGGACGGCGGGGAACTCCTCGGTGGCACCGGCGACATCGGCGATCCGGACCGCGTACCCGTCCATGGAGCTGTTGTCGAAGGGGGGCAGCGCGACCGGCACCGTCACGTCCTCGACGAGGACACAGCCCTGCGCGTCGAGGAGTTGCAGCTCGATGGGGTCGAGCGGGCCGACCGTCGCGAGGATGTCGGCCAGGTGCTCGTCCACCGACCACAGCCCGCGCGCGGGACCCGCGCAGGGGTCGACCGCGCCCGTCCCGTCACCATGGCCGTGATCACCGTGATCACCGTGGTCATGGTCGCCGTGGACGTGGTCCCCGTGTCCCCGGTCGCCGTGATCCTGGTCGTCGTGGGACGGCGACGGTGCCGCGCTGCTGCTCAAGGTGCTACATCTCCTCGCTGACGTATCTCCGGAGCCAGGCCCGGAAGTCCGGTCCCAGATCTTCACGTTCGCACGCGAGTCTGACAATGGCACGCAGATAGTCACCGCGGTCACCGGTGTCATAACGGCGCCCCTTGAACACGACGCCGTGCACCGGGCCGCCGATCTTCTCGTCCGAGGCGAGCTTCTGCAGGGCGTCGGTGAGCTGGATCTCCCCGCCGCGGCCCGGCTCGGTCTCCCGCAGCGTCTCGAAGACGGCCGGATCCAGCACATAACGGCCGATGATCGCGTAGTTGCTGGGTGCCTCGTCCGCGTCCGGCTTCTCGACCAGGTCCGTCACCTTCACGACGTCCGAGTCGACGGTCGCCTCGACCGCCGCGCAGCCGTAGAGGTGGATCTGCGAGGGCTCGACCTCCATGAGGGCGATCACGCTGCCGCCCTCCCGCTCCTGGACCTCGACCATCCGCGCGAGCAGCGGGTCGCGCGGATCGATCAGGTCGTCGCCGAGGAGCACCGCGAAGGGCTGGTCGCCGACGTGCGGGGCGGCGCAGAGCACGGCGTGACCGAGGCCGCGCGGGGCGCCCTGGCGCACGTAGTGCATGGTGGCGAGGTCACTGGACTCCTGGACCTTGGAGAGGCGTTCCGCGTCGCCCTTCCGGCTCAGGGCCTCCTCCAGCTCGTAGTTCCGGTCGAAGTGGTCCTCCAGGGGACGCTTGTTCCGGCCGGTGATCATCAGGACGTCGGAGAGGCCGGCCGCGACGGCCTCCTCGACGACGTACTGGATGGCCGGCTTGTCGACGACCGGCAGCATCTCCTTCGGCGTCGCCTTGGTCGCCGGGAGGAAGCGGGTGCCGAGGCCGGCGGCCGGGATGACAGCCTTGCTGATCCGGCCCAGCCTGGGGAGCGAGTGATTCATGCGGAGCACTTTAGTCGTTCGGAATGAGAGAAAGATGTGGCTCCGATTAACTTCCTCCAGATAAAGACAGTTACGAGAGTTTAGTGAATTCGCATGGGGCCGACATGACACCTGAGATGTCCGAAAAGACCGTGCTGCGCAGTCGGCTTCTGGCCGCCCGCGCCGCGCTGAGCACCGATTCCCTGGCCCGCACGGCCGAATCCCTCGCCCGCCGGGGACTGGAACTGGCCGAACTCGCGGAGGCGTCCACGGTCGCCGCCTATGTGTCCGTGGGCCGCGAGCCCGGCACGCGCGCGTTGCTCGACGCGCTCCACGCGCGCGGGGTGCGGGTCCTGCTCCCCGTCCTGCTCCCCGACAACGACCTGGACTGGGCGGCGTACGAGGGCCCGGAGGGGCTCGCGAAGGCCGGCCGGGGCCTGCTCGAACCGGTCGGGCCCCGGCTCGGACCGGAGGCCGTGTGCGCCGCCGACGCCGTCCTGCTGCCGGGCCTCGCGGTCGACGGGCGCGGGATGCGGCTGGGGCGGGGCGGCGGCTCGTACGACCGGGTGCTCGCCCGGCTCACGCGCGCGGGTGCCGATCCCGCGCTCGTGGTGCTCCTGTACGCGGACGAGGTGGTCGCCCGGGTCCCGGAGGAACCGCACGACCACCCCGTGCACGCGGTGGTGACCCCGGAGGGGGTCACCCGCTTCCGGCCCTGATCAGGGCTTCAGCTTCAGCGTGTCCTTCGTCGCCGCGTCGACGGCCGCCCTGCCGTAGGCCCAGTCGTACAGGTCGCCCTTCGCCCACGCGTCCGTCTGGTCGGTGTAGTGGGAGTTGAAGGCGTGGCCGGAGGCTCCGGTGAGGTTGATCCACCGGGACTTGTCCCAGTCGCCGACGTTGACGACCATCCGCATCGACGGCACCCAGATGACCTCGTAGCCGCCGGCCGCGTTCCAGCCGGTGGCGTCGACGGCCGCCTCGCCGCCGCCCATGTTCCAGGGGCCGCGGTTGAGGAGCTGCTGCACGACGCCGGGACCGGCGGTGCCGAGCGTCTGGTTCTTCAGGGTCAGCTGGTGCAGCCGGCCCCAGCTCCAGGTGGAGACGTCCTTGCCGAGCTTGGCGGTCAGCTCCCAGCGCGCGTCCTTCATGGCGCGGGCGAGCAGCTGGTCACGGGTCTCGGTGGCCTGGTCGGTGCGGTTGCCGGGGGTGACCCACCACTCGCTCTTCTCCTGCTTGAGGAGCGGGCGGACCACCTCGTACCAGCGGTCGCCGCCGTCCGGCTGGGCCGAGTCGGGGTCGCGCTGGCCGCATTCGCGTACGAGCTTGTTCTGCTCGTCGACCGGGCCGGTGGCGTCGGCCGGGCGCACGTTGATGCATTCGCCCTCGACGCGGAGCTCCTTGGGCAGCTTGTCGCCGAAGGACAGCTTGAGGAGGTTGCGCCAGACCGCGTTGAAGTAGGCGGCGGCAGCCGAGTCCGGCTCCTGGGTGTAGTCCCAGCCTTCGAGCAGCTTCTGCGCCTCGCGGACGTACGGGTCCGCGATGTCGATCTTCAGCAGCAGCGGGTTGAGCAGGGTCGCGATCTCGCTGCGGTTGTCCGTCTGCATGGTGCGCATGTCGTCCGGCGAGATCTTTCCGCCGTCCTTGATCTTCGACTCGATGAGGTCGTTGATCCGCTGGCTGCGCGAGCCGTAGCCCCAGTCCTTGGTGAGCAGGTCGGGGTAGGTCTTGGAGTCGATCACGGCCTGGTTGGCGGTGACGATGTAGCCGCGCTTCGGGTTGTACTCGTACGGCAGCCGGTCGAAGGGGATGTAGCCCTTCCACCGGTACGAGGAGTCCCAGCCGGGCGCCGGGAGGGTGCCGTCCCACTTGCTGCGCTGCGGGATCTTGCCCGGGGACTGGTAGCCGATGTTGCCCTGGGTGTCGGCGTAGATCAGGTTCTGGGACGGGACCTCGAAGTTCTTGGCCGCGGCCCGGAAGGTGGTGAAGTCCTTGGCGCGGTCGAGGGCGAAGATCGCGTCCATCGACTTGCCGGGCTGGAGCGCGGTCCACTGGAGGGAGACGCCGTAGCCGGTGCCGCGGTCGGGGGCGGCGTTGCCGACGGGGGCCTTCTGGCCGACCTTCTCCAGCTCGGAGGAGCGGTCGGAGACGAGCGGGCCGCGGTCGGTGGCGCGGATGGTGATCGTCCGGTCCTCGCCGCCGGCGACCTTGATGATCTCGTCGCGGACCGTGAAGGGCTTGACCTTGCCGTCGACGAGGTAGCCGTCGGGGCCGATCTTCTCCAGGTAGAGGTCGGTGACGTCGGCGCCGAGGTTGGTGAGACCCCAGGCGATCTTGTCGTTGTGTCCGATGATCACACCGGGCATGCCGGAGAAGGTGTAGCCGGAGACGTCATAGCGGCAGGTCGCCGAGACCGAGCGGCAGTGCAGGCCCATCTGGTACCAGAGGGACGGCAGCTGCGGCGCCAGGTGCGGGTCGTTGGCCAGCAGCGGCTTGCCGGAGGTCGTGTAGTCCCCGGAGACGACCCAGGAGTTCGAGCCGATGCCGTTGCCGTTGGGGCCGAGGAGGGCGGGGACGCCGTCCAGGACCTCCGAGAGCGCGCCGAGCTGGGACTCGATGCCCTGCGAGGAACCGGAGGAACCGGACGCCGGGGTCTCGCCGGTGGTCAGGCCGTCACCGTCGCCGTCGCCGGGCTTCGCCTTCGGGTCGAACTTCCCGGTGGACTCGTCGACCGCGCCCCGGTCGACGATCGGCTGGTGGAGCGCGTACGGGTACTCCGGGTACAGCGTCTTGATCTGGCTCGCGCTCAGCCGACTCGTCATCAGCGAGCGGTCGATCTCGTCCTGCATGTTGCCGCGCAGGTCCCAGGCCATCGCCTTGAGCCAGGCCACCGAGTCGACCGGGGTCCAGGGCTCGATCGCGTAGTCGTTGGTGAAGGCCAGGGCCGCGTACTCGACGGAGATGTCGGCGGGGTCCCGGTCCTTCAGATAGGCGTTGACGCCCTCCGCGTACGCCTGGAGGTACTTCTTCGTCTCCGGCGTCAGGACCTTGTCGTACTCCTGCTGCGCGACCCGGCGCCAGCCGAGCGTACGCAGGAAGGTGTCCGTCTCGACCTGGCTCTCGCCGAACATCTCGGAGAGCCGGCCCGCGGTCACGTGCCGCCGGACGTCCATCTCGTAGAAGCGGTCCTGCGCCTGGACGTAGCCCTGGGCGCGGAAGAGGTCCGTCTCGTTGTCCGCGTAGATCTGCGGGACGCCGTTGGCGTCGCGCTTGACCTCGACCTCACCGGAGAGGCTGTCGAGCCGGATCTCGCCCGTGGTCTGCGGGAACGAGGCCCGGACGGTGCTCACACCCCAGAACCCGCCGTATCCGACGCCCGCGACCAGGGCGAGGACCAGGACGAGGAGGATCAGGCGGGCGCGCCGCCCTTTCTTCTTGGCGGGAGGCGCGGTCGTGTTGGAGGGCATCGCTGTCCTTCGAGGGGCAGGGTGGTCCTGGAGTACGGGAGCAACCTTAGGCGCAGCGTCCGGACGGCCTGGACGCGGTGTCAGGAAGACAACCGTGAGGAGAACCGTACTGGTGAGCGAGATGCGCAAAGAGGGCGTCAAGAAAACGTTAAAGATTAGGTAAGGTAACGAAGTGTCGGCCGCTGGAGGAACGATCCAGCTGCCTGTGACGGCCGCTGGAAGAACGATCCGGCTGCACGTGAGGGGAAGGAACGGCCACTGACTGTCCACGATCTCAACGAACTCCTGCTCATCAGCTCCCTCGTGCTGCTGATCGCGGTGGCGGCCGTCCGGATCTCGTCCCGGAGCGGGCTCCCCAGCCTGCTGCTCTACCTCGGCATCGGCGTCGCCATCGGCCAGGACGGCATCGGCAACGTCGCCTTCGACAACGCGGAACTGACGCAGGTCATCGGCTATGCCGCCCTCGTCGTGATCCTCGCCGAGGGTGGCCTCGGCACGAAGTGGAAGGAGATCAAGCCGGCGCTGCCCGCCGCGGTCGTCCTCTCCACCGTCGGCGTCGCGGTGAGCGTGGGCATCACCGCCTCGGCCGCCCACTACCTCGTCGGTCTCGACTGGCGACAGGCCCTGATCATCGGCGCCGTCGTCTCCTCCACCGACGCCGCCGCGGTCTTCTCCGTGCTGCGCAAGGTGCCCCTCCCGTCACGGGTCACCGGTGTCCTGGAGGCCGAGTCCGGCTTCAACGACGCCCCCGTCGTCATCCTCGTCGTCGCCTTCTCCACCACAGGACCGGTCGACGACTGGTACGTCCTCGTCGGCACGATCGCCCTCGAACTGGCCATCGGCGTCGTCGTCGGTCTCGCCGTCGGCTTCCTCGGCGCCTACGGGCTGCGGCACGTCGCCCTGCCCGCCTCCGGCCTCTACCCGATCGCCGTCATGGCCATCGCCGTCGTCGCGTACGCCGCCGGTGCCATGGCCCACGGCTCCGGCTTCCTCGCCGTCTACCTGGCGTCGATGGTCCTCGGCAACGCCAAGCTGCCGCACGCGCCCGCGAACCGCGGCTTCGCCGAGGGACTCGGCTGGATCGCGCAGATCGGCATGTTCGTCCTGCTCGGCCTGCTCGTCACCCCGCACGAGCTGGTCCACGACTTCTGGCCCGCCGTCGTCATCGGCCTGGTCCTGACCGTGGTCGCACGGCCCATGGAAGTGCTGGTCAGCCTGCTGCCCTTCCGCATCCCCTGGCAGGAACAGGCCCTGATGTCCTGGGCCGGCCTGCGCGGAGCCGTCCCCATCATCCTCGCCACCATCCCGATGGTGTCCGACATCGACGGCAGCGAGCGGATCTTCAACATCGTCTTCGTGCTCGTCGTCGTCTACACCCTCGTCCAGGGGCCGACCCTGCCCTGGCTGGCGAAGGCCCTCAAGCTCGGCGACTCCGGAGAGGCCGCCGACCTCGGCGTCGAGTCGGCACCCCTGGAACGGCTGCGCGGCCACCTCCTCTCCGTCGCCATCCCGGAGCACTCCCGGATGCACGGCGTCGAGGTCGCCGAGCTGCGGCTCCCCGCCGGAGCGGCCGTCACCCTCGTCGTACGGGAGGAGACGAGCTTCGTACCGGGTCCCGCGACCGTCCTGCGGCGCGGCGACGAACTCCTCGTCGTCGCCACCGACCCGGTACGGGACGCCACCGAGCGGCGACTGCGCGCGGTCGGCCAGGGCGGCAAGCTCGCCGGCTGGCTGGGGACCGGGGGCGCCACGGCGGCCTCGACCCCGACGGACACGTCCCTTCGCTTCCATCGGCACGGCGAGCATCACAAGCGAACATCCGGTTAATCCGAGGCATTAATTCAAGGACAGGAGCGTTTTCCCAGGCAGGAAGACGCTCCTCCCTGTACCATGAAGGCACACCTGATCGAACCAACTCTGCCTGACGCAGAGCTGGCGCGACCGTATGGCGGCCGTGGCGCCCCTCCGCAGTGGGGCCGGCCCGGTATCTACCGCAGTAACGCGCATGAGGACAGCTCTCGGCGACACCCGCACCACAGTGCCGGGGGCGCGCTACCAGGCGGCAGAAAGGCCAGGACCGTGGCGTCCACGGTCATCTCGGACAAGCGGCCCGGCTACGGGCAGCTTCTGCGCACACCCGGTGCGCTGTCCTTCCTGCTTCCCGGCTTCGCCGCCCGGCAGCCCTTCGCGATGCTGACCATCGGCATCGTCCTGCTCGTCCAGCACACCACCGGCTCCTTCGGCAGCGCCGGCGCGGTCGCCGCCGTCACCGGCGTCTCGATGGCGCTGTTCGCTCCGCAGAGCGGCAAGCTCGCCGACCGCTTCGGCCAGCGCGCCGTACTGATCCCCGGCGTCCTCGTCCACACCGCGTCCGTCTCCCTGCTCGTGGTGCTCGCCCTGAGCGGCGCCCCGCTGTGGGCGCTGTTCCTGGCCGCCGTGCCCGCCGGCGCCTCCGTGCCCCAGGTCGGCCCGATGGTCCGGGCCCGCTGGGCCGCCAAGCTCGACGGCACCCCGCTGATGCCGACGGCCGCGGCCTTCGAGTCCGTGACGGACGAGTTCACCTTCGTCGTCGGTCCCGTCCTCGCGACCGCCCTGTGCACCGGCGTCCACCCGGCCGCCGGCCTGATCGCCGAAGCCGCGCTCACGCTCTTCGGCGGACTCTTCTTCGCCGCCCAGCGCGCCACCCAGCCCGCGTTCGGCATCGCCGCGGCCGGCTCCGGCGAACCGCGCCGCTCGGCCCTTTCCATCCCCGGCGTCCGGGTCCTCGTCGTCGCCTTCCTCGGCATCGGCTCCGTCTTCGGCGGCATGCAGGTCTCCCTCACCGCCTTCACCGAGGAGATCGGCAACCCCGGCGCCAACGGTCTGCTGTACGGGGTCTTCGCCGCCGGCAACATGCTCGCGGGCATCGCCATGGGCACCGTCGCCTGGAAGGTCGGCCCCCGCCGCCGTCTGATCCTCGGCTACGCCGGCCTCACCGTCGCCGCGTCCCTGCTGTGGACCACGCACTCGGTGCTGCTCCTCGGCGCCCTGGGCCTGGTCGTGGGCCTGTGCATCGCCCCCGCCCTGATCACCGGCTACACCATCGTCGAGACCCTGATCCCGGCGTCCTCCCGCACCGAGGCCTTCACCTGGCTCACCGGCGCGGTCGCGCTCGGCCAGGCCGCGGCCGTCACGGTCGCCGGCCGCCTCGCCGACGCCCACGGCGCGAGCACCGGATTCCTGGTGCCGATGGTGGGCACGGCGCTCGCCCTGGCCACGCTCCTCGCCCTGCGCTCGCGCCTCAAGCCGCGCGAGACGAGCCGGGTCGCGGCGCGTGGTATCGGTCACCGCGTGCCGGTGGCGGTGGACTGAACCCGCGGAATACGTCAGTATGGATTGTCGTTAGCACTCGATGAGTGTGAGTGCCAGGAGGAAGACAAGTGCCGACCTACCAGTACCAGTGCACCGAGTGCGGCGAAGGCCTCGAGGCGGTGCAGAAGTTCACCGATGACGCGCTGACCGAGTGCCCCCAGTGCAAGGGCCGCCTGAAGAAGGTGTTCTCGGCCGTCGGCATCGTCTTCAAGGGATCCGGCTTCTACCGGAACGACAGCCGCGGCTCGTCGTCCAGCAGCTCGCCGGCCGCGTCGAAGTCCTCGACCCCGTCGTCTTCGTCCACGTCGTCCTCGACGTCGGACGCGAAGCCGGCCGCGTCGACCTCGTCCGCCTCCTCGACGTCCTCGTCGAGCACCGGAAGCTCGGCCGCCTGACGCCTGCCGCCCGACACGCAACAGCTGACGTCCGACGCCTGTTTCAGGACAACGTTCGTACGTTCCTCACCGAGGGCCCCGTCGTTCACGACGGGGCCCTCGGTGTTTCCCCGCACCGCGCATAGGGTGATCGTCATGGCGACCCATGATGCGTACGCGGACATCGGCGTGATCGGCGGCTCCGGCTTCTACTCCTTCCTGGAGGACGTCACGGAGGTGTCCGTCGACACCCCGTACGGCAGCCCCAGCGACTCCCTCTTCCTCGGCGAGATCGCCGGCCGAAAGGTCGCCTTCCTCCCCCGCCACGGCCGCGGCCACAGCGTCCCGCCGCACCGCATCAACTACCGCGCCAACCTCTGGGCCCTGCGCTCCGTGGGCGTACGGCAGATCCTCGGGCCCTGCGCGGTCGGCGGACTCCGCGAGGAGTACGGGCCGGGCACGCTCGTCGTCCCCGACCAGCTCGTCGACCGTACGAAGGCCAGGGCGCAGACCTACTTCGACGGGGAGCGACGGGCCGACGGAGCCGTGCCCCGCGTCGTCCACGTCACCTTCGCCGACCCCTACTGCCCGGACGGGCGGCGGGTCGCGGTCAAGGCCGCCCGGGGGCGCGGCTGGGAGCCGGTCGACGGCGGAACGATGGTCGTGGTCGAGGGGCCCCGCTTCTCCACCCGGGCCGAGTCCCGGTGGCACGCGGCGGCCGGCTGGTCGGTCGTCGGCATGACCGGCCACCCCGAGGCCGTCCTCGCCCGTGAGCTGGGCCTCTGCTACACCTCGCTGGCACTCGTCACCGACCTGGACGCGGGCGCCGAGACCGGCGAGGGCGTCTCCCACACCGAGGTGCTGCGGGTGTTCGGCGAGAACGTGGGACGGCTGCGCGAGGTGCTGTTCGACGCGGTGGGCGCGCTGCCGGCGACGGTGGACCGGGACTGCCTGTGCACGCACGCGCACGACGGCTGGAACCTGGGGATCGAACTGCCGTAAACCGCCTGGGAGGGTGAGGGAGTTGTCCACAGGCAGGGGGTGATCCCCAGGCCGGAGCGGGGAATCGGCGCGGCCCGGAGAGTGGGAGCCGATCCCACTCCCGACCAGGACGGCGGCACCCGCGATGACGACTCCCTTCCCCTCCCCACCGCCTTCCCTTTCCCCCGCTCCTCCCTCTGCCCTTGCCCCTTCCCCCGTCCCGGCGCCGTGCGTGGTGCCGCCCTTCGAGCCCCTACGGGTACGGGGCACCCGGCACCGGCTGCGCAGGGCGCTGCGACGGGGACGGCTCGTACCGGCGGTGCTCCTGGCCCTGGTGGCGGCGGCCCTCGCCGTCGCGAGCGGTACGCCGCCACCACCAGCGCCGTCACCGGGAGCGCCGACCGCCGGCGTCGCCGCTCGCGCGCGGCCGTCCGTCGCCGACCGGCTGGTGTCCGCTCCGGTACGGATCGCCGACGCCGCGACCGTACGGCTGCTGCGTCCCGGTGACCGGGTCGACGTGATCGCCGCGCCCAACTCGCCGCTCGGCGGGGAGGGTGAGGCCCGGGTGGTCGCGACGGGCGCCCGAGTGGCCGAAGTTCCGCACCCGGGCGAGACTCGATCGGACGGTGGGGCGCTCGTCGTCCTGTCCGTGCCGCGGTCGACGGCGACGGCGCTGGCAGGTGCCGGTGTCACGTCCCAACTGGCGGTGACGATGTGCTGATTCGTACTGACTGCCTGTCAAGTCACCGGTCCGCGTGTACGGATTGGACGGCTCTGCGCCGTTCGCGGCCTAATGGCACGGCACACAGCAGCACAAGCGACGAAAGGCACCTTGGTGGCCGAGAACAAGGAAAGTTTGCTGGCGGGCTTCAAGGCCTTCCTGATGCGTGGCAACGTGATCGACCTGGCAGTGGCGGTCGTCATCGGTGCCGCGTTCACCAACATCGTGAACTCGGTGGTCAAGGGCATCATCAACCCGATCGTCGGCGCCTTCGGCACCAAGGACCTGGAGAGCTACGCGTCCTGCATCAAGGACTCGTGCAAGGTCGTCAACGGGGAGGTGCAGGGCATCCAGCTCCAGTGGGGCCTGGTCCTCAGCGCGGTCCTGAGCTTCCTGATCACCGCGGCCGTCGTCTACTTCCTGATGGTCCTGCCGATGGCGAAGATCCTCGCGAAGCGTGCGGCGCACGACAAGGCGAAGGAAGGCGTCGCGGAGACCATGGAGATCAGCGAGCTGGAGGTCCTCAAGGAGATCCGCGACCACCTCGTCGCCCAGCGCGGCCCCTCCACGGGAACGGGCACGGGTACCGGTGCGGGCGCCGGGGGCGGTTCGGGGACGCACCCCACCTCCTGACCGGCGCCTCACGCCGGTGTCAGAGGTGGTGCGGCGGCTTCTCGTCGAGGAAGCGCGCGAGGTCGGCGGCGCTGCTGCCGCCGGCCGGAGGCCGCTCGCCCCATCCACGGTCCGTGTCGTCCGCGGACTGCTGGTCCAGCGGATCGTCGAAGACGAGTGCCGGCTTCGGACTGTTCTCGGGGCTGGGACGTACGCCGGGCCGCTTCGCGTCTCGCGGTCCGTGGGCGGGGGCGGTACTCATACCTCAAGGGTACGCCGCTTCCCCCACCCCGAACCCCGCTGATCTGCGGTCTTTCGGTCCCGTAGGACGTCCGTCCGTACGACGTCCGTCCGTTCAACGGTCCTTCGGGTCGATCAACCAGAGGCCCAGGACCACGAGGAACGACAGACAGAGGAAGCCCGCGCCCCACCAGGCGGTGCCGGTGTCGCCCGCCATCCACTCGTCCACCACGATCGTCAGCCCCCAGAGCTGGCCGATGACGACCGTGAGCGCCAGCGTGAGGCGGGCCGTCAGCTTCGAGGAGCGCTCCGGCTCCTGCTCCGTACCGGCGCCCGGTCCCGGACCGGTGTGGATGATCCGGGGATCGCCGTACCCGCTGGTGGCGCGGATCTGCGGATACCTCTCGTGCACGGGCCGGTTCAGGCGCGGCTGGGCACTGCCGGGGGTGTACGCCGGAGGCCGGGGGGTCTCCGGAACAGCCGGTGCCGCCGGGGCGACGGGGGGCTTCGCCGGCTCCGGGGCCTCCGGGTCGCGAGGGAAGGCGTCCTCGGTCATGTGCGTTCACTCCTCTCCGGCGCCGTGCCCCGCGCGGAGGCGCCGGGGCAGCCCAGACGGTCGGCGAGTTCAGGGCGGTCGTCGCCGAGCTGGCGGCAGAGGCCCTCGCGGGCGCTCTCGCCCGAGCGGGCGGTGCCGATGGCCCAGACGCTGCCGTCGACCTCCTCCACGAGCACCACCTTCGGCAGTCCCCGGGGCGGCGGGCCCGCCGTGACCTCTCCGGTACGGGCATCGAAGATGCCTTCGTGGCAGGGGCAGTACAACTCGCCCTCGCTGCCCCGGTCCTTGCGCCAGAGCACGGCGCAGGCGAGGTGGGTGCAGACGGCGGAGTAGCCGGCGAGGGTGCCGTCCTCCAGGCGGACGGCGACCGCGCGGTCCTCGGAGCCGGGGTAGCGGAAGGCCAGGGATTCGCCGGGCAGGATCACGTCCGCGATCTTCTTCGCCTCGGGCGGCCCGTCGCTGTCCCCGTGCCGGTGCAGGATGCCGGAGGCGACGGCGACACCGCCGACGGCGAGGCCGCCGGAGACGGTGGCGACGATCCGCAGGTAGTCGCGGCGGGTGGTGAGCGAGTCGGCGGCGATCCGGTCGTGGAGCGCTTCCTGGGCCGCGTCGGAGCGGGGGTCCGACGCGGGCGGCTGGGGGTCGGTGACGCTCAACGGACATCCCTTCCGTTGATCTCGACGACGGGAAGGCCGCCGGGTACCGGCCACTGGACCTTGTCGGCGGGGACGACCATCGCCACGCCGGTGGAGACGGTGGTGGTGCCGAAGGTGAAGGAGTCGGCGACCTGGACGCCGGGGCGTTCGGCCTGGAGCTCTTCGAGGGTTCCGTAGAAGAGGGCGCCGGTGGGGCAGACGGTGGCGCACATCGGGGCGAGGCCGTAGGCGGTGCGGTCGTAGCAGAGGTTGCACTTCATCTGGAGCTTCGCCTGGAGGTCGATCTTGGGGACGCCGAAGGGGCAGGCGTTGACGCAGTTGGCGCAGCCGATGCAGCGGGTGGTGTCGGCCTGCTGCACGACGCCGTCGGCGGTGACGAGGATCGCGTCGGCGGGGCAGACCTCGGCACAGGGGGCGACGGGGTCCTCGCAGTGCATGCAGACGGTGGGGAGGGAGGCGACGGAGTGGCCCTCGTCGGGGTAGTCGAGGTGGATCATCGACTTGCCCCGGTGGGAGTCGCATTCGCGGCAGGCGGAGACGCAGGCCTGGCAGCCGATGCAGCGGCCCGGGTCGATGAAGATCGTGCGGCCCATCATGTGCGGGTCAGCTCCTCTCCGCGGTGCCGCGGCCCTGGGGGGAGGTGGGGGGCAGCGGGTCGGTGCGGGAGACCTGGGTCTCCGGGTAGGCCTGGTGGCCCGGTGCGGTGGGTGGGGCGGGGACCTCGTCGACCTGCGGGGCGGCCTCGATGCGGGCGGCGCAGACCTTGTACTCCGGGATCTTGGAGCGCGGGTCGAGGGCGTCGATGGTGAGGGCGTTGGCCGCGGTGGGGACCGGCCAGTGGTACGGGATGAAGACGGTGTCGGGGCGGATGGCCTCGGTGACCAGGGCGGGGAAGACCTCGCTGCCGCGGCGGGTGACGACCCGGACGGGGTCGCCGTTGCGGAAGCCGTGGGAGGGGTGGACCTCGACCCAGGGGCGCGGCGTCTGTTCGACGAGGGCGCCCAGGCGGCGGGTCTGGTTGCCGGAGAGGAAGTGGGCGACGGTGCGGCCGGTGGTCAGCGAGAGGGGGAACTCCTCGCTGTACGGGTCCATGGGCGGGTGCCATTCGACGACCTGCAGGTGGATCTTGCCGTCGGGGTGGTACGTGCGGCCGTCCTCGAAGAGGCGGGGGGTGCCGGGGTGCTCAGTGCTGGGGCACGGCCAGGCGATGCCACCGGTCTCCTCAAGGCGTTCGTAGGTGATGCCGTAGTAGTCGTTGACGGTGCCGGCGGAGGCGATGCGGAGTTCCTCGAAGACGGAGCGGGAGTCGGGGAACGCGAACTTGTCGGCGGCGCCGAGCCGGCGGGCGAGTTCGCAGATGACCCAGGTGTCGGTGCGGACGCCGGCCGGGGGTTCCTGGGCCTTGTTGTGCTTGACGACCCGGGCCTCGGCGTTGGCCATGACGCCCTCGTCCTCGGCCCACACGGTGACGGGGAAGACCACGTGCGCGTTGGCCGCGGTCTCGGAGAGGAAGAAGTCGAACTGGGCGTGGAATTCGAGGGTGTCGTAGCCGTCCTTGACGGTCGCGTAGTTGGGCAGCGAGACGAAGGGGTTGTTGCAGATGCCGACGAGGCCGCGGATCTCCTTGCGCTGCATCTGCCAGACCATCTCCATCATGGAGGTGCCGGCGGGCGGGAGTTCGGCCTCGTCGATGCCCCAGATCTGGCAGATCTGGCGGCGGTGCTCGGGGTTGGTGATGGAGCGGCCGCCGGGGAGGAGGTCGGACTTCTGGCCGTGCTCGCGGCCGCCCTGGCCGTTGCCCTGGCCGGTGATGGTGCCGTAGCCGGCGCCGGGCTTGCCGATGTGCCCGGCGGCGACGCACAGGTTGATGATGCTGAGGCAGTTCTCGACGCCCTGGGAGTGGTGCTCGACGCCGCGGGCGTGCCAGGCCATGGCCCGGTCCGCGCCCGCGAACATGCGGGCGACCTGGACGATCTGCTCCTCGGGGACGCCGCAGATCTGGGCCGACCGGGCCGGCGGGTAGTCGGCGACGGTCCGCTTGACCTCTTCCCAGCCGGTGGTGTGGGCGGCGAGGTAGGCATCGTCGGTGAGGCCCTCGGCGACGACGACGTGGAGGACGGCGTTGAAGAAGGCGGAGTCGGTGCCGGGCTTGATTGCGACATGGACGTCGGCCGTGCGGGCGATGGCGGTCTCGCGCGGGTCGACGACGATGAGAGTGGCGCCCCGGTCGCGGGCTCCCCACAGGTACTGGGTCATGACGGGGAAGCATTCGCCGACGTTGGAGCCCGCGATGAGGAGGCAGTCGGTGAGGAGGATGTCGGAGAAGGGGTTGCCGGCCCGGTCGATGCCGAAGGCGAGTTTGTTGGCCCCGGCGGCGGAGACCATGCAGAGGCGTCCGTTGTAGTCGACGTGCCGGGACTTCAGGGCGACCCGGGCGAACTTGCCGACGAGGTAGGTCTTCTCCGAGTAGAGGCTGGCGCCGCCGAGGAGACCGAAGGCGTCGTTGCCGTACTCGCCCTGGATGCGGCGGATCTCGGCGACGGTGTGGTCGAGTGCCTCGTCCCAGCTGACCTCGCGGAACTCCTCGTCGCGATTGCGCCGCATGAGGGGCGCGGTGAGCCGGTCGGGGTGGTTGACCTGCTGGTAGGCGTTGATGCCCTTGGGGCAGAGCCGCATCCGGTTGATGTCGTGGTTGCGGGGTTCGACGCCGAAGACCTTGCCGCCGCGGTCGACACGGAGGTACATGCCGCACTGCACACCGCAGAAGCAGCAGTGGGTGGGGACGAGGGTCTCGCCGTTCTGGTCGGCGTGCCAGCGGTCGGCCGGAATGCCGCCGGCGTCGCGGAAGTTGCGGGTGCCGGGCGGGGCCAGGGAGGGGTCGAGCGGCAGCGCCCGGTTCGGGTCGGTCGCGGTCACTTGAACCCCTTCTTGACGTGGTCGAGGTAGGCGTTGCCGCGCAGGACGCGCTTGCAGCGGGGGCAGTACTCGGCCCACTCGTCGAAGCCGAGGTCGAGGTCGCGCATGGTGCCCTTGAGGTTCTCCACGTACGGGGCGGTGTCGATGGGCTCGTGGCAGCGGCGGCAGGTGAGCGCCTCCTCGTCCTTGCTGCGGGAGGTGTACTTGAAGAGCTGCATGCCGACGGCGGCGGGCCGCTGGACGATGTGGAAGAACTTCCCGAAGGGGATGTAGATGAGGGTGAAGACGACCGACACCATGTGGAGGATCGCGAGGAACTCGTAGCCTCCGCCGTGCAGGAAGATCGACGAGAAGGTGAGCAGCAGCCCGGTCACGGAGATGACGATGAGGGCGAGCAGCGGCACCAGGTCGTAGGCGAAGCGCTGGCCGGTGATGGCGCCGCGGTCCTTCATGCGGCGCCAGAGGAAGTAGCCCGCGCCGGGGATGACCAGGACGGCGGCGATGTCGAGGCCGTGGAACATCAGCCAGCCGACGACGTTGAGGGCGTCGAAGCCGATGATCTTGAAGCCCCAGATCCGCATCTCGTAGCCGGGACCCGAGCCGGTGGAGGAGGTGAAGGTGAACCAGCCCCAGGTGAGGGGGAAGGTGATCGCCGCGGCCAGCAGGCAGCCCCAGAAGATGAGCTGGTGGGCGGCCCAGCGGGCATGCGAGCGGGCTCCGAGGAACTTCTGGAGGCCGAGGTAGGTGGCGATCATCTTCGGCAGCGCGGTGGGCGCCTTGCGGAAGTTCGCGACGGAGAAGAAGGAGCCCCAGCCCTTGCGGAAGAGGCGGCGGGCGCCGGGGGCGGAGATCCAGACGGTGTAGCGGTAGGCGACGCCGAAGGCGAGGAAGACGGTGGCGACGGCGTAGGGCAGCAGGGCCGAGTCGAAGTCGCGGAGCAGGCGGCTGCCGAAGACGATCGCGAGGATCAGCAGCACGGAGACGACGGTGCCCGCGAGGGTCGCGCGGCGGCGCACGGCGGCCGGGGTCTGCGGCGGGGGCCCGACGGCCATCCGGCCTCCCGGGGCTGGGCCGCCCGGGGCTTGGGTGCCGTGGGTGGGGTCGTCCGGCGGAGGTGTCGGCTCGGCTGTCTGAGGTGGCTCGGTCACGCGGCCACGGTAAGGCCATACGGGGCATTTTGCCCTGTTTTAGAGGGCTGTGGAATGAGGGCGTCGCTCAGACGGCGTTCAGGCCGTGGGCGCGGAAGACCTCGCGGACCTCGGCGACCCGCTCGGGCGTCGGGGAGGGCGTGTCGTGCGGGGTGAACGGCATGGCGAGTGCTTGCCACTTCGCTTCGCCGAGCTTGTGGAAGGGCAGGATGTCCACGCGGGAGACGTTGCCGAGACCCCCGGCGAAGGCGGCGACTCCCTCCACGTCGGCCGGGTCGTCGGTGAGGCCCGGGACGAGGACGAAGCGGACGTGGACCTCCTGGCCGAGGTCGGCGAGACGCCTTGCGAAGTCCAGGGTCGGCGCGAGCGGCCGGCCGGTGACCTTCTTGTACGTGTCGGGGTCCCAGGACTTGATGTCGAGCAGCACCAGGTCGGTGTCGCGCAGCAGGGCGTCGGTGGCGCGGGCGCCCAGGAAGCCCGAGGTGTCGAGGGCCGTGTGCAGGCCGAGCTCGTGCTTCATCCGGTGCATCAGCTCGCCGGTGAAGACGGGCTGGAGGAGGGGTTCGCCGCCGGAGACGGTGGCGCCTCCCCCGGATGCGGAGAGGAAGCGGACGCACTTGCCCGC
Source organism: Streptomyces sp. NBC_00572 (assembly GCF_026341815.1). Taxonomy (GTDB): domain Bacteria; phylum Actinomycetota; class Actinomycetes; order Streptomycetales; family Streptomycetaceae; genus Streptomyces. The sequence goes on from NZ_JAPENX010000001.1 coordinate 2,133,002, forward strand.
CTCGGCGATCAGGGCGTCGGCGGATGTCCTCTTGCCGTCGCGCATCTTCCAGGTGTCGGGGTTGTGGCAGTAGAGACAGGTGAGGGGGCAGCCGGAGAGGAAGGTGACGAAGCGGGTTCCGGGCCCGTCGACGCCGGTGGACAGGTCCCAGGAGTGGACCGAGCCCTCGGAGGGACGCCGGGTCACGGCGGCGGCCGGGGTGGCCGTCGGGGTCACGGGTCCGATGGCGAGGCCGGTCATGGCAGGGCCTCCTTCGGAGGGGCCTCGGAGAGTGCGGGCGCGACCCGGGGCCGGGGGTGAGGGCCACCGGCCCCGGGCGCGAGGAGGTGGCGGTTACAGCGAGCCGTGGAAGGTGCGGTTCAGGACGTCGAGCTGCTGCTCGCGGGTGAGCCGGACGAAGTTGACCGCGTATCCGGAGACCCGGATGGTCAGCTGCGGGTAGTTCTCGGGGTGCTCCATGGCGTCCGTGAGCGTGTCGCGGTTGAGGACGTTGACGTTCATGTGGAAGCCGTCGCTGACCATGTAGCCGTCGAGGACGCCCGCGAGGTTCTTGATCCGTTCCTCGGGGGTGCGGCCCAGGCCGTCGGGGGTGACGGTGTTGGTCAGCGAGATGCCGTCCTCGGCGTCCTCGTACGGGAGCTTGGCGACCGACAGGGCCGCGGCCACGTAGCCGTGGGTGTCGCGGCCGTTCATCGGGTTGGCGCCCGGGGCGAAGGGCTCGCCGGCGCGGCGCCCGTCGGGGGTGTTGCCGGTCTTCTTGCCGTAGACGACGTTGGAGGTGATGGTCAGGACGGACTGGGTGTGTTCGGCGTTCCGGTAGGTGGGGTGCTTGCGCACCTTCCTCATGAACTCCTCGACCAGCCAGACCGCGATCTCGTCGGCCCGGTCGTCGTTGTTGCCGTAGGCCGGGAAGTCGCCCTCGACCGTGTAGTCGGTGGCCAGGCCGGACTCGTCGCGGTGCACGGTGACCTTGGCGTACTTGATGGCGGCCAGCGAGTCGACGGCGACCGAGAGGCCGGCGATGCCGAAGGCCATGGTGCGGCGCACGTCGCGGTCGTGGAGGGCCATCTCGATGCGCTCGTACGCGTACTTGTCGTGCATGAAGTGGATGACGTTCAGCGAGTGGACGTAGACGTTCGCGAGCCACTCCATCTGCTCGTCGAACCTGGCCATGACCTCGTCGTGGTCGAGGACCTCGGCGGCCCCCGTCTCCATGGAACGCAGCGCGCCCGTGTCGGGGCCGACCTGGGCGCCGGACGTCTCGTCCCGGCCGCCGTTGATCGCGTACAGGAGGGTCTTGGCGAGGTTCACGCGGGCGCCGAAGAACTGCATCTGCTTGCCGACGGGCATCGCGGAGACGCAGCAGGCGATGGCGGTGTCGTCGCCGAAGCGGGGGCGCATCAGCTCGTCCGACTCGTACTGGACGGAGGAGGTGTCGATGGAGACCTTCGCGCAGAACTCCTTGAAGCCCTGCGGGAGTCGGGGCGACCAGAAGACGGTCATGTTCGGCTCGGGGGCGGGTCCGAGGTTGTAGAGGGTCTGGAGGTAGCGGAAGGAGGTCCGGGTGACCAGCGGACGGCCGTCCTCGCCCATGCCGGCGAGGGACTCGGTGACCCAGGTCGGGTCGCCGGAGAAGCCCTGGTCGTACTCCGGGGTGCGCAGGAAGCGGACGATGCGGAGCTTGACGATGAAGTCGTCGACGAGCTCCTGGGCCCGCTCCTCGGTGAGGAGACCGGCCTCGATGTCGCGCTGGAGGTAGACGTCGAGGAAGGTGGAGGTGCGGCCGAGGGACATCGCGGCGCCGTTCTGCTCCTTCACGGCGGCGAGGTAGGCGAAGTACAGCCACTGGACGGCCTCGCGGCCGGTGACGGCGGGGCCGGAGATGTCGTGGCCGTAGGAGGCGGCCATCGCCTTGAGTTCGCCGAGGGCGCGGATCTGCTCGGCGAGTTCCTCGCGGAGCCGGATGGTCTCCTCGATCGAACGGTTCCCGGCGGGGAGCGAGTTGAGCTCCTCCTTCTCCTCCTTCTTCACCTCGACCAGGCGGTCGACGCCGTAGAGGGCGACGCGGCGGTAGTCGCCGATGATGCGGCCGCGGCCGTAGGCGTCGGGGAGTCCGGTGACGACGCCGGCCTTGCGGGCGGCGCGGATCTCGGGGGTGTACGCGTCGAAGACACCGGCGTTGTGGGTCTTGCGGTACTCGGTGAAGACCTTCTCCAGCTCGGCCGAGACCGGGTAGCCATAGGTCTCCAGGGCGCCCGCGACCATGCGCCAGCCGCCGTACGGCATGATCGCGCGCTTCAGCGGGGCGTCGGTCTGGAGGCCGACGATCAGGTCCTTGTCGCGGTCGATGTAGCCGGGGGCGTGGGCGGTGATGGTGGAGGGTACGTCGTACGAGACGTCGTAGACGCCCTTGTCGCGCTCCTCGGGGAACCTGTCCGTGATGGCCTTCCACACGGCGGTGGTCCGCTCGGTGGGTCCGGCGAGGAAGGAGTCGTCACCCTCGTACGGCGTGTAGTTCTGCTGGATGAAGTCGCGGACGTCGATGGCGTCGCGCCAGAGTCCGCCCTTGAAGCCCTTCCAGGCCCGCTCGTTCACCGTTGCTTCAGCAGGGGTCGCAGTCACTGCCCGCACCGCCTTCTTCGATTCATTCGATGGCGTCGTTGCCTGCTTCCATTCCACTCCTTCTGATCGATCATCTCGGTCGGCATTGGTCACCTCCGGGCGGCCTTTGGTCCCGTTCCGGGTACGCAAAAAGACCCCGCCTCGCGGGGTCTTTTTCCGGAGTGGCTCAGCTGGGCGCCTCGGCGTTCTTGCGGGCGTAGAACCACCAGGTCACGACCATGCAGCTGGCGTAGAAGGCGACGAAGCCCCACATCGCGCTGGTCACGGCCACCGAGCCGAACAGGGCGGGGATGAAGAAGAAGCCGTAGGCCGCGATGGCCGAGGTGAATCCGGTGACGGCGCCGGACTCCATTTCCGCCTGCTTCAGCGCCCTCGCGTATTCCGGGGTGCCTTCCGTGAGTCCCTTCAGGTGGGTGCCGCGGAAGATGACCGGGATCTGACGGAAGGTCGAGCCGTTGCCGATTCCGGAGAAGAAGAACGCGGCGAGGAAGCAGAAGAAGAAGCCGTAGAACGAGCCGCCGTCACTGCCCGAGGGCAGGAAGTCGATCACGCCGACGATCGAGACGGCCATGCCCACGAAGGACAGGATGGTGACCCGGGCGCCGCCCCACTTGTCGGCGATCCAGCCGCCGCCCCAGCGGGCGAGCGCGCCCACGGCGGGGCCCATCCAGGCGTAGGTGGCGATCGAGTAGTCCGGGAAGGTGGTCTTGATCAGCATCGGCAGGGCGGCGGCGAAGCCGATGAAGGAGCCGAAGGTGCCGACGTACAGCCAGGTCATCAGCCAGTTGTGCTTGCGCTTGAAGATGATCTTCTGCTGCTTGAACGGGGTCGAGGCGACCTTCAGGTCGTTCTGGCCGAACCAGGCGACGGCCGCGAGGACCAGCAGGACCGGGACCCAGAGGAACGCGGCGTTCTGCAGGTGGACGGGGGTGCCGTCGGCCTTGTGCTGGGCCGAGCCGATGGCGATCGTCGACCAGGTGATGACGATCGGGGTCAGCAGCTGTACGACGGAGACGCCGAGGTTGCCGAGCCCGCCGTTGATGCCGGTCGCGGAGCCCTTCTTCGCCTTGGGGAAGAAGAAGCCGATGTTGGCGAGCGAGGAGGCGAAGTTCGCGCCGCCGATACCGCAGAGGGCGGCGATGGCGACCATCACGGCGTACGGGGTGGTCGGGTCCTGGATGGCGATGCCCAACCAGATCAGCGGCACGATCAGCACGACCGTCGACAGCGCGGTGAAGCGGCGCTGGCCGACCATCGGACCGAGGAAGGTGTAGAGGATCCGGGCCGTGCCGCCGGTCAGACCGGGGATGGCCGTCAGCCAGAACAGCTGGGAGGTCGAGAAGCCGAAGCCGACGTCCTTCAGATTGGTCGCGGTGACCGACCACACCTGCCAGACGACGAACGCCACGAGCAGCGCCGGCACCGCGATCCACAGATTGCGGTGGGCGACCTTCCTGCCGATCGACTTCCAGAAGAGCTCGTTCTCCGGCTCCCAGTCGGTGATCGGCTTGCCGGGGCGGTACTGCTCCGTGTCGTACGAGGCGGCGGGCGCGCCCCTCCTTCTGCTGTCCTGGACTACGGAACTCATGGCGCTTCCCTGACTTCCCTGTTCGGGCTGACCTCGGGCTGTCCTTCGAGGATTTCCTTGCTCTTCCAGGCTGCGCCGCGGGGTAGGGGGGACGTGAGGGCCGATGGTCGTCGGGTGGGGCGGGCCCAGGTCGGGCCGTCGGGCGGTCCTAGGTCCCCTCAGGGACGGGCCATAGGCACCGGAAGGAGTCCGGCGACTGGGCCGGCTCCTGCCGGTGCCGGTGACCCCGGCCTACCGAACACGCACGCGTGGCGGGCGTGGTGGCGGCGCGCGACGAGGGGCGGGGGTACCGGCATCGGTGGAGGCGCGGGCATCGGTGCGGGAACGGGCATCGTGGGAGGCGCGGGCATCGCTGGAGGCGTCGGCATCGGAGGGGCACGGGCCGCCTGACGTCCCCGGTACCGGCGGTACCGGCCTCCGCGTGGCAGGCGAGCGGGAACACCGCCCGCTCTGCTGTGCTGGGGTCATGACACAACCGTTCCTCCCTCTCACCGCACGCTCCCGCGACGAGTCGCACCGGGCGGCCACGCCCCTGGAGCTCTTCTTCGACCTGTGCTTCGTCGTCGCCGTCGCCCAGGCGGGCGCGGAGCTGGTGCACGCGGTCGCCGAGGGCCACCCGGGCGAGGGGATCATCAACTACGCGATGATCTTCTTCGCGATCTGGTGGGCGTGGATGAACTTCACCTGGTTCGCCTCGGCCTACGACAACGACGACGTCCCGTACCGCGTCGTCACCCTCGTCCAGATCGCGGGCGTCCTCATCCTCGCGGCCGGGGTCTCCCGGGCCTTCGAGGACCACGACTTCCTCGTCGTCTTCATCGGTTACGTCGTGATGCGCCTCGCGCTCGCCTCGCAGTGGCTGCGGGCCGCGCACCACGCCACCGACCCGGCCGAGCGGACGATGTGCCGGCGGTACGCGGGCGGGGTCGTCGTCGTGCAGATCGGCTGGAGCGCACTGCTCTTCGTGCCGGAGTCGGCCCTCCCGTGGGTCTTCCTCGTCATGGCGCTGGCCGAGATGGCCGTACCGCTGTTCGCGGAGAGGGACGCGCCCAGCACCTGGCACCCGCACCACATCGCCGAGCGGTACGGCCTGTTCACCATCATCGTGCTCGGCGAGACCGTCGCCGCCGCGACCGTGGCCGTGAAGACCGGCATCGCGGAGAACGACGCCCTCGGCGAGGTGCTGCCGATCGCCGCCGGCGGTCTGCTGCTCGTCTTCGCCGCCTGGTGGATCTACTTCGTCGTCCCCGCCCACGACCGGCTGACCTCCAGCCGCGAGGCCTTCCGGTGGGGCTACGGCCACTATGTGATCTTCGCGGCGGCGGCGGCCGTCGGCGCCGGCCTGGAGATCGCCGTGGAACAGGCCGTGGGCAAGGCCCACATCTCCACCCTCGCCGCCTCGGGGGCGGTGACGATCCCGTCGGCCGTCTTCCTGCTGTCCGTGTGGCTCCTCCATGCCCGCTACTTCAAGGTCGGCATCGCCCAGCAACTCGTCCTGCCCGTCTCGTCGCTCGCGATCCTGCTGTGCTCCTTCGCGGGCCGCTGGGCGGTCCTGGCCGCCGGCCTCGTCGCGGCGGCCACGGTCGCGGTCGGCGTGACCCTGACGGCGAGGAACCCGGCGACGCGGCCGGGTGCGAGCACGGGCACGGGTCCGGGTGCGGGCACAGGACCGGGTACAGCGACCGGCTGAATTGCCGCAGGCCGCGCGACGATCCGGCTCGGATGTACGGGTGCCGCGACCGGCTGAACCGCCGTACCGTGCGCGAGAATCCGGCCATGCTCGTCCGCGTCCTCGGCCCGCTCTCCGTGCCCGACGCCACCGGCGACCCGATACCCGTCTGCGGCGGCCCCGAGGTGCGCGCCCCGCTCGCTCCTGATCGACACCTCGGGTGGCACGTACCTCGGCCCGAAGCGCTGAACCAAGCAGCGTGGTAGGCAGGGAACATGACACAGGCCGAGCAGACGCGCGAACGCGAACGCGACGGAATCACCGATGTGAGGGGTCTGCGCGTGGGGCACGCGCGCGTGGACGGGGACGGGGCGCTGAGCGGGACCACCGTGGTGCTCGCTCCGGCCGGCGGGGTCGTCGCCGCCGTGGACGTACGGGGCGGCGGACCGGGTACGCGGGAGACCGACGCGCTCGACCCGCGCAACGTCGTCCAGCGGATCGACGCGGTCGTCCTGACCGGCGGCAGCGCGTACGGCCTCGATTCCGCCGCCGGGGTGATGGCCTGGCTGGAGGAGCGGCACCGGGGCGTGCGCGTGGGCCCCGATCCGTCGCACGTGGTGCCCGTGGTGCCCGCCGCCTGCGTCTTCGACCTGGGCAGGGGCGGTGACTTCACGGCCCGGCCGGGCCCGGCGACGGGACGGGCCGCGGTGGAGGCGGCCGACGCGAGCGGGGACCACGCGCGCGTGGAGACGGGCGCGGTCGGCGCGGGCACGGGCGCCGTGGTCGGCGGTCTCCGGGGCGGGGTGGGCACGGCGAGCGCCGTCCTGGAGTCGGGGATCACGGTCGGCGCCCTGGTCGTGGTGAACGCGGTGGGCTCCGCGGTCGACCCCGCGACGGGTGCGCTGTACGGGAGTCTCTACGACGGCGGGCGGCCCGCCTTCCCCGACACGGCGGTGCACGAGGCGGCAGTGCTGCGTCTCGCCGAGGCGCGGGCGGCGGCCGCCCCTCCCCCGCTGAACACCACGCTCGCCGTCGTCGCGACCGACGCCGCGCTGACCCGCGCACAGGCGCAGAAGGTCGCGGGCACGGCGCACGACGGCATCGCGCGCGCCCTGCGTCCGGTGCACCTGATGAACGACGGCGACACCGTCTTCGCGCTGGCCACCGGGGCACGCGAACTGCCGGAGCGGCCCGGCCCGCTCGCCCTGAACGAGATCCTGGCGGCGGGCGCGGACCTGGTGACCCGGGCCATCGTCCGGGCGGTGCTCGCGGCCCCCGGCGGCCTGCGCGGTCCGGGCGGGGACTTCCCCTCGTACAGCGAGCTCTACGGAACGCGTTCGGAGCCGTACTCCCGGTAAGCTCAAGGGAGTTGGGCGAGCGGGGCCAGGACGGGGCGGGAACTTCCCCCGGACGCCCTTCGTTTTCCGGAACCCCGGACACGATGTCAGACCCAGGGACTACGTTAAGCAAGCACCAAGTGACATGCGGCGACGGCCTGGAGACCCTCTTGAACGATCCGCAGGATCCTCACGATCCCTACGAGACGACCGAGACGCACGTTGAGCGACTCCTCGGCCGGGCGCTCAACTCCTTCGACCTGCCCGACTCGACCGTCGAGCGCCTCGGCACGGCGCTCGCGCACTCCAGCGCGCTGCACTCCTCGCACCACAGCGCGTCGCTGCACCGCGCCACCCACCGCCACACGTATCTGCTGAGCGACGGCTCCGCGCTCAGCCTCTGGGAGCTCACGCACAACGCCGGCCGGGACGGCGCCGAGCAGCACGAGCTCTACGCCGAGGAGTCGGAGGCTCGGCTCGCCGCCTCCCGTCTCCCCAGCGGACCGCTGCCGGGCTGGACCGTCGAGCGCTCCGACGGCCGCGCCCTCGACGAGGACGATGACGACGACATCGCGCTGCTGAGCGCCCTGCTGGCCCGCCCGATACCCGCCCAGCCCCGGATGTACGTGCCGGACAACTCCGCCGACCACGCGCGCCGCGTCCTGCGGCGCGCGGAGAACGCGGACCGGCCCGGCGAGCGGACGGCCCGCCGGCTCCGGCTGGCCTTCGCCCACCACATCACCCAGGCCTTCGGCCGCCACTGCCCGGTGGAGGGCGGCCGGGACGCCGGCTTCACCCTCTACGAGCACCAGTTCCTGCTGCTCGACGGCAGCGAGGTGAGCCTCTGGGAGGTCGAGCACACGGCGACACCGGACGGACGCCACATGTGCGAGGTGTACGAGGACGAGCGCGCGGCCCGCGGGGCGATGGAGTCCCGCTCCCGGGTCCGCTGACTCCCGTCGCCCCCCGCGCTCGTCGGCACCGCTCCGGGGCGGTGCTCAGACCAGCGCGGGGACGGCGGCGGCCTCGGTCAGCCGGGCGACGGCGAACGCCCGGTTGGCGCGGGTCTGTTCGCGGTAGGTCTCCGGCAGGTCCGGCAGCGCGAGCAGCCGGTCGCAGGCGGCGAGCGAGGCGGCGTGGTCGCCGACCCAGTACGCGGTGATCGAGTACTCGAAGAGCAGCCCCCACCGGTACACCCAGGGATGCATGAACAGCAGGTCACCGGGTTGCTCCCGGTCCAGGACGGTGGAGACCACGGCGTGGGCGGTCCGGTAGCGGCCCAGCTTCCGCAGTCGGCCCGACAGCTCGTAACAGGCCTCAAGTCGCTCCGGCCGTGACTCCCAGGCCCGCGACAGCGCGTCCATCCCGGCCGGCCAGTCGCCGGAATCGGCACGGAGGACACCGGACTGGAGCAGGGAGTAGTAGACCTCCTCGCCCCAGCCGCCCATGGCCGCTCGCCGCTCGTAGAGGTCGGCTGCCTCCTCGGTGCGGCCGAGGTCGCGCATCGTCTGCGCCAGATAGAAGACGGTGCGCGGGTTCGACGGGTCCCGCTCCAGCTCGGCGCCCAGGAGCCGGGCGTCGCGCTCGAACTTGTCGTGGCGTGAGCCTCCGTCGGCGTAGTCCTCGATGACCAGGGCGTCGAGGTGCTCCTGGGCGAGGTCCCCCTCGGCCGTCAGGTACTCGTGCGTGACGCCCTCGTAGCGCCACGGCAGATCGCCCCTGACCAGGCGTTTGATGCGGTACTCCAGGGCCCCCTCGTGGCGGATCATGTACCCGTCGGCGGTGAGCGCGGACAGCGGGCCCTCCTGGCGCAGGACGTGGTCGGCGTCGAGGAGCAGGAGATAGTCGGCGCGGCCACGCGCGTGCGCGATGTTCAGGCTGCGGTTGTGGCCGAAGTTCACCCACGGCTCCTCGCGCAGCTCGCCGGGGATGCCGGCGAGGGCGGTCCGGATCAGCTCCTGGGTCCCGTCGGTGGACCCCGTGTCCGAGATGACCCAGGTGTCCACGAGGCCGCGGACGGAGGCGAGGCAGCGCTCGATGACTGCGGCCTCGTTCTTGACGATCATGCACAGGCAGATGGACGGCTTCACGGCAACACCACCTCCGGCGGTTCGGTCGGGGGGCGACGGTACGCGGAGCCCCCGGGGAACCGGCGGCGGCACGCCGAAAGACCGCCTCACGTTCGCCGTCACGTACGCAGCCATTCGACTGGTGGGACTACGCCATGGCGGCGCAACGCGTCCGGGACCTATCAAGTCCCCACCGCTGCGGTCCGATGATCCGAAAGGAAGCTCATCACGCTTCCGTCTTGGTCCCACCCCCACATCGTGGCGCCGGCGCACCAGGCCGGCGGAGGAAAGGAGCATGCATGCGTCCTGATCCCAGGACTCTGTCCAGGTCCAAGCTCGGCCCGCTGCCCCGGCGGCGTGTCTGGGTGGGCGGCGGTGCGCTGGCCTCGGTCGCACTCGTCCTCACGGGCCTCGCGCCCACGGCGTCGGCATTCGCCGTCCCGGCGGCTGCGACGGCGGGAACGACCGCCTCCGACCCGGCCGGCGACTGCAAGCCCAGGTCCACGCACGAGCAGGCCGGCCCGCAGCAGCACGACGAGCAGGGCAGGCCGGCGACCGCCGCGCTCCAGGAGTACCTGGACCAGGAGGTCGGACGCCTGGTCGACGAGCCCCGGGCCGTCGCCGCCGCGGAGACGCCGAGCGGCGACTGCAAGAAGGGCCCGAAGGGCCCGCCCGGCCCGAAGGGCCCGAAGGGCAACACGGGCCCGACGGGTGCGACGGGCGCCACCGGAGCGACCGGTGCGACCGGTGCGACGGGCGCCACCGGAGCCACCGGCGCGACCGGAGCCACCGGTGCGACCGGAGCGACCGGAGCGACCGGAGCGACCGGTGCGACCGGAGCCACCGGCGCGACGGGCGCCACCGGAGCCACCGGTGCGACGGGCGCCACGGGAGCCACCGGAGCGACGGGCGCCACGGGAGCCACCGGAGCGACCGGTGCCACCGGCCCGTCCTCCTGCTACGAGATCGACAGCTACGCCCCCTCGAACACCGAGGAGTTCAGCGCCGCTCTCATCAACGGCAAGGCGTACGCCGGTATTGCGACGACCACGGGCGGCCTCATCACGTGGACGGACCTGACCGACGCCCTGCCCAACGGCCGTCCTTCGAACTACCCGGCCAACGCCTGCGGCATCTCCTTCACGGACCAGGGCGACGACGCCTTCGTCAAGGTGGTGACCACGGACGGGACGGTGTGGCAGACACACGGAGACACCAACGGAGCGAACTTCGTCTGGATCGAACCCTGGACGCCTCAGTCGCCCATCCCGACACTGAGGTCCCACCAGGGGAAGGAGTTCAAGGGCGACCTCGCCTTCGGCGGCGAACCGAACCGTCTCCCGAGGACGCTGAAGCGTTCCTGACGGAACGGTGAGACACCGAGGGGTGGTGCGTCCGCCGATACCGCACCGCCCCTCGCGACCGGCCCCGCGCCGGGACCGGGTCAGGCCGCCACGGCCACCCCGGTCTCGGACGGGGTCCGTTCGCTGCCCGGCCGCCCTCCGTCCCTGCCCGGGTACGCCGAAGGGCCCCGCCCCGGGACGAATCCCGGGACCAGGGCCCTGCCACAGCCGTACTCCGTGCATGAGCGCCGAAGACGTACTCCGTGTGTGAGCGCCGCAGCCGTGCTCAGTGCGTGAGCGCCGCTTCCTTCTCGATCACGACGTCGTCGTCACCGCCGGCCTCCAGGTGCTGCTTCGGCTTCGCCGGAAGCGCGAACATCACCAGGAAGATCAGGGCGAGCACGCCCGCCACCCAGCCCATCGCGTTCTGGAAGGCGTCGGCGAACGCCAGGCCCGCTTCGGTCGGGGACTTCGGGGTGGGCTTGCCGTCGATCACACCGAAGAAGACCACCGACACCAGGCCGAGGCCCAGCGCGTTGCCCATCTGGCCCGTCGTGTTGATCAGGCCCGAGGCCGAACCGGCGTGCTCGCGCGGGACGTCCGAGAGCACCGCGTCCGTCAGCGGCGCCACGATCAGGCCCATGCCGAGACCCATGATCACCAGCGGCGGAATCATCTGCCAGGACGCGATCTCCGTGCCGTACCGGCCCGCCTCGAAGAGGTAGAGCAGCACGCCCGCGATCATCGTCAGCGCACCCGTCTGGAGCACCTTCCGGCCGAAGCGCGGCACCAGCTTCTGCACCGAGAGACCGGCGGCCGTCGAGACCGCGATCGAGAACGGCACACCGGTCACGCCGGCCCGCAGCGGGCTCCAGCCGAGGCCGATCTGCATGTACAGCGTCCAGACCAGGAAGAAGATGCCCATCACGACACCGAAGGTCAGCTGCACCGCGATACCCGCCGCGAAGCTCTTCACCTTGAACAGCGACAGCTCGATGAGCGGCGAACCGTCCTTCTTCGTCTTGTACTTCTCGTACGCGATGAGCGCGCCGAAGACGACGAGGCTGCCGGCCATCATCAGGTGGCCCCACAGCGGCCAGTCCAGCTCACGCCCGCGCGTCAGCGGGTAGATCAGCATCAGCAGCGCGGCCGTCACCAGGACCACGCCCACGATGTCGAGGCGGAGCGCCTTCGGGGCCTTCGACTCGGTGATGAACTTGCGGCCCAGAATCAGGCCCGCGATGCCGACCGGCAGGTTGATCAGGAAGATCGGGCGCCACTCCAGGCCGGCGATGTTCCACTGCGTGAGCAGCGCGCCGAGCAGCGGGCCGGAGACCGCGCCCAGACCGATGATCGCGCCGAACATACCGAAGACCTTGCCGCGCTCGTGCGCCGGGAAGGTGACGTGGATGATCGACAGGACCTGCGGCACCATCATCGCGGCCGCCGCGCCCTGGAGGAGGCGGGAGCCGACCAGCATCTCCTGGTTGGCGGCGAAGCCGCAGAGGGCGGAGGCGAGGGTGAAGCCCGCCGTGCCGAGAAGGAAGAGCCGCTTGCGGCCGAAGATGTCACCGAGGCGTCCACCGGTGATCAGGCCGGCGGCGAACGCGAGCGCGTACCCGGCGGTGATCCATTGGATGGCCCCGAAGGAGGCGCCGAGGTCCCGCTCGATGCTGGGGATCGCGATGTTGACGATCGTGGCGTCGACCAGGTCCATGAAGGCGGCCGTCATGACGATGGCCAGGGCTATCCAGCGCCGCTTGTCGCTCGTGTCCGTGGGGGCCGCGTCCGTGGTGACGCCGTCGGCGTCGTGTGCACTCATACGAAGAAGATAAAGGCCATCTAGGTCAAATGATGTCCTAGATGAGCCTCATCCTGGAAGACATGACGGACACCCCGGTACGACTCCTGAATCTGCTCTCGCTCCTGCAGACCCCGCGCGAGTGGCCCGGCAGCGAGCTCGCCGAACGGCTCTCGGTCTCCCCCCGCACCATCCGCCGGGACATCGACCGGCTCCGCGACCTCGGCTACCCCGTCGAGGCGACGCTCGGCGCGGTCGGCGGGTACCGGCTCGTCGCCGGTACGGCCATGCCGCCGCTCCTCCTCGACGACGAGGAGGCCGTCGCCATCGCGGTCGGCCTGCGGGCGGGGGCGGGGCACGCGATCGAGGGGGTGGAGGAGGCGTCCGTACGGGCCCTGGCGAAGCTGGAGCAGGTCCTCCCGGCGCGGCTGCGCCACCGGGTCTCGACCCTCCAGAACGCGACGATCCCGCTGACACGGGGCGACGGCGCGACAGTCACCCCGGCGACCCTGACCGCTCTGGCGAGCGCGGTGACCGGCCGGGAGAAGCTCCGCTTCGGCTACCGGGCGGGCGACGGGGCCGAGTCGAAGCGCCTGGTCGAGCCCTACCGGCTCGTCTCCACCGGGCGCCGGTGGTACCTCGTGGCGTACGACCTGGGGCGCGAGGACTGGCGCACCTTCCGGGTGGACCGCGTGAGCGATCCGCTCGCCACGGGGGCCCGCTTCACGCCCCGCGAGCTGCCGGCGGGCGACGCGGCGCAGCTCCTGGTCCGCTCCATGTCGCGGGCGCAGCCGGAAATCGACCTGGACGTGTCCTTCGAGGCGCCCGCCGACTTCGTCACCGCGCGGCTGCCGTCGCACCTGGTCCCGACCGCGACGGGCCCGACGAGCTGCCGCCTGCGCACCCGCTCGGCGGACTCCGTCGAATGGCTGGCCATCCGGCTCGCCCTGGTGGACGCCCCCTTCACGATCCGGAGCCCGGCGCCGCTGCTCACGTACGTGGAGGACCTGGCGACGAGGTTGACGGCGGCGACACACGGCTGAGGGCGCCGCCGCACGGCAAGGGCCGGGAGCGGGTACCGGGGGCTTGCCCCGGCACCCGCGCGCCTCGGTTGCCGGCCCTTCTAGGCCACCGCGTCGAAGCCCGTGTCGTGGGCCATCTTCTTCAGTTCCAGAAGCGCGTGCTTCTCGATCTGGCGGATCCGCTCGCGCGTGAGGCCGTGCTGCTTGCCGACCTCCGTCAGCGTCCGCTCGCGCCCGTCCTCGATGCCGTACCGCATGCGGATGATCGAGGCCGTCCGGTGGTCGAGCTTGGCGATGAGGTCGTCGAGCTCCTCGCTGCGCAGCAGCGTGAGCACCGACTGCTCCGGCGAGATCGCCGACGTGTCCTCCAGGAGGTCGCCGAACTGCGTCTCGCCCTGGTCGTCCACCGACATGTTCAGCGAGACCGGGTCACGCGCCCAGTCGAGGACGTCGACGACGCGCTCGGGCTTCGTGTCCAGCTCGGCGGCGATCTCCGCCGGCTCCGGCTCGCGGCCGTGCTCCCGGTTGAACTCGCGCTGCACCCGGCGGATCCGGCCGAGCTCCTCCACCAGGTGGACGGGGAGCCGGATCGTGCGGGACTGGTCGGCGATGGACCGGGTGATGGCCTGGCGGATCCACCACGTGGCGTACGTGGAGAACTTGAAGCCCTTCGCGTAGTCGAACTTCTCGACCGCGCGCACCAGGCCCGCGTTCCCTTCCTGGATCAGGTCGAGCAGCGGCAGCCCGCTGCGCGGGTAGCGCCGGGCGACGGCCACCACGAGCCGCAGGTTGGACTTGATGAAGAGGTCCTTGGCACGCTCGCCCGCCTCGTAGAGGGCTTCGAGCTCCTCGCGGGACGCGCCGCCGGCCTCGGTCTGCACCTCTCCGTCGAGTATCTGCCGGGCGTACACCCCGGCCTCGATCGTCTGGGAGAGCTCGACCTCCTTGGCGGCGTCGAGCAGGGGCGTGCGCGCGATCTCGTCGAGGTACATGCCGACCAGGTCGCGGTCGGCGATCTCCCCGCCCACGGCGCGAACGCTGCTTGCCCGTGCGGCCCCGCTCTTGGCGGAGGTCTGACGACGGGCGACGGCACGGGTTGCCATGCGTGCTCCCTTGCTGAGTAGGTCGCGACACCTTTTCGGGTGCCCTGCATCCGACGGAAACAACGACTGGAATCAGGACAGAATTCCCACCCGGCACATGGATTTTCGCGATCATGCAGTATCCTGCAGCGCTGCCGCCCTTGCGGGCATGCCGCGGGCACCCATGGAGGTGCAGGTCAGACCGGGTACGGAGGGTGTTCCGGCGCCGCTCCCGGGCCCCACGACCACACTGTCGGTGAGACCGCGATCACAAGCGGCGTCACCCCTCAAGACGCTCGGACGGGCCATCGGGTTGCCCACCCGGAGGCGGAGCCTCCTCGGCCTCGCGGACTAGGTCCGAGCCGCCTCCCGGACTAGGTCCCGAGTCCGTTACGCCCCACCCCTCCCCCGCCCTAGCGTCGCCTCCATGAGCGACGCACGCGGCACCAAGGAATCCGGCACCCTCGCATCCGGCACCCTCGACGAAGCCCTCGAACGCCTCCACACCACAGGACCCGAGCGCAACGGCTGGCTCACCAATCACGCCCCCATGGCCGTCGAGGCCCTGGTCCGCAACGGCCAGGCCTCGACCGTGCACCGCTGGCTCGACCGGTACGCGCACAAGCTGGAGGAGCTGCCGCCACCGTCCCGGCCCGTCACGGCCGACGGCTGGCGGGAGGCGCTCGGCGACCCGGCCCGGATCACCGACTGGACCCGTTTCTTCGCCCGTGAGCTCGACGGCCGCCCCTGGCGGGAGGTCCTCGCCGAGTGGTGGCCCCGGCTGCTGCCGGGCATCGCGGCCTCGGCGACGCACCCCGTGATCCGTACCGGTCATGCCGTGCGCACCCTCCTGGCGTCCGGGGACGAGGAGGTGACCGCACCCCGCCGCGCCGAGCTGGCGCACGCGCTCGGGTACTGGGCGGCCCGCAGCCTGCCGCTTCCCCCGCTCACCCCGCTCGCCGCGGCACCGACGGCGGCGGCCGCGCTGGACGCCGTACCGCCGGTTCCGGTCCAGGACGGCGGGATCCGGGACCGGCTCGCGCAGCTGACGGCGTTCCCGGTCTGGGGTACGGCCCCGGACCCCGACACGGCGAGGGACCGGCTCGTCGAGCTGGTCACGGCGGCCACGCACCGGTACGCGACCCATGGCCACGGCGAGCCGATCATGCTGGTCCACGCGGCGACCGCGCCGAACGCGGTCCTGCGCGCCCTGCCCGCGCTCCCGCGCGAGCTGTGGGCGCCGAGCCTGGCGGCGGCGTGGTCGGCGTCGGCCGCGGTGACCGCCGCGTACACCCCGCCGGAGCCCGCCGCGTACACGCCGACCGCCCTCACTGCCGAGGAGGTCTTCGAGCGGGCGGCGGCGCACGGCGACGACCACACGATCAAGTTCACCGACACGGCGCTCGACGTCGGCGGCCCGCTCGCCCTCGCCGCCGCCACGCGCTCGATCGAGCTGAACCCACCGGTGTTCTAGCTCCGGGCGGGCCGGCCGGGACGGGCTACCCGAACTGCACCGACCGCTTGGCGAGCCCCATCCAGAAGCCGTCGATCACCGACCGCTCCGCGTCGAGGTCGCCGGCCGCGTCCGCCGCGCCCATGGTGACGAACAGCGGGGCGAAGTGTTCCGTGCGCGGATGGGCGAGGCGGCCGGCCGGTGACTTGTGCTCGAAGTCGAGGAGGGCGTCCACGTCGCGCGCGGCAAGGGCCTCGTGCCCCCAGGCGTCGAACTCGGCGGACCAGCCCGGCACCCCGCCGCCGGTGTGCCGGAGGGCGGCCAGGTTGTGGGTGAAGAAGCCGCTGCCCACGATCAGGACGCCTTCTTCGCGGAGCGGGGCGAGCCTGCGCCCGATGTCCATGAGGCGGCGCGGGTCGAGGGTGGGCATCGAGATCTGGAGTACGGGGATGTCGGCGCCCGGGAACATCTCGACGAGCGGCACGTACGCGCCGTGGTCGAGGCCCCGGTCGGGGATGTCCTGCACGGGGTGGCCGGGTCCGCGGAGCAGCTTGCGGACGGCCTCGGCGAGCTGCGGGGCGCCGGGGGCCGCGTACTGGACGCGGTAGTAGTGCTCGGGGAAGCCCCAGAAGTCGTAGACGAGGGGGACGGTCTCGGTGGCGCCGAGGGCGAGCGGGGCCTCTTCCCAGTGGGCGGAGACCATGAGGATCGCCTTGGGGCGCGGGAGGTCCGCGGACCAGGCGGCGAGTTCGCCGGGCCAGACGGGGTCGTCGGCGAGCGGCGGGGCGCCGTGGGACAGGTAGAGGGCGGGCATCCGTTCGAGCGTGGCGTCCATGGCGACCACCTCCGGTTTCCGACGTAGCCAGTGCACTGGTTCTTGAAACTTCAAGCGTTCTCGCCTACACCGTAGACCTATGTAATTCAACTTTCAAGCATGAGTCGTACGATTGGGCATCATGGGAGACATGACCGAACCCCGCTGGCTCACCGACGAGGAGCAGCACGTCTGGCGCGCGTACCTGCACGCCACCACGCTCCTTGAGGACCACCTCGACCGCCAGCTGCAGCGCGACGCCGGAATGCCGCACATCTACTACGGGCTGCTCGTCCAGCTCTCCCAGGCGCCCCGTCACCGGCTCCGGATGACCGAGCTGGCCAGGAGCGCCAAGATCACCCGCTCCCGGCTCTCCCACGCGATCGCCCGCCTGGAGAAGAACGGCTGGGTACGGCGGGAGAACTGCCCCTCCGACAAGCGCGGCCAGTTCGCCCAGCTGACGGAGGAAGGCGCGGAGGTCCTCCGGCAGAACGCTCCCGGCCATGTGGCGGCCGTACGCCAGGCCCTCTTCGACCGGCTCGCGCCCGAGCAGGTCGAACAGCTCGGCGCGATCATGCGCGTCATGGCCGAGGGCCTCGAACCCACGGACGCGGACGCGGACCTGCCCTGGCTCCGCTGAGCGGAACCAGGGCAGGTCCTGACGGGAACGGTGCGGGTCAGTGCGCGATGACCGGCACCTTCACCTCGTCCTCCGCGCCCTCGCCGGAGGCGGCGACGGCCCCGGTGTCCGGCTTGCCCGTGGTGATCAGGGTGAAGGCGATCACGGCCGAGGCGACCAGGATGCCGACGGCCCACCAGATGGCCGCGGTGTAGCCCTCGACCATGCCCTGGAGCTGGAGCATCTTCTGGGCGGCCGGGGTGGTCGCGCCCGCAGCGTTGTCCACCAGGTACGCGGTGGTCGCCGAGGCGGCGATCGTGTTCAGCAGGGCCGTACCGATGGCGCCGCCGACCTGCTGCGAGGTGTTGACCATCGCGGAGGCCACACCGGCGTCCCGCGGGTCCACGCCGTGCGTGGCGAGCGACATGGCCGGCATGAACGCCGTACCCATGCCCAGACCGAGCAGCAGCTGCGCGGGCAGGATCAGACCGGCGTACGAGGTGCCGACCTCCAGCTGGGTGAGCAGCAGCATGCCGACACCGGCGGTCAGGAAGCCGGGGGCCATGAGCAGCCGCGGCGGGACGCGGGTCATGAGCCGCGTACCGATCTGCGTCGAGCCGATGATCATGCCCGCGATCATCGGGAGGAACGCGAAGCCCGTCATGACCGGCGAGTAGCCCTTCACGACCTGGAGGTAGTAGGTCAGGAAGAGGAACAGGCCGAACATCGCGATGACGGCGAGACCCAGCGACAGGTAGACACCTCCGCGGTTGCGGTCGGTCAGGACGCGCAGCGGCAGCAGCGGGGACTTCACCTTCGCCTCGGTGAGCACGAAGGCGCCGAGCAGCACGACGGAGCCGACGAACAGGCCGATCGTGCCGGCGTCGCTCCAGCCCGCGGACTCGGCGCGGGTGAAGCCGTAGACGAGCGCGACCAGACCCAGGGTGGACAGGATCACGCCGGGGATGTCGAGCGTGGAGCGGTTGCGGCTGCCCGCGGGCTCACGGATGACGAGGTACGCGCCGACGGCGGCGACGATGGCGAACGGGATGTTGACGAAGAAGGTCCAGCGCCAGTTCAGGTACTCGGTGAGGAAACCGCCGAGGATCAGGCCCACGGCGCCGCCACCACCGGCGATCGCGCCGTAGATGCCGAAGGCCTTCGCGCGCTCCTTGGCGTCGGTGAAGGTCACGGCGAGCAGCGAGAGCGCGGCGGGCGCGAGGAGCGCGCCGAAGGCGCCCTGGAGCGCGCGGGCACCGAGCATCATGGCCTCGCCGGTCGCGGCCCCGCCGAGGGCGGACGCGAGGGCGAAGCCGATCAGGCCGACGACGAAGGTGCGCTTACGGCCCCACAGGTCGGCGATGCGGCCGCCGAAGAGGAGCAGACCGCCGAAGGCGAGGGCGTAGGCGGTGATGACCCACTGCCGGTTGCCGTCCGATATCCCGAGGTCCTGCTGGGCGGAGGGCAGCGCGATGTTCACGATCGTCGCGTCGAGCACGACCATCAGCTGGGCGAGGGCGATGAAGACGAGCGCTTTCCAGCGGCCCGGGTCGGGGTGGGTCAGGGTGTTGGCGGGGACTTTCGGCATGGGGGTAGCCACCTCTTGGCGCGTACTGGTGAAAAAGGACGTAAAGCTGAGTCGGGCGGGCGGAGTGCCGGTTACGTAAGTCGGGATCCCCTGGGGAGGACGGCGCTCACGAGCAGGAGTCGCGTCGCAGGTCCTCCAGGGTCGCGGCCTTCCCGGGCAGCTCGGAGCGCGCGGGCGCCTCCAGGCCGTCGAGGAACAGCAGCAGGTGACGGCGGACGAACTGGTCGAAGGACGCGCAGCCCGAGCCGGGCAGCGGTCGGGTCAGCTGGGAGAGCGCCACCATCAGGTCCCCGACGCCCACGTCGGTGCGCAGTCGGCCGGCCCGCTGTGCCCGCTCCACGAGGCCCTGGACGGCCTCCTCCAGGCGGTCGCGCTCGGCGACCAGGTCGGGGTGGTCCTTGTCGAAGGCGCCGTCGAGCATCGGGCACAGGGCGCCGACGCGCTCGTCGGCGGCGCCGAGGGTGAACCGGCGGAGGGCGGCGAACGTGTCGCTCTCCTCCTCGGCGGCCCGTTCGGCGACCTCCGTGACGCGGGCCATGAGCGAGAGGACGACCTCGTGGACGAGGTCGGTGCGCTCGGGGAAGTTCCGGTAGAGCGTGGCGTTGCCGACGCCGGCCCGGCGCGCGATCTCGTCGTAGGGCACCTGGGACCCGAACTCGACGAACATCTCGCGGGCCGCCGTCACGATCCGCTCACGGTTGCGCAGGGCGTCCGCACGCGGGCGGGGTACGCGGCGGGCGGACCCGGAATCGGTGACGGTGCTGGTCACGCCACGACCTCCTCTGAGGGTCATCTCTGGGATATCCGGGGAGGGACTCCCCACTTCGCTGAACACAGTCATAAACGGGGACCGAGTCCCCGGTTATTTCCCTGCCGACGTGTGACCTGAGTCACATCGCTCGTCTCTCCCGGGACACCCGCGCTCCGGTCCCCGCTCGGTCCACCGATCGGGCCACCCGGCGCGCGCCTCGGAACCACGCGCCACAGGCTGATCGCACAGCGCGGGCCCGCGAGTACCGGATGGGGCCGCGCCGCCGACCTGCCCCCACCGGAGAGGCGACCGTATGCAGCACCCCCGCCGACGGATACGCAGACCCGTCGTCCTGGCCGCGACCACGGCGCTCTCCCTCACGCTGCTCGCCTCCGCGAGCACCACGCTCCCCGGGCCGTCCCCCGCCTCGGCCGGCCCCGTGGCCGCCGCGCCCGCCGGTGCCCAGCTGGGACCCTGCCGGATCGCCACCACGATGGGCGTACAGATGTCGGAGGGGCTGCCCACGGCCCCCGGGTACGTACGGTCCACGGGCCAGGTCAGGGCGCTGAACCTGATGGTCGACTTCCCCGACGCCCCCGGGGACGGCGCGGCGATGGGTCGCTTCCGCGAGTTCTTCCCACAGACCGCCGACTGGTTCCGCACCAGCTCGTACGGGCGGCTGCACTACCGGGCCGAGGCACCGATACCCGACTGGCTGCGGATGCCCAAGGCGTTCTCCGCGTACGGGATCGAGCGCGGCTCACCGTACGAACCCGGGTACCGCTCCCTCGTCGAGGACATCGTGAAGGCGGCCGACCCGAAGGTGGACTTCAGCGCGTACGACCTGGTCAACGTCCTGGTCACGCCGAACGCCGGGCCCTCCGCCCTGGACACCGTCCTCTCCGTGACCTTCTCCGGAAACGACGACGCCCCGTACGCGGACGGCGTGCCCCTCGCCAACACGTCCTTCGTCTACAGCCGTCAGGACGACGGCTCCGGCAGCTTCGCCGAGACCGGCTACCGGGTCCTGCCGCACGAGAACGGCCATGTCTTCGGGCTGCCCGACCTGTACACCTCGGACGGCGGCGGGACCGTCGGGCACTGGGACATCATGTCCGAGGACTGGGGCGCCAACAACGACCTGCTCGGCTGGCACAAGTGGAAGCTGGGCTGGCTCGACAACGACCAGGTCGGCTGCGCGTCCGGCCCCGGCACCGGCGACTACACCCTCACCCCGCTCGCGGTCGCGGGCGGCCCCAAGCTCGCGTTCGTCCCGCTCTCCGGCACCTCCGGGTACGCGGTCGAGGTCCGCAGCAAGGACGGCAACGACGAGGCGGTCTGCGAGCAGGGCGTCCTGGTCTACCGGGTGGAGTCCGACGTGGACACCGGCCACGGCCCCGTGACCGTCTCCGACAGCGAGCACGCGAGCGGCGGCTGCACCCGGCGCGCGAACGTCCACGCGGAGCTGTCGGACGCGCCGTACCGCCCTGGAGAAACGTTCACGGACCGCGCCAACGGCATAAGGATCAGCGTGCTGGAGGAGGACGAGAGCGGCACGTACCGGGTCCGGATCACCCGCCGCTGACGGGACCGGTCACCCGCCGCCGAACAGGCCGCCCCGCAGCTCCCGCTTGAGGATCTTCCCGGTCGGGTTCCGGGGCAGTTCCTCCTCGCGCACCAGGACATGGGCGGGCACCTTGAAGGCGGCGAGCCGCGCGCCCACGTGCGCGCGCAGCTCGTCGAGGGCGACGGCGGCGCCGGGCCGCAGCCGGACGACGGCCGCGACCTCCTCGCCCAGGAGGGGGTGCGGCACGCCGAGGACGGCGGCGTCGACGACATCCGGGTGCTGCTGCAGCACGCCCTCGACCTCGACGCAGTACACGTTCTCGCCGCCCCGGACGACCATGTCGGTGAGCCGGTCGACGATGCTGACCCGCCCGTCCGCGTCCACGCGCGCGAGGTCCCCGGTCCGGAACCAGCCGTCCTCGGAGAACGCGGCGCGGGTCGCCTCCTCGTCGCGCCAGTAGCCGCGGACCAGGGCCTGCCCGCGCAGCCACAGCTCGCCGACGCCCTCGGCGTCGGGCCGGTCGATCCGCACCTCGGTGGTGGGCGAGGGCCGGCCGACGCTCCCGGGGTGGGCGCGGTACTCGGCGCCGACGTTGGACAGGACCCCGCCGCTGGTCTCGGTCAGCCCGTAGCCGTTGCGGGGTTCGAGCCGCTCCCCGTACCCGGCGGTGATCCCGTCGACGATGCCGGGCGGGGCTGCGGCGCCCCCGGTGCTCAGCAGGGCGAGGCTTTCGAGCCCGTCGCCGGTGGCGCGGGCGAGGTCGAGCAGTTGGAGGGCGGTGGTGGGGACGCCCGCGTAGTGGGTGACACGGTGCTCCCGGATCAGTTCGAGGGCCCGGCCGGCGTCCCACTTCCGCATCGTCACCAGGGTCCCGCCGGCCGCCATCACCCCGTAGAAGGAGGTGAAGGCGGCCACGTGGAAGAAGGGGAAGGTCGTCAGCGACACGGGCACGGGCCCCGTCCCGGGCACGTCCCCGCGCGCGAGGGCCGCCGCCGCGGCGAAGTACCGCGGATTCATCGCGGCCCCGGCCTGGGCGAGATGGGTGGCGACGGCGCCCTTGGGCCGCCCGGTGGTCCCGGAGGTGTAGATGACGGTGGCGTCGTGCTCGGGCAGGACGTCGACGAGGGGCGGCCCGAGGTGCGGATCGGTGTCGGGGACGTATGCCTCGAAGCCCTCCCACGTCTCCGGCGCCGTCTCCGGGTGGAAAACGATCCCGGGCACGTGGTTCCGGGCGGCCCACTCCCGCACCCGCCCGACCCGCTCCCCGTCCACGAGCAGCACGCCGGGAGCGCAGTCGTCCAGGGCGTACGTGAACTCGCCCTCGGTCCACCAGGCGTTGAGGGGTACGGCGACGAGCCCGGCGAGCTGGGCGGCCCAGAAGGCGACCTGCCACTCGGGATGGTTCCGCATGGCCACCACGGCCCGGTCCCCGGGCCGCAGCCCGTACTCCCCGACGAGTCGCCGGGCGAGCCCGCAGGCGGCGTCGAAGAACTCGCGGTACGTCGTCCGCCCGCCGTCCTCGGAGACGAGGAACACCTGTTCCCCGTATCCCCAGACGACCTCGACGAACTCCCGCAGGGTCCGCGGTCCGGACGCGTACACCCCGTCGCTCACCTCGAAGGGAGCGCCGGGCGCGGTCAGCCGGGATTCCGGGCCGGACGTTTCCATGACGAGGACCTCCTGCGCGCGTGCTCCCGGTGCGCGGCGACGCTATGCCGCGCCCACGGTCAGGTCAATCCCGCCCTGCCGGGAAAGCCGTCGAGAGATATCTCTTGACAGATTTCTATCGAGAGAACACTCTCATTGCATGGAGCAACCGAACGAAGCCCCCCGCGAGAACCCCGAGACCTCCGAGATCTCCGGGGGTGGCGACCAAGCCCCCCGCCGCCTGACCGACCCCGCCTCCATGCGGGCGCTCTCCCACCCGGTCCGCCTCGCCCTCATCGAAGTCCTCACCCTTCATGGGGCCCTGACGGCCACTCAGGCGGGCGAGCTGATCGGCGAGACCCCCACCACCTGCTCCTTCCACCTCCGCCAGCTCGCGAAGTACGGCTTCGTCGAGGAGGCCGGCCCCATGCCGGGGCGCTCGCGCCCCTGGCGCGTCACACGGCTCGGCTGGTCCACGGAGAACGACGCCCCCGCCGACACCGCCGTCGCGGCCCGACACCTCGGCGAACTGACCCTGGAACGCCAGCTGGACCGGCACCGGGCGCACGAGCGCGACGCCCACCGCGCCCACACCGTCTGGTGGGCCACCCCCGACGAGGCGGCCGAACTCCAGGGTGAGATCGACGAGTTGGTGATGCGCTACCGGGACAGGCTCCAGGACCCGTCGAAGCGCCCCGAGGGCGCGGAAGCAATCGAAGTGGTGATCCTCACCCACCCGTTCGCCTGACCACCACCGACACGGACCAGACAACAGACCGGACGACAGACCGTTCTCAGGGGGAGACATGACCGTCCAGGCAGTGACCACGCCGGAGGCGGCGCCCGACACGACGAAGCCCTTGCGGAAGAACAGGGACTTCACGCTGCTGTGGGGCGGCCAGACCGTCTCCCAGCTCGGCACCTCGGTCTCCGTCCTGGCCTTCCCCCTGCTCGTCCTCTCCCTGAACGGCTCCGCCGTGCAGGCGGGCGCACTCGGCACCCTCCAGGCGGTCATCCGCGTCACCTTCCAGCTGCCCGCCGGCGCGTTGGCCGACCGCTGGAGCAGGAAGCGCGTCATGCAGGTCTGCGACGCGGGCCGCGCCGTCCTCTTCACCGCCCTGGCCACGGCGATCCTGCTCGGCCGGGCACCGCTCGCGGTGATCTTCGCGGTCGCGGGCGCCGCCGCGGTCCTGGACGTCCTGTTCGGCGCGGCCGAGACGTCGATCGTCAGCCAGCTCGTATCGCGTTCGCAGCTCCCGGAGGCCTTCGCCAAGAACGAGGCCCGCGCCTACGGAGCTTCCCTGGCCGGTCCCCCGCTGGGCGGCTTCCTCTACGCGCTCGGCCGCTCGGTCCCGTTCCTCTTCGACGCCCTGAGCTATCTGCTCTCCCTCCTCGCGGTCTCGTTCATCCGCAGGCCCGCCCACCCCGAGGAGCAGGAGACCGGGAAGACCTCGCTCCGCCACGACATGCTGGAAGGCCTCCGCCATGTCGTCGCGAGCCCCTTCCTCCGGGCGGTGATCCTGATGGCGGCGCCGGTCAACTTCGCCCTCACCGGCGCCCAGTTCTCGGCCGTCCTGATCCTCACCGACACGGGCCACAGCCCCCGGGCGCTCGGCATCGCGCAGGGCTGCATCGCGGTCGGCGGTCTCCTCGGCGCCCTCTTCGCCGCCCGCGTCCAGCGGCTCCTGCCCTTCCACCGCCTGCTGGTCGTGGCCCTGGCCGTGCTGCCCGCGCTGCTCACGGCGAGCACCGTCCTGAACGGCAGCCTGGCGATGGTGGCCCCGCTGGCCACGGGCCTGTTCCTGGCGCCCGCCGTCAACTCGATCCTCTTCGGCCGGATCGCCGCGACCACCCCGGCCCGCCTCCAGGGCCGTGTCATCAGCGTCGTCGCCCTCGCGGCCACCGCCGCCGCCTCGCTGGCCCCGATCGTCATCGGCACGGTCGTGGAACACAACGGCGGCACGGCGGCCATGACCACGGTCGTGGCGGCCGCCTGCCTCTCCCTCGTGGCGGCCCTCCTGAACCGCCGGACCCTCCGCGACAACCAGGACGCCCACTGAGGGCGTGCGGCAGACTCGGACCATGACGTCACGGATACGCCGTCGATCAGCCCAGGCCGCCTCGCTGCTGTTCGCCCTCGTGCTCGCCGGCCTCAGCGGGTGCTCCCGCGGCCCGAGTGAGAGCGAACTCAAGGGAATCGCCACCTCCGACGAGGTCCGGCAGAAGCGGGAGCGCACCGAGCGCGAACTGCGGGCGCGGGCCGCCGAGATCGGCAGGACGTCTCCGTGGGGCCCGGCTCTGCGCACCACCGTGGTGGACACGTGCGCCCGGGGCGGAGGCAAGAACCACCTCGACCAGAACGCGCCGAAGCAGTCGGCCATGTACTGCCGGATGCGGCTGCACATGTACTTCGTCGTCGACCGTCCCGTGCCCGACGTCCTCGCGGACCTCCGGTCCATGAAGACGCCCGCGGTCTGGAGCGAGGGCTCGATCAGGAGCGCGCTGCGGTACTACGAGACCAGGGTCTACGAGCAGCCGCACGCCTACCGGCCGTCGATCGCGAGCGTCACCGGTGGGATGCTGCTGTCCTGGGAGCCGCCCGGCGACGAGGCGCGGTTGCAGGTCCCGGAGCCGTGCCCCGGGCGCAAGGCCGTGTTCGGCACCTGCGCGTCCGATCCCGCCGACGTCACCCTCTCCGCACTGCGGGAACGGTCGGGCACGCTGTTCGAGTGGACGCTCACGACGGGCTATCACACCGTGCCGGGCGCATAGCCGCGCGGGAAGAGGAAAAGGGCCGGCCGGTGTCGTACTCCCCGGCCGGCCCTCTCTCAGGTGCTACGTACGCTCCTGCATCCGTCTACCGACGGCCTACCATCCGTCGACCGTCGCCTCCATGGCATCGGCGTACGCCCGGGCGCCGGCGATCTTCGGGTGGAAGGACTGCGCCGAAAGGCCGTAGGACTTCAGAAGCGGCCAGTCCTTGAGCGTGTTGTCGCTCTCGACCAGGGTCTTGACCATGCCGTGGATCTTCTCCGGGTCACCGCACACGCCCTTGTTCTCGAAGGCCCAGGTGGGGTCCGAGAACCGGATGTCGATCCCCTTGCTCCGGCCGATCACACCGACGTCCCGCATCTCGTTGGTGAGGTGCGCGGCCACCGTGTTGAGCCAGTCGTTGGACTCCTTCGACAGACCGAGCGGCCCGAGCCGCAGACAGCTCGCGTCGTTGGAGATCAGCTTCGGGTAACCCATGAGCAGGATCTTGGCGTTGGGCGCCTTCTGGTGGATCAGCTCGACGGCGGCGAGGATGTCCGTCTTCACGACCTCGGTGATCAGCAGCGGCAGTGCCGTGCTCATCGGAAGTCCCTGGTACGGCAGGTCCCTGTCCTTCTCGATGTTGCCGTCCCCGTTGATGTCCCGGTCGATCTGGGCGTTGTGGTCGTCGAACGGCTTGTCCTGGCAGCTGCCCGAACCGAAGGCCAGGAGGCACTTCTGGACGACGAACGTGAACCGTGAGTCGTTGCCTCCGATGGACATCGTGACCATGGTGGTGTTCTGGTCCAGGTACCCCTTCTGGATCTGGGCCAGTTCGCCGTTCTCCGGGTCCCTCAGGACGTTGTACGTACGGGCACCCGAGCAGGCGATCAGGTGGTAGTCCATGGCCGGGTCCCAGCGGTCCGCCTGCTCACCGATCGACTCGAACGCCCCCGTCCTCGCCTTGGCCTGGCGGGACCACGCCTTGTCCGAGCGGTGGCAGGCGTTGCGGGTCGTCTCGTCCTGGGAGTCCCGGTAGTTGGTCTCCTTGTAGTAGTTCGCGTTGCCTTCGGAGGCACCCTCGCCGGAGGAGAAGGAGTCGCCCATGGCCACGATCTGGTCCTTGGGCTTGCCCGGCAGCTTCTGGAACGCGACGGAGTCCCAGGCCACGTCCTCGCCGTTGCCGCCGTCCCCGGTGTGGGTCGAGAGGGAGACCGTCGGCCTGCCGGTGAAGTTGAAGACTCCCAGGCTCACCCAGCGGTTCTCACGGGTGCGCTGCGGGACCACGCGAACCTTCGACGTGGAGTCCGTTCCGCCCACGACGTAGGCCGCCTGACGGGTGTGCGCGCCGTGGTCGGGCATGTGCACCAGGACCCGGGACCAGCCGATGTTCGACTCGTTCAGGGTCCACTTGCCGGTGATCAGCAGCCGGGCGCCGTCGTAGGTGGAGCTGTCCCTGGTGTGGGAGAACCAGAAGTGGTTGTTGTCCCCGGCCCCGATCTGGTGCAGGTCCATCTTGCCGGGATAGGTGCCCTGCCAGTCGGTGAACTGGAAGTCGAAGGTTCCCGCCGAGGTGGAGCCGCCGCACGTTCGCGCCGTACTGCCGGCCGGCGTGGCGCCGTAGGGGATGTCCTCGACGATCTGCGCCCCGAGGGGCAGGGTGCCCAGACCGCATTGGGGCGGATACGAGTTGGCGTCCGGCTGTTCCGGATAGGTGTCGTTGAACCGGTGCACCGCGTTTCCGCACTGCGCCATGAGGACGCAGTCCTTCCACTGCACCGAGGTGTTCCACCAACAGTGCAGCCAGTGCGGGTTGGTGTCCGAGTTCCCGTAGTCGAGGGTGCAGGCGCCCTGACCCTGGTCGTTGGAGTCGTTCTCGCCGATGCGGCCCGAGTAGCAGTCGTTGTTCTCCATGGTGCAGAACAGGTCGAGCGGCGGCTTGACGAGCGTGCGGTCGAAGTTGTTGTTCCACCACGCCGCCACGTAGCCGGCCTTGATGTCACCCGGCGTGAAGAGCGCGGCGATGGGGCGGGCGGCCCAGCCGATCACCTTCTCCTGGTACGGCCAGTGCTGCGGGTTCGCGGCGTGGGAGTAGTCGTCGCTGCCGTCCGCCTTCTCCAGGAACGGGGTGCGGTTGAACTTCCACAGCGGGTTGGCCGGGTTGTTGGTGAAGCCGACACCCCAGTGATCGTCGCCGCCGGAGGGGTCGCCGCCCTTCTCGTAGAAGCCCGCGTTGTAGGCCCAGAGGGCGAAGAACCAGTTCTCGATCCACTTCGGGTGTCCGTTGTTGACGGTCAGCCCGGCCTTCGACGTCTGGTTCCACTTCTCGACCAGGATGTTCGCGCCGGCGGCGATGTTCGCCGTGTAGTCGAGCGCGATGGCCTCCTGCTGCGTCTTGCTGAGCGTGACGCCCTGGTCGGAGACCCGCATGCCGTCGGTGACCTGCGTGATGCCGTAACCGCAGTCGGCCTTGGCCCAGTTGATCGACCACGGGTCGGCCTGCGAACCGTCCGCGGAGTACTTGACTCCGTAGTAGTTGCCGATCAGGGAGTTGGCGGTCACGCCCGGAACGGCGAAGCGGGTGGCCTGCCACATGTTGGATTCCTGCGCGGTGATGCCGAGCAGGATCTGCGACGGGATGTGCCAGTCGGCCACGCGGTCCGGGATGCCGTTGGTGTCCCCGTACATCAGGTGCAGCGGGAAGAGCGACTGCGGCTGGTAGGCCGGCATGCCCATGTTCTTCCAGTTCGCGGGCCGCGAGACCTGCTTGTTCAGCGTCCCGGCGACCGCCTGGTCCACCGCCCACTCCACCTGGCGGGGAGTCGGCTGGAAGGCCTGCTTGCGGATGTCGTTGCGGGGCACGGCGCAGGTCCGCTCGGACTCGACCGGGTCGGAGGGCGAACCGGCCGCAGCCGACGCCGTGGCCGACGTCTTCGACGCTGCCGTCTTCGACGAGCCGGCCGTCTTGGACGACGGGTCCGTCTTCGGCGCCTTCGGCGTGCTCGACGCGCTTCCGCCACCGGGCAGCGCCGGGGACATGGCGTTCCCCGAGGACCGCTGCTTCACGTCGCCCAGCGGCTTGCCGCCCGGCACCGCCTCCAGGACCTCGGTCTTCCCGGTGCCCATCAGACGGAGCTCGGTCCGGACGGGGCGGGCCTCGCCCTCGTCGGCGGCGATGAGGGGGGAGTTCTTCCCCGGCGCCCAGGCGGACCCGACGGCGGCTTCGCCGCGCGTGGAGATCCGGGCGTCCTTCGCCAGGTCACCCCGGTTCCTGACGCTTCCCGGCAGCGCGCCCAGCGACTTCGCCTTGCCGGTGACGTACACGGTGCCGTCGGCCGAGGACGCGAGGTCCCACTGGGTGAGGGCGCCGCTGACCAGCGTCGCCGGCGTGGCGCCGCCGTTCTTGATCTGCCCGGCGGTCACCCGGCGGGCCCGGCTGTCGCCCTCGGACGATGTCTTCGCCGCCGCCGGACCGGGCGTCCGCTCGATGAACGTGACTCCCCCGTCCTTGTCGGCCCGGAGCTGGAAGGGAACGCCGTGCGTCCGCGCGATCGTCTTCCGCTTCCCGTCCTTGCCGACCCGGACCAGGCGCCCGCCCTCGGCAGCGACGATGCCCTGCGGGGTCGGTACGGCGGAGGTCACCTGCCCGTCGAGCAGGAGCGGCTTTCCGGCCTTGCCGGCGACCGCGTCGACCGTGATGAGCCGGGTGCCGGTCTTCTTGTCCCCGTCGTAGGACAGCTGGCTGAAGACCGCGTCCTCGCCCTCACCGCAACCGGGCGAGAAGTACGCCAGGGACGCCTGGTGCGGAAGCTTCGTGACCTGCCCCGTCTCCAGGTCCACGACGGCGGTGAACGCCCCTCGCACCATCAGCTCGGGCTTGTTGGTGAACGTGCGGGGCGCGTAGGCCACCGCGGCCCGCTTGCCCGACTCGGTGACGCAGGCGTTCCCGATCCAGGCGTCCGCGTCGAAACCCGGCTCGGACAGGGTGGCCGCGGTCTTCCACTCGTAACCGTTCGCCGCGTCCGCGACCAGGAGGTGGAACCCCTCCGCGTCACCGGACGTGGTCCAGGCGACGTCCTTGGAAGCGGCGTATCCGCTTCCCTGCACCGACGCGCGGCGCTGGGCCGGAATCGCGCCCTCGGGCCCGTCACCGCCCTTCGCCGTCGGCGAGTCCGCCGACCAGCCCTGCGCCGCCTTGCCGGGCCGTACCGGATCCGCGGCCATGGCCTGCGCGGGAAGTGCCGCCACCAGCGCTACCGCGGTGGAGAGCACCACGGGTATGCGTGTCGTCCGCCGTCGTCTCATCGCGCGGCCCCCGGTGCGATACCCGTTCTTCCACCGGGTCCGCCTGAACTGTGTGTCATCAACTGCCCTTTCGTGTCTTCGAATGCGCCGAGATGAGAGGCTCGGCGGCTTCAGCGGTAGACGTCGACGACCAGGCGGTTCGGCTGGGTCAGCTTGAACACCTGGTGGCTCGTCGACGGCCCGAGCGTGATGCCGAACTCGACGCGGCCCTCGAACTCGCCCAGGAGCTGTACGCCCTTGACCGAGGGGAGGTTCAGCGCCTGCAGGGCCGGGCTGGTGAAGGCCAGGTTCCCGGCGTCGTCGTAGAGGTGGGCCCGCTCCATCGTGAGGAACAGGTACGACGTGCCCTTGATCTCCAGGTACTCCGTCTTGCCGCTGTTCGGGACGTACTCGCCCGTCGTGTTCGTCCACGTCGTGACCTGGGGGCTCGCCGACAGGTCGAACACGAGCCGGTCGTAGCCGGTGTGCGTCGCGGCGCGCGTCCCCAGGACACAGACGTCGGAGCACGTGGCGGTCACGCTCGCGCTCCCCGCCCCTACCGAGGTCGCGGCGGATGCCTGGGGCAGCGCGAACACCGAGGCGAGTGCCAGGGCGGCGAGGGGCGAGGCGATACGAGCCCACGTACGGCGTGAAGTGCGCATGAGGTGGGGTTCCTCCGACTTTCCAAGATCGGCGCTGAATAGAGTCGCTCAACCCAAGAGGCATCCCCCTGCCCCTGCATAGCGAATTTCTCGACATTGGCCAGAACCCATGAGTCCACCGACTCGAATCACAGACCCGCCTCACCCCCTCGACATTCACCCCACTGCACTCATATCGACCCTCAGGCCCTCGAAATGGGCGAATTGAATTTCGGACACCCACCTCCCACCCCGGGGCGGGAGGTGAGGGGGACACTCCCCGGCCCATCGACCAAAGTCGCACGTGAAAGCGGTTACCGCCAGGTAGGAGAAGGCCTCCTTGACCAGGCGGACGGAATCACTTCAGGCCGTTCCGCATCGATTTCCGCTTCCCCGCGCCTCCACCGCACCTAAAGCGACGGCCGCGGCCGAATGGCCGGATTTTCCTTCACCATTCACGGTAAATCCGGACAGGCCACCGGCATATCGGATTTGGGTCCGACATAGACCGGATATGCCTTGCATATGGGTCGCACCCGAAAGGCGGCACAGGTGGCCGGTTTCCGCCCGCCGCGACGGAGGAGCGCACGGAAAGTCGACCGGTCATTCCGGAAGGCGGAAGTCGCCTGCACGACGGCCCGCGGTCACGGTGGCCTGCGCCGCTCCGACCGGCGACCTCGCGCGGAGTCCCCTCTCCCGAGGCTCATCTCCTGAGACCCACCCGCCCCCTGGGACCGACCCATGAGACCCCGTGGCGCCATCCCGGCAACACTCTGGCGCATCGTGGCGCCAGAGAACTTGCAATGGCGCCACGGTGGTGCCACTATTGCGTCATGGACCTCACCCCGTACGTTGACAACCTCCGTCATGAGCTCGGCGTGGCCGCCGAGGCGGGCGGCGACGAAGCGCGCGCCCTGGCCGAGCGGCTCACCGGCACTCTTGAGTCGGCCGCCCGCCTGACGCTGCTCAACGCCCTGTCCGACGCGATGGACGAGGTCACCCGTGACCTCGCGCCCGGCTCGGTCGACCTGCGACTGCGCGGTCTGAACCCCGAGTTCGTGGTGACCGCACCGCCCACCGCCGACCTCTTCGACGAGCCCGGCACCCCGGCACAGGCCCCGCCGCCCCCGGCGCCGGCCCCCGCGGAGGCCGAGGACGGCGCCACCTCGCGCATCAACTTCCGGCCGCCGGCCCAGCTCAAGACCCGGGTCGAGGAAGCCGCGAGCCGCGAGGGGCTCTCGGTCAACGCCTGGCTGGTCCGGGCCGTGGCCGCCGCCCTCGAACCCGGCACGGCGGGCCGTACCCGGCAGGGCACGACGGGCCTCGGCCCCGCCGTCGGACAGGGCTTCACCGGCTGGGTCCGCTAGCCGCACGTCACCCGAGCACACACCTCTCCGAGTCGAAGGACGGCACAGCCATGCCCACGTTCGAAACCCCCGAAGCCCTCACCGCCACCGTCGAGCTGGAGATCGGGCGCGTCCGGATCGTCGCCGCCAAGCGCACCGACACCGTGGTCGAGGTGACACCGAGCGACCCCGGCGACAAGCTCGACGTCCAGGCCGCCGCGGACACCAAGGTCACCTGCGCCGCCGGGAAGCTGCTGGTCAAGGGCCCCAAGAAGCGTTCGCTCTTCGGCAAGGTCGGCGCGGTCGACGTGACCGTCGAGCTCCCCGCGGGCTCGGCCCTGACGGGCAGCACGGGCCTCGGCGAGCTGATCGGCGAGGGCCTGTTCGGGAACTGCCGCCTCACGACCGCCGCCGGCGACATCCAGCTGGAAGAGGCCGCGGACGTACGGCTGAAGACCTCGCACGGCGACATCCTGGTGGCCCGTACGACGGGTGAGGCCGAGATCCACGGGTCGGGCCGCGTGCAGGTCGGCCGGATCAGCGGTGCGGCGACCGTCAGGAACCTCAACGGCGAGACCGTGATCGGCGAGATCGGCGGGGAGCTGCGGGTGAACTCGTCGAACGGACCCATCCGTGTCGGGCAGGCGGAGTCCTCGGTCACCGCCAAGACCGCCAGTGGCGCCATCCGCCTCGAACACGTCGTACGCGGCAGGATCACGCTGGACTCCTCCGCCGGGGGCCTCGAAATCGGCATCGCCGAGGGGACCGCGGCCTGGCTCGACGTACGGTCCACGGCCGGCCGCGTCCGCAACGAGCTGGGTACGACGGACGGCCCGGGCCAGTCCGAGGAGACGGTCGAGGTCCGCGGCCGCACGAGCGTCGGCGACATCGTCATCCGCCGCGCGTAACCGCGTCACCGCGCCTACCGGCGAAAACCACGCACCACATCGCACGCCACCGCACCACAACGCATCGCATCGCATCGCATCGCATCGCATCGAGGGGGACGGAGAGCACCATGGAACGCGGCTTACAGACCAGCACCCCCGGCGCCTTCGCCTCCTTCGTGCGCTTCGTGATCTTCGGCGGCGGAGTCGGCCTCGCCTCCAGCGCGGCCGTCGCCCTGCTCACCGCCCTCCTGCCGTTCGCCCTCGCCAACGCCCTGGTCACGGTGGTCTCGACGATCCTCGCGACCGAGCTGCACGCCCGCTTCACCTTCGCGTCGAAGCCCGCGCCCGGACCCGCGCCGAGGCCCACATCGGGGCTCGCGTCGACGCCCGCGTCGAAGCCCGCGTCGGGGCGACGCCCCGCCCGGCGCCGCCTCCTGCGCTGCGGCCTCCGCCACCACCTGCAGTCCGCCGGGACGGCCACCGCCGCCTTCTTCGTGACCACCCTCGCGATGCTCGCCCTGCACACCCTCGCGAGCGCACCCGGTCTCGCCGCCGAACAGGCCGTCTACCTCTCGGCCTCGGGCCTCGCCGGCATCGGCCGCTTCCTGGTGCTGCGCCTGTACGTCTTCACCACCACCCGCAGGCAGCCCACCCCGGTCCCCTTCGACCTGCACCGGTCGCCGACCCGCCGCGAACTGCTCACCACCGCGTCCTGACGCAGGCCTGAGCGCACCCACCCCCGCACCGCCCATGCGCCGCCCATGCGCCGCCGTGGCGCCATGCCGCCATGCCGCCATGCCGCGCCGCGCCCACTCGATCACCACCTACCCAACGGGAGCCCCACCGTGGCTACGTTCCTCTCCAGACTGGGCCGCCTCGCCTTCCGCCGCCGGGGGGTGACCCTGCTGCTCTGGCTGCTGATCTTCGGCGGCATGGGCTTCGCCGCCTCGTCCGCGCCGGCGCCGCCCGCCGACACGTTCTCGATGCCGGGCACCGAATCGCAGGAGGCCTTCGACCTGCTGACCGAGAGGTTCCCGGACGCGAGCGTCGACGGCGCCAGTGCCCGGGTCGTCGTCCGGGCCCCCGAGGGCGCGAAGATCACGACGCCCTCGACGCGGACCCAGGTCGAGCGCCTCGTCGCCGAGCTGGGGACCTCGTCCCCGCAGGTGGTGGGCGTCGCAGACCCGTACAAGTCCCCCGCCGTCAGCATCAGCGAGGACGAGACGACCGCCTACATGGTGGTGACGTACAAGGTCCCCGCGATGGAGGTCGACGACAAGGCGCACGCCGCCCTCGACACTGCCACCGCGCAGGCCCGCAAGGCGGGTCTCACCGTCGAGGCCGGCGGT
The DNA here is from genome assembly GCF_026341815.1 of Streptomyces sp. NBC_00572. Classification (GTDB taxonomy): domain Bacteria; phylum Actinomycetota; class Actinomycetes; order Streptomycetales; family Streptomycetaceae; genus Streptomyces. Next base: position 2,167,235 of record NZ_JAPENX010000001.1, read on the forward strand.
GACGCGGTCAAGATCGAGCAGGCCATGGGCGGCACCGGCGAGCAGATCGGCATCCTGATCTCCGCGATCGTCCTCGTCCTGACCTTCGGCTCGATGATCGCGGCCGGAATGCCGCTGATCACCGCGCTGATCGGCGTCGGCATCGGCATCTCGGGCATCACGGCGCTCGGCTCCACGCTGGGCCTGTCCGGCACCACCTCGACCCTCGCGATGATGATCGGCCTCGCGGTCGGCATCGACTACGCGCTGTTCATCGTGTCCCGATTCCGCGCCGAGCGGGTCGAGGGGCGTACCCCCGAGGAAGCCGCGGGACGGGCGGTCGGCACCGCGGGCTCGGCCGTCGTCTTCGCCGGTCTCACGGTCATCGTCGCCCTCGCCGGGCTCGCCGTGGTGAACATCCCGATGCTCACCAAGATGGGCCTCGCCGCGGCCGGCACCGTCGCCGTCTCCGTACTCGTGGCGATCACCCTGGTCCCCGCGCTCCTCGGCCTCGCGCCGGTCAAGGTGATGGCCCGCAAGGGACGCCTGCGGTACGCCGTGAAGCCGCTGTCGGACCGCAAGCAGCGCAGGGCCGCCAAGCACGAGGCGAAGCTCGCCGGGAAGACCGGGCCCAACCTGGGCTCCCGCTGGGCGAGTTACGTCCTGCGTCACCCCGTGGTCGTCCTGCTCGTCGGGGTGATCGGCCTCGGCACGATCGCCGTACCGGCCATGAGCCTGGAGCTCGGCCTGCCGGGCGAGGGCCAGATGTCGACGCAGACCACTCAGCGCAAGGCGTACGACCTGCTGTCGGAGTCCTTCGGGCCCGGGTTCAACGGCCCCCTGATGGTCACCGTGCAGGCCGAGGACGCCAAGGCCGCCGGCGCCGAGATCGGCAAGGCCCTCGCGAAGACGGACGGCGTGGCCGCGGTCTCCCCGGCCACCGCCAACAAGGCGGGCGACACCGCGATCCTCACCGTCGTCCCGAAGAGCGGCCCGACGGAGAAGAGGACCGAGGAACTGGTCCACGCACTCCGCGACACCGCCGGCGACCTGGAGGAGAGCACCGCGTCCCGGATCCTGGTGACCGGCCAGACGGCCATGTTCATCGACTTCTCCCAGACCCTCGACGACGCGCTCCTGCCCTACCTGGGCCTGGTCGTGGGCCTCGCCTTCCTGCTCCTGATGGTGGTCTTCCGCTCGGTCCTGGTCCCGCTCAAGGCCGCCCTCGGTTTCCTGCTCTCGGTGGCCGCGGCCCTCGGTGCCGTCGTCGCGGTCTTCCAGTGGGGCTGGCTCGCCGATGTCTTCGGCATCGACGCTCCCGGCCCGATCATGAGCACGATGCCGATCTTCATGATCGGCGTGGTCTTCGGCCTCGCGATGGACTACGAGGTCTTCCTGGTCAGCCGGATGCGCGAGTCGTACACCCACGGGGCACGCCCGGCCGAGGCGGTCGTCGACGGCTTCCGCTACGGCGGCCGGGTGGTCGGCGCGGCCGCGGTCATCATGATGAGCGTCTTCTCGGGCTTCATCGTGGAGGACAACGACTTCGTCAAGATGATCGGCTTCGCCCTCGCGATCGCCGTCCTCTTCGACGCCTTCGTCGTCCGTATGGCGATCGTGCCCGCGCTCTTCGCCCTGCTCGGCAAGTCCGCCCGGTGGCTGCCGAAGTGGCTGGACCGGATCCTGCCGCGGGTGGACGTCGAGGGCGAGAAGCTCGGCCGGGTGGAGGAGGCTCCGCGCTCGCACCAGGAGCGCACCCTGATCGGCTGAGGCCCTCTCGCGGCCCCGGCGGAAGGCGCCCCCGTACCGGCAGAGGCCGGCGCGGGGGCGCCTTCCGCTGCCAGGGGCGGGCTGGGAGGCGGGCCCGGCGGCGTACCGGAATCGCATCAGCGCAGGCCAGAGCAGCGCGGCGCCACATGGCGACACCCAAGGCCACGTATGGCGCCACAATGACTCGACATGGCGCCATCTATGTGCCACGATGATGGCGCAAGCACGGCACCACTTGGCGCCACTCCAGCGCCAAGCCGGTCGACCCGTCGGCCCCGCCCCATCGCCCCACCTCATCAGCCCCGCCCTCGGACTCCCCGCAAGAGAAAGGTCCGCCCACCATGAACACCGCGACCACAGCGGCCACCAGCACGCGCACCGCGGCGATCGCCGCGATCGGCCTTCGCAAGTCGTACGGCGACAAGGTGGTGCTCGACGGCATCGACCTGCGGATCCCCGAGGGCACGATCTTCGCCCTGCTCGGCCCCAACGGCGCCGGCAAGACCACCACCGTCGAGATCCTCTCCACGCTGATCACGGCCGACGGGGGCGAGGCGCAGGTCGGGGGTCACGACGTGGCGACCGACGCCGGCTCGGTACGCCGCCGGATCGGCGTCACCGGACAGTTCGCCGCCGTCGACGGGCTGCTCACCGCCGAGGAGAACCTGATCCTCATGGCCGACCTGCACCACCTGAGCCGCGACGAGGGCCGGCGCCGCACCGCCGAGCTCCTGGAGCGGTTCGAGCTGACCGAGGCGGCCCGCAAGAACGTCGCCACCTTCTCCGGCGGCATGCGCCGCAAGCTCGACCTGGCGATGACGCTGGTCGGCAGGCCGCAGATCATCTTCCTCGACGAGCCGACCACCGGCCTCGACCCGCGCAGCCGCCGCGTCATGTGGGAGCTGATCCGGGACCTGGTCACGGATCAGGGCGTGACCATCTTCCTCACCACGCAGTACCTGGAGGAGGCCGACCACCTCGCCGACCGCATCGCGGTCCTCGACCACGGCAGGCTCGTCGCCGAAGGCACCGCGGAGGAGCTGAAGCGGCTGATCCCCGGCGGCCACGTCCGCGTCCGGTTCGCCGACGAGGCGCACCTCGCCACGGCGGCCGCGATCTTCGGCATCGCCACCAGCGACCACGAGTCGCTCACCCTGCAGATCCCCAGCGACGGCTCGGTCACCAATCTCCGCGCCATCCTCGACGCCCTCGACGGCTCCGGGGCGCGGGCCGAGTCGCTCACCGTGCACACCCCCGACCTCGACGACGTCTTCCTCACCCTCACCGGCAAGCAGAACGCCCCCGCCGTCCCCGGCCAGTCCGCCACCGCCGCGTCCACGTCCGCCACCGCCCAGAAGGAGTCGAACCGATGAGCACCACGAGCCCCGTCACCCTCGCCCCGGCCAAGGCCGCCGAGCCCACCCGCTCGTACGCCTTCCGCGACTCCAAGACGATGCTGCGCCGCAACCTCAAGCGCCTGCAGCGCTACCCCTCCCTCACCATCACGATCGTCGTGATGCCGATCGTGATGCTGCTGCTGTTCGTGTACGTCTTCGGCGGCGCGCTCGGCACCGGCATCGGGGCGGGCGGCGACCGCGGCGACTACACCAACTACGTGGTGCCCGGCATCATCCTGATGGCCGTGACATCGGGGGCCATCACGACAGCCATCTCCGTCTGCACCGACATGACGGAAGGCATCGTCAACCGCTTCCGCACGATGTCGATCTCCCGCGGCTCCATCCTCACCGGTCATGTCCTCGCCAGCGTCATCCAGGTCGCGGTGATCCTCGTCCTCGTCACCGGCGTCTCCTTCGCGGTGGGCTTCCGGCCCGACGCCTCGGCCGTCGAGTGGCTGGCCGCCCTGGGTCTGCTCCTGTTCCTGTCCTTCGGCCTGAGCTGGCTGTCCGCCGCGATGGGCATCGGCGCCAAGACCGTCGAGGCCGCGAGCAACGCCCCGATGCCGCTGACCTTCCTGCCCTTCCTCGGCAGCGCGGTAGTCACCCCGGAATCCATGCCGACCGCCCTGCGCTGGTTCGCCGAGTACCAGCCCTTCACCCCGATCAACGAGACCCTGCGCGGCCTGCTGCTCGGCACCCCGATCGGCAACGACGGCTGGATCGCCCTGGCCTGGTGCGCGGCCTTCGCCGCACTCGGCTACCTGTGGTCCCGCTCGGCCTTCGAGCGCGAGGTCACGCGCTGATCCCGGCGGGGCGAACACGACGTAGGGGCGACTCCCGGCCGGTGCCGGGAGCCGCCCCTACGCCATTCGGCCGACCAGTCGAGGGCCGCTCCCCGACCTGACGTACTCCCCGAAAAGATCTGGCTCGGCTGTCAGGTACCTGCCCTAAGTTGTGGACCCTCCCGACCCGAAGGAGCACGTCGCCATGCCCATAAACAGAAGCGTCATGGGCCGATTGGTCGCACCGACCGCCGCAGCCCTCCTCGCGACGCTCGTCGCCGCTCCCACGGCCTCGGCCGCACCGGCGCGGGCGACGGCCTCGGTCTGTGACCCGATCTGCGTCACCGGGGTCCGCGCCGCCACCCACACCGGCTACGACCGCGTGGTGTTCGACCTGGGGACGGGCCCCCTGCCCACCGTCACCGCCACGCAGAGCACGTCCGGCGACTTCATGACCCCGTTCGGCGAGCCGCGGACGATCAAGACCCCCGGCTCGTCGTACCTGTTCGTCGCCTTCTCCCCTGCCAACATCGGGGACCCCCTGCATTCGGGCCCCGCGGTGACGCCGTTCGGCCTGCCGACCGTCAAGGCCGTCCAGTCCCTGTACGAGGAGCAGCTCGACTCGCCGATCGACTCGCCGGTCGCCTCCCACCTCGGGATCACGCTGGACGGCCCGGTGAGTCGCTACAACGTCTTCACCCTCACCCAGCCGAACCGCGTCGTCATCGACATCTACCGGTAGTCCCGCCCCTCTCCACACGCTCCACACCAAGGAGCCCGGAAAGGCCGTCAGTTCCCTGTACAGGTCCGCGGGTTCGCACGCGCTCCTGCGCAGGTCCGGCCCGACGCCCGACTCCGTAGGAACAAACGAGCCGTCAGTGGCCGGCGGAGGGACCGCCGAGAACTCCTGACAGCACGCCGTACGACGCTCCACCTTTTCTCACCACACCAGGAGTACTCATGCGCAAGACCGCACTCGGCGCGCTGACGGGCACCGCGGCCCTCGTCGCCACCCTTGTCGGCACCACGTCGGCCGTGGCAGTGGCGGCGGCTCCGACCTGTTCCGACATCTGCGTCCTGGGGGTACGGACGGCCACGCACCCCACGTACGACCGCGTCGTCATCGACCTCGGCGAAGGCACGATCCCCGGGTGGACGACCAGCGAGCAGACCACCCCGCTCTACTGGGGCGAGGAAGGCTCGCAGACCCAGGTGCCGATCACGGGCGATTCCTATCTGAAGCTCACTCTCATGCCGGCCGAGACGTTCGACGTGAACTACCAGTCCACGTACACGAGCCCGAGGTCGGAATCCTTCACGTACCCGAGCCTCAAGGGCCAGGCCCTCGTCTACAGCTTCGAGGACAGCAACACCCTCGGCCTCGCCCTTGGCCCGCACACCTCTTACAAGGTCTTCAAGCTGACCGCGCCCAACCGGATCGTCATAGACATCAACCACTGATTTCCTGCTGCCCTGAGGGTGCACGTAAGACGACCGCGCTGAACGCGGTGGCTCGGCGCCGCGAATTCATCGGAATTCCCTCTTCAGCGCATGCGAAACAGCCGACAGGCGCCATGGAAGAACTTCCATGGCGCCTGTCGGCCCGGTGCGCTTCTAGCCGGGGCAAGCCGCGTTGCTCCAGAAACAGTGGGAAGAGACCAGGTTGTCGGTCCACGACTCCAGGTCGTTGAGCGTGGCACCCGACCAAGCCGTCGTGTGGTCGCCCGTGTAGTTGCCGTTGGTGTAGAGCTCGGCGTTGGTGTCGGGATCAAGGTTCTTGACCGACGTCACACTGTCGTTGATGGAGATGCCGGTTCCGTAGTACGTGCCCGTATAAGAGGGTTTGCTGTAGAGCGTGTCGTAGATGGGCCCGCTCGCATTGGCATCGCGGTAGAGGCATATTTCCCCACCACTCGAAGAGTTGCAAACACCGTCATAAGAGGCCGCCTGGGCGGGCGCCGCGAACGCCCCAATGCTGAGCACGGCTGCGGCAAGGCCAAGAATGTGCAGATTGCGCATCGAAATCCCTTTGGTAGACCATTCTGAATATGTCGCGAAAGCAACCACGCAACGATAGGCGACGCCCAACCAGACCCGTCAAGGATCCTTGACCTACGCACTCTATAAATGGCTGGAATCATCACTCGGCGATGACTCAAAGCAGCCTCCACAGAACCCCACCGTTCTCGCGATCGGCAAGGGACAACACGCGGGGCGGAGGGCGGACCGCAGCCGGACGCGCCGCCCGCAATGACGCAGACCCTCGACACCGTCACCACACCCTGGAACCGGTCGAAAGTTCACCCAAGGGACATAAAGGCCCGGCGGCCTCACCAGGATCAGACCGCCCCACCCCCAGATCCCGGAAAACCCGCTGGTCAGCGTGACTCCCCGCGCCCTCCCCGGAACGTTTGCCCCCTGGCGGATGGTCATCCGCTACCCTGTTCTCTGGTCAGCCGTTGGCGCGGCTCCTGTCAGGCAGCGATGCCACTCAGCAGGGTCCACACGGCGCCTGACCAGCGGGCTTGGCTTCCTGGCCGAAGATCCACCCACCGGGTCTTCTCCAAGGTTCCCCCAAGCCCCGGCCACGCCTTCGTAGCTCAGGGGATAGAGCACCGCTCTCCTAAAGCGGGTGTCGCAGGTTCGAATCCTGCCGGGGGCACAAGCGAAAAGGGCACCTACGGATCTCCGTAGGTGCCCTTTGACATCCACGCCTGACATCAACGGCAGCGGTCAGGGACGACCGGGCCGCCTCTTGAGCAGCCGGTCCATGTGGCTGATCGCCTCGCGCTGCGTGTCCTGGACGACGTGTGTGTACACGTCCATGGTGATGCTGATCTGGCTGTGCCCGAGGATCTCCATCACGACGCGTGGCGCCACGCCGGCAGCGGTGAGCAGGGTCGCGCACCCGTGCCGGGCGTCGTGCAGCCGAATGACGCGGAGCCCGCCGGAGGCGGCGACGCGGGTGAAGGACCGGTACACGTTCCGCGGCTCGACCGGACTGCCCGTACGCGTCGTGAAGACGTAGTCACTCCCCTTCCACTCCTCCCCCGCCTTGGCCCGCTGATCGTTCTGCCGCATGCGGTGCCAGCGGAGGGGTGCGATGCACATGGCGGGCAGCGGTACGGCACGCCGGCGACGCCCCTTGGGATCGTCGTCGTACAGGACACCCCGGCGCCGCTGGATCTGCTGGCGGACGTAGAGGACGCGACGGTCCAGGTCGACGTCGGCCCAGCGGAGGCCGATCAGCTCGCCCCGGCGCAGCCCCATGGCGATGGCGAGGACGAAGGCCGCGTACAGCGGGTCCCTGCGGGCGGCGGCGAGGAAGCCGAGCGTCTCGTCCAGGGACCAGGGGCTCAGCTCCCGCACCTTTGGGCGGGGCGGCTCGACGAGGGTGGCCACGTTGCGCGTGATCAGCTCCTCGCGGCAGGCGGCGGTGAGGGCGGTCCGCAGGACGCGGTGGGACTCCTTAGCCGTGGCCGCAGTGGTCTTCTTCTCCAGCTGAACGAGGAAGCGCCGGACGCCGGCCACGCTCAGGGACTCCAGCCGCTTGGAGCCGATCATCGGGACAAGGTAGAGGCGAACGTGTGCCTCGTACTTGTCGTACGTGCTGAGCTTGCGGCGCGGCTGGACGATGTTGTCGAGCCAGTACGGGAGCCACTCGGAGAGCTTCGCCGAGCGGGTCGGCACGGGGATGCCGTTGGCGGCCTTGTCGAGGAGTGCACGGCGCTTGGCGTCACACTCGGCCCAGGTCTTGCCGTACGCGAACTTCCGGGCGCGGGTGCCGTCGGGCTGGAGGACGTAGACGGCGGCCTGGAAACGACCGTCCTTCCGCTGGGTGATGGTGCCAGCGCCGTTCGGGTTGCGCTTGGCGGGCATCAGGCGGCCTCTCGGATTTCGTGGGTGATGAAGTTCCGTACGGCCTCGACGGGTACGCGGCGGGCGCGGCCGACGGTGATCGAGGTGAGGCGGCGCGAGCGGATGAGGTCGTAGACCGTGGAGCGTCCGAGCTTGAGCCGAGCCATGACCTCGGGCACGGTCAGCAGTTCGTCGGTGGTCATGCCGGAGCTCCTTCCAGGGCGAGTTGGTTGCTTAGGGCTTCGCGGGCGGTCTGACGGTTGAGCTGGATTCCGCGCGAGATGGTCGCGGCGAGGGCGGCCTCTCCGGGGGTGTGGCCGTGGCCGGCGTACTGCCAGGAGGCGAGGACGAGCACGGTGTCCGCGTCCGCGTCCATGTGCTCCTGGGCGGCGCGGTAGTCGGCGCGGATCTGGCGGAGGGCGCCGAGAGTGGTCGAGTAGCGGCGGGACTTGGTGGAGAAGTGGCCGCGGAAGCCGAGCATGTGGGCCCAGGCGGTGAGCTTGCGGTCCGGGTAGAGAGGGGCAAGGTCGAGGCAGGCCTCGATGAGGCGACGCGGGTGGTCGGCCACGTCGAGGAGGTCGAGCACCTCCCGGTTGCCGATCCGGCGGTCGAGGCTGCCGGTAGTCTCGGCTAGTCTCGGCGGCTTTGGTGGCGTACTTGGCGACGTACGAGGCCACGGCCTGCTCGGTGATGTCGGAGCCGTCGCCGAACGCCTTGACCGGGCGGATGTCGAGCTGGCGGCCCCACCGGAAGCACCGACGCGACTGGTCTCCGGCGGTCGGAACGGTGACGGTCGTGTACGCGTGGACGGCGACGGCGCGGATCGCGTCGTCGAGGAGCTGCACAGTGGCCCACGAGGGTGGGCGGTGCCGGGCCCGTCCGGTCCGTCGAGCCGGATCACGGCGTGGAAATGGATGGAGCCGCGCTTCTGGAACTCGGCGACCTTCCCGTACGAGACCCGTAACGCGTCCTTCAGCTCGCGCTGAGTGAGCCCGGCCCTGGCAGCGAGTTCGCGGCGCAGTCGGTTGGTGAAGCGCTGCCAGAGCTGTCCGGCGTGGTTGTTGAAGAGCACGGCTCCGGCGTAGTCGTACGACTCGGGGTCGAGCGGCGTGCCCAAAACGGGGTCGCTCTCCGGGTGGCGGGTGCCGCAGCGGCAGGCGCCGCGGACGGGCCGGTTGTGCACGGGGCCGAAGGACGGGGCGGTGAGGGTGGCGAAGACCCGGGGGTGGTCACGGACGGTGGCGGGGATGGCTTTGGACTCGTCGCCGGCGAGGCCCGCGCGGATCAGGTGATAGGTATCCCCCGCGTACGTGTGGGCGCAGGAGGGGCAGCGGGAGGCGCGGCGGTTGCCGCAGGCGAGGCGGAGACGGCCGCCGGGCTCGGCCTCCGTGGAGTATCGGCGGAGGGTCTCGCCGGACGTGCGGTCCTTGGCGAGAGACCAGCCGGTCAGGTGAACGGGGTCAGAGCAGCCGCCAGTGCGGTGCACCTGGTCCTTCCAGCGATCGAAGCCGGGGTTCGCTGCTACCCGGAGAACATCCTCCAAGGTGGCCGGGTCCAGGCCCGCCACGGTGGCGGCGGTGGGCTGGGCCATGATGGGTGATTCCTTCCGGTTGAAAGATCGGCGAGGGATACGGCTCCCGGGCGGCGGATGCTTGGCGGTATCGAGGCCGCCCGGGGGCCGGTCAGCGGCGCTTGGCCGGGGGACGAGGTGCGCGTACTTGTTGCAGGCGTTGACGGCCGTGCGGAGCGATGTGTGCGGCGCACGGATGCGGGCCCAGCCGCCGGAGGCGTCGCCGGTGATCGCGAGGCCGGGAGAGTCGACAGAGATCTGGACGGCGGCAAGGACGGCGTCCGGCGCGATGTCGCCGAAGGTCATGTTGGCGCTGGTCTCGTCGTTGACGCGGTGGGCGGTACGGGCGCTGAGCTGGGCGCGGAGCATGGTGATGCCCTTGCCGAGTTCGGAGCCGAAGCGCTGCCCGCAGATCTCCAGGTAGATGCCGGCGGCGCGGCCGAGCTGGGCGAGCCGGGCGAGTGTGGTGATGATCCGGTCCCGCCGCCTCTCTTCCTCCTTCGTGGCGAAGAGGGCGAGTTCGGCGACCTCGTCGACGAGGACGACGATGGGAACGGGACGGAGGTGGTCGGGCAGGTCCCAGATGTCGGCGGCGATGTCGGCGTCCAGGGTGTCGGCGGTGATGCGCTGTTCGGCGCGGATGAGTTGGTAGACGCCTTCCATGTGCGCGAGGAGGTCGGCGGCGGTGTCGGGGTTGTCGGCGAGGGCGGAGAACCGGCGGGCCAGAGGGAAGAGCTCGACCCCTTGCTTGCAGTCGATCCCGACCAAGGCCACGTCCTGGGCGGCGAGTTCGGCGACAAGATTCCGCTGGTAGACGGACTTCCCAGACTTAGTAGCTCCGATCGTGAGGGCATGCGGAGTGGTGCGGTAGTCGCGGTAATGGACGGCACCGTCCTCGCGCAGAGCGACCGGTAAGCGCATGGTCGAGCGCTCGGCGCCAGCAGGCATCTGAACCCGCTTGAGCACGTCGTAACCGGTCATCCGCAGTTCGACGACGCCGGAGCGGATCTCCCGCGAGACCACGCCATGCATGCCGAACGAGTGCCGCAGCCGGTCGCACGAGGCCGCCACGTCGAAGGCGTCCTGTCCTGGCCCAAAGCCTGACCGAGTTGCCAACCAGCGTACGGCCCCCTGCTCATGCTCGACCCCAGCCCGGGCAGGCCACCGACCAAACCCGCTCCACCAACCTTCGCGTCGAGTTGGTGCGATTCTCCAACCAGCGCCCAGCCTTCTCGGTAGGCTGGACGGACGGGCATCGTTGTGAGATTGATCCGGTTCCGAAGAGGGGGCTATATGCAGCAGGAAGGCGGCGTCAATAACCTGCGGATCTCAGGTCACGCATCAGTAGATAAAGCGGTAGTTATTGACCATGTTGACCATGTTTCACTAGGGGGAGGGGAATTAAAGCAGCGACGAAGGCCACTTCAGACACCGCGCGATATCCCAGAGTTTACTGGCCGCCAGGAAGTCATTCGCCAGATCGAGGAGTCAATCGATAGCACCCGCGACGCGCCCGCTGTCTGGGTTCTTTCTGGAATGGCTGGCGTAGGAAAGACTTCGATTGCAATTCGAGCATCCCACGCCTTTGCGGATAGGTTTCCAGATGGAATCCTTTACGCCAACTTGGCTGGCGCGAGCGTTAAACCCGTCGAGGCCACGGAAATCCTGACTCGATTCCTAAGAGATCTAGGCATTTCCGTTGGAGACCTGCCGGGCGATTACGAGAGCCTGACCACTGCTTATCGAACGTTGATCGCTACTAAGGCGATACTCGTCGTCCTGGACGACGCCGCTGACACCGCACAGGTAAACGACATAATCCCAACGTCGCCAACAAGCGCTGCCTTGATTACAAGTCGGCGCCCCCTTACTGCCCTCCCGGGAGCCCGCAGTATCCCAATCGACGTTTGGCCCCTAGAGGATTGCGCGAGATTCCTTCGCGTCCTTCTCGGGGCTGCGCGCATGGAAGAGTCGACCGAGGAGGTAAACGAACTAGCGGAAAAGTGCGGACGACTGCCGATTGCTTTGCGCATCATTGGCGCCCAGTTGATCCGGAGGCCCCTGTGGCCCCTATCCCGAATGGTGACACGGCTTCAAGATGAACAGAGACGACTTGAAGTTCTAAGGGCAGACGACATTGAGATTCGATCTGTTTTCGCCACAGCTTATGACTCTCTGACTCCAGAACAGGCGCGCATATTTCACATGGTGGGCCTGACTCTCGGCGCTACCTTTAGCGTAGAGTCTGTTGCGCAAATGGCCGCGATTGACGACTACGACGCAGAGGTTCTTCTGGAAGATCTAGCGGATCGCCATTTGATCAGCCCAGAAGATATTCCCGGCCGGTACCGGGTGCATGACCTCATGAGGCTTTTCGCAAAAGAGAAATCCGGGGGCGAAGAGTGGATCGAGGAGAGGGAAGAATCGGTTCGACGTCTACTGGAATGGCACCTGCGCGTACTCGAATCCGACAGTCCTTCAATCCGCACATGGGTGCGTCTAGAAAAAGAAAGTCTAGTAGCTGGCGTATTGATCTCTGCTGAACTTGAGTTGAACGAGATTTGCTGGAAAACCGCCAATGCATTGGCCCAATTTCACTCAATGGAGAGTGACTACAATAACTGGATCACGTGTAACCGAGCCGGACTGGACGCAGCGCGAAAATGCATGACAGCTGAAGGGCAAGCCCTTATGCTGGGCGGGCTCGGCCAGGCGTCGAGAGAACTTGAGAATTTCAGTGACGCCCGGTCCTATCTACAGGGATCTTTGGAGCTCTTTCGGGAAATTGGCGACCCGGCCTTTTGCGCTCACGTGCTCTGGGAGATTGGGAAAACTGCAAGTAGCCAGTGGGATGTCGCCAGTGCCATCTCTGCGTACACCGAGTCGGTTCAGATCGCCAAGTCGATCGCTAGTCCGTATTCCGTTGCGCGCGGGCTCCATGCGCTTGGGCATCTTTACAGTGGAATTGGACGCCACGACGAAGCATTGGAATGCTTCGAAGAGGAGCTACGACTAGCTTCGGAAAATAACGCCAATTCCCATCACTACGGACTCGCCTACCAGGGAATGGCCGCTTGCCTGGCTGCCAGCGGAATGGCTCAGCAGTCTACTGACGCCTATGACAAGTCCATCGCGGCGGCGCGAGAAGGAGGCGACTTCGAAGGATTGCGAGTTCGCTTGACCCGAAAAGCAAAGGTACTTGAAACGCTAGGTCGCACCACGGAAGCTAATTCTGCATACCAAGAGGCGCTAGACCTCGCCCGGAATGCCGACGATTCCGCTTTCATTTGGGCCAGGCATCATTTTGCTGATTCGCTTGCTCGGCAAGGCGAGCTGGATCGGGCTGACGCGCTATTTTTGGAAGTTCTCGATTCAGGCGATATTGAAGATGACCCAGAGGGTTTCATTGCCGCAATGCACTGCTGGGGAGATTCGTACGCTAAACGCGGCAATCCTGATCGAGCTATTGAGCTGCTGGATGGGGCCGTATCGGCAGCTCGCAGGTGCGAGAGGGAAGAAGACCTGGTGGACATCCTAATTTGCCGAAGCCGAGTAGAGCGAGACCGAGGTATACATTCCGCCGGGATCCCTTTCGCCCAGGAAGCGGTAGGGGTTGCCCGTTCATACGGATCGGCTCGAGCTCTGGCGAAGTGTCTCGGAGTGGTCGGGGACCTGCTGGAGAAGCTGGAGAAGCCCCGGGAAGCCGCAGACGCCTACGGGGAGCAGGTTCGACTGGAAGTTCTAATGCAACAATGGGATTCAGCGAGTGAGAGCGCTGAAAGACTCTCGTCGATTTGGGGGCAGTTGGGCGAGCCCGTCAAGTCGGAAGAATACGCCGTTAATGCGCGAGAGTATTCGACAAGAGGAAGCTTGCCGAATACTGAAAAATCGAATCCAGAGCCAAACGAAGAAGGTAGGGATCTGTAATGGCTGAACCCATCTCTCTGGCAGTGGCCAGTCTCGTAGCCGGCGGGTTTCTTGCGGAGGCCGGCAGTGGGGCCTGGCGAACTGCGACGCGCCTAGCCGCCTTCTTGCGGGGTAAGTTTGGCACTGATCAGGAAGCCGTAGAGGTTCTCGAGCAATGCGAGGTGGAACCCTCTAACGAGGCGGCCAGGAACAGGCTGCTGTCGGCGATCGAAAGCTATCTGGGTAGCGATTCTGCTTTTCGAGACGAATTGCTTTCCACTCTCGAGTCCGAAGGGTACGCTCGAGATGATGTAGTGAATGATCGAATTTCGATTTCGGGGCACGCGAATGTAGGGAAGGTTGTGCAGATCAAGACCGTGCAGGGGGATGTCAGCTTCTAAGAGTTCGTCATTCGACCCGATCTCGCCGTGTGATCCACGAGGCGCAGGTTACATGTCCTCTTGGCGTTCGCGAGACTTGAAATCTCACTTGAGTTAAGCAGAGGGCCCCGGTGCGGTTACTGGGGCCCTCTAGCTTGATCATAGTTATTAGTGGGTGGGCGACTTGGGCAGTCGTGCCTCGTCGCCCCCATTAGACAGGACGTTCGTTACTGCTAGCCGGTGACCGCGGCTTATCGCGATGCGAAGGATGTCCCGGAGGGTCTGACTCAAATCAGCTGCCAGGCCGTGGAGTCTCTCCGGATCCATATCCGGGTCGCTCAGGACACCCAGTGTGTCCTTCACGAGGCTGGCGGCCCACTCCAGCTGAATCGCTTCTATGGTGTCGGCCAGGCCGAGAAAGACGGTTGCTGGCGCTGTCGGTGCTCAGGTACGAGGGCTTGCCGTCGGGGCCCGACCACGGCAGGAGGCGGAGCTCGTTGTTGAGGGTCATCCTTCCTGTCCTTTCTCGTCGGTTGCGTGGTGCGTGGTGAAGAGCAATTCGGCGCGGTCGCTGGGGACTGCCAAGAGGGCTGCCTCGACCACACGGCCAGTCGTGTCCGTCGACACGCGGGTGATGGAGAGAACGGCCAGCGTCGAGCTGATGCGGAGAGTGGAGGCTTCCTCAGAGGTTGGGAGTCGGGCGCTGACCTGGTCTCGGCTTTTCGCCACGCTGGATCGGTGCTGAGGGAGCTCGGCTGCCGCCAAGTTCTGCGGGACGTAGATGCGGGCCATGCTGTGCGGCAACTCCCCCTGGTGAGTGAGGTAGAGGAACTCGGTGAGCGGGGTGCCCGAGGGGACCTTGAGTAGGGGGATCAGGCCGCCGCGCGCTCGGAGGTTGGTGGTGCGGATCGTGATGTGGAGGTCTGCATCCGGGGTGAGGCGGCCGTCCGCGTACGTGAGTCTCCGAAGAGGGACGCGGACGAAGTTGCCCTTTCCATGGATCTTCTCGATCAGGCCCTCGGCCTGCAGGAGCGCGAGGGCGTTGCGCAGGGTCGGCGTGCTGACCTTGTAGTCCGCGGCGAGTTGGGGCTCCGAGGCCAGGCGGGCGCCAGCCTTGAGGGTGCCAGCGGTGATTTGGGCCCGGAGGTCGTCGGCGATGGTGTGGCGGAGGGATGGCACGGGGTCGATCACCACCTTCTGAGCACGCGTACGGCGATCAGGCGCGTACAGGTGTGCATGGTCAGGAGTTCGCCCGACTCGAAGAGGAGGCGCTTGGCGCCGCCGGGGAGTTGGCGGAGGTCAGCCACTCGGCACGGCTGGCCGCCGATCTGGATGACGTCGCCGCGCTGCACGGTGGCCGTGGTGATCTCGACTGGGGAGGCGAGTGCCCCGCCGAGGGGCAAGCCGTTCATGAGGCAGCCTCCGGCGCCGTGGTCGTGGAGTGGCAGGGGCAGACGCACAACTCGTAGATGACCGGGATATCGATCGGTGCCGTCGTCGGGCAGGAATGCGCGCACTCGTGGTGGGTGCCGATCCGGCATGGGCTGGACCGGTAGGGGGTGGCTGCCGACGGGGGAACGCGCGTCATCCGTGGACCTCCGCCGGCGTGAAGCACGTGTGGGCGAGGATGTGGTGCGGGACCGGCGCCGAGCGTTGCCGTGCGCGCTGCTCGCTGGCCAGGACGTACGGGCGAACAAGGGCGGTCTCCTCGCCCGGGAAGAAGTCCGTGCCGCCGCGGAACTGCCGAAGGAGCAACGTCAGTGCGTCGGACGGGTTGGGGTGGATCAGGGTCTGGCGGGTGGGCTTTAACGCGTCGCGGTGCCGGGGCTTTTGGGAGTACCGCTCCCTGGTGCGCGCGATGGCGCGGCGGATACGGTTGAGCACGCTGATCAGCTCCTATCGCTGATGGCCGGGTCCCCGGACGTCGCCTGTCGCGGGGACCGCTTTGTTCACGGCGGCCCATAGGGTGCGGCCGCCCAGGCTGGTGGCGAGGAGACCGAAGCGGTCTGCCTGTGCCATCACTTCCAGGACCTCCCGCCATGTCTCGGCGGGGAGGGATTCCGGTACCTCCGCTTCGATCGACGTGTGTCTGGTGTGATCGAGCACGCGTGTGGTCAGTCCGATGGCGGACAACCGGGCGGCGAGGGCCTCCGCGCTTACTTCTGGAGCAGGCACAGGGCAGCCTCCGTCACCGGCGATCACTTTCAGTGAAGCTAGTTAACTAGATTAGAGCTAGTGGACTAGATTTTCCATATGCCTGAGCAGCCGCCCTATCTCCGCATCGCCGACGTACTCCGGCAGCGGATCGCGGAGCACGAGTGGACCCCTGGAGACCGGCTGCCCTCTCGGGCCCAGATCGGCCAGGAGTGCGGGGTTGGCGAGAACGTCGTCCGCCGGGCCCAGGAGTTGTTGATCTCCCAGGGTGTGTTGGAGGGGCGGGCCGGGTCCGGGACCTACGTGGCCGAGCCCCGGGCGCGGGTGCGGATGGTTCGGTCCGCGGCGCGTGAGCAGCCTGACGGGTCGCCGTTCCGGGCGGACATGAAGGCCGTTGGGCGGAACGGCGGCTGGGAGAGCCGGACCGATGCGAAGGTGCCCGCGCCGGCGGAAATCGCTGCGCGGCTCGGGATCGGTGAGGGCGAACTGTGCGTCCGGACCGTGTACGAGTTCCTCGCCGACGGACGGCCCGTGCAGTTGTCGACGAGCTGGGAGCCGTACGACCTCACTGGCGGGACTCTCGTCGTCCTTCCCGAGGGCGGGCCTCACGCCGGAGCTGGCGTCGTGAACCGCATGGTGGAGATCGGCATTACGGTCAGCCATGCCGTCGAGCAGCCGGAGCCGCGGCAGGCGACCGCCGAGGAGGCGTCGCTCCTCGGGATTCAGAAGGCCGCGCTCGTCACGCACATCCGGCGGACGTACTACAGCGACCAGGGCCGGCCCGTCGAGACGGCCGACATCATCGTGCCAGCCGCTCTCTGTGAGATCGTCTACGAGGTTTCCGTCAGTCGCTGACGGAATCTACCATCGAACTCCGCTCTCCTCTATGGCAGCTCCTGTCCAAAGCCGCCGTATCGACCTGATGTGTGGCGCAGAATGCTACCGCCCTGAGTCGCTTCGCGGGCCTATGGGGAGTCGTGGCCCTTTGTGGTGATCGTCCAGCGGCTCTGCAGGTGAGAGATTCGCCCCTTCTTGTCGATTCTCCATCGCCTTCCGAGTGCGTCTCGGAACTTAAGGTCGACCGACTTGTCCTCGATCAGGAACTTTCCTGACACCATTCCGTCGTCAGCGGGGCGCATTCTGACGGTGTGCGTTGTACTGCTGGGGGACCAGTCCCCTCTCTCCCCTTTAGCGACCGGCTCCCGAAATGACTGATTCGCAGGTAGCTCGGCCCATTTTGCAAGTACCCTTCCAGAATTCGAGTCAGCAACTTCGATTTCATAGGCAGGGGCATTTCCGGCGTTAACGATGGTCACATAATAGGGCCCTTGAGTTGCTTCGTATTCCGTGGTGATCCACGCCGCAATCTTTCCTGCGTATTCGCGCTTCTTGTCATTCTGGCTGCGCAAGAAGGAAACGGTTGCTATTCCTAGAGATAGACTCGTAATGGTTGTTCCGACCCAAACTGGCACGCTGCCCCAGTCGGCTCCGAGCCAACCCGCTGACGTAGAGTCAAGTGCCGATACCATGTTCGAAAAGTAGCGGCTCGCCCCATGGGGCCGCCACTCTCGCTACGCCTTTCGGGTCACATCTGATCGAATCCAGCAGTGCGGGTCGCGCCACGCACCCCTCGTCGAAGCCCGATGTAAGGCCGCAGCGCGTAAGCCGCCGCTATGCAGCCAGTGCAGTGAAGCGCCATTGTGATCTCAATCGAACATTGGAGCTGACGGACAGTCCTAGCTGCTGGCTCGCTGAGGCGGCGCCGCGCGGCCAGAGTCTTGAAGCACTGACATCCACCGCCGACATCAACGACTGTGGACAGCGGCAGCATGGGACGGTTGGCCGTAGCGTCGTTGCTAAAGGTGAGAGCAAGCACGACGGCGGTCCAAGCGAACTCCTAAAGCGGGTGTCGCAGGTTCGAATCCTGCCGGGGGCACAAGCGGAAAGACCCCGGACCGATCACGGTCCGGGGTCTTCGGCGTCTGCGACTGGCCTCAGCGCCCGGGGCGCGGCCTGAACCGTCCCTACCGGACGACGACGTTGTGCGCCGGGATGATCGTGGGCTGCAGGTCGGCGTGGCCAAGGTCGGCCAGGACCGGGCCGAAGAGCTTCGCGTGGGTTTCCAGGGCCTCGGCGCTCTCCCAGACCTCGGTCACGCGGAAGCCTCCGTCGACCGGCCCCGCCGCGTGAGAGACGAGGCCTGTGTTCGGCAGGTCCGCGAACTGCGTGAAGCCCTTTCCGCCGGTCACGCGTTCGATGACTGTGTCGTACAGGTCCTGTCCGGCGCCAGGGAGGTCGAAGGTGACGATGATGGCCATGGAGATGCCCCTATCTCGGTCCGCCGCACGGCTGCGACAACGCCCGAGATCCTAGCGGTAAGTAATCCCATGGGTTCACACGGTGACGGTCCGCACGGGGCGGCGGCTGTTGTGGGGGGGCGGGGGTCGTTCTCGTGGCGGGGCGGGGTGGCGTACGCGCGGCTCGTCGGGGCCGTTCCCGCGAGGCCTCCGGGGGCGGCTGCGTGCCGAAGACCGGTCAGCGGAGTTCTTCCGGGCAGGCCGTGCCCCGGGAGAGTTTGTACGGGGCCGCCAGGCGGTAGACGCCCGGTTTCGGGGCCAGGAGTTCCGTCCACTCGTCGCCCTCCGCGTCCGCGTCCGCCTTGAAGAGGCAGCCCTCCTCGTTGGCGAAGACCTTGGGCAGCTCCGTGTCCGACTCCTCGCGTGCCAGTTTCGAGGCTTCCGTCTCCTGCGGGGGTTCGATCTTGCCGCCGTTCTCGTCCACCAGGGCCAGCCACGGGGAGTACGGGACCCGGATGAGGACCCGGCCGGGGGTTCCGACGCGGATCACGACCTCGTTCTCCTCCGCGCTCTGCACCTCGGCCGGCGGGGTCGCGAGGGGGCTCGGGTTCTCGACCTCGTACAGGCGCCAGTTCTCGTCCGACCAGACCTGCGTCAGGTACGGCAGACCCTCGCCGACCAGTTCGGCCTCCTGCTCGGCGCCCGAGTCGGGGGCACCCGTCGGCAGGACCACGTAGTGGACGGCCCAGCGGTCGAGCCACTCCTCGTAGTTCACGGCGTTCAGGGTGTCGTCGTAGAAGAGCGGGTTCCGCTCCATGTCCGCCTGCCGGTTCCAGCCCCGCGCCAGGTTGATGTACGGGCTCAGCGCCGAGGACTCGCGGTGGCTCGACGCCGGTACGACCTCCACCCGCGCCTTGCGCGCGTCCCGCACCTGGAGCTGGTTGATCAGTGGCGCGAGCTCGCGCGCCCAGGAGGCGTCCGGGGCCGTGCGGATGACGTCGTCGACGCCCTTGAAGCCGATCCAGAAGTTCAGTCCGGCGAAGGCGAGCAGCAGCGCGTACCAGCGGCGTGAGCGCGGCGCCGTGTACGGCAGGGCCGCGAGCAGCACGACACCCGCGAAGAGCATCGGGAGCCGCGAGATGTTCGAGCCGATCTGGGAGTCGATCAGCCAGGTCAGCAGCGTGCCGATCGTGTACACCGCCGCGGCGGTGCGGACCGTCCGCCAGTCCTTCGGGACGAGGAGGAAGGTCAGCACTCCGAACAGCAGCGGCAGCGCCGTCGACCCGAAGGCCATCGGCTGCGTGCCCGAGAAGGGGAACAGCCAGGAGGAGAGGGCGACGACCGCCACCGGGGCCAAGCCGAGCGCGTACGCGCCCGGGCGCCGGCGGTTCAGGAACAGCGCCGCCGCCGCCACTCCCAGGAAGAGGCCCGCGACCGGGCTGCACGCCGTCGCCAGGCCCGCGAGCGGCGCGGCCACCGCCGCCTTCGCCCAGCGCTTGCGGCGCCAGCGGTGCGGCCAGCAGAACACGGCCGCCACCGCGCCGACCGCGAACATCATGCCGAGGCCGAAGGTCACCCGCCCCGACAACGCGTTGCAGAGGAACGCGAAGACACCCGCGATCGAGCAGGCGAGTGGGTTGCGGACCGCACGCACCCGCACCAGGATCAGCGCGGTCAGTCCCGCCGACAGCGTCCCGGCGATCATCATCGTGCTGCGCACACCGAGCAGCGACATCAGATACGGCGACACCACGCTGTACGAGACCGGGTGCATCCCGCCGTACCAGGCCAGGTTGTACGCCGAGTCCGGGTGCCGGCCGACGAACTCGGCCCACGCGTCCTGCGCCGCCAGATCGCCGCCGCTGTTCGCGAAGAAGAAGAACCACAGGATGTGGGTGACGGCCGCAAGGCCGGTCGCCGCCATGACCGTGTAGCGGCGCTTCCGCCGCCGGACCGGGGCCGGGGAAGGGGACGCCGGGGCCGGCCGTTGCGCCGGAAGCACTATTCGCGTGAGCGAATCACGAGACGCGTCGGCATCGGTGTCGGCGTCCGCATCCGTGTCGGCGTCGGCCTTGGCACCGGCGCCACCTTTGGCATCGGACTCTTCGGGGTCAGGGACGGAGTCCACGCGGTCGGACCGTGTCGGCTCGGCGCGTGTCGGCTCGGCGGTGGTCACTGCGGCCCTTTCCCGTGCTGCCCGTCTCGCTTCTCTCGCGTGTGTCACGCGTCGTGCTCGTCCCCCCGAAAACGCTAACAGCTGGGCGCCCCGGAGAACCCGGGGAGCCCAGCCGAGCGGGTGGCCGGTCAGCCCACGCGGGTCAGCTTCTTGTCGAAGCCGGGCTCCACCAGGTCCGCCTGGAGGGCGACCGGGGAGCTGACCTTGCCGGCGCCGGTGCCGATCGACACCTGACCGACGACGTCGCCCGCCTTGCCCGTGTGCGGGACGGCCTTGCCGCCGTTCGTCAGCTGCAGCTTCACCCGGAGGCCCGGCCAGCCGATCGCCTTGAGCTCCTTGGTGGCCACGACCGGCGTCCGGCCGCCGAGGCCGTCGTCGATGTAGCCGAGGACCTGGCCCTTGCGGACCACGGCGGCCGAGGTGACGTCCTTCTGTGCCTGCTGGATGATCTTGTAGCTGTTGTCGATGGCGAGCTGGAGCTTCTCACCCAGCTGCACGGCGTCCTTGGCCCCCATCACGATGCCGAGGATGCGGCGGTTCTTGCCGTCCACGACCGTGTTCGCCGACCAGAGCAGGTTGCCGCCGGCCGGGGTGGAGGAGCCCGTCTTGATGCCGCTGACACCCGGCTTCAGCAGGATGTTGTTGTTGTTCTCGATCCGGCCGGGAATGCCGTCCACCGTCAGGTTCGGCATGTTCACGATCTCGCGGAACACGTCGTACTGCATGACCGCCTTCGCCAGCTTCAGCTGGTCCTGCGGCGTCGACACAGTGCTGTCGAGCAGACCCGACGGGTCGGTGTACGTGGACTGGCTCATGCCCAGGTCCTTCGCGGCGGCGTTCATCTTCTCGACGAACGCGGCTTCCGAACCGGCGTCCCAGCGCGCGAGCAGCCGGGCCACGTTGTTCGCGGAGGGGATCATGAGGAGCTCCAGGAGCTCCCTCTCCGTGTACGTCTGACCCTGCTGGACCGCCGCCGTCGACTCGTGCTCCGCCTTGCCCTGCTCGGCGGCCTTCGCGTCGATCTCGATCTCGGGGCCCTTCTGACTCCCCTTGAGCGGGTGGTCGCGGAGGATCACGTACGCCGTCATCGTCTTCGTGACGCTCGCGATCGGGGCCGGCTTCTGCGCCCCGTACGTGCCCATGGAACCGACGCCCTCGACCTCGACGGCGCCCTGCCCCTCGGTGGGCCACGGCAGCTTCAGCTCGCCGCCCTCGAAGGTGAAGGTCGGCGCGGCGGAGAGCGTCAACGCGGGTGCGGGCAGCGGACGGACCATCTGCACGATCGCAAACACGATCAGGAGCAGCAGGACCAGCGGGGTCCAGATCCGCAACCGGCGCATCGTCGTCCGCAGCGGGGTCGGCGGCGGGGGCGGGGTGTTCGTCAGCTCGGCGAGCAGGTCGAGCGGGGGCAGCGGCGGGAGCGGCTGCTGCCGCGTCCGCTCCGCCTCGACGATCCCGGCCGCCGGCCCCGCGGCCGGCGTCGGCTTCGGTGTCGCTACGGGGATGGGGGCCGGGGTCGGGGCCGCCGCGGCGGGCTTCGGCGCCTCGGGCGTCCTCGGGGCCCTGGGGGCCTCCTGCGCCTTCTGTGCCTTCTGCTCGGCCGGGATGTCCGCCCGCAGCGGCAGGAAGGTGCTCGTGCGCTCGCTGTCGGAGTCCGCGGTCAGGGACGGCGGGAGCTTCAGCGCGGTGGTCGGCTGGTCCACGGCGGGCGCGGCCGGCAGCCGGACCGCCTTGAACATCGTCGTCGGCTGGTCGACCGGCTCGTCCTCGACGTCATCGGCCGCGTCGACCCCATCGGCCGCGTCGACCTCATCGGCCGCGTCGTCCTCGTCGGAGTCGGCAGGCGTCTCGGCCGCGGGCTGCTCGGCCTCCGCCGACTTCCGCGCCGCGAACCAGGAGTCCGCGGAGGAAGCGGAGGAAGCGGAGGAATCCGCAGGGGCCTCCGCGGAGTCCGTCACGGAGTCCTCGACAGGCTCCTCGTCCGCTTCGTCGTCCGCCTCGTCCTCGGGCTCGTCGTCCTCCGGCTCATCCGCGGGCTCGTCCTCGACGGACTCGTCCGGCTCCGAATCGCCCTCATCGGGCTCGTCGAGCTCCTCGCCCTCCTCGGACTCGGACTCGTCCTCCGCCTCCGGCTCCTCCGCCGTCGCCACCCAGGCCGCCACCGCGGCCTTCAGACGGTCGCTCTCGGGCTCGGGGGCCGTCTCCGACCCCTGCTCCGACTCCGCGTCCGCCTCCGGCTCCGCAGCGGCCGACGGCGCGTCGTCCTCCGGGGTCCGGGGCGCGAGGGTCTTGAAGACGGCCGTCGGCTGGTCCACCTGAACCGACGACGCCGGGGACGACGCCTCCGAGGACGAGGACGAAGAAACCGAAGCCGACGACGAGGCGTCTGACTCACGGAGTACGGAAAGCCGCGGATCCCGGCCGCCGCCCGAGGCCTTCGTCTCCTGAGACGACCCCTGCTGCTCCGCCTTGTCGGGGGACTCGCCCGCCACCGTGCCTCCTCCATGCGTCGTGCGTACGTACGGACCATGTACCGGTCCGTGTACCAGTGTCCTGTGTGAACCCCTTGGCCCCCGTGCTAGACGAGAACGACATACCTACTGGTTCCCGGATGAACCACCCAGGCACTCTCGACAGATGAATGTGAGAGGGGTCACCCTGTCATTCATCCACGCGGGGAGGCATGGATGGGCAGGAGCCGCAGAAGTATTCCGGAAGAGCTTCTATTGCTCGCTCTGGACCCGACCACGGGTACCACTGCGCAGCCGCAGTCGCTCGACCTCGGCCTGGCCGGTGCACAGCTAGTGGAGCTGGCGCTGGCAGGTCGGATAGCCCCTGACGGGGATCGTATCGCCGTGGTGATGCCACGGCCGACCGGAGATCCGACCTTGGACTCCGCACTGGAACTGCTGCGCAGGCGCGGCAGCCCGGTTCGGGCCGTCCACTGGATCGGCGGGCCCCGACTGGGGCTCCGTCAGACGTATCTCTCGCATCTGGAGCGATGCGGCATGGTGCATGCCGTGGAGGGCCAGATGTGCGGGGTGTTGCCGACGACTCGCTACCAGGCGACGGACACGGCGATCAGTCGGGAGATCCGTTCCCGGCTGGACAGTGCGATCCGCACCGGCGTACCGCCGGACCCGCGGACCGCGGCGCTTGCCGCGCTGGCCCACGCGGTCGGTCTCGGGAAGCACCTCTACCCCGGCAACGAAGGACGGTCGTCGCGGTCCCGGCTGCGCGATCTGATCCGGCACGACCCGATGGGCGGACTCGTGGCGCACGCCGTGATGGACGTCCAGAACGGCGCGGCTGCACAGCCGCGCCGGAGCGCCGCGGGTGTCCCGGCGCAGCCTCGCGGCAGCATGGTCCGCGCGGCGGCGCACTGAGCACTCCGCACGCACCAAGGAACCAACCCGGGAGCCGCACAGGTGTGCGGGGCGGTCTGGACGGCCGCCCCGCACACGTACGGCGTTCCCGCTTTCCCGGCGCACCGGGCTTCACCGGCGTTCCCGGCGGGCGCCATGACGGGGCACGGTCGTTCCCCGGCGCATACGTTGTGGTCATTTTCCAGCGCACACCTGGGCTTTGGTGGCAGTCTGCCAAGCGGTAGATACTCACAGCTACGCAGCAGACAGCCGGAGGTGCAGTTTCCGTGGCGTCCAACGTCAACCCCACCGTCAGGCGACGCCGATTGGGCCAGGAGCTGCGCAAGCTCCGGGAAGCGAAGAACATGACGGCCGAGCAGGTGGCCGAGCGTCTTCTCGTCTCCCAGTCCAAGATCAGCCGGCTGGAGAACGGCCGTCGCTCCATCAGTCAGCGCGATGTGCGTGACCTGTGCGGCGTGTACGAGGTCGAGGACGAGCGCATGGTCGACTCCCTCATGCAGATGGCCAAGGACTCGCGCCAGCAGGGCTGGTGGCACGCCTTCGGCGACATCCCGTACAGCGTCTACATCGGCCTGGAGACCGACGCGGAGAGTCTGCGGATGTACGAGCCGCAGATCATCCCGGGTCTGCTCCAGACGCACGCGTACGCGGAGGCCGTGATCTCCGGCGCGCTGCCGGAGTCGGCGCCCGCGGACATCGAGAAGCGGGTCACGGTCCGTACCCGCCGCCAGGAGCGGATCCGGGACGAGGACCGTCCGCTGCGGCTGTGGGCGGTCATCGACGAGGGTGCGCTGCACCGGATCGTCGGCAGCAGGCAGCTGATGGTGGAGCAGCTGGAGCACCTCATCGAGCAGTCCCACCTGCCGCACGTGACCGTGCAGGTGATCCCGTTCGAGATGGGTGCGCATCCGGGGATCAGCGGCCAGTACTCGATCCTGGAGTTCCCTGACACGTCCGACTCCAGCGTCGTCTACATCGAGGGCGTGACGAGCGATCTGTACCTGGAGAAGGCGCAGGACGTCGGCAAGTACAGCGTCATGTACGAGCACCTCAGGGCGCAGGCGCTGAACGTCGAGCAGACCCGCGACTTCATCTCGGAGATGGTGAAGAAGCACGCCAGGGGCTGAGCCGAACGGCCTTGCGCGCCGGTCCGAAAACAGCGGGGCGGGTACGGTACACCGCGTACTCGCTCCCACGGAAGCTCAGTTGGAATATGCCACTCGGACGTGTGAACGCCGGTCCCGCCGGGCGGGACCAGCAAGTAGCGTCGATCACGCCGGCAAGAACGTTGGCGCGACATCCACTGGCAGAACCGGAGCTGAGCAGCATGGCGATTATTCAGGGTGGCACCGACACCTGGACGAAGTCCTCGTATTCCGGAGGGAACGGGGCCTGCGTCGAAGTGAAGTCCCCCCTCGTGGCCGCGATCGCGGTGCGGGACTCCAAGGCCCCCGAGGGTCCCTCCCTCTCTTTCGGACCGGGATCGTGGAACGCCTTCGTCGGCGAGGTGAGCAACGGGGCTCTCTGAGCCCCGCCGCTCAAGCCGTCACCACCAGCAGTACGAAAGAGCCCTCTCGACCGGTCCGCCGTCCTGGCCGAGGGGGCTCGGCCTTTGCCCGGATACGGCCGATCGGATACGACCGACCGGATACGACCGACCGGATACGACCGGCTGGATACGGCCGACCGGCTACCGCAGTTGGTCCACGTACCGGTCCGTCCCCGGCACCGTCGGGATGAAGGGCGCCACCAGCTCCACCCGGCCGAGGCCACCGTCTCCGCCGCCGCCCAGCGTCTCCAGGTCCGCGAAGTGCTCCGTCCAGCACTCCCTGGGGTCCCGGTCCAGGAACCACAGCAGGGTCAGCCGGGTGTCGACGCCCTCGACCTGCTTCACGTACGTCATGCGGTCGCCGGGGAGCGGGGTCGGGCGGAAGAGCGTGACCATCGCCGCCGGTGAGCCGGCGAGGCGCCGGGGCAGGTCCCGGGTCCGGAGTCGTTCGAGGAGCTCGGCGCGTTCCTCCGGGCCCTCGGAGTCGATCACCTGGAGGATCAGGCCCGCGTAGGGGTGGTCGAGGGCGTGGAAGTCGCGCGGGCCGGCCGCCCCGTCGCGGTAGACGGTCGCCTCGTGGTCCTGGAACGCGGTGAAGACGTGGGTCCGTTCCTGGTGGACGCGGGCATCGCGGTTGAGGCGCTTGTTGATGCCGACGGTCCACTTCATGTGGTCGTCGTAGCGGCCCTCGGTGATCCAGTACGTGGAGAGGTAGCAGCCCGCGGTGACGGGCCGGGCGACGGCGGACTTCTCCGGGCCGCGCAGGTCCTGGAGTTCGCGGGTGGCGACCCAGCGGCGGCCCGCGTACATCCAGGGCATGGCCATGGCGCCGGCGTAGTAGTGGTCGTCCTCGTACCAGCGGTTGTACGCGTACTCGTGGCCCGGGTGCGGCTCGACCATGGTGATCAGCGCGTGGCCGGGCCGCACCCCGTACGGGCCGACGGACGCCAGCTCCGCGTACGTCTCGCTGCGGGTCTCCTCGCTCATCCTCGTTCCCCTTCCCTTGTCGGCGACTCGGCCCTACTCTGACGGACCGTCAGATCGATGAACAGGCCCAGGGAGGACCCGAATGCTGCTCCAGGGGAAGACGGTCGTGGTGTCGGGTGTCGGCGCCGGGCTCGGCCATCGGATCGCCGAGACGGTCGTACGGGACGGGGGCAACGCGGTCCTCGGGGCCCGCACCGAGGCCAACCTCGCCAAGTCCGCCGCCGAGATCGACCCGGAGGGGCGCCGCACCGCGTACCGGGCCACCGACATCACCGACGAGGAGCAGTGCGAGGCCCTCGCCGCCCTCGCGACCGAGCGCTTCGGCGGGATCGACGCGGTGGTCCACGTCGCCGCCTGGGACTCCTACTTCGGCGGCCTCGAAGACGCCGACTTCGCGACCTGGCAGGGGGTGCTCGACGTCAATCTGCTCGGGACCCTCCGCATGACCCGGGCCTGCCTGCCGGCGCTCAAGGAGCGCGGGGGTTCGGTGGTCCTGATCGGTACGCAGTCGGCGGTGGCCGCGCCCACACAGGTGCGGCAGGCGGCGTACGCGGCCTCGAAGGGGGCGCTGACCTCGGCGATGTACTCCCTCGCGCACGAGCTCGGACCGCACCGCATCCGGGTCAACACCGTACTGCCCGGCTGGATGTGGGGTCCGCCGGTGCAGGCCTTCGTCCAGTTCACCGCGCACACCGAGAAGGTCCCGGAGGCGGAGGTGCTCGCCCGGCTCACCGAGCGGATGGCGCTGCCGGAGCTCGCGACGGACGGGGACGTGGCGGAGGCGGCCGCCTTCCTCGCCTCGGACCGGGCGCGGGCGATCACCGGACAGTCGTTGCTGGTCAACGCGGGTGAGCTGATGCGATGAGACCCAGCGGGGCCTCCTGAATCCATCCGAGACAAGTTCATAGACATGAACAAGGGTCAGTAAACAGAACGATTTTACTGTCCCTTGACCCTCCATTGCATTGTCCCTGCCTTGCAACTCGCCACACCATGAACGGCGTTCACAAGGCGGACCAGACCCCTGGAGGGGGCTCTCCATGAACAGTCTCGACTGGGCCGTGCTCATCGGCTACTTCGGCGTGATGGTCGCGATCGGCGTCTGGTCCCACAAGCGCGTGGACACCGTCTCCGACTTCTTCACCGCCGGCGGCCGGATGCCCTGGTGGCTCTCCGGTATCTCCCACCACATGTCGGGCTACAGCGCGGTGATGTTCACCGGATACGCGGGTATCGCCTTCACCTACGGCGTCACGTCCTACGTCACCTGGTCCTTCCCCATCGCGATCGGCATCGCCATCGGCGCGCACCTCTTCGCGCCCCGGCTCAACCGGCTGCGCTCCCGCCTCAAGGTGGCCTCCCCGCTCGAATACCTCAAGGACCGCTACAACCTCCCGACCCAGCAGGCCCTCGCCTGGTCCGGCGTCCTGCTGAAGATCGTCGACGTCGGCGCCAAGTGGGCCGCCATCGCCACCCTGCTCTCCGTCTTCACCGGCATCTCCCTCAACCAGGGCATCCTCATCACCGGCGTCGTCACCGGCATCTACTGCACGGTCGGCGGGCTCTGGGCCGACGCCCTCACCGAACTCGGCCAGTTCGTCATCCAGCTCCTCGCCGGCGTCGCCATGCTCGTCGCCGTCCTCGGCAAGCTCGGCGGCTTCAGTGCCCTGTGGACCGTGTGGGACCGGCCCGAGCTCCAGGGCCACACCGCGCCGACGGCCGGCCCGTACACGCTGACCTTCCTCCTGGCGTACCTCTTCATCAAGACCTTCGAGTACAGCGGCGGCATGTGGAACCAGGCCCAGCGCTACATGGCCACCCCCGACGCCCGTGCGGCCACCCGCTCCGGCCGGCTCTCCGCGGTGCTGTGGTTCGTCTGGCCGCTGGTCCTCTTCTTCCCCATGTGGGTCGCGCCGCTGCTCGTCGACCCGAAGAAGCCCGACGCCTCCGACTCGTACGCCCTGATGACCGAGCAGCTGCTGCCGCACGGCCTCCTCGGCCTCGTCGTCGTCGGCTTCTTCTCGCACACCATGGCCATGTGCTCCTCCGACGCCAACGCCATCGCGGCCGTCTTCACCCGGGACATCGCACCCGCCCTCAGCAAGGCCGCCCGCGGCTGGACGCAGAAGGCCGGTCTGGTCGCCGCGCGCTGGTCGACGATCGCCTTCCTCGCGCTGTCGATGGCGGTCGCCACCCAGGTCAACTCCCCCACCTTCAAGGACATCATCACCGTCGTCATCAAGTGGGTCGCCGGACTCATGGGGCCGATCGCGATCCCCTTCATGCTCGGACTGCTCCGCGCCTTCCGGAAGTCGGGCCCGACCGCCGCGTTCGTCTCCTGGGCCGCCGGACTCTTCGTCTTCTGGCTCACCAACTACGGCCTCGACGGCATCGAGCTCCAGATCCAGATCGTCTCGCCGCTCGCCACGTCCCTCGTCCTGTACGTCCTCATCGGCTTCGTCCGCCCCGAGGACACCCCGGAGCGGGACGCGCTGCTCGCGAAGATCGGCTCGGACGGCGACGGGGACGGGACCGGCGCCGCCCGGATCCCCGCCCAGACCGGGCCCGAGCGGGCCGCCGATCAGCCCCTCGGATAGCGCGCCAGCCAGCCCGGCGACGACTCCACCGGGCCGTGCAGGGCCGCCCCCTGCGTCATCTCCATCGAGAAGTCGTCCGCGAGCTCCAGGACCGTCGCACGGCCCTCCAGTTCGGCCAGCCAGGCCGGCGGGAGGGCCGTCTCGCCGTGCAGGGCGCCGAGCAGCGCGCCCGTGAGCGCCCCCGTCACCGCCGAGGGCCCGTCGTGGTTCACCGCGAGCCGCAGCCCGTGCCGTACGTCCTCGCCGACCAGGGCGCAGTACACGGCCGCCGCCAGCTGCCCCTCCGCCCGGTCCTCCCCCGCGCCGAGGGCGGCCACCCGCTCCGGGTCGGGAACCCCTTCCCGTACGGCTCCGAGTGCCTGGCCGAGTGCCTCGGTGACCGGCTCGTGGCCGGGGCGCGCCGCCAGCTGCCCCAGGGCCCGGTCCACGGCCGCCTCGACGGAGCCGCCGCGCGCGAGGCCGTGGACGACGACCGCGAAGGCTCCCGCGGCCAGGCCGGCGGCCGGAGCGCCGTGGGTCTGTGCCGCGCACTCCACGGCGAGCTGGCAGACGAGCTGCGCCTCCCAGCCGACGAGCAGCCCGAAGGGGGCCGAGCGGACGAGGGCGCCCGAGTCGGCGGCGGTGGGGTTCTTGGGCTTGTCGAGGGTGCCGAGGATGTCGTCGCCGAGGCCGGTGAGGCAGGCGCGGGGCGGGTTGCGGCGGGCGTAGAGCCACTCCTCGCGGGCGAGCCAGCCGTTGTCCTTGCGGCGCTCGTCGGGGCCCCAGTCGCGCTGGGTGGCGGCCCAGCGCAGATGCGCCCGGTGGACGTCGGTGGGCGGGTGCCAGGCGCCGGTGTCGCGGCGGACCTGGGCGCGGATCAGTCCGTCGACGGTGAAGAGCCCCATCTGGGTCGCGGCGGTGACGGCGCCGCGGCGGCCGAACGCGGGCGCGGGCTCGCCGAGTCCGTCAGGTCCGTGGGCCTCGCGCACCTCGGCGAGGGTGAGTCCGTCGACGGCCGCGCCCAGGGCGTCACCCAGGGCTCCGCCGAGCAGACAGCCCCGTACGCGGGCCCGGAAATCCTGCTGTTCGGCGCGGCCCCACACGGCCGCGGCTGTCGTGGCCACGACGTGCCCTCCCCCCGTAGACCGGTCTGCTCAGCACTGTAATGGACCGGGTACGTCCGTTCGGGGACCGGAACGTTATGTGATCCGACGCCCTTCAGGCCGCTTTTGACCGAAGAGCGCCGGACCCGTCCTCTACTCCTGCGGCAGGACCGGAAGGAGTTCCGGGAGGTGGCCGTCCGAGGCCCTCGCCGTGCGCTGCCGCTCCTCCGGCACCTCGCCGTAGAGGGTCGTCCGGGGCTTCGCCGGGCGGCCCGCCGCCTCCGCGATGGCCTCCAGGTCGCGGATCGAGCGGTACGAGCCGTAACTCGACCCGGCCATCCGGGAGATGGTCTCCTCCATCAGGGTGCCGCCCAGGTCGTTGGCGCCCGAGCGGAGCATCTCCGCGGCGCCCTCCGTGCCCAGCTTCACCCAGCTGGTCTGGATGTTGGGGATGTGCGGGTGGAGGAGGAGCCGGGCCATCGCGATGACGGCGCGGTTGTCGCGGGCCGTCGGGCCGGGGCGGGCGATGCCCGCGAGGTAGACGGGCGCGTTGGTGTGGATGAAG
The DNA here is from genome assembly GCF_026341815.1 of Streptomyces sp. NBC_00572. Classification (GTDB taxonomy): domain Bacteria; phylum Actinomycetota; class Actinomycetes; order Streptomycetales; family Streptomycetaceae; genus Streptomyces. Next base: position 2,197,673 of record NZ_JAPENX010000001.1, read on the forward strand.
GGGAGGGTCACGAATTCGGTGAAGCCACCGGTCTCCTGCTGGATGCGGGAGAGCGTGCGGAAGTGGCCGAGCCAGTGCCGGGGCTGGTCCACATGGCCGTACATCATCGTGGACGAGGACCGGATGCCCAGTTCGTGGGCGGTGGTGATCACCTCGATCCAGGTGGCCGTGGGCAGCTTGCCCTTGGTGAGGACCCAGCGGACCTCGTCGTCGAGGATCTCGGCGGCGGTGCCGGGGATCGAGTCGAGCCCGGCCTCCTTGGCGGCCGTGAGCCACTCGCGGATCGAAAGCCCGGTCCTGGTGGCGCCGTTGACGACCTCCATCGGCGAGAAGGCGTGCACGTGCATGCCGGGGACGCGCTTCTTCACCGCGCGCGCGATGTCGAAGTAGGCGGTGCCGGGCAGGTCGGGGTGGATGCCGCCCTGCATGCAGACCTCGACGGCGCCGACCTCCCAGGCCTGCTCGGCGCGGTCGGCGACCTGGTCGAGGGAGAGGGTGTACGCGTCGGCGTCGGTACGGCGCTGGGCGAAGGCGCAGAAACGGCAGCCGGTGTAGCAGACGTTGGTGAAGTTGATGTTCCGCGTGACGATGTACGTGACGTCGTCACCGGACACGGACCTGCGGACGTCGTCCGCGATCCGGGTCAGCGCGTCGAGCGCGGGCCCGTCGGCGTGCAGCAGGGCGAGCGCCTGGGCGTCGGTGAGCTTCGTCGGGTCGTCGGCGGCGACGGCGAGCGCCTCGCGGACGTCGGCGTCGACCCGCTCGGGGACCATCCCGGGGGCGGCGGCCTCGCGCAGTGCCTCCCAGTCGCCGTACACCTCGTCGAAGTCGTCGCGCCGGTCGTGGGTGCGACCGGTGGTGTCGATGGTGGTGTGCAGATCGGTGCGGCCGGTGGCGGTGAACACCTCGTCGGGCTCCTGCCAGGGCAGGCCGCGCACGGGCGCCTCGGGGTTCGCGAGCCCCGTCTCGGGGTCGGCGAGGGCGCGGACGTGCGGGAGGAGCCGGGGGTCGAGCCAGGGCTCGCCCCGGGTGACGAACTCGGGGTAGACGCAGAGGCGCTCGCGCAGCTCGAAGCCGGCGGCGCGGGACTTCTCGGCGAGCTCCTCGATCCGCGGCCAGGGCCGCTCCGGGTTCACATGGTCGATGGTGAGCGGGGAGACCCCGCCCCAGTCGTCGATGCCGGCCGCGATGAGCCGCTCGTACTCCGAGTCGACGAGGTTCGGCGGGGCCTGGAGGCAGGCGGAGGGGCCCATGATGTGCCGGGCGACGGCGACGGTGGCGACGAGGTCGTCGAGTTCGGCGTCCGGCATTCCGCGCATGGCCGTGTCCGGCTTGGCGCGGAAGTTCTGGATGATCAGCTCCTGGATCGAGTGGTACGCGCGGGAGACGCGGCGCAGCGCGAAGAGGGACTCGGCCCGCTCCTCCAGGGTCTCCCCGATCCCGAGGAGCAGCCCCGAGGTGAACGGCACGGACGACCGCCCGGCGTCCTCCAGGACCCGGAGACGCACGGCCGGCTCCTTGTCGGGGGACCCGTAGTGGGGGCCGCCGGGCTCCGACCAGAGGCGGGTGGCGGTGGTCTCCAGCATCATCCCCATGGACGGGGCGACGGGCTTGAGCCGCTGGAAGTCGGTCCAGGAGAGCACGCCGGGATTGAGGTGGGGCAGAAGCCCGGTCTCCTCCAGGATCCGGATGGCCATGGCCCGTACGTACGCGATGGTGTCGTCGTACCCGTGGGCGTCGAGCCACTCCCGGGCCTCCGGCCAGCGGTCCTCGGGCTTGTCGCCCAGGGTGATCAGGGCTTCCTTGCAGCCCATCTCGGCCCCGCGCCGGGCGATGTCGAGGACCTCGTCCGGCGACATGAACATCCCGTGCCCGGCCCGGCGCAGCTTGCCGGGGACGGTGACGAAGGTGCAGTAGTGGCATTTGTCCCGGCAGAGCCGGGTGAGCGGTATGAACACGCTCTTCGAGTACGTGATGACCCCGGCCCGCCCGGCCGCATCGAGCCCGGCGTCCCGCACCCGCCCGGCGGAGGCGACCAGATCCGCCAGGTCCTCCCCCCGCGCCCGCAACAGCACGGCCGCCTCACCGACATCGAGCGCGACTCCGTCCCTGGCCCGCTTGAGGGCACGGCGCATGGCGTTCGCGGTGGGACGAGCTTCCTGGTCATCCGTCATGAAACGAGCATACGAGCGGGCGCGTGGGAGAAGGTTGGGGTCCCCACCGGAACCGGCCAGGCCCCGGCCGCGGGTCGGCACCGCGCCCGGGTCGGCACCGCGCCCGGGTCCGTACCGCGCCCGGGTCGGTCGGCCGTTCCTCGGAGTACCACGCGTACGCGCCGTTCCTCAGAGGTACTGCGCGTACGCGTCCAAAGTGCGCAGGACCTCCGTCTCGCCCGCCGGGGGCAGCTGGAGGACGACCTCCTCGCAGCCCAGTTCCGTGTAGTGCGCGAGTTTGCCCGGGGTCGGGAGGACCGCGTACGGGACGAGCTCCAGGGTCTTCGGGTCGCGGCCCGCCTTCTCCCACTCCGCCTTCAGGAGCGGGAGCGACTCCGTCAGGCCCCGGCCGCCGATCGGCATCCAGCCGTCCGTCTGCGCGGCGATCTGGGCGAAGAGCTTGGGGCCCGCCGCGCCGCCCAGGAGGGTGCGGGGTGCGCCGCCCGCGGGCTTCGGCCAGGCCTCCGACGCGCGGACCGAGTGGCCGAACTCGCCTTCGTACGCCGTGGGTTCCGGGGACCACAGGGCCCGCATCAGGTTCAGGCGGTCGCGGCCCAGGTCGCGGCGGGTCGGCCAGTCGACGCCGTGGTCGGCGGCTTCCTCCTTGTTCCAGCCGAAGCCGAGGCCGAGGGTGAAGCGGCCGCCGGAGAGGTGGTCGAGGGTGGCGATCTGCTTCGCGAGGGCGATCGGGTCGTGCTGGGCGATCAGTGTGATGCCGGTGCCGAGCACGAGGCGCTCGGTGACGGCGGCGGCCTGGCCGAGGGCCACGAAGGGGTCGAGGGTGCGTCCGTACTCCCTCGGCAGCTCGCCGCCGGCCGGGTAGGCCGTGTCCCGGGCGACGGGGATGTGGGTGTGCTCGGGGAGGTAGAGCCCGCCGAAGCCGCGCTGTTCGAGCTCGCGCGCGAGCCGCACCGGGGTGATGGTCTCGTCGGTCAGGAAGATCGTGGTCGAGATCCGCATAGCGGCACGGTAGGGCGTACGGCCCGGATTTCCGAGGGGTGCGACACGAGTGCGTTCCGCGTTGGCTGGGCGTTCACGGGTGCGGAGCAGGGTGCCCGGTATGAGCGAACCGAGCAGACGTGCACTCCTCGCGACAGGCATCACGACGGGCATCGCTTCGGCCCTCACGCTGGGCGGCGTGAGTTTCGCCCACGCCGAGGACGGCGAACAGACGGAGACGGTGACGGGCACCCTGCCGCCCGGCTCCCCCGACTACGTGTACCTCCCCGTCGAGCTTCCCCGCGGCGTGCGCGAACTCCATGTCGCGTATTCCTACGAGCGGCCCGCCGTCCCCGCCGGCACCCAGGGCAACGCCCTCGACATCGGCCTCTTCGACCAGCGCGGCACCGCACTCGGCGGCAACGGCTTCCGCGGCTGGTCGGGCGGCGCGCGCAAGGAGTTCTTCGTACGGGCGGACGAGGCGACGCCCGGTTACGTCGCCGGGCCGCTCAAGGCCGGGACCTGGTTCGTCGTCCTGGCCCCCTACACCGTGGCCCCGCGGGGACTCCCGTACACCGTCACCCTCACCCTCCGGTTCGGCGCCCCGGCGCCGACGCCCCGCCCCGTGTACCCGCCGGAGCGGGCCGCGGGCCGGGGCCGGGCCTGGTACCGCGGCGACTGCCACCTCCACACGGTGTACTCGGACGGGCGCCGCACCCCCGCCGAGGTCGCCGCCCTCGCGCGCGCCGCCGGGCTCGACTTCCTGACCGCCACCGAGCACAACACCCATGGCGGGCACGGCGCGTGGGCCGAGCTTGCCGGGGACGACCTGCTGATCCTGCTCGGCGAGGAGGTCACCACCCGCAACGGGCACGTCCTCGCCCTCGGCACCGACCCGGGCACCTTCGTCGACTGGCGCTACCGGGCCCGCGACAACCGCTTCGGGCACTTCGCGCGCGAGATCCGCCGGGCCGGCGGCCTCGTCGTCCCCGCCCATCCGCACGCCACCTGCATCGGCTGCATGTGGAAGTTCGGCCTCGGCGACGCGGACGCCGTCGAGGTGTGGAACGGCCCCTTCACCCCGGACGACGAGGTGTCCCTGGCCGGCTGGGACGCGGCGCTCGCCCAGGGCCGCTGGACCCCGGCCATGGGCAACAGCGACGCCCACCGCGACCCGGACCGCGTCGGCACCCCGCAGACCGTGGTCCTCGCCGACGACCTGAGCCGGGAGGCGATCCTCGCGGGCCTGCGCGCGGGCCGCTCGTACGTCGCCGAGTCCTCCGCGGTCTCCCTGGACTTCTCGGTGACGGACGGCCGGGGGCGTACGGCGGGCATCGGCGAGCGGCTGCGGGTCGCCGGCGACGAACCGGTGACGGTACGGCTGAAGGTGACGGGCGCCCCGGAGGGCGGCACGATCCGCTTCGTCACGGACCAGGGCGTGCTGCACACGACGCCGGCGGCCGAGGGCCTCGCCGAGTGGTCGACGACCGCCGCGTACGCCACGTACGTACGCGCCGAGGTCCGCCACCCGGCGGCCCAGCCCCCACTGCCGGGCACGCTCCTGGCCTTCACGAACCCGGTGTTCCTGGACGCCCGCTGACGGAGGAGGGACCCGTCAGCCGTCGAGCGCCGACACCGCCCGCTGTTCGGCCGCCAGGTCTCCGTAGCCGCCGTGCTCCCAGACCCGTTCGCGGAACTGCTGGAGGCTGAGGGGGGCACGGTCCTCGCCGGGGACGTCCTCGAAGTGGACCGTGCCGCAGCGGTGGCAGTACCAGCCGCGCGACCAGAGTTCCTCGGCGCGGTGGCGGCCGCGCGTCCGGCGCGCGAAGGCCGCCTTACGCCGCACCAGGACGACGATCACGAGGACGGTGACGAGCAGGGCGAGGGCCGAGACCCAGCCCAGGAAGTCGAGGTCCGGGCCGAGGCGGTCCGATGGCTCCAGCGGAGCGTACGGGTTCGACGGGTCGTACGCGGCCGAAGAGGGCTCGGGGTCGTCCTCCAGGGCGCCCCCGACGAAGACCCAGCCCATGAACGTGGCGACGGTCACGAAGCCGCTGAACAGGCCGAGGCAGCCGATGGCGTACGTGGGCTCCTTGGGCACGGGCGCGAGCGCGTTGGACAGCCCGGTGGTCACCGTCCGCGTCACGGTCCGCATGTCGCCGTCCCGGTTCCGCTCCCGACTGCTGACGGCGTCCCGTCCCCCCAGGTACACGGCCGGCACGGCCTGCACCCGGTCGTCGCGCCCGCATCCCGGGCAGGTGTGCGTCCTGCTCATCGTCATCTCCCCCCAGCAGATCGTGATCTGAGTGACGGGATCATGCCATGCACGGTTCCCGTCCCGGCCGAAATCCCCGAGCGCTCTCCCGCCCCACCGCCTACCGTGGCCCGCGTGCTGAACCGACTTGAGACGTACTACGACGCCGTCCCCCGATCCGCCGCCCGCGCCGAGGACTTCGGGCCCCTGACCCTGTTCGTACGGGAGGGGGAGGGCTGGCCGTACTACGCGCGCCCCGCGCTCGGGTACGCCGGGGACGTGTCGGCAGCCGAGGTGGACCGGGTCCGGGCGCGGCAGCGGGAGTTGGGGGCGCCGGAGGCCTTCGAGTGGGTCGCCGAGACGACCCCGGGGCTACGGGCGGCCGTCGAAGCGAGCGGGCTCACCGTGCACGAGCATCCGCTGATGGTCCTGGAGGGCGAAGGGCCGCTCGCCGTACCGGAGCCCGAGGGCGTCACCGTACGGATGGTCGACGCCGGCGATCCCGTCCTGGCGAGCGCGGTCGCCGCCCCGTACGCGGCCTTCGGCGCCGAGCCCACGCCGACGGTCTCCGACCAGGTCGCCGCCCGGCTCACGGCGGGCTTCACCCGCCTCGCCGCCGCCCTGGACGCCTCCGGCACCGCGCTCGCCGCCGGGCAGCACCAGCCCGTCGGGGCCGTCTCCGAGGTCGTCGGGGTCGGCACCGTCCCGGACGCCCGGCGCCGGGGCCTCGGGCTCGCGGTGACGGCGGCGCTGGTGGCCGACGCCCGGTCCCGTGGCGTGGAGCTGGTGTTCCTGTCGGCGACGGACGCGGACGTGGCCCGGCTCTACGGCCGGCTCGGCTTCCGCACGGTCGCCACCGCCCTCATCGCGGAGGCGTAGGAAATCTCCGGACCGGCCCCTCGGAAAACTTCTCCGGAAAAAGTTCTCGGAAGCTGTCACACCCTCCGCGTCGGATCCGTCAGTTCAGTGAAAGCGACGGAAGAACGACACCGCGAGACACCGCGAGACGCTGAGGAGCGATCACCATGGCCCACGAGATCACCCCCCGGATGACCAACCCCGCCTACGTCCTCCCCGGCGCCGGTCCCGCCATCCAGAACCTGGTGAAGGCGACCCGTGAGGGCGGCGTCCCGGAGTCCACCCTGGAGCTGGTGCATCTGCGGGCCAGCCAGATCAACGGCTGCGGGTTCTGTGTCGACTACGGCGCGAAGAGCGCGAAGAAGAACGGCGTGAGCGACGAGAAGCTGTTCGCCGTCGCCGCCTGGCGCGAGGCCCCGTACTTCTCCGACGAGGAGCGCGCGGCCCTCGCCCTGGCCGAGGCGGCGACCCGGCTCGCCGACACGTCGGACGCCGTGCCGGACGACGTCTGGGACGCGGCCGCCGACCACTACGACGAGAAGCAGCTCGCGGCGATCGTCCTGATGGTGGCCGTCACGAACCTGTTCAACCGGATCAACGTCACCGTCCGCCAGCCGGCCGGGGTCGGCCTGTGAGGGGTCCGGCGCCGACCGGAGCCTCGCGCACGAGGAGCACGTCCACCGGGTCCTCGCCCTCGTACGCGAAGCCCTCGCGCTCGTAGAGACGGCGGGCGGCGCTTCCCTGGAGCACGACCAGGCGGACCGGGACCGCGGCCTCGTCCGCCCGTGCGAGCAGCTCCCGCAGCACCGCCGTCCCGAGGCCCCGCCCCTGGACCCCGGGGTCCAGGTAGAAGTGCTCCAGGTAGAGCCCTTCACCGCCTTCGCCCCCTTCGTACGGGCGCATCGTGACGCAGCCCGCGAAGCCGCCGTCCACCTCGATGACCGAGGTGTGCTCCGGCGAGAAGCCGTCGCGCAGCCGCTGACGCACCCGGTGCTCGTCGTAGCGGCCGAGGCGCACCAGGTCGTCCCGCATGACGACCGCCCTCAGTTCCGCCATGACCTCGACGTCGCCCGCCGTCCCGGGGCGCAGCGACCAGTTCGTTTCCCGATACATGCATGCATCCTAAGGAGCCCCGCCGTGCAGCTTCGCCCTGCCCGTATGGCCAACCCCGCCGCCCTCCTTCCCCAGGCCGGCCCCGCGATCCAGCAGCTCGTGAAGGCCGTCATGTCGGGCGGCGACGTGCCCGGCACCACCCTCGGCCTGGTCCACCTGCGGGCCAGTCAGATCAACGGCTGCGGCTACTGCGTGGTGGGTGGGGCCCTGATGTCGCAGAAGGAGGGCGAGACGGACGAGCGGCTGCACGCCGTGGCGGCCTGGCGGGAGGCCCCGTACTTCACGGAGGCGGAGCGGGCGGCGCTCGCCCTCGCCGAGTACGCGACCCGGCTCGCGGACCGTCCGGACGCCGTGCCGGACACGGTGTGGGACGAGGCGGCCCGGCACTACGACGAGGAGCAGCTCGCGCAGATCGTGCTGTGGCTGGGGGTCACCAACCTCTTCAACCGGCTCAACGCGACGACCCGGCAGCCGGCGGGTGCGACCTGGTAGTCGTCACGGGCCCCCGGCGCGACCTGGCGGTCGTAACCGGATCCATGCCGTCCGCGTTGGTGCGGGCATGAAGAAGATGCTCACCGCAGTCGCCCTGACCTGTTTCGCCGCGACCGGCGGTCTCGCCGCCGCCGGATCCGCCGTCGCCGACACCGGCGGCATGAACCTTCCCTCGGTGGTGCCGCTCAGCGGTGTCCTGACCCCGAAGGCCAAGCCGGCCGGCACCCCCGACCTGCCGCCCGCCAACGCGGCGGTGGAACGCCTGCTCCCCGGACACCACTGAGCCGTACCCGAGGGACGAAGAACGAAGGTGGCGGGACCCCCCACGGGCCCGCCACCTTCGCGTTTCCTGGACTCAGGTGCGTACGGCCGTCAGTCGGCCACCACCAGCGACGGCGTCTCCTTCGTCAGGACCTCACCCCGGAAGAACGCGGGGCTCCGGCGCTGCATGACCAACATGATCACCACGCCGATGAGCAGCAGTCCGACGCCGATCACGAAGACCGAGCCGACACCGAAGACCGCGGAGCCGGAGCCGTACGCCGGGTCCCACATGTCGTACAGGGTCTTGCCGAAGACGGCCGTCAGCATCAGACCGCCGAGCAGCGGCATGAGGCCCTTGTAGGCGAAGTCCCGGCCGGAGCGGAACAGCTGGCCGCGGAAGTACCAGACGCAGGCGAAGGCCGTGAGCGCGTAGTAGAAGCAGATCATCAGGCCGAGCGCGTAGATGGTGTCGACCAGGACGTTCTCGCTGAGCAGGGTCATCACGGTGTAGAAGACGCCGGTGGCGACGCCCGCGACGATCGTGGCCTTGCCGGGGGTCTTGAAGACCGGGTGGACCTTGGTGAAGGACTTCGGCAGCGCCTCGTACGTGGACATCGCGAGCACCGTGCGGGCGACCGGGATGAACGTGGTCTGGAGGCTGGCGGCCGCCGAGGCGAGGACCGCGACGAAGAGCAGGATGCCGAGCGTCGGGCCCATCACCGGGCCGGCGAGGGCGGCGAAGACGTTGTCGGAGGTCTCCGGGTTGGCCAGGCCGAGGCCCTCCTCGCCGGAGCCGACGACCATCTGGGCGGCGATGCCGGTGGCCAGGTAGGAGCCGACCAGGACGACCATCGCGATGAGTGCGGCGCGGCCGGGGGTCTTGGCGCTGCCGGTGGTCTCCTCGTTGGTCGCCATGCAGGCGTCCCAGCCCCAGTACATGAAGATCGAGAGCGAGAGTCCGGCGGTGAAGGCGGCGAAGGACTGGACCGCGAAGGGGTTCATCCAGGACCAGGAGAAGTCGACCGAGGTCTCGAAGGAGCCGGCCTTCGTCAGGGCCAGGCCGACGAAGACGGCGAGGACGACGAGCTGGAGGCCGACGAGGGTGTACTGGACGCCCTTGGTGGCGGTCATGCCGCGGTAGCTGATCGCGGTGGCTGCGGCGATGAGGGCCAGGCAGGTGACGATGTGGACGGCTTTGTTGTCGTCCAGGGCGGCGATGGATTCGCTGCCGCTGATCTCACCCGCGAGGAGCCAGAAGTAGGAGGTCGCGACGCCCGCCAGGTTGGAGAGGACGATGATCGTCGCGATGACGAGGCCCCAGCCGCACATCCAGCCGATCTTGGGCCCGAAGGCCTTCACGGTCCAGGTGAACGAGGTGCCGCAGTCGGGCATGACCTTGTTGAGCTCCCGGTACGCGAAGGCGACGAGGAGCATCGGGAGGAAGCCCGCGAGGAAGACGGCGGGCATCTGCAGTCCGACCTCGCCGGCGGTGGAGCCGAGCGTCGAGGTCAGGCAGTAGACGGGGGCGACGGTCGAGATGCCGATGACGGCGCTGCCGAGGAGGCCGACGGAGTTTCCGCCGAGGCCTTTGGTACGGACGCCGTTGGCGTCGCCCGGGGCGTTGACGCCCCTTACCGTGTCTCCGGCCTGGGGCCGGGCTTCCACCTGAGTCATGAACAGGACGTTAAATGCTGCGGTTTCCATATCCGGAGGATCAAAATCCGCTCATCTGATCGATCATCGCCTTGCATTGCGAGGGTCGAAGCGGACACCTGCCGATGATTGAAAGATCGATGACCGGCACGGACCGACCAACTGGTAGGTCGGTCGACCCATGTCCGATATGCGGGAACCGCAGCGTGGACCGAAATGTCCGTTTTCAAATTTTCCCGAGGAAGTTTCCCGCCGCTCCTCAGCCCGGCCACACCACCGCCTGCAGCTCGCTGTAGGCGTGCAGCGCGTACGAGCCCACGTCCCGTCCGACCCCGCTCCGCTTGAATCCGCCGAACGGCGCCTCCATGTTCCGGCCGATCGTGTTCACACCCACCCCGCCGGCCCGCAGCCGGGCCGCGATCCGGAAGGCGCGGGCCACGTCGCCCGACCACACGTAGTCGAGGAGGCCGTAGTCGCTGTCGTTGGCCAGCGCGATCCCCTCCTCCTCGTCGTCGAAGGGGACGACCACGACGACCGGCCCGAAGATCTCCTCCCGCACCACCCGCATCTCGTTGGTGCAGTCGGCGAGCAGCGTCGGCGCCACGTAGAAGCCCTTCGGGAGGTCCGGGCGCTCGCCGCCCACCACGACCCGCGCCCCTTCCTTCCGCCCCAGCTCGACGTACGACTCCACCCGGTCGCGGTGTGCCGCCGAGATCACCGGGCCGACGATCGTGCCCTTCTCCGCCGGGTCGCCCACCTTCATGAAGGCGAGATAGCCGGTGAGCCTCTCGACCAGCTGCTCGTAGATCCCGCGCTGGGCGAGCACCCGGGTCGGTGCCGTACAGATCTGTCCGCTGTAGAAGGAGAACGTCGTCCCGATCCCCATCACCGCCGAGTCCAGGTCCGCGTCGTCGAAGACGAGCGCGGCCCCCTTCCCGCCCAGCTCCATCAGCTGCCGCTTGAGCGAGCGGCCGCAGACCTCGCCGATCGCCTGCCCGACCGCCGTGGAGCCGGTGAACGACACCATGTCGACGTCCGGGGAGTCCACGGCCGCCTGCCCGGACTCCACGGAGGAGCCGGTGACCACGTTGACGACACCCGGCGGGACGCCGGCCTCCTCCAGGGCGCGGGTCATCGCGTACACGGAGAGCGGGTCCTGCGGGGCCGGCTTCACCAGGACCGTGTTGCCCATCGCGAGCGCGGGGGCGATCTTGCCGGCCGGGTTGGCCCAGGGGTTGTTGTACGAGGTGATGCAGGTGACCACGCCGACCGGGCGCCGTACCGCCACCGCGCCGAACACTCCGGCCTTCCCCATCGGGCCCGCCTCGTTGATCTGCGGGGGCAGCGGCTGCTCGACCGGCTCCATCGCCCCGCGCGCGTACCGCCGGAAACGGGCGGAGCCGACGGCGACCTGCATGCCGCGCGCGGTGCCGGTGGTGGCGCCCGTCTCGGCGCGGGCGAGGAGCGTGTTCGCCTCGGCGTCCCTGGCCATCAGGTCGGCGGCCCGGTCGAGGATCACCGCCCGCTCCTCCGGCTTCGTACGGGACCAGGTGGCGAAGGCCTCGCGGGCGGCGGCGGCCGCCTCGTACACCTGGGCGCGGGAGGCCTCCGGCGCGAGACCGACGACCTCCTCCGTGGCGGGGTCGATGACGGCGTAATGGCCTCCGTCGGGCTCGACCCACTCGCCGCCGATGAAGAGCTTCTGGTTCACCTGGTCGCCACCGTCCTCGTGTCACGGCCGGAGCGCAGTACCTTCCCCGGGACCGCGCCGGTCACCTCGTCGTCCCGTACCGTCTCCACGCCGTTGACCCGTACCGACACGATCCCGACCGCGCGCGAGTCGAGCCGCGGGCTGTCCCCCGGCAGGTCGTGCACGAGGGTCGCCGGGCCGGCGTCGATCCGCTCCGGATCGAAGAGGACCAGGTCGGCGTGGAAGCCCTCGGCGATCCGGCCGCGCTCGCGGAGCCCGAAGAGCCGGGCCGGGTCGTCGGTCAGCATCCGCACCGCCCGCTCCAGGGGGACGAGCTTCCGGCCGCGCAGACAGTCGCCGAGGAACCGGGTCGTGTACGGCGCCCCGCACATCCGGTCCAGATGGGCGCCCGCGTCCGAGCCGCCGAGCATCACGTCCTCGTGGTCCCAGGTCTCGCGCCGCAGGGCCCAGGAGGCCGGGTCGTTGTCGCTGGGCATCGGCCACAGAATGGTCCGCAGCTCGTCGTTGGCGCAGATCTCGACGAGGCACTGGAAGGCGTCCTGGCCGCGCTCGGCCGCGATGTCGTTGACGACCCGGCCGGTGAGGCCCTCGTTCTCGGGGCTGTACGTGTCCCCGATGACGTACCGCCCGAAGTGGGCGAGGCGCCGGAAGACCCCGGCCTCCTTGGAGTCGGCGCGCCGCAGCATCTCGGCCCGCACGTCCGGGTCGCGGAGCTTCGCGATCCGCTCGGGGAGGGGAAGTCCGAGGATCTCGCCCCACCCCGGGATGAGGTTGAGGGCGCAGAACGTCCCGAGCGACATGTTCATCGGGGTCAGGATCGGCATGGTGAGGGCGACGATCCGGCCGCCGGACTTCCGGGCCCGCTCGGAGGCGGTGAGCTGACGCGGGACGCGTTCGGGGACGGCGGCGTCGATGGTGAGGACGTTCCAGTTGAGGGGCCGTCCGGCCGCCGCCGTCATCTCGACGAACAGCTCGATCTCGTCGTCGGAGAACTGGTCGAGACAGCCGGCCAGGATCGCTTCGAGCTGGGTGCCCTCGTGCTCGCCGACGGCGCGGGAGAGCGCGATGAGCTCCTCCGCGGTGGCGTGCCGGGAGGCGACGGGAGCGCCGTCGCCGTCGGAGTGGGTCGAGGACTGGGTGGTGGACAGCCCCCAGGCACCGGCCTCCATGGCCTCCTTGAGAAGGGCGACCATGTGCGCGAGCTGCTCGGGGGTGGGCTGCCCGCCGACGGCGTCGGCGCCCATCACGTACCGGCGCAGGGCGCAGTGGCCCACCATGAAGCCGGCGTTGACGGCGATCCGTCCGTCGAGGGCGTCGAGGTACTCGGCGAACGACGACCAGCTCCAGTCGACGCCCTCCTCCAGCGCCTTCAGCGCCATGCCCTCGACCTTGGACATCATGCGGCGGGTGTAGTCGGCGTCCTCGGGCCGGTCCGGGTGGAGCGGGGCGAGGGTGAAGCCGCAGTTGCCGCCGGCGACGGTGGTGACGCCGTGGTTCATGGACGGGGTGGCGTACGGGTCCCAGAACAGCTGGGCGTCGTAGTGGGTGTGGGGGTCGACGAAGCCGGGCGTGAGGACGAGACCGGTGGCGTCCTCGGTCGTACGGGCGACCGCGCCGGGCCCGGCGAAGACGATCCGGCCGTCGCGGATGCCGATGTCGGCGACGTGGGCGGGGGCGCCGGTGCCGTCCACGACGGTGGCGCCCTTGATCAGGTGATCGAGCATGACGTTCCCTCCCTTTCTGGACGTGGACACGGGTGTGCCCCGGACCGGGGGCCGCCGCGGAACGGCCTCCGGCCGGGGCCGGTACGGGGCGGCGGTCCGGGAAGACACCACCCCGCGCTTCACGATGCCCGGCGCGTTGTGGGCAATCGCCCCGCCGAGGCGGCGCCCCCCGTTGTGGGCATCTGTTCCGCTGGGGCGGCTCCCACCCACCCCCGCGCCCCCCGTTGTGGGCAATCGTTCCGCTGGGGCGGAACGGGTGGGCACAACGGAACGGCGCCCCTTGCCGGGCCCGGGCTCCCTGCGCCCTGACCCGCACCCCCTGTGCACCGAGCGGTTGGTGCGGGTCCAGGCACAAGGGGCGGAGGCGCCGCCGAGTGCGCCGTCCCGTGTGCCCACCCGTCCCGCCCTGCGGGACGATTGCCCACACGGGGGGGCGGGGGCAGGTGAGGCCCGCGCAGCGGGGGTCACGGGTGCGAACCTCCCGCGCGGGTCGCGGGTCCGGGCCTCCCGCGGGGGCGACGAGCGCGGACCGCCCCCGGAGGGGCTTCCGTTACGTGCCCGACGACTGGCGGAAGCGGGTTGTGCGGTGGATCGGGTCCGTGTCGATCTCGGGGATCACGTGCTCACCGATCAGCTTGATCGAGTTCATCGTGTCCTCGTACGAGATCCCGATCGGGAGCCCGAAGGAGAGCTGGTCGGCCCCGGCCTGCTCCCACCGCTTGCACTGGGCGAGGACCTCGGAGGGGTCGCCGCAGATCATCAGCTCCTCCTGGATGAGGAGTTCGATGATCTCGGCCGAGTACTCGGGCAGGAGCTCCGGCCACTCCGGGATGCCCTCCGGCCGCGGGAAGGTGTCGTGGTAGCGGAACAGGAGGGACTGGAGGTAGTTCAGGCCGCCGCCCACCGCGATCTCGACCGCCTTGTCGTGGGTCTCGGCGCAGATCGCGGTCGAGGTGACCATGACGTTGTCGTTGACGAAGTCGCCGATCGCCTTGGCCTCCTTGATCGCGGTCTTGTAGGACTCGACGACCCACTCCATGTCGGAGACCTTCTGCACGCTGAAGCCGAGGACGCCGAGACCCTTCTTGCCGGCCATGGCGTACGAGGAGGGCGACCCGGCCGCGTACCACATCGCGGGGTGGGACTTCCCGTACGGCTTGGGGAGGACCTTGCGCGGCGGCAGCGACCAGTGCTTGCCCTGGAAGCCGACGTACTCGTCCTGGAGCCACATCTTGGGGAACTCGGCGATGGTCTCCTCCCACAGTTCCTTCGTGTAGTTCATGTCGGTGATGCCCGGCATGAACCCGAGGATCTCGTGGGAGCCCGCGCCCCGGCCGGAGCCGAACTCGAAGCGTCCGCCGGAGAGGTGGTCGAGCATGGCGACCTTCTCGGCGACCTTCACCGGGTGGTTGACGGGGGCGAGGGGGTTGAAGATGCCGGAGCCGAGGTGGATCCGGTCGGTGGCATGGGCGAGGTAGCCCAGGTAGACGTCGTTGGCGGAGAGGTGCGAGTACTCCTCCAGGAAGTGGTGCTCCGAGGCCCAGGCGTACTTGAAGCCGGACCTGTCCGCCTGGATGACGTACTCGGTCTCCTCCATGAGGGCCTTGTGCTCGGCTTCGGGATCGGTCTCGGCGCGCTTGCCGACGTATCCCTGTACGAAGATCCCGAATTCCAAGGGGGTTCACCGTCCTCGTGAGTTTCTGACGGAGTTTCTGACGTGCCGTCAGATTCGTGATGTGCCCGACTGTCGCACCGTGCGGCAGGTGCGTCAATACCTGACGACTCGTCAGGTAGGACTAGAAGAGACTGACCCCGGCCAGCCAGCCGCCGTCGATCACGAAGGGCTGGCCCGTGATGTAAGCCGAGTCGTCCCCGGTCAGGAAGAGCGCGAGGGCCGCCACCTCGTCCGGGCGCCCGATCCGCCCGAGCGGCACGAGCTTGCGGTACAGCTCGGCCGTGGCCGCCGGGTCCACGCCCTCCGGGTTGCTCATGGGGGTGTCGATCGCCCCCGGGCAGACGGCGTTCACCCGGATCCCCTTCGCGGCCAGCTCCAGGGCGGCGACCCGGGTCAGCCCGAGGACGGCGTGCTTGGAGGCGGCGTAGGCGCCGACCCCGGCCATCCCCGTCAGCCCCGTGTACGAGGCGGTGTTGACGATCGTGCCGCCGCCGGCCGTCGCGATCTCGGGCGCGACGGTGCGTATGCCCAGGAAGCAGCCGGTCTGGTTGACCGAGACGATCGCCTGGAACTCCTCCAGAGGGGTCGAGAGCAGCTCGTTGAAACGGAGGATGCCCGCGTTGTTGACGAGCCCGTCGATCTTCCCGAACCGGTCCTTGGCGCGGGCCACGGCGGCGGCCCAGTCCTCCTCCCGGGTCACGTCGAGGTGGACGTAAGCGGCCCGCTCCTCCCCCAGCTCCTTGGCCAGCGCCTCGCCTGCGTCGTCGAGGACGTCCGCGAGGACGACCCTGGCCCCTTCCCCGGCGAACAGCCGGGCCTCCTGCTCGCCCTGCCCGCGCGCCGCACCGGTGACGAGGACGACCCGCCCGTCGAGCTTGCCCATGTCCGTACTCCCTAGAGGTGGGGGGCGACCTCCGTGCCGAAGGCCGCCATCTGGTCGGTGAGTTCGGTACGGCTCCGGGAGCGGAACCGGACCTGGATCTGGTGCACGCCCATCTCCCCGTACGCGCGCAGGGAGGCGGCGATCTCCTCCGGGCGGCCGCTGAGGGTGCGCCGGCCGACGGGCCGGTCGGGCGTGCCGATGTACAGCGGCTCGGCGATCGCGCCGACGGTGATCGGCTCCTCGATCCCGGCCTCGGCGCGCAGCCGCAGCAGCTTCCGGATCTGTGCGGCGAGCTGCTCGCGCGGGTCGCCCTGCGGGAGCCAGCCGTCGCCCTTGAGCGCGGCGCGGCGCACGGCGGCCGGGGAGGAGCCGCCCACCCAGAGGGGGACGCGCTCCTGTGCGGGCCGGGGCAGCTGCCCGAGGTCCTTGAAGGCGAACCGCTCCCCCAGGTGCTCGGGGTACTCCTCGGGCCCGAGCGCGGCCCGCAGCGCGTCCATGGTCTCGTCGAGCACGGCTCCCCGGCGCGCGAAGTCCACCCCGAGCGCCTCGAACTCCTCCTGTACGTGCCCGGCGCCGACCCCGAGGACGAGCCGGCCGGCGGAGAGGTGGTCGAGCGTCGCGTACGCCTTGGCGGTGACGAGCGGATGGCGCAGTCCGACGACGGCGACGTGCGAGAGCAGCCGGACCCGCTCGGTGGCGGCGGCGAGGAAGGAGAGCGTGGCGACCGGGTCGTACCAGACGGTGCTCATGGCCTCGGCGAGCCGCCGTGGGATGGCGACGTGGTCGCAGCTCGCGAGGTAGTCGAAGCCGTGGTCCTCGGCCGCACGGGCGACGGCGAGCAGATCGGCCGGCCCGGCGGCCGCCTCCCAGGGCTCGGCGTAGATCGCGCTCTGCGACTGGACCGGCAGCTGCATCCCGTAGACCACCATGGGAGACCCCCTTGAGCCGTACCTCTGACGTACCGTCACTTATGTGGGCGGGACCCATGCTCGTACCTGACGACCCATCAGACAAGGCTCCCGCAGCACGGGTTCCGGCCGTCCCGGCCGTCCCGGAACACATCCCGGGACGGAGATCCGCCCTTTCCCGCACCGCTGGGGCGGGGCCGGACCCCTACGCTCTCGGCCGCGGGCATCGAAGCCGTAGGCGCTCGGTGCCGTTCAGCAGGAGCCACGGGGAACGAGGAAGCATGCAGACACGCAAGAAGGCCGCCACGGCGCTGCGGGCGCTCGGAACGGCCGTCGCGGCCCTCGCGCTGGTGGGCGGCGTGCAGGCGCCGTCCGCCAGCGCGCAGGACCTGGGCGGGCTCGCCTACAAGAATCTCAACAGCGGGCGATACCTGGAGGTCGGTGGCTGGTCCACCGCCAACGGCGCCCTCGTGAACCAGTGGGACTACCACGGCGGCTCGAACCAGGGCTGGGCCTCCACCGGCAGCTGGGTGAACGGCCGGTGGTGGGGCATCGAGAAGAACGCCAACAGCGGGAAGTGCCTGGAAGTCGCCGACTGGAGCACGGCCAACGGTGCGACCGTCCGCCAGTGGGACTGCCACGGGGGCGCCAACCAGATGTGGGACGAGCACTACATCGACGACGACGTCTTCTACCTGATCAACAAGCACAGCGGAAAGTGCCTGGAGATCAGCGGCTGGAGCACGGTCAACGGCGCCCGGGCCCAGCAGTGGGACTGCACCGGGGGCACCAACCAGATGTGGACGGCCCGGGCGAGGGGCTAGGGGGTGTCGTCCGGAACGCGGCGCCGGCCGCCCGGGGCCTCGGAGAGCCCGGAGAGCCTTCCCGCCGACCGCCCGGAGGACCCGGAGGACTCCCCGCCCCCCAGGGGCGGTCGGGCCCCGGCCTGCCGGGCGTCGAGCGGGCGCGGGCCGATCACGGCGGACAGCCGTGGTCGGCCCGCGGCCCGGCGGCGTCACCGGCCGGGCCAGAGGCCCTCCGGGGTCAGCCCGAGCAGGTCGATCGCGTTGCCGCGCACGATCCGCTCGACGACGTCCGCCGGCAGATGGCCCATCTGCGCCTCGCCCACCTCCCGCGACTTGGGCCAGGTCGAGTCCGAGTGCGGGTAGTCCGTCTCGTACAGGACGTTCGCGGCCCCGATGGCGTCGAGGTTCCGGAGCCCGAACGCGTCGTCGAAGAAGCAGCCGAAGACGTGTCCGGCGAACAGCTCGGACGGCGGGCGCAGCACCTTCTCGGCGACCCCGCCCCAGCCCCGGTTCTCCTCCCAGACGACGTCGGCGCGCTCCAGGATGTACGGGATCCAGCCGATCTGCCCCTCCGCGTACATGATCCTCAGGTTCGGGAAGCGCTCGAACTTGCCGCTCATCAGCCAGTCGACCATCGAGAAGCAGCAGTTGGCGAAGGTGATGGTGGAGCCGACGGCCGGCGGGGCGTCGGCGGACGTCGACGGCATCCGGCTGGACGAGCCGATGTGCATCGCGATGACCGTGCCGGTCTCGTCGCACGCGCGGAAGAAGGGGTCCCAGTGGTCCGTGTGCACCGAGGGAAGCCCCAGGTGCGGCGGGATCTCTGAGAACGCGACGGCCCGCACCCCGCGTGCAGCGTTCCGGCGCACCTCGGCGGCGGCCAGCTCCGGGTCCCAGAGCGGGATGAGGGTGAGTGGGATGAGCCGCCCGTGAGCCTCGGGCCCGCACCACTCGTCCACCATCCAGTCGTTGTACGCCCGGACGCAGAGCAGACCCAGCTCGCGGTCGCTCGCCTCGGTGAAGGTCTGTCCGCAGAAGCGCGGGAAGGTGGGGAAGCAGAGTGCGGACTGGACGTGGTTGACGTCCATGTCGGCGAGCCGCTCGGGCACGGAGTGGGAGCCGGGCCGCATCTGCTCGTAGGTGATGACTTCGAGCCGTATCTCGTCACGGTCGTAGCCGACGGCGGTGTCGAGCCGGGTGAGGGGCCGGTGCAGGTCCTCGTAGACCCACCAGTCGCCGATCGGGCCGTCGTCGCCCTTGGCCCCCATGACGGGGGCGAACTTCCCGCCTAGGAAGGTCATTTCCTTGAGCGGGGCGCGGACGATCCGGGGTCCGGTGTCGTGGTACCGGGACGGGAGCCGGTCCCGCCAGACGTGCGGGGGCTCCACGGTGTGGTCGTCCACCGAGATGATCTTCGGGAAGGTCTCCATGGCTTTCACGGTAGCGCCGATCTGACGGTCCGTCAGCTATCGTGCGCCAGATCGACGGTGTGACGGCCGTACTACGGCCGCATCACGGCCCGGACTACGGCCGACCCGATGCTGACGGAGTCCCTCCGGACAAGGCAGACTGTCCAGGGCGAAACCAGCGGTGGCGGTACGGGCAGGGGGAGCGATGGACCGTGAGAACGGACCGCGAGTTCCGGTGCAACGGGCTCCGAGGACGCGCGCGGGCGCCGGCACGGGCCCGGGCACCGACGAGATCGAGGACACGGGCACGACTGCGGGCACGGCCCGCCCGGAGGCCGGCGAGGCGACGGGTGCGGGTACGCATTCCGGCCATGCCGCCCCCAGCGGCACGGACGCCGCCGACCGGGGCGCGGACGCGGCCGCGACGACCGCGCCGGACCCCGCCGCCGACACCCGGGCCGCCGTCGGCACCGACGACGGCACCGCCCCCGGACTCCTCCGCTTCGCCGTGCTCGGGCCCGTCCGCGCCTGGCGCGACGACGAACCCGTGCCCACCGGGTCGCCCCAGCAGCGGGCCCTGCTCGCCGCCCTGCTCCTCCGCGGCGGGCGCACCGCCACCGCCTCCGAGCTGATCGACGCGCTCTGGGGCGAGGAGTCTCCCTCACAGGCCCTCGCGGCCGTACGGACGTACGCCTCCCGGCTCCGCAAGGCGCTCGGCCCCAAGGTCCTCGTCAGCGAGTCCGGCGGGTACGCCCTGCGCACCTCCGCCGCCGCCCTCGACGTCGCCACCGCCCAGGAACTCGGCGCCGAGGCCGAGAAGCTGCGCGCCGCCGGGAACCGGTCCGGTGCCCGCGACCGGCTCGCCGAGGCGCTCGACCTGTGGGACGGCGAGGTGCTGGCCTCCGTACCGGGGCCGTACGCCGAGACGCAGCGGACCCGCCTGGAGGAGTGGCGGCTCACGCTCCTGGAGACGCGCCTCGACATCGACCTGGAGGTCGGCGCGCACGCGGAGGCCGTGTCCGAGCTGACCGCGCTCACCGCCGCGCACCCGCTGCGCGAGCGGCTCCGCGAGCTGCTGATGCTCGCGCTGTACCGCAGCGGGCGGCAGGCCGAGGCGCTCGCCGTGTACGCCGACACCCGCCGGCTGCTCGCCGACGAACTCGGCGTCGACCCCACCCCCGAACTCTCCCGGCTCCAGCAGCGCATCCTGCAGGCCGACGCCGAACTCGCCCGCCCGGTCGAGGAGGCCGCCCCGGCCGCCGCACCCGTCGCCCGCCCCGCCCAGCTCCCCGCGACCGTCCCGGACTTCACGGGCCGCGCCGCCTTCGTACGGGAACTCGGCGACCGGCTCGCCACCGCCGAGGGCCACGTCATGGCCGTCTCGGCGCTCGCGGGCATCGGCGGGGTCGGCAAGACGACGCTGGCCGTGCACGTCGCGCACGAGGCGAGGCGGCACTTCCCGGACGGGCAGCTGTACGTGGACCTCCAGGGCGCGGGCTCCCGCGCGGCGGCGACCGAGACCGTCCTGGGCTCCTTCCTCCGCGCGCTCGGCACCCCGGACGCGGCCATCCCCGACTCGCTCGACGACCGGGCGGCGCTGTACCGCTCGACGCTCGACGGACGCCGGGTCCTGGTCCTCCTGGACAACGCCCGTGACGCCGCCCAGATCCGCCCACTGCTTCCCGGTACGTCGGGCTGCGCGGCCCTCGTCACCAGCCGGATCCGGATGGTGGACCTGGCCGGCGCGCACCTGGTGGACCTCGATGTGATGTCCCCGGAGGAGGCGCTCCAGCTCTTCACCCGGATCGTCGGCGAGGAGCGGGTCCAGGCGGAACGCGAGGCGGCCCTCGACGTCGTCGCGGCCTGCGGTTTCCTGCCCCTGGCCATCCGCATCGCCGCGTCCCGGCTCGCGGCCCGCCGCACCTGGACCGTCTCGGTCCTGGCGGCGAAGCTGGCGGACTCGCGGCGGCGTCTGGACGAGCTCCAGGCGGGCGACCTCGCGGTGAAGGCGACGTTCGAACTCGGCTACGGGCAGCTGGAACCGGCGCAGGCGCGCGCGTTCCGCCTGCTCGGCCTCGCGGACGGCCCGGACATCTCCCTCGCGGCGGCCGCGGCCGTCCTGGACCTGTCGCTCTGGGACACGGAGGACCTCCTGGAGGCCCTCGTCGACACGTCCCTCCTGGAGTCGGCCGCCCCCGGCCGGTACCGGTACCACGACCTGGTCCGGCTCTACGCGCGTGCGTGCGCGGACCGCGACGAGCAGCCGCCCTCGGAGAAGGAGGCGGCGCTCTCCCGGCTCCTGGACTTCTACCTGTCGACGGCGGCGCGGGTCTACGCGATCGAACGCCCCGGCGACCGCCTCGTCGACCACCTGGAACCCACCACCCACGAAGGCCTCACCTTCACCGACCGCCACACGGCCCAGGACTGGCTCTACGCCGAGGCGAACTGCCTCCTGGCGTGCGTCCGCCAGTCCGCGGCGGCCCCGGGAACCCTCCGCCGCGCGGTGGACCTCCTGTGGGCGTCCCTGGACCTGGCGGAGTCGGGCGCGAACTCCCGCGAGTACGAGACCGTGGCCACGGTGCTGCGCGGCGCGGCGAGCACGGCCGGCGATGTCCGTGCCGAGGCACGCGCCGCCAACACGCTGGCGTACGTCCACCATTACCAGGGCCGCTTCGACCAGGCCGACCAGGAGGCCGACGAGGTCGTCCGCATGGCGCGCTCCGTCGACGACCCGCTGCCCATCTGCTGGGCCCTGAACGCCAGGGGCGCCATAGCGCACTACCAGGCGCGGTACGAGGACGCGGACGAACACCTCAGCCAGGCCATCGCCGGGTTCCGCGATGCGGAGGACCGCGCCGGCGAAGCCGCCGCTCTCTGCAATCTGTCCCGCATCCATCTGGCCGCGGGCCGCACGGCCGACGCCGTCCGCATGGCCCAGCAGGGAGCGGACATGTACGACGAGATGGGACACGCCCTCAAGGGCGCCAACGGGCGCTACGCGCTCGGCCTCGCCCTCACCGAGAGCGGGCGGCTGGAGGACGCCGGCGAGCAACTCCGCGAGGCACTCGCCGTGTTCGTCGACAGCCGCCAGCGGCTGTGGGAGGGCATGACGCTGTTCCGCATCGCCGAGGTCGACATCGCGGCCCGTCGGTACGGGGCCGCGGCCGCGGGGGCGGAGAAGGCCCTCACCGTGCTCCGGGGCATCGGCGGCGACTGGCGACGCGGGAACGTCCTGACCGTCCTCGGGCGGGCGCTGCACGGCATAGGGCAGTCGGGGCGGGCCCAGGTCTGCTGGCGGGAAGCCCTGGACATCTACGAAGAGTTGTCGGTTCCGGAAGCGTCCGAGGTCAGGGCTCTGCTGGCCCCCGTGGCCGCCGCCTGACGCATACCCGTCCCGGCGGCGTTCAGCATTCGTTTATCGCCACCCGGCAGAGTTGTCCTCAACGATCCGCCGCGTCGGGGGGCAGACGGGTCGCCGGTGAGGTCGTCACCTCCACGCACTAGGGTGAGCGACCCCGAGGAGCCCGTTCGGCCGTCCACGGGGGAACAGCCGGACGGGCTCCACCCACCAGCACGCGAAGCCATCCACCACGAGGGGATCAGCATGGGCGACATCGACGCCACCAACCCGGTCGTCACGCCGGAGAACCTGCACATCACCGGCACGGAGACCGACAAGATCGGCACGAAGAACCTGCATATCACCTCCGAGCCGGCAGACGCGATCGCGGACAAGGTCCTCGGCGACGGACCCGCCGAGAACCTCCACATCACGTCCGAGCCGGCCAACTAGCCACTCCCGACGGGGAGCGGCCGCGGCGGCGACTTCGGGGGAGCCGCCGCGGCCCACCAGGGAGGTCCGGTCGACGGGGGGCACACGGAACCGGGGGCGCCCGGGGCGGAACCAGGGGGGATCCGTCCGGGCAGGTCCCGTGAGCAACGCGATCGGACCACCGCAAGTGGAGGGGCCGGGCTGATGCCCGGCCCCTCCTTCGTGCCCGGACAAGGCGCTGTCGCGACCTGACATGCCGACGCAGCACGTCGACGGCGGCGAAGCCGCTCGTCTCCCGGCCTGAGCGCACTCCCGCCGCGCTCCGCGTGGCTCTGGCGCAGGTCGCGCCGCACCGCCTCGCGGAACCGGCCCTCACGTCTACCTGTCGCACCGCGGGTCCAGCGGAGCCCTCGTTTCCCGGGCCACGTACGTCCTCCAGCGGGCCAGCGACGTGGTCGGTTCCTCCTTCGCGTAACGGATCCAGCCGACGCCCCCGGAGTCGGAGAAGTCCTGGTCGTAGCTGACGACGTAGGTGCCGCCGGGGGTGAGAACCGGGCGGAGGGGGTCGGTGCTCGTGTAGCGGCCCTGGGGGTTCACGAGCACACCCTGGGCGAGGGTGAGCGTCGCGGGGACCTCGCCCTTCAGGGAGTGCAGGACTCGGAGGCGGACCCGGAGGGTGCCGGCGTCGCCGTCCCCGCTCGGCACGTAGCGGACGATCTTCTCCACCTTCGCGTAGGCGAGTTGGCTCATCTCGGCAGGGACGTACTCCTCGCGGGACAGGTCCGGCTCGCACGACCATTCCCCGGGGCGGGAATCCCTCGCGGCCCAGGCTGTGACACCGAGGGCGAGCACTCCCGCGAGGGCGAGCGCGAGGCCGATGGTCCAGTTCCGGGGCAGGTGCCGCTCCACCGCTTCCGGTTCGGGGGCGGGGTGCGCAGCCCCCGGTCCGCGCCCCGATGCGGCCGGCGAGCCCCCCTCCGGAAACCGTGCCACGAGGCGCGCCCCGCACTCCGCGTCCTCGATCGTCAGGGTGCCCGAGTGGTCCGTGGCGATGTCGCGGGCGATCGGGAGACCCAGGCCCGCGCCGCCCGACGTGCGGGTGCGGGAGGCGTCGAGGCGGGTGAAGCGGTCGAAGACGCGGGATCGGTCGGCGGGCGGGATGCCCGGGCCGTCGTCCTCCACGGTCAGGATCACGGTGTGGGCCGACGTGACCGTGACCTGCGCCTTCACCGTCGACTTCGCGTGCCGGCACGCGTTCGCCAGCAGGTTGCGGAGCAGGCGCTCCAGGCGGGTCGCGTTGCCGTGGACGAGCGCCGGGGCCGGGGCCTCGCACGTCACCACGAGGCCCGTCGCGTCCGGCAGGTGCTGGTGTTCGCGGACGAGATCCTCCGCGAGGGCCGCCAGGTCCACCTGCTCTCGGGGCGGCGCCGTGGCCCGGTGGCTCGCGAGGAGCAGCAGGTCGTCGGCGAGCGTCTGGAGCCGTACGACATCGGCGGCCGCCTCGGCCACCGCCTCCGGCCAGTCGGTGACCGAGTCAGGGTGCCGCAGGGCCGTCTCCAGCTGGGCGCGCAGGGCCGCGAGCGGGCTGCGCAGTTCGTGGGCGGCGTCCGCGACGAACTGCTGCTGCCGCGCCGAGGCCTGTTCGAGGCGGTCCAGGGTGTCGTTGGTCGTCACCGCGAGGCGGGCGATCACGTCACCCGTCGGCGGGACGGGGACCCGCCGGTCGAGCGACTGGCCGGTGATGTCCGAGAGTTCGCGCCGGATCGCCTCGACAGGGCGGAGCGACGCCCGCGCCGCGACGTGGACGAATACGCCGGTGAGCAGCGTGACGAGCGGGGACCCGGTGATCAGCGCGATCCAGTACACGTCGGCCAGCGACTCCGCGCCCGACGGCTGGGCCCGCCGTAGGACCTCGATGCTCGCCGCGAAGAGCCCGCCGGTGGTGGCCGCTGCCACCAGAACCGTACGACTGCGGTACGGGAGCCGGACCGCGCTGTTGCCGAGCGCCGTCCACACGACCGCCGCCGTCAGGAGGCCGGCCGAGGGGCCGATGAACATCAGGCCCCAGCGGAGGGCCTCCTCCGCGACGAGCCACGGCTTGACCGGGTTCTCCCGGGCGAGCCACGCGCAGTACGTCGCGAACAGCGCGCCCGAGGTCACGGCGGCGGCCCCCGTCGTGCGGAGCCGTACCGCCGTCGGGTGGCCGGTCCCGGCGAACCAGCAGGCCACGGCGACGCACAGCATCCCGATCCACGGGCCCGTGTCGGCGAGCAGTTCCACCTGTGGACCGACCCGGTCGTCCACGATGAGGACGGCGATGACCGGGGAGCGCGGGCCGGCCCTCCGGTCCGCGTACTCCAGCAGGCACACGGCCGCCACCACGACCAGGGTGGCCACGAATCCCGATGCCCAGACCGGGCGGTACCTTCTCCCCCACTCAGACACGTGCCGTCACCCGGTACCCGGCGCCCCGCACCGTCTCGATCGTCTCCCGCCCGAAGGGGGCGTCGATCTTCCTCCGTACCGCCCTGATGTACACGTGCACGATGTTCGGGTCGCCGGTGAAGTCCGCCGACCACACGTCGTCGAGGATGTCGAGCGTCGGCACGACCTCGTCGAGCCTCAGCAGCAGGCAGTGCAGCACCGCGAACTCCTTCGGCGTCAGCGGGATCACCGCCTCGCCCCGGCCGCACGTCCTGCGCGCCGGGTCGAGCCACAGGTCGCCGCATTCCAGGACGGTGCGTGTGCGCGCCCCGCCCCGGCGCAGCAGGGCGCGGAGCCGGGCCTCCAGGACGACGTACGAGAAAGGCTTGGCCAGGTAGTCGTCGGCGCCGGTGTCGAGACCCTCGGCCTCGTCGTACTCGCCGTTCTTGGCCGTCAGCATCATCACCGGCACGGCGTTGGACTCGGCGCGGAGCCGGGAGCAGACCTGGTAGCCGTTGAGGCCGGGCAGCATGATGTCGAGGAGGACGGCCGCGTAGCGGTGCTCCCGGGCCAGGTGCAGTCCGGTGACGCCGTCGTGGGCGACGTCGACCGTGTAGCCGACGGCCGAGAGGCCGCGCCGCAGGGAGGCGGCGATCCCCTCCTCGTCCTCGATCACCAGTATGCGCATGGGCCGAGTATCGCCGGACCGCCGGAGCAAGGGCTGAGGAAATCCTCAGGGTCCTTCAGCACCGTCTCAGGGGCGGACGGCGAGGGTGCCCCGCATGGCCTTGATCACCAAGCTCCCGACCACCGCGCCCCCGACCACAGCGCCTCCGACCGCCGCCTCCCGTACTGTTCCCGCCCTCCTCGCCGCCGTCTTCCTCGCCCTGTACGCGGTGTTCGCGCTGCGCGAGCACGCCCGCTTCCGGACGACCGGCTACGACCTCGGGATCTTCGGGCAGGCCGTGCGCGCGTACGCGGAGGGGCGGGCGCCCGCCTCGGAGATCCGGGCCGCGACCGCCCCGGCCGGTTTCACGGGAGACGCGTATCCGCTGCTCGGCGACCACTTCCACCCCGTCCTCGCCCTCCTCGCGCCGCTCTACCGGCTCGCACCGCACGTCGAGACGCTCCTCGTCGCACAGGCCGCGCTCGTCGCCCTCGCCATGTACGTCCTCGCCCGCACCGCCCAACATCACCTCCCCGCCAGGAAGTTCGCCCCGGTGGCGATCGGGACGGCGTGCGGGCTCGGCTGGGGGACGCAGGCGCTGATCGGCTTCGACTTCCACGAGGTCGCCTTCGCCGTACCGCTGCTCGCCCTCGCCTGCCGCGCGTACCTCGACGGACGGACCCGGGCCGCCGCCTGCTGGGCCGCCGCCCTGCTCCTGGTGAAGGAGGACCTGGGGGCGACAGCGGCCGTGTTCGGGCTGCTGCTCGTGCGGCAGGACCGGCGCACGGGGCTGGTCCTCGCCGCCGGGTCCGTGCTCGGCATGTTCCTGATCGTGTACGGGGTGATCCCGGCGTTCGCGGCGGACGGGCGGTACGTGTACCTGAGCCAGGCCTCCGGGGCGTACGGGCTCCTCGACGGCTGGCCGGTGAAGTCGCTGACCGTCCTGGCGCTGCTCGCCGCGACCGGCGGGCTCGTGCTGCGCAGCCCCCTCGCCCTGCTGCTGCTTCCCACTCTGGCCTGGCGGTTCACCTCGGCCAATCCGGCGCACTGGGAGCCGGGGCTGCACTACTCGGCGGTGCTGGTGCCGATCGCCTTCGCGGCCCTGGTGGACGCACTGAGGAGGGGCGTACGGCTGCCGATACGCCTCCCGGTGGCCGTACGGCTGCCGATGGCCGGCGTCCCCGTGGCCCTTCCGCTCGTCACCGCACTCCTCATGCTTCCCTTCCAGCCCCTCGGCTCCCTCGCCACCCCCGGTTTCTGGCGCGACGGCCCGCGCGAGGCCGCCGCCCGGCAGGCCCTGGAGCTGGTGCCCGACGGGGCCCGGGTCGCGGCGAGCAACAGTCTCGCCCCGCATCTGACCGACCGGGCGACCGTGCATCTGGTCGCGGACGGGGTCCTCGACCGGCGGCCGGCCGTGGAGTGGATCGTCGCCGACGTACGGGAGCAGTGGCCGGCGGGCGCGGTCGAGCGCGTGTTGCGGCGGGCCGGGGAACAGGGGTGGCGGGTGGTGCGGGAGACGGAGGGGATCGTGGTTCTGAGCCGTCAGTGGGGTGTCGGATGCGCTGCACCAGCACGTGCGGCGGACACAGCGTGGTCATGTCGTCCTCGTCAGAGGTGAACAGCGTCACCAGGCCCCTCTGGCGCCCCGCGATCACCGCGTCACACCTCAGCGCCCCCGCAGCTCCCCCTTCACCACCTTCCCGCTCGCGTTCCTCGGGAGTTCCGTCACGAACTCGACCTCCCTCGGCACCTTGTAGTTGGCCATCTCCCGCCGCGACCAGGCGATCAGGTCGTCCGCCGTGACCCGCGCCCCCGGCCTCCGTACCGCGAAGGCCTTTCCGACCTCACCGAGCCTCGGGTCGGGGATGCCGATGACGGCGACGTCGGCGATGTCGGGGTGGAGGCCGAGGAGTTGCTCGATCTCGGCGGGGTAGGCGTTGAAGCCCCCCACGATGAACATGTCCTTGAGGCGGTCGGTGATGCGCAGGTTGCCCTTCTCGTCGAGGACCCCGATGTCTCCCGTGTGGAGCCAGCCGGCCTCGTCGATCGCCGTCGCCGTCTCCGCCTCGTCCTCGAAGTAGCCGCTCATCACGTGGTGGCCGCGGACCAGGACCTCGCCCGTCGGCGAGACCCGGACCTCCGTGTCGGGGATCGCGCGGCCCGACGTGGTGGCCACCGTCTCGGCCGGGTCCTCACGGCGGCACATGGTGACGATGCCGCTCGCCTCGGAGAGGCCGTACGCGGTGAGGACCGTGCCGACGCCCAGCTCCGTGCGGAGGCGCTCGACCAGGCGGAGGGGGACCACCGCCGCGCCCGTCACGACGAGGCGGAGCGAGGACAGGTCGTGGGCGGGGCGGGCAGGGTGGTCGAGGAGGGACTGGTGGAGGGTGGGCGGGCCGGGCAGCACGGTGACGCGTTCGGCGGCGATGTGGGCGAGGACGGTGTCGACGGTGAAGACGGACTGGGGGACGATCACCGCGCCCCGCATCAGACAGGCGAGGATCCCGGCCTTGTAGCCGAAGGTGTGGAAGAAGGGGTTGACCACGAGGTAGCGGTCGCCTTCGCGGAGGCCGGCGAGTTCGGACCAGATCGCGTAGCAGCGCAGGCTCTGGGCGTGGCTGATGACGGCACCCTTGGGGCGGCCGGTGGTGCCGGAGGTGTAGATGATGTCGGAGGGGGCCGCGGGGTCGATGGCGGCGGCCCGCGCGTGGACCCGGTCGGCCGGGACCGCGTCGCCCTCCGCGAGGAACTCCTTCCAGGTGGTCCACTCCTCGGGCGCGGTGTCGCCGAGGACCACGACCTTCTCCAGGTCCGGCAGGTCGACCCCGGAGCGGCGCAGGGAGGCCACGTACGAGGTGCCGAGGAAGGTGCCGGTGACGAACAGCAGCCGGGCCCGGGAGCGCTGGAGGATGTGGGCGGCCTCGGCGCCCTTGAAGCGGGTGTTGAGGGGGACGAGGACGGCCCCGGCGGTGACCGCGCCGAGCGCGGAGACGATCCAGTCGAGGGTGTTGGGGGCCCAGATCGCGACCCGGTCCCCCGTCCGTATGCCGGTGGCGAGGCAGGCCGCCGCCGCCCGTTCGACGCGTTCGCCGAGTTCGGCGTACGTGACGCGGTTGCGGCCGTCGACGACCGCCTCCCGTGCGCCGTACCGCTCGGCGGCCGCCCGTACGAGACCGGGGATCGTGCCCCACTCCAGGTCGCCGCGCATCTCCGCCTCGGCCGCTTGACGCATCTCCACCTCCACCACTCCCCTTAGCTGACTATCCGTCAGATTAGTTGTAACCTGACGCGCTGTCAGTAGCGCTGTCACACGGGGAGGTTGTCTTGCTCAAGGACGCAACGGCCATCGTCGGGATAGGTCAGACCGCCTTCGCCAAACAACTCCCCGAGACGGAGAGGACACTCGCCTGCCGGGCGATCCTCGCCGCCCTCGACGACGCCGGCATCGACCCCTCCGAGGTCGACGGCTTCGCCTCGTACACGATGGAGGAGACCGACGAGGTCGAGGTCGCCAAGGCGATCGGCGCCGGCGACGTCACCTTCTTCTCCAAGGTCGGCTACGGCGGCGGCGGTTCCTGCGCCACCGTCGGGCACCTCGCCGCCGCCGTCGCCACCGGACAGGCGAGCGTCGGCGTCGCCTGGCGGTCCCGGAAGCGGGGCAGCGGCCCCCGCCCCTGGAAGAACACCGCCGTCCAGCTGCCCACCCCCGGCCAGTGGACCCGCCCCTTCGGGCTGCTCCGCCCCGCCGACGAGATCGGCATGCTCGCCCGCCGCTACATGCACGAGTACGGCGCCACCCGCGACCACCTCTTCAACGTGGCCCTGGCCTGCCGCAACCGCGCCAACCAGAACCCGGCCGCGATCATGTACGAACGCCCGCTGACCCGCGAGATGTACATGACCTCCCGCTGGATCAGCGAACCCCTCTGCCTCTTCGACAACTGCCTGGAGACCGACGGCGCGCTGGCCTGCGTGATCGTCAGCGCCGAGCGGGCCCGCGACTGCCGCCAGAAGCCCGTGTACGTCCACTCCGCCGCCCAGGGCCTGCCCGCCCAGCACCACGGCATGGTCAACTACTGGAACGACGACCCGCTCTCCGGCCCCGCCTGGACCGCCGCCCGCCACCTCTGGAAGCAGGCCGACTTCGGCCCCCAGGACGTCGACGTCGCCCAGATCTACGACGCCTTCACCCCGCTCGTCCCGCTCTCCCTGGAGGGCTACGGCTTCTGCGGCCGCGGCGAGGGCGCCGCCTTCACCGAGGGCGGCGCCCTGGAGATCGGCGGCCGGCTGCCCCTCAACACCGGCGGCGGCGGACTCAGCGAGGCGTACGTCCACGGCTTCAACCTCATCAACGAGGGCGTGAAGCAACTCCGCGGCACCTCCACCGCCCAGGTCCCCGACGCCGCCACCTGCCTGGTCACGGCGGGCGAGGGAGTCCCCACCTCCGCCATCCTCCTCAGGAGCTGATCCCGATGCTGACTCCCGTCACCGACGAGGACGGCGCCCCCTTCTGGGAGTACGCCGCCCGGGGCGAACTGCGCGTCCAGAGCTGCGCCGACTGCGGCGAGCTCCGCTTCCCGCCCCGCCCCTGTTGCCCGCACTGCCAGTCCTTCGCGAGCGAATGGCGCCTGATGTCCGGCCGCGGCCGGATCTGGTCGTACGTGCTCCCCCACCCGCCCCTCCTGCCCGAGTACGCCGCCCAGGCCCCGTACAACGCGGTGATCGTGGAACTCACCGACGCCCCCCGGATCCGCCTCGTCGGCAATGTGGTCGCCGCCCCGGACGCGCCCCTGAACTCGGTCGACCCCAGCAGGCTCCGGATCGGCGCCCCGGTGAAGGTGGCCTTCGCCGAGATCGACGGCGTCACCGTCCCGCGCTGGCTCCTGGAGCGCGGATGAGCATCCGTGTCGAGCGGGACAAGGAGACCGGGGTCGCGGTCGTCACCCTCGACCGGGCCGAGAAGCACAACGCGATCACCCTGGAGATGGCCCGCGAGCTGAGCGCCGTCTGGCGGGGGTTCCGGTACGAGGACGAGGTCCGCGCGATCGTCGTCACCGGGGCCGGGGGGCGGGCCTTCTGCACCGGAATCGACCGGGCGGCCGTCGGGAACGTGCCGCAGCCCTCGTCCCCGTACACGATCGACGATCCGCTCCTCGCGATCGGCCCCAAGGCCAACGACCTGTGGAAGCCGGTCGTCGCCGCCGTCGAGGGCATGGCGTGCGGCGGGGCGTTCTACCTGCTCGGCGAGTCCGAGTTCCTGGTCGCCGGCGAGGGCGCCGCCTTCTTCGACCCGCACACCACCTACGGCATGGTCAGCGCCTTCGAGACCGTCCACATGGCGCAGCGGATGCCGTACGGGGAAATCGCCCGGATGGCCCTGATGGGCAGCGCCGAACGGATCTCGGCCCGGCGGGCGTACGAGACGGGGCTCGTCTCCGAGCTGACCCCGCCCGGCGGTGCGCTGGCCGCCGCGTGCGAGGCGGCCGCCGTCATCGCGGGCCACCCGACGGAGGCCGTGCAGGGGACCGTCCGGGCACTCTGGTCGGTGAAGGAGGCGGCCAGAGCCCAGGCGCTCGCGCACGCGCCGCACCTGGTCGCCCTGGGAAACCTGCCGCCGGAGCGACAGGCGGAGCTGTTCGGGCGCAGGGCGGGGGGCCATCGCCTCAGGTGATCCGGCCCCGGCCGGCCGTCCCCGTCCCCGTCCCTCGGATGCCTACTGGACCCGCACGTCGTACACCCAGCAGTTCTTCACCTGGCCGACGGCCTTCGGGTACTCCATCGCGACCTCGAAGGTCTTCGTCTTGCCGCCCTCGACGGTGACGAGGGCCTCGGCCGAGTCCACCGCGGTGCCCGAGGCGCCCTTGAACTCCAGGGTGACCCGGAACGTCTCGGTGTCCCAGGTCTTCGAGGTGATCTCCAGGGTCGCCGTGGTGTCCGCCTTGCGGGCCGGCTTGCCCTTGCGCTTCTTCTGCGCGGGCTTCACACAGTCGACGACCACGACATCGGCCGTCGCCCGGGAGGCGGTGGGGGTGG
Organism: Streptomyces sp. NBC_00572; assembly: GCF_026341815.1. GTDB lineage: Bacteria > Actinomycetota > Actinomycetes > Streptomycetales > Streptomycetaceae > Streptomyces. The sequence continues at coordinate 2,229,474 of NZ_JAPENX010000001.1, forward strand.
GCGCCGTGGTGTTCGAGCCGGAGCCGCCCGAACCGCTGTAGTCGTCGTTGCTCTTCTCGTCGCTGGAGCAGCCGCCGCCCGAGTCGTCGTCCGAGTGGCCGCGGCTCTTGCCGCTCTTGCTCTTCCCGCTGCCGCCACCGCTGCTGCTGCCGTGGCCGGTGTGGAAACCGGTCAGCGCCAGCACCACCACCGTGAGTGTCGCCGCGAGCTTCAGGCGTGTGCGTACCATCGCGCTCCCCGTTCTCCGTGTCGTGTCCGCGCCACTTTAGCGAGGCCCCGATGCCGCGTGGCGGGCCCCCCGCACCGGGCGTAGCGTCGGGAGCGAGAGCCGGACCGCCGAGGAGGCCGCATCGATGATTCGCAACATCGTCGGCTCGGTGCTGGCTCTCGCCGGAGCGACGGCCGCCGTCTGGAGCCCCTTCCGTGCCTGGTACGACGGCCGTCACGGTCGTGATTACGCGATCGACGAGCTGTTCACCGGCATCACCGACGACAGGGGCGAGCTGCTCGGCTCGATCCTGGCGCCGTTCCTCTTCGCCGCCCTCCTGACCCTCCTCGGGGTGGTGCTGCGCTCCCGGCTGCTCGTCGCGCTCGCGGGGATCGTCGTCCTCGGCTTCACCGTTCTGTGGATGGTGCGGGTCGGGCAGGCCGAGGGCAGTCTCACGATCGGCGGCGACGGTGCGGGGCTCGGTGACGGGGTCGCGAACGCCTTCGGCGGCGGGATCCTGCTGCTGCTCGGCGCGGTCGTGATGTCGGGCAGGTCCCGTCCGCCGCACCGGGTGGACCAGCCGCCCCGGTTCACGCATCCCACGCTCGACGGCCCGCCGCCGGACGACACGTCCACCCTGGAAGCGCCGCGTCAGCACCCGCAGGCCTCGGCTCCGTACGCGGCGACGCAGACCTTCGACGTACCGACGCCGGACCCGGAACGGGAGAACCCGCCGCCGAAGGGCTAGCGCCCTCCGGTCGACGGGTTCCCGTCCGTACGTCGTACGAGCTAACGCCCCGCGGCACCCCGGCCGGTGGCCGTGCCCTTGACCGCGTCGAGCGCGTACACGCAGCGGTCCTTGCTGCAGGCGTACACGACCCCGCCCCTGACCACCGGGGAGCCGGTGATCTCGCCGCCGGTCGCGAGCTTCCAGCGCAGCTGACCGCCGGTCGCGTCCAGGGTGTAGAGGACGTGGTCGGCCGAGCCGAAGTGCACCCTGCCGTCGGCGACGACCGGGGAGCCGACCAGCTCGCCGCCCGCCGCGAACCGCCACCGGGGCGTGCCGGTGACCGCGTCGAGCGTGTAGAGCGCGCTGCCGCTGCCGACGTGGATGTTGCCGTCGGCGACGAGCAGCGGTTCGGCCGACTGACGCGGCTCGGTCGCGATGCGCCAGCGGTCCTGGCCGGTGGTGGCGTCGATCGCGTACACCGTGCCGAGGTGGTCGGCGAGGTACACCCCGCCGCCCGTGACCGCGGGGCCCTGGGCGAAGGCGGGCGGGGAGAGGAAGACGGCCGGTGCCTCGAAGTGCCAGCGGACGTGTCCGGCGGCGATGTCGAACGACAGGACCCGGGTCCCGGCGGAGACGTACACGCAGCCGTCCTCGGCCGGGGCGACCCGGACGGGCACGTTGGCGCAGGAGGCGGCGTCGCCGATCGGGTACGACCAGCGCTCCACACCCGTGCGGGCGTCGAGGGCCTGGAGCCGGGCCTCCCGCCACACGTACACGGTGTCGCCGTGCACGGCGGGCCCCGCCTCCGGGGTCTCGAAGTCGGTCTGGGCGCCGGTGATCTCCCACAGCTTGGCGCCGTTGGAGGCCTCCCAGCCCTGCACCCCGCCGCCGCGCGTGCCGGTGACGACGGTGCCCCGGTCGACCTGGAGCGAGTACACCCAGGCGTCCGTCCGCAGCCGCCAGCGCTCGCTGCCGTCGGTCGCGTCGAGGGCGTAGAGCGTGGGCCCGTCGGAGGCGTGGATACGGCCCGAGGCGACGGCCATGGACCAGGCCACGTCGCGGGTCTTGAACTGGCGCCGGCCGCTGCCGGTGTCCAGGGCGTGTACCTCGAAAGAGGTCACGTACAACAGGTCGCCGTCCACGACCGGCGTACCCCAGACGTCGTTCGACATCCGGAAGCGCCACGGCCGCCAGGGGCCGGGCTCCGCCGGTGCGGCCTGGTCGGCGCCCTGTGAGGGGACACCCATCGGGCGGGAGCCGGGCGGCGGGCCGGGCTCCCCGGCGTACGAGCCGTGGTCCGCGCCGTGCGGGCCGCCGCCGGGCGGACGGATCCAGCCGGTCGCCGGTCCGGCGTCGGCGCTCCGGCCGACGGCGAGCGCGGCACGGGTGTCGGCGACCCGTGGGCCCGGGCCGATCGGCACGGTCGCGCCGCCGAGGCGTACGGGCCCGCCCGCGCTCTCGGCGGGCCCCGCGTGCCGGCCACCGCCGACGGGCGCGGGCTCCGGGAAGCGCGGGTCGGCGCCCCGGTCGGCGGGCTGCCGGGGCGGGCGCGGCGGCATCGGCGGCGCGGTCGACGCCGGGGCCGGGCGGCCGCCGCGGCGGGTCTCGATCATGTCGGTGGCGCTCCGCGGCAGCCAGGCCGAGGCCGTGCCGCTGTCGTCGCTGCCGGGGCCGAAGAGATGCGGGGCCAGCTGGGCCTGGAGGTCGGCCGGGGTGGGCCGGCGGGTGACGTCCATCTGCATGCAGGCGTCGATGAGGGGCCGCAGCTCGTCGGGCAGGCCCTCCAGGTCGGGGCCCTCGCGGAGCAGCATGAAGACGGTCTCGACCGGGTTGGCGCCGTGGAACGGCGCGTGGCCGGTGGCGGCGAAGACCAGCATCGAGCCCAGCGAGAAGACATCGCTCGCGCCGGTGACGCTGCGCGAGTCGCGGGCCTGCTCGGGCGACATGTAGGCCGGGGTGCCGACGGCGACGTTGGTCATGGTCAGGCGCGTGTTGGAGACGCCCGACGCGATGCCGAAGTCGATCACCCGGGGGCCGTCCTCGACGACGAGGACGTTGGAGGGCTTGAGGTCACGGTGGACCAGGCCCGCGCCGTGGATGGACTGCAGGGCCTCGGCGACGCCGGCGGCCAGCCAGCGCACGGCCTGGGCCGGGAGCGGTCCGCACTCGTTCACTATCTCTTCGAGCGAGGGCGCCGGGACGTACGCGGTCGCCAGCCAGGGCACGGCTGCCCGCGGGTCGGCGTCCACGACGGCGGCCGTGTAGAAGCCGGAGACCGCCCGCGCGGCCTCCACCTCTCGGGTGAAGCGGACCCGGAACAGCTGGTCCTCGGCGAGCTCCGTGCGCACGGTCTTGATCGCCACGCGTCGGCCCGAGGCCGAGCGCGCGAGATAGACCAGGCCCATTCCGCCCGCGCCGAGCCGGCCCAGCACCTCGAAGGGCCCGATGCGTCTCGGGTCGTGCTGCGTCAGCTGTTCCACTTGCCTGCCACCTCCCCGTACGGGCCATGAGGGTACGGCCCCGTGGCCCTGATTCTTCCTGTCCGGGGGCCCGGTTGCGAACCCGGGGGCGGATCGGGGTGTCACAGGTCATATCGGAGCCATCCGGAAGGGAAGCCTCACGTCGTACCGGACGGCTCCGAGAGGACCGCGAAGCGCGCGCCCTGGTTGTCGTGCAGGACGGCGATGCGGCCGTGGGGGGTGTCGAAGGCCGGGGTGGCGACCCGGCCGCCGAGCCGGACGGTGGTCTCGCAGGCCTCGTCGCAGTCGTGGACGGCGAAGTAGACGAGGACGTGGCCGGGCATCTCCGCGGGGAAGTCGTCGCTGATGACGGCGCGTCCTCCGAAGGCGCTGTCGTCGCCGGGCCGGGAGCCGGGAGGTGACCAGACGCGGTAGTCGAAGCCGGGGTCCCTGCCCTCCTCGTCGGGGGCGGCCTGGCGGCCAAGGTAGCCGAAGACGGTGGCGTAGAAGGTGTCCACGGCGTCGGGACGGCGGGTGTACACCTCCATCCAGCAGAAGGAGCCCGGTTCGTTGACGGTCTGGAAGCCGTTGTCGTCGCCCGACTGGCGGAGGCCGAAGACGGCGCCGCCGGGGTCGGCGGCGAGCGCGAGGACGCCGAAGGGGCCGACGGGGTAGGGCTCCATGACCATCTGGCCGCCGGCGGCCTTGATCCGGGCGGCGAGGGTGCCGGCGTTCTCGGTGGCGAGGTAGACGGTCCAGGTGGTGGGCATGCGGCCGTCGCGCTTGGGGAGGAGTCCGGCGACGCGTCGCCCGTCGAGGAGGGCCTCGTCGCGGTCGGGGTCGAAGGTCCAGCCGAAGAGCTCGCCGTAGAAGCGCTTGCCCGCTTCGAGGTCGGGGAGCTGTGCGTCCACCCAGCAGGGGGTGCCCTCAGTGCGTACGGCCATGTCACCACGCTAGGTCCGTGGTGGCGACGCCGCACGCCCCGACGTGCGAACAAAGTGGCGATTTATCGGTCCAGAACCCTTGGGACAGTTGAGTTGTCCACCGAAGTTGTCCACAGGCTGTTCATAAGCCTATTCGGGTACGGGGATCCCGCGGCCGTCCGCCCCACTCCCTGGGAGTGGCGCAATCCCGCCCCTCCCCGTCCGTGCCGCACCCACGGAGACACGCGTGCCGACCTCGCAGAACACGAGTGGCCGGGGGGTGCACCCCATTTGCAGTCGGCCGAATCGCGCGCCGACACCCCCTCGGTAAGCTGACGGCATGACAGGACAAGTACGCACCGTCGACGGCCGCGTGGCCGGACGACGCGGCCAGGCGACGCGGCAGAAGCTGCTCGACTGCCTCGGTGAGATGCTCAGCTCCTCGCCCTACCGGGACGTCAAGGTCATCGATGTGGCCCGGAAGGCGGGTACTTCACCCGCGACGTTCTATCAGTACTTCCCGGACGTCGAGGGAGCGGTTCTCGAGATCGCGGAGGAAATGGCCAAGGAGGGCGCCGGGTTGACCGAGCTGGTCTCCGGCCGTTCCTGGGTCGGCAAGGCCGGCTGGCAGACCTCCGAGGAACTCGTCGAAGGCTTCCTGGACTTCTGGCGGAAGCACGACGCCATCCTCCGGGTCGTGGACCTCGGCGCCGCCGAGGGCGACAAGCGGTTCTACAAGATCCGCATGAAGATCCTGAACTCGGTCACCAACTCCCTCACGGACGCGGTGAAGGAGCTCCAGGCCAAGGGCAAGGTCGACAAGGAGGTCAGCCCCGCCGCCATGGCCGGCTCGCTCGTGGCGATGCTGGCCGCGGTCGCCGGCCACCAGAAGGGCTTCACGACCTGGGGCGTGAAGCAGGCCGAACTCAAGCCGAACCTGGCCCTGTTGGTGCATCTGGGCATCACCGGCAAGAAGCCGACCAGATAGCCCCACCCCCTCCTTCACCCGTCCTGTCGTCGACGCCGACGGCGGCCCGCCCCCACGGACCGCCGTCGGCGTCGCCGTGTCCGGGCGAGCTCCGCGACGGCACGTCACAGGCTGCGGGCGGTGATGTCGCCGTAGGAGGTGGTGGCATGGATGTTCAGGCCGGCGGCGGCGCCGTCGGTGTTGGTGAGGGCGTTGTGGAGGCGGCCGTAGGCGGTGCGGGCGTCGAGGGTGGCGGAGACGCCGCGGGCGGCGCCGACCGTGATCGCGCCGGACTCGGTGCGCAGGACCACTGAGCCGGTGACGGCTTCGGTGATGCGGAGGTCGCCCTTCTGGGTGCTGATCTCGGCGGCGCCGCCGAGGCGGCCGACGGTGATGTCGCCGGCGAGGAGGGTGAGGCGGGCGGTGGCGGTCTCGTCGAGGGTGACGGTGCCCTGTGCGCCGTCGAAGGTGACGTCGCCGAGGCGGCCGACGCCGCGGAGGTCACCGGCGGCGGTCTTCGCCTCGATGCGGGAGCCGGCGGGCAGCTGGACGGTCACCTCGACCGATCCGGAGTCGCCCAGGAGCCGGTTCTTGGCCGGGGCGGCGGCGATCCGCAGGACGCCGTCGGCGTACTCGACCGAGACCTGCTCGGCGGCCTTCAGGTCGGCGGACTTGGCGGGGTTCGCGGGCCGGATGTCGACCGTGGCGTCGTCACGGTCGGCGGCGATGAGCTGGATGCGGCCGGCGGGGATGTCGAGGACGGTGATGATCGCGGCGGTGGCGGCGAACTTCTGCAAGGTTCTTCTCCTTCTTGAGGCGGTCCCACTCTCGGGCCCGCCGTTTCCGATGAAGGAAAAGCTACGTTGCATTCATGGATCCGACAACACATTCATTGCGTAAGATCGTCATCCCCGCAGGTCAGAACGAGTATTTCGTTGCAGTGACCCTGCAGGCTAATGCAACAACCCTCCCTCTTGCAGTTGCAATGAAATGAGAGTGAACGCTCTTCGGTGCCGGTTCGACGCCCGGTCAGCGTCTCGTCAGCCGGAAGAGCCGGATCTCGCGGTCGATCCGTGCCTGGTACGTGGCGTACGGCGGCCAGAACTCCAGGGCCGCCCGCCAGGCCTCCGCCCGCTCCTCCCCCGTGAGCAAATCCGCCCGTACGGGCACGTCCTCGCCCTTCCAGTTCACCTCGACGTCCGGATGGGCGAGCAGGTTCGCCGTCCACGCCGGATGTCCGGGGCGGCCGAAGTTGGAGCCGATGAGCAGCCAGCGGCCGTCCGTCTCCGGCATGCAGGCCAGCGGGGTGACCCGGGGAAGCCCGCTCTTCGCACCCCGGGCGGTGAGCACCACCCCGGGCAGCATCTGGGCGCTGAGCAGCACCTTTCCCCTGGTCAGGCGGTGCACGGCCTTGTCCATGGCGGGCACGACGTGCGGGCCGATCCGGGCGAACGTCCGGGTCGAGGACATCTTCTGCATCAGCTTGCGTCCGACGGGCATCTACGCCGCCACCTCTCCGAAGAGTCCGGTCCGTTCCGCCGCCCGTGCGCGCAGCCGCCGCACGGGCCCGAAGAGCAGTTCGTCGGAGGCGGCCCGCTTGAAGGAGAGGTGCGCCTCGTGCTCCCAGGTGAATCCGATGCCGCCGTGGAGCTGGATGGACTCCCCCGCGGTGGCGCGGAGCGCCTCCAGGGCGTGGGCGAGGGCGAGCGGCCCGCTGTCGGGTCCGGGTCCCGGCTCCCGCGCCGCGCAGTAGGTGAGGGAGCGGGCGGCCTCGACCTGGACGTAGAGGTCGGCGAGCCGGTGTTTGACCGCCTGGAAGGAGCCGACGGGTCGGCCGAACTGCTCGCGCGCGGTGACGTGGGCGACGGTCCGGTCGAGGGCCTCGCGGGCGGCGCCGACGGCTTCGGCGGCCAGCATGACTGCGGCGGTGCGGCCGGTGACGGCGAGCGCACCGAGGACGTCGGCCGGTTCCTCGCCGAGGAGTTCGGCCTCGGTGTCCCTGAACTGGACGGTGGCCTGGGTGCGGGTGAGGTCGAGGGTGGTCTGCCGGGTGCGGACGAGCCCCGGAGCCGCGTCTCCCTCCTGTTCCGCCCGGACGAGGAAGAGCAGGGTGCGGCTGCGGGCGAAGCCGCCGGTGTGGGCGGCGACGAGCAGCAGTCCGGCGCTGTGTCCGTCGAGGACCTGGGCGGCCTCCCCGTACAGCCGCCAGCCTCCGTCGGCGGCGCGTGCCTGCACGCCGCCCGCGCGGCCGCCGCCGGACCAGTCCTCGGCGGTGTTGTCGCCGGTCAGGCCGAGGGCGAGGGCGAGGGCGCCGCCGGGGACGGCGAGGGCGCTCGTGAGGCTTCCGTCGGCGAGCCGCGGGAGGAGTGCGGCGCGCTGCGCGGGGGTGCCGAGGGCGGTGAGGAGCGGGGCGGTGAGGACGCTGGTGGCGAGGAGCGGGGAGGGGGCGAGGGCGCGGCCGGTCTCCTCGCAGGCGAGGGCGAGTTCGGCGGGTCCGCAGCCGACTCCTCCGTACTCCTCGGGGAGGGCGAGCCCGGCGACGCCTAGGGTGCCGGACATCCGGGCCCAGAGCTCGGGGTCGTATCCCTGGGGGGTGGCGGTGGCGGCCCGGTTCTCCTGCGGCCCGGCCCGTTCGGCGAGCAGGTCGCGCAGGGTGCGGCGGATCTCCTGCTGCTCCTCGGTGAGCGGGGCGGCGAGCGAGGCGGTTCCGGCGGCGGCGAGCGCTGCGCTGTCGGCGGCGTCCATGGGGCTCCCTCCGTTTCTGACGGTGCGTCATGCTAGGCCCGCGCCGGGCCGGTTGCCAGAGTCGCGCCGGTCCCGATCGAATGAATCTGATGTACCGTCAGATTCATGCCGACCATCGCACCCACCACCGCACGCAGCCCCCGCCGCGTCGCCGTCGCCGGCGTCGCCCTCGCCGACTGCGGCCGGGTCGACGAGGCCACCCCGTACGCCCTGCACGCCCAGGCCGCCCGGCGCGCCCTCGCGGACAGCGGCCTGGACCGCTCCCTGATCGACGGCCTCGCCTCGGCGGGCCTCGGCACCCTCGCCCCGGTCGAGGTCGCCGAGTACCTCGGGCTCCGGCCCCGCTGGGTGGACTCGACCGCCGTCGGCGGCGCCACCTGGGAGGTCATGGCCGCGCACGCCGCCGACGCGATCGCCGCCGGCCACGCGAACGCCGTCCTCCTCGTGTACGGCTCCACCGCGCGCGCCGACATCCGCGCCCGGCGCCGCACCGCGAACCTCTCCTTCGGGTCGCGCGGCCCGCTCCAGTTCGAGGTGCCGTACGGGCACACCCTGATCGCCAAGTACGCGATGGCCGCCCGCCGCCACATGCACGAGTACGGAACGACCCTGGAGCAGCTCGCTGAAGTGGCCGTCCAGGCGCGGGCGAACGCGGCGCTCAACCCGGAGGCGATGTTCCGCGAGCCGATCACCGTCGACGACGTCCTGTCCGGCCCGATGATCGCGGACCCCTTCACCAAGCTGCACTGCTGCCTGCGCTCCGACGGCGGCTGCGCGGTGCTGCTCGTCGCGGAGGAGTACGTCCAGGACTGCCGTACGGCCCCGGTCTGGGTCCTCGGCACGGGCGAGCACGTCTCCCACACCACGATGTCGGAGTGGGAGGACTTCGCGGTCTCCCCGGCGGCGGTCAGCGGCCGGCTCGCCTTCGAGCGGGCGGGCGTGACCCCGGCGGACGTCGACCTCGCGGAGGTCTACGACGCCTTCACCTACATGACCCTGGTGACGCTGGAGGACCTGGGCTTCTGCGCGAAGGGCGAGGGCGGGGCGTTCTTCCGGGAGAAGGACCGGCTGCCGGTGAACACGGACGGCGGTGGACTCTCGGCCTGCCACCCGGGGATGCGGGGGCTCTTCCTGCTGGTGGAGGCGGTACGGCAGTTGCGCGGGGAGGCACCGGGGCTCCAGGTGCGGCGACCGGACGGAAGCCTGCCGGAGGTGGCGGTGGCGTCGGGCACGGGGGGCTGGTTCTGCTCGTCGGGGACGGTGGTCCTCGGTCGGGCGTGACCCCCGGCCGAGAATCTATACAAGCGTCATAGACAACCGTGTAGGACATCCGTATAGTCATGTCTGCGGGCAGGGGAACGGCCCGCGGCCACCGACAAGGAGTCCTGCCATGAACAGCACCGCGAACACCGCCGCGCGCACCTCCGCGAAGACCGTCCTCATCTCGGGCGCCTCGGTCGCCGGCCCCGCCCTCGCCCTCTGGCTGCACCGCTACGGCTTCACCCCCACCGTCGTCGAGCGCGCCCCCGAACTCCGCACCGGCGGCTACAAGGTGGACATCCGCGGCACCGCGATCGAGGTCTGCCGCCGGATGGGGATCCTGGACGAGATCCGCGCCAACTCCACGGACATGCGCGGCGGTTCCTACGTCGACGACCGCGGCCGCACCATCGGCGAACTGTCCGCCGACATCTTCGGCGGACGCGTCGAGGAGGACGACGAGATCATGCGCGGCGAGCTCGCCCGCATCCTCTACGAGCGGACCCGCGACGACGTCGAGTACCTCTTCGGCGACTCGATCGCCACCCTCGACGAGGACGCCGACGGCGTCACCGTCACCTTCGAGAGCGGCACCGTCCGCCGCTTCGACCTGGTCGTCGGCGCCGACGGGCTGCACTCCCACACCCGGCGCCTGGCCTTCGGCGAGGAGAGCCGCTTCAAGCGCCACCTCGGCGCGTACGTCTCCATCTTCACCGCCCCCAACCACCTCGGCCTCGACCGCTGGGAGACGTACCACGCCCTGCCCGGGAAGCTCGTCTGCGTCTACAGCTCGGCCGGCGAGACCGACGCGAAGAACCTCTTCATCTTCTCCTCGCCCGAGGAACTCCCGTACCACCACCGGGACATCACCGCCCAGCGACGCCACCTCACCGAGTCCTTCGCCGGCGACGGCTGGGAGATCCCCCGGCTCCTCGGCCATGCCGCCGACGCCGACGACCTCTACTTCGACTCCATCTCCCTCATCGAGATGGACCGCTGGTCGAAGGGGCGCGTCGTCCTCCTCGGCGACGCCGCCCACTGCTCCTCCCCGGCCTCCGGCCAGGGCACCGGACTCGCCCTCACCGGCGCATACGTCCTGGCGGGCGAACTGGCCCGGGCCGCAGGCGACCACACCGTCGCCTTCGCACGCTACGAGGCCCACATGCGGCCGGGCGTGGAGCGGAACCAGAAGATGGCGGAGAGCTTCGTCAAGGAGATGACCGTCGGCTCCAAGTGGAAGATCAAGCTGCGGATGCTCATGGTGCGGACGCTGCCGAAGACGCCGTGGAAGAACCTCATCGCGAAGAAGATCCGCGACGAGATCCAGGCGGCGGCGACCGCGGTCCCGCTGGTGGACTACCGGATGCCGATCACGGCCGGCACCCCCGGCACCACCGCCCCGCGCTCTACCGTGACCTCATGACCGACTTCCACCACGCCCTGCGCTCCCTGAAGGTCTGGGACACCGAGCTGCCCGCCTTCGACCCGGCGGGCGCTCCGCCCGAGCCGCTGCCCCTCTTCCACGACTGGTTCACGGCGGCGGTCGCGGCCGGCCAGACCGAGCCGCACACCCTCTCCCTGGCCACCGTGGACGAGGACGGCAGGCCCGACGTCCGCACGGTGATGCTGCACGACGCCGACGCGCGCGGCTGGCACTTCGCCTCGCACGCCACCAGCGCCAAGGGCCGCCAGCTCGCCGCCCGCCCCGAGGCCGCGCTCGGCTTCTACTGGCCGGTCCAGGGCCGCCAGGTCCGGATCCGGGGCCGCGTCACCGTCGGCACCCCGGAGGAGGCGTACGAGGACCTCCACGCCCGCAGCACGGGGGCCCTCGCCTCGGCGCTGGTGGGCCGGCAGAGCGAGGTCCTGGACTCCCCGGAGGTTCTGGCGGAGGCGAGCGCGAAGGCCTGGCTCCGGGCCCAGGAGGAGCCGGACGCCGACGCCCCCACCTGGACGCTGTACGTCGTCGAACCGGCCGAGGTCGAGTTCTTCCAGGGCGACGCACAGCGCCGCCACCTCCGCCTCCGCTACCGCCGCACCGGCGACGGCTGGACCCGCGAACTCCTCTGGCCGTAGCGACTGTCCAGTACTAGTCGGCCGCCCCGGAGCCGTACATCTCCTCGATCTCCCGCGCGAAGTCCCGGAGCACCGCCCGTCGTTTGAGCTTCAGGGACGGGGTCAGATGGCCGGAGCTCTCCGAGAACTCGGCGGTCAGGACCCGGAAGCCGCGGATCGACTCCGCCCGGGAGACGAGCCGGTTGGCGTCGTCCACCGCACGCTGGAGGGCGGCCAGCAGCTCCTCGTCCCGAGTCAGCTCCCAGAGCGCGAGATGGTCCTTGTGCCGCATCCGCCGCCAGTGCGTCAGGCCCTCGTGGTCCAGGGTGATCAGGGCCGTGACGTACGGGCGGTTGTCACCCAGGACCACGCACTGGGCGACCAGCGGGTGGGCGCGCAGCCAGTCCTCCAGGGGGGCCGGGGCAACGTTCTTACCGGCCGAGGTGATGACGATGTCCTTCTTGCGGCCGGTGATCTTCAGATAGCCGTCGGCGTCGAGGGAGCCGAGGTCGCCGGTGGGGAACCAGCCGTCGTCGGTGTACGGCACGGCCGCCCCGCGCTGGGCGTCCCAGTACCCGGCGAAGACATGACCGCCCTTGAGCCAGACCTCGCCGTCGTCGGCGATCCGGACGGACGTGCCGGGCAGCGGCCAGCCGACGGTGCCGGTGCGGGGCCGCCGCGGCGGGGTGACCGTCGACGCGGCGGTGGTCTCCGTCAGGCCGTACCCCTCGAAGACCTCGACGCCCGCGCCGGTGAAGAACTCGGCGAGCTGCGCGCCGAGCGGGGAGCCGCCGGAGATCACGTACTTGACCCGGCCGCCGAGCGCGGCCCGGATGCGGCGGTAGACGAGCGGGTCGTACAGGGCCCGCGCGGCTCGCAGGGAGAGCGAGGGCGCGGCCTCCTGCCCGTACCGGCGGGCGACCCGGGCGGCCCGGTCGAAGGAGGCGGCCTTGCCGCCGCGTTCGGCGGTGGCGCGGGCGGAGTTGAAGACCTTCTCCAGCACGTACGGGATGGCGAGCAGGAAGGTGGGCCGGAATCCGGCGAGATCGCCGAGGAGTTCCTGGCCCTCGACCGAGGGGGCGTGCCCGACGCGGACCCGGGCCCGCATGCAGCCGATGGCCACCATCCGTCCGAAGACATGGGCGAGCGGCAGGAAGAGCAGGGTGGCGGCGGGCTCCTTGCTCTCGGAGACGAAGACCGGGTGGAGGAGCCGGACGGCGTTGTCGACCTCGGCGAAGAAGTTGGCGTGGGTGAGGGCGCAGCCCTTGGGCCGGCCGGTGGTGCCGGAGGTGTAGATGAGGGTGGCGAGGGTCTCGGGGGTGAGCAGCCCGCGCCGGGCGGTGACGGCCTCGTCCGCGACCCGGGCGCCCGCCTTGCGGAGCTGGTCGACGGCGCCGGTTTCCAGCACCCAGAGGTGGGCGAGGCCGGGCAGCTGCATCCGTTCGGCGGAGACGAGGCGGGCCTGTGCCGGGTCCTCGACGACGCAGGCGGCGGCGCCGGAGTCCTGGAGGATCCAGCGCGTCTGGAACGCGGAGGACGTCGGGTAGACGGGGACGGTGACGAGCCCGGCCGCCCAGGCGGCGAAGTCGAGCAGGGTCCACTCGTAGGTGGTCCTGGCCATCAGGGCGAGCCGGTCGCCGGGCCGCAGACCGTGGGCGATGAGGCCCTTGGCGACGGAGTGGACCTGGGCGGCGAAGGCGGAGGCGGTGACGTCGTACCACTCGCCCTGCGGTCCCTTGCGGGAGAAGAGCACGGCCTCGGGACCCTGCCGGGCGTTGTCGTACGGCAGGTCGGCGAGGGAGCCGCGGCGGATCACGGGGACGAGGGCGGGCAGGGAGACCTCCCGCACCACCCCGTCGACCAGGGTCTTGTACGGCTCGACCGGTTCGCTCTCGGACAGTGCGGTGACGACGGACACGTGCGGCTCCTCGGTCTTCGCGATGAACTGAGGTCGTGCGTCGGTGAACTGCTACCGCGCGACGGCGAACTGCCGCCGTACGCCGGTACGTTGCGTACCCTGCAACTGCCTTGACTAGCCGGTAACCTTACTGCGAAGTAAGAGTCAACGGGGAGACCAGCGCTCGCTTTTCATGAGGTTCCCGAGCCCGGACCACGCGAAGTTCATCAGCGTCGCGGCCGCCTCCTTCGCCGTCACCCCCGGAGTCTCGTTGGCCCAGCTCGCCAGCGACTCGGCGGAGCCGACGAGCGCCTGCGCGAGCGCCGCCACGTCCCGCTCGGTGATGTCCGCACCGCCCCGCGCCTCCCGCGCCGCCTCCCCGATCAGCGCCGCCACGAACGCCGTGATCTCGTCCCGCATCCGGGCCGCCTCCCCGGCGAACGGCTCCCCTTGCGTCCGCGCCTGCCGGCTGAGCACCACCCAGGATTCCGGATGCCCGGCGGCATACGTGAAGAAGGCCATCAGGCCGGCCCACAACCGCTCGTCGGGCGGCGCGCTCCGGTCGACGACGGCCTCCGCCACCACCCCGAGCAGCGCCTGCGCCTCCCGCCTGATCACAGCGGTGAAGAGCTCCTCCTTGGAGTTCAGATACAGATAGACGAGCGGCTTGGAGACCCCCGCGAGCTCGGCGATCTCGTCCATGGAGGCCGCCTGGTACCCGTGCCGCGCGAAGCACCGCACGGCCGCGTCCAGCATCTGCCGCTCCCGCACGACCCGCGGCAACCGCCGCGCCTTCGCACCGTCGCCCATGGCGACCCACCCCTGATTCCGAGATCCGCCGGATGCCCCGCGAAGCCTATGCGCCGCGGGGCGGCCCGATCAGAGCTGGCTGGACGTGTAACAGGGGAACCAGTTGCTGGTCTGCGTTTCCGGCACGTCGCAGGTGGCCGTCCGCCAGGGGCTCTCACCGGCCGGTGCGTCGTTCCGGTAGCCGGTGATCTTCACGCGCCCGTGGAACCACCAGCCGGAGAAGTAGGTCCACGTCTCCGGGCTGTCCGTCCAGGGAGTGCAGACGTTCTCGCCGTTCTGGTTGAACCCGCACACATAGATCATGTCCGAGTACGTGGTGCCGACGGCCAGCTGCTGCCCGAGGCTGCCGGCGGCGGCCGGCGAGGCACTGGCCGCCAGGCCGGTGCCGGCCATGGCGAACGCCGCGGCGATGGAGGCCACCTTCCTCCTCAGGCCGGTGGACGTGGTGCCGCTCTTGAACGCGCGCATGATTCCCCCTCGTTGTCCCCGCGCTCCGCGAAATCGGAGCGCACGCTGGGTCATTAAATACGATCATGCAGCTTGAGCAACCGACTTCCCGCGTCCCCTCCCGCACGCCGAAGCGCCCCGGACCGTCAGGGGTCCGGGGCGCTTGCGTCGACTCGACGTACTGGTCCTAGGCGGCGACAGCCACCGACTCGCGGTCGTCGACGGGCGAGGAGGACGCCCCGTTGTACTTGTCGAGGTCGAGGATCTTCTCCTTGGCGGAGACGATCACCGGGACCAGCGCCTGGCCGGCGACGTTGGTGGCGGTCCGCATCATGTCGAGGATCGGGTCGATCGCCATGAGCAGGCCGACGCCCTCCAGGGGCAGGCCCAGGGTGGAGAGGGTCAGGGTCAGCATGACCGTCGCACCGGTCAGACCGGCGGTGGCCGCCGAGCCGATGACCGAGACGAAGGCGATGAGCAGGTAGTCACCGATGCCGAGCTGCACGTCGAAGATCTGCGCGATGAAGATCGCGGCGAGCGCCGGGTAGATCGCGGCGCAGCCGTCCATCTTGGTGGTGGCGCCGAACGGGACGGAGAAGGAGGCGTACTCCTTCGGGACGCCGAGGCGCTCGGTGACCTTCTGGGTGACCGGCATGGTGCCGACCGAGGAGCGGGAGACGAAGGCCAGCTGGATGGCCGGCCAGGCGCCCTTGTAGAACTGGACCGGGTTGACCTTGGCGACCGTCGCGAGGAGCAGCGGGTAGACGCCGAACATGACCAGGGCGCAGCCGATGTAGACGTCGGCGGTGAAGGTCGCGTACTTGCCGATCAGGTCCCAGCCGTAGTCCGCGATGGCGAAGCCGATGAGGCCGATGGTGCCGATCGGGGCGAGGCGGATGACCCACCACAGGGCCTTCTGGAGCAGCTCCAGGATCGACTCGGAGAGGGTCAGGATCGGCTTCGCCTTGTCGCCCAGCTGGAGGGCGGCGATGCCGGCGACGGCGGCCATGAAGACGATCTGGAGGACGTTCAGCTCGGTGAACGGCGTGATGACGTCCGACGGGATGATGCCGGTCAGGAAGTCGATCCAGGAGCCCTCGCGCTTCGGCAGCTTGCCGTCCTGCGGGGTGAGGCCGGTGCCGGCGCCCGGGTTGGTGATCAGGCCGATGGCGAGGCCGATGGCCACCGCGATCAGCGAGGTGATCATGAACCAGAGCAGGGTGCGGGTGGCGAGCCGGGCGGCGTTGTTCACCTTCCGCAGGTTGGTGATCGAGACCAGGATCGCGAAGAAGACGAGCGGGGCGACGGCCAGCTTGAGCAGCTGGACGAAGATGTCGCCGACCTGGCCGAGGGTCTCCTTCAGCCAGGAGACGTCCTGGCTGCGGGCGATCCAGCCGAGGAGGGCGCCGAGGACCAGACCGGCGATGATCTGGGCCCAGAAGGGAATCTTCGGTATGCGCGAGGA
Source organism: Streptomyces sp. NBC_00572 (assembly GCF_026341815.1). Taxonomy (GTDB): domain Bacteria; phylum Actinomycetota; class Actinomycetes; order Streptomycetales; family Streptomycetaceae; genus Streptomyces. The sequence continues at coordinate 2,245,437 of NZ_JAPENX010000001.1, forward strand.
AGCCGGGGACTGCTTCTCGGGCGTGGTCGCGGACGCGGACACAGACACACTCCACAGGTGCGTATCGGGCAATACGGGACGGGGGTGCGGCACACACGCGTTTTCACGCGGGCCGCTGCATGATGCCGGGTCAGACTTCGCGGCAACAGACCGCGGACATACAGCGGCAGAGATCGACGTGCAGGCGCGCCACGAGCGGGGTGCTCGCGGCATGAGAGGGGCGCGCTGCTGTCGTCATGTCGAACACGTTAACACTTGAACTTTGAGAACCTCAAAGCCCTCCTTTGGGGTGTACGGACACCTCTCCGCCTCCGAAACACAGAACACCCCAGGCGGGAGCCTTGGAAGCTCCGGCTGGGGTGTCCGGTTGTGCGGTTCTGTGACGAAGCTTACGCAGCCTTTACGGGGCCGCGGCGGCTTCTTACAGCGCGTCCTCCTGGGACTGGTTCGCGGCGAGGCGGCCCTTGGCGCGGTCGACCCTCGCCACGACCTCGGCGCTCGCCTCGTCGCGCACCTTGCGCAGCAGGACGAAGCTCAGCGGGGCGGAGATGACGATGGAGAGGACGAGGACCCAGAGGAGGTTCGAGTCGCCGAGTCCGCGCGGCAGCACACCGGCATAGACGAGGCCCCACAGGGCGAGGAAGCATCCGGCGAAGATGCCGAGACGCATCAGCGTGTAGCGGAGCATGTCAGCCCACTCTTCCGTTCCGACGTTCCGAAAAGTTCCCAAGATCCCATACGGGACAAGCGCGCCTCCAGTGAAGCACGGGGCGCCGGGCACCCCGGGCCCGGGCCCCTTGAGCGCCTCGAAAGTAATGCATACCCTACGCTCATGACCCTTACTTTCGAGGTGGATCCGACGATCGACCCCGCCCTGCGCGACGGCGTGCTCTCCCTCTGGGCCGATGTCTCCAACGCCGGTGGCGCGGTCGGCTTCGTCCCGCCCGTCACCCCCGACGCGATCCGCCCCGCGCTCCTCAAGCACTTCGTCGCGATGAGCGAGGGCGGCACGCGCCTGCTCGTCGGCCGCGACGTGGACGGCGAGATCGCCGCCACCGCGTTCTTCACCTTCAACACCCACCCCCTGATGACGCACTGGGTGTGGCTCTACACGGTGATGGTCGACCCCCGGCACCAGGGCAAGGGGTACGGCCGCGACCTCATGGCGGCAGTCGAGCACACCGCCCGTACCGCCGAGGGCTTCGAGGCGATCGAGGCGATCCGGCTGGCCTGCCGGGGCGGCACCGGCGTCGACGGCTTCTACGCCAAGTCCGGCTACAAGGAGGTCGGGCGCGTCCCCGACGCGATCCGGGTCGCCCCCGGCGACGACCGCGACGACATCATCATGCTGCTGCCCCTGACCTGACCGGATCGGACACAGGATGTCGGGTCCGGGCTCCTGGCCGCTTCCTACGGTGAGGACAAGGAAAGGGAAGGACGGACCACGTGCTGGAGCGGTTGAACCAGGCCCTCGACCACATCGAGGAGCACCTCGCCACCGAGCTCCACGGCGACCTCGACCCGGCCGAGCTGGCCCGGATCGCGACGACCTCGGAGCACCACTTCCGGCGGATGTTCTCGGCGCTCGCCGGGATGCCCCTGTCGGAGTACGTACGGCGCAGGCGGCTCACCGTCGCGGGCGCCGAGGTGCTCGCCGGGGAGCGGACGCTCCTGGAGATCGCGGTGCGCCACGGCTACGGCTCCGGGGAGGCCTTCGCCCGCGCGTTCCGTGCGGTGCACGGGGTCGGCCCGGGTGAGGCGCGCCGTACGGGGGCCGCGCTGAACGCCCAGCCTCGGATGTCCTTCCGCCTCGTCGTCGAAGGGAAGAGCAGCATGCGGTACAGGATCGTGGAGAAGAAGGACCTCCGGGTCGTCGGGCGCAAGGCCCGGGTCCCCCTGGTCCACGAGGGGGAGAACCCGGCGATCGCCGCGCACATCCGGTCCCTCGGCCAGGAGACGATCGAGCGGCTCGGCCGGCTCTCGGACCAGGAGCCCTGGGGGGTCGTCTCGGCGGTCGTGCACCTGAGCGACAGCCGGGAGGAGGGCGCCCAGCTGGACTACTGGCACGCGGTGGTGAGCGACGCCGAGGTCCCGGCGGAGTTCGAGGTGCTCGACGTGCCGGCCGGCAGCTGGGCGGTCTTCGAGAACGAGGGCCCGTTGCCGGAGGCCGTGCAGTACCTGTGGCGGGACATCTTCACCCAGTGGTTCCCGTCCAACCCGTACGCGATCAGGCCGGGCCCCGAGATCATGAGCCTCCGCCCGTCGGAGGACTGGAAGACGGCACGTGCGGAGCTGTGGATCCCGGTGGAGCACACGGCGGAATGAGAGAAGGGCCGGTGGGTGATCCCACCGGCCCTTCACCTCGTCACGAACGGATCAGAAGCGCATCGCCTGCGGCGTCTCACGCCGCTCCGCGTCCGGACCCGGGTACTCGCGGATGATCTCGTACCGCGTGTTCCGCTCGACCGGCCGGAAGCCCGCGTCACGGATCAGTTCGAGGAGATCCTCGCGGCCCAGCTTGTTCGGCGTGCCGTAGTTGTCGGCGTCGTGCGTGATCTTGTACTCGACGACCGAGCCGTCCATGTCGTCGGCGCCGTGCTGCAGCGCGAGCTGCGCGGTCTGGACGCCGTGCATGACCCAGAAGACCTTGACGTGCGGCACGTTGTCGAACAGGAGCCGGGAGACCGCGAAGGTCTTCAGGGCCTCGGCGCCGGTCGCCATCGTGGTGCGCGCCTGGAGCTTGTTGCGGACCTTGCCGTCCTGCATGTCCACGAAGTCGTGCTGGTAGCGCAGCGGGATGAAGACCTGGAAGCCGCCGGTCTCGTCCTGGAGCTCACGCAGCCGCAGCACGTGGTCCACGCGGTGACGGGGCTCCTCGATGTGCCCGTACAGCATGGTCGAGGGGGTCTTGAGCCCCTTCTCGTGGGCGAGCCGGTGGATCCGGGACCAGTCCTCCCAGTGGGTGCGGTGGTCCACGATGTGCTGCCGGACCTCCCAGTCGAAGATCTCGGCGCCGCCGCCGGTCAGCGACTCCAGACCGGCCTCGATCAGCTCGTCGAGGATGTCGGAGGCCGACATCCCGGAGATCGTTTCGAAGTGGTGGATCTCGGTGGCCGTGAAGGCCTTGAGGGAGACGTTCGGCAGGGCCTTCTTGAGCTCGGAGAGGGAGCGCGGGTAGTACCGCCAGGGCAGGTTGGGGTGCAGCCCGTTGACGATGTGCAGCTCGGTGAGGTTCTCGTTCTCCATCGCCTTCGCGAGGCGCACGGCCTCCTCGATGCGCATGGTGTACGCGTCCTTCTCGCCCGGCTTGCGCTGGAAGGAGCAGTAGGCGCAGGAGGCGGTGCAGACGTTGGTCATGTTCAGATGCCGGTTGACATTGAAATGGACCACGTCGCCGTTCTTGCGGGTCCGGACCTCGTGGGCCAGACCGCCGAGCCAGGCGAGGTCGTCGGACTCGTACAGGGCGATGCCGTCCTCACGGCTCAGCCGCTCACCGTCCCGGACCTTCTGCTCCAGCTCGCGCTTGAGCCCCACATCGTTGATGGATGCAGTCATCTCCGGGCGCCTCCCTTTTCTCCGAAATCAGACTTCGTCGCTCACCGTACTCTCAGCCGTTCGGTCAGCCTTCTTCGGGCAGCTCTCCGACCCGGTTCTCCCACTTGGTGGAGAGCACGATCGTCGTACGGGTGCGGGAGACGCCCTTGGTGCCGCTGAGGCGGCGGATCGTCTTCTCCAGGCCGTCGACGTCGCCGACGCGCACCTTGAGCATGAAGGAGTCGTCGCCGGCGATGAACCAGCAGTCCTCGATCTCGGCGAGGTCCTTGAGGCGGCGGGCCACGTCCTCGTGGTCGGCGGCGTCGGAGAGCGAGATGCCGATGAGGGCGGTGACGCCGAGGCCGAGCGAGGCGGCGTCGACGGTGGCGCGGTAGCCGGTGATGACTCCGGCCGCCTCAAGACGGTTGATGCGGTCGGTGACGGAGGGGCCGGAGAGCCCGACGAGCCGGCCGAGCTCGGCGTACGAGGCACGACCGTTCTCGCGCAGAGCCTGGATGAGCTGCCTGTCCACGGCGTCCATAGGTATGAAGCCTTCCATTGTCCAGCGATCCTGCGAGTTTAGGTATAGAATCTAAGGTACACAGGGGCGACACCCTGTGAATCTTTCAGCTGATCAAAGACGATCTTTCAGGAGTGGTGTTCACCGTGTACACGATCGAGATGGCCTACGCACGCATGCGCGAGCTGCAGGACCTGGCCAACCGCTCGCGTGCCCACCAGCCGACCGCCGCCTCGAAGCGTGCCGACAAGAAGCACGCCAAGAAGCGCTAATCCGACCGGAGGGTCGCTCCACCGAGCTCTCCCTCCCACCGGCGGTACAGCCGATGCGGCACCCCTGCCGCGTCGAGGACCCGCCCGGCGACGAAGTCCACCAGATCCTGGATGTGCGTCGCCCCCGCGTAGAACGCCGGAGAGGCGGGCAGCACCACGGCTCCCGCCTCGTCCAGCGCCACCATGTGCTTGAGCGTCTGACCGTTCAGCGGGGTCTCCCGCACGGCGACCACCAGCGGCCGCCGCTCCTTCAGCGTCACGCTCGCGACCCGCTGCAGCAGGTCCTTCGAGAGCCCCAGCGCCACTCCCGCCACTGCCGCGGTCGAGGCCGGCACCACCAGCATCCCCTTCGCCGGGTACGAACCCGAGGACGGGCCGGCGGCCAGATCGCCGGCCGCCCAGTACCGCACGTCGTCGAGAGAACCGGACACGTCGAACGTGTCGGGCTTCCCGTCGGCACCCCGCGCCAGCCAGGCCGCCAGGTCCTCGCGCCAGTGCGCGTCCCGGAACGAGATCCCCGTCTCGTCGAGCAGCGTGAGCCGCGAGGCCCGCGACACGACGAGGTCGACGCTCTCCCCCGCGGCGAGGAGCCCCCTCAACACGGCGGCGGCGTACGGCGTACCCGACGCCCCGGAGACCCCCACGATCCAGGGGATGCGCTTGCCGTCGTTCATGCCGTCGAGCCTATCCGTCATCGGGCCGGGGGCTACGGGGTGAGCCCGCGGACCAGCAGGTCGAGGAGGGCACACACGAACAGGGTGATCCCGATGAAGCCGTTCGTCGTGAAGAACGCCCGGTTCAGACGGGACAGGTCGTGCGGCTTCACGATCGAGTGCTCGTAGCAGAACGCCGCCACCACGATCACCAGACCGGCCCAGAAGAAGACACCGGCGTCGGTGGCCAGCGCGTACCAGAAGAGCAGTCCGGTGGTGACGACCGCCGAGGCGCGGGCGCCCCACAGCGCGGCCGGGATGCCGAAGCGGGCCGGGACCGACATGACGCCGTGCGCCCGGTCCGCCTGCACGTCCTGGCAGGCGAAGATCAGGTCGAAGCCGCCGATCCAGACGCCCACCGCGAGACCGAGGATCACCGCGTCCCAGGACCACTCGCCGGTGACCGCGAGCCAGGCGCCGATCGGCCCTATGGCCTGGGCGAGCCCGAGGATGGCGTGCGGGAAGTTCGTGAACCGCTTGCCGTACGGATAGACGACCATCGGGATGACGGCGAGCGGCGCGAGCGCCAGACAGAGCGGGTTGAGCAGGGCGGCGGCGCCGAGGAAGACGACGACGGCGATCCCGGCCCCGGTCCACGCCGAGCGCACGGACACCGCGCCGGTCACCAGCTCGCGGTTGGCGGTGCGCGGATTACGCGCGTCGATCTCGCGGTCGATGATCCGGTTGCAGGCCATCGCGAAGGTCCGCAGACCCACCATGCAGACGGTGACGAGGAAGAGCGTCCACCAGTGGATGTTCCTGTCCGTCTGGTACATCGCGGTGAGCGCGGCGGTGTAAGCGAAGGGCAGCGCGAAGACCGAGTGCTCGATCATCACGAGGCGCAGGAACGCCTTCGTACGTCCCGGCTGGGCGCCGGGTACGGCCGCGGTGGTCACAGCCCGTACTCCTTCCAGCGGCGGTCCACGAGGGCGGCCGTCGCCGGGTCCGACTCGACCATGTCCGGCCAGCCGCCGTCCCGGGTGTAGCCCTCCTCGGGCAGCTTCTTCGTGGCGTCGATGCCCGCCTTCCCACCCCAGAACTGCTGGTAGGAGGCGTGGTCGAGGTGGTCGACCGGCCCCTCGACGACCGTGAGGTCACGGGCGTAGTCGGTGTTGCCGAGGGCCCGCCAGGACACCTCGTGCAGGTCGTGGACGTCGCAGTCCTTGTCCACGACGATGATCAGCTTCGTCAGCGACATCATGTGCGCGCCCCAGATGGCGTGCATGACCTTCTGCGCGTGCTTCGGGTACTTCTTGTCGATCGAGACGATCGCGCAGTTGTGGAAGCCGCCCGACTCCGGCAGGTGGTAGTCGACGATGTCCGGCACGATGATCTTGAGGAGCGGCAGGAAGAAACGCTCCGTCGCACGGCCCAGCGGACCGTCCTCGGTCGGCGGCCGGCCGACGACGATCGACTGCAGCAGCGGACGCTTCCGCATCGTGATGCAGTCGATCTTCAGCGCGGGGAAGGGCTCCTGCGGCGTGTAGAAACCGGTGTGGTCGCCGAAGGGACCCTCCGGCAGCATCTCGCCCGGCTCCAGCCAGCCCTCGACGACGACCTCGGCCTGCGCGGGGACCTGGAGAGGGACGGTCTTGCAGTCGACCATCTCGATCCGCTTGCCCTGCACGAAGCCGGCGAAGAGGTACTCGTCGATGTCGCCGGGCAGCGGGGCGGTGGAGGCGTACGTGACGGCCGGCGGGCAGCCGAAGGCGATGGCGACCGGCAGCCGCTCACCCTTCGCCGCCGCGACGGCGTAGTGGTTGCGGCTGTCCTTGTGGATCTGCCAGTGCATGCCGATGGTGCGCTTGTCGTGGCGCTGGAGGCGGTAGAGCCCGAGGTTCCGGACCCCGGTCTCGGGGTGCTTGGTGTGCGTGAGCCCGAGATTGAAGAAGGAGCCGCCGTCCTTGGGCCAGGTGAAGAGCGCGGGCAGCAGGTCGAGATCGACGTCGTCCCCGGTGAGCACGACCTCCTGCACGGGCGCGGCGTCCGACTTCACCTTCTTCGGAGGCACGTGGACCATGGAGCCGAGCTTGCCGAACGCCTCGCGGACACCGACGAAACCGTGCGGAAGCTCGGGCTTGAGCAGCCCGCCGATCTTCTCGCTGATCTCGCCGTACGACTTCAGGCCGAGGGCCTTGAGCAGTCGGCGGTCGGTCCCGAAGACGTTCATCGCGAGCGGCATCGAGGAACCCTTGACGTTCTCGAAGAGAAGCGCCGGGCCCCCCGCCTTGTTCACCCGGTCGACGATCTCCCCGACCTCCAGGTACGGGTCGACTTCGGCCTTGATGCGCTTGAGGTCGCCTTCGCGTTCCAGGGCCCTGAGCAGCGAGCGGAGATCGTCGTAAGCCATAGGGGTCAGTATCGGTCACCGGCTACCCTTGACCTGTCACCGGGGCCGTCGAAACGCGCCCCCGCCATTGCTTCCAGGGGGCTGTCCCACATGCTCAGGGCGCTGCTTTTCATCCTGCCTCTGGCGCTGATGATCTACGCCTTCATCGACTGCCTGAACACCCCGGAAGAAGAGGTCAAGCACCTTCCGAAGCCGGTCTGGGCCATCGTCGTCCTGCTGTTCTCCGTGGTCGGCGCGATCGGCTGGATCGTCGCCGGCAAGGACCGGCGGCCGCGGACCCGGGGCGGCGCGGGCGCCGGTGACTGGGTGGCCCCCGACGACAACCCCGAGTTCCTCAAGTCCCTCAAGGACGAGCAGAAGACCGGGCGGCCGGACGCCGGGCCCGACGACGAGTCCGCCCTCAAGGACTGGGAGGCGGACCTGCGCCGCCGCGAGGAAGAGCTGAGGAAGCGCGAACAGGGCGGCGACGACCCCGAGAAGCCCTGACATGGAGCTCCGGCTCCTGGCCACCTTCGAGAAGGTCGCGACGGTCCTCTCCTTCACCCGGGCCGCCGCGGAACTGGGCTACGCCCAGTCCAGCGTCACGGGCCAGATCCGCTCGCTCGAATCCTCGCTCGGCGTGGAACTCTTCGAGCGCCTCGGCAGCCGCATCCGGCTCACCGAGGCCGGGGAGCGGCTCCTGCCGTACGCCCGCCGGATGGCGGAGCTCGCGGAGGAGGCCCGTACGGCGGTGGCGAGCGCGGCGGAACCGACCGGCACGATCGCGGTCGGCACGATGGAGTCCCTGACCTCCTACCGGCTGCCGCCGCTCCTGGAGTACTTCCACCACCGCTACCCCGGCGTGCGGCTCACCCTGCGCCCCACCCTCGGCGACGAGACCCGGCAGGCACTGCGCCAGGGCACGTACGACGTCGGCTTCCTGATGGAACCGGACACGGAGCACGAGGGCCTGGAGTCGGAGGTCCTGGCCCCCGAACCCCTGGTCCTGGTGGCGGGCCCCGGCCACCCCCTGGTCGGCCGTACGGGCCTGACGGCCGCGGACCTGGCGGGGGCACGTCTCGTGGGCACCGAGCCGGGCTGCCCGTACCGCGACCTGTTCGAGGCGGAGCTACGGGAGTGGGCGCCGCCGTTCATGGAGTTCGGCACGATCGAGGCGACGAAACGCGGCGTGGCCGCCGGCCTGGGGGTGGCGCTCCTCCCCCAGGTCGCGGTGGCCGAGGAACTGGCATCGGGGACCTTGCTCCCCCTGGACTGGGAGGCCCCGTTCACCCTCTTCACGCAGCTCGCGTGGCGACGGGGGAAGCAGCTTCCGGCTCATGTCCGGCTGTTCGTGGAGCAGGCGCGGCGACTGGTGTCCGAGCAGCGAGGGTGACCTTGAGGCTGGCCAGCACGATCAGCGGAACGCCGAGCGCCTGGACGAGCCCGATGTGATGCCCGTACACGGCCCAGTCGACGCCCATCGCGACGGCCGGGTAGGTGAAGGCGAGCACGGCGATCTTGGCGGTGGGCAGCTTGGCGTAGGCGGAGTACATGAGGACGTACATCAGCCCGGTGTGGATGAGCCCGAGACCGAGGAGCCAGAGCCACCCGGAGCCGAGTGAGGCGGTGGCGCCGAAGTCGACGAACGGCAGCAGCAGGGGAAGCCCGACGACCACCTGCACGAGGGCGATCAGATGGGGCCGCACACCGGTGATCCGCTTGGTGACGAAGGTGGCGAGGGCGTAGAGCACGGCGGCGGCGAGCGCGAACCCGAGCCCCTTGAGGGAGCCGGTGTCCCCCGGCCGCACCCCGGAGACGAGCACGAGCCCGACGAAGGCGAGCCCGAGCCACCCCAGCTTCCCGGCGGAGATCCGCTCCCTCATGAAGACCGCCCCGAGCAGCACCAGGAAGAACGGCTGCGTGTGATAGACGACGGTGGCGAGGGAGATCGAGGCGGCTTCATAGGCCTCGAACAGGAAGACCCAGTTGAAGACGATGAACAGCCCACCGAGCGCGGCGAGCCCCAGCTTCCTGCCGGTGAACCCGTGCCCGGTGAAGAACCCCCGCAGCAGGCTGTACACCCCGAGCGCGAGCGCCCCGAAGAGGCACCGGAAGAACACCACCTCGAAGGGCGAGGCACCGGACTCGACGACGAAGACGCCGAGCGTGCCGGAAAGCACCATGGCGAGGGTGAGTTCGATGGTTCCCCTGGTCTCGTTTCTCATGGGGACGACGCTACGAGCGCCCCGGATCCGGGTCCACGAGCCAGTGGGGAGACCTCCCGATGGGGGCGATCGGCTGAGCCGATGACCCCTCCGGGCCGCTACCCGCGCGGTGACGCGGCAGGCAGCGGAGCGGGAGACGTCAGTTGTCGGAGCCGACGGTGTTGTCGTGACCGGCGTTGAAGACGTCGTCGTGGGCGAACTGGAGCCAGTCGCCGAACACGATGGTGTGCGAGGCCTCCGGCTCGAAGTCGACGTAGACGTCGGCGCTCGCGACACCGGCGGCGCCGAGGACGAGGACACCGGTGGCGAGGGCGGTCAGCAGGGAACGCATGGAAGACCTCTCGGTAGGACGACGGCCCCGCGGAACGGCGGAGCACCCCGCAACCTAGATCCACCGGCCACGGGTCCTCCGCGCACCTGGCCGGTGGACCCCCGGTCCTCAGCCGATCGGCGGCAGCGACCGGGGGACCCGCGAGCGTCAGGGCCCGACGTGCCCCCCGGAGAGGGGCGCCGGATGGCAGAGGCACCCGCACACGAGATAGCGGACCCCTTCCACACCGCTGTCTCGGGGAACGTGGTCGCGGCAGTGGTCGTGGCGGCCGACAAGGCAGCGCGGTGACGTGAACTCCGGCTCGGGCGGCGTCGTAAGGGCGTGGGCCAGTACGGACACGCTCACCGCGTCGGCGATCTCCGGCGTCACCCACCAGCCGTCACCGGCCCGGTCACGGTGGTGGCCGTCGTGCCCCACGGCGAGCACGCAGACCGAACCGCCCCAGACCGGCCGCACCACGTCCGCCACGGCGAACACCGACCGCCTCGCCCCACACCGGCTCATCGGGCACCCCCGGTGTGGATGTTCCGCTGGTCGACATCGACCCCGACCGTCGCGAACCACAACGCCCGCCGTCGCCGTCGCTGCTCGGCCCGCGCCGAGGCCGCCGCGAGGTAGGGCCGTTCCAAGGGCGACCGAGCACCGTCGAGGAGCAACGCCTGCTCCCTGGCGTACGGGGATCGCCGGGTCGGGACGCGATGGCGCGGCGCGGGGGTCGCGGCGCGGCGGGGCCGCCGGGGTGAGCGGTGGGCGACCGGCCGGGGCCGGTGCCGGCCGGTGGGCGGCAGGGTCAGCATGAGCAGCCAGAGGAGGAGCGGGATCCAGGCCCGGCCCAGTACGCGCGCGATAGGGTTCCGCACGTCATCAACTCCGTTGGTAGTTGGTGGCCATGCCCCGGGGCCGGTAGGACGGTCGCCGGGGTCTTCCGTTCGCGCCCAACGTAGTGCGTGATGCACAGTGCTACATCACTCTGCAGCTAGAGTCAGCCAAACGTGTCTTTGTATGACTATCTAGCCTGGAGGTATGAGCCTTGATCCGCAGTCGGGACGCCCGCTGTACATGCAGCTGGCCGACGTGATCGCAGCGAAGATCGCGTCCGGGGAGTTCGCCCCTGACCGGATGATCCCGACGCCGGGACGTCTCTCCGAGGAGCACGGCATCGCCGTACTCACCGCCCGCCGGGCCATGCGTGAACTGCGCGAGCGCGGCCTGATCATCACCGTGCCCGGCAAGGGCTCTTACGTCACCCCCACCGCCGGAAAGAGCAGCCCTCCACCGGAGGCGTGAGGTCGACGGTCCAGCGGGGAAGAGTCCCCGCATGGACCAGGAACAAGCCCACCGGTGGCTCGCCACCGCCCTCGCCGAGGCCCGGGCGGGACGGGAAGAGGGCGGGATCCCCATCGGGGCCGCACTGTACGGGGCGGACGGCGCGCTGCTCGGGCGCGGCCGCAACCGGCGCGTACAGGACGGGGACCCCTCGACGCACGCGGAGACCGCCGCCTTCCGGGCGGCCGGCCGGCAGCGCTCGTACCGGGGTACGACCATGGTGACGACCCTCTCCCCCTGCTGGTACTGCTCCGGTCTCGTCCGGCAGTTCGGGATCTCGCGGGTGGTCGTCGGGGAGGCGGAGACCTTCCACGGCGGGCACGACTGGCTCGCCGAGCACGGGGTCGAGGTCATCGTCCTCGACGATCCCGAATGCGCCGCGCTGATGCGGGAGTTCATCGCCGGACAGCCGGCTCTCTGGAACGAGGACATCGGTGATGAATGAAGGACCCTCGCGCGAGGCGGACCTCCCCACGATCGATCTGGCCCGCGACACGGCCCCGCAGCTCCCCGCCGTCGACCGCGCCCTCCGCGAGGCCGGCTTCCTGCTGGTGACCGGGCACGGGGTGGACCCGGGGCTCCGGGCCGAGATCCGGTCGGTGGCGCGCCGCTTCTTCCACCTTCCGGGGGCCGTCAAGGAGCCGTACGCCGTGCGGGTCGGCGGCCGGGGCTGGCTCGGGCCCGGCGCGGAGGCCAACGGGTACGCGGAGGGCACGGCGACCCCGCCCGATCTGAAGGAGTCGCTGTCCTTCGCGGCGGACGAGCCGACCGGGGACCCGGCCGTGGACGCCGAATGGTTCCTGCCGAACACCTGGCCGGCCGAGGTCCCCGAGCTGAAGCCGCTGGTGGAGACGTATCTGGCGCAGATGAAGACGCTCTCGGACCGGGTCCTGGACCTGCTCGGCGTGGCCCTCGGCGAGGAGCGGGACTTCTTCACCCGGCACACCGGGCACCCCACCTTCGGCTTCAACATCAACTGGTACCCGGGGCGGGAGCGGACGGGCGAGCCGGAGCCGGGCCAGTTCCGGATCGGCCCGCACACCGACTTCGGCACGGTGACCGTCCTCGACCGGCAGGCGGGCAAGGGCGGGCTGCAGGTCTTCACCGACGCCGACGGCTGGCGTGACGCCCCGCACGATCCGGCGGCCTTCACCGTCAACATCGGTGACCTGATGGCGGGTTGGACCGATGGACGGTGGCATTCGGGCCGACACCGGGTGCTGCCGCCGCCGGCCGACGTCCCCACGGAGGAGCTGATGTCGCTCGTGTACTTCTACGAGTGCACGCCCGGGACGACGATCCACGGCATCGAGTCGCACGGCTACCTGCGGGCCCAGCTCGACGCGATCGCCACGGACTGACACCACCGCCACCAGGCACTCCGTCACAGGACGGCCGCACAAGACACACCTTCGCAACGACTCGAAAGCAGAGTCGAAAAGCGCACCGCTTTCCCAACATGCCGTCGATATCCTGGAGTTGGATGTGACGGGGGTAACGGGGGCAACGGGGGTGGCGGGTCGTGGACAGGGAGTTGTACGGCCGCGAGGCGGCCTTGCACGATGCCGGACTGGTCGCGCGCCTCAGCGGCCTGACGAAGCACGGCGCCTCGCGGGTGCCGTTCGAGCACGGTGACGATCCGCCGGTCACCGTCTTCACCGGCGGGCGCGGCACGGGGAAGACCGCCCTGCTCAAGGAGGTCCGCAACCGCTACAAGGGGTACACGCCGCTCGCGCTCCTCGACTGCGCGCACATCGAGCCGCCCGCCGACCACGGCCCCGGCTGGACCCCGCTCACCGGGGCCCTCGCCGAGCTCGCCGTACAGCTGTCGCCGAAGGTGCTCGGCGCGCGGCCGGTGAAGTTCCCCCGGGTCTCGCTCGGGCTCGTCGCGGTCGCCTCGCTCGGCTGGTCGCACGAGGACGACGAGCGCGCCCGGCGCGACCTCCAGCGGCTCGGACCGCTGCTCGCCACCGTCGACCCGACCAGGGGCGCCGCCACCCACTGGGTCGGCAAGGTCCTCGCCAAGCTGGCCGCCACCTTCGCCGAGGCCACCGTGCCGCTCGCCGGACTGCTGGCCGAGGCCACCGTGGAGACCGTCCTGGAGGAGGTCTTCGGCCGCCTCCAGCGCACCTCGGAGAGCTGGTACGGCGCCTATCGCAACGCGGGCGGACGCGGCAAGGCCGGTCTCCAGCAGCTCGCGATCGACTTCGAGCAGGGCGGCCGGCGCCGCGCCGAGGCCGAGGGCTTCCTCGTCGGCGCCCTCACCGAGGACCTGCTCCACCCGTACGTCGGGATCCGGCGCGGCGGCCGCATCGGCCGCCCGCTCGTCCTCCTCGACAACGCCCACGAACCGCTCGGCCGGCAGCTCGTCGAACCGATGCTGCGCGCCCGCGCCGAGGGCCGCCGCGACCGGGTCGTCGTCCTCGCCACCTCCCGGGTCCGGGAACACGAGGGGCTGCGGCACGCCACCCGCACCCGGCTGCCGGAAACCTCGCACCGGGCGCCCGGCCCGCGCGACGCCCGGGTGGGCTCCGGCATCCTCGCCGTGGAGCTCACGCCGCTCTCCCCGTCGCAGACCCGCTCCGCCTTCGACCACCACGACTCCTCAGGCCGCACGCCCACCGAACTCGCCCGCGCCGTGCACCGGTTGACCGGTGGACGCCCCCTCGGCGTGGCCCTCCTCGGCCGCGCCGCCGGAGAGGCCCCGGAGCACCTGCGGGCCGGCCTCACCCCGGGCGGACTGCTCGACCTGATGGTCGAACTGCGCGAGGACGCCCCACCGGTGCCCGTCGCCCCCACCCTCCTCGCCGAACTCCTCCCGGTGCGGCGGCCCGGCCCGTACACCGTGCTCGCCGCCGCCCACGACGAGGAGTCCGCCCGGATGCTCGCCCACGCCCGGCTCCAGGGCGAGTCCCTCGACGGGGACGTGGCGCTGCGCGTCCGCGACCAACTGCGCTCCGAGGACTGGGTCGAGAGCCCCCGGCACTTCGTCGGCGACCCGCTGCTCCGCGCCCTGCTCCTGCACCGCCTCCGCTTCGAGGACGGCGATCACCCCCGGTACGCGGCCTGGCGCGCCGTCCACGAGACCCTGCACCGGCACTACGGCCCCGAGCCGGGCCCGTACCGGCTCCATCACGACCTGGCCCTCGGCCGCACCGAAGAGGCCGTCACCCAGCTGCGGGTCACCTTCCCGGAGCAGGACGTCCTCGGCTGGCTCGGGCGGCTGCGGTTCATCGGCGCCGCCCCGTACCCCCGCGAGCGCGACCGGACCGGCCCCGACCCGCGCCGGGCGGTCGCCCTCGGCCAGGGACCGACCGGAGACCTCCCGCCGGGACTGGACGCCGACACCATCGAACTCCACCTGTCCGTACGGCGGTTGCTGCACGCCGTATGGCTGCTCACCGATCCGCTCGCACTGCCCGACGACGAGGTGGCGGACCGCCTCGCGCACGAGTTGCGCCGGCTCTCCGGCCGTCATCTGACGGGCAGCGGTTCACTCTGGGACGCGGCCACCCACTGGCCGCGCGACATCCGTGCCTGGCGGGAGCTGTCGCTGCCGCCGGGCCGCGAGGACGGAGTCTGAGGCATGCCCGACCGCCCGACCGACCCACGCATCGGCCGACCGCTCGACCGGCTGCGGCGCCGCGTCCGCACCCCCCGCCAGAAGCTCGTCGCGACCCTCGTCACCGCCGCCGTCGTCATCGGCCTGGGCGGCTACGGCATCGCCCGGCTCACCACCCCGGAGGACCGTTCCTGCGCCGCGGGCGTCGAGAGACCGGAGGGCAGCGGCGAGTGCGTCGGCGTCAACGGCGACGGCCACGCCTTCGGCATACCCGAACTCGCCGAGGTCGCCCGGGCCATCGGCGCCGAGAACGCCACCCTCAAGGCCGACGAGTACGCCACCGTCGCCGTCCTCCTGCCGCTGACCTCCACCGACAGCGGCATGCGGGTCAAGGTGCTGCACGAGGTCCAGGGCGCGTACGCCTACCAGTACCGGGCCAACCACGAGTCCAACAGCGAGACCCCGAAGATCCGCCTCGTCCTCGCCAACACCGGCAAGGGCAACGCCCACTGGCGCGGCACCGTCGACCGGCTCATCAATATGACCGGCGCCCCCGACCGGCTGCGGGCCGTCTCCGGCGTCGCCACCTCCTCCACCGAGATGCGCGAGTCGGTGACCGCCCTCACCGGCGCCGGGATCGCCGTCGTCGGCACCACCATCACCGCCGACGACATCGCCAACGGCCCGGGCCCCGGACACAACCGCTATCCCGGCCTCGCACGCGTCTCCCCCACCAACAACGACGAGGCCAAGGCCCTGGCGAACTTCGGCCGCGTCGACGCCGCCAAGGCGCTCCTCGTCCAGGACACCCGCAGCGGCGACCACTACACCGACACCCTCAAGGCCGCCTTCGCCGCGTCGCTGAAGGGCGCGCCCCACGAGCCGCAGCTCTTCACCTCGCCCGCCGACCCCACCGACGAGGGCACCACCGCCAACACCTTCCGCCAGATCACCCATCTGATCTGCGACACCCGCGCCGAGACGGTCTTCTTCGCCGGCCGCCACACCCAGCTGCGCCAGTTCATCAACGCGCTCGGCGCCCGCGGCTGCGTCGAGCGCTCCTTCACGATCCTGACCGGCGACGAGGGCTCGTACCTGGGCGCGGACGAGAAGCTCGACCGGAACGCGCTGAAGGCGAAGCTGACCGTGCGGTACGCCGCGCTCGCCCACCCGGACGCCTGGAAGCCGGCGAAGGGGCGGCCGGTCCCGTCGACCGGCGGTTCGGTGGTGGCGTACTCGACCTTCGTGACGGACATCGCCCGCGCCTCGAAGGAGCCGGTGCCGCTCACCGACGGCCAGGCGATCGTGGCGTACGACGCGATGGCGCTCGCGGTCCACGCGATCCGCCAGGCCACCCCGCAGGGCTCGCAGTACCCGGAGCTCGCGGACGTGGTCACCCAGTGGCCGCAGGTCAAGGGCTCGCTCCGGGTCCAGGGCGCGAGCGGCTGGATCTGCCTGGACAACTACGGCAACCCGTACAACAAGGCGGTCCCGATCGTGGAACTCGCCCAGGACGGCACCCAGCGCTTCGTCCAGATCGCCTGGCCGGAGATCCACCCACCGACGACGTCCTGCCTGCCGCCGAAGAAGGGCTAATCGGGCCTACGGCACCCACTTGGGCCAGGGCGCTTCGTCCCGCTCGTACAGCGCCCGCAGCTGCTGCCACCGCTCGGACGACCACGCGGCCCAGTCCGTCCGGTCACCGTCGAGCGCGTCGGCCAGCAGCTCGAAGTGATCGTGCCACCCGGCAAGACGGTCCAGCCGGTACTCCCGCCCCGCCCGCAACTCGTTCGTGAAACGCAGCACGGTCGACCCGCCGCCCCCGGGCGCCCCCGGTTCCAGATGGAACCGGATGCGTCCGTGCGTCGGATCGACCGTGTACTCGGCCACGTACCCGGGATCCCAGGCGGTCACCTGCCCCGAGACCACCGTGTCGCCGTTCAGCCAGCGGAGGGTGACCCGGCCGCCGAGCCGGGGTTCCAGCGGGTCCGCCGCGCACAGCCAGCCCGCCAGGCCCCCGGGGGTGGAGACGGCCTCCCAGACCGCCGCCGGCGGGTGGGACAGCTCGACGGCGAACCGCAGCAGGTGCGTGTCGCCGTCGTGGGCCTCGCACCTGCCCCGGGGTATCTCGCTCATACCTCAAGCGTGGCCCCGGGGCCCGTCACCCGCGAGCTCAGACGCCGGCGTACGAGTGCTTGCTGGTGACGAAGATGTTGACGCCGTAGTAGTTGAACAAGAAGCAGGCGAAGGCGATGAGCGCGATGTACGCGGCCTTCCGCCCCTTCCAGCCGGCCGTCGCGCGCGCGTGCAGGTACGCGGCGTAACCGACCCAGGTGATGAAGGACCAGACCTCCTTGGCGTCCCAGCCCCAGTAGCGGCCCCACGCGTCGCCGGCCCAGATCGCGCCCGCGATGATCGTGAAGGTCCACAGCGGGAAGACGGCCGCGTTGACCCGGTACGAGAACTTGTCGAGCGAGGCCGCCGAGGGCAGCCGCTCCATGACGGAGCGGGCGAAGGCGCCCGGGTTCCCGCCGGTCGCGAGCTTGTTCTCGTACGAGTCGCGGAAGAGGTACAGCAGGGTGGCGGTGGCGCCCAGGTAGAAGACCGCGCCACAGAAGATCGCGGTGGAGACGTGGATCCACAGCCAGTACGAGTCGAGCGCGGGGACCAGCTGGTCGCTCGGGGTCTTCAGCCAGGTGGTGGCCATGCCCAGGTCGAGCAGGACCGTGGTGACCAGCGGGAGGCCGAGCCAGCGCACGTTCTTCTTGGCGACGAGGAAGCCAAGGTACGCGCCGACCGCCACCGTCGAGAAGGTGGTGGAGAACTCGTACATGTTGCCCCAGGGGGCCCGCTGCACGGAGAGCGCCCGGGTGACCACGCCCGAGGCCTCGACCAGGAAGGCGAGGACGGTGAGCGAGACGGCGATCCGGCCGTACAGATCGCCCTTGACGGTGCCACCGGCGGCACCGGGACCGTCCGGTACGTCACGGGTGCCGGCCGCGGACCGGGTGACGACCTTCGGCTTCTCCAGGACGGCGGTGCCCCCGCCCGCCTGCTTGACCTGGACGGTCACGGCGGACGTGGCCGCCGAGGACCGCGAGGTGAGCGCGGCGGCGGTACGGCCGACCTTGCTGCGGCTGCCCAGCACCCACTCGGCGATGTGGGCGAAGAAGGCCAGGGTGTAGACGGCCATCGAGGAGTAGATGAGCAGGTCGCTCATCCGCGCCAGGCTCTCGTTGGTCGTGGCGGCGAGGATCACTTGTCGGCCTCTCCAGAAGGGGCAGGGTCTTCTGCGGGTTCTTCCGCGGGTTCCGGTACGTCTTCCGGATCGGCTTGCTTCACAGCTCCGGACCGCACGTCGTCGCGTACGTCCCGGGGTACGGCCTCAGGATCGGCGTCGGGCGCCGGGGGCGCGTCCGCCGTGAGCGCGACCGCGAGGTCGCCCAGCTCCTCGGGGAGCTTCGCGGACTCGCTGCGTCCCAGGCCCGCCATCTCGACGACGGTCACGCCGTCCTCACCGCGCACGGCCCGGACCCAGACCCGGCGCCGCTGGATGAAGAGCGAACCGGTCAGACCCGCGATCGCGGCGATCGCGCCCGCGAGGGCGAGCCCGTTGCCGGGCTGCTGCGAGACCTGGAAGCTCGCCCACTCCTTGATGTCCTTCTCGAAGGTGATCGAGCCGGCGCCGCCGGGGAGCGTCATGGACTCGCCGGGCAGCAGCCGCTCGGCGAGCTTGTTGCCGGACGCGTCCTTGAACTGCTCCATCTTGGACTTGTCGAGCTGGTACACGTTCTGCGGCAGCCCCGAGTTGACCCGCAGGTCGCCGTGGAAGCCGGTGAGCGCCATGACGGGGAAGTCGAGCGCCGGGAACTGGGAGAACATCGTGCCCTTGCCGGAGCCCGCGAACGTCGGCACGAAGAAGGCCTGGAAGCCCAGCTGCTCCTTCTTGTCGTTCTTGTCGCGGTAGCCGTCCATCACCTTGATGGCGCCGGTGGAGGTGATGTTGTTGTCGATGGGCAGCAGCGGTACGGCGCCGTGGAAGACGGTCCTGCCGCGGCCGTCCTTGACGGTGACGACGGGCGCGTAGCCGTGGGCGATCAGATAGACCTTGGAGTCGCCGACCTTCAGCGGCTCGTTGACCCGGATGACCGCCTTCTTGTCGGCGCCGCCCTGGGAGTAGGAGACCTTCGCCTCGAAGGTGCGGGGGGTGCCACGCTGGGGGCCGTTCTTCTCGTACGTGCCGTTGAAGGCGTCGAGCTTGAAGCTGAACGGTTCCAGCTCGTCGATGCCGAACTGGGAGCCGGACTTGAAGTCGTCGTACTGCGTGAGCGTGTTGGAGAAGCCGTCGCCCTCGACGATCAGCTTCCCGCCCTCGGACTTGAAGAGCTGGCCCCAGGCGAAGGCGACGAGCATGACGATGAGGGCGACGTGGAAGGCCAGGTTCCCGGCCTCGCGCAGATAGCCCTTCTCGGCGGCGATCGCGCCGCCGACCGTGTGGGCGCGGAAGCGGCGTCCCTTGAGCAGGGTGAGCGCGGCCTCGCGGACCTGCTCGGGCTCGGCCTCGGTGCGCCAGGTGGTGTACGCGGGGAGCCGGTCGAGGCGCTTGGGCGCGCCCGGCGGGCGGCTGCGGAGCTGACCGACGAACTGCCAGCTGCGGGGGACGATGCAGCCGATGAGGGAGACGAACAGCAGCATGTAGATCGCGGAGAACCACACCGAGCTGTAGACGTCGAAGAACTGGAGCTTCTCGTAGAGCGGCGTGAGCGTCTCGTGGGCGTCCTTGAAGGCCTGCACCTTCAGCTCGTCCGCGCTGGTCTGCGGGATGAGGGAGCCGGGGACCGCGCCGAGGGAGAGCATGAAGAGCAGGATCAGCGCGACCCGCATGGAGGTCAGCTGCCGCCAGAACCAGCGGACCCAGCCGACGACCCCGAGGGTGGGGCCGCCGATGACGGGCTCGCTCCGGTCCTCGACGGGTGCGGTGGAGAGCTGGGCGCCGGCCGCTTCGTCGGCGTGGCGCTCGGTCTCCGTCGTATCGGTCTTGCTCATGGAACTCAGATCCCCACCGTGAAACCGCTGGACCAGCCCTGCATCGTGGCGACCATGTTGTCCCACGCGCCCGTGAGGAGCAGGACGCCGGTGACGATCATCATGCCGCCGCCGATCCGCATCACCCACACGTAGTGCTTCTTGACCCATCCGAACGCGCCGAGCGCCTTGCGGAAGGCGACGGCGGCGAGCACGAAAGGTACGCCGAGGCCGAGGCAGTAGGCGAAGGCGAGTATCGCGCCGCGGCCCGCGCTGGCCTGCTCCAGGGCGAGGGCGTTGACCGAGGCGAGCGTCGGGCCGATGCACGGGGCCCAGCCGATGCCGAAGAGCGCGCCGAGGATCGGCGCGCCGACCAGACCGGCGACGGGCTTCTTGTGGAAGCGGAACTCGCGCTGGGTGAACCAGGGCATCAGGCCGAGGAAGAACACGCCCATGAGGACCATCAGGACGCCGAGAATCATGTTGAGCGTGTCGCTGTACGCCTGGAGGTACGTCCCGAAGTAGCCGAAGAGGGCACCGCCGGAGACGAACACGGCGCTGAAGCCGAGGACGAAGAGCAGGGCGCCGGCGGTCATCCGGCCTCGGCGGCTCTCGCCGAGGTCGGTGCCGGTGACCCCGGTCACGTACGACAGGTAGCCGGGGACCAGCGGGAGCACGCACGGCGAGAAGAAGGAGACCAGGCCGCCGAGGACCGCGACGGGCACGGCGAGCAGCAGGGCTCCGCTGGTGATCGTCTCGTCCACGGGCCTACTTCTCCTTGAGGAGAGGCTCGATCATCGAACGGAGCTTCTCCTCGTTGAGCGCCATGAGCGAGCGTGCGGCGATCTTCCCCTCCTTGTCGAGGACGACGGTGGAGGGGATGGACTGCGGGGAGAGCGTGCCCTTGGGGAAGCCGAAGAGGA
Source organism: Streptomyces sp. NBC_00572 (assembly GCF_026341815.1). GTDB lineage: Bacteria > Actinomycetota > Actinomycetes > Streptomycetales > Streptomycetaceae > Streptomyces. The sequence continues at coordinate 2,266,197 of NZ_JAPENX010000001.1, forward strand.
TGAGCCTGCCCTGCGGGTCGTAGAGGCTGGGGTAGTCGACCCCGTAGTCCTCTTCGAAGGCGAGGGCGGGCTGCTTGTTGGGGTCGCGGGTGTTGAGGCCGACGAACTCGACGCCCTTGCCCTGGAGGTCCTTGGCGACCTTCGCGAAGTGCGGGGCCTCGGCGCGGCAGGGGGCGCACCAGGAGCCCCACACGTTGAGGACGACGACGTTGCCCTTGAGGTCGGCGACGTCGAGCTGCTTGCCGTCGAGGGTCTCGCCCGCCAGCTTTCCGGTGGAGGCGCGCTCGCCCTTGGCCGCGGTGGAGATACCACCCGTGTTGGTCACGAAGTTGGTGTTGCCACCGCCGCCGGACTTGCCGTTGCTGTCGCCGCCGCAGGCCGAGAGCGTGAGGGCGGCGGACAGCACTCCGACGGCGAGCAGGGTGCGTCGAGGGGCACGGCTAAGGCTCATGTGAAAAGTTTCGCATGGGCGTTTGGGGGATCTTGGGCACCCCCCTACGTGCCCGTAAAGCCCCTTGTCAAGATCGCCTAAGCGGACGGGGTGGACGAGGGGGTCGACGACGCGGGCTTGAGGAAAGTGTTCCAGCCGCCGGTCGGCTTCTGTCCCACTTCCAGCGAGCGCAGCCGCTGGAGGATCTTCGGGTCCTGGACGTCGAGCCAGTCGACGAACTGCTTGAAGGAGACGAGCCGGACGTCCTTCTTTCCGGCCATGCCCTTGAGCGCGTCCTCGACGGCGTCCATGTAGATGCCGCCGTTCCACTGCTCGAAGTGGTTGCCGATGAAGAAAGGCGCGCGATTCGACTCGTACGCGCGCGTGAAGCCGCCGAGAAGGGCTTCGGTCGCCTGCTTGCGCCAGCCCGGATAGCGCGAGGGCATGCCCTTCGTCGTGTTCTTCGACTGGTTGGCGAGCATGTTGTAGTCCATCGACAGGACCTCGAAGGAGTGCCCGGGGAAGGGCACGGCCTGCAGCGGGAGGTCCCAGATGCCCTGGCGCTTGGTGGGCCACATCTGCCGGCCGCCGGGCGAGCTGGCGTCGTAACGCCAGTTGAGCCGCTTGGCGGTGGGCAGCAGGTTGTCCTGGCCGAGGAGGCAGGGGGTACGGCCGCCGACGAGCTCCTTGGAGTAGTCGAAGGGCAGCGGGTCGAGGTCGGTCCAGCCGCTGTTCGTCTTCCACTCGGTGACGAACTTCATGGCCTGGTCGATCTCGCTCTGCCACTGGGCCGGGGTCCAGTTGCCGACGGAGCCGGAGCCGCCGCAGAAGTGCCCGTTGAAGTGGGTGCCGATCTCGTGGCCTTCGAGCCAGGCCTGCCGGACGTACTTCAGCGTGTCCTTGATGTGGTCGTCGGTGAGGTAGCCGATGTCCGAGGCGCCGACGCGGTTGTTCGGCGGGCGGTAGAGGTTCTTCTTCGACTCGGGGAGGACGTAGATCCCGGAGAGGAAGAAGGTCATCGCCGCGTCGTGGTTCTTGGCGAGTTCGAGGAAGCGCGGGAAGAGGCCGTTGCCGACCTCTCCGGCGCCGTCCCAGGAGAAGATCACGAACTGGGGCGGGGTCTGGCCGGGTTCGAGCGGGACGGGGGCGTCGGGCTGGTGCGGCTGCTTCCCGGTGTCGGCGGTGGAACCGTCACCGATGAGACGGACGTCGTCCTTGGTCGGGGTGGCCGTGCTCGGGTCCGCCGAGACGTCACCCCCCTTGCCCGGTCCGGAACGCCCCGGCTTGTCCTGGTTGCCGGTGCTGCACGCGGCGATTCCCATCGCCGCCGCGGCGCCAACGCCTGCCCCGAGCAGCCCCCTTCGACTGATCCCGCTGATCCCGCGCATGACATCCCCATTCGCGCTGACGTATGAACTGAACGTCATCCAAACCGACAATGAGTGAGATGCCGGGAGGAACACGGAGGTTCCGGGAATTCGCACAAAAATTTCAGGGCGGTCAGGTTGGCATGAACACCACCTGACCGCCCTGCACTGTGGACCGTGCGCTCCCGCGCTGTCCAGCGGGGCCGTACTCCTTCACCGAAGGACTACACCTCGCCCCGGAAGAACCCGGAAGAACTACGCCCCGAAGGCCTTCGACTTCCCCTTCACCGGCTTCGCACCGGCAAGAAGATGCGCCGGGACGAGGTCCCGGGCCGGCTCGCTGTACCCGACCGAGACGATCTTGTCGCCCTTGTACGTGAACGAGGTCAGCGAGGCGAGCGTGCACTGCCGCCGCCGCGGGTCGTGCCACAGCCGGCGCTTCTCCACGAAGCTGCGGACGATCCAGATCGGCAGCTGATGGCTGACCAGGACCGCCTCGTGCCCGCGGGCCGCGTCCTTCGCCGCGTCGAGCGCGCCCATCATGCGGACGACCTGCTCGACGTACGGCTCGCCCCAGGACGGCTGGAACGGATTCGTCAGGTGCTTCCAGTTCGCCGGCTTGCGCAGCGCCCCGTCACCGACGCCGAAGGTCTTGCCCTCGAAGACGTTCGCCGCCTCGATGAGCCGCTCGTCGCTCGCCAGATCCAGACCGTGCGACTTGGCGACCGGCGTGGCCGTCTCCTGCGCCCGCTCCAGCGGGGAGGCGACGACGTACGTGATGTCCCGGTCGGCCAGGTGCTCGGCGACCCGGTCCGCCATCTGCCGGCCCAGCTCGGAGAGGTGGTAGCCGGGGCGACGCCCGTAGAGGACACCGTCGGGGTTGTGCACCTCACCGTGCCGCATCAGATGGACGACGGTGATGTCCTGGTCGCTCTTCGGGGAGCTCGTCACGTCGCTCATGCCGTCGCCTCCGCGGCGGCGCGGGCGGCGGCCGGCAGGGCGGCGGCGATCCGCTCGATCGCCCGCTCGTCGTGGGAGGCCGAGACGAACCAGGACTCGAACGCGGACGGCGGCAGGTAGACGCCGTCGGCCAGCATCGAGTGGAAGAAGGCGTTGAAGCGGAAGGCCTCCTGCTGCTTCGCCTCGTCGTAGTTGCGCACCTCGTCCGCGGCGAAGAAGACCGAGAACATGTTGGACGCGGTCTGCAGCCGGTGCGCCACGCCCTCCTTCGCGAGCGCGCCGGTGACCAGGCCCTGGATCTCCTTCGAGACCGCGTTCACCTTGGCGTACGCCGCGTCGTCGAGCAGCCGCAACTGCGCGAGCCCGGCGGCGGTCGCGATCGGGTTACCGGAGAGGGTGCCCGCCTGGTAGACCGGCCCGGCCGGGGCGAGGTGACCCATGACGTCGGCGCGGCCACCGAACGCGGCGGCCGGGAAGCCACCGCCCATGACCTTGCCGAAGGTCAGCAGGTCGGCCTTGACGCCGTCGACGCCGTACCAGCCCGCCTTCGACGTACGGAAACCGGTCATCACCTCGTCGGAGATGTACAGCGCGCCGTTCTCCCCGCACAGGTCCGCCAGGCCCTGGTTGAAGCCGGCGGCCGGCGGCACGACGCCCATGTTGCCGGGCGAGGCCTCGGTGATGACACAGGCGATCTCGCCCGGGTGCGCGGCGAACGCGGCCCGTACGGCCTCCAGGTCGTTGTAGGGGAGCACGATCGTGTCCCCGGCCTGGGCGCCGGTCACGCCGGGCGTGTCGGGAAGGCCCAGGGTGGCGACGCCGGAACCGGCCGCAGCGAGCAGCGCGTCCACGTGGCCGTGGTAGCAGCCCGCGAACTTCACGACCTTGGCACGCCCGGTGAAACCGCGGGCGAGCCGGATCGCGGACATCGTCGCCTCGGTGCCGGAGGAGACGAGCCGCACCTGCTCGACGGGCTCGACGCGCGCCACGATCTCCTCGGCGAGCGCGACCTCGCCCTCGCCCGGCGTGCCGAAGGAGGTGCCGCGGACGACGGCCTGCTGCACCGCGGCGGTGACCTCGGGGTGCGCGTGGCCGAGGATCATCGGACCCCACGAGCACACCAGGTCGACGTACTCACGACCGTCGGCGTCGGTGAGGTAGGGACCGGAACCGGACACCATGAACCGGGGCGTTCCGCCCACGGCCCGGAAGGCACGCACCGGTGAGTTCACGCCGCCGGGCGTCACGAGGGAAGCGCGGTCGAAAAGCGTCTGTGAGACTGGGGCTTCGTATGAATACGGCACTGTGATCCTGACCTGCGAGAACGACTTCGGGCACGACATCGGGAACGGAGGGACGGTGTGAACATCCTGGGTATTACGCCGGGGCGTTCGCCCTCCGCGTCTGCGAAACTGGGGCGTCATAGGGATGACTCACGGAATCCATGGTGTCAGAGGCCACGGCGTTCTTGCGGACAGGTGTTTCACCGTACGAACGCGGGGGAGGTCACTGACACGATGATCGGGTTGCGCGGCGGGGTCGTGTTGCCGAGAAAAAGCAGTCGGGTGGAGATATGCATCGCGGTGGCGGACCGGGCGAGGGGACGGACGATCTGGGTCCGGAGTCTGCCCGCCGGGGGAGGCACCGGCGCCGGCGGAGCGAGGACCCGAGCTCGGGAGCCCAGGGCACTCCAGGCATTCCAGGCATCCCGGGGACATCGGGCCCTCCGGGAGAACCGGTCACCGGAAGCGGGAGTGGCCGGTTGGGGGTGACGTACAAGTACTTCGGCGCGCCCGACGGCGCCACGGCGGCGCGCGTCCCGATCTCGATGCGCCCCGAGGAGCTCGGCGGCGACGAGCTCGGCATGGGCGGCATGTTCACCAAGATCAAGCCGGAGACCATAGCGGCCATGGTCCTGACCGGCATCCAGGGCATGCCCCTCAACAAGGTGCCGCCGCTGGAGCTGGTGGTCCTCCACCCGGACTACGCGGTGGTGAAGCTGCCGATGACCGTCGTCGACCCGCTCCGCGCCATCGGCGAGGAATCGGTCGGCGCCGCCGCCTTCATCTGGTCCACGGTCCCCGACCGCGGCGGCCCGCGCGACGCGTTCGACGTCTACCAGCTGCTGCACGAGTGGCAGGACTTCTCGGTCCGCCTCCACGAGGCGGGCCACCAGCCGTACTGCCTGGTGTGGCCGTAGGGACGCGGTAGGGCGTCAGGCCCGCGTCCCGGCGTCTCGCGCGGCAGGGGCGCGGTAGGGCGTCAGGCCCGCTTCTCGGCGTCTCGCGCCGCTTCCGCGGCCTTCGCCGCCCTCGCGCGCTCGGCGGCCAGCTCGCGAGCGGAGGCCAGCCGGTACGGCACGTCGATGACGACGACGTTCTTCATGAACAGCAGCCGGGTCTTGAGGCGCAGCGCGCTCTGGTTGTGCAGCGGCTGCTCCCACCAGTGCCCCACCACGTACTCGGGGATGACCACCGAGATCACCGCGTCCCCCGTCCGCTCGGGCGCGTCCCGGACGTGCCGCAGGATCGGCTGGACGATCGAGCGGTACGGGGAGCTGAGCACCCGCAGGGGTACGTCGATGCCGCGGGCCGCCCAGGTCGCGCGGAGCACCTCCGCCTCCGCCGGGTCCTCGGCGACGGTGACGGCCGTGAGCGAGGCGGGACGCAGGGTCTTCGCGTACGACAGGGCCCGGAGGCTGGGTGCGTTGACCGAGGCCACCAGGACGAGGACGTGGTTCTCGGCGAGGGCGTGGGGCCGCTCGTGGGGGTCGACGGCGACCTCGGCGGCGACGGCGTCGTAGTGCCGCCGCACCCCTTTCATCCCGGCGAAGAGCACCGGCATCGCGATGACGACGAGCCAGGCGCCGTGGGTGAACTTGGTGATGAGCACGATGACGAGGACGACCGCCGTCAGACAGGCGCCGAAGGCGTTGATCGTGAGCCGGCGGTGGATGTTGTGACGGTCGGCGCGCCCGGCGGGTGTGGCGAGTTCTCGCCGCCAGTGCTTGACCATCCCGGCCTGGGAAAGGGTGAAGGAAACGAAGACGCCGAGGATGTAGAGCTGGATGAGGCGGGTCAGCTCCGCGTCGAAGGCGACGATGAGGACGATCGCGGCGAGCGCGAGGAGGACGATGCCGTTGGAGTAGACGAGCCGGTCGCCGCGGTGGAAGAGCTGGCGCGGCGCGTAGCGGTCACGGCCGAGCACGGAGGCGAGCATCGGGAAGCCGTTGAAGGCGGTGTTGGCCGCCAGGATCAGGACGCCCGCGGTGACGGCCTGGAGCACGTAGAAGAGGACGTGCCAGTCGCCGAAGGTGGCCCGTCCGATCTGCGCGAGCGCGGTGGACATCGGGGTGCCGGGCGGGAGTCCGAGTTCGGTGGGGTCCTCGGCGACATGGACCTCGTAGACCATCGCGAGCACGGTGATCCCGAAGAACATGGTCACGGACAGCCCGCCCATGATCGCGAGCGTCATCGCCGCGTTGCGGCTCTTGGGCTTGGCGAACGCCGGTACGCCGTTGCTCACGGCCTCGACACCGGTCAGCGCGGTGCAGCCGGAGGCGAAGGCACGCAGGGCGAGCAGCACGAGCGCGATCCCCGAGTAGGTGGAGACCGCGTGGACGGGCAGGACCGCGGACTCGGCGCGGATCGTCGAACCGGTCGCCATCCGTACGGCGGCCACCGCGAACATCAGGTAGATGACCGCGACGAAGGCGTACGTGGGGATGGCGAACCAGCGTCCCGACTCGCGTACTCCGCGCAGGTTCATCAAGGCGAGCAGGGCCACGAAGAACACCGACATGGCCACCGCGTGCCCGTCGAGCGAGGGGACGGCCGAGGTGATCGCGGCGACCCCGGAGACGACGGAGACGGCGACGGTCATCACGTAGTCGATGAGCAGCGCGGAGGCGGCGGTGAGCGCGGCGGTCTGCCCGAGGTTCTCGGCGGAGACGACATAGGCCCCGCCGCCGCCCGGATAGGCGTAACAGGTCTGCCGGTAGGAGGCGACGACGACCAGGAGCAGGATCACGATGCCGACCGCCGCGTACCAGGCCAGATGGAGCACGGCGAGGCCGCCGAGGGCCAGGATCAGCAGGATCTCCTCGGTGGCGTACGCGACCGAGGAAAGCGGGTCGCTGCAGAAGATCGGCAGGGCGACCCGCTTCGGCAACAGGGTCTCCCCGAGCCGGCCGCTGTCCAACGGACGACCTACGAGCAGGCGTTTCGCCGCACTTCCAGCTCTCATAAGTGCTGAAGTTAGGACGAATGGTATGTAATGCGCGGAAGCCGCGCCCTGTGGGGACCCCGTACGCCCGGTGGGAGCCCCGTACGAGGAAGGACCCTGACGCGTGAGCGGAGTACGAGGCGTGCGAGGAGTACGAATGGCCGGCGAGCCCATGCAGATCGGCGAGGTCGCCGCACGGACCGAACTGTCCCTGCGCACCATCCGGCAGTACGAGGACAGCGGCCTGGTCGTCCCGTCCGCGGCCTCGCCCGGCGGCTTCCCGCTCTACACGGACGCGGACGTGTCCCGGCTGATGGTCGTCCGCCGGATGAAGCCGCTCGGTTTCACCCTCGACGAGACGCGCGAACTCCTCACGGCCGTGGACCTGCTCGCCGCCGAGCGCGCGGGCACGGACACCGAGCTCGACCCGGACGAGCGGGCCGTGCTCGTGGCCCGCGTCCGCGGCTACGAGCAGGCCGCCGCGGAGCGGGTCGCCGAACTGCGGGCCCAGCTCTCCCGCGCGGAGGAGTTCGCCGACTCCCTCCGCCGCACCCGCCTCACCGCGACCCCGGCCTGACGGCGACACCGGCCTGACAGGCGAACGGGCGGACGGGCGGACGGCGGGCGGCTCTTGCGTCGAGTCAGACCGCGAGCGCCTCGGCCAGGGCTCGGAAGAAGCGCGCGTAGGCGGCCGGGCTGGGCGGGGTCTCCGGGTTCCAGGGTGTGAACCGGGCTCCGGACAGGGCCTCGTCCGGCGCCGTGGCATGGGCCCGGCTGTCGAAGAGGACCAGGTCGGGGCGGAGATCGGCGGCGCGGTCCCAGTCCCCGGTGAGCCAGTTCGCCCCGGGACCGGGACCCGGGTCGACGAGCCGGACGCCCAGCTCGGCGAGTCTCGCCAGCTCGGGCCAGGCGAGCGGCCGGGCCAGATGCACCTGGTCGGGCCCGGCCCCGGAGAGCGCGAGCACGGCGAACCCGGACCGGGCGGCCACCTCCCGGAGCGCGTCCTCGGCGGCCCGGAGCTCGGCCGGGGAACCCTCGGCGGGGGTTTCGGCGCGCGGCGCGGCCCCCAGGCTCACCGCCAGCGCGCCGAAGCGATCGAGGATCGCCGGCAGGGTGAGCTCGTTGCCGACCGAGAGCGCGACGAGCGGCACCCCGAGCCGTTCGGCGACGGCCTCGTCGAGCGCGTAGGGGCTCTTCCCGTCGTAGGTCACGTCGACGATCACGTCCGGCCGGAGCTCGCGCAGCAGTCCCTCGTCCAGGACCCGGCCCGGCCCGAGGTACGTCACCGCGGCCGCCCGCAGCCCGCCCTCCTTCGCCGGATCGAGGACCTCGCCGTCGTGGCCGGAGCCGTACACGGCGACCGGCGTCACGCCCAGGTCACACAGGGCGGCCCCGGCCCGTACGTACGCGATCACCCTCCGCGGCACCCGTGCCGCCCCCAACTCCGTACCCCTGTCGTCCGTGAATCCCCATGCCTGTGCCCCGGACATACGGCTGCTCCCTCCCCGGCCGGAATGTGCCTCTTCCGGTCACCTTGGAGCGGTTCCACGGCCCGCACAAGAGGGCCTGCCGGCCGTGCGCGCCACCGGGGCCCGCCCGGTCCGGGACCAAGGTCCCGGACCCCCTGCCGAAAGTCCCCCAGGGTGGTGTTAACTGAACACGTCGGGAGGAAGCAGGAGGAATCGTCGACGCCCTCGTGCCCCCGCGCCACCTGCCCGGGCGCGCAGCGTACGGGCGGCCCTCACGCCCTGGAGTGAGTCATGTCCTTGCCCGGCCAGTTCTCCGACCCCCGTGTGATCACGCTCTTCGGCCTACTCGCCGTCTCGACGGTGGTGTGGCTGTCGCTCGGTCTGCGCGCCCGCGCCCGCGACCGCCGTGACCGGGCGCGCACTCCGCTGGAGCGGGTCTGGCATCCGCAGGAGTCGATAGAGCTGACGCCCGCGGAGGAGCACACCTTCGGCCAGGTCGTCTCGCGGCTCTCCCTGGGCTCGGCGGGCCGCCTGCGCTGAGCGGCGGCGCTCCCCGGGCCTCGGCCGGCCGCCTGCGCCGAGCCGCGCCTCTCCGGGAGTCCGTGCGGCCGACGGTTCTCAGACCCCTCAGGCCTCTCAGGCCCCTTAAGCCCCTCAGTCCCTTCAGAACCCTCAGGCCGGCAGAACCCTCAGGCCTCTCAGACCGCTCAGGCCTCTCAGACCGCTCAGGCCTCCCAGGCGCGCGGATCGCGGCCCGTCGTCGCGAGCAGCCGCTCGAAGAGGGTGGCGTCGGCGGGCAGGTCGACGGCCTCCCCGAAGACGCTCATCTTCCGGGCCATGGGCGCCATCCGCTCCACCTCCTCGACGAGCCCCTCGACCACGGCCGGGTCGGGTGCGAAGCTCCGCCCGGTGGCACGGGCCAGGTCCCAGGCGTGCACGGTCAGGTCGAGCAGCACCATGGATCCGACGGCCCGCGCCGGCATCCCCATGCCCCCGGTGGTGCCCTCCTCGGCGCCGGGCGCCGACCAGGCCTCGACGAGCTTCCCGGCCTCGATCTCGAAGCGGTCCCGCCATTCGGCCTCGGCGAGCCAGTCCTTGGTGGAGTCGAGATCGGCGGCCTGCTTGGCGGCGAGCGCCTGGAAGTGCACGACGACGCCGAGGAGATGGTTCAGCAGGGCGCGGACGTCGTACTCGGCACAGGGCGTGGGCGCACCGAGCGAGGCGTCGTCGATGTCCCTGACCAGCGGCGTGGCACGGGTGGCGGCACTGCGGAGCAGATCGCCGATGCGGGGCGGGGCCTGGTTCGTCATGGGGGCGACGCTAGAGCAGCCTGCCCACCCCCGTCTTGAAGAAACACGCCAGGGCGAGAATGAGACAGCCCCTAGCATCGGAGCATGTCCGACTCCGCTCCCCGCCGGGACACCCGCGGCATCGTCGACCCCGCCGAACTGCTCACCCACGTCCGCTTCCGCCGCCACACCCCGGCGCCGGAGCTGCGGCCCTATCTGGAGCACTACTGGCTGATCGACTGGGAGCTGCCGGAGCCGTACGCGACCCATGTCGTCCCGCACCCGTCGGTGAACATCGTCTTCCAGCGGTACGGGGCGATCGGCGCCCCGGCGGCGGAGGTGCGCGCCTCCGCCGAGGTCGCCGGGGTCGGGCTCGGCCTGTTCACCCAGAAGCTGACGGAGGCGGGCCGGGTCTGCGGGGTGCAGTTCCGGCCCGGCGGCTTCCGGCCCTTCGCGCCCGCGTGGCCGGTGTCGAACTGGACGGGCCGCCGGGTCCCCCTGGCCGAGGTCTTCCCGGACCGGGGCGACGACGAACCGCTGTCCGCCGTCCTCTCCCCCGCCACCGACCACGCGCGCGTGGCGGCACTCGACGCCTTCCTCCTCGCCCACGGCCCCGCCCCCGACCCGGCCGCCCACCGGGCCATGGAGCTCGTGGACCTGGTCCGGGGCGACCGCGCGATCCGCAAGGTGGCCCAGCTGTCCTCGGCGACGGGCCTGTCGGCGCGCTCGCTCCAGCGCCTCTTCGCGACCCAGGTCGGCGTCGGTCCGAAGTGGGTGATCCTGCGCTACCGCATCCACGAGGCCCTGGAGCGTGCCGAGGCCGCGGAGAGTGCGGACGCCCCGGACTGGGTGGCACTGGCGGCGGAGCTGGGTTACAGCGACCAGGCCCATCTCGTACGGGACTTCACGGCGACCGTCGGGGTGCCGCCGACGGCGTACGCCCGTGGACTGTCGGTGCCCTGACCTACCGTACGGACATGGACACCGACACCGCCTCGCCCGTACGGCTCGAACCCTGGTCCGAGGCCGACGCCGGCCTGCTGCGCGCCCTGAACGCACCGGAGTTGATGGAGCACCTGGGCGGCCCGGAGAGCGAGGAGCAGCTCGTCCGGCGCCACCGGCGGTACGTGGACCTGAGCGCCGACGACACGGGCGCGGGGCGGATGTTCCGGATCGTGCTTCTGCCGGAGGAGGCCGTGGCCGGCAGCATCGGCTTCTGGGTGCGGACCGGCGACGGCGAGCCGGCGTACGAGACCGGGTGGGCCGTGCTGCCGGGCTTCCAGGGCCGGGGCGTGGCGAGCGCCGCCACGCGCGCGGTGGCGGTGGAGGCCCGGGCCGCGGGCCTCCACCGTTTTCTCCACGCGTTCCCGTCGACGGAGAACGCCGCGTCGAACGCGGTGTGCCGCAAGGCGGGGTTCGAGCTGCTCGGCGAGCGGGACTTCGAGTATCCGCCGGGGTGCCCGATGCGCTGCAACGACTGGCGCCTCGACCTGGAGAAGCCGGGCCGGGAGGCGCTCTAGGCGCTGCTAGGAGGCGTCTTCCGGTGTGGTGAGCGGCCGGGTGAAGTGGAAGGCCACGATGTCGAAGCGCTCGCGCAGGTAGAAGCGGTGGGCTCCGGTGCGGTGGGTGCCGGAGTCCAGGTTGAGCTCGTGGCAGCCGGCGGCGCGGGCGTGCTCCTCCAGGTGGCCGATGAGCGCGTGGCCGACCCCGGTGGAGCGGGTGGCGGCGGCGGTCACGAGGTCGTCGACGTAGAGCTTGCGCAGGGAGCTGGTGTTGATGACGATGCGCCAGCCGGCCGCGCCGACGCAGCGGCCCTCGTCCGAGTAGGCGGCGCTGAAGCGCAGCCCCTGGGGGTGTCCGGCCTCGTAGACCTCGCGGAAGAGATCCGGGGTGAGGTGAGGGCGGAGCTCGGCGAGAACGGGCAGGAGGTCGTTCTCCAGCCGGGGGTCGCCGGGTTCGAGGTCGATGATCTTCATGCCGGGACGGTACCTCAGGGTTTTATCCGGGTTGACGCGCAGGGCACGACCCTGGATATTTATCTGCGTGACGCAGATGATGCGCCACGAAGGCATACGACTCACCCTGACTCGCCCTTGGAAGGACACTCCTCATGACCGTTCTCGTCACCGGCAGCCGCGGCCGCGTCGCCTCCACCCTGCTCGGCCTCCTCGACGCCGCCGGGATCAAGGCGAAAGCCGCCTCCAAGAACCCCACGGACCTCTCCCCACCGCCCGGCGTCGACACCGTGCGCTGCGATCTCACCGATCCGGCCACCTTCGACACCGCCCTGACCGGCGTCGACTCCGTCTTCCTCTACGCCGAGGCGACCCACGCCGAGGCCTTCGCCGACCGCGCCCGCGCCGCGGGCGTGGAGCACGTCGTCCTTCTCTCCTCCAGCTCCGTCCTCGCGCCGGACGCCGCCGAGAACCCGATCGCCGCCTCCCACCTCGCCGCCGAGCGCGCCCTCTCCGCCGCCGCGGACGCCGGAGCCTTCGAGGCCACCCACCTCCAGCCGGGCGCCTTCGCCACCAACACCCTGCAGTGGGCCTGGGCGCTCCGGGACGGACGTGGCCCCGCCCTGCCCCATCCGCACTCGTACGGCGATCCGATCCATGAGCGCGATGTCGCCGAGGCGGCCTTCGCGGTGCTCACCGAGCCCCGACTGCGCGGTTCCTCGTATCTGCTGACGGGCCCCGAGTCGCTGACCTTCGTCGAGCAGCTGGCGATACTCGCCGAGGTGACGGGACGACCCGCGCCCCACACCGTCGTGACCCCCGAGGAGTGGAAGCGGTCGGTCGCCGGCTTCATGCCGGAGGCGTTCGCCGAAGCCCTCCTCTCCTACTGGGCCACGAACGACGGCCGACCGACACCACTGACCCGCACGGTCGAGGAACTGACCGGCCACCCAGCCCGCGCCTTCGCCACCTGGATCGCCGACCACGAGGAGGCCTTCCGCCCCTGAGGGGCCCGACACCCCGGACCGACGGGCGACAGGCGACCCGACTCGCCACCGGGCTCCCGAGCTCCCCGGACTCCACCGGGTCCACCGAGTCCGGGTCCACCGACGGCGAATTCCCTGGCCGCCCCTCCCACCCCGATGCGATCCTGTCCCCGTGAACGGACCGGAGATCCACATCAGCTTCGCCCCCGGCCTGGGGCTCTTCGTCTCGGCGGACCGCCGCTCGGGCCCGACACCCGTGACCACCGACGGGGCCTCCTCGCTAGGCCACGTCGTGGAGTCGCTCGGCGTGCCCCTCACCGAGGCCGGCCGGCTTCTGGTCGACGGGCGGCCCGTCGACACCTCGCACGTCCCCGCGGCTGGAGAGACCGTCGAGGTGGAGGGCGTCGCCCGCCCGCAGTCGGTACCGCCGGGCGCGCCCCTCCGGTTCCTGCTCGACGTGCACCTCGGCACGCTGGCCCGGCGACTTCGGCTGCTCGGGGTGGACGCGGCCTACGAGAGCGAGGACATCGGCGACCCCGCCCTGGCCACCCTCTCCGCGCGCGAACGGCGCGTCATGCTCTCGCGGGACCGCGGACTGCTGCGCCGTCGTGAACTGTGGGCGGGGGCCTACATCTACAGCGACCGCCCGGACGACCAGCTCCGGGACGTCCTTGAGCGCTTCGCGCCGCCACTCGCGCCCTGGACGCGGTGCACGGCGTGCAACGGGGAACTGAGCGACGCCGACAAGGACGCGGTGCGCGAGCGCCTGGAGCAGGGCACGGAGAAGTCGTACGACGTGTTCGCCGAGTGTGTGGAGTGCGGCCGGGTCTACTGGCGCGGCGCCCACCACGCCCGTCTTGAGGCGATCGTCTCCGACGCGGTACGGGAGTTCGGCGGCGCGACGGCCGGCTGACGGTCAGTCCAGGTCGCCGCCACGCAGCCGTTCGATCTGCGCGGCGCTGACCTCGACGGTACGCCGCATATGGGCGATGAGCAGGGCGACCTCGGCGTCGCTGTAGACGTCGAACATCGTGCCCCAGGTGCTGTTGAGCTTGCGCCACAAGGCGCCGAGTTCCGCGATCCGCTCGGGCACTAGGGCCACGAGAACCCGACGCCGGTCCTCGGTGTCCCGTTCGCGCGTCACGTACCCGGACCGCTCAAGACGGTCGACGAGGCGGGTCGCGGAGCCGGTGGTGAGCCCGGTCAGCTCGGCGACCCGTCCGGTGGTCACCGGCGCCTCCTCCAGGCTGAGCAGGTTCAGACACTGCACATCGGTCGGGTGGAGCCCCAGGTGATCGGCGACGGCCTGGTTGAACAGGGCGTACGCCGCCATGTAGCGGCGGGCCTCTCCCTGCAGCTCGGTCATCAGGGCCTCACGCCGGGCGGAACTCTTCTGCGTCATGCAGAGATTGTACGAAGCAGGCACCGCCCCGTCCCGGTCCGCACCCACGGGTGTCCTCAGGGCGCCTCGGCGGTCAGATAGCGCTGCACGGTCGGGCCGAGCCAGGCCACGATCTCCCCGGGGGACATCTCGACGACCGGCGGCAGCCTCAGCACATAGCGGGTGAGCGCCATGCCGAGGATCTGGGACGCGACGAGCCCCGCCCGCCGCGGGGCCTCGGCGGGGTCGGGGCAGACGCCCCGGGTCACGGGCCCGAGCTGCTCGGCGAAGATCGCCTGCATCCGTTCGGCCCCGGCCGCGTTGGTGACCCCCACCCGCAGGAGCCCGGTGAGGACGTCGTCCCGCTCCCAGCGCTCCAGGAAGTGGGTGACCAGGACCGCCCCGATGTGCCGCGCGGGCAGGCCGCCCAGCTCGGGCAGGTCCAGCTCGATCGCCGAGGCGGCGGCGAACAGGCCCTCCTTGTTGCCGTAGTAGCGCATGACCATCGACGGGTCGATCCCGGCGTCCCGGGCGATGGCCCGGATGGTGGCGCGGTCGTATCCGTCGGAGGCGAAGCGCTCGCGGGCGGCCTCCAGGATGGCGGCTCTGGTGGCGTCGGAACGGCGGGCGGTCGTCATACCAACGACTGTAGGCCAACAAGCGTTGACATTCCATCCGAGCCGCCCCTACAGTCGCCAACAAGCGTTGACCAACAGATGTTGGCCAACGGTCGTGGGCACCCTGGAGGCAGCCATGAGCACCACGAAGACCACGGAAACGACAGGGACGACAGGGATGACAGGGACGACGGACACCCAGGTCCTCGTCATCGGCGCGGGCCCCACCGGCCTGCTCCTCGCCGGCGACCTCGCCGCCGCCGGCATCGCCGTCACCCTCGTCGAGCGCCGCCCGCCCGGCCTCGCCAACATGACCCGCGCCTTCGGCGTCCACGCCCGCACCCTGGAGCAGCTCGACGCCCGCGACCTCGCGGACGAGCTCCTCACCACGGGCACGACCCTCGACAGCGCCAAGCTCTTCGGCCGGCTCGACCTCGACCTCACCCGGCTGCCCAGCCGCTTCAACCACCTGCTCGTCACCCCGCAGTACGAAGTGGAGCGCCTCCTGGAGCGCCGGGCGGTCACCGCGGGGGTCACCTTCCGGTACGGGACGGAGCTGCGCGGACTGCGCCAGGACGCCGACACGGTCACGGCGGAGTTCACCGACGCCGACGGAGCACCGCTCACCCTCACCGCCCGCCACCTCGTCGGCGCGGACGGCGTCCGCAGCACGGTCCGCACCACCCTGGGCCTGCCCTTCCCCGGCGGCTCCGTGATCCGCTCCCTCGTCCTCGCTGACGTCCGCCTCACGGAGGAGCCCGCCGACTCGTTCAGCGTCAGCGGCTCCGGCGACACCTTCGCCTTCCTCGCCCCCTTCGGCGACGGCTGGTACCGGGTGATGGGCTGGAGCCGCACCCGCCAGGTCGCCGACACCGAGCCCGTCGACCTCGACGAGGTCCGCGAGATCACCCGCCGCGCCCTCGGCACCGACCTCGGCATGCACGACGCCCGCTGGATCTCCCGCTTCCACAGCGACGAGCGCCAGACACCGGCCTACCGGGTGGGCCGGGTCTTCCTCGCCGGTGACGCCGCCCACGTCCACTCCCCCGCCGGCGGCCAGGGCATGAACACCGGCCTCCAGGACGCCGCCAACCTCTCCTGGAAGCTCACCGCCGTCCTGCGCGGCGACACACCCACCCCCGAAGCCCTCCTCGACAGCTACCAGTCCGAGCGGCACCCCGTCGGCGCCACCGTGCTGCGCACCAGCGGCGCGCTCGTACGCCTCGCGATGGCCCACACCCCGCTCACCCGCACCGCCCGCTCCCTCGCCGCCCGTTTCCTGGGCGCGGTTCGACCCGCCTCCGCCCGCGCGATGAGCATGATCAGCGGAATCGGCATCGCGTACGCGCCCCCGACGGGCTCCAGGCGCCCCGCGGGCCGCCGCGCACCGGACCTGAGACTGCGCGAAGGCCGTCTCTACGAGCTGCTGCGCGCGGGCGAGTTCGTGCTGATCGCCCCGGAGGGCAAGCCCCCGGCCCTCCCCGAGACCGCCCCGGTCTCACCCGAGCGCCTCGTACGAGCCACCTGGACGGACCCGACGCGAAGGACCGCGGTACTGGTCCGCCCCGACGGCTACGTCCACTGGACGAGCCGCTGAGACGCACTCGGAGGACTCAGAAGACGTACGGATCGCCGGTGGCGAGCACGAGCACGCGATGCCGGTCGTTCCGCGGATTCCGGTCGGCCACCCCGTCCCGCCAGGCCGTGGTGATGTCCACGGTCAGCTCGTCCGGAAGGCCCGCGGTCCGCAGATCGAGCGCCAGCTCACCGACGCCCCCCGCGGCCCGCAGCTCGCCCGTGCGGCAGGAGACCACCCGGTCACTGCTCCACAGACAGGCCGGCGGCAGCTCCTGGCCCCCCGACATCGGCACGGAGAAGGCGAGCCGGACCGTCGCCTGGGAGAGATCGGTGGGCCCGAGGTTCTCACTGACCAGCCAGACGCCGACCCGCCCGTCCCAGAGGGAGACATGACCGTGATGGGCCAGATCAGCCTCCGACCTCGCCACCGGCCCCACGGCACCGGCTGCCGCGCCCGCGCCCATCACCGCCGTGGCCGCGAGAGCGACCCCGAGCACAGCCTTTCGCAATCCACACATAGGCCCAAAATAGCCACAGATCATCCGATCTTCTGACAACTCATCAGTCAGCGTGTCCCATGGCAGGCTTCCCCCATGCTCACCGCCCGCTCCATCGCCCTCTTCGTCCTCGCGGCGCTCTTCGAGATCGGCGGCGCCTGGCTCGTCTGGCAAGGCGTCCGGGAGCACCGCGGCTGGATCTGGATCGGCGGCGGCGTCCTGGCCCTCGGCATCTACGGCTTCGTCGCCACCCTCCAGCCCGACGCCGAGTTCGGCCGCGTCCTCGCCGCCTACGGCGGAGTGTTCGTCGCCGGATCCATCGCCTGGGGAATGGCGGCCGACGGCTACCGGCCCGACCGCTGGGACGTCATCGGCGCCCTCGTCTGCCTCGCGGGCATGGCCGTGATCATGTACGCCCCGCGAGGCCGCTGACCGGTGCCGCCTATCCTGGCCGGGCGATCGACGTAATCGACCATCTGCGCGAGGAGCACCACGTCATGACTGCCCCCGGTACCCCCATCGCCGTCATCACCGGAGCGAGCAGCGGAATCGGCGCCGCCACGGCCAGGCAGCTGGCCGCCGCCGGCTACCGCGTGGTCCTCACCGCCCGGCGCAAGGACCGCATCGAGGAACTGGCCGCCGAGATCAACGAGGCCGGCCACCAGGCCACGGCCTACGCCCTCGACGTCACCGACCGCACCGCCGTCGACGAGTTCGCCACCGCCTTCGGCACCCTCGCCGTCCTGGTCAACAACGCGGGCGGCGCCCTCGGCGCCGACCCCGTCGCCACCGGAGACCCCGCCGACTGGCGCCAGATGTACGAGGTCAACGTCATCGGCACGCTGAACATGACCCAGGCCCTGCTCCCGGCCCTCACCGCGAGCGGCGACGGCACGGTCGTCGTCCTCTCCTCGACCGCCGGCCACTCCACCTACGAGGGCGGCGCCGGCTACGTGGCCGCCAAGAACGGCGCCCGCGTCATCGCCGAGACCCTCCGCCTGGAGA
Organism: Streptomyces sp. NBC_00572; assembly: GCF_026341815.1. Taxonomy (GTDB): domain Bacteria; phylum Actinomycetota; class Actinomycetes; order Streptomycetales; family Streptomycetaceae; genus Streptomyces. Next base: position 2,283,955 of record NZ_JAPENX010000001.1, read on the forward strand.
TCGTCGGCACCCCGGTCCGCGTCATCGAGATCGCCCCCGGCATGGTCAAGACCGACGAGTTCGCCACCACCCGCTTCCGCGGCGACACCGACAAGGCCGCCAAGGTCTACGCCGGCGTGGCCGAACCCCTGACGGCGGACGACGTCGCCGACACCATCACCTGGGCCTGCACCCGCCCCCCGCACGTCAACATCGACCTCCTGGTCGTCCGCCCCCGAGCCCAGGCCTCCAACACCAAGGTCCACCGCGAGCTCTGACAACACGGCGACACGTTCGGGTGAACCACCTCGATCACCCACACGGCGCCCGCACCCCCGACCTGACGTCGAAGACAACTCCATACAGAACGGCCCTCGGCAGGGACTGCAATCCCAGCCGAGGGCCTCACCACTTCCAGCACAGCTGTCGGCGCGTACCTCTGCCACTACGCAAAGAAGGTCACTGGCGCAGAACGCCAGATCGCACGAAACGCGCGTGACGGGATCTACAACGTCCTGTACATCCGGCCTCAGCCCTTGATGCAGATGAACTGCTTCAGCTTGGCGACGACCTCGACCAGGTCCCGCTGCTGGGCCATGACCTGCTCGATCGGCTTGTACGCGCCGGGGATCTCGTCCACGACGCCGGAGTCCTTACGGCACTCCACACCCCGCGTCTGCTCCTCCAGGTCCCGCACCGTGAAGCGACGCTTCGCCTCGCTCCGGCTCATCCGCCGTCCCGCACCGTGCGACGCGGAGTTGAAGGCCTTCTCGTTGCCGAGACCCTTCACGATGTACGAGCTGGTCCCCATCGATCCGGGGATGATCCCGAAGTCTCCCGAGCCGGCTCGGATCGCGCCCTTCCGCGTGACCAGCAGATCCATCCCCTCGTACCGCTCCTCCGCCACATAGTTGTGGTGACAGGAGATCTCGGTCTCGAAGGACACCTTCGCCTTCCGGAACTCCTTGCGGATCACTTCCTTCAGGAGCGCCATCATGATCGCGCGGTTGTACTTCGCGTACTCCTGCGCCCAGTACAGATCGTTGCGGTAGTCCGCCATCTGCGGTGTGTCGGAGACGAACACCGCCAGGTCGCGGTCGACCAGGCCCTGGTTGTGCGGCAGCTTCTGGGCAATGCCGATGTGGTGCTCGGCCAGCTCCTTGCCGATGTTGCGGGAGCCGGAGTGCAGCATCAGCCAGACCGCACCTGACTCATCGAGACAGATCTCGATCATGTGATTTCCTGATCCGAGCGTTCCCATCTGCTGTCGCGCCCGTTCCTGACGGAACTTGACCGCATCGGCCACCCCGTCGAACCGCGACCAGAAGTCGTCCCAGCCCGACGTCGGGAACTGGTAGAGCCGCCCCGGCTCCACCTCCGACCGGTGCAGACCCCGGCCCACCGGGATCGCCTGCTCGATCTTCGACCGGAGCCTCGACAGATCGCCCGGCAGGTCGTTCGCCGTCAGCGAGGACTTGACCGCCGACATGCCGCAGCCGATGTCCACCCCGACCGCCGCCGGACAGACCGCGCCCTGCATCGCGATCACCGAGCCGACCGTCGCGCCCTTGCCGTAGTGCACGTCCGGCATCACGGCGAGGCCCTTGATCCACGGCAGCGTCGCCACGTTCTGCAGCTGCTGCATGGCACCGCCCTCCACCGTGGCGGGGTCGGCCCACATCCGAATGGATACTTTCGCCCCAGGTACCTCTACGTACGACATACTTCCTCGATTCCCCCGAAAAGTCTGATAACGCAAAAACCGGCGCCAAAGCCCGTACAGGTGACAGCGGACCGGCATCAACAGCTGCGTGTGCGATAGACATTGTGTCCATCGGCCGGGTTCGCGCGGCAAACAGTTTTCGGAAAAGACCTCGGGAGAAGGGAGCCTGGGAGCGTGCAGCGAAAGAGGTACACCCCCGGCCGCACCGGGTCCACGGCTCGTACCGCCGTCGTCCTCACACTCGGCCTCGGCCTCGGAATCGGCCTCACCGGCTGCTCGGCAGGCACCCCGGCCGACGACATCACCGTCGACGCCAAGGCCGGCCCCGCCGCGCCCGTCGCGCCCCCGGGGCGCTACCGCACGCTCTTCGAGCCCTGCGGCGCCGTGCCCCAGGCCACGCTCAAGGACCTGCTCCCGGGCGCCGCCGCCCTGGCCGACCCCGAGCGCGACAAGGCGTACCGCGGCGTCGCCGCCGTGACGTACGACACCGACCGGCGCGTCGGCTGCACGTGGAAGGCCGACACCCCGGACCTCTCGCACCGGCTCGTGCTCGACATCGAGCGGGTGGTCTCGTACGACACCGCCGTCAGCGACGACGACCGGGCGCAGGAGGTCTACGTCCGCAAGCAGCTCGCGGCGGGCATCCCGCTGCCCCCGACCGCCCCGCCGACGACCGCCCCGCCCACGGCGACGCCGACCTCCCCGGGCACCGCCCCGGCGACCGGGCAGACCCCGGGCAAGACCCCGGGCACCACCCCGACCGGCAGCGCACCGACGGGCAAGCCCCCGGCGGACGCCACCACCGGCACCACTCCCCCGGCCGGCACCGGGAGCGCCACCGCGCCCGCCACCGGAGCCACCCCCGCCGGCCCCACCTCGACCGGCCTCGAACCCCGCGTCCTCGACAGCCTCGGGGACATCGCGTACGTCGACGACGCCCTGAGCACGGTCGGCGCGAACGGTCACCAGCGCGCCATCAGCGTGGTGTTCCGCACATCCAACGTCATCGTGACCGTCTCCTACCAGGAGCAGACCACCGGTTCCGCCGAGGCCCCCGACAGCGGGGAACTGCAGGAAAAGGCCCGGAACCTGGCCCGGTTGCTCGCCGAGCGCCTGGAGGAGTAGCCGCCCGCATCCGCTCCGTGAGCGGACGGACACCACGTAACGTGTCGGCGTACCCGTGGCCCCACGCCGTGGCCGTACCCGTGGCCGCCGGACCCACCGGCCGGACCGTACGACAAGCGACTGAAGGAACCATGCAGCGAACAGCTCCGCGACTCACCCGCATACTCGCCTGCGCCGCCGTCCCGGTGATGCTCGTCGTCGCCGGCTGCTCCTCGGACTCCGGCGACGGCGGCTCCGGCGCGACGGGATCGAAGGACAAGGCCGGCGCGTCGTCGTCCGCCACACCTTCGCCCTCGCAGACGACGAAGACGGTCGAGCCGGCGAAGTTCGCGAAGCTGCCCGAGGCCTGCAAGGCGATCGTCGCGAAGACGACGTCCTCGCTCGTGCCCAAGGCGAAGACCAAGAAGGGCACGCCGGCCGCCTCCAGCGACCTCACCAGCCGTAGCGGCTGCTCGTGGAACGGTCTCGACGACAAGGGCGTGAAGGGCTCGCAGTACCGCTGGCTCGACGTGTCCTTCTACCGGTACGAGTCGGACGCCTCCCTCGGCAGCGGCCAGGAGCGCGCGCAGGAGAACTTCGCGAAGGAGCTCGCCAAGATCGAGGAGACTCCGGGCGCGAAGAAGCTCCGCACGACGACGGCCGCGGGCGTCGGCGAGGAGGCGAAGTCGGTCGCGTACCAGCTGCGGAAGACGAACGAGGACTTCGTCTACAACTCCGTCGTCGCGCGGACGGGCAATGTGCTGGTGCTGCTCTCGTACAACGGCGCCGGGTACGCGGGCGCGTCCGCCCCGTCGGAGAAGACGGTCATGAGCGGCGCGCTGAAGGCGGCCAAGGAAGCGGTGGCCGCGGTCGCCGCCGCCAACAAGTAGTCCGACCAGCGGTCCCGGCAATCGACCGGGACAATTGACCGGGGCAATTTAGTCCCAACAACTAGTCACAAACCAGCGCATAGTGGCACGTCCGCGCGGAGCCCGTCCCTCCCCCGAGGGCCGGGCTCCGTATGCATGTGCCAGTCTGTGCGCGCGAGATGTCGAATGACGGGGAGGGGATCGCGGGTGGCCGCGATGCAGCTGACACGCACACACCGGATACTCATCGGCCTCGTCATCGCCGGTGCGTTGATCATCGCGGGGATCGGTTTCGCGGGTTCGTACGCCGCCGTGCGCGAGCTCGCGATGAACAAGGGCTTCGGCACCTTCTCCTACTTCTTCCCGATCGGCATCGACGCGGGCATCTGTGTGCTGCTCGCCCTCGACCTGCTGCTGACGTGGCTGCGGATCCCGTTCCCGCTGTTGCGGCAGACCGCCTGGGTGCTGACCGCGGCGACGATCGCGTTCAACGGCGCGGCCGCCTGGCCCGACCCGCTGGGCGTCGGGATGCACGCGGTGATCCCGGTGCTGTTCGTCGTGGCCGTCGAGGCCGCGCGGCACGCCGTGGGCAGGATCGCGGACATCACGGCGGACAAGCACATGGAGGGCGTGCGGCTGACCCGCTGGCTGCTCTCCCCCGTGCCGACGTTCCGGCTGTGGCGCCGCATGAAGCTGTGGGAGCTCCGCTCGTACGAGCAGGTCATCAAGCTGGAGCAGGAGCGGCTGATCTACCAGGCGCGTCTCCAGGCCCGTTACGGCCGGAGCTGGCGCCGCAAGGCGCCCGTGGAGGCGCTGATGCCGCTGCGGCTCGCGCGGTACGGGGTGCCGCTGGCGGAGACGGCGGCGGCGGGCCTCGCGGCGGCCGGCATCGAACCGGCCGTCCTGCCCCCGCAGCCCCAGGGCGCCGCGCAGCAGCTGCCGCAGATGTCGCAGCAGCCCCAGCTGCAGCCGGCAGCGCAGGCACCCCTGCCGCAGCAGCTGCCGCAACCGGGACAGCCGCAGCCCCAGCAGCAGCTGCCCCAGGGCCAGGGCCCGATGCAGAACCAGCAGGTGCAGGGTCAAGGCCAGCTGCAGGCCCCCGGCGAGCCCCCGAACCACGACAGCCCGTGGTTCCAGTCGCCGCAGCTTCCGTCGGAGGCGCACGAGACGGCCTTCGCCCCCCAGTACGTCGAGGGTCTGGAGCCGACCGCGGTCGCCGTCCCGCTCGGCCCGGAGGACCTCCCGCTCCCCGGCCTCGGGCAGGAGCAGGGTGCCGAGAGCTTCGAGGAGTACCCGGAGTACGTCGACCCCGAGCCGGTCGACGACTTCGAGGAGACGGTCTACAAGCTCGCGTGGGGCTACTCCCACGAGAACAAGGCGTTCCCCGCCGAGGGCGAGCTCCAGCGGCTGGTGGCGGACCACTACGGCCTCCAGGAGTTCCCGGACACCGATCTGCTGCGTCGGCTGGCCCCCAGGATCGAGCAGCGCATCCAGCAGGAGATGGCCGACTTCGACACCCCCTGACACACCCGAAGCCATGGGAAAGGGCCGCCACCCGGATGCCGGGTGGCGGCCCTTTCACACACTCGGCTCACCGAGCCATGCTCACGCGCCGAGCAGCTTCCTCACCCGGTCCGCGCCCACGGCGAGCAGCAGCGTGGGCAGTCGCGGCCCGGTCTCCCGGCTGACGAGGAGCTTGTACAGCAGGGCGAAGAACGCGCGCTGCGCGAGCTTCAGCTCGGGCGTCGGCTTGGCCTCGGGGTCGAGACCGGCCATGACCTTCGGGACGCCGTAGACGAGCGTGGTGAGCCCGTCGAGCGACCAGTGGCTGTCGAGGCCCTCCAGGAGCAGGCGGAGCGACTCGCGGCCCTCGTCGTCCAGGGAACCGAGGAGCTCGGCGTCGGGCGCCTCGCGGACGATGGTGCGCTGGTCGGCCGGGACCTGGCTGGTGATCCAGTTCTCGGCGCGGTCGAGTCGCGGCCGGACCTCGTCGAGGGAGGTGACCGGGTTCTCGGGGTCGAGTTCGGTCAGGATCCGCAGGGTCTGCTCGTCGTGGCCGGCGGTGATGTCCATGACCGAGGCGAGCGTGCGGTACGGGAGCGGGCGCGGGGTCCGCGGCAGCTCACCGGCGGCCGTGCGGGCGGCGCGGGTGTGGGCGGCGGCGTCGGCGGGCAGCACGGAGCCGTCGGCGACCTTGGCCTCCAGCTTGTCCCACTCGTCGTAGAGCCGCTGGATCTCCTGGTCGAAGGCGATCTTGAAGGACTGGTTGGGCTTGCGGCGCGCGTACAGCCAGCGCAGCAGCGGTGCTTCCATGATCTTCAGGGCGTCGGCGGCGGTTGGGACGCCACCGCGCGACGAGGACATCTTGGCCATGCCGCTGATGCCGACGAAGGCGTACATCGGGCCGATCGGCTGGACGCCGTCGAAGATCTCGCGGACGATCTGGCCGCCGACGACGAACGACGAGCCGGGCGAGGAGTGGTCGACGCCCGAGGGCTCGAAGATGACGCCCTCGAAGGCCCAGCGCATCGGCCAGTCGACCTTCCAGACCAGCTTGCCGCGGTTGAACTCGCTCAGCTTCACGGTCTCGGCGAAGCCGCAGTTGGTGCAGGTGTAGGCCAGCTCGGTGGTGTCGTCGTCGTACGAGGTGACCGTGGTCAGGTCCTTCTCGCACTGCCCGCAGTACGGCTTGTACGGGAAGTAGCCCGAGGAGCCGCCGGAGCCGTCATCCTCGCTCGCCGCGCCGGAGCCCTCCTCGGCCTCCAGCTCGGCCTCGTCGACCGGCTTCTGCGACTGCTTCTTCGGCGCCTTCTTCGTCCGGTACTGGTCGAGGATGGCGTCGATGTCGCCGCGGTGCTTCATGGCGTGCAGGACCTGCTCGCGGTAGGTGCCCGCGGTGTACTGCTCGGTCTGGCTGATCGGGTCGTACTCGACGCCCAGCTCGGCCAGCGCCTCGACCATGGCGGCCTTGAAGTGCTCGGCCCAGTTCGGGTGGGGCGAGCCGGCGGGGGCCGGAACCGAGGTCAGGGGCTTGCCGATGTGCTCGGCCCAGGACGCGTCGATGCCCTCGATGCCGTTGGGCACCTTGCGGTAGCGGTCGTAGTCGTCCCAGGAGATCAGGTGCCTGACCTCGTGCCCGCGGCGGCGGATCTCGTCGGCGACCAGGTGCGGGGTCATGACCTCGCGGAGGTTACCGAGGTGGATCGGGCCGGACGGGGAGAGGCCGGAGGCGACGACGACCGGTTTGCCAGGCGCACGTCGCTCCGACTCGGCGATGACCTCGTCCGCGAAACGGGAGACCCAGTCGGTCTCTGTGCTGCTCTGAGCCACGGTCGGTACGTCCTTCTTCCTGGTGGGGTTCTGCCTGAGGGCCCTACGTGAGCCATTCTCCCAGACGGAAGAGCACTCTCCGAGGTTGTCCACAGGCGGGGAAATCACGTTGCGCGCCCATGGGACACTTGACAAGCGATTTAGACGCGCAGAACTCCCCGAACTCAACAGGAACGGAAGCTCATGGCCTCGGTCCCTTCCCTCGCTTCGACCGTGCAGCAGCGCCTCGCGGACGGCCTCTCGGCAGCTCTGCCGGACGCCGCGTCCGCCGACCCGCTGCTGCGACGAAGCGACCGGGCCGACTTCCAGGCCAACGGCATCCTGGCGCTGGCCAAGCAGCTCAAGGGCAACCCGCGTGAGCTGGCGACCCAGGTCGTCGCCGCGATCCCGGAGAACGACGTCCTGGCGGAGATCGAGGTGTCGGGCCCCGGCTTCCTGAACATCACGGTCACGGACGCGGCGATCGTGCGGACCCTCGCGGCCCGCGCGGCCGACGCCCGGCTCGGCGTGCCGTTCAACGAGTCGGCGGGCACGACGGTCATCGACTACGCCCAGCCGAACGTGGCCAAGGAGATGCACGTCGGCCACCTGCGCTCCGCCGTGATCGGCGCCGCGATGGTCGAGATCCTGGAGTTCACCGGCGAGAGCGTCGTCCGTCGCCACCACATCGGCGACTGGGGCACCCAGTTCGGCATGCTCATCCAGTACCTGATCGAGCACCCGCACGAGCTGGACCACAAGGCCGAGGACGGCGCCGAGGTCTCCGGTGAGGAGGCCATGTCGAACCTGAACCGGCTCTACAAGGCCTCGCGCGCCCTCTTCGACTCCGACGAGGAGTTCAAGACCCGGGCCCGCGCCCGCGTGGTGGACCTGCAGGCCGGCGACGAGGAGACGCTCGCGCTCTGGCAGCGGTTCGTCGACGAGTCGAAGATCTACTTCTACTCGGTCTTCGACAAGCTCGACATGGACATCCGGGACGGCGACGTCGTCGGCGAGTCCGGCTACAACGACATGCTGGTGGAGACCTGCCGCATCCTTGAGGAGTCGGGCGTCGCCGTCCGCTCCGAGGGCGCGCTGTGCGTGTTCTTCGACGACGTGAAGGGCCCGGACGGCAACCCGACCCCGCTGATCGTCCAGAAGTCCGACGGCGGCTTCGGCTACGCGGCGACGGACCTGTCCGCGATCCGCGACCGGGTGCAGAACCTGAAGGCGACGACCCTGCTGTACGTGGTCGACGCCCGCCAGTCGCTGCACTTCAAGATGGTCTTCGAGACGGCCCGCCGGGCCGGCTGGCTGAACGAGGACGTGAAGGCCGTCCAGCTGGCCTTCGGCACGGTCCTCGGCAAGGACGGCAAGCCGTTCAAGACCCGTGAGGGCGAGACGGTCCGGCTGGTGGACCTGCTGGACGAGGCCGTGGACCGGGCGACGACGGTCGTGCGCGAGAAGGCCGAGAAGGTGGGCCTGGCCGAGTCGGAGATCGTCGAGAACGGACGGTACGTGGGCATCGGCGCGGTCAAGTACGCCGACCTGTCGACGTCCGCCGCACGCGACTACAAGTTCGACCTGGACCAGATGGTCTCGCTGAACGGCGACACCTCGGTGTACCTGCAGTACGCGTACGCGCGTATCAAGTCGATCTTCGGAAAGGCCGGCGACCGCACGCCGCTCGCCCACCCGGAGCTGGAGCTGGCCCCGGCCGAGCGCGCGCTCGGCCTGCACCTGGACCAGTTCGGCGAGGTCATCGCCGAGACGGCCGCGGAGTACGCCCCGCACAAGCTGGCCGCGTACCTCTACCAGCTGGCTTCGCTGTACACGACGTTCTACGACCAGTGCCCCGTCATCAAGCCCGCGCCGGCGCAAGAGGTGGCGGAGAACCGCCTCTTCCTGTGCGAGCTGACCGCCCGCACCCTGCACCAGGGCATGGCGCTCCTGGGCATCAGGACGCCCGAGCGCCTCTGACGCTCCGAGGCGAAGCCCCTGGTACGGATCACCGTGCCGGGGGCTTCGTCGTCAGCGGATGGTGTGCGAGGTCCGGCCCGACACCTCGTCGATCTCCGTGTGGGCCTTCTGGAGCAGCTGGGAGGCGAGGTCCATCAGCGCGCGTGCGCCGGCGATCTCCTCGCCCACCCTCAGCTGGTCCGGGTCGGAAGGGTGACGGTTGGCGGTGCCGTGGGCCCGGAACTCGGTCCCGTCGGTGAGCCGGACCATGGCCGCGGCCCGCGTCCGGTCGCCTTCTTCCTTGAACTCCATCTCCACATGCCATCCGACAAGCGTGTGCATCATGAGGACCACCTCCAGCGAGGTACCTGTCGGCTACCTCTCCAGGGTGCGCCGCCCCGTGCCGCAACACCACTCGCTCCGGTTGTCAGTGGTGCCCCGTACGTTCTCCGCATGGCGATGATCCCGAACCAGCTGCCCAAGCTCGTCTCCGATCCGACCGGCCGTTCCCTCGGCCTCGACCTGCCGCCCGGCGCCCTCACCGGCCCGGCGGACGCCCCGTACCTCTGGTCGGGACGCGGTGCGGCGGGGCCCGCGGCCTGGAGCGCGCTGCGGCCCGCGGCCCGCACGGCGGGGCTGCTGCCGGTGCTGCTCGGCGGGAAGTGGGACCTGGACCGGTGGGAGCTGATGCCGGAGCGGATGAGCGACCCGGCCGACCACGACGCCGCCGAGGTCCTCGCCGAGTTCTGGGAGGCGAACGCGTCCGACGAGATACCCGGGAACTCCGGCTGGCCGGGCCTGGCCCCGGAGCTGCCGTACGACTCGGACCCCGACAGGACGGCGGCCGCCGTCGCCGAGATGCTGACGGAGCCGGGCTTCTGGCTGGAGGACGCCCGCCCGGCCTTGGTCCCGGCGCGGCGCAGCGCGGACATACCGGCGGTGATCGGCTGGACGGGGCCGCTGAACCACGAGAACGACGTGGCGCGGCTGTGTGCGGTGCTGCGGTCCTGGGAGGACCGTTTCGGGGCCCGTGTCGTCGCGCTGACCTTCGACCAGCTGGTGGTCTCGGTGGCGGCCCCGCCCGGGACGGTGGAGGAGGCCGAGGCGGTGGCGGCGGAGCACTTCGCGTTCTGCCCGGACAGCATCACCCAGGGCGACCACGACGGCCTGCGCGGCTACGCCCGGACGGGGCTGCTGGACAGCCCCGTCTGGACCTTCTGGTGGGACTAGCCCGGCCGAGCCCCGGCTAGCCGCGCGCGGCGGACAGCTTCTGGGCGACCTCGGTGGCCCAGTAGGTGAGGATCATCTGCGCGCCGGCCCGCCGGATGCCGGTCAGGGTCTCGAAGATCGCCCTGTCGCGGTCGATCCAGCCCTTCTCGGCGGCGGCCTCGACCATCGAGTACTCACCACTGATCTGGTACGCGGCGACGGGCACGTCCACGGACTCGGCGACCTTGGCGATCACGTCGAGGTACGGCCCCGCAGGCTTGACCATCACCATGTCGGCACCCTCCTCCAGGTCGAGGGCGAGCTCGCGCAGGGACTCCCGCAGGTTGGCGGGGTCCTGCTGGTAGGTCTTGCGGTCGCCCCGGAGGGAGGAGCCGACTGCCTCGCGGAAGGGGCCGTAGAAGGCGGAGGAGTACTTCGCGGTGTACGCGAGGATCGACACGTCCTCCTTGCCGATGGTGTCCAGGGCGTCGCGGACGACGCCGACCTGGCCGTCCATCATTCCGGAGGGGCCGACGACGTGGACGCCGGCGTCGGCCTGGACCTGGGCCATCTCGGCGTAGCGTTCCAGCGTGGCGTCGTTGTCGACGCGGCCGTCGGCGTCGAGGACGCCGCAGTGGCCGTGGTCGGTGTACTCGTCGAGACAGAGATCGGACATGATCACGAGCTCGTCGCCGACCTCGGCGCGGACGTCCCGGATGGCGACCTGAAGGATCCCGTCGGGGTCGGTCCCGGCCGTCCCCGCCGCGTCCTTCTTCTCGTCCTCGGGCACCCCGAAGAGCATGATCCCGGAGACCCCGGCCTCCACCGCCTCGGCCGCGGCCTTCCGCAGGGTGTCGCGGGTGTGCTGGACGACCCCGGGCATGGCCTGGATCGGCACGGGCTCGGTGATCCCCTCGCGCACGAACGCGGGGAGGATCAGGTCGGCGGGATGCAGCCGCGTCTCGGCCACCATCCGCCGCATGGCAGGCGTCGTCCGCAGCCGCCGCGGCCGCGCCCCGGGAAAGGATCCGTACGAGTTCATGACCCCGAGGCTACGCCCGCCCGAAGAGTGCTTTTACCGACCACTTGTGGGCATGCGCTCCCGCCCCCCGCTGCGGGGCATGCACTCCCGCCCCACCCCTCGCGGTGGGTACAACGCCCCCAGTGCCGGCGCCCCACCCGTACCCGCACCACCAGGCCCTGCAAAGCCAAAGGGGCGGGGCCCAAGAAAGGCCCCGCCCCCAGGAAACACCCGACTACGTCGTCCGCCGTCGCCTGGCGCCAGGCCGCCGCTCACTGGGCCGGGTCACAGGATCCCCCGCCTCAAGCGCGGCCTCCCGCCGCCGCAGACCGAAGTCCGCCAGCGCCTCCGCCAGCTTGTGCACGGACGGCTCGGGCGACAGCACGTCCACCCGCAGCCCGTGCTCCTCGGCGGTCTTGGCCGTGGCGGGACCGATGCACGCGATCACGGTCACGTTGTGCGGCTTCCCGGCGATACCGACCAGGTTCCGCACGGTCGAGGACGACGTGAAGAGCACGGCGTCGAACCCGCCCCCCTTGATCGCCTCCCGCGTGTCCGCCGGCGGCGGCGAAGCCCGTACGGTCCGGTAGGCGGTGACGTCGTCGACCTCCCACCCGAGCTCGATGAGCCCCGCGACCAGCGTCTCGGTCGCGATGTCGGCCCGCGGCAGGAAGACGCGGTCGATCGGGTCGAAGACCGGGTCGTACGGGGGCCAGTCCTCAAGCAGACCGGCCGCGGACTGCTCCCCGCTCGGCACCAGGTCCGGCTTCACACCGAAGTCGACGAGCGCGGCGGCCGTCTGCTCGCCCACCGCCGCGACCTTGATGCCGGCGAAGGCACGCGCGTCGAGCCCGTACTCCTCGAACTTCTCCCGCACCGCCTTGACCGCGTTGACCGAGGTGAAGGCGATCCACTCGTAGCGTCCGGTGACCAGGCCCTTGACGGCCCGCTCCATCTGCTGCGGCGTGCGCGGCGGCTCGACGGCGATGGTCGGCACCTCGTGCGGCACGGCGCCGTACGAACGCAGCTGGTCGGAGAGCGACGCGGCCTGCTCCTTGGTGCGCGGCACGAGCACCCGCCACCCGAAGAGCGGCTTCGACTCGAACCACGACAGCTGGTCCCGCTGCGCCGCGGCGCTGCGCTCGCCGACCACGGCTATGACCGGCCGGTGGCCCTCGGGCGAGGGGAGGACCTTGCCCTGCTTGAAGACCTGGGCGATGGTGCCGAGCGTGGCGTTCCAGGTCCGCTGCCGGGTGGTGGTGCCGCCGATGGTGACGGTGAGCGGGGTGTCCGGCTTACGGCCGGCCGCCACCAGTTCACCGGCGGCGGCGGCCACCGAGTCGAGCGAGGTGGACACGACGACGGTGCCGTCGGAGGCACCGACCTCGGTCCAGCACCGCTCGTCGGCGGTGCGGGCGTCGACGAAGCGCACGTCGGTGCCCTGCGCGTCACGCAGCGGCACACCGGCGTACGCGGGTACGCCGACGGCCGTGGCCACGCCGGGCACGACCTCGAAGGGGATGCCCTCGGCGGCGCAGGCGAGCATCTCGGCTCCCGCGTTGCCGTCGAGGCCGGGGTCGCCGGTCACCGCACGGACGACCCGCCTGCCGCCCCTCGCGGCCTCCATGACAAGATTGGCCGCATCCCTCAACACGGGGACACCGGCGGTTGTTGACGCCTCGTCAACAACCGTCAGCTCCGGCGTGCTCACCCCCGCGCGCGCGTGGCACCGAACGACCTCGAGCACCTCCGGCTCGGCGATCAGGACATCCGCTCCGGCGAGGGCCTCGACGGCCCTCAGGGTCAGGAGTCCGGGGTCACCGGGTCCTGCGCCGAGGAATGTGACGTGCCCATGGCCTGCAAAAGCCGGGGACAGCGGGCTGGTGGTCGGGCTGGTGGGGTTCAAAGTGCTCGCTCCCCCATAAGACCGGCCGCACCCTTGGCGAGCATCTCGTCCGCGAGTTCGCGTCCGAGCGCCATGGCCTCGTCGTGCGAGGTGGGTACGGGTCCGGTGGTGGACAGCTGCACCAGCGTCGAGCCGTCGGTGGTGCCGACGACGCCGCGCAGGCGCATTTCGGTGGCAACCTGCCCGTGACCGGGGTCGTCGGCCAGCAGGTCGGCCAGCGCACCCACAGGTGCGGAGCAGCCGGCCTCCAGGGCGGCGAGCAGGGATCGCTCGGCGGTCACGGCGGCCCGGGTGAGCGGGTCGTCGAGCTCGGCGAGCGTGGCGACGAGTTCGGCGTTGGACGCCAGGCACTCGATCGCCAGGGCCCCCTGGCCGGGGGCGGGCAGGACGGAGTCGACCGACAGGTGGTCGAGCGACAGGGAGCCGGTGAGCTCCGCCGTCCCGCCGATGCGGTTGAGGCCTGCCGCGGCGAGAACCACCGCGTCCAGTTCTCCGCTGCGTACGTAGCCGACCCGGGTGTCGATGTTGCCCCGGATCGGGACGCAGGTGATCTCCAGGCCGTGATTGCGCGCGTACGCGTGGAGCTGGGCCATGCGTCGCGGCGAACCGGTACCGATCCGGGCGCCCTTGGGCAGCCGGTTCAGCGTCAGGCCGTCGCGGGCGATCAGCACGTCGCGCGGGTCCTCGCGCTCCGGGATCGCGGCCAGCACCAGGTCGGGGTGCTGCGCGGTCGGCAGGTCCTTCAGGGAATGGACGGCGAAGTCCACCTCGTCGGCGAGCAGCGCGTCGCGCAGCGCGGCGACGAAGACGCCGGTGCCGCCGATCTGCGCGAGGTGCTCCCGGGAGGTGTCCCCGTACGTCGTGATCTCCACGAGCTCGACGGGCCGGCCGGTCAGCTGCCGGACGGCGTCGGCCACGTGCCCGGACTGGGCCATGGCGAGCTTGCTGCGCCTGGTCCCGAGCCTCAGTGCCCTGTCGGTCATACTCGCCCTCGGTTCTTGACGTCGGCGTCATTCAGGTCGGCCCGGCTGACAGAAGCCACCGTCTCCGGGTCGAGGTCGAAGAGTGTCCGCAGCGCGTCCGCGTACCCGGCGCCGCCGGGCTCGCTCGCCAGCTGCTTGACCCGCACGGTCGGCGCGTGCAGGAGCTTGTCGACCACGCGGCGCACGGTCTGGGTGATCTCGGCGCGCTGCTTGTCGTCGAGGCCGGGCAGCCGGCCCTCGAGCCGGGCGACCTCGCCGGCCACCACGTCGGCGGCCATGGTGCGCAGGGCGACGACGGTGGGGGTGATGTGGGCGGCGCGCTGGGCGGCGCCGAAGGCGGCGACCTCGTCGGAGACGATGCCGCGCACCTGGTCGACGTCGACGGCCATGGGCGCGTCGGCGGAGGCCTCGGCGAGCGACTCGATGTCGACGAGCCGGGCACCGGGGATGCGGTGGGCGGCGGCGTCGATGTCGCGGGGCATGGCGAGGTCGAGCAGGGCGAGCGGGGTGCGGCGGCCCTGTACGGCGGTCTCGATGTCGGCCCCGGTGAGGACGAGGCCGGTGGCGCCGGTGCAGGAGACGACGACGTCGGCACGTGTCAGTTCGTCGCCGACGGCAACCATATCGACCGCGTGGGCGGTCACCCCCGTGCCACCGGGCTCGCTCAGGATCTGGGCGAGCCGCTCGGCGCGGGCGAGGGTGCGGTTGGCGATGACGATCTCGGAGACGCCGGAACGCGCGAGCGTGGCGGCGGCGAGCGAGGACATCGAGCCGGCCCCGATGACGAGTGCCTTCTTGCCCTTGGCCCAGGTGTCGACGTCGGTGCCGTCGGCCAGCTGCTCAAGACCGAAGGTGACGAGCGACTGTCCGGCCCGGTCGATCCCGGTCTCGCTGTGGGCGCGCTTGCCGACCCTCAGGGCCTGCTGGAACAGGTCGTTGAGGAGGCGGCCGGCGGTGTGCAGCTCCTGGCCGAGGGCGAGGGCGTCCTTGATCTGGCCGAGGATCTGGCCCTCGCCGACGACCATGGAGTCGAGCCCGCAGGCCACCGAGAAGAGGTGGTGGACGGCCCGGTCCTCGTAGTGCACGTAGAGATAAGGGGTGAGCTCGTCCAGGCCGACGCCGCTGTGCTGCGCGAGCAGCGTGGACAGCTCGGCGACACCGGCGTGGAACTTGTCCACGTCGGCGTAGAGCTCGATGCGGTTGCAGGTGGCCAGGACGGTGCCCTCGGCGGCCGGTTCGGCGGCGAGGGTGTCCTGGAGGAGCTTGGCCTGGGTGTCCGCCGCGAGGGCTGCCCGCTCCAGGATGGAGACGGGGGCGCTGCGGTGGCTGAGGCCGACGACGAGGAGGCTCATGCCGGCATCACGGCGGGGACGTCCCCGTCGGGTCCCTTGCGGTTGCCGCCCGTGGCACCACGGGGGGCCGGCGGCGCGGCGGCCGTGGCGGTCTCCGCCTCGGCGCCCGCGTCGGCCTCGGCGTTCGACTCCTCGCCGGCCTTGCGCTGCTCGTGGAAGGCGAGGATCTGCAGCTCGATGGAGAGGTCGACCTTGCGTACGTCCACGCCGTCGGGCACGGAGAGCACGGTCGGGGCGAAGTTCAGGATGGAGGTGACTCCGGCGGCCACGAGCCGGTCGCAGACCTGCTGGGCGACACCGGCCGGGGTCGCGATGACGCCGATGGAGACGCCGTCCTCCTCGATGATCTTCTCGAGGTCGTCGCTGTGCTGGACGGGGATCCCGGCGACCGGCTTGCCGGTCATCGCGGGGTCGGCGTCGATCAGCGCGGCGACACGGAAGCCGCGGGAGGCGAAGCCGCCGTAGCCGGCGAGCGCGGCACCGAGGTTACCGATACCGACGATGACGACCGGCCAGTCCTGGGTGAGCCCCAGCTCGCGGGAGATCTGGTAGACGAGGTACTCGACGTCGTAGCCGACACCGCGGGTGCCGTAGGAGCCGAGATAGCTGAAGTCCTTGCGCAGCTTCGCGGAGTTGACCCCCGCCGCGGCCGCGAGCTCCTCGGAGGAGACCGTGGGTACGGAGCGCTCCGAGAGCGCGGTGAGTGCGCGGAGATACAGCGGAAGCCGGGCGACGGTGGCCTCGGGAATTCCTCGGCTACGGGTCGCCGGTCGGTGAGTTCGGCCAGTTGCCACGGTGCTCCTGCGGGATGAGCGGGGCTGCAGGCGGCCATATGTCCCAAGACCGCCCCGTCGAATGCAGGCTATGTCT
The DNA here is from genome assembly GCF_026341815.1 of Streptomyces sp. NBC_00572. GTDB lineage: Bacteria > Actinomycetota > Actinomycetes > Streptomycetales > Streptomycetaceae > Streptomyces. The sequence goes on from NZ_JAPENX010000001.1 coordinate 2,300,239, forward strand.
TTGTGAACGCGTGCACAAAGATGGTGTCCGTTTTGTCCGGCCAAAGTGACCGGGGTCACGCGGCTGGTTCGCATCGTCACGGAACCGCGCGGCGTGTCAGCGCGTTGAGAACCCGAAGGGGGCAAAACCGCACACTCTCCTCACGATGCCGCCCCCGAAGCCCAACAAAACGTCCACGATGGTAGCCGTCTTTCGGTCACGCACCCAGTTCGCGCCGGAGCCGCCCGGCATCGACACGCCAGAAGGTGTGCTGCTCTCCATCGACCAGGACGACGGGAATCTGCTCCCAGTACGCCCGGTGGAGCTCCTCGTCCTGGGTGATGTCCTTCTCCTCCCAGCGCGCCCCCGTCTCCGCGCACACGGCCTCGATCACCGCGCGGGCGTCGTCACAGAGGTGACACCCCGGCTTGCCGATCAGCGTCACCGTGCGCGACCCGGCGTCCGTCTTCTTCTTCGTCCGTCCGAACATGACGTCCATTCTGTCCCGCCGGCCGCACTGACCCCCACCACGACCGGGCGCACGGGACACCGCCCGATTAACAGGGGAGCCCCACAGTGTTCACGCCCCGGCATCATCACAAGTCGGGAAGTACCGAACAGACTGGCTATGCTCACGGCATGGCCGCTCTGGGATGGCTCACCCCCCGTAGGCGCTCCGCCACCGCGCGCAGCGTCCTCGCAGGCGAGGCCGCTGCCGAGGCAGCGCGCAAGTCCTCGCTCCAGCTGGAACGGGAGCGGGAGGAGGCGGCGGCCACCGGGACCACGGAGGTCGAGGCGCCGCCCGAGCCCGAGTTCCCGGTCGTCGGCGACGTACGGGCGGCCGCGTTCTTCGATCTCGACAACACCGTGATGCAGGGCGCCGCGATCTTCCACTTCGGCCGTGGCCTGTACAAGCGGAAGTTCTTCCAGCGCCGCGAACTCGCCCGCTTCGCATGGGCGCAGGCCTGGTTCCGGATCGCCGGCGTCGAGGACCCCGAGCACATGCAGGACGCCCGCGACAGCGCCCTGTCCATCGTCAAGGGCCACCGGGTCTCCGAGCTGATGTCGATCGGCGAGGAGATCTACGACGAGTACATGGCCGACCGCATCTGGCCCGGCACCCGCGACCTCGCCCAGGCCCACCTGGACGCGGGCCAGAAGGTCTGGCTGGTCACGGCCGCCCCGGTCGAGACGGCCACGATCATCGCCCGCAGGCTCGGCCTGACCGGCGCCCTCGGCACGGTCGCCGAGTCCGTCGACGGCGTCTACACGGGCAAGCTGGTCGGCGAGCCCCTGCACGGACCCGCGAAGGCGGAGGCCGTACGGGCTCTCGCCGCCGCGGAGGGCCTCGACCTGAGCCGCTGCGCGGCCTACAGCGACTCGCACAACGACATCCCGATGCTCTCGCTGGTCGGGCACCCGTACGCGATCAACCCGGACACCAAGCTCCGTAAGTACGCGAAGGCCCGGGACTGGCGGCTGCGCGACTACCGGACCGGCCGCAAGGCCGCGAAGGTCGGCATCCCCGCCGCCGCGGGCCTGGGCGCCCTGGCCGGCGGTACGGCGGCCGCGGTCGCCCTGCACCGCCGCCGCCACTGAGGCCCGGCGCCACCACCGAAGCCTGCCGCCGCCACTGAGCCCCGGCGTCACCACCGAGGCCCGCCGCCGCCCATGCGACCCGGCACCGCTCCCCTTCCTCCCCGGCGCGCCGCGGACCTGCCGATACGTTTCGGCTGCGATCATCTGCGACAACCCCGGACCAGGCGCCCTCACCCGTCCGTGGTCGAACACCACCGCACAGGTCGACTCCCAGGCATTCGGGGCTCCTTACCCCGCAGCGGCCCCGATCACTCACCGGTCCCGCACTTGAGCACAACGCATCGCCCGCGCGATCACACTCGGAAGCAATCCGATCAACAATCGGTCACTAACCGCACCTTGATCCGACTGCAAGCAGTAACAGAACCGACGGAACCGGTGATTTGAGCAACTGGGTGTAGCGCTGCCTGTACGAAGCGTTATTCTCCTCAGACGCACAAAGGACCCCTCACGTCGCTACGACGGGTGAACGGTCCCGCACTGCACGTGATGGAAGCTCTGCCTCTGGGAGTCCCGTGTACCCACACGTCGGGGTTGACACCTCGGGCCTGGCTACGCTGCGCGCAACGGTCCTCGACCACTTGCGCGGCTTCGTCCCCACCGCGTACGCCGGCCCTGTCCCCGCCTTCGCCTTCGCCGCACCGGCACCCGCCGGCCCTTGCTATGCCCTGGCCGACGGCGGCGCCGCCGTGGGCAGACGCGGTGCCCGCTCCGCGACCTCGACCACCCCGCGCCGCCCCACCGCCGACAGCGACAGCGCCCGCATGATGGACCTGGTCGAGCGCGCCCAGGCGGGCGAGGCCGAAGCCTTCGGCCGCCTGTACGACCAGTACAGCGACACCGTCTACCGCTACATCTACTACCGCGTCGGCGGGAAGGCGACGGCGGAAGACCTCACGAGCGAGACGTTCCTGCGCGCCCTGCGCCGGATCTCCACCTTCACCTGGCAGGGCCGCGACTTCGGTGCCTGGCTCGTCACCATCGCCAGGAACCTGGTCGCCGACCACTTCAAGTCCAGCCGCTTCCGCCTGGAAGTGACCACCGGCGAGATGCTCGACGCCAACGAGGTCGAGCGCAGCCCCGAGGACTCCGTCCTGGAGTCCCTCTCCAACGCCGCCCTCCTCGACGCGGTCCGCCGCCTCAATCCCCAGCAACAGGAGTGCGTGACCCTGCGCTTCCTCCAGGGCCTCTCGGTCGCCGAGACCGCCCGCGTCATGGGGAAGAACGAGGGGGCGATCAAGACCCTCCAGTACCGGGCCGTCCGCACCCTGGCCCGCCTCCTCCCGGACGACGCCCGCTGACCGGTCCGCGCCCCCCACACACGCCCCCGCGGAGCGGCCCGCGCCCCCACCCGCGCCGCTCCCCCCACATCCCCACGACCCCCGCCCAACTCACAGTCGGTGACGCCTCGATGACGCACTGGTCCGATCATCTTTCGCGCGTAACCCAAGTGCCGCGCCGCTCGTTGTGCGGGATGCAGGCTCCCTGTGGACACGCCATGTCCGCAGCCACTCACTCTTTCGTGTGGATGCGCTCAAGGTGTGCAACCTTCCGGACACCCCGGGGAGTCGACCGTCATGACGAGAGGAGGTGCCGCCAGTGATCGCGAACGTATCGGCGCACCGGCGGGCGAACGCCTTCGCCCAGGCCCTGGAGGACCGGGAGTCCGAGGGCGCGGCGGCCGAGCAGCCGGAGACTCCGGCAGAACCGGCCGAGCGGGGGCGGCTGTTGGCCTTGGCGAACGGCCTCGGCGAACTGCCGAAGCCACAGCTGGACCCCGAGGTCAAGGTGGTGCAGCGAGCCCAGCTCGTCGCCGCCATGGAAGCGATGCTCATGGAGGGGAGCGCGGCCGGGAGCCCCACGGTGCCCGAGCAGCGCACCGCCGGCGGCAAGGGAGCCCACCGGGCATCCCCACTTCGGAAACTGCGACCCCGCTCCCGCTGGACGAAGGGCCTCGCCGCAGGCGGCCTCACGGTCGGTGTGGCGGCGGGTGCCTTCGGCGGAGTGGCGGCTGCCAGCTCCGACGCGCTTCCCGGTGACTCGCTCTACGGGCTCAAGCGAGGCATGGAAGACATCAAGCTGGGAATGGCGGACGACGACGCGGACCGCGGCGGCATCTACCTCGACCAGGCATCCACCCGCCTCAGCGAGGCCCGCAGACTCATGGAACGCGGCCGCTCAGGCGACCTCGACCACGAGTCCCTCACCGAGATCCGCCGGGTCCTGGGCGGGATGAAGCACGACGCCACCGAAGGCCACCGCCTGCTCCGCCAGGCGTACGAGCGGGACGGCGGGATCGCCCCGATGGCCCGGCTCAACTCCTTCGCCCAGGCCCACCGGGACACCTGGAACGGCCTCCGCGACCGACTCCCCGTCCAACTGGCGGACGTCGGCAGCGAGGTCACCCACGTGTTCGACGCCATGGACGAAGAGGTCGAGCCACTCCAGTCCGTGCTCCCCCGCACCCCCGAGAAGGGCGCGATCGGCACGGAGAGCCCCAGCGGCAGCCCCAGCGCTCCGCGCGACCCCCAGGGCACGGACACCCAGCGTCCGCCGTCCACCCACGAGGCCCCGCCCTCGGGCAGCCACTCCGCACCGCCCCGCCCGTCCGGCCCGAGCACGGACACCAGCCCGAGCGCGGACGGCGGCACCGACTCGCCGGAGGACGACGGTCTCCTCGGCGGCAGCGCCGGCGGCCTGCTCAAGCCCCCCACCCCGACCGGCACACCGACCGACCCCACGGACGGCCAGACGACACCCGAAATGCCGGACGTGACCATTCCGCCCATCCTGCCGGGCCTGCTTCCAGGCCTCGGCATCGACAGCGAGGACGCTCGCTAACAAGAAGAAGGGGCGCCCCCACGGACGGGGGGCGCCCCTTCTTCCTTGCCTCGAAGCCTCACGGAACCCGGATCAGAAGAAGACCGACCGCCTCTGCACGAGCAGCTTGTAGAGCGTGTGCTGAATCTGCTCCCGCACCTGATCCGTCAGGTTGAACATCAGCATCGGATCCTCCGCCGCCTCCGGCGCGTACGAGTCCGTCGGGATCGGCTCGCCGAACTGGATCGTCCACTTCGTCGGCAGCGGCAGCGCCCCGAGCGGCCCCAGCCAGGGGAAGGTCGGGGTGAGCGGGAAGTACGGGAAGCCGAGCACCCGCGCCAGCGTCTTGGCGTTCCCGATCATCGGGTATATCTCCTCGGCCCCGACGATCGAGCAGGGCACGATCGGCACCCCGGCCCGCAGCGCCGTCGACACGAAGCCGCCCCGCCCGAACCGCTGGAGCTTGTACCGCTCCCCGAACGGCTTCCCGATCCCCTTGAAGCCCTCCGGCATCACACCGACGATCTCACCGGCGCGCAGCAGCCGCTCCGCGTCCTCCGCGCAGGCCAGGGTGTGCCCCGCCTTGCGGGCCAGCTCGTTGACGATCGGCAGCACGAAGACCAGGTCGGCGGCGAGCAGCCGCAGGTGCCGCCCGGCCGGATGGTGGTCGTGGACGGCGACCTGCATCATCAGCCCGTCCAGCGGCACGGTCCCCGAGTGGTTGGCGACGATGAGCGCCCCGCCCTCGGCCGGGATGTTCTCGACGCCCTTCACCTCGACCCGGAAGTACTTCTCGTACAGAGGGCGGATCAGCGACATCAGGACCTGGTCGGTGAGCTCCTCGTCGTAGCCGAACTCGTCGACCTCGTAGTCACCGGTGATCCGACGCCGCAGGAACGCGAGCCCGCCCGCGAGCCGCCGCTCCCAGCCACCGCCCCCGACACCCGCACCGGAAGCGGCGCCGCCCTCGGCCCCCGCGTCCGCACCAGGGGCCTCCCCGGCCTCACCGAGGGACGGACCCTCCTGGTCCCCCTCCGGCCCCTGGGGGCCCTGCTGCGGCCCGGGCAGGGCCCGTACGGCCGCTGCCTCGCCGTCGGCACGCGCGGGCCGACGCCGGGACCGGGACCGGTCGTCGTCGAACGGAATGACCTTGGCGTCCGCCATCGCTGTCCGGTCTCCTCAGGCGCCGTCGTGAACAGGGTGAACAGGGGGTACGGAGGGTACGGGGACGGCCCGCGCCGCAGTCGACGCCCCGAGCCGCCCCGCGATCCGGTCCACCGCCCCCGCGAGCATCTCAGGCGGCAGCAGCCCGGGCCCCCGGCCACGCGCGAAGTCCGCGAAGGCCTCCGCCGTGGTGTGGCGCGGCGAGAACCCCAGGACCTCGCGCGTCTGCACCGTCGACACGACCCGGCCGTGGGTGAGCAGCCGGATCTGCTCGGGCGCGAAGTCGGTGATCCCGATCGTGCGCAGTGCCGTCCCCACCCAGGTGACGGCCGGCAGCAGCACCGGCACGGTCGGCCGCCCGAGGCGCCGCGCGCACTGGGACAGCAGCAGCACCCCGTCGCCGGCCACATTGAAGGTGCCGCTGTTCAGGGTCGCCCTGCGGGGCTCGTGCGCCGCGAGGCGCAGCACGTCGATGACGTCGTCCTCATGGACGAACTGCAGACGCGGGTCGTAGCCGAGAACGGTCGGCAGCACCGGCAGCGCCAGGTACTCGGCGAGCGGGGAGTCGATCCGGGGCCCGAGGATGTTCGCGAACCGCAGCACGCACACGGCCACGTCCGGGCGGCGCCGGGCGAAGCCCCGTACGTACCCCTCGACCTCGACGGCGTCCTTGGCGAAGCCCCCGCTGGGCAGCGACTTCGCGGGCGTCGTCTCGGTGAAGACCGCCGGGTCGCGGGGTGCGGAGCCGTAGACGCTGGTACTGGACTTGATCACCAGCCGGCCGATCCGCGGCGACTTCTGGCAGGCGCCCAGCAGCTGCATGGTGCCGATGACGTTGGTCTCCTTGACCGACGTACGGCCGCCGCCGCCGATCGCGGTACCGGTGACGTCCAGATGGACCACCGTGTCGACGTCGTGCTCGGCGAGGACCTTGGCGATCTCCGGCCGACGGATGTCGGCCCGTACGAACTCGGCGGCGCCGAGCTGGTGCGCCGGGTCGACCGCGTCCACCGCGATCACCCGCTCCACCTCCGGATCCCGCTGGATCCGCCGCACGAAGCGACCCCCGAGATGCCGGGCGGCACCGGTGACGAGCACGACCTTGCCCAAGATCAGCGCCTTCCGTCCGTCTTCCGTTGGTCGACACCGTAGCGCCTCAAGATTTCCGCGCAAATAAAACGTGGCCCTCCACCGCGAACGGTGAAGGGCCACGTCTGGCGCGAAATGCTGCGGTGCAGCGGTCGCCTTACTTCTTGTTGCGACGCTGAACGCGCGTGCGCTTCAGCAGCTTGCGGTGCTTCTTCTTGGCCATCCGCTTACGCCGCTTCTTGATAACAGAGCCCACGACTACCCTCGCTCACTTCTCGGAACATCCCCGCCTCCCGGCGGGGATCGGTGCGGGGCGTCTGGGCCCACACGACCTACGTCGGCCTAGCCTACCGTCCCGAGCACCCCGCTTGTAATCCGAGGGACATACGGAGCTTTACCGGCGTTGTCGCCACGCTTGCGCTACGCGGTCCCCACCCCCACGAAGGACTCCCGCAGGTACTCGTGAACCGCCTGTTCCGGCACCCGGAAGGACCTGCCCACCCGAATCGCCGGCAGATGACCGCTGTGCACCAAGCGGTACACGGTCATCTTGGACACGCGCATCACCGAGGCGACTTCCGCCACGGTCAGAAACTTGACCTCGTTGAGAGGTCGTTCGCCAGCAGCCATGACCCACCTGTACCTTCCGCCGCGACGCCCACCGGCTTCCCCTCCGGTGACTCTTCGTCGCCGAGCGCTCACTCTCCAGACTAGGGGCGGGTGGTACGAGTGGGGAAGAGGAGCTACCACCTGCCGTTTACCGTGACAGACACGCTCGATTGAGTACATAGCGCGTCAGCGGACGGTAGTAGTCGGAGCGCACGCCGTCATCAAGCGGAACGGCCACCGACACCTGCCCCTCCGCCTCACCGACGAACAGCGCCGGATCATCCGTATCGGCGAGACCGATGGCCTCGATACCCAGCTGACCTGCCCCGCAGACCCATCCGTGATCCCCGACCACCAGCTCCGGCAGCGGCCCGCCCCCCTCCGCCGCACTCTCCAGAACCGCCCTAACCGGCAGCGGCGAGTGGGAGTGCGCCCCCGGCTCGCGCCCACCCCCCGACGGCCCCGGCTCTCGCACCAGTGCGACCCCCCGTACGTAGTCGATGAGGTACGTGCGTACGCCGAACCGGGTCGTTATGTCGACACATCGCCCCTGCGCCGGTGTGAGAACAAGACATCCCGCCGCCGACAAGGCGTCTGCGAGAGCGACGTAGAAACCGAGCAGACGGTGCGGATGACCCGTCCCCAGGAGCACCGGAACCCGCCTGGCGGCCGCCGCCCCCAACCGCGCCGCGAACGCGTCGAGCCCCCTCAACGTACGCTCGGGATCGATGACATCGGGCCCCGACCGGTGCGCCGGATCCCCCGACACCCCGCACTTGTCGGCCATCAGCCGCAACAGATCGGCCTCACCCCACCCCCATGTGGGATCCAGCCCCAGTAACACCCGCGGATCGCGCGCGGCGAAGAGCCGATAGCTCCGCAGGCTCTCCTCCCGCGACGTCGCCACCGTTCCCGCCAACCCCGCCGCCAACAGATGCGCCCGCAGCGCCCCGGTACTCAACACCCTCCCGATGCTGCCGGAACACCCCCTCCGCGAAGCCCAAACCCCCCGGACACCCCACAGTCGGCGTAACGCCCACCCGAACGGTCCAGAGGTACGCCCCGGAGTCAGGCGAGCAGCCCCCGCAACGGGAAAGCCGCCTTGCGGGTCGCCAGCACCGCCTGGTCCAGCCGGTCTGCCGGGTCGTACCCCTCCGACCAGTCCCGGAAGCCCACCGGCCACCGCCCGTCCGTCATCCGCCCCGGCCCCAGCTGCCGGGTCCGCGCGTACACCTCGTCCCGCCAGGACGAAGGGATCACCGACTCCGGGTCCACCGGAGCATGCGCCGCGATCCCCACCAGATGCGTCCACGACCGCGGTACGACATCGACCACCGCGTACCCACCGCCGCCCAGGGCCAGCCAGCGCCCCTCCGCGTACTCGTGCGCCAGCTCGTGACAGGCCTCCTGCACCGCCCGCTGAGCGTCGAGCGACACCGCCAGATGGGCCAGCGGATCCTCGAAGTGCGTGTCAGCCCCGTGCTGGGTGACCAGCACCTGCGGCCGGAAGTCCGCGATCAGCTCCGGTACGACCGCGTGGAAGGCCCGCAGCCACCCCGCGTCCCCCGTCCCCGCCGGCAGCGCCACGTTCACGGCCCCGCCCTCACCGGGCCCGGCCGCACCGGTCTCCTCCGGCCACCCCGTCTGCGGGAAAAGCGTCCGCGGATGCTCGTGCAGCGAGACGGTCAGCACTCTGGGGTCCTCCCAGAACGCCGCCTGCACCCCATCCCCGTGATGCACGTCCACATCCACATAGGCGACCCGCTCGGCCCCCAGCTCAAGCAGCCGGGCGATCGCCAAGGACGCGTCGTTGTAGATACAGAACCCCGAGGCGGCCCCCGGCATCGCGTGATGCAACCCGCCCGCGAAGTTCACCGCGTGCGCGGCCTCCCCGCGCCACACCGCCTCCGCCGCGCCCACGGACTGCCCGGCGATCAGCGCCGACACCTCGTGCATCCCCGTGAACGCCGGATCGTCGACCGTGCCGAGCCCGTACGCCTGGTCGGCATGCCGCGGATCGACCGACGCGGCCCGCACCGCCGCCACATAGTCCTCGCGGTGGACGAGCCGCAGCGTCGAATCCCCCGCCGGCTTCGCCGCCACCACGTCCACGGCCCGGTCGAGCCCATACGCCCGCACCAGCGACATGGTCAGCGCGAGCCGTACCGGATCCATCGGATGCTCGGACCCGAAGTCGTACTGCGTGACAGCTTCATCCCACATCAACAGTGCGCGGCCGCTCATGCCCGCCACCGTATCGGGCCGCGCGCGAACCGAACGACGTGGCGTACACCACCGTCACCAGGACAAGCACCATCGGCACCACCATCGCCCCCCGATAGCTCCACGCGTCCCCGAGCGCCCCCACCAACGGGGACCCGATCAGGAATCCGACGTAGTTGAAGACATTGAGCCGCGCCACCGCCGCGTCGCTCGCCCCGGGGAACAACCGCCCGGCCGCGGCAAAGGTCTGCGGCACGATCACGCTCAGCCCGAACCCGAGCACCGTGAACCCGGCGATCCCCACCCAGGCTCCCGGCGACACCGCCACCACCGCGAACCCCAGCGCCGCCAGCACGGCCCCGGCCCGCACGACCGCCACGGCCCCGAGACGCCGCACCCCGAAGTCCCCCACGGCCCGCCCGAGCAACGTCGTCACCATGTACGCGTTGTACGGCACGGTCGCCAGCTCCTCCGAGCCGCCCAGCACGTCCTGGAGGTACTTGGCACTCCAGTTGGAGACGGTGGAGTCCCCGATGTACGCGAAGGTCATCACCAGACAGAGCGGCAGCAGCAGCTTGAAGGCGACACCGCTCCCCTTGCTCTCCCCCGCCTCCTCGACGGGCCCGTCGTCACCGGCCACGTACCACCGGCTGCCCACGAACGTGAGCGGCAGCAGCACCGCCACCACCGGCAGGTAGGACACGAAGAGCGACAGGTGCCAGTGCGCCCCCACCCAGGCCAGCGAGGCCCCCGCGATCCCGCCGAGGCTGTACGAGGCATGGAAGCCGAGCATGATGCTCCGCCCGTACGCCCGCTGGAGGCTGACCCCCAGCATGTTCATGGAGGCGTCCAGCGCACCCACCGCGAGCCCGAAGAGCCCCAGGGCGAGGGCCGCGTGCCACAGCTGGTCCCCCACCCCCACGGCAAGCAGCGCCAGGAGCACGAACGGCTGGGCCCACCGCAGCACCACCGCGGGCCCCACCCGCGCGACGACCTTCTCGGTCACCACACTCGCCACACCGGCCAGGATCGGCACGGCGGCCAGGAAGGCCGGCAACAGCCCGTCCGAGATCCCGTACTGGTCCTGGATCGCCGGTATTCGGGTCACGAGCAGGGCGAAGGTGACCCCCTGCACAAAGAAACTGACCGCCAGGGATCCCCGCCCACGCCGCAACCGCGCATCCGTCATGGCGGCACAGCGTACGGCCGGAACCTACCCGGGGGTAGATGGATCACAGTCCCAATATCGTCGGCAGCTCGTCCATGGTCCGGAAGAACCCGTTGGCCCCGGCGAGCTTCTCCTCGGGCGTCATCGCGGTGAACCCGTACACGTCCATCCCGGCCGCCACCGCCGCCTGGACCCCGAGCCGGCTGTCCTCGACCACCACACACCCCTCGGGCGCCACTCCCATCCGCGAGGCGGCGTGGAGAAACAGATCGGGCGACGGCTTCCCCCGACCGACGTCCTCGGCACTGAAGACGATCTCGTCCCGGAACCAGGCGTCGAGCCCGGTCTTCCGGTGCCCCACCCGGATCCGCTCGTGACTCCCCGAGGAGGCCACGCAATATGGAACCCCTGCATCGGCAAGCCGCTTGAGCACGGCCCCGGCCCCGGGCACGGCCTCCAACTCGGCCTGGAAGGCAGCAAAGACCCGACCGTGAAACGTCTCGTCGAACTCCGCCGGCAACCGCTCGCCGCTCCGCTCCTCGACGAGCTCGTGAATGCGGTGCATGGCGGACCCCATGTAGTCACGCACCGATTCCTCGTACGTGGTGGGATGCCCGAGCTCCGTCAGATAGCCGGCCAGCAGGGTGTTGGAAATCGGCTCGCTGTCCACGAGCACACCGTCGTTGTCGAAGATCACCAGGTCGTAGCGCATGCGCCCAGCCTAGAACGCAAAAATGCCTCAACCCCCGGACAAGGTCCGGGGGTTGAGGCTAAAAATTGTTCGGCGGCGTCCTACTCTCCCACAGGGTCCCCCCTGCAGTACCATCGGCGCTGAAAGGCTTAGCTTCCGGGTTCGGAATGTAACCGGGCGTTTCCCTAACGCTATGACCACCGAAACTCTATGAAGTTAACCAACCGGATATCGGCACGGTTCGTTACTTCAGAACTAACACAGTGGACGCGAGCAACTGAGGACAAGCCCTCGGCCTATTAGTACCGGTCAGCTCCACCCATTACTGGGCTTCCACATCCGGCCTATCAACCCAGTCGTCTACTGGGAGCCTTACCCTCTCAAGGAGGTGGGAATACTCATCTCGAAGCAGGCTTCCCGCTTAGATGCTTTCAGCGGTTATCCCTCCCGAACGTAGCCAACCAGCCATGCCCTTGGCAGGACAACTGGCACACCAGAGGTTCGTCCGTCCCGGTCCTCTCGTACTAGGGACAGCCCTTCTCAATATTCCTACGCGCGCAGCGGATAGGGACCGAACTGTCTCACGACGTTCTAAACCCAGCTCGCGTACCGCTTTAATGGGCGAACAGCCCAACCCTTGGGACCGACTCCAGCCCCAGGATGCGACGAGCCGACATCGAGGTGCCAAACCATCCCGTCGATATGGACTCTTGGGGAAGATCAGCCTGTTATCCCCGGGGTACCTTTTATCCGTTGAGCGACGGCGCTTCCACAAGCCACCGCCGGATCACTAGTCCCGACTTTCGTCCCTGCTCGACCCGTCGGTCTCACAGTCAAGCTCCCTTGTGCACTTACACTCAACACCTGATTGCCAACCAGGCTGAGGGAACCTTTGGGCGCCTCCGTTACCCTTTGGGAGGCAACCGCCCCAGTTAAACTACCCATCAGACACTGTCCCTGATCCGGATCACGGACCGAGGTTAGACATCCAGCACGACCAGAGTGGTATTTCAACGGCGACTCCACCATGACTGGCGTCACGGCTTCAAAGTCTCCCACCTATCCTACACAAGCCGAACCGAACACCAATATCAAACTGTAGTAAAGGTCCCGGGGTCTTTCCGTCCTGCTGCGCGAAACGAGCATCTTTACTCGTAGTGCAATTTCACCGGGCCTATGGTTGAGACAGTCGAGAAGTCGTTACGCCATTCGTGCAGGTCGGAACTTACCCGACAAGGAATTTCGCTACCTTAGGATGGTTATAGTTACCACCGCCGTTTACTGGCGCTTAAGTTCTCAGCTTCGCCCTGTCGAAACAGAGCTAACCGGTCCCCTTAACGTTCCAGCACCGGGCAGGCGTCAGTCCGTATACATCGCCTTACGGCTTCGCACGGACCTGTGTTTTTAGTAAACAGTCGCTTCTCGCTGGTCTCTGCGGCCACCCCCAGCTCACGGAGTAAATCCGATCACCAGACGTGGCCCCCCTTCTCCCGAAGTTACGGGGGCATTTTGCCGAGTTCCTTAACCATAGTTCACCCGAACGCCTCGGTATTCTCTACCTGACCACCTGAGTCGGTTTAGGGTACGGGCCGCCATGAAACTCGCTAGAGGCTTTTCTCGACAGCATAGGATCATCCACTTCACCACAATCGGCTCGGCATCAGGTCTCAGGCTATGTGCTGTCCGGATTTACCTGGACAACGCCCTACACCCTTACCCCGGGACTACCACCGCCCGGGTTGGACTACCTTCCTGCGTCACCCCATCGCTTACCTACTACCACCTTGGGTCAGCGGCTCCACCACTTTCCTTTCCCCGAAGGGTCCGGAACGGCTTCACGGCCTTAGCATTAATGGGCTCGATATTGGGCGTTTCAAAGCGGGTACCGGAATATCAACCGGTTGTCCATCGACTACGCCTGTCGGCCTCGCCTTAGGTCCCGACTTACCCTGGGCAGATCAGCTTGACCCAGGAACCCTTAGTCAATCGGCGCACACGTTTCTCACGTGTGTATCGCTACTCATGCCTGCATTCTCACTCGTGAACCGTCCACAACTCGCTTCCGCGGCTGCTTCACCCGGCACACGACGCTCCCCTACCCATCACAGCGGGCGTTGGCCCTCATGCTGCAATGACACGACTTCGGCGGTACGCTTGAGCCCCGCTACATTGTCGGCGCGGAATCACTTGACCAGTGAGCTATTACGCACTCTTTCAAGGGTGGCTGCTTCTAAGCCAACCTCCTGGTTGTCTCTGCGACTCCACATCCTTTCCCACTTAGCGTACGCTTAGGGGCCTTAGTCGATGCTCTGGGCTGTTTCCCTCTCGACCATGGAGCTTATCCCCCACAGTCTCACTGCCGTGCTCTCACTTACCGGCATTCGGAGTTTGGCTAAGGTCAGTAACCCGGTAGGGCCCATCGCCTATCCAGTGCTCTACCTCCGGCAAGAAACACACGACGCTGCACCTAAATGCATTTCGGGGAGAACCAGCTATCACGGAGTTTGATTGGCCTTTCACCCCTAACCACAGGTCATCCCCCAGGTTTTCAACCCTGGTGGGTTCGGTCCTCCACGAAGTCTTACCTCCGCTTCAACCTGCCCATGGCTAGATCACTCCGCTTCGGGTCTTGAGCGCGCTACTGAATCGCCCTATTCGGACTCGCTTTCGCTACGGCTTCCCCACACGGGTTAACCTCGCAACGCACCGCAAACTCGCAGGCTCATTCTTCAAAAGGCACGCAGTCACGACCCATTGAGTAAACTCAATGAGCGACGCTCCCACGGCTTGTAGGCACACGGTTTCAGGTACTATTTCACTCCGCTCCCGCGGTACTTTTCACCATTCCCTCACGGTACTATCCGCTATCGGTCACCAGGGAATATTTAGGCTTAGCGGGTGGTCCCGCCAGATTCACACGGGATTTCTCGGGCCCCGTGCTACTTGGGTGTCTCTCAAACGAGCCGTTAATGTTTCAGCTACGGGGGTCTTACCCTCTACGCCGGACCTTTCGCATGTCCTTCGCCTACATCAACGGTTTCTGACTCGTCTCACAGCCGGCAGACTGTGAAAGAGAGATCCCACAACCCCGCATGCGCAACCCCTGCCGGGTATCACACGCATACGGTTCGGCCTCATCCGGTTTCGCTCGCCACTACTCCCGGAATCACGGTTGTTTTCTCTTCCTGAGGGTACTGAGATGTTTCACTTCCCCTCGTTCCCTCCACATGCCCTATGTGTTCAGGCATGGGTGACAGCCCATGACGACTGCCGGGTTTCCCCATTCGGAAACCCCCGGATCAAAGCCTGGTTGACGGCTCCCCGGGGACTATCGTGGCCTCCCACGTCCTTCATCGGTTCCTGGTGCCAAGGCATCCACCGTGCGCCCTTAAAAACTTGGCCACAGATGCTCGCGTCCACTGTGTAGTTCTCAAGCAACGACCAGCCACCCATCACCCCGCCACATAAGCAGCGAGTTCACTGGGGCCGGCATCGCGAAGATACAAACCTTACGGCCGTACCCTCAGATACCCAACAACGTGCCAAGCACGACCCGTCGCATCATCATCACGTTCCACGCCGAAGCAGTACTTGTGAAGTGATCCTCAAGATCGTGCCAACTAATCAACGTTCCACCCATGAGCTGACCGTGCAGAACATTTGCCTGCAATCGGTACTGTGCTCCTTAGAAAGGAGGTGATCCAGCCGCACCTTCCGGTACGGCTACCTTGTTACGACTTCGTCCCAATCGCCAGTCCCACCTTCGACAGCTCCCTCCCACAAGGGGTTGGGCCACCGGCTTCGGGTGTTACCGACTTTCGTGACGTGACGGGCGGTGTGTACAAGGCCCGGGAACGTATTCACCGCAGCAATGCTGATCTGCGATTACTAGCAACTCCGACTTCATGGGGTCGAGTTGCAGACCCCAATCCGAACTGAGACCGGCTTTTTGAGATTCGCTCCGCCTCGCGGCATCGCAGCTCTTTGTACCGGCCATTGTAGCACGTGTGCAGCCCAAGACATAAGGGGCATGATGACTTGACGTCGTCCCCACCTTCCTCCGAGTTGACCCCGGCGGTCTCCTGTGAGTCCCCATCACCCCGAAGGGCATGCTGGCAACACAGGACAAGGGTTGCGCTCGTTGCGGGACTTAACCCAACATCTCACGACACGAGCTGACGACAGCCATGCACCACCTGTATACCGACCACAAGGGGGGCACTATCTCTAATGCTTTCCGGTATATGTCAAGCCTTGGTAAGGTTCTTCGCGTTGCGTCGAATTAAGCCACATGCTCCGCTGCTTGTGCGGGCCCCCGTCAATTCCTTTGAGTTTTAGCCTTGCGGCCGTACTCCCCAGGCGGGGAACTTAATGCGTTAGCTGCGGCACCGACGACGTGGAATGTCGCCAACACCTAGTTCCCAACGTTTACGGCGTGGACTACCAGGGTATCTAATCCTGTTCGCTCCCCACGCTTTCGCTCCTCAGCGTCAGTAATGGCCCAGAGATCCGCCTTCGCCACCGGTGTTCCTCCTGATATCTGCGCATTTCACCGCTACACCAGGAATTCCGATCTCCCCTACCACACTCTAGCCTGCCCGTATCGGATGCAGACCCGGGGTTAAGCCCCGGGCTTTCACACCCGACGTGACAAGCCGCCTACGAGCTCTTTACGCCCAATAATTCCGGACAACGCTTGCGCCCTACGTATTACCGCGGCTGCTGGCACGTAGTTAGCCGGCGCTTCTTCTGCAGGTACCGTCACTTTCGCTTCTTCCCTGCTGAAAGAGGTTTACAACCCGAAGGCCGTCATCCCTCACGCGGCGTCGCTGCATCAGGCTTTCGCCCATTGTGCAATATTCCCCACTGCTGCCTCCCGTAGGAGTCTGGGCCGTGTCTCAGTCCCAGTGTGGCCGGTCGCCCTCTCAGGCCGGCTACCCGTCGTCGCCTTGGTAGGCCATTACCCCACCAACAAGCTGATAGGCCGCGGGCTCATCCTTCACCGCCGGAGCTTTCAACCAGCTCCCATGCGGAAGCCGGTGTTATCCGGTATTAGACCCCGTTTCCAGGGCTTGTCCCAGAGTGAAGGGCAGATTGCCCACGTGTTACTCACCCGTTCGCCACTAATCCACCCCGAAGGGCTTCATCGTTCGACTTGCATGTGTTAAGCACGCCGCCAGCGTTCGTCCTGAGCCAGGATCAAACTCTCCGTGAATGTTTACCCGTAATCGGGTGACACTCGCGTTGAGCGGGACAGTCAGGCCGGAATAAGGCCGACTGTCCACAGCGTCCTCGCTGTGTATGTTGCCTACCCGCCACAAGGGCCGGCAGGACTTTCAAAGGAACCTCGCCATCCGAAGATGGACGGGGTATCAACTAATCTGGCGTTGATTTTTGGCACGCTGTTGAGTTCTCAAGGAACGGACGCTTCCTTTGTACTCACCCTCTCGGGCTTTCCTCCGGGCTTCCCTTCGTTCTTGCGTTTCCGACTCTATCAGATCTTTCCGATCCGATTTCCTCGGTGCTTTCCGGTCCCATTCGCTTTCGCTCCGGGCCCTTCCGGCGGTTCCGACTCTATCAGATGTTTTCGTTCTGATTTCCTCGGTGCTTTCGAGTCCCATCGCTTTCGCGCTGGTCCCTTCCTGCGTCTCCGACTCTATCAGATGTCTGAGGGTCGGATTGCCACTTCGGCCGGCGCCCAACGGGGGCTGCCGGCCACGGCCGTCGAGGAGCCGCTCCGCCGGCCAGACAGTGGTCCTGAACGCAGGAAAGCCCCGCACCATAAGGTGCGGGGCTTTCCCACAATGATTGTTCGGCGGCGTCCTACTCTCCCACAGGGTCCCCCCTGCAGTACCATCGGCGCTGAAAGGCTTAGCTTCCGGGTTCGGAATGTAACCGGGCGTTTCCCTAACGCTATGACCACCGAAACTCTATGAAGTTAACCAACCGGATATCGGCACGGTTCGTTACTTCAGAACTAACACAGTGGACGCGAGCAACTGAGGACAAGCCCTCGGCCTATTAGTACCGGTCAGCTCCACCCATTACTGGGCTTCCACATCCGGCCTATCAACCCAGTCGTCTACTGGGAGCCTTACCCTCTCAAGGAGGTGGGAATACTCATCTCGAAGCAGGCTTCCCGCTTAGATGCTTTCAGCGGTTATCCCTCCCGAACGTAGCCAACCAGCCATGCCCTTGGCAGGACAACTGGCACACCAGAGGTTCGTCCGTCCCGGTCCTCTCGTACTAGGGACAGCCCTTCTCAATATTCCTACGCGCGCAGCGGATAGGGACCGAACTGTCTCACGACGTTCTAAACCCAGCTCGCGTACCGCTTTAATGGGCGAACAGCCCAACCCTTGGGACCGACTCCAGCCCCAGGATGCGACGAGCCGACATCGAGGTGCCAAACCATCCCGTCGATATGGACTCTTGGGGAAGATCAGCCTGTTATCCCCGGGGTACCTTTTATCCGTTGAGCGACGGCGCTTCCACAAGCCACCGCCGGATCACTAGTCCCGACTTTCGTCCCTGCTCGACCCGTCGGTCTCACAGTCAAGCTCCCTTGTGCACTTACACTCAACACCTGATTGCCAACCAGGCTGAGGGAACCTTTGGGCGCCTCCGTTACCCTTTGGGAGGCAACCGCCCCAGTTAAACTACCCATCAGACACTGTCCCTGATCCGGATCACGGACCGAGGTTAGACATCCAGCACGACCAGAGTGGTATTTCAACGGCGACTCCACCATGACTGGCGTCACGGCTTCAAAGTCTCCCACCTATCCTACACAAGCCGAACCGAACACCAATATCAAACTGTAGTAAAGGTCCCGGGGTCTTTCCGTCCTGCTGCGCGAAACGAGCATCTTTACTCGTAGTGCAATTTCACCGGGCCTATGGTTGAGACAGTCGAGAAGTCGTTACGCCATTCGTGCAGGTCGGAACTTACCCGACAAGGAATTTCGCTACCTTAGGATGGTTATAGTTACCACCGCCGTTTACTGGCGCTTAAGTTCTCAGCTTCGCCCTGTCGAAACAGAGCTAACCGGTCCCCTTAACGTTCCAGCACCGGGCAGGCGTCAGTCCGTATACATCGCCTTACGGCTTCGCACGGACCTGTGTTTTTAGTAAACAGTCGCTTCTCGCTGGTCTCTGCGGCCACCCCCAGCTCACGGAGTAAATCCGATCACCAGACGTGGCCCCCCTTCTCCCGAAGTTACGGGGGCATTTTGCCGAGTTCCTTAACCATAGTTCACCCGAACGCCTCGGTATTCTCTACCTGACCACCTGAGTCGGTTTAGGGTACGGGCCGCCATGAAACTCGCTAGAGGCTTTTCTCGACAGCATAGGATCATCCACTTCACCACAATCGGCTCGGCATCAGGTCTCAGGCTATGTGCTGTCCGGATTTACCTGGACAACGCCCTACACCCTTACCCCGGGACTACCACCGCCCGGGTTGGACTACCTTCCTGCGTCACCCCATCGCTTACCTACTACCACCTTGGGTCAGCGGCTCCACCACTTTCCTTTCCCCGAAGGGTCCGGAACGGCTTCACGGCCTTAGCATTAATGGGCTCGATATTGGGCGTTTCAAAGCGGGTACCGGAATATCAACCGGTTGTCCATCGACTACGCCTGTCGGCCTCGCCTTAGGTCCCGACTTACCCTGGGCAGATCAGCTTGACCCAGGAACCCTTAGTCAATCGGCGCACACGTTTCTCACGTGTGTATCGCTACTCATGCCTGCATTCTCACTCGTGAACCGTCCACAACTCGCTTCCGCGGCTGCTTCACCCGGCACACGACGCTCCCCTACCCATCACAGCGGGCGTTGGCCCTCATGCTGCAATGACACGACTTCGGCGGTACGCTTGAGCCCCGCTACATTGTCGGCGCGGAATCACTTGACCAGTGAGCTATTACGCACTCTTTCAAGGGTGGCTGCTTCTAAGCCAACCTCCTGGTTGTCTCTGCGACTCCACATCCTTTCCCACTTAGCGTACGCTTAGGGGCCTTAGTCGATGCTCTGGGCTGTTTCCCTCTCGACCATGGAGCTTATCCCCCACAGTCTCACTGCCGTGCTCTCACTTACCGGCATTCGGAGTTTGGCTAAGGTCAGTAACCCGGTAGGGCCCATCGCCTATCCAGTGCTCTACCTCCGGCAAGAAACACACGACGCTGCACCTAAATGCATTTCGGGGAGAACCAGCTATCACGGAGTTTGATTGGCCTTTCACCCCTAACCACAGGTCATCCCCCAGGTTTTCAACCCTGGTGGGTTCGGTCCTCCACGAAGTCTTACCTCCGCTTCAACCTGCCCATGGCTAGATCACTCCGCTTCGGGTCTTGAGCGCGCTACTGAATCGCCCTATTCGGACTCGCTTTCGCTACGGCTTCCCCACACGGGTTAACCTCGCAACGCACCGCAAACTCGCAGGCTCATTCTTCAAAAGGCACGCAGTCACGACCCATTGAGTAAACTCAATGAGCGACGCTCCCACGGCTTGTAGGCACACGGTTTCAGGTACTATTTCACTCCGCTCCCGCGGTACTTTTCACCATTCCCTCACGGTACTATCCGCTATCGGTCACCAGGGAATATTTAGGCTTAGCGGGTGGTCCCGCCAGATTCACACGGGATTTCTCGGGCCCCGTGCTACTTGGGTGTCTCTCAAACGAGCCGTTAATGTTTCAGCTACGGGGGTCTTACCCTCTACGCCGGACCTTTCGCATGTCCTTCGCCTACATCAACGGTTTCTGACTCGTCTCACAGCCGGCAGACTGTGAAAGAGAGATCCCACAACCCCGCATGCGCAACCCCTGCCGGGTATCACACGCATACGGTTTGGCCTCATCCGGTTTCGCTCGCCACTACTCCCGGAATCACGGTTGTTTTCTCTTCCTGAGGGTACTGAGATGTTTCACTTCCCCTCGTTCCCTCCACATGCCCTATGTGTTCAGGCATGGGTGACAGCCCATGACGACTGCCGGGTTTCCCCATTCGGAAACCCCCGGATCAAAGCCTGGTTGACGGCTCCCCGGGGACTATCGTGGCCTCCCACGTCCTTCATCGGTTCCTGGTGCCAAGGCATCCACCGTGCGCCCTTAAAAACTTGGCCACAGATGCTCGCGTCCACTGTGTAGTTCTCAAGCAACGACCAGCCACCCATCACCCCGCCACATAAGCAGCGAGTTCACTGGGGCCGGCATCGCGAAGATACAAACCTTACGGCCGTACCCTCAGATACCCAACAACGTGCCAAGCACAGTCCGTTCCTCGAAGCCCGTTTTCCACGCCGAAGCAGTACTAACGATTTCTCGGAGAGAGACTGTGCCAACTAATCAACGTTCCACCCATGAGCTGACCGTGCAGAACATTTGCCTGCAATCGGTACTGTGCTCCTTAGAAAGGAGGTGATCCAGCCGCACCTTCCGGTACGGCTACCTTGTTACGACTTCGTCCCAATCGCCAGTCCCACCTTCGACAGCTCCCTCCCACAAGGGGTTGGGCCACCGGCTTCGGGTGTTACCGACTTTCGTGACGTGACGGGCGGTGTGTACAAGGCCCGGGAACGTATTCACCGCAGCAATGCTGATCTGCGATTACTAGCAACTCCGACTTCATGGGGTCGAGTTGCAGACCCCAATCCGAACTGAGACCGGCTTTTTGAGATTCGCTCCGCCTCGCGGCATCGCAGCTCTTTGTACCGGCCATTGTAGCACGTGTGCAGCCCAAGACATAAGGGGCATGATGACTTGACGTCGTCCCCACCTTCCTCCGAGTTGACCCCGGCGGTCTCCTGTGAGTCCCCATCGCCCCGAAGGGCATGCTGGCAACACAGGACAAGGGTTGCGCTCGTTGCGGGACTTAACCCAACATCTCACGACACGAGCTGACGACAGCCATGCACCACCTGTATACCGACCACAAGGGGGGCACTATCTCTAATGCTTTCCGGTATATGTCAAGCCTTGGTAAGGTTCTTCGCGTTGCGTCGAATTAAGCCACATGCTCCGCTGCTTGTGCGGGCCCCCGTCAATTCCTTTGAGTTTTAGCCTTGCGGCCGTACTCCCCAGGCGGGGAACTTAATGCGTTAGCTGCGGCACCGACGACGTGGAATGTCGCCAACACCTAGTTCCCAACGTTTACGGCGTGGACTACCAGGGTATCTAATCCTGTTCGCTCCCCACGCTTTCGCTCCTCAGCGTCAGTAATGGCCCAGAGATCCGCCTTCGCCACCGGTGTTCCTCCTGATATCTGCGCATTTCACCGCTACACCAGGAATTCCGATCTCCCCTACCACACTCTAGCCTGCCCGTATCGGATGCAGACCCGGGGTTAAGCCCCGGGCTTTCACACCCGACGTGACAAGCCGCCTACGAGCTCTTTACGCCCAATAATTCCGGACAACGCTTGCGCCCTACGTATTACCGCGGCTGCTGGCACGTAGTTAGCCGGCGCTTCTTCTGCAGGTACCGTCACTTTCGCTTCTTCCCTGCTGAAAGAGGTTTACAACCCGAAGGCCGTCATCCCTCACGCGGCGTCGCTGCATCAGGCTTTCGCCCATTGTGCAATATTCCCCACTGCTGCCTCCCGTAGGAGTCTGGGCCGTGTCTCAGTCCCAGTGTGGCCGGTCGCCCTCTCAGGCCGGCTACCCGTCGTCGCCTTGGTAGGCCATTACCCCACCAACAAGCTGATAGGCCGCGGGCTCATCCTTCACCGCCGGAGCTTTCAACCAGCTCCCATGCGGAAGCCGGTGTTATCCGGTATTAGACCCCGTTTCCAGGGCTTGTCCCAGAGTGAAGGGCAGATTGCCCACGTGTTACTCACCCGTTCGCCACTAATCCACCCCGAAGGGCTTCATCGTTCGACTTGCATGTGTTAAGCACGCCGCCAGCGTTCGTCCTGAGCCAGGATCAAACTCTCCGTGAATGTTTACCCGTAATCGGGTGACACTCGCGTTGAGCGGGACAGTCAGGCCGGAATAAGGCCGACTGTCCACAGCGTCCTCGCTGTGTATGTTGCCTACCCGCCACAAGGGCCGGCAGGACTTTCAAAGGAACCTCGCCATCCGAAGATGGACGGGGTATCAACTAATCTGGCGTTGATTTTTGGCACGCTGTTGAGTTCTCAAGGAACGGACGCTTCCTTTGTACTCACCCTCTCGGGCTTTCCTCCGGGCTTCCCTTCTGTTCTTGCGTTTCCGACTCTATCAGATCTTTCCGATCCGATTTCCTCGGTGCTTTCCGGTCCCATTCGCTTTCGCTCCGGGCCCTTCCGGCGGTTCCGACTCTATCAGATCCTTTCGGCGCCTGATTCCCAGTCAGCGGGGTTTGTCTTTGCGGCTGTTGGGCCGTTCCGACGAGTGAGACTTTAGCGGAATCCCTGCCTCCGACGCTAATCGGGTGGCTGCGTCCAGACTTCGAACGCGGATTCCTCATTTCGCAAAAACACACGGAAAGCAGAATGGCACGGCAAAGCGCCATCAGGTCTGTGGATCTTGCGGGATGGCTGTCCGGGGCCGACCGGGGTCGGTGCTCACGTCGGACAACTCGGAGAACCTTACGGATCCGTCAATCCCGTGTCAACCCGGGTCCTGGGGCGTACTCTCCGCGTATGACTACGCGTGCGCACACCACCCAGTGGTGGGCCGCCTGACGGCGGCCCACCACTCGCGCATGCAGCAAGCGGCCGCCGCCTCGGCGGCCGTTCGCGTATCCCCCTCCGGGAGCCGGCCGTCGGGTCGGCGCCCAGGAGACAAGGGAGAGCGAACGCGATGACGAGGATCTTCAGCGGCGTCAAGCCGACCGGGCACCTGACGCTGGGCAACTACCTCGGGGCCGTACGACGGTGGGTCGAGGTCGATCAGCATCAGGCGGAGGCGCTGTTCAGCGTCGTGGACCTGCATGCGCTGACCGTGGAGCACGATCCGGCGCGGGTACGGCGGCTCAGCCGGCAGGCGGCCACGCTACTGCTGGCCGCGGGGCTGGATCCGAAGCTGTGCACCTTGTTCGTGCAGAGCCATGTCGACGAGCACGCTCGGCTGTCGTACCTGCTGGAGTGCACGGCCACCGACGGCGAGCTGCGGCGGATGATCCAGTACAAGGAGAAGAGCGCCCTGGCGCGGGCGTCGGGGCAGGGCGTGCGGCTGTCGCTGCTGACGTATCCGGTGCTGATGGCGGCGGACATCCTGGCGTACGGGGCCGACGAGGTGCCGGTGGGTGAGGACCAGACCCAGCACGTGGAGCTCACCCGAGATCTGGCGGTTCGGTTCAACCAGCGGTACGGGCACACGTTCACGGTGCCGCGGGCGACGCGGCCAGAGGTGGCGGCTCGGGTAATGGACCTTCAGGACCCCACGTCGAAGATGGGGAAGTCGCACGCGAACGGGGCCGGGATCGTCTATCTGCTCGACGACGCGGAGACCGTGCGGCGGAAGGTCATGCGGGCCGTGACCGACAGCGGGCGGGACGTGGAGTACGACCGGGACGCCAGGCCGGGGGTCGCCAACCTGCTCGATCTGCTGGCGGCCTCGACGGGTGGGAACCCCGAGGCGCTGGCCGGTGTATATGAAACGTACGGATCTTTGAAGAAGGACACGGCGGACGCGGTCGTCGAGCTGCTGAGGCCCCTGCGGGAGCGGCATGCCGAGCTCGCGGCGGATCCCGGCTATGTGGATCAGGTGCTACGGGACGGGGCCCAGCGGGCCCGGGAGACGGCGCGGCCCATGGTGGACCGGGCCTATCGGGCGATCGGGCTGTTGCCCGCCGGGTGACGGAACGCGTTGCGGTAGTCGCGTGGGCTGGTGGCGAGGTGCGAGGCGAAGTGCTGACGCATCGTGACCTCGCTGCCGAAGCCCGCGCGGCGGGCCACCTCGGGGAGGGGGTGGTCGGTGAGTTCGAGGAGTTTCTGGGCGGCGGCGACGCGCTGGGCGATGAGCCAGTGCAGGGGGGTGGTTCCGGTGGTGGCCTGGAAGTGGCGGGCGAAGGAGCGGGGAGACATGCCGGCGCGGGCGGCCAGGGTCGCGACGGTGTGGGGCTCGTCCAGGTGGGCGAGGGCATGGGCACGGACCTCGGCCAGGGCGTCGGCGTCGCGGTCGGCGCGGGGGGTGGGGTGCTCGATGAACTGGGCCTGGGTGCCGGTGCGGAAGGGGGCGGTGACCATCGCTCGGGCGATGGCGGCGGCTGCCTCGGCTCCGTGGGCGGTGCGGACGAGGTGGAGGCAGAGGTCGATACCGGCGGCGGTGCCGGCGGAGGTCCAGACTCCGGTGTCCTCGACGAAGAGGGCGTCGGGTTCGACCTGGATCGCGGGGTGGCGGGCGGCCAGGGTCCGGGCCAGGTGCCAGTGGGTGACGGCGCGGCGGCCGTCGAGGAGGCCTGCGCGGGCGAGCACGAAGGCGCCGGCGCAGAGGGAGGCGACCGGGGTGCCCGCGGTGTGGGCGCGGCGGAGCGCGTCGAGGACGGGGGCCGGGAGGTCGGCGTCGGGGTCTTCGATGCCGGGGACGAGGACCAGGTCGGTGGGGGTGAGGTCGTCGAGCCAGGTGAGTGGGCGGTCGGGGGTGAGGGTGAGACCGCCGCGCACGGGGATGGGGGTGTGCGGGTCGGCGGCTGCCCTGCGGAGTTCGAAGGGTGGGACGCCACGGAGGGTGCGGTCGCTGCCCCAGACCTCGGTGATGACGGAGATGTCGAAGGCGCGGATGCCGGGGAAGGAGAGGAGTGCGATGCGCTGGGGGCGGTGCGCGGGGGGCGTCGGCACGGGTGACATGAGTGGCAGTAAATCATCGATCGCTGTCATTCAACCCTCTGGGAGAGGGTCGTGGCCGGCGGCAGGATCGTGGGCATGGAGATCGCAGAGAACGCAGCGCTGGTTGTCATCGACGTACAGAAGGGCTTCGAGGAGGAGTTCTGGGGGAAGCGGAACAA
Source organism: Streptomyces sp. NBC_00572 (assembly GCF_026341815.1). Lineage (GTDB taxonomy): Bacteria > Actinomycetota > Actinomycetes > Streptomycetales > Streptomycetaceae > Streptomyces. Next base: position 2,325,509 of record NZ_JAPENX010000001.1, read on the forward strand.
CCCGGCCGCCGAGGAGAACATCGCGGCTCTGATCGACCTGTGGCAGGAGACGGGGCGGCCGGTCGTCTTCGTGCGGCACGACTCGGTGGAGGGCTCGCGGTCGCCGCTGCGGACGGGGTACGAGGGGAACGACTTCAAGGACTTCGTCGAGGAGCGGCGCGGGAAGGGCAGCGGTCCGGAGCTGCTGGTGACGAAGAGCGTGAACTCGGCCTTCTACGGGGAGCCGTCGCTGGACGCGTGGCTGGCCGGGCAGGAGATCGCTCAGTTCGTGATCGTCGGGATCCAGACGAACATGTGCAACGAGACGACGGCCCGGATGGGCGGGAACCTCGGGTACGAGGTGGTGTTCCCGCTGGACGCGATGCACACCTTCGACCTGGAGGGGCCGTTCGGTTGGTCGCGGACCGCGGATGAGCTGGCGGAGGCGACGGCCGTGTCCCTGCACGGGGGACGCTTCGCGAAGGTCGTGACGACGGAGGAGGTCGTGAGGGGGGCGTCCGTCGGGGTCCGGTGACCCCGGTGGGAGGCGGAACGCGGGAGGCGGGCCCTGGGGGGCGCGGGGGCGCCAGGGGTTCCTGGCGCCGGGCGTCCGGGGGTCAGCTGTTGCCGGAGGCGAGCTCGCGGCTGCGGTCGCGGGCGGCTTCGAGGGCGGCGATGAGGGCGGCGCGGACGCCGTGGTTCTCCAGCTCGCGGATGGCGCTGATGGTGGTGCCGGCCGGGGAGGTGACGGCCTCGCGGAGCTTGACCGGGTGTTCGCCGCTGTCGCGGAGCATCACGGCGGCGCCGATGGCGGCCTGGACGATCAGGTCGTGGGCCTGGGCGCGGGGCAGGCCGAGGAGGATGCCTGCGTCCGTCATGGCCTCGACGAGGAAGTAGAAGTACGCCGGGCCGGAGCCGGAGAGGGCGGTGGCGGCGTCCTGCTGGGACTCGGGGACGCGGAGCGTCTTGCCGACGCCGCCGAAGATCTCTTCGGTGTGGGCGAGGTGCGCGGGGGTGGCGTGGCTGCCGGCCGAGATGACGGACATGCCTTCGTCGACCAGGACGGGGGTGTTGGGCATGACGCGGACGACGGGGGTGCCGGTGGTGAGGCGTTCCTCGATGAAGGAGGTGGGGATGCCGGCGGCGGCGCTGATGACCAGGCGGTCGGCGGCGACGTGCGGGGCGAGTTCGTCGAGGAGGCGGCCCATGTCCTGGGGCTTGACGGCCAGGATGAGGGTGTCGGCGCGCTTGGCGGCCTCGGCGTTGGTGACGGTCTCGACGCCGTAGCGGGTGCGGAGCTCCTCGGCGCGTTCGGCGCGGCGGGCGGTGACCAGGAGGTTCGCGGGGCGCCAGCCTGCGCGGATCATGCCGCTGAGGAGCGCTTCACCGATCTTGCCGGTGCCGAGGACTGCGACGGTCTGGGTCATGGCTCTGTTCACCTCGCCGGAGGGGGGTACGTGTCGTCATCCTCGCACCGGCGGGGCGGGTGGTGTGCGGGTGTCCGAGGGGCGGTCACGCGGTGCGGCGGCGGAGGGTGGCCGCGCCGAGGCCGAGGACGAGGAGTGCGCAGCCCGCGACGACGAGGGCGTCGCGGACGAAGTCGCCGGTGACCTCGGGGTGTCGGAGGACCTGGTTCATGCCGTCGACGGCGTACGACATGGGCAGGACGTCGGAGATCGCTTCGAGGGCGGGGGCCATCCGGTCGCGCGGGGTGAAGAGTCCGCAGAGCAGCAGCTGGGGGAAGATCACGGCCGGCATGAACTGGACGGCCTGGAACTCGGAGGCGGCGAAGGCGGAGACGAAGAGGCCGAGGGCGGTGCCGAGGAGGGCGTCGAGGAGGGCGACCAGGAGGAGGAGCCAGGGGGAGCCGATGACGTCGAGGCCGAGGAACCAGACGGCGAGGCCGGTGGCGAGGACGGACTGGACGACGGCCAGGAGTCCGAAGGCGAGGGCGTAGCCGGCGATGAGGTCGGCCTTGCCGAGGGGCATGGCGAGGAGGCGTTCGAGGGTGCCGGAGGTGCGTTCGCGGAGGGTCGCGATGGAGGTCACCAGGAACATCGTGATGAGCGGGAAGATGCCGAGCAGCGAGGCGCCGATGTTGTCGAAGGTGCCCGGGCTTCCGTCGAAGACGTACCGCAGCAGGAAGAGCATCACGCAGGGCACGAGGAGCATCAGGGCGATCGAGCGCGGGTCGTGGCGCAGCTGACGCAGGACGCGGGCGGCGGTGGCGAGGGTGCGGGCGGGGCTCATGACCGGGGCTCCTCGTGGGCGGCTCGGGCGGCGGCAGCGTCGACGAGACGGAGGAAGGCCTCTTCGACGGTGGCGGTGTCGTTGCGGCGGCGGAGGGCCTCGGGGGTGTCGTCGGCGAGGATCTCGCCCTCGCGCATGAGGAGGAGGCGGTGGCAGCGTTCGGCCTCGTCCATCACGTGGGAGGAGACGAGGAGTGCCGTGCCCCGGTCGGCGGCGATCTGGTGGAAGAGGTTCCACAGGTCGCGGCGGAGGACCGGGTCGAGGCCGACGGTGGGTTCGTCGAGGACGAGGAGTTCCGGGGTGCCGAGGAGGGCGACGGCGAGTGAGACCCGGCTGCGCTGGCCGCCGGAGAGCCGGCCTGCGAGGGAGTCGGCGTGCGAGGCGAGGTCGACGTCGTCGATGGCCCGGTCGACGGTGGCGCGGCGTTCCTGGCGGTGGGTGCGGCCGGGGAGCAGGACGGCGGCGAAGTAGTCGAGGTTCTGGCGGACGGTGAGGTCGTCGTAGACCGAGGGGGCCTGGGTGACGTAGCCGATGCGGGAACGGAGGGTGGGGTCGCCGGCGGGGCGGCCGAGGACTTGGAGGGTGCCGTCGACCTTGGCCTGGGTGCCGACGATCGCGCGCATCAGGGTGGTCTTGCCGCAGCCGGAGGGGCCGAGGAGGCCGGTGATGCGGCCGGCCTGGACCGTGAAGTCGAGGTCGCGCAGGACGGTGCGGTCGCCGCGGACGGTCGTGAGGCCGTGCGCGGCGATCGCTGTGTCGGATGCGTTGGCTGTGTCTGATCGGCCGGGTGCGTCGGCCGTGGCCGTCTTGTCGGTGGCGGCCCTGGCCGTGGGCTTGGGCGTGGCCTGGTCGGCGGCCTCACCCGCCGGGTAATTCATCATGCGATGAATAGTCCTCCCGGCAGTATCGGCCGTCAAGCACCCGGCGGCCCCGGGCGTTCAGTGGCGGTGGGCCGATCGGCGGATGAACCAGGTCGCTCCGCGTACGACCAGTTCCTTGAACGCGGCCGCCGGGCGGCCCGTGAGGAGGCGGTCGCGGGGTGAGTCGTCCGGGCGGACGAACTGGATGAGCCCGTCGCGGCGGCCGAGGCTGACGCACTGGAAGTGGTAGCCGAACCCGAGGGGCTCGGGTTCCTCGCCGCGCAGCTCGCGGGCGATCGACCGGGCCGTGTGGATGCCCGTGGGCAGCGCGGTGGCGCAGGCCATCCGCAGCTCGCCGCCCGCCTCCGCGGTGCTGGCGGCGCCCGCGTCGCCGGGGACGTAGATCTCCGGGTGGGAGAGCGAGCGCAGTGAGGAGTCGACGGCGACCCGGCCCGAGGGGGCGAGGGTGAGGCCGGCGGAGGCGGCGAGCTCGGCGTTCGGGAGGAGGGAGGCGGCCCAGACGACCACGTCCGCGTCGACCTCGTCCGGGGTCGCGACCCTGCGGCCCTCCTCGACGCGGACACCCCTGGCCTGGAGGACCCGGTGGACGTGGGCCGCGCCGCGCGGGGAGAGACCGGCGCCCACCGGGCCGCCGGAGAGGAGGCGTACCGAGGTGCCGAGCGGGCGGTAGGTCTCGGCGAGTTCGGTGGCCATCTCGATGCCGGTGAGACCGCCGCCGACGACGGTGACCGTGCCGGGGCGGTCCCTCAGGTGCTTGTGCAGCGCGTCGGCGGACTCCGCCGTGTAGGCGCGGGGGTCGCCCGTCGTGGCGGGCAGGGCGGTGCGGCTGCCGAGGGCGTAGACCAGCCGGTCGTACGGAAGACGGCGCCCGTCGTCCGTGGTGACGAAGCGGGCCTCCGGGTCGAGGGCGGTGGCGCGGGCCGGGACGTGTGCGATGCCGGTGCGGTGGAGGAAGTGGGCGAGGGGGTGGGTCACGTCGGGGCGGCCGGCCGCGCGCTCGTGGAGCCGTACGCGCTCGGTGAAGTGGTCGGCCGGGTCGATCAGGGTGACCTGGGCGTGCGGGCCGAGGCGGAGGGCGGTCATGAGCCCCGCGTATCCCGCGCCGAGGACGAGGACGCGGTTGGTGGGGTGGCCGGGGCGCTGCTGCGGTGTCGTCGTCATGCAAGGGGGACGAGACAGCCCCCGCGAGATGTGACATCGCGGGGGCTTTTCCGCTGCGGGCCGGCTGCGTGCCCTGGCCCGTTGCTCTCTCGGGCCCGTTGCGTTCTCGGGCCGTTGCCCTCTCGGGCCCGTAGCTCGCTGAGGCCCGTTGCTCGCTCGGGTCGGCCGGTTACTTGCGCTTGGGCTTCTTGCGGGCGGCCGGGTTGCCGGTACGGGTTCCGCGTCGCTTCTCGTACTGGGCGAGGGCCGTGTCGTGCTCGGCGCGGCGGAGGTTCTCGCCGGGCGCCTCGACGAAGCAGCGGGCGCAGTAGGCGAGGAGCGAGCCGATGAAGCCGATCGCCTTGAGGCTCCGCAGGGACTCCTCGCGGGCCGGGTCGGCCGGCCTGCGGACGAAGCCCTCCCAGGTCTTGCGGAAGGCGATGGCGCTGCAGACGGCGAACATGAGGACGACCAGCATGTTGACGATGCCGCCGACGTCCGCGATCTCCAGGCCCTCGTACGCGAAGCGCAGCACGAAGCAGGCCGCGACGGCGGCGGCGAGCGAGCCGGCGGCGAGGCCGACGCGGCGCAGCGTGTAGTTGCCGCTGTGGTCGACCCAGGTCGTGCCGAAGAAACGGATCTCCTCGGGCTGCGGCCCGGCAGGAGTGCCGCCGGTCGGGCCGCCGGTGGTACTGGGGGTCTGCTCGTCGTCGCTCACGATGTCGATTATCCCCGGGGCGGCGGAGGAGGTCCTCAGGCGCAGCGCGGTGCGACGAAGCCGTCGCTGCCCGTGCGGACGTACGCGTCGGAGATGTACTCGCCCGGCGCTATGTTGTCCCAGATCCTCGTGGTGCCGTACGGGCCGCTGATCCACTCGCCGTTCTTCTGGCAGGAGATCGCGACGGTGGCGCCGAGCGGCAGTGCCCGGACGATCGGGTACTGGGTGCTCGGGCCCGAGCGCACGTTGACCCGGTAGCCGGGCGCGACCGTGTAGTGCGTGGCAGCGCTCGCCGCCGTCGTCGTCGTCGTCTTGTTCTCGTCCGTACCCATGGTGTTCTCCCCCTTGGCGCAAAAGCGCTCCGCCGAGTTTCACTCTCCGCGACGCGCAGGCTAGCAAGCCCCACCGACATCGTGGGGGCCATGGACTAGGCTCCGTCGGGTCGCGCAGGTGCGCGCGAGGTCGACGGGCAACCACACGGGGGTGGGCGATGCCACCGTTGCGAGGTACCGGTGCCGACCGGGAAGCAGAGGGACCCGAGTACGCGGGCGACTACCGTCTCCAGGCATGCCTGGGCGCCGGCGGCATGGGCGTCGTGCACCTCGCCGCCTCCGCCTCCGGGCTGCGGCTCGCGGTCAAGGTCGTGCACGCACGGTACGCGGAAGACCCCGAGTTCAGGGCACGTTTCCGCCAGGAGGTCGCGGCCGCCCGCCGGGTCAGCGGGGCCTTCACCGCGCCGGTCGTCGACGCCGACCCCGATGCCGTACGCCCCTGGATGGCCACCCTCTACGTCCCCGGCCCCACGCTCGCCGACCAGGTGAGGCGGAACGGCCCGCTGGCCCCGGCCGAGCTGCGCCGGCTCACCGCCGGACTCGCCGAGGCGCTGCGCGACATCCACCGCGCCGGGGTCGTCCACCGCGACCTGAAGCCCAGCAACGTCCTGCTGACGGACACCGGCCCCAAGGTCATCGACTTCGGCATCTCCCGGCCCGTCGACAGCGATCTGCACACCGAGACCGGCAAGCTCATCGGCTCGCCGCCGTTCATGGCACCCGAGCAGTTCCAGCGGCCGCGCGAGGTGGGGCCCGCAGCGGACGTCTTCGCGCTCGGCTCGGTGCTGGTGCACGCGGCGACCGGGCACGGCCCGTTCGACTCCGACAGCCCGTACATCGTGGCGTACCAGGTCGTCCACGACGAGCCCGATCTGACGGGTGTGCCGGCGGAGCTGGCGCCGCTCGTCGCGCGCTGCCTCGCCAAGGAACCCACCGAGCGGCCGACCCCGGCCCAGATCATGTCGGCGCTGCTGCCGCCCTCGTACGCGGCGGAGGCGTTCATACCGGCGCAGCGGCGACGGCCCGCCCTGCCCCACGGCGAGGAACGCGCGTACGGCGTGCCCGGCCCCGCGCCCGCGTGGGACGCCGACACGCCGGTACGGGCCACCCCGCCGGCCCCGCCCCGCCCGGCTCCGCGCCTCGGCCGGCTGCGTCTCAGGCCGCGTCCGACGCTCGCCGTCGCCGCCGCGCTCGCCCTCGCGGGGGCCGGTCTGTACGCGGCCATGAGCCCCCCGGCGCGCGGTGGGGTCGACACCCCGACCCGCCCGGACGAGGTGGCCACCGCCTTCGCCGGCTGGCACACCACACTCCAGAAGCACGGCCCCACCGCGGCGCCCGCGTGCACGCACGGCGCGGGCGCGCTGTACTGCGCGGCCCGGGGCGTCGGGCTCGCCAGGCTCGACCCCGTCACGGGGGCGGTCATCTGGTCGCGTACCGCGCCCGTCAAGGCCGAGTCCCCCGTGACGCCCTTCCTCCTCGCCGACGGCCTGGTCGGGGCCGCCGCTCCGGCGGACCCGGTCCGGTCGTACGCGGCCGGCGACGGCGCTCCCGGCTGGACCGCCGGGGCGAAGCTCCCCGAGCTGTACGTGCCGGCCGGATCCGTCGTCGTCCTGTCCGACGGGCAGGGCGGGCTCCGCGCGGTCGACAGCCGCAGTGGGAAGGAACTCTGGCGGCACGGCCTGCCCGGTTTCGGGGTGCCGCGCCCGGGGCCGTACGGCGCCCCGTCCGGTCTCGTCGCCGTGTCCGAGACCTCGGCCGACGGGACGCACACGCGCGTGGGCGAAATCCGTCCCCGGACCGGCGAGGAGGTCTGGCAGCGGAACCTGAAGGGCGACCTCGACCCGCTGGGCCGCACCGGCGGCGGCGCACTGCTGCTCGCCTCCCGCTACCAGGCCTCGCTGATCGACTCGCTGGTGCTGCTGGACCCCGACGGCGGCTCCGAGCGCCGGCTGTCCCTGCCCCACCGGATCGAGATCCGGGGCGTCGCCGTGCGCGGCGAGGTCGTCCACATCCTCGACGCGAACGGGCACCTCACCGCCTTCGACACCGCGGCGCCCAAGGGGCGGGTGCTGTGGGAGCTGGAGACGGGCGCGGGGAACGTGTCCACGCCGGTCGTCGGCCCCGGCGACCGGCTCTACTTCTCCGTCCAGGACGGACGGCTGCTCGCCGTGGACACCGTCCGCGGGGCCCTGATCGGCCAGACCCGGCCACGGCTGCTCAACGGCCGGCTGGAGTACGCGCCCCTGGTGCCCGCGCCGCTGGTCGCCGGGGACCGGGTCTTCGGGACGGCCCCCGACGGATCGGTCTTCGCGGTGGACGCGCGCGACCCCGCGTCCTGGTGAACCACATCTGACGAGAACGGCTGGGAGCGGGCGTCTCCGCCCGCTCCCAGCCGTCTCAGGTCGTACCGCGCGGGGCTCAGCCCAGCTTCGACACGTCGCGGACCGCGCCCTTGTCCGCGCTCGTCGCCATCGCCGCGTACGCGCGCAGGGCCGCCGACACCTTGCGCTGCCGGTTCTTCGGCTCGTACACGCCGTTCAGCGCCTCGCGGCGGGCGGCGAGGGTCTCCTCGTCGACGAGGAGCTCGATCGAGCGGTTCGGGATGTCGATACGGATCCGGTCGCCGTCCTCGACGAGGGCGATCGTGCCGCCCGAGGCCGCCTCCGGCGACGCGTGGCCGATGGACAGGCCCGACGTGCCGCCGGAGAAGCGTCCGTCCGTGACCAGCGCGCAGGTCTTGCCCAGGCCCCGGCCCTTGAGGAAGGAGGTCGGGTAGAGCATCTCCTGCATGCCGGGGCCGCCGCGCGGGCCCTCGTAGCGGATGACGACCACGTCGCCGTGCGTGACCTGCTTGTTCAGGATCTTCTCGACGGCCTCGTCCTGCGACTCGCAGACCACGGCCGGGCCCTCGAAGGTCCAGATCGACTCGTCGACGCCGGCCGTCTTCACGACGCAGCCGTCGGCGGCGAGGTTGCCGTGCAGCACGGCGAGGCCGCCGTCCTTCGAGTACGCGTGGGCCGCGTCGCGGATGCAGCCGCCGGCCGCGTCCACGTCGAGCGCCTCCCAGCGCTCGGACTGCGAGAAGGCGGTCGCCGAGCGGACGCAGCCGGGGGCTGCGTGCCACATCTCGACGGACTCGTCGGTCGGGGAGCCACCGCGCACGTCCCAGGCGTCCAGCCACTCCTTGATGGAGCGGGAGTGGACGGAGTGGACGTCCTCGTTGAGGAGGCCGGCGCGGTAGAGCTCGCCGAGGATGGCCGGGATGCCGCCCGCCCGGTGCACGTCCTCCATGTAGTACGTACGGTCCTTGGCGACGTTCGGGGCGACCTTGGCCAGGCAGGGCACACGGCGCGAGACCTCGTCCATGTCCGGCAGGCCGTAGTCGAGCTCGGCCTCCTGGGCGGCGGCGAGCAGGTGCAGGATCGTGTTGGTCGAGCCGCCCATGGCGATGTCGAGGGCCATGGCGTTCTCGAAGGCGGCGCGGGTCGCGATGGAGCGCGGCAGGACGGAGGCGTCGTCCTCGTCGTAGTAGCGCCGGGTGATGTCGACGACCGTGCGGGCGGCGTTCTCGTACAGCGCCTTGCGGGCGGTGTGGGTGGCGAGGACCGAGCCGTTGCCGGGGAGGGAGAGGCCGATGGCCTCGGTCAGGCAGTTCATCGAGTTGGCGGTGAACATGCCGGAACAGGACCCGCAGGTCGGACAGGCGTTCTCCTCGATCCGGAGCATGTCCTCGTCGGAGATATTCGGGTTCACCGCGTCGGACATCGCGTCGACCAGGTCGAGCGTGCGGACCGTGCCGTCGACCAGGGTCGCGCGGCCGGACTCCATCGGGCCGCCGGAGACGAAGACCGTCGGGATGTTGAGGCGCAGGGCCGCCATCAGCATGCCGGGGGTGATCTTGTCGCAGTTGGAGATGCAGATCAGGGCGTCGGCGCAGTGCGCCTCGACCATGTACTCCACGCTGTCCGCGATCAGGTCGCGGGAGGGCAGCGAGTACAGCATGCCGCCGTGGCCCATGGCGATGCCGTCGTCGACGGCGATCGTGTTGAACTCGCGCGGGATGGCCCCGGCGGCCGTGATGGCCTCGGAGACGATCCGGCCGACGGGCTGCAGGTGGGTGTGGCCCGGGACGAACTCCGTGAAGGAGTTGGCGACCGCGATGATCGGCTTCCGGCCGATGTCCGCGCCGGGTACACCGGAGGCGCGCATAAGGGCGCGTGCGCCCGCCATGTTGCGGCCGTGGGTGACTGTGCGGGACCTCAGCTCGGGCATCGTCGCTCGCTCCTCGTGATGGGTGTGCTCGCACCCGAGCGTACGCCGGTGCTCCAAGATCTGGACATGGTGTCCGCATGGCGGACCGGCTGTTCAGCTTTCGGGCAGCCCCGCCCGGCGTTCCTCAGGCCTCGGTCAGATAGCGCTGGAGGGTCGGGGCGACCATCTCCACGATCTTCTCCGGGTCCGCGGAGGCCATCGGCTCGACCTGGATCACGTACCGCAGGATCGCGATCCCGATCATGTGGGAGGCCGCCAGCTCCGCCCGGAACCTCGGGTCCGGTACGTCGAGTTCGTCCGCGATCCGCTCCAGGAGCCGCCGCAGCACGAAGGTCCTGAGCACCTTGGCAGCCGCCTCGTGGGTCAGCGCGGAACGGACGATGGCGAGGAGAGGGGCGCGGCTGACCGGGTTCTCCCAGACGCCGATGAAGAAGCGGGCGAGCCGTTCCCCGATGGTCTCGCGCGGGCCGCCGACGATCGCCGGGACGACCGCCGCGGGCTCGAAGGAGACCTCGATCGCCGCCGCGAAGACCTCGTCCTTCGTACCGAAGTAGTGGTGGACCAGGGCCGCGTCGACGCCGGCCGCCTTGGCGATGCCGCGTACCGAGGTCTTGTCGTAGCCCCGCTCCGCGAACTGGGCGCGGGCCGCCTCCAGGATGCGTTCGCGCGCGCCCGGTCCGCTCTCCTCCTCGGTACGGGACGGGCGGCCGCGCCTGCGGGGGGCCGGTTCGGTCACGGTCGCGGCACCCGGGACGGACGGGCGGCCGAGGAGGCGAGGTGGAGCCGGGTGAACGCCAGGGCCTCCGCGAGATCGGCCTCGCGTTCGGCGGCTGACATCGCGCGGCGCGTGTTGACCTCGATGACGACATGGCCGTCGAAGCCGGTGAGCGCGAGGCGCTCCAGGAGCTCGGCGCAGGGCTGCGTGCCGCGCCCCGGGACCAGGTGCTCGTCCTTGGCGGACCCCTTGCCGTCGGCGAGGTGGACATGGCCGAGCCGGTCGCCCATGCGGTCGATCATCGCGAGGGCGTCGGTGCGGGCCGTCGCCGTGTGCGAGAGGTCGACGGTGAAGTGCCGGTAGTCGTCCTTGGTGACGTCCCACTCCGGGGCGTACGCGAGCATCTCGCGGTCCTTGTACCGCCACGGGTACATGTTCTCGACGGCGAACCGCACGTCGGTCTCGTCCGCCATCCGCCAGATGCCGGTGACGAAGTCCTTGGCGTACTGGCGCTGCCAGCGGAACGGCGGGTGTACGACGACCGTCGACGCGCCGAGGCGCTCGGCCGCGGCCCGGGCGCGCTGGAGCTTGACCCACGGGTCGGTGGACCAGACGCGCTGGGTGATGAGGAGGCAGGGGGCGTGCACGGCCAGGATCGGGACCTGGTGGTAGTCGGAGAGCCGGCGCAGTGCCTCGACGTCCTGGCTGACCGGATCGGTCCACACCATGACCTCGACACCGTCGTAGCCGAGGCGCGCGGCGATCTCGAAGGCCGTCGCCGTCGACTCCGGATAGACCGAGGCCGTCGACAGGGCGACCTTCGCATCCGGGATGCGCACCACTGGTTCTGCCACGGGGACAGGGTACGGGGCTGGCCGGGGGGTCGTGGCGTGGTTCCGGTCACGGGTGGTTCGGGTCACGCGGGGGCGGGTACGCGCGCGTGCCGCCCTGCCCGGCACGGTCCGCTTCCCGTGGAACGGGGGCGGGGCGCCCGCGTGCCGCCCCCGCCCGGCATGGTGCGCTCTGCGTGAAGCGGGGACGCGTTCCACGGAGGGCGGGGCGCGGTTCACGGGAGGCGCGTCCTCCGTGGGACGGGGACGCCGTTTACGGGAGGCGGGCGTGGCGGCCCCCTGGGCGGACGGCTCCTATGCCTCCGGCAGGTGGTCCAGGCGCCGCAGGATGACGCCCTCGCGCAGGGCCCAGGGGCAGATCTCCAGCTCCTCCACCCCGAGGAGGTCCATCGCGCCCTCCGCGACCAGCGCGCCCGCGAGGAGCTGTCCGGCGCGGCCCTCCGACACGCCCGGCAGGGCGGCCCGCTCGGACGTGGTCATCCCGCTGAGGCGCGGCAGCCACTCCTCCAGGGACTTGCGGGTCAGGATCCGCTCGACGTAGAGGCCCTCCCCCGAGCCGGGCGCGCCGGCGATCCTCGCCAGCTGCTTGAAGGTCTTGGAGGTGGCCACGACGTGGTCGGGGCGGCCGAAGCGGCTGAACTCGCCGACCGTCCGGGCGATCTGCGCGCGCACATGGCGGCGGAGGGCCTTCACGTCGGCGCCGTCGGCCGGGTCGCCCGGCAACCAGCCGGCGGTCAGCCGGCCCGCGCCGAGCGGCAGGGAGACCGCCGTGTCGGGGTCCTCGTCGATGCCGTACGCGACTTCGAGGGAGCCGCCGCCGATGTCGAGGAGGAGCAGCTTGCCCGCGGACCAGCCGAACCAGCGGCGGGCGGCGAGGAAGGTGAGCCGGGCCTCCTCCTCGCCGGTGAGGACCTGGAGGTCGACCCCGGTCTCGTCCTTCACGCGCGCGAGGACGGCGTCCGCGTTGCTGGCCTCGCGGACCGCGGAGGTCGCGAACGGCAGCACCTCCTCGCAGCCCTTGTCCTCGGCGGCGAGCAGCGCGTCCCGGACGGTCGCGATGAGCCGCTCGACGCCGTGCGGCGCGATGGCGCCCCGCTCGTCGAGGAGTTCGGCGAGCCTGAGCTCCGCCTTGTGGGAATGGGCGGGCAGCGGCCGGGCGCCGGGGTGGGCGTCCACCACCAGGAAGTGCACCGTGTTCGAACCGACGTCGAGGACTCCGAGTCTCATGGACGGAACGCTACTGCGCCCATCCGCATACGCTTGGACTTGTGCCAAAGACGAAGAAGGCGAAGCCGGGCAAAGTCAGCGCCAAGGACAACATCAAAGACAGCGCGGTGAAGAGCGGGAAGAAGCGGGGCAAGAACGTGGAGCCGGACGAGAAGGGCCTCGACTTCGCGCGCGCGTGGGTCGAGTTTCCCGACCCGGCCGACGAGGAGCAGGTCTTCCGCTGCGACCTGACCTGGCTGACCTCGCGCTGGACGTGCGTCTTCGGCAGCGGCTGCCAGGGCATCCAGGCGGGCCGGGCCGACGACGGTTGCTGCACGCTGGGCGCGCACTTCTCCGACGAGGACGACGAGAAGCGGGTCGCGTCGCACGTGGCGCGCCTCACGCCGGAGCTGTGGCAGTTCCACGACGTCGGTACGGACTCGGGCTGGACGCAGCTCGACGAGGACGGCGACCGGCAGACCCGCCGCTGGGAGGGCTCCTGCATCTTCCAGAACCGTCCCGGGTTCGCGGGCGGCGCGGGCTGCTCGCTGCACATCCTGGCCCTGAAGGAGGGCAAGGAGCCGCTGGAGACCAAGCCGGACGTCTGCTGGCAGCTGCCGGTGCGGCGCACGTACGACTGGATCGAGCGGCCCGACGACACCAAGGTCCTCCAGGTGTCGATCGGCGAGTACGACCGCCGGGGCTGGGGTCCGGGCGGCCACGACCTGCACTGGTGGTGCACGTCGGCCACGTCGGCGCACGGGGCCGGGGAGCCGGTCTACGTCACGTACCGGCCCGAGCTCACCGAGATGATGGGCAAGGAGGGGTACGAGGTCCTGGCCGGGCTGTGCGAGGCGCGGCTCTCCTCGCAGCTGCCGCTGGTGGCCCCGCACCCGGCCGACCCGAAGCTCTGACCCCCCTTTTTTCGGCTCGGCTCAGGAAGAGGACGGCGGCGGTTCCTCCGTCGTCGGCGGGGGCGTGGTCGGCTCCGTCGGGCCCGGGTCCGTCGTGGTCGGGGGCGGTTCCTCCGTCGTCGGCGGCGGAGTCGTCGGCTCCGTGGTCGGCGGACTCGTCGGCGGCGTGGTCGGCTCCGTCGTGGTCGGGGGCGGTTCCTCCGTCGTCGGCGGCGGAGTCGTCGGCTCCGTGGTCGGCGGACTCGTCGGCGGCGTCGTGGGCTCGGTCGTCGTCGGGGGCGGCGTGATCGGGTCGACGACGGGCGGCGGGGACGTTTCTCCCCGTCCGTCGATCCTGACCACCGCGCCCGAGGGGTTCACCCCGACCCGGGCGCTCCAGGCCCCCTGCGGCTCGCGGCCGTGGTCGACGCGGACCGTGACGGTGACCGTCTCGCCGGGGCGGAGCGTGCCCGAGGCGCGGGTCACGTACAGCCAGGGCGCGTCCGTCCACAGCGACCAGTCGACCGGGGAACCGCCGGAGGCGGTGAGCGTGAGCAGGGTCAGATCGCCGTGGCCGCGCGCGGCGACCGTGATCCAGCCGGCGGCGGACTCGCCCGGCGCGGTGGGGTCCGTGGGGCCGGTGGGGCCACCGGGGCTCAGTACCTCGACGGAGACGTCGGGGGCGCGGCTGCCCCGGGTGAAGCGGGGCTCGGGGGTGGTGCGCGCGTTGCCCGCGTTCTCGTACCGGTCGTACGGGCGTCCGTCGGGGCCGTCCGGTTCGTCGGCCTCGCGCGCGCTGATCCGGGACGCGTCGCGGGCGCTCGTGTCGGCGACCGGGGTGCCCCGGTAGGAGGTCCACAGGGCGAGGACCGGCGCGGCGACCACGGCCGCGACGACGGTGGTCGTCACCGCGCGGGCCCGCAGCCGGTCGCGGCGGGCCACATGGTCCTTGGGGTCCATGGGGAAACCGGTCGGCGAGAAGCGCGGGGCACCGGCACGCGCGCGGGGGACGTGCAGCATCGCCATGTACGCGGCGGCCCGGGGCGCCTCGACGAGCGGCAGGAAGGCCTGCGGCAGGGATCCGGCGCCGGGCCAGGGGCCGGCGGCGCCGACGCGCTCGGCGGCCTTCCGGCATCGGGGGCAGTCGTCGACGTGCCGGACGAGTTCGGCGCGCAGGGCGGCCGAGAGCAGCACCTGGTGGTCACCGGTGAACCGGGCGACGGTGGGGCAGCTGCCGGTCTCGACGACGGCGAGGGCCGCGCGGGTGCGCTCGACCTCGCAGCCCGCGGTGGCGAGGAGCTCGCGGGCGGCGAGCGGGTCGAGGGAGAGCACGGCGGCGACCTGACGGTGACTGAGGCCGTGCCGTACGGCCAGCTCCAGGGCCTCGCGCTGCTCGGGTGTGGTGCCGGCGGCCTCGGGCCAGGCGAGCCGGGCGAGTTCGGCGCGGCGCCGCTCGGCGGTCTCCTCGGGGACCCGCGGCGGCTCGGGCGCGGTGACGGCGGGCCGCCCCGTGTGGGCGCCCTGCCGCCGTCGGCGCTGCTCGCCGAGGCTGCGCAGACAGGCCCAGCGGGCGAGGGCGTACAGCCAGGCCGTGCGGCCGTCCTCGTCGGAGGGACAGCGGCCGTGGTGGCGCTCGGCGACGGCGAGGACGTCGCCGAGGACGGCGGTGGCCGTGTCGTGGTCGCAGAGCACGGAGAGGCAGTACGTGAAGAGCCCGTCGAGGGCGGCCTCGTAACGGGCGGGGGGTCGCCGGCCGAGCGCGCGCGGTCCCTGGTCCGTCGCGTCCGCGGCGCGATGCGCCCGGTGTGCGCCGGTGGTGCGTGCGGGGGAGTCCAGCCTGCTGCTCGTCACCGGTCGACCGTAGGCAGCGTGGGGGTCACTTTTCGTACCGGTTGCGTACTTCTCATTCTTACGGGTGAAGGTATCGCTCGAAAGGGGACAGGAACTCGGTATTCCGGGGGCCGTGGGCGACCCGGCGTCCGCTGTCAGTGGCGGCCGCTACGGTGGGCGACATGGCTGCCCGTACGAAATCGACCAAGGACCGGCCGTCCTACCGCTGCACCGAGTGCGGCTGGCAGACGGCCAAGTGGCTCGGCCGCTGCCCCGAGTGCCAGGCCTGGGGGACTGTCGAGGAGTACGGCGCGCCCGCCGTCCGCACGACCGCGGCGGGCCGGGTCTCCACCGCCGCCGTCCCCATCGGCCAGGTCGACGGCCGGCAGGCGACCGCCCGCTCCACCGGCGTCGACGAGCTGGACCGCGTCCTCGGCGGGGGGCTGGTGCCCGGTGCCGTCGTGCTGCTCGCGGGCGAACCGGGCGTCGGCAAGTCCACGCTCCTGCTCGACGTGGCGGCCAAGGCGGCCAGCGACGAGCACCGCACGCTCTACGTCACCGGCGAGGAGTCCGCGAGCCAGGTCCGGCTGCGCGCCGACCGGATCAACGCGCTCAGCGACCACCTCTACCTGGCGGCCGAGACCGACCTGTCGGCCGTCCTCGGGCACCTCGACGCCGTGAAGCCCTCGCTGCTGATCATGGACTCGGTGCAGACCGTCGCCTCCCCCGAGATCGACGGCGCGCCCGGCGGCATGGCCCAGGTCCGCGAGGTCGCGGGCGCGCTCATCCGGGCCTCCAAGGAGCGCGGCATGTCCACGCTCCTCGTCGGCCACGTCACCAAGGACGGGGCCATCGCGGGCCCCCGGCTCCTGGAGCACCTGGTCGACGTAGTCCTGAGCTTCGAGGGCGACCGGCACGCGCGCCTGCGTCTGGTCCGGGGCGTCAAGAACCGGTACGGGGCGACGGACGAGGTCGGCTGCTTCGAGCTGCACGACGAGGGCATCACGGGTCTGGCCGACCCCTCCGGGCTCTTCCTGACCCGGCGTGACGTGGCCGTGCCGGGCACCTGTCTGACGGTCACCCTGGAGGGCCGCCGCCCGCTCGTCGCCGAGGTCCAGTCGCTGACGGTGGACTCCCAGATCCCCTCCCCGCGCCGGACCGTCTCCGGTCTGGAGACCTCCCGTGTCTCGATGATGCTGGCGGTCCTGGAGCAGCGGGGCCGGATCAGCGCGCTGGGCAAGCGGGACATCTACAGCGCGACCGTGGGCGGCGTGCGGCTCACCGAGCCCGCCGCCGACCTGGCGATCGCCCTCGCCCTCGCCTCCGCGGCGAGCGACACCCCGCTGCCGAAGAACCTCGTCGCGATCGGCGAGGTCGGCCTCGCGGGCGAGGTCCGGCGGGTGACCGGCGTCCAGCGCCGACTGGCCGAGGCCCACCGACTCGGCTTCACGCACGCGCTGGTCCCCACGGACCCGGGCAAGGTGCCGGCGGGCATGAAGGTGACCGAGGTGGCGGACATGGGCGACGCCCTGCGGGTGCTGCCGCGCAGCCGCCGCGCGAAGGCGCCCGAGGGGGCGGAGAAGTAGCGGAGCCGTAGCGGAGGGGCCGGCCGGGCCGGCGGGGCGCGGGGACGCGCGCGGGTGGCGCTCGGCCCGCCGCGGGAAGGGACCGGCGAGGGCGCTCGGGTCGGTGGGGCCAGGACCGGCGAGGGGGCTCGGACCGCTGCGGGAGTGACCGGGGCGGTGGGTGTCGGGGCGGTCGGTGCGGAATGTTCACACCGTGCGGACGGTTCGCTCCGTACTCTTCGCAAAGACGCGGAGGGTTAGGTCCGTGTCGGGGCGGGGACCCCTTTCGGACCACCGTGATCGATCGGGGGCGGGGGGCGGCGGGGTGGTGTCGCTAGACTTTGCCCTGGTCTCGCCCATCCGTACGAGCCGGAGGAGTGCAGTGGCAGCCAAGGACGGGGCATCAGCTCCTGGAAAGTCCGGCGCGGGCTCCGGCAACGAAGCGCTGATGCGCGCCGCCCTGAGCGCCGTCGCGCCGGGCACCGCGCTGCGTGACGGCCTGGAGCGGATCCTCCGCGGCAACACGGGCGGTCTCATCGTGCTGGGCCTGGACAAGACGGTCGATTCGATGTGCACCGGCGGTTTCGTGCTGGACGTCGAGTTCGCCGCCACGCGCCTGCGTGAGCTGTGCAAGCTCGACGGCGCGCTCGTCCTCGACAAGGACATCACCAAGATCCACCGCGCGGGCGTGCAGCTGGTCCCGGACGCCTCCATCCCCACCGAGGAGACCGGCACCCGGCACCGCACGGCGGACCGGGTCTCCAAGCAGTGCAACTTCCCGGTCGTCTCCGTCTCCCAGTCGATGCGTCTGATCGCGCTGTACGTGGACGGCGAGCGACGGGTCCTGGAGGAGTCGGGCACGATCCTGTCCCGCGCCAACCAGGCGCTCGCGACCCTGGAGCGGTACAAGCTCCGGCTCGACGAGGTGGCCGGCACGCTCTCCGCCCTGGAGATCGAGGACCTGGTCACGGTCCGCGACGTCACCGCCGTCGCCCAGCGTCTGGAGATGGTCCGCCGGATCGCCACCGAGATCGCCGAGTACGTGGTCGAGCTCGGTACGGACGGACGACTCCTCTCGCTCCAGCTCGACGAGCTGATCGCGGGCGTGGAGCCGGAGCGCGAGCTGGTGATCCGGGACTACGTGCCGGAGCCGACGGCCAAGCGCTCGCGGACGGTGGCGGAGGCGCTCACCGAACTGGACGCGCTGACCCACACCGAGCTGCTCGAACTTCCGGTCGTGGCGCGTGCGCTGGGCTACAGCGGTTCGCCCGAGACCCTCGACTCGGCGGTCTCGCCGCGCGGCTACCGGCTCCTCGCCAAGGTGCCGAGGCTGCCGGGCGCGATCATCGAGCGGCTCGTGGAGCACTTCGGCGGGCTGCAGAAGCTGCTCGCGGCCAGCGTGGACGACCTCCAGACCGTGGACGGCGTCGGCGAGGCCCGCGCCCGCAGCGTGCGCGAGGGCCTGTCCCGGCTGGCGGAGTCCTCGATCCTGGAGCGGTACGTCTAGGACGCACTCGGGTCCGAGGACGTACCGCCGAGATCCGTCTCCGGATCCGTCTCCCTCTCCGTCTCCGGCGCCGGTCAGTCCTTGGCGAGCGTGAACGAGGCCGGGAGCACCTTGGTGCCCGGCATCGTCGCCTCCACGAGGTAGGTGCCGGGGCCGGCCGGGCCCTTCGGCGCGGTGGCGCACTGCGGGGCGCTCTGCCCGCGGTCCCACTCCACGGTGTGGGTGACGGTGGCGCCCGCGGGGACGCGCAGCAGGATCGGGTTTCCGGGACGCGGGCAGTCCGCGGAGGACCAGACCTCGTCGTCCTGCTTGTCGCTGATCGTCAGAACCGCGCTGCGGGGCCCGAAGTCGGCCTTGCAGGCGGCGTCCGAGGTGTTCTTGGCGACGAGGTGGAAGCGCGGCTTCTCGCCCGCCTCGTAGCTGACCTTGGCGCTGCGGAGCGTCAACTGCAGCGCTCCGTCAGGGCAGTTCGGGAGCGGGGAATCGGCCGGAACCTGCTGTCCCGCACCGGTGCCCGCTCCTCCGTCGCCGCCCGCGCCGTCCGTGTCGCCGTTCTTGCCGCCGCTGCCGTTTCCGGCGGTCGTGCCGGCGTCGGCGCCCGATCCCGGGTCCGTACCGGAGCCGCCCGAGCCGCTGTCGCCGCCCGTGGTGTCGCCGGAGTCGTCCGACTCGTCGCGGCCGCCGGGCTGTTGACTGATCGCCGGTCCGCTGCCGGAGGGCCCGGGGGTGATCGAGGGAGGGGTGGGAGACGAGCCGTTGGCCCCGTCGTTCGCCTTCTTCCCGCCTCGGTCACCGGAGGTGACGGCCCAGACGGCGAGGAGTGCGAGAAGCGCCACCAGGCACGCCGCCACCGCCCTCCGTCGCCAGTAGATGGTGGAGGGAAGCGGCCCGACCGGATTGCGCAAAGATCCCACGACCCGAACCTTACGAGAGATCCGGCCCAACTCCCGCCCCACCCGCCGCCCGAGGCATCAAGTTTTGCCGATGATCACATCCGTCCGTTCCGGGAACTTTTGCCGGGGTCTCGCCCCGGCACCCCCGCAACCCCGTCCGAAACCGGTGGGAACCGGACCGAATCGCAGAACCCCCACTTTCGTCAGGGGTCGTTGTGGCCGTTGGCCCGGGGCGGCGGACTCCGGATTCCGGTTAGCGTCGTCCACCATGAACACCCTCCTCGACCTCTCCGACCGGCTGTACCTCGATGTCGCCGATTTCGCCCACTCCACCCCCCACTGGTTCCAGTGGCTCGCCGAGGTCTGGACCGAGGCCGGGCTGCTCCTGTTCGGCGCCCTGTTCCTGGCCGGCTGGTGGCGCTCCCGCGAGGGATCGAGCCGGGTGATGGCGCTCGCGCTGCTCGCTCCGCTCGCCACCGCCTTCGGTTACGTGGTGAGCGAGGCGCTGAAGTCGCTGATCGACGAGGACCGTCCGTGCCGCGCGGTCGTCGGGGCACCCGCCTCGCTCATCACCTGCCCGCCGCACGGCGACTGGTCCTTCCCCAGCAACCACTCGGCGATCGCGGGAGCCGCCGCGATCGCGCTCGCCCTGTCGTGGCGCGGGATCGTCTGGCTGACCGTGCCGATGGCTCTGCTCATGGCGTTCTCCCGGGTCTTCGTCGGCGTGCACTACCCGCACGACGTGACCGTCGGCCTGCTCCTCGGCGGCCTGGTCGCCCTCGTCGTGATGAAGGCGGCGGTCCGGCCGGTGGGCGCCCTCGTGGAGACGGCCCGGTCGAGCCGGAGCTCGGCCGTGGTGTGGTGTGCGGGGCGCGGGCCCCGGACACACGCCCCTGCGCACGCCGAGGCTCCCCGGCGCGCACGCCACGGCGCGTACTGACCGCATCCCTGGGCGATCCGCGCTCCGGTACGCGTGCCACGGCGCGTGAGGCCCCTCTTTTGCCCGTGCGGGCCACTCCCTTGTACGAGCGCCACAGCGCGCGCCGAGCAACCCCGGCGCGCGCACCCCGGCGCGTATCGATCCCACCCTGGCGCCGGTGCCACGGCGCGTGCTGATCTCGTCGTGGACGTGCCAGGATCGTGGGTGCCATGACTTCCATCGACGCTCCCCTGACGCCCGAGTCCCCTGAGGCCCCCGAAGCCGCCGCTCGGGCCTTCGAGGCCGCCGCCGCCTTCGAAGACCCCGCCCTCCCGACGCCCCCCGCCGAGCTGCACGGGCCCGTCCTCGCCTGGTTCGACCGGCACGCCCGCGACCTGCCCTGGCGCCGTCCCGAGGCCGGCGCCTGGGGTGTCATGGTCAGTGAGTTCATGCTCCAGCAGACCCCGGTGGTCCGGGTGCTCCCGGTGTACGAGCAGTGGCTCGCGCGCTGGCCCCGCCCGGCCGACCTGGCCGCCGACGCCCCCGGTGAGGCGGTCCGCGCCTGGGGCCGACTCGGTTATCCGCGCCGGGCGCTGCGGCTGCACGCGGCGGCCGTCGCCATAAAGGAACGGCACGGCGGCGACGTACCGAGCGATCACGGGCAGCTGCTCTCGCTGCCCGGCATCGGCGAGTACACGGCGGCCGCGGTGGCCTCCTTCGCGTACGGGCAGCGGCATGCCGTCCTGGACACCAACGTGCGCCGGGTCTTCGCCCGGGCGGCGACCGGCGTCCAGTACCCGCCGAACGCGACGACGGCCGCCGAGCGGCGGCTCGCCCGCGCGCTGCTTCCGGCGGACGAGGCGACGGCCTCCCGCTGGGCCGCCGCCTCGATGGAGCTGGGCGCGCTCGTCTGTACGGCGAAGAACGAGGACTGCGGGCGCTGCCCGATCTCCGGGCAGTGCGCCTGGCGGCTCTCGGGGAAGCCGGCGCACGACGGTCCGCCGCGGCGCGGCCAGACGTACGCCGGGACCGACCGGCAGGTCAGGGGCCGACTCCTCGCGGTGCTGCGGGAGTCGAAGGACCCGGTGGCCCAGGCGGTCCTGGACACGGTCTGGGACGAGCCGGTGCAGCGGGCCAGGGCGCTGGACGGCCTGGTCGCGGACGGTCTGGTCGAGCCGCTGGACGACGGGTACTACCGGCTGCCCGTGGCCTGAGGCCCCTCCCGGCCGCCGGCGAAGCGCCACCGGCCGAGAGGCCTCGACCTGGAGCCCTCGACCAAGCACCATCCACCGGCCGAGAGACCCCGACCGAGAGACCCCGAGCGAGCGCCGCCGACGAAGCGCCGCAGACGCGGCACCCCTGACGAACCGTCTCCACCCCCGCTGTTACACAACCGATGGGTAGCCGTGCGTCCACCGACGGCTGCCCCGCACAGCCCCGTGACAAGCGCTCCGTAGCGTCGTCCACGACACGAGGAACAAAGCTGGTCACGGGGTTCGGAGGCGGTTCGGATGAGGCATGGCGAGGTGCTCGATTTCGAGGAGTACGTACGCACGCGGCAGGACGCGCTGCTGCGCAGCGCACGTCGTCTCGTGGCCGACCCCGTCGACGCCCAGGACCTCCTCCAGACGGCCCTCGCCCGTACGTTCGGCCGCTGGGACGGCATCGCCGACAAGTCCCTGGCCGACGCCTACCTCCGCCGGGTCATGATCAACACCCGGACCGAGTGGTGGCGCTCCCGCAAGCTCGAAGAGGTGCCCACCGAGCAGCTGCCCGACGCCTGTGTCGACGACCCGACCGAGCAGCACGCCGACCGGGCCCTTCTCATGGACATCCTGAAGGTGCTCGCGCCGAAGCAGCGCAGCGTCGTCGTCCTGCGCCACTGGGAACAGATGAGCACCGAAGAGACGGCGGCGGCGCTCGGCATGTCGACCGGTACGGTGAAGTCGACGCTCCACCGCGCGCTCGCCCGGCTCCGCCAGGAGCTGGAGAGCCGTGACCTCGACGCCCGGGCTCTGGGGCGGCCCGGGGAGCGGACGAGCGTACGAGGCGACGAACGGGGGCGGGAGCGGTGCGCGGCCTAGACGGCGAAGCCGACGGCAGAAGACACGACGGCATCGGCGGCATCGACGACGGTGCCGGCCCGGGCGGCGACAGCGGTGGCGGCCCCGGCGGCGACGACCGGTACGGAACCGGCCGGCGCCGCCGGCGCCGTACCGCCAAGGCGGCGAGCATCACGGCGACGGCCGGGCTCGTCGCCATCGGGCTGTCCATGGCCGCCTGTTCCACCGGCGGCACCGGCTCCCGCGACGAGGGCGCGGCCGGGACCCGCGAGGTGGCCAAGGCGGCGCCCACCCCGTCCCCCTCGGCCGGCGACGAGCAGCGGTACGCCGCCGAGCGGGTGGATCCGATCGAGCTGCTCAAGGCCGACCCGAAGATCGACGAGCGGTTCAAGACCGATCTGAAGCCGTGCGTCGCGGACGCGTACCCGGTGGACGCCTCGTACGGGAACCTCACCGACGCGCCCGCGCCGGATGTCGTGGTGAACGTGATGACCTGCGGCGATGCCGTCGGGATCGGCACGTACGTCTACCGGAAGCAGAGCGACCGGTACGAGAACGTGTTCATGGCGGAGGACGCGGCGGTCTACGCCACGATCGACCGGGGCGAACTGGTCGTCACCAAGCAGGTGTACGCGAAGGGCGACCCGGTCGCGTATCCCTCGGGCGAGGACGTGATCACGTACCGCTGGTCGGGGAGCAAGTTCACCCAGCACGACTGGGTGCACAACGACTACAGCCGGGCCGTCGGCGACGGCGACGGCGACGGCGAGGAGCCCGCGCCGAGCGAGCCCCCCGCCAACTGAGCCGCACCGCCGTACGGCGAACCCAGCCGTACCCCGACCCAGCCGCACTCCTCCGAACGCAGAAGAAGCGCCCCCGTACGCGGAAGCGGCGCAGAGATCCGAAGGGCACCGCACGATGGCCGAAACCCATGTCCTGTTCGTCGAGGACGACGACGTCATCCGTGAGGCCACGCAGCTCGCCCTGGAGCGGGACGGCTTCCGGGTCACGGCCATGCCCGACGGGCTCTCCGGCCTGGAAGCCTTCCGGGCGCAGCGGCCGGACATCGCCCTGCTCGACGTGATGCTGCCGGGCATGGACGGGGTCAGCCTCTGCCGCCGGATCCGCGACGAGTCGACGGTGCCGGTGATCATGCTGTCGGCGCGCGCCGACTCGATCGACGTCGTCCTCGGCCTGGAGGCAGGGGCCGACGACTACGTCACCAAGCCCTTCGACGGCTCCGTGCTGATGGCCCGGATCCGCGCCGTGCTGCGCCGCTTCGGGCACGCGGGCGGCGGCGAGCAGGGGGACGACGGTCCGGACGGCGGCGGCCTCCTCGTCTTCGGCGACCTGGAGGTCGACACCGAGGGCATGGAGGTCCGCAAGGGCGGGACCCCGGTCGCGCTGACGCCGACCGAGATGCGGCTGCTCCTGGAGTTCTCGTCCGCGCCGGGCACCGTGCTCTCCCGGGACAAGCTCCTGGAGCGGGTCTGGGACTACGGCTGGGGCGGCGATACCCGGGTCGTGGACGTCCACGTCCAGCGGCTGCGCGCCAAGATCGGCCAGGACAGGATCGAGACGGTCCGCGGCTTCGGCTACAAGCTCAAGAGCTAGGGCGGCATGATCCACACGACACCCTCCGAGACGGGCACGTACCGGTGAAGCTGCTCCCCCTCCGTACCGGCGTCCGCTGGAAGATCGCCGTCGCCATCGCGGCGGTCGGCGCGCTGATCGCGGTCACCCTGAGCGTGGTCGTGCACAACGCCGCCCGCATCTCGATGCTCGACAACGCGCGCGAGGTGCAGATGGAGCGGCTGCTCTTCGCACAGCGGATGTACGAGACGTCGAAGCCGAAGGAGCCGCGCTTCGGCACGAAGATCAACGACCCGTCGTTGCCCGCCCAGCTCGACCAGCTGATGCGGGACAAGCGGCGCGGCACGTACGTGCAGGAGCACCGGCACGGCGGGCCGCCCGACGTGTGGGCGGCGGTGCCGCTCGCCAACGGTGACGTGCTCTCGCTGCACATCCCGTTCGCCGACCGCAGCGCGACGATCATGAACGATCTGGACCGGGCCCTCGTCATCGGCTCGGTCTCGGTGGTCTTCGGCGGTTGCGCGCTGGGCGTGCTCATCGGCGGCCAGCTCTCGCGGCGGCTGCGGAAGGCCGCCGTCGCGGCCGGCCGGGTCGCTCAGGGGAACACGGACGTCCGGGTCAGGGAGGCCGTCGGCGGGGTCGTACGCGACGAGACCGACGACCTGGCGTGGGCGGTCGACGCCCTGACCGACGCCCTCAACGAGCGGATCGAGGCGGAGCGGCGGGTCACCGCGGACATCGCGCACGAGCTGCGCACCCCGGTGACCGGGCTGCTCACGGCGGCCGAGCTGCTGCCGCCGGGCCGTCCGACCGAGCTCGTACGGGACCGGGCGCAGGCCATGCGGACGCTGGTCGAGGACGTCCTGGAGGTGGCCCGGCTCGACAGCGCGTCGGAGCGGGCGGAGCTTCAGGAGATCGCGCTCGGCGAGTTCGTGGAGCGGCGGATGCGGGCCCTCGACCCCGAGGTGGTCGTCCGGGTCGTCCACGACTCCTGGGTGAACACCGACCCGCGGCGCCTGGAGCGCGTCCTGGGCAACCTCCTCGCGAACGCCGCCAAGCACGGCAAGCCGCCGGTGGAGGTCACCGTCGAGGGCCGGGTCGTGCGCGTCCGCGACCACGGTCCCGGTTTCCCGGAGGCGTTGCTCAAGGAGGGCCCGAGCCGGTTCCGTACGGGTACGAGCGACCGCGCGGGCCAGGGCCACGGGCTGGGTCTGACGATCGCGGCGGGCCAGGCGCGGGTCCTCGGCGCCCGGCTGACCTTCCGGAACGTGGCCTCCGAAGCGGCGCCGAACGGGGTGGGCGGCGCGATCGCGGTGCTGTGGCTGCCCGATCACGCGCCGACGAACACGGGAAGCTTCCCGATCCTGCGGCCGGCGGACTGAAGACCGCCGTGGGAGTACGACGGTGGGGCCGGCCCTGATCCAGGACCGGCCCCACCGTCGTACCCACCGCCTCACCAGGCGGTCAGACCGTCTCGGCGACCTTCACCTTGTCGTCGCCCTCGGCGGCCTCCGGGGCCGTCGCGGGACCGGCGCCGCGGAGCGCCACCTCCTTGACGAAGAGGGCGAAGACGAAGGCCAGGACGGAGACCGCACCGGCGAGCAGGAAGGCGCCGTGCGTACCCGAGGCCACGGCCTCCTGGTAGGCCTCGCGGAGCGCGGCCGGCAGCTTGGCCAGGCTCGCCGCGTCGAGCTGGGCGGTCCGCTCGGTGAGCCCGGATCCGCCCTGCGTCGCCATCTCGTCCTGGACGCGGCTCGTGAAGAGCGCGCCCATGATCGCGACGCCGAAGGAGGAGCCGAGCGTCCGGAACAGGGTGGTGGAGGACGAGGCGACGCCCATGTCCTTCATCTCGACGCTGTTCTGGGCGACCAGCATGGTGATCTGCATCATGAAGCCCATGCCGGCACCGAGGACGGCCATGTAGATCCCGGAGGTCAGCCGCGAGCTGCCGGTGTCCATCGTGGAGAGCAGGAAGAGGCCGACCGTCATGAGGACGCCGCCCGCGATCGGGAAGATCTTGTACTTGCCGGTGCTGGTGGTGAAGCGGCCGACGACCAGCGAGACGACCATCATCGCGAGCAGCATCGGCAGGAGCAGCAGACCGGAGTTGGTCGCCGAGGCGCCCTGGACGGACTGCTGGAAGATCGGCAGGTAGAGGACCGCGCCGAACATCACGAAGCCGGTGATGAAGCCGATCAGGGACATCAGGGTGAAGTTGCGGCTGCGGAAGATGTGCAGCGGCATGATCGGGTCCTCGGCCTTGGTCTCCACCCACAGGAAGGCGGCGAGGGCGGCGGCTCCACCGACCGCGAGGCCGATGATGGTCGCCGAACTCCAGGCGTACTCCGTGCCGCCCCAGGTGGTGACGAGGACGATCGCGGTGATGCCGACGGTCAGGAGTGCGGCACCGAGGAAGTCGATCCGGGTGCCGGTGGCGCGCTGCTTCTTCGGCAGGTGCAGGACGGTGCTGACCATGGCGAGGGCGACGGCGCCGAGGGGCAGGTTGATGTAGAAGGACCAGCGCCAGCCCCAGTGGTCGGTGATGGTGCCGCCGACGAGGGGGCCGCCGATCATGGCGAGGGCCATCACGCCGGCCATCATGCCCTGGTACTTGCCGCGCTCGCGGGGCGGGATGAGGTCGCCGATGATCGCCATCACGCCGACCATCAGGCCACCCGCGCCGAGGCCCTGGATGGTCCGGAAGCCGATGAGCTGGCCCATGTCCTGGGCCATGCCGCTGAGCGCCGAGCCGATCAGGAAGATCACGATCGAGGTGAGGAAGACGCCCTTGCGGCCGAACATGTCGCCGACCTTGCCCCAGAGCGGGGTGGAGGCGGCGGTGGCCAGGGTGTAGGCGGTGACGACCCAGGAGAGGTGCTCCAGGCCGCCGAGCTCGCCGACGATCGTCGGCATCGCCGTGCCGATGATCATGTTGTCCAGCATCGCGAGGAGCATCGCGATCATCAGGGCGAGCAGGACGACACGGACGCTGCGTGGCTGCGTCTCCGATTCCCCCTGCGCCGGTTCCGCTGTCGCTTGTTGCGTCGTCATGTCAGTCCCTTACTTGCCGCCCGGCTAGTTACTACACTGGGGAAAGTAGACCCGTAACTTGCCGGTCGTCAAGTAAGTTCTTTGGAAAGTGGAGGGCAGTCATGGCCCGAGGCAACACCCGCCAGCGCATCCAGGACGTGGCCCTGGACCTCTTCGCGGAGCAGGGCTACGAGAAGACCTCCCTGCGCGAGATCGCGGAGCGCCTCGACGTCACCAAGGCGGCCCTCTACTACCACTTCAAGACCAAGGAAGACATCCTCGTCGGGGTCTTCGAGGACCTGACCCGGCCCATGGACGAGCTGATCACCTGGGCTGAGGAGCAGCCCCGCACCCTGGAGACCCGGCAGGAGGTGCTGCGCCGCTACCAGGAGGCGCTGCGCGCGGCGGCCCCGCTCTTCCGCTTCATGCAGGAGAACCAGGCGACGGTCCGCGAGCTCAGCGTCGGCCTCACCTTCAAGGAACGCATGATGGCGCTGACCGGGCTGATCCGGGAGCCGGACTTCGCGATGGTGGACCAGGTGCGCTGCGTCAGCGCGATGTTCGCCCTGCACGCGGGCGCGTTCTTCATGCAGAACATCGAGGGCGACCCCGAGGAGAAGCACAGGGCCACCCTCGAGGTCGCCCTCGATCTGCTCAATCAGGCCCACGGGGCCCAGTGAAGTTCGGTCGTACGGCTCAGACCACGGCTCAGCGTACGGCTCGGATCACGGCTCAGATGGAGACGCCGTGGGACCGCAGGAAGGCGGCCGGGTTCACGGCGGAGCCGTAGTTCGGGGTCGTACGGATCTCGAAGTGCAGGTGGGGGCCGGAGGAGTTGCCGGTGTTGCCCGAGAGGGCGATCTGCTGGCCGACGAGGACCTTCTGGCCGATGTGCACCTTGATCTTCGACAGGTGGGCGTACTGCGAGTACGTGCCGTTGGCGTGCTTGATGACGATCGCGTTGCCGTACGCGGGGCCGTCGCCGCCGCCGTTCGGGCCGGCCTTCACGACGGTGCCGCTGCCCGCGGCCTTGACCGGGGTGCCGGTCGGAACGGCGAAGTCCTGGCCGGAGTGCTTGTGGGCCCACATGGCGCCGCCCTGGTTGTAGCTGGCGCTCAGCGTGTACGCGGAGACCGGCTTGACCCAGGACACGGCCTTCTTGGCGGCGACCGGCTTCACGGCCGCGGCCTTCTTGACCGCGGCGGCCTGCTTGGCGGCCGTGACCTTCGCGGCCGTCGCCTTCGCGGCGGCGGCCTTCACCTGGGCGGCGACGTGCGCCTGGGCGTCGGCCTGGGCGGCGACGGCGGCAGCCGCGGTGACCGCGACCGGGGCGGCGGCGGCCTTGCCCTCGGCGGCGAAGGCGGACCCAGCTCCGGTCACCATCGTCGCTCCCAGGCCGGCGGCGGCGAGAGCGACGACGGTGACACGGGCGGCGGGGTTCATGCGCTTCGACATACGGGGGAAACCTCCGGGGAAGTACGGGACCCGACGCGAACGGTGCTCTGCGTCGGGCTTGCTCATCCTTGGTAACCCGGACCCCCATCCAGCCCAAAACACCCCATCTACGACATCAGGTCGTAGCGATCTCCGGGGATGTCCAGCCCTTGACGGCCCCGGGGGCCACCTTCGAAATCGGACATACCGGCACAAGAGAACCGGTTTATCCGCACGTCGCGGGCGGCCGGAACCGTGCAAAAGGCCGTCCGGCGTCCGGTTCGGGCCCCTCCGGGACCTAGGTCCCGCCGATTCACTCCTGAACGTCCCGAATCGACACCAAAGGTCGCCACTATTCCGGTTAGTACCCCTCGAAACGCCTGTGCGCCTTGTCACCAGGCACCGGCCCCCAATGGGACCTGGGTCACGCAACCAAGCCGCCCGCAGGACCGTCCCGCACTACGCTGACCGCTTCGGGGACCCACGGGGGGACACACATGGAACCGGCACTGATCGGCACGCGCCTCGCATCGGCCGCCATCGGCCCGATCCTGAAGAAACTGCTGGTCAGCGAGGGTCCGGGGGCCGGACTCACGGGCCGGTCGGAGAAGGTCCGGCTCTCCTCCCTGGTCTCCTTCCGCGGCGAGAAGCGCACGCTGACCGAGAAGGACGTCCGGAAGCTGGCGGGGACGCTGGTCGACCGCTCCCGGGACGGGAACGGCGAGCGCCCCTTCCCCGCCGACGAGACCGAGGCCGTCACCGACACCCTCGCCACCACCCTCCTCGCCCTCGGCGACCTGGACATGGACGACGTCCAGGCCGTCGGCCTCGGCCACCACGCCCTCGCCCGCCGCCTGCGAGCGGCGGCCCCCGCCCCGGACGGCCTGTCCACCGACTCGGTCCTCTACCTGGAGTCGATGACGGAGTGGGCCTGCCTCCACATCCTCGACTTCTTCACCCAGCGCTCCACGTTCGTGGCCCGCAGCCTGGTCGAGCAGACCCGCGGGCAGAGCGAGCTCATCGCGAAGACCGACGAGCTGATCCGCCGGACACCGAGGGCCGACACAGAGGACGCCGCTTTCGAGCGGCGCTACCTGACCCACCTGGCGAAGAAACACGGCCGCCTGACCATCTACGGAGTGGACCTCCGCGACACCCCGGAGAAGTGGCCGCTGGACGTGGCGTACCTGTCGCTGGAGGCGACAGGGGCCGCGCCGGCCCCCGAGCTCGCCGAGCAGCGCCACACCACCCACCCGTCGCGCCCCACCCTCCCGGACAGCCTCCGCGCCGACCAGGTCCTCGCCCGCCACGACAAGGTGCTCCTGCGCGGTACGGCCGGCTCCGGCAAGACGACCCTCGTCCAGTGGCTGGCCGTCTCGGCCACCCGCGAGGACCTCGCGGACGACATGGCGTACCTCCGCGGCCGGATCCCCTTCGTCCTCCCCCTCCGCGCCCTCACCCGCCACGGCGAGCGGCTCCCCGCCCCCGAGCGCTTCCTCTCCGCCGTCGACTGCCCGCTCTCCGCGCCCGACGGCTGGGCCGACCGCGTGCTCGCCGCCGGGCGCGGCCTCGTCCTCGTCGACGGCATCGACGAGATCCCCGAGGCCGAGCGCGACCGCGCGCGCCGCTGGCTCCGCGACCTCCTCGACTCCTACGACGGCAACCGCTGGCTCGTGACCTCCCGCCCCACCGCCGTACGCGACGACTGGCTCGCGTCGGACGGCTTCACCGAACTCACCCTCGCCCCGATGTCCGCCTCCGAGGCCGCCACCTTCGTGCACCGCTGGCACCGGGCCGCCGGACCCGAGGCCGCGCCGTACGAACAGCCCCTTCTCGATGCTCTGCGGACGACGCCCGACGTCGCCCAGCTCGCCACCAACCCCCTGATGTGCGGCCTGATCTGCGCCCTGCACCACGGGAGGCGCGGTTTCCTGCCGCGCGGCCGCAAGGCGCTGTACGACGCGGCGCTCGCGATGCTGCTCTCACGCCGGGACCGCGAGCGGGACATGGGGACGCCGTACGGGATCGATCTCGGCGACGCCCCCCAGATCCAGCTGATCCAACGCCTCGCCTACTGGCTGACACTCAACGGCCGTACGTCGATGGACCGTTCGCGCGCCGAGTCGGTCGTACGGGAGGCCGTGCCCGCGATCACCGAGGCGGCGGGGTACGACGCCGGCACGCTCTTCACCCATCTGCTCCACCGCAGCGGTCTGCTGCGAGAACCGACCGCGGACACGGTCGACTTCGTCCACCGCACCTTCCAGGACTACCTCGCGGCGAAGGCCCTCGTGGACCGGTGGGACATCGGCGTCCTCGTCCGGCACGCGGCGGACGACCAGTGGGAGGACGTCATCCGCATGGCCGTCGGGCACGCGCGCCCGCGCGAGTGCGCGGAGATCTTCGACGAGCTCCTGAAGGCGGCGGACGCGGCACCGGACCGACGTACCCGGCTCCGTGTCCTGGTGGTGGCGGCCACGGCACTCGACCATGCGACGGAGGTGGCGCCGGAGGTCAGGGAACGGATCCTGGCGCGGACCGCGGAGGTGATTCCACCGCGCGGGGCGGAGGAGGCGCGCGAGCTGGCGTCAGTGGGCCGAGCGGTCCTGGACCTGCTGCCGGGCCCGGAGGATCTGGACCACCGGTCGGCCCTGAACGTGGTGATCGCGGCGACGCACATCACCCATGACGCCGCACTGCCCTACCTCGCCCGGTTCACCGGGCATCCGGACCTCGCGGTCCGCTCCCAGCTGATGTGGGGATGGTCCCGGTTCCCGACGACCCCCTACGCGGAGGAGATCATCGCCCGGCTCGACACCCACCTCCTCGACTTCACGCTCGTCTCCGACGCACAGGCCGCCGAGGTCGCCCGCCTCGGACTGCGTCCCCAGGCCGCCGAACTGCGTCCGGGCCTCAGCCCCCACGGCATGGAGCTGCTGCGCGAGACGATCGGCCGGACGAGGAGCCTGCAGCTCCAGGGGTCCCTCGCCTGGTGCCTGGACACCCTGCCGGCCGAGAACGAGCTGGAGAGCCTCGCGCTGATCGGACACCCCACACAGGGACTCTCCTTCCTCCGCCGCCTCACCCACCTCAACAGGCTGGAGTTCTTCGGTGTCGTTCCGGACATCGAGGAGGACTGGGGCGTGCTCGCCGAACTGGGCAGGCTCTCGTTCCTCTCCTTGCCCGCCTGGGCCCTGAGGGACTTCCCCGAACCACTGCGGCTGCCCCGGACGGAAGCGCTGTACGTGCACTGCGGCGGCACCACGGCGCCCCTGGACGTCATCGCCCGGGCCTTCCCCGCCCTGAGCCACCTGCGGATCCTGGGCGACGTCGAGGAACGGATCCACGACCTCACGCCCCTCGCGTCCCTGCCGCAGCTCCGCTCCGTCGTGGGCCACGGCGCCCGCTTCACCGGCGTCGAGAGCCTCGCGCCCATGGTCGAGATCGTGACATGAGCCCGCCGGCTTCCCCCTGAAGCCCCGGAACGCCCCGACGAACGGGCCCTGGGTCGTCGGCGACGACGTCGGCGACACATCCGAAAAGGGGCGGCCCCGGAACCGATCAGGTTCCGGGGCCGCCCCTTGTGCTCAGGCGCTACGCCTTACGCGTCCTTCGACAGGTTCGGGCCCGTGCCGCCCGTCGCCTCGATCGGCGGGGCGTCCGGCAGGGCCGTCTTCTCCTCGCCGCGGAAGGTGAAGGTGCGCTCCTCGCCCTCGCCCTCCGTGTCCACGACCACGATGTGACCGGGGCGCAGCTCGCCGAAGAGGATCTTCTCCGAGAGCGAGTCCTCGATCTCGCGCTGGATCGTCCGACGCAGCGGCCGGGCGCCCATCACGGGGTCGTAGCCCTTCTTGGCGAGCAGCTCCTTCGCGGCCTGGGAGAGCTCGATGCCCATGTCCCGGTCCTTGAGGCGCTCGTCGACGCGGCCGATCATCAGGTCGACGATCTGGAGGATGTCGTCCTGGGTCAGCTGCGGGAAGACGATGATGTCGTCCACACGGTTGAGGAACTCCGGGCGGAAGTGCTGCTTCAGCTCGTCGCTGACCTTCGCCTTCATCCGCTCGTAGTTGGACTTCGTGTCGCCCTGGGCGGCGAAGCCCAGGTTGAAGCCCTTCGAGATGTCCCTGGTCCCGAGGTTGGTGGTCATGATGATGACCGTGTTCTTGAAGTCCACGACCCGGCCCTGGGAGTCGGTCAGGCGACCGTCCTCCAGGATCTGGAGAAGGGAATTGAAGATATCGGGGTGGGCCTTCTCGACCTCGTCGAAGAGCACGACGGAGAACGGCTTGCGGCGCACCTTCTCGGTGAGCTGGCCGCCCTCTTCGTAGCCGACGTATCCGGGCGGCGAACCGAAGAGACGGGAAACAGTGTGCTTCTCGCTGAACTCCGACATGTCGAGGGAGATCATCGCGTCCTCGTCGCCGAAGAGGAATTCGGCGAGCGCCTTCGAAAGCTCGGTCTTACCGACACCGGACGGACCGGCGAAGATGAACGAGCCACCGGGGCGCTTCGGGTCCTTCAGACCGGCACGCGTACGGCGGATGGCCCGCGAGAGGCCGATGACGGCGTCCTTCTGCCCGATGACGCGCTTGTGGAGCTCGTCCTCCATGCGGAGCAGGCGGCTGGACTCCTCCTCGGTCAGCTTGAAGACCGGGATGCCGGTGGCCGTCGCGAGGACCTCGGCGATCAGATCGCCGTCGACCTCGGCCACGACGTCCATGTCGCCGGCCTTCCACTCCTTCTCGCGCTTGGCCTTCGCGGCGAGGAGCTGCTTCTCCTTGTCACGGAGCGAGGCGGCCTTCTCGAAGTCCTGCGAGTCGATCGCGGACTCCTTGTCGCGGCGGACGCCGGCGATCTTCTCGTCGAACTCGCGGAGGTCCGGCGGCGCGGTCATCCGGCGGATGCGCATCCGGGAGCCGGCCTCGTCGATCAGGTCGATCGCCTTGTCCGGGAGGAAGCGGTCCGAGATGTACCGGTCGGCCAGGGTCGCGGCCTGGACGAGGGCCTCGTCGGTGATGGAGACCCGGTGGTGGGCCTCGTACCGGTCGCGCAGACCCTTGAGGATCTCGATGGTGTGCGGCAGCGACGGCTCGGCGACCTGGATGGGCTGGAAGCGGCGCTCGAGGGCCGCGTCCTTCTCCAGGTACTTCCGGTACTCGTCCAGCGTGGTCGCACCGATGGTCTGGAGCTCACCGCGGGCCAGCATCGGCTTGAGGATGCTGGCGGCGTCGATCGCGCCCTCGGCGGCACCCGCACCCACGAGGGTGTGGAGCTCGTCGATGAACAGGATGATGTCGCCGCGGGTGCGGATCTCCTTGAGGACCTTCTTCAGGCGCTCCTCGAAGTCACCGCGGTAGCGGGAGCCGGCGACCAGCGCGCCGAGGTCGAGGGTGTAGAGGTGCTTGTCCTTGAGGGTCTCGGGCACCTCGCCCTTGACGATGGCCTGCGCCAGGCCTTCGACGACGGCGGTCTTGCCGACGCCGGGCTCGCCGATGAGGACCGGGTTGTTCTTGGTGCGGCGGGACAGCACCTGCATGACCCGCTCGATCTCCTTCTCGCGCCCGATGACCGGGTCGAGCTTGGATTCGCGGGCCGCCTGGGTGAGGTTGCGGCCGAACTGGTCGAGGACCAGGGACGTCGAGGGGGTGCCCTCGGCAGGACCGCCGGCCGTGGCGGCTTCCTTGCCCTGGTAGCCGGAGAGCAGCTGGATGACCTGCTGCCGCACCCGGTTGAGGTCGGCGCCCAGCTTCACGAGGACCTGGGCGGCGACGCCCTCGCCCTCGCGGATCAGGCCGAGCAGGATGTGCTCGGTGCCGATGTAGTTGTGGCCGAGCTGGAGGGCCTCACGGAGCGAGAGCTCCAGGACCTTCTTGGCGCGAGGGGTGAAGGGGATGTGCCCGGACGGGGCCTGCTGCCCCTGCCCGATGATCTCCTCCACCTGCTGGCGGACCGCCTCGAGCGAAATCCCGAGGCTCTCCAGGGCCTTAGCGGCGACACCCTCACCCTCGTGGATAAGGCCCAGAAGGATGTGCTCGGTGCCGATGTAGTTGTGGTTGAGCATCCGGGCTTCTTCCTGAGCCAGGACGACAACCCGCCGCGCGCGGTCGGTGAACCTCTCGAACATCGTTAATCGCTCCTCAGAGCGGTCAGTCAGTTAGGGGTCGATCCCCTCCCTGTCCTTCCGCAGCTTAGTCCCGCAAGCGGGGACCGCTCATTCCAACTGCCGACATCCGTCCGGATCACCCCCTCTTCCGCGGGGAGACCTGCTGCCGAACAGCCGACAAATGCTCCAACCCGATGGTGCGAGACGATGTTCCCGCAGGCCAAGTAGTTACCCGCGCCATCTGTACGCCGATGGCGAACGTGAGACGCCGAAGCCTGCGAGTCGCCCCTCTCCACTAGGAATGTCTTACCCGTAAGCACTGACACTCCATGCGGCGCACCCCGGTTCCCTCCGCTACCAGCGAACACCCTTGCGCTGCCGAATGCACGCGTACGCCCCATCACGGACACCTTGCGCGTTCGGAGGGGGACTGATTGTCACCAGGCGGTCCACCGCGGGCGTAACCAACGCACCCTCTCGGGAGTTCCCCGGGCATGGCCTTCACCGTCCCGCTCCCCCGTACGCCGATCGACGGCGGTCTGGCGCGGTGGTACGAGCAGGAGCTCGGCTGGGCGGCGGTGGCCGGCCCGCCGGTGCAGCTGGTCACGGGGCTGCGCTTCGACGTCCTGGAGCTGCCCGCGGCGGCCGGCCGCGGTGTGCTGCGCAGGATGGGCCCGGCGACGGGTCCGGTCGCCCTGTTGGGGCGACGGATGCGGTTGCTCGTGGCCGCGGGGAGCGCGGAGGAGCTACCGGGCCTGCTCGACTGGCTCGAGTGGGGCGGGATCTCGCTGGATCTCGCCGTGCTGGGCGCCGACGGCCGGATGACCGCACCCCTTCCCCCGGGGCGGGGCGGATCCGGCGCGCCGGGCGCCGCCGTGTGGCTGCGGGCCCCGGCACCGGGCCGCGAGGTCGAGTCCTCGCTGCCGGCGCTGCGGTCCGCGCCGTGGGGCGGTGCGGCCGCCCCTTG
Source organism: Streptomyces sp. NBC_00572 (assembly GCF_026341815.1). Lineage (GTDB taxonomy): Bacteria > Actinomycetota > Actinomycetes > Streptomycetales > Streptomycetaceae > Streptomyces. The sequence goes on from NZ_JAPENX010000001.1 coordinate 2,360,650, forward strand.
CTTGGTGCGTCTCGTGGCCGCCGCTGCCGCGGAGTGCCACCGGGTGCGGCTGCTGAGTGCCCGGGCCCTGGGGCCGGCGGCTCAGCAGCTGCCGCCTCAGCGGTTCGCGTCCTCGTAAGCGGCCTTGATGTCGGCGGGAACGCGACCACGGTCGTTCACGTTCATGCCGTTCTCCTTGGCCCACGCGCGGATCTTCGCGGTGTCCTGGCTGCCCGTCGCCACCGCGCGGCCCTTGCCGCGTCCACCGGTGGTACGGCCGCCGGTGCGGCGCCCGCTCGTGGTGTACGGCTCGAGCAGGCCACGGAGCTTTTCCGCGTTGGCGGTGGTGAGGTCGATCTCGTAGGTCTTGCCGTCCAGCGCGAACGTCACGGTCTCGTCCGCCTCGACGCCGTCGAGGTCGTCGACAAGAAGGACCTGAACCTTCTGTGCCACCGGATTTCCTTTCATCGAAAATGCAGTACGCGGAAAGGAAACCGCTTTTCCCGGAAAAACACAAACCCCTGGCAGAGGTTCAGAACCCCGGCAACGCGGGAAACGTGCGCGATTCGGACATAGGGTTCCGTGTTGGTTCCCCGCGGGTTCCCCGTACGGTTCCGCCCGGCGTTCCCCGGGGGTTCCGGGTCACAGGTGCAGAAGCATCCGGCTGTTGCCCAAGGTGTTCGGCTTCACTCGTTCGAGACCGAGGAACTCGGCGACTCCCTCGTCATAGGAACGGAGGAGCTCGCTGTAGACATCTCCGTCGACCGGGGTCTCGCCGATCTCGACGAAGCCGTGCTTCGCGAAGAAGTCGACTTCGAAGGTCAGGCAGAATACCCGCCGCACCCCGAGCCATCGGGCGGTGTGCAACAACTTGTCGAGCACGTGATGTCCGACGCCGGCGCCCTTGAACTCGGGATCGACGGCGAGAGTGCGGACTTCCGCGAGGTCTTCCCACATGACGTGGAGAGCGCCGCAGCCGACGACGGTGGCGTCCTCGTCGCGTTCCGCCACCCAGAACTCCTGGATGGACTCGTAAAGGGTGACGGTCGCCTTGTCGAGCAGGATGCCGCGCTGAACGAACGGATCGACGAGACGGCGGACCGCGGCGACATCTCCGGTGCGGGCCCTGCGTACGGTGACGGCTTTGGCGGAGGCCGCGGAAGCGGCCGGGGAGGCAGACGGCGACATGGGGGGACGCTATCGCTCCTGGGGCCCGGTTCCTTCGGCGCCCTCCTCGGGCGGGGCGGGAAGCGGGTTGTCGCGCTGGACGATACGGATGGCGTCGTTCAGGGCCTCGCGCTGATCCTGCGACATCATGCCGAAGAAGGCGACGAGCGCGGCGGCGGGGTTGTCGCTCTGGGCCCATGACTCGTTCATCAGGGCCGCCGCGTATGCGGCGCGGGTGGAGACCGCCGTATATCGATAGGCGCGGCCTTCGACTTCTCGGCGGACCCAGCCCTTCTGGTGGAGATTGTCCATGACGGTCATGACGGTGGTGTAGGCGATGGACCGTTCCTGCTGAAGGTCCTCAAGAACTTCTCGGACGGTCACCGGACGGTTCCATTGCCAGACGCGCGTCATGACGGCGTCTTCGAGCTCTCCCAAAGGACGGGGCACAACGCCACTTTAGTGCGCAAACCGTCAACGACAGGTCATTGACGGAGGGAAACGCAACAAAAAGGACGCGCGACCTCGAAAGGTCGCACGTCCCGGGTGCTGCGGCAGCCCGCGAGGGCTTCAGTTGGCGGAGGTGCCGTCCGCCTGGCGCGCGGACTCGGCGCGGGCGATCGCGGCGTCCACGATCGCGTCCTCCTTGGCCTTGTTCGGGCCGCCCTGGCTCTTGATGATGATGGCGACGACACCGAAGAAGAAGATGGCCATCACGATGGGCGGCACGAGCGCGGATACGTAGTCCATGGCGACCAGACTAGCTATCCGGCGACGCGTTCCTCCGGCGGGGGCGGGGGTACGGGCCTCCGGCGCGGCGGGAAGACCTCGGAGGGCTTGGGCACCGGACGCTCGGCCGGGACGGGCGGTGTCGGCTTGGGCTCGTCGGCCGCCGCACGGCCACCGGGGAGGGCGAGCAGCCGGGCCCTGGGGGCGGTGGTCACGGGGGTGCCGGTGGCCTGGGAGACCCGGGCCAGGCGCGCGCGTACGGAGCGCTCGGCGAGGATCTGGCAGCGGGCGAGCAGTGCGGCGGCCGCGGGGTTGCGGCGCAGCGCGCGCAGGGCGGCGAGGTCGTCGGCCGCGGGGTCGTACCCGGCGGCGAGCGCGTCCCGGAGGAGCTCCAGGTAGCCGCTGAGCGACCCGGGAAGCGCCTCGCGGTAGCGGGCCAGGTCGTCGAGGAGGAAGGCGCGCAGCCGCCCGGCCTCGCGCACTGCCTCGTCGACGGATTCGGCCAGGCGCAGCGCGTCCTGGACGTCCTCGTCCTGGAGGGGGGCGGGGTGGAGGGCGACGGCGAGGGCACGGCGGAGCACACGCAGCTCGTCCGCGCTGAACGCCATGCCGCCGCGGGATCCGTATGGCGTGGGCATGGGCCGACGATACGCGCTAATCGGACAATTTTCTCTTAGCGATCATTCCGGCGCGTCGATCACCGGGCGGCCCGGGCGCGGTCGCCGGGGCCCTCACCTGCGGGCCCGGCCCCGCCCCTCACCTGCGGGCCCGGCCCACCCCTCACATGCGGGAGACGTTCCGCTCGTACACCAGGCGCAGGCCGATCAGGGTCAGCCAGGGCTCGTGCTCGTCGATCTCCTTGGAGTCCGCGAGGACCATCGGCGCCAGGCCGCCCGTCGCGATCACCGTCACGTCCGACGGGTCGCCGTTCGCGCCGACGAGCTCCCGCTTCATGCGGGCGACGACGCCGTCGACCTGGCCCGCGTAGCCGTAGACGATGCCGGACTGCATCGCCTCGACGGTGTTCTTGCCGATGACGCTGCGGGGCCGGGCCAGCTCGATCTTGCGGAGCATGGCCCCCTTGACGCCGAGCGCCTCGACCGAGATCTCGATGCCCGGCGCGATCGCCCCGCCCGCGTACTCCCCGCGCGTGGTGATCGCGTCGTACGTCGTCGCCGTACCGAAGTCGACGACGATCGCCGGGCCGCCGTAGAGCTCGACGGCGGCGACCGCGTTGATCACGCGGTCCGCGCCGACCTCCTTGGGGTTGTCCGTGAGGACCGGGACGCCCGTCTTGACTCCCGGCTCCACCAGGACCGCCGGAACGTCCCCGTAGTACCGCCGCGTGACCTCACGCAGCTCGTGGAGCACCGAGGGGACCGTCGCGCAGATGGCGATCCCCTCGATGCCGTCGCTCAGCTCGACGCCGAGCAGCGGGTGCATGCCCATGAGGCCCTGGAGCAGGACCGCCATCTCGTCGGCGGTGCGGCTCGGATCGGTGGAGATCCGCCAGTGCTCGACGATCTCGTCACCGTCGAAGAGACCGAGGACCGTGTGCGTGTTGCCGACGTCGATGGTGAGCAGCATCAGGCCCGCACCTCGCGCAGGTCGAGGCCGATGTCGAGGATCGGGGAGGAGTGGGTGAGGCCGCCGACCGCCAGGTAGTCCACGCCGGTCGCCGCGTACGCCGCCGCGTTCTCCAGGGTCAGCCGGCCCGAGGACTCCAGGACGGCGCGGCCCGCGACGAGGGCGACGGCCTCCTCGGTCTCCGCCGGGGTGAAGTTGTCGAGCAGGATCAGGTCGGCGCCCGCGTCCAGGACCTCGTGGACCTGGTGCATCGTGTCGACCTCGACCTCGATGGGCAGCTCGGGGAACAGCTCGCGCACGGCCTTGAAGGCCTCGGCCACGCCGCCGGCCGCCACCACGTGGTTGTCCTTCACCAGGGCCGCGTCGGAGAGCGACATGCGGTGGTTGACGCCACCGCCGCAGCGGACGGCGTACTTCTCCAGGGCGCGCAGGCCGGGCGTGGTCTTGCGGGTGTCGCGGACCTTGGCCTTCGTGCCCTCCAGGACGTCCGCCCACGCGCGCGTGGCGGTGGCGATGCCGGAGAGGCGGCACAGGATGTTGAGCGCGCTGCGCTCGCCGGTGAGCAGGTCGCGGGTGCGGGCGGTGACGCTGAGGAGCACCTGCCCGGCCTCGACGCGCTCGCCGTCCTCGACGTGCCGCTCGACCTCGAACTCGTCGTCGCAGACGATCGAGAGCACGGCCTCGGCGACCCGCAGACCGGCCACGACACCGGCCTCGCGGGCGGTGAAGTCGGCAGTGGCGACGGCGTCCTCGGGGACGGTCGCCACGGTCGTCACGTCGACGCCGCCGTCGAGGTCCTCGGCGATCGCGAGGTGGGCGATGTCCTCGACCTGTACGGGGTCGAGACCGGCGTCCGCGAGCAGCTCGGCGAGCGCGGGGTCGAGCCCGCACTCGAACTCCTCGCCGCCACCGCCGCAGCCACAGCCGTCGCCGCAGCCACCGGCCTCCTCGTCGGAGGAAACCGTGTTGATCTGGATGAGAGGGACGTCCACGGGCTGGGGACGGGCTTCCTCGGGCGTGGTCACTTACGGCTCCCTGGGGGCATCGGAGGTGGGGGGAAAGTCATGCGTGCCGGTCGTCCGGACGTCGAGGGTCCGCTCCGGGGTGAGGCGTACGACGAGGTGCCGGCGCCAGTCCGTGTCGTCGCGGTCCGGGTGGTCCTCGCGCCAGTGGCAGCCGCGGGTCTCCTCGCGGCGGCGGGCGGCGGCGACCAGCACCCGGGAGACGCACAGCAGGTTGGTGGTCTCCCAGGAGTCCACGCCCGGCTCGCCGGCCTTGGTGTCGTCGGTGCCGCCCGCGAGGGCGTCACTGTGCAGGGCGTCGAGGGCCTCGGCGGCCTCCCGCAGGCTGGCCTCGGAGCGCAGCACCCCGGCGCCGGCCGTCATGATCCGCTGGATGCGGGTCCGGGCGCCGGCCACGGGCAGCGGCAGGGTCACCGGGGCCGCGTGCTCCACCGGGGCGCCCGGCGAGCGCGGGGCGGCGGCGATGATGTCGTCGGCGATCCGCTCGGCGAAGACCAGGCCCTCCAGGAGCGAGTTCGAGGCGAGCCGGTTGGCGCCGTGGACGCCCGTGCAGGCGACCTCACCGCACGCGTACAGGCCCGGGACGGTCGTCCGGCCCCGCAGGTCGGTCCGGACGCCGCCGGACGCGTAGTGGGCGGCGGGGGCGACCGGGATCGGCTCCGTCACCGGGTCGATGCCGTGGGAGCGGCAGGCCGCGAGGATCGTCGGGAAGCGCTCCTCCCACATCTCGGCGCCGAAGTGGCGGGCGTCGAGGTACATGTTCTCCGTGCCGTGCTCCTGCATCCGGCGCGTGATCCCCTTGGCGACGATGTCCCGGGGCGCCAGCTCGGCCAGCTCGTGCTGCCCGATCATGAACCGCACCCCGTCGGCGTCGACCAGGTGGGCGCCCTCGCCCCGTACCGCCTCGGAGACCAGCGGCTGCTGGCCCTCGGAGCCGGCGCCGAGGAAGAGCACGGTGGGGTGGAACTGGACGAACTCCAGGTCGGAGACCTCGGCCCCGGCGCGGAGCGCGAGCGCGACGCCGTCGCCGGTGGAGACCGCCGGGTTGGTGGTGGCGGAGAAGACCTGGCCCATGCCGCCGGTGGCGAGGACCACCGCGGGCGCGTGGACGGCGCCGACGCCGTCGTGCTGCCCCTCGCCCATGACGTGCAGGGTCACACCCGCCGTACGGCCCTCCGCGTCCGTCAGGAGGTCCAGGACGAGGGCGTGCTCGATGGTGCGCACGCCCCGGTCCCGTATCGCCTCGACCAGCGCGCGGGAGATCTCGGCGCCGGTCGCGTCCCCGCCCGCGTGCGCGATGCGGCGGCGGTGGTGGCCGCCCTCGCGGGTCAGCGCGATCTCGCCGTCGGCGGTCTTGTCGAAGTCGGCGCCGGTCGCGATCAGCCGGCGGACGGCGTCGGGGCCCTCGGTGACGAGGGCGTGGACGGCCCGCTCGTCGCACAGCCCTGCACCGGCGACGAGGGTGTCGTCGAGGTGCTGCTCGGGGGTGTCGCCCTCGCCGAGCGCGGCGGCGATGCCGCCCTGGGCCCAGCGGGTGGAGCCGTCGTCGAGCCGCGCCTTGGTCACCACGACCGCACGGAGTCCGGCGGCGGTGCAGCGCAGGGCGGCGGTGAGACCGGCGACACCGGAGCCGACCACGACGACGTCGGCGTCGATGGCCCAGCCGGGCGCGGGGGCGTGCAGCCGTATTCCGGTCACTGGGTGGCTCCGAACATGGTGGACATGGTGGCTCCGAGGAGGAGGGGGACGTTGTCGATCAGCCGCGTGGCACCCACGCGGGCGGCGACGGCGAGGACCGCCTCCCCGTCATGGTCGTCGGTGACCTCGGTGAAGTCGGCCGGGTCGACGAGGGCCAGGTAGTCGAGGACGAGCGGCGGCTCGGCCTTCGACGCACCGTCGAGGACCGCCCGGGCCGCGGCCCGCACGGCCTCGGCGCCGCAACCCTCGGCGGCGGCCTGCGCGACCGCGTGGGCGTCGGCGGCGGCCCGTGCCTCGCCGAGCCGGGAGAGCGCCTCGGCGCGGTTCTCGCCCCGGTTCTGGGCGCCGGGCAGGGCCTCGGCACGCGCGCGCAGCGCCTCCTGGGCGGCGAGCCGGTCACGGGCGGCGAACAGCGCGCCGGACAGCGCGAGGGCCGTACGGCGCTCGTCGCGCGACAGGTAGCGGTTGCGGCTGGAGAGGGCGAGGCCGTCGGTCTCGCGGACGGTCGGCACGCCGACGATCTCGACCGGGAAGTTCAGGTCGCGGGCCATCCGCCGGATCAGGGCCAGCTGCTGGGCGTCCTTCTGGCCGAAGAAGGCCAGGTCGGGGGCGGTGAGGTGGAGCAGCTTGGCGACGACGGTCAGCATGCCGTCGAAGTGACCGGGCCGGGAGGCGCCTTCGAGGCGCTCGCCCATGGGGCCCGCGGTGATCCGGACCTGCGGCTCCCCGCCCGGGTAGACCTCGTCGACGGAGGGCGCGAAGACGGCGCTCGCGCCGGCGGCGAGGGCCACCTCCAGGTCGGCGTCGAGGGTGCGCGGGTAGCGGTCGAGGTCCTCGCCCGCGCCGAACTGGAGCGGGTTGACGAAGACGGTGACGACGACGGTGCCGTCGGCTCCGACCCGCTCGCGGGCCGTACGGATCAGGGTGGCGTGGCCCTCGTGGAGGGCGCCCATGGTCATGACGACGGCCCGTCGGCCGCTGCTCCCGGCGCCCAGGGCGCGCAGCTCCCGCGCCGTGCGCACGGGCGCGAAGGGGGTGGCGGACGAGGTGTTCATCGGGGCTCCCCTTCGGCGAGTACGCCCAGCAGGTCCTCGGCCAGCTCGGGCTTGAGCAGGCCGTGCGCGAGCGCGCGGTCGGCGGTCGTGCGGGCCATCGCCAGATAGCCGGCGACGGTGCCGGGCGCGTGTTTGCGCAGCTCGGCGACATGGGCGGCGACCGTGCCGGCGTCACCGCGCGCGACGGGACCGGTGAGGGCCGCGTCCCCGGACCGCAGCGCGTTGTCCAGGGCGGCGCCGAGCAACGGGCCCAGCATCCGGTCCGGGGCGGCCACCCCGGCCTTGTGCAGCAGCTCCATCGACTGAGCCACCAGGGTGACCAGGTGGTTCGCGCCGAGGGCCAGGGCCGCGTGGTAGAGCGGGCGGGCGTCCTCGGCGATCCACTCGGGCTCACCGCCCATCTCGATCACCAGGGCCTCGGCGGCGAGCCGCAGCTCCTCGGGCGCGGTCACCCCGAAGGAGCAGCCGGCCAGCCGCTGGACGTCGACCGGGGTGCCGGTGAAGGTCATGGCGGGGTGCAGGGCGAGCGGCAGCGCACCCGCGCGCCGGACGGGGTCGAGGACCCGTGCCCCGTACCGCCCGGAGGTGTGCACGATCAGCTGTCCCGGCCGTACGGATCCGGTGTCGGCGAGGCCCTCGACCAGACCGGGCAGGGCGTCGTCGGGCACGGTCAGCAGGACCAGGTCGGCGAGGGCGAGGACGCGCGCGGGCTCGACGACCGGGACCTCGGGCAGGAGGGCGGCGGCACGGCGCCGGGAGGCGTCGGAGACCGCCGAGACGGCGACGGGACGGTGCCCGGCGAGCCGGAGGGCGGCGGCGAGCGCGGGGCCCACGCGGCCTGCGCCGACGACACCGACGGCGAGCCGGGCGGGTCGGTCCTCGGCTCGGGGCTCTGGCGCTACTGGTGCGTTCACGGTGGGGACGGCCTTCCGTTCCAGTCCTCGGCGGGTACCGGACGATTTCTGGTCATGCTACGCCAGCGTTTCGCGCTGCTCCCGTGGCTGTCCACAGGGTGTGGGCGGTGGTGTGATGATCGGTCCATGAATCCTGTGGACCCTGTGGACGAGGAAGCGGCCCGGCTCTACCGGGCGAAGGTCTGGGGCGGCGCCGACCGCACGCTGTGGCGCACCCAGGTGGAAGGCACGGTCGGCACGCGCCTGCGTGAACTCGCCGACTGGGCCGAGTCCTCCGGGCACGGCGAGGCACCGCTCGACACGTACGGGGACGGGCTCGTCGAGGAGCTCGAACGACGCGTCGCAGAGGAGCTCGGCCTCCCCGCCGCGGTCTTCTTCCCCACCGGCACGATGGCGCAGCAGGTGGCGCTGCGCTGCTGGGCCGGGCGGACCGGCAGCCCCGTCGTCGCCCTCCACCCGCTCGCCCACCCCGAGGTCCACGAGGGCGGCGCGCTCACGGCCGTCGCCGGGCTCCGCACCGTCCACCCGACCGACGCGCCCCGGCTGCCGACGGCCGAGGAGGTACGGGACCACCCGGAGCCCTTCGGGACGCTGATGCTGGAGCTCCCGCTGCGGGACGCCGGCTTCGTGCTGCCGTCCTGGGAGGAGCTGACCGAGGTGGTGGAGGCGGCCAGGGAACGGGACGCCGTGGTCCACTTCGACGGGGCGCGGCTCTGGGAGTGCACGACGCATTTCGGCCGCCCGCTCGCGGAGATCGCCGGGCTCGCCGACAGCGTGTACCTCTCGTTCTACAAGTCCCTCGGCGGCCTGTCCGGCGCCGTGCTGGCCGGCCCCGAGGACGTCATGGCGGAGGCCGGGGTGTGGCGGCACCGGTACGGCGGCCAGCTCTTCCAGCAGTACCCGGCGGCGCTCTCCGCGCTCCGCGGCCTGGACGCCGAGCTGCCCAGGCTGCCCTCGTACGTGGCGCACGCGCGCGTGGTGGCCGACGCGGTCCGGGAGGCGCTCACGGAGGCCGCGACGGAAGCGGGCGGCCCGGGGTGGTTCCGGGTCCACCCGGAGGCCCCGCACACCCACCAGTTCCAGGTCTGGCTGCCGTACGCCCCCGAGGCCCTCACGACGGCGGCCCTCGCCCAGACCGAGGCCACCGGCACGGTCCTCTTCCGCCGCTGGTTCAGCCCGGGCGCGGGCGGCCCGCCGGGGGTCTCCGTGACGGAGCTGACCGTGGCGGGACCGGGTCTGGAGTGGACGGCGGAGGACGTGAAGGCGGCGGTACGGGACTTCCTGGCCCGGCTGGGGCAGCGATCCCGCTCACTCGCGTGAGCCCCCGGGCGGTCGGCGGGCGCGCGGCTGCAGCAGGCGGCGCAGGGCGGTCCTGAGGCCGCCCCGCACCGGGCGGCCCGCCATCACCCGCTCGAAGCGGCGTCGGTCGCGGACCGACCGCAGGACGGCGACGTCATGGGTGCCGGGCGCCGGCGGCATCGGCTCACCGAGCCGGTCGGCGCGGTACGTGTCGAAGAGGTACTGGTGCAGCGCGTTCATGTCCTCACCGTGCGCCCGGCCTCCACCCCCTGGCGCGCCGTTTGACGGCTCCCGTCAAACGGCGGTCCGGGGCCCGCCGACGCGTCGATTGACGGCCCTCGTCAAACGTCGCGACACCGCCCCCACCCCACCCCGCACCATGGAGGGGTGAGCGTGACGATCGACATCACCGGACTGCCGCACGAGCGGATCGCCTTCTGCCCCTCGCCGTTGGCGGAGCTGGGCGCCGCCCTGCACGCCCTCTCCGAGCCCGCGCACCACGCCAGGCTGCACGCCTGGACCACCACGACCGCCGCCGCGCTCAAGCCCGAGCTCGCGGACCGGCTGCACGAGGCCGACTTCATGTGGCGGTCCACCCGCTCCGACATCCTGCTGCCCCCGCGGCCCCGCGCGACCCTCGCCGAGGAGCTGGACGATCTCGACCTCATGGACGACGAGAAGTACGTGGGCTCGGCCCTGGAGATCTCCTGCGCCAGCCGCTACTCGCGCGGCGCCCCCTCGCCGCTCGTCGACGAGCGGATGCGGCGCCGCGCGCTCGAACTGGCCGCCGCGCGCGGACCGCGCCAGGCCGCGTTCGTGGAGCGGATGCTCGCCGACCCGCCCGGTACGCGCGCGTGGATCCGGCGACTCCTGGAGGACTGCGACGAAGCCTTCTTCGCCGACACCTGGCGCCGCGTCCGGGTCCAGCTCGCCGCCGACGCCCGCCACAAGACGGAGCTGATGCGCCGCAAGGGCCTGGCCGAGGCCGTCGCGGACGCGTCCTCCGCGATGGTCCTGGAGGAGGACGAGGCGGGTTCCCGGATCGTCGTCGACAAGCTGGTCCAGGGCCGCACCAGCGCCGAGGGCTCGGGCGTGACGTTCCTGCCGACCGCCTTCGGCTGGCCGCACCTCTTCGCACTGCACGCCGCCGGCTGGCAGCCGGTGATCCAGTACCCCGTGCCCGCCCGCGACCTCGGCGGCGGCGCCCCCGTCGACACCGTGAAGCTGCGTCTGGAGGCGGTCGCCCACCCGATGCGGATGCGGCTGAGCCGCAGCCTCGCCCGGGGCTCGTACTCCACGAGCGAGCTGGCCGACGCGTACGGCATCAGCGCCCCCGAGGTCTCCCGCCACCTCGCGGTCATGAAGAAGGCCGGTCTGATCACCACCCAGCGGCGCGGCCGGTACGTCCTGCACCAGCTGGACGTGGCCGTCGTCGCCCGCCTCGGCAGCGACTTCCTGGAGAGCGTGCTGCGGTGAGTGGAGTCCCTAGGGCCTGAGAGTCCCCGGCCATGATCCGCCGGACAGGCCCTAGTCGAAACGGATGTGGGAGAGGCCGACCCGGAGCCGCCGAAGCCGGTGGCGCAGCGGCCCGTCCGTGTCCGGCAGCGGCCGCAGTCCGGCCAGCTCCGCGACCCGGTCGGCGACCTGCGGGACCGTCAGCCGATCGGTACGGAGGTGGTGGGCGAACTCCGGCGCCGCAAGCCGCTCCAGGCACTCGTCCAGCTTGGCCACGGCGAAGCTCTCCCGCTTCAGGCCGCGTCCGAGGCCCCGCTCCGCCAGCCGCCCCAGGACCGTCTCCCGCTCGGCGAGCAGGGCGACATGGTGCACCCGGTCCGCTCCGTGGTCCGCGCGCAGCCGGCCGACGATCTCGGCGAAGTACCCCGGGTCGGTGAGCGTCATCGGCACGATCACGGGCCCGTCCCCGTACCGCCGCAGCGCCAGGTCCAGCACCTCGTGCACGCCCTGCCGCCAGGCCGCCAGGTCCTGGAAGTCCCCGCGCAGCGACGGCGGCAGCGTCCGGTGCAGCCCGAACCCGATGTGCTCCGGGTCGCACACGGCGCTGCCGGGCAGCCGGCGCCGCAGCTCGTACGCGGTCTGGGTCTTGCCGCCCCCGAAGGGACCGTTGATCCACAGCAGCATCGGAACGCCCCGGCTCAGCCCGCCGCGCCGCCGCCCGCCCGGACCAGGCCCGTCTCGTACGCGAGGACGACCACCTGCACCCGGTCACGCAGGCCCAGCTTGGTCAGGATGCGGCCCACATGGGTCTTCACCGTCGCCTCGGAGAGGACGAGCCGGGCGGCGATCTCGCCGTTCGACAGGCCCTGCGCGACCAGCATCATCACCTCGCGCTCCCGGTCCGTGAGGCGCCCCAGCTCCTTGTGCTCGGGCTCCTTGCCCGAGGACGGCAGCATCGGCGAGAAACGGTCGAGGAGCCGCCGCGTGGTCGAGGGCGCCACCACCGCGTCACCGCTGTGCACCGAGCGGATCGCGCCGAGCAGCTCCGCCGGGGGCACGTCCTTCAGCATGAAGCCGCTCGCGCCCGCCTTCAGCCCCGAGAACGCGTACTCGTCGAGGTCGAAGGTGGTCAGGATCAGCACCTTCGGGGCGCCCTCCCGTCGCCCGCCACCACTCTTGTCCGAGGCGCCCCGCGCCGCCCCTTCCTGTGGCGAACAGATCCGCCGGGTCGTCTCCACCCCGTCCAGCTTGGGCATGCGCACGTCCATCAGCACGACGTCGACCGCCGTCGAGCGCAGCACCTCCAGCGCCTCGACCCCGTCGCCCGCCTCCGCCACGACCTCCATGTCCGGTTGGGCGGCGAGCACCATGCGGAAACCGGTGCGCAGCAGCACCTGGTCGTCGACAAGCATCACGCGGATGGACATCAGATTCCTTCGGGTCGTCAGTGAGCGGGCTGGTCGCCCGGGGGACGTCAGTGAACGGGTTTGAGCGGGAGCAGGGCGCTGATCCGAAAGCCTCCGCCGGGACGCGGGCCCGCGTCCAGCGTGCCGCCGACCATGCCGACCCGCTCGCGCATGCCGATCAGACCGTGGCCCCGGCCGTCGGCGCCCCCGTCCTCGTACATCTCCTGCGGCGCGCCACGGCCGTCGTCCTCGACGAGCAGCCCGAGTCCGTCGTCGAAGTACACCAGCCGGACGCTGGCGCCGACGTCAGGACCGCCGTGCTTGCGCGTGTTGGTGAGGGCCTCCTGCACGATCCGGTACGCGGTGAGCTCGACGCCGCTGGGCAGCGGGCGCGGGCTCCCCTCGATCGCGAAGTCCACGGTGAGACCGGCGCCCCGCACCTGCTCGACCAGATCCTCGATCTGCTTCACGTCGGGCTGCGGCACGTACTCCCCGGCCTCCTGGTGCTCTCCGGTGCGCAGGATGCCGAGCAGCCTGCGCATCTCGGCGAGCGCCTGGCGGCCGGTGGTGGAGATGGTGTCCAGGGCCTGCTTGGCGGTCTCCGGGGAGGAGTCCATGACGTACGCGGCGCCGTCGGCCTGCACGACCATCACCGACACGTTGTGCGCGACGACGTCGTGCAGCTCGCGGGCGATCCGGGCCCGCTCGGCGGCGACCGCGACCTTGGCCTGGGCCTCGCGCTCCTGCTCCAGGCGGGAGGCCCGCTCCTCCAGCTGCGCGAAGTAGGCGCGGCGGGTGCGGAGCGAGTCGCCGAGGACCCAGGCGAGGACGAACGGCACGGTCATGATGATCGTGAAGAAGACCTGGGCCGCGCTCGACTGCGGACCGTCCACCGGCCATCTCAGCTGCGAGAGCGTCGCGGCGGACAGTCCGCCGACCAGTGCGAGCCGGGATGCCCAGCGGGGGCCGTCGTGCGCGGCGACGGTGTAGATGATCACGAGCATGGCGAAGTCGGCCATGAACGGTGTCAGGCCGAAGCCGAGCTGCGCGAGGCCGAGGCCGACCGCGAGGACCAGCATCTTCTCCGGGGCACGTCGCCGCAGGGCCACGACCAGGGAGAACAGCACGGCGACGAGGCCGTACCCGAGGGGATGGCCCTCCACCTGGCCCGTGCTTGCCGACACCACCCACAGCATGGAGAACCCCAGGAGGACGACCGCCCAGAAGGTGTCGACGCCCGTCGGGTGTCTGCGGATGAAGTCGTAAAGGCGCTGCACGTCACCCAGAGTAGGGAAGGGAGATAGGTGCAGGGATCAACCGTGGGGTCGATCCTTGGCGCGGGACCCGTACTCCCCGAGGTGGAGACTGGGGCGCGTGACGGATGAGACGTGTCAGTGGCAGGGGTGGCGACAGGCCACGGAACGGGCGCTGTACGGCCCCGGGGGCTTCTATCTGCGGCCCGAGGGGCCTGCGGGGCACTTCCGCACCTCGGTGCACGCCTCCCCGCTCTTCGCGGGGGCCGTCGCCCGGCTGCTGGCCGAGGTCGCGGAGGAGCTGGGAACGGCCGAGGTCGACCTCGTGGACGTGGGCGCGGGACGGGGCGAGCTGCTCACGGGGGTGCTCGCGGCGACGGCCTCGCGGGGTGGGCCCGGGCTCACGGTCCGGGCGTACGCCGTCGAGCGCGCGGCCCGGCCCGCCGGGCTCGATCCCCGGATCGAGTGGACCGACCGGCTCCCCCAGGGCGTCCGGGGGCTGATCTTCGCGAACGAATGGCTCGACAACGTGCCGGTGGACGTGGCCGAGGCGGACGCGGCGGGCACGGCCCGGTACGTGGAGGTCCGCACGGACGGTACGGAACGGCTCGGCGGCCCCGTCGCCGGCCCGGACGCGGAGTGGCTGGCCCGCTGGTGGCCACTGCGGGAGCCCGGCACGCGTGCGGAGATCGGCCGGCCGCGCGACGAGGCCTGGGCGTCGGCGGTGGCCTCGCTCGCGGCGGGCCGCGCGGTGGCCGTGGACTACGCGCACGTACGGGCCGCCCGACCGCCCTTCGGCTCGCTGACCGGCTTCCGGGCGGGCCGCGAGGTCCCGCCGGTCCCGGACGGCGGCTGCGACCTGACCGCCCATGTGGCAGTCGACGCGTGCGCGGCGGCGGTCGGAGGCACCCACGGGTCGCCCGTGGCCGAGCTGATCACGCAGCGAGAGGCGCTGGGGCGGCTCGGGGTGTCCGGCGGGCGGCCGCCGCTCTCGCTCGCCTCGACCGATCCCGTCGCGTACGTCCGTGCCCTCTCCTCCGCCGGGGAGGCCGCCGAGCTGACCGCCCGCGGCGGTCTCGGCGACTTCCGCTGGCTGACCCAGCGGGTCACGGGCGGGGCTACGAGGCCTCCGGGGCAGGGGGGATACTGACCGCATGACGGAGACGACGGTCGGCATCGGCGGCGCGGCGGAGAGCACCGACATGGTGCTGAACATCGGGCCGCAGCATCCCTCGACCCACGGTGTGCTCCGGCTCCGGCTCGTGCTCGACGGCGAGGTCGTGCGCCAGGCCGAGCCGGTGATCGGCTACATGCACCGCGGTGCCGAGAAGCTCTTCGAGGCGCGGGACTACCGGCAGATCATCATGCTGGCCAACCGTCACGACTGGCTCTCCGCCTTCTCCAACGAGCTCGGCGTGGTCATGGCCGTCGAGCGGATGCTGGGCATGGAGGTCCCCGAGCGCGCGGTGTGGACCCGTACGCTCCTCGCCGAGCTGAACCGGGTCCTCAACCATTTGATGTTCCTCGGCTCGTACCCCCTCGAACTGGGTGGGATCACCCCGGTCTTCCACGCCTTCCGGGAGCGCGAGGAGCTCCAGGCCGTGATGGAGGAGGTCTCCGGCGGCCGGATGCACTACATGTTCAACCGGGTCGGCGGCCTCAAGGAGGACCTGCCCGCCGGCTGGCTGGGCCGGGCCCGCCAGGCCGTCGCGGACGTGCGCTCGCGGATGGACGTGTACGACCGGCTCGTCCTCGGCAACGAGATCTTCCGGGGCCGTACGCGCGGGGTCGGCGTCCTGTCCGCGGCCGCGGTCCACTCGTACGGGGTGTCCGGGCCCATCGCCCGCGCCTCGGGCGTCGACTTCGACCTGCGCCGCGACGAGCCGTACCTGGCCTACGGGGAGCTGCAGGACACCCTGCGGGTCGCCGTGCGCGAGGAGGGCGACTGCCTGGCCCGGTTCGAGTGCCTGCTGGAGCAGACGCACAACTCCCTGGACCTCGCGGACGCGTGCCTGGACCGGATGGCCGAGCTGCCGCCGGGGCCGATCAACCAGCGGCTGCCGAAGGTGCTCAAGGCGCCGGAGGGCCACACGTACGCGTGGACCGAGAATCCGCTCGGCGTCAACGGCTACTACCTGGTGTCCAAGGGCGAGAAGACGCCGTACCGGCTGAAGCTGCGCTCGGCGTCCTTCAACAACATCCAGGCGCTGGTGGAACTGCTGCCGGGGACGCTGGTCGCGGACATGGTGGCGATCCTGGGATCGCTGTTCTTCGTCGTCGGCGACATCGACAAGTAGCGGGACCCGGCCGGGGGCCTGGCCCGGGGGTCAGGCCTGGGGGCGGTGCCCGCAGCTCATCACGACGTACTCCCGCTCCTCCTTGCCGGGGCGACGCCGGTCGACCACGGTCCAGCCCCAGCGCTCGTACCGGTCGGTCAGCTCCGGCACGTCGAGGGTCATGAGGAGAGCCCGGCCCTGCGTCCCGCTCACGAGCAGGGCGTCGTGGAGCGCGCGGCCGAGGCCGCGCCCCTGGTTCCCGGGGGCGACGACGAGTTCGGCGAGTTCGAAGGCGGGCTCCCCGCCGGTCAGGACGGTGTCGGTCCAGCCGGCCGCGAACCCGAGCAGGGCACCGTCGGCATCGAGCGCGACCACCGCGTTGAACTCGTCCTTCCGCGCGGCCGAGTCGAGCAGCCGGTCCACGGTGCGTACGGCGCCGAGCGGCGGCTCGTGCCAGGGGGCGCCGCAGAAGGCCTGGGCGCACAGGGCGAGCAGTTCGTCGCGGTACGGGGCGACCTCGCCTGCCGGGAGGTAGGCGAGGCGGTACGTCACGAGTTCACCGCTCCGCGCAGTTCGGCGACATCCAGCTGTTCGGTCTCGTCGTGCGCGGTCAGGTCGATGACCTGGCCGATCGCCTGGGCGGGCGCCGGGACCCGGGGGGCGAGCGGGTTGCCCGGGGTGCCGGTGGGGCTGATCGGGGTGAGCACCGGGGTGCCGAGCACGGCCTGGGCGGCGAGGGCCTCTTCGAGGACCTCTTCGCCCACGACGTCGGCGAGGTCGGTGTTCTGCACGGCCTCGATGGCGGCCGCCGCCTTCTGCGTACCGAAGAAGTCGAAGCCGCCCTCGGGGCGCGGGACGGGCCTGCGGGCCGCGTACGGGACGATCGCGGTCGCGGTCGGCACCACCGGCACCATCGTGGAGGCGGGCGGGACCGGCGCGGCCGGCGGGAGCGCGAGGGCGGGGGCGGCCGGGCGGCTGTGCTCGTTTCCGGCGGCCGCCGCGTGCTTCCCCTGCGGTTCCTCCGTCTCGCGGGCCCGCTCGGCGAGGTCACGCGCGCGTGCGGCCTCGGTGGTGCGGCGGGCCTGCTGGGCCGCGGCGTTGCGCGGGAGGTCGCGCAGCGCCTGGGCGGCGCGGCGGAAGACCTCGGGGGTGAGCGTGGAGCCTCCTGCGGGCAGTGCCTTGGCGGCGCCGGGCGTACCGGACGCCGACTCCAGGGCCAGGACCCGGGCGCCTTCCAGGGCGCTGGCCCGCTCGGTCTCCGCCGTGGCGTACCGGCGGAGCAGGTCGGCGTGCTCGCCGCGCAGCCCGGCGAGCTCCACGCGCTTGGCGCGGAGCTTGGCGTCGAGCCGGGAGCGCAGCGCGCGCGCCTCCTCCAGGTCGGACTCCAGCTCGGCGACCCGCTCCTCGGCCTTCCACTGGTCGGCGGTGCGGGCCCGGTCGAGCTCGGCGACGCGCAGGCCGGCGCTCCGGTCCCAACTGCGCATGAGGACGGCACCGGTGACGGCGGCGGCCGCCGCGGCGGCCGCGAGCAGCCGTACGACGATCAGGTCACCGGGAAGCCAGGCGGCCGCGGCGCACACGACCGCGGCGCCGGCGACCGCGGAGGGCGGCAGCAGCTTGTGCAGAGGCGGGGAATGGCGGTGGCGTCCACGTGGCATGGCCTGAAATTTACCGTGCGTAGGCGCTGTGTGGGGCGTCGGCCCGGCAATCTCTTGGCCACTTCTCGCCATCAGAAGTGGATATCCACCGTTCCGGTTCCGTTTCGAGCCGACTCCCCTCACCCGGTGCCTACTTCTTGAGCAGCCCCTTCGTCTCCAGATACTCCTTGGCGACGTCCTCCGGCTTCGCCCGCTCGGCGTCCACCTTGCGGTTGAGTTCGGCGAGATCCGCTGTGGTCAGCACCTTGGTGATCTTGTCCAGGGCGGCGACGATCTCGGGGGAACCGGCGTCCTTGGCGTTGACCACGGGCAGCACGTTGTCGGCGTTCTGCAGCTTCTTGTCGTCCTCCAGGAAGACAAGGCCGTAGCTGTCGACGGTGGCGTCCGTGGTGGTCGTCAGGACCAGCTGGTCCACCCCGTCCTTCACCGCCTGCTTGGACTGCGGGGTGCCGACGCCCTTGGGGTCGATCCCGGTCACGTCGATCCCGTACGTCTTCTTCAGGCCGGGCGCGCAGAACGGCCGCACCGCACATTCGTCACCGGCGGCGATCTTCACCTTCAGCTTCGCACCGCCGAGATCGGAAAGCGTCTTCAGCTTGTTCTTCTCGGCGAATTCCTTCGTCACCGCGAACGCGTTCTGATCGACCGCCTCACCGACCGCGAGCACCTTCAGGCCGCGCGGTTCGGCGAGCTTCCGCAGCGCCTCGACCGTGGCCGTCGCGTCACCGGAGGCGACCGGCTTGTCCTCGGGCGCCTTCGGCCCGTTCACCTTCGCGTTGAGGAATTCCGCGATCGTCGCCGCGTATTCGGGGACGACGTCGATCTCGCCCTTCTCAAGGGACGGCTCGTACAGCTCGCGATTCTTCACGGTGGTGATGGACACGGAGTATCCGGCGTCCCGCAGCGTCTGGGCGTACAGCTCGGCGAGCACCTTGGCCTCCGTGAAGGCCGCCGCGCCGACCACCAGCGAACCCTTCTCCGCGCCGCCGGAGTTCCCGGTGTCCCCGGAGCTTCCCGAGTTCTTCTTGCCCTGCTCCAGGCTGTCGCCGCCGCACGCGGCGAGAGCGACGGTCAGCGCCGCCGTACCCAGCAACGCACCCGCGATACGCGAGACCCTGTTCACGAGATCACCCATCCCCAGTCGACGTTCAATGAGAAGTTCACAACCCGCGCGTCCGCGCGAGGAGGCGGTCGGCGGCCACGAGGACGCCCTCCACCAGCAGGGCCAGCAGCGCCACGAGCACCGCGCCCGCGACGACCTGCGCCGTGTCGTACGTGGCGAAGCCGGCCGTGATGATCCGGCCCAGGCCGCCCTGGCCGACCATCGCCGCGACCGTCGCCGTGGCCACCACCTGCACCGCGGCCGAGCGCACCCCGGTCATCACCACCGGCCGGGCCAGCGGGAGTTCGACCTTCCGGAAGAGCTGGCCGCCCGTCATCCCCATGCCCCGTGCCGCCCGCACCGCGGCCCGGTCCACCTCCCGCATCCCCACGTACGCGTTGGTGAGGAGCGGCGGTATCGCGAACAGCACGAGCGCCACGACCGTCGGCACGTATCCGGCGTTCCGCAGGGGCGACACCATGAACAGGGCGAGGACCGCGAAGACGGGGATCGCCCGCCCCACGTTCGACACGTTCACCGCGAGCGTCCCGCCCTTGCCGAGGTGGCCGAGCCACAACCCCAGCGGCAGCGCGAGCGCCCCGGCTATCAGCAGCGCCGCCCCGCTCACGTACACGTGCTCGGCGAGCCGCTGCCCGATGCCCTCCTCGCCCGTCCAGTGCGCGCCGGTGGTGAGCCAGCCCCAGGCGTCCGTCACGATGCCCATCTCACCCACCTCCCGGCGCGGTCCGTATCCGGGTCCACGGCGTCAGCAGCCGCTGGAGTCCCAGGAGCAACAGGTCGGCGGCGACGGCGAGCAGCACGCACAGCACCGAGGCGGCGAGCATCTGCGCCTTGAAGAAGGTGGGCAGCGCGTCCTCGATGAGATTGCCGAGGCCGCCGCGGCCGACGACCGAACCGACCGTGGTCAGCGCGATCGTGGAGACCGTCGCCATCCGTATCCCCGCCATCAGCACCGGGAGCGCCAGCGGCAGTTCGACCTGCCACAGGAGCCGCAGCGAGCCGTACCCCATGCCCCGGGCGGCCTCCCGGGTCTCGGCGGGCACCGCCGCGAGCCCCGCGAGCGTGTTCCGCACGAGGATCGTCAGGGCGTACAGCACGAGGCCGGTCACCACGAGCGCCGACGAGAGCCCGAAGACGGGCAGCAGCAGCGAGAACATGGCGAGCGACGGCACCGTGTACAGCAGGGTGGTCAGTCCGAGGACGGGTCCCGCGAACCGGGGCCGGGCCCGGACGAGCAGCGCGAGCGGCACCGCGACGGCGAGCGCGATCAGCACGGACACGACCGTGATTCCCACATGCTGGAGGGTGGCGTCCGTCAACTCCTGGGAGCGCGTGCGCAGATACTCACCGCAGATCCAGTCGTTCGTGACCAGACAATTCGGTGCGCTCATCCGTCCCTCCCCCCGGGTCGCCGATCTTCCGAACGCATGTCTGACGACCCTAACCCCCGCCACCGACAATCCCCGAGACCCGCCACAATGCGGCAACACGCCCTTCACACACCCCCGGCATCCAGGGGCCAGAATGGGGAACCATGATCCGGTTCGAGCACGTGACCAAGCGGTACGCGGACGGCACCACCGCCGTCGACGACCTCTCCTTCGAGGTGGCGGAGGGCGAACTCGTCACCCTGGTCGGGCCGTCCGGCTGCGGCAAGACGACCACGATGATGATGGTGAACCGGCTCGTCGAACCGACCTCCGGACGCGTCCTCGTCGACGGCGTGGACATCGCCGACGTCGACCCCGTCGCCCTGCGCCGCAAGATCGGCTACGT
Organism: Streptomyces sp. NBC_00572; assembly: GCF_026341815.1. Taxonomy (GTDB): domain Bacteria; phylum Actinomycetota; class Actinomycetes; order Streptomycetales; family Streptomycetaceae; genus Streptomyces. Next base: position 2,381,047 of record NZ_JAPENX010000001.1, read on the forward strand.
CATCCAGCAGGTCGGGCTCTTCCCCCACCGCACGGTCCTCGACAACACCGCGACCGTCCCCGCCCTCCTCGGCTGGAAGAAGGCCGCCGCACGCGCGCGTGCCGCCGAACTCCTCGACCTCGTCGGCCTCGACCCGGCCGTCTACGGCTCCCGCTACCCCGCGCAGCTCTCCGGCGGTCAGCGCCAGCGCGTCGGCGTGGCCCGCGCCCTCGCCGCGGACCCGCCGGTCCTCCTCATGGACGAACCGTTCGGCGCCGTCGACCCCGTGGTCCGCGAGCGCCTCCAGAACGAGTTCCTCGCCCTCCAGGCCACCGTCCGCAAGACCGTCCTCCTCGTCACCCACGACATCGAGGAGGCCGTCCGCATGGGCGACCGCATGGCCGTCTACGGACAGGGCCGCATCGAGCAGTTCGACACCCCGGCGACCGTCCTCGGCTCCCCCGCCACCCCGTACGTCGCGGACTTCGTCGGCAGCGACCGGGGCCTGAAGCGGCTGGCGGTCACACCCGTCACCGAGGCCGACCTCGAACCCGTACCGGCGGGACATCCCGCGGCCCTGGAAAAGCCCGCGAGCCGGAACGGCGCCCCCGACCCCGTCCCGCTCGGGACCTCGCTCAAGGACGCCCTCGCCGTGCTCCTCCAGCACGACACGGGCCGGCTCACTGTCACCGGCGACGACGGCCGCCCCCTCGGCGTCCTCACCCCGGAGGGCGTCCACCGCGCCCTGCGCCGGGCGTCGGCCACGGCCCCGGCTTCCTGAGCGAGGCTCAGGTCGCGCTGAGCTTGCCGCTCATCCAGACCAGCCCCGGCGGGATCTCCCGGTTCCACGTGTTGAAGTTGTGGCCGCCGCTCTCCAGCGTGATCGACGAGACCTTCGCCGGGCTCTTCACCCTCTTGATGAAGTCGAGCGTGCCCCGGCGGTTGCCCTCGCCCTGCTTCGACGTCGTCACCAGGAACGACGAGTCGCCCTGCCGGCCGTGGTCCAGGCTCCACAGCAGATCGCCCCGCTTGCGCAGCCGGTCGTCCCCGTGGAAGAGATCGCCCGTCGTCACGTCCTCCGCCGCCCGGTAGTACGCGGAGAACCCCGCCCCCGCGGCGAACCGGTCCGGGTGGTGCAGAGCGATCTTCAGCGCGCAGTACCCGCCCGTGGAGTTCCCCATGAACCCCCAGTTACGGGGCTTCGTGCCCACCCGGTACGTCTCCGAGACGGCCTTCGGCAGGTCCTCGGCGAAGAAGGTCTCCGTCTGCGGGCCACCGGGAATGTCCACGCACTCGGTGTCCCGCGGCGGGGCCACCGTCGGCCGGAGCATCACCAGGATCATCGGCTGCATCCGTCCCTCCTTCGCCTGGAGGTACGCCGTCTTCGGGTACTTCAGCCCCTTGATCAGGTTCTCGGCCGTGCCCGGATAGCCCGTCAGCACCACCGCGGCCGGGAACGTGCGCTTCGCGTACCGCTCCTGGAAGTACTCCGGCGGCAGGTACACATAGGCCGACGAGGCGATCTTGGACCGCTCCCCCGCCACCACGACCTTCTGTATCTGGCCGGCGACCGACGGACGGCCGCCGCCGGGCACGTCGAGTCCCTGCTTCCCCACCACCCGCAGGTCCTTCGAATCGCCCGCGTGGTCGACGACCACACCCATGTCCTGCTCCTGCCCGAACAGGTCCGCCCACGAACCGTAGAAGAGGAAGGACCGGTTCGCCGCCAGGCCCACCGCCGCGAACAGCGCCACCTGCGTCACGAGCAGCAGCCCGACCCGCCCCACCACGGCCCGCCAGCCACGACGCGCGAGCCGCGGCCAGAACCAGACCGTGGCGAGGAACAGCGCCACGGCCAGCACGACCGCCACCACGAGAACTTTGTTACTGGTGAGACCCATGGGACGACCGAGCCTTCTTTCCGAGAATTTCCTGTGAACCGATGAACCCGACCCCGCACGACTCCGTCCTAGAAGGCGCACCAACCGGAACGGCCCGCCGAACGCGCCGCAGGGCCCGACCGGAGTCAAGGACCCTTCGCAGGACCACGGGAAGCACGGGAAGCCATGTCTGTCACAGTAGATGGGGACAAATCAGGATTGGTTCCGGTTCGGGTACGCCGTATTCTCCGCGGCCCCCGCCCCGAGAAGGTCCCCGCCCTCGTCGGCACGGCCTGCACCCTGATCGGCTTCGTCGACATCGCCACCGGAGTCTTCCCCCGCTTCCGCGCCAGCCGTATGCGCGCGCTCGCGGAAGTCCTCCCCGGCACCATCGGCCCCCTCTCCTCCGCCCTCGCCCTGAGCGCCGGCGTCCTCCTGCTCCTCCTCGCCCACGGCCTCAAGCGGCGCAAGCGCCGCGCCTGGCGCGCCGCCGCCGTCCTCCTCCCCGTCGGCGCCGTCGCCCAGTTCGTCTGGCGCCACTCCGTCCTCGGCACCCTCCTCTCCCTCGTACTCCTCGCATTCCTCCTGCGCCACCGCGGCGAGTTCGCCGCCCTGCCCGACCCCCGCAGCCGCTGGCGCGCGCTCGCCAACTTCGTCGTCATGGGCGCCGGATCCATCGCCCTCGGCCTCGTCATCGTCAGCGCCCACCCGCGCCGCGTCATCGGCAGCCCCAGCCTCGCCGACCGCCTCGAACACGTCCTGTACGGACTCTTCGGCGTCGAAGGCCCCGTCAGGTACACCAACGGCGTGGACTGGACCGTCGGCTACTCCCTCGGCGCCCTCGGCATGCTCACCGCCCTCACCACCATCTACCTCGCCTTCCGCCCCGAGCACCCCGCCGCCCGCCTCACCGACGAGGACGAGGTCCGGCTCCGCGCCCTCCTCGACCAGCACGGCGGCCGCGACTCCCTCGGCCACTTCGCGCTCCGCAGCGACAAGGGCGTCGTCTTCTCCCCCAGCGGAAAGGCCGCCGTCTGCTACCGCGTCGTCTCCGGCGTCATGCTCGCCAGCGGCGACCCCATCGGCGACGTCGAGGCCTGGCCCGGCGCCATCGAACGCTTCATGGACGAGGCCAAGGCCCACTCCTGGACCCCCGCCGTCATGGGCTGCTCCGAGACCGGCGGCCAGGTCTGGACCCGCGAGACCGGCCTCGACGCCCTCGAACTCGGCGACGAGGCGGTCGTCGACGTCGCGGATTTCTCCCTCGCCGGACGGGCCATGCGCAACGTCCGCCAGATGGTCAAGCGCATCGAACGCAACGGTTACACCACCCAGGTCCGCCGCGTCCGTGACCTCGACGACGCCGAACTCGAACAGGTCCGCCGCGCCGCCGCCGACTGGCGCGGCACCGACACCGAGCGCGGCTTCTCCATGGCCCTCGGCCGCATCGGCGCCCCCGGCGACGGCGACGCCGTCATAGCGACCGCCCACAAGACCGACGCGGACGACGCCCCGGACTCCGCCTACGGCGACCTCAAGGCGATCATCCACTTGGTCCCCTGGGGCCCCGACGGCATGTCCCTCGAACTCATGCGCCGCGACCGCTCCGCCGACCCCGGCATGAACGAGCTCCTCATCGTCGCCGCCCTCCAGGCCTCCCCCGACCTCGGCATCGCGCGCGTGTCCCTCAACTTCGCCATGTTCCGCTCGGCCCTCGCCCGCGGCGAGAAGATCGGCGCCGGACCCGTCCTGCGCGTCTGGCGAGGACTCCTCGTCTTCCTCTCCCGCTGGTTCCAGATCGAGTCGCTGTACAAGTTCAACGCCAAGTTCCAGCCCCGCTGGGAACCCCGCTTCGTCGTCTACCGCAAGAGCCGCGACCTCCCCCGCATCGGCTTCGCCGCCATGCAGGCCGAAGGCTTCGTGAACTTCTCCCTGCCCCGTCCCTTCACCCGCAGGCGCCCCGCCCCGGCCCGCCGCCCCTGCGCCCACATCGTCCCCGCGGCGACGGAGCGCGGGATCCGCGCCGCCTGATCACCCCCCTGGGCCCTACGCTGGACACATGAGTACGACGATCGACCGGGGTACGGCCCGGGGCCTGCCGGAGTGGGACCGCTGCGCGGTCATGGGCGTGGTCAACGTGACGCCCGATTCCTTCTCCGACGGCGGCCGCTGGTTCGACACCACGGCCGCCGTCAAACACGGCCTCGAACTCGCCGCCGAGGGCGCCGACCTCATCGACGTCGGCGGCGAGTCCACCCGGCCCGGCGCCAGCCGCGTCGACGAGGAGGAAGAACTCCGCCGCGTCGTCCCCGTCGTCCGCGGCCTCGCCGCCGAAGGCGTCACCGTCTCCGTCGACACCATGCGCGCCAGTGTCGCCGCCCGCGCCGTCGAAGCCGGCGCCCTCCTCGTCAACGACGTCAGCGGCGGCCTCGCCGACCCCGGCATGATCCCCGCCGTCGCCGCCGCCGAAGTCCCCTTCGTCGTCATGCACTGGCGCGGATTCAGCCAGGACATGAACAGCCTCGCCGTCTACGACGACGTCGTCACCGAGGTCGTGGGCGAACTCCGCACCCGCCTGGAAGCCGTCGTCGACGGCGGCATCGACCCCGAGCGCATCGTCGTCGACCCGGGCCTCGGCTTCGCCAAGCTCGCCCCCCACGACCTCGCCCTCGTCGCCCACCTCCCCGAGCTCCGCGCCCTCGGCCGCCCCCTCCTGGTCGCCGCCTCCCGCAAACGCTTCCTCGGCCACGTCCTCGCCCACGAGGGCTCCGCCCCGCCCCCCGCCCGCGAACGCGACGCCGCCACCGCCGCCGTCTCCGCCCTCGCCGCCCACGCGGGCGCGTGGGCCGTCCGCGTCCACGAGGTCCGGGCCACCGCCGACGCCGTACGGGTCGCCCGCGCCGTCGAGGGAGCCGCGTGAGCCGCAGCACCGACGCGGCGGCCGTCGAAGCCGCCAACACCGCCTTCTACGAGGCGATGGAGACCGGCGACTTCGAGCGCGTCTCGGACCTCTGGCTCGACGACGGAGCCACCCCCATCACCTGCGTCCACCCCGGCTGGCCCGTCCTCACCGGCCGCGGCGAGGTGCTCCGCTCGTACGCGCTGATCATGGCGAACACCGAGTACATCCAGTTCTTCCTCACCGACCTCAAGGTCTCCCTGGCCGGCCGCACCGCCGTCGTCACCTGCACCGAGAACATCCTCAGCGGCGGCCCCGCCGAGGACGGCGCCGAACTGGGACCCCTCGTCGGCCAGCTCGTCGTCGCCACCAATGTGTTCCGCCACACATCCGACGGCTGGAAGATCTGGTCCCACCACGCCTCTCCCGTCCTTGCGGAGACCGAGGAGAACGAGGACGGCGACCCCGGTACGGACAAGGCCTGAACCCCCTCCCCTGACCCGCCCACGGCCCCCGAGGGCAAGCGCTGTCGGTCCCCGCGGGTAGATTCGATGCTGGACACCCGGCCGTCCGCACCCGGCTGCGTGGCCACCGAACTACGACAGCAGGAGTGATTCGCGTGGATCGTGTCGCGCTGCGCGGCCTCAAGGCCCGGGGCCACCACGGCGTCTTCCCCAAGGAGCGCGAGGAGGGCCAGACCTTCATCGTGGACCTGGTCCTCGGCCTGGACACCCGCCCGGCGGCCGCCGACGACGACCTGGCCAAGACCGTTCACTACGGGATCGTCGCCGAAGAGGTCGTCGACGTCGTCCAGGGCGAGCCCGTCGACCTCATCGAAACCCTCGCCGAGCGCATCGCCCAGCAATGCCTCAGCCACGCCGGGGTACAAGAGGTGGAAGTCGTCGTCCACAAGCCGGACGCACCCATCACCGTGCCCTTCGACGACGTGACCATCACGATCACCCGGAGCCGACGATGAAGCCGACACAGAGCGACCCCACCGTCCAGCCCGTACCGGCCTCCGTCGTCGCGACCGTCGACGCCGCCGACACGACGCTGTCCAACCCCCGCTGGGCCGTCGTGGCCCTCGGCGCCAACCTCGGCAACCGCCTGGAGACCCTCCAGGGGGCCGTCGACGCCCTCGCGGACACCCCGGGCCTCCGGGTCAAGGCCGTCTCCCCCGTGTACGAGACGGAGCCCTGGGGCGTCGAGCCCGGCACCCAGCCCTCGTACCTCAACGCCGTCGCGCTCCTCAAGACGACCCTGCCGCCCTCCTCCCTCCTGGAGCGGGCCCACGCCGTCGAGGAGGCCTTCCACCGCGTCCGCGAGGAGCGCTGGGGCGCCCGCACCATCGACGTCGACATCGTCGCCTACGCGGACGTGGTCTCCGAGGACCCCGTCCTCACCCTCCCGCACCCCCGCGCCCACCAGCGCGCCTTCGTCCTCGCCCCCTGGCACGACGTGGACCCCGAAGCCCGGATCCCCGGCCACGGCCCCGTCGCCGAGCTCCTCGCCACCCTCGGCAGCGAAGGCGTCGCACGCCGCGCCGACCTGGAACTCCGTCTGCCCGAGTAGTCGTTACGCTTCGTGGCAGACCGCCCGACCACGACCGACGACCACGCGAAGGACATCCGGTGAAACAACTGCGGCTCAAGGTGCTCGCCGGACTGTTCCTCGTGGCCGGAATCCTCTCCTGGGGCGCCGCGCGGCTCTGGGACGCGGTCGGCACCCTTCCCAGCGTGCCGATCGCCGCGCCCATCGTCCTCGCCGTGATCGCGGTCGTGCTCACGGCGACCGCCCTCTCGATCCGCGCCCGCCTCAAGGCCCAGCGCGAGCGCCGCCCCGGCGCCAAGGGCGTCGAACCCCTGATGGCGGCCCGCGCGGTGGTCTTCGGCCAGGCGAGCGCCCTGGTGGCCGCCCTCGTCGCCGGCATGTACGGCGGCACGGGCGTCTTCCTCCTCGGCTCCCTCGACGTCCCGGCGCGCCGCGACCAGGCTCTCTACGCCGCCTTCGCGGTCCTGGCCGGCCTGGCCGTCATCGCCGCCGCCCTCTTCCTGGAGCGCGTCTGCAAGCTCCCGGAGGACGACGACAAGAACCAGGCACCGGCGGCCTAGGTCCCTACCAGGGCACCGCGCGAGGTGCCCTTCGCCTGGGCACATCCGTCCACGAGGTTCACCAGCATCTTGCCGGTCAGTCCGTACCCCATACCGATCCCCCTTGATCAGCGATCAACTCCACTGATCGGGGACGGTATGGAGCAAGGCGGACAGCTCGCCGCTAACGGGCCAATATCAGGGACATGGCCTCAGCGCGTGTCGTAGCGTCACGAAGCTGACCGCGCACAGCCGAGGTGGTCGTCTTCGCGCCCGGCTTACGGACGCCACGCAGAGCCATGCACATGTGCTCGGCCTCGATGACGACGATCGCACCACGGGCATCGAGGATGCGCATCAGCGAGTCAGCGATCTGTGTCGTCAGGCGCTCCTGCACCTGCGGGCGGCGGGCGAAGACGTCGACGAGGCGCGCCAGCTTGGAAAGTCCGGTGATCTTGCCCGTTTCGGCCGGAATGTAACCGATGTGGGCTACACCATGAAACGGGAGCAGATGATGCTCGCATTGGGACGTCAGTTCGATATCCTTCACGAGGACCATCTCGTCGTGCCCCAGGTCGAACGTCGTCGTCAGAACGTCCTCGGGCTTCTGCCACAGGCCCGCGAAAAGCTCCTTGTAAGCCCGCGCCACCCGCGCCGGCGTCTCCTTCAGGCCCTCGCGGTCCGGGTCCTCGCCGACCGCGATGAGGAGCTCGCGTACGGCTGCTTCGGCGCGCTTCTCGTCGAACTCGCCGATCTTGCCCTCGCCGTCCAGCGTCACCGGGTCGGTCATCTCTGTGCCTCGTTCCGTCTGAACTGATGTGCGCGGAAAAGCCGCGCCCCCACAGGCTAAAACCTGTGGGGGCGCGGCAGCCATTCCGGGGGTCGGGACGGTCAGTCCTCCGGGGTGTCCACCGGGGCGATGTCGATGCCCTTCGTGGTGTCGACCGTCGGGGCCGCCGAGCCGTTCGCCGTGTTCGTCAGGGCGAGCTCCTTGGGGGAGAGCACCGGCGGACGCGTGGACGGGGTACGGCGGGAGGAGCCGGTCCAGGCCGGGCGGGCCGGGCGCTTGACGATGGGGGTGAAGATCTCGGCGATCTCCTCCTTGCCCAGCGTCTCCTTCTCCAGGAGGGCGAGGACCAGGTTGTCGAGAACGTCTCGGTTCTCGACGAGGATCTCCCAGGCCTCGTTGTGCGCGGTCTCGATGAGCTTCTTGACCTCTTCGTCGACCAGCGCGGCGACCTCTTCCGAGTAGTCCCGCGGGTGCGACATCTCGCGCCCGAGGAACGGCTCGGTGTTGTCGCCGCCGAACTTGATCGCGCCCAGACGCTCGGTCATGCCGTACTGCGTGACCATCGCTCGCGCGGTGGCCGTGGCCTTCTCGATGTCGTTGGCCGCGCCCGTGGTCGGGTCGTGGAAGACGAGCTCCTCGGCCGCGCGCCCGCCCAGCATGTAGCCCAGCTGGTCGAGCATCTCGTTGCGGGTGGTGGAGTACTTGTCCTCGTCCGGCAGGACCATCGTGTAGCCCAGGGCACGGCCGCGGGACAGGATGGTGATCTTGTGGACGGGGTCGGAGTTCGGCAGGGCCGCCGCGACGAGGGCGTGGCCGCCCTCGTGGTACGCGGTGATCTTCTTCTCCTTTTCCGACATGATCCGGGTCCGCTTCTGCGGGCCCGCGACCACACGGTCGATCGCCTCGTCGAGCGCGTTGTTGTCGATCAGCTTCTGATCGCCGCGCGCGGTGAGGAGCGCCGCCTCGTTGAGGACGTTGGAGAGGTCCGCGCCGGTGAAGCCGGGGGTGCGTCGGGCGACGGCGCCGAGGTCGACGTCCGGAGCGACCGGCTTGCCCTTCTGGTGGACCTTGAGGATCTCCAGACGGCCCAGCATGTCCGGTCGGTCGACGGCGATCTGCCGGTCGAACCGTCCGGGGCGCAGGAGGGCGGGGTCGAGGATGTCGGGCCGGTTCGTGGCGGCGATCAGGATGACGCCGCCCTTCACGTCGAAGCCGTCCATCTCGACGAGGAGCTGGTTGAGCGTCTGCTCGCGCTCGTCGTGGCCGCCGCCGAGGCCGGCGCCGCGGTGGCGTCCGACGGCATCGATCTCGTCGACGAAGACGATGGCGGGCGCGTTGGCCTTGGCCTGCTCGAAGAGGTCACGGACCCGGGAGGCACCGACACCGACGAACATCTCGACGAAGTCGGAACCGGAGATCGAGTAGAACGGCACCCCGGCCTCGCCGGCGACGGCGCGCGCGAGGAGCGTCTTGCCGGTTCCGGGCGGGCCGTAGAGCAGGACGCCCTTGGGGATCTTGGCGCCGACGGCCTGGAACTTCGCCGGCTCCTGGAGGAATTCCTTGATCTCGTGGAGTTCCTCGACGGCCTCGTCCGAGCCCGCGACGTCGGCGAAGGTGGTCTTCGGCGTGTCCTTGGTGATGAGCTTGGCCTTGGACTTGCCGAACTGCATGACGCGGGAGCCGCCGCCCTGCATCTGGTTCATCAGGAAGAGGAAGACGACCACGATGAGGACGAAGGGGAGGAGGGAGAGCAGGATCGAGACGAAGGGCGACTGCTTCGTCGGCGAGACGGTGTAGCCCTTCTCGATCTGCCCGGCCTCGAACTTCTCCTGCAGCTTGTCGGCGAGGTCGGCGCCCTGGGTGCCGATGTAGCTGGCCTGGACCTTGCTGCTGTTGTCGATCTTCTGGCCGTCGACGAGCTCGATCTTGACGATCTGCTCGTCACCGGTGGTGATCTTTGCCTGCTTGACCTGGTTCTTGTCGATCGCCTGGACGACCTTGCCGGTGTCCACCGTCTTGTAGCCCTCGGACGAGCCGACGACCTGCATCAGCACGACCACGGCGAGGACGGCCAGCACGATCCACATGACCGGCCCACGGAAGTATCGCTTCACGTCCATCCATACGGAGCGAGAACGCCCCGTCCCTCCTGCCCGTAGGAAAATGCTGCTGTGAGAGCTGCTGTATGAAAAAGCTGTTCTTCGGACGGTACCTCAGCATCGTCGCCCGCGACCGCCTTCCCGTGGTTCAACGGGGGGAAGGCGGTCGTGGTTCCCCGTACGACGGGACTGTCAGCTCGGGCTGTCAGCCGCCGTAGACGTGCGGGGCGAGCGTGCCGACGAACGGAAGGTTCCGGTACTTCTCGGCGTAGTCGAGGCCGTAGCCCACGACGAACTCGTTGGGGATGTCGAAACCGATCCACTTGACGTCGATCGCGACCTTCGCGGCCTCGGGCTTGCGCAGCAGCGTGCACACCTCCAGGGAGGCGGGCTCGCGCGAGCCGAGGTTCGACAGCAGCCAGGACAGGGTCAGGCCGGAGTCGATGATGTCCTCGACGATCAGGACGTGCTTGCCCTTGATGTCGGTGTCGAGGTCCTTGAGGATCCTGACGACGCCCGAGGACTGGGTGCCGGCGCCGTAGGAGGACACGGCCATCCAGTCCATGGTGACGGGGGTGGAAAGGGCGCGAGCCAGATCCGCCATCACCATCACCGCGCCCTTGAGGACGCCGACGATGAGCAGGTCCTTGCCCGCGTATTCCGCGTCGATCTTCGCGGCCAGCTCTGCCAGCTTGGCGTCGATCTCTTCCTTGGTGATGAGCACCGACTGGAGGTCGGTGCCCATGTCCTTCTCGTTCACCCGGGTCACTTTCGTTGCAGCGTGCGTCAGCCTTGCCGGATGACCAGTCTGCCACCCTGGCGGCGGGCTTCGACGCGGCCGGGCAGGTTGATGGCCCCCTGGCCGCGCCAGCCGGTGATGAGCCGGTCGACTTCTTCGATGTGCCGGGCGAAGAGGGAGCCCGCGGGCGCGCCCTCGGCGATGACGGCGCGGCGCAGGACGCGGCGGCGTACGGCGGGGGGCAGCCCGAAGAGCTTGGCGCATTCGAGGGCGCCCGCCTCGTCGCGTACGCGGGTCTCGGCGTCGGCGGCCCAGGTGTCGAGGGCGTCGGCGTCGTCGCGGGACAGCTGGGCCGTTCGGGCGAGGGCTTCGACGACGCCCTTGCCGAGGGCCTTCTCCAGGGCGGGGAGGCCCTCGTGGCGGAGGCGTGAGCGGGTGTAGGCGGGGTCGCTGTTGTGGGGGTCGTCCCAGACGGCGAGTTCCTGTGCGACGCAGGCCTTGCGGACGGTCTGGCGGTCGAGCTGGAGGAAGGGGCGCCGGTAGCGGCCGGAGGCACCGGAGATCGCGGCCATGCCGGAGAGCGAGCGGATGCCGGAGCCGCGGGCGAGCCCGAGCAGGACGGTTTCCGCTTGGTCGTCGCGGGTGTGGCCGAGGAGGATCGCGGCGGCTCCGTGGCGTTCGGCTGCGGCGTCGAGCGCCGCGTACCGCGCGTCGCGGGCGGCGGCTTCGGGTCCTCCTTCGCGGCCGACGGTGACGGCGACGGCCTCGGCGGGGGTGAGTCCGAGGGCGGTCATGCGTCCGGCGACCTCGCCGGCGCGGGTGTCGGAGCCGTCCTGGAGTCCGTGGTCGACGGTGATGCCGCCGGCGCGCACGGGAAGCTTGCGGGCCTCGAAGGCGAGGGCGGAGGCGAGCGCCATCGAGTCGGCGCCTCCGGAGCAGGCGACGAGCACGAGGGGGGTGTGTGCGTCGCGTGCGGGGGCGGGGTCGGTCTGGTGCTCGGTGAGAACGTCGTGGAGTACGCGGCGGACCGCCAGGCGTATCGCCGCGACCGCAGGATGGGGACCCATGTCCGGTGCCCTTCGTGAATGGGGTGGGGTGCCTCGGTCGGAGTCTTAACGGTCGGAAAGGGGGGTTCGGTCACTCAGAGTGCGTCGATGGTGACAGAAACCCGGCCGTTACCCGAGCATTGCACGCCTCACCCCATGCCCAGGGTCCCTCGGATGGGTGATTGGTGGGGTGTTCCGACGTGTTGCTGTGCCGTGTGCCGCACCAGTCTCACGAGTCTGCCTTACGGTGCACCCTCGCGATCCAGTCGGCGGGGGCGGCGATCTCGGTCTTGGTGGGGAGCGTGTTGGGGGAGGTCCACACGCGGTTGAAACCGTCCATGCCGACCTGGTCGACGACGGCGCGGACGAAGCGCTCGCCGTCGCGGTACTGGCGGAGTTTGGCGTCGAGGCCGAGGAGCTTGCGCAGGGCGAGGTCGAGGCGGGAGGCACCGCGTGCGCGGCGCTGCTGGAACTTCTCGCGGATCTCGGCGACGGAGGGCACGACCTGGGGTCCGACGCCGTCCATGACGTAGTCGGCGTGGCCTTCGAGGAGGGACATGACGGCGGTGAGGCGGCCGAGGATCTCGCGCTGCTCGGGGGTCTGGACGAGTTCGACGAGGGAGGGGGCGGGCTCGCCCTCCTCCGCTTCGGGGCGACCGCCGGCGAGGGTCTGGGCGGCTTCGCGGAGGCGTTCGACGACGGTGCCGGGGTCGACGTCGGTGGCGGCGAGGAACGACTGGATTTCGCCCTGGAGGTGGTCACGTAGCCAGGGGACGGCGGTGAACTGGGTGCGGTGGGTCTCCTCGTGGAGGCAGACCCAGAGCCGGAAGTCGTGCGGGTTGACCTCGAGTTCGCGTTCGACGTGGACGATGTTGGGCGCGACGAGGAGGAGGCGTCCGCCGCCGTTGCCTCCGGCGGGGAGGTCGCGGGTGGCGGGGGCGAAGGTCTCGTACTGGCCGAGGATGCGGGAGGCCAGGAACGACAGCAGCATGCCGAGTTCGACGCCGGTGACCTTGCCGCCGACGGCGCCGAGGACGGCGCTGCCCGCGTTGCCCGACCGGCGGTCCTGCATCTTCCCGAGGAGGGGGGTGAGGAGCTCGCGGAAGCCGGCGACGTTGGCCTTGATCCAGCCGGCCCGGTCGACGACGAGGACGGGCGTGTCGTGGGGCTCCATACCCTCGGGAATCATTCGGGTGTAGGCCCGGACGTGTTCCTCCGAGGCCTTGGCGTGCTTGCGGAGTTCGGCGACGACCTCGCGGGCCTCGTCGCGGCTGACTTCGGGTCCGGGCCGCACGAGGCGGGTCGCGGTCGCGACCGCGAGGTTCCAGTCGACCATCCCGGATGTGCCTGCGCCACCGATGCTCGTCATGCGTCAACCGTACGGTCTCGAAGCCTGTTCGGTGCGGGTTCGGGACGGCTTCCGTTCGGGTCGGGACGGGGGTGGCGCGGGGCGGGTGCCTGGTCAGTCCTGGCCGGCGAGGGCGGCGGAGAGGCGGTCGAGGGCGGGCTGCGCCTCGTACGGGGAGAAGGTGGCGCCGGCGAGGAACGCGAAGGCGAGGAGGCGTCCGTCGGCGGTGACGACGGTCCCGGCGAGGGTGTTGACACCCGTCAGGGTGCCGGTCTTGGCGCGGACGAGTCCGGCGCCCGCGGTGGCGGGTGCGGTGTCGAAGCGGCCGGCGAGGGTGCCGGTGAAGCCGCTGACGGGCAGTCCGGTGAGGAGCGGGCGCAGGGCGGGGCGGGCGGGGTCGGCCGCCCGGGTGAGGAGTCCGGTGAGGAGGGCGGCGGAGACGCGGTCGCGGCGGTCGAGTCCGCTGCCGTCGGCGAAGCGGGCGCCGGCGACGGGGAGGCCGAGCCGGGCGAGTTCGTCCCGTACGGCCTTGCTCGCGCCGTCGAAGCTCGCGGGCTGCTTCCTGGCGAGGGCGGTCTGGCGGGCCAGGGCTTCGGCGAGGTCGTTGTCGCTGTGGGTGAGGGTGTGCTCGACGAGGTCGGCGAGGGGGGCGGAGTACGTACGGGCGAGGGGGGCGGCCTTCGGGGTGCGGCCGGGGGCCGGGTCGCCGGTGACCTTGATCCCGGCCGCGGTGAGGTGGCCCGCGAAGGCGGTGGCGGTGTCGCCCGCCGGGTCGCCGGTGCGGGGCGCGGGGCCGCTCTCGCTGTCGTCGAGGCGTCCTTCGTCGGTCATGAGGGCGACGACGGGAGCGATGTTCTCGTTGGGGCCGATGGGGTGGAGCGTGGGGCCCGGGTAGAGGTTCGCGTCGTACGTGAGGCGTACGGAGGTGTGGCCGCGGGCGGTGAGGGCGCGGGCGGTGTCGGCGGCGAGGGCCTTGAGGCGGGCCGGGTCGAGGGTGGGGTCGCCGCCGCCGGTGAGGGTGACGGTCCGGCCGTCGGGGGCCGCGGTGACGGTGGTCGCGATGCGGTGGTCGGGGCCGAGGGCGGAGAGTGCGGCGGCGGCGGTGGCGATCTTGACCGTGGAGGCGGGGGTCATGGGGGTGCCGGCGCCCTCGCCGTACAGCTGCTTGCCGGTGGCGGTGTCGACGACGGAGGCGGTGCGCAGGGGGCCGAGACCAGGGTCGGCGAGGAGCGGTACGAGCCGGGCGGCGAGGTCCGCGGGGCGTCCGCCGGGGGCCGGGGCGTGGAGGGCGGTGAGGACGCCGGGGGCGCTCGGGGCGGGTGCGGGGCGGCGGGGCGGAGCGGGTGCGGGGGGCGGGGCGTGACGCGCGCCACCCGTCGTCGGGGCGGCGGCGCGGGCCCGCTCGGCCGTACGCTGACCCGAGTCCCACGGCCCGGCCGAGGTCACCGCCACGGCGGCCAGGGCCAGTCCGAGGGCGGCGGAGCCCGCCGTGAGCTGCCACATCCTCGGCTCGGGCATTGCTGACCAGCCCCTTTCGCGATCACACACGTGCGTGAGGGACACTTAATCACCGCGCGTCGTCGCGAGCATTCACTTGTGTTGATTCAGGAGGAGCCACCCGTGGAGTTCGACGTTCTCATCGAGATCCCCAAGGGATCGAGGAACAAGTACGAGGTCGACCACGAGACGGGTCGCATCCGCCTGGACCGTCGCCTGTTCACGTCGACGGCCTACCCGACCGACTACGGCTACGTCGAGAACACCCTCGGTGAGGACGGCGACCCGCTGGACGCGCTCGTCATCCTCGACGAGCCCACCTTCCCGGGCTGCCTGATCAAGTGCCGCGCCATCGGCATGTTCCGTATGACGGACGAGGCGGGCGGCGACGACAAGCTGCTGTGCGTCCCGGCCACGGACCCGCGCATGGAGCACCTGCGGGACATCCACCACGTGGCGGAGTTCGACCGCCTGGAGATCCAGCACTTCTTCGAGGTCTACAAGGACCTGGAGCCGGGCAAGTCGGTCGAGGGTGCGGACTGGGTCGGTCGCGCCGAGGCCGAGGAAGAGATCGAGAAGTCGTACGCGCGTGCCAAGGAGCAGGGCGGCCACTGAGTCGGTTCTGTTCTGAGCGTGTGAAGGCGGTGCACCCCTTGGGTGCACCGCCTTTCGCACGTCCATCGCACACTCATACTGGAATTCACGGTTCCCAGGGAGTGAGGCGGACAGAGTGGTGGCGGAGCCGGACGGCTCGAAGGACGGTCCCGAGGGCGTTCCGGAGGACCGGAAGCCGGTGTCGGACGAGGCGCGGAGCGCTTTCGTGCCGCCGGCCGGTGTGGCGCAGCCCGCGCCGCCCGAGGAGGAGCATCCGACCTCGGAGTTCGCCCTTCCCCCGGGACTGACGACGGAGCCGTCGGCCGAGCAGGAAGGTTCGGCGTTCGCGCCGCCGGCCACCTACTCGGCCAAGAACGCGCCGCCCGCCTTCACCCCGGCGTACGGGGTGCCCCTGGTGCGGCTCCCGCAGAACGCGCCGTGGCAGGACCGGATGCGGACCATGCTGCGGCTGCCGGTGGGTGAGCGGCCGGTGCCCGAGGCGTCGCGCAAGGAGGACGAGAGCGGTCCCTCGGTGCCGCGGGTGCTCGACCTGACGCTGCGCATCGGCGAGCTGCTGCTCGCGGGCGGGGAGGGCGCGGAGGACGTCGAGGCGGCGATGTTCGTGATCTGCCGCTCGTACGGTCTGGACCGCGTCGAGCCGACGGTGACCTTCACGCTGCTGTCCGTCACGTATCAGCCGTCGCTCGTCGACGACCCGATCACGGCGAACCGGACGGTACGACGGCGGGGGACGGACTACACGCGGCTCGCGGCGGTGTACACGCTGCTCGCCGACATCAACGCGCGGGCGCACGAGGTGACGCCCGAGGAGGCGTACGGGCGGCTCGCGGAGATACGGCGCAACCGGCACCCGTATCCCGGCTGGGTCCTGACGGCGGCGGCGGGCGTGCTCGCCGGTGCGGCCTCGGTGCTGCTCGGCGGCGGTCCGACGGTGTTCTTCGTGGCGGCGCTGGGCGCGGTGCTCGGCGACCGGCTGGCGTGGCTGTTCGCCGGGCGCGGGATGCCGGAGTTCTACCAGTTCCTGGTGGCGGCGATGCCGCCGGCGGCGATGGGCGTGCTCCTGACGATGCTGCACGCGGATCTGCGGCCGTCGGCGGTGATCACCGGTGGCCTGTTCGCGCTGATCCCGGGGCGGGCGCTCGTGGCGGCCGTGCAGGACGGTCTGACCGGCTTCTACATCACGGCCTCGGCCCGGCTCCTGGAGGTCGCGTACTTCTTCGTCGCGATCGTGGTGGGCGTGCTGTCGGTGCTGTACATCGCGGTGCAGTTCGACGCGCAGCTGAACCCCGAGGGGGCGCTGACGGCGGTCGAACGGCCGGTGACGCAGATCCTTGCGTCGATGGTGCTGTGCGCGACCTTCGCCATCCTGTTGCAGCAGTCGCGGGCGACGGTGCTCTTCGCGACGCTGAACGGCGGGGTCGCCTGGGTGATCTACGCGTCGATCGCGGTGACCGCGGACGGGTCGACGGTCATGGCGACGGCGGTGGCGGCGGGTCTGGTGGGCCTCTTCGGGCAGCTGATCGCCCGCTACGAGCACACCTCGTCGCTGCCGTACGTGACGGCGGCGATCGGCCCGCTGCTGCCCGGTTCGGCGACGTACTTCGGGGTGCTCGCGATCGCCCAGAACAACCTGGACCAGGGCTTCGCCTCCCTTGCGAAGGCGGCGGCCCTGGCCTTGGCGATCGCGATCGGCGTGAACCTGGGAGGCGAGCTGGCCCGCCTCTTCATGCAGGCCCCCGGCGCCGCCGCGGCCCGTCGTGCGGCCAAGCGGACCAGGGGCTTCTAGGGGGTGTTCCGGTGCCGGTGGGGCTCAGCGCTTGGCGTGGCGGCCGCGGGGGCCCTGGGGGTTCGGGGTCCCGGGGGCGTCGTGGTCGCTGCCCTTGGACTGCGCCTTCTTCGACTGGGAGCGGGACCTCAGGACCTCGATCACGATCGGTACGACGGAGATCAGGACGATCCCGACGAGGATCAGCTCGATGTGCTGGTGCACGAAGTCGATCTTGCCGAGGAGGGCGCCGAGGATGGTCACACCCGCGCCCCACAGGACGCCGCCGATGATGTTGAACGTGACGAACAGGCGGTAGTTCATGCGGCTGACGCCGGCGATGATCGGCGTGAACGTCCGCACGATGGGAACGAAGCGGGCCAGGATCAGCGACTTCGGACCGTGCTTCTCGAAGAACTCGTGGGCCTTCTCGACGTTCTCCTGCTTGAAGAGCTTGGAGTCGGGGCGCTTGAAGAGGGACGGGCCGACCTTCCGCCCGAAGAGGTATCCGACCTGGTCACCGAGGACCGCCGCGGCCACGATCAGCGTGCACATCAGCCACAGCGGCATGTCCAGCTTGCCGGTCGTGATCAGCAGGCCGGTGGTGAAGAGCAGCGAGTCGCCGGGCAGGAAGAACCCGATGAGGAGTCCGGACTCGGCGAAGACGATGGCCAGGACACCGATCGGACCAAAGGTCTGAATCAGATAATCCGGGTCCAGCCAGCTCGGTCCGAGGGCAAGCGTGTTCACGGGTTCCGGGCTCCTGCGGTCGGTGGGGGCATGGGGGACGGCTGGCCCCAAGCTATCAACGTGAGCTGAACGCGACCGGTTCCACCCGGGGCCCACAGGATGCGGACAGGGCCTGCTCCCCCGAGGCTGGGGGCTCAGGAGGTGTATGCCGATGGGCATCGAGGAGTTCGGAGGCGGCCAGGGGCCGCACCCCGATGTGCTGGTCGTGACGACGAACGACGTGCCGGGCTTCGAGGTCCGGCAGGTGATCGGTGAGGTCTTCGGGCTCACCGTCCGCTCCCGCCATCTGGGCAGCCAGATCGGCGCGGGGCTCAAGTCGATGATCGGCGGGGAGCTGAAAGGCCTGACGAAGACGCTGGTGCAGACCCGCAACCAGGCGATGGAACGCCTGGTGGAGCAGGCTCAGGCGCGCGGCGCGAACGCCGTGCTCATGTTCCGCTTCGACGTGACGGAAGCGGCGGAACTGGGCACGGAGGTGTGCGCCTACGGCACGGCGGTGGTGATCGCACCGCGCGCGTGAGCCGGCCGGTGGGCCTTCGGGTCAGGGCGCCAGGCGTGCCGCGTTCGCCCGGACGGCGGCATGGAGGTGCTCGGGAAGGCCCTCGTGGATCGAGTCGTAGAAGGCGTGGAAGTTCTCGTCGGCGACGTACATCCCGGCGAGCTCCTCATGGGTCTTCGGGTGGCATTCGAAGAACCAGGTGGTGATGTGGCGGCGGTGGGCCTCGGCGAGGTCCATCGCCTCCTCCGACTCCGGGGCCAGGCCCTCCTCCATGAGGTCGGCGTAGGCGGCGCCCCAGACGTCCACCTCGTCCTTCATCCGCTGCCAGTCGTCCTTCGTGTAGCCGGCGGCCCTGGCCTGGGCCAGTTCGTGGGAGTGCGTGCCGCCCCAGCGGCGGGCGGACTCCTCCGCGTACCGCTCGGGGTCCTTGTCCCCGAAGACCTCGAACTTCTCCTCGGGGGTGAGGTTGATGCCCATCTTCTTCGCCTCCATGGCGTGCTCGACGGCCGCCGCCATCCTCTTCAGCTCGCCGATCCGCTCGGTCAGCAGCGCGTGCTGCCGCCGCAGGTGCGCCCGCGGGTCGGCGTGCGGGTCGTCGAGGAGGACGGCGACCTCTTCGAGGGGGAAGCCGAGCTCCCGGTAGAACAGGATCTGCTGGAGCCGGTCGAGGTCCGCGTCGTCGTAGCGGCGGTGGCCCGCCGTGCTGCGGCCGCTCGGGGAGAGCAGTCCGATCGCGTCGTAGTGGTGCAGGGTCCGCACCGTGACCCCGGCGAAGCCGGAGACCTGTCCCACGGAGTAGCCCATCGGCTGTCCGCCCTTTCTCTCGGTACGCGTGTCAGCCTCGGGCCTGACGTGACGTGAGGTGCAAGTCCATTCGACTCGAATTTCGGGATGTTGTGCGGCATTTGCTCACTTATGGTGGGCCAGTGGCCGCCGATCATGCTCCGCCGGGTCAGCCCGGTCAGCCCGCTCCGTCATCCTCCGCCGACGAGGCCCCACTGCGGGTGCTGCTGCCGCAGGTGCTGCCCTCGCTCCTGGTCGGGGTGGGGGCGAGCTTGCTGTATCTGGGGATCAGCGCCCTCTCGGAAGAGTTCGAGGACGTCCTCTGGGACGACCTGCCCGACGCCCTCGGCATCGGCGGCTACTCCTCCCTCTGGATCATCAGCATGCTCACGGCGGCGGGCATCGCCGTGGGCCTCGTCGTCTGGAAGGTCCCCGGTCACGCCGGCCCCGACCCGGCGTCCATGGGCCTCGGCGGGACGCCGCTCGCCGTGGGAGTCGTACCCGGCCTCCTCCTCGCGAGCGCCCTCGCGCTCGCCGGCGGAGTCAGCCTCGGCCCCGAGAACCCGATCATCGCGTCGAACATCGCTCTCGCCTACTGGCTCGGCCGCAAGGTCGCGCCGGCCGTTCCGGGCGCCGCCTGGGTGGCCCTCGCCTCGTCCGCCACCATCGGCGCCCTCTTCGGTACGCCGGTGGCCGCTGCCCTCGTCATCTCCGAAGCCCTCGCCGGCACGCCGGGGCGCGGCTCCCTCTGGCAGCGGCTCTTCGCCCCGCTCGTCGCCGCCGGCGCCGGCTCGGTGACCACCCAGCTGCTTGCCGAACCCACCTTCGACATGGACATCCCGCCGCTCACCGACCCCGGCTGGGGCGACCTCCTCGCCGCTCTGGTGATCGCCTCCGCGGCGGCCGTCTTCGGCCTCGCCTCCTGCTACCTCTTCCCCTACGTCCACGCCGCCTTCCGGCGGCTGCGCCACCCCATGCTGATGCTGCCCCTCGGCGGTCTCGTCCTCGGCCTCCTGGGCGCCCTCGGCGGGCCCCTGACCCTCTTCAAGGGCCTGGACCAGGTCAAGGAACTCACCTCCTCGATCGGCAGCTGGTCCTCGGGCGAACTGGCCAAGCTGGCCGTCGTCAAACTCTTCGCCCTCCTCGTCGCCGCCTCCTGCGGCTTCCGGGGCGGCCGGATCTTCCCCGCGGTCTTCATCGGCGCCGCCTTCGGGCTGCTCGCCCAGGCCCTCGTCCCCGAGGTCCATCCGGCGATCGCCGTCTCCTCCGCCGTCCTCGGCGTCCTGCTCGCCACCACCCGGCAGGGCTGGATCAGCCTCTTCACCGGCGCCGTCCTCGCTCCCTCCCCCGCGGTACTCGGCCTGCTCTGTCTCGCCTCCCTCCCCGCCTGGCTGATCGTCACCGGCCGCCCCCAGCTCGAACTCGACGAACAGGGCAACCCCCTGCGCTGACCCCGCCCCCTTGGAGACGACCACCCCGCCGGCTCTCCCCACCCGACAGAAGGAGTCCCCCATGCCGCCGCTCCACCAGGGGCCCGCCGCGTCCCCCTCCGAGCCCGAACGCCGACTCGCGCTCAACCCCTTCTTCGGCGCGGCCGACCCGGTCGGCGGCATGACCGAGGCCCCGCCCCGCCACCGGATGCCCGACGGCCCGCTGCCCCCGGCCAACGCCTATCAGCTCGTCCACGACGAGCTGATGCTCGACGGCAACTCCCGGCTCAACCTCGCCACCTTCGTCACCACCTGGATGGAGCCCCAGGCCGGGGTCCTGATGGGCGAGTGCCGCGACAAGAACATGATCGACAAGGACGAGTACCCGCGCACCGCCGAACTGGAACGCCGCTGCGTGGCCATGCTCGCCGACCTGTGGAACGCCCCGGACCCGGCCACGGCCGTCGGCTGTTCCACCACCGGCTCCAGCGAGGCCTGCATGCTCGCCGGCATGGCCCTCAAGCGCCGCTGGACCAAGCGGAACGCCGACCGCTACCCGGGCACCGCCCGCCCCAACCTGGTCATGGGCGCCAACGTCCAGGTCTGCTGGGACAAGTTCTGCAACTTCTGGGAAGTCGAGCCCCGGCTCGTCCCCATGGAGGGCGACCGCTTCCACCTCGACGCCGAGTCCGCCGCCGCGCTCTGCGACGAGAACACCATCGGCGTCGTCGCCGTCCTCGGCTCGACCTTCGACGGCTCCTACGAACCCGTAGCCGAGATCTGCGCCGCTCTGGACGCCCTCCAGGAACGCACCGGTCTCGACATCCCCGTCCACGTCGACGGCGCCTCCGGCGCCATGGTCGCCCCGTTCCTCGACGACGATCTCGTGTGGGACTTCCGGCTGCCCCGCGTCTCCTCCATCAACACCTCCGGTCACAAGTACGGCCTGGTCTACCCGGGCGTCGGCTGGGCCCTGTGGCGCTCGCCCGCCGAACTCCCCGAGGAGCTCGTCTTCCGCGTCAACTACCTGGGCGGCGACATGCCCACCTTCGCCCTCAACTTCTCCCGGCCGGGCGCCCAGGTCGTCGCGCAGTACTACACGTTCCTCAGGCTCGGCCGGGAGGGCTACCGGGCGGTGCAGCAGACCTCCCGGGACATCGCCCGCGGCCTCGCCGAACGGATCGAGGCCACGGGCGACTTCCGGCTCCTCACCCGCGGCGACCAACTGCCCGTCTTCGCCTTCACCACCGCCCCCGACGTCACCTCCTTCGACGTCTTCGACGTCTCCCGCCGCCTCCGCGAACGGGGCTGGCTGGTCCCCGCCTACACCTTCCCCGCCAACCGCGAGGATTTGTCCGTCCTGCGTGTGGTCTGCCGCAACGGCTTCTCCGCCGACCTGGCCGGGCTCCTCATCGAGGACCTGGGCCGACTGCTGCCCGACCTGCGGCGCCAGTCCCATCCGCTCACCCACGACAAGAGCGCGGAGACCTCCTTCCACCACTAGGGGCTGTCTGACCATTCCCGTCGGATCAGGGTCTGACCCGCCCTGGAGCGACTGCCGCGAGCCGCCCGGTCAGTTACCGGCCGGGTCCTCGCAGGCCAGCTGGAACTCCGACCAGCGCACCCCGTCCAGAGTCAGCGCGTACTGGCAGGGCGTTCCCTCGCGCAGCAGGCCCAGCGGGGTGCGGCGGGTGTGCTGCGTCCCGTCGCCGAGACGGACGAACGTACGGCCGCCGTCCACGCTCTCGTACCCCGAAAGCTCCGTGCCGATCTCCACCCGGCCACCGGGCCCCGGGACCGGCAGGCCGAGCAGGCTGCGAGGCTGCTCGCTCGGCCCCGTCGTCCACATCCGCTGCCAGGTCCTGCCCCCGTCCACGGAACGGTGCAGCGCCCGCATCGGGTTCTTGACGGGCTCACCACCGGCCAACTCCCCCATCTCCGCCGCGTACACCGCGTCCCTGCCCACCGCCACCGACGTGTGCCATCCGGGGCTTGTGGCGGGACTCGGCAGCCGGCTGACCGTCCAGCCACGCCCCCCGTCCCGGGAGACGGCGACCGCCGCCCGCCCCGACAGCGGGTCCGTGCCCGAGACCCACCAGGACCCGTCGGGCTCCGGCTGCTCCTGGGGGCGTGGATGCGCCCCCAGCAAGGGCACCCGGGCCAGCGCCCGGCGTCGCCCGTCCTGCGGCGAGACCACCACGAGCCGGTGCCGCTCGCAGTCGTCCGGCAGGGCCCCGGAGGGCACGGCACAGTCGGTGTCGAGCACCGCCCCGGCGGGTATCTCCGGGGTCGTCCCGACCGTACGCCGGTCGCCCGCCCGCCAGTTGCGCCCGCCGTCCTTCGTGAACCAGGTCCGCGCGCCCGGCTCGGCGCCGCCCTCCTCGACGAGCGCCCGGCCGGGGCCGAGGGGC
This sequence comes from Streptomyces sp. NBC_00572, assembly GCF_026341815.1. Classification (GTDB taxonomy): domain Bacteria; phylum Actinomycetota; class Actinomycetes; order Streptomycetales; family Streptomycetaceae; genus Streptomyces. Next base: position 2,403,670 of record NZ_JAPENX010000001.1, read on the forward strand.
AGCAGGTTCGCCGATATGCCCTCCGTCCCCGACACCTGCGGCAGCGGGGACCTCCGCAGCACCCATTCCCTCGCCCCGGCGTCCCGCACGGCCACGTACTGCCGGCAGAAGCCGTTCGCCGGGACCACCGGGTCACTCACGCACGAGGCGAGCAGCGCGAACCCGCTGCCGTCCCGCGCGAACCCCAGACTGTGCGCCCAGCCGGGCAGCCCCGGCGCGGACGGGACCTCGGGCGGCGCCCCGAACAGTCCCGGATCCGGACGCGCCACCTGACCCTTGCCGGCCGCCCCCGAGGCGCCCGAACTCCCCGAACTCCCCGAACTCCCCGAACTCCCCGAACTCCCCGAACCGCCTTCCACCACACCCGACTTCGACCCCGTACACCCGCTCAGCACCACCAACACCAGCGCCACGACGGCGCCGGCCACTCCTCCCACGGGCCTGCGCATCGCACGTCCCCCTGTCCTCCCTCGGGCGGTCCGCGGTGAACCGCTGCTTTGAATACACCGCTCACCGCCCCCGGGTTCCCACCTCCGCGCCGCTACTTCCCGAGCCGCCCGAACTTCCGTACCGCCAGTGGGAAGAAGACCGCCAGGAGCACCAGCGGCCACACCACCGCCGCCCAGATGTGCCCCGGCTCGCCGCCCGGATTGCCGAAGAGGTCACGGACCGCCGTCGCGGTCGCCGACATCGGGTTCCACTCCACGAACGTGCCGAGCCAGCCCGGCATCGAGTCCGGCGAGGCGAAGGCGTTGGAGAGGAAGCCGATGGGCCAGACCAGGATCTGCACCGCCTGCACCAGCTCGGCCCGCCCCGCGACCAGGGCGAGGAAGATCCCGATCCACAGCATCGCGAAACGCAGCAGGAGCAGCAGCCCCAGGGCCCCCAGGGTGCCGGCGAGGCCCCCGCTCGCCCGCCAGCCGATCGCGTACCCGACGCCGACCATCACGAGCAGCCCCACCGTCGACTGGAGCATGTCGGCGGCCGCCCGCCCCACGAGCACCGCGCCGTCGGTCATCGGCATCGCCCGGAACCGGTCGATCACGCCCTTGTTCAGGTCCTGCGTCACCGCCGTCATGGTGCCTTCGAGCCCGAACACCATGGTCAGCGTGAGCATCCCGGGCACCAGGAAGTCGACGTAGTCGCCGTCGACGCTCCGGCCGCCGCCGACCAGATAGCCGAACATCAGCAGCATCATCACCGGGAACACGAGCCCGACCAGGACCTGTACCGGCTGCCGCGCCCAGTGCGCCAGTTCCCGGCGGGTCATCGTCCAGCAGTCGCTCACCACGTACGCGGCGCTCATGCCGCCACCTCCTTCCGCGGGGACGACTCCCCGTCCGTCAGATGCAGGAAGACCTCGTCCAGCGTCGGCCGCCGCAGGGCGATGTCCTCCGCCTCGATCCCCGCCTCGCCCAGCGCCCGCACGGTCTCGGCGAGCGAGGCCATCCGGTCCGCCACCGGCGCGCTGAGCCGCCGCCGGTCGGCGTCCACGCTCACCTCGGACCGGGCCGCGGGCAGCAGCCGGGCCGCCTCGTCGAGCCGTGCCCCGTCCCGTACGACCACGTCGATCCGGTCCACACCGACCCGCGCCTTGAGCTCGTCGGCCGTGCCGTCCGCGACGATCCGCCCCTGGTCCACGACCGAGATCCGGTCGGCGAGCCGGTCGGCCTCCTCCAGGTACTGCGTGGTCAGCAGCACCGTGGTGCCCCCGCCGACGAGCGAGCGCACCGACTCCCAGACCTCGCCACGCCCGCGTGGGTCGAGTCCCGTCGTCGGCTCGTCGAGGAACAGCACCTCGGGCTCCGTGATCAGCGAGGCCGCCAGGTCGAGCCGCCGCCGCATGCCGCCGCTGAACTGCTTGACCGGCTTGCGGCCGGTGCGTGTGAGGCCGAAGCGCTCCAGGAGCTCGTCGGCCCGCGTGCCCGCGCGCCGCGCGCCCAGGTGGTGGAGCCGGCCGAACATCTCCAGGTTCTGTCGGCCGCCCAGCTCCTCGTCGAGGGCCGCGTGCTGCCCGAGCAGCCCGATCCGCCGCCGCACCTCCCGGGCCTCGGTCCGTACGTCGTGTCCCGCCACCCGCACCAGGCCCTCGTCGTGGCGCAGCAGGGTGGCCAGGATCCGTACCGTCGTGGTCTTGCCCGCGCCGTTGGGCCCGAGCAGGCCGTGGACGGTGCCGCGCCGGACGGTGAGGTCGAGGCCTGCCAGGGCGTCCTTCTCGCCGTACCGCTTGCGCGCGCCCTCCACGAGGATCACGTCGCCAGTCACCGTCATGTCGATTCCTCCCGAAATGCTCGTAGTCAAATTTGACCACTTGCCCGCCGACGGAGGAAGGTATGCCCTCCCGGGCCTCTAGTCAAACTTGATTAGCAACTACTCCCGCGCACCCGATCAGCTCGCAAAGGGGTTCTCCTCCCCCTCGGCGAGGACGCCCACGAAGGGATCGCCCTCCCCCGCGAACACGTACGCCCCACCCTCGATCCGCTCGATCAGACCGAGCGTCCACTCCTTGCCGGCGTCCGCCGAGTGGACCCACATGTGCATGATCTCGCCGATGTGCCCGAGCTGACCGGGGCCGCCCTCGGGCGTGTAGTACTCCGTGACCGCGGCCCGCCACTCGTCGAGCGCCCGCACCCGCTGCCGCAGCAGCTCCGCGGCCTCCGCGCGGGGCAGGTCCACGATGAAGCCGATGCCCGCCGACAGGACGTCCATCTTCTGGTCGTACGTGGTCAGCGCCTCGCGCAGCAGCGCGAAGTACTCCTCGGTGCCGCGCTCCGTCAGCTCGTACTCCACGCGCGGCGGACCGCCCACCGCGCTCGGCGCGACCTCGTGCGCGTGCAGCAGTCCCTGCTTCGCCATCTGCTTCAGCGCGTGATAGATCGAGCCGGGCTTGGCATGGGACCACTCGTGCGCGCCCCAGTACTCCAGGTCGTTGCGGACCTGGTAACCGTGGGCGCGGCCGTGCTGCTTCACCGCGCCCAGGACGAGCAGTCGGATCGCCGACATCGCCGCACCTCCTAGTCAATCTTGACCAGAGTACGCGCGCGGTGGCCACGCGCGCGGGGCCGCTCGGAGAGCGGCCCCGACCCGCTCACGTTCAGCCCCGGCCCTGCTCCGCCGCGATCAGCTCGAAGGAGGTCTTGCCGTCCAGGGACTCGCGGACGACATCCGCGTGCCCCGCGTGCCGACCGGCCTCCTGCACCAGGTGGAGCAGCATCCAGCGGATCGAGACCCGTCCGTCCGCGGGGAACCAGGGCGCCTTGGGCAGCGGGAAGGTGTCGTCCAGGCTCGGCACCGAGCGGACGAACTCCTCGGTCTCCTTCGCCACGCCCGCCCAGAACTCCACGATCTCCGGGATCGTCTCCTCCTTCACGAGCCGGAAGCCCTCGCCCCAGGTCTCCTCGGTGCGCGCCCGCTCGTTCGGCTGCTGCTGCGCCAGCCGGAGCCAGTTCAGCTCGACTTCGGCGACGTGCTTGAGCAGGCCGGAGAGGCTGAGTTCGCTGGCGCTGGGGCGACTCGCCGCCTGCTCCTCGCTGAGGCCGAGGAGCGAGCGGCGGATCGCGGCACGCTGGGCCTCGACGAAGTTGAGGAGCGCGCCGCGCTCGTCGCCGTGAGCCTCCGTGGGAACAAGAGCCACCATGATGTCCGCCTTCCGTACGCCTACGCAGATGGGTGCCGGGGAGGCCTTGGCCTTTCGCCCTCGGCCCTTCCGACACCCATCAAGTTACGGACCCTTGCGGACAAGTGCTGTCCTCAACGAGAAATCAGCCGGCTCGGAAATCAGCCGACTCAGAAGGGGAATCGGCTCCGGCCGTGCTGGATCGAGATCCACTTCTGGGTGGTGAAGCTCTCCACCATCGCCTCGCCGTTGAGCCGCCCGATGCCCGAGTGCTTCTCGCCGCCGAAGGGCACGATCGGCTCGTCGTGCACGGTGCCGTCGTTGATGTGGATCATGCCGGTGTGCACGCGCTTGGCGAGTCGCACACCCCGCTCGATGTCACCCGTGTGGACGGCACCGCTGAGCCCGTACGGGGTGTCGTTGGCGATCCGCACGGCCTCGTCCTCGCCGTCGAACGGGACGATCAGGGCGACCGGGCCGAAGATCTCCTGGCCCAGGATCGGGGCGTCCGGGGCGAAGCCGGTGAGGACGGACGGGGAGACGAGGTTGCCGTCGACCGTGCCGTGCAGGAGCGCCGTCGCGCCGGCCTCGACCGTCTGGTCGACGAGCGAGGAGACGGCCTCCGCCTGCTGGGAGTTGATGAGCGGACCGATGTGGGTGGCGGGGTCGGCCGGGTCGCCGACGCGCAGGGTCTTCACCTTCGCCACGAACTTCTCGGTGAACTCCTCCTCCACCGTCCGGTCCACCAGGATCCGGTTGGCGGCCATGCAGACCTGGCCCTGGTGCACGAAGCGGCTGAAGACGGCCGCGTCCACCGCGTAGTCGACGTCGGCGTCGTCGAGGACGATCAGGGCGCTGTTGCCGCCGAGTTCGAGGACGGCGTGCTTGAAGTTCTGCGCGCAGACCGTGGCGACGTGACGGCCGACCTTGTCGGAGCCGGTGAAGGAGATGACCTTCGGGATCGGGTGGGTCAGGAGCGCGTCGCCGATCTCGGCGATGTCGGTGACGACGACGTTCAGCAGACCGGCCGGCAGGCCGGCTTCCTCCAGGACCTTGGCGACGAGGGTGCCGCCGCAGATCGGGGTGTTCTGGTGCGGCTTGAGGACGACCGCGTTGCCGAGCGCGAGCGCGGGCGCGACCGACTTGATCGAGAGGAGGAAGGGGAAGTTGAACGGCGAGATGACACCGACGACGCCGACCGGGACGCGGTAGACGCGGTTCTCCTTGCCGTCGACCGGGGACGGCAGGATGCGGCCCTCGGGACGCAGCGCCAGCTGCACCGCCTCGCGCAGGAACTCCTTGGCGAGGTGCAGCTCGAAGGCCGCCTTGAGACGGGTGCCGCCGAGCTCGGCGACGATCGTCTCGGCGATCTCCTCCTCGCGGTCCTCGACGATCCGCAGGGCCCGCTCGAAGACGAGCCGGCGCGTGTACGGGTTGGTCTCGGCCCACTCGGCCTGGGCGCGCTCGGCGGCGCGGTAGGCGCGGTCGACCTCACCGGCGGTGGCGACGGTGATCGACGCGAGCTTCTCCCCGGTGTACGGGTTGAAGTCGATGATGTCCCACGAGCCGCTGCCGGGCTTCCACTCGCCGTCGATGTACTGGTGGGCCAGGTCGGTGAAGTGCGACATGGATCGAGACCCCTTCTACCCGCTCTACGTCTGTACGGATGACAGAAGCGACGCTGAGACGCCGCGACACGGAGACGTCGCGACGCCGGAACTGATGTCACGTCATCGTACTGATGTGTCAGGTGAGTTGGAGGAGTCCTCGGAGAAGGTCCCGGCTTTCGGCCGGATCCGGGCCTTCCTTCTGCAGTCGCTCCATCACGCGCTGGTACTGGGCGACCTCCTCGCGCTTGTCGAGGTAGAGGGCGCTGGTGAGCTGCTCCAGGTAGACGATGTCGGAGAGGTCGGACTCGGGGAAGCTCAGCATCGTGAACGCGCCGCTCTCGCCGGCATGGCCGCCGAAGCTGAAGGGCATGACCTGGAGCGTGACGCCCGGGTGTTCGGAGATCTCGATGAGATGCCTCAACTGCCCCTGCATGACGGCCCGGTCGCCGTAGGGGCGGCGCAGCGCCGCCTCGTCGAGGACGGCGTGGAACTGCGGGGCGCGCTCGGAGACGAGGACCTTCTGCCGTTCGAGGCGCAGGGCGACCCGGCGGTCGATCTCGGCGGCGGGGGCGTCGGGCATGCCCCGGGTGACGACGGCCTGGGCGTACGCCTCGGTCTGCAACAGGCCGTGGACGAACTGCACTTCGTAGACGCGGATGAGGGAGGCGGCGCCTTCGAGGCCGATGTACGTCTGGAACCAGCCGGGCAGGACGTCGCCGAAGCTGTGCCACCAGCCGGCGACGTTGGCCTCGCGGGCGAGCCCGAGGAGCGAGCCGCGCTCGGCCTCGTCCCCGACGCCGTACAGCGTGAGCAGATCCTCTACGTCCCTGGCCTTGAAGCTCACCCGTCCCAACTCCATGCGGCTGATCTTGGATTCGGACGCGCGGATCGAGTAGCCGGCCGCCTCGCGGGTGATCCCGCGCGACTCGCGCAACCGCCTCAGCTGGGAGCCCAGCAGGATGCGCCGCACCACACTCCCGCTCGCTCCGCCCGATTCGCCTGCGGTTGCGGTCACGGCTCCAGCCTCCCCTTTACGGTGTCGAGCCCCCGTCGAGCCCCGGATTCTGCCACCAAACGCTTCAGCGCGTACACATTCGATTACGGAAAGACGGCGACTTCCGGGCAGCCGCGGAAAGTTCCCCCCGACCGGGGGACGACTTATGCACAGATTAGGCACGGGGGCGGACAGGTCCGGCGCGTGCACGTGCATCTGCCCTTGCATCCAGTGGTCGCATTCGGAACCATGGACCCCGCGCAGCCGCGTGCTCGTTCGTGTTGTCGTGTTGTCGCACCACAGTCGCGATTCCCGGGAGTGCCTCGCATGGGGACGAATGGATCGACCGTGCTCGAGCCGTTAAGGCAGGGCCTTCCGCCGATCGATCCCGGCGCCGTCTCCACCTCCGCCTCCTGCGCCCTGCCCGCACGGTACGAAGCCGTGCGCGGGGCCCGGAAGTTCACCAGCGCGACGCTCGACCGCTGGGAGCTGAGCGAACGTTTCGACGATGTGGCCCTGGTCGTCTCCGAGCTCGTCACCAACGCGCTGCGCCACGCGGTGCCCGCCGACGCGCCACAGGAGGAAGGCCAGAACCCACCGGTTCGGCTGCACCTGATGCGCTGGTCCTCGCGCCTCGTGTGCGCCGTGCGCGACCCCAGCCGGGAGAGCCCGGAGGCGCGCGGCGGCGAGGAGGACTTCGCCGCCGAGTCGGGACGCGGACTGTTCCTGGTGGACTCGTTCAGCGACAGCTGGGGGTGGCATCCGCTCGCCGGCACGCTGCGGGGCAAGGTGGTGTGGGCGCTGTTCCGGATCGGTCCGGAGTAGCGGCGACCCGTCGTACGCATGCGAGAAGGGCCCTGGCGCACACCCGCCGGGGCCCTTTCTCGTATGTACGCGGTCCTGTCGCAGGGCTCGGTCCTCACACCAGGACGCGGTCCTCACACCAAGTGGTCGAACTCCCCGTCCTTGACGCCGAGGAGGAGCGCCTCTATCTCCGCGGGCGTGTAGACGAGGGCGGGACCCTCGGGGTGTCGCGAGTTGCGTACGGCAACGTTTCCCCCGGGCAGTTTGGCGAACTCCACACAGGATCCCTGGGAGTTGCTGTGCCTGCTCTTCTGCCACACGACGCCTCGCAGCTCCGTGGCCGCCATGCCGTTGTACGCGTGATGCGCATGATGCACTGGTAGCTCCCCGAGTTGCTTGGTGCAGGTGTCAACTTCCTCGGATCATAGCTGTGTTCATATGCCGATGCATGAGCAGATGCACGTGCACGGGGGGTGGCGTAGCGGCTACGCGACTGAGCGTGCTACCTGCGAGTACGGCGGACGGGGGGCACCCACTCCCCCTCTGACGTACGCCTTCTTGGACGTACCGAGGGCAGCCTACGGTTCCTGATCTTCGGGGGTGCCGCCCGCGGCAGCGCCCCCTCCCCTGCCGTACCGCTTCTCGAAGCGTTCGACGCGGCCCGCGGTGTCCAGTACGCGCGCGGTGCCGGTGTAGAAGGGGTGACTCGCCGAGGAGATCTCGACATCGATGACGGGGTAGCTGCGGCCGTCCTCCCACTCCACGGTCTTCCCGGGATCACCGGTGCGCGTGGAGCGGGTGAGGAAGGCGAAGCCGCCGGCCTTGTCGCGGAAGACGACGGGCTCGTACGGGGGATGGATGGCGGGCTTCATGGGGCGGTTCAGCGCTCCTCTCGGAAGTCGACGTGCCGGCGGGCGACCGGGTCGAACTTGCGCAGGGTGAGGCGGTCGGGGTCGTTGCGGCGGTTCTTGCGGGTGACGTAGGTGAATCCGGCGCCGGCGGTGGACCGGAGCTTGACGACGGGGCGGAGCTCATTACGTGCCATGCCATGGAGAGTAAATGAAAATGAATCCCATTGCCAATATTGCCGTCGAGAGGTAGGTCACCCGCTGAAGGAGACGGGAAAGCGGGTGCCGGGGACGAGGGGCTAACGCGCCCGCGTGGAGTCCATCAGGGCCGTCGTGACCTCATCCAGGGCCTCCAGGAGGAGCACCGCGCCCTTGTGCAGCAGGAAGTGGTCCGGCGGCTCCTCGGACCAGGCGTCGACCGTCTCCCGCAGGTCGTCCCAGCTCGGCGCCTTCCGCTCCCGTACCTTCTTGGCGCCCCGTTCCGTCGCCCGGCGAAGGGACTCGGCGAGGGTCGCGGCGGCCGGCACGGGCGTGGCGCCGCGCTCCGGCAGATGCGCCTCCAGGAGCATCGCCACCCGCCCGAACTCGGCGAGCGCGTGGTCGGCCTGTTCCGCCGCCGCGTGCGAGAGCCCCCGGTGCCGTACGGGCTCGTGCGTCGCCCGCTCCACCGCCTCCTGCCAGGCGACGCGGGCCGCGCGGGTGTCCAGGAGCGCCTCCCGTACGTCGGGGCTGCCGTATCCCGCCGGGTCGGCGTACCGCGCGGTGACGGTGGCCGCGTACCGGCCGGCCGACGCCAGCCAGTCCGCGAGCCGGCCGCGGAGCCGCGGCGTCTCCCAGGCCGGGTACACGGCGTACGACAGCATCGCGAGGAGCCCGCCCAGCAGGGTCAGCAGCACCCGGTCCCGGACGGTCTGGGTCAGGCCCGCGCCCTCCATGTCGAGCAGGAACACGACGTACGCGGAGACGAAGACCTGGCCGGCCGCGTACCCCGTGCGCATGAGCAGGTAGTTCGCGAAGGCGCACACCACCGCGAGACCGGCCGCCAGGTACGTGCCCGGATGCGCCGACTGGACGACCGCCGTCGCCAGACCCACGCCGACGAGGGTGCCGCCGAACCGGGCCACCGAGCGCGCGTACGTCTGCGAGAAGTCCGGGCGCATCACCATCACCGAGGCCATCGGCGCCCAGTAGCCGTGCCCGAAGGGGAGCGCCGCGCCCAGCAGGTATCCGGCGGCCGTGACCGCCGAGACACGGATCGCGTGGCGCAGGACCGGAGAGTCCCGGCGCAGCTCGGCGCGTGCCTTCGCGGCGACGATCGGCGCGAGACGGACGAGGGTGGGACGGGTACGGGCGGTGGCGCCGTGCCCGCCCGTACCCGTGGTCTCCGTCCTCGGCTCGGCCGTCTCGACGACGTCGCCGAGCAGCGCGGCGAGCCGGAGGGCGGCGCGGCGGGACGGGCCGCGGAGGATCGCGCCGGTGTCCGGGGTGCGCAGGGCGGCGACGGCCGGGGCGGGGAGGGTGACCGGTTCACCGTGCCGGATCGCGTGCGCGGCGGCGTCCAGGACGGAGGCCGCCGCCCCGAGAAGCTCCCGCACGCGTGCGCGTGCCGGGCCCTCCTCCGGGACGCCGACCGCCGGGTCGGCGAGGGAGGCGAGGACGGGGCGGATGCGTTCCGCGAGGCCCCGTGCCCCGTGGAGTTCCGCCGGACGGCGGCGGGCCTGGCCCGGGGTCACCGCGGCGGCGCTGCGGGCGGTCATGAGCGGCAGCGGATCGAACGGCGCCACCGGGTCGTGGCGCAGGCGACGGGCGTAGTCCGCCTCGGCGGCGAGCGCGTCCGCGAGGGCGTCGCGCTGGGCGCCCCAGCGGCGGACCGGGAGGAGGACGACCAGGGCGGCCTGGACGACACCGCCGGCGAAGATCATGGCGGCGTGGCCGGCGGCTGCGGCGACGGAGGTGGGGAGGGTGACGGTCACCAGCATGATCGCCACGTTGGAGGAGGCGATGATGCCGGCGGTGGGACCGGCGGCCCAGGCCAGCCCCGCGAGGAACGTCCAGAGGAGCAGAAGGGCGAGGAAGAAGATCTCGTGGGCGCCCGTGAGATAGCCGAGGAAGGTCGACACGGCGAGGCTGGCGCCGGAGGCGAGCGCGAGGGTGGGGCGGGGGCGCCAGGAACGCTGGAAGGTGGCCATGGCCGCCTGGAAGGCACCGAAGGCGGAGGAGACGGCGACGGCGGGCCCGAAGACGGCGAGGGAGAAGCCGACGACGAGGGCGAGCCCGAGTGCGGCGCGGGCGGCGAGGACGGGGTCGAGCGGCCGCCGCTCGACGGTGAGCCCGGAGCGGGCGGTCTCCCTCAACGCCCGGAGCCAGCTCATGGCCCGAGCGTATCCGCGATCACCCCATAAGGGGCATATCCCATCACCTCGCCCTTCCCGCAACCCTGCGGGAGGTGGGCGGCGGGGCCGCCCTGCCGCCCCGTTGTGGGCATACGTCCGCCAGGGGCGGAAGGGGTGGGCACGACGCCATCAGGACGGCGCCCGTTCACAGGGCCCGCGATGCGCACCCGTGCCGGCTCCGGAACCGCGGTCGTACGAGCACGGCCCCGGGTTCACGGCCGTACGGGCCCGGCCCGCGGAGACACCCGGCCCGGCGTCCGGCTACCCCCGTAGGCCCCGGCGCTCCGGGCCCAGGCCCGCTCGGTCCGCTGCCGTCGCGCCGTGGTTCCAGCCGTCCTCGTCCCAGGCGGCACGTACGCGCGTGGTGCGGGTTTCCGGGAAGAGTTCGTCCGTGCGGGTGGTGACCGCGAGGTCCCGCGAGGCGAGGGCCGGGAGGAGGGTGGGGGTCTCCGCGGCGACCCGGCGGGACGTCGTCGCGAGGCGGCTTCCCAGGCGGTTCGCGTACGCCAGCAGGAACGACTGCCGGAAGGACTTCGTGCGCTTGCGGCCCCCCGCCCGCTGCTCCGCCTCCGCCCGCGTCATCGCCGCCGTCCCCTGCACGAGCAGCGACGTGTACAGCAGCTCCACCGGGTCGAGGTCCGCCTCGAAGCCGACCACCGTCGAGAAGCCGTACGTCTCGTTCCACACCGCCCGGCAGTGGTTCGCCGTCGCCACCGCGTCGAGCAGGATCGCCTTCGCCTGCTCGTACGGCGGCTCCACCCCGATCCGGATCGCCCCCGGCGTCTCCGGCGACGGCGCCCCCGCCGCCAGCGTCGCCTCGTCCAGGCTGTGGCGCGCCATCAGCTCCTGCGCCTTCGCCGTGAGCGCCTCCGCCTCCTCCGGATACCCCGTCGCCTCCGCCTTCGCGAGCAGCGCCCTGATCCGGGTGAGCATCCGCGGCTCCCCGGCCACGGCCGGGGGCAGCGCCTCCCCCGGCACCGGACCGACCGCGTCCAGGCGCGGCAGCCGGACCAGGTGCCGGTACAGCTCCAGGACGGTCGTCGCGTACGAGAAGCGGTCCGACGGGCGGCCGCGAGACGTGTCGTCGAGTTCGTCGAGCTGCCCCCGCCAGCGGTGCGGCAGCGTCTCGTAGCGGGCCGTCTCGGCCTGGATCAGGCCGGTCAGAACCCGGAGGTGGTCCTCGGAGAGATCACGGCGCACCATCCGCGCCAGGTCCGCCGGCTGCCACCCCCGCCCCCACAGCGTCCGTACGAACTCCTCGCCGCGACGCGCCAGTTCCGCGTCGGCGCCCCGGTCGGCGGCCAGCAGCGACGCCGCCGTGTCGAGCGACCCGTCGTCGCTCGCGTACAGCGCCTCGAAGGCCTTGTCGATCGTGGTGCTCGTACTCACGCCGTCCTCGTGTCCCATTCCTCGCGCGACCGGGCGATCACCGCACGGTGGTCGAGCGACCAGTCGATCAGCTGCTTGATCAGGTGGGTCATGCTGTGCCCGGTCTCGGTCAGCGCGTACTCCACCTGCGGCGGCGTCGTCGGATACACCGTCCGCGAGACGAGGCCGTCCCGTTCGAGGCGGCGCAGCGTCAGGGTCAGCATCCGCTGCGAGATCCCGGTGACGAGCCGCTGGAGTTCCCTGAACCGCCTCGGCCCCGCCGCGAGTTCGACGACCACGTGCACGCTCCACTTGTCGCCGAGCCGGTCCTGGACGTCCCGTACGCCGCACTCCTCCGCGCAGCTCACCAGGGGATCGGTGGTTACCTCCGTGTGCCCCTCGGACATGAATGTGCCTCCTTACGCGATCTCCTCCGCCACTCCACGATGGTCTCAGCCACCTCACCACCACGGCTCCTGGGGGAAACCATGCTGCTCGTCACCGGCGTCTCCGGCGCTCTCGGCTCGCTCGTCGCCGAACGGCTCGCCGGTCGCGAGGACGTCGTCCTCGGTACGCGCGCGGGGCTGCCCGGCACCCGCCGGCTGGACTTCGACGCGCCCGGGACGCTGCCGGAGGCCTTCGCCGGGGTGGACACGCTGCTGCTGATATCCGCCGGGTACGGGGAGGACGACACGGTCGTCGCCCGCCACGAGGCCGCGATCTCGGCCGCCGAGCGGGCAGGCGTACGGCACGTCGTGTACACGAGCCTCTCCGGCGACGGCGACCACCTCACGTACGCGCTCGCGCACCGCTGGACCGAACGGCGGCTGCGGCGCTCCACCACCCTCGACTGGACGATCCTCCGCAACGGCCTCTACGCCGAATTCCTCACCTGGATCGCCGCCCCCGACGCCGACGACCGGATCACCGGCCCCCTCGGCGAGGGCCGTCTCGCCGCGGTCGCCCGCGCGGACCTCGCCGACATCGCCGTCTCCGTCGCCACGGACCCGGGCGCGCACCGGAACCGGGTCTACGAACTCGTCGGCGAGCGCGCCCTCGGCGGCGCCGACCTGGCGGAGGCCCTGGGCGCGACGTACGCCCCCGGCACGCTCGCCGATGCCCGCACCGCGATCGCCGCGTCCGGGGCGGTGCCCTTCCAGGTGCCGATGCTGGCGAGCACGTACTCGGCGATCGCCCACGGATTCCTGGACGGTACGGGGGTCGAGAGCGATCTGCGCGCGCTCCTCGGCGGCCGCGAACCGCTCGACGCGCTGGACGTGTTCGTGAAGGCGGTACGGGAGGGCTAGACCTGGCTCGGGGGTAGGGCCAGGCCTACCTTCCGGACGCCCTTCAGTGGTCGTGATCGGCGGCGGCGGAAACGGTTCGCTTGAGACATGACCTCGACAGCCCCCACCGCCGCCATCACCGCCCCCACCACCGCCGTACGGCTCCGCGGGCTCACCCGTCACCACCGTGACGTCCGCGCCCTCGACGGCGTCGACCTCGACTTCCGCGCCGGGACGTTCACCGCCGTCATGGGCCCCTCGGGCTCCGGCAAGTCCACGCTGCTGCAGTGCGCGGCCGGGCTCGACCGGCCCACCTCCGGGCGGGTGGAGGTCGGCGGGACCGCCCTTGAGGGGCTGAGCGAGCGGCGGCTGACCCTGCTGCGGCGGGACCGGATCGGTTTCGTCTTCCAGGCCTTCAACCTGCTGCCCGCCCTGACGGCCGCGCAGAACGTGGCCCTGCCCCTCCGGCTCGCCGGCCGCCGCCCGTCCCGTACGGAGGTACGGGAGGCGCTGGCCCGCGTCGGGCTCGCGGGGCGGGAACGGCACCGGCCGGGCGAGTTGTCCGGCGGACAACAGCAACGGGTCGCGATCGCCCGCGCGTTGATCACCCGTCCGGCGGTCCTCTTCGGCGACGAGCCGACCGGCGCGCTCGACTCGACGACGAGCCGCGAGGTGCTCGACATGCTGCGGGATCTGGTCGACCGGGACGGTCAGACGATCGTCATGGTCACCCATGACCCGGTGGCGGCGGCCCGCGCGGACCGCGTGGTCTTCCTGGTCGACGGCCGCGTCGCGGGCGAGTTGCCGGACCCGACGGTAGAGGCGGTCGCGGCGCGGATGACGGCCCTGGAGACGATCACCCCGGCCGCGAGGCCGGGGACGGCCCGTACCACCGCTTCCCCCGCCGGGAGGACCTCGTGCTGACCGTCGTCCTCTCCGGCCTGCGTGCCCGCTGGGCCTCCTTCCTCGGTGGTTTCGTCGCCCTCGCGCTCGGCGTGGGGCTGCTCGCCGTCATGGGCCTCGGGCTGTCCGCCACCTTTGACGCGCCCGAGCGTTCTCCTCAGCGGTTCGCGTCCTCGCCCGTCGTCGTGCAGGGTCAGGACCGGCTGACGCTCGATGTGCGGCGCGGGCCCGAGACCGTGTCCGTGGCGCAGCGGCTCGACCGTCCACAGCCTGTGGACAACAATCTGCTCCGCGAACTGAAGGCCCGCTGGACCCTCACCGCCACCGGCGGCCCCGACGCCATCGGATTGGACGCCCCGGCCGCCGAGGTCCGAGCGCTCGTCGGCGACCGCGCCCAGGTCCTCACCGGCGACGAACGGCGGCGCGCCGACCCCGGCTCCGAGCGGGACGCCGACGCGCTCGTCGGCCTCAACGCCCTCCTCGGCACCTCGGGCGGCGTCACCGCCTTCGTCTCCGTCTTCGTCGTCGCCTCCACCTTCGCGTTCGCCGTGGCACTGCGCCGCCGTGAGTTCGGGCTGCTCAGGACCGCCGGAGCCACCCCCGGCCAGATCCGGCGGCTCCTCCTCGCCGAGGCCACGGCGCTCGGCGTGCTCGCCTCCGCCGCCGGGTGCGCGCTCGGCGCCCTCGGCGCGCCCCTGCTCGCCAGGACCCTGGTCGACGGCGGTCTGGCGCCGGAGTGGTTCACGGTCGGCGGGCCGGCCTGGCCCTTCCACGCCGCCTTCTGGACGGGGGTGACCGTCGCCCTCGCGGGGGCCGTGGCCGCCTCCCGGCGGGCCGGGAAGGTCGGCCCGACGGCCGCGCTCCGCGAGGCGGACGTCGACACCGACACCCTGCCCCTCGGCCGGGCCGTCCTCGGTACGGGACTGCTCCTGGCCGGCCTCGGGCTGCTCGCCTGGACCTACGCCACGGACCCGTCCGCGCTGCTCAAGCGGAAGACGTACACGACCCTCCCGATGCTCCTGATCACCGGAATCGCCCTGCTCTCCCCGCTCCTCGTCCGGCCGGTCGCCCGGCTGCTGCGGCTGAGGGGGGCGGTGGGGACGCTGGTACGGGAGAACAGCGCGGCCTCGGTACGCCGTACCGCCGCCGTCGCGGCCCCCGTCCTCGTGACCGTGGCGCTCGCCGGGACGCTCTTCGGCTCGGCGACGAGCGTCACGCGCGCGAAGGGCGTCGAAGCGCGCGAGCAGACGTCCGCGCAGTACGTCGTGCGGGGCACGGAGCTGAAGCCGGTGCCGGCGCCCGCCGGGGCGGTCGTCTCCCCCACCGGGCCGACCTCCGTCTTCGTACGGGACGGGGACGCGGCCGTCGTGAAGTACGGGGCGCGGGCGGTCACCGACCCAGCGGCCTTCGCCGAGCTCGCCCGGCTGCCCGTGGTCGCCGGCGACCTGCGGGACCTCGACGACCGGTCGATCGTCGTGAACGAGGAGTTCGAGCGACGCCGGGTGGGCGAGAGCGTCGAGGTCTGGCGGGCGGACGGGACCGGTCCGGTACGGCTCCGGATCGCGGCCGTCCTCGCCCTCGGGACCGGCGACAACGGTCCGTACGTCACCCGGGCGAACGCCCCCGGCTCCGCCCCCGACCGGATCGACGCACACGGCGGCGGCACGGCCACGGTGCGGGCCCTGGAGGCGAGCGGCGGCACCGTCGCGACCGCCGACGCGTGGGCCGAGGCCGAGCGCCCGTCGAACGGCAGCCCGCAGGCCCGGCTCGGCATGGCCCTGGTCCTCGGCATCGCCCTCGTCTACACGGTGATCGGCCTCGCCAACACCCTGCTCATGGCGACCTCCGTCCGCGGCGGAGAGCTGGCCTCGCTGCGGCTCGCCGGGGCCACCCGGGCCCAGATCCTGCGGGTGGTGACGGGCGAGGCGACCCTGGCCGTCGCGATCGGCACCCTGCTCGGCCTCGCGGTGACCGCCTTGGTCCTGGGCGCCCTGGGAGCAGGTCTCGCGGCCCTCTCGGCCCCGGTGGCCCTGGCCCTCCCGTGGACCACGGTCGGCGCGGCGGCGGGCGCGTGCGCAGCGGCCGCGATCGCCGCATCGGCCCTCCCCGCGTGGCGCCTGACGCGCTGAGCGGCGATGGTGGGACGGACGGGGCGGTGACCGGGGTCGGAGCCGGGTCACCGCCCCGTCCACCCGCGCGCGTGGAACCCTAGCGAGAGGCGGAACGTTTCGGCGCCGTCGGCTCAGGCCCCGGACTGCGCCGCCTTCGCCGCCTTCGCCGCCCGCCACTCCGGGGCCAGGACCGACCAGACCTCTTCGTCGTGGCGCCTGCCCCGGTACGGGTAACTCTCCCGCAGGACGCCGTCCTTGCTCATGCCCAGGCGACGCGCCACCGCGATGCTGGGCTCGTTGTCCGAGGAGACCACCCACTCCACCCGGTGGATGCCGCGCACCTCGATCGCCCAGTCGACGAGCGTCCGCGCCGCCCGGGTCACCAGGCCCTTGCCGGCGCCCGCCGGCTCCAGCCAGCAGCCCGCCTCGGCCGTTCCGCCCCCGGTGTCCAGCTTCCGGAGGATCACCGCGCCCACGAGGGTGCCGTCGGACCAGATGCCGTGGATGCGCCCCGTGTCGGCGGCCGCCTTCTCCGCGTACGCCCGCAGGAAGGCCCGGCTGGACTCCAGGTCGGTGACGACGTCGGGGAGGCCGTTGCGCGCGCCGATGAACTCGCGTCCCCGGTCCATGTGCGCCAGGAACTCGTCGGCCTGCCACGGTTCGAGCGGGCGCAGCTCCGCGCCGTCGTCACCCAGGGATATCGCGTACATCGTCATCGCCTTCCAGGTCGGGGCCCGCACTCGCGGCGGAGGGATCTTCCCACCCCGCCTCCACCGCGCACCGGGACTTACGGAACCAGGACCAACTTCCCCCGCACATGGCCCGACTCGCTCAGTTCCTGGGCCCGCGCCGCCTCCTTCAGGGGGAGCGTGTCGGCCAGTCGGACGGCGAGGGTGCCCTCCACCGCCGCGCGCGCGTGGGCCGTGAGACCGGCCCGTACGGAGTCGGGGTCGCCGGTGACCCCCGAGAACACGATCCCGTGCCGCTCCGCGTCCACGTCCGCGATCGTCACGATCCGCTCCTTCGCCGCGTCCGCCCCGCCCAGGAGCTCGATCGCGACGGGCAGCACACCGTGCCCGGCCGCGTCGAAGACCGCGTCGACGCCGTCGGGAGCGGCGGCCCGCACCCGGTCGGCCAGACCCTCCCCGTACGCCACCGGGATCGCGCCGAGTTCCCGCAGGTACGCGTGGTTGGACTCGGACGCGCTGCCGATCACCGTGACCCCGGCGGCGACCGCGAGCTGGACACCCACCGAGCCGACGACACCCGCCGCACCGTGCAGGAACAGCGTCTCGCCCTCCCGTACGCCGATCAGGTCGAGCACGCGCTGCGCCGTCTCCCCGGCCACCGGGAGGCTCGCGGCGGCCTCCCAGGAGAGCCCGGCCGGCTTGGGCGCGACGGTCCCGGCGATCGCGTACTCGGCGTAGGCGCCGGTCTTCGTCCAGCCGAGCACCTCGTCGCCGACCGTCAGACCGGTGACGCCCTCGCCGAGCTTGTCGACGGTTCCGGCGAACTCCAGGCCGGGGACGGCCGGGAAGGTCGTCGGGTAGAACTCCTCGACCCACCCGTAACGCCGCTTCCAGTCCACCGGGTTGAGCCCGACGGCCGCCACCTTGACGCGGACCTCACCGGGACCCGGCTCCGGTACGGCGACACCGGTCGCGTGGCGCAGCACCTCGGGGCCGCCGAACTCCTCGTACACGATCGCTTCCATCTCAGCCTCCGCAGCTGCCCGTTCACGTTTTCCGCTCTTCGACGTGATCAAGACTGCGCCCACGACCCCCCGCTCCCCGCCCTCCCAACGGCCAGTCCCACCTGGCCGAAATACCGGCCGCTCCCCGCCCCTCCCCGCGTACGCTCGCTCGCATGGACGCGACCACGCTGACCACCGCGTACGAGATCATCCGGCAGCCGCTCGGGGAGATCCTCCCCAAGGTCTCGGCCGCCCTCGCCCCGCTCGTCCCGCACGTGGACGCGGCCGAACTCTCCACCCACTGCGCCCACTCCCCCTTCAAGGCGCTCGGCGGTACGGAGCTGCTCACCGCCTCCGAACTCGCGCCGCTGCTCGCGGCCGGCGTGCCCGGGAGCCCCTGGCAGGGCACCGCGACGCTCGGCGGCCGGGAGCGTGAGGTCGTGGCCGTCACGAGCCACGCGACCCGGCGCGGGGCGGTCCTCGTGCTGGTCCGGGAGGACGGCGCCGCCCCGGCGGGCGAGGCCGAACTCGCCGTGGCGCAGGCCCTGTGGGACCTGGTGACCGGCCACTTCGACCGTTTCGCGTCGGAGGCCCTGCCGGGTGCCCTCGCCCGTTCGCGGTCGGCGGCCGACACCCGGGCCCGGGTGATCGCGGAACTGACCGCCACGCACTCGGCGGCCCTCGCCGGGGTCCTCGGGGTGCTGCGCAGCCGCGCCCTGGACGACACGACGGCCCGGACGACCGCGACCGACCTCGCCGCGTCGGCGCTGATCGAGATGCGGGCGGAACAGCGGCGGGACCGGGCGCTCGCGGAGGAGCCGGTCCAGGACGCCTTCGAACGGCTCGCCGCCGAACTCCGGCCGATGCTGCGGCACAGCCAGGTCAGGCTCGACCTGGGGGCACCGGACTCGGACCGCTCGCTCGCGGCGGACGTGGCGCACAGCGCGCGGGCCATCGTCCGGTCCCTGCTCCTGATCGTGCTCGAACAGGACTCGGTGGACCGGATCCACGTCGGCTGGCAGCTGACCGAGCACGAGCTGCGGGCCTCCGTACGGGACGACGGAGCGGGCGCGCTCGCCCCCTGCGACCTGGGCGCGGGTACGATCAAGGACCGGCTCGACGTGCTCGGCGGGCGGCTCGACATGGACCCGGTCCCGGGCTGGGGCACGACGATCACGGCGGTGATCCCACTGGCGGCGCCGGCCGCACCGGTCGAGGCGGCGCACCCGCTGACCGGCCTCGGCGAGCGGGAGGTGGAGGTCCTGCGGCACCTGGCCCTCGGGCACCGCAACCGGCGGATCGCCGAGGAACTGCACATCAGCGAGTCGACGGTGAAGTTCCACGTCGCCAACATCCTGAACAAGCTGGGCGTCGACTCCCGGGGCGAGGCGGCGGCGCTGTTCCACGCAGCGGCGTAACGCCTGCGGCGCGAAGGCCCACATCGGCGGCGGGGAGGCGTGGGCGGAGCGCACCGCCCCGCTTGACCGGCGCTGTCAGTGCCGGGTGCCAGACTCGCACCCATGACCGAGAGGTGGGCACTGGCGGCCGAGGCGGAGGGGGACGGAGCACTGCTCGTCCCCCTCGGCCCGGACGGGCTGCCCACCGGGGACGTGCGGCGCGAACCCGACCTCGTGGAGGCCGTACGGGCCAGGCCCGAGGTGGCCCGCTGGGTGTGGCGGTCGACGGCCGAGGTGTACCCCCGACTGCTCACCGGCGGAGTGCGGGTCGAGCGGTGCTACGACATCGAGGACGCCGAGCAGCTGCTCCTCGGCCACGAGGGGCGGCTCGGCGAGCCCCGCTCGGCGGCCGCGGCCTGGGCGCGGCTGCGGAACTCCCCCGTACCGCCCGATCCGCCGCAGCGCAACGCCGAGCCCGGCTCACAGGACTCGCTCTTCGAGCCGCGCCCGGTGGTCTCCGTACCCTTCGACGGGATGCTCGCGGTCTACGCGGAGCAGCTGCGCCGCCACGACCGGGCGGAGCATCCGGGCCGCATGCGGCTGCTCACGGCCGCCGAGTCGGCGGGGATGCTGGTGGCCGCCGAGATGCACCGGGCGGGGCTGCCGTGGCGGGCGGACGTGCACCGGGAGCTGCTGAACGAACTGCTCGGCGAGCGGTACGCGGGCGGGGGCGAGCCGCGCCGCCTGGCCGAGCTCGCGGACGAGGTGTCCACGGCCTTCGGCCGCCGGGTCCGGCCGGATCTGCCCGCCGACGTGGTGAAGGCCTTCGCGCAGGCCGGGGTACGGGTGAAGTCGACCCGCCGCTGGGAGCTGGAGGAGCTCGACCATCCGGCGGTGAAGCCGCTGATCGCGTACAAGAAGCTGTACCGGATCTGGACGGCGCACGGCTGGTCGTGGCTGCAGGACTGGGTGCGGGACGGCCGTTTCCGGCCGGAGTACCTGCCCGGGGGCACGGTCAGCGGGCGCTGGACGACCAACGGCGGCGGGGCCCTGCAGATCCCGAAGGTGATCCGGCGGGCGGTGGTCGCGGACCCCGGCTGGCGGCTGGTGGTGGCCGACGCCGACCAGATGGAGCCGCGCGTGCTCGCCGCGATCTCCCGGGACCCGGGACTGATGGAGGTCGCGGGCCACCCCGACGACCTGTACACCCGGCTCTCGGACCGGGCCTTCTCCGGCGACCGCGACCACGCCAAGATCGCGCTCCTGGGCGCGATCTACGGGCAGACCAGCGGCGACGGCCTCAAGAACCTGGCGGCGCTGCGACGCCGCTTCCCGCACGCGGTGGCCTATGTCGACGAGGCGGCGAAGGCCGGCGAGGAGGGCCGGCTCGTACGGACCTGGCTGGGCAGGACCAGCCCGCGCGCGGTGGGTGCGGGCGAGGACGAGGAGGCCGGGCTGCCACAGGAGGGCGGTGAACCGGCGGCGGAGGAGGCGGAGTTCACCCCCGGGTACGCCTCGGGGAACGCACGGGCGCGGGGCCGCTTCACCCGTAACTTCGTGGTGCAGGGCAGCGCTGCCGACTGGGCGTTGCTGATGCTGGCGGCGCTGCGCCGGGCCCTGACGGGGATGCGGGCGGAGCTGGTCTTCTTCCAGCACGACGAGGTGATCGTGCACTGCCCGGCGGAGGAGGCGGAGGCGGTCACGGCGGCGATCCGGGCGGCGGGGGACGAGGCGGGACGGATCGCGTTCGGAGAGACGCCGGTACGGTTCCCGTTCACGGTCGCCACGGTCGAGCGGTACGCGGACGCCAAGTAGCCACAGGGGAAAGGGTGATGGGCCCGCACCCCAATGCGGGCCCATCACCCCGAGAACTTCCTCGGCACTGCTTCGGCGCTTCTTGGGCGCTGCTTCGGCACTGCTTCGCTTCGGTGCTCTTCGGTGCTACTTCATGGGCAGCTTCTGCCACTTCGGGCTCAGCGCGATCGCCTTCAGCTGCTTCATCGTCAGCGCGGGCTCGGCGCGGGTGGCCGCCTCGTGCTGGGTGCCGGCGTTGAAGGCGGACACGACGACCCGGAAGCCCTCCGGCGTGATGGTGTCGGCGGACCACCAGACGACGCCCTCGCCGCCCTTCTCACCCGCCTGCTGGATGAGCTTGACCTTGCGGCCGTCGGGGAGCGTGGTGACGTCCCCGCTGCCGAAGAGGGTGCCGGCCACGTCCGCCATGTTCGGCTGGATGTTGACCTCGACGAGGCTCTTCCCCTTGCCGTCGTCGACGACCACGTAGGCGTACCCGGACTGCCCGCCCTTGTTGACGACCGCGAGGCCCTTGGGCACGAGCGAGCGCAGGGTGTTCATCGAGTCGGTGGCGCTCGGCTCGGCCGGCAGCCGGGGTTCGCCCTGGCCGCCCTCGCCGCCCGACATGTCCACGTTCTGGGGCAGCTTCTTGATCAGCGGACGCCAGTCGTCGGTCGTGACGAGGGCCTTGAGCTGCGCGGGGGTGAAGGGCGGGTTCTCGCGGCTGACGGGGGCGCCCTTCTCGGCGGCGGCGTTGTACTCGCTCACGTCGATCAGGAAGCCGTCCTTGGTGAGCAGGACCGCCCGCCACTGCTTGGTCTCCTCACGCCTGTCGGGGTACTCGTACCCCTGGAGGATCATGAGCCGGGAGCCGTTCGACAGGTTCTGCATGGTGCAGTTGTCGTAGGGGACGGCGACCTTGTCGGGGCAGGCCACCTGGTCCTCACCCGCCTCGCCGGTGCCCGTGCGGAAGAGGCCTACGGTGACGCCGGCCTTGCCGTTCCCGTCGTCGAAGACGCCGCTGACG
The DNA here is from genome assembly GCF_026341815.1 of Streptomyces sp. NBC_00572. GTDB lineage: Bacteria > Actinomycetota > Actinomycetes > Streptomycetales > Streptomycetaceae > Streptomyces. The sequence continues at coordinate 2,425,514 of NZ_JAPENX010000001.1, forward strand.
GCCTGGCCCCTTCCGTCGAGGTTTTCGAACTCCCAGGAGCCCGCGGGGGTGTTGTTCTTGAGGACGGCGGCGATGTCCTTGACCGGGATGCTCGCTTCCCCCGGCCGCTGCTTCCCGGGGACGGGATCGATGGTGGGGCGGGGCTTCGGGGGCGCCGCCACGGAGGTGGTGGTCGTGTCCCCGCTCGGCGACAGCAGCGAGCCGCCGTACACGCCGCCGATGCCGACGGCTGCGAGTGCGAGAACACCGCCGGTCATCGCGAGGCGGCGGCGGACCAGGCGGCGCTTGCCGCGCTGGAGCCCGCCCTCGACCAGCTCGCGCCGGTCGTCGGCGGCGAAGCCGTCGCCGGTGCGACGCAGGACCGCGCCGAGCTCCTCCTCGAATCCCTCGTGCTGGGGACCTTCGTTCTGGGGCATGTCGAATTCACCGTCTCCGGTCGATAAGGGGGCAGAAGTCGCTGGGGGTGCAGAAGTGGACGCGCGGACGCGCGGAAAACGGGAAGGGACGCGGGGGTCAGCGGGTGGCGAACTCTGCGATGCTTCCGCCGAGTCGTTCGCGCAGCTTCGCCAGCGCCCGTACGGAGCGGGTGCGTACCGCCGCGGAGCTGACGTGCAGGGCGTCGGCGGTCTCCTCGATGCTGCGGTCCTCCCAGTACCGCAGCACCACGACCGCCCGGTCCTTGGGCGCGAGCCCGGCCAGCGCGTCGAGCAGCGCGATCCGGAGCGCGGGATCCTCGCCGGTGTCGGGGGCGCGGTCGGGAAGCTCGCCGAGGGGGCGCTCGGTGGCCGAGCGGCGCCTCTGGTGACTGAGGAAGGTGCGGACGAGCACGGTCTGGGCGTACGCGGCGGGGTTCCCGATCCGGGCCATACGGCCCCACAGGGCGTACATCCGGCCGAGTGTCTCCTGGGTGAGGTCCTCGGCGAGATGAGTGTCCCCACTGGTCAGCAAGCATGCCGAGCGGAAAAGATGACCCGAGCGTGCGGCGGCGAACTCCAGGAACTCGTCCGCGCGGGACTTTCTCATGCCCCTCCTCCCCCTCGCAGTGACGTGGTGTGGTCGCCGTACACCTCATTGACGCGACGGGGGCGGGGAAATGTTTCAGGGAATCTTCAGGCGTCTTCGCCGGGCGCGTCCAAAAGGGCGAAAAAGGGGTAATCCTGGAGTATGAACAGTCTCAGCGCAGCCCAGACCATGGCCGCGGGAGTCTGGCAGTCAGGCCTCGGACAGCTCCTCGGCGGACTCGTCATCGTCGCCGTGCTGATCGCGGCGGTCTGGCTGGGCTTCCGGGTCCGCGACCGCGAGTCCAACCCGCCGAAGCCGGACGAGCAGCCCCATCGACCGGAGGACGGCAGCCTGCCGGGCGAGACGTCCGGGTACCGCAGGCCTGCCGAGATGCCGCAGACGGACGGCGAGCACCGGCTCATGCCCTACCAGCTCAAGGACGGCTCGGAGGCGTCGCCCGACCCGCCGACCGAGGAGAAGCGCAAGTGGGGCGGGATCTCCAGCGGCGGCTTCGGCAGCGGAGGCACGGGACACGGCGACTGAACCCTTCCTGCCCGACGGAGGCCACGCCCCGTGGATGAGAACGCTGCTCCCGCAGCCCTCCCAGCGACCCACCCCGCATCCCACCCAGCACCCGTCCCCGCACCCCTCCCCGAATCCCACCCCACGGCCCTCCCCGCAGCGATCTTCGAGGAGCAACGACCGCATCTGCGGGCGGTCGCGTACCGCCTCCTCGGCACCTTCGAGGAGGCCGACGAGGCGGTGGAGGACGTACGGAGGACCGGGCGGGCCCGCGACGTCCCGATCGCCCCGGGCCCGGTCCCGGCCACGGACGACCCCACCGCGGCCGTGGCCCGCGCCTGCCTGGCCCGGCTCCGCTCCCGCGAGACTCTCCGCGAACACCCCTGGGACCCGTGGGACCCCTGGGCCTCGGCTGGACCGCACCACACCGGCCCCGCCACCCCTCTGGGAAAGCCCGAGGAACAGCCCCTGCCGACGACCCTGGACGAACTGACACCTCCGGAACGGCTCGCGTACGTTCTGCACGACGAGTTCTCCGTCCCGTACGAGGAGATCGCGCTGATCGTGGAGCGGACCCCGGCCGCCACCCGCCAGCTCGCCGGCCGGGCCCGCTACCGGCTCCAGGAGGCCGAGGAGATGCCGGAGCCCGACCTGCCGCGCCAGCGGGAGATCGTCGCGGCCTTTCGGACGGCCGCGCGGAACGGCGATGCCGCCGCCCTGCACGAGCTCCTCGACCCGGAAGTGGTGCTGCGGGCCGACGCCACGGCCGTACGGACCGGGGCGATGGCCGTGCACGGCCCGGGGGCGGTCGTCGAGGCGATCGCCGACCGGGTGGGCTCGGCCAGAAAAGCCCTGGTGGACGGTGCGGCGGGCCTGGCCTGGCCGCCGGAGGGCGACCCGAGGCTGGTGTTCGCGTTCACGGTCCTGGAGGACCGGATCACCGCGATCGACGCCCTGTCGGACGCGGACCACCTGAGCAGCCTGAAGCTCCAGCTCTGACGGCACTGACGGCACTGGCGGTTCTGAGAACTCCCAGAGTCGTCAGAGCCGTCAGAGCCGTCAAGCCATCGGAGCTATCGGAGTTCTCACTAGCCGAGGACGCGCCCCGCCCGGGAGGCCACATGCGCGGGCGGTACGACGTCGACGGGAAGAACGGGATCGGTGACCGGCTCGCCGAAGGTCGTCACCACGGGCAGCACGCCGGCCCACAGACCGAGGGCGGCGTCCTCGGAGTCACCGTCGTCCGGCGGACCGCTGCGGGTCTTCACGGAGGCCTCGGTCAGGTCGAGCGCGAGCACGGAGGTCGCGGCCAGCTCCTTGCGGCTGGGCTGCCGTACGTACTCCCACTGCCCCGGGGAGCTCTGCTCGGTGAGCGCCCGAAGGCCGCGCAGCTTCTCGTCCGGGTCGGTCACGAGCCGGGGCACCCCGTAGACCATCGCGCAGCGGTAGTTCACCCCGTGCTCGAAGACGGAACGGGCCAGAACGAGCCCGTCGACATGGGTGACGGTGACGCAGACGGTGGTGTCGGGCGCCTGGACGAGACTGCGGCTGGCGACGGACCCGTGCAGGTACAGCTGGTCGCCCTCGACGCCGTACGCGGTGGGAACGACCATCGTCGTGCCGTCGACGGGAACCCCGAGATGACAGAGGAACCCGGCCCCGAGCACGGCGTCCAGATCGGCCCGCTGATGACTCCCCTTCTCCCGCATCCGCCGCAACCGCGTCCGCTCGGTGACGACCAACGCGTCACCACCCCCGGCCACCCCGCGACCGCTGGTGCTGGTGCTGGTGCTGTTCACACTGCCCCCTGTTTCCCACTCCGGCGCAAAAGATCTTCCGGAGTTGTACGACCAACCGCCCCGCCCCCGCCACCTCCGCCCACCTGTCGGAACGGCGCGGCCTTCACGGCCTGCCGGCCGACCCGGCCTCCCCCGGACGCGGCGGGGGATAGACCACGTCGAGCAGCCCGCCGACGAACTCGTCGAGATCGTCGAGGCCCGCCCCGTTCGGCACCTCCGGCGGGTGCGCCAGCAGGTCGACGACGGCGGAGTGCACGGCCATGGTCACGACACGCGCGCGCTGCGGCGTGACGTCGAGCCCGGCGGATCGCTGGAGCCGCTCCATCGTCGCGAAGTCCATGGCGGAGATCTCCGCGAGCACCTTGCCCAGCCACGGCTTGCGTGACGCCTCGCCGTGGAGTTCGAGGTAGGCGAGCACGCGCCGACGGCCCGGCCCCGTGGCCTCTTCGAGCAGGCCGCGCAGCAGTGCCGCGAAGTCCTCACGGCTGGTGGGGCCGGTGACGCCCGTCGGCAGGGTGCCCGCCTGCCGGAAGAGGTCGAGGCAGCGCTCCGCGACGGCGGCAAGCAGTGCGTCGCGGGTGGGGAAGTAGTTCTTCGCCGTCCCGGTCGGCACTCCCGCCGCGCTGTCGACCGCTCGATGGGTCAGGCCGCGACTGCCCTCGGCGGCCAGCACTTCGAGAGCCGCATCCCGCAGCAGGTTGCGCCGGTTCGCGTTCTCCGCCACGCCACCCATCCCTTCCCTGCCCCGTCGATCGCTCTGGCCCCGACCGGATCGGCCTGACCATCCCCGTTCAAACACCACAGGTGTGGTGAATCTAGCAGCCCTGCTTCACCCTCCCCCCTTAACCACCCTGCCCGTGGTGCCACAGCTGTGGTAGTTGTTGGGAACACGCAGACCGGGCCTCGATACGCGAACGAGTGAAACGAACGGCCGGCTGTCCGACGTACGACACGAGGAGAGGCAAGGCAATGCCCGAGGTCGAACTGTCGTCCGGAACCATCGCCTACGAAGACACCGGCGGCGACGGTCCCGTCCTGGTGTTCCTGCACGGCGTACTGATGGACCACACGGTGTGGCGCAAGGTCGTCCCCGACCTGCGCGGCACCTACCGATGCGTACTGCCCACGCTGCCGCTGGGCAGCCACCGCAAGCCGATGCATCCGGACGCGGACCTGTCGCTGCGCGGACAGGCGCTCCTGGTCGGGGAGTTCCTCGACCGGCTCGGGCTGGACGAGGTGACGCTGGTGCTCAACGACTGGGGCGGAGCGCAGCTGCTGCTGTCCGAAGGCCGCACGGCGCGCATCGCCCGGCTCGCCCTCGTCGCCTGCGAGGCATTCGACAACTACCCGCCGGGCAAGCCCGGCCGGTCCCTGGTCCGGGCCGCATCGGTCCCCGGCGGCCTGGCCCTGCTGATGAACCTCCTGCGGCTGCGCCCGGTACGGCGGGTGCCGAACGGCTGGGGCGCCATGACCGAACACCCGGTCCCCGACACGATCATGGACGCCTGGTTCCGGCCCGCCCGCACGGACCCCGACATCCGCCGCGACCTGGCCAAGTACCTGGTCTCCACCCCACCCAAAGCCCGGTTGCTCGCATGGTCCGAGCAGATGCGCTCCTTCGACAGACCCGTACTCATCGCCTGGGCCGCACAGGACAGGCTGATGCCCCGCGAGCACGGCCCACGCCTGGCCGAGCTGTTGCCACGAGGCCGCCTCGCCGAGATCGAGGGCAGTCGCACCCTGGTCCCCGAGGACCGGCCGGACGAACTCGTACGACTGCTCAGAGACTTCATGCAGACCGCAGCGCACGACGGCGGGCAGGAGAAATGAAAAAACCCCAGGTCACGGCGAGTGAGTCCTGGGGTAATTCCGAGCCGCCTTCGGGATTCGAACCCGAGACCTACGCATTACGAGTGCGTTGCTCTGGCCAACTGAGCTAAGGCGGCGCGCCGTCCGAACCCATGGTGGGTGCAGCAGCGACGCCAAGTCTACACAGTTTCGCGGGGTGCTCCGACCACCCCCGGAGAGGGCCTATGAGCAGCGCTTTCCTTCGGTCGGAGGGGTGCCTTCCAGGAGGTAGGTGTTGATCGCCGAGTCGATGCAGTCGCTGCCCCGGCCGTACGCGGTGTGGCCGTCGCCCTCGTAGGTGAGGAGGGTGCCGGAGGAGAGCTGGCCGGCCAGGGACTGGGCCCACTTGTACGGGGTGGCCGGGTCGCGGGTGGTGCCGACGACCAGGATCGGGGCGGCGCCCTCGGCGGTGATGCGGTGGGGGGTGCCGGTGGGCGGGGTCGGCCAGGAGGTGCAGTTGAGGGCCGCCCAGGCGAGGCCCCTGCCGAAGATCGGAGAGGCCTTCTCGAAGGACGGGACGGCCTTCGGCACGTCGGCGGGGCTCGCGTAGGCGGGCGGCAGGTCCAGGCAGTTCACGGCCGCGTTGGCGAACATGAGGTTGGCGTACGTGCCGTCCGCCTCGCGCTCGTAGTAGCTGTCGGCCAGGACGAGGAGGCCGGAGCCGTCGCCGCCGATCGCCTGGGTGAGGGCCTCGCGCAGCTGGGGCCAGGCGCCCTCGTCGTACATCGCCGCGATCACGCCCGTGGTGGCGAGGGACTCGCCGAGCTCCCGGCTCTCGCCGGTGGGCACGGGCTCGGCGTCCACCTCACGGAAGAACTTCTTCAGCGCCTCACCGGCCGCCGGGACCGACTCGGTGCCGAGGGGGCAGTCCGGTTTCTGGACGCAGTCGGCGGCGAAGGCCCGGAACGCGGTCTCGAAGCCGCCGGTCTGGTCGCGGTTGAGGTCGATCGCCGGCAGCGACGGGTCCATCGCCCCGTCGAGGACGAGGCGGCCGACCCGGTCCGGGAACAGCTCGGCGTACGTGGCGCCGAGGAACGTGCCGTACGACGCCCCCACGTAGCTGAGCTTCTCGTCGCCGAGCACCGCCCGCAGGATGTCCATGTCGCGGGCCGTCTCGACCGTGGAGACGTGCGGCAGGATCGTCCCCGACTTCTTCGCGCAGCCGGTCGAGAACTTCTTGAAGGCGGCGCTCAGCGCGTTGACCTCCGCGGCGTCGTCGGGGGTCTGGTCGACCTGTGTGAACGTGTCCATCTGCGGGCCCGTCAGGCACTCCACCGGCTCGCTGCGCGCGACTCCGCGCGGGTCGACGGCCACCATGTCGTAGCGGGCGCGGACGGGTGCCGGGTAGCCGATGCCCGCGTACCCCTGGAGGTAGCCGACGGCGGAGCCGCCGGGGCCTCCCGGGTTGACCAGGAGCGAACCGAGCCGCTTGCCGGGTCCGGTCGCCCGGACCCTGGAGACGGCCAGCTCGATCTGCTCCCCGTCCGGCTTCGCGTAGTCCAGCGGGGCACGCAGGGTCGCGCACTCGAAGCCCGTGACGCCGCAGTCGCGCCACTTCAGCTTCTGGGAGTAGTACGTCTTCAGGACCTCGGGCGAGAAGGACGCCGCGGCGGAAGGGGCCGAAGGGGCCGGCGCTGCCGCTGTGGTGCGGGACGCCGCCGCGTCGCTGCCGCCCGAGCAGCCGGAGAGGATCAGCCCGGCGGCCGCGAGGGCCGTGGCGGACGTACGGAGCAAGCGCCTGGAGTCCATTCCCGGAGCGTATCCGGACCGGTACGGACCGTGTCCAATCGCCGGCAAGGGCCGTCCCCTCGTCAGTCCCGCAGCGCCATCGTCATCGCCTCCACCGCGAGCAGCGGAGCCACGTTCCGGTCGAGGGCCTCCCGGCATGCCAGGACCGCCTCGATGCGGCGGAGGGTGCGCTCCGGGCTGGTGTCCCGGGCGATCCGCTCCAGCGCGTCCCGTACGTCGGTGTTGGCGAGGGCCGTGCGCGAGCGCAGCTGGAGCGCCAGGACATCGCGGTAGAAGCCGGTGAGGTCGGTGAGGGCGAGGTCCAGGCTGTCGCGCTGCGTACGCGTTCTGCGGCGCTTCTGGCGCTCCTCCAGCTCCTTCATCGCCCCGGCCGTGCCGCGCGGCATCCGCCCGCCCTGCGCCGCGCCGAGGGCCGCCTTCAGGTCCTCGGTCTCCTTGACGTCGACCTCCTCCGCGACCTGCTTGGCGTCCTCGGCCGCCGCGTCCACCAGCTCCTGCGCCGCCTTGAGGCAGCCGCCGATGTCCTCGACCCGCAACGGCAGCTTGAGGACGACGGCCCGGCGCGCGCGGGCCCGCTCGTCGGTGGCGAGCCGCCGGGCCCGGTCGATGTGCCCCTGGGTGGCGCGGGCGGCGACGTACGCCGCCTCCGGGTCGATGCCGTCGCGCCGGACGAGCACGTCGGCGACCGCCTCCACGGGCGGGGTGCGCAGGGTCAGGTGCCGGCAGCGGGAACGGATCGTGGGCAGCACGTCCTCCAGGGAGGGCGCGCAGAGCAGCCAGACCGTGCGCGGGGCGGGCTCCTCGACGGCCTTCAGGAGGACGTTGCCCGCGCCCTCGGTGAGCCGGTCGGCGTCCTCCAGGACGATGACCTGCCACCGGCCGCCCGCCGGCGAGAGCTGGGCGCGCCGGACCAGTGCGCGGGTCTCCTTCACACCGATCGACAAGAGGTCCGTCCGGACGATCTCCACGTCCGCGTGAGTGCCGACGAGAGTCGTGTGGCAGCCGTCGCAGAAGCCGCAGCCCGGCGCCCCGCCCAGGGCCCGGTCGGGGCTCACGCACTGCAGCGCGGCGGCGAACGCCCGCGCCGCGGTCGCCCGCCCGGACCCCGGCGGGCCGGTGAAGAGCCAGGCGTGGGTCATCTTCGAGGCCTCGGGGTCGGGTCCTCCGGCGGCATGGGCGGTCACGAGCGCGTCGGCGTCCCGCGCGGCCGCGGCGAGCTGCTCCTCGACCTTCGTCTGTCCGACCAGGTCGTCCCATACGGCCATGTCTGCCCCTCCTCAGGTACGCCCTCCATTGTGGGGCAGTCCGCTGACATCACCGGCCGGGCACGGGGAGGCACCACGGCGGTCCGCCATGGGACCCGTACGCCGGTTCGGGCCCCGGCGGGGGGGGGAAGGAGGAGCCGTACGCCGTTCAGGCCTCGGCCCGCGGCCCGGGGAGGGGGACCCGTACGCCGGTTCAGGCCTCGGCGGAGGGGCGGGTCAGCCACAGGCCGACCGCCGAGCCGAGCAGCACCGCGCCCGTGCCGACGCTCGCCGTGACGTGGGCGGCGGCGCTCAGGTCGGCGAAGGTGCTGACGAACACGTTGCCGAGGACGCTCGCGGTGAGCAGCAGCCAGAGCAGGAAACGCATGGGGATCTCCGTGGGTCGGGGGGCGAAGGGGGAAGCGAAGGGGATGGGTCGGTACGGATTCGATCTTCGTCGCCCCGGCTTCCCGGCACAGCGGTGCCCGCCCCCGGCCCCATGGTGGTGCCTGCACCACCGCGCCCCCGGGGCCTCCCGCATAACCTGTCGGAATGCGCGACGCGATCAAGGACTCCGGCCGGGCGTCGCTCCACCTCCTGCGCGGAGCGGCGATCGCGATCCTCTGCTGCCTGATGGCGGGCGTCGCCCTCTTCACGGCCTTCCTCACCGCCACGGTCATCGGCGCGGGCGTGCTCCCCGAGAGCGTGCTGCTGCTGCGCCGCCTCGCCGGCTGGGAGCGGAGCCGGACCGCCGCCTGGACCGGGACGCCCGTCCCGGAGGCGTACCTGCCGCTCGAAGGCCCCCTCCCCGCGCGCGTGCGCACCGCCGTCACCGACCCCGCCACCGGACAGGACCTGATCTGGGCGGGCGCACAGTTCCTCTACGGCCTGGCGCTCTGGTACGCCTCGCTGGTGCTGTGGCTGCCCGCGCTGTTGGTCGACGGCGTGGTGACCGGGCTCGCGGGACGGCGGCCGGTGGCCCTGCCGCTGATCGGCCGGCTGGCCGACCTGGGGGCCGAGTGGTCGCGCACCCTGCTCACGCCGACCCCCGCGGCCACCCGGGCCGCCGCGCTCGCCGCCCGTGTCGAGCAGCTGACGGCCACCCGGGCGGGCGCGATCGCCGCGCACGGCGCCGAGCTGCGCCGGATCGAACGCGATCTGCACGACGGTGCGCAGGCCCACCTCGTGGCGCTGTCCATGCGGATCGGACTGGCCAAGCGGGCGTACGACTCCGATCCCGCGACCGCACGGAAGCTCCTCGACGACGCACAGACACAGGCCGAGGAGGCGCTGGCCGAGCTGCGGCACGTGGTGCGGGGCATCCACCCGCCGATCCTCACCGACCGGGGCCTGACCGGGGCGGTGCGGGCCCTCGCCGCGAGCAGCGGCCTGGAGGTGCAGGTGACCGTGACGGGTCTGGCCGACCACACCCCGGGCGACCGGCCGGAGCACCTCGACGCCCCCCGCGCCCCCGCAGCCGTCGAGGCCGCCGCCTACTTCGTGGTCGCCGAGGCCCTCACCAACGCCGCCAAGCACAGCGGCGCCACCCGCGCCTCCGTCGCCCTCACGCGCGAGCCGACCGCTCTCCACGCGCGCGTGGCGGACGAGGGCCGCGGCGGCGCCGAGGCCGGCGAGAGCGGCGGCTCAGGGCTCGTGGGCATGCGCCGCCGGGTCGCCGCACTCGACGGCACCGTACGACTGACCAGCCCCGAAGGGGGCCCGACCGTGATCGAAGTGGAGCTGCCGTGCGTGTGGTGATCGCCGAGGACAACGCCCTCCTGAGGGAGGGCCTCGTACTGCTGCTGACCTCGTCCGGCCATGAGGTGGCCGGCGTCGCGGCCACCGGCCCCGAGGTCCTGCCGCTGCTCCTGGAGCACCGCCCGGACGTGGCCGTCCTGGACGTACGGATGCCGCCGGGCTTCCGCGACGAGGGGCTGCGGGCGGCGCTCGCGGCCCGCGAGGAGCTGCCGGACCTGCCGGTGCTCGTGCTCTCCCAGTACGTGGAGGAGACGTACGCCGCCGAGCTCCTGGGCGGCGGCGCGCGGGGCGTCGGCTACCTCCTGAAGGACCGGGTGGGCCGGGTGGACGAGTTCCTCGACGCCCTGGAGCGGGTCGCCTCCGGTGGTACGGCCCTGGACCCGGAGGTCGTCACCGAGCTGCTCGCCCGCCGCCGCGACGACCCGCTGGACTCCCTCACGCCCCGCGAGCGCGAGGTCCTGGAGCTGATGGCGCAGGGGCACGACAACGGCACGATCGCCCGCTCGATGGTGGTCACCGAGCGGGCCGTGCACAAGCACATCGGCAATGTCTTCCAGAAGCTCGGCCTGCCGCCGGGCGACAGCGGCGGCCACCGCCGGGTCCTCGCCGTTCTCGCCTACCTCGAAGCCTGAGCGGCCCCGGTCTCAGGCACCGATCCGCCTCCTCGAAGCCCGGGTCAGGCCCGCTGCCGCCGTGAGGGCAGGAACACGCCCGCCACCACCGTGACCACCACCGCGCCGGCGATCAGTCCCGCCTGCTCGGGCGGCAGGTACGGCAGTCCGCCCGTGAGCGACCAGGCGAAGGAGGTCAGCGGCAGCGCGGCCACCACGACCCCGATGACCAGGCCCGCGACGGTCAGGAAGCCCGCCTCCAGGCCGAGCATCCGGCGCAGCTGACCGGCCGAGGCGCCCACCTGGCCGAGCAGGAGGAGTTCGCCGCGCCGTCCCGCGCCGATCAGGGTGAGGGTGCTGAGGACGGACAGGAGGGTGAGCCCGCCGATCGCGGAGACGATCGCGGCCGAGACGATCCCGTTCAGCTCGGCCCCGGGAGGCATCACCTGTTCGGGCACGACGGGGGAAGCGGGCTCGCCCTTCGCCGTGGACGCCAGTACGCGCGCGGGGTACGGATCGCTCATGTGCGGGGCCAGTTCGGCCTTCGGCAGGAGGAACTCGCCGAGGGCGAGCGAGCGTTCGTACACCGCCACCACCCGCAGCCGCTTCCGGACTCCGTCGCCCAGACGCAACTCGACCGACGAACCGACCTTCACGTCCAGGGACTTGGCCATGTCCGCGCCGACCGCGACCGTCCCGGTCCCGAGCCCCGTCAGGTCGCCGGCGATGACACCTGGGTCGAGCGTGCCCGCGAGGCCCGCCGCGTCCACGCCGAGCACCGGAAGCCGGTCGAGGCGCGCCGCACCGGCCTCGGTGCGGGCCAGGACGACCGTGGAACGCAGCACGTCCGTGGCCGCGTCGACTCCCGGCCGCTTCCGCACCTGCTCCGCCGTCGTGCCGGAGAGCGCGAGGTCGGCGGTCGTCGCGGCCCGCGCCTGCCGGTCGGCGGCCCGGCCCATCGTCGTGCCGGCCGAGAGCTGCACGAGCGCGAAGGCCGTGACGAGGACGACCGGCACGAGCGCCGCCCCGAGGCGCCGGGAGTGGGCGCTCGCACCGGCGGCCGTGAGCCGTCCGGGCGCGCCGCCGAGCCGGCGGAACGGCCGGTCCAGGACCTTCATCGCGGCCCCCGCGATCCACGGCCCGAGCACCGCGCACCCGGCGACCAGCGTCACCGTGGCCGCCCCGGCGGCGGCGGCCGCCGCGGCACCGCCCTGGACCGTGGCCGTACCGGCCGACGCCACGCCCAGCAGGAGCAGCACGAGCCCGATGACGCGCCGCACGGCGCCCTTCCCCGCGCGCTTGGGGCGCCGGGCGGCGAAGAGGACGACGAGCCGGGTGATCCCCACCACGACCGCGGCGACGACGAGGGTGGCGGCGAACAGCCACGGCGGGGAGGGAAGTTCGAGGCCTTGCGGTACGACTCCGGTACGGGCCCGCAGCGCCGACCACAGTCCTAGGAACACCGGTACGGCCGCGGCCGCGCCGAGCAGCGCCGCGAGACCCGCCACCCGGGTCACCTCTCGGCCGGCGGCCGCCCGCACCTGACGGGGTGTCGCACCGACCGAGAGCAACAGGTCCCGCTCGGCGGCACGCTGTCGGAGCGCCTGCCCGACGAGCGAGGCGAGCACGAGGACGGCGATGAGCACGACGGTCCCGGAGACGGCGGCGAGGAGCTGGAGGAGCTCCATGCGCGCGGGAGGAGCGGCGAGGTACTCGGCCCCGCCCCGGCCGTCACCGGTGAGCGCCCGAAGCGGCTGCCCCGAGGCCGTGTCCTTGAGTTCGGCCCGGTCCAGGGCGGCCCGTACGCGCGCGTGGAGGGTGTCCACGGGCACGCCGGGTTCGGCGAGCACTCCGACGGCGTCGACGGAACCCGGATGCCCGGCGAGCTTCCGCGCCTCGCCCGCCGTGACGTACAGCATTGCGGGCCCCTCGGCGAGGCCGACGACCTTCCGCCCGGCGACGGTGTCCCCGACCCGCGCCCCGGCACCGGAGCCGATGACGGCCTCTCCGGCCCCGCGCGGCTCGCGTCCGTCGGTCAGCCGGTACGGGGCCAGCCGAGCCGCGTCCCAGGACCGCCCGGTGTACACCCGCCGGTCCGGGGAACCGCCCGCCCCGGGCTCCCGTACGACGAAGGTGTGGTCCGGCACCGCGGCCCGGACCCCCGGCACCGACCGGACGACGTCGACGGTCGCACTCGGGATCCGTACCCGTTCGGTCAGACCGGCCGTCTGTGTCTGCGTCTCGCTCCCCCACGGCTTCGTCGTCCAGCGGACCTCCTGGTCACCGGCGACGACGACGGGCGCGGCCGCGTACCGCTCCACGCGCGCGTGGCCGAGCCCGGCCGATCCTGCGGCGAGGGCCAGGGCGCCGAGCAGCGCGGAGGTGACGGCGACGGCGGCGAACACGGCCGCCCACGCCTTCCGGTGCGCCCGCAGGGAGCGGGCGGCGAGCAGCCGGACCGCCGGGTTCGCGAGCGGCTTCATCGGGCCACCGCCATGGGGCGGAACGGGTGGTCGGCGTGCGCGCCCAGCATCTCCCGTACCCCGGGCTCGTCCGGACGGTCGAGGCGTCCGACGAGCCGGCCCCGGTCGAGGAACACGGCCTCGTCCGTCCAGGCGGCCGCCACCGGGTCGTGGGTGACGAGGACGACGGTGGTCCCCCGCTCGTCGACCGCGCGCCGCAGCAGGGCGAGGACCCCGGCCGCCGTGACCGGGTCGAGCGCGGCGGTCGGCTCGTCGGCGAAGACGACCTCGGGTTCGTTGACCAGGGCGCGGGCGATGGCCACCCGCTGGCGCTGGCCGCCGGACAGGCTCTCCGGCCTGTCCCCGGCACGGTCGGCGAGCCCGACGGCCGCGAGACCGGCGAGGGCGCGGGCGTCGAGTTCCCGGCCCTCACGGGCTCCGGCGAGAAGGAGCGGCAGAGTGACGTTCTCCCGCACGTCGAGGGCGGAGACGAGGTTCAGCGACTGGAAGACGAAGCCGATCCGGTCCCGCCGGAGCCGGGTGAGACCGGCCGCCTTCAGCGTGGCGAGGTCGGTGCCCCCGATCCGTACCGTCCCGGTCGTCGGCCGTTCGAGTCCCGCCGCGCACCGCAGCAGGGTGGACTTGCCGGAACCCGACCGGCCCATCACGGCCACGAACCGGCCGCGCGGCACGGCCAGAGTCACCCCGTCGAGCGCGGGGGCCCCGCGCCCGTAGGTCCGGCCCACCCCGTCGAGGGCGAGCGCGGCCTCCGTGGTGCGGGCGCCACGGCTGTCCGTCACTGCAGTCGTCGTCATACCGACAACGTTAGAAAAGTACAGGTCAGAGCGGTATGGGGCTGGCTTCCCGTGAGGGGGTGGAGCTAGCTCCACCCCCTCACGGGAAGGAAGCGGGTCAGCGGCGGCGCCGGGGGCCCTCGTCCTCGTCGTCGTGCGGGCCGAACAGCTCGTCCGCGAGCGTCGGCAGATCGTCCAGCGGGGTCTCCTCGGCCCAGTCGGAGCGGCGGCGGGGCCGGCCGTTCTCGTCGAGCTGGGGCAGCTCGCGGGTCCGGTCGTTCCCGCCGTCCGGCTGCTGCGGGGCGGGCCGGGCGTCACGGAAGATGCCCTGCGGCACCCGGTCGGCCGGGTCGGACGCCGGGGTGTCCCGTACGGGAGGCAGCACGGCGGTCGACTCGGCGGCGTTTTCAGGAGCCTTCCTGGTGCCCTTCACGGCGGGCAGGACGGCGGTCTCGTCGGCGCCCCGCGTCTCGCTGATCCGGGGCAGGACCGACGTCTCGGTCTCGTCCTGCTTCGCGATCTTCACGATCGGCGTGGCGACGGTGATCTCGTCGGGCGAAACGGTCGGCGCGTCCGGCTCCGGGTCCTGCCGCGCGGCAGACGTCCGCGGGTCGGTCCGCGGGTCCGGCGCCACGACCGGGTCCGGCTTCACGATCGGGGTCGGCCGGGTGATCTCGTTCGCCGAGAGTTCGACCGCCGCGGCCTTCTCCCGAGCCGCCTTCGCCTCGGTCGCGGCCTTGGCCTCGGCAGCCTTCCGCTCGGCAGCCGCCCGCTCCCGGGCGGCCTTCGCCGCCTCGGCCCGCTGAGCGGCGGCCAGCTCCGCGGCGGCGCGCTCGGCCGCGGCCCGCTCCGCCGCGGCCTTGGCGGCAGCGGCGGCAGCGATCTGCTCGGCCGCGGCCTTCGCCGCGGTCTCCTCCGCCGCCTTGGCGGCAGCGGCGGCCTCGGCCATCCGGCGGGCCTCCTCGGCGCGGAGCAGCGCCTCCTCCGCCTTGCGCTGCTTCTCCAGGCGGCGCTCCTCCGCCTCGGCCCGCAGCCGGGCCTCTTCCTCGGCCTCCTTGCGGAGCCGTTCCGCCTCTTCCAGACGGGCCTTCTCCTCTGCCGCGAGGCGCCTGCGCTCCTCCTCGGCGGCGGCTTCGGCGGCGATCCGGGCCTCCTCGGCCTTGCGCCGGGCCTCCTCCGCCTGCCGTTCGGCCTCCAGGCGGCGCGCCTCTTCCTCCTCGCGCCGCTTGCGCTCCTCCTCCTCGGCGCGGAGCTTGGCGAGCTGCTCCTGGCGCTCACGCTCCAGGCGCTCCTCCTCGGCCTTGCGGGCGGCTTCCTCCTCCGCCTTCCTGCGCGCCTCTTCCTCGGCCTTGCGGCGGGCCTCCTCGACGGCCTTCACCTCGGCCTCGGAGAGCGGCAGCATCCGGTCGAGCCGGTGGCGTACGACGGTGGTGACGGCCTCGGGCTCCTGCCCGGCGTCGACGACGAGGTAGCGGCTGGGGTCGGCGGCGGCGAGGGCGAGGAATCCGGCCCGTACGCGCGCGTGGAACTCCGGCGGCTCGGACTCCAGGCGGTCGGGCGCCTCGGTGAACCGTTCCCTCGCGGTCTCCGGGGAGACGTCGAGGACGACGGTCAGGTGCGGGACGAGACCGTCGGTCGCCCAGCGCGAGATGCGGGAGATCTCGGTCGGGGACAGGTCACGGCCGGCGCCCTGGTAGGCCACGGACGAGTCGATGTACCGGTCGGAGAGGACGATCGCGCCCCGCTCCAGGGCGGGCCGGACCAGGGAGTCGACGTGCTCGGCGCGGTCGGCCGCGTACAGCAGGGCCTCGGCGCGGTTGGAGAGCCCCGCCGACGACACGTCGAGGAGGATCGAGCGCAGGCGCTTGCCGATGGGGGTGGCGCCGGGTTCGCGGGTGACGACGACCTCGTGGCCCTTGGCCCGGATCCACTCGGCGAGCGCCTGGACCTGGGTGGACTTGCCGGCGCCGTCGCCGCCCTCCAGGGCGATGAAGAAGCCGGTCGGGGAGGGCGACTGCACCGGGTCGGAGCCGCGCAGCGCGTCGCGCAGGTCGCGGCGGAGCGGGACGCCCGCCCGGTCGTCGGTCTTCGCGAGGACGAGCGCGGCGACCGGCAGCAGCAGGGCGCCGATCAGGGCGAGCGTGAAGGCGGCGCCGCCGTGGTCGAAGACGAAGTCGCCGGAGGCGAGGCGGTGCGGTCCGATCGCGGCGGCGAGCAGCGGCGCGGCGAGCGCGCCGACGGCCATGCCGACGCGGGCGGTGGCCTGGAGGTGCTCGGTGGTCCGGGCCCTGCGGGGCTCCTCGGTCTCCTGGTCGACCAGGGTGTGGCCGGTGTTGGCGGCGACTCCGGCCGCGTATCCGGCGAGGACGGAGAGGAACAGCACGGTCGCCGTGTCCGGGACCAGGCCCATCGCGATCAGCGCGACCCCGGTGACGGCGGTCACGAGGGCGAGCAGCCGGCGCCGGGACAGCACGGGCAGCACCTTGCTCGCGGTGCGGATGCCGACGGCGGTGGCACCGCTGAGCGCCAGGATCAGGAGCGCGTACGTGACGGGGCCACCGCCCAGGTCGTACGCGTGGAGCACGGCGACGGACGCGGCCGCGGCGATGGCCCCGGCGACGGTGGCGCAGGTCAGGACGAGGAGCTGGAGGGCTCCCGTACGGCCCTTCTCGGCGGCCGGCCGGCGCAGGCCCTCCAGCGGCGAGCGGGGCCGGGGCGTCTCGCCGCCGGGCAGCGTCATCGCGTAGAGGACGGTGACGGAGGCGGCGAAGAGTCCGGCGGCGACGTACGAGCCGAGGGCGGCCTGGTGCAGCGTGAACCAGTCGATTCCGGCGCCGAGCAGGTTGCCGACCAGGGTGGCGACGAGCAGCACGGCTGCCGCGGCGGGCACGGCGAGGAAGCCGGTGCGCTGGGAGAGCCGCCGCAGTGCGCCGAGGTGGTCGGGCAGCGGCCGTACGGCCCCGCCCTCGATCGGCGGGGCGGGCAGCAGCGCGGGCGCCGCGCCCTCGCGGCTGATCGTCCAGAGCCGCTCGGCCGCGCCGGTGACGAAGACGGTGCCGAGCAGGTACCAGAGGGCGCTGCCGGGGGTCCAGTCGATCCACAGGGGCGCGATGACGAGCAGCACGATCCGGACGCCGTCGGCGCCGATCATGGTCCAGCGCCGGTCGAGTGCGCCGCCCGGGCCGGTGAGCGCGGTCAGCGGTCCGAGGAGGACGGCCCCGAAGAGGACCGAGGCGAACAGCCGGGCGCCGACGACGGCGGCCACGGCGAGCGCGGCACCCCGTTCGCCCCCTCCGAGCGCGCCCTCGGTGACGGCGGCCTGGAGGCCGAGGAGGACGAGGACGAGCAGGGCGAGGGCGTCACCGGTGCTGCCGACGAGCTGGGCGCTCCACAACCTGCGCAGCGGCTGGTGGCGCAAGAGGGCGCGTACGGCACGCTCGCTGGAATCCGCGACGAGTGCGGCGTCGGAATCGCCGAGGCGGTCTGGCTGCTCTGCTCGCGTCATCCGTCCACCCTATCCGGACGGCATTGCTCCCCGCGGCCTCCGCCCGAACATCCGGACGAGCCTGTGACAGGACGAACGGAAGAACGAAAGGTGGGGGCGGAGGCACCTGCCTCCACCCCCACCTTTCTCGCTCTCGGAAGGACTACTCCGGCTTCGCGGCCGCCGTCTTCTTCGCGGCGGTCGTCTTCTTGGCCGTCGTCGTCTTCTTCGTGGCCGTCTTCTTGGCAGCGGTCGTGGTCTTCTTCGCCGCGGCCTTCGTGGCCGTCTTCTTCGCGGTGGTCGCCTTCTTGGCCGGGGCCTTCTTGGCGGCCTTCTTCGCCGGCGCCTTGGCCCGCTTCTCCGCGAGGAGCTCGTAACCGCGCTCCGGCGTGATGTCCTCCACGCTGTCGCCGGTCCGCAGGGTGGCGTTGGTCTCGCCGTCCGTCACGTACGGGCCGAAGCGGCCGTCCTTGACGACCACGGGCTTCTCGCTGACCGGGTCGGTGCCCAGCTCCTTCAGCGGCGGCTTGGCCGCGGCCCGGCCCCGCTGCTTGGGCTGGGCGTAGATCGCGAGCGCCTCTTCGAGGGTGATCGTGAAGAGCTGCTCCTCCTCGGTGAGCGACCGCGAGTCCGTGCCCTTCTTCAGGTACGGGCCGTAGCGGCCGTTCTGCGCGGTGATCTCGACGCCCTCGGCGTCCGCGCCGACGACCCTGGGCAGGGACATCAGCCGGAGCGCGTCCTCCAGGGTGACGGTGTCGAGGGTCATCGACTTGAAGAGGGAGGCCGTGCGCGGCTTCACCGCGTTCTTGCCGGTCTTCGGGGTGCCCTCGGGCAGGATCTCCGTGACGTACGGGCCGTAGCGGCCGTCCTTCGCGACGATCTGGTTGCCGCTGACCGGGTCGGCGCCCAGCTCGAAGTCGCCGCTCGGCTTGGCGAGCAGCTCCTCGGCGAGCTCGACGGTCAGCTCGTCGGGCGCGAGCTCCTCGGGGACGTCGGCGCGCTGGTGGCCCTCGGCCTCCTTCTCGCCGCGCTCGACGTACGGGCCGTAGCGGCCGACGCGGAGCACGATGTCGTTGCCGACGGGGAAGGAGGAGATCTCGCGGGCGTCGATCGCACCGAGGTCGGTGACGAGCTCCTTCAGGCCGCCGAGGTGGTCGCCGTCGCCGTTGCCGGCGTCCGCGGCGCCGCCGGAGGCGGCCGTACCGCCCTCGGTCTCACCGAAGTAGAAACGCTTCAGCCACGGCACGGACTTGGCCTCGCCGCGGGCGATGCGGTCGAGGTCGTCCTCCATGCGGGCGGTGAAGTCGTAGTCGACGAGGCGCCCGAAGTGCGTCTCCAGGAGGTTGACGACGGCGAAGCTCAGGAAGGACGGCACGAGGGCCGTGCCCTTCTTGAAGACGTAGCCGCGGTCGAGGATCGTGCCGATGATCGACGCGTACGTCGACGGGCGGCCGATCTCGCGCTCTTCCAGCTCCTTGACCAGCGAGGCCTCGGTGTAGCGGGCCGGCGGCTTGGTCGCGTGGCCGTCGACGGTGATCTCGTCGGCGGTCAGCGCGTCGCCCTCGGCGACCTGCGGCAGGCGCCGCTCGCGGTCGTCGAGCTCCGCGTTCGGGTCGTCGGCGCCTTCGACGTACGCCTTCATGAAGCCGTGGAAGGTGATCGTCTTGCCGGACGCGCTGAACTCGGCGTCGCGGCCGTCGGCGGCCCGGCCGCCGATCTTCACGGTGACCGAGTTTCCGGTCGCGTCCTTCATCTGGGAGGCGACGGTCCGCTTCCAGATCAGCTCGTACAGCCGGAACTGGTCGCCGGTCAGACCGGTCTCCGCGGGAGTGCGGAAACGATCACCCGAAGGACGGATCGCCTCGTGCGCCTCCTGCGCGTTCTTGACCTTGCCCGCGTAGACGCGCGGCTTCTCCGGCAGGTAGTCGGCGCCGTACAGCTGCGTGACCTGCGCCCGCGCCGCCGAGACGGCGGTGTCGGAGAGGATCGTGGAGTCCGTACGCATGTAGGTGATGAAGCCGTTCTCGTACAGCTTCTGGGCCACCTGCATGGTCGCCTTCGCACCGAAGCCCAGCTTGCGGCTCGCCTCCTGCTGGAGGGTGGTGGTGCGGAAGGGGGCGTACGGGGAGCGGCGGTACGGCTTCGACTCGACCGAGCGCACCGCGAACGCGGTGTCGGCGAGCGCGGCGGCCAGAGCCCGCGCGTTCGTCTCGTCCAGGTGGAGGACGCTGTCGCTCTTCAGCCGGCCGTCGGCGCCGAAGTCGCGACCCTGTGCGACCCGCTTTCCGTCGACCGCGGCAAGGCGGGCGACCAGCTGCGACGGGTCGGAGGCGTCACCGGAACGGCCGGTGGCGAAGGTGCCGGTGAGGTCCCAGTACTCGGCGGAACGGAAGGCGATGCGCTCGCGCTCCCGCTCGACGACGAGGCGGGTGGCCACCGACTGGACGCGGCCCGCCGACAGCTTCGGCATGACCTTCTTCCACAGGACCGGCGAGACCTCGTAGCCGTACAGCCGGTCGAGGATGCGGCGGGTCTCCTGGGCGTCGACCATGCGCTGGTTCAGCTCGCGCGGGTTGGCGACGGCCTCGCGGATCGCGTCCTTGGTGATCTCGTGGAAGACCATCCGGTGGACCGGGACCTTGGGCTTCAGGACTTCCTGGAGGTGCCACGCGATGGCCTCGCCCTCGCGGTCCTCATCGGTGGCGAGGAAGAGCTCGTCGGATTCGGCGAGGAGCTCCTTGAGCTTCCTGACCTGCGCCTTCTTGTCGGCGTTGACGACATAGATGGGCTGGAAGTCATGCTCGACGTCGACTCCGAGGCGACGCACCTCACCGGTGTACTTCTCGGGCACCTCGGCGGCGCCGCTGGGGAGGTCTCGGATGTGCCCGACGCTCGCCTCGACGACGTAGCCGGGGCCGAGGTAGCCCTTGATCGTCTTCGCCTTGGCAGGCGACTCGACGATGACGAGTCGGCGGCCGCCGTGTGCGGCTTCGCTGGTCGGGGACAACTTCGCTCTTCTCTCCGGATCGACACTCTCTGGGCACGTACGGCGCTGGCACGCACGGCAGCGGCACGGACGGTGACGCTCCCGTCGCTGCGGAGTGTGACGGTACAACCCGCCCCCGTGTCAAACGGCGAAAGCCCGCAACGGCCACTCGAACGGTAACCCGAGTCCTGGCATTCCTGCCGCCCGGACTCCCGGTCGGGCGGGGCGGGCCGTCTGCGCGAGGGGTGCCGGAGAGAGTGCGCAGGGGGTGCCGGAGAGGTCTCAGAGCCTGCCGAAGCACCAGACGCCGAGGAGGAGGAAGCCGGCGCCGAAGAGGCTCGTCAGCGCGACCGCGGCGCGCGGGGCGACCCCGTACGCGACGGGCTCACGGTGCAGTGTCCGCACGGTGGTCCACAGCAGCAGCGCGCCTCCGAACAGCGTGAACGCCGCCCCCGCGAAGATCGCCGGCCCGCTCTCCATGCCCGTACCCCGTTCCGTCCACATGCGGTGTTGGTCTCCCGCAGGCGAGGCTGGCACCTCCGGGCGTCATGGGTGCGAATTCCGGGTGAACGACGCGGAGCGTCTCGTACGGTTTCACGAAGATGGCCGGTAGTGACCCACTCCTCACCTCGCTTTTTCTTCCGTCACATCGTGTCGAGGGTGGCCCGGCGCCGGCTGCCCCGCTCGAAGAGACCGAGCAGGACTACGGCGAGCAGCCCCCATCCGGCGCCGACGGCCAGCTCGGCCCCGAGCAGCGCTCCGTCGAGACCGCCCCCGGCGGTCAGCCCGCGCGCCGCGGCCGCCGCGTGCGTGAGCGGCAGCAGGTCACCGGCGACCCGCATCCACTCCGGCAGCGTCTCCCGGGGGACGGCCGCGCCGGTCAGCAGGAGCAGTACGGAACTGGCCACGTTCGACACCAGGAACACGTCACGGAAGCGGAGCCCCAGCGCGCCGAGCGCGAGCCCGAACGCCGAGCAGGCGCCGGCCGCGACGAGCAGCACCAGGCCGAGACCGGGCAGCGCCCCGGCGGGCACGGACAGCCCCAGGACGAGCGAGGCGACGGTGAGCACGAAGGCGCTGACGAACAACCCGTTGAGCACGTACGGGAGGGCTCGCCCGATCCACAGCGGGACCCGGTGCCGGGGCGAGAGCAGGACGGCGCCGAGCGTGCCGTACCGGCGCTCGTTGGCGACCGCCATCGTGCCGCCGTACACGCAGGAGGCGGAAGCTGCGAGGACGGCGTTTCCGACGAGGTGGAAACGGTCGTCGGCGACCCCCAGTTCCCTGCCCAGATAGACGAAGAAGAACACCTGGAGAAGCGGCCCGACCAGCAGCGTTCCGATGAACATCGGCGGGGTCGTCCAGTTGAACAGCGCCCGGTAGGAAATCGCCCCGCCGACGACGACGAGCCGCGCGGTACCGAGAAAACGGAACATCACTGATGGCCTTTCAGGTCGGATCAGGTCAGGGCGAGGGTGGCGGCGGCGCGCGCCCGGCGCTCCACCCGCCCGAGGACGAGGACGGCGGCCAGGGCGTACCCGGCCCCGAGCGCGGCGGCGACGAGCAGCGGCGTGAGCACGTCCCCGCCGGAGGTCGCCGCGTGCACGGCCCGCGCGCCCCAGGTCGTGGGCAGCGCCCAGGAGACCGGGTGGGTCCAGGCGGGCAGCACGGTGACGGGCACGAGCAGCCCGGACAGCAACCAGACGGGGGTGTCGAGCGGGTTGGCGAGCGCGTTGGCGTTGCGCAGCAGGACGAAGGTGGCGGCGAGCAGGAGCCCGGTCATGCCGAGCGCGAGGACGCACACCGGGACGGCGACCAGGAAGAGCAGCGGGTGCGCGAAGTCGAGCGGCACGTCGAAGAGCAGGACGCCCCACAGGACGGTCGCGCCCATCGCGTACGTGCCGATGACGGCGGTCGCGAGGGTGATCGGGAGCAGAACCAGCGCGAGCGGCGTCGGCGCGACGACCAGGGTCTCCAGGGTGCCGAGCCAGCGCTGGTTCTGCACCGCGCCGCCGGAGCCGAAGAGCACCGAGCCCCAGATGCCCATGAGTCCGGCCCCGACGGAGGCGGTGAGCAGCCTGTCGGGGTCCCCGGCGGCGCGGAACAGGTAGACGGCGAGGGTCGCGTAGACGAGGGGGACCAGGACGGCGAAGGTGATCTCGATCGGGGAGCGCGACATGTACGAGACGTGGGTCCGCACCCCGACGCCGACCAGTCGCGGGACGCGCCTCAGGAGGGCGCTGTCGGCGCTCATACCGGCATCGTCTCCGAGGGAGCGCCGCCCTCGGCCTGGAGCACGTCGTCCGGCGCGGCGCTTCCCGCCGTCTCCTCCACGATCGCGATGTAGGCGTCCTCCAGGGACGGTTCGCGGCTCGTGACCCGCCCGATCCGTATGCCGTCGAGCGCGGCCAGGACCGGTCCGTGCAGCTCGGCGGCCCCCCGTCCGGTCTGCACGGTCACGGTCTGCAGCGCGCCCCGGTCCTCGGCGGACACGCCCCGCACGCCCGGCACCCGCCGCAGCCGGTCCAGCCGCTCCTCGTCGACTCCGTACGCCTCGATCTCCAGCACGTCCCGTTCCTTGACGAGGGACTTGAGGCTGTCGGGGGTGCCGAGGGCCCGGATCCGGCCGCCCGCGATGACGGCGATCCGGTCGCAGAGCTCGTCCGCCTCGGCCATGTAGTGGGTGGTGAGCAGGACGGTCGTCCCGGCGGCGGCCAGGTCGGCGACCGTGCGGCGCAGGTCGCGGGCGGCGACGGGGTCGACGCCGATGGACGGCTCGTCGAGGAAGAGGACGTCGGGGCGGTGGAGCAGACCGCGGGCGATGTGGAGGCGCTGCCGCATGCCGCGCGAGTAGCCCTCGACGCGCTCCTTCTCCCGGCCCAGGAGGCCGACCAGATCGAGGAGTTCGGCGATGCGCCGCTTCTGCTCGCGGGCGGGGACGCCGTACAGCTCGGCGAAGTAGCGGAGGTTGTCGAGCGCGGAGAGCCGGTCGTACAGGCCCCGGTCGCCGCCGAAGACGTACCCGATCCGGCGGCGTACGGCGACGGGGTCGCGGGCCACGTCGTGGCCGAACACCCGGGCCGTGCCGGAGGTCGGCAGGAGCAGGGTGTTGAGCATCTTGATGGTGGTGGTCTTCCCGGCGCCGTTCGGCCCGAGGAGGCCGAACAGTTCACCCGGCGCCACCTCGAAGGTGACCCCCCGCACGGCCTCGGTCTCGGTCCGCCGGGACTTCGGCCACCCGGTCCTGCTGGTGTAGGTGCGGCGCAGCGCGTCCGCCTCGATTGCGAGCATGCGCCGGACGGTAGGAGCCGACGCGGGGGCCGGGCCATCGATTCGGGACCACCCGAATCGTCAGGCCACGGCCTTGAGGACGCCCTCCCCGGCGAGCAGCGCGAGCAGGGACCGGCCCGTGTCCGTCAGCTGGTAGTACACCGCGCGTCCGACGCGGTGGCGGGTCACGACACCGGCCTCCGCGAGCACCGACAGGTGCTCGGAGACCGTGCTGGGCGCCAGGCCGAGGCGGTCGGCGAGGCCTGCCGTGGTCAGCGGCCCGCCCAGCTCGCGCAGGACCGCCGCCCGGCCGCGGCCGAGCATCAGCCCGAGCCGGTCGTCGGCGACGGGCTCGGGCGGTTCGCGCAGGGCGCCGGCGCCCCGGGCCTGGAAGCTGAGCGCGAACACCTCGGGGTCGTCCGTCGAGTACAGCCGGCAGCCCTCGGCGAAGACCAGCGGCACGAGGACGAGACGCCGCTCGCCGGGCGCGTACTCCGCGTCGATGTGCTTGGTCAGTTCGAGTACGGGCGGCTGCCACCGTCCCCGGGTCTCCAGGCCGGCGAACAGCGCGTCGACGCCCTCGGTCGCGAACGTCCTGGCCCGGACGAGCACTTCGTCCTCGACGAGCCGGCGCATCGTCGGCCAGTACGGCTCGATCGCGCCCTCCCAGTAGGCCGCGTACGCGTCGGCGAGCGCCGCGCAGGCCGCCTCCGGGTCCTTCAGATAGGGCTGTACGAAGGGCTCGTCGGCCATGCCGGGATAGCAGACGGCCACCTGGGCGCGGACGAACTCCGGGTCGGTGGCCCGCAGTGCGGCCAGCTCCTCGTGGACGTTGACCGTGCCGAACGGCCGGGGCAGCAGGAAGTCGGACACCTCGCCCCGCCCCTCGACGAACAGGTCCCACAGCGGGCGGAGCCGGTCGTCCTCGCGCCACACCTCGCGCGCCTGCCCGACCCACTCCTGGTACGGCCAGGAGGGGTGGCGGTGCGGCAGGGCGAGGTGCATCGAACAGAACGCGTCCCGCAGCGGGCTGATCGCGATCCGGGTCGCCCCCAGCGAGGCCTCGTCCAGCTCGATCCGTATCAAGCGCCGCCGACCTCCCCGGCGGAGTCGGCGTCCTCGTCCCGGACGGGCAGCAGGAAGCCCTCCTCCACGAGCAGCCGGATCGCCTGCGGGGTGCGGTCCCGCAGTATCACCGGGTCCTCGCCCATCAGCTGCCCGATCGCGTCGAGGATGCGCCCCGCGCTGAGGGTGCCGTCGCAGACCCCGGCGAACCCGGCGCCGACGTGGTCGACCTTGGTCGCGCGGCGCATGCCCCGGTTCTGCCGGAGCACGACGTGCTCCGGGTCCTCGGCGCCGGGGAGCCCGACCTGCTCCTGCACGACCTCGGGCGCGAGCGCGAACCGGTCGGCGAGCAGGGCGGCGTCGTCGTGGCCGCGCAGATAGTCCTGGCGCTCGAAGTGGGCGCGGACGGTGGGGCCGAGGGGCTGCTCGACCGGGTGCGGCCATTCCTCGACGAGGATCGACGGCTCGACGGTCCCGGCGGCCACCGCCTCGTTCCGACGGATCGTGATCCAGCCGAAGCCCACCGCGCGCGTCTTGCGGGCCTCGAACTCGTCGAGCCAGCGCCCGTACGCCTCCCGGTACGCGTCCGGGTCGCCGCGGTGGTCGCCGCTGTCGCGCAGCCACAGCTCCGCGTACTGGGTGATGTCCTGGACCTCGCGCTGCACGATCCAGGCGTCGCAGCCCGCGGGCACCCAGGACCGCAGCCGGTCCTGCCACTCCTCGCCCTCGACGTGCTGCCAGTTGGCGAGGAACTGGGCGTATCCGCCGTCGTTGAGCCGCTCGCCCGCCTGCTGCACGAGCGTGCGGCACAGGTCGTCGCCGCCCATCCCGCCGTCCCGGTAGGTGAGCCGGGCGCCGGGGGAGATCACGAACGGCGGGTTGGAGACGATCAGGTCGTACGTGTCGCCGTCGACCGGCTCGAAGAGCGAGCCGGTGAGCAGCTCGGCCTCCCGGGCGCCGGAGAGCGCGAGCGTGAGCCGCGTGAAGTCCAGGGCGCGCGGGTTGAGGTCGGTGGCGGTGACCAGGGTGGTGTGCTGGGCGGCGTGCAGGGCCTGGATGCCGGAGCCGGTGCCGAGGTCGAGCGCGGAGGACACCGGCGTACGGACCGTGATGCCGGCGAGGGTGGTGGAGGCACCGCCGACGCCGAGGACGACGGCTGTCTCTGCCTGGCGGCCTTCCTTCCCGCTCCCGCCGGCTCCGCCGACGGCGCAGCCGAGGTCGGAGACGATGAACCAGTCCTCGCCGTCCGTCCCGCCGTACGGCCGGACGTCGACGGTCGCGGACACGGTGTCGTCCTCGCGGACCACCCAGCCGTCGGCGAGGGCTTCGTCGAGCGGGAGCGCGGCGGCGGCCCGCTCGCTCCCGACGGTCTGCTGGAGCAGGAAGAGCCGGACGAGGGTCTCCAGCGGGGAGTCACCGCGGGTGGCGCGCAGCGCGGGCACGGTCTCGCTGCGCGCGAGCGCCGCGTAGGCCGGGGCACCGAGCCGGTCGAGGAGTCCGTCGGCGGTGAAGTCCGCGGCGAGCAGTGCCTCGCGCAGACGGGTGGCGTGCGCGGGCACCGGGAGGCGGGGAGGCAGGCTGGTCGTACTCACCGTTCCATTGTGACCGCCGCCACCGACAACCGGGCGGCCGACCCGGCGACGGGCACCGGCGGACCCGGCCGAGGACAGCCGTCGACCCGGCGGCCCGCGGCTGATCGCCGCTGCCACCGGGTCCGGGCGGGATGCCCCGGCCGTGATGCCGGGCGTGATCGCGCCCGTCCGGGCGGGATGCCCCGGCGGGGATCCCCGGCAAGGCGCCCGGGCGGGGCGCCCGGCGGGACTACTCCTCGGTCTTGGCCGACGCGGTCGCGTCGGCCGGCTTCGCCGAGGCCTTGTCGGATGAGCCGGAGGCGGTGGAACCCGGCGCCGGGGACGCCGAGCCGGAGGCCTTCGGCGGGGTCGGGGCCGTCGGCTTCTGGCAGCCGGGCTGCTTGGCCATCGCCTGGCCCAGCTCGCCCTCCTCCAGCTTGGACAGGGCGTTCTGGTCCATCTTCTCGATCTTGGTGAGGCCGTCGGCGACGCCCTGGAGGCCGTCCGCGAACTTCTGCTGGTTCGTCGGGTCCAGCGCGTCGACCTGCTTCTTCAGCCCCTCGTACGCGACCGCGGTCGCGTTGAGTTCCTTGATCGCGTCCTGCTGGACCTTCTCGCCGTTCTCGACGGGCGGGGCGCCCGCGCCCTCGACGGCCTTGGCCAGCGCCCGGTCGGCGTCGGCGATGTCCTGGAACGCCTTCGAGTCGGCGGCCTGGATCTCGGCAGGCTTGCTGTCGGCGGCCGTCGAGATGATGATCTGGTGGGCGTCGGCCCGCTTCTGGATCTGGGGCTTGGCCTGGTCGCAGAACGTCTTCGCCCAGTCACCCACCTTGTCGCCCTCGTCGTCGCTGCAACCCGACAGCGCGAGCACGAGTACCGCGCCGCCGGACAGTGCGGCCGCAAGCTTCTTGTTCACCGGATCGGTCCCTTCCAAGGCTCTCGGCCCCGGAACATACACGCCGAACGGGCTACTTCCACCTTTCGTACGACGGATTCAGACCGTATTGCAGTCTTTTGACCCAAGGGAGAGACCTCTCACGCGCCCCCGACGCGCCCGGAAATGAGACGGACACCACGTACGGACCCACGTGCGGGCTCCACGTACGGAAGCGCGAACGGCGGCGCGTACGGAAGCGCGTACGGACACCGGCATGCGGGACCGGTACGGACGGCACGTCAGGACACCGTCACCGAACGCCTCTTGGAGACCCACACGGCGCCGATGACGACGACGAGCGCGAACACCGCGACCCCCGTCCGCAGACCGGCGCTGGCATCATCCCCGTAACTGAACCGCACCACGGCCGGGGCGATGAGCAGCGCGACCAGGTTCATCACTTTCAGGAGCGGGTTGATCGCCGGTCCCGCCGTGTCCTTGAACGGGTCGCCGACGGTGTCCCCGATGACGGTCGCCTCGTGCGCCTCGCTGCCCTTGCCGCCGTGGTTCCCGTCCTCGACCAGCTTCTTCGCGTTGTCCCAGGCACCACCGGAGTTGGCGAGGAAGACCGCCATCAGCGCGCCCGTACCGATCGCGCCCGCGAGGTACGAGCCGAGCGGTCCGACGCCCAGCGCGAAGCCGACGGCGATCGGGGCCATCACGGCGAGCAGCCCGGGCGTGGCGAGTTCACGCAGCGCGTCCTTGGTACAGATGTCGACGACCCGTCCGTACTCGGGCTTCTCGGTGTAGTTCATGATCCCGGGGTGCTCGCGGAACTGCCGCCGCACCTCGTACACCACCGATCCCGCCGACCGCGACACGGCGTTGATCGCGAGCCCCGAGAACAGGAAGACGACCGCCGAGCCGAGGATCAGCCCGAAGAGGTTGTTGGGCTGTGAGATGTCCATCGAGAGCGTCAGCTCGTTCGCCCTCGCGCCGACCTCGACGACGGAGGTCGCGATGGCGTCCCGGTACGAGCCGAACAGCGCCGAGGCCGCGAGTACGGCGGTGGCGATGGCGATGCCCTTGGTGATGGCCTTCGTCGTGTTGCCGACGGCATCGAGGTCGGTGAGGACCTGCGCGCCCGCGCCCTGGACGTCCCCGGACATCTCCGCGATGCCCTGGGCGTTGTCGGCGACCGGGCCGAAGGTGTCCATGGCGACGATCACGCCGACGGTGGTGAGCAGGCCCGTACCGGCGAGGGCGACCGCGAACAGCGCGAGCATGATCGAGGCCCCGCCGAGCAGGAACGCCCCGTACACGGCGAGGCCGATCAGAAGCGCCGTGTAGACGGCGGACTCCATGCCGAGGGCCACGCCCGCCAGGACGACGGTCGCGGGGCCGGTGAGCGAGGACTTGCCGATGTCCCTGACCGGCCGCCGGCTCGTCTCCGTGAAGTAGCCCGTGAGCTGCTGGATGAGCGCGGCGAGGACGATTCCGAGGGCGACGGCGACCAGGGCGAGGACCCGGGGATCGCCGGCGTGGTCGTGGATGCCCGGCTCGGTGACTCCCCGGAGCTCGGCGTAGGAGGAGGGCAGATACGTGAAGGCGGCGACGGCGACACCGGCGAGCGAGATCACCGCCGAGACGAGGAAGCCGCGGTTGATCGCGGTCATCCCGCCGCGGTCGCCGTGCCGGGGGGAGACCGCGAAGATGCCGATCACCGCGGTGATCACGCCGATCGCGGGCACGATCAGGGGGAACGCCAGGCCGTGATCGCCGAAGGCCGCCTTGCCGAGGATGAGCGCGGCGACCAGGGTGACGGCGTACGACTCGAAGAGGTCGGCCGCCATGCCCGCGCAGTCGCCGACGTTGTCGCCCACGTTGTCGGCGATGGTGGCCGCGTTGCGCGGATCGTCCTCGGGGATGCCCTGCTCGACCTTGCCGACCAGGTCGGCGCCGACGTCGGCGGCCTTGGTGAAGATCCCGCCGCCCACGCGCATGAACATGGCGATGAGCGCGGCGCCGAGCCCGAATCCCTCCAGGACCTTGGGCGCGTCGGCCGCGTAGACGAGGACGACACAGGCGGCCCCGAGCAGGCCGAGGCCGACGGTGCACATGCCGACGACCCCACCCGTGCGGAACGCGATCCGCATGGCCCGGTGCGCCACCTCCGTCAGGTTCTTCTCGGGTTCGCCCCTGGCCGGGGTGGCCTCCCTGGCGGCCGCCGCGACGCGCACGTTGGCGCGTACGGCGAGCCGCATGCCGATGTACCCGGTGACCGCCGAGAACAACGCCCCGACCAGGAAGAACAGGGAACGTCCGGCGCGCTGTGACCAGTTGTCCGCGGGCAGCAGCATCAGCAGGAAGAACACGACGACCGCGAAGACGGCGAGGGTCCGCAGCTGTCGCGCGAGGTAGGCGTTGGCCCCCTCCTGCACGGCTGCGGCGATCTCCCGCATCTTCTCGGTTCCCTCACCGGCCCTGAGTACCTGGCGGACGAGGAGCCGCGCGACGACCAGCGCGGCGAGGGCGACGGCCCCGACGACGTACACGATCGTCCGGTTCCCGCTCGTGAGCACCGCCGCGGCGAGAGAAGTGGGGTACATGGGGACGGATCATAGGGAGACAAACCGGCACGTACGGGGATGCCGGAAACCCCCGCGCGGATGCACCAATCAGGGGTCGGGTCTCGGGGGCGGACGATTGCGGCGGAACGAGAACGCGACTGCAGCGCAACGAGAAGAGGCCCTGCAGGACAGGGCCTCTTCTCGTTGCGCTCGGAACTGTGCGTGTACGGGTCAGGACAGGACGTCCGCCGAACTCACCGGCCAACTCATCCGGATGGTGCCGCCGTCCTCGCCGGCGCTCACCTCGACGTCGTCGACGAGCCCGCGGATCACCGCGAGCCCCATCTCGTCCTCACCGTCGGCGTCGTCGAATTCCTCGGCCGGGGCCGCTGCCCGCGCGCCGGGGACACCGGCAGCATCGGCCGCCGCCACCCCCGCGCCCGGGACCTCGTCGCCGACCTCGATGGAGAACGTCTTCTCCTCCTCGGTCAGCACGACCCTGATGGGCGTCGTGACGTCGTTGCTGCGGTGCAGCCCGACGGCACGGGAACACGCCTCTCCCACGGCGAGACGCACCTCGTCGAGGACAGCCTCGTCCACCCCGGCCCGGCGCGCGACCGCAGCGGCCACGAGACGGGCCGTGCGGACGTGCTCGGGCTGAGCGCTGAAGCGGAGTTCAACGGTGGCCATACGAACCCCCTGGGCTCAGTCGACGGCGTTGACGGCCTCGTCGACCGAGGTGTGGATCGGGAACACCTTGGTGAGACCCGTGATCCGGAAAATCTTGAGAATGCGCTCCTGGTTGCAGACCAGACGCAGCGATCCCTCATGCGCGCGGACGCGCTTCAGGCCGCCGACGAGCACACCGAGGCCCGTGGAGTCGAGGAAGTCCACGCCCTCCATGTCGACAACCAGGTGGTAGCTGCCGTCGTTCACCAACTCGACCAACTGCTCGCGCAGCTTGGGCGCGGTATACACATCAATCTCGCCACCGACCTCGACGACCGTACGGTCACCACCAGCGCCGGACACATTGCGAGTCGACAGGGACAGGTCCACGGATCCTCCAGCACCTTGCTATCGAACGATCGTCCCCACTGGGTCTCCCGGGCGGAGTCAGGGAACTGATCGCCAGCCGCGATGGCATTCAATCACTTACCAGCAGCCATGCACGACGCCTTGGAAGCATTGTCCGTCATGGCAGTGACACACTCGGTGTCGATGGCCAAGAATCAGCGCCCCCGTCACCCCGCCGGGGACACGGGCAGTCGCCCCTCCCCCGGCATGGTCCTCGACCGGCTCTCCTCGGGCGAGAGCCGGGCCGCGCGCATCACTCATACGGAGCACATGCCCGCCCGGGAGGGTCGTCATGCCGTCTGGCCGCACCGCATCCGTCCGGAGGTGATCGCGGCCGTCCAGTCGGCCGGGATCGAGCACCCCTGGGCCCACCAGGCACAGGCCGCCGAGCACGCCCTGGA
The DNA here is from genome assembly GCF_026341815.1 of Streptomyces sp. NBC_00572. GTDB lineage: Bacteria > Actinomycetota > Actinomycetes > Streptomycetales > Streptomycetaceae > Streptomyces. Next base: position 2,456,604 of record NZ_JAPENX010000001.1, read on the forward strand.
CGGCGAATCCGTGGTGATCGCCACCGGAACCGCCTCGGGCAAGTCGCTCGCCTACCTCGCCCCGGTCCTGAGCACCCTCCTGGACGGCTCGGAGGCCCCGAACGGGCGCGGGACCACCGCCCTGTACCTCTCGCCCACCAAGGCCCTCGCCGCCGACCAGCGGCGCGCCGTGCGGGAACTGGCCGCCCCGCTCGGCAACCGGATCCGCCCCGCCGTCTACGACGGCGACACGCCTGTCGAGGAACGCGAGTGGGTCCGCCAGTACGCGAACTACGTGCTGACCAACCCCGACATGCTGCACCGGGGCATACTCCCCTCCCACCCCAGGTGGGCCTCCTTCCTGCGCTCCCTGCGCTACGTCGTGATCGACGAGTGCCACACCTACCGGGGCGTCTTCGGCTCCCACGTCGCCCAGGTGCTGCGGCGACTGCGCCGGATCTGCGCCCGGTACGGCTCCGAGCCGGTCTTCCTCCTCGCCTCCGCCACCTCCGCGGAACCCGCCCTCGCCGCCGGCCGGCTCACCGGCCTGCCGGTCACCGAGGTCTCCGACGACGCCTCCCCGCGCGGCGAGCTGGTCTTCGCCCTGTGGGAGCCGCCGCTGACCGAGCTGCACGGCGAGCGCGGCGCGCCCGTGCGCCGCACCGCCACCGCCGAGACCGCCGACCTGCTGACCGACCTGACCCGGCAGGGCGTCCGCTCGGTCGCCTTCGTACGCTCCCGGCGCGGCGCCGAACTGATCTCGGTGATCGCCCAGGAACGCCTCGCCGAGACCGACCGCTCACTGGCCCGCCGGGTGGCCGCCTACCGCGGCGGCTACCTCCCCGAGGAGCGCCGGGCCCTGGAGCGGGCCCTGCACTCCGGCGAGCTCCTCGGCCTGGCCGCCACGACCGCCCTGGAGCTGGGCGTGGACGTCTCCGGCCTGGACGCGGTCCTGATCGCCGGCTACCCGGGCACCCGGGCCTCCCTCTGGCAGCAGGCGGGCCGGGCCGGCCGCTCGGGCGAGGGCGCCCTCGCGATCCTGATCGCCCGCGACGACCCGCTGGACACCTTCCTGGTCCACCACCCGGAGGCGATCTTCGACCAGCCGGTCGAGTCGACGGTCCTGGACCCCGACAACCCCTACGTCCTCGCCCCCCATCTGTGCGCCGCCGCCGCGGAGCTCCCGCTGACCGAACCGGACCTGGCGCTCTTCGGCCCGGCCGTCCCCGACCTGCTGCCCCAGCTGGAGGGCGCGGGCCTGCTGCGCCGCCGCTCGACCGGCTGGTACTGGACCCGCCGCGAGCGGGCCGCCGACCTGACCGACATCCGGGGCGGCGGCGGCAGCCCCGTCCGGATCGTGGAATCCGGTACGGGCCGGCTGCTCGGCACCGTCGACGAGGCCGCCTCCCACACCGCCGTCCACGAGGGCGCCGTCCACCTCCACCAGGGCCGCACCTATCTGGTCCGGGAGCTCGACCTCAAGGACTCCGTGGCCCTCGTGGAGGAGGCCGTCCCGCCGTACTCCACCACCGCCCGCGACACCACCTCCATCACCGTCCTGGACACCGAGACCGAGATCCCCTGGGGAGCCGGGCGCCTCTGCTACGGCTCCGTCGAGGTCACCAACCAGGTCGTCTCCTTCCTGCGCCGCCGCCTGATCACGGGCGAGGTGCTCGGCGAGACCAAGCTCGACCTGCCGCCCCGCACCCTGCGCACCCGAGCCGTGTGGTGGACGGTCACCGAGGACCAGCTCGACGCCGCCCGGATCACCCCGGAGATCCTCGGGGGCGCCCTGCACGCCGCCGAGCACGCCTCCATCGGCATGCTGCCGCTCTTCGCCACCTGCGACCGCTGGGACATCGGCGGCGTCTCCGTGCCGCTCCACCCGGACACCCTGCTGCCCACCGTCTTCGTGTACGACGGCCATCCGGGTGGCGCGGGCTTCGCCGAGCGCGCCTTCCATACGGCCCGCGCCTGGCTGACGGCCACCCGGGAGGCCATCGCCTCCTGCGAGTGCGAGGCGGGCTGCCCGTCCTGCATCCAGTCCCCGAAGTGCGGCAACGGCAACGACCCGCTGCACAAGCGCGGCGCGGTCCGCCTCCTCACGGAAATCCTGAGGGAGGCCCCGGAGGCCCCGACGCCCCCGACGGCGGAGCAGGTGCCCCCGGAAGCCCCGCCGGTGGAGCAGGTACCTCCGGAGGACCCGTCGGCGGAGCAGGTACCTCCCCAGGCCCCGCCCGGGACCTGATCTCCGGCCGGTAGGGGCCGCGCACGACCCGGGCCGTCACTTCCGCGAGCTCGCCCCGCACCGCGCAGCCCACCAGCTCGGCGCCCTGTGCGGCGGCCACCCGGGAAGCGGCGGCACAGGCCTCGGCCTCGCCCCACAGCGCCCGGTCGGCGGCGGCGAGCGCCGCCAGGTCGGCGGCTCCACCGGCACGGTGCCGGGCCGCCACCGCCTGTCCCAGCGCGAGCACCGCCCCGAACACCACACTCAGCGCACAGGCCGCGAACGCCACCCACACGGTCGCCGCGCCCCGGTCGTTCCGGAGGGCCGCCCGACGACCGCCCCGGGACCGTGCGCAGGCCGTCACAGCGCGCCCCCGTTCTCCGGGGCACCCGGTGCCGGGCCGCCGGACGCCGCCGTGTCCTCCGCGAGGGCCGCCGCAGCCGCCCGCAGGGTCAGCCCCATGCCCCGGGGGCCCGGGGCGGCGGCCTCCACCGTCACCCGCCACAGCTCCCCCGACCGCGTCACCGAGACCCGGGCGCCCTCGGGCGCGGCGGCCCGCGCGGCCGACTCGGCGGAGGCCACGGGCTCGGAACGGGCCGCGATCCGTGCCCCGGCCCGCGCCGCGTCCACGCAGCGGATCTGCGCCGCGGCCGCCGCCAGGGCCCAGAACAGGGTCACCGTGAACAGGGCGAGGACCGGCAGCACCATCGCCGCCTCCACGGTCACGAAACCCCGGTCACCCCGTTCAGAACGGCGCATCGAGAGCCTTCCCGATCACCGATTCCAGCGCTCCCGAGACCGCCCCGCTGGTCACGATCTTGTACAGCACCGCGGCGAACCCCGCCGCCGCGATCGTCCCCACCGCGTACTCGGACGTGGTCATCCCCGCGTCGCGGCGCGCGGCCTCCCGTCGCGCCCGCCACCAACCGTCCATCGCCGCCTTGACCGCCATGCCGACCTCCTCGATTCGTCGTTCTCGTCCTGCGTGTGTTTCTCGTCGTGTCACGCCGTTCATCCGTCCAGGAGTCCCGTCGCCAGGCCGATGACCACCGGGGCCACCCCCACCGCCAGGAAGGCCGGCAGGAAGCAGAGCCCCACGGGGGCGCTGATCAGCACCTGTGCCCTGCGTGCCCTGGCCGCGGCCGCACGGGCGCGGGCCGACCGCAGCGCGGCCGCGTGTCGGGCGACGGCCTCCGCCGCCGGTGCCCCCGAGGAACCGGCCCGTTCCATGCAGCGCGCGAGGCCCGAGGCGCCCGGTATCGCACCGAACCTCCGCCACACCTCGGCCGGTTCGCCACCGAGCCGCAGCTCGGCGGCCGTACGGGTAAGCCGCTCGCCCAGCGGACCGCCCAGGGACCGTCCGACGGCCTCCGCCGCCTCCCCCGGCCCGGCTCCGGCCGAGGCGCAGGCCGCCAACAGATCCGCGGCGAGCGGAAGATGACGTGCCGCGTCGTCCGCGTCCACCGGCGCGGCGGACCGGCGGGCCGCTCCCCGCCGCACCCCCGCGGCCACAAGGGCGCCGGCCAACAGGCCGCCGAACACCCCGAACAGCACCCAGCCGAGCCCGGCCGCCCCGAACGGCGCGACCCAGTGCGCCATCCACCGCGGCGGCCCGGACCGGAACCTTCGCGGTCGCGGGGCCGGGGCCAGGGCCGGAAGCAGACCTCTCAAGCGACGCCGCGTCCCGCGCGCCCTCCGCCCGCGCACCAGCTCCCGTACTCCCTGCTCGCACCAGACGATCGCGGCGGCACCCACTGCGGCCACCTGCACGTCCCCCATCACGCCCGCTCCCCTCCTCGTACGATCCGTGCGGCCCACCACAGCCCGGCCGCCTCCAGCGCCCCGCCCACGACGAGGCAGCCCAGGCCGGCCGGTGTGTGCAGCAGCACGCGCAACGGATCCGCCCCGAGGGCCGCGCCGAGCGCGACACCGGCCAGCGGCAGCACCGCGAGGACCGCCACCGTCGCCCAGGCCCCGGCCAGTTCGGCGCGCAACCGCTCCCGCTGCTCGCGGTGGTCCCGCAGGGCCGCTTCGAGCCGGTCGAGTCCGGCGGCCAGGCCCGCGCCACCGTCCACGGCCACCTGCCAGCAGGCCGCCATGCCCGCGAGCCCCTCGGCTCCGTCCTGTGCGGCCGCTCTCCGCAGGGCCTCCGGCACGTCCCCGCCGAACCGGGCCGCCGCGAGCACCGCCGCCTCCTCCCCGCCCAGCGCGCCCGTCCCGCAGGCCGCGTAGGACAGGGCCTGCGCGGGCTGCCACCCGGCTCTCAGCTCCCCGACGACGGCCCCGCACAGGGCCACCACCCGCTCGGCCCGCGCCTCGCGGTCCTTCCGGCGCTCGGCCTCCCGCAGCCGCCGTCCGACCACAGGCACCGCGACCGCCCCGGCCACCAGGGGCAGCGGCGACCCCCCGAGCACCGCGAGAACCCCCGCCACCGGCAGACACAGCCACGCCCGCCGCCCCCGCGCGACGGCCCACCACCGCGCGGCCACCTCCCGCCACACCACACGGCCGCCGGGGGGCCCGGGCAGACCGGAAGCCCCACCCCCGAGCACCGTCCGGGCCCTGCCCGCGACGCGTCGCCGCTCGACCACCTCCCACACCGCCAGAACCGTGCAGACCGCCAACGCCCCGTGGGCCACGTCCCGTGCGGACAGCACCGTCGTGATCACGGTCCCCCTCCGATCAGCGAGCTCAGCCGCTCCCAGCCCCGCTCCCGCACGAACCCGGACGCGCCCCACCGGAGCGCGGGAACCGTCCGCACCAGGCCGTCCCGGTCCCGCTCAAGGACGTGCACCTCGGCGATCCGCCGCCGCCCCTCCCGGTCCCGCGCCAGGTGCAGTACGACCGACAGGCCGGCCCCCAACTGGCTGTGCAGGGCCGCCCGGTCGAGCCCCGCGGCCGTCCCCAGGGCTTCGAGCCGCGCCGGTACGTCCGCCGCGGTGTTGGCGTGGACCGTGCCCGAGCCGCCTTCATGGCCGGTGTTGAGAGCGGCGAGCAGATCGACCGCCTCACCGCCCCGGACCTCGCCGACCACCAGTCGGTCCGGCCGCATCCGCAGCGCCTGCCGGACCAGGTCCCGCAGGGTCACCAGCCCGGCGCCCTCCTGGTTCGCAGGCCTCGCCTCCAGGCGCACCACGTGCGGGTGGTCGGGTCGCAGCTCCGCCGAGTCCTCGGCGAGGACGATCCGCTCCCGCTCCCCCACCAGACCTAGCAGCGAGGCGAGCAGCGTGGTCTTTCCCGTCCCCGTCCCGCCACTGACCAGGTACGACACCCGGGCGTCGATCAGCGCGCGCAGGATCGGGGTGCCGCCCGGCGGCACCGTGCCCGCCGCCGCCAGCTCCTCCAGGGTGAAGGCACGCGGTCGCACCACCCGGAGCGACAGACAGGTCGAGCCGACCGCCACCGGTGGCAGCACCGCGTGCATCCGGGTGCCGTCGGGCAGTCGCGCGTCCACCCAGGGCCGGGCGTCGTCGAGCCTGCGTCCGGCCACCGCCGCGAGCCGCTGGGCGAGCCTGCGGACGGCGGCGGCGTCGGCGAAGGCCACCGGGGCCCGTTCGAGACCGGCGCCCCGGTCCACCCACACCCGGTCCGGTGCCGAGACCAGGACGTCGGTGACGTCGGGGTCGGCGAGCAGCGGTTCGAGCGGTCCGGTGCCGATCAGCTCGCATCTCAACTCCTCCGCCGCACCCAGCACTTCCGCGTCGCCGAGCAGCCGCCCCTGGGCCCGCAGCGCCGCCGCGACCCGCGCCGGGGTCGGTTCGGACCCGCTCGCCGCGAGCCGCTGCCGCACGGCGTCGAGCAGCCCCGCACCGCCGCCACCCGCGCCCCCGGTCATGCCTCACCACCAGGGGCGAGTGCCTGCATCCAGAAGGCGTCGCAGAACCGGCCGAGCGGACCACGGGGCTCGGCGCCGGGCGGCATCCCGGCGTCCTGGTCCGCCACGATCCCCGGGTCGTAAGGGAGTTCACCTGTCAGCGGCAGCCGCAGCGCGTCGGCGACCCATCGCTCGTCGAGCCCAGCCGCGTACGGCCCGCGGACCACGGCCCGCAGATCACGCACGCCCATGGCCAGGGTGGAGGCCACCCGGTGGGCCGCCACGACGGCCCTCAACTCCCCGGGCACGACGAGCAGTCCGAGGTCCAGCTGCGCCAGCGCTTCGGCCGCCGCCGGGTCGGCCGCGCGCGGCAGGTCGACCACGACGACTCCGCCACGGCGGCGGGCGGCACCGAGCACGGACCGGACGGCCTCGGGCGGCACCGGCGCCGCCGGCTCCCTGCCCCAGCTGAGCACCCGGACTCCCCGCACGGACGGCAGGGACTCCTCCAGGGCGCCGCCGGCCAGACGGCCCTTCGAGGCGGCGAAGTCGGGCCAGCGTCTGCCCTCCTCGCGCTCTCCGCCGAGCAACACGTCGAGTCCCCCGCCCAGCGGGTCGCCGTCGACGAGCAGGGTGCGCCGCCCGGCCCGCGCGGCGGCCAGCGCGAGACCACAGGCCAGGGTGGAGGCGCCCGCGCCCCCTCGGCCGCCGACGACCCCGACGGTCAGCGCCTGCCGGCCCACGCCCTCGGCCGCGTCGGCGATGCGGTCGACGAGGAGACCTTCGGCGTCCGGCAGCCGCAGCACGCACTCGGCGCCGATCTCGACGGCCAGCCGCCACACCCCCGGATCGTCGTGGTCACGGCCTACGAGGACGGTCCCCGGGCGGCGGGCCGCACCCCGGCAGCGGGCGGCGACGTCGTCGCCGACCAGGACGAGCGGTGGGTCGGTCCAGCTCGCCCGCCGCTCCGGCACCCGGTGGTGCACCTCGGGCTCGACGCCGGCCGCGGCGCAGAGCCGCAGGAGGTCGTCGAGCAGCCCGAGGTCCTCGGTGACGATCAACGGCCCCGTTCGGCGTGGCTCTTCGGCGCCGTGCGGCTCGGGACCGCCGGGCACCGAAACCCGCGCCGGCCCACTCGGCACCGCAAGGTCCGCACCCCTCGGCACCTCGGCCCATGCGGTACCCCTGGCCCCGGAAGTCCTGAACGCCTCCATGGCGCTCACCCCTCTCGTGATTCCTGCCGTTCGCGAACTTCGCGACAGGAATCACCGTGGGGCCGAACCGAAAATCCTGGGGATGTCGCCGAAAAACTGTGGATATCCGAAGCCCTGTGAATATCTTCGTCACCCCTCGGGGGACTGCCCGGAACGCAGCCTGCCGGTTACTGTGAGTGATGAATCGAGGGCCCGGCAGAGCATCGGCCGATGTGCGGCCGATGCCGGAAGAAAGGGAGCGGACGATGTCTCGCAGCGCCAGAAACGGCTCCGGACATGCGACGACCCCCGCCGGGGGGGAGAGCGGGGGTCGTCTTTCCGGCCGACTCGGGGGGGGAGGAGCCGGACCGGGTTAGCACGGTCGCGAACGATCCGTGACTTCCATGGTGTACCCGAGAGCCTTCTCAGGCAAACCCACGCGCCCCAGCGTACGCCGAATGGCGGGCACCTATGCTCAGGCTTGTGGAAAACCACTCCTTGCCGCGCACAGCCGCCTTCTTTGACCTGGACAAGACGGTCATTGCGAAGTCCTCGACGCTCACCTTCAGCAAGTCCTTCTACCGGGGCGGACTGATCAGCCGCCGCGCCGCCCTGCGGACGGCGTACATCCAGTTCGTCTTCCTGGCAGGTGGGGCCGATCACGACCAGATGGAGCGGATGCGCGAATATCTTTCCGCGCTCTGCAAAGGCTGGAACGTGGCCCAGGTGAAGGAGCTCGTCGCCGAGACCCTTCACGACCTGATCGACCCGATCATCTACGACGAGGCCGCCTCCCTGATCGAGGATCACCACGCCGCCGGCCGCGACGTCGTGATCGTCTCGACCTCCGGCGCCGAGGTCGTCGAGCCGATCGGCGAGATGCTCGGAGCCGACCGGGTCGTCGCCACCCGGATGGTGGTCGGCGAGGACGGCTGCTTCACCGGTGAGGTGGAGTACTACGCCTACGGGCCGACGAAGGCCGAGGCCGTCCGGGAGCTCGCGAAGTCGGAGGGCTACGACCTCGCCCGCTGCTACGCGTACAGCGATTCGGCAACCGACATCCCCATGCTGGAGGCCGTCGGCCACCCGTACGCGGTCAACCCGGACCGGGCGCTGCGCCGGGAGGCGGCGGCGCGGGAATGGCCAGTTCTCGCCTTCGAGAAGCCCGTTCGGCTCAAGCAGCGGCTGCCCGAATTCCGGATGCCACCCCGCCCCACGCTCGTCGCCGCGGCGGCTGTGGGTGCGGCGGCCGTCGGGGCAGGACTCGTCTGGTACGCCGCCCGGCGGCGGCAGGCCGCACTCGCCCATCGGCTCGCGGATGACTTTGCCCGAATTTGAGCAATGAGCAGAGAAGTGGAGCCAGCACTTTCGCTTCTACCCCGACAGGAGTAGAAAGGAATCAGGCCCGCGAGACCGAGGACATCCGAGAGGATCACCTGTTGAGCATGAAGGCCCCACGGACCTAGCACAGAAACCGAGCACCCACGCGACGTCGACCCGTCGATTACGGGCCAGCCGCACCAGGCCACGGGCAAAGTTCCCGGCCTGATGGGCACATATTCGAGGACGCATGGTAACTGGGTAGACGTGCCAGCGGCGGTACCAGAACTGGTGCCGCCGCAACCCGTTCCGGGCCCCGCGAGGGGCCCGGATTCGTTTGCCCGAGGCCGCGATTCAGACCGCGCCGCGCTGATTCAGACCCTGCCGCGCCGATTCAGACCGCGCCGCGTATGTCCGTATCGAGTCGTGCCGATTCAGGCCGGTTCGCGCTTGTTCGTACCGAGTCGCGGCGATTCAGGCCGCGCCGCGCTGCAGCGCCTCGCAGACAGCCGTCGACTCCCGGACGCCCAGCTCGACCGAGCGCCCGCAGTGCGCGATCCAGCCGCCCACACCCTCCGGGGTCCCCGACAGGTATCCCTCGAACGCGGCGAGGTACGCGGCCCGTCCCTGCTCCGCGTGCCCCACCTCCGCCGGGCAGATCGCCTTGGGGTCGAGACCGCTGCCAATCAGCGCGATCCGCTCCGCCGCCCGCGCGACCAGGCCGTTGTACGAGGTGAAGGGGCGCAGCGCGAGCAGCTCTCCGTGGACCACGGCGGCCGTCACGAGCGCGGGGGCCTCGCCGCCGGCGACGATCAGTTCCGCCAGGCCGTCGAGGCGGCCCGCGACCTCGGCGGGCGACGGCACCGGAGCCGTGACCAGTGGTTCGTCGACCGTCTCGCCGTCCAGCCGGGGCCGCCCCACCGACTCACCCGGGTCGCCCGCGGCGACCAGGTGGAGCCGGGCGAGCACCCGCAGCGGCGACTGGCGCCAGATGGAGAGCAGCTGTCCTGCCTCGGCGCCGAGCCGCAGGGCGGCACCGACCGTGCGGGCCTCGGGGTCGGCGCTGAAGTCGCTGCGTCGGCGAACCTCTTCGAGGGCCCAGTCGGCCCCGGACAGGGCGGCCGAGCCGCGCGCGCCGCGCAGGGCCGCCTCGGAGGAGATCTCGTTGCTGCGGCGCCGCATCACGCGGTGGCCGTAGACCCGGTCGACGGCCTTGCGTACGGAGTCCACCGCGTCGGCGACGCCCGGCAGGGAGCCGAGTGCGGCCAGGGGGTCAGAGGCGTGCGTACTCATAAGTAGGGAGGCTACGCGCCCCGGGGGCCCGCCCCACGATGGAGTGGTCTTCTTCACGCATCTCGACCACGCAACGCGTTCATACCACTACCCTAGGTGAACATGAAGATCGCTTTCGTGGGGAAGGGCGGCAGCGGCAAGACCACGCTGTCCTCGCTCTTCATCCGCCACCTCGCCGCCAACGAAGCCCCGGTCGTAGCCGTCGACGCCGACATCAACCAGCACCTCGGCTCCGCGCTCGGCCTGCCGGACGCGGAGGCCGCCGCGCTGCCCGCGATGGGCGCGCACCTGCCGCTCATCAAGGAGTACCTGCGGGGCAGCAACCCGCGGATCGCCTCCGCCGACACGATGATCAAGACGACACCGCCCGGGGAGGGGTCGCGGCTCCTGAGGGTCCGCGAGGAGAACCCGGTCTACGAGGCCTGCGCGCGGACGGTCCCGCTCGACGACGGCGACATCCGCCTGATGGCGACCGGCCCCTTCACGGAGTCGGACCTCGGGGTCTCCTGCTACCACTCCAAGGTCGGAGCGGTGGAGATCTGCCTGAACCATCTGGTCGACGGCGCCGACGAGTACGTGGTCGTCGACATGACCGCCGGCTCGGACTCCTTCGCCTCGGGCCTCTTCACCCGCTTCGACATGACCTTCCTGGTCGCCGAGCCGACCCGCAAGGGCATCTCGGTCTACCGCCAGTACAAGGAGTACGCGCGGGACTTCGGTGTCGCGCTCAAGGTCGTCGGCAACAAGGTGCAGGGCCAGGACGACCTCGACTTCCTGCGCGCGGAGGTCGGCGACGACCTGCTCGTGACGGTCGGCCACTCGGACTGGGTCCGCGCGATGGAGAAGGGCCGCCCGCCCCGCTTCGAGCTCCTGGAAGCGGAGAACCGGATGTCGCTCCAGGCCCTCCAGAACGCGGCGGACGACTCGTACGCCGACCGCGACTGGGACCGCTACACCCGCCAGATGGTCCACTTCCACCTGCGCAACGCGGAGAGCTGGGGCAACGCCAAAACGGGGGCCGACCTGGCTGCCCAGGTCGACCCCGATTTCGTTCTCGGCGAGCCGATGGCCGTAAGGCTCGGCTGACGGCCCGGCCGAAGGCTCAGTGCCGTTCGGCCTGCTTGGCGCCTGCCGCCGGGGCTCCGGCGGGGGCGGCCGGGGCCGCCGGCTGGGGGGCGAGGAAGGCCTTCCAGCCGGCCGCCGGGGTCTCGCCGACCTTCAGGGTGCGCATCTTGGCGATGACGTCGGGGTCCTGGGCGTCGAGCCAGTCGGCGAGCTGCCGGAAGGAGACGCACTTGACGTCCTTCTGCACGCAGACCGTGGCGATGGTCTCCTCGACGGCCCGCATGTACGTGCCACCGTTCCAGGACTCGAAGTGGTTGCCGATGATGAGGGGCGCGCGGTTGCCCCGGTAGGAGCGCTCGAAGGCCTGCACCAGGCCGTCCCGCATCTGGTTGCCCCAGTACTCGCGCTGGGACGGCGCGCCCTGGGTGGTGCCCGGCGACTGGTTGACCAGGAAGTTGTAGTCCATGGACAGCGTCTGGAAGGCGCGGCCCGGCATCGGCACGAGCTGGAGCGACAGGTCCCACAGGCCCAGGTCCTTCTTGGGCCAGATCTGGTCGTTGACGCCGCTGGTGTCGTAGCGGAAGCCCAACTCCGCCGCCGCCTGGACGAAGTTCTTCCGGCCTTCGAGGCAGGGGGTGCGGGCGCCGACGAGTTCCTTGTCGTAGTCGAAGGGCAGCGGCTGCTCCGCGCGCAGGCCCGAGTTGGTCTTCCAGTTCTTGACGAAGGACTTCGCCTGCTTGATCTCGCTCTTCCACTCCTCGACGGACCAGGTCCCGACGCCGCCGTCGGCCCCGCAGAAGTGCCCGTTGAAGTGGGTGCCGATCTCGTTGCCCTCCTGCCACGCCCCGCGCAGTTCGCGGACGGTGGCACGGATGCCCTCGGTGTCGTTGAAGCCGATGTCGGAGCGCCCCGCGCTGTGCTGCGGCGGGTCGTAGAGCTCCCGCTTCTCCTCGGGCAGCAGGTACACACCGCTGAGGAAGTACGTCATCGTGGCGTCGTACTTCTTGCCCACCGTGCGGAAGTGGGAGAAGAGCTTCTGGCTGTCCTCGCCGGCGCCGTCCCACGAGAAGACGACGAACTGCGGCGGGGTCTCGCCCGGCTTGAGGCGCTGCCAGACGGGCTGGTGGGGCTGGGCTCCGGTGGAGGCCGTGGAGCCGTCGCCGATCAGGCGGACCGCGTTCGGCGGGGCGGCGGCCGGTCCCTTCTTGGTGCCCGCACCGCCCTGCGCGCCCTTCGTGGCGCCGCCGTCGGAGCCCGAGCAGCCGGCGAGGCCGGTGATCAGGGCGACGACGAGGGCGCCGGCGGCGAGCGTCTTCCTCTGGGCAGTGGTCCTTCTCCCGGCGGCTGTCATCCGCCCACCTCTCCTCGGTTCCGTACGGGCGGCGTCAACGTCGCACCGCGACGACCGTGGTGATGAAACGACAAGCGGCAATCCGTTCACCCTTCACCGGAACCGGTGAATCTTTGCCCCGTTTGCCCCGAAAATAATGCCGGAGACTTTACTCTCCATTACGATCCATTTACCGAGCGTTGATCCTCGCCCCGCGGGATCCCGCCGGGAATCCCGCCGCTGCACGCCGTGACCCACGGCCGCGAGCCCCCCACGTTCGTTCCGCACGAACCGCGACCGCGCTGCCCCGGAGGAGACGGGAATGACCCTCTGCACCCCTGCCCGCACAACCAACCGGCCCCGAGTCCAGCGGCCCCACAGCCCGCCGGAGCCGCCGCGCCGCTTCCGCATCCCCGGCGCCGATCTGTCCGCCTCCGTCGCCGTCTTCCTGATCGCGCTGCCGCTCTCGCTCGGCATCGCGCTCGCCACGGGAGCCCCGCTCCAGTCCGGCCTGGTCGCCGCCGCCGCAGGCGGTCTGGTGGCCGGCCGGTTCGGCGGCTCCCCGCTCCAGGTGAGCGGCCCCGCCGCCGGTCTCACCGTGGTGACCGCCGAGCTCATCCAGCTGTACGGCTGGCGCACCACCTGCGCCATCACCGTGCTCGCCGGGCTCGTCCAGCTCGGCCTGTCCGCCCTCCGGGTGGCCCGCTCGGCACTCGCCGTCTCACCCGCGATCGTGCACGGGATGCTGGCCGGCATCGGCGTCACCATCGCACTCGCCCAGCTCCACATCGTGCTCGGCGGCACCCCGCAGAGCTCCGCCGTCGACAACGTCCTCGGCCTGCCCGCCCAGTTGGCGCACACCCACCCGGCGGCGCTCGGCATCAGCGCCCTCACCGTGGCCGTACTCCTGTGCTGGCCCCGGCTGCCCGGCCGGGCCGGGAAGCTCGTACGGAAGGTCCCGGCCGCGCTGGTCGCGGTGACCGGGGCGACGGCGGTGGCCGCGGTCGCCGGTCTCGCCGTCCCGCATGTCGACCTGCCCTCCTGGAGCAGCCACGCCCTGCCCGGCCTGCCCGAGGGCCCGGTGCTCGGCATCGCAGCCGGGGTGCTGACGATCACCCTGGTCACCAGCGTGCAGTCGCTGCTCTCCGCCGTCGCGGTCGACAAGCTGATCGCCGCCCGCCCGGACGGCGGCCGAGGCGTCCCGCGCTCCGGCCTCGACCGCGAACTCGCAGGTCAGGGCGCTGCCAACGTGGTCTCCGGGGCGCTCGGCGGGCTGCCGGTCGCCGGAGTCGCCGTCCGAAGCGTCGCCAATGTGTCGGCGGGCGCGGTGAGCCGCGCCTCCACGATGCTGCACGGCCTGTGGATCGTGCTCGCGGCCCTGCTGCTGGTGCCCGTACTCGACCTGATCCCGCTGCCCGCGCTCGCCGCCCTGGTCATGGTGGTCGGCATCCAGATGGTCAGCATCACCCACATCCGTACCGTCACCCGGCACCGCGAGGTCGTCGTCTACGCGGTGACGCTGTCCGGCGTCGTCCTCGTCGGCATCCTGGAGGGCGTCGCCCTCGGCATCGCCGTGGCCATCGCGGTCGCCCTGCACCGGCTCACCCGCACCCGGATCACCCGCGAGGAGCGGGACGGGCGCCACCTGCTGCACGTCCGGGGCCAGTTGACCTTCCTCGCCGTCCCCCGGCTGAGCCGCGCCCTGCACCAACTGCCCCACGGCTCCGATGTGGTGGTCGAGCTGGACGGCTCCTTCATGGACCACGCCGCCTACGAGACGCTGAGCGACTGGACAGCCGGGCACCTCGCCCACGGCGGCACGGTCGAGACGACCGGGCCCTCCGGTGCCCGTATCGCCGAGCCCGCCCCCGCGACCGCCTCGGCCGCCGCCGCGCACGCGTGCTGCAGGCCCTGGACCCCGTGGCACAACCACCAGTGCGGCGAGCAGCCGGCCGACCGGCCCGAGGAGGCCGTCGACACCCCTCGTACGACGGGTCTGAAGCTGGCCAGCGGCATCGGCAAGTTCCAGCGGAACACGGCCCCGCTCGTGCGGGACGAACTGGCGCGGCTCGCGAGGGAGGGCCAGACGCCCTCCCAGCTCTTCCTGACCTGCGCCGACTCCCGGCTGGTCACGAGCATGATCACGTCGAGCGGCCCGGGCGACCTCTTCACCGTGCGCAACGTCGGCAACCTCGTCCCCCTCCCCGGCGAGGAGAGCGGCGACGATTCGGTGGCGGCGGCGATCGAGTACGCCGTGGACGTGCTGCGGGTCGAGTCGATCACCGTCTGCGGCCACTCCGGCTGCGGTGCGATGCAGGCCCTTCTGAACGCCGGCCCCGACGACCCGCCGACCCCGCTCCGGCGCTGGCTGCGCCACGGCCGGCCCAGCCTGGAGCGGATGGCCAGCCGGAGACACGCCTGGGCCCGGATCTCCGGGCGGCTTCCGGCCGACGCGGTCGAGCAGCTCTGTCTGACCAACGTGGTCCAGCAGCTGGAACACCTGCGGGCGTACGAGCCGGTGGCGCGGCGGCTCGCCGAGGGCACGCTCACGCTGCACGGCGTGTACTTCCACGTGGGCGAGGCGCAGGCGTATCTGCTCTCCGGGACGGACGAGGTGCACAGCTTCGACGACGTCTTCACCCAGGTCATGCCGACGGAGCCGTTGGAAGCGGCCCACGCGTCCTGAAACGGCGCGCGCGTCCTGAAACCCGGCGTCGTCGAGACAGGGCCGCGCGTCCTGAACCTTCCGTTCCCCCCGTCCGTGAGACTGTGTGGCCCCTTCTCCCACCGCTCGGGAAGAAGGGGCCCCCGCACGTCGGACGGCTCACAGGTCTAAACCAATTGCCTGGAGGCTCTTGTCACCCGGGCCTCCGCCTGATGAGCTATGACGCGGGACACATACGCACAGAGGACGCCCTGGGAAAGGGAGATGTCGTGAGCAACGAAAGCCTGGCCAATCTGCTTCGGGAAGAGCGTCGATTTTCGCCGCCCGCCGAGCTGGCCGCGCACGCCAACGTGACGGCGGAGGCGTACGAGCAGGCCAAGGCGGACAGGCTGGGCTTCTGGGCCGAGCAGGCCAAGCGCCTGACCTGGGCCACCGAGCCGACCGAGACCCTCGACTGGTCGAACCCGCCGTTCGCCAAGTGGTTCGCGGACGGTGAGCTGAACGTCGCGTACAACTGCGTCGACCGGCACGTCGAGGCCGGGAACGGCGACCGGGTCGCCATCCACTTCGAGGGCGAGCCCGGCGACAGCCGCTCGATCACCTACGCCGAGCTCAAGGACGAGGTCTCCAAGGCGGCCAACGCCCTGACCGAGCTGGGCGTCCGGAAGGGCGACCGCGTCGCCGTCTACCTGCCGATGATCCCCGAGGCGGCCATCACGATGCTGGCCTGCGCCCGCGTCGGCGCCGCCCACTCGGTGGTCTTCGGCGGCTTCTCGGCCGACGCCGTCGCCTCCCGCATCCAGGACGCCGACGCCAAGCTGGTCGTCACCGCCGACGGCGGCTACCGCCGTGGCAAGCCGAGCGCCCTCAAGCCGGCCATCGACGAGGCCGTCGCCAAGTGCCCGCAGGTCGAGCACGTGCTCGTGGTCCGCCGTACGGGCCAGGAGACCGCCTTCACCGAGGGCCGCGACGTGTGGTGGGACGACATCGTCGCCCGCCAGTCCGCCGAGCACACCCCGGAGGCCTTCGAGGCGGAGCACCCGCTCTTCATCCTCTACACCTCCGGCACCACCGGGAAGCCGAAGGGCATCCTGCACACCTCCGGCGGCTACCTCACCCAGGCCGCGTACACCCACCACGCCGTCTTCGACCTCAAGCCGGAGAGCGACGTCTACTGGTGCACCGCCGACATCGGCTGGGTCACCGGGCACTCGTACATCGTCTACGGCCCGCTGGCCAACGGCGCGACGCAGGTCATGTACGAGGGCACCCCGGACACCCCGCACCAGGGGCGGTTCTGGGAGATCGTGCAGAAGTACGGCGTCACGATCCTCTACACGGCGCCGACCGCGATCCGCACGTTCATGAAGTGGGGCGACGACATCCCCGCGAAGTTCGACCTGTCCAGCCTCCGCGTCCTCGGCTCGGTCGGCGAGCCGATCAACCCCGAGGCCTGGGTCTGGTACCGCGAGCACATCGGCGCGAACAAGACCCCGATCGTGGACACCTGGTGGCAGACCGAGACCGGCGCGATGATGATCTCGCCGCTGCCGGGCGTCACCGAGACCAAGCCGGGCTCCGCCCAGCGCCCGCTGCCGGGCATCGCCGCGACCGTCGTCGACGACGAGGCCAACGAGGTGCCGAACGGCGGCGGTGGCTACCTGGTCCTCACCGAGCCGTGGCCGTCGATGCTCCGCACCATCTGGGGCGACGACCAGCGCTACATCGACACGTACTGGTCCCGCTTCGAGGGCAAGTACTTCGCCGGTGACGGGGCCAAGAAGGACGAGGACGGCGACATCTGGCTGCTCGGCCGGGTCGACGACGTCATGCTCGTCTCCGGTCACAACATCTCGACCACCGAGGTCGAATCGGCCCTCGTCTCGCACCCGGCCGTCGCCGAGGCGGCCGTCGTCGGCGCCGCCGACGAGACGACCGGTCAGGCCATCGTCGCCTTCGTGATCCTGCGCGGCACGGCGAGCGAGGACGAGAACCTGGTCGCCGAGCTGCGCAACCACGTCGGCGCGACCCTCGGCCCGATCGCCAAGCCGAAGCGGGTCCTGCCGGTGGCCGAGCTGCCGAAGACCCGCTCGGGCAAGATCATGCGCCGTCTGCTGCGCGACGTGGCGGAGAACCGCGAGCTGGGCGACGTCACGACCCTGACCGACTCCTCGGTCATGTCGCTCATCCAGACCCAGCTGCCGGCCGCCTCCAGCGAGGACTGAGCCCGGCCCGTACGACGCGGAACGCCCGCCCCGGTCCACTCGGGGCGGGCGTTCCGCTTGCCCTCTTCCGAAGGGACGAAAGACGCAAACATCCCTAAAGTGAATCTCGCCGGACACGCCCCACGCTCGTTAGGTAAAGTAAGGACCGCGTCAACGACGCGACAAGAAAACCTAGGTGCGCCGGGAAGTCTGGTCGGCATGTGCTCAGTCCTGCCCACCCGACCGGAGGTTTTCCCCACGTGGCCGCGCCCGCACCCACCAACCGCAAGTTCCTCGGCCGTCTCTCGCTGCCCGAGCGGCAGTACATCGCCGACGCGCTGCGCACCGAGACCGTCGGCGGCATCCTGCTCCTCGTCGCCGCCGTCGCCGCCCTCGTGTGGGCCAACACCCCGCTGAGCGACAGCTACGAAACCGTCAGCGACTTCCACATAGGACCCGCCGCCCTCGGCCTCGACCTGTCGATCCAGCACTGGGCCGCCGACGGCCTCCTCGCGGTCTTCTTCTTCGTCGCCGGCATCGAGCTCAAGCGCGAGCTCGTCGCGGGCGAACTGCGCGACCCCAAGGCCGCCGCACTCCCCGTCATCGCCGCCCTCTGCGGCATGGCCGCGCCCGCCCTCGTCTACGTCCTGGTCAATGCCGTCGGCAACGGCTCCATGGACGGCTGGGCCGTCCCCACCGCGACCGACATCGCCTTCGCGCTCGCCGTCCTCGCCGTCATCGGCACCTCGCTGCCCTCCGCCCTGCGCGCCTTCCTGCTCACCCTCGCCGTCGTCGACGACCTCTTCGCGATCCTGATCATCGCGATCTTCTTCACCAGCGACCTGAACTTCGCCGCGCTCGGCGGCGCCGTCGCCGGACTCGTCCTCTTCTGGGTGCTCCTCCGCAAGGAGGTCCGCGGCTGGTACGTGTACGTCCCGCTGGCCCTGGTCGTCTGGGGCCTGATGTACAACAGCGGCGTCCACGCCACCATCGCCGGTGTCGCCATGGGCCTGATGCTGCGCTGCACCACCCGGGAAGGCGAGAAGCACTCCCCCGGCGAGCACATCGAGCACCTCGTCCGCCCGATCTCGGCCGGCCTCGCCGTGCCCCTGTTCGCGCTCTTCTCCGCCGGGGTGAGCATCTCCGGCGGCGCGATCCACGACGTGTTCACCCAGCCCGTCACCCTCGGCGTCGTCCTCGGGCTCGTCGTCGGCAAGGCGATCGGCATCTTCGGCGGCACCTGGCTCGCCGCCCGCTTCACCAAGGCGGAACTCAACCCCGACCTGGCCTGGCCGGACGTCTTCGCCGTCGCCACCCTCGCCGGCATCGGCTTCACCGTCTCGCTGCTCATCGGGGAGCTCGCCTTCGCAGGGGACGAGGTCCTGACCGACGAGGTGAAGGCCGCGGTCCTCATCGGCTCGCTCATCGCGGCCGTCCTCGCCTCCGTCCTGCTGAAGCTGCGGGTACGGAAGTACCAGGCCCTCGTCTCCGACGAGGAGCGCGACGACGACCACGACGGCATCCCCGACATCTACGAGCAGGACAACCCGGCGTACCACCTCCGGATGGCCGAGATCTACGAGAAGAAGGCCGCCGAGCACCGCGAGCGCGCCCAACTGGCGGGGGCACCGCGCGACGGAGCCGACCGTCCGGCATGATCTGAGTCGGACTGTAGAAGAGGAGAGGGAGCAGCGATGAGCGACCCGTACGACGGAGCCGAGCGCAGCCTCGGTCAGCTGGTCGCCTCGGCGACCGCCGAGATGTCCGCGCTGGTGCACGACGAGCTCGCCCTGGCCAAGGCCGAGATCCGACAGGACGTCAAGCGCGGTGTGATCGGAAGCGCGGCCGGCATCGCGGCCGCGGTCGTGCTGCTGTTCTCGCTGCCGATGCTGAGCTTCGCGCTCGCGTACGCCATCAACACCTGGACCGGCGGGCACAACGGAAACGGGGGCTGGAACCTCGTCTGGTGCTTCCTGCTGTCCTTCGCCTTCAACGTGCTGGTCGCGGGGCTGCTCGGGCTCCTCGCGTACGCCAAGTTCAAGAAGGTCAAGCCGCCGGAGAAGTCCATCGCCTCGGCCAAGCAGACGGCCGCCGTGCTCTCCACGGTCAAGCCGCACCCGCGTCCGGAGGCGGCCAAGGCACTGGACAAGGCGCTGGACCAGTCCTCCGCTGTGGCACGCTCGTCCGTATGACCCTCCCCGAGAGCAGCAACGGCGGGCCCGTCCGGCTGGACGGGCCGTGGACCCATCGCGACGTGGCCGCCAACGGCGCCCGTTTCCACATCGCCGAGATGGGCGACGGCCCGCTGGTGCTGCTCCTGCACGGTTTCCCGCAGTTCTGGTGGACCTGGCGCCATCAGCTGCCCGTCCTCGCCGAGGCCGGTTTCCGGGCCGTCGCGATGGACCTGCGCGGGGTCGGCGGCAGCGACCGCACCCCCCGGGGTTACGACCCCGCCAACCTGGCCCTCGACGTCACCGGTGTCATCCGCTCCCTGGGCGAGCCGGACGCGGCGCTCGTCGGGCACGACCTGGGCGGCTATCTCGCCTGGACGGCGGCCGTGATGCGGCCCAAGCTGGTGCGCCGGCTCGTGGTCTCCTCGATGCCGCACCCGCGCCGCTGGCGTTCGGCGATGCTCTCCGACTTCGCCCAGTCGCGGGCCGGTTCGCACATCTGGGGCTTCCAGCGGCCGTGGCTGCCGGAGCGTCAGCTCGTCGCGGACGACGCGGAGCTCGTGGGCGAGCTGATCCGGGACTGGTCGGGGCCGCAGCCCGTCCGCCCCTCGGAGGAGGCGGCGATCGAGGTGTACCGGCGGGCGATGCTGATCCCGTCGACGGCGCACTGCTCGGTCGAGCCGTACCGCTGGATGGTCCGCTCCCTGGCCCGTCCGGACGGCATCCAGTTCAACCGGCGCATGAAGCGGCCGGTGCGGGTGCCGACGCTGCACCTGCACGGCTCCCTCGACCCGGTGATGCGGACCCGGAGCGCGGCGGGCTCGGGCGAGTACGTGGAGGCGCCGTACCGCTGGCGGCTCTTCGACGGCCTCGGTCACTTCCCGCACGAGGAGGACCCGGTGGCCTTCTCGACGGAGCTCGTCAACTGGCTGAAGGACCCCGAGCCCGACCGCTGACGACCCGGGCCCGAGCACTGAGAGCGACGCGGGCCCGAGCGCCGAGCGACCGCGAGTCCGACGGCTGACGGTCCCTCTGCCCCCTCCGGGGCGTACAGACTTCCTTCGAACGGCCATGTGCCCCGCGCATACTCCGATTGGCGGGCCCCCGGGCGGTTACCGACCTTGGGCCACGGGCAGACGTCGAAGTATGGGCTGGACGCACGACTACGGTGACACGACAGCACGCAACCGCCGCTCGGCCGCCGGGCCGGGCTCCCGCGAGGGGTCCGGACCGCCGGACCCGGGCGGAGCGCACGCCGCGCAGGGGGTGGGGATCTCGCGCATCCTCCGCCGCCGGGCCCGCTGGGTCTCGGCCCGGCTCCGACACCCCCGCGACACCCCCTAGGGAGTGTCCGACCCTGATCCGCCGGCCGGGCCCTGGAGGGCCCGGGCCTACAGAGCGCAGGCCTGGGTGTCGACCTGCTGGTCGGCGGTCATGCCGAGCTCGATGTCCTCGCGGATCTCGTCGACCGTGAGGGCGTAGCCGGTGTTCGGGTCATCGAGGGAGCGGGCGAAGATCACGCCGTACACCTTGCCCTCCGCGGTGAGGAGCGGGCCGCCGGAGTTGCCCTGGCGGACCGTCGTGTACAGCGAGTACACGTCCCTGCGCACATCGCCCCGGCGGTAGATGTCGGGCCCGTCCGCGTTGATACGGCCGCGCACGCGCGCCGAGCGGACGTCGTACGAGCCGTTCTCCGGGAATCCGGCGACGATCGCGCCGTCGCCGCTGTGGGCGTCCTCTTCGGTGAAGGTCAGCGGCGTGGCCTTGAGGTCCGGCACGTCCAGGACGGCGATGTCGCGCTGCCAGTCGTAGAGGACGACCTTGGCGTCGTAGAGCTTGCCCTCGCCGCCTATCTGGACGGTCGGCTCGTCGACGCCTCCGACGACGTGGGCGTTGGTCATGATCCGGCGGTCGGCGAAGACGAATCCGGTGCCTTCGAGGACCTTGCCGCAGCTCTGCGCGGTGCCGACGACCTTCACGATCGAGCGCTGGGCGCGGGCCGCGACCGGGCTCTCGGCGAGCGCCGGGTCGGGCGGGGTGACCGGGGTGATCGGCTCGTTGGCGAAGGGGCTGAAGACGGGCGGGAAGCCGCTGCGGGCCAGGGTGGACGTGAAGTCGTCGAACCAGCCCGACGCCTGATCCGGCATCACCTGCTCGACCCCGAGCAGGACCTTGGAGTTCCGCACCTCCTTGCCCAGGGTGGGCATGGTGGTACGGGCGAGTCCGGAGCCGATCAGCCAGGCCACGAGCAGCATCGCGACGACGTTGACCAGGGCGCCGCCGGTGGCGTCGAGGGCGCGGGCGGGTGACCAGGTGATGTGGCGGCGCAGCTTGTTGCCGAGGTGGGTGGTGAGGGCCTGGCCGACGGAGGCACAGACGATCACCACCATCACGAAGACGACCGTCGCCGTGGTCGAGACCTCGCTGTGGTCGGTCAGCTGGTCCCAGAGGATCGGCAGCAGCAGAACGGCGACGAGGCCGCCGCCGAGGAAGCCGATCACCGACAGGATGCCGACCACGAAGCCCTGGCGGTAACCGATGATCGCGAACCACACGGCGGCGAGCAGCAACAAGATGTCCAGCACGTTCACCGTCAATTGCCTCGCAGATTCGTTTCCGGTCGCCGGGGATCAGCCGGTCCGCCGGGGTTCAGCCAGTCCACCGGGTTCAGCCTGTCATGAGCGCCAGTCGAGCGGGACCTGCTTGGACCGGTCCCAGGGGCGCTCCCAGCCGGAGAAGTGCAGGAGCCGGTCGATCACCCCGGCCGTAAAACCCCAGACCACAGCGGAGGCGACCAGGAACGCGGGGCCCAGGTGGCCGCTCGGGTGGACCGTGGTCACCCGGTTCGCGGGGTCCGTGAGATCCGCCACGGGCACGGTGAAGACCCTGGCGGTCTCGCCGGGGTCGACGACTCCGACGGGGCTGGGCCTACGCCACCAGCCCAGGACCGGGGTGACGACGAAGCCGCTGACCGGGATGTAGAGCTGCGGAAGGACGCCGAAGAGCTGGACGCCCGCCGGGTCGAGTCCGGTCTCCTCCCGTGCCTCGCGCAGGGCGGCGCGCAGCAGCCCGCCGTCCGCGGGGTCGCCGTCCTCGGGGTCGAGGGCGCCGCCGGGGAAGGAGGGCTGTCCGGCGTGCGAGCGGAGGCTGCCGGCCCGCTCCATGAGCAGCAGCTCGGGACCGCGCTCTCCCTCGCCGAAGAGGACGAGGACGGCGGACTGGCGCCCGGCGCCGCTCTCGGGCGGCAGGAAGCGGCTCAGCTGCTCGGGCTCGACCGTGCGGGCGGCCCGGTCGACGGGACCGAGCCAGTCGGGCAGCCCGTCCCTGCTGAGCAGCCCGCCGGTGCCGGGCCCGTGGATCTCTTCGTCAGTGCGCGTCATTGGCACCCCCGAGTTTCACAACGCGATCGATGTACGGGTTCGTTCCCTGTGGGTCCACGCTCACGGACCGTACTCAGCCTCCGGCGCCCAGCGGCGGCGCCGGGCGGCCCGGGTAGCCGGGCGGCGGGTCGAGCCGCTGGCCGGGGAAGCCACCCATCTCGTACTTGAGCAGCTTCTTCGCCTTCTCGGGGTCGGTCTCGCCCTCGCCGTACGAGGGGCAGAGGTGGGTGATCGGGCAGGCGCCGCAGGCCGGCTTGCGGGCGTGGCAGATCCGGCGGCCGTGGAAGATCACCCGGTGCGAGAGCATCGTCCACTCGCTCTTCGGGAAGATCTCGGCGATCTCCGCCTCGATCTTCACCGGGTCCTCCTGCTCGGTCCACTTCCAGCGCCGGACGAGCCGCATGAAGTGGGTGTCGACGGTGATTCCGGGGACCCCGAAGGCGTTGCCGAGGACGACGAAGGCGGTCTTGCGGCCGACGCCCGGGAGTTTGACGAGGTCGTCGAGGCGGCCGGGGACCTCGCCGCCGAAGTCGTCCCGGAGGGCGGTGGCGAGCCCCATGATCGACTTGGTCTTGGCGCGGAAGAAGCCGGTGGGGCGGATGAGCTCCTCGACCTCCTCGGGCACGGCGGCGGCGAGGTCCTCGGGCGTGGGGTACTTCGCGAAGAGGGCCGGGGTGGTCTGGTTGACCCGCAGGTCGGTGGTCTGCGCCGAGAGGACCGTGGCGACGAGCAGCTCGAAGGGGTTGCGGAAGTCGAGCTCCGGATGGGCGTACGGAAAGACCTCGGCCAGCTCACGGTTGATCTTGCGGGCCCTGCGGACCATCGCGAGCCGCGACTCGGGCTTGGCGGGCTTCGTGGGCTTGGCAGGCTTCGCCGCCTCGGCGGACTTGGCGGGCCCGACGGGCTTCGCCGGGTCGACCGGCTTCCGATTTGCGGCTTTCGCCCGTTTCGACACGCCGCGTTCGCCCACAGCGGAATTACCTTCGGCCGACACTCTTTCAGCCCCCTTGGCCTGCGCTCTCACCGGCGAGTTGGACACCCGGCCAGCCTAGGGGCCACCACCGACATCCGCCCCGGGCGTGGCCGATCAGAGCCCAATCGGGCCCCTGACGTACGGACCGGCGGCTCGGTACGTCAAACTTGTTGTGATTGATCGCACTGTTTTGTACGTCCGGCATCATGGGACGCAGGTCCCTGAGCAGGTCGACAGTATGGAGAGAACTCGTGGACGACGTTCTGCGGCGCGCCCCGCTCTTCGCGGCGCTCGATGACGAGCAGGCTGCCGAGCTGCGCGCCTCGATGAGTGAGGCGACGCTCGCCCGTGGCGACGCGCTCTTCCACGAGGGCGACCCCGGCGACCGCCTGTACGTGGTCACCGAGGGCAAGGTGAAGCTGCACCGCACCTCCCCCGACGGCCGGGAGAACATGCTGGCCGTGCTCGGCCCCGGTGAGCTCATCGGTGAGCTGTCGCTCTTCGACCCGGGCCCGCGCACCGCGACGGCGACGGCGCTGACCGAGGTCAAGCTGCTCGGCCTGGGCCACGGCGACCTCCAGCCCTGGCTGAACGCCCGCCCCGAGGTGGCCACCGCGCTGCTGCGCGCCGTCGCCCGCCGGCTGCGCAAGACCAACGACCAGATGTCCGACCTGGTCTTCTCCGACGTCCCGGGCCGTGTCGCCCGCGCCCTCCTCGACCTGTCGCGCCGCTTCGGCGTGCAGTCGGAGGAGGGCATCCACGTCGTCCACGACCTCACCCAGGAGGAGCTGGCCCAGCTGGTCGGCGCCTCCCGCGAGACGGTCAACAAGGCGCTCGCCGACTTCGCCCAGCGCGGCTGGCTGCGCCTGGAGGCCCGCGCCGTGATCCTGCTGGACGTGGAGCGCCTCGCGAAGCGCTCGCGGTAGGCACCCGCGCGTACATCCGCGCGTACGTACGTGAAAAGGCCGCCCCGGCCGATACGGACCGGGGCGGCCTTTCGCGTGTCTCGGGAGGATCAGCGCTTGGAGCCGTCCACGATCACCGGGGCGGAGGAACCGTTCGCGCAGGGCACGGTGTAGATCGGGTTCTTCGCCGCGGCCTCCTTGAACGCGTCGATGCACTGGTTCATCAGGACCCGGTCCGTCAGCGAGTCGTTGAGGATCTTGTTGGCGCGGGCGATGCCCTCCGCCTCGATCCGGCGGCGGTCGGCCTCGGCCTTGGCCGTGCGGGCGGCCTCGGTGGCGCGCTCGGTGGCCTGCTGCTGCTGGATCTTCCGGTCGATCTGGGCCTGGAGCGAGTCCGAGGGCTTCACGTTGCGCAGGTTGACCGTGGTCACGTCGATGCCGCGCGGGGCCAGGCGCTCCTTGATCAGGGTGCCGATCTCGGCGTTGATCTTCTCGCGGTCGGAGGCGTAGCCCTGCTCGCTGCTGTAGCGGGCGAAGACGTTACGGACGATCTCGCGGCTGTCGGGGTAGACGAGCCGCTGCTGCACGGTGTCCTCGCTGCCCGCGAGCTTGTAGAGCTCCACGGCCTTGGTCGGGACGACGGCCCACTTCACCGTCACCTCGACGTACATGACGCCGCCCTGCGAGGAGCGGACCTCGACCACGTCCTTGTCGGAGAGGTTGAGGTCGACCGGGCGGGTCGAGAAGGTCGTGACGTCGGTGAAGGGCGACTTCACATGCATGCCCGAGGTCATCGGCGAGCCGACCTTGCCGAAGGCGACCGGGACACCGACCTCGTACGCGCTGATCACGTACGTCATGCTCACGATGAGCGAGAACAGGCCGGCCAGGACCGCGCCGAGGGCGCCGAACTTAAGCCCCTTGGAGTCGTTGGCTCGGCCGACGAAAAAGAGCACCACTGCGGCTATGACCAGCAGGATGGCGATGACGAACACGGGCTTCCCCCCGAGAGCTACGGCCAGATATAAGCGGAGCGTAAGACACGGGGGAAGGCCCGGAGGTTCCCGGGGTACGTCAGCGGGCTTCAGCGGGCTTGCGAGCGGGGCACCCGCCCAAGTCCCCGCCTGGGTCAAGCCCCGCCTAGACCAGGCCCCGCTCCCTCAGGTACTCCAGCTGCGCCCGTACGGACAGCTCGGCCGCCGGCCACAGCGACCGGTCCACGTCCGCGTACACATGGGCGACGACCTCCGCCGCCGTCCGGTGGCCGCTCTCGACCGCCGTCTCGACCTGGGCGAGCCGGTTCGCCCGGTGCGCGAGATAGAACTCCACGGCCCCCTGCGCGTCCTCCAGGACCGGCCCGTGGCCCGGCAGGACCGTGTGCACGCCGTCGTCGACGGTGAGCGAGCGCAGCCGCCGCAGCGAGTCCAGGTAGTCGCCGAGGCGGCCGTCCGGATGGGCCACCATCGTCGTCCCGCGCCCCAGGATCGTGTCGCCCGTCAGCACCGCCCGGTCGGCGGGCAGGTGGAAGGAGAGCGAGTCGGAGGTGTGGCCGGGCGTCGGGACCACCCGCAGCTCCAGGCCGCCGACGGTCACCACGTCCCCCGCGCCGAGCCCCTCGTCGCCGAGCCGCAGCGCCGGGTCGAGGGCCCGTACGGCCGTCCCGGTCAGCTCGGCGAAGAGCCCGGCCCCCTCCGCGTGGTCCGGGTGGCCGTGGGTCAGCAGGGTGAGCGCGACCCGCTTGCCGAGCTTCTCCGCCGTGTCGATCACATGGCGCAGATGGGACTCGTCGAGCGGGCCGGGGTCGACGACGACGGCGAGGTCGGAGCCGGGCTCCGAGAGGAGCCAGGTGTTGGTGCCGTCGAGGGTCATCGCGGACGGGTTCGGCGCGAGGACGTTCACGGCGCGGTCGGTCGCGGGCCCGGAGACCACCAGTCCGCGCGGCTGGCCGGGCAGGGCGGCGGCGTCGCTCATCGCGCGTCTCCCATCGGGATGATCTTGGTGAACTCCTCGTGCCCCGGCCAGCTCAGGACCAGCTCGTCGCCGTCCAGACGCGCCTGCGCGAGCACGGGGGCCATGTTCTGCTCCCGGGCCCCCGCGAGGGCCTCGGCGGCCGTTCCGTACGGCTCCAGGGTGCGCAGGGTCGAGATCGTCGGCGGCATCATCGTCAGCTCGCCCCGGTCGTAGCCGGCGGCGGCCTCCGCCGGGCGGATCCAGACGGTCCGGTCGGCCTCCGTGGAGGCGTTCCGGGTGCGCTGCCCGGCCGGCAGCGCGGCCACGAAGAACCAGGTGTCGTACCGGCGCTGCTCGAACTCCGGCGTGATCCAGCGGGCCCAGGCGCCGAGCAGGTCGGAGCGCACGACGAGGCCGCGCCGGTCCAGGAAGTCGGCGAAGGACAGCTCCCGGGCGACGAGCGCCTCCCGGTCCCGCTCCCACTCCTCGCCGGTCGTGTCGCCCACGACCGCTTCCTCGGTCTCCCCGGCGAGCAGGACGCCCGCCTCCTCGTACGTCTCGCGTACGGCGGCGCAGACCACCGCCTGGGCCTGTGCGGGGTCGTCGAGGCCGAGCCGGGCCGCCCAGGCCTCCAGGGAGGGTCCCGCCCAGCGCACCGGGTGCTCGTCGCGCGGGTCGACGCCACCGCCGGGGTAGGCGTACGCGCCGCCCGCGAAGGCCATCGAGGCGCGGCGGCGGAGCATGTGGACGTCGGGACCGGCGTCCCCGTCCCGCAGGAGCAGGACGGTGGCGGCGCGCCGGGGGGTCACCGGGGTGAGTTCACCGGCGGCGAGGGCGCGGATGCGGTCGGGCCACTCGGGCGGGTACCACTGACCATTCGACATGGCCGGATGCTATGCGCAAGTACTTGAATGCACGAGAGCCGGTTCTTCTGTCCGAGAAGAACCGGCTCTCGTCACGTACGTGCGTACGCGCCCGCGTGCGGTGGTGGAGGCTCAGGCCTCGACCAGCTCCACCTGGACCTCGACCTCGACCGGGGCGTCGAGCGGCAGCACGGTCACGCCGACGGCGCTGCGCGCGTGGACGCCCTTGTCGCCGAGGACCGCGCCGAGCAGCTCGCTGGCGCCGTTGATGACGCCCGGCTGGCCGGTGAAGTCGGGCGCGGAGGCGACGAAGCCGACGACCTTCACGACCCGCTTGATCCGGTCCAGGTCACCGGCGACCGACTTCACGGCCGCGAGGGCGTTCAGCGCGCAGGTGGCCGCGAGCTGCTTGGCCTCGTCGGCGGTGACCTCGCCGCCGACCTTGCCGGTCAGCTGGAGCTTGCCGTCCACGATCGGGAGCTGGCCCGAGGTGTAGACGTACACGCCCGACTGCACGGCCGGCTGGTAGGCGGCCAGCGGCGGCACGACGGCCGGCAGGGTCAGGCCGAGCTCGGCGAGCTTCGCCTCGACGGCCCCGCTCACGACTTGGCCCGCTTCAGGTAGGCCACGAGCTGCTCGGGGTTGTTCGGCCCGGGCACGACCTGGACGAGCTCCCAGCCGTCCTCGCCCCAGGTGTCCAGAATCTGCTTGGTCGCGTGCACCAGAAGCGGCACCGTGACGTACTCCCACTTGGTCATGGGCCCGACTGTATCCGCTGCCGCGGGGCGGTTCCCCGAAGCGGCCCTGAAGCTGCCCCTAGGGAGCTTCTCCGGGGCGGCCTCCTGATTGGGCGCCGCCGCCAGTGGTTAGGCTCGACAGCGTGAGCAGGCTCCAGGTCGTCAGCGGCAAGGGCGGTACCGGTAAGACGACGGTCGCCGCCGCCCTCGCGCTCGCCCTCGCGACGGAGGGCAAGCGCACCCTCCTCGTCGAGGTCGAAGGCAGACAGGGCATCGCACAGCTCTTCGAGACGGAGTCCCTTCCGTACGAGGAGCGCAAGATCGCCGTCGCCCCGGGCGGCGGGGAGGTGTACGCGCTGGCGATCGACGCCGAGCGCGCGCTCCTCGACTACCTCCAGATGTTCTACAAACTGGGCACTGCGGGGCGGGCCCTGAAGAAGCTCGGCGCGATCGACTTCGCGACGACGATAGCGCCGGGTGTACGGGACGTCCTGCTGACCGGCAAGGCGTGCGAGGCGGTCCGCCGGCGCGAGAAGCACGGCGGCCACACCTACGACCACGTGGTGATGGACGCGCCACCCACCGGCCGCATCACCCGCTTCCTCAACGTCAACGACGAGGTGGCCGGCCTGGCGAGGATCGGCCCGATACACAACCAGGCGCAGGCCGTCATGCGAGTCCTCAAGTCCCCCGAGACCGCAGTGCACTTGGTGACCCTCCTGGAGGAGATGCCGGTCCAGGAGACCGCGGACGGCATCGCGGAGCTCCGCGCGGCCGAGCTGCCGGTGGGGCGGGTCGTGGTGAACATGGTCCGGCCGCACGTCCTGGACGAGGCGGCGGTACGGGCCGCCTCCGGCGACCACCGGGAGGCGATCGCCAGGACGCTGGCCTCCGTGGGCGTCGCGGGCGGTACGACGCTGGTCGAGCCGCTCCTCGACCAGGCGTCCGAGCACGCCCGGCGGGTGGAGCTGGAGCGGACGCAGCGCGCGGTCCTGGACGACATCGGCGTCCCCTCGTACGAACTCCCCTTCCTGGGGGACGGGGCGGACATCGCGGGGCTCTACCGGCTGGCGAAGGAACTGAGGAAGCAAGGGGTGGGCGCGTGACGGAGAAGTCCCCCGACGGTCGCGGCACGAACCCGGCCCCGGCCGCCGACGGTCGCGGCACGGCCGCCGAGACGCACGGGCTCGACGCCGTTCCCGTCCTGGATCTCGACCCGCTGATCGACGACCTCGGCACCCGCATCATCGTCTGCTGCGGCGCGGGCGGGGTCGGCAAGACGACCACGGCGGCGGCGCTCGGCGTACGGGCGGCGGAGCGCGGGCGCCGGGTCGTCGTCCTGACCATCGACCCGGCCCGCCGCCTCGCCCAGTCGATGGGCATCGACTCCCTCGACAACACCCCGCGCAAGGTCGACGGAATCAAGGGCTCCGACGGCGGCGAACTCCACGCGATGATGCTGGACATGAAGCGGACCTTCGACGAGATCGTCGAGTCGCACGCGGAGCCCGACCGGGCGCGGGCGATCCTGGAGAACCCCTTCTACCAGTCCCTGTCGGCCGGATTCGCCGGCACGCAGGAGTACATGGCGATGGAGAAGCTGGGCCAGCTCCGGGCGCGCGACGAGTGGGACCTGATCGTCGTGGACACCCCCCCGTCCCGGTCCGCGCTGGACTTCCTGGACGCGCCGAAGCGGCTCGGGTCGTTCCTCGACGGGAAGTTCATCAAGCTGCTGATGGCGCCGGCGAAGGTGGGCGGGCGGGCGGGGATGAAGTTCCTGAACGTCGGCATGTCGATGATGACGGGGACCCTCGGAAAGCTGCTGGGGGGTCAGTTCCTCAAGGACGTCCAGACGTTCGTCGCGGCGATGGACACGATGTTCGGGGGTTTCCGGACCCGCGCCGACGCCACGTACAAGCTGCTCCAGGCCCCGGGCACGGCCTTCCTCGTGGTGGCCACGCCGGAGCGGGACGCGCTGCGCGAGGCCGCGTACTTCGTCGAGCGGCTGGCCGCGGAGGGGATGCCGCTGGCCGGTCTCGTCCTCAATCGCGTCCACGGCAGTGGCGCCGCCCGGCTTTCGGCCGAGCGGGCGCGGGCCGCGGCGGAAAATCTTGACGAGGGGCGGATTGTGGATCAGGGGGGCGGGAAGACTGACCGGAGTGGCTCCCCGGCCACCGCACACGAGCAGTCCGATCTCGCCACCGCCGCCGCAGCACATCCCGTACCCGAGGCTGCCCCCACAGCCGAACCGGCACAGGAAACAGACGTAAGCGACGTAGACGACGTAGAAGCAGACGACGTGGACGACGCTGACGTACGACATCTCACCGCGGGACTTCTGCGCCTGCATGCCGAGCGCATGCGGGTGCTCGCGCGTGAGCAGCGCACGCGTGACCGCTTCACCGCGCTTCACCCCGAGGTGGCGGTGACAGAAGTGGCGGCCCTGCCCGGCGATGTGCACGACCTCGCCGGGCTGCGGGCCATCGGCGACCGGCTCACGGCCGGCCGATAGGGCTCGGCTACCCCAGGTAGCCCTCGGCTACCCGACCGCGGCGTACGCCTCGTACGTCGCGTCGTCCTCGATCGCCACGGGCAGCAGGCCCGCTCCCCGCTCGTACTCCGTGCGCGCGGTCTCAAGGAGCCGACGCCACGAGGTGACGGTCGGCCTGCGGCGCAGCAGGGCGCGGCGCTCGCGCTCCGTCATGCCGCCCCACACGCCGAACTCCACGCGGTTGTCGAGGGCGTCGGCGAGGCACTCGGTCCGCACCGGGCATCCGGTGCACACCGCCTTTGCCCTGTTCTGTGCCGCTCCCTGTACGAAAAGTTCATCCGGATCGGTAGTGCGGCAGGCCGCCTGCGCACTCCAGTCAGCTACCCAGCCCATACCGGCGCCGTCCTCTCCCGAATCGAGGCTCCCCCACGGCGGCAGCGGCATATTCACCGCTGCCAGTTGGGACGTTACGGAAGGTGGGCACAGCGCAACACCCCCTTCGGGCCCAATCTTCGATGGCCCGAACGGACTATGCGTGCGCGTCAGATCACCCAGGGGAGTGATCGAAGGACATGCGTGTGATAGCGGACATATCGCCTGGATACGCCCTTCCTTGACGGTGTCACTTCGGACACCGCGTGACGCATGAGCCGGAATCGGACACGAGCTCCCCATGCTTCGGGGTCAGGGGAATTCATGCCGGAGTCACACCCGGGTCTTGATGCCAGACCACACTGCTGTGACAGTTGGGAGCAGCTTAGGCCAAGGCATATACGCGTGTCCGGCGAATGGGAACGTAGCCAGCTCACGCGGCCGCCCCACGGAGCCGGCTCCCGCGGCCTGCGGCCCGGATGTCACGGTCTGGTACTCGAACGCTCCGAGAGGCCCCCGCTCCTACGGAACGCTCATCACTACGGATTAGGCTGCCCCCCATGGCAAAGAAGCGCTCCGGCGGTGGTCTGACCGGGACCCAGCAGGCCGCCAAGTTCCTCGGTGTCAGTGTGCTCGCGGGAGCCGTGCTGGCGGGCATCGCCCTGCCCGCGGCCGGCGCACTCGGTCTGGCCGCGAAGGGCACTGTCGAGGGGTTCGACGAGATCCCCTCCAACCTGAAGACCCCACCGCTGAGTCAGCGCACCACGATCCTCGACTCCGAGGGTGGCCTCCTCGCCACCGTGTACTCGCGGGACCGGAAGGTCGTCCCGCTGGACAAGATCTCCCCGTACATGCAGAAGGCGATCGTCGCGATCGAGGACGGCCGCTTCTACGAGCACGGGGCGATCGACCTCAAGGGTGTGCTGCGCGCGATCAACCGCAACGCGCAGTCGGGCGGGGTCTCGCAGGGCGCGTCCACCCTCACCCAGCAGTACGTGAAGAACGTCTTCGTCGAGGAGGCCGGTGACGACCCCGAGAAGGTCGCGCAGGCCACCCAGCAGACCATCGGCCGCAAGGTCCGCGAGCTGAAATTCGCGATCCAGGTCGAGGAGGAGCTGGGCAAGAAGAAGATCCTGGAGAACTACCTCAACATCACGTTCTTCGGGCAGCAGGCGTACGGCATCGAGGCCGCCTCCCAGCGGTACTTCTCCAAGCACGCCGCCGACCTGACCCTCGGCGAGGCGGCGATGATGGCCGGCCTCGTCCAGTCGCCGAGCCGCTACGACCCGATCAACGACCTCCAGGAAGCCACCAAGCGCCGCAACGTGGTCCTCCAGCGGATGGCCGACGTCAAGGACATCAGCCAGGCCGAGGCCGACAAGGCGAAGGCCGCCCCGCTCAAGCTGAAGGTCAAGACCCCGAGGAACGGCTGCATCACCGCCGTCGACGGTGCCGGCTTCTTCTGCGACTACGTCCGCAAGACGATCCTCATGGACCCGGTCTTCGGCAAGACGGCGGAGGAACGCCAGAAGCTGTGGAACCTGGGCGGTCTCACCATCAAGACCACCCTGGACCCGCGCGCGCAGGCCGCCGCCAACGAGGCCGCGATCGCGAAGGTCAACAAGGACGACCCGGTCGCCACCTCGGTCGTGCAGGTCCAGCCCGGCACCGGCAAGATCCTCTCGATGGGCCAGTCCCGCCCGTACGGCCTGGACCAGAAGAAGCACGAGACGACGCTCAACCTCGCCGTGAGCAACCGGATGGGCGGCAGCACCTACGGCTTCCAGGTCGGCTCGACCTTCAAGCCCTTCACCGCCGCCGCCGCGCTGGAGAAGGGCATCAGCCCCGCGCAGTCCTACGACACGCCGTGGAAGATGAAGGTGAACGAGAGCGGCTTCCGCGACTGCAAGGGCGCCCCCGGCGCCAACAGGGAGTGGGAGCTGCAGAACGAGCTGGAGTCCGAGGCCGGCTCCTGGGACATGACGGGTGCGCTCGGCAAGTCCATCAACACCTACTTCGTGCTCCTGGAGCAGCAGGCCGGACTCTGCGAGACCGCCCAGATGGCGCAGAAGCTGGGATACGCCCGCGGTGACGGCAAGCCGCTCGAAGTGACGCCGGCGCTCACCCTCGGCAGCCAGGTCAGCACCCCGCTGGCGATGGCCTCGGCCTACGCCGCCTTCGCCAACCGGGGTCTGCACTGCACTCCGGTCGCCATCGAGTCGGTCAAGGCCGCCAACGGCGACAAGCTCAACGTGCCGGACACCACGTGCACACGGGCGATGAGCGAGCGCACCGCCGACCTGATCAACCAGATGCTGAAGGGCGTCGTCGAGGACGGCACCGGTACGAAGGCCGGTCTGAGCGACCGCGACAACGCGGGCAAGACCGGTACGACCAACGACCGCAAGGACGCCTGGTTCGTCGGCTACACCCCGAATCTGTCCACCGCGGTCTGGGTCGGCGACGACGTCGGCGAGCAGAAGCCGATGTACCGGATCACCATCGGCGGGGAGTACTACTCCAAGGTCTGTGGTGGCTGCCTCCCCGGCCCCATCTGGAAGATCGCGATGACGGGCGCCCTCGACGCCTCCGAGACGCCGGGCTTCGCCCCCATCTCCGTACCTCGGGCCGAGAAGCCCAAGGACAAGGAGGACGGGGACGAGGGTCCGAACAAGCCGAACAAGCCCCGTAAGCCGGGCGACAACAAGCCGGGCGACACCAAGCCCCCGACCAACCCGTTCCCCGGCATCACGATCCCGCCGGACATGCTGGGCGGCGGAAACGGCCGCGGCGGAAACCGCTGACGGTCCCCTTACCCCGTACACGCCGAGAGGGCGCCCCGCATCCGCGGGGCGCCCTCTCGGCTGTGGTCCGGTCGAATCAGCCCGCGAGGAGCTTCTTCACGGAGGCGGCGACCCGGCCGCCGTCGGCCTGGCCGGCCACCTTCGGGTTCACGATCTTCATGACGGCGCCCATGGCACGCGGGCCCTCGGCGCCGGCCGCCTTGGCCTCCGCGACGGCCGCCGCGACGATCCCGTCGATCTCCTCGTCGCTGAGCTGCTTCGGCAGGTACGCGTCGAGGAGGACGCCCTCCGCCTTCTCCCGCTCGGCGGACTCGGGGCGACCGCCCTGGGCGAAGGCGTCCGCGGCCTCGCGGCGCTTCTTCGCCTCCTTGGCGATCACCTTCTGCACCTCGTCGTCGGAGAGTTCGCGCTTGGTCTTGCCCGCGACCTCCTCCTTGGTGATCGCGGTGATGGTCAGCCGCAGGGTCGAGGAGCGCAGTTCGTCGCGCTCCCGGATCGCGGCGTTGAGGTCGGCCTGGAGCTTCGCCTTGAGCGTGGTCATGAGGCCAAGTGTGGCAGGTGTGCCGCCCCACCCGCCCGCGCATTTAGGCCTCCGGGGTCTGCGACGATGGGGGAATGCGCGCACGGTACGGGCTCCCCCTGAAGATCACGGCAGGCCTCACGGCGACGGCCGCCGCCGGAATCGTCTACGCGGCCGGCTTCGAGGCCCGCTCTTTCCGGCTCCGCCGTGTGACGGTCCCGGTGCTCCCGCCCGGCATGGACGACCTGCGGGTCCTGCAGGTCTCCGACATCCACATGGTGAGCGGTCAGGGCAAGAAGCGGGCCTGGCTCCAGTCCCTCGCGGGGCTCCGCCCGGACTTCGTCGTCAACACCGGCGACAACCTCTCCGACCCGAACGCGGTACCGGAGGTCCTCGACGCGCTCGGCCCGCTGATGGAGTTCCCGGGCGTGTACGTCTTCGGCTCCAACGACTACTACGGGCCCACGCTCCGCAATCCCGGCCGCTATCTGATGGAGAAGGTCCAGGGCCGGCACGGCCTCAACGGCAACAAGCCGGTCGTCGGCGCCGTCCACAACCCCTGGGAGGGGATGCGGGACGCGTTCGACGCGGCGGGCTGGGTGGACCTCACCAACACCCGCGGCCGGCTCAAGCTGCCGCAGGCGGAGCTCGCGTTCACCGGCCTCGACGACCCGCACATCAAGCGCGACCGGTACGAGCGGGTCGCCGGCGGCCCCGACACCGGGGCCGACTTCACGGTGGGCGTGGTCCACGCCCCGTACCTGCGCTCGCTGGACGCGTTCACGGCCGACGGGTACGAGCTGATCCTCGCCGGGCACACCCACGGCGGGCAGCTGTGCATCCCCTTCTACGGGGCGCTCGTCACCAACTGCGACCTGGACACCGACCGGGTGAAGGGGCTCTCCACGCACACGGTCGCGGACCGGACCTCGTACCTCCACGTCTCGGCGGGCTGCGGCACCAACCGCTTCACCCCCGTCCGCTTCGCCTGCCCGCCCGAGGTCACGCTGCTGACCCTGACGGCGCGCGGGTAGCCGCCGCTGCGCGCCGGATCCGCCCCCCTCCTCCTACGGTGGGGGGCATGCTCACGCCGAACCGCGCGTCCGCCGTCCCGGCCTCCGTCGTGCTCCCCACCGCCCGCAGGCCGTACGCCGCCGCCTTCCGCGGCGTGATCGCCCTGTCCGCCGCGACGGGCCTGGTCATCGAGTGCGTCCACGTGAACGTGCTCGTCGTCCTGAGCTTCTTCACCATCTGGTCCAACATCCTGGTCGCCCTGGCCCTCGGAGCGGGCGCCGTCCGCGCCTGGAACCGGCGCCCGCCGCTGCCCGCGCTGTGGACCGGCGGCGTCCTGCTCTGCATCACGGTGGTCGGCCTCGTCTTCCACCTGGTCCTCGACAACCCGGCGAGCCCGTTCAACCAGGCCGCAGAGATCGCCCGGCTCACCGGCGCCAAGGCCGTCGCCAACCAGCTCCTCCACACGGTGACCCCGATCGGCACGGCCCTGGACTTCCTGCTGCTCACCGCCCCCGGCGCCCTCCGATGGCGCCACGCCGCCCAGTGGCTCGCGATCCCGGGCCTCTACTTCGCCTTCGCCCTGATCCGCGGCGCCCTGCTCTCCCCCGGCACCCCGACCCGCTACACGTACCCCTTCGTCGACGTCACCGCCCACGGCTACCCCGCCGTCCTCACGAACGCGGTCGTCCTCGGCGCGGCCTTCTACGCCCTCGGCCTCGCGATCGTCGGCCTGGACCGCATCCGACCTGCGCCGCGACCCCGCGAAAACCGGATTTCGTCTCAGCGCGCGCGTGGGCTAAAGTAATCGATGTCGCCGCGACGTGAAGAACAGAGCAGCGACATCGGGGTGTAGCGCAGCTTGGCAGCGCGCTTCGTTCGGGACGAAGAGGTCGTGGGTTCAAATCCCGCCACCCCGACAGCCGTAACACCAGGTGAGGCACCTAGCGACATCGCTAGGTGCCTCACCTGTTTTCGTCTGCGTGTCTATCTGCGTGACTACCGCTCCTCGCGTGTCTACGACCGCTGCGGATCGCCGCCGAAGATCCCGTCCATGACCACGGCACCGGTCTGGATCACGGGCCGGATCTGCTTCCGGTAGACCTCCTCCGTCACGGCCGTCCCCGAATGGCCGACCAGGCGGGAGATCACTTCCAGCGGGACACCACGGTCGGACAGCAGGGACACGAAGCTGTGCCGGAGCTCCCGGGGCGTCCACTCGTCGGCATCGATCCCGTCGACACCCTTGAGCGCCTGGCGGAAGGCGCGGCGGACGTTGGCCGCGTCGAGCGGCTTGCCCACGGCCGAGGAGAAGACGAGCCCGTGTTCCTCCCACTTCTCGCCAGCGGCAAGCCGGTCCCATCCTCGATCTTCGAATTGCTGTCAGAGGGCTTCGACGCAACGCGCCGGCAGGGCGAGCGTTCGCCGGGACTTCCTGGTCTTGGTGTCTCCGCCACGCCGGACCGAACGCCACACCGCGATGTGCGGAGGCTGCGGCGGATCGGCTTCCGGGACGCCTTTCAGGAAGACGTGATCCCAGGTGAGCGCCCGCAGCTCCTCGGTACGGGCTCCGGTCAGCAGGGCGACGACGATGTAGGTGTGCATCGAGGTCCCCTCAGCACCCTTGAGCACGGCTTCGGCTTGGGCGAAGGTGAGCGCCTGGAGGGCCGCCCGACTTGCCCTTGGGGCACCGAGCACCACGCGACGACGTTGCGCTCCACCTTGTCCCGAGCCATGGCCCGCTTGACCGAGCGGTTCAGGCAGGAGTGGACAGCCAGCTTGGAGAGTCCGGGTGCTGAGTGTTTTCGCCTTGACGGCAAGCCAGCGGTCGACGTCCTCCGCGCTCAAGTCACGGAGCTTGCGGGCCCCGAGGGACGGGATCACGTGCGTCCGGCTCAGGGTCCCGCAGGTCTCGGCCGTGCTCGGGTCGATACCCACCAGGCCGGGCCCGGGACAGCTGGCCGCACCTCGGTCAGATGGCTGCTACGGCAGCTGACTCGCCGGCGACCACCACCGGCTGTACGTAAGCCAGCAGCAGCCCGAGGAACCGTTCCGGCCGGCGGAACGCAGCGAAGTGGCTGCAGTCCTCGATCAGTGCGAATTCCTTGACCGGCGCCTGGACGTCGTCGAAGAAGCGGCGGGCGAGGTCGGGCGACGTGAGGACGTCTTTCTCACCCTGGAAGAAGAAGAACGGGATCTCGAACTCGGTACCGTCCGCCCAGTCGTCGAACTCGGACGTGCCTGCGGTGACCTGCTCCGAGAAGCTCATGCCCTTGACGAAGTGCCCCAGCTCGCGCAGAGAGTGCAGCGGCGAGAGCCATAGGGACCCCATGACGACCTTCTTCATCGTGTCCAAGGTCAGCGGGTCGCTGGTGGCCAGCAACTTGGCGTGCATCGCGCGCTCGCGGGCGCTCCAGCGGTGCTTGTCGACGTCCAGAGCCTCGACCGCCGCGAGTTCCTTGCGCTTCTTGGCCGCTCGCAGTCGGGCAAGGAGTGCCTGGTGTACGGAGTTGTCGCGGCCGGAGTCGTGGATGTTCTGGTCGGTGCCGACGTACGCGGAGTAGCGCTCGGGGAACTCACGGGCGAGCCGCAGGCCGAAGGCGCTGCCGTAGGAGTGGCCGAGCAGGACGAGCTTGTCGGCGCCGAGGCGGGTGCGGATGTGGTCGGTGACCTCGACCGCGTCCGCGTAGATCCGCTCGAAGGTCATCTCGCCCTGTCCGTCGGCTCCTCCGCGGCCGAGGGTCTTGAGGGTGCCGCGCATGTCCCAGCGGACGATCGTGAAGTGCTTCTCCCAGGATCTGGTGCGCGGCCCGAAGATCGCGCTCGAGGCGCCGGGGCCGCCGTGCAGCTCCAGGACGACGGGGTTGGTCAGGTCCTCGCCGCGGACCGAGATCCACTGGTCGATGCCGCCGATGCGGACGAAGCCCTGCTCGTCGATGCCGTGGGGGCTGTCGATCTTCATGAGGGAGGCGTTACGGGAGCGCTTCAGGGCGCGGTGGCCGAGGATTCCGGCCGTCGGTGCGGCGAGGAGTGCAGCGGCGGAGGTGGCGACGATGGCGGCGAGCATGACGACTCCCAGAGATCCGTATCAAGGAACTGCGTATGACGTAAGCAGTTAGCTATACGCTATAAACAGTTAGTGCAGGTCGTCAACAGGTGACGACGAGGGAGTTCAGGATGAGTGCGAAAGAGCCCCGGAAGTCAGTGGGGAAGCAGGGCGGTGCGAAGGCGAGCTTCGCGCTGCTGTGGGGCGAGCAGGGGCAGCCAAGCCGGGGTCCGAAGCCCTCGCTGACAGCAGGCCGGATCGCCGAGGCGGCGATCACGATCGCCGACAAAGAAGGTCTGGACGCGGTCTCGCTGGCCCGGGTCGCCAAGGAATGCGACGTCACCGCGATGGCGCTCTACCGGTACGTCCCCGGCAAGGCGGAACTGGTCGACCTGATGGTCGACCTCGCGATCGGTCCCCCGGTGTCAGTCGCCGACATCCCCGGCGGCTGGCGCCCGCAGTTGACCGAGTGGGCCCGCCAGTGCTCGGCCGTGTACCGCCGCCACCCGTGGATCCTGACGGCCACCGGCATGCGCCGCCAGATCATGGGCCCCCATCAACTCGGCTGGCTGGACACCGCGTTGGCCGTGCTCGCCGGAACCGGCCTGTCAGCCCCCCAGCGGCATGACACGTTCCTGCTGCTCGTGGGCCACATCCGCAACATCGCCCAGCAGACCGTCGAACACGACGAGGCGGCGAACGAGGAGTGGGCCCACCTCACAGCCGACGTCCTGGAACGCCACGCGGACCGCTTTCCCGCCCTCACGTCAGCGGCCGCAGAGGGCGCCTTCACGCCACAGAGCGCGGACCCGCTGGACTTCGGCCTGGAGCGGATCATGGACGGCGTGGCGGCTCTCCTCCCGTAACGAGCCCGCCGTAGCCGCCAGTCAGGTACCCACCGATCAGGCCCCTTCCACTCCCCGCTCCCGCATTTCCCCAGTTGGTCCACTTCGAGAACCAACTGGGGCGAAGAGCAGCAGTGGGGAAAATTCGAGATCGGCATCACCGTGCCCCTCGCGTGCCCGATCCAGCGGGGACGTCAGACGCCACATGAGTGTCTAACTGCGTGACAACGCCGACGAACAGTGGCGGACGAGCGCGAACGGCTGTGGACCATCAGCGCAGGTGAGGAGCCTGCCAACTCAAGGCAGAGCTCCCACCCGAGTTGCGCCGCGGGGGCTGTGCGGGACTCTCGAAACACCCCCTAGATCACCGGCGGGCGGCCCAGGCGGGTCATGTGGCGGACCGTGGACCAGCTCATGGGGTGGCGGGGGCCGCAGGAGTGGCGGACGCCTTCCGCGAAGCCGGCGAACCAGGACGCGAGGCCCGGGAGGGAACGGGTGCGGGCCAGGGTCAGGAGGGTCCAGACGCCCAGGTAGACGGGGACGAGCAGGGCCGGCAGGTTGCGCTTGGCCAGCCAGACGCGGTTGCGGGCGGTCATCCGGTAGTAGACGGCGTGCCGGGCGGGGCTGGTCTTCGGGTGCTGGAGGAGCAGTTTCGGCTCGTAGACGACCTTCCAGCCCGCGTCGAGGGCCCGCCAGGCCATGTCGGTCTCCTCATGGGTGAAGAAGAAGTCCTCCGGCCAGCCGCCGATCTCGTCGAGCATCACCATCGACAGGCCGTGGCCGCCGCCGAGGAAGGTCGTGACCTCGCCGCCGCGCATCGGGTCCTTCGCCCCGAGGCGCGGGACGTGGCGGCGCTGCGTCTCACCCGTCTCGTCGGCGATGCGGAACGACACCACGCCCAGGAACGGGTCGGCCTCGTACAGGTCGGCGAGGCGGCGGAAGACGTCGGTGTCGACGAGCAGGCCGTCGTCGTCGAGGTCCACCACCACGTCGACGTCGCCGAACGCGCGCAGCGTCTCGATCGCGACGTTCCGGCCCCCGGACACGCCCCGGTTCTCGGGCAGTTCCACGCCGGTCACGCCCTCGGGAAGGTCCGGGAGGGTCCCGGTGCCGTTACCGACGACCACGATCCGGGCAGCGGGTTCGTCCTGCCCGGCCACGGCGTCGAGCAGCGCCCCCAGCTCGGCCGGGCGTGTGCCCATCGTCAGTACCGCCACACCCACACGCGGTCGCGCCACGACCCACTCCGTTCCCTGTTCACCGGAACTCGCTCCGGGCCGCGATGCTAACGCCCCACGACACCTTCCGTTCATCCGCACCACGGGTGTGATGCACCCGGCGGGCCCCGGGAGGGGGGAGCGCGGCGAAGCGCGTGGTCCGGCGGCTCTACGCTGGTTCTCTTCCGTTAAGTTGGTCGATCGTCGAAAGGGTGGTCTCCAGGTGCTGGTCGCGGACCGATATCGGCTTCATGTGTGTATCGGTCGGGGCGGTATGGGCGAGGTGTGGCAGGCCACCGACGAGGTGCTCGGCCGGGACGTCGCCGTGAAGCTGATGCTCGCCCACGGAACCGACCCCTCCGCCGCCGACCGGTTCCGGCTGGAGGCGCAGACCGCTGCCCGGCTGAGCCACCCGCACGTGGTGGGCGTCTTCGACTTCGGCACATGGGACGGAAAGCTGTTCCTCGTCATGGAGTTGGTCGAGGGCGACAGCCTCGCCGGAAGTCCCTCCGATCCGCTGATCCTGCCCGCCGAGCGGGTCGCCGTGGTCGCCGCGCACGCCGCCGCCGGGCTCGCCGCCGCGCACCGGCAGGGTGTCGTGCACCGGGACATCAAGCCGGGGAACCTCCTGGTCGACGCCGACGGCACCGTGAAACTGGCCGACTTCGGCATCGCCCGCTTCGTCGACGACCCCTCGGCGGCGCTCACGACCACCGGCCAGATCGTCGGCACCGGGCTCTACCTCGCCCCCGAGCGGGCCCTCGGGCAGCCCGCCTCGCCCGCCTCCGACGTGTACTCGCTCGGCTGCGTGCTCTACCAACTCCTCACCGGCCGCCCGCCGTTCCGCGCGGACACCGCCACGGCCCTGCTCTACCAGCACATCGACACCGCACCCGTACCGCCCGGCCGGCTCGGGGTCGCGCTGCCGCCCGAGTTCGAGACGTATCTGCTGAGCCTGCTGGCCAAGCAGCCGGAGCAGCGGCCCTCGGCGCAGACCATCGCGGACTGGTTCTCCTCCGGCGCCTGGCGCGCCTACTCCCAGCCCGCCCCGGTGCGGCCCCGGCCCCACGCCCCGCACCACACCGCGGGCCCGCCCACGGGCGCCGCCACCCGCTCCTCGCCGATGCCCGGGGCCGCGCCCATGCCCGTACCGACTCCGCCGCCCGGACAGGGTCACAGACCCGCGCCCCCGCAGGGGCACAGACCCCCGTCCGCCGGGGCGCCCGCTTCCCGGCGGCGTGAGCGGCCCGGCAGCTCCGGCGGCGGGCTCGCGGAACTCTCCCGGCGCCGCCCCCGCAAGACGGCCGCCGTGGCCGGGGCCATCGCCTTCGTGGTCTTCCTGATCATCGGGATGGCCTGGCTCTCCTGAACCGGGGTCCTCAGTACAGCCGCGGCGCCATCACCTGTGGTTCCCCGTCCGCCGTCGCGAGCAGCAGGCAGCGCGGTACGCCGGGGCCCGGGGTGGCCCGTACGGTCACCGCCGTCGGCGGGTCGGTCGGCAGCTCGATCGGGACGGTGACCGGCCGGTCGTCCTTGGTCGTGGCATGGCCCGTCTCCTTCCCGTCGACGAGGATCTCGACGACGGGCGTGTGCCCGGTCTGGACGGTCGCGGAGACCGAGTGCCCGAGGTAGTCGATGTGGAAGTGGTGCCGTCGCTTCATGGGTCACCTCCGTACCTCCAGAGTAGGTACGGAGCGCGGGTCCCGCCGCTCCCACGGATCCCGGCGCGGAGTGCGGCCGGAGTGCGGCGCGGATCCCGGCCGGAGTGCGACCGCACCGGCCCGGTGTTCAGATGGACCGGTACGGCGATCAGCGCCCCCGCGGAACGGAGCACCCGGTCCATGAGCCAGCCCCCTCCCTCCTTCGAGGCCACCACCGGTCGTCACCCCGTGAGGCGGCCCCGATGAGCCGGCGCCGGCCTCAGCGGCTCGCCCAGGCCAGCACCCCGAGCAGGATCAGGGTCAGGCAGATCCCGAGGTTGACCACCTTGTACTGGAGGAAGACCGCGACGAACTCGCGGATGGTCGCCGACGGCCAGAAGTAGGCGGCCGTCGGCGAGCCCACCACCTGGCCGTTCACGCCCGCGCGGCGGGCCGTGATGGCGGCCCGGAAGGCATGGAAGTTGTTGGTGACGATCACGCACGAGGAGCCCGGCCGGTCCCGCTCCATCAGCTCCTTGCTGAAGAGCATGTTCTCCTCTGTGGTGCGCGAACGGTCCTCGCGCACCACCGCGCCCGGCGGGAAGCCGCGCTCGACGAGGTAGTCGGCCATCGCGTGGGACTCGGGAAGCGCCTCGTCGGGGCCCTGGCCACCCGAGACGACGAGGACGGGGGCGTCGCCCTCCCGCCGCTCGTACGCGGCCAGCCGCTCGTACACCGCGCGTCCCCGGTCCAGGCGGCTCGCGAGGAGCGGAGGCACCCGGCGGCCGCCGATCAGGCCGGAGCCGAGTACGACCACGTAGTCGGCGTCACGGCGGATCCGCATCCGGCCGTACAGGAACGCGTAGCCCACGAAGCAGACGAAGAGGAAGGAGACGTAGCCGAGGAGGAGGACGAGGGTGAGGACGAACATGTGCAGCGCCCACGAGTCGGTGGTGGCCGCGACCACCGCCAGGACCATCACCCCGAACATGCCGAGCCCGGCGACCAGCGAGAGCAGATTGGCCGGGCGCCTGCCCTCCTTGCGGACCATCTTCACGCCGTTCGCGGTGAGCAGCCCCGCGAGGACGACCGGGCCCAGGCCGAGGACGAGCAGCCCGCAGATCATCAC
This sequence comes from Streptomyces sp. NBC_00572, assembly GCF_026341815.1. Classification (GTDB taxonomy): domain Bacteria; phylum Actinomycetota; class Actinomycetes; order Streptomycetales; family Streptomycetaceae; genus Streptomyces. The sequence continues at coordinate 2,499,748 of NZ_JAPENX010000001.1, forward strand.
CGTCTCGGCGACGCCGGGCGGGGCGTCCTCGATCCCGGCGAGCAGCGCGATCCCGACGAAGGTGACGGCGAGGCCGAGGTGCACGGCATTGCCGAAGCGGCGCCTGTCCCGGCGCACACCGACCCCGAAGAACAGCAGGAAGACCGCGGCCACGGCGAAGGCGAAGGACATGACGGCATCGTAGGCAGACGCTAGACCTCGCCCGCCAGTGCGAACAGGCCGCGTCGTGCGCCCTCTTCGTAGGCGTCTCGCAGTTCGGGGTCGTCGAGCAGCGTCCGCAGGGCCGTCTCGCTCCGGGCCCGGGTCACCGCGCAGTACTCCGCCGGCCGGTACGACGTGTCGAAGACCGAGGCCCGCAACAGGTCCACCGCGCCCAGCAGATGGGCCGCCGCGTCGCGCCGTCCCGCCGACATCCGCATCTGGGCCAGGAGTTCCGCCGCGCAGGCCGCGCCCGCCGCCGAACCGGTGCGCAGATGCTCGCGCAGCGCCCACCGGGCGTATTCGGCCGCCCGGTCCTGCTCCCCGTCCCACGCGGCGAGCTCGGCCCGAGCATGGTTCGCCCAGGCGTCGGCGCACAGGTCACGGCCCACCCGCGGCCACCGGCTCTCGTGCTCCAGGTCCCCCTGGTCCAGCGCCTCCTGCGCGGCCTCCGGGTCCGTACGGCACAGGGCGAGCGCGAGGCCCACCCAGCAGGAGTGCCGGGTCGGCCCGAACTCCGGACACTCCGCCATCAGCCCGAGGGCCTCCCGGAACGCGGCCTCCGCCGCGCGCGTACGCCCCTGGTACAGGGCCGTCGCGCCCCGCAGATGGGCGAGCATCCCCAGGGCGCCCTCGTCCCCGTCCCGTACGGCTGCCGCCCAGGCCCGCACGAGGAGCGGATCGGCGTCCTCCGGGCGGCCCGACTCCAGCTCCAGGAAGGCGGCGAGCCACAGGGCGCGGGCCGACGGCTCCCCGTCGAGCAGGGCGAGGGCGTGCCGCAGCCGGGTACGGCCCTCTGCGGCCCGCCCACAGGCCACCCACAGGAACCAGAGCAGGACGGCGATCTCGACGGCCGTGTCGGCCTCGGCGCTCGGCGAGAGCGGCGCGGTCGTCGGATCCATGGCGACGGCCAGGTCCGGGAGTTCGCGCAGGGCGAGGTCGCGGGCGTCGACCTGACGACCGCTCTGCCACCAGTCGGCGGCCCGCCGGGCGAGCTTCACGCACCAACGCCGGTGCCGCAGCACCACGGCCCAGCGCTCACCGCGTTCGGTGAGCCGGCGGGCGCCCACGGCCCGCATCGGGAGCGGCATCCAGTAGCGGGGGAAGTCGTTCTCGCCGTCGAACAGGTCGTCGACGGGGAGGAGCGCGAGGGGCGCGAGCCGGGCGAGGACCAGGCGGATCTCGGCCGGAGGCAGCGTCCCCGACGCGCACACCTCGCGGACGGCGTCCCGGCCGAAGGCCCCCTCGAAGACGGACAGCCGCTCCCACAGGAGGCGTTCGGCGGGCCCGCAGCGGGCGTATCCGCGCTCGGCGGCGGCGAGCTGGTCACGGCCCACCGGCTCGCCCCACAGCACGGTCGGTTCGCTTGATTCATTTGGTTCACTTGGTTCGCAATGCTCGCGCTGCTCACGCTGTTTACCCAGCTCGCTCTGTTCACCCTGCTCGCGCTGTTTGCTCCAGAGAGTCGCCGTCTCGGGCGGCTCCCGGGTCCCCTCCCGATCCGCGCTCATGTCCATATGACTCATCCCCCGTCCTCTCCCCGTCTGTGAGTTATGCCTGACTCAATGGCGCACAAGAGCCATCACGGCTTGAATGCATATGCCTCGGTCCACATCCTGAGGCGCCCTGGAACCCACACCCACGGAATACCGGGGATCGACCAGGGAGGGAAATGACTACCGGGGAATCCGTCCTGGGAGAAGCGGATCTGTCGCTGATCCACGCACTGCAGATGGCCCCGCGCGCCAGCTGGACCCAGCTCTCGGCCGTTCTGGGGACGACCCCGGACACCCTCGCCCGGCGCTGGGAGCACCTCACGGCCGGGGGATACGCCTGGAGTTCGCTGCTCGCCGCCCGCCACGGCACGGACGAGATGCTCTACGCCTGGGTCGAGCTGGAATGCGCCGCGGGCACCTCCGAGGCCACCGCGACCGAGGTCTCGGGCGATCCGTACACCCTCGGCGTCCACCAGGTGACCGGCGACGCCGACCTCGTCCTGCTCGTGGTCTGCCCCGACCTGTACGCCCTCGACGCCTACCTCGCCGGACACGTGCGGCGGCTGCCCGGAGTCCTCCGGTGCCGCGCCCAGGTCGTCACCCGCATGCACAACCGCCCGTACCGGTCCCGGATCGAGCAGCTCACCCCGGGCCAGGTCCAGCTCCTCACGGAACTCACCGGCGGCGACCGGCGGCCAGGCACGCGCGCGCGTACCTTTCCGAACCTCACGGAGCTCGACCACCGTCTCGTCGCGGAACTGGCGGGCGACGCCCGCCGCAGCGCGGCCGAACTGGCCCGGCAGTGCGGTACGAGCGAGTCGACGGTACGGCGGAGGCTGGACGTCCTCTCGGCGGGCGGCGCCCTCCACCACCACTGCCTGCCGGCCCCGAGGTTCTCCGGGCGCCCGATGTGGGCCATGGTCACCACCGACGTACCGCCCCTGGAAGTACCGGCGACGGTGGCGGCGCTCGCCCGGCTGCGCCAGACCCGGCTGGTGACGTCGGTCACCGGCCCGCACAACCTGGCCGTCGCGATGTGGCTCCGCACGGTCGACGAACTGCACGAGGTCACGGCGGCGTTCGTACGGGCCGCCCCGGCGCTCCGGATCGCGGGCACCGCGCTCGCGCTGCGCACCCACAAGATCGGGGCCCAGGTCCTCGGTCCGGACGGGCGAAAGACGCACCACATCCGTCCTGACGCACCGCAGTGAGGCGTGGTCTGATGGAGGGCATGGAATTCGCCGTGTTCGTGACGCTGCCGGGTCTGGTCATCCTGCTGACCGTGGTCGCGTTCGCCGATCAGATCCTGCGCATGAGCGGCCGCGGAAAGCGCAGCGGCCAGATCTCGTCGACCGGCTTCGAGCAGCTGCACGCCACCTTCTCGCAGGGCAAGCAGAACGAGCTGAAGGAACGGCAGAGCGCCCTCGTGCTGCGCGACGACGAGGAGGACGGCGCCCCGCCGCACCGCTCGACGGTGGACCTCAAGGGCGGGCGCGCCGTCATCAGGCTCCCGTAGCTCCCGTAGCTCTCCCTGTCCCCGTGGACCGGACTCAGGCCGGTCGGGACGCCTTGATCGAGTACATCATCGGGATGCGGGGGCGGTCCGCGGGGAAGCGGTAGTAGCCGTCCTCGTGCCGCTGGAGCGCGCCGTAGCGCGGATACAGCGAGGCGTCGTGCTCGTGGAGGAACTCGATCCGCAGGCCGGCCCTGGCGAGCGCGGTGACGACCTCGCCGACCGGGTGCACCCACTCCACACTGCGGTTGTGGACGGTGGCGGCGTCGAGTTCGGCGTACGTGCCCGGGCTGGTGTCCACCCAGGGGTCGCGGACGAAGTAGTCGTGCACGATCCGGCTGCCCGTCTCGTCGTCGAGCGAGTCGGTGATCGGATGGAACTCGGCCACGTACAGGAAGCCGCCGGGGGCGACGAGCGAGGCGGCGGTCTCCGCCCAGCGCTCGATGTCGGGCAGCCAGTTCAGCGCCCCGCAGCCGGTGTAGACGATGTCGTACGCGCTGTCCGGGACGGCCTCCGCGGCGTCGTACACATCGGCCGCGACGAAGGCCGCCCGGTCCTGCGTGAGGCCCAGGTCCGCGGCGAGCGAGCGCGCGGTCTCGACGGCCGGCTCGGAGAAGTCCAGGCCGACGACGCGCGAGGCGCCGTGGCGGGCCCAGGAGAGGGTGTCGAGGCCGATGTGGCACTGGAGGTGCAGCAGAGAGCGTCCGGTGACATCACCGATCTCCGCGAGCTCGAAGTCCCGCAGGGCGTCCTTGCCCGCGCGGAAGGTGTCGAGGTCGTAGAAGGCACTCGCGGCGTGGATCGGGACACGCTCGTCCCAGCGGGCTCGGTTGGCCTCGCGCCAGTCCTCGGGGGTCGGGGAGTACATGTCGGCGAGGTTATCCACAGGTTGAGAGTGACGCGACCCGATTGTCCGCCGCGCGGAGCATCATGGGTGCCATGACTGAGAGCAACAACGCCGGGCTCGACGCCGGGCTCACCGACCCGACCCCCGCCTGGGAGCAGCGCTTCCGCGCACCGCGCGTCTCGCTGCCCGAGTGGGCGGAGGAGGCCCCGGACCGCTCGCTCTTCGTGTCGAACGCGACGGGGACGTACGAGCTGTACGCCTGGGACCGGGCGAGCGGGGACCAGCGGCAGGTCACGGACCGGCCGAACGGCACGACGGACGGCACGCTGTCACCGGACGGCGCCTGGATCTGGTGGTTCGCGGACACCGACGGGGACGAGTTCGGCGTGTGGATGCGCCAGCCGTTCGGCGGCGGCGCGGACGAGCCCGCCGTGCCCGGCCTCGACGCCTCCTACCCGGCGGGTCTCGCCATCGGACGGGACGGCACGCTCCTGGTGGGCCGCTCCACGGACGAGGACGGCTCGACGGTCCATCTCGTACGCCCCGGGGCCGGCGCCCCCGTCGAGATCTACCGGCACCGGGAGTCGGCCGGGGTCGGCGACCTGTCGTACGACGGCGACCTGATCGCCATCGAGCACACCGAGCACGGGGACGCGATGCACTCGGCGCTGCGGGTGCTGCGCGCCTCGGACGCGAGCGTGCTCGCCGAGCTCGACGACACCAAGGGCGGCACCGAGGAGCTGGGGCTCGCCGTCCTGGGCTTCGCACCGGTGACCGGGGACACCCGGCTGCTCGTCGGGCACCAGCGGCGCGGCCGCTGGGAGCCGATGCTCTGGGACGTGGCGACCGGCACGGAGACCGATCTCCGGCTCGACCTGCCGGGCGACGTGTCGGCCGAGTGGTACCCGGACGGCTCCGGACTGCTCGTCGTGCACAGCTTCGAGGCCCGCAGCGAGCTGTGGCGGTACGAGATCGCCACCGGCGCCCTGGTCCGGGTGGAGACCCCGGCCGGTTCGGTGTCGAGCGCGACGGCCCGCCCGGACGGCAGCGTGGAGTACCTGTGGTCCTCGGCGGCCGAGCCGCCGGTGGTGCGCTCCACGGACGGCGGCGTCGTCCTCGACCCGCCCGGCCCGAAGGCACCGCCGTCGGTGCCGGTGGAGGACGTGTGGGTGGAGGGCCCCGGGGGCAGAGTCCACGCGCTCGTGCAGCGCCCGGCGGGCGAGGGCCCGTTCCCGACGGTCTTCGAGGTGCACGGCGGCCCCACCTGGCACGACAGCGACGCCTTCGCGTCGGGCCCGGCGGCCTGGGTGGACCACGGGTACGCGGTGGTGCGGGTCAACTACCGGGGCTCGACCGGGTACGGGCGGGAGTGGACGGACGCTCTCAAGCACCGGGTCGGCCTGATCGAGCTGGAGGACATCGACGCGGTCCGCGCGTGGGCGGTGGCGAGCGGTCTCGCCGACCCGTCCCGGCTGGTGCTGTCCGGCGGCTCCTGGGGCGGCTACCTCACGCTGCTCGGCCTCGGCACCCAGCCGGACGCGTGGGCGGTCGGTCTCGCGGCGGTCCCGGTCGCGGACTACGTCGCGGCGTACGAGGACGAGATGGAGGCCCTCAAGGCGCTGGACCGGACGCTGCTCGGCGGCTCCCCGGAGGAGGTGCCCGAGCGGTACGCGGCCTCGTCGCCGCTGACGTACGTGGACGCGGTCAGGGCGCCGGTCCACATCTCGGCCGGCGTCAACGACCCGCGCTGCCCGATCCGGCAGATCGACAACTACGTCGACCGGCTCAAGGCCCGGGGCGCCGTCCACGACGTCTACCGCTACGACGCGGGACACGGCTCGCTCGTGGTCGAGGAGCGGATCAAGCAGGTCGGCCTGGACCTGGCGTTCGCCGCGAAGCACCTGGGGACCCGGGAGGTGGAGAGCTGAGGCGGCCGGGGACCCGGCCGCCGGAGGACTGAGGCCGCTTGCGTACCGTGGGGGGCGTGTACCGGTTCCTGAGAACGCCCCGCTGGTGGGGGATCAACGTCTTCGTCCTGCTGGCGATCCCGTTCTGCGTGTTCATGGGGACCTGGCAGCTGGGCAAGTTCGAGGATCGCGTCGAATCCCACGAGGCGGCCGAGAAGCGGCCCGCCGTGAGCACGCTGAAGGCCGAACCGCTGGCCTCCCTGCTCCCGGTGGACCAGGAGACCTCGGGCCGGTCGGCCGAGGCGAGCGGCCGGTTCGGGGAGCAGTTCCTCGTCCCGGACCGTGAGCTGGACGGCCGGACCGGCAGCTACGTCCTGACGATGCTGCGGACCGACGGCGGCCGGTCGCTGCCGGTGGTCCGGGGCTGGCTCCCCACCGGCGCCAAGGCCCCCGCACCGCCGTCCGGCGAGGTCACCGTGGTGGGCGCGCTCCAGGCCTCGGAGAACGGCGGCACGAAGGGCGTCCGCGCGGCCGGCGGGCTGCCCGAGGGGCAGCTGGGGATGATCAGCGCGGCATCCCTGGTGAACGTGGTCACGGACGAGGTCTACGACGCCTGGATCACCCTCGCGGACTCCCCCGCCGGTCTCACGCCGGTCCCGGCGGCCGCCGCGGCGGGCACGAGCCTGGACGCGAAGGCCTTCCAGAACCTCGGCTACACCGCGGAGTGGTTCGTCTTCGCGGGCTTCGTCCTCTTCATGTGGTTCCGCCTGGTGCGCCGCGAGGCGGAGGCGTCCCGGGACGAGGCGCTGGGACTGTAGGGGACGGGACGGGGGGGGGAGGGGGCGGGGGGGGAAGCCCCCCTCGTGTCCTCGCGGTCCTCGTGACTCCCGTAGGCCCTCGTGTCCTTCGTGGCCCCGGTCGCTCAGGAGGCGTCCAGGACCCCGGTCCGGTAGATGGTGCCCGCGCAGGCGTTGGGGATGGTCGCCGACGCCGAGGGGCCGCCCGGCTCCGCGACATGGCTGACCAGGACGCTGCCGTCCGCCGGGGCACCGTCCTCGTGGACCAGCTGGGGTGCCACGCCCGAGCCCGCTTCCGCGCCGGTGCCCGGATCGGTACCGCTGCCTCCGGAGCCCGTGCCCTCGCTGGGGTCGGGGTTGTTGGTGCCGTCGGTCGGGGTGTCCGTCGGCGGCGGCGTGGTCGGCGGCTCGGTCGAAGGGGTCACCGTGGGGGTCGGGGTGGTGGCGGTCCTCGGACAGGTCTCGCTCGGCACCCAGACGAACTTCACCTCGTAGGAGTCGCTCGGCTTCAGGACGAGCAGGGACGACTCCTGGGAGGGGTCGGGGAGGCCGCTCCCCCCGTCGCCCGAGGTGTGCCGGATCACCGAGATCCGCGCCGGGTCGGCCGCGCCGCGGGCCTCGAAGCCGACGACTCCGCTGCCGTTCACGACACAGGCCTGGGCGGAGACGTTGGCGATGCGGAAGGCGCCGTGCACCTTGCCGTCGCCGTCGGGTCCGCCTGCCCCCGCCGAGCTGACGCCGAGCTGTTCGGCCCCGCACATCGGCAGGGATCCGGGGGCCGCGTTCTCCGCCTCCTGCGAGGTGCCGGACACGCCGGGGCCGGGCCGCTGCGGCTTGCCCGAGGGGCCGTCGGCCGCGCCCTGGCTCGGGGACACGGTGCCGGCGGGGGGCTCGGCGCTCTGGCCGCCCTCGATGCCGGTCTCCGTGCCGGTCTCGGTGCCGGTGCCGCCCTGGGCTTCCTCGCCGTGGCCGGCGTTCACCGGGTTGGCGGCGGAGACGCCGCCCGAGGCGGCGACGTGCACGAAGGCGGGTACGGCCGTCCCGATGAGGACCGCGGCGGCGGCGGCGCCCACGACGGCCTGCCGCTTACGGGCACGGCGCGCGGGCACGGCCCGGCGCAGGTGTTCGAGGGAGCCGAGGGAGGGTTCCAGGCCGGACACGGCGCTCTGGAACAGCCGCCGCAGCGCGAGTTCGTCGTCCCCGTCGCCCTCGCCGGGGCCGGGCTCGATGTTCACCATGCGCTGTCCACTCGGTTCGTCACGTTCATCTCGACGGGCGCCGTTCTCGCCGTTCTCGCCGTTCTCGCCGTTCTCGACGGTCGCGGTGTTCTCGCCGCTGTCGACGCTCGCGATGCCGTCGCCGTTCTCGACGCTCTCCACGCCGTTCTCGACGTCCTTGCCAGGTGCCTCGCTCACGAAGTCGCTCCCATCGCGACGCGCAGCGACGCGATGCCCCGCGAACCGTACGCCTTCACCGAGCCCAGGGATATCCCGAGCGCCTCGGCGACCTGAACCTCGGTCATGTCCGAGAAGTACCGCAGGGCCAGCACCTCACGCTGGCGCCGCTGGAGTCCGCGCATCGCCTTGATCAGGTCCTCGCGCTCCAGCTGGTCGTACGCCCCCTCCTCCGCGCTGGCCATGTCCGGCATCGGCTTGGACAGCAGCTTGAGGCCGAGGATGCGGCGGCGCAGCGCGGACCGGGAGAGGTTCACGACGGTCTGGCGCAGGTAGGCGAGCGTCTTCTCGGGCTCGCGCACCCGCTTGCGGGCGGAGTGGACGCGGATGAACGCCTCCTGGACGACGTCCTCGCAGGAGGCCGTGTCGTCGAGGAGCAGCGCGGCGAGACCGAGGAGCGACCGGTAGTGGGCGCGGTAGGTCTCGGTCAGGTGGTCGACGGTCGTCCCGGCCGCGGAGGCGCCTTCGGCGCTGGTCCGGGGCGAGGGGATGCCGTCGACTGCGCTCGCGCGGGATCCGGTGGGCACGGGGGCGATCACCGGCATGCCGCCGAGAGCGCGCGGTCGTCGATAGGGGCTGACCGCGGAGCCGCGTACGGGGACGACGCCGATGCTCCGCACGGGGAGCACAGCTGTGCCCGCGCCGCGCAGCGGAGCGATGGTCGCGATGTCGAGTACCTCTGCCACGCCTGTTGGACACGCTTCCCCCCGGCAGGGTTGTACGCGTACGCCACCCTTTTTGACGGTGAGTTGTTTGTCCTCATGCGTAACCGTTCTCCCCCGATGCCCCGCTTCACAGCGTGTTCCGCGCCACACATGGTGAGTGCACGCAGAGACGCTCTCCACCCAACTACTGGTTGCAGTAAGGGGGAAGAGCATCGTCGACCACGGCATCACCGCAGTTCAAGAGGTATCTGACGCCTATTTGCTCACAGGTCGTTCACAGATCCTACAAATATGTGACAACAGATTCCGCGATCTGCAGGGCGTTGAGGGCCGCGCCCTTGCGCAGGTTGTCGGCGCAGACGAAGAAATCAAGCGCCCGCTCGTCGTCCATGGAGCGCCGCACCCGCCCGACCCAGGCGGGGTCGGTGCCGACGACGTCGGCGGGGGTGGGGAAGTCGCCCGCGGCGGGGTCGTCGTACAGCACGACTCCCGGTGAGGTCGCGAGGATCTCGTGCGCGCGTCCGAGGGGGACGGGGTTCTCGAAGCGGGCGTGCACGGAGACGGAGTGCCCGGTGACGACGGGCACGCGCACACAGGTGGCGGCGACCCGCAGCGCGGGAAGCGCGAGGATCCGCCGGGTCTCGTCCCGTACGCGCTCCTCCTCGGAGGAGGCTCCGTCGGCGCCCGCCGTGCCCGACCAGGGCAGGACGTTGAGCGCGAGCGGTCCGGGGAAGGGCCCGGTGTTCTCGCCGACGGCCCGCCGTACGTCTCCGGGCTGGGTGCCCAGGTCGTCGTGGCCGGCCACCAGACCGAGCTGGGCGCGGAGCGCGTCGACGCCGGCCTGTCCGGCACCGGCGCCGCTGGCGGCCTGCTGAGCGGTGACGACCAGTTCGGAGAGCCCGAACTCGGCGTGCAGGGCGCCCACGGCGACGATCAGCGCGAGGGTGGTGCAGCCGGGGCTCGCGACGATGCCCCGGGGGCGTACGCGCGCCGCGTGGGCGTTGGTCTCGGGGACCACGAGGGGGACGTCGGGGTCCGCGCGGAAGGCGGCGGAGGTGTCCACGACGACGGCGCCCTTGGCCGCGGCGATGGGCGCCCACTGGGCCGCCACCGCCTCGGGCACGAGGAAGAGCGCCAGATCGACGCCGTCCAGGGCCTCCTCGCTCAGTGCGAGGATCTCGCACTCCTCCCCGCGGACGGCGGCCTTTCGGCCGGCCGAGCGCGGGGAGGCGAGGAGGCGGATGTCGCCCCAGACGTCCGCGTGGTGCGAGAGCATCTGGAGCATCACCGAGCCGACGGCTCCGGTCGCACCGACGACCGCGAGCGTCGGCTTCGGCGTCATCGGCCGGTGCCTCCGTAGACGACGGCCTCGTCGGAGTCGCTGTCCAGGCCGAAGGCGCTGTGGACGGCGCGCACGGCCTCGTTGACGTCGTCGGCGCGGGTGACGACCGAGATGCGGATCTCGGAGGTCGAGATCAGCTCGATGTTCACACCCGCGTCGGAGAGCGCGCGGAAGAAGTCCGCGGTCACGCCGGGGTTGGTCTTCATACCGGCGCCGACCAGGGAGATCTTGCCGATCTGGTCGTCGTAGCGGAGCGAGTCGAAGCCGATCGCGCTCTTCGCCTTCTCCAGGGCGTCGATGGCCTTGCGGCCCTCGGCCTTGGGGAGGGTGAAGGAGATGTCCGTGAGGCCGGTGGAGGCCGCGGACACGTTCTGCACGATCATGTCGATGTTGATCTCGGCGTCCGCGACGGCCCGGAAGATGGCCGCGGCCTCGCCCGGCTTGTCCGGCACGCCAACGACGGTGATCTTCGCCTCGGAGGTGTCGTGGGCGACACCCGAGATGATGGCCTGCTCCACCTTCTGGTCCCCTTGCGGTTCGTTGCTGACCCAGGTGCCCTGCAGTCCCGAGAAGGACGAGCGGACGTGGATCGGAATGTTGTAGCGGCGCGCGTACTCGACGCAGCGGTGCAGCAGCACCTTGGAGCCGGAGGCGGCGAGCTCCAGCATGTCCTCGAAGGAGATCCAGTCGATCTTCTTCGCCTTCTTCACCACACGCGGGTCGGCGGTGAACACACCGTCGACGTCGGTGTAGATCTCGCAGACCTCGGCGTCGAGGGCCGCGGCCAGGGCCACGGCGGTGGTGTCGGACCCGCCACGGCCCAGCGTGGTGATGTCCTTCTTGTCCTGGGACACGCCCTGGAACCCGGCGACGATGGCGATGTTGCCCTCGTCGAGGGCGGTACGGATCCGGCCCGGCGTGACATCGATGATGCGCGCTTTGTTGTGGACCGAGTCGGTGATGACACCGGCCTGGCTGCCCGTGAACGACTGGGCCTCGTGGCCCAGGTTTTTGATCGCCATGGCCAGCAGGGCCATGGAGATCCGCTCTCCGGCGGTCAGCAGCATGTCGAACTCACGCCCGGCAGGGATCGGGGATACCTGCTCGGCGAGATCGATCAACTCGTCCGTCGTGTCGCCCATCGCGGAAACCACGACGACCACCTGGTGGCCGTTCTTCTTGGCGTCCACGATCCGCTTGGCGACGCGCTTGATGCCTTCGGCATCGGCAACGGAGGAGCCTCCGTACTTCTGCACGACAAGGCCCACGTGCGCTCCTCGCTCAGTGTGTGCCGCAGCCGGCGCTGCGATCGGCTCAGTCTAACGAGGGACCCGCGAACGCCTACGTGATATCGCATCGTGAGACACGGCGCTCACTGGGTGATCATTCCGGCCCCTGTGCAGGCTTCCCTCCGTGCACCCACCACTCCACCGTGCGCTCGTTCTTCGCACCGAGTGGGTCGCCCGGCCCCTGCGCGTCGAGCGCCTCGCGTACGTGGACGGTGTACGGATGGTCCTCGCCGAGGACACGGCTGCAGACGGACAGCAGCTCCGTGTATCCGGCGCGGGCCTGGTCGATCGCCCCGACGCCCACGTGGAGGCCGACCTGGTTGATCCGGATTCTCAGGGTGTCCGGGTCGTCCTCGCCGATGAGCAGGCTCATCTCTGCCGCCGCGTACGTGTTCAGCGTGAGGGCCTCCAGGGTCCGGTTCGCGGCCTGGTAGATCCCGGCGAGCTCGGCGTAGGTCTCCAGCGTCCTCCGGTCCTTCGGGCCCAGGACCCGGACCATGTCCCCGAGCACGCTTTCCTGCAGGACGGTCGCCCTGTGGGTCAGCCCGGCCTTCGCATGGGCCGTCGCGAGGCAGGACCGCGCCAGGAGCGTGTTCGGGTCGTCGGCTCCCAGCGCCTCGGTCATGCCGCGCACCGTCGCGGCCGCCGCCTCGATCGCCTCGTCCGCGCGGCCCGCCGAGGCGAGGTTCTCGGCCAGCGCGCCACGCAGGCCCAGGAGGGGGAGGTAGTCCGGGCCGTACAGCCGCTCGCAGCCGGCCAGCGACCGCTCGTACGCCTCGGCCGCCTCCTCGTACAGCCCGTTCAGGCTCAGGTACGCGCCCGCGTCGGCCAGCACCCACAGCAGGGCCTCGCCGTCCCCCGCGGGGTCCGTGTGCCGCAGGTGCGCCTCAAGGTGCGGCAGCAGCGCCCGCCACACCTCCCGGTGGGCCGGTTCCTCGCTGTCCAGCGAGGCGGCGTGGGCGAGCGCCGTCTCCGCGAGCGATCGCATGCGTTCGATCAGCCCCGGCTGCCCGGGTACGTCCCCGGGGGCCGGCCGGCGGGCGATGGCCTGCACGAGCCGGTGGACGGAGACCGAGCCGTCCTCGTGCAGGGTGATCATGCTGTGCGCGGCCAGCTCCCCGAGCGCCTCCCGGGTGCCGGGGAACGGCGGCAGGAGCATCGCGGGAATCCGGTCGGGGGCGAACCAGCCGAGCATCCGGAGCAGCCCGGAGGCATACGGGACCGTGGCGGCGAGCCTGTTGAACGTGACGCGCAGGGTCCGGGCGACGGCCTCCTCCGCGTTGCCGGGCCCGCGGCTCCGGCCCAGCTCCGCCAGGTAGTCGAGCGGGGGCGTGGCCGTGCGGCCGCAGTACGCGGCGGCGATCTCGACGGCCAGCGGCAGCTGTCCGAGGGTCTCGCAGAGCCGCTCGACGCCGGTGGTGTCCCGGGGGCCCGCGTGGTTCGCGACCCGGGTGAAGAGTTCCACGGCCTCGGCGGCCGGCAGCACGGGCAGCGCGAGGACGCGCCCGATCCCGTACCAGGCGTCCGTCGTCCGGCTGGTGACGACGACCCGCCCCCGGCCGGTCCGGGCCAGCAGGTGCTCCACGTCGGCCGGATCGGTGACGTTGTCGAGGACGAGCAGCCAGCCGTCGTGCGCGGCCAGCCACTGCAACGCCCGCTCGCGCAGGGCCTCCTGCGGGAGTACGTCGATCAGCGCGGGCTGCATCGCGGCGGCGAGGCCGGCGAGCCCGGCGTCCACGTCGGCGCGACTCTCCGCGGTGATCCACCAGACGGGGTTGCGGTGCATCGCCTGCCGCAGGGCCCAGCGGGCGGCGAGCGAGGACTTCCCCACCCCGCCGAGGCCGCTGATCACGACGGTCTCCGGCTCCTCGTCGAGCAGGGCTCCTTCCTCACCGCGCCCCACGAAGTGGGCTGCCCTGCGGGGCACGTTGACGAGTCCGGGCGGACACACCACGGGCCCGAGGGCCTCGGGCGGCAGCGCCGTCACCCGGTCCCCGGTGTGCACCCACCCGATGTACCCGCCGGCCGCGACGGAACGGTCCCCCGACGCGGATACGTCCCCGCTCACGCGCCGCGCGCCCCGACGCTCACGCGTCGCCCGTCGATACGGAGCCGATGTCGCCGCCCGCCGCGACGGACCGGTCACCGGAGGCGGTGACGGACCCGGGGGCGGCAGGGGCGGGCACGACGGAGGCCGGGGCCGTGGGAGTCGGAGCGGGTGCCGGGCTCGTACCCCTGCCCGTCGCCACGGACCCGATGTTCCCGCCGGCGGCGACGGCACCCGCACCCGAGGCGGTCACTTCCGGCGCGGCCGGAGCCGGCACCGCCGGAGCGGGCGCGGCCGGAGCGGGTGTGGCAACCCCACCGCCCCCGAACTGCCCCCAGAGGGAGAGCCCGAGACCGGCGGCCGCCAGGACGACGCCGACGACGCTCGCGATCTGGTCGGCCTTCCCGAGGTCGGCGGCCGCGACGGCGATCAGCGCGCCGATCCCGACGACACCGACGACGACGCCGCTCCACAGCCATGCCTTCGACCGTCCCCGCGTCTGCGTCGTCATGCGTCCATGATGGCAGCGCGGCGGGCGCGGCGGGTGGGCTTACGGGAGCATCTCCCGTACCAGCCGCGCCAGTTCGCCCTCCTCGATCCCGAGCGGTCCGCTACTTCCTCGACCTGAGGCCCAGCGGTGCGCCGATCTCCTCCGCCATCACGCGGCCGGCCTCTTCCGCGAGGTCGTCCTCGGTGAGGTCCTCGTCCGTGTCGAGGCCGTCCAGCTCCGCGAGCGGCTGGTCGAGGCGGACGTGGGCGACGAGGGACTGGAGGGCGCGGAGGGTGGCCGAGGCGGTGGGGCCCCAGTTGGAGAAGTAGGAGAACTGCCACCACCACAGGGCCTCGCTGGTGCGCCCGGCCCGGTAGTGGGCGAGGCCGTGGCGGAGGTCGGTGACGATGTCGGCGAGGTTGTCGGAGATCCGGGCCGGGACGGGGGCCTTGCGGGGCTCGTACGGGTCGAAGACCTCGGAGAAGACGTCGACCGGTTCGAGGAGGACCGCGAAGCGCATGCGCAGGTCGTCGACGTCGGGCTCGGGGCCCGTGTCGGTCTCGTACCTCTCGTCCGGGACGATGTCCTCGTGCGCGCCGAGCCGGCCGCCCGCGAGGAGCAGCTGCGAGATCTCCAGGAGCAGGAAGGGCACGGCGCTGTCCGGCTCGTCGCCCTTGGCGACCTCGGCGGTCGCGACGATGAAGCTCTCGATGGAGTCGGCGATCTGGACCGCGAAGTCGTCGGGGTTCTGCGTGATCGCGTGCAGCGTGGGGTCAGACATCGAGGAGCCTCCCTGAGAGCGCACCGGCCCGGTCGTCATACATCTAGCAGCCTCCGCCCCTCGAAGGCACGGCCGAGGGTCACCTCGTCGGCGTACTCCAGGTCGCCGCCGACCGGGAGCCCGCTCGCGAGCCGGGTCACCTTGAGTCCCATGGGCTTGATCATCCGCGCCAGGTACGTCGCGGTGGCCTCGCCCTCCAGGTTCGGGTCGGTCGCGAGGATCAACTCGGTGACCGCCCCGTCGGCGAGCCGCGCGAGCAGCTCGCGGATGCGGAGGTCGTCCGGGCCGACGCCCTCGATCGGGCTGATCGCGCCGCCGAGGACGTGGTACCGCCCCCGGAACTCGCGGGTCCGCTCGATCGCGACGACGTCCTTCGGCTCCTCGACCACACAGATGACGGTCAGGTCGCGGCGCGGGTCGCGGCAGATGTTGCACTGCTCCTGCTGTGCCACGTTTCCGCAGACCGCGCAGAACCTGACCTTCTCCTTGACCTCCAGGAGCGCGTGCGCGAGACGCCGTACGTCGGTCGGCTCGGCCTGGAGGATGTGGAAGGCGATCCGCTGCGCGCTCTTGGGACCGACGCCGGGCAGCCTGCCCAGTTCGTCGATGAGGTCCTGAACCACGCCTTCGTACACGGAACGCCCTTTCAAGGGAGTGCTTGATTCTTACGGTAGTGGCTTAAAGCGAGCCTAAGAAGCCCGCGGGAGGAGGGGCCTCGGAAGCCCTGCGGCCGGAAGCCTCAGAAGCCGAGGCCCGGCATGCCGCCCATGCCCTGTGCCAGCGGGCCGAGCTTGGCCTGCTGGAGCTGCTGAGCGTTGTCGCTGGCGGCCTGCACGGCGGCCACGATCAGGTCGGCGAGCGTCTCGGTGTCCTCGGGGTCCACCGCCTTGGGGTCGATGACCAGGCCGCGCAGCTCGCCGGAGCCGGTCACGGTCGCCTTGACCAGGCCGCCGCCCGCCTGTCCGTCGACCTCGGTCGCGGCCAGTTCTTCCTGCGCGCGGGCGAGGTCCTGCTGCATCTTCTGGGCCTGCTGGAGAAGCTGCTGCATGTTGGGCTGGCCACCACCGGGAATCACGGTCACTCCTGAGGTTCGCTATGTCCGTATGTCGGTACGCCGAGCCTACGTGGTCCCCGCCCGCCCTGCCTCCATCACTCTTTCGAGTGAGAAACTGCGGGCTCCTCTACCTGATCAAGACCCCCTTGCGGGCGGAAATCCCGGGATTCCGGGCCCATCGCCCACCATTCGGCGGTAGGAAGGGCAGGCACCACGTGCACCGCACGTCACAGAAGGACATGAGCGCTGAGCTGAACAGAGGAGTCCCCCGGTGAGCCAGCAGCCGGAGATGCAGCCACCGGGACCCCCCGGGGGAGACGTCCACCGCGATCTGACCGGTACGCCGTTCCCCCTGGGTGACTGGGGCGAGCCCGCCGAACGGCTCGACGAGCTGTACCGCTGGGTGGAGTCCAATGCCCTGCGCACGGCCGAGTGGTACCTCTCCGACCGGGTCTGGAAGCGCCGCAGCGCCCGGATCCTGCGGATCGGGACGGCCGCCGGGGTGATCGCGGGCGCCGCGCTGCCGCTGCTCGACCTGACGGGCGTGGCGGAGGGCACGGCCGGCTGGGGTTATCTCTCGCTACTGCTCGGCGCCGCCTGCATCGCCTGCGACCGGTACTTCGGTCTGACGTCCGGCTGGATAAGGGACGTGGCGACGGCACAGGCCGTGCAGCGGCGTCTGCAGGCCCTGCAGTTCGACTGGGCCTCGGAGAGCGTCCGGGAGGTCCTGGGCCCCACGGAGGGCACCGCCAGCGAGGCCGCCGAGCGGTGTCTGGGCGTGCTGCGCCGTTTCTCGGAGGACGTGACCGAGCTCGTACGGGCGGAGACCGCGGACTGGATGGTCGAGTTCCGCTCGGGTCCGGCGCCGCTGGCGCTCCAGTCGGTGGGCGTGGTGCCCGCGCGGGCCGAGAGCCATCACCCGTCGGGCCGTTTCCCGCTGCCGCCCGGCACCCGTCCGAACATGCCGCGTCAGCGGCCCCCGGAGGCCCGCTGACGCAGGCCTCCGGGGGGGGAGCCGCGACGGTCTCAGCTCAGGATGATCATCGAGCCCTGGGCCAGGCTCCGGGTCGCCGCCGCGTGCAGCCCCAGCCACACATGGCGCTCCCGGGCGAAGGGGCCGCCGTCCAGCTGGATCGGTACGGCCGGTTCCTCCAGGGTGGTCGGCCGCTCCGGCGGTACGGGGGGCGCCGGCGGGTTCGACGGGTCGATGCCGATCGAGGGGGCCACGAATTCCAGCTCCCTCAGCAGCCCGTACGAGGAGCCGAGCGGCCCGCCGCCCTCCAGGAGCTCGTCGCTGGTGAGCGGGACCGGGAAGTCGACCGGCACGTAGGCGCCCGCGTGGTCGTAGTGCCAGACCAGGTGGGACTGCTGGGCGGTCGCCTCGAACATCTCCAGGAGCTGTTCGTAGTCCCCGCCGAGCTCGCCGACCGGTTCGACCGGCAGTCCGCACATCTGGAGGAGGTAGGCGCGGCGCAGGAAGTGCAGGGCCTCGTAGTCGAAGCCGGCGATCGGGGCGACGTCACCGGAGAGTCCCGGCATGTACGCGTAGACCGGCACGGTCGGCAGCCCGGAGGCGCTGAGCACGGCGTCGTACGCGGCGATCTCTTCGGCGAAGGGATTGTCGGGGCTGTGGCACAGCACGTCGACGAGGGGGACCAGCCACAGGTCACAGGCCAAGGGAGGCTCGCTCTCCGTCAGTTGCGGGGGACGCTCGCAGGGCGTACGCCAGGCTTTTTGCAGGGACGGCCAGGTTAGTCGGCGCCCCACGGACACCGTCCACCCGCTCAGGAACTGCCCGGGGAGTCGGGCCCTCAACCCGACCGGCCCGTCCCGGTCGCCTCACGCGGCGCGGTCAGCGGGCCCGCTGCTCCAGCCGGTCCGCCCATTCCATCGAGTGCGTGTTGTACTCCCGGACGACCGCGACGGCCGCCTCGGCGTCGCCGCGTGTGATCGCGTCGACCAGGTTCACGTGGTCGCTCCACAGCCAGCCCAGCATGTCGCGCTCGGAGCGCAGGTACGGCACGGAGAAGACCCAGGCCTGGACGCGGAGCTTGTGCAGGAAGTCGGCGATGTAGTCGTTGGCGGCGACCAGGCGCCCCAGCTCGCGCCAGTAGCGGATGTCGTAGCCGATGAGGATGTCGAGGTCCCCGGCGCGGGCCGCGCGGGCCGCCGCCTCGCCCCTGCGCCGTATGGAGACGAGGGCGACGCCGATGCCGAGGTCGGGTTCCGTGACGGCGGAGCGGGGCGGAACCATGGCGGCGTCGCGGCGGAAGATGCCGTCGACGACGAGCATCCGGGCCTCGACCATGCCCCGGTAGTCGTCGACCGAGTACTGGTGGACGCGGAAGCCGCGGTGCTGGTCGGAGTCGAGGAGGCCCTGCGCGCAGAGGTCGACGAGGGCTTCGCGTACGGGTGTCGCGGAGACGCCGTACTGCTCGGCGATCTGCTTGACCGTGAATTCCTCGCCCGGCTGGAGACGGCCCGCGAGCACTTCGTCACGGAGCGCGTCCGCGATCTGCTGTCGCAAGGTGTTGCGGGTGACAGCTCCGCTCGCGGGCATGGGTCGGCCCCCTCCGTCCGGCTCCGGACACCCTAGTCCAGACGGAAGGGGCCGCCTCTGTGCGGCACCGCCGACGCGGTTACGCGGTGTGTTCGTCGGCGACCGCGAGGGCCGCGTCGAGGGCGGCGAGGCCTTCCTTGGCCTCCGCCTCGGTGACGTTGCACGCGGGGACGGCGTGGGTGCGGTTCATGTTGACGAAGGGCCACAGGCCGTTCTTCTTCGCCGCCGCGCCGAAGGCGGCCATGGGCGCGTTGGCCTCGCCGGCCGCGTTGTACGGGACGAGCGGCTCGCGGGTCTCGCGGTTCTTGACCAGGTCGAGCGCCCAGAAGACGCCCATGCCGCGGACCTCGCCGACGGACGGGTGGCGCTCGGCGAGCTCGCGCAGGCCGGGGCCGAGGACGTTCTCGCCGATGTGGGCGGCGTTCTCGACGACCTTCTCGTCCTCCATCACCTGGATGGTGGCGACGGCGGCGGCGCAGGCCAGCGGGTGACCGGAGTAGGTCAGTCCGCCGGGGTAGGGCCGCTTGTCGAAGGTGGCGGCGATCTCGGCGTTGATGGCGACGCCGCCGAGGGGCACGTAGCCGGAGTTCACGCCCTTGGCGAAGGTCATCAGGTCGGGCACGACGTCGAAGTGCTCGGCGGCGAACCACTTGCCGGTGCGGCCGAAGCCCGCCATGACCTCGTCGAGGACGAAGACGATGCCGTACTTGTCGCAGATCTCGCGGACGCCCGCGAGGTAGCCGGGCGGCGGGGTCATGATGCCGGCGGTGCCGGGCACGGTCTCCAGGATGATCGCGGCGATCGTCGCCGGACCCTCGAAGGCGATCGTGTCCTCCAGGTGCTGGAGGGCCCGTGCGCTCTCCTCCGCCTCGGTGGTGGCGTAGAAGGGCGAGCGGTAGAGGAACGGCGCCCAGAAGCGCACGACGCCCGCGGAGCCGTTGTCGGAGGCCCAGCGGCGCGGGTCACCGGTCAGGTTGATCGCGGTGGAGGTGGCGCCGTGGTACGAGCGGTAGGCGGAGAGCACCTTCGTACGGCCGGTGTGCAGCCGGGCCATGCGGACGGCGTTCTCGACGGCCTCGGCGCCGCCGTTGGTGAAGAAGATCTTGTCCAGGTCGCCCGGAGTGCGCTCGGCGATGAGGCGTGCGGCCTCGGAGCGGACGTCGATGGCGAAGGCGGGCGCGAAGGTGGTGAGCTTCGCGGCCTGCTCCTGGATGGCGGCGACCACACGGGGGTGCTGGTAGCCGATGTTCGTGTAGACGAGGCCGCTGGTGAAGTCCAGGTAGCGGTTTCCGTCGTAGTCCCAGAAGTACGAACCCTCGGCGCCGGCGACGGCGAGCGGGTCGATCAGGCCCTGGGCGGACCAGGAGTGGAACACGTGCGCGCGGTCGGCTGCCTTGACGGCGGCCCCGGCCTGGGGATCGGGTTCGATGACATGAGGGGTCATGGGTTCGAGGGTAAGGAACCGCAGGTAGGGCGGGCCATGGCCATCTTGTCCACCGAGACCGGGGCGGACGCGACACCTTGCTTCCCGAGGCCGATCGATTGACAGCATCCTGTCGAGATGACAGTCTGTTGTCATCGAAGTCCTGGGAACAGCCGAGGGAGCAACCATGGGAACGAAGACCGTCCACCTCGCCGTCTACGACACCCTCGCCGACTGGGAGACGGGCCACGCCACCGCCTGGCTCGCCCGCGCCGGCTACACGGTCAGGACCGTCGGCCCGGTCGCCGGGGAACCCGTCACGACGATCGCCGGGATCCGGATCGTCCCCGACCTCGCGCTCGCCGACCTCCGCCCCGAGGACAGCGCCCTGCTGATCCTTCCGGGCGCCGAGAAGTACGACGAGGGCGACGAGCTCGCCGCCTTCCCGGCCGCGGCCCGGACCTTCCTCGACGCCGGGGTGCCGGTCGCCGCGATCTGCGGCGCCACCGCCGGACTCGCCAAGGAGGGCCTGCTCGACGACCGCCCGCACACCAGCGCGGTCTCGTTCTACCTGGCCGCCACCGGCTACAAGGGCGGCGAGCACTACGTCGACGCGGACGCGGTGACCTCCGGCGGCGAGGCCGGGACCGGCGACCTGATCACGGCGGGCCCGACGGAGCCGGTCGCCTTCGCCCGCGAGGTCTTCGCCGCGCTCGGCGCGTACGAGGGCAAGCGGGACGCCTGGTACCGCCTCTTCCACGACTCGGACCCGGCGGCCTTCGTCGAGCTCAACGCCGAAGAGGACGAGTAGATGACGCGCGCGTCACAGGACGCCCTCTCCCGCACGGCCCTGGGCGTCTTCCGCCTCAACGGCCAGTTCCTCGCCGTCTCCGAGAAACTGGCCGAACCGGCCGGCCTGACCGCCGCCTGGTGGCAGGTCCTCGGAGCCGTCCTCCCGGAACCCCTCCCGGTCGCCGGGATCGCCCGGGTCATGGGCATCACCCGGCAGAGCGTCCAGCGGATCGCGGACCTGCTCGTGCGGGAGGGACTCGCGGCCTACGAACCGAACCCGGCCCACCGCCGCGCCAAGCTCCTCACCCCCACCGAGGCGGGCCGGGCGGCCATCGCCCGCATCGAACCGGGCCACGCGGAACTGGCCGCCGCGCTCCTGCGGGAACTGGGCGGCCAGGAGGCCTTCGACGAGACGGTACGGGTGCTGGACCGGCTGTCGGCGGCGCTTGACGCCGTCGAGGCCGACCACCCGTAGGCCCCGACGACCTGCCGGAACCGAGCGGTCAGGACACGCTGCTGAACAGCTCGGTCACGGCGCCCCTCAGGAGCGGCGGATGGACGAAACGGTCCGGCGACGACGGCGGGAAACGCCACGACAGCGGCCGGGTCGAGGTCGCCACGCCGTCCACCTCCGCGACGCGAAACGGAGCGACGGGCCCACGTTCGCCGTGGAGCCCGTCGTCCGGAGTGTCTTCGCCGCCCGGCAGTGATCGACTAGCAGGACAGGTTCGACCCGGCGGGGACGCCCAGGATCTGGGTGAACTGCTGGTACTTGGTGACCCGGCTCTGGACCTGGGCCGGGTTGCCGCCGTTGCATTCCAGGCTGCCGTTGATCGCCCAGATGGTCTGGCCGAAGCCGGCGCCGTTGACCATGGCGTTGTGGGCGGTCATCGTGCCGGGGCCGTTCTGGGTGTTCCAGTACCAGAGGCCGGTCATCATGGCGACGGCCGGGTCCTGCTCGACGCGCCAGGGGTTGTTCAGCAGGTCGATGCCGAGGGCGTCACCGGCGGCCTTGTAGTTGAAGTTCCAGGAGAGCTGGATGGGGCCGCGGCCGTAGTAGGCGGCCTGGCCGGCGGGGCAGCCGTAGGGCTGGCCGGCGTCACAGTAGTGCGGGTAGTTGGCCGTGTTCTGCTCGACGATGTGGACGAGGCCGCCCGTCTCGTGGGAGACGTTCGCGAGGAAGGCCGCGGCCTCCTGCTTCTTCACCGTGTCGCTGCCGGTGTTGGCGAAGCCGGGGTACGACTTGAGGGCGGCGGTGAGGCCCGCGTACGTGTAGAAGGGGTTCCGGCTCGGGAACATCTGGTTGAACTGGGCCTCGGAGACCACGAATCCGGAAGTCGGCGGGGTGGTGGGCGGGGTCGTGGGCGGAGTCGTGGACCCGCCGCCGCAGACGCCCTGGTCGGCCCAGACGCCCCACTCGCCGGTCGTGCCGGGAGTCTCGTTCTGGGTCCACCACTTGGCCGACCAGTTGTGGCCGTTGTGCGAGGCCGTCATCCCGCCCGTGTAGACGCTGGAGGAGTTCCATGCGGCCGCGCAGGCGGCCGCCGCACCGGCGGAGGCGGCGGGGAGGAACAGGACGGCGAGTCCAACGACCGTACAGAGCGCGGCCAGTGAGGTGACCAACTTACGCAGCATGCGTGCTTCCTTCCGGGTGGGGCCGGGTCGGGGAAGCACAGCGAAGCGCTATTGGTCTGGACCTGTCAAGGTCTAGACCTGAAGTTGTGACGATTGGGGTTCCACTTGGCCCGGGAACGCAAGAGGCGGCCCCGGGCTCGGAGTTCCGAGGCCCGGGGCCGCCGTCATGCGGTCACCACGCGGGTGGGACGGGTACGACTAGAAGAGGTTGAACTTCTGGTATCCCCCGCCGACCCGGACCGGCGCCTTGAACGGAGCCGAGGCGTTGCCCGTGCCCGGGTACCGGAACAGGTCGCCGTTCGACTTGCGGGCGAGCAGGTCCGCCTTGCCGTCGAGGTCGATGTCACCGGTCGAGAGCACCCGGTCGTACGTGTTCCAGCCGGAGCCGATCTTCGTACGGCCGGTGAAGGGGGCCTTGTAGTTGCCCGTGCCCTTGTAGAGCCACAGGACACCCGTCTTGTCGCGGGCGACGACGTCGGGCTTGCCGTCGCCGGTCAGGTCGCCCTGGCCCGCGATCTGGCTGTAGGTGTTCCAGCCGCCGCCGACCCGCACGCGGGGCGTGAGGGTGCCGTTCGGGTAGGCGAGGTAGCTCCACAGCACGCCGGTCTTGTCGACACCGAGCAGGTCGGCCTGCTTGGCCCCGCCGATGTTGCCGGGCGAGAGGACCGTGGCGTAGATGTTCCAGCCCCGGCCGACGACGTCCGTGTCCTGGGAGCCGCTGTCGGGCGAGTAGAAGTCCAGCCGCCCGTTCTTGTAGACGGTCCACTCGGCTTCGCCGTGCCCGTCGTCGTCGTTGTCGGCGACGATGATGTCGGCGATGTCGGAGACGTTGCCCAGCGGCCCGACGGTCTCGAAGCCGCCGTTGCCGACGGGGAACCAGACCTGAAGCTCCTGAGTCTGCTTGTTGGCGCCGTACATCTCGAAGGTGGGCTGCACCGGCAGCTCCGCGGTACCGGCACCGGCGGCGGAGGCCGTGCCGGCCACGGTGGCCGTCGCGACCGCGACGGCGGTGGCGACGAGCCCGCCCTTGAGCGCACGACCACGTCGAACGATGTTCATCAAAATCCCCCCTGGGACTCTCCAGCGGCGCACTTCACACGCCGCTGATCTTGGAATCCTGTCACAGAGGTTCGAAAACGCGCCAAACCGCGAAGAACGGCTCCGGGGCGGCGACTTGCCGCCCCGGAGCCGTTCCAGGGGGAGCGAAGGGGGGCGTGATCCCCCAGGGGGCCCGGTCAGATCAGGAGCACGATCCGGCCCGGCCGGTGGCCCGCCTCCGCGCGCCGGTGGGCCTCCGCGACCTCCTCCAGCGGGAGGACGTCGGCCACCCGGGTGAGCAGCTCGCGGTCCGCCACCTTCTGCAGCGTCTCCTTCAGCCGGGCGGCGTCCGGCGTGGCCCGGACGACCTCGACGCGGATGTTCCGTTCGGCGGGCGGAATCCGGTCGGGAGCGATCGCCGCGAAGACGCCGCCGTCCTTCAGCAACGGGAGGGACCCCCCGCCGAAGAGCGCCCCGTCGAAGATCCCGTCCACCCCCTCCGGGGCCACCTCCGTCACCCGGGCGCGCACCTCCTCCGGGGTGCCGCGCGGGACCGCGTGGTCCGCGCCGAGAATCCTCAGTTCGGCCTCGTCACCCTCGTGGGCGACGGCCACGACCCGTAGCCCGGCCGCGTGGGCGTGCTGGACCGCGAAGCGGCCCACCACCGTGCTCCCACCGGTCACGAGCAGCGTCGCCCCCGCCGGGAGCGCGAGCCGGTCGAGGCCCTGCTGGGCCGTGGCCGAGGCCAGCGGGACGGACGCGGCCACGGTGTACTCCACGTGCTCCGGGATCACGGCCAGCCACTCCGGATCGACCCAGATGACCTCGGCGTACGTGCCCTCGCCGTTCAGCAGCGCGTACCAGGGCACGGTTCCGGCCACCCGGGTCCCGGGCGCCATTCCGGGCACGGGATCGAGCAGCTTTCCCGCGAAGTCCGTCCCCAGGACGAACGGGGGCTTGAGATCGCCGACCGCGTCGGCGTACAGGCCTGCCCGGATCCGCACATCGGCCTGGTTCACGCCCGCGGCCTTGAGCCGCACGCGCACCTTGCCCGGGACGTCCCCGGCCTCCGGCTCGGGCCGGCGGGCCATTCTGAGGACCTCGGGTCCGCCGTAGGCGGTCACTTCGACGACACGCATGGGGTACTCCTCAGACGAAGGCCCCCTCGTGGCCATTACACCCACGCCCCGCAGCCCCGGGCAACCTCTGATGGCCCGCCCGCGCGGGGGCGGCTCCGGGGCCCGGCGGACGCGAAGGGGCTGTCGCCTCGACGGGTCCGGCGACGCGACGGGTCCGGCGACGGCTCCGTTGGCGGAAGGGAGAACTCCAGGTGACGGGGAGCGACGCACCCTCCGTAACCGCACACACGTCCGTACCGTCGCGCGGGTGGACTGGCTTACCGCTGAGAACCTCATCGCCGTGGTCACCGCGCTCCTCGGTGTCCTCGTCTCCACCGGCGCCGTCTGGTACGAGCGGCGCGTGCCGCACCAGCGCCGGATCGGCTACCGCGTCCAGCTCGACACGGCCATCGGCACCCGGGCGGCCCACAGCGCCGTCACCGGCCCCGGCGGGACCGTCCGGCGCGGGTTCTTCAACGCCACCCCCGGCCTGTCCGACGGCACCCTCGTCCTGCTCCGGATCGAGAACGACGGCGCCCTCGCCCTCACCCGCGAGCACTACACGGACGGTGACGACCACGGGCTCACGGTGGTCTTCGGCACGGAGGAACCCAAGATCCGGCACGTGAAGGCGATCGTCGTGACCGCCCCCGACCACCCCGGCCTGCTGACCCACTTCCCCGACAGCTGGGACGGCCCGGCCGACGGCGCCACCTCCATCGTGCTGCCCAAGGTGCCGCTCAACCGGGGCGCCCACTACAAACTGCTCGTGCTGCTCACCGGCGGCCCCATCGGCAGCCCCGTCTCGGTCCACGGCAACATCGCCGAAGGCGTCGTCCACGTGAACCACAGCACGACCCCCGACGACAAGCCGCCCGTCTTCAGCCGGGTCGCGCGGAACGTCACCGTCGTCCTCACCCTCTGCGTGGTCGCCCTCGCCGCGATCATCGTCCGGGAGCAGACCCCGCCGCCCATCGGCTGCGCCAAGGGCGAACTCACCGTCACCGGGTCGACGGCCTTCGCGCCCGTCGTACGGGAACTCGCGAAGAAGTACGAGAAGGACTGCGAGGGCGCGACCGTGCGCGTGGAGGCACACGGGTCGACGTCCGGGATCCGGCGGCTGGCCGAGGAGGGGGCCAAGACCGCCCAGGGCTCCCCCGCCGTCATCGCCCTGTCCGACGGGCGCAAGCCGGGCGGCTTCCCGCAGCTGCGGGAGAGCATGGTCGCCGTCTCCCTCTTCACCCTCGTCCTCAACGACGGGGTGCCCGTCGACAACCTGACCCTGGAGCAGATCCGCCGCATCTACCGCGGCGAGATCAAGAACTGGGGCGAGCTGATCACCAGCATGGACCAGCCGATCCTGCTGGTCAGCAGGGACGCCAACTCCGGTACCAGGGAGGTGTTCCAGCGCCGGGTCCTCGGGCGCAACGAACCCGCCAACTCCTCCCTGGACTGCGAGCACAGCAACGACCCCGAGTCCGAGGTCGTCCGCTGCGAACTCGACTCCACCGAACAGGTCCTGTCCACCGTGGCCAAGCTGCCCGGCGCGATCGGGTACACGGAGCTCCGTGACGGCACCGGCCTCAAGGGCCTGCACCGGGTCGCCGTCGACGGTCGCAGGCCCGTCCTGGACGAGATAGGCGAGTCGAGCTACCCGTACCGGGAGATCGAGTACGCCTACACCTGGGGCGAGCCGCCGGCCGACTCGCTGACCTCCAGCTTCCTCACCTATCTGCGGTGGGGCAGCGGCCAGGACGTCATCCGCACCCACGGACATCTGCCCTGCTCCACCCCGAAGGGGCTGCGGATCTGCGGGGACGGCTGATCCCCGGTCTGGCATGCTCTGACGACGTGGAGCCATTGAACGCGGAAGACCCGGTCAGCATCGGCCCGTTCCGTCTGCTCGGCCGCCTCGGCGTCGGGGGGATGGGCCGGGTGTTCCTCGCGCGTTCGTCCCGCGGACGGACGGTCGCGGTGAAGGTCGTGCACGCCGAGCTGGCCGCCCAGGAGGAGTTCCGGCGCCGGTTCGCCCGCGAGGTCGCCTCCCTGGAGCGGGTCGGCGGCACGGGCACCGCGCCCGTCCTCGGCTCCGACACCGACGCCGACTCGCCGTGGGTGGCGATCGGCTACGTACCGGGGCCCTCGCTGCGGGCCGTGGTCGGCGACGAGTTCGGGCCGCTGCCGCCCGCGACCGTGAAGGGGCTGGCCTCCGGACTCGCCCGCGCCCTCGTCCACATCCACGCCGCCGGGCTCGTCCACCGCGACCTCAAGCCGTCCAACGTCCTGCTCACCGTCGACGGCCCGCAGATCATCGACTTCGGCATCGCGCGCGCCGTCGACACGATCGCCGACGGCGGCGGTCTGACCACCACCGGGGCGGTCGTCGGCTCGCCCGGCTTCATGTCGCCCGAGCAGGTGCGGGGCGACCGCCTCACCCCCGCGTCGGACGTCTTCTGCCTCGGTTCGGTCCTCGCGTACGCGGCGACCGGCCGTTCTCCCTTCGGCACGGCGGACAGCGGCGTCCACGCCACCATGTTCCGCATCGCCCACGACGAGCCCGACCTGACGGATCTCGCGCCCGAGCTGTCCGGGCTGATCCGGGCCTGCCTCGCCAAGGACGCGGCCGGCCGGCCCTCGGCCGCCGAGATCGCCGAGACCCTGTCGGTCCCCGATCCCTGGCTCCCCGCGGACGTCCTCGCCCGGCTCGGGCGCCACGCGGCCCGGCTCCTGGAAGCGGAGACGGAGAGCCCGACCGGGACGGGGGCGGGCGCCCTCGCCGCCGGGGACCCGACCCCGCCCACCCCGCTGCCGTCCACGTCCCCGCCGTCCACCGCCTCCACCGCGCCCCGGCCCCCGGCCCGCCGCCCGCGCCGCACCGCCCTGGTCGCCGGCCTCACGGCGCTCGCGGTGGTGGCCGCGGCCTCCGCCGCGTACACCTTCTGGCCCGACTGGAGGAACGGCGACGGCGGTCAGAAGAACCGGGGCCAGGGTTCCACGCCGGGCAACACCTCCGCCGGGCCCGCCGGGATCGTCCCGGCCGCCTTCCTCGGCGCCTGGGAGGGCGTCGTCCAGGGCTCCCCCGACCATCCCAGGGAGACGGCCCGGATCGAGATCGCCCAGGGCGAAGCGGGCGCCAAGAACGCGGTGTACGTCCAGGTCGCCGAGAACCGCCTGTGCATGGGCCGCTCCCGGCTCGTCTCGGCCGACGAGGACAAGGTCGTCTTCGGCGAGTCCGACGTGACGACCAGCGTGCCCGCGCAGCGCTGCGTCCCCGCCGCGCACCAGACCCTCACCCTGCGCTCCCCCGACGTCCTGGAGTGGCGCTCGGGCGCCGTGAAGACCACCCTCCGCAAGGCCCCCACCGGCACCGACGTCGTTCCCGCCCGCTTCCTCGGCAGCTGGTCGCGCATCCCGGCACCGGAGATCTACGGCGAGAACGACGACCGCTTCACCTCACAGGTGACGATCACCCAGGGCCCGGTCGGCGCCCCCGTGATCAGCACCCTCGACGGCTATCCCCGCACCGTCGACGGCGTGCTCATGGACGAGGACTGGTCCTGCGGCACCACGGCCGTCCTCGCGGGCGTCGGCAACCTCCTGATCGTCGGCCCCGCCACCCGGGACACCAACGCCTGGGACCGCGAATGCCAGGAAGGCCTCTCCCGCTACCTGCTCGTCGACAAGCAGAACGGCAAGGACCGGCTCCTCGTCTACCCGATGCTCGACGGCGAACCGAACGAGTACCACCGGTCGCGGTAGACGGCCCCCTCAGGTCTCACGAAGGCCGACTTCGGCCGCCGCTCGGGCGTACGCCTCGACCAGGGGGCGGGTGTCGTCGGCGCGCCAGGCGAGGACGAAGCAGCTGGGGGTGACGCCGTCGACGGGGCGGGTGACGACACCGCCCCGGGTGAGCAGCGGCGCGTTGCCGGCCGCGACCAGGCAGACGCCGAGGCCGCCGACGAGCGCCTCGTACGTCTCGTCGGCGCTGGCGATCTCCCCGCCGACGACCGGCGGGCGGCCGCCGCGGGAGTCCAGCGCGAGCCAGTGGTCGCGCAGTTCGGGACCCGTGTCCGGCAGGGCGAGGAACGGCTCGTCGAGGAGGTCCGCGAAGTCCAGCCGCTCTCGGGCGGCCAGCGGATGGGTCTCCGGGAGGGCGACGAGCCGGGGTTCGGCGGCCACGACGACCCAGCGGAAGCGTTCCTCCCCGGCCAGTGGCAGCCAGACGAACGCCACGTCGCTCACGCCGTCGGCGAGCCCGGCCGTCGGGTCCTCCCACCCCACCTGACGCAGTCTGAGCACCGCCTCCGGGTGGGCCTCGGTGAAGCGGGAGCGGATCGCGGGCAGCAGCCCGCCGCGTCCGGGGCTGGTGCTCATCCCGACGACGAGGGTGCCGCTCGCCGCCTCCCGGGCCCGCCGCACCGCCTCGCGGCCCTCCTGCCAGGCGGCGAGCAGGGTCCGGGCGTGCGGCACCAGGGCCGTACCGACGGGGGTGAGGGCGACGCCCTGCCGGTCACGGTCGAAGAGGGGCCCGCCGAGCTGCCGCTCCAGCGCGCGGATCTGCTTGCTGAGCGCGGGCTGCGAGACGTACAGCCGCTCGGCGGCCCGGGTGAAGTGGAGCTCCTCCGCGACGGCCAGGAAGTACCGCAGCTCGCGCAGGTGGACGTCGGTGATCGTCATGCCCATGGGTTATCACGGAAGGTCTTGGACGACCAAAGCCCTTTTGGAGCAGGCTTGTTGTGTCACCGAGAACGAATCGCCAAGGGAGTACGGACATGAGCAAGGTCTGGCTGATCACGGGCGCCAACAGCGGTTTCGGGCGCGCCTTCGCCGAGGCCGCGATCGCCGCCGGCGATGTCGTGGTCGCCGCCGCCCGCCGCACCGAGACCCTGGACGACCTGGTCGCGGCCCACCCCGACCAGGTGGACCCGGTCGCCCTGGACGTCACCGACACGGCGGCGGTCGACCGGGTCGTCGCGGAGGTCGCGGAGCGTCACGGCCGCATCGACGTCCTCGTCAACAACGCGGGCCGCACCCACGTCGGTTCGGTCGAGGAGACCTCCGACGCCGAACTGCGCTCCCTCTTCGACGTCCACGTCTTCGGCCCCGCCGCCCTCACCCGCGCCGTCCTGCCCCACATGCGGGCCCGCCGCTCGGGCGCGATCGTGCAGCTCAGCAGCGTCGGCGGCCAGATGTCGATGGCGGGCTTCGGCGCGTACAGCGCGACCAAGTTCGCCCTGGAGGGCATGTCGGAGGCGCTCGCGGCGGAGGTACGCCCGCTGGGCATAGACGTCCTGATCGTCGAACCGGGCGCCTTTCGCACGAGCCTCTTCGGCAACCACAGCCTGAGCGGCGACGGCATCGCCGACTACACGGACACGGTGGGCGCGACCCGCACGTTCGTGGAGACGGGCGGGGGCGCACAGGAGGGTGACCCCGCGAAGGCGGCGGCAGCGGTCCTGGCCGCCCTGAACGCCGACGAGACCCCACTGCGCCTCGCCCTCGGCGACGACTCGATCGACACGATCCTGGGGCACCTGGACCAGGTGCGGTCGGACGTGACGGCCTGGGAGAAGGTGGGCCGGGACACCAAGCTGGACGCCTGACGACGACGAAGGGCCCGCACCCCGGGAAGGGTGCGGGCCCTCGTCGTGCCCTGCCCACGCGGCCGGCAGACCTACGGGACTACGGGACTACGGGACTACAGGAACGAGTTGATCTCGATCGTCTCGGTACGGCCGGGGCCCACACCGATCGCGGAGATCGGGGCGCCCGACATCTCCTCCAGGGCCTTCACGTAGGCCTGCGCGTTCTTCGGCAGGTCCGCGAAGGTCTTGGCCTTGGTGATGTCCTCGGACCAGCCCGGGAGCATCTCGTAGATCGGCTTCGCGTGGTGGAAGTCGGTCTGCGAGTAGGGCAGCTCCTCGACGCGCTTGCCGTCGATCTCGTACGCGACGCAGACCGGGATCTGCTCCCAGCCCGTCAGCACGTCGAGCTTGGTGAGGAAGAAGTCGGTCAGGCCGTTGACCCGGGTCGCGTAGCGCGCGATGACCGCGTCGAACCAGCCGCAGCGGCGGTCACGGCCGGTGGTGACACCGCGCTCGCCGCCGATGCGGCGCAGCGCCTCGCCGTCCGCGTCGAAGAGCTCGGTCGGGAACGGGCCGGCGCCGACACGGGTCGTGTACGCCTTGAGGATGCCGATGACCCGGCTGATCTTCGTCGGGCCCACGCCGGCGCCGGTGCAGGCGCCGCCCGCGGTCGGGTTCGAGGAGGTGACGAAGGGGTACGTGCCGTGGTCGACGTCGAGCAGCGTGCCCTGGCCGCCCTCGAACAGGACGACCTTGTCCTCGTCGAGCGCATTGTTCAGGATCAGCGTGGTGTCCGCGACGAACGGCTTGATCTGCTCCGCGTACTGGAGCATCTCCTCGACGATCTGCGCGGCGTCGATCGAGCGGCGGTTGTACAGCTTGGCGAGCAGCTGGTTCTTGCCCTCCAGCGCCGCCTCGACCTTCTGGACGAGGATCGACTCGTCGTACAGGTCCTGGACCCGGATGCCGACACGGTTGATCTTGTCGGCGTACGTCGGGCCGATGCCACGGCCCGTGGTGCCGATCTTGCGCTTGCCGAGGAACCGTTCCGTCACCTTGTCGAGGGTGACGTTGTACGGGGTGATCAGGTGGGCGTTACCGCTGATCAGGAGCTTCGACGTGTCAACGCCGCGCTCGTTCAGTCCGCTCAGCTCGGAGAGCAGGACCGCCGGGTCGACGACGACACCGTTTCCGATCACCGGGGTACACCCCGGCGACAGGATTCCGGAAGGGAGAAGATGCAGCGCGTACTTCTGGTCGCCGACGACGACGGTGTGGCCGGCGTTGTTGCCGCCCTGGTAACGCACTACATAGTCAACGGATCCACCGAGGAGGTCGGTGGCCTTTCCCTTGCCCTCGTCACCCCACTGAGCACCGAGCAGCACAAGTGCGGGCACAGGCGTACACCCCTTCCGGGTGGGGCATGTCCAAGGTCAGGGGCCGAGGCCGCCTCACCGGTGTGCCCCGGAATAGACGAAGCCCCTGGCGCAATAGCGCAAGGGGCTCTTGCACAAAGATGCTACCCGAGGAAGGACCGAGGTGTCGGCTCACGACCAGCTGCTGGTGGTCATCGACCCGGTCGCCCGCCGAAGTGACGGCGAGTCCGTGCGGATCGCGAAAGATGTGTTGTCCGCAGGCGCGGAAGCGAAGATCTGCCTGCCGGACAGCCCGGAAGAATTCTCCCGTGCCCTGGCCCGGCGCGGCTCCCGGCGCCCCGTGGTGCTCGGGGACGACCGGACCCTGCTGCGTACGGTGGCCCTCCTCCACCGCGAGCGGGAGCTCGCCGAGGGGGCCCTCTCCCTCGTCCCGATCGGCGCCCCCGACGACCTGGAAATCGCCCACGCCCTCGGCGTGCCGCGTTCCACCCCGGCGGCCGCCCGGGCCGTCCTCGACGGGGCCGTACGACGCCTGGACCTGCTGGTCGACGACAGCGACGGCGTCGTCCTCGGCGACCTCCGCATCCCCGGCGTACCCGCCCTCGCGTCCACGGCCCCGACCGTCTGGGGCACCTGCCGCTCCCTGGTCCGCACCCTGGTCCGCCCGGCCCCGACGGCCCTCGCGGTCCGCACCCACCGGCTGCGGGTGGAGGCGGACGGGGTGCTGCTCACCGATGTCGACACCCCGCTGGACAGCCTCACGGTGCGCTCGGTGGGCGGTACGGCCGAGGTGGTCGTCCACCCCTCGGCCGCCCCGCCGCGGCATTCGACCGCCCGTGTCCTCACGGTCTCGGGCCCGGACTTCCGCTACCGCGCGGACGGCCGCGTCACGGGGCCGGTCCGCCGCCGGACGTGGACGGTCCGGGCGGACGCGTGGGGGCTCACCCTGCCCCGGGACCGGCCCCTGCCCCGCGGCTGACCCTGCCCCGGGACCGGCCCCTGCCCCGCCGCTCACCCGGCCCGCGCCCCGACTCCCCCTCGCAGGAAGGTTCCTGCCAGGCGCCCTTCCGCGGCCCTTCCACGGCCTTACAGTTCCCCCATATGTCGGGGGCGGGGCGGGGTGCCGGTCGGCACCCCTTGGGGAGGGGGCTCTTCATGACATGTGCGGTGGATCTTCCGGAGACGGCCGGGGCGCTGGAGCGGTACCGGCGAAGAGCGGTCGAGCTGACGGTCTCGGGCGTGGTGGTGATCGCGCTGGCCGTCGGCGTCGGGTCGCTGCTCCCGGGGGCCTGGACGTCCGACGCGGCGGCTCTGCTCGGCGGGCTCGGTGCGGTGGC
This sequence comes from Streptomyces sp. NBC_00572, assembly GCF_026341815.1. Lineage (GTDB taxonomy): Bacteria > Actinomycetota > Actinomycetes > Streptomycetales > Streptomycetaceae > Streptomyces. The sequence continues at coordinate 2,532,492 of NZ_JAPENX010000001.1, forward strand.
GCTGCTCGGCGGGCTCGGAGCCCGCCGGATCGAGCGGCGGATGCGGCGCGTCCTGGGCGCCGGGGCCTGGTCGGCCCATGCCGCGGTGCCGGTGGAGCGGCCCTGGTCCTCGGCGACCGTGGTCCTGAGCGCCCCGGAGAGCGAGGAGGCCTGGCCGCTGGCCGTGGTGGCGTTCCGGCATCGGTACGACGCCGTGCGACCGGGCCCGCAGGGCGTGCTGTGGTGGTGCGGCGATCCCCGCGCGGGCGGGGTGCTGGCCCCGCTCGGCGGCGGCGAGCTGATCTGGGCGAAGCCGGTACGGGGCCGGGGCGCCCGGCTGCGGATCGTCCGGCGGGCGGGGGAGGCCGGGCTGCGGGGCCGACCGGAGCCCTTGCAGCCCCAGCAGATGCGTCAGGCCCCGAAGACGCCTCAAGCGGCGAAGACACATCCGGCCTCGCAGTCCCCGCAGGCACAGCGGGTGCGGCGGTGGGGGCTCTGGCGCTGGGTCGTGCTCGTGGCCGCGGTCGCTTTCGGCCTCGGCGTCTACGGCACGGAGGCCTCGGACGGCGACCCGCAGGTCGACCTCACGGTCCTGAGCAAGCAGGCCGACGGCAGCTGCACGGTCGCCTGGAAGGACCCCTTCGACGGCGGTCGGCGGACCGGCCCGTACCGGTGCGCCACGGACCTGGACCCGGTCCTCGAAGGCTGGGACACCGGATTCGTCGTCTCGTACGGCCCGTGGAAGGGCGACCTGTACAACGCCGACTGGCAGGGGACCCCGGCGGGCACGGTGAACGAGGTCCTCGGCCTCGGTGGGATCGTGGGGCTGCTCGTGGGCCTCGGCGGCGGCGGGGTCTCCTGGTGGCGGCGCCGGCCGGCCGCCCCGGTCCCCTATCCGGCTCCCGGGACCGACACCCCCCGCGTAAGCCTCTCCCAGCAGGACACGGCGAAGACCGCCACCCCCGCGCTGACGTACGCGCGGCTCGCCGCCCAGGCCGAACGGGACCCCCTCGTGCAGACCCGCGAACCCCGTCCCGAGCCGGACGTGCGCGAGGTGCCGTGGTGGCGGACGCGGGGGCTGCGCCGGGTCTCCGGGCTGTCGGAGGTGCTGATCGGCGTGGCCACCTGTGTGGGCATGGGCGCGCTGATCCTGACCGCACCTGACGGATTCTCGGGGATCCAGTCGAACGTGATCGGGGTGCTCGTGCTCGGCGGCACGGTCGTCTCCGGCTACCGCTTCGTCACCGGCGGGCGCCCCGCGGCCGTGCTGCTCGTCCGGGCCGCGCGGGCTCCCGTGCCCGTCCCCCGGCGGTACGTCCTGCTGCACGACCCGTACGGCGGCGCCCCCGTCCTGGCCCTGTTCCCGATGGGTGACGGCGCGGACGACGAGCCGGAGGCCCTGCTCGTCCTCGCCTCTCCGGGCACGCGCAGGCACCCGTGGGTCGGGCTCCCGTCCGCGCCCGCCGGGAGCGTGGAGCTGCGGGGCTGGCTGGACCACGCGGCGAACGGGGCGCCGGTCGTGGTGCCCCGGATCGAGGACCGGGTGCTGTGGCCGCAGGAGCCGTATCTGGAGGCGGGCACGCCGCAGTTCGCCGAACTGGCCGAGCGCCTCGGCGCGGTGGCCCCTCAGGAGGCCGCGCGCGACTCCTTGTAGGCGCCCCAGCGGTCCATGATCCCCAGCATCTCCCGCTGGAGGAACGCGAAGAACTCGGCCGTCTCGGCGGTGCGCGTGCCCGCCGCCGAGTCCGGTCCGAGCAGCTCGGAGCCGTCGCGGAGGACCTTCTCCCAGCGGGTGAGGACCTGGTCGCGGCGGGTGAAGGTCTCGTACCAGAGCTCGTTGTGGAGGACGTACCGCTCGCGCCGGGTGCCGGGGTCGCGCTCGCGGCTGACCATGCTGACCTGGCTGAGGTAGCGGATCGCGCCGGAGACGGCGGCGGGGCTGATCCTCAGTTGCTCGGCCAGCTCGGCGGAGGTCATGGAGGCGGTCTCGGAGGCGAGGAGTGCCGCGAAGACGCGGGAGGCCATGCGCTGCATGCCGGCTTCCGTCAGCTCGGCGGCGAACCGCTCCACGAAGCGGGACACGGCCTCGTCCTTGCCCTCGCCGCTGCCCTCGGTGGTCGTCATGCCGGTCATCGTCTCCCTCGCTCGCTCCCGCCGCCCCGACTTTATACGCTTCCTTAACTTCACAACTTTGTGAAATGAGCGTACGTTCTGAAGCATGACGAAGGCAATCAGCATCGCCGGACTGCACAAGTCCTTCGGGCGTACGCACGCGCTCGACGGCCTCGACCTCGCCGTCGAGACCGGCGAGGTCCACGGTTTCCTCGGCCCCAACGGCGCCGGGAAGTCCACGACCATCCGGGTCCTCCTGGGCCTCCTGCGGCCCGACTCCGGCGCCGCCCGGCTCCTCGGCAAGGACCCCTGGCAGGACGCCGTCGAACTGCACCGCCGGATCGCGTACGTCCCCGGCGACGTGACCCTGTGGCGGAACCTCTCCGGCGGCGAGGTCATCGACCTGTACGGACGGCTGCGCGGCGGCCTCGACACGGCCAAGCGCGCCGAACTGATCGAGCGCTTCGAGCTCGACCCCACCAAGAAGGGCCGGACCTACTCCAAGGGCAACCGGCAGAAGGTCGCCCTCGTCGCGGCCTTCGCCTCCGACGTCGACCTGTACGTCCTCGACGAGCCGACCAGCGGCCTCGACCCGCTGATGGAGGAGGTCTTCCAGAGCTGCGTCGAGGAGGCCCGCGACCGCGGCCGGACCGTGCTTCTGTCCAGCCACATCCTCAGCGAGGTCGAGACCCTCTGCGACCGGGTCAGCATCGTCCGCAAGGGCCGGACCGTGGAGTCCGGTTCGCTCACGGAGCTGCGGCACCTGACCCGTACCAGCGTCACCGCCGAACTCGCCGCCGCGCCCAACGGCCTCGCCCACCTCCCCGGCGTCCACGACCTCGACGTCGTGGGCCACCGCGTGAAGCTCCAGGTCGACACCGACAAGCTCGACGCCGTCCTGCGCTCCCTGACCGCCTCGGGCGTACGGAGCCTCACCAGTACCCCGCCCACCCTGGAGGAGCTGTTCCTCCGGCACTACGCGGACGAGGTGACCGCGCGATGAGCGCCGCCCTCACCGGCACCGGCACCCTGACCCGGCTCGCCCTGCGCCGCGACCGGCTGACGATCCCCCTCTGGGCGCTCGTCACCGGCGGCCTGGTCGCGAGCGGCGCGGGCTCGCTCGAAGGGCTCTACGGCACGGCCGCCGAACGGACCGAGGCCGCCGCCTCCATGACCGCCAACAGCTCGATGCGCGCGCTGTACGGGCCGGTGTTCGGCGACTCCCTCGGCGGGCTCGTGGCCTGGCGGTTCGGCACCTTCGCCGCCGTCCTCGCCGCCGTCGCGAGCCTGATCGTGGTCGTCCGGCACACCCGCGAGGAGGAGGAGACGGGCCGCCAGGAGATGCTCTCGGCCGGCGCGGTCGGCCGGCGGGCGCCGCTCACCGCCGCCCTCCTGGCCGCGCTCGTCGTCAACGCCGCCGTCGCTCTCATCGTCACCGCCGGGCTCGCCGGGCAGGGCGCCGCCGGGGCGCTCGCCCTCGGTCTGGCGATCGGCGGCACCGGCATGGTCTTCGCGACGACGGCCGCGCTCGCCGCCCAGCTGACGGAGAGCGCGCGGCTCGCCAAGGGCCTGACGGGCGCCGCCCTCGGGCTGGCGTTCGTCCTGCGGGCGGCGGGCGACTCCGGGACCGCGGACGGCTCGTCCGTCCTGACCTGGCTGTCGCCGATCGGCTGGGCCGAGAACGTCCGCGCCTTCGCCGGAGAACGCTGGTGGGTGCTGCTCCTGATCGTCGCGGCCGTCCTGGTCCAGACGGCGGTGGCGTACGTGCTGACCGGCCGTCGTGACGTCGGCGCGAGCTTCCTCGCGACCCGGCCCGGCCCGGCGGAGGGCGGGCTCGCGACGGCGGGCGCGCTCGCGTGGCGGCTCCAGCGCGGCACGCTCCTCGGCTGGTCGCTGGGCTTCCTGCTCGGCGGGCTCGTCTTCGGCGGGATGGTCGAGGGCGCGGCCGACATCGTCGGCGACAACGAGCAGGCCCGGCAGATCTTCGAGCGGATGGGCGGCCAGAGCGCCCTCACGGACGCCTTCCTCGCCACCATGGTGTCCCTCTTCGGGATGGTCGCGGCCCTGTTCGCGGTCGGCTCGGTGCTGCGGGCACACGGCGAGGAGACCTCCGGCCGCGCGGAACCGCTCCTCGCGAACGCGGTCGGCCGACTCCGCTGGGCGGCCGGCCACCTGGTCGTCGCCTTCGGCGGCTCGGCCCTGATCCTGCTCCTCAGCGGGCTCGGCCTGGCCCTCTCGTACGGGCACGACCTCGGCCCGGTCCTGGGCGCCTCGCTCGCCCAGCTCCCGGCGGTGTGGACGCTCGCCGGCCTCGCGGTACTCCTCTGGGGCGCGGCCCCGAAGGTCGCGACCGCCGCCTGGGGCGCGGCCGGCCTCTGCCTGGCCCTCGGCTGGATCGGCCCGGCGCTCGACCTGCCGCAGGCGGCCCTCGACCTCTCCCCCTTCGGCCACCTGCCGAAGCTCCCGGGCCAGGAGATGACCTGGACCCCGGTCCTGGCGCTGACGGCTCTGGCGGCAGCCCTGGTCGCGGCGGGCCTGGCGGGGCTGCGGCGGCGGGACATGACGAGCTGATGTCCCGTCCGTACGGTTCAGGACCGGGACTGCGCCGTCGGCATCAGGGCGCGGGCCAGTAGGTCCAACGCCTCGGTGACCTCCGCCAGCCGCCGCGGGTCGTCGGATCCGAGCGCGGTGGCGAGCGCGCCGTCGATCCCGGCGGCCCGCACCTCCGCCACCCGCTCGGACCGCTCCGCGACCGAGCGCACGAGCACGCGGCGCCGGTCGGCGGGGTCGGGTACGGCCCGCACCGCCCCCGCCTCCTTCAACCGGGCCACGGCGGTCGACACCTGGCTCTGCGGGAGTCCCGTCCGGGCGGCGATCTCGCCGACGGCGCTGTCGGGGTGGGAGGCGATGTCGGCGGCGACGATCAGTACCAGTCGGGCGCTGCCGGCGTACCGGCCCTCGCGGCCGGGCGGCTCGGGCAGCGCCTCCTCGCCGATCTTCATCAGGACGCGGCCCAGCAGGAACAGTTCGGCTGCATTCACCCCGTCAAGGTACATCCAACTCGATCCATCGAAACCAATGCATCGAAGTTGATGCATCTAGATTGATGTATCCAATCCGATGGAATATCGTGGACGGAGGACGCGGCACGAAGCCCGTCCCACACGAGGGGGACCACCATGACCAGGACCGAAGGCACGCTCGACGTTCCCGGAGCAGTCCTGCACCACCAGGTGCGGGGCACCGGCCCGATGCTGCTGATCTCGCAGAGCGGGGAGGGCGACGCCGACCGCAGCACCGACCTCGTCGCCCGGCTCACCGACTCCTACACCGTGATCACCTACGACCGCCGCGGCCTCTCCCGCAGCCGGCTCGACGCCCCGGAGCAGGGGACGACCCTGGCCGAGCACGCCGACGACGTCCACCGCCTCCTCGCCGCCCTCACCGACGAGCCCGTCCTCATGCTCGGCTGCAGCCTGGGGGCCGTCATCGGACTGCACACCGCCGCGCGCCACCCCGGGCAGATCGCCACCCTCGTCGCCCACGAACCCGTCGCCCCGCGCCTGCTCCCCGAGCAGGAGCGCATCCACCACGAGCGGGAACTGACCGCCCTTCAGGACCTGTACCGGCGAGACGGCCTCCGCGCGACGCTGCCGGAGATCGCCAGGACGCTGGGCATCGACCCCACCGGCGCCGACGCGGAGCCCGATCTGACACCCCAGCCGATGAACGCCCGGCGCCTCGCCAACTTCGACCACTTCATCCGGCACGACTTCACCGCGATCGTCGACGACACGCTCGACACGGCCGCGCTGGCGAGCACCGGAACGCGGATCGTGCCCGCCGTCGGCCGCACCACCCCGCACACGGTCTTCGACCACAAGTGCGCGGTCTCCCTGGCCGAGCTCGTCGGCAGCGACCTGCTGGAGTTCCCCGGCGGCCACAACGGGAACACCAGCCACCCGGAGGCCTATGCGGCCCGCCTCCGCCAGGTCCTCGCCGGCGCCCGATGAGTGCCCGGCGGGGACGCCGTCCCGCGCCCCGCGCCGCACGACGCCCCGCGGCGGGCGCGGCTCACACCTCCACCAGCAGCTCCTCGAACCCCCTGATCACGTACCCCGGCTTCCGTACGGGCTCCGCCGCGAGCCGCATGCCCGGCGCCTGCTTCAGCACCTCCCCGAAGACCGCCGTCAGTTCGAGGCGGGCGAGCGGGGCGCCGAGGCAGTAGTGGATGCCCGCGCCGAAGGTGAGGTGCGGGTTGTCGGCTCGGGTGAGGTCGAGGGTGTCGGCGGTGGGGCCGAAGCGGGCGGGGTCGCGGTTGGCGGAGCCGAAGAGCAGGGCGACCTCGGAGCCGCGCGGGATGGTCCGGCCGCCGATCTCGATGTCGTCGAGGACCCAGCGCTCGAACATCTGGAGCGGGGTGTCGTAGCGCAGAAGTTCTTCCACAGCTGTGGACAACTTTTCGGGATCGGGACGCACGCCCTCTCTCAGGAGCGTCCACCAGCCGTTGACCGTGGTGTTCACGGTGGCCTCGTGGCCCGCGTTCAGGAGCAGGACACAGGTGGAGATCATCTCCTGTTCGGTCAGCTCCTCCACCGCGATCAGGGACGAGATCAGGTCGTCCCCGGGTTCCTTCCGCCGCCGTGCGATCAGCTCCCGCAGATAGTCCGAGAACTCGACGGAAGCCTCCACCGCCTGCCGGGCCGTCTCCTCCGAGGGGTTCAGCTCGAACATCCCGCAGATCGCCGCCGACCAGGGCCGCAGCCGCCCCCGCTCCTCGTCGTCCTCCGGGACGCCCAGCATCTCGGCGATCACCGCGACCGGCAGCGGCTCCGCGACCAGGGCCTGCAGATCACCGCCGCCCGCCGCCACCAGCCCCCCGACCAGGTCGGCGGCGAGCCGCCGTACCGTCGGGGCCAGGTTCTCCACCGTCCTCGGCGTGAACGCCTTCGACACCAGCCGCCGGATCCGGCTGTGGTCGGCCGCCTCCAGATCGAGCAGCCCGTGGTCGTTCAGCGTGTGGAAGGGCTCGTGCGCGGCGGCCGGAGCCTCCTGCCCGAACTCCTCGTGGGTGAACCGGTGGGTGTACGTACGGCCGAGCCGCCGGTCCCTGAGGAGCGCCGACACGTCCTCGTGGTGCGGGATCAGCCACTGGCGGGTCGGGCCGTGCCAGTGGGCACGGCCCGCCGCCCGCAGCTCGGCATAGGCGGGGTACGGATCGGCGACGAACTCCGGGGAGAAGGGGTCGTAAACAGCCTCGACAGCGTCCATGGCCGGACGCTACCCGCGCGCCGGAGCCGGATCCACCCGCCGCCGCGCACCTCTGGCCGGCCCGACCCCGATCCGCCGTCGCGACCCCGATCCACCGGGCGCGACCTAGCCGCCGACGCGCACCAGACCCGCCTCGTACGCGAAGACCGCCGCCTGCGTCCGGTCCCGCAGTCCCAGCTTCACCAGGATGCGGCTCACATGCGTCTTGATCGTCGACTCGGCGACGACGAGGTGCTCGGCGATCTCGGAGTTCGACAGGCCCTGCGCGATGAGCACCAGGACCTCCGTCTCGCGCTCCGTCAGCTCCCCTATCTGCGCCATCGCGGGCGGGCGCGGAGAACTTCCCGGCGCCTTCGCGAACTCGGTGATGAGCCGCTTGGTGACGGTCGGCGCGAGGAGCGCCTCGCCGGCCGCGACGACCCGCACCCCGTCGGCGAGCTGGCGGGCGGAGGCGTCCTTGAGCAGGAAGCCGGAGGCCCCGGCGCGCAGCGCCTGGTAGACGTACTCGTCGAGGTCGAAGGTGGTCAGGACGAGCACCTTGGCGTCCGCGTCGGCGGCGACGATCTCCCGGGTGGCGTCGATGCCGTTCAGTTCGGGCATCCGGATGTCCATGAGGACGACGTCGGGTTGGAGGGCGGCGACCTGCGCGACGGCCTCCCGGCCGTTGACGGCCTCCCCGACGACCTCGATGTCCGGCATCGCGCCGAGCAGCACCGAGAACCCCTCGCGGACCATGATCTGGTCGTCGACGATCAGTACGCGGATCACTGGTCATTCTCCTCACGGCTGACGGGGACGAAGGCGGCCACCTCGTAGCCACCGTCCTCGGTCACCTCGGCCGTCATCTCCCCACCGAGCATCGTGACACGTTCCCGCATGCCGGTGATGCCGTGCCCGGCGCCCATCGAACGGGGCGGGCGAAGCCCTCCTTGAGGGGTGGTGTCCGGGTGACGGGTGGGCTTGACGGGGCCGCGCGCCGGACCGTTGGCGATGCGCAGGCCCAGACCGCCGAGGACATAGCTGACCTCGACCTTCGCGGCCGCGCCCGGCGCGTGCCGCAGCACGTTCGACAGGGCCTCCTGGACGATCCGGTACGCGGAGAGCTCCACGCCCTGCGGCAGCTCCCGTACCGCGCCGGTCACCGTCTTCTCGACGACGAGCCCGGCCTCCTGCACGTTGCGGACGAGCGAGTCGAGGTCGGCGAGGGTCGGCTGCGGGGCGTCGGGGGCCTCGTAGTCCTCGGCGCGGACGACACCGAGGATGCGGCGCAGCTCGGTCAGCGCGGCGACCGCGTTCTCGCGGATGGTGAGGAAGGCCTGCTCCAGCTCCGGCGGCGGGTTCTCGACCCGGTACGGCGCGGCCTCGGCCTGGATCGCGACCACCGACATGTGGTGGGCGACGACGTCGTGGAGCTCGCGGGCGATCGTGGTGCGCTCCTCCAGAAGGGTCCGCTTGGAGCGCTCCTGCGCGGTGACGGTCTGCTGGGCGGTGACCGCGCGGTCGGCCTGGCGGCGGACCTGGAGGACGGTCACGGCGAGGAGCACCAGGGCGGCGACGAAGAGCAGCGGGACGGCGTCGGAGTTGTATCCCCTCCCGAGGAACATCTCCGTGAAGAGGGAGAAGGCGGCCGTCACCAGCCACATCCACGCCGAGGCGCGGGGCCGGCAGCGGGCCGCGACCACGCCGAGGACCGCGAGGTGGGAGAAGAACGTGATGTGCGACCAGGGCCAGCCGGCGTCGTAGCCGGTGAGGTAGCCGATGACGGGCGCGGTGGCCAGCGAGGCCCAGAAGGCGAGGACCGGCCGCACGAGGGTGAGCAGCACGACCGCGGGCGGGGTGCAGACGACGATCAGTGTCAGCGGGGCGAAGGCCGTGTCGAACTCCTCGTACCCCAAAGCGAAGGCGATCAGGGCGAGGAACGCGACGACGGTGTGCGGGAACAGGCCGAGGTGCGGTCGTATCCCCTTCGGCAGGAAGCGCGCGATCTTGGGGTTCACTTCGGCCGGCTGGAGCGGCCGGTAGGCCGACGCGTCGTGGAAGAGTTCCTGCCGCAGGCCGCCGAGGACGACCTGGACCAGGTGGAACTCGGGGGCGCGGCTCGTCTCGGGGGTCTGTGTCTGGGTCACCCGCACCACGGTACGGGCGGCGGGGAACCCGGTCGTCCCGCTCGATGCGGATCCTTCCGGGTCCCCCTTGAGGACTAGGAGAGTCCTCAGGCCACGCTGTTGAACGTGGTGCCCTCGCCCGCGTACAGATCGGTCGTCCGACGGCTGAAGGGTGTGATGGCGGAGCCCGTGGAGCGGTAGACGTACGTGCCGCCCGTGCCGTAGGCGATCAGGTCGGGGCGGCCGTCGTTGTCGACGTCGCCGGCGCCGACGAGCTGGGAGAAGGCGCCCCAGCCGCCGCCGACCCTCACCCGGGTGGCGAAGTTGCCGCGGCCGTCGCCCTGGTACAGCCACAGGACGCCGGCGGTGTCGCGGGCGACGAGGTCCCCCGCCGCCGTGCCGGCGATGTCGCCGACGGCGGTGAGCTGGTTGTAGACGCCCCAGCCGCCGCCGACCTTCACCCGGGTCGCGAACGGCTTCGCCGCGTCGCCCGTGCCCTTGTAGAACCACAGCACGCCGGACGCGTCCGTGGCGAGCAGGTCGCTGCGGCCGTCGCCGTCGAGGTCCGAGCCGCCGGTCAGCTGGTTGTAGACGCCCCAGCCGCCGCCGACCTTCACCCGGGTCGCGAAGGTGCCGTCGCCCTTGCCGAGGTAGTGCCAGAGCACGCCGGAGCCGTCGAGGGCGATCAGGTCGGCGACCTGGTTGCCCTCCAGGTCGCCGACGGCCTCGATCTGCTTGTACGTGTTCCACCCGGAGCCGATCCGGGTGCGGCCCGAGGTCTCGATGTGGCCGTCCGCCGACCGGTCCCGCAGGTCGTCGCGCCACAGCACGCCGGCGGCGTCACGGGCGAGGACGTCGGTGGAGCCGTTGTTGGTGTAGTCGTGCGCGTTGAACGTGCGGCGGGCGGTGAACAGCCAGCCCTGGAAGGCGGGCTCGCCGACGCCGTCGAGCGGGGTCGCCTCGGCCGAGACGGCGTACCGGCCGTTCGGCGCGTCCACGCCGTCGATGCGGCCGTCCCAGGTGAACGAGAAGCGGGTGCCGGTGGCGGGGGCCTGGACCCTCGTGTGGAACTCCTTGCCCGAGGCGATGTGGTGGAGCGAGACGTCCAGGTGGGCGTCGGGGCGGGACAGCGTCCAGCCGAGCGTCACCTCGCCGCCGGTCTGGTCGAGGTTCACGCTGTCGGGGATGTGGACCTGCTCGATGTTCAGCGCCTCGGTCATGTCCGCGACCTTGGTGACGGACGGAGCGCCGCTCTCCGAGGCGACGATCCGGAACAGCCCGGATCCGTCGGCGGTCCGTCGGCCGCTGATCACCGCGCTGCCGTCGCCGGCCCCGGCCGAACCGGTCACCTTCTCGGCGATGTCGATCGTCTCACCGCCGGTCAGCGGGACGGCCTTGCCCGGCCTCCAGGCGTTGCCGTACACGAGCCACCCGCCCACGAGCTGGGTGCTGTACTCGTCGTCGGCGCCCAGGAAGGTCCGCTTCACCTGGCGCGTCGAGCGGTCGACGGACACGGCGTACCGCCCGGTGCCGCTCTCCGACTCCTGCCAGGCCACGTGCGAACGGGAGAGCATCAGGGCGCTGGTTCCGTAGCCGGACCCGGCGGAGGCGTACGTCTCGGAGACCGTCCCGGCCGCCGTGTCGATCAGCGCCCGGCCGCCGGTCCGCGCGCCCGCCGGGCCCGTCTCGTACCCGATGAGGGCGATGCCGTCCTGGACCGCGGCGCTGGTGAAGAAGTGGTCGGCGTCCGCGGGCAGTCCCGAGATCTTGCGGCTGCTCGTCGCCGTGCCGTCCTTGGTCACGACGTGGAGTTCCGCCGTGCCGTCCTCGTTCGTCACCTGTGCGAGCACGCTCGTCGGGCTCAGCACGGTCACGTAGTTCCCGTTCAGCGCCCCCAGGTCGATCTCCACGCCCGGAGCGGTCGGGGCGGCCATGTTCCGCAGGGTGAGCGAACGCGCCCGGGCCATGAATCCGGTGTCCCCGAGGACGACCACATCGCTGCCCGACATCGCCCAGCCGCCGCCGTCGGGGCTCTGCAACGGAGTCGGCTCGCCGCCCGCGAACGGCGTCCAGAGCAGCCCGCTGCCGGCCTCCTGGTCGGCGGAGCCGTACGTGAGGAAGCCGGTGGTGCCCGTACCCGTGACCCGGGCGGCGGTGGGAACGACGGGCAGGTCGGCGGCCTGACCGTCTTGAGCCGGAGCCTGGGCGGCCGCGAAGGCCGTCGGAGCGGTGGCGAGCGTGCCGGCGCCGAGGGCCGTGACGGCGAGGACGGCCGTGACGGCCGCGGCGAGACGGGTGGAACGGGTGCCGGTGGAGCGGAACTGCAAGGTGAACCCCCACGAGAAAGATCGGACACGGGAGTGCCGTGCCCGATCAGACTCACGACCCGGTCGAGTGGTTGTACGGAAAACCTCTGGTCCCGAGAAGGCGTCGTCGGGTCACCAGGCCAGCTGGGCGATCTCCTCCGCCACCACCGCGCACGCGTCCGCCGCCGGGTCGATCAGCGGGAAGTGGCCGACCTCCTCCAGGAGCGTCAGGCCGACCGCCTCGCCCGCCTTCGCGGCCGCCTCGGCGTAGGCGTCGGCGACGGTGTACGGCACGTCGAGGTCCGTGCGGCCCTGGACGACGGTGGTCGCGATCCCGGTCGGCAGGAGCGCCGACGGGTCGGCGTGAGCCGCCCGCTCCTCGTACGCGGAGGGGTCGCCGAGCAGCTCGGTGACCGCGCCGCCGCACACGCCCAGCTCGACCGCCCGCCCGAAGTGGGCGATCGGGGCGAGGGCGACGACCCCGCGCAGCGCGGGCGGGGCGGGCAGCCGCCAGGGGGAGCCGGCGGGCAGCACGTGGCGGGCGGCGGCCCACAGGGCGAGCTGGCCGCCCGCGGAGTGGCCGGTGAGGACGATCCGGCCGGTGTCGGCCTCCGGCAGGTGCGCGGCGGCCAGTTCCGGCAGGGCGTCGAGTGCGGCGGCCACGTCGTCGAAGGTCTCGGGCCAGCGCCCGGCGACCGGGGCGGCGCCACCCTGTCGGGGGATGTCGCTGCCGCGCCGGTACTCGACGTTCGCCACGGCGAAGCCGCGACGGGCCAGGAAGTCCACGAAAGGGGTCAGGTGCTGCCGGTCGTAGGGTGCCCGCCAGGCGCCGCCGTGCAGGGCGACGACGAGCGGGGCCCGGGTGTGGCCACCGCGCGGGGCGTAGAAGTCGATCACCTGGTCCGGGTGGTCGCCGTACGCGGCGGTGGCGTCCGGGGGGACGGCCGGGTGCGAGAAGGCGGACGCCTCTTCGGCGGCATCGCGCGCGGCGGGGTCCGGCATGCTGTTCCAACCTCTCGGGTACGGGGCCGAATTGGCCTGACCTGCGGGGACGGTACCAGGACTGGAGCCCCCCGCAGATCAGGCGATCATCGGACCGTCATCCCTCAGGCGGGGAGGTCGGCCAGGACCTCCCCGAGGGTCCGCGCGGCCTTCTCCGCGTCCGCGAAGCCGACGTACAGCGGGGTGAAGCCGAACCGCAGGATGTCGGGGCGGCGCAGATCGCCGACGACACCGCGCTTGATCAGCTCGGCCATCACGGCCGGGGCGTTCTCGCAGCTCAGCGCGGCCTGACTGCCCCGCTCGCCGTGCGCCTCGGGCGTCACGGACGCGACGCGGCCCGCCGGCACGTACGCGCGCACGCACTCCAGGAAGAAGTCCGTGAGCGCCAGGGACTTGGCCCGTACGGCCTCGATCGCGACCCCGTCCCAGACGTCGAGCGCCGCTTCGAGGGCCAGCATGGAGAGGATGTCGGGCGTGCCGACCCGGCCCCGCACGGCGCCCGCGGCGGCCTCGTACCCGGGGGTCATGGCGAAGGGGTCGGCGTGCGAGTTCCAGCCGGGCAGCGGCGAGTCGAAGGCTGCCTGGTGGCGCTCGGCGACGTACAGGTAGGCCGGCGAACCGGGCCCGCCGTTCAGGTACTTGTACGTGCAGCCGACGGCCAGGTCGACCCCGTGGACGTCCAGGCCGACGGGCAGGGCGCCCGCGCTGTGGCACAGGTCCCAGACCGCGAGCGCGCCCGCCTCGTGGAGCGCGGCGGTGATCCCGGGCAGGTCCTGCAGACGACCGGAGCGGTAGTCCACGTGGTTGACGAGGGCGGCGGCCGTGCGGTCGCTCACCGCGTCCGCCATGTCGGCCGGGTCGCAGGCCACGATCTCGTGACCCGTCATCCGCGCTGCGGACTGCGCGATGTACCCGTCCGTGGGAAAGGTGGTCGCGTCGACGAGGATCTCGTCCCGGTCGTCACCGTTCAGCCGGGCCGCCGCGACGACCGCCTTGAAGACGTTCACGCTGGTCGAGTCGCCGACCACGATCTGCCCGGGGGCGGCGCCGACGATCGGGGCGATCCGGTCGCCGATCCGCTCGGGCGCGGTCCACCAGCCCGACTCGTCCCAGGAGCGGATGCGCAGCTCGCCCCACTCACGGGTGATGACGTCGGCCATCCGGGCCGGGACGTGGGCGGGCAGCGCGCCGAGCGAGTTGCCGTCGAGGTAGACGGTCCCTGCGTCGAGGGCGAACTTCTCGCGGTGCTTGCCCAGTTCGTCTGCTGTGTCGAGGGCGTGTGCCTGCTTCTGGAGGTCTGCCATGACATCAGTCTCAGACATGGCTGCGCGCCGTCCAGAGCTCCGGGAAGACGTTCTTCTGCGCCCGCTTCTCCAGCCAGGCCACGCCCGCCGAGCCGCCGGTGCCGGTCTTCGAGCCCATCGCGCGGCGGGTCGCCACCAGGTGGTCGTTGCGCCATCGCCAGACGAGTTCGGCGACGTCGCTGAGCGCCTCGCCGAGCCTCACGAGCTCGGCGTTCTGGTCGGCGTCCGCGTAGATCGCGGCCCAGACCGCCTCGACCTCGGTCGAGGGTTCGTAGCGCTGCGCGAGGTCGCGGCCGAGGACGGCGGCCGGGACGGGCAGGCCGCGGCGGGCGAGCAGCCCGAGGACCTCGTCGTACAGGCTCGGCTCGTGGAGCGCCTTCTCCAGCTCGGCGTGGACGCGGGGCGCGCCCCGGTGCGGGACGAGCATGGACGCGGACTTCTCGCCGAGCAGGAACTCCATCCGCCGGTACATCGCGGACTGGAACCCGGAGCCCTCGCCGAGCGCGGCGCGGTAGGCGTTGAACTGGCCGGGAGTGAGCTGGGCGAGCGGACGCCAGGAGTGGTTGAGGGCCTCCAGCTCGCGCACGGAGCGCTTGAGCGCATCCATCGCGACGGGGACCCGGTCCTCGCGCAGGGCGCGGCTCGCGGTTTCCCACTCGTGGACGATGACGGTGAACCACAGCTCCATGACCTGGGTGGTGACCAGGAAGACCATCTCGCCGGGGTCGTCCGAGCGAAGGTGCTGGAGGTGGGTCAGGACGTCCGCCTGGACGTAGTCCTCGTACGGCGTCGTGCCGGCGAAGTCGAGGTTCGGGTCGTTGGTGACCGAACCGGCTCCGGAATCGGGAGAACCCGGGGAGAGTGACATTTCTGTCTCCTCGATACGAACTACCGGGTAGCGGTCTGCTCCACCGCGCGCACGTCGTTCCGTGCGTCACGGGAGCCCCGGTCCCCTCGGGAGGCGGGCTTCGTCGCGCACCGTCCCAAGCGCATCATGACACGATCGGCCCGGTGATGTAGCTCCCGTCTTCGTCATACGGAAACGCGTTCGAACGGCATCCGTTCAGACCCTTGATCTGCTGCATCATCGCGGGCGCGAGCTTGCCCGGACCCGGGCAGTCCATGTGCTCGCGGATGCCGATCTCGTGCCCGACCTCGTGGTTGATGATCAGATGTCGGTACTCGGCGGCCTCCCCCGCGAAGGTCGGCGAGCCCAGCATCCACCGCCTGAGGTTCACCACGACCCCGTCGGTGGTCTCGCAGTTCAGCTCGCCGTGGGTGTCCAGGCCCTGCTGCAGACAGAGCGCGTCGGCGGTGTCCGGGGTGGCGATCCGGATGACGAAGTCGGCGTCCTCCGACACCAGCTGGAAGCGGCCCCGGCCGTGCGCGGCCCAGCCGCGCGGATGCGCCAGGATCTGCTGGATCTCGGCGGCCGCCCCGCGCGCCGACAGGTCGATGCCCTCCTCGACCTGGACCTGATAGCGGCGCAACGTGCCGCTCTCGCCGACCGGCGTACCGGAGGCCTGCGCGGTGGTGAAGGTCCCGGCACCGGACTTCGGCACGGTGGCGGGCGTCTTCTTCGGGGCCTTCGAGGCCTTCGGCGTCTTCTTCGGCGTCGGTTTCGGTTTCGGTTTCGGTTTCGGCGGCGGCTTCGGTTTCGCCGTCGTGGGCCTGGGGGCGGGGACGGTCTTCTCCGGGGCCGGGCTCCCCGTCGTCGGCTCCGGCACGGGGGTGATGGCCGGGGCCGCCGCCGTGTCCTCGGGCGCCTGACCCTTGAAGTGGGCGAGGGCGACACCGGTGCCGAGCGCGACCGTCATCAGGGCCAGCGCCGGGAGCGCGAGCCGGCCCACGGGGCCGCGTCTGCCTCTCCCCTGCCGCCGGCCCTGCGTTTTTCGCCGTCCTGCGGATGCGGCACGCTTGCCCACGACAGACGTCTCCCCTGCGTCGGCCGGCAGTGGGGGAAGAGGAGATGGGGCCTCGGTACCGGCGGCTTCGGTCCTGCGGTCCCGGGGATCGTACCGACCCCACTCGAACACCTTCGAACGAACCAGGGGGGTGTGTCCGGATTTCCCCCGGTCCGTCGGACAGGGCGAAATCCGGACAGTGTCAGACGGCTTTCAGCCGACGGACAGCGGACGGACGACGACGGACGATGTCAGCCGAGCGTCTCCGCCGCGGTCTCCGAGGAGTCCCGCAGGAAGGTGGTGCAGCGCTCGTACTCGTCCTTCTCGCCGATCTCGCCGGCCGCACGGGCGAGCGAGTGCAGCGCGCGCAGGAAGCCACGGTTCGGCTCGTGCTCCCACGGCACCGGGCCGTGGCCCTTCCAGCCGTTGCGGCGCAGCGCGTCGAGGCCGCGGTGGTAGCCGGTACGGGCGTAGGCGTAGGACTCGACGACCGAGCCGCGCTCGTAGGCGTCGTCGGCGAGCTGGGCCCAGGCGAGCGAGGAGGTCGGGTACTTCGCGGCGACGTCCGCCGGCGCCGTACCGTTCGCGAGCAGCTCGCGCGGACCCGGGTCGTCGGGCAGGTGGGTGGGGGCCGGTCCCCCCAGGAGGTTCTCATGCATGGCCATGGGCCCCAGTCTGCCTCAGTCCCGGCGCCCGGAGGCCTCGTGGCGGAAGGACGTGCGCCGGAGGCCCCGCCGCGCAAGCACCGGCCCGCTCAGGCCGCCGCGTCCCGCTGTCCCGGATCGAGCGGCGGGGACGACACCCCGCAGTGCACCTTGCACTCCGGGTGGCAGTCCGCGCCCGCAGGGGTCCGCATCGTCGTCCAGGCGAGGACCGCGCCCACCACCAGGATCCCCGCGCACATCGGCATCGCCCGCCGGAACGTCTCCCCGAACTCCTCCGCCGAGCGGTACGCCTCCGGGCCCATCCCGGCGAGCATCGGCAGCGCGGCCACCGCGAGCAGCCCGGCCGCCCGTGCCGCCGCGTTGTTGATCCCGCTCGCGAGGCCCGCCCTGGACACGTCCACCGAGGCGAGCACGGTCGCGGTCAGCGGCGCGACCAGGGCCGTCATCCCGAGCCCGAGCACCAGCATGGCCGGCAGCACGTCCTGTACGTACGAGGCGTCCTCGCCGACCCGCAGCATCAGGAGCATCCCCGCGGCGCACAGCAGCGGTCCCACCGTGAGCGGGATCCTGGGCCCGATGCGCTCCCCCAGCTCCCCGGACTTCGCCGAGAGCAGCAGCATCAGGACGGTCGTCGGCAGCAGGGCCGTACCGGCGCCGAGCGCCGAGTAGCCGGCCACCACCTGGAGCTGGAGGGCGGCCAGGAAGAAGAAGCCGCCGAAGGCCGCGTACACACAGAGGGTGACCAGGTTGACCGCGACGAACATCCGCGACGCGAAGATCGACGGCGGCACCATCGCCGACTCCCCGCGCCGCCGCTCCACCACCACGAACCAGACCCCGACGAGGACCCCGGCCGCCCCGGCCCACCAGGCCGCGCCGATCAGCGCGTACGTCACGAGGGCGAGGGCCGCCGCACCCAGGGCCGCGCCGAGCACGTCGAAGCGGCCGTGCGCGGTCTCGTCCCGCGATTCCGGCACGTGGCGCAGGGCGACGGGGACGCAGAGGGCGGCGAGCGGCACGTTCAGCAGGAACACCCACCGCCAGCCCGGCCCGTCCACCAGCCAGCCGCCGACGAACGGCCCGATCGCCGCCCCCACCCCGCCGAAGCCGGACCACAGGCCGACCGCCCTGGCCCGGTCCTCCTCGTGGAAACTCGCCTGGATCAGGGCGAGCGAGCCGGGGGTGAGGAGCGCCCCGCCGACCCCCTGGAGGGCGCGGGCCCCGATCAGCACGCCGGCGTTCGGCGCGAGGCCGCACAGCAGCGAGGCCAGCGCGAACCACACCACCCCGATCACGAAGACCCGACGGCGCCCGAACCGGTCGCCCAGCGCCCCGCCGAGCAGGATCAGCCCGGCGAGGGTCAGCATGTAGGCGTTGACCGTCCACTGGAGCACGGCCATGTCGGCGCCCAGGTCCTCCCCGATGTGGGGCAGGGCGACATTGACGACGGTGGAGTCGAGCAGCGCCATCCCGGAACCGAGGACGGTGGTGAACAGGATCCACCGACCGGTCCCCGAGGCCATCCGCACGTCCCGCACGCCCATGCCAGCATGGTCCCGCGAAGCGCGCCGCCCCGCCCTCCGGAACGGTGGCCTCAGGTCGTGCGCAGTCGTCCCGCCGCCCGCACCAGGGCCTCCATGCCCCGCTCGGCCTTCTTCCGCGGACAGCCCACGTTCAGCCGGACGAAGCCGGGCGTGCCGTACACCCCGCCCGGCATGATCGCGACCTTCTCGACCGTGACCAGCTCCTCCTGGAGCCTGGCCTCCTCGATGCCGAGCGGGCGCAGGTCGATCCAGGCGAGGTAGCCCGCCTGCGGGGGTGCCCAGACGAGCTCGGGAAGGCCGTCCGCGAGGTGCTCCCGGACCATGCTCATCGTGCCCGCCACGTAGGCGCGCAGCTCGTCCAGCCAGGCCGCGCCGTGCCGGTACGCGGCGATGTGGGCGGTCAGCGAGAGCACCGCCGGCGAGGCCAGCCCCTCGCCGGTCTCCATGCGCCGGACGAAGGTCTCTCGCTCGTCGGGGTCGCCGATGATCCCGTACGAGCCGGAGAGCGCGGGGAAGTTGAAGGCCTTGGTGGCCGAGGTGATCAGCGCCCAGCGGCGGCCCCGGCCCCGCTCGGCGATCCGGGTCCACGGGACGTGGCGGTGGCCCTCGGTGGTCAGGTCCGCGTGGATCTCGTCGCTGACGACGGCCACGCCGTGGCGCTCGGCGAGCGCGGCGAAGGAGGTCAGTTCCTCTTCCGTCCACACCCGGCCGGTCGGGTTGTGCGGGGAGCAGAGCAGCAGCATCGTGCTGTCCGGCCGGGCCAGCTCCCGTTCGAGCGCCTCGGTGTCGCCGACGGGGACGCCGCGCAGCTCGCGCCCGAGCCCGGTGACGGCCTTGCGGAAGCCGTCGTACGTGGGGGTGTGGACGACCACGCCGTCGCCGGGTCCGGTCCACATCCGCAGCAGCTGGGAGAGCTGGTTGAGCACGGAGGGCGCGTACACGAGGGAGTCCGGGTCGATGTCGGCGTCGAACCGGCCCGCGTACCAGTGCCGGATCGCCTCCCGGAACTCGCCGAGCCGCCAGTCCGTGTAGCCGAAGACCCCGTGGTCGACGCGGTCGCGGAGGGCCGCGAGGACCTCCGGCGGGGAGGCGAAGTCCATGTCGGAGATGGTGAAGGGGAGGAGGTCGGGCACGCCGAAGCGGTCCGCGATCCCGTCCCACTGGACCGACCAGGTCCCGCGCCGGTCGATCTCCCGGTCGAAGTCGTACGTCGTCACCGTCATCCTCCTCCAGACGTGCCGAGGGCCCGGTACCCCCACGCCAGGGTGGAGGTACCGGGCCGCTCGTACAACGCTTGCCTCAGCGCTTACTTCAGCTTGGTGCCGGTCGAGCGCAGCGCCGCGCACGCCTCGGTCACCCGGACGGCCATGCCGGCCTCGGCCAGCTTGCCCCAGGTGCGCGGGTCGTAGGTCGACTTGATGCCGACCTCGCCGTCGACCTTCAGGACACCGTCGTAGTTCTTGAACATGTGGTTCGCCACCGGACGCGTGAAGGCGTACTGGGTGTCGGTGTCCAGGTTCATCTTCACGACGCCGTTCTCAAGGGCGGTGGCGATCTCCTCGGCCGTGGAGCCCGAGCCGCCGTGGAAGACGAAGTCGAACGGGGAGGCCTTGCCGTACTTCTCGGCGACACCGGCCTGGAGGTCCTTGAGGAGCTCCGGGCGGAGGACGACGTTGCCCGGCTTGTAGACGCCGTGCACGTTGCCGAAGGAGGCGGCGAGCAGGTAGCGGCCCTTCTCGCCCAGGCCGAGGGCCTCGGCGGTGCGGAGCGCGTCGTCGACGGTCGTGTACAGCTCGTCGTTGATCTCGTGGGTGACGCCGTCCTCCTCGCCACCGGTCGGGGTGATCTCGACCTCAAGGATGATCTTGGCGGCGGCGGCCTTCGCGAGCAGCTCCTGGCCGATGGCCAGGTTGTCGGCGAGGGTCTCGGCGGAGCCGTCCCACATGTGCGACTGGAACAGCGGGTTCTCGCCACGGGCGACGCGCTCGGCGGAGACGTCGAGCAGCGGACGGACGTAGCCGTCCAGCTTGTCCTTCGGGCAGTGGTCGGTGTGCAGCGCGACCGTGATGTCGTACTTCGCGGCGACGATGTGCGCGAACTCGGCCAGGGCAACGGCGCCCGTGACCATGTCCTTGTTGTACTGGCCGCCCAGGAACTCGGCTCCGCCGGTCGAGATCTGGATGATGCCGTCGCTCTCGGCCTCCGCGAAGCCGCGCAGCGCGGCGTGCAGGGTCTGGGACGAAGTCACGTTGATGGCCGGGTAGGCGAACTTGCCTGCCTTCGCCCGGTCGAGCATCTCGTTGTAGACCTCGGGGGTTGCGATGGGCATTCGTCCGCTCCTTGTGATGTGCGGGGTGTGTGCGTTGCTGTCCCTGACCTGGGGGCGACGTCATCGTCGACGCCCATCCTTCCAGACTCTTCTCCGGGCTCCCACGGGCACGGCATGCCAAGGGGCGGGGTGTTTCACGTGAAACACCCCGCCCCTTGGAAAAAATGCAGGTCAGACCCGTTCTCGCTCGGGTCCGGGACCTAAGTCACGACTTCGCGGCGGTTACGCCAGCCCAAGATCGGCCAGCTGGTACCCCGTGAGGTACGCCAGACCCGCCCCGGAGATGGCCTCGGCGGCGCCCCGGTCGACGATCGTGGCCACGGCGACGACCTCGCCACCGGCCTCACGGACGGCCTCGACGGCGGTCAGCGGCGAGCCGCCGGTGGTCGAGGTGTCCTCGACCACGAGGCAGCGACGGCCCTTGACGTCCGTGCCCTCGATACGGCGCTGCATGCCGTGCGCCTTCTGCGCCTTCCGTACGACGAAGGCGTCGAGGCGCTGTCCGCGCGCGGCGGAGGCGTGCAGCATCGAGGTCGCGACCGGGTCGGCGCCCAGGGTCAGACCGCCGACGCAGTCGAAGTCCAGGTCGGCGGTGAGGTCGAGCATGACCTGACCCACCATCGGCGCGGCCTCGCCGTCCAGCGTGACCCGGCGCAGGTCGATGTAGTAGTCGGCTTCCAGACCCGAGGAGAGGGTCACCTTGCCGTGCACCACGGCCTTGTCCTTGATCTGCTGGAGCAGCTCAGCGCGTACGTCAGTCATGGTCAGCAGCTTAAGGGGCGCCGTGGAGACACCGCTCAGAGGCGGCGCCAGCTCCAGGTGCTCTCGACCTCCAGCGGGTCGATCGGGGTGACCAGGCGCGGATGGGTGTTGAGGCCGTTCGGCGGGCCGGACTGCGGCTCGACACAGACGGCTTCCTCGGGTTCGTCGTAGATCACGACCCATGCGGCGCGGCTGGTGACCTTCAGCTCCAGCTCCTCCGGCCAGGTGAGGGTGACGTCGACGCCTTCGGGCATGCCGAAGCAGTCGTCCCAGGGGCCGGGGAGGGGGTCGATCCGGCGCCCGGTGGGCAGGTGGTTCTCCCCGCGCTCCTCCTGCCACGCGGCGGTGAAGTCGAGCCGTACGTCCTGACCGCCCCGGCCGAGGTTGCGCAGGAACCAGGGGTGCCAGCCGGCCTGGGCCGGGAAGGAGTCGTCGTAGGTCTCAACGCCGAAGCGGAGGGTGAGGGCGTCCTCGGCCAGCTCGAAGACCTGGGTGACCCTGCCCTTGTACGGCCACGGGTCGCCCAGCTCGCAGGTGAAGACGGCCTCGGTCGCGGAGGTCCGGGCGGTCTTCCAGGCGAGGTCACGGACGGTGCCGTGGATGGCGTGCGGGGGCGCGTTGACCGGCAGCTGCAGGGTGGTCGCCCCGTTGCGGAAGCGGCCGTTCTCGGTCCGCCCGCACCAGGGCACCATCGGGAAGCTTCCGAACCGCTCGCCCTGGCGCAGCACCTCGGTGCCGCCGATGCGCAGGCTCTCGATCCGGCAGCCGTTCTCGGGGCTGATGGTCAACTCGGCGTCGCCCGCCGTCAGTCGCGTCTGCATGCTCACGCCCTGACCCTAATCGCGCGAGACCCCGAACGAGGCCGACCGTTTCCGGGCAGGTTTCAGCGGCGTCGGCGCAGCGCCCGGCTGACGACCACGGCGGAGGCGAGCGCGAGGGCCGCGGCCGGTGCGATCCAGCGCAGGGTGGCCCCGGCGCTGGACGACTCGGGGGCGGGAACGGGGGCGTACCGGCCGCGCGGTGGGGCGTGGTCGACCTCCTCGGCACTCCGCCCGATCATGGTCCGGCGGGCGTGCGCCGCCTCGGCGGCGGGCTGCGGGGCGGGGAAATCGATGGGGGTGTCGGCGAAGCCCTCGTCCAGGAGCGGGTCGAGGGGCGGCGGCGGGATCTGCGCGTCGAAGACGGGCCGGCGCGGCTCCTCGACACCGTCGTCGACCCCGTCGTCGTCGGTGTCGGGCTCGGCGGCGGCCGACTCCGGCTCCTCCACCGGCTCCGGCTTCTCCACCGGCTCCGGCTCGTCCGCCATCGCCGCCAGCGCCTCCACGAACTTGTCGAGCAGCCGGGCGCCCGCCGTGGACCGGGCCTCGTCCGTCGTCTCGGCGAGCCGGCCGGCCGCCGTCAGGCCGCCGGTGAAGCTCAGGCTGGTGCCCTCGGCCACCGGAGTGAGGACGACGGTGAGCGACAGCTCCGCCGTGCCCTTGCCTCTGGCCTCGGTGCCCTGGCCCTCGTAGGTGATGGCACCGTCCCGCTCGACGACCTTCAGGGCGCCCCGGTAGGTGATGGTGTTGCCGCCGACCCGCACCTTGAGCCGGCCCGTGAGCGGGCCCGCCTCCGCGTCGGCGTCCCGCTGGAGGCCGGGGACGCAGCGCACCACCCGGGCCGGGTCCGTGAGCGTCGCGCGCAGAACCTCGGCCGGGACCGGGACGAACACCTCATGCTCCATGGAAGCCGAGCCTACTCAGGCAGCGGCGCGGCGTCGCCTGTTCCGCACGGGAGCCGCTCCCCTCGGCCGCCGTCCTCAGCCGCCGTACCGCGGGTGCACCAGGGTCGAGGGGGGCAGTTCGGGGCCCCGGCCGCGCTCGGCGCGGCGCGCCGCGGCCTCCAGGGTGCCTTCGCCGAGCGAGCGCAGCCGGGGTGCGTCGGGGGCGAGGCCGAGGGCGGGCGGGCGGCTGCCCGGGACCGCCAGGAGGAAGCCCCAGTCGTCGGGCCCCTGTCCCGTACCGCTGGCGCGGTCGGCGCGGTCGGGTCCGGCGGGGAAGCCGGGGGTGCGGCCGCTCGCGCTGTAGGGGCGGGTCGCGAAGCCGGCCGCGTGCAGGGTGGCGTCCACGGTCCAGTAGGTGCGGGGCCTGTCGGTGACGGACCCGGCGTGCACGGCGAACCGTCCGGAGAGGGTGAGGACCTGGGCCACCAGACCGTAGAACTCCTCCGAGTACAGCTTGGTGCTGGGGGTGATTCCGGGGTCGGGCAGATCGGAGATCACCACGTCGTACCGTTCCTGCACACGATCGGTGGCGCCCCGGAGCCAGTGGAAGGCGTCCGCGTAGACCACCCGGACGCGGCGGTCGCGGAACGCCTGCGCGTTGAGCGTGGCGAGGGCCGGGTCCGTACGGGCGAGGCGGACGACGCCCGGGTCGAGTTCGACGATGGTGACGGAGCGGACTCCGGGGTAGCGCAGGGCCTCGCGGGCGGCCATGCCGTCCCCGCCGCCGACGATCAGGACGCGGGCGTGCGCGCCGTTCATCGCCGGGTGGACGAGCGCCTCGTGGTAGCGGTACTCGTCCTGGCCGGCCACCCGGAGGCGCCCGTCGAGGAACAGGTCGGGCGGGCCCTCGCGGCCTCCGGTCACGACCACTTCCTGGAGTTCGGTGTGTACGGCGACCCGCACCCGCTCCCCGTACACCGCCCGGCGCGCGGCCTGTTCGAAGTCGTCGACGAGCACGGTCGCCGTGGCGAGGACGGCGAGGACCAACACGTTCACGGCCACGAGCAGGGCCCGCGAGCGGGTCGTCAGGTCCCGGCGGAACACCCACAGGACGAGGCCGCCGCCCGCCACCACGTTGACCGCGCCGGTGACGAGGGCGCCGGTGAGCTGGCCGAGCCAGGGCAGCAGGAGGAACGGGAAGGCGAGGCCGCCGACCAGCGCCCCGACGTAGTCGGCGGCGAAGAGGTCGGCGACCGTCCCGGCGGCGTCGTCCTGCTCCCCGAGCGAGGCCTTCCGCCCGGGACGACCGGTACGGCCGGAACGCCCGGAGCGGTCGGCCCGCCCCGGGGCCTCCGGCTGTCCCCCGGCCCGCTGTATCAGCGACATCAGGAGGGGGATCTCCGCGCCGATGAGCACCCCGATGGCGAGCGAGAACGCCACGAGCACGTACCGCGATTCGCCGAGCCAGGCGAAGGCCGCGTAGAGCACCATCGCCGAGCAGCCGCCGACGAGCGCGAGCCCGGCCTCGACCAGGCCGAAGCCGACGGCGGCGCGACAGCGCAGCCGCTTGGCGAGGAGCGAGCCCACGCCCATGGCGAAGACCATCACGGAGAGCACGACGGAGGCCTGGGTGACCGAGTCGCCGATCAAATAGGAGGCGAGCGCGACCAGTTCGAGTTCGTAGACCAGACCGCAGGCGGCGCAGACGAAGACCACCGCGAGGACCGGGAACCGCACCGTCTCGCGCGGCGGCTCGGGCCGCCGCGCGGGCGCCCGCCGCACCCTCTTGGGTGGCATGGTCACGGTCGGCTCGATCATGACCGTAACGCTACGTCACGACTCGGGCGCCCCTTGTCACCCACACGAGTGCATCTGAGGCTCCGGGAGGGCGTATTAGAGCGTTGCAGGCATACGTGCGCCGATCCGGGTCCTGGTCACCACCAACTGCCCTTCCTGCGGGTAGGCGTGCCAGGTGCGCCAGCGCACCTGCCCCTCGTGGCGCTGCGCCAGCATCGCCGTGAAGGCGTGCGGCGAGCCGGGGAAGGTCCCCGCGAGTCCGTTGGGGTGGTCGGCGACGAGTGCGAGCAACTCCTGTGCCCGGCCCGCGAAGGAGCCGTGCGAGAGCGTCTCGACGCGGGCGGCGAATTCGTACTCCCATTCGCCGACGCGCTTGGAGACGCCGAGCGGGAGCGGGGTGCTGCTGCCCGGCATACAGGCGACGGTCTCCGAACAGCTGCGGCCCTCCTCTTCCAGGAGGACCTGGTGGGAGGCGCCGAGCAGCCTCAACTGGAGTATGGCGCCGGAGAGTTCGAGGTCGAGCACGGCGAGGGCGGGCAGCGGCTCGCGCCCGAGGGCCCAGGCCAGATCGGCCGCGCGGGTGTCGGTATAGGAGGTTTTCAGGGTGGTGAGCATGGGTCGGCTCCGCAAACACGGTTTGACGGGTGGGCCGGGGGCGCCCCGGAGAAGGGTTCAACGGGAGTGGGGAATCGCCGGCTCGGGTCCACACACGGTCCGAGGGCTGTCTCTGTCAGGAGCGAGAGAACCACGGACGCCGGACGACTCGCAGCGTTTTTACCCAACTTGCTGTGTTTTCCAACCCCTTCGGGGACCCAACAGTTCAATTGTTCAATCAGAATCGATCGACAAGTCGGCGCCGATTGCCCACGTCACGTGCCAAGGGGACGTGGGCACTTCCCGAATCGGCGTCCGCTCAGCTGCCGCCGCCGCAACCGCCCCCGCCCCCGCCACCGCAGCTGGAGGATCCGCCGCAGGAGCTGGAGCTCCCGCCACAGCTGCTCCCGCCACCGCCGCCGTCCGCCCAGGTGATGCCGCCCCCGCTGCCGGCCGAGGTCGAACGCCCGCCGCGCCGCCGCGACCGCCGCGTGCCACCGCCGAGCCTGCCCTTGACGGCGGAGAACACCGCCACGACGACCAGGAGCCCCATGAGGCCGAAGAAGATTTCCATCAGTACTACCCCCGTTCTCTTGTGCGAGGGAGATGCCCTTGGTGGCACCCCGTCAAAGCCGACTTGAGCAAGTCCAGAGCTTGGCTCCGGAGGTTCCTCGGTTCCGGAGCCTCAGCTGCACGAGGAGGAGCTGGAGCAACTCGACGAGGAGCAGGACGAGCTCGAACACGAGGAGCTGGAACAGGAGAAGGAATCCGAGGACGACGAGGAGAACGAGGACGACGAGCAGGAGGAGACGGACGAGGAGGTCGATCCCGTCGAGCCCGCCCACCAGCTGTCACCACCGCCCGAGCGGCGCGGGGAGCCCCTCAGCCCCGACACGAGGATGGCCACCCCGATCGCGATCACGCCCACGATCCCGAAGAGGAAGAATGTGATGCTCATGCCAGGGCGATCCCCGTTCCGGCCACTCGTCAAAGCGCACTTGAGGAACTCCAGAGCTTCGCCCCAGGATGGCCGTCATGACACGACCGCTGCTCAACCGCCGCCTCGCCGAGTTCGGAACGACGATCTTCGCCGAGATGTCCGCGCTCGCCGCCAGGACCGGGTCGATCAACCTGGGCCAGGGCTTCCCCGACACCGACGGCCCCGAGGAGATCCGGGAAGCCGCGGTCCGCGCGCTGCGGGACGGCCGGGGCAACCAGTACCCGCCCGGCCCCGGCGTCCCCGAGCTGCGGTCGGCGATCGCCGACCACCAGCGGGAGCGGTACGGCCTCACGTACGACCCGGACGCGGAGGTGCTCGTCACCGCGGGCGCCACCGAGGCGATCGCGGCGGCGCTGCTCGCGCTGGTCGAACCGGGCGACGAGGTGATCGCCCTGGAGCCGTACTACGACTCGTACGCCGCCTGTGTCGCGATGGCCGGCGGGACCAGGGTCCCCGTCACCCTGCGCCCCCACGAGGGCTCCTACCTCCTCGACCTGGACGAGCTGCGGGCCGCCGTCACCGACCGGACCCGGCTGATCCTCCTCAACACCCCGCACAACCCGACCGGCACCGTCCTCACCCGGGCCGAGCTGACCGCCGTCGCCGAGCTGGCGATCGAGCGGGACCTGCTCGTCGTCACCGACGAGGTGTACGAGCACCTGGTCTTCGACGACGCCGAGCACCTGCCGATCGCGAGCCTGCCCGGGATGCGGGAGCGCACGGTCACCATCGGCTCGGCCGGCAAGACGTTCTCGTTCACCGGCTGGAAGGTCGGCTGGATCACCGCGAGCCCCGAGCTGACCTCCGCGGTCCGCTCGGCCAAGCAGTTCCTCACGTACGTGTCGTCCGGCCCGTTCCAGTACGCGATCGCCGAGGCGCTCCGCCTGCCCGCCACGTACTTCGACACCCTCCGCGCGGAGCTCGCGGCCAAGCGGGACCTGCTGAGCGACGGCCTCGCGGAGGCGGGCTTCGAGGTCTACCGCCCGGCGGGCACCTACTTCGTCACCACCGACATCCGCTCCCTCGGCGCCGAGGACGGCTTCGCCTTCTGCCGCTCGCTGCCGGAGCGCGCCGGTGTCGTCGCCATCCCCAACGCCGTCTTCTACGACGACCGCGAGGCCGGCGCCCCCTTCGTCCGCTTCGCCTTCTGCAAGAAGACCGAGGTCCTGGAGGAGGCCGTCTCCCGCCTCAAGCGCCTGGCCTGAACCTTCCCCCGCGCACACGGCGAGAGCCCGGCTTCCCACAGGGGAAACCGGGCTCTGCACCGAGTCGGGTACCGGGTCGGGACCGGGTCGGGTGCGGGGAGGCTCAGGCCTCCTCGTCGCCCTCGGCCTTCTCCTCGGGGGACTCCAGGCCGAACTGCTCCACGACCCACTTGTCGAACTCGATGGAGGCGCGGACCCAGCTGACCGTGGAGGACACGAAGTGCTCCAGGGCGACGCCGGTGCCGATCAGCATCTGGGCCTCACCGATGAGGCGGAGGGTGGCGGAGCCGTCCTCCTCCTCGTGCAGGTGCGTGTAGACCTTGGGCCACAGGGTGCGGCGGTTCCAGTCGTCGATCGCGTCGAGAACCTTGGCGCGGTCGTCGGCGGAGTGCGGGCGGTCGTAGAACGTCCGCACCGAGAAGACCTGCTGCTCGCCTTCGCCGCGGAACATGAAGTACGTGCGGAATTCCTCCCACGGCGCCGCGAGGTCACCCTCGTCGTCGACGACGTACTTCAGCTCCATCTGCTCGAGAAGCTGCTTGACGAGGTCCTGGTCGGGGACGACGGGGCCCGCCGGTCCTGCGGCCTGAGGCTGGGGCTGGCCCCCGAAATTCGGAATCGAGGACGGGTCGATGCTCACCGTGTATTTCCCTTCGTACGGATGCTCGCCATCCTCCCCCATGCCGGGCGGTACGTGGCAACCCCCACCTCCCGCGATCCGCTGCGGGCTGACAAGATCTGGTCCTCATGGGGGAGAAAACGGGGAAGAAGACCGGACCGGTGAAGCCACGCACATGGACCTGGGTGTGGGTCTCGGCGGCGGTGACCGTGTTCTGCGGCGGGCCGGTGGCCGTACTGGCCTGGGGCGCGATGGCCTGGAGCGAGATCGGTGAGTCGAAACCGGTCGACTGCGCCGAGGTGATGACGTTCGCGCGGGGAAGCCTCCCGGTGAGCGCCGAGGACGCCCGCTGCACGGCGGCCCACTGGCAGGACACCCAGGCCACAGCCGAGTTCCGGATGCCACGCTCCGAGCTCGGGGGGTGGCTGGAAGCGACCTACCCGACGGGCGAGCCCTCGTTCTCCTGCGAGGAGGACCGGTGCGTGGACGTGTCGTTCGACGAAGCGCTGTACGTGCACCTGCGGGTCACGTACGAGGACGGCGACACCGCCCTCGTACGTGTCCGGGCCTTCGACAACTGAGCTACCGCGCCGGGCCCACGATCAGACCGTCCTCGAAGCGGTCCACGCGGACCGTGTCGCCGTCCTGGACCTCTCCCGCGAGGATCTCCTTGGCGAGCCGGTCGCCGATCGCCGTCTGGATGAGGCGGCGCAGCGGCCGGGCGCCGTACGCCGGGTCGTTGCCCTCCTCGGCGAGCCACTCCAGGGCCTCCGGGGTGACGTCCAGGGTGAGCCGGCGCTCGGCGAGCCGCTTGGCGAGCCGGTCGATCTGGAGCCGGGCGATCCGGCCCAGCTCGGCCCGGTCGAGGGCGGAGAAGACCACGAGGTCGTCGAGCCGGTTCAGGAACTCCGGCTTGAAGCTCGCCCTGACGACGTCCAGGACCTGCTGCTTCTTCACGTCCTCCGAGGTCAGCGGGTCGACGAGGTACTGGCTGCCCAGGTTCGAGGTGAGGATCAGGATGGTGTTGCGGAAGTCCACCGTCCGCCCCTGCCCGTCGGTCAGCCGTCCGTCGTCCAGGACCTGGAGCAGGACGTCGAAGACCTCCGGATGCGCCTTCTCCACCTCGTCGAGCAGGACCACGCTGTACGGACGGCGGCGGACCGCCTCCGTGAGCTGGCCGCCCTCCTCGTAGCCGACGTAGCCGGGAGGCGCGCCGACCAGCCGGGCGACGCTGTGCTTCTCGCCGTACTCCGACATGTCGATGCGGATCATGGCCCGCTCGTCGTCGAAGAGGAAGTCCGCGAGCGCCTTCGCCAGCTCCGTCTTGCCGACGCCGGTGGGGCCGAGGAAGAGGAAGGAACCGGTGGGGCGGTCGGGGTCGGCGATGCCCGCGCGGGTGCGGCGCACGGCGTCGGAGACGGCCTGGACGGCCTCGGACTGGCCGATCAGCCGCCGGCCGAGCTCCTCCTCCATGCGGAGCAGCTTCTGCGTCTCGCCCTCCAGGAGGCGGCCGGCGGGGATGCCGGTCCAGGCGCCGACGACGTCCGCGATGTCGTCGGGGCCGACCTCCTCCTTGACCATGGTGTCCTTGCTGGACTCCTGCTGGGCCTCGGCCTCGCTCGCCTCCTCCAGCTCCCGCTCCAGGGCCGGGATCTCGCCGTAGAGCAGCTTGGAGGCGGTGTCGAAGTCGCCGTCGCGCTGGGCGCGCTCGGCGCGGCCGCGGGTCTCGTCGAGGCGCTCCTTCAGCTCGCCGACCCGGTTGAGTGACTGCTTCTCCTTCTCCCAGCGGGCGGTGAGGCCGCGCAGCTCCTCCTCGCGGTCGGCGAGGTCGCGCCGCAGCTTCTCCAGGCGCTGCTTGCTGGCCGCGTCCGTCTCGTTCTTCAGGGCCAGCTCCTCCATGCGGAGCCGGTCCACGGAGCGCTGGAGCTCGTCGATCTCGACGGGCGAGGAGTCGATCTCCATGCGGAGCCGGGAGGCGGCCTCGTCGACGAGGTCGATGGCCTTGTCGGGGAGGAAGCGGGAGGTGATGTACCGGTCGGAGAGGGTCGCGGCGGCCACCAGCGCGGAGTCGTTGATCTGCACCTTGTGGTGGGCCTCGTACCGGCCCTTGAGGCCGCGGAGGATCGCGATGGTGTCCTCGACGGTGGGTTCGGCGACCAGGACCTGCTGGAAGCGGCGCTCCAGGGCGGGGTCCTTCTCGATCCGCTCGCGGTACTCGTCGAGGGTGGTCGCGCCGACCATCCGCAGCTCGCCGCGGGCCAGCATGGGCTTGAGCATGTTGCCCGCGTCCATGGAGGAGTCGCCGCCGGCGCCCGCGCCGACGACCGTGTGCAGCTCGTCGATGAAGGTGATGATCTGGCCGTCGCTGGCCTTGATCTCGGAGAGGACGGTCTTGAGCCGCTCCTCGAACTCGCCGCGGTACTTGGCTCCGGCGACCATCGCGCCGAGGTCGAGCGAGACCAGCCTCTTGTTCTTCAGCGACTCGGGTACGTCGCCCTTCACGATCCGCTGGGCGAGGCCCTCGACGACGGCGGTCTTGCCGACGCCGGGCTCACCGATGAGGACCGGGTTGTTCTTGGTGCGGCGGGACAGCACCTGCACGACGCGGCGGATCTCGTGGTCGCGGCCGATGACCGGGTCCAGCTTGCCCTCGCGCGCGGCGGCCGTGAAGTCCGTACCGAACTTCTCCAGCGCCTTGTACTGCCCCTCCGGGTCGGGTGTGGTCACCCGGCGTCCTCCCCTGCTCTTCTCGAAGGCGTCGAGCAGCTTCGGTGCGCTCGCGCCCTGCCGGTCGAGGATCTCACCGGCCTGGCCGCCCTTGGCCGCGATCGCGATGAGGAGGTGCTCGGTGGACAGGTAGTCGTCGCCGAGCTCCTTGGCCTGCCGGTCGGCGTCGGCGATGACCGCGAGGAACTCGCGGCTGGGCTGCGGGGGCGCGACCGTGGACCCGGTGACGCTCGGCAGAGCGGCGAGCAGCCGCTCCGCACCGGCCCGGACGACCGCTTGGTCGGCCTCGACGGCGGCGAGCAGGTCGGTGATGTTCTCGTTGTCCTGACCGGTGAGCAGTGCGAGCAGAAGGTGGGCGGGGGTCAGGTCGGCGTGCCCTTCGGACACGGCGCGGCTGCTGGCCGCGTTGATCGCGTCCCGGCTCCGGTTGGTCAGTTCGGCGTCCACGTGCGGTGTTCCTCCTGGGGTTTCGCGGGTCCTCTCCCTTTATGACTCCTCCAGGGTACACAAAGTTGAGTCGGTTCCGCTCAAGGTTTCGGAGGGAGCTCTGCCCCGGGTAGTTTCCGTGCATGGCGACCGACCCGAGGAACCCCTCCGACTCGTACCTCAGCTTCTGGCGCGAGTACCACATGTGCACCCTGACCACCCCGCGCCCGGACGGCACTCCGCACGTCGTGGCGGTGGGCGTCACCTACGACCCCGAGGGCGGATACGCCCGGGTCATCACCAACAAGCACAGCCGGAAGGTCGCCAACGTGCTGGCGGCGGGCGCGGACGGCGCGCGGGTCGCGGTCTGCCAGGTCGACAAGGGGCGCTGGGCCACCCTGGAGGGCGTCGCACGCATCCGTACGGAGGCGGAGGTCGTCGCGGACGCGGTGGCGCGCTACGCGGAGCGCTACGGGCGCACGCCGGCCGAGAACCCGGACCGGGTCGTCATCGAGATCACCCTCACCCGGGCGATGGGCCGCGCCTGAGGAACGTACCCCTCCCGTACGGGAAGGCCCGGATGATCCCCGCTACGGGAAAATCCGGGCAGCACAACGGCGCCATCGCGTTTCAGGTCCGCGATGGCGCCGCTGTGTGGGGGAAGTGCTTGAGCGATCTACAACGACGGGGGAATCGCTCAGGCACTGCGGGGGGTGGCGGTGATGGTCTCGGGCTCGATCAGCTGGTGGTCCCGCTGGTCGAGATTGACGAAGATCATGCCGTACCGGATGGCACAGCGGATGGGCTGTGGGGCGCCGCGGGGACGGCGGAGGCAGCGGTAGGCGCGGACGTCCTCGTCCTGCTCCCGTGCCACCACGATCGGCTCTCCGAAGAGGGTGATCTTCAACGCGTCGCCACGGTGGGGGATTGCCGTGGCGAGGTCGACGAAGTGCCACCCGGACCGGTAGGCCGAAGCCATCTCCCGGCGGAACCTGGGGTCGTCCGGCGGCACGGTCACGCGCCCGCGCCCTTGGGAGCGATCTCCCAGGAAGGCTCGGAAGGAGCGGCGACCACGACGTCCCTGGGAGCGATCTCCCACGAAGGCTCATCGGGTGCCGCCACCACGTCGTGCGCCGGAGCGATCTCCCACGAGGGCTCGCCCGGCCCCGCCACGGAATGCGCCGGGGTGCTCTCCCACGAGGGCTCGCCGACGGCGAGTGCGCCGAGAGCAGCCGCCGCAACGGCTATGGCGCTAAGTGCACGAACCATCCTGGTCATGGCCGATCTCCACCTCTTTTGATCACTACCTCCCCCCCGCGAATAAGACGATGGCTCACGCACGACCCTTTCCACCAGCCAAGCCGGGCATCATGTTCCTGTAATTCATGACCCTGAGGGGGGTGCAAATGAGGCGAGAATGCGACGAGTCCGGTCATAAGCACAGTCACGGTGAACTATGCGACGCGGGCAAGGAGCTCTATGCAAGCGCTCTCCGCATCGGCCGAATAGCCCGCGCCGACGCCGAAGCCGCCCCCTGCCTGAGGGAACTGTCCCTCCTGCACCCGGACCCGGACGACAGCCAGTGGCTGCGTCCCGTGCCGCCCTCGATCGCCCTCAACCAGCTCGTGCACCCCATCGAGCAGGAGATACAGGCCCGCCGGCAGCACGCGATAGCCCTCGCGGACGCTTTCGAGCCGTTCATGGCCATCCACACGCAGGACCCTTCCGGCGCCCAGGCGATCACGGTCCTCGAAGGCCTCAGCGTCATCAATGCCGCGCTGGACCGCGCCATCAACGAGTGCACCGAGGAACTCCTCACCATCCAGCCCGGCAGCGGCCGCCGCCCCGAGACCCTCGAAGCCGCCCTGCGCCGCATGGAACCGCTGCTCGACCGTGGTGTCCGGATGCGGACGCTCTACCAGCACACGGCACGGCACCATCCCGCCACGCTCGCCTACGTCGAACGCGTCGCCCCCTACGGGCTGGACCTGCGCACCCTCGAAGAGATCGTCGACCGGCTGATCATCGTCGACCGCAAGGTCGCCTTCGTACCCGCGCGCAGCGACCGCCAGGTCGCCCTCGAACTCCGCCACGAGGGCCTCGTCCAGTACCTCGTCGGCGTCTTCGACCAGTTCTGGCTGCACGGAGTGCCCTGGGAGGACGAGATCCCCTACAGCCCCTCCGTGGACGGCATAGGCGGCGTCCAGCGCTCCATCGCCAAGCTCCTCGTCGAGGGCCATGTCGACGAGGCCATCGCCCGCCGCCTCGGCATGAACGTGCGCACCTGCCGCGCCCACATCGCCAAACTCGCCGCCGCCCTCGGCAGCGGCAGCCGGGCCCAGCTCGGCTATCTGATCGCGCAGTCGGGCATCCTCGAAGGAGACAACTGACCACCGAGACACCTGACCAGCGTCGAACGGGACAACCGACCACCGTGTACGTACAGATCGACCTCGACGGGCCCGCCGGGACCCTCCGGGTCTCCGGGTACGAGCTGCCCACCGTGGAGCTCGTACGGGCCCCCGGGACCCGCCCCGACACCCACACGCCGATCGGCACCCGCAAGCCCGCGCTGCTGGCGCTGACGGTGGCCGGGGAACCCGCCGTCATCGAGCCGGCCCGCGCGCGGCTGCTGCGCCGCTCCTACCGCGTGGACGTCCGCGTCGACGGCATCCGCTACCGGCTCGTCCCCTCCTCGCACGTGGACAGCCGGCTCACCCGGAACGGGAAGGCGCTCGGCACCCTGGAGTCCCCGGGGGACGGCACGGTCGACGCCGACTGGCACCCCGCCGCCGAACCCACCCCGCTCGACCGCGCCGTCGGCACCGCCCTCGCCGCCGCGTTCGGCACGGGTGCCGCGCCCTGGTGGGAGACCATCGGCGACATCGTGGCCGAACTCATCCCGTAGACCACCCCGTACACGCGTGAAGCCCCCTCCGCTTCCACGGAGGGGGCTTCACGCGTGCGAGAACTACTCGCCGGTGCGCTTCGGGCGCCAGACCACCAGCGCGCTCGCCTGCTGCACGTCCTGGTACGGCACCAGATCGCGCCGGTAGGAGGCGTGCACCTGGGCCTCGCGCTGCCGCATCGCCGCCGCCGCGCCGTCGACGGCCGCCGACAGCTCCGCGATCCGGCTCTGCAACGCCGCGACCTGGTTCTCCAGTTCGATGATCCGCTTGATTCCGGCCAGGTTGATGCCCTCGTCCTGCGACAGCTGCTGCACCTGACGGAGCAGCTCGATGTCACGGGCCGAGTAGCGCCGGCCACGACCGGCCGTACGGTCCGGGGAGACCAGACCGAGACGGTCGTACTGACGGAGGGTCTGCGGGTGCAGACCGGAGAGCTGGGCCGCCACCGAGATGACGTACACCGGCGACTCGTCGGTCAGTTCGTACGGATTGCGTCGGCGCCCGTCCACCGGGTCACGCTCCCTTCGCGGCCTGGAACAGCTCCGCCCGCGGATCCTCGGAGGCGGTCGCCTCGCGATAGGTCTCCAGGGCGTCACGTGCCTTGTCGTCCAGCTCCTTCGGCACCGCGACCTCGACCGTCACGAGAAGGTCGCCGCGTGTGCCGTCCTTGCGGACCGCGCCCTTGCCCCGGGCGCGCATGGTCCGGCCGTTCGGAGTGCCCGCGGGCAGCTTGAGGGTGACCGCGGGGCCGCCGAGGGTCGGCACCTTGATCTCGCCGCCGAGCGCCGCCTCCGTGAAGGAGACCGGCACGGTGACGGTGAGGTTGTCGTCCTTGCGGCCGAAGACCGGGTGGGTGTCGACGTGCACCACGACGTACAGATCGCCGTTCTGCCCGCCGCGCTCCCCCGGTGCTCCCTTGCCCCGAAGACGGATCTTCTGGTTGTCGCTCACACCCGCCGGGATGCGGACCTGCATGGTGCGGGAGGACTTGGCCCGGCCGCTGCCCTTGCAGACCTCGCAGGGGTTCTCGGCGATGAGACCGCGGCCCTTGCAGTCCACACAGGGATCGGTGAGCGAGAAGCCGCCACCGCTGCCGCGCGAGACCTGTCCGGTGCCGACGCAGGTCGGGCACACCCGGGGGGTGCCGTTCTTGTCGCCGGTGCCCGAACACGCCGTGCACGGCTGCTGGCTGGACATCCGCAGCGGTACGGTCGCGCCCTCGATGGCCTCGGTGAAGCTGAGCGTCACCTCGGACTCGATGTCCTGGCCGCGCCGCGGCTGGGTGCGGGCGCCCGCACCGGCGCCGCGGTTGAACAGGCCGCCGAAGACGTCCCCGATGCCGCCACCACCGCCACCGCCGCCGAAGCCGCCGCCGGGGCCGCCCTGGGAGCCTCCGAAGAGGTCGCCCAGGTCGAAGTTGAACGAGCCGCCGCCGGGGCCGCCGGGCGACCGGAAGCCTCCGTTCCCGAAGAGGGCGCGGGCCTCGTCGTACTCCTTGCGCTTCTTGGGGTCGCCGAGGATGTCGTTGGCCTCGGAGATCTCCTTGAAGCGCTCCTCGGCCTTGGCGTCGTTCTTGTTGGCGTCCGGGTGGTTCTCGCGGGCGAGCTTCCGGTACGCCTTCTTGATCTCGGCCTCGGTGGCGTCCTTGGGGACGCCGAGAACCTTGTAGTAGTCCTTCTCGACGAAGTCCTTCGTGCTCATCGACGTCCCTCCTTCCGGACTGCTCCGGGGTCTGCTGTCACCCCGGAGCGCGTCACCGCTCCGGGGTCAGTCGCGCTACCCCTCTTCGGGGGCACCGCTCTCCTCGTCAGTGGACGACTTCGCGTCGTCCTTGGCCGGGGCCGCGCCCGGCTGGGGCTCGGCGACGGCCACACGGGCGGGCCGGATGGTCCGCTCGCCGATCCGGTACCCCGGCTGCAGGATCGCCACGCACGTCGTCTCGGTGACGTCCGGCGCGTACGAGTGCATCAGGGCCTCGTGGATCGTCGGGTCGAAGGGCTCGCCCTCCTTGCCGAACTGCTGCAGACCCATCTTGGCGACGATGGTCTCCGTCGATTCGGCGACCGACTTGAACCCGCCCAGGAGCTCGCCGTGGTCCCGGGCCCGGCCGATGTCGTCGAGCACGGGCAGGAGCTCGGTCAGGAGGCTCGCGACGGCGATCTCCTTGACCGTGACCCGGTCCCGCTCCACGCGGCGGCGGTAGTTCTGGTACTCGGCCTGGAGCCGCTGGAGGTCCGCCGTGCGCTCTTCGAGCGCCTTGCGTGCCTGGTCCAGCTGCGCCAGCAGGGCTACGTCCGTAGCGTCCCCGGCCGGGGCCGCCCCCTCCGCCTTGTCGGCGGAGGCAGCGGCCTCGGTCTCCTCGGGCGTGCCGTCGGCGGGGACGTCGGGCTTCTCCTCGAAGCCCGGGGTCTCCTCCGACATCAGACAGCGCCACCCTTCGGCTTGTCCTCGTCGACGATCTCGGCGTCGACGACGTCGTCGTCGGCCTGCGGCTGCTGGCCGGCGTCGCCGCCCGCGGCCTGCGCGCCCTGGGCGTCGGCGTACAGCGCCTGGCCGAGCTTCTGGGAGACGGCCGCGACCTTCTCGGTGGCGGTGCGGATCTCCGCGGTGTCCTCGCCCTTGAGCTTGTCCTTCAGCTCGACGATCGCGGCCTCGACCTCGGCCTTGACGTCACCGGGGACCTTGTCCTCGTTGTCCTTGAGGAACTTCTCCGTCTGGTAGACGAGCTGCTCGCCCTGGTTGCGGGACTCGGCGGCCTCGCGGCGACGGTGGTCCTCGTCCGCGTACTGCTCGGCCTCCTGGCGCATCCGGTCGACCTCGTCCTTCGGCAGCGAGGAGCCACCGGTGACGGTCATCTTCTGCTCCTTGCCCGTGCCGAGGTCCTTCGCGGTCACGTGCATGATGCCGTTGGCGTCGATGTCGAAGGCGACCTCGATCTGCGGGACACCACGCGGGGCCGGCGGCAGACCGGTCAGCTCGAACATGCCGAGCTTCTTGTTGTACGCCGCGATCTCGCGCTCGCCCTGGTAGACCTGGATCTGCACGGACGGCTGGTTGTCCTCGGCCGTCGTGAAGATCTCGGACCGCTTGGTCGGGATCGTGGTGTTGCGCTCGATGAGCTTGGTCATGATGCCGCCCTTGGTCTCGATACCAAGCGACAGCGGGGTCACGTCGAGGAGCAGGACGTCCTTGACCTCACCCTTGAGGACACCGGCCTGGAGCGCGGCGCCGATGGCGACGACCTCGTCCGGGTTGACGCCCTTGTTGGCGTCCTGACCGCCGGTCAGCTCCTTGACGAGCTCGGCGACGGCCGGCATACGGGTCGAACCACCGACGAGAACGACGTGGTCGATCTCGGAGAGGTTGATGCCCGCGTCCTTGATGACGTTGTGGAACGGCACCTTGCAGCGGTCGAGCAGGTCCGAGGTCAGCTGCTGGAACTGAGCGCGCGTGAGCTTCTCGTCCAGGTGCAGCGGGCCCTCGGCGGAGGCCGTGATGTACGGCAGGTTGATGGAGGTCTCGGTCGAGGACGAGAGCTCGATCTTCGCCTTCTCCGCGGCCTCGCGGAGACGCTGGAGAGCCATCTTGTCCTTGGCCAGGTCCACGCCGTGACCGTTCTGGAACTGCGTCACCAGGTAGTCGACGACGCGCTGGTCCCAGTCGTCACCACCGAGGTGGTTGTCACCGTTGGTGGCCTTCACCTCGACGACGCCGTCGCCGATCTCCAGGAGGGACACGTCGAAGGTGCCGCCACCGAGGTCGAAGACGAGGATCGTCTGGTCGTCCTTGTCGAGGCCGTACGCCAGGGCGGCGGCGGTCGGCTCGTTGACGATGCGCAGGACGTTGAGGCCCGCGATCTCACCGGCCTCCTTGGTCGCCTGACGCTCGGAGTCGTTGAAGTACGCCGGGACGGTGATGACCGCGTCGACGACCTTCTCGCCCAGGTAGGCCTCGGCGTCGCGCTTCAGCTTCTGCAGGATGAAGGCGCTCATCTGCTGCGGGTTGAAGTTCTTGCCGTCGATCTCGATCTTCCAGTCGGTGCCCATGTGGCGCTTGACCGACCGGATGGTCCTGTCGACGTTGGTGACGGCCTGACGCTTGGCCACCTCGCCGACGAGCACCTCGCCGTTCTTCGCGAAGGCGACGACGGACGGCGTGGTCCTGGCGCCCTCGGCGTTGGTGATGACGGTGGGCTCGCCGCCTTCGAGAACGCTGACGACGGAGTTAGTCGTGCCCAGGTCGATGCCGACCGCACGTGCCATTTCGATTCCTCCAGCTGACGTACTTGAGTGGAACAGACTCAAGGATGCATGAAGCCCCGCGATGAGTCAACAGACCTGAGCGGAGGGGGCTCAACTCTTCGCCCTTTATCTCGCTCATACGGGGCGAGGCGCGCGTCGTTCCCGAATCCGGCGGGGTGTCGCGTGAGAGAGTCCGATGGCCCCATGTCGGGCAAACCAGCCATATCCCACGAATATCCCATGATTCTCGTTCGTCGCTCGGAAGGGTGTGGGGAATGACGGCCAAGCGCACGTTCGACGTGGTGGGCGGGCTCGCCCTCCTGGTCGCGCTGTCCCCTCTGCTCGCCGCCGTCGCCCTCTCGGTCGCCCTCGGCTCGACCACCCCCGGCCGGGGCGTGCTGCGCCGCCGCACGGTGGCAGGCTTGGAGGGAGAACCCTTCACGATGCTGACCTTCCGCACGAAGAGCCCGCTGGCCGCGCTGCCCCTCCTCGTGCACGTCGTCGGCGGCCGGATGTCGCTGGTCGGGCCGTGCCCGCTGACCCCGGGCCACCGCGAGTGCGTGGGCGAGGGACGCCGTCGACTCTCCGTGCGCCCCGGGCTCACCGGCCCGTGGCAGATCAGCGGCCGCTCGGACCTGCCGTGGGAGGAGCGCGAGCTGCTCGACCTCCACTATGTGGACCACCACTGGCTGGGGATGGATCTGACGATCCTGGCGCGTACGCTTCCAGCAGTCCGCAGGCGTCGCGCGGCAAGGTTTGCCTGAGCGACACAGATCACCGCGAGCGCCGCTACAGCACGGGGCCCCGAACGGGTAATCTCAGCACGGACTCCATAAGTTACCGCTTAGTAGGCCCGCCCGAGGAGCCCCTCATGCAACTCGCCGCGATCGTCGTGTCGATCGTCATCACGGTGGTGGCCGTCGCGCTGTTCGGCCGTGCCACCGTGCAGATCTACCGGTTCGTGCGCCTCGGCCAGCCCGTGCCCGCGGGCACGCGCACCGGCGACCCCACCCAGCGCACCATCACCCTGGTCAAGGAATTCCTCGGCCACACCCGGATGAACCGCTGGGGCATCGTCGGCTTCGCGCACTGGTTCGTCGCGGTGGGCTTCTTCTCGCTGCTCCTGACGATCGTGAACGCCTTCGGCCAGCTCTTCCAGGCCGACTGGCTGATCCCGATCATCGGCGACTGGCTGCCGTACGAGGTCTTCACCGAGTTCCTCGGCCTGATGACGGTCCTGGGCATCGTGACCCTCATCGTGATCCGGCAGCTCAGCAAGCCGACCAGGGCGGGCCGCAAGTCCCGCTTCGCCGGCTCGAAGACCGGCCAGGCGTACTTCGTCGAGGCCGTCATCCTGATCGTCGGCGTCTGCATCATGACGCTCCGCGCCCTCGAAGGCGTCCAGCACCACGTGACCGGCTGGGAGCCGGGCTTCTTCGCCTCGTACCCGCTGATCGCGCTGCTCGACGGCCTGGACCTGAGCACGATCCAGTACCTCACCTACTTCTTCGCGTGCCTCAAGATCGTCACGTCCTTCACCTGGATGATCACGGTCTCGCTGAACACGAACATGGGTGTCGCCTGGCACCGCTTCCTCGGCTTCCCGAACATCTGGTTCAAGCGGAACGCCGACGGCTCCACCGCCCTCGGCGCGCTCCAGCCGATGACCACGGCCGGCAAGGAGATCGACTGGGAGGACCCGGCCGAGGACGCCGTCTTCGGCGTCTCCCAGGTCGAGCAGTTCTCCTGGAAGGGCATCCTCGACTTCTCCACCTGCACCGAGTGCGGCCGCTGCCAGTCGCAGTGCCCCGCCTGGAACACCGGCAAGCCCCTCTCCCCCAAGCTCCTCATCATGTCGCTGCGCGACCACGCGCACGCCAAGGCGCCGTACCTGCTCGCGGGCGGCGGCAAGGACATGGAGGGCAACGAGAAGGCCACCGAGGAGCAGCTCAAGGACGTCCCCGCGTCGGCGATCGCCGAGGCCGAGCGCCCCCTCATCGGCACCGCCGAGGAGAACGGCGTCATCGACCCCGACGTCCTGTGGTCCTGCACCACCTGCGGCGCCTGCGTCGAGCAGTGCCCGGTCGACATCGAGCACATCGACCACATCGTCGACATGCGCCGCTACCAGGTGATGATCGAGAGCGCGTTCCCGTCCGAGGCGGGCACGATGCTCAAGAACCTGGAGAAGAAGGGCAACCCCTGGGGCCTGGCGAAGAAGCAGCGCGTCGAGTGGACCAAGGAGGTCGACTTCGAGGTCCCGATCGTCGGCAAGGACGTCGAAGACCTCTCCGAGTTCGACTACCTCTACTGGGTCGGCTGCGCCGGC
The DNA here is from genome assembly GCF_026341815.1 of Streptomyces sp. NBC_00572. Lineage (GTDB taxonomy): Bacteria > Actinomycetota > Actinomycetes > Streptomycetales > Streptomycetaceae > Streptomyces. The sequence continues at coordinate 2,573,324 of NZ_JAPENX010000001.1, forward strand.
GCCCTGGAGGACCGGGCCAAGAAGACCACCAAGGCCTTCGCGGAGCTCCTGCACATGGCGGGCGTCAAGTTCGCGATCATGGGCGGCGACGAGAAGTGCACCGGTGACTCCCCCCGCCGCCTGGGCAACGAGCCGCTGTTCCAGCAGCTCGCCCAGGAGAACGTCGCGATGCTGAACATGGCGTTCGGCGAGGACGACGAGGACGAGTCGACGAAGAAGCCGAAGTCGGCGAAGCGGATCGTCTCGACCTGCCCGCACTGCTTCAACACCATCGCCAACGAGTACCCGCAGCTCGGCGGCGAGTACGAGGTCATCCACCACACCCAGCTGCTCCAGCACCTCATCGACGAGGGCAAGCTGGTCCCGGTGACCCCGGTCGACGGTCTGATCACCTACCACGACCCGTGCTACCTGGGCCGCCACAACAAGGTCTACACGCCCCCGCGCGAGATCATGTCGGCCGTCCCCGGCCTGCGTCAGCAGGAGATGCACCGCCACAAGGAGCGCGGCTTCTGCTGCGGCGCCGGTGGCGCGCGGATGTGGATGGAGGAGCGGATCGGCAAGCGCATCAACAACGAGCGCGTCGAGGAGGCCCTGTCCCTCAACCCGGACATCGTCTCCACCGCCTGCCCGTTCTGCCTGGTCATGCTGACCGACTCGGTCAACGGCAAGAAGAACGAGGGCAAGGCCAAGGAGTCCGTCACGGTCGTCGACGTGGCCCAGCTGCTGCTCGAATCGGTGAAGACCCCGGTGGACCCGGAGCCGGAGCCGGCCGAGGAGCCGGAGCCGGAACCGGCTGCCTGAGCCCGATGTGAAAGGGCCGCCCCGCGCGTGAAGCGCGGGGCGGCCCTTTTCGTCGTGCCGGAGGCTCGCGTCAGGAGGCCTTCTGGCGACGCACTGCTCCACGAGCGTGCCCTGGACGTCGTAGACCCGGTCTCCGAAGCCACGAGTACGACATTGAGGCGATACGCCGGATTCGTCACAGCGACCGCAAGGCTGCCCGCCGACCGTGTCACGGCGGGGTCCGACCCTGGCCACCCCCTAGGGGATGTCACAGCTCAGTGGCAAGGACAGGTCCGGGGAGCGCCCGCACAGCGGAAGCGGGTACGTTCGACGACGTGGCTGGATTCAGGAACGGACGCGGCCGGGACAACCGCCCCCCGCACAATCAACCGCAGCAGGCGCCGTACGGGTACAACGCGGCCCCGCCGCCGTACCCGCAGCAGCAGTGGCAACAGCCACCGCAGGGGCACCAGGGGCAGCAGCAGGGCGGCGGTGGGCAGCCCTACGGGGAGCCGGAGTACTTCGGGGAGCCCTACGGCCAGCCGCAGCACCCGCACGCGGCGACGGCGAACAACCCGGGCCACACCCAGATGTTCAGCGTCGACGACCCCTACGCCAACGCCGCGCCCCACCACGCCGGCGCCGCCCCCGTACCGACGGGCCCGCGGCTCCCGTGGAAGCCCCTCCTGAGCGGCATCGTGCTCCGCCCTGCGGACACGTTCCTGCGGATGCGGGACCACGCCGTCTGGGGCCCGGCGCTGGTCGTCACCTTCCTGTACGGACTGCTCGCGATCTTCGGCTTCGACAAGGCGCGCGCCGAGGCGATCGACGCGACCCTGTCGACGGCGATCCCGTACGTCCTGATGACCGCCCTCGGCTTCGTCGTCGGCGGTCTGATCCTGGGCGCGGTGACGCACACGCTGGCGCGCCAGCTGGGCGGTGACGGGGCCTGGCAGCCGACGGTGGGCCTGTCCATGCTGATCATGTCGATCACGGACGCGCCGCGGCTGGTCTTCGCGCTCTTCCTGGGCGGCGAGAACGGCCTGGTCCAGGTGATCGGCTGGCTGACCTGGCTGGCGGCGGGAGCGCTCTTCACGATGATGGTGAGCCGTTCCCACGACCTGCCGTGGCCGAAGGCGCTGGGCGCGTCGGCGATCCAGCTGGTGGCGCTGCTGAGCCTGATCAAGCTCGGCACGCTCTGACGGACGGGAACGAGACGCGAAGAGGCCCCCACCGGTGCGGTGGGGGCCTCTTCGCGCGCTGCGCCGGGGATCAGGCGTCGAGGACCTGGCCCTCGCGCTTGACGACGGGCGGCTCGACCGACCAGGGGAAGTTGATCCACTCGTCGGTCTTCTTCCACACGTACTCGCACTTCACGAGGGAGTGGGACTTCTCGTAGATGACGGCGGAGCGGACCTCGGCGACGTGGTCGACGCAGAAGTCGTGGACGAGCTTGAGGGTCTTGCCGGTGTCGGCGACGTCGTCGGTGATGAGCACCTTCTTGTCGCTGAAGTCGATCGCGTCGGGCACGGGCGCCAGCATGACCGGCATCTCCAGCGTGGTGCCCACACCGGTGTAGAACTCCACGTTCACGAGGTGGATGTTCTTGCAGTCGAGGGCGTAGGCCAGACCGCCGGCGACGAAGACGCCGCCACGGGCGATGGAGAGCACGATGTCGGGCTCGTAGCCGTCGTCGGCGATGGTCTGCGCCAGCTCACGCACGGCGCGCCCGAAACCCTCGTACGTCAGGTTCTCGCGTACTTCACTCATGCCTGCGACCGCCTCACACCTGGGTCCGATGGAAGTTCATGAACGAGCGGGAGGCCGTCGGTCCCCGCTGGCCCTGGTACCGGGAGCCGTACCGCTCGCTGCCGTACGGGAACTCGGCGGGCGTGCTCAGCCGGAACATGCACAGCTGCCCGATCTTCATGCCCGGCCAGAGCTTGATCGGCAGGGTGGCGAGGTTCGACAGCTCCAGGGTCACGTGCCCGGAGAAGCCGGGGTCGATGAACCCGGCGGTGGAGTGCGTGACCAGCCCGAGCCGGCCGAGGGAGCTCTTGCCCTCCAGCCGCGACGCGATGTCGTCGGGGAGGCTGATGACCTCGTAGGTCGAGGCGAGCACGAACTCGCCGGGGTGGAGGATGAACGCCTCGTCGCCCTCGGGCTCGACCTCACGGGTCAGGTCGAGCTGCTCGACCGCGGGGTCGATGTGGGGGTAGCGGTGGTTCTCGAACACCCGGAAGAAGCGGTCAAGCCTCACGTCGATGCTCGAGGGCTGCACCATGGATTCGTCGTACGGGTCGATGCGCACCCGTCCGGCATCGATCTCGGCCCGGATGTCCTTGTCTGAGAGAAGCACGCCCCCACGATACGCAGAGGGCGCGGACCTGCCCCAATCGGCAGGCGTCCGCGCCCCGCCACTCGTCAGCGCCGCCCGGTCTCCACCGGCACCGCGTGCCGCAGCCGCGCACACCTAGGACACCGGATGAGCCGTCCTGGCCCGATCCGCCCGGTCCCGAGCTGCTGAAGCGGGAACGAGGCGGTACTGAACACATGCCCTTCGGCACAACGGACGACGGTGCGCTCCATCGGACCCATCAAGTCCCTTCCCCTACACATGTGGTGGACGGGAAGCCACATTAGGGGATCAACGGGACACCCTCCACGCGGCACTCCGCACGCGCGAAGGCATGAACTTCGCCTCAAGTGGCGCATGGGGTACAGTGTGCAACGATGCGGCACCGTTCATCAGGCCGCTGTGCGGATGTAGTTTAATGGTAGAACATGAGCTTCCCAAGCTTATAGCGCGGGTTCGATTCCCGTCATCCGCTCTTGAACGAAGCCCCAGGTCAGCGACCTGGGGCTTCGTCGTTGTCCGGAGCGCCGGCTTCGCCGTCCTCGGTGACGAGGTGAGGTCGAAGCGCACCCACGCGCCCTCGAGCAGAATGCGCTCGGCGCACCGTGGACCGCCGAGCGGTGAACGAGCACCTCGCTCCCGTCCTCACGCGCGGTACCCCGGGCACCAGCCGGCACGGGCCGGTCCGTTGGCCCACGGCACAGGCTTTGGCCGCCTACCATGCCGACGCTAAGGTGAGGCGCCGTACTCGGCGGATCGCTTCCCTGAGGGAAGACCGCTCCCCTGAGGGAGGTGGGAATGGGGCTCATGGACGCGGACCACGCGGGGCTGGTCGTCGCGGCGCAGGCCGGTGACGACCGGGCGCGCGAGGAGCTGATCGCGGCGTACCTGCCGTTGCTCTACAACATCGTCGGGCGAGCGCTGAGCGGACACGCCGACGCCGACGACGTCGTCCAGGAGACCTTGCTGCGCGTGGTGCGCGACCTGCCTGCCCTGCGTGCCCCGGAGAGCTTCCGGTCCTGGCTGGTGTCGATCACGCTGCGCCAGATCAATACCCACTGGCACCGGCAACGCACCTTCGCCGGCCGGACCACGGTCATCGACGAGGCACGCCAGATACCGGACGCCGGGGCCGAACCCGAGGACGTCACGATCCTGCGTCTGCATCTGTCGGACGAGCGCCGGCAGGCCGTCGAAGCCGGCCGGTGGCTCGACGAGGACCAGCGGGCGCTGCTGTCGCTGTGGTGGCAAGAACGCGCCGGCTCGCTGAGCCGTGACGACATCGCCGCCGCGACGGGACTCACCGTCGCCCACGTCGGAGTACGCCTGCAACGCATGCGCGAGCAGTTGGAACTGAGCCGGGCGATCGTCGCCGCGCTGGAGGCCGACCCGCGCTGTCCGCAGCTGAACGAGACCGTCGCCGGCTGGGACGGTCTCCCCGCATCGGTGTGGCGCAAGCGGATCGCGCGGCACACCCGCGGCTGCCCGGTCTGCATGGCGACGACGACAGAACGGGTTCCGGCCGAACTACTGCTCCTCAGCCTCGCGCCGCTGGCCGTCCCTGCCGGTCTCGTCGCCGCGCTGGCCGCCAAGGGCCTGCTGTCGGGTACGGCCGCGAGCGCCGCCGGGCTGGCCACGGCACACGCCGCCGTCGGCACGGCGACGGCGGGAGGCGGTCTCCACAGCGCCCTGATCGGCAAACTCCACGCGGTGACCGCTCACCAGCTGGTGAGCCTCGCCACCGGCGCGGCGCTCATCGCCGGGACCGCCACCTACGCGACCTGGCCCGAACCGGCGCATCGGGAGCCCGGGGTCATCTCCACTCCTACGGTCGGCAACCCCACGGTCGGCACTCCCACGCCGATCCCGTCGCGCACCACCACGTCGGCCGAACCGTCCCCGGTGAGTCCGTCCGCCTCCGCAGGCACTGTTCCGCTGGGCGCACAGTCGCTGGAGTCCGTGGACCAGCCCGCCCTGTACCTCACGTACGCCGACGACTTCGCGACGCTCGGCCGAGTCTCCGCGTCCAGCAGCGCGCGGACACGCCAGCGGGTCACCTTCACGGTCATCGGCGGGCTGGCCGACACACGGTGCGTCACCTTCCGCGCCGCCGACGGCCGGTATCTGCGCCATCGTGACCTGCGGCTGCGGCTGAGCAGCGACGACGGCAGCGAGCTGTTCCGTGAAGACGCCACCTTCTGTCCGCGCCCGGGGGCGGTCGCCGGGTCGGTGACCCTGCACGCGCACAACTATCCGGGATCGGTCATCCGCCACCGCGACGGTGGCGTCTGGCTCGATGGGTCCGACGGCACTCGGACCTTCGCCAGCCAGGCTTCCTTCATCCTGCGCAGGTCCTGGGCCTGAGAACCGCTCCTTGAGCATGTGATCCAGCTTCGGTCCGTATTCATCGACGGCTGCCGCCATTCCGAAAACCTTCACTGGTCATCAGGGCGGCGCGCCCTTTCCACAGCGACGACCAGACCGCGGGGCTTGGCATAACGCTTTCTGCCCGCGAGATGCATCACTGAGCAATCGTCCGGACGGCGCGACTTTTCCGTTACGAGACCGCGAGTGCGGAAGCCTCCATTGCATGGGGTGCTCTTCCCGCCGCTCACCAAGACGGGCAGGCGTGGCGGGTTCCCCGATATCCCCCTTTGACGTATCCCCGGAAGAAAGCCCCTCCCATGACTCGACACGCCCCCACGATCACGGCACCCAGGGTGACCCGCGACCCCCGAGGAGAATCATGAAGGGCCTGCACCGGCTCAGCCGGCGTCGCCGAACAGTGGCAATAGGACTGTCGGCCGCGACGGTGGTGGCCGGTGTCGTGACGCTCCTCCCCAGCTCCGCCGGAGCCGCGAACCTGGGTACGCAGGCGGCCCCCTCGGGCAGGTACTTCGGCACCGCTGTGGCCGCCGGCAGGCTCGGCGACTCGGCGTACACCGCGATCGCCGACCGGGAGTTCAACATGATCACCCCGGAGAACGAGATGAAGTGGGACGCCGTCGAGCCGTCCCGCGGCAACTTCAACTTCGGCCCCGCCGACCGGATCGTCGACCGTGCGAAGGCGAACGGCCAGCGCGTGCGCGGCCACACCACGGTCTGGCACTCGCAGCTCCCGGCCTGGGTCGGCTCGATCGGCGACGCGAACACGCTGCGCAGCGTGATGAACGGCCACATCACCACCACGATGACCCACTTCAAGGGAAAGATCTACGCGTGGGACGTGGTCAACGAGGCATTCGCCGACGGCCCCGGCGGCCAGCTCCGTAGCTCGGTGTTCCAGAAGGTCCTGGGCAACGGCTTCATCGAGGAGGCGTTCCGCACCGCCCGTGCGGCCGACTCCTCGGCCAAGCTCTGTTACAACGACTACAACATCGAGAACTGGTCGGACGCCAAGACCCAGGGCGTCTACAGAATGGTCAAGGACTTCAAGTCCCGCGGCGTTCCCATCGACTGCGTCGGGCTCCAGAGCCACTTCGGAGCGGGCGGCCAGCCAGCGAGCTTCAAGACCACCCTGGCCAACTTCGCCGCCCTGGGCGTCGATGTCCAGATCACCGAGCTGGACATCGCCCAGGCATCGCCCACCCACTACGCCGACGCGGTCAAAGCCTGTCTGTCCGTGGCCCGTTGCACCGGCATCACGGTGTGGGGCGTTCGTGACAGCGACTCCTGGCGCAGCGGCGAAAGCCCGCTCCTGTTCGACAACAACGGCAAGCCCAAGCCCGCGTACGCCGCCGTCATGAGTGCCCTCAACTCCGGCCCGGGTACCACCCCGAGCAAGCCGTCCGACGGTACTGGTACCAGCACGGGGGAGATCAAGGGCGTGGCCTCCGGCCGCTGTATCGACATCCCCGCCTCCACCACCGCCAACGGCACCCTGGCGCAGCTGTGGGACTGTAGCGGCCAGGCCAACCAGCGCTGGACCCACACCGCCGGCAAGCAGCTGAAGATCCACGGCGACAAGTGCCTGGACGCCAAGAGCAAGGGCACCACCAACGGCACCGCGGTGGTCATCTGGGACTGCAACGGCGGCACCAACCAGCAGTGGAACATCAACACCAACGGCACGATCACCGGCGTCCAGTCCGGGCTGTGCCTCGACGCCGTCGGCGCGGCCACCGCCAACGGCACCAAGATCCAGCTGCACGCCTGTGGGGGCGTCGGCAACCAGAAGTGGACCGCCCCGTCCGGATCGGGCGGCGGCACGTGCGCGCTTCCGTCGACGTACAAGTGGAATTCGACGGGTGCCCTGGCGCAGCCTGCGAACGGGTGGGCCTCGCTGAAGGACTTCACCACCGTGGTGCACAACGGCAAGCACCTGGTCTACGGGTCGAACTTCAACGGATCGAAGTACGGCTCGATGACGTTCAGCCCCTTCACCAACTGGTCGGACATGGCGTCCGCCGGACAGAAGGCGATGAACCAGCCCGCGGTCGCGCCCACGCTGTTCTACTTCGCGCCCAAGAAGATCTGGGTCCTCGCGTACCAGTGGGGCCAGTGGCCCTTCATCTACCGCACGTCGAGCGACCCCACCAACCGCGACGGCTGGTCCGCGCCGCAGCCGCTGTTCACCGGCAGCATCCCCCGCACCGACTCCCCCACCGGCCCGATCGACCAGACCCTGATCGCCGACGACCAGAACATGTACCTGCTCTTCGCCGGTGACAACGGCAAGATCTACCGGGCGAGCATGCCGATCGGGAACTTCCCGGGCAACTTCGGCTCGTCGTACACGACGGTCATGAGCGATACGGAAGCCAACCTGTTCGAGGCGCCGCAGGTCTACAAGGTCCAGGGCCAGAACCAGTACCTCATGATCGTTGAGGCGAAGGGTGCGAACGGGCGCTACTTCCGCTCGTTCACGGCCTCCAGCCTGAGCGGTTCCTGGACCCCCCAGGCCGCCGACGAAAGCAACCCCTTCGCGGGCAAGGCCAACAGCGGTGCCACCTGGACCAACGACATCAGCCACGGTGACCTGGTCCGCAACAACCCCGACCAGACCATGACCATCGACCCCTGCAACCTGCAGTTCCTCTACCAGGGTAAGTCCCCCACCGCCGGCGGCCCCTACGACCAACTGCCGTACCGGCCCGGTGTCCTCACCCTGCAGCGCTGACTGCCCGATCCACGGTGATACGCAAGGAGAAACAACCCCCCATGAAGAACCCCACGAACGGTGGGCGCCGCGGGCGTCACCGCCGTCGCTGGACCGCGACCGGACTGCTGCTCGGTGTGCCCGCCGTCCTCGTTCCGTATCTTCTGTTCGTGCAGGATGACTCGCAGGCCGCGACGGTCGACGGCAATGCCTACTACCGGCTGGTTTCCGTAGGCAGCGGCAAGGCGCTGGACGTCAACGCCTTCTCCACCGCCGACGGCACCCGCATCCAGCAGTGGACCGACCAGAACACCGCCAACCAGCAGTGGAAGCTGCGACCCACCGGGGACGGCTACTACGAGCTGGTGAACCGCAACAGCGGCAAAGTGCTGGGCATAGCGGGCGATTCGACCGCCCAGGCCGCCGCCGCCGAGCAGCAGACCGACAGCGCCTCCGCCTCCCAGGAGTGGCGGATCGACGAGGTGAGCGGTTCCGACGCGGTCACCTTCACCTCCCGCAGGAGCGGCCAGGTCCTGGACGTCTCCGGAGGCTCCACGGCCAATGGCGCGGTGGTCATCCAGTACCCCGGCAAGGGCAGCACCAACCAGCAGTGGAAGCTGGTGAAGACGGCCGAGTCCCCGGCGGCCGGGACCGGACCGTATGTGTGGAGCAACGCCCAGGTCGTGGGCGGCGGTTACGTCACCGGGCTGGTGTTCAACCCGCGTGAGAAGGGCCTGCTGTACGCGCGCACAGACATGGGCGGCGCCTACCGCTGGGACACCGCGGCCGAGCAGTGGATCCCGCTGACCGACTGGGTCGGCGAGAAGGACTGGAACCTGCTGGGCATCGATTCGCTGGCCACCGACCCCGTCGACCCCAAGCGGCTCTACCTCGGGGCGGGCACCTACACCAACGATTGGGCGGGCAACGGCGCGATCCTGCGCTCCACCGACAAGGGCCGCACCTTCAAGCGCACCAACCTGCCCTTCAAGCTGGGCGGCAACGAGGACGGCCGCGGGGCGGGCGAGCGGCTGGTGGTCGACCCCGCGAACAACGCCAACCTGCTCCTCGGCACCCGCAAGAACGGCCTGTGGCGCAGCACCGACCACGGCGTCACATGGAGCCAGGTCTCCTCGTTCCCCGTCAAGGACGGGGCGAGCAGCGGCGGCGGCATCTCCTTCGTGACGTACGGCCCGGCCGGCAGCAAGACGGTCTACGTCGGCGTCGCCGACAGATCCACCTCCCTGTACCGCTCCACCGACGGCGGCAGCACCTGGCAGGCCGTCTCCGGGCAGCCCGCCGGCCAGATGCCGCAGCACGGCGTGCTCTCCGGTGACGGATCGCTGTACCTGACGTACACCAACAATCTCGGACCCAACGGCGTGACGGCGGGTTCGGTGTGGAAGTACACGCCGGGCAGCGGGGCGTGGAAGAACATCTCCCCGTCCCAGGGAAGTTACGGCTTCTCCGGTCTGGCGGTCGACCCGCGCAAGCCGTCCACGGTCATGGTCACCACCCTCGGCCGCTGGTGGCCCGAGGACGAGATCTACCGGACCACCGACGGCGGTTCGAACTGGAAGGCACTGGCCGACAAGTCGGTGCGGGACGCCTCCGGCGCTCCTTACGTCGGCACTCACACCGGGCACTGGATGACCGCCCTGGCCATCGATCCCTTCGACTCCGGGCACGTGCTGTACGGCACCGGCAACGGCATCCTGCGCAGCAAGGACGCCAATGCCTCCGACAGCGGCGGCACCAGCCACTGGAGCATGGGTGCCCGAGGGCTGGAGGAGACCGCGCTGCTGGACGCGATCGCCCCTCCCGGCGGCGCCACCGTCATCACCTCCATGGGCGACCAGGGCGGCTTCCGGCACGACTCCCTGACCAAGGTGCCCTCCGGGCGGCTGAAGAACCCGTTGATGACCAACAGCACCGACATCGACTTCGCCCAGTCCAAGCCCTCGATGATGGTCCGCGTCGGCCGTGGCGGCGAGCAGGACGGCGCCTACTCCACCGACGGCGGCAGCAACTGGACCGGATTCAAGGCGGAGCCTGTGGCCGGTGCCCGGGACGGCCGTATCGCGCTATCGGCGGACGGCTCCACCATCGTCTGGACCGAGGCCGGTCAGGCCCCGTACCGCTCGACCGACAACGGGGCGAGCTGGTCGAGGGTCAACGGCCTGGGCAACGACGCCGCAGTCGTCGCCGACCGCTCCTCGGCCAGGACCTTCTACTCCCTGTCCGGCGGCACGCTCTACGCCAGCACCGACGGCGGCGCGACCTTCACCGCCCGCGCCGGCAACCTGCCCACCGGCCGGCTCACGGCCGTCCCCGGCATCGCCGGGGACCTGTGGATCGCCGGCGCTGACAAGGGGCTGCTGCACTCCACCGACGGCGGCCGCACCTTCACCACGCTCACGACGGTGCAGTCCGCCTCCGCCCTCGGCTTCGGCAAGGCCGCGCCGGGCGCCTCCTACCAGGCCCTGTACCTGATCGGTACCGTCAAGGACGTCACCGGCGTCTTCCGCTCCACCGACAAGGGCACCACCTGGCTCCGCGTCAACGACGACGCCCACCAGTGGGGCAGCATCGGCGGCGTCGGCGTCATCGCAGGCGACCCCGACACCTACGGGCGTGTCTACGTCGGCACCAACGGACGCGGTCTCCAGTACGGCGACCCGTCCTGACCCCAGCACACCCGAGCGGGGCCGCAGGCACAACTGCCTGCGGCCCCGCCATGGCTGAGGGAAGACGCCTCCCCGCCCCCTCGACGGGACGCCGTGCCACAACGTGCCAGTAGGGGCGGTAAACAGCGGTCAGCAAGGGGCCCTGCGAAGCATCCAGGACGAGGCCATCCGCGCACGTTCCTGCAGGTCAGGCGCGATGCGCACGTCCAAGTACCGGGTGATTCCCAAGCTTATAGCGCGGGTTCGATTCCCGTCATCCGCTCTTGAACGAAGGCCCAGGTCAACGACCTGGGCCTTCGCCGTTGCCCGGACCGGTTCCGCACCGCAGTTCCGCGCCGCAGGTCGCGTCAGAAGTGGAGCACGCCGAGATCACGCACCGTGTCGGCCAGAGCACGAATGAGGTCGTTCTCAGCTTCGGTCCGCCAGACGAGGGCGAAGGTCAAGGTCCCGATCTCGGGGATGGGCAGCCACCGGATGTGGGCCATACCCCAGTACTTGGTGACATGGCTGGGGAAGGTGTGGATGATCTCGCCCATACCGATCAGGCTGACCAGCTCGTCGGAGTTGTCCGCCAGCTTGATGCGCTCGATCCGCCGGCCTCGTGGGGTGTGGAAGGGCAGGTAGCTGTCCTCCCAGTAGTCCGGCACGTCGAGGGCGGTGGCGTGCGGGAACTCGGCGAGCAGCTCCAGCGGCACGGAGTCCCGTTGCGTGAAGCGGTGGTCGGCGGGCACGCCAAGGACCCGGGAGTCGGAGCAGAAGGTCGGACCGACGGTGAGGTCCGGCTCTTCCACCGGCAGCCAGACGACAAGGACATCCGTGGCGCCGGAACGGAGCCGGCCGAACACATCGTTGAAGGTCTCCAGGCGTACCTGGAGTTCGCACTGCGGATTCCGCGCGCGGAACGCCTTCCAGTAGGGGTGCAGATCGGGCAGGTTGAAGGGCATCAGGCTGACGCGCAGCTGCGCGGTGATGCCGCGGGCCGCCAGCCGGGCGCGCTCCAACGATTCGTGCAGGCCCGCGTAGACCGGCTGCAGATCGTCACGGAACTGACGGCCGACCTCGGTCAGGAACACCGTGCGGCTGGTGCGGGTGAACAGCTCGGCACCGATGCGCCGCTCCTGCTTCTTGATGGCTTGACTGACCCGCGCCTGGGAGACGTGCAGCCGCTGTGCCGCCCGGCCGAAATGCAGCTCCTCCGCCAGCACCAGGAATATCTCGATGTCCCGCAGCTCCACCGGCTCCCCAGCCCCCTCAGTCGATAACCCAGCGGTTATCGAACCGCGCGGAAGTTTACATTGATCATGATTGCGACCCGCAGGAAGGTTGAGGGCATGCAATCACGCATGAAGGACCCTGCGCTCGTCCCGCCGGACGCGCTCACGAGCAGTGGCAGCTTCTTCAAATCGGTCAACCAGGGCGCCCTCTCCGACCAGCTGCCCGAGATCGTGGCTCTGCGCGCCGGCCAGGTCAACGGCTGTGACTGCGTGCACACTCACGTGCGGAACCTGCGCGCGACGGGCGAGAGCGACGAGCGGGTGACGGCGGTGGCCGCCTGGCGGGAGGCACCGTTCTTCACCGATGCCGAGCGCGGCGCGCTGGAGCTGGCCGAGGAGGTCACGCGCCTGGCCGACCGCTCCCCGGACGCGGTGTCGGACGCCGTACCTGACGCGGTGCCTGACAAGCTGTGGGAGCGGCTGTCCGCGCACTTCGACGAGCAGCAGCTGTCCGCGCTGATCCTGTCGATCGGCGTGACCAACATGTTCAACTGCCGCACCACTGGGGTCCGTGAACCGGCCGGCACGTCCTGGAGCCGACGCCGGCCATGAGCGATGCCGTCGACCTGACCGCGATGTACGCGATGCACGACGCCCTACGCCGGGAGCTGGCCCATCTGGACCGGAGCACCACCCGCACGGACCGTGACCCCCGGCAGTTACCGACCACTGCCGGATGGACGCTGTTCAAAAAGGCTCTCCGCGCCCACCACACGGCCGAGGACGAGGCGCTGTGGCCGGCGCTGCGTCGACGTCTGGCAGGCCGCCCGAAGGACCTGGCTCTTCTGGAGGCGATGGAGGCCGAACACGCCGCCATCTACCCGCTGATCGAGGCCATCGACTCGGCGCTCGCCGACCCCGAGGGCGACCAGCTGCGGTTGGGCGTTCTGACCGACGCGCTGACCACCGGCCTGGCCGGGCACCTCAAACACGAGGAGGACGCGGCCCTGCCGCTGATCCGACGAGCGTTGACGGCCGAGCAGTGGGGCCACTTCGGCCAGGTCCACGCCCAGCTGATCTGCCCTGACGCACCGCTGCTGCTGCCGTGGCTGCTGGACGGCGTCGACGAGCCGACGGTGGAGAAGCTGCTCACTCCACTGCCCGCATCCGTTCGCGCCGCCTACACCGCCGAGTGGGCCCCGGCCTACACCGCCCTGGACCGTTGGAGTCCTGGCACCGCTCCGACGCACTGACACCGGCCGCCGCGCCCCGCAGAGCGTCGCGCCGACCGGTGGCGCAGGGGCCCGACGCCACTGTGGGTGGTTCGACGGCCCCGCAGTCGTGCGCACGGCATGCGTACGCGTCGTCCGGAACCCGGACTGACGTTCCCCGCACAAGATCCCTGGAGTCATCGCCTTGTCCGAGCACATCCACCTCACTCCGCTCCACGACGTCTCGGCCACCGACGTCGCCGCCTGGCATCAGGTCGTCGCCGCCTCGATGGCCCACGACCTGCCCGGAGTGCCGTCTCCCGGCCTCGAGCAGATCCACGCGCAGTTCACCAAGCCCGCCCTGGGCAGCCGCCTGTTGACCTGGCTGGCCACCGGGGCGGACGGCGGCCCTGTCGGAATCGCGCGCCTGCGGCTGTTCACCTCCCCGGGGCGGGATCACCTGGCCGAACTGGAACTCCACGTCGACCCCGCGCACCGGCGTCAGGGAACCGGCTCCCTCTTGCTGTCGACGGTCGTGGCGGCCTGCCGCGACGAGGACCGGCGCAGCCTGATCGTCGAAGCGGCGGCCGACAGCCCGGGCAACGCCTTCTGCGAGAAGCGGGACTTCCGCCAGGCACTGGCGCTGGACCATCTGATCCTGCGCCTGGACCAGTTGGACGAGGCCACCGTTCTCCAGGTCGCCAAGGCCGAGCACTCCGGCTACCGGCTGACGGGCTGGACCGGCACGGCGCCCGACGTCCTCGCCGACGCCTTCGCCGACGCCAAGAACGCGATGAACGACATGCCCGTCGGAGACCTGGACTACGGCAACGTGGCGTGGGACGCCGACCGCGTAAGGACCATGGCCCAGGTGATCGCCGACCGCGGCGACACCTTGCTGACCATCGCCGCCGTCCACGACGACGGCACCATGGCCGGCTACACCGAGATCCTGCTCCCGCTGGGCTCGGCGCCGCGCGCCCAGCAGTACGACACGGCGGTCGTGCCCGCGCACCGCGGCCACGGCCTCGGTCTGTGGGTCAAGGCCGCCATGGTGCGGCGGCTGCGCGCCGAGCACGCCGGTGTCGTCGAGATCGAGACCGACAACGCCGAGGACAACGTCCACATGCTGGCCGTCAACCACAGGCTGGGGTTCCGCTCCTACCGGCGCACGCGCGAGTTCCAGCTCGACGTTCCCGCGGCCTGATCCCCGTACCCGCCCCCATTCACCACAGCGCACGCCTCCCGAGGAGCTGTCATGCACGTGTCCACATCCACCCTTTCGCTGACCGTCGCCGACGTCGACGCCTCCCGCGACTTCTTCTGCACTCACCTCGGCTACAAAGTGGCCATGGCCCAGGACGGCTTCGCCTCTCTGACCCGCGGGGACGCCGCCGTCGACATCGTCCTGCTCCGCAAGGGGACCGAGGTCCTGCCCGCCGAGCAGCGGGACCGGGAAGCGGGTGGGCTGATCGTCGCGCTCACAGTCACCGGCCTCGCCGCTGAGGAGGCCCGGCTGCGCGCGGCGGGCGCCCCCATCACCATGCCCCTGCGGGAGGAGCCCTGGGGGGAGCGGCTGTTCCAGATGACCGACCCCAACGGGGTAGTCGTCCAGCTCGTCGAATGGGCTGTCCCCGACCCCGGCACGAACGGGAGCGGGAGCACAGACGGGAGCGAAGTCACCGCCGTCCAGGTGATCACTCCCTCGGCCGACGACGTCACCGTCTCCCCGAACGCCACCATGACCGGCCTCGCCGCCCCGAGCCGCGGAAGCGCCGAACTCAGCACCTGGACGGTCTTGATGGAAGCCGGCGCGACCGGCCCCGAGCATTCCATCAGCCGCGAGCAGGTCTGGACGGTCACGGCGGGGGCCTTGGAAGTGACCTGCAGCAACCGTACCGAGAAGGTACAGGCCGGCCAGAGCCTGATCCTGCCGCCGACCCTCGTCCGCCGTATCCACGCCCCGGAACGGGCCGAGGCCCACGTCTCGATGCGCTCCGACGGAGTCGCCTCCGTTCCCGGCACGGAGGGCACCCGCGAGCTTCCCTGGGCCCGGTGACCGCGACCACCACACACCAGCCCGTCTCCCGGCGGCTTCCGGCCCGATCCGGAACCGTCGCGCACCATCACCGGCCGAGGCCGGGATACCCAGAAATGAGAAGGACGAAATGCGTGTGCTGATCATGGCCTATGGGTCACGCGGCGACATCATGCCGCTGGCCGCCCTAGCGGCACAGCTGCGGAAACTCGGCGCGGAAGTACGGGTGTGCGCACCTCCGGACGAGGAGTTCGCCCAGCTGCTGGCCGGTGTCGGCGTGGAACACGTGCCGTTCGGCCGGCCGGTGCGCCCGCTGGTGACCGGCACGCCGCCGCCCCCCGGCTTCGCCACCGAGTTCGCGGCCGAGCTGGTCGCGGGGCACTTCGACACGATCGCCAAGGCGGCCGAGGGATGCGACGTGCTGGTGGCGAGCGGTCTGATGCCGGCCGGCGCACGGTCGGTGGCCGAGAAGCTGGGCATCCGCTACGTGTACGCCTGCTTCCATCCGTTCGAGATGCCGTCGACGCACTACCTTCCGTCGTCGCGGCCGGGGCCGCCGATGTCGACCGACGGCATCGACATGACCGACAACCGGGCGCTGTGGGACCTGGACGTCCGGAAGGTGAACGCGCTGTACCAGGCCCCGCTCAACGCCCACCGGGCGGAGATCGGTCTGCCCCCGGTGGACAACGTCCGCGACCACGTCTTCGGCGACCGGCCGTGGCTGGCGGCGGACCCGGTCCTGGGGCCGTGGCAGGAGCTGCCGGACCTCGAACTCGTGCAGACCGGCGCGTGGATCCTGCCGGACGAGCGCCCGCTGCCGGCCGACCTGGAGGCGTTCCTGGACGCCGGCACACCACCCGTGTTCGTGGGCTTCGGCAGCATGCCGATGCGCGCCGCGACGGACGTCGCCCGGGTGACCGTCGAGGCGGTCCGCGCGCAAGGCCGACGCGTACTCGTCTCGCGCGGCTGGGCCGACCTGGGCCTGGTCGACGACGCGGACGACTGCTTCGCCGTCGGCGACGTCAACCACCAGGCACTGTTCCCCCGGGTGGCCGCCGTCGTCCACCACGGCGGCGCGGGCACGACGACGACGGCCGCCCGGGCCGGCGCGCCCCAGGTCGTGGTGCCCCAGTTCGTGGACCAGCCGCACTGGGCCGCCCAGGTCGCCGAACTGGGCATCGGCACGGCCCACGACGGCCCGGTCCCGACCGTCGAGTCCCTGTCGGCCGCGCTCAGCACGGCGCTGGCTCCCGAGACCGCGGCCCGGGCGAAGGCCGTCGCGGGCACGGTCCGGGGCGACGGGACGGCGGTGGCCGCGAAGCTGCTTCTCGACGCGGCGCCCGCTGCGCCGGTGAGCCGCGAACAGATCTCCGACATCGCGCACACCGACCACCCGATCAAATCCCCGCTCGACGACGAATCGGTCAGCGCGCTGCTCGACCGTGCCCTCCCGCGGGGCGACGAGCGCGTGCTCGACCTCGGATGCGGCACCGCGGAATGGCTTCTGCGCGCCCTGGCCACCCGCCCGTACCTGCACGCCGAGGGCGTCGACGTCTCCGAGGTCGCGCTGACCCGGGCCCGTCGGGCAGCGAGCGAACTCGGGGTCGAGGAGCGCCTGGTCCTCCACCACCGGGAAGCCGCGGACTTCGTCTCCGAGCAGCCGTTCGACCTGGTGATCAGCGTCGGCGCCACCCACGCCTTCGGCGGTCTCCTCCCCACCCTCGCGGCAGCCCGCAAGCACCTGGCACCCGGCGGCCGCGTCCTGATCGGTGAGTCGTTCTGGGACCGCGCCCCTTCGCCGGCGGCAGTCGAGGCGTTCGGCGACCTCGACGACCTGGCGACCACGGTGGACCGCGTCGTCGCCGACGGCTGGACCCCTGTCCACGGCCATGTCAGTACCCGCAGTGAGCTGGACGCCTACGAGTGGGCCTGCTGGGGCTCGCTGGCCTCATGGGCGCTGGACTACTCGGCGGATCCGGCGGGCGCCCAGGTGCTGGAGACGGCCACCGCTCAGCGTTCGCAGTGGCTGCACGGGTACCGGGACAGCTTCGGCTTCCTCTGCCTGGTCCTGCGCGAGACACCCCTCATGACGACCGGAAAGTGAGTACCCGGAAGTGAGTACACAGATACAACCGACGTTCGTACTGCTCCACGGAGCCTTCGCGAACTCCTTCTCCTTCGCGCCCCTCCAGGCGGAGCTCGGCCTCCTCGGGCACCGCTCGGTCGCCGTCGACCTGCCCGGCCACGGCTTCCAGGCGACCTTCACCCGCGCCTACCAGTCACCGCAGGACCCCGAGGGGCTCGCCACCGCGCCCGGCTCGATCAAGGGCGTCACGCTCGCTGACAACGCCGCGCACCTGATCGGGATCCTCGAACGGGCCAAGCGGAACGGCCCCGTGATCCTCGTCGCCCACAGCCGCGGCGGTGTCACGGCCACGGCCGCGGCCAACGCCCGCCCGGATCTGATCGACCGCATCGTCTACGTCTCGGCCTGGTGCCCGGTCCGCCTCGACGTCAACGACTACTACGCCGAGCCGGAGATGGCCACGGTCGACCCCGCCGCCTTCGCTTCGGCACTGGCCGGAAACCCTGCCGAGCTCGGCCTGCTCCGCGTCAACTTCCGCACGGCGAACCCGTACTCGCTCGCGGCGCTCAAGGGAGCCTTCTTCGCCGACGGCACCGACGAGCAGTTCCTCACCTTCCTGAACACCTTCCAGCCCGACGAGAACCTGGACGCCGGTGGCTCCGCCGACCGGGCCCAGGCCGCGACCTGGGGCCGCGTCCCCAGGAGCTACATCCGCCTGGCCGACGACACGAGCCTGCCTCTCGCCCTCCAGGACCGGCTGATCCGCGAGGGCAACGAGCTGACGCCGGACAACCCGTACGACGTCCGCACGCTAGAGGGAAGCCATCTGAAGTGGCTGGTCGACCCGGCGCCGGCGGCCCGCATCCTGGGCGAACTCGCCACGCTTCCGGCCCCGACCGCTTAGGCGTGATCGGACTGGCCGGAGCGGATCGGTGGTGGGACGAGGAACGAGGGCGCCCACGCGGACCGCGTGCCACTACGTGCCAGTAGGAGCGGTAGACATCGGTCACCAGGGGGGGTTCACCGAGGCACCCCGAACAGGGCCGCAGGGAGGGTTTCCCCAGGTCAGACACCGTGCGCACGCCCAAGTGCCGGGTGATTCCCAAGCTTATAGCGCGGGTTCGATTCCCGTCATCCGCTCCGCAGTAAAGCCCCGGGTCAGAGACCTGGGGCTTGTTTGTTGTCTAGACCTCCCGGGGCGCGCGTGCCATAAGCGCCGTAACGGGGCGTCGGTTCCAGCCCCGGATCGGTCATTCGCGACTGCCGGGCGCCGAGCGGTCTCGAATCCCGAGAGGCACTTCAAGTGACCTGCGCCACACCGAGCGGCGGTGCCTGGAGCCCGCGTCGTCCTTTGGGACCGCTCGGGAGGTGGAACACACCGGCACGCAGCGATAGAGGAACCGGAGTTCCGGGTCACGGGCGCGAGGCCGGCGTGGGCGGCGAGGTGGCCGGCGGTGGCGAAGCCGCTGCCGTCGCCGACCTCGATGAGGATGCGGGCCGCGGTCCTGATCCTGCGTGACCGAGCCGTACGGGTGTCCGGTGTCGAGGCTGCGCGGGTAGATGTCGGGCGCCGGAAGATCAGAGCCGGGCGCAGGTGCATTTCCGCGATTTCGACGAGGTCCGCGCCGACCTCGATGCCGACCTGGGCGAAGCCGTGACGATTCCGGGTCTCGTCCGGCAGCCCACGCTGACCCTGCGCGTCCGGCGCTCGAAGAAGGGCTGACGTCGATCCCCATGATCAAGACAGTGAACCGGGTACTGCTGGGGCTGCTCGGCCTCGGACTGTTCGCCTTGGGCGGCGGCGTACTACTGGGCGGTCTCGATCTGCAACGCCGATGGGGTTTCGACGTGCCGGGCTGGTGGTGGCCGACCGTCATCGCGGTGCTCTCCGTGGTGCTGGCCCTGCTGGTGTGGTGGCTTTGGGTCCTCCTCGCCGAGACCGGCTGCACCATGGCCTCGTCGACAGCGAGAACGGTGCGGCGGCCCGGTGCGACGGCCGCGCGCTCGGGGACGTGATCGAGGCAGAAGCCCAAGCCCTCCACGGAGTCTCGCGGGCTCACGTGCGCCTGGCGGGCCGGCGTACTGCCCCGGTCGCGCGGGTGCGCCTCTGGCTGGAGCCTGACGCGCAACCGGAGCAGACCCTGGGGCGGCTCGGCCGGGAGACGCTCGCACGCGCACGGGACTCGGCAGGCCTGGACCGTATCCCGTCCGAGGTCAGCCTCCGGGAGGTCCGCCACAGGGCCCATCGCGTGGACTGAACCGCATTTACCCTCCACTCGGAACGACCTGGTCCTGCGGGGCGGGTAGCTCGGGTCTTCCCTGTGCGGGCACGGATCCCGATCCCGCCGCCCGGCCGGGTGCCGCCTGCCGCGTTCCGGTGCGCCGTGCCGCACGGCGCCACAGTCGGGGCAGGAAGGTGTAGAAGCGGTCGGGCAGGAACACGGCGTCCGCGATGATCATCGCGCCGGAGAAGAGCGGCAGCCCCATGAGTACGGCGATGCCGATGTGCATCCCGAGCAGCACGGCAAGAACGGGATACTTGAGCCGGCCGAGAGTACGAACGGGAAGGCGACCTGGACGAGCACCGTGACGTCGCCGGTGATCGCGATCACCATCGGGAACTCGTCCACGAGGTGGGAGAGCGCGGGCCAGGGCTGGAACAGTTCGAGGTTCACCGGGCGTGCGATCGCCTCCGCCGTCCACACCGGCGAGATCACCATCGACCCGTACGACCCCGCTCGCATGTCCCCGAACGCCTACGACTGGCGCCTTGGTGACACTCTTCGCGAGGGGCTCGCCCACCGCCCAGCCTGACGAATCAGCGCAGGCGGTGGCGTTGGGAGTGTCGCAGGCGCATGCCGAAGTAGACGATGTCCGCCGCGAGCAGGACGATGCCGATGATCAGCAGGTAGAGCAGCCCGTCAGCGGTAGCGCCGATGATGCCCAGCACCATCGCGACGACGATCAGGGCCAGGAAGAGAATCACGACTGACACCTCCTCGGTCGGGCTCAGCGACGGGCCAACTGCCGCTCGCCGTTCGACCCCGGCTGATAGGACAGGCCGTAGTGCTGGAAGACGGCTCCCTCGTCCTCGAAGGGGAGCACGTCGTCTGTGCCGATCGAAGGGCACTGCTTCACCAGCGCCTTGTCGTGGGCGACCTTCACATAGCCCGGCCCGACGATCGCCCCGTCGAGCGGGACGAAGACCAGGCGGTGGCGGGTGGGCAGGCCGATCTGGACCGTGGCCATGGCCGGCTCGTCCGTGCTGGTGTCCACATAGATCGCCTCCAGCACTCCGATCTTGTGCCCTCCAGCGTCCGTCACGTCCTGTGCACGCCACTCACGGATATCCGCCATCCCGATCATCCTGAGCTCCTTCGGCCGGGTCCTGCCTGACGACCTGCTCCCTCCCAGCCTGCCCCCTGGCCACCTACGGCACCAACCCAGAAGACGCGCCCTGACCACGCCCAGAGCGGCCCGGAGTCGGGTCCGCGATCATGACCACCACCCTGGCACCCACGCTTTCGGCGCGCCTTTCGCTGACACCCAAGACCACCCTCGCCGGCCTCCTGGACGGCGCCTGGTGGCCTCGCTCGCGCGAGGGATCACGCACCTTGTACCCCACCGACACCGCGACCCTGCCCTCGGCCGGACACGCCGAGATCCGCATCGTCGCCGCCACCCCCGAAGCCGCCCGCGCGGTCGCCCAAGTGATCCGCTGCTCCTTCGCCGGGGCGGAACAGCGCAGCTACCCCGTGCCCGAAGGTGGCACACGGCTCCACCTCACCGTCGACACCGGATCCGGCGCGGAACCCGCCCTCTCCTGGCTCGCCACCAGCAGACCGACCTCTCGCGCCGGCACCCACGTCGACGAGGTGTGAGGAGCGTCGGCCTTCCTCACACGCATGAAAGGACTCGGTCATGGCGACACTCCGCGAGCGACAGGGCTACCGCGAACGAGTCCTGACCGCCCTCTACGAAGCCACCGAAGGCAACCGTCTCCTCGGAGTCCCGGGGCGGAAGCTGCGGAACGACCTGCGCATCCCGGAGGAAGACCTGGCCGCCGCATGCACGTACCTCGCCGGCGAGGACCTGATCACCGTCGACCGGGAACCGGGCAACACACCCTCGATGGTCACATAGCCCCCTGTGAGCTGCGGGAGGACTCCCCGGACTCCGACCCGCAGACGCACGTTGCGATGACCCGCCGACGCCGCAGCTGGTTGACCGCCTTGCTTCCTAAACGCCGCATTCGGAGGAATGAATACCTGTGTTCGCGGCCTGAGATTTTAACAGCCATCGCAGAGAGAGTTTTTGCCGGCGACACACAGGGGGAAATATTCGACGCACACAGGCTGCGGTGACGTGCTACTGTCGAACCCAGTTGCAGTTTTGGTACCCAAAAACTTCAAGCGCCTCCCGTCGGCCGCGTGCCGCACGGAAGCGCTTTGTATTTCCGGTCATTTTCCGGGCAGGGCATCATCGCGGCGACACGGCGTCCGTACGGTACGGATTCCGTCGTACTGCCCCAAGGAGATATGACATGGCTACTGGCACCGTGAAGTGGTTCAACGCGGAAAAGGGTTTCGGCTTCATCGAGCAGGACGGTGGCGGCCCTGACGTGTTCGCCCACTTCTCGAACATCGCCGCCCAGGGCTTCCGCGAGCTCCAGGAGGGCCAGAAGGTCTCCTTCGACATCGCGCAGGGCCAGAAGGGCCCGACGGCCGAGAACATCGTTTCCGCCTGACGCTGACGCGTAATTCGTAGCTGGGGCCCGCATCCTTCGGGGTGCGGGCCCCAGCTGCATGCATTTCGCGGGATTTTCACGCGCACCCGCGTCTCTCGCATTTCTTTCGCTCGCCCGCCTGCGCCGACAATTCCTTTGTTCCGAGCCAGGCTGCTTTCTTTCGCATTTAATTCGGCCCGTGCCTGTGATTCCCAACGCTGTTCATCCGCTGCCGGAATTCCTCGATACGCGCCGTATCAAGGAAGGTTCTGCATGAACCCCACACGCACGAACGGCCGTTCCTCCCGCACCCGCCGCAACGGCGGCCACGCGTACGACTCCTCCGCAGGAACGGGCCGGGGCGGTCGCCCCGGTTCGTCCGCCGCGAGCCGATCGGGAGGTCCGAGCCGGTCGGGCGGATACGGCAGGCGTCCCGCCGCCGTGCAGGGGGAGTTCGCCCCGCCGAAGACGATCACTCCGGCGCTGCCCGCCGTCGAGGCCTTCGCCGACCTGGCCCTGGACCGGCGCCTCCTCGCCGCGCTCACCGCACAGGGCGTGTCCGTCCCGTTCCCCATCCAGGGCGCGACCCTGCCGAACTCCCTGGCGGGCCGCGACGTCCTCGGCCGCGGCCGGACCGGCTCCGGCAAGACCCTCGCCTTCGGCCTGGCCCTGCTGGCCCGCACCGCCGGACAGCTCGCCGAGCCCCGTCAGCCGCTGGCGCTGGTCCTGGTCCCCACCCGGGAACTCGCCCAGCAGGTCACCGACGCGCTCACGCCCTACGCCCGCGCCGTGAAGCTGCGCCTTGCCACCGTCGTCGGCGGGATGCCGATCGGCCGGCAGGCGAACGCGCTGCGAAGCGGCGTCGAAGTCGTCGTTGCCACCCCCGGCCGTCTCAAGGACCTCATCGACCGCGGCGACTGCCGGCTGAACCAGGTCTCCATCACCGTCCTGGACGAGGCCGACCAGATGGCCGACATGGGCTTCATGCCCCAGGTCACCGCGCTCCTGAACCAGGTCCGCCCCGAGGGCCAGCGCATGCTGTTCTCCGCGACCCTGGACCGCAACGTCGACCTCCTGGTCCGCCGCTACCTCACCGACCCCGTCGTCCACTCCGTGGACCCCTCCCAGGGTGCGGTCACCACGATGGAGCACCACGTCCTGCACGTGCACGGCGCCGACAAGCAGCGGCTGACGACCGAGATCGCCGCGCGCGAAGGCCGGGTGATCATGTTCCTGGACACCAAGCACGCCGTGGACCGCCTCACCGAGGACCTCCTCCACTGCGGTGTCCGGGCCGCCGCCCTGCACGGCGGGAAGTCGCAGCCGCAGCGCACCCGCACCCTCGCCCGGTTCAAGACCGGGCACGTCACCGTCCTGGTCGCCACGAACGTCGCGGCGCGCGGCATCCACGTCGACAACCTCGACCTCGTCGTCAACGTGGACCCGCCGACCGACCACAAGGACTACCTCCACCGCGGCGGCCGGACGGCCCGGGCCGGCGAGTCCGGCAGCGTCGTCACCCTGGTCACCGCCAACCAGCGCCGCGACATGGCCCGCCTCATGGCGACCGCCGGCATCGTGCCCGAGACCACCCAGGTCCGCTCCGGCGAGGAGGCGCTCGCCCGGATCACCGGCGCGCGGACCCCCTCCGGCATCCCCGTGACGATCACCGCACCGCCCGCCGAGCAGCGCAAGCGCAGCGCGACCTCCCGCGGTCGACGCGGCCCCGCCTCGGCAGCGAGGCGCGCCGGCGGACGGCGTTCCGCCGGCGACGCGGCGGCCTGAGCCGTACGTGATCCGGAAGCTGACCCATCTCTTCAGGAGGCACGTTGTGACGCTGGTCCGGATGCAGCCCCACCCGACGCACCCCGCCCCCGCGCACCTGACGGCGGCCGACGCCGTGGACACGGCCGGACCGCAGGTCTGCGACGACATGACCGTCGAGGTGGCCCTCTCGGTCATGGCCGGAGCCCGCACCGGGCACTTGGTCGTCTGCGACAACGACGGCCTGTGCACCGGCCTGGTCACCCGGGCCCAGCTCGCCGCCGTCCGCGACAGCCCCGCCTACACGGACCGGCTCCAGCTGCGCGACCTCTCCGGCGACGGCGGGCCGCTCACCTCGGCCACCGCCTTGACGATCGGGCGGGCCGTACGTCCCCGGGTCGTCACCCCGTCCGTCGTGGGCGAACAGGACGACACTCCGGGCGCCCCCGCGCCCACCCTCGTCCTCGCGTGAACCGCCCACCACGGCGGAACCATCCCCTTCCTCTCCCTGTGAGGCATCGTGCGCTGTGTCATCGCCCGCTTCCCCTTCGACCTCACCAAGAGCGGCGTCCTGGACTCCATGAAGGGCATCAAGCCCGAGGAGGTCGTCGGCGAGTCCGTGATCATCGGCCGCCGCACCTACCCCGTCAAGCAGGTCGGCCAGGTCATCACCCGCCAGGACCGCCGCGACTTCAGCGCCGGTGAAGTCCTCCGCGCCATGACCAAGCTCGGCTTCACCTGCCGCGGCCTCCCCCAGAACACCGCGCCCGCCCGCGCCCTCAACCCCCTCCAGCACGCCTCCGCGATGCTCGGCGCCCCGGCGGCGGCGGCCTGACCGTGACCCACGGGCGAACGTGAGCTGACCCCCGAACAGCCAAGAGGGCCCGACCGGCACCCGCCGGTCGGGCCCTCTCGCGTATCGGTCAGCAGGTGTCTCCGGGCGCGAAGTCAGTGATCGGAGTAGCTGAAGTCGCCCACGGTCCAGGCGCTGACGTCCGCGATCGAGACGCGGTACATTCCCCCCGTCTCCGGGATCCCCACCGTGCCCTGAAGGATCCGCGCCATGTGGAAGTGCAGATGCGCGGGCGGCCCGTCCCTCCGTGTCGTAGCGGTGAAGACGGCGGAGAACCCTCCCAGGCGGGCGGAGTCCGCCAGGACCTCCGAGACCCGCTGCCTCCACACCGCTTCGGGCGCCAGCCGACCGGTGATGACAGCGCCACCGGTGACCACCGTCAAGGACATCTGATTGCTCTGCCCGGACTCCACCAACGTGGCAACGTCGACGAGCAGCTCGTCAAGCTTCGACATGAGAGCCGATCCTATTCACGGTCGTCCGATCCCCCCAACCGGTCGTGCTACCGGGCGAGAAGGGCCGTCACCGTCTTCCCACCAGAGGCACGCCGCGTGACCGAGGTCGCTGTGGCGAGTCGGTTGGCCATGGGCCGGCCGAAGCCTCCGGTGCCGCCGTTCAGGTCGGGGGTGCGCATGCGGGGGGCCTGCGGGCTGTCGTCGTGCACGGCCACCTTGATGTTGTCCCCCTGCGGTCAGGTCCAGGGTGCGGGTGCCGCCGCCGTGGCGCAGGGCGTTGGTGAGGAGTTCCGACACAACGAGGATCACGGTGTCGGCTGGCTCGGATGCGGGCGCCGGAACGAGGCCCTCAAGAGAATGCCGGGCGCTGTCGCGTGCGACGGCGACAGGACCCGCAGAGCGGCCGATCGCGACATCGACGCTCATCGTGTCCATCAGGTCCCCCTGGTCTGTGATCGTCAGAACCGGTCCCTACCTGTCCGCGGCGTGTGCCCGGATATGCGGTGGTCAACCCGGCGGTGACCGCTCCGCGACCCTTCGCGTCGCTGTTCGAGGTCGATTACCTACCCACCGGACACGCGGAAATCTATGTCGGCCGGAGTAGACATTGGGTGGCGGCGTGGTTATGGTTTCTCTCGTAGCCCAGAGAGACAGCAGGGCCTGGCAGAGACGAACTGCCGGCAAGCAGTACCAGCAGTACAGGTAGTTGCAGTGAGCAGGACGGTGCGGCGGCGGAGTTTCGAAGCCAGGGCTTTCGTAGGACGGCGACGGGACTGGCGGCCGGACCGGGTGGCCCGCAGTGATCAGGGGTCGCCGTGAGCGGGACCGCTGTCATGGCAGGTGCGGTACCCGTGAGTGCAGTGCGCAGTACCCGCAGTGAAGCAGTGAGCAGTACCCCTGGTGAAGGCGTCGGCTGCGGACGCGCGCACCGGGAAGTTCGGCAGTGGGGTTCTGAGCCAGAGCAGACGCAGGACGGGCGACGGGGCTGGCTGCCGGAGAGTGGCGCTGTCACAGGCCACTGAGCGGTTCGCATCACCAGCAGTACCCGCAGTGGATCAGTACCAGCAGTACGCAGTACCCCCATGGCAAGAAGTTGATCACCGAGAGAAGAACGGAGGAACGCAGCGCCATCAGGATCGCCCGGGCGGAAGACTTGAGCCCGGGTACCGCAGGACATCGATAGTGAGGTGGTCTCCGGTCAAGCAACCGCGATCCCCGCAACCCCGACAGCAACCAGGTCGGGTACGCGGACACAGAACGCCGGCGCAGTATCAGGGCCGGCAGGTGGTGTAGAAGTTCCTTCGGGGCCCTGGTGCCAGTACGGCACCAGGGCCCCTCAACGCGTTTCCCAGAGAGGTGCAAATGACAGCAGATGACTCGTACGGCCGTCTCGACGACGACGACTACCCCGCCTACACGATGGGCCGGGCCGCCGAGATGCTCGGCACAACACAGGGCTTCCTCCGGGCCATCGGCGAGGCCCGCCTGATCACCCCGCTGCGCTCGGAGGGCGGCCACCGCCGCTACTCCCGCTACCAGCTGCGCATCGCCGCCCGCGCCCGGGAACTCGTCGATCAGGGCACACCGATCGAGGCCGCCTGCCGCATCATCGTCCTCGAAGACCAGCTCGAAGAGGCCCAGCGCATCAACGCCGAATACCGCCGCGCCGCCACATCCGACGCGCCACCAGACTCGGCTTGAGGTGAGTTCGCCCGCCGTCGGCATCGACCGACGGGTGCACCCCGAGGGCTTGGCGGAGGATTGCTCACGAGCAGATGCCCGCGCGAGGTCCGCCCCCAGGTCAGCACTACGCGTGGCCTGGTAGGCGCCGTACGCCCGGCCTGCGCGGAGCACTGACAAGTTTCTTCCGGCACGTTGAGCGTCAGTCAGAGCTGTTGGCGCCGGCCGGAGAGTTCATGTCGGGAGTTGCACATCAGGCCGTCGACACCTATCGCGACTGCTCCCACTCGGTCCGGGAGAGTTCGTACTCGACTTCACCGTGCTCGGAGCCCTCGATCTGCTCCGGCCGGTCCCCGGTGAAGTTCCGGATGAAGGACAGGCCCGACTTTTCCATGACGCGACGGGAGCGGGTGTTGACGGCCATGGTGTTGGCCCCGACCCGCTCGACCTCCAGGTCCGTGAACCCCTTGTGGACCAGTGCCTGGGACCCCTCGGTGGCGTAACCGCGTCCCCATGCCGCCTGGTTCAGGCGGTAGCCGAGTTCGACCACGGCAGGGCTGTCCTCTTCCGACGGCCGGAACTCGAACCAGCCCAGGAAGGTGCCGCTGGGCTTCTCCTGCGCAGGACGAGCCGGTCGGTCTCCAGGAAGTGGGGCATGCCGCGATCGTCACCGGGGGTGGTCCGGGCCTGCCACCGATCTTCCGCCCGACGGCAGACGGTGGTGTTCATCGAAACGGGATTTCCAGAGGCCCACCTCATCGCACGTAGCCGGGTCAGTCACCTCACGATTCCTGTTCTGGCTGCCGGCCAAGGACCGGTGCACCAGGCGGTCGCGCGGTTTCCGTCCGGTCGGATGGTCACCTTCCTGACGTTCGACCGCCCCGGCCACGGGGAGCTCGACCTGGAGGCGGAGATCTGCAGCAGCGACCATGCGGTCTGCTTTCCCCCCAAGCCCGGCTCGCTCCCACCGAACTGTCGCGTGATCGCCGGGACAGGTCCTCGGTCATCGTGGGCGTCCGTTCCCTCTTCGCCTACCCGAGCCCACCGAGACGGAGGGATTCTCCTAACTCGCTGAGCTTCACGGTCGTCTCCGGGGTCTGCTCCTGCGACTGTTCGGCGAGTTGAATGGCTTCCTCGATCTCGCTGAGCTTCGCGGAGGTCAGGACGCCTGCCCGTTCGATCAGGTCGGACCGGGACACGGTGGTCAGCCATGTGCAGGGGATGAAGCCCTGGCGGGGGAACGCGAACCGCAGGACACCGTCGAAGGGCAGTCCCTCCATGGCGCCCACGGTCACTTCGACGCCCAGACCGCTGACGTCGATGCCCGCCGGGGCGACGACCTGCACCACCCGGATCCCGGAGGTGTCGTCTCCCGACAGCAGGACGGCCGGCCGCCGCTCGTCGAACTCGACCCACCAGACTTCGCCACGTCGCACAGGTCCTCCTGCATGCAAGACTGCCCCGAACGCACACACCCTGCGCCCGAGTACTGGATGATTCCCTGTTCCGCGGGATTGCGGGCAAGGGCGGAAGTCAGCCCAGGGCGAGCCAGCGGATGCCGAGCTGCTCGACCTGCACGGTCTCCGCTTCATGCAGCGGCTCCCGGCCTGTGGCCTTGCGCAGGAAGTGGGGACGGCTCCACTCAAGCTCATCGGCTGCCGTGGTGTGCTCCGCGCCGAGGAGCAGCTCCGTCACGGCATCACCGGCCGCCGGGGTGAGCCAGGCTTCACGTCCGAGTGCGTCGGCCAGGTCGAGTCCATGGACGGCGACCTCCACGACGCGCGTAAGGAGGAACTCCGACAGGAGCATGGCATCGCCGTGGCGTGTCCGCACGGTTCGACCATCCGGCTGGGCCCGGCACAGCCGGTCGGCTCGCCGCCACGTCGCGGCGAAGTCCTCGGCGAAGGCGGCGCCGTCCGCCGGCCGCGCCGCACGGTCCTGGGCCAAGGCGATCCGCTTGCCGTTGGTCTGCGCTGAGAAGCGGTCGTCAGGGCGGTAGTACTCCACCGCGGAGATCTCCGCCTCGCCGGGTGCCGGCGCGTCCAGCATCGCCGGAAGCCAGTCGATCACCACGCACACGTGCCCGAGCAGGTCGCGTACGGACCAGGGAGTGCAGCGCGTCGGGAGGCTCCACTCAGCCCCGGACAGTCCGGCCACGGCATCGGTGAGGGCGCCGCATTCCAGCCGGAAGGCTTCGAGTACCTGGTGGTGGTCCACTCCGCGCCGCTCCCCGTGCGTTCGCCGTCCCGTGCTCACTTCGCCGTCCCGCCGTTCCGCTCCACGCGAAGCACCGAGTAGATCACCAGGTCGTTCCACTGCCCGCCGCGCCAGACCGCGGAGCGCAGCACGCCCTCCTCGACGAAGCCCGCCTTCTCCAGGGCGCGCCGCTCAGCGACGTTGTCTCGGTCCGTCCACGCCTGGATCCGGTCCGCCCTCGTGTGGTCGAACAGGTACTCCACCAGCAGCTGCTGGGCCCGGGTGCCTATGCCCCGGCCGCGGGCGGAGGGCACCAGGCCGATGGCCAGGCTCCAGTTGGTCATGTCGGCCGGCCCCCAGGTGCCGGGGAACCACTTGACCCGACCCACCGTCCGGTCGCCCTCGGCTACGGAGAGCAGCCCGCCGTCAGGACCGAGCAGACCGTTGTCCGCGAAGCGACGGCGCAGGTCGGCCGTCGACTGGAAACCGAACCACTGATGAACGCCCCAGCCCTCCGGTCCGCTGAACTCCTTCTCGTACAGGTCGAGATCGTCGGTGGCGACAGGACGAAGGGTGATCTCATCCGGCATGGAACGGCTCCAGATCCTCTCGGCCGAACGGCTCGAACCCTGCAACGGCCATACGGACAACTACTTCTCGCTTCGCGCTTCTCAGATCATCGACACGCGCGCCGATGCGGTCCCGGTTGCAGACCGCCGGAAAGAGATCGCCGGGCAGGAGCCGAGACTTCCTTGCCGATCGCCCTCACGGGGCGTGCGATAGGTTCCCCGCCATGATCGAACCCGGAACCTCCGCCTGGCCGCCCGCCCCGATACCGACCGACCGGCTCGTGCTCCGCGAGTCCGAGGCCCGGGACCGTGCGGCGGTCGTCGAGCTGTTCGCCTCGCCGGAGGTGGGCACCTACACAGGCGGCGCCCGGCCGCGCGCCGAACTGGAGCGCGCGGTGCCCGAGATCCCCGGCCGGCGCCCCGGCTGCTTCGTGGTCGAACGCGACGGAGCGATGATCGGCATGATCACGCTCGATCCACGCGCCCCCGAGCGCCGGGGGCACATCCGCCCCGAGGCCGGTGAGACCGAGCTCGGTTACCTGTTCCTGCCAGAGGCGTGGGGACGCGGTTACGCCGTCGAGGCGTGCGCGGCAGCACTCGACTGGTTCACCGCCACGTGTCCCGGCGAACCCGTGGTGCTCTCCACCCAGAGCGCCAACGACCGCGCGATGCGCCTCGCGGCGAAGCTGGGCTTCATCGAGGTCGAGAGATTCGAGGAGTACGGCGCCGAGCAGTGGTTCGGCGTGCGCTCTTCGGCCACTCCGGACCGGATGAAGGGCGGCACCATGAGCGAGATCGTCCTGATGTCGGATCCGAAGGTCGCCGCCATTCCCGTGGTCGAGTCCGGCGAACGTCTTGTGGACGTCCGCCACGACGGCCGCCTGCTCGTCGACACACGCAAGCAGGACCCGGCGGACGCCTTCGCCCACCTACGGGAAGGCGTGCTGGAGCGGCTGGTCACAGCCCAGACGATGCTTCCGGCGGGCTTGCGGCTGCTGTTC
The DNA here is from genome assembly GCF_026341815.1 of Streptomyces sp. NBC_00572. Taxonomy (GTDB): domain Bacteria; phylum Actinomycetota; class Actinomycetes; order Streptomycetales; family Streptomycetaceae; genus Streptomyces. The sequence continues at coordinate 2,604,044 of NZ_JAPENX010000001.1, forward strand.
GTCGAGGGCTTCCGGCCCCCTTCCCTCCAGCGGGAGTACTTCGAGGAGTACGCCGGTGAGCTACGAGCCGCCCATCCCGAATGGTCTGCCGATCAGATCCACTCGGCGGCGAGCAGGTACGTGTCACCCCCCGACATCGCCCCGCACAGCGCCGGCGCGGCCGTCGACCTCACCCTCGCCGATGCCGACGGGCACGAGCTGGACCTGGGCACACGCATGAACGCGGACCCGGAGGAGAGCGCCGGCGCCTGCTACACCCACGCCCCGAACATCACCGAGGAGGCCCGCGCCAACCGGAAGCTGCTGGGCACCGTACTCACGGCCGCAGGGCTGGTGAACTACCCCACAGAGTGGTGGCACTGGTCCTTCGGGGACCGCTACTGGGCCTTGATCACAGGAGAAGCCGTAGCTCTCTACGGCCCGAAGGATCTCGACTCGCGGCGCAGCTGACCGACCAGCTCTACCGCCCTGGCCCATTCAGCGCACCGGCGGCGGGAGGCCCTCCCTCTTTCGACGACGTGCCCCATCCGTGCCCATCAAGGCGGTGAAGAGCAGTCGACAACGGCTCTCAGGGGGCGTGGCAGCACCCTTGGCCACAGGCCATACTTGCAGGTCAGACACCATACCGAGGGCTTGAGCGGCGGTGATTCCCAAGCTTATGGCGCGGGTTCGATTCCCGTCATCCGCTCTTCTTACGAAGCCCCAGGTCAGCGACCTGGGGCTTCGTCGTTGTCTAGACCTCTTGGGGACTCCGCGCCTCTGGCTGGAGCCTGACGCGCAACCGCGGCAGACCCTGGGGCGGCTCGGCCGGGGACTGAACCGCATTTACCCTCCACTCGGAACGACCTGGTCCTGCGGGGCGGGTAGCTCGGGTCTTCCCTGTGCGGGCACGGATCCCGATCCCGCCGCCCGGCCGGGTGCCGCCTGCCGCATACCGATGCGCCGTGCCGCACGGCGCCACAGTCGGGGCAGGAAGGTGTAGAAGCGGTCGGGCAGGAACACGGCGTCCGCGATGATCATCGCGCCGGAGAAGAGCGGCAGCCCCATGAGTACGGCGATGCCGATGTGCATCCCGAGCAGCACGGCAAGAACGGGATACTTGAGCCGGCCGAAGAGTACGAACGGGAAGGCGACCTGGACGAGCACCGTGACGTAGCCGGTGATCGCGATCACCATCGGGAAATCGTCCACGAGGTGGGAGAGCGCGGGCCAGGGCTGGAACAGTTCGAGGTTCAGCGCGTAGTGCAGAGCGGTGCCGCCGCCCCAGGTGGAACCCTGGACCTTGTACAGGCCCGCCGATCCGTAGAGGAAGCAGACCTGTGCGGCGATGACGAAGACGCCGCAGTTGTGCACCACGGTGGTCAAGGTGACGCGGGCGTGGCGGAGTTCCTGCGCGTACAAGCCCCGCACCGGCTCCGGCACGTCGCCCGCACGAGCCGACTTGAGCCGGTCGCGGCGTGCGTCCAGGGACCAGCGCCGACCACACGCGGTCAGGACGAGGTACATGGCCATCAGCAGGACCAGGTTGTCGCCCCCGTCCGTCATGAAGATCGACCTCGCGTGGAACGAGATCACCACGACGGCGAAGAGGACGGACATGACGCGGGTCCGCCAGCCCAGGATGAACAGTACGGACGTGACGACGGCCATCGCGTAGCAGAACTCGAAATAGGCGGGGCTGTCGGACAGGATCAGGACGCTGTTCCAGCCCGTCTGCTCGAAGAGCTGTTCCGCCAGCGCAGGCGTCCAAGGGGACTCGGGTCCCCAGATCTCTCCACGGTGCGGGAACTCGCGGAGCAGGAAGACCAGGTAGAGCAGCCCGTAGCCGATGCGCAGCACCGAGGCGGCATACAAGGACACCGGGCGGCCGGTGAGGAGGGCCCACAGAGCGCTGACCTGGCCGAGGAGCCACTGACGGGCGACACCGACGAGCGAAGTCCCCGGACTCTGGGGGCGTTGTGGTGCGGCTGCCGCAGAGGAGGGCCGGGAGGGCTGCTCAATTCCCATGGGGGGTCACCTTCCACCAGGGCAGGAGCCGGTTCTCGGTGGGTACCGGCGGGCGGTTGCCGGCGGCGGTGCCGGGAGCGGCGATGGGCGTCGTGACGACCCGAAGCTGAACGAAGTCGAACGAGTCGACACCGTGGCGGGCGGCGAAGCGGTCCGCGGCGATATTGCGCAGGTACTGCTGCATCATCACCGCCCGTTCCGAGCGTGCCGTGTCGCTTCCTCCGTGCGTCTCGACATAGGAGCTCCAGGCGCGTCGCAAAAGGTTCTGAGCCGTGTGGCTTGGAAATGCGTTGTGGTCGACTGCGGCATTGTCCACGGCGGCCAGGTCGAACCAGGGGCTCACTCGTACCGATCCGTCGGAGGCCGTTTGTGCAGTTCTCGCCAGGACCTTCCGGTTGAAGGAATCGGGGTCCGGTGCGAAAAGTCGCCAATTCTGCTCGAAAAGGGGGTACATCCATCCGTTGACCTGTGGGCTGTACCGCTTCGATACGGTGTTGGAGGGGGCTACGTGAAGGAACACCATGACGACATGGACCAGCGTGGTCACCAGACACAGGGCCAGGGCCGTGCGCAGCCCCGCTCTCAGTGCGAGGACCCTCATGTGCCGTCTGTCCGGCGGGGTCGCCCTGTCGTGTTCTGGTGGCAGGGGGGCCGGATCGGAACCGGACTGCTGAAGTTCCTGCACGGCCGCTGTTTCGATTCCGCTCGACACCGCCCACCCTGTCCTTCGCGTATGCGCTGCTCGCGCCTGAGTCTCTGCGTCTCTCACCGGCGGCGCACGACGGAACCGCTGAGGATTCCGCCGCGCGCCGTCATCTGATGAACGGTCTTATGCGGCCTGCTGCTCAGCCCTCGTGGACCGCGGGCTTGTCGGCGTAGCCGTAGTGCCCGTCAGCCTGCTCACCGTGGTCGCCGTAGTCGCCCTGGTCGCCGTGGTCGCCGTGGTCCGGCTTGCCGGGCCCCTCGTCGTGCCCGTGCTCCGGCCCACCGTGCTCGGGCTTGCCGCCGTGGTCCGGCCGACCGTGGTCCGGCTTGCCGCCGTTCCCGCCGGCGACGTTCCCGCCGGTGATGGAGCCGCCGGTCGTGTTCCCAGCGCTGTTGCCCGACGTGTTACCGCCAGTGGTGTTCCCGGCGGTGTTGCCCACGGTGTTCCCGGAGGTGTTGCCGGCGATGTTCCCCGAGGTGCCGCCGCCCACCAGGTTGACGCTGGGCCCGCCGATGAGGGTGCCGCCGATCAGACCCAGAGTCGTACCCGTCGTCGCCCCGGTCGTCGTCCCCGTCGTCGCGCCGGTCGTCGTACCGGTCGTCGTCCCCGCCGTCGCGCCGGTCGTCGTACCGCCGGTGGCGCACCCGCCGAGGAAGATCCTGTTGTTGTTGAGCGTCACCTCGCCGTTGCGGGCCAGCGCCCGGCCCTCGACGCTCGCGCCCTGGTTCACGAAGATCGAGGTCAGAGCCATGATGGTGCCCACGAAGGTGGAGGTGGTGCCGAGGGTCGCCGAGCTCCCGATCTGCCAGTACACGTTGCACGGCGAAGCGCCGTTCGTGAGGAGGATCCGACTGCTGGACGCCGTCGTCAGGGCTTCAGGGATCTGGAACACCCAGACCGCGTTGGGGTTTCCTCCGGCATTCAGGATCAGATCGCCGGTGAGCCCGACACCGGACGTGGCCCTGTGGACGCCAGGAAGCAGCTCCTGGCCCCCGCCGATTCCTGCCGCGAGCGGGAAGTCCGGGGCCTGGCCCGTCAATTGGCCGGCCGCGTTGTTGTACGCCACGATCAGATCGATCTTGGCCTGGCGGGCCTGATCGTCCGCGGGGTGCACCGCGCCGAGCACGCGTCCGGGCGGGAATCCGGTGATGGCCCCGTTCGGGTGCGTCCCGAGGTCGTGATCGAGCACCGAGTTGCCGGTGTTGGTGACTCCTTGCCCTGCCAGGACGGAGTAGCTGGCGGTCGTGCCCAGAGGAACGGGCGTCGCGATGGCAAGTGCCTGCGTCGACGTGACGGCGACCATGGCGGCGGCAACTGCTGTGGCGAGGGCCGAGGCCAGCCCGCCGGACAGAATGCGGCGCTGAGTCGTTCGAGGGATGTGCAGCTTCATCAAGAGGCCATTTTCTGTGGGGGGCCATGGCACACGCCGGGCCTACGGATCACCCGGGGCGCCTTCTAGCTGTGGCCGCATATTACGCATGAAAATTCGCGCACCCGTACCGGGCGAAACCGAGGAGGGGGGATGAATACAAAAAGATTCAACGCCGCGGTGCGTGATGAAAATATGCAATCCCGTGCCGCCGACGATTCAGAACATCGCCGGATGAGTGAAATTCGATCAGTTCACACGAAGCGGCACCGCACACCTGTCCTGAAACCGACCCCGATGCGAACGCGGATGTACGCCGACTGGGTCGATTCAGGACCGCTGCGGCGTGGGCGTGGCGCGCCCGGGGCGAAAAGCTCAAGGAGGCGCGGCATCAGCGGCGGGCTCTTCCCGGTGCCGGCCGCGGGTGGAGGAGCAGCGGTTCCGGGGCATCGTCGCAGCCCGGCGCGTCACCCTCGGGGTTCAGGACGCGTAGAGCTTGATGGCGTCGGTGATGAAGTGCCGGCTCTGCTCCGGGGCGAGGGCCAGCGCCCGCAGCCGGGCGTGCGTCACGCTGTACTGCTGTACGTCGGACGCCTTCGCCAGGCAGAGGCCGCCGGTGAACCTCTCCAGATACACCACCGCCTCACGGGTGTGGGAGAACTCCAGGATGGAGAACTGTCCCGTCAGCCCCGGGTGAGCGCCTGTGCTGTGCGGGAGTACCTCGACGGTGATGTGCGGCTCGGTGCTGAGCGCGTGCAGGTGCTCCAGTTGCTCGCGCATGATCTCCCGGCTGCCGACGACACGCCGCAGGGCCGATTCGTCCAGGACGACCCACAGATGCAACCGGCGGGCGAGGTCATAGATCCGGTACTGACGGCGGAGTCGCACCTTCAGTCGCGCGGCGGCCTGGTCGACCGTGACGAGGGGGATCGTTTCCTCAATGACCGCGGCGGCGTAGGCGGGGGTCTGCAGCAGGCCGGGGACCACCATGGACTCGTAGGCTCGGATGGACGCGGCGACCGCCTCCAGGTCGAGATAGACGCTGTGAGGGATGTCGCCGTAGGAGTGCCACCAGCCCTGACGGCTCGACTCCCTGGCCAGTGCTGTCAGGTGGTCGACGAGATGCTGGTCAGTGACGCCGTAGAGCACGCAGAGATCGCGTACGTCGCGGGGGCTGACCGCACGGCGACCCGTCTCCATGTGACTGACCTTGGCCTGGGAGATCAGCAGTTCCGCCGCGACCTGCGTGCCGGTCATACCGCGGTCCTCACGGAGCCGGCGCAGCTCCGCCCCCAGTCGTCGTCCTGTGACGGTCGGGTTGTTGTTCGCCGCCATGGGCGGTGTACCTCCGGCTCCAAGCCACTACGTGCCCGAGCAGATTGGCATGGAGCACCGGTTGTTGATCACGCGCCGTGCCGCCGGTGTCGTGCGTCGGCAAAGAATTGTGATGATTCAATCTGCCCGGCGCCGCCCGTACGAACCAGCGCTCCGCGTGGCCCACGGCGCCCTACGGCGCGCAAGCCGGGCCGCGGGGAAGGAACGGCGGCCGGGATCGGTGGGTGGCTCAGTGGGCGAAGCGGCGGGGTGTCACGGAGTTCACGCCGAGGTGGAGAACGGCGGCGATGAGCACCAGTACGCCGGTGGAGAGGAGTTACAGCGCACCGCCGAGCTTCGAGCCGACGATGATCAGCGCCATGAGGGCACCTCGGCTCTGCAGCGGAGGCCCCGTGGCATCGTGCCCCATCCGTGCCCTTCGGAACGGTGAACAGCGGTCAACACGGGTATCGCCGGATCACCGAAAGGAGCCGCGAGAAGGGGCGTTTTCGCAGGTCAGGCACCTTGCGATCTGTGCCGGCTCCGATGATTCCCAAGCTTATAGCGCGGGTTCGATTCCCGTCATCCGCTCTTCTGCGAAAGCCCCAGGTCAGCGACCTGGGGCTTTCGTGTCACCTAGACCCCTCAGGGTCGGCTTCGGCGTCCGGCGCTCGCCCGCGGAAGCGCGCGCAACGCGCTCACCTCTGCACTTCGCCGACCCAGGCCGTGAGCCCTGTCAGGAATCCCGCCTTCTCGTCCGGCGACAGCCCCTCCAGCGCGCGTAGCAGCGGCTCGGTCCGTCGAACGATGAAGGCTTCGAGCGGCAGGCGGTATTCCGCGGCCAAGGACACCAGGACGCGGCGGCGGTTCGTCGGATCCTCGGCCCGCTCCACGATGCCGGCCCGGCTCAGGGCTCCGACCAGTTCACTGGCGGTGGACAACGACACCTGAAGCCGTCGGGCGATCTCACTGACGGCCAGCGGCCGTCCGGCCAGCAACTGGGGCAGTACGGCGCCATGGCGCGGCGTCAGGCCATGCGCCTCCATGACGCCCCGCAAAGGCTCCGGCATCAGATCCCGCACGACCGAACCCCGGAAGAACGGCTCCAACAACGGCACGAGACCGGCGACTTCAAGATCATCCGGGGTCGGCTTCCGTGACGCCTTCCCGGCGCTCTCGCTCTGCGGCATGCTACAAGTGTATATGGTTCTGGTTTCCAAACTATTGGGTAATCCGAAGGGTCTTTAGATGCCGTCGATCAGCTACAGCGATGCACTCAACGACGCCCTGGAACGCATGGACGACCTGGGATACGAGCGAGGACAGGGGGTGGATCTCGCCAACCACGGCCCGATGGGCGCCGAGGCACTCGCCCTGCTCGGGCAAGGGGACGAAGTCGCCCAGTGGGTGGGGCGCTACCGGAAGGCGATGGAACACCACGAGCCTCCCGCCGCCCGCTTCGCCCTGGACCCCGCGGACGAGTCCTCGTGGCGCCCCGCCCTCGGTACCTTCCGGAGGGCCGGGGACTGGGAGCAGCTCTTCACCCGCGAACTGGCGGAGGCGCACTGGCGCGAGGTGCTCGTACGCTGGTGGCCCCGCCTCCTTCCAGGGCTGTTCGCGGGCCTGACGCACGGGGTCATCCGTACGGCGCACGCCGTACGCGGCCTGTACGCGACCGGCGACGGAGGCACAGTGCTCCAGCTGAAGGAACTGGCCCGCGGCCTGGCCTACTGGGCGGCCCGCTACAGCGAACTACCCGGCCGCCCTCGACTGCACGGCCCTCACGAACTGCCCGACGCGGTCGCCACGCTGCCCCGCGTACCGCTCGACGGTCCGATGGGGCCGGGTACCGCCCTCCACCGCCTGGACACGCTCGCCGAACTCCCCGGCTACGGCGAGTCCCTGGAGGCGCTGTCCCCGCAGCAGGCACCCCGGCTGCTGAGCGAGATGACGGCCCAGTTCGCCGATGTCTACCTCGGCCACCCCGAGGTGTACCCCGTCCCGCTGATCCACGGCGTCACGGCCCCCGCCGCCGTCCGCCTCGTACTCCCGCATCTGCCGCACGAGCTGCACGAGCCGACGCTGGCCCGGCTCTGGCAGGTGCAGTCGGCGTTCCTGTTCGCCTTCACCTCGGACCGGCGCGACGAGGGCACGGCGGCCTGGGAGTCGGAGGTACCGGATCTGCCCCCACTGGACGACCTGGGTGCCCGCGCCGTCGAGCACGGCGACGAGCACGTCATCAAGTTCACCGAAGCGTGCCTGCGCGAATACGCTCTTCGGCCCGACCCGCGCTATCCGGCCGCCGCCTTCGCCGCGCAGCGGCGCATCACCCGCCTCGACGCCGGCGGCGGGGTCAAGGGAGCCGCCTCATGATGCATGGACTGCCCTGCCTGTCGGCCGGCGAAGGACCACCGTTGATCGTCCTGCTCTTCACCCCGGAAGCGGCCGTCCCCACGGGCGCGAACCGTCGACTCACCCTGCGGATGCTGCGCCCCTTCTCCAGGCGGTTCACCACTCACCTCCTCATACGCCCGCCCGGCCTGCCGCCGACGACGACGATGACCCAGCTCGCCGCCGTGCACGCCGACGCGATCCGACAGACCTTCAGCGGGCCGGTGAACGTGCTGGGCCTGTCCACCGGTGGGTCGCTCGCCCTCCAGCTCGCCGCAGACCATCCCGAGCTGGTCGACCGCCTCGTCCTGGGCGGTACGGCCTGCACCCTCGGCCCGGTCGGCAGGCGCGCCCAGCGCCGCTACATCGAGCGCGCACGACAAGGCAAACGGCCGAGCCCTGCACTGGCCGAGATGCTCACTGGTTCGACGATCGGCCGGACGGCGCTCAAGGGCCTGCTCTGGCTCATGGACGGCAGCCGCGAACACCTCGACGCCGCCACCATGCTGGGCGCCGAGGACGGCTTCGACCTGCGCAGTCGATTGCACGAGATCAAGGCGCCCACGCTGCTTCTCCAGGGCGAGAAGGACATCGTCTACCCCCTCGACCTGGCCCGCCAGACCGTCCAGGGCATTCCGGACTCCCGGCTCGTCGTCTACCAGGACCGCAGCCATGGCGGAACCTTCACCGACAAGCGGTTCTCCGCCCACGCACTGGCCTTCCTGCAAAACGATCAGCCATAAGGTCAGGGTTGCTCAGGGGCCGCTCCCACGGGGCCACCGGGAGACGTTTCCCAGGTCAGTGGCTACTCGGACCCTCAAGTGCCGAGTGATTCCCAAGCTTGTGGCGCGGGTTCGATTCCCGTCATCCGCTCTCGCGCGAAGGCCCAGGTCAGAGACCTGGGCCTTCGTCGTTGTCCAGACGTATCCAGACGTCGCGCGCCGCCTGCACCATCCGATCGAGCCCGCCGGCCACGCCGACAGTCGGCCCGACCGGAATCCGGTCAGAACTCCAGCACCTCGCGGTCGAGGGGATACCGCGCGCGGTGAGGGCCCTCGTACGGCGAGGGTGTGATCGGCAGGACGCCGGTCGGCTGCAGGCCCAAGTTGTCGTCCCAGATCCGGGGTTCGACCTGTCCGACGACGCGGAAGTGCCGGAAGGTGAACGGCGGGCTGTCGGTCGGGAAGAACTCGGCTGTGGTCATCACCTGGAAGTGCAGGTGCGGCGTGGTCGAGTTGCCGCTGTTGCCGATCAGCCCGAGGACCTGGCCGGGTTCGACGTGGTCGCCTTCCCGGACCTTGAGCGAGCCGGGCTTCAGGTGGGCGTAGAGCAGATAGCGGCCCGGCGCGACCTCCAGGGTGACGTGGTTGCCGACGGTGTCCTCGATGGGCGGGACGGGCGGTGTGACGGGCGGCGATTGGTCCGGGAGTCCGTCCTGGACCTCCACCACTCGGCCGCCGGCCGAGGCCACTACCGGCTGACGGTAGCTCAGGTAGCTGGAGAGCTGTGTGGGGTCGCCCTCCCAGGTCTGCCCTTGGTCGCCGACCCGGTACCAGTCGATCGCGAAGCGCTGCGGTACGTAGAAGCGACCGTTGATCGGGCCGAGGCCGCGCCGGTGGTGGGTGTTGCCGCAGCACGACTCGCTGGAGTACCAGGTGCCGGGGCGGACCGGCGCCTTCAGGTTCAGCGGCGCGGCGCGGCCGGTCGGGGTGATCTGGACCGTCTCCTCGAACGGGGAGGCACCGGAGGCGGTGAGGACGGCGCCCGAGAGGTGGTGTTCGAGGACCTTGGGCACCCGCTGACCGCGGTCGAGGGCCAGATCGAGCCAGATGACCCACTCCTGGGAGCCCGGGATGACGGTCGGCGTCGGCCCCGGGGGCGCCGGGGTGTACCCGTCCGCACCCGGCAGGGGGTCGCCCACCGGATTGGCGGCATCGGCCAGCGCCTGGCCGCTCAGCGAGCCCACTACCCGGTGCGTGCGGGCGTCCCGGACCTCGACACGGTCGAGCCGCACCTGCGTGCTGCTGGGCAGTGCGTTCGTGGTGAGCAGTTCGTACGAGAGGTGCGTCTTGCCGTCCGTGGCGTTGAACGGCGTCGGTTCGGTCATCACTGCCGCCGTCAACGGCGTGAACTGCGGGCCGGGCGCCGGCGTGGCCGCGCCGGTCCCGTATCCGGGTCCCACTGAGGCCACCAGCATGCCGGCCGCGAGCACGGCGGTGGCGAGCCCGCGACGTAGCGGGCTGCGGCCGGTGCGGTTGCGAGAGTCGCGCTCTGCCATGGTGCTCTTCCAGTCGTCGGGTCCGGGGCCGTGAAGGGCACCGGCACGCCCCGCGCCGAGGCGCAGGCCCATGTAATCCGGCGACGCCCCGCTCCGGCCGGATGGCGCCGGAGTCAGGTGCCGAACTACACCCGTCCAGCCGCATCGACCACCGAGCCGCGAGTGAACGGGCGTATCGCCGATTCCGGTAGATCGTTCCCAGGCCATGAAGAAGATCGTTTCTGTCACCGCGCTGGTCCTCGCCGGCGTCGCCCTCGCAGCCCCCGCCCACGCCGACAACGACTCCGACTTCGGCAGCGGCGTCAACGCCGCCAACAACTGGAACTTCACCGCCGCCGACGTCTGCATCCAGGAGCTGGCCGTCGTGCCCGCCCTCAGCGACTGGACCGGAAACCACAAGAACAACTGCTCCAACGGCAACGTCATCGACCACTCCGGGGCCGGGCAGACACCCTGAACGCCTTTCGCCGACGCGTGGCCCCATCCGTGCCCTTCGGAGCGGTGAACAGTCGTCGACATGGGTGCCGCCACACCCGCCCAGGAGGCCACAGCCGGGACTGTTTCCCCAGGTCAGAAGCTAGGCGATCAGGCTGGGCGACGGTGATTCCCAAGCTTGTGGCGCGGGTTCGATTCCCGTCATCCGCTCTTGAAACGAAGGCCCTGGTCAGAGACCAGGGCCTTCGTCGTCGTGTGGCGTGCCCTGTCGCCGAGGAGCATCCTGATGGCGAGACCGCCGCCAACGGGCCCGGCCCCCGCGCCTGCCGGGCACCGGCTGCCACCGGCCTGCGTCAGCCCCGGTACGGCCAGGCGCTGCGCAGCCCGTCCGTCGCCCTGTGGGAGGGAGCGGGATGACAGTCCGACCGGCCGGGGATCCTGATCGCTCGGAGAGCTTCGGGGAGGGGCTGCTGGGCGGGCTCCTGGACCGGGCCCATGAGCTGCCACCGCATCGGGTCGGGCCGGTGCTCGCCGACACGGTGGCGCGGCTGGGGGGACGGGATCCGCAGATCCTGCTCCAGGACTACGGGCAGGAGAGGCTGGTCCCCCTGCCGGGCGAAGGGCTGGAGGGCGGGGAACCGCAGGCCATCGACGGCTCGGAGGCCGGCCGGTGTTTCCTCACCTCGCGCCCGGTCGAACTCGTACTGCCCGACGGCGTACGGGTCCTGCTGCCCTTGCTGGACGGGGGCGACCAAGCGGGTGTCCTGGCCGTCACCCTGGACGCCGTCGGTGACGACGACCGCCGCCTGCTGCGCAGGATCGCCGGTCTGATCGCCGACATGATGCAGACCAAGAACGGCCACACCGACCTCTTCTTCCGCACCCGTCGCAGCGAACCGATGAGCGTCGCCGCCGAGATTCAGTGGTCGCTGCTGCCGCCGCTGACGATGGTGACGCCGCGCGTCACCGTCGCCGGCGTTCTGGAGCCCGCTTACGACGTGGCGGGCGACAGCTTCGACTACGCCCTGAACGGGGACACCTTCCACCTCGCCGTGATCGACGCCATGGGCCACGGTCTGGACGCGGCCACGATGGCCACCGTGACCATCGGCGCGTACCGGCACGCCCGCCGGATCAGCATCGAGCTGTCCGAGATCTACCTCTTCATGGACCGCGCCGTGGCCGAGCAGTTCGCACCCGACCACTTCGTGACCGCGCAGATGATGCGGCTGGACACGAACACGGGCCGACTCCAGTGGGTCAACGCCGGCCACCCCGCCCCCATGCTGATCCGCGGGCACCGCGTCGTGGGCCGCCTGGACAGCCCCACGACCCTGCCGGTCGGGTTCGGGGGAGCGCAGCCGCAGGTCAGCAGGGTGATGCTCGAACCGGGGGATCGCGTTCTCTGCTTCACCGACGGGCTGATCGAGGAACACGAGAGCGGACAGGAGGAGTTCGGCGAGGACCAGCTGATCGGCTGGGTGAACCGACTGGAGCGGGCGGACCGAGAGGTCCGCGCGGTGGTACGTGACCTCTCCCACACCCTCAAACGGGCGCGGGGCAACGCCACTTCGGACGACGCCACGCTGGTCCTGGTCGAGTGGCGCGGGTGACGTTCCGGATCATGCCGGCTCCGGGCGGTGTGTCGCTGGTTCGGTGGGTGTGGCGACGAGGATCTCGGCGGCCTGGGTGAGGTTGTCGGCGTCGACCGCACGGGCCATGGCGTCACGTGCGGCGTCGGGTGTCGTGTCGGGGGGCACCACCAGGAGGGCGAAGTGGTCATTGTCGCCACGGGTGATGAGGACGGTGTCGTCGCCGACGGGGAAGGAGTCGAGGCGTACGACCCGGTCGTCGACGACCACACGGGTCGGGACCTCCTCCCAGGCGTCCGTGTCCAGGCCGACGCGCGTGATGGGGCCGAGGTGTGTGGTGAGCGCCCGGACCAGGGCGGGCAGCTCGGTCCCGACGTCGCGGGAGCGGGGCCACCAGGCGCCGTCGAGGACGCCTTCGCGGGAGTGGGTCGTCCGCAGCCGGAGCAGGGCCGTGCCGGGATGCACCGCTCGGTGGATCTCGTCCGGAAGGAGCTGGGGAGGGGTGGGCATGTCTGATTCGGCCATGGTGGTCCGCCTGCCTGCGCGGGGCCGCCGACACATGATGGCCGACGAGATACCGCCGTGGTCACACGATACTCCGCGGGCCTGCCGTCAGGCCCGCGGCCGTCGCCCGGACGGCGTGCCCGGCAGGAAATCACCTGGTCAGAACGGCTCGTCCGACCGCTGGGCGGAGTACGCTGAAAGTACCGGGAGTAAGTCGAGCACCCGCTCCCAAGCGGACGTCGTTTCCGGCGATCAAGACACTGGGCCGCCCTGCAGGGCGGCCCGGAGACGGGTCCGCGGTCATGACCACCTCCCTGGCACCCACGCTTTCGGCGCGCCTTTCGCTGACGCCGAAGACCACCCTCGTCGGCCTCCTGGACGGCGCCTGGTGGCCTCGTTCGCATGACCTGGCCGCCGAACTTCCGCCTCTGGTCGACGCACTGGAGGAGCACTTCGGACGCATCACACGCGTCGCGGTGAACCCCACCCGCTGGCCCGTCGTCCCGCACAAGGTCGCCGTCACCGGGCACACCGTGCACGTCGGCTGGTTCACCGAACAGGATCCCGACAAGATGATCCTGCTCTCCTACACCGTCGGCCGCTGCGACCTGCTGGTGATCCCACCCGAGACCGAACCCGCGGCCGCCGCCCGGCTGATGGCTGCCGCCGCCATCCCCGGCAGCGTCCTGGCCGCCGGTGCCCTGATGTCCGACGAGGCCGCGACCGGCCGCCGTATGCGAGACGCCCGCAGCAGCGAGGACGCCTGGGACACCGACGGCGGGTCCGCCCTGCCGCCACTCCGACACCCGGTCGTCGGCGCGCGGATGATCGCCATGCCCGGAAACCCGCGGAGGTGACCCCATGGAAACCCTGATCACGCTCGCCGTCATCGCCCTCATGATCGCGCTCGGCATCCGCCTGATCCACCGGCTCAACGCCCAGCACGACGCACGCATCGCCGCCCACCACTTCGGCGACCCCTTCCCGGCCATTCGCCGACCGCCCGGCCACAGCCACCCCACGCCGACGGAGCAAGACACCTCGGCAGCGCAAGCCTCCCGCCGCCGGATCACGGGCACCTGGCCCTGATCACCTGGACCATTCCTCCGACCGAAGGCCGCGGGTGGGGCACCCGACACCCGGGACAACCCACCCGCCGGCTTCTCGCTCGCCCTCGGAAGGGATCACGCACCTTGTACCCCACCGACACCGCGACCCTGCCCTCGGCCGGACACGCCGAGATCCGCATCGTCGCCGCCACCCCCGAAGCCGCCCGCGCGGTCGCCCAAGTGATCCGCTGCTCCTTCGCCGGGGCGGAACAGCGCAGCTACCCCGTGCCCGAAGGTGGCACACGGCTCCACCTCACCGTCGACACCGGATCCGGCGCGGAACCCGCCCTCTCCTGGCTCGCCACCAGCAGACCGACCTCTCGCGCCGGCACCCACGTCGACGAGGTGTGAGGAGCGTCGGCCTTCCTCACACGCATGAAAGGACTCGGTCATGGCGACACTCCGCGAGCGACAGGGCTACCGCGAACGAGTCCTGACCGCCCTCTACGAAGCCACCGAAGGCAACCGTCTCCTCGGAGTCCCGGGGCGGAAGCTGCGGAACGACCTGCGCATCCCGGAGGAAGACCTGGCCGCCGCATGCACGTACCTCGCCGGCGAGGACCTGATCACCGTCGACTGGGAACCGGGCAACACACCCTCGATGGTCTCCCTGACCCACCAGGGAATCCGCCGCATGGAAGCCGAAGAGGAAGAACGCGGCTGAGCCGGACTGCCCGTTGGCCCGCTCCTCCCGACGTCATGTCGCTGCCCGGTGCTGGTGACCCACCTCGCGCGCGAGGTCCAGTCCGAGGACGCGGTCGAGAAACGCGAACGTCTCGAACTTGGCACCGGCCGGTACGTCGGCGCGCGTCGCCACGGTGAGCAGCGCGTCCAGGACGGCGGGGACGCCGAGATCTTCAGCCAGCACGTCATGGGCGTGTCGCAGCACATCGGCAGGCATCGGCCGGGACGGCTCCTGTGCCCAGTCGGCCACCAGCTGCCGCCAGTCCGCCAGCGTCCGCCGGGCCTCTTCGAGCGCAGTACTGGTGACGAAGACCGGCGTGCGGTAGGCGTGGCCGAGCATCAACATCCTCATGGCCAGCGGATCGGCGCCCTCCGGGGCGACGGCCCCCAGGAGCCCTGGGGACGGGAGGTGGGCACGGTCCGCGACGCCCCTCTCCCCCGATGCCGGGCCGACCTGGCCCACGTCGATACGGACCCCGCCGACCGCGTCCTGTGCCGCGGTCCCGTACGCGTGGACGTGAACGTCGGCAGCGGCGCAGAGCGTTCCCTTCGGATGGTGAACACCGACGGTGTCGGGCGGGTGGACGCCAAGGGCGGACAGGGAGCGGTCAAGCGCCTCGGCCTGCTCGTCCGGCAGGTCCGGCAAGGTACGGAACGTGCGGGACTGCAGGCCGTGCAGCTCCACTGTGCGCGCCAGTACGTCACCGACCAGGAGCGCCCGCAGGTCCCCCAGGCCGAGCCCGACGTCGCCGGCCGGCAGGTGGACGCAGATGCTCAGCAGATGACGGCGTACGGAGGGAATCTCCACGAGATGGCCGGTACGGGTGTCGACGATACGCAGCATGATGCGGAGGCTAGTCGCGGAAACCGCCGACATCGGGGAGGAGGCCAAGTCACGATAGTGGCGGTCCGGTGGGGTGGTCTTGATGCTCAGTGCGGCAGCCTTCGCCACGATCGCACCCAACAGGCTTGGACGGAGGATGCGGCCGGTACGTCGCCCCAGCTGGACGCGTACCGCCTGGGTCCGTTGCGCAGCCTGCCGACCGCCGGGAACCTCAAGCGTGCGGCCGGGCGGAGTTGTCGTGAGATCCGCCCTGGGCCCGTCATCGTCCCGACCGGTTCGACCGCGCCGCACCCTCCGTGGGTCGCCAGGAGAACGGGCGGGCGCGGATCAGGACCTCCTCTCGGCCGGCGGTTCCGTCGGCAGGGCGGCGAGTCGGCTCACGGGTGACAGGACGAGCGCGATCAGCACGGCGGCGGATCCGATCGCCGCGACGGTCAACGCGCCGTGGGCACCGAGCCGGCCCGACAGCAGGCCCGCGGACAGGCCGCCGAGGGCGCCGCCACCGAACAGCAGGGTGCGGAAGACCGCTGTCATCCGGCCCATCATCGACTGCGGGGTACTGGCCTGGCGCAGGCTGACGATGACGACGCCGGCGACACCGAGGCCGAGGTAGCTGGTGAAGAAGGAGAGGACGAACATCCCCACCATCACCGGCCGGGGGCCGGCGGCCAGGACGATCAGCAGGGGGCCGAGGAGAAGGGCCGACTGCGCGACGAGGTAGACCAGCCCGAGCCGGAAGCGTCGGATCACCTTGCGGGAGATCGCCGCGCCGATCAGACCGCCTACCGAGGCGGTCGCCAGGACACCGCCGAGGGCCGTCGATCCCAGGTGCACGTCTCGTGTCCCGTAGAGGAGGAACATGGTCCACACGGTGACCATCGAGAAGTTGCAGCAGAACCCGATGAGCGCGAGCGAGCGCAGGACCGGATTCCCCAGCACCCAGCGCAGACCGTCGCGGAGTTCGGTCGGCACGTGGCGTTTCACGGTCGCGGGCTCGGGCCGCGGCTCGGGGGTGCGGATGAGCAACAGCGAAACCACGGACGCCAGATAGGAGAACGCGTCCGCGATCAGCGCCACGGGCGCGGTCAGGGCGCCGACCAGGACACCGGCGAGCCCGGGTCCCGCCACCTCGGCCGCCGACGAGCTCATCCCCATCTTCGCGCCGGCCTCGACGTAGCGTTCGGGACCGCGCACCAGGGTCGGCACGTAGGACATCCAGCTCACGTCGAACAGCACCGAGGCGACGCCGACGGCACAGGCGATCAGCAGCAGCGAGACCATGCCGAGCGCGTCCGTCCAGTACAGGACGGGCACGAGGGCCAGCAGGACCATCCGGACGAGGTTGGCGCCGAGCATGATCCGCCGCCGCCGGGCCCGGTCCACCCACACACCGAAGATCAGGGCGAGCCCGAGGTACGGGACGAGCTGCAGGAACCGCAGGACACCGACCTGTTCGTCGCTGGCGTCGAAGGCGGTGATCGCGGTCAGCGGCAGGGCCAGGTTCGTGACCTGGGTGCCCAGCAGGGACAGCGTCTCGCCGAGCCAGAACCTGAGGAAGTCGCCGTTGCGCCAGAGGCTTTCCGGGGGCGGCTCCGCGGTGGGCGCCTGGAGGGCGGTCACCGGCGCCGTCACCGGCGCCGTCGGCGGTCGGGTGCCTGGCGGACGAGTTCGGCGACCGTGTCGGCGACGTGGTCCACCTCCTCCTCGGTGTTGTAGTAGTGCGGCGACAGGCGCAGGCACCATTCGATGCCCTTGTCCCCGAAGTCGAACTGCGCGAACTCGCGGAAGCTGAGCGCCGAGTTGATGCCGCGGGCGTCCATGGCCGCCTTGAACGGCTGGGGCTGCCAGCCCTCCACCGCGAAGGTGACGAGCGCGGCCAGTCGCGGACCGCGGTCGAGCACCCGCACCCCCGGGACGAGTTCGAGCCGGTCGCGCAGCCGGGCCGCGAGCGCGGGTGTGCGCTGCTCGATGGCCTCGATGCCGACCTCGCGGGCGTAGCGCGTCGCGGCGGCGCTGCCGAGCACGGTGGCGTAGGGGAACTCCCATTCCTCGAACCGGGCCGCCGTCGGGACGGGCTCGTATGCACCCGGCGCGGTCCAGCGGGCCCCGTGCATGTCGATGAACAGCGGTTCGTAGCCCGCCCGCAGGACGCGATCGGATACGTACAGGAATCCGGAGCCGCGCGGGCCGCGGAGGAATTTGCGGCAGGTGGCGGTGAGGAGGTCGCAGCCGATCTCCTCCACGTCGATGACGAACTGGCCCACCGATTGGCACGCGTCCACCAGGTAGAGCAGGTCCAGCTCCCGGCAGTGCCGGCCGATCTCGGCGATCGGCGAGACGAGTCCCGAGTTGGTGGGGACATGGGTGGCGGACACCAGGCGGGGCCGGTGGGTCCGCATCAGCGCGGCCATCGCCTCCACGTCGACGCCTCCGTCGGGGGTGTCGGGTGCGTGGACGATGCGTACGCCGAATCGCTTGCGCAGGGACAGGAAGGCGATCTGGTTGGAGACGAAGTCGTCACGGGTCGTGAGGATGACGTCGTCGGCCTCGAAGGGGATCGAGGACAGGGCGTTGGCGTAGGCGTGCGTGGCGCTGCCCGCGAAGGCGATGTTGTCGGGCGTGGTGTTGATGAGGGCGGCGATCTCCGCGTAGAACGCGCGCACTTCGGTGGCGCGGGCGGCCGACGCCTCGTAACCGCCCATCCGTGCTTCGAGGTTCAGATGGCCGACCATCACGTCGAGTACGGGGGTGGCCAGCAGGCCGCAGCCCGCGTTGTTGAAGTGGATGACCTTCCGGCACCCCGGGGTGTCGGCCCGCAGGGCGGCGACGTCCAGCTGAAGTGCTTCTGAACCAGGGCCAGTAGCGCTATTCTCGTCTCTCATGAATGACGGTAGCACTTCTGGCGAGTTGGCCGACAGCCTTCGGACACTGCTCTCCCGGCTCTCGCCCGGCGACCGACTGCCGAGCAGCCGCGAGCTGATCAAGGAGTACCGGGTCGGCCCCGCGACCGTGGCACGGGCCATCGCCGCACTGGCCGCGGAGGGGGCGGTGGTGACCCGCCCGGGCAGCGGGACGTACGTGGCGCAGCGCACCCGGCTCCACGACGAGGACTCCGACCCCGGCACCAGCACCGACTGGCAGACGGTCGCCCTCACGGACCGCGCCGTCGACACGCACCTGATCGCCGACCCGCTCGGACCTCCACCGGCCGGGACGATTTCCCTGGACGGCGGCTACGTGCACCGCTCGCTCCAGCCCACGCGGGCCCTGAGCGCGGCGCTGGCGCGGGCAGCGCGCCGTCCGGACGCCTGGGACCGCGCCCCGGCCGGCGGTCTGACGTCGCTGCGCACCGCGTTCGCCCGCATCGTCGGCGGCAGCGTGGCACCGCAGGACGTCCTGGTCACCGCCGGCGGACAGAGCGCCCTGTCGATCGCGTTCCGGGCCATCGCCGGACCCGGCAGCCCGGTCCTGGTGGAGTCGCCCACCTATCCGCGCGCCCTGACCGCCGCCCGCGCCGCGGGACTGCGGCCGGTGCCGGTCCCGCTCGACGCCGACGGGCTGCGGCCCGACCTGCTGGCCGACGCGTTCGCGATGACCGGCGCACGCCTGCTGTACTGCCAGCCGACCTTCCAGAACCCGACCGGCACCGTGCTTGCACCCGAGCGGCGTCGCCAGATCCTCGACGTGGCGCGCGCCTCGGGCGCGTTCGTGATCGAGGACGACTTCGCACGGCACCTGGGACACGGCGGCGCGGTGCCGCGGCCGCTGGTCGCCGACGACCGCGACGGCACGGTCGTCCACGTCACCTCACTCACCAAGCCCGCCGCACCCAGCCTGCGGATCGGGGCACTGGTGGCCCGCGGGCCGGTCATGGAGCGCATGCGGGCGGTGCGCCTGGTCGACGACTTCTTCGTCACGCGCCCGCTCCAGGAGGCCGCGCTGGAAGTGCTCAGCTCCCCGTCCTGGGACCGGCACGTCCGCTCTCTCGGTACGGCGCTGCGCGAGCGCTGCGCCGTACTGGCCGCCGCGGTCGCCCAGGAGATCCCGGGCGCGACCCTGTCCGGGCTGCCGACCGGAGGACTGCACCTGTGGGTCCGTCTGCCGCCCGGCGTGGACGACGCCGTACTCACGAACGCCGCCAGGCAGCGTGGCGTCGCCGTGAGCGCCGGCAGCCGCTACTTCGCCACCGAACCACCGGCCGCCCACCTGCGCATCGGGTTCGCCGCCGCGGCCGACCATGCGGAGCTGACGCAGGGGGTACGCCGACTGGGAGCCGCGCTCATGGATCTCGGCCCGAAGCGGGAAGGGTGAGGCGCGGGAGGACTGAGCCACCGGCGAGCCGACGGGCGCCACCGCGACGGTGTCACGAAGCAGAGGCCCACCAGGTCGAGGGCGCCGCGACGGTGTAGCCCAGGGACTCGTACAGCGGCCTGCCCAGCTTCGAAGCGGTGAGGGTGACCGGCAGGTCCGCCACGTGGGCGAGGGCGCCGAGCATGACGGCCCTCCCGACGCCACGCGACCGGAAGGCCGGCGACGTACCGACCCAGTAGTGGCTGCCGATGCCGTCGTCCACGACGCTGACGCAGGCCCCCGCGGCCACGCCGTCGTGCAAGGCGACGAACACGTCCACACCCGGCTGCCCGATCAGCGCCGTCGGGAACAGCTCCCCGGGGCGGTAGGGCTCGAACCCGGCCAGCTCGAAGCCCTCGATCACGATCCGCTCGGCCTCCTGGAGGTCCTCGGGCCGCTCGACCCGGATCACGCCCAGCGCCGGTTCGCCGACGGGCCCGGGCAGACGCAGCATGACCGGCATCTGCCAGCTGCGCATGCCCAGATGGTTCAGATCGGTCGAGCTGAACGGATCCTCGGCGTTCACCGGGCCCACGGCCCGGCGAACCAGCTCGCTCAACTCGGCCAGTTCGCCCGGATCGAGGTCGGACTCCTGGATCAGGACCCGCATGCCGGCCCGCTCGCCGCCATCGACCGCGACGAACCCACGGCGCCGGACGACCTCATGCCCCCGGGACCGGCCGGTCGCGATCCAAAGGGTGGCGGAGTTACGGGCCTGACGCTTCGGCGCATCGGCCAAGGCAACGGACGTGGACGTGGACGTGGTCGTGGTCGTGGACGTGGGCTGGTGGGCAGAAGTAGATCTTGTCGTCATTTCGCTTACGGTAGTGCGCAGTTGACCCCTCACACAGGCCAATTCCATGCGCCTCGACTGGGCCACCTTCGGCCCGCGCCACTGCCCGGGGAATCGCACCGAGACCTGATGTCGGACCGGAGTCCGATGCGGACCTGCGGGGAGCGATGGGGTCGGACCTGGGGCCGACCCGGGAAGCGGACCGTGCTCCGACGCGGAAGGGCCCGTCCGGGCGGAATCGTTCACGACATGACGACGACACGGAGTACCCCCCTCGAACACCGCACCGCCGCCCCGGCCAGGGCTCGACTGCTGCCTGTGGCGTGGGGCGGTGACACGCCCTTCCCCGGGCGGTGGGTGGGCGGGGTCTCGCTGGTGGCAGCACCCGTGCTGCTGGGGGCCGGAGTCCTGCTGCGGCTGCCCTTCCACTTCTTCTTCCCGGAGCAACTCGCCGCCCGTGCCGAGCACCCCCACCTGATCGCGGTCTCCTACGGCGCCTTCGCCGCGGGGACGGTACTGCTGTGGCCGGCCCTCGCCGTACTCGCGGCCCGGATCGGCCGCCACAGCCCCGGACTGGCCCTGTGGGGCGGTGTGCTCGCCGTCCTCGGGCTCTTCGCCCGGACGTTCCACGCGGGGGTGGACCACCTCGCCTTCCAACTCGCCGACCGGCAGGGCGTGGAGGCCGCCGCCCGGTTCGTCGGCGAGACGTACGGCGCCTTCCACGTCTTCAGCACCCTGAACCTCGCGATCATGGGCGGCTGGCTGCTCCTGGCCATCGGGGCCTGGCGGACGCGCGTGCTGGGCCCCGTCCGGGCAGTCGCCCTGGCGGTGACCTCCGCGCTGCCGCTCGGCGTGCTCAAGGGCACCACCCCGCTGTCGGTCGTGGCCGTCGCGGGCCTCTGCCTCGCCCTCGTCCCGCTGGGCAGCACCGTGCTGCGTGACGGCCCGACGCCCGGGCGCGCGGCAGCCCTGCGCTGGACCCTGACGATCATCGCCACGATCGCCCTCATGACCCTGATCGGGCAGGTGGGTTGACGTTGTACGGTCGGGCCATGCGTGTTCCCCGGCGGCGGCGCGACGGCCATCTGCTCGCGCTCGACCTGGCTGCCGCGCTGCTGATCGCCGCCACGTACGCCGGCTTCACCCGGATGTCGGGCGACGGGACCCAGCCCGCCTACACCGGACCGGTCTGGGCGGGTGTGCTCGTGGCCGCGGCGGTCGGCCTCCCGGTCGCGGTCCGCCGGCCGTGGCCCGTACCGGCCGCGGTGACGGCCCTCGCCGGAGCCGTCACCGCCACCCTCCTGGACATCACGCGTGAGCCGTGGACCGCGGTCGGTCTCGTCCTCTACGCGGTCGCCCTCACCAGGCCCCCGCGACGCTCGGTGCCGGTGCTCGCCGCCGCGCTCGCCGTCTCGGCGGCCGCGGTCCTCACCGGGGAGGCCGTGATCAGCCCGGCCGAAACCTGGAGCGGGGCCGCCGGCGTCGCCGCCATCGTCTGGCTGGTCCTCGGCGGCGGCTGGACCGCGGGCTTCGCGGTACGGGCCCACCGCGCCCGGCAAGCAGACCGCGTCGCCCGCCGCACCGAACACGCCATCGCCGAAGAACGGCTGCGCATCGCACGGGAACTGCACGACATCGTGTCGCACAGCCTCAGCCTGATCGCGGTGAAGGCGGGCGTCGCCGGGCACGTCGCCCAGCGCCGCCCCGAGGAGGCCGTGGACGCGCTGCGCGTCATCGAACAGACCAGTCGGGCCGCCATGACCGAGATGCGTCGCACCCTGGGCGTGCTGCGCACCGACACGGCCACCGCCCCGCTGAGCCCGGCGCCCGACCTCGACGCGCTCGACCGGCTGGCCGATCAGGCACGACAGGCGGGCGTGGACGTCGAGTTGGACGTCCGGGTCCCGGACTCCGGTCTGCCCGCCGGCATCGCCCTGGCCGTTCACCGGATCGTGCAGGAGTCCCTCACCAACGTGGTGAAGCACGCGGCCCCCGCACGCTGCCGGGTGACGGTCGAGGCCGACCTGCGCGAAGTGCGGATCGACGTCACGGACGACGGCGTGCGGGGCGCCGACACCGAGCGGGTCGGGGGGCACGGCCTGGTCGGCATGCGGGAGCGGGCCATGATGTACGGCGGGACGTTCAGCGCGGGCCCGCGCCCGCGCCCCGGGGGAGGCTTCGCGGTCTCCGCCCGCCTGCCGCAGGACGGCGTGAGGAGGAACGCATGACGGACGCGACCCGGGTGCTCGTCGTCGACGACCAGGTGCTGCTGCGCGGTTCCTTCCGGATCCTCGTCGAGAACGAACCCGGCCTCACCGCCGTAGGAGAGGCGGGCGACGGGGCGGAGGCCGTCGAGCTCGCCCGCCTGCACCGACCGGACGTGGTCCTGATGGACGTCCGGATGCCGGTCATGGACGGCATCGAGGCGACGCGGCAGATCTGTGGATCCCCGGAGACCGCCGGCGCACGGGTACTGATCCTGACCACGTTCGACCTCGACGAGTACGTCTACGCGGCGCTGCGGGCCGGCGCGGCGGGCTTCCTGCTCAAGGACGCTCCGCCCGCGGAGGTGCTCGCCGCCATCCGGGTCGTCGCCACGGGCGACTCCCTGCTGGCTCCGTCGGTGACCCGCCGCCTCATCGAGGAGTTCACCCGCCGCCAGGACCGGGACCCGGACCCGGTCCGGAACCACGACCCGGCCCTTCTGGCCGGGGTGACGGAGCGGGAGCGCGAGGTCCTGAAGCTGATCGCGCGGGGCCTGTCGAACGACGAGATCACGGCGCGCCTGCATCTGAGCATGGGCACCGTGAAGACCCACATCGGCCGTCTGCTGTCCAAGCTGGCCGCCCGCGACCGCGCCCAGCTGGTGATCGCCGCGTACGAGTCGGGAGTGGTGTCGGCCTCCGACGGCGGCGTGTGAACGCCGACCGCACGGCGGCGGTGCGACCGTCAGCTCTGTGCGGTGTCGTCGCCCGTCTGCCCGGCGCCCTCGGCCGTACCCTCGGCCGCGCCTGCCTTCTCGCGCATCTTGCGCACCAGCTCCGCCTTCTGGTCGGCGGCACCCTTGCGGTCGAGGTTGCGGTGCGGACCGTTGTTCTGCCGCTCGGCGCGGGACAGCCTCTTGCGCTGGCCGCCGCCCTGGCCGACGGGGTTGTTGATGTTCTTGCTCACGGTCATGGGTTCTCCCGGTAATGATGCGAAGTGATGTACGGATTCATCGGTGGGGCGACGGGTCCGGCGGCGTCCGAGGACGTCAGCGGGGGCCCATCACACTCTCACTCGTGAATCGGCGTATGGAAGAACATGACAATGACGTTACCCGGTTCCGTCGGCCCGGCACACCAAGCTTTCCGCCGCCCCCCTAGGGCTTGATGTTCTGGTTCAGGTGGAACAGGTTTCCCGCGTCGTACTTCCGCTTGACCTCGACGAGGCGGTCGTAGTTGGTCCTGTAGTTGGCCCTGATCCGGTCCTGGTCGTCGTCGGCCATGAAGTTGATGTATCCGCCTTCCTCCGAGTGGGGGGCGGTCGCTTCGTAGTAGTCGCGGACCCACGCGATGTTGGCCTCGTTCGCGGACGGGTCGGGCCACATGCCGGCGAGGACGGTGGCGAACGAGGCGTCCCGGTAGGCGAAGGCCGTCGCGTCCGGTGCGACGCGGTGGCAGGCACCGTTGATGGGGTAGATGTGGACCGTCGAGTTCACGGCCGGCAGGCGTGGCCCGTACCGCAGGTGCGCCTCGATCGCGGCGTCGCTGAGGTCGGTCACGAAGTTGGCCTTCCAGTAGTGCTGGAGGCCGGGCGGCACCAGCGCGTCGAAGGCGCTGTTGAGCGCGGGATACGGCATGGGGCCGACGTGCTCGGCGACCACCGGCGCGAAGTCGTGGAAGGCCTGGAGGGCGCGCGGCCCCTCGTCCAGCGGGCCCGCCCAGCACGCCACGATCAGGACGAACGGGTCGCCGTGCCGGTTCTCCGGGATGAACGGGAGCGGCGGGGCCAGCTGGAAGGCCGGGAAGCCGCCGAGTTCCTCCGGCGCGTCGGCGATGTAGTCGGCGAAGGAGCGCAGCACGGTGGCGGCGTCCTCCAGCTCGTAGAGCATCGGCCCGCCGTAGATGTCCTTGACGGGGCTGAGCCGGAACTCGAAGGAGGTGACCGCGCCGAAGTTGCCGCCGCCTCCACGAAGGGCCCAGAAGAGGTCGTCGTTCTCCTCCTCGTTCGCGACGAGCAGCTTCCCGTCCGCGGTCACCACGTCGGCGGAGATCAGGTTGTCGCAGCTCAGGCCGAGTCCACGGGCGAGATAGCCGATACCGCCGCCCAGGGTGAGTCCGCCGACACCCGTGGTCGAGATGATCCCCCCGGTCGTCGCCAGACCGAAGGCGTGCGTCGCCGCGTTGAAGTCACCCCAGGTCGCGCCGCCCTCGGCGCGTGCCGTCCGCCGCACGGGATCGACCCGCACGCCCCGCATCCCCGACAGATCGGCCACGACGCCGCCGTCGCAGGTACCGAAACCGGGCACGCTGTGCCCGCCGCCACGCACCGCCAGGTCGACCTCGTTCTCGCGCGCGAAGTCGACCGCTGCCATGACGTCGCCCGCGTTGACGCAGCGCGCGACGGCGGCCGGCCTCCTGTCGATCATGGCGTTGCGGACCTCGCGCGCCTCGTCGTAGCCATCGTCGTCAGGGGTGGTGACCGCCCCCCGGACACGTTCACGCAACTGCTCGATCGAGAGCTTGCCCATAGCGATCGCTCCTCGTGCCTCTACCCCGCCGGCTCCGCCAGGGAGGGCGCGACGCCAAAGGCGGGCATCGGGGCCGGCTCAGGCGGGCATCGTGCGGCCGGGCTCTCTGTGGAATGCCACACCCAGCCACGCACCCGGCTCACCGAGCTCGGCCCCTTCCACGCTACGCCTGTGGCGCGAGGCCTCAACCCGAGATCTGTGGAGGCCGTGCCATGACCCAGCCCCAGGTCTGCGACCTGGGGCTTTCGGGTGTTCACAGCCGGGCTACCGCTGCTCCAGGAGCCCGCTGTTCATCGCCACGACCACGGCGCGCGTGCGGTCGCTGACGTCGAGCTTCGCGAAGATCCGCAGGAGATGGGTCTTCACCGTGGCCTCTCCGATGAAGAGACGCCGACCGATCTCCGCGTTGGACAATCCGTCGGCGACCGCGCGCAGCACGTCCGCCTCCCGCGCGGTGAGTGCTACGGGCACGGGCCGGCGCATCTTGGCCACGAGCCGTTGCGCGACGCGCGGGGCGAGGACGGTTTCGCCCCGGGAGGCGGAGTGGATGGCTTCGACCAGCTGGTCACGGGTGGCGTCCTTGAGGAGATAGCCGGTGGCCCCCGCCTCGACGCCCCGCTCGATGTCCGCGTCGGTGTCGTAGGTGGTCAGGATGAGGACCCGGGTCCGCGCGCCGCTTCCGACGATCTCGGTGGTGGCGCCCACTCCGTCGAGTACGGGCATCCGCAGGTCGAGGAGCACCACGTCCGGGTCGAGCTGTTCGACGAGCCGTACGGCCTCGCGGCCGTCTCCCGCCTCGCCGACGATGTCGATGGTGGGTTCGGAGGCCAGCAGCGCGACAAGTCCGGCGCGCATGACCGTATGGTCGTCGGCCAGGACGACGCGCAACCGGCGTCCTCGGCTCGTGCTCGCGGCCGCGGTTGTGGCCGTGCTCGTGGCCGCGGTCGTCCTCGTACCCGTACTCGTGGGCTCAGTCGTCGTCATGTCTGTCATACCTGGCCGTTCATGGGGATCATGGCGAGGATCCGGGTCCCGTCACCGAGCGAGCTGGTGACGGTGAGATCGCCGCCGAATTCGGCGAGGCGCTTGCGCATGCCGTCCAGGCCGAAGCCCTGGGACTCCTCGACCACGAACCCGCGTCCGTCGTCGGTGATCTCCAGCTCGACGCCGCTCCGGTGGCGCGCGAGGACGACGCCCACCGTGGAGGCGTCCGCGTGTTTGCGGATGTTGGCCAGGGACTCCTGCGTGCACCGCAGCAGGGCGACCCTCGTCGGCTGGTCGCATGCGATGTCCGCCAGCTCCGCCGTGACGATGAGCCCGGTGTCCTCGGTGAACCGGTCCAAGGTGCGGCGGAGCGTCGTCGCGACCGAACCGGCGGCCACGCCGCTGCGGGGGGCCGCGCCGACGAGGACGCGGGCCTCGGCGAGGTTCTCCCGGGCGGTCTGTTCGATGGACTGCAGCTGCTGGGCGCTTCTGTCGGGGGCCACGGCGAGCCCGGACCGGGCCGCCTCCGCCAGCACGATGATGGAGGCGAAGCCCTGGGCGAGGGTGTCGTGGATCTCCCGGGCGAGGCGCTCGCGCTCCTCTGCGGCGCCCTGGCGCTGGTACGCCTCGACCAGCTCCAGCTGGGCGGTCCTCAAGTCCGCTCTCAGCCGGGCCCGTTCGTCCCGGAGTGCCAGGGCCCGGGGCGTCACCACCGCGATCAGGACGCCGACCGCGTACACCGCGAGGGAGGAGACGGTGTTGGTGAACAGGACGTCGAAGCGCCGGCCCTCCCGCAGGGTGCCGCCGACCGTGATCGCCACCGCGCCGAGTCCCGAGGAGACGACCGCCGCCCTGAGGCTGTCGGCGAAGACGACGAACTGCGCGAGCATCACGGTGTAGAAGACCCCGAGGCCGTCGCCGACGTACGAGAGACCGCCCAGCGCCGCCACGAGGACGCACAGATAGCCGTACGGGCGAAGTACGGGGTTCTCGGGGCGGCAGCGCACGAGCGCGTAGCTGAGGGCGAGGACGCCCACCAGTACCGGTACCCCGTACTTCGTCGTCGTCGGAGCGTCGCCCACGACGGTGATCAGGGTGACGAGGGCGATGAGCGCCCAGGACAGCCCCTCCCATCCGTGGAGTGCCCAGATCCATAACGGGTCGCCGCGCTGCGGCCGTTGAAGCATGATCGCCAGATTACGCTTCGGAACGGACATGGCGCGGGGCCGTGGGGGCGGCGGCCATCGGGGCGGCCGTGGGGGCATGCGTGGCAGTCGTGGCAGTCGTGGAGACAGCCGCCGAGATGGTGTCCCCGCTCCGGGGCGGCGCCGGGCGGCGCGGCCACCAGGCCCTCTCGCCGAGGAGCAGCAGGAGCGACGGCAGGATCATCATCCTGATGATCACGGCGTCCAGCAGGACCCCCACCGCCAGGCAGAAGCCCATCTGCTTCATCTCGGTCAGGTGGAGGAAGACGAAGGCCGCGAACACCGTGACCATCACCATCGCCGCGCTCGTCACCACCTTGGCCGACCGGCCGATGCCGTCCAGTACCGCCGCGCGGGCCGTCGTCCCGGTGTCCATCGCCTCCTTGATCCGGCTGACCACGAACACCTGGTAGTCCATCGACAGCCCGAAGAGGATCACGAAGAGGAAGAGCGGTACGCGCGACGCGATCGCCCCGAGGGAGTCGAAGTCCAGCAGGTTCTCCGCCCACGTTCCCTGGAAGACCAGGACCAGCGCACCGAGCGCGGCGGCGGCGGAGAGCAGGTTGAGGAGGACGCCGATCAGGGCGATCAGCACCGAGCGGAAGGCCCAGACGGTCATGAGGAAGGTCAGCAGCAGAAGGGCCCCGATGACCAGCGGCAGCTTGCCGTTCTCGTGCTCCACATAGTCCTGGCCGCGGGCCACGTCACCGCTCACCGCCGTCTCCACGCCGGGCAGCGTGCCGACCGTGGCGGGCAGATGCACCTCCCGGAGGCGGTCGAGCGACTCGATCGCCGGGCCGGAGGGCGCGGGGTGGGGGACGGCCAGTTCGAGCACGCTGGTCCGGCCGTCGGCCGAGGTGCGCACGGTCGGCTCGGCGTTCCGCGCGAAGAGCGGGTCCGCCTGGGCCCGTCGGCCCAGTTCCACCAGCGCCTGCCGGACCTGCGGTGCCCGGTCGGGGGTGGAGCGGGCCACGACCTCGTGCTTGACCAGGAGCTCCGGGAACTTCGCGGTCAGCCGGTCGTAGACCTGCATGGCCGGGATGTCGCGGGAGAAGGTGTCCTTGCCGGGGTCGATGAGCTTCATGCCGAGCGCCGGGGCCGCGATGCCGAGCATGAGCAGTACGGATACGCACAGGGTGATCGCTGGATGCCGCCGCGCGGGGCGCAGCAGGGCGGTGAACATCCTTCCGTTCTCCGGCTTCACCGGCTTCGTACGGACCGGCTCGCCCCGGCTCGCCCGCCGCGCGGCCTTCTTGGCGGCACGGCGCTCGGTACGGTGGCCGATCTTCACGAGCAGCGCGGGGAGCACGGTCAGGGAACTGGCCACGGCGACCGCCACGACCAGGATCGTGCCCGTCGCCAGCGAGGAGAAGATGACGTCCGTGGCCAGGTAGAGCGTCGCGGTGGAGACGATCACCGCGAGGCCGGATGCCACGATGGCGCGGCCGGCCGTGGCCGCCGCGAGCTCCACCAGTGCCTCGGGGCTGAGCCGGCCTTCGGCGCGGGCCCGTTCCTCGCGTTCGCGCTTGAGGTAGAAGAGCGTGTAGTCGACGCCCACGGCGAGGCCGATGAGCAGGATCATGTTGGTCCCGACGCCGGCGTCGGGGAGGGCGTGGGAGGCCAGCATGGCCAGGCCTATGGTGGCGGCGATCGAGGAGAGTGCGAGGAGCAGGGGCACACCGGCCATGACCACCGAGCCGAAGACGATCAGCAGGATGACGAGGGTGACCGGCAGGGTGATGCGTTCCGAGAGCGCGAGGTCGTCGGCGCGCTGATCGTTGACGCCCTTGCTGATGGCGGGCGATCCGGTCTCTTCCACGACCAGGCCGGGGTGGCCGGCGGCCACCTTCGCCGTCTGTTCGAGGAGCGGGACGACGTTCTTCCTCCCCTCCAGCTCGGCGCCCTTCAGGATCACGGTCACGCGCAGGGTGCTGCCGTCCTTCGAGCGGACCGGGGAGGCCACGCTGTCCACCTCGGGCAGCCCGGCCATCCGGTCGGTGAGCTCACGGACCGCGGCACCTGCCGCCTCCGGGTCCAGAGGGCCGGACTTCGCGCGGATCAGGACGTGTTCGGTGGGCCGGCGCTGGAGACCGCCCTCGGTCGCCATCGCCTCGGCGTGCCCCGCCTCCCCGACCCAGAAGTCCTTGGTGGTCGCCGCGTTGCTGCCGGACGCGATGCCGGCACCGAGGCACAGAGCGACGAATACGAACCACCCGATGATCGCGCTCCACGGGTGCCGGGCACTCCAACGGGCCAAACGAACCGGTCGATTTCTCATGCCTCAGATGCTCGTCCGCGGGCCCTTCCTCCCATCAGCCTCGACCGGTTGAACCCGGTGTCCACCGGTCGGTGGACACGACGGGTGGACATGGTCGAGCCGACCGCAGTGGGGCAGCGCGTCGACGTCTTCCGGACCTCCGGCGGACGGGAGTTGCTCGACCGCCTCACCGAGGCCGGTGCGGAGTTCCGGATCTCGCCCCTCCCCGGCCCGGGACCGGCACGTCCGCTCGCCCGCGTGGCGAGATGCCGGTTACCGGTCCCGTACGGCCGTGTCCTCCGGTGCGGCCCACGGCTGGAGCTTCTCCGGGTTGCGGACCGCCCAGATGTGCGTGATCCGGTCGCCCGCGAGGCCGAAGGCCGCCACCGTCACGGTGGCGCCGCCGAGCTGGGCCACCAGACCGGGACGGCCGTTGACCGAGCGCACCAGGAGCTTCATGTCGGGCACCTGGTCGCCGATCCCGACGATGTAGCGGGCGATCTCCCCGGCACCGACGATCGGGCGGAGCGTCGCGCCGACCAGACCGCCGCCGTCGGCGACCATCGTGGCGTCGGGGTTGAGCAGGCCGACGAGCGCGGCGATGTCCTGGGTCTCCCACGCCTGCTTGAAGTCCTTGATGACACGCGCCTGCAGGCCGGTCGGCGGCTCCGGGGGCCGGGCCGCGCTGACGCGGCGGCGGGCCGACGAGGCGAGCTGCCGACAGGCCGCGGGGGTGCGGCCGACGATCGTGGCCACTTCGGCGAAGGCGTACCGGAAGACGTCGTGCAGGATGAACGCGACCCGTTCGGCCGGGGTCATGGATTCGAGGACGACGAGGAAGGCCATGTCGACCGACTCGTCCAGGGCGATCCGGTCTGCGGGGTCGGCCGCGCTGTCGCCCGGCCGTCCGGTCGTCCACTCCCTGGAGTCCGGCAACGGCTCCGGCACCCACTCGCCCACATAGCGCTCGCGCCGGGCCCGCGCCGAGCCGAGTACGTCGAGGCAGATGCGGCCGACCACCGTCGTCAGCCAGGCGCCGGGGGACTCGATGGCCTCCTGCTGCCGGTCCGACATCGCGTACCAGCGGGCGAAGGCCTCCTGAACGGCGTCCTCCGCCTCGGCCAGGGAACCGAGCAGCCGGTAGGCGACATTGATCAACTGCCGGTATTCGCCCTCGGGCCGGGCGGGTACGGGCGCGAGCCCGGGTTCTGGTTCCGTACGGCTGCTCATGGTGGTTGCCCCCTTCGTTCGATGCGCGCTCGCCATGATCGGTGAGACGCGCATCACTCCGTAACCCCGGTATGCCACCTCACATTCTCGGTGGCTGCGTCGTCGGGCTGTCGAGAGAGCGACCGGCAGCGGAAGGACGGGATCATCATGGCCACGCGGACGACGGCGGAGACGACGGCATCGATGACGGCATCGGCGGGGGCGGAGCGGCGCGACGGCCGGTTCTCGGGGTTCGTGCGCGTCTCGATCGCCCTGCAGACGGTGAGCATCTTCTTCCAGGCGGTCACGGCCGGGATGGCGG
The DNA here is from genome assembly GCF_026341815.1 of Streptomyces sp. NBC_00572. Lineage (GTDB taxonomy): Bacteria > Actinomycetota > Actinomycetes > Streptomycetales > Streptomycetaceae > Streptomyces. The sequence goes on from NZ_JAPENX010000001.1 coordinate 2,635,129, forward strand.
TGTCCTCGTCAGAGGTCGGATCGACCGTCCACGACCTCGGGTCCAAGGGCATGTACGCGATGTCGATGCTGTACCTGCTCGCCGCGATCCTGGCCTGGCGGCCGGGCGGCGGCTCGGCCCGGCCGATCCTCTACGCGACCGGCTTCCTGGTCCTCGGGACCCTGCAAGTGGTCATGGGCGTCAATCATGTGATGGAGGTTCACCTTCCGCTCGGCGTCTTGATGTTCGGTCTGAGCCTGCTCGATCTCGGTCGGGTGGCGCTCCAGCGGATGCGTCCGGCGAGGGGGTGACCGAGAGCCATCGGTGACGGTGACCGAGGGGCGTCGGTGACGGTGACCGACATCCACATCCGTATCCACATCCGTCAGGAATCGAGAAGCGGGGGCGATCTCCCCCAACTAGCGTTGTGGGCATGGACATCACCATTCACACCACCGTCCTCCCGCACGACGACCCCGACGCCTCCCTCGCCTTCTACCGCGACGCCCTCGGCTTCGAGGTGCGCAGCGACGTCGGGCAGGGCAGGACCCGGTGGATCACCGTCGGACCCGTCGGTCAGCCCGGTACGTCGATCCTGCTCGCGCCGCCCGGCGCCGACCCGGGGGTCACCGAGGCCGAGCGGCGCACCATCGCCGAGATGATGGCCAAGGGCACCTACGGCTGGATCCTGCTCGCCACCCCCGACCTCGACACCACCTTCGAGAAGGTGCAGGCCGGGGACGTCGAGGTGGTCCAGGAGCCGACCGACCAGCCCTACGGCGTGCGCGACTGCGCCTTCCGCGATCCCGCGGGCAACCTCGTCCGGATCCAGCAGCTCCGCTGAAAGGATTCCCCTCATGTGTCATCCTGCGTGGATGAGCGCACTGACCGAGGCGCACCGCCTGAGTGATCTGGCGCGGTTGCGCCGCGTTCGCGACCGGATCGACCGGGAGTACGCGCAACCGCTGGACGTCGAGGCGCTCGCCCGCGGGGTGAACATGTCGGCCGGGCACCTCAGCCGCCAGTTCAAGCAGGCGTACGGCGAGGCCCCGTACTCGTACCTCATGACGCGGCGCATCGAGCGGGCCATGGCCCTGCTCCAGCGGGGCGAACTCAGCGTCACCGACGTCTGCTTCACGGTCGGCTGCTCCTCGCTCGGCACCTTCAGCACCCGCTTCACCGAGCTCGTCGGCGTGTCGCCCAGCGTCTACAAACGCCAGGTCGCGGACGGTGAGGCGGGGCTGCCGTCGTGCGTCGCGAAGCAGGTCACCCGACCGGTCAGGAATCGAGAAGCACCGGTCACCACCCCGCAACTAGCGTGAATCCCATGAACGCCAACGCCCTCACCAACGCCATCGCCGCCGTCACGATCGAGGCGGCCGACCTCTCGGCCGCCGAGCGGTTCTACGCCGCCTCCGGCCTCGGAGCCCATGTGCGGCTGCGGGCCTCGGACACGCCGAGCACCGGCTTCCGCGGGTTCTCGCTCTCGCTCACGGTGTCCCAGCCGGCCGACGTCCGGCACATCGTGGACGCGGCCCTCGCCGCCGGCGCCACCTCGCTCAAGCCGGCCGCGAAGTCCTTCTGGGGCTACGGCGGCGTGTTCCAGGCCCCGGACGGGACCATCTGGAAGGTCGCCACCTCGGCGAAGAAGGACACCGGCCCGGCCACCGGCCACGTCGACTCGTTCGTGCTCCTCCTCGGAGCCACCGACGTCGCCGAGACCAAGAAGTTCTACGTCGAGCACGGACTGACCGTCGCGAAGAGCTTCGGCCGCAAGTACGTCGAGTTCGCCGCCGCCGAGGGCAGCCCGGTCAAGCTCGCCCTCTACGGGCGCCGTGCCCTCGCCAAGGACGTCGGCGTCCCCGTCGACGGCGAGGGATCCCACCGGATCGTGCTCACCGGCCAGGGCGCCGGCGCCTTCACCGACCCGGACGGATTCACCTGGGAGGCGGCCTCCGTGGCCGCCGCGTCCTGACCCGTACGCGGTACCCCTCCCCTCCCCCGTTCCAGCTCCAGCTCCAGCTCCAGCTCCAGCTCCATTTCGAGCTCCTGCCTCATCCCCAGCCAGCCTTGTGAGAGGAACCCCGTCATGTCGAACACGCGGTCGTCCACCAAGAGCACCAGCACCGGCACCGCCGCCAAGGGCGAGAGCGGTGCGAAGTACGACGGCTTCACCGAGGAAGAGCGGGACGCGATGAAGGAGCGCGCCAAGGAGCTCAAGAGCCCCACGCGGCGCGGCTCGCGCTCGGCCAAGGCCGACGGGGAGGCCGATGTTCTGGCGAAGATCGCCGAGATGACGGACGCCGACCGTGTCCTCGCCGAGCGGATCCACGCGATCGTCAAGGAGCACGCCCCGGGCCTGGCACCGAAGACCTGGTACGGGATGCCCGCGTACGCCAAGGACGGCAAGGTCGTCTGCTTCTTCCAGAGCGCGCAGAAGTTCAAGTCCCGGTACGCCACGCTCGGCTTCAGCGACCTGGCGCAGCTCGACGACGGCGCCCTGTGGGCGACCAGCTACGCCCTGACCGAGCTCACCGTCGCCGACGAGACCCGGATCGCCGCGCTGATCGAGAAGGCCGTCGGCTGACACCGCCGACCACGCAGGCGGTACGGGAGTGCGGCCGGAGCGGAACAGGCCGCGCGAGTAGGGGTGTTGAGCACGGCGGTCGTGGCGGGTCTTCCGCGTCGCGCGGGTGTCGCCGTGACGACCCCGCCCGGGAGGACCCGGCCGTCGGCCGGAGGAGGCGACCCGGGCCACGGCGCCGAGGCCCCGTCCGGCCCCTGCTCCACGTGGGCAAATACCCGAGATCGCCCCGTGAGAATTCGAAGCTACGCGCGGTGAAAATTTGTCATGTAAACACACGGGATGGGGCCATGCGAAATCTTCACCCCGCACGCTCCGCCCCATCGTGCTACTGTCGATATCAGTTGCAGTTGTGGGTCCCGAACGTACGAGTGCCCTTCCGGTTTTCCGGCGCGCTGGGCACCCTTTTTCATTTCCGGGCTTTTTCCGGGCGGGGCGATCATCGCAGCGACACGGAGCGCGCACCGCGTGCGCTCCGAGCACTGCCCCGAAGGAGAATTTGGCATGGCGACTGGCACCGTGAAGTGGTTCAACTCGGAAAAGGGCTTCGGCTTCATCGAGCAGGACGGTGGCGGCCCCGACGTCTTCGCCCACTACTCGAACATCGCCTCCTCCGGCTTCCGTGAGCTGCAGGAAGGCCAGAAGGTCAGCTTCGACATCGCGCAGGGCCAGAAGGGCCCGACCGCCGAGAACATCGTCCCCGCCTGACACCAGGCGCTGACGCGTAGCACAAGCTGACGAGCTGAGGCCCGCACCTTTGGGGTGCGGGCCTCAGCTCTTTGCAACCCTCAGTACCTCGCAGTACCGCCGTACCCTCAGTACCTCAGGCTTCACTACCTCATCGGCTGCGGGAATTTCCTGGCCGGCCCCCCTCTGGACCACTTCTCCGCAGGAGTCACCATGCGCTGTGTCATCGCTCGCTTCCCCTTCGAACTCACCAAAGCCGGTGTCATCGAATCGATGAAGGGCGTCAAGCCCGAGCCCGCCGTCGGGGATGTCGTCGTCGTCGGGCGCCGCCAGTACCCCGTGAAGCAGGTGGGCGAGGTCGTCACCCGCCAGGACCGCCGTGACTTCAGCGTCGGCGAGGTCGTGCGTGCCATGACCAAGCTCGGCTTCACCTGCCTCACGGTCAGCGCCGCGGAGCAGTCCTCGCCGTCCGAGCCGACCTCCGCGCCGACCACCGAGACGACCTTCTGACCGTCCGCGGAGCCATCCGCGGAGCCACTGGCGGGGGCAGTGGCGAGGGCGGATGCGAGGGCGGTGGCGAAGCCGGTGACGGCCTCGGTGACGGCGTTCAGCGCCGAGATTCGGCGTCGGCCTTCACCGAAGACACCGAAGACACCGAAGACCTACGGCGCCGACCGCCTCAGTGGTCGAAGTAGCTGAAGTCGCCGACCGTCCAGGCGCTGACGTCCTCCAGGGCGACCCGGTACATTCCGCCGGTCTCCGGGATACCCACCGTGCCCTGGAGGATCCGGGCGAGGTGGAAGTGCAGATGGGTGGGTGGCTCGTCCTTCCGTTCGGAGGGACTGAAGATGCCGGAGAACTCGCTCAGGCGGGCCGAGTCCGTCAGGACCTCCGACACCCGCTGTCGCCACAGGGCCTCCGGGGCCAGCCGACCGGTGAGGACCACACCCCCCACGACCACCGTCATGGACATCTGATTGCTCTGCCCGGACTCCACCGTGGCGGCAATGTCAACGAGCAGCTCGTCAGGCTTCGACATGGAAGTCGATTCTAGGCGGCGCCCCCTCCCCCGGCCCCCCTCCCGCGCCCCCGGCCGGACCGGTGCCCGCTAGAGCGGTGCCGTGTCGTCCGCCGGGAACGCCGGGCCGTGACCCGGGACGATCACGTCGGCCGTGGCCAGGACGCGGAGGCGGGAGTCCTTGAGGACGGTGTGGTCCGGGGCCACCGGGTCCTCCACCGGGCCGTTCGGCCGCCACCACAGGTCGCCCACGAAGGCGACGACGCCCGTGTCGGTGCCCGCGAGGAGGGTGATGTCCTCGGGGCTGTGGCCGGGGGTACGGATCAGCCGGAGCGACGGGGCCAGCTCGTGGCCCTCGGCGTCGCGGTCGGTCCACTGGTCGTTCTCGTAGATCGCCTTGTGGTCGTGGACGCGGGCCCGGCCGAAGAGGCCGACGTTCATGGTGTTGTCGGGGTGGTGGTGGCTGAGCACCACATCGGTGATGTCGTCGGGGCCGAGGCCGAGCTCGGCGAGCGGGCCGAGGATCCGGTCGCGGCTCGCCACCATGCCGGGGTCGACGATCACGTGCCGGTCACCGTCCCGCACGTACGAGACGGTGGCGGCCACCCCGGGGCCGGTGGAGAGCGTGTAGCCGGTGGTCAGGATCGTGAAGGTGGCGGTGCGGCCGCTCGGTGCGTCGTGGTTCGTCATGCCCCCAAGTCTTCTGTGTGGCGCGCTCTCCCACGAGTGGCCGTACTGCCACTGATCGCGGGAATCGGGCCACTCGCCGCGCACCGTCACGTCACCGGCCCCGCCGCGCACCCCCACCGGCCCCGCCGCACACCGTCACGGCCTCGGCGGTGCCGCGCGTGCCAGACTCGGCGTCATGCCGCCCTTCGTCACCGTCGCCGCCTACGCCCCGCACGGGGTCGGCATGCTCGGCGCCGGCATCGTCTCCGAGGTGTTCGACGCGCGCGGCGGAGGACTCCCGCTCTTCGACTTCGCGCTCTGCACCGACCGGCCGGGCAAGGTCCGCACCGACGTCGGGCTGCCGCTCGTGGTCGAGCACGGTCTCGACCGGCTCGCCGGTGCCGACCTGGTGATCGCCCTGCCCTGGGCGGAGTTCCGTACGCCCCCGGCGCCCGCCGTGCTCGACGCGCTGAGCGCCGCGCACGCGCGCGGGGCGCTCGTCGCGGCCCACTGCGTCGGCGCGTTCGCGCTCGCCTCGGCCGGACTGCTCGACGGTCGGCGGGCCACCACGCACTGGCGGTTCGCCGGGCTCCTGGCCGAGCGGCACCCGGACGTCACCGTCGAACCCGACGCCCTCTACGTCGACCAGGGCCCGATCGTCACGGGCGCGGGCGCCGCCGCGGGCTTCGACCTCTGCCTGCACCTGCTGCGCCGGGAGTACGGGGCCACCACGGCCAACGCCATCGCCCGGGACCTGGTGCTGCCCTCCCACCGGGACGGCGGCCAGGCCCAGTACCTCGCCACTCCCGTACCCGAGGACAGTCGGGACGAGCGGCTCACCGACGTCCTCGCCTGGGCCCGGGAACACCTCCACGAGCCGCTTCCCGTGGCGGAGTTGGCGCGCAGGGCGCTGATGAGCCGCCGTTCCTTCGCCCGCCGGTTCGCGGCCTCCACGGGCACCACCCCGCACGCGTGGCTGCTCTCCCTGCGCCTCGGCCGCGCCGAGGAGCTCCTGGAGACCACGGACCTCCCGGTCGAGGAGATCGCCCGGGCGGTCGGCTTCGGGAGCGCGGCGGTGCTGCGCGCCCAGTTCGTACGCCGCCGGGGCGTGCCGCCCCGGTCGTACCGCCGTTCCTTCACCCGTACGCCCACCGTCTGAGGTCGGACGAGCCTCGCGGCCGTGAGGAAGGCGGGGGGCCCGATCCGTGCACCCGCGCACCGGGGTCGCACGTCCGGACGCCCTCCGCTTGTGGAAGGTCCTCGCACGGCCGAGTTTGGGCTCAGCGTGCGACCAGAGGAAGGGCCTCCATGAGCAGCATCGACACACCGGCCGACGTACCCAGGCCGCGGGCGGCGACGCGACCGGCGCCCACCACCCTCACCTGGGTGACGCTCGCCCTCATGACCACCGCGTCGGTGGCGAGTCTGCGGGCCGCGCCCACCATGGCCGTCTACGGCCTGGCCTGCGTGTTCCTCTACCTCGTGCCGGCGATCGTGTTCCTGCTGCCGACCGCCCTGGTCTCCGCGGAGCTCGCCTCCGGCTGGAACGGCGGCGTGTACCGGTGGGTCTCGGAGGGGCTGTCGAAGCCGCTCGGATTCCTGGCCGTCTGGTGCCAGTTCGCGATGACGATCTTCTACTACCCGAGCCTGCTCGGGTTCGTCGCGTCCACCATCGCGTACATCATCGACCCGGCGCTCGCCAACAGCGGCCCGTACACCGCGATCGTCATCGTGGTCCTCTACTGGTCGGGCGTCTGGATCTCCTCGCGCGGGACGAAGGCGCTGGCCGGGCTCGCCAGCGGGGGTCTCATCATCGGCACCCTCATCCCCGGCACCCTGCTGGTGGTCCTCGGCATGGTCTTCCTCGGCCAGGGCAACGCCTCGGCGGCCCCCATGAACGCCTCGCACCTGCTCCCCCAGTGGACCGGCCTGGCGAGCCTCGTACTGATCGTCAACAACTTCCTGTCGTACTCCGGCATGGAGATGAACGCCGTGCACGTCTCCTCGCTCAAGGACCCGCCGCGGGAGTACCCGAAGTCGATGTTCCTGGCGATGGGCCTGGTGCTGCTGATCTTCATCCTGCCGGCGCTCGCCATCAGCTGGGTCGTACCCGCCGACCAGCTCAGCCTCACGGCCGGCGTGATGCAGGCGTTCGACGCCTTCTTCGCGTACTTCGACATCGGCTGGCTCACCCCGATCGCCGCCGTCGCCCTGGTGTCCGCCTCCCTCGCCGGCATGCTCACCTGGCTCGCGGGCCCCTCGAAGGGCCTGCTGGAGATCTCCCGCCAGGAGGGCTACCTGCCGCCGTACCTGCAGAAGCTGAACAAGAACGGCATCCAGCAGAACATCCTGGTCACCCAGGGCATCGTCACCACGGTCATCGCCCTCGGGTACGCGCTGATCCCGAACGTCTCCAGCGTCTACTGGATCTTCTCGGTCATCACCACACAGGTGTACCTGATCGTCTACCTGCTGATGTTCGCCGCGGCGATGCGACTGCGGAAGACCCAGCCCGACCACCCCCGCGGCTACCGAGCACCCGCGCTGAGCGTCCTGTGCGTCGTCGGCCTGCTCGCCTCCCTCGCCGCACTGTGCATCGGCTTCATCCCGAGCTCCCAGTTCGGCAGCGGCAGCGTCTGGGCGTACGTCGCCATCGTCGGCGGCGGCCTCGTCATCCTGGGCTTCCTCATCCCGTGGGCCTTCCTGAAGTTCCGCAAGCCGAGCTGGAAGACGGCCGCCGCCACCACTCCGAGCGAGGGAGAGCAGGCATGAGCCCCACCCGCTTCGCCTCCGAGCACAAATGGGTCTACTGGGGCGCGATCGTGATCCTCGTCGGTCTCGTCGTCACCGGCCTCATCCGGTACGAGAGCGTGACGACGAACAACGAGAGCGCGGCCAAGGCCAACCAGCTCCAGGACGAGCTGGTGAAGGCCGGATACCCGTCCTTCGAGACCGACACCATCGAGCAGCTGCTCGGCACCGACGGCGGCCCGGTCTGCGAGGACCCGGGCAGCGCCCTGAAGACGGCCCTGTGGAAGATCCAGCAGTCGAACGGCGCCGCCGGCCCCGGGATGCGCCCCGTCATCACCGACTCCAGGGCCGTCGAGGCCGAGCGGATCGTCCTGCAGGTCTACTGCCCGGACCAGGTCGACGACTTCGACGACGCCCTGAACGACCTCAAGACCGACGACACCGTCCGGCGGTAGGGCGCGGGGGACGGGCGGGCGGGTGGTGCGCGTCAGGCGGATCGGCCCCGGCCTTCCTCCCGCGCGGGGGAACGGCGGGTGGTGCGCGTCAGGCGGAGTGGCGGGCCTTCCTGCGGCGCAGGCCGAGGGTGGTGGCTCCGCCGGCGAGGACCAGTGCGGCGGCCACGCCGGCGAGCGCCGGAGTGTCATCGCCCGTACCGGTCTCGGCGAGGCCGGCGCCCTCTCCCGCGGGCGCCGGGCCGCCGTTGTCCTTCATGGTCCTGCCGATCCAGTCCGCGTAGGCGGGTGCGCTGGTGTAGAGGCCCGGCCCCTCCGAGCAGGGCACGTTCCGGGCGCCGGGCCCCGAGGTCACTCCGATGAGCTCCCACCGCCCGTCCCTGCCCTTCTGCAGCTGCGGTCCGCCGGAGTCCCCGAAGCAGGCCATGGCCTTGGGCACGGTGCTGATCGTGCACAGCCGGGTCCGGTCCGCGTAGCCGGGCGCGCACTCGGACTCGGCGCCCCTGCGGGTGTCCAGCTCCTGCAGCCGGGGCGCGAAGGCGAACGCTCCGTCGACGGTGGTCCCGAAGCCCAGGAGACGGGTCGGGGTGCCCGGCCGGCCCACCTGCCGTGCGAGGGGGACGGTCTCCCGGTCGACCGGGCGGTCCAGCCGGATCAGCGCGATGTCGTCCTTGTTGGCGACCTTGTTCTCGCCGTTCGCATAGCCGGGGTGGATGAAGGTCCGGTCGAACTTCCGCACGGTGCCGCCGGACTTCCGCCGGTCGCTGCCGACCCTGACGACGCCCTCCACGAAGAGGCCGTCGCCCTTCAGACAGTGGGCCGCCGTCAGCACCCACTGCCGGTCGATCAGCGACCCGCCGCAGGTACCGTCGTGCAGACCGTACTTCGGGGCCGACTCCGGGATCGTCACCATGAAGGGGTAACTCTCTTCGGAATCGTGCCCGTTGACGATCGCCGAAGCGCTGCCGGTCAGGAGGGTGGCGCAGGTGGCGGCGACGAGGGCACCGACGGCGGCGGTGCGCGCCGCACGACGGCCCACCGGCTTGTTGCTGAACACAGAGAGTTCCTTCGGCTGGGACATCCGTACGTGCTCAGCCTGCTCAGCCGAGATCCACCGGACCATGGAGTGAGCAGGCGGAAGACGACTCCGGGCAGCGGCCCTAGGCCGGTGGGGGTAGCCCCCGACCAGCACCGTCGCTCTGGGCAAGGCATCGGGGCGTGCGCGATCATGCCGTCATGAAGCTGCGCTGCGCCGTACTCGACGACTACCAGGGCGTCGCCCTCTCCTCCGCCGACTGGAGCCCGCTCGCCGACCGCGTCGACGTACGCGTCCTGCGCGAGCACCTCACCGACCGGGACGCGCTCGTCGCCGCCGTCGAGGACTGCGAGATCCTCGTCGTCATGCGGGAACGGACCCCCGTCGACGCCGAGCTGCTCGCCCGGCTCCCCCGGCTCCGGCTTCTCATCACCTCCGGGCTGCGCAACGCCTCCATCGATGTCGCGGCCGCACGCGCGCGCGGGATCACCGTCTGCGGCACCGCGAGCAGTTCCCAGCCGCCCACCGAACTCACCTGGGCGCTCCTCCTCGGCCTCGCCCGGCACGTACCGGCCGAAGCGCGGGCCCTGCGCGAGGGCGGGCCCTGGCAGTCCACCGTCGGTGCCGACCTGGCCGGCCGCACCCTGGGGCTCGTCGGCCTCGGCAAGATCGGCGCCCGGGTGGCCCGGATCGGTCTCGCCTTCGGGATGGACGTCCGCGCGTGGAGCCCGAACCTGACGGAGGAGCGGGCGGACGAGCACGGCGTACGGCTCGCGAAGGACAGGCGGGAGCTGCTCTCCGACAGCGACTTCGTCTCGCTCCACATGGTGCTCTCGGACCGCACCCGCGGCCTGATCGGGGAACCCGAGCTACGGGCGATGCGCCCGCACGCGTACCTCGTCAACACCTCGCGGGCGGGACTCGTCGACGGCGGGGCGCTGCTGCGGGCGCTGCGCGAGGGGTGGATCGCGGGGGCGGGCCTCGATGTCTTCGAGACGGAGCCGCTGCCCGTGGACGACCCCCTGCGGTCCCTGCCCAACGTCCTCGCGCTCCCGCACCTCGGGTACGTGACGGAGGGGAACTACGGGCGGTACTTCGGGCAGGCGGTCGAGGACGTCGAGGCCTTTCTGGCGGGTGCGCCGGTACGCGAGCTGGGCTGATGCGTTCGCCTGTTCACCCGGCCACCTGATTCACCCGTTCGCCGGAGTCCTGAGCCGCGTGAGTCGCCGGGGCTGCCTGAGCTGCCTGAGCCGCCGGGGCTGCCTGGCTCATCCCAGGCTCGTACGCGCCAGTTCCACGAACTCCTCGTCGGTCAGGCCCAGCTCGCGGGCGTCCGCCGCCGCCTGGCGGAGCCGGGAGACCAGGCGGGCCCGGTCGGGGGCGGTGGCGCCGGGGACGATCAGGGCGCCGCGGCCCCGGCGGAGTTCGATCAGGCCCTCCTCGCGGAGCCGCTGGTAGCCGCGGAGGACGGTGTGGACGTTGACGCCGAGGGAGTCGGCGAGTTCCCGGGCGGCCGGGAGGCGCTCGCCGGGTGCGGCGGAGCCGTCGGCGAGGGCGCCCCGGACGCAGGCGGCGATCTGGTCGCCGAGGGGCACGGCGGAGGCCGGGTCGACACGGAAGAGCACGGTCAGACCTTCCCATGCCGTTCGGCGAGCGTGTTGAGGAGGGCGGCGGCGGTGTGCGCGTCGGGCACGGTGACCGCGAACTCGCGGCCGCTGTTCCGCCGGACGACGAGCGCCTCGCCTGAGTGCAGCATGATGCCGGTCCGGTGGCCCCGGACCCGGTAGCCCCAGCCGCCGAAGTCGGTGTGCACGGTGGAGATGTCGAGGTCCCGGACGCTCGCGCCCGCGACCTCGTCGAGCGGCACGCGCACGCGTGGCCAGGAGAAGAGCGAGGGCCTGACGGTGACGCCACGCCGGTCGACGGTGACCCGGATCCGGGCGAGGGCCAGGCACGGTACGCCGATGACCAGACCGGGCAGCGCGAGCAGGGCGTCGGGCCAGAGCTCCTGGACCAGGCCGACCGGGATGACCAGGGCGATCACCCCGATGAGGAACAGCGGCAGGGAGGCGGTGGCGCGGCTCCAGCCGGCCACCTCGCTCGCGCCGAGCGTGAGCCGGGGGCCGTCGGTCTCGGCGGGCTGTCCGGCCGGGTCGCCCGGCGGGACGAGCAGGGTCAGCCCGCGTCCCACGAGGGCGAGTACGGCGGCGACCGCCGCGGCGAGCGCCAGGTTGGTGAGCGGCGAGGTGACCCGGGCCGGGTCGACGGCGTCCAGGTTGTCCCACAGGACGAGGACGAGCAGCGTTCCGGCGAATCCGGCGGTGGCCCATGCTCCCCACAGGGCGGTACGGCGGACGAGGACCCTCCAGCCGATGCGGAGCACGAGGAGCAGGCCGACGCTGATGACAGCGAACGCGACACGGCCGGTGAAACCGTCGGCACGGCTTCCGTCGCCGCCGAAATGGGTGGCGAGGGTGTCGGGGATCCGGTCGTCCCAGACGGCGAGCAGGATCAGGTAGGTGGCGATCGCGAGGTCGAACGGGAGCGCGGCGAAGTTGCGGACTCGGAGCGTGGCGTGGTTCATGAAACCCCCCTTTGTTTGCATCAGGATAGAACAAGTTGTTCGCACTTCGCTAGAACAACTCGTCTTGCAGTCGAGGCGAGGTCGGGATGCGGACCCGTCCACAGCTTGTCGAATAGTCCAAATGCTGACTAATAGGGAGATCTTCAGCGCCGCCCCCGGACGCCTGGAACACGACCAAGGGTGAGGACAGCGTCATCGCCGTCGTCGACACCGGCGTCGACACCGGCGTCGACCCGCTGGCCGAGCCGGGGCTCGGAAACGTCGACGCGGCGGCGGCCGTACAGGCCGCCGCCGCGTCGAAGGGCTGACCGGAGCAGGTCAGTTGGCGCTGTCGTCGAGGACCGCGCGCAGCGCCTCCGCGAACTCCACCGGGGCACCCTGCTGACCGAACTCGCCGCCCAGGAAGCCGCCGTGGTGGCTCGGGAAGACGGCGAGCGGGGTGCCGACGCCCTCGGCGACGGCGACCGCCGCACGGGCGGCGAACGTCCCCTCGGACTCCTTGCCCGCGGCGACGGCGATCCGGGTCGGCGCGGCGCGCAGGGCGGTGAAGTCGGGGACGTAGGAGGTGCAGCCGCGCATGTTCTGGCCGAGCAGCGGGTCGCCGCGCGAGCCGTCGTCCTCGGCCGGCAGGCCGAACGCGGCCGGGGAGGGCGCGGGCTCCTCGGCCCAGTTCGCCGGGAACTCGCCCTTGCGGCCGGTCAGCGCGAGGAACTTGGCCATCGCGGGTCCCCAGCCCTCCCGCAGATAGGTCGCGTGGACGTCGGCGCAGACCCCCAGGGCCGCCTCCCGGTCCGGGACGACCTGGGCCGTCGGGGGCTCGTGCGCGACGAGGGTGTGCACCAGGTCGCCGCGCCGGGCCACCAGGGCGAGGGCGTTGACGGCGCCGCCGCTGCTCGCGAAGACGTCCACGGGGCCGACGCCGAGTGCCTCGATCAGCCGGGCCAGGTCGTCGGCGTGCTCCTCGGGGAGCGTCTCGGTCGCACCGTCGGTGCGCTCGCTGCGGGCCACTCCGCGCGGGTCGTACGTGACGACGGTCCGGTCGGCGAAGTGGGAGGCGAGCGTGGTGAAGCCGCTCGCGTCCATCGGGGAGCCGATCAGCAGCAGGGGACGCTCGTCGGTCCCGGTGCCGGGGCGAACGTCGTAGCGCAGGGTCGCGCCGGCAGTGACCAGGGTGCGGGTGTCGGTCTCGGCCATGGTGATGTCTCCTCGGTGGTGGGCGCTTCATGGGGGTAGACCCCCGACCCCACCGGAACTCATCGGTCGCGAGCGCCCCTTCGAGCACCCTTTTCCCGGATCCTTCACCCGGATCCTTCACCCGGCGCCCTTACCCGCCGTCCTTGCCAGCCGCCCTTACCCGCCGTCGCAGTCGTGCTCGGCGGGGTCCACCACGACGCGGCCCAACAACCCGCGCAGCAAGGTCTGTTCGGCTTCGGTGAGGTCACCGAAGAGTTCGCGCTCCGCCGCGCTCACCGCCGCGTCGACCCGTTCGAGCGCCACCGCGCCCGCCTCGGTGATCTCCACGATGTGACGGCGCCGGTCGGCCGGGTCGCGGCGCCGCTCGGCGAGCCCATCCGACTCCAACTCATTGAGAATCGCCACCAGTTGACTGGGGTCGACCTCCATGGCGGCGGCCAGCTCCCGCTGACTCATGGACCCGGGGGCGAGCCGCATCAGCGTCATCGCGTTCCTCGGGTGCAGTCCGGCGACGCCCAGGGCCGCGCGGATGCGCGCGCCGGTGAGCTCCCCACGGAAGGAGAGGAGGAAGCCGAGGCGGTCGGTCGGGAGAGCTGCCATGTCGTCCACCGTAGCAACAACCCTATTGTGGAGTGATGGAAATCGTTGATACAGTTCAACGATTGAAGCTCTCGGATCATTGGAGTACGTCCATGTTCATCGGTTATGTCGTCGTCGCGGCGCTGCTCGCCTTCGCGCTCTCCGCCTCCGCCTTCCTGACCTTCACGCGCAACCCGCGGATCGTCGGCAGCATGACCAAGCTGGACGTGCCGGATTCCTGGCTGCCGAGACTGGCGAGCCTGAAGGCGGCGGGCGCGCTCGGCCTGCTCGCGGGGCTCGCCGTGCCGGCACTGGGCGGGGCGGCGGCGATCGGCGTGGCCCTCTACTTCATCGGCGCCCTGATCACCCACCTGCGGGCCAAGGACTACGAGATCGCACCGGTCGTGGTCCTCACCCTGCTCGCGATAGCCGCGCTGACGCTCCGCACGATCTCCGCCTGAGCCCGACCGGGCCGGTCGACCGGAAGAGCCGAACGAGACGCAGCGTCTTGCCAACGGCCTCACTGTGACGTACCTTCGATGAAGCGAGACGAGACGTCTCGTATCACGATTGCCTTGTCGCCGACGCCAGGAGCCGCCCTTGTTCCGTGCCCAACTCACCGAGGTCAGCAAGCGCTACGACGACCGGCACGTCCACCACCGGACCGTGCTCGACCGGGTCATCCTCACCGTCCGCCCCGGCGAGCGCCTCGGCGTCGTCGGCGACAACGGCTCCGGGAAGTCCACCCTCCTCCGGCTCCTCGCCGGTCTGGAGACCCCCGACAACGGCACGGTGACCGTCGACACCCCCGGCGGCCTCGGCCACCTCGCCCAGACCCTGGACCTGCCCGCGACCGCGACCGTCGGTGACGCCGTCGACCACGCGCTCGCTGAAGTGCGGGAGCTGGAGCGGGCGATCCGGGCAGCCGAGGCGGACCTCGCCGTGACCGGTGACCTCGCCGGGTACGCGGAGCTGCTCGCCGTCTACGAGGCCCGGGGCGGCGCCGGGGCCGACCGGCGGGTCGAGACCACCCTCCGACGGCTCGGCGAACCCGGCCCGCTCGACCGCGCCCGGCCGCTCGGCACCCTGTCGGGCGGGCAGCGTTCCCGGCTCGCCCTCGCCGCCGTCCTGTCGGCCGCACCCGAACTGCTGCTGCTCGACGAGCCGACCAACGACCTCGACGACGAGGCCGTGGCCTGGCTTGAGGAGCGGCTGCGCGCCCACCGGGGCACGGTCGTCGTCGTCTCCCACGACCGGGTCTTCCTCGACCGGGTCACCACCGCCGTCCTGGAGGTCGACGAGGACCGCCACACCGTCCGCCGCTACGGCAACGGCTACGCCGGCTACCTCGCCGGACGCGCCGCCGAACGAGCCCGAAGGCAGCGGGAGTACGAGGAGTGGAAAGCCGAACTCGCCCGGTACAGGGCCCTCGCGGACACCCACATCGACCGCTTCTCGGCGATCCCGCGCAAGGCCCCGGCGGCGTTCAGCGGGGCGGGGGCCTTCCGGGCCCGGTCACGGGCGCACGGGGCGATGAGCCGGATCCGGGCCGCCCGCGAGCGGCTCGCCCGGCTGACCACCGACCCGGTACCGGCACCGCCGGAGCCGCTCCGGTTCCGGGCGGAGATCAGCGGGGAAGGCGCGCCCGTCGACCTCGCCGGCATCCGCGTGGACGGCCGGCTCCGGCTCGACGCCCTCCACCTCGACGCGGGTGAGCGGCTCCTGGTCACCGGCCCGAACGGCGCGGGGAAGAGCACCCTGCTGAAAGTGCTCGCGGGTGAACTCGCCCCGGACGCGGGCACGGTGAAGGTGCCCGCCCGGGTGGGAACGCTCCGTCAGGAGACGGCCCCACCCACCGACCCCCGTACGGTGGGCGAGGCCTTCGGAGCGGACCGCACGGGCGAACTGCTCGCCCTCGGTCTCTTCTCCGCCGGGGACCTGACAACCCCGGTCCGGTATCTGTCGACAGGACAGCGCCGGAAACTGGAACTGGCGCGCCTCGTCACCGAACCGGCCGATCTGCTCCTCCTCGACGAGCCGACCAACCATCTGGCCCCGGCGCTCGTGGAGGAGATCGAGGCCGCGCTCGCGCACTACCCGGGCACGCTGGTCGTGGTCACCCACGACCGGCGCCTCAGGGAGGGCTTCCGGGGCCGCCGCCTCGAACTGGCACCGACCCCCACCCTGGTGAGGAGTTAGTCCTCGTCGGAGGAGTCCGCCGCCCCTTCGAGGTCGCCCTCGGTCTCCAGGAACACCTGGCGCAGGGCGGCCAGGGTCTCGGGGTCCGGCTTCTCCCACATGCCGCGCGACTCGGCTTCGAGGAGCCGCTCCGCGATGCCGTGCAGGGCCCAGGGGTTGGCCTCCTTCAGGAAGGCCTGGTTCTCCGGGTCGAGGACGTACTCCTGGGTGAGCTTGTCGTACATCCAGTCGGCGACGACGCCGGTCGTGGCGTCGTACCCGAAGAGGTAGTCGACGGTCGCCGCCAGCTCGAACGCGCCCTTGTAGCCGTGGCGGCGCATCGCCTCGATCCAGCGCGGGTTGACCACGCGGGCGCGGAAGACCCGGGAGGTCTCCTCGACGAGCGTCCGGGTGCGGACGGTCTCGGGGCGGGTGGAGTCGCCGATGTACGCCTCGGGGGCCGTGCCCTTGAGCGCGCGGACGGTCGCCACCATGCCGCCGTGGTACTGGAAGTAGTCGTCGGAGTCGGCGATGTCGTGCTCGCGGGTGTCGGTGTTCTTCGCGGCCACCGCGATCCGCTTGTACGCCGTCTCCATCTCGGCGCGCGCCGGGCGGCCTTCGAGCCCGCGGCCGTACGCGTAGCCGCCCCACACCGTGTACACCTCGGCGAGGTCCGCGTCCGTACGCCAGTCGCGCGAGTCGATCAGCTGGAGGATGCCCGCACCGTACGTGCCCGGCCGGGAGCCGAAGATGCGGGTCGTGGCGCGCCGCTCGTCGCCGTGCTCGGCGAGGTCGGCCTGGGCGTGCGCCCGGACGTAGTTCTCCTCGGCGGACTCGCCCTCAAGGCCCGCGACGAGCCGGACGGCGTCGTCGAGGAGGCCGATGACGTGCGGGAACGCGTCGCGGAAGAAGCCCGAGATGCGCAGGGTGACGTCGACGCGCGGGCGGCCCAGCTCGGCGAGCGGGATCGGCTCCAGGCCGTTCACCCGGCGCGAGGCCTCGTCCCACAGCGGGCGGACGCCGAGCAGGGCGAGCGCCTCGGCGACGTCGTCGCCGGCGGTGCGCATCGCGCTGGTGCCCCACAGGGAGAGGCCGACGGACGTCGGCCACTCGCCGTTGTCGGTGCGGTAGCGCTCCAGGAGGGAGTCGGCGAGCGCCTGCCCGGTCTCCCAGGCGAGCCGGGACGGCACGGCCTTCGGGTCGACGGAGTAGAAGTTCCGGCCGGTCGGCAGGACGTTGACCAGGCCGCGCAGCGGCGAACCGGAGGGTCCGGCCGGGACGAAGCCGCCGTTCAGGGCGTGCACGGCGTGGGTGAGCTCGTCGGTGGTGCCGGCCAGGCGCGGCACGACCTGCTCGCAGGCGAAGCGCAGCACGGCGTGCACCTCGGAGCCGTACGCGGCGGCCACGGCCGCGATCGCGTCCACGGACCAGCCCGCCGCCTCCATGCCCTCGACCAGCTCGCGGGCCTTCGCCTCCGCCTCGTCGGCGGTCGTGCGGGTCGCCGCCGACTCGTCGAGACCGAGAGCCTCGCGCAGACCGGGCAGCGCCTGCGTGCCGCCCCAGATCTGGCGGGCGCGCAGGATCGAGAGGACCAGGTTGACCCGGGCCTCACCCTCCGGGGCGCCGCCGAGGACGTGCAGACCGTCGCGGATCTGGGCGTCCTTGACCTCGCACAGCCAGCCGTCGACGTGCAGCAGGAAGTCGTCGAAGCCGTCGTCCTCGGGGCGCTGCTGCAGGCCCAGGTCGTGGTCGAGCTTGGCGGCCTGGATGAGCGTCCAGATCTGGGCGCGGATCGCGGGCAGCTTCGCCGGGTCCATGGAGGAGATCTGCGCGTACTCGTCGAGCAGCTGCTCCAGGCGCGCGATGTCGCCGTACGAGTCGGCGCGGGCCATCGGCGGCACCAGGTGGTCGACGAGCGTGGCGTGCACGCGGCGCTTGGCCTGGGTGCCCTCGCCCGGGTCGTTGACCAGGAACGGGTAGATCAGCGGGATGTCGCCGAGGGCCGCGTCGGGGCCGCAGGCGGCGGACAGACCGGCGTTCTTGCCGGGCAGCCACTCCAGGTTGCCGTGCTTGCCCAGGTGGACCATGGCATCGGCGCCGAACCCGCCGTCCTCGGCGCGGGCGGCGATCCAGCGGTAGGCGGCCAGGTAGTGGTGGGACGGCGGGAGATCGGGGTCGTGGTAGATCGCGATCGGGTTCTCGCCGAAGCCGCGCGGCGGCTGGATGAGGATCAGCAGGTTCCCGCGGCGCAGGGCCGCGAGGACGATGTCGCCCTCCGGGTTGCGCGACCGGTCCAGGAACATCTCGCCGGGCGCCGGGCCCCAGTGCTCCTCGACGTGGGTGCGCAGCTCCTCGGGGAGCGTCGCGTACCAGCGCTTGTAGTCGGCGGCCGGGATGCGGACCGGGTTCTTGGCGAGCTGCTCCTCCGTCAGCCAGTCCTGGTCGTGGCCGCCGGCCTCGATGAGGGCGTAGATCAGCTCGTCGCCGTCGCCGGAGACGAGGCCGGGAAGGTCGGCCTCGGGGCCGAAGTCGTACCCCTCGGCGATCAGTCGGCGCAGCAGCGAGACGGCGGAGGCGGGGGTGTCCAGGCCGACGGCGTTGCCGATGCGGGAGTGCTTCGTCGGGTACGCGGAGAGGACGAGCGCCAGCCTCTTCTCGGCGTTCGGGATGTGCCGGAGCCGGGCGTGCCGGACGGCGATCCCGGCGACGCGGGCCGCGCGCTCGGCGTCGGCGACGTACGCGGGCAGACCGTCCTCGTCGATCTCCTTGAAGGAGAACGGCACGGTGATGAGCCGGCCGTCGAACTCGGGAACGGCGACCTGGCTGGCGGCGTCCAGCGGGGAGAGACCCTCGTCGTTCTCCTCCCAGGCGGCGCGCGAACCGGTCAGGCAGAGGGCCTGCAGGATCGGCACGTCGAGCGCGGCCAGCGCGCCCGCGTCCCAGGCCTCCTCGTCGCCGCCTGCCTGCGCCTCGGCGGGCTTGGTGCCGCCCGCCGCGAGGACGGTGGTGACGATCGCGTCGGCGGTACGGAGGCGGTCGAGCAGCTCCGGCTCGGGGGCGCGCAGGGATGCCACGTACAGCGGGAGGGCCTGGGCGCCGGCGTCCTCGATCGCCTCGCACAGCGAGTCGACGAAGGCGGTGTTCCCGCTCATGTGGTGGGCGCGGTAGTAGAGCACCGCGATCGTCGGGCCGTCGGTCGTCCGGGGGGTGCGCTCCAGCGGGCCCCAGGTGGGGGCGGCCGCCGGGGACTCGAAGCCGTGACCGGTGAGCAGGACGGTGTCGGAGAGGAAGCGGGCCAGCTGTTCCAGGTTCGCGGGGCCGCCGTGCGCGAGGTAGGCGTGCGCCTCGGTGGCGACGCCGACGGGGACGGTGGACGCCTCCATCAGCTGTGCGTCGGGGGCCTGTTCGCCGCTGAGGACCACCATCGGCTTTCCGGCGGCTCGGACCGCGTCGAGGCCCTCCTCCCAGGAACGGAGGCCGCCGAGGAGCCGTACGACGACCAGCTCGGCCTCGGCCAGCAGGCCGGCCAGGTCGGCGAGGGGAAGGCGGGCGGGGTTGGCGAAGCGGTACTCCACCGGGCCGCCGGCCGCGCGGGCGCTGAGCAGGTCGGTGTCGGAGTGCGACAGCAGCAGAAGCATGGCGAGCGCAGGCCTTCCTCGGGGTTGTCCGCGCCCCGGGTGGTCGTATGGACGGCGGGAGTTCCTGACTCACCGTCCCTGGATCGTGCAGACGCACAGTCCGGGCCGGCTCACAGTGGCGGGACCGCGCCGGATTCTCACCGGGCTTCCTCCCCGGGGTCCTGGGACCCCATGCCGTCTGCATAGTAGATCGTGCGGCCGACGGGCCGGGTCGGGTGGCGCAGTCGGCCGGATCACACTGCGGGCGGGATCGTGCGCCGGGCCCGCCGACGGCTCCGGGCAGGTCGGCTTCCGGGTCCGGGCAGACCGGCGTCCGGCCGCGGGCCGACCCCCTTCCGGCCGCGGGCCGTCAGGCCCCGACCGAGGGCCGGCCATCGCGTCGGCCCCCGGGTCAGCCGTGGCGTCGGCCCCCGGGTCAGCCGTGGCGTCGGCCACCGCGTCGGCCGGATCGCACCCGGTGGCCGCCCGGTGGCCCGTCGGTATGCTCGCCGCCATGCCGCCCACCCCGCCCCCGCCGCCCGACCCGGGCGAACCTCGCATACGGGACCGTGGCGACGCGTGCCCCGGGGCGCTGCGCCTGCACTCCGCCGACGACGGCCGCCTCGCCCGACTCCGCCTGCCCGGAGGCCGCTTGACGTCCCGTCAGGTAGAGCTCCTGGCGGACGCGGCGGAGACCCTGGGCGACGGACGGCTCAGCATCACCTCGCGCGGCAACGCGGAGCTGCGCGGCCTCTCCGAGGGCTGCGGGGCCGAGCTGGCGGCGCTCCTCGCCGAGGCGGGCCTGCTGCCCTCCCCCACGCACGAGCGCGTCCGCAACATCGTCGCCTCCCCGGCCGCCGGCCTCGACGGACTCGGCACCTCCGACGTGCAGTTGTGGGCCCGCGAGCTGGACGCGCTGCTGTGCGCCGCGCCCTGGGCGGCGGCGCTTTCCGGCCGATTCCTCTTCGTCCTCGACGACGGACGCGGTGACGTGGCCGGCCTCGGCGGGGATGTGACCTTGGTCGCAGTGACGTCCGGAGAGGCGGAACTGCACGTCGGCGGGCGGGCCGTCCGGCTCTCCGGCTCCGACGCGCCCGGCGCGGCCCTGGCTGTGGCGGGCGGGTTCCTCACCACGGCGCGGAAGGCCGGAACCGGGGCCTGGCGGGTCCGGGAACTCCCGGAGGGGTACGAGGTGGACGTGGCGGAGTCGGGGGTGACGGCGGAGCCCGTCCACACACCCGTACTCCCCCACGGCTATCCCCCCTCCCCCGGCGTCCTGGGCCCCACCGCCCTCTCCGTGCTCGCGCCCCTCGGCCGTCTCACCGCCGCCCAGCTCCGGGCACTGCTCCCCGCCGAAGAGGTGCGGCTCACGCCGTGGCGCGGCGTCGTCGTGGTCGGGGCCGGCGCCGACCGGCTGCCCGCCCTCGACGCACACGGCCTGATCACCCGTCCCGACTCCCCCTGGGCCGGTGTCACCGCCTGCACCGGGCGGCCAGGCTGCGCCAAGTCCCTCGCCGACGTCCGCGCGGACGCGGCCCCGCGCCCCGCACCCGGCCACGGGCACGGGCACGGCCCCGGCCTCCCCGTGCACTTCTCCGGCTGCGAGCGCCGCTGCGGACACCCGCACGGCGACTGGACCGACGTCCTCGCCACCGCCGGCGGCGACTACCTGGTGGACGGCGTCCCCACCCCCCGAACCGCCCTGCCCGAAGCCGTGACCACGGCCCGCACGACGAGATGAGCGAGAGCAACAGGATGTTCGACTACGAGAAGGACGGGGCGGAGATCTACCGCCAGTCCTTTGCCACGATCCGCGCCGAGGCGGATCTGGCGGGCCTGCCCGCCGACGTCGCCCAGGTGGCGGTCCGGATGATCCACGCCTGCGGCATGACCGACCTCGTCCAGGACATCGCGTACTCCCCCGGGGTCGTCGCGAACGCCCGCGCCGCGCTCCGCGCCGGTGCGCCGGTCCTCTGCGACGCCCAGATGGTCGCGAGCGGTGTCACCAGGCGTCGGCTGCCCGCCGACAACGAGGTGATCTGCACCCTCTCCGACCCGTCCGTGCCGGCGCTCGCCGCCGACCTCGGCACCACCCGCTCCGCCGCCGCCCTCGAACTGTGGCGGGACCGCCTCGAAGGGTCCGTCGTCGCCATCGGCAACGCGCCGACCGCCCTCTTCCACCTCCTGCAGATGGTCGCGGACGGGGCCGGAAAGCCCGCCGCCGTCCTCGGCATACCGGTCGGCTTCATCGGCGCCGCCGAGTCCAAGGAGGCCCTGGCCGCGCAGCAGCTGGGCCTCGACTACCTCGTCGTACGGGGCCGGCGCGGCGGCAGCGCGATGACGGCCGCCGCCATCAACGCGATCGCCCACGAAGCGGAGATCCAGGCATGAGCGAGACCGGAACAGAGGCCGTGAAGGGCAAGCTCTACGGCGTCGGGCTCGGCCCCGGCGACCCGAACCTGATGACGGTGGCCGCCGTGAAGGCCATCGCCGCCGCCGACGTCATCGCGTACCACTCGGCCCGCCACGGCCGTTCCATCGCCCGCTCGATCGCCGCCGAGCACCTCCGTGCGGACCACATCGAGGAGCGGCTGATGTACCCGCTCACGGTGGAGACCACGGACCACCCCGGCGGCTACCGGGGCGCGCTCGACGACTTCTACGAGGAGGCCTCGGCCCGCCTCGCCGCGCACCTCGACGCCGGCCGCACGGTCGCCGTCCTCGCCGAGGGCGACCCGCTGTTCTACGGCTCGTACCAGCACATGCACAAGCGGCTCGCGGACCGCTACGACACCACCGTCATCCCCGGTGTCACCTCGGTGTCCGCCGCCGCGGCCCGGCTCGGTGAGCCGCTGTGCGAGGCGGAGGAGGTCCTCACGATCATCCCCGGCACCCTGCCGGAGGACGAGCTGACGGCCCGCCTCGCGGGCACCGACTCGGCGGTCGTGATGAAGCTCGGCCGCACCTTCCCCGCCGTGAAGCGGGCCCTGGAGCGGGCCGGGCGGCTCGACGACGCCCGGTACGTGGAGCGCGCGTTCATGGCGGGCGAGCGGACCGGGGACCTCGTGGACGTCGACCCCGCGTCCGTCCCGTACTTCTCCGTCGCCGTGCTGCCCTCCCGCATCGACCGGGAACCCGCCGTACGCGAGCGGGGCGAGGTCGTCGTCGTCGGCACCGGACCGGCCGGCGCGCCCTGGCTCACCCCCGAATCGCGCGGCGCGCTCGTCAACGCGGACGTCCTCGTCGGCTACACCACCTACCTGGACCGGGTGCCGGTGCTCCGCCCCGGGCAGATCCGGCACGGCTCCGACAACAAGGTCGAGTCCGAGCGTGCCGAGTTCGCCCTCGACCTGGCCCGCCGCGGCCACCGGGTCGCGGTCGTCTCCGGCGGCGACCCGGGCGTCTTCGCGATGGCCACGGCCGTCCTGGAGGTCGCCTGCGAGCCGGAGTACGCGGACGTGCCCGTACGGGTCCTCCCCGGGGTGACCGCCGCCAACGCGGCCGCCGCCGCCGCGGGCGCCCCCCTCGGCCACGACTACGCGACCATCTCGCTCTCCGACCGGCTCAAGCCCTGGGACGTCATCGAGGCCCGGCTGCGCGCCGCGGCCGCCGCCGACCTGGTCCTCGCGCTCTACAACCCGGGATCGAAGTCCCGTACCCACCAGGTGGCCGCCGCCCGCGACCTCCTGCTCGAACTCCGGTCGCCCGAGACCCCGGTGGTCGTCGCCCGTGATGTCGGCGGCCCCGAGCAGTCGGTCCGGGTGGTGACTCTGAAGGCCCTGGAGCCCTCCGAGGTCGACATGCGCACCCTGCTGCTCATCGGCTCCTCGCAGACGCGTGCGGTGGAGCGGGCCGACGGCCGGACGATCACGTGGACGCCGCGCCGCTACGGGTAGGCGCGACGGGGCCTGCTGACGGGTGACCGACAGCGGGCCCACTGGCGGAGGAAGGTGCCGAGACCCTAGTCGCCCGGGCAATCGACGCGGACTGTCCCGCCGTCCGGGGAGAACGGCACTCCGGTGGGGCCGACGGCGTTGCGCAACTGCACCCAGGCCGCCGCTTCTTCCGGCGTCGCCGCCACCGGGACGCCCTCCGGGACCGGGGGGCGGCGGACGACGACGACCGGGAGGCCCGCCTCGCGGGCCGCGGTCAGTTTCGGGGCGGTCGCCGCGCCGCCGCTGTCCTTCGTCACCAGGACGTCGATCCGGTGGCGGGCGAGGATCTCCCGTTCGCCGTCCAGGGTGAACGGGCCCCGGTCGAGGAGGACCTCGGTGCGGGCCGGCATCGGGGCGTCCGGGGCGTCCACCGAGCGGACCAGGAACCACTCCGGGCGGTCCGCGAAGGCCGCGAGGCCCATCCGGCCCGTGGTCAGGAAGACCCGGTCGCCGAGGCCGTCCAGGGCCCCGGCCGCCTCCTCCAGGGACGCCACGGAGCGCCAGTCGTCGCCGTCCCCCGGGACCCAGCCGGGGCGGCGCAGCGCGAGCAGGGGAACATGGGCGGTGGCGGCCGCCCGGGCCGCGTTGAAGCTGATCCGCTCGGCGAAGGGATGCGTGGCGTCGATGACCGCGTCCACGGCGTGCGCGCCGATCCACTCCACGAGCCCGTCGACGCCCCCGAACCCGCCGATCCGGACCTCGCCCTCGGGCAGCCGGGGACTCGCCACCCGTCCCGCGAGGGAGCTGGTGACCCGGGCCCGGCCGTGCAGCAGGCCCGCGAGGGCGCGGGCCTCGGTGGTCCCCCCGAGAATGAGTATGTGCACAGGAGCCTCTTCGTGACTTCAGGCGGCGGGCGTGAGGCCCAACTCAAGCACACCGGTCTCCGCCCGGGCTGGACCACGGGTGCCTGCGCGACGGCGGCCACGACGGCCGCGTACACGGCGCTCCTGACCGGCGACTTCCCGGACCCGGTGACCATCACGCTGCCGAAGGGCCAGACCCCGTCCTTCGCGCTGACGGCGGAGTCCCTCGACGCCGGTACGGCCATGGCCGCCGTGACCAAGGACGCGGGTGACGACCCGGACGTCACGCACGGGGCCGTGATCCGCTCGACGGTACGGCTCCTGCCGGCCGGCTCCGGCGTCGTCTTCCGGGCGGGCGAGGGCGTCGGCACGGTCACCCTGCCGGGGCTTCCCCTGGAGGTCGGCGAGCCGGCGATCAACCCGGTGCCCCGGCAGCTGATGCGGGAGCACGTGGCGGAGGTCGCGGCCCGGCACGGCGGGAGCGGCGACGTCGAGATCACCGTCTCCGTCGACAACGGAGCCGAGATCGCCCGCTCCACCTGGAACCCCCGGATCGGCATCCTGGGCGGCCTGTCGATCCTCGGCACGACGGGTGTCGTGGTCCCGTACTCGTGCTCGGCGTGGATCGACTCGATCCGCCGGGGTGTGGACGTGGCCCGCGCGGGCGGTCTGACGCATGTGGCGGGCTGCACGGGATCGACGTCCGAGCGGACCGTCTCCACCCTCTACGACCTGCCGGAGATCGCACTCCTCGACATGGGCGACTTCGCGGGCGCGGTCCTCAAGTACATCCGCCGCCACCCGGTCGACCGCCTCACGATCTGCGGCGGCTTCGCGAAGCTCTCCAAGCTGGCCGCCGGCCATCTGGACCTCCACTCGGCCCGCTCCCAGGTCGACAAGGGCTTCCTCGCCGACCTGGCCCGCACCGGCGGCGCCTCCGAGGCCCTCGCCGCGGAGATCGCCGAAGCCAACACGGGCCTCGCCGCGCTCCGCCTCTGCGAGGCCGCCGGCGTGCCCCTCGGCGACCTCGTCGCCGCCCGCGCCCGCGACGAGTCCCTCGCGGTCCTGCGGGGCGCTCCGGTGGCGGTGGACGTGATCTGCATCGACCGGGCGGGGACGGTGGTGGGCCGGTCGGAGGCGGCGGGGCCGGGCGCGTAGCCGCGGCGCCGCGGCCGCCTCCTGTCCGCGGTCAGGCCGTCGGGTAGCCGATCTCGGTCACGTCCTCGGCGAGGTCCGCGAGCGTCACCTCGGGGTTGAGGGCGGCGACGACCTCGGCCGTCAGCGGGCGCAGGGCGAGGAGGTGGCGAACCGCCTCGATGTCGACCGGGCGCTCGTAGTAGTCCGAAGCCCACTCCGCGTACGCCTCCGCCGAGCGGTCCGTCAGCAGGTGGAAGAGACGCCCGGAGCCGTCCGGGTCCTCGCCGTCCTCCAGGTCCGTGAACTCCACCGGGCCCGTGTGCCAGGCCGTGTCCGCGGGCTCGCGCCACAGGCAGGCGGTCGTCACGTGGACCCCGTCCTCGTCGGTGAACGCGGGCTCCGTCAGGTACTCCCGGAACGCCTCCGGGACCCCGTCGATCACCCCGGGCCAGGTCTGCCCGTCCGCGAGCGGCCCGAACGGGCTCATCGGCGACTCGTGGTCGAAGGCCCGCGCGAAAGCCCCCGCCGGCGAGAGGACGATCGTGTACTCGCCGCCCGAACCGTCCTTCATCGACGCCAGCTGCTCGCGCTCCGACCAGTGGGCGTCGAAGGAGTAGTACCGGCTCTCCCACTCCGGGCAGAGCACGGCCTCCACCATCGCGAGCCCCCGGCTGTGGTCGCGCAGTTCCTCGATACCCGGCAGCGCCCGGGCCACGTCGTAGACAGTCACCCCTCCATGAGACCGCACGCCACTGACGGCCGACATGCGGCCCCCCGGTCACGAACCTAGGCTTACCAGCACATACCCCCCGAGCGAGAGGGAGCCCCATGGCCAAGCGAGGCAACAAGAGGCGCGCCCGCAAGAAGAAGAACGCCAATCACGGCAAGCGGCCGAACGCCTGATGTACGGCGCCTGGCTTACGGCGCCCGACGTACGGCGCTGACGTACGGCGCCCGACGTCGGAACACCCGACGTCCACGCGCCGGGGCCCCGGGGATCGGACTCCCCGGGGCCCCGGCGCGTGCGCAGACGGAGATCAGCAGATGTGCCGGTCGCGCGCCGGGTCGTACAGGTGGCTGTCGCGGAACTCCGAGGCCGCGAGCGTGCGGCCGACCAGGATGACGGCCGTCTTCGTGATGCCGGCCTCCTTCAGCTGGGCCGCGATGTCCGCCAGGGTGCCCCGCAGCACGATCTCGTCGGGGCGGCTGGCCATGGCGACGACCGCGGCCGGGCAGTCCGCGCCGTAGTGGGGGACGAGTTCCCCGACGACCCGGTCCACATAACGGGCGGCCAGGTGGAGGACGAGCAGCGCGCCGCTGCGGCCCAGGGTCGCCAGGTCCTCGCCCTCCGGCATGGGCGTGGCCTGCTGCGCGATGCGGGTGAGGATGACGGTCTGGCCGACCGTCGGGACGGTCAGCTCCCGCTTCAGCGCGGCAGCGGCCGCGGCGAAGGCCGGGACGCCGGGGACGACCTCGTACGGGATGCCCGCGGCGTCCAGGCGTCGCATCTGCTCGGCCATCGCGCTGAACACCGACGGGTCGCCCGAGTGCAGCCGGGCCACGTCCTGCCCTGCCTCGTGGGCGGCGGCGATCTCGGCGACGATCCCGTCCAGGTCCATCCGCGCCGTGTCGACGAGCTTCGCGTCCGGCGGGCACTCGGCGAGCAACTCGACGGGGACGAGGGAACCGGCGTACAGGCAGACCCCGCACTTCGCGAGCGTCCGCGCGCCGCGCACGGTGATCAGGTCGGCCGCGCCGGGGCCCGCGCCGATGAAGTAGACGGTCATGCTTCCTCTTCCTTGGTGACGGACCACTGGGTGACCGGCATCGCCTGGCGCCAGCCGGTGAAGCCGCCGACGGGGACCGCGGCGGCGACGGCGAGCCGGATCAGTTCGCCGCCGTGGCGGCGGTAGCGGTCGGCGAGCAGCGCCTCGGATTCCAGCGTCACGGTGTTGGCGACGAGCCGGCCGCCGGCCGGGAGCGCGTCCCAGCAGGCGTCGAGGAGGCCGGGTGCGGTGAGGCCGCCACCGATGAAGATCGCGTCGGGGGCGTCCAGGCCGGTGAGGGCGGCGGGCGCCGGGCCCGTGACCACCCGCAGGCCGGGGACGCCGAGGGCGTCGGCGTTCCGCTCGATCCGCGCCGCGCGTTCCGGTGACTTCTCGACCGCGAGCGCCCGGCAGGAGCGGTGCGTCCGCATCCATTCGATGCCGATGGAGCCGGAGCCGCCGCCGATGTCCCAGAGGAGTTCGCCGGGCGCGGGCGCGAGGGCGGCGAGCGTGGCGGCCCGTACGTACCGCTTGGTGAGCTGCCCGTCGTGTTCGTACGCCTCGTCCGGCAGTCCGGGCACGGCGCCGAGCCGGAGCGCGTCCGGGTCCCGTACGCAGTCGAGCGCGAGGACATGGAGCGCGTCGGTCCGCTCGTACGGCCAGTCGGCGGCGGTCGCGTCGAGGAGCCGCTCACGGGGCCCGCCGAGCTGTTCGAGGACCCGGACGCGGGTGCCGCCCCAGCCGGTCTCCCGGAGCAGGGCCGCGACCCGGGCGGGGGTCTCGGGGCCTTCGCCGAGGACGAGGAGCCTGCGCCCCGGGTGGAGCGCGGCGGACAGCGCGGCGAGCGGCCGGGCGACGAGCGAGACGGTCTCGACGGCCTCCAGGGGCCAGCCGAGGCGGGCGGAGGCGTACGAGACGGAGGAGGGGTGCGGGTGGATCCGGAGGCGGTCGGCGCCGACGCTTTCGGCGAGGGTGCGGCCGATGCCGTAGAAGGACGGGTCACCGCTGGCGAGGACCGCGATGGTCCGGCCCTGGTGGGCGGCGAGCAGTCCGGGGACGGCCGGGCGGAGCGGGGAGGGCCAGGTGATCCGCTCGCCGGGGCAGTCGTCGCCGGGCAGCAGGTCGAGCTGACGGGGGGCGCCGATCAGGACCTCGGCGTCGCGCAGGACGCGGCGGGAACCCTCGGGGAGCCCGTCCCAGCCGTCCGCGCCGATTCCGACGACCGCTATCGCACCGTTCACCTGCGTGACTTTACGTGAGGGCCGTTTTCCGGCGGTACGTGGCGGGTCCCACTCGGGCGGCCTCGTCGGCGTCGGGCGGGCCGCTACTTCTCGGCGTGCTGCCCCACGTAGAACAGGATCCAGACGAAGCCGGCGAACGCGTGCGTCGCGAAGACGTAGACGAAGACGCGGAGCATCACTCCGCGCTCTTTCCAGCGCTCCAGGTCGGTCATGCGCTCCAGGGTACGGGCCGGGGCGCGCTCGGTACGGGCCGGAACAGACCAAGGGATGGCACCGGAACAGACGAAGGGGTGGCACCGGAATAGACGGAGGGGTGGCACCGTTGAGCGGGATAGTTTAAGCTTCAACCACTAGCCGCGAGGCACCAGGCATGCGAGAGGTGAGCACGATGCAGTTCGGGATCTTCACCGTCGGCGACGTGACGACCGACCCCACCACCGGCCGTACCCCCACCGAGCACGAGCGGATCAAGAACACCGTCGCCATCGCGCTCAAGGCCGAGGAAGTCGGGCTGGACGTCTTCGCGACCGGTGAACACCACAACCCGCCGTTCGTGCCCTCCTCCCCCACCACCCTCCTCGGGCACATCGCCGCCCGCACGGAGAACCTGATCCTCTCCACGTCCACGACGCTGATCACCACCAACGACCCGGTGAAGATCGCCGAGGACTACGCGACCCTCCAGCACCTCGCCGACGGCCGCGTGGACCTGATGATGGGCCGCGGCAACACCGGCCCCGTCTACCCGTGGTTCGGCCAGGACATCCGGCAGGGCATCCCGCTCGCCATCGAGCACTACGCGCTCCTCCACAAGCTGTGGAGGGAGGACGTGGTCGACTGGGAGGGCAAGTTCCGCAGCGCTCTCCAGGGCTTCACCTCCACTCCGCGCCCGCTCGACGGCGTCCCGCCGTTCGTCTGGCACGGCTCCATCCGCTCCGCGGAGATAGCCGAGCAGGCGGCCTACTACGGTGACGGCTTCTTCGCGAACCACATCTTCTGGCCCAAGCAGCACACCGAGAAGATGGTCCGCCTCTACCGCCAGCGGTACGCCCACTACGGCCACGGCACCCCCGAGCAGGCGATCGTCGGCCTCGGCGGCCAGGTCTTCATGCGGAAGAACTCGCAGGACGCGGTACGGGACTTCCGCCCGTACTTCGACAACGCGCCGGTCTACGGCCACGGCCCCTCCCTGGAGGAGTTCTCCCGCGAGACCCCGCTGACCGTCGGCTCACCGCAGGAGGTCATCGAGCGCACCCTGTCCTTCCGCGACTACGTGGGCGACTACCAGCGCCAGCTGTTCCTGGTCGACCACGCGGGACTGCCCCTCAAGACGGTCCTGGAGCAGCTCGACATCCTCGGCGAGGAGGTCGTCCCGGTGCTGCGCAAGGAGTTCGAGAACCTGCGCCCGGCCGGCGTCCCCGCCACCGCGCCGCTCCACCCCGCCGTCATCGCCGCGAACACGAAGGAGTCGTAAGCCATGCAGACCCTGAAGCTGGTCGCGGTCTCCGCCGGCCTCAGCTCCCCCTCCTCCACCCGGCTGCTCACCGACCGGCTCGTCCAGGCCGCCCGGTACCGGCTGGCCGAGCAGGAGTACGCGGTCGACGTCCAGGTCGTCGAACTGCGCGACCTGGCCGTCGACATCGCGAACAACTTCGTCACCGGCTTCCCCTCCGGGAGGCTCCAGGAGGCGATCGACGCGGTGACCGGGGCGGACGGGGTCATCGCGGTGACCCCGGTCTTCACCGCCTCGTACAGCGGTCTGTTCAAGTCGTTCTTCGACCTGGTCGACCCGGCCGCGCTGACCGGCACCCCGGTTCTGATCGGGGCGACCGGCGGCACCGCCCGTCACTCGCTCGTCCTGGACCACGCCCTGCGGCCGCTCTTCGCCTATCTGCGGGCCCTCGTCGTCCCGACCGCCGTCTACGCGGCATCGGAGGACTGGGGTTCGGGCGGCGACGAGTACACGGAGGGGCTGCCCTCCCGGATCACCCGGGCGGGGAACGAGTTCGCCGACACGGTCGCGGCCCGGCCGTCCCGGCGGCTCGACGACGACGAGGTCGTCCCGTTCGAGAAGCAGTTGGCCGATCTGCGCCTGGATTGATCCTTTTGTTACGTTGTGGGGGAGGGTTCCCGACAACGAACGGAGATCGGCGATGGCCGGCAGGATCGTGGTGGGTGTGGACGGATCGGAACCGTCCCTGAAGGCGCTGCAGTGGGCGGCCGGGCAGGCCGCCCTCACCGGGGACTCCCTCCAGGCGGTCATCGGATGGGAGTACCCCGCGTCCTGGACGACTGCGCCCGGAGTGCCGCCGGACTTCAACCCCCAGATGCTCGCCGAGCACTCCCTGGACGAGTCCCTGGCAAAGGCGCTCGACCCGGCCGTCGCCGCCGGCGTGACCCGTACGGTCGTCAGCGGCAACCCGGCCCAGGCCCTGGTCGACCAGGCCGAGGGCGCGTCCCTGCTGGTCGTCGGCGACCGCGGCTACAGCGGCTTCAAGGCGGCGGTGCTGGGCTCCGTCTCCAGCAGGGTGACCCAGCACGCCCCGTGCCCGGTGGTGGTCGTACGGGGCACGGGGGACTGACGGGACGTCCTCAGCCGGGCACCACGTCCGCCACCACGCACGCCACGTTGTCCGGGCCGCCGAGGCTCCGCGCCAGCGCGACCAGCGCCCCGGCCGCGTCGTCCGGGCCGACGCCCGCGGCGAGCGCGCGGCGGATGTCCTCGGCCGGCGCGACCGCCGAAAGCCCGTCCGTGCAGAGCAGATAGCGGTCGCCGGGCCGCGTCTCGTGCACTCCCAGCTCCGGCTCGGGCGGCACGTCCCCGCCGTCCAGGGCCTTCAGGAGCAGCGCCCGGTCGGGGCGGTCCGCCGCCTCGGCCGGGTCCAGCTCGCCCGCGTCGACGAGGGCCTGGACGACGGTGTGGTCGCGGGTGAGGCGTACCAGCGTGCCGTCCCGCAGCAGGTACGCCCGCGAGTCGCCCACGTGCGCGAGGGCCAGCCGGCCGCCCGTCCACACGGCCGCGGTCAGCGTCGTGCCCGAGTCGGCCAGCCCGGAGACCGCGCTGTCGGCCGTGCGGACCGCGTCCTCCAGGGCGTTGAGCACGTCCCCGGCGCGCGCCGAAGGCGCCGGCGGCGGTACGGCTTCCAGTGCGCCGACCGCGGCCAGCGCGGCCCGCTCACCCTCGGGGCCGTACCCGTCGGCGACGGCCAGCAGGTGCGGGCCCGCGTGGGCCGCGTCCTGCTGGGCGGCGCGGACCAGGCCGCGGTCCAGACGCACGGCGGTCCGCAGGACGAAGGCGGGAGCGTCGGTCCTCCCCGTCGTCGCCCCCGTCGTCGCCCCGGACGTCGCCCCTACGTTCATCTCGTCGGTCATCCCGTCGGTCATCTCGGTGTGTCCCCTCAGCCGGTCCACCAGGGAGGCCGCCAGGTCCCGCCGCGCCTCGGTCTCCGACTCGACCCGCGCCCAGTAGTCGCGGATCGCGCGGGCCGCGGCCGCCGCGTCCGACGCGTACATCGCGCAGACCCGTCCCACCTCGGCGAGCGGCATGCCGATCCCCCGCAGCCAGGCGATCAGCCGGGCCCGTTCGAGCTGTTCCACCGCGTAGTAGCGGTAGCCGGTGAACGGGTCGACGCGGGCGGGCGGCAGCAGGCCGAGCTCGTCGTAGCGGCGCAGCGCCTTGGCGGAGAGCCGGGAGGCGCGGGCGAAGTCCCCGATGGTCAGCATCGGCCCGGGCACGGGCGTGCCCTCGGGCAGGGACGTGGACATGGGCTCTTCGTCGCGCACGGCTCGATTCTCCTCCCTGCGCCGGGCTTTCCGCCCGGCACGACGATGCTGGGCCTTCCCCGCGGGGGAAGGTCAACCGCGAGGCGGCGGACGCCGTGCGCCCGACTGTCGCCTGGCGCATGATGCCCTCATGGACATCAGACTCGAACTGATCGGCGTGCCCGTCACCGACATCGACCGGGCCAAGGCCTTCTACGAGCGCGTGGGCTTCCACGCCGACCACGACATCCCCGTCAGTGACGACATCCGCTTCGTCCAGATGACCCCGCCCGGCTCGGCCTGCTCGATCGCCTTCGGCAAGGGGATCACGGAGATGGCCCCGGGCTCCCTGGACAACATGCAGGTCGTCGTCACCGACATCGAGGAGGCCCACCGCGAACTCAGCACCCGCGGGATCGAGGTCACCGAGATCGACGACCAGCCCTGGGGTTCCTTCGTCTACTTCGCCGACCCGGACGGCAACCGCTGGGCCGTCCAGCAGACCACCCCGCGAGGTCGGTGACAGCGGCGGCTACTTGCGGTTGTAGAGCCGCATGGTGATCGTGCCGAAGACCACCACGAACAGCGCGGACCACCCCAGCGACCACGCGATGTCCGCCGCCGGCCAGTTCCCGGCCATCAACTCCCGCACCGCCGAGGCCAGGTGCGTCACCGGGCTGTTGTTCACGAAGGCCTGCAGCCAGCCCGGCATCGTCTTCGGGTCGACGAACACGTTGGACAGGAACGTCAGCGGGAAGATCACCATCATCGACACGCCCATGACGGACTTCTCGCTGCGCAGCATCAGACCGAACATGGTCCAGATCCACGAGAACGCGAACGAGAACACCAGCAGCAGCGCGACCCCGAGCAGCACGCCCACGATCCCGCCGTCCGCCCGGTAGCCGATGATCATGCCGACGGTCAGCATCACGGCCGAGGCGATCAGATAGCGCACGACGTCGCCGAGGAGATAGCCGACCATCGGCGCCGGCCGCCAGATCGGCAGCGTGCGGAAGCGGTCGAAGACGCCCTTCTCGATGTCGGTGTTGACCGAGACCCCGGTGTACATCGTGATCATCACGACGCTCATCACGAGGATGCCGGGCAGCAGGAACTGGATGTACGAGGAGACCGAACCGGCCAGGGCACCTCCGAAGAGGTACGTGTACATCAGCACCATCATGATCGGGAACGCCGTCACGTCGAACAGCTGCTCCGGCACGTGCTTGATCTTCAGCATGGCCCGCCAGCCGAAGGTCATCGAGGCGGAGACCGCGCTGGGGCGCGGTGGGCGGGACTGCCCCACGAGCAGCTCCGCGAGTTCGTCCGCCTTGGGGGCGACGAAGTCGAGCGCCTCGGTCGTCTGCGTGTCCTTGCCGGTGGTGACGGTGCTCATGCCGTCGGTCCCTTCCGGTAGGTGTCGGTGCCGTCGCTGCCGTCGGTGCCATCGCTGCCGTCCCTGCCGGTCGTGTCCGCGGGCCGGTCCGTCAGCGCCAGGAACACCTCGTCGAGGCTGGGCTGCCCGAGCGCGAAGTTGTCGACCAGGATCCCGGCCCTCGACAGCTCCGCGAGGGCCCGCGCGGCCTGCTCGGCGGCGCCCAGGTCCGTCCCGTGGCCGTTGACGGTGGCGGTGAGCGCCACGGGGTCGGGTTCGAGCTGCACGGACGCCTTCAGGGCGGCCTGGAGGACCCTCTCGGCCTCCGGGCGCTGCTCGGGGTCCCGGAGCCGTACGTGCACCGAACCGGAGCCGACGGAGGCCTTCAGCTCGCCCTTCGTGCCCTCCGCGATCACCTTTCCGTGGTCGATGACGGCGATGCGGGAGGCCAGCTGGTCCGCCTCGTCCAGGTACTGGGTGGTCAGCAGGACGGTGGTGCCCTGGGCGACCACCGCGCGCACGATGTCCCAGACCTGGTTGCGGCTGCGCGGGTCGAGGCCGGTGGTCGGTTCGTCGAGGAACAGCAGGTCGGGGGTGTTGAGGATGGACGCGGCGATGTCGATACGGCGTCGCATGCCGCCCGAGTAGTTCTTGATCTGCTTGTCGGCGGCCTCCGCGAGCCCGAACGCGGCGAGCAGCTGCGCGGAGCGCTCGCGGGCGGCGGGCCGGGAGTGGCCGAGCAGCCGGCCGAGCAGGACGAGGTTCTCGGTGCCGGTCAGGTCCTCGTCGACGGAGGCGTACTGGCCGGTGAGGCTCACCCGGCCGCGCACGGTGTCGGCGTCCTTGACGACGTCCTTGCCGAAGACGCGGGCCCGGCCGCCGTCGGGGCGGAGCAGGGTGGCGAGCATCTTGACGGCGGTGGTCTTGCCGGCGCCGTTGGGGCCGAGGACCCCGTAGACGGTCCCGGCGGGGACTCGTAGATCGATCCCGTCGACGGCGCGGTTCGTACCGAAGACCTTGACCAGGCCCTCGGTCTCGATGGCGAGGTCGGTCATACCGTGGATCCTCCAGGAGAGGGCGCGGAAGAGCGCGCGGAAAACAGCGCTCCCACCAGTCTCCTTCGCCCGGCGCCGTCTCGCCAGGGCGGAGGATCCCCCTCTCCGCCGCGCGGTGGAGGCGGACCGCTCTCCGGGGCGACGTCAGGACCCCGGCCCCGGCGGAACGCTGGACGCATGATGAGAATCAAAGCCCTTCCCGACGTGCCCCGTTGGGCCGTCCTCGCCGCTCACGCCGTCCCGCTCGTCACCCTCCCGTCCGGCCTGTGGCGCCTCGCGCTCGTCGCCGGTCTCCCGGTCACCCAGGACGCCGACCTCGGCGCCATGGGCCTGGGGGAGTCGGTGTACGTCGTCTCCCTCAGCGTCGTGTCGGAGCTGCTCGCCTTCCTGACCCTGGGGCTCGTACGCCCCTGGGGCGAGGTCTTCCCCCGCTGGATGCCGTTCCTCGGCGGGCGCCGGGTGAACCCGGCGGCGGCGACGGGCGCGGCCCTGGCCGGGGTGGCGGGGCTGTGCGCGATCGCCGCCTGGGGCGCGTACGCCTCGTACGCGGACCTGGGGCCCGGCATCCCTGCCACACCGGCTCAGGACGCCCTGCTGGCCGTCTGCTACGCGCCGCTCCTGGCCTGGCCGGTGCTGCTCGCCGCCGTGGCGGTCGCCTATCGTCGGCGCCGCCGCGGTGAGGAGCGTCGGGGTGGGGGTCGTCAGTACGGAGCGGGCCGCCCGGCGCCGTCCTCGTGGGTGTAGAAGAGGTAGTACGCGGCGGTGCCGGTGACCGCACCGAAGGCCAGTCCGAGCCCGCTCGACGACAGGATGCTGGCATCGGACAGGCTGAAGAGGAAGCCGACGGCGATGCCCGAGAAGGCACCCCAGGCGGCGGCCCGCACCTCGCGGGGGAGGACGTGGCCGTGACGCCGGAGCAGGTGGATCCCCGCGGCGAGAACGATGGCCGTGATGAGGCCGAGCCACAGCTGCCCCCAGGTGAGGGGGCCGCCGTCGCGCGCGATGGTGGGCGCCCAGAGGCCGTACAGGATGCCGAGGGTGACCGGTACTCCCCAGCCGTGAGTGCTGAACTGGTGCCCGACGGGTACCGCTGCGTGTGCGGCCATGGCAGGAGCTCCTTCGTCTCGCCCCCTGTTGCTTCCCGCACCCTCAAGGGCACACCCGCGCCCGGCACCCCGCAAGTGGATCAGGCGGGAGGGCCGGGCGACGGGCAGGCGGTGACGGGGTCGAGCGGCGGGGCGGGCGCCCGGGCCGGACAACGGGTCAGGCGGCCGGGCGTACGGCGACCGCGTCGATCTCGAAGAGCATGCCCGGCAGGGCGAGCGCCGCGACGCCGCTGAGGGTCTGGGCCGGGAGCCGCTCGCCGAAGTGGGCGTGCAGACCCTTGCCGAGGGCCTCCAGCTTGGCCATGTCGTGGTCGACGATGTACGAGCCGAGGCGGACGACGTGCTCCAGACCGAGGCCGACGCCTTCGAGGGCGAGCCGCAGGTTGGTGAGGGAGAGCTCGACCTGGGCGGCGAAGTCGCCGGGGACGGGGGCGCCGGTGGCGTCGGAGGCGTACTGGCCGCCGATGAAGACGAGCTCGCCGGGCGCGGAGACTGCGTGGCTGTAGCCGAACGGGGTCGGGTCGTGGAGGGTGTCGGGGTTGGTGATGACCCGCTGGTCGGCGGAGGTCCGGGCGGTGGTGGAGGGCTGGACGGTCATGAGTGGTCGTTCCTTCCGGAGAGTACGGCCACGGGGAACGCGGCCAGGGTGAGTGCGGCGCCCGCGAGGAGCACCGTGCCGAGGGAGTACGCGTCGACCAGGAGCCCGCCGAGGAGGGCGCCGAGCGCGATCGCGAGGCAGAAGACGCTGACGTTGAGGCCGGTGGCCGTCTCGACGTCGTCGGGGGCGGCGGCCATGAACCAGGACTGGAGCGCGACCGAGACCCCGCCGTAGGCGAGCCCCCAGAGGAGCAGCAGCCCGGCGCCGGCGATCGCAGAGTCGCCGAGGAGGAAGCCGGCGAGGAGGACGGTGCCGAGCGCGGCGGCGATGACCGCGAGCGTGCGGCCCGGGGAGCGGGCGGCCCGGGAGCCGACGAGGAAGTTCCCGGCGACACCCGCGACGCCGTAGCCGAGGAGCAGGGCGCCGAGGAGCGAGCCGGAGATCCCGGAGTGGTCGGTGAGCAGCGGTCGGACGAAGGAGTACGCGAGGAAGTGCCCGGTGACGAGGGCGAGGGTGAGCAGGAGCCCGGCCCGCACGCGCCGGTTGCGGCCGGGCAGGGCGGCGAGTCCCCGCAGCCCGGGGCCGGCTCCTCGTCCTCCCTCCGTCCCGGCTCCCGGCAGCTGTGGCAGCAGGGCCCGGAGCGCGACCGCCGCGAGCAGGGCGAGGACCCCGGTGGCGGCGAACGCCCAGCGCCAGCCGACCCGTTCGGTCAGGAGGGTGGCGGCGGGGACGCCCAGGACCGAGGCGGCCGAGACACCGCCGAAGATCGCGGCGGTGGCCCGTCCCACGGCTTCGGCGGGCACGAGCCGGGGTACGAGGCCGCCGGCGAGCGCCCAGAAGCCGCCGATGGCGACGCCGAGCAGGACCCGGGCGGCGAGGACGACGGCGAGGTGTCCGGCGAGGGCCGGGACGAGGTTGGCGACCGCGGCGAGGAACAGGAAGGCGACCAGGAGGGTACGCCGGTCGGCACCGGCCGCTCGGACGGTGACGAGCGGTGCGGCGAGGGCCGCGACGAGGCCGGGCACGGTCACCATGAGGGCGGCGGTGCCCTCGGAGACGGCGAGGTCGGCGGCGGCCGGGGTGAGCAGTCCGACCGGCAGCAGTTCGGCGGTCATGACGGTGAAGATGCCGAGGGTGACGGCGGCGACGGCGGGCCGCCCGCTCGCCGTGCCCTTCCCTGCCTGCTCTACGTGCCCCAACCGCTTTAACTGGATATCTAACATCCAGAATTACCCCCTTCACAAGCCCTCCCGAAGCCGGGAGGGCGGCCGATTCAGACGTTGGCGAACCAGTGGCGGAGCCGTTCGGGCGCGGCCGGCGCCTGGAGTTCGGCCCGCTCCCGGACGTCGTCCAGGGTCTGGGCCATGAGCTCCCGGCGCCAGGCCAGGTCGGCCCGCCCCATGGCCCCGGCGATGGCGCACTCGGCGGCGTACGCCTCCGGCGCCCCCGCACCGGGTCCCTGCTGCCGGATCTCGGTGCAGCGGAAGGCCTCGTCAGGGCCTTCGACGGCGGCGACGACGTCCATCAGCGTGATCCGGTCGAGGCCGCGGGCCAGCCGGAAGCCACCCTTGGGGCCCGAGACCGAGGTGACGATCCCGGCGCGGGCGAGCGCCTGAAGCTGCTTGTTGAGATACGCCGGGGGCAGCTCGTGATAGGCCGCGAGGCGTGCGGCGGTGACCGCCCGCTCGGGTCCGATCCAGGCCAGGTTCAGGCAGCTGTGCAGTGCCCATTCCACGCCGTCACTCATCTTCATAACCTGGACTCTACATGTCCAGAATGAAGGGGAGCAACCAAGGGCTCCGTAGCCGCCTGTGCGGAGCCGGTCGCCGCCGACCGCACACTCGCCTTCGCGGGCGGGGCACCTCGCGTTCACGCCCTGTCGGCGCCACCCGCCCCGGCTGCCCCGCCGGGCCTGCCCGCCCCGTCCGCCCCACTCGGCCCGGCTGCCACGAGGGCCGCGAGCCGGGACAGGGCCTCGTCGAGCACCGCGCGCGGCGGTGAGGCGAGCCCGACCCGGATCGCGTCCGGAGCCGTGCCCGTACCGACCGCGAAGGCGCTGCCCGGGGTGACCGCCACGCCCGCGCGTGCGGCGGCGGCCGCCGTGAACGTATCCGCCCGCCAGGGCGCGGGCAGCTCCCACCAGCAGTAGTACGCGTGCGGGGAGGTCCGGACGACCTGCCCGGCGAGCCGCCGCCGGACCAGGGCGTGCCGGGCCTCCGTGTCCGCCCGCTTGGCCGCGACCGCCTCGGCGACCGTGCCGTCCCCGGTCCAGCGGACGGCGGCCGCGAGCGCGAGGCCGCCCGCCGTCCAGGCGCCGGAGCGCAGGGCCTCCGCCACGGCCGCGCGGAGCCGTCCGGGCACCACGAGGTAGCCGACGGTCAGGCCGGGGGCCAGCCGCTTGGAGAGGCTGTCGACGAGGACGACCCGCTCGGGGGCGTGGGCGGCGAGCGGGACGGGCGGGTCCGGGACGAGGAAGGCCCAGGTGGTGTCCTCGACGGCCGTCAGGTCCAAGGTCCGGAGCAGCTCGGCCAGTTCGGCCCGGCGACCCTCTCCCGCGGTCGAGGAGAGCGGGTTGTGCAGGGTCGGCTGGAGGTAGACGGCGGACAGCGGTGCCGCCCGGTGGGCCGCCGCGAGCGCCTCGGGCCGTACCCCCTCGGCGTCCAGGGCGAGCGGCACGAGCCGGATGCCGAGCCGCTCGGCCACCGCTTTGACCAGGGGATACGTGAGGGCCTCGACGCCCAGCCGGCCGCCCGGCGGAACGAGCGTGGAGAGTGCGGCGGCGATGGCCTGCCGGCCGTTCCCGGCGAAGAGCACGCTCGCGGGGTCGGGCGCCCAGCCGGGCCGGGCGAGCACGCTCACCGCCGCGTCGCGGGCCTCCGGGGTGCCGGTCGCGGCGGCCGGCCGGGACACCGCCTCGGCCAGGACGTCGGGCCGGGCGAGGGCGGCGAGCGCGCGGGCCATCAGCTCCGACTGCCCTTCGGCGACCGGGTAGTTGAGCTGGAGGTCGACGGGGGCGAGGCCGGTCGCCTCGGCGAGCGCGGGCCCCGGGAGCGGGGGCGCGGCCCGGACGAAGGTGCCGCGCCCGACCTCCCCGACGACGACGCCCCGGCGGGCGAGCTCCCCGTACACGCGGATGGCCGTCGAGTTCGCGATGGCATGGCGGCGGGCGAAGACCCGCTGCGGCGGCAGCCGGTCGCCGGGCCGCAGCCGCCCGTCCCGTACGGCCGCCTCGACCCGGTCGGCGATCCTCCGGTACTCCTCCATGCCCAGCCCCTCCCGCATTGCACCGAGAGCAAAGATCTTATTGCACCGAGCACTTGGAGCTGCCTAGCCTGCGGACATGCCCGACATCCGCACCCTCGCCACCGAGATCCACTACGAGAACAGGGGCGAGGGCCCCGCCCTCCTCCTCGTCCACGGCCACCCTTTCGACCACACCATGTGGCAGCCCCAGATCGACCGCTTCTCCGCCACGCACCGGGTGATCGCCCCGGACCTGCGCGGCTACGGAAGGACTCCCCTCGGCGCGCGACGGGACAAGACCGGCCTGGGCGACTTCGCCGAGGACCTGATCGACCTCCTCGACGCCCTCCGGATCGACGACTGCGTCCTCGCCGGCCTCTCCATGGGCGGCCAGATCGCCATGGAGCTCTACCGCCGCCACCCCGACCGGATCCGGGGCCTCGTCCTCGCCGACACCTTCCCCGCCGCCGAGACCGACGAGGGCAAGGCCGCGAGGAACGCCATGGCCGACCGGCTGCTCGCCGGGGGCGCGCAGGCCGTGCGGGAGTACGCCGACGAGGTACTGGACCGGATGGTGGCCCCGTACAACACGCACGCCGCCCCGCACGTGCACCGCATGATGTGCGCGACCGACCCTGCGGGCGCCGCGGCGGCGCTGCGCGGCCGGGCCGAGCGCCCGGACTACCGGGAGACGCTGACGAAGGTCCCGTTCCCCGCGCTCGTCGTGGTCGGCCGGGACGACTCGTACACCCCGGTCGCGGACGCCGAGGACATGCACGCGCTTCTCCCCCACTCCACGCTCGCCGTGATCGAGGAAGCCGCGCACCTGCCGAACCTGGAGCGCCCGGACGACTTCAATGCCGTACTGGAGAACTACCTCCGCTCACTCGTACGGCCCAACTGAAGATTCGGAACCGTACGAACGCTCCGACGATGGGGCCATGAGCCAGAACACGGCACCACCCCGCAGGCCGAACTCCTCCTCCGCCGCCTGGGCGAGCGGCGGCACGCTCTTCGCGGGCGTCCTCATGCTGGTCACCGGCTTCATGGACGTCTTCCAGGGCATCGCCGGAATCGCCGAGGACGATGTCTACACCCGCGTCGGCGACTACGTCTTCAAGTTCAACCTCACCACCTGGGGCTGGATCCATCTGATCCTCGGCATCGTGCTCGCGATCGCCGGCTTCGGCATCCTCAAGGGCGCGGAGTGGGGCCGGGTCGCGGGCATCGCGCTCGCGTCCCTGAACATCCTGCTCCAGTTCCTGTTCCTGCCGTACCAGCCGTTCTGGGCGCTGTTCGCGATGGCCATCTCGGTCTTCGTGATCTGGGCGCTCGCGACGGACGAGTCGTACGGCTCGGACGAGAAGTTCTGAGGGGGCGGGCGCATGAGGCGAATCCCGCGCATCCCCGCCCTCGCTCTCGGGGTCGCCGCCACGGCGACCCTCACCCTCACCGGGTGCGACGCCGCCAAGGAGACGGCCGGCGACATCGTCTCCTCGGCGACCGCGGCCGCCGCCTCGGCAGCCCAGGACAAGATGAACGAGGTCAAGGACGGGGTCAAGGCCACCGGCGACGTGACCGCCGGGCCGACGAGCACCGACGGGGACCGCACGGTCGCCGAGATCACGGCGACCAACCCCAAGGACGAGGACGCCGACTACACGATCATGGTCACCTTCCGGGACGCGGACGGAAACTTCCTCGACTCGGTCGTCCTGAACATCGACGGCGTCAAGCCCGGAGAGTCCAAGACCGGTACGGCACGCAGCAATCGGACGCTCTCGGGCGAACCGAAGGCAGAGATCGCGCAGGCCCTGCGACACTGACGGAGTGGACCGAGTCCAGACCGCAGAGAACGCAGAACCCGCGGAGCACGCAGAGCACGCAGAACCCGCGGAGAGTGCGGAGAGCGCGGAGACTGCAGAAACCGTGACCAGCAGCAGTCCGACCCCACCGCCCCGCGAGCAACCCCTCCGGCCCAGGCACCGCGTCACTGCCTGGGCCGCCGGGCTGCTCCTGGTGGTGCCGGCCCTGGTCAC
This sequence comes from Streptomyces sp. NBC_00572, assembly GCF_026341815.1. GTDB lineage: Bacteria > Actinomycetota > Actinomycetes > Streptomycetales > Streptomycetaceae > Streptomyces. The sequence goes on from NZ_JAPENX010000001.1 coordinate 2,676,520, forward strand.
GGCCTGCCGCGCCCTGGACACCGACGCGGTGACCCCGATCCCCCAACTGCTCTCGTTCCTCCCCTGGCTGACGGTCCCCGCCGGCCTCGCCCTGCTCCTCGCCGCCGCGGCCCGGCGCCGCGTACTGACCTTCGCGGCGGTCCTCGTCCTCACCGCCACCGCCTGGAGCTCCGTGCCGTACATGCCGCAGACCGTCATCTCGTACGGACTGCCGCTCGCACGGGTCAAGGCCATCGCCGCGAACGTCGAATTCGGCCAGGGGACGCGGGCGCTCACCGGCGTGATCCGACGGGAGCGGCCCCAGCTCGTCTTCGTGTCGGAATGCGACCGGGCCTGCCGGGACACGCTCACGAAGACCTTCGCCACGGAACTCCCGCACTACGCCACCGTCGACGGCGAAGGCTCGGTCGGCTCCATCCTGCTCAGCGCCTACCCCCTCCGCGACTGGCGCATGATCCCGGCGGCCATGGGCATGCCGGGAGCCACGGCCGACATCGCGGGCGTACCGGTACGGCTCCAGCTGGCGCACCCGCTGCCGCCGCTGCCCGGGCAGGTACACCTGTGGAAGCGGGAACTGGCCCGGATCAAGGACTTCGCCGCCCGGCACGCCCAGGGACCGACACTGATCGCCGGCGACTTCAACGCCTCCCAGGACCACGCGGCCTTCCGCGCGATCCTCGCCGCGGGCGGGCTCCAGGACGCGTCCCGGCGCGCGAACGCGAGCCGCACCCCCACCTGGCCCATGGAAGGCCCCCTCCCCCCGTACGTCCAGATCGACCACGTCCTGGTCAACGGCTTCAGCGTCCGCGACGTCCGCTTCCTCGACCTGGCGGGCTCCGACCACCGCGCGGTCCTCGCCGATCTCGACCTGCGCGGGCCGCGCTGATCGGCGACCCTGGAGGACATGGAGAACGAGGAGATCCTGGACGACATCGGAGCCCTCGTAGAGGAGGAACGCGCCCTGCGCCAGCGCACCGGCGGCCTCCTCCCCGAGGAACGCACCCGCCTCGCGGACCTGGAGGTCCGCCTGGACCAGTGCTGGGACCTGCTGCGCCAGCGCCGGGCCAAGGCGGAATACGGCGAGGACCCGGACACGGCCACCCTCCGCCCGGCCACCGAGGTCGAGTCCTACCGCAACTGAGCCGCGGACCCGCCCGGAGCCACCGCGCGGCCCCGGCCAGTACGTTGGCCCCATGGCACGCCCCGCCGGTCCCGTACGGCTCTCCCCGCCCGCCTGGCTGACCGCCGGGTTCAGGCCCGCGCCCGCGCCGATTCCCTGGGCCGCCGTCGGACGTTCCGCCGTCGCGCTGTCCGTGCCGCTCGCCGTCGGGCTGGCTGTCGGGCGGCCCGCCTACGGGGCGCTCGTGTCCATGGGGGCGCTCTCCGGAGTCATCGGCGACACCGCCGACGCCTATCGGATGCGGATCTTCAACATCGCCGTACCGCAGTTCTTCGGGGCCGTCGGAGTGACTCTCGGGACCGTCGTCTTCGGGCACGGCTGGGTCGCCGTCGCGGTGCTCACGCTCGTCGCGCTCGTCTCCGGGATGATCTCCTCCATCGGGGCCGTCGCCTCCGTCTCCGGGCTGCTTCTGCTCCTCAACTCCGTGGTGGGGGCCGGGCTCCCCATGCCCGATCCCTGGTGGACGGCGCCGCTCCTGCTCACCCTCGGCGGGCTCTTCGTCCTTCTCCTCTCCCTCCTCGGCTGGCCGCTGCGCGGCGCCGCGCCCGAGCGGTCCGCCGTCGCCGCGACCTACCGTTCCGTCGCCGAGTTGTACGAGGCCACCGGAGCCGACTCGTACGACGAGAAGCGGCAGGCCGTCACCGCCTCCCTCAACCAGTCCTACGACCTCGTCCTCGCCCGCCGCGCCCGGCAGCACGGCCGCGCGCCCTCCCTCGTCCGGCTGCTCGCCCAGCTGAACGTCGTCATTCCGCTCGTCGAGGCCGCCCCCGCCGCCCATCTCCGCGCCCAGCTCTACGGGCCGCTGTCCGCGACGATCCCCGCGGCCGTGCGCGAGCTCGCCGACGCCGTGGACGAGGGTCGCACCGGGGCACCCGTACTCGATCTGCCGACCCCCGAGCGGCCCGCCGAGAAGGCCGTCGACCATGCCCTGCGGCACGCCGCCGCCGTCGTCCACAAGGCCGAGCCCGACCCGTACAACGTCGACGACCGGCTCGGCCGCCCCGCCGCGCTCCGGGTGCGGGCCCGCCGGGCCACCCGCGCCGTCCTGTTCTCCGAGGCGTCCTGGCGGTACGGGCTCCGGCTCGCCCTGTGCATCGGGCTCGCGCAGGCGCTCGTCTCGCTGATCGCCGTCCCCCGCTCGTACTGGGTCGCCCTCACCGTCACCTTCGTCATGAAGCCCGACTTCGGCTCGGTCTTCTCCCGCGCCGTGCTCCGCGCCTTCGGCACCGCCGCCGGACTCCTCCTCGCCGCCCTCGTCCTCGCCGAGGTCCCGCGCGGCTGGTGGGACGTGCCCGTGATGTGCGTCCTCGCCGCCCTCATCCCGGCCTTCTCCGCGAAGGGGTACGCCTTCCAGACCGCGGCCATCACCCCGGTGATCCTGCTGCTCTCCGACACCCTCAACCAGCAGGGCTTCGACCTCGTCATGCCCCGCCTGTACGACTCCCTGATCGGCTGCGGCATCGCGCTGATCGCCGGCTATCTGCTCTGGCCCGAGTCCTGGCACGCCCGGGTCGGCGACCGGCTCGCGGACGCCGTCTCCGACACCGCCGCCTATGTGACCTGCGCGTTCGGAGGAAGCGAGGACCAGGGCGGGCGGCTGCGCGCACGGCGGAAGCTCTACCGCGATCTCTCCACCGTCCGCTCCGAGTTCCAGCGCGCGCTCACCGAACCGCCGCCCACCGGTACCCGCGCCGCCGCCTGGTGGCCGCTCGTCGTCGCCGTCGAGCGGATCGTGGACGCCACCACCGCCGCCCGGATCCGGGTCAATCACGGCGCCCCGGATCCCGACCCCGCCGAGGTCACCGCCGTCGAGCGGGAGCTGCGCGAACTCGCGCAGGGAATCCGTGCATCGGACACCCTGGTCGAGGTCCGCTCCGAGCTTCCCGGCGACGAGAACGGAGTCCTCGCACCCCTCCGTCAGGAGGTCAGCGCGGCCCGTGCCATCGCTGGTCCCGACCTGCGGTAAACCTCCTTGCGGGGGCGTACGGGAGGACTTACCGGCGGTCACGGAACGGAACCCTCCCCACCGCCGTTACCGGAAGCCACCCGGGCGACTACGATGCGCTCGATCTCACCGTGATCCGCGCCCGCCGCCGTCGGCAACCGGCTCGGCGGACGGGCCACTTCGCCCTGCCTCACCCCCCGCGCCCCGAGGACCCCGCCATGCGCACCACCACGAACAGAGGGCTCCAGCCCAATGTCCTCGGCACCTTCGACACGATCGTGATGGCCGTCGCCGGCAGCGCCCCCGCCTACTCGATGGCCGCGACGACCGCCGTGCTCTTCGGCGCCGTCGGCTACGCGGGACCCGCCGCCCTGCTCTACTGCGCGATACCGATGTTCGGCATCGTCCTCGCGTACGCCCGCCTCGGGCGGATCGACGTCAACGCCGGTGCCGGCTACTCCTGGGTGGGCCGCACCCTCCACCCCTTCCTCGGCTTCCTCTCCGGCTGGGCCCTCGTCTTCGCCGCCACCGTCTTCATGGTGGCCGGATCGCTGCCCGCCGGCTCCCTCACGCTCGCCCTCATCGACGAGGACCTCGCCGACAGCACCCCGCTCGCGGCGGCCGTCGGCGCCGGCTGGTTCCTGATGATGCTGCTCGTCGTCCTGGGCGGCGCCCGGCTGACCGTACGGGCGCAACTGATCATGTCCGGCGTCGAGATGCTGATCCTCTTCGGTTTCATCCTCGCCGCCGTCGCGCACCGGGGGCGGGCCACCGCCTTCGACTGGTCCTGGTTCTCCTTCAGCCAGTTCGACGGGCCGCAGGGCTTCGCCGCCGGCGCGCTGATCGCCGCGTTCTACTACTGGGGCTGGGACGTCACCAGCAACCTCAGCGAGGAGACCAGGAACAGCCGCCGCACCGCGGGGCTCGCCGCGCTCGTCGGCGTCGGCTTCGTCTTCCTCCTCTTCGTGGCCGTCACCGTCGCCGTGAACGTGCTGCTGAGCGCCGACGAGATCCGTACCGCCGGACCCAACGTCCTCGCCGTCGTCGGCCAGGAGATCTGGCCCGGCATCGGCGGCAAACTCCTCGTCGTGGCCGTCCTCCTGTCCACCGTCGCCACCCTGGAGACCACCCTCCTCCAGGTCACCCGCTCGCTCTTCGCGATGGGCCGCGACCGGACCCTGCCGGCCGCGCTCGGCGCCGTGCACCGCCGCTGGAACACCCCGTGGATCGCGATCGCCGCCGTCGGCGGCGCCGCCCTGGTCATGTTCGCGGCCGCCGCGGCCGCCGGCTCCGTGCAGCAGATCCTCCGGGACGCCGTCTCCGCGATCGGGCTCCAGATCGCCTTCTACTACGGCCTCGCGGGCATCGCCGCCGTCGTCGCGTACAAGTCGGTCCTCTTCCGCTCCGTACGGAACCTGCTGCTGGGCGGCCTCTGGCCGCTGCTCGGCTCCGCGTTCATGCTCTGGACCTTCGTCGAGGCGCTCGGCGAGCTCTCCACCACCGCCCTCACGATCGGCCTCGGCGGCCTGCTCCTCGGCGTCGTCCCGCTGCTCGTGTACTGGCGCAAGGGCAGCGACTACTACCGCCCCGCCCGCCTGGACGCCGCCCGCGCGATGGCCGCCTCGGAGGGCTCGGGCCCGGCCACGCGCGCGCGTACGGGCCCCCGGGACAAGAGCTACGCCACGGACTTCTGACCACCACCACCAGCACCACCGCGACACCCCTCACGCCCACGACTTCTGACGGCAGCCGAACCCGAAGGAGGCCCCCGATGGCCGTACGCCGCCGCTCCGCGCGCTCGGCACGTCCGGAGCGCTTCGCGCCCGACTTCGACCCGGACTTCGGGGACCGGGCGCTGACCGAGGCGCGCCACGACATCGTCATCGGCCGCTGGCAGGGCGTACGGGACCTGCTCGCCGCCACCGGCGACCACTGGGCCCGCCGCACCCACCGGCTGCGGCTCCTCTCGCACGCCGCCGCCGGCAGCTCCACCGTGGAGACCTGGCGGGCCGCCGAGCCGGGCAACCCGGACGCGGCCGTGCTGCGGGCGGCGACCGAGGTCGTACGGGTCTTCGACGCGGCCATCGCCGCCGGCCGGGGCGCCGCCGTCGAACGGGGCCGTATCGACGCCGCCGTCGACGCCTGCCGGGGCGCGGCCGAGGCGGCCCCCGCCGACCCGATGCCGTGGGTGTCGCTGCTCTCGGTGGCCCGACTGTACGAGGGCGGGGTGCCGCGCCGGGAACTGCGGCACTGGTTCGACGAGTTGCGGCGCCGGGACCCGTACAACACGGAGGGTCACATCCAGGTGCTGCGCTACTGGTCGGCGCGGTGGCACGGCACGCACGGCAGCATGTACGACTTCGCCCGCGACGCGGCGGGCGTGGCCCCGCCCGGCTCCCCGCTGCCCGTCCTCGTACAGGTGGCCCGGGTCGAGGAGTACCGGTACATCGCGGACGGGGCGCTCGGGCGGGGCCCGGTGCGAGGCTTCGACCAGCACTGGAAGCACGAACTGGCGGTGACGGAACTGCGCCGCACGCACGCGCGGTGGATCGGCGGCCGGGACCCGGGGGCGCCGGTCGCACCGGAAGAGGTCGGCGACCTCAACTTCCTGGTCCACGCCGCCTGCTACGCGGGCCAGGTCGAGATCGCCCGGGAGCTGCTCGGGATGTTGGGCACCCGGGCGGCATGGGTGCCGTGGGCGTACACGGGGGACCCGGAGGAGCAGTTCGTACGGTTCAGGGAGGGCCTGGGAGTGGAGTGACCGGGTCACCCCACTCCCGAGCCCCGTGAGACTCAGACGCCGATGTCGCGGCCGTCCGTGCGCCACACGGCGACGACCGACGGGCGGACGATCTTCCCGGGTCCGTCGGGCCACTCCGACTTCGGGTTCTCGACGGAGGCGCCGTCGATCTCGCCCGGGTGCTGCACGGCCACCAGGACGCGGCGGTCCTGGATGATCGGGCCGCAGGTCTCGGCGCCCTTCGGCACGGTCAGGAACTGCTTGAGCTCACCGCGGCGCTCGCCCTGCGTGGCGACGCCGAACAGGCCGTCGTGCGAGCCGAGCTGGGCACCGTCGGTGGAGATCCACAGGTTGCCGTGCGGGTCGAAGGCCACGTTGTCCGGGCAGGAGATCTGGGAGACCTTCTCCTTGGGGTAGCCCGCGAAGTAGGTGGCCGGGTCGTTCGGGTCACCGGCGACGAGGAAGAGGCGCCAGGCGAAACCGTCGGAGGACGGGTCGTCCCAGTTCTCGGCCAGTTCGAGGATCTGCCCGTGCTTGTTGAGGTTGCGCGGGTTGGCCTCGTCGGCGGGGGCCTTGCCGGCCTTGCCGCGGTCGGTGTTGTTGGTGAGCGCGACGTAGACGCGACCGGTGCGCGGGGACGGCTCGACGTCCTCGGGGCGGTCCATCTTGGTGGCGCCGACCTTGTCACCGGCGAGGCGGGTGAAGACGTACACCTCTTCGGCGGTCATGCCGGGGACGTGCGAGACGTCGCCGGTGGCGAGCGGGATCCATACGCCGGAGCCGTCGAACTCGCCGTCGCCCGGGTGCTTGCCGGTGCCGTCGATCTCGGCGGCCGGGGAGTCGCCGGTCAGCTTGGCGACGTACAGGGTGCCCTCGTCGAGCAGGGTGAGGTTGTGCTCGCGGGCGGCCCGCGAGTTCCCCTTCTTCATCCGCTTCGAGGAGACGAACTTGTAGAAGTAGTCGAACCGCTCGTCGTCGCCCATGTAGACGACCGGACGGCCGTCGTCGGTGAGACGGGGCTGCGCGGCCTCGTGCTTGAAGCGGCCGAGCGCGGTGCGCTTGCGGGGCGTGGAGTCGGGGTCGTACGGGTCGAGCTCGACGACCCAGCCGAAGCGGTGGACCTCGTTGGGCTCCTGCTTGAGGTCGAAGCGCTTGTCGAACCGCTCCCACTTGCGCTCGGTGGCGCCGGTGCCGACGCCGTAGCGCTTGTCGGTGGCGCTGGAGCCGTTGGCGAAGTACTGGTTGAAGTTCTCCTCGCCGTGGAGGGTGGTGCCCCACGGGGTGGTGCCACCGGCGCAGTTGTTGAGCGTGCCGAGGACGGTACGGCCCTCGGGGTCGGCGGAGGTCTTCAGCAGGTCACTGCCCGCGGCGGGGCCGGTCACCTCGAACTCGCTCGTCGTGTGGAGACGGCGGTTGAGGTGGTGACGGGAGACCGGGGCGAGCTTGCCGGTGCGGTGCTCCTCCTGGACGACGACGACCGACAGGCCGTGCGCGGCCCAGGCGATCTCGACCTGCTCGCGGGTCGGGTTGGCGGCGTCGTAGCCGCGGAACATCAGGACCTCGTCGGTGTACTCGTGGTTCGCGACGAGGACCTGGCGGCCCGGCTCCCCGCGCAGCGGCAGCAGGGAGAGGAAGTCGTTGTTGTAACCGAACTGGCCGGCCTGGGCCTTCGCCGTCTGCTTCTCGGAGTCGAAGGCGGGGGCGCCGCGGAGGATGGGCTCGCCCCAGCGGATGACCACGTTCTGCGAGTAGCCGGAGGGGACGGTGACCTGGTCGGCGGTGTTGGGCGCGACCGGGGTGAAGCGGAGACCGCGGGCGCCGTCGGCCTTGCCGGAGCCGTGGCCGTGGCCCGGCTTCTGGGAGTGGGCCTCGGCGGCGGGGGCGTTGCCGAGGGCGAGGGCACCACCCGCGGCGGAGGCGACGGTCACCACGGCGGCGGCGCGCAGGGCGGAACGGCGGGAGAGCGCACCGGCTATGACGTCGCCGACGTACTCGTTGTCGCTGGTGTTGGGCACCTCGTGGAAGCAGGCGTCACCACAGCGGTAACGGCAGGTGAGAGCGGAACGGCCGCCTCCGTGGGGGTTTGTGCTCAGCAGCGGCAGCAGTTTGCGCACTTCGTCCTCCTACGGCGCACACTGCGCCGACATGGTGTCGGGATTCCTTCGGCGGCGACGCTATGTGCGCACATCTGCACAGGGACGGCGATGGAGTGAACGCCGAATGAATGCACGGCAACCGGGGGCGACCGGGTCGCCGAGGAGGGGAGGGGTGGCCGCTAACCTTACGTGTCCGCCCTGGCCAGGGATGAACGTCCCGAAACGCCCAGTACGGACATTCACACGCACCCCACTCATGCGAAAGGGTTCGCCCATGGGTATTCGGAGCATGCTGCGCAAGGTCTTCGGCCGGGACCACGAAGAATCCCCGGCGACCTCCGTCGTCCCGTCCCAGACGCGTGAGACCACGTCGGCGTCGACGTCGACGGCCTCGTCCACCTCCACGTCTTCGTCCTCGTCCTCGGACACTCCGGAGTCCGAGGCCCGCCGCGCGGCGGACGATCTGGTGGCGGCGTCGTTCGACAACCCGCAGATCCCGCGCGCACGGGCGAAGACGCCTGCGCCGGGAGCGGGGACGGGGACGCCTGCCGCTGAGGCGAAGACGCCGGTTGAGGCCGAGGCGGAGACGCCGGCTGTGGCTGCCGTCGAGGCCGACGCGGAGCCGGAGGCGGCGACGCCGGTCACGGAGGCGGCCGAGCCGCAGGCCGTGGAGCCGGTAGAGACGGTAGAGGCGCCGGTGGCCGAGGAGTCGGCCCCGGCCGAGACCCCTGTCGAGGCCACGGCCGACACCGACGAGCCGGCCACCGCAGAGGCCGAAGCCGCCCCGCAGGAGCGGGACGTGGAGCCCGAGGCGGACGCTGTCGAGGCGGAGCCGACGGAGCCTGAGGCGGCTGCCGTCGTGGACGTGGACGCTGACGCGTCCGAACCGGCTCCGGAGGAGCAGGTGGAGGCGGAGTCCGCCGTCGCCGCTCCGGCCGAGCAGGAGATCGAGCCCGTCGCGGCCGAGCCGCAGGCAGGTGCCGACGAGGCCGCCGCCGAGCCGGAAGCACAGCCGGACGCACAGCCGGAGCCCGCCGCCGCGCAGGCCGAAGCGGAGACCGAGCCGGAGGCCGAAGCAGCCGACACCGCCGCCGAGCCGGAGGCCCACGTCGTGGCTCCGACCGAGCCGGAGGCCGTCACTGTCGAGGCGGAAGCCACCGAGGCCGAAGCCACCGACGCGGAAGCCATCGAGCCGGAGGCGGAGGCCGACGTCACCCCCGAGGCGGCAGGCTCCCCCGCTCTCCCCCTCGCCCGCCTCAAGGCGGCCGCCCCCCACCTCGCCGACGCCTACAAGGCCGCCGGGGCCCAGCTCAAGAAGCAGGAGCTCACGGGGGCCAGGGCCGCCGTGTACCTCGTCGTCGACCGGTCCGGTTCGATGCGCGGGTACTTCAAGGACGGCTCCGTGCAGCGGCTCGCCGAGCAGGTCACCGCGCTCGCGGCGCACCTCGACGAGGACGCCACCGTCACGACCGTGTTCTTCTCCACGGACATCGACGGGACGATCGACCTGACCCCCGGCACCCTCACCCCCACGCACGTGGAGGAGGTCAACGCCGGTCTCGGTCGCCTGGGCCGCACCAACTACCACCGCGCCGTGGAAGAGGTCCTCGCGCACCACGAGAAGGCCGACCCGACCCGTACCGCCCTGGTCGTCTTCCAGACCGACGGCGCGCCGGAGTCGAAGACCGCCGCGACCCAGGCCCTGGCCGAGGCCGCGGAGCGTCCGCTGCACTGGCGGTTCGTGGTCTGGGGCGAGGAGGACAACAAGGCCTTCGACTTCCTCCGGAAGCTCGACGGCACTCCCCGTACCGGCACGTACTTCGCGGGCGTGACGCCCGTGGAGACCGCGCACGCCGCCTTCTACCGCGGACTGCTCGCCGACCTGGAGTTCTGACCCGGGACCGGGGTGGCGGTGACCGGCAGGGTCACCGCCACCACCAGGCCGCCGCCCTCCTCCGCGCCCCGCGCCACCGCCCGCACGCTCCCGCCGTGCGCCGCCGTGATCGACCGCACGATGGACAGTCCGAGCCCCGCGCCCGGCCCCATCCGGTCCCGCCCCTCGCCCCGCCGGAAGGGTTCGAAGAGACCGGCCACCTCGTCGGGCGGGACGACAGGACCCGTGTTGGTCACCGTCAGGACTCCGGCCTCGGCCCGTACGTCCACGGTTCCGCCCGGCACGTTGTACGCGACCGCGTTCGCGACGAGATTCCGTACGAGCTGCCCGAGCAGCACCCGGCTGCCCCGTACGACGCCTCCGTCGGCCACCACGTACGCGCCCGCGTGCTCCTCCTCGACGACCTCCCCCAGCGGCACGTCCTCCCGTTCGGCGAGCCCCCGCTCGCTGCGGGCGAGGAGGAGCAGGCCGTCGATGAGGCGTTCGCTGCGCCGGTTGGCGTCGAGGAGCACCTGCCGTACGTCGCAGTCGTCGTCGAGGCCGACCTGGATCGCGACGCGCTGGGTGGCGAGCGGGGTGCGCAGTTCGTGCGACGCGTTGGCGATGAAGCGGCGCTGGCTGTCGAAGGCCGTCTCCAGACGTCCGAGGAGCGCGTCGATCGTGTCGCCGAGTTCCTTGAGCTCGTCGTCGGGCCCGCTCACCGCGATCCGGTCGTGCAGGTTGCGTTCGGAGAGGCGGCGCGCGCGGGCGGTCATCTCGTGGACGGGCCGCAGGACGCGCCCGGCGGTCCACCAGCCGACGACGACGGCGCAGCAGGCCATGACGAGCAGGGCGAGGCCCGACCACATGAGCATCTGTTCACCGGCGGCGCGGCTGATGTCGTCACCCAGCTCGTACGCCTCCACGACGGCGACGCCGCTCGCCGCCCCGTTCGCGCGGGCGACGATGGCATCGGTCTTTTCGTCCGTCCCGGCGAGGACGAGCAGGTTCACGACGAGCAGCAGCACCGTCCCGAGGACCAGGAAGGCACCCCCGTACACGAGCGCGATGCGCGTGCGGATCGTGGACCCGGAACCCAGATAGCCCGCGTCACCCGGGGTCACAGCTGGTACCCCACGCCCTGCACCGTCCTGATCAGCGCCGGCTCGCCCAGCTTGGCCCGCAGCTTGCTCATGCAGACGCGTACGGCTCCGGTGAAGGGGTCGGCATGGACGTCCCAGGCGCGGTCGAGGAGCTCCTCGGCGGAGACGGCCGCCCCGTCGGCCTCCAGGAGGATCTGGAGGACGGAGAACTCCTTGGGGGAGAGGTCGAGGTCCCGTCCGTCGCGGGTGGCGGTCCGCCGGACGGTGTCCACGCGGAGCCCGTACCGCTCCAGGAGCGGGGGCAGCGGCGCGCGGGCGGAGCGGCGGCGCAGGGCCCGGACCCGGGAGACCAGCTCGGGGAACTCGAAGGGCTTGCCGAGGTAGTCGTCGGCGCCCAGGTCGAGCCCGGTGACGCGGTCCTCGGTGGCGGTCGCGGCGGTCAGCATGAGGATGCGGGTCGGGGAGCCCTCGGCGACGAGCCGCCGGGCGACGTCGTCGCCGTGGACGCGCGGCAGGTCCCGGTCGAGGACGAGGACGTCGTACGGGTGGAGGCCGAGGTGGTCGAGGGCGGCGTCGCCGCTGTGGACGGTGTCGACGGCGAAGCCGGCGCGCCGCAGGCCGGTGGCGACGAGCTCGGCGAGGTCCCGCTCGTCCTCGGCAACCAGTACACGCATGTCCCCCATCCTCCTCGTCCCCGGCCCGCCGCCCGCCCCGGGGTTTATCGATGTGAGTGGATCTTCGTACGACCGTTAGGATTTCGACCATGGCGGCCACTGGATCCGAGAAGCAGGGGGCGAAGGCGTTCTACGTCACGACCCCCATTTACTACGTCAACGACGCTCCTCACCTGGGCCACGCCTATACGACCGTCGCAGGCGACGTGCTCACGCGCTGGCACCGTCAGCGCGGCGAGAAGGTGTGGTACCTCACCGGCACGGACGAGCACGGTCAGAAGATCATGCGCACGGCCGAGGCGAACAACGTCACGCCCCAGGCCTGGTGCGACAAGCTCGTCGAGGAGGCCTGGAAGCCCCTCTGGGAGCACCTGAACATCGCGAACGACGACTTCATCCGCACCACGCAGAAGCGTCACACCGACCGCGTCCAGGAGTTCGTGCAGGACCTGTACGACAAGGACGAGATCTACAAGGGCGGCTACGAGGGCCCGTACTGCGTGGGCTGTGAGGAGTACAAGCTCCCCGGCGACCTCCTCGAGGCCGAGGACGGCACGAAGCTGTGCGCCGTCCACAAGAAGCCGGTGGAGATCCTCAAGGAGGAGAACTACTTCTTCAAGCTGAGCGAGTACGGCCCGAAGCTCCTGGAGTTCTACGAGGCGAACCCGGGCTTCATCCAGCCGGAGTCGGCCCGCAACGAGGTCGTGAACTTCGTCAAGCAGGGCCTGGAGGACCTCTCCATCTCGCGCTCGACGTTCGACTGGGGCGTCCCGGTGCCGTGGGACGAGAAGCACGTCATCTACGTGTGGATCGACGCGCTGCTCAACTACGCGACGGCCGTCGGCTACAACGAGAACCCGGAGAAGTTCGAAGAGACCTTCCCGGCGAACGTCCACCTCATCGGCAAGGACATCCTGCGCTTCCACGCGGTGATCTGGCCGGCGATGCTGATGGCGCAGGGCCTGCCGGTCCCGGGCCGGGTGGCGGCCAACGGCTGGCTGATGGTCGGCGGCGAGAAGATGTCGAAGTCGAACCTGACCGGCATCAAGCCGCAGGACCTGACCTCGCACTTCGGCGTGGACGCGTACCGCTGGTACTTCCTGCGGGCGATCGCGTTCGGCCAGGACGGCTCGTTCTCGTGGGAGGACTTCTCCGCCCGCTACACGTCCGAGCTGGCCAACGACTACGGCAACCTCGCCTCGCGCGTCGCGGCCATGGTCGGCAAGTACTTCGACGGCGCGCTGCCGGCCTCCGCGGCCGACGGCGAGGCGGAGAAGGCGATCCAGGACGGCCTGGCCAAGGCGGTCGCGACCGCCGACGCGAAGATCGGCGAGGAGCTGGACTTCCAGGGCGGCATCCTGGCGATCTTCGACTTCGTGAAGCAGGTCAACGGCTACATCACGGAGCAGGAGCCGTGGAAGGTCGCGAAGGACGACTCTCCGGAGGGTCAGGCCCGCCTCGCGACGATCCTGTACACGGCCGCCGAGTCGCTCCGCGCCGTCGCCGTCCTGCTGAACCCGATCATGCCGGAGACCTCGCAGGCGCTCTGGGAGTCGCTGGGCGCCGAGGCGTCCCTGGGCACCCTGGCCGCGCAGCCGGTCCAGACCTCCGCCACGTGGGGTCAGCTCCCCGCCGGCGCGACGGTGACGAAGGGCGCGGTGCTGTTCCCGCGCCTGGAGGAGCCGAAGAAGGACTGACGTCCGTCTGCTGTACGGCGAAGGCCGCCGGCCCTGTTCACAGGGTCGGCGGCCTTCGCCTTGCGGGTCACCGGGTCACCAGGTCAGAGCGAGGGCGGCGACGGCGGGGGCCATGTAGACGAGCGGGAAGGGCACGTGTCCGTACGAGCGGGCGCGGAGGATGGTGATCACGGCGCCGGCGAAGTACAGGATGAGCCCGATGGCGGCGAGGGTCCCGATCACGGGGACGTAGAACCCGGCGACGAGCCCGGCGGCCCCGGCGGCCTTGGCTGCTCCGAGCCAGTTCCACCACGACTGCGGCACGCCGTACTGGGCGAGGGGCTCGACGACGAACGCGGCCCTGAAGAAGATCGCCGCAGCGGAGAACCCGGCCATGAAGGCGGCGACGGCGGTGACGACGACAGCGGTGGTGGACATCTCGGTGAACATCGCAACGGCTCCTTCAGCCTTGCCCGTATCCGCCTCGACCGAGCCGGACACAGCACTGACGGAGCGGAGCCGAAGAGTGTGACGGCCCGCGCGAAAAACTTCAGTGGACCCAGTTCTTCAACGGTTCCGTGTCCAGCTCCATCCCCACCGGCTCCGGCAGAGCGACCGTCTTGCCGAAGGGCACCGTCACGACCATCTCGTACCGCTCTCCGTCCGGCTGGGAGTGGACCTTGACCTCGCCTGCGGTCCTGTCGATCAACAGGTAGACGGGAATCCCCGTCTCGGCATAGGCATGCGACTTCTCCACCCGGTCACGCTGCCCGGAGTCCGAGTCGCCTGACGTGACCTCGACGGGGTTGCCTCGCGCCGAGCGACACCTTCGTCGGTCAGGAGAGTGGGCCAGTCCTCTTCCCGTTGATGAATTCAAGGCGCAGGGATTCGTCCACACGTTCGCCAAGACGGGCGAGTTCCTCGAACCCCTCCTGAGTCAGGACGCTCACGGCAGACTCCTCCTGGATCGGTGGCGCCTTCCACGGTACGTGTTCCCCGGCCCGCCCGACCGGGTTCGTCGCTGTCGCCATGACAGGCACGCTGGCATATGCCAGCGCCGTGGGATGCGGGAATCCATAGCCTTCACCCCTGTGGGTGACACAGCCGGTTCACAGGGCGGCGCGAGGAAACCCCCAGGTCCGGTGCCTAGCGTGCCCGGCATGGTCGTGAACCGTGAGGACGAGGCGCTGGGCCGGGCCGCTGTGGAAGGGCTCCTGGCGGCGATGGAGTTGACGCCCAAGCCGGGGCTTCCGGATGCCCGTGAGGCGGATCTGTCGAGGCTGAGGTGGTCCGCGCGGGCGCTGGAACCGGGGCTCGCCGCGATGGCGGCGGCCGCGCGGCGGACCGGGGAGCCCGCGAAGGGACTTCGGGGTGAGCTCGGTGCGATCGGGCGGTCCACGGAGCGGGACATGGCGCGGGCGGACGGCGGTGCGGGCCTGCACCACGGGGCCGTGTGGCCGCTGGGGCTGCTGGTGGCGGGGGCCGCGCTCGCGCCGGGTGGGACCGTGGAGGAGATCACCGGGCTCGCGGGGCGGATCGCGGCGCATCCGGACAGCCGGGCTCCGCGCATGGCCACCCCCGGCTCGGCCGTCTCCGTCCGGTACGGCGCCGCCGGCGCGAAGGGCGAGGCCCGAGCCGCGTTCCCGCACGTGCGGCGGGCTTCGGCGGCGCTGGACACGGCCCGGCGGGACGGGGCACGCGAGCCCGAGGCCCTGATCGGCGCGCTGCTCACGGTGATGACGACCCTCCAGGACACGGGCCTGCTGCACACGGCGGGCCCGTACGGCCTGCGGGAGGTCCAGGACGGCGCCCGGGACGTCGTGGCGGGCGATCTCCCCCTGGACGCCTTCGACCGACGGCTACGCGAACGGGACCTGCGCCCGAGGGGCAGCGGCCACCTGCTCGCCGCCGCCCTGTTCCTTGACGGCCTCCGCTAGGCGGAGGTCCCCGTGTGGGTCTCGTCGGGGTCGACACCGAGGGTGAGGGCGGCGGAGACGCCCTTCGCGATCTTCCCCTTGGGGTACTTGAGGGTGAGAAGACCGCCCTCGGCCCCGTTGCCGGGGTAGATGGTGTCGTCGTCGAGGGTCGTGCGTTCGGTGGTGCTGGTGGAGTACGGCGCGACCTTCGCGGAGTCCAGGACGGCGGTCTCCGCGAAGAAGAGCTGCCCGGTGTGGCAGGTGTGCCCGCCCTCGTAACCGGAGGCCGTCATCTTCCCGCCCACGTGCACCTTCGTGTGGACGTGGACGCAACGCCCCCGGTACCAGCCGGGGAAGACCGTCCGGAACTCCACGTACCCGTGCTTGTCGGTGAGCTGGGTGCCGCGCAGGTACCGCTTGTCGTCGGTGGGCTCCTCGTGGCCGCCACCACCGCCACCGCCACCCGGTCCGCCCGTCGGGGGCGTACCGGTGGGCGGGGTCCCGGTGGGAGCGTCGGTCGGAGGAGTACCGGTCGGCGGTGTACCGCCCCCGGGGGCCCCGTCCCCGCCGCCCGTGCTCAGGCTCTCGTAGCCGGAGTAGATGCCTAGCGCGTCGCAGTGCCAGACGTCGACGGCGACGTTCCGCAGGGGCTTGCAGGTGTCGGAGTCGACGACCTTGAGCCGTAGGGTCATCGGGATGCCCTCACGGTCCTCCGTGATGTCCCTGCGGATCTTGTCGGCGTCGATGTAGTACGGACCTTCGGTGGTCTCGGAGGTGAGCCGGTAACAGACCTCACCGGCCGTCGGCTTCGCGGACGGCTTCTTCCCGGCCGCCCCGCCCGCCGAGGCGGTGGAGACGACCCCGGCGCCGATCCCCGCCGCGACCACGACCCCACCGCCCGCTACCAGGGCCCGCCGCCGGGTCATGTCCCGCCTGTGCTTCTGGTTTTCGCTCATGGGCGAGGACCCTAGGAACCGCGCCTGTCAGGAACGTGAGAGCGGGCTGTGGGTTCCTGTGTACGTCAGTTGCTCACGGCGTACGAGACGAAGCCCGCCCAGGCGGCCGGCGTCAGCGCGAGCTGGGGACCGCCGAGGTTCTTGGAGTCGCGGACGTGGATGGTGGCGGGGGTGGGGGCGATCTCGATGCAGGAGTCGCCCTCGCTGCTGCTGCTGTAGCTGCTCTTGAACCAAGCCAGTTCGGAGGCGTCCCCAGACGAGGTGTTGCGGATCATGTCTCTCCCAGCAGTTGCTCGATGAGGGCCGTCGACTCACGTGGAGTGAGGGCCTGAGCCCGGATGATGCCATACCGCAACTCCAGGATATGGAGCTGTTTCGGCTCGGTCACCGGCCGCCCGTTGGACACAGCCGGAGAGCGTCCCACCGCTGATCCGTCATCGAACTTCAGCACCTCGATGCCGCCTGCCAGCCCGGCGTGCTCCTCACGGTCCATCGGCATGACCTGAAGCTCGACGTTCCGCATCCGCCCGACCTCCAACAGGCGTTCCAGTTGGGGGCGCCGCAGACTCCGCCCGCCCAGCGGGCGGCGTAGCGTCCACTCCTCCAGGACGAAGCTGATCTCCGGGGCGGGGTCTCTCAGGAAGATGCTCTGCCGTGCCACACGCCCGGCCGCCATACGCTCCACCTCGTCCTGCGTGTACGCCGGCCGTCGCATCAACAGCAGCCCGCGCGCGTACTCCGGCGTCTGCAGCAAGCCGTGGATGTTGAGCGGGTCGTAGAGCTGGATCTCAACCGCTTTCGCCTCCAACTGCGCCAGCGCCCGCACCTTCTTCGGGTACCGGACCTTGGCCACGTCCTCCTTCATCGCCGAGAGCAGCCCCCCGGCCCCCAGCACCTCGTCCGCCTTGTCCAGGAACTCGGGTCGCGGGATCCGCTTCCCGCTCTCGATCTTGTAGATGAGGTCCTCGCCATAGCCGGTGGCCGCCCCAAGCTCGGCGGCCCGCATCCCCACCGCCTCCCTCCGTAGCCTCAACTGCCGTCCCACAGTGGCGACTACGGCCACACCCCAGTCATCGTCGGGATCGACCTCCCACCCCGGCTCGTCCGCCTCGGTCTTGAGCCGCTGTGCCCCACCGTCCACCGACATACCCGCACCCTTCCCTCGCCCCTTCGTGGCGCGATGCCCCTACCCCTCCGGCAGGTCCGGACAGCCCGGACAGCAGCGGACAAGCTCCGGACAGTGACTCTACGCATCGACTCCGTCACTGTTCACGGTAGTCGGGGGCGGCCACGCTCGGTGACGTGAAGCAGCGGAACATCACCCAAGTCCATTCACCCACGCACCACTTCAGCGTTCTCCTGTCTCCCACGCCACGCGGGGCCCGGCTCGCCCGGCTGCTCGCCGTCGAGTGGATGCGGGATCACGAGGTGCCGTACGGCGCGGCGGAGGCCGTCACGCAGGTCGTCGCCGAACTCGCCGCGAACGCCGCCACGCACGGCCGGGTGGCAGGCAGGAGCTTCCGGCTCGCGCTCCTCCGCCACGAGGGTGCCCTGCGGATCGAGGTCACCGACACCCGGCGCGAGGACCTCCCGCGTGTCCAACCGGTCTGCACCGACGGCGACTCGGGGCGCGGGCTGCTCCTGGTCGAGGCACTGGCCGACCGGTGGGGCGTGGGGCTGGGACCCGTACCCAGGAAGACCGTATGGGCCGAACTCGACCTCCACCACCCCTGAACTGCGCATACGACTCAGGCGCCGGATTCCAGGAAGGTGAGATTCGGTGATTCGGGCCGCCTTTCCAAGCAACGACATATGAGAAAGACACCCACCAAGCCCCACCCCTCCCGCCCCGCCGGCACGCACTCACTCATGCGGGTGAATGACACCAACTCGACTGGATTCGGGAGGGGTTGTCTGCCTTACGCTCAGCCTGATCGGCATATGCCACCAGACATGCGTCGGCCCCCGCCGGGAGGGCAATCCCAAGGCGAGGGCCTGACCACAAGGAAGTAAGAGGCTTCCCCATGGGTACTCACGACACTAGCGCGCGCTCCTCCGCCTCGTCCCGTAAGGGCGCGGAAAACCACCCCCGTACGGGCACTCGTCCCGCCGGCGTCGTCCACGAGAACGCCCGCCACACCGCCCGCTTCACGGTGATCGGCAACCACCTCGCCCAGCACGCGGAGCTGTCGCTGCTGGCGATCGGCCTTGCCGTGCACATCCAGTCCCTGCCCGGCGGGGCCGCCGTCGGTATCAAGAGCCTCGCGGCCCGGTTCCCCGAGGGAACCACGCGGATCGCCGCCGCGCTGCGCGAGCTGGAGGTCCACGGCTACCTGCGCCGGACGCGCGAGCGCACCGGGAGCGGGCGGATGGTGACCCGCACGGTCTCCTGCAACCAGCCGGGCCGGACCGGCGGCGGCGAGGAGGAGACTGCGGAGGCCCCGAAGCCCAAGCCGTCCACGCGCCGGGCGGAGCCGAAGCGCCACGTGGAGCCGAAGCGCCGTGCGCTGCCTCCCGTACCGCAGCCCGCCTACCCCGCTCCCGACCTCCTCGCCACCGCCCTCGGCATCCTGGCCGGCCTGCGCCGCGAGGACCCCCGTCTGCACGTCTCCGCCGCCGACGCCGAACACCTCGCCCCGGGCGTCGCGGCCTGGCTGGAGCGCGACCTCGCCCCCGCCGACGTACACCGCGTCCTGACCTTCGCCCTCCCGTCGGAACCCCTGACCCGCCCGGCCGCCCTCCTGGCCCACCGCCTGGGCGCCCAGCTCCCGCCGCTGCCGCCCTTCCGCGCCCGCTCCGAGGCCCCCGCCGTTCGGCACCCCCTCCAGAACTGCGACACCTGCGACCGCGCCTACCGCGCGCCCGAGCCGGGCATGTGCGAGTCCTGCACGCCGAAGACCGACGTGACGGGATCGCACCCTTGTTCGTTGCTCGTGTGAACGGTCGCGTGGCAGCATGCGCAAGTGACTGAGTACGGGGACGAAGCACCACAAGCACAACAGGTTTCGAGACTGGCGGAATTGGCAGACGGACCGGATTCGGCGATGCAACCGGAGTCGGATTCGACGCTTCCGCCCGCGCGGCCGGCTCCGAAGTCGGAACAAGTCGACGAAACAGCCCTGGCACACCGGGAGTTTGCGCGAGTACTCGGTGAATTTCGGCGTACGGCCGTGCTGGTGCCGTTCGACGAGCAGGAAAGTCTCTGGACTGCTGACTTCAACGGGGTCCGGTGGATCTGCGCGTTCTCGGACGAGGAGGCGCTGGCGCGGTTCGCGATGGCACGGGGAGACGCAGGCCGCGAATGGACGTACCAGACGATTCTGGGTGCGCGGCTGCTCGACGTGATGGTGCCGATGCTGCCGGGCCCGGGCGGAGTCGCCCTGGACGCGGGCAGCGCGGACGGAATGCTCTTCCCGCCGGTCGCGGGGATCGTTCCGGATGAGGTGGCAGTGGATCTCGGGGGAACGGGGACGCGGTGAGTGGGAACCAGCCTGACCTCGCGGCGCCGGCAGCGGCGCTCGCGGAGATAGCGAAGGGCATCGACCTGGCGCATGCCGAGCTGAAGGAGCTCGGCATGATCGGCGAGGCGTCGACGGGCCGCGGCTTCTCCGACCTGGCCCTGTCGGGAGTGGAGTTGGGGCACGGCGGTCTGACGTCCGAGTTCGAGACGTTCTGCAACCGGTGGGAGTGGGGCATACGGGCGCTCACCCTGCGAGGAAACGGTTTCGCGCAGGCGGTCGGCCTGTCGGCGGGCTCGTTCGCGGAGCAGGAGCAGTACATCAAGGACTCGATCAAGATCGGCGTGAACTCCCTCAACGGCAACCCGCACCTGTCCGAGGACGACGTCAAGAAGATGCGCTGGGACACCATCCGCGACCAGCAGACGTGGGACGACCCGGACTGGAGCGGGGAGTCGTTCGAGGACGCCCACCAAGAGGTCAAGCAGAACTGGAAGAACACCACGTACGACGTCGAGGACTCCATGCTCGACGGCTTGGAACGCTCGGGTGCGATCGACCCGAGCACGCGGGACGGAGCGGACCAGCGACTCAAGGACCTGCTTGATCCCGACCAGGCGACCATCGACCAGGCCGAGCAGCCGCGTTGGGGGGAGAACCGCTGATGGTGGACTTCGGAGGTCTCCTCGACAAGGGCATCGACAAGATCGGTGACGGCATCGACAAGGGCAAGGAGCTGCTCGGCGAGGGCATCGACCACGCCACCGACAAGTTCGGCCAGGGCCTGGACAAGATCGGTGCGCATGAGATCGCGGACAAGGTCGAGGACTGGGGCGACGAGACCGCCTCCTCCCTCGGCGCGCAGGTCGGTGAGCAGCAGCTCGGGCAGACCGAGGAAGCGAACGAGCTGATCCACGGCAAGCCGGAGAAGATCGCCGAGTCGGTGAAGAACCTCCGGGACTTCCGACTCGCGTTCGACCTCGTCGGCCGCGGGATGAGGAAGCTCGACGCCGGTCACTGGAAGGGCGAGGCGGCCGACGCGTTCCGGGAGAAGTTCCAGACCCTGCCGACCGACTGGCTGCACGCGGCGGACGCTATGGAGAACGCGGCCAAGGCACTGGAAACGTACTCCAAGGCGGTCGTGAGCGCGCAGGGCAAGGCGCGTGAGGCGATCGCGCTGTACAAGGAGGGCGACCAGGACTCCAAGACGGCGGTCGACACGTACAACAAGAAGGTCGACGCCTACAACGCGGCCCGCACCGGCGACAGTCCGCTGCCGGACCCCGGAGTCTTCTCCGACCCCGGCAAGGCCAAGCGGCAGCGCGCCAAGGAGATCCTGAACGACGCGCGCCCTGCCCGGTTCGCTTCCCCTCGTCTTCCGGCGGACCTTCGACTCCTCGCGCCGCTCGGGACGCTGGTTCGGCCCGACGTGGTCGTCGACGGTGGACCAACGTCTTGAGATCGACTCGGAGGGTGTGGTCTTCAGCTGTGACGAAGGCAGCCTGCTCGCGTACCCGCACCCGGCACGCGGCGTCCCGGTCATGCCCACGCACGGCAGGCAGTGGCCGCTGGACCGGGTCGAGGACGGCTACACCGTCACGGACCCGGACAGCGGCACGGTCCGCCACTTCGCCGACCACGGTCATGAACTCGCTCTCCTGGCCCAGATCGACGACCGCAACGGCCGCTGGATCGCCTTCGAGCACGACGAGACGGGCGCCCCGACGGCGATCGTCCACCACGGCGGCTACCACCTGAAGCTGACCACGGGCGAGGGCCGGGTGACGGCGCTCCACCTCGCGGGGGCGGCGCCGGACGGCTCCGACCAGGAGATCCTGCGCTACGGATACACGGACGGCCACCTGACCGAGGTCACCAACTCCTCGGGCCGACCCCTTCGCTTCGGCTGCGACGAACACGGCCGCATCACCTCGTGGACCGACACCAACGGCAGCCGCTTCGACTACGTCTACGACGAACAGGACCGCTGCACCTACCAGTCGGGCACGAACGGACACCTCGAAACCAGCTTCACCTGGGACGACGTCGACCCCGCGACGGGTCTCCGCGTCACCACCCTCACCGACGGACTGGGGAACACCCAGCGGCACCTGATCAACGACCTCGCTCAGGTGGTCGCGGAGATCGACGGACTCGGCGCGGTCACCCGCTTCGCGTACGACCGCCGCAACCGGCTGCTGTCCCGGACGGACCCACTGGGTCACGTCAGCTCCTTCACCTATGACGAGCAGGGCCGGCTGACCCTCCTGGAGCGTCCGGACGGCCGGCAGGCGCGGGCCGAGTACGACGCCGACGGATTCCCGATACGCATCACCGGCACCGACGGCAACGTCACACGGCAGACCTTCGACGAGCGCGGCAACCGAACATCGGTGACGGACCCGTCGGGCGCCCGCACGGAGTTCGCGTACGACGACTCGGGCCGACTCACGTCGGTGACGGACCCGCTCGGCGCCACCACCCGGCTGGTCCTGGACGCCCGCGGCCTCCCGATCGAGGTCACCGATCCACTGGGCGCCACGACCGGCTACGAACACGATGCCTTCGGCCGTAGGGTCCGGTTCACCGACGCTCTCGGTGCGGTGACGCGGATGCAGTGGACGGTCGAGGGTCGACCGTCCCGGCGGACGGCACCTGACGGCATGGTGGAGTCCTGGACGTACGACGGCGAGGGCAACTGCCTCAGCCACACCGACGCGATGGGCGCCACGACCCGCTTCACGTACACCGACTTCGACCTGCTGACGTCCCGCACGGGCCCGGACGGGGTCAGGTACGAGTTCTCCCACGACACGAACCTGCAGCTGACGCATGTAACCGACCCACGGGGCCTGACCTGGGACTACACCTACGACCCAGCGGGCCGCGTCGTCACGGAGACGGACTTCGACGGCCGGACGCTGAGCTACGACTTCGACGCTGCGGGCCGACTTGCCTCCCGCGCGAACGGGCTCGGCCAGACGATCCGGTTCGACCGCGACAGCCTCGGTCAGATCGTCCGCAAGGACGCCGAAGGGACGGTCAACGCCTACGAGTACGACGTTTTCGATCAACTGGCGTCGGCAACCGGCCCTGACGCGACCCTGCAACGCCTCCGGGACCGCTACGGCCGCTTGGTCTCCGAGACTGTCAACGGTCGTACGCTCTCGTTCACGTACGACGCGGTGGGGCGACGAACAGGGCGGACGACACCGGGCGGGTCCACAAGTACGTGGGCGTTCGACGCGGCAGGCCGTCGAACGGAACTGACGTCCTCCGGCCGGACCCTGGCCTTCACCCGAGACGGCCTCGGGCGTGAAACAGCCCGCCACGTTGCCGACTTCGCCGTCCTGACCTCGTCGTTCGACGCGATGGGCCGACTCACAGACCAGGAAGTCACCGGCGGTTCCGGCCACCGCCTCCAGCACAGGGCGTACACGTACCGCGCGGACGGCGGCCTCATCGGCATCGCCGACGCGCTCTCCGGCAGCCGGCGCTTCGACCTGGACCCGGCAGGCCGCGTCACGGCCGTCCACGCGCGCGACTGGACGGAGCGGTACGCCTACGACGAGGCCGGCAACCAGACCGAGGCGTCCTGGCCGTCCACGCACCCGGCCCACTCGGCGACGGGCATACGCGCCTACGAGGGCTCTCGGATCACTCGCGCGGGGGCAGTCCGCTACGAACACGACGAACAGGGCCGGATCGTCCTGCGCCAGAAGACCCGCCTCTCCCGCAAACCGGATACGTGGCGCTTCGAGTGGGACGCCGAGGACCGCTTGACGTCGGTGGCGACGCCGGACGGCACGGTGTGGCGGTACGCGTACGACCCTCTGGGCCGCCGAATATCCAAGCACTCAGCGCTGGAGACGGTCCACTTCACCTGGGACGGCACAACCCTCTGCGAACAGACTACGGCCGACGTCACCCTCACCTGGGACCATGCGGGCCTGCGTCCCCTGGCTCAGACGGAACGCCGAACGGCCCCGGACTCCACCGACGACCGCTTCTTCGCGATCGTCACAGACCTGATCGGCACCCCGACAGAACTCGTGGACGAGTCAGGCGACCTGGCATGGCGCACCCGCACGACTCTCTGGGGCACGACGACGTGGACCAGATCGGCCACCGCCTACACCCCACTCCGCTTCCCGGGCCAGTACTTCGACCCGGAATCGGGTCTGCACTACAACCACTTCCGGTACTACGACCCGGAAAGCGGCCGCTACCTCAGCCAGGACCCTCTGGGTCTGGCCCCGGCTCCGAACCCGACGACGTACGTCCACAACCCGCACACCTGGATCGACCCACTGGGCCTTGCACCCGATGGGTGTCCTCCAAAGGCCGGCCGAGACCTGGCCGAGGCCAAGGCCACGGCGTTGAGGGAAGCGGGAATCCCGGAAGGGGCCGAACCCTTCCTGGTGGACGACTGGGTTCCGGCAACGGCGCCGGATTGGCAGGGTGGTAAACAGTTGATGGACGAGAACTACCAGCCGATCTACTACCGAGAGGAGACGTACGCGCATCCGAATGGTCAGGACATCATCGTCTTCCAGGACCATTGGTTCGGCCATCAGAAGCCAGGCGAGGAGGGTTACCAGCCGTCTCATGTGCACGTGAGACCGCTTGACGACACCCGAAACGGCCATATTCCCGGCACAGAAAAGCACTACTACTATGACCGATAGCCTGACCGTGGTGAACCCCGAGAGCCTCGTACGCCTGTACGGGGGGATCCCGCCTCTTGAAGAGTTTCGCTTGCGTTCCATCAACCTGGACTGGAGGGGGCCGACGGTCACTCTCCGTCTGGACCTTTCCAGCTTCCCCGGAGTGGCTCCTCCGGAATGGGAGGGCGTGGATGTCGACACTGTTCAGTGTCATCTGCAATTCCTCGCGGTGGCGGATCTCTCCCTGACGGAGTGGGCCCCGCCCGCCTGCTCGTCCTTCCGTTCGACATCCTTGGGCAAGGAACGAAGGATGCGGGTGCGGGTGACCGGCGCCGGGGTGGATCTCGACTTCACCAGCAGCCAGTTCACACGGGTGGGACATGTGAGCGCCTTCAAGATCACGGCTGACGGCACGGACGGAAGTCGTCACCATTTCCTTCAGAAGCTCGACAGCATGCGCTTTGAAACCATTCCGGAAACCGACGAAAAGACCTTCCATGGGCGACTCTGACTGGACAACGATCATAAATTCAGCAGAGTCCATCACGAGCTCCTACACAACACCTCCGAACCTGAACGAGTGCACTCTTGAGTACGTGCAGATCGACGAAAGAAGCACGTCGGTCACGCTGGCTTTCGAGACCTCGGTCCTCCCCTCGAACCCACCCCCCGCATGGGCGGACCGGGAGTACAACACAGTCGAGTTCTTCTTGAAGTTCACAGGCGTGAAGGAACTCCAGGTCGTCGGCTGGGACTTCACCGCACGCGATGCAGCGGTCACCCTCACTCCCTTCGGCGAGGGTGTCCGGGTTTCCGTCGATGGGGCAGGTTCGCACCTCGCCTTCACAGCGGAAATCTCCCTCCTGACCCGAACACGCCCCTACCTTTCTTCACGTGGGAGCGACTGATGCGGGGGACAACTCCATTGAGGGAATGCGTTCACGGCTGCAGGTCCCGGCGTCAGCCATGACCAACGCCCTCACACGTCTGCTGGAGATCGCTCCGGCGCCGAGCGAGCCCCGGCAGAAGGATTGGGACGGTGCCGAGCGCACGTGGCGACCGGTGGGAGCATTTCGCCGTGTCCTGCACGCAGTTCCTTGCGTCCGCCCTCACCGGAGAGCTGCGCTCGACTCTCCTCTCGTCCCGGTTTCCCCTCGCCACCCATGAGTTCCGCCGGATCGGTGCGGTGTAGCTGAAGGCGAGTGACTACCGCACCGCGTCCGGGTGGACCACCGCTACCTCAGCCAAGACCCTCTGGGCCTGGCCTCGGCACCGAACCCGGTGACCGAAGAGGGAGTTGGTGTTCATTCCGAAGCACGTCCAAGGCGTCGAACTGAAGCACCCCGTGCTGACGAACGGGGCCCCTGTGCGAGCGGCCGGCGAGGCGGAGATAGCCGGAGGCGGCGGCAACTACTTCGGCATGGAGATCAACAACCAGAGTGGACACTACTGGCCCTCGCAGGAGACCCTGGAAATCGGCAAGGAGGCTTTCGACCGTGCGGGAATCCCCATTCTCTGACAGTTGCCCGGAGGCACACGGCCGCGACGAGGACCAGGGTCGGTGCACAGGCACCTCGCAGGAGAGCCTGGAGCGGTTCCTGCTGGAGCCTGAGGCGAGATCCTGCCCGCCAGAGCGTTGGGAACAACTGCGTGACCTCGCTGTCGGGGGTATGCAGCGCCCTGATCTGCCCGCCGAGGTCAGGCTGCGGTGGGGCCGGCTCTCGCTCTCAGCGATCTCGGGGAAGTACCGAACGGGTCTGTCGCAGCAGATGACGGCCGAGTCGGCCCGTGCACGTGCGTACATGATCAAGGAATTCGGAGCCAGCGAGACCGACCCGGCCCGGAACCTCCCTGTGCTCTGCTCGGATGTCCTCCGGGACGTGGGGATGCCCTGGGAGGAAGCTGCACGACTGGGCGCGGGGTGGCGGACGGCTCCACGTGAGCAGATGCTTCAGTTGCGTCGTATCAAGAACATGCTGACCCCGCTGCTTCTCCTCCAGGACCTCCTGGAGGACGGGAAGCCGGAGGGAGACGGTCCTGCCTCACGGCAGGTTCGCGCGTGGCTGGAGCTCGTCCCGAAGCTCCCCTGAGCGGCACGTGTACGAATCCGGGGGCGGACGATGCTGCGCAGCAGGACGCGTCCGTCATGGAAGGCCGACCACTGGGATGCCGAGGACCGTCTGGTGTCGGTGACGACACCGGACGGGACTCCACCGACGGAAACCGGATCGTCCCTTCTTCCCCACAGGAAAGAGCTACAGCCCGTGATCACACTGACGTTCAGCGTGCGCCCCCCGCAGGGTGAGGCCGGCGACTTCGATCTCGGGGACGTCCTGTGCGAGGGGGAGAGCGGAACCGCTGGATCGGCTGGGCACGTCCCCGACCAGGGGATGATGATCTACCTGTCGGTGCCGCTGCTGCTGGACGCGCTCCGGCCGCTCGTCGCCGGGGAGCGGAAGGCCGCGTCGTTCGTGGGCACCGACTCCTCGTTCCGGCTCGACTTCCGGCGTGGCCGCAAGGGGGTCGTCGCCGTGTCGGCGAACGGGACGGCCGTGGGGACCTGCGGGCCCCGACGAGCTGGTGGAGGCCGTACTGAGGCCCGCGGAGGAACTGGAGCGAGATCTCCTCTCGCAGCTTCCGGCCGGCAGCGGCGCCGCCCGTGACCTCGCCTCCTCGCTGGAGAGGTTCCGCGCCGCGGCGGTGTGACCCGCCCGCGGGGAGCGAACGGAAAGGGCCCGGAATCCGCATGGATTCCGGGCCCTTCACTTCAGCCGTTCAAAGGCGAGTGACTACCGCGACGCGTCCGGGTGGACCGCGTCCGTGATGTCGACGGTCTTCTTCTCGACCGGCTTGCGGAGCTGGATGTTCAGCTCGCGCAGGCGGGTCTCGTCCAGCTCGGTCGGGGCGCCCATCAGGAGGTCCTGGGCGTTGCCGTTGAGCGGGAAGGCGATGGTCTCGCGGATGTTCGGCTCGTCCGCGAGGAGCATCACGATGCGGTCGACGCCGGGGGCGATGCCGCCGTGCGGCGGGGCGCCGTACTCGAAGGCGCGGAGCATGCCCGCGAACTCGTGCTCGACCGTCTCGCGGGAGTAGCCCGCGATCTCGAAGGCCTTGAACATGATCTCGGGCTCGTGGTTCCGGATCGCGCCCGAGGACAGCTCGATGCCGTTGCAGACGATGTCGTACTGCCAGCCGAGGACGTCCAGCGGGTCCTGGGTCTCCAGGGCCTCAAGGCCGCCCTGCGGCATCGAGAAGGGGTTGTGCGAGAAGTCGATCTTGCCGGTCTCCTCGTCCTTCTCGTACATCGGGAAGTCGACGATCCACGCGAAGCGGAAGACGTTCTCCTCGAACTGGCCGGCGCGCTTGGCGGCCTCGACCCGGACCGGGCCCATGATCTTGGAGACCTCGTCGAACTCGCCCGCGCCGAAGAAGATCGCGTGGCCGGGCTCCAGGCCGAGGCGCTCGGTGAGGACCTTGACGTTCTCCTCGGTGAGGAACTTGGCGATGGGGCCGGTGAGGGCGTTGCCCTCGCCGACGCGGACCCAGGCCAGGCCCTTGGCGCCGAGGGAGACCGCGAAGTCGCCGAGCTGGTCGAAGAACTTGCGCGGCTGGTCACCGGTGTTCGGGACGGCGAGCGCGCGCACGTGCTTGCCGGCGAACGCCTTGAACTCCGACGCCTCGAAGACGTCCGAGATGTCGACGAGTTCGAGGGCGGTGCGCAGGTCGGGCTTGTCGTTGCCGTACTTCAGCATCGACTCGCGGAAGGGGATCCGCGGGAACGGCGAGGTGACGTGGCGGCCGCCGCCGAACTCCTCGAAGAGCTCCGTCATGAGCTTCTCGATCGGCTGGAAGACGTCCTCCTGCTCGACGAAGCTCATCTCGACGTCGAGCTGGTAGAACTCGCCCGGCGAACGGTCCGCGCGGGCGTCCTCGTCGCGGAAGCAGGGCGCGATCTGGAAGTACCGGTCGAAGCCGGAGATCATCAGCAGCTGCTTGAACTGCTGCGGCGCCTGCGGCAGCGCGTAGAACTTGCCCGGGTTCAGGCGGGACGGGACGACGAAGTCGCGGGCGCCCTCGGGGGAGGTCGCGGCGAGGATCGGGGTCGCCATCTCGTTGAAGCCGAGGGCCACCATCTTGGAGCGGATGGAGGCGATGACGGCGGAGCGCAGCATGATGTTGCGGTGCATGCGCTCGCGGCGCAGGTCGAGGAAGCGGTACTCCAGGCGCCGCTCCTCGTTCACGCCGTCGTCGGCGTTGATCGTGAACGGGATCTGCTTCGCCGCACCCAGGACCTCGACCGTCGCGGCCTCGATCTCGATCTCGCCGGTGGCGAGCTCCGGGTTGACGTTGTCCGCGCCACGCGAGACGACCTTGCCGTCGACGCGGACGACGGTCTCCTTCGTCAGCTTGTCGAGGACCTCGGCGGCGGCGGTGCCGGGCCGGGCGACGAGCTGCGTGATGCCGTAGTGGTCGCGCAGATCGATGAAGAGGATGCCGCCCAGGTCGCGCCGATTGTGCAGCCAGCCGCTCAGCCGGACGTCGGTGCCGACGTCAGAGGCGCGGAGCTCGCCGCAGGTGTGGGACCTGTACCGATGCATCGTCGTTTCATCCAGTCTTCGGGATCTTGGGTGGTGGACCGCCACCCGTGGTCCCTGTCACAGATGTCACAGGACACGCGGGCAGACGCACCCAGAGTACCGGCCGGGCCAAGATCGCTTTTCGAATACTCTCGGTGGCGACCTGGTGTCCGATATTCATAAAGTGGGGCAATGCGCACCGAGGACGTCCTGGCCGCGATCGCGACCGGCCTGTGGCGCTGGGACAACGCGTCCGGGATCGTCTCGCTCGACGCCGAGGCCGCCCGGCTGCTCGGGCTGCCCGCGGAGCCCGTCCGGCTGACCGAGGCAGCCGTGCGCTCACGATTTCACCCGGTCGACTGGAACGAGATCGACGGGGTCGTGAACCTCGCCGTCGCCGAGGGGACGCTCGCCGAGGCACGGCTGCGGATCATGGACACGCACGGCCGGGTGCTCCGTACCGTACGGAGCAGGTCGAAACCGCTCATCCAGGGGAACGACTACCAGCTGGTCGGCACCCTCCAGGAGGTCGCCGAGCAGGTGCCGGGGACCGCCGCCCGTACGCCCATCACGGGTGACTGGCGCCGTTCCCGCGAGGCCTTCCTGCTGGACGCCGGGCGGGCGCTCGCGGAGGCGCGGTCGACAGCCGAGGTACTGCGGGTGGCGGCCTCGCTGTCGATGCCCGGGTTCTCGCCGGACGGGCTCGCGGTCTTCGGCGTGGCGGGCGACCGGCTGACGGTCATCGGCCACCACGGGCACAGCGAGGGCGACGAGGGGCCGTTCTCGTCGATGTCCCTGGACACCGACTATCCGGCGGCGGAGGCCGCGCGGACGGGCCGGGCGATCTATCTGCCGACCCCCGACGAATACCTGCGCCGCTTCCCGATGACCTGGCCGCTCGCACAGCGCTTCGGGCGCCGTTCCTGGGCCTTCGTGCCGCTGATCGTCGCCGGCCGCACGATGGGGGCCTGGATGGCGGCCTTCAAGCACCCGGTCGCCTTCACCCCCGACGAGCGTTCGGTGCTCACGACGGTGGCGCGGATGCTCGCCCAGGCCCTCGCACGCGCGGGCGTGGCCGAGTCCGAGCGCGAGCTGTCGCTCGGCCTCCAGCGGACGATGATGCCGGTCCTCGGGCCCGGCATCCCCGGCATCCAGGTGGCCGCCCGGTACGTGCCGACCGGCGGCGGGCTGCAGGTCGGCGGCGACTGGTACGACATGATCCGGCTGCCCGGCGGCACCTCCCGCACCGGCGGGCGCGGTTCGGGACGCATCGCGCTCGTCATCGGCGACGTCCAGGGCCACGACGTCCGCGCGGCCGGCCTGATGGGGCAGCTGCGGATCGCCCTGCGCGCGTACGCGTCCGAGGGCCACCGGCCGGACGCCGTCCTCTCCCGCGCCTCGCGCTTCCTGTACGGGATCACCGACGGCGACGACGCGGAGGAGAACGGCGGGCCGCGCTTCGCCACCTGCCTCTACCTGGAGGTCGACCTGGAGACGGGGACGGTCGACATCGCGCGGGCCGGGCATCCGGACCCGGCGGTCCGGATGAACGACGGAACGGTTCTCCTCAGGCCCACCGCCGGCGGTCTCCCCCTCGGCATCGACCCGGACACCGACTACCCCACCACCCGGCTCACCCTGGAACCCGGCGAGACCCTGATGATCTGCACCGACGGCCTCCTGGAGACCGGCGGGCACGACCTCGACACGGGCTGGGAGCGGGTCAGGGAACTCCTGGAGTCCCATGACGGCGAGGACCTGGAACACCTCGCCGACGCTCTCGTGGAGGCCGTCCACGGCCCCGGCTCCCACCACACGACCGGTCCGCTCGCCGACCGCCGCGAGGACGACATCGCCGTCCTGCTGCTCTCCCGCCGGCCCGGCGGGGCGCGGACGGAGGCCCCGCGCCGCACCCTGATGACGATCGCCCAGGCCGAGCCGGAGCGGATCGCCGAGGCGCGCGAGCAGATGCGGCAGCTGCTGCACGACTGGGCGGACGAGGACCAGCTCGACTCGGCGGTCCTCATGGTCTCCGAGATGGTCACCAACGTCCTCGTGCACACGGACGGCGACGCGCTGTTCGTCGCCGAGGTCGCCTGCGGCGAGAAGTCCCGGCGGCTGCGCGTCGAGGTCTCCGACACGAGCGACGAACTGCCGCACAAGCGCCACCCGGGCGAGATGGCGTCGAGCGGACGCGGCCTGCTCCTGATGGAGATGCTCGCGGACGCGTGGGGCGTCGACCCGCGCGGCGAGGGCAAGGCGATCTGGTTCGAGCTGAACGAGCCGGACTCGGCGAAGGGCTGCTGAGGGGAGCGCGCGCCGCGGGCCGGGCTCCGGTGTGCGGGGCTCTCCCGTGCGGGCGTAGGGCTCTCGCGTGCGCGGAACTCTCCCGTGTGCGGGGCTCTCCCGTGCGGCGCAGACTGGTGTCGTACGGCCGCCGGGGGACCGCGTCGCGGGACCCGCCTCGGGGGGACCACGGAGTTTGCCATGGACACCCACAAGGTCGGCAGTGACACCACCGTTCTGGCCGACAGCCTCGAAGCACCCGGCATGGGGCACATGCCTGTCAACGCGTACGTCGTCACCGCCACCGAGCCCGTCGTCGTCGACACCGGCCTCTCCCTCTCCGACCGTGACTTCGTCGCGTCGCTCGGCGAGGTCGTCGACCCGGCCGACGTGCGGTGGATCTGGCTCACCCACCCCGACCGGGACCACACCGGCGGGATCTTCGCCCTCCTCGACGCGGCCCCGCACGCGCGCGTGGTCACGACCTTCCTCGGGGCCGGGGAGATGACCACCGAACGCCCCCTGCCCATGGACCGGGTGTACTTCCTCAACCCCGGCGAGTCCCTGGACGTCGGCGACCGCTCGCTGCACGCCTTCCGGCCACCGCTCTTCGACAACCCGGCCACCGTCGGCTTCTACGACGACCGCACCCGTATCTGCTTCAGTTCCGACTGCTTCGGCGGGCCCATGCCGAGCGCGGAGGTCGCGGAGAGCGGTCACGCGAGCGACCTCAAGCCGGAGGAGCTGCGGCGGGCACAGCTGCTGTGGGCGACGATCGACAGTCCGTGGGCGCACCTCGTGGACGCAGAGAAGTACCGGGCGACGATCGAGCCGTTGCGGGAGATGGACCCGGAGATCGTGCTGTGCACGCATCTGCCGCCGGCCGTGCGGATGCTGGACCGGATGATCGAGACGATCGCGATGGTGCCGGACACCGACCCGTTCGTCGGCCCCGACCAGGCGGCTCTCGAACAGCTCCTGGCCTCGTTCCAGCCGGGTGGCATGGCCCCCGCCTAACTGTCCTTGTCCTCCTTCTCCCCGTCCGGCGCCCCCGGCGCCCCCGGCGCCGCGTACCGCGT
Source organism: Streptomyces sp. NBC_00572 (assembly GCF_026341815.1). GTDB lineage: Bacteria > Actinomycetota > Actinomycetes > Streptomycetales > Streptomycetaceae > Streptomyces. The sequence goes on from NZ_JAPENX010000001.1 coordinate 2,708,746, forward strand.
GCGCAGCTCGCTGAGGATTCCCGTCGCCGCGGCCGTCAGCGGTACGGCGAGCAGCATGCCCAGGATGCCCGCGACGGACGCACCGGCCGTGATCGCCAGCATCACCGCGGCCGGGTGCATCTGGACGGTCCGGCTCTGCACCATCGGCTGGAGCAGATAGCCCTCGATCATCTGGACGGCCAGGACGATGGCGAGCACCCACAGGGCGATGGCGAAACCCCGGTCGGCGAGCGCGACGAGGACGGCGATCGCGCCGGAGAGGAAGGCGCCGAGGTACGGGATGTAGGCGGTGACGAAGACGAGCGCGGCGAGCCCCACCGCGCCGGGGACGTCGAGGACGACGAGCCCGATCCCGATGAGGATGGCGTCGACGAGGGCGACGAAGGTCGTCCCGCGCATGAAGCCCTCGACGGCCTCGAAGGCGCGGCGCGCCATGGCCTCGACGAGGTCGCCGGTGGCGCGGGGGGCGAAGGAGCGCAGGGCGCCGGCGGCCCGGTCCGAGTCCCGCAGGAAGAAGAAGATCAGGACCAGGGCGAGGGCGGCGGTGGCGAGCATCCCGCCGACGACGCTGAGGCCCGTGAGCACCCCGGACGCGGCGGTCCCACCGAACTGCTTGAGGAGGCCCTCGGCGTTCTTGGCGAGGTCGTCGAGCGAGGTCCCGGCCGGGCCGAGGTGCTCGGCGATGTCAGTGGCGGCCTGCCGGAGCGAGGCGATGATCTGGTCGCCGGTCTCGATGAGAGCGGCGACGACGATGTACGTGGCTCCGCCCACGACCGCGAGGACGGCGACGACGGTGAGCGCGGCGGCGAACGACTTCCGCACCTTCATCCGGACCAGGTACCGGTAGAGGGGGCCGAGGAGGGCGGTACCGAGGATGGCGAGCAGGACGGGGGTGACGACCGTCTCGAAGAAGATGCACAGCCAGATCCCGACGGCGGCGACCCCGGCGGCGAGCAGCAGCACGACGCACCAGGCGGCGGCCCGGCGGGCGGGTTCGGGAAGGAGCGGGGGCGACGTCTGCACCCGCCCACCGGACCACGCCGGTCGGCGTGTCGTCGCGCGCGGACGGGCCGTACGGGTGACGGGGCGTCAGCGAGCCCGCATGCGCGGCCTGCACACCCGATCACCGCGCGCACAGGGGCCGGCGCGTCCCCACGCGCGGGTACTGAGGCCGGGCGTCCCCACGCACGTACAGGACCCGGGCATCCCCCACGCACGTAAAGGACCCGCGCATCCCCCACGCGCGTACGGGGCCGGGCGCGCCGCCCGGCCCCGTATCGCGTGCGACCGTTCCTACTCGCCCATCCCGTGCACCGCCGGGATCGTCCCGAGCCGGCCGGCCTGGAAGTCCTCGAAGGCCTGGCGGAGTTCGGCCTGGGTGTTCATGACGAACGGGCCGTAGTGCGCCATCGGCTCGCGGATCGGCTGCCCGCCGAGGAGCACGACCTCCAGGTCCGGGGTGTTCCCGTCCTGCTGCTCGTCGGCGCGGATCGTGAGCGCGCCGCCCTTGCCGAAGACGGCGGTCTGGCCCATGTGGACGGGCCGCCGTTCGGCGCCGACGGTGCCGCGTCCGGCGAGGACGTACGCGAGGCCGTTGAAGTCCTCGCGCCACGGCAGGCTGATCTCGGCGCCGGGTCGCAGGGTCGCGTGGATCATCGTGATCGGGGTGTGGGTGATGCCCGGCCCGTCGTGGCCGTCGAGCTCGCCCGCGATGACGCGGAGCAGCGCGCCGCCGTCGGGGGAGGTGAGCAGCTGGACCTGGCCGCCGCGGATGTCCTGGTAGCGCGGGGCCATCATCTTGTCGGCCGCGGGGAGGTTCACCCAGAGCTGGAGGCCGTGGAAGAGTCCGCCGCTGACGACGAGGGACTCCGGCGGGGCTTCGATATGAAGCAAACCTTGACCTGCGGTCATCCACTGGGTATCGCCGTTGGTGATGGTGCCGCCGCCACCGTTGGAGTCCTGGTGGTCGAAGATCCCGTCGATGATGTAGGTGACGGTCTCGAAGCCGCGGTGGGGGTGCCAGGGCGTGCCCTTGGGCTCTCCGGGCGCGTACTCCACCTCACCCATCTGGTCCATCATGATGAACGGGTCGAGGTACTGGTAGTTGATCCCGGCGAACGCACGGCGCACCGGGAAGCCCTCGCCCTCGAAGCCCGAGGGAGCCGTGGTCACGGCCAGGACGGGGCGGGAGACGGCGTCGGCGGGGGCGGCGACGCGCGGCAGGGTGAGCGGGTTCTCGACAGTCACAGCGGGCATGGTGGGGCCTCCTTGTGCGACCAGTTTAGTTGAACGATGAACTTCCTGCCACCCGGAACGCGGAACGCCCGGAAGGAATTCCTCCCGGGCGTCCCCGCACGTACCAGTACCAGCCTGCGTCAGCCGTACATCCGCCGCATCGCGAAGTCGACCATCTGCTCCACGGCCTTCGCGTCGAAGACCATCCGGTGGTCACCCTCCATGTCGAGGACGAAGCCGTACCCGGTCGGCAGCAGGTCGATCACCTCGGCGCCGGTGATCACGAAGTACTTCGACTCCTTGCCCGCGTACCGCCGCAGCTCCTTGAGCGAGGTGAACATCGGGATGACCGGCTGCTGGGTGTTGTGCAGCGCCAGGAAGCCGGGGTTGTCGCCGCGCGGGCAGTAGACCTTGGAGGTCGCGAAGATCTGCTGGAAGTCCTCGGGCGCGAGCGTGCCGGTCGTGAAGGCGCGGACGGCGTCGGCGAGCGACGGAGGAGACGGCTCCGGATACAGGGGCGGCTGCTGACCGTACCCACCCTGCACACCCCCCTGCATGCCGGCCTGCATCCCGCCCTGCTGCGGCGGGGCGTACTGCTGCTGGGCACCCGGATTCTGCTCGTAGCCGTACATGGGGGCCAGCCTATCGACCCGGGGCCGGTCGCAGCACTGCCCACGGACGGTCGACGCGGAGGGCGGCACCGGACGGCACCGACCTGACGAATCCGTGCCGAATCCTGCGGCTCGCGTCACAGATCACGGGATAGGGGTTGCTCTTATTACCGGTGGGTAGCATCATCGTAGAGAAGCGTGGGCTACTCACCGGTAGTACGAGCAGGACGCGCGCGTACCAGGACATCCGCCTCCCCGAGCCTTTACGGAGCCGTCGCCATGGGGCACTACAAGTCGAATCTCCGCGACATCGAGTTCAACCTCTTCGAGGTGCTCGGCCGCGACAAGGTGTACGGCACCGGGCCGTTCGAGGAGATGGACGTCGAGACCGCCAAGAGCATCCTCGACGAGATCCGCCGCCTCGCCGAGAACGAGCTCGCGGAGTCCTTCGCCGACGCCGACCGCAACCCGCCGGTCTTCGACCCGGAGACCAACACCGCCCCCGTGCCGGCCTCCTTCAAGAAGTCGTACAACGCCTTCATGGAGTCCGAGTACTGGCGTCTGGGCATCCCCGAGGAGATCGGCGGCACCGTCTCCCCGCGCTCCCTGATCTGGGCGTACGCGGAGCTGCTCCTCGGCTCGAACCCGGCCATCTGGATGTACTCCTCCGGCCCGGCCTTCGCCGGCATCCTCCACAACGAGGGCAACGAGGCGCAGAAGAAGGTCGCGCAGATCGCCGTCGAGCGCCGCTGGGGCTCCACGATGGTCCTGACCGAGCCCGACGCCGGTTCGGACGTCGGCGCCGGCCGCACCAAGGCCACGCAGCAGGAGGACGGCTCCTGGCACATCGAGGGCGTGAAGCGCTTCATCACGTCCGGTGAGCACGACATGGAGGAGAACATCCTCCACTACGTCCTCGCCCGCCCCGAGGGTGCCGGCCCCGGCACCAAGGGCCTCTCCCTCTTCCTCGTCCCGAAGTTCGAGTTCGACTGGGAGACCGGCGAGCTGGGCGAGCGCAACGGCGTCTACGCCACCAACGTCGAGCACAAGATGGGCCTCAAGGCCTCCAACACGTGCGAGATGACCTTCGGCGACCAGCACCCCGCCAAGGGCTGGCTGATCGGCGACAAGCACGACGGCATCCGCCAGATGTTCCTCATCATCGAGTTCGCCCGCATGATGGTCGGCACGAAGGCGATCTCCACCCTCTCCACGGGCTACCTCAACGCCCTGGAGTACGCCAAGGAGCGCGTCCAGGGCACCGACCTGGCCAACTTCATGGACAAGGCCGCGCCCAAGGTCACCATCACGCACCACCCCGACGTCCGCCGCTCGCTGATGACGCAGAAGGCGTACGCCGAGGGCATGCGCTCCCTCGTCCTCTACACGGCCTCCGTGCAGGACGAGATCGCGATCAAGGAAGCGGCCGGCGAGGACGTCAAGGCGCTGCACGGCCTGAACGACCTGCTGCTCCCGATCGTCAAGGGCTACGGCTCCGAGAAGGGCTACGAGCAGCTCGCGCAGTCGCTCCAGACCTTCGGCGGCTCCGGCTTCCTGCAGGAGTACCCGATCGAGCAGTACATCCGGGACGCCAAGATCGACACCCTCTACGAGGGCACCACGGCCATCCAGGGCCAGGACTTCTTCTTCCGCAAGATCGTCCGCGACCAGGGCGCGTCCCTGAACGCGCTGTCCGAGGAGATCAAGAAGTTCCTCGCGGTCGGCACCGGCGGCGAGGACCTGGCCGGCGCCCGCGACTCGCTCGCCAAGGCCGCCGTCGACCTGGAGAGCATCGTCGGCACGATGATCACCGACCTCACCGCCACCGGCGAGGACGTCAAGAACATCTACAAGGTCGGCCTCAACACCACCCGCCTGCTGCTCGCCTCCGGCGACGTCGTCGTCGGCTACCTGCTCCTGCGCGGTGCCGCTGTCGCCGCCGAGAAGCTGGCTGCGGGCGCGGCGGACAAGTCCGCCAAGGAAGCAGCCTTCTACCAGGGCAAGATCGCGGCCGCGAAGTTCTTCGCCGCCAACGTCCTGCCGGGCGTGAGCGCCGAGCGCGCCCTCGCCGAGGCCGTCGACGGCTCGCTGATGGACCTGGACGAGGCCGCGTTCTAGGACGCCCCTCGCCCACACAGACGACGGCCCGTCCCCGGGGAGGGGGGCGGGCCGTTCTCCGTTACGAGGCCGCTCTCTTTTCCGCGGCCGCTCTACGAGGAGCGTCGTCCCTACGAGGAGCGTCGTCCCTACGAGGGGCGGCCGCCGAACTGCCAGTCGTGGACCTCGATGGCCGCGTACGCCTCCGCGGTCAGGACCGCGCGGGCCGCGTCCGGGTCCGGCGCCCGGACGAGCGCCGCCGTGCCCAGCCAGTCGGCGCCGTCGTCCGAGAGCAGCGGCCCGTAGGCGATCAGCTCGTCCCGGCCGGACGGCACGTCGAGGTCGGCGGCGGGTCCCGTACCGAGACCGAGCACCAGGAACCGGTTGCCGCCCGTGCGGCCGCCGGGGAAGTCCCACATGGTGCGCCCGAGCGTGTTGCGCCACCGGCGCACCATCACGTCCCGGTAGGCACCGGCCTGGTAGTTGGGCTCGTCGAAGGCGAACGCGCGGGCGGCGGCCACATCGGGCAGGTCGAGGATGTGCACGCTGCCGCTGAGCGTCTCGCCGTCCTCGGCGAAGGTCGGGCCGCGGGCGATCATCTCCTTCGCGAACCCGTCCATGTAGGACCAGTGCGCTTCGAGCAGCTCCTCGCGCAGGGGCAGGGATCCGGGCCGGTCACGGTGGTAACAGAGGAATTCCATGCCCAAGGATCTCCCTGCCGGACCGACCGGGCGAGCGAATTGCGGGCACACGTATTCGCATTCCGGTCCCTGCGTAAGGTGAACCCATGAGCAGCGCAGCTTCCCGTCCGACCGCCGGCGCATTCGACCGCGGACACACCGACGACCTCATGGCCTTCCTGATGGCCTCGCCCTCGCCGTACCACGCGGTCGCGAGCGCCGCCGAGCGGCTTGAGAAGGCCGGCTTCCGCAGGGTCGAGGAGACCGCGGCCTGGGACGGTACGACCGGCGGGAAGTACGTGGTCCGCGGCGGCGCGATCATCGCCTGGTACGTGCCGGAGGGCGCCTCCGCCCACACCCCGTACCGGATCGTCGGCGCCCACACCGACTCCCCCAACCTGCGCGTCAAGCCGCAGCCCGACATGGGCGCGCACGGCTGGCGGCAGGTCGCGGTCGAGATCTACGGCGGCACCCTCCTCAACACATGGCTCGACCGCGACCTCGGCCTCGCCGGGCGTCTCACCCTCCGCGACGGCAGCCACCACCTGGTCAACGTGGACCGGCCGCTGCTGCGGGTCCCGCAGCTCGCCGTCCACCTCGACCGGGGCGTCAACGACGGCCTCAAGCTGGAGCGCCAGCGCCACATGCAGCCCATCTGGGGCATCGGCGAGGTCCACGAGGGCGACCTGATCTCCTTCGTCGCCGCCGAGGCCGGGGTCGACGCCGAGGACGTGAGCGGCTGGGACCTGATGGTGCACGCCGTCGAGGCGCCCGCCTACCTGGGCCGCGACCGCGAGCTGCTGGCCGGACCGCGCATGGACAACCTGCTCTCCGTCCACGCCGCCGTCGCCGCGCTCGCCTCCCTCGCGGGCCGCGACGACCTCCCGTACATCCCGGTCCTCGCCGCCTTCGACCACGAGGAGAACGGCTCCGAGGCCGACACCGGCGCCCAGGGCCCGCTCCTCGGCAACGTCCTGGAGCGCTCGGTGTACGCGCGCGGCGGCTCCTACGAGGACCGCGCGCGGGCCTTCGCCGGCACCGTCTGTCTCTCCTCCGACACCGGCCACGCCGTCCACCCGAACTACGCGGAGCGCCACGACCCGACGCACCACCCTCGCGTCAACGGCGGCCCGATCCTCAAGGTGAACGTCAACCAGCGGTACGCCACCGACGGCAGCGGCCGCGCGGTCTTCGCCGCCGCCTGCGAGAAGGCGGGCGTGCCCTGGCAGTCGTTCGTCTCCAACAACGACATGCCGTGCGGCACGACGATCGGCCCGATCACCGCCGCCCGCCACGGCATCAAGACCGTCGACATCGGCGTGGCGATCCTCTCCATGCACAGCGCCCGCGAACTCTGCGGCTCGGACGACCCGTACCTCCTCGCCAACGCCCTGGTCGCGTTCCTGGAGGGCTGAGCGCCGGGAATCACCGCCGGCCGCGAAACATCCGCGAAAGGCCCCGCTTGGCAGCCTCTGCCTCATGCATCGTCATGAGGGTCCCGCACGGGGGAAGTTCGCCGTAGGTCTCGCCGTCGCCGTCGTGCTCGCCACGGCGGCGGCGGCGTTTCTGATCAGTACGTTCAACGAGCGGCCCCCGTGGGGGACGGACATCGCGTACGAGGGGGGCTTCGTCCAGGCCTCCCGCATCCGCGGGTACGACGTGGACGGCTCGCGCACCAAGGCGCTGCTCGCCGGGGAGTGCGCGCTCATGGAGCGGCAGGGGATGGGCGGCGACCGGGCCGTGCACGATCCGGCGGCATGGGTCGCCGGATGCCTGGACGGGGCCGCGGGACGCCCGTCCAGGAACCAGGGGCTCGTGCGTTAGGGCCTGTCCGACCATCGGCGTCGGATCAGGGTCGGACACGGCTCAGGGCCTGTCCGACCCCGATCCGCCGGACACGGCTCAGGCGTCCATGCCCGCGAGGATCAGGGGGAGGCGGGCCGTGCCCGTCTCCGTGATCTTCACCGGGACGCCCCAGTCCTGCTGGTGGACGTGGCAGGCCGGGTACTCGTTCGCCGGGTCGTCGTCGCAGGACGCGGCCATCGCCGAGACGTGCAGGACGCCCTCCGTGAGCTCCGGGTTCAGGTCGAGCTCCCGGAACAGGTCCGTGCCCGTGCCCTCGCCCGCGAGGAGGAGTTCCGGCGGGGTGGAGGAGACCAGGAGGCGGGTCGAGGGGCCGTAGCGCTCGTCGAGCTTCTGGCCCGTCGGGGCCTGGAAGACCACGTCCAGACGGAGACGGCCCGGGGCGACCTCGGTGGCCTCGCGGCGGGTGCGGTGGGCGACGGCCTCCACCTGGACGGCCTCCTCGGGGAGGCGCAGCCGGGTCAGCCGGTGCCGGGCGGACTCCACGACCACGATGTCGCCTTCGACGAGGACCGCGTCGCTGGGCTCGCGCAGGTCCGTGGCGAGCGTCGTCACCTCGCCGGACGCCGGGTCGTAGCGGCGCAGGGCGTGGTTGTACGTGTCGGAGATCGCGACCGAGCCGTCCGGGAGGGCCGTCACGCCCAGCGGGTGCTGGAGCAGGGCCTGGGCGGCGGCGCCGTCGCGGTGGCCGAAGTCGAAGAGGCCGGTGCCGACCGCCGTGTGGACGGTGTACCCGTCGGCCGCCGGCTCGATCCAGCGCACGGCGCTGGTCTCGGAGTCGGCGATCCACAGCCGGTCCTCGGTGGCGGCGAGCCCGGAGGGCTGCGCGAACCAGGCCTCGGCCGCGGGGCCGTCCACGAGACCCTCGTTGGTGGTGCCGGCGGCGACCTCGACGGTGTTCGTGGCCGGGTCGTACGTCCACAGCTGGTGGACGCCGGCCATGGCGATCCACACCTTGCCCTGCCACCAGGCGACGTCCCACGGCGAGGACAGGTCGACGTCCAGGGCGGGCCCGGAGGTCGGGGAGCCCTGCCACCACTGCCTACCGGTGCCGGCGACCCGCTCGATCGCGCCGGTCGCGGGGTCGAGGACCCGCAGGGCGTGGTTCACGGTGTCGGCGACGACGACCTTGCCGTCGGGGAGCTGCGCGAGGCCCTGCGGCTCCCGGAAGACGCCTTCGCCGATGCGGCGCACCACGGTCTCGCCGTCGGCGGCGAGCTCGACGAGCTGGTGGCGGGTGGTGTCGGAGACCAGGAAGTTCCCGGACGGCAGCAGGATCGCCTTGCCCGGGAAGCGCAGGTCGGTCGCGACGGGCTCGGGCGCCACGTAGGGCCCGTCCCCGCGCCGCAGCGTCCCCTTGGCCTCGTGCTCGGCCTCCAGCTCCTCGACGAGGGTCCGGATGGCGTTGGCGTGCCCCTCACCGGCGTGCTGGGCGACGACGTACCCCTCGGGGTCGATCACGACGAGCGTCGGCCACGCGCGGACGGCGTACTGCTTCCAGGTCGCGAGCTCCGGGTCGTCCAGTACGGGGTGGTGCACCTCGTACCGCTCGACGGCGTCGACGACGGCCTGGTGCTCGGCCTCGTGCACGAACTTCGGCGAGTGCACGCCGACGATGACGAGCGTGTCGCGGTGCTTCTCCTCCAGGTCGCGCAGCTCGTCGAGCACGTGCAGGCAGTTCACGCAGCAGAACGTCCAGAAGTCGAGCAGAACGATCTTTCCTCGCAGGTCGGCGAGGGTCAGATCGTCCCCGCCCGTGTTCAGCCAGCCGCCCTTGCCGATCAGCTCGGGGGCACGGACACGGGCACGGCGGGGCGGGGTCGCGGGCGCGGAGTCGTTCATGGGTCAAGGGTGCCGTACGGGTGGAAATCGTGGGTCGGGTGGGGCCGGGGTGCGTGTCCGGGGCGGGGTGGGGGCGGGGTCTTGGTCAGCATGACGGGCATGGCGGAGCGCTTGATCGGATCATCTGACCATTCCCTCCGGTGGGTGAGGGGCGGGCTCCTGGCGTTGCTGTGCGCGCTGCCCTGCCTCGCCCTGCCCGCGACCGTCGCTCGGGCCGGTGGGGTCGGGGACGGGGCCTTACGGGTCACCGTGACGGTGAACGGGCGCGGGAACAGCGGGGTGCGGCCGCCCGACGTCCGGGTCGGCGGGCCGGTCGTGAAACGGTACCGGCTGGTCAACCATGGTGAGGCGCATCTGTACGGGGTCGAGGTCGTCGACCCCACCGTGCCCGGCGGGGCCGTGCGGTGTCCCGGCCGGCCGCTTCCCGCGCTCGGGGAGCTGGAGTGCGTCGCCAGGTTCCGCGCCGCGCCCGGGGCGCACCGGGGCACGGTCCGCGCGGAGGGCTCCGTCCCCTCGCTCGGGCGGCGGCTGACCGCGACCGCCCGCGCCGGGTACACCGGGGTCGCCGGGGGCCTGCGCCTGACCGAGCGGGTCACCGTCGGGCCGCCTCCCGGCCGGCGCTCGGTCGGCGTCACGGACACCGCCACCGTCACGTACACCGTCACCAACCAAGGCAGCCGGCCCCTCCACGCCGTACGCGTCGAGGACACCGCCCTCGGTCTGCGCGCCGGCTCCGTGGACTGCGCCGGGCGGCCCGGAACCGTGCCCCGGCTCGCCCCCGGCGCCTCCGCCCGCTGTACGGCCACCGTGCGGCGGCCCCCCGGCACCCACCGGAGCACGGGGCTCGTCTCCGGGAGCGACCGGGTTTCCACGTACGGGCCCGGCGGGGAGCGGGTACCGGCGCCGACGCTCGTGGCCCGGTCGGCGGCCGTGTTCACGGTGGTCGATCCCGTACGGACGGCGGATCCGGTACGGACGGCGGATCCCGTACGGATGGCGGATCCCGTACGGGGGAGGGGGAGCGGCGGGGCGCCGGGCGTACCTGGGGCGCCGGGCGTACCTGGGGCGGCTGGTGAGACCGGGGCGGCTGGTGCGCTCGGGGCCGTAGGCGCTCCTGGGTCCGGCGGCCTTCCTGCTCCCGGGGCCGCCGGGGCTTCCGCTGTTCCCGTCCCGGGGGCCGGTGTTCCGGTCCCCGGAGCCGCCGGTGCCGCCGGTGCCGCGGTCGTACCCCCGAACGCCGTACCCCCGGAGGCCCGACTCCCCGACGCCTTGCCCCCGGCAGCCGTGCCACCGCCGGCCGTCCCCCCGGCCCAGCCCCTCGCCCCCGCCGCAACGGACACCGCAGCCACAGCGACCACCGACGCCGCCGGCCCCACCGGCCCCGCCGCCGCCCGTCGTGCCGTCGCCCTCGACAACGAAGGGTTCCTCGGGCGGCTGCGGCGCCGGGGGCGTGAGGCGAGCGAGTTCGGGGTGGTGGCGATGCTGCTGCTGATCCTGATCCCGGCGGCCGCCGCGGCCGCCCTTCTCGGCAACCGGAGAAGCTGACCGTGGCCCTGCTCGAAACGTTCGTCGTCGTCCTCGGCGTCGCGTTCGTCGCCGCCCTCGCCGTCTTCGCCAAGACCAGGCTCTTCCCCGTCCACGAGGACGAGGAGCCCCGGGAGGACGTCGCCGAGTACATCGCCATGATGGTCTCGGTGCTCTACGCCGTCGTCCTCGGCCTCTGTCTGGTCTCGGTCTGGGAGACCCGGTCCTCCGCCGCCGACCACGTGCAGGTCGAGGCGAGCGCCCTGCACCAGATGTATCTGCTCGCCGACGCGCTCCCCGCCGACCGGCGGCAGCCGGTGCGCGACGCGGCCGAGACGTACGCGCGTCATGTCGTCGACGTCGAGTGGCCGGTGATGGAGGCCCGCGAGCCGCTCGACCCGACCGGCTGGCGCCTGCTCGAACAGCTGCGGCGGGCCGGCGAGGTGAGCGACTCCGCGAAGGTGCCCCAGCAGATCGCCGCCCAGGAGGTACTCGCCCAGCTCAGCTACATCGACGACGCGCGGCGCGGCCGGGAGGCGGCGGCGCAGGAGCGGCTCTCCCCCGTGCTGTGGACGGGGCTGCTCATCGGGGGCGCGCTGACGCTGGCGTTCATGTTCCTCTTCGGGATCAGGAGGAGCACGACCCATGTGGTGATGGTGATGGGCCTCTCCGGCTTCATCGCGTTCACCGTGCTGCTGATCCATCAGCTCGACTCGCCGTTCGGCACGACGCTGGGGGCGACCCCGGACGCGTTCACCCGCTACTTCGGGTGAGAAGCGCCGGTCGTGCGGGCAGGCATGGCGGCGTGAAATATCTCGTACGGGACAAGATCTTCGCGATCGGCGACGACTACTGGATCGAGGACGAGCAGGGCCGCCACGCCTTCCTCGTCGACGGCAAGGCCCTGCGCCTGCGCGACACCCTGGAGCTGAAGGACCCCGACGGGCAGGTCCTGATCACCCTGCGGCAGAAGATGTTCAGCCTGCGGGACGCGATGACCATCGAGCGCGACGAGCGGCCGCTGGCGACCGTCCGCCGCAAGCGGCTCTCGCTGCTGCGCAACCACTACCGGGTGACGCTCGTCGAGGGCACCGAACTCGACGTCAGCGGCCGGATCCTGGACCGGGAGTTCACCGTCGAGTACGAGGGCGAACTCCTGGCCCACATCTCCCGCCGGTGGTTCCACGTCCGCGAGACGTACGCGGTGAACGTGGTCCGCGAGGACGCGGACGCCGCGCTGCTCGTCGCGGTGGCGGTCTGCGTGATCCGGATGGCCGAGCGGGAGCGGGAGGACTGAGGCGGCGGACGCCTAGAGGGCCTTGTCCAATGCCTGCTCCAGGTCCGTCCACAGGTCCTCGACGTGCTCGATGCCGGTCGAGATCCTGACGGTGCCGGGGCCGATACCGGCCGCCTCCAGGGCCGCCGCGTCGAGCTGGTGGTGGGACGTGGAGGCCGGGTGCATCACCAGGGTCTTCACATCGCCGAGGGAGACGCTGAGGGAGGCGACGCGGACCGCCTCGACGAAGGTGCGGCCCGCGTCCCGGCCGCCCGCGAGGTCGACCGAGATCACCCCGCCGCCGCCGTCGGGCAGCAGGCGCGCGGCGATCTCCCGGTCCGGGTGGCTGTCCAGGGAGGGGTGCCGTACGGCCGCGACCGCCGGGTGGGCGGCGAGCCGGGCCGCCAGGTCGGCGGCGCTCGCGCACTGGCGCTCCATCCGCAGGGACAGGGTCTGGATGCCGCGGAGGGTGAGCCAGGCGGCGAACGGGTCGGTTGAGGCGCCCTGTTCGACCGAGTGGTGGCGGATGCGTTCGTACAGCTCGGCGTCCTTGAAGACGGCGACGCCGCCGAGGACGTCCGCGTGCCCGGCCAGGTACTTGGTCGCGGAGTGGACGACGATGTCGGCGCCGTGGTCCAGCGGCCGGAAGAGGAGCGGCGAGGCGAAGGTGTTGTCGACGGCGACCGGGACCCCGGCCTCGGCGGCGACGGCGGCGAGCGCGGGCACGTCGGAGACGCGGGTCGTCGGGTTGGCGATGGTCTCCAGGTAGAGGAGCCGGGTCTCGGGGCGCAGGGCCGCCCGCACCTCCTCCGGGTCGGTGCCGGAGACGTACGTGACGTCGACACCCCAGCGGGTGGCGAGGTCGGTGAGCACCCCGTACGTACCGCCGTACAGGCAGGTCTGGGCGATGACGTGACCGCCACTGGCGAGCAGGCCGAAGAGGACGGCGTTCACGGCGCCCATGCCCGAGGCGAAGGAGATGCCGGCGGTGCCGCCTTCGAGGCGGGCGACGGCGTCCTCCAGGGTGCGGACGGTGGGGTTGCCGTGGCGGTTGTAGAGGAAGGCCTCGGTGGAGGTGAAGGCGGTGGCGAGGGCGTCGGCCGAGTCGAAGGCGAAGACGTGCCCCTGGTGGAGGGGGACGCCGAGCGGCCGGCTGCCGGTGATCTCGACGTGGGGCGGGTGGACGGCGAGGGTCTCGGGACGGGGGGAGGCCGAGGAGGACGACGTGAGGCTCATGAACTCAGTCTGTGGACAGGCCGTTTGCCTTCCCAGGGCCAATCCCGGCAGATTGGTTCGGCGATGAAACCAATCGATCGGTCCCCGGACGCGTCACCGGGCACCCGCGAGGTCCCCGAGACGCTCGACGGCCTCGTCTCGCGGCTCGGTCGCTGGTCCGCCGGCCGCGGGCCCCTCTATCTGCTGCTCGCGGCCCGGCTGCGCCGCCTCGTCGACGAGGGCGCGCTGCCCCCGGGCGCGCTTCTGCCGCCCGACCGGCGGCTCGCGAAGGCCCTTGCCGTGGGCCGAACGACGGTGGTCGCGGCGTACGACACCCTGCGTCAGGAGGGGCGGCTGGTCCGGCGGCAGGGCAGCGGCACCCGGGTCGCGCGGGCCGCGCTCGCACCGGAGGCTACCGAGGGGGCGCGCGTGACGGAGACGTCGAACCCGCTGTTCCTGCACCTCCTGGAGGCGCCGGACGGTGTGATCCTGCTGAGCTGTGCGGCCCCGGTGGAGCCGCCGCCCGAGCTGGCGGAGGCGTACCGCTCGCTCGTCCTGCCGGGCGGCGACCTCGGCTACCACCCGGCCGGTCTGGGCGTGCTGCGGGAGGCGGTGGCGGCGCGGTACGCGGCGCGCGGGGTGCCGACCGGGCCCGGGCAGATCCTGGTCACCACCGGTGCGCAGCAGGGGCTCTCGCTGCTCGCCCGGCTGCTGCTGGCGCCGGGGGACGGGGTGTTGGTGGAGGCGCCGACGTATCCGGGGGCGCTGGACCTGTTCCGGGAGGCGGCGGCGATGCCCCTGCCGGTGGCGGTCGGGCCGGACGGGCTCGACGTGGCGGAGGCGGTACGGGTGATGGAACGCCACCGTCCCGCCCTGGCCTATGTGGTGGCCCGGTTCCAGAACCCGACGGGGACGGTGCTTCCGCCGCTCGCCGGACGCCGTCTGGTGGAGGCGGCGAACGCGCTGGGGGTGCCGCTCGTGGACGACGAGGTCCTCGGCGACCTGGCCTTCGACACCGCACCCGAACCCCCGACGCTCTCCGCGTACGGCGACGTCATCGGGGTCGGTTCGCTCAGCAAGGTCGTGTGGGGCGGGCTGCGGATCGGCTGGGTGCGCGGCCCTGCGCCCCTGATCGCCCGCCTCGGCCGGCTGAAGGCCCTGCACGACCTGGGCTGTGACGTGCCGTCCCAGCTGGTCGCGGCCCGTCTGCTCGACGACTTCGCCGCCGTACGGGCCGCCCGGCTGCGCACCCTCCGCGCGGGTCACGCCCACCTCCGCGCCGAGCTCGCCCGCCGTCTCCCCTCCTGGTCCTGTGCCCCGGCGACCGGCGGCCAGACCCTCTGGGTGCGGCTCCCCCACGGCGACGGCGTCTCCTTCGCCCAGGTCGCCCTCCGGCACGGTGTGGCCGTCCTGCCGGGTGCGACCACCGACGCGCTGGGCGGCAGCGTCCGGCATCTGCGTCTGCACTTCCTGCAGCCGTCCGACGTGCTCACGGAGGCGGTACGGAGACTGGCGGCGGCCTGGGCGGAGTACGCGCCGGTCCCGGGACCGGAACCCGTGTCGGCGTCCCTGCGGGGCATCACGGTCTGAGTAGACAGGTGGAATCCAGCCTTGCGCCCCGGGCGTCACCACGGAAACATACGGTGCACCTGCAAAGTGATGATCGTTCTTTTCCATGGGGGCGCAGCGGCATGGGTTTTGACGAGGACTGGGCCGGAATGCGGCCGGTCACAACCGAACAAGCCCCCGTCGGAACGCGGTTGAACCAGCTCGACGGCGGCGGCGGCGGAGGCAGCGCCGGCGGGCCGTCCGACCTGGCTACCGCACCAGCAAAGAAGAAGGCCGCGGCAAACACCATCGAGACCGAGCTGGAACCGGACACCGCCAAAGCCGCCAAGGTCGCGGACGCCGCCACGACCGCCGCCGTCGGCGCCTTCGACGGCTGGGCGACCGCGGCCGGGCTGAAGACGGTCGAGACCACCTGGGACGACCAGGTGAAGAACCTCCTCGCCCGGCTCGCCTCCGAGAAGACCGCCCTGCGCGGCACCGCCGTCGCGTTCAGCCGGCAGGAACTCGACACCCGTGCCCGTATCGCGGGGGTCCGGCCGGCCTCCTCCATCGAGAAGTACTGAGGAGGCGTACGGACATGCTGACGTACTCCGAGATCATGACGACCGACCTGGGCAAGCTCGCCACCACCGCCGACAAGTGGACCGAGATGGCGGGCGACCTGCACAAGGTCGAGGAGCGCTACCGGGACAGCGTGCAGTCGCTGACGACGGCGCAGACCTGGCTGGGCGAGAGCGCGACCGCCGCCCACACCAACTTCTCCGCGACCCGCTACGAGTACCAGGCGGCCCAGAGCCAGGCCAAGGCCACGGCGACGCTGCTGCGCAACGCCCACGAGCAGTTCACCGAACTGAAGAAGCAGCTGGAGAACGCCCGCGCCGACGCCGTCAAGGCCGGGATGAAGGTGTCCGAGCAGGGCAGGGTGGCCTACGACTACGAGCGGCTGTCGCCGAGCGAGCGCAGCGCCCTGCACCACGACCCGGACGGCGCCAAGAGCGTCCGGGAGGCCGAGACGGCCTGGACCGAGCACCTGGACGGCTGCGTCAAGGCCTTCGACGTCGCCGACCAGGACCTGAAGAAGGACCTGGAGGCCGTCGTCAAGGACGGCTACGGCAACAAGAACGACGAGACGCTCGGCACCGGGTTCAACGGTGACGCGGGCAAGGTCGCCGCGGCCGACGACAAGGCCAAGGACGACCGGATGAACCTGGCCTGGCTGAAGATGAAGGACGACGAGACGCTCGACGACTACGTCCAGCGGCTCCAGCGGGACGGCATCGCGAAGCTCACCGGCAACGAGAAACTCGCCGATCTGGTCGACAAGTTCACCAAGGGGACCATCACGGCGGGCGCGTTCGCCGGCGCCCTGACCGCGGCCGGCCTGTACTCGTACAAGCTGTCCAAGGCGGTCCGGCCGCCGTTCGTCCACCCGACCGCGCCCGGCACCTTCCTGTCCCGGCAGTTCAACATGCGGCTGGCCGGGGCGGCTCCCGGCAGCCTGCTCACCAAGGTGCCGCCGGGCCTCGCGACCGCGCTGACCGGCTCCGACGAAGCCGCCATGTTCGGCGGGTTCATGCGCAACGGCGCCTTCTTCATGCCGACCGCCGCCGAGGCGAACCTCCTGAAGGTCGCGCAGAACGGCGGCCTCGCCAACGCCGCCAAGGCGGCCGGCTGGATCCGGGGCGCCGGTGTCGTCGGCGGCGTGGCGGCCACCGCGTACGGCGTGGCCAACCTCGCCACGTACAACACGGACATGATCAAGGCCGACCCGGCGAAGTTCGCCTCGGACCTCACCGGGACGGCCTTCAGCGCCTCGATGACGGCACTGACCGTGGCCCCGAACCCGGTCACCCTCGGTCTGGCCGTCGGCACCGGAGTGGCCTACGGGGCCGCGCTGATCTGGGACAACCACGAGGCCATCGGGAAGGGTATCGAGGAGGCCGGGGACTGGATCGGCGACAAGGCGTCCGACGTGGGCTCCGGCATCGCGGACGGAGCGAAGAAACTGGGCAGCGCGCTGAATCCCTTCGACTGAGCCGTCCCCCTCTCCTCCGTGGCATCGAAACTCCGTGGCACCGAAGTCCCGTGACACCGAAGTCCCGTGGCACCGAAACAAGGAATCCGTTCATGCACACCCAGGTCAGCCCGTTCGAACTCCACGCGTGGAAGGAGGGAAACCGGCACAACTACAGCGCGGGCTGGAAAGGGGTCTCCCCGGAGTTCGGCGAGATCGTACTGACCGCCCCGCTCCCCCGCGCCAACCCCGAGACGATCGTCTCGGAGGTACGGGGCGGGCTGCTCCCCGTCGCCTCCTTCGAGGCGCGCGGAATGCACGCCGAGGGGCTCAAGCTGCCGACCCTGAACCGGTCCACGCTGCGGGTCGGCGACCGCATGGTGTACGTGGAACGGAACCGTTTCGGCGCCACCCTCGACCAGCGCGCCCTGACGATGCGGTACGCGGGCGACCACTACCGGCTCACGGCCCTCGACAAGAACTCCTACGTCCTGACCCGCGAGGCCGACGACGAGGACCCCGGGGTCACGATCACCGTCCGCGAGTCCGGGCGCGGCAAGAACCGCAGGCTCTCCGTGCGGGTCGCCGGACGCGCCGAGGGCGGGGACCTGGCCCTGGCCCTGATCTTCGCGGGCGTCGACCGCTCCGTCCTGACACGGGTCGGCGCGGTGAAGGCGGGCATCTCCCGCGTGACCCATTTCTGGACCGAGTCCCAGTACTGAGCCCCGTCACCAGGCCCGGTACCGAGCCCCGGTTCCCACCCCTCGACCGCCACCCACCCGCCCTACCCGAGTGAGCGACAGATGCCTTCCTTCGACGTGACCCGATCCCGTTTCCGGCTGACCGACGACGAGGTCTTCGTCCTCGCCCAGCTGGCGACCGGTCAGCCGGTCCCGGAGTCCATGGCGCCCGCCGAGGCGCGGCTGCGGGACGCCGGGCTCACCAACGCGGCCGGGGAGCTGTCCGCGCTCCTGCTGCCCCTGATGCGGACCCTCGTCCAGCCCTCCGTGATCGTCTCCCTGGAGTCGGGCGGCCGGCAGGGCACCCTGCACCACGGGATGCTCATCGGTGACGAGCACGTCGTCTGCCACGAGACCTGGCCGGGCGAGGAGGAGGCGGAGTACCGGCTCGTCGAGCCGAGGACCGTGGTGTGGACGCTGGCCGACCTGATCGCGCTGCGCCGGTCCGACGCCGCCGAGGCGGAGGAGCAGGTCGTCGAGACGACCGTCGGCGTCCTGCAGACGGGGCTCACGGCCCTGGAGAAGGCCGCGTCGACGCCCGGCGCGGACGAACAGGCCCTGGTCGACGAGGCGCTGCGGGCGGCCGGAGCCGCGGACGACACCGCCACGCGGCTCGCGCCGCTGATCGTGGAGCTGCGCTCCAACTGGCGGATGACCGCGGCCTGGCAGGGCCGCCAGGACGGCGTGCCGGGTGTGGCGGCCCGCGCGGTCGCCGCCTGGGACTGCGGTCCGCTCGGCCAGTGGCTGCGGGAGCTGCCCGCCGAGCCGATGGCGGAGGGCGGGGCGACGGCCGACAGCCCGTTCCGGCTGCGCCGCGTCGCCCCGAAGCGGATCTGGGAGGAGCTGACCGGCCTGCTGCCGGACGCCACGGAGCTCGTACGGGAGCAGGCGCCGCCGCCGCAGGCCTGACACGGGCTCACCGGGCTCGGTGGACCTGATGTCCTACGGCGGTGCCGGGTCGCTCGGCCCGGCTTCGGCCTCGCCGCTCAGCCGCGCTTCGGCGGCGCGATCCCCAGGACCCGGTCCTTCAGGGCCGGGAACTGTTCGCGGGTCGTGGTGACCTTCGCCGGGTCCAGGACGACCCGGAGGATCTCCTCGTCCGGGCCCGCCTCGGCGACGGTCTCGCCCCAGGGGTCGACGACGATCGAGTGGCCGGCCTGCTCCACGCCCCCGTGGGTGCCCGCCGTACCGCAGGCGAGGACGTACGCCTGGTTCTCGACCGCGCGGGCCCGGGCCAGCAGGCTCCAGTGGGCGCGGCGGCGGGCGGGCCAGCCGGCCGGGACCACGAAGGCCTGGGCGCCCGCGTCGACGAGCCCGCGGAAGAGTTCCGGGAAGCGCAGGTCGTAGCAGGTGCCGACGCCGACGGTGAGGTGCGGCAGGTCGACGGTGACGAGGTCCTCCCCGGCGGCCATCATCACCGCCTCGCCCTTGTCGAAGCCGAAGCGGTGGATCTTCCGGTAGGAGGCGGCGAGTTCGCCGTCGGGAGAGAGGACCAGCGAGGTGTTGTACAGCGCGCCGCCCTCCGCCTCGACGAACGACCCGCCGTGCAGCCAGACGCCGGCGTCGCGCGCCGCAGCGGCCATCTCGCGGTGCGTGGGGCCGTTCAGCGGCTCGGCCTCGGCGGCGAAGGACTCGTACGCGAAGGCGCCCGTGGGCCACAGTTCCGGCAGGACGACGAGGTCGGCGCGGCCGGATTCCTCCCGTACGAGACGCGCCACACGGGCGCGTCGGGCGTCGACCGGTTCGTCCGGGTCTACCGCGATCTGGATCAGCGAGGCGCGCACACTACCACCGTCCTGGCATTCGAGCCGTCAACACCGGCCTACGATCGTCACACGAAAGCACTGCCGGGGTGCCTTCGGGCAGCGTAACTTAGCGTCCGAGCCTCCCACCCAGTCGTGTTTTCAGCCCGCGCACCGAAGAACCGCCGAGGGGTCCCGTGACCGTCCATCCCAGCCTCCAGAACTACGCCGACGCCTGGACCCACTCCATCGAGGCGATAGCCGAGCTGGTGCAGCCGCTCGTGGAGGGCGAGTGGAACCGGCCGACACCGTGCCCAGGCTGGTCGGTGCGGGACATCGTGTCCCATGTGATCGGCATGGAGACGGAGATGCTCGGCGACCCGCGGCCGATCCACTCCCTGCCGCGTGACCTCTACCACGTACGCAGCGAATTCGCGCGCTACATGGAGGTCCAGGTCGATGTGCGGCGGCACCACACCGCGCCGGAGATGACCTCGGAGCTGGAGTACATCCTGATCCGCCGCGCCCGGCAGCTCCGCAACGAGAACCGCTCCCCCGAGCACCTGATCCGCGCCCCCCTCGGCGCCGAGCAGTCCCTGGAACTGGCCTACCGGATGCGCGCCTTCGACGTGTGGGTGCACGAGCAGGACCTGCGCGTCGCGCTCGGCGTGCCGGGCAACCTGGACTCGGCGGGTGCGCACGTGACCCGTGACGTGCTCCTGGAGGCCCTGCCGAAGGTGGTCGCCAAGGACGCGGGGGCTCCCGCCTCTTCGGCCGTGGTCCTCGACGTGAGCGGTCCGGTGGAGTTCCTGCGGACGGTACGGGTCGACGCGGACGGCCGGGGTTCGGTCGACGGCGCGCCCTCGCTCGGCCCCGCGGTGACGCTCGCGACGGACTGGGAGACGTTCGTACGTCTCGCCTGCGGCCGGGTCCGGCCGGCCGATGTGGCCGACCGGGTCAAGACGGAGGGCGACGAGGCGCTGGCGCAGGCCATCCTCGACAACTTCGCGGTGACGCCCCGCTGACCCTTCACACGGGGACGTGTACGGCCTCCACCCGGCTGGCGACGAGCCGTTCGCGTTCCCTGCGGTGGGTGCGGGCCTTGAGGCGCAGGATCTGCACGACGCCGACGGCCTCCAGCACGAAGACGGACGAGAACGCGATCCGGTAGTTGTCGCCGGTCGCGTCGAGCAACACGCCGACGGCGAGCAGCGTCGTCATCGAGGCCACGAAACCACCCATGTTGACGATGCCGGACGCGGTGCCCTGACGCTCCGGCGGGTTCGCCGGGCGGGCGAAGTCGAAGCCGATCATCGAGGCCGGTCCGCAGGCGCCGAGGACCAGGCAGAGGGTGACGAGCAGCCACATCGGGGCGTGCTCGCCGGGGTACGCGAGGGTGGTCGCCCACAGCAGGGCGGTGGCGGCGACCGTGCCGAGGGCGAGCGGGGCGCGGGCCGTGTGGTGGCGGGCGATGATCTGCCCGTACGCGAGGCCGACGACCATGTTCGACAGGACGACCAGGGTGAGCAGGCTCCCCGCGGTCGACCGGGACAGGCCCTGCGCCTCGACCAGGTACGGCAGTCCCCACAGCAGCAGGAAGACCATCGCGGGGAACTGGGTGGTGAAGTGCACCCACAGGCCGAGCCGGGTGCCGGGTTCCCGCCAGGACTCGGCGATCTGACGGCGTACGAAGGCGGCGCCCGCGTGGGTGGCGGGCTGCGGCTCGTACCCCTCGGGGTGGTCCTTGAGGAAGAGCAGCAGCAGGACCAGGACGACGACGCCGGCGAGGGAGCTGCCGACGAAGGTGGTCGTCCAGCCGAGGCCGTGCAGGGCGCGGGCGATGAAGACGGTGGAGACGAGGTTGCCGGCCATGCCGAAGAGGGCGGCGACCTGGCCGATGAGCGGGCCCCGGCGGGCCGGGAACCAGCGGGTCCCGAGCCGCAGGACGCTGATGAAGGTCATGGCGTCACCGCAGCCGAGCAGCGCCCGTGAGGCGAGCGCGGTGCCGTACGAGGGGGAGAGCGCGAAGCCCAGCTGGCCGAGGGTGAACAGGACGACGCCGAGGGCGAGGACCTTCTTGGTGCCGAGCCGGTCGACCATCAGGCCGACGGGTATCTGCATGCCCGCGTAGACGAGCAGCTGGAGTATGGAGAAGGTGGAGAGCGCGGAGGCGTTGACGTCGAAGCGGTCGGCGGCGTCGAGTCCGGCGACCCCCAGGGACGTACGGAAGATGACGGCGACGAAGTAGACGGCGACGCCGACGCCCC
This sequence comes from Streptomyces sp. NBC_00572, assembly GCF_026341815.1. Classification (GTDB taxonomy): domain Bacteria; phylum Actinomycetota; class Actinomycetes; order Streptomycetales; family Streptomycetaceae; genus Streptomyces. The sequence continues at coordinate 2,730,421 of NZ_JAPENX010000001.1, forward strand.
AGACGAGGGCCGCGCGGCGCCCGCCGGGCGGATCGCCGGGGAGGGTGACGGCGGAGCCGTATCCGTTGCGGTTGCTCACCGGTCCTCACCCCGGACCAGGACCTTGACCCAGCTGAGGTGCTGGCGGACGCAGTGCGCCGCGCCCTCCACGTCGCCGGCTCTTATCCGGTCGAGGATCTCGGCGTGCTCGGTGATGTTCTTGGCGACGCGGTCGGGCTGGGACTGCATCACGGCGACGCCCATCCGCAGCTGGCGGTCGCGGAGCTGGTCGTAGAGGCGCGAGAGGATCTGGTTGCCGGCGTGGCGGACGATCTCGGCGTGGAAGCAGCGGTCGGTGACGGCGACTTCGGCGAGGTCTCCGGCCTCGGCCCGCAGCTTCTGCTCCTCCAGGAGCTCTTCGAGCCGCTCGATGAGCGAGGCGGGCGCGGGCACGGCCCGGCGGACCGCGAACTCCTCGACGAGCAGCCGGGTCTCGACGACGTCGGCGATCTCCTGCGCGGAGACGGCGAGGACGAGGGCGCCCTTCTTCGGGTAGAGCTTCAGCAGCCCTTCCATCTCCAGCTTGAGGAGCGCCTCGCGGACGGGCGTCCGTGACACCCCCACGGCGAGGGCGAGTTCGCCCTCGGTGAGGAGGGTGCCTCCCTCGTAGCGCCGGTCGAGTACGGCCTGCTTGACGTGCATGTAGACACGGTCGGCTGCGGGGGGTGCGGATGCCATGAACACAGCATAGATACAACAGAGGTGCAACAGGCAGGCGCGTCCGCGATATGGACGTGGACCCGGTTAAATCCGGTGGTCGTAGCAGTCCGCGCCGCCGACGAGGACCGAGGTGAAGCACACCGGGAGGCCGTCCGGCCGGCGCGGGACCTCCTGGGAGGTGCTCCGGGTGAAGCCGAGCGAGAGGCCGGGAACGAAGGGGGACTCGCCCTCGGCCTCGCGGGCCGGGAGGCCCCGCAACAGCTCGTCGGCGGGCGTACGGAACACGTCGGCGCCGTCCAGGAGCACCCGCGTCGCGGTCCTCCGGCCTTCCCCCGGCCACCACAGCTCGACGGCCGTGACCGTGTCCCGCTCCTCCAGGAGCACCTTGACGCCGACGCCGTCGCAGGCGGTCGAGACGGTCACGAGGACGCGGTTCGGCCGGGTACGCACCCGGGGCTCACCCCAGGAGGAGACGGCGGCCACCGCCTCGTCGAGCGCCATGCCGAGCCGTACGGGCCCGGCGCCGTGCGGAGGTTCGAGCAGTAGGTCCATTCCCCCACCCTGGCGGAAAGACGTCCGGCGGTGGCCGAAGCCACCGCCGGACGTTTCACGTGAAACAGGCCGATCTGTCCGTCACGCCCAGCTGATCAGGCGCTGCGGCTGCTCCAGGATCGCGGCGATGTCCGCCAGGAACTTGGAGCCGAGCTCGCCGTCGACCAGACGGTGGTCGAAGGAGAGGGCCAGCGTCGTGACCTGACGCGGCTTCACCTTGCCCTTGTGGACCCACGGCTGGAGCTTGATCGCACCGACCGCGAGGATCGCGGACTCGCCGGGGTTCAGGATGGGCGTACCGGTGTCGACGCCGAAGACGCCGACGTTGGTGATGGTGAAGGTGCCGCCCTGCATCGCCGCCGGGGTCGTCTTCCCGTCGCGGGCGGTGGAGATCAGCTCGCTCAGCGACGCCGAGAGCTCGGGCAGGGTCTGCGCGTGCGCGTCCTTGATGTTCGGCACGAGCAGACCGCGCGGGGTGGCCGCGGCGATGCCCAGGTTCACGTAGTGCTTGAGGACGATCTCCTGCGCCGCCTCGTCCCAGGCCGCGTTGATCTCCGGGTTGCGCCGGACGGCGACCAGGACGGCCTTGGCGATGAGGAGCAGCGGGTTGACCCGCAGGCCCGCCATGTCCGTGCCGGACTTGAGCTCGTCGACCAGCTTCATCGTGCGCGTGATGTCGAAGGTCACGAACTCGGTGACGTGCGGGGCGGTGAAGGCCGAACCGACCATCGCCGCCGCCGTGGCCTTCCGTACGCCCTTGACGGGGATACGGGTCTCCCGGGCGTCGGTCGACACGACGGGAGCGGCCTGAACGGCTGCCGGGGCCGCCACGGGCTCGGCCACGGGCGTCGGGGCCACCGGGGCCGCGACGGCCGGCGCGGGCGCCGGAGCGGCCGCCGCGTGGACGTCCTCACGGGTGATGATGCCGTCCGGGCCGGTCGGGGTGACCGTCGCCAGGTCGACGCCGAGGTCCTTGGCGAGCTTCCGGACCGGCGGCTTGGCCAGCGGGCGTCCGGCGGCCGGCGCGTGCCCGTTGAGCTGCTCCGGCACGGCGACGGGAGCGGCCTGCACTGGAGCGGCCGGGGCGCTCACGTCCGCACCCTGCGCCGCCTTGCGGGGCCGACGCTTGGTGGAGCTGGCGGCGACGCCGTAGCCGACGAGGACCGGCTGGCGGCCCTGCGGCTCCTCCTCGACGACGGGCACGACGGCCGCCGGGGCGGGCTCGGCCACCGGGGCGGCGGGCGCCTCGGGTGCCGCCCCGCCGCCGACGTTCACCGAGATGATGACCTGGCCGACGTCGACCGTGGTCCCCTCGGCGAAGAGCAGTTCGTGGACCGTGCCGTCGAAGGGGATCGGCAGCTCGACGGCAGCCTTGGCCGTCTCGACCTCGATCACGACCTGGCCATCGGTGACGGTGTCACCGGGCTGCACGTACCACTTGAGGATCTCGGCCTCGGTGAGGCCCTCGCCCACATCGGGCATCTTGAATTCGCGGATCGTCACGGTGCTCTCCTCAGTACGCCAGCGAGCGGTCGACGGCGTCGAGCACGCGATCGAGACCCGGCAGGTACTCCTCCTCCAGGCGCGCCGGCGGATACGGCGCGTGGTAGCCGCCGACCCGCAGGACGGGGGCCTCCAGGTGGTAGAAGCAGCGCTCGGTGATCCGGGCGGCGATCTCCGCGCCGGAGCCGAAGAACACCGGCGCCTCGTGGACGACGACCAGGCGGCGGGTCTTCTCGACCGAGGCCTGGATCGTGTCGAAGTCGAGCGGGGAGATCGAGCGCAGGTCCACGACCTCGATCGACTTGCCCTCCTCGGCGGCGGCCTCGGCCACCTCCAGGCAGGTCTTCACCATCGGGCCGTAGGCCACCAGGGTGAGGTCCGTGCCCTCACGGGCGACCCGGGCCTTGTGCAGCTCGCCGGGGATGGCCTCGACGTCGACCTCGCCCTTGTCCCAGTAGCGGCGCTTGGGCTCGAAGAAGATGACCGGGTCGTCGCTCTGGATCGCCTGCTGGAGCATCCAGTAGGCATCGGAGGAGTTCGCCGGGGTGACGACCTTGAGGCCCGCGACGTGCGCGAAGAGCGACTCGGGGGACTCGGAGTGGTGCTCGACGGCGCCGATGCCGCCGCCGTACGGGATACGGATGACGACCGGCATCTTCACCGTGCCGAGCGAACGGGCCCGGATCTTCGCCAGCTGGGTGACGATCTGGTCGTACGCCGGGAAGACGAAGCCGTCGAACTGGATCTCCACGACAGGCCGGTAGCCGCGCAGCGCGAGGCCGATCGCGGTGCCGACGATGCCGGACTCGGCGAGCGGGGTGTCGACGACCCGGTCCTCGCCGAAGTCCTTCTGCAGGCCGTCGGTGATCCGGAAGACACCGCCGAGCTTGCCGACGTCCAGGCCCATGATGACGACCTTGGGGTCGGTCTCCAGGGCCTTGCGCAGCGACTCGTTGAGCGCCTTCGCGAGGGGAAGCTTCTGAACAGCCATGATTACTCGCCCTCTCCGTTCGCGAAGGACGCCTCGTAGGCGGCGAACTGCGCGCGCTCCTCGTCGACGAGCGCGTGCCCGTCCGCGTACACGTTGTCGAAGATCGCCATGTGCTCCGGGACGGGCATGGCGCGCACGACCTCGCGGACCTGCTTGCCGAGCGCCTCGCTCTCCGCTTCCAGCTCCTCGAAGAAGGCCGCGTCGGCGTGGCCCTCGTTCTCCATGTAGACCTTGAGGCGCTGGATCGGGTCCTTGGCCTCCCACTCCTCGCGCTCCGCGTCGCGGCGGTAGCGGGTCGGGTCGTCGGAGGTGGTGTGGGCGGCCATGCGGTATGTGAACGCCTCGATGAGCGTCGGACCCTCGCCGCGGCGGGCGCGCTCGAGCGCCGACCGGGTCACGGCCAGGCACGCGAGGACGTCGTTGCCGTCGACACGGACGCCGGGGAAGCCGAAGCCGCGGGCGCGCTGGTAGAGCGGCACGCGCGTCTGCTTCTCGATGGGCTCGGAGATGGCCCACTGGTTGTTCTGGCAGAAGAACACGACCGGGGCGTTGTAGACCGCGGAGAAGACGAACGACTCGTTCACATCGCCCTGGCTGGAGGCGCCGTCACCGAAGTACGCGAGCACGGCGGAATCCGCGCCGTCCTTGGCGATACCCATGGCATAACCCGTGGCGTGCAAGGTCTGCGAGCCGAGAACGATCGTGTACAGGTGGAAATTGTTGGTGCTGGGATCCCAGCCACCGTGGTTCACACCGCGGAACATTCCCAGCAGATTCGTGGGGTCGACGCCACGGACCCACGCGACACCGTGTTCACGGTAGGTGGGAAAGACGTAGTCGTCGTCCCGAAGGGCCCGGCCGGAGCCGATCTGGGCGGCCTCCTGGCCGAGCAGTGAGGCCCACAGGCCCAGCTCGCCCTGACGCTGCAGCGAGGTGGCCTCGGCGTCGAAGCGACGAGTGAGGACCATGTCGCGGTAGAGACCGCGCAGCTCCTCGGCGCTCAGGTCGATGTCGTAATCGGGGTGCTGGACGCGCTCTCCCTCGGGCGTCAGCAGCTGGACGAGCTCGGGCTCCACAGCGTCCGCCTCGGCGCGCGTGCTCGTCTTCTTGGTGGTGCTGGTGCTCGCGCTTGCGGTGCGCTTGGTGCCGCTGCTGCGTCGCGTCGTCTTGCGCGCTGCAGTGCTCTCCACGGTCACGTGCGTGCTCCTCCGTCGGTCCGGCCCCCGGGTTCGCCGGGCAAGGCCAGTGCGGCTCTCCGCCTTATCCGTACCCTTCGCACGGGGTGGGTGCGACGCGGCCGGGGTCGGGCGTGACAGGTGCCCCGGCGAGCGCCCTGTCTTAGGCACGTTACCCACAGCGTGCCATTCCCGCGAAACCCCACTTGACCTGCGATTTTGCTTGGATTTCCAAGTAAATCGAGAAAAGCGGGAACACCGGCTGGTCAGCGCGTCGGCAGCGGCCGAGAGGGCCGCCGGAACATCCGGCACGTTATCCCGCGCACCCCGGGCGCGGGAAGAGCCAATATGTGAGACTGACTGCGTGCGCGAAGATGGAAAAATCCGGGTATTTCTGCTGGACGACCACGAAGTCGTCCGGCGCGGCGTCCACGAGCTGCTCTCCGTGGAGGACGACATCGAGGTGGTCGGAGAGGCCGGAACGGCTGCGGACGCGCTGGTCAGGATCCCCGCGACCCGCCCCGACGTCGCGGTGCTCGACGTCCGGCTGCCGGACGGCAGCGGGGTGGAGGTGTGCCGCGAGATCCGTTCGCAGGACGAGGGCGTCAAATGCCTGATGCTCACCTCGTACGCGGACGACGAGGCGCTCTTCGACGCGATCATGGCCGGGGCCTCGGGATACGTCCTCAAGGCCATCCGGGGCAACGAACTGCTGAACGCGGTACGGGACGTGGCGGCCGGCAAGTCGCTGCTCGACCCGGTGGCGACCGCCCGCGTCCTGGAGCGGCTGCGCGACGGCAACAATCCGAAGGGTGACGACAAGCTCGCCAACCTGACGGACCAGGAGCGCAAGATCCTGGACCTGATCGGCGAGGGACTGACCAACCGGGTCATCGGCGAGCGGCTCCACCTCGCGGAGAAGACCATCAAGAACTATGTCTCCAGCCTGCTGTCGAAGCTGGGCATGGAGCGCCGCTCGCAGGCCGCGGCGTATGTGGCGCGGCTCCAGGCGGAGCGCCACTGACGCTCGGCCGCCCCGGCCGGCCGGGCTCTCGCCTCACCCGTACGGGTCAGAGCACGGCCGGCGGCCCCGATTCGGGACCTACGTCCCCGTGAAAGCGGGGCAGGGGCCCCTTTCCGACACGGTGTTGGTGGCGGAGAGTGGATGCCATGTCCACCGACGAGATCCGCGCCATCGAGTTGCTCAGCGGCGTGTCGTACGGCCGGGTGGCGACGAGCATGCGGGCGATGCCGTTCATCGCCCCCGCCCGGCACATCGTGTCCGACGGCCGCGTCCTGCTCCGGCTGCACCGGGGCCTCGGCTACCACCGCGCCTGCAACGGCAGCGTCGTCGCGTACGGCGCGGACAACTTCAGCTCGGGCTCGCAGCACCTCTGGTCCGTGCAGTTCACCGGCACCGCCGAGATCGTCGAGCCGGCCGAGGAGGAGCTCGCGGCCTTCGGCGCCGAGCCGGAGCAGGTGGACGGCGAGACCTTCGACCCGGTCTACATGCGGATCGAACCGCAGTTCGTGACGGTGCACGCGCTCGACTACGCGAGCGAGACCCCGGTGACCCGGACCGCCCCCCATTCCGTCCGGCGACACCTCCACCACGTAGCGTGATCTAACATCTGGCGGGTGCCGCGCTCATCTGAAACGCTCACTCCGCCGGCTGCACCGCTCGCCCCGCCGGACGCCCCGACCGGTGCCCCCCGCGCGGCCACCCGGCCCGTCGGCGCCCCGGCACCCCGGACTGCCGGCGTCCCGGCCGCCAGGGTCGTCGGCGCCCCGTCGGCCCGGCCCCTCGGCGCCCCGCCCGCCCCACCCGTCGGGGCCCTGCTGCGCCGTCACCGGCACGCCGGGGAGCCCCTCTCCTGCGTGCCCGTCACCGAAGGGCTGCTCAACCGCGGCTTCCGGCTCTCCACCACCCGCGGCACGTACTTCCTCAAGCAGCACCTGGACGCCCCCACCGCCGACCGCGTCACCATCGCCCGCCAGCACCGCGCCACCCAGCGGCTGCACGCCCTCGGCCTGCCCGTCGCCCCGCCGCTGCCCGACGCCACCGGCCGCACCGTCGCCGTCGTCGACGGCCACTGCTACGCCCTGCACCCCTGGGTCGACGGCCGCCACCGGGACGGCACCCAGCTCTCCACCGGCTGCTCGCGGCGCCTCGGCACCCTGCTCGGGCAGGTCCACACGGCCCTGGACCGGGTCATGGAGCCCTCGGGGCCGGACGGGGCACCCGAGGCCGCCGACGACGGCGTCTGCGCGAGCGCCGACCTCCAGGACACCTTCCGGGCCATCGACGAACTGATCCGCCTCGCCCGCGCGCACCGCCCCCGCGACAGCTTCGACGCGCTCGCCGAGCACCGGCTCAGGGAGCGCCGCCGGCTCCTCGCCCAGCACGCCCACCACCGTCCGCCGCCCGCCGCGGCCGCCGACTGGGTGCACGGCGACTTCCACCCGCTGAACCTGCTCTACCGGGGCGCCGAGCCCGCCGCGATCGTCGACTGGGACCGGCTCGGGGTCCGGCCGAGGGCCGAGGAGGCGGTCCGGGCCGCCGCCATCTTCTTCGTACGACCGGGGGGTGAGCTGGCCCTGGAGAAGGTGCGGGCCTACGCGCGCGCGTACCGGCGGGCGACCGGCGCCGACCGCGCCGAGCTGGCGGCGGCGGCGCACCGGGTGTGGTGGGAGCGACTCAACGACTTCTGGACGCTGCGCTGGCGCTACCAGCTGCACGACCGAAGGGCCGACCCGCAGTTTCCTGCGGTGTCGGCCCTGGCGGTCTGGTGGACCCGCGAGTACGAGGCGGTACGCGACGCGTTCGCGGGATGAGACGGGTCAGCCCGCCTCGGTGCCGTCCGTGGGCGGCGGGTCCGAGTTGTTGTTGCCCCCGGTGGGGTCGGTCGGCGTCTCGGTCGTCGGCGTGTCCGTGGTCTCCGTCGGCGGGTCCGTCGGCTGCGTCGGCTCGTCCGTGGGCTCCGTGGGCGGCTCGGTCGTCTTCGACGGCTCGGTCGTCGGCGGAGTCGTGGTCGGCGGCTGGGTCGACGGCTGGGACGTGGTCGGCGGCGGCCACGGCGCCTCCGTGACGCCTCCGTCCGACGTGCCCTCGTCGGTCGACGGCTCCTCGGAGGGCTCCTCCGAGGAGGGCGTGGGCTCCTCCGACTTCGTCGACGGCGAGGTGGAGACCGTCGGCGGCGTCGTGCCGCCCGTGCTGCCGCCCTTCTCGCCCGCCTTGTCGAGGGCGAAGACGACACCGGCGACGACCGCGACCAGCGCGAGCGCGGCGAACAGCCACACCTTGCCGCGGCCGCCCCCGCCACCGCCGTGCGAGCCGTACGAACCGTCCTGGCCGTAGCCGCCGTTCCCGCCCGTACCGCCGTACCCGCCGACGCCGCCGTCGTCCGGGTTCCGCGGGGGAAGGATCGGGCCCTGCGAGGTCTCGCCGTGCATGGGGTGGCCCATCGCGGTCGTCGCGGCCATGCCGCCGACCGGGGTGTGACCGCCGTCGTGCATCTCGACCGGGCCGGTGTTCCACGTACCGGTGTGGCCGCCCTGCTGCTGGAGCATCTGGAGGCTGTACTGGATGAGGCCGCGCATCTCCTCGGCGCTCTGGAACCGGTCGTCCGGGTCCTTCGCGAGCGAGCGCATCACCAGTCCGTCGAGCTCCGGCGGCACGGACTGCGTGACGTCGGACGGCGGGATCGGCGCGTCCTGGACGTGCTGGTACACGACGGACAGCGGGGTCTCGCCGGTGAACGGGGGCCGCAGCGCGAGGAGTTCGTAGAGGAGACAGCCCGTCGCGTACAGGTCGGAGCGGTGGTCGACGGCCTTGCCGAGTGCCTGCTCGGGGGAGAGGTACTGCGGGGTGCCCATGACCATGCCGGTCTGGGTCATCGTCGACTGCGCGCCGTGCAGGGCGCGGGCGATGCCGAAGTCCATGACCTTCACGGCGCCGCCGTGGGTGATGATCACGTTCGCCGGCTTGATGTCACGGTGCACGATGCCGTGCTGGTGCGAATAGGCCAGCGCCTCCAGGACTCCGGAGACGATGATGAGGGCCTGCTCGGGCCCGGGGGCCTCGGCACTCATCAACAGCTCGCGGATGGTGCGGCCCTCGACCAGCTCCATCACGATGTACGGCACGGGCCGGCCGGCCACCAGGTCCTCGCCGGAGTCGTACACGGCGACGATCGCGTGGTGGTTGAGTCCGGCGACGGACTGCGCCTCGCGGGTGAATCGGGCCTTGGAGACCGGGTCCTCGGCGAGATCGGCGCGGAGGAGCTTGACGGCGACGGTGCGGCCGAGCCTTACGTCCTCGGCCGCGAAGACCTCGGCCATGCCGCCACGCCCCAGACGGTGCGTCAGTCGGTAGCGACCGTCGCCGACGACGCCACCGACGCCCCAGGACTCCGCCGACGAGTCGGGCACACCGCCATCTGCTCCGGATTCGGGTGCCATCAGTCCTCGCCGTCGTCTGTCGTGCCGTGTCCAGTCGTCACGCTACAGGCTCCGTACGACAACACAGTCCGAGATGGACCGGCCATCCAACCCCTTCCACGTACACCTGTGCAAATTCGGCAGGATTCCTCCGCCACTTCGAAAACGGTTCGGGGAACCTTCCTGTGCGGAGGGTCACGGAACGGGCACCCGGCTTGACGTGTCACTGCCCTCGGGCAGACTTGGCCAGGAAATTCCGGATCAACGCCGCCACGCGCGCGTAGGGGGAAGCACAGATGAGCCAGGACGGCGCACAGGGCCGCTATGCGGGCGGTTCGGTCGCGGGCGGCCGGTACCAGCTGCGCGACCTTCTCGGCGAGGGCGGTATGGCGTCGGTCTACCTGGCCTACGACAGCGCCCTCGACCGGCAGGTCGCCATCAAGACGCTGCACACGGAACTCGGCCGGGAGCAGTCCTTCCGCGAGCGGTTCCGGCGCGAGGCGCAGGCGGTCGCGAAGCTGTCGCACACCAACATCGTCTCGGTCTTCGACACCGGCGAGGACACCCTCGACGGCGCCGTCATGCCGTACATCGTCATGGAGTACGTGGAGGGGCAGCCGCTCGGCTCGGTCCTCGCCTCGGACATCCAGCAGTACGGCGCGATGCCGGCCGACAAGGCGCTGAAGGTCACGGCCGACGTGCTCGCCGCCCTTGAGGTCAGCCACGAGATGGGCCTGGTCCACCGCGACATCAAGCCCGGCAACGTGATGACGACCAAGCGCGGCGTGGTCAAGGTCATGGACTTCGGCATCGCGCGGGCCATGCAGTCCGGGGTCACGTCGATGACGCAGACCGGCATGGTCGTCGGTACCCCTCAGTACCTCTCCCCCGAGCAGGCCCTCGGGCGTGCGGTGGACGCCCGCTCCGACCTCTACTCGGTCGGCATCATGCTGTTCCAGCTGCTGACGGGCCGTCTCCCCTTCGACGCCGACTCTCCGCTGGCCATCGCATACGCGCACGTGCAGGAGGAGCCGGTCGCCCCGTCCACCGTCAACCGGTCGGTGACACCGGCGATGGACGCGCTCGTCGCCCGCGCCCTGCGAAAGAACCCGAACGAGCGGTTCCCGAGCGCGGCGTCGATGCGCGACGAGTGCCTGCGGGTGCTCTCGGCGGGTCAGACCGGTGCCCCGATGATCGTCCAGGGCGGTCCGGTCAGCAGCGGTGCGGGCGTCGGCTCGGCGGTCTTCCCGCCCGTCGGCCAGACCCCGCCGCCCACTCCGCAGCCCGGGACGCACGGGGTGCAGCAGCCCTACCAGCCGCCGACGCCGCAGCCGGGCCCCTACGGCCCCCCGACCCCGGCGCCCGCCCCCTCGTACGGCTACCCGCAGCAGGCCCCGACGCCCGCTCCGGTGTATCCGACCCCGGCCCCGCAGCCCGCGTACCAGAACCCCGGCCCCGCGCCGTACGCCCCGGTGCACACGCCGGTGCCCGCCCCGGCGGGCGGCGGTCCGCGGCGGAACACTCCGGTGCTCGTGGGCGCGATCGTCGTCTCCCTGCTCGCGGTCGGCGGCCTGCTCGTGGCCCTCAACCTCAACAAGGACGCGGACCCCGACGCCGGCGGCACGGGCGGCACCGACTCCCAGCAGAGCCAGACCGCGGCCCCCGGTCACAAGGGCCCGGACCTGACCAAGAGCATCGACCCGAAGAAGTGCACGCAGCCGACCGAGTCGAGCGACGACCCCGAGAAGTTCGAGGTCCCCAACTTCACCTACAAGAACATCCAGTCGGTGAAGGAATGCATCCAGGCGGCCGGCTGGAAGCTCAAGCCCCAGCGCCCGGTGGACGAGAACACCTACGGCGAGGGCACGGTCCTGGAGCAGTACCCGCCGTCGGGCCAGGACATCGCGGCCGAGGACGCCGAGTTCACCCTCACCGTCTCGTCGGGCAACCCGGGGCAGTGAGGCGCGGCCCTCGGCAGTGACGGGCGACCCGCGGGAATGCGGCGCGACCGGCGACCCGCGTCAGGGGAGCTGACACCTCCTTAAACACCCGCTCCGGGTCGCCGTTACGCCTGCTGCCCCTGTTCCGGATGCCGGAAATGTCCCAGCGTGTCTACGCTGAATCGACCATCTCGGCGGCTCGGTACGGGAGGGGGTCACCCAGTGACTCCAGCACTCCGCAGGGCACGGGCGCGGGCTCTCGGCCCCGCACTCACCTGCGTGTTCGCCTGCGCGTGCGCCCTGTACGGGGAGCCGCTCGCGTACGGAGCCGAGGCGCCCGGCAGCTCGGTGGGGGCCCCGACCACGCCTTCGGCTTCCCCTTCCTCCCCGTCCTCCTCTTCTTCCCCTTCCTCGTCGCCCTCCACGCTGTTCCCCTCGCCCGACGCGCCGTCCGCGACCGTCACTCCCTCCCCTTCTTCCTCCTCCACCTCTCCGGGGCCGACCGGGGGTGCCGGTACGCCCGCGTCACCCGCGCCCGCGCCCACCGGCACCGGGGCTGCCGCGCCCGCCGCGCCGAGCGCCGATCCCAGCGACGCACCCACCCCCATCGGCTCCGCCTCGCTGGCGGGCCGGCCCGCCGGCGAGGGGCGGCCACGGCCCGGACGGTCCGTGGACCCGAGCACCCCGGAGAGCGACACGACCCGGCCGTCGGAGGGCTCTCGTACCGAATCGGCAACAGACCCGGAGGCCGCCGAGGCCGCCGACGAAGAGGCCGGGGCGGTACGCGAGGAGGAGGCCGTCCTCCCGGAGGCGGCGCCCGCCAGCCGGCCCGGCGCCGCGCCGCGCATGGCGTCCGAAGCCGCGCCCACCCTCGTCCACCAGCAGATTCCCGTACTCACCCTGGGGGTCGGGATGGCTCTGATGGGGCTCGGGATCGGCTTCCTCGGGCTCCGGATGCGGCGCCGCTGAGCCCCTCGGCCGCGCCCGGGTCCCCCTTGAGGCGGACCTGCCGCTTCCGTCTCAGGACGGTTGTCGGCTCCGGCATACCCGGTATACATACTGAGTATGTCGATTCGCCACGGGCTTCTCGCCCTCCTCGAACGCGGCCCTCGGTACGGCTCGCAGCTCCGTACGGAGTTCGAGTCGCGCACCGGTTCCACCTGGCCGCTGAACGTCGGCCAGGTCTACACGACCCTCAGCCGGCTCGAACGGGACGGCATGGTCGCCCAGGGCGGCGAGGACGCCGCCGGGCACGCGCTCTACGCGATCACCGACAGCGGCCGCGCCGAACTCAGGACCTGGTTCGAGAAGCCGGTGGACCGCACCAGCCCCGCCCGTGACGAGCTGGCCATCAAGCTCGCCATGGCCGTGGGCGCCCCCAGCATCGACATCCGCGACGTCATCCAGTCCCAGCGCCGGCACACCGTGAAGGCGATGCAGGACTACACCCGCCTCAAGGCCCAGGCACTCGTCGCCGTCGAGAGCGGTGGGGCCCGGGAACGGGACGACGTCGCCTGGCTGCTCGTCCTGGAGCAGCTGATCTTCCAGACCGAGGCCGAGGCGCGCTGGCTGGACCACTGCGAATCCCGGCTGATCCGCCTCTCGGCGGCTGCGACGGCCGGGGCCGCCGCAGCCGCTGACTCGGCGCCCGACGCCGAAACGCCGACCACCCCGCCGACCACCGCGTCGGCACCCCGAACCGAAACGGCCCCGCCGGCCACCTCCGCCACCGCGGCCGAGGCCCCGGCGGCCACCGCCCGGACGGGCGCCGAGGCCGCGCCACCCGTGGCCGGGGCGCGCTGACCGCACGGTCGCGCCCCACCTCGTACCGCCCGCGCACCACCTTCCGTACGGCCCCCGCACCGCGTGCCGTACCGCCTTTCCACCGCTCGCTCCCGTACGCGGCCGACCGCCGCGTACGCCCAAGGGGGGACCCCTCATGTCCGCACAGCAGCCCGTGCTGCAACTCCAGAACCTGACCCGCGTCCACGGCGCGGGTGCCACCGAGGTGCATGCCCTGCGCGGCATCGACCTCGCCGTGTACCCGGGTGAACTCGTCGCCGTCATGGGCCCGTCCGGCTCCGGCAAGTCCACGCTGCTCACCATCGCCGGCGGCCTCGACACCCCCACCTCGGGGCAGGTGATCGTCGAGAACACCGACATCACCCGGGCGAGCGTCAAGGAACTCGCGGCCCTGCGCCGCCGCAGCATCGGTTACGTCTTCCAGGACTACAACCTCATCCCGGCCCTCACCGCCGCCGAGAACGTGGCCCTGCCCCGCGAGCTGGACGGGACCTCCGCCCGCAAGGCGCGCGTCGAGGCCCTCAAGGCGCTGGAGGAGATGGGGCTCGGTCACCTCGCCGACCGCTTCCCCGACGAGATGTCCGGCGGCCAGCAGCAGCGCGTGGCCATCGCCCGCGCGCTCGTCGGCGACCGCCGGCTCGTCCTCGCCGACGAACCGACCGGCGCCCTCGACTCCGAGACCGGCGAGTCCGTGCTCGCCCTGCTCCGCACCCGCTGCGACGCCGGCGCCGCCGGCGTCCTCGTCACCCACGAGCCGCGGTTCGCTGCCTGGGCGGACCGGGTCGTGTTCCTGCGGGACGGCGCCATCGTCGACCAGACCGTGCGCAGCGAGGCCGATTCCCTGCTGTCGGGCCAGGTGGCTGAGGCGTGAAGACCTGGTTCCATTCCTGGCGGGCCGCGATCCGTATCGCCCGTCGTGACGCCTGGCGTTCCAAGGGCCGCAGCGCCCTCGTACTGGCCATGATCGCCCTGCCGATCCTGGGTGTCAGCGCCCTCGATCTGACCATCCGCAGCTCCGAGCTGTCCCCCGCGGAGCGGGCGGACCGCACGATGGGCGCGGCCGACGCCCGGTTCCAGGACTCCGGCTACGGCGGGGTGCCCGTCTTCCAGGACCCGCCCGGCGACATGAACACTCCGGCCAAGGACTACGGGGACTCGGCCTGGCCGAGCGGTTCCGTCGATGTCACCAAGGCCTTCCCGGCGGGCTCCACGGTCCTGAAGGACACCATCGGCGGGGCCAAGCTGACGACGGTTCACGGTCTGCTGATGACGGAGGTCCGTGAGCTCAAGGCGGCCGATCCGATCGCCCGGGGCATCACGACCCTCCTGGAGGGGCGTTATCCGGAGAAGAACGACGAGGTGATCGCGACCTCGCACTTCCTGGAGACCAGCGGCCTGTCGATCGGCTCGACCCTTTCCGCACGCAATTTCGACCGCCAGTACCGCATCGTCGGCGCCTACGAAATTCCCGACTCCCTGAACACCGACCAGGTCAACGCGCTGCCGGGGGCCTTCCTCGCCCCGTACGCGAAGGCCGCGGAGAAGGCGGGGCTGCAGAAGCCCGGCGCCTCCAGCACCTATCTGGTGCGCGCGTCCGGTGGTTTCACGTGGAACATGGTCAAGGAGCTCAACACCAAGGGCGTCATCGTCACCTCGCGTGCCGTGCTCCTCGACCCGCCGGCCAAGTCCGAGGTCCCGCTCTACCAGAGGGGTGGCTGGGGCGACTTCGAGTCCAGCGCGGGGGCCGATGCCGCCGAGCTCGCCGCCCTCGGCACCGTCGTCGGCCTGGCGATGCTGGAGATCTGCCTGCTCGCCGGACCCGCCTTCGCGGTCGGGGCCCGACGCTCGCGCCGCCAGCTCGGTCTCGTCGGGGCCAACGGCGGTGCCCGCAGCCACATCCGGGCCATTGTCCTGAGCGGCGGCCTGGTCATCGGTATCGCCGCCGCCGTCACCGGTACGGTCCTCGCCCTGATCCTCACCCTGGCGCTCCAGCCGGTCCTTGAGGACACCATGGGCCAGCGGTTCGGCGCCTTCGACGTCCGGCCGCTCGAAATCCTCGGCATCGCCCTGCTCGCCGTGCTGACCGGTCTGCTCGCGGCGATCGTGCCGGCCATCACCGCCTCCCGGCAGACGGTCCTCGCCTCGCTCACCGGCCGCCGCGGAATCCGCCGCAGCAGCCGCGTGCTGCCCCTGATCGGCCTCGTGGCCCTCCTGATCGGCGGCGCGATCGCGCTCTTCGGCTCCCTCGTCAGCCAGCAGTTCATCATCGTGGCGGGCGGCTCCGCCATCGCCGAACTGGGCATCGTCGCCATGACCCCGGCCCTCGTCGGCCTGTTCGGGCGGACCGGGCGCTGGCTGCCGCTCTCGCCGCGGCTCGCGCTGCGGGACGCCGTGCGCAACCGGGGCCGTACGGCACCCGCCGTCGCCGCCGTCCTCGCCGCCGTCGCGGGATCGGTCGCCGTCTCCGTGTTCATGGCCAGCAGTGAGGCCCAGTACGAGGCCGAGTACCAGGCCCAGCTGCCGTACGGCGCGGTCTCCGCCTTCGTCACGGAGGAGGGCGGCCGGGACGTCCCCGCCGTCCGCGACGCGGTCCAGCGCTTCCTGCCGGTCGACGTCCGCGCCGATGTCGAGCGCGTCACGGTCGGCAAGGCCGGCTGCCCGATGTGGGGCGGCGGCGGCGACGGCTGCGGCCGCTACGAGGTCGTCGTCCCCCCGGCCAACGAGTGCCCCATGTACGCCACCGTCCCCGGCGACGGTGACCCCTCGGAGCGGTTCACCCCCGAGCAGCGGCGGAAGATGGTCGCCGAGGACTGGCGCTGCGACCAGTCCTACTCCGGCCACGGGGTCTACACCGAAGGCGGTCTGCTGGTCGGCGACGCCACGGTCCTCAAGGTCCTCGGCATCGAGGACGCCGGAGCCGCGAAGGCCCTCGCCGAAGGCAAGATCGTCAGCTTCACCCGCGCCCAGGTCGACAAGAACGGCACCATCGGGATCAAGCAGGTCACCGACATCGCCGCCGCCGACAAGGCGGCCGAGGAAGGCCGTCCCGCACCCGGGAAGGTCAGCTCGATTCCCGCCTACCGCGTGCCCGGCAGCCCGAAGACGTACGGCCTCCAGGCCCTGATCACCCCGGCCACCGCCAAGGCCGCCGGCCTCTCCACGACGCCGATGGGCCTGTACGTCGCCACCGACCGGCTGCCCGACAGCGAGGCGCGCCAGAAGCTCGACAGCGAACTCGCCAAGCTCGGCAGCGACGTCGAACTCCACGTGGAGGAAGGCTTCGTCAACGACAACAGCATCATCCTGCTCGCGCTCGCCATCTTCGCGGGCCTGGTCACCATCGGCGCCGCAGGCATCGCCACCGGCCTCGCCCAGGCCGACGCCGAGGCCGATCTGAAGACGCTCGCCGCCGTGGGCGCCCCGCCCCGCGTCCGCCGCACCCTCAGCGGATTCCAGTGCGGAGTCGTCGCCGCGATGGGCGTGATCCTCGGCTCGGCCGCCGGAATACTCCCCGCGGTGGGGCTCCGGCTCACCGAGGAACGGCAGCAGATCCGCTTCCACGAGGAGGCCGTCGCCCAGGGCTGGAGCAACGCGACGGACATTCCGTCCCTCCCGATCGTCATCCCGTGGGAGACCCTGGCCGGCCTGCTCATCGCCGTGCCGCTCGGTGCCGCACTGCTCGCCGCCCTGGTGACCCGCTCGCGCGGCGCACTGGCCCGGCGCGCGGCGATCTGACGTACTTCGTTGTCGTGCTGTGCCCCCGCACGAGGGTGGATCACCCTCGTGCGGGGGCACACCTCGTGGTGACGCGTGTGTACGAGAGAATGGCGGCATGGAGATGCCGAGGAATGACAGGTCGCAGGAGAGCCCCCAGGTCCTCATCGTGGGACAGGACGGGATGGCGCTCGGCGGCACTCAGGGCGACGACGAACCCCGCGAGGTCCCGGTGACGGAAATGGTCGAGCAGCCTGCGAAGGTCATGCGGATCGGCAGCATGATCAAGCAGCTCCTGGAGGAAGTACGCGCGGCACCTCTCGACGAGGCCAGCCGGGTCAGGCTCAAGGACATCCACGCAAGCTCCGTGAAGGAGCTGGAGGACGGGCTCGCGCCCGAGCTGGTCGAGGAACTGGAGCGGCTCTCCCTGCCGTTCACGGATGAGGCGATCCCCTCCGAGGCGGAGCTGCGCATCGCGCAGGCGCAGCTGGTGGGCTGGCTGGAAGGTCTCTTCCACGGCATCCAGACCGCGCTGTTCGCCCAGCAGATGGCGGCCCGCGCGCAGCTGGAGCAGATGCGCAGGGCGCTCCCGCCGGGTGCGTCGCACGACGATGACGACGACGACCGCGGCCACGGCGCGATCCGCTCGGGGCCCTACCTGTAAACAGCCCCTCACCTGCGGTCCCGCGTACGACGGGGGCTGCGGGTCCCTCGTACGGCAGGGGCTGCAAGCCCTTCACACGGCAGGGGCCCGGCACACGGTGTGCCGGGCCCCTGCCGTGTCCCCGTGTCAGTCCTGGGGTGCGAGCAGCAGGACCTTGCCGACGTGGCTGCCGGACTCCAGCGCCCGGTGGCCCTCGGCGGCGTCGTTCAGCGGCAGCGTCCGGTCGACGACCGGCCGGACCGTGCCCGCGCCGATCAGCGGCCACACGTGCTCCCGGACGGCGGCGACGATCGCCGCCTTCTCGTCCACCGGGCGGGCACGCAGCGTGGTCGCCATGACGGCGGCACGCTTCGCGAGCAGCGCACCCAGGTTCAGCTCGCCCTTCACCCCGCCCTGCAGACCGATGACGACGAGCCGGCCGCTCACGGCCAGCGCCTTCACGTTCCGCTCCAGGTACTTGGCGCCGACGATGTCCAGGATGACGTCCGCGCCCGCCCCGTCCGTCGCCTTGGCCAGCTCCTCGACGAAGTCCTGCTCCCGGTAGTCGATGAGGATGTCCGCACCGAGCTCGGCACAGCGCGCCAGCTTCTCGGGGCCGCCGGCGGTGACCGCGACCCGCGCCCCGACCGCCTTCGCCAGCTGGATCGCCATCGTCCCGATCCCGCTCGCGCCGCCGTGCACCAGCAGCGTCTCGCCCGGCCGCAGGTGCGCGATCATGAAGATGTTGGACCAGACGGTGCAGACCACCTCGGGAAGTGCCCCCGCCGTGGCCAGGTCGACACCCTCCGGTACGGGGAGGAGCTGACCGGCCGGGACGACGACCTTCTCCGCGTAACCGCCGCCCGCGAGCAGCGCGCACACCTCGTCGCCGACAGCCCAGCCGGCCACCCCCGGACCGAGCGCGGCGATCCGGCCCGAACACTCCAGGCCGGGGTACGGGGACGTGCCCGGCGGCGGGTCGTAGAAGCCCTGGCGCTGGAGCAGGTCGGCGCGGTTGACGGCGCTCGCCACCACCTCGACGAGGACCTCGCCCTCGCCGGGCACGGGATCGGGCACCTCGGCCCAGACCAGGGCCTCGGGACCGCCGGGTTCCGGAATCGTGATCGCATACATGGCGGCGAGGCTACTCCCGGCACCGGCCGGGGCCGGTCCTCCCCGCCGGTCCGCCTCCCCGGCCGGGGGTGTCCGGCCCTGACCGGCCGGTCAGGTCCTAGTCCTCCGGCGGCGTGCTGAGCGGGGTGACCGGCGCGGCGCGCACGATGGTGATCACCCGGTCGGTGAGCTGGAGCGGGCTGGCCGCGGGGTCGTCGTAACCGATCAGCCGGTGGCCTCGGAGCACGCTCACGACCAGGTCGCCGGTCTCCCGCACGCTCTTGCCCACCTCGCTCTTGGTCACCGGACGCTCGACCAGGTCGAGGCCGGAACCCTGCTGGATGAGGTCCTCCATCACCGTGCCGGCGCTGGGGCTCAGCACGGAGAGGCCGAGCAGGCGCCCGGCGGCGCTGGCGCTGGTGATGACCGCGTCCGCACCGGACTGGCGCAGCAGCGGCGCGTTCTCCTCCTCGCGGACCGCGGCGACGATCTTCGCGCCCCGGTTGAGCTGGCGGGCCGTGAGGGTGACCAGCACGGCGGTGTCGTCGCGCTGGGTGGCGATGACGATCTGCCGGGCCCGCTGCACCTCGGCGCGGAGCAACACGTCACTGCGGGTCGCGTCACCGACGACGCCGACGAACCCGTCCGCGTTCGCCGTCTCGATCACCTTGTTGGAGGGATCGACGATGACGATCTGCTCCTTGCGGAGGCCGGTCGCACAGAGCGTCTGGATCGCGGACCGCCCCTTGGTGCCGAAGCCGACGATGACGGTGTGGTCGCGCAAGGTGGACCTCCAGCGGTTCAGCCGGAACTCCTCGCGGGTCCGCTCCGTGAGGACCTCAAGGGTGGTACCGACCAGGATGATCAGAAACAGCACGCGCAGGGGCGTGACCAGCAGGATGTTGGCGAGCCGCGCCGTGTCGCTGTACGGGACGATGTCGCCGTATCCGGTGGTGGAGAGCGTCACGGTCGCGTAGTAGGCGCAGTCGAGGAAGTCGAGCGTCTCGTCGGCGTTGTCGTGGTAGCCGTCGCGGTCGATGTAGACGATGAGAACCGTCACCAGGAGCACGCCGAGCGCCATGAGCAGCCGCTTGCCGACCTGACGCAGCGGACGCTCGACCTCCCTGCGCGGCAGCCTGATCTGCGGGCCGGAGATCCGCTCGTCCGCGTGGCGGGCCATGGCGTCACGACTGGGAAGTTTCACGTGAAACACGCTCCTTGGGCCGGTACGGCCCCCTCGGCCGTCGGCCAGGGAAGGTCGAGGACATCCAGCTCGTGACCGGGGCGTGCGCCGCCGGGCGGGACGACGGCCAGGCCGTCCGCGGTGGCGATGCCCCGGAGCATGGCCGGTCCGTTGTAGCGCAGGGGTACGGCCCGTCCAGCACGGCGGACGACCGGGACGAGCCGGGTGTCGTGCGGATGCCCGTGCACCTCGTCCTGGACGGGTACGCGGGGCGGATCCCCTTGCCCCTGGTCGGCCAGGGCCCTGAGGAACGGCTCGGCCAGGGTGAGAAGCCCGGAGACGGCCGCGAGCGGGTTGCCGGGAAGGCCGACGAGGTGGCGGACGTGCCCGGGTCGGGTGGGCTCGGCGTGAGTGGGCTCGGCGCGGGTGGGCTCGGCGGGGGTGGGCTCGGCGCAGAGGCGGGCGAGCAGCATCGGGTGGCCGGGCCGGACCTTCACCCCGTCGACCAGGAGGGTGGCGCCGGCCTTGGCCAGCACACCGTGGACGTGGTCCACGGGCCCGGCGGCGGTCCCGCCGGTGGTGAGGACCAGGTCGGCGGTGGAGCCGGTGACGGCCGCGTACAGCTCCTCGGCCTCGTCGCCGATCCGGCGGATGGCGAGAACGTCGGCGCCGAGCGCCGTCAGCCAGGGGCCGAGCATGGGGCCGAGAGCGTCACGGATGAGGCCGTCGTGGGGGAGCCCCGCCGTGAGCAGCTCGTCGCCGAGGACCAGGATCTCCACCCGGGGGCGCGGTGCCACACGGAGCTCGTCGTAGCCGGCGGCCGCCGCGAGGCCCAGTACGGCGGGGGTCACGACGGTGCCCGCGGGGAGCAGTTCGTCACCGGAGCGGCACTCCTGACCCCGGGGCCGGATGTCCTGCCCCGGCACGACCTCGCGCAGGGCGTGCAGCAGGGCGCCCTCGGGAGCTGCGTGCTCGGTGCCGGAGGGCTCGGTACGGGTGCGTCCGGTACCGGAGTGCTCGGTGCGGGAGTGTTCGGTGCGGAGGACCGCGGTGGTCCCGGAAGGGACGCGGGCGCCGGTGGCGATCCGTACGGCCTCGCCGTCGGCCGTCGCGGCCCCGGACGCCTGCCCGGCAAGGACGGCACCCTCCGCGCGTACGGTCCAGGGTCCGGGCCCCGCGACCGCCCAGCCGTCCATGGCGGAGGTGTCGAAGGGCGGCAGGTCGGTGAGGGCGAGGAGCGGCTCGGCCAGGACCTGGCCGAGTGCCTGCCCGAGCGGTACGCCGAGCGGCGCCCGGCCGGCCCGCGCGGAGGCCCCGGCGCGGACGGCGGCGGCCCGCGCCTCGGGCCAGGCGGTGGCCCGGTGCGGCTGCCCGTCCCCCGCGTCCGGGGAGGTTCCCGGGGCCACCGGGAGGGGCTCCTTCAGGCTCATCCGGCCTCGTCCTGCTCGGCGGCCCAGCGCTGGGCCAGCGCGGCGGCCTTGCGGGCGGCCTCGGCGACCGCCTCCGGTCCGCCCCCGGCGGCCGCGCTCGCCGCCGCGTAGCCCACCAGGAAGGTGGTCAGGGGTGCGGCGGGGCGGGCCACGCCATGGGCGGCGTCACGAGCCAGATCGAGCAGCACGCCGGTGTCGACGTCCAATTCGATGCCCAGTTCGTCCTTGACTGCGGTGATCCATTCATCCAGCACGGTCCCATGCTCCCTGATGCGGGCCCGGGCCGTGGCGATGTCCTCCCAGGTGTCGCAGTCGAAGGAGGCGAGGGGCCCCGCGGCGACCCGGGTGAGCCGCAGCGCGCCCGTGAGCAGCCGCAGCGGGCCGCCGTCGAGGGTGCCGCGCTCCCCGGCGATCCGAGCCAGCTCCCGCCGGAGCGGGGCGGCACGGTACGCGGCGACGAGCGGCTGGTCCCGCCCCCCGGCGTCGGTGAGGAGCGCGGCCTCGGCCTCGGGGTCCTCGGCGAGCGCCCCGAGCAGCCGTCGGACGGTGTCCTCGTCGAGGAAGGGCAGGTCGGCGGAGAGGACGAGCAGGACGTCGGCCCGGGTCTCCCTCACTCCGGCGTCGAGAGCGGCCAGTGGCCCTCCGCCGGGCGGGTCCTCCCTGGTCCAGCGGACGGGGCGGACGGTCGGGCGGGGATCGCCGACGACCACGGTCCGGTCCGCGCCTCGGCAGGCGGTGAGGACCCGGTCGAGGAGTGCCCGGCCCCCGACCCGTACTCCGGGCTTGTCGGCACCGCCGAGGCGCCGGGCGGCACCTCCGGCGAGTACGACGGCGTCATGTGGGGTGGTCACCCGAGCAGTATGGTCCGCCGCCCGTCCCCGCCGTCGGGCGCGTCTCCCTTCGCGAGACGTCCCGGCCGGCCGGCTTGTCTCGCCAGGACGAGCCGGCCGGTGCGTACGGACCCGAGGGGCGGGCCCGTACGCACCGGTCGGGTGTCAGAGCGTGCGGAGCAGGACCGCCGGCTGCTCGACGCAGTCGGCCACGTACCTCAGGAAGCCGCCCGCCGTGCCGCCGTCGCAGACGCGGTGGTCGAAGGTGAGCGAGAGCTGCACCACCTGACGCACGGCCAGTTCGCCCTGGTGCACCCAGGGCTTGGGGATGATCCGGCCGACGCCGAGCATCGCGGCCTCGGGGTGGTTGATGATCGGCGTGGATCCGTCGACCCCGAACACCCCGTAGTTGTTCAGGGTGAACGTGCCACCCGTCAGATCGGCCGGGGTCAGTGCGGACTGCCGTGCGGCCTCCGTCAGCCGGGCGAACTCGGCCGTCAGAGACTCGGCCGTCCGGGTCCCCGCGTCCTTGACCACGGGGACGACCAGGCCGCGCGGGGTCTGGGCGGCGAAGCCGAGGTGCACGGACGGCAGCCGGACGATCTCCCGGGCCGCCATGTCCACGGTGGAGTTGAGCTCGGGGAACCGGGCCAGGGCGTGGGCGCAGATCCGGGCGAGGAGTGCGAGCAGGGAGATCTTCGGCCCGCCCGCCGCGTTCATCGCCCTCCGTGCGGCCATCAGCTCGGTCGCGTCGGCGTCGACCCAGCAGGTCGCGTCCGGGATCTCCGTACGGCTGCGCGACAGCTTGTCCGCCACCGCTCCACGGACCCCGCGCAGCGGAACCCGCTCACCGGCCGAGGCGAGCGCGGGCGCCGAAGCGGCGGCCGGAGCGGACGCGGGCGCCGGTGCGGCGACGGGCCGCTCCAGGGCCGCGATGGCCAGCTCCACGTCGGCCCGCAGGATCAGTCCCTCGGGCCCCGACCCGTGGATCTCCCGCAGGTCGAGTCCCCGGTCCCTGGCCAGCTTCCGCACGAGCGGCGAGATGACCGGCACCGGACCCTCGTGGCCGGCGACGGCCACGGCGACCGGCGCCGCAGCGGCCACCGGAGCCGCGACGGGTGCCGGGGCCGCGGCGGGTGCGGGTGCCTGTGCCACGGCGTGGCTCTCGTGCCGTACCCGGCGGCGCCGGGCGGCGGGCCCGGCCGTGCCGTACCCGACCAGCACATTGCCCGAGTACTCGGACGACACGGCGGACTCGGCGGCGGTCCCACCCGCCGTGGGGGTGGCTCCCGGAGCCGCCTCCGCGAGCTCCTCCGGCGCGCCCGTGCCGCCCACGGCCACCGTCAGCAGCGGTGCGCCGACGGGCAGTTCGGTGCCCTCCTCGCCGTACCGCGCGGTGACGACACCGCCGTACGGGCAGGGCACCTCGACCATGGCCTTGGCCGTCTCGACCTCGACGACCGGCTGGTCGATGGCGACGACGTCGCCGACGCTGACCAGCCAGCGGACGATCTCCGCCTCGGTGAGTCCCTCACCGAGGTCGGGCAGCTTGAACTCGAGCACCTGCGCCATCAGCTTCCCGCCTCCCACTGCAGCCGCGCCACCGCGTCCAGGACCCGGTCCACGCCCGGCAGATGGTGCCGTTCCAGCATGGGCGGCGGGTACGGGATGTCGAAGCCCGCGACACGCAGCACCGGCGCCTCCAGATGGTGGAAGCAGCGCTCGGTCACGCGCGCGGCGATCTCCGCGCCGGGGCCGCCGAAGCCGGTCGACTCGTGGACGACGACCGCGCGGCCGGTGCGCCGCACCGAGGCGCTGACGGTCTCGTCGTCGAAGGGCACGAGCGAGCGCAGGTCGACGACCTCCAGGTCCCAGCCCTCGGCCTGCGCGGCCTCCGCCGCCTCCAGGCAGACGGGCACGGAGGGACCGTAGGTGATCAGGGTGGCGCCGGTGCCCCGCCGCCGTACGACGGCCTTCCCGATCGGCTCCACGGGCGCGGGCGCCTCGGGGGACCAGTCGGACTTGGACCAGTAGAGCCGCTTGGGCTCCAGGAAGACCACCGGGTCGTCGGAGGCGATGGCCGCGCGCAGCAGCCCGTAGGCGTCCTCGACGGTGGCCGGGGTGACGACGTGCAGTCCGGGGGTGGCCATGTAGTAGGCCTCGGAGGAGTCGCTGTGGTGCTCGACGCCGCCGATCCCGCCGCCGTACGGGACACGGATGACGATCGGCATCGGCATCGCGCCGCGCGTCCGGTTCCGCATCTTCGCCACGTGGGAGATCAGCTGCTCGAACGCCGGGTAGGCGAACGCGTCGAACTGCATCTCGACGACCGGCCGCAGGCCGTACATGGCCATGCCGACGGCCGCGCCGAGGATGCCGGCCTCGGCCAGCGGGGTGTCGGTGCAGCGGTCCTCGCCGAACTCCTTGGCGAGCCCGTCGGTGACCCGGAAGACCCCGCCGAGGGTGCCGACGTCCTCGCCCATCACATGGACGGTCGGGTCCTCCGCCATCGCGTCGCGCATGGCGCGCTGGAGCGCCTGCGCCATCGTGGCGGGCTTGGCCTTGCCGGTCCCGCCGGTCTTACCGGTGCTCGCGGCGGTCTTGTCCGCCGCGGGTCCGGTCGTCGCCGTCGTCATCACGCCTCACCCTCGGCTTCGAGCTCGGCGCGCAGCTGCGCCGCTTGTTCCCGCAGCTGCGTGGTCTGCTCCGCGTACACGTGCGAGAAGAGGTCCATCGGGTCGAGCACCGGGTCGGCGTTCATCCGCTCGCGCAGGTCGGCGGCCATCGTCTCGGCGGCCTCAGCCGCCGCCCGCTTGCCGTCCTCGTCGAGCAGGCCGCGCTCCGTCAGTTCCCGTTCGAGGATCAGGATCGGGTCGTGCGCCCGCCAGGTCTCGACCTCGCCGGCCGCGCGGTAGCGGGTGGCGTCGTCGGCGTTGGTGTGGGCGTCGATCCGGTACGTGATGGCCTCGACGAGGGTGGGGCCGCCGCCGCGCCGGGCGCGGGCCACGGCCTCGGTCAGCACCTGGTGGACGGCCACCGCGTCGTTGCCGTCGACCAGCCGGCCCGGCATCCCGTATCCGACGGCCTTGTGCGCCAGGGAGGGGGCGGCGGTCTGCTTGGCCAGCGGAACGGAGATCGCGAAGCCGTTGTTCTGCACGAAGAAGACCACGGGGGCCTGCCACACGGCCGCGAAGTTCAGCGCCTCGTGGAAGTCGCCCTCGCTGGTGCCGCCGTCGCCGACCATGGCGAGGGCGACCACGTCGTCGCCCTTGAGCCGGGCGGCGTGGGCGAGGCCCACCGCGTGCGGGAGCTGGGTGGCCAGTGGGGTGCAGAGCGGCGCGATGCGGTGCTCGTGCGGGTCGTACCCGGTGTGCCAGTCGCCGCGCAGCAGGGTCAGGGCCTGCACGGGGTCGAGGCCGCGGGCGACGGCCGCCAGGGTGTCGCGGTACGAGGGGAAGAGCCAGTCCCGCTCCTCCAGGGCGAGGGCGGCGGCGATCTCGCCCGCCTCCTGCCCGGTGGTCGACGGGTACACGGCGAGCCGGCCCTGCTTGGTGAGGGCGGTGGCCTGCGTGTTGTACCGGCGGCCGCGGATCAGCTCCGCGTAGAGCCGGAGCAGCAGCGCGGGGTCGGCGTCGGCCACGGCGTCCGTGCCGAGCACGCGCAGCGGCTCGGCGTCGGGCAGCAGCGGGGCGGGGTCGGTACGCGGCTGCCACGCCGGCGGCGGGGTGGGCCGGTAGGCGGAAATGGCACCGGGCGGCTCTTGGACTGTCGAACTGCGCTGTTGCAACGAGTCCACCTCCTCGTGGGAGCGGGCATAAGACCCGAAGGCGGGTGGCGCGAGTGTGGCGCGCCTCACCTACCGATTGTTCGGTCGTGGAGGCATTTTGGCTACAGGCACCTCCAGCCTGTGGACAAACGGTTCTCCACAGCCTGGTATATGTGCAGGTCGTCCACCGGAGAGAGGCGGGGGGACATGGCGGATGAACAAATGGCCGTCGACCGGAACGAGGTTCCGGACGACGACGAGGGCGGCGCGCTCGGCGGGACCGGGAACGAGGTGCCCGGCGAGGCACTGAGCGCCCCGGTCGGCATGCCGACGGGCGCGCTTCCGGCACGCCCTCTGGACGCGATCGACCGCGACATCCTGCGGTTGCTGCAAACGGACGGGCGCGCCTCGGTACGCTCCGTGGCCGAGCGGGTGCACGTCTCCCGGGCCAACGCCTACGCGCGCATCAACCGGCTCATCGACGACGGGGTGATCCGCGGTTTCAGCGCCCGGGTCAACCACGAGCGGGCGGGCCACGGAGCCTCCGCCTACATCACGCTCAAGATCGTCCAGAACTCCTGGCGCACGGTCCGCGAGCAGCTCAAGACGCTGCCGGGCGCCACACACATAGCGCTGGTCAGCGGGGATTTCGACGTCCTGCTGCTCGTCCACACGCCGGACAACCGGACCCTGCGCGAGCTGGTCCTCACCCGGCTCCAGTCGATCCCGGAGGTGCTGTCCACGCGCACGCTGCTGGTCTTCGAGGAGACGGACCTCAACAACGATCCACGCGCCTGAGGGCCGCCCCGGGCGCGGCCCGGGACGACCCTCAGCAGGCCTCGGCAGATGCCCGGCAGCCCCGACAGATGCCCCTCAGGCCTCGGCAAGCCCACAGCAGCCGTCGCAGCCCACAGCGGGCCGTCCGCAGCCCACAGCGGGCCGTCCGCAGCCCACAGCGGGCCGTCCGCAGCCCACAGCGGGCCGTCCGCAGCCCACAGCGGGCCGTCCGCAGCCCACAGCGGGCCGTCCGCAGCCCTCAGCGGGCCGTCCGCAGCCCGTCGAAGGCCAGGTGCGCGACGGTCTGGGCGAGCTGCTCGCGCTCCGCCGGCGCGTCCGGATGCGGCCGGTACCACTCGACGAGCGAGTTGATCATGCCGAAGAGCAGCCGGGTCGCGAGCCGGATGTCCACATCGGCCCGCAGGTCTCCCTCCTCCGCGGCGGCCTTGAGCAGGTCGGCCACCTTGTGGTCGAACTCGCGCCGCCGCTCCATGGCCCACCGCTCGGTGGCCGTGTTGCCGCGCACCCGCAGCAGCAGCGTCACGTACGGCAGCTCCGCGATCAGCACCTCGACCGTGCGGCGGGTGACGTACTCGACCCGCTCGACGGCCCGGCCCCGCACCGCGTCCGGCTCGCCGAGGATCCCGAAGAGCCCGTCGAGCGCCCGGCTGACCGCCCGCCGCAGCAGGTCCTCCTTGCCGGCCACGTGGTGGTAGATCGACGACTTGGAGATCCCGGCCGCCTTGGACAGGTGCTCCATGGAGGTGCCGTCGTAGCCGCGCTCGTTGAAGACCCGCACGGCCACCGAGAGCAGCGTCTCGGGGGTGTAGGTGTCGCGCTTGGCGGTGGTCATCGGGAGTCCTCCGCTTCCTCGGCGTACCCCCGGCGCATGAGGCCGACACCCGGCGCGTAGCGGCCGTTCGCATACCGCGAGTGCAGCTCCCTGAGCAGACCGCACGTGCGCCGGTAGCCGACCTTCCCGGCCCACTCCAGCGGTCCGGCGGGATAGTTGACCCCGAGCCGCATCGCCGTGTCCACGTCCTCCGCCGTCGCGACGCCCCGGTCGACCGCGTCGGCCGCGACATCGGCCAGCATGGCGACCGTACGGGCGACGATCATGCCGGGCACGTCCCCGATGACGGAGACCTTCTTGCCGAGCGCCTGGAAGAGCCCCACCGCCTCCGCGAGGATCTCGGGGTCGACGCCCTCGCGTGCCGACAGCACGATCCTGCTCGCGGCGGCGTAGTCGAGCGCGAGGTCGAAGTAGAGGATCTCCTCCTTGTGGTACTCGAAGGAGGACTCGCCGTCCGCGAGGCTGAGCTCGCCGCCGCACGGCAGCTTGATGTACCCGCCGTCGCCCTTCTTGCGCCGGACCGTGATCCCGGCCGCCTCGAAAAGCCCCACCAGCGGCTCCGCCGGTCCGAGATCGCCCCGGACGACGATCCGCTCGGGCGCCGTCGCCGGCGCCGCCGTGTGCGGCTCGGGCCGCTCGGCGCCCTCCGCGTACGGGAACCAGCCCTGGCCCGTCTTGCGGCCGAGCCGCCCCGACTCCACGAGCCGCCGCTGCGCGAGCGAGGGCGTGAACTTCGGGTCCTGGTAGAAGGACTCCCAGACGGAGCGGGTGACGGCCTCGTTCACGTCCTGGCCGATGAGGTCGGTCAGCTCGAACGGGCCCATCTTGAAGCCGCCGCACTCGCGCAGGGCCGCGTCGATGGTGGCCGGGTCGGCCGCGCCCTCCTCGAAGACCCGCAGCGCCTCCGCGTAGAAGGGGCGGGCGACCCGGTTCACGATGAAACCGGGGGTGTCCGCGCAGCGCACCGGGGTCTTGCCCCAGCCCTTCACCGTCTCGTACGCGCGCGTGGCGACGTCCGGCTCGGTGGCGAAGCCGCTGACGACCTCGACGAGGGGGAGCAGCGGCGCCGGGTTGAAGAAGTGCAGTCCGACGAACCGGCCGGGCAGCCGCAGGCCTCCCGCGATGGCGGTGACGGAGAGCGAGGAGGTGTTGGTGGCGAGGACGGTGTCGTCGCCGACGACCTTCTCCAGGTCGGCGAAGAGCTGCTGCTTGACGGGCAGCAGCTCGACGATCGCCTCGACGACGAGCGCCGCGTCCGCGAGCTCCTCAAGGTCCCGTGCGGCGTACAGGCGGCCGACGGCCGCCTCGCGCGCGGTGGCGTCCAGGCGCCCCTTCTCGACGAGCCGGTCGAGGCGGGCGGTGAGGGCGGCCACGGCCTCCTCGGCGCGGCCCGGGGCGCTGTCGTAGAGGCGCACCGGGTGGCCGGCGACCAGGGCGACCTGGGCGATGCCCTGGCCCATGGTGCCCGTGCCGACGACGGCGACGGTACGGTCCGGCCCGACGGGCCCGAGGGCCCCTTCGGCTACGGCTTCTGCGGCTTCCACGGCGGCGGCAGGCTCACTGGCGGTCACGTCGTCGCTCCCCCTGACGGTCACGTTGGCGCTCATAGGAGTGATCCTCCCCGATGGGTTTTCCACAGGATCGACAGGCCCCCTTGTCCCGACCGATCGTTCGGTTACTCTAACTCCGTACGTGTCTCCCTGCCCAGCTCGACGAGGAGTTGGTCCACCCATGGCCACCGCTCTGCCGACCACCGACCGACTGGCCGAGAAGCACCGGTCCACGCTCGACCAGGCGCTCGACACCATCCGGACCCGTGCCTACTGGTCGCCGTACCCCGAGCACCCGAAGGCGTACGGGGAGGACGGCTCGCTCGACGCGGCGGCCGGCCTCGCCGCCCACCAGGCCCTGCTGAACACCCGCTTCGAGCTCGACCAGCCCGGCACGGACGGCTGGACCGGGGGCGAGACCTCGCCGTACGGCCCCGAGCTCGGCATCGAGTACCCGCACGCCGACATCGACGTCCTGCTCCCCGCGATGCGCGCGGGCATGGGCGCCTGGCGCGACGCCGGGGCCGAGACCCGCGCCCTGGTCTGTCTGGAGATCCTCGCCCGGATCTCCGCCCGCACCCACGAGTTCGCCCACGCCGTCATGCACACCAGCGGCCAGGCGTTCATGATGGCGTTCCAGGCCGGCGGCCCGCACGCCCAGGACCGCGGCCTGGAGGCCGTGGCGTACGCGTACGCGGAGCAGACCCGCACCCCCGCCGGCCGGGCCGACTGGTCCAAGCCGCAGGGCAAGCGCGACCCCCTGGAGCTGAGCAAGGAGTTCACCCCGGTCGGCCGCGGCATCGCCCTGGTGATCGGCTGCAACACCTTCCCCACGTGGAACGGCTACCCGGGCCTGTTCGCCTCCCTCGCCACCGGCAACCCGGTCCTGGTCAAGCCCCACCCGCGCGCGGTGCTCCCGCTCGCGCTGACCGTCCAGGTCGCCCGTGAGGTGCTCGCCGAGTCCGGCTTCGACCCGAACCTGGTCGCGCTCGCCGTCGAGCGGCCGGGCGAGGGCATCGCCAAGACCCTGGCCGTGCGCCCCGAGATCCGGATCATCGACTACACCGGCTCGACCGCCTTCGGCGACTGGCTGGAGGCCAACGCCCGCCAGGCGCAGGTCTACACCGAGAAGGCCGGCGTCAACACGGTGGTGGTCGACTCCACCGACAACTACAAGGGGATGCTCGCCAACCTGGCCTTCTCGCTGTCCCTGTACAGCGGCCAGATGTGCACCACCCCGCAGAACCTGCTGATCCCCCGCGACGGCATCACCACCGACCAGGGCCCCAAGTCGTACGACGAGGTCGTCGCCGACCTCGCCGCGGCGGTCGGC
Source organism: Streptomyces sp. NBC_00572 (assembly GCF_026341815.1). Lineage (GTDB taxonomy): Bacteria > Actinomycetota > Actinomycetes > Streptomycetales > Streptomycetaceae > Streptomyces. Next base: position 2,760,716 of record NZ_JAPENX010000001.1, read on the forward strand.
GGCCTGCTGGGCGACGACGCCCGGGCGAACGGCCTGCTCGGCGCGCTGGTCAACCCGGACGTGAAGGCGCGTCTGGAGGCCGCCGCCGGTCTCGGCGAGGTGGCGCTCGCCTCCCGCGAGGTGGCCAACCCGGACTTCCCGGACGCGGTGGTCCGTACGCCGGTCATCGTGAAGCTGGACGGCTCCAAGCCCGACGCGGACGCCGCGTACTTCTCGGAGTGCTTCGGCCCGGTCTCCTTCGCCGTCTCGGTGGACTCCACCGACGACGCCCTGGAGCTGCTGCGGCGCACCGTCCGGGAGAAGGGCGCCATGACGGTCGGGGCCTACACGACCTCGGCGGACACCGAGCGCGCGGTGGAGGAGGTCTGCCTGGAGGAGTCGGCCCAGCTCTCGCTGAACCTCACGGGCGGGGTCTACGTGAACCAGACGGCCGCGTTCTCCGACTTCCACGGCTCCGGCGGCAACCCGGCGGCGAACGCCGCCCTGTGCGACGGCGCCTTCGTCTCCAACCGCTTCCGGGTGGTGGAGGTCCGCCGCCAGGCCTGAGGCACGCACGCGTGGAGGCCCCTCGGGGCCTCCACGTATCGCCTACGCCCTCACGTCACCAGGACCTGTCCGGCCCTGATCCGCCGGACGGGCTCAGGGACTCTCGATCTCCGCGTAGCGCTGCACCCATGCGTGCATGGCGATGGCGGCGGCCGCTCCCGCGTTGATCGAGCGGGTCGAGCCGAACTGGGCGATCGAGCAGACCATCTCCACGTGCGCGCGGGCCTCCTCGGTGAGTCCCGGGCCCTCCTGCCCGAAGAGCAGCACGCAGCGGCGGGGCAGCACGGTCCGCTCCAGCGGCACGGCGCCCGGCAGGTTGTCGATCCCGATGACGGGGATGCCCTCGGCCGCCGCCCACGAGGTCAGCGACTCGGTGTCCGGATGGTGCCGGACGTGCTGATAGCGGTCGGTGACCATGGCGCCGCGCCGGTTCCAGCGCCGCCGGCCCACGATGTGGACCTCCTTCGCCAGGAACGCGTTGGCCGTCCGTACCACCGAACCGATGTTGAAGTCGTGACCCCAGTTCTCCACGGCCACATGGAAGTCGTGGCGGCGGGTGTCCAGGTCGGCGACGACCGCCTCCCGCGTCCAGTACCGGTAGCGGTCCACGACGTTGCGCCGGTCGCCGCCGGCGAGCAGCTCGGGGTCGTACCGCTCGCCCTCGGGCCACGGCTCCGCGTGCGGTCCGACGCCGATCTCGGGGCCGAAGCCCTCGTCGTACTGGACCGGCTCGACGGCCTCGGCTCCCGCTTCGGCCACGGTCTCGGGCGCTGCCTTCTCTTCGGTGGTGCTCACCCGACGAGGGTACGGGGACCGTGCTCCTCACCCGTACGGCGCTGCTCGGGCAGCGTCCCGGCGGGCTTGCGCCGCAGCAGCCGGTCCCTGCCGCGTACGGCCCAGGCGCCGAGCGCCAGCAGGAAGGGCGTCGGCAGGAACACGGCGTCGGCGGAGATCATCGCCAGCGAGAAGACCGGCAGTCCGAGGAGCACAGCGATCCCGGCGTGCTCCAGCATCATCACGACGAGCAGGACGTTCTTGACCTTGCGGCGGAAGAGCGTGAACGGGAAGGCGACCTGCACGATCACCGTGCCGTAGGTCAGCAGCATCACCATGACCCCGCTGGTGCCGAGCAACTCGGAGAGGGCCGGCCAGGGCGTGAAGTAGTCCAGGTTCAGCGGATAGAACAGCGCGGTGCCGTCCTGCCAGCGCGAGCCCTGGATCTTGTACCAGCCGGCCGTGGCGTAGATCAGACAGACCTCAGCCATGATCACGACGAGGGCGGCGTTGTGCGCGAGGTGGGCGAGGGCGTCGAGCAGGGTGCGCGGCTCCTCCGGCGCGTACCGGCAGACCAGCCACCACAGGCCGTTCCCCAGCCACAGGACCCACAGCAGCACCGGCAGCCACCACTCGCCGGTGACCTCGCTGAACCAGGTGGTGGCGAGGAGGAAGCCGCCGAGCACCGTCCACAGGAGCGGGCCGACGCGATCCTGACGCGGCGGCTCCCCGGCCCGGGCGGCACGGGCCTCACGGGCCGCCCGCCGGGCGTCGAGGGACCACACCTGGGAGCAGCGGGTCAGCACGAGGTAGATCGCGGCGAGGTGGAGGACGTTGTCGCCGCCGTCGCCCACGAAGACGGACCGGTTCAGCAGGGACAGCACGCCGACCATGAAGACCACCGACACGGCGCGGGTGCGCCAGCCGACCAGGAGCAGCACGGCGGAGAGCACGGCGAGCCCGTAGACCAGCTCGAACCAGAGGCCGCCGTCCGACCACATGAGCACGGTGAAGGACCGGTTGTCGGCGATCAGCCGGCGGGCCATCTCCCAGGACCAGGGGCCGTCGGGGCCGTACAGCTCGTGCCGGAACGGCAGCTCGCGCAGCAGGAAGAACAGCCAGGTCAGCGAGAAGCCGATCCGCACGATCGCGGTCTGGTACGGGCCGAGGGAGCGGCCCGTGACGGTCTGGACGGCGCGGGCGAGCCGCCGGTCGAAGGGCTCGCGGGCACGTCCACGCGCGCGCGTGGCGGCGGGGTTCGGGTTCGGGTTCGAGGTGCTCATCGGCCCGCCTCCGTGTGGCCTCGGTCGGCCCCGGTGGGCCGGTCGGCGTCGGTGACCGGCCACCACGGGAAGTCGCGGTAGGAGGGGGCGGTGTCGATCTTCTCGGTGCTCCACTTGGGGGCGGGGACCGCCCGGCTGGCGGTACGCAGCTGTACGCGCTTCACGTCACCGGGCAGGTCGCCGAGGCGGAGCATCGCGATCCGGCGCATGTACTCCTCCGAGAGGCGGCCGCGCAGCCCGCTGGGGCTGTGGTCGTCGGAGTGGGTGTTGAGGTAGAAGTCCACGGCCCGGCGGAGCTCGTTCTGCTGCGCGTGGCTGGGCATCGGATTGTGCCGTATCGCCGCGGCGTCCTGGGCGGTGAGGTCGATCCAGCCGGTCGTGCGGCTTCCGTCGGCGGTGGCGACTTCGGCGCGGACCTCGACGGAGATGTTCTGCTGGAGGGGATTGGGCGCGAAGAGCTTCCAGTTCTGTTCGAACTCGGGGTAGACCCAGTCGTCGACGGCCTGGCCGTGCCGCTTGGTCAGGGTGTTGGACGGCGCCACGTGCAGGAACACCATCGCCAGATGGACACAGGCGAAGACCCCGACGACGGCGAGGGCCACGGCGAGGACGACCTGGTAGGGCATCGACAGGGCCATGATCCCGGTGGTCGCGCGGCCCGCCGTGTGTGCGGTGTCCGGGGCGTGCGACGCGTCCGGGGTGTCTGTCGGCGAGTCCGCCGAGGGATCCCTCAGGGCGTCCGCAGAGGCATCCGGAGGGGCATCCGGAGAGGCGTCCGCAGGGGGTGTCGGACGGCCGTCGGCCACGTCAGCCGCGTCCTTTTCGACGTGCGCGTCCATCCCGCCCCGATCTCGATCGGCCCACCTCGGTTATCCACAGGGTTGACACCATACGGGCCGTCGACTCACCATTGAAGTCATTCAACCGAACGATCGGTCGGTAGGGGGTCCGATGACCGCAGTGACGGCAGGGACGGCAGAGACCACGGGCGTGCCCGGCGTGTCGGACGCGGCCGTGGCGGCGGAGCAGGCCGCTTACGAGGCCGTGTTCGACGCCGCCGTGGCCGCCGAGGAGCGGATCGAGCCGCGCGACTGGATGCCCGAGGCCTATCGCGCCTCGCTCGTCCGGCAGATCGCGCAGCACGCCCACTCAGAGATCATCGGCATGCAGCCGGAAGCAAACTGGATCACCCGCGCGCCCTCGCTGCGGCGCAAGGCGATCCTCATGGCCAAGGTCCAGGACGAGGCCGGCCACGGCCTGTACCTGTACAGCGCCGCGGAGACCCTCGGCACCAGCCGGGACGAGCTGCTCGACAAGCTCCACTCGGGCCGCCAGAAGTACTCCTCGATCTTCAACTACCCCACGCTGACCTGGGCCGACGTCGGCGCGATCGGCTGGCTGGTGGACGGCGCCGCGATCACCAACCAGGTCCCGCTGTGCCGCTGCTCCTACGGGCCGTACGCCCGTGCGATGGTCAGGGTCTGCAAGGAGGAGTCCTTCCACCAGCGCCAGGGGTACGAGGCGCTGCTCGCCCTGTCGAACGGCACCGAGGCCCAGCACGCCATGGCGCAGGACGCCGTGGACCGCTGGTGGTGGCCCTCGCTGATGATGTTCGGCCCGCCGGACGACGAGTCGACCCACACCGCCCAGGCGATGGCCTGGAAGATCAAGCGGCACTCCAACGACGAGCTGCGCCAGCGCTTCGTCGACATCGCAGTCCCGCAGGCCGAGGCCCTCGGACTCACCCTCCCCGACCCCGACCTCCGGTGGAACGAGGAGCGCGGGCACTACGACTTCGGCGCGATCGACTGGGTCGAGTTCTGGGACGTCCTCAAGGGCAACGGCCCCTGCAACGACCAGCGGCTGAGCAAGCGGCGCCAGGCCCACGAGGACGGCGCCTGGGTCAGGGAAGCCGCGGCGGCCCACGCGGAGAAGCACAAGCACACCGGCAAGCACGGGGAGGCACAGGCATGACGAGCGACGGTTGGCCGCTGTGGGAGGTGTTCGTGCGCTCCCGCCGCGGGCTGTCCCACACCCACGCGGGCAGTCTCCACGCGCCCGACGCGGAGATGGCCCTGCGCAACGCCCGTGACCTGTACACCCGCAGGAGCGAGGGCGTGTCGATCTGGGTCGTCCCCTCCTCCGGGATCACCGCCTCCTCGCCCGACGAGAAGGACCCCTTCTTCGAGCCGGCCGCGGACAAGCCCTACCGCCACCCGACGTTCTACGAGATCCCGGAGGGGGTGAAGCACCTGTGAGCGCCACCCCCGACACACGCGAGAGCGCCGCGACCCCCGGGGCCGCGACCCCCGAAGCCGCGATCACCGGCGCCGCACTCGCCCTCGGCGACGACGCCCTCGTCCTCTCCCACCGCCTGGGGGAGTGGGCCGGCTCCGCCCCCGTCCTGGAGGAGGAGGTCGCCCTGGCGAACATCGCGCTCGACCTCCTCGGCCAGGCCCGCATCCTGCTCTCCCTCGTCGGCGACGAGGACGAGCTCGCGTACCTGCGCGAGGAGCGCTCCTTCCGGAACGTCCAACTGGTCGAGCAGCCGAACGGCGACTTCGCCCACACCATCGCCCGGCAGCTCTACTTCTCCACCTACCAGCACCTTCTCTACGGGCAGCTGGCCTCCGGCGACGGCCCCTTCGCCGGCCTCGCGGCCAAGGCCGTCAAGGAGGTCGCGTACCACCAGGACCACGCCGAGCACTGGACCCTGCGCCTCGGCGACGGCACCGCCGAGAGCCACGAGCGCATGCAGCGCGCCTGCGCCGCCCTCTGGCGGTACACGGGCGAGCTGTTCCAGCCCGTCGAAGGCCTCGACGTCGACCACGCGGCCATGGAGAGCGCCTGGCTGACCTCGGTCACGGACGTCCTCGGCAGGGCCACGCTCACCGTGCCCGAGGGGCCGCGCACCGGCGCCTGGGCCGCGGGCGCCGGCCGACAGGGCCTGCACACCGAGTCCTTCGGCCGGATGATCGCCGAAATGCAGCACCTGCACCGCAGCCACCCGGGGGCGACATGGTGACCATGACCGCCCTGGAGGAGGAGCTGAGCCGGGTCGCCGGCGCCGTCCTCGACCCCGAGCTGCCCGTCCTCACCCTGGCGGAGCTCGGCGTACTCCGGGGCGTCCAGGTCACCGGCCCCGGCCGGGTCGAGGTCGCCCTCACCCCGACGTACACCGGCTGCCCCGCCGTCGAGACCATGTCCTCGGACATCGAGCGCGCCCTCCACGAACACGGAGTGCCCGAGGTCTCCGTCGTCACGGTCCTCGCCCCCGCCTGGTCCACCGACGACATCAGCGAGGAAGGGCGGCGCAAACTCGCCGAGTTCGGAGTCGCACCGCCGCGCCCCCAGGGCCCGGCCGGCGGCCCGATCCCGCTGACCCTGGCGATCCGCTGCCCCCACTGCGGCTCCACCGACACCGAACTCCTGAGCCGCTTCTCCTCCACCGCGTGCAAGGCCCTGCGCCGCTGCACCGCCTGCCTCGAACCGTTCGACCACTTCAAGGAGCTGTAGATGGAGTCCTCAGGCGTGGGCGGCCCGGCCGCCGGACGAGCCGGGTTCCATCCCCTCACGGTGAGCGAGGTCGAGCGGCTCACAGACGACTCCGTGGCCGTCACCTTCGCGGTCCCGCCCGAGCTCCACGAAACGTACCGGCACCTCCCCGGCCAGCACCTCGCCCTGCGCCGCACCGGCGAACAGGGCGAGGAGATCCGGCGCACGTACTCGATCTGCGCCCCCGCCACCCCGGCCGGCGAACCCCCCGTCCTGCGCGTCGGCATCCGGCTCGTCGACGGCGGCTCGTTCTCGACGTACGCCCTCAAAGAGCTGGCCGTCGGCGACCTCGTCGAGGTCATGGAGCCCATGGGCCGCTTCTCGCTCACCCCGCGCCCCGGCCACTTCGCGGCCGTCGTCGGCGGCAGCGGCATCACCCCGGTCCTGTCGATCGCGGCCACCCTGCTCGCCCGCGAGCCCGAGGCCCGGTTCTGCCTGATCCGAAGCGACCGCACCGCCGCGTCCACGATGTTCCTCGACGAGGTCGCCGACCTGAAGGACCGCTACCCCGACCGCTTCCAGCTGGTCACCGTCCTCTCCCGGGAGGAGCAGCAGGCGGGTCTGCCGTCCGGCCGGCTCGACCGCGAGCGGCTCGCCGCCCTGCTGCCCTCACTGCTGCCGGTCGAGGCGATCGACGGCTGGTTCCTCTGCGGGCCCTTCGGGCTCGTCCAGGGCGCCGAGCAGGCACTGCGCGGCCTCGGCGTCGACCGCGGCCGGATCCACCAGGAGATCTTCCACGTCGACGACGGCTCCGCGCCCGCCCCGGTCCCGACGGCCGACACCCCCGCGCACGCCACGCTGACCGCGACCCTGCACGGCCGGTCCGGCACCTGGCCCGTGGACCGCGGCGAGACGCTCCTCGACACGGTGCTCCGCTCCCGCGCGGACGCCCCGTACGCCTGCAAGGGCGGGGTGTGCGGCACCTGCCGCGCCTTCCTCGTCGGCGGAGAGGTGCGGATGGACCGCAACTTCGCGCTGGAACCGGAAGAGACCGAAGCCGGATACGTGCTGGCCTGCCAGTCCCATCCGGTCACCCCGGACGTGGAGCTGGACTTCGACCGCTGACGAGAGAGGCCCCGGCGCCACAGCCGACCAACTGCGGCGCCACCATTCCCTTCCACTAGAACCTGTTCTATCTTGACGAACCGTCAGGACCAGCAGGGGCACAACGGGAGGGCAGGGCAGTGGACTTCACCTTCACCGAAGAGCAGCAGGCAGCCGTCGAGGCGGCCAAGGCGGTCTTCTCCGGCGTCACGCCCGACGCCGTACCGAGCCCCGCCCTCACCCCGGGCGCCGTGTCCGAGGACCTCGACCGAACGCTCTGGTCCCGCCTCGCCGCCGCCGACCTGCTGGGCCTCGTGGTGTCCCCGGAACACGGCGGCGGCGGGCTCGACCCCGTCGCCCTCTGCCTCGTCCTGCGCGAATCGGCCCGCGTCCTCGCCCGCGTCCCCCTCCTGGAGACCAGCGCCGTCGCCATGACCGTCGAGCGGTACGCACCCCCGGAAACGGCCGCCGCACTGCTCCCCCGCGTGGTCCGCGGCGAACTCGTCCTCACCGCCGCCGCCCAGGGAAGCACCGGCCACGACCCCGCCGAGCGCGCCGTCACAGCCCGCCGCGACGGCACCCACTGGATCCTCGACGGCCTCCAGACCGCCGTCCCCTGGGCCCACGGCGCCGACATCATCGCCGTACCCGCGCACACCGCCGACGGCGCCACCGTCCTCGCCCTGCTGCCCCGCACGCACGACGGACTCACCCTCACCGCCCAGTACTCCACCAGCGGTGAACTCCTCGCCGAACTACGGCTCGACGCCATACGCCTCGACGGCACCGACGTCATCGACACCGAAGGCGCCTGGGACCGGCTGCGCGGACTCCTCACCACCGGCACCTGCGCGCTCGCCCTCGGCCTCGGCGAAGCCGTCCTCACCATGACGAGCGAATACACCGGGAAACGCGAACAGTTCGGCCACCCCGTGGCCACCTTCCAGGCCGTCGCCGTCCAGACCGCAGACCGCTACATCGACCTGCGCGCCATGGAAGTCACCCTCTGGCAGGCCGCCTGGCGTCTCTCCAGCGCAGCCGAAGCGGCACTCCCCGCCGCCGGGGACATCGCCGTCGCGAAGATCTGGGCCTCCGAAGGGGTACGACGAGTGGTGCAGACCGCCCAGCACCTGCACGGCGGCTTCGGCGCCGACACCGACTACCCCCTGCACCGCTACCACGCCTGGGCCAAGCACCTGGAACTCTCGCTCGGCCCCGCCGCCGCCCACGAGGAAGCCTTGGGCGACCTGCTGGCCACCCACCTCCTCGACTGAGACCCGTCAGAGAACGAAGGCCGGGCTTCCGGTACCCGCCACCATCGGGCGCCCGGCACCGTCCCAGGCGAGCATTCCGCCCTCGACGTTCACCGCGTCGAAGCCCTGCTGCACCAGATACTGCGTGACCTGCGCCGAACGGCCACCCACCCGGCACATCACATACGCCCGACCGCGCTCGGCCACCGCCTCGGTCACCTCACCGAAGCGAGCCACGAAGTCGCTCATCGGCACGTGCAGCGCGCCCTCGACATGACCGGCCGCCCACTCGTCGCCCTCCCTGACGTCCAGCACCAGGGCATCGGCCGGCACGGAAGCCGCGTCCACCGAGGGCAGCGGGGAGAAATTCATGGGACCGGCCTTCTCTCGTTCAGTACCGCCCGAAGGAACTCGAGCGCACGGAAAAACCTACTGCACCAACTCGGCCAGCTCGCTCTCCCGCTCGGAAACCTGCGCGAGCAGCTGCTCCGCGATCTCCTCCAGAAGCCGGTCCGGGTCCTCCGGCGCCATCCGCAGCATCGCGCCGATCGCGCTCTCCTCCAGCTCGCGCGCCACCGCCGACAGCATGTCCTTGCGCTGCGCCAGCCACTCCAGGCGCTCGTACAGCTCCTCGCTCTCGCTGAGCCGCTCCTCGGCCGACACGGGACCGGCCTCCCACTCCGCGGACAGCTCGCGCAGGAGCGCCTCGTCGCCCCGGGCGTAGGCGGCGTTCACCCGCGTGATGAACTCCTCGCGCCGCTTCCGCTCGTCCTCCTCGCGGGCCAGGTCGGGGTGGACCTTACGGGCCAGCTCCCGGTAGAGCCTGCGGGCCTCCTCACCGGGGCGGACCCGCTTCGGCGGCTGCACCGGACGGTCGGTGAGCATGGCCTGGGCCTCGGGCGAGAAACCGTCGGAGTCGATCCAGTCATGGAACAGCTCGTCCACCCCGGGCATCGGCATGACCGCAGCCCGCGCCTCCTGCGCACGCCGCAGATCCTCCGGGTCGCCGCTCCGCGCCGCCCGGGCCTCGGCGATCCGGGCATCGAGCTCGTCGAGCCGCGCGTACATCGGGCCGAGCTTCTGGTGGTGCAGCCGCGAGAAGTTGTCCACCTCAACACGGAACGTCTCGACCGCGATCTCGAACTCGATCAACGCCTGCTCGGCCACCCGCACAGCCCGCTCAAGCCGCGCCTCGGGCCGCTCAGCCTGAGGCGACTCGCCCTGGGGCTGCTCACCGTGAGGCGACTCGTCCTGGGACGGCTCGCCCTGAGGAGACTCGCCTTCGGGCTGCTCGCCCTGAGGAGACTCGCCCTGGGGCTGCTCACCCTGGGGCGCGCCCAAAGGTCGCTCGTCCTGGGCCGGCTCGTCCTGGGGCCGCTGGCTGTCGGGGCCCTCGTTCGCACCCTGGTGCACGCTCACGTCTACGCCCGCCCACGTCCTCGTTCCGGCTCGTCCCACCCAGCCTACGGTCCTTCCAGGGGGGCCTCCCCCCTCCCCTCCCCCTCCCCTCCCTCCCCCTGGTCGTGCGTGGTGCGTCAGCCGACGCCCAGGCCGGCCGGACGTCGGTCGGACGCCCAGCCCGGCGGACGTCGGTCAGACGCCCAGCTCGGCCGCGATTCGTCCGGAGCGGACGGCGGCGAGCAGGTCCGCGTGGTCCGCGGTGGTGCGGTCCGCGTAGGAGACGGCGAACGCGGCTACGGCCTCGTCGAACTCCTCGTTCTTCCCGCAGTACCCGGCTATCAGGCGCGGGTCGGCGCTGTGGGCGTGGGCGCGGGCCAGCAGGGCTCCGGTCATCCGGCCGTAGTCGTCGACCTGGTCCACGGTGAGCGCGGCGGGATCGACGCTGCCCTTGCGGTTGCGGAACTGGCGCACCTGGAAGGGGCGCCCTTCCACCGTGGTCCAGCCGAGCAGGATGTCGCTCACGACCTGTATTCGCTTCTGTCCGAGCACGACGCGCCGGCCCTCGTGGCCGGTGTCCGGCACGGTGAAGCCCGCGGCCGGCAGGTGGGGCAGCAGGGCGGACGGCCGGGCCTCCTTCACCTGGAGCACCAGCGCCTCGCCCCGGTGGTCGAGGAGCAGCACGACATAGGAGCGGGTGCCGACGCTGCCGGTGCCGACGACCCGGAAGGCCACGTCGTGGACGGCGTACCGCGCGAGGAGCGGCAGCCGGTCCTCGGACACGGTCTCCAGGTACGGGCCGAGGGCGGCGGCGACGGCGGCCGCCTCGGCGTCGGGGACCCTGCGCAGGACCGGGGGAGCGTCCACGAATCTGCGGCCGCCGCCCTCGGCGTCGGTCACGGCCTCGGTCGACCGGGCGGCGAACCGGGCGCTGGTGTTGTTGCGGGCCTTGGCGGAGACCCGCTCCAGGGTGCCGAGGAGATCGCGGGCGTCGGTGTGGGAGACGAGTTCCTCGTCGGCGATCGCGTTCCAGGCGTCGAGGGCGGGGAGCCGGGCGAGGAGCCGCATGGTGCGCCGGTAGGCGCCGACGGTGTCGAAGGCGGCGGCCCGGCACACCTCCTCGCTCGCTCCGACTTCACGGCCGGCGAGGACGAGGGAGGTGGCGAGCCGCTTGAGGTCCCATTCCCAGGGGCCGACGACGGTCTCGTCGAAGTCGTTGAGGTCCATGACGAGCCGGCCGCGTGCGTCGCCGTAGAGCCCGAAGTTGGCGGCGTGGGCGTCGCCGCAGAGTTGGGCGGCTATTCCGGTGACGGGGGTGCCGGCGAGGTCGTGGGCCATCAGTCCGGCGGATCCGCGCATGAAGGCGAAGGGGCCGGCGGCCATCCTGCCGACCCGCATCGGCGCGAGTTCGGGGACGCGGTCGCGGTTCGACTCCTCGACGGCCCGGACGGCGTCGGGGCGGTCGGCGGCGAGGGCGGGCTGCCGGTGTGCGGAGCGCGGGACCCGCTCGCGCAGCTCCTTGCCCCGCTCCTTGGGGGAGCCGACGGGGCGGGTGGTCCCGCCGGCGGTGGTGGCCCGGCGCGCGAACCCCGGCACGTGCGGCATGCGCACGCCGTCCGCCCCGCTGTGCGAGCGGCTGTCCGTCCCGCCGTCCGTGTCGCGCTGTTCCGGCACCACGGCTCGGATCTCGTCCATTGCCTGCCCTCCCCCGATGTGAAGTCCAACATCATCGGGGCTGACCGTACCGCCGCGTCCGAGCAGGCGTCTCCCCCTGTGGACAACCGCCTGTGGACAACTCTCAGACCGCGACGACCTCCTCCATCTCCTCCTCCATCTCCTCCTCCGTCTCCTGCTCCGTCTGCCGCTCCGTCTGCCGCTCCGTCTGCGGCTCCCCTTCCTGTTTCTGCGGCGTCGCGCGCCTCGCCTCCGTGATTCCTGCGGCGACGACGAGGGCGGCTCCGGCGAGGAGCCAGAGGGCGAGGACGAGGACGTGTCCGCCGAGGGCGTGCCCGCCGAAGTACACATGGCCGCGTACGCCCTCGACGAAGCCTGCACCGTTCCAGAAGGAGTGCAGCGCGCCGAAGAAGCCGGGCTGGAGTTCGGGCCGGTAGATGCCGCCGGAGCTGGTGAAGTTGAGCATGACGAAGAGGACCATCACGCCGAGCGTGGTCCAGCGGCGCAGGAAGGTGTGGAGGCCGACGCCGACGAGCAGGATCCCCGCCGCGTACAGCCAGGACAGTGCCCACACCCCGCCGAGCCCTTGATCGACGAGGTGGAAGGCCGGCCCGGCGAAGAGGGTGCCGATCAGGCTGACGACGAGCGACATCCCGGCGGCGAGGAGGGCCCTGATCCGCATGGGCAGAACGGCTCCGGCTCCGCCGATGACGGCGACCGAGGCGTACGCGCCGATGCTGAGGGCGACGAGCAGGAAGAAGACGCCCTGCCCGGTGGGGTCGCCGGAGGCGACGGGGGCCACGTCGGTGACCTTGAGCGGGGCGTCCTCTGCGGCGGCGACCTTGGTGAACACCTTCTCGACGGCCATGGCGCTGGTGTCGGAGGAGGCCGAGGCCACGAGCAGTTCGGGCCGGTCGCCGGGGATGTAGGCGCCGAAGCTGTGCTGCTCGCGCAGCGCGGTGATCGCGGTGTCCCGGTCGGCGACGGTGCGGACGTCGAGGGCGCCGGCGCCCTTGTTCTGGAGGGTCTGCGCGAGGACCTGGGTGGTGGGTCCGGAGCCGACGACGTCGACGCGCAGGTCGTGGGGTTGGGGGGCGTGGAAGGCGCCGAGGTAGGCGAGTCCCATGCCGACGCACATCAGCAGTGGGGTGAGCAGATGTCCGAGGACATGCCGCAACGCACCGGTGGTGTTCGGTCCTGCGGACACCGAGACCTCCATGGTTGGCTTTTACAACTAAAGAACCGTTGTACTATACAACCGGAAGCGCGTGGCGGGCGACCCGTGCCCGTTACGGCGACGAGGGAGCCCACCATGACCGGCGACACACAGCCACCGCGTGAGGCGTCGCACGCACAGCCATCACCCGAGACATCAGGCGCGCCATCCCCTGAGACATCGGGCGCGCGACCACGCGAGACCCCGGACGCGCCACCACGTGAGGCCTCCGTGGACGTCATCCAGCGCGAACTGACGGCCTTCGCCCGCCGGGCCCGCGCCGCGGCGGCCCGCGTCCACCCCGAGCTGCCGCTCGTCTCGTACACGCTCCTCGCCCACATCGAGGAGCAGCGCGGCTGCCGCGCGACCGACCTCGCGGCCCACTACCTGCTGGACAAGTCGACGGTCAGCCGCCAGGTCGCCGGCCTGGAGAAGCTCGGTTTCGTCGAGCGGCGTCCCGCGCCCGAGGACCATCGCGTGCACGTCCTGCACCCCACCGAGGAGGGCACCAGGGTTCTCGCCGCCGCCCAGACGAACCGTCTCGCGGCCTATCAGGAACGCCTCAAGGACTGGTCCGCCGAGGACCTCGCCCGCTTCGCCGCCTACCTGCTCCGCTACAACACCGCGGGCACGGCCGGCCTCCCGGACAGCCCCCCGCGCTGACCGGAACGACCGCGCCCGCGCGCAGCCCCCCTCCTACAGCCCGGCGTCCCGCGCGAGCAGCGCCGCCTGGACCCGGTTCTCGCAGTCCAGCTTGGCGAGGATCCGGCTCACATACGTCTTCACCGTCGCCTCGCTCATGTGCAGCCGCTTCCCCGCGTCCGCGTTGGACAGGCCTTCCCCGAGCAGCGCCAGCACATCGCGCTCCTTCTCGCTCAGGCCCGCGACCCGCCCCCGCGCCTCCTCGGCGCGGGCCGACTCCCGGCCCGTGGCGAGCCGCTCCACCACGTGCCGGGTCGCCGCCGGGGACAGATACGCGTCGCCCGCCGCGGCAGCCCGTACCGCCCGGATCAGCTCCGCCGGAGCCGTGTCCTTGAGCAGGAACCCGGCACCCCCGTGCTCCAGGGTCCGCAGTACGTTGTCCCGCTCCCCGAAGGTCGTCAGGACGATCACCCGGGCCGTCGGCACCGCCCGGCGCAGCTCCGGCAGCGCCGAGAGGCCGTCGAGCACCGGCATCTGGATGTCGAGGAGCACCACGTCGGCGGCGTGCGCCCGGGCCTGCTCGACCGCCTCCCGGCCGTTGGCGGCCTCGGCGACGACCTCGATCTCCGGGTCGGAGTTGAGGATCATCCGGATCCCGGCCCTGATCAGAGGCTCGTCGTCGGCGATCACGACCCTGATGGGCTGCCCTGCCACAGCTACTCCCCACGGCTCCGGTACGGGCGGGTCGGCGCTAGCGCGCCTCGACCTCGTACGACTTCTTCTCGATCAGCTTGCCGTCCTTGAAGCAGAACCGGAAAACGGGCTCCTTGTCGAAGGTGTCGCTCACCTCCGAGGACATCAGCACCAGGCAGTCCGCGCCGTCCGGCATCGCGGGTCCCTTGCCGCTCAGACCCGCGGTCGCGATCGTGTCACCGGACGGAAGTTGGCTGCGCACCTCCTTCTCAGGTGCCCCGACCTTCACCGCGTCGTACTTCTCGGGGTCGATCATCCCCTCCTGCACCGAGCCCATCAGGAAGTAGAGACCGAAGCCCGCTGCCACCAGCAGCAGCACGAACGCCGCGAACGCGATTCCGCAGCCCAGCGCGATCGAACCGCCCGTGCTTCTGCCCCTGCCCCCGCGTACCGCCATGGCCAGCTCCCGCTCCGTGAACGTCCAGTCGGCCGGTCCGACCGCGACCGGACGACCATCGCCCGCGAGCGGCCTCGTGGTCTGCTGCCGGAAGTCGTCGGCCGCATCGACCAAAGGCGCTGCCTCCGCGACGGGCGCCGCCCCGTAGGGCAGCATCCCGGCCACCCGGAACCCTCCGCCGTCGGCCGGACCCGCATGACACATGCCGCCCACGAGCCGGGCCCGCTCGGCGAGGCCGGTCAGTCCCTGCCCGCCGCTGACCACGTCCACCGCGGGCTCGTCCGTGGGCCGCTCGTTGAGGACCTCGACGACGAAGGTGTCCGGCTCGTACCGCAGTTCGACGCCGATCGCCGCCCCCGGCGCGTACTTGTAGGCGTTGGTGAGGGCCTCCTGCACGATCCGGTACGCGGCGTGGTCGGCCGCCGGTGCCAGCGTCCGCTCCGCCCCCGACCGGCTCAGACCCACCTTGGTGCCGGCCGTCCGCGCCGCCTCCACGAGCCCCTCGATGCCCGCGATCCCGCGCGCGGCGCGGCCCGTCTCGTCCCCGGACCGTCCGGGCGCCGCCGCCGTCCCGTCGGCGGCCTCGATCCCGTCGCGGAGGATCCCGACGACCTCCCGGAGCTCGTGCATCGCGGTCACCGACGCGTTCCGCAGGACGCCGACCACCTCGCGCTGACGCTCGCTCAGGTCCCGGTCCACCTCCAGGGCTCCGGTGTGGACGGCTATCAGGGCCAGTTGGTGCCCGAGGCTGTCGTGCATGTCCTGGGCGATCCGCTGCCGCTCCCGCAGCCGCGCCTGCCCGACCACCATGGTCCGCTCGCGCAGCAGTTGGGCGTTGCGCTCCTGGAGCGCGTGCAGCAGGGTCCGCCGCTGGGTCCAGTAGCGGTGGGCGAGCCCGGGGGCCAGGGTGGTGCCCAGGTAGTAGAGGGTCGCCATGAAGGCGATGGTGAGTACCCGGTCCCGGTCCCAGGGGCCCAGCAGGCTCCCCCCGACGTTCACCACGAAGGCGGCGATGTACGCGGCGAGGGCACGGCCCACCCCCGCGATGTACCGCCCAGAGGACCAGCCGACGACGAGCAGCAGGGGCCCGAAGCCGGGCACGAGGGGCGTGAGTCCCGCGGTGAGGACGAGCACGGTGGCGGGAAGTCTGCGCCGCACCAGCGACAGCAGGGCGGACCCGGCGGCGACGCCGGCCAGTGGCCATCCCTCGCCGCCCAGGAGGTCCTCGGTCCCGGCGCCGAGCAGCGCGAGGACCGCGGCGAGTGCCACCTCACCGGTGGTCCTGCGCCCCGACCACTGCCCGGGCACGGCGAACCACGCCCAGCCTGCGGCGAGCGTGGCCCCGATCCCGTACGAACTCCGGGTCCCCGACGACTTCGACATAGCGTCCACGCTCGAACGTTAGGCCGCGGCCCGGTCCCGGGTCTTCCCTCTTTCGTCTCGCCCCCCGACGACAAAAGTCGCACTCCGCCCACCGGAACCGAAGGCAACCCCCACCGGAACCGAAGACGCGGAAGCCCCGCGGGTCTCCCGGACCCACGGGGCTTCCGCCCGACGGACACCCTCAGCCCTCGTCCGACTCCTTGAGGCGGTCCACGTCGCAGTAGTCCTGGTGCCAGTACGGATACGGCAGCGGCGGGGCGCTGACCTCGTCGAGGGCGGCGTGCTCCTCGGGGGTCAGCGACCAGGTCGTCGCGGCCAGGTTGTCGGTGAGCTGGCGTTCGTTGCGGGCGCCGATGACCACCGAGGTGACGCCCTTTCCGTCCAGCGCCCAGCGCAGCGCCACCTGGGCCGGGGACACCTCGCGCTCCTGCGCGATCTTGCGCAGGATGTCGACGGTGTCGAAGGTGCGCTCGGGGTCGACGGGTTCGAACCAGCCCACCGCCCGTCGCGTGCCCGGCGGCGGCGTGGCGCCCCGCTCCTGGTGGCCGCTGAGCAGACCGCCGGCGAGCGGGCTCCACACCATGACTCCCACGCCCTCGGCCTCGGCCATGGGCAGCAGTTCCCACTCGACCTCGCGGGCCGCCAGGCTGTACTGGATCTGGTGCGAGGCGAAACGCTCCAGGCCCGCCCGCTCGCTGGTGGCGAGGGCGCGGGTGAGCTGCCAGGAGTTGAGGTTGGACGCGCCGATGTAGCGGACCTTGCCCGCCCGGACGAGGTCGTCCAGGGCCCGCAGGGTCTCCTCCCACGGGGTGCGGCCGTCGAAGCCGTGCGTCTGGTAGAGGTCGATGTAGTCGGTGCCGAGGCGGCGCAGACTGGCCTCCACCGAGCGCACGATGTGGTGCCGGGACAGGCCGCGGTCGTTCGGACCGCTGCTGCCGTCGGGCATCTGCCAGCGCACCTTCGTCGCGATGATCACGTCTTCGCGGCGGGTGCCGAGGGCGGCGCCGAGGACCTCCTCGGACTGTCCGGCGGAGTACATGTCGGCGGTGTCGAAGAAGTTGACGCCCGCGTCCATGCTCGCGTGGACGAGCCGCCGGGCCTCGATGGTGTTGAGCTGGCCCATGTGCTGGAAGCCGTGGCGGCCGCCGAACGTCATGGTGCCGAGGCAGATCTCGGACACCTGGAGGCCGGTGCGGCCCAGGTAGCGCATACGCATGTGAATCGTTTTCCTCGGTCTCGGCGCGTTCCTCGGTGGCTCAGCGCGCTCTGCGGTGGCTCGGTGGGACTGGGCGGAGTCTCACCGAGCCCCCTCGGTGGCTCAGTGCGCTTCGGCGGCGACCTTGTGGTCGGCCACCGGGGCTTCGGCCGCCGCGCGGCCGGGCCGCAGGAAGGCGATGGCGGCGAGGCCCGCGACGAGCAGCGCGCCGGCGGCGAGCAGCAGACCGCCCTGTACGCCTTCCAGGACGGCGGCGGGGCCGCTGCCGCCCGCGGAGTCGATGCCGGCCGCGGCGACGGTGGCGAGGACCGGGGTGCCGACGGTGACGCCGAGCTGCTGGCCCGTGTAGGCGAGGCCGGTGGCCAGGCCCTGCTCGCGGTCGGGCAGGCCCGAGGTCGCGGTGATCATGTAGCCGACGACGGCGAGGAGGTGGCCGAATCCGCCGGTGGCGGTGGCGATGAGGAGCAGCGGCATGCCGCCGGTGGTGTCGAGGAAGTAGAGCGCGGCCGTGCTCGCGGCCTGCAGCAGCAGACCGTAGACGAGGGCCCGGTGGACGCCGATCGCGCCGATGATCCGGGCGGCGAAGGCGCCGCCGAGGACGGCGGCGACGCCGAGGGAGGCGAAGGTGAAGCCGGCGTTGAGCGGGCTCATGCCGCGCACCTGCTGCATGTACAGGGTCAGCAGGAAGACCATGCCGGTCATCATCGCGAAGGTGATCAGGCCGGTGGCGTTGCCCCAGCTGACGGTGCGGCGGCGCAGCACCTTCAGGTCGATGAGGGGTGCGGCGACGCGCTGCTCGATGGCGAAGAAGGCGACGAGGAGGACGAGTCCGGCGGCGAGGGAGGCCAGGGTGATGCTGGAGCTCCAGCCGTTGCGCTCGGCCGAGGTGATGCCGAAGATCACCGAGAGGAGGCCGCCGGTGACGGTGACGGCGCCGAGGAGGTCCAGCTTCGGGGTCTCCTCGTTGCGGCTCTCCTTGATGAGGATCGGGGCGGCGATGGCGGCGACGATGCCGACGGGGACGCTGATGAAGAGCGTCACGCGCCAGCTGGTGAGGTCGGTGATGACACCGCCGAGGACCACGCCGGACAGGAAGCCGAGGGAGAGCAGGGCGCCGTTGATGCCGAGCGCGCGGTCGCGCTGCGAGCCCTCGGAGAAGCTGGTGGTGAGCAGGGACATCGCCGCGGGGGTGAGCATGGCGGCCGCGACGCCCTGGGCGGCGCGGGCTCCGAGCAGGAAGCCGGGCGTGGTGGCGAGACCGCCGGCGAGGGAGGCGACCGCGAAGAGGACCATGCCGGCGACGAACCAGTTGCGTCGGCCGTAGAGGTCGGCGGCGCGGCCGAAGAGCAGCAGCAGGCCACCGGAGGGCAGCGCGAACGCGGTGACCACCCACTGCAGGTCGCTCAGCTTGAAGCCGAGGTCCTCACCGAGGACGGGGAGCGCGACGCTGAGGATGGAGAAGTCGAGGGCGAGCATGAACTGCGCGCCGCACAGGAGCGCGATGATGAGCCACTGGCGGGTGGTGAAGGGCACCTTGCCGGGCGGCTGAGTGGCGGAGTCGGGAGTCATGCCAGAAGGCTGGCAAATATCGCCATGGCGTGGGGAGCCCGAACGTATCCTGGGTTCATGACCACCAGCCTCAACGCAGTACGGGAGCCCCGTCGACGCGAGGAGCTCAAGCACTTCCTGCGCACGCGCCGGGAACGGCTCAGGCCCGAGGACGTGGGGCTTCCCCCCGGTGCGCGCCGGCGCACGCCGGGCCTGCGCCGGGAGGAGGTCGCGATGCTGGCCGGCATCGGCGCCTCCTGGTACACGTGGCTCGAACAGGGCCGGGACATCAAGGTGTCGGAGCAGGTCCTGGACGCCATCAGCCGGACGCTGCGGCTGGACGCCGTGGAGCGGGACCACCTGTACCGGCTGGTGGGGATGAACCCGCCGCAGCGCGCGGCGGACGACCTCGCGGACACGGCGCAGTTGACGGCCCTCGTGGAGGGCTGGATGCCGAGTCCCGCGTATGTGATCGACCGGTGCTGGGACATCGTGGGGCTCAACAGGGCGGCCTCGCTGGTCTTCGGTTTCGGCGAGCGGGACACCAACTGTCTGGTGTCCTTCTTCACCAATCCGGCGTTCCGGGCGCGCCATCGGTACTGGGCGGAGGTCGCTCCGGGGCTGGTGTCCGAGTTCCGCAGGGATGCCGCGCGCTATCCGGAGGAGTCGCGGTTCACGTCGATCTCGCGTCGACTGACGGAGGAGAGCGAGGAGTTCGCGGAGCTGTGGTCGCGGTACGAGCTCACGGCGACGAACCAGGGCGTGAAGGGCATCGACCATCCGCGGTCGGGGTTCCTGGTCTTCGACCACTCGGTGCTGGAGATCCCGGACCGTCCGGGGATCCGGCTGATGCTGCACACGGCGCGGCCGGGTACGGAGACCCGCGAGAAGGTCGTGGAACTGCTGGGCCGGGACGAGCGGAAGGGCAGGATCTCGCTGGTCGAGGCGGGCTGAGCGGCCGGGCGGGAATCTCGCCCGGAGAGCCGCCCCGAAGCCGGTCACCCGTCGGGTCCGAGGGCGGGTCCGAAGGCGGGTCCGAAGGGCTCGCAAGAGAACCGCTCAAGGCCGACTCAAGGGCAGCACAGGAAGTCACGACAGACCTCATCTCAGTGACAATGCTCTGATACATATGACTGCGATCGTTCCCGTGAGCAGAGGACATTCCGTGGTCAAGAAGAGCAGGCTCATCACCGCCGGTGCCGTCGTCGCGGTGGCGCTCGGCGCCGGATTCGCCACCCAGCCCATGGCCCAGGCCGACGTCACGGCCGACGTCCCCCCGGTCAGCGCGGTCACGCTGAGCCAGGGCATCACCTCGGCGCCCTTCAAGATCAAGGCGAACGGCGACCGCAAGGTCCTCTACCGCAAGGCGATCGTGCAGCCGGGCGCCTCCACGGGCTGGCACTACCACGTGGGCGAGGAGATCGCCGTCATCAACTCCGGTACGTTCACCCGGATCGACGGCTCGGACTGCTCGGTGGAGGAGTACGCCTCGGGCGAGTCGCTGGTGGAGCCCGTCGGCCCGACCACCGTGCACATGGGCATCAACAAGGGCACCGAGCCGGTCGAGTTGTACGTCGTCGACATCATCCCCACCAAGGCGACCGCGCCGACCACGGCCGCCCCGGACCCGGGCTGCGACGTCGACGCGCTGACCTCGAAGAGCACGAGCGCCGGGGCCAAGTGATGCGTCTGCCGCGCCCGTTGGGCATCTCGGGTCCCACACTCTGGCTTCCCTCGGGCCGGCAGAGCGCGGCCGAGGCGGTCGCGCGTGAGCTGGTCGACGCCGAGACCGCCGACGAACTCGGGTACGCCGTACTGCCGGTGGCCGACCTCGCGCCGCCCGAGATGGCGGTCGAGGCAGGCCGCGAGGCACTCTCCGCGGCCGGTGTGGACCCCGGCGCCGTGGGCCTCCTGCTGCACGCCTGGATCCACTACCAGGGCCACGACCTGTGGTCCCCCGCGCACTTCGTCGCCGACCGGCTGGGTGCCGCCGGCGCCGTGCCCCTCGGCGTCCAGCAGGTGTGCAACGGCGGTGCGGCGGCCGTGGAGCTGGCCGCCGCCCGGCTCTTCGTCGAGCCCGGCCTCGGGAACGCGTTGATCACCACCGCCGACGCCTTCGTGGAGCCCGGCTTCGACCGCTGGAGCGGGGACTACGGCATCGGGTACGGCGACGGCGCCACCGCCCTCGTCCTGCACCACCTGCCGGGAACCGAGGGCGGCCGGCCGGCCGATCTGGTCCTGCACTCGATCGCCACGGTCGCCGCGCCCCGGCTGGAGCGCATGCACCGCGGCGACGACCCGTTCGGCCCGGCGGCCCGTTCCCTCGGGCCGAAGGTCGACATCCGCCGTACCAAGAAGGCGTTCCTCAAGGCGGGGGGCATGGAGGCGTTCACCGCGGCGAGCGCCGCGTCGCTGCGGTCGGCACTGGAGTCGTGCCTGGCCGACGCGGGCCTGTCGGCCACGGGCGACGTGCCGCTGCGGTACGTGGTGGCGCCGCGGCTCGGCCGCAAGACCATCGACCTGGCCTACGCGCCGCTGCTGGGCAAGCTCACCGGGGCGGAACTGCTGCGGCCGGGCGCCGACACCGGACACCTGGGCGCCGGCGACGCCGCGGCCAGCCTCGCGGAACTGCGGACCGGGCGGATGCTGGGTCCCGGCGAGTACGCGCTGGTGGTCAGTGCCGGGGCCGGGTTCACCTGGTCGTGCCTGCTGGTCAGCGGAGCCTGAGACCCGAAGCACCGCGCGCGTTCCGCGGGCACGGAGCGGTCCGCGTACGAAGAAGGTCGCAGAAGCAGGTCCCAGATGCAGGTCGGATACGAGATCGCATACGAGGTCGCATACGAAAGGGTCCGCGGGGCACGTGCCCGCGGACCCTTTCACGATGTCGGCCGCCCGGTTCGGCTGGTCAGTGCCGGCCCGGTTCAGCCGGTCACCCCCGGCCCGGTTCAGCCCGTCGCGCGCAGGGCCAGGCTGTGCACCACGCTGCCCATGCTCCGGCGGTCCTGCTGCCGTACGACGGTGGCCCGGTCGGCCGACCTGAGCCGGGGCGTGTCGAGGGACGGCTCGCCGCGCAGGATGTCCTGCTCCATCTGGACCAGGAACGGCGAGGGCTCAAGACCCAGCTCCTCCACCAGCCGGGCCCGCAGCCGCCGCATGACGGCGAGCGATTCCGCCCGTCGGCCGCAGCGGTACAGCGCGAGCATCAGGTGCCGGTGGAAGTTCTCGTGGAGCGGGTGGCGGGCGGTGAGCTCGGTGAGCTCCGGGACCAGGGTGTGGTGCGCGCCGCGCTGGAGGTCGGCGTAGATCCGGTGCTCCAGCGTGCACAGGAGGGACTCGTCCAGGTGGACGATCCGGGCGCCGAGCAGTTCGCCGGCCTCCACGTTGACGAGCGCCGGGCCGCGCCACAGTGCGACGGCCTGATGGAGCAGATCGGAACCCTCGACGAATGCGCCGCGCTGCACCGCGGCGTTTCCGGCGGCGGTCAGCATCTCGTACTCGGCGATGTCGAGCGCGACCCTCCGCGTGGACAGCACGTAACTACTGCCCTCGGTAATGAGGATTTCTTCGGCGATTTCGTTGGCGCTCTTGTTGAGGGCTTCCGCGATGGTGCGGCGGACCTGCCCAATATAGGTCTGGATCGTTGCGGTGGCGGTTCGGGGAGGATTGTTCCCCCACAACTCCTGCACAAGCGCATTGACGGATATCGCACTGTCGGCATTGACAGCGAGTAAAGCGAGCAGACGACGCGGCTTGGGTGCCAGAACGACCGGCTCCAGGTCATCGTCGAATACGGTCATCGGGCCCAGGACGTGAATCTGCACCATTCCCCCTTATTGGTACATCCATCCCACCCTGCGGTGAAATGGTCGAACCCTTCGCTCCCCGCGCAGGTACGTGCACCTAGCACGAGTCACCAGGTCACCCTAGCAGGAATCCGGCCGAAAACCGTTTTCGGTCGACCGTCGTACGAAATGTTTACGGGCCGGAGCCCCGCCTGTTACCTGCCTCACAGGTGACATAAAAAGAAAACCACCTTGAATTTCGTCGGCAGACGAATTCGAGGTGGTTTTCTACGCGTCCCGCATACCCCCGAGGGGTTTATTCAAGGGACCCCAGAACGGCGATCGACCGCTCCAGGTACTCCTCGAACCGGGCCCTTTCCTCGGGCGTGAACTCGGCGCCCAGCGACCCCTCGACGCGCAGGGCCGCCTTGTCGGCCTTCTTCGCGATGGCGCGGCCGGCCCGGGTCGCCCGGTTGACCACGACCTTCTGGTGCAGCTCCGAGGGTTCCCGGAACACCAGGTCGGCCTTCTCCAGGTTGGTCAGCACCGTCGCCATCGTCTGCGGCGTGACCATGCACTCGCGCGCCAGCTGGGCCGCGGACATGCCGTCCGAGACCGACAGCAACAGCAGGACCGAGTACTGGGGAACCGTCAGGCCGAACTCCCGCAGCACGTCCGTCTTGCGGCCGATCAGAGCCTGCTCGGCCCGCTTGATCGTGTGCCCGAGTCGGCCTGCGGCGACCGTCTCCGTCGTCGTCTTCGCCATATCAATAGTCTTGCATACGACAGAGGACGAAGCAGTAGTCGCGCATTGCCTTCGCCGCACCGGCCGGCCGTCGTTCCCCGCGGTGCGTTCGGTCACCGGCCCGCCCGGCGCCTGACCGGCGGGATCGCACAGGTCAGCCGGGCGGTACAGGTGCGCCGGCCGCGTTCGTCGCGGATGACGATCTCGTACGTGGCGGTGTGCGTGCCCACGTGCAGCGGACGGCACTCGCCGGTGACCCGGCCCGACCGCGCCCCGCCGTGGTGGGTGCAGGACAGTTCCTGGCCGACGATGATCCGGTCGGCGCCCGCGTGCGTCCAGGCCGCGAGCGAGCCGAGCGTCTCGGCGAGCACGGCGTTGGCTCCGCCGTGCAGCAGGCCGATCGGCTGGCGGTTGCCCGCCACCGGCATGCTGCCGATCACGAGGTCCGGCTCGCACACCGTGACCTCGATGCCGAGGAGTTCCACCAGCTGCTCGTCGACATAGGGGGACAGGACCTCGACGGGTCCGAGGGCGGTCTGTGTCATGACCCGCCCCCTCAGCGCGCGGAGGCGGGCTCGGGCGACGCCGTGACCGGCTCGGCCTCGGCGGGGGCGTCGGCCGAGGGCTTGCCGCCCTTCAGCAGACTGCCGACGACCACGGCCGTGACCGCGCAGGCCGCCGCGACGATCCACATGGTGGTGTGCAGGCCGGAGGCGTAGGCGTCGGCCATCGCGGTCACCGCCCGGTCCCGGACCTCACCCGCGGGCAGCGTCTCGGCCGCCTCGGTCAGACCGCCCTGGAGGGCGCGCGAGGTCAGCGCGTCGGCGCCGCCCTTGAAGGCGGAGACGGCGTCGTTGTCGAGGGCGCTCTTGGTGAGCGCCGTGACGAGCGCGCCGAGACCGGCCATGGACACGGCGTCGGAGGTGAGCCGCACCGTGTTGAACATGCCCGCGGCCATGCCCATCCGCTCCGGCTCGACGGCCGAGACGGCCGCGCCGTCCAGGATGCCGAGCGAGATGCCGTATCCGATGCCCAGGAAGAGCAGCGGGCCGGCCAGCGCGACGGTCGAGGCACCCGGCTCCACCATGGTCAGCCAGGCGGCGCCGACGGCGGAGAAGGCGAGCAGGACGAGGAACAGGGTGCGCTGCGAGACCTTCTGCGCGACCACACCGGTGAGGGCGGGCATCACGAGCGACGGGCCGGTCAGCAGCAGCAGGACCAGGCCGATCCGGACGGCCGACAGGCCGCTCGTGGAGGTCAGGTACGGCGGCAGCACGATGACGAGCGCGACGAAGCTGAACGCCAGCACCAGCGGCACCAGGCAGACGGCGAGGAACTGCGGGCGGGCGAAGAGGCCCAGGTCGAACATCGGGTGCTCGGATCGGCGCTCCACCGCCACGAAGGTCGCGAGCAGGACCAGACAGCCGACGGCCGAGGCGAGCACGATCGGGTCGGTCCAGCCGCGGCCCGGTCCCTCCACCAGGGCGAGGACGAACAGGGCGATGCCGAGGCCGAAGGCGAAGGTGCCGGCCCAGTCGAAGCGGGGTCCGCGGTTCGGTTCCGTACGGGGCAGCAGCGGCGTGCTCAGCAGGACGAGCGCGGCGACCCCGGCGAGCACCAGGAACACCGAGCGCCAGCCCCAGAGGTTGACCAGGACGCCGCCGAACATCGGGCCGAACGCGAGGCCCGCGCCCAGGAAGGTGCCGAAGAGTCCGAAGGCCTTCGCGCGGGCCGGGCCGTCGAAGGCCTGGGCCACGATTGCGGTGATGGAGGCGAGGGCCGCGCCGCTGCCGAAACCGGAGATGGCGCGCGAGATGTCGAGCAGCAGGATGCTGTTGGAGAGACCCGAGACCGTCATCCAGAACGCGAAGAAGGCCATGCCCCAGGTGAACATCCTGCGGTGGCCCACGCGGTCGGCGAGCGAGCCCATCGCGGCGAGGCTGCTGGAGGCGGTCAGCATGTAGCCGTCGACCACCCACTGGGCAGCGGCGAGGGAGCTGTGCAGGTCGGCGCCGATCTCGGGCACGGCCACGGACGGGCCGGTCACCACCAAGGTCATCAGCGGGCCGACGACGCACGCCGCGGCGAGCGTCGCCCGCGGGTTGCCGGTGGACACGGAGAATCACCCCTGTTCTGTTCTATTCGTTGGCAGGCATGTGTAAGAACTCTGTCATAGAGTAGGAGGCTGAGCATAGGAGATGTCAATGTCGTATGGCAGAGTTCTGCATGAAGACGAGGGCCTGTCACACGAATCGAGTGGGCGGGACTCCGCGGGCACAACGGGAGAGGCGGTGCGCACGAACATGCGCAGGATCCAACTGGGCGGCACGGAGCGGACCTTCGCGGCCGTCGGCATCGGCTGCATGGGCATGTCGTGGGGGTACGACGAACTGGGCCGGGACGAGAGCGAGTCCATCGCGGTCGTACGGCACGCCATCGACCTCGGCGTCGACCTGATCGACACGGCCGACCAGTACGGCCCGTTCACCAACGAGCTGTTGGTCGGCAAGGCGCTGCGGGGCTACCGCGACAAGGCCCTGCTCGCCACCAAGGGCGGGCTCGTCGTCGACGACCCGGCCACCTACAAGAGCCACCGGGACGGCCGGCCCGAGTATCTGCGCGCCGCCGTCGACGCCAGCCTGCAGCGGCTCGACGTGGACCACATCGACCTCTACCAGCTGCACCGCATCGACCCCGAGGTGCCGGTCGAGGAGAGCTGGGGCGCGCTCGCCGAGCTGGTGAAGGAGGGCAAGCTCGGCGCGATCGGGCTCTCCGAGGCGTCGGTGGAGGAGATCGGCCGGGCGCACGCGGTCCACCCGGTCGCGTCCGTGCAGAGCGAGCTGTCGCTGTGGAGCCGAGAGGCCCTGAAGGACGGCGTGGTGGAGTACTGCGGGCGCGAGGGCATCGCGTTCATCGCGTTCGCCCCGCTCGGCCGCGGCTTCCTGTCCGGCCTGATCAGCACCCCGCAGGACCTGCCCGCGGTGGACGGGCGGCACCGCATCCCGCGCTTCCAGCCCGAGGCCATCAGCGCCAACCAGGCCATCGTCGACCGGGTGCGGGACCTGGCCGACCGCGTCGGCGCGACCGTCGCGCAGGTGGCGATCGCCTGGGTGCTGGCGCAGGGCGAGCACGTGGGCGTCATCCCCGGCACCAAGACCCGCCGCTACCTGGAGGACAACGTGGAGGCCGGCTCGGTGACCCTCCCGCCCGAGATCCTGACCGAACTGGCCAACCTGCCGGAACCGGTCGGCGCCCGCTGACCTTGCCGACGACGGTCGACACCCGCCCGTCGGGCAACGCCGAAGGGGCGCCTCGGCCGAGGCGCCCCTTCGTGCTCTTTCTCCGCCTGGTCACACCGGCTGGCGGCGCGTCCCGGCCATCAGGGTGGCCGGGATGACCGGCCAGCCGTACTCGGCCGCGTGGGCCGTCATCCGCGGGTTCTCGCCGACGACCGTCGGGTGGCCCACCATGCTCAGCATGGTCAGGTCGCCCGGGTCGTCGCCGTAGGCGTAGCAGTCGGCGGGGTCCGCGCCGAACTTCGCCAGCGCCTCCCGGACCGCGTCCGCCTTCGCCGGACCGAACATCGCGTGCCGGATCGCCCCCGTCATGCGCCGGTCCGCGTCCAGCTCCGGCTCCGTGCACAGGACCAGGTCGACGCCCAGGTCGTCGGTGATCGGGTGGAGCGTCGCCGGCCAGGAGCCGGAGATGACCACCGTGTGGTGACCCGCCTCCTGGTGGCGGCGCAGCCGGGCGACCGTCGGCTCGATGAACGGCGCGCCGCGCTCGCGCAGATGGGCGTACCACTCCCGCGCCTCGGCGACCACGTCGTCCCAGGGGACACCCGCGTACAGCTCGTAGAACTTGGACACCACCTCGACCGGCGTCACGCCCATCGACGCCAGCCGCCGCAGCGGCTCGACGAGCCGCTCGTACGCGGCGCCGGTGACGTCGCCCTCCCGCTTCATCCGGTGCCGCAGCAGCGAGAACGGCGTCTTCATGGCGACGAGCGTCTCGTCGGCGTCGAAGAACGCCACCACCGGGCGGGAATGGTCGGTGATGAGGGGAGGGAGGGAGGGGAGGGCGGGGGACGTGGTCAAGACCGGCTCCTGAGGTGTGCCGCTCGGGTGAGCAGTCGCGTGATGTCCTGGGGGCTCCCGGGGTCGACCCGCGCGAGCAGATGGCCGTCCGGGCGTACGACCGCCACGGCGGGCCCGGGGCCGAGCGCCCGGGCCAGGCCCCGGGGAACGGCACGGGTCAGATCGAGTACGGGGGTGCCCTCGGGCAGCTCCCGGCGGACCCGGTCGCGGGTCCGCTGCCAGTCCGCGGGCGGGGTCCGCGTGCCGGGCCACAGCAGCACGGTGTGCCGGTCCCGGTCGATCGTCGGCCAGCCACCGCTGTCGAGCCGCGGGGCCACGGGGGCCGCCTCACCCGAACCACCGGCGTCCGGACCGGAATCGGCGCCCGTACCGGAGCCGGCGATCGGATCGGAGGCGACCGGTCCGGAGGCGACCGGTCCGGACGACACCCTCAGCGGCATACGGGGATGCCGGTCGCCGTCGTAGCTGACGGCCGTCTGGCTCAGCTGCGGGGCGAGCCTGCGCTGGAAGAGCCCTGTCCGGTCGGCCACCGTGAACGCGGCGTCCCGCAGCGCGACCTTCGCGGGCGTGTTGACCAGGCCCGCCTTGGTCAGCAGCGCCGTCGAGCGGGCCACCTGGTGGGAGACGGCACGGCGCTCGGAGTCGTACGAGTCGAGGATCGGCTCCCCGAACTCCCCACGGAGGACGCCGGACAGCTTCCACGCCAGGTTGAACGCGTCCTGCATGCCGGTGTTCATGCCCTGGCCGCCGGCCGGGCTGATCACATGGGCGGCGTCGCCCGCGAGGAAGCAGCGGCCGCTGCGGAACGCGGAGGCGATCCTGACCCGCACCCGGAAGGAGCCGCTCCACAGCAGCTCCTCGACGCGGCTGTGGCCGGCCGCCCGGTCGTCGACGACCTGCTGGAACATCTCGCGGGGCGGGGGGTTGTCCTCGCTGTACGCGTCGTGCGGCACGTTCAGCGCGATGCGGTGCACGCCGTCGCCCATCGGCCCGAGCACCATGGCGCCGCTCGGCGCGTAGCAGTAGTGCGACAGGTCCTCGGAGAGGGTGGTGGTCAGCCGGGCGTCGGTGATCGCGAACGACACGTCGACCGGCGGGCCGTCGTAGCCGATGCCCAGCTCCTTGCGGACGGTGCTGTGCGCGCCGTCCGCGCCGACGAGCCAGCTCGGCTCCAGCTCCTCGGTCCGGCCGTCCTCGTGCTCCAGCTTGACGGAGGGTCCGCCCGCGGTGTTGTCGAGGGCGGTGAGCCGGACGCCCTGCTCGACGGTGCCGCCGAGCGCGGCGAGGCGTCGGCGCAGCACTCCCTCGGTGTCGTTCTGCGAGAGGGTGAGCGCGAACGGGTAGGGGGAGTCGGGCAGTTTGCTCATCCAGGCGGTCGCGAGGTGCCGGCCGCGCGAGTAGAACGCGGTGCCCGCGAGGCGGTGACCGGTGTCGAGCAGCTCCTCGGTCACCCCGATCCGGTCGAGCAGTTCGAGGTTGCGCGGCCAGATGACGTTCGCGCGGGAGTGCGCGGTGTGTCCGCGGCCGGCGTCCACGACGCGTACGGGGATGCCCTGCTGGAGCAGTTCGCACGCGACGACCAGACCGACCGGCCCGGCCCCGACGACGAGGACGGGCCGGTCCGCCTCGTGGCCCGTGCGCCGTTCCGTCAGGCCGCCCACATCAGCCCCCCGTTGACCTCGACCACGCTGCCGTTGACGTACGAGCTGTCCTGCGAGGCGAGGAAGACGGCGGTCGCGCCGACCTCGGCGGGACGGCCGAGGCGGCCGGAGAGCAGACGGCCGCGGTAGCTCTCCCAGGCGCGCTCGTTGGAGGCGAGCTCCTTGCCCATGCCCTCGTCGATGTAGCCCGGGGACAGGCAGTTGACGGTGATGCCCTTGGGGGCGAGTTCGGCGGCCGAGGTCTTGGTGAACATCTCCACGGCGGCCTTGCTCGCGCTGTACGCGGCGGCGCCGATCGCGGCGCGGCCCGCGACGCAGGACGAGACGTTGATGATGCGGCCGCCGGTGCCGGTCGCCTCGCGGCGGGCGGCCATCGGGCCGATCACCGCGCGCGTGCAGAGGAAGACGCCGGTGAGGTTGGTGGCGAGCGTGGTGTTCCAGTCGTCCACCGAGAGCCGGGCGATCTTGCCGTCCCGGCTGACGCCCGCGTTGTTGACGAGGACGTCGACGCCGCCGAACGTCTCGCCCGCGGCGGCGACCAGCTCGGCCACCGAGGTCTCGTCGGTGACGTCGGTGTGGTGGAAGAGCAGCCGGTCGCCGTGGTCGTCGGCGAGTTCCTTGATGTCGTACGGGTTGCGCGCGGCGACCACGACCGAGGCACCCTCCGCGAGGAAGGCCTCGGCTATCGCCCGCCCCAGGCCCCGCGTGCCGCCAGTGATGACGGCCGTCTGTCCGTCGAGCCTCATGGCTCCTCCATCCGATGCTGCTGCGTGTGGTGTGCGTGTGGGGTCGGTAGTGGGGGTACGGGTGGGGCGCCGGCGCGGAAGGGGTGCGCCGGCGCCCCGGGGCGGGCCGTCAGTACCAGGTCAGGAGTGCGGCGCCCGCGGTCATTCCCCCGCCGACCGACGCCATCAGGACCCGCTCGCCGCGCTTCAGCGGGCGCTCCCGGTGCGTGGCGTGCAGGGTGAGCGGCACCGAGGCGGCGACCGTGTTGCCCAGGTGCGGCGCGGTGTAGGCGACGCGGTCCGGGTCGATGCCGGCGTCCGCCACGAAGGTCTCCAGGAGCCTGGTGTTGGCCTGGTGGAAGACGAACCGGTCGATGTCCTCCAGGGCGAGCCCGCAGTCGTCGAGCGTCTGGGCGGTCAGCTTCGCGAGCACCGAGAGGGCGTAGTCGCGCACCGCGCGCCCGTCCATCCGGAAGTACTGGTGGCCGGCCTCGCGGGCCTCGGCGTCGAGCGGCGTCCTGGTGCCGCCGCCCTCGACGCCCACGTAGTGGTGGAACTCGCCGTCGGTGACCAGGTGCACCGACTGCAGGCCGTAGCCCTCGGGCACCTCGCCGAGCAGGACGGCTCCCGCGCCGTCGCCGAACAGGCTCACCGTGCGCCGGTCGGACCTGTCCATGATCGTGGAGAACATGTCGGCGCCGACCAGGAGCACGTGCCCCCCGTGCCGGCCGGCCGCCAGCAGCCCCTCGGCGACCGAGAGGCCGTAGAGGAAGCCGCTGCAGACGGCGTTGATGTCGAAGGCGGGCAGGGTGGAGAGCCCCAGCTTGTGCTGGAGGATCGCCGCGGTCGACGGCTGCGGCACGTCCGGGGTGCTGGTCGCCACGACCAGCGCGCCGAGCCGCTCGCGGACCTCGTCCGGGACGCCTTCCAGCGCCTCCCGGGCCGCGTGCACGGCGAGGTCTGAGGTGGCGGTGCCCGGCTCGGCGTACCGCCGCGTCAGGACACCGGTCCGCTCGGTCACCCAGGACTCGGGCATCCCCGTCCAGGCGCTGATCTGCTGGTTGTCGACCACCTGGTCGGGTGTGTAGGAGCCGATCGACAGGACACCGACGGGCATGGTTTACCTTCCCTGTGCTTGGTGAGTGGTGGTGGATGCGTGCGGCACGGGGCCTCAGTGACCCATGCCGAGCCCACCGCTGACCGGCAGCACGGCGCCGGTGATGTACGAGGCCTCCTCGCCGGTGAGGAACCGCACGGCGGCGGCCACCTCGTCGGCGCTGCCGGCCCGGCCCAGTGGCGTCATCGCCAGGTACTGGTCCATGCGGGCCGGCCGTACGTCGCGCAGCATGTCCGTGTC
This sequence comes from Streptomyces sp. NBC_00572, assembly GCF_026341815.1. Lineage (GTDB taxonomy): Bacteria > Actinomycetota > Actinomycetes > Streptomycetales > Streptomycetaceae > Streptomyces. Next base: position 2,791,765 of record NZ_JAPENX010000001.1, read on the forward strand.
GACGAGCCCGGGGGCGACGACGTTGACGGTGATGCCGCGGCTGCCGAGTTCCCAGGCGAGGGAGCGGGCGAGGCCGACGAGGCCGGACTTGGCGGCGGTGTAGTTCGTCTGGCCGGGCGAGCCGGTGAACGCGACGGCGGACGAGATCAGCACCAGTCGGCCCCAGCGCCCGCCGAGCATGCCCCGGGCCGCGTGCTTGGCGACCCGGATGACCGACCGCAGGTTGGTGTCGAGGACGGTGTCGATCGCGTCGTCGCCGAGGGCGAGCAGCAGCCCGTCCCGGGTGATTCCGGCGTTGGCGACCAGCACCTCGACGTCGCCGTGGGCGGCCGCGACCTCCTTGAAGGCGCGTTCCACCTGGGCCTCGTCCGTGACGTCGCACCGCACCCCGAGGAGCCCCTCCGGGGGTTCGCCGGTGCGGTACGTGACGGCCACCCGGTCGCCGCGCGCGGCGAGCGACCGGGCGACGGCCAGACCGATGCCGCGGTTGCCACCGGTGACGAGGACCGAGCGGCCCGAGGGCCCGGAGGGGGCAGCGGGGCTCGCGGGGCCGGGAGTCGCCGTCATGCCGGCGTCACCACGATCACGGCGTTCTGGCCGCCGAAGCCGAACGAGTCGTTGACCGCCGCGCCGATCTCCATCGGACGGGCCTCCTTGGCCACCACGTCCACCCCGATGCCCGGGTCCAGGCTGTTCAAGTTGGCCGTCGGCGGGACGAGGCTCCGCTCCACGGCGAGCACCGTGTACACCGCCTCGGCGGCGCCGGCGGCGCCCAGCAGATGGCCGACGACACCCTTGGTGGAGGTGACGGCGGGCTTCTCGCCGAAGACCCGGCGGAGCATCCCGGCCTCGGTGATGTCGTTGAGCGGGGTCGACGTGCCGTGCGCGTTGACGTGGTCGACCTCGGAGGTGTCGACCAGGGCGTCGGCGAGCGCCGCCCGGATGGCCCGCTCGGCGCCGCCGCCGGTCGGGTCGGGCGCCGACGCGTGGTGGCCGTCGGCCGAGGCACCGAAGCCGGAGACCCGGGCGCGGATGCGGGCACCGCGCGCCCGCGCGTCCTCGACCCGCTCCAGGACGAGCATGGCCGCGCCCTCGCCGGCGACGAACCCGTTGCGGTCCGCGTCGAAGGGGCGGGAGGCCGACGCCGGGTCGTCGCGCCGGGTCGACAGCGCTCCGGCGCGGGCGAGGCTGGCCATGGCGGTCGGGGACATCGCGGCCTCGGCGCCGCCCGCCAGGACGATGTCGCAGACACCGGACTCCAGGAGGGCGCGGGCGTACCCGATCGCCGTGTTGCCGGAGGCGCAGGCGGTCGACACGACCTGGTTGGGGCCGAGTGCCTTGAGGTCCATGGCGATGTAGCCGGCGGTCATGTTGACCGGGCCCATCACCATGAGCAGCGGCGAGACGAACTCGGAGCCGTCGGTGAGGTGCTTGCCGTGCTCGCGTTCGACGGTGGACCAGCCACCGAGCGAGGTGCCGACCACCACGCCGACGCGGGGGCCGTCCCAGGCCGTCGGGTCGAGCCCGGCGTCCTCGACGGCCTGCCGGGCGGCGACCACGCCGAAGTGGCTGATCGGGTCCATGCGGACGGCGCTGCGCCGCCCGAGCAGGGCACCCGCGTCGAAGTCCGGTACGCGGCAGGCGAAGTCGACGGGCAGACCGGCGAGGTCCGGGTCGGTGGCCGCGGTGGACCGGCCCGACCAGACCCGCTCGAAGTTGGCCTCGACACCGAGGCCGGCCGGGGTGACCAGGCCGACGCCGGTGACCGCCACGTCGAAGCGTTTGGTGCGCCCGCCCGGGCGCTGCGTCGGTATGCCGGTCATCAGGCCACCGCGACCTTGGAGTCGATCTCGGTGAGGATGTCGGCGAAGGTGTTCTCCGGGGTCAGCGCCGTCTCGTCGATCTGGACGCCGAACTCCTTCTGCACGATGACGCTGAGCTCGATCAGGGCGAGCGAGTCCAGGTCGAGGGCGTCGAAGGTGGACGTGGTGTCGAGCTCCTCGGTGGGGACGCCGAGCTTCTCGGAGACGAGGGCGAAGAGACGGTCCTGGTGAGCGGACATGAGGGGTTCTCCTTGGGAGTCGGATGCGAATCGGGTGGAGCGGTGGATCGGTGAAGCGGTGAAGCGGTGGATCGGTGAAGCGGTGAAGCGGTACGGATCGCGGGAGGTCAGCGCTTGCTGACCACGACCGCGGTGAAGGTGAACCCGCCGCCGCCGTTGAGCACGAGGGCGTGGGCCCCGGGCCTCAGGAGGTCCGAGCGGGCCAGGTCGGCCAGGGAGGCGTTCAGGTCGCCGGCCCCCACGTGCCCGGTGGCCCGGCCCAGGTCGAGGACCTCCGCCGAGGTGACGTCCTTCAGCGGCGGGATGTACGCCTCGTTCATCGCCTTGGCGCCCAGCCGGGGGATCACGGCGTAGTGCAGCCGCGGGTCGTCGCCGGTGAGCCCGGCGTCGGCCAGGGACTCCTCGACGACGGCCCGGATGCGGTCGGCCGCCGTCTTGACGAAGAAGTCGACGCCGTACGCCTTGATGAAGGCGCGCTTGGTGCGCCGCACGTCGATCATCGGGCTGTGCCCCATCGGCGTCGCGTTCAGCTCGTCGTCGCCGCGGTGCATCACCTCCAGTTCGGAGGCGGTCCGGGTGGCGAGCGAGTGCAGCAGCAGGTCCGGCGGGAAGGCGTGCGACGAGCCGGCCGCTGCCGTGGAGCCGGTGCGGTGGACGAGGACGGCGGTGGCCGCGTCGCCGGCCGCCATCCCGTAGTCGCTGCGCCAGCGGTGCCAGCTCGGCATCAGGAAGCGGTCGGCGGTCGTGACCAGGGCGGGTCCGGCGGCCGGGTCGCCCTGGAGGCGGCTCGCGGCCAGTTCGATGCCGATGGCGCCGCCGTTGCACTGCTGGAGCAGCCCGATCGGTACGGCACGGTCGGCGCCGATCCGACTGGCGATGTAGTGCGGGGCGGACCAGGCGTCGTGGCCCTGGTGGTGGACGCTGGCGTGCAGGACGAGGGAGAGGGCGTCGGCGCGGGCGCCGGAGAGGGTGAAGAGCCGGTTGGCGGCCTCGACGGCCATGTCGGGCGGCGCGATGTCCTCGCTGACGGGGAGCGAGGTGTAGCCGAGTTCGCGGGCGGTGCGGGCGTCGATGTCACCGGCGGCCACGGCCTCTTCGGTCGTCTGGAGACCGTCGGGGTACCAGGCGGTCGCGGAGAGGCCCAGGGGTGAGTCCAGTCGCACGGCCCGTCACCTGCCGTCCGTGTCGGGCGACTCGGACGCGTCGGCGGTCTCGGCCGCGGCGGACGACTCGGGCGACTCGTGCTCGGCAAGGACCGCGACCTCGATGTCGGCCGTGCAGACCGACTCCCCGTCCTGCCGGAAGTCGACGGTGAGGCGCTCGCCGGCCGACGGCGCGACGGAGACCGTGACCGGGCTGTCCAGCTCGACGAACCGGCGGAACGTGGCGCCGAAGGCACGTGCGTACCGCCGGTCGCCGGACTCCCCGGACTCGTCGGAGGCGAGGACCGCGGCCTGGCGGGCCGCCTCCATCAGGGCCATCGCCGGTACGTGGTCCAGCGGGTGGTCGTACATGGCCGCGTGCCGCACCGGGACGTCGAGCACGGCGCGCAGCGCGGTCGTGGCGTCGGGGTGCCGGACCACGTCGGTGAGGACGACGTTCTCCGTCCGCTCGCGGCCCACCAGGGCGGGTGCTACGGGCGTGCCGGTGCGGGTGTGCGGCATCGCGGAGGAGAGCGGCGGGACGGAACCCCGGCTCTTCTCGCGGTGGGCGGTGTAGCCGTCGCGGCTGAGGTATCCGGCCACGACGACGCTCGTCCCGGCCCGTCGGCCGCCCACCAGGAACACGCACTCCAGGGTGGCGGCGAGGAGCCTGGTGCCGCGCCGCTTGACGTCGCGCGTGGTGACCTCGACGACGAGCTCGTCCGGGACGTCGACGCGGGTCCGCAGGGCGGCGAGGTCGGTGAACTCGGTGGTCCAGTCGCTGATCAGGAAGGAGGTGTCGTACGTGACGTCCAGCCACTGGTGCGCCACGACGGTGACCGCCTGGCGGGCGGCCTCCAGGAGGAACAGCGGGTCGAGCAGCGCGGGCCGCTGCGTGTGGTCGTTGTAGTAGCTGTGCGCGCGGGGTGCCTGGACGGCCACGGCGAAGGCGTCGTCGCCGTGCCGGACGGCGTCGGTGACGAAGACCTCCATGACGGCCCGGCGGTGCACCAGGGCGCGGTCCATAGGACGCTGGTAGGCGAGTTCGGCCGCGGCCGGCGCCGCTACCGTCGGCTCCTGCTCAGCAAGGGTCATGCCCGGTTCCGTTCGTCCGTGGGTCTGCTTCGGCGGGCCCCTGAGGGCATGAATCAAGCCTCACAGTCGCCTCTGGGGTTTCATCTGCGAACGACGGGGCAGTCGACCGTGGCCTCACGTGTGGGCGGCTTGAGAGCCGCTGAAGATTCACTGAAGACCGGCCGCAGAGGCCTCCGGACACACGAGAAAAGGCCGCCCCTGACAGGGGCGGCCTCGGGCCTCTCACACGTGTGGAATGCGGATCTTCTTGTACGGGTAGCGCGTCGGGCTTGTCCGGTACGGGTCTCGGACGGGTGCGGTTCGGTCGGCGGGACGGGCCGGATCAGGCCTTTTCGACCGCCGGTCAGGCGGTTCCGACCGCCAGGACGACCTTGCCGCGCACATGGCCGGTTTGCACGAGTTCATGGGCGCGGGCCGCGTCGGCGAGCGGGAACTCGGCGCTCACGTGGACCCGGACCTCGCCGCGGTCCGCCATCGCCACGAGCTCGGCCAGATCGGCCGGGTCGGGGCGGACGAAGACGTAGCGTCCGCCGAGCCCCGTCACGTCACCGGAGATGGAGGCGAGCCGTCCGCCCGGCCTCAGCAGCGCCGGCGAACCGGCCAGGGTGTCCCCGCCCATGAGGTCGAAGACGGCGTCGACGCCCTCCGGGGCCAGGGCGCGCACCCGGTCGGCGAGCCCGGGGCCGTAGGTCACCGGCTCCGCGCCGAGCGACCGGAGGAAGTCGTGGTTGCGCTCACTGGCCGTGCCGATGACGCGGGCGCCGAGGGCGCGGCCGATCTGGACGGCGAGCGAGCCGACCCCGCCGGCCGCGGCGTGGACGAGCAGCACGTCGCCGGGGCCGATCTCCAGGTGGCGGCGGAGTGCCTGGTACGCGGTGAGGCCGGCGGCCGGCAGTCCGGCCGCCTCCCGCGCGTCGAGGGAGCGCGGCTTGTGCGCCAGGGTCCGGACGGGCGCGGCGACCAGTTCGCCGTACGTGCCGCGCTGCATGTGGTCGGCGCGGACGTAGCCGACGACCTCGTCGCCGGGGGCGAACTCGGTGACGCCGAGGCCGGTGCGCTCGACGACGCCGGACAGGTCGCAGCCCATCACCATGGGGAAGTGGGACTCGAACCAGTCGTCGATGTAGCCCTCGCGGATCTTCCAGTCGGCGGGATTGACGCCCGCGTACCGCACCCGGACGAGCACGACGTCGGGGCCGAGGCGCGGTTCGGGGAGATCCATGAGTTCCAGGACCTCCGGGCCTCCGTAACGCTGGACGGCGATGGCCTTCACGGACGAACCCCCTGGTGGGACGGCTGATTGACGGACTGACACGCACCGGACGCGGACCGTACGACGGGTACGGCGGTGGCGGCCCTCGCCACTATAGGGCAGACTTGAGCCAGAGTTCTGCGACACCTATGGCAATTGACATATGACCGAAGGCTCAGCCAAAGTCGCGTCATGCTCGTACTGTCCGCCGCCACCGGCAAGTTCGGAACGAACGTCCACATCGTCGCCGCCGGGCCGGGGAACCCCTGCCTCGTCGTCGACCCCGGACACGACTCCCGCGAGGCGGTCCTGCGGGCCGTCCGCGCCCACCGTCTCGAACCCGAGGCGATCCTGATCACGCACGGCCACATGGACCACACCTGGGACGCCGTGCCGCTCGCCCGGCACTACGGCGTCCCGGCCTGGATCCACCCGGCCGACCGCTACCAGCTCGGCGCTCCCGCCAAGGGACTGCCCGACTCGTTCCCCCGCGACCTCCTCGTCGGCCACCCCGACCAGGAACCCGACGAGGTGAGCGAACTCCCCGAGCGGGGCGGCGAACTGACCTTCGCCGCCGGCATCGTCACGGTGCTGCACACACCCGGCCACACCAGCGGCTCGGTGATGTTCCGCTTCGACAGCGGCGACGCTCCCCTGCTCGCCACCGGCGACACCCTGCTCGCGAACGGCCCGGGACGCGCGGACGCACCGACCGCCAGCCCCACGAGCATGGAGGACTCCCTCCGCATGGTCACCGGCCTCTGCCCGGACGACACCCGGCTGCTCACCGGCCACGGCCCCACCTCCTTCCTCAGCCAGACGGGAATCCGATGACGAACACCGCCCCGACCTCCACGACCTCCGGCAGCCGTATGCGCACCGTCCGCTTCGACGCCTTCGGCGCCCCGTCCGTCCTCACCGTCGGCGAGGTCGAGACGCCCGAGCCCGAGGCCGGTCAGCTCACGGTCGACGTCCGGTACGCGGGCGTGAACTTCGCCGAAGTGATGTTCCGCCGCGGCCAGTTCCCGGTCGGCCTGCCGCACTTCCCCGGCCTTGAGGCGGTCGGCACGGTCCGCGCCGTGGGCGAGGGCGTCACCGGCTTCGAGCCCGGCGACCGGGTGGCCGCGCTCACCCTGGGCGGCGGCGGAAACGCCGAGGTGGTGGCCGTCGGAGCCGAGCACGTCGTCCGCCTCGACGGCGAGCTGGCCGACCTCGACGGAGCCCTCGCGGCCGGCGCCCTGTGCAACGTCACGACCGCCCTCGGCGTCCTCACCTCGGCGGGTCACCTCGCCAAGGGAGAGACCGTGGTCGTCCTCGCGGCGGCGGGCGGCGTCGGTACGGCCGCGGCGCAGCTGGCGCGTCAGCTCGGCGCGGGCACGGTCATCGGCGTGACCAGCTCCCCCGCCAAGGCCGAGTACGCGCGCGGCTTCGGCTACGACAGCGTCGTGTCGTACGAGGAGCTTGAGCAGGAGGTGGCCGAGCGGACCGGCGGAGCGGGCGCGGACCTGGTCCTGGACTCCGTCGGCGGCGCGTTCCGGTCGTCCGTGTCCGGCCTCCTGGCCGCCTTCGGCCGCCACGTCATCTTCGGCAACGCGGCGGCCGAGGACGTCACCTTCGAGGGCAACCACCCCTGGTACACGAACAGTTCCCTCGCCGGATACAACCTCGGCGGCGTCGCCGGCCGAGCCCCGGAGCTGCTCCGCGCCCACCTGGAGCAGGCCCTCGCCGAGGTCGCCAAGGGCAGCGTCCGCGTGGACGTGACCGTGCTCCCGCTGGCCGACGCGGCACGCGCGCACGAGCTCCTGGAGACCCGGGCCTCCACGGGCAAGTACGTCCTCGATGTCCGGTCCTGAACAAGGCACGACCAGCACACAGCCGGTGGAAGACGGGGGATACGCATGACGCGCGAGTCGGAGTCGGGACTGCCCATCGAGCCGGTCTACGGGCCGGGGGCTCTGGAGGGCTGGGACCCGGCGGAGAAGCTGGGTGAGCCGGGCGGGTATCCGTTCACGCGCGGTGTGTATCGGTCGATGTACACGGGCCGGCCGTGGACGATGCGGCAGTACGCGGGTTTCGGTACGGCGGTGGAGTCCAATGCCCGGTACAAGCAGCTGATCGCGAACGGCACGATGGGTCTGTCGGTGGCGTTCGACCTGCCGACGCAGATGGGCCACGACTCCGACGCGCCGATCTCCTCGGGTGAGGTCGGCAAGGTGGGGGTGGCGATCGACTCGGTCGACGACATGCGGATCCTGTTCGACGGCATTCCGCTGGACAAGGTCTCGACGTCGATGACGATCAACGCCCCCGCCGCCCTGCTCCTCCTCATGTACCAGCTGGTGGGTGAGGAACAGGGCGTCCCGGCAGGTCAGTTGACGGGCACGATCCAGAATGACGTGCTGAAGGAGTACATCGCGCGGGGCACGTACATCTTCCCGCCGAAGCCGTCGCTGAGGCTGATCGCGGACATCTTCAAGTACTGCCGGGCCGAGATCCCGAAGTGGAACACGATCTCGATCTCGGGCTATCACATGGCGGAGGCGGGGGCCTCGCCCGCGCAGGAGATCGCGTTCACCCTGGCCGACGGCATCGAGTACGTCCGCACGGCGGTCGCGGCGGGCATGGACGTGGACGACTTCGCACCCCGTCTGTCGTTCTTCTTCGTGGCGCGCACGACGATCCTGGAGGAGGTCGCGAAGTTCCGGGCGGCCCGCCGGATCTGGGCGCGGGTCATGAAGGAGGAGTTCGGCGCATCGAGCCCCAAGTCGCTGATGCTCCGTTTCCACACCCAGACCGCGGGCGTGCAGCTGACCGCGCAGCAGCCCGAGGTCAACCTCGTCCGCGTCGCCGTCCAGGGCCTGGCGGCCGTCCTCGGCGGGACGCAGTCCCTGCACACCAACTCCTTCGACGAGGCGATCGCCCTGCCGACGGACAAGTCCGCCCGCCTCGCCCTGCGCACCCAGCAGGTCCTCGCCTACGAGACGGACGTCACCGCGACCGTCGACCCGTTCGCCGGCAGTTACGTCGTCGAGAAGATGACCGACGACGTCGAGGCGGCGGCCCTGGACCTGATGGGCCGGGTCGAGGAGATGGGCGGCGCGGTCAACGCGATCGAGCACGGCTTCCAGAAGAGCGAGATCGAGCGCTCCGCCTACCGGATCGCCCAGGAGACCGACAACGGCGAGCGGGTCGTCGTCGGCGTCAACCGCTACACCATCGACGTCGAGGAACCCTACGAACCGCTGCGCGTCGACCCCGCCATCGAAGCCCAGCAGGCCGCACGCCTCGCCACGCTGCGCGCCGAACGCGACCAGGCGACGGTGGACGCGGCGCTCACGGAACTGAAGAAGGCGGCCGAGGGCACCGACAACGTGCTCTACCCGATGAAGGACGCCCTCAAGGCCCGCGCCACCGTCGGCGAGGTCTGCAACGCACTCCGCGACGTCTGGGGCACCTACAGCCCGACGACCACCTGAGACCTCACGGACGCCCGCGTACGACAGAAGACAGCACACAACAGAAAACAGAGGGGGAATCCGATGGACACGCCGATTCGGGTCGTGATCGCCAAGCCCGGCCTTGACGGACACGACCGAGGGGCGAAGGTCATCGCTCGCGCCTTGCGGGACGCGGGAGTCGAGGTCATCTACACGGGGCTCCACCAGACCCCGCGCCAGATCGTCGACACCGCCGTCCAGGAGGACGCCGACGGCATCGGCCTGTCGGTCCTCTCCGGCGCTCATATGACGCTCTTCGCCGAGGTCCTCACACTCCTCGACGAGGCGGACGCACGGGACATCACCGTCTTCGGCGGCGGCATCATCCCGGAGGCCGACATCCCGGTGCTCCGCGCGATGGGCGTGGCCGCACTCTTCACCCCCGGCTCGCCCATCCGCGACATCTCCGCCTGGGTGACCCGGAACATCGCCGCACTTGAGGGGGCACGATGACGACCGAGCACGACACGACAGCCGACCACGACACGACCTCCGACCTGGGCGCCTTGCTGACCCGGGCCGCCGCCCGGTTCCCGGAGCACGGGATCCGTTACGGCTCCGCGGACCGGCCGCTCGACTTCCGGCTCCAGACCTATCCGGAGCTCCTTGAGGAGTCGCTGCGCGTCCTCGCCCGGCTGCGGAAGTCCGGAGTGGGCGAGGACCGGATCGTCGCGCTGCTCCTCGAACGGCCGGAGGACTTCCTGCCGGCCCTCTGGGCGTGCCTGCTCGGCGGGATCACGGTGTGCCCGCTGGTCCCCCTGCGCGACGACCCGCAGCGCTGGGCGGCCCAGCTCGGCCACGTCAACACCCTGCTCGACGGACCGCTCCTGGTCACCGACGCCCGAACGTGCGAGGAACTCCCCGCCGTCCAGGGCCTGTCGGTCGTCACCCTGGAGGACCTGACACCGGCCGGCACGGCCGCCGGTATCGAGGGAGACGCGCTTCCGCTCACCCCGGCCTCCCCCGACGACGTCGCCCTCCTCGTCCTCACCTCCGGTTCCACCAGTGCGTCCAAGGCCGTCCGGCTCACCCACGGAAATCTGCTGGCCTCCATGGCGGCGAAGGCCGGGACGCAGTCGCTGACCTCGGACGACGTCACCCTGAACTGGATCTCGTACGACCACGTCGCCGCGCTCCTCGAAGCGCATCTGCTTCCGCTGTCGGTCGGTGCCGTCCAGCTGCAGACCTCCCCGGAGACGGTGCTCGCCGCCCCGATGCGCTTCCTGGAGCTGATCGACGCGCACCGGGTGACGATGACGTTCACGCCGAACTTCCTGCTCGGTCAACTCAACAAGACCGTCGACAGCCTGCCGGCCGCTCCGTCCCTGGACCTGTCCTGTCTGCGGCACATCGTCTCCGGCGGCGAGGCCAACCCCGTCGCCACGGGCATCGGCTTCCTCGACCGGCTGGCCCCGTACGGACTGCGCCGCGAGGCCCTGTGGCCCGCCTTCGGGATGACGGAGACCTGCGCCGGCAGCATCTACAACCGGGAGTTCCCCGAGGCCGACCGCGAGGCCGAGTTCGCGGCGGTCGGCAGGCCGGTCGACGGGCTGCGCATCCGGATCGCGGCCGAGGACACCGGCCTGCCGCAGGCCGCGGGCGAGACCGGAGAGGTGCAGCTCACCGGACCGATGGTCACGGGCGGGTACTGGAACGACAAGGAGGCCACCGAGGCCGCCTTCACCACGGACGGCTGGTTCCGGACCGGTGACCTCGGCCGGCTCGACGGGGGCCGGCTGACCCTCGTGGGGCGCAGCAAGGACAGCGTCATCGTCAACGGCGTCAACTACTACAGCCACGACCTGGAGTCGGTGCTCGACGGCTTGGAAGGCATCGAGAAGTCGTTCGTCGCCGCGTTCCCGACCCGTCCGAAGGGCAGCGACACCGAGCAGCTCGCCGTCGCGTTCGCGGCCGCCCCCGAGGTGGCCGGCGACGAACCGGCACTGCACCGCCTGCTGATAGCCGTCCGGAACAGCGTCGTCCTGCACTGGGGCTTCCGTCCCGCGCTCCTGCTTCCGCTACCCAAGGACGCCTTCCCGAAGACCAGCCTGGGCAAGATCCCGCGCGCACTGATGCGGCGCCGGCTGGAGGCCGGCGACTACGCCGAGCAGGTGGGTTCCGTCCAGGCCCTGGTCACCCGGCAGCTCGGCGGGTACGTCGCTCCCGAGGGCGCCCGCGAGGAGGCGCTCGCGGAGCTGTACGGCGAGCTCTTCGAGACCGACCCGGCGACGATCAGCGCCACGGCGAGCTTCTTCGACCTCGGCGGTACGTCACTGGACATCCTGCGTCTCAAGAGCCTGATCGCCCGGCGCTTCCCGGGCACGGAGCCGCCGGTCCTCGCGATCCTCACCTCGCCGAGCGTCCGCGCGCTCGCCGCCCGCATCGAGGCGGACCGGAGCGACGCGCCCGCGCCGTACGACCCGATCGTCCCGCTGCAGACCAGCGGGGACGGGACGCCGCTGTTCTGCGTGCACCCGGGCGTCGGCGAGGTGCTCGTCTTCGTCAACCTGGCCAAGTACTTCGTGCACGAGCGGCCCTTCTACGCGCTGCGGGCCCGCGGCTTCAACCCGGGGGAGAAGCCGTTCGCGTCCTTCGACGAGATGGCACGCGCGTACGTGGACGCCATCCGGTCCCGGCAACCGCACGGCCCCTACGCGATCGCCGGGTACTCCTTCGGCGCGGCGGTGGCCTTCGAGGTGGCCAAGCTCCTTGAGGCCGACGGCGAACGCGTCGACTTCCTGGGCAGCTTCAACCTCCCCCCGCACATCAAGTACCGCATGGACGAGCTCGACTTCGTCGAGACCGCGGTCAACCTGGCCATGTTCCTGGACCTGGTCTCCGAGCAGCGGGCGAAGACGCTGCCCGCCGAACTCCGGCCGCTGGACAGGCGGGAGCAGCTCGGCCGCCTGATCGACATCGCTCCCCCGGAGCGGCTCGCCGAACTCGACCTGGACCTCGAACGGTTCACCGCGTGGGCGGAGCTCGCGGACGGCCTCACCGACCTCGGCCGGAGCTACGTGCCGTCCGGCGACGTCGCCCGGATGAGCGTCTTCTACGCCGTCCCGCTCCGCGGCAGCAAGCAGGACTGGCTGAACAACGAGCTGAGCCGGTGGACCGACTTCACCCGCGAGGCGCCGCGGTTCCTCGACGTGCCCGGCGAGCACTACACCCTCATGGGCGCCCGCCACGTGGCCGCCTTCCAGTCGATCCTGCGGGCGGAACTCGCCCGGTCGCTGTCCGCCCCGTCCGACGAGCAGTAGAGGAGCCACCCGGATGCAGACACCTACCGGCAAGAAGATCCTGATCACCGGGGCGACCGGACTGGTCGCACGCACGGCCGCCGAGACACTCGCCCGCGACAACGAGGTGTGGTGCCTGGGCCGGTTCTCGGACCCGGAGACGGAACGCGGGCTGCGGGACCGGGGCATCAGGACCCGGCGCTGGGACATGGCCGCGTACGGACCGGACGAGCGGGACGGCCTGGACGGGGTCCCCGACGACTTCACCCATGTCCTGCACGCGGCGGTCGAGCGGGGCGACGGGGACTTCGAGGACGTGGTGGCGGTCAACTCCGTCGGCACCGGCCGCCTGATGACCCACTGCCGATCCGCCGAATCGTTCCTCTTCATCTCCACCAGTGCGGTCTACGCCCCCGGGGCACTGGACCACCGGTACACCGAGACCGACCCGCTGGCGGCCCACTCGGCCTTCCTGCCGACCTACCCGGTGGGCAAGCTGGCCACCGAGGGAGCCGTACGGGCGCTCGCCGTCACCCTCGGCCTGCCCACCACCATCGCCCGGCTCAACGTCGCCTACGGGCCGCACGGGCACGGCGGGGCCCCGGTCATCCACTACCGGGCGATGCTCGCCGGGCAGCCCGTCGCGGTCCCGCACACGGACCAGCACTACTGCTCCCCGATCCACACCGACGACATCGCCCGGCACGTGCCAGGCCTGTGGGCCACGGCGACGGTGCCCGCGACCGTCGTGAACTGGGGCGGGGACGAGGTCGTCGGCATCACCGACCTCCTCGCCTACGTCTCGGAACTCACCGGCGTGCCCGTCGACTTCGTCCCGGGCGACGTCACCCGCGCGGTCGTCGCGTACGACGACACCCTCCGCAGGAGCCTGGTCGGCGCCTGCGAGTGGTCCTGGCGCGACGGCGTCCGCCAGGTGCTCGAAGCGCACTTCCCCGGCTGTGTCACCGCCGCCGCCCGACAGACCCGATAGAGAGGCCCCCTTTCGTGACCGGTTCCACCGCACCCACCAAGTCGTCCGCCGAACCGTCGTGGGAGCCGCCCACCCAGCCGCCCACCGAACCGTCCACCGGGCCGTCCACCGAGCCGCAGGTGCTGAGCCTGCTGGAGCGCGCGCTGAGCAGCAGTTGCGCCGCCGCGCTGCGGGCGGCCGTGAAGCTCGGTCTCGCCGACGCCCTCGGCGACGGCCCGGCGACGGCGGACGACCTCGCGCGGACCGTCGGAGCCGACCCGGACGCGCTGCGGCGCCTGCTGCGCTCGCTCACCTGCCACCAGGTGTTCGCCGAGGACCCCGAGGGCCGTTTCGTCCCCTCGGAGATCTCCCGGCTGCTGCGCACGGACACCCCGGACAGCCTCGACCAGCTCGTGCTGTGGATGACCGAGCCGTGGACCTGGGAACTGTGGGGCCGGCTCGACGAGTCCGTGCGCACCGGCAAGGACGTCTTCGTCGACCTGCACGGGCAGGAGTTCTTCGACCAGGTGCACTCCGCGTGGCCGGAGTCCGCGGCGGTCTTCGACCGTGCGATGACCCAGGCGAGCATCCAGTCCGCCAGGGCCGTCGCGGGAGCCGTGCCGCTGTCCGGCGCGCGGACCGTCGCCGACATCGGCGGCGGCCAGGGCGCGCTGCTCGCCGCCCTCCTCGAACACCACCCGGACGTGCGGGGCGTCCTCTTCGACCGGCCGGACGTGCTGGCCGGCGCGGACGCCCGGCTGCGCGAGGGCGGGACGCTCGCCGAGCGGGCGGAACTGGTCGCCGGGGACTGCCGCGAGGCCGTCCCGGCCGACATCGACGTGTACGTCTTCAAGAACGTCCTGGGGATGAACGACGAGGACGCGGTCGTCGTACTCGGCAACGTCGTACGCACGGCCCGCCCGGGCACCAGGGTGATCATCGTGGAGAACCTGGTCGACGACGGCCCCGGGCAGATGTTCAGCACCGGGATGGACCTGCGGATGCTCCTCACCGTCGGCGGCCGCAAGCACACCCGGCAGAGCCTGCTCGGACTGGTGGAGCGGGCCGGCCTGACCGTACGGGACGTCCGCCCGGTCAACACCTACCAGCACATGATCGAGGCGACGGTGTGAAGGAGAACACCGCGGACGTCCTCGTCATCGGGGCAGGCCCCACCGGCCTCCTCCTGGCCGGCGACCTGGCCACCGCCGGGGTGCGGGTCACCCTGCTCGAACGGCGCGAGCACGCCGCCGACACCGCCATGACCCGCTCCTTCGCGGTGCACGCCCGCACCCTGGAGCTGCTCGACGCCCGGGGCCTGGGCGACGAACTCGTCGCCCTCGGCCGCAAGGCGCCCGTGATCGGCGTCTTCGGCAGGATCGAACTCCGGCTGCACCGGCTGCGCTCCCGCTTCCCGTTCGCCCTGATCACCCCGCAGTACCACGTGGAACGGCTCCTGGAACGGCGGGCGCGCGCCGCCGGGGCGCGGATCGTGCGGGGCGCCGAGGTGACGCGGCTGCGCCAGAACGACGCCGGCGTCGAGGTGGAGACGGCCGACGGGGACGTCCTGACCGCCCGGTACGTGGTCGGGTGCGACGGCGTACGCAGCTCGGTGCGGCGGATGGTCGGCATCGCCTTCCCCGGCAAGTCGGTGGTGCGCTCGGTGATGCTGGCCGACATCCGGCTCACCGAGATCCCCGTCGACGCGGTGACCACCAACTCCAACGCGCACGGCTTCGCCTCCCTCGTACCGTTCGGCGACGGCTGGTACCGGGCGATCGGCTGGGTCGCGGGGGACGAGCGGCCCGACGACGCGCCGGTGGTGGCGGAGGAGCTCTCCGCGCTGCTGCGCCGGGTCCTGGGCTCCGACTACGGCATGCACGACCCGCGCTGGATCTCCCGCTTCCACAGCGACGAGCGGCAGGCCGTGCGCTACCGCGAGGGCAGGGTGCTGCTGGCGGGCGACGCCGCGCACGTGCATTCGCCCGCCGGCGGCATGGGGATGAACACGGGCCTCCAGGACGCCGCCAACCTGGGCTGGAAACTGGCCGCCGTGGTCCAGGGCCGCGCCGGGCAGCCGCTGCTCGACTCGTACGAGCGGGAGCGCCACCCCGTCGGGCGGCAGGCGCTGCGGGTCTCCGGGGCGATCACCCGGGGCGTGCTGCGGTCCCCCCGCAACGGTCTGACGCGTGGTCTGCGCCAGGTCGGGCTGCCGCTCGCGAACCGGCTGAACTCGCTGACGGCGACGGGCGAGCGCCTGCTCTCCGGCATCGGCATCGCCTACCCGGCGCCGCGCGGCAGTCACCGGCTCACCGGCCGTCGGGTCCCCGACCTCCGGCTCTCCGGTGGACGGCGCCTGTACGAGGTACTGCGCGACGGCCGTTTCGTCCTGGTCGCCCACGGCAGCCCGGTACCGGAGACGGAGTGGCTGCACCTCGCGGCCCCGGCGGGAAACCTGCCCGGCCCGCTGCTGATCCGCCCCGACGGCCACATCGCCTGGGCCTCCGACACCCCGGACCCCGAGGCCCTCCGCGCGGCCCTGAGGCACTGGCCGGTGACCGCGGCCTGACCCCGGAGACGTAGCCCACGGTCCCGCGGACGCGCCCCCCGCCCCGCACCCGTGGGTTACGTCACATCCCCGCCCGAAAGAAAGAGGGGGAAAACGAAACGGTCGGCATCGTGATCACGATGCCGACCGTTTCCTCGGTTTCCCGAGATGGTGCGCGAGGGGGGAGTTGAACCCCCACGCCCTTTCGGGCACTGGAACCTGAATCCAGCGCGTCTGCCTATTCCGCCACCCGCGCATTGGGTGTGCTCCGGGCTCCCTCACCTTTCGGTGCGATCGCCTGGCGACATCAGAAGATTAGCACGTCGCAGACCGTGGATTCACATCCGTTGTTTGGCCTCCGCTCACGGAGACCAAGGTGAGGGAGGGACGGAAGGACGGACGCGGGAAGGACGGTGCCTGGACGCCGGAAGAGAAGGGAGACCGACAAAGAGACGGAAGGGAAGGTAGGGGGAGGAAGGGGGCGGACCGCCCCCCGGACCCGGACCGAGCCCCCACTCCCACAGCCGGGTGCGGGACACTGTCCACAAGCCGCCTCTACGATCCGTGGGGAAGGCCTGTGAGAGGTGACACTCGTCCACAGGGCAGAGAAGGGGAACCAGCCGATTTCCCGACGCGTGGATACGATCAGTAAGCAGTACCAGGACGACAACGACGGAGGAGGTGCCCCATGGGAGTCATGAAGCGTTTCGAGCAGCGTCTCGAAGGTCTGGTCAACGGCACCTTCGCCAAGGTCTTCAAGTCCGAGGTCCAGCCTGTCGAGATCGCGGGCGCACTCCAGCGCGAGTGCGACAACAACGCACAGATCTGGAACCGCGAGCGGACCGTCGTCCCCAACGACTTCATCGTGGAACTGAGCACGCCGGACTACGAGCGTCTCAGCCCCTACTCGGGCCAGCTCGGCGACGAGCTCGCCGGCCTGGTCAGGGACTACGCGAAGCAGCAGCGGTACACCTTCATGGGACCGATCAAGGTCCACCTGGAGAAGGCCGAGGACCTCGACACCGGTCTGTACCGCGTCCGCAGCCGCACCCTGGCGTCGAGTACGTCACAGCCGCAGCCGCCCGCGGGCGGCCAGCAGCAGCCTCACCAGCAGCAGGCCCAGGGACAGGGTCGCGGCGGCTACGGGTACCCCCCGGCCGGCGCCCCGCCCATGCCCGCCTCCCCGCCTCCCGGCGCCCCCGGCCACCGGCCGGCGGCGGCCCGTCCCGCGGGCCCCGGCCCCGGTACGCACGGCGGAGCGGGCACCCAGGTCCGCCACTGGATCGAGATCAACGGCACCCGCCATCAGATCTCCCGCCCGACCCTGGTCCTCGGCCGCAGCACCGACGCGGACGTGAGGATCGACGATCCCGGCGTCTCCCGCCGGCACTGCGAGATCCGGACCGGAACGCCCTCGACGATCCAGGATCTGGGATCCACCAACGGCATCGTGGTGGACGGGCAGCACACCACCCGCGCTACGCTCCGCGACGGCTCGCGGATCGTCGTGGGCAGCACCACCATCGTTTACCGGCAAGCCGAAGGGTGAAGCGGGGGCAATGTCAGAGCTGACCCTGACGGTCATGCGGTTGGGTTTCCTGGCCGTTCTGTGGCTGTTCGTCATCGTGGCCGTCCAGGTCATCCGCAGCGACCTCTTCGGTACGCGGGTCACCCAGCGCGGTTCACGGCGCCAGGAGGCGCGACCTCAACAACAGCAGCAGCAGGCGCGGCAGGCCGCCGCGCCGCCGCAGCAGCGCGGCCAGCAGCCCGCGGGCGGTGGGCGGCAGCGCCGAGGCGCCCCGACCAAGCTGGTCGTGTCCGAAGGCACCCTCACCGGCACGACCGTCGCCCTCCAGGGGCAGACGATCACGCTGGGCCGGGCGCACGATTCGACGATCGTGCTGGACGACGACTACGCGTCCAGCAGGCACGCCAGGATCTACCCGGACCGGGACGGCCAGTGGATCGTCGAGGATCTCGGGTCCACCAACGGCACGTATCTCGACCGGACCCGCCTCACCACCGCGACACCCGTTCCGCTGGGCGCGCCGATCCGCATCGGCAAGACCGTCATCGAGCTGCGGAAGTAGTGCTACATCATGAATAGGCGCGAGCGGAGCGAGCGAGTCGGGACGGTCCCCGCCACAGGCTGTGCCGCGCTCCCGACCGGAGCGACTGAAGCGACCGGCGTGACCGGAGCGACCGGAGGGTGGGCAGTGTGGGTCGAGACCGGCCGTACCCCGATGCGGCGTCGACAGGGCAGGTGCGCATGACTCTGTCTCTGCGATTCGCCGCGGGCTCGCACAAGGGCATGATCCGCGAGGGCAACGAGGACTCCGGCTACGCCGGGCCCAGGCTGCTCGCCATCGCCGACGGCATGGGCGGCCAGGCCGCCGGTGAGGTCGCCTCCTCCGAGGTGATCTCCACCCTCGTCACGCTCGACGACGACGTCCCCGGCTCCGACATCCTCACCTCGCTCGGTACGGCGGTGCAGCGCGCCAACGACCAGCTCCGGATGATGGTCGAGGAGGACCCGCAGCTCGAAGGCATGGGCACCACGCTCACCGCCCTGCTGTGGACCGGCCAGCGGCTCGGGCTCGTGCACGTCGGCGACTCGCGCGCCTATCTGCTCCGCGACGGCGTGCTGACCCAGATCACCCAGGACCACACCTGGGTGCAGCGGCTCGTCGACGAGGGCCGGATCACCGAGGAAGAAGCCACCACCCACCCGCAGCGCTCGCTCCTCATGCGCGCGCTCGGCAGTGGCGACCACGTCGAACCCGACCTCTCCATCCGTGAGGTCCGGGCCGGTGACCGCTATCTGATCTGCTCCGACGGCCTGTCCGGCGTGGTCTCGCACCAGACGCTCGAGGACACCCTCGCCAGCTACCAGGGCCCCCAGGAGACCGTGCAGGAGCTGATCCAGCTCGCCCTGCGCGGCGGCGGCCCCGACAACATCACGGTGATCGTCGCCGACGTCCTGGACGTCGACGGCGGCGACACCCTCGCCGGTCACCTCAGCGACACCCCGGTCATCGTGGGCGCGGTCGCCGAGAACCAGGCCGCCCAGCTGAACGACGGCGGGGCGATGCAGACCCCGGCCGGCCGCGCCTCCGGACTCGGCCGCCCGGCCCCGCACCAGCAGCCGCCCGCCGGCGGCTTCGGCCCGCCCGGCAGCGGCGACGGCCACGGCTACGGCGGGATGCCCCCGCAGGGCTCCTTCGAGTCGTACACGGACGACGACTTCGTGAAGCCGCGCACCGGCCGCAAGTGGCTCAAGCGCTCCTTCCTCCTGGTCCTCGCCCTCGCCGTCATCGGCGGCGGGCTCTACGGCGGCTGGCGCTGGACGCAGACGCAGTACTTCGTCGGGTCCAAGGACCAGCACGTGGCGCTGTACCAGGGCATCAGCCAGGACCTCGCGTGGGTCTCGCTGTCGAAGGTCGAGAAGGACCACCCCGAGATCGAACTCAAGTACCTGCCCGCCTACCAGCAGAAGCAGGTCGAGGACACGATCACCGGCGGCAGCCTCTCCAAGGCCGAGACGAAGATCTCCGAGCTGGCCGTGCAGGCCTCCGCCTGCAAGAAGACCGAGCAGCGCCGCGCCGCCGCCGAGAAGGCCGCCGACCAGGCGAGCAAGCCGCCGGCCGAGACGCCGGACGGCACCGCCAAACCCGACTCCAAGCCCACCACAGCCGCTCCGACCCCGGGTCCCACCCTCACCGCGGAGGAGCAGAAGCTGGCCTCGAACTGCGGCAAGCAGTAAGCACCCGTAGGGGGCCTTTCACCACCATGAGCGTTGTCACCAACACGACCACCATCGGCGCGATCGAGGCGCCGAGCCGCCGCAACACCGAGCTGGCGCTGCTGGCGTTCGCCGTCGTCATCCCGGTGTTCGCCTACCTCAACGTGGGCCTGGCCATCGACGGCAAGGTCCCGGCCGGCATGCTCGGGTACGGGCTGGGCCTCGCCCTGCTCGCGGGCGTCGCGCACCTGGTGGTGCGGAAGTGGGCCCCCTACGCGGACCCGCTGCTGCTGCCGCTTGCGACCCTGCTCAACGGCATGGGCCTGGTGCTGATCTGGCGGCTCGACCAGTCGCCGCGGCTGATCTCGCTGGCGAAGCGTTCGTACGGCGCCTTCAGCCCGTCCGCGCCGAACCAGATGATGTACTCGGCGATCGGCATCGCCATGTTCGCGGGCGTGCTGCTGCTACTCAAGGACCACCGGGTCCTGCAGCGCTACACGTACATCTCCATGGTGGTGGCGCTCGTCCTGCTGCTGCTGCCGCTCGTCCCGGGGCTCGGCGCGGACGTCTTCGGCGCCAAGATCTGGATCCGCGTCGGTGGCTTCTCCATCCAGCCCGGTGAGTTCGCCAAGCTGGTGCTTGCGGTCTTCTTCTCCGGCTATCTCATGGTGAAGCGGGACGCGCTGGCCCTGGCCAGCCGCCGCTTCATGGGGCTCTACCTGCCACGTGGCCGTGACCTCGGCCCGATCCTCACGATCTGGGCGGTCAGCCTCCTCATCCTGGTCTTCGAGAACGACCTCGGTACGTCGCTGCTGTTCTTCGGCATGTTCGTGATCATGCTGTACGTGGCGACGGAGCGGACCAGCTGGGTCGTCATGGGTCTGCTGATGTCCTCGGCCGGCGCCGTCATCGTCGGTTCCACCGCGAGCCACGTGCAGTCCCGTGTAGCCGCCTGGCTCGACCCCTTCGAGTGCCTGAAGACGGCCCCCGAGGGCTCCAACATGGCGTACGCCTGTGACCAGATGACCCAAGTGCTGATGTCCTTCGGCTCCGGTGGCATCCTCGGCACCGGCCTCGGCCAGGGCAACTCGGACCTGATCCAGTTCGCCGCCAACTCCGACTTCATCTTCGCCACCGTCGGCGAGGAGCTCGGACTGGCCGGTGTGATGGTCTTCCTGCTCTTCTACGGACTGATCGTCGAACGCGGCATCCGCACCTCCCTCGCCGCCCGCGACCCCTTCGGCAAGCTGCTCGCGATGGGCCTGTCGGGCGCGTTCGCACTGCAGGTCTTCGTCGTCGCCGGCGGTGTGATGGGCCTCATCCCGCTCACCGGTATGACGATGCCCTTCCTGGCGTACGGCGGTTCCTCCGTGATCGCCAACTGGGCCCTGGTCGGCATCCTGATCCGGATCAGCGACACCGCGCGGCGCCCGGCGCCCGCGCCCGCCCCGTCCCCCGACGCCGAGATGACCCAGGTGGTCCGTCCGTGAACAAGCCGCTGCGGCGGGTCGCGATCTTCTGCGGCCTGCTCGTCCTCGCCCTGCTCCTGCGCGACAACTGGCTCCAGTTCGTCCGCGCCGACGAGCTGAACGCGCACCCCAAGAACCGCCGGGTTCAGATCGAGCGATACGCGAACGAGCGCGGCAACATCATCGTCGACGGCAAGCCGGTCACCGGCTCCGTCGACTCCCAGGACACCTTCTACAAGTTCAAGCGCACCTACACCGACGGCCCCATGTGGGCCCCGGTCACCGGTTACGCCTCGCAGGCCTACGACGCCAACCAGATCGAGAAGATCGAGGACGGCATCCTCACCGGCAACGACGACCGGCTCTTCTTCGACCGCACACTCGCCATGTTCACCGGCGAGAAGAAGAAGGGCGGCGACGTCGTCACCACCCTCAACGGGGCCGCGCAGAAGGCCGCCTTCGAGGGCCTCGGCAGCAAGACCGGCGCGGTCGTCGCCATCGAGCCGAAGACCGGCAAGATCCTGGCGATGGCGTCCACCCCCTCCTACGACCCCGGCTCCTTCGCCGGCTACTCCGGCAAGGACGAGAAGGCCTGGGTGGCCCTGGAGAAGGACAAGAACAAGCCGAAGCTGAACCGGGCGATCCGCGAGATCTACCCGCCCGGTTCCGTCTTCAAGGTCGTCACCGCCGCCGCTGCCCTTGAGAACGGCAAGGTCAAGGACATCAACGCGCCGACCGACACCCCCGAGGGCTGGAAGATCCCCCTCTCCAAGCGGGAGATGATCAACCACGCCAGGGGCTGCGCCAACGCCAGCCTGAAGCGTGCCCTCGACATCTCCTGCAACTCGGTCTTCGCGAAGCTCGGCGACGACGTCGGCCGCGACAAGATGGTGGAGATGGCCGAGAAGTTCGGTTTCAACGCCGAGCAGTTCACCCCGGTCCGTTCCTCCGCCTCGGTCTACGACAAGACGGCCGACCGCGGTGGCAACGCGCTCTCCTCCATCGGCCAGTTCAACACCGCGACCACTCCTCTCCAGATGGCGATGGTCACAGCGGCGATCGCCAACGACGGCAAGCTGATGAAGCCGTACATGATCGACGAGCTGCGCGCCCCCAACGTCGACCTGCTCAAGAAGACCGAGCCGGTGGAGATGAGCCAGCCGGTCTCGCAGGAGAACGCCCAGCTGCTCCAGCAGATGATGGAGAGCGTCGTCACCAACGGCACCGGCGGCAACGCCGACCTGAACATGGACGGCGTGAAGGTCGGCGGCAAGACGGGTACGGCCCAGCACGGCGCCAAGAACGCGAAGCGCCCCTACGCCTGGTTCATCTCGTACGCGAAGACCGCCGAGGGCTCCCCTGTCGCGGTGGCCGTGATCGTGGAGGACTCGGAGGGCACCTCGCGTGAGGACATCAGCGGTGGCGGTCTCGCCGCACCGATCGCGAAGGCCGTGATGAAGGCGGTCCTGAAGACCCGGGGCTGACGTCTCGGCCCCGTACGTGCCAGGTACCGGTCAGGTATCAGCTACCGGCCCCGGGCGGATCGTCTTCCCGGGGCCGGTACCGTATCCGCGAACAGCACACACCGCCGGACCACCCATGGGTGCGGTCGGGACAGACGGAGAGGGCTGGATTAGCTATGGAAGAGCCGCGTCGCCTCGGCGGCCGGTACGAGCTGGGCTCGGTGCTCGGCCGTGGTGGCATGGCCGAGGTGTACCTCGGACAGGACACCCGGCTCGGCCGCACCGTCGCCGTGAAGACGCTGCGGGCCGACCTGGCCCGCGACCCGTCCTTCCAGGCCCGGTTCCGCCGTGAGGCACAGTCCGCCGCCTCGCTGAACCATCCGGCGATCGTCGCGGTCTACGACACCGGCGAGGACTACGTCGACGGGGTCTCCATCCCGTACATCGTGATGGAGTACGTCGACGGGTCGACCCTGCGTGAGCTGCTTCACTCCGGGCGCAAGCTGCTGCCCGAGCGCACGCTCGAAATGACGGTCGGCATCCTCCAGGCGCTGGAGTACTCGCACCGCGCCGGCATCGTGCACCGTGACATCAAGCCGGCGAACGTCATGCTGACGCGCACCGGCCAGGTCAAGGTCATGGACTTCGGCATCGCACGCGCCATGGGCGACTCCGGCATGACCATGACGCAGACCGCCGCGGTGATCGGTACGGCCCAGTACCTCTCCCCGGAGCAGGCCAAGGGCGAGCAGGTCGACGCCCGCTCCGACCTGTACTCCACGGGCTGCCTGCTGTACGAGCTCCTCACCGTCCGTCCCCCGTTCATCGGTGACTCCCCGGTCGCGGTCGCGTACCAGCACGTGCGCGAGGAGCCGCAGCCGCCGAGCAACTTCGACCCCGAGATCACGCCCGAGATGGACGCCATCGTCCTCAAGGCGCTGGTCAAGGACCCCGACTACCGCTACCAGTCCGCCGACGAGATGCGCGCGGACATCGAGGCCTGCCTCGACGGTCAGCCGGTCGCGGCCGCCGCCGCGATGGGGATGGGCATGGGGAGCGCGCCCGCCTACGGCGGGGGCTACGGCGGCTACCCGGAGGACCAGCCGACCACGGCGCTGCGCCAGGCCGACCCGGCGGGCCAGACCTCGATGCTGCCCCCGATCAACGCGGACGACGGTGGCTACGGCTACGACGACCGTCCGGACCGCCGTCGCGGCGGCCAGAAGAAGTCGAACACCTCGACGATCCTGCTGGTCCTCGCGGGCATCCTGGTGCTCGTCGGTGCGATCTTCATCGGCGTCTCGCTCTTCGAGAAGAAGGACGGCGTCCGGCAGGTCACCGTCCCGCAGCTGGTCGGTCTGACCCTGGAGGCGGCGAACGGGAACGCGACCAACTCCGAGGTGAAGCTGCAGGAGGCCGGCACCGAGCGCTGCGACCAGCCCAAGGGCTCCATCTGCCGCCAGTCCCCGGTCGCGGAGAACGCCGCGAAGATGGACACCGGCTCCACGATCCAGGTGTACGTCTCCGAGGGCGCCCCCCTCGCCGAGGTCCCGGACGTCGTCGAGCAGTCCCAGGAGCGCGCCGAGGAGACCCTGAAGGACAAGGGCTTCAAGGTCAAGGTCGTGCAGGAGGAGTCCGACGAGGACCCCGGCACGGTCCTGCGGCAGAACCCGGACGGTCTCACCAAGGCGGAGAAGAACTCCGAGGTGACGATCACCGTCGCTAAGCAGAAGCTGCTCCAGCTCCCCGATGTGAAGACCCGGAGCTACGACCAGGCCGTGCAGCAGCTGAACGGCGTCGGCTTCACCAACATCGTCAAGGAGGAGGTGGACAACGACCAGCCCGCGGGCACGGTCGTCGACCAGACTCCCCAGGGCCCCTCGGACCAGTCCAAGGAAGTCCAGATCACCCTCAAGGTCTCCAAGGGCCCGCAGCAGACCCAGGTGCAGGTTCCCGGCGATCTGACGAACAGGCCGTTCAAGGACGTCAAGGCGCAGCTTGAGGCCCTGAACCTGGTCGTCGTCCAGGAGGGCTCCGACAAGGAGGACGCGATGGTGCTCGGCACGAACCCGGCCGCGAACTCCATGGTCAACCCCGGCACCTCGATCACCGTCTACACGATCGGTGGCGGCGGCAACGGCGGCAACAACGGGAACCCGGGCGACGGCGGCGGCGGCTTCTTCGACTGACGCCCCCACGACCGTTCACCAGGGGAGAGCCCCGGCATCCAGTGGATGCCGGGGCTCTCCCCTTCGGTCCTCGTCGGTCACCTCAGCGAAGCTCCGCCGGAGGGGTCCGGTCGCGGTCGACCTTCTCCGTGCGCTCCAGCTCGCCCCAGACGATGTACCGGTAGTCGGAGGTGTACATGGGGGTGCAGGTGGTCAGGGTGATGAACCGGCCGGGCTTGTTCTTGCCGGATTCCTTCGGCACGGGCTGGAGGACGTCCACGTTGTACTTCGTGGTCTCCGGCAGGGTCTTGTAGACCTTGTAGACGTACCAGGTGTCCTTGGACTCGAAGACGATCGCGTCGCCGTTCTTCAACTTGTGGATGTTGTGGAACTTGGCGCCGTGGCCGTCCCGGTGCGCGGCGAGCGTGAAGTTGCCCTGCTTGTCCTTCGGGAGCGCGGACTTGATCGGGTCGGTGTAGTAGCCGGCGACGCCGTTGTTGAGGATGCCGCTGCCGGTGCCCCGCTTGACCAGGACCTCACCGTTCTTCATCGCCGGCACGTGCAGGAAGCCGATGCCGTCCTTGGTGTCGAGCGCTCCGGGTCCGTCGGCCCAGCGGTCGCGGACCTGGGCGCCGTCCTGGTCGGCGGCACGGTCGGCGAGGACGTTCGTCCACCACAGGGAGTAGACGACGAAGAGGCCGAGCACCACGCCCGCCGTGATGAGGAGTTCCCCGAAGAGGCTGATGATCCCGGCGATCCGATTACGCACGCGTGCCACTAGGTCGTCCCGTCGTCCCGTCCGGAGGTGTGGGGTCTCAGCCTACGAGCGCTTTCGGCTTTCCCTGGCTGCGCGGGCGTTCCTCGACCAGCTTGCCCCACACGATCATGCGGTACGTGCTGGTGAACTCGGGTGTGCAGGTGGTGAGCGTGATGAACCGGCCCGCCTTCGTGAAGCCCGAGCCCTTCGGCACGGGGTCGATCACGGAGACGTTGGAGGGCGAGGTCTGCGGCAGGATGCTCGCCATCTCGTAGGTGTAGTAGGCGTTCCGGGTCTCGACGACGATCGGGTCGCCGGGCTTCAGCTGGTTGATGTACCGGAACGGCTCGCCGTGGGTGTTGCGGTGGCCGGCGACCGCGAAGTTGCCCTGCTTGTCGGCCGGCATGGCCGTCTTGAGCTTGCCGTCGGAGTAGTGGCCGACCATGCCCTTGTCGAGGACCTTGGCCTTGTTGATGCCCTCGGCGACGGGGACGACGACGTCCAGCTTGGGGATGTACATGATGGCGAAGCCCTCGCCGGGCTCGAAGGCGCCCGGCTTGCTGTCGTCCTTCTCGGCGTCGCCGTTGGCCCAGGTGTCCTCGATCCGCTCCTTGGCCCGGTCGGTCTCCTGACCGGCGAGGATGTTCGTCCACCACAGCTGGTAGGTGACGAAGAGCAGCATGACGACGCCGAAGGTGATGAAGAGTTCCCCGACGGCGCGGCTTGCGACGACGCCGACGCTGTCCTTGGCAGCGCGGGCTGCACGCCGGGCCTCGACGCGCGAGAGCGGGGCGGTGGGCGAGGCGCCGGACGGGGCGGTGGGCGGGCCGCCTCGACGGCTCTTGCCCCGGCCGCCCTTGGCGGCGCGCCGGCGCTCGGCCCGGCCGGGCCCGGGAAGGGCCTCCACGGCCTCCAGAACCGCCGTGTCGCTCGCTGAGGGCCGGGGGACCTCCACCGCCTCGTACGGCTCGTACGAGGGCACGTAGGAGTCCTCGCGGGGATCCTCATGAGGAGCTGCGTGAGGAGCTGCGTGAGGAGCCGTGTAGGGGGTCTCGTAGCCGGATTCGGGTTCCCGGTAGGGCTGTGCGGGTTCCCGGTAGGGCTGTTGAGGCTCCTGGTAGGGCTGCTGGTGCTCCTGGTAGGGCTGCCCGGGGTAGGCCTGCTCGGGGTACGGGGCCGGAGCCGGTTGCTGGTACGGCGAGGGGGCCGCGTAAGGGTCCACGGGTATCGGCTCGGGCTCCGGCTCGTTCGTCGCCCGGAACCACGGAGAGCCCGTCGTCACGCGACGGCCTTGCCCACCACCGGCGCGAGCCCCGCCGACCGTCCGACCGCCCCCTTGTCGCCGCACTGCTCCAGCCAGTTGGCGAGCATCAGGTGCCCGTGCTCGGTGAGCACCGACTCGGGGTGGAACTGGACGCCCTCGACGGGCAGTTCGCGGTGGCGAAGGCCCATGATGATGCCGTCCTCGGTCCGCGCGGTGACCTCTAGCTCGGCCGGCAGCGCGGCGGGCTCGGCGGCGAGCGAGTGGTAGCGGGTCGCGGTGAACGGCGAGGGCAGTCCGGCGAAGACGCCCTGGCCCTCGTGCGTGACGAGCGAGGTCTTGCCGTGCAGCAGCTCGGGCGCGCGGTCGACGACCCCGCCGTACGCCACGGCCATCGACTGCATGCCGAGGCAGACCCCGAAGACGGGCACGCCGGTGTCCGCGCAGTGGCGGACCATGTCGATGCAGACTCCGGCCTGTTCGGGCGCGCCGGGTCCGGGCGAGAGCAGGACGCCGTCGAAGCCGTCCTGGGCGTGGCTCAGCTCGACCTCGTCGTTGCGGAGGACTTCGCACTCGGCGCCGAGCTGGTAGAGGTACTGAACGAGGTTGAAGACGAAGCTGTCGTAGTTGTCGACGACGAGAATTCGCGCGCTCACTGGCCGTCCACCGTCACATCGTTGAACGGAAGCAGAGGCTCCGCCCAGGGGAACACGTACTGGAACAGGACGTAGACGACCGCGAGGACCAGCACGATCGAGATCAGCGCCCGCACCCACGCGTTGCCCGGCAGATGCCGCCAGATCCAGCCGTACATGACGTCGACCGCCCCTTCCGTTCGTTACGGGGACCAGAGTACGGGGCGAGGGAGCCGTGGGGGGTCAGCTGTCCAAAGCCTGTGGACGGCCGTCGGCGACCGGACGGGTGGCGTCGAGGTGCGCCCAGACGACCAGCCGGTGGCTGCTGCCCCACTCGGGTTCGCAGGTGGTGAGGGTGAGATAGCGGCCGGGCCCGGCGAAGCCGGACTTCGCGGGTACGGGATCGATGACGCCGATGTCCGTGGGCACGGTCCGGTAGGGGGCGCGGTCGACGCGGTACGTGAACCAGGTCGTCCCGTCGGTGAGGACGATCGCGTCACCCTCGCGCAGCCGGGGGAAGTCCTTGAAGGGGTCGCCGTAGGTGCGGCGGTGGCCGGCGACGGCGAAGTTGCCGGTCGCGCCGAGCCGGGCGGTGCCGGCGTAGTGGCCGAGGCCCTTCTTCAGGGTGCCGACCCCGGTGCCCTGGAGGACCGGCCACTTCCAGTCCCTGCCGAGCCGGGGGACGTACATGACGGCGATGCCCCGGCCGGGGACGTACGGCACGGCCCTGGGGGCGGGGGCGGCGGTCCGGACCGGGGTGCTCGTCCACTCCCGCTGGAGGGTGTCGATCTGGCCGGCGCTCGCGCTCGCGGCCTGGACGCCGGTCCAGTACAGGACGTACACGACGAAGAGGACGATCAGGGCGCCGACGGTGATGCACAGCTCGCTGAAGGTCCTCACGACGAGACGCAAGTGGCCCCTCCCGCAGTCGACGCACCGGGTGTCGGCCCACCAGCGGTCGGCTCGGCGGCTGTCAGCTCACCGGCTTCGCGTAGTGGAGGTCCACTGTGCCCGAGTACCCGGGAAGAGTCACCGCCCTGTGCTCGTCGACTTTCCAGCCGAGCCCGTACGCCTTCACGTACAGCTGGTAGTTCTGGATCGCCGGGGAGCCCGCGAGCGCCCTGTTCAGCTTTCCCCGGTCGCCGACGGCCGTGATCTTGTACGGGGGCGAGTAGACGCGGCCCTGGAGGATCAGGGTGTTGCCGACGCAGCGCACGGCGCTGGTGGTGATCAGCCGCTGGTCCATCACCCGGATGCCCTCGGCGCCGCCCTGCCACAGGGCGTTGACGACGGCCTGGAGGTCCTGCTGGTGGATGACCAGGTCATTGGCCTGCGGCTCGGGGTAGCCGGGGGCGGCCTGGGCGTTCGGCGGGGCGTCGTCGAGGGTGACGGTGAGACCGGAGCCGGAGACCTCGGTGGTGCCCGCCGCCGCCTCCAGCGCGTCGAGTCTCGCGTCCTCCGCACGGGTGGAACCGTCGTCGCGGGCGGCGAGGGTGTCGACCTGGGAGCGGAGGGCGGAGGTGGACTCGTCGAGGCCCGCGTTCTTGTGGCTGCGTTCCTCGATCAGGTCGGAGAGCCGCAGGAGCGAGGCGTCGGTGCGGATGTTGGTGCCCTTGGCCGTGTTGAAACTCGTGACGAAGATCAGTCCGGCGAGGGCGAAAACGGCAAGGGTGAGCACCCGGACGGGGCGCCACCTCGCGGGGCGGCCGGGTCCTTCGGGAGTGCCGGCGGAATTGCTCAACGTACCCTGATCCCCTTCGGTGCCGCGGAACCACTACGCTAACGGACGCCTGGGGGACGCAGTCGTCCTCCTTCGTCACATCCCGGCGCCAGCCACAGTTCCCTGCGCGGTCACGCAGCGCATCGACAGGAGAGTCCCTCGTGCCGAAGTCACGGATCCGCAAGAAGGCCGACTTCACGCCCCCGCCCGCGAAGCAGGCCACCTCGATCAAGCTGACCAACCGCAGCTGGGTGGCGCCTGTGATGCTGGCGCTGTTCGCCATCGGTCTGGTGTGGATCGTGGTCTTCTACGTCACCGACGGCTCGATGCCGATCGAGTCGATCCGGAACTGGAACATCGTGGTGGGCTTCGGCTTCATCGCGGCCGGCTTCGGTGTCTCCACGCAGTGGAAGTAGCTGCGGGGAAGTAGGGGAAACAGCGGCGGGCGCGGCGATCTAGCGTCCGCACCTGCCGCTCGTCAAGCTCTCCCCTGAACTTATCCACAGCGTTGTGCACAGCACTGGATAACTTACGAAGATCTGTGGATAACTCGCACGAGGTTGACGCCGGTATGACCGGAATCACCCTCGGCGGAGACCGCAACGCCCCTCGCCTTTCTGGAGAAACACCAGGTCAGAGGCGAGGGGCGCAGTCTTTCCCCACAGAACGGGGGGAGATCGCCACACACTGTGGATAACTCTGGGGAAAGCTCACAGGAGAGCTCACTCACAGCCCTGTGCGCTCAGGT
This sequence comes from Streptomyces sp. NBC_00572, assembly GCF_026341815.1. GTDB lineage: Bacteria > Actinomycetota > Actinomycetes > Streptomycetales > Streptomycetaceae > Streptomyces. Next base: position 2,821,533 of record NZ_JAPENX010000001.1, read on the forward strand.
GAGCGCCGCCGAACGGGCCAGCGCGATCCCCAGGTCGATCAGCAGCACCAGCGCCAGGGCCCCGTACTGCACGAGGTCCCGACGGGCCCTGGGCGCGTGCACCAGCGCGTACGTCACCAGGAGACCCGCGACCAGACCGCCGACGTGGGCCTCCCAGGAGATCCCCGGTCGGGTGAACGTCATGAGCAGCGACAGGGCCACGAAGAGGACCACCGGGCGCATGTCGTGCCGACGACGGCGGGCCAGCACCACCCAGGCGCCGATCAGGCCGTAGACGACGCCCGAGGCACCGAGCGAGGGCTGGTTGGGCGCGGCGACGAGATAGGCGAGCACGGAGCCGGAGAGACCGGAGAGCAGACACAGGGCCGCGTACCGGATCCGGCCCAGCTCGGGCTCGACGATCCCGCCGATCACCCACAGGCCCAGCACGTTGAAGAGGATGTGCCAGACCTCCTGATGGAGGACGGTCGAGGTCAGCAGCCGGTACCACTCGCCGTCGGCGACCCCGACGACCTCGCCGAGCGCCGGGCTGAAGGCGTAGCCGATGAGCACGAGCTCGTCGACGAGCCGGTCGCCGAACACCAGGACGGCGAGGTAGACCGCGAGGTTGATCCCGATCAGGATCTTGGTGACGAGACGGTCGTCCGCCGCCACCCGGCCACCCGCGAGCGTCCGCGGCTGGTTGGCGTCGGCGGCGTGACCGGTCCCCGAACCGTTGCGTACGCAGTCGGGGCACTGGAAGCCGACGGAGGCGGAGACCATGCACTGCGGGCAGATCGGCTTCTCGCAGCGCGTACAGCGGATGCCGGTCTCCACCTCCGGGTGGCGGTAGCAGCGCGGCAGCCCGGAGTGCGGGTTCTCGGAAGGTCGCGGATCCATGGGAGGTGCCGTCCCTTCCGCCTCAGCGCTTCTCGATCACCACGGACTCGATGACCACGTCCTGGAGCGGTCGCTCGGTGTGCGGGTCGGTCGCGGTGGACGCGATCGCGTCCACGACCTTCCGGCTCTCCTTGTCCGCGACCTCGCCGAAGATCGTGTGCTTGCGGTTCAGCCAGGTCGCGGCGCCCACGGTGACGAAGAACTGCGAGCCGTTGGTGCCCGGACCGGCGTTGGCCATGGCCAGCAGGTAGGGGCGGTCGAAGAAGAGCTCCGGGTGGAACTCGTCGGCGAACTCGTAACCGGGACCGCCCGTGCCGTTCCCCAGCGGGTCACCGGCCTGGATCATGAAGCCCTTGATGACCCGGTGGAAGACCGTGCCGTCGTAGAGCGGGTCCGAGGAGACCTTGCCGGTCGCGGGGTGCGTCCACTCGCGCTCACCGCCGGCGAGCTCGACGAAGTTCCTGACCGTCTTCGGGGCGTGGAACGGCATCAGCCGCACCTCGATGTCACCCAGGCTGGTCTTGAGGATCGCGTACAGCTGCTCGGCCACGGTCGCCTTCCGTCCACGTCATGTCGCGTCATGTCACGTCTGTCTCTGGCGTGTCCGATCCTCGCATGCCCCGGATGCCCGCCCCACATGCCGGACTTTGCTCCGGGGGGCATGATTCCGAAAAGGATGGAAAGGTGAAAAACCGACATCGTCGCCACCGAGGAGGAGGAATCCCGTGACCCGCATGGACAGCGTGCGCGCCGCGTCAGATTCGGCGAAGGAGAGCGTCCTGCACGCCGCGGAAGTGGTGGCGCCGTACGCCGGCACGGCCAAGGACCAGGCCGCGCACTACGCACAGGAGGCGCGTGCGGTGATCGCGCCGAAGGTCTCGAAGGCCGCTCAACAGGCACGGGCGCAGGCTCGTGCGCAGTACGACTCGCATGTCGCACCGCATGTACCGCCGCGGGTCGACGCGGCCGCACAACGTGCGGCGGTCAAGACCCGCCAGGCCTGCCGTCAGGCGGCCGACTACACCGTCCCGCGTGTCGAGCACGCGGTCGCCGCGACCGGTCCCGTCCTTGAGGAGGCCGGGTCGCGTTCCACTGCCGCCTGGGCCGCGCTGCGCGGTCAGGTGACACCGAGGGACATCGAGAAGATCGTGAAGAGGCACGAGCGGCGCACCAGGGCCGGACATCTCGCCAAGGGCCTTGTGGTCCTCGGCGTTCTCGTCGCCGGCGCCTACGTCGCCTGGAGGTGGTGGGACAAGCAGGCCAATCCCGACTGGCTGGTCGAACCGCCGGCTCCCACCGAGGTGGACGAGGAGGAGACCATGCTGACGTCCGTCGACGACAGTGGGACTTCCCTCGACCCGGAGGCGGAGGCCAAGGAGACCGAGGCCGAAGCCGCGGCCGCAGCCGAAGAGGCCGCCGAACGCGACGAACGCCGCTGACCGACCGGGTACTGCTGCTCTGGGTACTGCCAGGTACTTCTGAGGTACTGCCACCAGGCACTGCCGGGAGTACTTCTGGAGTTCTGCTGGGGTCCTGCTGGGTACTTCTGGAGGGTTCTGCTGGGGTTCTGCTGGGGCTCTGCTGAGGTCCTGCTGGGCTCTGCTGGGGTCCTACGGAGCAGGTTCTGCGAGGCAGGTCCTGCGAGGAGGTGCGAGGTGCGGGGAGTACGCGTGATCGTCTCTCCGCGCCCTACGCCGCGGCGGCGAGCGCCAGCTCCGTCAGCGCGGCCGGCTCGTCGTTCTCGGCCACGGCGTTCGCGCCGGCCGTGGAGCGGTGTCGGGCCGCGGGAGAGGAACCGTGGGCCTCGGCGGCGATGCGCTGCTTGATGGTGGGCGGCAGGGAGCGGTCCCCGACGAGCGGCCACCGGTGTGCCCTCTGTGCCGGTACGGACGCGTGGGCGGCCCGCTCCCCGGCGACGGGGTTCGTGACGGCGGCGGGGCCGACCGGCTCCTCGGGCTGCTGAACGGCGGGAAGCCGGGTCGCGGCGGCGGTGCCCGCCAGGCCGACGGAGGCGAGCAGGGCGAAGAGGACGGAGATGAAGGCGGTCCAGAACTGCTTGACCTTGGCGGTGGCCATGGCCCCTCACTTTCGTGACGTTCTCGAATGGTTCATTTCGGTTTGCGCGCTTTACGTACTTTCCTCATGATGTGGATGCGCGCCCGATTTCCACGGAACGTCGCCGCTGCCGCGCAGTTCTTCCGATGAACACCACCCGTCCGGAGCAGCGGTCCCTCCGGAGCGCCGGATCGGCCCCCCTCGGCCGCCCCTCTGCATCGCGCCGCTATCGCACGAATCGGCCGAAACTCCTCCCGATGATGTTGGGTGTCCATGCCAACTGATGCGGTTCAAGAGGAGTCCGTGTGAAGGCTGTTGTACGGGGGACCGCTGTCGCCGCGGCGCTGGTGCTCGCGCTGACCGGCTGCGAAGAAGGAGAGCGGGGAGGCCGTGAAGGACGGCTACCCGACGAAGCCGCTGACCGTGGACTCCGAGGCCGACGAGACCGAGGCGCTCACGAACGGGTCCTCCGCTCACGTCTACCCGCGCATCGGCTCGGTCGTGTCGCACATCTACTCGTCCGAGACGGACACCAGGAACCTGAAGTACGCGGCGGACATCCAGGCCCCCCGCGTCAAAAGGTCGCGGCGGGCAAGAACCCGGACCGCTGATCCCGGCCGCCCCCCGCCCCACCACATGAAAACACCCCCTCTGACCTGCGCTTCCGCAGTTCGGAGGGGGTGTTTCTCGTGGAGCCTAGGGGAGTCGAACCCCTGACATCTGCCATGCAAAGACAGCGCTCTACCAACTGAGCTAAGGCCCCGGAACGAAGACAGCGTACCGGGTCACCCCCCATGTCCGGCAAAAGGATTGGGACTCCCGGTCGGCGACCACTCTCCGTAAGATGCTGATCGAGGTTCGCAGTGGCGAACCGAGGGATGGGGAGAAGAAATGGACGCAGCGCAGCAGGAAGCCACGGCGAGAGCCAGAGAGCTTCAGCGCAGTTGGTACGGAGAGCCGCTGGGGGCGCTCTTCCGTCGGCTGATCGACGATCTCGGGCTCAATCAGGCCAGGCTCGCGGCCGTGCTCGGACTGTCCGCGCCCATGCTGTCCCAGCTGATGAGCGGCCAGCGGGCCAAGATCGGAAACCCGGCCGTCGTCCAGCGTGTCCAGGCACTCCAGGAGCTCGCCGTGCAGGTCGCCGACGGCAGCGTCAGCGCCGCCGAGGCCACCGACCGGATGGACGAGGTCAAGAAGTCGCAGGGCGGCTCCGTCCTCACCAGCTCGGGTCAGTCGACCGCCGGGTCCGGCGCTCCGACCGTCCGCCGGGTGGTCCGCGAGATCCAGTCGCTGCTGCGCTCCGTAGCCGCGGCGGGCGACATCATCGACGCCGCCGACTCCCTCGCCCCGGCCCACCCCGAACTGGCAGAGTTCCTCCGGGTGTACGGCGCCGGGCGCACCGCGGACGCGGTCGCCCACTACGAGTCGCACCAGAACTGACGCGGTCGGCAGCCGGCCGGCAGGCTTGAGACGAAGCAACGGGGAGCGGACGCAGCACGATGGGTGAGATCTTCGCTGGTCGGTACGAGCTGGTCGACCCGATCGGCCGGGGCGGGGCGGGCGCGGTATGGCGTGCCTGGGACCACCGTCGCCGCCGCTATGTGGCGGCCAAGGTGCTTCTGCAGAGCGACGCGCACACGCTGCTCCGCTTCGTGCGCGAGCAGGCGCTGCGGATCGACCATCCGCACGTCCTCGCGCCGGCCAGCTGGGCCGCCGACGACGACAAGGTCCTGTTCACCATGGACCTGGTCGCCGGCGGCTCTCTGGCCCATGTCATCGGGGACTACGGCCCGCTGCCGCCCCGATTCGTCTGCATCCTGCTCGACCAGCTGCTCTCGGGACTGGCCACGGTGCACGCCGAGGGGGTCGTGCACCGTGACATCAAGCCCGCGAACATCCTCATGGACGTCACCGGCACCGGGCGGCCGCATCTGCGGCTCTCCGACTTCGGCATCTCCATGCGCAAGGGCGAGCCGCGTCTCACCGAGACCAACTACGTCGTGGGCACGCCCGGGTACTTCGCGCCCGAGCAGCTCCTGGGCGCCGAGCCGGACTTCACCGCCGACCTCTTCGCCGTCGGCCTGGTCGCCCTCTATCTGCTCCAGGGCCGCAAGCCGGACTCGCAGGCCCTGGTCGAGCACTTCCTCGCGCACGGCACTCCCGGCGCTCCCGAGGGCATCCCGGAACCCCTGTGGCAGGTGCTCGCCGGGCTGCTCCAGCCCGACCCGCAGGCCCGCTTCCGGACGGCCACAGGTGCGCGCAAGGCGCTGACCGCCGCCGTCGACATGCTGCCCGAGCCGCGTCCCGACGAGGAGCCGGTCGAGATCTTCGACCAACTCGGGCCCCTGCCGTCCGGCTTCGGCCCCGAGGGCCCTGCGGGACCCGCCGGCCCCGCCGCCCCCACCGGCTTCGCCGGCGACCCCGCCACAGCCGCCCAGGGCGCCTCCACGGCCGCCGCACCCGGGTCCGTACCGACGCCCGCCCCCACGCCCGTACCGCCCCGGCAGCAGCCCCCACAGCCGCACTACCAGCCCCAGCATCCGGCCACCCCGGGCACGGCCCCGCTCGCCGCCCAGGTCCCGGCTGCCGCGCCGGTGCCCGCGGCCTCCGAGACGGGCAGCTTCCACCTGCCCCCGCCGGTCACGCATCCGACCCCCTCCTTCGAACAGACCCCCACCGCGGCGGTGCCGTACGGACAAGCCCCTACTCATCCATACACCGCTCACCCCGTTCAGGTTCCCGGGCAGCACACCGCCCCCGTGCCCGCCCCGGCGGACGCCCCCGGCCCCGTACGCCGACCGGGACCGCCCCCGAAGGTGACGATCCCGGTCCTGCTGCTCGCACTGGTCTGCTTCGCGGTCGGCTTCTGGGCCCTCGCCCAGACCTGAGCCACCCGTCGACCGAGAGTTCCGGGCCGCCCGCGAGTTCTAGGCCGCCCGCCGCCGCGCCATCAGCGTCCACGCGCCGAGCCCCAGCAGCAGCACCGTGCCGCTGCCGATGCCGGCCGCCGCGACGACCCGCATGGAGTCGCTTCCCGCCGCCTGCGCCCCGGAGGCGCCGTTCGCCGCCGCCTCCTTGTCGTCGGCGGTCACGGTGAACGGCCCGGGGTCACCGTCGTAGCCGGGCCCCGGCTTCGCGGCGCCCCGCACGGAGACCCGCAGGGTCAGCGGGACCGTCTTGTCCCCGTACTCCTTGGCGACTTCCGGGCTGAGCGTGGCCGACAGGTAGTACCAGCCGGCGAAGCCCATGCCGCTGGTGGCGGTGTCGTAGGTGTGACGGTTCTCGTGGGCCACCGGCCGATGCGGGTCGAGTGCCAGCGTCGCGGGCTCCCCGTCGTAGCTGACCGTGTTCATGTCGACGAAGCCGAGGGCCGGGTTGTCGAGCGAGAGGGTGAGCGCGTTGCTCACGGAGTCGCCCTCGGCGCCGCTGCCCAGTTCGGCGCTGGCGAAGAGCTGCTGCCCCCAGTCGACGGGCACCCGGTAGAAGAGCGTCTGGCCGGGCCGGATGTCGGCCCGCCACTCGCCCTCCCGCAGCGAGACGGCGTCGTGGAATCCGGCGCCGCCCTGCCTGTTCTGCTGGCCTCCGGCCGGCGGCGCGGGCGTGGCCGACGCCCAGGTCTCGGGGAGCGCGGTGGGGCCCGCCTTCTTGAGGAGGGGCTCGGTCACGTGCCGGAGTTCCAGTTCCCAGTCGTCCGGGGTGGAGACCGCCGCCGACTCGCGCTCGACGAGCACGTAGTGGGCGCCCTCCTTCTGGCAGGTGGAGGACTCCGGGTCGATGATCCGGCGGGCGTAGGCGGCGAGCGGCCGGGTGTAGGTCCCGGAGCCGAAGTTGACCTCCTGGTAGCCGCACTCGGCTCCGGTGGTGTCCTGGATGCTGACCTTGAAGCCGTCGCCGTACTCGACCTTGCCGCCGGGCTTGGGGACGGCGACGACGGACACGTACGCGTTCCGCTTCGTGTCGAGGTCGACCCGGTAGTAGACCTTGCCGTCCTTCTTGAGGGTGTCCCGGTACGTCTGCCCGGTCTTCAGGGCCTTCGCGTCCAGGCTGGAGGCGGCGCCCTGGATCCGCTGGGCGGAGCCGTCGAAGGCGTACGGCGGTACCGCCGACCCCTCGGCCGCGTCGGCCGCGCGGGCCTGGACGGGCAGTGCCGTCACCGCGCCCACCGCGGCGACCGCCGCGATCAGGGCTCCCGCCCTCCGGCCGATCCCGGTCCGCCTCCCGGCCTGCGTGTTCACGCGTTTCTCCCGTCCGTTCCTGCCCTGCGCCGCGCCCGCCCGAGGGCGATCAGCACCCCGGCGAGCAGCACGAGCGCCCCGCCGCCCACCGCGACGGCCGTGGTGCCGGTCCATCCTGCCCCGCCCGTACCTCCGGTGTCCGCCCGCGTGGTGGATTCGTCCGGCTTCGCGGGGGCCGTCGCGCGCGCGTGGTGCTCGGGTCCGGCCTTTTCCTCGCCGAGGACGGCGATCCGGAGGACGACGGCGATCTCCGGGTTGCGGGCGAGCCCGGCCGCGTCGGCGCCGAGGGTGACGGCGATGTAGTGGCCGCCGGGCGTGTGCACGGGGATGACGTTCGGGTCGGCCTCGTAGCGGTTGGTCCAGGCGACCGGGACCGTGCCCATCCGCAGCGAGGCCGGGTGCCCGGTGTACGTGGTCTGCGAGGTGAAGACCCCGGTGCCGGTGCCGACCGGGTGCCGGGCCGGGGTGTAGACCTCGGTGCCGCCGTACGACATGGCCGGGGAGCCCGGGCCCCTGACGGTCGGCTCGTTGGCGAAGTCGACGTCGTAGCGGAGCTGCTGTCCCCAGCCGAGCGGCACCTTGTACCAGAGGGTCTGGGCGGGCAGCAGCCGGTCGCGCCAGACGCCCGGGCCGAGCTCCTCGGCGTCGTTGAAGCCGGTGCCGCCCCGGACGTCCTTGGGGTCGCCGGTGGGCAGGGGGGCCTTCGGGCCGCCGGCCCCGTACTCGGGCTGCGACTGGGCCGGGACCGCCCCGGCGGGCAGCGGCTCCTCCCTGCCGAAGACGAGCTCCAGGGGCCAGCGGGCCGCGTCGGACTCCGGCTTGCTCTCCCGCTCGACGGCCAGCCAGTAGCGGCCGGCCTTGTCGCAGGTGGAGTACCGCGTCTCGGTGGGGATGCGGGAGACGGCCGAGGTCAGCGGGACCGCGCCCTCGTCCTGGTGGAAGATCTCGGTCTTCGTCGCGCAGTTGCCCTCGTCACCGACGCCGGAGACCCAGACGAGGCTGGTGGCCAGCTTGTCGACGGTGTCCACGGCCGCGCCGGGCTGGGGTACGGCGGTGGCCGCGAAGTTCGCGGTGGAGGCGGAGTCCAGGTCGACCGCGTAGTAGCGCCGCTCGCCGGGTCCGATGGTGTCGAGGTACTGCCCGGGGGCGATCTTCGGGGCGCCGTCCCTGGCCGGTGTCCCCTCCACCCGGGTGCCGCGCAGCCGGTAGCCGTCCGCGGAGAGGCGGGCGGCCCGCTGGAGCTGCCGGGCGAGCGCGTCGGCGTCGGGCGCGTCGTAGTAGCGGCCGTTCCCGGCCTCGGCGACGCACTCCAGCTGTTCCCGGGCCTTGCCCTTCACCTGGAAGCCGACGGTGTCGATGCGCAGCCCGATGCCCTGGCGGGCGAGCTCCGCCGCGACCTCGCAGGGCTGCGGGGTGCCGCAGGTGTCCTCGCCGTCCGAGATCAGCAGGATCGTGCGGGTCGTGATGGCTCCGGGGGCCGGCTCGGGCAGGTCCTCGGCGGCCTTCCTCAGCGAGAGCCCGATGGGGGTGTCACCCCTGGGAGTGAGGGCGGCGACGGCCGCTTTGAGGCCGGCCCTGTCGAGCGGGGCGACCGGCTTCGCGAGCCGGGTGTCGGTGCAGCCACTGGTCCGGTCGGCGCCGTACACGCGCAGTCCGGTGGGATAGCCGTCGGGGAGGCCGTCGACGACGGTCCCGACCGCGTCACGGGCCGCCGCCATCCTCGTACGTCCGGAGTCCTCGCCGCCGCCCACCGGTTCGGCCATGGAACCGGAGGAGTCGAGCACCATGACGAGGCTGCCCCCGCCCGGGTCCTCCGTGGTTTCCGCCACCGCCGCCGGAGCGGGTACGAGCAGCAGGGCGAGCAGTCCGGCGACCACGCCCCCGGCCGTTCCTCGTCGAACTCTCATGACCGTCCCCCTTGTTCGCGATCACTCAACTTTGCTTAAGCAAGTTAGCGATTTGCTCAGGCGAACTCAAGGAAGCCCGTGTCACGGTCCTGGAACAGCGAAACCCCGGCCGCGCTCACGCGCGGCCGGGGCCTCACCCACAGAATGTGTGTCTCAGACACCCGAACCTGCGGGCACGGAGTCGGTCGCCTCCGTCCACAGATCCTGCTCGGCGCGATCCGCCTGGATCTGGCGGTACACGAGGAGCCCGCCGATGGCGGCCAGTGCGACCAGGAGAAGCTTCTTCACCGCGCGACCTCGTCTTTCGTTGACGTAGGAGACATCTGACGCCCACTCTACACATCGACCGATACCGATCGGTGACCTGTACGAGGTTCAAACCTTCCAACGTCCCTGGGAAAACAGATCGACCCGGACGGAGTAACCGTCCGGGTCGATCGACACTGTGGGGCTAACAGGATTTGAACCTGTGGCCTCATCCTTATCAGGGATGCGCTCTAACCAACTGAGCTATAGCCCCGCCGCGCTTGCGGTGTGTGTCCCGCGCGCTGACTCCTGAAGATTAGCGCACGTGGGGGCCAGTCCCAAAATCCGTTCCCGGACCGGCCCCGCGCGTCCTACTCGTCCTCGGCGAGCGTGAGCTCCACGCCACCCACGAAGCCGGCCGACAGGTTGTAGATGAACGCGCCCAGGGTCGCCAGAGCGGTCATCAGGACCACGTCGATCACGGCGATCACCGAGGTGAACATCAGCACCCGCGGCAGCGACAGGAACGACTGCAGGTCGAAGCCGTTGGACTCGTTCGAGCCCGTGGCCTCGCTGATCGTGCCGCCGACCGTCGAGAAGACGCCCATGGCGTCCATGACCATCCACAGCACCGCCGCGGCGACGATCGTGCAGATGCCCAGTGCGATGGAGAGCAGGAAGCTCACCTTCATCACCGACCACGGGTCGGCCTTGGCCACCCGCAGCCGCGCCTTGCGCGTACGGGGCGTCGTGCGCGCCCCGGTACGCGGCCGGCGCACCGCACCGGCCGTACCGCCCGCCGTGCCGCCCGACGCCGGAGCGCCGTACGCCTGCGGCGGGTGGTAGGGCGTGCCCGGCTGCTGCGCACCCGTGCGCTCGCCGGGCAGCGGCCCGTTGTAGCTCTCGTACGAGGGCTGCTGCCCCCGAGTGTCCGTCACCGCAACCCCCTGGGAGTCCGTGGCGGGGCCACGGGCGCCGTTCGCTCCAGCACCAGCAGAAGCTCCGGCGGCCGCCGATGCGGCGCCCGTGGCTCCACTCACGCTCTTACTCCTCGTGCTCCCCGGCCGAGGGCTCCGTGCCCTCGACTGCCTCGGTCTCGACCACGACGGTCTCGACCGCCGCCACCTCGGACGCCTCCACGGCGCCCTCGGCGTCGTCGATGTCCTCGTCCTCGCCGCCGGCCTCGGCGTTCCGTGCGATGCCGACGACGGCATCACGCTTGCCCAGGTTGATCAGCTGGACGCCCATGGTGTCACGGCCGGTCTCCCTGACTTCGTTGACTCGCGTACGAATCACACCGCCGGACAGCGTGATGGCGAGGATCTCGTCCGTCTCCTCGACCACCAGCGCGCCCACGAGCGAACCACGGTCCTCCACGATCTTGGCGGCCTTGATACCGAGGCCGCCACGGCCCTGGACGCGGTACTCGTCGACGGGGGTGCGCTTCGCGTACCCGCCGTCGGTCGCGGTGAAGACGAACGTACCGGGCCGGACGACATTCATCGAGAGCAGTTCGTCGTCCGCGCGGAAACTCATCCCCTTGACGCCCGATGTGGCACGTCCCATCGGACGCAGCGCGTCGTCGGTGGCGGTGAAGCGGATCGACTGCGCCTTCTTGCTGATGAGCAGCAGATCGTCCTCGGCCGAGACCAGCTCGGCACCGATCAGCTCGTCGGCGATGCCCGCGGCGCCGTTGTCCGTCTCGCGAAGGTTGATCGCGATGACACCGCCGGAACGCGGCGAGTCGTAGTCCTTCAGCGCGGTCTTCTTGACCAGACCGGCCTTGGTGGCGAGCACCAGGTAGGGCGCGGCCTCGTAGTCGCGGATCGCCAGGATCTGGGCGATCTGCTCGTCCGGCTGGAAGGCGAGCAGGTTGGCCACGTGCTGGCCACGCGCGTCCCGCCCGGCGTCGGGCAGCTCGTACGCCTTGACGCGGTAGACCCGGCCCTTGTTGGTGAAGAAGAGCAGCCAGTGGTGGGTCGTGGAGACGAAGAAGTGGTCGACGATGTCGTCCTGCTTCAGCTTCGTGCCGCGCACGCCCTTGCCGCCGCGCTTCTGCGAGCGGTAGTCCTCGGTCTTCGTCCGCTTCACGTAGCCACCGCGCGAGATGGTGACGACGATGTCCTCCTCGGCGATCAGGTCCTCGATGGACATGTCACCGTCGAAGGGCACGAGCTTGGACCTGCGGTCGTCGCCGAACTTCTCGACGAGCGCGGCCAGTTCCTCGCTGACGATCGCACGCTGGCGCTCCGGCGAGGCCAGGATCGCGTTGTACTCGTTGATCTTCGCCTGGAGTTCGTCGTGCTCGGCGACGATCTTCTGGCGCTCCAGGGCGGCGAGCCGGCGGAGCTGCATCTCCAGGATCGCGTTGGCCTGGATCTCGTCGATCTGGAGCAGGTCCATCAGGCCGCCGCGGGCGACCTCGACCGTGTCGCTGCGCCGGATGAGCGCGATGACCTCGTCGATCGCGTCGAGCGCCTTGAGCAGACCGCGCAGGATGTGGGCGCGCTCCTCGGCCTTGCGCAGCCGGAACTTCGTCCGGCGGACGATGACCTCGATCTGGTGCGTCACCCAGTGGCGGATGAACGCGTCGAGCGAGAGGGTGCGCGGCACGCCGTCGACGAGCGCCAGCATGTTCGCGCCGAAGTTCGTCTGCAGATCGGTGTGCTTGTACAGGTTGTTGAGGACGACCTTGGCGACGGCGTCGCGCTTGAGCACGATGACCAGGCGCTGGCCGGTCCGGGACGAGGTCTCGTCGCGGACGTCGGCGATGCCGCCGACCTTGCCGTCCTTCACCAGGTCGGCGATCTTCTGCGCGAGGTTGTCCGGGTTGGTCTGGTACGGCAGTTCCGTGACCACCAGGCACTGGCGGTTCTGGATCTCCTCGACCTCGACGACCGCGCGCATCGTGATCGAGCCACGGCCGGTGCGGTACGCCTCCTCGATGCCCTTGCGGCCGACGACGAGCGCGCCGGTCGGGAAGTCCGGGCCCTTGATCCGCTCGATCAGCGCGTCGAGGAGCTCCTCGTGGCTGGCGTCGGGGTGTTCGAGCGCCCACTGCGCACCGGCCGCGACCTCGCGGAGGTTGTGCGGCGGGATGTTGGTCGCCATGCCCACCGCGATGCCGGCGCTGCCGTTGATCAGCAGGTTCGGGAAGCGGGCCGGCAGGACCGTCGGCTCCTGGTTGCGGCCGTCGTAGTTGTCCTGGAAGTCGACGGTCTCCTCGTCGATGTCCCGGAGCATCTCCATCGACAGCGTCATGAGCTTGCACTCGGTGTAACGCATGGCGGCGGCCGGGTCGTTGCCCGGGGAGCCGAAGTTGCCGTTGGAGTCGACGAGCGGCATCCGCATCGACCAGGGCTGGGCGAGGCGGACGAGCGCGTCGTAGATCGAGGAGTCGCCGTGCGGGTGGTACGTACCCATGACGTCACCGACGACGCGGGCGCACTTGTAGAAGCCCTTCTCGGGCCGGTAGCCGCCGTCGTACATCGCGTACAGCACGCGACGGTGGACGGGCTTGAGGCCGTCCCGTACGTCGGGCAGCGCGCGGGACACGATGACGGACATCGCGTAGTCGAGGTACGAGCGCTGCATCTCGGTCTCGAGCCCGACGGGCTCGATGCGCAGGACGGGCTCTTCTTCGGTGGTCCCGGTCGGGGTGTTTTCGTCGGCCATTGCTGGTCGTCAGTCCTTTCGTACGGTCAGCTGAGACCGACTCAGATGTCGAGGAAGCGAACGTCCTTGGCGTTGCGCTGGATGAACGAGCGGCGTGCCTCGACGTCCTCGCCCATCAGGACCGAGAACAGGTCGTCGGCCTGGGCGGCGTCGTCCAGGGTGACCTGGCCGAGGACGCGGTGCTCGACGTCCATGGTGGTGACGCGCAGCTCCTCGGCGTTCATCTCACCGAGACCCTTGAAGCGCTGGATCGAGTCTTCCTTGATGCGCTTGCCGCTCTGCTTGCCCAGCTCGACGAGCGCGTCCCGCTCGCGGTCCGAGTACGCGTACTCGAAGTCGTCCCGGCCCCACTTGATCTTGTAGAGCGGCGGGCGGGAGAGGTACACGTGACCGGCCTCGACCAGCGGCCGCATGAAGCGGAAGAGGAAGGTCAGCAGCAGGGTGTTGATGTGCTGGCCGTCGACGTCGGCGTCCGCCATCAGGATGATCTTGTGATAGCGGAGCTTCTCGATGTCGAAGTCCTCGTGCACACCGGTGCCGAAGGCCGAGATGAGCGCCTGGACCTCGGTGTTCTGCAGGATCTTGTCGATCCGGGCCTTCTCGACGTTCAGGATCTTGCCGCGGATCGGCAGGATGGCCTGGTACATCGGGTTACGGCCGGACTTGGCCGAGCCGCCGGCGGAGTCACCCTCGACGATGAAGATCTCGCACTTGGCCGGGTCGTTCGACTGGCAGTCGGACAGCTTGCCCGGCAGCGACGCCGACTCCAGCAGGCCCTTGCGGCGGGTCAGGTCGCGCGCCTTGCGGGCGGCCACGCGCGCGGTGGCGGCCTGGATCGACTTGCGGATGATGTCCGCGGCCTCGACCGGGTTGCGGTCCAGCCAGTCGTTGAGGTGCTCGTAGACCGCCTTCTGGACGAAGGTCTTCGCCTCCGTGTTGCCCAGCTTGGTCTTGGTCTGGCCCTCGAACTGCGGCTCGCTCAGCTTGACCGAGATGATCGCCGTCAGACCCTCGCGGATGTCGTCGCCCGTGAGGTTGTCGTCCTTCTCGCGGAGCAGCTTCTTGTCGCGCGCGTACTTGTTGATCAGCGAGGTCAGCGCCGCACGGAAGCCCTCCTCGTGCGTGCCGCCCTCATGGGTGTGGATGATGTTGGCGAAGGAGTAGACGCCCTCGCTGTAGCCGCTGTTCCACTGCATCGCGACCTCGAGGGACAGGGCCTTGTCCTTGTCCTCCGCCTCCAGGTCGATGACGGTCGGGTGGACCAGCTCGCCCTTGCGCGAGTTGAGGTACTTCACGAAGTCGACGATGCCGCCCTCGTAGTGGTACTTCACCGTGCGCGCGGCCGGCTCGGCGGCCGCCTCGGCGTCCGGGTCGTCGGCACCGACCGTGGCCTTGGCGGACTCGCGCTCGTCGGTGAGCGTGATCGTCAGGCCCTTGTTGAGGAAGGCCATCTCCTGGAAGCGGCGCGAGAGCGTCTCGAAGGAGTACTCGGTCGTCTCGAAGATGTCCGGGTCGGCCCAGAACGTGACCGAGGTGCCGGTCTCGTCGGTCGCCTCGTGCTGCGCGAGGGGCGCGGTCGGGGCGCCCATCTTGTAGTCCTGAGTCCAGCGGTGGCCGTCCGTCTTGATCTCGACGGAGACCTTGGTGGACAGGGCGTTCACGACCGACACACCGACACCGTGCAGACCGCCGGAGACGGCGTAGCCGCCGCCGCCGAACTTGCCGCCCGCGTGCAGCACGGTGAGCACGACCTCGACGGCCGGCTTGCCCTCGGAGGCCACGATGCCGACCGGGATGCCACGGCCGTTGTCGATGACGCGCACGGCGCCGTCGGCCAGGATCGTCACGTCGATGGTGTCGGCGTGGCCGGCCAGGGCTTCGTCGACCGAGTTGTCGACGACCTCCTGCACCATGTGGTGCAGACCGCGCTCGCCGGTCGAGCCGATGTACATGCCAGGGCGCTTGCGCACGGCATCCAGGCCTTCGAGGACCTGGATGTTGCTGGCGGTGTACTGGTTGTTCTCGTTGGGGTCGCCGGAATCGGCCACGAAGCGCCCTTTCTGGCACAGCACAGGCCGTTCTCCGGGCATACGGGAGCGGCTGCGTCGTTCGACTTGTTCCGCAGGGTGGCGGGATTGTCTCCCAGTCTACCGGTAGCGCCGACACTCATGGGGGTTTGCCGGTGCCTGAGTCCGCATGTGCCGCCCTGAGCGGGAGCCAAACGACTCCCCATATCCGGACAGGGGCTTCAGAGCCCTCTGACGGCCACCCAGCGCTTCGACCCGTAGCGCGGTGTGGGCACCGCCGCCGCCCCCGTCGCGGACACGCCCGCCGCCCCCGTTGTGGGCATACGTTCCGCAAGGCGTGGGGGTCCCCCGGACGGAGCCTGGGGGAGGGTGGGCACAGCACCACCAGCGCGGCGCCCCTCTGCTGTGACCAGCACCACCGGGACCCGCCGCAGCGACCACGCACGTGGCCCGCGCCAAGAAACCGAGGCCGCCCGGCGCCCTAGCCGTACGTGTCTCCGGGCCCCACGGACCCCGGCGCCCGCAACGGCCCGTACCCCCGCCGCGGCGCCCCCGGCCCGAGCACCTTGATCATCCGCACGGTCCCGTGGCCGAGGTCCTCGTTGAGCCGCGCGACGAGCGTCGGCGCGAGCAGTCGCAGCTGCGTCGCCCAGGCCGTCGAGTCGCACTGCACCGTCAGCACCCGTGCGTCCGGCTCGTCGTCGAACTTCAGCGGTACGCAGTGCTTGGCCAGGTCCTCGCCGACGATCTGCGGCCAGCGGCCCATGACCCCGCCGACCGCGGCCGGCGTCTCCCAGCCCCGCTCGGTGATGAGCCGGTTGATCGCGGCGCCGAGCGCCATCGGGTCGCGCCCGTCGGCGCGCGCGCCGGAGCGCAGGCCGCCCCCGCGCCGGGCCTGCTTCTTCTGCTGGGCGGCAGCGCCCTTGGCCTTCGCCTGTTCCTTGGCGGCGCGCAGCGCGACCCGCGCGAGATCCACACCCGAGGGTTCGGGCACCGACGGCGCGGAAGGCCCCGAGGGCGAAGAAGTATCCACAGGCTGGGGAAGGTTTTCCTCGCTCATACCCGCTCCACCGTCCCTCCGGCCACCTCGTACCGCGTCCCCGCGAGGACACCCGGTACGTCGTCGTCCACGGCGGCCGTCACCAGGACCTGCTCGCCGCCGGCCACCAGCTCCGCGAGCCGCTCCCGCCGCCGCGCGTCCAACTCGGCGAAGACGTCGTCGAGGACGAGGACGGGCTCGTTGCCCTCGGACCGCAGCAGGTCGTACGAGGCGAGCCGCAGCGCCAGCGCGTACGACCAGGACTCGCCGTGGCTGGCGTACCCCTTCGCCGGCAGCTCACCGAGCTTGAGCAGCAGCTCGTCGCGGTGGGGGCCGACGAGGGTGACACCCCGTTCGATCTCCTGCTTGCGCACCTCGGCCAGCGCGGCGATCAGCTGTTCGTACAGCTCCTCGCGGGTGTGTCCGGTGCCCGGCGCGGAGGGCCGGTACTCCAGCAGAATCGGTCCGCCGCCGGGTGCGAGCTGCTCGTACGCCTTGTCGGCGAGCGGCTGCAGTACGGCGATCAGATCGAGCCGCTGCGCGAGCAGCTCGGCGCCGGTCCGCGCCAGGTGCTGGTCCCAGACGTCGAGGGTGGACAGGTCCATGCCGCGGCCGCCGTGCCGCCGTGCCATGGCCGCCGACTTCAGGAGCGTGTTGCGCTGCTTGAGCACGCGCTCGTAGTCGGAGCGCACGCCCGCCATGCGCGGCGTGCGCGCCGTGATCAGCTCGTCGAGGAAGCGCCGGCGCTCGCCGGGGTCGCCCTTCACCAGGGCGAGGTCCTCGGGCGCGAACAGCACGGTCCGTACGATCCCCAGCACGTCACGCGGTCTGACCTGCGAGGACCTGTTGATACGGGCACGGTTGGCCCGGCCCGGATTGAGTTCGAGCTCGATCAGCTGGGAGCGTTCGCCCTGGGTGACGGCGGCGCGGATGACCGCGCGCTCAGCCCCCATCCGGACAAGCGGGGCGTCGGAGGCGACGCGGTGGCTGGAGAGAGTCGCGAGATAGCCGACGGCCTCGACCAGATTGGTCTTGCCCTGGCCGTTGGCGCCCACGAAGGCGGTGACGCCCGGGTCGAGCGGGACCTCGACCCGGGCGTAGGAGCGGAAGTCGGCCAGCGACAGATGCGTGACGTGCATGGTTGGGCGCCGACCTTCTTCCCCCGGCGGCTGTGCACCGCGGGGTGCACAGCCTGTGGATTACTTCTTCGTCTCGACCGCGTGGCCACCGAACTGGTTGCGCAGCGCGGCGATCATCTTCATCTGCGGGGAGTCGTCCTGGCGGGAGGCGAACCGCGCGAACAGCGAGGCGGTGATCGCCGGCAGCGGTACGGCGTTGTCGATGGCGGCCTCGACCGTCCACCGGCCCTCGCCGGAGTCCGACGCGTAGCCGCGCAGCTGGTCCAGGTGCTCGTCCTCGTCCAGGGCGTTCACCGCGAGGTCGAGCAGCCAGGAACGGATGACCGTTCCCTCCTGCCAGGAGCGGAAGACCTCACGCACATCGGTGACGGAGTCGACCTTCTCCAGGAGCTCCCAGCCCTCGGCGTAGGCCTGCATCATCGCGTACTCGATGCCGTTGTGGACCATCTTCGCGAAGTGACCGGCGCCGACCTTGCCCGCGTGGACCGAGCCGAACTCGCCCTCGGGCTTGAGCGCGTCGAAGATCGGCTGGACCCTCGCCACGTCCTCGGCGGAGCCGCCGTACATCAGCGCGTAGCCGTTCTCCAGGCCCCAGACACCGCCGGAGACGCCGCAGTCGACGAAACCGATGCCCTTGGCCGCCAGCTCCTCGGCGTGCTTCTCGTCGTCGGTCCAGCGCGAGTTCCCGCCGTCCACGACGATGTCACCGGGGGAGAGCAGGTCGGCCAGCTCGTCGATGGTGGACTGGGTCGCGGCACCGGCCGGAACCATGACCCACACGACGCGCGGACCCTTGAGCTTGCCCACAAGCTCTTCCAGGCTGTGGACATCGGCGAGGTCCGGGTTGCGGTCGTATCCGATGACGGTGTGGCCTGCGCGGCGGATGCGCTCACGCATGTTGCCGCCCATCTTGCCGAGACCGACGAGACCGAGCTCCATCAGAGATTCCTTAAGCGTCGTGTGCGGTTTACCCGGGTCCGAGCCTACGCCCGGACCCCGGTGCACACCTGTGGGGTCAGCCGCTCAGTCGACGCCCGCCCATGAACGGTCAGCCGCTCAGGCGAACCGGCATGATCAGGTACTTGTAGGCCTCGTCCGCCTCGGCGTCGAGCGCGGGCTTGCCGCTCAGCAGCGCCGGCTTGGTGGAGGTCGTGAAGGAGAGCTGGGCGACCGGGGAGTCGATCGCGCTCAGGCCGTCCAGCAGGAAGGTCGGGTTGAAGGCGATCGAGATGTCGTCGCCCTCCAGCTGCGCGTCGACGCGCTCCACAGCCTGTGCGTCGTCGCTGGAGCCCGCCTCAAGGATCAGCACGCCCTGCTCGAAGCTCAGCCGGACAGGGGTGTTGCGCTCGGCCACCAGGGCCACGCGCTTGACGGCCTCGACGAAGGGCGCGGTCTCGATCACCGCGACCGAGTTGAACTCGGTGGGAAAGAGCGTCCGGTACTTCGGCAGGTCGCCCTCGAGCAGGCGGGTGGTGGTGCGGCGGCCCGCGCCCTCGAAGCCGATGAGGCCCTCGCCCTTGCCGGAGCCGGAGAGCGCCAGGGTGACCGTGTCGCCGCTCGTGAGCGCCTTGGCGGTGTCCAGGAGGGTCTTCGCGGGCACCAGGGCGACCGCGGAGGCGTCCGGGGACTCCGGCTTCCACAGGAACTCGCGGACCGCGAAGCGGTAGCGGTCGGTGGAGGCCAGGGTGACCGTGTCGCCCTCGATCTCGATGCGCACACCGGTGAGCACGGGCAGCGTGTCGTCACGGCCGGCGGCGATGGCCACCTGCGCGGCGGCGGAGGCGAAGACCTCACCGGGGACGGTGCCGGTCGCGGTGGGCATCTCCGGCAGCGCCGGGTACTCCTCCACAGGCAGGGTGTGGAGGGTGAAGCGGGAGGAGCCGCAGACCACGGTCGCCCGTACACCGTCTGTGGAAATCTCCACCGGGCGGTTGGGGAGGGCGCGGCAGATGTCGGCGAGCAGCCGACCGGAGACCAGGACGGTGCCGTCCTCCTCGACCTCCGCCTCGACGGAGACACGGGCCGAGACCTCGTAGTCGAAGCTCGAGAAGCTCAGCGCGCCGTCCTCGGCCTTCAACAGAAGGCCAGCGAGCACGGGGGCCGGCGGACGGGCCGGGAGGCTGCGGGCCACCCAGGCCACCGCCTCGGCAAGTACGTCGCGCTCCACCCGGATCTTCACCGGAACCGCCTCCTGCTTGTTGCTGGCTCTTCGTCGACTGCGGGAACCAGTCTGACGTACGCCGCGGACACTCGGTGCTGCTCGGGGTCAAGTCGCGACAAGAGCGCGTCGGAGCTCCGGCGCCGAGTTGTGCACAGGCCCCACTTCGAAGCGGATTCCTAGCTAACTCTAAGTGGGAGTAGTAGTAGGGCCTGTGGAAACGGTGGATAACGTCGTTTTCGCAGGTCAGGCCCGGTTTTTTGTCCACTGCGCCTGTGGGTGGAGCCGGTGGACAACTGGGGTTCTCTGTGGACACCCAAAAGTTCTGCACACCCGATGCACAGGCCATGGGGAGTTCTCCCCAGCGCTGTCCCCAGCTTTACCCACGTTCCCCACAGCCCAACCGTCCTCCTTGGTGTGACGGCTTTCACTCGACGCGGTGAGAGGGGGCGATTCGTTGCCGAACAGTGGACAGGGGTGTGGAGAAGCTGTGGGCAACGGACCCTGCCCTGTGGGCAGCCGGTGGACAACCTTCGAGGCCTCCTGTGGACGAAAGTTTTGTCCACAGCCTGTGGAGATCTTTTACCAACAATTCCACAAGGGGCTGACCTGGGGTGATGATCTGTCAGCAGTCCAGCCTGTGGACACGATCCGGATAACTCGACAGTCCCCACCCTGTGGACGGGAGATCATCCCCCAATCTGTGGAGAACCCGCCACCGGAACGGAGTAATCGAACAGCTCGTCCCCCGGACGAGGCCCCGGCCGGCGGTCGCGAGCGCTTCGGGATGCCTTCGGGAGGGCTTCGGGAGGGTTCTTCGACCCCTTCCGGAGGGTCCGGGAAGGGCTCCGGAACGTCCTGTGGACGGCCTTACGACGGCTTCAGGGGAACTTCAGCAGAGTTCCAGGAGGGCCTCAGGAGCCCCCGCGAAGTCCTGGGGTAACGCCGAAGGGCGCCTCGGGAGGTGTCCCGGGGCGCCCTTGCAGGGGGTCGGCTGCGGCCGTCCGCCGGCCGGATGTCGGTCGGCCGTCAGCCGTTCTTGATGCGGTTGGTGAGCTCGGTGACCTGGTTGTAGATGGAGCGCCGCTCCGCCATCAGGGCCCGGATCTTGCGGTCCGCGTGCATCACCGTCGTATGGTCACGGCCGCCGAACTGCGCGCCGATCTTCGGCAGCGACAGATCCGTGAGCTCGCGGCACAGATACATGGCGATCTGCCGGGCCGTCACCAGGACGCGGCTGCGCGAGGATCCGCAGAGGTCCTCCACCGTCAGACCGAAGTAGTCGGCCGTCGCCGCCATGATCGCCGGTGCCGTGATCTCCGGGGACGAGTCCTCGCCGCCCGGGATCAGGTCCTTCAGGACGATCTCGGTGAGCCCGAGGTCCACCGGCTGCCGGTTGAGGCTCGCGAAGGCCGTCACCCGGATCAGCGCGCCCTCCAGCTCACGGATGTTCCGCGAGATCCGGGACGCGATGAACTCCAGCACCTCCGGCGGGGCGTTGAGCTGCTCCTGCACCGCCTTCTTGCGGAGGATCGCGATGCGCGTCTCCAGCTCGGGCGGCTGCACATCGGTGGTGAGGCCCCACTCGAAGCGGTTGCGGAGCCGGTCCTCCAGGGTCACCAGCTGCTTGGGCGGCCGGTCCGAGGAGAGCACGATCTGCTTGTTCGCGTTGTGCAGGGTGTTGAAGGTGTGGAAGAACTCCTCCTGCGTCGACTCCTTGCTCGCGAGGAACTGGATGTCGTCGACGAGCAGGATGTCCACATCGCGGTAGCGCTTGCGGAAGGCATCGCCCTTGCCGTCACGGATCGAGTTGATGAACTCGTTCGTGAACTCCTCGGAGCTCACGTACCGCACGCGCGTGCCCGGGTAGAGGCTCCGCGCGTAGTGCCCGATCGCGTGCAGCAGATGGGTCTTGCCGAGCCCCGACTCCCCGTAGATGAAGAGCGGGTTGTACGCCTTCGCCGGCGCCTCGGCCACCGCGACCGCGGCCGCGTGCGCGAAGCGGTTCGAGGAACCGATGACGAAGGTGTCGAAGAGGTACTTGGGGTTCAGCCGCGCGTGCTGCTCGCCGGGAGCGCCGGAGCCCTGCCCGGAGGAGGCACCGTGGCCGCCGCCCGGGACACCCCCGGGACCGCCCGGCCGGGGACCGGGGCGGGCACCGTGGTTCTGCGGGTCGGGCAGCTCGGCGCGCTCGGGCCGCTGCTGCTCGTAGCCGCGGGGCGGCTCGTCGTAGCGCGACTGTCGGGACTGCTCGGGGCCGGTGTACGGGGCCCGCTCCTGGTAGCCGCCCAGCCGGGGCTGCTGCCAGGACAGGTCCTCCTGGGTACGCGGCCAGGCGCCCGGGTCCGGGCGCTGCTGCGAGTAGTCCGGGTAGGCCGGGCGCGCGGTGGGCAGCCCGTCGTCGGGCATCGGCCGGTGGCCGTAGCCGTCGTACTTCTCGTACGGCTCGGGCTGCTGGCGCTCGTCGTAGCGGGGCTGCTGGGACTGCTGCACCGGGGGCGCCGGCGGAGTCGGCTCGCCGACGGAGTCGTCGACGGTGATCGCGATCCGGATCGGGCGGCCGCACTCACGGCTGAGGGTCTCGCTGATCAGCGGGGCGAGCCGGCCCTCCAGGACGCGCTTGCCCCATTCGTTGGGCACGGCGAGCAGCGCCGTGTCGGCGACCAGGGCCAGGGGCTGGCAGCGCTCGATCCACTGCTTGTCCTTGGGCTCGATCCCTTGCTGACCCTCGGCGAGGAGATGCTCGAGGACGCGTGGCCACACTGCGGCAAGATCAGCAGGTACGTCAGCCACAGGGCACGCTTTCTCGCAGGTCCCACGATGGTGTGGTTCTCGGGGACGGTGGGTCGATGTCCGTGAGGACGGACCCGTGAGGACAGTAAGGACAGAACGGAAAAGATTGTGGAGTCCATCCACGGTAGTCGGGGCGGCTGACGTGGTTCAAGTTGTTGTCCACAGCCTGTGCACAATGGGGGGTGGCGACAGGTCGGTTTGACCGGATGGCGTAGCCGCGCGTACCGTGACCAGGTCGAGTTGTCGATGGCTGCTGCCGCCTGCCTCCGATGGGCAAAGATCACGGTTTTGAACGTGTAGCGGTGCACTCGGGCGTATTGCGAGCTACTCGTGGGCGCACGGTGACAGCCAGGCGATGTCCCGCCATCTACGAATCATTTCTGGAGCCCCCGAGTGAGCAAGCGCACCTTCCAGCCGAACAACCGTCGTCGCGCCAAGACCCACGGCTTCCGCCTGCGGATGCGTACGCGTGCCGGCCGAGCCATCCTTGCGAACCGCCGTTCCAAGGGTCGCACTGAGCTGTCCGCCTGATCTGCTTAAGCAGGTCATGACGTGCTGCCTACCGAGAATCGGCTGAGGCGGCGCGAGGACTTCGCAACCGCGGTACGCCGAGGGCGCCGGGCCGGTCGCCCGCTCCTCGTCGTCCACCTACGCAGCGGTGACACGAACCCGCACGCGCCTGGGGAGAGCGCTCCCCCGGCACGTGCGGGTTTCGTCGTGAGCAAGGCCGTGGGCGTTGCGGTCGTACGCAACCAGGTGAAGCGTCGTCTGCGCCATCTCGTCCGCGACCGCCTCACCGAGCTGCCCCCCGGTAGCCTGGTGGTCGTACGGGCGTTGCCCGGAGCCGGCGACGCCGACCACGCACAGCTGGCCCGAGACCTGGACGCCGCTCTCCAGCGGCTGCTGGGAGGGGGCGCGCGATGAAGTACCCGCTGCTGGCTCTCATCAAGCTGTACCAGTGGACGATCAGCCCTCTTCTGGGGCCCGTCTGCCGGTACTACCCGTCGTGTTCCCACTACGGATTCACGGCCATCGACCGGCATGGCGCGATCAAGGGCACAGCCCTGACCGCCTGGCGCATCCTGCGGTGCAACCCGTGGTCGCCCGGCGGCGTGGACCATGTCCCCGCGCGTAAGCGCCCCCGCTGGCACGAAATGCTGAGGAACGCGCTGCGCGGCGACAAGGGCGGGTCCACCGCCGAGACGAGCCCGGCCGCAGAGACCTCGCCCAATGCTCAAGGAGCCTGATTAGTGGACACGATTGCCAGTCTGTTCAGCTTCATCACCTGGCCCGTTTCCTGGGTCATCGTCCAGTTCCACAAGGTGTACGGGGCGATCTTCGGCCCCGACACCGGCTGGGCCTGGGGCTTGTCGATCGTGTCCCTTGTGGTGCTGATCCGTATCTGTCTGATCCCGCTGTTCGTCAAGCAGATCAAGTCGACGCGGAACATGCAGGCGCTCCAGCCGAAGATGAAGGCGATCCAGGAGCGCTTCAAGAGCGACAAGCAGCGTCAGTCCGAAGAGATGATGAAGCTGTACAAGGAGACGGGTACCAACCCGCTCTCCTCGTGCCTTCCCATCCTTGCCCAGTCGCCGTTCTTCTTCGCCCTGTACCACGTGCTCTCCGCCATCGCCTCCGGCAAGGAGATCGGTGTCATCGACGGGCCGCTGCTGGCCAGTGCCCGTCAGGCGCACATCTTCGGTGCCCCGCTGGCCTCGAAGTTCACGGACAGCGCCGCTGAGGTCGCCGCGCTCGACGCCTCGATCACCTCGGTCCGCATCGTCACCGCGATCATGATCGTCATGATGTCGGCCTCGCAGTTCTTCACCCAGCGACAGCTGATGATGAAGAACGTCGACCTCTCGGTGAAGACCCCGTACATGCAGCAGCAGAAGATGCTCATGTACATCTTCCCGGTCATCTTCGCCGTCATGGGCATCAACTTCCCCGTCGGTGTCCTCATCTACTGGCTGACCACCAACGTGTGGACCATGGGCCAGCAGATGTACGTGATCAACCAGAACCCGACCCCGGGCAGCAAGGCGCAGGACTCCTACCTCCAGCGACTGCTGAAGAGCGTCACGCAGCACGGTGAGGTCCGCGGCCGTCGCCGGAAGAACATCGTCAAGGTGATCGTCGCCAAGGGCAGCGACCGCAATGACAACGAGCGCCGCTTCTTCGCGGGTCTGACCAAGGCCGGCTTCGCCGCCCAGGCGGACGGCACCGTGATCAAGGGCGACACGATCGTGGCCGAGGCCGAGGGCGGTTCCGCCGCCAAGCGCCAGCAGCCCAAGCGTCAGACCAAGTCCCAGCGCCAGGCCGCCGCAGCTCAGCACGTCGTGGCAAAGGACACCGAGGAAGCTTCCGAGCCGGCCGCCGAAGAGGCGCCGACCACCTCGCTCGAGAAGAAGCCCCAGGACCCGGCCAAGACCGCCGCCAAGGATGAGCCGAAGGACGAGGCAGAGGGCGACAAGCCCGCGCGTCCGAGCCGCGCCAACTCCGGAGGCTCCCGCCAGGGCAAGTCCGGCCAGCGCAAGGGCCAGCAGCGGCCCAAGCACCCGTCCTCCAAGAAGTAAGCCTCGCCGAAGCAAGAAGGAGTCCATCCGTGACGGAAGGCACCACCTCCGCCGCCGCCGAGGGTGGCGACACCCTGACCCGCCTGGAGCAGGAGGGTGAGATCGCGGCCGACTACCTCGAGGGTCTGCTCGACATCGCCGACCTCGACGGCGACATCGACATGGACGTCGAGGCGGACCGGGCCGCGGTCTCGATCATCAGCGACTCTGCCCGTGAGCTGCAGAAGCTCGTGGGCCGCGACGGTGAGGTCCTGGAGGCACTCCAGGAGCTGACCCGGCTGGCCGTGCACCGCGAGACCGGTGACCGCAGCCGCCTGATGCTCGACATCGCCGGTTTCCGTGCCAAGAAGCGCGCCGAGCTCGCCGAGCTGGGCGCCAAGGCCGCAGCCGAGGTGAAGTCCACCGGTCAGCCGGTCAAGCTGGACCCGATGACGCCGTTCGAGCGCAAGGTCGTGCACGACGCGATCGCCGGCGCCGGTCTGCGCAGCGAGTCCGAGGGCGAGGAGCCGCAGCGCTTCGTCGTTGTGCTCCCGGCCTGAAGCCTCACGTAGTGTCGGCCCCGTCTGTTCGCAGGCGGGGCCGATCTTTGTCAGCCTGATAGTCAGCCACCACAGTGCGCTCGCACGCGATGCGTGCGGTACGGAAGGACGGTTCCCGTGACGGAGGAAGCGGTGCTCCCCGAGGCTCCGGAGCAGGCGCGGACAGTCTTCGGTGAGTACTTCCCGGAGGCCGTGCGATACGCGGAGCTCCTCGCGGACGCGGGTGTGAAGCGCGGTCTGATCGGCCCGCGTGAGGTCCCGCGGCTGTGGGAGCGCCACCTGCTGAACTGCGCCGTCCTTTCGGAGGTCGTCCCCCAGGGCGTCACCGTCTGCGACGTGGGCTCGGGCGCCGGTCTTCCCGGCATCCCCCTGGCGCTGGTCCGGCCCGACCTGAAGATCACGCTTCTGGAGCCACTTCTTCGCCGGACGAA
The DNA here is from genome assembly GCF_026341815.1 of Streptomyces sp. NBC_00572. Taxonomy (GTDB): domain Bacteria; phylum Actinomycetota; class Actinomycetes; order Streptomycetales; family Streptomycetaceae; genus Streptomyces. Next base: position 2,847,232 of record NZ_JAPENX010000001.1, read on the forward strand.
CTTCCTCCAGGAGGTCGTCGAGCTGCTCGGCCTCGACCATGTGACCGTGGTCCGAGGACGCGCCGAGGAGATGCTCGGCAAGATCACGCCCGTGCACGTGGTGACCGCACGCGCGGTGGCGCCGCTCGACCGGCTGGCTGGCTGGGGAGTCCCCCTGCTGCGTCCGTACGGGGAGATGCTGGCACTCAAGGGCGACACCGCGGAGGAGGAGATCACCGGTGCTCGCGCCGCGCTCTCCCGTCTCGGTGTGGTGGAGACCTCGGTGCTGCACGTGGGCGAGGGGATCGTCGATCCGCTGTCCACGGTCGTCCGGGTGGAGGTCGGCGAGAGCCCGGGTGGTGTGCGGTTCGCGGCCAAGCGAGCCAAGGCGGCCCGGACCAGCAAGACCCGTCGACGCCGCTGAGCGTCGCATACGTACCATTTCGGAGTGTCGAACGGTCCCGGCCGGGCAGCAGGGGCATGGTGTTTCACGTGAAACATCGCTCACTGCTGCAGGGGATCATCAGCCGCGGTCGCGCGGCTGCCACGCCCCGGGACCGTAGACCCCGCGTGAACCCACCCGCGAGGGTTACGGAGATGTCCACAGAGGTGGATTCACCCACAGAACCACCGGCCTCGCTGGTTCACGACCCCGAAAGCATGGCAGGCTCTCCCCATCGCGAGCCTGAAGCCGAGGAGAGTGAATCCTTGCGGTCCGACGCCAACATCGCGGGACCGATGACCGATCCGGTCCCCGGTCCCCGAACCGAATCGGTGGGGGAGGATGTTTCACGTGAAACACCGCCCCCGATGGACGACACCCCCATTGGTCGTGCTGCCCAGCTGGCAGTAGAGGCCTTGGGTCGTGCCGGTGAGGGACTTCCCCGCCCGGCCCAGACTCGCGTGATGGTGGTCGCCAATCAGAAGGGCGGCGTCGGCAAGACGACCACGACGGTCAACCTTGCCGCGTCCCTCGCCCTGCACGGTGCCCGTGTCCTGGTCATCGACCTGGACCCCCAGGGCAACGCCTCCACGGCACTCGGTATCGACCACCATGCCGAGGTCCCCTCGATCTACGACGTCCTCGTGGACAGCAGGCCGCTCTCCGAAGTGGTGCAGCCCGTCATGGATGTCGAGGGCCTCTTCTGCGCCCCCGCCACCATCGACCTGGCCGGCGCGGAGATCGAGCTGGTCTCGCTGGTGGCCCGTGAGAGCCGCCTGCAGCGGGCGATCCAGGCCTACGAGCAGCCGCTCGACTACATCCTGATCGACTGCCCGCCCTCGCTCGGTCTCCTCACGGTCAATGCCATGGTGGCCGGAGCCGAGGTGCTGATCCCGATCCAGTGCGAGTACTACGCGCTGGAGGGGCTCGGACAGCTTCTGCGGAACGTCGAGCTGGTGCGGGGGCATCTCAACCCCGTGCTCCATGTCTCGACGATCCTGCTCACCATGTACGACGGCCGGACGAGGCTCGCCTCGCAGGTCGCCGACGAGGTGCGCACCCACTTCGCGGAAGAGGTGCTGCGCACCAGCATCCCGAGGTCCGTCCGTATCTCGGAAGCCCCGAGCTACGGGCAGACGGTCCTCACCTACGACCCGGGCTCCAGCGGCGCCCTGTCGTATCTCGAAGCGGCCCGCGAGATCGCCCTGCGGGGGGCGGCCGTGCACTACGACCCGCAGCACGCCCATATGGGGCACCAGAACCACCAGCGCAGCATGTCGGAGGGGATTCAGTGAGTGAGCGACGTAGGGGATTGGGGCGTGGGCTCGGTGCGCTGATCCCCGCTGCTCCCCAGGAACGGCAGACGCCGGCCGCCGGCGCGGGGGCGGGCGTGGCCTCCCCCGGCGCGGCCCCTGTGCTGACCTCGGACCGAGGGGTAGCCGCCGCGAAGCTGGCGACGCTCCCGCAGAGCGCGCAGTCCCCGGAGTCGATGCGGGCATGGAACGAAGCCGAGCCGGTGGTCCGGCCGGAGCCCCCGGCGGGGGCCTACTTCACCGAACTTCCGCTCGACGCCATCGTTCCCAACCGGCACCAGCCGCGTGAGGTCTTCGACGAGGACGCCCTGGCGGAGCTCGTCGTCTCCATCAAGGAGGTCGGCCTCCTCCAGCCCGTGGTCGTGCGCAAGCTCGACGACGAGGGCTACGAGCTCGTCATGGGCGAGCGGCGCCTGCGGGCCTCCAAGGAGGCGGGTCTTGAGCGGATCCCGGCGATCGTCCGGGACACCGATGACGAGAAGATGCTCCTGGACGCCCTCCTGGAGAACCTTCACCGTGCCCAGCTGAACGCGATCGAAGAGGCTCACGCCTACGAGCAGCTGCTCAAGGACTTCGGTTGCACCCATGACCAGCTCGCGGAGCGGATCGGGCGCTCGCGCCCGCAGATCTCCAACACGCTGCGACTGCTGCGGCTCTCCCCTCCGGTGCAGCGCCGGGTCGCCGCCGGAGTGCTCTCCGCCGGCCACGCGCGGGCGCTGCTCGGTGTGGAGGACCCGGAGTCCCAGGACAAGCTGGCGTACCGGATCGTCTCCGAAGGCCTCTCGGTGCGTACCGTCGAGGAGATCGTGAGCCTCATGGGCTCCGAGGAGCCCGCCGGTTCGGTCAAGCCGACGAAGCCGCGCGCCGGTGGCCGGGTCTCGCCCGCGCTCACGGATCTGGCTTCCCGTCTCTCGGACCGCTTCGAGACCCGGGTGAAGGTCGACCTGGGGCAGAAGAAGGGCAAGATCGTCGTCGAGTTCGCCTCGGTGGAGGATCTGGACCGGATCCTGGCGACCCTGGCTCCCGGTGAGGGACGGGTCATGGACCAGAAGAACACCGAGAAGGGTGCGGAGGGCTGACGCCTTCCCCTGTCTGAGGCCGCCGAGGGCGGGTCGTGCTCCGGTCTTCGCCGGAACGCGGCCCGCCCTTTGCCTGTGAGCGGTGTCGTCCGGATCGCCCGATCGATACGATTCGAATGGCGTATCCGTGCTCGATGGCGAGGGAATGAGGAGCGGCCGTGGGGCGTCGGCTCGTACCGCTCACGCTGGACAATCTTCCGGACCTGCCCAAGCGTTGTCGCTCCTGTGTGTTCTGGGAGCTGGACCCGGTCAGTGGAGAAGCCGCTGCGAAGGCGGGGCGTCCGGAGCTGGAGAAGGAAGCCTGGATCTCGGGCGTTCTCCTGGAGTGGGGCTCCTGCGGTCGGGTGGTCTACGTCGACGAGGTCCCGGTCGGCTACGTCCTCTACGCTCCCCCGGCCTATGTGCCGCGCTCCACGGCCTTCCCGACGAGTCCTGTGGCGGCCGATGCCGCGCAGTTGATGACGGCCTGGATCATGCCGGGTTACCAGGGCCAGGGACTCGGCCGGATGGTCGTACAGACCGTGGCCAAGGATCTGCTGCGGCGGGGGTTCAAGGCCATCGAGGCGTTCGGCGACGCCCGGTGGAAGGAGCCGGCCTGTGTACTGCCGGCCGATCACCTGCTGGCGGTGGGGTTCAAGACGGTGCGGCCGCACCCGGCCTTTCCGAGACTGCGGCTGGAGCTCCGGACGACGCTCTCCTGGAAGGAGGACGTCGAGATGGCGCTTGACCGGCTGCTCGGGGCCGTGCAGAAGGAACCCGTCCTCAGGCCGCTCTAGCGTCGGGACACGAGAACGGCCCGCCCCCGGAAAGGGGCGGGCCGTCGCTGTTTCACGTGAAACGCTGCTCTGTTTCACGTGAAACAGAAGGAGAGCATCAGGCCTTGGTCGGCTCGACGAAGTCCGCGAGGTCGCGCAGGATGGCGGCCTTCGGCTTGGCACCGACGATCGTCTTCACGACCTCGCCACCCTGGTAGACGTTCAGCGTCGGGATGGACATGACGCCGTACTTGGCGGCCGTGGCCGGGTTCTGGTCGATGTTGAGCTTCACGATCTCGATCTCGCCGCCGTGCTCGGCGGCGATGGCCTCCAGCGACGGGGCGATCTGGCGGCACGGGCCGCACCACTCGGCCCAGAAGTCCACCAGGACGGGCTTGTCGCTCTTGAGGACGTCCTCTTCGAAGGAAGCGTCGGTCACAGTCTTCAGGGCCACAGCGGCCTCCTTGATCTCGCGGGGTGTGGGTGAGGAGAGACGGGGGTCAGACCGCGGGGGTCTCGGCCAGCTTCTCGCTGTCGGCGAGGGCGGCCAGGAAGCGCTCGGCGTCCAGCGCGGCGGAGCAGCCGGTGCCGGCGGCCGTGATGGCCTGACGGTAGGTGTGGTCGACGACGTCGCCGGCGCCGAAGACACCGGTGAGGTTGGTGCGCGTCGACGGGGCGGCCACCTTGAGGTAGCCCTCCTCGTCGAGGTCCAGCTGGCCCTTGAAGAGCTCGGTCCGCGGGTCGTGGCCCACGGCGATGAAGAGGCCGGTGACGGGCAGAGCACGGGTCTCGCCGGTCTTCGTGTCGCGCAGGGTCAGGCCGCTGAGCTTCTGCTCACCGTGGATCTCGGTGACCTCGCTGTCCCAGGCGAAGGAGATCTTCGGGTCGGCGAAGGCGCGCTCCTGCATGGCCTTGGAGGCACGCAGGCTGTCACGGCGGTGGACGATCGTGACCGACTTGGCGAAGCGCGAGAGGAAGGTGGCCTCCTCGATCGCGGTGTCGCCGCCGCCGACGACGGCGATGTCCTGGTCCTTGAAGAAGAACCCGTCGCAGGTGGCGCACCAGGAGACACCGCGGCCGGAGAGCGTGTCCTCGTTCGGGAGGCCGAGCTTGCGGTGCTGGGAGCCGGTGGTGACGATGACGGCCTTGGCGCGGTGCACGGTGCCGGCGGTGTCGGTGACGGTCTTGATGTCACCGGTCAGGTCCACGGCGATGACGTCGTCGGGGACGAGCTCGGCGCCGAAGCGCTCGGCCTGGGCCCGCATGTTGTCCATCAGGTCCGGGCCCATGATGCCGTCACGGAAGCCGGGGAAGTTCTCGACCTCGGTCGTGTTCATGAGTGCGCCACCGGCGGTGACGGCACCTTCGAAGACCAGGGGGTTCAGCGACGCTCGGGCGGTGTAGAGCGCAGCGGTGTAACCCGCGGGCCCGGAGCCGATAATGATCACGTTACGGACGTCGCTCACGGGTTTCTTCCTCGTCTCTGCAGACTGCCACTGCCTACGGGGGCGGTCGTCTCGGTCACTCTCACCCCACCCAACGGATCCTAAGGGGCGTACATTCCCGAGACCGCCGCGCGGCACCGTGGCCGGACGGGGAGGGAGATCAGGAGCGAGGGTATGTCTCGCTGAACAGGAGATCGGCTGCCGGGCTTCCGCTGCCGGTGGTGCGGTTCGCGCAGGAGGCGTCGAGCACATAGGCCTGGACCCGGGTGCTGTCCCCGCGGTCGGGGAGGATCAGCAGATAGGCGGGCGATCCCCGGTACTCACCGCGCTCGTGCTCCAGCACCGCGTCGGAGCGGCCGGTGCCCGCGAGGACGCAGCCGGGGACCGTGGAGTCCCTGTTCCGCTCGGGGGCCGTGTTCTCGGTCTCGGCGGACATGGATTCCGGTGCGATGCCACGGGGAGTCTGGGCCGTGTCGCCCTCGGCCAGGAGCGCGTGGACCCGGTCTTCGACGGGAGAGCCCGAGAAGGGGCTCAGGGCCGCCCCGGCGACGGTGTCGGCCTTCTTGGCACTGCCCGCGTCACCACCGGCGGTCACATTGCCCGTCTGGCTGAGATACAGGCTCGTTCCGAGGAGCACGGCTCCGAAGGCGGCGCCGATCGTCGAGAGCAGGGCGATGCGCCGGCGACGGGGCTTCCCGGTCCGGCCGGGGCCGGTGGTGGCGCCGGAGCGACCGGCAGGCCGGTCCGCAGCGCGGGCCGTGACCGGACGGGGAGGGACGGCGGGAGCCGCCTCGGCCGTCGTGCGCGCTGTTTCACGTGAAACAGCGGTGTCGCTCTCCGGCGTGGTGGCGTTGAGGAGCGCTTCGGCGGCGAGGGCGGCATCGATCCGTCCGGCGATCTCCGCGGGCATGCGGGGTGGCCCGGGAAGGGTGCCGAGCAGGCCACGGATCTCCTCCAGGGAGGACCGTACGTCCGCGCAGAGGGGACAGCTGTCGAGATGCCGACGGACGGCGGCCGAGCGGGTCGGTGAGAGCAGCCCCTCGGTGAGATCGGAGATCTCCGAGACGTCCGGGTGCTGTGTGGTGTTGGCCCTGCCGGCCGTGGAAGTCACGTGCGCCCACCTCCGCCCTTCACAGCAGCTGGATCAGTCGGTCCGGTATCCGTCGGCCCCGGCACCGGTGGGACGGATGTCCCCGGCGTCCGGTTCCTTCCCCCATCGGGGGGCTCGTTACCCACAGTGTCGGCGCGCAGATGAGTGACCATCGGAAGCAGTCGTGCCCGCCCGCGCGCGCAGCGGCTCTTCACGGTGCCGGTGGGAACGCCGAGGATACGGGCCGCCTCGGCGACGGGGTATCCCTGCATGTCGACCAGGACGAGGGCGGCGCGCTGGTCCGCGGGCAGTGTGGCGAGCGCGGCCAGCAGCTCCCGGTGGAGGTCCTGGCGCTCGGCGGGGGCTTCGGCCGACTCGTGGGGTTCGAGGAGCTGCTCGAACCGGGCGGTGTCGTCGACGGACGAGGTCCTGCGGGAAGCGGTCTTTCGGGCGCGGTCGATGCAGGCGTTCACCGTGATGCGGTGGAGCCACGTTGTGACGGCCGACTGGCCGCGGAAGGTGTGGGCGGACCGGAAGGCGGAGATGAGGGCGTCCTGGACGGCGTCAGCGGCTTCCTCGCGGTCCCCCAGGGTCCGCAGGGCCACGGCCCACAGCCGGTCGCGGTGTCGCCGTACGAGCTCACCGAAGGCGTCGGGGTCCCCGGCGACATGGCGTGCCAGTAGGGCGTCGTCCGTCGCGGTCCGGGGATCGTCAGCCGCTGGTGCCACGGTTCCCCTCCTCGCTCGGCAGCCGTGCAGGCATTCAATCCGGTCCGTGCCCGGAAGTAAATGAGCGCCGAGCTGGGCTCGGCGCTCATCGGTGGGGCGTGGTCGTGACTAGGGGGTGGTCCCCTTGAAGGAGACGTTCGTGATGGCCTGCTTGAAGCCGGCCCCGAAGTACTCGTCCCCGCTGGAGTACGGCGCGGAGGTCATCCACAGCAGCACGTAGCGAGTCTTGACCGGCGTCGTGGTCTCCGGCTTCGCCGTCGAGTCCGAGGTCTCGACCGTGGCGATCTTCTTCATGGAGTCCGGGGTGCCGGAGGGCGACATCGCGTCCGCCGCGTACAGGGTGACGGTCGTGTTCGGGCCGCCGTAGCGGAGAGCTATGGACGCCGACGAGACGTTCCGCTCGCTCCCCAGGTCGTAGACGATCCCGACACCCTGCTTGTACGGCGCCAGGACGGGGCCGTCGACGAAGGTCTTGGTGCGCCAGTACGAGGAGCTGTCGCTGTCGTAGGTGTTGCCGACGTTCTCGGGGTTCTGGGGCTTCCCGTCGGGCGCGTACTCCTCGGCGGACTCGATCGCGAGCGGCTTGGGCGGCTCGGGCTTCTCGTCGTCGATCGTCGGAGACGTGTTCGGAGGCTTGGTCGGGTTGTCCTGGCCGAGGAGCCGGTCCGCGATCTGCCAGCTGCCGAGGCCCAGGGCGGCGATCAGCAGGGCCGAGACGGCCCACTTCAGCGCCTTGCCGGTGCGGCTCTGCAGCGGGGGCGGCGGGATGACCACCGGCTGGGTGACCGGCGGGCGCATCTGGGGACGCCCGTAGGTGCCCTGCTGGTACGTCGTGCGCTGGTACTCGGGCGGAGGAGCGAACTCCGGCTCGGGCGGCTTCACACGGGGCATCGCCGCCACGGCCTTGGCCAGCTCGTCCGGGGTCGTGCAGGGCGGCTCCTGGCGCGAGGCGGTGGCCCCGTCGTTGGCCAGGGCGCGCATGGCGATCTCGGAGAGGCCCCGGTGGACGCCGGCGCGGACCTGGTCGGGCGGGAGCAGACCGACGCCCTTGGGCAGGCCGGAGAGCCCGTAGGCGTCGCTGTCGTACGGCCAGCGCTGGGTGAGGGCGGCGTACAGGAGCGCCCCGATGGCCTCGGTGTCACTGCGCTGCGGGCGCTCGGCGGTGATGCCGCGCAGGGCGGCGTTCACGGCCAGGCCGCGGATCCGGTACTGGCCGGTGGAGCTGCGCAGGACGGCGCTCGGCGTGAGCCGGAGATGGGCGAGGCCCTCGCGGTGGGCGGCGGCCATGGCCTGGGAGACCTGGCTGACGAGCTGGTAGGCGTCGTGGGGCTCCAGCGGGCCGGCCGCGAGCAGCGCGGTCAGCTCGGTGGAGTCCGGCAGCCACTCGTGCACGACGTAGACCAGGTCGTTCTCCTCGACAGCGTCGAGGACCTGCACGAAGCGAGGGTCGCCGAGGAGGGCCGAGGAGCGGGCCGCGGCCAGGACCGAGCGGGCCCTGGGGTGATCGGCGGGCAGCAGGTGGACCCCGACGGCACGCCGTAGTTTCTCGTCGACGGCACGCCAACTGCTGAAGCCGTCCAGACGGGTGACGCACTCCTCCAGCCGGTAGCGCCGGGCCAGTTTGTGGCCGCTGTGCAGTTCCGGAGCCGTGATGGAGGGCTGTTCGCCGCTCTGTCGTTCGACCGCCTTCTTGTCCGTGGCCTCGGCGGGCTGTTCCGCCGTCTTCTGCTTGTCCGCCACCCCGTCGGTCGCGGCCGTGTCCGCCTTGGCGGTCAGCGGGTCGTCACCGCTGTTGTCGGCCACGTCGACGGCAGCCGTGCTACGTTCCGCCACCGTCGTTCCCTGCCTCCCCATCCGTTGCGCCACATCCAACAGCCAAGCCAATTGTGCCCACAGTCGGACGCTATGCACGACACGCGGCTCCCCCCGATGGTTGTGCGGGAACCGTCGGTTCAGCGTCCCAGACGGCCGCGCACCATTCCGACCAGGGTGTTCAGCTCTGCGATCCGCATGCGCTTGGCCGCGACGAAGAAGACACCGAGGAGCACCGCTCCGCCGACGAGCAGGGCGACGAGCGAGCCCAACGCGCCCTCACCGAGGAGCTTCAGCAGGCCGAAGCCGACGGCGCCGGAGACGATCGCGGCGGGCACGGAGGCCATGCAGAGGCGGGCGTAGGTCCGCATCACGTGGGTGCCGTCCAGGTCGCCTCCCAGCAGCTTGCGGAGGCGGCGCCACGCGATGCCGACACCGACGGCGTAGGCGAGGCCGTACGAACCGGCCATGCCGACGACGGCCCACTGGGCGGGCAGGATGACGTAACAGATCGCCGAGGCGGCCGCGTTGACGGCGGCGACGATGACCGTGTTGTAGAAGGGCGTCCGGGTGTCCTCGTAGGCGTAGAAGCCGCGGAGCACGACGTACTGGACGGAGTAGGGGATCAGTCCGAGGCCGAAGGCCATCAGGATGAAGCCCATGCCCTGGGCGGCCTCGACGCCGCTGGAGGCGTAGAGCAGGGTGCACATCGGGACGCCGAGCGCGAGGAAGGCGAAGGAGACGGGGACGATCGCGACGGCCGAGTTGCGCAGGCCCTGCGAGATGTCGTCCCGGACGGCGCCGGGGTCGTTGTCGTGGGCGGCGCGGGAGATCCGCGGCAGCAGCGCGGCCATCACGGAGACCGTGATGATGGCCTGCGGCATGCCCCAGATCAGCTGGGCGTTGGAGTAGGCGAGGAAGCCGGCACCGTTCCTTCCGGACTCCTCACCGGCGGCCGTGGCGAGCTGGGTGACGACCAGGACGCCCGCCTGGTTGGCGAGGACGAAGAGAACGGTCCACTTGGCGAGCTTGACCGTCTTGCCGAGCCCGTGGCCCTTCCAGTCGAAGCGGGGGCGGAAGCGGAAACCCGTCTCCCGCAGATACGGGATCATCGCCAGGGCCTGGACGACGAGGCCGAGCAGGGTGCCGATGCCGAGCAGCCGGATGCCTTCGTCCGGGATGGTCTGCACACCCATGTGGGACTCGGCGGAGGTGCCGTAGACCCAGATGAACAGGCCGAAGGTGACGATCATGACGATGTTGTTGAGGACCGGGGTCCACATCATCGCGCCGAACTTGCCCCGGGCGTTGAGGATCTGACCCATCACCACGTGCACACCCATGAAGAAGATCGTGGGCAGGCAGTAGCGGGCGAAGGTCACGGCCACGCTGTTGGCCGCGGCGTCGTCGGCGATGGTGTTCGACATCAACCGGATGAGCAGTGGCGCCGCGAAGACGGCCAGGGCCACGATCGCGGCGAGCGCCACCATCACCAGGGTGAGCAGACGGTTGGCGTAGGCCTCGCCGCCGTCCTCGTCGTTCTTCATCGAGCGGACGAGCTGCGGGACGAAGACCGAGTTGAGGCCGCCGCCGACGGTGAGGATGTAGATCATCGTCGGCAGGGTGTAGGCGATGGTGAAGGTGTCACCGAGCAGGGCGGCGCCGAGCGCGCCGGTGATCACCAGGCTGCGGACGAAGCCGGTGAGCCGGGAGACCAGGGTGCCGGCGGCCATCACCGCGCTCGACTTCAGCAGCCCGGAGGCGCGGCCGGACTTCTTGGGCGTGGGGGCGGGCATGGGGTCCGGCTCCGGGGCGGGCGGGGGCACCTGGCCGGGCGTCTGCTGGTCCCGGTAGAGGTGCGCGAAGGCGTCCGGCTCGGGCTCCTCCTCGCCGGCCCGGGTCACCAGGTCGTCGACGCCGGTGAACTGGACGGTGCGCGCGTCGTCGCCGTACGGCAGGTGGCGCGAGGGGCCCTCGGGTTCCGGCGCCGGGGTCTGCGCCCACACCCGGGGGTCGGGAGCGTGGTGGGGCGCGGCCGGCTGCTGGTAGAGCGGCTGCGGCTCCTGGTACAGGCCGGGCGGGGGCGGCGGATGCGCGGCGCGGTCGTAGAGCGCCTCGGTCACCGGGTCTTGCGCGGACAGGTCCTGGGCCCGGTACGGGTCATGGGTGAAGACGTCCTGGACGTAGGGGTCCTGGGCGTACGGGTTCTGCGTGGCGGCGTCCTGCGCGTAGGGGTCGTGCCCCTGCCCCTGCGGGCCAGGGGCACCCTGCTGCGGGGGCGGCACCGGCGGGTAGCCGGAGCCGGGGAGCGCCGCGGGCGTCCCACCGGACGGCGGGGTGCCGTCCGAGCCCTGGCCGCGGTCACCGTCGTACGGCGCGTTCATGGTTACCCCACCTCATCGTCCCCGGCCGACCGGCCACGACATCGCTCAACGGTCCACTTTCTCACCCGGGCCCGACGGGTCGCCGCTTTCGGGCCCGGTGTCCGGTGTCGGGTCACTCGGCTGCTCGGGTTCGTCCGCGTCGGGCTTCACCGACGGGGCCGAGGCCTCCTGCGGCTCCGTGTCCACCTCCGGCTCCGGATCCGTCTCGTCCGGAGTGGCGTCCGTCTCCGCCGCTTCGGACTCGGCGTTCCGCGCGGCCACCCGCTTGCGCTGGCTGTACATCCGCACGCCGGCCAGGACGAGGAGCAGGACGCCACCGGCGATCACGAGCATCACCGTGGGGGTGATCTCGGAGACCCGGACGGTGAAGGTCATCGGCTTCCCGTACGGGGTGCCGTCGTCGGTGTAGAGCTGGGCCGTCATCGGCACCTGGCCGTTGACATAGGCGGAGGCGGAGAACTTCACCGACTGGCTGTGGCCACCGTTGATCTTCACGGGCTGCTCGGCGACCCCGTCACCGTTCAGCTTCAGCCGGTGCTTGTTGTCGGAGGTGAGCCGCAGCACGAGGTGTACGTCCTGCAGCAGCTTGTTCTGGACGGTCACGGGGATCGTCGCGCTGCGGCCGGAGAGCGTGAGGTCGGACTTGTCGACCAGCTGGACCCCCTCGGTGAGGGTCTGTAGATACTCCAGGACGTTGATCCGGTAGAGCGCGGCGGCTCTGGCCTGCCCGCGCCACGAGGTCGACATCTCGCGGTTGATCGCGTTGCTGAACGGAGGCACGACGCGGTACTGGGCGGTGAGGATGACCTTGAAGTCGTCCAGCTCGTCGCGGGTGGTCTTCATGTCACGGAAGGCCTGGACGGGCAGCTCCCGGTCGCGCAGCTTCTTCGGGTACCGGGAGCCGGCGGGCACCGCGGTGGAGGCGTCCGGGTCCGGCTTGGCCGTGGCGGCGGCCAGGAGGTCGCTCGGCTGGCTCCACCGCTTGCCTGAGAGCCCCCGCAGGGCGGTCGCCATGGTCTGCGCCTGCGCGACGCTCGGCATCCGCTGCGGGGCGACGACGATGCTGCGCTGGTCCTCGGGCTGTTCCAGGGTGATCGCGAGGGACTGGGCGAGGAACTCCTGGACCGCGAGCGTGGAGTTTTCCGCGCGGACCATGTCCCCGTCGAAGGTGGTGGACAGCAGCGCGTCGCTGACCACCGCCGTGGTGCTGCCGTTGCCGAAGGGGCGGGCAGCCGTGGGCGTGTAGGGGAGGTCGTCGCGGACGCTGTCGCTGCGGGCGATCACCTTGTCGGCCCCGGCCGAGGTCGCCACCGCCACGATGGAGGGGTCGACGGCCCCGTCGACGGGCCAGGCGAATTCGGTGGAGGGCTGGACGTGGAGGATGGTCTCCACCGTCGTCCCGGCGAGGGCGGTCGCCGACTGGAGGTGCCCCAGCGAGCCGGGAACGTCCTTGCCGCGGTGGGCCAGGGAGGCGAGGTCGGGATCGGCGAAGGGAAGGGCGACGACCTTGTGGCCCTGGATCGCCTTCTCGAGGGAGTCCAGCCACCGTTCGGCGACGGCCTGGTTCTTGCCGGGGACGTGCGGGGTGCCGTCCTTGACGCGGTAGCCGTTCGCCATGGCGTCGACCGAGGCCAGCAGATCCGGGTCGACCACCCAGGTGACCGGGAGGTCCTTGCCCAGTGAGACCAGCTCGTCGAGGCGCCCTCCCGGCTTCAGCTCGGCGGCCAGAGCGTCGTCCTCGAACACCGGGGTCTGCTGGTCGTCGGTGGCCGTCTCCGCCGACACATGGGCCGAGGAGATCAGCGGCCAGAGGTAGGTGAGCTGGGTCTTCTTCTCGGTGGCCTCGGGCTGGTACGGCACGAAGGTCCGCTCGATGCCGAGGACCCGGTCGTAGCGCCGGTCCGAGGTCTGCCCCATGAGGGAGACGCCCAGCTGGTAGACGCCCGCCTCGTCGAGTCCGAGATCGGAGACCGGCACGGAGAGGGAGAACTCCGTACTGAGGCCGGGGCCCAGTCGGGGGACCTTCACCGTGGGGGCGTCGTCGAGGGGGGCGGGGTCGCTGTCGTTCCGGAAGCCGGTCCGCTTCGTGACCTGGTCGATCTCGCTGCGGCTCGTCATTCGGGGCCCGACGTGCAGGTCCACGGTCGCGTCGGTGACGGTCTTCTTGCTCCGGTTGGTCACCGTGCCGGTGATGGTGACCGTGTCCCCCTCGACGGGCGCGCTCGGCGCCAGCGTGTCGAGAGACACATCGACGGTCTTCGAACCGGTGGCGTCCTCGGCGGCGGAAGCCGGGGAGGTCGCGGCCGGGGCCTGGAGCAGGCCGGCCAGGAGCGGCGCCCCGAAGGCGACGGTGATTGTGCGCCGCAGCCATCGGCGGGCAGGTGAGGGACCGGTTCCCTGGATGTCTGCCGCCTCGGCCACGCGTTCGCCCGTCCTCGTCGTTGTCTCTGGTGTCAGTGGTGTAGGTGGTTCCCGGTTGCTGTGTCCAGGCATGGTAACGAGGCACGCTGGGAGCAAGTGCCGGGGACTGCTCCAGCCGATCTTCGTCCGGCCCCGTCCGGCGGCTCGGTGGGTCCTGCCCACGGGAAAACGCGGACGTCACCGCGAGCCGGGGCACGTACCCTTTTCTGTTGTGCCGAACGCCAACGAAGACACCCCGACTGCACTGAGCCAGGTGCAACGCCGCGCGGTCAGTGAACTGCTGCGTGTGTCCCCCGTCGCCGACGACCTCGCCCGCCGTTTCCGGGAGGCCGGGTTCAGCCTCGCGCTGGTCGGTGGCTCGGTCCGGGATGCGTTGCTCGGCCGGCTCGGCAACGACCTGGACTTCACCACCGACGCCCGCCCCGAGGACGTACTGAAGATCGTCCGCCCGTGGGCCGACGCGGTGTGGGAGGTCGGCATCGCCTTCGGGACGGTGGGCTCCCAGAAGGAGGCCCGCGTCGGAGACGTCGTTCAGAGCTTCCAGATCGAGGTCACCACGTATCGCTCGGAGGCGTACGACCGGACCTCGCGCAAGCCCGAGGTCTCCTACGGCGACTCCATCGACGAGGACCTCGTCCGGCGTGACTTCACCGTCAACGCCATGGCCGTGGCCCTCCCGGAGAAGGAGTTCATCGACCCGTACGGAGGCCTTGAGGACCTCGCCGCCCGGGTGCTCCGTACGCCGGGTACGCCGGAGGAGTCCTTCTCCGATGACCCGCTGCGCATGATGCGGGCCGCGCGTTTCGCCGCCCAGCTGGACTTCGAGGTCGCCCCCGAGGTCGTCACGGCGATGAAGGAGATGTCCGGCCGGATCGAGATCGTCTCCGCCGAACGGGTCCGTGACGAGCTCAACAAGCTGCTGCTCTCCGCCCACCCCAGGAAGGGCCTCGGGCTCCTCGTGGACACCGGTCTCGCCGACCATGTGCTTCCCGAGCTGCCCGCGCTCCGTCTGGAGAGCGATGAGCACCATCGCCATAAGGACGTCTACGAGCACTCGCTGACCGTGCTCGACCAGGCCATCGATCTGGAGGAGGACGGCCCCGACCTGGTGCTGCGCCTCGCGGCCCTGCTCCACGACATCGGCAAGCCGCGCACCCGCCGTTTCGAGAAGGACGGCCGGGTCTCCTTCCACCACCACGAGGTGGTGGGCGCGAAGATGACCAAGAAGCGCATGACCGCGCTCAAGTACTCCAACGAGATGATCAAGGACGTCTCGCGGCTCGTGGAGTTGCATCTCCGCTTCCACGGCTACGGGACCGGCGAATGGACCGATTCGGCCGTGCGCCGTTACGTCCGTGACGCCGGGCCGATGCTCTCGCGTCTGCACAAGCTGACCCGCTCGGACTGCACCACCCGCAACAAGCGCAAGGCGGGCGCGCTCTCCCGTGCCTACGACGGCCTGGAGGACCGCATCGCCCAGCTCCAGGAGCAGGAGGAGCTCGACGCGATCCGTCCCGACCTCGACGGCAACCAGATCCAGGAGATCCTGAGCATCGGTCCCGGTCCCGCCATCGGCCAGGCCTACAAGTTCCTGCTGGAGCTCCGGCTGGAGAACGGGCCGATGGAGCACGACGAGGCCGTCGCCGCACTCAAGGAGTGGTGGGCCGCACAGAGCTGAGCCGCGTCCCGACGCTGCGATGTTTCACGTGAAACATCGCAGCGCGCGAGACCCGTGAGGGGTGACGTTTCACGTGAAACGTCACCCCTTCGCGCGTTCCCCGCGCAACGCCAGGGCGATCGCCGCGTAGATCACGGCCACCAGGACGATCAGCAGGGCGGAACGGCCGTCGGGTGGCAGCATCAGCGCGGCGACCCCCGCCGCGGCCACGAAGGCCACGTTGAACAGCACGTCGTACAGCGCGAAGACCCGGCCTCGGTAGGCGTCGTCCACGGACGTCTGCACCACCGTGTCCGTCGCGATCTTGGATCCCTGGGTGATGAGCCCGAGGACGAAGGCGGCGACGAAGAACGGAGCGGGGGCGAAGGTCAGGCCGAGCAGCGGTTCCAGCACGGCGGCCGTCGCCGCGCACACCGTCATCCAGCCGAAGGGGCCGAGCCGTCCCACGGCCCAGGGGGAGAGCACGGCCGCCGCGAAGAAGCCCGCGCCCGAGGCGGCGACGGCGATTCCGAGGAGTCCGAGCCCTTCGGACTCCGTGGAGCTCCACTCGTAGCGGCAGAGCATGAGCACGGTGACGAGCAGCGCTCCGTAACAGAAGCGCATGAGGCTCACCGCGGCGAGGGCGCGGGCCGCGGGCCGCCGTTCGCCGAGGTGTCGCACTCCCTCGGCGAGGCCGCGGGCCGTGGAGGCCAGGGTCGAGGCGAGCCGCTGGGGCACGAGGCCGGGATCGGGCCCCAGGAGTTCCCTGGACATCCGCAGGGAGGCGAGGGCGGCGCAGAGGTAGAGAACGGCGCCGAAGGCCACCACGGCGGCGTCGGACTTGTCGGCGATCAGCTGGATGCCGAACGCGAGACCGCCTCCCACGGTCGCGGCGAGAGTGCCGGCGGTGGGGGAGAGCGAGTTCGCCACGACCAGCCGTTCGGCGTCGACGACTCGCGGGAGCGAGGCCGAGAGACCCGCGAGGACGAAGCGGTTGACGGCCGTGACGGAGAGCGCGGAGGCGTAGAAGAGCCACTCGGGGACGGAGGCGAGGACGAGTACGGCGGTCCCGCCGGCGAGGACGGCCCGCAGGAGGTTGCCGTACAGGAAGACCTGGCGGCGCTGCCAGCGGTCGAGGAGCACGCCCGCGAAGGGCCCGACGAGCGAGTACGGCAGCAGGAGGACCGCCATGGCGGAGGCGATCGCTGCCGGGGAGGTCTGTTTCTCGGGGGAGAAGACGACGTACGTGGCCAGGGCCACCTGGTAGACGCCGTCGGCGCACTGGGAGAGCAGCCGGACGGCGAGCAGGCGGCGGAAGTTCGTCAGGCGCAGGAGTACGCGCAGATCACGTACGACGGACATGGCAGCAAGACTCACATACGACGAGGGCCCCCGGGCAGTGCCGCGGGGACCCTCGATCGACAAGCGTGCGGAGCTTTAGCGCTCGACCTCACCCTTGATGAACTTCTCGACGTTGGCCAGGGCCTCGTCGTCGAAGTACTGCACCGGCGGGCTCTTCATGAAGTAGCTCGACGCGGACAGGATGGGGCCGCCGATGCCGCGGTCCTTGGCGATCTTCGCGGCGCGCAGGGCGTCGATGATGACACCCGCCGAGTTCGGGGAGTCCCACACCTCGAGCTTGTACTCGAGGTTCAGCGGAACGTCGCCGAAGGCACGGCCTTCGAGGCGCACGTACGCCCACTTGCGGTCGTCCAGCCAGGCCACGTAGTCCGAGGGACCGATGTGGACGTTCTTCTCGCCCATCTCGCGGTCGGGGATCTGCGAGGTGACGGCCTGGGTCTTGGAGATCTTCTTGGACTCCAGGCGGTCGCGCTCCAGCATGTTCTTGAAGTCCATGTTGCCGCCGACGTTGAGCTGCATGGTGCGCTCAAGACGGACACCGCGGTCCTCGAACAGCTTCGCCATCACACGGTGCGTGATGGTCGCGCCGACCTGCGACTTGATGTCGTCGCCGACGATCGGGACGCCCGCCTCGGTGAACTTGTCAGCCCACTCCTTGGTGCCGGCGATGAAGACCGGAAGGGCGTTGACGAAGGCGACCTTGGCGTCGATGGCGGCCTGGGCGTAGAACTTCGCCGCGTCCTCGGAACCCACCGGCAGGTAGCAGATGAGAACGTCGACCTGGCGGTCCTTGAGGATCTGGACGACGTCCACCGGCTCCTCGGCGGACTCCTCGATGGTCAGGCGGTAGTACTTGCCGAGACCGTCGAGCGTGTGACCGCGCTGGACCGTGACGCCCTTGTTCGGGACGTCGCAGATCTTGATGGTGTTGTTCTCGCTGGCGCCGATGGCGTCGGAGAGGTCGAGGCCGACCTTCTTCGCGTCGACGTCGAAGGCGGCCACGAACTCGATGTCACGGACGTGGTAGTCGCCGAACTGGACGTGCATCAGGCCGGGCACCTTGGCCGCCGGGTCGGCGTCCTTGTAGTACTCGACGCCCTGCACCAGCGAGGCGGCGCAGTTGCCCACGCCGACGATGGCTACGCGAACCGAACCCATTCCGGTTGCTCCCTGTTAGATCGTGGAAGCCCTGCTGTGCGCAGGGTTTCACTTGGCGGTGTCGTCGGACGGATCCGGCCGGGTACTGCCCCCGTGCCGGGGCAGGCCGCCCGTCTCTCCAGAATCGTTGTCGTGCAGAGCGGGGGCGTCGGGGCCGGATCGCTGATCCCGCCCTGCCCGCTCGCTCTCGATGAGCTCGTTCAGCCAGCGCACTTCGCGCTCCACGGACTCCATACCGTGGCGCTGCAGCTCAAGCGTGTAGTCGTCGAGGCGCTCGCGGGTCCGGGCCAGAGAGGCGCGCATCTTCTCCAGACGCTCCTCCAGCCGGCTGCGGCGGCCTTCGAGGACCCTCATCCGCACCTCGCGCTCGGTCTGCCCGAAGAAGGCGAAGCGTGCGGCGAAGTGCTCGTCCTCCCAGGCGTCCGGGCCGGTGTGGGACAGGAGCTCCTCGAAGTGCTCCTTACCCGCGGCCGTCAACCGGTAGACGATCTTGGCTCGGCGTCCTGCGAGTGAAGCGGCGAGGGCTTCCTCGGGAGCGCTGCCCGGTTCCTCGATCAACCAGCCGTTGGCGACCAGCGTCTTGAGGCAGGGGTACAGCGTTCCGTAGCTGAAGGCCCGGAAGACGCCCAGCGAGGTGTTGAGGCGCTTCCGCAGCTCGTACCCGTGCATCGGAGCCTCGCGCAGCAGGCCGAGAACAGCGAACTCGAGGATGCCGGAGCGTCTGCTCATTCGTCGCCTCCTCCTCCGCCTTCGGGGCTCTTATGCCGTGCTGATGTATCGACTCGATACATCAGCACGATAGAACGGCCCGTCTGTCTCGACAAGTGGGACCGCCGTGACCGGCGTCACATCGTCAATTCACAGCGATCGACTTGCCTGATTTGGGGTGAACTCCGGCCCTAGGTGGGTTTTGGCCGTGCGTAGTCTGTGCGGCATGCAGAACACCGGGAACCGAGCGCTGCCGAGGGGCGTCAGTGCTCCGGGTGACCGGCTGCGATACGGAGGGGCCTCCGATGGGGCTCCGGCCGTGCGCATTTCGGGGGGACCGGAACTCAACTGCCGCTTCCAGGCCTGTGTGCCTGCCCGAGGAGTAGTCGTTCGATGAGCGAGCATCGTCGCAAAATGCCGCCGCAGCAGCCGCCGACGGGCGGTCGCGCGGCGGCACGGCGCGCTGCCCAGCAGCCGGTGGGCCGCAGGTCGGCCCCGGCCCAGGACGTCGGTACGGGGGCCCCTTCGGCCTCGTACGGACCCCGTTCCTCTCATGGAGAGGAGCAGCAAGCCTATGGAGGCCGCGCGGAGGCCCGTAGGGCTGCCCAGCGCGGCAGCCGCCGCAGGGGGGCGGAGGCCGGCCCCGGTGGCCCGGCCGGCCCCGGGGGCGGCCGGCGTGGTGGCGGTGGCGGCGGCGGTGGTGGCCGCGGTCCTGGTCGCGGCCCCGGTGGCCGTCCGCCGGGCAAGAGGCGCATGATCGACTACCCGAGGTACGGCAAGTACGGCTGGCGTCGCTGGATGCCGTCGTGGAAGTTCGTGACGGGCACCTTCCTGTTCGTCGTGGCGAGCGTGATGGGCGCTGCCTTCATCGCGTATTCGCGGGTGGAGGTGCCCAACGAGGCTCTGTCCGCGAAGTCGCAGAACAACATCTACTACTGGGCCGACAAGACCCGGATGGTCGCGACGGGCAGCGGTACGAACCGTCAGATCGTTCCGTTCGCGAAGATTCCGAAGTCCATGCAGGACGCGGTGATCTCGGCCGAGAACAAGACCTTCTGGGACGACTCCGGAATCGACCCCATGGGTATCGGCCGCGCCGTGTGGAACATGGCCAAGGGCGGCGAGACCCAGGGTGGCTCGACGATCACCCAGCAGTACGTGAAGAACAACCGCCTCGACGACCAGTCGCAGACGATCAGCCGAAAGGTGAAGGAACTCTTCATCTCCATGAAGGTCGGCAACGAGACCGACAAAGAAGAAATCATGGCCGGCTATCTGAACACCGCGTACTACGGACGCGGCGCCTACGGCGTTCAGGCGGCGGCTCGCGCCTACTTCAACACGGACGCCGAGAAGCTCAACCCCAGCCAGTCGGCGCTGCTCGCCGCGGTCCTCAAGGGCGCGACGTACTACGACCCGGCCGGCTATCCCGAGATCGACCCCGAGGCCACGCCCGAGAAGAACACCGTGCGGGCCACCAAGCGGTGGTCATGGATTCTCGACGAGATGCAGAAGGACGGGTCCCTTCCGGCCGAGGAGCGCGCGAAGTACACGAAGTTCCCCAAGATCGAGGGGCCCAAGAAGAGCGCCAATCTGAGCGGTCAGATCGGATATCTGGTCAGTACCGCCAAGGCGAACGTCAAGGCGCAGTTCGGTATCACCGAACAGGATCTGGAGCGCGGCGGCTACGAGATCTACACCACCTTCGAGAAGGACAAGGTGGACAAGATGGAATCCGTGATCAAGGGCGTGATCAAGGAGAACATCGACCCGAAGAAGCGCCCGAAGACGGACACCCACGTCCAGTTCGGCGGCGCTTCCGTCGACACGGCGACCGGGAAGATCGTCGCCCTCTACGGCGGCGCCGACGCCACCAAGCACTTCCAGAGCAACGCCGACAGCACCGGCGCCCAGGTCGGATCGACGTTCAAGCCCTTCGTGCTGGCCGCCGCGATGAAGGACGGCGTCCGGGACCCGGAGCTCAGTGCCGATCAGGACGCGTCCGACCGCACGATCCTGGACCCGGACAAGAGCCTCTACAACGGCAAGGACGACCTGGAGATCCGCCGGTACAACGGGGAGATCTGGAAGGACGAGAACGGGGACGAGTGGCGCCAGAGCAATGACGAGGACGCCAGCTACGGGCCCATCTCGCTGCGCTACGCCATGATCAAGTCCGCCAACTCGCCGTATGTGCAGCTCGGCATGGACGTCGGCATCGACAAGGTCCGCGAAGCCGCCGTGGCCGCCGGACTCCGCGAGGAATCCCTCGTCAAGGGTGAGGTGCCCTCCTTCTCCCTCGGTGTCTCCAGCCCGAGCGCCATTCGCATGGCCGGCGCGTACGCCACCTTCGCCAACGAGGGCAAGCAGAACGACCCCTACTCCGTCGAGATGGTGAAGAAGAGCGGCGTCGTCTACAAGAAGCACGAGGACAAGACCAAGGTGGCCTTCAGCCCGGCCATCGCCGGCAACGTCACCGACGTGCTGCGGAGCGTCGTGGACGACGACCGGGGCACCGGCCGGAAGGCGCGGATCCCGGGCCGCGCGGTGGCCGGCAAGACCGGTACGACCGACGACAACATGTCGGCCTGGTTCGTGGGCTACACGGCCCAGCTGTCGACCGCGATCGACATGTACCGCTTCGACGACGACGGGACCAAGAAGGACCGCAAGTTCGAGAAGATGTACGGCACGGGCGACCAGCCGACGATTCACGGTTCGTCGTTCCCCTCGCGGATCTGGCGGGAGTACATGACGGATGCCGTGGAGGGCATGCCGCTGGTGGACTTCCCGAAGCCGGAGAAGCTGGAAGGCGCCCAGCCCGTCTTCGGCGGCGGCGCCAAGAGCCCGACGCCGACCCCGACGGCCACGCCGACGCCGACCGAGACCTCGGCGACGCCGACGACGGCTCCCCCGACCACCACAGCGCCTCCGACGACGACTCCCCCGCCGACGCGGACGCCGAAGCCGGGCAAGACGACCTGTGGCGTCTGGGACTGGGACTGCAACAACACCGAGGAACCGGGCAACCCGGGCGGGAACACCGGGCAGCCCACCACCACGCCACCCGCCACCGACACACCGACGCCGACGGACTCACCGACGGACGACGGCCCAGGTGGGGGCAACGGCAAGCCCGGCGACGGGACCTGGATCCCCTGATCCTCGTCCGGGGCACTCGCTGATCCCCCGTCGACGCACTCCGTGAGGGCCGCCGCGTCCGATCCGTACCTTCCGTACGGGTCGGCCGCGGCGGCCCTCACCGTTTTCCCGGAGCCGTACGGCAGGATGTCCCCCATGCCGAGCCTCCAGAAGACGAGTGCGCCGCAGGACCGGTCGCAGGGCCGCTCGCAGACGGTCATCCCCACCCACCGGGACAAGGTGGCCGCCGCGGGCAGCGAACTGATCGGAGGCCCCTACGGCCGACGGGCGGTGACCGGCACCGGGCAGCTGACGCCGGTGCGGGTGATCGCCCTCGTCGCCATCGGCATGTTTGCCCTCGGCATGGTGCAGAAGCTGCCCTGCTACAACTGGGCCTGGTTCCGGGGCACGACCTCCCAGTACACCCACGCCTGCTACTCGGACATCCCGCACCTCTTCTCGGGGCGGGGCTTCGCCGACGGCCTGGTGCCGTACTTCGACCGGCTGGGCGGCGACATACCGTTTCTGGAGTACCCGGTCCTGACCGGGCTCTTCATGGAGGTCGCGGCCTGGCTGACGCCGGGCGGCGGCGACACCATGCAGCAGGAGCAGTCGTACTGGCTGGCCAACGCGGGTCTGCTGATGGTCTGCGCGGCCGTCCTCGCGGTCTGTGTGGCCCGGACGCACCGGCTGCGTCCCTGGGACGGGCTGCTCGTCGCCCTGGCCCCCTCGGTCGCGCTGACCGCCACCATCAACTGGGACATACTGGCCGTCGCGCTGACCGCCGCCGCGATCCTGATGTGGTCGCGCGGACGCCCGCTGGCCTTCGGCATCCTGCTCGGCCTGGCCACCGCTGCCAAGTTCTACCCGATACTGCTCCTCTGCCCGCTGCTGTTGCTCTGCTGGCGGGCCGGGAAGTGGCGGGAGTACGGGACCGCGGTGCTCGGTGCGGGCGGCGCGTGGCTGGTGGTGAACCTGCCCGTGATGCTGCTGGCCCCCGAGGGCTGGAAGCAGTTCTACCTCTTCAGCCGGGACCGGAACGTCGACTTCGGTTCGATCTGGCTGCTGGTCAGCCAGCGGACGGGCGACGCGATCACGCCGGACCAGGCCAACCTGTACGCGCTGCTGCTGATGGTGCTGGCGGTCGGCGGGCTCGCCTACCTGGCGTTCACCGCGCCCCGCAGGCCGCGCTTCGTCCAGCTGGCCTTCCTGATCGTCGCCGCGTTCGTGCTGACCAACAAGGTCTACTCACCGCAGTACGTGCTGTGGCTGGTCCCGCTGGCGGCGCTCGCCCGGCCGCGCTGGCGCGACTTCCTGGTCTGGCAGGCGTGCGAGGTCATGTACTTCGTGGGCGTCTGGATGTACCTGGCGTTCACGACCAGCGGCAACAGCAAGCAGGGACTGCCGGTGGACGGCTACCAGTTCGCGATCGTCCTGCACCTGCTCGGCACCCTGTACCTGTGCGCGATGGTCGTACGCGACATCCTCACGCCCGAGAAGGACCCGGTCCGGCAGGACGGGGGGGACGACCCCTCCGGGGGCGTCCTGGACGGTGCGGAGGACGTCTTCGTCGCGGGCAGGGCGGCCCATCCGGCCCGGCACGCGGCCCTGCCCGCCGAGGACGGGCCGCGGGTGGAATGGGGCACCCCCAGGAGCTGAGCTCCCGGGGGTGAGGGGGACCGGCCGGCTCAGCGCTCGACGAGCCGGTCGAACTGCGTCGTGGTGTGGCGCAGATGCGCCACGAGCTCGTCGCCGACCCGGGGCTCCTGGGCATCGGACGGGACGAACAGGATCGACACCTGCATGTGCGGCGGCTCGGCGAACCAGCGCTGCTTCCCGGCCCAGACGAACGGCGAAAGGTTCCGGTTGACGGTGGCGAGACCGGCCCGTGCGACGCCCTTGGCGCGCGGCATGACGCCGTGCATCGCCTTGGGGGCCTCCAGGCCCACGCCGTGCGAGGTGCCGCCGGCGACGACGACCAGCCAGCCGTCCGACGCGGCCTTCTGCTGGCGGTAGCCGAACCGGTCGCCCTTGGAGACCCGGGTCACGTCGAGGACCGCGCCCCGGTACTCCGTGGCCTCGTGGTCACCCAGCCACAGGCGGGTGCCGATCCGGGCGCGGAAGCGGGTCTGGGGGAACTGCTGCTGGAGCCGTGCCTGTTCCTCGGCCCGCAGATGGCTGACGAACATGGTGTGCAGCGGCAGCCGGGCGGCGCGCAGCCGGTCCATCCACCCGATGACCTCCTCGACGGCGTCGGTGCCGTCCGGGCGGTCCAGGGGAAGGTGGAGCGCGAAGCCCTCCAGGCGCACGTCCTCGGTGGCGGCGTGGAGCTGCGGGAGCTCCTCCTCGCGGACACCGTGCCGCTTCATCGAGCTCATGCACTCGATGACGACCCGGGCCCCCACCAGGGCGTGGACGCCGTCCACCGACGACACGGAACGGATGACCCGGTCGGGCAGCGGAACCGGTTCCTCACCCCGTCGGAAGGGGGTGAGGACCAGCAGGTCGCCGCTGAACCAGTCCTTGATCTTCGCGGCCTCGTACGTGGTGCCCACGGCGAGCATGTCGGCGCCGAACCGGGCCGCCTCGTCTGCGAGGCGCTCGTGGCCGAAGCCGTAGCCGTTGCCCTTGCAGACCGGGATCACACCGGGGAACTGGTCGATGACGGTCTTCTGGTGCGCGCGCCAGCGAGCGGTGTCGACGTAGAGGGAGAGCGCCATGGCCGGCCCGGAACCTTTCTGATGGCAGCGGTGTATCAAAGGTATGTACGAGACTACGGAAACGTCAGCGGTACGGCACGGGGCAGCGACGCGACGTCACGGATCAGCGGCGCGACATGTAGATGTCGAGCGCCTTGTGCAGCAGCTTGTTGAGCGGGAAGTCCCACTCGCCGACGTACTCGACGGCCTCGCCGCCCGTGCCCACCTTGAACTGGATGAGCCCGAAGAGGTGGTCGGTCTCGTCGAGCGAGTCCGAGATGCCCCGCAGGTCGTAGACGGTCGCACCCATCGCGTAGGCGTCGCGCAGCATGCGCCACTGCATCGCGTTCGAGGGCCGGACCTCACGGCCGATGTTGTCGGAGGCGCCGTAGGAGTACCAGACGTGGCCGCCGACGACGAGCATCGTCGCCGCGGAGAGGTTCACGCCGTTGTGGCGGGCGAAGTAGAGCCGCATGCGGTTGGGGTCCTCGCTGTTGAGGACGGTCCACATGCGCTGGAAGTACGAGAGCGGGCGCGGCCGGAAGTGGTCACGGACGGCCGTGATCTCGTACAGGCGCTGCCACTCGGCCAGGTCCTCGTAGCCGCCCTGGACGACCTCGACACCGGCCTTCTCGGCCTTCTTGATGTTGCGGCGCCACAGCTGGTTGAAGCCCTTGAGGACATCGTCGAGCGAGCGGTTCGCGAGCGGGACCTGGAAGACGTAGCGGGGCTGCACGTCACCGAAGCCGGCGCCGCCGTCCTCGGCCTGCTGCCAGCCCATCTTCCGCAGCCGGTCGGCGACTTCGAAGGCACGCGGCTCGATGTGGGTGGCCTCGACGTCCTTGAGGCGCTTGACGTCCGGGTCCTGGATGCCGGCCTTGATGGCGGCCGAGTCCCAGCGTCGGATGACGACCGGCGGGCCCATCTTCACCGAGAAGGCGCCCTGCTGCTTGAGGTGCGCCAGCATCGGCTGCAGCCAGTCGTCGAGGTTGGGCGCGTGCCAGTTGATGACCGGGCCCTCGGGCAGATAGGCGAGGTAGCGCTTGATCTTCGGGAGCTGGCGGTAGAGCACCAGGCCGGCGCCTACGAGCTCGCCGTTCTTGTCGAACCAGCCGAGGTTCTCCGAGCGCCACTCGGTCTTCACATCAGCCCACGCCGGGACCTGGCAGTGGCTCGCCGCGGGCTGGCTCTGGATGAAACCCAGATGCTGCTCACGGCTGATGGTCCTCAGGGTCAGGCTCATGCGGGGCGCTCCTCGGCAGGTGTGTCCCCATCGGTCAGGGGCTCCGGCTCTCGCGCCGAAGCCTACTGTGACCGGGGAGCGCCCCGGATGGGCGTGTACGCCCTGACGTGCCGCTCGGCTCAGCTGATGACGCCGCCGAAGAGACCGCCGTGGGCCATACCGAGGTAGAAGCCGAACGCCGATGCGCCGAGTCCGACGATCAGCAGGAAGCGTTCGCGGGTCGTCACGGAGATGAACTGTCCGTACGCGCCGGTCAGGATGCCGATCAGGCCTGACCAGGAGCTCAGTAGGTGCAGGTTGTAGAACTGCGCGGTGACGAAGGCGACGACGCCGAGCACCAGTGTCACGCCGACCAGGGTGTCCTGGATCGGGTGCGGTTTGCCGTCGGTGGCGAAGAGGGAGTGGCCGGGGTCGGGTCGCATTGCCTGTGCCATGGGGCACCTCCTGGCGTGGCTACCGGAAGGCGGCGCATCGTAGCGCCGCCGACATCCGTTGTGTACAGATTGCGTCCCCTCACCAGTGAATTTCAACCGCAGGGCGATGAGCGGGTACTCTGTACGATCTGCACCGGTGTCTGCCCTGGTCCGTCTGGATCCCGGCAGTGCCCCTCGTTCGCCGAGGGGGACTGTCAGTGGTGGCGGATACCGTTGCTTACGCATCACGACCCTCCTGCCACGGAACGACCGTGGCCGCTGAGTCCAAAGGAGGTGGGTTCCACATGCGTCACTACGAAGTGATGGTCATCCTCGACCCCGATCTCGAGGAGCGCGCTGTCTCCCCGCTGATCGAGAACTTCCTTTCCGTCGTCCGTGAGGGCAACGGAAAGGTCGAGAAGGTCGACACCTGGGGCCGTCGTCGTCTCGCCTACGAGATCAAGAAGAAGCCCGAGGGCATCTACTCGGTCATCGACCTGCAGGCCGAGCCTGCAGTCGTCAAGGAGCTCGACCGGCAGCTCAACCTGAACGAGTCGGTCCTCCGGACCAAGGTCCTCCGTCCCGAGACCCACTGAGCATCTAGCTCAGTGGTCATCGGATCCGAGTAGCAACAAAGCAGCCAGAAGCAATCCCGCCGAGAGGTTCCCCCATGGCAGGCGAGACCGTCATCACGGTCGTCGGCAATCTTGTCGACGACCCCGAGCTGCGCTTCACCCCGTCCGGTGCGGCGGTCGCGAAGTTCCGTATCGCGTCCACCCCCCGCACCTTCGACCGTCAGACCAATGAGTGGAAGGACGGCGAAAGCCTCTTCCTCACCTGCTCGGTCTGGCGTCAGGCGGCGGAGAACGTCGCCGAGTCGCTTCAGCGAGGCATGCGCGTCGTCGTGCAGGGCCGGCTGAAGCAGCGGTCCTATGAGGACCGTGAGGGCGTCAAGCGCACGGTCTACGAGCTGGATGTCGAGGAAGTCGGCCCCAGCCTCAAGAACGCCACGGCCAAGGTCACCAAGACCACCGGTCGAGGCGGCCAGGGTGGTTACGGCGGGGGCGGCGGCGGCCAGCAGGCCGGCGGCGGTGGCAGCTGGGGTGGAAACTCCGGCGGTGGCCAGCAGGGTGGTGGCGGTGCTCCCGCCGACGACCCGTGGGCGACCGGCGGTGCCTCCTCCTCCGGCGGCGGCCAGCAGCAGGGCAGCGGTGGCAGCTGGGGTGGAAACTCCGGCGGCGGCTACTCGGACGAGCCCCCCTTCTAGGGCACGCCCTCGAAGCAGCTCGTACCCCCATTCTTGATCACACAGGAGAAACACCATGGCGAAGCCGCCTGTGCGCAAGCCTAAGAAGAAGGTCTGCGCGTTCTGCAAGGACAAGACCGTCTACGTGGACTACAAGGACACGAACATGCTGCGGAAGTTCATTTCCGACCGCGGCAAGATCCGTGCCCGCCGCGTGACCGGCAACTGCACGCAGCACCAGCGTGACGTCGCCACGGCCGTCAAGAACAGCCGTGAGATGGCGCTGCTGCCCTACACGTCCACCGCGCGATAAGGAAAGGGTGACCGAATAATGAAGATCATCCTGACCCACGAGGTCTCCGGCCTCGGCACCGCCGGCGACGTCGTCGACGTCAAGGACGGCTACGCCCGCAACTACCTGGTCCCGCGTGGTTTCGCGATCCGCTGGACCAAGGGTGGCGAGCAGGACGTGGCGCAGATCCGCCGCGCCCGCAAGATCCACGAGATCGCGACCATCGAGCAGGCCAACGAGATCAAGGCCCGCCTCGAGGGTACGAAGGTGCGCCTGGCCGTTCGCTCCGGCGACGCCGGCCGTCTCTTCGGCTCCGTGACCCCGGCCGACATCGCCTCGGCGATCAAGGCCGCGGGTGGCCCCGACGTCGACAAGCGTCGCGTCGAGCTCGGTTCGCCGATCAAGACCCTGGGCTCGCACCAGGTGTCCGTGCGTCTGCACGCCGACGTGGCCGCGAAGCTCGGCGTCGAGATCGTCGCCGCGTAACGCTGCCCCTGGCAGTCTGCGCTCAGCAGTGAGGAAGGGCCGCACCCCTCGGGGTGCGGCCCTTCCGCTGTGTCGGCTGCCTTCGTTTCACGTGAAACAGGACGTTTCACGTGAAACATTCAGCGCGTGGCGCCGGTGACGATCCAGCGTCCCGAGCGGGAGCGGAACCAGAGCGTGGCCATCCGGACCGACATCATCAGCGTCATCGCCCACCAGAGTGCCGTCAGCCCGCCGCCGAGCGCCGGGATCGCGAGAGCGACCGGGGCGAAGACGGCCAGCGTCAGCAGCATGGCCCAGGCCAGGTAGGGACCGTCCCCGGCGCCCATCAGGACACCGTCGAGAACGAAGACGACCCCGGAGATCGGCTGCGAGAGCGCGACGACGAGCAAGGCGGGGAGCAGGGTGTCCTGGACGGTCGTGTCGCCGGTGAAGAGCGGGATGAACAGAGGACGGGCGGCGATGAGCAGCGCGCCCAGGACCACACCGGAGACCACGCCCCACTGGACCATGCGGCGGCAGACCTGGCGTGCGCCGTCGGCGTCGCCAGCGCCGAGGTAGCGCCCGATGATGGCCTGGCCCGCGATGGCGATCGCGTCGAGGGTGAAGGCCATCAGGCTCCACAGGGACAGGATGATCTGGTGGGCGGCGACCTCCGCGTCGCCCATGCGGGCCGCGACCGCCGTGGCGATCAACAGGACCGCGCGGAGCGAGAGCGTACGGACGAGGAGTGGGGCACCGGCCTGGGCGGAGGCGCGTATGCCGGCCGCGTCGGGGCGGAGGGAGGCTCCGTGGCGCCGGGCGCCCCGTACGACCACGACGAGGTAGGCGGCGGCCATGCCGCACTGGGCGATGACCGTGCCCCAGGCGGAGCCCGCGATCCCCAGACCGGCCCCGTAGACCAGCCCGATGTTGAGCGCGCCGTTGGCGGCGAAGCCGCCGATGGCCACGTAGAGCGGCGTACGAGTGTCCTGGAGACCGCGCAGGACGCCGGTCGCGGCCAGGACCACCAGCATCGCGGGGATGCCGAGGCTGGAGATCCGCAGGTACGTGATGGCGTACGGAGCCGCGGTGTCGGAGGCTCCGAAGACATCGACGAGCCACGGTGCCGTGGGCAGCGTCAGCACGACGACGGCGGTGCCGAGGAGGAGGGCGAGCCAGATGCCGTCCATGCCCTGCCGGATGGCGGCCTGGAGGTCTCCGGCGCCGACACGGCGGGCGACGGCGGCCGTGGTGGCGTAGGCCAGGAAGACGAAGACGCTGACCGCGGTGGACAGCAGAGCGGCGGCGATGGCGAGACCCGCGAGCTGGGGGGTGCCGAGATGGCCGACGATGGCACTGTCGACCATGAGGAAGAGCGGCTCGGCGACGAGAGCGCCGAAGGCCGGCAGGGCGAGGGAGACGATCTCGCGGTCGTGCTGTCGGCGGACGGCCTTGGAGGTCTCGGGGGCCTGGGTCATGGGGTCAATCTAATCTTCCACAGGTAAGAGATGCAATGCATCTGTGATCCTTACTTGTGGAGGGCAAGGCGCTTCGGGCGTGGGTCGTTTGTTCTGATCTTGGCCCAGGGGGAAAAGTTTTTCTCCCCCACAGCCCCCGGATGGGAAAAGTGCAGGTCAGGCCCATGAGGTCGGGGGGTCTATGAGTTTGTCCACATGGCTGTCCCCCGGTCCGTGCACAGGTTCCGGCGAGTTCTCCACAGACTCTGGGCCTTCACCCACAGGGCCTGTGGATAACCAGATTGGCTGACGCCCCTCGCGGGCCTACCGTGGACCGGCGCCCGACGCGCCAGAAGCGGTCGCAAAGCCACTCGTTGATCAAGCCCGTGGCGTAAGAAAGAGTGGCACGGCGATGTCCGCGGAGCGGACGGGAGGAGGTGCTTGGTGAGCGTTCCCGAGCCCATGGACGACCCTTGGGCCGACAGCGGACCAAGTGACCGACTGCCCACCCGTACCCGAGGCGAAGGGCGTGGTCGCGGCCGCGGGCGCGACGACCAGCACGAGCGGGGCAACGAGGGGCCGTGGGACGGAGGGCTCTCCGGCTTCGAGCGCGTTCCCCCGCAGGACCTCGACGCCGAGCAGTCCGTCCTCGGCGGCATGCTGCTCTCCAAGGACGCCATCGCGGACGTCGTGGAGATCATCAAGGGCAACGACTTCTACAAGCCCGCCCACGAGACCGTCTACTCCGCCATCCTCGACCTCTACGCCAAGGGCGAGCCGGCCGACCCGATCACCGTCGGCGCCGAGCTCACCAAGCGCGGCGAGATCACCCGGGTCGGCGGTGCCTCCTACCTCCACACCCTGGTCCAGTCGGTCCCGACCGCGGCCAACGCCTCGTACTACGCGGAGATCGTCCACGAGCGGGCCGTCCTGCGGCGGCTCGTCGAGGCAGGCACCAAGATCACGCAGATGGGATACGCGGCCGACGGAGACGTCGACGAGATCGTGAACTCGGCCCAGGCCGAGATCTACGCGGTCACCGAGCAGCGCACCACCGAGGACTATCTGCCGCTCGGCGACATCATGGAGGGGGCGCTCGACGAGATCGAGGCGATCGGCTCCCGCAGCGGCGAGATGACCGGTGTGCCCACCGGCTTCACCGACCTGGACTCGCTCACCAACGGTCTGCACCCCGGCCAGATGATCATCATCGCGGCCCGTCCCGCCATGGGTAAGTCGACCCTCGCCCTGGACTTCGCCCGGGCGGCGTCCATCAAGCACAACCTGCCCAGCGTCATCTTCTCCCTCGAAATGGGCCGCAACGAGATCGCCATGCGCCTGCTCTCGGCGGAGGCCCGGGTCGCGCTGCACCACATGCGCTCCGGCACGATGACCGACGAGGACTGGACCCGTCTGGCCCGCCGGATGCCGGACGTCTCACAGGCCCCGCTCTACATCGACGACTCCCCGAACCTGTCGATGATGGAGATCCGGGCGAAGTGCCGCCGGCTCAAGCAGCGCAACGGGCTCAAGCTCGTCATCATCGACTATCTGCAGCTGATGCAGTCCGGCGGCTCGAAGCGGCAGGAGAGCCGCCAGCAAGAGGTCTCCGACATGTCGCGAAACCTCAAGCTCCTCGCCAAGGAGCTTGAGCTGCCCGTGATCGCGCTCTCCCAGCTGAACCGTGGCCCCGAGCAGCGCACCGACAAGAAGCCGATGGTCTCCGACCTGCGTGAGTCCGGCTCGATCGAGCAGGACGCCGACATGGTGATCCTGCTGCACCGCGAGGACGCCTACGAGAAGGAGTCCCCGCGAGCGGGCGAGGCCGACATCATCGTCGGCAAGCACCGTAACGGCCCGACGGCCACGATCACCGTGGCCTTCCAGGGCCACTACTCCCGCTTCGTGGACATGGCTCAGACCTGACCTCGCCGGCTGTAGAGCCTCAGATTTCAGCGAAGCAGTGAAGGGGTGCCCCCGTCGGCGTGTCGACGGGGGCATCGTGCTGCCGGCGGCGGTCGAGGAAGTGGGCAGACATTGCTTCCCTAGGACCTCTAGGTTATACCTAGAGGTCCTAGGTGAATGGGAGGGGACGCATGGTGCGTGCCGGGCTGACGGCGGAACGGGTGACGATCGCGGGTGCCGAGCTGGCGGACGAGGTCGGGCTCGACCGGGTGACCATGTCCCAGGTCGCACGGCGGCTGGGGGTGAAGGACGCCAGCCTCTACACGCACGTCCGCAACCTGGAGGACCTACGGGGACGGATCGCGCTTCTGGCGGCGGACGAGAAGACCATCCGCATCGCGGAGGCGACCGCCGGCCGGTCGGGCAGAGACGCTCTGGTCGCCTTTGCGAACGCCTGGCGGGAGTACGCCCACAAGCACCCGGGTCGCTACACGGCGACGCAGACCCCGATCCGGATCGACCCTGAGCTTGCCGCGAAAGCGCCCGGACCCCGGCGCGCGGTCGAACTGACCTACGGCATGCTGCGCGGCTACGGGCTGGCCGAGCCCGACCTGACCGACGCGGTCCGGCTACTGCGCAGCACGCTCCACGGTTTCGTCGCCTTGGAGGCCGCGGGCGGGTTCGCGCACGCGCGTTCGCCGCAGCAGTCCTGGGTCCGTGCGCTCGACGCCCTGCACACCCTCCTGGAGCACTGGCCCCCGTCCCGAGAAGGAGACCCCTCATGACCGCCCCGACCATGGGCAGCCTGCGTGTGAACGGCGCGACCCTGCACTACGAAGTGCGCGGCAAGGGCCCGCTCCTGCTGCTGATCCCCGGCGGGACGGGCGGCGCGGCCTCCTTCGACGGCATCGCCGACGACCTGGCCACGGAGTACACCGTCGCGACCTACGACCCGCGCGGCATGTCCCGCAGCACGCTGGACGACCCCGACGCCGAACAGCACGTGGCCGAGCACGCCGACGACGCGTTCCGGATCCTGGAGCTGATGTCGCCCCGTGAGCCGGCCCGAGTATTCGGCGCCAGCTCGGGCGCGATCGTCGCAGTGCACCTGCTCACCGCCCGTCCCGAACGCGTCGCACGCGTCGTGGCGCACGAGCCCCCGTTGGTGGAGGTCCTTCCGGACGCCTCCGAACATCGCGCGCTCATCGCCCGCGTGAAGGAAACCTTCCGCACCCAGGGGCTCATGCCGGCGATGGCCGTGTTCGCCGCCGGGCTGAAGAAGGACGGTGAGGCCACCGAGCCGGCGGCCGAGATCGAACTTCCGCCCCAAGCGGCGGCGCGGGCCGAGCAGACGATGGCGAACCTGCCGTACTTCGTCGGCCGCATCGTGCCCAGTTTCATGTCCTACGCGCCGGACATCGACCGGTTGGCGGCGCTGTCGGACCGGCTCGTCCTCGCATGCGGCGAGGACTCACGCGGCGAGCTGCCCTACCGTCCGGCCGCTCTTCTGGCCGAGCGTCTCGGCATGGAACTCCAGCACTTCCCCGGCGGGCACACCGGACTGACCACACACCCCGCCGAGTTCGGCGAACTCGTGCGGAAGGCCCTCCGTGCCTGAATCCCACTCGGCCTGGCCCACCATGCCGAAGACCGTCGGAGGAACTGACACGACTGACGCGGATCTGAGACTGAACCAATCCGTCTCTGTCTGAGACAGAGGGAAGAGCAGCAGGTCACAGAGTCGCCAGAGGGCAGCGCACGGGAGAACCTACAGCTGGAGGAGCGCGGGAACGACCACGTCCCAGACCTCGCGGGGGAACACCTCGTGGCCGGTCCGCTCCATGGCGAGGAAGCCGGCGCCGGGGATCTCGGCGGCGAGCGCCAGCCCGTGTTCCAGCGGGAACAGCGGGTCCTCGGTGCCGTGCAGGACGAGTGTCGGTGCCGTGATCGCACCGAGGCGGTCCCGCCAGGGCGCTCCGGCGTCGATCATGAAGGGGTTGGTGACCTGCGCGGCGATGTCGCGCGCGTGGTCGGCGACCCGCGCGGCCCAGGCGCGCATGGCGTCGGTGTCGAACGGGCGTGAGGGGGCGGCGAAGGGACGCTCGCCCTCGACGAGATGGTCGACGACGGCGGCCCGGTCGCCCCAGTCGGGCACCGGCGCGTCCTCGGTGAAGACCGCCCGCAGGGCCTCGGACATCGGCGGCAGATCGGGCTGGTCGTGGCCCGGCCCTCCGGGGGTCGAGGACGCGAGGGCCAGTGCGGCGACCCGGTCCGGGTGGTCGAGGGCGAGCAGTTGGGCGACGGCCGCGCCCTGGGACATGCCGATGATCTCCGCGGACGGCAGGTGGAGGGCGTCGAGCAGCCCGGCGGCGTCGGCGACGAGGGCGCGCAGGTCGTACGGCGGCTCGCCCGCGGGATATCCCGTGGACCGGCCCGCGTCCCGGCTGTCGTAGCGGATCACGTACCTGCCGCCGGTCGCGAGGCGACGGAGGAACTCCTCGTCCCAGGCGAGCATCGAGTGACCCGCACCGTGGATGAGCAGGAGGGGTGCGTCGGCGGGGTCACCGAAGGTCTCGGTGCACAGTTCGACGCCGTTGGTGCGGATGAAGTGTTCGGTGCCTCGCATGGGTGCTGCCGCCTTCCGGTCACTTTTGTTACCCCTCTGACGAAGATGCACCGGGCGTGCGGCACACGACGCGGCGACCCCCGCCCATCTGGCCTCCGGCCACTGGCATTTCGCCTCGTCGCTCTCCCGGGAACGGCTCGCCGCCCTCGTCGGCATCGAGGAGACCATCGCGGCGCAGCGGTAATCGGAAAGCCGCCACGGGGAAGATCACGTTGGATGGGTCTCATGACTACATCTTTCGAATCCCTTTTGCCCGGTACCGAGCGGGCTCTGCTGCACCGCGTCGCGGTCGCCCAGTCCGAGGGGCGGGCGCCGTCCTTCGTGGGGGCGGTGGTGCGTGACGGAGCTTTGGTGTGGAGCGGTTCGCGCAGTTGTGTGGACGGACACGCGCCGGACGCCGACACGCAGTTCAGGATCGGGTCGATCACCAAGGTGTTCACCGCCGTGCTGGTGATGCGGCTGCGGGACGAGGGACTCCTCGGTCTCGACGACTCGTTGGAGCGGTATCTCAAGGGGACCGGCGTCGGGGAGGTGACGATCGCCCAACTCCTCGGACACAGCGGGGGGCTCGCGGCCGAGACGCCCGGCCAGTGGTGGGAGCGCTCGTCATCCGCACTGCGGCCGGAGCTCGCAGACGTTCTGGGGGAGCGGCCCTTCCTCCGGTCACCGGGGCGCCGTCACCACTATTCCAACCCCGGGTACACGCTGCTCGGTTCGCTGATCGAGGCCGTGCGAGGGGTCTCCTGGGAGGAGGCGCTGCGGCGCGAGATCCTGGAGCCGCTGGGGATGAGCCGGACGACGCTCGATCCGGTCGCCCCGCACGCCGGTGGCTGGGCGGTGCACCCCTGGGCCGATGTGATGTTGCCCGAGCCGTCCGAGGACCTCGGGCTGATGGCGCCGGCCGGGCAGCTCTGGTCGACGGCGGGGGACCTTGCCCGCTTCGCCGCGTTCCTCGCGGGGGGTGACGAGAGGGTCCTCGCCGCGGCTTCCGTGGAGGAGATGCGCGCTCCGGCCTCCGCGGCCGGCGAAGGGGACTGGGAGGGCGGCTACGGGCTCGGTCTCCAGCTCGTACGCAAGGACGGCCGCACCCTGATCGGCCACACCGGCTCCCTCCCCGGCTTCGTCGCAGCCCTCTGGGTGAGCGTGGAGGACGGACTGGCGGCGATCGCCCTCTCCAATGCCACCTCGGGACCGCTGACGGGGGTCGTGGCCGCCGATCTCGTACGGATCGTGGCGGAGGCGGAGCCGAGGTTCCCGGAGCCGTGGCGCCCGCTTCCCGAGGCCGAGGCCGACGCGGAGCTGCTGGCCCTGACGGGGCCCTGGTACTGGGGTACGTACGCCTACGGGCTTCGGCTCGGCCCCGAGCGGGGGGTGGTGCTCGAACCCCTGCGGGGAGCCGGGCGGCGGGCTCGCTTCCGAGCGCTGCCCGAGGGTGGCTGGGTCGGGCTGAACGGCTACTACGAGGGGGAGACGCTCCGGGCGGTGCGGCGCGCCGACGGCAGTGTGAGCCACCTCGACCTCGGCTCGTTCGTGTTCACCCGGGAGCCGTACGCGCCGGCGGACGCGGTGCCGGGTGGCGTGGACGAGGCGGGGTGGCGCGGCCTCTGAGCCGTTCTGCGCTGTTTCACGTGAAACAGCGCACCGGGACGATGTCCCGGTGCGCTGTTCTCGTGCCCGCCCGTCTCAGAGGGTCTTCTTGAAGCCCACGTGGGAGGCCTCGAAGCCGAGGCGCTCGTAGAAGCGGTGTGCGTCGGTGCGGGTGGCGTCGGAGGTCAGCTGGACGAGGTGGCAGCCCAGACGTCCGGATTCCTCGACGGCCCACTCGATGAGCTGCGTCCCCAGGCCACTGCCGCGTTCCTCCGCGTGGACGCGGACGCCCTCGATGATGGAGCGGGTGGCGCCCCGGCGGGAGAGCCCGGGGATGACGGTCAGCTGAAGGGTGCCGACGACCTTGTCTCTGCGGACGGCCACGACGACATTCTGGTGCGGGTCGTTCGCGAGCCGCTCGAAGGCGGCGAGGTACGGAACGAGGTCGTCCGGGGATTCGCGCTGCGCGCCCAGGGGGTCGTCGGCGAGCATCGCGACGATGGCTTCGAGGTCCTCCGCGGTGGCGGGGCGTATCTCAAGATCGCTCATGCCCCGCAGCGTACGCCGGGCTCACTTCCGCCATCTCGCTGCACGGGAGCGCTCACGCGGGAACGCTCACGCCCTCCACGACCCGGACCAGGGGGGCCAGCTCCGGGTTCTTCGCGGCCTCGTCGAGGGCCTCGCGCAGGGCGCTGTCGTTGGTGGGGCGGGCTTCTGCCAGAAGCTTCAGGCCGGGCTCGGTGACATCGGTGTAGATGCCGCGCCGGTCGGTGGCGCAGAGGTACCGGGTGAGCAGGCCGCGGTCTTCCAGCCGGGTGACCAGTCGGGTGGTGGCGCTCTGGCTGAGCACGACCGCGTCGGCGACCTGCTTCATCTGGAGGTGGCCGCCCGGTCCGCTGTGCTGGCGGCTGAGGACGTCGAGGAGCGAGTACTCCCGCACGCTCAGTCCGTGCCGGGACTCCAGGGCGCGCTCGATGTGCGACTCGATCCTGCCGTGCAGCAGGGAGAGGGCGCACCAGCGCTGGGAGAGCGCGGTGAGTGCGGGGTCGGTCGCGGTCATGGTCTCTCCTCGGTCTCTCCTCGGCACCGGAGCGGCTCTCGACCCAGGGTAGACGATGCGGCGCAATAATGCGCGTCTGCAAGTAATCTACCGAGGGTCGCGAGCCAGGAGCCGAGGCCCAGGAGCCGAGGCCCAGGAGCCGAGGTGCGGAGGCGAGGCACGGGAGGCGAGGGCCGGAAGCCGAGATCCGAGCCCGGACGCCGAGGGCCTATCCGGCCGCGACCGTCAGGGGGGCGAAGCGCTGGCGCCAGTCGCCGGGGAGGTCCGGGAGGGAGCGGACCATCACCGAATTGGACATGATCGAGTCGAGGCCGTTCTCCTTCACCCAGCTCAGCAGAGCTGTGTGACGCACGTCGATGTCCGTACGCAGGGGGCGGTCGGTGGCCGCCGCCAGCGAGGCGATCAGGGCCTGGGCCGTGGCCGGGTCCCGGGCGATCAGCGGTCCGATCACATGCGTGTCCATGTTGGGCCAGGCCGCTCCGAAGCCCGTGATCTCGCCGTCCTCCTCCGCGACCCGGAGGTGGTCCGCGAACGCGGGGAGCCGCGTGATGAGGTGCGTGCGGTCGAGGCCGAAGACCTCCTGGTCCAGGCGCAGGATCGCCTGGAGGTCCTCCGCCGTCGCCGCGCGGACCGGAACGGCCGGAGCGGGCGTGGTGAAGGTGAAGCGCCCGTGCACCATCTCCGCCCGGCTCGTCTGGACGAAGCCGAGCTGCTCGTACAGGGGCTGCCCGTTCGGCGTGGCGTGCAGGGTGAGCGCGGTGTCCCCCGCCTCCGCCAGGACGTGCCGCATGAGCCGGCGTCCCACCCCTTGGCGTGCGTACCGCTCGGCGACGAGGACCATGCCGATCGCGGCGAGTCCCGGGCCGTACGAGGTGACCACGCTGCAGGCCGCAAGCCCCGGGCCGGACGGGTCGTCGATGCCGTAGCCGGTGCCCGCGGCGAGCAGCAGCCCCCACTTGTGTTCCTCGCGCGGCCAGTTCCGGTTCTCGGAGAGGTCGGCGCAGGCGAGGAGGTCGTCGGAGCCGAGGCGCCGGACGGGGAGCTGGGCGAGCGGGGAGGGGGAGGTCGGCATACCTTTCAGGCTGACCGACGCGGTGATCTTCCGTCCACCGGTTTAGCGGATCTGGCCGATACGAATGCGTGACCCTTGGCCGGGAGGAGACGTTGATTCCACGTCGTGGCATGGGGACGATGTTTCACGTGAAACCTCGCATTCGACGACTGCACCTCTTCGACCTCGACGGCACCCTGATCCGCGGATCGGCCGCCGCCGTGGAGATCTCCCGACAGATGGGCCTCGTCGACGAGATCGCCGCCCTGGAGGAGGGCTTCCTCCAGGGGCTCACCCCGGACGAGTTCGCCGTCCGTGCCCGCGAGCTGTGGTCCGCGCTCACTCCGGACCAGGTCGCGGCCGCCTTCGAAGGGGCGCCCTGGCTGGCGGGTATCCGCGAGGTCTGGGCCGACATCCGGGACCGGGGCGACCGCTGTGCGGTCATCTCCCTCTCTCCGGACTTCTTCGTCGAGCGTCTTCTCGACTGGGGCGTCGACGCGGCGCACGGTTCGCGCTGGCCGGCCGTCCCCTTCACCGAGCCGATCCACCGGCCCGGCATCCTCGACGCGAGCGCGAAGGTGCGGATCGCACGGAAGCTCTGCGCGGAGTACGGGGTGGACCCGGCCGACTGCATCGCCTACGGAGACTCGATGTCCGACGCGGAACTCTTCGCGATCGTGCCGGAGACCGTGGCGGTGAACGCGGACCACCATCTCGCCGGGCTCTCCCGTCACAGCTATGCCGGCGGGGATCTGCGCGAGGCCTACGCCCTGGTCCGAAACAGCGCAGCTTAGCCAGAAACCCTGCCCTATGGCCCGAGAACTCCGCTTTCAGTCCGAAGTGGCGTTCGGGAGGGTCATGCTGCGACCACGGAAGCCGGCCAGCGCGAGGGCGAGGCACATGATGGATGCTCCGACCACCACGAGGGCGGCGGACGACGCGGACGGCCGCGAGCCCGGGGCGACGGACAGGTACGCGGCCCGCGCGGGGGATGGTCAGGGCTCCCCGGCAGAGGACCAGGGGTCCCCGGCGGGTGACGGTCAGGAGGGCCGGGCGGGGGACGGGAACGAGCCCCGAATACCCGGGGAAGCCTCCGTCGACGCGGTGCTCGTCCGCCGCACTCTGGCGGAGATCGCCCCGGTCGCCGACCGGGTGACCTCGTACTTCTATGCCCTGCTCTTCATCCGGAACCCCGAGCTGCGCGAGATGTTCCCCGCGGCCATGGACACCCAGCGGGACCGGCTCCTGAAGGCGCTCCTCACCGCGGCGGAGCAGTTGGACGACGTTCCGGTGTTCACCGCCTACCTGCAGAACCTCGGCAGGGGCCACCGCAAGTACGGCACCCACTCCGCCCACTACCCGGCTGTGGGTGAGGCCCTGATCGGCGCGCTCGTGCGGTACGCGACGACGACCTGGAGCGAGGAGACCCAGGCGGCCTGGGTCCGTACGTACACGACGATCTCCCAGATCATGATCGACGCGGCGGCGGAGGACGAGCGGTCGGCGCCCGCCTGGTGGCAGGCGGAGGTGGTCTCCCACGATCTGCGCACCCCGGACGTCGCCGTCGTCACGCTGCGGCCCGACCAGCCGTACCCGTTTCTCGCGGGGCAGTACACGACGCTGGAGACTCCGTGGTGGCCACGGATATGGCGTCACTACTCCTTCGCGTCGGCGCCCCGGCCCGACGGACTGCTCTCCCTGCACGTGAAGGCGGTTCCGGCCGGTTGGGTGTCCAACGCGCTGGTCCATCGGGCCCGCCCCGGAGACGTCCTGCGCCTGGGGCCGCCGGCGGGCTCCATGACCGTCGACCACGCCACGGACACCGGCCTGCTCTGCGTGGGCGGTGGCACCGGGATAGCCCCCATCAAGGCCCTGGTGGAGG
Organism: Streptomyces sp. NBC_00572; assembly: GCF_026341815.1. Classification (GTDB taxonomy): domain Bacteria; phylum Actinomycetota; class Actinomycetes; order Streptomycetales; family Streptomycetaceae; genus Streptomyces. The sequence continues at coordinate 2,886,632 of NZ_JAPENX010000001.1, forward strand.
ACGTCGCCGAGCACGGGGACCGGCGTCCGGTCGATGTCTTCTACGGGGCCCGCAGCGGCCACGACCTCTATGACATCGACACGATGATGCGGCTCCAGAAGACCTTCCCCTGGCTCTCCGTCCACCCGGTCACCGAGGAACAGGGCCGGCTCCCGGAGGCCGTCTGCCGCTACGGCCCCTGGGGCGAACGCGACGCCTATCTCTCGGGGCCGCTCGGCATGGTCCGTCGCGGGGTGGACGCGCTGCGGGGAGCGGGGGTCCCCGCGGAGCGCATCCGCCACGACTTCCTTGCCGAGCTGGCTTCGGCGGCCGCCGATCAGCCCAGGTCGGGGGCGTGCATCGCGCGGACGCCCTCGATGTTGCCGTCGAGGTAGTGGCGCAGGGAGAGCGGGACGAGGTGCACGGCGGCGATGCCGACCCGGCTGAAGGGCACCCGGACGATCTCGTACTCCCCGACCGGTTCGTCCATCTCGGGGCCATGCCGCAGTGAGGTGTCCATGGAGTCGAGGCGGCAGACGAAGAAGTGCTGGACCTTCACCCCGGAGACCCCGCCGTCGACGATGTGCTCGACGGTGTCGACGAAGCAGGGCACCACATCGGTGATCTTGGCGCCGAGCTCCTCGTGCACCTCGCGGTGCAGGGCCTCGACGACGGTGGTGTCGGTGGATTCCACGCCGCCACCGGGCGTGAGCCAGTAGGGATCCATCCCCGGCTTGGTGCGCTTGATGAGGATGAGATCGTCCCCGTCGAGCAGGATGGCGCGTGCGGTGCGCTTGATCACGGGCCGTTCGTTCATGGGCCGTTCGTTCATGGGAAGAAAATGGCCCGTCCGAGGTGTCCTGAAACTCGCTGTCCCCGGCGGAAAGTCATCAGTGCCCCGTGGAAACTCACCAGTCCCCCGCGGCCCGCAGCAGTTCCTCGTGAGCCCGGGCGATGGGCGCGAGCGCGAGCGTCCCCGTGCGTACGACCAGAAAGTAGGTCCGCAGCGGAGGGACCGGGGGATCGAGCAGCGCCACGAGCCTGCCCTGCTCCAGGGCCTCCTCGCACAGATAGCGGGGAAGCACGGCGAGCCCCGCGCCGGAGGCGGCCGATTCCTGCACGGCCCGCAGATCGGGGGCGATGACGGTGGCGGCGACCGCCGGCTTGGTCTCGAAGACGCTCGCCCAGTAGCGGGCGACGAACGGCAGCGACTCGTGCACCTCGACCACCGGGAGCTGCTCCAGGACCACCGCGCCCTTGCGCAGGAGTACGTCGGGGGAGAGCCGGGTCGCCCAGCGCGGCGCCGCGACCAGGACGTACTCCTCGTCGCAGAGCGGCGTGGAGACAAGAAGACCGCCCCGGGGCCGGGCGGTGGCGACGGCCAGATCGTGGTGGCCCGCGGCGAGCCCGTCGAGGATCTCCTCGGTGTTGCCGAGGAACGACGCCCGTACGGCGAGCCCCTGGCCGACCAGCGGGGTGAGGGCGGGCAGGACGCGGAGCGCGGTGAACTCCGGGGGCCCCGCGACATGGAGGGTACGGACGCCGCTCTCCTCGTCGAGGCCGGTCTCGGCGATCTCCACGAGGGCGTCCAGATGGGGAGCGGCGCGGTGCGCGAGTTCGTCGCCGATGGTCGTCGGTGTGACCCCGCGGGCCTGTCTGAGGAAGAGGGGACGTCCGAGCTGTCGTTCGAGCGTCCGGATCTGGCTGGTGACGGCCGGCTGGGAGAGCCCGAGGAGCGCGGCGGCGCGGGTGAAGGAGCCGGCCCGGTGCACCGTGACGAACGTGCGCAGCAGAGCCAGATCCATGTCCGCCTCCTCCCGGCCGTGCGGCCGTTCGACTCAGGCGGCCGGCTGACGGCGCCTCAGGACCGTCCAACTATAAATAAGTCGATAGGTCTCTGTCGCTACCGTGATTGGACACTGACGCACAGTCAACTAGCCTTGTTCAGGCGGTCTCCGCGCGTGGAACCGAGGCGTTCCGAGCCACGAGGGGGGAGGCTCGGAGCGCCTCGTTCCGTGCGCCCGGGACCGTGAAGGCCGTGCGCCCGGGACCGTGCGGCCGATGTCCCGGGACCCGTGAAGCCGATGTCCCGGGGCCGACGCCGGCCGCGTCCCGGACGTGCCTACGCCCCGGCCTCGTCGAGGGCCCGCAGCACATCGGCGATCAGGTCCTCCGGGTCCTCGGCGCCGACCGAGAACCGGATGAAGCCCTCCGCGACCGCGTCCCCGCCCCAGCGCCCGCGCCGCTCCGCCGTGGAGCGCACGCCGCCGAAGCTGGTGGCGTCGTCCACGAGCCGCAGCTCGTCGAGGAACCGCTCGGCCCGCTTCCGGTCCGCCAGCTCGAAGGAGATCACGGGCCCGAAGCGCCGCATCTGCCGGGCGGCCACCGTGTGCGAGGGATCGTCGGGCAGCCCCGGGTAGCGCAGCCCGGTCACGTCCGCGCGCCCGGCGAGCGTCTGCGCGAGCGCGAGCGCGGTGGAGCACTGGCGGTCGATCCGCAGCTGGAGCGTGGCGAGCGAACGGTGGGCGAGCCAGGCCTCCATGGGGCCGGGGATGGCGCCGACGACCTTGCGCCAGCGCCGTACCTCCGCCGCCCGCTCGGGATCGCGGCAGCTGACATGGCCGAGCAGGATGTCGCCGTGTCCGGTCATGCCCTTGGTGTCGCTGGCGACGGAGAAGTCCGCGCCCAGTTCGAGCGGCCGCTGGCCGAGCGGGGTGGCGAGGGTGTTGTCGACAGCCACGAGCGCCCCCACGGCATGCGCCTCGCGCACCAGACGCCGGATGTCGCAGACGTCGAGCCCGGGGTTCGACGGGGTCTCGATCCACAGCAGCCGGGCCCCTTCGAGGACGGCGAGCTGGCCGTCGGCGGCGGTGGGTGCGGTGCGGACCTCGATGCCGTACGCCCTCAGCTGCTCGTGGAGCAGCGGCAGGGCCTGGTAGCCGTCGGTGGGCACCACCACGGCGTCGCCCGCCTTCAGCTGGGAGAAGAGGACGGCGGAGATCGCGGCCATGCCCGAGGCGAACACCAGCGTCTCGACGCCCTGCTCCCCCGGCGCTTCCAGCTCGCCGATCGCCCGCTCCAGATGGGTCCAGGTCGGGTTCTCGTCGCGGCCGTACGCGTACCCGCCCGTCGGCTCGCCCGGCAGATGGAAGTGCGCGGCGAATACCGGCCCCGGCAGGGTCGGCTCGTACTTGACGGGCTCGGGCAGCCCGGCCCGTACCGCGCGCGTTCCGTCACCGATTTCCATGTCCGTCACAGTGTCCGGTCCTCCAGTTCCAGGCGAACGGCCGCGAGCAGTCCTCCGCTCGCGGCCTCCACCATCTCAAGGCACTCCTCGTAGTCCGCACGGCCCCCGGAGTACGGGTCGGGGACGTCGAGCGCGTTCCCGGCGGCCGGGTCGTAGGAGCGCAGCAGTCGTGTCCGCGCCGCCTCCTCGGGCGTGCGGGCGAGCCGGTGGAGCTCCCGCAGGTGCCCTTCGTCCAGCGCGATCACCAGGTCGACGGCCGGGAACCAGGAGGCCCGGAACTGACGGGCGGTGTGCGCCGAGGTGTAGCCGTGCTCCTCCAGTACGGAGACGGTGCGCGGGTTGGCGGCCTCGCCCTCGCGCCAGACTCCGGTGCCGGCGCTCTCGACCACCACGAGCCCGCCGAGGCCGGCCTCCTCCACATGTCTGCGGAAGACGTGCTCGGCCATCGGCGAGCGGCAGGTGTTGCCGGTGCAGACGAAACAGACGCGGTAGGTCACGGGCGGCACTCAGTCGCCGTCGGGGAGCACGACGTTCAGCGCCCACGAGACGACGGAGATGATCAGACCGCCCAGAACGGCGGTCCAGAAGCCCTCCACGTGGAAGCTGAGGTTGAACTGCTCCGCCAGCCAGGAGGTGAGGAGCAGCATCAGGGCGTTGATCACGAGGGTGATCAGGCCGAGCGTCAGAATGAAGAGCGGAAGTGTAAGGAGCTTGACGACCGGCTTGACCAAGACGTTCACGAGCCCGAAGACCAGGGCCACGAGAATGAGGGTCAGGGCCTTCTTGCCGGTGCTTTCACCGGTCAGGGTGATGTCCTGGAGCAGCCAGATGGCGACTCCGAGGGCGCCCGCATTCGCGAGCGTCTTGACTACGAAATTCATCATGTGTCTGATCGTGGCAGACATGATCGGGCCAACGGCAGGGGCTGACAGGCAATGAAGGCATTCCGACTGGATGAACTGGAGGCGGAACGTGCCGCGAACAAGGGCGCGTACCTTCAGTTCCTGCGGGAGCGGAACATGTCGGTCGGTCTGTACGCGCTGGACGCCGGGGAGCTCGATCCGCAGCAGCCGCACCGCCAGGACGAGGTGTACTTCGTGGTGAGCGGCCGGGCGGCGATCACGGTCGGGGCGGAGACGACCCAGGTGGCGCGCGGCAGCGTCGTCTATGTGCCGGCCGGGGTGGAGCACAAGTTCCACCACATCAGCGAGGACCTGCGGGTGATGGTGGTCTTCTCCCCGCCGGAGAGCTGAGGGCCGGGGAGCCGGACGGCGAGACCCCTGGGGCAGGCCCCGAGACCCGGGCTCCGGCCCTGACGAGACCCGGGCTCCGACTCCCGGACCCGGGCTCCGACCCCGAGACGCGGGGTCCCGGATCGAGGGTCGGGCGGCCCGAAGCCCCTAGGGGTCGGATCAGGGGAGAGCGGGGGCCGCAGGGCCCCCGTGGGCCTCTCCCGGCCCCTAGCCTTGGAGGTGTTCGGCGCGGAGTGCGCGGAACAGTCTTCGAGAGCGAGGGAGTGGACCATGGCCGTACAGGAGATTCTCGCGGGGATGCCCTGGTGGGTGAAGTGGGTGGCCATACCCGCGCTTGCCCTGATCGTCTTCGGCGGACTGATCACCAGCGTCCTGGCCTTCGTGGTCGGAGTGCTCTTCAAGGTGCTGCTCTTCGTGGCCCTCGTCGCCGGACTGATCTACGTCGTACGGAAGTTCAGCTCCTCCGACCGGTCGCGCGAGGAGTGGTAGCACAAGCTACCGATCGGTATGGAGCCGACGGAGGGTATTAGCCCGCCCGGGGGAACGCGCTGGTCGAATCAGGGCGTGGCCCCGGGGGCTGCCACTAGAGTGGAATCCCTCCGCCGCGTTGGGGACTACAGGTGTAGACCTCCGTTCTGACCAGCGGTTTCCCAGGCCCGGCGGGCGCGCGGGGGCGGCCCCCGCGGGCGGATGCAATGCGTCCGTCGTCACGCCTGGGGGTGACCTTTGGCCACGGCTACGCAGACGGCTGCGCCTACCCTGATCGGCTCGGTGCAGCGAGCGCTGAGACTTCTGGAGGCCGTGTCCTCCCATGCGGAAGGCGCCCCGGCCAAACAGCTCGCCCGTGAGACGGGCCTTCCGCTACCCACCACGTACCACCTGCTCCGCACCCTGACGCACGAGGGCTATCTGGTCCGCGAGAAGGGTGTGTTCGTCCTGGGCGACGCCGCGGTCCGACTGGCCGGCGGTGGAGATGTGCAGAATCGTCGCATCAAGATCGAAGACTCCCTTGCCCGTTGGCGGGACGAGATCGGTGTGCCCGTCTACTTCGCCCTCTATCGCGAGGGGGAGATCGAGCTCGTCGCTGTCGCCGACACCCCTTCCGCCCCCGCAGTGGAGGAATGGGCCGACTTTCGCGAGACCGCACACGCCCACGCGATCGGGCAGTGTCTGCTGAGTCAACTCGATCTGAAATCTCGTCAAGACCACCTTGACCGCCACCCGGTGGAAGCCATCACTCCGTACACGGTGCGTAACCAACGCCTGCTTTTGGAGCGTTTGGGCGGTTTGGGGCGAATGGAGCCCCTGGTAGAGCGTCAGGAATATGCGCTCGGCACTGTCTGTGCCGCAATCCCCATCACCGCGGGCTCCGCGGCGGCCGCAATGGCCATTTCCCTCCCCCTTCACCAGGAAGAACGGTTGCTCCCAGCAGTCGAGCGGCTACGCACGGAGATCGGGAGGCTCTTCAGTTCACTCGCGTTCTCTATCAGTATCTGAAAAATCACTCCTTGTGATCTGCTAGTGCTTACAGCACGATTGCGTCAAGAGGGCCACGGGGGATCATTCCTGGCCGTTTCGGTCACAGCTTTCAGCAGCTGTGTTTACACAACTGCTTCATCTACTGCGGGGTACATGATGCGAGAGTCCGTTCAGGCCGAGGTCCTGATGAGCTTCCTCGTCTCCGAGGAGCTCTCCTTCAAGATCCCGGTAGAACTGCGATATGAGACCCGGGATCCCTACGCGGTGCGGATGACCTTCCACCTCCCCGGAGACGCGCCTGTGACCTGGGCGTTCGGCAGGGAGCTGCTGCTCGACGGGATCAACCGGCCGAGTGGGGACGGTGATGTGCACATCGCCCCGACGGAGCCCGAGGGACTCTCGGACGTCTCCATCCGACTCCAGGTCGGCGGTGACCGCGCCCTGTTCCGGGCCAGCGCACCGCCGCTGGTCGCCTTCCTCGACCGTACGGACAAGCTCGTTCCACTCGGTCAGGAACGGACACTCGGCGACTTCGAGGACAACCTGGAAGCCGCATTGGGCAAGATCCTGGCCGAGGAGAACGCCGGACCGGCGGCCTGAGCCGGGACGTCACTTCGCGCGACGGCGCCGTCCGCCGCGTGCGGCCGCGGGCTTTCGGCCGCCCGTCGCCGCCAGGCCCCCGGCCTCCGTACGGTCGGCGGAGACCACCAGGGCCGCGAGCGCCGTGGTGAGCGGCACGGAGGCGACCAGACCGATCGACCCGACGAGCGTCCGGACGATCTCCACGGCGACCAGCTCGCTGTTGGCCACCGTCCCCATGCTGCTCTGCGCGATGGAGAAGAGCAGCAGCAGCGGGAGGGCGGCACCCGCGTAGGCGAGCACCAGTGTGTTCACGACCGAGGCGATGTGGTCGCGGCCGATCCGGATCCCGGCCCGGTACAGCGCGCGCGGCCCCATGCCCGGGTCGGCCTGGTGCAGCTCCCAGACCGCCGACGTCTGGGTGACCGTGACGTCGTCGAGCACGCCGAGCGAACCGATGATCACCCCGGCCAGGAGCAGGCCGGACATGTCGATGTTCGGGTACAGGCCGTGGATCAGGCCGGTGTTGTCGTCGGTGTTGCCGCTCAGCGAGGCCCAGCCGATGAACACCGAGCCGAGGAGACCGATCAGCAGCAGGGAGATCAGTGTCCCGAGCACCGCGACCGAGGTGCGGGCCGAGAGACCGTGGCACATGTACAGCGCGATCAGCATGATGGCGCTCGATCCGACCACCGCCACGACCAGCGGATTCGACCCGTCGAGGATCGCAGGCAGGATGAAGAACGTCAGGATCAGGAAGCTCACGACGAGCGCGACGAGTGCCATCACGCCCTTCATCCGGCCGACGACCACGACCGCGATGGCGAAGATCCCGGCGAGCACCGCCATCGGGAGCTTCCGGTTCACATCGGTGACCGAGTACTGCAGATCGCGCGGGGCGTCGGGCGCGTACGCCACCACTACGCCCTGTCCCTCGTGCAGTTGGCGCGGTGCGTCCGGCTGCACGATCTCGGTGAACGTACGCCCCTTCTCCGGACCGCTGGTGACTTCGATCGTCGCCTTCTCGCACTCCCCCTGCTGCGCGTTGACCGCCTCGCGCCCCTGCGGGGTCGAGGTGTCACCGGTCGGCGGGACCTGCCCCGCGTTCACCGAAGCGCAGTCGACCTGCTCGACGGCGACGACCTTGCCCTGCTCGGTCTGCCGGTCGAAGCCCACGCCGGTGCGCTCGTGCGCCGGAGCGCCACCGGGCCACAGGACCACGAGCCCGACCACGACCGCCGTGGCGAAGGGGATCAGGATCGCGGCGATGACCCTGCGCAGATGCCGGGAGACCGGGGTGGCGGGCCCGTGGTTGTGGCTGTGCCCGTGGGATCCGTGTGCTTGACCGTGCCCGTGGGATCCGTGTTCCTGAGCGTGCTGGTGAGGGCCATGATCCTGGTCGGGGGAGTGCGGCTCGGGAGTCTGTTGGGGGGAAGTCACCGACCGATCATCGCAAGAACGGTGGGGGCCCACTGTTCAGCACGCCAGGGAGGACGCTAGCGTGGTGGCACCTTTGCACACGCGGGAGCTCGGAGCACCGGGCTGAGAGGGCGCTGATCACCGTACGCGCGTACTGATGTACGTACGGGAGGAGGCTGCGCCGACCGCCGAACCTGTTACCGGGTAATGCCGGCGTAGGGAGATCGGTCTCATGACCATTCAGGATGCACGCACGCCTGCCTCCGAGCAGGACGACACCTCTGCCGACGGCGCCCGCACGCCGGGCTGGCACAAGGGGTACGTCCAGGGCTCGCGCCCCGACCTCCGGGTGCCGGTCCGTCAGGTGCACCTCACCAACGGCAAGGACGTCACGCTGTACGACACGTCCGGCCCGTACACCGACCCCACCGTCGACACCGACGTACGGCGGGGCCTTCCGCCGCTGCGCGAGAACTGGATCATCGCGCGCGGCGACACCGAGGAGTACGCGGGCCGCCCGGCCCGCCCCGAGGACGACGGCATCAAGCACACCTCGCCGCGCGGCGGGGGGCTGAAGAACCTCGACGCCGTCTTCCCCGGCCGCCCGCGCGTGCCGCGCCGTGGCCGCGACGGCCAGGCCGTGACCCAGCTCGCGTACGCCCGCCGGGGTGAGATCACCCCGGAGATGGAGTACGTGGCGATCCGGGAGAACGTCTCCCCCGAGGTCGTACGGGAGGAGATCGCGGCAGGTCGCGCGGTGCTCCCGGCCAACGTCAACCACCCGGAGATCGAGCCGATGATCATCGGCAAGCGGTTCCTGGTGAAGGTCAACGCCAACATCGGCAACTCCGCCGTCACCTCCTCCATCGAGGAGGAGGTGGAGAAGATGACCTGGGCGACCAAGTGGGGCGCCGACACGGTCATGGACCTCTCCACCGGCCGCAACATCCACACCACCCGCGAGTGGGTCCTGCGCAACTCCCCCGTGCCGATCGGCACCGTGCCGCTCTACCAGGCGCTGGAGAAGGTCGACGGCCGTGCCGAGGACCTGACCTGGGAGATCTACAAGGACACGGTCATCGAGCAGGCCGAGCAGGGCGTGGACTACATGACCGTGCACGCCGGCGTACTCCTGCCGTACGTGCCGCTCACCGCGCGCCGCAAGACCGGCATCGTCTCGCGCGGCGGATCGATCATGGCCGCCTGGTGTCTCGCGCACCACAAGGAGAACTTCCTCTACACGAACTTCGAGGAGCTCTGCGAGATCCTCGCGACGTACGACGTCACGTACTCGCTGGGCGACGGGCTGCGCCCCGGCTCGATCGCGGACGCCAACGACGCCGCTCAGTTCGCCGAACTGAAGACGCTGGGCGAGCTGAACACCATCGCCAAGCGGCACAACGTCCAGACCATGATCGAGGGTCCGGGCCACGTCCCGATGCACAAGATCAAGGAGAACATCGACCTCCAGCAGGAGATCTGCGAGGAGGCGCCGTTCTACACGCTCGGCCCGCTGACCACGGACGTGGCGCCCGCGTACGACCACATCACCTCCGGCATCGGTGCGGCGATGATCGCCTGGTGGGGCACGGCGATGCTCTGCTACGTCACGCCCAAGGAGCACCTGGGCCTGCCCAACCGCGACGACGTGAAGACCGGTGTCATCACGTACAAGATCGCGGCCCACGCGGCGGACCTCGCCAAGGGGCACCCGGGCGCGCAGGAGTGGGACGACGCGCTCTCGGACGCGCGGTTCGAGTTCCGCTGGGAGGACCAGTTCAACCTGGCCCTCGACCCGGACACCGCACGTGAGTTCCACGACGAGACGCTGCCGGCGGAGCCCGCGAAGACCGCGCACTTCTGCTCGATGTGCGGTCCGAAGTTCTGCTCGATGAAGATCTCGCAGGACATCCGGCGGGAGCACGGCGGCGATCTGAAGGCGGACGAGATCGAGGCCGGCATGGCGGCGAAGTCGGCCGAGTTCGCGGCGACCGGCAACCGCGTGTACCTGCCGCTGGCGGACTGACCACCTCTGGCGGACTGACCCCCGCCGGTGGACCGACCACCTCCAGCGCTTGAGCCGGCCCGCGACCCCGGGGGAGTCGCGGGCCGGTGGTGTCTCAGGGGCCCGGTGGGCCGGTGGCGGCGAGGACGTCGCGGAGGAACGGCAGGATGCCGCGCTCCAGCAGCGCGCGACGCCATGCCTCCCGCGCCAGTGACAGCTCGTCGTCGGGTGCCGCGGCGGGCGGTCCGCCCGCGCTGACTTCGGCCGGGCTGTTGCGCAGGGCCGTCACCAGGAGTCCCGCGGCGGCGCCGAGCAGTCCGGCGGCGGCGACGGCGCCGAAGACCAGACCTGCCGTGAGGAGGGTCGCCCCGAACACCGCGGTGGGGGCGAGGGCGTGCAGGACCGCGCCGACCAGCAGGAAGATGACGGCGGCCGCGCCCGCGAGGACGGGCACCATGACGGTGAAGATCGCGACGACGCCCGGGCCGGGGCCGGAGCGGTCCGGGGACGCAGGTGCCCGGGTCCCGAGGGCCGCGCGGTTCTGCTCGCGCACCTTCACGAAGTGGTCGTACTCGCTCGCCGCCGCGCTGGTGACCAGAGTCGTCGCGTTCAGGGTCAGGGAGCGTAGTTGGGCGAGTGTGAGCCGGGTCCCGGCCCCGGCGAGATCCGGACGTGCGTGGGCGGTGCTCAGTGCGTCGTCGAGGACCCGCTCGTACTCGGCGCGGTCCTCGGTCAGCAGGTGCGGAGCCACGTTCATGTGCATCCCCCGATGCTCCGTAGGCCCGGATCAGCCGTGGGAAACGGTCGGTTGGGCGGAAACGGAGGAGAGCCTGCTACGGATGGACCCGATGGTATTGCGGTCGTGCCACGCGCTGACAGGGTGTTTCCGGAATTCGCCTTCCCCGGATGCGGAGGGTTATGCGTCAGCTGTTCAGCGGGAGTTGGACGACCAGTAGCTTTCCGGCCATGGTCACTCCGCCGTCCATGGCGATCGCCAGCCCGTCGGCGTACACGTGCGGTCCGTCGACGTTCGGGCCCGAATTGCCCTCGCTGTCCTCCGTGCCGACCTGGCCGAGGAGGTACGGGATCGGGCTGTGACCGTGCACGACCCGGTGGCCGCCGTAGGTGGAGAGCAGCTCCTGGACTGCCTGCGGGCCGCCTTCGTCGCGGAACGCGAAGCGCTTGGTGAACTTCCGGAAGACGTCCCAGACCTCGTCGGCGTCGTTCCGGTTGAGGATCTCGTGGACCGTGTCGTTGACGTCCTCGATGGTCTCGCCGTATTCGAGGTACGCGGTGGTGTCGGAGTGCAGGAGGAGGTGGTCGTCCTCCAGCACCACGGCGTCGAGCCGGGACATCCACTGCAGGTGGACGTCCTGGAGCCGGTCCATGTCGTGCTTCTGGCCGCCGTTGAGCAGCCAGGCGGCCTGGAAGGTGGCGGTGCCCGCGCCGGAGTTCACCGGGGTGTCGCCGAAGCGCTTGGCGCCGATGAGCAGCAGTTCGTGGTTGCCCATGAGGGCCTTGCAGTAGCCGCCGGCGGCGGCGGCCTCGGCGGAGAGGCGCATGACGAGGTCGATGACGCCGATGCCGTCGGGGCCGCGGTCGGTGAAGTCGCCGAGGAACCAGAGACGGGCGTTGCCGGCGGCCCAGCCGCCGTTCTCGTCGATGAGGCCCTGGGCGCGCAGCGCGGCGACGAGTTCGTCGAGATAGCCGTGGACGTCACCGACGACGAAGAGCGGGCCGGGGCCCTCGCCGCTCGCGACGGCGGGCTCCGCGGCGAGGCCGGGCTCGGGGGCGATCGGGACCTGGACGGTGTCGCCGCGGTTGATGACCGGGAGGTCGCGCTCGGTCGGGGTGTAGCCCTCGGGCATCGCGCCCTCCGGGAAGGCGTTGCCGGGGTGACCGGTGGCGACGGAGACGATGGAGGAGCCGGCCGCGGCGGGGTACGCGGGGGCGGTCAGGCGGCGTCCCAGATGCAGGGTCGGTTCGGCGGGGGCGGGCGCGGTGGGCGCGGGTGCGGCGGGCACGACGGGTGCGGCCACGGGTGCGGCGGGCACGACGGGTGCGACGGCCGGGGGTGCGGCGGGCGGGACGGGCGCGGGTGCGGCCGTGGGTGCCCGCTCCGCGGGAGGAGGTCCGGCCGGTGGAGGCACCGGCAGAGGCTCCGTGGACGTCGGTTCGGTGGCATGGCCCTGTACGGGCACGCGGGCGTACGGCGGTACACGGAAGTCACGCAATGTCGCCGTGCGCACCACGGGCTCCTGCCCGGCCCCCTGAGTCATGGACCCCTCCACCACCGTCGCGATGCCCTGCACATCGTGGACCGGCCTGGTCGGGGAGGTCCACGATGTCGTGCGCCCATCATAGGAATGAGGGTCCTCCTGTGTGACGCACCAGGGGTGGTGAATCCGGGTCCACTCGGGGTTCACCGGTTGTTTCGCCCGAATTGAGAAGGTCGAGTCCAGGGTTGAGGCCGGTTCGGTGGCCGGTTTCGCCGCCCCGGCCCACGGGCAGGGGACGGGACGGCGGATTCGGTGACGCTGGTTGACGGGGTGTCGATGCTGCGTGGATCAGTGCTGCGTGGATCAGTCGTTCGTGGACCCGTCGTCCGGGGGTCAGTCCTTCGCGGGTGAACGCGGTGGGCTGACGGTCGTGCGCGGCGAACGGCGCTGCGAGGAGGTGCGGACGATGAGTTCGGTCGGTATCACCTGCTCGACCGGGCCGTCGGTGTCGATCCCTTCGATGGCGTCGATGAGGAGCTGGACGACGGCCGTGCCGATCCGGCGCGGCTTGAGCGAGAGCGTCGTGATGGGCGGTTCGGTGGTGGCGTAGACGGTCGACTCGCTGCAGCAGACCAGCAGCAGGTCGTCCGGGACACGCAGCCCGTAGCGGCGCGCGGCCGCGAGGAGGTCGGTTCCGTTGGGGTCGAAGAGGCCGTACACGGCGTCCGGCCGGTCCGGGCGGGCGAGCAGCCGGTCGGCCGCGACGGCGCCCGCGCACGGGTCGTGCGCCGGATAGGCCTCGTAGACGGGGTCCTGGCCCACCCGCTCGCACCAGTTGAGGTACGCGGTGGTGGACAGGCGGGTGTAGGTGTCGGTGGTGGTTCCGGTGAGGAGACCGATGCGGCGGGCGCCGGCGTCGGCGAGATGGTCGAGCAGATCGAGGACGGCGGCTTCGTGGTCGTTGTCGACCCAGGCGGTGACCGGAAGGGTGCCGGCGGGGCGTCCGTCGGAGACGACGGGCAGGCCCTGGCGGACCAGTTCGGTGACGACCGGGTCGTGGTCGGAGGGGTCGATGACGACGGTGCCGTCGAGGGCGACGTTCGACCAGACGTCATGTCGGGAGGTGGCGGGGAGGATGACCAGGGCGTAGCCCCGGGCGAGCGCCGCCGATGTGGCTGCTCTGGCCATCTCCGCGAAGTACGCGAATTCGGTGAAGGTGAAAGGTTCATCCCCGTACGTGGTCACGGTCAGGCCGATGAGTCCCGACTTCCCGGTGCGGAGCGTGCGGGCCGCCGCGGATGGGCGGTAGCCCAGCCGGTCTGCGACCTCGCGCACGTGACGGCGGGTGGCGTCGGGGAGTCGGCCCTTGCCGTTGAGCGCGTCGGAGACAGTCGTGATGGAGACCCCGGCGGCGGCGGCCACGTCCCGGATGCCTGCCCGGCCCTGCCGGCTTCCCCGGGTCTGTGCCCGGCTCACCTGGTGCTTCCCTGCTGCTGTCATGGCGAGCCGATAGTAGGGCGATGAGGGGTGGTTGGGCCGGTCGCATATGCGGGCGTTGACAGGCACGTTTCTGCATGGCCGAAAGGCATCAAGAGGCAATGAATCCAAGGTAGTTAGGGCCTTCGCCATGGGACCTGTGGTTGTCGAACGGCGTAGGCCTGGCGAGGGGGCGAGGTCTCGAAGAGGTCTCAACTCACCTCTACGGGGGATGCGCGCCACGGCGCCAGCCACCGGCGCACGCCACCCGGGCGCGCGCTCCCCCACTCCGGAACCGCTCCGCAATCGCGCCGTGGGCCGCCTCGGTATCGCTGCGGAGGCCACGTCCTGTCGCTCCGGAGGCCGCTTCGCCATCGAGCCGGCGGTCGGCGCCGGGGAGCCGTGTCCACAGCGTGTCCCTCCTGTTGTCCACAGCCCATTCGCAGCGGAGGGGAATCCTCTTAAGGTGAGGAGTATTGGCGGTACGGACGGTCGAGGAGGCCACACTGTGAGCGAGACCAGCGGGACCAGCGGGACGAGCACGGGCCCGAAGCTGCGCGCCGAGCTGGACGGCGTCCCCACCTACAAGCCGGGCAAGCCGGCGGCCTCGGGCGGCCCGGTGGCCTTCAAGCTGTCCTCCAACGAGAACCCGTATCCGCCGCTGCCGGGGGTCATGGAGACCACGCTGGCCGCCGCCGCGAACTTCAACCGCTACCCGGACATGGCCTGCACGGGTCTGACCGAGGAGCTGGCCGACCGCTTCGGCGTGCCCGTCTCGCACATCGCGACCGGCACCGGTTCGGTCGGCGTCGCCCAGTCGCTGCTCCAGGCGACCTCGGGCCCCGGTGACGAGGTCATCTACGCCTGGCGCTCCTTCGAGGCGTACCCGATCATCACGCAGATCAGCGGGGCCACCTCGGTGCAGGTGCCGCTGACCGAGGGCGAGGTGCACGACCTCGACGCGATGGCCGAGGCGATCACCGACAAGACCCGGCTGATCTTCGTCTGCAACCCCAACAACCCCACGGGCACCGCGGTGCGCCGGGCCGAGCTTGAGCGTTTCCTCGACCGGGTGCCCTCCGACGTCCTGGTGGTCATCGACGAGGCGTACCGCGAGTTCGTCCGCGACACCCAGATCCCCGACGGCATCGAGCTGTACCGCGACCGGCCGAACGTCGCCGTGCTGCGGACCTTCTCCAAGGCGTACGGCCTGGCGGGGCTGCGGGTCGGCTTCGCGGTCGCCCACGAGCCGGTGGCGGCGGCGCTGCGCAAGACGGCGGTGCCGTTCGGGGTGAGCCAGCTGGCGCAGGACGCGGCGGTGGCCTCGCTGCGGGCCGAGGACGAACTGCTCGGGCGGGTCGGCTCCCTGGTGTCCGAGCGCGAGCGGGTCCACGCCGGGCTCGTGGGGCAGGGCTGGACCGTGCCGGACACCCAGGCGAACTTCGTCTGGCTGCGGCTCGGTGAGCGGACCCTGGACTTCGCGGCGGAGTGCGAGAAGCACGGGGTGATGGTGCGGCCGTTCGCCGGCGAGGGCGTGCGCGTCACGATCGGCGAGTCCGAGGCGAACGACCTGTTCCTGAAGGCGGCGGAGGGCTTCCGCAAGGAGGGCTGATCGGCCGCCGGCGAGCTCCCTGCACGTCGGCTGACGATCGGCCGCCCGTGAGTTCCACACCCGTCGGCCGACGATCGCCGCCGGCGGGCTTCCCGTGAATCGGCTGTCGATCAGCCGCTGACGAGTTCCACGCGGATCGGGTCGCCGTCCCGGACGGTGGCCAGGACCCCGGGGTCGCCGTCGAGCGCGCCCAGGAGGTTGCACGGGCTCGCGAGCCGGCACTCGTCGCCCCGTGAGATCGGGGTGGGGCCGTAGGGGAGGGCCAGTGCGTCGCCCTCCGTCCAGAAGGCCACCGTGCCAGGGTCGACGACCTGGCGCGCGCCGTCCTCGACGGAGGCGGAGACCGGAGTGTCGAAGTAGACCTCCTCGCCCCAGGTCCGGGCCGTGGAGGAGATCGGGAGAGCCCCCGCGAGCTTCTTGCTCGTGGGGGTTTCCTCAAGGGTGGCCGTGGTGTGTCCGGCCGGCCAGACGATGCGTATCCGAAGGGTCATGCCCCGGATTCAACAATATGTTGAAGGGCCTGGGAAGGGGCGACCTTCGGTAGGGGGACCCCGACCGAAGATACGGATTTCGTATGAGCCATAATTGCTTGTGAATGTGAACGCGTTCACAAGCGTGTCCCGGTTCATCCCTGGATGGGTGGGATTATCGGGGCAAACTGCCGATGTGACCACGGCGATGTAAGGAGAAAACGACGTGGACCTCGCTCTAGCGCCAGAGACCTTGGCACGCTGGCAGTTCGGCATCACCACCGTCTACCACTTCCTCTTCGTCCCCCTGACGATCTCCCTCGCCGCACTGACCGCCGGTCTCCAGACCGCATGGGTCCGCACGGAGAACGAGAAGTACCTCAGGGCGACGAAGTTCTGGGGCAAGCTCTTCCTGATCAACATCGCCATGGGCGTCGTCACCGGGATCGTCCAGGAGTTCCAGTTCGGCATGAACTGGTCGGACTACTCCCGGTTCGTCGGCGACATCTTCGGAGCCCCGCTCGCCTTCGAGGCGCTCATCGCCTTCTTCTTCGAGTCGACCTTCATCGGTCTGTGGATCTTCGGCTGGGACAAGCTCCCGAAGCGGATCCACCTCGCCTGCATCTGGATGGTGTCGATCGGCACCATCCTCTCCGCGTACTTCATCCTCGCGGCCAACTCCTGGATGCAGCACCCGGTGGGCTACCGCATCAACGAGGAACGGGGCCGGGCCGAGCTCACCGACTTCTGGCACGTGCTCACCCAGAACACCGCCCTCACCCAGTTCTTCCACACCATGACGGCGGCCTTCCTGGTCGGCGGCGCGTTCATGGTCGGCATCTCCGCCTTCCATCTGGCCCGCAAGAGGCACATCCCGGTGATGCGGACCTCGCTGCGGCTCGGCCTGATCACCCTGATCATCGCCGGCCTCGGCACCGCCATCAGCGGGGACCTGCTCGGCAAGGTCATGTTCAAGCAGCAGCCCATGAAGATGGCCGCCGCCGAGGCGCTCTGGGACGGCGAGGCACCCGCACCCTTCTCGGTCTTCGCCTACGGCGACGTCGACAAGGGCCACAACTCGGTCGCCATCGAGATCCCCGGTCTGCTGTCCTTCCTCGCCAACGACGACTTCACCTCGTACGTCCCCGGCATCAACGACATCAACAAGGCCGAGCAGGAGAAGTTCGGGCCCGGCGACTACCGGCCCAACATCCCCGTCGCGTACTGGGGATTCCGCTGGATGATCGGCTTCGGCATGGCCTCGCTGACCATCGGCGTGATCGGCCTCTGGCTGACCCGCAAGAAGTTCATGCTGGCACCCGGGATGCGGACCGGTGAGGACGAGGTGCCGAACCTGGTCCTGTTCAAGCGGAAGGCGCTCAGCCCCCGCCTGGGCAAGTGGTACTGGATCGTCGCCCTCTGGACCATGGCGTTCCCGTTGATCGCCAACTCCTGGGGCTGGATCTTCACCGAGATGGGCCGTCAGCCCTGGGTCGTCTACGGCGTGCTGCGTACCCGGGACGCCGTCTCCCCCGGCACCACGACGGGCGAGGTGCTCACCTCGATGATCGTCTTCACCGCGCTCTACGCCGTCCTCGCCGTGATCGAGGTCAAGCTGCTCGTGAAGTACATCAAGGCCGGTCCGCCGGAGCTCACCGAGGACGACCTCAACCCGCCCACCAAGATCGGCGGGGACTCTCGTGACCCCGACCGCCCCATGGCCTTCTCGTACTGAGGCTCAGGAGAACGAGGCATGGAACTCCACGACGTCTGGTTCGTACTCATCGCCGTCCTCTGGATCGGCTACTTCTTCCTCGAAGGCTTCGACTTCGGGGTCGGCATCCTCACCAAGCTGCTCGCCCGTGACCGGCCCGAGAAGCGGGTCCTCATCAACACCATCGGACCCGTCTGGGACGGCAACGAGGTGTGGCTGCTCAGCGCCGGCGGCGCGACCTTCGCCGCCTTCCCCGAGTGGTACGCGACGCTCTTCTCCGGCTTCTACCTGCCGCTGCTGATCATCCTGGTCTGCCTGATCATCCGGGGTGTCGCCTTCGAGTACCGGGCGAAGCGGCCTGAGGAGAACTGGCAGCGCAACTGGGAGCAGGCCATCTTCTGGACCTCGCTGATCCCCGCGTTCCTCTGGGGCGTGGCCTTCGGCAACATCGTCCGGGGCGTGAAGATCGACGCGGACATGGAGTTCGTCGGCAGCTTCTGGGACCTGCTCAACCCGTACGCGCTCCTCGGCGGCCTGGTCACGCTCACCCTCTTCACCTTCCACGGCGCGGTCTTCGCCTCGCTCAAGACCGTCGGCGACATCCGGGTACGGGCCCGGGCGCTCGCGCTCAAGCTGGGCCTGGTCACGGCGGTGCTCGCGCTCGTCTTCCTGATCTGGACCCAGATCCACACAGGGGACAGCTGGAGCCTCGGGGCGATGCTGGTCGCCGTGGTGACCCTGGTCGGCGCGATCGGCGCGATCAAGGTGGGGCGTGAGGGCTGGTCGTTCGCGCTCTCGGGCATCACCATCGCCGCCGCCGTGGCGATGCTCTTCCTCGCGCTCTTCCCGGACGTCATGCCGTCTTCGCTCGACCCGGAGTGGAGCCTTACCGTGACGAACGCGTCGTCGAGCCCCTACACGCTCAAGATCATGACCTGGTGCGCGGCGATCGCGACCCCGTTGGTGCTGCTCTACCAGAGCTGGACCTACTGGGTGTTCCGCAAGCGGATCGGTACGCAGCACATCGCCGAGGCCCACTAGCCGGCCCTTTCCAGGGGAGCATGTTTCACGTGAAACCGATCGATCCGCGCCTGCTCCGGTACGCCAGGGCCGCCCGTGTCTTTCTGATCGCGGTGGTCGTACTCGGCCTCGTCGGGGCGGCGCTGGTCATCGCCCAGGCGATGCTCATCGCCGAGATCGTGGTGGGCTCCTTCCAGAAGGGCCAGTCGGTTTCCGCCCTGACCACCCCCCTGCTGCTGCTCGCGGGCATCGCGGCGGCACGGGGGCTGGTCTCCTGGCTGACCGAGCTCGCCGCCCACCGGGCGAGCGCGGCGGTCAAGTCCGAACTCCGCGGCCGGCTTCTCGACCGGGCGGCCGCGCTCGGACCGGGCTGGCTGAGCGGCCAGAAGGCCGGATCGCTGATCGCCCTGGCCACGCGCGGTGTGGACGCGCTCGACGACTACTTCGCCCGCTATCTGCCCCAGCTCGGCCTCGCGGTGGTCGTGCCGGTGGCCGTCCTGGCCCGGATCGTCACCGAGGACTGGGTCTCGGCGGCGATCATCGTCGTCACCCTGCCGCTCATCCCGGTCTTCATGATCCTCATCGGCTGGTACACCCAGGCCCGGATGGACCGGCAGTGGAAGCTGCTCTCCCGGCTCTCCGGACACTTCCTGGACGTCGTGGCCGGGCTTCCCACCCTCAAGATCTTCGGCCGGGCGAAGGCCCAGGCCGAGTCGATCCGCGCGATCACCTCGGAGTACCGCCGGGCGACGATGCGCACCCTGCGGATCGCCTTCCTCTCCTCCTTCGCGCTGGAACTCCTCGCCACCCTGTCGGTCGCGCTCGTCGCCGTGACCATCGGCATGCGGCTCGTCCACGGCGAACTCGATCTGTACACCGGTCTCGTCATCCTGATCCTGGCGCCCGAGGCGTATCTGCCGCTGCGGCAGGTCGGCGCACAGTTCCACGCGGCGGCGGAGGGGCTCGCGGCGGCGGAGGAGATGTTCGACGTCCTGGAGGAGCCGGTACGGGACGGGGGTGGCGCGGGCGCCGGCGTCCCCGGCTCCGTGCGGCTTGAGCTGGAAGGCGTGACCGTACGTCATGCCGGTCGGGCCGAGCCCTCGCTCGACGCCATGTCCCTGACGGTCGAGCCCGGAGAGACGGTGGCCCTGATCGGGCCGAGCGGCGCCGGGAAGTCGACGCTGCTCGATGTCGTCCTCGGGTTCGCCGCGCCGGAGGAGAGCGGTTCCGTGCGCGTCGGGGGCGAGCCGCTCGCCTCACTCGACCTGGAGGCCTGGCGGTCGCGGATCGCCTGGGTGCCGCAGCGGCCGTATCTCTTCGCGGGGACGGTCGCCGAGAACGTCCGCCTCGCCCGCCCGGACGCCTCCGACGAGGCGGTACGGGAGGCCCTGCGGGACGCCGGGGCGGACGGGTTCGTCGCGGGGCTGCCGCAAGGGCTCGACACCCCGCTCGGCGAGGACGGCGCCGGACTCTCGGCGGGGCAGCGGCAACGCCTCGCGCTCGCCCGGGGCTTCCTCGCCGACCGTCCGCTGTTGTTGCTCGACGAGCCGACGGCGGCGCTCGACGGTGAGACCGAGGCGGGTGTCGTCGACGCGGTGCGCCGGCTGGCGGCTGGGCGGACGGTGCTGCTGGTGGCGCACCGGCCGGCGTTGCTCGCGGTGGCGGACCGGGTGGTGCGGGTCGGCGCGGCCCCATCGAGCGCGGGAGCGGGTGCCGGTGGCGCGGCCGAGGCTGTGGAAAGCGCGCGTGCCGGTGATGCGGGTGTGGGTGCGGAGCCGGGGCGCGGCGTCGCTCTGGGGGTGCACCCACCCGTTCCGACCTCTGCGGAACAGACACCCGCACGGAGCGGGTCGGTCCTGGCGCGCGTACGTGGGATGGCCGGTGAGCTCAAGGGGCGGATGGCGCTCGCGCTGTTGCTCGGGAGCCTCGCCCTTGGTTCCGCCGTCGGGCTCATGGCCGTGTCCGGATGGCTCATCTCGCGTGCCTCCGAACAGCCGCCCGTGCTCTACCTGATGGTGGCCGTCACCGCCACGCGCGCCTTCGGGATCGGGCGGGCCGTCTTCCGGTACGCCGAGCGGCTCGTCTCGCACGACGCCGTGCTGCGGATGCTCGCCGAACTCCGGGTCTCCGTCTACCGGCGTCTGGAGCGGATCGCCCCCGCCGGGCTGCGCCGCACCCGCCGCGGTGACCTGCTCTCCCGGCTCGTCCAGGACGTCGACGCGCTCCAGGACTACTGGCTCCGTTGGCTGCTCCCGGCGGCCGCCGCGCTCGTCGTGGGAGTCGCCTCCGCCGGATTCACCGCCTGGCTGCTGCCCGAGGCCGGTGCCGTCCTCGCCGTGGGCCTGCTCGTCGCGGGCGTCCTCGTACCGGCCGTCGGTGGCGCCCTCGCCCGCCGGGCCGAACGGCGGCTCGCTCCCGCACGCGGCGCCCTGGCGACCGCCGTGGCCGATCTGCTGCGCGGCTGCGCCGAGCTGACCGTGGCCGGCGCCCTGCGGGGCCGGCTCGAACGGACGCGGGCCGCCGACCGCACCCTCACCGACATCGCCTCCCGGCAGGCCGCGGCCGCCGCGCTCGGCGCCGGACTCTCCGCCCTGGTCTGCGGTCTGACGGTGGCGGCCGCCGGGGTCGTCGGCGTCCAGGCCGTGGCGGACGGCCGGCTCGACGGGGTGGCCCTCGCCGTGGTCGTCCTCACGCCGCTCGCCGCCTTCGAGGCCGTCACCGGGCTTCCGCTGGCCGTCCAGTACCGGCAGCGCGTCAAGCACAGCGCCGAGCGGGTCTTCGAGGTGCTCGACGCCCCCGTCCCCGTCCACGAGCCGGACCGGCCCGAGACTCCCCCGGCGAGCCCGTTCCCGCTGGAGCTTTCCGGGCTCTCCGCCCGGCACGCCGGGCAGGACCGGGAGGCGCTCGCCGACTTCCGGCTCACCCTGGAGGCCGGGCGCAGGGTCGCCGTCGTCGGCGCCTCGGGATCCGGCAAGACCACGCTCGCCCAGGTGCTGCTGCGGTTCCTGGACGTCGAGTACGGCACGTACCGGCTCGGCGGGGTGCCCGCCTGGGAGCTCGAAGGCGACGAGGTACGGCGGCTCGTCGGCCTCTGCGCTCAGGACGCCCACCTCTTCGACAGCTCCGTCCGCGAGAACCTGCGGCTCGCCCGTACCGGCGCGAGCGACGAGGAACTGCGCGAGGCGCTGCGCAGGGCCCGGCTGCTCGACTGGGTGGACGGGCTGCCGGACGGGCTCGACACCCTCGTGGGCGAGCACGGCTCCCGGCTCTCCGGCGGTCAGCGGCAACGCCTGGCGCTCGCCCGCGCGCTGCTCGCCGACTTCCCCGTCCTCGTCCTCGACGAGCCCGCCGAGCATCTGGACCTGGCCACCGCCGACGCGCTCACCGACGACCTGCTCCGCGCCACCGAAGGCCGTACGACCGTCCTCATCACCCACCGGCTGCACGGACTCGACGCGGTCGACGAGGTGCTGGTCCTGGACGAGGGCCGGACCGTGCAACGCGGCCCGTACGCGGAGCTCGCCGTCGCGGACGGCCCCCTGCGCCGGATGCTGGAGCAGGAGCGGGAGACCGATCTGCTGGCCGCCGACGCGGAGGCGGAGACGACGACCGGCGCCACGTCGGTCCACGAGGACAAGGACCGGCCGACTTTTCTCGCCAAATAGGACTTACTAGGCTCAAGCCCATGACCGCCGCAGCGTCCGACGCCTCGGACCCCCTGGAAGCCGCCACCCAGGCCACCCGCAGCCTCCAGGGGCTGTCCACGGAGCTCACCGCCCGCGTGCCCCAGCTCCTGGAAGCCATGCGCTCGGTGGGCACCGGGCTCGAACTCCACTCCACCCTCGACCGCATCTGCGAGACCGCCGCCGAACTCGCCGACGCCCGCTACGCCGCCATCGGCGTCGTGGACGAGGAGGGAAAGGGCCTGTCCGACTTCGTCACCTTCGGCGTCGGCGACGACGTGGCCCGCACGATCGGGCACCGGCCCGACGGGCACGCCGGGCTGCTCGGCGCACTGATCCGCGACCCCCAGACGATCCGGCTCGCCGACCTCTCCGCCGATCCGCGCGCGGCGGGCTTCCCGCCGGGACATCCCCCGATGCGGACCTTCCTCGGCGTCCCCATCCGGGTCCAGGGCGAGATCTTCGGCAATCTCTACCTCGCGGAGAAGCGCGGCGGGGGCGAATTCAACGACTACGACGTGCACATGGTCCGGGTGCTCGCCACCGAGGCGGGCATCGCCATCGGCAACGCCCGCCTGTACGAGGCCGCCCGGCAGCGCGAGCGCTGGATCGACGGCTCCGTCGCCGTCACGACCGCGCTGCTCTCCGGCGGAGACGCGGACGACGCCCTCACGGTCGTCGCCGAACAGGCACGGCGTCTCGCCGACGCGGACGCGGGGATCGTGCTGCTGCCCGCCGAGGACGGCGGCCTTGAGATCGTCGCCGTCTCCTCGCCCCGGCCCACGAAATCGCTCGGCGTGGTGATCCCGCCCGAGAGCGCCGTGGTGCGGCGGCTCCTGGACGGCGAAGCGGTCTTCGTCGCGGACGCCTCCACCGACCCGCGCATGATCAGCCGGCTGACCTCCCCGTACGGGCCGAGCATGATGCTGCCGCTGCAGAGCGGCGGTCGGGTGCTCGGTGCGCTCGCCACGCCCCGGGTGCGGGGCGGGCGCCAGTTCACCGAGATGGAGCGGACGCTCGCCACGCAGTTCGCCTCGCAGGCCGCGCTGGCGCTGATGATGGCCGACGCGCAGCGGGACCGGGAGCGCCTCGCCGTGTACGAGGACCGCGACCGGATCGCCCGTGACCTGCACGACCTCGTCATCCAGCGGCTCTTCGCCACCGGCATGATGCTGGAGAGCGCCCAGCGCAGGTCGATCGTGCCGGCCGTGCGCGAGGGCGTCGGCAAGGCCGTGGACGAGCTGGATGTGACCATCCAGGAGATCCGTACGGCGATCTTCGCGCTCCAGCAGGGGCCCGCCGAGGCCCCGTCCGGGCTGCGGACCCGCGTGCTGCGGGAGATCAACATGGCGGCCGTGCCGCTCGGCTTCAAGCCCGCCCACCGCTTCCTCGGCGCGATCGACGCGATGGTCGGCGAACTCACCGGGAAGAACCTCATCGCCGCCCTGCGCGAGGCGCTGTCCAACGCCTTCCGGCACGCGGAGGCGAGCCGGATCGAGGTGGTCGTCGACGCCGGCGTCACCCTGCCCGACGGCTCCGCCGGGGTACGCCTGGAGGTCGCCGACGACGGCATCGGCCTTCCGGCGGGCGGGCGGCGCAGCGGCCTGCGCAACCTGGCGCGTCGGGCCGAGTCGCTGGGCGGCGCGAGCTGGTGCGGGCCGGGCATCGGGGAGGACGGCGGCGGTACGACAGTGGTGTGGGAGGCCCCGCTGTAGGCCCGCTGTGGCCCCTGCCCCGTTCGGGGCTAGCCCGCGGCGGACACCTCGGCGATCAGCTGTTCGATGACGACGGCCACCCCGTCCTCGTTGTTGCCGACCGTACGGCCGGAGGCGGCGGCGATCACGTCCGGGTGGGCGTTGCCCATCGCGTACGAACGGCCCGCCCAGGTCAGCATCTCGATGTCGTTGGGCATGTCGCCGAAGGCGACGACCTCCTCGGCCGTGATGCCCCGCTCGGCGCAGCACCGGGCCAGAGTGGACGCCTTGGAGACGCCGAGCGCGCTGATCTCGATGAGTGCGGTGGGGCTGGACCGGGTGAACGAGGCCCGGTCCCCGGCCGCCTCCCTGGCCACCGCCAGGAACGCGTCGGGGTCGAGCTCCGGGTGCTGGGCCAGCAGCTTCAGCACCGGGGCCGCGGCGCCGGGCGCCTCCTCGAACAGGAGCTTCTCGGCGGTGGCGACGGTCGCGCCGGGGTCGAGGAAGAACGGCGGGTACTGCGGCTCGTAGTGGATGCCGGTGGTGAGCTCGACCGCGAAGGAGGTCCCGGGCGCGGCGGCGCGCAGGGCCCGGACGACATCGAGGGCGACCGGCCGCTCCATCGGCCGCACCTCCAGGAAGGCGCCTCCGGAGTGGAGGTCGACGACGGCTGCGCCGTTGGCGCAGATCGCCATGCCGTGGCCGTGGACGTGGTCCCTGACGACGTCCATCCAGCGGGCCGGGCGGCCGGTGACGAAGAAGACCTCGATCCCGGCCTGCTCGGCTGCGGCGAGGGCCGCGACCGTGCGCGCGGAGACGGCCTTGTCGTCGCGCAGCAGCGTGCCGTCGAGGTCGGTGGCGATCAGCCGGGCTGTCGGGGCGGGCGTGCGCGGGGAGCGAGGAGAGGTCACCGCACCATTCTTCCGCACCGGACGCACGGGCGTGCGGGGAGCCGCACATATGAGTGGCCGGATTCAGGCCCTCCGCCTCCTCTCTCCCAGCCGCCCCTTCCGTCCGTGTCTCCCTTCCGGGCCTCGCTTCGGCCCCCACCGTCCGCCCTCACCCACCCCGCCCCTCCCCTGCGCGTACGGCTTTCTCAGTACGCGACCTCCACGACGGCCCGGTGCGTGTCGCGGTCGGCGACATGCGTCAGGAGGTAGTGGGCGAGGTCGGCGCGGGAGAGGGACTTCGGCCGGTCCAGGTGCCCGTTCTCGGCGGTCCGGTAGCGGCGGGTCAGCGGGCCGTCGGTGAGCATCGGCGGCCGGACCACCGTCCAGGCGGTGTCGCCGGCGGCCTCGGAGGCCATGAAGCTCTCCATCCGGGCCATGTCGGCGTAGCCGTGCCGGTACAGCCGCTGGACCACGTACCGGGTGACCAGCCGCTGCGGCAGCGGCACGCCGGCGGTGATCTCAAGACCGGCCGAGGAGAGGCAGAGCAGCCGGCCCACGCCGGAGGCGCTCATGGCCTCGACGATGTTCCGGGTGCCCTGCGAGTAGACGGTCGTGGGGTGCTTGCGGTCGGTGCTGCCGAGACAGGAGAGGACGGCGTCGTGCCCCGGGACGGCCTGCCGCCAGGCCTCGGGGGCCAGGGCGTCGCCGGGCAGCACGGTCAGCCGCGCCTTGGGGTCCGTGACCGGCACCCGGGCCGGGTCGCGGGCGACGGCGGTGACCCGGTGGCCCGCGCCGAGGGCCTGGTTCAGGAGCTGCGCACCGGTGCCGCCCGTGACGCCGAAGAGCAGGAGCCTCACGATGCCGCCTCCGCCAGGGCGTCGACGAGGGAGACGGCCACGGCCCGCTGGCCTTCGAGCGTGAGGTGGATGCCGTCGTCGAGGTGCAGGTGCGCGGTGGCCGCCCGGGTGTCGACGGTGAGCTCCGGGCGTCCGCCGAGGAAGGCGGCGAGGCCGTCGACGTCCTCGGCGTCCCAGCCGATCCCGGCGCGGCGGAAGTGCGGGTAGGCGTCGGCCCGTTCCTGGTCCAGGGAACTCGGGGTGAGCCAGATCCAGCGGTCCGGGTCGGGCTGCCCGGCGAGTTCCCGCAGGGCGAGGAGGTTGCGCTCCGTCTCGGCTTCGCTGACCAGCCGGGTGCCCGGAGCCCCCGCGCCTCGGCCGAGCCGCTGGGCGTCGTTCGCGCCGAGCATGCACAGGATCCAGTCGGGGCGCAGGAACGCGAGCTGGGGCAGCTGGGTGAGGGCCTGGGTGGTGGTGAGCCCCGAGACGGCGAGGTTGACGAGTTCGACGCCGTCCGGGAGGAGATGGCCCAGGACCGAGAACCAGGAGAGCCGGTCGGCGGTGGTGCTCTCGCCGAGGGCGACGATCCGCTGCCCCGGCCGGAAGGGCAGTCGGTCGGCCCGGTCGGCGAAGTCGGGATCCTTGAGCAGATCGGCGGCGGTGTCCCGGGTCTGGTCGTCGAGGTCCCGCACCAGCTTGCGGTACGTGTCGGTGGCCAGGCCGAAGAGGCCGGCCAGTTCGGTCTCGGGCAGGTCCCCCAGGTAGCGCAGGTTCTTCTCCGGCTGCTGGAAGCGGACGAGCTTGGCGGTCAGGTGCTCGTTCCTGTTCTCGGACATGTCAGGCCTCCTTGCGGGTGCGGGTGCGGGCGCGGGTGCGGGGAAGCAGGAATCCGGCGGCGATCAGCCAGCCCAGGCATGTGAAGCGAGCGAGCGGCAGCAGCAGGGCGGCGCCGTCGAGGAGAAGGGTGAGGGCGGCGAGTTCGGCGACGGTCGCCATGACCAGGCCGGTGATGGCGAGGGCGCGGGGCAGCAGGCCGGCGAGGAGACCGGGAACGGCGATCCCGGCCACGAGCAGGCCCAGCGTCACCACGTGCCCGGGGCCGCCGGTGGCGAACGCCAGGTACTGCAGCGCCCGGACCAACGGCGGGAGTTCGAGGACCTCCGTACGGGAGAGGGTCCAGCTCACCAGGCCGCAGCAGGCCAGGAATCCGGCGGCGAGGAGGCCGCCGGCCAGGGCGATGGTGGCGCCGGGGGCTCGGACTCCGAGCCGGTGGAGCCGGGCCGAGACCGTGGCGGCGTAGACGGCCAGCGGGACGGAGGCCGCGAACTGGAGGGCGCCGGAGACCTGGACGGCGCCGGAGTGGGCCCGGAAGTACGCCACGATCTCGCCGGTGTCGCCGAAGGGGGACGGGAACGGGTCGCCGTCGGCGAGGACGGTACTGAGGACGAGCCCGGCCAGGAACAGCGCGGTGAACACCACGGCGAGCACTCCCGGTGGTGGTCCTCCCTGGGCTTCCCGGCGCTCTCGTGGGGCCTCGGTGGGCCGGGGGTCGGTCCAGCTCTCTGTCGACACGGATCCTGTCCGTTCTCTCGGAGAATAGTTCACTAAGGAGAACCGTTCTTTTCGCGTACCATAACCCCGTGAGCAGTGACCGGCAAGCAGCGGAAGATCCCGAAGCGGCGGCGGCCCCGCCCCCGCGCGGCGGCGCGTTCCTGCTCGCGCAGCTCGGAGCCCATGCGGCGGGGCGCTTCGGCGAACGGGTCGGGGAGTTCGGCCTCACACCGCCGGACGTCGGCCTGTTGCGGATGATCGCGGTGGAGCCCGGACGCAGTCAGCGTTCGCTCGCCGCCGACCTCGGCGTCGTCCCGAGCCGTGTTGTCGCGCTCATCGACAACCTGGAGCAGAAGGGGCTCGTCGAACGGCGGCGCAGTGCCGAGGACCGCCGCCACCACGAGCTGTACGTCTCCGAGGGTGGCCGCCGTGCCCTGGAGCGCGTCCGGGAGGCGGCGGCGGTGCACGAGGACGATCTCTTCGCGGCCCTCGACGAGGACGAGCGCGTGCGGCTGACGGAACTGCTGGGGCGGATCGCCGCGCAGCAGGGCCTCACGGCGGGCGTTCACCCGGGCTACCGGAACCTGCCGAAGCGCCCCGGCGGTCGCTGAGCGGTCGGATCCGTCCGACCGGGTGTCCCGTGTGAGCCTGAGCCCGGCTGTGTGTCCGGTGCGGCGCCAGGCCGTGTGTCCGGCGACCTGTCCGACAATGTGTCCTTAAACGTCCGTTCGTTCGTGCGGACGGTGGGGAAGACCCCTGGGAGCTGGTGGCTTCTCAAGGGGGGCAGGGCAATGGGCACGGGCCGACGAAGCGACGCGTGCGACTCCTGTGGCGCGCTGTACGGGACGTGGATCGCGAGCCTCGGCATGGCCCTGTGCTCACTGTGCGAGGGGACCGGAGCCGGGCAGTCCGCGCGGGACCCGGTGCTGGTGGGCGATGTCCTGGCGGGGCTGGTCGACGCCGCTTCGTTCGCGGTGCGCGCCGGTGGTGGCGGGGGCGGTGGTGGCGGCGTACGGGACACCCACCCGGGGGATGCGACACGGGATGCCCGGCTCAGGGACGCGATCCGGGATGTGCGGCTCGGGACCGCCGGTGTGCCGGAGCCTCGGTCCGGGGGTGGCGTGCGGGACGACCGGCCCGGGGGCGGTCTGCCCGGTGCGGGGCGGCCGGCAGGCGCGGTCTGCCGCCGGTGCGGGGCGCGCGCCGAGTGGCACCGCACGGTGCGTGGCCGCTGGATCATGATCGAGCCCGGGGAGCTGATGACCGCCGCCGTCCCGGCGGGCAGCCGCTGGCGGGTCGCGGGGGACGGAACAGCGGTCAACCTGGGCTCCGCGGTGCCGTCCGACACCTGTCGGGTCAGCCACTTCGATGTCTGCGCGGCGGGTCCGGAGCCGGTCGGCTCCCCCGTCCTGCTGGCCCTGTGGCGCGGCCACGCCCGGCGGATCGCGTGATCCACCGGGCGAGTGCCTCGGGGTCCGTAGCCGACGCCGACGCCTGATCCACCGGGCGAATGCCTCGGCGCTCGTACGCCGACGCCGACGCCGACGTCAGCCCAGCTGAGCGAGTGCCTCCGTGGCGATCTGCTCGAAGACCGTCTGGTCGGCGGCGAAGTCCGAGTCCGGGATCGGCCAGTGGATGACGATCTCGGTGAAGCCCAGCTCGCGGTGGCGCCCCGCGAAGTCGACGAACGCGTCCACGGACTCCAGCGGCCGCCCGCGATCCGGGGTGAAGCCCGTCAGCAGGACCTTGTCGAGCTCGGCCACGTCGCGCCCGGTCTCGGCGCAGGCCTTGCCGAGCTTCTCGATCTGCCCGCGCAGCGCCGCCACGGACTGCTCCGGGGTGCCGTCCTCGAAGATCTTCGGGTCACCCGTCGTCACCCACGCCTGCCCGTACCGCGCGGCCAGTTTCAGCCCGCGCGGCCCGGTGGCCGCGACCGCGAACGGCAGCCGGGGGCGCTGCACGCAGCCGGGGATGTTCCGGGCCTCGTCGGCCGAGTAGAACGTGCCCCGCTCCGTCACCGCGTCCTCGGTGAGCAGCCGGTCGAGCAGCGGCACGAACTCGCCGAAACGGTCCGCGCGCTCCTTCGGCGTCCACGGCTCCTGCCCCAGCGCGGTGGCGTCGAAGCCGTTGCCGCCCGCGCCGATGCCGAGCGTGATCCGCCCGTCGGAGATGTCGTCGAGCGCCATCAGCTCCTTGGCGAGCGTCACCGGGTGGCGGAAGTTCGGCGAGGTCACGAGCGTGCCGAGGCGGATCCGCTCGGTGGCCGTCGCCGCCGCGGTGAGCGTGGGCAGCGCCCCGAACCACGGGCCGTCCCGGAAGGTCCGCCAGGACAGGTGGTCGTAGGTGTAAGCGGCGTGGAAGCCGAGTTCTTCGGCCCGCTGCCAGGTCTTCTGCCCCTCGCTCCATCGGTGGATGGGGAGGATCACCGTACTCAAGCGCATGACTGCCACGATACGCGCGGGAGGTTCAGCGGACGTTGCGGTTCATCCAGGGGGTGAGCGAGGCGCCGGGGACGAGCTCCTTGTACGTCTCGTCGCCGGGCAGCGGGACGACCAGCCACCAGCCGGGCGGGAAGAAACGTCCCTTCACGTGGGCGGTGCCACCGTGGACCGCGCGGACGAAGGCGGGGACGGAATCGCGGGGGACGTCCGCGAACTCGATGCCGTCGACGATGATCCGGGCGTCGTCCTCGGGGAAGATCTGGACGGTCACGGAGGGCGAGCCGCCCAGTTCGACGTAGGCCTCGTGCGGCAGCGAGCCGTCGTCGTCGACGATGGCGAACGCGCCGGCGGACGTACGCCGGGACGTCTGGTCCGCGCCGATGTCGTCGGTCACCGTCATCTCCAGGTTGAACTCCTGGGCGAGCTCGCGGATCGCGACGACGGCCGCTTCGGTGCTGGGCAGGTGCGGAAGAGCCATGGGAACGATCATGCCTCAGCCGGACCGGGGCAGGGCGGTCTCAGCCGCAGATGGTTCTCAGCCGCAGATGGTTCTCAGCGGCAGATCGTCCTCCGCCGCAGACCGGTCTCCGCCGCTGATCGTTCTCAGCCGGGAAAGCGGAGGAACCGGGGCGGGACGGCGTCCGCCAGCCAGACCCCGTTGGCGCTGACACGGAAGACGTGTCCGGCCCGGTGCATGGCGCCGGCATCGACGCTGAGCACGACCGGCCGTCCGCGACGCGCGCCGACGCGGGTGGCGGTCTCCCGGTCGGGGGAGAGGTGCACATGGTGGCGGGCCATGGGCCGCAGTCCCTCCGCCCGGATCGCGGGAAGCACGGCGGCGACCGTACCGTGGTAGAGGTATGCGGGCGGTTCGGCGGGCGGCAGGTCCAGGTCCACCTCGACGGTGTGGCCCTGGCTGGCGCGGATGCGGGTGCCCTCGATCGCGAAGCGCTTCTTGTCGTTGGTCGCGACGACGTGGTCGAGTTCCTCGCGGGTGACCGGGAAGCCGTTCCGTGCGAGGGCCTTGAGCAGCGAATCGATCTCGGTCCAGCCGTGCGCGTCGAGGACGAGTCCGATGCGCTCGGGCTGGTGGCGCAGGTGCTTGGAGAGGTACTTCGAGATCTTCACCGTACGGCGTTCGTCCGGTGGTTGTGGGCGGGTCATTCCGTCAGGATGACGGAGCCAGGATCGCCGGGCCAGAGATTTTCGGCTGTCAGGTTTGATCCACAGCCAAAGCTAGTTATCCACAGGCAAGTTGACGATTCTGTGGACAACAGCCCTCCGTTTTAAGGGGTATTGGATAAATTACCCATCAATTGGGCGACTTGAGGCAAGGGTGTCCAATGTCCTTTTGTGAACTTCCCGTTCGGCTGCCGCGGCGACGAAGGCCGCGACCCCCTCCGGCCCCACCAGGCCCTGAACGGCCCGCACCGTCCCGGCTGGTAGCGCCACCGGGCGCGGCTCGTCGCCCGTCGCCGGATGCGCGTCGGGTGCCAGATGGAGCTGGAGGTGACGGGTCGCCAGCAGGCGCATGGCGCGGGCCAGTTCGGCGTCCACCGTCTGCTGGGCGAGTGGCCGGAGTCGCCGCACCATCGTCGCCGCCTCGGTCGCGTCCGCGTCCGTCGGCGGCCGGTGCTCCAGATAGCGCGCGAAGACGTGCTCGGTCGTGAACTCCAGGAAACGGGCGGCGATGTGCTCCACCTGATCCCGAAGTTCCCGCAGATGCCCGGTGATTGCCGCGAGCGGGACTCCCGCCGCGTACAACTCCGCTGCCACGGCGAGTTCCTGGGGACTCGGTACGAGATACTCCTCCGTCTCCCGGTCCGGAAGCGGCTCCAGTACGCCGAGCTCGACGGCCTCCAGAATGGCGTCCTCGTCCGGCGTGCCGCCGAAGCGGGCGTCCAGCTCCGCGCGGGAGATCCGGTCCGCCTGCTCGTCCGTCCACGGCCCGTGGACCTCCGCGACCAGCCCGAGCACCCCGCCGAGTCCCCGGCCGGTGTCCCAGGCCTCCAGGAGCTCCTTGATCGAGGCCAGGGTGTAACCCCGGTCGAGGAGGTCGGCGATCTGCCGGAGCCGCGCGAGATGCGCGTCCCCGTACACGTTCGACCTGCCCCGCCGCTCCGGGCGGGGCAGCAGACCGCGGTCCTGGTAGGCGCGGATCGTCCGGACCGTGGCCCCGCTGTGATGGGCGAGATCCTCGATCCGGTACTCCGGCTGTGCTGACTGCTCGGACAAACCCGCTCCCACCGACCGCTCGCTCCACCCCGCGCCGCGGGGCCCCTCCTGCAGGGGATCGTACGACCGCAGCCCCGACCCGGCCCCCGCGCGTAGGACAGCAGGCCCGGCCCGGCCCGGCTCCCGCGCGTACGACCGGCGGCCCCGGCCCGGCCCCCGCTCCTACGGCCGGGACCGCGCCCCGGCCCGCCGCGCTCCCTTCCTACGCCGGCGGCTGCCACCGTGCGAAGGCCCGCAGCGTTCCCGGGCTCAGCCGGGACAGGAAGTGCGCGCCCTTGGCCTCGGGCGTCACCGGGACGACCGCGCGGTCGTGCAGGACCGCCCCCAGGATCGCGTCCGCGACCTTCTCCGGCGGGAAGTTCCGCAGGCCGTACAGCCGGGAGGCCTTCTTCTGGCGCCGCTTCTCCTCCGCCTCGTCCGTGACCCCGGCGAACCGCGCGGTCGCCGTGATGTTGGTGTTGACGATGCCGGGGCAGATCGCGGACACCCCGATGCCCTGGTCGGCCAGCTCGGCGCGCAGGCACTCGCTGAGCATCAGCACCGCCGCCTTCGACGTGCTGTACGCGGGCAGGGCACGGGAGGGCTGGAACGCCGCGGCGGACGCGGTGTTCACGATGTGGCCGCCCTGGCCGCGCGCGGTCATCTGGGCGCCGAAGACCCGGCACCCGTGGATCACGCCCCACAGATTGACGTCGAGGACCCGCTTCCACTCCTCGCTCGTCGTGTCGAAGAAGGAGCCGGTGAGTCCGATGCCGGCGTTGTTGACGAGGACGTCGACCGTTCCGTATTCGCTCGCCACCTTGGCGGCCAGCTTCTCCATCGCCTGTTCGTCGGCGACGTCGACGGTCTCGCCCCAGGCCTCGGGGGCGCCGATCAGCCGGGCCATCTCGGCCGTGCGGACCGCGCCCTCGGCGTCCCGGTCCACGGCCACGACCCGGGCACCGGCCTCGGCGAAGGCGAAGGCGGTGGCCCGTCCGATGCCGCTGGCCGCCCCGGTCACCAGGACGAGCTGGCCGCCGAACCGCTCCGCGTACTCCGGCTTCACCCCGCTCTTCGCCACCGTCTCCGCGACCGGCTTGGGCGCCTTGGCCGCCGGTTCCTCGTTGGTCCGGACGAACTCGCCGATCCAGGCGGACAGCTGGTCCGGCCGGGTGCGCGGCACCCAGTGCTTCGCAGGCAGCGTGCGCCGGGTCAGGTCCGGCACCCAGTCGCCCAGGTCGTCGTAGAGCCGCTCGGAGAGGAAGGCGTCACCGGTCGGCGTGATCAGCTGCACGGGCGCGTGCGCGTACGCGTCGGGGCGCGGCCTGCCGAGGCGGGCCCGGACGTTGTCCCGGTAGAGCCAGGCGCCGTGTGCCGCGTCGCTCGGCAGCGAAGGCGTCGGGTAGTCGCCGGCCGGGACCTTCTCGACACGTTCGAGGATCTTCGGCCAGCGCTTGCCGAGGGGGCCGCGCCAGGCGAGCTCCGGCAGCACGGGCGTGTGCAGCATGTACACGTACCAGGACTTGGCGCCCTGGCCGAGGAGCTGGCCGACCCGGCGCGGGGTGGGCCGGGCCATCCGCCGTTTGATCCAGTGCCCGAAGTGGTCGAGGGAAGGCCCCGACATCGAGGTGAAGGAGGCGATCCGGCCCTCGGTGCGCGCGACGGTGACGAACTCCCAGGACTGCACCGAGCCCCAGTCGTGGCCGACGAGGTGGACCGGCCGGTCCGGGCTGACGGCTTCGGCGACCGCGAGGAAGTCGTCCGTCAGCTTCTCCAGGGTGAAGCCGCCGCGCAGCGGAGCCGGTGCCGTCGAGCGGCCGTGGCCCCGGAGGTCGTAGAGGACGACGTGGAAGTCCTCGGCGAGCCGGGTGGCGACCTCGGACCACACCTCCTTGGAGTCCGGGTAGCCGTGCACGAGCAGGACGGTGGGCCGGTCGGTCTCGCCGAGCTCGGCGACACACAGCTCGATCCCGCCCGTACGGACCCAGCGCTCCCGTGCGCCCGCGAGCCCGGTCGTCGGTCCGCCGGCCACTGCCGCCGCCGGCTTCTTGAGCCCCGCCATCAGACCGCCCCCTCGTTCCAGCGCCGCACGTGCGGCAGATCGTCGTCCAGCCAGAATGCGCTCTGCTCCGGGTCCCGGGAGTCGGTGACGACCAGGATCTCCTCGAACTTCGCGCCCGTCCCCCGGAAACCGAGGTGCGGCTCGACCGCCCACAGGCCGGGCTTCGGCGGGTGGTCGGAGAACTTGTACGGCGACCAGAGCGGTGACCAGCCGTCCCGGTGGCCGTGCAGGGCGTCGCTCGCGAGGCCCTTGAGCGCCTGGGTGCCGAAGCCGAAGACCGTCGGCGACCAGCGGCGCTCCTTCACCCGGTCGATCTTGTGGGCGATGACGCCGAAGGGGTAGGCCCGGTGCCGGTTCGCGTACCCCTGGCGGACCATCAGCCGGTCCACGTCCTGGTAGATCTCGCGGAGCGTGCGGCGCTCGCGGACCTCGCGCAGGATCAGCTCGCGGTGGTCCTTGAGGTCGGCGAGCAGCTTGTCGTGCAGGGGGTTGAGGCCCAGGCAGCCGCTGTAGCCGATGTCGGCCGTGTGCCCCTTGTAGACCGGGGCCATGTCGAGGATGAACGGCATCCCCGCCTCAAGACGCCGGTTCGTCGGGAAGAACTGCAGCGGGATCTTGAAGTCGACGAAGGCGGTGCGGTCCCCGAACCATGCGAACGGCCGGTGGAACCAGTCCCGCACCCCCCGCTCGTACAGCCAATCGCGCTGCATCCGCGCCGCCTCGCGCTCGGTCACCCCCGGCTTGAGCTGCGCCGCGACGGCCTCCGCGCATTCGTAGGAGAGCCGCTGTACTTCCCTGAACCCCCGCAGCTCCGCGGAGAGTTCCCCTGTCACTGCTGAGGCCATGCCACCCGCCGTCCCGTGTGAGCGCCCGACTGCGCTACGCGTCCGTAACTTGACACCGATGAATGTGACAATGCCCGGCGGCTGCGTCAAGGGGTCGGACAGCGGCCTGTGGAAAAGCGGACGCCGACGCCGATCCCGAGCCTGTGGAAAAAGACTTTCGTCGCGACCGCCCCTACTGGCTTGTACTCCTCTGGTCGGACAAGGATCGAGCCGTTGGGCTGACGACTGCTGTGGCGCACACCACTACCGTCGAAGGCGTGACTGTGATCGCGACCGAAAGCCTCAGCAAGCGGTTCCCCCGGGTGACCGCTCTTGACCGGCTCTCCCTGGACATCGGACCCGGTGTGACCGGACTCGTGGGTGCCAACGGAGCCGGCAAGTCCACCATGATCAAAATCCTGCTCGGACTCTCCCCCGCCACGGAGGGCACCGCCCAGGTCCTGGGCATGGACGTCCGGACCTCCGGCGCCCAGATCCGTGAGCGCGTGGGATACATGCCCGAGCACGACTGCCTCCCGCCGGACGTCTCGGCCACCGAGTTCGTGGTCCACATGGCGCGGATGTCCGGGCTGCCCGCCACCGCCGCCCGTGAGCGGACCGCCGACACCCTTCGGCACGTCGGTCTGTACGAGGAGCGGTACCGCCCCATGGGCGGCTACTCGACGGGCATGAAGCAGCGCGTGAAACTCGCGCAGGCCCTGGTCCACGACCCGAAGCTGGTCCTCCTGGACGAGCCGACGAACGGTCTGGACCCGGTCGGCCGGGACGAGATGCTGGGACTGATCCGCCGGGTCTGGACCGACTTCGGCATCTCCGTCCTCGTCACGTCGCACCTCCTCGGCGAGCTGGAGCGCACCTGCGACCACGTCGTCGTCATCGACGGCGGCCGGCTCCTCCGCTCCAGCTCCACCAGCGACTTCACCCGGAGCACCACGACGCTCGCGGTCGAGGTCACCGACTCCGACACCCACCCCGACGGCACGGCGGCACTCCGCGCGGCCCTCTCCGGTGCGGGTGTCACCCTCCACGCGGGCGTGGAGGACGGCCTGCCCGGCGCCGGCCACATCCTTCTCCTGGAAGCCCCGGGCGAGGAGACGTACGACCTCGTGCGGGACACCGTCGCCGGTCTCGGCCTCGGTCTCGTCCGCATGGAGCAGCGCCGTCACCACATCGCCGAGGTCTTCCGCCCCGAGGCGTCCCCGCAGCACGAGGACCCGCAGCACGAGGAGGTGCCGGCCCGATGAGCACCCAGATCCCCCAGCCCTCCCAGGCCGCTCCCGACACGACCCGCATCCACAACATCGGCTACCGGTCCTACGACGGCCAGCGTCTCGGCCGGGCGTACGCGCGCAGGTCGCTGTTCTCGCAGTCGCTGCGCGGCGCGTACGGCCTGGGCCGCAGCGCCAAGTCCAAGGTGCTGCCGATGCTCCTCTTCGGTGTGATGTGCGTTCCCGCGCTGATCATCGTCGCGGTCGCGGTCGTCACCAAGCAGACCAAGCTGTCGATCGAGTACACGCAGTACGCGATCTTCCTCCAGGTCGTCATCGGCATCTACCTGGCCTCGCAGGCACCGCAGTCGGTCTCCCGCGACCTCCGCTTCAGGACCGTGCCGCTGTACTTCTCCCGGCCGATCGAGCGCGCGGACTACGTGCTCGCGAAGTTCGGCGCGATGGCCTCGGCGCTCTTCCTGCTGACCTCCGTCCCGCTGCTGATCCTCTGGATCGGCTCGCTGCTCGCCAAGATGGACTTCGGTACCCAGACGCAGATGTTCGGCCAGGGACTGCTCTCCGTGGCGCTGCTCTCGCTGCTGTTCGGCGGCATCGGGCTGGTCATGGCGGCGCTCACCCCGCGCCGCGGCTTCGGTGTCGCCGCCGTGATCGGCGCGCTGACCATCTCGTACGGCGCGGTCTCGACGCTCCAGGGCATCGCGTACGGCACGGACAACCTGGGCGCCATCTCCTGGCTCGGCCTCTTCTCGCCGATCACGCTCATCGACGGCGTGCAGACCGCCTTCCTCGGCGCGCCCTCCTCCTTCCCCGGAGGCGAGGGGCCGGGCGCCGGCACCGGCGCGGTCTATCTGCTGGTCGTCCTCGCGCTCATCGCCGGCTCGTACGGCATCCTGATGCGCCGCTACCGAAAGGTCGGGCTGTGACCACCCTCCACATCGACCACGTCTCCCGCTGGTTCGGAAACGTCGTGGCCGTGAACGACGTCACGATGACGGTGGGCCCGGGTGTCACCGGCCTTCTCGGGCCCAACGGCGCGGGAAAGTCCACCCTGATCAACATGATGGGCGGCTTCCTCGACCCCTCCACCGGCAGCGTCACCCTCGACGGGCAGAAGATCTGGGGCAGCGAGTCGGTCTACCGCGAGATCGGCGTCGTGCCCGAGCGGGAGGCGATGTACGACTTCCTCACCGGCCGCGAATTCGTCGTGGCCAACGCGGAGCTGCAGGGCCTCGGCGCAAAGGAGGCCCAGCAGGCCCTGGCCACGGTCGAGATGGAGTACGCGCAGGACCGCA
This sequence comes from Streptomyces sp. NBC_00572, assembly GCF_026341815.1. GTDB lineage: Bacteria > Actinomycetota > Actinomycetes > Streptomycetales > Streptomycetaceae > Streptomyces. The sequence continues at coordinate 2,923,841 of NZ_JAPENX010000001.1, forward strand.
AGATCTCCACGTACAGCAAGGGCATGCGGCAGCGCGTGAAGATGGCCTCGGCCCTCGTTCACGGCCCGTCCGTGCTCCTGCTCGACGAGCCGTTCAACGGCATGGACCCGCGCCAGCGCATGCAGCTGATGGAGCTGCTGCGGCAGATGGGTGCGGACGGCCGGACGGTGCTGTTCTCCTCGCACATCCTGGAGGAGGTCGAGCAGCTCGCCTCCCACATCGAGGTGATCGTGGCCGGGCGCCACGCGGCCTCCGGTGACTTCCGCAAGATCCGCCGGCTGATGACGGACCGGCCGCACCGCTACCTGGTCCGCTCCAGCGACGACCGGGCACTCGCCGCGGCGCTGATCGCCGACCCGTCCACGGCCGGGATCGAGGTCGACCACGCGGAGGGCGGACTGCGCATCCAGGCGGTGGACTTCGGACGGTTCACGGAACTGCTGCCGAAGGTCGCGCGCGAGCGGGGGATCCGTCTGCTGACGGTCTCGCCCTCGGACGAGTCCCTCGAATCGGTCTTCTCGTACCTCGTCGCGGCCTGAAAGGAGCCTGACCGATGTACAACCCCACAGTCGCCCGGCTCACCTACCGGGCCCTCCTCGGCCGCCGCCGGGCCTTGATCCTCTTCCTGCTGCCCGGCATGTTGCTGCTCATCGCGGCGGCGGTGCGCGCCTTCAACGGTGCGGACGACCAGGTCGCGGCCGATGTCCTCGGCGGCTTCGCGCTGGCCACGATGGTGCCGCTGATCGGTGTGATCGCCGGTACGGGCGCGATCGGACCCGAGATCGACGACGGCTCGATCGTCTATCTGCTGTCCAAGCCGGTGAAGCGACCCTCGATCATCTTCACGAAGCTGATCGTGGCGATCGCGGTGACGATGGTCTTCTCGGCGGTGCCGACGTTCATCGCCGGCTTCATCCTCAACGGCAACGGCCAGCAGGTCGCCGTGGCGTACACGGTGGCGGCGCTCGTGGCCTCCATCGCGTACAGCGCGCTGTTCCTGCTGCTCGGCACGATCAGCCGGCACGCGGTGGTCATCGGCCTGGTCTACGCCCTGGTGTGGGAGGCCCTGTTCGGCTCCCTGATCGCCGGCGCGCGGACCCTGAGCGTGCAGCAGTGGGCGCTCGCCCTCGCGCAGAAGGTCACCGGCGACGGCCTGGTCACCTCCGAGGTCGGCCTCACGACGGCGGTGGTGCTCCTCGCCGCGGTCACGGTCGCGGCGACCTGGTTCGCCGGCCACAAGCTCGGCAAGCTGACCCTGGCGGGCGAGGAGTAGACCGGAGAAGCAGGAGACGCGGTACGGCTCCGAGGATCACCGTCCCGGCCCCGGGAGCCCCACCCCGGAGCCGCACCGCAGCCCCCACCCTTCACACCGCCCGGTCCCGGGCGGCGAGCAGTCCCACGGCGAGGGCCGCCGCGCAGACGCCGAGGACCCCGCAGATCGGCAGGGTCCAGGAGCCGGTGGCCTGGTGCAGCGCGCCGGCCGCGAGCGGACCCGCGGCGGCGAGCAGATAGCCGACCGTCTGGGCCATCCCGGACAGCCGGGCCGCGGTCACCGCGTCCCCGGAGCGGAGCACGATCAGGGTCAGGGCGAGACCGACAGCACCGCCCTGGCCGACTCCGAGCACTGCCGACCAGAGCCAGGCACCCTCCACCGGCGCCACCATCAGACCGGCGTAACCGGCCGCGACCAGCGTGGTGACCAGCACGATCAGCGGACGCTGGCTCCGCATCCGGCCGGCGAGCAGCGGCACCACGAAGGCGCCGGCGACCTGGATCAGGTTGTTGAAGGCGAAGACGACACCGGCCGTGGAGCGGCTCATCCCGTGGTCGGTGAAGATCGTCGGCATCCAGGCGATCAGCACGTACGACCACAGCGACTGCAGGCCCATGAAGAGCGTGACCTGCCAGGCCAGCGCCGAGCGCCAGACGCTCACCGGGCGGCCGCCGGCGGCCGGGACGGCCCGTACCTCATGGCCCGTCCGGCCCCGGGCGATCAGCACCTGGGGCAGCCAGGCGACCGCGGCGACGACGGCGAGCAGCGACCAGGAGCCGAGCGAGCCCTCCCAGCCACCGCCGAGCGCCTTCTCCAGCGGCACGGCGGCCGCCGCCGCGACCGTCGCACCGGCGATCATCGCGCCCGTGTAGACCGAGGTCATCGCCGCGGCCCGGTCCGGGAAGTCACGCTTGATCAGGCCCGGCATCAGCACATTGAGCAGGGCGATCGCGGTGCCGACGAGGAGGCCGCCGCCGTACAGCGCGTACACGGAGGGCAGTACGCGCGCGAGGATGCCGACGGCGAGCAGCAGCAGGGCCGCGAACAGGACGCGTTCGGCACCGAAGCGGCGTCCCAGCCAGGGCGCGACCAGTGCGCCCACGCCGAGGAACAGCACGGGCACCGAGGTGACGAGCGAACTCGCCGTCGCGGAGAGCCCGAAGGCTTCGGATATCTCGCCGACCAGGGGCGCCACGCTCGCGAGCGCGGCCCGCATGTTCAGCGAGGCCAGCACGATGCCGATCAGGAGCAGCGACGGATGCGCGAGCAGTGCCTGCCGGGCCGCCGCCCCCGCCGCCGACCCCCGGACCCCGGCCTCGGCGTCGACGAGCACGGGCGCGGACCCCGGTACGGGTACGGGCGCGGTGAAACCCGTACCGGGGTCCGCACCCGTACCCGTACGTGTCTCCGCGCCCATCAGGAGTTCTCCGTCAGCGTCGCGACGGTCTCCATCGGGACCCGCAGCAGCTCGCGGGCCTGCCGCTCCGCGGCCTCCGGGTCGGCCGCCTCGATCGCCGCCACCAGGGCCTCGTGGGCGTCTATGTCGACCGGCGGCATCTCCCGGTCGCCGAGGGCCTCCACGAGCACCTCGTGGACCTGGGCGGAGAAGAACCGGTAGACCTCGACGAAGGCCGCGTTGTGGGTGGCGCCGACGACCGCCAGGTGGAAGGCGAGGTCGGCGTCCGCGTCCCGGTCGCCCTCCTCGCGCAGGGTGGTCAGGGCCGCCCGGAGCCGCAGCAGGTCGTGGGTGTCCCGCCGGGTCGCCGCGAGCCGGGCGGCCTCGGCCTCCAGGGCCACCCGGAGTTCGAGGACGTCGCCCGCGCCCGCGTGCCGCATCCCGCGCAGCACGGCCGCCGGATCGGCGGTCGACCTGACGAAGGTGCCGTTGCCCTGACGGGATTCGAGGAGCCCCGCGTGGACCAGGACGCGGACCGCCTCCCGGACGGTGTTGCGGCCCACGCCGAGCTGTTGCGCGAGCTCGTGCTCGGTCGGGATGCGGTCGCCGACCGCCCACTCGCCGTCCGCGAGCTGCGTCCGCAGCTGGTCCACGACGGAGTCCACCAGCGAGGTCCGCCCCGCCGCCCTGAGTGCCATGCCGTTCCGACCTCTCCATTTGCCCGGTTGCCCAGTCATCCTACAACTGACCGTGTGGGGGACACCGGACTACTGTGGGCCCGTACGCGGACCGAACACCCTCACCACCCTCGGGAGTCAGTCATGTCAGACCGCTTCGACGTCGTCGTACTCGGAGCTGGCCCCGGCGGCTACGTCGCCGCCATCCGCGCCGCCCAGCTGGGCAAGCGGGTCGCGGTCGTCGAGGAGAAGTACTGGGGCGGTGTCTGCCTGAACGTCGGCTGCATCCCCACCAAGGCACTGCTGCGCAACGCCGAACTGGCCCACATCTTCAATCACGAGGCCAAGACCTTCGGCATCAAGGTGGACGGCACCGTCTCCTTCGACTACGGCGAGGCCTTCAGCCGCAGCCGTTCGGTCGCGGACGGCCGCGTCAAGGGCGTCCACTTCCTCATGAAGAAGAACGGGATCACCGAGTTCGACGGCCGGGGCACCTTCCTCGACGCGAACACCCTCCAGGTCGCCAAGTCCGACGGCACCTCGGAGACGATCACCTTCGACAACTGCATCATCGCCACCGGCGCCACCCCGCGCCTGCTCCCGGGCACCGCCCGCAGCGAGCGCGTCGTCTCGTACGAGGAGCAGATCCTCGCCGCGGACGCGCCGAAGTCGATCATCATCGCCGGCGCCGGCGCGATCGGCATCGAGTTCGCGTACGTCCTCAGCAACTACGGCACCAAGGTCACGATCGTCGAGTTCCTCGACCGGATCGCGCCGCTGGAGGACGAAGAGGTCTCCAAGGAGCTGGCGAGGCAGTACCGCAAGCTCGGCATCGACGTCCTGACCTCGACCCGCGTCGAGGCCATCGACGAGTCCGGCCCGCAGGTCCGCGTCACCGTCACCGGCAAGGACGGCGTCCAGAAGGTCCTGGAGGCCGACAAGGTCCTCCAGGCCATCGGCTTCGCCCCGAACGTCACCGGCTACGGCCTGGAGGCCACCGGCGTCGCCCTGACCGAGCGCGGCGCGATCGACGTCGACGGCCGCTGCCGCACCTCCGTGCCGCACATCTACGCCATCGGTGACGTCACCGCGAAGCTGATGCTCGCGCACACCGCCGAGGCCATGGGTGTCATCGCCGCCGAGACCATCGGTGACGCCGAGACCATGGAGCTCGACTACCCGATGATCCCGCGCGCGACCTACTGCCAGCCGCAGATCGCCAGCTTCGGCTGGACCGAGGCGCAGGCCCGCGAGAAGGGCTACGACGTCAAGGTCGCCAAGTTCCCCTTCGTGGCGAACGGCAAGGCGCACGGCCTCGGCGACACCACCGGCTTCGTCAAGATCATCGCCGACGGCACCCACGGCGAGATCATCGGCGCCCACCTGATCGGCCCCGACGTCACCGAGCTGCTCCCCGAGCTGACCCTGGCGCAGCAGTGGGACCTCACCGTCCACGAGGTCGCGCGGAACGTCCACGCGCACCCGACGCTGGGCGAGGCCGTGAAGGAAGCCATCCACGGCATTGCCGGACACATGATCAATTTCTGAGGTTTCTCCCAGCTCGGGGTGATAGGCACGGATATGTGCCTCCCGAGAGCTCCCCGGGTGGCGAACCGTCCCGACCGATCAGGTCGTGGGTGCGTTCGTCACCCGGTACGCATCTGTGGCTGGCGATCATCGCGATCACCAGCCTCGTCATCGCGCTGTCCCCCGAGGGCCTTGAGACCTACCTCCTGCACCGCAACAGCAGCAATCTCCATCAGCTGGCCCACCACCCGCTGCGGGCCCTGCTCGGCAGCGCGTTCTGGATCGAGGATCCGGCCGACCTCCTGCTGTACGCGGCGCTCTTCGAGCTGATCCACGCGCCCGTGGAACGCTGGCTCGGCACACCGAAATGGCTCTTCGTCGTCGCCACGGCCCACATCGCGGCGACCCTGATCAGCCAGCAGGTCGTCCTGGTGGCCATCCGCCTCCACGACGTGCCGCGCAGCATGGCGCACGTCGTCGACATCGGCGTCAGCTACGGCCTCGCCGCCTCGGCGGGCATCCTCACCTACCGGCTGCCCGGTCCCTGGCGCTGGCTCTACCTCGCCGGAGTGGCGGCCTTCTTCGTCGTCCCGCTGCTCGCCGACCGCACGTACACCGACCTCGGGCACGCGATCTCGCTGGCGATCGGCCTGGCCTGCTACCCGCTCACCCGCGGAAAACCAGTCGCCCCCGAACAGGGCTCCGGAGCACACTAGTTGTGCGGGGGGAACGGGGGATCCCCCGAAGGGGGCGGCCGCTTCGAGCGCGCGGACCTGTCCGTGCGGGCCGCTCCCTCCCGAAACGACGAAGGCCCGCTCCCCTCAGGGGGAGCGGGCCTTCGTCACGGTTGTCGAGGGTTCTCGAAGCCGTTCTCGACCCCTTCTTGAAGCGGGTCGCGAATTCTTGAAGCGGGTCCCGAAACGTCAGGCCGACAGCAGGCGTTCCAGGACGACCGCGATGCCGTCCTCCTCGTTGGAGGCCGTGGTCTCGTCCGCCACCGCGCGCAGTTCCTCGTGGGCGTTGCCCATGGCCACGCCGTGGGCCGCCCAGCCGAACATCGGGATGTCGTTCGGCATGTCGCCGAAGGCGATCGTCTCCGCCGCCTTCACGCCCAGTCGGCGTGCCGCGAGCGAGAGACCGGTCGCCTTGCTCAGGCCGAGCGGAAGGATCTCCACGATCCCGGGCCCGGCCATGACGACGTCCACGAGACCGCCGACCGTCTCACGGGCGGCCCGGGTCAGCTCGTCGTCCGTCAGCGTCGGGTGTTGGAGGTAGAGCTTGGTCAGCGGCGCCGCCCAGAGCTCCGCCGGGTCCTCGTACGGGACGTACGGCAGCGGCCCCTCGTGGACCTGGTAGCCGGGGCCCATCAGGACCTCGCCCTCCAGGCCGTCGCGGCTGGCGGCCAGCGCGAGCGGGCCCACCTCCGCCTCGATCTTGGAGAGCGCGAGCCCGGCGAGCTGCCGGTCCAGGGTCAGCGAGGTGAGCAGCCGGTGCTCACCCGCGTGGTAGACCTGCGCACCCTGCCCGCACACCGCGATCCCCTCGTAGCCGAGGTCGTCCAGGATGTGCCGGGTCCAGGGCACCGCCCGGCCGGTGACGACGATGTGCGCGGCGCCCGCCTCCGTGACGGCGGCGAGCGCGTCCCGCGTGCGGGCCGAGACGGACTCGTCGGCACGCAGCAGCGTGCCGTCGAGATCCGTCGCGACCAGGCGGTAGGGGAAGGGGCTCACTTGGTGATCGGCTCCAGGACCTCACGGCCGCCGAGGTAGGGCCGCAGGATCTCGGGCACCCGCACGGAACCGTCGGGCAGCTGGTGGTTCTCCAGGATCGCCACGATGGTGCGCGGTACGGCGCACAGCGTGCCGTTCAGGGTGGCCAGCGGCTGGACGGTCTTCTTGCCGCCCTGCTCGTCGCGCATGCGGACGGAGAGCCGGCGGGCCTGGAAGCTGTCGCAGTTGGAGGCCGAGGTCAGCTCGCGGTACTTGCCCTGGGTCGGGATCCACGCCTCGCAGTCGAACTTGCGGGAGGCGGAGGAGCCGAGGTCACCGGTGGCGACGTCGATCACCTGGAACGGCAGCTCCAGAGCGGTCAGCCACTGCTTCTCCCAGTCGAGGAGCCGCTTGTGCTCGGCCTCGGCGTCCTCCGGAGCGACGTACGAGAACATCTCGACCTTGTCGAACTGGTGGACGCGGAAGATGCCGCGGGTGTCCTTGCCGTACGTGCCGGCCTCGCGGCGGAAGCAGGGCGAGAAGCCCGCGTACCGCAGCGGCAGCTTGTCCGCGTCGATGATCTCGTCCATGTGGTACGCCGCGAGGGGCACCTCGGACGTGCCGACGAGGTAGTAGTCGTCCTTCTCCAGGTGGTACACGTTCTCCGCGGCCTGGCCGAGGAAGCCGGTGCCCTCCATGGCGCGCGGACGGACCAGCGCCGGGGTCAGCATGGGAATGAAGCCGGCCTCGGTGGCCTGGGCGATCGCCGCGTTGACCAGGGCGAGCTCCAGGAGGGCGCCCACGCCGGTCAGGTAGTAGAAGCGCGAGCCGGAGACCTTGGCGCCCCGCTCGACGTCGATGGCGCCGAGCGCCTCGCCCAGCTCCAGGTGGTCCTTGGGCTCGAAGCCCTCGGCCGCGAAGTCGCGGATGGTGCCGTGCGTCTCCAGGACGACGAAGTCCTCCTCGCCGCCGACCGGGACGTCCGTGTGGACGATGTTCCCGAGCTGGAGCAGCAGCTGCTTGGCCGTCTCGTCGGCCTCGTTCTGCTCGGCCTCGGCGGCCTTGACGTCGGTCTTGAGCTGCTCGGCCTTCTGGAGGAGCTCGGCGCGCTCCTCCGGGGTGGCCCTGGGGATCAGCTTGCCGAGCGCCTTCTGCTCGGATCGGAGCTCGTCGAAGCGGACGCCGGACGACCTGCGCCTTTCATCGGCGGAGAGCAGGGCGTCGACGAGCGCGACGTCCTCTCCACGGGCGCGCTGGGAGGCGCGAACACGGTCGGGGTCCTCACGGAGCAGGCGAAGGTCAATCACCCCACCAGGCTACCGTCGCGCGTTCGCCCGCCCCCACCGGATAACGTCACGCGTGTTGTCACGCGGGCTGTTTCGCCCGAATTGATACCCGTGGAAATGCCGGGAGCCGGGCCTTCGCATTCAGTTATCCACAGGCTGTGCGGAAGATCTGTGGACTACGGGGAAGGTCCCGTGGATTTCCCGTCCCGCGCCTGGGAATTCCGTGATCAAACGTCATTGAGGCACTCATTTGGGTGGGAATTACTCGCTCCAAAGAGTTGGTCGGGCGAGCCGTGCTGACGAGGGCTTCTTCCGCGCGCTGTGGACAGCTGGGTGGTGCCGAGGAGTGGCTAGGGCGATTTGTCGACCTTGTCGGGGCGAGCTGTCGACTTGTCCCCAGGTCGAACGTGGAGCCTGTGGATAACCGCTGTGGGTAACTGAAAAATGTGCAGGTAGGACTAGTGGTTCGCACCTGTGGACGAACGCTCCCGTCGCCGGGAGCGTTCGGTCACCATCGGGTCAGGCCCGACCGTCCTGGGCCCTCGCCAGCCAGTCGGAGGCCGACATGAACTCCCCGTCCGAGGTGCCGCGCCGCAGCGCCGCCACGTCCTCGACCGCGACGCCCGCCCTCGGGTACGAGCCGAGGAAGCGCACCTTGGGGCAGATCCGCTTGAGGCCCATCAGCGCCTCGCCCACCCGCCGGTCCGAGATATGGCCCTCGGCGTCCACGGCGAAGCAGTAGTTCCCGATCCCCGCCCCCGTGGGCCGGGACTGGATCAGCATCAGGTTCACCCCGCGCACCGCGAACTCCTGGAGCAGTTCGAGAAGGGCACCCGGATGATCGTCACCCAGCCACAGCACCACCGAGGTCTTGTCGGCGCCGGTCGGAGCCGCCGGCCGGGCCGGCCTGCCCACCAGGACGAACCGGGTCTCGGCGTTCTCCGCGTCGTGGATCTCGGTGACCAGCGCTTCGAGACCGTACGTCGCCGCCGCGAACTCCCCCGCGAAGGCGGCGTCGAAGCGGCCCTCCTGCACCAGCCGGGCCCCGTCCGCGTTGGACGCGGCCGACTCCCACAGCGCCTCGGGCAGATGCGCCCGCAGCCAGTTCCTGACCTGCGGCTGGGCCACCGGATGGCCCGTCACCGTCTTGATGTCCGACAGCTTGGTCCCGGGCCGGACGAGCAGCGCGAAGGCGATCGGCAGCAGCACCTCGCGGTAGATCATCAACGGCTCGCCGGAGGCCAGCTCGTCCAGGGTCGCGGTCACCCCGCCCTCGACCGAGTTCTCGATCGGGACGAGCGCGGCGGCGGCCTCCCCGTTCCGTACGGCGTCGAGCGCGGCCGGGACCGAGACCATGGGGACGAGTTCCCTCGTCGCGGCCTCGGGCAGCGTACGCAGCGCGGCCTCCGTGAAGGTGCCCTCGGGGCCGAGATACGTGTACCGGGTGGCGGACATACCGTCACCCTAATGGGCCCCGGAGCCACGGGCCGCCCGTCCGGTGGGACATCTACGTCCGTGCGGCGCCCGCTCGGGGAGACGCGAATGTCGGCGGGCCGCCCGCTCGCGGAGACACGGATGTCCGCGGGCCGCCCGCCCCGGGGATCACGACTCCAGGAGCCGCTGCCCCACGTACTCGCCCTCGGCGGGACCACCCGGCACCGCGAAGAGGCCGCTGGCCTCGTGCCGGATGAACGCGGACAGCGCGTCGCCCCGGTCGAGCTTGCGCTGCACGGGCACGAAGCCCCGCAGCGGGTCGGCCTGCCAGCAGACGAAGAGCAGACCGGCGTCCGGCGTCCCGTCGGGAGCGATCCCGTCGTGGAAGGAGAACGGCCTGCGCAGCATCGCCGCCCCGCCGTTCTGTTCGGGGGCGGAGATCCGGGAGTGCGCGTTGTCCGGGATCACCGTCTCCCCGTCGGGACCGCGCTTGTTCAGGTCGAGCTCGGTGCTCTCCGTACCACCGGTGAGCGGGGCCCCGTCGGACTTGCGGCGCCCGATCACCTTCTCCTGCCGGTCGAGCGGCAGCTTCTCCCAGTTGTCGAGCAGCATCCGGATCCGGCGCACCACCGCGTACGAGCCGTCGGCCATCCACTCCTCCGCGCCGCCGGCTCCGGACGGGACGAAGATCCGCCGGTCGAAGTCGGGGTCGGTGACCTTCGGATTGCCCGTGCCGTCGATCTGGCCCATCAGATTGCGTGCGGTCATCGGCTTGGCGGTGGCACCGGCCGAGCGGTTGAAGCCGTTCATCTGCCAGCGCACCCGGGCCGCGTCGCCCGCGTCCTTCTGTACGGCGCGCAGCGCGTGGAAGGCGACGAGCGCGTCGTCGGCGCCGATCTGCACCCACAGATCGCCCTCCGAACGCCGGGCGTCCAGGGCGTCGGCGGAGAAGGCGGGCAGCGGGTCGAGCCCGGAGGGGCGGCGCGCGACGAGTCCGGTGCGGTCGAAGAACGTACGGCCGAAGCCGAAGGTGACCGTGAGCGACGAGGGGCCCGCGTCGAGCGCGATGCCGGTGTCCTCGGCCGGGGCCTTGCCCGACATCAGCGCCTCCGCCGTCACCGACCAGCGGCGCAGCAGGGCGATCGCCTCCTTGCGACCGGCGCCCGGGGCGAGGTCGAAGGCGATCAGATGACCATGGGACTGCGAGGGCGTGGTGATGCCCGCCTGATGTTTCCCGTGAAACATCACCTCGGTCGAACCGACCGTGGTCAGCAGCGGGGTGCCGTCGGTGCCGGCCCCGTCGGTGGTGCCGCTGTCCGACCCGGCCGTGGTGACGCCGACGCCGCCTGCGGCGCCGATGAGGAGTCCGGCCGCGCCGGCCGCGCCGACGGTGCCGAGCAGTCGTCGCCGGGAGATCTCAAGGGTGTCGTTCTCGGTCAAGGATCAGCCGATCTTCACGTTCTTCTCGATGGTGGTCTGGTCGATCTCGGACGTCCGGACGGTGACTTGGATCCGCCACTCGCCGGGCATCGGGATCTGGACGCCGCTCGCGCTCCAGTGCCCGGTCTGGATCCGGTCCGGGGCGACGGGCAACGGCCCGACGTCCTTGGCCTCCAGCGTGAGGGCGACCTTGATCTCGGGCACGTCCAGCGGCTTGCCGTTGGGCCGTTCGACGAAGAGGTGCAGCGCGTTGGCCCCGGTGCGGCCGGGGTCGAGGCTGAGCCGGACGACGCCCTTGCCGTCGACGCCGCCGGTGTCGAAGGGAAGCCGGATGTCGACGGGCCGGTCGGGCACGGCGGCCGGCCCGGAGGCGGCGGTGCCCCGCCCCGCCTCCTCCTCGGTACGGCCGGGCTCGGTCGAGGTGAGGACGGTGGTCACGGCGAGGAGTACGACGGCGACGGCGGCCTCGGTCAGCACCGAGCGGCGCAGCCCGGCCCGCTCCGGGTCGGCGTCCCGCTCCCGCTTGCGCCGCGCGGTGGCGACGGCGGCCCGCTGCCGGGCGAGCTGAGCGGCCCGCTCGGGATCGGCGGCCTCGGTCTCCGCGGTCTCGTCCGGCTTCTCCGCGGAAGCCTGCTCGGTCTCGTCCGCCTCCTCTACGGCGGACTCCTCGGCTTCCTCGGCAGGCTTCGGGTCGGCGAGGCGCTGGGTCCAGCGGCGCGAGATCCAGGCGATGCCGATGAGGACGCACATCAGGCCGATCTTGACGAGCAGCAGCTGCCCGTAGCGGGTCCCGGTCAGCGCGGACCAGGAGCCGACCTGGCGCCAGGACTGGTAGAGCCCGGTGGCCGCGAGCACGGCCACGGAGCCGAAGGCCACCTTGGAGAAGCGCTCGATCGCCGAGCGGTCGACGGACGGCACCTTGTAGAGGGAGACGAGCAGCACCGTGAGACCGCCGAGCCAGGCGGCGACGGCCAGCAGGTGCAGGATGTCGACGGGCATGGCGATACCGGGCTGGATACCGGTGGAGGCGTGCTCGGCCAGCGCCCAGGTACCGGCGATGCCGGCGGCGACGACGGTGCCGCCGATGCCGAGCCCGAAGGCGAGGTCCTTCCTCTCCTTCGGGTCGGTCCGCCGGGCGTAGGCGCCGAAGAGGACGGCTACGAAGAGCGCGGCCGCGCCGAGCAGCAGCAGCCGGGAGGTGAGCGCGGCCCCGGTCTTCGTCTCCAGGACGGCCTTCAGACCGGCCAGGTCGAAGGCGTCGGAGAGTTCACCGGAGCCGGTGTACGGGTTGCGCAGGAGCAGCATGACGAGGGTGGCGCCGGTGAGGGTCAGCCAGCCCCGGACCACGGTCTGCTGGACCGGGCGGACGCTCGCCCCGCGCGGCCAGCAGGCCAGGACGAAGGCGCCGCCGCCGACGAGGATCGCGAAACCGGCGTACGAGACGTAGCGCGCGATGCCGTAGAGGGTGCCGACGAGGCCGCCGCCGGCGGTGCGGTCGGGCAGGGCGACGGACGTCGTGGAGGGGGCGCCGATGGAGAAGGTGAAGGCGCCGGAGATGGGGTGGCTGTCGGCCGAGACGGTCTGCCAGGCCACGGTGTACGTGCCGTCGGGCAGTCCGGCACGGAGCTCCACCCCGTAGCGGACGACGGAGCCGCTGCACAGGTCGCGCATCTCTCCGGTGTCGGCCCTCCGGCCCGCCGGGTCGAGGACCCGGATCGAGTCATCGCTCATGGCGACCTGCTCGGAGAAGGTGAGGTTGACCTCCTTGGGAGCGGTGGCGACCACCGCCCCGTCCCTCGGATCGCTGCCGGTCAGCGCCGCGTGCGCGGACGCGGGGGCGGCACCGGCGAGCAGCGTGCCGAGCAGCGCGGCCGCGAGGATCAGCAGCCGGGCCAGGGCGGTACCGAGGCGCGGGGCGGTGGTTGTCATCTTCCGGTTCACTCCGTCAGTTCTGTGAGAACTCCGTCAACGCGCTCAGTGCTGCGGGTTGTGGCCGGCGGCTTCGACGGGAAGGTCGACCTTGATGGGGTCGGACTTCTCGAAGTGGAGCTCGATGCCGACCTTCTCGCCCTGCTTGGGCTTCTTCTTCAGCTCCATGAACATGATGTGGCTGCCACCACGGGCGAGCTTCAGCTCCCCGTTCGCGGGGATGTCGAAGGACGTCACCTGCTGCATCTTCTGGTTCTTCGTCTCGTGGATCGTGACGTCGTCCGAGATGGCGCTGGTGACCGAGGTGAGCTTGTCCGCGGTGCCGCTGTCGTTCGTGATGGTGAGGAAGCCGCCGGCCATGTCCATCACCGGCTGCGGCATGAACGCGCCGCTGACCTTCAGCTCGGGCTTCCCGTCATCGGCCGAGGACGAACACCCGGTCAGTGCGAGCGCGGCGGCGAGCGCCACGGAGGCGGACAGGGTGGTGGTGCGGCGGTTCACGGGTTCTCCCCCTTGATGAGCTTCGGCAGATCCTTGGCGTAGTCGTCGATGGACGCGTCCTCGCCGTACAGGACGTAGCCCTGGTCGGTCGTCGGCGAGAAGGCGATCACCTGCGCTCCGTGCATGGAGACGACCTGGCCGTTCTCCTTCTTCGGCGGGTCGATGCCGATGCCGATCTGCCGCGCCCCCGCCTGGATGGCGGAGAACGGGCCGGTGAGCCCGGTGAAGGAGGGGTCGCCCGCGGCGGGCAGCCACTTGGCGAGCTCGGCCGGGGTGTCCCGCTCGGGGTCGGTGGTGACGAAGACGACCTGGAGCTTGTCCTGGTCGGCCTTGGGGAGCTGCTTCTTGGCGATGGCGATGTTGCTCATCGTCATGGGGCAGACGTCGGGGCAGTGCGTGTAGCCGAAGTAGATGAGCGTCGGCTTGCCCTTGGTCCGCTCCCGCAGGTCGTACTTCTGGCCCTTGGTGTCGGTGAGGACGAGCGCCGGCTTGGTGAACGGCCGGTCGAGGACGGTGGCGGCCTTGGTGGTGTCGTCACCGCCGGAGACCACGGCGACCGAGTCGGAGCCCGCGCCGGAGTCCTTGCCGTCGTTGCCGCCGAGGCCGACGGCCGCGGTGATGCCGAGGGCGGCGACGATCGCGGCCGCGGCGACGATCAGCGGGGTGCGCCGACCGGGCCGGGCCGGTCCGTCCCCGGGCTTCGGAGAGGGTGTCTTCTCTGCGGACATGCTGGTTCTTTCCGCTTCTTTCCGGGTTCTCTGGATGAGGTGCGGCCGTCAGGCCGAGCGGCGGCGGCCGGCGAGGACACCGAAGGCGACGCCGGCGATGCCGACGAGGATGCCGATGACGCCGAGGATCCGGGCCGTGGTGTCGGAGGAGGAGGCGGCGGCCGTCTCGGTCTCCTCGTGGGAGGCCGTCTTGTCCTCGTGACCGGCCTTGTCGTCCTTCGGGGCGGAGGCCGAGGCGGACGGGGCGGCGCCGCCGTGGTGGTCCTCGGAGGCGGCGGAGAGCTTCAGGACGGGGGCGGGGTTCTGCGGCTCCTCCGCGCCCTCCTTCTTCTCCTCGATCCAGCGCACGACCTCCTTGTTGTCGTACGTCTGGATCGCCTTGAGGACCAGCTGGTCGGCGTCCTCGGGCAGCTGGCCGAGGGAGAGCGGGAACTGCTGGAACTCGCCGGGGCCGATCTTCGAACCGTCGGCGGTCCAGGTCACCTTCGACACGGCCTTGTCGATCTTCTTGCCGTGCAGCTCCAGCGGCTTGCTGAGCTGGCTCTTGGTCACCACGGCCTTCCAGCCGGGAATGGGCTGCGGCATGACGGAGGCCAGCGGGTGGTCGAGCGGGAAGTTGACCTCGACCTTCACGGTGGAGGCGTTGTCGCGCTCGTTCGGGACCTTGATGTTGACGGTCGCGTAACCGCCCTTGGCGGCCTCGCCCTGCGGCTGCACGCTCACGTGTGCGAAGGCCGTGCCGGACAGCAGCACGACGGAGGAGAGGGCGATGCCACCGGCGAGGGCGACACGGGCAGCGGAGAGACGGGAGGAGACACGGGAAACGGTCATGGCAGAAGACACTCCAGCTCGGAGAAAGGCGAGGGAGTCCTGCGCGCCGGGGAGGGAAGAGCTCCGTGGGCGTGCGGACGTTCGCGGCTCCGCTCCCGTTGAGCGGACCGCGGCGGGCTGCGTCAGGCTGCGAGGACGCAGTCGACGGCCGGCGGTCCCCGCCTGATCACCGTGTGCTGAAGGGCCTCGGCCACCGGCGGCGGCGAGGAGTCGAAGGCCGTACGGACCGTCCGGCGCGGCCCCGTACCGGGAAGCGCCGAAAGCCCGGTGAGCAGCGTCCGTACGAGACGGAGCGCGGCCCGAAGCGCGCGGACGGGGGCGCACTCGGCGAGCTCCGTCGCCCCCTGCTCGGAGAGTTCGACGAGGCGGCCGAGGGCGCGGTCGCCGCGGCGCAGCAGCCAGCCCGTGGCGACGGCGGCGAGCAGGTGGCCGAGGAGCATGGGCAGATCGGGCAGCAGCTCACCGGCGGGCGCGGTCGTCGAGGTGGCCGCGTGTCCGAGGTGGGCGTGGGCGCCGCTCGCGGTGGCCGGGTCGAGTCCGGCGTCGCGGATGATCCGGGTGGCGTCGGCGGAGCTGAGGGACGAGGTCCCCGCTCCGCAGACGAGCCGGGCCGCCATCCGTACGAGGGCGTCGTCCGCCTGGGCGCTCAGGGCGAGCTGGTGCTGGCCGAGGCCGAAGAGCGCGTGCAGACCGAGCTGTCCGACGGCGAGGGCGCCGACGACGACACCGAGGGAGCGCTCACGACCTGCGAAGAGGACGGTGATGCCGAAGACGCCGAGGAACCCGGCGAGCAGCGTCCACAGGGCGATGCCCGCACAGGCGGCGATGGCGTGCCCGAGCGCGGACAGCACGACGCAGACCGCGGTGAACACCGCGGCCCTCAGCAGCCGTGGAGCGAGCGCGGGGGGAGTCATGGCGGGCCCATCATCGCACCACGGGTCCCACCGGTATGAGGCAGGTCCGGAAGGTCGTTTCTCGGGGGGCTTGGGGGTCTTCGGGGTGACATACACCGGCGCACAAGCCCGGTGCATCCGCCGAACGAGCGCTCTTGACGCCTCCGTGCGCTTACGAAGGGTTCTGTCCGGCAATAGGTATCGGTATGTCGAGCCGCTGCCGGGAGGCTGGAGCATGAGCATCTGGTGGTCACTCCATCTGCGGCGCGAGGCCGCGAGCGTGCCCCTGGCCCGAAGGCTTCTGATGGGCACGATGGAGACGGCGGGCGTCGATCCCGACGTGTCGTACGAGCTGTCGGTCGCGCTGACCGAGGCGTGTGCGAACGCGGTCGAGCACGGCGGTGGCGGCGGAGAGGATTCCGGCGCTGCGGGCCGGGCCTACCGGGTGACCGCGTATCTGGACGGCGAGACCTGCCGTATCGAGGTGGCGGACTCGGGCCCCGGGTTCCCCGGCCCCGACGCGGCCGCCCAGGAGCCGGGTCTCCTCGGCACCGAGCTGCCCCTGGCGGCGGCGGACGCCGAGCACGGCCGGGGGCTGCGGCTGATCGAGGAGCTCGCCGACCACGTGCAGTTCGGCAACCGCTCGGGCCGGGGCGGCGCGGTGGTCAGCTTCGACAAGATCCTGAAGTGGAAGGACAGCCCTTCCCTGCTCATGGCGTGAGCCCATGGGCGCACGGGTCCCTGCTCCTGGCGTGAGCCCACGGGTGCGGGTCCCTGCTCATGGCGTGAGCCCACGGGCCGACGGGCGCGCGGGCAGGGGGAAGGGCCCCCGCCGGTCGGTCGGCGAGGGCCCTTCGGTTCCAACGTACGCGGACGTCAGCCCTTCAGCGCGGCCATCCACGCCTCGACCTCGTCGGCGTGGCGCGGCAGCCCGTCCGAGAGGTTCCGGTTGCCGTCCTCGGTGACGAGGATGTCGTCCTCGATCCGGACGCCGATGCCTCGGTACTCCTCCGGCACGGTCAGGTCGTCGGCCTGGAAGTACAGGCCCGGCTCGACGGTCAGGCACATGCCCGGCGCGAGCGTCGTGTCGACGTAGGCCTCGGTGCGCGCGGCGGCGCAGTCGTGGACGTCCATGCCGAGCATGTGACCGGTGCCGTGCAGGGTCCAGCGGCGCTGGAGGCCGAGCTCGAGGACGCGCTCGACCGGGCCCTCGACGAGGCCCCACTCGACGAGCTTCTCGGCGAGGACGCGCTGGGCGGCGTCGTGGAAGTCGCGGTAGGCGGCGCCGGGCTTCACCGCGGCGATGCCGGCCTCCTGCGCCTCGTACACGGCGTCGTAGATCTTGCGCTGGAGCTCGGTGTAGCGGCCGTTGATCGGCAGGGTGCGGGTGATGTCCGCGGTGTAGAGCTCGGTGGTCTCGACGCCGGCGTCGAGCAGCAGCAGGTCGCCGGAGCGGACGTCGCCGTCGTTGCGCACCCAGTGCAGGGTGGTGGCGTGCGGGCCGGCGGCGCAGATGGAGCCGTAGCCGATGTCGTTGCCCTCGACGCGGGCGCGCAGGAAGAAGGTTCCTTCGATGTAGCGCTCGCTGGTGGCCTCGGCCTTGTCGAGGACCTTGACGACGTCTTCGAAGCCGCGGGCGGTGGAGGCGCAGGCCTTCTCCAGCTCGGAGATCTCGAAGGAGTCCTTGATGAGGCGGGCTTCGGAGAGGTAGACGCGGAGTTCCTCGTCGCGCTCGGCGGTGACCTTGTCGGTGAGCGCGGCCTCGATGCCGGCGTCGTGGCCGCGGACGTTGCGGACGGGGCCGGTGGCCTCGCGCAGCGCCTCGGCCAGCTCGCGGACGTCCTTCGCGGGGACGCCGAGGAGCTGCTCGGCCTCGGTGAGGGAGTGGCGGCGGCCGACCCACAGCTCGCCCTGGCCGTCGAGCCAGAACTCGCCGTTCTCACGGTCGGAGCGCGGCAGCAGGTAGATCGTCGCCTGGTGGCCGCTCTTCGTCGGCTCCAGGACGAGGACGCCGTCCTGCGTCTGGTCGCCGGTGAGGTACGCGTACTCGGTGGAGGCGCGGAAGGCGTACTCGGTGTCGTTCGACCGGGTCTTCAGCTTGCCGGCCGGGATCACCAGACGCTCGCCCGGGAAGCGGGCGGAGAGCGCGGCGCGGCGCGCGGCGGTCTTGTCGGCCTGGGCGATCGGCTCCAGGCCGTGCAGCTCGGTGTCGGCCCAACCGGACTTCATGTTCTCGGCGAGCTCGTCGGACACGCCCGGGTACAGGCCGTTCTTCCGCTGCTTGATCGCCTGCTCTTCGGTCTCTTCCGGGGTCTCCGGCGTGAGCTCCTCGGCCACGGGTCTGCCTCCTCTTGGTACGACACTGAACCCCCACCATCGTACGGTCGTACGGAAGGGGGCCCAGGGCCGGAAGACCCATTACCGGAATCTCACGCTCCGGTTATTGCCGCCTACAGTTCCGCGCCCTGCCGCTCAGTCGAAGCGGGCGGCGAGCAGGACCACGTCCTCCCCGTCGACAGCGGTGTCGAGGCCCTCGGGCAGCAGGGTCCGCAGGACGTGGTCGGCGACCGCACCCGGGTCGCCCCGGTCCGCCTTCGGCACGCTCGACGCCGCCGCGTGGAGCCGCGCGAAGGCACGGTCCATGGCATCGCCGGTACGACGCAGCAGCCCGTCCGTGTAGAGAAGCACCGTTTCTCCGGGTGCCGGGGACAGCTCCACGCTCGGCGCCTCCCAGCAGGAGAGCATCCCGAGCGGAGCCGAGAGCGAGGTCTCGACGAACTCGGTCCGCCGCTCGCCGATGACCAGCGGCGGGGCGTGCCCGGCCCCGGCGAGGACGATCCGGCGCTGCGCCGGTTCGGCGTACGCGAAGAGCGCGGTCGCCGAGCGGGCCGGTTCGGTGAGCCGGAGCAGGAGCTCCAGGTCGGAGAGGACGGCGACGGGGTCCTCGCCCTCCATCACGGCGTACGCCCGGAGGGAGGCGCGCAGTCGTCCCATGGCGGCGAGCGCGCTGGGCCCGGTCCCGGAGACGGAGCCGACGGCGAGCCCGAGGGCGCCCTCGGGCAGCGGCAGCGCGTCGTACCAGTCGCCGCCGCCCCGGGGGCCGGTGCGGTGGCGGGCGGCGAGCTGGACGCCGGGGACGCGGGGGAGACGGCTGGGGAGCAGCTCCTCGGCGACGGTGGCGACCTGCACGCGGGCGCGTTCCACCTGGAGGAGGCGGGCGAGCTGCTCGGTGGCGAAGCGGCCGTAGAGCCCGATGAGGTGTCGCTGGCGGTCGGTGGGTTCGGCGGGCTCGTCGTAGAGCCAGACGGCCGCGCCGAGCCGGCCGGCCTCCTCGGTGGCGAGCGGGAGGGCGTAGCTGGCGGCGTAGCCGAGGCGGGCGGCGACCTCGCGGTGGCGCGGGTCGAGGCCCTCCTCGGTGCGTACGTCGCGGATGGCGATCGGATCGGGGACGCGCTCGGGGTGGACCGGATCGGGGAGGCCGTCCAGGAGGCGGCCGTAGCTGCTGGTGCCGCGCGGGACGGTCTCGATGGTGCCGAGGTCGGAGTGGGCGAGACCGAGACCGATGGTGGAGGCGGGGCCGAGCCCGTCGGCCGGTTCGAGGACGGCCATTCCACGGCGGGCCCCGACCAGGGCGGCGCCCGCGCCGAGCACCTCGCGGAGGGCCTCGTCGAGGGAGGAGGTCCTGATGAGGCGCTCGGTGAGTTCGTGGAGGGTGGTGAGGTCGGAGACCCAGGCGGCGAGCCTGTCCTGGATCAGCGCCCCGGGTGGGGGGACCGGATCGGAGGGTGTCGCCGCCGCGGGCACACCGGGGAGGGGCGCCGTAGTGTGCGGGGGCCCGGGAACCGTTGAATCGATTCCGGCCACTTTCGGCATGTGTGGGGCGCTCATGTCAGTCGGCTTTCCGACCGGTGCGTTTGACGCCATAGCATCGCAAACCCCCATGTCATTCTGAGCCGCTCGATGCATCCACATGTACACGCACAAGAGGAACGATGTCCAGCATTGTCCCCACGGGACTTGTGGTGTCCGTGAGGTCGTGCGAGAGGGTTGAAGTCCACGGCAAGTTGGCCGAAAATTGTCCTCGGTGTGCACCTTTTGCGGTCGACTGGCGTCGTTTCAAAGCGCGTCATTCCGAGCGTGCTGGGTACGTAATCGGTGACAGGCAGGGGCAGTTGGAGCTGCCCTGGAACGTGACGCGGAACCCCGGCGTCTTACATGCCGCAGGCCGCAACCCGTCACCGAGTGGCGGGGAACGTGTTCTGACCCGCCTCTGGTGCTGACCCGGCTCCACCTCGTTCTGACCCGGCCCCACCTGGTACTGAACCGCTCCATCTGGTTCCACGTGGTTCCACCTGGTTCCGGCCCGGCCGGCCCCGCTCCGACAGGGGTCGCCACCCCGCCGACCCGGTACGCGCTGATACGCACGGTGAAGTGTCCTGCACATGGTGTGATGTGGATTCGGCGTTCAACGGAAAGGAACGAGCGCTCATGCGCGAGATCCTCGGAAGGCGACGCAGGCTCCGGTTCCGGCGCAAGGCGAGGACCGCCCGGCTCGACGCGGCGGTCACCTTCGCCGTCGAGTGGGACTGGCCCGTCCTGCCGGGAGCGGGCCTGAGAGCGACGACCCGTACGGCCGCGGGGCCCGCCTGCTCCTGCCCCGACCCCGACTGCGTGGTGCCCGGCGCCCACCCCTACGACCCCGGGCTGCTGGCTGCCACCACCGACGAGCGGATGATCCGCTGGTGGTGGACCCGGCGGCCGGACGCCCCGGTCGTGCTCGCCACGGGCGGCAGCGCGCCCTGCGCGGTCAGCCTGCCCGCGGTGGCGGGCGCGCGGGCGCTCGCCGCGCTCGACGCGACGGGCATGCGGCTCGGCCCGGTGGTGGCGACCCCGACGCGCTGGTCGATCCTCGTCGCCCCGTACGGCCTCGAACGGCTCGGCGAGCTGCTGTACGCGAAGGACAGCGTCCCCAGCTCGCTGCGCTTCCATGGAGAGGGCGGCTATCTACTCCTGCCGCCCTCGGTCGCCGGCACCGGACAGGTCCGATGGGAACGGTCACCCCTCGCGGGCTCCGCCCGGCCGTGGCTGCCGGACGTTGAGGCGGTGGTCGACGCGCTCGTGGACGCGAGCACGAGCACCCCGGGCGGCGGGAGCCGGCTGGCGTACTGAGGAGGCGGCCGAGCGCCTCTTCACCCGTACGGGTGTGTCCTGGTCCGACTTGTACGGGAAACGGGCGCGCGGCCGACCGCGCGCCCGCCGGCCGCCGATATGTTCACCCCACCGTTCAAGATCTCCAGCCGAGCAGGAGCAGGTGGGGCGCATGGGTCCGGTGAACCTCCGCGTGGTCGGACTCGGGGCCGTGGTCACGGTCGCCGTGCTGCTGCCGCTCGTCGCGAGGGCGGGGTCGACGGGGGAGCCCGTACGACCGGTGGGCGCGACCGATGCCGCCGACGCCGCCCATGCCGTCGACGCGAAGCCCGGGGACCTGCTGAAGGGGCTCGGCCTGGGGCCCCGTACAGACTCCGCCGCCGACCCGGCCTCCCCCGGCACCCGCGTCTCCCCGGGCACCCCCGTCACTCCCCGTCATGCCCCCGCCGCTCCGGCGTCCCCGGAGCGGGTCACGAACTGTGGGCCGGAACTCGCCTCTCCCGAGGGGGTCGAGGCGCAGACCTGCGTCCTGGCGGAGGGTCCCGACAACTGGGCGCGTACGTACTACCGGAACGCCACCGGCCAGGATCTCGACGCGTTTCTTACCCTCATGGCCCCCGGCGGGCGGACCGTACAGGTCCGCTGCCCGGTTACGGCGCAGGACGAACCGGGAACCTGTGAAACGCCCAGGGAGCGCGGTCGGGGCATGGCCACGGCGTATACGGCGGTGGCGGAATTCGCGGGCACGGGCGAGGGGGACAACACTCCACTGCTGCTCCGGGCCGGTAGCAACACGGCGGACAGCGAAGGAAGTTGAGCGTCGACGCTTCGGGCCTGCCGGAAGCGGACATGGAAAGGCCCGATCGCTGGCGACGGGGGATGCACCAGCGACCGGGCTTCCAGAACGGTAACAAGAGATCTGCTGTTCGCAAATTCGATCTCGGTTATTCGGACAGGGATTTACCCGTCCGCAGACCGGGTTGTGGCAGAAGTCACCGACTGGTCGGTCTGTCAGTCACCGATACCACGCGGGGTATCAGCTGAGAGTCACCTGACGGTTCGTGAGGCCGCCGCGCGCCCGACGCTCCTCCGCGGTGAGGGGGGCGTCCGAGGCGAGCGCCTCGGTCAGCCGCTCGGCGAACTCGGCGGCCGGCTTCTCGCACTGCTCGGCGGTCATCGAGGTCGGCAGGTCCCAGACCGGCACCATCAGACCGTGCGCGCGGAACGAGCCGACGAGCCGGGTGTCCGCGCCGATGGAGGTCCCACCGGCGGCCTGGAGGCGGGCGAGCGCGTCGAGGAGCTTCTCCTCCGGGTACGGCATGACCCAGCGCAGGTGGTTCTTGTCCGGGGTCTCGCACCAGTACGCGGAGTCGACGCTCGCCAGCTTCACGGTCGGGATCGCGGCCGCGTTGGCCCGCTCCAGGGAGGCGGCGACCTCCGGGTCGGCGCCGTCCGCGGACTGCGGGATCCAGAACTCGAAGCCCTCGTGGACCTCGGGGGCGAACACGGCGTCCGCGTCGAGCAGGTCCTGCAGGCGCGGGCCCTCGGCCGGGACGCGGCGCGGCGGGACCGGGGTGCCCGGCTCGGTCTCCAGGGCGCGCTGGAGGGTGTCGGCGAGGTCGCGGGCGAGGTCGCCGGAGGTGGAGTCGTTCTGCAGGGCGAGCAGGACGGAGCCGTCGTCGCGGCGGAGCGCCGGCCAGGCCATCGGCAGCACGGTCGCGAGCGTCACGGAGGGAACGCCCTCCGGGAGGCCGCCCTTCAGGGTGAGCGGCACGGTGGCGGCGGGCACCAGCTCGCGGAGTGCGACCCAGTCGCACTCGCCGGCCAGACCCTCGAAGGGGCGCTGGACGAGCTCGGTCACGGCGTGCGCGGCGGCCCGGCCGTGACACGCCTTGTAACGGCGGCCCGAACCGCACGGGCACGGCTCGCGCGCCCCGACGACCGGGATCTCCCCGTTCGTGACCTGTGCCTGACCGGTCTTGCCGGCCTTCGTCTGGGGGCGCTTCTTGGCCATGGTGTGGCTTTCTCCCGATCGCGGCGGTGCGGTGCTTGTTCCGGGCGCGAGCCTAGCCGTACCGGGCACCGACACCCTTCAGGCGGGCCGCTGCCCCCTGAGGGGGCGCGGCCGCCGTACGCCCTCGGGCGGGATCGCCGTACGCCCACGGGAACGCCGTACGCGTCAATCCAGGTCGTCGTACGCGTCCAGGATGTCGAAGCGGGAGCCGCCTCCGACGCGGGAGGCGAAGTCCTCGCGGCGGTGTCCCTCGGTGACCACCACCCAGACCGTCACTTCGCCGGTCGCACTGTCCCGTACGCCCCAGTCCTGGGCCAGCGCGCTGATGATGTTCAGCCCGCGGCCGCCCCGTGCGGTCACCGACGGCGTCGCCGGAACGGGCCTGGTCGGACCACCGCCGTCCGTCACCTCGACCCTGAGGCCGCCCGCCGGGTCCACCCGCCAGGCCGCCCGTACGTCCCCGTCGCCCCGATCCGCGTGACCCAGCGGCCTGCCGTAGCGACAGGCATTGCTGAGCAGCTCGGAAAGGATCAGTACCGCGTCGTCGACGACCGATTCGGACATCCCGCTGCGGTACAACTCGTCCCGCATCCGGTGTCTCGCCTCACCCACGCCCGCAGGGCCATGGGGTACGGCCATGCTCGACGACGTGGGCACCTCCTGTGCCACCACCAACGCCACCCCCGAGACCTCCTTTGCCCCACGCCACCGTGTGGATGCCCCAATGGACTGGACCGGAAACCGGCCAATCCGCGTTCGATGAGGCACTCGTGACGATCGCGTACGCATCGAACGCGCCGGTGCACACCCTGAAAGCCCTGTGAACCCTTGTGACGTAAGGGAAAGGGGAGGCTGAGGGGGCTGAGGTGAGAGGTCGAGAGGGACGGAACGTGCTCAGTCGCGGCGCAGGTCGGAGAGCTGCGAGAGCACCTGCTTGGGGCGGTTGGTGATGATCGCGTCCACGCCGAGGCGCTCGCAGAGTTCGACGTCCTCGGGCTCGTCCACCGTCCAGACGTGCACCTGGTGTCCGGCCTTCTGGAGCCGCAGGATCACGGCCGGGTGGTGGCGGACGATCCGGATCGAGGGCCCGGCGATGCGCGCGCCCGCGGGGAGCCGCCCGTCGCGCAGCCGTGGTGAGACGAACTGGGCGAGGGAGACGGTGGGGAGCGTCGGGGAGGCCGCGGCGATCCGGTGCAGGGAGCGGGCCGAGAAGCTCATGACGCGTACGGGGGAGTCGGCGGGGGACGCGGGCGCGTCCAGGCCGAAGCGCTTGAGGAGCTGGAGCAGCCGCTCCTCGACCTGACCCGCCCAGCGGGTGGGGTGCTTGGTCTCGATGGCCAGCTCGACCCGGCGTCCGGCGTCGGAGACCAGCTCCAGGAGCCGCTCAAGGGTGAGGACGGAGGTGTACCCGGGGTCGCCCCAGTCGGGGCTCTCGCCGGCCTCGTCGCGGCCCTTCCAGGTGCCGAAGTCGAGGGCGGCGAGATCGGCGAGTTCGAGGGCGGAGACGGCGCCGCGGCCGTTCGAGGTGCGGTCGACGCGGCGGTCGTGGACGCAGACGAGATGGCCGTCGGCGGTGAGCCGGACGTCGCACTCCAGGGCGTCGGCGCCGTCCTCGATGGCCTTCACATAGGCGGCCAGGGTGTGTTCCGGTGCGTCCTCGGAGGCTCCACGGTGGGCGACGACCTGGAGGGGGACGCGGTTCGGGTGCTGCCGTGCGTGAGTCACGGCGTCATGGTGCCATTGGCGGCGTCGGGCGGGCACACCGGAAGGTGTCCGATCTGTCCGTATATAAAGGTGGGGGTGTGAATGCACAGCTCCGCCTTACAGCGGCCTGACGTCCTGTGGGAAAAGCTGGTGCAGCACCCTGGAGCCAGTAGGTGGCCCCGTAGGTACCACCACCCCGCCCAGTCAACGAGGAGAGCGAGCTGTGAGCACCGAGAACGAGGGCACGGCGGTACCGGCGGACCCGGCCGCCCCGTCGGCCCCTCCGACGCCTCCGTCGCCTCCGACGTCCGCGTCGACGCAGACCCCGACCCCGACGGACGCCCCGACCCCGACGGACGCCCCGACCCCGGCGGACGCCCCGACGGTCGCGCAGGCGCAGGCGCAGGCGCAGGCCCCGGATCCGACCCAGGCCCCGGATCCGACCCCGACCCCGGACCCGACCCTCACCCATGAATCGGTCGCGGCCGCTCCTGCCCCGGCGGCCGCGGCGACCGGAGCGGCCGGTGGCTGGCCGCCGCCCCCGCCGACCGTGCCGTCCTGGGGCGCCCCGCTCCCGCCCGCACCCCCCGCGTCCGCGGCGCCGCGCAAGCGCACCGGCGGCCTCGTGGCGGCCGTCCTGGTCGCGGCGCTCGTCGCGGGCGGCATCGGCGGCGGCATCGGCTACTGGGCGGCCCAGCGCGGTGACGAGGGCGTCAGCTCGACGACGGTCTCCGCGGGCGAGGCCCCGGCGTCCTTCAAGCGCGAACCGGGGACGGTCGCGGCGGTCGCGGCGCAGGCGCTGCCGAGCGTCGTCACGATCCAGGCGAAGTCCGGCGGTGCGCAGGGCGAGAGCGAGGGCGGTACGGGCACGGGCTTCGTGTACGACCAGGAAGGCCACATCGTCACCAACAACCACGTGGTGGCGTCCGCGGCGGACGGCGGCACGCTCTCCGTGACGTTCCCGGACGGCAAGTCGTACGACGCGGAGGTCGTCGGCCGGGCCGAGGGCTACGACGTGGCCGTACTGAAGCTCACGAACGCGCCGAAGGGGCTGAAGCCGCTGCCACTGGGCGACTCCGACAAGGTGGCGGTCGGCGACTCGACGATCGCGATCGGCGCGCCCTTCGGCCTGTCGAACACGGTGACGACGGGCATCATCAGCGCCAAGAACCGCCCGGTGGCCTCGGGTGACGGCTCCGGCGGCAGCAACTCGTACATGAGCGCGCTGCAGACGGACGCGTCGATCAACCCGGGCAACTCGGGCGGTCCGCTGCTCGACGCGAGCGGCGCGGTGATCGGCATCAACTCGGCCATCCAGTCCACGGGAAGCGGCTTCGGCCAGTCCCAGGCGGGCTCGATCGGCCTGGGCTTCGCGATCCCGGTGAACCAGGCGAAGAACGTGGCCCAGCAGCTGATCAAGACGGGCAAGCCGGTGTACCCGGTGATCGGCGCGACGGTGAACATGCAGGAGCAGGGCGAGGGCGCGACGATCGCCTCCCAGGGCTCGGGCGGCACCCCCTCGGTGACCCCCGACGGCCCGGCGGCGAAGGCGGGCCTGAAGGCCGGCGACGTGATCACGGGCTTCGGGGGCCACCCGATCGACAGCGGCCCCTCCCTGATCAGCGAGATCTGGACCCACAAGCCGGGCGATCAGATCAAGATCACCTACGAGCGCGACGGCAAGACCTCCACGGCCACGGTCACCCTCGGCGAACGCACCGGCGACAGCTGACCGGCTAGGCTGTTCCCCGCGCCGCACGTGGACACACCGCCGGCGCGGGGTGGGTTGCCCGAGCGGCCTAAGGGAACGGTCTTGAAAACCGTCGTGGCGCGAGTCACCGTGGGTTCAAATCCCACACCCACCGCCAGTGGAACGGCCCCTGACCAGGCAGAACGGTCAGGGGCCGTTCTGTTGTCCGTTTCCTCGGGCGGTGGTGCCGTGAGGCCCGCCCGATCCACGGCTCGTGGTGCGTGTGCGCGGCGTGCCCGTAGACCTCGGCGGCTCTGCGGATGCGGGACTCGGGTGGTGCCGTGATGCTGGAGGGGCTGGAACAGTGGCTAGGAGGGCCAGGATGTCTGTGTTCGACAAGCTCAAGGGAATGCTGAAGGGCCACGAGGATCAGGCCTCCAAGGGCATCGACAAGGCCGGTGACTTCGCCGACGAGAAGACCCAGAGCAAGTACAGCAGTCAGGTCGACACCGCCCAGGAGAAGCTCAAGGAGCAGCTGGGAGGCACGGGCCAGAACCCGGACTCTCCGCCGCAGCCCCCGCCCCAGCAGTAGCGGGGAGGCGCGACGCGATCGTCAGGGGCGCCCCGGATCTCATGTCCGGGGCGCCCCTTCGGGGTTCACCGGGTTTCAATGTGCTCGTCGGAGGGGTGCGGCCGGAGGAAGGGTTTCTGTCGTGGTGCGGATCGTGCTCGTTCAGGGGGACATCACCGCCGAGGCGGCGGACGCGATCGTGAACGCCGCGAACTCCTCGCTGCTGGGCGGTGGCGGCGTCGACGGAGCCATCCACCGGAAGGGCGGCCCCGAGATCCTCGCCGCCTGTCAGGACCTGCGGCGCTCGCACTACGGCAAGGGCCTTCCGACCGGGCAGGCCGTGGCGACCACGGCGGGGCGGTTGCCGGCCCGGCATGTGATCCACACGGTCGGGCCGGTCTGGTCGCGTACGGAGGACCGTTCGGAGCTGCTGGCCTCCTGCTACCGCGAATCCCTGCGGGTCGCAGACGAGTTGGGGGACCGCACGGTCGCGTTCCCCGCCATCTCCACCGGGATCTACGGCTGGCCGATGGACGACGGTGCCCGGATCGCCGTGGAGACGGTACGGGCCGCCCGTACCGACGTGGAGGAAGTCCGCTTGGTGCTCTTCGACGCGCCGGCCTACGCGGCCTTCGAGGCGGCCGCGGGGGAGCGGGACGTCCCGTAGGGGGCGCGCGGCCCGTCTGCCGGACGCGGGGGAGGTGTCGTTCGTGGAGCGCGAACCTCTCCTCGGAGTCGAAAGTCTTCTCCCGTGCGATGTGCGTGTTCGGCTCGTTCGGTCGGGGGACTCGCCGTTGCGATCTTGTGAGGGCGAGATTGGCGGAAAATCTGCCGGAACGCTTCCTCCCTTGCGCCGCACCGTCGGTGGCTGTCCTGAACTCTTCCCGTCCGTGTGAGCTGGGCCGTTCCGCGGAGCGCCCGGGTTTATCGGCTTGTCCTCACGCTTGCGGGGGAATCGGGTGCTCCGGGGTGGTTCGCCGGGGATTCGGTGGGCAACTCTGGATTCGCGACGTCGAGCACGAACGACCGGGGCGGTCGGCCAACTGCCTTGGAAATGGCCGTACTTCACGGCACTTCAGAGCAGTTCCGTGCAACAGCACCAGCTTTCAGTTCCCGGAGGAACAGACATGGCAAGCATCCGTACCGCCCGCATCCTCGCCGCTGCCGCCGCCCTGCCCCTCGCCGCCGCGCTCTTCACCGGGGTGGCCCAGGCCGACAACGGTGGGTTCGCGGACGACGGATCGAACACGAGCGTCGCCACGATCATCGGCAGCGGCGTGGGTGGGGACAACTTCGGTAACTCGACCACGACGCAGCAGGTGGCGACCGGTTCCGGTGCCTCCAATCAGAACAACACGGCCAGTGTGAACGGCTCCGCCTTCACCCACATCGCCCAGAACAACGCGGTGGTCAACTTCAACCCGTGGTGGTGACCGGCTCGGTCAGCACGGCAGCCGGCCCGACGGGGGGCGTGACCGCGGTGTGAACGACGGCCTGTGCGCCGGTACTTCGGTACCGGCGTGCGGGCCGTCGCGTTTTCCCCGCCGGGGGAGCCGCCCGTCGGTCGGCGAGCTTGACAGAGGTCCATTATCTGACGGACAGTCAGAAACCTCAGTCGTCCCCCGGGAGGCCGTCGCCGTGCACCTCGCCCCGACCGAGCGGCAGCTACGGCTGCGCGCCGAACTCCGTGCGTACTTCCGGGACGTGATGCCCGAAGGACCGCCTCCCGCCACCGACACCGACGCCCAGCGCCGGCTGCTCCGCCGGATCGGCGCCGACGGGTTTCTCGGACTCGGCTGGCCCGAGGAGTACGGCGGGCAGGGCCGCGGCGCCGACGAGCAGTTCGTCTTCTTCGACGAGGCGTACCGCGCGGGCGCCCCCGTCTCGATGGTCACTCTCAACACCGTCGGCCCCACCCTCATGACCTACGGGACCGAGGAGCAGAAGGCCTCCTTCCTGCCCCGGATCCTCCGTGGCGAGACCGTCTTCGCGATCGGGTACAGCGAGCCCGAGGCCGGCACGGACCTCGCCTCCCTCCGGACGCGGGCGGTCAGGGACGGCGCGGACTGGGTGATCGACGGGCAGAAGATCTTCACCTCCAACGCGCAGAACGCCGACTGGATCTGGCTCGCCTGCCGCACCGACCCCGACGCGCCCCCGCACCGGGGCATCTCGATCGTCCTCGTCCCCACCGACGTGCCCGGCTTCTCCTGGACCCCGATCGAGACCGTGGGAGGGCTGACGACCACGGCCACCTACTACGACGGGATACGGGTCCCCGCCGGGAACCTCGTCGGGCCCGAGCACGGCGGCTGGGGGCTCATCACCAACCAGCTCAACCACGAGCGGGTCGCGCTCGCCGCGATCGGCATGCAGGCCGAGGACTTCTTCGCCGCCGTGCTCGACCGGGCCCGTACCCCCGATCCGGTGACGGGCAGGCGCCGCATTGACGAGCCGTGGGTGCGGATCCGCGCCGCCGAAGCGCATGCCCGGCTGGCGGCGACACGCCTGCTGAACTGGCGTTTGGTGGGGGACGTGGGGGCCGGCCGGCTCGCTCCGGGAGATGCGAGCGGCGTGAAGTTCGTGGGAACCGAATCGGCGGTGGAGGTGTATCGAATATGTCAGGAGATCGCGGGTGGGCCGGGGACGGTGCGAGCGGGATCACCGGGGGAGTTCGACGCCGGTGAGCTGGAGCGCATGAACCGGGCCGCCCAGATCAACACCTTCGGGGGAGGGGTGAGCGAGGTGCAGCGCGAGATCGTCGCGAGGATGCGGCTCGGCATGAAGGGGAGGGGTCGGCGATGACCCTCACACGGAGCCAGGACGGGCCGGACCCGTCGGCGGACGGGCTGTACGAGCGGCTCACGGGGTTCGCGGGGAGGTCCGCCGCCACGGCCGGCGTCGGCAAGGACCCGGTCAACCTGCCCATGATCCGGCACTGGTGCGAGGCCATGGGGGACGCCCACCCCGCCTACCGCGGGCCCGACGCCGTCGCGCCGCCGACGATGCTCCAGGCCTGGACGATGGGTGGCCTCTCGGGGCACACGGACCGATCCTCCGCCCACGAGGAACTGTTCGCCCTCCTCGACGGGGCCGGATACACCTCCGTGGTCGCGACCGACTGCGAGCAGGAATACCTGCGGCCGCTGCGGCCCGGCGACGAGATCACCTTCGACACCGTCATCGAGTCCGTCTCGGAGCTCAAGACCACCAAGCTCGGGGCGGGACACTTCGTCACCACCCGGACGGACGTCCGGGCCGACGGCGAACTCGCGGGCACCCACCGCTTCCGCATCCTCAAGTACGCGTCCGCGGCCAGGCCCCCCAAGCCCGCCGCCGCCCCGAAGCCCGCCGCCCAGGCCGCCCGGCGGCCCCGGCCCGTGATCAACCGGGACAACGCCGGATTCTGGGAGGGCGTGGCCGCGCACCGGCTGCTCATCCAGCGCTGCGGCGACTGCGCGGCCCTCCGCTTCCCGTGGCTGCCGGGGTGCGCCGACTGCGGCTCGGCGGAGTGGGACACCGTGGAGGCGAGCGGCACGGGGACGGTCTTCTCGTACGTGGTGATGCACCACCCGCCCTTCCCGGCCTTCGACCCGCCCTACGCGGTCGGGCTGATCGAACTCGCCGAGGGCGTACGGATGATCAGCAACGTGGTGGGGGTGCCGTACGACAAGGTGCGGATCGGGATGCCGGTGCGGCTGGAGTTCCTGCGGGTCGACGAGGAGCTGGAGCTTCCCGTCTTCCGCGCGGGAGGGGAGGACTGACATGGACTTCACCCCCACCGAGGAGCAGGAGGCGGCCCGGGAGCTGGCCGCCCGGATCTTCGCCGACCTCGCCACCCACGAGCGGCTCAGGGCGGTCGGCACCGGCACCGACGCCGAGCTCTGGAAGGCGCTCTGCGCCGCCGGACTGCCCGGCTCCGTCGAGGAGACCGGCCTGCTCGGCCTGGTGCTGCTCCTGGAGGAGCAGGGACGCGTGACGGCCCAGGTGCCGTTCGCCGCCGCCGGTGTGTACGGCATCCTCGCCGTCGCCCGGCACGGTACGGACGAGCAGCGCGCCCGGCTCATGCCCGGACTCCGCGACGGCACGACGCTGGTGACGGGGGCCTTTCCGGCGTCCGGCACGGTCGTCTCGCGCGAGGGACGCCTCAGCGGGACCGTGGACTGGGTTCCGTGGCTCAGGGACGCCACCCACGTCCTGGTCCCGGACGAGGACCGCACCCTGTGGCTGGTCCGCACCGAGGACGCGGCCCGGGTCGATCCCGTCGAGCTCACCGCGCCGTGGTCCGCCGGCCGGCTCGTCCTCGACGGGACGACGGGGGAGCGGCTCGGGGCGGGGGAGGGGCCCGGAGACGGGGAGCGGAGTGGGGAGGGCGCTGCCTACGCGGACGTGCTCGCCGCCGCGCGGATCGCGTTCGCCGGGCTCCAGGCCGGGGTCTGCGCCGGGTCGCTCGCCAGGGCCGTGGAGTACACCTCCGTACGTGAGCAGTTCGGCCGCCCGCTCTCCACCCACCAGGCCGTGCAACTGCGGGCCGCCGACGCGCATATGGACACCGAGGCCATCCGGGTCACCGCCTACGAGGCGGCCTGGCGCTTCGACGAGGCCCTGGACGCCACCGGGGCGGGCCTGACGGCCGCCTGGTGGGCCTCCGAGGCGGGGAAGCGGGTCGTGCATGCCGGGCAGCACCTGCACGGCGGCATGGGCGCGGACCTCGACCACCCCGTCCACCGGCACTTCCTGTGGGGCCGGCAGCTCGACGCCTACCTCGGCTGCGGCACCGAACTCCTCGCCGAACTCGGCGACCTGCTCGCGGAAGGAGAACTGTCATGAAGCCGGTCGTGAAGCCCGTCGTGAAGCCCGTCGTGGAGTCCGTCATGAAGCCCGGGGACGAGCTGCCGCCGCTGACGGTCCCGATCACCCGCACCCTGATCGTCGCCGGGGCCGTCGCCTCCCGCGACTACCAGGACGTGCACCACGACGCCGAGCTGGCCCGGGAGAAGGGTTCCCCGGACATCTTCATGAACATCCTCACGACCAACGGTCTCGTCGGCCGCTACATCACCGACCACTTCGGCCCCCGCGCGGTCCTCCGCAGGGTCGCCATCCGGCTCGGCGCCCCCAACCACCCCGGCGACACCATGGTCCTGACCGGCACGGTCACCGAGGTCGACGGGGACACCGCACAGGTCCGGGTCGTCGGGGCCAACGGCCTCGGGCACCACGTCACGGGGACGGTCACCGTGGAGGTGCCGCGATGAGCCTCCGCACCCGGGACGGACTCGGCGGCCGGGCGGCCGTGGTGGGCATCGGCGCCACCGAGTTCTCCAAGGACTCGGGCCGCAGCGAGCTCTCCCTCGCCGTCGAGGCGGTACGGGCGGCCCTCGACGACGCCGGGCTCGCTCCCGCCGACGTCGACGGCATGGTCACCTTCACCATGGACACCAACCCCGAGATCACCGTCGCCCAGACGGCCGGCATCGGCGAGCTGTCCTTCTTCTCCCGCGTGCACTACGGGGGCGGGGCCGCCTGCGCCACCGTGCAGCAGGCCGCGCTCGCCGTCGCCACCGGGGTCGCCGAGGTCGTCGTCTGCTACCGGGCGTTCAACGAGCGCTCCGGGCGCCGCTTCGGCTCCGGCGTCCAGCAGCGCGAGCCCTCCGCCGAGGGCGCCGCGCTCGGCTGGCAGCTGCCCTTCGGGCTGCTCACGCCGGCCTCCTGGGTCGCGATGATCGCGCAGCGGTATCTGCACACCTACGGGTTGACCCCGGACGCCTTCGGCCATGTCGCCGTCACCGACCGGCGCCATGCGGCCCGCAACCCCGCCGCGTACTTCCACGGGAAGCCGATCACCCTCGCCGACCACGCCGCCTCGCGCTGGATCGCCGAACCGCTGCGGCTCCTCGACTGCTGCCAGGAGACCGACGGCGGCCAGGCGATCGTCGTCACCTCCGTCGAGCGCGCTCGCGACCTGCGGCGCCCGCCCGCCGTGATCCTGGCGGCGGCGCAGGGTGCCGGCCGGAAGCAGGAGGCGATGACCAGCTTCTACCGGGACGAGCTGACGGGCCTTCCGGAGATGGGCGTGGTGGCCCGGCAGCTCTGGCGGACCTCCGGGCTCGCACCGAGCGACATCGACGTCGGCATCCTCTACGACCACTTCACCCCGTTCGTGCTGATGCAGTTGGAGGAGTTCGGCTTCTGCGGGCCGGGAGAGGCAGCCGACTTCGTCGCGGCGGACGCGCTGCCGCTGAACACGCACGGAGGGCAGCTCGGCGAGGCCTATCTGCACGGCATGAACGGCATAGCGGAGGCGGTACGGCAGCTGCGCGGCACCTCCGTGAACCAGATACCCGGGGCAGAGCGGACCTTGGTCACGGCGGGCACCGGGGTTCCCACGTCCGGGTTGATCCTGGGCACGGACGGCTGAGGCGACGGCCCCTGCGGTGGCCGGGCGGGGCGGGCGGTCCTTCACTCGCGGCATGAGCACACACGCACCGCCGCCGGAGCCCGGACCCGCCCCGACGACACCCACGCCCGTCGCCGGGCCCGCCCCGACGTCCACGCCCGTCGCCGGACCCCCGCCCGCACCCACACCGTCCCGGACCCCCTCGCCGTCCCTGCCGTTCTCCCCGACCCGCTTGCCGTCCTCGACCCCCTCACCCACCCCCTCACCCACCCCCTCACCCACCCGCTCGCCGTCCCTGCCCCTCTCCCCGACCCCCTCACCCACCCGCTCGCGGTTCGCGTCGCCTGCCGGGGTGCGGGCCGTGGTCGGTGCACTGGTGGCGGTGCTTGCCGGGGCGGCCCTGGTCGCCGCTCCCCTCCCGGCCTCCGCGGCCCGAGAGGGAGCCGAGTCCGGGACCCCGTCCCGCTCCACCACCCTCGCCGCCCCCGCCCACTACGTCGGCCGGGCCTTCGACACCTGTGAGGCGCCGTCCCTCGCGGTGATGAAGGCCTGGCGCAGCTCGCCGTACGGCGCCGTCGGGATCTACTTCGGCGGCCGGGGGCGCGGCTGCCCGACCCAGCGGGAGCTGAACCCCGCCTGGGTCGCCTCCGTCCACGCGATGGGCTGGCGGCTGCTGCCGCTGTTCGTCGGGTCCCAGGCGCCGTGCGTCACGGCCGCGGCCAAGCGGCCCTTCGCCATCGGGAGCAGCCCCGTGCGCCAGGGCACCCAGGAGGGGGCCGACGCGGTGCGGGCCGCGTCCGCCCTGGGGCTGGACACGAGCAGCCCGCTCTACCTCGACATCGAGGCGTACCGCTCGGGTGACGCGGGCTGCACCGCGACCACCCTCTCCTTCGTCCGCGCCTGGAGCCGGGAGGTGCGGCGCCTCGGCTACGTGCCCGGGTACTACAGCAGCGCGGACACGGGGGTGCGGGACATCGAGGCGGCGCGGCGGGCGGGTACGCAGGACCTGCCGGCCGTGATGTGGTTCGCGCGCTGGCTGGGGCGGCCCACGCTGTACACCGAGCCGGTGCTGCACCCGGAGGCGTGGATGCCGCACGCCCGGATCCACCAGTACGCGGGCAACGTCACCGAGGCGTACGGCGGGCGCCGCCTCAACATCGACCGGAACGCGATGGACGCGCCGGTGGCCAGCGTCACGCCGGTCGCCGCGTCCCTGGCCCGCGGGACGCCTGACGGGGACTCGGCAGCGCCGATCGGGGTCGAGGAGGGGGCGCTCGGCGGCCCTCGACCCTGACGCGGACCCGAGGAGTCTCCACCCATAGGAGGTGAGGCCGTCCCCACCCCTACAACCTGAGGCGGACAGCGGGTCGGGACCTGGGGCCGATCCGCCGGACGGCCCTCCCCTCCTAGCGTGGAGTCATGACTCCGCCACCCTCTGGCCCCGTCTGCGCCGGTGCCTCGCAGTACGCGTCGTACTCGACCTTCTCCTCGTACGTACGGGCGCGTGGGCCCGTACTGCTGCGCACCGCGCGCTCCCTGACCGCCAACCCCTGCGACGCCGAGGACCTGCTGCAGACCGCGCTGGCCAAGACGTTCGTCGCCTGGGAGCGCATCGAGGACCACCGTGCCCTGGACGGCTACGTACGCCGCGCGCTGCTGAACACGCGCACGTCGCAGTGGCGCAAGCGCAAGGTCGACGAGTTCGCCTGCGAGGAGCTGCCCGAGCCGGCCGGTCTCCCGGAGCCGGACCCGGCCGAGCGGCAGGTGCTGCACGACGCGATGTGGCGTGCGGTGCTGAAGCTGCCGGAGCGTCAGCGCCAGATGGTGGTCCTCAGGTACTACGAGGACCTCAGCGAGGCCCAGACCGCCGAGGTGCTCGGGGTGTCCGTCGGCACGGTCAAGAGCGCGGTGTCGCGAGCGCTCGGCAAGCTCCGCGAGGACCCGGAACTGACCCCCGTCCGGTAGCCCTGCCGCCCGGGGTCGAAATCCTCGGCAATCGCCACATACCACCACTCCTGCCAGCGATCACTGGCAATTTCCGTACTCTCGGGTAGTGACATACCGCGCGGTACGTGCGCAGAATCGCCACACCCTTTCTGCCACGTAGCGCCCACCGGGAGGACGCCCCGTGTACAGCACCATGCAGGACGTACAGCTGACCGTGAGCCGCATCCTCAAGCACGGGATGACGATTCACGGGAAGTCGATCATCACCACCTGGACGGGCGAGCCCGAGCCGCAGCGCCGCACGTTCGCGGAGGCCGGAGCACGCGCGCACCAGCTGGCCAACGCCCTGCGCGACGAACTCGGGGTCATCGGCGACCAGCGGGTCGCGACCCTCATGTGGAACAACTCGGAGCACGTCGAGGCGTACTTCGCGATTCCCTCCATGGGTGCGGTCCTGCACACCCTCAACCTCCGTCTTCCCCCCGAGCAGCTGGTGTGGATCGTCAACCACGCCGCCGACCGGGTCGTCCTCGTGAACGGCTCCCTGCTCCCCCTCCTCGCCCCGCTGCTGCCGCACCTGCCGACGATCGAGCACATCGTGGTCGCGGGTCCCGGGGACCGTTCCGTCCTGGACGGCGTGGCGCCCCGCGTGCACGACTACGAGGAGCTGATCGCGGGCCGGCCGACCACGTACGACTGGCCCGAGCTGGACGAGCGTTCGGCCGCCGCCATGTGCTACACCTCGGGCACCACCGGCGACCCCAAGGGTGTCGTCTACTCGCACCGTTCGATCTACCTGCACTCGATGCAGGTGAACATGGCCGAGTCGATGGGCCTCACCGACAAGGACACGACCCTGGTCGTCGTCCCGCAGTTCCACGTCAACGCCTGGGGCCTGCCGCACGCCACCTTCATGACCGGCATCAACATGCTCATGCCGGACCGTTTCCTCCAGCCGGCCCCGCTCGCCGACATGATCGAGCGCGAGAAGCCGACCCACGCGGCCGCCGTCCCCACCATCTGGCAGGGCCTGCTCGCCGAGGTCACCGCGAACCCCCGCGACCTCTCCTCGATGTCCCAGGTCACCATCGGCGGCGCGGCGTGTCCGCCCGCGCTGATGGAGGCGTACGACCGGCTCGGTGTCCGCCTCTGTCACGCCTGGGGCATGACCGAGACCTCCCCGCTCGGCACGATGGCCCACCCGCCGCACGGCCTGACCGCCGAGGAGGAGTGGCCGTACCGCGTCACGCAGGGCCGCTTCCCGGCCGGCGTCGAGGCGCGTCTGGTCGGCCCGGCCGGCGAACACCTGCCCTGGGACGGCGAGTCCGCCGGTGAGCTGGAGGTGCGCGGCACCTGGATCGCGGGCTCGTACTTCGGCGGCATCGACGGCGAGGCGATCCGCCCGGCGGACAAGTTCAGCGAGGACGGCTGGCTCAAGACCGGCGACGTCGGCGTGATCAGCCCCGACGGCTTCCTCACCCTCACCGACCGCGCCAAGGACGTCATCAAGTCCGGCGGCGAGTGGATCTCCAGCGTCGAGCTGGAGAACGCGATCATGGCGCACCCGGAGGTCGCCGAGGCCGCCGTCGTCGCCGTGCCGGACGAGAAGTGGGGCGAGCGCCCGCTGGCGACCGTCGTCCTCAAGGAGGGGGCGACGGCGGACTACGAGACGCTGAAGGCCTTCCTCGCCGACGAGGGCGGCATCGCCAAGTGGCAGCTGCCGGAGCGCTGGGCGATCGTGCCGGCGGTGCCGAAGACGAGCGTGGGCAAGTTCGACAAGAAGGTCATCCGAAAGCAGTACGCGGAGGGCGAGCTGGACGTGACCCAGCTGTAGTCACCGGCGGTGGAACGCGGTACGGGGAGGGCTTCGACGACGAAGCCCTCCCCGTACCGCGTTCCCGCGTTCTAGTTGGTGCCGATCTTCGCGAGCAGGTCGACGATCCGGGCCTGGACCTCGGCGCTGTTCGAGCGCTCGGCGAGGAAGAGGACCGTCTCGCCGGAGGACAGCCTCGGCAGCTCCTCCTCGGCGAGGTCGGCCGAGGTGTAGACGACGAGCGGGGTGCGGTTGAGCTGCCCGTTCGCCCGCAGCCAGTCGATGATCCCGGCCCGTCGGCGGCGCACCTGCATCAGGTCCATCACCACGAGGTTGGGCTGCGTCTGTGTGGCGAGGGTGACCGCTTCGGTGTCCGTGGCGGCCCGGGCGACCTGCATGCCGCGCCGCTCCAGGGTGGCCGCGAGCGCCTCAGCGATGTCCTCGTTCTCCTCGATCAGCAGGACCCTGGACGGGTGCTGCTCGCTGTCGCGCGGCGCGAGCGCCTTGAGGAGTACGGCGGGATCGGCGCCGTACGCGGCCTCCCGGGTCGCCTGCCCGAGTCCGGCCGCGAGGAGCACGGGAACCTCGGCGGCGACGGCCGCCTGACGGAGCGACTGGAGCGCGGTACGGGTGATGGGCCCGGTCAGCGGGTCGACGAAGAGCGCGGCCGGGAAGGCGGCGATCTGGGCGTCGACCTCCTCGCGGGAGTGCACGATCACCGGCCGGTAGCCCCGGTCGCTCAGCGCCTGCTGGGTGGAGACGTCGGGAGCGGGCCAGACGAGCAGCCGGCGCGGGTTGTCGAGGGGCTCCGGGGGGAGTTCGTCGTCGACGGGGCGGGGCGCGGGCCGGTTGGCGACCTCGACGGCGCCACCGGGGCCGTCGAGCGGCTCGGGCCCCTCGGCGGAGCCCTCGGCGGGCGCCCCTATGGCGTACGCGCGGCCCTCGGGTGCGGCGGGGACGAGCCCGAGCGAGGCCTCGGGCTGCGAGGGGGCCTGGGCCGGAGACAGGGCCTGAGACGGGGTCTGGGCCAGGGCCTGCGAAGGGGATTCCGTCTGCGGGTGCGGCCTGGCCTCGCCGTTGGACGGTGCGGGGAGCGCGGCCGGGACCGGCGGGTCGACCTCCGGCGGGGTGGCGAGCTTACGCCGCCGCCCGGAGCCGTTGGAGGGCGTCCCGGAGGCCGCGGGGGCCGCCGGGACGGGAGAGGCCACCGGGGCGACGGGGACCGCCACAGGAGGGACGGGAGGGACGGGCGGGGAGGCCACGGCGGTCGGAGGGACGAAGGGGACGCCCTGCCCGAGCGTGCGGACGCTGAACGCCCGTCCCTGGGTCGAGTCCTTCGGCATGGGCAGCTCGGGCGGCAGCGGTACGGAACCGGTGCCGGTCCCGGAACCGGTGCTGTTGCGGGGCTCGGGCCGAGCCGGGGAGGACGACGGAGCGTGCGGCACCCGCGGCACCGAGTCCGGCTCCGGCTCGGGCGGCGGAGGTGCGACGGCCCGGCGGCGCCCGGTCGGCTCGGCCGGCGGCATCACGGGCGGAACCGGCGACGGCACCGGGCCCTGCGGCTGCCCGTGCGGATGGGGCTGCGGAGGCGTGTGTTCGGCGCCGGGGACACCCCGTACGGCCTCGTGCTGCCCTTCGTCGGAGACCGGCAGCGGCCCGGTGACGGGAGCGGCACCCGGCATGGCGAACGGAGACACGACCTCGTCGGGGGCGCGGTCGGCGTCAGCGGGCGGGAGCGCGAACGGCGTCCGGGGCCCGGCTTCGGCCGCGGCCGCCCGTTCCTGCGCGGCGGCGAGCGCACGCCGACGGCGCCCGCTCGGCTGAACCTCGGGAGCGGCCTCCGCGGAGGCGACGGCCGGCAGCGCACGCGCGAGGGCGGGAGCCGAAGCAGCCCCCGAGGGCTCGACGGAGACACCCTGCGGCGGCACGGCGGCGCCGAGCGCGGCCCGCCCCTGCGCACCCTCGGCGGCGGTCACGACGGACCCCTCGGCGGGCCGCCCCCGCCGACGCCCGGTCGGCTCGACGCCGGAAGCGCCGGAAGTGCCTGAGGAGGCGGAGGAGGCTGAAGGGGTCGAGCCGGAGGCGGAAACGGCCTGCCCTACGCCCGAGTTCTGCTGGGCCGGGATCAGGTCGGCGGCTCCTCCGGCGGCCTCACCCGTACGGGCACGGCGGCGCCCACTGGGTTCCGCACCGCCCTCAGGGGCGACCGAACTCTCCAGGAAGGCATCCGTGGATCCGCGCCGGGCCCGCCGCCGCCCCCCACCGGAGCCGTCCGTGGAGTCACCGAAAGGAGCGGACGGAGCGGAAGGAGCGATAGGAGCAGGAGGGGCTGTGACGGGCGCGGAGGCCTGAACGGGCAGCGCGAGCGCCTCCCGACCACCACCGGCCGGCCCATCGGCCGGTCCACCAGCCGGTCCACCGGCCGGTCCAAGAGCCAGCGCACCGCTCGGCCCGCCGTTCCTGCTCTCCGCCGATCCCGCCGTGGCCGTCGGCCGCGTCGCGGGGATCGTGCCCCGCCCGGTGCCGAGCGGGACCTCCAGCACATACGCGCCGCCGCTCGTCCCCGGCACCTCGTGGGTCTGCACGACACCGCCGTGCGCCGCCACGATCCCACGCACGACGGGCCCGTGGACCGGGTCGCCGCCCGCGTACGGGCCGCGGACCTCGATCCGTACGACGTCACCGCGCTGTGCGGCCGCGACGACGATCGTGGAGTCGGCCGGTACGGAGCCCTGGGCGGTCGTCCGGTTCTTGCCGGTCGCGTCGACGCCGGCGACGTCCGCGACGAGGTGCGAGAGCGCGGTCGCGAGCCGGGCCGCGTCGACCTCGGCCTCGATGGGCGGCGCGTGCACGGCGAACTGGGCGCGGCCGGGTCCGATCAGATCGACGGCCCCGTCGATGCCCGCCGTCACGACGCCGTCGAGGAGCGCGACGTGCTTGTCGAGCGCTTCCGCGCCCGCGTCCAGGCGCTGGTAGCCGAGGACGTTGTCGACGAGCGCCGTCATCCGGGCGTAGCCGGCGGCGAGGTGGTGCAGGACCTGGTTGGCCTCGGGCCAGAGCTGTCCGGCGTCGTCGGCGGCGAGGGTGCCGAGCTGGGCGCGCAGCTCCTCCAGGGGGCCGCGCAGCGACTCGGCGAGGACGGCCGTGAGCTGCTCGTGCCGGGCGGTGAGGGAGGCGTACCGCTCCTGCTGCGCCTCCCGTTCGGCGGCGTTCCGTTCGGCGCGGTCGGCGAGTTCCGCCGCGTTCCGCTCGGTCAGTTCGGTGATCTCGGCAGCGTGCTCGTCGACGAGCTGCTCGTACGGCCTGCGGTCGGTGAAGGTCATGACGGCGCCGACGAGCTGGTCGCCGTCGCGGACCGGAGCGGTCGTCAGGTCGACCGGCACCCGGTCGCCCTTCTTCGCCCAGAGGACCTGCCCGCGGACGCGGTGCTTGCGGCCGGACTTGAGGGTGTCGGCGAGCGGCGAGTCCTCGTACGGGAAGGGCTCGCCGTCGGCCCGCTTGGACAGGATCAGCGGGTGCAGCTCCTGGCCGCCGAGTTCGCCGGCGCGGTAGCCGAGGATCTGGGCGGCGGCGGGGTTGACCAGGACGACCCGGCCGTCGGTGTCCGTGCCGACGACGCCCTCGGCGGCGGCGCGCAGGATCATCTCGGTCTGCCGCTGCGAGCGGGCGAGTTCGGCCTCGGTGTCGAGGGTGCCGGTGAGGTCCCGGACGACCAGCATGAGCAGCTCGTCGCCGGTGTAGCCGCCGTACGAGTCATAGGCCTCGCGGCCGTCCTCCAGGCTGGCGCTGGTCACCTCGACGGGGAACTCGCTGCCGTCCGTGCGGCGGGCGATCATGCGGGTCGGCTTGGTGCGGCCCCGCTCGTCGGTGCCTTCGGGTCGGCGCATGGAGCCGGGGATGAGGCGCGAGTCGAACTCGGGCAGGAGGTCGAGCAGGCCGCGCCCGACGAGTGCGGTGCCCGGCGTCTCGAACATGCCGAGGGCGATGGTGTTGGCGTTGACGACCGTGCCGTTGCAATTGACGAGCACGAGGCCGTCGGGAAGGGCGTCGAGTATGGCTGCGAGGCGAGCAGCGCCCCGGGATGGCCTGCTGCTCACGACGACGTTCCTCCCTGACGCACTGCAACGTGCATGCCCTATCGGCCGGCCGGCCCCATCTTGCCCCTCGGGCCGCACCCTGTCACGGAAGGGAGTCTAAGGGAGCCTCCGGGGGGTGACCCCGGTCTCATCCCGGCCCATCCTGTCTCATCCCCGGACAAGAGGAAGGACTGGCTCCAGATTTTCCCAGCGGTCGATCTCGCAGCCGTCGGCGCGGGAGAAGCGGGCGTCGACCGAGCGGCCCTGCCAGGTGCCGGTGATGTGGGCGACCGCGGGCCCGCCGTAGACCTGCGTACAGAACTGGTCCGCGGGCACGGGCTTG
This sequence comes from Streptomyces sp. NBC_00572, assembly GCF_026341815.1. Classification (GTDB taxonomy): domain Bacteria; phylum Actinomycetota; class Actinomycetes; order Streptomycetales; family Streptomycetaceae; genus Streptomyces. Next base: position 2,965,171 of record NZ_JAPENX010000001.1, read on the forward strand.
AACGGGTTCTCGCCCGCCTTCGCGAGCTGCTCCAGACGCGCGCAGGCGTGCTCGCGGGCCGGGTGGGTCCCGCCCGCCGGATCGTCACACGTCAGCTCGAAGGTGCCGTCGGCGTTCGGATATCCGCTCTCGGAGACGGTCACGGTCAGCGCCTCGGGCGGCGAGAGCAGAGGCAGTGGCGGCAGCGGACCGAACCCGGCGGTGCCGGCGGCGGCGGTGGCGAGGGTCGAGAGGACGAGGCGGCGCAGCATGCGGATCTCCAGGAACGGGGGAGCGGGTGTGCGGCGGGCAGGCGCGGGCGCACGGCGTGCCCCGCCCCGCCCCCTCTAACGCTCCGGGCGCCGGGGCGTTGCGCAAGCGGGGTGCGCCGGGCGGCTCAGGCCGGCGACTCCGGCGAGGAGGGCGGCTCCGGGCGGGCGGCGGTTCCGGCGCGAAGAGCGGCTCCGGGCGGGCGGCGGATCCGGCCGGGAGGTGGCTCGGTACGGCTCCGGTGGTTCCGGCGGACGGCACGACGGGGGGCGCTGGGCTTTGCTCTCGACCCCGGAGGGCTAGTACGGTGAGAATCGATTGGTGACAGCCGGTTCGCCTGTGTCATCATCTGCACGCACCACCGCGCATGCGCGAGGTGCATGGAGGCGTCGCCTAGTCCGGTCTATGGCGCCGCACTGCTAATGCGGTTTGGGTCTTAAAGCCCATCGAGGGTTCAAATCCCTCCGCCTCCGCCCCTACCGAAGCCCCGGCCCCACAGGCCGGGGCTTCGGCCGTTCCCGGAGGGGTCCGCCCACTGCCCTGTACGACGTTTTCGCAGGTCACAAGGGGTGGGGTCAATGGATTTCACATGGCGGCGGCAGTCATGTAATGTTCTGTCTGTCGCCGCGAGCGGGTCGAAAGACCGGGGAGCGAAGGCAAGACAAAAGAACAAGCACTCGTAGCTTAACGGATAGAGCATCTGACTACGGATCAGAAGGTTGCAGGTTCGAATCCTGCCGAGTGCACATGGATGAGAGGCCCGGACGAGAGTCCGGGCCTCTTGCGTTGTCAGGGTGTACAGCAGCGAAGTACAGCAACCGCGTTGATCGCTGTCTGCGAGTGCCGAAGGATCCTCCGAAAGGGTGCGAGGCCGGGCTGCCTCGGCCCGTAGGGGCTCCTGGTCGCAGGTCTAGCGGCTGAGCATCGCCAGGAGCGTGCGGCGTGGCAGCAGGCGGGTGGCGAGGACGAAGAGGGAGTTCGCCCGCCCCGGGACGACGAGGGGGCCGGTACGGCGGTCCAGGGCGCGCAGGGCGGTGCGTACGACCGCCGCCGGGCTCTGGACCATGGCCGCCGGGGCGTCCTGGTGGCGACGGGAGGCCGCCCGGGAGCTGGGCTCCGGCTCCGGCTCCGTCTCCGGCTCCGTGGCGGTCGGGCCGGGGGAGAGGGCCATGACGTGGACGCCGAGGGGGCGTTGCTCGTACCAGAGGGCTTCGGAGAAGGCCGTCACGAAGGCCTTGCCGGCGCTGTAGACGGCGAGGCCCGGGGCCGGGGCGTGCGCGAGGGTGGAGGAGACGTTGATGAGCGCGTCCCCGCGCCGGGCCCCGGAGAGGAAGGCGTGCGCCAGTACGACGACGGCGTCGCCGCTCAGGTGCAGGGCGGCCAGCGCTTCCCGCGGCCCGGTCCCGGTGAAGGGGCCGTGGTGGGCGGTGCCGGCGTTGTTGACCAGCAGCTCGACGGGACGCTGGACCAGCTCGGCGGCGACCAGTCCCTGCCCTTCGGGGGTCGAGAGGTCGGCGACCAGGTAGCGGTGGCCGGGCCCGAGCTCCTCCACGAGGGCGCGCAACCGGTCCTCGCTCCGGGCCACGGCGGTCACGGTCCAGTCGGCCGAGGCGAGTTCGCGGGCGAAGGTCAGGCCGATGCCCGCACTGGCCCCGGTGACCAAGGCGGCGCGAGCGGGTCGGGCAGGTCGGGCGGCTCGGGCGGTCACTTCTCGGCCCTGGGCACCGTGCCGGGGGACAGCAGGAAGGAGGCCTTCTCCATGACCGGCTGGCGCTGCGTGTTCTGGAAGGCCGCGATCCGCCACCGCCCGTCGGCTTCCCGGGTGAGGGTGTACGTCTGGACCTTCGACAGCTCTCCCGGCCGCCCGCCCGTGTACGTGTCGCCGCGGCTGGTGACGACGGCCGCGTCGGGGCCGAGGAAACGGATGCCCAGGATGGAGTCGGCCAGCTTCGTCCCCTTGACGAAGCCGCCGAAGAGGGCCCGGTGGGCCTCGGTGATGTCGCCGCGGCCCTGGTAGTGGGTGCCGACGTAGGTCGTGTACGTGGCGTCCTGCGTGAAGAGGGCTCCGTACGCGTCGGCGTCGGCCGCACCCCACGCCGCGGCGAGCGAGGACAGCACCCCGCACACGGCGTCGCGGTCTCCCGTGCCGGTGCCGGTGCCGGTGCCCGCCGGGGTGACGGCGGTGCACGCCGCGGCGCCGGTGACCTTGACCTCCGAGGCGGAGTCCAGCCACAGGTAGCCCCCACCGGCTGTCAGGCCGAGGGTGAGCGCGGTGGCGATCAGAGCGCGCTTGAGGGTGCGTCGACGTCGGCGGGGCGAGGCGGGAGGGGCGGGCGAGGTGGCCGGGGCATCGGCTCCGTCGCGCGGGGCGGCGGCGGTGGCGAGATCGGTGGTCATGTGGGCTCTCCGTAAGGTCGTCGGGTCGGCGAGTGGTGCGGGTCGGCGGCCGCGCACGTCAGTGCTCGGCGGACGGGACGAGGCCCGGGGCGAAGCGGTAGGAGACGGCCTCCAGCAGCGGCTTGCGCTTGGTGTTCTGGAAGGCGGCGATCCGCCACTGCCCGTCGGCCTCGCGGACGAGCGTGTACGTCTGGATCTTGGCGAGCTTCTCCGGGCGCTTGCCCTTGTAGGTGTCCCCGCGCCCGTTCACCACGGCCACGCCGGGCCCGTAGAAGCGGATGTCGAGAACCTCGTCCGCCAGCCGGGTGCCTTTGAGGAAGCCGGTGAAGAGGGTGCGGTGGCTCTCCACGATGTCGCGGCGCCCCCGGTAGAAGGTGCCGACGTAGGTGATGTACGTGGCGTCCTCGGTGAACAGCTCGCCGTAGGCCTCGGCGTCGTGGCGCTCCCAGGCGGCGACGAGGCGGTTCAGCATGGCCTGGACGGAGGCGACGGACTCGCTGGTGGACGTGCTGATGGGCTGCATGACGGACCACTCCCCAATTGGCTAGACTCATGCAGATACTGACTGAACGCAGTATCTGCATGCGTGCAGATATAAAGGTAGGAGGCGATCCCGAGAATGGCAACAGGTAGCGACGCGGACGCGCACACGGTCTTCCGGCAGTACCTGGACGCCGTCGGACTCCAGGGTCTGGCCAGCGCCGAGGCGGCCGGTCTGCACACGTCCGAGTGGTACGCGCTCAGCCTCATCACCCTTGAGGGGGGCCTGTCCTCCGGTGAGCTCGCCACTCGTACCGGGCTGACCACGGGCGCGACCACCCGGCTCATCGACCGACTCGAACGGGCCGGTTACGCCCGCCGGGCCGCCGATCCGAGCGACCGGCGCCGGGTCATCGTGGAGCCGGTGCCGGACGCGCTGGGTCGCATCGAGGACGTGGTCGGCCCGGCCCGCCGGCACATCGCGGCGGTGATCGGCTCCTACCCGCCGGAGCACCAGGCCGTGCTCTTCGACTACTTCGCCCGCGCCGCGCCCGCGTTCCGCGCGGCCACGGAGGAGATCCGCGGCGCCGCGGCGCCCCGGCGGAGCAAGCGCCGGCCGGAGAAGCCGGAGGAGACCGGCTAGGGGGTGTCCTGTCGATCAGGCCGGATCAGGGCGCGGCACCAGCCGCCGCGAGCCCGGACTGATCGACAAGACACCCCCTAGGTCCACCTTGGCCAACTGGTTCGAGGGACAGGGAAGAAGTCTGACGCGCAGGAGTTGCCGGCGGCTGGAGGACGGCGCCTGACATCAGCCGCTGACATCAACGTCCGCGTACACCAGCGCATGTGTGAGGACGGCAGATCGTTTTGGGCCGTGAGCCGGCCGGGGCCGCCTTCCATGGATGTGGGTCGGCACGCGCCTGCGGATCGGAAGATCGCAGGTTCGAATCCTGCCGAGTGCCCATGGACGAGAGGCCCGGACGAGAGTCCGGGCTTCTCGCGTTGTGGGGCCGTACGGCAGCGAGGTACAGCGACGGGCTCAGGTCCGAGCGCTGACCGGGTTACTGGTTCTTCCTCGGGCGGCACGCTTACCTGGAGCCGCACGTCTGGCCGGAGCTGTAGGGGCGTCCCGCGTCGGAGACTGCCCGGCGCGTCGCCATCGGATTACCGGGTCATTTGCCGACTGCCGTGTGATTGCGCGCCTCATGGTGACCCCGCCCAAAGCCGCTCCATGACCCCGCAGTTCAGCTGCCGCTTCCATTTGCGAGACGCGTCCGGCGAGCGCATGGTGGGAGATGGGGAGAGGGCTCTGGTATCGAAGATCAAGGCAGCTGGCCGGGCCGCATGTCATCGGCACCCTCGTCGCGCCTGGCCTACAAGCGACTTAGGCGCATTCTTCGTGGCCTCCTTCAGGTGAATCACCCGTGCGCGCTACCGACAAGCGCTTGCCCTGAGGTCTGCGGCGGTTGCTACAGAGGGGCACCGGAATGGAATTCTTCCCGATCGTCACCCTTGTCATCGCGACTTTCCTTCTCCTGATTGGGATCGTGGGGCGCGGGGCGAGCATGGGGTCGTCGCAGTTCCACATCACCCTGGAAGGGAGCATCGGACGCCTTCCCAGGGTCGCCATCCTGGCGGTCAGTATCGTGACCTACGGCCTGGCCATTTTCGGCTTCATATACGTGGCGCAGTCCAATTCGGAACCTAAAACGACTCCTACGACTCCTGTGACATCTGTGGCTTCGACGGAATCGCCGAGTTCCCAAATTGCGGTGAACGTCGTGAGTGAACTGTGGGAGGACGAGGGGGTTGTCGAAGAGCGGGACGAGATCAGTATTGCTGGATCCGATCCCTTGGTTCTGACTACGAACGAAAATGATTCCAGCGCAACAGACGTCTTTTATCTGGACAAGGCCGTGGCCGACCTGGAGGTGAACTATTCCGTCAAGATTGTCGTCACATACTCGGACGGAACCGTGAATGAATATGAGGGGAGGGGGGCGCTGGTTGCACAAGATGGCCAAACGTTTAGCGTCACACTCGATAGGAACGGCGTGCCTGCGCTCGAATAGTGCGTGGCTCCTGGCGTGCTGCAGCCGGTGAGGTGGGGGTTCGGGGGTGGTCCGGGGGGCCTTCGGCGTCGGCCGGTCGGGGGGTTAGGGTCGGATGATCGTTCTTTTCGCTTCGAAGGTGGGGGTTGGGGCATGGCGCTCTTCGGAAACGCGCACGCGATTGATCCGGCGCAGGCGCAGCAGGACTACGCGCGGCTGCTCGGGCAGGGGGAGCAGGTGCACGCCGCGTACCTGCTGATCCGCGACACGATCTTCTTCACCGACCGGCGGCTCGTGCTGGTCGACAAGCAGGGCATCACCGGCAAGAAGGTCGAGTACCACTCGATCCCGTACAAGAGCATCACGCACTTCGCGGTCGAGACCGCCGGCACCTTCGACCTGGACGCCGAGCTGAAGATCTGGATCTCGGGCAGCCAGCTGCCGGTCCAGAAGACCTTCACCAAGGGCGTCGACATCTACGAGGTGCAGGCGATCCTCACTCAGTTCGTCGCCCGGTAGGCAGCGGGGCGCCGCCATAGGCGTGGGGGAGGGATTTCCGGGGGCATACCCGGGAATCCCTCCCCTTTTGGGTGAACCTGTCTTATTTGCATGTCAGTTGAATATGCCTTCGTCCTAGCTTGCGAGGCGGAGGTGATGATCGATGGACGCGATCGACATCGATGACTTGGTGTACGCCGCCACCGGTGCGCCCTTGCGGCGCCTGACCGCGCCGGACGGGACCCACTGGTTCCCCGTCGTGGACGTGGCGAAGCGGCTGGGGTACGCGGGGACGCGGGAGGCACTGCGGACCGTGGACCTGCCCGGGACGTGCCTGGTGTCCGCGCGGGAGCTCGCCGGGGGCGAGGAGTTCCTCGGGCGGTGCGGGATCAGGGCGGCGACGCGGATGGTGAGCCTGCAGGGGCTCGTCCAGCTCGTCGGGGCCTGCCGGAGACCGGAGGCCGGCCCGTTCCGGGCGTGGACGGCCGAGGTCATAGCGGCGATCCAGCGGTACGGGGGGTACGGGCTCGAACCCTCCCCCGTGCACACCGGGTTCGTCCTGCCGCAGCAGCTCGTCGACGTCCTCGTACGCCTCGACGGACAGTTCGACGAGCGGGCCGCCGCGTACGCCGAGCACACCGAGTACGCGGAGCTGCTCCGTGAGACCCGGCGGAGTCTCTCAAGGGTCGCCGACTCCCTTGAGCGGCTCTCCGTGCCGCGCCAACGCACCGGCGCCGCCGTCGCCCTCACCCCGCAGGAGCTCGTCGAGTCCTGGGCCATCACCGGCGATGTACGGACGGTCGCCAGCTGCCTCGCCCCCGCTCTGGTCCGGGGCGGGGTCCGCTACCGGGCGCAGGACGTCACCCGGCGCACCGGTCTCTCCCGCGAGCGCGTCCGGGACTGCGTACGCCTCCTCATCGAGCGCGGCTGCATGCGGGAGGTCGGGGGGCCCGACGCGGACGGGGCACGGATCTACGTCCTGCCGTAGGGCGCCGCTGCCACCGCCACCACCTGGTACGCGTCCTCGTAGACGATCCTGCCCGGGTTCGCCGACTCCAGGCGTACACAGGGCACTCCGTGGTCACTGAGGATGCGGAGGTACGGGGCGACCCGGGCCAGTGCCTCGGTCGCCGTCGGGCGGAACCAGGCGGCGGCGCCCGGGTTCAGCTCCGGGTCGTAGACCGTCGGGTCGACCGTGGTCGGGTTCGGGAAGTGGGCGTCGTACCAGTCGTTCGAGGAGCGCCAGACCGCCCACTCCTCGGGGGAGAGCCTGCCCTCCTCGGCCAGCGAATTGGCCAGTCCGAAGACGCCGGGGTGATGCCCCCGGGGGCTCCGGGTCGGGGACTGGAACCGGATGTGTCGGAGACTGGGCATCCACGGAGCATAGGGAGGCGCGGGCGTGGAGTGGCGGTGTCGGGGGATCACCTGGAGCGGGGGCGTGCCCGGGCTGCGGTGGCGGGGCGGGAAGGTCAGTGCCCTCGCGTACGGGCAGGTGCTCGCCTTCCGGGCCGTGGGGGAGCGGCGGTGTCCCGGGGCCCGGGGGAACCCCTGTCCCCTGGAGGCCGTCGTGCCGGGCCGGGCCACCGGCGGGCGGTGCGCGGAATGCGCGCGGCTCGACCGGGCGCACTCCGTGGCCGCCGACACCTTCCTGGACGATCCGCAGCCTTACCGGGTGTACCTGGCCTGGTTCGGGCCCGGTATGACCAAGGTGGGGATCACCGCCGAGGCCCGGGGCGAGGCCCGGCTCCTCGAACAGGGCGCCGTCACGTTCAGCTGGCTCGGGCGGGGGCCGCTGATGGCCGCCCGGCGGACCGAGGAGGTGCTGCGGCAGGCTCTGGGGATCCCCGACCGCGTGGCGTACGAGCGGAAGCGGGCCGCCCGGCACGCGCTGCCGGCCGCTGCGGAACGGGCCCGCGAGGTCGGGGAGCTGCACCGGCGAGCGCGGGAGGTGGGCGGCTGGACGGAGACCCTGGAGCCGCTGGAGTTCGCCCCGCGTGACCACGTCCCGGCCTTCGGTCTCGACGGGCTGCCGCCGCTCGCCGGCACGGTCACGGAGCTGGTCGACGGGGGTGTCGTCAGCGGGCGGCTGCTCGCCGCCGCCGGGCCCGATCTGCACCTCCTCGACCCGGGCGGACGCTGTCTCGCCCTCGACACCCGGCTGATGGGCGGCTGGGCGCTCCAGGCGGCGGGGGAGGGCGAGGCCTTCTCCGTGCCGGTGTCGGAAGCGGTGTCCGCCGTCGACCCGAGCACCCAGGGGGAGCTGTTCTGAGGGGGCCGGCCGACCGCAGCGGTCCCTTCGTAAAGTCTTGGATCCCCTTGCCCGGGCGCTGTGGACATCCCCCCACCGGCCCGGCAAGGGTGATCACATGACCCCCAAGCTGGTGGCGGACCTCGAACCGCCCTACTACACGGCTGTGTTCACTTCGATCCGGCCCGACGCCCCCGAGGGCTACGCCGAGACGGCCGCACGGATGGACGAACTCGCCAGAGAGATGCCCGGCTTCCTCGGCCACGAGTCCGCCCGTAGTCCCGGCGGCATCGGCATCACCGTGGCCTACTTCCGGGACCTGGAGGCACTCGACGCCTGGCGTCTGCACGCCGAGCACCAGGCCGCCAAGGCCCACGGCCGGGAGCACTGGTACGACAGCTACAGCGTCCACATCGGCAAGGTCGAACGGAGTTACAGCTTTGAGCGCGAGTAGCGAGAGCCGAGAGAGCCACGAGAGCCGAGAGGACCGCGCCGGTAGCGAGAACCGCGAGCGCCGTGAGGCCGACGACATCCGGGCCCTCGTCGAGCGGCTCGGCATTCCCGGGCTCGTGGACGTGCACACGCACTTCATGCCGCAGAACGTCCTCGACAAGGTCTGGGCCTACTTCGACGCCGTCGGTCCGCTGACCGGCATGGAGTGGCCCATCACCTACCGCGAGGAGGAGGAGCGCCGGCTCGCTCTCCTGCGCGGCTTCGGGGCGGTCGCCTTCACCGCGATGCTCTACCCCCACAAGCCCGGGATGGGCGCCTGGCTGAACTCCTGGGCCGCCGACTTCGCCGCCCGCACCCCCGACTGTCTGCACACCGCGACCTTCTTCCCCGAGCCGGGCGTCGACCGGTACGTCCAGGAGGCGCTCGCCGCCGGAGCCCGCGTCTTCAAGGTGCACCTCCAGGTCGGCGGCTTCGACCCGAATGACCCCGCGCTGGACGGGGTCTGGGGAGCCCTCGCCGACAGCGGCACCCCCGTCGTGGTCCACTGCGGCTCCGGGCCCACCCCGGGCAACTTCACCGGGCCCGGGCCCATGGCGCGGCTGCTCGCCCGGCATCCCAGGCTGCGCGTGATCGTCGCCCACATGGGGATGCCCGAGTACGGCGACTTCCTCGATCTCGCCCAGCGGTACGAGGGCGTCCACCTGGACACCACCATGGCCTTCACCGACTTCAGCGAGCGACTGGCGCCGTTCCCCGAGGCGGAGCTCAAGCGGCTCGTGGACGTCGGCGACCGGATCCTCCTCGGCTCCGACTTCCCGAACATCCCGTATCCGTACGTGCACCAGCTCCAGGCCCTCGAACGTCTCGGGCTCGGGGACGACTGGCTCCGGGGCGTCCTGTACGAGAACGGCGCCGCGTTGTTTCACGTGAAACCGTCCTCGGACCGCTGAGTCCTTTCTCAGGGAATTCACAGGAAAGGGAAAGAGGCCTCTCAGCGGCGCCCGCGAGCGTGGGTTCCATGACCGTCACCACACGCCGTACCGGCACCCGCGCCGACATGCTCCGTGCCGACGGAACCGCCGTCCGCGTCCTCGTCGTCGACGACGAGGCCTCGCTCGCCGAGCTGCTCTCCATGGCCCTGCGCTACGAGGGCTGGCAGGTCAGAAGTGCCGGGGACGGGGCCGCCGCGCTGCGCTCCGCGCGTGAGTTCCGGCCCGACGCCGTCATCCTCGACATCATGCTGCCCGACGTCGACGGGCTGAGCCTGCTCGGCCGGATCCGGCGCGAGCTGCCGGACGTACCGGTGCTCTTTCTGACGGCGAAGGACTCGGTCGAGGACCGGATCGCCGGACTCACGGCGGGCGGCGACGATTACGTCACCAAGCCCTTCAGCCTGGAGGAGGTCGTGGCCCGGCTGCGCGGCCTCATCCGCAGGTCCGGGGCGGCCGTGGCGCGCAGCGAGTCGCTGCTCGTCGTCGGGGACCTGACCCTCGACGAGGACAGCCACGAGGTCACCCGGGGCGGGGCCTCCATCCACCTCACGGCGACCGAGTTCGAGCTGCTGCGCTATCTCATGCGCAACCCGCGGCGGGTGCTCAGCAAGGCGCAGATCCTCGACCGGGTCTGGTCGTACGACTTCGGCGGTCAGGCCAATGTCGTCGAGCTCTACATCTCGTACCTCCGGCGGAAGATCGACGCGGGGCACGCCCCGATGATCCACACCCGGCGCGGGGCCGGCTACCTCATCAAGCCGGGGGAGTAGCGGCTCGTGTGGCGAGGTGCAGGGCAGCGGACACGGTCTCCGAGGACACGGCGGCCGTGGTCGCTGCGGACTCGTCTCGTCGTCTCGGCGGTCGCGCTGATCGCGGTCGTCGCGGCCGTCATCGGCACCGTCACCACGATCGCGTTCCGCTCGTACCTGTACGACCAGGCCGACAAGCAGGTCCGCGGACTGTCCAACCGGGCCGCCGGGCCTCCCGGCGCGATGGTCGAGCCCGATCCGGGCCGGGACCGGGATCCGCTCTTCTTTCTCGGCGGGCCGGGTGCCCCGATAGGGACCCTCGGCGCCGCCTTGACCGCTGCGGGGGAGGTCTCCTCGGCCGGGTACTCGACGGAGGAGGCAGGCAGCGGCCGGTTCCCCACGAAGCCACTCGACGGGGCCCAGCGGGCCGTGCTCGCCGCAGTCCCGCGTGACGGCGAGCCGCACACCGTCGAACTGCCCGGCGGCCTCGGCTCCTACCGGGTCGAGTACGCGAAGGGCAGCCACGCCGCCTTCCTCACCGGCATCCCGCTCACCGAGGTCGAGAACGCCCTCTCCACCCTTGTCCTCGTCGAACTCAGCGTCACCGGCGCCGGCCTCTTCGCGGCCTCCCTCGCCGGAACCGTGCTCGTCCGGGTGGCCCTGCGGCCCCTGCGACGGGTCGCTGTGACAGCACGGCAGGTCGCCCGGCTGCCCCTGCACAGCGGGGAGGTGGCGCTCCACCAGAGGGTGCCGGAGACGGAGGCCGATCCCCGGACGGAGGTCGGCCAGGTCGGCGCGGCCATCAACCGGATGCTCGACCACGTCCACTCGGCCCTCGACGCCCGCCAGCAGAGCGAGACCCGCGTCCGGCAGTTCGTCGCCGACGCCAGCCATGAACTGCGCACCCCGCTCGCATCGATCCGGGGGTACGCGGAGCTGACCCGGCGCGGCCGCGAGGAGTGCGGCCCCGACACCCGGCACGCCCTCGGCCGGATCGAGTCCGAGGCGACCCGGATGACGGGCCTGGTCGAGGACCTGCTGCTGCTCGCCCGGCTCGACGCCGGACGACCCCTCTCGTACGAGCCCACCGATCTCGTCCCGCTGGTCGTGGACGCCGTGAGCGACGCCCGCGCCGCCGGGCCGGACCACCACTGGAGCCTCGAACTGCCCGAGGACGGCGGGACACCGGTACGGGCGGACGGCGCCCGGCTCCAGCAGGTGCTCGTCAACCTCCTCGCCAACGCCCGTACGCACACCCCGCCCGGAACCAAGGTCACCGCGCGGGTCCTGACCGGGGCGGACGCGATGACCGTCCAGATCGAGGACAACGGGCCCGGCATCCCGCCCGCGCTCCTGCCCGCCGTCTTCGAGCGGTTCGCGCGCGGCGACGCCTCCCGCTCCCGCAACGCCGGATCCACCGGCCTCGGGCTCGCGATCGTCCGCGCCGTCGTGCTCGCCCACGGCGGGGAAGTGACCGTCGAAAGCACCCCCGGCCGGACCGTCTTCACCGTCCGGCTGCCCGCCGACCAGGTCCCGGGCACCGGCACGGACCCGTACGCGCCCCACTCACAGGCAGGCCACAGGCTCATCACACAGCCGTGACAGCGGCCCCGGCGAGTGTCGGTGGCATGCGAACCCCAACGATCGCGGGGCCCACGTCCGGGGCCCTCCCCGCCCGGGAACACCTGCCGGTGAACATCGCGGGACGGCCCGTCCTGGACGTGGTGATCCCCGTCTACAACGAGGAGAAGGACCTGGAGCCGTGCGTCCGCCGGCTCCACGAACACCTCCTCCGGACCTTCCCGTACGGCTTCCGCATCACCGTCGCCGACAACGCCTCCACCGACAGCACCCCCGACGTCGCCGCCGGCCTCGCCGCCGAGGTGCCCGAGGTGCGCTCCGTACGTCTGGAGCAGAAGGGGCGTGGCCGGGCGCTGCGGACGGTGTGGTCGGGCTCGGACGCGCCCGTCCTCGCGTATATGGACGTGGACCTGTCCACCGACCTGAACGCCCTGCTCCCGCTGGTCGCGCCGCTGATCTCCGGCCACTCCGACCTGGCGATCGGCTCCCGGCTCGCCCGCTCCTCGCGGGTGGTGCGCGGCCCGAAGCGCGAGTTCATCTCCCGCGCGTACAACCTGATCCTGCGCGGCTCGCTGGCCGCCCGGTTCTCCGACGCGCAGTGCGGGTTCAAGGCGATCCGACGGGACGTCGCCGAGCGGCTCCTCCCGATGGTGGAGGACACCGGCTGGTTCTTCGACACCGAGCTGCTCGTCCTCGCCGAGCGCGCCGGGCTGCGGATCCACGAGGTGCCGGTCGACTGGGTCGACGACCCCGACTCGACCGTGCACATCGTCAGCACGGCCACCGACGACCTCAAGGGCGTCTGGCGGGTCGGGCGGGCCCTCGCGACGGGTTCGTTGCCCCTCGACCGGCTGGCCAGGCCCTTCGGCGACGACCCCCGGGACCGTGAACTCAGCGGTGTGCCGGGCGGACTGGCCCGTCAGCTGGTCGGCTTCTGCGTGGTCGGGGCCCTCTCCACGCTGTTCTACATAGCCCTGTACTCGCTCTTCCGGCTCGGCGTCGGCCCGCAGTTCGCCAACGCCGCCGCCCTCCTGGTCTCCGCCGTCGCCAACACGGCGGCCAACCGGCGGCTCACCTTCGGGGTACGGGGCCGGGACCGGGCCGTCCGCCATCAGGCGCAGGGGCTCGTGGTCTTCGCCATCGGCCTGGCCCTGACCAGCGGTTCGCTCGCCGCCCTCGGCGCGGCGACCGGCGATCCGGCGCACTCCACCGAGCTCGCCGTCCTGGTCGTCGCCAACCTCGCCGCGACCGTCCTGCGCTTCCTGCTCTTCCGGCTCTGGGTCTTCCCCGAGCGGGCCACCTCAAGGAACGACCCAAGGAACGACCGATGACTTCGACCTCCCTGGCCGCGTCGGCCGGCGCGGCCCATGCCGCGCCGTCCCGCGGTGGCCCCCTCACCCGGCTCTGGCGCGGCCGCGCCGAGGACGCCCCCTGGGTCCGTCCCGCGTTCCTCGGCCTGCTCGCCGTGACCACCGTGCTCTACCTGTGGAACCTGAGCGCCTCCGGCTACGCCAACTCCTTCTACTCCGCCGCCGTCCAGGCGGGTGGCGCGAGCTGGAAGGCCTTCTTCTTCGGCTCGCTCGACGCGGCCAACGCCATCACCGTCGACAAGCCGCCGGCCGCCCTCTGGCCGATGGCCCTCTCCGTCCGCCTCTTCGGCCTCGGCTCCTGGCAGATCCTCGTGCCCGAGGTGCTCATGGGCGTGGCCACCGTCGCCGTGCTCTACGCGGCCGTACGGCGCCGGTTCGGCGCGGGCGCGGGCCTGATCGCCGGTGTGGTCCTGGCGCTCACGCCCGTCGCGGCGCTGATGTTCCGCTTCAACAACCCGGACGCGCTGCTCGCCCTGCTCATGACGGTCGCCGTCTACTGCGTGCTGCGCGCCCTCGAACAGGACAAGGGCGCGGCGAAGTGGCTCGTGTGGGCCGGGGTGGCCTTCGGCTTCGCGTTCCTCGCGAAGACCCTGCAGGCCTTCCTGATCCTGCCGCCGCTCGCCCTCGTCTACGGGGTGTGCGCACCGGGTGGTATCGGGCGCCGGATCGGCCGGCTCGCCCTCGCCGGGCTCGCGATGATCGTGTCGGCGGGTTGGTGGGTGGCCCTGGTCGAACTGTGGCCGGCGTCCTCCCGCCCGTACGTCGGAGGCTCGCAGAACAACAGCTTCCTGGAGCTGACCTTCGGCTACAACGGCCTCGGCCGGATCAACGGCAACGAGACCGGCAGCGTCGGCGGCGGGGGAGGCGGCGGCGGTGGCGGTGGCGGCCGGTGGGGCGAGACCGGCATCGTCCGGATGTTCAACGACTCCATCGGCGGCCAGATCTCCTGGCTCCTGCCGGCCGCGCTGGTCCTCCTCGTCGCGGGGCTCGTCGTCACCTGGCGGGCGCCCCGGACGGACACCGCGCGCTCGGCGTTCCTGGTGTGGGGCGGTTCGCTGCTGATCACGCTGGCCGTGTTCAGCTTCATGGCCGGCATCTTCCACGAGTACTACACGGTGGCCCTGGCCCCGTACCTCGCGGCGCTCGTCGGCATGGGCGCGGCCGTGCTCTGGGAGGAGCGCACCCGGCTGCTCGCCTCGGCGGCCCTCGCGGTGACGGTGGCGGTGACCGCCTGGTGGGGCTGGGCCCTGCTCGGGCGGACGCCGGACTGGCAGCCGTGGCTGCGCTGGACGGTCCTCGTCGCGGGCGCGGTGGCCGCGCTCGGGCTGCTCTTCGCGGGCCGGATCGACCGGCGGCTCGGCCTCGGGGTCGCGGGCCTCGGCCTGGCGGCGGGACTCGCGGGTCCCTTCGCGTACACCCTGGCGACGGTGGACTCCGGACACCAGGGCTCGATCGTCACGGCGGGCCCGTCCGGCGGCGCGATGGGCGGCCGGGGTCCCGGCGGCGGTGGCGGCATGCGGATGATGGAGGGCGGGGGGTTCCCCGGCGGCGGCCAGGGCGGCCAGATGCCCGGTGGTCCCGGTGGCCAGGGCGGTCAGATGCCGGGTGGCCAGGGCGGCGGACAGATGCCGGGTGGCCAGGGCGGCAGTCAGATGCCCAACGGCCAGGGCCAGGCTCAGGGCCAGGCTCAGGGCCAGACCCAGGGCCAGATGCCCGGCGGCACCCCGCCTCAGGGCACGACCCGAGGCGAAGGCCCCGGCGGTGGCGGCGGCATGGGCGGCCTGCTCAACGGCGCCAGTGTCGGTACGGCGGCGAAGAGCGCGCTCCTCGCGGACGCCGACTCCTACACCTGGGTCGCGGCCACGGTCGGCGCCCAGAACGCGGCCAGCTACCAGCTCGCCACCGAGAAGCCGGTGATGGCGATCGGCGGCTTCAACGGCAGCGACCCGTCCCCGACCCTCGCGCAGTTCAAGCAGTACGTCGCCGAGGGGAAGATCCACTACTTCATCGGCAGCGGTGAGAGCGGCGGCAGCGCCGGCGGCACCGGTGAGGACGGCGGGGGCCGCATGGGCGGCGGCGGTGGCCCCGGCGGCAACTCGGAGATCTCCACCTGGGTCGCGGAGACCTTCGAGAAGGTCACGGTCGGCAACGCCACGTTCTACGACCTGACCGCCGAGAAGTAGATAAGCGCTATACAGCGTAAGAGAGTCCTTGTACGGTGTACGAGACCTAGTCCCGTACACCGTACAAGGAGCCCTGCCCATGACGGCGACGACCGCCGCGACCGAACCGACCGCCACCGGCGGTCACCCGCAGCGCTGGCTGATCCTCGGCGTCATCTGCCTCGCCCAGCTCACCGTGCTGCTCGACAACACCGTGCTCAGCGTCGCCATCCCGTCGCTGACCTCCGAACTCCACGCGACCACCACCGACATCCAGTGGATGATCAACGCGTACTCGCTCGTCCAGTCCGGCCTGCTGCTCAGCGCGGGCAACGCCGCCGACCGCTACGGCCGCAAGAAGCTGCTCGCGATCGGCCTCGCGCTCTTCGGCCTCGGCTCGCTCGCCGCCGGCCTCGCCGACTCCACCGCCCAGCTGATCGCAGCCCGCGCGGGCATGGGCGTCGGCGGCGCGCTCCTGATGACCACCACCCTCGCCGTCGTCATGCAGATCTTCGACGACTCGGAGCGGGTCAAGGCCATCGCACTCTGGTCGACCGTCGCCTCGCTCGGCTTCGCCGGCGGCCCGCTGATCGGCGGCGTGATCCTCAACCACTTCTGGTGGGGAATGATCTTCCTGATCAACATCCCGGTCGCGGTCGTGGCCCTCGTCGCCGTCCTCAAGCTCGTCCCGGAGTCCAAGAACCCGCAGGGCGAGCGCCCCGACCTGCTCGGCGCGCTGCTCTCCACCATCGGCATGACCGCCGTCGTGTACGCGATCATCAGCGGCCCCGAGCACGGCTGGGTCTCCGCACAGGTGCTGGTCCCGGCCGTGATCGGTCTGCTCGGCCTCGGCGCGTTCGCGCTGTGGGAGCTGCACACCCCGTACCCGATGCTCGACATGCACTTCTTCCGGAACCAGAAGTTCATCGGCGCCATCGGCGGTTCGATCCTGGTCGTCTTCGGCATGGGCGGATCGCTCTTCCTGCTCACCCAGCACCTGCAGTTCGTGCTCGGCTACGAGCCTCTGGAGGCCGGTCTGCGGATGGCGCCGCTCGCGCTGACCATCGTCGGTCTCAACCTGACCGGCATCGGCCCGAAGATCGTCATGAAGCTGGGTACCCCGCCCACCGTCGTCCTCGGCATGACCCTGGTGGCCGGCGGCCTCACCTCGATCTCGCTGCTCGGCGGCGGCACGGACGGCAGCTACGCGGGCATGCTCCTCGGCCTGGTCCTGATGGGCGGCGGCATCGCCGTCTCCTCCCCGGCCATGGCCAACGCGATCATGAGCTCGATCCCGCCGGAGAAGGCGGGCGTGGGCGCCGGGATCAACGGCACCCTCGCCGAGTTCGGCAACGGCCTCGGTGTCGCCGTCCTCGGCGCCGTCCTCAACGCCCGCTTCGCCGCGCTCGTCGCCGTCACCGCGACCTCCCTCCCGGCCGCCCTGGCCGCCGCGGGCAGCGATGCCGAGCGCCAGGAGATCTCCGACGCCTTCGCCTCCGGCCTCCAGACCAGCCAGCTCGTCGGCGCGATCGCGGTCTTCGCCGGCGGTCTGGTCGCGGCGGCCCTGCTCCGGCGGGCCGAGCGCACGGAGAAGGCCCTGGCATCCGAGCAGTCCATCGCTGCCTAGCATGGTCACGGAGCACTGACAGACGGAGGAACGCGATGGTCAAGGCAGCCGACCGGGCCAAGAACCCGGCGCGTTCCAGCGTCTGGCTGGAGACCCGGACCCAGCGGAGCGGCGGCGGTCCGGCCGGTCTCGACCGGGACCGGATCGTCGCCGCCGCGATCCGGATGCTCGACGAGGAGGGCCTGGCCAAGCTGTCGATGCGCAAGCTCGCGGCCGAGCTGAACGTCACCGCGATGTCCCTGTACTGGTACGTGGACACCAAGGACGACATCATCGAGTTCGCCATGGACAGCGCGTACAGCGAGTTCGATCTCGCGGAGATCGACGCCGCCGCGGGCTGGCAGGACCGGATCCGGGTGCTCGCCACGGGATACCGCCGGATGCTGGTCCGCCATCCGTGGATGTCGCCGAGCGCCGGGCAGTACCTGAACATCGGCCCGCACGCGATCGCCGTCGGCGCCAAGATCCAGGAGACGATCGCGGGCACAGGCCTGCCGATCGACCGTCAGCCCAGCGCGACCTCGGCGGTCTTCCAGTTCGTGTACGGCTACGGGACGATCGAGTCCCAGTTCAGGCGGCGTGCGGCGGAGGCCGGGATGTCGCAGGACGACTTCTACGTGGAGTCGGTCAAGGCCTTCCGCGACAACCCCGGCTTCGTGGACGCCATCGAACCCATGGCGGAGATCCTCGACGAGCGGGCCTCGCACGGCACCGTCACCGAGATCTGGGACCGTGACTTCGTCTACGCCCTGGACGTCTTCGTGGCCGGCATCGAGACCATGGTTTCCCGTGAAACCGAGGCCCGCGACGCCAGGGCCCCCGAAACCGAGAAATGACGGAGCGGCGGGCCGTCCCCTGCCCGCCGCTCCGTACCGGACCCGGCCGCGCCTCCGCTCGAAGCGCGCCCGGGAGTCTCTTTTCTAGGCCTCCGCGGCCACCGGCTTCTCGTCGGCCTTCACCGAGCTGCTCTTCAGGGCGACTTCCTTGATGAACAGCGTCACCACGAAGGCCAGCAGCGCGAACGGCGCCGAGTAGAGGAAGACGTCGCCGACGCCGTGCCCGTACGCGCTCTCCATGACCGTGCGGATGGGGGCCGGCAGCTTGTCCATGTCGGGGATCCCGCCGCCCGAGCCGCCCTGGCCCATGGCCGCCGCGGCCTTCGGGCCGAGCTCGGTCAGGCCCTCCTTGACGTAGTCCGTGACCCGGTGGGCCATGACCGCGCCGAGCGCCGAGACACCGATCGCACCGCCCAGGGAGCGGAAGAAGGTGACGACGGAGGAGGCGGCGCCGAGGTCGGCGGGGGCCACCTGGTTCTGGGTGCAGAGCACCAGGTTCTGCATCATCATGCCGAGGCCGAGGCCGAGGACCGCCATGAAGAGCGCGATGTGCCAGTACGTCGTGTCGTAGCGGATCGTGCCGAGCAGCCCGAGGCCGCCCGCGGCGAGGGCGCCGCCGCTGACCAGCCACGCCTTCCACCTGCCGGTCTTGGTGATGATCAGACCGGAGACGGTGGAGGAGACGAACAGGCCCGCGATCATCGGGATGGTGAGGACGCCGGACATCGTCGGCGACTCGTTGCGCGCCAGCTGGAAGTACTGGCTGAAGAAGACCGTGCCGGCGAACATCGCGACACCCACGAAGAGCGAGGCGAGCGAGGCGAGGGTGATCGTGCGGTTGCGGAAGAGGCGGAGCGGGATGATCGGCTCGCTCGCCTTCGACTCGACGAGCAGGAAGATCCCGCCGAGCGCGATCGCGCCGAGCACCATCGCGGCCGTCTGCCAGGACATCCAGTCGTACTTGTCGCCCGCGAAGGTGACCCAGATGAGGAGCAGGGAGACGGCGGCGCTGATGAAGAAGGCGCCGGCCCAGTCGACCTTGACCTTGCGCTTCACGACGGGGAGCTTGAGGGTCTTCTGCAGGACGATCAGCGCGATGATCGCGAAGGGCACGCCCACGTAGAAGCACCAGCGCCAGCCGAGCCAGTCGGTGTCGGTGATGACGCCGCCGAGGAGCGGGCCGCCGACGGTGGCGACGGCGAAGGTCGCGCCGAGGTAGCCGCTGTACCGGCCGCGCTCACGCGGGGCGATCATCGCGGCCAGGATGATCTGGGAGAGGGCGGTCAGACCGCCGACGCCGATGCCCTGGACGACACGGCAGGCGATGAGCATGCCGGTGCTCTGCGAGAGGCCGGCGACGACCGAGCCCGCCACGTAGATGACCAGGGCTATCTGGACGAGCAGCTTCTTGGAGAAGAGGTCCGCGAGCTTGCCCCAGAGCGGGGTGGTCGCGGTCATCGAGAGCAGCGCGGCGGTGACCACCCAGGTGTAGGCGGACTGGCCGCCGCCCAGGTCGGTGATGATCTGGGGGAGGGCGTTGGAGACGATCGTCGAGGACAGGATGGCGACGAACATGCCGAGCAGCAGCCCGGACAGCGCCTCCATGATCTGCTTGTGCGTCATCGGGGCGCCGCCGGAGGCGGTGTCCCCCTGCTTGGCGCTCCCGCCGCTCACACCGGTCTCTGGTGTGGTGGTCGTAGCCATCAAGTTCCTTCGTTCTCAAGCGTGGTGGGCCCGGCAGTCCCCGAAGGAATCGCGGAGGCGGGCGAGCAGGGTGGTGAGCAGTTCGACGTCGTCGTCGGACCACTCCGCGAGGGTGCGGGCGAGCATGTCGGTCAGCCGTCGGTCGAGGACGGCGAGCATGTCTTCGCCCGCCCGGGTCAGGTGCAGGATGCGGGAGCGTTTGTCGGCGGGATCGGGCAGTCGCTCGACCCAGCCGCGGTCCACGGTGTGGGCCACGTGGCGGCTGCTGACCGACATGTCGACGGCCATCAGTTCGGACACCCGGCCCATCCGCATGTCGCCGTGGTGGTTGAGCAGGGCGAGGACGATGGCGGATCCGCCGGGGCACTCGGTGGGCAGGACCCGCGCGAGGCCGCGCTTCACCGCTCCGATGGCGCTCACCTGGCGGGCGAGGTTCTCGTAGCGATTGCCTCGGTCCATCGAGCTGTCCATCGAGCCGTCCATCGGGCACCCCATAGATGTTGTTGCTTAGGGCAACCATAGAGATGGATGGTTGCTCCAGGCAAACTAAATCGGTCAAACGGCGCTAAAGAATCGGCAAAGGTGGAGCGGAGGTGTGGGTCGCGGATGCTTCCGCCGAGGTGGGGGTGCGGGGCTTGGGCCCGTCACCCGTACTTCGCTAGGGTCCTGACCCATGGCACACAACCCCCAAGCACCGTACGGCCAGGGCCAGGGCCCCGAGGGCTCCTACAACGACCCCGCCGGCAGCACCCAGATGTTCCGCGCCTTCGTCGACGAGGGCGCCCCGCAGCAGCGGCAGCCGCAGGCCGCGGCCACGTCGTCGGGTGGTCCGAAGGTCGGCCTGATCGTCGGAGTGGTCGCGGTGATCGTCGTCCTGGCGGCCGTCGCGTGGCTGGCCCTGGGCTGACCGACCCGTCCCTCACCGAGCCCCGGGTGGGCCGGATCCGCACCACGCGGACCCGGCCCACCTTTTCGTTTCCTACCGCGGGGTGACGGAGTCCAGCGCGGGCGCGAGGACCGCGAAGGCCTCCCCGATCAGCGCGGCCGGGTCCGCCGCGCTCTCCGCGTCCTCCCCCTCGCTCCACCGGCGCAGTACGGCGTCGAACGCGGCCAGTGCCATGCCCGCGGCCAGCCGGGGATAGAGGTCGGACCCGGGATCGCGCCCCAGGCGGACGGCCAGCTCCTCCGTCAGTTCCTCGCGCCACTGTGCCTGGTGCTCCAGGAGGCGGGCGAGCAGTGCGGGGGTCCGCAGGATCAGCCGGACCACCGGCAGGGCGCGCTCGGCGTGGTCGCCGCACGTCTTCAGGGGTACGGAGACGGCGTGCAGGAGTGCCTCGGAGGGGCGCTCCCCGGCGGGCCGGGCGGCGAGCCCGACGCGCATGTCGGCGCCCATGCCGGCCAGGAACTGGACGACCACGTCCTCCTTGGACGCGAAGTACCGGAAGAAGGTCCGCTTGGAGACCCCGGCGGTGGTCGCGATCTCGTCGACGGTGACCGCGTCGAAGCCCTTGAGGGCAAGCAGTTGGAGGGCCGCCTCGGTGAGCTCGGTCGCGACGAGCTGACGTTTGCGCTGGGCCAGGCTGACGGGGCCGGTGTCGGGGCGGCTACTCACCGGAGAATGGTAACGCGGTGCCTTCGATGACACCAAGACCCCTCTACGGCATTCAGCCGCATGCTTAACACTCAGTGACACAGGCGGCAGCGTGTGTCGCATGACCAAGAAGCAGAGCTGGACCGCCGACCGGATCCCGGACCAGACCGGGCGGCGCTTCGTCGTCACCGGGGCCAACAGCGGTCTCGGCCTCGCCACCACCCGCGAGCTCGCCCGCCGGGGCGGCCGCGTGGTCCTCGCCGTACGGGACGAGGAGAAGGGCCGCCGGGCCGCCGACGAGCTCGTGGCGGCCGGAGTCGCGCCGGACCTCCTCGACGTACGCCCCCTCGACCTGGCGGACCTCGACTCGGTCCGCGCCTTCGCGGGCCGGATGCGCGAGGAGCACGACCGCCTGGACGTACTGGTCAACAACGCGGGCGTGATGGCTCCGCCCCGCACCCTCAGCCCCCAGGGGCACGAGCTCCAGTTCGCCACCAACCACCTCGGCCACTTCGCGCTCACCGGGCTGCTGCTCGATCTGCTCGCCGCGGGGCGGGACCCCCGGGTGGTCACGGTCAGCTCGATCAACCACCGGCAGGGCCGCCTCCGCTTCGACGACCTCGCCGGTGAGCGCGGGTACGCACCCATGGCCTTCTACAACCAGTCGAAGTTCGCCAACGCCGTCTTCGGACAGGAGCTCCACCGGCGCCTGACCGGGGCCGGCAGCCCGGTCCGCGGAGTGCTCGCCCACCCCGGCTACACCGCCACCCGACTCCAGATCCGGGACACCTCCGGCCTCCTGCGCTGGGTCTTCACTCACCTCGGCAACCCGCACATCGCCCAGAGCCCGGAGCGGGGCGCGCTGCCGCAGCTGTACGCGGCGACCGAACCGGGCCTGGCGGGCGGCGAGTTCATCGGCCCCGACGGCATGGCCGAGCTGCGCGGCGCACCGACCCGGGTACGCCTCTCCGACGCGGCGGCCGACGCCGGGACGGGCCGCAGACTGTGGGACGTCTCGGAGGACCTCACGGGGGTGCGCTTCCCCGTCACTGCCAGCTAGCGGAGACCTTCCGGGTGTCGATCCGCATCCCCAGCGGCACCCGCCAGGAGTCCACGCACACGGTGTACGTCTCCGTCCGCGCCGTCCCGGCGGCGATCGGCGCCGGCAGCGGCTGGGTGGAGATGAGCGTCGCCCAGTCGACGCCGAGGGCGCCGATGACATGGGTGGCGAAGGTGACCGTGCCCGAACGGGCCGCCGTACCCCCGCTGTTCGAGAAGGTGACGGTCACCTTCTCGCACCAGCGCCGGTCCCCGTCGGCGAGGACGGGCGCGGAGACGGTGACCACGGCGGGCCCGGGCGTGGGCTTGGGCGTGGGGACCGGGGTGGGGGTGGTGGGCGCCGGCGTGCCGGTACCGGTGCCGGGCGCGGGCTCGGAGGGCGGTGCGGAGGGCGTACGGGGAGGGGTGCCGGCGCCGGGACCCGGGGGCGTACCGCCGGAGCCGCCCGGTGCGGTCGTCGGGGCCGCACTCGACCCCGTACCCGTGCCGGCCCCTGCGCCCGCCCCCGTACTCGCGTCCGCACCGGAAGACCCGGGTGTGCCCGGGGGCGCGGTGTCCCCACCCACCGGCGGCACCACGGGCGACGGGTCCGGGTCCGGCGAGGGCGACGACGTGCTGGACGTGTCCCCGCGCGTCGTGGGGCCGTCCAGGGGGACGAGCGTGACCGCGCCCGAGGGCGTGCCCGCACCGCCCGGGGAGGGGCCGGCGCCCACCGCCGCGTACCCCTCGCCGTCTCCTCCACCGCCACAGGCGGTCAGCGCCCCGCCGAGGCAGAGCGCCACCGCCACGAGTCCCGGCTTCCTTCGCCTCATGACCGCCAGTCTGGCTGACGATCCGTCAGTAAGGGAGCCCTTCGGGGAACTCAGTCCGCGATGAGGCCCTCGCGCAGCTGGGCGAGGGTGCGGGTGAGCAGCCGGGAGACGTGCATCTGGGAGATGCCGACCTCCTCGCCGATCTGCGACTGGGTCATGTTGGCGAAGAAGCGCAGCATGATGATCTGCCGCTCACGGGGCGGGAGTTTGGCGAGCAGCGGCTTGAGCGACTCGCGGTACTCGACGCCTTCGAGGGCCGTGTCCTCGTAGCCGAGGCGGTCGGCGAGCGAGCCCTCGCCGCCGTCGTCCTCGGGCGAGGGGGAGTCGAGCGAGGAGGCGGTGTACGCGTTGCCCACGGCGAGGCCGTCGACGACGTCCTCCTCCGACACCCCGAGTACGGCGGCGAGTTCGGGCACGGTCGGGGAGCGGTCGAGCTTCTGGGCGAGCTCGTCGCTGGCCTTGGTGAGGGCGAGGCGCAGCTCCTGGAGCCGGCGCGGGACGCGCACGGACCACGAGGTGTCGCGGAAGAAGCGCTTGATCTCGCCGACGACCGTCGGCATCGCGAACGTCGGGAACTCCACGCCCCGTTCGCAGTCGAAGCGGTCGATCGCCTTGATGAGGCCGATGGTGCCGACCTGGACGATGTCCTCCATCGGCTCGTTGCGGGAGCGGAAGCGGGCCGCCGCGTACCGCACGAGGGGGAGGTTGAGCTCGATCAGGGTGTCGCGGACGTAGGTCCGCTCCGGGCTGTCCGTGGCGGCGCCCTGGTCGTCGAGGGCGCGCAGCCGGAGGAAGAGGGAGCGCGAGAGGGTGCGGGTGTCGAGGGCTCCCGACGTGACGACCATCGGCGGAGGCGAGGCCTCCGTGCTGTCGGTCGCGGTCGGCGCCGTCGTCTGCGCGGGCACGGGAACGGGCGTGAGCGTGAGCACCTTCGAGCTGCCCAGTTCTGTGGACATGCCACCCCCTTGAGGTCGCGGACGGTCGCGGTGGCCGCGACCATCTGAGGAACGCAGCCACCACCTGAATACCGGCGGCGGGGCTGCGGCAAACTCGGTTCCAGCAGAATGTCACATGTCGGCAACACGCTGTAGTGACTTGTCGACAAGGCGAGGGTGTATATCCGCAGGAAACAAGGGGTGTACGGCATTTGGGGCGCCGCGGAACTGCTCCGAACCGGTCTACCCGTTCCGGTTACGCCTCGATTCTGTTTGCGGATCTCAAACGCGCGAAGCTGCGGGCGAGGAGTCTTGACACATGCATCTGGGAGACGCCGAGTTCCTGGCTGATCTGAGACTGGGTCAAGTTGCTGTAGTAGCGCAGCATGAGGATCCGCTGCTCGCGCTCGGGCAGTTGTACGAGCAGATGCCGGACGAGGTCGCGGTGTTCGACGCCGGCCAGGGCGGGGTCCTCGTAGCCGAGCCGGTCGAGCAGTCCGGGCAGCCCGTCGCCCTCCTGTGCGGCCTCCAGGGAGGTCGCGTGGTACGAGCGTCCGGCCTCGATGCAGGCGAGCACCTCGTCCTCGCCGATCCGGAGCCGCTCGGCGATCTCGGCGGTCGTGGGGGAGCGGCCGTGAGCGGTCGTCAGGTCCTCGGTGGCGCCGTTCACCTGGACCCACAGCTCGTGCAGCCGGCGCGGCACGTGCACGGTGCGGACGTTGTCGCGGAAGTACCGCTTGATCTCGCCGACGACCGTCGGCATGGCGAAGGTCGGGAACTGGACGCCACGGTCGGGGTCGAAGCGGTCGATGGCGTTGATGAGGCCGATGGTGCCGACCTGGACGACGTCCTCCATCGGCTCGTTGCGGGAGCGGAAGCGGGCCGCCGCGTACCGCACGAGGGGGAGGTTGGCCTCGATGAGGGCCCCGCGCACCCGGTGGTGCTCCGGAGTGCCCGGTTCCAGGTTCTTGAGCTGCCCGAAGAGCACCTGGGTGAGGGCGCGGGTGTCGGCGCCACGGGTGCTCTGGGGCCGGGTGCGAGGGGTCTCCGCGCCGCCTGCCTCGTGCTGGGGCGGGACTTGAGGTGCTGTACTGGCCGGCACGTTCACGCCACCCCTTTGGCTGGTCTTGCTGGTCGACTGGGTCAACTACGGTCAACTCATCCGTCAAAAGCGGTCATAGCATCACAAGACATGTCCACTGTGTGCAAGCACCGCATAGCCACGTGTTGAGGGCATGTTGGCGGAAAAAGGGGAGGTCACGCGCGGAATCGCCGACGAAAAAGGCCCCCCACCCCGACGGTGGAGGGCCTGAGGGGCATCTGGTCGATCCCCGGCGCGGAACGGACTAGAACGCGTAGTCCGCGATCACCCAGGTGGCGAACTCGCGCCACTGGGCGACACCCGCCTGGTGCGCGGGGTGGTCCAGGTAGCGCTGGAGCGCGTCCGTGTCCTCGACGGCCGAGTTGATGGCGAAGTCGTACGCGATCGGCCGGTCCGTGATGTTCCAGTCGCACTCCCAGAAGCGGAGCTCCGGGATCTGGTCGCCGAGCGCGCGGAACGCCTCGACACCGGCGACGACACGCGGCTCGTCGCGCGCGACACCGTCGTTGAGCTTGAAGAGGACCAGATGGCGGATCACGAAAGGGCTCCTAGTTGATGAGTTCGGTCATGAACTCGCCGACACCCTGGGCGGCGCTGGAAATGCCCTCGAACCCTACCTGCACCAGATCGGCCGCCCGGGCCGGGGACGTGACGATCGTGTACAGCACAAAGACCACGACCGCGTACAGCGCGACCTTCTTCGCTTGCACCATTGCCCAGTCCTCCCCTGTTCCCCCGCCTGTTCCCCCGCCGTACGACCGCGCCACTCTAACCGAGGCTTTATGGACCAAGGGCCCGGTGATCGAGGCCTTTTGCCGCCCCCCGGAAGAGTGACGGGCGAGCAGGATGGATGTCGAGCCCGGAGGATCTGGCAGGAATCCGAAGGGCTCCTGGAACCGGCCCGCACTGCGGGGTCCGCGCCGCAAGCTTCCCCCCTGACTGCGGCGCAGGGCTTGGAGGACCGGTTCTCATCGGGGGGAGCGGCTTGTCCCCCCGATGCCGCTCCCCCCGTCCTAGCTTCCCGTCCTGGCTCCACATCCTGGCTCCCGTCCCCACGGAAGAAGGCCCCGGCCGCGCCCCGAGCGCGCCGGGGCCTTTCCGGCACGCGCACAGGGGTGGTGAGGGGATACGCCGAAGGGCCCGGTGCAATGCACCGGGCCCTTCGATCGAAGCGGTAGCGGAGGGATTTGAACCCTCGGTGACTTGCGCCACACTCGCTTTCGAGGCGAGCTCCTTCGGCCGCTCGGACACGCTACCGAGAGAGAGCTTAGCCGAAACTGGCGCTGCGATGAAATCCGTATCCCCCGTGAGGTCAGGAGGGGTGTCAGCGGGTGCGGAAGAAGGCCGTCAGCTGCTCCGCGCACTCCTCGGCGAGCACGCCCTGGACCACCTCGGGGCGGTGGTTGAGCCGGCGGTCCCGTACGAGGTCCCAGAGCGAACCCGCCGCGCCCAGCTTCTCGTCCGGTGCGCCGAACACCACCCGCTCGACCCGCGACTGGACGAGTGCACCCGCGCACATCACGCACGGCTCCAGGGTCACGACGAGCGTGCAGCCCGTCAGGCGCCACTCGCCGGTCGCCGCGGCCGCCCGGCGCAGGGCGAGCACCTCGGCGTGCGCGGTGGGGTCACCGGTCGCCTCCCGCTCGTTGTGCCCGCGGGCGATCACGGTGCCGTCGGGGCCGAGCACGACCGCGCCGACCGGTACGTCACCGGCCGGCACGGCCGCGTCGGCCTCGGCGAGAGCGAGGCGCATGGCGTCCCGCCAGGGGTCCCGAACGGGGTCGGGCGCAGGTACGACAGGTACAGCGCGTGCCACTAGCGGACGGCCTCCAGGACCTCGGCGGCCCCCAGCGCGTCCGCGATCTCCGCGAGCGCGTCGCTGTCGAGCGCCAGCAGATCGGCCGGCGGCATGCCGAGGTCCGCCAGGATCAGCCGGTCGCCGACCGGAGCGGCGGGCACGGCCTCGGCGGCGACGCCCGTCTCCTCGTCGTCCTCGTCCGAGTCGCCGTCGAGCGGCTCCCCGTCCTCGGTACCGTCCAGGTCCAGCGACTCGAGCTCGTCGACGATGTCGTCCAGGTCGTCGCCGAGGATCTCCCGGGTGAGGATCTCCCCGTACGAGGAACGGGCGGCGGCGGCGCCGTCCGAGACGTAGATGCGAGGGTCTTCCTCACCCTCGATCCGAACGATCCCGAACCACGCGTCCTCCTGCTCGATGAAGACGATCACCGTGTCGTCGTCCGAGGCCTCGCGGGCGAGCTCGGTCAGATCCGACAGGGTCTCCACGTCGTCGAGCTCCGTGTCGCTCGCTTCCCACCCGTCTTCGGTGCGCGCGAGCAGTGCGGCGAAGTACACCTGACTCTCTCCCACTGATCAGAGGTGTGACGATCCGGCGGCGCGGTCCTGATGCCCCGCCCAATCGGCATCGTGACAGAAACGACGCCGACAGGAGAGGTCTTCGGCTCTTGCGTCGTGCATCAGTCTGAACGACCCCGCGATCGGGCGGGCGTGCGACCCCGGCGCACGCAGGGGGCGCACAAGGGGACGGGCCGGGGGGACACGCCGGGCGGGCCGGGAACGGGCCTGGGCGCGCCGTACGGGCCGGGGGCGGGCTGGGGCACGCGCCGGGTGAGGCCCTCACCAGCGGAAGGTCCGCATCCGCATGGCCTGGCGCATCCGGGCCGCCCGGGCGCGTCTCGGCTGTACGCGCTCACGCAGCGCCTTGGCCTCGCCCAGTTCGCGGAGGAACTGGGCGCGGCGCCTGCGGCGCTCCGCGTCCGTCTCCTGCGCCGGCTTCCGGGCCGCCCGCTCGGCGGCGCCCTCGGCCGGTTCTTCCAGGTCGGGCATGGGCCACTCCACCCCATCGCCGGGTCCCCGTGTCCCCACCTTCCCCCAGTGGCGCGGGTCGACGCCAGTGCGCGGCGGGCTACTGTTGGGTCATGCGTCTCCACGTCGTCGATCACCCGCTGGTCGCCCACAAGCTCACCACGCTGCGCGACAAGCGCACGGACTCCGCGACCTTCCGTCGGCTCTCCGACGAGCTGGTCACCCTGCTCGCCTATGAGGCCACCAGGGACGTCCGGACCGAGCAGGTCGACATCGAGACCCCCGTGACGCCCACGACCGGCGTGAAGCTGTCGTACCCGCGTCCGCTGGTGGTCCCGATCCTGCGCGCCGGGCTCGGCATGCTCGACGGCATGGTCCGGCTGCTCCCGACCGCCGAGGTCGGCTTCCTGGGCATGATCCGCAACGAGGAGACGCTGGAGGCGTCGACCTACGCCACGCGGATGCCGGAGGACCTCTCGGGCCGCCAGGTGTACGTCCTGGACCCGATGCTGGCGACCGGCGGCACGCTGGTCGCGGCGATCCAGGAGCTGATCAAGCGCGGCGCCGACGATGTGACCGCGGTCGTGCTCCTCGCCGCCCCGGAGGGCGTCGAGGTCATGGAGCGCGAGCTCGCGGGCACCCCCGTCACCGTCGTCACGGCCTCGGTCGACGAGCGTCTCAACGAGAACGGCTACATCGTTCCGGGCCTGGGCGACGCGGGCGACCGCATGTACGGCTCCGCCGAATAGCAGGCTGTCGGCTCCGCCGAATAGCAGGCCGTCGGCTCCGCCGAGTAAGGCCTCGGCTGAGGCCTGGGTCAAGGCCTCAGCCGACTCTTCAGCACTTTCCGGTCGGTACGGGCGCGGGTTTGGTCAGGGCGACCAGGGCCGCGTCCGCCGTCGTTTTCGGGGACAGGTTCTTGAAGGCGGTCCCGATGATCAGGTCCACGTCCGCGGTGCCCCGGGTGTCCGTCTTGGTCGTGGCGCCCGCGAGCTGGGTGCCGAGGACCGGGAAGGCGCCCTTGGTGGCGGTCGTGGCGCCGAGCAGCAGGCCGGCGCCGGGGACCTTCTTGTCGTAGGCGGTGGGCGCGTTCCCCACCTTGCCGATCTTGAAGCCGCGTTTCTTGAGCTCGTCCGCGGTCGTCTTGGCGAGCCCGCTGCGCGGGGTCGCGTTGTAGACGTTGACCGTGATCTGGGCGGGCTTGGGGAAGGCGGCCGCGGGCGGGGTCGTCGCCTTGGCGACGGGTTTGCAGTCGGCCTGTTTGCCGGCCGTCGCCTTCTTGCCCTCGTCGCCCGAGAAGACGTCGACGAGCTGGAGCGTGCCCCAGCCGGCGGCGCCGAGCACGACCACGGCGGCCGCGGCCGCGAGGACGATCCTGCGACGGCGCCGCGGGCGGCGCATGCGGGGGTAGGTGTCCCCTGTGATGCGGTACTTTCCGCCCATTCCGGGGGGAGTGAGCATGCTCATGAACGCAGCGTAATGCCGCCCGTCGGCGATGCCTACTTGATGATCATGTGATCGCGTCCGGATGGGGGCGAACTGACCCCGAAAGGGTCAGCGAGTACGGGGCCGGTCGGCGCCGTCTCAGTCCATTTCCAGGACGCGGGCGTGCAGCACCTGGCGCTGCTGGAGCGCCGCGCGGACGGCGCGGTGCAGTCCGTCCTCGAGGTAGAGATCGCCCTGCCACTTCACGACGTGCGCGAAGAGGTCGCCGTAGAACGTGGAGTCCTCGGCGAGCAGCGTCTCCAGGTCCAGCTGGCCCTTGGTGGTGACCAGCTGATCGAGGCGGACCGGGCGCGGGGCGACGTCCGCCCACTGCCGGGTGCTTTCCCGGCCGTGGTCGGGATACGGCTTTCCGTTTCCGATGCGCTTGAAGATCACACGGAAAGCCTACCGGGCGAGCGGCTACCGGCGCAGCCATGCACGGGCAGTGGGATGCTGGTGCAAACCGTGACAAAACCGGAATTGGGGTGCCGTGATGAGCGTGAGCGAGCAGCCACCGGCCGCTGCCGGAGGAGCCCAGGAGGCCCCTGCCGCCGCACCGGCCGGGCCCGCCGCCGAGATCGCCGCCGGGTACGCCTTCGAGGGCGCGGCACTCGATCTGGGGGCTCTGCTCTGGGACGGTGCCTGTCACCCGGACGCGCCGATCCGGATCCCGCTGCCCGTGCTCAACCGGCACGGTCTGGTCGCCGGCGCGACCGGCACCGGCAAGACGAAGACCCTGCAGCTGATCGCCGAGCAGCTCTCGGCGAACGGCGTGCCGGTCTTCCTCGCCGACATCAAGGGCGACGTCTCAGGCGTCGCGGCCCCCGGCGAGGACGGCGAGAAGGTCCGGGAGCGGGCCGCCCAGGTCGGCCAGGAGTGGCGGGCGACGGGCTTCCCCTGCGAGTTCTACGGGCTCGGCGGGACCGGCCCCGGCATCCCGGTGCGCGCCACGGTGACCAGTTTCGGCCCCGTACTCCTGTCGAAGGTGCTCCAGCTCAACCAGACGCAGGAGCAGTCCCTCGGCCTGATCTTCCATTACGCCGACTCCAAGGGCCTGGAGCTGGTGGACCTGAAGGATCTGCGGGCGGTGGTGGCGTTCCTGGTCTCGGACGTCGGGAAGGCCGAGCTCAAGGGGATCGGCGGTCTCTCGACGGTGACGGCC
Organism: Streptomyces sp. NBC_00572; assembly: GCF_026341815.1. GTDB lineage: Bacteria > Actinomycetota > Actinomycetes > Streptomycetales > Streptomycetaceae > Streptomyces. Next base: position 2,995,537 of record NZ_JAPENX010000001.1, read on the forward strand.
GGGGTGATCCTGCGGTCGATCACGGCCTTCGAGCAGCAGGGCGCGGGGAACTTCTTCGGGGAGCCGGAGTTCGACACCTCCGAGTTCCTGCGGACGGCGGCGGACGGACGGGGGATCGTCTCGGTCCTGGAGCTGCCGGCCGTACAGGACAAGCCGCAGCTCTTCTCGACGTTCCTGATGTGGATGCTGGCGGACCTCTTCAACGACCTTCCGGAGGTCGGTGATCTGGAGAAACCGAAGCTGGTCTTCTTCTTCGACGAGGCGCATCTGCTGTTCAAGGGGGCGTCGAAGCCGTTCCTGGAGTCGATCACCCAGACGGTGCGGCTGATCCGTTCGAAGGGGATCGGCGTGTTCTTCGTGACGCAGACGCCGAAGGACGTGCCCTCGGACGTGCTCGCCCAGCTCGGCAACCGGGTGCAGCACGCGCTGCGGGCCTTCACCCCGGACGACGCGAAGGCCCTCAAGGCGACGGTGCGGACGTTCCCGAACTCGCCGTACGACCTGGAGGAGGTCCTCACGGGGCTCGGTACGGGCGAGGCGGTGATCACCGTACTGAGCGAGAAGGGCGCCCCGACTCCGGTGGCGGCGACCCGGCTGCGGGCGCCGGAGTCGCTGATGGGCCCGATCGACGCGGCGGCCCTGGACGCGGCGGTGAAGGGCTCGCCGCTGTACGGGCGGTACGCGGAGGCGGTGGACCGCGAGTCGGCGTACGAGAAGCTGACGGCCGAGCAGCGGGCGGCGGAGGCGGCGGCCCTGGAGGCGGCGGCGGCGAAGGACGCCGAGAAGGCGCAGAAGGAGGGTGCGGCGAGGGCTCCGAAGCCGGAGCCCTCGCTCGCCGAACAGGTGGTGGGCAGTGGGATGTTCAAGTCCCTGGCGCGGTCGATCGGCACCCAGCTGGGCCGGGAGATCAGCCGGTCGATCTTCGGTACTGCCCGCCGTAAGCGGTAACGGGCCCGACAGGGCTACTGGGTGACCTCGTCGTGGTCGCTGTGCAGGCCGCCGCCACTGCCCTCGCCGCCCGTGGTCGGGGTGGAGACGACCGGCTTGCGCAGGGAGGAGATGTCGTGGGCGTACGTGCCCACGGCGTTGGCGATGACCTTGATGTTGGCGTCGAAGGCCTTCATGTTGACGTTCTTCAGGTCGTCGCCCTTGGCGTGGTAGTTCACGTCGTACGCGACGCCCGCCGTGCCGCCGAACTTGGCCGCCTGGGCCGCGGTCTTGATGCCCTCGGCGCCGGTGAAGGTGCCGCCGGAGGGGATGCCGACCTTGATGAACGGGCCGTAGTCGGAGCGGCCGGAGAAGTCGGTGCCCTCGTGCGGGAGCCCGCGCTTGCCCATGAAGTCGGTGATGTCCCGCTCCAGCTGGGCGGAGCCCGCGGGGCCCGCGCCCTCGCCGACGTTGTCCGAGTTGTCGCCGTCGTAGACGAACAGGCCGTAGTTCGGCGAGGCGATCATGTCGAAGTTGAGGTAGAGCTTGATCTCGCTCTTGTCGAGCGCGGTGAGGTTCTTGACGTAGTGGTCGGAGCCGAGGAGGCCGTTCTCCTCCGCGGACCACCAGGCGAAGCGGACCTTGTTGCGGACCTTGTCCTTCGACTTGGCGAGCTCCAGGGCGGTCTGGAGGAGACCGGCGGAGCCGGAGCCGTTGTCGTTGATGCCGGGGCCTGCGGTGACGGAGTCGAGGTGCGAGCCGAGCATCACGGTGTTGGCGGCGTTGCCGCCCTTGGTCTCCGCGATGACGTTGTTGGTGATGCGCTTCTGCTGGAGCTGGCGGATCTCGAAGGAGAGGTTGACCGCGCCCTTGGCGAGGTCCGCGGCGAGCTGCTCGCCCTCGGCCTGGGTGAGGCCACCGGTCGGGATCTTGCCCGCGGCGGGCTCGCCGAGGGTGCCGGAGAGGACGCCCGCGACGTTGTTGTAGATGATCGCGCCGGCGGCGCCGGCCGCGGCGGCCTGCTGCTGCTTGATCGCGAAGGAGCAGCCGCCGCGCTTGATGAGCGCGATCTTTCCGGTGAAGGTGCCCGAGGCGTAGTCGCCGGGCTCGCAGCCGGTGGTCCCGTCGGCGTCGACGGTCACGGCGGCCAGGTCGGCCTTGATGCCGCCGACCGGGGTGGACGTGGTGTACGTCATCGCCTTGACGTCGAGGGCGCGGGGCGCGGGCGAGACGACGGAGACCTTCTCGGCGAGCGTCTCGGTGTAGATGAAGTCGAACTGCTCGTACGAGACGTCGTAGCCGGCCTTCTTGAGCTGCTGGTACACGTACGCGGCCGAGGCGTCGTGTCCGAGCGTGCCGGCGGCGCGGTGACCGCCGGCCGAGTCGGCTATCGCCTGGAACTTCTGCAGGTGCTTGTAGGCGTCCTGGCCAGTGGTTTCGCGGACCAGCTTCTTCGCCAGTTGGGCGGCATCGCGGGCGGGTGCGGCCGTGGGGTCCTTCACCGCGGTGGCGGGGGAGGCAAGGACCAGCGGGGTGGCGAGGGCGGCGGCGGCCAGAATGGCCGCGGCTCGGCGCTGGGTAGCGTTCACAGAAGTCCTTCCCGTTACGGACGAGGTTGAGGGGAAGTTAGCGATCAGCAGGGCGTTCTGTGAACACCTTCTCCACAATTCCTGTCACGTAGAGCAGGATTGAAATCTGGAATTATCAATTCCCGGACGGTTTCTGGCCCTTGGTGGCTTTTGCCGCTTTCTCTGCTTTCGCCGCCGCCTTCATCTCCTGCTTGTGCGCCCGCACCTTCGCCAGTGACTCCGGGCCCGTGATGTCGGCGGCCGAACGGTACGAGCCCTGCTCGCCGTACGCGCCCGCCGCCTCCCGCCAGCCCGTGGGCCGCACGCCGTACTGCTTGCCGAGCAGCGCCAGGAAGATCTGCGCCTTCTGCTTGCCGAAGCCGGGCAGCGCCTGGAGCCGCGCGAGCAGCTCCTTCCCGGTCGCCGCGTCCGCCCAGACGGCCTCGGCGTCGCCCCCGTACTCCTCGACGAGGAAGGCGCACAGTTGCTGTACGCGCTGGGCCATCGACCCCGGGTAGCGGTGCACGGCCGGCTTCTCGGAGAGCAGCGCGGCGAACTCCTCGGGGTCCCGGGCGGCGATCTCGTGCGCGTCGAGATCGTCCGCGCCCAGCCGCGAGGCGATGGTGTACGGCCCGGAGAACGCCCACTCCATCGGGACCTGCTGGTCGAGGAGCATGCCGACGAGCGCGGCCAGCGGCGACCGGCCGAGCAGCGCGTCGGCCTCCGCCTGCTGGGCGAGATGGATCTCCGGGGGCGAGGAGGCGGCGGGGCTCTTGGACACGGGGCTCATGCCTCGATCATCCCGCCCGGGCGGGCCGCCCGCCCGGTGGATTCACCCCTTCGCGAAGCCGTCCAGGGCGGTGAGGATCAGCTTCCCGGTCTCCTCGCCGCCCAGGTGACCGGCGCTCTCGACCACGTGCAGCCGGGCGTCCGGCCAGGCCCGGGACAGCTCCCAGGCGGTGCCGAGCGGCCCGCCCATGTCGAGCCGGCCGTGGATCAGGACACCGGGGATGCCGGCGAGCCGGTGGGCGTCGCGGATCAGGGCGCCCTCCTCAAGCCAGGCACCGTGCGCGAAGTAGTGCGAGCAGATCCGGACGAAGCCGAGCCGGGCGTCGTCGAGCCGGTCGGTGTAAGGGGTGCCCTGGCCCTCCATGGAGAGGACCGCGTCCTCCCAGGTGCACCAGTCGGCGGCGGCCTTCTCCCGGACGGCCCGGTCGGGGTGGTTCATGAGGGCGGCGTAGGCACCCACGAGGTCCGAGGCCCCTTCGCTCCCTGCGGCCCCGCCGGTCCCCGAGGCCCCGCCGGCGCCCGGGGCCCCTTCGACCCCCGCCCGGAAGCGCTCGTGGGCCTCGGGGAAGAACCGCCCCACACCCTCGTACAGCCAGGCCGTCTCGGAGCGGCGGGTGGTCGTCACGGCCGCGATCACGATCTCCGTCACCCTCTCCGGGTACGCCTCCGCGTACGCCAGGATCAGCGTGGAGCCCCAGGAGCCGCCGTACAGCAGCCAGCGGTCGATCCCGAGGTGCTCGCGCAGCCGCTCCATGTCCGCGACCAGGTGCGCGGTGGTGTTCACGGCCATGTCGGCGGCCGGATCGCTCGCGTGCGGGGTGGAGCGGCCGCAGCCGCGCTGGTCGAAGAGGACCAGACGGTACGCCTCCGGGTCGAAGAAGCGGCGGCTGCGCGGCGAGGACCCGGAGCCGGGCCCGCCGTGCACCACGAGCGCGGGCCTGCCCTCCGGGTTGCCGGAGACCTCCCAGTGGATGAGATTGCCGTCGCCCACGTCGAGCCGGCCCTGGTCGTACGGTGCGCTGTCGGAGTACATCCGGTTGAGCCTAATGGCCCTTGATGCGCACCGCGGGGTCCTCGCACCATGCCAGGAGCGCGGGCCATTCCCCGTACCCCGAATCGGGGTTGAGGTGCTTCCCGTCCGGTACGAGGTCCAGGTCGAGGCCGAGCGGGAGGCCGTAGTGCAGGTCGGCGCCCTCGGGGCAGTAGGGGTCGCCGTCGCCGTACACCAGGCGCGCGTCGAGCCCCGTCTCGGTCAGGTCGAGCCCGTCGGCGAAGGCGGCGATCCCGGGGATCGAGGCGGTCACCGGCGGCGACGGCGGGGCGACGAGCAGCACCCGGTCGGCGAGCGGCCTGCGGGCGCCCGCCCGCAGCCACAGCAGCACGGACAGGCTGTGCGCGAGGACCACGAACTCGCCCTCGGCCGGCCGCTTCCCGTGCTCGTCGAGCGCGGCGAGCCAGTCCGCGAGCACGGGCGCGTCCGGCTCGGGCAGCTGCGGGTAGCGCACCTCGTGGCCGCGCGCCCGCAGCTCCCCGGCGAGCCAGTGCTGCCAGTGGCCGGGCGGGCGGTGGTTCTCGTAACCGTGCAGGATCAGATACGTGGTCATGCCACGATCCTGCGGCCGGTGCCCGCCCCCGGTCCACCACCGTCCACGGAGCGGGCGTCCGGTCGCACCGCGACGGCTCAGCCGCCCACGTACTCCTTCAGGTGGCGGGCCGTCAGGGTGTCGCCCTTCTCTACCAGTTCGGTGGGCGTGCCCTCGAAGACGATCAGGCCGCCGTCGTGTCCGGCGCCCGGGCCGAGGTCGATCAACCAGTCGGCGTGGGCCATGACGGCCTGGTGGTGCTCGATCACGACGACCGTGTTGCCGGCCTCGACGAGGCGGTCGAGGAGGGCGAGGAGCTTGTCGACGTCGGCGAGGTGGAGGCCGGTGGTCGGCTCGTCGAGGACGTAGACGGCGCCCTTCTCCGCCATGTGGATGGCGAGCTTGAGCCGCTGGCGCTCGCCGCCGGAGAGCGTGTTGAGGGGCTGGCCGAGGCGGAGGTAGCCGAGACCGACGTCCTTGAGGCGGCCGAGGATCGTGCGGGCCTGGCTCTTGGTGGTGAAGAAGTCGTACGCCTCCTCGATCGACAGCGAAAGGACCTCGTGGATGTTCTTGCCGTTCAGCCGGTACGTGAGGACCTCGGGCGTGAACCGCTTGCCCTCGCACTCCTCGCAGACCGAGGCGACGCCCGCCGCGATGGCCAGGTCGGTGTAGACGAGCCCGAGGCCGTTGCAGCGGGGGCAGGCGCCCTCCGAATTGGCGCTGAAGAGGGCCGGCTTGACGCCGTTGGCCTTGGCGAAGGCCGTACGGATCGGGCCGAGGAGCCCGGTGTAGGTCGCCGGGTTCGAGCGGCGCGAACCCCGGATGGGGGACTGGTCGGCGACGACGACCCCCTCGCGGCCCGGCAGGTTGCCGTGGATGAGGGAGGACTTGCCGGAGCCCGCCACGCCCGTGACCACGGTCAGGACCCCGGTCGGGATCTCGACGCTCACGTCCTTGAGGTTGTGCTGCGTGGCGCCGGTGATGCTCAGGGCGCCGCTGGGGACGCGTACCTCCGTGCGGAGCTTCGCCCGGTGCGCGAGGTGGTTCCCGGTGAGGGTGCCGGAGGTGCGCAGGCCCGGAACGTTTCCGCTGTAACAGATCTCGCCGCCCGCGGTCCCGGCGCGCGGGCCGAGGTCGACGACGTGGTCGGCGATCTCGATGACCTCGGGCTTGTGCTCGACGACGAGGACGGTGTTGCCCTTGTCGCGCAGCCGCAGGAGCAGGTCGTTCATGCGCCGGACGTCGTGCGGGTGCAGGCCGGTGGTCGGTTCGTCGAAGACGTACGTGATGTCGGTCAGCGGGGAGCCGAGGTGGCGGACCATCTTCACGCGCTGGGCCTCGCCGCCGGAGAGCGTGCCGGAGGACCGGTCGAGGGAGAGGTAGCCGAGACCGATCTCGACCAGCGAGTCGAGGAGTTCGCGCAGGCCGGCGAGGAGCGGGGCGACGGAGGGGTCCTCGATCCGGCGGACGAACGCGGCGAGGTCGCTGATCTGCATCGCCGAGCACTCGGCGATGTTCACCCCGTCGATACGGGAGGACAGCGCGGCCCGGGTCAGCCGGGCGCCCTCGCACTCGGGGCAGGTGCGGAAGCCGACGGCCCGGTCGACGAAGGCCTTGATGTGGGCCTGGAGGGACTCCCGGTCCTTGGCGAGGAAGAGCCGCTGGACCTTCGGGACCAGGCCTTCGTAGGTGAAGGAGTTGCTGCCGACCTTGACCTTGCAGGACGGCTTGTGGAGGAAGTCCTCCCACTCCTGCTCGGTGAAGTCCGCGAGCTTCTTGTCGGCGTCGTAGAAGCCGGACTCGGCCATGATCCGCCAGTACCAGGAGTCCACGGCGAAGTTGGGGACGGTGATCGCGCCCTCGTTCAGGCTCTTCTCGCGGTCGACGAGCTGGTCGACGTCGATGTCGGAGACCTCGCCGGCGCCCTCGCAGCGCGGGCACATCCCCTCGGGCAGGTTGAAGCTGAACGCACCCGAGGTGCCGATGTGCGGGGTGCCGAGGCGGCTGAAGACGATCCGCAGCATCGTGTACGCGTCGGTGGCGGTGCCCACGGTGGAGCGGGAGTTGGCGCCCATCCGCTCCTGGTCGACGACGATCGCGGCGCTCAGGTTGTGCAGTCCGTCGACGTCGGGGCGGGCGAGGGACGGCATGAAGGACTGCAGGAAGGCGCTGTAGGTCTCGTTGATCAGCCGCTGCGACTCGGCGGCGATGGTGCCGAAGACGAGGGAGGACTTCCCGGAGCCGGAGACCCCGGTGAAGACGGTGAGGCGGCGCTTGGGGAGGTCGACGTCGACGTTCCTGAGGTTGTTCTCCCGGGCCCCGCGGACCTGGATGACGTGGTGGCTGTCCGCTGCGACGGGGTGGTTCACGGGGTGGTTCATGCGTGCGCCTCCGATGGTCGTCCTGCTTACCGGGGAAGGGTACTCTATACGGTGTATAAAGTAAGGTGATATCGGTTTGACCTGCGAGAACGGAACGACATGGTGGCGGCGAAGGGGAACGACAGCAGCGGCGCGGGCGACCCGGCACGCACCCTGGAACTCCTCTGGCGCGACGGCTCGGCCGCCCCGGCGGGGCGCCGGGGCCCCCGGCAGGGCCTCACGGTCGACGCGGTCGTCGACGCCGCCCTCGCCCTCGCGGACGGCGGCGGCCTCGCCGCGCTGACCATGCGCGCGGTGGCCCAGCACCTCGGCGTGACCCCGATGACGCTCTACACCTACGTCCCCGGCAAGGCGGAGCTCCTCGACCTCATGCTGGACAGCGTCTTCCTGCGGATGGACCGGCCGCCGTTCCGCCCCGACGAGCCCTGGCGGGCCCGCGTCACCGCGGTCGCGGACGCGAACCGGGCCCTGCACCTGCGCCACCCGTGGCTGGTCGAACTCCGCATCGTACGCGCCCCGTTGGGGCCCGGCGTGATGACCAAGTACGAGTACGAGCTCGCGGCCTTCGAGGGGCTCGGCCTCGACGACGTGGCCCGTGACTCGGCGCTGACGTACGTCCTCGGCTTCGTGCAGTCCGGCGCGCGGGCGGAGCTCGACGCGCGGGCCGTGGAGCGGGAGAGCGCGATGTCGGACGGGGAGTGGTGGGAGGCCCACGAGCCGCTGCTCGCCCGGGCGTTGGACGAGTCGCGGTTCCCGCTGGCGCGGCGGGTGGGGGAGGCGGCGGCGATCGCGTACGACGGGCTGTACGACGCGGAACACGCGTACCGCTTCGGTCTGGCGCGGGTGCTGGACGGGCTGGCGGCGCTGGGCTCGCGCGCCGTCTAGGGCGACCTGGCCCCGGGCGGGCAGCCTTCAGGCCCGCAGTCGGAGCAGTTCCCGTACCCCAGGCTTCAGGCCCGCAGTCGGAGCAGTTCCCGTACCCCCGCCTTCAGGCGGTCGGCCGACAGTTCTTGCTCGACGGCCAGGTGGTGCATGACGTCCGGTGAGAACGACGAGAGCAGCAGGTGCGCGAGGAGCGTGCTGTCGGACCCGGGCTTGAGCCGTCCGATGAGCAGGGCCGCATGGGTGTGCATCACCCGGTACGCGCCGCTGTGGTAGCGGGCGCGGGGTGCGGCGGTGTGCGCGGCGAGCAGGAGTGAGCGCTGCTCGCCGACGCGGTCGACGAGCGCGTCGAGGAAGGCGTCGAGCCGCACCTCGGCCGGGGCGCCGGGTCCGAGCGGCGGCGGGCCGCTCATGTACGCCTCCTGGAACTGGCGCTCGCGGTCGTCGAGGAGCGCCCACAGGAGCTGGGAGACGTCGCCGAAGCGGCGGTAGACGGTGCCGACGCCGATGCCGCTGGCGTGGGCGACCTGGTTCATGGTGACGGCCTCGGGGCCGTCCTCGGCGATGATCCGGGCGGCCGCGTCGAGGATCTTGCGCCGGTTGCGGGCCGCGTCGGCGCGTTCCGGGGCGGGGGCGTCGACGGTGGGGAGCAGTCCGAGCAGCGGCGCGGCCGCCGCGCCTCCGGCCTGCGGATTCTCCGTGCTCATCTGCCGACTCCCTGTCCTTGGTGCGCCGCCTGCGCGCGCTGTGGCTCGTTGGCGCCCCGTCTCCCCCTTCCGGTAGCCCTCGGTGTGAGCATACCCGTGCCCCTTGCAAACCGGATAGTGATCCGCTTAACCTCGGGGCATTGAAACGGAAACTGATCCGGTTGAGGAGATCGCCATGTCCGTGAAGGTCGCCGTCATCTACTACTCGGCCACGGGTAGCGTCCACCAGCTCGCGCAGGCCGTCGCCGAGGGTGCCGAGAAGGCCGGCGCCGAGGTGCGTCTGCGCCGGGTGCCCGAGCTCGCCCCCGCCGCCGCGATCGACTCGAACCCGGCCTGGCGCGCCCATGTGGACGCCACCGGTGACGTGGAGGTCGCCACCCTTGAGGACCTGGAATGGGCCGACGCGTACGCGCTCGGCTCCCCGACGCGCTTCGGCAATGTGGCCGCGCAGCTGAAGCAGTACATCGACACCACGGGCGGCCTCTGGCAGCAGGGCGTCATGGCGGACAAGCCGGCGACGGCCTTCACCAGCGCGCACAACGTGCACGGCGGCAACGAGTCGACGCTGCTCGCGCTCTACAACACCTTCCACCACTGGGGCTCGGTCATCGTCTCCCCCGGCTTCACCGACCCGGCGGTCTACGCGGCCGGCGGCAACCCGTACGGCACGGCGCACCCGGGTGCGAACGGCGCCCCGGAGGAGAACGTCCTCGCGGCCGCCCGCTACCAGGGGCAGCGCCTGACGACGTTCGCGAAGCGTCTGAAGGGCCTCGCGGTCGACTGACTTGCCCGGAGACGAGCCGTACCCCCGGGGGGAGCTCCCCCCGGGGGTACGGGTGTCCGGCGGTTCCGAGGTGCGGGCGGGCCTACGCCGGCGACGCGCGGGCCTACGCCAGCGACAGGAAGAGCTTCTCCAGCCGCTTCCGCATCGCGTCGCGGTCCTCACCGTTCCGGCGGGCGTCCTCGACGTCGGTCAGGCACTGCTGGAGTCCGGTCGCGATGATCGCGAACCCGGCCCGGTCGAGGGCCCGGGAGGCGGCGGCCAGCTGGGTCACGACCTCCTCGCAGTCCCGGCCTTCCTCGATCATCCGGATCACGCCCGAGATCTGGCCCTGGGCCCGGCGCAGCCGGTTCAGTACCGCCTTGAGCTCCGCACCAGCGAGATCCAGTTCCACAGCCACTCCTCACAGATACCCCAGGGGGTAATTTACTCCCCGCGCGGGGCTCCGTCGAAGACCAAGGATGACACCTGTGTCAGGGTGCGGGCTCGGAGGCGGGTGCGGGGGTGGCCGCGGAAGCGGGAGTGGGGGCGGGCGCGGGGGCGGCGGCGTACCGGCGGAGGAACATCTCCACCCCGTCCATGACGAGCCGCTCGCCCAGCTCCTCGCCGAGCTCCGCCCCGTACTGCTCGAACACCATCTGCGGGAAGACGAGCAGCGAGTAGAGCTGAAGGACGGCGACCTCCAGGTCGGGAATGTCGAGGAGGCCGCGCTCGGCGAGCGTGCGCAGGGCGTCCGCGACGGCGGGGTGGTGGCCGGCCGGGCCGTGCGCGCGCCAGGCGCGGCCCAGCTCGGGGAAGCGGTGGAGTTCGGTGGCGACGAGGGTGCGCAGGGCGCGGCCCTCGGCGTCGGCGCGGACGGCCCGTCCCCAGGCGCGACCGGCCTCGGTGAGCGCGGCCTTGAGCCGCTCGGGCCCGTCGGCGTCGACGAGTCGCGCGAGATCGGGCCCGGCGGCCTGTCCGTCGCCGGCCAGGGGCTCGTCGAGGACGCCCGCGACGACGGCGGTGAAGAGGGCTTCCTTGCTGCCGAAGTGGTTGTAGACGGTGACCTTGGAGACGCCCGCCTCGGCGGCGATGGCGTCCATGCCGACGCCGAAGCCCTCGCGGAGGAAGAGGTCGCGCGCGGCCCGTACGACGGCCTGCCGCTTGCGGGCGGCGCGGGGGCCGGTGGGGGCGGGCTTGGCGGCCGGTGCGGGCTGGGCGTCCATGGCCCCACCCTATCAACGGAACTGTACTGTTGAGTTCAACTGTACTGTGCCGTACAGTTCAGTTATGCCCACCGACGACACCGCACCCTCCCCTGCCCCTGCCCACGACCGGGCCCATGATCACGGCCACGTGCCTCGTCACAGCCACAGCCACAGCCACAGCCACGGCCATGACCCAGCCCACGATCAGGACCACCCACAGCCCGACCCGCGCCGCTGGAAGGCCCTCGCGCTGATCTGCGCGGCCCAGTTCATGCTGGTCCTCGACGTGACGGTGGTGAACATCGCCCTGCCGGCGCTCGCCACCGACCTCGACCTCGGACGTACCGTCCTGACCTGGGTCGTCACCGCGTACACGCTCTGCTTCGGCGGGCTGATGCTGCTCGGCGGACGGCTCGCCGACGCCCTCGGAGCGCGCCGCGTGCTCCTCACCGGACTGGCCCTCTTCACCGCCGCGTCCCTGGCGTGCGGCCTCGCGCCGAACGCCGGCGTCCTGCTCGGTGGCCGTATCGCCCAGGGCGTCGGCGCCGCGCTGCTCTCCCCGGCGGCACTCGCCCTGGTCACCACGATGTTCCACGGCCACGAAAGGCCCAGGGCGCTCGGCGTCTGGGCAGCCATCGGCGGTACGGGCTCGGCGGTGGGCGTCCTGCTCGGCGGCGCGCTCACCTCGGGCCCGGGCTGGCCGTGGATCTTCTACGTCAACGTCCCGGTGGGCCTCGCGGTCCTGGCGACCCTCCCGAGGTTCGTACCGGCGACGGCGAAGCGCGCCAAGGAGGGCGGCCTCGACATCCCGGGAGCCCTGCTCGTCACGACGGCGACCGGCGCACTCGTCTACGCCCTGGTCACGGCGGGCGACTCCGGCTGGACGTCGACGGCGACCCTGCTGCCCCTCCTCGGCGCGCTCGCGCTCTACGGGGCTTTCGCGGCGGCCGAGCGAAGGGCCCGCACACCACTGATGGACCTGCGGATGTTCACCCGGCGACCGGTCGTCGCGGGCTCAGTGCTCATGCTGGTGGCGACGGCGCTCCTGATCTCGTTCTTCTTCCTCGGCTCGATGCAGCTCCAGCACGTCCACCACCTCGACGCCCTCCGCACCGGCCTGCTCTTCCTCCCGGTGGCACTCACCACGGCGATCGGCGCCCACCTGGGCTCGCGGCTGGTGGCCACGGCGGGCCCGCGCGCCTGCGCGACGGGCGGCCTGACGATCGCGGCCCTGGGCTGCCTGCCGCTGGCGTTCCTCAGCCCCGGCTCCGGCCCGTGGACCACTCTCCTCCCGGCCCTGGCTACGGCGGCGTTCGGCCTCGGCGCGGTCTTCGTCTCGGCGACGACCACGGCCCTGGGCCTGATCGCCCCGCACGAGGCGGGCCTCGCCTCCGGCATCGTGAACACCTTCCACGAGCTGGGCGGCTCCATCGGCGTGGCGACCGTCTCCACCCTCGCCCTGACCGCCACGACCCCCACTCCCGACGGCCTCACCACCGCCTACACCCTCTGCACCCTCACCGCGGCAGCCACAGCCCTGGCCGCCCCCTTCCTCATCCCCCGAGGCCGCCCCCACCTGACGGGCGGCCCACACGGGATGCACTGAGCGGCCGACCGCGCCACGAGGCCGACCGAGGTCAGAGGGGGGCCAGGACCATCAGGACCTCGTCCCGATCGTCCCCGGGGGCCAGGCGAAGGGCGCCCGGCCAACGGCCGATCTCCTTCCAGCCGAGGCGTCCGTAGAACGTCTCCAGACCGACGCCGCCGCGCGCGGCAAGACGGAGCTGCTCAAGACCCATCTCGTCGCGGGCGATCTCCCGTACGCGACGCATGAGAGAGGCCCCGATGCCGAGGCCCCGCAGACCCGTCCGCGTCTGGACATGGTGCAGCGTCCCCCAGTGCGCGATGAGTTCGAAGGGGTCGCGGCGGACGTTCAGCCACCCGACGAGTTCGTCGTCGAGCGAGGCGACCACGAGGCGGCTCGTCCCGGGGGCGAGGCCCGCGACGAGGGAGTCGACCGCGGGGGCGGCCAGGCGCGCGTCGATGGGAGGGAAGGGAAATCCGGCCGCACCACCGGCGTTGGTCACCTCGATCCAGCAGTCGACGAGTGCGTGCCGCAGCCCGGGGGAGACGTCCTCCGGAGCCGTGACCTGTCGTATGTCGAGTGTTCCGATGTCCACGCGGGCGATCGTCGCACCCGGCACCGACAGTGCCGGGTGCGAGCGAGCGGGTGAGTCCTGGCTCGGACCGGCCAGTCCTGGCTCGGACCCGTCAGTCCTGGCTCGGGCCCCTCTCGTCGACCTGACGGATGACCACCGCGTACTCCGGGGCGCCGGCCGGCTGGGGGCAGCGGGCCACCTGGGCGGCGATCTCCGTGACGCGTTCCAGGGAGGCGCAGTCGAGCAGCCAGTAGCCGGCGATGACCTCCTTCGTCTCCGCGTAGGGGCCGTCGGTGACGACCGGCTTGCCGTCGCCGTCCACGGTCACGAACCGGGTCGAGGACGGGGCGGTGAGGCCCTGGCCGTCGATCATCTCGCCGTTCGCCGTCAGTCCCTCGTTGATCGCGTTCATGTGCGCGAACATCGCCGTGAGGTCGGCCTTGGTCCAGGCGGGGCTGTGGTCGGTGGGGCGGCCCACCATGGCCTCGTAGTCGGCCTGGCTGCCCTGCACCATCACCAGATACTTCATGACGTCCTCCTCGCGTCTCGTTCTCGGCTTCCTGTGGGGTGCTGCGGTACTCCGTACCGCCTCTCGCAGCACAGTCGGAGCCGAGGACCGGTTCTCGACACCGCGCGGGCAGCAGCCGCAAAACCGGGAGAAATCACCCGCCCGCACCATGATTCCGGTGTGAACGCCTTCAGCTACTCCGCCGCCTTCATCACCTTCTTCTCCGTCGTCGGCCCCCCGAAGGTCCTCCTCGCCTTCGCCGGCCTCGCCCAGGTCCACACCGTGAGCCAGCTGCGGACCATCGCCCTGATCTCCTCGGGCGCGGCCGTCCTCGTCGGCCTGGTCGTCGGCATCACCGCCCCCTGGCTGCTGAACGTCTTCCACATCAGCACCCCCGCGCTCCAGCTCGCGGGCGGCCTCATCTTCTTCGTCTACGCCGTCGGGCTCGTGCTCGGTCTCCACCTCGGCTCCAGCACCACCCACCAGGACGCCCCCGACCTGGTCAGCGGCGTGCGCGACCTGCTCATGCCGTACGTCGTGAGCCCGCTCGCCATGACCGCCGTGCTCATCGAGGCGGCCGCCCGCAACTCCTTCACCTGGCGCTCGACCGTCGTCGGCTCGTACGTGTCCGTCATCGCGCTCGACCTGATCTGCGTCGTGCTCCTCGCCCGCGTCCTGCGCCGCACCCACCACGCCACGATCGAGCTCCTCGGCCGCCTCCTGGGCCTGCTGCTCGCCGCCGTCGGCGTCGACCTGGTCCTCGACGGCCTCTCCGACCTGGGCGTCCCGGGCCTGTACCTGCGCCACTGAGCAGCCGGGCGCGCTCAGCCGCTCAGCTCGCGCTCCAGCGGCGTACGGAAACGAGGCGTCACTCGTACGCCCCCGGCCCCGCCCCCGACCCAGCCCGCCAGCCGCTCCGTCTCCGCCCCGATCGCCCGCTCCGCCGCCGCCCCCACGTCCGTCAGGAGCCGGTGGACGATCTCGCCGTCCGGGCGCTGCGCCCAGCCGCCGACGATCCGGCCGTCCCACCACACCGTCGGCCCGATGTTCCCGCTGCGGTCGTACAGCGCCGCCCGGTGCTCCGGGTCCAGGTACCAGTCCCGGGCCTGCCACCCCATCGGCGTCGGATCGAGCGCGGGCAGCAACGCTGCCCAAGGACCCGAATCCCGGTCCGTTACGGGGCCGAGGTCGTCCGGCAGGACGAACCCGGTCCCCTCGTCGAGCGCCACCGGCACCGCCCCGACGGCGGCGAGCGCCCCGCGCACATCCGTCACCTTCCACCCCGTCCACCACTTCAGATCTGCCTCGGTCGCCGGCCCGCACGCCCCGAGCCACCCCCGGATCAGCTCCGCCCGCGCCTCCGTCGGATCGAGAACGGGGTCGGAAGCGGAGTGGGGAACAGCGGGCGCCCAGCGAAACCGGCTCGACGTCCAGGTGCCCTGCGGCCGACCCCGTACGATCCGCCCCTCCATGCCGAGCACCCGCAGCACCCGGCTCGCGACGGACTGAACGCCCTCCTGGCGGGTGCCCTTCCCGTACACGTACGTCGATCTCAACCGCGGTACCGTTCCGCCGAGTTCGCTTCCGGTGGCCTCGCCCCGTACGGCCAGCTCGGCCAGAACGAGCCGCTCGGTCTCCGCCAGCCACTCCGCGTCGAAGGTGCTGCCGTCCGCCAAGTGCTTGAGGAGGGAGGTGCGTTCGCGGAACGCGGCCGGTCCGGTCGTCGAGGCTTGCACGGCGGGGGCCAGCGTGGAGGGGAAGACGAAGACCGTGTGCCGCATGCCGTGCATCCGGACCAGCGACCGGTCCTCGTACAGCGCCCGCTCGACGTCCGCCACCGGCCCGACCTTCCCGGTCAGCCGCGCCCCCACCGCGAGGAACACACTCGCCGGGTCCGTCCCGTGCAGCGCCACCAGCGAGCCCGCGACCTCCTCCGCCGACCCGGCCCGCGCACCCCGCGCCAGCCGGTGCCGCACCCCGAGCCGCGCCCTGCGTTCGGCGGCCCCGATCGTCCTCGCCCTCGTCTCACCCATGCGGCCAAGGATGACCTCAGGCACCGGCGGACACGAGGACATCCGAGGCGATGGCCTCTGTGCCGACGGCATCCGCGTCGAGGAAGTCCGTCACCGTCTTCACGAACTCGTCCTCCTTCTCGAAGAAGACGACATGACCGGCGTCGATCTCCGCGTACGAGCTGCCGCCGATCGCCGCGTGCAGCTCCCGGCTGTTCTCCACCGGGACGGTGGCGTCCTGTGCGCAACCCACCACCAGCGTTCGCGCCGTGATCCCGGGCAGCAGCGCGCGGATGTCGACTTCCAGGTCGAGCGCCACGTGTCGCAGGGTGCCGGGGGTGGGCGGCATGTTCGGGATGAGCGCCTCGACGCCCTCGCGGCCGATCGAGTTGAGGAAGCCGCGGCTGAACCCGGTCATCGTCACGCTCCGCCCGAACCCCGCCGGGTCGAACTCCCCGAGCCGCTGCCAGAGCGTGAAGAGGTTCCGCAGGTACTCGTCGCCGTCGGTGTACGCCCACCCCGCGACCAGGACCAGGCGGTTGACCAGGTCGGGACGGAGGGCGGCGACGGTCGCCGAGACCGGGGAACCCATGGAGAACCCGAGCAGGTCGACGGGCCCGGTGCCGGCGTCCTCGATCACCGCGATCACCTGCGCGGCGAGCGACTCGACGGTCAGCGGACCGCCGTCGTCGACGGTCCGGTCGGCGCCGGACAGGTCCAGGGTGATGACCGTACGGCCGGGGGTGAAACGGGGCGCGGTCTGCCCCCAGTTGACGACGGCGCCACCGGAACCGGTGCCGTGGACGAGGAGGAGGGCGGGCCCGGCGCCCGGGCCCTCGACGTCGTAGCGGACGCGGGCGGTGCCGACGGTGACGGTGGCCATGATGGCTGCTCCCGGTGCTGGTGGGTGGGGTGTCCTTGGCTGACACCGAGGACTCTGCCGCCCACCGGAAACAGGCGGGAGAGCCCTTCCGACCCTGGGATCGCCAGTCCCTGGATACGGCCTGGATGAGCGGTCGGGGCTCCGGCAGGATGATCCGCATGACGATCGACCGCCGTGAACTCGCCGACTTCCTCCGCCGTTCCCGCGACCGGGTCCGTCCGCAGGACGCGGGCCTCCCGGCCGGTCCCCGGCGCCGTACGCCCGGACTGCGCCGCGAGGAGGTCGCCCAGCTGGCCGGCATGTCCGCCGACTACTACATCCGCCTGGAGCAGGCCCGCGGCCCGCAGCCCTCGCCGCAGATGCTCGCCGCGCTCGCCCGCGCGCTGCGGCTCGACACGGACCAGCGCGACCACCTCCACCTCCTGGCAGGCCACCGCCCGCCGGCGGGACCCATGGCGGGCGGCCACGTCGCACCCGGCCTGCTCCACCTGCTCGACCAGCTGGCGACGACCCCCGCGCAGGTCCTGAGCGACCTCGGGGACGTGCTGGCGCAGAACGCGATGGCCCGCGCGCTGCTCGGCGGGGTGTGCACGGTGTCGGAGCACGGCCGGAACGTGGTGTGGCGCTGGTTCGCCGACCCGGAGGCCCGTACGGCGTACCCGGCCGAGGAGCACGCGTACTACAGCCGCCTCCATGTCGCCGATCTGCGCGCGGCGTTCGGCCGCCGCTCGGGCGACCCGGCCGCGACGCGGCTGGTGGAGCGGCTGCGCGGGGCGAGCGAGGAGTTCGCGGAGCTGTGGGAGCGGCACGAGGTGGCGGTCCGCCGGAACAGCCGGATGCGGGTCGCGCACCCGGTGATCGGCCCGGTGGACCTGGACTGCCAGGTGCTGCTCGCCCCGGAGGGAGAGCAGCGGCTCGTCCTGTTCACCCCACCGCCGGGCACGGACGCGGGGGAGCGGCTCGCGCTGCTGAGGGTGGTGGGCACGGAACAGTTCACGGCGACGACCTGATCGGGCTCCAGTCGGCTCAGCCCGCCGCCCGCGCATGCAACGGCCGTCGCCGCAGGGCGGGTTCGGTCAGGGCGGGCGGCTGCCAGACGCCGTCGGCGCGGTAGAGGTTCGTCCCCGGCGGCACGATCGCGTCGATCCGGTCCAGGACCTCGTCCGTGAGGACGACGGGCGCGCCCTTCAGCAACCCCTCCAGCTGCTCCATCGTCCGGGGCCCGATGATGACGGAGGTCACGGCCGGGTGCGAGGCGGCGAAGGCGATCGCGAGTTCGGGCAGGGAGCAGCCGATCTCGTCGGCGAGGGCGACGAACTCCTCGACGGCGTCGAGCTTGGCGGCGTTGCCGGGAAGCGTCGGGTCGAAGCGGTGCGGGGTGAGCGCCGGGCGCCCGCTGGTGAGGTCGATCGGCCGGCCCTTGCGGTACTTGCCGGTGAGGAAGCCGGAGGCGAGCGGCGACCAGGTCAGGACGCCCATTCCGTACCTCTGGGCGACGGGCAGGACGGAGGCCTCGATGCCGCGCGCGAGCAGCGAGTACGGCGGCTGCTCGGAGCGGAAGCGGCGCAGCCCGCGCCGCTCGGCGACGGCGTGGGCCTCGACGATGTCCTCGGCGGGGAAGGTGGAGCAGCCGAACGCCCGGATCTTCCCCTGGCCGACGAGGTCGCCGAGGACGTCGAGGGTCTCCTCGATGTCCGTGCGGTGGTCGGGCCGGTGGACCTGGTAGAGGTCGATCCAGTCGGTGCCGAGCCGCTTGAGGCTGTTCTCGACGGCGCGAGTGATCCAACGACGGGAGAGACCGCCCCGGTTGGGGCCCTCGCCGCCGAAGGGGAAGTACACCTTGGTGGCGAGCACGGTCTCTTCCCGTCGGCGGGAGTCGCGCAGTGCCTTGCCGACGATCTCCTCGGACTCGCCGGCGGAGTACATGTCGGCGGTGTCCACGAAGTTGATGCCCTGGTCGAGGGCCGCGTGGATGATCCGTACGGAGTCCTGGTGGTCAGGATTGCCGACGGCGCCGAACATCATCGTGCCGAGGCAGTACGTACTTACTTCGAACCCGGTCCCGCCGAGTACCCGATAGCGCATGCGCGCACTCTAGGAATTGGAGTGCGCTCCAAGGCAAGGGGTATGCGGGCCGGTGTGGAGGGCGTCGCTGCGGAGGAAGTCGACGACGAGCCGGTGCAGGGTCCCGGGCCGCTCCAGGTGTACGTCGTGCCCGGCGCCGGGCAGGCTGGCGCCGTGCAGCGCGGGTCGGAGCCGGACCATCTCCGCGTACTCCTCGCCGTCGATGATTCCGCCCCGCTCGCCCTGCCCGAGGACGGCGAGTGTGGGGCAGGTGACGGCGGCCCACTCGTCCCAGAAGGCGCGGATGGCGTGGTCGTCGAGGGACCGCACCATGACCTCGGGGTCGAAGCGCGGCCACAACCCGTCGGCACGCTCGTCGAGCCCACGGGCCCAGCCCTCCCCCACGGGATCCGTCCCGCCGCCCAGGTACGCGACGGCCGCCTCCCGCGAGGGGAACGGCACCGGCCAGGCCCGCAACCAGCCCCCGATCTGCCCCTGGACGTCGGGGTCGGCCCCGCCGGGACCGGCCTCGACGAGGACGAGGGCGCGCGGCAGGCCGGGGTGGGCGGCGGCGGTGAGGAGGGCGGTGCTCCCGCCCAACGACTGTCCGATCAACACGGGACGTTCGAGCCCGAGTCGATCGATGACGGCGACGACGTCGGCGACGTGGGCGGCCCGCGAGACGTCCCCGGGGTGCCGTTCGCTGCCGCCGTGCCCGCGCTGGTCGAGGGCGACGACGCGATGGCCGGAGTCCCGCAGGAGCCGCGCCGTGTCGTCCCACTCGCCGGCGTGCCCGGCGAGCCCGTGCAGGAGGAGTACGTCGGGCCCGGTGCCGCCCCAGTCACGGCAGGCCAGCCGTACCCCGTCACGAGTCACGAACCGCTCTGACCAGGAGGAAGGAGTCATCCCTCCATGATCCCCTACGGGTTGAGGAGTTGGTCGGCGACGGCGGTGCGGGCGTACAGGACGGAGCGCCCGCTGCGGTGGGCGGTGACCAGACCGGCGTTCCGCAGGGCGATGAGGTGCTGGGAGACGCCGGCGGCGGACAGGCCGCAGTGCGCGGCGAGTCGGGTCGTGGAGGAGGGCGTGTCGAGTTCGGTGAGGAGCAGGGTGCGGGAGCGCCCGAGCACGGCGGCGACGGCTTCCGTGGCCGCTGCGGAACGGGGCTCCCAGACGGCGCCGAACCCCAGTGCCGGATAGGCGAGTTGAGGCGGATCGGGATGGACGGACCGGGTGAGGACCCGGGGCCAGGCGAACACGGAGGGGACGAGCAGCAGCCCGGACCCGGCCTGGTCGCGGCTGAGCGAGCAGTGCCGCCGTACGAGCCGCAGGGTGCCGTCGTCCCATCGCACGGTCTCGTGGAGCTCGCTCAGGACCCGGGCGGAACCGTGCTCGGCGACCTGCCGGGCCCGATGGAAGACATCGGCTTCCAGGACCTGCTGGATCCGGGCCCAGTAGGGGGCGAGGGCAAGCTCCCAGTAGGTCTCGATCTCGTCGGTGATCTTGCGGAGGGCGGCCGGCGGATCGTCCTGCAGAAGCCGGAGCTTCGCATCGGGATCCCGCTCGTTCGCCAGCATGCGGAGGTCGTCGCGTACCTGCTCGGCGGGGGTGCGGCGGACGGCGTCGAGTTCGGAGCCGAGGGTGGGGAAGGGCCCGGAGGGGGTGGGGTTGAGGAAGTCGGCGAGGTATCCGCGACCGGGAACGAGCGCGGAGAGCCACCCCCGGTCGAGCCCGGCCCGCGCGATCCGGGGCCGGACCTGGGCGGCCCAGCGTCGATGGGGGGCGGAGTCCGGCCGGTCGACGAGGACGCGGTAGCTGGTGACGACCTCCCACATGGGGGAGACGGCGAAACGGGTCTGGGCGAGGTCGGCGGCGGAGAAGCTGAGCCCGGATTCCAAGGTTCCACGTCCTAGCTGCGAGAGGCGCGCGCGAGAGGAGATCGGATTCGGCCTGAGCTTAATCAATGGAGAAGCAGCGGGGACCCGAGCAGGCTCGCAGCATGCCAACTCGCACCCCCTCCGGGACTGCTCCCCGGACCCCGTCCTCCCTCCCGTCCCTCATCCCGTCCTCCTTCCAGGGGCTGCCGCCCGTCGTGTGGACGATCTTCGCGGGAACGATCGTCAACAGGCTCGGCTACCTCGTGACCCCGTTCCTGGTCTTCTTCCTGGCCGCGCGCGGAGTGACGGGCGCGGAGACCTCGTACGTCCTGGGAGCGCTGGGCGCGGGCAACCTCCTGGGCCCGGCCGTGGGCGGCATCCTGGCCGACCGGATCGGACGCCGCCCCACGATGCTGATCGGCCTGATCGGCGCGTCGGCGGCGCAGGGCGCGCTGTTCCTGGCGCCCGGCGTATGGACGATGGCAGCGGCGGCGCTGCTGATCAGCGCGGCGGGCAGCACGGTGTCGCCGGCGGCGTACGCGCTCCTCGCCGACGCCGTGGACAGCGAGCGCCGGCAGCGCGCGTACGCCCTGTTCGGCTGGGGAGTGAACATCGGCACGGCCGTGGCGGGCGTCCTCGGCGGCTACCTGGCCGCACACGGCTACTGGCTGCTCTTCGCGGTCGACGCGGGCTCGATGCTGCTCTACGCACTGGTGGTGGCGGTCCGCCTCCCGGAGCCGAAGCGCAGGACGACGGAGGAAAGGTCCCGAGGGAATGCCGAGGGGCCGGGGCCCGAGTCGGCGAAGAAGGACGGCATCGGATACGGGGTGGTACTCCGCGACCGCCTGGCGCTGCTCCTGCTGCCGCTCTTCGGGGTCCAGCTCTTCGTGTACTCGCTCACCGAGGTCGCCCTGCCGCTGGCGGTCCACGACAGCGGCCTGTCGCCGGCGGTGTACGGGGCGATGGCGGCGGTCAACGCGATCCTGGTCGTGGCGGTGCAGCCCTTCGCGACGGCCCGGCTGGCCCGGTTCCCGCAGCTGGCGGTGCAGAGCGCGGGCAGCACGCTGATCGCGGTGGGAGTGGCGCTCACGGGCCTGGCGGACGGGATCGTCGGCTACACGGTGTCGGTCGTGGTCTGGTCCCTGGGCGAGCTGGTCGTCGCGGGCATCGCGGCGGGCGTCGTGGCCAACCTGGCCCCGGCACACGCCAGGGGCCGCTACCAGGGGGCGTTCAGCTGGACGTGGGGAGTGGCGCGGTTCGCGGCGCTCACCCTGGGGGTCGCCACGTACACGACACTGGGCCCGTCGGCCCTGTGGTGGACGGCCCTGGTGGCGGGCACGGCCACAGCGGCGGCGACGCTGACGCTGACGGCGCGGGTGAAGGCCCGCACGGCCCACGAACTGGCGGCGTGAGCGGGTGCCGCGTGAGCGGGTGCCGCTACTTCCCCTCGGCAAGCGTGTGGGCCACGAGCGCGTTCGCGTGCCCGTGGCCCATCCCGTGCTCGGCCTTCAACCAGGAGACCAGCTCCATGTGCTTGGTGAGCGGCGAGGAACGGATGAGGTCCTGCCACTCGGAGACCGGCCGCCCGTACTTCTTCTCGATGGAAGGGAAGTAGCTGGCAGGACCCTTGACGACGTTCTCGGCCACGGGGATCTCCTCGGTGTGGGCGGGGCAACTGGAAGTAGGACCCCCACCTCACCGAAAACTCATCGGCGCGGCAACCTCAATCCCGCCGAATGTGCTCGGGATCGATGTGCCGCCGCACCATCGGCACGGAAGCGAGCGCGGCGGCGAGCAGCACCCCGAGCGCACAGACGAACAGCAACGGCAACCCGTCCCAGTCCCAGTGCACGGCCCCACCCCCGGTGATCAGATAACTGGACTCGGCAAGCCACCCGGTGACGATCGCCGCCCCCAACCCCACCACGAGCGGCAACAACACCTGCATGACCTGCACCCCCCGCAACGTCCCGGCCCGAGCCCCCAACAAGGCCAGCGCGGTCACCTGCCCCCGCCGCTCCATGGCCCGATCGGCCACGGACACCACAAACGCGGCCACCCCGATGACCAGCCCGAGCACCATCCCGACGGCAAGCAGACTCCGGATGACGGTGAGCTGAGCGAGCGAGTCGATGACGATCCCGACGGGCTCGACGGAGGAGGTGGGCGCGATGGCCCCGATGCCGTCGAGAACGGAACGGATGGTGGCGGGGTCGGCGTCGCTGACGAGGGTGAGGGTGCCGGCGGAATCGGCGAGGGGGGCCGGGAGGAGAGTCGGGGGGACGAGAAGGGCGCCTGAAGCGAAGACGGAGATGTCCCAGGGGTGTACGTCAACCCTTTCCCGGGGCACCGTGAACGTGGCCTTCCGGCCGTCCTTCAACTCAAAGGGGTAGCGCTCTCCCGCCTTCGGGTTGTATTCCAAGGGCGAGCGGTCATTGCGCAGTTGCATGATCCTGCCGTCTACGCAGCCTGCGGACCACTCTGTGGACGAGGCAAGCTGCGCGCAGGTGGCGACTACCAAGTCGGCGCGCGAGACATCTCCGTCACCCAACGGATCCCAGGAGCTGTACGAGACTACCTGCGTCCGCACACCCGGCACCTTCTCGAGCGCCTTCCGCTGTGGCGGCGTGAGTTCGTCCAAGCTGATCTTGTACTCCTGAAGGGGAGCTGTTCGCCGACTGACCTGGTCCAGTTCGACAAGCACCCCTTGCGTCAGCGAGGCGCCGAAGACCAGCAGCACGAGCCCGGTGACCACCCGCAACGAGGACCCGGGGTCGACCTCGGTGCGCCGCATCGCCAGCGCCACCGGCAGCGACTTCGCGGCTCCGGCCAGTCGCCGCGCGAGCCACGCAGTGATGGGCGTCAACCCGAAGACGAGCCCGGCACCGGTCAGCAACACGGCACCGGGCACCAGTAGGGAGCTGGCCGATCCCCCGGACGGGTCTTGCCCCATGATGCTGAGCACGCAGTACCCACCGATGATCCCCAGCCCCGGCACCAGCAGCAGCGTCCCGAACTTCTTCGGAGTCTTACGCTCCCCCGTCCGCCGCACACTGATCGGCGAAAGGGCGGCCCGCCGCGCACTGAACTGCCCTACGAACCATGCGAGCGCCGGGCATCCCAGCAGGCACAGAGCAACGGTCGTCCCAGAAGGCCGGCCATCCGCGGGATACCAGTGCAAGCCCGGCAACCCGACCCGAGCCATGACCTCGTTGACCCCGAGATACCCCACGACCCCGATCGCGGCCCCGACCGAGGCAGCGGCGACGCTCTCCCCGGCATTGACCCGCAGGGTGTCCTTCATGCTGAGCCCGACGAGCCGGAGGGCAGCGAGCCGCCGGGCGCGCGACTCTCCGGAGAGCCGCGCACAAACAGAGAGGAAGATGACTAGGGGGAGCAGCACAATGCACCCGAGCGTGAAGCGAAGGATGCTGAGTGTCGATGGGTCGACGATCTCCCGCCACGTTCGGCCAGTGCCGAAGCTACCCAGCTCTTCTGCCTCGGTCAGCTCGGCCGGAGTAGTGCCGATGTATGCGTACAGATCGTCGCTGGCACCCAATCCCTGCGGCGCGATGATGCCGGTGACACGGCCGGGGACAAGCCTGGCCGTTCGTGGATTGGAGGCAAGGACCTTACTGAGCTTGGGGGAAACGATCGCCTCACCGGCACCAGGAAGCTTCTCGACTCCCGGAGGCACCGGCGTAGGACCGGGTCTCGTCTGTGCGACGAAGATCCGATGGAGTGGCTGCGACCCGTACGGATCCCTGAACTCTTGGAACAAGACGTTACTGGTGCCTGGACGCGGCTCACGGGCGGCCGTGCGAGCGTCATGGGCCATGAGGATCGATGGAATCGTGAGGACGGCGGCAAGGCACGCCACTCCGAGCGCCGAGCCGAACGTCATCAACAGGAAGCGCACTCGCCCGCGACGTCCACTGCCCCACAGCAGGCGCATGCCGAGGACGAAAGCGTTCACACTGCCACCCGCTGATCCAGGGCGCCGTCCGACATCGTGTACTGCGTATCAGCCCTCGCGGCGACATCGGCATCGTGCGTCACGATGATCACGGCCGTCTTCTGCCTCCGCGCCAGCTGAAGAAACTCATCCAGCACTGCCGTCGCGTTGGCGCTGTCGAGTGCCCCGGTCGGCTCATCCGCGAACACCACGTCCGGCCGGTGGACCAGAGCCCGCGCAACCGCAACGCGCTGACTCTGGCCCCCCGACAGCTTCGAGGTCCTGCGCCGCAAGAGATCGCCCATCCCGAGCCGCCCCAGTACCTGGGCGGCCACCGCGTGGGCATGCGTCTTGCTGATCCCGGCGAGCCGGAGGGGAAGCGCCGCGTTCTCCTCGACGGTCAGTTCGGGCAGCAACTCCCCGTACTGGAAGACGAACCCGAGGCGGGTACGACGCAGGGCGCTCAGTTCCCCGTCGGGGAGCGTCGAAAGCTGCACCCCGTCGAAGGTCACGGTGCCGCTGGTAGGTGGCAGAACCCCTGCGAGGCAGTACAGCAGCGACGACTTCCCCGACCCGCTGCTGCCCATGATGGCGGCCACTTCGCCGCGCTTGAGCGTGAAATCCGCGTTACTGACGGCTTGCTCAGTGCCGTAGAAGAGATCCACGCCCTCGGCGCGGAGGATGACGTCCATCGTGGTGCGCTCCCTGGGGGGTGGGGAGCCGTGGTTGGGCGGCTCCCGAGACCGATTGACTACTTCCGCCAGAACAGCCGCTCCGGTGAGCAGTAGTCAGGGCGCAGGGAGCCACGGTCGATGCACGCGTGAATCCGCACTTCCTTGGTCTTCAGAACAGCGCCGTCGACGAAGACCTTGTCGACCTTGATGGTCTTGTTCTGAACGCCTGCGAGATGGCCCCACGCGTAGCCCTCGACCTTGGTGCGCAGGTAGACGTTGTGGCCGTCGTTCTTGTTTCCGTCCCGCAGCTGGCCCTTCACGTGAAGACCACTCGGCACCTTGGTCGTGGGCTGCCACTGGTACTTACCGTCGAACGCAACGCCCGGCGTTTCCATGACCAACTCGCGCCAGGACGAGTCCGCCACCGCCACCCCCATCCCCCCGAAGAACAGCCCCGCGGCCACCACCGCCGTAGCGAACTTCCTCATCGATAACCCCTGTTTGGTCGAGCCGACTGGTCATCACAGAAAGTATCGGCATCACTACACACTGGTGGTCGCAGTAACGTCCCTCCCTCCCATCACCCCCCGATCCAGTGAACGGGGTGCCGTGGGACCCACAGCACCTTCAGGGGTGGCGAACTGGTCACCGGTGACGTCGTGTTAGCCCCGCACAGCCGCTCTCTACGCGACTGGCTCACTCTCTCGGCGCCACGTAGGAGTGATCATCGGTGCGCCTGCGTGAGGGGGTGCGGCGGCGTCCCCAAGGATGCCCGCATGCCGAATTCCCCTTCCCCTTCCCCGTCCCCTTCCCCGTTCTCTCCTTCCTCCAGGCTGCGCCGAGCGCTTCTGCCGTTCGTAGCCGCCGTCGCCCTCCTGGGCACCGCCGGTTCATCCGCGGCCGGCGCCGTCGAGGCGTGCGGTTCCGTCATCACGGCTCCGCTCGCCCGGCCCGTATCCGCCGACGATCCCTGTCCCAGCGCCGACCCGGTCGTGTGCCGGATCCGCGTTCTGCCGATGGACGAGAAGGTCGAGGCCCAGCGGACCCGGATGCGGTACCACGGGCTCCTGGAGGACATGCACCGCACGGAGGCCGCCATGCGGGAGGCGGGTGCCACGGACGAGGAGATCGCCCGGGAGCTGGTCGACATGCGGAACCAGGCCAAGGAGATCACCCGCGCCGGCATGACCCGGGAGGAGGTGCGGATCCTGGAGGAGCGGAACATCGCCAAGTACGGCAACCCGCTCGGCCCCACCGCGGACCAGCTGTACGCCAAGTACGGCTCCTGGCAGCAGGTGATCGACGCGTCGATGCGGACCAGCTACGCCGTCGACCGCGAACTCAGCCTTGAGTACCGCCCCTGCCCCGTGTAGGTGGGCGGAACGCACGTACGCCGGTGGGCCGGAACGCATCAGCGTCCCGGCCCACCGGCGTTCCCCGCGCCGCGGGGGCCTCCTACTCGGTCGTGCCGTGTGTGGCGGAGGGCGTGACCCACTCGACCAGCTGGACGACGACGCCGTTGGGGTCGGTCAGCTGGAACAGGCGCTCTCCCCAGGGCTCTTCGCGCAGCGGCATCGTGAGGGGAGCGCCCGCGGCGCGCAGGCGGGCCTCTTCCGCCGCGAGGTCGGTCACGGTCAGCGCCAGGATCAGGCCGGCGGCCTGCTGGTCGCGCTGCTCGGGCGGGAGGACCTCGGTGCCCCGGCTGAGCAGCACGATGTCGACGGCGGCGTCCTCGCGGGTCAGCGAGGCGAAGCCGTCGGCGGCCATCGCCACCTGGTAGCCGAGGTGGGTGGTGAGGAACTCGCGGGAGGCGTCCACGTCGGCGACGGTGAGGGAGAGGGTGGAGGTTGAGACGTTCACGGCGACTCCTCGCTAGTCATGCAGCAGGCGATCAGGCGGTCAAGCAGTCAAGAAATCAAGCGGTCAGGCGATCAGGCGACCAGGCAGTCAGGCGGGCGGGGCCAGGTCTCAGTACGTGCGCCGCGGCGCCTGGATCCGGTTGCGGGTGGCGGCGGGCGCCCCGCGGTGGCCGGTGCGCGGCAGTTCGCGGAGCGGGCGGCGCTGGGCGGTGACGGGCACCGGCCCTGCGTCCTGCCGTCCATCGGCGGCGGCGAGCTTGGCGGTGCTGAACGCAGCACTGAGAGCGGTGCTGAGCGTGGCGGGATCCAGCTTCGGCAGATGCGGCATGCGCGACCTCTTCCCTCTGGTTCTACGAGGCGATTTTTGCGACGGACGTAACTTTACGCACGACGTCGCGAGTGCGTCAAGCATATTTTTACGTCGCGTGTAAGATTCGCTCATGGGTACCGAGAGCATGGGACTCCGAGAGTCCAAGAAGCAGGAGACCAGGCAGCTGATCTCCGACCACGCCACCCGCCTCTTCATGGAGCAGGGCTTCGAGCAGACGACCATCGCCGAGATCGCCACGGCGGCCCGCGTCGCCAAGAAGACGGTCACCAACTACTTCCCGCGGAAGGAGGACCTGGCCCTCGACCACCACGAGGCGTTCACCGCGACCCTGGCCCGCGCGGTCGCCGGCCGGGCCGCGGGCGAGTCGGCGCTCACCGTGCTGCGGCGCGAGTTCGCCGCCGCGGTGGAGCGGTGCGACCCCGTCGCGGGCTTCGCCGGCCCGGAGTTCGCCCGCATGATCGCCGAAAGCCTCACCCTGAGCGCCCGCCTGCGCGAACTCCACGACCTGCGCGAGGAGGCCCTCGCCGAAGCCCTCGCGGCGGACGTCCCCTCCAACACCTCGCCCGAGCGCCCGGCCATCGCCCCCCGGGCCGCCGCGGCACTCCTCGGCGCCGCCCACCGGCTGCTGTTCCAGCGGATCCAGGAACTCACGCTCGCCGGAGAGCCCAACGCCCAGATCGCCGCCACCGTGGCCCCGGAGGCCACGTACGTCTTCGACCTCCTCGAAACCGGCCTCCCCACCGGGGAACACTGACCGACCCCGACAACGCCGAAGGGCCCCGCTGCAAGCAGCGGGGCCCTTCAACGAATTGCCCGGTGAGAGCAATGGCGGAGGATACGAGATTCGAACTCGTGAGGGGTTGCCCCCAACACGCTTTCCAAGCGTGCGCCCTAGGCCTCTAGGCGAATCCTCCGCGGCGAACATTACATGACCGGAGAGGGTGCTCGCGAACTCGATCCTGGTGGGGGGTGGTGAGGGGGTCCGGGAGGGGGCGTGGGGCCTTGGGGGGTCTGCGATCGGGTACTCTGGGCGGAGCCCCTCACGCGGTGCTATCTGACTGAACTCCCCCAGGGCCGGAAGGCAGCAAGGGTAGGTCGGCTCTGGCAGGTGCGTGGGGGGCGCTTGCGTTCCCGTGCGTGGGTCGAGTCCGGGGCTGTGGGGACGGCGTACCGGGGCTGCTGCTGTCTGATGGGGGCGGTCGTACGAGGGCGGCTCGCGCTGTCCGTGAGGGCGGCGTACGAGGGCGGCTCCCGCTGTCTGTGAGGGACGGGGTCCGGGCGGAGCCGCGGCGGTTTTTCCCGGGTTGTCGGTGGGCGCCTATAACCTCGTACATGTGTCGTCTCTCGCGCTCTACCGCCGCTATCGCCCCGAGTCCTTCGCCGAGGTCATCGGGCAGGAGCATGTCACTGACCCGTTGCAGCAGGCCCTGCGGAACAACCGGGTCAATCACGCGTACCTGTTCAGCGGCCCCCGCGGCTGTGGCAAGACGACCAGTGCGCGCATTCTCGCGCGGTGTCTGAACTGCGAGCAGGGGCCCACGCCGACGCCCTGCGGGGAGTGCCAGTCCTGCCGTGACCTCGCGCGGAACGGGCCGGGGTCGATCGACGTCATCGAGATCGACGCCGCCTCGCACGGTGGTGTGGACGATGCCCGTGACCTGCGCGAGAAGGCCTTCTTCGGGCCCGCCTCCAGTCGGTACAAGATCTACATCATCGACGAGGCCCACATGGTCACCTCGGCGGGCTTCAACGCCCTCCTGAAGGTGGTCGAGGAGCCGCCGGAGCACCTCAAGTTCATCTTCGCCACGACCGAGCCCGAGAAGGTCATCGGGACCATCCGGTCGCGTACGCACCACTACCCCTTCCGGCTCGTGCCCCCCGGCACCCTGCGGGAGTACCTGGGCGAGGTCTGCGGGCGCGAGGGCATTCCCGTCGAGGACGGCGTGCTGCCGCTCGTCGTGCGCGCCGGTGCCGGTTCCGTGCGTGACTCGATGTCCGTCATGGACCAGCTGCTCGCCGGCGCCGCCGCCGACGGCGTGACGTACGCCATGGCCACCTCTCTGCTCGGCTACACGGACGGGTCGCTGCTCGACGCGGTCGTGGAGGCCTTCGCCGCCGGTGACGGCGCCGCCGCGTTCGAGGTCGTCGACACGGTCATCGAGGGCGGCAACGACCCGCGCAGGTTCGTCGCCGACCTCCTTGAGCGGCTGCGCGACCTGGTGATCCTGGCCGCCGTGCCGGACGCCGCCGAGAAGGGGCTCATCGACGCCCCGGTCGACGTGATCGAGCGCATGCAGGCGCAGGCGTCCGTGTTCGGTGCCGCCGAGCTCAGCCGGGCCGCCGACCTGGTCAACACCGGACTCACCGAGATGCGGGGCGCCACCTCGCCCCGGCTCCAGCTGGAGCTGATCTGCGCGCGCGTGCTGCTGCCCGCCGCCTTCGACGACGAGCGGTCCGTCCAGGCGCGCCTCGACCGGCTGGAGCGCGGTGCAGCCGCCGCGCCCGCGCCCGTCTTCACGCCCGGACCTCCCGCGACCTCCATGGGGTACGTCCCCGGTCCCGACGCCCACACCCCGATGGCCCCGCCCCCGCAGGCTCCCGCGCCCGCCCCCATGTCCGTACAGGCTCCGCCGCAGGCCGCACCGGCACCCGCAGCGCCGGCACCCGAGCCCGTCCAGGCGCAGCCCGCCGCGTCCCGTCCCGGTGCCTGGCCAGGCGCCGCCGCCCCCGGCGGTGGTGGACCCGGCGCCTGGCCCGGCACATCCGCCCCCGCGGCCCCGGCCCCGGCCCCGGCTCAGGCCGCCCCCGCTCCCGCGCACGCACAGCCCGCGCCGCAGGCCCCCGCGCCCGCTCCCGCCGCCACGGGCGGCGGCGGGGACACCGCCCAGGTGCGCAACCTCTGGCCGCAGATCCTCGACGCCGTGAAGAACCGGCGACGCTTCACCTGGATCCTGCTCAGCCAGAACGCGCAGGTCGCGGGCTTCGACGGCACGACCCTCCAGCTCGGCTTCCTCAACGCCGGAGCCCGCGACAACTTCGCGAGCAGCGGCAGCGAGGACGTCCTGAAGCAGGCCCTCGCCGAGCAGTTCAACGTGAACTGGAAGGTCGAGGCGATCATCGACCCCTCGGGCGGCGCCTCGCCGCCGCCCGCCGCCACCGGCTTCGGCGGGTCGGGCGGGACCGGAGGCTTCGGCCGCCCCCAGGCCCCCGCGCCGGCCTTCCAGCAGGCCCCGCCGCCCGCCCCCGTACAGCCGCAGGCGCAGGCTGCTCCCGCGTTCCCGCAGGCGCAGGCGTCCGCCCCGGCGCAGGCCCCCGCGCCCGCGTACACGCCGCCCGCGCCGCAGCCCGTGGCGCCCGAGGACGACGTGCCCGAGGAAGACGATCCGGACCTCGTCGACTCCGCCCTCTCCGGGCACGACCTGATCGTGCGCGAGCTCGGAGCCACCGTTGTGGAGGAATACACGAACGAGTAGGGGCGTCTCGTTCAGTGGCCCGCACAAGGGGCATCCCGGTCGGCGGACTACCCTGGCTGGCGTGAAGGTCCTCGTAATCGGCGGCGGCGCCCGCGAACACGCCCTGTGCCGCTCTCTCTCCCTCGATCCCGACGTCACCGCTCTGCACTGCGCGCCCGGCAACGCCGGAATCGCGGAGGTCGCCGAGCTGCACCCCGTCGACCAGCTGGACGGCGACGCCGTCGCACGCCTCGCCACCGAGCTCGGCGCCGGCCTGGTCGTCGTCGGCCCGGAGGCCCCGCTGGTCGCCGGTGTCGCCGACGCCGTCCGCGCGGCCGGCATCCCCGCCTTCGGCCCGTCGCGGGAAGCGGCGCAGCTGGAGGGCTCCAAGGCGTTCGCCAAGGACGTCATGGCCGGCGCCGGGGTGCCCACCGCCCGCAGCTACGTCTGCACGACCCCGGAGGAGATCGACGAAGCGCTCGACGCCTTCGGCGCTCCCTACGTCGTGAAGGACGACGGCCTCGCCGCCGGCAAGGGCGTCGTCGTCACCGACGACCTCGCCCAGGCCCGGGCCCACGCGCTCGCGTGCGACCGCGTGGTCATCGAGGAGTACCTCGACGGCCCCGAGGTCTCCCTCTTCGCCATCACCGACGGCACCACCGTCCTCCCGCTGCGGCCCGCGCAGGACTTCAAGCGCGCGCTCGACGGCGACGAGGGCCCGAACACCGGCGGCATGGGCGCCTACTCGCCGCTGCCCTGGGCCGACCCGAAGCTGGTCGACGAGGTCCTCGCGACCGTCCTCCAGCCGACGGTCGACGAGCTGCGCCGCCGCGGCACGCCGTTCTCGGGCCTGCTGTACGCGGGTCTGGCGATCACCAGCCGTGGCGTACGGGTCATCGAGTTCAACGCGCGCTTCGGCGACCCCGAGACCCAGGTCGTCCTGGCCCGGCTCCGCACCCCGCTGGCGGGCATCCTGCTGAACTCCGCCAACGGCACCCTGGACGACCAGGCCCCGTTGAGCTGGAGCGACGACGCCGCGGTCACCGTGGTCGTCGCCTCCCACAACTACCCGGACACCCCGCGCACCGGTGACCCGATCGAGGGCCTCGACGAGGTCACCGAGAAGGACGCCCCCCACGCGTACGTGCTGCACGCCGGGACCCGGCAGGACGGCGACGCGATCGTGAGCGCGGGCGGCCGCGTCCTTTCGGTCACCGCGACCGGAACGGACCTGGCGCAGGCCCGCGAGCGCGCGTACGCGGCGGTCGGCCGTATCCGTCTTGACGGCTCCCAGCACCGTACGGACATCGCGCGGAAGGCCGCCGAAGCCTGACGGCGCCGCCGATTTCTCGCGCGGCCGTGCGGTGGACCGTACGGCCGCGCGAAATCCATCACCTTTGCCCAAAGCCATACCTTCGAGTGACGGCTGGGCCATCCGGATGACGTTCGCCGAAGCCCCAACTAGGGTGCGGCGGAGGCGTTCCGGCACTTGGCCCACCGGCATTGCGATGTCAGTGACGGGTGCCACAGTGGGGGAGTGAGCAACACCGCCACAGGCAGTCCCGACATGGGCAGGAGGGGGTGATGTACGGCGTGTCCGGTACCGGTTCCGTTGTCGGCGAGGAGTGGGGAGCGCGCGCCGCGCACTCCCGGGCCCTCGCCGTCCTCCGGGTCCGCGGCAGGGCGCTGGGCCTCGCGGTCCTCCCCGCCGCCGTGGCCGTCGTCCTCTACGCGGGCGGGGTCACCGGCCACTTCACCGGCTCCGGCTGGGACACGGCCCGCTGGGTCGTGACCGTCCTCGCGATCCTCGTCCTCCTCGCCGCCACGGCCGTCGCCCTCGTCGTCGTCCGGGCCCGCCCGGCCGCCACTCCGACGGTGGAGCTCTCCGAGACCGCCGCCCCCGACCTCTACCGGCTCGTCCGGGACCTGGCCGACCGGCTCGACGTCCCGGCACCCGCCGCGATAGCCCTGACCCCGGACTGCGACAGCTGGCTTGAGGACCGCACCCACCGGGCCCACCGCGCGCTGCGCACACCGGCCGACGGTGAGGGCGAAAGCGAAGGCGCGCCCGTCCTCGTCATAGGTTCGCCCTTCCTGTGGTGGATGCGCGTCGGCGAGCTGCGGGCGGTCCTCGCCCCCGTCGTCGCCGGTACGGGCCCCGCGGGGCACCCCGACATAGCCGCCGCACGCCGCTTCGTCCGAGGCCTGGACGCCGCCGTGGCCGTACCCGGGACGCCCGGCCTCGACCCCGTCCGCCGACTCGGCGCGCGAGGCGTCGGGCGGGTCGCCCGCGTCCTCCTCCGCGCCTGCCGCGGGCACGCCGCCGAGATGGAGCGCGGGGTCGCCGCCGCCGGATCGGAGCGCGCCCAGGCCGTCGACTACGGCGTACGGATCGTCGCCCAGGAACAGGTCGGCCTGGCGTACGCGGGCTGGGACCGGCTTCTGACCCGCGTCGCGCTCCCCGCCTGGCGCATGGGCCGCTGGCCCGCCAAGCTCGACGCGGGCGTGGTCTCGGCCCTGACCGAACTCTCCCGCCGCGACCGGCTCGCGGACGGCTTCTCCTCCCGGCTCGGCGAGCGCCCCGCCTGTGACCTCCTGGAGGAGCCGGGCGCGGTCGACGAGGCCACCTCGCTGCTCGCCGCCCGCCTCTTCCACGGCGGCCCGGCCGCACCCGGGCCCGACTGGTCCCCGGTGGAGTGGAGCCAGTACCCGGAGGAGGTCGTCGACCGGAAGTGGCGCACCGACGCGGCCCGGCTGCACCAGGTCCTGGACGGCCTCGGCCGGGCGGACTCCGCGGCCGGTGGCGGGACCGGGAACGGTGTGGACGTCGCCGCCGGCCCGACCCTGACCCGGGTGATCGCCCACCTGTCCACGGAGCCGACGAAGCCCGCCGACCCCGACGCCGACCCCGACCCCGACGGGAACGTGGACGGGGCAGCGCCCGAGGCCGCCGCCGACGAGCTTTCGCCCCCGGAAGGCGATCACGCCCTCGCTCACGACGACGGCCACCTCGCCGACGCCGATACCGATACCGATACCGATACCGACGTCGACGAAGAGCCCGTCAACCCCGCCGCCGAGGCCCTCGCGGGCGCGCTCAGCGCGCTCCTCGCGCGCGAGGAGGCCGAACGGGAGGCGCGGGTGGCCGCCACAGCGCTGACGGTCGAGGCGGCGGCCCTGGGCGCCGAGAAGGACGACCGGTCCGGCAGCACACCCCCCGGGGCCGTCAGCGGCCCCGACGGGCCCTTGCCGCTGTTCCCGCTCCAGCCGCCCCGTTCCGGCCGTGATCTGCTCGCCGACCACGTCACCGCGATGGTCTGCTGCGCGGCCGTGGACACCGCCGAGGCCGCCCCTGGCCTCGACTGGCTCGACGGGCCCGCCCTGCTCGTCGGCGGCGAGCGGGCGGCGGACCTCGGCCCCCGTGTCCTCGCCCTCGTCGAGGACGGCGACCCGGAGCCGCTGCGGGTCTGGCTGGCCCGCACGGGAGTACGCCCGGAGAAGCCGGTACGCCTGGTCTGAAGCCGGCCTGAAGCCTGGTCTGATGCCGGAAACGAAGCCGGAAACGAAGCCGGAAACGAAGCCAGGCACGAAGCCGGGCCCGAGGTCGCCCGGACGCGCCCCGGAGATCACCCGTTTCGGAGCCCTGGCTTCCACTCTCGTCAATTCACGACGAACGGTGACGGAGTGCGTGCGTTATGTGATGTGCTGGAGACCGCCACTGACAGAGGCACGAACCAGGGGCCTGAACCGGGCGCCTGAACCAGCGGCACGAGCCGGGGCATGTACACGGCAGGCACGTCGGGCATACAGCAGGCACTGACCAGCCGACCCGGGGGAGTCGAGGGAGGGGCGCAGCATGGGGGCGGACCAGATCAGGCGGTGGGAGTCGGGCGCACTCGCGCACGCCGTCACCGATCCCTTCGGCCAGGGCCCGTTGCCCTGGCTGCGCGGTTCCGAGAACTACTTCGACGACACCGGACAGATGGTCCCCTGGTACGCGGACGAGATCCTGGCCCGGGGCGGCAGCGGCGGCCCGCGCACGGCCGACGACGTACGCCGCCAGATCAAGGGTTTCGCGTCCGACGGGGCCGTGGCACCGGGCGAGTCGATCGACTTCCACATCACGGTGGATCCGCCGCAGCAGTTCTCGGTCGACGTCTACCGGATCGGTCACTACGGCGGCGACGGCGCCGCGAAGATCACCACGAGCCCCCGGCTCTCCGGGATCGTCCAGCCGGCCCCGCTGACCGCCGACCGCACGGTCTCCTGCCACCACTGGTGGCAGTCCTGGCGGCTGCAGGTGCCCAGCTACTGGTCGATCGGCGCGTACGTCGCCGTCCTCACCACCGCCGACGGCTACCGCTCGCACATCCCCTTCACGGTCCGCGACAACCACCCGGCCGATCTGCTCCTCGTCCTCCCGGACGTGACCTGGCAGGCGTACAACCTCTACCCGGAGGACGGCCACACCGGCGCCAGCCTCTACCACGCCTGGGACGAGGAGGGGCGGCTGCTCGGCGAGCAGGACGCGGCCGTCACCGTTTCCTTCGACCGTCCGTACGCGGGCGCGGGGCTGCCCCTCCACGTCGGGCACGCCTACGACTTCATCCGTTGGGCCGAGCGCTACGGCTACGACCTGGCGTACGCCGAGACCCGCGACCTGCACGCGGGGCGGGTCGACCCGAGCCGCTACCGGGGCCTGGTCTTCCCGGGGCACGACGAGTACTGGTCGGCGCCGATGCGCAAGACCGTCGAACTCGCCCGCGACCAGGGCACGTCGCTGGTCTTCCTCTCCGCCAACACCATGTACTGGCAGGTGGAGCTGGGCCCTTCGCCGTCCGGGGTGCCGGACCGGCTCCTCACGTGCCGCAAGCGGCGCGGCCCCGGCCGCCCCGCGCTCTGGCGCGAGGTCGACCGGCCCGAGCAGCAGCTCCTCGGCATCCAGTACGCGGGCCGGGTGCCCGAACCGCACCCGCTGGTCGTGCGGAACGCCGAGCACTGGCTCTGGGAGGCCACCGGAGCCGGTGACGGCGACGAGCTCCCCGGCCTGGTCGCGGGCGAGGCCGACCGCTACTTCCCGCGTACGGCGCTGCCCGAGCACCAGGGCCGCATCCTGCTCGCCCACTCGCCCTACCGGGACGGCGACGGGGCACTCCGGCACCAGGAGACGAGTCTCTACCGGGCGCCCTCGGGCGCCTGGGTCTTCGCCTCCGGCACCTTCGCCTGGTCGCCGTCGCTCGACCGGCCGGGCCATGTCGACGCCCGCGTCCAGCGCGCCACCGCGAACCTCCTCGACCGGATCTGCAAGAGGGACTGAGCGGGGGGTCACAGGGCCTGGCGGCCGGAGCCGCCCGGATGTGCGAGAGAATCGGACACGCTCCTGGATCAACCTACGCGGAGGAACCGTGTCCGGATTCGTAGAAAAGCCCGAGCCCGTTCAGGTCCCGGGCCTCACCCATCTCCACACGGGCAAGGTGCGCGACCTGTACCGGAACGAGGCCGGTGACCTCGTGATGGTGGCGAGCGACCGCATGTCCGCGTACGACTGGGTGCTGCCCACCGAGATCCCCGACAAGGGCCGGGTGCTGACCCAGCTCTCCCTGTGGTGGTTCGACCAGCTCTCCGACCTGGTCCCCCACCACGTGCTCTCGACCGAGCTGCCGGCCGGCGCCCCCGCCGACTGGGCGGGCCGCACCACCGTCTGCAAGTCGCTGGCCATGGTCCCGGTCGAGTGCGTGGCCCGCGGCTACCTCACCGGCTCCGGCCTCCTGGAGTACAACGAGTCCCGCACGGTGTGCGGCCTCGCGCTCCCCGAGGGCCTCAGCGACGGCTCCGAGCTGCCCGCCCCGATCTTCACCCCGGCCACCAAGGCCGCGGTCGGCGACCACGACGAGAACGTGTCGTACGAGGAGGTCGCCCGCCAGGTCGGCGCCGAGACGGCCGCGGAGCTGCGCCGGACGACCCTCGCCGTGTACGGCCGCGCCCGGGACATCGCCCGCGAGCGCGGGATCATCCTCGCCGACACCAAGTTCGAGTTCGGCTTCGACGGGGAGACGCTGATCCTCGGCGACGAGGTCCTCACCCCGGACTCCTCGCGCTTCTGGCCGGCCGACCAGTGGGAGCCGGGCCGCGCCCAGCCCTCGTACGACAAGCAGTTCGTCCGGAACTGGCTGACCTCCCCGGCCTCCGGCTGGGACCGCAAGAGCGAGCAGCCGCCGCCGCCCCTCCCGCAGGAGATCGTGGACGCCACGCGCGCCAAGTACCTGGAGGCGTACGAGCTGCTGACCGGCAAGGCCTGGTCCGACAGCTTCTGAGTTCCCGGGCCCCCGTGCCCCCGGCGCTCGCGTCGGGGGCACGGGGTGAGGGCATGTGTCAGGGCACGAGAAAGCCCCCGGTCGATTCGACCGGGGGCTTCTTCATGGAGCGGACGACGAGATTCGAACTCGCGACCCTCACCTTGGCAAGGTGATGCTCTACCAACTGAGCCACGTCCGCATGCGCCGTAGCGCGGAGCCAACTATACCCAACCTTTCGCCTGTGCGAGACGCACTGCCGTGTGCCGGTTCTCGGCACCGAGCTTCGCGGCGGCCGAGGAGAGGTAGTTCCGGACGGTTCCGGGGGAGAGTGAGGCGCGCCGGGCGATCTCCGCGACGGGCGCCCCGTCGGCGGAGAATTCGAGCACCTCGGCCTCCCGCGCGGTCAGTGGGGAGTCCCCGGCGGCGATGGCGTCGGCCGCCAACTCCGGGTCCACGTAACGGTTTCCGGCGTGCACGGTACGGATGATCTCGGCGAGCCGCTGGGCGCTGACGGTCTTCGGGACGAAGCCGCGGACGCCGGCCGAGAGGGCCCGCTTGAGGTGGCCCGGGCGGCCGTGACCGGTCACGATCATGGTGCGGCAGCCGGGCAGTTCGTCCCGCAGAACTGTGGCGACCGTCACACCGTCGGCGCCCGGCATCTGCAGATCGAGCACGGCGACATCGGGTCGGTGGGCGCGGGCCATGGCGAGCGCCTCGGGACCGGTGGCGGCCTCGGCGACGACGACGAGATCGTCCTCAAGACCGAGCAGCGCGGCGAGCGCACCACGGATCAGATGCTCGTCGTCGGCGAGCAGGACGCGCAGGGGTGCCGATACGGGTACGGGTAGGGACCCAGTCGCGGTCATCGGTCCGCCCCCGTCCGGGGCACGGGGATCCGGGCCGTCACCAGGAACGTACCGCCGTCACCCGGCCCGGCCTCAAGCGTCCCGCCGACCGCGGCGAGCCGCTCCCGCAGCCCCACGAGCCCGGTTCCGGCACCCGAACCGCCGCCACCGGCCCCGCCACCGCCGCCGTCCCCCGCACCCACCCGCACCCCGTCGTTCTCCACCGTCAGCAGCACCGTGTCCTCCTCCTTCCGCACGGCGATCGTGCAGCGCCGCGCGTCCCCGTGCCGCAGTACGTTCGTCGTGGTCTCCCGGACCACCCAGCCGAGCGCCGACCGGACCTGATCGGGCAGGTCGAGCCCGGGCCCCGGGGAGTCGACGGCGCAGTCGATGCCGGCCGCGCCGAGCACGCCCCGCGCGCCCTCCAGTTCCACCCGCAGGTCCGCCTCGCGGTAGCCGCGCACGACGTCCCGTACCTCTCGCTGGGACTCCTGCGCGATGCGCTGGACCTCGATCATCTGGTCGACGGCCTCCGGGCGTTCGCGCCGCGCGAGCTGGACGGCCAGCTCGCTCTTGAGGGCGATCACGGAGAGGTTCCGGCCGAGGATGTCGTGCAGGTCACGCCCGAAGCGCAGCCGTTCCTCGGCGACCGCGAGCCGGGCCTGTACGTCGCGGGCCTCGCGCAGTTCGAAGACGACGCCGAGCACCCAGAGCGAGAGGCGGACGGTGACGGCGAGCCAGCCGGTGATGAAGGCGACGCTCGTCACGGTCGTGAGGGTCTGTGTCGTGTCCCGGCCGGTGAGCGGCACGAGGGCCAGGAGCACGCCGGCCAGGAGCGCCTGGTGCAGGGCGGTGGTCCGGCCGGGATGGATCAGGCAGTGCCCGGAGAGGAAGGGGACGAGCGCCGCCCCGAGCATCCCCGGCAGCAGCCCGGTCAGGTCGGCGGTGGCCGCTTCCAGGAGGACGGCTCCGGCGGTCGCGGCCCCGGCCGCCGCGGCGGGCAGCACCTCACGCGGCGGGAGTACGGTCCCGGGCCTCAGGTACGCGTCCATGGCGCGGCGCAGGAAGCGGTGGCCGAGCACTCCGTTGGCGAGGTTCAGCAGCGGGGCGACGACGACGAGGACGAGCGGGGCCTCGTGCCGGACCGGCCGGATCAGGAGCATCAGCCCGAGGACGAACACGGCGGACCACAGCAGCATGTACGCGGTGACGCGGGTGTAGAGGTCGACCTTGGCCAGGCCGCTCCGGCCGCTCCAGCTCTTCACGGGCGAAGGCCCTTCCCTCGATGACACGTTCAGCGCCGGGGCTCCCAGCGGAACCACCGCTGGACGGCGAACACCGACATCATGATCCAGGCCACCGTGACCGCCGTCGCCCCCAGCAGGTCCCCCGCCTCCGCGCCGCCGGCCCAGCCGGCCCGTACGAGCGTCATGACCCCGGTCGCCGGAAGCAGTTCACAGAAGGCCGCGAGCCGTTCGGGAAGCATGGAGAGGGGGACGAAGAGCCCGGAGCCGATGGAGGAGATCAGGACCAGCGGCAGGGCGGTGAGCTGGGCGCTCTCGGGTGTGCGGGTGACGGCCGAGGTTGCCGCGGCGAGGGCGGTGAGCAGGACGGTGCCGAGGACGACGCCGGCCAGGAGCAGATCGGGCCGGGCGGGTGCGGGCAGGTCGAGGACGGCGATGCCGCCGATCGTCAGGACGGTGCACTGGGTGAGGGCGAGCGTGGCGGCCGGCAGGGCGATCCCGGTGAGGATCTCGGGGTCGGTCGGTTCGCCCGTACGCAGCCGCTTGAGGACGAGGGCTTCGCGGCGGGCGACGAAGGCGGCGACGAGGTTGCTGTACACGCCGATGAGGAGGCCCATGCCGATGGCGCCGGTCACGGCGACCTCGGCGATGCTCGTGCCCGCCTTGCCGAGGTCGGCGCTCCGGAGGGAGCTGCGGACCGCTTCGACCATGAGGAGGGGGACGAGGAGGGCGCCGAAGAGCGCGGTGCGGTTGCGGAGGAGGAGCGTCAGCTCGGCCCGCCCGAGCGCGACGAGCCGCGTGGGGGAGGGGATCTGGGCGAGAGCGCTCATCGGGAGGCCTCCAGTGCGGCTCGGGACGCCTCCGGTGCGGCGGGTGCGTCGGACGGGAGTGTCTGCGCGGCGATGTCGAGGAAGGCCTCTTCGAGCGAGGCGGACCGCGCGTCGAGCCCTTCGAGGCGTACGTCCTCGTCCCGGGCCCAGCCGAGGAGCACGGCGAGGTCGTCCTGGAGCGATTCGGTACGGATCTCGATCCGCCCGCCGTCCTCGGCGGCCCGCAGGCGCAGCGGCAGCCGGGCGGCGGGGACGCCGGCGGGGAGGGTGAAGCGGATGCGGGCGGGCCGGGCGGCGGTGACCTCGGCCGGTGTTCCGGTGAGGACGATCTGCCCGCGGTGCATGATCGCGAGCCGGTCGGCGAGGGTCTCGGCCTCCTCCAGGTAGTGGGTGGTGAGGAGCACGGTGGTGCCGCCGTCGCGGAGGGCGCGGACGAGTTCCCAGGTGTCGCGGCGGCCCTCGGCGTCGAGGCCGGTGGTGGGTTCGTCGAGGAAGAGGACCTCGGGGCGGCCGAGGAGTGCGAGGGCGAGGTCGAGGCGGCGTCGTTCGCCGCCGGACAGCTGCTTGACCCGCACGTCTTCGCGACCGGTGAGCCCGGTGGCGCCGAGGGCTTCGTCGGCGGGCCGGGCGTGGGTGGTGCAACCTGCCCACATCCGTACGGTTTCGGCCACGGTCAGATCGGAGGGGAAGCCGCCTTCCTGGAGCATCACGCCGATCCGGGGGCGGACGGCGGCCCGTTCGCGGTACGGGTCGTGGCCGAGGACGCGGGCGGTGCCGGCGCTCGGGGCGGCGAGGCCTTCGAGGAGTTCGACGGTGGAGGTCTTCCCGGCGCCGTTGGTGCCGAGGAGGGCGAAGATCTCGCCGCGGGGGACGGTGAAGGAGATGCCGCGTACGGCCTCGAAGTCGCCGGAGTAGCCGCGGCGGAGGCCTTCCGCCTCGATCGCGGGGGTCGCACGGGTCGCGTTGGTCATGTGTCCAGGCTTCCGGCGGCGCGGCCCGTCCGGCAGTGCGCGCTGTCACCACCCGTTTCTGACAAATGTCATGGGGGTGGCGGGAGTCGGGGGCACTCGGGGCTCATGAGACACAGGGGGATACGCCGAAGGCCCCGGTTCCAGAGAACCGGGGCCTTCGATCTGGAGCGGACGACGAGATTCGAACTCGCGACCCTCACCTTGGCAAGGTGATGCTCTACCAACTGAGCCACGTCCGCATTTTGCTGCCGCTCAGCTTTCACTGGGCGGTGCGAGCACCACTCTACCTGATGCACCGGAGTGCTCGGTCTTGCGATGCAGAGCGGGTGACAGGAATTGCACACTGCGCCTTCCCCCTGGAAGGGGGATGTTCTGCTACTGAACTACACCCGCACGCTGCGTGAGGTGGGGCTTTGCGGCCTCGCCCCTCGGCGTGTTCCAGACTTTAGCGGATCATGGGGGGTGCAATGCAAATCGGCTCGCCCCGCCCCGTCGGCGGGCCGGGGTCCCGCCGGGTCCGCGCTGCCTCAACTCGCGGCGCGGAAGGCCTCGTAGACCCGCTTCGGGATCCGGCCGCGGGCGGGCACCTCCATCTTGTTGGACTGTGCCCAGGCGCGGACCGCCGCCGGGTCGGGGGCGAGGGAGGTGTGGGTGTACGTCTCCAGGGAGGGGCTCCGGCCGGTCAGGGCCCTGGCCGGCAGCTTGCGTCCGGCGGCGAGGTACGGGGCGAGAGCCTTGCGGAGTTTCTTTGCATTGGCAGCATTCAGGTCGATCTCGTACATCTTCCCGTCGAGGCCGAACGCGACCGTTTCAGCCGCTTCTCCGCCGTCCATGTCGTCGGAGATTGTGACCACCACACGCTGAGCCACGGATATCGGTCCTTTCCTGCGGCCGACGCCGCAGAGGGGGCGCTTGTGGCGCCTCTGACGTGCGGCGATGCCGACCGTACGGCTGTGCCGGGACAATGCTGATTTCTTCTCGATTCCTTTGTACAGCGGTGGGCGTCGCATTGTGAAGCCCTGGCAATTGTTTCAGCGTGTCCCGGTGCAATGAGGTACGCAATATTTCACTCGAATTTTGCGTGGGTGTGCCCCGTCGGGGGGCGTGCGCTGTGTTCGCTGGTGGAGCGGCGCCGTGGCCTGGCTTTTGGAGGATCCTTCAGATCTCTACCCGCGTAGAATTTGGAGACAGGTACGCTGAGGGAACCGCCCACGCAACACACCACCGGGAGTGCCAGTGGCACGCGTCGTAGTCGACGTCATGCTCAAGCCGGAGATCCTCGACCCTCAGGGGCAGGCGGTGCAGCGTGCACTGCCCCGCCTGGGATTCGCCGGAATCGCCGACGTCCGTCAGGGGAAGCGTTTCGAGCTGGAGGTGGAGGGACCGGTCGACGATGCCGCCCTCGCCCGCATCCATGAGATGGCCGAAACCTTCCTTGCCAACACTGTGATCGAAGACTTCATCGTGAAGGTGGAGTCGTGACCGCACGCATCGGCGTCGTCACGTTCCCCGGAACGCTCGACGACCAGGACGCGCTGCGTGCCGCCCGCCTCGCGGGCGCCGAACCCGTATCGCTCTGGCACCGCGACAAGGACCTCAAGCAGGTCGACGCCGTGGTCCTGGCCGGCGGTTTCTCCTATGGCGACTACCTGCGGGCCGGAGCCATCTCCCGCTTCTCGCCGGTGATGGAGACGATCATCGAGCAGGCGAAGGCGGGCATGCCCGTCCTCGGTATCTGCAACGGCTTCCAGATCCTCACCGAGGCCCATCTGCTGCCGGGCGCGATGCTGCGCAACAACCACCTCCACTTCATCTGCCGCGACCAGAAGCTGCGGGTGGAGAACGCGGAGACCGCCTGGACCTCGGACTACACCGAGGGCCAGGAGATCGAGGTCCCGCTCAAGAACATGGACGGCCGGTACGTCGCCGACGAGCGCGTCCTCGACGAGCTGGAGGCCGAGGGGCGGGTCGCCTTCCGCTACCTCGACGTCAACCCCAACGGCTCGCTGCGTGACATCGCGGGCATCACCAACGCCGCGGGCAACGTGGTCGGCCTCATGCCGCACCCCGAGCACGCCGTCGAGCCGCTCGTCGGCACCGGGAAGACGGACGGCCTCGGTTTCTTCACCTCGATCCTCAAGAAGCTGGTCAACGCCTGATGAGCCTCGACACCGTCAAGCACGCGAGCGAGACGCCGGACAGCGAGCAGCCCTGGAAGGAGCTCGGCCTCAAGGAGGACGAGTACGCGCGCATCCGCGAGATCCTGGGCCGCCGTCCCACCGGCGCCGAGCTCGCCATGTACTCCGTCATGTGGTCCGAGCACTGCTCCTACAAGAGCAGCAAGGTCCACCTGAAGCAGTTCGGCGAGAAGGTCCCCGAGAACGACGCCATGCTGGTCGGCATCGGTGAGAACGCGGGCGTCGTCGACGTCGGCCAGGGGTACGCGGTCACCTTCAAGGTCGAGTCGCACAACCACCCCTCGTACATCGAGCCCTACCAGGGCGCGGCCACCGGCATCGGCGGCATCGTCCGCGACATCCTCGCCATGGGTGCCCGCCCGGTCGCGGTCGTCGACCCGCTGCGCTTCGGCGCGGCCGACCACCCCGACACCAAGCGCGTGCTGCCCGGTGTCGTCGCCGGCATCGGCGGCTACGGCAACTGCCTCGGCCTGCCGAACATCGGCGGCGAGGTCGTCTTCGACGAGTGCTACCAGGGCAACCCCCTGGTCAACGCCGGCTGCATCGGCGTGATGAAGCACGAGGACATCCACCTCGCCCAGGCCTCGGGCCCCGGCAACAAGGTGATCCTTTACGGCGCCCGCACCGGCGGCGACGGCATCGGCGGCGTCTCGGTCCTCGCGTCCGAGACGTTCGACGACTCCAAGCCGACCAAGCGCCCCGCCGTCCAGGTCGGCGACCCCTTCCAGGAGAAGCTCCTCATCGAGTGCACCCTGGAGATCTTCAAGGAGAAGCTGGTCGCGGGCATCCAGGACCTCGGCGGCGCCGGGCTCTCCTGCGCCACGTCCGAGCTGGCCTCGGCCGGTTCCGGTGGCATGCGCGTCGAGCTCGACCGGGTCCACCTGCGCGACGCGACCCTCTCGCCCGAGGAAATCCTCATGAGCGAGTCGCAGGAGCGCATGTGCGCGATCGTCGAGCCCGAGCACGTCGACCGCTTCCTGGAGATCTGCGAGAAGTGGGACGTCATCGCGGTCGTCATCGGTGAGGTGACCGAGGGCGAGCGTCTGGAGATCTTCTGGCACGGCGAGCAGATCGTCGACGTGCCGCCGCGCTCCGTCGCCCACGAGGGCCCGACCTACCACCGGCCGTTCGCGCGCCCGGAGTGGCAGGACGCGCTCCAGGCCGACGACGCGGGCAAGCTGGCCCGGCCGCAGAACGGCGAGG
This sequence comes from Streptomyces sp. NBC_00572, assembly GCF_026341815.1. Lineage (GTDB taxonomy): Bacteria > Actinomycetota > Actinomycetes > Streptomycetales > Streptomycetaceae > Streptomyces. The sequence continues at coordinate 3,039,703 of NZ_JAPENX010000001.1, forward strand.
AGCTGAAGGACCAGGTCCTGAAGCTGGTCTCCTCCCCGAACCAGGCGTCGAAGTCCTGGATCACGGACCAGTACGACCGGTTCGTGCAGGGCAACACGGTCCTGGCGCAGCCCGAGGACGCGGGCATGGTCCGTATCGACGAGGAGACCAACCTCGGCGTGGCCATGGCCACCGACGGCAACGGCCGGTACGCGAAGCTCGACCCGTACACGGGTGCGCAGCTCGCGCTGGCGGAGGCGTACCGCAATGTCGCCGCCTCCGGTGCCAAGCCGCTGGCGATCTCGGACTGCCTGAACTTCGGTTCGCCCGAGGACCCGGCCGTGATGTGGCAGTTCGCCGAGGCCACGCGTGGTCTCGCGGACGGCTGCCTGCAGCTCGGCACCCCGGTGACCGGCGGCAACGTCTCGCTGTACAACCAGACCGGTGAGGTCGCGATCCACCCGACGCCGGTCGTGGCCGTCCTCGGTGTGATCGACGACGTCAACCGCCGTACGCCGATCGCCTTCGCGGAAGAGGGCCAGCTCCTCTACCTGCTCGGCGACACGCGCGAGGAGTTCGGCGGCTCGGCCTGGTCCGAGGTCATCCACAAGCACCTCGGTGGCATGCCGCCGGCGGTGGACCTCGACCGGGAGAAGCTGCTCGGCGAGATCCTGATCTCGGCCTCCCGCGACGGCATGATCGACGCGGCGCACGACCTGTCCGACGGCGGTCTGGTGCAGGCGGTCGTCGAGTCCTGCCTGCGCGGCGGGAACGGCGCGCGCCTGGTCGTCCCGGAGGGCCTGGACGCGTTCACGTTCCTGTTCAGCGAGTCGGCCGGCCGTGCGGTCGTGGCCGTCCCGCGCAGCGAGGAGCTCCGCTTCACCGACATGTGCGGTGCGCGGGGTCTGCCGGCGGTGCGGATCGGTGTCGTCGACGGCGATGCCGTCGACGTCCAGGGCGAGTTCGCGCTCTCCCTGACGGAGCTGCGCGCGGCGCACGAGGCGACGATCCCGGCCCTGCTGGCCTGATCGGCGCCTGACACACAGCAGTGGGGGAGCCCCCGTCCGGACCTTCGGGTCCGGGCGGGGGCTTTCTCGTTTCGCGCTTGCGGGTGATGACGTAGCTCGGCGGCGGTACGTACGCGATGTACGCGCATCTGAAGCGCGGCTCGCTCGCGGTCCGGGCGGGCGACCGCGACGTTCGAAGTGCCACGCGATTCCGTCTACTCGGCCTGACCCCAGAAGGCGTCGGACTGCGCGATGTCCGCCACGCACTCGTCGATGTCGGAGATCTTGCCGCCGATGATCGTGAAGACCAGCGCACCCTTCATCTCGATGCCCCGGTCACCGCGCTCGGCGTAGAACGTGTTGGCCGCCACGGCATGACCGCGGCCGTCGACGGAGATGCTGTCGAGCTCGACGCGCATCTTGCCACCGGTGAGCTCGAACATCTGTCCGTACATGGCGAGGACGTTGTCCCGGCCCTTGAAGTGGCCGGAGATCTGGCTCTCGCCGGGCGAGTGGTGCGTACAGTCCGCCGTCATCAGCGTGCCGACGGTCTCCATGTCTCCCTTGGTCCAGGCTTCGAAGCCCCGGCGGACCAATGCGGCGTCAGGGTGCTCGGCCATGGCTGATCGACCCCTCTCGTACGGGTGGGTGAGCGGGCGGTCCTCCCCCTCTCAGTCTCCGACTACCCTCGCCCCCATGCCACCGGCCAAGAAGCGCACCCGCAGCTACGACTCCGCCAGGACCAGGGCCGCCGTGCTCGCCCAGTTCCGGAACGTACGGGAGGCGGTGACCGCCCTCACTCCCGAGCAGCTCGACGGGCCGACCCGGCTGGGGGAGTGGACGGTACGGGAGCTGGCGGCGCACCTGACGATGGTGCTCGCCTCGATGACCCGGAAGCTCGCGGAGCCCGAGCCGGCCCGCCGGGAACTCGCCCTGCTCGACTGGCCCCTGGCCACGGTGACGGGGGCGGCGAGCATCGACGAGGACACCCGGGCGATCGACACGGCCGACCTGCCGGCGCTGTTCGCGGAGACGGCGGAGCGGTACGAGGCGGCGATCGCGGGCGTCGCCGACGAGCGGCTGGTCCCGACCCGCTTCGGCGCGATGACCCTCGCCGACTTCCTCGTCACCCGGACCGTCGAACTCGTCGTCCACACCGACGACCTGAACGCGGCGACCGGCGCCGGCGTCCCCTTCGACCGGCAGGCCCTCGCCGCCTGCACCCGGCTGCTCGCCGACGCGCTCGCCGCGGAGGCCCCGGGCGGGGCGGTCGAGGTGCGGATCCCGCCGTACGCGGTGGTGCAGTGCGTGGAGGGCCCCCGGCACACCCGGGGCACCCCGCCCAACGTGGTCGAGACGGACCCGCTGACCTGGATCAGGCTCGCGACCGGGCGGGCGCGGTGGGCGATCGAGCTGGACGAGGCCCGTGTCAGCGCGAGCGGCGAACGCGCTGACCTCAAGGACCTCCTGCCCCTGATGGGCTGAGCTTCCCGTACGGCGGGGGCGGCGACGGAACCGACTTCCGCCGCCGCCCGTCCCACCGCCATGCAGACGCAGACGCCGCGCACCCTCGCCTCCGCCGCTTCCGCCGCCGCCCTGGTCCTCCTCCTCGCCGCCTGCGGCACGGAGGGAGGCACCGCGGGAGCCGGCTCCGGATCAGGTTCCGACACCGTCTCCCCCGACCTGCCCGTCGCCGGTACCCATTGGACGATCGGCGCCGTCACGGTCGACGGCCGCAGGTCCGCCGCCCCTGACGGCGCCCGCGTCGAGTTCGGCTCCGACGGCCGTGCCCGGGGGAACAGTGGCTGCAACACCTTCGGCGCGACCGTCGCCGTGAAGGGGGACACCCTCACCGTCTCCCCGCAGGAGATCACCGAGATGGGCTGTCCCGGGGACCGGCAGCGCTTCGAGACCGAGCTGGTCAAGGCCTTCACCGGCCCGCTCAAGGGGAAGCAGAAGGGCGACGCCCTCACCCTGACCTCCGCGGACGGCCGCAACGGCCTGGAGCTGACCGCCGAGGCGGACCTCCCGCTGCGCGGCACGACCTGGAAGATCGACGGCCTGATCTCCGGCGACACCGCGTCCTCGCTGCCCGCGGGCAGCGGCGACAAGGCCCGTTTCGTCCTCGGCGCCGACGGCCGGGTCACCGGCAACCTGGGCTGCAACAACTTCGCCGCGACCGCCCGGGTCGAGGGGAAGACGCTCACGATCGAGGGCCCGGCGGCGACCACCCGGATGATGTGCACGAGCCCGCAGATGCAGCTGGAGACGAAGCTGTACGAGCTCCTCGACGGCCCGCTCACCTACCGCCTGGACCACCGGACGCTGACCCTCACCAACGCCGCCGGCGAGGGCCTGGGGGCGAAGGCGGCCGCCGGGACGACTGGCGAAACCTCTGAAGGAACGGGCGGAACGGACGGCCAAGAGCCCCCGGCGCCCCGGTGAACGACTCTCCGCGGGGTGCACTCCGTCACATCGCGGAGAGGGGAATCACCTGGTACGAGCGTCCGCTCGGGAAGGCCCCGGGGCCTTGAATCCCTTACCGCGCCTGCTTCGTAGCCCTCTCCGAGCCCGAGATGATCAATTCATGCGATCACACAAGCCTGGAGGCGCCGGATTTCCTCAATTCGGACCAGTGGTCGAGCCCGTCTACACTCGGAAACGTGCCACGTGGTGACGGTCGACTCAATCACGACTTGCTCCCCGGAGAGAAAGGCCCCCAGGACGCTTGTGGCGTCTTCGGTGTCTGGGCTCCGGGTGAAGAGGTCGCAAAGCTCACGTACTTCGGGCTCTACGCCCTCCAGCATCGGGGCCAGGAATCCGCGGGAATCGCGGTCAGCAACGGCTCCCAGATCCTCGTCTTCAAGGACATGGGCCTCGTGTCCCAGGTCTTCGACGAGACCTCTCTCGGTTCCCTCCAAGGTCATATCGCGGTCGGTCACGCCCGCTACTCGACCACCGGGGCGTCCGTGTGGGAGAACGCGCAGCCGACGTTCAGGGCAACCGCCCACGGCTCGATCGCGCTCGGCCACAACGGCAACCTGGTGAACACGGCGCAGCTCGCCGAGATGGTCGCCGACCTGCCCAAGAAGGAAGGCCGCAGCACCCGTGTCGCGGCCACCAACGACACCGACCTACTCACGGCGCTCCTCGCCGCCCAGGTCGACGACGAGGGCAAGCCGCTCACCATCGAGGAGGGTGCCGCCAAGGTCCTCCCCGATGTCCGCGGTGCCTTCTCCCTCGTCTTCATGGACGAGCACACGCTCTACGCGGCCCGTGACCCGCAGGGCATCCGCCCGCTGGTCCTCGGCCGTCTGGAGCGCGGCTGGGTGGTCGCCTCCGAGTCCGCCGCCCTCGACATCTGTGGCGCCAGCTACGTCCGCGAGGTCGAGCCGGGCGAGATGATCGCGATCGACGAGAACGGCATCCGCACCTCGCGATTCGCGGAAGCGAAGCCCAAGGGCTGTGTCTTCGAGTACGTGTACCTGGCTCGCCCGGACACCGACATCGCCGGCCGGAACGTGTACCTCTCCCGCGTGGAGATGGGCCGCCGCCTGGCGAAGGAGGCGCCCGTCGAGGCCGACCTGGTGATAGCGACGCCGGAGTCCGGCACCCCGGCCGCCATCGGCTACGCCGAGGCGTCGGGCATCCCCTTCGGCGCAGGTCTGGTGAAGAACGCCTACGTCGGGCGCACCTTCATCCAGCCCTCCCAGACCATCCGCCAGCTCGGCATCCGGCTGAAGCTGAACCCGCTCAAGGACGTCATCAAGGGCAAGCGCCTGGTGGTCGTCGACGACTCGATCGTCCGCGGCAACACCCAGCGCGCCCTGGTCAAGATGCTCCGCGAGGCCGGCGCGGCCGAGATCCACATCCGGATCTCCTCGCCGCCGGTGAAGTGGCCCTGCTTCTTCGGCATCGACTTCGCGACCCGCGCGGAGCTGATCGCCAACGGCATGTCGATCGACGAGATCGGCAAGTCGCTGGGAGCGGATTCGCTCTCGTACATCTCGCTCGACGGGATGATCGAGGCGACCACGATCCAGAAGCCGAACCTCTGCCGTGCCTGCTTCGACGGCGAGTACCCGATGGAGCTTCCGGACCCCGAGCTGCTCGGCAAGCAGCTCCTGGAGACCGAACTGGCCGCGGGTCCCGCTGCCACGGCGGCCTCCGACGCGCTCCGTCGCCCGTGAGCACCGTCGCCCGTAAGACCCCGCTGCAACCGCAGTACGACACGAAAGTTCTTCAGCATGTCTGAGACCACTGGTGCCAGCTACGCGTCCGCGGGCGTCGACATCGAAGCGGGTGACCGCGCCGTCGAGCTCATGAAGGAGTGGGTGAAGAAGACGCAGCGCCCCGAGGTCCTCGGTGGCCTGGGCGGCTTCGCCGGCCTCTTCGACGCCTCCGCCCTCAAGCGCTACGAGCGGCCGCTGCTCGCCTCCGCCACCGACGGTGTCGGTACGAAGGTCGACATCGCCCGCCAGATGGGCGTGTACGACACGATCGGCCACGACCTGGTCGCGATGGTCATGGACGACATCGTCGTCTGCGGCGCCGAGCCGCTCTTCATGACCGACTACATCTGTGTCGGCAAGGTCCACCCCGAGCGGGTCGCCGCCATCGTCAAGGGCATCGCCGAGGGCTGTGTCCTGGCCGGCTGCGCCCTGGTCGGCGGCGAGACGGCGGAGCACCCGGGCCTCCTCGGCCCGGACGACTTCGACGTGGCCGGCGCGGGCACGGGTGTCGTGGAGTACGACCGGCTGCTCGGCGCCGATCGCATCCGTACGGGGGACGCGGTCATCGCCATGGCCTCCTCGGGTCTTCACTCCAACGGGTACTCGCTCGTCCGGCACGTGGTCTTCGACCGCGCCGGCATGACCCTCGACCAGCGGGTCGAGGAGCTCGGCCGGACGCTCGGCGAGGAGCTCCTGGAGCCCACGAAGATCTACTCGCTGGACTGCCTGGCCCTCACCCGGACCACGGACGTCCACGCGTTCAGCCACATCACGGGCGGCGGTCTCGCGGCCAACCTGGCCCGGGTGATCCCGGACGGCCTGCACGCCACGGTCGACCGTTCGACCTGGGCGCCGGGCGCGATCTTCGACCTGGTCGGCAAGGCCGGTCAGGTGGAGCGCCTGGAGCTGGAGAAGACCCTGAACATGGGCGTCGGCATGATGGCCGTCGTGCCGGCGGACTTCGTGGACGCGGCCCTGACGACGCTGGCGGACCGGGGCGTCGAGTCCTGGGTCGCGGGTGAGATCACCGAGCGCGGCGCGCACACCACGGGCGCCGAGCTGGTCGGGGACTACGCGAACTAGAGCAGGGCAGTACACGGACGGGGCGCTCCTGAGGGGCGCCCCGTTCGCGTTGTGCCGTCCGCGGTCGGGCTCGGACGCGGACAGCACAGAAACCCGGCCGGGTGATCCCGGACCGGGTTTCTGTGATGCGATTCAGAAGGTCAAGCGCGACGCGGGGACGCACTGGGACCGGACTCGTCGTCCTCGTCCTCGTCGTCCTCGTTGTAGAGATCCGCGTACTGGGCGTACGGGTCGTCTTCCTCGTCGTCGTCCTCGAACGGCTCGCCATTCGGCGGCTGGTTCGAAGTCGAAGCGCCCAGCTCATTGGCCAGACGCGTCAGGTCTGTCCCGCCGCTGCTGTACTTCAGCTGGCGGGCGACCTTGGTCTGCTTGGCCTTTGCCCGGCCGCGCCCCATGGCTCGACCCCCTCGGTGACGGGGCTCGGTGGCCCCAGAGTCTTGACACGCGTTCATGATTCAGAACGGACTCTCGACAGAGAGACCGGTCCGTAGGGCTTCAACGGTACCTGTTTCCGCGGGTCTACGGTACGCCGCGCGCATCACATACCCCGGTACAGAACCTTCGAGGTGCCCTTTCCTCGCTGGTCAATCGCGATTTTAACCTCTTCTTGAGGGCCGACCCGCCGAGGGGCGTGAGCGAAGTCTCTTCGGCGGCGGGTCGGACCCCGGGTACGGCTCAGGCGCGGCGCGCGTCCGCCATCCGCTGCTCGGCGATCCGGTCGGCCGCCGCGGCCGGCGGAATCCCGTCCGCCTTCGCACGTGCGAAGATCTCAAGGGTGGTGTCGAAGATCTTCGTCGCCTTCTTCTTGCAGCGGTCGAAGTCGAAGCCGTGCAGCTCGTCGGCGACCTGGATCACGCCACCGGCGTTGACCACGTAGTCGGGTGCGTAGAGGATCCCGCGGTCCGCGAGGTCCTTCTCGACGCCGGGGTGGGCGAGCTGGTTGTTGGCCGCACCGCAGACGATCTTCGCGGTGAGGACCGGCACGGTCTCGTCGTTCAGGGCGCCGCCGAGCGCGCAGGGCGCGTAGATCTCCAGGCCCTCGACGCGGATCAGCGCGTCGGTGTCGGCGACGACGGTGACCTGCGGGTGCTTGTCGGTGATCCGGCGCACCGACTCCTCGCGCACATCGGTGATCACGACCTCGGCGCCGTCCTCCAGGAGGTGCTCGACGAGGTAGTGGCCGACCTTGCCGACGCCCGCGACGCCGACCTTGCGGCCGCGCAGCGTCGGGTCGCCCCAGAGGTTCTGCGCGGAGGCGCGCATGCCCTGGAAGACGCCGAAGGCGGTGAGGACGGAGGAGTCGCCGGCGCCGCCGTTCTCGGGGGAGCGGCCGGTGGTCCACTTGTTCTCGCGGGCGACGACGTCCATGTCGGCGACGTAGGTGCCGACGTCGCAGGCCGTGACGTACCGGCCGCCGAGGGAGGCGACGAAGCGTCCGTAGGCGAGGAGGAGCTCCTCCGTCTTGATCTTCTCCGGGTCGCCGATGATGACGGCCTTGCCGCCGCCGTGGTCGAGACCGGCCATGGCGTTCTTGTACGACATGCCGCGGGCCAGGTTGAGGGCGTCGGCGATCGCCGCGGCCTCGGTGGCGTACGGGTAGAAGCGGGTGCCGCCGAGGGCGGGGCCCAGGGCGGTGGAGTGGAGGGCGATGACGGCCTTGAGGCCGGTGGCGCGGTCCTGGCAGAGCACGACTTGCTCGTGGCCACCCTGCTCCGAGTGGAACAAGGTGTGCAGTACGTCAGCAGGAACGCCGGTCACATCGGTCACGGTGGTGACTCCCAAGTACGAAGCGGCGGTTTGCGGCCCTCCCTACGGGTGGGGGAGGACCAGTTCGGCAAGAGAGTAAGTCCTACCTGGGCGTAGATCAGCGGCAGTGCTCAGGATCACCCCCTCCCGGAGTACCTCCGTGGAAGGATTCGCGACATGTCGGTCGCCTCCTCGGTCCTCATTCCCTACGCGTCCTATCTGCGGGTGTACGAGCCGCTGGCCGCGTTCCCCGAGCCGGAGCGGACCCATTGGGCCCGGTACGCCCGCCGGCCGCGCACCCCGGGGGCGCAGGAGGAGCTGCGGCGCTCCCTCGCGGACCTGCTGCCGACGCCCCCGGTCCCGGTCCCGGTGCACGAGAGCGGGGAGGCCTTCGTCGCGCATCTGGACGGGGTGGTGGTGATCTGTCCGTGGCGGACCCGGCTGCGGGGGTGGCTGGCCCTCCAGGAGCTGGCGGACCAGTTCCCGGAGCCGGTGCTGGACGCGATGCTGCCGCCGGTGGTGCGCGCCCAGGTGGCGGCGGACCACGAGCGCTGGCTGGAGCGGAACCCGGACGCGCGGCCGTGGATCCGTACGGCGGTCTGGCACGTGCCGCTGCGCTGGTTCGCGCTCTTCGGGGACGAGGACCGGCAGTACGAGCCGGGGGAGCCGGCCGGGAGGGGCGGTGAGGGCGGCGAGGCCGCTACGGAGCCGGGCCGGGCGCCGGTGCTCCGCTACCGGACGACGATGGCGCAGGCGCGCCGGCGGCTGGCGCGGGCGCTGCGGGCCCTGCGGGAGTCGATCGACGACGGTCCCATGACAGAGGGGCTGATCGAGGTGGGGCGCTGGCTGGAGGAGTTCCATCCGCGGGCGCTCGTGGAGCTGGACTTCGGCGGTCTGGTGCACGCGGTCACGGAGGAGTGGCTGGCGGAGGACCGGTCGGCGGCTCAGCTGGCGGAGGGGATCGCGGCGCTGCGGGCCGGCGACGGCGAGGGGGCGAGCGACGTGTACGGGCGGCTCGCGGAGCGCTGGCGGACGGTCAGGGACCTGCGCTTCGCGAATTGACATCTCTCGGGCATCTTCGTCAGGTCGGTATCGACAAGACATGTCCGGCGGGTGTAAATGATCTTCAGGGGTGTCCGAATCTGCATGCCCGGATTTCGGTGCTCCTCTTCGTCCGCGGCGGTTCGGGTCTTTCGGCACCCGCATGGCGGGGACGTTGGTCCCGATCCGGGCCTTTGGCTCAAGCGTGACGGACAGCACTTACCGCACCCTTGCGCCCATCACCCACCCTCGTGCCAAAATAGGACAAGGAGTCCGGGGAGGGTTCCTTCCGTCCATCTATGGGCGGAACGCTCAGCATTGCACTCTATGGGGGGTCTGAGGACTCCTGATCGCTCTGTGACTGATCGTCACAGTGGCGTGACTGTCCGTTATGGCATGGTCCATCGACTTCCGCCGCTGATGAACACCTGCGAGGGCAATTCCATCGGTTTGGCCGACGTGGCTGGACGGATGGTGTAGTTGTAGTGCCGAGGACAAGCCGTTCGTCCTATAACCGACTCGGCCCGCTTCTGCCATTTCGGGCAACGCGGGTCAAGGTGCAGAATTTAGAGGAAAGAACCGAGAAGGTTCGGTTCTCCCGAGGAGGCCGCTCATGACCGCTCGCACCCCTGATGCCGAGCCGCTGCTGACCCCTGCCGAGGTTGCCACGATGTTCCGCGTGGACCCGAAGACGGTGACCCGTTGGGCGAAGGCCGGGAAGCTCACGTCCATCCGCACCCTGGGTGGGCACCGCCGGTACCGCGAAGCTGAGGTTCGCGCACTGCTGGCGGGCATTCCGCAGCAGCGCAGCGAGGCCTGAGGTCGCGCAAACACCCCGTAGTACCCCGCAGTACCCCGTAACACCGGGCCTGTCCGGATCCCCCAATCCGGTCGCCCACACCTAGCTCTGCCGACGGATTCCTGCCCCAACAGGCCTTCGTCAACGATCGCGCTGGACTCCGCCGGGTCTGGCGCGATCTTCTTTTGTGTCCGGCGCCACTCTTTGGAGAGCGGTGCAATTGCACATATTAAATCGGGCCGGTGTAGGGAGGGTGTAAGTGAAGCGGTTTCTGAAACTACCTCAGTGACTCCCGTCACACCTGCGAAGTCTTGCCAAAGAACAGCCTGCCACTTCGCGGAACGCCCCCAACCCGCCGTTGGTCATGGGTCGGTGGGACTTTCGTCCCCGCTGCCGTCCTCACTGCCGTCCGCCGGCTCCGCAGGCCCGGGAGTGCCGTCCTGGGGCTCGGGAAGGCCCTGAAGCTCCGGGAGCTCCGGGAGCTCCATGGAGAGCCGCAGGAGGCGGTGGCAGACCACGCAGTGGCGGGTGAGGTGTCCGTACCGGGAAGCGGCCGCCAGATGGGCGCGCAGCAGTGCTCTCGTTTCGTGCCGTGCTGCGGACGCCGCGGCCATGCGCGACCACCTCCGGTGTGGGCCCCCGAATCCCTGATGTCCGGGGTACCGGCGGGCCCGTGGCCCCGTCAAGACACGGGAACACAAAGAAAGGCCCGCATCTCGCGATGCGGGCCTTTCGGTAAAGCGAACCTGACGGGACTTGAACCCGCGACCTCCACCTTGACAGGGTGGCGAGCTAACCAACTGCTCCACAGGTCCTTGCTTGCGGCCCCTCGTGAGTGGCTGCAAGCAAGACTGTACAGCAGGTCAGCGGTCCGGTCGAACTCACCGACGGTCAGGCCCGTCAGGGGGCCGCCGCGTCGATCGCCTTCACGATCCGCTTGTCCGAGACCGGGTGCGCCGTGCCGAGCGCGTGGGCGAAGTAGCTCACCCGCAGCTCCTCGATCATCCAGCGGATGTCGGTGACCTCGGAGGGCACCGGGCGGCCCTTCGGGAGCTGTTCGAGCAGCCAGGCGTACTCGTCCTGCATCTCCTGGACCTTCTCCATCCGGGTGGTGTCCCGCTGCACCCCGGTCGGCATCTGCTGGAGCCGCCGGTCCACCGCCACCAGATAGCGCATCAGGTCCGGGAGCCGCTTGAGACCCGTACGGGTGACGAACCCGGCCGGCATCAGCCACGCCAGCTGCGCGCGCACGTCGGTCAGGTTGTTGATCAGCGCCAGGCTGTTCGTCGACTTCAGTCGGCGCTCGCACGCCTGCCAGGCCGCCAGGATCTGCTGGACCTGGCCCACCGTCCGTACGGTCGTGTCCACCAGGTCCGCACGCACCTTGTCGTACAGCTTCCGGAACGACTCCTCGTCCCACGCCGGACCGCCGTGCTCCGCGATCAGCTTGTCGGCCGCCGCGGTCGCGCAGTCGTCGAAGAGGGCCTGGATCGATCCGTGCGGGTTCGAGGACAGGGCCAGCTTCTGCTGGTTGGTCAGCTTGTCCGAGGCGAACTTCGCCGGGTTCACCGGGATGTTCAGCATGATCAGCTTCCGGGTGCCCCGCCACATCGCCCGCTCCTGCTCGGCCTCCGTGTCGAAGAGCCGTACGGCGACGGTCGCGCCCTCGTCCACGAGCGCCGGGTACGCCTTGACCGGCTGGCCGCCCCGCTTGGTCTCGAAGATCCTCGTGAGGGCGCCGACCGTCCAGTCCGTGAGCCCCGTGCGCTCCAGGGAGGGCCCGGAGCCGTCCGGGCCGCCCGTGGCCGCCGCGGCGGCCTGCGAGAGGGCCTTGCGGGCCTTCGGGCGCAGCTGCAGTCGCAGCGTCTCCAGGTCCTTGTCCTCGGCGAGCTTCCTGCGCCGCTCGTCGACGATCCGGAAGGTGACCTTGAGGTGCTCGGGGACCTTCGCCCAGTCGAAGTCGTCGGCCGTCACCGGCACGCCGACCATCCGCTGGAGCTCGCGGGCGAGCGCCCCCGCCAGCGGCTCCTGCACGGGCACGACCACGTCCAGGAAGCGGCTCGCGAAGTTCGGCGCGGGCACGTAGTGGCGGCGGATCGGCTTCGGGAGGGAGCGGATCAGCTCGGTGACGACCTCCGCGCGCAGCCCCGGGATCTGCCACTCGAAGCCGTCGTCCGTCACCTGGTTCAGCACCTGGAGCGGGACGTGGACGGTCACGCCGTCGGCGTCCGCGCCGGGCTCGAACTGGTACGTCACCCGGAACTTCAGCGGACCCTGCCGCCAGGAGTCCGGGTAGTCGTCCTTGGTGACCCCGGCGGCCTTCTCGTTGATGAGCATCTCGCGCTCGAAGTCCAGGAACTCCGCCGCAGAGCCTCCTTCGTGGAGCTTGTGCTTCCACCAGGAGTCGAAGTGGGCTCCGGACACGACGTGTTCGGGGACGCGCTTGTCGTAGAAGTCGAAGAGCGTCTCGTCGTCGACCAGGATGTCCCGGCGTCGCGCCCGGTGCTCCAGCTCTTCGACCTCGGTGAGGAGCTTGCGGTTGTCCGCGAAGAACTTGTGGTGGGTGCGCCAGTCGCCCTCGACGAGCGCGTTCCTGATGAACAGGTCGCGGGAGACCTCGGGGTCGATCCGGCCGTAGTTCACCTTGCGGTCGGCGATGATCGGGACGCCGTACAGCGTCACCTTCTCGAAGGCCATCACGGCCGCCTGGTCCTTCTCCCAGTGCGGCTCGCTGTACGTCTTCTTCACCAGGTGCTGGGCGAGCGGCTCGATCCACTCGGGCTCCACGCGCGCGTTGACCCGGGCCCAGAGGCGCGAGGTCTCCACCAGCTCGGCGGACATGACGAAGCGCGGGGGCTTCTTGAAGAGCGCGGAACCGGGGAAGATCGCGAACTTGGCGCTGCGGGCACCCAGGTAGTCGTTCTTCGCGCCCTCCTTCACGTCCTTCATGCCGATGTGGCTGAGGAGACCGGCGAGCAGCGACACGTGGACGGACTGCTCGGGCGCGTCCTCCTCGTTCACATGGATGCCCAGCTGCTTGGCGACCGTCCGCAGCTGCGCGTAGATGTCCTGCCACTCGCGGATGCGCAGGAAGTTCAGGTACTCCTGCTTGCACATCCGGCGGAAGGAGCTGGATCCGCGCTCCTTCTGCTGCTCACGGACGTACCGCCACATGTTCAGGAAGGCGAGGAAGTCGCTCGTCTCGTCCTTGAACCGGGCGTGCTGCTGGTCGGCCTGCGCCTGCTTCTCCGCCGGCCGCTCGCGCGGGTCCTGGATGGAGAGCGCGGCGGCGATCACCATGACCTCGCGGACACAGCCGTTCTTGTCGGCCTCCAGGACCATCCGGGCGAGCCGCGGGTCCACGGGCAGCTGGGCGAGCTTCCGGCCCTGCGGGGTGAGCCGTTTCTTCGGATCCTTCTCGTTCGGGTCGATCGCGCCCAGCTCCTGCAGGAGCTGCACGCCGTCCCGGATGTTCCGGTGGTCCGGCGGGTCGATGAAGGGGAACTTCTCGATGTCGCCGAGACCGGCCGCGGTCATCTGGAGGATGACGGAGGCCAGGTTCGTACGGAGGATCTCGGCGTCCGTGAACTCCGGCCGGGTGACGAAGTCGTCCTCGGAGTACAGCCGGATGCAGATGCCGTCGGACGTACGGCCGCAGCGGCCCTTGCGCTGGTTGGCGCTGGCCTGGCTGACCGGCTCGATCGGCAGGCGCTGGACCTTGGTCCGGTGCGAGTAGCGGGAGATGCGGGCGGTGCCCGGGTCGATCACGTACTTGATGCCGGGGACGGTCAGCGAGGTCTCGGCGACGTTCGTCGCGAGGACGATCCGGCGGCCGGAGTGCGCCTGGAAGACCCGGTGCTGCTCGGCGTGCGACAGGCGCGCGTAGAGCGGGAGGACCTCGGTGTTGCGGAGCTGCCGCTTGAGGAGCGCGTCCGCGGTGTCCCGGATCTCGCGCTCGCCGGAGAGGAAGACCAGGACGTCGCCGGGGCCCTCGGACTGGAGCTCGTCGACGGCCTCGCAGATCGCGGTGATCTGGTCCCGGTCCGAGTCCTCCGAGTCCTCTTCGAGGAGGGGCCGGTAGCGGACCTCCACGGGGTACGTACGGCCGGAGACCTCGACGATCGGGGCGTCGCCGAAGTGGCGGGAGAAACGCTCCGGGTCGATGGTCGCCGAGGTGATCACGACCTTGAGGTCGGGGCGCTTCGGGAGCAGCTGGGCCAGATAGCCGAGCAGGAAGTCGATGTTGAGGGACCGCTCGTGGGCCTCGTCGATGATGATCGTGTCGTAGGCGCGCAGCTCGCGGTCCGTCTGGATCTCGGCGAGCAGGATGCCGTCCGTCATCAGCTTCACGAAGGTCGCGTCGGGGTTCACCTGGTCGGTGAAGCGGACCTTCCAGCCGACGGCCTCGCCCAGCGGGGTCCGCAGCTCCTCGGCGACCCGCTCGGCGACCGTGCGGGCGGCGATCCGGCGGGGCTGGGTGTGCCCGATCATGCCCCGGACGCCCCGGCCGAGCTCCAGACAGATCTTCGGGATCTGGGTGGTCTTTCCGGAGCCCGTCTCACCGGCGACGATCACGACCTGGTGGTCGCGTATCGCCTCCAGGATCTCGTCCTTCTTCTGCGAGACGGGCAGCTGTTCGGGATACGTGACCGCGGGCACGCGTGAGGCGCGCCCGTCGGTGCGTTCCTTGGCCTTGGCCGCCTCGACGGCGATCTCGTCCAGGACGGCCGCGCGGGCCTCGGGCTTGCGGATGCGGCGGGCGCCTTCGAGACGGCGGCCGAGGCGGTGGGAGTCCCGCAGCGAGACCTCGGCCAGGACGGACTGGAGGGCGGCGAAGGAAGTAGACATACGGAATCCAGGATCGCACCTGCGGACGAGAAGCGGCGAACCGATTTACGAGTGGTTCCCCGGGGGTGCCCGCGCGAGGGTGCGTACTATTTCGGGCACGTCGACCGGACCGGAGAGGTTTCGCATGTTCTGCACCACCCGCGCGGCGGCGGCGTTCGCCGCGTTCGCGGCTCTGGTGCTCGGCCTCCTGGTGTGCGGAGCGACGGGCCCGTCCTCCCCCGGGGTACCGGCGACGGCCCCGCTCGTCGCGGTCGCGGCCGTGCCCGGATGCGACCCGGGCCACCCCGTCGAGGAAGGGGCCGCGGGTCCCGTCGTACCGCCGCGTGCGAGCGGCTTCGCCGAGCTGCTGCCGGCGCTCGCCGCCGACCGGACGCCGTGCGGGGCCCGGGTGCTGGATCCGGGCGGCCGGGGCGTGTCGGCCGGGCGGGAGCCACCCGCGCGCGTACTCCTGTCTCCCGTGGAGCTGTCGGTCCTGAGGGTGTAGACGGACGGCCGCCCTCCGCCGTCCGTCCCGTCCTGCGTACCTCAGGAGCACTTCCGCATGTCCAAGCCCAAGCCCACGTCCACCTCGGCGTCGACGTCCAAGCCCACGTCCGCGCCCACCTCGAAGTCCAAGCCGGTCGTCATCGTCGCCGGCGTGGCGCTCGCCGCCGTCCTGCTCGGCGTCGTCTCGTACACCGCCACCAGGCCCGCCTCCCCCGGCACCGTCGGCTCCTCGGCCGTCGCCGAGGTCTCCGCGGACCCGGACGCCGGCGTCTACGCCGAACTGGAGGCGTACGCCCGGCGCGACGCCTCCGACAAGCTCGCCGTCGGCCGGGCCGACGCGCCCGTCGTGCTCATCGAGTACGCCGACTTCAAGTGCGGCTACTGCGGGAAGTTCGCCCGGGACACGGAGCCGGTCCTGGTGAGGAAGTACGTCGAGAACGGCACCCTGCGCATCGAGTGGCGGAACTTCCCGATCTTCGGCGAGGAGTCGGAGGCCGTCGCCCGCGCGTCCTGGGCGGCCGGGCAGCAGGGCCGGTTCTGGCAGTTCCACCGGGCGGCCTACGCGGAGGGCGCCAAGGAGAAGGGCTTCGGGAAGGACCGGATCGCCGCCCTCGCGAAGGAGGCGGGCGTCCCCGACGCCGCCCGGTTCGCGAAGGACAGCGACGGGGCCGCGGCCCGCGAGGCCGTCCGCGCCGACCAGGAGCAGGGGTACTCGCTCGGCGCCACCTCCACCCCCTCCTTCCTGATCAACGGCCGGCCGATCGCGGGCGCGCAGCCCCTGGAGACGTTCACGGAGGCGATCGAGGCGGCGGCCAGGACAGCCGAGGCGGCCGAGCCGACGACGCCGACCGATGACGCCAAGAAGCCGGGCGCCGGGCAGTGACCTCCGGCATCGGCTACTTCGCGGCCTTCCTCGGCGGGCTGCTCGCCCTGCTCAGCCCGTGCAGCGCCCTGCTCCTGCCCGCCTTCTTCGCGTATTCGATCGACACGCGCGCGAAGCTGGTGGCGAGGACCGGCATCCTCTACGCGGGTCTGGCGACCACCCTCGTCCCGCTCGGCGCGGCGGGCTCCTTCGCGGGCCGCCTCTTCTACGGCCACCGGGACCTGCTCGTCACCGTCGGCGGCTGGCTGATCATCGGCCTCGGTGTCCTCCAGATACTCGGTCTGGGCTTCGCCTCCCGGCGGATCGCGGAGGCGAGCGGCCGGATCCGGCCCACGTCGGCGCTCTCCGTCTACGCCCTCGGCCTGGTCTACGGCCTCGCGGGCTTCTGCGCGGGCCCGATCCTCGGCAGCGTCCTCACGGTGGCGGCGCTGAGCGGCAGCCCGGCGTACGGGGGACTGCTCCTCGCCGTGTACGCGCTCGGCATGGCCGTCCCGCTGTTCGTCCTGGCGCTGCTCTGGGAGCGGTACGACCTGGGCCGGCGGTCCTGGCTGCGTGGCCGGCCGCTCCGGGTGGGCCGCCTCACGCTCCACTCGACGTCGCTGCTCTCGGGCCTGTTCTTCGTGGCCCTCGGCACGCTCTTCCTGGTCTTCGACGGGACGACCGCGCTGCCGGGCCTGCTGTCGGTGGACGACTCGTTCGCGGTGGAGCAGCGGGTGGCCTCGTTGGGCCGGGCGGTGCCGGACTGGGCGCTGCTGGTCGCGGTGGTGGCCGTGGTGGCGCTGGTGCTCGCGCTGCGGGCGAGGCGGGGGAGCCGTTCGGGGGAACGCGAGGAGGCCTGACGGTACGGGGAGGGGGCGCCGGCCTCCTCCCCGTAGGTATCTCCGCGTGCAGACACACGAAGAAGGCCCCGTTCTTTCGAACGGGGCCTTCTGTTTGTGGCTGGGGCCGGGGTCGAACCGGCGACCTATCGCTTTTCAGGCGATCGCTCGTACCAACTGAGCTACCCAGCCACGAAGCTGTTTCCAGCTTCAGCGACTCTGACGGGACTTGAACCCGCGACCTCCACCTTGACAGGGTGGCGAGCTAACCAACTGCTCCACAGAGCCAAGCTTGTGCGCGATCACTAGTCTCGCACACGGTACTACGTGCCCCCAACGGGATTCGAACCCGTGCTACCGCCTTGAAAGGGCGGCGTCCTGGGCCACTAGACGATGAGGGCTAGGGGCTCACCTGGGCGCTTCTCAGCGCGTCGGGGACGTGAGAAGCATATGGGATGGCGGGCGCTATCGCCAAAACGGTTTCCGGCAGGGGGACAATGGGCGCGTGCTGGAGATGACGCGCGAGGAGTTCGAAGAGCTTGTCGCCGAGGCCCTGGACCGGATTCCGCCGGAGCTGACGCGGCTGATGGACAACGTCGCGGTGTTCGTGGAGGACGAGCCTCCCTCCGACGATCCCGAGCTGCTCGGGCTGTACGAGGGGACGCCGCTGACCGAGCGCGGTGAGTGGTACGCCGGTGTGCTGCCGGACCGGATCACGATCTACCGGGGGCCGACGCTGCGGATGTGCGAGTCGCGCACGGACGTGGTCGCGGAGACCGAGATCACCGTGGTGCACGAGATCGCCCACCACTTCGGCATCGACGACGAGCGGCTGCACGCGCTGGGCTACGGCTGAGCCTGCCGCCGGGCCGACGCTCGGACCGGCTGGGGCGTGTCCCTTGTGGCGCCAAGGGAGTTGGGCAGTGCAACGCGTTCCGTTCCTGCCTGTTGTGTCCTGGAGGTGCCCCCGTGCGCCATTTGCCCACCCCGGTGAGATGGGCCGCCACCGCGCTGGCCGTCGCGGCCTGTGCCGGTCTGAGCGGCTGTATGAGTGTGAGCGACGAGGGGGCGAAGCCCTCGCCCGGCGCGTCCGGCGGGAAGCGGGGCGTGGCGACCGAGTCCGGTGGCGGCGGCGCGGGTCTCCCGGGCGGCGACGGCGGCTCGTGGAACGGCCGGCCGGACGCGGGTGGCCCGGACGTGGCCGGCGCGGGTACGGAGTCCCCGGTGCCGAGCGGCTCGCCCTCGGGTACGGCCAAGCCCTCTCCCGGTGCGGTGCTGCCGGTGGAGGTCCCGGGCGGCCCCGCGGCCCCGTCGAAGCCGCAGCCGACGGGCGGCCACGGCGGCCCGGGCGGCGGTGCGGGTGGCTCCGCCGGGAACGGCGGCGGTGACGGCGGCGGCAACGGAAGCGGGGGCGGCGGGAACGGCGGCGGGGCGAACGGCGGCGGTTCCGGCGGTCCGGGCGGCGGCGAGGTCACACCGACGCCGGAGCCGACCGTGCCGACCCCCGAGCCGACGCCGGAGCCGACCTCGAACCCGACCCCCGAGCCGACGCCGGAACCGACCTCCAACCCGACCGATCCGCCGACGCCCGGAGCCGACACCCAGATGGGTGCGATGCGTGCGGCGGACGGGCCGGGCGCGCCCCCGGAGCCAGTGGCGTCTCCGCAGGTCGGACCGGTGTGACGGAGTCCGATTTGCCATAGGTGAGGGAGAGTGCGTATGGTGGTAGATCGTTTGATCCCATTGCCCGGCGCCGACACAGAAGAGCGCCGTGTGGCGCGTACTCTCCCTAGCCGTGGCTGACCGCATTGAGGCGGTCGTTTGCGAAATCACGGAGTTGACGGGCGCGTGCCGAGACTCCGGAAGGTTTCGCATTTCGCATGTCCATTTTCAGTTCTGACCACGCCGTCATGCCCGAGAACGACGAGATCGTCGAGGCCGTAGAGGCCACCGAGATCGTCGAGACGGCCGTCCTCGACGCTGCCGACATCCTCGACGCCGACATCGACGCCGACGACCTCGTCGACGCCCTCGACAGCATCGACACCGACTCGGACGACTCCGTCGAGGAGCCCTCCGAGCCCACCATCACCTTCGGCGACCTCGGTCTGCCGGACGGCGTCGTGCGCAAGCTCGCGCAGAACGGCGTCACCACCCCCTTCCCGATCCAGGCGGCGACCATCCCGGACGCCCTGGCCGGCAAGGACATCCTGGGCCGTGGCCGTACCGGCTCCGGCAAGACGCTCTCCTTCGGTCTGCCGCTCCTGGCCGGTCTGGCCGGCGGCCACACCGACAAGAAGAAGCCCCGCGGCATCATCCTCACTCCGACCCGTGAGCTCGCGATGCAGGTCGCGGACGCCCTCCAGCCCTACGGCGACGTGCTCGGCCTCAAGATGAAGGTCGTCTGCGGCGGTACCTCCATGGGCAACCAGATCTACGCCCTGGAGCGCGGCGTCGACGTCCTCGTCGCCACCCCGGGCCGTCTCCGCGACATCATCAACCGCGGCGCCTGCTCCCTGGAGAACGTGAAGATCGCGGTCCTCGACGAGGCCGACCAGATGGCCGACCTGGGCTTCCTGCCCGAGGTCACCGAGCTGCTCGACCAGATCCCCGGCGGCGGCCAGCGCATGCTCTTCTCCGCCACCATGGAGAACGAGATCGGCACCCTGGTCAAGCGCTACCTGACCGACCCCGTCACGCACGAGGTCGACAGCGCCCAGGGCAACGTCACCACCATGACCCACCACGTCCTCGTCGTGAAGCCGAAGGACAAGGCGCCGGTCACGGCCGCGATCGCCGCCCGCAAGGGCCGCACGATCATCTTCGTCCGTACGCAGCTGGGCGCCGACCGTATCGCCGAGCAGCTCCAGGACTCGGGCGTCAAGGCCGACGCCCTGCACGGCGGCATGACGCAGGGCGCCCGTACCCGCGTCCTCGAGGACTTCAAGAAGGGCTACGTCAACGCCCTGGTCGCCACCGACGTCGCCGCCCGAGGCATCCACGTCGACGGCATCGACCTGGTCCTCAACGTGGACCCGGCCGGCGACCACAAGGACTACCTGCACCGCTCGGGCCGTACCGCCCGTGCCGGCCGCTCCGGTGTCGTGGTCTCCCTGGCCCTGCCGCACCAGCGCCGCCAGATCTTCCGTCTGATGGAGGACGCGGGCGTCGACGCCTCGCGCCACATCGTCGGCGGTGCCGGCGCGTTCGACCCCGAGGTCGCCGAGATCACCGGCGCCCGGTCGCTGACCGAGGTCCAGGCCGACTCGGCGAACAACTCGGCCAAGCAGGCCGAGCGCGAGGTCGTCGACCTGACCAAGCAGCTGGAGCGCCTGCAGCGCCGCGCGGTCGAGCTCCGCGAGGAGGCCGACCGTCTGGTGGCCCGCGCCGCCCGTGAGCGTGGCGAGGACCCCGAGGCCGCCGTGGCCGAGGTGACCGAGGCCGCCGAGGCCGAGGTCGCGGCCGCCGCCGTCGAGGCCGAGCGTGCCGCCCGCGCCGAGGAGCAGCGCCGCGAGGAGCGTCCGGCCCGCGACGAGCGGGGCAACTACGAGCGTCGTGACCGTGGCGGCTTCAACCGCGACGACCGCGGCGGCGACCGTGGCGGCGACCGCGGTGGTTTCCGTGGCGGTGACCGTGGTGGCGACCGTGGTGGCTTCCGCCGCGACAACGACCGTCCGTCCGGTGGCTTCCGTCGTGACGACCGTCCGTCGGGTGGCTTCAACCGCGATGACCGTGGTGGCGACCGTGGTGGCTTCCGCCGCGACAACGACCGTCCGTCCGGTGGCTTCCGTCGTGACGACCGTCCGTCGGGTGGCTTCAACCGTGACGACCGTGGTGGCGACCGTGGTGGCTTCCGCCGCGACAACGACCGTCCGTCCGGTGGCTTCCGTCGTGACGACCGTCCGTCGGGTGGCTTCAACCGTGACGACCGTGGTGGCGACCGTGGTGGCTTCCGCCGCGACAACGACCGTCCGTCCAGCGGTGGTTTCCGTCGTGACGAGCGCCCCTCCGGTGGCTTCAACCGTGACGACCGCGGCGGCCGTTCCTTCGAGCGCCGTGACGACCGTCCGGCCGGCGGCCACCGTGGCAGCGACCGTCCGTTCAACCGCGACCGTCGCGACGACCGCCCCGCCGGCGGCTTCCGCGCCGGTGGTGGCGACCGCCCGTACGGCCGTCGTGACGACCACCGCGGCACCGGCTCGGCCGGCTCGACGGGCGGCTCCTTCGCCCGCCGTGACGACAAGCCGCGCTGGAAGCGCAACGACTGAGGTCGACTGACCTGACAGCTGAGCAGGGCCCGTACAGCACTTCGGTGATGTACGGGCCCTGCTCGTTGTTCCGGCGACTGATCCACGCCGTGTCGGATACCCGATCGGTTCGGGGGATCTCTCGGGCTATGCTGCACGGGTGTGCTTGTCCACGGGCCGTTAGCTCAATTGGCAGAGCAGCGGACTTTTAATCCGTTGGTTGTGGGTTCGAGTCCCACACGGCCTACGTGTGGCGGGCGGGGGGTTGCGACCTCCCGACTGCCGAGAAGCGCCCCGACCGGTCTCGACCGGTCGGGGCGCTTCATCGTTCCCGGGCACGGCGTGCGGGACCGTGGGGGAATCTGGAGCATGGACGCTGAGCGTGGAGGTGGGGACCATGACGGTGAACGGATCCGGTGATCCGATGGGGGAGGCCCGGACCCTGGCCCGGTGGGCCCTCGGTGCGGCCGCGGCGACGGTGCTGCTGCTGCTGACGGGGCTCGGCGCCGGCGGGCTGCTCGTCCTCGTGAGCGCGCTCCTGGGGCTCGCCTGTTCGGCCGTGGGCATCTGGTGGTTCCTCGCCCACCGCGGGCCGTTGCGGGTGTTCGGCGCGCTGCTCGCCGTCGCCGCGCCCCTCCTCGTCCTCGTCCTGTACGTCGTCTGGGGACTGTGGCTGACCGCGCTCACCGCCGTCGGGCTGTGGAGCGTGGCGCTGCTCTGCGCGCGGGCCGCCCTGCGGCGTCTCCGGGACCTGGACGGCAACGGGCGGGGTGCGCGGGCCGGCCTCGTACGCGGGGAGCGGCGGCCCCGGCCGCAGCGGCCCGTGCTGATCATGAACCCGAAGTCCGGGGGCGGGAAGGTCGCCCGCTTCCGCCTCGTCGAGCGCGCCGAGAAGCTGGGCGCCCGGGTCGTCGTCATCGACCCGTCCGTCGAGACCGATGTCGCCGCGCTCGCCCGGCAGGCCGTCGCCGACGGCGCCGACCTGCTCGGGGTGGCCGGCGGCGACGGCACGCAGGCGCTCGTCGCCGCCGTGGCCGCCGAGCACGACCTGCCGTTCCTCGTCATCTCCGCCGGAACCCGCAACCACTTCGCCCTCGACCTGGGCCTCGACCGCGCCGACCCGGCCACCTGCCTCGACGCCCTCGTCGACGGCGAGGAACTCCGCGTCGACCTCGGCTCGGTCTCCGGGCGGGCTTTCGTCAACACCGTCTCCTTCGGTGTGTACGCCGATGTCGTCCAGCGCCCCGAGTACCGCGACGCCAAGGCCGGCACCGCCGTCGACGTCCTGCCCGACCTGCTCCAGGGCGGTGAGGGCGACCGTCTCGACGCCACCGCCGACGGCCTCCGGCTGCCCGCGCAGCAGGCCCTCCTCGTCAGCAACAACTCGTACGCGGCGCCGGATCCGTTCGGGGCCGCCGCTGCCCGGAGACCGCGCCTGGACGGCGGCGAGCTCGGGGTGATCGCCATCCGCGTCGACGGGGCCGCACAGGCCGCCGAGATGGCCGTACGGGGCACCCAGTCGGCCGGCTTGAACGTCCTGACGGCCGCTCGCGTCGAGGTGACGGGGAAGGCCCCGGCGCCGGGTGCGGGACCGGCCGGGAGCTCGGACGGGACCATCGCCGTCGCCGTGGACGGTGAGGCGCTGACCCTGCCCACCCCCGTGGTCTGCACCCTCCGCCCCCGAGCCCTACGGGTCCTCGTGCCGCGCCACCGGCCCGGCGTCATCGAGCCCCGGCCGCCCATGGACTGGCGGCGCATCACCGAAATCGCCTTCCAACCCTCCCCGAGGAGCTAGCGGCACATGACCGGGACGACGCCGACCACCACCACGACCACGAACCCCGTCCGGGCCGTCCTCAGGGACCTCAGGGCGATCGACGGGGCCGTGTACGCCGCCGTGGCGGCCACCCCCACGCCCACGCTCGACTCGGCATTCCGCAGGCTCTCGAACGCGGCCGACCATTCCAAGATCTCGTTCGCCGTGGCGGCCACGCTCGCCCTGGTGCCCGGGCGGCCCCGCCGTGCGGCCCTCGCCGGCCTCGGGGCCATCGCCGTCGCCTCGGCCACGGCCAACCTGCTGGGCAAGCGTCTCGTCCGCAGGCCGCGGCCCGACAGGGAGGCGGCCCGCGTCGTGGTGGGCCGCCATGTGCCGATGCCGGACTCGGCCTCGTTCCCCTCCGGGCACACCGCGTCGGCGGTAGCCTTCGCCACCGCCGTGGGCGTGGTGCTGCCTCCGGCGGCCGTGCCCCTGGAGATCCTGGCGATGGCCGTGGGCTACTCCCGCGTCCACACCGGGGTGCACTACCCGGGTGATGTCGCCGCGGGCGCCGTCCTCGGCATCGCGAGCGCCGCCGTCTCCCTGGCGGCCGGGGCCTCCTTGACGGCCGCCAGGGGGAAGTGACCGGGCGTCAGGGGTACGCGTCCCGGCCGCGTCAGTACGTGGCGCGGGCCAGGTCCTCCTCCGAGAGGTCGAGCGCGGCGAGCCGCTCCGGATCCGCCAGGATCTGGAGCCCGACGATCCGGTCCCCGGAGATGGTGAACGACATGAGTGCGGCCGGGCGTCCGTTGGAGACCGACAGGACCGCGGGTGCGCCGTTGACGACCATCCGCAGTGCTCCCGTACGGAACTTGGCGTAGGTGAGCGCCTGCGAGATGACGGCCTCGGCGCCCCGGACGACCTTGGAGACGGCCGCGAGGGTCCTGCCGCCGTCCGCGCGCAGCACCACGTCCGGGTCGAGGACGGCGAGCAGCCCCTCGAAGTCGCCGCCGTGGGCGGCGGCGAGGAAGGCGTCGGCGATCTCCCGCTGGCGGCGCGCGTCGGGCCCGGCGGCGGGGGTGGCGTCCTGCACGCGGCGGCGGGCGCGGCTGGCGAGCTGGCGGGTGGCGGTCGGGGTGCGGTCGACGATCCGCGCGATCTCGTCGAAGGAGACGGCGAACATGTCGTGCAGGACGAACGCGAGCCGCTCCGCCGGTCCCAGGGTCTCCAGGACGACGAGGAGCGCCAGGCCGACGGACTCGGTGACCTCGGCCGCGTGCTCCGGGTCGGTGGTGTCGGCGACCCGGACGATCGGGTCGGGGACGTAGTACTCCAGCGGGTCCTCGCGGCGCGAGCCGCGCGAGCGGAGCATGTCGAGGCAGACCCGGCCGACGACGGTGGTCAGCCAGCCGCTGAGGTTCTCCACCGCGCTGACGTCGCTGCGGCTGAGCTTGAACCAGGCCTCCTGGACGGCGTCCTCGGCCTCGCTGAGCGAGCCCAGCATCCGGTAGGCCACCGCCCGCAGGTGCCCCCGGTCGGCCTCGAAGCGCCGGGCCAGCAGGTCCTTGTCGGTGTGGTTCTCGCGGTCCCTGTCCACTCGTCGATCTCCCCGTTCGCGTCCCGTCATGTCCTCATGACGGATGGAACCGCGTCGATGTGACACCGGCGCGGCGGTGGCGGAAGCGGTGACGGCGGCTCTCGCAGTCCCGATGCGTGAGATCCACGCCGTCCCTTGGCGAACGCCCGGGATTCACCGGTCGATGCCCCCGACCACCGTGGATCATCACTTCAGCACGGTGATCTTCGTCCGTAGATTGATCACCATGACGACGACAACGCCGCAGGTCAACCCCGTACTTCGCGCCCCGGCGGCCTCTCCCGCCGCCGCGGCCGCGTACTTCTCCGCGAGCCTCGCCTTCCACGCCGATGTCTCCGACGTGGCCTCCACGCTGGCCGCCGCGGCCGCCGACGGCGCCGACCCGGGCTTCGTGGTGATCGACTCGCGGTCGACCGCCTCCTGGGACCAGGGGCA
Source organism: Streptomyces sp. NBC_00572 (assembly GCF_026341815.1). Classification (GTDB taxonomy): domain Bacteria; phylum Actinomycetota; class Actinomycetes; order Streptomycetales; family Streptomycetaceae; genus Streptomyces. The sequence goes on from NZ_JAPENX010000001.1 coordinate 3,064,660, forward strand.
CGTCCCCGGCGCGATCCACCTGCCGACCGCGCTCATCCCCGAGCAGGCCGAGCAGCTGCTCGACCGGTCCGTGCCGGTCGTCACGTACTGCTGGGGCCCCGGCTGCAACGGCGCCACGCGCGCCGCGCTGGCCCTCGCCGAGCTGGGCTTCCAGGTGAAGGAGATGCTCGGCGGCTTCGAGTACTGGGTGCGCGAGGGCTTTGCGTATGAGACGTGGGAGGGCCCCGCGGAGAAGGCCGCGGACCCCCTCACGGCGCCGGTCGACTCCGACGACTGCGGGTGCTGACGTAAACCGATTTCGTGATCGCCCCGGTCATGCCGTAGAGTCGTGTTTACCGACGCGGGGTGGAGCAGCTCGGTAGCTCGCTGGGCTCATAACCCAGAGGTCGCAGGTTCAAATCCTGTCCCCGCTACTCAGTAGCAAACGAAGGCCCGGATCCAGTCACTGGATCCGGGCCTTCGTCGTGTTGCCGTCCTTCGGGCTTGACCTTTACGCGACGTCAAGATTTAGCGTTCTCGGTATGGAGTGGTCGATCCAAGAGATCGCCAAGAAGGCCGGCACCACCAGTCGCACCCTCCGGCACTACGGAGACCGCGGACTGCTGGAGCCGAGCCGGATCGGCGCGAACGGTTACCGGTACTACGACCAGGCGGCGCTCGTGCGGCTGCAGCGGATCCTGCTGCTGCGCGAGCTGGGGCTCTCGTTGCCCGCCATCGCCGAGGTCCTCGCGGGGCAGCGGGACACCTCCGCCGCCCTGCGCACCCATCTCGCCCTCCTGGAACAGGAGCGCGAGCGCATCGGACGCCGGATCGCATCGGTGCGGACCACTCTTCACAAGACCGAGAACGGAGAAGAACTCATGGCCGACGAAGTGTTCGACGGTTTCGACCACACGGTGTACGAGGAGGAGGTCACCGAGCGCTGGGGTCGCGACGCGTACGAGAAGGGCGACCGGTGGTGGCGCTCGCTCACCGCCGCACAGAAGAAGGCGTTCATGGACGAGCAGGCCGGCATCGCCCGCGACTTCGCGCAGGCGCTCAAGGACGGCCTCACCGCAGGCAGCGACGAGGTGCAGGCCATCGCGCGGCGCCAGGTCGCGTGGCTGTCCACCACCACGACCCCGAGCAAGGAGTACGTGATCGGCCTAGGCCGCATGTACGTCGACGACCCGCGCTTCACCGCGAACTACGACAAGCACGGTGAGGGCACCGCCGTCCTCGTCCGGGACGCGATGGAGATCTACGCCGAGCGGAACCTGTAGCGCCTCCGGCCCGGCTGTCCGAAGGCCCGGCTGTCTGAAGGCCCGGCTGTCTGAAGTAAACGGTGGCCAAAACCGTGCCCGCCTCTTTGCGGGTGCGCGTTGTCCCACCGTAGTGTCACGCGCACCATGAGTGACTTGCGTAGGGGTGATGTACGACGGCGGGCGCCCGCCGTCCTCGCCCTGCCCGTCCTGTTCGCGCTCCTCACCCTCCTCGTCAGCGTCTGCCACGGCTCGCACGGCCATGTGCTGCCCCCCTCGGGCTCCGCGACCCTCGTCTCGGCCCCCGCGCCGCCGCACGGCTGCGAGCGGCCCGGAGAGACGTGGTCCTTCGACGCCCATCTCCCCGCGCAGGCCTCCGCCGCGCCCCTCGCCGCCCCGGACGCGGGCGGAGCCGTACTCCTGCCGTACGCGGCCGACCTCCGCACCGATCCCCGCGCGCGCTGTGTCCGGGGCAGGGCGGGACCCGGCCCCGAGCCGGGCCGGCTGCTCATCGCCCTCGGAGTGGACCGGAACTGAGCCGGGTCTCGCCCTCGCGTGACCAGGTCCCTTTCCGCGTGCCAACCCCAAGGACATGCCACCCATGAACAACCTGCTGTCCGGCAGCCTGCTGCCCGTCGCCGAGCAGACCGTCGGCAACACTCCCGTCCTCCGCACGGACGACGGCTACTGGGCCAAGCTCGAAGGCTTCAACTTCGGCGGCATTAAGGACCGCGCCGCCCTCTACATGGTCGAACAGGCCCGCCGCCGCGGTGAGCTGCGGCCCGGCGCCCCGATCGTCGAGTCGACCTCCGGGACCCTCGGCCTCGGACTCGCCCTCGCCGGGGTGCTCCACGGGCATCCGGTGCACGTCGTCACCGACCCCGGTCTGGAGCCGATCGTCGAGCGGATGCTCGTCGCCCACGGCGCCCAGGTCCATGTCGTACGCGAGCCGAGCCCGGAGGGCGGCTGGCAGCAGGCCCGGATGGACCGGGTCGCCGAGCTGCTCGTGAGCCTCGACGGGGCCTGGTGGCCCAACCAGTACGGGAACCCCGACAACCCCGACGCGTACGCGGGGCTCGCCGCCGAGCTGTCCGGGCAGCTCGACCGGATCGACGTCCTCGTCTGCGCCGTCGGTACCGGCGGCCACTCGGCCGGCATCTCCCGGGCCCTGCGCTCCACCAGCAGCCCCGCCCTCGAACTCGTCGGCGTGGACTCCGTCGGCTCCACCGTCTTCGGCCTGCCGGCCGGGGAGCGACTGATGCGCGGCCTCGGCTCCTCCATCCACCCGGGCAACGTGGACCACGGCGCCTTCGACGAGATCCACTGGGTGGGCCCCGCGGAGGCGGTACGGGCGGCCCGCCGCCTGGCCTCGCGTCAGTTCGCGACGGGCGGCTGGAGCGTGGGCGCGGTCGCGCTGGTCGCCGGATGGCTGGCCCGCACCCGGCCGCGCGGGACGCGGATCGCGGCCGTCTTCCCCGACGGGCCGCAGCGGTACTTCGACACCGTCTTCAACGACGAGTTCTGCGCGGCCCACGGCCTCCTCGACGGGCCCGTACGGGAGGATCCGGCGGGGTACGTCTCCGCCGACACGGTCAGCGGCTGGACCCGCAAGGTCATCGACCGGACGGGGTCGGCGCGTTGACCACGACGGCAGCGCCTCCCAAGGGAGGCGTCTGGAAGCAGAGCCGTAGCTTCGAACCGGCCGTACGGCTCCTCTTCCTCAACCAGCTCACCATCAACCTCGGCTTCTACATGCTCATGCCGTACCTGGCCGCGCACCTCGCGGACGGGCTCGGCATGGCGGCCTGGGCCGTCGGGCTCGTCCTCGGAGCCCGGAACCTCTCGCAGCAGGGCATGTTCCTCGTCGGCGGGGCGCTCGCCGACCGGCTCGGCTTCAAGCCGCTCATCGTGGCGGGCTGTGCGCTGCGGACGGTCGGCTTCGGGGCGCTTGCGTTCGCACAGTCGCTGCCGATGCTGATCGCCGCCTCGCTGGCGACCGGCCTCGCGGGGGCGCTGTTCAACCCCGCCGTACGGGCCTGCCTCGCGGCGGAGGCGGGGGAGGAGCGCCGGGTCGAGGCCTTCGCGCTGTTCAACGTCTACTACCAGGCGGGCATCCTGCTCGGGCCGCTCGTCGGGGTGGCCCTGACAGGGGTGTCGTTCCGGCTGACGTGTGTGGTGGCGGCGGTGCTGTTCGCCGGGCTGACCCTCGTACAGCTCCGGTACATGCCCACCTCGGGGGCCGCCGCCAGGGGGAAGGAGGAACGCGGGCAGTTCCGCACGGTGCTCTCCCACCGCACCTTCTGGCTCTTCTCGCTCGCGATGACCGGCTCGTACGTGCTGTCCTTCCAGGTCTATCTGGCGCTGCCGCTCGCCGCGGGCGGCACGGGGCCCACGACGGCGCTCTTCGTCGTCTCCGCCCTGGTCGCGCTGGCCGGGCAGCTGCGGATCACCGCCTGGTGCAAGCGGCGGCTGAGCCGGGAGCGGTGTCTGGTCCTCGGGCTCGCCCTGATGGGCGGGGCCTTCCTGCTCCCGGCCGTCCTCGGCCGGGGGCTCGTGGGGCTGCTGCTGTGCGCGGCGGTCCTGGCCGTCGCGAACGCCGTGCTCTACCCGTACGAGATGGACACCGTCGTCGCCCTGTCCCGGGGGCGCTGGGTGGCCACCCACTACGGGCTCTACAACACGGTGTGCGGGATCGGGATCACCCTCGGGAACCTGGGGACGGGCGCGCTGCTCGACGTGACCGGGTGGTCGGCGGTGCCGTGGCTCGCGCTGTGCGCGGTGGGGCTGGTGTGCGCGGCCGCGATGGCGCTGCTGGCGAGGGGAGGGCGGCTGGCCGAGGGGGCTGCCACGGACTGAGCCCCCTGCCCGCTCCGGCCCCACTCCGCGCGCGTGCCCCCGGCTCCGGCCCCGCCCGGTCCCGGGGGCCGCTACGCGCGCGTGCCCCGGTCCGGCCCGGGACCGGCCCGGTCCCGCCCCGGCCTGTCCGGTCCCGGCCCGCCCCGCTCCGTACGCCAGTCGGCCCCGTGGGAGTCGCCGCCCCGTTCGGCGGCGGCGACCCTGGGAGGGCGCGGTACGGGCCGCGGCCGGGTACGGACCGGGCAGGAGAGCACAGGTGGGGCACCCCCTAGGAGTGGGCGGCGAGCGTCGGGGCGGCAACGGCCGTCGCCCTTACGGGGGCGCCCGGAGGTTCATCCGCGCCCTGCCGCCGCTGATCATCCTGGGCGGTGTCTTCTTCGACCTGCTGACACCGGCCACCTACACGGCGGCGCCGCTCTTCTCCGCCGCCCCGCTGATCGCCGCGCCCTTCTTCTCCACCCTCACCACGCTCCTCACCGGGTTCGCCGCCGTCCTGGCCTCCGTGGGGCTGCACCTCTACAACCGCACGATCTCCGACATCCCGTCCCTGACGGAGACCCTGACCGTTTTCACGGTCTCCGCGCTCGCGCTGCTCATCAACCGGGTCGTGCGCCGCAGCGGCGAGCGGCTGGCCTCGGCGCGGGTCATCGCGGAGACCGCGCAGAAGGCGGTCCTGCCGATGCCCGACGAGCGGATCGGCGGGCTGCAGTGCGCGGCCCGTTACGAGGCGGCGCAGGCGGACGCGTTCATCGGCGGTGACCTGTTCGCCGTCCAGGACACCCCCTACGGGGTGCGGTTGGTGGTCGGCGACGTCCGGGGCAAGGGGATGGACGCGGTCGAGGCCGTCGCCATCGTCATCGGGGCGTTCCGGGAGGCGGCCGAGCAGGAGCGGACCCTGGAGGGCGTGGCGCAGCGCCTCGAACGGGCCCTCGCCCGGGAGGGCACCCGTCGGCACGGGCTCGACGCCTTCGAGGGGTTCACCACGGCCGTGCTGGCCGAGATCCCGCGCGGCGACGGGGGAGGCACCTTCGACGGTTTCGTACGGGTCGTCAACCGCGGGCATCCGCCCCCGTTGATGCTGTACGCGGACGGGCGTCTCGACACGCTGGAGCCGGGCGAGCCGGCGCTGCCGCTCGGCATGGGCGAGCTGGCGTCGTGGCCGGACCGGGCCGAGGCGCGGCCGTACCCGCCGGGCGCGACGCTGCTCTTCTACACCGACGGCCTCTCGGAGGCGCGGAACCCGGCGGGTGTCTTCTACGACCCGGGGGAGCGGCTGGCGGGAGCGATCTTCCCGGGGCCCGAGGAACTGCTCGACGCCCTCGTGGACGACGTACGGCTGCACACGGGCGGCGGGTCGACGGACGACATGGCGCTGCTCGCGCTGAGCCGTCCGGCGGCGGGGCAGCCGGAGCGGCGGCGGACGATGCCGGTGGTGCCGCCGGGCGGGCCCGGAGAGCCGCGGGGCGAGCCCGGTCACCGGCCGTAGTCACGAGGTGTCACTGCGATAACAATTGACATAACGTCAGATCGCGAGGGTTTCGGCATCCCTTACTGAAGGGGGGTCAACTCGGGCCATTCCCCCTCAATTCAATGAATGATCAAGAGGAACAGCTTGGAATCGGGACCCCCTGTCTATTAACGTTCGATAACGCAGCGCGGTCGTCCCAGCCGTCGCAAGAGGCGGCACCGTGCGCACGCGCCGAATCCTGAAAAGGAACCGGGGAACCACTACTTGGGGTGAATCGGGCCCTTCGCACCTGTGCGACGAGCCCGTAGGAGACCTTCCTGCTCCGAACCCGTCAGCTAACCCGGTAGGCGAGAAGGAAGGAAAGGAGCGCGCCCCCGTGGCGTCCAACACTCCCGCACCCGAAGCCCCCTTCGATGCCTTCGGTGGTGGTGCGGGTCCTGCCGCTCCGGACACCGAGTGGAACCCCACCGAGGGCTCCCTCCGCGCCGAGAGCCGCTCCGGCGGCCGGCACCGTGTGGTCAAGCAGCGCTCCAACTTCGCCCGTTCCTCCACCGTTCTCGGTGTCGGTGTGATCGCGGCCGTCGGCGCCGGCGGTCTCGCCACCGCGCAGGAGAAGCCCCCGGTCGCCATTTCGCTCCCGGACCTTCCCGACCTCGCGGACCTCCACCTGCCGGACGCCCACGACCTCCCCGGTGTCGGTGACCTCCTCCCCGAGGAGACCCACGAGACGGTCACCGCGGCCCGCGCCAATCCGAACCCGCTCACCGTCGCCACGTACGCCACCGTCGACGACGAGCAGGGCACGAAGACCACGCAGGTGACGCAGGCATCCCTGGCCAGCCGGAACGGTCAGGCCACCAAGGCCGCCACCGGCGACGCCGGCGAGGCCCTGCGCGCCCGCATCCTCCAGCAGGCCGAGCAGCAGCAGGCCTCCGCCGACGCCGCCGACAAGGCCGCGGCGGAGAAGGCGGCGGCCGAGAAGGCGGCCGCGGAGGCCGCGGCCAAGGCCGACGCGGCGGAGAAGGCGGCCGCCGAGGCGAAGGCCAAGGCCGAGGCGGAAGCCAAGGCGAAGGCGGAAGCCGAGGCCAAGGCGAAGGCCGAGGCGGCGGCCGAGGCCGAGCGCCTCGCCAAGCTCGCCGCGAGCTACACGCTGCCGCTCTCCTCGTACAGCCTCAGCGCCACCTACATGCAGTCCGGCTCGATGTGGTCCTCCGGCTACCACACCGGCCTCGACTTCGCCGCCCCCACCGGCACCCCGCTCAAGGCGGTCCACGGCGGCACCGTCAAGTCGGCCGGCTGGTCCGGCTCGTACGGCTACCGGGTCGTCCTGGAGCTGGAGGACGGCACCGAGATCTGGTACGCCCACATGTCGTCCATGACGGTCTCCGCCGGCCAGACCGTGGGCACCGGCGAGACGATCGGCCGCGTCGGCGCCACCGGCAACGTCACCGGCGCCCACCTCCACATGGAGGTCCACACGCCCGGCGGCTCCGGCCTCGACCCGGCGGAGTGGCTCCGCTCCAAGGGCCTCAGCCTCTGACCCCGCTGCTCGTCCCCGGGACGTGACGGAATAGGCCCGGCGGCGCGGACGGTTGTGTCGACCATGACCACTCTCCGCCCGCTGGGCAGCTCCGACCTGCACGTCTTCCCGCTCGCCCTGGGCGGCAACGTCTTCGGCTGGACCGCCGACGAGTCGCAGTCCTTCGCCGTCCTCGACGCGTACACCGCCGCCGGCGGCAACTTCGTCGACTCCGCCGACGTCTACTCCGCCTGGGCCGAGGGCAACGAGGGCGGCGAGTCCGAGACCGTCATCGGCCGTTGGCTCGCCTCGCGCGGCAACCGTGCCGACGTCGTCGTCGCCACCAAGGTCGGCGCCCACCCCCACTTCAAGGGGCTGTCCGCCACCACCATCAAGGCGGGCGCCGAGGAGTCCCTGCGCCGCCTCGGCACCGACTACATAGACCTCTACTACACGCACTTCGACGACGAGTCCGTCCCGGTCGAAGAGATCGTCACCGCCCTCGACCAGCTGGTGAAGGACGGCAAGGTGCGGGCCGTCGCCGCCTCCAACATCTCCCCGGAGCGTCTGCGCGCCTCCCTCGACTTCGCCGAGTCCGAGGGCCTCGCCCGTTACGTGGCCCTCCAGCCGCACTACAACCTGGTCTCCCGGGACACCTACGAGGGCCCCCTCCTGGAGACCGTCGAGCGGGCCGGGCTCTCCGCCGTCCCGTACTACGGCCTCGCCGCCGGCTTCCTCACCGGCAAGTACCGCCCCGGCACCACCGTCGACAGCGTCCGCGCCTCCGGGGCCGGCGGGCACCTGGACACCGAGCGGGGCCGGGCCGTGCTCTCCGCGCTCGACACCGTCGCCGAGGCGCACGGCGCGGAACTCGCCACCGTCGCCCTCGCCTGGCTCGCCTCCCGCCCGACCGTGGCCGCCCCGATCGCCTCGGCGCGTACGGTCGAGCAGGTCCCGGCGCTCGTCGCGGCGGCCGAGCTCACGCTCACGGAGGCGGAGCTGACCCTCCTCACGGAGGCGTCGGCCTGAAGCGCCACGCCCCTTGCCCGGCAGCTTCCGGGCAAGGGGCGTCGCCGTTCGATCTTCCGGAGTGACGGTACGTATGCCCGGCGCCCGTGCGGCCGTCCCACGGCGTCCGGGACGTCCGCAGACTCCGGCGCTCAGCTCCGGTACGGGTTGAAGCCGTCGTAGTCCAGGTACTGCGGCGGCGCCCACACCTGGCCCGTCGCCCGTGCCGCGTACGTGAGGGCGGGAGAGGCGACCTCCCGGCGCTGCCACAGGTGGTGGAGCAGCTCCTGCTCCCGGACCGGGAAGTCGGGCCCGGCCGTGCCGCGCCTGGCCCGGTCCCGCAGGAACGCGAGGGTCGTCGCGAACGACTCGTACTCGCCGACGGTCCGCGCGGCCGGCGGGCCGTACGTACGTGCGGCGAAGGCGCGGGCCAGCTGGCGGGCGCGCATCGAGGAGAGTGCGAGCGGCTCGGCGGGGGAGATCCAGCCGGCCGCCGCGTACGCCGGGAGCTCGCCGGATATCGTGCGCAGCTCGCGCTGCCGGCTCCACACCGCGAGCCAGGTCAGCAGGCCGAAGGCCGGGACCATCAGCGCCCCGTACACCGCGTAGAAGGCCAGCGGGCCGCCGAAGGTGGCCGAGCCGTTCCACGCGGCGTGCAGGCTCATGGCGAGCAGCAGCCCGGCGAGCGGCAGCAGCACCCGGCGGAGCCGCTTGCCGCGCGGCGCGAGGGCGGCGAAGCCGAAGCCGATGCCGGTGAGCACGGTGAAGAGCGGATGCGCGAACGGCGACATCACGACCCGGACGAAGAAGGTCGCGGCGGTCACCGAGCCGAGGCCGGTGGAGCCGAACTCCTGGTCCTCGCCGAAGGCGTTGCCGAGGTAGAGGATGTTCTCCGTGAAGGCGAAGCCGGTCGCGGTGAACCCGGCGATCACGACACCGTCGACGAGCCCGCCGAAGTGCTTCCTGCGGAAGAGGAAGAGCAGCAGGACCGCGGCGGCCTTCGCGCTCTCCTCCACCACGGGCGCGACGACCGTCGCACCGAGGGTGTCCGCCGAGGCGGGATCCGCGGTGGCCGTCGCGATCCAGCGGACCGCGAAGGAGTTCGCCAGGATCGCGACGAGCGCGGCGGCGAAGGCGCCCCAGGCGAACGCGAAGAGCAGGTTCTTCCACGGCCCCGGCTCGACCCGGTCGAGCCAGCGGAACGCCGCCATCAGCAGCGGTACGGGGAGCACCGCGAGGCCCAGGCCGACGAGGAAGCCCTCGGTGCCGGTCTGCTCGCGGACGAGCCCGAGGATGAACAGGGCGCAGATCGCGAGCACGGTGATGACGGTGACGGCCCGGACCAGCCGGCTGCGCCAGAAGGCCCGGCGGGGCCGGTAGCGCCACTGGGACCGGTCGGCGGCGGCCGGGAAGGCCGGCTCCTCGGTGTCCCGGTGGGGGACGGGAGCGGTGCCGGCTGCGGTGGGGGCGGGGTAGGACACGTGAGCGACCCTAACGACCCCCACCGACACGGGGCGAAGGATTAGCGCCCCCGGTGGCTTTCTTCGGTCACTTCCTCAGGAAGAGGAGATCGTGCACGACGTGGCCCTTGTCCAGCCCCTGGCCCTCGAAGCGGGTGAGGGGACGGAAGTCGGGGCGGGGCGCGAAGCCGCCGTCGGCCCGGGTGTTCTCGAAGTCCGGATGCGCGGAGAGCACCTCCAGCATCTGCTCGGCGTACGGCTCCCAGTCGGTGGCGCAGTGGAGCACGCCGCCGGGCCTGAGCCGGGTCGCGAGGAGGCTGAGGAACTCGGGCTGGATGAGGCGCCGCTTGTGGTGGCGGGCCTTGGGCCAGGGGTCCGGGAAGTAGACGCGGCAGCCGTCGAGGGCGTCCTTGTCGAGCATCTCGCGGAGCAGGATGATCGCGTCGCCGTTGGCGACCCGGACGTTGGTCAGCCCGTTCCGGTCGGCGAGACCGAGCAGATTGCCCTGGCCGGGGGTGTGGACGTCCACGGCGAGGATGCCGGTGCCGGGGTCGGCGGCGGCCATCTGCGCGGTCGCCTCGCCCATGCCGAAGCCGATCTCGAGGACGACGGGAAGCCCGTCGAACATCTCGCCGAGGTCGAGGACCCGCTTGCCGTCGATGTCGAGACCCCAGTCGGGCCACCGCTTGAGCAGCGCCTCGGCCTGACCGGTGGTGACGCGGCTGCGGCGCGGCTGGAAGCTGCGGATCCGCCGCTCGTGATGGGACCCGGCGGGATCGGGCAGGGGCCCCTCGCCGGGCGCGAACCTCTGACTGCCCCGCTGAGTGACGGGCTGTACGGACTCGGCGGACGCGGCAACGGGCGGCGCGCTGTTCTCTGGCTGCTCAGACACAATGCCCCCGATTCTACGGCGCCCCACCCCACCTCCGCCCTGGCGAGGGCGCCGGGCCGCAGGGACTGCGGCTACAGGAGGGCCAGTGCTCGGCCCGCCACCTCTCGGCCGATCGGTAGTGACGCCGTCGCCGCCGGGGAAGGCGCGTTCAGGACGTGGACCGTGCGCGCCGCCTCCCTGATCAGGAAGTCGTCGACCAGCGTCCCGTCCCGCAGCACCGCCTGCGCCCGTACGCCCGGCGCCGCCCGCCGCAGGTCCGACTCCTCCACCACCGGAAGCAGTCGCCGTACCGCCTCCGTGAAGGCCCGCTTCGACACCGACCGCCGCAGCTCGCCCGCCCCGTACCGCCAGTGCGCCCGGGCGATCGCCCAGGAGCCGGGCCACGCGAGCGTGCCGGCCAGCTCGCGGGGCCGGACGACGGACCAGCCGTACCCCTCCCGCGCGAGCGCCGGGACCGCGTTCGGTCCGATGTGGACGCCGCCGTCGATCCCCCGGGTCAGATGCACCCCGAGGAAGGGGAACGCCGGGTCCGGCACCGGATAGACCAGACCCCGGACGAGCGAGGGGTCCGCCAGCTCGTAGTACTCCCCCCGGAAGGGCACGATCCGCATGCCCGGGTCGTCGCCCGCGAGCCGCGCGATCCGGTCGCAGTGCAGCCCCGCGCAGTTCACCAGGACCCGCGCCCGCACCACCCGGCCGTCCGCGGTCCGCACGGCGACCCCCCAGGGGCGCCGGTCGATGACGGTGACCTCCGCCCCGTACAGGATCCGGGCCCCGGAGGACTCGGCGAGCCGCTCCGACACCGCCCCGTAGTCGCAGATGCCGGTCGTGCCGACGTGGATCGCGGCCAGGCCCCGCACCCGCGGCTCGTACTCGCTGATCTGGGCCGGGCCGAGCTCCCGCACCGGGATGCCGTTCTCCCTGCCGCGCTGCACGAGCGCGTGCAGCCGGGGCAGCTCCTCGCGCGCGGTGGCCACGACGAGCTTGCCCGTCACCTCGTACGGAATGTCCCACTCCGCGCAGAACTTGACCATTTCGGCCGCGCCCTCGACCGCGAACCGGGCCTTGAGCGATCCCGGCCGGTAGTAGATCCCGCTGTGGATCACCCCGCTGTTGCGCCCCGTCTGGTGGCGCGCGAGCGCGTGCTCCTTCTCCAGGACCGTGACCCGCGTGCCGGGAGCGGCGCGCGTCAGGGCGTACGCCGTCGACAGACCGACGATCCCGCCGCCGATCACCAGCACGTCACAGTCAAACACCAGCGCCACCTCCCACCCCCGATAGTGCACTGGCCCACTGACAATCCCGTGAAACCTCGCGCGACATCACGAGACGCAGGTCACGCTCCCGAGTCGCCCCGCGTCCCGCTCACACCGGCGCGACGAGCAGCGGTCGGGCCCGTTCCCGCAGCTCCATCACCCGGGGCTCGTCCCCGTACGGTTCGAGCCGGTGCAGCAGATCCCGTACGTACTCCGTCGTCCGCGCCGAGGAGATCCGTCCCGCCACCTCCACCGCGCGCGTGCCCGCCGCGCAGGCCGCGTCGAGATTGCCCGACTCCAGTTCGGCGACGGCGGAGACCACGAGCCGCAGTCCGTGCGAGCGGACGAACTCCTCCGTCGGCCGGGAGAGCGCCTGCTCGGTGAAGCGGCGCACCTCTCGCGGCGCCTTCAGATCGCTGTAGCACTCGGCGGCGTCGGCGCAGAACCGGTCGTACGAGTAGAAGCCCAGCCAGGTCGGGTCGCCGTCGCCCTCCCGGGAGCGCTCCAGCCAGCCCTCGGCGGACTTGAGCGCGGCCGCCGCGGCGACCCCGTCACCGGCCTTCGCGTGCGCGCGTGCCTCGACGAGCCGGAAGAAGGACATGGTGCGGGCGGTGGCGAGCCCCCGGTTCCTCTCCAGCGCGGCCTGGGCGAGGTCGACGCCCTCGTCGGCGAAGCCCCGGTAGGTGGCCTGGAGGGACATGGAGGCGAGGACGTAGCCGCCGAGGGGCACGTCGGCGGCGGCGCGGGCGAGCCGCAGCGCCTGGATGTAGTAGCGCTGGGCGGCCTCTTGCTGCCCGGTGTCGAAGGCCATCCAGCCGGCGAGCCGGGTGAGCTCGGCGGTCGCGCCGAAGAGGGCCCGGCCGACCTCGTCGGAGTACGAGGCGAGCAGCAGCGGGGCCGCGTCCACGCGTAAGCACTCGGGGACCATGGACGAACGCCAGTCCCCGCCGCCGTACTTGGAGTCCCACCGGCGGGCGTCCTCGGCGGCCTCGCGGAGCTTGGCGACGTCGCTGTGCCCCACGCGCACGTACTCCGGCGGGGCCGCGGCGGCGGTCCCGGTCCCCGTCGAGGACGCGCCCGCGACCGTGATGCCGGCTCCCGGGGTTCGTGGGGCCTCGCGCTCCACGGACGGGTCGGCCGGGGTTATCAGCCAGCGGGACGCGGGAGTCGCGTACGCGCTCACCGCGAAGGACCCGGCGAGCGACTGCCAGATCCCGCCTCCGCCGGCCCGGCGTCCTGCGAGATCCAGCCGGTACAGGTCGGTGGCGGAGCGCACGGCCTCGCCGACGTCGCGCGGGAAGGCGAGCCCCACCTCGGGCGCCGGGTCGGCGTCGGCGAGGCCGATCTCGTGCAGCGGCACGGGCCGGCCGAGCTTCTGCCCGATCGCGGCGGCGATCAGATGCGGGGCGGCGCCCTGCGGCACCATGCCCTTGGACACCCATCGGGCGACCGAGGTCTTGTCGTAACGAAGCGTCAGGCCCCGCTGTGCACCGAGGTCGTTGACGCGCCGGGCGAGCCCGGCGTTGCTGATTCCCGCGAGGGCGAGAACCGTGCCGAGCTTTTCGTTCGGCCCGCGTTGCTCCCTGGACATGACGCCACCCCTCGACAACCCAGACGGCCGCCACGACGCCGGGCATAGGCGTGCGGCATTCGTAAACACAGCGTAGTTCGCCGCATCCCTACCGTTAAGGGGCGGTGTTCCGTATGGCGAGATTGTTGTGTGAAAGGCCGACAGTCGGGCCCGGCTGCCCGGCTCGTGCTCCCGCCGTGTGGCCGTGCGCCCGGCCGTGCGCTCTCTCCGGGCGGCAGGGAGAGCGCTTCCATGAATATCGCGTGGGTCGGCCCGCTCGGCCGGGATCAGTGTCCCGGACCAGTGGGCTGGGGGATACCGCCGCCCCATTCCCCGCGGGCGGCGGACGGCGCCGGGAGGCGGGAGCGCCTCCCGGGCTGCCGGTGGCCGGTGTGAAGCGGTGTGCGAGGGCAGATGCCCCGGGCGCGTTCCAACCCCGCCGGGGAGGGTCGATATTTGGCCGAATGACGCCGGTGGTCAACTGGCCCATGCCAGGGGCGCATTCGGCTTTCGCACGCGTGCGCCCGGACTCCGCCCCGTGCGCCGTTGTCGTGGCAGCATGTCTCCCACCGAAACGGATGTGGAGGCGCCGATGCGATGGCTGGTGGGCTGGAGCAGTGTCGCCGCGAGCTTCGCAACGACGGCCGGGGCCCGGGCGGGATCGGTGAGCGCCTCCTACGACCGCGGTCACGGCGGCTCGCAGCCCGGCTACGGAGCGACGCACCCGGCGGACGGCGGCTACGGAGCGACATACTCCGCGAGCTCGGGTCGGGCCGCCGCCACCGAGGGGCGCACGGTGCAACCGGTCGGCGCGCAACTCCTCTGGGGTGACCCCGATCCCCTGTGGGCGGTCGGCGACTGGCGCCCCGACGAGGTGCGCGTGGTGGCCGTCGACGACCACACCCGCCTCGCCGTCCTCGGCTGTTGCGCCGCGAGCGACGAGGAACTGCGGATCGGCCTGCTCACCGCGCGCGGGGGCGCGTTGCGGCATCTCACGGCCTGGCCCGGCAGCTACACGGCGGTCGTCAAGGCCGGCCGCCGCGTCACCGTCACCGGTGATCTCGCGGGCGCCCGGCCCGTGTTCCACACCCCGTGGGCGGGCGGCACCGCCTTCGCCACCGCCGCCCTGCCGCTCGCCGACCTCGTCGAGGCCCAGCTCGACATCGGCCATCTCGCCGCACTGCTCGCCTGCCCGGAGACCCCGGAGGCACTGCGCGACTCCACCCCGTACGAGGGGGTCCGGCGGGTGCCGCCGGGGCACGCGCTGATCCTGCGGGAGGGATCGCGGGAGATCACCGGGTACGAGCAGGTCGCCTCGCTCGCGGTCGCGGCGGCCGAGGCCGACCCCCGGCAGGCCGTCGAAGGGGTCAGGGACGCCCTCGTCGAAGCCGTACGCGCCCGGCTCACCGCGCCCCGGCACGCACCGGAGACCCCGCTCCCCGACCCCGGCCCCGTCCCCGGCATGGGGCCCGCCGACCGGCGCGCGGCGCGGGGCGGGGGCCCGGCGCCCGGCATCGGCGCCGACCTGTCCGGCGGCAGCGCCTCGGGCACGCTCGCGCTGCTCGCGGCGGGCCTCCCGGGGGTGCCGGGCACGATCACCGGGCACGGCACGGGCGCGGGGGAGAGACTGCTCGCCGTCACCTTCAACGACCTGGCCACGCGCGCGGGTTCGGACCGAGAGGACGAGCTGAAGCGGGCCGGGGAGATCGCGGCCGACCCGCGCCTGCACCACGTGGTCGTCGCGGGCGGCGAGGAGGCGCTCCCGTACGCCGCGCTCGACGGGCCGCTCACCGACGAGCCGGGTCCCTCGCTCGTCACGGCCGAACGGCACCGCAGGCGCCTCTCGGGCGGCAGCGCCGACCACTTCACCGGCATGGGCGCCAAGCAGGTCCTGGACGCGCACCCGGCGCGCCTCGCGGACCTCCTGATGGACCGCAGGCGCCGCTCCCTGGTGCGTCCCGTGACGGCGCTCGCCAAGGCCTCGGGCCCCTCGGCGGGCTCGCTCCTGGTGCCCCTGACCGTGTACCGGGCGGCGCGGAAGCTGGCACGCACCCCGTACCGGACGGGCCTGGAGGCGGCGGCCCAGCGGGTCCTGGAGGCGAACCGCACGGCTCCGGACGGCTTCGGCCCCCTGGAGGCGTCCCTCTCCGCGCTGACCTGGTCGCGGCCGGGTCCGGCGGCGCGCTGGCTGACGGGGGAGGCGCTGGCTGAAGTATCGGTTCGCCTGAACCGGGCGGCGACCCTGCCGACCTCCGTCCAGCGCCCGGGCGAAGCACGCGCGCGTGCCGCCCTCGCGCGCGCGGCGGCCGACCACCGCGTCCTGGAACAGGCCGCCGAGATCCGCGGCCAGCGCCTGCACGCCCCCTTCCTCGACAACCAGGTCGTACGGGCCTGCCGGGAGCTCCCCGAATCCCTCCGGGTCCAGCCGGACGCACGCGCGGGCGTGCTGCGCACGGTCCTGTCAGGCGCCGGCATCCACGACCTCCCCCCGGGCTGGGGCGCCCCCCACCCGGCGGTCCCGGCCGCCGCCACGCGCGCGGGGCTGCGCGCGGCGCTCCCCCACCTGATCGCCCTCTTCGACGCCCCGCTGCTCGCCGACGCGGGCCTGATCGAGGCCCGTGTGGTCCGCGAGGCCCTCCGCGCGGCGGCCGACGGCGAACCCGTCCCCCTGGACGGCCTGGCCGACCTCGTCTCCACCGAACTCTGGCTCCGCCGCCTCATGTCCCGCCGGGGCTCCTGCTGGACGAACACGACGGAACCACGCGCCCACCGCGCGGTCCAGGGCCCCCTGATTCCCGCGACGAGGTCGCTGCCCGCCTGAGGGGGCGCCCTCGGACGAATCGCCACAGCACGCTCGTTCGAAGGAACGCGCTGGCCGTCATCTGTTCCGGTCCGTCCGGCGACGACTACGGTCACAAGTCCATCCACAAGCTGGGGACAGTGGTCCCGCTTCCCCACCCGCTCAGTTTCGAGCCCGACACCGGCGCGTTCTGACGGCCGGGATCCGAGGGTCACCCCCGGGTAAACCCCGAGGCGTACGTCCGTGCCGCCGGACACAATGAGCCGGTGCGGTATCTCATCCTCGGCACCACCGAGGCCCTCGACCCCCGCGGCGCCCGCCTCCCCCTCGGCGGCGCCCGGCTGCGCGCGCTGCTCGCCGCCCTCGCGCTGCGCGGCGGACGCGCCGCCTCCGTCACCGAGCTGGCCGACGACGTGTACGGGGACGCCCCGCCGCAGGACGCCCCCGCCGCTCTCCAGGCCCTGGTCGGCCGCCTCCGGCGGACCATCGGCAGCGATGCCGTCGCCTCCACCCCCGGCCCCGGCTACCGGCTCGTCGCCGCCCCCGAGGACATCGACCTGTACGTCTTCGAGCGCCACGTCCAGGACGCGGGCGCCCAGCTCGAAGCCGGCGACCCGGAGAAGGCCGCCACCCTGCTCCGCCTGGCCCTCGGCCTCTTCCGGGGCGCCGCCCTCGCCGATCTGTCCGGCCCGGCCGGCGTCCGCCCCGAGGCCCAGCGGCTCGCGGCCCTGCGGCAGCGCGTCGAGGCCGACCTGCGCCGGGGCGCCACCGACGGACTCGTGCCGGAGCTGACCGAACTCACCACTACGTACCCGTACGACGAGGCCTTCCGCGCCCATCTCATCCGCGCCCTGCGGGCCGAGGGCCGCCACGCCGACGCCCTCACCGCCTACGAGTCGGCCCGCCGTACCCTCGCGGACGCCCTCGGCGCCGACCCGGGCCCCGAACTCACCGCCCTCCACCGGGAACTCCTCGCGGGCCCGCCCCCGAGCCCGCCCCCGAGCCCCGCCCCGAGCCCCGCCCCGGGCCCCGCCCCGGGCCCCGCCCGTACGGGCACCCCGTGGGGGTCGCCGACCGCCCACCCGCAGCCGCAGTCCCCGCCGGACCACGCGCAGGCCCCCAGCCCGGCGACCCCCACCGTCCTCCCCGGCAACATCCGCCCCCGTCTCACCTCCTTCGTGGGCCGTGAGCCCGAACTCGCCGCGCTCCACGCCGATCTGGCCCGCTCCCGGCTCGTCACGCTCACCGGCCCCGGCGGTTCGGGCAAGACCCGCCTCGCCGAAGAGGCCGCCCTCAGGGCCGTCGCCCCCGCCACGGGCCCCGTGGCGAGCACCGACGCCCCCACCCCCGCCACCGGCCCCGCCGCGAGCACCGACGCCGCCACCCCCGCCTGGATCGCCGAGCTCGCCCCGCTCGACGACCCCGAGGCCGTCCCCGGCGCCGTTCTCTCCGCGCTCCGGCTCCGCGAGATCAACCTGATCACCCGCGACGGCGCCGCCCTCCAGGACGACCCCACCGCCCATCTCGTCGAGCACCTCGCCCGCCGCCCCTTCCTCCTCGTCCTCGACAACTGCGAGCACGTGATCGACGCGGCCGCGGCCCTCGCCGAGACCCTCCTCACCCACTGCCCGCAGCTCCGCGTCCTCGCCACCAGCCGCGAACCCCTCGGCGTCCCCGGCGAGGCGGTCCGGCCCGTCGAGCCCCTTCCGCCCGACCCCGCGCACCGCCTCTTCGCCGAGCGCGCCCGCGCCGTGCGCCCCTCCTTCGACCTCGCCCGGGACGGCGCCGCCGTCGACGAGATCTGCCGCCGCCTCGACGGCCTGCCCCTCGCCATCGAACTGGCCGCCGCCCGGCTGCGGCTGCTCACCCCGCGCCAGATCGCCGACCGTCTCGACGACCGCTTCCAGCTGCTCACCTCCGGCTCCCGCACGGTCCTGCCCCGCCAGCAGACCCTCCGCGCGGTCGTCGACTGGTCCTGGGACCTGCTCGACCCCGACGAGCGCACCCTGCTCCGCCAGGTCTCGGTCTTCGCCGGCGGCTGGGACCTCGCGGCGGCGGAGGCCCTCTCCCCGCGCGCGGCGGACTCGCTCGGCGCCCTGGTCGACAAGTCCCTCGTCGTCGCCACCCCCACCGAGGGCGGCGAGATGCGCTACCGGCTCCTGGAGACCATCCACGAGTACGCGGTCGAGCGCGCCGCCGAGACCCCGGCGCTCCTCGCCGCCGCCGAGGCCACCCACACCTTCCATTTCACGGCCCTCGCCGAGGCCGCCGAGCCCAAGCTCCGCTCGGGCGAACAGCTGCCGTGGATCGCGCGGATCGAGCGCGACCTCGACAACATCCGCGCCGCCCTGCACCGCACCGTCGTCACCTCCCCCGACGAGGCCGCCGCCCATCGCCTGGTCTTCGCCATGGGCTGGTTCTGGTGGCTGCGCAACTACCGTCCCGAAGGCCTGACCTGGGTGGACCGCACGGTCGCGCTCGGCGACGACCCGGCCGACCCCGAGGACCCCCGCTACTGGCCCCGTATGCGGCTGCGCATGCTGCAGTTCTTCCTCGCGGTCGACAGCCGCACGCTGGGCGACTTCCAGGAACCGGAGGCGATCGCGCTCGCCGGCCGCGTACGGTCCGCGTTCGGTGAGCCACCCGGCCCCGAGGGAGCCCGGTTCCCCGGCCTGCTCTGGCCGTTCACCGCGTACCTCACCGAGGAACCGGCCGTGGTCCGCGACCTCCTCGACGAGGCCGTCGCCAACTGCCGCCGCCACGGCGGCGACTGGGAGGTCGGCGTCAGCCTCATGTTCCGTACGCACATGGTCGTCGACATGCCCGGCGGCATGCCCGGCATCGACGAGGACCTGTCCGAGCTCGGCCGCCTCGCCCGGAGCGTCGGCGACCGCTGGATGGGAGCCCAGATCGCGAGCGCGACGGGCGAGGCCCATATGCTGCGCGGCCGCAGCGAGGAGGCCGGGGAGGCGTACCGGGAGGCGCTCCGGCTGGCCCGCGAGGTCGGCGCCCATGCCGAGTCGCCGTTCCTCATCGCTCGCCTTGCCGAACTCGACTACCAGGCAGGGGACATGGAGGCCGCCGAGAAGGGCCTCGACGAGGCCGCGCGGGAGGCGGAGCGCTACTTCGTGCGGGACACCGGCGTGTTCGTCTGCTTCCTCCGTGCCGCCCTCGCCCTGCACCGCGGGGAGATCGCGGAGGCCCGCGCCCAGCTGGAGGAGGCGGGCCGCACGGCCGCGACCGGTGCGCCCCCACCACACTTCGAGGCGGCCCTCGTGGGGCTGTCCGCGCGCGTCGAGGCGGGCGAGGGCCGGGCTTCCGCCGTCGCCACGGCCACCGACGCACTGCGCGGCGCGCGGGACGCGCAGTGCGCGGACTACATCACCGCGGGCCTGGCGGAGGGCCTCGCGCTCGTCCTGTCCTCGGCGGGCGAACCGGCTCTGGCGGTACGGATCATGACGGCCGTCGAGGGCTGGCGCGACGAGCGGCCCCGCTCCGTCCCGGGCGTGCGGGACCTGGAGACCGTGACCGACCGCGCGCTCGCGGCGCTCGGCCCGTCGGGCCTCGCCGCCGCCCGCGCGGCGGGGGAGGGCCTCGGCATCGACGACGTACTGGCCCTCGCGGAGACCGTCACCGCGAGGCCCGAACCGGACGGAAACGGGAGCGAGACCGTCGGGAGCGGCTGACCCGGGACGTACGACACCGTCGGGAGTGGCTGACCGCGACGTACGAGTACGTCAGGAGCAGCTGATCTGGGACTGTGCCCAGTCGGCGACCGCGGCCCGGCCGAACGGCGTGTGTTCCTCCACCACCAGCCGGATCGTGCTGCGGCCGGAGATGTCGACGTGCACCGGGATCGGCGGGTCGCCGGCCCGGACCACGTCGGAGCGCCAGAGCCGCTCCTCGTCCCCGTAGACGGAGAAGCGGACGCCGCCGACACCGAGCAGGGCGCTCAGGTCGTCGACGCCGACGATCGCGTCGTAACTCGTGCACTGCCGGTTGAGGTCGATCAGCAGGGACGAGGGCGCGTGGACGCTCACCCCGTGCGCGTACTGCGTGCCGCCGAGGGAGAGGCCGTTGCGCTGCCACATCCAGCTGCTGTCGGAGAGGGCGACCTCGGGCTTGGAGCCGTCGCCGAAGATCCCGTAGTCCAGCTCGTTGACCTGGTAGACGCTCGGCGGCGCGGGCGGCGGCGTCGGCTTCGGCGAGGGCTTCTCGGGACTCGGCGTCGGCGTCGGCGTGGGTGTCGGCGTCGGGCTGGGCTTCGGCGGCGGCGTCGGCTTGGGGGACGGCTTCGCAGGAGTCGGCTTCGGCGAGGGCTTCTCGGGACTCGGGGTGGGCGTCGGGGTCGGCGTGGGTGCCGGCGGCTCGGACCGTACGGGCGGAGGCGGCGGTACGGGCGTCGGCGTCGGCTTCGGCGGGGGCGCGGGCTCCGCCGGTACGACGGGGGTGACCACGGGCTGCGTGGGCCGGGGCGCGGCCACGGGCTGCGGATCCCCGGCCATGGCCCAGACGAGCCCGGCGGCCGCGGCGACGGCCACGGCCGCCGCGATGCCGGCCTTCGCCGGCGCGCCGAGACCCTCGGCGGCGGCACCACCGGAGGCCGCGCCCCCGGAGGCCCCGGAGGCGGCCGCGCCCGCGCCGACGGCGCCACCGGCGACGACACCGGCGGCCTTGAGCGAGTACCCGGCCGCGAACCAGCCGATGACGGCGACGGGCAGCAGCGCGGGGATCCCGGCGTTGACATGGGCCAGCTCACCGGCGGCGAGCCGGCACTTGGCGCACTCGTCCAAGTGCTTGCGCAGTCCGCGTTCGGCGCGCATCCGCAGCCCACCGCGCGCGTAGGCGCCGAGCCGGTCCGCGTACCGGGCGCAGTCGCCGCCGGCCGTCAGGGACTGGCTGACGTGGGCCTGGAGGTAGGCCTGCTTGAGGCCTTCGCGGGCACGGCTGGCGAGGACGGCCGTGGCGTTGGCGGTCAGGCCGAAGAGCGGCGCGACCTCGCTCGGGGACTCCTCCTCGACGGTGGTGTGCCACAGCACGGCCTGCCAGCGCTCGGGCAGCGAGCGGAAGGCCTGCATGGCGAGCGACTGCTCGGCCTCGTGCATGGCCCGGACGTCGGCGCCGAGGTCCATCGTCTCCTGGTCGGAGACCTCGGAGGAACGGGCGGCGTCCGCCGCGAACACGGCGAAGTCCTCGACCAGGTGTTCCCGCTTCTGGGTCCTGGCCCAGTTGGCCGCGGCCCGCCGGACGGTGGTCATCAGGTAGGCGCGTACGGCCTGTTCGGGCCCGGCGCCGCCCCGGACCGCCTGGAGGGTACGGGCGAAGACCTCGGCGGTCAGGTCGTCGGCGGTGTGCGCGTCCCGGCAGCAGGTTCTCGCGTACCGGCGCACGGCCTCGGAGTGGCGGCGGAACAGCTCCTCGTACGCGGAGTCGTCGCCCTCCCGCATGAGCTGGACGAGCTCGGCGTCGGAGGGCGGCAGTTCGAGGGGCGGCGGAAGCACGCTGTCGTGCTCGTCGTCCTCGGCAGTCGCACCGTTCCCGGCCGTCCCGTCGCCGGCGTGGTCGGTGAAGCCCGTGGAGGCCGCCCCCGCGACAGCCCCGGAACCGGCACCCCACCCGGACGCCTTGCCCTCACGCTGCTGCGGCACGCTCGCGTCGAACGGCTCGCCCTGCCCCGGCGCGCCGGAGAGGCCTCCCGGCCCGCCCTGGCTGGGCACCTGCCGTGAGGGCATGCCCCCGGTCTCCGCGGTGCCGCCGTTTCCCAGCGGCTCGTCCCGACCGTCACCGCTCATCGCGGAAGCCCCCGTACGCACGCTCAGACCCGAACACCGGCCAAGCCTGCCACAGAGCGCGGGCACGCCGGAGCGCCGCGTCCACTTACCACTCGTCCGGGGCGACTTCGTGTATCCGGGCGTAACCGCTCACACGTTCGTGTCATGCTCGTTGATCCGCCCGGACCACGAAAGCGCCAAAGCGCCAAAGCGCCAAAGCGCCAAAGCGCCAAAGCGCCAAAGCGCCAAAGAGCCGAAGGGCGAACTCCCTACCGGGAGCGCAGCCCCTCAAGAAGGATGTCGAGGAGCCGGGTCGAGGCCGCCGCCTGCTGCACCGCGTCCGGCAGGGCCGGGGCAGCGGTGGCGATGACGAGGAGAACGTCCGCCACGGTCACATCGGCCCGCAGCTGACCCGCCTCACGCGCCCGGTCGACCAGCCGGCCGACCACCTCAAGAAGCTCCGCGGCGCCCGAGTCGTCCTTCTCCTCGGCCGGTACGGCCCGCGGCGCGACCACGCGCGCGTCGGTGGGCTCGCCGACACCCCGCTGGTACGGCACCCGCGCCGCGTCGTCCGCGTCGTGGGACTCGCCACCGAACGGCAGCACCGTGGCGTCGTCCACGCCCACCCGCAGCACCTGCGGCGGAAGGAGCCGGCCCGCGCCCGAGGCCACCGAGGTCCGCAGGAACCGGGAGAGCGCCGACCACGGCTCGTCCTCCTGGCCCAGCGCGGCCCGCGCCTGCTCGGTCAGCCGGGAGGTCTCCTCCTCGGCTATGCGCCGGACCAGCACGTCCTTGCTCGGGAAGCGCCGGTAGACGGTGCCGACCCCGACGCGGGCGCGGCGTGCCACGTCCTCCATCGGAGCCCCGTAACCGAGCTCGCCGAACACCTCGCGCGCGGCGCGCAGGACGTGCTCCAGATTGCGCTGGGCGTCCACCCGCAGCGGCGCGGACCTGCCGCCGGCCACCGGTGCGCCATTGCGCTCGGAGCCGACGACGCCCGTGTGCGGGCCGTCGTCCACGGTCGCCGTGCCGGCGCCCGTCTGCCATCGTGAATCCTGAATCTGCATAAGCGTTCCCCCGCTCATGATGTCTCCCCCCGGAGACTCCCCGCCCTGAAACGGGGCTTCCGGTCGACGAGCGCTTCGGTCCACGCGCTCCCATCCGACACCCCGACGAAGTACGAACATAGTTGAGTCCGGGTCAATTCAGAAGGGGGAGTTCCGTACGGTGCGCCCCCCGATCGGAGCAAGGACCGGAACACTCCCGATTCAGACCCCCGACTGAACCCGGCACGGCCCCCCTGACCTGCACCGTTGTGCCCGCACCCCCCTCATGCGCCACCCCGCGCCTCCGTACCCCTCCGGTCACACAATTTGCCGGGGCTGTGGACAAACCACGGACGGCGGTGCGTCATGGGACAGTGACCGAACCTGCGCGCATTCTCGTGGTCGGCGGTGGCTACGTCGGCATGTACACCGCGCTGCGCCTCCAGCGGCAGCTCAGCGCCGAGCTGAGAGCCGGCGCGGCCGAGATCGTGGTGGTCACCCCCGAGCCGTACATGACGTACCAGCCGTTCCTGCCCGAGGCCGCCGCCGGCTCGATCTCCCCGCGCCATGTCGTCGTGCCGCTCCGCCGGGTCCTGGACCGCTGCCGGATCGTCATCGGCGAGGTCCTCTCCGTCGACCACGCCAAGCGGACCGCGACCCTCTCCACCCTCGCCACCGCCGAGGAGGGCACCGGCGCCGTCGACCTCACGTACGACGAGCTGGTCATCGCGCCGGGCTCGGTCTCCCGCACCCTCCCGGTCCCCGGCCTCGCCGACCACGGCATCGGCTTCAAGACGGTGGAGGAGGCCATCGGCCTGCGCAACCACGTCATCGAGCAGATGGACATCGCCTCCTCGACCCGTGACCCCGCGATCCGCGACGCCGCCCTCACCTTCGTCTTCGTCGGCGGGGGCTACGCGGGCGTGGAGGCGCTCGCCGAGCTGGAGGACATGGCCCGCTACACGGCGCGGTACTACCACAACGTCAAGCCCGAGGACCTGCGATGGGTCCTCGTCGAGGCCTCGGACCGGATCCTGCCCGAGGTGGGCGCGGAGATGGGCAAGTACGCCATCCGCGAGCTGCGCGGCCGGAACATCGACGTACGCCTGGAGACCCGCCTCGAATCCTGCGAGGACCGGGTCGCCGTCCTCAGCGACGGCACCCGGCTGCCCACCCGCACGGTCGTCTGGACCGCGGGCGTCAAGCCCGCCCCCGTCCTCGCCGCGACCGACCTGCCGCTGAACGAGCGCGGCCGGCTCCGCTGCACGGCCGAGCTCGCCGTCGAGGGCGTGGCCCACGCCTGGGCGGCCGGCGACGCCGCCGCCGTCCCCGACGTGACCTCGGACGAACCCGGCAAGGAGTGCGCGCCCAACGCGCAGCACGCCGTCCGCCAGGCCAAGGTCCTCGCCGAGAACATCGCGGCCTCCCTGCGCGGGCAGCCGCTCAAGGAGTACGCGCACGCGTACGTGGGCTCCGTCGCCTCGCTCGGCCTCCACAAGGGGGTCGCCCACGTCTACGGACGGAAACTGAAGGGATATCCGGCGTGGTTCATGCACCGCGCCTATCACCTCAGCCGGGTGCCCACCTTCAACCGCAAGGCCCGGGTCCTCGCCGAATGGATCCTGTCCGGCCTGTTCAAACGGGAGATCGTCTCCCTCGGCTCGCTGGAACACCCCCGCGCCGAATTCGAACTCGCCGCCGCTCCGCCACCCGACCACGGCGACAAGCCGTCGTCCTGACATCACTGTCAGTGCACTCGTCCACACTGGACGTGTGACCATAGGTGGGCTCACACCTGCACAGCGTGACTCTGCACGGCACCGACACCACGAGGCATAGAGATCCGTGAACTTCACCCGTTGGAGCGCCCGGCTCCCCGGCACACAGCGCCGCGCGGCGCGGGGGACCGAAGGCTCCGTGCCCGCCGCCCGCGGTGAGTACGCGCAGCAGCTGGGGCAATTCGCCGCCGACACCCCCGCCGCCGCCGAGACCGTCGACGTCCCCACCCTGGAGGACTTCTCCGTACGGGAGCTCCTGGGCCGCCTCCCCGGCCTGGTCGCGCTCGTGTACGGCCCCGAGCACCGCATCGCGTACGTCAACGACGCCTATGCCGCCGCCTTCGGCCCACGCCCCGCGGGCGCAACGGTCGCCGACACCTGCCCGGAGGCGGAGGAGCTCGGCCTGCTGCCCCTCATGGATCAGGTGCTGCGCAGCGGCAAGCCGCGTACGGTCAAGTCCCGCCGCACCCAGGACGGCGGCTCGTACACGGTGACGTGCCTGCCCGTGGACAGTCCGGACCTCGACGGGGGCGGAGTCCTCGTCCACGCCGCGGACGTCACCGACCACGCCGAGGCCGCCGAGCGACTGCGGGCCAGCGAGCGCCGCCACCGGGAGACCGCCGTCACCCTCCAGCGCTCCCTGCTCCCGCAGGACCTGGAGCAGCCCGACGACCTGCGGATCGCCGCCACCTACCAGCCCGGTGGCACCGACGCGGCCGTCGGCGGCGACTGGTACGACGTGATCACCCTCGGCGCCGGCCGCACCGCGCTCGTCATCGGCGACGTGATGGGCCGGGGCGTGCGCGCCGCCGCCGTCATGGGTCAGCTCCGCACCGCCGTCCGGGCCTACGCGCGCCTGGACCTGCCCCCGCACGAGGTGCTCCAGCTCCTCGACGGCCTCGCCGCCGAGATCGACGCCAGCCAGATCGCCACCTGTGTGTACGCGATCCACGACCCCAACGAGGGGAAGCTGGTCTACGCCTCCGCGGGCCACCTCCCGATCCTCGTTCGGGACGAGGACGGCAGCGTCCGGCGCGCCGAGGACCCGACGGGCCCGCCGCTCGGCACGGGCGGCTGGCTGCACACCTCCGGCTCCATCGCCCTGCCGCCCGGCTCGACCGCCGTCCTCTACACCGACGGACTGGTCGAGCGGCGCCGCGAGGACATCGACGAGGGCGTCGCAGCCCTGGCCCGCGCCCTCTCCGGCGCGAGCGGCACCCCGCAGGTGGTCTGCGACCGGCTGCTCCGCTCTCTGGGGGTCACCGCGGAGCACGACGACGACGTGGCCGTGCTGGTGGTCCAGCACCCCTCCCGCAAGGGAGCGGACGCGGAGCTCTTCCACAACGCGGCCCTGGAACTCCTCGGCGGCGTCGAGGCGGCTCCCCGCGCGCGTGCCTTCGCCTCCGGGGTCCTGTCGTCCTGGCGCTTCCCGGTCGAACTGCGCGACCTGGGCGTCCTCGCCACCAGCGAACTGGTGGCGAACTCCCTCCAGCACGGCACCCCGCCCATGCGGCTGCGCCTGCGCCGTACCGACCGCCGCCTGATCATCGAGGTGACGGACGGGGACGACCATCTGCCGCGCCGCCGCAGGGCGGAATCGGAGGACGAGGCGGGTCGCGGGATCTCGATCATCGCGACGATCGCCTCGTCCTGGGGGAGCCGCCGCACACCGGGCGGCGGCAAAGCCGTCTGGTGCGAGTTCGCCCTGCCTGACCACTAGGGCCTGTCCGGCGGATCATGGCCGGGGCCGCGCAGGCCCTAGGCGGCCGCGGTCTCCTTCTCGGGCATGTGCTGCGCCACGACCCGGGACGGCTTCCCGGCCGGCGAGGGCTGGTTCTGCTCCGGGGTCAGCTGCTTGCCGAGCCGCACGGCGAGGAAGGTGATGCCGAGCGAGAAGAGCACGAAGGTCACGATGTACGGACCGTGCAGCGCGGCCCCCATGGGCCCGCCCACGGCCGGTCCGACGGCCAGCGCCAGCTGCTTGACCAGCGCGAAGGCCGAGTTGTACTGCCCGACCATCGACTCCGGCGCCAGGTCGGCGACCAGCGGCGCCACGGTCGGCGACAGCATCGCCTCACCGAGCCCGAAGAGGGCGTACGTGGAGACGAAGGCCGCCGTCGCCATGGCCTGGCTGCCGTGCCCGAGGCCCGCGTAGCCGGCGATCAGCCAGGCCACGGTCCAGATCAGACCGACGGCCGCGATCACCCGGGTCCGCTTGCGGCGCTCGACGAACTTCAGCACCAGGAACTGCGCGGCCACGATCACCGCGGTATTGGCGGCCAGTGCGATACCGAGCGTCGAGGGCTGGATGCCGGCGGCCTCGGTGCCGTAGGCGGCCAGACCCGACTCGAACTGTCCGTAGCAGGCGAAGAAGAGGACGAAGCCGAGGACGCACAGCTGCACCATCGCCTTGTGCCCGAGCAGCGCGCGGACACCGCCGCCCTTGCCGCCCCCGGAAGGACGGGCGCCCTGGAACGCGGGGGAGCCGGGCATCCGCACGGTCCCCACGATCGCCGCCAGGACCAGGAACATCGCCGCCTCGATCGAGAACAGCAGGATGAAGCTGCCCGGACGGCTCGTGTCGACCAGCAGACCGCCGATCAGACCACCGACACCGAGACCCAGGTTCTGCAGGAAGAACTGCATGGCGAAGGCCCGCGTGCGGCCGACGGGCGTCGAGCACCAGACGATCATCGTGGCGAGGGCCGGCTGGAGCACGGCCGTGCCGGCACCGAGCAGCGCCGCGGCCCCCACGGCCGCAGGCACGCTGGAGGCGAAGCCCATCGCCACCGCACCCACCGCGGCGACGACCGAGGCGACCAGCAGGACCGGCACGGGCCCGCGCCGGTCGATGGCCCGCCCGCTGAAGGGCAGCACCACGAGTGCGGCCATGGCGAACACGGCCAGGACGATGCCCGCCGTGGCCGCGCCCAGATCCCGCACCTGTGCCACGTACACATAGAGGTACGGCACGGTGAAGCCGAGTCCGAACGCGCTCAGCGCGCTGCCTGCCTGAATACGGCGCATCGCTGCGCCCCTCGCCTCGGTCACACTCACCCACTTCGGTCGCAGGTTCAGAGATGTAGCCCTGAACCTTGAAGACTTCAACACTAAAGTTAGACCCTTAACAGTACACACCGAAGGACTTCAACGCCAACGAGAGCCGTGGGATACTCCCCGCATGTCCGACAACCCCGAGCGGTCCGGCCCGCAGGCTCCGCAGGAGCCGAGCCTCGACGAGCAGATCGCCGCCTACCAGCGCGAGTTCCGCGACCTCGACCCCCAGGTCGAGAAGGTCGTCTCCGCCCTTGGCCGGCTGAACCGCCGGATGAACGTGGCGTACGGACGCCAGCTCGCCGACCTCGGGATCAGCAACGCCGAGTGGGAGGTCCTCAAGACCTTGGTCCTCGCCGGCGAGCCCTACCGCCTGGGACCCGGTGAGCTCGCCAAGCGCCTGGGCCTCACCCCGGCCGCGATGACCCACCGCATCGACCGCATGGCGGGAGAGGGCCTGGTCACCCGCGACCGCGACGAGAACAACCGCGTCCGGGTGATCGTCGAGCTCACCGACGAGGGCCGCTCGAAGTGGTTGGAGGCCATGCGCATGGCCTCGGACTTCGAGGAGGAGCTGCTCCAGGACCTGACGTCGGACGAGAGGGGAGTCCTGGGCGAGATCCTCATCCGTCTCCTCCGTCGCGTGGAGCTCACCCAGCCCGACGCCGGCGGCCGTCTGACGGACCTCGACTGAGGTCCTCCGGGGTCACCCGAGGGCATCTGAGAGGGGTTGACACGCCCCTTCCGGATGCGTAGTGTTCTCCGAGTTGTCACAGAGCCGGAACGGTTCTTCGACAACCACTCCGCCGCTGATAGCGGCACCTCTACTCAGTACGATCTCCCCACCGGGAAGAATTTCGGCATGCCGAAATTCATTTCGAAAGCTCGATTATGAGCCGCCGGGGAAATCCGCTAGAGTTTGAGACGTCGGAACGGCCCAACAGCCGCAAAGACAAACCCCGCTGACTGGGAATCAGACGCCGAAAGGATCTGATAGAGTCGGAACCGCCGGAAGGGCCCGGAGCGAAAGCGAATGGGACCGGAAAGCACCGAGGAAATCGGATCGGAAAGATCTGATAGAGTCGGAAACGCAAGAACAGAAGGGAAGCCCGGAGGAAAGCCCGAGAGGGTGAGTACAAAGGAAGCGTCCGTTCCTTGAGAACTCAACAGCGTGCCAAAAATCAACGCCAGATTAGTTGATACCCCGTCCATCTTCGGATGGCGAGGTTCCTTTGAAAGTCCTGCCGGCCCTTGTGGCGGGTAGGCAACATACACAGCGAGGACGCTGTGGACAGTCGGCCTTATTCCGGCCTGACTGTCCCGCTCAACGCGAGTGTCACCCGATTACGGGTAAACATTCACGGAGAGTTTGATCCTGGCTCAGGACGAACGCTGGCGGCGTGCTTAACACATGCAAGTCGAACGATGAAGCCCTTCGGGGTGGATTAGTGGCGAACGGGTGAGTAACACGTGGGCAATCTGCCCTTCACTCTGGGACAAGCCCTGGAAACGGGGTCTAATACCGGATAACACCGGCTTCCGCATGGGAGCTGGTTGAAAGCTCCGGCGGTGAAGGATGAGCCCGCGGCCTATCAGCTTGTTGGTGGGGTAATGGCCTACCAAGGCGACGACGGGTAGCCGGCCTGAGAGGGCGACCGGCCACACTGGGACTGAGACACGGCCCAGACTCCTACGGGAGGCAGCAGTGGGGAATATTGCACAATGGGCGAAAGCCTGATGCAGCGACGCCGCGTGAGGGATGACGGCCTTCGGGTTGTAAACCTCTTTCAGCAGGGAAGAAGCGAAAGTGACGGTACCTGCAGAAGAAGCGCCGGCTAACTACGTGCCAGCAGCCGCGGTAATACGTAGGGCGCAAGCGTTGTCCGGAATTATTGGGCGTAAAGAGCTCGTAGGCGGCTTGTCACGTCGGGTGTGAAAGCCCGGGGCTTAACCCCGGGTCTGCATCCGATACGGGCAGGCTAGAGTGTGGTAGGGGAGATCGGAATTCCTGGTGTAGCGGTGAAATGCGCAGATATCAGGAGGAACACCGGTGGCGAAGGCGGATCTCTGGGCCATTACTGACGCTGAGGAGCGAAAGCGTGGGGAGCGAACAGGATTAGATACCCTGGTAGTCCACGCCGTAAACGTTGGGAACTAGGTGTTGGCGACATTCCACGTCGTCGGTGCCGCAGCTAACGCATTAAGTTCCCCGCCTGGGGAGTACGGCCGCAAGGCTAAAACTCAAAGGAATTGACGGGGGCCCGCACAAGCAGCGGAGCATGTGGCTTAATTCGACGCAACGCGAAGAACCTTACCAAGGCTTGACATATACCGGAAAGCATTAGAGATAGTGCCCCCCTTGTGGTCGGTATACAGGTGGTGCATGGCTGTCGTCAGCTCGTGTCGTGAGATGTTGGGTTAAGTCCCGCAACGAGCGCAACCCTTGTCCTGTGTTGCCAGCATGCCCTTCGGGGCGATGGGGACTCACAGGAGACCGCCGGGGTCAACTCGGAGGAAGGTGGGGACGACGTCAAGTCATCATGCCCCTTATGTCTTGGGCTGCACACGTGCTACAATGGCCGGTACAAAGAGCTGCGATGCCGCGAGGCGGAGCGAATCTCAAAAAGCCGGTCTCAGTTCGGATTGGGGTCTGCAACTCGACCCCATGAAGTCGGAGTTGCTAGTAATCGCAGATCAGCATTGCTGCGGTGAATACGTTCCCGGGCCTTGTACACACCGCCCGTCACGTCACGAAAGTCGGTAACACCCGAAGCCGGTGGCCCAACCCCTTGTGGGAGGGAGCTGTCGAAGGTGGGACTGGCGATTGGGACGAAGTCGTAACAAGGTAGCCGTACCGGAAGGTGCGGCTGGATCACCTCCTTTCTAAGGAGCACAGTACCGATTGCAGGCAAATGTTCTGCACGGTCAGCTCATGGGTGGAACGTTGATTAGTTGGCACAGTCTCTCTCCGAGAAATCGTTAGTACTGCTTCGGCGTGGAAAACGGGCTTCGAGGAACGGACTGTGCTTGGCACGTTGTTGGGTATCTGAGGGTACGGCCGTAAGGTTTGTATCTTCGCGATGCCGGCCCCAGTGAACTCGCTGCTTATGTGGCGGGGTGATGGGTGGCTGGTCGTTGCTTGAGAACTACACAGTGGACGCGAGCATCTGTGGCCAAGTTTTTAAGGGCGCACGGTGGATGCCTTGGCACCAGGAACCGATGAAGGACGTGGGAGGCCACGATAGTCCCCGGGGAGCCGTCAACCAGGCTTTGATCCGGGGGTTTCCGAATGGGGAAACCCGGCAGTCGTCATGGGCTGTCACCCATGCCTGAACACATAGGGCATGTGGAGGGAACGAGGGGAAGTGAAACATCTCAGTACCCTCAGGAAGAGAAAACAACCGTGATTCCGGGAGTAGTGGCGAGCGAAACCGGATGAGGCCAAACCGTATGCGTGTGATACCCGGCAGGGGTTGCGCATGCGGGGTTGTGGGATCTCTCTTTCACAGTCTGCCGGCTGTGAGACGAGTCAGAAACCGTTGATGTAGGCGAAGGACATGCGAAAGGTCCGGCGTAGAGGGTAAGACCCCCGTAGCTGAAACATTAACGGCTCGTTTGAGAGACACCCAAGTAGCACGGGGCCCGAGAAATCCCGTGTGAATCTGGCGGGACCACCCGCTAAGCCTAAATATTCCCTGGTGACCGATAGCGGATAGTACCGTGAGGGAATGGTGAAAAGTACCGCGGGAGCGGAGTGAAATAGTACCTGAAACCGTGTGCCTACAAGCCGTGGGAGCGTCGCTCATTGAGTTTACTCAATGGGTCGTGACTGCGTGCCTTTTGAAGAATGAGCCTGCGAGTTTGCGGTGCGTTGCGAGGTTAACCCGTGTGGGGAAGCCGTAGCGAAAGCGAGTCCGAATAGGGCGATTCAGTAGCGCGCTCAAGACCCGAAGCGGAGTGATCTAGCCATGGGCAGGTTGAAGCGGAGGTAAGACTTCGTGGAGGACCGAACCCACCAGGGTTGAAAACCTGGGGGATGACCTGTGGTTAGGGGTGAAAGGCCAATCAAACTCCGTGATAGCTGGTTCTCCCCGAAATGCATTTAGGTGCAGCGTCGTGTGTTTCTTGCCGGAGGTAGAGCACTGGATAGGCGATGGGCCCTACCGGGTTACTGACCTTAGCCAAACTCCGAATGCCGGTAAGTGAGAGCACGGCAGTGAGACTGTGGGGGATAAGCTCCATGGTCGAGAGGGAAACAGCCCAGAGCATCGACTAAGGCCCCTAAGCGTACGCTAAGTGGGAAAGGATGTGGAGTCGCAGAGACAACCAGGAGGTTGGCTTAGAAGCAGCCACCCTTGAAAGAGTGCGTAATAGCTCACTGGTCAAGTGATTCCGCGCCGACAATGTAGCGGGGCTCAAGCGTACCGCCGAAGTCGTGTCATTGCAGCAATAGGGCCAACGCCCGCTGTGATGGGTAGGGGAGCGTCGTGTGCCGGGTGAAGCAGCCGCGGAAGCGAGTTGTGGACGGTTCACGAGTGAGAATGCAGGCATGAGTAGCGATACACACGTGAGAAACGTGTGCGCCGATTGACTAAGGGTTCCTGGGTCAAGCTGATCTGCCCAGGGTAAGTCGGGACCTAAGGCGAGGCCGACAGGCGTAGTCGATGGACAACCGGTTGATATTCCGGTACCCGCTTTGAAACGCCCAATATCGAGCCCATTAATGCTAAGGCCGTGAAGCCGTTCCGGACCCTTCGGGGAAAGGAAAGTGGTGGAGCCGCTGACCCAAGGTGGTAGTAGGTAAGCGATGGGGTGACGCAGGAAGGTAGTCCAACCCGGGCGGTGGTAGTCCCGGGGTAAGGGTGTAGGGCGTTGTCCAGGTAAATCCGGACAGCACATAGCCTGAGACCTGATGCCGAGCCGATTGTGGTGAAGTGGATGATCCTATGCTGTCGAGAAAAGCCTCTAGCGAGTTTCATGGCGGCCCGTACCCTAAACCGACTCAGGTGGTCAGGTAGAGAATACCGAGGCGTTCGGGTGAACTATGGTTAAGGAACTCGGCAAAATGCCCCCGTAACTTCGGGAGAAGGGGGGCCACGTCTGGTGATCGGATTTACTCCGTGAGCTGGGGGTGGCCGCAGAGACCAGCGAGAAGCGACTGTTTACTAAAAACACAGGTCCGTGCGAAGCCGTAAGGCGATGTATACGGACTGACGCCTGCCCGGTGCTGGAACGTTAAGGGGACCGGTTAGCTCTGTTTCGACAGGGCGAAGCTGAGAACTTAAGCGCCAGTAAACGGCGGTGGTAACTATAACCATCCTAAGGTAGCGAAATTCCTTGTCGGGTAAGTTCCGACCTGCACGAATGGCGTAACGACTTCTCGACTGTCTCAACCATAGGCCCGGTGAAATTGCACTACGAGTAAAGATGCTCGTTTCGCGCAGCAGGACGGAAAGACCCCGGGACCTTTACTACAGTTTGATATTGGTGTTCGGTTCGGCTTGTGTAGGATAGGTGGGAGACTTTGAAGCCGTGACGCCAGTCATGGTGGAGTCGCCGTTGAAATACCACTCTGGTCGTGCTGGATGTCTAACCTCGGTCCGTGATCCGGATCAGGGACAGTGTCTGATGGGTAGTTTAACTGGGGCGGTTGCCTCCCAAAGGGTAACGGAGGCGCCCAAAGGTTCCCTCAGCCTGGTTGGCAATCAGGTGTTGAGTGTAAGTGCACAAGGGAGCTTGACTGTGAGACCGACGGGTCGAGCAGGGACGAAAGTCGGGACTAGTGATCCGGCGGTGGCTTGTGGAAGCGCCGTCGCTCAACGGATAAAAGGTACCCCGGGGATAACAGGCTGATCTTCCCCAAGAGTCCATATCGACGGGATGGTTTGGCACCTCGATGTCGGCTCGTCGCATCCTGGGGCTGGAGTCGGTCCCAAGGGTTGGGCTGTTCGCCCATTAAAGCGGTACGCGAGCTGGGTTTAGAACGTCGTGAGACAGTTCGGTCCCTATCCGCTGCGCGCGTAGGAATATTGAGAAGGGCTGTCCCTAGTACGAGAGGACCGGGACGGACGAACCTCTGGTGTGCCAGTTGTCCTGCCAAGGGCATGGCTGGTTGGCTACGTTCGGGAGGGATAACCGCTGAAAGCATCTAAGCGGGAAGCCTGCTTCGAGATGAGTATTCCCACCTCCTTGAGAGGGTAAGGCTCCCAGTAGACGACTGGGTTGATAGGCCGGATGTGGAAGCCCAGTAATGGGTGGAGCTGACCGGTACTAATAGGCCGAGGGCTTGTCCTCAGTTGCTCGCGTCCACTGTGTTAGTTCTGAAGTAACGAACCGTGCCGATATCCGGTTGGTTAACTTCATAGAGTTTCGGTGGTCATAGCGTTAGGGAAACGCCCGGTTACATTCCGAACCCGGAAGCTAAGCCTTTCAGCGCCGATGGTACTGCAGGGGGGACCCTGTGGGAGAGTAGGACGCCGCCGAACAATCATTGTGGGAAAGCCCCGCACCTTATGGTGCGGGGCTTTTCTGCGTTTACGGGCCGGAACCCCTTGCGAGACCCCTTCCCTTCGAACCCCTTGCGGGTCAGGCCGGCGCGACCAGCTGGGTGTCGTACGCCAGGATCACCGCCTGGACGCGGTCGCGGGCGCCGGTCTTCGCGAGGATGCGGCCGATGTGGGTCTTCACCGTCGATTCCGCGAGGTGGAGGCGTTCGGCGATCTCCGTGTTCGTCCAGCCCTGGCCGATGACCGTGAGGATCTCGCGCTCCCTTTCCGTGAGGGAGGCGAGCCGGGGGTCCTCCGGGCCCGGGTCCGCGGTGGGGGAGGCCGGCAGGTGGTGGATGTACGCGTCCAGGAGACGGCGGGTGAGGCTCGGGGCGACGACCGCGTCGCCGCTCGCCACCGCGCGGATCCCGGCGAGGAGTTCCTCCGGCTGGGCGTCCTTCACCAGGAAGCCGCTGGCGCCGGCGCGCAGGCCGTCGTACGCGTACTCGTCCAGGTCGAAGGTGGTGACGATCAGGATCCGGGTCCGGGCGCCTGCGGCGACGATCCGGCGGGTGGCCTCGATGCCGTCGAGGCCGGGCATCCGGATGTCCATCAGGACGACGTCGGGGTGGTGGCGGTCGACCAGCCGGATCGCCTCGGTGCCGTTCGAGGCCTCGCCGACGACGGTCATGTCGTCCTGGCTCTCCAACAGCATGCGGAAGCCGAAGCGTTGCATCGGCTGGTCGTCCGCGATGAGCACGGTCGTCACGAGGGGGAGCCCTTCCGGGGAAGTGTGAGTGTGACGCGCCAGCCGCCGGTCGGCAGCGGGCCGCTTTCGAGAGTGCCGTCGTAGAGGGCCGCGCGTTCGCGCATGCCCGTGAGCCCCTGGCCCGGCGGTGAGGCCGGGGCCGGAGCTCCCGTGTTCGTGATCTCCGCTCGTACCTCGCCGGGCGCGTACGTCAGCAGGACCGTTGCGCCGGCGCCCTCGCCGGCGTGCTTGAGGGTGTTGGTCAGGGCCTCCTGGATGGCCCGATAGACCGTCAGCTGGGCGCCCGGCGTGAGCGGTTGTGTCGTGAGGGCGTCGGGGGCGTCGGGGGCGTCGGGGGCGTCGGGGGTGCCGAGGGTGCCGAGGG
This sequence comes from Streptomyces sp. NBC_00572, assembly GCF_026341815.1. GTDB lineage: Bacteria > Actinomycetota > Actinomycetes > Streptomycetales > Streptomycetaceae > Streptomyces. Next base: position 3,099,997 of record NZ_JAPENX010000001.1, read on the forward strand.
TGCCGAACCGCACCGGCAGGCCTGCCTTGCGTACTCCGGTGATCAAGGTGTCCAGGTCTGCCAGGGTGGGCTGGGGGTCGCGGACCGCCTCCTGTTCGTCGTCGCGCAGGACGCCGAGGAGGCGGCGGAGTTCGGCGAGGGCCTCGCGGCTCGTCGTACCGATGGCGTCGAGGGCCTGGGCGGCGCGCTCGGGGTTCTTGGCCGCCGCGTACCGGCCTCCGTCCGCGAGGCCCGTGATGACCGAGAGGTTGTGGCCGATGATGTCGTGCATCTCGCGGGCGATCCGGGTGCGTTCGGCCGCCGCGGCCAGCCGGACCTCCTGGTCGCGTTCGATCTCCAGGCGCCGGGCCCGGTCGACGAGGGACGCCGTGTGGTCCTTGCGGGAGCGGACCGCGATGCCGAGGAGGGCGACGAGCGCGTACGTCCACAGGGTGGGGACGACGTGCTGGTCCCAGCTGCCCCGGGGAAAGCGGAGCGCGCCCGTCAGGAGCGGCGGCAGGAGCAGGGCGGCGGCGCCCAGGAGGGCGCGGGGCGGGCGGGTGAGCGCGATGTGGAAGAGCGGGATCAGCTGGAGGTAGCCGGCCTGGAGGAAGGCGCCCGACGCGGCGCTGACGAGCGCCGCGCAGGCCATCACGGCGAGGACGGCCGTGGGGTTGCGGCGGCGCAGGTACAGCGGAAGGGCGAGGGCCAGGCTGAGGGTGATCACGAGCCAGACCGGGACGGACGGGTCGGGGGCCGTGGTCCGCCAGCCGCCGGACGCGTCCACGAGCGCGGCGCCCGTCCAGAAGAGCGTGAGCGTGGTGTCCCACAGCCAGGGGCGGCGGGAGTCGACGGCACGGGCGCGGGTGAGCAGTTGCTGGGTGTGCCGGCTGAGCCCCGTCGTTCCGGGTGCCGTGTCCCGTGCCGTCTCGGTGGTCACGTGATCATCTCCTCATACGTCCCGGCGCTTGAGCAACAGCGCGGGGACGGCGAGTGCGGCGGTCGCCCAGAGGAGCAGGGCGAGGAGGGCGGCGCCGGGGGAGGCGGCGCCCGGCATCGGGGTGGCCGAGCCGAGGGCGCCGGCGGCCTGGGTGGGGAAGTACCGGACGGCTGTCTGCATGGCCTCGTACGGGAGCATCCCGAGGACCTCGGGAAGGATCATCACGCCGCCGACGAAGGCGCCGATCGCGCCCGGTACCGAGCGGAGGGTCGCGCCGAGGCCGAGGGCGATCAGGCCGAGGAGGGTGATGCCGGCGGCGTTGCCCGCGAGGGCTCCGAGAACGCCGTCGTCGGCGAGGGAGGCGGCCTGGTCGGTGTCGGAGAGGAAGAACTGGGCGGTGAGGAAGGTGAGCAGGTTGGTGACGAACGTGAGGGCGAGGACGACGCCGGTGTAGACGGCCGCTTTCGCCCACAGGACGGGGAGGCGGCTCGGGACGGCGGTGAGCGTGGCGCGGATCATGCCGGTCGTGTACTCGCCCGCGGTGACCAGGATGCCGAGGACGGCGAGGGCGATGGCGCCGAGCTGGGAGCCGTAGAGGGTGAGGATGACGGTGTCGACGTCGGAGTCGCCGCCGTCATCGGTGTAGGTGGCGCCCATGAGGATGCCGACGCCGAGGACGAGTGCGACGGCGCTGAGGACGGTGATCCAGGTCGAGCGGACGGTCCAGAGCTTGTGCCACTCGGAGCGGAGTACGCGCGCGTGGGTGAGGCGGGGGACAGGGGCGATCTTCGGTGTGGCCGTCTCGGTGGTCATGCGGTGGCTCCCTGGTACTCGACGGAATCGTGGGTGAGGGCCATGAACGCCTGCTCCAGGGAGGCGGCCTGAGGGGTCAGTTCATGGAGGGGCAGTCCGTGGGCGGCGGCCGTGCGGCCGATCTCCGGTGCGTCCGGGCCGGTGACGAGGAGGGTGTCGGGGGCCTCCACCGTGATGCCGGCGCCGGGGAGCAGGTTGCGCAGCCGGTCGGCCTCGGGGGTGATGACCTTGACGGAGGTGCCGCCGGAGGCGCGGACGAGCTCGTCGACGGTGGTGTCGGCGAGGAGCCGGCCCTTGCCGATGACGATCAGGTGGTCGGCGGTGAGGGCCATCTCGCTCATGAGGTGCGAGGAGACGAGGACCGTACGGCCTTCGGCGGCCAGGGACTTGAGGAGGGTGCGGATCCAGAGCACGCCCTCGGGGTCGAGGCCGTTGACCGGCTCGTCGAGGACGACGGTGGCCGGGTCGCCGAGGAGTGCGGCGGCGATGCCGAGGCGCTGACCCATGCCGAGGGAGAAGCCCTTCACGCGCTTGTCGGCGACATGGGTGAGGCCGGCGAGGGCGAGGACCCGGTCGACGCGGGAGCGGGGGATGCCGTGGGTGAGGGCGAGGGCCGTGAGGTGGTGACGGGCGGAGCGGCCGGGGTGCACGGAGCGGGCTTCGAGGAGGGCGCCGACGCGGGTGAGCGGGGCGCCGTGCCGGGCGTAGGGGCGGCCGTCGACGGTGGCGTGGCCGCGGGTGGGGGCGTCGAGGCCGAGGATCATGCGGAGGGTGGTGGACTTTCCGGCGCCGTTGGGGCCGAGGAAGCCGGTGACGGCGCCGGGGTGGACGGTGAAGCTGAGGTCCTGGACGACGGTGGTGTCGCCGTACCGCTTGGTGAGGTTCTCTGCTCGGATCATGTATTCGACGTTAGGGAGCGGGCGGGGGGCGTTCGTCCGACCTGGGGCGGGAGGTGGGGCGGGGGCGTAGTACCGGGGTACGACAGGGGAAAAGCCCTTGTCAGGGGGGTGCGGGCGTCGGAGGATCGGTCCCATGGACTTTTCGATACGTGTCATCCGCGCCGACGAGTGGGAGCAGACCCGCGAGATCCGTCTGGCGGCGCTCCGGGACCCGATCGCGCATCTCGCGTTCCTCGACACGTACGAGGACGCCGTGCAGCGCCCGGACTCCTTCTGGCAGGAGCGCGCCGAAGGGGCGTCCGACAGCGGCGAGGGGAAGGTGCGGCAGCTCGTGGCCGAGGCCCCGGACGGGCGCTGGGTGGGCACGATCTCGCTCCTGGTGGAGCGGACGACGGACGAGGTGCGCTTCGGGGAGCCGGCGAAGGCCGACCAGACGCACATCGTGGGTGTCTACGTACGGCCCGAGGCCCGGGGTACGGGTGTGATCGACGCGTTGTTCCGTGCGGGCGTGGAGTGGTCCTGGTCGCTGACGCAGCCGGTGGAGCGGGTGCGGCTGTACGTCCACGAGGACAACGCGCGGGCCGCCGCCTTCTACCGTCGCTTCGGGTTCGTGGCGACGGGGGACCGGGTGGCGGTGCCGGGGCACGACACGGCTATGGAGGAGGAGTACGAGATCCGGCGGGCCCTCTAGGCCGTGTCCGGAGAGTCCGGGCCCTGCCCTGCGGGCAGACGGCGCTACTTTCCGGACACGGCCTGGGCGTCAGCGGCTCGGGGAGGTCTCCGGCCACCTGGTGCGGGCCTGTTCCGGGGATCGCATCAGGGCCAGGGTCGGGAGGCCCTGGGTGTGGCCGGTGGCGAGGAGCTCCGGGAGCTGGGGGAGCGGGGCCACGGCGGCGACGTCGTCCAGGACGAGGGTCATTGGTGGGTCGAGCCGACCGTCGGATGACCGTGCGGCCATGCGGCGGCCGTGCTCGACCACGCTTGCGGCGAGCGCCGTCAGGAGCGGCATCGCGCCGGGGTGGGTGCGGGGATCCTCGATCGGTTCCCCCACCACGTAGAGGGTGCCCCCTTCGGGGAGGAAAGATGCCAGCGCCAGCGAATCCGTTCGATTCGGGGTGCAGGCCTCCCTGATGTGGATCGAGGAGAGTGACGCGAGCGCACGGGCCGTCAGTTCCTGTGCCAGGCGGCGGCTTTCCGGGTGGGCGGTGAGCGCCGATTCGAGCAGCCCCGCGTGGCCGGAGGCCGCCTTCGGGTGGCTGCGGAGGATCCGTACCGGCTCGTGGGCGCCGGCGCCCTGGGCCCAGCGGTGGACCTGGCGGAACGGGCGCCCGTCGACGGCCGCGGCGTGCAGCCAGCAGCGCAGGAGCGTTTCCGCAGTGTCGGCGGTGGCCGCGTCCAGACGGGAGTGCGGGCGGACGGGGGCCAGCAGAGCGATCGCCCGCTCCGTGGCCACGGCCGGGTCCTCGCAGCGCTCGGACGGCGACCAGTGGAGCCGCGCGGGGGTGTCGCACAGGTGGCCGGGGTCGTGGACGAGGACCGGGCCGAGTTTGCCGCGCGCGTCCTTGGTCGTGGACCAGAGCGTGGGGTCTGAGGTGACGACCAGGACCGGGCCCTCGGCGTCCTGGATCGCCTGCACGGCGGCGGGACGGCGGGCGGCCGGGGGGCCGTAGAAGGTGCGGGGGGTTCCCGTGGGAGTGGGGGTGAGAGCGGGCGGCGCGGGGGTGGGGTCCGGCTCCGGTGCCTCCACCGTGGCCGGGCGGCGGGGAGCAGGAGGAGCCGCCTTCCGAGCGGGCTCCTCACGTACGGAGTCCTCACGTACGGAGTCCTCGCGCACGGGTTCCTCCCGTACGGGCTTCGCGGGCGACCGCTTCGGGGTCTGCCGTACGGGCTCCTCGTACGCGGGCTCCCGGGTGTCGCCTACGGGCTCCCGGGTCGGCCCGTACACGCCCGCCTTCCTGTTCGCCCGTACCGCTCGCCAGCGGGCGATCGTGCCCAGGGCGAAGACCGCGAGGACGAGGAGGATCATCGCCTCGCCGATCAGCAGGCCCCAGAACAGGCCGTATCTCGACAGCTGGCCCGGTGGAGTGGTCGGCCAGGCGGCGGCGAGGTCCGTCGGCGCGGTGGCCAGGGAGCGCAGGGCCGAGGGCGTGCCGGTGAAGGCGACGTCCTGCGGCCAGGCGCCGTGGGAGAAGAGGCCGGCCAGGCCGGTCGCCGTCCACACCAGGACCGTGAGACAGAGGAGGAGGGCGAACAGGCTGAGCAGCAGCCCGTCGGAGACCCCTCCGCCTCCCTTCCGTGCCGTTTCCATCTATGCCACCGTCGACTGCGAAGTGCCGTTCATCTGCTGCTCGATGAGGATCGCGCGCTGCTCCGTCTCCCACTCCAGCTCCGGGTCCGTGACGGAGGCCTCCGTCATGGCGCGGTCGGTGTAGACCAGCGGGCGTTCTCGTTCGGTGATGAGGTGTTTGACCACCTGCACGTTGCCGTTGACGTCCCAGACCGCGATGCCGGGGGTGAGGGTCGGGATGATCTCCACCGCCCAGCGTGGCAGGCCGAGGACCCGGCCCGTGTTGCGTGCCTCGTCGGCCTTCTGGGCGTAGATGGTCCGGGTGGAGGCCATCTTGAGGATCGCCGCGGCCTCCTTGGCCGCCGCTCCGTCGACGACGTCGGAGAGGTGGTGGACGACGGCGACGAAGGACAGGCCGAGGCGGCGTCCGAACTTGAGCAGCCGCTGGAACAGCTGCGCCACGAACGGGCTGTTGATGATGTGCCAGGCCTCCTCGACCAGGAAGATGCGCTTCTTCCGGTCGGGGCGGATCCAGGTGTGCTCCAGCCAGACGCCGACGATCGCCATGAGGATCGGCATGGCGATGGAGTTGCGGTCGATGTGGGAGAGGTCGAAGACGATCAGGGGCGCGTCGAGGTCGATGCCGACGGTCGTCGGGCCGTCGAACATGCCCCGCAGGTCACCGTCGACGAGGCGGTCCAGGACGAGGGCGACGTCCAGGCCCCAGGCCCGTACATCGTCTATGTCGACGTTCATCGCCTCGGCCGATTCGGCCTCGGGGTGGCGGAGACGCTCCACGATGTCGGTGAGGATCGGCTGGCGGTGGGTGGTGTGCTCGGTGACGTAGGCGTGGGCGACCTTGAGCGCGAAGCCGGCGCGCTCGTCGAGGCCGTGGCCCATCGCCACCTCGATGATCGTACGGAGCAGGGCGAGCTGCCCGGTCGTGGTGATCGACGGGTCGAGCGGGTTGAGGCGGATCCCGGAGTCGTTGGCGACCATCGGGTCCAGGCGGATGGGGGTTATCCCCAGCTCCTGCGCGATGAGGTTCCATTCGCCGACGCCGTCCTCGCCCTGGGCGTCGAGGACGACGACCTGCCGGTCGCGGAAGCGGAGCTGGCGGAGCACGTACGTCTTCTCCAGGGCCGACTTGCCGTTGCCGGACTCGCCGAGGACCAGCCAGTGCGGGGCGGGGAGCTGCTGCCCGTACAGCTGGAAGGGGTCGTAGATGTACCCCTTGCCGCTGTAGACCTCACGGCCGATGATCACGCCGGAGTCGCCGAGGCCGGGGGCGGCGGTCGGCAGATAGACGGCCTGGGCCTGCCCGGTGGAGGTGCGGACGGGCAGGCGGGTCGTCTCCACCTTGCCGAGGACGAAGGAGGTGAAGGCGTCGGTGAGGACGGACAGCGGATCTCGCATGGGTCTGTGCCCCTTCGGCCCTAGCGGCGGATGCCGGTCGCGAACGGCAGGGTGTTCACAAAGGCCCGGTGGTGCTCGCGGTCGCACCACTCCAGCTTCAGGTACGACTTGCCGGCGGAGGCCCTGATCGTGCGCTTGTCCCGGGCCAGGGCCTCGGGCGAACGCGACGACACCGTGATGTACCCGACCAGGTTCACTCCGGCCGCGCCACTGGCGAGATCTTCACCCCGCTGGTCGAGTCGGCCGTGGGCGGCGATGTCGCGCGGGTCGACCGTGCGGTTCATCTTGGCGGCGCGGCTGGCGTCGGCCTCGTCGTTGGTCTTCTCGGTGAGCATCCGCTCGATGGCGACCTCGGTGGGCTCCAGATCCATGGTGACGGCGACCGTACGGATCACGTCCGGGGTGTGGACGAGCAGCGGGGCGAGGAAGTTGACGCCGACGGGGGTCATCGGCCACTCCTTCACCCAGGCGGTGGCGTGGCACCAGGGGGCGCGGGTGGAGGACTCGCGGGTCTTCGCCTGGAGGTACGTCGGCTCCATCGCGTCCAGTTCGGCGGGCCAAGCGTTTCGTTTCGTCATGGCCTGGATGTGGTCGATGGGGTGGTCCGGGTCGTACATGGAGTGCACGAGGGAGGCGAGCCGGGACTGGCCGAGGGGCTGGCGGACGCGGATGTCGGCCTCGGCGAGGCGGGCGCAGATGTCGGTGAGCTCGCGGGCCATGACGACGGCGAGGCCGGCGTCGCGGTCGAGCTTGCGGGCGCCGGAGGCGTGCTTGGCTGCGCGGGCCATGGCGTTGGCCTCGGCGGCGAGTTCGCGCGTGTAGTGCATACAGGCGACGAGGTAGGCGCGGTGCTGCTCGCTGGAGGTGGAGACCATCGACTGGAGCTGGTCGTACGACTCCATGAGCCACGCGGGCGCGTGGGGGTCGCCACGCTGGCCGACGTCCTTGGCGTGCGCGTCGGGGTCGGCGGGGAGGGTGCGGGCCAGCATCTGGAGGCGGGTCACGAACCCGTCGCCGTTGGCGACGTGCTTCAGAAGGGTGCCGAAGCGGTCGACCAGGGCTTCCTGGTCCTCGCTGTCGCGCAGGCCGACGCCGGGGCCCTCGATCTCGATGGCGGCGGTGACCGTACGGCGGTCGGCGTGCAGGAGGACGGCGATCTCGTCGGGGCCGAAGGGGGCGGCGAGCCAGCCGACGCGGCCGATGCCGGGCGGCGGGCCGACCTCGACCTCGCGGCCGTCGAGGCGGGTGCCGGCCTCGGTGACGACGGAACGGTACGCCGTGCCGCGCTTGAGCATCCTCTTGTAGCTGCGGTTGATCTCGAACCACTTGTAGAACGTGCGGTGCTTGTACGGGAGGTACACGGCGGCGATCGCGAGCATGGGCAGGCCGGCGAGGAGCGCGATCCGCAGGGGGAGGAGGGGGACGAGGAGTCCGCTCATCATGCCGAGGAAGGCGCCGACGATGATCAGGGCGATCTCGCCGGTCTCGCGGTTCTTGCCGACGATCGCGTTGGGCCGGGCCCGGCCCACGAGATACGTACGGCGGGGCGCGACCGGCTGGGACTGGGTCGTCAACGCCCTGCACCTCCAGAGTTCTTGCGGTTGCTGTGCGGGGTGCCCGCGGTGGGGCTGCTGCTACGGGGCGGAGGCGGGGGAGTCGCGCCGCCGCCGCTGCCACCGCTTCCGCCACGACTGCTGTGGGCGGCCATGCCGCCGGACATGGGGTTGGCGGGGCGGGCGGGCTGGGCGCCCTGGCCGCCGCCGCCGTCGCCGCGGGAGCTGTGGGTCTTGATGCCCTGGGAGACGAGGGAGGCGGGGGAGGAGATGACGGCCGCGGCCGCGTTCTCGCCGGCGCGGTGGAGGCGGTTGTTGCGGGAGGCGGCGATCTCGTCGCCGAAGCCGGGGACGAAGCGGTAGATCATCGCGGAGGCGAAGATCGCGAGCAGGATGATCGCGAGGCCGGAGACGACGGCGGAGAACGAGTCGGGTCCAGTGCCGGAGGAGAGCGCGCCGGCCAGGCCGAGGACGATGACGATGACCGGCTTGACCAGGATGATCGCGATCATGATGCCGGCCCAGCGGCGGACGTGGCCCCACATGTTCTTGTCGACGAGGCCGGAGTAGACGACGACGCCGAGGAGGGCGCCGACGTACAGCATGACGGCGCGGAGGAACAGCTCCAGGTACAGCACGCCCGCGGCGAGGACCGTCACCAGGGACACGATGATCAGCATGATGGGGCCGCCACCGATGCTGTCGCCCTTCTGGAGGGCCTCCTTGAAGCTGCCGAAGAAGATGTCGGTCTGCTGGCCGGTGCCGGAGGCGATGACCTCGGTGACGGCGTCGGTGGCGTTGACGACGGTGTAGAGGATCAGCGGCGTGAAGGCGGAGGCGAGGACCGTCAGCCAGAGGAAGCCGATGGCCTCGGAGAGGGCGGTGGTGAGGGGGACGCCGCGGATGGCCCGCTTGGCTACGGCGAGCAGCCAGAGGAGGAGGGTGAGGACGGTGGAGGCGGCGAAGACGATGGCGTACCGGCCGAGGAACTCCGTGTTGGTGAAGTCGACGTCGGCGGTTTCTTTTACGGCTTTGGAGAGGTAGTCGAGGGTGGCGATGGCGGCGTTGGCGCAACCGTTGGCAAGGGAGCTGAGGGGGTCGAGTGCGGTGGTGGGGTCGGTGAGGGAGCCCTGACCGCCCCCGCCGCCTGACAGACCGCTTTCGCAGTGCTTCCTGGCCTGTCCCGTGAGGAGGTCGCAGCCCTTGGTGCTCGGGCTCGCGCTCGGGGTGGGCGTGGGTGCCGCGGAGGCTCGGCCGGCGAACAGGACGAGAGCCGTCTGGGCTGCGCCGAGCGCGGCAATGATCCGGGTGGTGCGGACGGCGGGCTTACCGGGCATAAGTGAAGCCTCCGAACTGACCGACGGCGTTCTCCATGTCCTGGGCGCTGGACGCCCTCTGGTCACGGCCGACGGGAACGGGGCCGTCCTTCTGGGTGGATTTGCTGACCTTCCAGTCGCCGTCGACCCAACGCAGCTCGAACGTTTCGGTGTACCAGGCCTCGGTGACGGGGTTCTTCGAGTCCACGCCGGTGAGGCCGAACAAGGACGAGTACCAGACCGACACCGTCGCCTGGTTGTCGGTGTAGCTCTCGACCTTGGAGCCCACCGGAATGACCCGGGAGACGAACGTCATGCCCTGCGGCGCCGTGCCGTCCTCCTGGAGACCGACACTGCTCAGGAAATCCTTGGCGCCGTAGGCCTTGCGGAGCTCGTCCCGGTCGGCGGCCGCAGCGTCGGGCGCGTAGACCGTGTCGACGATCTCGTTGCGTCCGTCGGTGGAGAACATCTCCGCCGAGCCCAGCGCCACCGCGTAATTCGTCGCCGCGCTCTGTGCCCCCTGGTCGTCGTGGGCGTAGCCGGTGGGGATGTGGCCGTTCTTGCCGGTGACCGGGCGGGTGCCTGTCGCTGCTGTGGCGGCCGTTTTGCCGGGGGTGTCGGAGGAGGGGGCCGCGTCTGCCGGGTCGGCACCGCCGCGGTTGGCGAAGGCGATGGCCGCGACGAGGAGGACCACCACGCCGACGACCGTGAGGAGGGAGCGGGAGCTGCGGACGGGGCGGCGGGCGCCGCCGTACACGTCGCCGCTGTTGCCCTCGGGCAGGCGGGTCCGGGTCTGGCCCGAGCCGCCCACGCCGCCGAAGCTGTCGTGCTCGTCACCGGGACTCATGCCGGGTACGCCCCCTCACTGGTTCGCGGTACGGGCAGTGCTGCAACATGGCTGGTCTGGCTCGTCTGACTGGTCTGGATGGGCTGGCTGGACATCAGGGGCGCGATCTCAGGGGGGCGGTGTCCGACGGGGAGTCAGACGGCCATTCCGTACACGATGGTGAACAGCGTCCCCAGGGATCCGATGATGAAGACGCCGGTCAGGCCGGCCACGATCAGGCCCTTGCCCTGTTCCGCGCTGAACGTGTCGCGGAGGGCGGTCGCGCCGATGCGCTGCTTGGCCGCTCCCCAGATGGCGATGCCGAGGCAGAGCAGGATGGCCACGGCCATCACGACCTCGATCATCACCTTGGCCTCGTTGCCCAGGCTCCCGAAAGGCCCCCAGTTCGGGGCGATTCCACCGATGATGGTGGTGATGTCGCCTTTTTCGGCCGCCAGGTACATGTAACTCACCGCCCCTGTATGGGTAGTTAGTCGCCCCTGCCGGACGGCATGGGTCATCGCCCTATCTTCGCTGATGAAACCGCTCGCGTGTGACGGCTTGACGGCTCTCTTTACCCGATCCCCGCACATCTGACCGACTTGACCGTCTTGACCTGCGGTGGTGTGGCCGGTTTCTATGCAAAGAAGCGTATGGTCACTCTGTGTATCACGGAGAGTGACTCCGGGCAATGATTGTCGTTGTTGCACTCTTGGGGCGGCGTCAGGCGGCGTCCCGCCGCCTAGACTGGCCCGGGGGCGTACTGCCATGAACCGAGGGGTGGTTGACGGTGCGTAGGGCCGGTAGGGCGTGGCTGTGGTCGGGCGGGGCTTTAGGGGTCTGTCTCGGTTTCGTCGCACTGCTCGTCATCGGTACGTACTCGGCGGCGGCCGGGCTTGCCGGCGGTGCGGGCAGCGGCAAGAACGGCACCGTGGGGCTCGCCAAGGGTTCGGTTCCCACGCTCTACCAGGGGTTGGTGCAGCAGTGGGGGAACCTCTGCCCCGCCATCAACCCGGCTCTGCTCGCCGCCCAGCTCTATCAGGAGAGCGGCTGGAACCCGCGGGCCGTCTCCTCGGCCGACGCCCGGGGCATCGCCCAGTTCATTCCCGGCACCTGGGCCGGTCACGGGGTGGACGGTGACGGGGACGGCGACCGGGACATCTGGGACCCCAAGGACGCGATCCCGTCGGCCGCCTCGTACGACTGCGAGCTCGCCGGCTATGTGAAGAACGTGCCCGGGGATCCGGCGAGCAACATGCTGGCCGCGTACAACGCGGGCGCGTACCGGGTGATCAAGCACGGTGGGGTGCCGCCCATCAGCGAGACCCAGAACTACGTACGCATCATCAAGTCCCTGGAGAAGAGCTTCGCCCGGCCGCTCGGCCGCGTCGATCCCTCCCGGCAGGCGGCCGGCGCGATCCACTACGCGCAGCAGAAGCTCGGTACCCCGTATCTCTGGGGCGGGACGGGCACGGCCGCGCAGAACGGCCGGTTCGACTGCTCCGGGCTGACCCAGGCCGCGTACGACGCGGTCGACATCCGGCTGCCGCGCGTCGCCAACGACCAGTACAACGCCGGGCCGCATCCGAGCAGGGAGGAGTTGCTGCCGGGCGACCTCGTCTTCTTCTCGGACGACCTGACCAACTCCCGGGCCATCAGGCACGTCGGGATCTACGTCGGCGGCGGGTACATGATCGACGCGCCGCGCACCGGGGCGGTGATCCGCTTCGACCGGATCGACACCCCGGACTACTTCGGCGCGACCCGGGTCACGGCGGAGGGCGCGGCGGCGTTGCCGACCCATCTGCCGCAGGCCTGAACGGAGCAGACGGACCGTCCGGGCGTACCGGACATGGCCGGAACTCTCCGTCATGCACAGGCCCTGAGCTGCGGTGAACCGTCACTCTTCGATAACGTCATCATGATCCACCGGAGAGAGCGGAACGTGCGCCTCAAGCGGTTCGTTCCCTGATCCGACCGCTCTGACCACGGGGGTTGGAAAACACAGACACGAGAGCAAGGGGCCTCAGCAGATGGCTGGACTCGCATCGGACGGTTCGAACCCCGATGTCAGCCTGCTCTACGACATCAACGAGCTGGCCAAGGCCGCCCCGCCGTGGTTCGACCGCGTCATGGAATTCGTCGGCGAGTACGGGCTCATGCTCGCGATGGCCCTCGTCTGCCTGTGGTGCTGGTGGAGCATCCGCCGCCGCGGCACCCTCGCCGACTCCGTCTCGGCCGCCGCCGGGCTCGTCTGGGCCCCGCTGGCCGCCGGGATCGCCCTTCTCGTCAACATCCCCATCCGCGGCTTCGTCGAGCGCCCCCGGCCCTTCAAGGACCACCAGGGACTAGAGGTCCTCATCGACGGGAAGACCGACTTCTCCTTCGTCAGCGACCACGCCACCCTGGCGATGGCACTCGGCGTCGGTGTCTTCGTCGCCCACCGCAGGTTGGGGCTCGCCGCCATCGGCCTCGCCCTCGCCGAGGGCTTCGCGCGGGTCTACATGGGCGTCCACTACCCGACCGACGTGATCGGCGGCTTCGCCCTCGGTACGGCGGTGGCGCTGCTCCTCGCCCCGCTCGCCCTCGCGCTGCTCACCCCGGTGCTCTCCGCCGTCGCCCGCTCGGGCCGCGGCGCCCGCCTCGTCCGCTCCCGCCGGGCCGACGCGCCCCGGCACCCGGAGACGGTCGGCATCCCCGAGCCCCGCGTCGGCGGCCCTGCCACCGGCACCGACCACAACGACCTCGCGGCCTGATCGGCGGGAACGCTCCGTCAGTTCTCCTGGCCGGCCGTCGTACGGACGTGGTCCGCCGCGTCCGTACGGGCGCGGTCGCGGGATCTTCGGGCCGGGCCCGTCCAGCCGCAGCTGCAGCGTGCAAGCGCGAACGAACCGCGCTCCGTCGTCGTGGTGGTGTGGGGTGAGGCCTGCGCGTGCACGTCACCACCGTACTGCGCGTGACGGTACGCCCCGACCGTCGTTATGGGATCGGGTGTCCCCGGACCCGCGGGGTCCGGGGAAGGGCGGGTCCCGGGCAAACAGCGGTGAGGCGTTGGGGGTTGGCAGGCGATGGTGGTGCAGCTGCGGTACGGGCGTCCGGGTGCTCGTGGGAGCGGGGCGTTCGCCGTCACCGCCGTCCTGGTCGGCTCCCTCGTCGGGCCCGCGGCGGTCACGGGGTGCGGTGCCCCCGGGGAGCCGAGGCCGACGGTCGATCCCGCGCTCGCCGTACGGAGCGCCGCCGACGCGCTGACGAAGGCCGGCACCTCCAAGGCGAGCACCTCTATGGAGATGGCCGCCGGCGGGACCCGGGTCACCATCCGGGGCGAGGGCGGCTACGACTTCCGGCGCCGCACCGGCCGGCTCCAGGTGGTGCTGCCGAAGGACGCGGCCGGGGCCAGTGAGCACCGGCCGATCACCGAGCTCCTCACCCCCGGCGCCCTCTACATGAAGAACCGGGGGGCCGGGGTGCCCGCCGACAAGTGGGTCCGGGTCGACACCACGACCCTCGACGACGGGAACCTGGTCACGGGCGGGGCCACCGATCCGGCGGCCGCGGCGGAGCTGCTGCGGGGCGTCCGGCGGGCCACGTACGTCGGCGAGGTCGAGCTGGCAGGGGTGAAAGTCAGCCACTACCGGGGGGTCGCGGACATCGGGCGGGCGGCCAGGGCCGCCTCGCCGCAGCTCCGGGGGGCGCTCGCCGCGGCGGCGAGAGGGTTCGCCACGGACACCGTGCCGTTCGACGCGTATCTCGACGGGGAGGGGCGGCTGCGGAAGGTGCGCCATCAGTTCAGCTTCAGCAACCAGGGCCGTACGGTCGCGGTCGCGTCGACGACCCTGCTGTACGGCTTCGGGGTCCGCGTCGAGGTGACGCTGCCGGACCGCCGGGACATCTACGCCGGGAAGATCAAGGCCTGAGCAGGCCGGTGTTGGCATGGACCATCGGCAAATGGTCCGGACGTGTCATGCGCGGTGCGTGGCGCCGTCCCTACGCTGGGAGACCGCTGGGAGACCGACGCCGGCAGGAAGAGGTGGATGCGCGTGGCCCCGCCCGGTACAGCAACCGTGCCCGCAGACCCGGACTGCGTCGCCCTTGCCGAGATCGAGTTGTGCGGCGAGCTGATCATCGCCGCGTCGGCCGCGGACGGGGAACGGCTCAGCGCCGACCGGATCGACGAGGTGCTGAGGGTGGCGGCGGAGCGGGCCGTGGAGGATCTCTGAGGACCTCGGACGGTACGGCCCGGCTCACCCCGCGTACGTGCTCACCGCCCCGCCCGCGCGCACCGCCCCGCGTACGGCGAGGCCTCAGGTGCGGAGCATGCGGGCGATGGCCTTCGTGGCCTCCTCGACCTTGGCGTCGATGCCCTCGCCGCCCTTGGTGGCAGCGTCCGCGACGCAGTGCCGCAGGTGCTCCTCCAGGAGCTGGAGCGCGAACGACTGGAGTGCCTTCGTCGAGGCGGAGACCTGCGTGAGTATGTCGATGCAGTAGACGTCCTCGTCGACCATCCGCTGCAGACCGCGGATCTGGCCCTCGATCCGGCGGAGTCGCTTGAGGTGCTCGTCCTTCTGCTTGTGGTAGCCGTGCACGCCGTGCTCGTGGTCGGCCGGCCCGACGGCCTCGACGGCCTCGGGGGTGACCTGGTCCGCCTCGGTGGTCGTCATCGCGTCCTCCCGTTGTCCATTAAGGGGGTGTATACCCCTCGTGGGTATATGGTACCGATCCCCGCCGATCCGGACGGGGGCCCGTGCTGTTCACTGTGCCCGATGGGCGACACTGAGAGACGCCGGTTAGCCGTGGCCGGATGATGCGCCTAGCATCAGCCTGACCGAAACCCAGCACCCCGAGGACCTCACGTGCGATTTCGTCTGACCCCCAGGGAGACGAGCTTCTACGACATGTTCGCCGCGTCCGCGGACAACATCGTCACGGGCTCGAAGCTCCTGATGGAACTGCTCGGAGCGGAGCCTTCCGCCCGGGCCGAGATCGCGGAGCGGATGCGGGCAGCGGAGCACGCCGGCGACGACGCGACCCATGCGATCTTCCATCAGCTGAACTCCTCCTTCATCACGCCGTTCGACCGCGAGGACATCTACAACCTCGCGTCCTCCCTCGACGACATCATGGACTTCATGGAGGAGGCCGTCGACCTGGTCGTCCTCTACAACGTCGAGGAACTCCCCAAGGGTGTCGAGCAGCAGATCGAGGTCCTCGCGCGCGCTGCGGAGCTGACCGCCGAGGCGATGCCGAACCTGCGGACGATGAAGGACCTCACCGAGTACTGGATCGAGGTCAACCGGCTGGAGAACCAGGCGGACCAGATCCATCGCAAGCTGCTCGCCCAGCTCTTCAACGGCAAGTACGACGCCATCGAGGTGCTCAAGCTCAAGCAGATCGTCGACGTGCTGGAAGAGGCGGCCGACGCGTTCGAGCACGTGGCCAACACGGTGGAGACCATCGCGGTCAAGGAGTCCTGAGGCTTCGTGGACACCTTTGCTCTGATCGTGACCATCGGTGTCGCGCTCGGTTTCACGTATACGAACGGTTTTCACGACTCGGCCAACGCCATCGCCACCTCGGTGTCGACGCGGGCGCTGACCCCCCGGGCGGCCCTGGCCATGGCCGCCGTCATGAACCTCGCCGGTGCCTTCATGGGCAGCGGGGTCGCCAAGACGGTCAGTGAGGGTCTGATCGAGACGCCGCACGGTGACAAGGGGATGGGCATCCTCTTCGCCGCGCTGGTCGGCGCGATCATCTGGAACCTGGTGACCTGGTACTTCGGTCTGCCGTCCTCCTCCTCGCACGCGCTGTTCGGCGGCATGGTGGGTGCGGCGCTGGCCGGTGGCACGGAGGTCATCTGGGGAGGCGTCCTCGACAAGGTCGTCATCCCGATGTTCATCTCGCCGGTCGTCGGTCTGGTCGTCGGTTACCTGGTGATGTGCGCGATCATGTGGATGTTCCGCAAGGCCAACCCGCACAAGGCCAAGCGCGGCTTCCGTATCGCCCAGACGGTGTCGGCGGCGGGCATGGCGCTGGGCCACGGTCTGCAGGACGCGCAGAAGACGATGGGCATCGTGGTGATGGCCCTCGTCATCGCCGATGTGCAGGACTCCGGCGACGACATCCCGGTGTGGGTGAAGATCGCGTGCGCCGTGATGCTCTCGCTGGGCACGTACGCGGGTGGCTGGCGCATCATGCGGACGCTCGGCCGGAAGATCATCGAGCTGGACCCGCCGCAGGGTTTCGCGGCGGAGACCACGGGCGCGTCGATCATGTTCGGCTCGGCGTTCCTCTTCCACGCGCCGATCTCGACCACTCACGTCATCACCTCCGCGATCATGGGTGTGGGCGCGACGAAGCGGGTCAACGCGGTGCGCTGGGGTGTCGCGAAGAACATCATCCTGGGCTGGTTCATCACGATGCCGGCCGCCGCGCTGGTCGCTGCGGGCAGCTACTTCGTGGTGCAGCTCTTCTTCGGCTGATTCGTACGGACCAAATGGTCGGGCCCGGCTCCCTGTGGGGAGCCGGGCCCTTCGTCGTACGGTGGCACCGCCATGCAGCACCGTAGACGAGCTTGGGGAGCGCGGTTTAGCCGAAGCGGCCGGAGATGTAGTCCTCGGTCGCCTGGACGCTCGGGTTGGAGAAGATGCGCTCGGTGTCGTCCAGCTCGATCAGCTTGCCGGGCTGGCCGACGGCCGCCAGGTTGAAGAAGGCCGTGCGGTCCGAGACGCGGGCGGCCTGCTGCATGTTGTGCGTCACGATGACGATCGTGAAGCGCTCCTTCAGCTCGCCGATGAGGTCCTCGATCGCCAGCGTCGAGATCGGGTCGAGGGCCGAGCAGGGCTCGTCCATCAGCAGGACGTCGGGCTCGACCGCGATGGCGCGGGCGATGCACAGACGCTGCTGCTGACCGCCGGAGAGGCCGGAGCCCGGCTTGTTGAGGCGGTCCTTGACCTCGTTCCAGAGGTTGGCGCCCTTGAGGGACCTCTCGACGATGTCGTTGAGCTGCGACTTCTTGTACTTGCCGTTGAGCCGCAGGCCCGCTGCCACGTTGTCGAAGATCGACATGGTGGGGAAGGGGTTCGGGCGCTGGAAGACCATGCCGACCGTGCGGCGCACGGCGACGGGGTCGACGTTCGTCCCGTACAGGTTCTCGTCGTCGAGCATCACCTTGCCCTCGACGCGGCCGCCGGGGGTGACCTCGTGCATGCGGTTCAGGGTGCGCAGGAAGGTGGACTTGCCGCAGCCGGACGGGCCGATGAAGGCGGTCACGGAGCGGGGCTCGACGGTCATGGAGATGTCGTCGATCGCCTTGTGGGCGCCGTAGTACGCGGAGAGGCCGCTGACGTCGATTCGCTTGGCCATATCAATTCACTTCCAGAGGTGGACGCTGGTCAGCGGCCGGTCTTGGGGGCCTTCCAGCGGGCGATGCCGCGGGCCACCAGATTGAGGATCATGACGAAGGCGATCAGGACGAGCGCGGCTGCCCATGCGCGGGACACGGCTGCGTCGGTGCCGACCGCGTACTGCTCGTACACGTAGAGCGGCAGGGAGGACTGAGCGCCTTCGAAGGGGTTCGGGTTGATGAGCTTCGTACCGAACACGAGGAGCAGGATCGGGGCCGTCTCGCCGGTGATTCGGGCGACCGCGAGCATGACGCCCGTGGTGATGCCGCCGATCGCGGTGGGCAGGACCACCTTCAGGATGGTGCGCCACTTGGGGATGCCGAGGGCGAGGGAGGCCTCACGGAGCTCGTTCGGGACGAGCTTGAGCATCTCCTCGGTGGAGCGGACCACGACCGGCATCATCAGGATGGCGAGGGCCATCGCGCCGGCGAAACCGGAGGGGCCGAAGCCCAGCATCAGGTTCCAGGTGGCGAGGATGAAGAGGCCGGCGACGATCGACGGGATGCCCGTCATGACGTCGACGAAGAAAGTGACGGCCTGGGCGAGCTTCCCGCCGCCGTACTCGACGAGGTAGACGGCGGTCAGGAGGCCGATCGGGGCGGCGATCACGGTCGCGATGGCGACCTGCTCGATGGTGCCGAGCAGCGCGTGGTAGACGCCGCCGCCGGCCTCGGCGTCGAGGACGCCGTTCATCGAGTGGCTCAGGAAGTACGGGTCGAGGACTTCCATGCCCTTGCTGATCGTGACCCAGCCGAGGGAGACCAGCGGGACGACGGCGAGCACGAAGCAGACCCAGACCAGGCTGGTGGCGACGTTGTCCTTGGCCTGACGCCTGCCCTCGACCTTGGTGGTCAGCGCGTACGTGGTGAGGACGAAGAGCAGCGCGGCGATCATGCCCCACTGGACCTTGCTGTGCCAGCCGGCGGCGAGGCCGATGCCGACGGCCGCGGCGATGGAGCCGGCGGCGATGGCGATCGGGCTCCAGCGGGGGAGGCGGGCGCTGGAGAGCGAACTGGCGCGCTTGACCGTCGAGACCGGACGATCCTGTATGGCGTGGCTCATGCCGCTGCCCCCGAGTACTCCTTGCGGCGGCCGATGATCCAGCGGGCGGCGCCGTTGACCAGCAGGGTGATGGCGAAGAGGACGAGACCGGACGCGATCAGCGCGTCCCGGCCGAACTCGTTGGCCTCGTTGAACTTGGCGGCGATGTTCTGCGCGAACGTGCCGCCACCCGGGTCGAGAAGGTGGCCCGAGATGAGGAAGCTGGGGGAGAGGACCACGGCGACGG
Source organism: Streptomyces sp. NBC_00572 (assembly GCF_026341815.1). Taxonomy (GTDB): domain Bacteria; phylum Actinomycetota; class Actinomycetes; order Streptomycetales; family Streptomycetaceae; genus Streptomyces. Next base: position 3,118,714 of record NZ_JAPENX010000001.1, read on the forward strand.
CCATGGTCTCGCCGAGTGCGCGGCCGAGGCCCAGCATGGAGGCGGAGATGATGCCGGAGCGGCCGAAGGGCAGCACCGACATGCGGATGACCTCCCAGCGCGTGGCGCCGAGGGCGAGGGCGGCTTCCTCGTGCATCTTCGGGGCCTGGAGGAAGACCTCACGGGTGACGTTGGTGATGATCGGAAGGATCATGATCGCCAGGAGGATGCCCACGGTGAAGAGGTTGCGGGCGGGGCCTTCGTTGGCCTTGTCGAAGATGTACGTCCAGCCGAAGTACTGGTCGAGCCACTTGTTGAGGCCGTCCAGATACGGGACGAGGAAGATCGCGCCCCAGAGGCCGTAGATGATGCTGGGCACGGCGGCGAGCAGGTCGACGACGTACGCGAGCGGCTTGGCCAGCTTGCGCGGGGCGTAGTGCGAGATGAAGAGCGCGATGCCGATCGCGACGGGCACGGCGATGACCATCGCGACGATCGACGAGACGATCGTGCCGAAGGCGAGGACGGCGATGCCGAAGACCGGCGGGTCGCCGGCCGGGTTCCACTCGAAGGTGGTGAAGAAGTTGGCGCTGTCGTCCGAGATCGCGAGGACGGCGCGGTAGGTGAGGAAGCCGGCGATCGCGGCCATGATCACGAGGAGGGTGATGCCGGAACCTCGGGAGAGCCCGCTGAAGATGCGGTCCCCGGGGCGCGAGGCGCTCTTGGCGCGCCGGCTCCTCTGTATGTCTGGTGTGCTGGTAGCCATCTGCTTCTCCGGTCTGCGGGGCCCCTACGGATGTACGGGCTCCTGGCGGCGGTGCACCGGATGCCGGGTCCGGCCCCCCGGTGCGGGGGGCCGGACCCGGCCGGGGGTCAGGACAGGGTGGGGACGATCGCGCGGACCTTCGCGGCGATCTCGGCCGGGAGCGGGGCGTAGCCGGCGTCGGCGAGGACCTTCTGGCCCTCCTCGCTCACGGTGTAGTTGAGGAAGGCCTTCAGGGTCGGCAGGGTCTCCGCCTTGTTGCCCTTGTCGCAGGCGATCTCGTAGGTGACGAGGACGATCGGGTAGGCGCCCTCGGCCTTCGTGGCGTAGTCGAGGGAGAGGGCGACGTCGTTGCCCTTGCCCTTGACCTTGGCGGCGGCGATGGCCTTGGACGCGTTCTCCGAGGAGGCGGCGACGGGGGCGGCGGCACCGGTGTTGATGGCGACCGTGGAGATCTTGTTCGCGGTGGCGTACGAGAGCTCGAAGTAGCCGATGGAGCCCTCGGCGTCCTTGACCGCGGTGGCGACACCGGAGGAGCCGTTGGCGGCCTGGCCACCCTGGGCGGGCCACGACTTCGACTTCGGGTCGTGCTTCCAGTCGGCCGCGGCGGCGGTCGAGAGGTACTTGCCCAGGTTCTGGGTGGTGCCCGACTCGTCCGAGCGGTGGAAGGCCTGGATCGTGCTGTCGGGGAGCTTGGCGCCCGGGTTCAGCTTGGCGATCGCCGGGTCGTTCCACTTGGTGATCTTGTTGTCGAAGATCTTGGCGATGGTGGAGGCGTCGAGGATCAGGTTGTCCACGCCGTCCAGCTTGTAGCCGATGGCGATGGGGCCGCCGACCATGGGCAGGTTGACGCCCGTGCCGCCCTTGCAGATCTTCTGCGACTCGGCGACCTCTTCGTCCTTCAGGGCGGAGTCGGAGCCCGCGAAGGCGACCTGGCCCTGGTTGAACTTGGTGATGCCGCCGCCGGAGCCGATGCCCTGGTAGTTGATCTCGACGCCGGAGCACGCGGCCTGGAAGTTCTTGACCCACAGGTCCATCGCGTTCTTCTGCGCGCTGGACCCGGCGGCGAGGAGCTGGCCCTTGGCGCCCTCGCAGGCGATGTTGGAGGCGGCGGCGGAGGTCTGCTTGCCGCTTTCCTTGGCCGGCGTCTCCGTGTTGTTGTCCGACCCACACGCCGAGAGGACGAGCGCACCGGAGACGACGAGGGCACCGATCGCGGAGGCGCGAAGCCCGTTCTTGCGCGAAAGCTTCACTTTCGGGTGTTCCTTCCAGAAGCCGCCCTGTCGCGGACCGAGTGTCCCGAACGTTCTACGGCGGCGTGTGTCGGTTGGTGGTGCATCGCTGTGCTCTGTGCACCGTGTAAGGCCGAAATTAGGCAGAACAGGTGAAGCGGTCGGCCGCACAGAGTGAACGGAAAGTGAACCGTGCCGTAAGGCCGGGTGCGGGTGGAGCGGGGCTGGGCGGGACGGACGCGTGCGCTTCCGGTTGCTACCAGCCGTTGTCCCGTATCGGGCACGATGCAGGAGGAGGACATACGCGATACGCGTGACCCGGAACGACCGTCCAGGACCTTCTCCCGCTGTTGCGTCGCACCGGAGCGCCGGAGCACCGGAGCACCGGAGCACCGGAGCTCCGGGCGGGGGCGGCGACAAGGCGCCGTTCGACCCCGCCCTGCTCAGCCCCGGGTGGCGCCGGGCGACGACTCGCGGGCGTCCCGCAGTCTGAGGAACGTGCCGATCAGGTCCTTGTCCCTGTCCTGCGTGAGGCAGGTCCGTGCGGCTTCCGGGGCGAGCCACAGCAGACGCGTCACTTCCCGGTTCGGCTCGAACGAGCCGCCCGTGGCCTCGGCCGCCCAGTAGCGGACCTCCTTGGGGCGGTCCTGGACCCGGTAGTGGACGGTGGACAGCTCGACGCCCAGCACGCACGTCATGCCGGTCTCCTCCCGAACCTCGCGGACCGCTGCCGCTCGCGCCTCTTCTCCGGACTTCAGCTTGCCCTTGGGGTGAGACCAATCGGACCACTTCGGTCGGAAGACCACGGCGATCTCGATGCCGTGGCCGGATCGCGCCGGGCGCCAGAGGACGCAGCCGGCGGCGAGGATCGGGGGTTCGGGGGCGGGGACGGTCATGGGACCGGCGCCGTCGTTCTCCGCCAGGCACGCTGGAAGGCGAAGCGGGAGGCTTCGACCTCGTGGCGTTGGTCGGCGTGGAGGACACCCAGGGCGTAGGCCGTCGCCGGGGCGATGCGCGGGGTGCGGGCGGCCGCGGCGGCGGCCGAGGCGGCTTCGGCGGCGTCGCGGTGCCGGTCCAGGGCCCGGGCGGCCTCGTACAGCACGGAGTCGGGTTCGCCCCCGATGTGCAGGGCCTCGGTGGCGTAGCGGTGCAGCCGGAGCAGGAGCCGTGTCTGGTGCCAGGGCGCGTCCTGGCTCTCCCCGGCGGCCAGCGCGAGCGCCTCCGCGTTGTACGGGTGGGCCGCCCGCGTCAGGGGCAGGGTGGCCACCGCGTCCAGGAGGCGCCGTTCGGCGAGCTCGGCGGGGCCGTCCAGGACCTCGACGGCCGGGGCCCCGCCCACCGGGCCGAGCGGTACCTCGGAGGCGAGGAGCGCGACGGCGTCGGCGACCGCGTGGAAGCGGGCCGAGCCCAGGGCCTGCAGCGATGCCGAGTGGGCTCGGGTACGGGCCAGGGTCAGCTGCCGTTCGAGCAGGGCGCCCGCCCGGGCGGCTCCCACGGTGAGACCGGCCGCCTCGCTGCCGCGGGCGGCGGGGACGGGCCCCGCTCCGTTCGATAGGCGGGACAGCGCGTCCACCAGGCGGACGAGCCGTGAGGTGCAGGCCTGCTCCAGGGCCAGTGTCCCGGAGAGCCAGGCGAGCTCGGGGCGCAGCTGGTCCGCCCAGGCCGTGTCGAGCAGCGGCCGGAACGTGTGGAGCGTCCCGCCGATCCGGCGGGCGGCGGCCCGCAGCGTGCGGGCGGCCTCCTCCGCTCCGGCCGTGTCCGAGCCGCTCTCGCCGTGGAGCCGGAGGCCGCGGAGGAAGTCCGCGGCTCGGGCGTGCAGGTAGGGGGCCAGGACCTCGCCCGCCGTGACGTCCTGTGAGTGGTCAGGGTTGTGCACGCCGGCGCCTCCGCGCGTCGATGAGCATCTCCTGGACGTGCCGTAGGGGGCGGCCCTCGGGGTCGGTCGCGTGCCGCGTCCAGTTCCCGTCGGGGCCGAGGTGCCAGGAGGAGGTGGTGTCGGACATTCCGGTCTCCAGGAGCCGGGTGAGCGCGGCCCGGTGCGCCGGGTCGGAGACCCGTACGAGGGCCTCGATCCGGCGGTCCAGGTTGCGGTGCATCATGTCGGCGCTGCCGAACCAGACCTCGGGTTCGCCGCCGTTGCCGAAGGCGAAGACCCGGGAGTGCTCCAGGAAGCGGCCGAGGATCGAACGGACCCGGATGTTCTCCGAGAGGCCGGTGACGCCGGGGCGTACGGCGCAGATGCCGCGGACCCAGATGTCGACCGGGACGCCGGCCCGCGAGGCCTGGTAGCAGGCGTCGATGACGGCCTCGTCGACCATCGAGTTGACCTTGATCCGCACGTACGCGGGCCGGCCGGCGCGGTGGTGGGCGATCTCCTTGGTGATCCGGGAGACCAGCCCGTCGCGCAGCGACTTCGGGGCGGTGAGCAGCCGCCGGTACGTCTCGCGGCGGGAGTAGCCGGAGAGCCGGTTGAACAGGTCGGAGAGGTCCGCGCCGACCTGCGGGTCGGCGGTCAGCAGGCCCAGGTCCTCGTACAGGCGGGCCGTCTTCGGGTGGTAGTTGCCGGTGCCGACGTGCGAGTAGCGGCGGAGCAGCTCGCCCTCCTGCCGTACGACCAGGGACAGCTTGCAGTGGGTCTTCAGGCCGACGAGGCCGTAGACGACGTGGCAGCCGGCCTCCTCCAGCTTGCGCGCCCACTTGATGTTGGCCTGCTCGTCGAAGCGGGCCTTGATCTCGACGAGGACCAGGACCTGCTTGCCGGACTCGGCGGCGTCGATGAGGGCGTCGACTATCGGCGAGTCGCCCGAGGTCCGGTACAGCGTCTGCTTGATCGCCAGCACGTCCGGGTCGGCCGCCGCCTGCTCCAGGAAGGCCTGCACGGACGTCGAGAACGAGTCGTACGGGTGGTGCAGCAGCACGTCCCGCTCGCGCAGCGCCGCGAAGATGTCCGGTGCGGACGCCGACTCGACCTCGGCCAGGTCACGGTGGGTGCCGGCCACGTACTTCGGGTACTTCAGCTCCGGCCGGTCCTGCCCGGAGATCCCGAACAGACCCGTGAGGTCGAGCGGCCCCGGCAGCGGATAGACCTCGGCGTCGGAGACCTTCAGCTCGCGGACGAGGAGATCGAGGACGTACGGGTCGATGGACTCCTCGACCTCAAGGCGCACCGGCGGCCCGAAGCGGCGCCGCATGAGCTCCTTCTCCAGGGCCTGGAGGAGGTTCTCGGCGTCGTCCTCCTCGACCTCCAGGTCCTCGTTCCTGGTCACCCGGAACATGTGGTGCGCCAGCACCTCCATCCCGGGGAACAGCTCCTCCAGGTGCGCCGCGATCACGTCCTCCAGCGGCACGTACCGCTGCGGGGAGGCCTCCAGGAAGCGGGACAGCAGCGGCGGCACCTTCACGCGCGCGAAGTGGCGGTGGCCGCTCACCGGATTGCGTACGACCACGGCGAGGTTGAGCGAGAGTCCCGAGATGTACGGGAAGGGGTGTGCCGGGTCCACGGCCAGTGGGGTGAGGACCGGGAAGATCTGCTGCCGGAACAGGGTGAAGAGCCGCGCCTGTTCCTTCTCCGTGAGCTCGGGCCAGCGGATCAGGTGGATGCCCTCGTCGGCCAGGGCCGGGGCCACGTCCTGCTGGTAGCAGGCCGCGTGCCGGGCCATGAGCTCGCGCGACCGGGTCCAGATCAGGTCCAGGACCTCGCGGGGCTGGAGGCCGGAGGCGGATCGGGTGGCGACGCCGGTGGCGATGCGGCGCTTGAGGCCGGCGACCCGGACCATGAAGAACTCGTCGAGGTTGGACGCGAAGATCGCGAGGAAGTTCGCCCGTTCGAGGAGCGGGGTCGTGGGGTCCTCGGCGAGTTCGAGCACGCGCTCGTTGAACGCGAGCCAGCTGCGTTCCCGGTCGAGGAAACGGCCCTGCGGCAGCTCGTCGCCGAGCGCGCCGTCGTCCTTGTACGTGTCCGGGTCGGCGTCCAGGTCGGCGTCGATGTCGGTGACGACGGCCCCGTTCACCACCTGTGCGCGGTGCGCGGCTATGGAGCCGTGGGACGTCGAGGCGGACGCAGCGGGCGTCTCGGTGGACGACGGGGCGGACTGCGTGGCGGAGGACTGGACCGGGACCTCGGCGGGCTGCTGGCTCATGACCCCATTCTTCCGCGCGAAGGGGTGGTCGGGCGCGTCGGAGCGGGCCGTGGGGGAGGGAAGTCTCCCTTTGGGGAGGGCCGCCCTTCCGGGCGGGGGCACGGAGCGCTTCATTGCGTGAGCGTCGCAAGCGCGTCTGAATGGCCGGTAACGACGACATGTCGTCCCGGAATCGGGGGCGGGGCCGTGTGCGGCCCCGCCCGCTTGATCCTTTAGGGGTGCCGGGCGCGCAGGACGCGGAAGGCGGCGAAGAGCGCGAGGGCGGCGAGGGCGAGGACGATGCCGGTCTCGATGAGCTGGGTGGGCCAGAAGTGTGAGCCGGGGTGGTAGTCGAGGTACTGGGCGGCTATCGGCTCTTGGGGGAGGCAGCTGCCGTCGATGGCGGGGACGGGTTCGCTGGAGCAGAACCAGCCGGGCCAACGTTCCCCGGAGGCGCTGATCAGGCCTTGTTCCATGAGCAGGCCGTGCTCGGGCATGGTGAGGACGGTGGACTCCGCGTCCGCCGGGCCGGTGATGGTCGTCACCGGCAGGAAGTCCCAGCGGCGGGCGCCGAGGATCAGCAGGACCAGGCCCACGACCCCGCCGGTCACGGCCATGGCCACGAGGGTGCGGCGGATCAGCAGACCGACGAGGGCGCCGACGGCGACGGCGAGCAGGACGTAGGCGACGAGGACGGTCCCGGTGGCCTCGTAACTGCCCCGGTCGGCCCAGTGGAGCTCGCTGCTGCCGCCGACCCGTACCCAGCCCAGCGCGTAGACGGCCATCAGCAGGAGCGTGGCTCCCACGGCCGCCGCCGTGGACGTCAGCAGCTTCGAGCCGAGCCATCGGGCCGGGCTGATCGACTGGGTGAGGGAGAGCTTGTACGTCCCCGATTCCAGCTCGCGGGCGATGAGCGGGCCCGCGACGAAGGCGCCGACCAGGAGGGGGAGCAGGACCACGCCCATGGAGAAGTACTCCATGGCCCAGCGGAGCGTTGCGTACCCGCGGTTGTCGTGGGACGGGACCTGGTAGCCGTCCTGTACGTACACGTCCGGTGTCTGCGCGTCCCAGATCCGCAGCCCCCCGATCACGGCCAGGGCCAGGACCACCAGGCCCCCCGCCAGCCACAGCGTCCGCCGGTACTGGCGGACCGTCACCCAGTAGGGGCCCTTCAGGGCGAGGGTGCTCATGCCGGGGCTCCTTCGGTGGTGCGGAGGTGGGCGAGGAGGAGGTCCTCAAGGGAGGGCTCCGTGGTCTCCCAGGGGCCTTCGACCGGGCCCTCGCGGCGGATCAGGGCCGTGAGCTGACGGCCCGTCGTGCGGGATTCGACGACCGTGTGCGGGGCGAGGTCGGCGACCGGGCCCCTGAGCAGGGCGTGGGCGGCGAGGAGTTCGTCGACGGGTCCGTCGAGGCGGATCCGGCCGCCGTTCAGCAGGAGGAGGTGGTCGCAGGCGCCCTCCAGCTCGGTGAGGATGTGGGAGGACATGACGACGGTGGTGCCGTGTTCGGCGGCGTCGGCCATGAGCAGGCCCATCAGCTGGTGCCGGGCGAGCGGGTCGAGGTCGGCCATCGGCTCGTCGAGGAGCAGCAGTTCGGGCCGCTTGCCGAGGGCGAGCGCGAGGGCGACACGGGTGCGCTGGCCGCCGGAGAGGGTCCGAACGACGGCGTCGGGGTCGAGCGCGTCGGCCATGACGCGCAGGGCGGCGGCCTCGTGCCAGCGGCCCGGGTTGAGCTCGCGGCCCATCCGCAGGGTGTCGGCGACGGTGAGCCGGGGGTGGAGCGGCTTGTCCTGGGCGACGTACGCGAGGTGTTCGCGGGCCGGGGCGTGGATCGTGCCCTCGGTGGGGCGCAGCAGCCCGGCGGCGAGGGCGAGGAGGGTGGACTTGCCGGCGCCGTTGGGGCCGACGAGGGCGCAGACGCGGCCGGCGGGGAGGGCGAAGTCGCACTCCCGCAGGGCCCAGCCGGGGCCGGTTCCCCGGCCCCTTCCCCCGTATTTCTTGCCCAGGAGATCGGCCTCCAGTGCGATGCCGTCTCTTGTCATGCGTCGTCCCCCTCGAAGTGTTCCTTCAGTACGGATGTGAAGAGCGCGGCCACGTCCTCGCGGTCCAGTCCGGCGGTGCGGGCGCGGCGGGCCCAGTCGGCGAGCTCGCCGCGCAGGGGCGAGTCGGCCGGGCCGGTGCCGAGCGTGGCTCGGACGAAGGTGCCGAGGCCGCGGCGGGCCTCGACGAGGCCTTCGCGTTCGAGCTCGCGGTAGGCCTTGAGGACCGTGTTGGGGTTGATGGCCGTCGCTTCGACGACCTCGCGTGCGGTGGGCAGTCGGTCGCCCGGCTCCAGGAGACCCATCCGGAGGGCCTGTTTCGTCTGCTGGACGATCTGGAGGTAGGTGGCGACGCCACTGCGCCGGTCGATGCGGTACTCGACCACGATGCTTCCACCACCCTTTCACTAATCAAGTAGTGAAAGGGTGGTGCAAAGAAGGGGGCGGTGTCAACCGCCCCCTTCCCGAAGGGTGTTACGACTCCGTGCGGTACATGAGGTCCACCTCGTGCGTGACGAAGCCCAGCCGCTCGTACACCGTCACCGCCGCCGTGTTGTCGGCGTCCACGTACAGCATCGCCGTCGGCAGTCCCTGCGCCGCCAGGTGCCGCAGGCCGATCGCGGTCAGGGCCTTGCCGAGGCCGCCGCCCTGGGCGTCGGGCAGGATGCCGACCACGTACACCTCGCCGAGCTGCTCCTCGGCGTGGGTCTTCGTCCAGTGGAAGCCGACGAGCCGGCCGTCCTTCTCGGCGAGGAAGAAGCCCTTCGGGTCGAACCAGGGCTCGGCGATCCGGTCGTCCAGGTCCCGCTGGGTGAGCGAGCCCTGCTCCGGGTGGTGGGCGAAGGCGGCGGCGTTGACCGCGAGCCAGGCCGTGTCGTCCTGACCGGGGACGAAGGTGCGGACGGTGACGCCCTCGGGGAGCACCGGCTCCGGGATGTCGAGCGGGGTGAGGGGGCGCCTGAGCTGGCGCAGTTCGCGGAAGAGGGTCAGGCCGAGGACCTGGGCGAGGTGCCGGGCGGCGGACTTGCCGCCGTGCGCCCAGACGCGCAGCCGCTTGCCGGAGGCGCCGAGCAGGGTGGTGCCGAGCGCCCGGCCGTGGCCGCGGCCACGGTGGGAGGGGTGGACGACGAGCTCGGCGGCCGGGGCCTCGATGGGGTCGGTCTCCTCCAGCTGGGCGTAGCCGTAGAGGTGGGTGCCGACGGTGAGCAGGAAGTGCCGCACGCCCTCGCGGCCGCCGTGACGGAGGTAGAGCCGGCCCTGCTCGGAGACGGCGTGCATGCCGTCGGCCTGGTCCGCGGCCTCCAGCAGGTCCAGTACGTCCTGGATCTGCTCGGGCGTGAGCTCGTCATAGGTGTGGATCTGCCGTCCGGGTTCGAGGGCCGGCGCCGCGTCGGAAGTCATGGCTACGAGCCTACGGCGACACTTCGTCGGTCAGAGGCAACTGTCTTGTAACCAGCTACCCCCTGTTGCGCTACGCGCGTTGACTCTAGGCTGCAGCGGCATACGGGGAGTACGTCAAGGCCGCGAACAGGGGCAAGGGGACTAGGGGAGAGATGGCAGCGACACCGAGGAAGAACAAGACCGGACGGCGAATTCTCGCCGCGGGTGCGGGACTTGCGACGGTCGGGGCGCTCGTCGCCGCGATGCCGTCGGCCGGGGCCGACGGCGACGCCTTCGCCGCCGGGCACGGCAAGGGCTGGGGCCGGATGGTCGACGTCCAGTTGCTCTCCTTCAACGACCTCCACGGCAACCTGGAGCCGCCGGCCGGTTCGTCCGGTCAGGTCACCCGGGTCAAGGAGGACGGCACCACCGAGAAGATCGACGCCGGTGGCGTCGAGTACCTGGCCACGCACCTGCGCCAGGCCCGTCAGGGGAATCGTTACTCCGTGACGGCCGCGGCCGGTGACCTCATCGGTGCCTCGCCCCTGCTGTCCGGGCTCTTCCACGACGAGCCGACCATCGGGGCCCTGAACAAGCTGGACCTCGACGTCACCTCGGTGGGCAACCACGAGTTCGACGAGGGCGCGGTCGAGCTGGCCCGGATGCAGAACGGCGGCTGTCACCCGACCGCCGGCTGCTTCGTCGACGGCAAGAAGTTCAAGGGTGCCGACTTCCCGTACCTCGCCGCGAACGTGACGAAGGAGAAGACGGGGAAGCCGCTGCTCGACCCGTACTTCATCTGGGAGAAGAACGGCGTCCGGATCGGCTTCATCGGCGTGACCCTGGAGGGCACCCCGAACGTCGTCACCGCCGAGGGCGTCAAGGGCCTCAAGTTCGGCGACGAGGTCGAGACGATCAACAAGTACACGAAGATCCTGGAGCGCAAGGGCGTCAAGTCCATCGTCGCCCTGGTCCACGAGGGCGGCATGCCGGCCTCGGCCGCGTACAACTACAACTGCGACGGTGACGGTGACGGCGACGGTGACGGCGAGGGCGTCTCGGGCGCGATCGTCGACATCGCCAAGAACGTCTCGCCGCAGGTCGACGCGCTGGTCACCGGTCACACGCACCAGGCGTACGTGTGCTCCATCCCGGACCCGGCGGGCAAGCCCCGTCTGGTCACCTCGGCGTCCTCGTTCGGCAAGCTGTACACGGACACGACGCTGACGTACGACCGTGCCACCAAGGACATCGTGCGCACGGCGGTGGCCTCGGCCAACCACGTCGTCACGCGTGACGTGCCGAAGGCCGCGGACGTCACGAAGCTGATCGAGGACTGGCGCACGCTGGCCGCCCCGATCGCGAACCGTCCGCAGGGCTTCATCGCCGCCGACATCAACGGCCGCGGTTCCACGGCGCTGGAGAAGCCGCTCGGCGACCTGATCGCCGACGCGCAGCTGGAGGGCCTGGCCCCGGCGGACAAGGGCGGCGCTCAGCTGGCCCTGATGAACCCGGGCGGTATCCGCTCCGACCTGGTGTACGCGGCCTCCGGCAGCGAGGGCAACGGCGTCGTGACGTACGGCGAGTCGTTCACCGTGCAGCCCTTCACCAACATGATGAACGTGGTCGACCTCAGCGGCGCGAACCTGATCTCGGCGCTGAAGCAGCAGGTCAGCGGCTCGAACCTGAACTCCATCAAGATCCTTCAGGTCTCGAAGGGCCTCACCTACACGCTCGACATGACGAAGACGGGCGCGGACCGCGTCGTCGACGGCACGATCAAGCTGAACGGTGAGGCGATCGACCCGTCGAAGACCTACCGCGTCGCGATGAACGAGTTCCTCGCGGGCGGCGGCGACGGCTTCGCGGCCCTGGCCACTGGTACCAACAAGCTGGTCGGGGCCTCGGACCTGGACCTCTTCAACGCCTACCTGGCGGCCCACTCCTCCGCGAGCGCCCCGCTGCCGGTCCCGGCGGCGGACCGCATCACCGTGGTGCAGTAGTCCGGAAAAGCCCTGAGGGGCGGCGGACCGTTTCGACGGCCCGCCGCCCCTTTTCCGTGCCGGTCGCCCCCTTTTCGTGCCCGCAGCGCTCCTTCCGGGTCCGACGCACTCTGGCGGGTGTTGTTGTGGACCTGTCATAGTGCGGCCCATGGAGCGACGACGCTTTCTCGCAGGAGCCGTGGGAGCCATGGGTGCCGGGGCACTCCTCCTCGCGGGAGCCCCCACCGCCTCGGCCGTGGACACGCGCGCGTGGATGGGTGGACACGGGGACGGGACGCCCCTCCAGCGGCTCACCATCCCCGGCACGCACGACTCCGGCGCGCGCTTCGGCGGGCCCTGGTCGGAGTGCCAGAACACCACCATCGCCCAGCAGCTGGACAGCGGCATCCGGTTCCTGGACATCCGCTGCCGGGTGACCGGCGGGTCCTTCGCCATCCACCACGGCGCCTCCTACCAGAACATGATGTTCGGGGACGTCCTCGTCGCCTGCCGGGCCTTCCTCGCCGCGCACCCCTCCGAGACGATCCTCATGCGGGTCAAGCAGGAGTACTCGGAGGACTCCGACGCCACCTTCCGCGCGGTCTTCGACGACTACCTCGACGCGCGCGGCTGGCGCTCCCTCTTCCGGATCGGCGACGGGGTGCCCCTGCTCGGCGAGGCCCGCGGCCGGGTCGTGCTGATCGCCGACAACGGCGGACTGCCGGGCGGCCTGAGGTGGGGGGACGGCTCCCTCGCCATCCAGGACGACTGGAACGCCCTCCCCGACCCCAAGTACGCCAAGATCGAGGCCCACTTCCGCGAGGCCGTGGCCCAGCCCGGCCGGCTGTACGTGAACTTCGTCAGCACCTCCGCCTACCTCCCGCCCCGCTGGAACTCCGACCGCCTCAACCCGCGCGTGCACGGCTACCTCGACTCGGCGGGCGCGTCCGGCGCGAAGGGCCTCGGGATCGTCCCCATGGACTTCCCCAACACCCGTTCGGGACTGGTCGAGGCACTGCTCCGACACAACTAGCGACCCGCGGCAGGCGGCTGGGCCCCCCGCCGCGGGGCCTTCTCGCCGTGCACGGCGGTGTATTCGGCCGCCAGCCAGGGAGCCAGTTCGTCGATGAGGGTCCTCAGGACCGCCGGGTCGGGCGAGGCCGAGCGGCCGGTCGTCATGACCAGGGTGAATCCCGTACGGACGAGCCGGCGGCCGACCCTTCGCCCGAGCCCCCGTCGACCGCCTCGGGGTTTTCCCCGGTCACCGCTCCGGCGGCGGGGTGGGTGCCCCTGGCAGTCGGACCGTCGCCACCGTGCCGCCGCCGCTCTCCGCCGGGGTCAGAGCGACCGTGCCGCCCGCGTGGTGGACGGTGCGGGCCACGATCGAGAGGCCGAGGCCGGAGCCCGGGAGGCTGCGGGCCGACGGCGAGCGCCAGAAGCGGTCGAAGACGTGCGGGAGCTCGTCCGGGGCGATGCCGGGACCCTGGTCGCGGACCTTCAGTTCGCCGCGCATCAGGGTCACCTCGACCGTGCCCCGGGGCGGCGAGAACTTCACCGCGTTGTCGAGGACGTTCACCAGGGCCCGTTCCAGAGAGGCCGGTTCCGCCCGTACGTACCAGGGCGCCAGGTCCGTCACGAAGGTCAGCTCGGGGCCCCGCAGCCGCGCCCGGTCCAGGGCCGCCCGCAGGATCGTGTGGAGCGGGACCACTTCGAGGGGGCCCGGCTGCGCCGCGTCCGGGCGGGCCAGTTCCTGGAGGTCGCCGATCAGCGCCGCCAGTTCCGTCATCTGCGCCTTCACCGAGGCCATCAGGGCCCGCCGGTCGTCCGGCGGGATCGCCCGGCCCGTCTCCTCGCTGCGCGCGAGGAGCTCGACGTTCGTACGGAGGGAGGTCAGCGGCGTCCGCAGTTCGTGTCCGGCGTCCGCGATCAGCTGCGCCTGCCGGTCCCTGGACGTCGCCAGCGCCGCCGTCATCGCGTTGAACGAGCGCGACAGACGGGCGATCTCGTCCTCGCCCTCGACCGGGATCCGCACGGTCAGGTCCTCGGTCGCGGCCACGTGCTCGACCGCCCCGGTCAGCCGGTTCACCGGCTCCAGACCGGTCCGCGCCACCCACAGGCCCGCCGCGCCCGCGCCGACGACGCCGATCCCGGAGACCAGGAGCAGCACCCAGCGCAGGGTGGACATCGAGTTGTCGATCTCGTCGAGGGGGCGGGCGACGGAGACCGCGAGCAGCCCGATCGGGCCGTTGTCCTGGTAGGTGTAGACCCGCATCTCCCGCCCGGCCTCGTCCTTCACCGTGTGCAGGGCGAACTCCAGCTGCCCCCGAGCCACCGCGAGGTCCCCGGCCCCGGCCGGGATCGCGGCCTTGCCGGCGGTGCACACGGTGCCGTCGGCGAGGATCACCTGCACCGTGTGCGAGACGGTCACCGGCGGCGGTGTGGCGCCCTGCCGGCAGAGGGTGAGCAGGCCCTGCACGCCGCTCCTTTCGAGCCTGGTGTTGCGCAGCGAGGAGTCCAGTTCGTTCTCCAGCTGCGCCCGGGTCACGAACCAGCACGCGAGCGAGACCGCGCCCACGGCCACCGCCACGGCGACCGCCGTGAGGAGGGCGAGCCGCGAGCGGAGGGGACGGGAGCGGAACCACGCGAGGGGGCTTCTCAGACCCCCGCGGCCCGTCCGGGAACCGCTCACTCCCCGCCTCCTCCGCGCAGCGCGTATCCCACGCCCCGCACCGTGTGCACGAGGCGCGGCTCGCCGCCGGCCTCCGTCTTGCGTCGCAGGTACATCACGTACACGTCCAGTGAGTTCGAGCTCGGTTCGAAGTCGAAGCCCCATACGGCCTTGAGGATCTGCTCCCGGGTCAGCACCTGCCGCGGGTGCGCCAGGAACATCTCCAGGAGCGTGAACTCCGTCCGCGTCAGCTCCACCGTCCGCCCGCCCCGCGTCACCTCGCGCGTGGCGAGGTCCATCCGCAGGTCCTCGAAGGACAGCACGTCGGCGTCGGCCGGGCCGGAGGCCATGGCGGAGGCGTACGAGCTGCGCCGCAGCAGCGCCCTGATCCGGGCGAACAGCTCGTCCAGCTCGAACGGCTTCACGAGGTAGTCGTCGGCGCCCGCGTCGAGCCCGGTGACCCGGTCGCCGACCGTGTCGCGCGCGGTGAGCATCAGGATCGGCACGGTCGAGCCGGAGGCCCTGATCCGGCGGGCCGCCGTGAGCCCGTCCATGCGGGGCATCTGGACGTCGAGGACGACGAGATCGGGGGCGTACGACTCCATCCGGGCGAGCGCGTCGAGTCCGTCCACGGCGTCCTGCGTCCCGTACCCCTCGAAGGCGAGGCTGCGGCGCAGGGCCTCCCGTACGGCGGGCTCGTCGTCGACGATGAGGATGCGCTCGGGTTCGTGTCGCTGGGCGGTCATGGGCTCAGCGTCGCATGTCGCCCGTTCGCCGGTCAGTTGTCGCCGCCCGCGCGCAGGCTGTCCAGGTCGGCCTTCACGGTGTCGACCGGGATCGCGAATCCGAGGCCCACGCTTCCGGCCGTCGAGCCACTCGAAGAACTGGGCGAATACATGGCCGAATTGATTCCGATGATCTCGCCGTTCATATTGATCAACGCGCCGCCGGAATTCCCCGGATTGAGCGACGCATCGGTCTGCAGCGCCTTGTACGTGGTCTTCGACGAGCCGGTGTCGCCGTTGAACTGCTGTCCGCCGAACTCGAACGGCCAGCCCTGCCGCGGGTCGTACTGCTGCCCCTGCCGCTGGTCCTGGCCGCTGTCCTCGTCCTTCGCGACGGTCACGTCCCGGTCGAGTGCGGAGACGATGCCGCTGGTGACGGTCCCGGTCAGGCCCTCGGGGGAGCCGATCGCGACGACCTGGTCGCCGACCTGCACCTTGGACGAGTCGCCGAGGGTGGCGGCCTTGAGGCCGGAGGCACCCTGGAGCTTGATGAGGGCGAGGTCCTTGTCGGGGTCGGTACCGACGACCTCGGCCGCGTAGGACTTGCCGTTGCTGAGCTGCACGGTGATCTCGGACGCGCCGGAGATCACGTGGTTGTTGGTGACGATCTCGCCGTCGGAGGTGATGATCACGCCCGAGCCGGTGGACTTGCCGGCGTTCGAGTTCGCGGAGATCTCGACGATGGAGGGGGAGACGGCCTCGGCGACGCCGGCGACCGTGCCCGCGCTGCTCGCGGAGACGTTGGTGCCGCTCACGGCCGAGGAGGCGGCGACGGGGGTGTCCGAGCCGAGCTGCTGGACGAGCGTCGCCGTACCGCCGCCGATGGCCGCGGCCGCGATGGCCACGGCCGCCATGAGGCCGACCCCGCGCTTGGCGCGGCGACGGGAGCCGGGGCCTCCGGCGGGAGCGGCGGCCGGGGCGCCCGTCGCGGTGACGGGCGGGGCCGGCGGGCCCACCGGCGGCGGTACGTGCCCGCCGGACGGCCAGATGGTGGTGCCGGGCTCGGTGACGATCGGCTGGGTGGAGAGCGGCTGCGTCGCGTGGGGCTGCGGGGTGGCGTACGGCTCGCCCGCGGTCGGCTGCTGGGCGGTCTGCTCGGCGCCGGCCGGCTGCGGGGCCGGGGCGTACGGCGGCCTCGGCGGCTGCGGCGGGTAGTAGGGCTGCTGCGGCTGCTGCTCCTGGAAGTCCGTCATGGCTATGACTCTCGGAGCCGTACATGAGAGTCGTCTGAGGACCGGCTGAGAAGCCCGACAGAAGCCTGTATGCCCGATATAAAGAGCCCTCCCGGGGGAGGGCTCTCGGGGGAGGGCGCCTGGGAGAGGGCTCTGGGCGGTGAAGCGCTCAGCCGCCGTCGCAACCGCAGGAGCGGCGGACGACCAGGGCCGACGGGAAGAGCTTCACGCGCTCGCGGCGCGAGCCCGCCACCCGGAGCGAGTCGTCCAGGACCAGGTCCACGGCCGCGCGTGCCATCGCCGGCCGGTCCGAGGAGATCGTGGTCAGCGGCGGGTCGGTGAGCGCCGCCTCCTTCACGTCGTCGAAGCCCGCGACCGCCAGCTCGGAGGGCACCTCGATGCGCAGCTCGCGCGCCGCCCGCAGGACACCGAACGCCTGGTCGTCGGTGGAGCAGAAGATGGCCGGCGGCCTGTCCGGCCCGGCGAGCAGCTTGAGGGCGACCTGGTAGGCGTCGTAGCGGTTGTACGGGGCCTGGAAGAGCCGGCCCTCGATCGAGCGGCCCGCCTCCAGCATGGCCCGCCGCCAGCCCTCCTCGTGGTCGGCGACGGGGTCGCCGACGGCCGGGGTGTTCGGGATGCCACCCATGCAGGCCACGTACTCGTGGCCGTGCTCCAGGAGGTGCCGGGTGGCGAGCTGGGCGCCGCCGATGTCGTCGGTGACGACGGCCACGTCGTCGAGGGCCTCGGGCCGCTCGTGCAGCAGCACCACGCGCGCGTCCCAGGCCTCGATCTCGCTCGCGGCCCGCTCGCTCATGCCCTGGCTGACCAGGATCAGTCCGGAGACCCGCATGCCGAGGAAGGCCCGCAGGTAGTGGACCTCGCGCTCGTCGCGGTAGTCGGAGTTGCCGACGAGGACCATCTTTCCGCGCTCGGCGGCGGCCTGCTCGACCGCGTGCGCCATCTCCGCGAAGAACGGCTGCCGCGCGTCCGGGACGATCATGCCTATGAGGTCCGTGCGCCGGGACGCCATCGCCTGGGCGACCCGGTCGGGCCGGTAGCCCAGTTCCTTGATCGCGGCGAGGACACGCTCGCGCGTGGCCGGGGCGACCGGCCTGGGTCCGTTGTTGATGACGTAGCTCACGACCGCGGTCGAAGTACCTGCCAGTCGAGCTACGTCATCCCGCGTCACCTTGGCCACGCGCGGCAGTCTACGCGGGGTGACCTACCTACCGGCAGGTCGCACTGTGGCGTCCGCCACGTTCCTGTCCTCCAGGGGGGTGACATCCGCCGTGGTGTCCTTGACGCGGGCGCCCTCGGCCTTGACCCGGGCCTCCTCCTTCGCCCGGGCCTCCTCCGCCGCCCGCTCCACCTTCTCGGGGGTGACGAAGCGGTAGCCGACGTTACGGACGGTCCCGATGAGCGACTCGTGCTCGGGGCCGAGCTTGGCCCGCAGACGCCGTACGTGGACATCGACCGTTCGGGTGCCGCCGAAGTAGTCGTACCCCCACACCTCCTGCAGGAGCTGCGCGCGCGTGAAGACGCGGCCCGGGTGCTGGGCCAGGTACTTGAGGAGCTCGAACTCCTTGAAGGTCAGGTCCAGGACCCGGCCCTTGAGCTTCGCGCTGTACGTCGCCTCGTCGACCGACAGGTCGCCGTTGCGGATCTCCATGGGGGAGTCGTCCGCGACGATCTGCTGGCGGCCCATGGCGAGGCGCAGCCGCGCCTCGACCTCGGCCGGTCCCGCGGTGTCGAGGAGGACGTCGTCGATGCCCCAGTCGGCGGTGACGGCCGCGAGGCCGCCCTCGGTGACGACGAGGATCAGCGGACAGCCGGGCCCCGTGGAGCGCAGTAGCTGGCAGAGCGAACGCACCTGCGGGAGGTCCCGCCGCCCGTCGACGAGGATCACGTCCGCGCCGGGGGTGTCCACGAGGGCGGGGCCCTCGGCCGGGGCGACCCGGACGTTGTGGAGCAGCAGGCCGAGGGCGGGCAGCACCTCGGTGGAAGGCTGGAGAGCGTTGGTCAGGAGCAGCAAGGCGCTCATCGCGCACCACCTGCCAAACCTGCCGTCGGTCGGTCGTGCTTCGGTCGCTCGCTCATAACGTCGGTTCCTCCTCGGTCCCTGCGAGGACGTGCACTGCTTCGTACAGACACTGTTCGTACGGGCACTGCTTCGTACGGATCACTGCCGGCTCCCGCGCCCGGAGAGCTTTTGTTCATCCGTCCGTAACAACGGTCGGAAAACGCAAAAGGACCCGGGGGCTGCGTCGCCCGGATCCTCTGCACAGGAGAATAGCCCACATGAGTTCAGAGGGAGAGGTCGGATTTCATATGGTGGATGTCTCTCTGATCACTTCCGGCTCCCGGCGGGCAATGTTGCGTACGGATGACGATGTCCGTATCGAGGCGGTTTACGAACCGTCCAGGGCAAGTGTCACCGATACGGCGGTCACCGGGACGGCGGTCGTCGTGGCCCACGGCTTCACCGGGGCGGCGGACCGGCCCGCCGTCCGGCGCGCCGCCCGTGTCTTCGCGGACCGCGGCGCGGCGGTCGTGACCTTCTCCTTCCGCGGCCACGGCGGCTCCGGGGGCCGCTCCACCGTCGGCGACCGGGAGGTCCTCGACCTGGCCGCCGCCGTCCGCTGGGCCCGTGAGCTCGGCCACGCGCGCGTGGCGACGGTCGGCTTCTCGATGGGCGGCTCCGTGGTCCTGCGCCACGCCGCCCTCGACCGGGACACGGACGGACGCGCCGACGCGGTGGCCGCCGTCTCCGCGCCCGCCCGCTGGTACTACCGGGGAACGGCGCCGATGCGCCGCGTCCACTGGATGGTCACCCGGCCGACGGGGCGCCTCGTCGGCCGGTACGGGCTCCGCACCCGGATCGACAGCCGGGCCTGGGACCCCGTGCCGCTGTCTCCCGTGGAGGCGGTGCCGCTGATCGCACCGACCCCGCTCCTGATCGTGCACGGAGACCGGGACGCGTACTTCCCGCTCGACCACCCGCGGATGCTGGCCGGGGCGGGCGACGCCGCACTGTGGCTGGAGCGGGGGATGGGCCACGCCGAGAACGCGGCGGACGAGGAGCTGCTCGCCCGGCTGGGGGACTGGCTCACACGCGGATAGCCCATCATGGGGGGCGGCGCGCACACGAACGAAGGGAGCGCCGCTATGGCAGCGGGAACCATCCGCTACTGGGCCGCGGCCAAGGCCGCCGCCGGTGTCGCGGAGGAGCCGTACACCGCCGAGCACCTCGCGGAGGCCCTCGACGCGGCCCGCGCGAAGCACCCGGGCGAGCTCGTCCAGGTCCTCAAGCGGTGCTCGTTCCTGGTCGACGGTGACCCCGTCGGGACCCGGAGCCATGAGACGGTACGGCTTGCCGAGGGCGGCACGGTCGAGGTGCTCCCCCCGTTCGCAGGAGGGTGAACCCCAGAGCATGAGCAATGACCAGTACTACGGCGGTCAGCAGTACGACCCGTACGCGAACGGGAACGGGAACGGGCAGAACCCGAACCAGGGCCCGGCGAACCAGGGTCAGGCCAACCAGGGCCCCGACGTCACGCAGACGTGGGAGGGCCAGACCTGGGACACCTCGTACCAGCCGACCGTCTCGTACGAGCAGGTCCAGGCCGAGCGGGCGCGGGCCGCGCAGCAGGAGGCGTACCGGCAGCAGTACGCGCCGGACCAGCAGCAGCCGTACGCGCCGTACGCGCCGGACCAGGCCGCCCAGCCCCCCGCGGCCTCCTACGAGTCTTACGGGACCCCCGCCGCGTACTACGCCGAGCCGCAGCAGGCCCAGGGTCAGGCCCAGGCCCATGGTCAGGGTCAGGCGCCGATCCCGGCCCATGCCTCCGCGGCCCCTGTGGAGACCGCCCCCGGCCCGGTGGCCGAGGCGGGGCCTTCGTACTCCTCGCCCACCACCTCCGGCAACACCCGGATCACCGACGCCCAGCGCGCCCGCGCCGAAGGCCGCTCGCCCGTGATCGAGCCCGGGATGCAGCCCGCCGCGCTGACCGCGGTCCTCGGACTGCTGCTCGCCGGTGGCGCCGCCCTCGGCACGTACGGGCTCCTCGTCCCGCTCGTGCTGCTCCAGGGCCTCACCGCCGCCGGCTGGTTCCGGCTCAACGGCATGTGGCCCGCCCGGCAGGGCATCGCCCTCGCCTTCGCGGGCGGCCTCGCCGCCGACGCCGCCCTGCTCGCCACCGGCCGGGAGAACGCGGCCGCCGCGATCCTCGGCACCCTCGGTGTCTGGGTGCTGCTCTGCCTGGTCCTCCAGCTGCGGAGCCACGCCGACCCGGACGAGCGCATGTACGGCCTGATGGCCACGATCGCCTCGGCGGCGCTCACCGTCGTTGCCACCGGACACCTCGGCGCCGAGCCCGACGCGGTCGTCGTCGGCGGGGTCGGGGTCGCCGCCGCCGTCCTCGCCCGGGTGCTTCCGCTGCCCGGCCCCGTCTCCCTGATCGCCGCGCTGCTCGCCGCGGCGGGTGCGGGGATCGCGGCCGGTGGCCTCACCGATCTGGGCTCCTCCGGGGCGCTGCTCGGCCTCGGCGCCGGGGTCTGCGCGCTCGTCGGCCTGCGGGTGGCGAGCTACGACTATCCGTCCCGCTTCGTGCACATGACGGCCGGGGTCGCGCTGCCGCTGACGGCCGCCGCGCCGGCGGTCTACCTGCTGGGCCGGGCCCTGGCCTGACCCTGACGCGGCCCTGACCGGACCCTGATCCGGGACGGGCACGGGAACCAACCGGCCCCCCGACACGTCGATCTTCGTGTCGGGGGGCCGGAACTTATCCATCCATCGGGGGGACACACCGCCATGCGAGCACTGCGGATTCTGTTGATCGTGGCCGTCGTGCTGGGCGGGGCCCTCGTGGGGATCGACCGGCTGGCCGTGTCGTACGCCGAGGACGAGGCGGCGGGTCGGGTGAAGCTCGCCTCCGTGGACAGCGATGCCATCGAGGTCGACATCAAGGGCTTCCCGTTCCTGACACAGGTCGCGGACAAGCACTTCGACGAGGTCGACGTGAAGGCGACCGGCGTGAAGGCGACGGCGGGCAGCAAGCTCGTCCGGGTCGGCGAGCTGACCGTGGCCCTGCGGGACGTGACCGTGACCGGTGACTGGTCGGGCGCGAAGGCGGGTTCCGCGAGCGGGGCGGCCCTCATCTCGTACGCGGACCTCACCGCCGCCTCCGACCGGGAGGCCACCGTCGCCTACGGCGGGAACGGCAAGGTGAAGGTGACCGGTGGAGTGACGGTCATGGGCCGCACCCTGACCCGTACGGTCCTCTCGACGGTGACCGTGGTGAACGGCGACACGATCCGGGTCCGTGCCGACGAGGTGCCCGGCGAGGGCATCCCGGGCATCGAGGAGCTGGTCCGCGAGCGCACCGACTTCGAGCGCCCGCTCGGCGTGATCGCCGGGATGAAGGTGGAGAAGGTCGAGCCGAGGCCGGACGGTCTGGCCGTCTCCGTGACCGGCACGGACGTCGTCCTGGCGGGCTGACCGGCCCCGGCGCGACGCCGGACGCACGACCCCAGCCCCGCGACCTCAGAGGCACGACCTCAGAGGCACGACCTCAGAGGCACGACCCCCGGTTCGACCGGCGACCCGCCCGCGTGCGACACCCTCACGGCACCCGGATGCCCCTCGATGCGTACCCGTTGGTCACATGCTGAGACGCCGCTGTCCGCTCCGTAGAAACGCTGGTCGACGCCCCGGTGCGGAGGCACTCGAAGCCCGCTCGTACGGTGATCGCGTCTCGCATCTCGGACGATCGCGTCTCAAAATACGACACACCGGTGACACGGCCGCCTGTCCGTCCCTACGATCGTGGGCATGAAGCGACAGGCGGATCTCACGAAGCGGCGGGCAGTGGACCTGTGCCGCGTCGCCGCCATGCTCTGTCGCACCGTCTGAGCGGGACTCACCACTCCCGTATTCCTCAGGCCCTCCCACCGAGGTCAGGGCCGCCCCGTGTAGCCGTACGCACGTCCGTTCCGCACGTCCTTCTTGTCCGACGAGTAGTCGACGAGCCTCCCGCGACGAGGCGTACCGCACCACACCCGCACCACACCGCCGCACACTGCCCCGGAGGAGAACAGCATGGCTCGCAGCGACGTCCTGGTCGACGCGGACTGGGTCGAGGCCAACCTCGACAACCCGCAGGTCGCCCTTGTCGAGGTCGACGAGGACACCTCGGCCTACGAGAAGAACCACATCCGCAACGCCATCCGGATCGACTGGACCCAGGACCTGCAGGACCCGGTCCGCCGCGACTTCATCGACCAGGAGGGCTTCGAGAAGCTCCTGTCGGCGAAGGGCATCGGGAACGACACCACGGTCGTCCTCTACGGCGGCAACAACAACTGGTTCGCCTCCTACGCCTACTGGTACTTCAAGCTCTACGGCCACCAGGACGTGAAGCTCCTCGACGGCGGCCGCAAGAAGTGGGAGCTCGACTCCCGCGACCTGGTCGACGGCTCCGAGATCCCGGCCCGCCCGGCCACCGAGTACAAGGCCAAGGCCCAGGACTCCTCGATCCGCGCCTTCCGCGACGACGTCGTGGCCGCGATCGGCGCCCAGAACCTGGTCGACGTCCGCTCGCCCGACGAGTTCTCCGGCAAGCTGCTCGCCCCGGCGCACCTCCCGCAGGAGCAGTCGCAGCGCCCCGGCCACGTGCCGAGCGCCCGCAACATCCCGTGGTCGAAGAACGCCAACGACGACGGCACGTTCAAGTCGGACGACGAGCTCAAGGCCCTCTACGAGGACGAGCAGGTCGACCTGGCGAAGGACACCATCGCCTACTGCCGCATCGGTGAGCGCTCCGCGCTCACGTGGTTCGTCCTGCACGAGCTGCTCGAGGTCTCGAACGTCAAGAACTACGACGGCTCGTGGACCGAGTACGGCTCCCTCGTCGGCGTGCCGATCGAGCTCGGCGCCAACAAGTAATTCCCCGGATCCTCCCTCCTCCGGACCCCTCGACCGTAAGGACAGAACGACATGTGTGGAGCGCAGCCCGGCGGCCCCGACGCCTCGACGATCAAGCCCGGTGAGACCACCATCCAGGGCTTCGTGACCAAGGACGGCCAGCCCGTCACCGGTTACGTCCGCCTCCTGGACTCGACCGGTGAGTTCACGGCCGAGGTCCCGACCTCCGCCACCGGCCAGTTCCGTTTCTACGCGGCCGAGGGCACCTGGACCGTCCGTGCCCTGGTCCCCGGCGGCACCGCCGACCGTCAGGTCGTGGCGCAGCACGGTGGCCTCGCGGAGGTCGCCATCGCGGTCTGATCCGCGACACCGAACCGGCCGAAGGGCCGTGCCTCCTGGGGGGTTGGACGCCATTCCAGGACTTGAGGCACGGCCCTTCGGTCGTACCCTGAAGGTGTGTACGCACGACGTCGCCACGTCTATTTCTGGATGATGGGCGCCTGCCTGCTGCTCTTCGTGGGCGCCTGGGCCGTCGTGCGCCTCTTCTCGATGCCGGTGGCCATCGGCATGTGCGTGGTCGCCATGGTCATCCCCCCGATCGCCGCGATGGTCGCGAACCGCCGGGGCCCGGAGGATCGCTGGTGGGACGACCCCTCGGGAGACCCGAAGTCGGACGAGTGGTGGGACGAGCTGGACGGCAAGAAGCGCCGGGAGTAGCTCCCCCGCTCAGTAGACGAGCGCCTGCGTCTCGTCCGCCATCGCCTCCTGGACGAAGAGTTGCGCGCCGGCGATGCGGAAGCCCTCCAGGAGGTCCTTCTCCTCGATGTCGCGGCGGGCCGCGCACTGCGTGCAGACCGTGATGCGGCCCCCGCCCGCCACGATTCCGTCGATCAGGTCCGGCAGCGGCGCGGCGTGCGGGAGCTCGAACTCGGCGGCGCGGCCCGGGAGGGCGAACCACGAGGACTCGCCGGTCAGCCAGAGCGAGACCTCGACGCCGCTGGCGGCGGCCACGGCGGCCACCGTGAAGGCCTGGGAGCAGCGTTCGGGGGCCTCGGCCCCCGCGGTCACCTTGATCACGAGCTTCTTCGGCATATGCCGAACTGTAATGCGATGCGCTGCAACCTCATGCGTCCCTCGCGTGTCAGCTGTGTGCGTGGATATCGGAATCCGCGCTTCAGGTCTCGTGGGGGGACTCTTGAGCATCGAAGAAAGTATCCAAAATCCGGATACTGCACCACCGCCGGAGCCGGAGACCGGGGCGGAAACCGCCCCTCCGGTCGCCCGGCCGCGCCGCCGCGTCCTTCGTACCGTCGGGCTGATCGCCGTCGCCACCGTCCTCGGCCTCGTCGGTGGCACCGCCGTCGGCTACGGCATCCAGGCCGACCGCGAACCGACCGCGCTTCCGGCCCTCAATCAGCCGGACCTCGCCTACCCGAAGCCCCTCCCGAAGGGTCAGGAGCCGGATCCGCTCCCGGCCTCGGAGGACCTTCAGGCGAAGGCGCAGGGCGACCTGCGGAAGCTGCTGCTGCCGAAGCCCGCGGGGGCGAGGAAGGCCGAGTTCGCGGACCGCGACGGCTGGATGCCGGTCGCCGACTTCGCCTCCGACTTCGAGCGGCCCGGGAACGCGCTGAGCTACCAGCTGGAGCTGGGAATTCGTCGCGTCGCGGTCACGTCCTGGGAGTCGGGCAAGGACCGGGCGACCGAGATCCGCCTGATCCAGTACCGGTCCGGCGACGGCCTCGGTGCGCAGGACTACGTCGAGGACCAGCACGGCTACATGCCCGACGAGGACTACGCGAACAGCGAGGGCGAGACGCTCAAGGGCTCCGCCGACGGCCGCTACTACGTCTTCCCCGTGCACCGGGAGGCCGGCTACTTCGACGTGTACCAGGCCAGGGCCTACTTCCACCGCGGCGACATCGCGGTCGAGATCATGATCTTCGACACGAAGAAGATCCCGGAGAAGGACATCCGTTCGCTGGCCGAGCGACAGCTGGGGCGCCTGTGAGTGAGGACCGGAACGACGTGACCGTACCCGTCGACGAGGCCGTGCCCGTCGAGCAGCCGCCGAAGAGGAGGCGCGGTGCGCGCCGCGTCCTGCTCGGGATCGTGCTGCCCTCCGTGCTCGTCCTCGGCGTGGCCGGGGGCGGTGTGGCGTACACCGCCGTCACCGTCTCCTCCGCCGACCGGACCGCGCCGACGGAGGTGTGGGCCCCGGCGGAGACGACCGCCGCCGACAAGGACCCTGCCGGGACCGCCGCGCGCGGCAAGGCCGGGACGCCGCTGAGCAAGCTGCTGCTGCCCGTGCCGGCCGGGTACGAGCTCGGTCCCGACCACGAGCTGTACGGGAACGACGGCGAGCTCGGCGAGAGGGAGGCCGTCGCGCTGATGAAGCAGGGGGGCGAAGGGCTCTCGGGCAAGAAGCGGCGTGCGTACGAGAAGGCGGTCGACCGGCTCGGCATCCAGGGCGTCGCGGTGCGTACCTTCAGCGACCTGGGCGATGCCGCCGTCACCTCCGTCGTCATCACGCGGATGAAGGACAAGAAGCGGATCAAGGACAGCTTCACCCTGCGCAAGGACGTCTTGGAGGCCCTGGAGTTCCCGAAGGGGCCCAAGGTGAAGGACCACAGGAACGCGGCCTGCTACCTGGTGCCCGAGGACAAGACGCTGAAGAAGAAGGAGCGGGAGGAGCAGCTGGACGGCATGGTCTGCGTCGCCTACGACTCCGAGGTCATGGTCGCGGTCACGGCGGCGAGTGCCAAGCCGTTCGACCGGGCGGCCGTGGCGGACCTGCTGAAGAAGCAGCTCGACCACATCGAGTCCCCGGGGGAGTACGTATGACCGAGCAGACCCAGACCCAGAACGGTTCTTCTACCGAGGCCCCGATCGAGCCGAAGCCCGAGCCGAAGCCCGAGCCGCAGACCCAGGCCGAGCCGAAGCCCGAGCTGCAGACCCAGGCCGAGCCGAAGCCCGAGCCGCAGACCCAGGCCGAAGCCCAGGGCCAGTCCCAGGCCGCTCCCGAGCCGGTGACCGAGCCGGTGACCGAGCCCGTGACCGAGCCCGCGCCCGCGCCGAAGAAGTCCCGGCGGCCCCTGCTCCGGGGCATCGCCCGGTGGACCGCCGCCGTTCTCGTGTGCGGCGGCGTGGGGACCGGTGCGGCCATGGGGATCACCGCCATGGACCGCCATGACGTCCCCGGTCTCGCGACGGAGTCCGACGGCCGCTGGACCTACCCGAAGCTCGTCCTTCCGGCGCTGCCCGAGGGGGTCCAGCGCCCGTTCACCGACGGCAACGACGGCGAGATCCACCACGCCGACCTGCGGAAGCTCGTACTGCCCGCGCCTGAGGGCGCCACGGTCGACCCCGCGCTGAACGGCGGCTGGATCGGCCTCGACACCTACCTCACCCACTTCTACGCCGACGACCGGGTCGCGGTGAAGGAGGCCCTGGCCGACTCCGCCCTGCGGCACATCGCCGCTCGCGGCTGGACGACTACGGACGGGACGGCCAGCCGGGTGTACCTGCTGCGGTTCTCGTCGGTCGCGTTCGCGGAGGCGTTCAAGGACGACGTCCTGGACACGGGCACCCGCGGCAGCAGGCTCCCGGACGGTGTCGAGGGCGAGACGCTGGACGACTCCTTGCGGGACGTCAGGGTTCCCTTCCTCTCGGTGTACTCCTACGACGAGCGGAAGCCGTACGGCCCGGAGCACACCCGCTGGGCCTACATCCAGGCCGGCGACACGCTCGCTCTGATCACCCAGACCCGCAAGGGTGAGGCCCTCACCGTGCCGTTCCAGCAGACCGTCGCCCTCCAGGCGCAGCTGCTCGGATAGCCGCCGAGCGGTCACAGCGCGCGAGACCCACCTCACCGAGTGGGCCGGGCCCCCGCCCACTAAGCTGGGGTCCGGCCCGTTCCGCCTTCACTGCTCAGTCGAGGAGCACCCTGTGATCGTTTTCTTCGAAACCCTGCTGGTCCTGGTCGCCGTCGGCGTGCTCGCCTTCACCGGACTGGTTGTGAAGAAGCTGTACCAGGGTCAGCGCTAACACCCCTCGCCAACCACTCCTAGAGAACGCCAGAGCTGCTCATGATCGAGATCCCGTCCGACCTCAACCCGGAGCTCGTCCCCCTCGCGTTCCTGCTCGGCACGTGGGAGGGCGCGGGCGTCGCCGACTTCCCCGGCGCCGAGAAGTGCAACTTCGGCCAGTCCGTGACGTTCAGCCACGACGGCCGTGACTTCCTTGAGTACACGTCCCACTCCTGGGTCCTGGACAACGAGGGCAACAAGGTCCGTCCGCTGGAGAGCGAGAGCGGCTACTGGCGCATCGACAAGGACCGCAAGGTCGAGGTCGTCATGGTCCGCGACCAGGGCATCGTCGAGATCTGGTACGGCGAGCTCGCCGACCAGAAGCCGCAGATCGACCTGGCGACGGACGCCGTCGCCCGCACCGCGGCCTCGGGCCCGTACTCCGGTGGCAAGCGGCTCTACGGCTACGTCAAGAGCGACCTCATGTGGGTGGGCGAGAAGGCGACCCCCGAGGTCCCGCTGCGGCCGTACATGTCGGCCCACCTGAAGAAGGTCGTGACGCCGGAAGAGGTCGCGGAGATGGCCCGCAACCTCGGCGACCTGCCGGACGACGGCATCGCCTTCTTCCGCTAGACCCTGGGGTGGCGCACCGCGCCCTCTTACACTGGGGGGCGTGGTGAGCACCGACTGGAAAAGCGACCTGCGGCAGCGCGGCTATCGGCTGACGCCGCAGCGTCAGCTTGTCCTGGAGGCCGTCGACGCGCTGGAGCACGCGACGCCCGACGACATCCTCGTCGAGGTCCGCAGGACCGCGTCCGGGGTGAACATCTCCACCGTCTACCGGACCCTGGAGCTCCTGGAGGAGCTCGGGCTGGTGAGCCACGCCCATCTGGGGCACGGGGCTCCGACGTACCACCTCGCCGACCGGCACCACCATCTGCACCTGGTCTGCCGGGACTGCTCCGAGGTGATCGAGGCGGACGTCTCGGTGGCCGCCGAGTTCACCGGGAAACTCCGCGAGACCTTCGGCTTCGAGACCGACATGAAGCACTTCGCCATCTTCGGGCGGTGCGGGAACTGCGCGAAGAAGTCGACGGAGGCTGCCGCGGAGGCCACCCGGGCCGCGGAGAGGCCCACCGAGGCGACCGGCGGCGACCGCGCCCCGTAGGACTCCCGCGCCGAGTCGTAGGCTTTCTTCCATGAAGAGCCCTCTGCTGTCCCTGCCCGGCGCCGTCGCCGCCGAAGGCCGCGACGAAGGTGTCGCCGCGCACTACGGCGACCTGTTCCGTGAGCAGCGCGCCCTCGCCGACGGACGCGGTTTCGTCGACCTCTCGCACCGCGGTGTCGTCGCCGTCACCGGTGACGACCGGCTGAGCTGGCTGCACCTGCTCGTCACCCAGCACATGACCGACCTGGCGCCCGGACAGGCCACCGAGGCGCTGATCCTCTCGGCGAACGGGCACATCGAGCACGCCCTGTACCTCGTCGACGACGGCGAGACGGTGTGGGCGCACGTCGAGCCGGGGACGCGGGAGGAGCTCGTCGCGTACCTGGAGTCGATGAAGTTCTTCTACCGCGTCGAGGTCGCCGACCGTACGGACGACATCGCCGTCGTCCACCTCCCGGCCGGTTCCATCGCCGAGGTGCCCGCGGGAGCCGTCGTACGGGAGACCCCGCACGGCCGCGACCTGTTCGTGCCCCGCGCCGACCTGGAGTCCTTCGCGGCCTCCCACGGGCCGGCCGCCGGCATCCTCGCGTACGAGGCGCTGCGCGTCGAGGCCCACCGGCCCCGGCTCGGCTTCGAGACCGACCACCGGACCATCCCGCACGAGGTCGGCCTCATCGGCAGCGCCGTCCACCTGCAGAAGGGCTGCTACCGGGGCCAGGAGACCGTCGCCCGGGTGCAGAACCTGGGGAAGCCGCCGCGCCGCCTGGTCTTCCTGCACCTGGACGGCAGCGAGGTGCTGCTGCCCGGGCACGGCACCCCGCTCCGGCTCGCCGCCGACGGCGAGGAGGGCCGCCAGCTCGGCTTCGTGACCAGCTCCGTCCGCCACCACGAGCTGGGGCCGATCGCCCTGGCGCTGGTGAAGCGGAACGTGCCGGTGGACGCCCCGCTGATCGCCGGGACGACGGCCGCCGCGCAGGAGACCGTCGTCGAGCCGTAGGACCCGGGTTTCCCGGCGGGGCAGAGCGTCCCGGCGGGCCGGAGCTCTCCCGGTGGGTCAGACGTCGATCAGCACCGTGAACGGGCCGTGATTCGTGAGCGAGACGCGCATGTCCGCTCCGAACCGGCCCGTCTCCACGTGCGCGCCCAGTTCGCGCAGCCGGGCCACGACCTCGTCCACGAGGGGCTCGGCCACCGGGCCGGGCGCGGCCGCGTTCCAGGTGGGGCGGCGGCCCTTGCGGGCGTCGCCGTAGAGCGTGAACTGGGAGATGACGAGCAGCGGCGCGTTCACGTCCGAGCACGACTTCTCGTCGTCCAGTACCCGGACGGACCAGAGCTTTCTGGCCAATTGGGCGGCCTTCTCCGGGGTGTCGTCATGGGTCACCCCGACCAGCACGCACAAGCCCTCGCCGGTGATCTCACCGACGGTCTCCCCTGCGACGACGACGCTCGCGCCGTCCACCCTCTGCACCACTGCACGCATACGCCCCAACCTACCGAGCGGCCACCAGTCCGGCGGATGAGGGGCCGAACGGGTGCAGAGCGCCTGCACGCGCGCGTGCAGGAGTGGCACCATGCGTGTCAGGCGGTGCGGCTCCGCACCGGTCGAGGGGACGATTCTCATGAGTGCACCTGGCACCGGGCCGACGCCGTCCGGCCCCGTACCGCTGATCCGCGCCGGAACCAGGGGCGGTGGACCGGGCGGAGGCCCGGGCACCCGCCCACCCGTACAGAGGACCGCCGAACCGGCCCTGCCGGACCGGACCCAGCCCGAACTGGGCGCGCTGCGGCTGCCCGAGCTGCGCGCGCTGCGCCGCGACGCGCAGAGCGACGAGGCCGACCTGAGCTACGTACGGCGGATGCTTCAGGGCCGTATCGACATCCTGCGGGCCGAGCTGGCACGGCGGACCGATCCGGAGGCCTCGGTCCTCGACCGGCTCTCCGAGATCCTCGCCGACGTGCCCTCGCGGCACCGCAGCTCGGCCCGGCACGTGACGCTGTCGACGCCGCGCAGCGAGGAGTACCGGCGGCTGGCGGCCGAGATGCTGTCGGAGGTCGAGCTGTCGGACCTGACGGCCCGTACGGACGACGAGCTGCACGCGGGGATGGGGCGGCTCGCGGGCTACGAGCAGCAGATCTCCCGGCGCCGGCAGCACCTCCAGCGGACCGCCGACGACTGCAGCGGGGAGATCGCCCGCCGCTACCGGGAGGGCGAGGCGCAGGTCGACGATCTGCTGGCGTGAGCCGCGGACGAGGCCGCGGAGGCCGGGCCGCGGGGCTTCCGGGTGGGCGCGGGGAAACTCGGA
This sequence comes from Streptomyces sp. NBC_00572, assembly GCF_026341815.1. Classification (GTDB taxonomy): domain Bacteria; phylum Actinomycetota; class Actinomycetes; order Streptomycetales; family Streptomycetaceae; genus Streptomyces. The sequence continues at coordinate 3,149,249 of NZ_JAPENX010000001.1, forward strand.
TGCGGGTGCGCCGGGGCCGTGCGTAGGGTCGAAGGATGACTGTCGACGTACGCGCGGTGACGGAGTCCGAGTTCCCCGACTGGCAGTGTGCCCTGCGCACCGGGTTCCTCCGCCCGCCGGTCGTGACCGACGCGGAGGTCGCCGACCGGCTGGCGCACGTCGACCTCGCGCGGACGCTCGGGGCCTTCGACGGGGACCGTCTCGTCGCCACCTTCCGGTCGTTCCGGCAGGAGGTCAGCACGGTCGGCGGCGGCAGCCTCACGGCCGACGCGATCACCCAGGTCACCGTGGCCCCGACGCACCGCAGGCGCGGGCTGCTCAGCCGGATGATGACCTCCGACCTGGCCGCCGCGAAGGAGCGGGGCGACGCGATCGCCACCCTGATCGCCGCCGAGTACCCGATCTACGGGCGGTACGGCTTCGGCCCGGCCAGCTGGTGCAGCGAGTGGAGCGTGGACGTCCGCCGGACCGGGCTCGACCCGCGCCGCTCGGGCCGTCCGGAGGACGGCGGCCGGATCGATCTGACCGACGCCGACGAGATCCGCAAGATCGGCCCCGAGACGCACCGCCGGCTCGCCGGTGTCCGCGCCGGGGTGACCAACCGTTCCCCGCGCGACTGGGAGGTCGGCACCGGGCTCGGGGTGCAGAGCGAGCCGTGGCGGGAGCCGTTCTACGCGGTGTACCGGGCGGAGTCCGGCGAGGTCGAGGGCTATGCGGCCTACACGGCCGACGACAAGTGGGACGACGCCAAGCAGCCGATGAACACGGCGACCGTGCGGGACCTGATCGCCGTCACCCCGGCCGCCGAGCGGGCGCTGTGGCACTACCTCTGCTCGATCGACTGGATCGGCACCGTCCGCTCCGGCTACCGGGCCCCCGACGACCCGCTGCCGCTGCTCCTGCCGGACCCGCGTGCCGCGAAGCTGCTGACGCATGCGGACATGCTGTGGGTGCGGGTCCTGGACGTCGTCCGGGTCCTGGAGAGCAGGACGTACCCGGTGGCGGACAGCCTCGTGCTCGACGTGCGGGACGGGGCCGGGGAGGGGGACGGGGCCGGTTTCGCCGGTGGGCGTTTCCGTCTGGACGCCTCTCCGGACGGCGTCTCCTGTGTCCGTACGACCGAGTCCGCCGATCTCGCCTTCGGCATCGCCGAGTTGAGCACGCTCGCCTTCGGCGACGAGTCGGCGGTACGGCTCTCCCGGGTCGGGCGCGTCGAGGAGCTGACGGCCGGCGCGGCCGCCCGCGCCGATCTGCTCTTCCGTACCTCGCTGCGGCCCTTCTCGCCCGACATCTTCTGATCCCCGCAGGGGGTCAGCGGGTACGGAGCCGGAAGAGGAACCCTGACGCGGCGAGCGCCAGGGCGAGCAGGCCCACGCACCAACCCAGGGCGATCCACGGCGAGTTGCCGACCGGCTGGTCGAGCAGCAGGCCCCGCATGGACTCGATCAGCGGGGTCACCGGCTGGTGCTCGGCGAAGCCGTGGAGCCAGCTCGGCATGGTGTCGATCGGCACGAACGCGCTGCTCGGATACGGCAGGAACATCATGAAGAAGGTGACCGCGCCGGCCGCCTCCGCCGTCCTGGCGACCAGGCCGATCGCCGCCGAGAGCCAGGACACGGCGGTGATGTAGGCGAGCAGCAGTCCGATCGCCGCGAGCCAGCCGCCCGGTGTGGCGGCCGGGCGGAAGCCGATGGCGAAGGCGGCGGCGAGGACGAGCGTGGTCGAGAGCGCGTTGCGGGTGACGGCGGCGGCGACGTGTCCGGCGAGGAAGGGCGTCCCGCCGACGTCGAGCGTGCGGAAGCGGTCGACGACCCCGAGCCGCATGTCCTCGCTGACGGAGACCGCGGTGCCTGCCGCGCCGAATCCGGCGCAGAGGACGAGTACTCCGGGGACGACGTAGGTGACGTACCGGGTGCCGGTGTCGATGGCTCCGCCGAAGAAGTAGACGAAGATCAGCATCAGCATGATCGGCAGCATCATCGAGGTGATGACGGCGTCGAGGTTGCGGCGGCTGAGGCGGATGCCGCGCCCGGCGAGGGTGCTCGCGGCGGTGAGCGTGTCAGACACGAGTGGCCTCCTGGTCGGCGGTGGGGTTCCTGTCGGCGGTGGGGGGCTTGTCGGCCGTGAGGGTCAGGAAGACGTCGTCGAGCGTGGCCGTGTGCAGGCTGAAGCGGGCGATGTCCCGGCGCTCGGGGTCGAGCGCGTCGAGCAGTGCTCGTACGTGACCGGCGCTGCCGTCGGTGGGGATGCCGAGCGTGCGGGTCTCGGGGTCGTGGGCGGCGGTGGGGCCCGCGAGCGTGCTGAGCCGCAGGCGGCTCTCCTCGTCGTGGGCCACGACGTCGAGGCGGTGGGCGGCGTACCGGGCCTTGAGGTCGGCGGGAGTGCCCTCGGCGAGGGTGCGGCCCCTGCCGAGGACCGCGATCCGGTCGGCCAGCCGGTCCGCCTCCTCCAGGTACTGGGTGGTGAGGAAGACCGTCGTACCGCCGTCGGAGAGTTCGCGGACGACCTCCCACAGTTCCCGGCGGCTGCGCGGGTCGAGTCCGGTGGTCGGTTCGTCGAGGAACATCACCTGGGTCGCGCCCGGGTCGCGGACGAGACCGGCGGCGAGGTCCAGGCGGCGGCGCATGCCGCCGGAGTACGTCTTGGTGAGGCGGTCGCCGGCCTCGGTGAGGCCGAAGCGTTCGAGGAGTTCGGCGGCGCGGCGGGCGGCGGCGGGGCGGGAGAGGCCGGAGAGCCGGGCGGCCGTCCACAGGTTCTCGGTGCCGGTCTGGTTCTCGTCGACGGCGGCGAACTGTCCGGTGAGGCTGATCGCGCGGCGGACCCGGGAGCGTGCGGTGACGACGTCGTGCCCGGCCACGCGCGCGTGGCCGGCGTCGGGCCGGGTGAGGGTGGCGAGGATGCGGACGGTCGTGGTCTTCCCGGCGCCGTTGGGGCCGAGGAGGGCGAAGACGGTGCCGCGCGGGACGTGGAGGTCGAGGGCGTCGAGGACGCGGACGTCTCCGTAGGTCTTGGTCAGGGCGATGGCTTCGATGGCCGGAGGCATGGGTGTGCTCCCTGGGCGTGTGGACTGCTCAACCGTACTGCGTATGTCGTACGCGTTACTGCGTAAGGGTTACGCATTACTAGGATGGACGTCAAGCGTGCGAGGTGGCCGGGAGGTGGCGGGTTGTGACGACGAACGGCGAGGGGCGTGCGGGTGGAGGCGCCGGTGACGGTGGTTCCGCCGTCGGTGACGGCGGGAGCTTTCTGCCGCCGAGCATCGAGGCGGCCTGGGGGTTGCGGGAGCGCCCCTCGAAGGGCCCCAAGCCCGGTCTGACCCTGGACCGGATCGTCGACGCTGCCGTCTCCCTCGCCTCGACCGAGGGGATCGGCGCCGTCTCCATGGGTCGGGTCGCCAAGGAGCTCGGCGCCTCGACGATGTCGCTCTACCGGTACGTCTCCGCCAAGAGCGAGCTGTACGTCCTCATGCAGGAGGCCGCCACGGGCGCCCCGCCCGAGCTCTTCCCGCCCGGCACCGGCTGGCGCGAGGCGCTGGAGGCCTGGGCCTGGGGGATCCGCGAGGTCTACCTCCGCAACCTCTGGATCCTGCGGCTCCCCGTCTCGGGCCCGCCCGCGACGCCGAACCTGGTCGCCTGGTGGGAGAAGGCCCTCGTCGCCCTGGAGGGCACCGGCCTCGACGCGGGCGGCAAGATCTCGGTGACCCTGTTGGTCGGCGGTTTCGTCCGGAGCGACGCGTTGGTCATGGCCGACCTCGCCACCGTCATCGCCGGTGGCGACGCGGCCCCGGAGGAGGTCGTCGCCCGCTACGGCCGCACCCTGCGACGGCTCGCCGACCCGGAGAAGTACCCGGAGGTGGCGCGCATGCTGGAGTCGGGCGTGATGGACGTCGCCGACGAACCCGAGGCCGAGTTCCGCTTCGGCCTCACCCGGATCCTGGACGGGGTCGCCGTGCTGGTGGAAGGGCGTGCCTCATGACCCCGGACCGTGAGGCCGCCGGCGCCCCCGGGCTGCGTGAACGGAAGAAGGAGCGCACCCGGCAGGCCCTGTCGGACGCTGCCGTCGCGCTCTTCCTGGAGCGGGGCTTCGACGCCGTCTCGGTCGCGGAGGTGGCGGCCGCCGCCGAGGTCTCCAAGCCGACGCTCTTCCGGTACTTCCCGGCCAAGGAGGACCTGGTCCTCCACCGGTTCGCCGATCACGAGGACGAGTCGGCCCGGGTGGTGACCGCGGCGCGGGCGGCCGGTACGGCTCCGCTCGACGCGCTGTACGCGCACCTGCTCGACGGCCTCGCCCGGCGCGACCCGGTCACCGGGCTCTGCGACCACCCTTCGGTCCTGCGCTACCTCCGGCTCCTGTACGGCACTCCGGCGCTGGTCGGGCGCCTCCACGCGTACCGGGTGAGGTCGGAGGAGGCCCTGGCGGGCGCGCTGGCCGGTGGTGCGGAGGGGGTGGGCGATCCTCTACTCGCACGGCTCGCCGCCGGGCAGATCGTGACCGTGCTCCGGGTCCTCGCGGAGGAGAACACGGCCCGGATCGCGGGCGGGGAGACGGCCGACGCGGTGGCGGCGGACGCGGTGGCGGCGGCGGGGCTCGCCTTCCGGGCGCTGCGGGAGGGGCTCCCCTACTGAACGGCGTACCCGGATCTCGTAGACAAGTAAAAAATGTAACCCAGTAACGTTTTCGGTTAGGCTTGCCGGAATGACGTCACTGGATTTCGAGCTCGCCCGCGAACGCGCCCATCACGACGCCTGCCGTGCCGTCCTGACCCGGATGACCGAGGACGTCGCCGAGCAGGTCGTCATCGGCGAGGACACCGCCGCGTCCGGTGCCGACGCCGAAGCGCTCGGCCGGCATCTGCGCAGCCGCGCCAAGGAGATGCGCGAACAGCCGCCGGGCCCGCTGTTCTTCGGCCGACTCGACCTCGACGACGGTCAGGTCCACCACATCGGCCGCCGCCGGATCGGCGAGGACCCGGCCGCCCCGCCGCTCGTCGTCGACTGGCGCGCGCCCGTCTCCCGCGCCTACTACCAGGCAGGCGCCCGCGACCCGCAGGGCGTCCTCCGGCGCCGCCGCTTCGGCTGGGCCCCGTACAGCAAGGGCGTTTCGGAGGACCTGACCGCGCTGGAGGACGAACAGCTCACGGCCGGCGGGGCGGTGACGGTCAGCGCGCTGCTCGCCGGGGAGATCGAGCGGCCCCGGGTGGGCCCGATGCGGGACATCGCGGCCACCATCCAGCCCGAACAGGACGATCTCGTACGCTCCGACCCGGCCGCCTCCCTGTGCGTGCAGGGCGCGCCCGGCACCGGCAAGACCGCCGTGGGCCTGCACCGGGCCGCGTACCTCCTCTACACACATCCGCAGCGGATCCGCCGCTCCGGGCTCCTCGTCCTCGGACCCCACCGCGCGTTCCTCTCGTACATCTCCGAGGTGCTGCCCTCGCTCGGCGAGACCGGGGTCCGGCAGGCCACCCTCGACGACGAGATCGCCCGGCACCCGGTGCGCGCCGAGGACGGCGGGGCGGCGGCCCGGGTCAAGCACGACGCCCGGATGGCGCAGGTGCTGCACCGCGCGCTGTACGGCAGGGTCGATCCGGCTCCGGCGGACGACCTCGCGGTGCGGGACGGCGCGTCGCACTGGCGGCTGCCGGCCGCGCAGCTCGCCGGGATCGTCGCGGCCGTACGGGAGGAGGCGCCGCCCTACGCGACGGGCCGCGAGCGGGTCCGCGCCCGGATCGTCCGGGCCCTCCAGCTCCGCGCCGAACGCCGTTGGGGGCCCATGGGCGCGGCCTGGGCGCGGCGGATCGAGCGGGCACGGGCGGTGACGGCGTTCCTCGACGCGTGCTGGCCGAAGGCGAGCCCGGAGGAGGTGCTGGCGGCCTTCCTCACGGACCCCTCCGGCGCCTCCGACGGAGTGCTCGCGGAGGACGAGCGGGCGGCGATCCGCTGGGAGCGGCCGCCGCGCTCGTACCGCTCGGCGCGCTGGACGGCCGCCGACCTCGTGCTCCTCGACGAGCTCGCGGGTCTGATCGAACGGCCCGAGAGCTACGGCCATGTCGTCGTCGACGAGGCCCAGGACCTCTCGCCCATGGAGTGCCGGGCGATCGCCCGGCGCACCGAGTTCGGCTCGCTGACCGTCCTCGGCGACCTGGCGCAGGGCACCACGCCGTGGGCGGCCCGTGACTGGGACGAGCAACTGGCCCATCTGGGCAAGGCCGGGGCGCCCGTGGTGCCGCTCACCCTCGGCTACCGGGTCCCGGCCGCGATCGTGGACCTCGCCAACCGGCTCCTGCCGCACCTGGGCGCGGACGTACCCGCGGGTCGGTCCGTCCGCAAGGACGGCGAGGTGACCGTCCTGCGGGCGACGGACCTCCACGCCGCCGCTCTTGAAGCGGTGCGCGAGGCGCTCACGGCGGAGGGCTCGGTGGGGGTGATCACGGCCGACGGCCTGGTCGGCGGGGTGGAGAAGGCGGTACGGGAGGGCGGGACGGCGGAGGACCGGGTGACCGTGCTGCCCGCGAGCGTCGTCAAGGGCCTGGAGTTCGACCATGTCGTCGTGGTCGAACCGGCCGCGATCGTGGCGGCCGAGGCGCGCGGACCGAACCGGCTGTACGTGGCGCTCACCCGGGCGGTGTCCCGGTTGACGCTGGTGCACGCGGAGGAGCTGCCGGAGTGGCTTGAGGCGTCGACTGCCCGTAGAGCAGGGTGAGTTCGGCTCCTATGCGGGCGAGGGCCGTACGTGCCTCCGGCGGGTCGAGGAGTTCCACGCGGGCGCCGAGGCCCGCCAGTTGGGCGGCGATCACCTCGGGGGAGGGCCCGTCGGCCTCGATCGGCGTCCAGCCGTCCGGGGCGCGCTCCCCGAACCGTATCCGCCTGCCGAGCAGGCCCTCCAGGACCGGCTCCGTGCCGGGCCCGGCACGGCCCCGTACCGTCGCGGCGACCAGCCGGTCCTCCATCCGGGCGGCGAGCGCGCGCCAGGCGGTGGGCAGATCGAAGCCCTCCGGGCGTACGGCGGGGGCGCCGGTCTCGGTCACGGAGGTGACGCGGTCGATCCGGAAGGTCCGCAGGCCGTGCTCGGTGCCGGCGACCAGGTAGCGGATCCCGGACTTCGCGGCGATCCCCAGCGGCTGGACGGTCCGCTCGCGCGGCTCGCGGCCGGGCCGGGCGTACCCGATCCTGACCTCCCTGGCCTCGACCACCGCCCGCTGCAGCGGGGCGAGTCGGGCTTCCTCGGTGTCCGTGCCCGCCCAGTCGGTGCTGTCGGAGATCCCCGCGCGGGCGGCGGCCTCGGCGCCCTCCCGGAGGGTCGGGGGCAGGGCCCGTACGAGCTTCCGCAGGGCGGTCCGGGTCTGCGGGCTCGCGCCGGTGTCCGGCCCGGTCAGCAGGAACAGCGCGCGGATCTCGGGGGCGGTGAGTCCGGTCAGGTCGGTACGGGCTCCGCCGACGAGGGACCAGCCGCCGCCCTGGCCCGCCTGCGAGTACACCGGGATCCCGGAGCTCGCGAGAGCTTCGAGATCCCGGCGTGCGGTGCGCTCGGACACGTCCAGTTCCGCGGCCAGCTCGGCGGCGGTGACGCGCTGCCGGGTCTGGAGGAAGAGCAGGGCGGCGACGAGTCGGTCGGCTCTCATGCCGCCATTGTCGCGGGGGTCTTCGCCTCCTTCGCCTCCTTCGCCTCCTTCGCCTCGTTCGTCGTCTCCGTCGCCTCCGGCTTCTCGGGGCGGTGCAGGACGGTGAAGGCGATGGCCAGGGCGGCGAGCAGGAGACCGGCGCCGACGGCGAAGGCCAGGTGGTAGCCGCCGGTCAGGGCCTCGGCGGCGGGTCGGCCGGCCGCGGTGAGGCTCTCGGTGCGGGTGGCGGCCAGGGTGGAGAGGACGGCGATGCCGAGGGCCATGCCGATCTGCTGGGTGGTGTTGAAGAGGCCGGAGGCGAGGCCCGCGTCCTTCTCCTCGGCGCCCGACATGGCGAGTGAGGTGAGGGCGGGGAGCGCCAGGCCGAACCCGGCGGCGAGCAGCATCACGGGGAGCAGGTCGGTGACGTAGGAGGCGTGGACGGGGACGCGGGTCAGCAGGCCGAGGACGCCGACGAGCAGGAGGAGGCCGGTGACCAGGACGTTCCGCTCGCCGAAGCGGGCGATGAGGCGGGCCGAGACACCGAGGGAGACGGCGCCGATGACGGCCGCGGCCGGCAGCATCGCGAGACCGGTCTCGGCGGCCCCGTACCCGAGGACCTTCTGCAGGTAGAGGGCGACGAGGATCTGGAAGGAGAAGAGCGCGGCGACCATCAGCATCTGGACGGCGTTGGCGCCGGAGACGCTGCGCGAGCGGAGGATCCGCAGGGGCATGAGCGGGTTCGCGGTCTTCGCCTGGCGGACGAGGAAGCCCGCCAGGAGGGCGAGCGCGAGGGCGCCGAGGCCCAGGGTGTGCGCCGAACCGGCCCCGTACTCCTCGATCTTGACGACCGCGTAGATGCCGGTCATGAGGCCGGTGGTGACGAGCACCGCGCCGAGGACGTCGGCGCCGGCCCTGAGCCCGAGGCCTTGGTCGGAGGGAAGGGCGCGGAGGGCCACGAGGAGGGTGGCGAGGCCGATGGGCAGGTTGATGAAGAAGATCCAGTTCCAGGTGAGGGCATCGGTGAGGATGCCGCCGAGGACCTGGCCGAGGGAGGCGCCCGCGGCGCCGGTGAAGCTGAACACGGCGATGGCGCGGGCCCGTTCGCGCGGCACGGTGAAGAGCGTGACGAGGATGCCGAGGCCGACGGCGGAGGACATCGCGCTGCCGACGCCCTGGAGGAAGCGGGCCGCGATGAGGACGCCGGGGGAGGTGGCGACCCCGGCGAGGAGGGAGGCGGCGGTGAAGATCCCGGTGCCCACGAGGAACATCCGCTTGCGGCCGATCAGGTCGCCGAGGCGGCCGGCGAGGAGCAGGAGCGAGCCGAAGGCGATCAGGTAGGCGTTGACGACCCAGCTGAGGCCGACGGGGGTGAAGCCGAGGTCGCTCTGGATGGCGGGCATCGCGACGGTGACGATGCTGCCGTCGAGGATCGTCATGAGCATGCCGGTGGCGAGGACGCCGAGGGCGAGCTGGCGGGAGGGGGTGCGGGCGGAGGTGGGCACGGGGATCACTCCTGTTCGGTGGAGCCGACAGGAGAGACGTTAGCAGAAGGTTTTGTTGCAGACTATTTTTTACGGAACGGGTTGGGGGTGTGTGCGGGGGCGCGGGGTGGGCGGGGGTCAGCCGCGCTGGCGTGCCCGGCGGGCCGGCCTCGGGCTCTCGACGGGGGTCTCCAGGTGGCCGGTGACCAGCAGGTTCAGGGCGCGCAGCAGAGCGGCGCGCTCGTCGTCCGGAAGGGAGGCGAGGGCGCTCTCGTGCACGCCGTCGACGATCTTCTGGCTCTCCCGCGCGACCTCGGCCCCCGCCTCGGTCACGGCGATGATCCGCGCCCGCCGGTCGGTGCTCGACGGCCGGCGCTCGGCGAGTCCGGCCTTCTCCAGGGCGTCGACGGTGACGACCATGGTGGTCTTGTCCATGTCCCCGATCTCCGCGAGCTGTGCCTGGGTGCGCTCCTCTTCCAGGGCGTGGACGAGGACGCAGTGCATCCGGGGGGTGAGCCCGATCGCGTCGAGCGCGGCGGCCATCCGGGTTCGCAAGGCGTGACTGGTGTGGTCGAGGAGGTAGGAGAGGTCGGGCTCGGTGCGGGTGGGTGCCATGGCTGTCATGTCTGCCAGGGTAGCGAGGATCGATCCGTCGCGGATTATCGAGAAGTGGACGAGTGGCCGGGTCAGGATGGGCTCATGGTGACCCCGCTGCTCTTCCTGGACGTCGACGGCCCGCTGATCCCCTTCGGCGCGGGGGACCGGGAGTATCCGACGTACCCGCCCGCGCCGCCCGCGTCCGTGAGCCCGCTCCTCGCGCGGCTCGACCCCGCGCAGGGGCCGCGGCTCGCGGCACTGCCGTACGCACTCGTCTGGGCGACGACCTGGGAGGACGACGCGAACGCCTGGGTCGCCCCGCGTCTCGGGCTGCCGGCTCTGCCCCTGGTCCGGTGGCCCGAGGACGGGCCCGATCCGGTGGCGGGGGTGCACTGGAAGACACCGGCGCTGGTGGCGTGGGCCGACGGGCGGCCGTTCGCCTGGGTGGACGACGAGATCGGCACGGCCGACCGGGACTGGGTGGCCGCCCACCACCCGGGCCGGGCGCTGCTCCACCGGGTGGACGCCCGGCGCGGGCTCGCGGCGGCGGATTTCGAGGCGCTCGTCGCCTGGGCGGAGTGAGTGGCCCTCCAACTCGGGTCTCAGCGGCGGGTGTTGGGTGATACGAGGGTTGTCCTGCCGACTTCTCGTGCCATCTGCCAGTACGGCGGACGGGGCAGGGCGGAGCAGACTCGACTCGCGCGCAGGACTTCGGGATCACACGAAGAAGCACACGAGGGGGCGCCGCATGGGCGGGCAGCAGCAGTACGACGGGATCGGCGAGGCGTTCGAGGGATTCAAGTCCCTGCCGATGATCCGCCACGGGGAGGTGCCGAGCTTCCTCGGCATGGTCGGGGACGTGAGCGGCGCGTCGGTCCTCGACCTGGCGTGCGGCACCGGCTTCTACAGCAGGGAGTTCAAGCGGCGCGGCGCCAAGGACGTCTTCGGCGTCGACATCTCCGTCGAGATGATCGCCGCCGCACGGGAGATCGAGAAGCGCGACCCGCTGGGCGTGCGCTACGAGGTCGGCGACGTGGCCGAACTGCCGCTTCTCGGCCGGCGCTACGACATCGCCCTGGGCGTGCAGTGCCTCAACTACGCCGAGGGCATCGCCGGGATCGAGCGGATGTGCCGCAGCATCCACCAGAACCTGGTGCCGGGCGGCGAGTTCTTCGTGCTCGCGCAGAGGCCCGACTACGCGTTCGACTGCACGTCCCTGCCCGCGTACGGGTTCCGCTGCGAGCCGACCGGCGAGGAGACCGAGGCGGGTTCTCGCGTGCGGGTCACGGCGCTCCTCGACCCGGAGCCGATCAGCATCGTCTCCACGATCCCGCGCCGCGAGGTCTACGAGGAGTGTCTGCGGGCGGCCGGGTTCAAGGACGTGGAGTGGGTTCCGCTGCAGGTGTCGGAAGCGGGCCTCCGTGAGTTCGGCGAGGACTTCTGGGCGGACCTCCTGGAGAAGCCGCCGCTGGTGATGCTGCGCTGCCGTGCCTGAACGGCGGACAGCCCCTGGGCCGTGTCCGGAAAGTAGGGCCGGGCGGGACTTTCCGGACACGGCTTGGGGCGTTCCGCCGGATCACGGCAGGGGCCGCTGCCGGGGCAGGGGCCGGGTCAGGGTGTCGTCGGCGACCCGGGCGCGGTCGCCCGCCCCGGGCGGCGGGGCGAGGGTGATCCCCGCCCCGGTGAGGATGCCGAGGTCCAGCTCCCAGTCGTAGCGGGAGCGGTCCTCCCAGACGGCGAAGGCGGCGCGGACGTGTTCCCGGGCCTGCGATCCGCTCATCCCCGTGACCTTCACGAGGTGGGCGAAGGCCCGGTCCTCGATGCCGCGCACCTGAGCCAGGCCGAAGTGGGTGACGGTGTGGCAGTCGGTGCAGAGGCAGATGAGCCGCCTGAGGGTCTGGACCCGGGTGGTGGGTTCGTAGGTCCACCGCTCGTGGGCCTCCAGCCACCGACGGGCCTCCCTGTCCTCGCCCGCACCACAGGCCTCGCAGCGCCGGCCGGCCCGGCCGGTGATCATCCGGCGCAGCCGCTCCCAGTCGGCCTGGGCCACGCAGGACCGGACGTTGGTGAACCAGCAGGTGCGCGGGACGAGGTCGACGAAGAGCCCGCTGCCGAGTGTCCGGTCCTCGCCGGGCAGCAGGTCGGGTACGGCCGCGGCGGCGGCCCACCGGGCCAGTTCGGCCATTCCGGCCCGGGGCGCGAACCACCGCTTGGCGACGGGATCCCAACGGGCCCCGCCGCGCTTGGCCGCGTCCTTCTCGGCGTACGGCACGTCCAGCCAGACCCGCTCAACCGGCATGTGGAACCCCCCTGTTGGCCTCGCTCCATGGTGGCACGGGCCGCGGAGGCCGACAGGGGGTTCGGGGAGGTCCGGAGTGCTGTCAGGGGCGGGGCTGGGTGAACCGCAGCATGTTGCCGGACGGGTCGCGGAAGGCGCAGTCGCGGACGCCGTACGGCTGGTCGACCGGCTCCTGGAGGACCTCGCCGCCGGCGGCCCGGATGTGTTCGAAGGTGGCGTCGACGTCCTCGGTGGAGAAGATCACGCCGCGCAGCATGCCCTTGGCGAGCAGCTCGGCCACGGCCTGCCGGTCGGCCGGGGAGGCGTTGGGGTCGGCCAGCGGCGGTTCGAGGACGATCTCCACGTCCGGCTGCGCGGGCGACCCTACGGTCACCCAGCGCATCCCTTCGAAACCGACGTCGTTCCGCACTTCGAGGCCGAGGGCGTCGCGGTAGAAGGCGAGGGCCTTGTCGTGGTCGTCGACTGCGATGAAGCACTGCGAGAGCTTGACGTTCATGAGATCGAAGCTACGGCGGACGGCAGGATTCCGCTTCTCCGAAACCGACCGATGGGGGATCCCCTCAACTCCTTCGTACCGGCCGGGTGCGGACCTTGGCGACACAGGCGGGGATCGCGGCGCCGTCGTCGTGGCGGCGGGCCCGGTAGGCGGACGGCGTCTCGCCGACCAGTTCGGTGAAGCGGGAGCTGAAGGACCCGAGCGAGGTGCACCCGACGGCGAAGCAGACGTCCGTGACGCTCAGGTCGCCCCGCCGGAGCAGCGCCTTGGCCCGCTCGACGCGGCGGGTCATGAGGTAGCCGTACGGGGTCTCGCCGAAGGCGGCGCGGAAGCTGCGCGCGAAGTGCCCGGTCGACATGAGGGCGACGGAGGCGAGGGCGGCCACGTCGAGCGGCAGCGCGTAGTCGCGGTCCATCACGTCCCGCGCACGGCGCAGCCGTACCAGGTCCTCCAGGGTCACGTTCACCAGCATGGCACGGCGGGGGAGGGTCGGCGGGGGAGGGCGGGCGCGGGGTCGGCGGGGGCACGTCCCTCAGTGCGCGGACACGGACACGTGCGCGAGCAGGCGGTCCAGCGGGCGGGGCACCTCGGCGAGGGCCAGGGCGTCGATGAGCGAGCGGGCGTACTGGCTCTTGCGGCCGCTGATGGTGCCCATGAAGCGCCGCAGCTGCCGTTCCACGTTCCGTTCGCGCTGGGCGGGCTGCTTCTGGAAGATGCGGAAGGCCCGCAGGTCGCCCTGGGCGTCGACGACCCGCTGCACCGACTCGGCGCCGAGCGAGCGGATCAGCTCCTCCTCCAGGTCGGCGACGCACACGTAGAAGCCGAGCGGCTCCATGTCGGCGCGCGCGAGGTCGTGGCCGAGCCCCGCTCGTTCCAGGGCGCGCGCGAAGTGGCCTTCCTCGCCGGCGTCGCACAGACCGGCCAGCGGTACGTCGAGCCCCCGGGGTCCGAGCAGCTGCACGAATCTGCCGATGTTCGTCGCTCCTCCGAGCGGGACGACGGCGATGCCCTCCGCGGCGAGGGAGCGGCCGTGTCGGGCGGCCAGCGCGTCGAGCGCGACCTCGTCGCTGACCCCTTCGACCAGTACGGCCGTCCGCAGCTCGGCGCCGGCCGCCAGCTCGCGCGCCGCCGCCGCGGCCGCCGGAGCCTGCGCACTGTCGGCCGCCCACTCGATGACCGCCTGCCGGAACCGCGCTGTCGCATCCATGATCCCCAGTTTTCTCATTCATGGGGTGCGAGTCGAGGGTGACTATTGCAAGCAGCTGCTTGCAATAGTTAGCAAAGGCTGGCATGGTCGGAGCATGGCATCGCTCAACGTCGGCAATCTCGGTGAGTACCTCCGCGAGCAGCGGCGGACCGCACAGTTGTCCCTGCGGCAGCTCGCCGACGCCGCCGGGGTGTCGAACCCGTACCTGAGTCAGATCGAGCGTGGGCTGCGCAAGCCCAGCGCCGAGGTGTTGCAGCAGGTCGCGAAGGCGCTGCGGATCTCCGCCGAGACGCTCTACGTACGGGCCGGGATCCTCGACGAGAAGGAGCGGGAGGAGCTGGAGACGCGCGCCGTCATCCTCGCCGATCCCTCGATCAACGAGCGGCAGAAGCAGGTGCTGCTCCAGATCTACGACTCCTTCCGCAAGGAGAACGCCGCGGAGGCCGCGGAGGCCGCCGAGGCCGCCGGAGCCGCCGAGGCCGCCGCCGAGGCGGCCGGGGCAGCGGCCCCCGATGCCGAACGCCACTGAGCCAGCCCTCGCTCGTCCGTACGTCACATCCGGGAGGACCACCAGCATGGCCATCATCGACGAACTGCGTACCCCTCTCTACTTCGCCGCCGGCACCGCCGACCTCGCCGTGCAGCAGGCCAAGAAGGTTCCCGGCCTGATCGAGCAGATCGCCGCCGAGGCGCCCGCCCGCATCGAGGCCGTACGGAAGACCGACCCCAAGGCCGTGCAGGAGAAGGTGACCGCGCAGGCCAAGGAGGCCCAGGCCACCGTGCAGTCGAAGTTCGCCGATGTCGTCGGCGGTCTCGACACGGACCTCAAGAAGCTCGGCGAGACCGCCCAGGACCTCGCGCTGCGCGGTGTCGGCGTCGCCGCCGAGTACGCCGTCAAGGCGCGCGAGAAGTACGAGGAGGTCGCCGCTCACGGCGAGGAGGCCGTGAAGGCCTGGCGTGGCGAGGTCGCCGAGGAGATCACCGAGATCGCCGTCGTCGTCGAGCCGGAGGAGACCAAGGCCGAGGAGCCGGTGGCGGCCTCCGCCGAGTCCGAGTCCGTCGAGGCCAAGAAGGCGCCCGCCAGGAAGGCGACCGTCCGCAAGGCCCCCGCCAAGAAGGCGGCCGTCGCCGCCGAGAAGGAGTAGGGCCGGGCACCAATACGGGTACCTGGTGCGTTGAACCGGGTACCTTGACCGCGAGGCGCTCTTCCCCTCTTCCCTAGGCGGTGCTCAGCATGTTGCGCGACGGATTCGACTCCCTCCTCTCCCTGGTGATGTTCCTGATCTTCACCGGCTTCGCCGTCGCCGCGCTCGCCTTCGCCGCCATGGCGCGCGAGGACGCGTATCGCGCCGCCGAGAAGCAGACGAAGAAGTTCTGGCTGATCATCCTGGGCATCAACCTCGCCCTGAACCTGATCTTCCCTATGCTGTTCCTGCAGATCGCGGGCGTGATCGCCGCCATCGTCTTCATGGTGGACGTCCGCCCGGCGCTCCAGCAGGTCTCGGGCGGCGGGGGCGGCCGTCGGGGCGGCGGCTCCAGCAGCGACGGACCGTACGGTCCCTACAACGGCGGCCGGTAGCTGTCAGGCCGACAGCCGCAAGACCGAAGGCTGTAAGGCACGGCAGCCGTACGACCGACAGCCTTACGACCGACAGTCTTAAGGCCGGTCACCGCGAGAAGTGCCGGTCACCGCGAGAAGTGACGTCAGGGCCCGGGGTCATCCCCGGGTCCTGCCCCTTTCCCGGTCCCTTTCCAGGGCCAGGACCGCGACGTCGTCCGTCAGCTCGCCGCCGTTCAGGGACCGGACCTCCGTCACCGCCGCCTCCAGGAGCTCCTCGCCCCGCAGGCCCGACGCCAGCTGCCGGTTGATCATCCCGACCATTCCGTCCTGGCCGAGCCGCGGCGAGCCGGGTCCGGCCGAGCGCCCCTCGATCAGTCCGTCGGTGTACATGAGCAGGCTCCACGCCCCGCCGAGCTCGACCTGTCGGCGCGGCCAGCGGGCGCGCGTCAGCAGGCCCAGGGCCGGGCCGCCGTCCTCGTACGGCAGCAGCCTGGCCGCCCGCCCCTGCCGGGCGATCAGCGGCGAGGGGTGTCCGGCCAGGCACAGGCCCGCTCGGCGCCCGTCGGGCGCGATGTCTACGGTGCAGAGGGTCGCGAAGATCTCCTCGCTCTCCCGCTCGTGCTCCAGGACCTGCTGCATCGTGGAGAGCAGCTCGTCCCCGCACAGGCCCGCGAAGGTCAGGGCCCGCCATGCGATCCGCAGCTCGACACCGAGCGCGGCCTCGTCGGGGCCGTGTCCGCACACGTCGCCGATCATCGCGTGGACGGTGCCGTCGGGCGTACGGACCACGTCGTAGAAGTCGCCGCCGAGCAGCGCGCGCTCGCGGCCGGGCCGGTAGCGGGCCGCGAACCGCAGGTCGGAGCCCTCCAGGAGCGGCGTGGGGAGCAGGCCGCGCTCCAGACGGGCGTTCTCCTGTGCCCGGAGGCGGGACTCGGCCAGTTTCACCTGGACCGCGTCGGCCCGCTTCCGCTCGACCGCGTACCGGATGGCGCGGCTGAGCAGCCGCCCGTCGAGTTCCTCGCGGAAGAGGTGGTCCTGGGCCCCGACGCGTACCGCCTCGGCCGCCAGCTCCGCGTCGGCGGAGGCCGCGAGGGCGAGGACGGCGTGGCGGGGGGCGAGGCGCAGGATGTGCCGGAGCGGGGCGAGCGGGTCGTCGCCGGCGGCGGCGCGGGGGCCGGGCAGGGACAGGTCGACGAGGACGCAGTGGACGTCGTCGGTGAGGAGCCGCTCGGCCTCGGTGAGGTTGCGGGCGGTACGGATGCGGACCCGGGTGCCGGCGGCGTCGGCCGCGTCGAGCAGTTCGGGTACGGCGAAGGCACCCGCCGGGTCGTCCTCGACGACCAGGAGAGTGAGATCGGTGCGATCGGTGCCTGTGACTGTGCCTGTCATAGCGGTGGCGTCCATGGCGGTGGCGTCCGTAGTGGCGACGTCGCCGGGTCCCGCAACGGCAGAGACGTTTCTCTGACGCGGTACGGATACGGGCATCGGTCCGGGTTTCCTTCCCTCCCCCCGAGGGTGCGCAGGGCGCCGGGTGGCGCCCCGCCCGTCCCGGACCATAGCGGTAGGGCGGTGCGCAGCGGAATGGCGATCAACGGGTGAGCGGCCGCGTCGTGATTGGCATATGCCGCGGAAGGGGAGGTACTTGCCCGTGTGCGGCTGAGCGGGCGCCCCGAAGGCAATGAGAAACGTCACGCCGGGCGGGCGCCCATGGTTCCGCCTCCGCGCGTGGACTCCGTCACGTCGGGCGGACGACTCCCAGGATCTCCATCGAGCCCGCGCCCGCGAGCGTCACGTTCCGGCCGGGGCGCGGCGCGTGGACGATGGTGCCGTTGCCCACATACATCCCGATGTGGCTCGCGTCCTTGAAGTAGACGATCAGGTCGCCCGGCTGCATGTCCTTGATGTCCACCCGCTGCATCAGGCGCCATTGCTCCTGCGAGGTGCGCGGGATCGGCCGACCGGCCGATCCCCAGGCGCGCTGGGTCAGCCCCGAGCAGTCGAACGAGTCCGGGCCTTCGTCCCCCCACCCGTACGGCTTGCCGATCTGGGCGGTCGCGAACTGGATCGCCTTCCTGGCCTCCGGCGTCGTGTCCGCCTTCAGACCGGCGAGGATGCCGGTGCCGATCCAGGTCGTCTGCGCCCTGGCCCGCTCCTGCTCCTCAAGGCGCCGCAGCCGCTCCCGCTCCTCGGCGGCGAGTTCGGACTCCAGCTTCTTCGCCGCGGCGATCTTGCCGTCGATCTCCTTCTTCGCCTGGGCCTGCCGGATGCGGTTGGACTCCAGCTTGGTCCAGTTGACGCCCGCGTCCTTGGCGTAGAGGTCCAACTGGGCCTGGGTGCGGTTCATTTCACCGAGCAGGTCCGTGGTGGCCTTCGCCCCGGCCTTGAGGCGCCCCGCGTTGTCGAGGAAGAGCTGCGGGTCGTTCGTGAGGACGAGCTGCGCGCCGTCCGGGAGTCCGCCGTTGCGGTACTGGGCACGGGCGGTCGCGCCGGCCCTGGCCTTGAGGGCCTCGATCTTCTCGCGGCCCTCCACGATCATCCGGGCGACCCGGACGATCTCGGCGGACTGCTCCTTGGTCTGCTCGTCCGCGAGGTTGTACGCGTCGGTGGCGACGGCGGCCTGCCGGTACAGGGTGTCTATCTCCTTGCGCACCTCCTCCAGGCTCTTCTTGGGAAGAGGCGGCGGCAGCGGTGCGGCGGCGGCCTGGAGGGTCAGCGCGGGCGAGGCCAGCACGGTCAAGGCGCAGATCACGGTGATCGCGGCGGTGGCGTGGCGGCGTCGGTTCACGAGCTCCCCCTCGATTGACCAAATCTGATTTACCGTCAGTAACTTAGTGGTGACCTTGGCGATGGTGCCATGCGAAACCACAAAGCAACAGGGGAAACCGGGGCCTGTCGGGCCCGCTCCCCCCACGGGGGACGAGTGATACGTGCGTGGCGTTCCCGGCGTACGGGAAATTCAGCGGGAGTTAGGGAAAGAAGGGACGCGTGTGGTCGGTCCCGAGGCGCCGGCGCCTCCGGCCTCCGGCTCACCCCTCCGGCCTCCGGCTCACCCCCGAGGCGCCAGCGCCTCCCACCGCACCGTCACCTCGCCCTGGCGCCACCGCCGGGGACCGTCCGTCAGGGGCCAGTCCGCCGCCAGGTCGCGGACGGAGCGGATCCACCGCTGCCGTGCGCCGAGCGAGGCGTACGGGGCCGCCGCCGCCCATGCCCGGTCGAAGTCCCGCAGGAACGCGTGCACCGGCTCGCCCGGCACGTTGCGGTGGATCAGCGCCTTCGGCAGCCGCTCCGCCAGGTCCGAGGGCCGCTCCAGCGAGCCGAGCCGGGTCGCGAAGGTCACCGTCCGAGGGCCGCTCCCGTCGAGCGCCACCCACACGTGCCGGCGCCCGATCTCGTCGCAGGTGCCCTCCACGAGCAGTCCACCGGGTGCGAGCCGCCCGCACAGCCGCCCCCAGACGGCCGCGACCTGCTCCTCGTCGTACTGGCGCAGCACGTTCGCGGCCCGGATCAGGGCGACCCGGCCGGGCACGGGCACCTCGAAGCCGCCGTGCAGGAAGGAGAGGCCCTCGTGTTCGTACGGCTTGGCGGCCTCGACGCGGGCGGGTTCGATCTCGATGCCGTAGAGGCGGGTGCGGGGTTCGGCGGTGCGCAGCCGGGCGAGGAGCTCGACGGCGGTCCAGGGGGCGGCCCCGTACCCGAGGTCCACGGCGAGCGGCGGCTCGGGGGAGCGGCGCAGGGCGGGCCCGTGGACGGCGGCGATCCAGCGGTCCATGCGGCGCAGACGGTTGGGGTTGGTGGTCCCGCGGGTCGGGGTGCCGACGGGGCGGGTGGTGCGCGGGGCCATGCCGAAAGCGTACGGGGTGGGGGTCGGGGGCCCGCGCGCCCCGGCGGTCGCCTGGCCACGCCGGTCATCGCCCGGTCATGCGGGCGATGGCCCGCCCACCCCGGTAATGAATTGGCAAAGTGCCGCGTGTGATGGAAATGAAAGGGTCCATTCCGGTGTTGTCCGGGCCGGAGGGCGCACCACGCCCTCCCGCCGTCATGCCCACGGCGCCCATGCTCAGCCCCCGAGCGGAAGGACGGCCGACGTGAGCCAGTACGTGTCCCGGTTCGCCGGTACCCGGCACCGGCACCCGGCACCGACCCGGCTCCGGCTCCCCGGCCGGAACCGCACCCCGCGCCGCGTGGCCATGCTCAGCGTCCACACCTCCCCGCTGCACCAGCCCGGCACGGGCGACGCGGGCGGCATGAACGTCTACATCGTCGAGCTGGCGAAACGACTCGCCGCCATCGACATAGAGGTCGAGATCTTCACCCGGGCCACCACCGGCGGCCTCCCCCCGGTCGTCGAGCTCACCCCCGGCGTCCTGGTCCGGCACGTCGACGCGGGCCCCTACGAGGGCCTGGCCAAGGAAGAGCTGCCGGCGCAGCTCTGCGCCTTCACGCACGGCGTGATGCAGGCGTGGGCGGGCCACCGCCCCGGCCACTACGACCTGGTCCACTCCCACTACTGGCTCTCCGGCCACGTCGGCTGGCTGGCCGCCGAGCGCTGGGGCGTTCCGCTCGTCCATGCCATGCACACCATGGCGAAGGTCAAGAACGCGGCGCTCGCCGAGGGCGACACGCCCGAGCCCGCGGCCCGGGTGATCGGTGAGACGCAGATCGTCGACGCCGCCGACCGGCTGATCGCGAACACGGCCGAGGAGGCCGACGAGCTCGCCCGCTTCTACGACGCGGACCCCGGCAAGATCGCGGTCGTCCACCCGGGCGTCAACCTCGACCACTTCCGCCCCGCCGACGGCCGCGCCGCCGCCCGCACCCGGCTCGGGCTGCCGCTTGACGCCTTCATCCCGGTCTTCGCCGGCCGCATCCAGCCGCTGAAGGCCCCGGACATCCTGCTGCGCGCCGCCGCCGAGCTCCTGGACAGGGATCCTTCCCTCCGCTCGCGCATGGTCGTTCCTGTGGTCGGCGGCCCGAGCGGCAGTGGTCTCGCGAAGCCGGAGGGGCTGCAGAAGCTTGCCGCGCGGCTCGGCATCGCCGACATCGTGCGCTTTCACCCGCCGGTGGGCCAGGACCGGCTCGCCGACTGGTTCCGGGCGGCGAGCGTCCTCGTCATGCCCTCGTACAGCGAGTCCTTCGGCCTGGTCGCGATCGAGGCGCAGGCGGCCGGGACCCCGGTCGTCGCGGCGGCGGTGGGCGGTCTGCCCGTCGCCGTACGGGACGACGTGACGGGCTTCCTCGTCCAGGGGCACGACCCGGTGGACTACGCCCGCGCGCTGGGCCGGTTCGTGGCGGACCCGTCGCTCTCGGCCCGGATGGGCGCGGCGGCGGCCCTGCACGCCGGGTCCTTCGGCTGGGACACGGCCGCCTCGGGCACGGCCGACGTGTACACGGCTGCCGTGCACGACCATCGGCTGCGCGAGAACCGCCGTCGCGTACGCTCCCACCATGGCTGATCTTGAGGACGTCCGGCGGACCGTCGAGGACACGTTCAAGGACGCGGAACTGGAGTGGGAGTCCCCCGAGCCGGGCTCCTACGTGGTCAAACTCCCCGGCACGCGCAAGCTCTTCACCACGCTGTCGCTGCGCGTCGGCCGCCACTCGCTCTCCCTCAACGCCTTCGTCATCCGCCACCCGGACGAGAACGAGGCGGGCGTCCACCGCTGGCTGCTCGAACGCAACCTCAAGCTGTACGGGGTGAGTTACGCGATCGACGGCCTCGGCGACATCTACCTCGCCGGCAAGCTCCCGCTCGCCGCCGTGACGCCCGAGGAGCTGGACCGGCTGCTCGGCTCGGTCCTGGAGGCGGCGGACGGCGACTTCAACACGCTCCTGGAGCTGGGGTTCGCGTCGGCGATCCGGCGCGAGTACGAGTGGCGGGTCTCGCGCGGCGAGTCGACCCGGAACCTCGACGCGTTCAAGAACCTGACCCAGAAGTCGTCGGAGAAGTCCGCCAACTGACCCCTTCCCGCAAGGGTCTTCTACTGCCATGCTCACGCCCAACGCAGATCTGAACACCGTTCATATATGTGAAGGGCTCAGGTTCATGGCACTCAGCAGAAGGCAGTTCGTCGGCGGCGCGGTGGCGGTGGCGGGAGCGGCGGGCACGACGGGTTTCACCGCACCGGCCCCCGCCCGCCCCACCCCCCTCTGGCGCGAGTTCGAAGCCGCCCCCTACACCCACCCCCAGATCCCGTACGTGGGCCGGGCCGGCGCCCACGGCGGCGCCCGCCGCGCGCCCCGCCCCCGCGTCGTCGCGAACGTCCTCACCTACGGGGCCACCCCGGACGCCCGTCGCGGAGCGACCGATGTGCACGGCACCGACTCGGCGCCCGCGATCAACCGCGCCCTCGCGGAGGCGGGGGAGCGCGGCGGCGGCACGGTCCTCCTGCCGCCGGGCACGTACCGGATCGACGACTACCTGCGGATCGGCCACAGCGGGGTCGTCCTGCGCGGCGCGGGCTCCGGCCGCACGACCCTGCTCGCCACCCGGAACCTCACCGAACTGATCGGCCCGTACGGCTCCCGCTACGGCGGCGACAAGTCCTCCTGGTCCTGGGCCGGCGGCCTCATCTGGCTCTCCCCGTGGGCTCGGCACGCCTCCCTCGTCGCCGCGATACGGGACCGGGCCTGGCCCTTCGAGGGCTGGACCGGCAACCGCCGCGACGAGTGGACCACCCTGACGGCCGTCCGCCCGGCCCGCCGGGGCGACCGCTCGGTGACGGTCGAGGACCCCTCGGCACTCCGGCGCGGCCAACTGGTCGTCCTCCGCCTCGCCGACGACCCCGACCACACCCTCCTGGAGCACATGGCGGGCGGCGGTCCGGGCCCGGAGGCGTACACCTGGGACGACAAGACGAAGCTGACCAGCTACGTCCCCTACGAGTGGCCCGTACGGATCACCGCCGTGCGCGGTCGGACGGTGACCCTGGAACGCCCGCTTCCCCTCGACGCGCGCCCGGAGTGGGACCCCCGACTGGTCTCAGGGACCGAGGCGCTCACCGACTCGGGGGTGGTGGGCCTGACCCTGGAGGCGGTGGAGACGCCGCAGTCCCCGCACCTCCTCGACAAGGGCTACAACGGCGTCACCTTCCAGTGCGCGTACGACTGCTGGGCGGAGGACGTGGTGGTCCGCCACGTCGACAACGGCTTCGGGTTCGTCGCCGCCTCCGCCTGCACCCTGCGCCGCACACGGGTGGAGGGACGGGGCGCCCACCACCCGTACTTCTGCCGGGAGGGCGCGCACGACAACCTGGTCGAGGACTTCCGCATCGCGGCCCGTACGGTCCCGGCGCCGGCCGGCACCCAGCTCCACGGCATCAACGTCGAGGGCCTGTCCAGTCACAACGTCTGGTCGCGCGGCGTGATGGAGATGGGCACCTTCGACACCCACCGGGGCATGCCCTTCGCGAACGTACGGACCGAGATCACGGTCGAGAACAACGGCCGCCACGGCGGCGACGCCTCGGCGGGTCCCCTCTACGGTGCCCGTTTCACGCACTGGAACGTGATGGTGACGAACGGCCGGGCCGGCCTGGTGAAGATCGACACCATCGCCCCGTACAGCGCGACGGTCGGGATCAGTGAGGTCCGCGAGTTCGACCAGACCGACGTCCCGGACTTCACCGGCGACCTCCACGCGCGCGTGGAGGCGTACGGAAGCCCGGGATCGGTGCACCCGAGGAACCTGTACGAGGCACAGCGCGCGCTCAGCCGTCGGCGGTAGCCGCGCCCAGCCGCGTCCGGTACTGCCCGGGGGTCGTGCCGAACTCCCGGCGGAAGGCGTGCGAGAGGGCGTACGGCGTGCTGTAGCCGACGCGTCGGGCGACGGAGGCCAACGGGTCCCGGGTGTCCCGGAGCAGGGCGGCGGCGCGGGTGAGCCGCCACCAGGTGAGGTACGCCATCGGGGGCCGGCCGACCAGGGCGGTGAAACGGCGGGCCAGGGTGGGGCGGGAGACGCCCGCCTCGGCCGCGAGCAGGTCGTTGGTCCAGGGGGCGGCCGGGTCGGTGTGCAGGGCCCGCAGCGCGGCGGCGGTCACGGGATCGCCCAGGGCGGCGGGCCAGGTCCCGGCCGTTCCGGCCCGGCTCGCAGGGCCGGCGTTCTCGGCCGTCCAGGAACGGATCATGTAGACGAGGAGCAGGTCGAGCAGGCTCGGCAGCGCGACCCCGGAGCCGGGAAGCCGCTCGCCCACCTCGCGGCCGAGCAGGTCGATGGCGGAGCGGAGGCCGGGATCGGCACGGTCGGTGCCGTCCGCGGCCCGGTTCGGCAGATGGACGAGCGCGGGTAGCTCCGCCAGGAGCGGGTGGACATGGCTGCGGTCGAGCCGGTACTTGCCGCACAGCATCTCGACCGCGGTGCCGTCCTCGGTGGCGACGGGTGGGGGCGGCCGCGAACCGGTCCCGTCCAGCCACCGCTCGAAGGACACCGCGCGCGCGAGCCGCGCCGCGTCGGCCGGCCCTTCGGCGATCACGTGTCCCGTCCCGTGCGGCAGCAGGACGGCGTCGCCCGGACCGAGTTCGACCGGATCACCCCCGTCGGGCAGCAGCCAGCAGTTCCCCTCCAGGACGACGTGGAAGCCCGCTCCGTCGTATGGGGCGAGGCGGGTGCACCAGCTCCCGGCGACCCGCACCCGCTGGGAGGAGGGCCGCCCGATCCGTACGGCCGAGATCGCGTCGCTCACCACGTCCATCGCGCCAGCGTAGTCCCGCCGGACGGATCCAGGGTGAGACGTACGCGTATCCAGTGGAGCCGTACAGGCATTGAGAGGCTCAATCGTGCTCCCTAACGTCGACTGCATGACGTATGAGAGCGCACAGCGCATGGTCCTGGGAGACGTCGAGGTCGTCCGGGTCGTCGAGTGGCAGGGGCCGTTCGCCGGTACCCGCGAGCTGGTCCCCTCGGCCGGCGAGGAGACGTGGAAGGACAACGAGGACTGGCTGGCGCCGGACCACTGGGAGCCGGAGGGCGACCGGGCGGTCATGTCCCTGCAGACGTGGGTGCTGCGCAGCGGGGGCCGGACGATCCTGGTCGACACGGGGGTGGGCAACGGGCGCGAGCGGCCCGGCTCGCCGCAGTTCCACCACTGGCAGGGGGACTTCCTCGGCCTCCTGGAACGGGCCGGCGTCCGACCCGAGGACGTGGACGTCGTCGTCAACACCCATCTCCACGCCGACCACGTCGGCTGGAACACCCGAGCGGCCGAGGGCGCGGAGGGCGCGGAAGGGGAGTGGGTGCCGACCTTCCCGCGCGCCCAGTACCTCGTACCGGCGGCCGACGACGCCCACTTCGGGCCGGACAACGCCTACGGCGGCGGCCTGAGCGAGGACGACCGGCTCGTCTACGAGGACAGCGTCGCACCCCTCCACCGCGCGGGGCGGACCGTGCTCTGGGACGGCGTCCACCGTATCGACGAGCACCTCACCCTGGAGTCCGCGCCCGGGCACACGCCCGGCTCGGCCGTACTGCGGCTCGCGTCGGGCGGAGAGCGGGCGGTGTTCGTCGGGGACCTCCTGCACAGTCCTGTGCAGATCCTCGACCCCGCGCACAACAGCTGCTTCTGCCTGGACGCGGCGGCGGCGTCGGCGAGCCGCCGCCGGATCCTCGAACGGGCCGCCGACGAGCGGGAGCTGGTCGTCCCTGCGCACTTCGGCGGGTCGGGCACCGCCGAAGTGCGCAGGGAGGGGAGCCGGTTCCGTCTCGCGGGGAGGGGTTCCTCCGTCAGGCGCTGACGGAGGACTTGTCGGCGGAGTCGTCCGCGGCGGCCCTGTCCTCGACGCTGTCGCCGGCGGGGCGGTCGAGGACGTCGTGGTCGTCGGCCAGGGCCTTGCGGAGCCGGAGGCTGTAGCCGACGGCGGCGAGGAGGCCGATCGCGAAGGTCGCCGCCCACAGGACGCCGGGGCCGGGCCCGTCGACGATCGCGCCGGCGCCGATCGGGGCGACGAAACCGGCGACGGCCCACGACATGCCCATGACGCCCTGGTAGCGGCCCCGGGCGTGCTCGGGGGCGAGGCGGGCGGTGGCGGCGGCGTTCGTCGGGACGTGGATCATCTCGCCGACCGTCCAGACGACCACGGTCGCGGCGAAGGCCACCACCGAAGAGCCGGCGAGGGCGGTGGCGCCGGTGCCGACGGCGAAGAGGACGGAGGAGAGGCTGAGCAGGAGGGCGGGGGAGCGCTTGTCGGTCAGCTTGTTGACGAGCAGCTGGAAGCCGACGATCACGATGCCGTTGACGGCGATGACGACGCCGTAGGAGGAGGGGGAGAGGCCCTTGTCCGCCATGGTGAGGGGGAGGCCGATCCAGGGGGCGGTGAAGACGACGCAGACGAAGAGATTGAGGAGGACGAGGGTGCGGAAAGGGGCGTCGCGCAGCACGGTGAACATGCTGACCTTGGCTTCGACGACCGGCTTGCCCGCCTTGTCGGTCCGGGCCTCGGGGCGGGTCTCGGGGAGGCGGAGGAAGACGATGACGGCGCACAGGACGGTGGCGATGGCGTCGACGACGAACAGCGTCCGGTAGCCGAGGAAGATCGCGGCGCCGCCGCCGATGGAGGCGATGGCGAAGCCGAGGTTGAGGGCCCAGTAGTTGAGGGCGTAGGCCCGGCGCACGTCGTGGGCGGGGACCATGTCGGCGATGGTGGCGTTGATGGAGGGTCGGACGGCCTGCATGGCGACGCCCATGAGGAGGACGACCGTCGCGATGGCCCAGGCGCTGGTGACGACGGCGAGGGCGGCGGCGGAGGCGGCGGCCGCGAGGTGCATGGTGACCATGGTGGGGCGGCGGCCCCAGCGGTCGGTGAGCGCGCCGCCGAGCGGGGAACCGGCGACGCCGCCGAGGCCGTGGAGGGCGACGACGAGTCCGGCGAACCACGCCGAGTGCCCGAGTTCCACCGTGAGATAGAGGGACAGGAACGTCAGGACGAAAGCCCCGGTCCGGTTGACCAAGGTCGACAGCCAGAGCCACCAGAAGCCCTGCGGAAGTCCGGAAACCGTCGTACGGGCTGATCGTCTGAGCGAGTCGATGGACATGTGTGGCCGGCCCCCTGCTGTGTACGCCTTGATGTAAGTCCCTCTTGCGGCAGTCGTAACTTACGCATCTCAGGTGCCGGACGCCAGCGGATTGACGACGCGCGTCAATCGTCGGCGGTCTATTAGTCTCGTACGCATGGCCGACGCACCGTACAAGCTGATCCTCCTCCGCCACGGCGAGAGCGAGTGGAACGAGAAGAACCTGTTCACCGGTTGGGTGGACGTGAACCTCACCGCGAAGGGTGAGAAGGAGGCGACGCGCGGCGGCGAGCTGCTCAAGGACGCCGGCCTGCTCCCCGACGTACTGCACACCTCCCTCCAGAAGCGCGCCATCCGCACCGCCCAGCTCGCGCTGGAGTCCGCGGACCGCCACTGGATCCCGGTCCACCGCTCCTGGCGCCTGAACGAGCGCCACTACGGCGCCCTCCAGGGCAAGGACAAGGCGCAGACCCTCGCCGAGTTCGGCGAGGAGCAGTTCATGCTGTGGCGCCGCTCGTACGACACCCCGCCGCCGGCGCTCTCGGACGACAGCGAGTACTCGCAGGCGCACGACCCGCGCTACGCGACGATCCCGCCGGAGCTGCGCCCGGACACCGAGTGCCTGAAGGACGTCGTGGAGCGCATGCTCCCGTACTGGTACGACGCGATCGTCCCCGACCTCCTGAACGGTCGCACGGTCCTGGTCGCCGCCCACGGCAACAGCCTCCGCGCCCTGGTCAAGCACCTCGACGGCATCTCGGACGGGGACATCGCGGGCCTCAACATCCCGACGGGCATCCCGCTCGCCTACGAGCTGGACGAGAACTTCAAGCCCCTCAACCCGGGCGGCACCTACCTCGACCCGGAAGCCGCCGCCGCGGCCATCGAGGCGGTCAAGAACCAGGGCAAGAAGTAGCTCCACCCAGCCCCACGCCTGATCAAGGCCCCCACCCCGCGGTTCCTCCGCGGAGTGGGGGCCTTGTTTCGTGTTCGCCGGCCGTCGGGCGGGTGTCCGGGGGGTAGCCCCCGGCCGGGTCGCGGGTCCGCCGGATGGTGGCGGGTGTCTGCCCCGACCATGATCGTTTTCTGGGTCGGGCACCGGCCCGGCACGCCGTGGACGAGAAGGAGACACCGGATGCGACACAAGAGGCTCGGTGGAGCCATGGCCGTGACGGCCGTCATGGCAACGGCCATGGCCGCCGGGACGGTCGGGCCCGCCACCGCGACGGGACGCACGACCGGCCCGACGGGACCGGTCGACGGCGTCTGGCGCGTGGACGGATACGGCACCGTCCTGTCGATCGCCGACGGACATCTGCGGGAGTACCAGACCACGGCGATCAGCTGTGTACCCGGCGAGGAAGCCGTACGGACGGCCCCGGGCACCTACCGCACCGAGGACGGCACCCTGCTCACCGTCCGCCCGCAGGGAACGCTGCACATCGCCGGGTCCACGGGTGACCGCGTACTGCGGCGGCTCGCGGCACTGCCCAGCACCTGTGACCGGACGCTGCCCGACGACCCGTTGACGGCCTTCGACGTCTTCTGGCAGACCTTCGAGGAGAACTACCCCTTCTTCGCGGACAAGGGCATCGACTGGCAGGCCGTCCGGGACACCTATCGCCCCAAGGTCCACGAGGACACCACGAAGGAGGAACTCCTCGCCCTCCTCGACGACATGGTGGCGCCCTTGTACGACGCGCACGTCTCCGTCTCCGACGGGGACCGCCGCTCCCTCCCCCACTTCCGGCCCGGCACCACGAGCAGGCCCGATCTCCTGGACAGCAGGGCCAAGGAGCACATCGTCCGGCGGGACCTCGGCGGGACGGAGCCGCAGGAGTTCGGCAACGGCCGGATCTCCTATGCCGACCTGCCCGACGGTCAGGGCTACCTGCGGATCTCCGGATTCGCCGGATACGACCGTGGCGACCGCACGTACGCCGGCCAGCTCGCCGTACTGGACCGGGCGCTGGACACCGTCCTCACCCGCGAGCGTACGGCCTCCCTCCAAGGGCTGATCATCGACCTCCGGGTCAACGGCGGCGGCGACGACGCCCTGGGCCTGCACCTCGCCGGGCGCCTGACCGACACCCCGTACGTCGCGTACCGCAAGCGCACCAGGGACACCCCGCCGCAGGCCGTCCGGGTGGAGCCGGCCCGCCACACCCCCCGGTACACCGGCCCCGTCGCCGTGCTCACGGCCGACACGACGTTCAGCGCGGGGGAGACCTTCACCCAGGCCCTCATCGACCGGCCCGGCCGGACCGTCCGCGTCGGGGCACCGACCCAGGGCGTCTTCTCGGACGTCCTGGAACGCTCGCTCCCGAACGGCATGGCCTTCCTGCTCCCGAACGAGGAGTTCCTGACCCGTACGGGGAGGACCTTCGACATCACCGGGATCCCCCCGCACCTTCCGGCGCCGGTCTTCACCGAGGAGGAGTTCCGGCAGAACCGGGACTCGGCCTTCGACACGGCAGCCGCGGCGCTGAAGCGCTGAAGCGCCCCCGGACGGGTGAGGGCGAAACCTTCCGGCACGGGCTCCCCGCATGGCGGCCGCGAGGGAGAGGTACGGGTGCGGAGGAACCTGCTTCCTCCCCCCCCCATGAAACGAGAACTGTCGTGCGTCTCCGGCACTCCCTCGCCGCTGTCTGCGGTGCCCTCGCCCTCACCGCCACGCTCGCCTCCCCCGCCCACGCCGCCACCGGCGACTTCAGCTACCGGTTCGTCGGGCTCGACGGGTACCCGCAGTCGGTCACGCTTCACGACCCGGCCGGCCCGGAGTGCATCACGATTCCCGAGGCGGCCGACCCCGGATCCTCCGAGCCCGCGTTCGCGCCGCACAACGACACCGACGCCCACGCGATCGTCTTCACCGAGCCCGACTGCACCGGCGACTCCTGGACCCTCCGCCCCCACGGCCGCCCGGCCTCCGACCGCCTGAAGCTCCGCTCGGTCTGGTTCGCCGGCTGAGAGCCGGCCGGGCCGGGGCCTGCGTAACTCGCTAGGAGAACGCCCGCCCCCGCCGCTACCGTCCAGGTCATGAGTACCCGTACCCACCCCTCACTCCGCCTGGAGAAGGTCACCCCCGCCACCGTCGACGCCGCCCTCGACCTGCGGGTCCACCCCCATCAGGAGCAGAACGTCTCCCCCGTCTCGCGCTCCCTCGCGGAGGCGTACGCCTTCGGGGACGCGGCCTGGCCGCGGCTGATCTTCGACGGCGACCGGCTCGTCGGCTTCCTGATGGCCTTCCTCGACCTCCCCTGGAACGAGAAGAAGGACCCCACCGACCGGCGCAGCGGTCTCTGGCGACTCAACATCGCCGCCGATGTGCAGGGCAAGGGGTACGGGCGCTTCGCCGTCGAAGCCGTCCGCGACGAGCTGCGGCGGCGCGGCGAACAGCGCCTGTACGTCACCTGGGCACCCGGGGACACCGGCCCCGGCGCCTTCTACGAGCGCCTCGGTTTCCGTACGACGGGGGAGACCTCGGGCGACCAGGTCGTCGGCGTCCTGGACGTATAGCGCGGGACACGTCCTGGACATGTGGCCCGGGGCACAGAGAGGGGGTGGGGTGCGGATGCAGCACCCCCGCACCCCACCCCCCGACCCGTTCCGTCAGCCCGAGCAGCCGCCGCACTGGCACGGGGCACCCGACTGGCAGCCGCAGCCGCAGCCCGAGCCGCACCCGCAGGCGCCCAGCAGCGGCAGGTGCACCACCTCGCGCGGAGCCTCCGGCCCGGAATCGTTCGTCATGGGGGATTCGGCCATGGGGGTCCCTCCCTTTCGAGGCGCACGTCGCCTCCCCCCATTGCATGCCCACCCGGGCGGGCGCATCAACGGCGCATCGGCGCCCGTACGCCAGTACGCCCGTGTGCGTGGGCACGTGGGCACCCGGGCGCGCAGGGACTGCCCGGCGGACCACGGCCACGACGACCTTGATCCGCCGGACGGACGCTACGCGCCCTCGACCGGCGCGTCCGCCGCCTGCAGCTCGTCCGCGTGCTCACCCGTCACCAGGTACACCACACGCTTCGCCACCGACACCGCGTGGTCGGCGAACCGCTCGTAGTAACGGCCGAGCAGCGTCACGTCGACCGCCGTCTCGATGCCGTGCTTCCAGCGGTCGTCGATCAGGTGCTGGAAGAGCGTCCGGTGCAGCAGGTCCATCTCGTCGTCGTCCTGCTCCAGCTGGAGCGCCAGGTCGACGTCCTTCGTGATGATGACCTCCGCCGCCTTCGCCATCAGGCGCTGCGCCAGCTGTCCCATCTCCAGGATGGTCGCGTGCAGGTCCCGCGGCACCGCCGACTCCGGGAACCGCAGCCGCGCCAGCTTCGCCACGTGCTGCGCCAGGTCGCCCGAGCGCTCCAGGTCGGCGCTCATGCGCAGCGAGGTCACCACGATCCGCAGATCCGTCGCCACCGGCTGCTGCCGCGCGAGCAGCGCTATCGCCCGGGCCTCCAGGTCGTGCTGGAGGTCGTCGACCTTCTGGTCCGCCGCGATCACGCTCTCCGCGAGCTTGAGATCCGCGTCGAGCATCGCCGTCGTGGCGCGCCCGACCGCCGACCCGACGAGCCGGGCCATCTCGACCAGGCTTTCACCGATCGAGTCCAGTTCCTCGTGGTACGCGTCCCGCATGGATGTCCCTCTCTACGCAAAGCTCCGGGGTCCGGGTGGGGCTTCGGACCCCCACGCTCCCACGTTCGGCCCCCTACGCGTCCGGTTCCACCCCCTCACATGAACCGGCACTTTCCCCAAGGTGAACTCTGGGCGACACGCGCCACCGCGCCGGTCAGGGCAAATGAACCAGCCCCGTCTCCACGGTGAACTCTGGGCGACGACTGTTCGAGCAGCCACTCGGACGGCTGGGAGGGAGTCGTCGGGCCCGCATAACCTTGGGGGCATGGACGTGAACGCGGCGGTTGCCGCATTGGCCGCGATCGCCGGCGTGTGCACCGGCGTGATCGCCATGCTGGCGTTCCGCTGGAGCGAGCGCGACCAGGCGAGACCCACCCGAACCTCACTGCACACCGACGCCGTGCTCCCGCCCGGCGTCGACACCGTGCTGTCCGTGCTGCGCTCCTCCGCGGTCGTCCTCGACGAGAGCGACTCCGTGGTGAAGGCCAGCTCGGCGGCGTACGCGCTCGGCCTGGTCCGAGGCGGGAAACTGGCCGTGGAGCCCATGCTCAACATGGCCCGCGACACCCGCCGCGACGGAGAGATACGGCAGGTCGAGCTGGACCTGGCGCGGCGCGGCAGCGGACGCGGCGAGGCCCTCGCCGTCTCCGCCCGGGTCGCCCCGCTGGGCTCGCGCCTGGTGCTGCTGCTGGTCGAGGACCTCACCGAGGCCCGTCGTATCGAAGCGGTACGGCGCGACTTCGTCGCCAACGTGAGCCATGAGCTCAAGACCCCGACGGGCGCGCTCTCCCTGCTCTCCGAGGCGGTCATGGACGCCTCGGACGACCCCGAGGCGGTCACCCGCTTCGCCGGCCGCATGCAGATAGAGGCGACCCGCCTCACCAACCTCGTACAGGAGCTCATCGACCTCTCCCGCGTGCAGAACGACGACCCGCTGGAGGACTCCGAGCCCGTGTCCGTGGACGAACTCGTCGCCGAGGCGATCGACCGCTCCCGGCACACCGCCTCCACCAAGCAGATCACCATGGTCTCCGGAGGAGAAGCCGATCTGCGGGTCTGGGGGAGTCGCGGCCAGCTCGCCGCCGCCCTCGGCAACCTCGTCGAGAACGCGGTCAACTACTCACCGGCCCGTACGCGGGTGGGCATCGCCGCCCGCCGCGTAGCCGCCCCGGCCGGCGACCTGATCGAGATAGCCGTCACCGACCAGGGCATAGGGATCCCCGACAAGGACAAGGAGCGCGTCTTCGAGCGCTTCTACCGCGTCGACCCGGCCCGCTCCCGTGCCACCGGCGGTACGGGGCTCGGCCTGGCCATCGTCAAGCACGTGGCCGCCTCCCACGGCGGAGAGGTCACCGTCTGGAGCACCGAGGGTCAGGGCTCCACCTTCACCTTGCGGCTGCCCGAGGCGGGCGCCGTACGGGACCGCCGACCCGCCTCGTCCCCCACCCCTGATCTCATGACCGAACCGCTTCCTGCCCCGGAGGTCCTTCCGTGACCCGAGTGCTCGTCGTCGAGGATGAGGAATCCTTCAGCGACGCCCTGTCCTACATGCTTCGCAAAGAGGGCTTCGAGGTCGCCGTAGCGGCGACCGGGCCCGACGGTCTCGACGAGTTCGAGCGCAACGGGGCCGACCTCGTCCTCCTCGACCTGATGCTTCCGGGGCTGCCCGGTACCGAGGTGTGCCGTCAGCTGCGCGGCCGCTCGAACGTCCCGGTCATCATGGTGACCGCCAAGGACAGCGAGATCGACAAGGTCGTCGGGCTGGAGATAGGAGCCGACGACTACGTGACGAAGCCCTTCTCCTCGCGGGAGCTGGTCGCCCGCATCCGCGCGGTCCTGCGCCGCCGCGGTGAGCCGGAGGAGGTCACCCCCGCGGCCCTGGAGGCCGGCCCGGTCCGTATGGACGTCGACCGCCACGTGGTGACGGTCTCGGGCGGCAAGGTCGACCTGCCCCTGAAGGAGTTCGACCTCCTGGAGATGCTGCTGCGCAACGCGGGCCGTGTGCTGACCCGTATGCAGCTCATCGACCGGGTCTGGGGCGCGGACTACGTCGGCGACACCAAGACCCTCGACGTCCACGTCAAGCGCCTCCGCGCCAAGATCGAGCCGGACCCGGGCGCCCCGCGCTACCTGGTCACGGTCCGAGGCCTGGGCTACAAGTTCGAGCCGTAGAAAGCGGTGCATGCGTGAAGGGCGCCTCCCCGCCGGGGAGGCGCCCTTCACGCATGCCTGCGTACGGGTCAGTGACCGGCCGCGTGGCTCGCCTCGCCCGACGGCTCGCCGGAGGCCTCGCCGCCGTGCTCACCCTCCGCCGCGCCCGAGGGCGTCGCGGTGGCGGTCGGCTGGGTGCCCGGGGGCGCCGGGAGGATGGTCGGGCCGAAGTCCTTGAAGTAGCTGGTCGCCGGGACGACGAAGGCGCTGAGGCTCACGTCGCCGGTCTGGCTCAGCTTGAAGACGACCTGCTGCGCGTCACCGTCGCGGGCGGCCTCGCTGCCGTTCTCGATGACGGCGGAGGCGTTGCCCTCGCCGCCGATCACGACGGAGCCGCCGGCCGGGACGACGATCGGGCCGGCGCCCGTGGCCGACTTCAGCGCCACGGTGGCGCTGCTGCCCTGGAGGGAGATGGCGTCGAGCGTCTGGGGCTGGTCACCGTTGTTGAAGACGGTGGCCGAGACGGCGGCCGGGCCCTTGGCCACGTCCAGCGGCTGGGTGATCACGAGCGCGTTCTGGATCTTGACATCGCCCACCGTGACGGCGGCGTTGTCCGGCTTGATTTCGAGCGTCTGCGCGTCGTTGCCCGCTCCACAGGCGGACAGCGCGGCGATGGAGAAAACGATGGCGGTGGCGGCGAGGGCGCCGCGTCGAAGGCTGCGGCTCACGGCGGCGGCATCTCCTAGGACGTACGGACAAGCTACGGACAGGCTTGGAACTAAAGACCAACTAAGGGTGTGTCAGCGCGCTCAGGTTACCGAGCCGCACTCTCCGTCCCGCACCCGACCCGCCCCTAACCGGCCATGGGGTCCCCGGGGCGGTCCCGCGAGCCGTCCACCGCTCTCGCCGCGCACCGGCGGCCGTGGCCGGATCACGACCCATTGACCTGTTGTTCACATAACCGCCTTGATCAATTCGAGGGCCGCCCCGCATTCCCCGCAGCCGTGCCTCCGGAAAAACCCGGACCCGCGTCGGCTGATCAATTACGGAATCACCCGGTGATGCATCCGTACGGGTGGACGATCCTCGAACGGAGTACGTTGGGAAGGCCACTCCGAACCCGACAAAACGGGGCATCGGACCTCCTTGGAGGGGCTGCGGGTAGGTGTAACGTGCGCGTTTCTCTCCGTCCGCGCAGCCGCTCCGACCTGCGAATACCGCCTTCCGGAAGCCCTCCGCAGCACGTCCGTGTTGCTGTTGTCAAGCCCCGAGATATGCCCTGACCTGCGAAAACGCCATTCAGAAGAAGCCGTATCCGTGTTACCCTGGATAGCCACGGAAGGGGTACCTGTCACATGACGTTCAAGGTTGGCGACACCGTGGTCTATCCCCATCACGGGGCCGCGCTGATCGAGGCCATCGAAACTCGCCAGATCAAAGGCGTGGACAAGACCTACTTGGTGCTCAAGGTCGCGCAGGGCGACCTGACTGTTCGCGTGCCTGCGGACAATGCGGAGTTCGTTGGTGTTCGCGACGTAGTCGGTCAGGACGGGCTGGACCGGGTCTTCGAGGTGCTTCGCGCGCCGTACGCCGAAGAGCCGACGAACTGGTCTCGTCGCTACAAGGCAAATCTCGAGAAGCTCGCCTCCGGCGATGTCATCAAGGTCGCCGAAGTAGTCCGCGACCTGTGGCGGCGCGAGCGCGAGCGCGGTCTCTCCGCCGGTGAGAAGCGCATGCTCGCCAAGGCTCGGCAGATCCTGGTCAGCGAGCTGGCCCTCGCGGAGAACACGAACGAGGACAAGGCCGAGGCTCTCCTCGACGAGGTCCTCGCGTCCTGAGCGTGCTCTGACGACATCCGAGCGCGCTCACAAGTGAAGCGATGCCGCGGTGCCCGCTGGCGTGCTGTGATCCACACAGTGCTGCCGCCGGGCGCTGCGGCATGTTCATGTACGTACTGTCTGTCACGTACGGCATGCATGCGTACGCCACGTACGCATGCATGCCGTACGTCCACATCCCCCTCTTACTTACTCACGTCCGAACCCCTGTGCTCGGGCGGCACGCCTCGACCGTCGTCACGGAAAGGGCCCGGTCAAGGCGGAGCGTCCGGCACGGTGAGGCCATACCCATGTCGGCCGCGGAAACAAACCTGCCGGAGTGCAACCGATGTCAGACGAAGCGCGTCCTTCTCGTACCGCCGTGGTGATCCCGGCGGCCGGACGGGGCGTACGCCTCGGTCCGGGGGCCCCCAAGGCGCTGCGCGCGCTGAACGGCACCCCCATGCTCATCCACGCCGTCCGTGCGATGGCCGCCTCCCGCGCGGTCTCGCTGGTGGTTGTGGTCGCCCCCTCCGACGGCGCCGCAGAGGTCAAGAACCTCCTCGACGCCCACGCCCTCCCCGAGCGGACCGACTACCTCGTCGTGCCCGGCGGTGACACCCGGCAGGAGTCCGTGCACCTCGGCCTCCAGGCGCTCCCCGAGGGCATCACCACAGTCCTCGTCCACGACGCCGCCCGCCCGCTCGTCCCCGTCGACACCGTCGACGCGGTCATCGAGGCGGTCCGGGACGGGGCCGTCGCCGTCGTCCCCGCGCTGCCCGTCGCCGACACGGTCAAGGAGGTCGAGCCGGCCGAGAAGCCGGGCGACCCCGAGCAGGTCGTCGCCACCCCGGTCCGGGCCCGTCTCCGGGCCGTCCAGACCCCGCAGGGCTTCGACCACGACACCCTGGTCAACGCCCACGCCACCGTCGCCCTCACCGGTGAGGGCGCCACCGACTGCGCCGGCATGGTCGAGCGGCTCGGCGCGCCCGTCGTCGTCGTGCCCGGCCACGAAGAGGCGTTCAAGGTGACCCGTCCCCTCGACCTCGTCCTCGCCGAGGCCGTACTCGCCCGCAGGAGGGCCAACGATGGCTTCTGATCTCCCCCTCGTCCCGCTCGTCGGCATCGGTACCGACGTCCACGCCTTCGAGAAGGGCCGCGAACTCTGGTGCGCCGGTCTTCTCTGGGACGCCGACGAGAACGGCGGGTACGGCCTCGCCGGGCACTCCGACGGTGACGTCGCCGCCCACGCCGCCTGCGACGCGCTCTTCTCCGCCGCCGGCATCGGCGACCTCGGCGCCCACTTCGGCACCTCGCGTCCCGAGTACTCCGGTGCCTCCGGCGTCACCCTCCTCGCGGAGGCCGCCCGGATCGTCCGCGCCGAGGGCTTCGAGATCGGCAACATCGCGGTCCAGGTCGTCGGTGTCCGCCCCAAGGTCGGCAAGCGGCGCGACGAGGCCCAGAAGGCACTGGGCGAGGCGGCCGGCGCACCGGTCTCGGTCTCCGGCACGACCACGGACGGCCTCGGTCTGACAGGGCGCGCGGAGGGCCTCGCGGCGCTCGCGACGGCGCTCGTGTACCGGGTGGCACGCCCGTAACCGCGTTCCGGAGCGGCGGTCGTCATGTTCACCGGTACCGGCATCCACCGGTACCGGTGAAAAACGTCATCGGAGACGGGGAACAGGTATCGGGGCACTACCACACGCCCACTACCCTGGAGTGGTGACTATTCGCCTGTACGACACCAGCGCCCGGCAGATCCGTGACTTCACCCCGCTCACGCCGGGCTGCGTCTCGATCTACCTCTGTGGCGCCACCGTCCAGGCGGCCCCGCACATCGGACACATCCGGTCGGGGCTGAACTTCGACATCATGCGCCGCTGGTTCGCCTACCGCGGCTACGACGTCACGTTCATCCGCAACGTCACCGACATCGACGACAAGATCATCGCCAAGGGCGCGGACCAGGGC
Organism: Streptomyces sp. NBC_00572; assembly: GCF_026341815.1. Lineage (GTDB taxonomy): Bacteria > Actinomycetota > Actinomycetes > Streptomycetales > Streptomycetaceae > Streptomyces. The sequence continues at coordinate 3,186,066 of NZ_JAPENX010000001.1, forward strand.
CGCCCCTGGTGGTCCATCGGCTACGAGAACGAGCGCGCGTTCAACGCGGGCTACGACGCCCTCGGTTGCCTGCCGCCGACGTACGAGCCCCGCGCCACCGGGCACGTCCCCGAGATGATCGAGATGATGCGCGGCCTCATCGAGCGCGGTCACGCGTACGAGGCCGACGGCAGCGTCTACTTCGACGTGCGGTCCTTCCCGGGCTACCTGCAGCTGTCCAACCAGGACATCGACGACCTGCGCCAGCCCACCGAGGACGGCATCACCGGCAAGCGCGACCCGCGCGACTTCGCCATGTGGAAGGCCACCAAGCCGGGCGAGCCCGACTGGGAGACCCCCTGGGGCCGCGGCCGTCCCGGCTGGCACCTGGAGTGCTCGGCGATGGCCCACAAGTACCTGGGCTCCGCCTTCGACATCCACGGCGGCGGTCTCGACCTGATCTTCCCGCACCACGAGAACGAGATCGCCCAGGCCAAGGCCTTCGGCGACGACTTCGCCTCGTACTGGGTGCACAACGCCTGGGTCACCATGGCCGGCGAGAAGATGTCGAAGTCGCTCGGCAACAGCGTGCTGGTGTCCGAGATGGTGAAGAACTGGCGCCCCATCGTCCTGCGCTACTACCTGGGCACCCCGCACTACCGCTCGATGATCGAGTACAGCGAGGAGTCCCTGCGCGAGGCCGAGTCGGCGTTCGCCCGCATCGAGGGCTTCGTCCAGCGCGCCACCGAGAAGGCCGGGAAGGACGTCGCCCCCGCCGCCGAGGTGCCGCCGGCCTTCGCCGAGGCCATGGACGACGATCTGGGCGTGCCGCACGCGCTCGCGATCATCCACACCACCGTCCGCCAGGGAAACAGCGCCCTCGCCGCGGACGACAAGGACGAGGCCATCGCCCGCCTCGCCGAGGTCCGTGCCATGCTCGGCGTCCTCGGCCTGGACCCGCTCGACCCGCACTGGGCCGAGGAGACCGGTGGCGGCGAAGAGCTTCACGGCGCCGTCGACACCCTCGTACGGCTCGTGCTGGAGCAGCGCGAATCGGCGCGTGAGCGCAAGGACTGGGCGACCGCGGACGCGATCCGCGACCAGCTCAACCAGTCCGGCCTCGCCATCGAGGACAGCCCCGACGGCCCCCGCTGGACGCTGGGCAACCGTTAGAAGACGTGCCGCTCGGGCCTCCGGGCGGCACACTTCAGTTACAGACCTTGTACGAGGGCCAGTGTGCCTCCGTACGCAACACCGAGGATTAGGTAGTCATGGCCGGGAACAGCCAGCGCAGGAACCGTCGTACGTCCAACAAGAAGGGTGCGACGGTCGGCAGCGGTGGCCAGCGGCGCAAGGGCCTCGAAGGCAAGGGCCCGACACCCAAGGCCGAGAACCGCAAGGGCCACAAGGCGTTCCGCGTCACCAACGCGATGACCCGGAACGCGGCCAAGCGCAAGCCGGTCGTCCGCCGCGGCGGCAAGGGCCAGTCCGAGATGGTCGTCGGCCGCAACCCGGTCTTCGAGGCCCTGCGCGACGGCGTGCCCGCCACGACCCTCTACGTGCAGCAGTTCATCGACAACGACGAGCGCGTGCGCGAGGCCCTGAACCTCGCCACCGGCCGCGGCAACATCAACATCATGGAGGCGCCGCGCCCCGAGCTCGACCGCATGACGAACGGCCTGAACCACCAGGGCCTCGTCCTCCAGGTGCCGCCGTACGAGTACGCGCACCCCGAGGACCTCGTCACGGCCGCGTTCGACGACCACGACGACCCGCTGATCGTGGCCCTCGACGGCATCACCGACCCGCGCAACCTCGGCGCCGTCGTCCGCTCCGTCTCCGCCTTCGGCGGCCACGGCGTCGTCGTCCCCGAGCGCCGCGCCGCCGGTATGACCGCCGGTGCCTGGAAGACCTCGGCCGGCACCGCCGCCCGTACCCCGGTCGCCCGCGCCACCAACCTGACGCGCTGCCTGGAGCAGTACCAGAAGGCCGGTGTCACGGTCGTCGGCCTCGCCGCCGACGGTGACCGCGACGTGCACGAGCTGGCGGAGCTGGGCGGTCCGGTCGTCATCGTCGTCGGCTCCGAGGGCAAGGGCCTGTCCCGCCTGGTCGGCGAGACCTGCGACTTCCTCGTCCGCATCCCGATGCCGGGCGGCGCCGAGTCGCTCAACGCCGGTGTCGCCGCCGGTGTCGTGCTCTACGAGGCGGCCCGCCGCCGGATGGCCCGCTGACACCGGCTCGGTAGCCCACCGGCCCGGAAAACTCACCGGCCCGGAAAGCCACCGCCCGGTGGCTCACCGGCAGGACACCCCTCGCCGTACCCGCGCCCGCCTCAGGCCGTCAGGCCCGCCAGGCGGGCGCGGGTCATCGTGGCGATGGTGAAGGCGTCCGTGATGCGGCCGTCGGCGATCATCCCCTCCGCCTCCGCGAAGGGGATCGTCAGCGATCTCCGGATGGCCTCCGCCTCCGCCAGTCGGCCGATCGCGTCGATCCGGGCCGCGAAGAGCAGGACGCGATCGCCCGTCATCCCGCTGTCCGGATGCAGCTCGCCCAGCGGGATCAGCTCCTCCACCCGCGCCCCGATCTCCTCGTCCACCTCCTTCGCCGCGTTCTCCGCGCTCGACAGGCCCCGGGTGCCGAAGCCCCGGGGCAGCTCCCACTGCCAGGACCGGGTGGCGTGCCGGTAGTGCTCGATGAGCACCATCCGGTCGCCGAGCAGCGGCAGCACGACACAGCCGGGCTCGGCCGCCGCGCTCAGGGCGCGGATGTACGTGCCCTCCCGGCCGTCCGGGAAGCGCACCGGGTCCCGGACGAGCAGGACGTACGGATCCTGGTAGAGCACCCCTCCGGCGGCCGCGACCGCGTCCGGGTCGGTGAGGATCTCGATGCCGCCCGGCTCGTTGCGGAACAGCTCCGGCCGCTCGGCGCGCAGCTGCTCGTAGCGGCGCGCGGGTTCCATGCTCATGCGCGGACCCTGTCTCTCCCGGCTCCTGGCCGTCTGGTCACTGGTCGGGCTGGCACTGCTGGTCGGCCTGGCGGGGTACGCCGGGCAGTCGTCCCGTCTCGACGATCGGCCCTCCGTACGCCCCCCGGATCGCCTCCCAGTCACGCTTCAGATTGCCCAGCCGCAGCGTCGGCAATGTCAGCGAGTGCCCGAGGCCTCCGCGCCGGCCCTTCGCGCCCTTGTCGCGGAACTCCAGCCGGATCGTCAGCGCCCCCGCGGCCGCGGTCAGCAGCTGGATCGACCCCGCGAGCAGCGACACCTCCTCGCCGCTCGTCACCTGGAGGGCGACCCCGCCCGCCTCGATGACCAGGACCGAGACGATGTCCCGGGCGAACCCGCTGCCGCTGCCGCTCGTCGCGCGCGCGGTCCGCAGCATCCGCGCGTGCCGACGCGCCACCTCGGAGGTGCCGGCCGAGAACTCCTCCGGAGAGGGGATCCGTCCGTCCTGGAAGCCGCCGCGGACGAAGGAGTCGAGCGAGTCCACGTACGCCCGCCACTCCTCCTCCCGCCGCAGCCGGTTGACGTCGGCCAGCGAGAGACCGGCGTACGAGTTCGGCCCGTCCACCGCCCGGTGCAGCGCGTCCGCGAACAGATCGCGCAGCAGTCGGCCGATCGCCTCCGGGTCGTCGTCGCGGGGCCGCAGGTCGCTGCGCAGCTCCTGGAGCGTCGAGCGGGGCGGGGAGTCCGGCGGGGTGACCGGGATCAGCCCGCCGGCCCGGGGCACGCCCAGGCTGTAGAGCAGGTCGACCAGCTGCTTGGTGGGCACGACGTGATCGCCGTCGCGCAGCAGGTTCTGGTACGGATCGGTGCCGGGCCGGGTGATGAACCGCTGGTAGAGCGCGTTACGGGTGATGTCCCGGTCGTTGTCCTGCTCGCCGGCCCAGAAGTAGATGTCCTTGAGGACGCCCTCGCGCATCGACCGGGCCAGCTCCTCCGGGATGCCGAGGTCCTGGGCGAGCTGGGGCGCCCGGAGCCGGCGGAGCGCGGAGACGTTGGTGGAGAAGAAGTTGCCGACCTGGCCGGCCTTCTCGCCGTTGGCCTCGTCGTCCCAGTCGAAGCGGACCAGCGCGGGTTCGGCCTCCTCCGTCACGAGCCGGCGCCAGGCGTGTCCGACGGCCCGGTCGTGGGCCCAGGTGAAGTCGGCGGCGGGTTCCCGCTCCGTGTACAGGTACGGCACCAGCACCCGGTCGTTGAGGAGCCGGATGAACGCGTCCCGCTCCCCGGGGTCGGCGGACGGCAGGTAGTTCGCGTACAGCGCCTCGTTGTTGAGGAGGAACGCGCGGTTGACCACCAGGGTGCCGCTGTTCACGAGCGAGCGGCGCAGCTCGGCGGAGGCGGCTTCGACCGCTTCCACGGGCGGGCGGGCCGGCGCGGAGGCGTGCTGGCGGGCGCCCGCGAGTCCGGCGGGCAGCCACTGGTTGTCGAGGGCCTGTGCCATCACGGGGTAGTCGTGAAGATCGCCGAAGACGAGCTGGTGGGACTCCCGTTCGGGACTGGCGGGAGCCGGGGACTCCTGTACGGGACGGCCCGGAGTCCTGGCCGCGGAGGGTGCGGAATCCCCGGGAGAGCGGGGCTCGGGCACCCTGTTCCGCGCGGTGTCCGGGCTCTGCTCGGTCCCCGGCTGCGGGACGGGATCGGTCATGACGGCGCTCCCCTGCATCGTCCGGGTCAACTAATGTGATTCTAGGGAAGATTGACGATCAATAACCGAACGCCGGTTCCTTCGGCACCGTTGATCTTGACGGGTCTCGGACATTTGCGAGCCGTCAAGGCAGTGTCCTAAACCCAGATCACTCGGTTAGATGAGTGTGGACACCAGAACGCCCCGGCCGGGGTTCGACGATCAGCCCGCGTTGAGCATGGTCAAGGTGGATTCCGATCCCGCCCAGGTGATCGTGAACCACGCCAGCTTCCGTGTGCGGCTCGCGCCCGCCCCGCAGCCGAAGATCGGCGCCGGCGCCCGCGCCGCGGCCCTGTCCGGGGCCGCGGCAGGAGCGGGCGGACCGCGCCGTCGTCCCGTCGTATGGAGCGGAAAGTCCTCACCGGGCGCGACGGGCCTCCTCCAGGCCGTCCGCGAGTCCTCCGTCTCCACGCTCGACCCGGCCGTCGGCCACGGTGGTCACCGGGGTCGGGACGCGGGCGCCACCCAGGCCATCCCGCGCTTCGACGAGACGATGCCCAACCCCGTGGTGACGGCCGACTCCGGCCCCCTGCTGCCGCCGATGCGCCGCGCCGAGGGTGCGTACGACGAGCTGTACGACCTCCGGACCGAGACCGGCGGCGGACCGGGAGCGTACGAGGACGAGACGGCCGACGGCCGGCCCGCGCAGCGCCACGGCCAGGACGCCGTCCGGCACGCCTACTACCCCGGCCGCCGGATGAACCTCGGCGTCGTCCTCCTCCCGCTCCGCGTCTTCCTCGGCTTCATCTCCATCTACGCGGGCATGGGCAAGCTCTGCGACCCCGTCTACTTCGACGGCGGCGAGCGCGGCTCCATGGTGAAGTGGCTCAACTCACTGCACCCCTGGGCCCTCGCCGAACCCCTCCGGGACTTCGCCCTCCAGCACCCGGTCGGCGCCGGACTCACCGTCGCCTTCCTCCAGGTCGTCGTCGGCGTCCTCACCGTCCTCGGACTCTGGCAGCGCGCCGCCGCCGTCGTCGGCGCCCTGCTCTCCGCCGCGCTGATCCTCACGGTCAGCTGGAAGACCGTCCCGGTCTACGACTCCGCCGACATCATCTACCTGGCCGCCTGGTCCCCGCTGATCATCGCCGGCGCCCCCGTCTACTCGCTCGACGGCCGCATCGCCGGAGAGGCCTGGCGCACCCTCGGCCCCCGCGCCGACCTCTGGGACCTGCGCCGGCGCGTCACGCGCCGCAGCACCCTCCTCGCCTCGGTGGTCGTCGGCCTCACCCTCCTCATCGGCTCCGTCCTCGGCGGCGCCGTCCGCTCCACCGAGATGGTCACCGTCCCCGGCCCCAACGACGACCCGATCAACCACCTCCCCGGGCAGCCGCTCCCCACCGAGCCGACGCGTCGCGCCCCCTCCAAGGCGGCGTCCACGGCGCCCGCCCCGGCCGCGACCAGCGAGGCCCCGGCGGAGCGCGAGGAGACGCAGGAGGCGAGCCGGCCCACCGAGACCACCCGCGAGGCCACCCGGACGCAGGAGCAGCGCCCGACGGCCACGCAGGGCACGGGCACCGGCACGGGCGGCGGCAGCAGCAGCCGTACGCCGACGCAGTCCAACCCGGAGCCCCCGCCGTCCACCAGTGACACCCCGAGCAGCACGGGCGGCAGCACGTCGAGCGGCGGCACCAGCGGCGGCTCGACCGGCTCCACGGGCACGCCGACCGAGAGCGGCTCGACGACGGGCGGCGCGAGGAACCCGATCGGCGGCCTGCTGGGCTGAACCGGCCGACGGGACAGCGAGAAGGGCGGCACCACGAGAACGTGGTGCCGCCCTGCTGCGTGCCTTCTCCGGTTCAGCCCCGCTGGGCGGCAAGCTCCTTGGCGGCCTCGGTGAGGTCCTTGGCGGTGTCGATGGCCCGCCAGTAGGCGCCCTGGGGCAGCGGGAAGCCCGCCAGGCGCCGCTCACGGGCGAGCCGGGGGAACGTGGTGCGCTCGTGGTCGCCCAGGTCCGGGAGGAGCTCCGTGAAGGCCGCGGAGAACACGTACACGCCCGCGTTGATGAGGAACGGCGACGGCGGCGACTCGATGAAGTCGGTGATGTGCCCGAAGGTGTCGGTCTCGACGGCGCCCCACGGGATCCGGGGACGGGCCAGGGCGAGGGTGGCGAGGGCGTCGCGCTCGGCGTGGAAGGCGGCCATCTCGCGCAGCGAGAACCGGGTCCAGATGTCGCCGTTGGTGGCGTACCAGGGCTGGTCCGGCGCGGGCAGGTGCGCGGCGGCGTACTTCAGGCCTCCGCCGCGGCCCAGGGGCTCGGTCTCGACGACCGTCGTCACCTTGAGGGGGAGGTCGGCGCCCTCCAGCCACTCCTGGAGGACCTCGGCGAGATGGCCGCAGGAGACGACGGCGTCGGTCACGCCCTCGGCGGCGAGCCAGGAAAGCTGATGGCCGATGATCGGGGTCCCGGTGCCCGGGATCTCGACCATCGGCTTGGGGCGGTCGTCGGTGTACGGGCGCAGCCGTGAGCCCTGGCCGCCCGCCAGGACCACGGCCTGCGTCGGAGAGGTGTGCATACGGGGAACGATAGGCGCCCCGCAGGCGAGAGGTCCGGACGCGCGGCGTCGCTCGGTGTGCGGCTGTTCAGCTCGCGCGCATCACGCCGGTCGCGTACGAGGTGTCGCAGACGGGCCGCGAGAAGCCCTGGGCGCGGGCGGGACCGTACTGCTCGACGGCGGCGCGGCCGAGGGAGCGGGCGATGGACATGCAGTGCTTGGCGAGCGAGGGCCGGTTCTCCACCTCGCGCTGGAGGTGGGTGAGGGCCGTGCCGGGGTCCTTCTCCTGGAGCTCGGCGAGGAGCTGGTCGCGCAGAATGTCCTGCGGTGCACGGGACTTGGCCCGGACGGAGACCTCGGAGGAGGACGCCGTGAGCTGGGTCCCGGAGTCCTGACCGGCCCACGGAACGGCGGACACCGCGAGCGTTCCCGAGAGCACCAGGACGATGGGCAGGACGAGGGCGAGAGAGCGGCCGATTCGGCGGGCAGTGTGCGTCACGCAGGCGAGCGTAGCGGCCGGTAGTGATATGGCGACATTTAGTCACTCTCGCGGGGGATGGTTCGAAGCGGCTTTTCGAATTCCGTGTTGACGCGGGGGGTGGGGGTGGGCCCGGAATGCCGGGGTTTTCGGCGGTAAACCCCCACTGGGTCCTCCACCAAGACGAACGACCCCGTATCTGCAAGAGATACGGGGCCGTTCGGCCAAGGGGTCAGTCGATCGAGAGTCAGTCGCTGAGGCGGGCGCCGGTGGACGTCGAGAAGACGTGCAGCTCGGCGGCGCGCGGCACGACGTGCAGCGTGGTGCCCTTGGCGGGGACGTCACGGCCGCCGACGCGGACGACCAGGTCCTTGTCCTCGCCGCCGACGCGGGTGGAGCCGTACACGAAGCCGTCGGAGCCGAGCTCCTCGACGACGTTGACGGTGACGGCCAGGCCGTCCTTGCCGGTGGGGCCCTGCACGTCGAAGTGCTCGGGGCGGACGCCGACGGTGACGGTGGTGTCGCCGTTGGCGGAGGCGGCGGCGATGGCGTCACGGGAGACCGGGACGACGCTGTTGCCGAACTTCACGCCGCCGTCGGTGATCGGGACCTCGACCAGGTTCATGGCGGGGGAGCCGATGAAGCCGGCGACGAAGAGGTTCGCGGGCTTGTCGTACATGTTGCGCGGCGAGTCGACCTGCTGGAGCAGACCGTCCTTGAGGACCGCGACGCGGTCACCCATGGTGAGGGCCTCGGTCTGGTCGTGGGTGACGTAGACCGTGGTGATGCCCAGACGGCGCTGGAGGCCGGCGATCTGCGTACGGGTCGAGACGCGGAGCTTGGCGTCGAGGTTCGACAGCGGCTCGTCCATGAGGAAGACCTGCGGCTCACGCACGATGGCACGACCCATGGCGACACGCTGACGCTGACCGCCGGAGAGCGCCTTCGGCTTGCGGTCGAGGTACTCGGTGAGGTCCAGGATCTTCGCGGCCTCTTCGACCTTGGCGCGGATCTCGGACTTGTTGACACCGGCGATCTTGAGCGCGAAGCCCATGTTGTCGGCGACGCTCATGTGCGGGTACAGCGCGTAGTTCTGGAACACCATCGCGATGTCCCGGTCCTTGGGCGGCAGGTGCGTGACGTCGCGGTCACCGATGCGGATGGAGCCGGCGTTGACGTCCTCGAGACCCGCGAGCATGCGCAGGGAGGTCGACTTGCCACAGCCGGAGGGCCCGACGAGGACGAGGAACTCGCCGTCGGCGATCTCGATGTCGAGCTGGTCGACGGAGGGCTTGGTGGCACCGGGGTACACCCGGGTCGCCTTGTCGAAAGTGACGGAAGCCATGGTGATGTGTCCCTTCACCGGCAGGAACGTGCCGGACGATCCGAGTAAAGGAAGGATTGAGGTCTAGTCCACCTGGATGAACTGCACGTGACGCTACCTGCCGCCGCGGGATCTGTCAGCACCCCGAGACCCGTGATATTTCCGACCGCCGGCAGGACGTCGTTGGTTACACTGCACTCGCTGCCTCCTTAGCTCAGCTGGCCAGAGCACCGCTCTTGTAAAGCGGGGGTCGTCGGTTCGAACCCGACAGGGGGCTCCAGGTAGGAACGTCGAAGACCCCCAACCGATCATGGTCGGGGGTCTTCGACATTCACGGGTGACATCAGCTGCGGCAGTCTGAAGCACCGGAGCGCGCGGGGTGGACGCCCCTCGGCAGGCACCTGCCGGCCGGGTTCAGGGCGGGCTCAATCGATACCGGCCCGAGCTGGACGGCCTTTAGCGTGGAGAGCCTGTTCTCGGCTTTCCGCCGCGGCGAGTCGGCCGGGTCAGAGCCAGGACCAGGCTGTTGGTCACCACGAAGTACCCCGGATGCACCCAGCCGTCCTCCTTCGACAGGAGGCCCGGCCCCTCTTCGCGGTGCAGGTGGCGCATGAAGCGTTCGTACGCCGGGCCGCCGGCTACGAGGAGCAAGGGGGCGGTGAGCACGGCACCGACCCAGATGCCGCACCGAAGGGCGAGTTGAGAGCGTCCGTCTATGCGCACGGGGTGAAGTATGGGCCCACGGCGCTCATCCGAGTCTGTTGGTGCTGACATCCACGGCTGGCATCGACGACGTCGGACCAACGTCGTCCCCGCCACCCTCTGCGAGATCGTCTACGAGGTCCCGATCGGCCCGCCGGGCGGACTGGAGCCCGACCAAGGACTGCCCGTACTCGCCCACGGGCCGGCTGGCATCGTCCTCGGACGACGGCTGGTCCCGGATCGTCGCCCCAGCAGCCGACCCCGTCATGCGGAACGTGGGCGCCTGCTCACCCGTGTGGGCTTCGAGGAGCCGTACCGCCATCGATGGCCCTGAGCAACGGGGTCCAGCCGCTGTGGCTGTCGTACTGATCAGGGTCATGGCCGACGTGCAGGAGCCGGGTCAGCTCTCCCAAGTCGTCCTGCTCCACCGCGAGATGGACGGGCGACATCTCGTACTGATCCGTGCCATCGGTCATGGCCCGATCCAACCAGGCCGCATACGTGCCCCTCGCGTGCCCGAACGGCCGGGGCTTCGGCATCTACGGGTGACATCAGCGGCGGCGGTCAGCCGCGGTCGGGGGTGGCGCTCTGGGTGTATTCGTTTGAGGGGTCGGTTCGGGTTTCAGGGTTTCGTGACCGCAGCAGGGCGGCGACGGCTGCTTCGATGGGGTCGATGTCCGGGGCGCCATCGCTTGAGGTGTCGACTTCGACGACGGCGTCGGCTTCCCCTGGCGGAGCGAAGATCGACGGCTTCATCTCGCCTCGCTGGAACTGAGCGGCGAGCTGCTGGTCGACCGCCCCGCCTTTGGCCGCACGGACGCGGAGGCGCTCGGCGATGACCGAGTCGCGGGCTACGACGTGAACCGCGAGCACCTGGGCGTCACTTGCGCGGAGTGTGTCCAGCAGCTTGCTCGACAGGACGGAGGACTCCACGACGAAGCTCATCCCCGAGGAGGCGAGGAGCCGGGCTGTGTCGACCATGACGGACTCGGCGCGGCGGCTCAGAGGGCCGCCGGCGATGTGGAAGTCCGGGGTGAGCTGAACGCCGCCGTCCTCGGCTACGGAAGCGGAGGACAGCCCGAGGCCGGTCTTGATCTCGTCCCGGGTCAGGAACGGCACACCGAGGTGGCGCGCCGTCGCTCCGGCAACGGTGGTCTTTCCGGCCCCCGGGGACCCGCATACGGCGACCACCAACGGCCGTTCACATCTCGACATCCACTGATCGTGTCGGGTCTTGACGCCGGTGTCCACTAGTCGATCATGGGCGGCCGGGCGGCCCTCGGCGTCCTCGATCAGCTCGGCTCGCTTGTAAGGGGGGCGTCGGTTCGCCACCCACAGGGAGCGAGGCCCCCTGTGGTGTCATCGGCCGCGGTACCAGCGCCAAGCCGCTCCCCGGCCGGGCTACGTCAGCCAGGCCAGCAAGGCTTGCTGCTCTTCTTCTTCGAGGGCCACGACGCTCTCGATCCGCTTGACGATGAATGTGGAGTAGATGCCCTTGATCTGATCCATCGTAAGTGGGCCGCGTAGATTCTTGGAGAAGAGAAGGGCCTTTGCGATGTAATCCAGATGGGGCCTCGAAACGGAAAGGAGCGTGGAGTCGAGCTGACGTGCTCGACGAGTCAGGTCGTTGACCCGGGAGAGTTCCGTCAGCGGCTCGTTCCAGTCGGCTTCCTCGGATGCGCGAGCCAGCCTCTCGTAGGCGGCGGCGAGCTGCTCTTGGCTGACGAGCGGGAAGTTCTTGTCGATCCCTTTGAGGGTGCGAGCCGCCCGTGGAATGTTCGAGGGTGCGATCGAACCCGCCGCCGCTGATGCCACGAAATCGGCGGGCATGACGTAGGCCGGCGGTCGATCCGTGATCGTGACTCCGCGCGACGATGCCCGGACGAGTGATTTGAACGAATGGAATCCGAACCAGCCCTGGCTGACCTCCTGTCCGAATTCGCGTTGGAGCTCCCAGGCCAAGCTCGCGAGATCGATCGGGCGATTCAGGTTGTCCAGGCGTTCCCGCAGGTACCGCATGGCGGCCTCTTGCGATCCCGCCTCGCTTCTGGCTGCTGAGGGGATTTCTTCCGGGACCAGCTGCAATGCTATGGATGCGGCTTCCGTGGGCTCGTCGATGGCTGCGACGGAAAGTCGATCCAGCTCTTCTCGCAAGTCCTGCGCAATGTCGTCCACCGCGGCGAGCAGGTCGGCCATCCGCCTGCTGAGCGTGCGCACCAGTACGGGCGGCTCGCTGCCCGGCTTGTAGGTGTCCTCGTGCGTCAGTTCTCCCCAGCCGTCCTGCAGGAGGGTTCTGACCTGCAATTCGCACGTCACGAGGTGCCAATCGACGCTCAGGGGGATCGCGGTCAGCAGGTTGACGTGGACCGCGCGATAGCCGCTGGGCTTGGGGGCGTCGGAGTAGTTCTTCCAGGAGTCGGCCTCTTGGGTGAGGACGGATTCGAAGGTGCCGTCGGCGATGGGAAGGGCCTCGACCAGCCTCATCACCCGGATGACGTCCGATTGGTTGTTGCACGTGATGCGGAGCCCGACGAGATCGTCGATGATCTGTGGAATCTCGTCCAGACGGTTGATTGAATCACGGTACTTCGACAGGTTGAGCTTTCGCCATGTCCGAGCCTTGCTCTTGACTCGCCTGCCGGTGATCCTGACGCGAGCGCCCTCCATCTCGCTGAGTTTGTCTTCCAGGTATTCGGACAACGCTCGTGCGGCAGCGTCCTTGGCGGTGTCGAGGTACTTCTTCTTGTGTGCGTCGTACCAGTCGCTGAATTCTTGATAGGAAAAAGGAAGCTCATTCGGCAATTTACGCCTCCTGGGTGGGGACATGGTCGGAATGGGGCGATCGCTCAGAACGATCGCGGACGTGAGGCCAGGGGTGATGCTTCGCCTCCAGGTCGCCGTGGAGGCGCTTCGCCGCGTGGCGGCCACGGCGTGCGGCACAGACCGCACCGCCGCCCTGGCGGTCGTCGTCGCTCCCGCCGGCGGTGAGCAGTTCAGCCGCTCCTTGCTCCATCGGGGCCCCCAGCTCGGTTGTCGTCTGCCGTCTGCCGTCTGCCGTCTGCCGTCTGCCGTCTGCTGCCTCTGACCTCGCGTGAGCTCAGGTGGACAGCGTCTTACACGCGCCGTGCGGCATCAACAGGGCCTTGGTCCGGCGTTCTTGTGTTCCGGGGCTTGTCGGTCCGCGACACTTGTTCGTCACGGGGGCTTGTCGGTTGCGTGGGGTGTTGTTGGGGAGGGGTGTGGCGGATGAGTCGGCGGGCCGGGGGGCCTATCGGGGTGTGGGCCGAGCAGCAGCGGGTGGCTCAGCGGCAGCGGGAGGGGCAGCATCAGGCCGTGCTGCGGCAGCAGCGGGATGCCGAGCGGGTGCAGCGGGCTCACGAGCGGGATGTCGCCCGGATGCAGCGGGAGCAGCGGGCCGCCTATCGGCAGCAGCGGGACGCCGATGCTCTGCGGCGTACCCAGGAGTTGGACGCTCGGGTGCGGGTGCTGGAGGGTTTGTTGGCCGCCGGGTGTCGGGCCCCTGCCTTCAGCGTCGAGGCCTTGCGGCGCGGGGAGGACGTCGAGCCGTTCTCGCCCGGGCCCTTGGGTGAGCCCGTACCCATGCCGGATCAGCGGTTCTATCAGCCCGAGGCCGCCTGGACGGCTTCCGGGCGTGCCCAGGCCGAGCGGGACGCGCGCGCCCGGTTCGAGCGGGACTGGTACACGGCTCAGGCCGCCGAGGCCCGGCGGGTCGAGCAGCTGGCCGCCTACCGGAGGGCGTACGACGAGTGGGCCGCGGGCCGGCTTGCCGAGATTCGTGCGCACAACAGTGGGGTTGCCGGAACCGAGGCCGCCCTCACCGGTGGGGATCCCGAGACCGTCGTCGAGTTCTTCTCCGCCGTGCTCTTCTCCTCCGCCGGGTGGCCCGAGGGCTTTCCCCGCGAGGTGTCCGCCGCCTACGACCGGGGCGGGCGCGGCTTCGTTCTCGACTGGGACCTGCCCGGGTACGACATCGTGCCCGAGGCCAAGGGCGCCAAATACCTGCCCAGTACCGATCAGGAGAAGGAAGTCCCTCGGCCCGTCACCCAGCGGCGGGCCCTCTACCGGGACGTGCTCGCGCAGAGCGTGCTTCTCGTCGTACGGGAGCTTTTCGCCGCCGATCGGTTCGGTGCCCTGGGGAGGGTCGCGCTCAACGGGTACGTGGGGGGTGTCGATCCCGCCACCGGGCTGGCCTCGCGGGTGTGCGTCGCCTCCGTGGTCGTGGAGCGGGGCGTCTTCGAGCGGCTGAACCTGGAGTTCGTCGGCGCTGTGGAGTGCCTGACCGGCGCGCTTTCCGGGAAGCTGTCCGCCAAGCCCGACGAGCGGGTCGCCGTCGCGCCCCTGCTGACCCCCGAGCAGGTGGGGGTCGACGTCGTCGTGCAGGGGGACGGGGAGGAGCCCGATCTGCTCGCCATGGATCCCATCGCTTTCGAGGGGCTCGTCGCCGAGCTCTTCCGTGCGCGTGGGCTTCAGGCCGTCACCACCCGTCGGTCCAACGACGGTGGTGTGGACGTCGAGGCCCTCGACCCCGATCCCATCAGCGGCGGATCCATCCTCGTCCAGGTCAAGCGGTACCGGAACACCGTCCCTCCCTCCGCCGTACGCGACCTCTTCGGGACCGTGCAGGGCGCCGGTGCCAACAAGGGTGTTCTCGTCACCACTTCAGGGTTCGGGCCTGGCTCCTACACCTTCGCCAACGGCAAGCCGCTGACCCTCATCTCCGGGACCGAGCTCGTCGATCTGCTGCATCAGCACGGGCTCCGGGGGCGGTTGGGGCCCGGGACGACATCCGCGCCCGCTCCCGTCGGACCCACTGCCGAGGCCGACGACGACTTCAACCTGCTCGGGATGGACTGGGCCGGGTCCGCCTCGCTCGACGTCTGCGCGCTCGTCTGCTCCGGTCAGCGGGTTCTCGGCGACGAATGGTTCGTCTTCTTCAACAACCCCTCCACGCCCGACGGTTCCGTCGCCATGGTCGCCACCCCGCCCGGCGACCGGGCCGCCGTCCGCGTCGGCTTCGACGCGCTGCCGGCGGCCGCCGACCGGCTCGTGCTCGTCGCCGCCGTCGACCCCGAGGTGAATCCGGACGCCGATCTCGGCGGGTTCACCGACGCCGGCATCCGGCTGCGCGACGACTCCGGCACCGAGCTCGACCGGCTCGTCGTCTCCGACGGGCGGCCCGGTGAGACCGCGCTCGTCCTCGGGTCCTTCCGGCGGCGCACCGGCGGCGACTGGGACTTCGTCCTGGGCGGGAAGGGGTACGAGGGCGGGCTGGAGGAGCTCGTCGGGGACTTCGGTATCGAAGTGGAGTGAGCCGGCAGGGGGAGGGGAGCGCCCTGTGCTCTGCTCCCCTCCCTCCCGTCAGCGGCCGTCGAAGTCCCTGCCGTGAGCGGCCGCCCCGGCCCTGCCGTCAGTGGCCCGTCCCGGCCCTGCCGTCAGCGGCCGCTGAGGCGGTTCGCGAGGACCGCCACCCTGTCCGTCGTCGCCGCGTGGCCCGTCGCCTCGCGGCGGTCCGCGCCCCGGAAGGCCGCGTACATCGTCTGGACTCCCAGCCAGCGCAGCGGCTCCGGTTCCCACTTGCGGACCTTGTGGTTCACCCAGGGGAGGGCCGTGAGGTCGGTCGGGCCCGACTGGCCCGAGTCCTGCTGGATGAGGTCGCGGAGCGTGCGGGCCGCGAGGTTGGCCGTGGCGACGCCCGAGCCCACGTAGCCGCCTGCCCAGCCCAGGCCCGTCGAGCGGTCCAGGGTGACCGTGGCGCACCAGTCGCGCGGGACGCCGAGGACGCCGGACCAGGCGTGGTCCACCCGTACCCCTGCCAGCTGGGGGAAGAAGCGGACCAGGATGTCGCGGAGCGCCTCGATCGTCTGCGGCTGGGTGCGGTCCGCGTCCATGGCGGTGGCGGCCTTCGAGCCGAAGCGGTACGGGACTCCCCGGCCGCCGAGCGCGATGCGGCCGTCGGCGGTGCGCTGGGCGTACATGTAGGCGTGCGCCATGTCGCCGAGGGTCTCGCGGCCGTCCCAGCCGATCGACTCCCACTGGGCGTCGGTGAGCGGCTCGGTGGCGATCATCGAGGAGTTCATCGGCAGCCAGGTGCGGCGCTGGCCCGCGAGGGAGGCGGTGAAGCCCTCCGTGCAGCGCAGGACGTACGGGGCGCGGACGATGCCGTACGGGGTGACCGCGTGCTTCGGTCTGATCTCGGTGACCGGGGTCGACTCGTGGATCGTGACGCCGAGTGCCTCGACGGCCGCCGCGAGGCCCTTCACCAGTTTCACCGGGTGGAGGCGGGCGCCGTGCGGGGTCCAGGAGGAGCCGACGGCGCCGGTGACGCGGATGCGGTCGGCGGTCTCGCGCGCGCCGTACAGGGCCCGGTCGGTCTCGCCGAAGGCGATCTCGGCGGCGTGGAACTCCTTGAGGCGGGCGAGCTGGGCGGGGGAGAGGGCGACTTCAAGGACGCCGCCGCGGTGCTGGTCGGCCTCGATCTTCTCGGTCTCGCAGACGTCGAGGACCTCGCCGACGGTGGCGTTCATCGCCTGCTGGAGGCGGACGGCGGCCTCGTGGCCGTGGAGCTTGGCGTAGCGGTCGCGGCCGGCGATGCCGTTGTAGAGCCAGCCGCCGTTGCGGCCGGAGGCGCCGTACCCGCAGAACTTCGCTTCGAGGACGGTGATGTTGAGGAAGGGGACGGCCTTCTTGAGGTAGTAGGCGGTCCACAGGCCCGTGTAGCCGCCGCCGACGATGCAGACGTCGGCGGTGGTGTCGCCGGGGAGCGGTTCGCGGGGATCGGGGGCGCCGTCCTGCGCGTACCAGAACGAGATGCCGCCGTTGACCGTACTCATGTGTATCCCTCTTCCGGGTGCGTGGGCGGGAGGTTACCGGGGGCCCCGGCCCTGTGGATACGGCTGCTCGGTGGCCGGGCGGGGACGCCCTGTACGACGCGGCTCCTATCTCGAAGGCGCCGCGCGCCGCCGCTGTCTAGGGTCGTGGGGTGATTCACGTACCCGAGGAACTCGCGGCGTCGCAGGCGAAGTACAACGGTGAGGCGGGGCGGGCGTTCATCGCCGCGCTGCCGGAGCGGGCCGAGGAGTTCCTCGACTGGTGGGGGCTGCGGGTCACGGGGCCCTCCATGTACGGGGTGGCCTCCCTGGTCCTGCCCGTCGAGCGGGTCGCGGACGGTACGCGGGCCGCGCTCAAGATGCAGATCGTCGACGACGAGACCGAGGGGGAGCCTGTCGGCCTGCGCACGTGGGGCGGGGACGGTGTGGTGCGGCTCCTCGACCACGATGCCGGTACGGGCACGATGCTCCTGGAGCGGCTCGACGAGGCCCGGCCGCTGACCTCCCACGCCGACACGCGGGAGGCGCTCGGCGTCGTGGCCGGACTGCTCGGCCGGCTGACGGCGGTCCCCGCGCCGGAGGGGCTGCGCCGGCTCGGCGACATCGCGGCCGGGATGCTCGCGGACGTGCCGGACGCGGTCGCACGCGTCGGCGCGGACGACGCGGCGGTGCTGCGGGACTGCGCGGCGGCCGTACGGGAGGTGGCGGGCGAACCGGGCGACCGGCTCCTCCACTGGGACCTGCACCTGGGCAACGTCCTCGCGGCCGGGCGCGAACCGTGGCTGGCGATCGACCCCAAGCCGCTCGCCGGCGACCCGGGCTTCGACCTGCTGCCGGCCCTGATGGACCGCTTCGATCCCGACGACTTCCTGTGGCGGTTCGACCTCCTTGCCGAGGTCGTCGGCGACCGGGGGAGGGCCGTGGCGTGGACGCTGGGGCGGGTGCTGCAGAACGGGCTGTGGGACGTGGAGGACGGGGAACCGGGGCTGGACGCGGAGCAGGTGGAGGTGGCGCGGATCCTGCGGGCGGCGCGGGGGTGAGGGGGCCGGCCCGGTGAAACCTCCTGGCCAGGACCGGTCCGCCCGGGGCAGGCTGGTCCCATGATCCGTACAGCCACGCCTGCCGACGTCCCCGTCATCCACTCCCTCGTCCGTGACCTCGCGGAGTACGAGAAGGCCCTAGACGAGGTCCGTACGACTCCCGAGCAGCTCCACGAGGCCCTCTTCGGCGCCCGCCCCGCCGCCTTCGCGCACGTCGCCGAGACCGAGACGGGCGAGGTCGTCGGCTTCGCGATCTGGTTCCTCAACTTCTCGACCTGGCGCGGAGTCCACGGCATCTACCTGGAGGACCTGTACGTCCGTCCGGAGGTGCGCGGCGGCGGCCACGGCAAGGCGCTGCTCACCGAGTTGGCCCGGATCTGCGTCGAGCGCGGGTACGAGCGCCTGGAGTGGTCCGTACTGAACTGGAACAAGCCGTCGATCGACTTCTACGAGTCCCTCGGCGCCCGCCCGCAGGACGAGTGGACCGTGTACCGGCTGACGGACGGGGCGCTGGCGGAGCTGGGTGGGGCGGGGGTGTAGGAAAGGGGTCATGGATACGGTTACGGACATCGAGCAGCGGTTTCAGCGGATCACGGCCTTCATCGAGGCGCGGTTGACGCCGCTCTTCGACCCGGCGAACGGCAGCGACCACGGCTTCGGCATGGACGACACCTCCCGGGCCCTGCGCGCCGCGCGCTACACCGTGCAGGCCGCCTCCGCCGTCAACGGGCTCGTGGAGAAGCGGGAGTCGGCGCCGGAGCTTCGGCAGGTGGTGGACCAGGCGCTGGAGCACAACTGGGACGTGCTGCGCTCCGTCGCCCGGATGTGGGAGGACCACCCCGACTTCCTGAAGGAGTTCAAGGCGCACTCCTGGGATGTGGTCGGGGCCGTCTGAGGTCCGCGTATTCCTGGGCCGTGTCCGGAGAGTCCCGCCTGGCCCGCGGGCAGACGGCGCTGCTTTCCGGACGCGACCCAGGGGGTGTTGTGCCGATCAGGTCGGCAAGACGCCCCCTAGGGGATCAGGACCACCTTGCCCGTCGTGCCCCTGGTCTCCAGGGCGCGGTGGGCGCCCGCCGCGTTCGCGAGCGGGAAGCGGTGGACCGCCGGGCGGAGGGTGCCGGTGGTCACCGCGTCGAGGGCGGCGAGTTCGAGGTTGCGGACGTCACCGCCCGCCTTCCGGATCATGACGGGGCCCAGGACGGACTCCGAGGTGATGCCGCGCGCGGCCAGTTCCTCCGGTGTGAAGGTGAGCGCCTCGCCGTCGTGCAGTCCGGCGCCCGACCAGCCGAACACGACGTGCTGTCCGCCCTTGCCGAGGAGGTCGACGGCGGCGCGGCCGGTGTCGCCGCCGACCGAGTCGAAGACGACGGTGGCGGTGTGCCCGCCGAGGAAGGCGCGGACCTTCTCCGGCCAGTCGGGCCGCTTGTAGTCGACGGCCAGGTCGGCGCCGTTCTCCTCGACGAGGGCGACCTTCGCGGAGCCGCCGGCGAGGCCGATGACGGTGGCGCCGGCGTTCTTGGCGTACTGGACGAGCAGGGTGCCGATGCCGCCGGCCGCCGCGGGGACGACGGCCACCGAGTCGGGGCCGAGGGCCGTGAACTGCAGGATGCCCAGTGTGGTGCGGCCGGTGCCGATCATGGCGACGGCCTCCGCCTCGCCGAGGTGGTCGGCCAGGGCGTGGAGGCGGGTCGCGTCGGTGACGGCGAGTTCGGCGTACCCGCCGGGCACCATGCCGAGGTGGGCGACGACCCGCTTGCCGAGCCAGGCCGGGTCGGTGCCCTCGCCGAGGGCGTCGACGGTGCCGGCGACCTCGCGGCCGGGGACGGTGGGCAGCTCGGCGGGCGCCGGGAACGGGCCCGTCATCCCCTCCCTGAGCGCGGTGTCGAGGAGGTGCACGCCGGCCGCCGCGACCTTGATGCGGACCTGGCCGGGGCCCGGTACGGGGTCGGGGGTCTCCTCGTACGCGAGGTTCTCGGCGGGGCCGAAGGCGTGGAGGCGGATGGCGTGCATGGTGTTCCCCGTTCGTCGCGTGGGTGGGCGTTGTCCGACGAGGAACAGCCTCCGACCTCAAGCGTGCTTGAGGTCAAGGCCCTTCCTCAGGACGCCCCGTTCCGAGCGCATGGCCAGCGACACCGCTTCCACCGCGCTGGTGAACGACACCTCCGCCAGCACCCCCGGCGCCGCCACCTGGTCGCCCACCAGGTAGACGCCGTCGCCCCGGTCGACGGCCGGCCGGTCGCGCCAGGTCGTGCCGGGCAGGTCGACCGCTCCCGTACGTCCCTGGGACACGGACTCCCGCCGCCACACCGTGCGCTCGCGCCAGCCGGCGAAGCCGAGGTCGAGGAGCCGTTCCGCGTGGGCGACGCCGTCCGCCTTCGACTCGCCCGGGCCGATCGGCAGCTGGGCCTGGATCAGCTGCTGTCCGGCCGGGGCCAGCGACGGGTCCTGGGCCGTGAACCGCTCGATCCAGCCCGGCGCGTCCAGGTCCGAGACCACGAACGGGTCGCCCTTGCGGGTGCTCAGCGCCAGGTCGAACAGGACCGTACGGCCGCTCTCCCAGGTCAGCGACGGGTCACCGAGGAGCCGGGAGGCGGCGGGCAGGGACGTGGCGACGACCACCGGGCCTTCGTCGAGCGGCAGGCTGTCGACGCGGGACGAGGTCTCGATCCGTACGCCCATCTCCCACGCGCGCGCGACCATCCGCTCGATCAGCTGACCCCAGCCGCCCCGGATGAAGTGCGCCTCGGGCGGCACGGAGGCGGCCCGGTGCAGCCGCTCCTGCACGAAGCGGGCGGAGAGCGAGCCGGGGTCGTGGTGGAAGGTCGCGACCGCCGCGTACGTGGCGGCGTCGTGTGCGGTCCGCTCGCCCGCGACGCCGGTGGCCCAGGTGCGGAAGTCGACGTCCACGGGGGCCTGTTCGGCGTGCCGGAGGGACTGGCGCAGCATGCCGAGCGGCGGGGTGCGGCGCAGGACGCCGGCGCGGTGGAAGCGGAAGCGGAAGGACTCGGCGGCCGGCAGCGGGGCCAGCGGGCCGAGGAGGTCACGTTGCTTGAGCCAGGTCCAGTGCGGGCCGCCGGAGTAGATCGCGTGCGGGCCTTCGTTGGTGCCGTACGGGCCCTCGGCGGTACGGGCACGGCCACCCGGGGTGCGGTGCGCCTCGTGCACGGTCACCTTGGCGCCGGCCTCGGCGGCGGTGATGGCCGCGGTGAGTCCGGCGAAGCCGCCGCCGATGATCGTGAGCTTGCGCATGTCCGTCTCCCTCGTGTCGACCGCGAACGGGTCTCGGAGGGGGGACGGTGGAGGGCTCCGCGTTTGTGACATCGGGGCGTTGTCAGTGGCGTACATCACCATGGGGTCATGGCGACGACTCGGAAGAAGAAGGCGGCCGTGGCGGGGGCGCGGCGGCCGGAGCTGCGGCTTCCTCCCCTGGAGGCGTACGAGGGAGGGCTCGAACCGGACGGGGACTACGACGGCCTCGAACTGACCGGGCTCGACCTCACGGGTCAGTCGGGGGAGGGCGCGCGGTTCCTGGACTGCGCGCTGCGGGAGTGCGGGCTCGACGAGGCGCGGCTGACGGGGGCCCGGTTCCTCGACTCGGTGCTGACCGGCGTACGGGGGGTGGGGACGGTCCTCGCCGGGGCGCAGCTGCGGGACGTGGAGGTCGTGGACGCGCGGCTCGGCGGGGTGCAGTTGCACGGGGCGGTGCTGGAGAGAGTGGTGGTGCGGGGAGGCAAGAGCGACTACCTGAACCTGCGGGCGGCGAAGCTGAAGGACGTCGTCTTCGAGGGGTGCGTGCTGAGCGAGACCGACTTCGGGGGCGCGGTGCTCGAACGGGTGGAGTTCGTGGACTGCGTCCTGACGGGGGCGGACTTCAGCGGGGCACGGCTCAAGGACGTGGACCTGAGGGGGGTCCAGCGCCTTGAGATCGCGCGCGGGGTGGAGTCCCTCGCGGGGGCCGTGATCTCGACGGCCCAGCTCTTCGACCTGGCGCCGGTGCTCGCGGCGCAGCTGGGGGTGCGGGTGGAGGGGTAGCGGGCCTGAAGCCCGTGGGCCATGAGCCGGAGGCCTGAGCCCGGGGGGTCAGGGCACGCGGGGGAAGCGGGCCTGGAGGGACCAGATGGCCGGGTTGTCGGCGAGGCCCTCGTGCATGTCCGTGAGGTCGGCGATCAGGTCGTGCAGGAAGTCACGGGCCTCGCGGCGGAGCACCTTGTGGTTGAAGGTGACCGGCGGTTCGTCGCCCGGCATCCAGTCGGCCTCGACGTCCACCCAGCCGAAGCGGCGCTCGAAGAGCATGCGGTCCGAGGACTCGGTGAAGTCGAGCTCGGCGTACTGCGGCTGGGAGGCGCGGTTGCCGCGCGGGTCCTGGTCGAGCTGCTCGACGATGTCGCACAGGGCCCAGGCGAAGTCGAGGACCGGCACCCATCCCCAGGCTGTGGACACCTCGCGGTCCGTCTTGGTGTCGGCGAGGTACACGTCCCCGCAGAACAGGTCGTGACGCAGGGCGTGGACGTCCGCGTGGCGGTAGTCGGTCTGCGGCGGGTCGGGGAAGCGACGCGAGAGGGAGTAGCCGATGTCGAGCACGTCACCGATGGTGTCACGGCGCCAGGCCCGCCTCGTACGCGAGGATCACCAGCTGCACCCGGTCGCGGGCGTCCAGCTTGGCGAAGAGGCGTGCCACGTGCGCCTTGGCGGTGGCCGCGCTGATGTGGAGCCGTTCCGCGATCTCGCCGTTGGACAGCCCCCGGCCGACGAGGGCGAGCACCTCGCGCTCCCGCGCGGTGACCCCGGCGAGGGGGGTACGGGGATCACGGTCGGGTGTCCGTCCCGGACCGGGCGCGTGAGCGGTACCGGACCCGGTACCGGACCCGGCAGCGGCGGCGGGCTCGGGGCGGGCCGCGAACTCCTCGATCAGACGGCGTGTGACGCCCGGCGCGATCAGGGCGTCCCCGGCGGCGACGACCCGGATCGCCGCGAGGATGTCGTCCAGGGCCATGTCCTTGACCAGGAAGCCGCTGGCCCCGGAGCGGAGCGCGCCGTACACGTACTCGTCGTCGTCGAAGGTGGTGAGGACGAGGACCCGGGGCGCGCCGGGGCCGGCCGTGACGATCCGGGTCGCCTCGATGCCGTCCATGCCGGGCATCCGGACGTCCATCACGATCACGTCGGGCCGCAGGTCGCGCGCGAGCCGGACGGCCTCGTCGCCCGTGCCCGCCTCGCCGACCACGAGCAGGTCGGGGCTGTCCGCCATCAGCACGCGCAGGCCGGCCCGTACCAGCGGCTGGTCGTCGACGAGGAGGACCTGGATCGGGGCGGCGGCGCTCATGGGGTGGGGGTTCCTTCTCGGGCCGGGAGGTGCGGGGGCGTGGGACGCGATTGCGGCAGGGGCAGCGGCAGGGGCAGGGGCAGCGCGGCCGTCACGTGGAAGCCGCCGTTGGGGCGCGGGCTCGCGGAGAAGCGGCCGCCGAGGAGCGCGGCCCGCTCGCTCATGCCGACGATGCCGTACCCGGGCCCGGCGGGTACGGCGGATGCGGCAGTCCCGGCGCGTGCTGCGGGGCGGGGCTTTCCCAGGCCGTCGCCGGCGCGGTCGCCGCCCCCGTCGCCGCCCCCGACCCCGTCGCCGGAGCCGTCCGCGCGGTCACCGTCGTCCGTGATCTCGATCAGCAGGGTGTCCTCGCCCCGGTCCACGGTCACCCGGCAGGTGGGCGTGCCCGCGTGGCGAACGACGTTGGTGAGCGACTCCTGGACGATCCGGTACGCGGCGAGGTCGACCTCCGGGGGGAGTGACCGTCCCGGGTCCCCGAGGTGCCGCACCTCGACCCGCACGCCCGCGTCCGCCGTCGACGCGACGAGCCGGTCCAGGTCGGCGAGGCCCGGCGCCGGATCGCGCGGCGCGGGCGCGGCCCCCGATCCGGGCCCTTCGGTGTCCTTCGCGGAGGCCCGCAGCGCGCCCAGGGTGCGGCGGAGACCGGCGAGGGTCTCCCGGCTGGTGGTCTCGATGGTGGCGAGCGCGTTACGGGCCTCGGCGGGCTGGGTGTCGATGACCCGGCGGCCGACCCCCGCCTGGATGGCGATGACGCCGATGCTGTGCGCGATCACGTCGTGCAGTTCTCGGGCGATGCGGAGCCGTTCGGCGGTGACGGCCTCGGCGGCCGTCCGGGCGCGCAGCTCGGCCGCGTGCGCGCGCCGCTCGCGGAACGAGTGACCGAGCAGGCCGGCGGTGAGCAGCGCGAGTGCCAGCGCGACGACGGTGGTGACGAAGACGTCCTGGCCGGAGGTCGTGTAGAGCGCCGAGAAGATCTGCACGGTGAGCGTCACCGCCGCGGCGGACAGTGCGGACCGGAGCGGACGGCGGGCCGCCAGCCGGCCGACGCAGGCGTCGGCGGCGAGGACCGGGAGGTACGTCAGCTCGGCGGACGGCCGGGTCGTCGACGCGGCGCACAGCCCGACGAGCAGCAGCCCGAGCGCCGCCTCGGGCCTGCGCCGTACGAGGGGCAGCAGGAGGCCCACGGCGACGGCGCTGAGGAAGAGCCGCAGTTCGGTCGAACGGAACGGCCCCGCTTGCACGCCGGAGAACAGGACGAAGGGGTGCGCGAGGGCGGCGCACCAGGCCAGGACCGTGACGGCGCGCCCGCCGGGCACGGGGGTGGCCGTGGGGGTGTTGGTGGAGCGGGTGGTGGCGGGCATGGGCCGATCGTAGGTGCGGCGGGGTGGCCGGGCATCGGCCCCCGGGCGTACGCCCACGGGTCACCGTCCCGGCCGGTTGTGGCCGGCGGGCCGATGCCGGCGGGGGCGTCGTGGCGGCAGCGTGGGCCGGGTGATCGAAGCCCACGAACTGACCAAACGTTACGGCCGCCGTCCGAGCGGCCGCGCCGCCGACGGGAACACTCCCTCCTCCGCCTCATCCCCTGCCGCCACTTCCTCCGGCCGCGGTCGCCTCGCCGTCGACCGGCTCGGTTTCACCGTGCGGTCCGGGCGGGTGACCGGGTTCCTCGGGCCCAACGGGGCCGGGAAGTCCACGACCCTGCGACTGATCCTCGGGCTCGACGAGCCGACGTTCGGGACCGCGACCGTCGGAGGCCGGCGGTTCAGGGAGCTGCCTCGGGGGCTGCGGCACGTCGGGGCGCTGCTCGACGCGCACGACGTGCACGGCGGCCGGACCGCCGACGGGCATCTCGCCGCGCTCGCCCGGACCAACGGCATCCCGCGCCGCCGGGTCGGCGAGGTCCTCGACGAGGTGGGTCTCGCCGAGGCGGCCCGGCGCCGGATCGGCGGCTACTCCCTCGGCATGAAGCAGCGGCTCGGGATCGCCGCCGCCCTCCTCGGCGACCCGCCCGTGCTGCTCTTCGACGAGCCGGTCAACGGCCTCGACCCGGAGGGCGTGCTGTGGGCGCGGGGGCTGTTCCGGCGGCTCGCCGCCGAGGGCCGCACGGTGTTCGTCTCCAGTCATCTGATGAGCGAGATGGAGCACACCGCCGACGACCTCGTCGTCATCGGCCGCGGCAGGCTGATCGCCGCCGAGAGCCTGGCGGCCTTCGCCGCGCGCGGCACCCGCCACCGTGTGACCGTGCGGACCGCCGACCCGGCCGCCGGACCGGACCTCGCCGGCGCGCTGGCTCGGGCCGGGGCGACCGTACTGCTCCCCGAGGAGGGGGAAGGGCCGTTCACCGTGTCCGGGATGGAGGCGGAGCGGATCGGGGTGCTCGCCTTCCGGCACGGCACCCCGCTCGCCGAACTGGCGGCGCGCGGCTCGTCGTTGGAGGACGCGTTCATGGAACTGACCGCCGACAGCGTCGAGTACCAGCAGCGGGGAGGAGCCCGGTGACGAACGTCCGCTTCCGTGATCTGCTCGCCGGCGAGTGGATGAAGCTGTGGTCCCTGCGCTCCACGCCCTGGGCGTTCGGCGTCGGCGCGCTCGCCGTCCTCGCCGTCAACCTCAACGCCACCTTCGCCGACTACCGGAACTACCCGCGCTACCCCCAGGGCATCCGTGAACTCTTCGTGCCCATCTGGGCGATGCGGGATGCCTTCACGCTCGGCGGGGCCATGGTGTTCATGCTCGCCACCGGCGCCATCGGCGCGCTGGTGATCGTCGGCGAGTACGGCACCGGGCAGATCCGTACGACGTTCGCGGCCGTTCCCGACCGGAGGGCCGTGGTGGCGGCGAAGTCGCTCGTCCTGGCGGGCGTCATGCTCGTGTACGGGGCTCTCGTCGCCGGGGTGTCCTTCGCCGCGACCCAGGCCGTGCTGTCCGGCCGGGACGTCGGCATGTCGATCGGCTACCCGGGGGCCGCGTCCGCCGTCACCGCGTCCGCGCTGCTCGCCCCCGTGTGCGCGCTCGTCGGCTTCGGCCTCGGGGCGCTGCTGCGGCACACGGCGGCCACGATCGTCACCCTGACCGGTGTCCTGCTCCTGCTGCCCGCGCTCGTCGGTGAGCAGAGCCGCTGGTCGGCGACGTTCCTGCACGCCCTGCCGCAAGGTGCGTGGAAGCGGCTGACGGAGGTGGGGGACTCGCCGGTGCCGGTGGAGTTCCCGTGGACGACGGGCGGGGCGTGGACGGTGTACGCGGTGTGGACGCTCGCCTCGGTGGCGGTGGCCCTGGTCGCGGTCCACCGCCGGGACGTGTGAGGCAGGCGCCCGGCCGGAGGGCTCAGCGGCGGCCGTGCACCGCGCGCGCCACCCTCGGGCCCAGCCAGCGTTTGAAGCGGCGCAGCGGCTCCAGCTGCTCGGCTGCCCGGTCGATCCGGTAGTAGAGCTGCGGCGGGATGTGGGGGAGCAGCGGCGAGTGACGCTGGCCGAGGAGCGCGAACATCTGGGCCGGCTCCAGGCGCATGTACCGCGGGAGGTTCTCGTACCACTGGGCGCTGTAGCGGGCCGCGCTCTGCGCGGAGACGAGTTCGGCGCGGCGCCGCTTCCCGTAGGTGGTGAGGGCCGTGTCCAGGTCGGCGTTCGAACGCAGGGCGTCCGCGAGGGCGAGCGCGTCCTCCAGGGCCAGGGTGGTGCCCGCGCCGATCGAGTAGTGCGTGGTGTGGGCGGCGTCGCCGAGGAGGACGAGGTTGCCGCGGTGCCAGACCCGGTTGGTGAGGGTGCGGAAGGTGAGCCACTGGGCGGGCTCGTCGGCCCGGTCGCGGCCGATCAGCTCGTGCCCGTCGAGGAGGTCGTGGAACAGCTTCTCCAGGAGGTGCAGGCTGTCCGCCTCGCCGAGCGTGTCGAGGCCGAGGCCCGTCCAGGTCTCCGCGGAGCACTCGACGACACAGGTGGAACGCTCGCCGCTGAAGCCGTAGGCGTAGCACCAGATCCAGCCGTGGTCGGTCTCCTTGAAGGCGAAGCTGAAGGAGTCGAAGACCTTGGTGGTGCCGAGCCAGACGTACTGGTTGCGGCCGCTGGTGACCGTGCTGCCGAAGTGCTCGGGGTGGGCCTCGCGGAGCACGCTGTTGACGCCGTCGGCGGCGACGACCAGATCCGCGTCGGCGAGTTCCGGCGCGTCCGGGCCGGTGATGTCGTGCTCGAACTCGACCCGTACGCCCAGCTCTTCGGCCCGGTCGGCGAGCAGCGCGAGCATCCGCCGCCGCCCGATGCCGAAGCCCGCGTCGCCCCGGTGGACGGTCCGCTCGTCGCGCACGATCGCGACCCCGTCGGTCCAGGTCACCGACGCCTCGGCGACGGCGGCCGCGGACTCGGGGTCGCCCGCGCGCAGCTTGTCGAGGAGCCCGGCCCAGTACGTCACGCCCCAGCCGTACGTGGAGCCCTCGGGATTCCGCTCGTAGACGGCGATCTCGTGGGCGGGGTCCTGCCGCTTCAGCAGGATCGAGAGGTAGAGGCCGGCGGGACCGCCGCCGACGATCGCGAGCTTCACGTGCGCTCCCACTGGACTGACCGGGCCTGAGGCATGACACCGTGCTGTCGAACGGCAACGCACAGTAGCAGTGGTGGGCCCCCGGGTGTGCACGAAGCGCGGCCTACGGCAGCAGGCGCCGTTCCTTCGCCACCGCGACCGCGCCCGCGCGGGTGTCGACGCCGAGCTTGGCGTAGATGCGGCCCAGGTGGGTCTTCACCGTCGCCTCGCTGATGAACAGGGCCCGCGCGATCTCGCGGTTGCCGAGGCCCCGGCCGAGCTGGCCCAGGATGTCCCGTTCCCGGTCCGTGAGGCTCGGGCCCGCCGCGCCCCGCATCCGGTCCATGACCCGGCTGGCGACCGGCGGGGAGAGGGCGGTGCGGCCCTGGGCCGCCGAGTGGATCGCGGCGAACAGTTCCTCGGGCCGCTCGGCCTTCAGGAGGTAGCCCGTCGCGCCCGCCTCGATCGCCCGTGTGATGTCGGCGTCCGTGTCGTACGTGGTGAGGACGAGGACGTGGACGCCCGTGGGGGCGATCAGACGGGTCGCCTCCACACCGTCGATGCCCGCGCCGAGCTGCAGGTCCATCAGGACGACGTCCGGCTTCAGCTTCGCCGCCATCGCGACGGCCTCCTCGCCGCTGCCGGCCTCGCCGACGACCTCGATGTCGGGGGTGCTGCCGAGCAGGGCCAGCAGGCCGGCGCGGACGACGACATGGTCGTCGCAGAGGAGGATCCGTACGGACATCAGGACTCCTGGGAGAACGGGTTCACGGGCGGGTTCGGGGCGAGTGCGGGTGCTGGTCCGGGTTCGAGTGCGGGCTCGGGAGCGGGATCGCGGCCGAGAGCACCGTGCCCTCGCCCGGGGTGGACTCGACTGTCAGGGTGCCGCCCAGCTGCCGCGCCCGCACGTGCATCGCGGGCAGCCCGTGCCCCCGTACCCCGCCCGGCTTCTCGACCGGGTCGAAGCCGCGGCCGTCGTCGGCGATGTCCAGGACCACCTGGTCGTCGAGGTACGTGAGGGTCAGGGCGGCGGAGTCGGCGCCGGCGTGCTCGCGGATGTTGGCGAGGGCGCCCTGCGCGATGCGGAGCAGCGCCGACTGCACCCGTTCGGGGAGCGGAACGGCCGTCCCGTCGACTCGGAACGCCGCCGACTCGCGGGCGGCCAGGCCGCGCAGGGCCTCTTCGAGGCCGCCGCCCTCGGCGAGATCGGCCGGAGCCAGGTCGTGCACGAAGCGGCGGGCCTCGGCGAGGTTGCGTTCGGCGATGGACTCGGCCGTACGGACATGGCGGCGGGCGGTCGCCGGGTCGCTGTCCCAGGTGCGGTCGGCCGCCTGGAGCAGCATCTGCTGGCTGGACAGGCCCTGCGCCAGGGTGTCGTGGATCTCCATCGACAACCGCTGGCGCTCGGCGAGGGTGCCCTCGCGGCGCTCGATCGCGGCGAGCTCGCGCCGGGTGCGGATCAGGTCGTCGATGAGCGCCCGCTGCCGGGCCGCCTGCCGGTCCGAGTACACGAACACTCCGGTGGCGATGGCGGCGACGGCCGGCGGGGCGACGATCAGGTTCGGGTCCCAGCCGCCGTGCGCGAGCTGCACCTGTGCGAACACCACGAACGCGGTGAGCAGCGTGACCAGGCCGAGCGCGGCCCGCGCCGGGAGGGTGCGCAGGCCCGTGTAGAAGAGCGGCACCGCGCACCACGCGAAGCTCGGCGCGAGGACGACGAGGAGGATCCAGACGGCGACGACCGTGCTCAGCCAGGCGATCCGGCGGGGCGCCGCGCGGGTGCCGACGACGGGGCCGAGGAGGTAGAGGGAGGCGAGGGCGCCGGAGAGGGCCACGATCCAGGGGCTGCGGTCCTCCCAGGGGTGCCGCAGCAGGAAGCGGGCGAGCGAGGCGCCGAGGAGGAGGAAGAAGGCGATGTGCATGACCCGCGCCAGCCAGGGGGCGTCCGGGTCTTGGTCCGTCTCCGTCGGCCGTGTCACGTTCTCACCTCCTTGACCTGGGGATATCTGTCCATCCTGGCCCGGAGGGACCACGAGGGCATCAGCCGATCGGCTGACCCGGTCGTCCTCCAGTGTGCGTGAGGAGGGCAGCCGGACCGTGGACCGTACGGCCCGGGTTCCGGCCACAGGATGGATTGCAGAGCGAAGGAACGGACCACTCACACGGTTCGCCTCGGCTCGGCTCACTTCGCCTCGCAGTTCCTCCCCTCCTCACCCTCACGGAGTTCCTCATGAAGAAGATCCTCTTCGGTGCCACCGCCGCCGCTGTCGTCGCCGCCGGTACCTTCGGCGCGGTCTCCGCGAACGCCTCCGCCCCGGCCGCCGCTCCCGCCGCCGTGGTCCGCGCCGACGCCGGGGACGACAACCTCCAGCAGTCGACGCACCTGACGATCGAGGCCGCCACCAAGGCCGCGCAGGCGACCCTCGACGCCGCCGAGAAGGAGAACCAGCGCGTCTCCGTCGCCGTCGTCGACCGCAACGGCAACACCATCGTCACCCTCCGCGGCGACGGTGCGGGCCCGCAGTCCTACGAGTCGGCCGAGAAGAAGGCGTACACCGCCGTCTCCTGGAACGCCCCGACCTCCGTCCTCGCCGGCCGCCTCGCCCAGGCCCCGAACCTGAAGGACATCCCCGGCACCCTCTTTCTCGCCGGTGGCGCCCCGGTGACCGCCAAGGGCGCGCCCATCGCGGGCATCGGTGTCGCCGGCGCCCCCTCGGGCGACCTCGACGAGAAGTTCGCCCAGGCCGGCGTCGCCGCCCTCGGCAAGTAACGCCACGGCTGTACCCCACAGCTGTCCCCAGCTGGTGATGGCGCCCGGATCCCCCGCCGGGCGCCATCACCTTTTCCGTATCCGCCCTGCTTAGGATCGATACGTGACACAGCGCAACCGGACTGACCGGCGCCACCGGACCGGAGCCGCCGCGGGCGGTCTCGCCGCCGCCCTCACCGCCCTCGCACTCCTCGCGGGCGGCTGTACCGAGGCGACCGGAGGCGTCCGTGGCACCCCCGGGGCCGCCGGGCTGCGTGACCCGTACTTCCCCAAGCTCGGCAACGGCGGCTACGACGTGAGCCACTACGCCCTCACCCTCGCCTACGACCCCCGGACCGGGCGGCTCGACGGCACCGCCGAGATCACCGCCCGCGCCACCCAGGACCTCAGCGCCTTCAACCTCGACCTCGCCGGACTCACCGTCGACCGGGCGTCCGTCGACGACGCCCCCGCCGCCGTCAACCGGGCCGGGAACGAGCTGACGCTCCGGCCGCTGGAGGAGATCCGCGAGGGCGCGGAGTTCCGGGCCGGTGTCACGTACGGGGGCGTGCCCGAGCCGATCACGGACGCGGACGGCTCCGAGGAGGGCTGGCTGCGCACCGACGACGGAGCCGTCGCGGTCGGCGAACCGGCCGGTTCAATGACCTGGTTCCCGGGCAACCACCACCCCTCCGACAAGGCCGCGTACACGCTCACGCTCACCGTCCCCGCCGGGCTCGAAGGCATCTCCAACGGCGTCAGGACCGCCCGCCGGACGACGGCCGACGGCCGCGTCACCACCGAGTGGCGCACGACCGAGCCGATGGCGAGCTATCTGGCGACGGTCGCGATCGGCCGGTACGAGACGGATGGGACGGGGTCGGCGACCGCCCCCGGTTCCCTGCCCGTCCTGACCGCCGCCGAGCGGTCGGTCGCGGCGGGAAGCGCCGCGCTCCGGGACGAGATCCCCGAGATCATCGACCGGCAGG
This sequence comes from Streptomyces sp. NBC_00572, assembly GCF_026341815.1. GTDB lineage: Bacteria > Actinomycetota > Actinomycetes > Streptomycetales > Streptomycetaceae > Streptomyces. The sequence continues at coordinate 3,217,187 of NZ_JAPENX010000001.1, forward strand.
CCCGACGCTTCGGCCCGTACCCCTTCTCCACCGCCGGTGCGATCGTCACCGAGGACGGGACGCTCGGGTACGCCCTGGAGACCCAGACGCGGCCCGTCTTCCCCGCCGCCGCCTTCGACCGGACGACGCTGGTCCACGAGCTGGCCCACCAGTGGTTCGGGAACTCGGTCACGCCCGCGACCTGGCGGGACCTGTGGCTGAACGAGGGCTTCGCGACATACGCCGAGTGGCTGTACACGGAGGAGTACGAGCACGTTCCCGCGCGGACGCACTTCGAGCGGGCCTTCGCCCAGGACGCGAACTGGGCCTTCCCGCCGGCCGCCCCGCCGACCGCCGAGAACCTCTTCGACCCGCCCGTGTACCAGCGGGGCGCGATGGTCCTGCACAAGCTGCGCGAGACCGTCGGGGACAGGACCTTCGACGAGATCCTGCGTGGCTGGCCCGTGAAGTACCGTCACGCCAACGCCTCCACGGCCGACTTCACCGCCTACGCCGAATCCGTCGCCGGACGCGATCTCGCCGGGCTGTGGGACGTCTGGCTCTTCGGCGACGGCAAGCCGGCGAGTCCCTAGGACACGACCTGGGTCGTGTCCGAAAGAGACACCCCCTAGGGGCCCAGCACGTCTTTGGCGGCCAGATGTGCTCGCGGGGCTCGGCGCCGGGCTCTCCAACGCGGAGATCGGTGCCCGGCTCCATCTGGTCGAGGGCACCGTGAAGGCGCACGTCAGCGCGGTCCTCGCCAAGCTCGGGGCCCGCAACCGGGTGGAGGCCGCCATCACCGCGCACGAGGCGGGACTGGTCCCGGCGATGAACCCGGAAGGGAACCGATGAACCCGGAGGGGAACCGATGAACACCCAGGTGCGGAATCGCGTCTCGGCCTACGGGATCGTCGTCGAGCACGAGCAGCTGCTCCTGACCCGTCTGTCGGAGGCCTCGCCGGTCTTCGAGCCCGGTCTCTGGCACCTCCCGGGCGGCGGGATCGACCCCGGCGAGCAGCCGGTGGAGGCGTTGGCGCGCGAGCTGTACGAGGAGACAGGCCGTGTGCTCGCCGGGGCCCGGCTGGTCGACGCCCGTACGTACACGGCCACTCGGAACGGAGTGACCTGGCACCTGGTGGCGGTCTTCTACGCGGTGGAGCTCCGGCCCGGTGGTCCCCTGGCCGTCACGGAGACGGACGGCAGTACGGAGGCCGTCGCGTGGCGGCCGCTGACCGGGCCGGTGGACGAGCTCTCCCCGGCGGCGGCCGACGGGCTCTCCCTGGTCGGGGTCAGGCCAGGGCCTTGCGCATGACCACGCACGGGCGGCCGTGGGCGAGGTCCGGGCGGCGCGCGGTCTCCTGGTAACCGAGGGAGGTCCAGAAGGCGAGGGCCTTCGGGTTGTTCTCCAGGACGGCGAGACGCAGGCCGGTGCGGCCCTCGGCGCGGAAGCGGTCCTCGACGTACGCGGCGAGGCGGCGGCCGTGGCCCGCGCGCCGCTCGTCCCCGTGGACCATCAGGAGCCCGAGCCACGGTTCCGGTTCCGCCGGGTCGGGGTGGCGGCCGAGGGTGATCGCGACGGCGACGAGCCGGCCCTCGGAGCGGGCCAGGAGGACCTCGGCGGTGGGCTGGGCGAACTCGTCGGCGAGGGCGGCCGCGACCTGTTCGGGGAGGATGTCGGACGGGTCCGGGAAGTCGCCGCTCAGCTGCTGGAACTCCTCGTTCGAGGCGTACAGCGCGGTGAGTTCGGTGAGCAGCGGGCCCGGGAGGGCCGCACCGTCCTCCAGGGCCTTGGGCGCGAGGGCTTCGACGATCACGCGGCAAGGGTAGAGCCCCGGCGGGGAAACCCGGCCGGGGCTCAAGGGTGCTGCGGGGCGTCGGTCAGAGGTTGACGCCGAAGTCGCGGGCGATGCCCTCAAGGCCCGAGGCGTAGCCCTGGCCGACCGCGCGGAACTTCCACTCGGCGCCGTTGCGGTACAGCTCGCCGAAGACCATGGCGGTCTCGACGGCGGCGTCCTCGGAGAGGTCGTAGCGGGCGAGCTCGGCGCCGCCGGCCTGGTTGACGATGCGGATGTACGCGTTGCGCACCTGGCCGAAGTTCTGCGAGCGGTTGACCGCGTCGTAGATGGAGACCGGGAAGACGATCTTGTCGACGTTCGGCGGGAGGGCCGCGAGGTTGACGTTGATCTGCTCGTCGTCGCCGCCGCCCTCGCCGGTGCGGTTGTCACCGGTGTGGACGATGGTCTGGTCCGGCGTCGACTTGTTGTTGAAGAAGACGAAGTGCGCGTCGGAGGCGACCTTGCCCGCCGGGTCCACGCCGATCGCCGAGGCGTCGAGGTCGAAGTCGGTGCCGGTGGTCGTACGGACGTCCCAGCCGAGGCCCACGGTGACAGCGGTGAGGCCCGGGGCCTCCTTGGTCAGAGAGACGTTGCCGCCCTTGGACAGGCTCACAGCCATGGAAAGTCCCTTTCATCGTGATGTCTTCGCCTGGAGAAACGCGTGTCGCCCTCCCACGGTTCCCGGCGCCTTCCCGGCGAAAACAGGATGACTCCGATGGCCCCCTGCGGGGAACATGGGGGGCATGTCCGGTCCGTATCCCATCCGCGGCTCCGTCTCGCTCCCCGAGGCCGAGCTCCAGTGGCGTTTCTCGCGTTCGTCGGGCCCGGGCGGACAGCATGTGAACACCAGCGACTCCCAGGTCGAGCTCCGCTTCGACCTCGCGGCCACCGAGTCCCTGCCCGAGGTGTGGAAGGCCCGCGCCCTTGAGCGTCTCGCCAGTCGTCTGGTGAACGGTGTCGTGACGGTCCGCGCCTCGGAGCACCGCTCCCAGTGGCGCAACCGTGAGACGGCCGCGGTCCGCCTCGCCGCGCTTCTCGCCGAGGCGACCGCTCCGCCGCCGAAGCCCCGCAGACCGACGAAGATCCCCCGCGGCATCAACGAGCGCCGACTGCGGGAGAAGAAGCAGCGCTCGGAGACCAAGCGGACGCGTCAGTCCCGCGGCGACTGGGGCTGAGCCTTTCGTAGCGGGCTCAGGACAGCTGCCGGTACTTCCCCTGGTAGTAGGTCAGCGGCCCGCCCGCGGGTGCGACGGCGCCGACCGTCAGGACCCGGCCCACCACGAGCGTGTGGTCGCCGGCCACGACGCGGCTCTCCGTGCGGCACTCCAGGGTCGCCAGCGCGCCGCCCATGAGCGGGGCGCCGCTCTCCTCACCTCGGGTGTACGGCAGGTCGGCGAAGAGCAGCCGGTCGCTGACCCGGTTCTTCATGGCGAAGCGCCCGGCGATGTGGCGCTGGTTCTCGCCGAGGATCGACACCGCCCAGACGGGTACGTCGGTGAGCAGGTCGTCCATGCGGGAGCCGTTGCGCAGGCTGACCAGGACCAGGGGCGGGTCGAGGGAGACCGACACGAAGGCCGTGGCGGTCATGCCGACGTCCTCGCCGCGCGGGCCGTCGTCGGGGTCGTGCGCGGTCACCAGGACCACGCCGGCCGCGAGGCGGGACATCGCCGCCCGGAACTCGTCGTTGCTCACCCCCTCAGCATGAGGGATGGCCAGATCGGACACGGGGGGCGAGGCGGGGGTCTGCTGCAGCACACCCGCACGCTAGCCCCGGCCCTCCGGGCGCCGCATCGGGCCGGGGGACCAGTCCGTGCCCCTCGCCGGTCCTAGGACCCGGGGGCGGCAGGGCGCCCCCGGGTCTCGTACGGCACCCCCCGGGGCGTCGCGTACGGCGACCTCGCGGGGCCTCGTCCAGCGTCCTCGCGGGGTCTCGTACGGCATCCCCCGGGCCTCGTCAGACAGCTCCCGGACGGCCGGAACCCGTGGGTGGCCGGATTCCTACGCGACCCGCCATGACCTGCTGTGACTTGAGTCACAGAGGCGAGTATTTGCTGACCCTGTGTACCGGGTGCGCAGCTCGCTGTGATTCAGTGGCGGTGACAGTGCAACACGAAGCCGATGAGAACCCTGGAGTTGCTGTCGAGGTCTCGGGGAGAGCGAGCGATGGAGACCGAGTCGGAGCCGTACGTCCGTCTCTCGACCCTGCGGCAGCTGCATCAGGTCGTGGCGGACCTCAACACTGCGCGCAGCCTGGCGGACACCCTGCAGACCGTCGCCGACGGTGTGGTCGCCGGTCTCAACTACGAGCTGGCCTGTGTCAACCTCGTACGCCCCGACGGTGACCTCGTCGTCGCCGCCTTCGCCGGAAGCTCCGCCGCCGAGGCCCTGATCACCGGCCGGGTCGGCTCCCGCGCCTCCTGGGAGCGGCGCCTGTCCATGGCGACCGCCTGGGGCGACCTGCGGTTCATCCCGCACACCGAGGGCTGGGTGCTGATGGAGGACGACGTCCCCCAGTGGCACACGGACGGCCCCGCGCCTCGTTTCGAGGACGAGTGGCACCCGCACGACCGCCTCTACGCCCCCATGTACGCGTCCGGATCCGGCCGTGAGCTGCTCGGCGTCATATCCGTCGACCGCCCGCGCAACGGCCGGCACCCCGGCCCCTGGGGCCAGGAGGCGCTCCAGATGTACGCCTCCCAGTCGGCGATCGCCATCAGCAACGCCCGGCTCCGTTCCAACATGCAGCGCGCCCTCGTCCGGCTGGAGCGGGAGCAGCAGGCGCTGCGCGCCAGCGAGGAGTCCTTCCGGCAGGCCTTCGAGTACGCGCCCTCCGGCATGGCCATCGCCGAGATGGGCGGCGACCAGCACGGCCGCCTCCTGCGCACCAACGACGCCCTGTGCCGTCTCCTGGGCCGTCCGGCCGCCGCCATGCGGCGCTACTCCTTCGCCGACCTCGTCCACCCCGAGGACATCGGGACCCTGCTGCGGACCTCCGCCGAGGGCGGCCGGGCCGAGCTGCGGCTCGGGCGGCGCGACGGCACGTATGTGTGGGTGTCCCTCCGCAACTCCGTCGTCGCCGACGCGGCCGACGGCCCCCGCTTCCTCCTCACCCACGTCGAGGACATCGAGGAGCGCAAGCGGCACGAGCTGCAGCTCGCCCACCGTGCCTCGCACGACGCGCTCACCGGTCTCCCCAACAGTGCCGAGCTGCGCTCCCGGCTCTCCGCCCGGCTGTGCGAGCGCCCGGCGGCGCACGCGGCGGCGGAGCAGGCCGCGGGGTACGGCGGGGGCTACGAGTCGGGGCGGGACGGCGGCTACGAGACGGGCCGTGACGGCGGTTACGACTCCGGCTACAACGCCGGTCACACCGGCCAGTCGGGCCACGCAGGTCATGCAGGTCACTCCGGTTACGAGTCGCCGTACGAGCACGAACACGAGCACGGCTTCGGTTTCGAGCCGGCGGGTGTCGGTCCGTACGACCACCACGTCCACATCGTCGCCCCCACGGGCGGTGACATCGACGACGGCACCAAGGGTCTCGCCGTCCTCTTCTGTGACCTCGACGGCTTCAAGTCGATCAACGACCGCTTCGGGCACCACACCGGTGACGCGGTCCTCATCGAGGTCGCCCGCCGTCTGACCACCGGGGTCCGCGACGGGGACACGGTCGCCCGGCTCGGCGGTGACGAGTTCGTCGTCCTGGCCGACGGCCTCGGCGCGGCCGACGCGGCCGACCTGGCCGTACGCCTGCGGAACGCGATCATTCCGCCGATCCGGGTGGACGGACGGGCGGTCCGGGTGGGTGCGAGTTTCGGCATCGGCTGGGCCGAATGCGGGATGACCGTGGAAGAGGTCCTGAACTCCGCCGACCAGCGGATGTACGTGGAGAAACGCTCCCGCGCCAAGGTGCACCGGCGCGCCGGCTGAGGCTCCTGACACGCCCGGGACCGCTTCGGGGGCTGGTCCGTTCGAGGTAGGCTCGGCCGGTCGGCGACGGCTGGCGAGCATGGAGAGGAACCCGGATGGCTGCCGGTAACGACGGCGCGAACAAGCCCGAGAACGACGACCCGTTCGGCTACCTGTACGAGGACGGTCAGGCCGCGGGCGCCCAGCCCCCGGGTGGGGGCGGCTACGGCTACCCCGGCCCCGCCGCGGCTCAGCCCGGTGTGCCCCGGACCTCGTACAACCAGGTCAGAACGGTCGGCGAGCGCCAGTACGGCGGTCAGGGCGGCCAGCAGCACGCGCAGCCCTACGTACCGCCGCAGCAGCAGGCCCCGTACGGCCAGCCGCAGGCGCAGTACGCCGCCCCCGAGACGTACGGCGGTCCGCCGACCCGGCAGGTCCCGCCGCAGCAGCACCACGGTGGCGGCTCCGGTCGCGGCCCGAACACCCGGGGCATCCTCATCGGCGCCGTCGCGGTCGTCGCGGTCGTCGTGGTCGGCATCGCGGCCGCCGTGATCACCAACTCGGGCAAGGACGACGACAAGGACAAGCAGGCCGGCACCGGCGGCACCGCCACGACCGCGCCCGTGCAGCCCTCGGGCGAGCCCAGCACCGAGCCGAGCGCCGACGAGACCCCGGCCGAACTCCCGAAGCAGGACGCGGCGACGCTGAAGCTGGGCGGCAGTGCGGGACTCGCCACGGACGTCAAGGGCGCGGAGGGCTCGAACGGCACGTACGTCGCGGGCTTCAACCAGGTCGGTTCCTCGGTGACCTGGAAGGCGAACATGCCGACGGAGGGCAAGTACCGCCTGACCGTGCGCTACGCCATCCCCGCCGTGGACGCCAACGCCACCCTGACGGTGAACGGCAAGGCGAACTCCTCGCCCCTCGGCCTGAAGAACTTCGTCCACTCCACGGACCCGAACCTGGAGAAGAACTGGCAGACCACCTGGGCGCCGGTCGATCTCCAGAAGGGCGAGAACGAGATCAAGATCTCGTGCGAGACGGGCAATCAGTGCGACGTGCTGCTCGACTGGCTGGAAGTGACCCCGCCCGAGTAGGACCGGCTGCTCCTGCCGTCACGGCCGGTCCGGCTCCTCGATGACCTTCACGCGGGGCAGCAGCTCCTCGTAGGCCGTCGGGTCGAATTCGCCGGCCACCGGGGAGAGGACCGTCGCCGCCGAGAGGGCGACCGCGCGGGCCAGGCGATCGGGCCACGGTGTGGCGTCGACCAGGCCCGAGAGCAGGCCGGCGACGGCCGAGTCGCCCGCGCCCGTGGGGTTGCCCTTCACGGCCGCGGGCGGGGCCGCGCGCCAGAGGCCTTCCGGGGTCGCGGCGAGCAGGCCCTCGGGGCCGAGCGAGGAGACGACCGTGCGGGCGCCCCGGCCGCGTGCCTCGCGGGTCGCGCGCAGCGGGTCGCGGGAGCCGGTGAGCTGGGCGAGTTCGTCGGCGTTGGGCTTGACGAGGTCCGGGCGGGCGGCGATGCCGCGTCGCAGTGGTTCGCCGCTGGTGTCGAGGAGGACGGGCACTCCGGCGGTGCGGGCGAGCCGGACGAGTTCCGCGTACGCGCCGACGTGGATGCCCGGCGGGAGGCTGCCGCAGAGGGCGACCGCCGCGGCGCCGTCCAGGAGCGCGGTGAAGCGGGTGCGGAAGACGGTCCACTCGGCGGCGGTGACGGTGGGGCCCGGTTCGTTGAGCTGGGTGGTGTCGCCGGTGGCGTTGTCGACGATCGCGACGGTACGGCGGGTGGGACCCGCGGTGTCGACGAGCTCGTCGCGGACCGGGGTCGTGGCGAGCTGCTCGCGGAGCACGGCACCCGTGGCGCCGCCCGCGAAGCCGGTCGCGACGGTCTCGTGGCCGAGTGCGGCGAGGACCCGGGCGACGTTGAGCCCCTTGCCGCCGGGGCGTTCGATGACCTGGGTGACCCGGTGCGAGGCGTGCGGGACGAGGGCGGGGACCCGGTAGGTCAGGTCCACCGCCGTGTTGAGGGTGACCGTGAGAATCACCTGTCCACCCTCCGTACTCCGTGTGAAGTCCTGTGGAACGCGCGCTCCGACGGGCACTGATCATGCCAAACGAAAGGCGGCAGGCCCAGACCCCCGGCCCACCGCGCTTCCGTGTGACTCCGGATCAGGAGCGTGCTCAGGCCGTCGGGTCGACGATCCACTCGCCCTTGCGCATGACGCCCTTGAGGTTGAACTCGGCGTCGAGGACGGCGATGTCGGCGTCCTTGCCGGGTTCGAGGGAGCCGACGCGGTCGTACACCCCGAGCAGGCGGGCGGGGTTGGCGGAGATGGCCTGGACGACCGACTCGACGGGGAGGCCGTCGATGGTGGCGGCGCGCTTGAACGCCCGGTCCAGGGTGAGGGTGGAGCCGGCGATGGAGCCGCCCTCGACGAGGCGGGCGACGCTGTCCTTCACCTCGACCTCCAGGGGGCCGAGCATGTAGCGGCCGTCGCCGAAGCCGGCGGCGTCCATGGCGTCGGTGATGAGGGCGACGCGGTCGGCGCCCGCGTGGTGGAAGGCGAGCTCCAGGGCGGCGGGGTGGAGGTGGGTGCCGTCGTTGATGAGCTCGACGGTGATCCGCTCGTCCTCCAGGAGGGCGGCGATCGGGCCGGGCGCGCGGTGGCCGAGGGCGGGCATCGCGTTGTAGAGGTGGGTGGCGACCGTGGCGCCCGCGTCGATGGCCTCGACGGTCTGCTCGTAGCTGGCGTCGGTGTGGCCGATGGCGGCGATGATGCCGTGCTCGGCGAGCAGGCGTACGGAGTCGAGGCCGCCGGGCAGCTCGGTGGCGAGGGTGACCATCTTGGCCTGGCCGCGGGCGGCGTCGATCAGTTTGCGGACGTCGGCCGGGTCGGGGTCGCGGAGCAGCGTCTCGTCGTGCGCGCCCTTGCGGCAGGGGGAGATGAACGGGCCCTCGAAGTGGAGGCCGGCGATCTCGCCCTGTTCGGCGAGCTCGGAGAGCAGTCCGGCCCGCTGGGTGAGGAAGTCCATCTCGCCGGTGACGAAGGAGGCGACGACGGTGGTGGTGCCGTGCAGCCGGTGGGTGTGGACGCCCTTGAGGACCTCGTCGACGGTGCCGGAGGTGAAGGACGCGCCGCCGCCGCCGTGGTTGTGCATGTCGACGAAGCCGGGGACGAGCCAGTGGCCGGTCAGGTCGACGGTGGGGGCGCCCTCGGGCGCACTGCCGGTGATGCGGCCGCCTTCGACGATCACGCGTCCGTTCTCGACGATTCCGGTGGGCAGCACGACGTGTGCGCCGGCGAGAACCTTGTGATCGGCCATCAGGCGGAAACCTCCGAGTCGGTGGGGCGCTGTTCGGCGAGCAGGTCCCAGGCGAGGAGGCCCGCGCCCAGGCATCCGGCGGTGTCCCCGAGGGCCGCCGGGACGATGGCGGGCAGCTTCTGGAACGTGACTCGCTCCTCCACCGCGGCCCGAAGTGGTGTGAACAAGGTTTCCCCTGCCTCGGCCAGCCCGCCACCGATGATGAGCGTGCGGGGGTCCAGCAGGGTGAGCGCGGTGACCAGGCCGTCGGCGAGGGCGTCGACGGCGTCCTGCCAGACCTGGACGGCCGTGGGATCGCCGGATTCGACGGCCTTGGCGCAGTCGGCGGCGTCGGCGTCCGGGTCGCCGCTCGCCTCGGCCCAGGCCTGGGAGACGGCGGAGGCGGAGGCGTACCGCTCCAGGCAGCCGCGCTGGCCGCAGCCGCAGGCGGTGCCGCCGGGGCGGACGACGATGTGGCCGATCTCGCCGGCGTAGCCGTGGGCGCCGGCCTCGATGCGGTCGCCGATGCCGATGGCTCCGGCGATGCCGGTGCCGAGGGGCACGAAGAGGAAGCGGTCGGCGCCGTTGCCCGCGCCGATACGGCCTTCGGCGAGGCCGCCGGTGCGGACGTCGTGGCCGAGGGCGACGGGGACGCCGTCGAGTCTTTCGCTGAGGAGTTCGCGCATGGGAACGTCGCGCCAGCCGAGGTTGGCTGCGTAGACGGCGATGCCGTTCTCCGCGTCGACGATGCCGGGGACGGCGACGCCGGCGGCCGCGGCGGGCTCGCCGTACCGCTCCTGGCCGAGGGCCCGGAGATCTTCGGCGAAGCCGAGGATGGTCTCCACGACGGCCTCGGGGCCGCGCTCGCGCCCGGTGGCGCGGCGCGCCTCGTGGAGCAGGGTGCCGTCCGCCCCGACGAGGGCGGCCTTCATACCGGTGCCGCCCACATCCAGGGCGATGACGTGTCTCACGAGTGACAGTTTGGCGCGCGGAGACCCAAAAGGTCTAGTCCACTGCCGAGGATTGTTGCGTACGGATACAAATTCGGGAGTCGCCATGGGTCCACCATGGGTCCACCCCGGGTCCGGCATGGGCTTTTCATCCCCCTGGCGTTGCGGAAGTGATACCCGAGTGGTGTAGACCTCATACCCGCGCGCGGGAGAGACTTACGGCCCTGCGCAGAGCAAACGTGCGGCTCGATGCAGCTCAACGACGAGCAAAAGGTGGATGAAGCCGTGGAGCGGCGACGATTCCTTGGACTGACCGCGGCCGTCGCCGCACTCGGACTGACCGCCACGGTCGCCGGCTGTGGCTCCCTCGGAGGCGACTCCGGTGACGTGACCCTCAGACTGGTCGCCGCCGACTACGACCTCAACGGTGGCGACAGCACCAAGAAGTACTGGACCGACCTCGTCGCCGCGTTCGAGGCCAAGCACCCCGGCGTCAAGGTCGAGGTGCAGGTCGTGTCCTGGGACGACGTCGACCGCAAGGTCGCCGAGATGGTCGAGGCCGACGAGGCCCCCGACATCGCGCAGATCGGCGCCTACGCCGACTACGCGGCCGCCGGCGACCTCTACGCCGCCGACGAGATGCTCTCCATACCCGTCCAGTCCAACTTCCTCCCGCCGCTCGTCGCGGCCGGTGAGCACAAGCGGACCCAGTACGGCCTGCCCTTCGTCGCCTCCACCCGGCCGCTGTTCTACAACAAGGCCCTCTTCGAGGACGCCGGCGTCAAGGCCCCCACCACCTGGGACGAGCTCGCCGCGGCCGCCGGGAAGCTGAAGGACAACGGTGTCCGCACCCCCTTCGCGCTGCCCCTCGGACCCGAGGAGGCCCAGGCCGAGGCCCTGATGTGGCTGCTCAGCGGCGGCGGTGGCTGGACCGACGGCACCGACCACTACTCGGTCGACTCCGACGCCAACGTCAAGACCTTCGAATGGCTCAAGACCAACCTCGTCGGCAAGGGCCTCACCGGACCCGTCGCCCCCGGCAAGCTCAACCGCAAGGCCGCGTTCGCCTCCTTCGCGAACGGCGAGGTCGGCATGCTCAACGGCCACCCCTCGCTCCTGAAGGAAGCCGCCAAGAAGGGCGTCGAGGTCGGCCAGGTCCCGCTCCCCGGCGCCGACGGCCAGGCCAAGGCCGCGATGGGCGTCGCCGACTGGATCATGGGCTTCAAGCAGAACGGTCACCGCAAGGAGATCGGCGACTTCCTCAACTTCATCTTCTCCGACGAGAACGTCCTGAAGTTCGCCGGCGACAACGACCTCCTGCCGGTCACCGTCACCGCCTCCACCCGCATGGAGACCGAGCCCGAGCACGCCAACCTGCGCGTCTTCCTCAAGACCCTCCCGGACAGCCAGCTCCCGCCGGTCGGCAAGACGTCCTGGGCCAAGGTCAGCGAGAACGTCAAGCAGAACATCGGCAAGGCCGTCACCCCGGCCGGCCGGCCCGCCGAGGTCCTCGGCGCGATCGGCCGTGCGGCGACGGCCGCGGAGAACGCCGAGTAGGTCGGGCGACGGCACCCCGGAGCACGGGGCGGGCCGGGCGGGCGACGGCGCCCGGTGTGCTGGGCGGGCCGGGCGGGCGACGGCACCGCGGAGCGCCGGGTAATAGGTTGTTCGTATGACCGAAGAGCGGGAAGCAGCGGACGGCGACGAGGGCGGGCTCGGTGAGCGCGAGCAGGCCCTCCTCGCCGTCGAGCGCCGCTCCTGGCCCGGACCCGGCGCCAAGGAACGCGCGGTCCGCGAGAGCCTCGGGCTCTCCCCGACCCGCTACTACCAGCTGCTCAACGCCCTCCTCGACGACCCGCGCGCCCTCGCCCACGACCCGGTGACGGTGAACCGGCTCCGCCGGGTCCGCGAGGAGAAGCAACGCAGACGCTGAGCGCCCGGCCCGTCTCGTTCGTGCCCCTGACGCGGGCGCCTCGCGTCGGTAGGGTCGTGAGCATGGTCAGCAGCCTCCCGCACCCGACCACATCCGCCGGCCGCGACGGTCTGGCCGCGCTCCTCGCGCGGCCCGCGAAGGCCGTCGTCGCCCTCGACTTCGACGGCACCCTCGCCGAGATCGTCCCCGACCCCGAACAGGCCCGCGCCCACCCCGGCGCCGTCGAGGCGCTCGCCGCACTCGCCCCCGAGGTCGCCTCCGTCGCCGTCGTGACCGGCCGCCCCGCCGGGGTCGCCGTCCGGTACGGCGGCTTCGCCGGCGTCCCCGGCCTGGACCACCTCGTCGTCCTCGGCCACTACGGCGCCGAACGCTGGGACGCCGTCACCGGCACCGTCAAGGCCGCCGCCCCGCACCCCGGAGTGGCCTCCGTCCGCGCCGAACTCCCCGGCTTCCTCGACCGGGCCGGCGCCTGGCCGGGCGTCTGGATCGAGGAGAAGGGCCGCGCGGTCGCCGTCCACACCCGCCGCGCCCTCGACCCCGAAGGCGCCTTCGAGGCCCTCAAGGGCCCCCTGGGCGACCTCGCCACCCATCACGGCCTCGTCCTGGAACCCGGCAGGATGGTCCTGGAGCTGCGCCCCCCGGGCATGGACAAGGGCGTCGCGCTCGCGGAGTACGTACGGGAGGTCGGCGCCGGGTCCGTGCTCTACGCGGGCGACGACCTGGGCGACCTGCCCGCCTTCGCCGCCGTCGAGAAACTCCGCTCCGACGGCACCCCGGGCCTCCTGGTCTGCAGCGGCTCCACGGAGGTCCCGGAACTGTCCGACCGCGCGGACCTCGCGGTCGCGGGCCCGCCGGGAGTGGTCGGCTTCCTCGCGGCGCTCGCGGAGGCCGTACGGGAGGGCTAGGGGGTGTCTTGTCGATCAGGCCGGGCTCGCGGCGGCTGGCACGGGTCCGGAGAGTCCCGGCCCGGCCCGTGGACGGGCACGGCCCGGGCCCTGCCCTCGGGCTCAGCGGTCCCCGAGTTCCCGGGCCAGCGCCTCCGCTTCGGCCTGCGTGTAGTCGCCGGTGACGTCCACCGTGCTGGAGGTGATGGCGCCGATGATGATGGGCGCGCTGATCAGCCGGTCGCCGAGGACGAAGGCGATCTGGTTCTGCGGAGCCGGGCGTTGCGCCGCTCTACCGGTGAGGCGCGTGAACCGCTGGGTGTCGGCGTCGTCGAACGTCATCTGGACCTTCCACCGTCCGGCGCTCTCGTCGTACGGGGCGTTCACCTGCCGCAGCTGCCCGACACTCATGCTTTCCGCCTCCCAGTCGGAGACGCGGTAGCAGCTCTTCAGTTCCTCGGAGTAGTAGGCGCGCGACGGCGGGTCCGCGCACTTCCCGGACTCCACGTGCTCCACCAGTGCCAGGCGGAGGCCCTGCCGTACCGGCCCGGGATCGTTGCCGTGCAGGAGCGGTGCCGCGTAGACGCCGCCGGCGGCGATCAGCCCGGCGAGGGCCACCCCGATCCACAGCCCCCGGCGGCGTCGGCGGGGGAGTGGAGGTGTCTGGCTCGCCGGGCCCAGGGTGTCGGTCGGCGCGTGGGGCATGAACTCCGCGGCCGCGTCGGGCGCGATGTGCCGCTGGGGCGGGCCGGGCTCGCTGTTCCGCTGGGTCGGGTCGTGCTCGACGGGCGGCCGGGGCTGGTCGGGTTCGGTGCGCGGCCGGGGCGGGTGGGGCTCGATGGGCGGTCGGGCGGTGTCGGGCTGCTCGGTGCGGCGGCCGCGGTGCTGTTCGATGGCGGCGGACCAGCCCCGCGGGAGCCAGTCGGTGGCGCCGCGCGCCCGGGGACGTGCGGCGAGATCGGGGCCGACCCGGGTCAGCAGGTCGTCCGCCGTGGGGCGCCGGGCCGGATCCGCGTCGAGGCAGGGAAGGATCAGGGCTTCCAGCTCGACGGGCAGATCTTTCAGGTCGAGGTCGGCCTCGGCCGCGCGGACCAGTTGTTCCATCGCGGTGCCCCGGCCCGCGTCCCGGTAGGGGCTGCGGCCCGTGGCCAGGTGGAAGAGGGTGGCACCCAGCGAGAAGACGTCGGACGCCGTGGTGGTCGGCTCGCCGCGGGCCTGCTCGGGCGCGACGAAGCCGAGGGTTCCGAGCGCGCTCCGGGTGCGGGTGAGGTCGGCCGACTGGGAGATGCCGAAGTCGATGACCCGGGGGCCGTCCTCGGGCAGCAGGATGTTCGAGGGCTTGATGTCGCGGTGGACGAGCCCGGCGGAGTGGATGCTGATCAGGGCCTCCACCGTTCCGGCCGCGATCCAGGGCAGCGCGGCCGGGGGTAACGGTCCCTGGGTGGCCACCAGTTCGCCGAGAGAGGGTGCCGGGATGTACTCGGTGGCCATCCAGGGGACGGGCGCGTCGGCGTCGGCGTCGACGACACCGGCGGTGAACGGACCGCGTACGCGCCGGGCGAGCGCCACTTCGCGGGTGAAGCGGCGGCGGTCCGCGTCGGCGACGGTGCCGCCGTAGGAGGCGGCCAGCAGGGTTTTGACGGCGACGGTACGGCCGCCGGGGGACCGGGCCACGTAGACGCGGCCCATGCCACCGCCGGCCAGCTCCGTGAGCACGGTGTACGGACCGATCCGGTCGCCGGGGCGCGCGGCCCCCGTCCCATCCGCCTGCACGAGCGTTTCCCCTCCGCCGTGGTCGTGCCGGGCGGTGGCCGCGTCACGCGGTGATCAGGGTAGGGCGCTCAGCCCTTCCGTACCAGCAGGTCCACGATGCCCGTCAGGTCCTCCTCGCCGCTGCCGATGTCGAGCCGTCGGCGCATCAACTCGAAGTAGGGGGCGATCAGTTCGGGGCTGACGCCCTGTCCTTCGGCGGTGTCCAGGAAGGTGGGGACGCCGGCCACCTGCATCGCCAGGTTCGACACGACGTCCGTGGTGCGGTCGCCGCTGCTCAGCCGCCGTGCCGTTCCGTGGACCGACGGGGCCATCGCGGTGAGCCAGCCGGCGAGCAGCGGGGCGAAGGCGACGGGGTCGATGTCCTCCTCGCGGATCAGGGCGAAGGCGTGTGCCGCCCCGGCGAACATCCCGTACATGGCGCTGAGCAGGGCCACGTCGTGGAGGGCCGCGAAGCCCGGGTCCTCGCCGACGTACGTGGCGCCCGCCGGGACGGCCAGGGCCTTCTCGTACTGCTCGAAGAGGGCTCGCGAGCCGCTGTAGAAGACGTAGCCGCCGGCTTCCGGGACCCCGATCATCGGCGGTACGGCCATGATGCCGCCGTCCAGGTAGCGGGCGCCCCGCGCCTCGGCCCACGCGGCGCGGGCGCGGGCCTGGGCGGGGGTGCCGGTGACCAGGTTCACCAGGTCCTTTCCGGCCAGGTCGGCGTCGGCGAGCGCCTCCTCGACCGAGGCGTCGTCCAGCAGGCAGACGATGATCAGATCGCTCGCCGTGACCGCCTCGGCAGCGGTGCCGGCCGTCCTCGCGCCCTCGGCGGCGAGCGGCGCGGCGCGGGCCGCGGTGCGGTTCCAGACGGTGAGCGGGTGGCCGGCGGCGAGCCAGGTGCGGGCGAGCGCGGTGCCCATCGCGCCGAGGCCGAGCAGGGTGACGGGGGTCTTCTCGATCGTGTTCGCTGTCATGACCACCAGGCTGCTTCAGGCCCCTGACCTGCTCAAGTACCCACTTGGAAGTGGGTGGTTACCCTGAGGTGAGCGAACAGGTCAGGAGGGGTGGCGCATGGCGACGCTGAATCGGCCCGGAGCCGGGGACGGGCACGTCTGCGGGATCGACGCCGCCATGGAGGTCATCGGCGGCAAGTGGAAGGTGCTCATCCTCTGGGCGCTCCACGAGCGGCCGCACCGCCGCTTCGGGGAGCTGCGCAGACTCGTCCCGGGCATCACGGAGAAGGTCCTCGCCTCGCACCTGCGGGAGCTGGAGGCGGACGGCATCGTGGACCGCGTCTCCCACGAGGAGGTCCCGCCCCGCGTCGAGTACGCCCTCACGAAGGACGGCATCCGCCTCAACGACGCCCTCGAACCACTGGCGGCGTGGGGGCGTGAGCGGAGGGACTCCCCGCGGGTGGGAACGCATACCTAGGGTGTGTCTTGCCGATCAGGCCGGGCTCGCGGCGTGATCGACAAGACACCCCCTAGCCCTCCCTCAGGGCCTCCAGCTGGTTCAGGAACCAGCGCTGCGGGGGCAGGGCCGTCGCCGCCGCCGCGAGGCGCTTCGAGCGGTCGGCGCGCTCGGCCGCCGGCATCGACAGGGCGGTGTGGAGGGCCTCCGCGGTCTCCGACACGTCGTAGGGGTTCACGGTGAGCGCGTCGCGCATCAGCTCCCGGTACGCGCCCGCGCCCGTCGACAGGACGAGCGCGCAGCCCGCCTCCGAGACCACCGGTATCTCCTTCGCGACCAGGTTCATGCCGTCGCGCACCGGGTTCACCAGGGCCACGTCGGCCAGGCGGTAGGCGGCCAGGGAGCGGGTGAAGTCGTCCTCCACGGAGACGACGACCGGCTGCCAGTCGGCCGTGCCGAACTCGGCGTTGATCTCCTCGGCCAGTTCCGTCACCGAGGCCGTGTACTCCCGGTACGAGGCCAGGTCCTGCCGGGAGGGGTACGCCGAGGCCAGGTGGACCACCCGGTCGCGCCACTCGGGGTGGACGGTGAGCAGCTCACGGTAGGCGAGCAGGCCGCGCAGGATGTTCTTCGACAGTTCCGTGCGGTCGACGCGGACGATGGTCTTCCGGCCGCCGACCTCTTCGCGGAGCCGGGCCAGCCGCTCGTCCACCTCCGGGCGGTACGCGAGGGCCCGCAGCTCGTCGCCGTCCACACCCAGGGGGTACGCCCGAACGCGGGTGCGACCCTTCCCGACGCCGTGGCGGCGCCACTCCACCCCGTGCCAGGGGTCACCGCTCGGCCATACCCCCTGGGCCATGCCGGTCGAGTCGTCCCGCTGGGAGCAGCAGCCGATGAAGAACGAGGCCCATCCCCAGGTGTGGAAGCCCAGCTCGTCCGCGCCGAGCATGCCCCACAGCAGCTCCTCGACGATGTCGTCCGGCACCATCCGCAGGTACTCGGAGGACACCCAGGGGGTGTGGGTGAAGTGCCCGATCCGCAGGTCGGGGCGGAGCTCCCGCAGCATCCCGGGGACGAGCGCCAGGTGGTAGTCCTGCACCAGGACCGCCGCGCCCCGGTCCGCCTCGGCGGCCAGGGCCTCGGCGAAGGCGCGGTTGTAGGCGCGGTAGGACGCCCAGCGGCGCCGGAACGCCGCGTCGAAGACCGGCTCGCGCGGGATGTCGTACAGGTGGTGGTGGAGGAACCACAGCACCGAGTTCGCGATGCCGTTGTACGCGTCGGCGTACACGTCCGGGTCGATGTCCAGCATCCGTACGCCCGGCTCGCCGATCCCGCGCCGGACGGCCTCCCGGTCGCCCTCGCCGAGCGCCGCGCACACCCACAGGCTGTCCTGCGAGGAGACGGCGCTCAGCCCGGAGACCAGGCCGCCGCCGCCCCTGCGGGCGTCGAGCTCACCGTCCTCGCCGAGCACGTACGAGACGGGGCCTCGATTGGATGCCACAAGAACAGAAGCCATGGGGCGAACCTAGCCCGTCCCGTAAACGCTCAAACGTACGTATACGAGACGGGTGGATCCGGCCACGGAGGGTGGCCGGACCTCCGGGCGGCCGTCAGTTCTCGCGTCGGCCGCGCATCGCCGCCTTCGCCACCACGCCCGTCGCCGCGAGGGCGAGCCCGAGCGCGCCGAGCAGCCACAGCCGCTCACCGTTGCCGCCGGTCTCGGCCATCGAGTCGCCGCCGTTCCCGTGCGGCCCGGGGGCCGGGGGAGCGGGGGAGGACTCGACGGGGGCCGGGGCCCAGGTGGGGTCCACCGGCGTCGGGGTCGGCGTGGGGTCCACCGGCGTCGGAGTGGGCGTGGGGGTGGGCGTGGGACCCACCGGGGTCGGCGTCGGGGTCGGGCTGGGTGTCGGCTTCGGCTTCTCGATCGCCGGGGTCACCGTGCACGCCGGGTCCTGGCTGCCGTCTCCGCAGTTGGAGCGGGGTGTCTCCACCTCCACGCTGTTGCGGAGCTTCCCGTCGCCCGTCGGCGGGTTCTTGATCTTCACCGAGTAGGTGACGGTCGCCGTCTTCCCGGCCGGGACGGTCCCCACGTACCCGATCTTCGACGCCGTGTACGTCGCCCTGCCCAGGGTCGTCTTCACGTCACCGTTGTAGTCGGCGTCGTCGAGGGTCCCGGTCAGATCGTCGCCGAACGTGGCGTTCGGGTAGTCGAGCGTGCCGATGTTCTTCGCGGTGATCGTGTACGTGAGGGTGTCGCCCGGCTTCACCGTGCGCGGGCTCGCCGTCTTGGTGATCTCCAGGTCGGGGACCGGTACGGAGAAGGCGAGCGCGGAGGGCACGTAGGTGTCGCCGCGGGTGGCGAAGGTCAGGTCGGCCGAGGTCGCGCCCTGGGGGATGGCGCCGTCGGGGATGTCGAAGGCCTTGGCGTCGATGCTCAGGTTGTTGATCAGCTTGGGGGTGACGGCGCCGTCGTCCTCGCTGACGAAGAAGTTGTCGGTGTTGCCCGTGTGGGCCTCGGTGACGTTCTTGCCGTCGACGAGGAAGGTGTCCCCCGGGGTGTTCCAGTCGCCCTCGTACGCGGTGATGCCGGCCCGCGCCTTGCCGCCGCTCCGGTGGAAGCCGTCCACGGTGATCGTGGTGGCGGGGGAGGTCGAACGCTGCAGGACATGGCCGCCGTAGACGTACACGTTGCGCCGCTCGGGGGCGCGGACCGGATCCGGGCCGGGGAACTTGTGGACGACGGTCAGCGACCAACCCGCCACGCAGCCCTTGCCGTCGGCCGCCCAGATGTTGCCGACGGTCACCTGCGCGTCCGTCCCCGAGACGCCCGCGAAGGCGGCGGTCACGTCCGACTCGCCCGTGTAGTAGTGCGGGCCGTTGGTGTCGGCCGGGTCGGCGACCATGCTGTCGATCGAGACCGGGGACGCCGCGGCCGCGCCGACCTTGATCAGCGGGGCGGTGGTCGTCGGGTCGCCGGGCGAGGGCTCGACATCCGTGCCGGAGATGTCGCAGCGCTTCAGCCGCGCCCCGCTCGGACCCTTGTACGTGCCGTCGTTGCCGCCCCAGAAGAGCCGGGCGTACGCGACCTCGGCGCCCGCCGGGATCCGCACGTGGCCGGTGCTCGAACCGTGACCGCCGCCGGTGCCGCCCGCGTCGATCCGCCGCATCACGAAGGTGTTGTTGTTGTCCGAGCCCTGGCCGCTCGCCGCGGTCGCACAGCGGGCGGCCAGGTCGGCGGGGGCGGCCGGGCAGCCCATGACCGTGTTGCCGATCGTGGTGAAGTCGCCGTACAGCGACTCGGCGTACCGCTTGCCGAAGGGCTCGACCACATCCGCCGCGGCCGGCCCCGCCGCGGTGAAGGCGAGCGAGCCCGCCGCCAGTCCTACGGCCGCGACGGCCGCGAGCACCCTGCCCAGGTGTTGTTGTCTGAAGCACATAAAAGGGCAATGTAGGCAAAGCGGATCATCATGGGGCGTTACGCCACGCGGTCAGGCCACGCGGTCAGGCCACGCGGCGGTGCGCGTACTCCGCGATGTCGGCCATCGGCGGCCGCTCCTCCGTGTCCACGTCGTACGTCCGCGGCTCGAAGCCCTTCTCGCCCCGCTCGAACTGGGTCAGCCGCGGCCGCACCAGATGGCCCCGCGAGAGCCGCAGTTGCGCCGTCCGGTAGATCGCCGCCGCCATCCGGCCCAGCGCGAGACCGTCCTGGTGCCGGTGCTTGCGCACCCCCACGTCCACCTGTGCGAGCGCGTCCAGACCCACCGTGTGCAGGGCGTCCACGAGCAGCCCCAGCTCCACCCCGTAACCGACCGGGAAGGGCAGCTGTTCGAGCAGCGAGCGGCGGGCCGCGTACTCACCGCCGAGCGGCTGCACGAAACCGGCCAGCTGCGGCCAGTGCAGATTCAGCAGCGGGCGCGCCACCAGCTCCGTCACCCGACCGCCCTGACCAGCGGTCTTGCCGGAGGCGAGCCCGTTGAACTCGGGGCCGAAGGGACGGTCGTACATCGCCTTCACGAAGTCGACGTCCGGATCGGTGAGCAGCGGGCCCACGATCCCCGTCACGAAGTCCGCGGAGAAGTCCCGCAGGTCGGCGTCCACGAAGCACACGACGTCCCCGGTGGTCACCATCAGTGACCGCCACAGCACCTCGCCCTTGCCCGGCACGGCCGGTATCCGCGGGAGTATCGCGTCCCGCGCGACCACCCGCGCCCCGGCCGCCGCCGCCACCTCCGCCGTACGGTCCGTGGAGCCCGAGTCGATCACCACGAGCTCGTCGACGAGCGGCACCGCCTCCGACATCAGCTCGCGCCGGATCACGGCGACGATGTCACCGACCGTCGCCTCCTCGTTCAGCGCCGGCAGGACGACGCTGACCTTCGTGTTTCGCTTGGCGGCGAGGATTCGCTCCAGCGGCCGGTCCTCCACGGACCAGGACCGCCGGTCCAGCCAGCGCTCCACCTCTTCCAGCACGTGATCTCCATCTCGCGGTTCGGACGGCCGGTCCAAGCGTCCGGGCCTTCGGTTACAGTCTTGAACAACGCGGATGCCCGATGCACGTCGGGGTGCCGCCCGCGCCGGAGCGCAGGAACGAAAGTTCACCGCGCTTCACAATCGAATACCGCTCATCCAGAGGGGCAGAGGGAAACGGCCCGTTGAAGCCCCGGCAACCCTCCAGTCGGTTACTCGTCCTCCAGCGAGGCTCCCGGCTAGGGAAGGTGCCAAATCCGTCGCATGGCGAAAAATTCGTCATGCGAAAGATGAGGAGAAAGGGCCTCGCCTCCATGGCTGTACAGACTGTTACCCCCGCCACTTCGGTCGACCTCGGTCCCGCGTCCGGGCTCTCCTGTCGCGAATGCGGTGAAAAGTTCGCACTCGGCCCGATCTTCGCCTGTGAACTCTGTTTCGGACCGCTCGAAGTCGCGTACGACCTCCCCACCGGTGACCCCGAGGCACTGCGCAAGCAGATCGAGGCCGGCCCCGCCAACATCTGGCGCTACGCCCCCCTGCTGCCCGTCCCCGCCGACGTCGCCGACAAGCCGAACCTGAACCCGGGCTGGACCAAGCTCGTCCAGGCCGACAACCTCGCCCGCGAGATCGGCGTCGCCCCCGGCAAGCTCTTCGTCAAGGACGACTCCGGCAACCCGACCCACTCCTTCAAGGACCGGGTCGTCGCCCAGGCCATCGAGGCCGCCCGCGCCTTCGGCTTCACCACCCTCTCCTGCTCCTCCACCGGCAACCTGGCCGGCGCCGTCGGCGCCGCCGCCGCCCGCGCCGGGTTCCGCTCCTGCGTGTTCATCCCGCACGACCTGGAGCAGGGCAAGGTCGTCATGGCCGGTGTCTACGGCGGTGACCTCGTCGCCATCGAGGGCAACTACGACGACGTCAACCGCTTCTGCTCCGAGCTCATCGGCGACCCGCTGGGCGAGGGCTGGGGCTTCGTCAACGTCAACCTCCGCCCGTACTACGGCGAGGGCTCCAAGACGCTGGCGTACGAGATCTGCGAGCAGCTCGGCTGGGTCATCCCCGACCAGCTCGTCATCCCGATCGCCTCCGGCTCCCAGCTCACCAAGATCGACAAGGGTCTCCAGGAGCTCATCAAGCTCGGCCTCGTCGAGGACAAGCCGTACAAGATCTTCGGCGCCCAGGCCGAGGGCTGCTCCCCGGTGTCGGTGGCCTTCAAGGCCGGGCACGACGTCGTACGGCCCCAGAAGCCGAACACGATCGCCAAGTCGCTCGCGATCGGCAACCCGGCCGACGGCCCGTACGTCCTCGACATCGCCCGCCGCACCGGCGGCGCCGTGGAGGACGTCAACGACGAGCAGGTCGTGGACGCGATCAAGCTCCTCGCCGAGACCGAGGGCATCTTCGCCGAGACCGCGGGCGGCGTGACGGTCGGCGTCGCGAAGAAGCTCGTCGAGAACGGGCTGATCGACCCGAACCTCACCACCGTCGTCCTCAACACCGGCGACGGACTCAAGACCCTGGACGCGGTGGCCGACACCTCTCAGGCGACCGCCACCATCCGCCCGAGCCTCGACGCGTTCCGCGACGCCGGCCTGGCCCTCTGAAAGGTTACGAAGACATGGCCGTGAACGTCCGCATCCCCACCATCCTCCGCACCTACACGGGCGGCCAGTCCGAGGTCCAGGCCGAGGGCGCGACCCTCGCCGAGGTCATCGCGGACCTGGAGAAGAACCACACGGGCATCTCCGCCCGCGTCCTGGACGACCAGGGCAAGCTGCGCCGCTTCGTCAACGTCTACGTGAACGACGACGACGTCCGCTTCGAGCAGGGCCTGGAGACGGCCACCCCGGCCGGCGCCGGCGTCTCGATCATCCCGGCCGTCGCCGGAGGCTGACCATCGTGCGCGGTGCCGACGGCTGCTGAGCCGTCATCTGTCCCGTCTTTCTTGAATTGCCCCTTCCGCGCCATAAAGCGGAAGGGGCAATTCTGCAGGGTTGAGCGCGGTAGAGTTGGGGAAGTCCCCTCCGCTGCTCATGCCGGGCGCATATGAGAATGCGTCCCCGCACGACAAGAAGCAGCCAAAGTGCGTGTGCGATGTGTACCCTCTGCACGCTTTGCCGGGCCCGACTTGCCCCGTAACTCAAGGGATTCTCCCCAATTCGCCTTTCCGTGACGCCCAGAATTCTCGCTCGATTGACCTGTTGCAGAGGGCAGTTGGGCAGATACATTCAGCGGCGGTCGACGCGTTCCGGCGCAGGGTCTGACCCGGGTCCGCGAAGTGCGGTCCCGCGCAAGGGCCACAGTAATAGGGGAGTTAGGCATGGCTCAGGGCACCGTCAAGTGGTTCAACGCGGAGAAGGGCTACGGCTTCATCGCGGTCGACGGTGGTGCGGATGTTTTCGTCCACTACAGCGCGATCCAGATGGATGGCTACCGCAGCCTCGAAGAGGGACAGCGAGTCGAGTTCGAGATCTCGCAGGGCCAGAAGGGTCCGCAGGCGGACATGGTCAAGCTCGCCGTCTGAGCGCGGCGCGATCGGCCACCGACGCAACGCCGTCGAGGGGTCCGCATCCCTGAGGGGATGCGGACCCCTCGTGCGTTCCCGGACCCTTCTCGCGCCCCTCTCGCGCCCCTTCCGTCACCCCCTGCCCTGCATCCCGATCATCGAGAGTCGCTTGCACTCTCCTAGGGCGAGTGCTAATCATTGGCGTTAGCACTCGGAAGGTGAGAGTGCTACGAGGATCGGGCAGACGAGGCCGCCGGCCGGGTGGGGCAAGGAACCACGCGGAGTTGCGGAGGCCGTCCGTCGCGGGCGTCGGCGCGGTCCTGGAGCGTTATCCACCCCATGTCCGGGAGGACCACTTCACATGGCCAAGATCATCGCGTTCGACGAGGAGGCCCGGCGCGGTCTCGAGCGCGGCATGAACCAGCTCGCTGACGCCGTCAAGGTCACCCTCGGCCCCAAGGGTCGCAACGTCGTCCTCGAGAAGAAGTGGGGCGCCCCCACGATCACCAACGATGGTGTTTCCATCGCCAAGGAGATCGAGCTCGAGGACCCGTACGAGAAGATCGGCGCCGAGCTGGTCAAGGAAGTCGCCAAGAAGACGGACGACGTCGCCGGCGACGGTACGACCACGGCCACCGTTCTCGCCCAGGCGCTCGTCCGCGAGGGCCTGCGCAACGTGGCGGCCGGTGCCAACCCGATGGCCCTCAAGCGCGGTATCGAGAAGGCCGTCGAGGCCGTCTCCGGCGCCCTGCTCGAGCAGGCGAAGGATGTCGAGACCAAGGAGCAGATCGCTTCCACGGCCTCCATCTCCGCCGCCGACACCCAGATCGGCGAGCTCATCGCCGAGGCGATGGACAAGGTCGGCAAGGAAGGCGTCATCACCGTCGAGGAGTCCCAGACCTTCGGTCTGGAGCTGGAGCTCACCGAGGGTATGCGCTTCGACAAGGGCTACATCTCGGCGTACTTCGCCACCGACATGGAGCGCATGGAGTCGTCGCTCGACGACCCGTACCTCCTCATCGTCAACTCCAAGATCTCCTCGGTGAAGGACCTGCTCCCGCTCCTGGAGAAGGTCATGCAGTCGGGCAAGCCCCTGCTGATCATCGCCGAGGACGTCGAGGGCGAGGCCCTGTCGACCCTGGTCGTCAACAAGATCCGCGGCACCTTCAAGTCCGTCGCGGTCAAGGCCCCGGGCTTCGGCGACCGTCGTAAGGCCATGCTGAACGACATCGCCATCCTCACCGGCGGCACGGTCATCTCCGAGGAGGTCGGCCTGAAGCTGGAGAACGCGGGCCTCGACCTGCTGGGCCGCGCCCGCAAGGTCGTCATCACCAAGGACGAGACCACCATCGTCGACGGTGCCGGTGACAGCGAGCAGGTCGCCGGTCGCGTGAACCAGATCCGCGCCGAGATCGAGAACTCGGACAGCGACTACGACCGCGAGAAGCTGCAGGAGCGCCTGGCGAAGCTCGCCGGCGGTGTTGCGGTCATCAAGGCCGGTGCCGCGACCGAGGTCGAGCTCAAGGAGCGCAAGCACCGCATCGAGGACGCCGTTCGCAACGCGAAGGCGGCCGTCGAGGAGGGCATCGTCGCCGGCGGTGGCGTGGCCCTGCTCCAGGCTTCCTCGGTCTTCGAGAAGCTTGAGGCCGACCTCTCGGGCGACGAGGCCACGGGCGCGAACATCGTGAAGCTGGCCCTTGAGGCCCCGCTGAAGCAGATCGCGGTCAACGCCGGCCTTGAGGGCGGCGTCGTGGCGGAGAAGGTCCGCAACCTGCCCGTCGGCCACGGCCTGAACGCCGCGACCAACGAGTACGTCGACCTCATCGCCGAGGGCATCATCGACCCGGCGAAGGTCACGCGCTCCGCGCTGCAGAACGCCGCGTCGATCGCCGCGCTGTTCCTCACCACCGAGGCCGTCATCGCCGACAAGCCGGAGAAGGCGTCCGCGCCGGCCGGCGGCGGCATGCCGGGCGGTGACATGGACTTCTGATCCCCCGGGATCGGTTGTTCATCGCTGAACGCGAACGAGGGCGGCACCCCCACCAGGGGGTGCCGCCCTCGGGCGTTTCACGAGAGTCGATCAGCGCGTGTCGATCAGTGCACGTCGACTCGGCCCACGTCGATCAGCGCACGTCGACGTAGTCGGCCCACGAGAACGGCGACGTGAAGTGCGTGGCGTCCCCGTAGTACCGGAGGCGCCACGTACCGTCGACGTTCGCCTTCGCCCTGAGCGAGATCTTCCCGTTGGCGGCCGGACGGCCGGTGGCGACCTGACGCCAGGTCGTCGAGCCCTTCGCCTGGAACTGCAGGGCCACGGACCCGCTGCCGAACGTCCGCCACGCCCCGCTCGTGTAGTGCTGGAGCGTGCCCGTCGCGGTCACATAGGCGCCCTTGCGGACCGGCTCGGGGCCGGCGTTCATGCCGACGATCCGGGTGGAGGTCCGCACGAGGCGGAAGACGTTGCTGCTCGACTCGGCGTACGCGTCGCTGGTCAGGTGACGAACGCGGTAGTAGCCGCCGGTGCCCTTCCCGGCGACGGAGAACGACGTCCAGTAGCCGTCGCTCGTCTGCGCACCGGCGAGCTTCCGCCAGCCGGTCTTCCCGTCCGCCGACTGCTCCAGCTGGACGTACTGGGCCGCTGCGACGGAGCGGGTGCCCAGCGTGTACCGGGCCCGGAAGATGCCGGCCACCGAGACCCGGCCGTCGGCGGACAGGCTGCGGGAGAGCAGGTCGATCCGGGACTCCCACGGAACGGCGATCCGGCCGCTGACCGCGGTGTACTTCAGGAACGGGTCGGCGGTCCGGACCTGCCAGTACTCCTCGTAGTCCGAGAGCCCGGAGGCGGCGATCAGACGGACGGAGAAGCGCCCGTTCGCGTCGGTGAGGACGGTCGTGCCGTACGGGGTGTTGCTCGTGTACTCCCCGAGGGAGACCTGGAGGGCCTGGCCCGCGAGCGGGGCCTGCCCGGCGGCCGTGTCGGTGACCCGGCCGCTGATGGTCACGGCCTCACCGCTGAGCGCCCGCTTCTTGTCGGCGGTGGCGGTGATCTTCACCGCGCGCCCCGTCACCTCGTACACCCGGCGCGCCTCGGCGGCCGAGCCGTGCACCTCGGTGCTGTCCTCGGAGAAGGTGGCCTCGAAGGTGGCGTAGGCGTCGTTCACGGGCATCGGGCTGCCGAGGAACGCGCCGGTGGCGTCGGTGACCACGGTCGTGGCGGAGCCCGGCGTCGTGTAGGTGGGCGCGACGGTGATCGTGCGGCCGGACAGCGGCACCGCGTCCCCGGAGCCGGGCTGGATGCCGAGCAGCGTGCCCTTCGGGCGCGCGTTCCGGTCGTCCCAGGCGGGGGTGCCGATGCCGAAGGTGTCGAACTGCGGGCGCAGCCGGAAGTCCAGCCTGCCGGCGTCGGTGCGGGTGAGCTTGTTGCCCAGCGAGTCGGTGGCCGTGACGTCGATGGCGTACGTGCCGAGGGCCGGGATGGTGCCGCCGTCCTCGGTCAGCCGCAGTGCGGCCTCGGCGGGCAGCACGAACCGGCCCGCGGTCAGCGGGTCCCAGGCATTGCCGGGTGCCAGGGCCGGGATCTCGGCGAGGACGGTGTCGCCCTGCCGGATCCGGGCCGACACCTTGGCGACCGTGGCCCGCGGGGCGTCGGTCCAGGCCGCCACCTTGAACGTGCCGCGCTGGGCGTCGTCGGTGAGGGCCGGGCCGATGCCGATCGGGCCCGGGGCGGCCGCAGCCGCCTCGGCGCTGCCGATCGGGGCGGTGCCGGTCAGGGCGGCGGCGGGCAGGGCGGTGACGGTCAGGGTCGCGGCGGTGAGCACCGCCGCGAGGGAGAGGCGTCGGCGGAGGTCAGCGCGCATCGATGTACTTCGCCTTCGTCTCGCTGTAGAAGTAGCCGGCCGGCGGCTGCAGGACCATGGCCCAGGAGCCGTCCTCGTAGGCGGTGGCCCGGTAGCTGAACTTGCCGCTGCTGTTGGTGGAGATGCTCTTGGTCACCCAGTACCAGCTGTTCTCGCCCTTGGGCTTGAACAGGAGCGTCAGCTTCACGCCGGGGAGCGGCTTCCAGACCCCGTTGACCTTGCGCTGGACCGTTCCGGAGACCGTCATCTTGCCGTTCACCGTGGGCCGGGTGGGGCTGATGGTGAAGGCGGAGAAGCGGGTCTCGGAGCGGGCGAGGCGGACGGCCGACCCGGTCTTGGCGACGAACTGGTCCGTCTCCGTGTGGTGGACCCGGTAGAGGGCGGTGGTGTAGCCCCAGGCGGAGAGGGTGTACGCGCAGTAGTTGTCGGTGGTGCCGGAGCGCAGGGTGCCCCAGGTGCGTCCGCCGTCGCGGGAGACCTGGAGGGCGACCGGCTGCGTCCTGTCGCAGTACGTGCTGCCACTGCCGAGCCTGCCGGTCGCGGTGACCTTGCCGTACGCGTCCAGGGACATCTTGTAGGCGCCGTACGAGAACTGCTGCGGGACGACGATGTCGCTCTTGTCGTACGGGCGGGGCGTGCCCGCGAAGTACGGCGAGGGCCGCAGCGAGGTGAAAACGTCCGCGGTGGCGTAGGTCGGGCGGGCGTTGAAGGAGAAGGTGCCGTTCGCCGCCGTGTTGTTGCCGCCGATCACGTTCGACGCGGTGTTCTCGTACTGGGGCTCGCGGCTGGTGGCGACGACGGGAACGCCCGCGAACGGCTTCCAGCCGGCCGGGGTGAGCCGCTCCACCCGTCCGCTCACGCGCACGTCGGTCCCGGCGAGGACACGGTACTTGCTGATGTTCGTGGTGATCCGGTACTTGAGGGTCGCGTCGGCGGGGAGCCACGGCAGGGAGGCGGCGTCGTCCGGGTCGAGACCCGGTGTCGCCCCCACGACCTTGGCCGTGCCGCCGGTGACGGTGCCGTTGGGCGTGACGGGGAGCGAGAACGTCCCGTCGGCGCCCACGGTGGCGAACGCGGTGACGGTCCGCAGCGTGATGTTCTCGATGGGCAGGCTGACCTGCACCTTGGTGCCCTCGGGGGCGGTGGTGCGCTCGCCGGTGGCGGGGTTCCACAGGGTGGTGGTGCCGGTGAGCACCGCCTTGCGGTGGTCCCAGTCCGTCGAGGAGCGGTCGTAGGACAGGTTCCCGACGCCGATGTGCGGGAGATGGTCGTAGGTGCCGGCGGTCCACTGCTTGGTGGTCTCGCCGGGCAGGCGGTAGTCCACCCTGATCGGGTAGCTGCCGAGTGCGGTGCCCTCGGGCAGGGTGAGCGGCGCCTTGGTCGTCAGCCAGCTGCCCTTGGGTTCCACCTCCTCCGTGGAGGCGAGGACCGCGGCGTCGGCGGCGGTCGAGGCCAGGACGCTGACCTTCACCCAGAGCGCGGTGCTGGGCAGGGTGACGGTGTAGCGCCCGTCGTCCTCGGTGGTGCCCTGGACGGCGGTCCAGTCCGCGTGTGCGGCCGGGGCGTGGACGACGGCGGGCACGATGACGCCCGCCGAGAGAGCGAATACGGCTGCGGCACGCACGAGGGCGTGCGGAAGCCTGCGCGTAGAGCGCGGCAAAGGGGACCCCCCACAGGTCTGAAGACGGCGGCTGCGCCATGGTCGAGGCGGCCGCGTGGGCAGAACTTTAGCGCTCACCTGTTGAACATGTTCACTTGGTTGACGAAAGTGCTCGGCGGAGGCGGCGGGGTGATCCTGGAAGTGCCCCTTCGTGAAGGGAACGGACCATGGTCACCCTCCTGACGACGCCTGCCGACCGTGAGCTGGTCATCACCCGCACCTTCGATGCCCCGCCGGCCCGTGTCTGGGAGGCGTGGACGGTCCCCGCGCACGTGCGGGAGTGGTACGGGGCGTCCGGGCTGACCACGACGGTCCTCGACATCGACCTGCGGGTGGGCGGTGCCTGGCGCTGGGGCCAGACCGCCCCCGACGGCCAGCAGATCGTCTTCTCCGGCAGGTACGAGGACGTCGTCCCGGTCGAACGGCTCGACTACACAGAGGTCTTCGAGCAGATGACGGACACCGAAGCGGTCCGCGTCACCCTCACCTTCGACGCCACCCCGGACGGCGGTACGGCCCTGACCAGCACGTCCTTCTGGCCGTCGAACGAGATCAGGGACCAGGCGCTCGCGGCGGGCATGGAGGCGGGGGTGCGGGAGCAGTACGACCGGCTCGCGGAGCACCTGACGTCGATGTGAGGGCCGGCGCGGCGGATCAGGGCCCCGCCACCCCCTGATCCACGCTGAGGAGGGCCTTCGCGATCGGCTCTCCGGTGCGCTGGGCGCGCACCAGGCC
Source organism: Streptomyces sp. NBC_00572 (assembly GCF_026341815.1). Lineage (GTDB taxonomy): Bacteria > Actinomycetota > Actinomycetes > Streptomycetales > Streptomycetaceae > Streptomyces. The sequence goes on from NZ_JAPENX010000001.1 coordinate 3,246,361, forward strand.
CGCCTTGACCTCGGAGAGGGTGCGGGGGCGGTAACCGGGCCCGCCGAAGCAGCAGTTCTTGTGGAACCGGATGCCGGCATGGAGGACGACGGACAGCGCCCGCCAGGCCGAGACGTCCCGGCGGCGGGGCGGCGCGAAGGCGGATCCCACGTGGATGAGGGCGCGCGCACAGCGCGGACACCGCCGCTCGCGCGCCCTGTCGTACGGCGCCGGGTACGACTGCTTGTACGAGGCGCGGCACGGCAAGCAGACGTATGAAGTCTTCGCGTGACCCATGGAGTTCAGGGTAGGGGGGGCCGGGTGCCGGCCCCCACCGGATTACGGGCGCCGGAAGAGGGCGGTCCAGAGGAAGGGTTCGCCGAAGAAGGGGGAGTCGGCGGGCTCGTCGCGCATGCGACGGATCTCGACCTCGGTCAGCCCGGACTGTGTCAGGTCCGGGGTTGTGGGGCCGGGCTCTGTCGGGTCCGGCTCTGCCGGGCCGGACTCCGCCGGCTCGGCGAAGAGGGTGCGCAACGACGTGTCCGTATAGGCGAGTCCACCGTCGAGCCTGCCCTGCCGGTAGAAGTCGGCGTCCGGCAGTTCGGAGCCCATGCCGCCCTCCCCGGCGGCGAACGCGGTGAGCGCGAAGTGCCCGCCGGGCGCGAGGACGCGGTCCAGGAGCGCGAGGTAGCCGACGCGGCGGTGCGGCGGCAGGTGGTGGAAGCAGCCGGAGTCGTAGACGAGGTCGTACGGTCCGTCGAGGCCGGTGCCGGGTGCGAAGGCGTCGCCGCGGACGAACCGGATCCCGGTGGTTCCGGCGTCCTGGGCGCGTTCCTCCGCCCACCGGATGGCGGTGGGGGAGAGGTCGACGGCGTCCACCCGGTAGCCGAGCGAGGCGAGGTGCAGGCTGTTCCGCCCGGGCCCGCACCCGAGGTCGAGGGCCCGGCCGCCACCGGCCGGAAGCAGCCCCCGCTCGCCGTACGACACGAGGTTCTCGTCCGGCTTGGCGACGAAGAACGGCACCGGTCTGTCCCGGTCGGCGTAGAACCCGTCCCACCAGTCGGCCCCACCGTCGGACCACCGGTCGGCCTCGGGTGCGAACAGCCCGTCGAGCAGGGTGAGTACGTCCTCGATCGTACGGATGCCACGGTTGTTCAGGTCCATCTGGATCCCCCTCCGAGTGTTCCCTCAGGGTAGGGGGTGGAGGGGTAAAAGCCCAGGTCAGAGCTAATGTGTGGAGGCGTTCTGCGGGTGCTGGGCGGGCTGCGGCCCGGGGCGGAACCCCGAGGGGCGGCGCCCGGGTGCGGGCTTCCGGAAGGCGGCCTCCAGGGCCGGGAAGAGGGCTTTCCGGCCCGCGCGCAGGTGGGTTTCTGGCGCGTTCGATTCGGACCTGCCGGACCGTTCGGGCCTGTCGTGTCGCCCCCCTGTGCCGCTTCCGTCTGCATGCTTCACACCCGCACACGAGGGGACACACGTACTTGTCCGTCCGAAGAGCCGTCGCGCGGGCCCGGCCGCCACGGCCGGGCCCTCGGTGCGTTCCGGCGCTGTCCGGCGGGTTCCGACGCGGTCCGTCATCGCCGTCCCCGCCGGAGGAAAGGCGCCAATCTGGCAGACGTCCCGCCCGTACGCCCCCGTGCACCCCGGCCGAAAGCCCCCGGGTGTGAACCCGGTCGTATCGGCCCGGACCGGCCGTCGGCGCCGAGCGCCGCTGTCCGGTACGTGTCACGGACGATTGGCCGGAGTCCCGGGTTGCCCCCGATCCGGCCCACCGCTAGGGCTCTTGGCGTCAGCGGCAACACTCCCCATCATCGCCCTGGGATGGGCCGCCGCACCGGCCCCCAGTGAGCCCTTCGGGGAGGCGACGACCGTGCAGCCGACCGACGTTCCCGCGAGGGCGAGGGGGGACGGGTGACCGTCCACACCGGTCACCGCCTCGGCCGACTCATCGCCGACCGCACCGGGCAACCCGCCCTCGCCCACGACGCCGACGTCGTCGGCCGGGTCCTGCCCTTCAGGATCGGCTCCCACGCCGCCGACGAACTCGTCGACTGGTCGCGCGCCCCCGACGACCCCCTCTACCGGCTCCTCATGCCCCACCGCGACCTGCTCGCCCCCGCGGACTTCGCCGCCGTCGAGCAGACCCTCCGGGACGGCGACCGGGACCGGCTACGGCTCGTCGTCGACGGCCTGCGCGAACGGCTCGACCCCCACCCGGCCGGCCGGGACGGCGGGGAACTCCGGCACCCGTACCCGGAGACGCTGCTCGTCCTTCCCCACCAGGGCCCCCGCCAGGGCCGGACCTGCCCCAGCCACTGCGCGTCCTGCTTCCGCTGGCCCCACTTCACCGGCGACCCGGCGCGCGGGCGGGCGCTCGGCGGACCCGGCGCGATGACCGCCCAGCTGGCCCGGCATCCGGAGATCACCGAGGTCGTCCTCGACGGCGGGGACCCGCTGCTGATGCGGACCGAGCTCCTCGATCCGTACGTCACTCCGCTCCTCGACCGGCCGCACATACGGACGATCCAGATCCGCACCCAGGCGGTGTCCCTCTCCCCGCAGCGCTTCCTCGACGCCCCCGACGCCGACGACCTCCTCCGCCTCCTCGAACGCGTCGTCGCCTCCGGCCGCCACCTCACCCTGCTGCTGCACGTCTCCCACCCCCGGGAACTCCACCCGGAACCGACCCGCCGAGCCGTCGGCCGCCTCCTCGCGACGGGAGCGGTGCTGCGCACCCAAGGCGCCGTCCTCCGCCACGTCAACGACGACGCCGGAGTCTGGGCGCGCATGTGGCAGGAGCAGGCCAAGCTGGGCCTCGTCCCGCACCGCATGCTCGTCGAGCGCGGCACGGGCGCGCGCCGCTGCTTCGGCCTGCCGCTGGCCACGGTCGTGGATGTCCACGGGGAGGCGGTACGGCGGGCTCTGGGACCGGCGGGCCGGGGGAATGGCCGAGGGCCTGGGGGTACGGCGGACGGACCGGCGGGCGACTCCGTGGGAAGCCCGGTGGGCGGCTCCACGGGAAGCCCCGTGGGTGGCCCGGTGATGTGCACGGAGCGCGGCCCGCTCGCCGTCGACGGGATCGTCCAGCTCCGGGACGGCCCCGCCTTCGCCCTCCACGCGCTCCGGACCCGCGGCCCCGCCCCGGCCGGCACGGCGGCGTACGCCCGCTTCGACCCGACGGCGAGATGGTGGGACGAGCTCATCCCGTACGGGCCCCGCGACCGGATCCTGATCCCGGGGGAGCCGCTGACACCGGAGGATGTGGTGGGCTGAGGTCTTCCGGAACGTCAGGCGGGCGGGGCGAGCAGGGCCTCGTCCTGGCCGGCCCGGCGCAGGGAGTCCGCGACGAAGCCGTTCGCCTTCAGCTCCTCGACGGTGGCGCGGAGGAAGGCGACGGTCTCCGGGGCGCGGGTGACCGTCGTCCCGACCGCCTGCCGGATCTCCATGAACCGGCCCTCGATCAGCCGGACTTCGGGATTCCCGGCGACGTACGAGGTCATCGGCTGCCGGATGCCCGCACCCGCTTCCAGCCCCTCCTCCCGGAACGTGTCGACGCCCTCCTCCCCGCGTACGACCGTCGCGTGCGCGAGGGACCGGGAGAGGAACAGGTCGTACGCGGAACCCTGCTTGACGCCGATCCGGACGCCGGGCGCGTCCACGTCCTCGACGGTGGTGAGGCCGGAGTCGCGCGGGACGGCGTACACCCCCTCGATGACGACGTACGGAGCGGTGAACGCCACCTCCGTCTCCCGCGCGGGATCCACGGCGAGGAAACAGAGGTCCGCCCGGCCGTCGGCCATCGCCTCGAACGACTTCCGCGCCGCGTCGAAGCAGAGCAGCTCGACCGGCAGACCGAGCCGCGCCCCGATCTCCCGCGCCAGATCCACGGTGATCCCGGACGGAGCCTCGGGGGTGCCCTGCGCGAGCACCGGGTTCCCGAGATTGACGGAGGCCCGGAGGACGCCGGTGGGGGCGAGGTCGGCGGCGAGCGCGGGGGTGGGGGCGGCGGCGGGAGCGGGGCTCGGCGTGGTCGTCATGAGGACGGAGTCTAAGGAGCTTCGGGAACGGGCTCGCGGTGCAGCTTGTCGAGGAGGGCCAGGTCCTCGGCGGTGAGCTTGAGCGCGCCGGCGGCGACATTGGCGGCGAGGTGGGCCGGGTCGCCGGTGCCGGGGATGGCGAGGAGGTGGGGGCCCTGGTGGAGGGTCCAGGCGATCCGGACCTGGGCGGGGCTCGCACCGTGCGCCTCGGCGACGGCGAGGACCTCGGGGCTCTCGGGGGCGGTGGCCCCGCCCTGACGGCCGGCGGCGGCGATGGCGTAGAAGGGCACGAAGGCGATGCCCTGCTCACCGCAGAGCCGCACGAAGTCCTCGTACTCGGGGCGGACCCCGATCCCGTACATGTTCTGCACGCAGACGACGGGGGCGATGGACTGCGCCTCGGCGAGCTGCTCGGGGGTGATGTTGGAGACGCCGAGGTGCCGGATGAGGCCGGCCTCGCGGAGCTCGGCGAGGGCGCCGAAGCGCTCGGCGATCGAATCGGTGCCGACGATACGGAGGTTGACGACGTCGAGGTGGTCGCGGCCGAGCTGGCGCAGGTTCTCCTCGACCTGGCCGCGGAGTGCGGCGGGGGTGCGCGCGTGCTCACTCCAGGAACCGGAGGCGTCACGGCAGGGGCCGACCTTGGTGGCGATGACGAGGTCGTCGGGGTAGGGGCCGCCGAGGGCGCTGCTGATCAGCTCGTTGGCGGAGCGGAGCGGGGAGAAGTAGAAGGCGGCGGTGTCGATGTGGTTCACGCCGAGCTCAACGGCCTTGCGCAGAACGGCTATCGCCTCGTCTCGGTCGCGGGGCACGGCATGCTCGACGAGCGCCTCACCACGCTGCGGCAGCCGCATGGCCCCGAAGCCGACGCGACGGACGGTGAGGTCACCGAGGGTCCAGGTACCGGAGGCGGAAGCGGGGGTGGAGGTGGGGGTGGTGGTCATGCGGGGGATGATCCCCCAGGGGCGGGGCGGCTGCCATCGGATAAGGCGTTCCGCTTGAGAGCACCGCTGGGCGCGCCGGACGCGCGCCTGCCTTATTGGTTTGCCGTCGGCGGGGGCGTCGGATAGGAAGCTTGCATGCTGAGGGGTAGCAAGGTCGGGCTCAGGGCTCGGCACGAGGAAGACATCCCGGTCCTGCGGACCGAGCTCTACGACGACGTGGTCAACGGCTCGCGTGCCGAAAGTCGGCCTTGGCGGCCGATGACGCCCGGCTCCGAGGACGCGCGGCTCGTGGTGGACGACAAGGTGGAGGGGCACGTCCCGTTCTCCGTGGTCGAGCTCGACGGCGGCACCCTGGTCGGGACGGCCACGTTGTGGGGCATCGACAACCACAGCCGGTCCGCGCACATCGGCCTCGGGCTGCTGCCGACCTGTCGCGGCAAGGGATACGGCACCGACGTCGTCGCGGTGTTGTGTCACTACGGGTTCGTCGTGCGGGGCCTGCACCGGCTGCAGATCGAGACGCTGGCGGACAACGCCGCGATGCTGCGCTCCGCCGAGCGCAACGGCTTCGTCCGCGAAGGCGTGCTGCGTTCCTCGGCCTGGGTGATGGGTGAGTTCCTCGACGAGGTGCTGCTCGGGCTTCTCGTGCGGGAATGGAAGCCTGACCCTAAGGGGTAGGGGTTGTTTCGAGGGTGCTGAACACCCCTGATGCGTCCGGGGGTTGGCCCTACCTCCGGGCCGCGTGCCTGCCGGATGGGATCGGCGGTCGCGTTTCGCGAGGCTGTGTGCATGACAGCGAATCGTGGACGTAGCGCCCTTCTCATCGCCCTTTCCGTCGCCGCCGTCGGCGGCCTCTCCCTCGCCGGGGGTGGTGTCGCGCCCGCCTCCGCCGCCGGGCTCGACTGGGGCGTGTGCGATCCCGCCGTGAAGCCGCTGCCCGGGCAGCAGTGCGCCAAGCTCTCCGTACCGCTTGATTACGCCGATCCCGACGGCGAGCAGATTCAGCTCGCCGTTTCCCGGATCGCCAGCACGCGGCCCGACGTTCGTCGCGGGACGCTCATGGTGATCCCCGGTGGGCCCGGTAGTTCCGGGGTGCAGCGGCTCGGGCAGAAGGGGGCCGCTCTTGCCGGGGAGATGGGCGGGGCCTATGACCTCGTCTCCTTCGATCCTCGTGGGGTCGGTGGGTCCGCCAAGGCCCACTGCGGGCTTGCCGAGGCCGATCGGTGGATGGTGACGCTGCGGTCCTGGCCCGGTGCCGACGGGTCGATCGACGACAACGTGGCCCGGTCCAAGCGGACGGCCGAGGCCTGTGCCCGCACGGGGGGCGCCATGCTGCGCGGGCTGACCACCGCCAATCAGGTGCGGGATCTGGAGCGGCTGCGGCAGGCGCTCGGGGAGCGGAAGCTGTCGGCCTGGGCCGTTTCGTACGGGACCTATGTCGCTGCCTCGTACGCCGAGAAGTTTCCCGGGCGGACCGATCGCTGGGTTCTCGACAGCAGCAACGACCCCGACCCGAAGCGGGTCGCCCGGGGGTGGTTGGAGGGGACGTCGCGGGGTGTCGAGGACCGCTTCCCCGACTTCGCCGAGTGGGCTTCCCACCCGGACAGGGGTGAGGGGCGCCTTGCCCAGCGCCCCGAGGACGTGCGGCCCCTCGTGCTCGATCTTGCCGCCCGGCTCGACCGGGAGCCGCGTCCCGGCACCACCGGTGTGGCGCTCACCGGGACCATGCTGCTGCAGGCTCTTCAGCAGGCGCTCTACTCCGACGACTTCTTCCCCGCCTTCGGCCGGCTCGTCACCGACGCGCTCGACCCCGATGGTTCGCCCGTGCTGCCGCGTGAGCTCGCCGGCGCCATGCCCGACGAGGCCGCCGCCATCACCGTCGGCGTGATCTGCAATGACGTCGACTGGCCGCGGGAGTCCGTACGCGGCTACCGGAAGGCCGTCGCCGCCGACCGCGCCGCGCATCCGCTGACCGCCGGCCTGTCCGTGAACGTCACCCCCTGCGCGTACTGGAAGGGCGGGGCCGTCGAGAAGCCCGTGCGCATCACCGACCGGGGGCCGTCCAACATCCTGATGATCCAGAACCTGCGGGATCCCTCCACCCCGTACTCCAAGGGGATGGGCATGCGGCGCGCCCTCGGCGACCGCGCGCGGCTCGTCTCCGTCGACCACGGCGGGCACGGGGTCTATCTCGGGAACGGGAACGCTTGTGGGGATCTGGCCGTGACCCGGTTCCTCAAGGAGGGTGTGCGCCCGGCCGAGGACGTTCTGTGCCGGTAGACCCGGACGCGCGAGGGCCCGGTCGGACGCCTTCCGACCGGGCCCTCCCGTAGGGGTGTGCTCAGACCTTCGCCGGCTCCGGCTCCCGCTCCGGGAGCGCCGTCGCGACCACTGTCTCCGTCTGCTCCGTGTCCACGTTGAACTCCTCCAGGAGTTCCTTGCTGAAGCCCCAGAAGTACGTCGCCACGAATCCGGCCAGGTAGCCGACGATCAGGCCGCCCGCGTAGACGGCGATCGTCTCGCCCAGGCCCTTGTTGCCGTCGAGGAGGGGGAACAGTGCCCAGCCGGACGGGCCGATCGCGGTCGAGCCGACCGTGTCGCCCAGCATGCTGAACAGTCCGATGAAGCCGCCGCCGAACGCTCCGCCGACGCAGGCCGTGATGAAGGGGCGGCCCAGCGGGAGCGAGACGCCGTAGATCAGGGGCTCGCCGACGCCCAGGAAACCGGCCGGGAGGGCGGACTTGATGGTGCGGCGGATCGAGCCGTTGCGCGGGAGCTTCAGGTAGACGGCCATGGCCGCGCCGACCTGGCCCGCGCCCGCCATCGCGAGGATGGGGAGGAGGGCCGTGTAGCCCTGCTGCTCGATGAGGGTGGTGTGGATGGGGATGAGCGCCTGGTGCAGGCCCAGCATGACGAGCGGGAGGAAGAGGCCGCCGAGGACGAAGCCCGCTCCGGCGCCCGCGTTCGCGAGGAGCCAGTTGGCGAAGTCGCCGATGGCGGTGGAGATCTCACCGGCCACGAACATCAGGCCGAAGATCGTGACGAGGCCCGAGATCAGGACCGTGAGGGTCGGGGTGACCAGGACGTCCAGGGCCTCCGGCACCCAGCGGCGGCACCACTTCTCGACGTACACCGCGAGGATCGCCGCGCCGAGCGCGCCGAGCACACCGCCCTGGCCGGGGGAGAGCGTCTGGCCGAAGGCGTCGATCTTGGCGACGCCGGGGAAGACGATGATCGCCGCCACCGCGCCGCCGAGGATCGCCGTACCGCCGAACTCCTTCGCCGTGTTGTAGCCGACGAAGACCGCGATGAGCGCCATGAAGCCGCTCGCCATCGCCGCGAGGGCAGGGGTGACGCCGGGCAGCCAGCCGAGGTTGATCAGCAGTCCGTTGAGGCCGGCGATGATGCCGCAGCCGATGAGCGCGGGGATCAGCGGTCGTGCAGTCCCAGCCGGAGGCGGGTCATGCAGTGGGCCACGGAGCTGATGTTCTCGGCGCCGCCGACGAGGGGGAGGATCGCGGCGGCGGTGGCGCGGTTCTTGTCGTCTGTGCTCATGGTGCGGTGGTGCCTTGCTGTGAGGGGAGGGGGCTCAGCTGGTCTTCGCGTGCAGCGCCGCACGCAGGTGACCCTGGGAGGTGGTCAGCCGCTCGGCGGCCGTGGGGGCGTCGATGTCGGCGAGGATCATGAGGATGGCGTTCTTCACCTCTCCGTCGGCGGCGGTGAGGGCGGTCTCGATCTGCTCGTCCGGGGCGCCGGTGGCCAGGGCGACGATCCGCCGCGAGCGGGCCTGGAGCTTCTCGTTGGAGGCGCGGACGTCGACCATCAGGTTTCCGTACGTCTTGCCGAGCCGGATCATCGTGATCGTCGAGATCATGTTGAGGACGAGCTTCTGGGCGGTGCCCGCCTTGAGCCGGGTCGAGCCGGTGAGCAGCTCCGGGCCGGGGACGACCTCGATGCCGTGTTCGGCGGCGGCGGCGAGCGCGCTGTCCTCGTTGCAGGAGAGGCCGATGGTGAGCGCGCCGCACGCGCGGGCGTGTTCGACGGCGCCGATGGCGTACGGGGTGCGGCCGGAGGCGGAGATGCCGACGACGGTGTCGTTCGCGGTGACGCCGAGTGCGGTGAGGTCCTCGGCGGCGAGTTCCTTGGAGTCCTCGGCGCCTTCGACGGCCTTGACCATGGCGGACGAGCCGCCCGCGATGAGGCCGACGACCTGGGTCGGGTCGGTGTTGAAGGTGGGCGGGCACTCGCTGGCGTCGAGGACGCCGAGGCGGCCCGCGGTGCCGGCGCCCATGTAGACGAGGCGTCCGCCGCGGGCCATGCGCTCGGCGGTGGCGTCGATCGCGGCGGCGATGGCGGGGAGCTGCCGGGCGACGGCGGCGGGGACGGTGGCGTCCTCGCCGTTCATGAGCGCGGCGATCTCGGCGGTGGGGAGCTGGTCGATCTCGGCCAGTTCCGGACGGAACGCTTCGGTGGTGAGGGTGGCCAGCTGGGCGCGGAGTTCGGAGTATGTAGCAGACACGAGCGGCTCTTTCGGTGCTGTGGTCGTCAGCGGGTGCGGTGGTCGTCGGCGCGCGTGGTGGTCGCCGGGTGGTGCGGGTGGTTCAGCGGGTGCGGGGTGAGTGGCGGTGGGCGAGGGCTTCGTACGAGGCGGCGAGGGCAGGGGCTGCCGTCTCGTACGTACGCTGCGTGACGCAGGTGAACAGGCAGTCCACGACCAGGAGTTGGCTGGTGCGGGACGACATGGCCGCGGGGCGCAGCTCGCTCTCGCGGGCGGTGGAGGTGGTGAGGATGTGGTCGGCGTACTGCGTGACCGGTCCGTCCGGGCGGCCGGTGATCGCGACCGTGGTGGCCCCGTGGTCGAAGGCCACCCGGAGCGGTTCTATGACGTCGCCGGTGGAGCCGGAGTGGGTGATGGCGATGGCGACGTCGCCGGAGCGGAGCTGTACGGCGTTGGTGACGGCGAGGTGCGGGTCGCTGTGGGCGTGCGCGATGAGGCCGATGCGGAGCAGTTTCTGGCCGAGGTCCTGGGCGACGAGGCCGGAGGCGCCGATGCCGTAGATGTCGATGCGGCGGGCGCCGGCGAGGGCGGCGACGGCGGCGCCGAGCTGGACGGTGTCGAGTGCGGCGGCGGTGTCGGCGAGGGTCTGCTGCTCGTCGTAGGCGAGCTTGGCGACGACGTCGGCGATCGGGTCGTCGACGGCGATGTCGGCGGTGACGGCGGGTGCGCGGCCGGACTGCTGCTGGGCGGCGAGTCCGGCGAGGGCGAGTCGTAGGTCGCGGTAGCCGGGGTAGCCGAGGAGGCGGGCGGTGCGGACGACGGTCGCCTCGCTGGTGCCGGTGAGCTCGGCGAGGCCGGTGACCGTGAGCGCGGCGCAGCCGGCCGGGTCGCCGGCGACGGCTTCGGCGACCCGCTGCATGGAGCGGGTCATGGACGGCGCGAGGGTCCGTACCTTGGCCGCGAGGGCGGCGGGGGCGGGGGGCGCGTCGCCCGTGAAACTTTCCTTCACTTCATTGGTCACATTTGAAAGATACTTTCGGAGGGGTGGGTGGACAAGACCCCATCGGTCCCGGATCCGGGTGGGACCTTCGCCCTTTTCGCGTGCGGGGCGCGCCCCGGGTGACAATGAGTGGATGGACGACATAGACCCCGTGGAGCAGGCGCTGCACGCCGCCCGCGCGCTGGTACTGGCCGACCTGGTGGCCCGCAGGGTCGCGGCCGCCGAGGTCGTGTCGATGGTGGAGGACGCGGTGACCCACCGGCGCTGGTGGGTCGAGCAGTGGCCCGAGGGACTGACGTACGTCGCCGGTCTCGTCGCCCAGGACGTCCAGGACGCCCTGCTCGAACGGTACGGCCGCTGGCCGCTCTGCCCGGTCTGCTCGACGGGCGACCCACACGCCCTGGACGTGGAGCCCGAGCTGGGGCCGGACCCGCACTGGGTCTGCGGCAAGCAGGGGGTCGTGGTCGCGCCGGTGGGTGGGCTGACGTGAACGGGGACGCCGCGTGACCCTGTACATCGATCCGCCGACGTGGCCGGGGCACGGCCGTATGTGGTCGCACCTGGTCAGCGATGTCTCCTTCGAGGAGCTGCACACCTTCGCCGCCTCGATCGGCGCCCCGCCGCGCGCCTTCGAGCGGGACCACTACGACATCCCCTCCGACCGGTACACGGACGCCGTGACGGGCGGTGCGGTCGAGGTCGGCTCCAAGGAGCTGCTCCGGCGCCTCACGGAGGCGGGACTGCGGCGGCCGAAGGGCCGGCCCGTTTCCTGATCCGCCTGATCCGCCTGATCCGCCTGATCCGCGCGATCCGCCAGGGCCTCAGGGCAGCCTGGTGACGCCGATCTGCATGTGGAAGTGGTCCTGGTGGGCGGCGCGGAGGGTGGCGTTGTCGGTGCCGGGGGCGGCGTCGGCGGCGTAGTCCGGGTAGATCACGAACCCGGTGCCGCCGAGTTCGGGCATGGGCCACTTGTTGGCCGCGCCGATCGTCGTCGCCTCGCACTCGAACGTGGCGAACCGGAAGGCGGTCGTGAAGAGGCCGAACCCGAGCGGGTCCACGGCGGGGTCGATGCGGACCCTGACGCCGGCCGGGCGCGGCAGGTTGCCCCAGTCCTTCTTCACCGACCGGGCGAACGCGGACCCGTCCGACTGCCCGGAGATGCCCGAGAGATCGAGCGCGCGGCCCTGGTTGTGACAGTCCTTCAGGTTCGGACCGCCGTGGCCGATGCCCAGGTGGAGGAGTTCGGCGACGTCCGGCGCCGAGGAGTTGATCCAGCGGGTGAGGCGGTACAGCGCGATCAGCATGCGCTGGTCGAGGTTGTCGATGACCGCGGAGGCCGGCGCGATCTGGTTCGTGTAGCGGACTCCGCCGAACGTCGGCGGGCTCACCACGACCCGCTGGTCGGGCGTCGGTGACACGATCCCGGCCGGTCCGTCGACGAACGCCGGGCTCTTCAGGGTCAGTTTGCCGCGCCGGATCAGGTCGGCCATGAGCTTGTTCGCCTGGGCCGGAGTCAGCATGCGGGCCGGGGCCACGGCCCCGGACGGGGTGGGCGCGAGACGGAAGGAGGCGTCCAATGGACCGCTCGCGTCCACCCGGTCGGCATCCACGTCGAAGCGCTGGAACTCCTCGCCGCGGAAGAAGTAGGCGAACTGGCCGCCCGGGTACACGGCGGCGTCCACGCCGCCGGGGAAGAGCCCCGTCCAGTTGCCCGCGATGGGGCGGGGGTAGTCGGGGTCGACGCGGTCCGCGGTCATGTCGTACCGGGCGTAGGAGTCGTCCTTGAAGAGGTACACCTTCCCGTTTCCCCAGTTCACGGCCGCGTCGATGCCGGTACGCCAGTCGGGGCCGCCGCCGGCTCCGGTGGGCAGGCCAGGCCAGCCCTGCTCAAGGGTGAAGTGGGGCGGCAGGTACTCGGCCTCCACGGTGTCCGCGCTGTTGTCGGTCGGGTTGTCGTAGCGGACGTAGGTGCTCCCGAGGAAGGCGTACGCCTTGCCCGCACCCCACCAGACGAAGGCGTCGGGGGATCGGGGGAGGCCGGGCCAGTTGGAGAGGGGCAGTCCGGAGTCCTCGCGGACACCGGTGACCGAGTCGTACCGGTCGTAGGTGTCGTCGGCGTGGAAGAGGTACGTCTTGTCGTTCGGCCAGGAGATGGCCGACCTCACTGTGGCCATGGCGGTCTCGGTTCCTTCCTGCGGTCGGGCCGTCGGTCGGGTGACCCGCCCCTGCGGGGACGGGCCGCGGATCGGGTGACCCGCCCCCCCCGCGGGGACGGGCCGCCGGTGGGGCGGACCATCCCCTTCCCTTTCCCTCACTCCCTCACAGGACGCCGGTCCATTGGCAACCTGAGGGGGCGCTTTGCCAACCGCGGCCGTAGCTGTGCACGAGCGGTCCAGGGGCCCCGGGCATGTTCCCGAAATTGCCCCGCGGCGGGACGTGCATCCGCTGCTCCACCCCGTTGACGTCCACGAAAGTGATGACGAAGCGATACGGCGAGTAGAGCTCCCGCCGGTCCACCGCCTGTGCCAGCTTCGGCAGGTCGAGTCGCATGATGCTTCCTCGGATCGGGTGGGACCGGTGCCGGGTGCATGCCCCGGCACCGGTCCCGCAGGTGACTCAGGACTCAGAACGGCAGGACGTCGCTGAGGAGGCTGCCCAGGAATCCGCTGGCCGCCGCGCCGCCGGAGGCGTCGCCGCTCTCGGCGTGCTTGTCGCGCTGGACGGGTGCGGACTGCTGGGGGAGCTGGAGCCGGAGCTGTCCGGCGGGGGACCGGCGGGGCTTGTCGCCTCCGGTCTCGGGGGTGGTGTGGGTCTCGTCGAACATGGTGGTCTCCTTCTCTTTCGTCTCCCGCTACGGGCAAGAGGCCGTCAGATCGGCAGGATGTCGCCGAGCAGGCTGCCCAGGAATCCGCTGGCCGCCGCGCCGCCGGAGGCGTCGCCGCTCTCGGCGTGCTTGTCGCGCTGGACGGGTGCGGACTGCTGGGGGAGCTGGAGCCGGAGCTGTCCGGCGGAGGACCGGCGGGGCGTCTCGCCGCAGGTCTCGGGCGTGGTGTGGGTCTCGTCGAACATGGTGGTCTCCTTCTCTTTCGTCTCCCGCTACGGGCAAGAGGCCGTCAGAACGGGATGATGTCGCCGAGCAGGCTGCCGAAGATGCCGCTGGCCGCCGCGCCGCCGGAGGCGTCGCCGCTCTCGGCGTGCTTGTCGCGCTGGACGGGTGCGGACTGCTGGGGGAGCTGGAGCCGGAGCTGTCCGGCGGAGGACCGGCGGGGCGTCTCGCCGCAGGTCTCGGGGGTGGTGTGGGTCTCGTCGAACATGACGGTTCCTTTCCTCGAAGGCTCCGGTCAGCCGGCTACGCCGTACTGGGCGTAGCACATCTGTCTGGCCGGGCCGGCCTTGGTGGCACAGGAGGACATGGCGGCCACGGCGCCGGTACGGGCGTCGCGGGCTCCGGCCTCGGGGCCGTCGCGGTGGACGGGACGGGCCTGGAGCGGCATGGCTCCCGGGCGGTCGCGTTGGGTGTCCATGGCGGTGTCTCCTCTCGGTGGTCGGCGGGAGTGTCAGAAGGAGCCGAGGAACGTGTGGACCGGGGCGAGGGTGACCGGCAGCTCGTCGCTCACGTCGATGGTGAACAGGTACGAGAGCCGGGACCTGCGTTCGTCCTCGGGGTCGTAGAAGGTCACGGTCACGTCCTGGCAGTCCGAACCGACCCTGCAGTACGGGCTCTTGGTGACGGTGATGGTGTCGAGCGCGTACAGGTTCTTGGAGGAACCCGGCACCTTGCTCGCGGACAGCAGGCCTTCCGCGACCTTGTCGCCGAACAGGAAGGCGTTGGTGCCCATGTAGTTGAGTGCGCGGTCGGCGGAGGTCTGGCCGAGGTTGCGGAACTGGTAGTAGATCTTGTCGAGGAGGGAGCGGATCGTCAGCTTCAGGTCGTCCTCGTCGCGGAGCTGGACCTTGCCCTGCTTCTTGTCGGCGGACGTCGGCGGAGGGACGTCGGTGTCCTTCTTGACCTGGTCGAAGACGAGGTCGACGAGCGCTGCCTCGTTCCACGTGTACAGACCGCGGCTCTTCACCTCGACGACCGGCACGATCTGACCGGAGTAGAGGCGAGTGGTGCGGTTGGTGAGGACCCCGGGTACGGAGACGCGGGAGATGTATCCGTCGCGTTCGGCGGGGTCGTCCGGGTTGAGGGCCTGGCCCGCGATGGCGTCACGGAACACCCGGTAGACCGTCGAGACCGGGGGATTGGCGAAGAGGCGGAACAGGTCGGCGTCGGTCTTGCCCTGCTCGGTGGCGATCCGGTCCGGTGCCTTGCGGGCGCGCTGGCTCTCGACCGGAGGGACCAACGGCTCGCTCCAGTCCATGCCCGCGGACGGCTCGGCCTCCAGGGCGTACACCGTGGCGCCGTCCATGGTGAGGGTCCAGGTGACCTTGTCGGAGACCCAGGGGGAGGTCGCGAGGTAGTCGCGGAGCTGGCGGGGGCTGTACGGGTCCGGCGACTGTTCGACCGCCTTGCCGTCGACCTGCACCTCGACGTACGGCATCTGCTGCCGGAAGCTGTCCCGGCGCGCCTCGGTCGGGTAGTCGAAGCCGATCGCGCCGATGGCGTAGATCAACTGACGGGGGGAACCGCCTCCGGTGCCGCCGCAGCTGCAGGCGGCCGGGTCGCCGCCGCAGCCGCACGAGGGGCGCACACCGGCGCTTGTTGAGGCGTAGGGGGCGTGAACAGGGGGCGCAGTTGCAGGCTGTGAGGAGACCGGGGCGGCCTGGATCGGAGCGGCTTGGACCGGGGCAGCCTGGATCGGAGCAGCCTGGACCGGGGCAGCCTGGACCGGAGCTTGGGCGGCCGGGGCCGGGGCTGTCGGCGGTGCCTGGACCGGGGCGGCGACCGGGGGCGGTGTCGGCGGGGCGGGCGGCAACGGAGGCGGCGCGCCGCCGTCGGCGGTGATGCCTGCCGGTACGGGCGGGGCCGCCGGCGCGGGGGCCATGGGCTGCGCGGGTGCGGGGGCCGCCGGTGTCCCGTACGGCGCGGGAGTCTCGTACGCGGCCGGGGCGACCTGCGGCGCCGGCGCCTCGGACGGGGTGGGGGCGGCTGCGGGAGTGGTCACGGCTGTCTCCTCTTTCCTGGTGGTGAGGGCGAGGGCCTGGACGGCGTCCAGGCTGCCGCCGAGCCCGCGGCGGCAGGACGGGGCGTCCGGGTCGGCACAGTCGGGGGCTGTGGCGGTCGCGAGCAGTACGTGCCCCGCGGCCTTCGGGTCCGCCGCCCCGCCGCCGGCCAGCTGCGCCGCGACGAGGAGCGCCGCGGTGCCGGCGACGAGCGGGGTGGCGAAGCTGCTGCCGGTGAGGGCGGTGAGCCCGCCGCCGGGTGCGGCTCCTTCGATGTCCTGCCCGGGGGCGAGGACGCCGTGGCTGCGGTAGGCGGTACCCCAGTTGCTGATGTCGAGCGGGGTGCCGTCGGCCGCGGCGGCGCCGACGGCGAGGACGGTGGGGACGGCGGCCGGGACCTGGAGGGCGTCGGCGCCGTCGTTGCCGACGGCGGAGACGACGAGGACTCCTCGGTCCTCGCAGAGCCGCAGGGCCCGTTCGAGGAGGGCGTCGGCCTGGTCGGCGTCGGTGCGTTCGCCACCGCTGATGTTGATGACGTGGGCGCCTTCCTCGACCGCTCGCTCGATGGCGCGGGCGAGGTCCATCTGCGGCACCCGACCGTTGCCGCCGTCGCGGAAGACGGGAAGGATCAGGCCGCGGCAGCGCGGGGCGAGCCCGGTGACCGGGCTGCCGGGCATGCCGAACAGCAGGCTGGCGACATGGGTGCCGTGCAGGGACATGGGGCCGGAGCCCGCGGGCTCCTGCACCAGCGTGTCCAGGCGCGTAAGATCCGCGCCGGCGAAGCAGGGGTGGGAGAGGTCGACGGGACCGTCGAGCACGGCCACGCATACCCGCGGGTCGCCGAACGGCTCGTCCGGCCGAGAGCGGAGTTCTCCCAGGACTGCCCGAGGCTTCATCTCGGACCTGCTTTCCGTGCCCGTGGGCACCGCGTGCGGAAAGGCTTGTCGGTCCGACCTTCGGGTGCCGTTGTCGGTGCTTCGTCACCCGGAATGTGCAAGCGGCGTCGCCGGAGCGTTTCCGGTCCGTTGCCGGGGTGTCCTCCGGGCCGTTTGGCCGCCGGTCAGGCCAGGGGCGCGGCGGGCCCCGCGACGTTCCGATCTGCCGCGGGGACGGTCGGGGCGGTGCGGTGGACGCCTGCGCGGCGGGCCGGTGCGGGCGGATGCGCGGATGCGTGATCCACCGGCCGGTTGCACAGTGAGGGATGTGTCATCGAACGGCGTATACCTCGAACTGCTCGGTGCTTTCGAGCTCTCATACGCCGGATGCCGTATCCCTCTCCCTTCAGGGGCGCAGCGCCTGTTGGCGCTTCTCGCCGTGCACTCGGCCGGCGGTGTGCACCGGGGTGCGGCAGCCGAGCGACTCTGGCCCGACTGCACTCCCAGCAGAGCTTCAGCGAACCTCAGGACCGCGCTGTGCCACGGCCGGCGGGCGGGTCCCGTGACCGTGGTGGAGTGTGTCGACCACCGGCTGCGGCTGGCCCCGGTGGTCGAGGTCGACCTGCACACCGTGCGGGGCCTGGCGCAGGGCGCCGTGGCGGACGCCCCGCCGCCCGCCGACCCGGAGTCTCTGGTGGCGAAGCTCGGTGAGGAGCTGCTGCCCTCCTGGTCGGACGAGTGGCTGGTCCTGGAGCGGGAGCGCTGGGACCAGGTGCGGTTGCACGCGCTGGAGAGCCTGGCGCAGCGGCTGCGGCGGGACGGCGAGTATCTGGCGGCGGTCCAGACGGCGCTGACCGCCACGGAGATCGACCCGATCCGTGAGACGGCGCACCGCATCCTCATTGAGATCCACATCGCCGAGGGCAACACGGCGTGCGCGGTGAAGCGCTACAAGGAGTATCAGCGGCTGTTGCGGCGGGAGTTGGAGGTCGAGCCGTCGCCGCTGATGACGCGCCTGGTGCAGGATCTGACCTCGGCCTAGGCGGAGTTCGCGACGTGGGCGGCGATCGTCCGCGCGCATTCCAGTGACTCGGTGTGGGTGGTGTCGACCTCCACGTCGTAGACGACGCCCCGGTGCACGCTGTCCGCCTGCTTCGCGGCCATTCCGGCGACCCGGTCGCCGCGTGCGACCTCGCGGCCCTCGGCGACGGCGCCGTCGCAGCGGACGCCGACCCAGAGCACGTCGAGGTCGCCGGTGAGGTTCCGCCAGCGTTCCTGGGCGACGGCTCCGCTCAGGAAGACGTCGTCGATGATGACGCGGGCGCCGGCGCGGGCCATGGTGACGACGCCCTGGGCCCAGGCGCCTTCCAGGGTGCGGAAGTCTGCCCCGACGTTCACTCCGCCGTCGGCGTCGAACTCGATTCCGTCGTCGGAGCTCTGCATCTTCAGGGGCATAGCGTCGATGAGCGAGTCGACTCCGAACGCCAGCCACGGGTCGGGCAGTACGGCCTGGAGGCACCGTACGATGCCGGACTTCCCGGCGCTGGAGCCGCCGTTGAGGATGATCATCTGTGTCGTCACGGCGTCACAGTACGGCGGTGACGGCACCGTACGAAGCGGATTTCAGCCGGCGCGGACCAGCACGGTCTCCTGCGGGGGCCCGCTGAGCAGTGCGGGCCCGGCGGCCATCGCGGCGGCCAGGTGCGGGCTCTTGAGGTGGGCTTCGAAGGCGTCCCGGTCGGTCCACTCCTCGACGACGATCCAGGATCCGGGCTCCAGCGGGTCTTCGTACGGCCGGTAGGAGAGGCAACCGGGCTCGTCGAGGGTCGGCCCGACGAGCGCCAGCGCCTGCTTCCGTACGGCTTCCTCCTGCCCGGGTGCGGCCTGGAGCCGTGCGATGACGGTGACGGCGGTGCCGGTGCTGTCTGCGGTCGTGGTCATGGTTTCCCCCCGTGGGCAACTGGTGAACTGATGAAGTGGTGAGCCGGTGAAGCGGTGAAGCGGTGAATCAGCGAACCGGCGAACCGGTGGACGTCAGCGGGACGATACGGCCTTCTCGGCCTGCGGGACGCCGGACGTCACCACGCGGGACGGGGACTTGTGGAGCCTCAGGGCCACCGCCGCCGTCGCGAGGCCCAGTGCGGTCATCGCCGCGCCCGCCCAGGCGGTCGAGGCGAAGCCGAGGCCGGCGTCGATGACCGTGCCGCCGAGCCAGGGGCCGCCCGTGTTGCCGAGGTTGAAGGCGGCGGTGGTGGTGGCGCCCGCCAGGGTGGGGGCGGCTCCGGCGACGTTGAACATGCGGGCGTTGAGCGCCGGGGCCGTGTAGAAGGCGGAGACGCCCAGGAGGAAGGTGAGCGCGATGGTGGCGACCGGGCTGGAGGCGAAGAGGGCCAGGGCGACCAGGAAGACGGTGGAGGCGGCGATGCCGGTGAGCAGGACGCCGAAGAGGTGGGCGTCGGCGACCCGGCCGCCGATCGCCGTACCGATGACGGCGCCGATGCCGAAGAGCCCGAGGACGCCGGAGACCCAGCTCTCGTCGAGGCCGGACACGTCGGTGAGCAGGGGGGCGAGGTAGGAGAAGGCGCAGAAGACGCCGCCCGCCGCGAGGGCGGTCACGGTGACGGCGAGGAGGACCTGGCGGTCGCGGTAGATGGCGAGTTCGCGCTTGAGTCGGGGCTTGGTCTCGGGGAGCGGGATGCGGGGGATGCGGGTGACCACGCCGACGAGTGCGATCGCGGAGGCGAGGCCGACGGCCCAGAACGCGGAGCGCCAGCCGAGGTGCTCGCCGAGGAAGGCGCCGGCCGGGACGCCGAGGACGTTGGCGATGGACAGTCCGCCGATCATGACCGCCATGGCCCGGGCGCGGGAGCCGACGGGGACCATGGCGATGGCGACGGCCGCGCCGACCGCCCAGAAGCCGGCGCAGGCGAGGGCGCTGACGATGCGGGAGGCGAAGAGGACGGCGTAGTCGGGGGCGAGTGCGCCGGCTATCTGACCGAGGCCGAAGACGGTGATGAGGGCGATGAGGGTGGTCTTGCGGGGGAGCCGGAGGGTGGCCACCGCGAGGAGTGGTGCGCCGACGACCATGCCGATCGCGAAGGCCGAGATGAGCAGGCCCGCGCGGGGGATGGAGACGTTCATGTCCTCCGCGATGGGCGGGAGCAGCCCGGAGAGCATGAATTCGCTCGTGCCGAGCGCGAAGACGGACAGGCCGAGGATGTAGACGGCCAGCGGCATGCGGGTGCCGGGGGCGGGTGATCCTGAGGCCTCCGCGGAGGGCTCGGCGGCGGGTGTCGTGGGCTCGGCGGAGGAAGGCGGCATGACATGCGTCAACCTGGCTTTTGTGCCTGTCATTCCCGGATCGCGACGGATCTCGGCATGCAAGACAGCGCCTGGTCAGGGCCTTGCCGAGCGGCAGATGTCACTCTCCGTCGCGTGTGGGCGTCAGTTCGTGTGTGCGCTCATCCGGTTCCGGACGTGTCCGTCAGTTCCGCGAGTTCGCGTTCCAGGTTCTCCCGCGCCCTCTCCTCCCAGACCGCCGCCCCGTAGGGGGTGCGGAAGAGGCGGGGCAGTCCGAGGAGCTGGCGGAGTACGGCGGCGCGGCCTTCGCGGAAGGCGTCGGCGGGGACGAAGCCGTACTCCTCGCGGACGGCCGCCGCATATCCCCGGTAGGTGTCGGGGTCGCTCGCCAGGATCGCGAGGTCCGCGTCGCAGAGGGTCTCGCCGTTCAGGTCGCCCGGGGACGGGTCGTGGGTGATCGTCAGGCGGACCAGGCGGGCGACCTCTGCCACCTCGTGCGGGGTGAGTCCGGCCTCGGTGAGTGCCTTCTCGGCGAGGACCGCCGAGCGTT
This sequence comes from Streptomyces sp. NBC_00572, assembly GCF_026341815.1. Taxonomy (GTDB): domain Bacteria; phylum Actinomycetota; class Actinomycetes; order Streptomycetales; family Streptomycetaceae; genus Streptomyces. Next base: position 3,266,647 of record NZ_JAPENX010000001.1, read on the forward strand.
CCTCGTTCTCGGAGCGGTCGGGCCGGTAGACCGCGTCGTGGAACCAGGCGGCGAGCCGTACGAGCTCCAACTCCCCGCCCTCGCCGCCTTGGTCGGCGAGTTCGTCGATGCGGGCGAGGACCGCCCGGAGGTGGTCGACCGTGTGGTAGCGGCGCTGCGGCTCGGCCCAGCGGGCCAGCAGATTGCGGCCGTACGGGGTGGGGTCGGCGCCCTCGCGGCCGGCGCGGGCGGCGCGCAGGGTGGCGTTCCAGCGCCGGAGGAGCTCGGGGTCCGGGACGGCGGTGTCACCGTGCCTCGGCTCGACGGTGCCGTCGTTCCCCTGCTTGGTGGTCTTCTCGTGCTCTTCCTCGGCGGTCATGGGGGCATTCTGCCCGGCCAGGGGTGCGGAAGCAGTGCTTCCCACGCACCCCCGGTGCCGCCCTCACCTCACTCTTACATACCCCCTATGGGTATGCTACGGTGCTCCGCAAAGGTACCCCCTAGGGGTATGCCCCGGCTCCTGGTCGGGGGTCGTCGCGAGCGAAGGGTCAGGGCAATGTCAACCGTCAATCCCCGGCGCTGGTGGGCACTTGTCGTGCTCGCCGCCGCCCAGTTCATGGTCATCATGGACACGTCGATCATCGGGGTCGCGCTCCCCGAGATGCAGAAGGACCTGGGCTTCTCGCAGAGCGAGCTCCAGTGGATCTTCAACGCCTACGTGATCGTCTTCGGCGGCCTCCTGCTCCTCGGCGGACGCCTCTCCGACCTCGTCGGAGCCCGCAAGATCTTCGTCGCCGGCTGGGCGGTCATGATCGTCGGCTCGGTCCTGGCCGCCGCCGCGCAGACCGCCTGGGTCGAGATCGCGGGCCGCGCCGTCCAGGGTGTCGGCGGTGCCCTCATCGCGCCGTCCGCCATGACCCTGCTGATGATGCTCTTCATGCACGACCCGAAGGAGCTCGGCAAGGCGATGGCGCTCTACGGCGCCGCCGCCCCGGCCGGTGGCACCGCGGGCGTCTTCCTCGGCGGTGTCTTCACCGAGTGGATGAGCTGGCAGTGGGTCTTCATCATCTACATCCCGATCGGTCTCGCGACCCTCGCCGCCACCAAGCTCCTCCCGAACGTCGAGTCCCGCCGCGGCTCCGTCGACATCCTCGGCGCCGTCGCCGTCACCGCCGGTCTCGCGCTCGCCGTCTTCGCCGTGGTCCGCGCCCCCGAGGTCGGCTGGGGCTCCACCGGCACGATCCTCCAGCTGGCCGGCGCCGCCGCCCTCCTCGTCCTCTTCTTTGTGATCCAGAAGAGCATCAGCGAGCCGCTCATGCCGCTCAGCGTCTGGCGGGTCCCGCGCCTCGGCTCCGCCAACCTGGCGATGACGCTGCTCGGTGCCGCCTGGATCCCGATGTGGTACTTCCTCAACCTGTACCTCCAGCAGGTCCTCGGCTTCGGAGCCTTCGAGTCCGGTGCCGCGCTGCTCCCGATGACCGTGCTCCTCATGATCTTCATGACGGCCATCACCGCCCGGCTCATGCAGAAGTTCGGCGCCAAGCCGCTCATCGGCATCGGCCTCCTCGTCCTCGCCGCCGGCCTGGTCTGGCTCGCCGCCGTCCCGCCCACCGGCACCTTCGTCGTCGACGTCCTGCCCGCCTCGCTCGTCGCCGCGCTCGGCATGTCCCTCGCCTACATCCCGGCGATGATCGCCGCCATGTCCGGCGCCCCGCAGGAGCAGGCCGGTCTCGCCTCCGGCATCGTCAACACCACCTACAACGTGGGCTCCGCGCTCGGCCTCGCCGCGCTGACCGCCGTCGCCATGTCCCAGGGCGCCGACCAGCTCGGCAACCTGCCGAAGCTGACGGACGGCTTCTCGTCCGCCTTCATCGGCGCCGCGATCATCGCCGCCGTCGGCGGTGTCGTCACCCTCCTCGTCATGAAGGGCGACAAGGCGGCCGCCGGAGCCCCCGCTCCCGCCTCCGAGGGCGAGAAGGTCTCGGCCTGAACCGCCCCTACCCACCCCCGAAGGGGCCGTTCGATGTCCGTCTCCGGACTTCGGGCGGCCCCTTTTCCGTACCCACACCCATGCAAGGGGTAAGCGATGGAACTGAACACCCGTGCCGTGCACGTCGTCAACGAGCCATTCCCGAGCGGCAGTCGGCCGCTCTCCGTGCCCCTCGTGCAGTCCTCCGCCTTCGCCTTCGAGTCCGCCGCCGAGCTCGCCGACGCCATGGCGGGACCCGACGGGCAGTACGTCTACAGCCGCCGCGGCAACCCGACCGTACGGGCCCTGGAGCAGACCCTCGCCGGGCTTGAGGGTGGCGCCGGGGCCCTCGCCTTCGCCTCCGGCATGGGCGCCATCAGCGGGATCCTGTTCGCCCTCCTGCGGCCCGGCGACCGGGTGGTGGCCCAGCGCTGTCTGTACGGCGGCACCCATGCCGTCCTGGCTGACCTGGCCGAGCGGTACGGGATCGAGGTCGTACGGATATCCGGCGACGATCCCGCCGAGTTCGAGGCCGCCGCCGTGCACCCGGCCACCCGGCTGCTCGTCCTGGAGACCATCGCCAACCCCACCGGCCAGGTCCCCGACCTCCCGGGCCTGCTCGCCGCCGCCCGCACGCTCGGGGTGACGAGCGTCGTCGACAACTCGCTCGCCTCGCCCGTACTGTGCCGCCCCCTGGAGCACGGGGCCGACATCGTCGTCCACTCGACCACCAAGTATCTCTCCGGGCACTCGGACGTCCTCGGCGGCGCCGCCGTGTTCGCCGACGACGGGCTGCGCCGCAGGATCTGGCCCCGGACCGTCGAACTCGGGGCCTGTGCCGACCCGTTCGCCGCCTGGCTGACCCTGCGCGGGATCCCCACCCTGCCGCTGCGGATGCGCGAGCACTGCGCCAACGCCGTCGCCCTCGCCGAGCGGCTCGCCGCCCACCCGGGCGTCGCGGCCGTCCACTACCCGTGGCTCCCGGGCCACCCCTCGTACGAGCGCGCCCGCAAGGCGCTCAGCGGCGGCGGGGGGCTGCTGTCGTTCGAGCTCACGGGGGGCCGGGAGGCCGGCCGGGCCTTCATCGAGCGCGTACGGGTGGCCACGCTCGCGCTCTCCCTCGGCGGGGTGGAGACCCTCGTGACGCACCCCGCGTCCACGTCCCACCGGGAGCTGGACGAGGCCGCTCTGGGGGCGGCCGGGATAGCTCCGGGGCTCGTACGGATGTCGGTCGGCATCGAGGACGTCGAGGACCTGTGGGCCGATGTCGAACAGGCTCTCGGGTGGGCCTCCGAACAGACCTGCGAATAGCACCCTTCCGAGGCTTCTTTTGGGTTGACAAAATAAATGACTGATTCGTAGATTGGTGTGTGCCAGGGAAAGACCACTCCTAGGTCAAGGGGGGCGCGCGATGCGCTACTTCGAGGACTTCCGGCCCGGCGACGTCCACGAGCTGGGCGCCGTCACTGTCACGGCGGAGGAGGTGCTGGAGTTCGGCAGGCGCTTCGACCCGCAGCCCTTCCACACGGATCCCGCGCGCGCGGAGCAGTCGCAGTTCCGCGGCCTGATCGCGAGCGGGTTCCACACCCAGGCGATGTTCATGCGCCGCTATGTCGACGGACTGCTCGCCTACAGCGCCTGTATGGGCTCGCCCGGCATCGACGAGGTCCGCTACCTGCGGCCCGTCCGCCCGGGCGACGTCCTCACCGCGCGCGTCGAGATCCTCGGCTCCACCCCGTCGCCGTTCAATCCCGCCACCGGCACCGTCAAACCGCGGTGCACCCTGGTGGCCTCCGACGGGACGGCCGTGTTCAGCATGATCCTGCACAGCATCTTCCGCCGGCGCCCCGCCGGCTCCGAGGCCGACCATCTGTCGTCGATGCCCGCGGCCGAGGATCCCGTCGCCTGTGCGCGACCGGCCAAGACCTGTGTCCCGGTCATGAGCGCCTGACGAACCGTCCTTCGCCAGGCCCCTGAACACGGCCGTCCGTGCATCCGGACCCATCCGTATCCCCGGACCCGTCCGAAGCCCCGTACATCCACCGAAGTGAAGGGGGACCTCCTGTGGAGGCCGTATCCCGCACCGCCCAGTGGACCGCCGCCGCGCGCGCCCTGGAGACCGAGCGCGAGGACCGGCTGTTCGCCGATCCCTACGCGCGCACCGTCGCCGATCGGATCGGCTTCGAACTGCTAGAGCGCTACGCCGGGGGCGGCACCGTGCCGTTCCTCGCCATCCGCACCACCTATCTCGACCGCGCCGTCGTCCAGGCGGTGGAGGAGCGGGGCATCCGCCAGGTCGTCTTCCTCGCCGCCGGCATGGACACCCGTTTCTTCCGGCTGCCCTGGCCCGACGGCGTCACCGTCTACGAGCTCGACCGCCCGGCCCTCCTGGAGGCCAAGGCCGAGATGCTCAAGGACGAGCCGCAGCCGGCCGGCCGCACCCGGATCACCGTCCCGGTCGACCTGACCCAGGACTGGACCGGCCCCCTCAAGGAGGCGGGCTGGAAGAGCGAGGAGCCCGTCCTGTGGGTGGTCGAGGGGCTGCTGTTCTTCCTCCCCGAGCAGGCCGTACGGACCCTCATCTCGACGCTCTCCGCGCACGCCGCGCCCGGCTCCGTGCTGCTCGGCGACGTCATCTCCAGGGCCGCCCTGGAGAACCCGCTCGCCCGCGGCTTCATGAAGGCCCTGGACGAGGACGGCAACCCGTGGCTCTTCGGCACGGAGGAGCCCGAGGCGCTGCTCGACGACTGCGGCTGGGCCGTACGGGAGGTCAGGCAGCCCGGTGAGGAGGGCGCCGACTTCGGGCGCTGGCCGTACCCGGTCCCGGCGCGTTCGGTCCCGCGCGTGCCCCGGTCCTTCCTGTTCGCCTGCGACCTGCCGGGCACGAACGGCTTCGAGGAGGCGGCGGCATGAGCGCCCACGACTTCCACCAGAGGGTCATCACCGACGCCGGTGCGGCCGTCCGCGGTCTGACCGTCTCCCTCGGTCAGCGCCTCGGCCTTTACCAGGCCCTGGCCGAGCAGGGCCCGCTCACCTCGGCCGCGCTCGCGGAGGCGACCGGCACGAACGAGCGGTACATCGAGGAGTGGCTGCACGCCCAGCTCTCCGCCGGGTACGTGGAGCGGCACCCCAGCTCCCTCACGTACACGCTGCCCGCCGACCACGTCGAGGTCCTCGCGGACCCGAAGGCCGTCACGTACGCCGCCGGGTTCTTCACCGCCCTGAAGGCGCTGTACGCCACCGAGGACCTGCTGGTGGAGGCGTACCGCACCGGTGACGGCGTCGGCTGGGCCGAGCACGACGCGGCCCTCGACACCGGCATGGGCTCCTTCTTCCAGCCGACGTACGAGCACAAGCTCGTCGCCGACTGGCTGCCCGCCCTCCACGAGGTCACCGACAAGCTCGCCGCCGGCGGCACCGTCGCCGACGTGGGCTGCGGGGTCGGCCACACCACGCTGCTCATCGCGAAGGCCTTCCCGAACGCCACCGTCCACGGCTTCGACTACTCGGAGGAGGCCATCTCGATCGCGCGGGAGCTCGCCGAGGAGGCCGGTCTCTCCGACCGGGTCGTCTTCGAGGTCGCGTCCGCCGACGACTACCCGGGCTCCGGCTACGACCTGGTGTGCTTCTTCAACGCCCTGCACGACATGGGCGACCCGGTCGCCGCCGCCCAGCACGTCCACAAGTCCCTGGACGCGGACGGCACCTGGATGCTCGTCGAGTCGAACGTGTCCCCGCAGGACATCGACGTCCAGACGCCCGCCGCCCGCATGTTCATGGCCCTGTCCGCCGTCATGTGCCTGCCCGTCGCCGTCGCCCAGCGCGGCCCGCACGCCCTCGGCAACCACTCCGGCGAGAAGGCCTTCCGGGGCATCGCGGAGGAGGCCGGCTTCACCCGCTGGCGCCGCGCCACCGAGACCCCGGTGAACGCGGTCTACGAAGTCCGGCCGTAACCCCCCATCGTCAGAGGAGCACGATCATGGGCGCCACCGCCCCCCTGCCCGTCACCGACCGGTTCATGGAGGTCCTGGAGCGGCTCAGCGAGCGCTCCGTCGAGGACTACTACAACCCGTACCAGACGTTCCAGTGGCCCGAGACGCTGGAGGAGAACCGCTTCTGGATGACCCCGGAGCTGCTCACCGTCTACGGCACCGAGCACTACGACGCCCTCGGTGAGGAAACGCTTCAGCGCCTGTCGAAGTGGGAGTCCATCAACTTCTACAGCCTGAACGTCCACGGCATCCGCGAGCTGCTCATCGAGGTCGTCGGCCGCATCCACATGCCCGGCTTCGAGGTGCCCTCGGACTTCTTCCACCACTTCATCGGTGAGGAGAACGAACACATGTGGTTCTTCTCCGAGTTCTGCCGCCGCTACGGCCACAAGATCTACGGCTCCACCGCCATGCGTGCCGACGCCGCCTGGGAGCCCGAGGTCGAGAACTTCCTCGTCTTCACCCGCATCCTCTTCTTCGAGGAGCTCGTCGACCACTACAACTCCCGGATGGCGAAGGACACTTCGCTCTGTCACACCATCCGCGAGGTCAACCGCATCCACCACCAGGACGAGTCCCGGCACATCGCCTTCGGGCGCGAGCTGGTCTCCCTCCTCTACGGCCGGATGTGCCAGGCCGTCAGCGCCGAGCGGGTCCGCGAGGTGGAGGCGTACCTCAAGCGGTACGTCGTCTACAGCGTGAACTCCCTCTACAACCCCCACGTGTACCGCGACGCCGGCATCCCCGACCCGCTCGCCCTGCGCAACGCGCTGGTCGCCGACGAGAGCCGCCGCCCCCACGAGCGCAAGGCGATCCGCAAGCCGCTCGCCTTCTTCCTGAAGACCGGGATCTTCTCCGACGACACCCTGCCCGTCGTCTGAGCGGCCGGGGTCTGGACCTCCCACCCGAGAGGTGAAGCGATCATGACCGTGACGACCCCCGCGACCGGCGGGGAGATCAAGGGGTCGACGAGGGGCCTTCCCTCGCTCGGCCCCGAGGGGACCCGCCTGCTGCGGCTCCTCGACGACACCTTCGAGAGCTGGGGCGTGACCGCGGGCGCCCGCCCGATGACCATGCCCCCGCTCCTGCCGGCCGCCGACCTGGCGAAGCTGGACTACTACGACAACTTCCCGCACCAGGCCGTTCTCGCCGCCCCGCTCGACCTGGAGGGGCGCCTCACCACCCCCTTCGACGGCGAGCGCGGGGAGTGGCCCGTGGCGGCCCTCGCACCGGCCGGCCTCGGACTGCCCTCGGCGTCCTGCTACGCCGTCTACCTCGACCACCAGGGCACCGCGGTCGCCGACGACACCCTCGTCACGATCTGCTCCTGGTGCTTCCGCAAGGAGACCCACTACGAGGGCATGCGGCGCCAACTCGGCTTCCGCATGCGGGAGATCGTCGCGATCGGCGCGCGCGAGCACGCCGAGACGCACCTCGCGGACTTCACCGCCCGCATCCAGTCCTTCGCCGCGGCGCTCGACCTGCCGCTGCGCAGGGAGGCCGCCTGCGACCCCTTCTTCGACAAGGGCGGCTCGAAGGCGCTCCTGCAGCGGCTGACCCCGGTGAAGTACGAGTTCCTGTACGAGGACCTGGCGATCGCCTCGGTCAACACGCACCGTAACTTCTTCGGCGACCGCTGCGACATCACCCTCGCCTCGACCGGCGGTCCGGCCTTCACCAGCTGTGTCGCCTTCGGCCTGGAGCGGTGGCTGTCCGCACTGACCCGGCGCCACGGCGGCTGGGAGGCCGCCACGGGGGCGGTGCTCGACGCGAACGCCCGCATGCGGGCCGATGCGAGCAACGCGGCCGGGCCGGTGATCTGACGTGCCGGCCCGTCCCGCCGCCCCGCCGGCGGGCGGCCTGGGGTGGGCGAACCTCGGCATGGACATCGTGTCCGTCAACCGTGTCCGCAGGCTCCTCGCCCAGTACGGGGAGCGGTTCTTCGAGCGGATGCTCACCCCCGGCGAGCTCGCCGACTGCCGTACCTCCTCCGGGCTCGACGTACTGAGCCTGTGCGGGCGGATCGCGGCCAAGGAAGCGGCTTTCAAGACCTTACGGGTCAGAGGCAGGTTCCTGCCCTGGCCGGACATCGTCGTGCGGCGTTCCGAGGGCGGCTGGCCGCTCGTGGAGCTGCACCGTTCGGCCGCCGAGATGGCCGCGGAGTCCGGCATCACCGAGATCACCGTGTCCATCAGCCACGACGTGGACTACGCGGTGGCGGTGGCCGCTCCGATCATCGCGCCCGCCACACCCATCCATTAGCAGCTAAAGGAGAGCAACCATGGCCGACGGCCTGCAGACGGTGAAGAACTGGATCCTTGAGCGTCACCCGGAGCGCGACGACATCCCGGCCGACCTCGACCTGATCGAGAACCGGCTCATCGACTCGCTGTCCTTCGTCGAGTTCGTCTTCCTCCTGGAGCAGGAGAGCGGTACCGCGATCCAGATGGAGACCCTTGAGGTCGAGTCCATCCGCACTCTCGGTGCCATCGAGCAGCACTTCTTCAAGACCCCGGTGGAGGCTCAGGCATGAGCCGCCGCCTCTTCACCTCGGAGTCGGTGACCGAGGGACATCCCGACAAGATCGCCGACCGGATCAGCGACACGATCCTCGACGCGCTGCTCGCCGAGGACCCGTCCTCGCGGGTGGCGGTGGAGACCCTGATCACCACGGGTCTCGTGCACATCGCCGGCGAGGTCACCACCTCGGCGTACGCGCCGATAGCGAAGCTGGTGCGCGAGGCCGTCCTCGACATCGGCTACGACTCCTCCGCGAAGGGCTTCGACGGCGCCTCCTGCGGCGTCTCGGTGTCCATCGGCGCGCAGTCCCCGGACATCGCGCAGGGTGTGGACACGGCGTACGAGTCCCGGGTCGAGGGCGCGGGCGACGAGCTCGACGCGCAGGGCGCCGGTGACCAGGGCCTGATGTTCGGTTACGCCTGCGACGACACGGCCGAGCTGATGCCGCTGCCGATCGCGCTCGCCCACCGGCTGTCGCGCCGCCTGACCGAGGTCCGCAAGAACGGCACCGTGCCGTACCTGCGGCCCGACGGGAAGACGCAGGTCACCATCGAGTACGACGGGGACCGCCCGGTCCGCCTCGACACGGTGGTCGTCTCCTCGCAGCACGCGGCGGACATCTCCGTCGAGGGCCTGCTCACCCCGGACGTCCGGGAGTACGTCGTCGAGCACGTCCTCAAGGAGCTGGTCGAGGAGGGTGTGAGCCTGGAGTCCGACGGCTACCGGCTCCTGGTGAACCCGACCGGGCGCTTCGAGGTCGGCGGCCCGATGGGCGACGCCGGACTCACCGGCCGGAAGATCATCATCGACACCTACGGCGGGATGGCACGGCACGGCGGCGGCGCCTTCTCCGGCAAGGACCCGTCGAAGGTGGACCGGTCGGCGGCGTACGCGATGCGCTGGGTCGCGAAGAACGTCGTCGCGGCCGGCCTCGCCCGCCGCTGCGAGGTGCAGGTGGCGTACGCCATCGGCAAGGCCGAACCGGTCGGTCTGTTCGTGGAGACCTTCGGCACGGGCACCCTGCCGGACGAGCGGATCCAGGAGGCCGTCAGCGCGGTCTTCGACCTGCGGCCGGCGGCGATCATCCGCGACCTGGACCTCAAGCGGCCGATCTACGCGAAGACGGCGGCGTACGGCCACTTCGGCCGTGAGCTCCCCGAGTTCACATGGGAGCGCACGGACCGTGTGGAGGCCCTGAAGAAGGCGGCTCATCCGGGACAGGAGGGCTGAGGGCCGTGCGTATCGCTGTCACGGGATCCATCGCGACCGACCATCTGATGACCTTCCCCGGCTGGTTCAGCGAGCAGCTGCTCGCCGACCGGCTCGACCGGGTCTCCCTGTCGTTCCTCGCCGACAACCTGGAGGTCAGGCGTGGCGGAGTGGCAGCGAACATCGCCTTCGGACTCGGTGTCCTCGGTCTCCGGCCCGCCCTCGTGGGCGCGGTCGGCGCCGACTTCGAGCCGTACCGGGTCTGGCTGAAGGACCACGGTGTGGACACCGACTCGGTGCGCGTCAGCGAGTCGCTCCACACCGCCCGGTTCGTCTGTACGACCGACCGGGCCCAGAACCAGATCGCCACCTTCTATGCGGGGGCGATGGCCGAGGCGCGCGAGATCGACCTTCGCGAGGTCGTGGCGCGCACCGGCCGGCTGGAGCTGGTCCTGGTCTCCCCGGACGACCCCGAGGCCATGCTGCGGCACACCCGCACCTGCCGTGACCTGGGGATTCCCTTCGCCGCTGATCCGTCGCAGCAGTTGGCGCGGCTCGACGGGGAGCAGGTGCGGGAGCTGGTGGACGGGGCACGGTTCCTGTTCACCAACGAGTACGAGACGGCGCTGCTCCTGGAGAAGGCGGGCTGGGCGGAGGAGGACGTGCTGCGCCGGGTCGGCACGTGGGTGACCACCCACGGTGAGGCGGGCGTCCGCATCCGGGGCGAGGGCCGCGAGCCGCTGGCCGTGCCGGCGGTGGAGGTCGCGGCGGTCGTCGACCCGACCGGGGTCGGGGACGCCTTCCGGTCCGGGTTCCTCGCGGGCTGGCTGTGGGGTGTGCCGGAGCGGTGCGCGGCGCAGCTGGGCTGTGCGGTGGCGGCGACGGTCCTCGACTACGTGGGGACGCAGGAGTACCGGCTGCACCGGGAGCCGCTCCTGGACCGGATCAGGACGACGTACGGGACGGTCTGCACGGCGACCCTGGTCACCCATCTCAGGGGGCTCTCATGAGCGTCGTACGGAGGTCCCTGCGGGAGGAGTTCGCGAAGCGGGTCGTGGTGGCCGACGGGGCGATGGGCACGATGCTCCAGGCCGCCGACCCGACGATGGACGACTTCCAGAACCTTGAGGGCTGCAACGAGATCCTCAACCTCACGCGCCCCGACATCGTCGCCTCCGTCCACGACGCCTACTTCTCGGTGGGCGTGGACTGCGTCGAGACCAACACCTTCGGGGCGAACCTGGCCGCGCTCGCCGAGTACGGCATCGAGAACCAGGTGTACGAGCTGTCCGAGGCCGGCGCCCGGATCGCCCGCGCCGCGGCGGACGCGCACACGGCCGCCGACGGCCGCCCCCGCTGGGTCCTCGGCTCCATGGGTCCCGGCACGAAGCTGCCGACCCTGGGCCACGTCACGTACGAGCCGCTGCGCGAGGCCTTCCAGCAGAACGCGGAGGGCCTGATCCGGGGCGGCGCGGACGCCCTGCTCATCGAGACCTCGCAGGACCTGCTCCAGACGAAGGCGGCCGTCATCGGCGCCCGCCGGGCCCTGGACTGGGTCGGTGTGGACCTGCCGGTGATCGTGCAGGTCACGGTGGAGACGACGGGCACGATGCTGCTCGGCTCGGAGATCGGGGCGGCGCTCACCGCCCTGGAGCCGCTGGGCATCGACATGATCGGCCTGAACTGCGCCACGGGCCCGGCGGAGATGGCCGAGCACCTGCGACACCTGTCCCGCCATGCCCGTGTCCCGATCTCGGTCATGCCGAACGCGGGCCTGCCCGTCCTCACCTCCGACGGCGCCCACTACCCCCTGTCGCCGTCCGAACTGGCCGACGCCCAGGAGGCGTTCGTCCGCGAGTACGGCCCCGCGCTGGTCGGCGGCTGCTGCGGTACGACCCCGGAGCACCTGCGGGAGATCGTGGACCGGGTGCGGGGCGCGGCCGTCCTCGATCGGCGCCCCGAGCCGGAGCCGGGCGCGTCCTCGCTCTACAGCCATGTGCCGTTCCGGCAGGACACCGCGTACATGGCGATCGGCGAGCGCACCAACGCCAACGGCTCGAAGAAGTTCCGCGAGGCGATGCTCGACGGCCGCTGGGACGACTGCGTCGAGATGGCGCGGGACCAGATCCGCGAGGGCGCGCACATGCTCGACCTGTGCGTGGACTACGTGGGCCGGGACGGCACCGCGGACATGGCGGAGCTGGCCGGCCGCTTCGCGACGGCCTCGACGCTGCCGATCGTCCTCGACTCGACGGAGATCGGGGTGCTGCGGGCGGGTCTGGAGAAGCTCGGCGGCCGGGCGGTCGTCAACTCGGTGAACTACGAGGACGGCGACGGCCCCGAGTCGCGGTTCGCGCAGGTCACGGCCCTGGCGAAGGAGCACGGCGCCGCGTTGATGGCGCTGACGATCGACGAGCAGGGCCAGGCGCGCAGCGTCGCGCACAAGGTGGCGATCGCGGAGCGCCTCATCGAGGACCTGACCGGGAACTGGGGGATCAGGGAGTCGGACATCCTGATCGACACCCTCACGTTCACGATCTGCACCGGTCAGGAGGAGTCCCGCAGGGACGGCATCCACACGATCGAGGCGATCAGGGAGCTGAAGCGGCTCCACCCGGACGTCCAGACGACCCTGGGCCTCTCCAACATCTCGTTCGGCCTGAACCCGGCCGCGCGGATCGTCCTCAACTCGGTCTTCCTCGACGAGTGCGTGAAGGCGGGCCTGGACTCGGCCATCGTGCACGCCTCGAAGATCCTGCCGATCGCGCGCCTGGAGCCGGAGCAGGTGGAGGTCGCGCTCGACCTGATCCACGACCGGCGCCGGGAGGGCTACGACCCGCTGCAGCGCTTCCTGGAGATGTTCGAGGGCGCGACGGCGAAGTCCCTGAAGGCCGGCAAGACCGAGGAGCTCCTCGCCCTGCCGCTGGACGAGCGTCTGAAGCGGCGGATCATCGACGGCGAGAAGAACGGCCTGGAGGCCGACCTCGACGAGGCCCTCGCCGGGCGTCCCGCTCTGGAGATCGTCAACGAGATCCTGCTCGACGGCATGAAGACGGTCGGCGAGCTGTTCGGCTCCGGTCAGATGCAGCTGCCGTTCGTGCTCCAGTCCGCCGAGGTCATGAAGACGGCGGTCGCGTACCTCGAACCGCACATGGAGAAGACGGACGCCGACGGCAAGGGCACGATCGTCCTCGCCACCGTCCGCGGTGACGTCCACGACATCGGCAAGAACCTCGTCGACATCATCCTCTCCAACAACGGCTACAACGTCGTCAACATCGGCATCAAGCAGCCGGTCTCCGCGATCCTGGAGGCGGCGGAAGAACACCGGGCGGACATCATCGGCATGTCCGGCCTCCTCGTGAAGTCCACCGTGATCATGAAGGAGAACCTCCAGGAACTGAACGGCCGCGGCCTGGCCGGGCGCTTCCCCGTGATCCTCGGCGGCGCCGCCCTCACCAGGGCGTACGTCGAGCAGGACCTCCACGAGCTCTACCAGGGCGAGGTCCGCTACGCCCGCGACGCCTTCGAGGGCCTGCGCCTCATGGACGCGCTCATGGGCGTCAAGCGCGGCGTCCCCGGAGCCGTACTCCCGCCGCTCAAGCAGCGGCGCGTGCCGAAACGCGAGACCCCGCTGCTCGCGTCGGAAGTCCGGGAGCCGGAGCCGGCCGGCCGCTCCGACGTCGCCGCCGACAACCCCGTACCCGAGCCCCCCTTCCTCGGGACCAGGGTCGTCAAGGGCATCCAGCTCGCCGAGTACGCCTCCTGGCTCGACGAGACCGCCCTCTTCAAGGGCCAGTGGGGCCTCAAGGACACCGAGACCATCGAGACGGAGGGCCGGCCGCGCCTGCGCGCCTGGCTCGACCGCCTCCAGAGGGACCACCTCCTCGAAGCAGCCGTCGTCTACGGCTGGTTCCCCTGTGTGTCCAAGGGCGACGACCTGATCGTCCTGGACGAGGACGGAGGCGAGCGGACCCGCTTCTCCTTCCCCCGCCAGCAGCGGGGCCGCCGCCTCTGCCTGGCCGACTTCCACCGCTCCGAGGACTCCGGCGAGATCGACGCCGTCGCGATGCAGGTGGTCACCGTCGGCTCCCGGATCGGCGAGGAGACGGCGAAGCTCTTCGCCGCCGACGCCTACCGGGACTACCTCGAACTCCACGGCCTCTCCGTCCAGTTGGCGGAGGCGCTGGCCGAGTACTGGCACGCGAGGGTGCGCGCCGAATGGGGCATCGCGGGCCCCTCGGAGCCGGCGTCCCTGGACGGCATGCTCCGGACCGAGTACCAGGGCTGCCGCTACTCCCTCGGCTACCCGGCCTGCCCCGACCTGGAGGACCGGGCGAAGATCGCCGCGCTCCTGCGCCCGGAGCGGATCGGGGTGGAGCTGTCGGAGGAGTACCAGCTGCACCCCGAGCAGTCGACGGACGCGATCGTCGTCCACCACCCGGAGGCGAGCTACTTCAACGCGGGAGGCCGCAGGTGAGCCCCACGTACTCGTTCGAGTTCTTCCCGCCGAAGACGGACAAGGGCGAGCGGACCCTGTGGGAGGCGATCCGCCGGGTGGAAGCCCTCTCCCCGGACTTCGTCTCGGTGACGTACGGCGCGGGCGGCTCGTCCCGCGACCGGACGATCGAGGTGACGAAGCGGATCGCGACCGAGACGACCCTGCGACCGGTCGCGCACCTGACGGCGGTCGGCCACTCGGTCGCGGAGCTACGGGCGATCATCGGCGCGTACGCGGACGCCGGGGTACGGGACGTCCTGGTCCTGCGCGGAGACCCGCCGGGCGACCCGCGCGGCCCGTGGACACCGCACCCGCGGGGATTCACGTACGCCCACGAACTGGTCGCACTGGTCCGCTCGTTGGGCGACTTCCGGATCGGGGTGGCGGCCTTCCCGGAGGGCCACCCGAGGTCGGCGGGTCCGGCCGACGACCTGGCGCACTTCGTCGCCAAGTGCCGGGCGGGCGCCGACTACGCCATCACGCAGATGTTCTTCGACCCGGAGGACTATCTGAGGCTGCGGGACCGGGTGGCGGCCGCCGGCTGCGACACCCCGATCATCCCGGAGATCATGCCGGCGACGGACGTACGCCAGATCCGGCGTTTCGCGGAGCTGAGCGACGCCGCGTTCCCCGAGGACCTGGCGCACCGCCTGGAGGCGGCCAAGGACGACCCGGCGGCGGCGTACCGCATCGGCGTGGAGCACGCGACGCGGACGGGCCTGCGGTTGCTCGACGAGGGCGCGCCCGGTCTGCACTACATCACCTTGAACAAGTCGACGGCGGCCCTGGAAATCCACCGAACCATCATGAGCGCAAGGAGCGTTGTCCATGTCTGACGCATTCACGGACTACAAAGTCGCCGACATCTCCCTCGCCGCATTCGGCCGCAAGGAGATCACCCTGGCGGAGCACGAGATGCCGGGCCTGATGTCCATCCGCCGCGAGTACGCCGCGTCGCGGCCCCTGGCGGGGGCGCGGATCACGGGCTCCCTCCACATGACCATCCAGACGGCCGTCCTCATCGAGACGCTGGTCGCGCTCGGCGCCGAGGTCCGCTGGGTGTCCTGCAACATCTACTCGACGCAGGACCACGCCGCCGCCGCGATCGCCGCCGCCGGCATCCCGGTCTTCGCCTGGAAGGGCGAGACCCTTGAGGAGTACTGGTGGTGTACGGAGCAGGCGCTGACCTGGCCGAACGCCGACGGCCCCAACATGATCCTGGACGACGGCGGCGACGCGACGGTCCTCGTCCACCTGGGCGTCGAGTACCAGAAGACGGGCAAGCTGCCGGAGGCCGCCAACGAGGAACTGGCGGTGATGCGGGCCCTGCTGGAGAACAGCGGACTCGACTGGTCGACCATCGCCACCGGCATCCGCGGCGTGACGGAGGAGACCACCACGGGCGTCCACCGCCTGTACGAGATGCACCGCGAGGGCGCGCTGCTCTTCCCGGCGATCAACGTGAACGACGCCGTGACGAAGTCCAAGTTCGACAACAAGTACGGCTGTCGGCACTCGCTCATCGACGGCATCAACCGCGCCACGGACGTCCTCATCGGCGGCAAGACGGCCGTCGTCTGCGGCTACGGGGACGTCGGCAAGGGCTCGGCGGAGTCGCTGCGCGGCCAGGGTGCGCGGGTCGTCGTCACCGAGATCGACCCGATCTGCGCGCTCCAGGCGGCGATGGACGGCTACCAGGTCGCCACCCTGGAGGACGTGGTGGAGACGGCGGACATCTTCATCACGACCACGGGCAACAAGGACATCATCATGGCGTCCGACATCGCCCGCATGAAGCACCAGGCGATCGTCGGCAACATCGGCCACTTCGACAACGAGATCGACATGGCCGGCCTGGCGCAGCTCCCCGGGATCGTGAAGGACGAGGTCAAGCCGCAGGTCCACACGTGGACGTTCGAGGACGGCAAGGTCGTCATCGTCCTGTCGGAAGGCCGCCTGCTGAACCTCGGCAACGCGACCGGCCACCCGTCCTTCGTGATGTCGAACTCCTTCGCCGACCAGACGCTCGCGCAGATCGAACTCTTCACGAAGACGTCCGACTACCCCGTCGGCGTCTACACCCTCCCCAAGCACCTGGACGAGAAGGTCGCCCGCCTGCACCTGGACGCCCTGGGCGTACGCCTCACGACCCTCCGCCCCGAGCAGGCGTCGTACATCGGGGTCCCCGTGGAGGGCCCGTACAAGCCGGACCACTACCGCTACTGATGATGTGTACGAACGATGACGGGCGCGACCCGTGGCTCCCCGACCGTCTCCTGAAGACGGAACGGGACCTGCTGATGCCCTTGCTGCGCCGGACACCCGAGGAGGCGTACGAGCTCCGCACCGCGTGCCCCGGGTGGACGGCGCGGCAGGTCCTCGCCCACTGTGGTGCGGCCCTGGTCAGGATCGTCGAGGACCGCCTGGAGGAGGGCGTGTTCCTGCCCGAGGCGAACGCCTGCGACGTCGCCGAACGCGAGGACTGGCCGCTGGGTCGCATCCTCGACGAACTGGAACGCGGCCTGACCGAAGCGGGCCCGGTCATCGCCCGGCGTGAGGACGGCCGGCTCGACGCGGTGGCGCTCGGCGAATGGGTCCACGCGGGAGACGTGAGGGAGGCCTTCGGCGAACCGGGCGCGTACTGCGGCAAGGCGCTGGAGCTGGCGCTCCCCCTCCTGTCGGTGACGAGCCGCAAACGGGAGACCCCGAGGCTGGTCGGCGTCCTGGAGGTGGAGGGCCGGGAGGTCACCCCGGTGGCACTGGGCAACGAAATAGAAGGCCGCCCGGCGGCAACCTTCAAGGGCGACGCCTCCACCCTGATCCGCATCTACGCGGGCCGCCCACTGGTGAGAACCCGCTACGAACTGACAGGAGCCACAGAACACGAACTCCTGATCTACCGCTGACCCCCCCAGCACGGTGCACAGTTGGTCAGGAAGATCCGATACCGGTTGGGGCAGTAGGGGACCCGGGATCCGGCCACCGGTCCGGAAGCGTCCGTTCCCTGTCCGTGCTCGGTAACGATCCCCTTGTGGGTCGTGATTTCGACGACGGCGCGCCTCATCCTGAGCCACGCAGTGTGCGTACACGCAGGCCAAGAGTCACGGGGGATCGTGAAATGAGCACCGTCCGTAGGAACACCCGACGCACATGGAAGGTCGGCGCCCTGGGGCTGACCGCCGCCGCGCTTCTTTCGGCCACGGCCTGCGGGCCGAGCGACGACGAGGCGGGCGGGACCCCGCCGTCGCCGACCAGGTCGACGGCCCCCGCGAGCGAACCGACGGCGCCCACGACCGGCCCCGCGTCGCCGTCGACGCAGCCGGGCGACTCGGGCAGCACCGACGGCTCGCCGTCCGCGAGCGAGCCGCCGGGCACGACGGGCGAGACGGACTGGGAGCCGAAGGACGGCATCTGCTCGGACCTGAACACGGAGGTGAAGGCGGACTGGGCGCTGCCGCCCGTGAAGGACGACTCGAAGCTCGAACTCGTCATCACCAACACCAGCGACAAGCCGTGCAAGCTCTACCACTACCCGATGGTCAAGTTCGGCAACGAGCTGCCGTACCTGTCGGTCGTGAAGAGCTCCAAGCCGCAGTCCGTGATCGTCCTCGGTCCGGGCAAGGAGGCCTACGCGGGCGTGCTGGCCCGCTCGGGCAGCAAGGAGGTCGCCTCTTTCGAGAAGATGCTGATCAAGGCCCCCCAGGGCAAGGAACTGCCGCCCGCCGACACCAAGGACGGCATGCTCCTCGAACTGCCCGCGAAGGGCGTGTACGTGGACAAGGGCGCCCGCGTGTCGTACTGGCGGGCCGACTCGGAGAGCGCCATCTCGGCCCTGTACCCGCAGTAGGGGGCGTCCGGTTCACGTCTGCCCGGCGTCGAGCCATCGGGCGGCGAGCAGGCCCAACTCGTCGCGCATGCCGGGCGGAACGCGCCGGAGGTGCGGGGAGAGGATCGGGAAGCCGGCGACGAGAGCGCGGGCGGCCACGCACGCGCTGTGCCGGGCGCCTGCGGACCGGGCGTGCCCGTCACGGAGGCACTCACACGTCGCGGTGCCGCACGACGACCACGGCGAGTGCGACCGCGATCAGCGGCCAGAGCGCGTACACGGCCCACGAGCCGGGGACGGTGGCGCTGTAGGCGAGCGAATGGGGATCCGGTGCCCAGTTCTGGGCCAGGCGCTTCCACGCCGTGACCGGCATCGCGTGGCTGATGGCGGCGGACCAGCGTGCGCTCTGCGAGAAGATCGGCGGCAGCATCACCAAGGTGAAGGCGCTGGTGACCATGGTGGTGGCGCTGTGCCTGATCAGAGCGCCGAAGCCGAGGCCGATCAGTGCGCAGACCGGGGCCAGCAGGGCGGACGCCACCAGTGCCCGGAGCACTCCGGGATGGGTGAGCGGAACCCCGGCCTGCTGTCCGTTCAGGATGGTCTGGGAGACCAGGAAGCCGCTGGTGGAGACGACCGTGCCGACCGCGGTCCAGAGCACGGCGGTGACGACCGCTTTGGCCAGCACCACCGCACCACGGGCGGGTACGGCCACGGTGGTGGTGCGCATCAGGCCGCTGCTGTACTCGCTCACGACGGTGAGGGCGCCGACGCTTCCGGCGACGAGCATCAGCGTCATGTAACCGGCCGCGGGGAACGCGTCGAACACGAGGAATCCCTGGTCGGCCTTCGCGGTCGGGCTCATCGTCCGGAGGTTGTTGATCTCCGCCAGCGCCGCCACGGCGGCGGACCCTATGACGAACAGGGCGGTGAGCCCGAGCGTCCACGGGATCGAGCGCAGGGACCATGTCTTGATCCACTCGGAGGCGAGCAGGTCGCGGAAGCGGGCGGGCGGCTCGGCGACGGCCGCGGACGAGGCGGCTGCGGGGACGGCGGTGGCTGTGGTCATCGGGGCTGCCCTGCCTGGTATTCGACGCTGTCGGCGGTGAGTTCCATGAATGCCTCCTCCAGTGAGGCGGTCCGGGTGGTCAGTTCGTGGATCGGGATCCGGTTCTCGAAGGCGAGTGCGCCGATCCGGTCCGCCGGCAGCCCGGTCACGGCGAGTTTCTCGGTGCCTGGTGAGCCCTCCGGCTCGACCGAGGCGCCTGCGGTGGTCAGTACCGCTGTCAGCTCGGCGACCTGCGGGGTGCACACGACGACGCTGAGACGGGTGCTGCGGGCCGCGAAGTCCCCTACCGATTCGGCGGCGATGAGCCGGCCCCGGCCGATGACGACGAGCTGGTCGGCGGTGTTCTCCATCTCCGACATGAGGTGGCTGGAGAGGAAGACCGTACGGCCCTCGGCCGCGAGGCGCCGGAAGAGGCGGCGCATCCAGAGCACGCCCTCCGGGTCCATGCCGTTGACCGGCTCGTCGAACATCAGCACCGGTGGGTCGCCGAGCAGTGCGGTGGCGATCCCGAGCCGCTGCTTCATGCCGAGCGAGAAGCCGCCGACGCGGCGGTGCGCGGCCTCGACCAGGCCCACCTCGTGCAGCACGTCGTCCACCCGGCGCGAGGAGATCCCGTTGCTGCGGGCCAGGGCGGACAGATGGGCCGCGGCGGTGCGTCCCCCGTGGACCTGGCCCGCGTCGAGGAGTGCGCCGACGTGCCGCAGACCGCGCGGGTGGCTGCGGAAGGGGACGCCGCTGACGGTGGCGGCGCCGCCGGTGGGCGCGTCCAGGCCGAGGATCATCCGCAGGGTGGTGGTCTTGCCGGCTCCGTTGGGGCCGAGGAAACCGGTGACCTGGCCCGGTCGCACGGTGAAGGACAGCTGGTCCACGGCGGTCTTGCCGCCGAAGTGCTTGGTGAGTTCGTTGACTTCGATCACAGCGACAACCCTGCCGGGAGGGCCTCGCCCGGTCATGGGGCCGTGGGTGGCAATGGTGCGGTCGCCTTCGCCCGTGGTCGTACGTCCGCGGGCTGATTCCGCGGGGGCGGCGGCTGGATAGTCTCGCGGGATGGATGCCATACCGACCGCCTCGCTCCTCGTGTGCGTCGCACAGCGCGGTCTTCCTCCCGAGAGGCCGCACCAGAGATGACGAGCACGAAGACCACGGCCTGGGTGGGAGGTGCGCTGTATCTCCTCGCGGTGGGTCTGCTCGTGGGGGGTGCACCGCGGGTTTCGGGCACGGTCCACGGTCTCGGGGCACTGCTTGCGGCGAGCCTGCTCGTCGGTGTGCTGCGCCGCGCGCCGCTCCTGGCCCTGTCCATGGCGCTCTTCGGGTCCACCGCGGTGGTGGTGGGCCCCCCGGGCTCCCGTGCGAGTCTGTCGGCCTCGTATCAGGGCCAGTTCCTGTCGTATCTGGCGGCGGACCTCGTCCTGGGCGTCATCGTCGCCACCTGCGCGCGGCGAACCTCGATGGTCGCCGTGGCCGGATCTCTCGTCGTCCAACTCCTGGTCATCGGCGGCTTCTCGCACGGGGACGATCTGACCGTCAACGTCGTGATCGCCCTCCTGGCGATGGCCACGGCCTGCACGGGTGGACGGTTGAGCCGCGAGCGTCGCGAGCACGCGGTGGCGCTGCGCTCGAAGGAGACGGCCGAGGCCGTGATCGCCGAAAGGCTGCGGATCGCACGGGAGTTGCACGACATGGTCGCGCACAGCATCGGCATCATCGCCATCCAGGCCGGGGCGGCGAGCCAGGTCATCCGGACCCGGCCCGCGGAGGCCGGTGAGGCATTGCGGGCCATCGAGGTCACCAGCAGGGAGACCCTGTCGGGCCTTCGCCGCACCTTGGTGGCACTCCGTCAGGCGGACCCGGACGCGACGGCCTCGGGGAACCCGGCTGCCCTCGCGCCCTCGCCGGGTCTGGCGGACCTCGACCGGCTGGCGGCGGCCACGGCCGACGCGGGAGTACGGGTGGAGGTGCGCCGCGGCGGGGAGGAGCGCCCCCTGCCGGCCGACATCGACCTGTCGGCCTTCCGTATCGTTCAGGAGGCGCTGACCAACGTGGTCCGCCACGCGGGCACCGGACGCTGTCGGGTGCTCATCGACTACGGGAACGAGGAGCTGTCCGTGGAGGTCGTCGACGACGGGCACGGTGCCACCGAGAACGGCCCGGCCCACGGCTTCGGACTCGTGGGCATGCGGGAGCGGGTAGCCCTGTTGCACGGAGAATTCAGTGCCGGGACGCGCCCCGAGGGGGGTTTCCGGGTGACGGCCCGGCTGCCGCTGCCCGCCTCCGTCGGCGTCTCGGTGGAGGCCCGATGACGGCCGGTCCTGTACGCGTCGTACTCGCCGACGACCAGCCACTGGTGCGGTCCGGCCTGCGCCTGGTCATGGCCGATCACCCCGACCTGGAGGTCGTCGGTGAAGCCGCGACGGGCGCCGAGGCGGTCCGACTGGTCAGGGACACCGACCCCGACGTCGTGGTGATGGACATCCGGATGCCCGGCATGGACGGGATCGAGGCCACCCGCCTGATCACCGCCGGCCCGACCGCGACGCGTGTCCTCGTCCTGACCACGTTCGACGAGGACGACTACGTCTACGGCGCGCTGCGGGCCGGAGCGAGCGGCTTCGTGGTCAAGGACATGGCGCTGAACGACATCCTCGCGGCGATCCGTGTGGTCGCCGTCGGCGACGCGCTGATCGCACCGGCGGTCACGCGCCGGCTGATCGCCGACTTCGCCGGGCGCCCCACGCGGCGCTCCCCACGTCAGGTCGAGGGCATCACCGAGCGGGAACGGGAGGTCCTGACCCTCATCGGGCGCGGCCGGACGAACACCGAGATCGCGGAGGACCTCTTCATCACGGTGGCCACCGCCAAGTCGCACGTGTCACGCCTGCTCACCAAGTTGGGCGCCCGGGACCGGGTCCAGCTCGTGATCACCGCCTACGAGGCGGGGCTCGTCACGCTGCCCGGCTGAGCAGGCACCACGGCTTCGGCCGGGAGCCGTGGCACTTGCCGCCTCCCCCTGGGGTGCGTCGGCGTGCGGCGGACCCGGTCATGGGGCCCCGCACGGCGAGAACGATCAGTTCGTGAGGGTGCGTTCGAGGAGGGGCAGCAGGCGGTCCCAGTGGCGCTGCGTCCCGTCCGGGCTGAAGGCGCTGGTGTCGGCCATGGTGAAGCCGTGGACGGTGCCGGGGTAGATCTCGTTGGTGTGGCGAACCCCGGCGGCTTCGAGGCTCTCGTTGAGCCCGCCGAACTCCTCGGGCGTCATGTCGCCCTCGGCGACGCCGAAATGGACCTCGGCAGTGACCTTCGGGGCGAGGAGGTGCGGGCTGTCGGGCGCCTCCGTGGTCAGCGCGCCGGGGTGGAATCCGGCGACGGCGGCCACCCGGTCCGAGTGGGCCGCGGCGGTACGCATCGCCAGGACGGCGCCCATGCAGTAGCCGATGGCGGCGACGGGCCCGGCGGCGACCTCGGGCCGGCCGGTGAGGAACGTGAGGTAGGCGTCGGCGTCGCGCAGGGCGCGTTCGGTGGTGTGCGCGACGTAGAAGGGCATGAGCTGTTCGAAGAGCGCGGGCCGGTCCTCGTCCCCGATGAGCTCGGGAAGGTCGATGAGGGGCGCCTGCCCGTCCCGGTAGTAGACGTGGGGGACGAGCACGAAGTACCCGTGCCCCGCCAGTTCGCGCGCCATCTCCTCCAGGCGGGGCCGCAGCCCGAAGACGTCCATGTAGAGGAGCACGCCCGGGTGCTGCGCGCCGTCGTCGGGGAAGGCGGCGAAGGCGTCGGCCTGGCCGTCTTGGGTGGGGATCTGCAGTGTCTTGGTGGCCATGGGGACGACCGTAACAGCGAAGATCAACCCAGCGGCCCGTAGGGCGAGTTACGAGCGACGACGGGCGACGTACGTCGACGGTCGTCGTGGGCGGGGGGCTGACTGGGGGTTCATGGCCTTCGCGCAGAAGGAGCCGGACTGCGAAGCGCCTCCCGCGTGGCGAGGTCCTTGGTCATGAAGACGCGGCTGGTGCCCGGCGGATCGCAGGGGACCTCTCCGAGGAGCTTCCATCCCTGCTTCCGGTAGAAGCCGGGGGCCTGGAAGGAGACCGTGTAGAGCACGGCCGAGCGGCAGCCGCGGGCACGAGCCTCGTCCTCGGCCTGCCGGAGGATTTCCGTGCCCAGCCCGCCGCCGCGCAGCTCGGCCGGCAGGAAGAAGAGATCGACGAAGAACAGCCCGAGCGAGGTGCGCCCGGTCAGCCCGCCGATCACCTGCCGCGTCTCGGGGTCGCGGACGAGAACGGCGAGGGGTCTGCGGTCGTCGACTCCCGAGGTCTCGATGTTGAACCGGTCGAGGGCGTCGGAGATCACCGCGGTGTCGGCGGGGGTCGGCGAGTCGGTGACGAGCGGCGCGTGGGATGTGGGCACGGTTCCTCCGGTTACTGGTGGGGCCCGCGGGGGTGCGGGGCCGGATCCGGCGAAGTTAAGGCGCGGACACTTCGACGCACGTCGAACCGACGACGGCGACAATCGAAGGCATGGGCGGCACGGACGGCATGGACATCGAGCGCGCAGGTCAGGACGTGGGCGTGGACCTGGCGGCGGTGGCGAGGCTGCTGGCCGACGGGACCCGGGCGGCGTTCTGCCTGGCGCTGCTCGACGGGCGGGCGTGGACGGCGAACGAGCTGGCCCGGTACGCCGGGGTGGCGCCCTCGACGGCGACGTCGCACCTGAACCGGCTGGTCGGCGGCGGACTCCTTGTCGAGGAGCGGCACGGTCGCCACCGGTACCTGCGCGTGGCGGACCGCCGGGTGATCGAGCTGATCGAGAGCATGGCCGTACTGGCGCCGCGGCGCACCACCCGGCCCGGCTCGCTGTCGGCGTCGGGCCGCCGGCAGGCACTGGCTCGTGCGCGCCTCTGTTACGACCACCTCGCCGGCACGGTCGCGCTGGCGATCACGGACGCGATGGTGGGGCGCGGCCTGCTGGAATGGGGGCCCGAGCCGAGTCTGACGGGAGAGGGCGCGGCCTGGCTGGCGGACGCCGGCATCACGCTGCCGGGCGGCTCGCGCCGCCCACCGGTCCGCGCGTGCCTGGACTGGACCGAACGCCGCCCGCACCTGGCGGGGGCGGTGGGAGCGGCCCTGTGCGGCCACGCGCTCGGCGAGGGCTGGATGAAACGAATCGGCACGACCCGCGCGCTGGCGCTCACGGACACGGGCCGCCGGGCCTGGCACGACCACTTGGGCCTGTCGCCGACCGATCTCTGACGCAGGGGGCGGACGGGGGCGGGACGGGGGCCTGGTTCGTACGATGACGCCCATGACACCCATGACGTTCACGGCGCACAGGGAGGGTCTCCCGCACCCGTTCTGGGACATCAGCAGTGAACACGGAGTGCAGCCGCCCCTCACCGATGAGGCGATTCTGGAGGCAGAGCGGCTGCTGAACGTCACGCTCCCCGTCTCCCTGCTCGACCTCCTCCGTGAACGGAACGGAGGCCTGGTCGCCGCGGACAGGGACGCGTTTCCCACCAGCCGCCCGACCTCATGGGCGCCGGACCACGTCCCCTTCGGCCTGGTGATGGGCATCGGCGACAGGGAGGAGCGGACACACACGCTGTCCCTGCTGGACAGCCCGTACCTGGTCGAGGAATGGGGCCTGCCCGAGGACGTCGTACTGCTCTCGGGCGACGGCCACTACTGGATCGGGCTGGACTACCGAACCGGCGGCCGACACGAGGAGCCGTCCGTGACCTGGTTCGATGTGGACGACGGCGAGGAACTGCCCCTCGCCCGGGACTTCCTCGCCTTCACGGAAGGCCTCACCTCCGCTCTCGCGTTCGCCGACGAACGACGCGAAGGCGCATCCGCCTCCGCATGAAGCCCGTCAGTCGAGGCTCCATCCGTAGGTGGTCAGGATCGGGTCACAGAGGGAGCGAAGGCTCTGGAGCTGGGCCGCGTACTGGTCGGGGGTCGCGTCCTTGTTCCCGTCGAGCCACGCGCCGTGCGCGTAGAAGGTGTCGCGAAACGCCTTGAGGTCGGACTCGGCGATCCTCTTGGGGGACTCCGGATGCTTGAGCAGGAAGTGGAGTTGCCGGAGGTAGAGCGCCAGTCGCGCGAGCTCGGGGCTGTCGGCGGTGATCTTCTCGCCGGGCTCGATGAAGTCCGCGTCGATGACCATGCCAGAGGTGAATTCAGGCGTGGGCATGGAGCGGAGGGCGGTGTCGAGATCGTCGTTCGTCACGTTGTGGGTCCTTTCGGCATCGGGAGGCTTGGGTGACCCGGGTGATTCGTATGACTCGGGTGACTCGGTTGCGTCGAGTAGAGCCGATGGGGAACAGAACGTGTGTGCATTGGTCCCCTCCTGGGCGAGTCAGGAAGAGCCCTGGCAGGCTGCGCCCGCCCAGGTGCCTCCCCGCTTCCTGCTCGTGGTCGGCCGAGGCCCGGGATCCGCGTGCCCCCCCCGCGATACTCGGTGGAGCCGGGCGGGAGGGCGCCGCAGGATGGGGTGCATGAGTCCGCCGACCGTTCCGCACCGGGTGGAGTTCCTGCGCCACCCCCACCCCGGCTACCCGCACCTCACCGCCTGGGGCATCCGGATCGACGGCACCGACCTGCGCTTCCTCGTGGCGGAGGCCACGCGCGCCCTCTGGAGTCGGGAGCTCGACGAGGACGACGACACCCCGCAGGAACGCGAACAGTTCCTGCTGCGTCAGCATGCCCCGCTGCACCTGGACGCCGGCGGCGCCGGCGATGCAGGGGACGCCGACGGCACCCGGGCCCGGGCCCACTTCCTCGGCCACGCGTCACGGGACCTCAGCGACCGCGACACCGGAGCCGTGTACCTCCTGGGCTGCTCCTGCGGGATCGACGCGTGCTGGCCCCTGCTCGCCCAGGTCCGCGCCACCGCGACGGAGGTCACCTGGTCCGGCTTCTCTCAGCCGCACCGGCCGGAGTGGGGAGAGCTGCCCCTGGGCCCGTACGTCTTCCCTCGCCCTGCGTACGACGAGGCCCTGGCCACGCCGGTCCGTCTCACCCAGGACCCCCTCGCCCCGCTCCTCGGGGAGGAGTAGCACCAGGAGGGCGGCACACAACGCGCCGACGGCCACCGCGCTCAGGAAGAGGGCCGCGCCGGCGACGTACTGATGACGCGCAGCGCTCCACGCGGGGTCAGGCTCTCCCGCTCCTCGGGGCTCGCCGTCCAGCACTGTTCGACCGCCGCTTCCCATAGGTAACCGCTGGGCCGGACGAGGGTGAGCAGATTCCCGTGCACGCCCCGTACTCGACCGGTCAGTGCCCGCTGTCCGTCCGTGACGACATCGCCGATGCGGTACCTCACGGGGTGGAGGCGGGGGCGGGCACGGTGGTGCGGGTGGAGTTGAGGAGGAAGGTGAGGCGCTTGGCCCCGCCGAGACTGACGAGCCCGAGCCCGTAGCGGTGGATGTCGCCGCCGGGGGAGTGGGTGACGTCCCGGTAGAGCCCGTTGGTGGGGAGCCCGGCCGCGTCCATGGCGGCCTTGAGGTCCCGGTAGACGCGGATGGCCTCCGGCTCGGACACGGGGCGGATGGGGGGCGTGTTCGTGGGGGTACGCATGGAGGGCTCTCTTTCTGGTGGATCTCCTCCGGAACACCTTCACGATGACGTGGACAGTCCTACGCTCGCTAGGAGTTGGGTTCCCAGGCACAGGTGAGGAACGGGGCATATGCCAGGAGCGAAGGAACTGGACCCGGGGGACAGCATCGAGCAGTACCTCGGAAGCATGGTCCGTGAGGCGCGCCTGGCGCTCGGGCGTGAGTGGACGCAGACGTACGTGGCGGCCAAGGTATTCAGCAGCGGTAGCCGGATCTCCGAGATCGAGCGCGGCGAGGACCCGCCTGATCGGGACTTGGCGAGAAAGCTGGAAAGGGCGCTTCAGCTACCGCGCGACTCCTTGGTGAACCTTGTTCAGATCCTCAACCAGTTGAGTGTTCGAAGCTACGCGAAGGTGCTCAGTCGGCAGAACGTTCGCAACTATGCGAAGACCTACATGCGGCGGCAGCTCGAAGCGACTGCCATCCACGAGTTCTCCATCGTCGTGCCGGGCCTGCTCCAGACCGGCGCCTATGCGCGTGGAGCGATGGAAGCGGGCCTTGCGGGTGACGCTGCCCAGATCGATGGATACGTGCGAACCCGTCTGGACCGGCAGGTCGTCCTCGACAGGGCCGACCCGCCGTGGATGGTGATCGTGCTGGATGAAGCCTGTCTGCGCCGCGAGATCGGTGGCAGGCAGGTGATGCGGGAGCAGGTCGAGCATCTTCTTGCCATGTCTGAACGCCCCCACGTGAACATCCAGCTACTTCCCGCGAGTAGCGCATCCGTGAGTGGCTCCTTCGCGCTTCTCACCCTGCCGCAGGGAGAGCGAGGGGCGTACACCGAGGGGTTCGTCACGGGTAACTACACGGAGGAGCCTACGGACGTCATGCGATTCCAGCGGGTTCACGACCTCCTGCTGCAGGTGGCACTGGGGATCCGGGCGTCACGCGAACTGATGCATGCCATCGCGAAGGAACACGCAGCCTGACACCTCCCCGAACTGGCACAAGAG
This sequence comes from Streptomyces sp. NBC_00572, assembly GCF_026341815.1. Classification (GTDB taxonomy): domain Bacteria; phylum Actinomycetota; class Actinomycetes; order Streptomycetales; family Streptomycetaceae; genus Streptomyces. Next base: position 3,294,265 of record NZ_JAPENX010000001.1, read on the forward strand.
CAGGTACAGCGGCAACGACAACGACGCCTGCATCGAAGTGGCCGACAACCTCCCCCGTATCCACGTCCGGGACACGAAGGACCACTCCCAGGGCGAGCTCACGGCCACGCCGACCGCCTGGGCCGCGTTCACCGCGTTCGCGCGCGCCGACGCGCACTGACCCGCCCCCCCCCCGGCGAACCTCCGGCCCCTGCCCTACGGCGGGGGCCGCCGTCATACCGGATTCGCGTCATCCGGTTCCATGGCGACAACTCGCCCTGAAATTCGGCTCTTTGGCTGAAGGGTGACACTAGGGTTGGATCATGATCACATCCAAGTGGGACCTCCTCGATCAGGCGCATGCCGCACTCCGCTCCGTCGTCGACGGCATTCCGGCCGACGGCGGGGACCGGCCGACGCCCTGCGACCAGTGGAACGTCAGCCAGGTGCTCCAGCACGCGGCAGGTGACCAGCTGGCCTACGCGTCGCGCCTCACCGGCGGGCCCGGCCCTGCGGAGGACCCCTTCGCTCCCACCGGCACGGTGAACGGCACCTTCGCGGAGCTGCTGGAGCCGGCCCTCGACGCCGCCGCCGAGGCCTTCGTCGGGGTCGCTCCCGGGACTGCGGAGGTGGCCGTCCCGCTGCCGCCGTTCAGCGTCACCGCCGAGATCGCCGTCGGCGCCGCCGCCCTCGACGCGGCCGTCCACGCCTGGGACATCGCGGTCGCCACCGGCCAGGCCTCCCCGCTGACGCCCGACCTCGCCGCGGCGCTGCGCCCCGCCGCGGACGCCCTGGCCGAGCCTCTCCGCGGCTTCGCCTTCGCGGCGGCCCTCACTCCGGCCCCGGACCCGGCCACCGACCCGGCGGCCTCGCTCCTCGCGTACCTGGGCCGCGACGCCGACTGGACCCCGCCCACTGCGTGAGGGCGGCACCCGAGCGGTTCGGCTCGCCCGCCCGAAGGGCCTCGGTCCAGCGGATTCGCGGGCGTGCGCGCAGGAGACCGATTGACATCGAGAGTGTGTCAATCTTAGTGATCTCGGTGTTGGCCCTCGCGCGCCGGGCGATGCAAAGCTGAAGCCCCGCCCCACCCAACCCCCCCTCCTCGCCCAGGCGCTCCGGCATCACGAGAGGCAGCCCTCATCTCCATGGACACCTTCAAGACGAAGAACGGTTCGGTCCGTGGGTTTCGGCCCTCTGCCGATGTCGTCGCCGTCCTCGGCATCCCCTATGCCGCTCCGCCGTTCGGTGCCAACCGGTTCCGCGAACCCCTCCCGGCACCCGCGTGGTCCGGCGTGCGCGACTGTACGGAGTTCGGCCCGATCGCCCCGCAGTCGGCGCAGCTGCCCGGCGCACCCGTGTGGTCCCCCGGCGACGAGGACATCCTCAGCGTCAACGTATGGACCCCGGCCGGCGACGGTGGCGGCCTGCCCGTTCTGGTCTGGATCCACGGCGGCGCCTACACCCTCGGATCCTCGGCCCAGCCCGACTTCGACGGCACAGCGCTCGCCCGCGCCGGTCTTGTCGTCGTCACCCTCAACTACCGCATCGGCTTCGAGGGCTTCGGGCACGTCCCGGGCGGCGACGTCACCGGTCACCCCGACAATCGGGGCCTGCTCGACCAGGTCGCGGCCCTGCGCTGGGTAAGGGACAACATCGCCGCCTTCGGTGGCGATCCGGGCAACGTCACCGTCGCCGGCCAGTCCTCCGGCGCCGCCTCGGTCGCCTGCCTGATGGTGATGGACCGCGCCCGCGGCCTGTTCCACCGGGCCATCGCCCACAGCGCCGCCAGCCCGTACTACACGCGCGACATCGCCGCGGCGACCACCGGCGAGATCGCCGCAGCGGCGGGCTGCCCCACCACCCCCGAGGGTCTGGCCTCCATGACTCCGCAGGCCCTGGTCACCGCCTCCGACCAGGTCGTCGACGACTACCGGCGCGACCCCGCCTCCGGATCCCGCCACTACGACCCCTCGCTCTACGCCCCGGTCCTCGACGGCGACGTCCTGCCCGCCGACCCCCTCACGGGGATGGCCGCCGGCGCGACGCGCGGGGTGGACCTGCTGGTCTGCCACACCACGGAGGAGTACTGGCTGCTCGACGCCGTCGACAGCTGCGCGAAGATCACCACCGACGAGCAACTCGGCCTCTTCGCCATGGACTTCGGTCTCCCCGGTGGCCTGGTGGACGGCTATCGCGCCGCGATGCCCGATGCCCCGGTGCTCGACGTCTACCTCGCGGTCTTCGGCGACCTGCTGTTCGGCGAGTACAGCAACCGGCTCGCCGAGGTTCACGCCCGAGCCGGCGGCCGGGCGTTCCTGTCCCGCTTCGACCGTCGGCGCACCGGGCCGGGCGGGGTCGTACGGGCCTGGCACTGCGCGGACATCCCCTTCGCCTTCGGCAACGAGGGCGACGACTCCATGGCCTTCCTCATCGGCGGTACGCCCACCCCCGCCGACCACGAACTGGGCCGCCGCATGGTGCGCGCCTGGGTCGACTTCGCCACCACCGGGAACCCTGGCTGGATGCCGGTCGACAACTCCGGCAGCCAGGCCGCCGCCGTATGGAGCACGGACGACAGCTGCGTCGAGGACGGGTCGAGCACCCTCGGCGGGCTCCCTGCCCTCCCTGCCCTCCGTGCGCTCCCTGCCCTCCGTGCTCTGTGGGCCGAGGTCGGGTTTCCGGTCCTGCGTCCATGAACTGGGGGATCACCCCCAGTTCATGATCAGGGGTCGGGGCAGGGGCCGGTAAGGGTCCGATCAGGGTGATCACCGATGGGCTACGGCCGCTGTACGGAGCAGAGTTGAGGGTGTCAGCAGGCCCCGTCAGCACCGCTCCGGAGGAAACTCGATGCGCACGCGTCTCGCCGCCACCAGCCTCGCCCTGGCCGCCGCTCTCACCGCCGGCGTGGCGGTGCCCGCAGCCTTCGCGGCGACGGGGGCCGGCACCGCCCCGGCCGAGACCCCGGTGGCCACGAGCACCACCGTCAAGGACATCCTCGGCCGCCTGCCCGATGGCGTCATCGCGGGTGCGGTCATCAGACACGACGGGAAGGGGGCGGCCGCCGGACCGGTCACCGCCGACGCTCATTTCCGGATCGGCAGTGTCACCAAGACGTTCACCAACACCGTCGTCCTCCAACTCGTCGCCGAGCACCGGATAGCACTCGACGCCCCCGCGCGCAGATACCTCCCCGAGCTGCTCCCCGAGGCGTACGACGGGGTCACCGTGCGCCAGCTCCTCGACCACACCAGCGGGTTTCCCAGGCCGGCCCGGACCCCGGGCCCGTACGACGGGCCCGGGTGGCAGTTCAAGTCCGTGAAGCCCGAGGACTCCCTGCGGGAGTCGTTCGCCGCGGCCGCCGCGGCGAACGTGCCGCCGCCCGCTCCCGGCTCGGAGCAGCAGTACAACGGGCTCAACTCCCTCGCCCTCGGGCTGCTCGTCGAGAAGGTCACCGGCCGTTCCTTCGCCGGCGAGCTGGAGCGGAGGATCATCCGGCCGCTGCACCTCCGCCGCACCAGCCTGCCCGCCGCCGACGACCTGAGAATTCCCTCGCCCCACGCGACGGTGTACGCCGCCGGGCAGGACGTCACGGAGCAGAGCCCCTACCCGTGGGCGGAGGGCGGCATGATCTCCACCGCCGCCGACCTGGACCGGTTCTTCACCGCGTTGTTCCGGGGACGTCTGCTCCCGCCCGCCCAGCAGAAGCTGGTCTTCGACGTGCCGAACGTGAAGAGCTCCGCCGACAACAGGAACTGCCTCGGCGGGCCCGCCTGCTTCAGCGTCGGCGGACTCATGCGCTACAAGCTCAACGAGAAGGAGTCCGCCTGGGGCAAGACGGGGTCCCGCCCCGGCTGGGACAACGGCTTCTTCGCCACGAAGGACCTCCGGCACCGTGTCGTGTACTCGCTGAACACGACGGGGAGCGGTGACGTCCTCAAGCGCATCCAGGACATAGTCGGCGCCGCACTCACCGACTGACCTCGCATCCCGCACTCCGCGCCCCGCAACCGGGCGTCTCAGGCGAACGGGCCGTCCAGGGCCGCCCATTGCAGGAGCAGGATGGTCTTGCCGTCGGTGATGCGGCCGTCGCGGGTCATGGCGAGGGCCTCGGTGAAGGGCAGTTCGAGGACCTCGATGTCCTCGCCGTCCTCTTCGAGTCCGCCGCCGGTCCCGGTGCGGTCGGCCGGAGTGTAGGGGGCGGCGAAGAAGTGGAGGCGCTCGGTGACGGAGCCGGGGCTCATGTAGGCGTCGAGGACATGGGTGAGGGGGCCGAGGGTGACGCCGAGTTCCTCGGCGCTCTCGCGGCGGACCGCGGTGAGCGGGTCGTCGGCGTCGAGCAGCCCGGCCGCCGCTTCGACGAGCATGCCGTCGGGGTGGTCGTTCACGTAGGCCGGGTAGCGGAACTGGCGGGTGAGCAGCACGGTGCGGCGTGCGGTGTCGTACGGCAGGACGACGGCGCCGTTGCCCCGGTCGTAGGTCTCGCGCTGCTCCATGACCCAACGTCCGTCGCGGCGGCGGTAGTCGAAGGTGGTCCGCCGCAGGACGTGCCAGCCCTGGGAGGTCAGCTCGACGTCACGGATCACGACGCCGGGGTTCCGGTCGAGGGCACGCCCGGCCTGGTCGAGTCCGGTCCGGCCGCGGTGGTCGGGGACGCCGACGCCGGGTCGGTCGCGAGGGTCGGGGACTTCGGCGCCGGGTCGGTCGCGGTGGTCGGGGGCGTCGGCGCCGGGTCGGTCGCTCGGGTGTCCCTTCGCGGGGGTGGTGCTCAGGCCGCCCCTCGTGCGGTCGGCGTTCATGCCTTCGTCTCCCTCTCCCCGTGCGGCGTGCGGCGGGGGATCTCCGCCACGTCGCTGTAGACCGGCAGGCCGCGTCGGCGGGCGGTGGCGACGTCCTGGTCGGCGCCGGTGGAGTCGCCGGGCAGGCGCAGTACGGCGTCGCAGTGGGCGAGCAGGCGGTCGGCGGCCGGGTAGAGCACCTGGTCGGCGAGGGGGTCGGTGGGGCCCGCGCCGGCCGAGTGCAGGACGGGCAGGGCGATCCATTCGCCGATCACCGGGAGGTGACCCGCGGCGAAGATCGGCCAGGCCGCTGCTTCGAGGCGGGCGAGGTTGGCGGCCATGGCCTGCGGGTCGCCGTCGGTGCCGGAGCGGTAGGGACCGGCGATGAGGATGAGCATCGGCTTGTCACGCGTCGGGATCTCGGTCATGGCGCGCTACGATACATGCAGAAACGTGCAAGAACAGGAGAGAACGCGAATGCTGGCTGCCGAACGGCGCGACCACCTGCTGGAACTGCTCGCCCGTGAGGGCAAGATCGTCGCCAAGGATGTCGCCGCCGAGCTGGGGATCTCCGAGGACAGCGTGCGGCGTGACCTGCGCGACCTCGCGAGCGAGGGACTGTGCCAGCGGGTGTACGGCGGGGCGTTGCCCGTTTCGCCGGCCGTGGCGGACTACCGGTCCCGGCAGTCCGTCGCCCCGGACGGCAAGCGGAAGGTGGCCGAGGTGGCCGCCGGTCTGGTGCGGCCGGGCGGTGCGCTGATCCTCGACGGCGGCACCACCGCCCTGGCCGTCGTCCACGCGCTCCCGCAGGATCTGGCCTGCACGGTGATCACGCACAGTCCGACGATCGCCGCCGCCCTGATCGACCATCCACAGGTGGAGGTCTTCCTCATCGGCGGCCGCATCTACAAGCACTCGGCGGTCGCCTGCGGCGCGGCCGCCGTCGAGGCCGCGCAGAACGTCTCCGCCGACCTCTGCTTCCTCGGTGTCACCGGGGTTCACCCCGACGCGGGACTGACCACCGGCGACGCCGAGGAGGCCGCGATGAAGCGGGCCCTGGCGGCCCGGGCGGCGGACACCTACGTCCTCGCCTCCTCCGAGAAGATCGGCACCGCTTCGCGGTTCCGCGTCCTGCCCTGGGAAGAGATCAGCGGACTGATCACCGACGCCGACCCGCGGGACTCGGTGGTCGAGCAGCTCACAGCGCGGGGTGTGGAGGTCCTCCCCGCGGGCTGACGACCGCGTAGCTCGTTCGGGGCGTGTTGCGGTGCGGGGTGCCCTGCTCGCTGGTGTGCTGGTCGGGATCCCCCCCGACCCTCATCCCCATCCCCGTACAGGAGCAGCGACATGGCTGTCATCGTCACCGTCGAGATCCCCGGCGGCACCCAGGAGCAGTACGAGGAGACCACGCGGCTCCTGAAGGCCGCCGAGTGGTTTCCGCCGGCCGGGTTCATCGCGCACGCCGCCGGGCCCGACGGGAGCGGGGGATGGCGGATCGTGGACTTCTGGGACTCCGAGGACGCGTTCCTCGCCTTCGTGGAGAAGGCCAAGCCGATCTTCGACCAGGGTGGTCTCCGCACGATCCTGCCCACCGTGCAGGAGGCCGTGAGCGTCATCCTCAAGTGAGGGGACGAATCCTCTGATCGCCCCCCGAACGTCCGCCGGGGCCGACGGGAGTGAAAACCCTTTGCGGGGTGGGGTCGGTGGCCGTCAGGCTTCTCCGCCATGACCAGTCATCCTTCCCGACCCGTCGCGGACCTGTTCTCCGCCGACGGGCGCCTCAAGGCGATCCCGCGTAGGCCCGCCCGCCGCGAGGCCCTCCTCGCCCACCTCGCCGAGACCCTCTTCGAGGCCGGTCGGGACTACCGCGAGCCCGAGGTCAACCAGGCCCTGCTCACCGTCCACGAGGACTTCTCCGCCCTGCGGCGCTATCTCGTGATCGGCGGCTTCCTCGCCCGGACCAAGGACGGCTCGGCCTACCGCCGACAGCAGCAGCCCGGCTCCCCCGAAGGCGCGATCCCCGCCGTCGCGTGACCGCCGCAGTGGTGGCCGGCCTGCTCGCCGGCTACGGAATCGCGATCCCGGTCGGCGCGGTCGGCGCCTACCTCGTGGCCGTCACGGCCCGTACCGGCTGGCGTACGGGCGGGGGCGCGGCTCTGGGCGTCGCCACGGCGGACGGGGTGTACGCACTCCTCGCGGTGGCGGGCGGCTCCGCGCTGGTGCCGCTGCTGACCCCGGTGATGACCCCGCTCCGGTGGGCCTCGGCCGTGGTGCTCGTGGTGCTCGCCGTACGGGCGGCGCACGTGGCTCTCGCCGCGTACCGGACGGGCGGGCTCGCCTCCCGCGACGACGGGACGGAACTCACCCCGGCCCGCGCGTATCTCACCTTCCTGGGGATCACGATCCTCAACCCCATGACGGTGATCTACTTCGCCGCGCTCATCCTCGCGACGGGCCCCTCGGCGCCCGCCACCCTCCCCGACCGCATCGCGTTCGTCGTCGCGGCCGCCGTCGCCTCCGCGAGTTGGCAGCTCCTCCTCGCCCTGGGCGGGACGCTGCTCGGCCGGACCCTGACGGGGAGCCGGGGCCGGCTGGCCACGGTGCTCGCGTCGAGCACGCTGATCGTGGTCCTCGCGGTACGGCTCGTGGCCCGCTCCTGATTCCTCCACGTCCACGGCTTGACTCTCGGGTTACCGGAGACGGCACAGTCTCCTCTCGTGGACAGGACGAATCTGCTGCCGATCGGGCAGTTCGCGCAGGCCAGTGGCCTTTCGGTCACCGCGCTGCGGCACTACGACGCAAGCGGTGTCCTGACACCGGCCTTCGTCGATCCGGACACCGGCTACCGCTACTTCCGGCGTGACCAGCTCCGCGGCGCACAGCTCGTCCGTGCGCTGCGGCAGCTGGACATGCCGGTCGAGCGGGTGCGCGCCCTGCTCGCGGGCGGCGACGGCGGCGGCGATGCCGCCGACCTCGAACGGGCTCTCCGAGCACACCTCGGGGCCGCCGAGCGTCGGCTCGACGTCCAGCGCTCCGTCGTCCACAGCCTGTTGACGAGACTGGCCGGACCGAGCGGACCGAGCGGACCGAGTGGTCCGACCGGATCGACCGGACCGACCGGACCGACCGAAGGAGCCGAGATGAACCACCGTGTCACCCTCCGCCAGAGCACCCCCGAGCGCGTTCTCGTGGTCGGCGCGACGGTGAACCACCACGGCCTGGACCCGTTCCTCCGTACCGCCTACGAGGAGCTCTACGCGGTCGCGGGCCGGGGGCCGCTCACGTTCACCGGGCCCGCGTTCGTCCGGTACCACGGGATCTGCGACGAGGAGAACGAAACCCTGGTCGAGGCGTGCCTGCCGTTCTGGGAGTCGGGCGCGCAGCCGGGGGAGTTGGGCGAGGGGATGTCCGTACGGGACGACCCGGAGTGCACGTACGCCTGCACCATGGTGGAGGGCGCGGCGACGGCCTTCCCCGAGATCCTCACCGCGTACGACGCCGTCGCGAACTGGATCGCCGAGCACGGCTTCGCCTTCGCGGGCCCGGTCCGCTCGACCTTCCTCCGCTGGACCGGTACTCCGAACGACCCGGACAACCGGATGGAAATAGCGTGGCCGGTGGCCGAGCCGGGCGCCGCCTGACTCGGAGGTTTCCGATGCCGCGCGTGAGCAACCACCCCCCCGCCCGAGGTGCAACCGTACAGTTGCGGCTGGGAGGTGCATGTGCAACTCTGGGGTTGCAGTCACTTTCAGGTGGCGCTTCCTACGCGAAGAAGGAGTCCCCCATGAGCGAGGACCGGATCGAGCGCGAAACCCTCATCGACGCACCTCTGGAGCGCGTCTGGACCCTGGTCGCCCAGCCCGGTTTCTGGGTGGCCGACGAAGGGAGCCTGGCCGGGACCACGGCCCGCGAGGGGGAGTCGATGGTCGCGAAGAACTCCGCGCACGGCACCTTCCCCGTACGCGTCGAGAAGGTCGAGCCGCCGACCTACGTCGCGTACCGCTGGGCCAGTGCCTTCTCCGGGAAGGAGCTGACCGACGACAACACCACCCTCGTCGAGTTCACCCTCACCGAGGAGGACGGCGGCACCCGGCTCCGCGTCGTCGAGAGCGGCTTCGCCGCGCTCCCGGGCTCGGAGGAGCTGCGCACCCAGGCCGTACGGAACAACACCGATGGCTGGCCCCAGGTGCTCGACGCGTTCAAGAAGCGTGCCGAGCAGGCCCCGTCGTCGTGACGCGGGAACTCCCCGAAGGGCCGGGGGCGGCCGAGTCCTCCACCGACAGTGTGCTCGGCGCCCTCGCCGACCCCACCCGGCGTCGGCTGCTCGACCTCCTCGCCGAGCAGGGGGAGGCCACCGCGACCGCTCTCGCCGCCCGTCTGCCTGTCTCGCGCCAGGCGATCGTCAAGCACCTGACCGTGCTCGACACCGCCGGGCTCGTCTCCTCCGCCCGCGTCGGCCGGGAGGTCCGCTACGCGGTCCGCCCGGCCGCGCTCGACGCGACGGCCCGCTGGATGGCCGCCCTCGCCGCCGACTGGGACCGACGCCTCGCGGACATCAAGCGGATCGCGGAAGACGGCTGACGACGACTCACGGCGACGACTCACGGCGACGACTCGCGGCGGCCGGCGACGGTTCCGAGGGGCGTCCCGGGACGTCTCGGCGTCTCATGTCCTGAACCGGCTTGCTCTCCGGGGCGATGATCAGCCAAGCTCCTCCGCTGGTCGTCTGTAATTCGGGGGGAATCATGACAGGGCGGGTACTCGGCGCCGGTCTGCGGCAACGGCATCTGGCCATGATCGCGCTGGGCGGCGCGATCGGCGCCGGGCTCTTCGTCGGTTCGGGGTTCGGGATCGCTGCCGCCGGGCCCGGCATCCTCGTCTCGTACGTGCTCGCCGGCGCCCTGACCGTCCTGGTGATGCGGATGCTCGGCGAGATGTCGGTGGCCGACCCGGTCACCGGCTCGTTCGCCGAGCACGCACGCCGGGCGTTCGGGCCGTGGGCGGGACTGCTCGCCGGGTGGATGTACTGGGCGCTGCTCGTCGTGAGCGTCGCCGCCGAGGCCGTCGGGGCCGCGCACATCGTCGGCGGCTGGGTGCCGGCCGTGCCCGGCTGGGCGTGGGTGGCCGTCTTCATGAGCGTGTTCACCGTGAGCAACCTGGCGGGCGTACGGCACTTCGGCGAGCTGGAGTTCTGGTTCGCCGGCCTCAAGATCGCCGCGATCTTCGGCTTCCTCGTGCTCGGTGCCGTCGTCCTCGCCGGCCTGCTGCCCGGCCACCCGTCCCCCGGAACCGCCCATCTCCTCGGCGACGGCGGCTTCCTGCCGCACGGCTGGCACGGCGTCGCCGTCGGCATGGTGGCGGCCGTCTTCGCGTTCGGCGGCCTGGAGACCGTGACCATCGCCGCGGCCGAGTGCGACGACCCGGTCCGGGCGGTGCGCACGGGCGTACGGGCCGTCATGTGGCGGGTCGCGGTCTGTTATCTCGGCTCGATGGCCGTCATCGTCACCCTGGTCCCGTGGAACGCCCCGGGCGTCGCCGAAGGCCCGTACGCCGCCGTGGTCGCGAGCATCGGCGTCCCCGGCGCGGCCGACCTGATGAAGGCGGTCGTCCTCGTCGCGCTCCTGTCGGCGATGAACGCCAACATCTACGGCTCCTCGCGCATGCTGTACGCCCTGGTCGGACGCGGCGACGCACCCCGCTCCCTCGGCAAGGTGCGCACCGGGGCCGGCGTCCCGTACACAGCCGTTCTCGCCTCCGCCGCGTTCGGCTTCGTCTCGGTCGTCCTCAGCCTGCTCTGGCCGCGTACGGTCTTCCCGTTCCTGCTCAACTCCATCGGCGCCGCGATCCTCCTCGTCTGGGCGCTGATCGCCGCCTCCCACCTGCGCCTGCACGGTCCTTCCGTACGCGCGGTGCTCGCGCTCGCGGGGATCGGCGGGGTGCTGCTCTTCATGCTGGGCGACGCGGCGAGCCGCACCCAGCTCCTCACGACGGGGGCGTGGGCGGCGGCCCTGCTCGTATGGGCGTGGGGGAGGAAGATGAGGAACGTCAGGGACGGGCGGCGTACCGAGCCAGGAACAGATCCACTCCCGAGCTGATCACGCGCGTCAGCTCGGCGTCGTCGATCTCGGCGTCGGGCGAGAAGGTACGGACGAGCTGCGGCACCCCCACGGTGGCGGCGACCAACTGCTGCACGGCGAGCGCCGGATCGGGCGCGTCCAGGGCGCCGCGCGCGTTCAGCTCGGTGAAGGCCTCGACGAGCGGGCCGTTGTTCATGTCGTAGCTGACCCGGTACCAGAGCTGGCCCAGCTGCGGGAAACGGTCTATCTCGCCGATCACCAGGCGCCGCAGCGACATGATGTCCGGGCGCAGCAGGATGCGGGCCCAGTCGGTGGTGAGCCGGACGAGGGCGGCGCGCAGGTCGGGGGCGTCGGCGAGGGTGGAGTTGGAGGGCTCCAGGTCCGCGTACGTCTTCGGGAGCACGCCGCCGATGACGGCGAGGAACAGGCGTTCCTTGCTGCCGAAGTGCTTGTAGATCGTCGCCTTGGAGACGCCCGAGCCGCGGGTGATGGCGTCCATCGAGGCCGCCGAGTAGCCCTCGGCGAGGAACTCGGCGAGGGCGGCGTCGATGATCGCCTGGCGCTTGCGCGAGGCGGCGTCGGCGGGGTCCGGGATGATCGGGATGCCGTACTCGTCGGTCGCGTCGGTCGAGTCGGACTGGCGTTCGGCTCCGGCGCCCATGGGGTGTTCCTTAGGTGTGGTGGCGGGACCGCCAGTATATGAACTGAACGGTTTGGTCTGCAAAGCTGTAGAGGTGCCTACAGGGACGCCGCCAGGGCCGGGCCGGCCGCGACGCCGATCAGGAAGGCCAGGTTGAACAGGCCGATGGCGAGGCCGTGCCGGGCCGCCGGAAGCCCCTCCGCCGCGGCGCCCGTGAGCAGCCCCTGACCTCCGGCCGTGGCCAGCGCGCTCGTCCCCGAGGCGAGGAGTACGGCCACCGGCCAGGGTGCGCTCACCGCGAGGACGGCGGCGCCGAGCGAGCCGAGGGCGAGGACGAGACGGACGCGGCGGGGCCCGAGTGTCGGCGCCGCGCGGACGAGGAGCCAGGACAGCAGGGCGCCGGCGAGCGCGGCCAGCGAGGCGACGGCACCGGTCTCCACGGAGCTCCAGCCGGTGAGCGCGGCGACGCGGCGCGGAGCTGCGTACAGCAGGCCGAAGTTGACGGTGGAGACGGCCAGCATGAGCCCGGCGGCGGTGCGGAATCCCCGGTCGCGGAGGATGTCGAGGGGGAGAACGGACCGGCGTCCGGTGGTACGGGTCTCGTCGGCACCCTCGTCCCCGACCGTCTCCGGCCCGCTGCCCGCCGACCTCCGCGCCTGCAGCACGACGAGCAGGCTCAGTAGCGGCAGGACCAGGGCCGCGCGCCAGCCGGCCGCCCCCGCCACCGCGGCCCCGGCGAACAGGCCCGCCGTGCCGCCGGCCGCGCTGCCGATCGCGACCAGGCCGGGGGTGCGGCCCGAGCGGTCGCGGCCGGCCATCTGGAAGGCCGCGACGTTGAGGCCGGCCGCTCCCGCCGCCTCCAGGGCACGCCCGGCGACCGCCAGGGGCAGGCCGGGGGCGAGGAGGACGAGGGCCGCGCCGAGGGTGACGAGGACGGCGCCCGCCCCGATGACCCCGGCGGGGCCGTGCCGCCGCCCCGCCGTGGCGGTGAGCAGCGGGGTGCCGACCGCCATGCCGACCCCGAAGGCGGTCATCAGCCAGGCCGCGGAGGCGGGGGAGACGGTCAGCTCGCGGGCGGCATCCGGCAGGGCGAGGCTCGCCCCGGACACCCCCATCGCGGCGGGCGCGGCGAGTGCGGCGAGCAGCAGACCGGTCCGGGTCGGTGTCGGGGTCGGGCCCCGGGTCGGCCTCCGGGTCGGGGTCCCGGCCCCGTTCGCCGCCGTGGGATCGCGCCTGAAGTCCTCTTCGGAGCTGGTGGTGGCCATGGGTCGAATGAACTACACCATTCAGTTCACTGTCAAGACTGAACTGTTTGGTTGACAGACTGAACCGATCGGTTTAGCTTTCTGGTCGTCGGAGCCCGGAACTCGCCGGCTCCACCCGATCAGCCAGGGGGCATCCCATGACCGCGTCCAAGATCCTCGCCATCTCCGGCTCGCTCCGCGCCGACTCGCACAACACGCAACTGCTGCGCGCCGCCCAGAAGTTCAACCCCGGTGGCCTGGAGATCGAGATCTACGAGGGGCTGCGCGAGATCCCGCCGTACGACCTCGACCTCGACACCCCCGAGCGGCGCTCCGACGCCGTGAACGAGCTCCGCCGCCGCGTCACGGAGGCGGACGGAGTGCTCATCGCCACCCCGGAGTTCAACTACTCCATCCCGGGCGTCCTCAAGAACGCGATCGACTGGCTCAGCACCGACTGGACCCGTTCCGAGGGCGTGCCCCTGCGCCGCAAGCCCACCGCGATCCTCGGCGCCGGACCCGGTGCCTTCGGCACGGTCCGTGCGCAGCTCGCGCTCCGTCAGATCTTCGTCTGCGTCGACGCCGACGTCGTCGTGAAGCCCGAGGTGCACGTCTTCAACTCGTACGAGCGCTTCGACGCCGCCGGCAACCTCGTCGACGAGGCCACCATCGAACTCCTCCAGGGCCTCCTGGGCGCCCTCAAGGTCAAGATCGACGCGGTGTGACCGAACCCGCGGCCGTCACCGCTCCCGCCACCGTCAGGGTCACCGCTCCCGCGACGGCGAGCACCGCTCCCGCCGCGAGGACGCCCCTGCGTGAGCGCCAGGAGAGGACGGACCAGCACGACTGGGCGGAGAGCAGGGAACCCACGCTCGCCCAGGAACCCACCGAGCCGGCCGACAGCGCGGAACCGACCGAGCCGACGGACAGGAACGAGCCGACCGAGCCGATCGAGAGCGTCGACCCGACCGAGCCGATGGACAGGAACGAGTCCCGCGACCAGAGCGACAGCGACGAACCGCAGCGAGCAGTCATACCTCGATCCTAGGCGTGTCGTGGATCCTGGGCGTGTCGTGCCGAACGGGCGGGCTCGTGACGCCTGCCGCCGTCGGTCCCGGGCGTCTCAGCCTCCGCAGGCCGGCAGGAACTCCAGGCCCTCCGGGGAGCCGAAGCGCACCACCGCGAGATACGCCTCCGGGTAGTCGCAGCCCACCTCCGTCCACTGGAGCGCGAAGACGGTCCAGACGACGAAGACGGCCAGGAAGAACCAACGCCAGCTCGTTGACATGCACGCCAGGTACCCGCCGGACCGCGGAGGAACCGCTTCCTTTCCGCCCGTCGTAAGGAATGCCGCCCCATGAGCACACAGCACCCCACCCCCACGCCCACCCCTTTCCTCTTCCCCACCGTCGCGGTCATCGGCGCGTACGGGCACACCGCCGCCTTCGTCCTCGGCGAGCTGAGCCGACGCGGCGGCTTCGGCCTCCTCCTCGTCGGCCGCGACCCCATCAGGCTCGACGCCGTGGCCCGGGCCCATCCCGGGGCCGAGGCGCGGGTCGCGGACCTGGCCGACCCCGCGGCCCTGGACCGCGCACTCGCGGGCGCCGCCGTGGTCGTCAACTGCGCGGGTCCCTTCGCCGCCACCGCGCCCCTCGTGATCGACGCGGCCCTGCGCGCCGGCATCCCCTACCTGGACGTCGCCGCCGAACAGTCCGCCGTCCTGGCCACGTTCGAGCGGTACGCCGACCGGGCCCGTGAGGCGGGAGTGGCGGTCGTGCCGGCGATGGCGTTCTACGGCGGGCTCGGCGACCTGCTCGTCGGCGCGGCGAAGGGGGACTGGGAGGAGGCCGACGAGATCACGATCGCGATCGCCCTCGACAGCTGGCTGCCGACCGAGGGGACCCGCAGAACGGGACGGAGCAACGCCGGTGGGCACGCGGTCTACAAGGGTGGCCGCTTCGTCCCGCCGGCCGCCGAACCGGCTTCGTTCGTATGGGAGTTCCCGGGCGCCTTCGGCGAGCAGAAGGTCGTCGAGTACACGACCGCCGACCAGGTCACCGTCTCCCGCCACGTGCGCGTCCCGGACATTCGCGTCCTCATCAACGAGACGCCCCTGCGCGACCTGCGCGACCCCGGGACGCCGCCGCCGACGGCGGTCGACGCCCACGGGCGCTCGGCGCAGACCTTCGTCGTCGACGTGGTCGTCCGCAGGGGCGGCGAGGAGCGCCGCGCGAGCGCGTCCGGGCAGGACATCTACGCGGTGACCGCACCCCTGGTGGTGGAGGCGGCCACCCGCATCCTCGACGGCCGAGCGACCGGGCCCGGTGCGCTGGCCCCCGCGAGCCTCTTCGACGCGACGGACTTCCTGCACGCGCTGGACCCGGCGCACCTGACGTTCCGCCCGCACGTCCCGTCGTAGGCGTCGTCGGCGTGGCTCACTGGACCAATCCGTCCGCTCGCGCGCATCGGTCCAGTACGCGCGCACCTTCACTGGATGCGCCACGCAACGACCACGCAAATTGGTCTAGTCCATGTTTTGTTCAAGCGTCGCCCAAGTCATTGACGTGGCTGGGGCGGCGGGGTTTCCGTAGGTCAAAAGCCGTGCGCCCCAACGGTGTTGGCGCACACCCCCGCCCCCCACAGTCATTGGATTGCCATGATGAGACGCGTACGGTCCCTCCGCTCCGCCCTCACGGCCGCGGCGACCGCCGTGGCCGCCCTGGGCCTCGCGGCGACCGCCACCGCCCCCGCCCAGGCGGCGACGCCGCTTCCCGAGCACGTCTTCGCCCCGTACTTCGAGGCCTGGACCGGGGAGAGCCCGGCCGCCCTCAGCGCCCAGTCGGGGGCCAAGCACCTGACGATGGCGTTCCTCCAGACGGCGGCGAAGGGCTCGTGCACCGCGTACTGGAACGGCGACACCGGGACACCGATCGCCCCGGCCTCGTTCGGCGCCGACATCAAGACCATCCAGTCCCGCGGCGGCGACGTCATCCCCTCCTTCGGCGGGTACGCGGCCGACACCACCGGCACCGAGATCGCCGACAGCTGCACCGACGTCAGCCAGATCGCGGCCGTCTACGAGAAGGTCATCACGACCTACGACGTCACCCGGCTCGACATGGACATCGAGGTCGACGCGCTCGACAACACCGCCGGCATCGACCGCCGCAACAAGGCCATCAAGCTCGTCCAGGACTGGGCCGCCGCCAACGGACGCCAGATCCAGATCTCGTACACCCTCCCGACGACCACCCACGGCCTCGCCGCCAGCGGGCTCGCCGTGCTCAAGAACGCCGTGACCAACGGCGCGCGGGTCGACGTCGTCAACCTCATGACCTTCGACTACTACGACAACGCCGCCCACGACATGGCCGCGGACACCAAGACCGCCGCCCAGGGCCTCTACGGCCAGCTCGCCAAGCTCTACCCCACCAAGACCCCCGCCCAGCTCTGGGGCATGATCGGCATCACCGAGATGGTCGGCGTCGACGACTTCGGTCCCGCCGAGACCTTCACCCTCGCCAACGCCCGTACGGTCTACGACTGGGCGGTCTCCAAGGGCATCAACATGCTCTCCTTCTGGGCGCTCCAGCGGGACAACGGAAGCTGCCCCGGCGGGGCCGCCGCGGACAACTGCTCCGGCATCCAGCAGAACACCTGGGACTTCTCGCACGCCTTCGCGCCGTTCACCAGCGGCACCACCGCTCCGGCCGACGACTTCTCGGTGACCGCATCGCCGGCCTCCGCCACCGTCACGGCGGGCTCCTCCACCACGGCCACGGTGAAGACCGCGGTCACCGCCGGTTCGGCCCAGACGGTGAACCTCACGGTCAGCGGACTGCCCGCCGGCGTCACCGCCTCGCTCAGCCCCACCTCGGTGACGACCGGAGGCTCCTCGACCCTCACGGTGAACACCACGACCGCCGCGGTCTCCGGCACGTACCAGATCGTCGTCAACGGAGCGAGCCCCTCGGCGGGCCACGCGGCGGTGCTCACGCTGACCGTCACCGGCGGCACCACTGCGTGCACGGCGGCCCCGTGGGTCACCTCGACCGTCTACACCGGCGGCCAGCAGGTCTCGCACAAGGGCCACACCTGGAAGGCCAAGTGGTGGACGACGGGCGAGGAGCCCGGCACCACCGGCCAGTGGGGCGTCTGGCAGGACCTCGGCGCCTGCTGACCACCGCGTCATGGTGGGCGTCTCCTGACCGCAGCGCCCGCCGAGCCCGGTGTCCGTCGCCCCAGCGGCGCGGCGCCGGGCCGCCCGGCCGGGTTCCGCCGACACGGCGGAACCCGGCCGGTGCCGTTCCTGCCCCGCCGGCTCCCTCCGCTCAGTCGATGTGCACGATCTGGAACGCCTCCGCCATCCGGCCCGGCGGCAGTCCGCCCGCCGTGGCGTGCTCGCCCAGCCAGGTGCGCAGGAGGCCGGCGAGGTCGTCGAAGTGAGCCGTCTGGGAGGTGTGGATGCGCAGGGCCTCGACCTTGCGGTCGAAGACGGAGGTGACGTCCACGTACTGGTTCGGGGTGGGCCCGGTCATCAGCCACAGTTCGTGGACGGTCCACGGCTCCAGGCCCTCCTCCTTCAGCAGGGAGGCGTGGGCGAAGGGGTTGCGGGCCTCGGGGTAGACCGCGCGCAGACAGGCGTCGCCGACCGCGCGGTGGTCGGGGTGGAGGTCGGCGACCCGCGCCCAGTTGATCTCGGGGGAGGGGATGATCGCGCGCTGCGGGCGTACTTCGCGGATGACCCGGCACAGGTCGCGGCGGAGTTCCACGGAGGCTTCCACGAAGCTGTCGGGGTAGCCGAGGAAGCGGACGTCGGCGACGCCGCTGAGCTTGGCGGAGTGGACCTGTTCGGCGCGGCGCAGATCCGCCATCGCCTGGCGGGGGAGCTGTTCGTCGTAACCACCGGCGCCGCCGTCCGTGACGATGCAGTACGTGACACGGGTGCCGCGCTCGATCCATTGCATGACGGTGCCGCTCACGCAGAACTCGATGTCATCGGGGTGCGCGGCCACGACGAGCAGTGACGCCGGGGCGGTGCGGTCGGTGCGGTCGGTGTCGTCGAAGTCCTCCATGTGGTCAGCCTGTTGGGGTGGCAGGGGCGTCGCAAGGCCACGCCGTGGCGTGAACTGGACATGGCACTTACGCGCCATTCAAAAACTTGGTAGATTCAAATCATTGGATGTGACGGGTAACGCGCTTGGAGGGTGACCGGCATGTGCAGGATTCTCGGCTCCTTCGCCGCCGGGGCGGACCGCCCCGAGCCGGCCCAGCTCGCGGCGGTGTCCGCCCGCCAGCGCCACGGCGGACCCGACGAACACCACGTGCTCAGCGGGCCCGGCTGGTCCCTCGGCTGCGACCGACTCGCCGTCACCGACCCCTGCGGCGGCCAACAGCCCTACCGGCTGCCCCACCTCCCCGGCATCCTCGCCGTCCTCAACGGCGAGATCTACAACCACGCCGAGCTCCGCCGGACCCTCGCCGCCCGCGGCCACCGCTTCCCCGACCGCTGCGACGGCACCCTGCTGCCCGCGCTGTACGCCGAGTACGGCCCCGGCTTCGCCGAGCACCTCGACGGCATGTTCGCCGTCGCGATCCTCGACCTGCGCCCCGGCAGGTCCCAACTCCTGCTCGCAGTCGACGACATGGGCATGAAGCCGATCCACCTGCACCACGACCCGTACGACGGCTCCACCCGCTTCGCCTCCGAGATCCCCGCCCTCCTCGCCTTCGAAGGAGTACGGATCTCCCCGCGCGACGACTCCCTCGACACCGTCCTCGCCACCCGTACCTCCTTCTCCACGCACACCGCGCTCGAAGGCGTCAGCGTCCTGCCGCCCGGCGCCACCGCCCTCGTACGACCCGGCACCGCACCCGTCGTACGCCGCCGCGGCCCCCACCGGACCACCCCCGTCGGCGACACCCAGGACGTCCTGCGCCACGAGGTGCGCCGGCTCGCCCAGGCCGAGGTGCCCGTCTGCGCCATCACCAGCGGCGGCCTCGACTCCGGACTCGTCACCGCGCTCGCCGCCGAACACGCCCGCGAGACCGACGCACCGCCGCTGCACACCTTCCACCTCACCTACCGGGGCCGGTGGCCCGACTCCGAGGCCGCGTACGCCCGTTCCGTCGCCCGCCGGACCCGGACCGTGCACCACGAGGTCACCGTCGACCCCGACGAACTCGGCTCCCTCCTCACCCGCACCGTCCGCCACCTCGGTCAGCCCAACGCCGACCCCATCACGCTCTCCACCTACGCACTCTTCCGCGCCGTCCGCGAGAAGGGCTTCACCGTCGCCCTCACCGGCGACGGCGCCGACGAACTCTTCGGCGGGTACGACCGCATGCGCGCCGCGCTCACCGCCCCGGCGGGCACGGACTGGGCCGGGAGCGACTGGGCGGGCGCCTACGCCGACGCCCTCTCCGCCGCGCCCCGACTCCTCCGCGAATACCTCTACACCGCCAACTACCGCGCCCACATCGCCGATCAGGGCTCGGCGGCCGACCGCATCGAACAGGAGCTGCGCTCGGCGGAGGCGGTCGGCGCGGACCGGCTCACCGCGATGACCGCGTTCGAGACGCGCTGGCGGCTGCCCGCGTACCACCTGCGGCGCGTCGACCACCTCTCGATGGCGTGGGCGGTCGAAGCGCGGATGCCGTTCTGCCAGCCGTCGGTCGTGACACACGCCCGCTCGCTGCCGACGGCGGCGCGGACGGGGAAGCGGGCGCTGTACGAGGCGGGCGCGGAGCTGCTCCCCGCGGCGGTCCTGCGCCGCCCGAAGCAGCCCTTCACCCTGCCGGTCGCGGCGATGCTCGCGCCGGGCAGCCCGCTCCTGGACACCGTCCGGGAACTCCTCTCCCCAGCCCGCCTGGTCCTCGGCGGAAAGGTCCGAGCGGACCGCGTCCAGAAACTCCTGGCCCGCCACCTGCAACGCCCCTCCCGGCACGACGCCCAGGCCCTCTGGGCCCTGGCGGTCCACGAGTTGTGGACGGAGGTGGTCCAGGGCATGAGAATCCCGCTCGGCTGTGCGGCCTGACCCCTCGGGACCTCACCGTCCCGAACCCGCGTCCGCCACCGCCGCGCACCCCGTTGCGGGCCGTCCCTTCGCCCCTGTGCCCACCCTCCCCCCGGCTTCGTCCGGGGGCACCCCCACCGCCCCTGCGGAACCTGTGCCCACAACGGGAGCCACCGTGGTGCGGGCACATGACGCCCCCGGACCCACCCTCGTCCTCCGGCTCGATCAGTTGCCCCTCGGGGCCCTCGCGCTCGGCGGGGAGCTGGCGCGGCTGCGCCACGCGCTTGCCGGCACGCCCTACGCCGGGCTGAACAAGATCGCCCTGTACGGGAGGTCGGCCCACCCCGGGGCCGACCTCGACCACCGCTTCGTCCAGGCCCTCCCCGGCGGCGGTTTCGACTTCCGAACCGGCTGCGGCCACTCCCTCCTCGCCTGCGTCGTCGCCGACGGACGCCCTGGGACCGGGCCCGTCACCGTCCGGGCCGTGACCACCGGCGACACCGTGCTGTGCGAACCCCACGCGGACGGGGACGCGTACACACTCAGCTTCCTCAAGGCTCCGGACGCCCCCGGCACCCTCCTCACCGGCCGCCCCCTCGACCTCCTCGACGGCATCCCCGTCTCCCTTGTCCGGTACGGCAACCCGTACGTCTTCGTCGACGCCCGGCACCTGCCCGGCGAGGCGCTCCAGGACCGGCTCCTCTCCCTCCGGGCCCGCGCCGCACGGCTGCTCGGGTATCCGCCCCACTCCGCCCTCCCCAAGATCGCCGCCTTCACCACCCGTCCCGACGGCCGTCTCTCCGTCCGTGCCCTCACCGTCGGCGGCTGGCACCCCCGGCTCGCCCTCACCGGCGCCGCCGCCCTCGCCGCCGCCGGGGCGCTCGACGGCACCGTCGTCCCGCCCGTGGACGGCGAGGTCCGGACGCCCGGCGGTACCGTCACCGTCTCCACCGCGCCCGACCGCGTCCGCGTCCACCACAAGCGCGCCGAGGTGCTGGAAAGGCTCGTACTGCCGTGGCGTATCCACGCAACGGCGTGAACGCGCACCCTTCTCACCAGGCCCGGAGTCCCTTTCCTCTGCCACGCTGAAATGGACCGGCAATCGGTATCCGTGGGGAGAGCAGACACACATGAAATTCGAGAATCTGCGTGTCGTCGTGACCGGAGCGTCCCGCTATTTCGGTCGCGCGCTCGCCGTCGGATTCGCCCATCTCGGCGCCGAGGTCTATGTCTCGGCGCGGACCGTCGAGGCCGCCGAACGCACCCGTACCGAAGTCATGGGATCGGCCCGTGACCGTATCCACGCGTTCGGCTGCGACCTCAGCAGGCCGGCCGAGATCCGGGAGTTCGCCGCCCGGGTCGGCGAACACACCGACCGGGTCGACCTGTTGGTGAACAACGGCGCCCGCTGGCTCGACGGCATGGACCTGGAGGCGGCCAGCGACGCCGAGATCGTGGAGACGATCGAGTCGACAGCCGGCGGCACGGTCCTCATGGTGAAGCACTTCCTGCCGCTGCTGCGCGGCTCGCTGCGGCCCGACATCGTCAACATGGTCGCCGTCCGCGACGCCGAGGGCGCCTCCGCCGCGACCGCCGGCGTCGCCCACGAGGCCTTCTGGGCGGCGAAGAGCGCCCAGGCCGGATTCGCCGACATCCTCTCGCGCCGGCTGCGGCCCTCCGGGGTCCGCGTCTTCTCCCTCTTCCCGCCCGACTTCTCGACCTCCGATCCGCGTTTCGCGGAATGGGACGGATCGAATCCGGACGGAATAGCACCCGACGAGAAGCTGACCACCCAGGCGCTTTTCGAATGCATCGTCTACGCCGTCGAGCAGCCGCGCGACTGCTTCATCCGTTCCTTCCACTTCGAGCCCCGCTGACCGCCCTGCGTCGACAGCGCTCCGCCGATCGCGACCGCTGAAGCCCACCGCACCACAGCGTCAAGGAGGTCCCATGAGCACCCCTGTCTGGATCACCGCGACCCCTCCCGCCACCCACGGCGAACTCCACATCGGCCATCTCGCCGGGCCGTACGTCGCCGCCGACGTCCTCACCCGCTATCTGCGGGCCGAGGGAGAGGCGGTCCGGTTCACCACCGGTACCGCCGATCACGCCAGTTCCGTCGAGGTCCGGGCGCTGCGCCACCACCGCAAGCCCGAGGAGGTCGCGGAGGGCTACCGTGCCGCGATCACCGCGGACTGGCTGCGTTCGGGCGTGGAGTTCGACCACATCGTGCGCCCGCGCCGCGACAAGGGATACGGACGCTGGGTGCAGGACCTCTTCGGGCGGCTCTTCGCGCAGGGCGTCATCGCCCCGCGCACCCGCCTCCTCCCGTACTGCGAGCCGTGCGACCGCTGGCTGTACGGAGCGCACGCGACCGGCAGCTGCCCGCACTGCGGTGCGGTCAGCGACGGTGGGATGTGCCACGAGTGCGCCCGTCCCAACGACGGCGGCGACCTCATCGGCGCCCGCTGCGCGCTCTGCGACACCCCGGCGGTGGCCCGCCGCTGCCGCCGGCTCTACGTACCCCTGGAGCCGTTCCGGGAGACGCTGGCCGACTACTGGGCGACGGCCGGCCTGCCGCCGCGCCTCGCCGCGCTGTGCGAGTCCCTCGTCGAGGACGGCCTGCCGGACATCGCGGTCGGCCACCCCGCCGAGTGGGGCCTCCAGGTGCCCGTCGAGGGCTTCCCCGACCACCGGATCGACGGCTGCTTCGAGGCTGCCGCGATGCACCTCTTCGGCTACGACGTGAAGGGCCCGCTGCCCCGCCGCGCGATCCACTTCTGCGGCTTCGGGCACGCCTTCTGCCACGCCGTGCTGCTGCCGGTGCTGCTGCTCGCGCAGGACATCAAGCTGCCGCAGGACTTCAACGTCAACGAGTCGTACGTCATCGAGGAGGGCGTCCAGGAGGGCAACGTCTGGGCGCTCGACCTGCTCACCGAGTACGGCTCCGACACCCTGCGCCGCCATGTCCTCCAGGCCCGTCCGCTCGGCCGCCGCACGGTCTTCCAGCGGGAGCGGCTCGCCGCGGCCCGGCGCGAGCTGGACGAGAACTGGAACAGCTGGCTGTCCCGGCTCTTCGCCGCCGTACGGGAGGAGTGCGGCGGCCGCGCCCCGCAGGCGCTGCCCGGCGGCACCGGCTGGGAGATCCTGGAACGGCGGCTGCACCGGGGGGTCGACGACCTGCGCGAGGCGTACGGCCCCGATGCCTTCGACCCGCGCCGGGCGGTCGCCGTCCTGGACGAGATGGTCCGTTCGGCGGCCGACTTCGGTCACGTCAACGCCCACGAGCGGTGCCGTCCCAGCACCTCCTGCCGTCATCTCCCGGCGCTCGCCGCCCAGTTGGCGGTGGCCTCCGCCCTGTCGGCGTGGTCGCGGCCGGTGATGCCGGAGGGCGCCGACCGGCTCGCGGCGGCGCTCCAGGTGGCGCCGGGACGTCCGATCGACTGGCAGGCCCTGACGGGTCCGCTGCCGGGGACCAGGCTGGCACCACCGTCGGGCCCGGTCTTCGGATTCTGATCCCCATAACTACTAAGCAACTAAGTACTTCAGTACGAGCAGTGTCCAACCCCCACCCTGCCGCGTGACCGTGCGCGCGCGAGCCACGCGCAGGGGCACGTGGCTTCCCTCCCCCTCAGGAGCCCCTCGTGTCCCTGCGCGTCGCCATGCTCAGCGTCCACACCTCCCCGCTCCACCAGCCCGGGACGGGGGACGCCGGCGGGATGAACGTCTACATGGTCGAGCTGTCCCGTGCCCTCGCCGAACAGGGCGCGGAGGTCGACCTGTTCACCCGCTGCCGGGGCGAGGGTCTGCCGCCGCTCGTCGAACTCGCCCCCGGTGTGCGGGTCCGGCATCTGCACGCGGGGCCGCGCGAGGCGCTGCCGAAGGAGGCCATGCCGGATCTGGTGGTGCCGTTCTCGCTGGCCCTGCTCAAGGAGGAACGGCGCTACGACCTGGTCCACTCGCACTACTGGCTCTCCGGGCAGGCGGGCCGGATCGCCTCGGTGGGCTGGCGGATCCCGCTGGTGCACACCGCGCACACGCTGGCCCGGGTGAAGAACGCCTCGCTCGCCGCCGGTGACACCCCCGAGCCGGAGCTGCGGGTGCGGGGCGAGTACCAGGTGGTGGGCGCCGCCGACCGGCTGATCGCGAACACGGCCGACGAGGCGGAGGCGCTGCGCTCGCTGTACGGGGCGGAGGGGGAGCGGACCGAGGTCGTACGCCCCGGGGTCGATCTGCGGACCTTCCACCCGGGGGACGGGCGGGCGGCGGCGCGGGCCCGGCTGGGGCTTCCGGCGGACGCGTTCGTGCCGCTGTACGCGGGCCGCATACAGCCGTTGAAGGGCCCGGACGTGCTCGTTCGGGCGATCGCCGAGCTGCTGCGGGACTCCCCTGACCTGCGCCGCCGGCTCCTGGTGCCGGTGGTGGGCGGGCATTCCGGCGCGACCCGCGAGGGGACGGCCTGGCAGCTCGCCGGGGAGCTGGGGGTGACCGATGTGCTGCGGTCCTGCCCGCCCGTGCCGCAGGAGCGGCTCGCGGACTGGTTCCGGGCGGCGGACGTCCTGGTGGTGCCCTCGCGCAGTGAGTCCTTCGGTCTGGTGGCGCTTGAGGCGCAGGCCTGTGGGACTCCGGTGCTCGCGGCGGCGGTCGGCGGGCTTCCGACGGCGGTGTGGGACGGGGTGACGGGGCTGCTGGTGCACGGTCACGATCCGCTGGAGTACGCGCGGCGGCTGCGCTGGCTCGCGGCGCACCCGGAGGCGGTGGAGACGATGGGGGAGGCGGCGGTGCGCCATGCGCACGGGATGAGCTGGCGTGCGTCGGCCGAGCGGACCGTCGAGGTGTACCGGGGGGCGCTGGCGGAGACGCGCCGGCCGGTGCTCTTCGGTGGGGATCGGGTGGTGGGGCAGGGGCGGCGGCACGCCCCTGCCCCGACGGCCCCTCTCTCCTGGAGGAACGAGAAGGCCGTAGCACAAGTCTAGCACCTCTTTTGGTTCGACCAAAGATATGGGGGGCTCCGGATGCCCCAATTCCGTTGTATGGACGGCGGATTGACGCATCCACGCCATGGCGGGTCCACGCAGAGACGATCCCTGGATTCGTTTCGGGGGTGGGGACAGAATGGAGATGTCTTCAGGGAACGCCCGGCGGCACGGGCCCCCGGAAGGCGGAATTCACATTCCAAGTCCTGGAGGAATCATGTCCGTTGCGCAGACCGTCGGCATCCGCAAGACCATCCGTCAGCTCCTGGTCGCGGTGGCGGCCTGTACCGCCGTCGCGGGCGGCGCCACCTTCGCCATCGGCTCCGACGCCGACCACCCGGTCGCCCCCCAGACCGTCGCCGGCGTCGCCGAGGACAACGGCTGGCCGGTCATCCCCCCGAAGCCGACCCCGACCAACTGACATCACCTTTCGGGAAATTCATCCCGCGGATTCCCCTGGGGCCCGCCCCGGAATTCTTGAGCCGTCAGGCCCCGCAATCGCTGCCACGATTGTGGGGCCCCGGTATTTCCCCCGCGCCCCGGCGGCTCGTGAATGAGGTGGTCAGTCCAGCCAGCCGAGCCGCACCGCACGTGCCCCCGCCTCGAAACGGCTCGTCGCGCCCAGCTCCTGCATCAGCTCCGAAATCATCCGGCTGACCGTCCGCAGCGACACCCCGAGCGTCCGCGCGATCCGCTCGTCCTTCATCCCCGAGGCCAGCATGAGCAGCGCCGCCCGCTGCTGCTCCGAGAGGCCGTCGCCCCCCGCCTCCGCCGTCGCCTCGTTGCCGTACGGCGTCGCCGTGTGCCAGCAGTGCTCGTACAGGCTCAGATACGGCCGCACGAGCGCGCTGCCCCGTGCCAGGATCGCGCCCTCGCCCGGCTCCTCGGGGCGGATCGGCACCAGCGCGAACTGCTGGTCGGCGATGATCAGGTTCATCGGGACGACGGGGGCCAGGCGGATCTCCACGCCCAGCTCCGCCCGCTGCCCCAGGAACTTCTCCATCTCCGGGTCCGTGGCCTCCTGCCGGCCGTAGATGGCCCGCACCCGCACCCCGTTGGCGATCTGCCGCCGGTCCCGGTCGAGCATCCGGTCCGGGTTCTGCCGCCCCGGCATCCCCGGGTGCAGCGCGGCCGAACTCTCCTGCATCACGTCGGTGATGTCCTCGATGGCCTGCTGGATCCTGCGGTAGTCGGTCAGCGCCTCGACGTGCGCCTCCGCCCGGGTGAGCGCCTCGGCCCGCAGATAGGAACCCGCGAGGATCTCCAGCGTGCTGTACGCCTCGTCCGCCTCCGCCAGGTGCTCCCGCAGCCGCTCACGCTCACGCTCCAGGAGCCGCAGCAGCGCGATCTCCGGGTCGATCGCCGCGACCGTGTCCGTCTCGGAGCGCCAACTGCCGTCCTGCACCGCGGCGATGGTGGCGTGCGCCTGCCCGGTCGGCACGATCAGGCCCAGGGTGAGGAGTTCGCCGCGACATCGCTCGTACTCCTCCGGCGCGAGCCCGAGTTCCCTGCGGACCTCCTCGAAGTCCGAGACGCCCCGGCGGCGCAGCTCCTGGTACACGGCAAGGAGGACTTCGGTCGTGTCCTCCCCGATGCCGTCGCCCGCAGTGACCATGGCGAAGTGACCCCCTCATCCTCCGAGTCGCCCCGCCCTCACCTTGTCATACGGCTCGGCGGGAGTCCGTCGTGCAATGCCCGTACCCGTACCTGCACCTACCGTGTCGCACAGGAACTCCTTGGACTAGACCCCCTGTTCGGATCCCTCGCCGTCGAGCAGGCCGAGCCGGGCCGCCTTCACCCCGGCCTCGAAGCGGCTCGCCGCCCCCAGTTCCTGCATGACCTCCGAGAGGAGCCGGCTGACCGTCCGGAGCGAGACCCCGAGGCTCCGTGCGATCTGTTCGTCCTTGATCCCGGAGGCCAGCATGTGCAGCGCGGCCCGCTGCTGGTCGGACAACCCGTCGCCACCGCTCTCGCGGGGCTCCTCGCCGTACCGGGCGGCCGCCTGCCAGCAGTACTCGTAGAGCGCGAGGTAGGAGCGGACGAGGCCGGGGCCGCGGGCCAGGATGGTGGGCGAGTCCGGGTCGTGCGGGTCGGTCGGCAGCAGGGCGAAGTTCTCGTCGGCGAGGACCATGTTCATCGGGACGACGGGGGAGAGGCGCAGCTCCACCCCGAGCGCGGCCCGGTCGGCCAGGTGCTGGGTCATCTCGGGTACGGTGCCGACCCGCCGGCTGTACATGGCGCGGACCCGCACGCCCCGGTCGGCCCGGCGGCGGTCCCGGTCCAGCTCGGCGGCCATGTCCTCACGCCGCACGGACCCGGTGTGCATGACGTGCACGGCGGTACGGACGGACTCCGTGAGCTCCGTCAGCTCGCGCAGCACCCGCTGCGGGTCGGTGACGATCTCCACCTCGACCTCGGAGCGGGGGGCGGCCCCGGCACGCAGGAACGGTCCGGCGAGCGCTTCGAGGGCGGTGTGCGCGCGGCTGGTCGCGGCCAGCCGGTCCTGGAGCCGGTCACGCTCCCGGCGCAGCAGCCGCAGCAGGGCGACGTCGGGGTCGACGACGGTGGGGACGAGGGAGCGGGCGCGTGTCTCCGGGCCCCGGGGGGTCCCCGGTCCCGAAGCGTCCTGAGGGGCGTCCGGTTCCGAAGGGTCCTGAGGGGCGGTGAGTCCCAAGGAGGCGAGTTCCTCGCGACATCGCTCCCGCTCTTCGGCGGTGAGCTCCAGGCGGTCCGCGGCCTCGTCGAAGGCGGTGCCGGGGCGGGCGCGGAGTTCCTGGTAGACGGCGAGGGCCTGCTCGCTGCCCACGCGGGACACGGCGGCGTTTCTGGACACGGCGCAGCAGACTCCCCTCGGATCCGGTGGACCCTGTTGAATCGCCCCGCTAGACCCTGCCACAAAATCGAACGACACGCACGGAGTTGACCGGCGACCCGGTCCGCGGACGGGCGTCGGCTCGCACGGTCCTGACTGCGGCTCAGGCGGCGGGGGCGCTCGCCCGGCAGTCGGGGCACAGGCCCTTGAAGACGACCTCCGCGTCCTCCACCCGCCACTTCGGCAGGGCGCCCTTGGGCGGGGCGGGCGCGGCCGCCGCGACGTTCTCCACGCGGCCGCACACCGTGCACAGCGCGTGCTGGTGCGCCGGTCCGGAGATCTCGAAGACCGCGGGCAGGCCGGGCCGGTCGAACTTGCTGACCAGGCCCGTCTCCTGGAAGTGCCGCAGCATCTCGTACACGGCCTGGCTGGTCAGCGTGCCGAGCCGCTCGCGGGCGGTCGTGGTGATCGCCTCGACGTCGAGATGGCCGCCGGCGGCGAGCACCGTGAGCACCTCCAGGCGCGGGCCCGTGACCCGCAGCCCGACGTCGCGCAGGCGCTGGATCACCGCCTCGCGGCCCGTCAGCTCTTCCACGACTGCCATCTTCTCCGCCCGCCACCTGGTCGGCTCAAACTTTTGTGGGCATCGTACCTCTTGCTCGTCAACCTCGTCAGGTGTGCTTGTCGACCTCGTCAGGTGCTTCCGGCCGTCCGTTCAGTCGTCCGTCCTGCACACGAGCAGGACGGACTCGGTGCGGTCGTCGATCCGGTGCCGCCGCCGGCCCTCGATGTGCAGCCCCGCCGAGTGCAGCTCGGCCGCGAGCCGCTCGGGGTCCACGATCCACTTGTCGGTGGTCAGCACGACCCGCTCCGTGGACAGCTTCCCGGTCCTGACCGCGTAGTACGTGATCCGCTCGCTCATCGACGGCAGGTCGAAGACCTGCCGGGCCACCACCCACTCGTCGATGCCGTCGAAGCGCGGCACCTGGAACGCCCAGGTCCGCTGCGGCTCCGCGATCAGCCCCGGGAGCTGGTGCGCCGTGTAGTCGAGGGCGAGCGCCCCGCCCGTCTCCAGGTGGGACGCCACCTCCCGCAGCAGCTCCGGCCGCCGTGCCGGGGGCACGGCGGCGACCATCGCACCCGCGAGCAGCGCGAGCCGGTAGCTGCCTTCGAGCCGCAGCTCCGTGAGGTCCGTCCGGTGGGTGACGACCAGACCGGCCACCTGCGGACCGATCCGGCGGGCCCAGCTGTCGAGGCGCTCAAGGGCCGAGGCGTCCCGGTCCACGGCTTCCACGGCGAAGCCGTGCCGGGCGAACGGGACGGCGAGCCGCCCGGCGCCGGAGCCGAGGTCCAGAACGGGTCCGCCGGTGGAGCGGGCGAGGCTGAGGTACCGGACGATGTCCGCGCTGTGCGGGCCGAGCAGAGCGTCGTGCAGCCAGACGGAACTCTCGTCGGCGGAGGACACGGATTCGAGCCCGGGAAGGGTGTCCGAGGTGACCCGGACGCCGGCCCCGGGAGCGGGCTCGTGCTCCCGGCCGTATCGGGACGGCAGGACCGGAGCGAGCGCTGCGGGCACGACGGGCAGGGAAGTGCCGCTCGGTGTGTGCATCGCTCCTCCAGGGGCTCGCTCGGTCCATGCCGTCCGGACGAGGTGCCCGTGCCGCCGGGGACCGCGCCGCTGGACCCATCGTGACCTGGGGAGGGAACCCCGATCCACCGAATCGGGCTGCGTGAACACGCGATGGCGTGGATCTGCCACGCCCAGAGGTGCGACTCTCGCTAGAGCGTGCGGCTCCAGCGAGTGGCGGACAGGGCGGTGAAGCCGAGGTGGCTGTAGAACGGCAGCGCCGGGTCCGTCTCCGCGGGGAGTTCCACCCGCTGGTCCCGGGCCCCGAAGCTCCGCATCCGGTCCGTGGCCGCCGCCAGCAGGGCCGTACCCACGCCCCGGCGGCGGGAGCCGGACGCCACGGCCAGGGCGTACACCTCGCCCTCGCCCGGGACCGGGACGCCGCCCGCGGCGGCGCCGACGACCGTGCCCTCCGCGTCGGTGGCGACGAGCCAGCCGAGCCAGCCGGGCGCGCCCCCTGGAATTTCAATTTCCGCTCGTATGCGGGGGAGTGCGCATTGTGCGGAGATCAGTCGCCGCATCGGGATTTCGTCCAGTATTCCCGCGTAGCTGCTCCGAATGACGTCGGCAAGCAGCCTGGATATCGTCGTCGCATCGCCGGCCGCGGCCGTCCGAACGCCAGCCAGCTGCATTGGTTTTGTACCCTTCGACGTGCCGAGCCCGATCCCCAACATACCCACAATAGCGGGGAATTCAGTTGTTCGTGACCGATGCGAAATCTACGAATTCGCTTAGTAAATAGGGCTGTTCGGCATGTCGGACGGGTGCTGAACCGAGTCAATTATCCGGGGAAGGAACAGCAGGCGACGATCAAGGGGGTCATCGCGAGCCCTGCGGCCGCGATGGTCAACAGGCCGTGCAGAACGGGATGTCCGGCGCTGTGCGGAGTGAGGATGCGCCGCATCCGCAGCGCCGCCGAGGGCCCGCCCGCGGCGAAAGCGGACTTGGGCGCCCGCCCCGACGCGAGCGCGTACAGCGCCGTGGCCAGCGCGTCCCGCGTGCATCGGCGCAACGCCCGGTCGTCCGCGGCCATTTCGAGCAGTAGCGGTACGGAACCCCCGCCGTGCCGGGCGAGGGGGAGGTGCGGGAAGACGGCCGCGAAGGCCTCCGACGCGGCGACGAGGAGATGGTGCCGCCCCGCGATGTGCGCCCGCTCGTGCGCGAGCGCCGCCGCGAGCTGGGCCGGGGTGAGGGTGTCCACCGCGCCGGAGGAGACCACGACCCGGCGCGAACGGCCCGGCAGGCAGTACACGGCGGGCCGGGCGTCGTCGAGGACGGTGGCCCGCAGGGCGGGGTCGTACCGTCCGACGAGCCGCAGCACCCCCGCGTGCCGCACCCGCACCCGGCGGGCCCTGACCAGCCGGCGCACGAACGCGGCGGCCGGTACCGACAGGACGGCGAGGGAGAGCGAGAAGGCGAACCGCTCGCGCCCGTCGAGGTTCAGGAGCTCCTCGACCGTGGGCAGCTGGAAGGCGAACATCATGTCCGCCAGACGGTGGCTGCTCTCGCCCGACAGGACCAGCTGGGCGGGCAGCAGGGCGGTCGCGACGGCGAAGGCGGCGCCGCACGCGGCCCACACGCCGAGCGCGAGCCGGGGCGCCTGCTGGGCCCAGCGCGCCCGGACGAGCAGCCAGGGCACGAGGAATCCGGTGAGTACGGCGAGCCCGAGGGGGACGAGGACGTGGTGGTTCACGTTCACGTGCCGCTCCCGCCGGGCTGGGGTTCGTGGTCGCCGCGGGCGGCGCGCAGGGCCGCGTCGAGGGCGTCCATGTCCTCGTCGGAGATGACCTCCACGAACCGCAGGAGGGCGGCGGGGCGGTCCTGGCTGTCGCCGAGCGCGTCCCGCATCAGGCCCGCGGTGTACTCCTCGCGGCTGCGGACGGGCTCGTACAGCCAGGCCCGGCCGGCCTTCTCGCGGCGGAGCCAGCCCTTGCGGTGCAGGATGTCGGCGACCGTCATCACGGTCGTGTAGGCGACGCGTCGTCCCCGATTGATGTCGTCGACGACCTCGCGGACCGTGGCGGGCCGCTGCCAGGCCCACAGTCGGTCCATGATCTCGGCCTCCAGCTCTCCCAGCCGGCGCACGTGCATCCCCTCCCCCTACGGGCGGCTCATCGTACGGGCCGCTCCCCTCGCCGAGGTATACCCCCCAGGGGTACGGTGGCGGGATGTCGACCCTCATGAAGACCCTTACGCGAAACCGCCCCTGCGCGAAGGTCTGCGACTCCGGTCTGCCCGGATCGGTGGAGCTGGTGCTCCTCCGGCAGCTGCTCGGCCTCTGTCTCCGGCTGAGTCTCACGCTGTCCGCCGACTGTCCTTCACGCAAGGGCGGTTGATACCGGCCCACCGGTCCTTCGCCGGGCACGGCCTAGTCCGTCATGTCCGGATCAGCCGGGCGATCGCCTTCGACGCCTCGCCCACCTTCTCCTTCGCCTGGTCCCCGCCCTGCGCGATGGCCTCCGTGACGCAGCAGCTCAGGTGCTCGTCGAGCAGGGCCACCGCACAGGACTGGAGGGCCGCGTTGATCGCGGAGACCTGGGTGAGGACGTCGATGCAGTAGACGTCCTCGTCGACCATCCGCTGCACCCCCCTGACCTGGCCCTCGATCCGGCGCAGGCGTCTGATGATGTCTTCCTTGTGCTGTCCGTAACCGGCCACGGCGGGCTCCTCGGGGATTCGGCGGGGAAGGTGGGGTCCGGGTCAGCGGTCGGCGGCCTGGAAGCCCCGCAGGCGCAGGCTGTTGCCGACCACGAAGACCGAGGAGAAGGCCATGGCCGCGCCCGCGATCATCGGGTTGAGCAGTCCGGCCGCGGCGAGCGGCAGGGCCGCCACGTTGTAGGCGAAGGCCCAGAACAGGTTCGAGCGGATCGTCCCGAGCGTCTTGCGGGAGAGCCGGATGGCGTCGGCCGCGGCCCGCAGGTCTCCGCGTACCAGGGTCAGGTCGCCGGCCTCGATGGCGGCGTCCGTACCGGTGCCCATGGCCAGACCGAGGTCGGCCTGGGCGAGCGCGGCGGCGTCGTTGACCCCGTCGCCGACCATGGCGACCGAACGGCCCTCCGCCTGCAGCTTCTTGACGACGTCGACCTTGTCCTGCGGCATGACCTCCGCGATGACCTCGTCGATGCCGACCTCGGCGGCGACGGCCTCCGCGACCGCCTTGTTGTCACCGGTCAGCAGGATCGGCGTCAGACCGAGCGCGCGCAGCCGCTTGATGGCCTCGGCGCTGGTCTCCTTCACCGCGTCGGCGACCTCCAGGACCGCGCGGGCCTCGCCGTCCCAGGCCACCGCGATCGCGGTCCTGCCGGCCTTCTCGGCGGTGTCCTTCGCGGACTTGAGGCCCGCCGGGAGCGCCATGGCCCACTCGTCGAGGAGCTTCTCGCGGCCGACGAGGACGGCGTGGCCGTCGACGATGCCCTGGACGCCGAGCCCGGGGATGTTGGCGAAGTCCTCGGGGGCGGGCAGCTTCCCCACCTTGGCGGCGGCGCCGGTGGCGACGGCCTGGGCGATCGGGTGCTCGGAGGAGTGCTCCAGGGCGCCCGCGAGCCGCAGGACGTCCATCTCGCCGACGCCCTCGGCGGTGTGGACCTTGATGAGGGTCATCCGGCCGGTGGTGACGGTGCCGGTCTTGTCGAGGACGATCGTGTCGACCTTGCGGGTGGTCTCCAGGACCTCGGGTCCCTTGATGAGGATGCCGAGCTGCGCGCCGCGGCCGGTGCCGACCATGAGGGCGGTCGGGGTGGCCAGGCCGAGGGCGCAGGGGCAGGCGATGATCAGTACGGCGACGGCGGCGGTGAAGGCCGCGGTCAGCCCCTGCCCCGTACCCAGCCAGAAGCCGAGGGTGCCGAGCGCGAGCGCGATGACGATCGGGACGAAGACGGCCGAGATCCGGTCGGCGAGGCGCTGGGCGGCGGCCTTGCCGTTCTGCGCGTCCTCGACGAGCTTGGCCATGCGGGCGAGCTGGGTGTCGGACCCGACGCGGGTGGCCTCGACGACGAGGCGGCCGCCGGCGTTCAGGGTGGCGCCGGTGACGGAGTCGCCGACGGAGACCTCGACCGGCACGGACTCGCCGGTGAGCATGGAGGCGTCGACGGCGGAGGAGCCCTCGACGACGGTGCCGTCGGTGGCGATCTTCTCGCCCGGACGGACCAGGAAGCGGTCGCCGACCTGGAGATCGGCCGTCGGTACGGTGACCTCCTGGCCGCCGCGCAGAACGGTGACCTCCTTGGCGCCCAGCTGCATCAGCGCCTTGAGTGCGGCGCCGGCCTTCCGCTTCGAGCGGGCCTCGAAGTACCGGCCGGCGAGGATGAAGGAGGTGACGCCGGCCGCGGCCTCCAGGTAGATGTTCCCGGCGCCGTCGGTGCGGGCGATCGTGAACTCGAACGGGTGGGTCATCCCCGGCGTACCGGCGGTCCCGAAGAACAGCGCCCACAGGGACCAGAGGAACGCGGCGATGGTGCCGACCGAGATCAGCGTGTCCATGGTGGCGGCGCCGTGCTTGGCGTTGGTCCAGGCGGCGCGGTGGAACGGCCAGGCCGCGTACACGACGACCGGCGCGGCGAGCGTGAGGCTCAGCCACTGCCAGTACTCGATCTGGAGCGCCGGGATCATCGCCATGGCGATGACCGGCACGGCGAGCGAGACGGCGGTGACCAGGCGCTGCTTGAGGGGAAGCAGCGCCGCGTCGGCCTTCTCCTCGTCGGAGGGGCCCTCCGACGCGCCGGGGGCCTCGGACTCGGGGGGCGCGGGCTCGGCGGCGGTGTAGCCGGTGGCCTCGACGGTGGCGATCAGCGCGGCGACGTCGATGTCGGCGTCGAAGGTGACCTTCGCCTTCTCGGTCGCGTAGTTGACGGTGGCCTCGACCCCGTCCATCCGGTTGAGCTTCTTCTCGATACGGGCCGCACACGAGGCGCAGGTCATGCCGCCGATGGCGAGCTCGACCTGGGCGGTGCCCGGTGTCGTCGTTGTCATAGCTCCTGCTCCTCGTAAGTGCGGGTTCGGGGGCCGGGGCCCGGGTGGGACGGGGCGGGCCCCGGCGGCCGAGGGAAGGCCCTGAGAGGGCTGTCGGTCAGGCGCGGCCGGTGAGCTCGTAGCCCGCGTCGTCGACCGCCGCGGTGATCGCCGCGTCGTCGGGCTCGCCGCCCGTGGTCACGGTCACCAGACCGCCGGCGACGTCGACGTCCACCGAGATGACGCCGTCGAGCGCGCTGACGGACTTGGTGATCGCGGACTTGCAGTGGCCGCAGGTCATGCCGGAGACGGCGTAGACCGTGACGGTGCTGTCGGCGACCGCGACGGCGGTGGCCTCCGTGGTCGAGCAGCTGTTGTCGGGGGTGCAGCAGGAGCCCATGGCTTCTCCTCGGTCGAATCCGGTGCAGTGGATACCCTCGGGGGGTATCTGCTTCTGATTCCATGTATACCCCCCTGTGGTATCCGACGCAAGCGGATCCCCGACTTGACTTGATACCCCCCAGGGGTATGGTGAAGTGCATCGAACGGCCACCGCCGGCCGCCACCACCCACGTACGGGAGAGCAGCCATGAACACCGGAGTGAAGATCACTGCCTATGCCGCCGCG
This sequence comes from Streptomyces sp. NBC_00572, assembly GCF_026341815.1. GTDB lineage: Bacteria > Actinomycetota > Actinomycetes > Streptomycetales > Streptomycetaceae > Streptomyces. The sequence continues at coordinate 3,328,986 of NZ_JAPENX010000001.1, forward strand.
CTCGCCGCGACCTTCGGGGCCGCGTACGGGGTGGGCAAGGGTGTCGGCCCCGTCGAGGAGCCGGCGAAGGCCGCGCACGGGGAGCACGCGGCCGCGTCGCCCACCCCCTCGAAGAGCGCGGCGGCGGACGGGCACGCCGGACACGAGGAGGGCGCCGCCGACGGCACGGCCGCCGCCCCCGCCGCCGACACCCCCGGCGGCCTCCAGGTCTCCGAGGGCGGCTACACCCTGGCGATGGAGACCCCCGTCCCCGCCGCGGGCAAGAGCACCCTGAAGTTCTCGATCAAGGACGCGGCCGGCAAGAAGGTCACCGCGTTCACCACCGAGCACGGCAAGGAACTGCACTTCATCGTCGCCTCGCGCGACCTCAACACCTTCCGCCACCTGCACCCCGTGAAGGCGGCCGACGGCACCTGGTCGGTGGCCGCCGACCTGCCCGCCGCGGGCGGCTACAAGGCCTTCGCCGACTTCAAGCCCGCCGCGCCCGGCGCCAAGGGCATCACGCTCGGCGTCGACCTCTCCGTACCGGGGGCGTACGCGCCGAAGCCGCTGCCCGCCGTCGCCCCGACGTCCACCGTCGACGGCTACCAGGTCCGCCTCGGCGGCACCCTGGACCCCGGCAAGGCCGGCGAACTCCGGCTCACCGTCACCAAGGCGGGGAAGCCCGTCACCGACCTGGAGCCCTACCTCGGGGCGTACGGACACCTCGTCGCCCTGCGCGACGGCGACCTCGCCTACCTCCACGTGCACCCGAACGAGGGCGGCCCCGGCCCGGACGTCTCCTTCACGGCGACGGCGCCCAGCGCGGGCACGTACCGTCTGTTCCTCGACTTCCAGCACGAGGGCAAGGTGCGGACGGCGGCCTTCACCGTCACCACGGGTGGCGGCAGGGCACCCCTTCCCGCAGCCGGTGAGGCCACGCACGATGCGGGAGGGCACGCGCACGGCTAGGCTGGTCATTGGACTAGACCTATATAGCCGTCATTCATGGAGGAATGGGCTCGATGAGCAACCGTGCAGTCCTTGAGGTGATCGCCCTCGACGAGGAAGACGCGGTCGCTGCCCAGACCGGTGGAGCCGACCGGCTCGAACTCGTCACCGACATGGCGGCGGACGGACTCACCCCGTCCCTGGTCGGTTTCGCCGCCATCCGCGCCGCCGTCGACATCCCGCTGCGCGTGATGCTCCGCCTCACCGACGGCTTCGCGGCCGGGGGCCCCCGGGGAATCGACGCACTGGTCGGGCGCGCCCTGGAGCTGCGCGCGGCGGGCGCCGACGAGTTCGTCCTCGGCTTCCTCACCCCTGACGGCGAGCCCGACCTGGTGGCCGTCGAGCGGCTCATCGCCGTCCTCGACGGCGCCCGCTGGACCTTCCACCGGGCGATCGACCGCGCCGCCGACCGCGACGGACTGCGCAAGCGGCTCGCCGACCTGCCCGGCCTCGACACCTATCTGACGGCCGGCGCCGCCACCGGCGTCGACGACGGCCTGGCCACCCTCAAGGCCGAGACCGCCCGCGCGGGCGAGCCGGGCTACGAGGCCCAGATCCTCGTCGGCGGCGGCCTCCGCCTCGACCACCTCCCCGGACTGCGCGCGTCCGGCCTCGACGCCTTCCACATCGGCGGCGCCGCCCGCCCCCAGGGCTGGGCGGCCCCGGTCTCGGCGGACGCGGTACGGACGTGGCGCGAGGCACTGGACGCGTAGGACCCCCGGCAGCGGTCCCGCAACTACGGTCGCGGGCGCGGGAAGTACCCCGCGCGGGAAGTACCCCGCGCGGGCAGGCGCCCGGGAGGGCGCCGGCCCGGGAAAGCGACCGGGGTGGGAAGCACCCGGCCCGGGGTGCGCCCCTCCCGGGATGCGCCCCGCGCGGGCAGGCTCCCGGGCGCGCGCCCGCCCGGGAAAACGCCTGGCCTCGGGCGTGGCCCGGTCGTTAGCCTCTCCGCATGGCAGCCACGACGACCACGACCGCGCACTCCGACGAGCCGCCCGCCGTCGACAGCGAGCTCGTCGCCCGGCTCGTCGCCGGGCGGTTCCCCGAGTGGGCCGGCCTTCCGGTCCGGGCCGTGCGATCGGCCGGCACGGACAACGTCATGTTCCGGCTCGGGGACGAGCTCGTCGTCCGGCTGCCCCGGGCCCCCTACGCCGCGCGCCACGTCGAGAAGGAACAGCGCTGGCTGCCCCTGCTCGCCCCGCACCTGCCGCTGGACATCCCGGTCCCGGTGGGGCGGGCCGAGGCGAGCGCCGCGTTCCCGAGGCCCTGGTCGGTCTACCGCTGGCTCGACGGGGACGACACGTACAACACCCCGCTCACCGACCTCGCCCACGCGGCCGTCGAGCTGGGCCGCTTCGGCGCCGCCCTGCGCACCGTCGACGCGAGCGAAGGGCCCGCGTCCTTCCGGGGCGGTCACGTCACCGCGTGGGAGGACGGCCACCTGCCGGGCGCGATCCGCGACCTCGGCGCCGACGGCCTCATCGACCCGGAGCTCGCGACCGCCGCATGGGAGGCCGTCCTGCGGCTCCCGCAGTGGGAGGGCGCGCCCGTCTGGATCCACAGCGACCTGCTGCCGGGCAACCTGCTCGGCCACGAGGGCCGGCTCAGCGCCGTCATCGACTTCGGCGGCGTCGGTACGGGCGATCCGGCCTGCGACACGATGCCCGCATGGACCCTGTTCACCGCCGACACCCGCCCGCTCTTCCGCGAGGCGGCCCGCGTCGACGACGCGACCTGGGCACGCGGCCGAGGCTGGGCCCTGGCCTGGGGCCTGGTGACCGAGCACTACTACCGCGACACGAACCCCGTGCTCGCGGCCGTCGCCCGCCGCACCCGCATCGAGGCCCTGGCGGAGTACGCGGAGTCGATCACGCCCTAGCGGACGACGTCGAACACGTTCTTCTGGATGCCGTTGGAGTACGCCTCGTGCTCGACGAGCTTCAGCTTCTGCGTGTCCTTGTCCGTCTCGCTGAACAACCGCTTGCCCGCCCCGAGCAGCAGCGGGAAGACGAGCAGGTTGTACCGGTCGATCAGACCGGCGTCCGACAGCGCCCGGTTCAGCGAGGCGCTGCCGTGCATGATGATCGGGCCGCCCTCGGTCTCCTTCAGTGCGGCGACCTCGTCGAGCGAGCGCAGGATCGTGATCTCGCCCCAGTTGTCCACCAGGTCGTCCTCGGTGAGGGTCGTGGACACCACGTACTTCGGCAGCGTCTTGTAGCGGGCGAAGTCCGCCATGTCCGGCCAGACGGCGCTGAACGCCTCGTAGCTCGCCCGGCCGAGCAGCATCGCACCGGCCTCCTCCTGCTCCTGGCCCTTGAGTGCGTACGCCTCCGGGACGAAGTCCACCTCCTTGAAGGTCCAGCCCGAGTTCCGGTAGCCGGGCTCGCCGCCGGGGGCCTCCACGACACCGTCGAGCGAGACGAAGGCAGTGCTGATGAGAGTGCGCATCCGGGTTCTCCCGTGAGGTTCTTGACGGCTGCTCAGCCTCGGTGCTCAGCAGCGAATACAACCTATAGACCGGGGCCCGCGAAGAAACTCATCGCTCGTCGGGATCTTTCTTCGTGGCGGCGACGAGCTCCACCTCGAACCCGTCGGCGTTCTCCAGGTAGGCCGCGTAGACGCCCTCGCCTCCCGCGTACGGATGCCGGTCGGCGAACAGCAGCCGCCAGCCGTGCGCCGGCGCCTCGGTGACGAGGGCGTCGACGGCGGCCCGGTCACCGGCGTGGAAGGCCAGGTGGTTCAGGCCCGGCCGGAGCCGGTCGTGCCGGTCCGACGTGCGGGCCGGGGACTGCTCGACGACGAGGTAGAAGGAGTCGAGCGCCCAGCTGCGGCCGCCCTCCCAGCACTGGAAGGGCTCGTACCCGAGGGCGCCGAGGAGCCAGCCGAAGCTCGCCTCGGCGACGGCGAGATCGCCCACCCACACCTCGACGTGATGCAGGGCCCCGGCGCGGGTCACGCCGGTTCCAACTGGTGGGGAACGGGAGCCGAGTGAAGAATCGTCAGCCCGGAAACGGCGCGGGTCAGCGCCACGTACAGCCGTCGCAGGCCGGTCCGCTCGTCGGGCTCGCCGTCGACGACCGCCGCCGGCTCGTCCAGGACGACGTAGTCGTACTCCAGACCCTTCGCGAGCGAGGCCGGGACCAGCGTCAGCCGGGACTCGGCCGTGGTCTCCTCGCCGGGGGAGAGATACGCGAGACCGGCCGCCGTCAGCGCCTCCGCCAGCGGCGCGATCCGCGCGTCGGCGGCGATCAGCCCGATGGAGCCCTCGTGGGCGAGCGTCTCGACACAGGCCGCGACGACGTCCCGGTCCAGCGCGTCCGTGGGGCGTACGTCGAGCGAACCGGGATTCTCACGCACCGACTCCACCGCCGCGAGCCCCGGCGACATGTGCGGCAGGAGCCGCGAGGCGTAGGCGATCACCTCACGCGGCACGCGGAAACCGGCGGTCAGCTCCTCCACCACCGCCTCAGGCTTCCCCAGGTGCCCGAGCGCCTCCGCCCAGCTCGCCGTCGCCCACGGGGTGGTCCCCTGGGCCAGGTCGCCGAGGATCGTCGCCGAGCCGGTCGTGCAGCGTCGGCCCACCGCCCGGTACTGCATCGGGGACAGGTCCTGCGCCTCGTCGAGGACGACATGGCCCAGCGAGTGCGTCCGCTCCACCAGGTCCTGTGCCTCGTCGACGAGGACCGCGTCCGCCGCCGACCACTTCGCCGTCTTCACGCTCCGGGCGGGCTTCGCCCACAGCAGCAGCTTCTGCTCGTCCTCGGTGAACAGCCCCTCGGCGTGCTCCGCGAGGAACTCCGCGTCGCCGAGCAGCCGGAGCACCAGCTTCGCGGGCTCCACCAGCGGCCAGCACTCCTTCACGACGGCCTTCACCGCCGTGTTCCGCGCGACCGCGTTCTGCACCCGGTCGTCGGGCGCCTCGCCCGCCTGCTCCATCCGGACCAGGACCGCGTGCGCGATGCGCTGCGGCAGCGCCTCACGGGCGGCCCCGTACCGAATGTCGCGGTCCATCAACTCCTGGACGATCTCCTCCAGTTCGTACGCGGGCACCCGCCAGCGGCGCGAGCCGCGCACCACCATCAGGGGCTCCTTCGGCAGCGCCGCGTGCGAACGCACCGCGCGCCGCAGCAGCTCCGCCATCCGGGCGTCACCCTTGACGACGGCGGTCGCGGCCTCGTCCGTGCCGCGCACCTCGACCCGGCCGCCGACGAGATCGTCGACGGTGGCCTGCTTCACCTCCAACTCGCCGAGCGCGGGAAGGACTTGCTCGATGTAGTGGAGGAAGGACCGGTTGGGCCCGATGACGAGCGTCCCGGTACGGGCGAGCCGCTCCCGGTGCGCGTACAGCAGATAGGCGACACGGTGCAGACCGACGGCCGTCTTACCGGTCCCGGGCCCTCCCTGCACGCACACGGTCCCGGAGAGATCCGACCGGACGATCCCGTCCTGCTCGGGCTGGATCGTGGCGACGATGTCCCGCATCGGACCGACACGCGGCCGCTCGATCTCCGCCTGGAGCAGCCGGCTGGTCTGCTCCAGCTCCTCCGGGTCGGAGAGGTGCTCGTCCTCGTACGCGGTGAGCTCGCCGCCCGTGTAGCCGAAGCGCCGGCGCAGTCCGACGTCCTGCGGGTTCTTCTTCGAGGCCTGGTAGTACGGCTGCGACACCGGCGCACGCCAGTCGATCACCATCGGATCGCCGTCGGCGTCGTGGACGTGCCGCCGCCCGATGTAGAACCGCTGCCCCTCCTGCGTGGTGTGCAGGTAGTCGAGCCGCCCGAAGAACAGCGGTGTGTGGGACAGGTCGGCCAGCGCCTTGATGCGGTCCTCGATCTGCCGCCCGAGCACCACCGCGTTGACCCAGTTCGCGGTGACGTCCTTGATGTCGAGCGCCTCCACGTCCTCGCGCATCGCGCGCAGGGCGGCGCGGGACGAGCTCAGATGGGCGCGCTCGCGGGCCAGGGGATCGTCGGACACGGGCACGGACACGGACACGGACACGGCGGAGCCTCCGGGGCGAATGCGCGGATACACGGACACGTCGAGGTGGCCGCCGGTTACCGACCGGGCGGCGGCTCTCCACGAAGGGAGGCGGGGAAGCTGGCGAGTGTAACTCCTGAGCAGGGCCGGGAGCGAACCGTTTTCCCCCATCTCCACCCCGTAGGGGACGGGGTCCGTCTCACGTCGGATCCGACCGCCGCCCCGGTTCACCCCCCAGAGCGATGTGTTCGGTATGTCCGGATTCCATCATGGAGACATGACCGCGACGACCTTCACCCTCGTGACCACCGTGACCCGCCCCCGAGTCCACCCCCTCCACACGGCCTTGCGCGCGATACGCACCTTCGGCGGCGCGGCGGCCGGCGTCGTCCTCCTGGGCGACTACGGCCCGCCCGAGGCCGGCATCAGGAACCCGCGACCTGAGTACGCGCCGGGCCCCGACTGAGTACGAGAACGCCTGTCGGTACGGGACCGGCCCCTGATGTGATCGACCCATGACGACGCCGACCGACCTCACCGACCGCCCCCACGGCACCGACCTCACCGACCCCTACGCCCCGAGCCCCCGCGCCCTGCGCGTCATCGCCGGCTGCGGATTCCTCCTCCTGGCGGCCTGCTTCGTCGCCACCTTCATAGCGGTGCTCAGCGACGCCATCCAGGGGGACGGCGCCGCCAAGGGGTTCGTCACGGCGGCGTTCTGGACCCTGGTCGTGGGAGCCCTCACGGGAGTGGCGGCGCTGATCGCCCCCCGCAAGGGCCTGGTGATCGCCCAATACGTCCTGGCGATCACGGCCCCCGTGCTGGCGCTCATGGACTAGGGGGTGTTTCGAAAGTCCCGCACAGCACCCGTGGCGCCCGGCACGCCGAGGGCACGCACCGGACACCGCGGGCACCGCACAGGACTTTCGAAACACCCCCTAGCCGACCGCTCTGCGGGATCGCTCTACGGCGCGAGCAACTCGTCCGCGTCGACGATCCGGTAGGCGTACCCCTGCTCGGCGAGGAACCGCTGCCGGTGGGCGGCGAAGTCCTGGTCGATGGTGTCGCGGGCGACCACCGAGTAGAAGTGCGCCTGGTGGCCGTCGGCCTTCGGCCGGAGCACCCGGCCGAGGCGCTGCGCCTCCTCCTGACGGGAGCCGAAGGTGCCGGACACCTGGATGGCGACGGTCGCCTCGGGCAGGTCGATGGAGAAGTTGGCGACCTTCGACACGACGAGCACGCTGATCTCGCCGTTACGGAAGGCGTCGAAGAGCTTCTCGCGCTGGGCGTTGGGGGTCTCGCCCTTGATGACGGGCGCGTCCAGGTGCTCGCCGAGCTCGTCGAGCTGGTCGATGTACTGCCCGATGACGAGGATCTGCTGCCCCTCGAACTTCTTCACCAGCGCCTCGGTGACCTTCCGCTTCGTCGCGGTCGTGGCGCAGAAGCGGTACTTCTCCTCGGCCTCGGCCGTGGCGTAGGCGAGCCGCTCGGAATCGGTCAGATTGACGCGGACCTCGACGCAGTCGGCGGGCGCGATGTAACCCTGCGCCTCGATCTCCTTCCAGGGCGCGTCGAACCGCTTGGGCCCGATGAGCGAGAAGACGTCGGACTCGCGCCCGTCCTCCCGCACGAGGGTGGCGGTGAGCCCGAGCCGCCGTCGGGCCTGCAGGTCGGCGGTGAACTTGAAGACGGGCGCGGGCAGCAGGTGGACCTCGTCGTAGACGATGAGTCCCCAGTCCCGGGAGTCGAACAGCTCAAGGTGCGGATAGACGCCCTTCCGCCTGGTGGTGAGCACCTGGTACGTGGCGATGGTGACCGGCCGGATCTCCTTCTTCGTACCGCTGTACTCGCCGATCTCGTCCTCGGTGAGCGAGGTCCGCTTCACCAGCTCGTGCTTCCACTGACGGGCGGACACGGTGTTGGTCACGAGGATCAGCGTGGTCGCCTTGGCCTGAGCCATCGCACCGGCTCCGACCAGCGTCTTTCCGGCACCACAGGGCAGTACGACGACCCCGGACCCACCGTGCCAGAAGCCCTCGACGGCCTGCTTCTGGTAGGGCCGCAGAGACCAGCCGTCCTCGGCGAGATCGATCCGGTGGGCCTCGCCGTCGACGTACCCGGCGAGGTCCTCCGCGGGCCACCCCAGCTTCAGCAGCGTCTGCTTGATCTGCCCGCGCTCCGAGGGATGAACGACGACGGTGTCGGCGTCGATCCGCTCCCCGACGAGCGGCTGCACCTTCCGCGACCGCAGGATCTCCTCAAGGACGGGCCGGTCGGTGCTGGTGAGCACGAGCCCGTGCGTCGGATGCTTGGACAGCGTGAGGCGCCCGTAACGGGCCATGGTCTCGGCGATGTCGACGAGCAGCGCGTGCGGGACGGGATAGCGCGAGTACTCGACGAGCGCGTCGACGACCTGCTCGGCGTCGTGCCCGGCGGCCCGCGCGTTCCACAGGCCGAGCGGCGTCAGCCGGTACGTGTGAATGTGCTCGGGCGCCCGCTCCAGCTCGGCGAACGGTGCGATGGCCCGCCGACAGGCGTCGGCGAGCTCGTGGTCGACCTCCAGGAGCAGCGTCTTGTCACTCTGGACGATAAGAGGTCCGTTCACGTGATCAGGTCCTTCCGACACCGTGCCGTTCCCGTAACGGCCAATCCTCCAGTGTGCCTGACCCGCGCGCCGGGTGCCGGTGTGTGCCGTGATGAGTACCGGGCCCGCGCCGGATGAGTACGCGCGCGCTGGGGCCGGACCGGCCGGGGCGGTGGGATGGGGGCATGACTTCGAACCTCGGCCCGACCGCATGGAGCCCCGGCCAGCAGCAGCCGGTGGTGTCGGGTGACGTGCCCGACGCGCACTGGTGGGTCGCGCCGCTCGTCGGCAGTCTCGTCTCGCCGCTGCTCTTGATGGCCACCGCGTCCGGGAGCATGTGGGGCTCCGCCTGGTTCATGCTGGTCGGGAGCCTCGTCTGCGCGTCCGCGTTCCTGGTGCCCAGCTGGTGCCTCGTCCGGACGCGGCGGCGCCGCCCCGCCCGGATCATCCTCGCGGCCATCGGCGCCGCTGCCCCCGTGCTCTTCCCCTCCCTCGTCGGCGCCATCGGCTGGATCGCCTTCCTCGTCATGCTCCTGACGGGGAACATCCAGGGCTGATGTGCCCGCGCCCCGCTACACCTGGTCGTCCGCCAGTTCCGCCACGCCCGTGATGCGGTGCAGGGGGTACGTGCGGACCTCGTCGGCCGTGTGGTCGTAGCCCGTCACGAAGCCGCCCTCCACCCTGACCGGGGCGATCACCCGCTGGCTCGCCGCACCATCCGCGTTGACATAGCCGATCCAGACCGCCGAGCCGGTCATCGCCGCCGCCTGGACCGTCGCCAGGGTCTCCGCCGCCGACGTGCGCGGGAGGGCGCCCGCCGCCGTCGGGGCGGCCGGCTCCCTGCGTACCGCCGTCGCCGCCCGGTCGCCCGCCCGGATCGCCTTGACCGCCGCGCCGAGCAGCGTCGTGTCCGGGGTCGGCGGGCCGTCCGGTACCGGCACCGGGGCCGTACGCGCGGACGTGCGGTACGCGTCCGCGCGGGTGATCAGGACGTCGCCCGTCGTCGACTCGGCCGCCGGTGCGTACCCCATCGACCGCAGCCCGTCGAGCAGCGACGCCGGGTCCGCCTGCGCCGCGAGCACCGTCGGCGCGAGCCGCCGGAGGCCGAGGGAAGCGGAGCGGCGGTCCGCCAGGATCTCGCCGAGGACCGTGTCGTCGTCGCAGCGCACGTACGCGGACGCCGCCCCGACCCGCAGATGGCCGTGCCGTCGCGCCACGTCGTCGATGAGGTACGCGAGCGGCTGCGGGACCGGCGTCCGGGAGTGTGCCTTGAGGAATTCGTGCAGGTCGGTGGCGGTCTGCCCGGAGTCGAGCGCTCGCCGTACGGACCCGGGCGTGAACCGGTAGACCGTCGCCCCACCCTTCGATTCCACGTCCGCGAGGACCGCGAGGGCATCCGCCAGCGGGCGCCGCAGCGGCCCCGGCGCGACCGCCGTCAGGTCCGCCTGCAGGAGGACGTGGTCGACGGCCTCCGGTAGGAGCGGGGCAAGCAGCGTCGCCGCCCTTCCCGCCGCCACCGACAGTTCCACACCCCCGCCCAGCTCTCCGGCGGACGCGGCCTCCGCCAGCGGGAGGTTGAGCAGTGCCCGCGCCGGCCCCGACAGGGCACCCCGCCCGGTCAGCCCGAGGAGTTCCGCCTCCGCGAGCGTCCAGCGGGCCAGGCTCGACCGCAGGTCGCCGCGCTCTCCCGAGGACGCCGCTCCCCTCAGCGGCCGCTCCCACCGCAGCCGCGCGAACAGCGACTCCGGCTCCGCCGCCGAACCCGGCGGCAGCGTCGCGAGCAGCCCGAGCACCCGGTGCCGGACCTCCGGCGCCGGCGACCGGTCCAGATCCGGACCGAGCACCGACAACGTCCGGCCCTTGGCGTCCTGGCCGCCGACCAGACCCGACGTACGGGTCGCCGTCAGCCACGGCGTGACGAGCAGCGCCCAGCGCTCCGCCGGCGGCAGATCGAGCCAGTCGTCGTACGCGGGCGTCGGCGCGTACCGCTCGTCCGCCTCCCCGTCCGACGCGAGCAGCCCCGCCCCGTAACAGAGCTCCAGCCAGAACGCCGTCGTCTCCTCCGAGACGTCGAGCGCCGCCGCCGTCCGCTTGAGGTCCCGCACGGACAGACCGCCCGCCCGCAAAACCTGCGGCCCGCCCCGGTCCCAGGACTTCAGCAGCTCCTCGACCGTCGCGAGCGCCAGCTGCGCCTGCCCGGCCGCCGCAAGGTCCACAACCTGTGGACGGTACTCGCGCTGTACCACCGGCTTCGGTGCCAGCGGCTCCGGCGCCCGGTGCGCCCGCCCGCCCCGCAGATGCAGCGCCACCTCACGCGGCAGCACCATCGTCCGCGGCGACACCGGCAGCAGCAGCCCCCGGTCGCGCAGCCACTGCACCGGAGCCGCCGGCTTCGCCGTCACCTCGCCGTACGGAGGACCCCACACAAGCCGGTCCAGGACGGACAGCGCGTCCGGCGACGCCGTGTCGAGCAGCGAACCCATCCGGTCCCGGTCCGTGAACAGCGCCGTCAGCACCGCCACCGCCGACACCGGATCATGCGTCCCCGGCAGCCCGGCAGCCGCGATGATCTCCTGCACCCGGCCCGGCGACATCCCCGACGTCGCCTCGGCCACCGTCGGCCCGAGCCCCGTCGGCGACGGATGCTGCGCCGACGGCGCCAGCAGCTCCCGCGCCGTCCGTACGAGCCTCAGCCGGTCGTCCTCGCCCCACACCAGCGCCTGCTCGCGCAGCAGCGCCACCGCACCCGGCAGCGCCGCCTCGATCTCCGGATCACCCTCGTCGCCGGTGAGCAGCTCCAGGAGCACGGGGTACGGGGCCGGGTCCGGAGCCACCGCCAGCGCTTCGGCGGTCTGGAGGGCGAACCGGTCGAGCCGCTCCAAGGCCCGCACCACCGAACCCCGCGTCCCGGCGCGCGTCGCCAGCTGCGTCAGATCGTTCGGCACGGGACTCACCAGGTCGGGCCGTGCCCGCAGCAGCGCGGCGAGCCCCTCGTCGCCCCGCGCGCGCAGCGCCTCCGCGAGTGTGCGGGGCGCCGCGGCGGCGCCAGTTACCTCGGGCACGTGCGCCTCCCGGTCGAGCTCACCGATCCCCATCCGGACCACGTTAGCCGCTGCGCAGGCGCTAACGTCGGGCCGTACCGGGCGAACCGGCCGTGGAGGGGCACCGTGGGGATCGAGAGCGACCAGTTGGTCTACGACTATCTGAGCCGGGTCGGCGATCTGGCCCAGCAGCGACAACTGCCGGCGAGCGACCGGATGCGGCTGGTGTCCACCCTCCGCAACGAGATCGACCGCCGCCGCGCCACGCACGGCGAGGAGAGCCCGGCGGCGGTACGGGGCATCCTCGGCGCGCTGGGCACCCCGGACGAGGTGGTGGAACGCGCGGAGGGCCCGGGCGCGGCGCCCACACCGACACCCTCACCGACAGGGGGAGCGGAGTCCGCGCCGAAGCCGGTGCCGAAGCCGCGCAAGGAGGACCGGGCGGGGAAGCGCATCGGGTGGGTGCCGCGGAGCCGCCGGTCCCGCGACGGAGCGGCGCCGGCCGCGGCGACGAAGACGGACACCACCCGCTCCGCCGACATCCCGGACGGCGGTGGCAGCGGTGAGGCCGGCCTCGTCGACATGGCCGGCGGAGACGCCGACTGGTGGCGGGTCGACGCCGCCGCGGACCTGCCGGGTTTCGTCGGCGGGGTCGAACGCCCGGACCTCTTCACGGAGCCCGTCCCCGACGAGGAGGACGAGGACGAGGCGGAAGGCGACGAGCTCGCGCCGGGGAAGCGCCGCCGCCTCGCCCGTATCCTCCTGCGCCGCAAGCCCCGGGCCCCCGAAACGGAACCGGAGATCGAGGCCGGGCCCGAGGCGGCCTCCGTCTCCCGTCTCCGCCTCGCGAACCCGTTCGTCCTGCTCGCCGCCCTCCTCCTGCTCGGCGGTGCGGTCTTCGGCTCGCTCGTCGCCCTGGCCGCGGGCTGGCTCATCGCGTACGCCTCGCGCCGCCTGACCCCCGGCGAGGTCAAGGGCGCGGTCCTGGTGATCCCGGGCCTCGCCGCCGCGTCGGGCATCGCCTGGCTGTGGGGCCGTGTGGAGGGCCGCTGGGGCGCCCCGGTGGCGGCGGGCGGCGAGGCGATGGGCGCGGCGATCTCGGAGACCTGGCCGTGGGTCCTGAGAGGAGCGGCCGTCGCCTCGGCCCTGTTCCTGCTCTGGCGGGCCCGGAGGCGCTGACGGGGGCGGGCCTCAGCTCACCCCGCCGAGATCTCCGCGTCCACCGCGGTATCCGTGTCGTCCGCGTGCCACGGCGCCCCCGGCACCACCAGCGGCGACCCGGTCACCGGGTCCGGGACCACGACCGACGCCAGCCCGAAGACGTCCCGTACGAGCTCCTCCGTCACGATCTCGTCCGGCGGCCCCTCCGCGACCACCCGGCCCGCCTTCATCGCGATCAGGTGGTCGGCGTACCGGGCCGCCTGGTTCAGGTCGTGGAGGACGAGGACGACCGTGCGGCCGCGCAGCCGGTTGAGACGGCGGACCAGGTCGAGGACCTCCACCTGGTGGGAGATGTCCAGGTAGGTGGTGGGCTCGTCGAGGAGCAGGAGGTCCGTCTCCTGGGCGAGTGCCATCGCGATCCACACCCGCTGCCGCTGCCCGCCCGACAGCTCGTCGACGGAGCGGTCGGCGAGCGCGGCGACGTCCGTGCGGTCCATGGCCTCGACGACGGCCCGCTCGTCCTCCTCCGACCACTGCTTCCACCAGGCCTGGTGGGGCTGGCGGCCCCGCGAGACGAGGTCGGCGACGGTGATCGCCTCCGGTGCGACGGGGGTCTGGGGAAGCAGCCCGATCGACCGGGCGATCCGCTTGGTCGGGAGCTTCGCCAACTCCTCCCCGTCGAGGAGGACCGCGCCGCCCGCCGGCTTGAGGAGCCGGCCGAGCGCCCGGAGGGTGGTGGATTTGCCGCAGGCGTTGGGACCGACGATCACGGTCACCTTGCCGTCGGGGATCGCCAGGTCCAGCTCGTGGACGACGGTGCGGTCCTCGTAGGCGAGCGTCAGCTCGCGCGCGGTCAGCCTGCTCACGCCTTGCCTCCTGCGGATGCTGCGGTACGGCTCCGGACGATGAGCCAGATCAGATACGGGGCTCCGACGGCCGCCGTGAGGACGCCCACCGGAAGCTCGATCGGCGACAGGAGCCGCCGGCCCAGCAGGTCGGCGAGCACGACCACCGCCGCGCCGGTCAGCGCCGAGGCGAGCAGCGGGATCTGCGCGGTACGGGTCATCCGGCGGGCGATCTGCGGCGCGAGCAGCGCCACGAAGTCGACCGGGCCGGCGACCCCCGTCGCCACGGACGCGAGCACGACACCCACTGCGACGAGCCCGAGCCGGACCCGCCCGAGCCGTACGCCGAGTGCCGTCGCCGTGTCGTCGTCGAGGGAGACGGTCCGCTGGGCGCGGGCCGCCCACAGCACGGCGGGCAGCATGAGCAGCAGCGTCCAGCGGATCGGCGCGGACTCGTCCCAGCCGCGCCCGTTGAGCGAGCCGGTCATCCAGATCTGGGCCTGCTGGGCGACGAGGAAGTCGCCCTTGGTCATGAAGAGGGTGGTGAGCGACCGCAGCGCGATCGCGAACCCGATGCCGATGAGGACGAACCGGGTCGCGTGCAGCCCGCCGCGCCACGCGAACACGTACACGAGCGCCGCGGCGACGACACCGCCGGCGATCGAGAGGTACGGCAGCACGGTGTACGAGCTCAGGCCGAAGGTCATCGCGGCGACGGTGACCGCCCCGGCGCCCTGGCTGATGCCGATGATGTCGGGGCTGGCCAGCGGGTTGCGGGCCACGGTCTGGATCAGGGCGCCCGCGACGCCGAACGCGGCGCCGACGGCGAGGGCGACGACGAGCCGGGGCTCCCGCAGCTCCTCCACGACGAACGTCGAGGGCGACGCGTGCCCGAGGAGGATCCGTACGACCTCGGAGGGGTCGACGAACCGCTCACCGACGCAGAGGTACGCGACGGAGGACGCCGCCAGGAGCAGCAACAGGCCCACGGTGACGGCGGCGGACCGCCGGTGGAGCAGGAAGGAGGCGCCTCCGGCGCGCACGAGCCCGTACCCGGCGGGCCGGACGCCCGCGGACTTCACGGGGTGCTCGTCGAGAGAGGTGGTCATGCCGCCACCGCCTTCCGGCGGACGAGCGTGACCAGGAACGGCACCCCGATCAGCGCCGTCATCACCCCGGCAGGGACCTCGCCCGGCGGGAACACGATCCGTCCGGCGACGTCCGCCACCAGCAGCATCACCGGACCGATGACGGCGGCCATCGGCATCACCCACCGGTGGTCGGAGCCGACGACGGCCCGCGCGATGTGCGGGACGGCGAGGCCGACGAAGGCGACGGGCCCGGCGGCGGCCACGGCCGCGCCGGTGAGGACGGTCGCGCCGATGCCGCCGACGATCCGCACGGTCGCGACCCGCTGCCCGAGGCCCTTGGCGACGTCCTCGCCGAGCGCGAGCGCGTCGAGTCCGCGCGCCACGGAGACGACGAGGACCGTGCCGAGCAGCAGGAAGGGCCAGATCTGGCCGACGATCTGGGCGTCGCGCCCGTCGAGGGAGCCGATCTGCCAGAACCGGAACTCGTCGAGCGCCGAGGCCTTGGTGGTGAGGATGCCGGTGGTGACGGAGAGCAGCAGCGCGTTGATCGCCGCCCCGCCGAGCGCCAGCTTCACGGGCGTCGCCCCGCCGCGCCCGCCGGAGGCGATGGCGTGGACGGCGACCGCGGCGAGCGCGGCGCCGGCGAACGCGAACCACACGTATCCGGTGAGCGTGTGCACCCCGAAGAAGGCGATGGCGAGGACGACGCCGACCGAGGAGCCCTGGCTGATGCCGAGGATGCCGGGGTCGGCGATCGGGTTGCGGGTGATGCCCTGGAGGGCCGTCCCGGCGAGCGCGAGCGCCGCGCCGACCATCAGCCCGATGAGGGTGCGGGGGACGCGGAGCTGCCGTACGACCTCGGCGTCGGGACTCGTACCGCCGTGCAGCAGGGCGTCGAGGACCGTGGACGGGGCGATGGCGCGGGCGCCGACGGCGAGGCTGAGGAGCACGGCGAGGAGCAGGGCGACGAGCGCCGCCGAGGTCGCGAGGACCCGTCTGGAACGGAAAGCGGCTGGCATCAGGACCCATCGGGTGGTGCGGGGTGTGGGGCGTGCGGGGTTTGGTAAGGCTTGGCTCAGTGTAAGCAGCAGCCATATTCGAACACCTGGGCCGGAGGTCCCCCAGAATGGCTCTTATGACGACCTCCGCCACCACACCCGCGCCGACCGTCGGTTTCGACCTCGACCTGACGCTGATCGACTCCCGCCCCGGCATCAAGGCCGCCTGGGAGGCCTTCTCCGCCGAGTCCGGCGTCCCCGTCGACGCGGACCTCGTCGTCAGCCGCCTCGGCCCGCCGCTGGAGCAGGAGATGGCGTACTGGGTCCCCGAGGAGCAGGTGACGGAGATGGTGGCCCGCTACCGCGCGCTCTACCCGGCGTACGCCATCGAGCCCTCGCCGCCGATGCCGGGCGCGAGGGACGCGATCGCCGCCGTACGCGAGGCGGGCGGCCGCACCATCGTCGTCACCGCGAAGAACGGCCCGCACGCCGAGCTGCACCTCGCGCACCTCGGCATCGAGCCGGACGCGGTCGTCGGCGGCCTGTGGGCCGAGGGCAAGGCGGAGGCCCTGCGCGCCCACGGCGCCCAGGTGTACGTCGGTGACCACATCGGCGACGTCCGCGGCGCCGCCACGGCCGGTGCCCTCTCGGTGGCCGTCGCCACCGGCCCCTGCGCCCCCGAGGAGCTTCAGGAGGCGGGCGCGGACGTCGTCCTTGCTGACCTGACGGACTTCCGAGCCTGGTGGGAGGGCTACCTGGCCTGAACCGGTGCGGCCGGAACGCTGCGCGCCTGCCGCCGCTGGGCCGCGATCCCGCGCAGCACACCGGCGCCGGCGACGAGGAATCCGACCCCCATCAGCATGGAGATCGTGTACGCGACCGTGGGAAACGGGTCCGTGCCGAGGAACAGCGGAGCCACGGTGACCAGCGTCGCCACCGCGCCGATGGCGAAGAGGATGACACCGGCCTTGACGAGGCCGTCACCCGGAGCGCTGTCGTTCACCGGTGCGGCAGGGGTTTCACTACGCATCCGGCCAGGGTAGTTCCCAGGCCGAAGGAACACATCGGCGACGTCTTGTCACCGGCCTCCGGACCACTAGCCTGGTGCCGGCGGGCCGGTCGGCCCGCTGTTTGCCATCCCCATCGACGAGGACGAGGACGAGGACAGACGTGCCTACCGGCAAGGTCAAATGGTTCAACAGCGAGAAGGGCTTCGGCTTTCTCTCCCGCGACGACGGCGGCGACGTCTTCGTCCACTCGTCGGTGCTCCCTGCCGGAGTCGACGCCTTGAAGCCGGGACAACGGGTCGAGTTCGGGGTCGTCGCCGGCCAGCGCGGCGACCAGGCACTGTCCGTCACGATCCTCGACCCGACCCCGTCCGTCGCCGCGGCACAGCGCCGTAAGCCCGACGAACTGGCGTCCATCGTGCAGGACCTGACGACGCTCCTGGAGAACATCACGCCGATGCTGGAGCGCGGCCGCTACCCCGACAAGGCGCAGGGCGCCAAGATCGCGGGCCTGCTGCGCGCGGTCGCGGACCAGCTGGACGTCTGAGCCGGGCAGCCCCGGCTACGGGAAAGCGAGCGAGTCCGGGCCGAGGGGCGGTACGAGCCCCTCGGCCGCGGCTCGGGTGAGCAGCCCGCGGACCGCCGCGTAACCGTGCTCGCCGAGGTCGGCCGTGAACTCGTTGACGTAGAGACCGATGTGCTGGTCGGCGACCTTCGGGTCCATCTCCTGCGCGTGCTCCAGGACGTACGGGCGGGAGGCCACCGGGTCGTCCCAGGCCATCCGCACGGACGTACGGGCCGCGTCGGCGAGCCGCCGCAGGGTCTCGGCGCCGAGGGAGCGGCGGGCGACGATCGCACCGAGGGGGATCGGCAGACCGGTCGTGGACTCCCAGTGCTCGCCCATGTCGGCGAGGCAGTGCAGACCGTAGTTCTGGTACGTGAAGCGGGCCTCGTGGATGACGAGCCCCGCGTCGACCTTGCCGTCGCGCACGGCGGGCATGATCTCGTGGAACGGCATCACGACGACGTTCCCGACCCCGCCCGGCACCTTCTCGGCCGCCCAGAGCCGGAACAGCAGATACGCGGTGGAGCGCTCGCTCGGCACCGCGACGGTCTTCCCGGCGAGGTCGGCGCCGGTCGCGGTGTCCCGGGTGAGGACCAGCGGGCCACAGCCCCGGCCGAGGGCGCCGCCGCAGGGCAGCAGCGCGTACTCGTCGAGGATCCACGGCAGCACGGCGTACGACACCTTCAGGACGTCGTGGGTGTCGGTGCCGCTCTCGGCCCAGCCGTTGGTGACGTCGATGTCGGCGAAGGTCACGTCGAGGCGCGGGGCGCCGGGGACGCGGCCGTGGGCCCAGGCGTCGAAGACGAACGTGTCGTTCGGGCAGGGCGAGTAGGCGATCTTCAGCTTGGTCACGACGGCTCCAGCTCCACGAAGACGGTCTTGCTGAGCAGCTCGAAGGCGTGCCGGAGGGCGTCCAGGGCCTCGCCGATGCGCCAGGCGGCGCGGTCGCGGGGGCCGACGGCGTTCGACACGGCCCGGATCTCGACGACGGGCACGCCGTACGCGGCGGCGGCCTCGGCGACCCCGAAGCCCTCCATCGCCTCGGCGGCGGCCCCGGGATGGCGCCCGGCCAGCTCGGCGGCGCGGCCGGCGGTGCCGGTGACGGTGGAGACGGTGAGCACCGGCGCGACGGTGTACGGCCGGCCCCCGGAGTCCAGGGCGGCGGCGACACGGCCGGTCAGGGCCTCGGGCACGGGGTGGACGGACCGCCCGAAGCCGAGCTCGTCGACGGCGAGGTACCCGTCGGGGGTCTCCGCGCCGAGGTCGGCCGCGACGACGGCCGAGGAGACGACGACGGATCCGAGGGGCGCGAGCGGCCGGAACCCGCCGGCGATCCCGGCGGAGACGACGAGGCCGTAGGGGCTCTCGCCGTAGGGGTTCTCGGTACGGGGGTTCTCCGTGCCGGTGAGCGAGGCGTACGCCAGCGCGGTCCCGGTCGAGGCGGCGACGGCGGCGGGTCCGACCCCACCGACGAGCACGTCGACCCGGACACGGCCGCCGGGTGCGTCCGTGTGGCGGCGCAGGACGAGACCCCCCGGCAGCGGGAGCAGCTCGGGGCCGCCGAGGCCGAGGCCGGCGGAGACGGAGTCCGCCTCCGCCGCCACGGCCGTCACGATCAGGATCCGGTGGACCACCGGAGGATCAGGATTCCTTCTTCAGCTGGAAGTGCCAGACACCGGTCAGCTTCTTGCCGGTGTTCTCGACGATGGTCACCTGGGTCTTGTCGGTGGCCTCGCCGGTCTGGCTGGAGAAGAAGGCGCTGGCCGGAATGGTCCGGTACGTCTTCTTGTACGGCTCGGGCTCGGCCTGCTGGCCGCCGAGGAAGATGGTCCAGCCGTTGTCCGCGATCTCGGGGTCGACCCCGAAGCGGATCTTGTCGTCCATCGCCACGGTGATGGACTTCTCGGCCTTCTTGTTGAGGCACTGCTGGATCTGCGACTCCTTGATGGCGTCGCCGTCGTTGTAGCAGGCGGCCTCGGAGTGGATCGAGTCGGACCCGACCGTGACAGTCGCGATCGGAGTCGGCTTGTCGCAGGCGGAGAGTACGAGGAGCCCGGCGGAGACGGCCCCGAGGGCGACGGCGGCCCGGCGGCGCGAGCCGGAGAAGAACGCAACGGTCATGAGCCGAAGGCTATCGGGCCGCCGCGCCCGCGCCACGCGGGGGTACGGCGTGCCGCCCTCGGGTACCGGAACGAGGGCCCTTCCCGGTCCCCGCTCCCCGCCCCGGACTACGCCACTCGCGTCTTCGAACGCCCCTTCGGCCCCGGCCGCTGCCGGGCCGCCGCGAGCAGGCCCCGTACGGAGAGGAGTGCGCCCGTCGCCAGGATTCCGGCCGCCACCGCCATGCCCAGGGTCCCGTTCAGGGGCAGGGCGATGCCGATCCCACCGCCCACCACCCACGCCATCTGCAGTGCCGTCTCGGAACGCGCGAACGCCGAGGTCCGTACGACCTCCGGCACGTCCCGCTGGATCAGCGCGTCCAGCGACAGCTTCGACAGGGCCTGGGTGAGACCCGCGACCGCGCCCAGGACGGCCACCATCGCCCCGCTGAAGAAGATCGCCGTACAGATCGCCGTGGCGCAGGCCACGCTGACCATGGTGGCGATGATCACCTCGGGCCCGTGCCCCCGGTCCCGTAGCAGCGAGCCCATCGCCGTACCGCACGCGTTGCCCACGCCCGCCGCGACGCCCACGATCCCCAGCGACACGGCGGCACTCTGCCCCGACAGCGGGTGCTCGCGCAGCAGGAACGCCAGGAAGAAGATCAGGAAACCCGACAGCATCCGCTGCGCCGCGTTCGCCTCAAGACCGTGCAGGACCGAAGGCCCCACCGTCCGCAGACTCGGCTTCCGCTCGCCGTGCGTCAGCAGATGCGCCCGCCGCTCACCCTTCGCCGAGTCCACCTTGGGCGGCATCCGCAGCGCCCAGAACGCCCCGAGCAGGAACAGTGCGCACGCCCCGTACAGCGGATACGGGGGTCCGAGCACCTGCAGCCCCGCCCCGATGGGCGCGGCGATGCCCGTCGCGAGCAGCCCGGCCAGGGTGACCCGCGAGTTCGCCTTCACGAGCGAGAAGTTCGGTGGCAGGAGCCGCGGCACGACCGCACTGCGCACCACCCCGTACGCCTTCGAGGCCACCAGGACCCCGAGCGCCGCCGGGTACAGCTCGATGCCGCCGGTGGCGACCGCCGCCGACATCATGATCGCGAGGACCGCCCGGGTCAGCATCGCGCCGGCCATCGCGGCCCGCCGCCCGTGCGGGATGCGGTCGAGGAGCGGGCCGATCACCGGAGCGAGGAGGGTGAAGGGCGCCATGGTGACGGCGAGGTAGAGGGCGACGCGCCCGCGGGCCTCGTCGGTCGGCACGGAGAAGAAGACGGTGGAGGCGAGGGCGACGGTGATCATGACGTCCCCGGCACCGTTCACGGCGTGCAGCTCGATCAGTTTCCCGAGCCCCGACTCGCCCGCGCCGTGCGCGTGGGTGGCCTTGCGGATGCCCTTCGCCGTGCCAGTGAACGGCAGGTGCAGGGCGCGGCCGACCTTCCGGCCCGCTCGGCGGAGCGGTCCGGCATGATCTTCGGATCGTGCGGGGGACCGTGCGGCTGCCACTCCGTCATAGTGCCCCACCAGCGCGCCGGACGAACCGTGGCGCGGCGGGACACGGCCTCATCGGACCGAGGTGGACCGCGGCGGACCGCAGTGGACCGGCGCGGACAGGCATCGGCACGAGCACCGGGACGAACGTCGGGACGAACATCGGCACAAACCTCGGGACAAACCTCGGGACAAACCTCGGCGACCTCCTTCCGGCCGGTCCTCGGGTCGCCGTCCGGACCGCCTTCCGGACCGCCCCGGGCGTCCGCGATCCGGGCCACTTGGGGCGGGCATGTGGGCTGAGGCCCGCGAACGGGGTAGCGTGCGTAGCGCGTCACCGGCGGAAGCTCTCGGCCGCGCGCCTCTTCGGCATCCCGCAGAATGGATGGCGATAGGTGTGCCCGAGACACGCGAGACAGGTCGGGTGCGCGGACGTCGATGCGGCCCACAGGTCCGCTCCGCCCGCCGCCCGTGGCTTCGCTCCCGCCCCTCGGCCGGCGCACCCGTGAGACGGCGTAGGAGAGAAGCGAGACCTGTGAGTGCTGCGACGACGCGAAGCGGTACCCCGCGTACCCCGCGAGCCACGCGTACCCCCGACCGCCTGTGCGCTGAGGCCGTAGACCTCGCGCGGGAGGCCGCCGAGGAGGCGGCCGCCCCCGGGATCGTCGGCGCACACGTCGAAGTGGTCGCCGAGGGTGACCGGGTCGTCACCCACTACTTCGAGTCCAAGGAACCCGGCTACCGGGGCTGGCGCTGGGCGGTGACGGTCACCCGGGCCTCCCGCGCCAAGAACATCACCCTCGACGAAACCGTCCTGCTTCCCGGCTCCGACGCCCTCCTCGCCCCCGAGTGGGTGCCGTGGAGCGAGCGGCTGCGCCCCGGCGACATGGGCCCCGGCGACCTGCTGCCGACCGAGCAGGACGACCTGCGCCTGGAGCCCGGCTACTCGGGCGAGGACGCACCGCCGCCGAACTCCGTGGTGTCGGAGGAACTGGCGGACCACCTCGACGTCGAGGACGCCGAAATCGTCACCCGCACCCCCTCGCGGGGTGCGATCGCCGCGGTCGCCGAAGAGCTCGGCATGCGCCGGGCCCGGGTCCTCTCCCGGTACGGCCTCCACATGGCCGCCGACCGCTGGGAGGAGTCCTTCGGCGCACGGACGCCGATGGCCCAGGCCGCGCCGGCCACCTGCGAGTCCTGCGCCTTCCTGGTGCCGCTCGCCGGCTCCCTGAAGCAGACCTTCGGCATCTGCGCCAACGAGTTCGCCCCCGCCGACGGCCGGGTCGTCTCCCTCTCGTACGGCTGCGGCGGGCACTCGGAGGCCGCGATCATGCCGAAGCCGCCGCGGCCGGCGCCGCCGGTCCTGGACTCGATGGGCGCGGACGCCTTCCCCCTCCGCCCGGCCAAGGACTCCGGCTCGACCACAGAACCCGACGCCACCTCGGAAGACCTGGGTCACTCGTAGCCGATTCCGCGCCGCGCCCGTATGTCGCGGTCGGGGCGCAGGGAAGGGCGGACCACCACCCGTGGGGTCCGCCCTCTTCCGCGGGGCGCCGACGTGGGTCGGGCCGCTGACGTCAGCCGATGCGGCCGACCTGGATGACCACGACCGTCACGGTGGTCTCGGTGATCTCGTACAGCACCCGGTAGCGGCCTACGTGCATGCGGCGCAGGTCGGGCGAGCCGTACTCGGCGCTGCCCTCCGGTCGGGGTTGCCCGGCGAGCAGGTCGACCGCGTCCATCAGTTGCCGCAGTCCGTCCGGGTCGTCCTTGAGGAAGCGCGTGGCCGCATCGATCGCGGCCTCGTCCCAGACGATCTCGTACGTCACCCTCGCTCCAGGCCGAGGCGGGCACGGACGTCGTCATGCGGCACACCGCCGTTCTTCCCCGAGCTCTGACGCTCGCGGTACAGCGCCAGAGCCAGGGCGTCCTCCAGGTCGGCGAGTTCCTGAGGGTTGATGAGCACGGCCGCCGGCTGGCCGTGATCGGTGATCGTGATGCGCTCACGAGCATGGGACGCGCGGCGCACCAGCGACCCGAACCGGGCCCGCGCTTCGGTGATCGGGAGAGTCTCACTCATGTACAGAACTGTACACTTCACGCCTTTTCCTGTGAGTGATTCCGCGCGCCCCGGCCCCGGACGTGCCCCGGCGGCGGGGGAGGGGCGGGGCGCGGTACCTTCGGGCCCCGGTGTCACCATCCCGGCCCGGCACTATCACCGCCCCGCAGAGTGGAGTCAGACGTGAGCGTCAGCGTCCGGACGACGACCGACGGAACCGATCCCTTCGGCACCGCACGGCTGCGGCGGGGTGTGCTCGACGCCTGGGGCGCGTCCCCCGCCCGGTTCCGGGAGGACGCCAACGCCGAGGAGGACCTCGCCCTCGGCGGCTACCGCGACCGCCTCGTCGTCGAACTCGCCCAGAACGCCGCCGACGCCGCCCACCGCGCCGGCGTCACCGGCCGCCTCCGCCTCACCCTGCACCCGGCCGACCACGAGGGCCCCGCGATCCTCGCCGCCGCCAACACCGGCGCACCGCTGGACGCCTCCGGCGTCGAGTCGCTGTCCACGCTCCGGGCCTCGGCCAAGCGCGAGCAGACCCACGGCGCCGTCGGCCGCTTCGGCGTCGGCTTCGCCGCCGTCCTCGCCGTCACCGACGAGCCCGCCGTCCTCGGCCGTCACGGCGGCGTCCGCTGGTCCCTCGCGGAGGCCCGCGAACTCGCCGCCGAGTCCGCCAAGTACAGCCCCGGCCTCGGTGACGAACTCCGCCGCCGCGACGGCCACGTACCCCTCCTGCGGCTTCCGCTGCCCGCCGAGGGCACCGCCCCCGACGGCTACGACACCGTCGTCGTCCTCCCGTTGCGCGACACCGCCGCCCGCGACCTCGCCGAACGGCTCCTCGCCTCCGTCGACGACGCCCTCCTCCTCACCCTCCCGGGGCTCGCCGAGATCGTCGTGGAGACCCCCGAAGGGGTACGGACCATCCACCGCTCCGATGACGACGGATACGTCGTCATCGAGGACACCGCCACCGGCACCCACCGCTGGCGGACCGTCTCCCACGGCGGCCCCCTCGACGCCGAACTCCTCAAGGACCGCCCGGTCGAGGAGCGCCTGCGCCCCCACTGGTCGGTCACCTGGGCCGTACCCGTGGACACCGACGGAGCCCCGCGCTACCCGCGGACGACCCCGGTCGTGCACGCCCCCACGCCCACCGACGAGCCCCTCGGCATCCCCGCGCTGCTCATCGCCTCCCTGCCGCTGGACACCGCGCGGCGGCACCCGGCGCCCGGCCGGCTCACCGACTTCCTGGTGCAGCGCGCGGCCGACGCGTACGCCGAACTCCTCGCCGAGTGGCAGCCGGTGACGACCGCCACGCTCGACCTCGTCCCCGGCCCGCTCGGCAAGGGCCCCCTCGACGGGGCACTGCGCGAGGCGATCCTGGACCGGCTGCCGAGGGTCGCGTTCCTGGCCCCCGCCGCCCCCACCGAGGAACTCCCCGCACTCCGCCCGATCGAGGCCGAGGTCGCGGAAGGCGCGGGCACGGACACGGTGGACGTCCTCGCCGAGGTGTTCCCGACGCTCCTCCCGGCCGGCCTGGAGCGCCGTCCGGAGCTCCGGACCCTCGGCGTCGGCCGCGTCCCCTTCACCGAGGCGATCGACCGCCTCGCCGGGGTGGACAGGCCGCCGACGTGGTGGTGGCGCCTGTACGACTCCCTCGCGGGCATCGACCCGGACCGCCTCTCGGGCCTCCCGGTGCCGCTGGCGGAGACCGCCGAAGGCGCCCGTATCCGTACGGCGATCGGCCCCCGCCAGGTCCTCCTGCCCCAGGAGCGGACCCCGGCCGAACTGACCCGGCTCGGCCTGAAGGTCGCCCACCCCGAGGCCGCCCACCCCATCCTGGAGAAGCTGGGAGCCCTGCCCGCCACGCCCCGCGCGGTCCTGACGACCCCGCAGGTACGGGCGGCGGTCGCGGCCTCCCTCGACGCGGGCGAGATCTGGGACGAGGACGCGGACGCCCTGGACGCGGACGAACTCGTCGAGACGGTCCTCGGCCTGGTCCGCGACGCGGAACTCGACCCGGGCGAGGAGCCCTGGCTGGGCGCCCTGGCCCTCCCCGACGAGGACGGCGAACTCTCCCCGGCGGGAGAGCTGGTGATGCCCGGCTCGGCGTTCGCCGCAGTCATGCGCGAGGACGAACTGGCCTACGTGGACGCCGAACTGGCCGCCCGCTGGGGCGAACAGCCGCTGGCCGCCTGTGGAGTTCTCGCGACCTTCGCACTGGTCCGCGCCACCGACCTGCTCCTCGACCCGGACGAGGTCGAACCCCGCGAGGGCGACTACCCGGAGCCGGACGACGCCGGACTCCTGGACGCGGTCGACGTGTGGTGCGAGGACGTCCTGGACCGGCTGCCGGAGTCGCCCGTACCGCCGGTGGCGACGGAGATCGTGGCCGTACGGGACCTGGACCTGGTCGACGACGACGCCTGGCCGCAGGCCCTCGCGCTCCTCGCGCAGCCGCCGCTGCGGGACGCCCTGACCCAGCCCGTACGGGTGCTGCTTCCGGACGGCACGACGGAGACGGTCCGCTCGTACACGGCGTGGTGGCTCCGCGACCACCCGGTCCTGGACGGCCGCCGCCCGGCGGGCCTGCGAGCGGCGGGCACGGACCCGCTGCTGATCGGCCTGTACGACTCCGCCGACGCGACGGGCTTCGACGACGAGCAGGTCCTGAGGGCGCTGGGCGTCCGTACGTCGGTGGCGGCGCTCCTGGACGAACCGGGAGGCGCGGCGGAACTCCTGACGCGCCTGGCGGATGCGGAGAGGGAGGTCACGGACGCCCAACTCCACGCCCTGTACACGGCCCTGGCGGACCTGGACCCGGAGCAGGTGACGCTGCCGGACGAGCTGCGCGCGGTGGTGGACGGCGAGGTGGTCGTGGTGGACGCGGCGGAGGCGATGGTGGCGGACGCCCCGGACCTGCTGCCGCTGGCGGGCGGGGTGCCGCTGCTGCCGGTGGCACCGTCGCGGGCGGCGGACCTGGCGGAACTGTTCCAGGTCAGGCGCCTGAGCGAGGCGGTGGAGGCGGAGGTGGCGACGGTCGGCGAGGAACACGAGGTGCCGGAGTCGGTCCGGATCCTCCTGGGCGCGACGACCCCCACGGCCTACATCGAACACGAGGAACTCCGGGCGGCGGACACGGAACTCGACTGGCGCCGCACCCCGGACGGCGTGGTCCACGCGTCCACCCTGGAAGGCGTGGCGGCAGGCCTGGCCTGGGCAGCCGGCCAATGGCCCCGCCGCTTCGAGGTGGCGGCCCTCCTGGAGGACCCGTCGAGGACGGCGGAGCTGGAGAGGGACCGCTGGTTCGACTGAGGCCGGTGGAGGGCGAGGTCAGCGGAGGGCGGGATCGGCGAGGTCGAGGGTCAGCAGGTTGCGCCAGTCGTTGGTGAAGACGGCCCGGCTGCCCTCGTAGCGCACGCCGAGGAACGGGTTGGAGCTCTCCATGAAGGCGACCCACCGCAAGGAGCGGTCGCCGTCGAGACGGGCGAGATGACCGATGTTGCCCATCCCGCCGCCTCCGCCGAGAACCCACCCCGACCCGTCGGGCAGCGGGCTCTCGAACCAGACGTCCATCTCGCAGGTGCCGTACTCCGCGACGACCTCGGCCACGTCGAACGGCTCCCCGATCCGGAAGGGAATCGGGGACCCGGCGTCGGGGTGGTACGCCCCGGGCCCGTCGACGTGCAACTCCCGGCTGCTGCCGTCCGCCCGGTAGAGCCCGTCGCAGTACGGCACTTCGCCGCGGTTCCAGAGCTGCTCGACGAATCCCATGGCCCTACCTTGCCCGACGGGAGGGGTACCAGGGGTGGGGGTTTCTGGTGGGGTGCGGGTGCGGGCGCCCTCTTTCCGGGTGTGGCGGCCTCCACCACCGCGTCAAGGGCGCAACGACCGCGCACCCCGAACCCACGGCAAGAGACCCGCCCATCCCGGCCATGACCAAGCCCCCACCCATCGACGAGCCCGACGCCCGGTTCCGTACCCCAGGCTTGAGGTTGCTGTTCAACCTGTGGCGGCTCCGTACTCGGCTGTGCGCAACGGACGCGTGTTGACGCCACGTTGATGGGCCGTTGATGCCCCGGAATACCGTGATCACGACGCGTTCGGAGGCCACTCCGGGCGCACGATGGCATTGACTGAACAAGGGGGCACCTTCCGTATGTCCAAGAACTTCGCCACACGCGCCGCCGTGGCCGCCGGCACCCTCGCCCTGGCCGCCACCGGAGTCCTCACGGGCGCGGGCGCGGCCTCCGCCGGCACCAACGGGCAGCAGATCTCCTACACGGACCACTACTCGCCCGGCTACCGGCATTCGATCGAGATCTACGGCTACAACCAGAACGGCGAGGAGAGCCTCGGCTGCTTCAACATCAACTCGGGCGGCACCACCAACATCTCCGGCTGGTGGTGGCGGGGCGACGTCACGATCAAGGCGTACAACACCTACAACTGCCAGAACGGTTACAACTGGGGGGAGCACTTCTCCGTGCCGTACTCCCAGAGCGACGACTGGACCTACGTCACCGGCTACTGAGGCAGGTGCGGCCTGACCGCGGGGGACGTGGATCAAGCCTGATCCACGGGTAGGGCAGCGCGGACTCGCACCATACGGTCCTGCCGGGATCGCGCCGGCCACCCCCGCTCGTCACAGAGCGCCGCCACGAGAAGCAACCCGCGCCCGCCCTCGTCCTCGACCTGAGGACAGGGGGCGGGCGTCGGCACTATGTCACCGCTCGAATGGCGGAAGACCTTCCTGAGCCGAGGCGCATCCCGAGCGGGGTTCTGGGGTGGTTCGGCTTTGTGGGTGCGGGTGCGGCCGCCCTCTTTCCGAGTGTGGCGGCCGGGCCGGTGGGTGGGGCGAGGCCGGGCATCGGTTGCGGTGAGCGTGGCTGTGCCGGTGAGTGGGTGGGGGCTTGGTTAGCGGCGGGGGTTGGTGGGTTCGGGGTGCGCGGCAGTTGCATGGGGCAGCCGGGCTCGGCTTAGCGGGTTGCGGCCGTCGGTTGGCGGGGATTCGGGCCCCGCTGGTCTGTGTTCGTGGGTGGTGGGCGCTGGCGGCGAGAGTTTCGTGCAGTTTCTCCGCGCGGAAAGGGTGATTAGACCCCTTTGAGGCCTAATCCGGGGCCTGTTACTCGGAGAAATGCAGGGTTATCCACCCCGCTCACCCACCGGGAGGGACCAGCGGGGCCTGAAGCTCGACCACGAAGGACCGTCGGCCGCCAAGCCGAGCCCCACTGCCCCACTCAACGGCAGCGCACCCCCACCCCACCGAACTTCACCCACCAACCCCCGCCGCTAACCAAGCCCCTGTTCTGGCGGGGGCCGACTTGTCATATGCCGCTATTGGCGCTGACCGTAGGGCCTAGTAACCAGGAAGTAGCGCTTCCCAATGACTTACCCGCAGTCTAACGCGGCCCTGTCCGCGCGCCCCGTACCGTTCGAGATTCCCCTCGACGCCCCTCGCTCCGGGGTCATTCACGTACGGCACCGGCACACCGACCGGTTCACCGTCGTCGGGAACCACCTCGCCCAGCATCCGCGCCTCTCGGCCGCCGCGATCGGGCTCTGCGTCTACATCCAGTCCCTGCCCGACGGCGCCGATGTCACGGTCAAGACGCTCACCCTTCGGTTCCGGGAGGGCGAGATCACCATCCGGCGGGCCCTCAACGAGCTCGTCGCGGCCGGGTACGTCGAGCGGCGGCGGGTCGCCCTCGGCGGCGGGCGGTTCGCCACGCGGACGCTGTCGTACGACAAGCCCGGGTGCGGGACGCGGAGCCGGCGGTCGCCCGCCGCCCCCGAGGCCGTACAGGCCGAGTCGGCCGAGTCGGAGGCGGAACCCGTGCCGGTCGTCGCACCGGATCCCGGGCCTCGCCCCGTACCGCCGCAGTCGTCCGCCCTCCGCGGGCCCGCCGCCGACATCCTCGCTCGGCTTCGGACCGTCGACTCCCGGCTGTCGCTTTCCTGGCGGGAGGTCCTGCGGCTCGCCCCCGGCGTCGAGGAGTGGCTGGCCAGAGCGGCGAGCCCGGAGCAGGTGCTCCGTACGCTCACGGCCGCCCTCCCGCCCGCGCACGTGCCCATCCACCATCCGGGCCGCTTCGTCGAGTTCCGGCTCTCCGCGCTCCAGCCGCCTCCGCTGGCCGCCGTACCGCCGCCGTCGGTGACCGACGGACCCGCGCCGCTCGTGAACTGCGACGGGTGCGACCGTGCCTTCCGTAGCCACGACCCGGACGCCGACTGTGGCGACTGCCGGGCCGCCGCCTGACCGGCCCGGCAGCCCTACGCCGGGAACTTCCGGTCCACCCACCGCCACGCGACCTCAAGCAGCAGGCCGCCGGCCGCCGCGATGAAGACCGCCGCCCACGGCATCGTCGTGCCCACCAGCTTCAGGGCGAAGAAGTCCTGGAGCCAGGGCACGACCAGGACCAGGAGGAAGGCGCCTCCCATCGTGGCGACCAGGGTGAGGCGCCACCAGGTGTACGGGCGGGCGATGATCGCCAGGACCCACATCGAGACCAGGAAGAGCGTCAGCGTCGCCGCGCTGGTCTCCGCCTCCAGGGCGCCTTCGCCGCTGTAGTGGTGGCGGGCCAGGAGGTACGTCGTGAAGGTGGCCGCCGCCGCGATGACGCCGCCGGGGATCGCGTACCGCATGACCCGCCGTACGAAGTTCGGCTTCGCCCGTTCCTTGTTCGGCGCGAGCGCGAGGAAGAACGCCGGGACGCCGATCGTCAGCGTCGACAGCAGTGTCAGGTGGCGGGGGAGGAACGGGTACTCGACCTGCGAGCAGACCACCAGGACCGCGAGCAGGACCGAGTACACCGTCTTCGTCAGGAACAGGGTGGCCACCCGGGTGATGTTGCCGATGACCCTCCGGCCTTCCGCCACCACCGACGGGAGCGTCGCGAAGCTGTTGTTCAGGAGCACGATCTGGGCCACCGCCCTCGTCGCCTCCGACCCCGAGCCCATCGACACGCCGATGTCGGCGTCCTTCAGCGCCAGCACGTCGTTCACGCCGTCGCCCGTCATCGCGACGGTGTGCCCGTGGGACTGGAGCGCCGCCACCATGTCCCGCTTCTGCTGAGGCGTGACCCGGCCGAAGACCGCGTTCTCGTCGAGGGCCTTCGCCATCTCCTCCCGGTCGGTGGGCAGCTGCCGGGCGTCGATGGTGTTCGCGGCGCCGGGCATGTCGAGCTTTCCGGCGACCGCGCCGACCGAGACGGCGTTGTCGCCGGAGATGACCTTCGTGGCGACGCCCTGGTCGGCGAAGTAGGCGAGCGTGTCGGCGGCGTCGGGCCGCAGCCGCTGCTCCAGGACGACGAGCGCGGTCGGGTGGGCGCCGGTGGCGACGTCCGGGGAGTCGAGTTCCTGTGCGGTACGGGCGAGGAGCAGGACCCGCAGGCCCTGTTCGTTGAGGTGGTCGATCTCCGTCAGCGTCGTGTCACCGGCGGGCAGCAGCACGTCCGGCGCGCCGAGAAGCCACGTCGAGTCCTCGCCGTTCCCCTCGCTGAACGCCGCCCCGCTGTACTTCCGCGCCGACGAGAACGGCAGCGCCTCCGTGCACCGCCACTCCACCGTGTCCGGGTAGGCGTCGATGATCGCCTGGAGGGACGCGTTCGGGCGCGGGTCCGATTCGCCGAGGGCGCCCAGTACCCTCCGTACGTACGTCTCGTCCGAGCCGTTCAGCGGGCGCAGCTCCGTGACGTCCATCCCGCCCTCGGTCAGCGTGCCCGTCTTGTCCAGGCACACGACGTCCACGCGTGCGAGGCCCTCGATGGCGGGCAGCTCCTGCACGAGGCACTGCTTGCGGCCAAGGCGTACGACTCCGATCGCGAAGGCGACCGAGGTGAGCAGGACGAGGCCCTCGGGGATCATCGGGACGATGCCGCCGACCGTACGGGCGACCGCGTCCCTGAAGTTGTTGTCCTTGACGACGAGCTGGCTGATCACGAGCCCGATCGCGGTCGGGATCATCATCCACGTCACGTACTTGAGGATCGTGGAGATGCCCGTGCGCAGTTCGGAGTGGACGAGCGTGAAGCGGGAGGCCTCTTCGGCGAGCTGCGCCGCGTAGGCCTCGCGGCCGACCTTGGTGGTGGTGAAGGCGCCGCCGCCGGCGACGACGAACGAGCCCGACATCATCCGGTCGCCGGGCTTCTTCACCACAGGGTCGGCCTCGCCGGTGAGCAGTGACTCGTCGATCTCCAGGCTGTCGGCCTCGGCGACGACGCCGTCGACGACGACCTTGTCACCGGGGCCGAGTTCGATGAGGTCGCCGAGGACGATCTCGGAGGTGGAGACTTCGGCGGCCACGCCGTCGCGCCGGACGGTGGGTTTCGCCTCGCCGATGACGGCGAGTCCGTCGAGCGTCTTCTTGGCGCGGAGTTCCTGGATGATGCCGATGCCGGTGTTGGCGATGATGACGAAGCCGAAGAGGCTGTCCTGGATCGGCGCGACGAGGAGCATGATCGCCCACAGCACGCCGATGATCGCGTTGAAGCGGGTGAGGAGGTTCGCGCGGACGATGTCCGTGACCGAGCGGGAGCTGCGTACGGGTACGTCGTTGACCTCGCCGCGTGCGACGCGTTCGGCGACCTCGGCCGAGGTGAGTCCGGCGGGACGGTGGACGACGGGCGGCTCCACCGCCCCGGTCTCGCTGCCGTCCGTGTCGATCTTCGCCCGCTGAGTCATGTTTTCGACGGTACGACCGGAACCGACCGTTCACCTGCTGAGCAGGGCGAAGATCCGACCGGGGGAGGAGGCGAATCGTCCCCCGGTGCTACGTGTGAGGGCGCGCCTCGGGGTCCTGCGCCGCATCCGCCCCGGCCGCCTCGGCCGTCTGCGCCGCCTCGTGCCGCTTGATCGCCGCGTCGCGCTTCCGTACGTACCAGATGCCGATCAGGCCGAGGCCCGCTCCGGCCAGGCAGGTCCACACCCACCAGGTCAGGTCCCGGTCGTCGAACCAGCCGTAGAACGGGACCTGGACGAGGAAGAGGACGAACCAGAGGATCGTTCCGCCGGTGATGGTGGCGACGACGGGCCCTTCGAGGGGCTCGGGTGCCTCGTGCTTCGGTGTCCACTTCGCCATGGGGGTCAGTCTAGGTGGCGGGAAATCGTATCTACGCGCGGAGATAGACGCTCGCTCGTTCATGTGTTCATACTGAAACGGTTTGCCTCTGGCGGGTTTCCTTCGTATGAACCGCCAAACGGACGTCTCCCGAAGAGGAACCCCACCCCATGAGCACCACGGCCACCGCCAAGGCCATGTCCCCCGAGCCTTCCGCTCCCCAGGAGCCGACCTCGGGTCTCGACCGCTACTTCAAGATCTCGGAGCGCGGCTCGACCGTCGCCCGCGAGGTCCGCGGCGGCTTCGCCACCTTCTTCGCGATGGCCTACATCATCGTGCTGAACCCGATCATCCTCGGCAGCGCCAAGGACATGTACGGGCACCAGCTCGACGGTGGCCAGCTCGTCACCGCCACCGTCCTCACGGCGGCGTTCTCGACGCTCCTCATGGGTGTCATCGGCAACGTCCCGATCGCCCTCGCCGCCGGCCTCGGCGTCAACACGGTCGTGGCGCTCCAGCTCGCGCCGAAGATGTCCTGGCCCGACGCCATGGGCATGGTCGTCCTCGCGGGCGTCGTCGTGATGCTGCTCGTCGCGACCGGTCTGCGCGAGCGCGTGATGAACGCGGTCCCGGTCGGCCTGCGCAAGGGCATCGCGATCGGTATCGGCCTGTTCATCATGCTCATCGGCCTCGTCGACTCGGGCTTCGTCTCCCGCATCCCCGACGCCGCGCACACCACCGTCCCGCTCCAGCTGGGCGGCGACGGTCACCTCACCGGCTGGCCGGTCCTGGTCTTCATCCTGGGCACGCTCCTCACCCTCGCGCTGATCATCCGCAAGGTGCCGGGCGCGATCCTCATCTCCATCGTCGTCATGACGATCGTGGCGATGGTGATCAACGCGGTCGCGACCGTCCCGTCCTGGGGTCTGACCACCCCGGAGTGGCCGGGCAACCCGGTCGCCTCGCCCGACTTCGGGCTGGTCGGCGAGGTCAGCCTCTTCGGCGGCTTCGAGAAGGTCGGTCTGCTGACCGGCGTCCTCTTCGTCTTCACCGTGCTGCTGTCCTGCTTCTTCGACGCGATGGGCACGATCCTCGGCGTCGGCGACGAGGCCAAGCTGATGGACAAGGACGGCAACTTCCCCGGCATCAACAAGGTCCTGCTCGTCGACGGCCTGGCGGTCGCGGCCGGCGGCGGCACCTCCTCCTCGGCCAACACCTGCTTCGTGGAGTCCACGGCGGGCGTCGGCGAGGGTGCGCGCACGGGTCTGGCCTCGGTGGTGACCGGCGGTCTGTTCTCGGTGGCGCTGTTCCTCACACCGCTGGCCACGATGGTCCCGTCGCAGGCGGCGACGCCCGCGCTGCTCGCGGTCGGCTTCCTGATCCTGGCCGGTTCGGTCAAGGACATCGACTGGAGCGACTTCACCATCGCGGTGCCGGCGTTCCTGGCCATGGTGATGATGCCGTTCACGTACTCGATCACGAACGGCATCGGCATCGGCTTCATCGCGTTCAGCGTGCTGCGCCTGGCGACCGGCCGGGGCCGTGAGGTCCCGGCGGCCATGTACGTCGTGTCCGCGGTCTTCGTCTTCTACTACGCGATGCCGGCGCTCGGCCTCACGTGATCGCGGGGGGCGTCGGTCGCCGCGACGGCCGCCCCGGTCGCCGCTCCGGCCGCCGCCCCGTCGGCCGGAGTCGAGAGCGGCTCCGCACCGTAGAACTTCTCCGTCTCGTCGACGGCGGTCTTGAACCGCTCGTCGAAATCCTCGCGAATGAGCGTCCGGGCCACATAGTCCTGGACGCTCATTCCTCTTTTCGCGGCGTGACTTCTGAGCCGGTCGAGCAGCTCACCGTCGATGCGCAGGCTGAGCACTGTCGATCCCATGCCGTTCAGGGTCGGGGCTGCCCGGGCCTCTTTGCGTCACTTTCCGGATCCGACTCACTCGTTTGGGTGATACATGGATGCCGAAGCGTGATCTGTGTGCGTCCGGTTCACGCGGGGGTGCAGGCGTACGGGTGTGATCCACGCGACGTCGGCGTGTTCCCGTTGGTATTTAGGCAGAGTAATGAGTTAGGCTAACAAACATGCCTGACCTGTCCCACGGCACAGCCGACGACGCCGCGGCCGTGAACGCGCTCCGCTCCTCCGTCATGCGACTGGGCCGACGCCTCAAGCACCAGCGCGTCGACGAGTCGCTGAGCCCCACCGAGATGTCGGTGCTCGGCACCCTCGCGCTCTGCGGCTCCGCCACCCCCGGCGAGCTGGCCCGCAAGGAGCACGTCCAGCCGCCGTCGATGACCCGCATCGTCGCGCTGCTCGAAGCCAAGGGACTGGTCCGGCTGGAGCCGCACCCCGACGACCGCCGACAGAAGGTCGTCAGCCAGACCGAGCAGGCCGAAGCCATGCTCGAAGAGTCCCGCCGCAAGCGGAACGCCTGGCTGGCCACCCTCGCCGAAGGCCTGGACGAGGACGAATGGGCCAAGCTGCGCGCGGCCGCCCCGGTCCTGGAGAAGCTCGCCCACCTGTAGTCCATGCGCCAAGGAGGCGACGCACTTTGAGTACGGGACCCGGAGCAGACTCCGCACCCGTCCACAAACCCACCCTCAAGACCCGTGGGCGGGGGGAAACCTTCTCCTCGCTCCGTATCCGCAACTACCGGCTGTTCTTCACCGGAGCGATCGTCTCCAACACCGGTACGTGGATGGCCCGTATCACCCAGGACTGGCTGGTCCTGAGCCTCACCGGCTCGGCCGCCGCCGTCGGCATCACGACGGCCCTGCAGTTCCTGCCGATGCTGCTCTTCGGCCTCTACGGCGGAGTCATAGCCGACCGCTACCCGAAGCGGCTCCTGCTCCTCTTCAGCCAGGCGGCCCTCGGCCTCTGCGGCCTCGCACTCGCCGTCCTCACGCTCTCCGGCAGCATCCAGGTCTGGCACGTCTACCTGATCGCCTTCCTCCTCGGCATGGTGACGGTCGTCGACAACCCGGCCCGGCAGTCCTTCGTCTCCGAGATGGTCGGCCCCGACCACCTCCGCAACGCCGTCTCCCTGAACTCGGCGAACTTCCAGTCCGCGCGGCTCATCGGCCCCGCCGTCGCCGGTGTCCTCATCGCCGGAGTCGGCAGCGGCTGGGCGTTCCTCCTCAACGGCCTCTTCTTCCTCGCGCCCCTCACGAGCCTCCTGCTCATGCGGACGAGCGAACTCCACAAGGTGGAACGCGCCCCGCGCGGAAAGGGCCAGCTGCGAGAGGGCCTGCGGTACGTGGCAGGGCGGCCGGACCTGATCTGGCCGATCGTCCTCGTCGGCTTCATCGGCACGTTCGGGTTCAACTTCCCGATCTGGCTCACCGCCTTCTCCAGCGACGTCTTCCACGTCGGCGCCGGCACGTACGGCTTCCTCAACACCCTCATGGCGGCCGGCTCCCTGGTGGGCGCCCTCGCGGCGGCCCGCCGCGGCTCGACCCGGCTGCGGATGCTGGTGGTCGCGGCGGCGGTCTTCGGAGTCCTGGAGATCGCGGCGGCCCTGTCACCCGCGTTCTGGCTGTTCGCGCTGCTGCTGGTACCGATCGGCATGATCGGCCTCACGGTCAACATCACCGCGAACTCGGCCGTCCAGATGGCCACGGACCCGGCCATGCGGGGCCGGGTGATGAGCCTCTACATGATGGTCTTCGCCGGCGGTACGCCGATCGGCGCGCCGCTCCTCGGCTGGGTCACCGACACGTACGGCGCCCGCGTCGGCTTCGCGACGGGCGGCGTCATCTCCCTGACGGCGGCGATCGTCGTCGGCCTGGTCCTGGCCCGCGTGGGCGGTCTCAAGATCGCCTGGGCGTGGCACCACGGCCACCCGCAGGTACGGTTCGTGGCGCGCGAGCGGCTGGCGACGGCGGCCTGACCTTCCGGGGCGGGGGCGGACGTTCTGCCTCCGCCCCGGCCCTCCGGCAACCCCCTGAATCTTCCCCCGACCCCTCGCTTCCCTGTGCGAAGATCGCGGCACCGTGCAGGTGAAGATCTTGAAAGGGGGGCTTGCACGCCCATGACCATGCGTTCCGCCCACATACCGGGCCACGGCTCACCGAAGGCTCCGGCGGCCACCGCCGCACCGTCGCAGCGACGGAACGGAGCTGTTCCGCCATGCCGCTGACCCGCCGTACCCTCCTGACCGCGATGGCCGCCACTCCGGTCCTCGCCCCCGTCGGAGCCGCCCAGGCGGCCGTCCCGCAGGCCGGACCCGCGGCCGCGTCCGTCGCCGAAGGCCTGCCGCCCGGCAGCCTGCCCGCGGGGCACAGGTTCGACCTGCGGGCCGAGCCCGTCGACCTGTTCGGCAAGGAGATCCCCCTCACCCAGACCAGGGTGCACCAGCAGGTCGCCTTCGATCCGGTGACCGGCCTGGCCTACGCCGTACAGCTCATGAGCGGCGGCCGTCGGCTCCCGGACGAGGTCACTCCCACTCCCCTGACCCGCGACGACCGCGACCGTCGGGGCGATCTGTGCGTCAACCAGCTCGCGCCCGACGGCACCGTCCTCGCCGTCATGTACCTGAGGGGCTTCGGTCACGGCGGCGGACTCGGGGTCGAGCACGTCGACGGCACTTCCTGGCTCTGGCTGGAGACCGACGCGGACCGCGTCACCAGCGGCTTCGCCTACGGCAAGCACATCGGCCGGATCGCGTTCAAGCCCGACGCCGTCGTCGACGCCGGGAGCGCGCTCGTCGAGGTGTTCGACCCCGTCCCCGGAGCCTCGCAGATCACCCCGTCCCTGGACGTCGACCACGGCCGCATCGCGGTACGCCATGTGTCGTCCGGCACCGCGGAGTACCGCGTCTACGGCCTCGACGCCTTCAAGAGCCGTGCCTTCACCCCGGAGCGCAGTTTCCCGGCGAAGTACCGCACCCAGTCCTGGTGCCTGTACGGGAACCTCGTCCACCAGAACGAGGGCAATGCCTACGGCGACGACAACCCGAGTCCGGGCAACTCCTGGTGGAACGTCTACGACGTCACCACCGGCGAGGTGGTCGAGCGGACCTTCAACACCACCGCTCTCCACCTGGACCACCGCGAGACCGAAGCCATCACCGTCCGCCGAACCCCCGACGGGCCGCAGCTCGTGTTCGGCTTCGCCACCCAGGAAGACCGACGCATGGCCCTCTATGGCATCACCAGCACCACCGACGGCACCGGCGACCACGTCCCGTGGACCGAACTGGAGTACGACAAGACCGTCTACACCGCCACCAGCAACTACCTCCCGCAGTACCGCCAGTCGGGCAACCGCATCGACCTGCACCTCCGGGTGACCCGCGCCGACGGCGCCGCGTGGACCAGCGGCGAAACGATCCTCACGCTTCCGCCGCACATCCGCCCCCGCCGCACCCAGGGCATGGTGGGCCAGACCACCGGCGCCGGGGTCACCGGCCCCCTCACCATCCGCTGGGAGGTCACCGCCGACGGCTCGCTGCGCATCTACGACGAGCGCGGGTTCAAGGGCTGGATCGGGCTGGACGCCGGGTACTTCACCAGCTGACCGTGCCCACGGAGCGGCGGGTCCTCAGACCCGCCGCTCCAGTACCTGGCCCGCCCAGTCCCCGACCAGGAACGTGTCCGTCGGGGTGAAGTGCTGGCTCTCGTAGTACGCGACGAGCCGGCCCTCGCTGCCCGCGAAGCAGTCCACCCGCAGCAGCGACACGCCCTGCCGCCGCGTCTCCTCCGCCGCGTGGGCGAGCAGCGCCGCGCCCACCCCCAGGCCGTGGAACCGCGCGTCGGTCGCGAGCAGCCGTACGTACACCTCGGGCTCGTCCGCCGGCGCGATGTGCTGCCCGGGGAACGGCGTCAGCGTCATCGTCCCCGCCGGTACGCCGTCGACCTCGGCGATCCACGGATCACCGGCGCCCATCGTGTCCTGCACCTGCTTCACCGCCTTGGGCCGCGCGGAGAACGGCTCGGTGCCCCACTGGGCGGTGATCCCCTTGCCGTTGAGCCAGACCACGGCACTGTCCAGCACGTCGAGTATCGCGGGGAGGTCCTCCGCCCCGCCCTTCCTGATGGCGATCTTCATGCCGCAGAGGCTAACCGCTGCCACACTCGCCTCATGAGGCTCTTCGCCGCCGTCCTGCCGCCCGCCGCGCGCCTGGACGAGCTCGGACACGTCGTCGACCGTCTGCACCGGCTCCCCGGGGCCGACGGGCTCCGCTGGACCTCGCGGCCCGGCTGGCACCTCACGCTCGCCTTCATGGGGGAGGTCGACGAGGAGCTGCTGCCCGAGCTCCGCGTCCGGCTCGCCCGGGCCGCGCACCGCACGCCGCCGTTCCCGCTGCGGCTGCACGGCGGCGGGCACTTCGGGCGGCGCGCCCTGTGGACGGGGGTCGCCGGCGACCTGGACGACCTGCGGCTGCTCGCCGAGCGCGCCGACGCCGCCGCGCGCAGGGCCGGGGTCCCGATGGACGAGCACCGCCGCTACCAGGCGCATCTGACGCTCGCCCGCGCCCGTACGGACGAGGTGGACCTGCACCCCTTCCTCGACGAGTTCGGCACCTTCGAGGGCGCCCGCTGGGAGGTGGGGGAGCTGGCCCTGGTGCGCTCGAACCTGCCGGTGAGCGGGGTGCGGGGCGAGCAGCCCCGGTACGAGCAGATCGGCGGCTGGCCGCTGGAGGGGCGGGGTGAGGGTGCGGGGTGAGGGGCGCGGCGGACGGCCGGGTAACCTCGAAGCGTGGATCCGAAGACCCGAAACCGAATCATGGCCGGCGTGCTCGTTCTGATGTTCGCGATCATCGCGGTGGCGTCGGTGTCCAGCCAGTAGCCCCGACCCACCCCGTGGGAACCCCCTTGCTTCGAGCGCACTCGAAGCAGTTGGCTTGGCGCCCATGGAGTACACGCAGCTCGGACGCACCGGACTCAAGGTCAGCCGACTCGTCCTCGGGACGATGAACTTCGGACCCCAGACGGACGAAGCCACCAGCCACGCCATCATGGACACGGCGCTGGACGCGGGGCTCAACTTCTTCGACACCGCCAACGTGTACGGCTGGGGTGAGAACAAGGGCCGGACCGAGGAGATCCTCGGCTCCTGGTTCGCGAAGGGCGAGGGTCGCCGCGACCGGACCGTCCTCGCCACCAAGGTGTACGGGAACATGGCCGCCGACGGCGACGCCTGGCCCAACCACGACAAGCTCTCGGCGGTGAACATCCGCCGCGCGGTCGACGCCAGCCTCAAGCGGCTCGGCACGGACTACATCGACGTCTACCAGTTCCACCACGTCGACCGCTCGACGCCCTTCGAGGAGATCTGGCAGGCGGTCGACGTCCTGATCCAGCAGGGCAAGGTCCTCTACGCCGGCTCCTCGAACTTCCCCGGCTACAAGATCGCCCAGGCCAACGAGACCGCCGCCCGGCGCGGCTCGGTCGGCCTGGTCAGCGAGCAGTGCCTCTACAACCTCTTCGAGCGGCGCGCGGAGATGGAGGTCATCCCGGCCGCGCAGGAGTACGGCCTCGGGGTCATCCCCTGGTCGCCGCTGCACGGCGGCCTGCTCGGCGGTGTCCTGAGGAAGGAGGCCGAGGGCAAGCGGCGTACGGAGGGCCGCGCGGCGGCCACCCTCGCCGACCCGGTGTCCCGCGCGCAGCTCCAGGCCTACGAGGACCTGCTCGACAAGCACGGCCTGGAGCCGGGAGAGGCGGCCCTCGCGTGGCTGCTCACCCGGCCGGGTGTGACGGGCCCGATCGTCGGCCCGCGCACCCCGGAGCAGCTGACGAGTGCGCTGCGCGCCCTGGAGGTGGAGCTGAGCGAGGAGGTCCTGGCCGGTCTCGACGAGATCTTCCCGGGCCCGGGGCCGTCGCCGGAGGCTTTTGCCTGGTAGGCGCGCCTCCAGGTGGCGGATGCCTTCCAGGTGGTGGATGTCTCAGGGGGTGCCGAGCCAGCTGGTGGCGTCCAGGCGGAACGCCGTCTCCGCGGGGACGACGTTCCGTAGGGCCGCCTCCAGGTCCCGGACGCGGTCCGCGCCGAGGGTCGCGGCCCATTCCGCCCGTAGTTCGTCGAAGATCGCGGCGGAGCGGGCCAG
The DNA here is from genome assembly GCF_026341815.1 of Streptomyces sp. NBC_00572. GTDB lineage: Bacteria > Actinomycetota > Actinomycetes > Streptomycetales > Streptomycetaceae > Streptomyces. The sequence continues at coordinate 3,369,000 of NZ_JAPENX010000001.1, forward strand.
GGCCTCGTACCCCCGTGGGGTGAGGTGGACGAGTTTGCGGCGGGCGTCGGCGGGGTCGTCGGCGCGCTCGGCGTAGCCGAGGGCGAGCAGTCGGTCGACGGTCTTCCCGGCGGCCTGCTTGGAGACGCCGAGGCGCCGCCCGATCTCGCTGGCGGTGGCGCCCCGGGCGCCGATGGCCTGCATGGCGAAGCCGTGGGCGGGGCGCAGGTCGGGGTGGCCCTCGGTGGCGAGGCGGGCGTGGAGCCGGTCGATGAGGGTGCGGAAGCCGCCGAAGAGGAGCAGGGGGAGCTCGTAGCCCCGGCCGCCGCCGCTTTCTGCGGTGCCGTTCTCACCGTCGGCGTTTTCACCGTTGCCATTATCGACAACCTGGTTTACGTTTTCCCTCGACACATGGTCAACCATGTTGTCGATTCTACCCGCCCGAGCCTGGAGACGCCTCCGTGGACATGTCCGCCCGTACCGCCAACGCCGTCGCCCTCCTCAAGGAGTCGCCCGAGACCCTCGACGGCTTCCTGAAGCTCAGTCAGACCTTCGAGTCCACCACCCTCGACCCGCACTCCCGCGAGACGGTCATCCTCACCGTTGCCGCACGCAACCAGTGCCACCTCTGCGTCGACATGCACGAGGCCAAGATGGCCGCGCTCGGTCCGGCGCCCGACCCCGAACGCCTCGCCGCCGTACGCCTCTTCACCCTCCGGGTCCTCGCCTCGTCGGGCGCGGTGGCCGACGAGGAACTGGCCGCCTTCCAGGCCGCCGGCTACACCCGCCGCAACGCCCTGGAGGTCGTCCTCGGCATCGGCGCGTACACCCTCTCCACCTTCGCCAACCGCCTCACGCGCGCGGCCTGAGGAATCGCCGAAAGACCTTATGAATCAGGCGAGTTGAGCCCTACCCTGATCCTCCGTCACGCGGGGGTCACCAGGGGGAGCGAACCATGCAAGCGGAACGCGTACTGCCACGTGAGTACCGGATCAGACCCGGCAGGCTGGCCGCCGTCTACATCGCGGTGGGCGTCGGACTGCCCACGGCGGGGCTGCCGATCTGGACCGAGGAGGGCATCCCCGGCTGGGGCAAGGCACTCGGCACCCTGCTGCTGCTCGCCCTCCTCGGCTGGCTCGTCCTCGCGGCCCGGAGCAGCTCCACGTCCGCCGATCTCAAGGGCATCCGGGTCCGCGGCATGGTCAAGAACCGGCAGCTCGCCTGGGAGGACATCCACGACCTCAGGGCCGTACCCAACCCGAGCGCGGGCATGGGCCAGGGACAGCCGCGGATCATCTCGTACATGTACGGGCGCGACGGGCGCCGCGTCCAGCTCATGTACCTGGACGACAACCACGTCGCCGTCGACCGCGAGATCGCCGCGCTCCGGGTCGCCTGGGAGAGGCACCGCGGGGAGGACTGGTCGCCGAACGCCGCGGCCGACCGGAGGATCGACGGGCGGTCCCGCCGCGAGGGCTCGCTCCTCCTCGCGTTGTCCTGGGCCCTCATGTCGGTCCTCGTCGCCGTCGTCCTCTTCCTCGTCCTGCTGTTCACGGACAGCGACGCCATGAGCCCCGAGTGGATCCTGATCACCCCGGTGGTGATCTTCCTGGTCGTCTGGATCGGCTCCAGCCTCCGCAACCGGAGCCAGTAGCGGCACGGGCCGCCCCGCAACCGGAGTCAGGAGCGGTACGAGCCGCCGAGGCCCCACGCCTGGTGCATCGCGTCGGCGAAGGCCGCGGCCAGTTTGTGCTCGCCCGTGGGGCCCGGGTGGGTGCCGTCGTAGGTGTCCGCGTCGAGGTCGTACGACTCCGAGATCGCGGCCAGGAGCAGGGGCGAGGCGGCGGTGTCGAGGTCGGCGACCGCCTTCGCGAGCAGCTCGTTGAAGCGCTCGCACTCGGTGGCGAAGGGCGCGTCGTACCCGGCGCGCACATTGGGGATGACCGGCAGGAGGACGGCCCGGACGTGCGGGTTCGCGGCGCGGGCCGCCGCGACGAACGCCCGGACGTTCTCCTCGGTCTGCTCGCTGTTGGTGTAGAAGCCCAGGTCGATCAGGCCGAGCGAGATCAGCAGCACGTCGGCGCCGGTCACCGTGACCGTCTCGCCGATCACTGGCGCCATGTGCAGCCAGCCCTCGCCCCAGCCGGCCAGATGGCGCCGGGCGTGGGCGGGGAAGGCGGGGTCGGCGTACGCCTCCGAGGCCGGGGCGTCGGCGGCGGGGTCGTACAGACCGGTGCGGGGGCCGACGATCTCGTACCCGCCGGGGAGCGTCGACTCCAGGTGCCGCCACATGCGGTACCGCCAGGTCCAGTCGCCGGCGCGTCCGATGGTCATGCTGTCGCCGACGAACAGAAAACGCATGGTCATATCATCGCGGACGGCGTCCCGGGCCTGCGACGTGATCCGGGACACGGGCCGGGGCCTCTCCCCCCGAGGACCTCTACCTCAGGAAGTCACCGACCGTCTCCGTGAACCGCGCCGCGTCGTCGTGCCACGGGAAGTGCCCCGCCCCGTCCAGCACGGCGAAAGCCGCCTTCGGGAACAGCTCCGCGTACGCGGCCGCCGTCGGCACCGGCGTGTTCACGTCCCCCTCCCCGGCCACCACGAGCACCGGCCGCGCGAACTCCGCGAACACCGCACGCGTGGCCTCCGCGTCGAACGCCCCCTCGCCCGCGAAGACACCCCCACCCTCACGGTTCCGCTGCCCCTCCCCGGCGGCGTGCCGCTCCCGCGCGGCCTCGTCCCAGGTCCCGTGGAAGAACGGCGTCACCGCCTGGAAGCTCTCGCCGGTCCCACGCCCCGCCGTGACCTCCTCAAGCGCCGCGTACGCCGGACCGAACCACGGCTCGTCCCGCCGCAGCCGCGCCGCCGCCAGCCGCTCCTCCGGTGCCGTGCCGAGCCCGACGGCCGCCGTGCCCGGGGTGACGAGCACGAGCCGGCCGACGCGCTCCGGGTACCGGGTCACGTACAGCGCGGCGAGGTTCGCGCCCGCCGAATGGCCGAGGACGTCGACCGTGTCGAGGCCGAGGTGCGCGCGCAGCGCCTCCACGTCCTCGACGAGCCGGTCGCAGCGGTACGAGGCCGGGTCGTCCGGTACGGCCGACGCGCCCGTACCCCGCAGGTCGAGCCGGATCAGCTGCCGGTGCGCGGTCAGACCGCCGAGGTCGCCGAGATAGGCGGAGTCCTGGAGCGGACCGCCGGGGAGACAGAGGAGCGGGGCGCCGGAACCGGAGACGTGGAAGGCGAGCGTCGTGCCGTCGGGCGCGGAGAAGGTGGGCATTGCGTGACCCTGACAGCCGCTCCGGGGCAGGTCAAGGAGGTTTCGGGGTCGGCGGACCAGGCCCTCGTCCCCGCGCCGTGGCAGGCTGGGGGACATGCGATCTGCTCTGTGCGCCCTCGGCGCGGCGGCGGCCCTGGTGCTGCTCCCGGCCGGTCATGCCCGTGCCGAAGGGCAGGAGCCGGACCGGGACTTCACCATCGAGGACTCCCGCATCACCGAGTCCAGCGGCCTCGCCGCCAGCCAGGCCCACCCGGGGATCTACTGGACGCACAACGACCAGGACGCGCCCCTGATCTACGGCATCGACTCCCGTACGGGCAAGACGGTCGCGACCCTGACCATGCAGGGCGTGGGCACCCCCCGCGACATGGAGGCGATCGCCGTCGGCCCGGACGGCGACATCTACGTCGGCGACATCGGCGACAACCTCGACGGCACCTGGGACCACGTCTGGGTCTACCGCTTCCCCGAACCGAAGGTCCTCAAGGACCAGAAGGTCGCGGCGAAGCAGTACGTCGTGAAGTACGCCGACGGGGCGCGCAACGCCGAGGCGCTGATGGTCCACCCGAAGACCGGCCGGGTGTACATCGCGAGCAAGAACGAGGACGGCGGCGGCCTGTACGCGGGCCCCGAGCGGCTCTCCTCGTCGGGGACCAACGTCTTCCGGCGCGTCGGGGAAGTCCCCTGGGTGACCGACGGCGCCTTCTCCCCCGACGGCGACCACCTCGTCCTGCGCGGCTATCTCATGGCGCGCGAGTACGGGTGGAAGGACGGCCGCCTCGCCGACGAGGGCACCTCGATCGGGGCCACGTTCCAGGGCCAGGCGGAATCGGTGACGTACACGAGGGACGGCTCGGCGTTCATGCTCGGCGCGGAGGGCGCCGACAGCCGGGTGGTGCGGCTGGACCGGCAGGACGCGGGGCGCCCCGCGGAGAAGCCGGGCGGCTCCCCGGACACCCCGGGCGCACCGCAGGCCCCGCAGTCGCCGGCCGCCGACGGCGAGAAGGGCAACGTCACCGTCGGCTTCCTGGTCCTCGCGGGCGCGTTCGTCCTCGTCTTCGGCGTGAAGCGTCTGCTGCGACGGGACTGAACCGGCGTACGCACGACGAAGGCCCGGCGTCGGATCCGTCCGATGCCGGGCCTTCGCGGGAACCGAGTGCTACAGCTTCTCGATCACGTAGTCGATGCAGGCCGTCAGCGCGCGCACGTCCGCCGGGTCGATCGCCGGGAACATCGCGATCCGCAGCTGGTTGCGGCCCAGCTTGCGGTACGGCTCGGTGTCGACGATGCCGTTCGCGCGCAGCACCTTCGCGACCGCCGCCGCGTCGATCTCGTCCGCGAAGTCGATCGTGCCGATGACCTGCGAGCGCTTCGCCGCGTCCGTGACGAACGGCGTCGCGTACTTGGACTCCTCGGCCCAGCCGTACAGCGCGTCCGAGGACTCCTTCGTCCGGGCCACGGCCCAGTCGAGGCCGCCCTGGCCGTTGATCCACTTCAGCTGCTCGTTCAGCAGGAAGAGGGTCGAGAGCGCCGGGGTGTTGTACGTCTGGTTCTTCAGCGAGTTGTCGATCGCCGTCGTCAGCGAGAAGAACTCGGGGATGTGCCGGCCCGAGTCGTGGATCGTCTGCGCCCGCTCCAGGGCGGCCGGGGAGAACGCCGCCAGCCACAGGCCGCCCTCGGCGGCGAAGGACTTCTGCGGGGCGAAGTAGTAGACGTCCGTCTCGGTGATGTCGACCGGGAGGCCGCCCGCACCGGAGGTCGCGTCGACCAGGACGAGGGAGCCCGCGTCGGCACCGGCGACCCGCTTGATCGGGGCCGCGACACCGGTGGAGGTCTCGTTGTGGGTGTACGCGTAGACGTCGACGCCCGCCTCGGCCACCGGCTCCGGGTGGGTGCCCGGGTCGGAGGAGATCACGGTCGGCTCGGCCAGCCACGGGGCCAGCTTGGCGGCCTTCGCGAACTTGGACGAGAACTCGCCGAAGGTGAGGTGCTGCGACTTGTGCTCGATCAGACCGTGGGTCGCGACGTCCCAGAAGGCGGTGGAGCCGCCGTTGCCCAGGATCACCTCGTAGCCCTCGGGGAGCGAGAAGAGGTCACGGATGCCGGTACGTACCTCGCCGACCAGGTTCTTGACCGGAGCCTGGCGGTGGGACGTGCCGAGGAGAGAGGTGCCGGTGGCGGCCAGGGCGTCCAGCGCCTCCGTACGCACCTTGGAGGGGCCCGCGCCGAAACGGCCGTCGGCGGGCTTGATGTCAGCGGGAATCTGGATATCAGCCACGAGGCGGAGAGTATCGGGTCGAGAAGGGGCCGGTCGCCGGATGTCCGCCCGATGAGACGAGGTCTGAGACATCCTGGGCTTGTGGGAACACACCAGGAACGCGCCGGGGATCTCGCAGGACTCGCCGCCGGGCTGCGCGCGGCCGTCGCCGGAGAGGTCGACTTCTCGACCACAGCCCGCGCCCTGACGACCATGGACGCCTCCAACTACCGCCGGGTGCCTGCCGGTACGGTCGCGCCGCGCGACGCCGACGACGTGGCGGCGGTCCTGGAGGTGTGCCGGGCGCACGGGACGCCGGTCGTCGCGCGCGGCGGCGGCACGTCCATCGGGGGCCAGGCCACCGGCACGGGCGTCGTGCTCGACTTCACACGGCACATGGCGGGGCTGGTGTCCCTGGACCCCGAAGCACGGACGGCGGTCGTCCGACCGGGGCTCGTCCTCGACCGGCTGCGGGAGGCGGCACGCCCGTACGGCCTGACGTTCGGCCCCGACCCGTCCACCCACAGCCGCTGCACCCTCGGCGGCATGATCGGCAACAACGCGTGCGGGGCGCACTCGGTCGCCTGGGGAACGACGGCGGACAACGTGCGCTCACTGGAAGTGATGACGTACGCAGGCGCGACGTTGACGCTGGGGCGGGGTGGGCAAGGCGCCCCCGCCGGACTCCTCGATCTCGTCGACCGTCATCTCGCCCTCCTGCGGACCGGGTACCCGGCCGGTCTGCCGCGCCGTATCTCCGGGTACGCGCTGGACGCGCTGCTCCCGGAACGGGGCGTGGACCTCGCCCGCGCGTTCTGCGGCAGCGAGGGGACGCTGGGAGTGGTGACGGAAGCGACGGTGGCCCTCGTCCCGCTGCCGACCGAGCCGGTCCTCGTGGTCCTCGGATACGCGGACGAGAGCGCGGCGGCGGAGGCGGCGGCAGGACTCCTGCCGTACGAACCGCTCACGGTGGAAGGGATGGCGGCCGATCTCGTACACGGCGCTTCCGGGCTGCCGAAGGGCGGGGCCTGGCTGTTCTGCGAGACGGACGGGGAGGCAGCGGCGCGGCGGCTCGTGCGGGCGGCCGACGCGATCGACTCCGCCGTGGTGAGGGACCCGGCCGGACAGCGGGCCCTGTGGCGGATCCGGGAGGACGCGGCGGGTACGGCGACACGGACCCCTGGGGGCACCTCCCGGACGGAGCCCGGGGGAGGCGGAGAGGCATGGCCGGGGTGGGAGGACTGCGCGGTGCCGCCGGCGAGGCTCGGCGCGTACCTCCGCGAATTCCGTGCGCTGCTGCGGGAGTTCGGGCTGCGCGGGGTGCCGTACGGACACTTCGGCGACGGCTGCGTCCACGTCCGGATCGACTTCGACCTGTGGACGGAGAAGGGAGTACGGGACTTCCGGCGCTTCTCCGAGGCCGTGGCGGACCTCGTCGTCGCCCACGGCGGCTCCCTCTCCGGGGAGCACGGCGACGGGCAGGCGCGCGCCGAGCTGCTGCCGAAGATGTACGGGGAGGAGCTCGTCGCCCTGTTCGGCGCGGTCAAGGACGTGTGGGACCCGGACGGCGGCCTCAACCCGGGGATGCTGGTCCGCCCGCGCCCGCTGGACGAGGGGCTGCGATTCACCGGACTGCCGCTCGTGGGGCTGGGAAGGGAAGCGGCCCGCTGCGTGGGGGTGGCCAAGTGCCGCGTGGAAGGCCCGAGTTCGGGGCCGGGGGTGATGTGCCCCTCCTACCGGGCGACCGGGGAGGAGAAGCACTCCACCCGGGGGCGGGCACGGCTGCTCCACGAGATGGCACTCGGCGAGGTCATCACGGACGGCTGGCGCTCGGAGGAGGTCCGGGAAGCGCTGGACCTGTGCTTGTCCTGCAAGGGCTGCCGCAGCGACTGTCCGGTGGGCGTCGACATGGCCGCGTACAAGGCGGAGTTCCTGGACCGGCACTATGCGGGACCGCTCGGCTTCCTGCGCCGACCGCGCTCCCACTGGACGATGGGGCGGCTGCCGTACTGGCTGGACGTCTTCGGACGGGGTCTGAACACCGGGATGCGGCTGCCGTTCGCGGCGCGCCTGGCGGGGGTGACGCCGGAGCGGGCGATGCCACGCGTCGCGGAACGGACCTTCACCTCCTGGTTCGCCGAACGCGCCTCGGCCCGCCCGCCGGCCGTGACCCTGTGGCCGGACACCTTCACCGACCACCTGGCCCCGGAGGTCGGCCGGGCGGCGGTCCGGGTCCTGGAGGCGGCCGGACTGGGCGTGGCGCTGCCGCAGGGACGGGTGTGCTGCGGGCTCACGTATGTGTCGACGGGGCAGCTGGGGGCGGCGCGGAAGGTGATGCGGCGGGCGCTCGACGCCATGGGGGACAGGGAAGGGCCCGTCGTGGTCCTGGAACCCTCCTGCGCCGCGACCCTCCGCACCGACCTGCCCGAACTGCTGCCGGACGACCCCCGCGCCGGCCGCCTCGCCGCCTCCGTCCGCACCTTCGCCGAAGCCCTGGAGACCCTGGCACCCGACTGGACCCCGCCCCGCCTGGACCGCCCGGTGACCGGCCAGACCCACTGTCACCAGCACGCGGTCCTGGGCGACGCGGCGGACCGCCGCCTACGCGAACGCGCAGGACTGACAGGGGATCTGGCAGGCGGCTGCTGCGGCCTCGCGGGCAACTTCGGCTTCGAGCCTGGCCACTACGAGGTCTCGGTGAAATGCGCGGAGGACCAACTCCTCCCGGCCCTCCGGGGCGCGGCCCCCCACGCAGCCGTCCTGGCGGACGGCTTCTCGTGCCGGACACAGATGGGGGATCTGGCGGGAGTGCGGGCGCGGCACGTGGCGGAACTGCTGGCGGAGGGGGTGGACGTGGGGGAGGGGGTGTAGAGGGGTGGGACTGTGAGGCGTCCGGGGGTGAGCCGGGTGCGTGGGCTGCTGGTGCGGCCCGCGCCAGAAGCTCTCTAGCGGGCGGCGAGTCGCTCCATCAGGGCGGCGCTGCGGGCCAGTACCTCGCGCTCCTCGCCGGTCAGCTCAAGCTCGATGGCCTGGGCCAGCCAGCCCGCCCTGCGTCCGCGCTCCGCCTCCAGGGCGGCCTGTCCTGCGGGGGAGAGCTCCACCAGGGACTTGCGGCCGTCCGTGGGGTGCGCCCGGCGGACGACGAGTCCCTGTTCCATGAGCAGCCCGACCGCGCGGGCCATGGACTGGGGTCGTACGCGCTGGTCCGCCGCCAGGTCGCTGGTGGTCATGGCCCCGTTGCGATCGAGGGTGCCGAGTACGGAGGCCTGGCCGAGCGGGATCCGGTCCTCGTGCTTCACGCGGCGCGTGAGCTTGCCCATCGCTATACGCAGTTCGGTGGCGACGGCGGCGGGTTCCGGGGTGGGCATACGGCACTTTAACCGGTGACCACCGGCGGAGCTCTGCCCCTCAGCTGTGCAGCCGAACTGTGCAGCCGGACTGTACAGCTGAACTGTGCAGGCAAACTGAACAGCTGAACTGAACAGCATTGCTGTAGAGTCAGTGCTGTCGCGGCAGGCGCCAGCGTTGTCGCAGCAGGGTCGCGGCGTGCGTCAACGCAAAGGACCTCCCATGGTTTCCACGGCCGCCGTATCCACCGCCATCCAGTCCGTCACCGCCCGCCGGGTCATCGACAGCCGGGGCAACCCCACCGTCGAGGCCGATGTCCTCCTCACCGACGGATCCCTCGGCCGCGCCGCCGTCCCTTCCGGTGCCTCCACCGGCACACGGGAAGCCGTGGAGCTGCGCGACGGGGACCCCGGGCGCTGGCACGGCAAGGGCGTCGACCGTGCGGTCGCCCACGTCAACGGCGACATCGCCGCCGCGGTCGTCGGGCGCGACGCCGGCGACCAGTCGGGACTCGACGCCGCTCTCGTCGCCCTCGACGGCACGGCCGACAAGTCCCGGCTCGGTGCCAACGCCCTCCTCGGCGTCTCCCTCGCCGCAGCCAAGGCCGCCGCCGCGGCCCACCGCCAGCCGCTCTACCGTTACCTCGGCGGCGCCGACGCCCGTCTCCTCCCGCTGCCGATGATGAACATCGTCAACGGCGGCGCCCACGCCGACAATCCGCTGGACTTCCAGGAGTTCATGATCGCTCCGGTCGGTGCGGAGACCTTCGCGGAAGCCGTCCGCATGGGCTCCGAGGTCTTCCACACGCTCCGTCGCGATCTGCTGTCCGCCGGGCACGCCACGGGCGTCGGCGACGAGGGCGGCTTCGCGCCCTCCCTCCGTACCGCCGAGGAAGCGCTCGACTTCGTGATGGCGGCCATCGAGCGCACCGGATACCGACCCGGCGCGGACATCGGCCTGGTCATGGACCCGGCGTCGTCGGAGTTCTTCCGCGGCGGGGTGTACGACTACACGGGCGAGGGGGTGCGTCGTACGCCCTCCGAGCACGCCGACTACCTGGCCAAGCTGATCGACGCGTACCCGATCGTCTCCATCGAGGACCCGATGGCCGAGGACGACCTGGACGGCTGGCGGGAGCTGACCGCCCGTGTCGGCGACCGCTGCCAGCTCACCGGCGACGACGTGTTCTGCACCAACGAGGGTCTGCTGCGCGAGGGCATCCGTACCGGCGTCGGCAACTCTGTCCTGGTCAAGGTCAACCAGATAGGGACTCTGACCGAAGCCCTCGCCACGGTCGCCACCGCGCACCGCGCGGGCTGGACCGTCGTCATGTCGCACCGCTCCGGCGAGACGGAGGACACCACCATCGCGGACCTGGCGGTGGCGACGGGCTGCGGCCAGATCAAGACCGGCTCGCTGTCCCGGTCCGACCGTACGGCGAAGTACAACCAGCTCATCAGGATCGAAGAGGAGCTGGGTGCCTCCGCGCGGTACGCGGGCGGCGCGGTGCTGGACCGTTCCTGACGGACCGCACTGCCCGACGGCCGTAGGTCGTCTCTTTCGGATCTTGCCTGACCCGAAAGAGACGACCTGGCCCTCGGTGTCGGCCCCGGCCTTCGCTCTCAGTTCCCGCTGACGATCTCCCGCGCCATCGCGACCAGCGCCCCCGTCGCCGGGTGCGGGAACGCGTCCCGCCAGGCCAGGACCACCGGCAGTGGTGGCGCGTCGGGCAGCGGGCGGTAGGTGACGCCCGGGTGTGGGTGCAGGGCCGCCGTGGACGCCGAGGAGACGCCGACGCCCCGGCCCGCCGCGATCGCCGTGAGCCAGTCGTCGGTGTTGGCGACCGTCACGGTCGCCGCCGGGCGCGTGGCGGCCGGCCAGAGTGTGAGGGTGGTCGTACCGGAGACGGTGTTGAGGACGACGGTGCCGCCGGCCAGGTCGTCGAGGGTGAGGGCGGGCCGGTCGGCCAGCGGGCCGTCGGCGGGCACCGCGGCGACGCGCTCCTCGGTCGTGAGCTCCTCGGTGGCCAGGCCCGGCGCGTCGACCGGCCCCCGCAGCAGGGCCGCGTCCACCTCGCCCCGGGTGAGTCCGGCCGTGCGGTCGTCGATGCGGAGGAGTTCGAGGGGGGTCTCGGGGTGCTCGCGCTGCCAGCGCCGGAGCAGGGGCGTGGTGTACGGGCCGAAGGCCGACCAGGCGTGGCCGAGGCGCAGCGGCCGGTGGCGCAGTCTGGCCGGGTCGACGGCGGCCTCGAAGGCGGCGAGTGCCGCGGCGGCCCGGTCCCGGAAGGCGCGGCCCTCGGCGGTGAGGGCGAGGTGGTGGGTGGAGCGGTCGACGAGCCGGGCGCCGAGGTGCTGTTCGAGGGCGGCGAGCGTACGGGAGACGGCGGGCTGGGTGAGGTGGAGCCGGGCGGCCGCCCTGGTGAGGCTGGATTCCTCGGCGATGGCGAGGAAGCAGCGGAGGTGGCGTAGCTCGATGCTCATGCGTCCGGAGCATAACCGCAGCACAATCGGCATTTCCGGCGCCGCGCGGGGGCTCGTAGCGTGGGAGGAGAGGGGGAGGGCTGCAGGAGGGGAGCGGGAGGGGAGCGGGAGGGGGACTTCGGGACGGGCCGCCGGTAGTGCATTATCGTGAACTGGGAGTACAGTTCATTAAACCTTGTTGTGTGGTCTGGTGTGGAGGAGCGGTCGGTGGACAGTCCGGTCAAGGAAGTGACCCCGGCGGCGGTCGCGGCCGGCGTGGAACCGGTGGGCACCGTCCCCGGATCGGTCCGCGCCCGGGGGCCGAAGGGCCTGGCGGGCCACCGCTTCGGGCCCGTCGCGCTCGTCGTCACGGGTGGGCTGTCCGTACAGTTCGGATCGGCTCTCGCCGTCCTCCTCATGCCCCGGGCCGGCGCCCTCGGCATCGTCACCCTGCGGCTCGTGCTCGCCGCGGCGGTCCTGCTGATCATCTGCCGCCCGAAGGTCCGCGGCTACGGCCGCGCGGACTGGGGCACGATCGTCGCGTTCGGTACGGCCATGGCGGGGATGAACATCCTCTTCTACCAGGCCGCCGACCGGATTCCGCTGGGCGCCGCCGTGACCCTGGAGGTCCTCGGCCCGCTGATCCTCTCCGTGGTCGCCTCCCGCCGCCTGATGAACCTGCTGTGGGCGGGCCTCGCCCTCGGCGGCGTCGTCCTGCTCAGCGGCGGCGGCTTCGACCGCCTCGACCCGGTGGGTGCGGCCTTCGCGCTCGCGGCGGGCGCGATGTGGGCCACGTACATCATCTTCAGCGCGCGCACGGGCCGACGCTTCCCGCAGGCGGACGGGCTCGCGCTCGCGATGGCCTTCGGCGCCGTCCTCAGCCTGCCACTGGGCATCGCGGAGGCGGGCGACAAGCTCCTCGTACCGTCGACGATCGGCCTCGGCCTCGCGGTCGCGCTGATGTCCTCCGTCCTGCCGTACACCCTCGAACTCCTCGCCCTGCGCCGCCTGCCCGCCCCCACCTTCGCGATCCTGATGAGCCTGGAACCTGCCATCGCGGCGGCGGCAGGCTTCCTCGTCCTCAGCCAGGCCCTGTCACTCACCGACGCCCTCGCGATCGCCCTGGTGATCGCGGCGAGCATGGGCGCGGTACGGACGCAGGTCCGGGCTGCCAAGTCCGCGGCGGCGACGCTCTAGCCGGCTCGGGTCAGGTCAGGTCAGGGCGGTGCGGGGCAGGCGGGCGAGGCCCGGATCCCGGGAGACGGCTGACCGACTCGGGGTGGGCCCGGCAGGGGGCAAGGGGCAGGTCCTAGGATCCGCGCATGATCGCTGAACTGCAGTGCCTCGTCATCGACTGCCCGGCGCCCGCCGAACTCGCGGTGTTCTACCGCTCGGTGCTCGGCGGCGAGGTCGACCGCCCGGACGGCCGCTGGTCCCTGGGCGAGGCCTGGTCCACCCTCCACACCCCGGCCGGGCTCGTCCTCTGCTTTCAGGGGGTCCCCGACCACCGCCCACCGACCTGGCCGTCCCCGGAACGCCCCCAGCAGTCCCACCTCGACTTCGCCGTCTCGAACCTGGACGAGGCGGAGGAACAGGTCCTGGCCCAGGGCGCGACCCTCCTGGACGGGGGAGAGGGCAAGAGGAGCTGGCGCGTCTACGCGGACCCGGCGGGGCACCCGTTCTGCCTGGTCAGGCACTGAGGGTCTGGTGAGTGGGGTCTCCTGGGCGCGAGGGGTGGGCCGGGAGGATGAGCTTCTGGTGGGACCGCCCTCTTTCCGAGAGTCGCTCCTTCCGGTGGTGCGTCAAGGGCGCTCCCTGCGGTCGCGTCGCTGCGCGATGGCCTTCGGCCACCCTTGACCCACCACCTCCAGGAGCGAAAGACCTCTCGGAGGGCGGTCCGGGGGGCGGGGTCACCGCCGGGCCCCGGGCAGCGGCTAGGGGCGGCGTGCGTCTGCCGGCTGGTGGGTGGGGGCTTGGTTCGCGGTCGGGGCGGGTGGGTGAAGTGCCGCCGGTCGGGGGTGCGCTGCCGTGTGATGGGGTGGCCGGGCTCGGCTTAGAGGCCGACGGCAGACCTCGGTGGGGCTTCAGGCCCCGCTGGTCGCTTCCGGTGGGTGGGGAGGGGTGGATAACCCTGCACTACTTGCGGTAACAGGCCCCGGATTAAGCCCCAAAGGGAATCAATAGCTCTTTTCGGGCGATCAAAGTGCAAGAAACTCTCGCGAGCGGCTCCCGCCACCCACGAACACAGACCAGCGGGGCCTGAAGCCCCACCCCGTCCCGCCGTCAGTCGCTAAGCCGAGCCGGGCCGCCCCATCACACGGCCGCGCACCACGAACCCACCGAAGGTCACCCACCCAGCCCTGCCGCTAACCAAGCCCCCACCCACCGGCCGCCAGACGCAAGCAACCCCCGGACACTGCCCGGGGCTCTGCGTAGGCCGGGTCCCCCGGCCGCCCTCCGAGTGTGAAAAGGCGGCCTCCGCCGCCGGGTCAAGGGTGGGCGCAGCCCATCGCGCAGCGACGCGACCGCAGGGAGCGCCCTTGACGCGGTGGTGGAGGCCGCCACACTCGGAAAGAGGGCGGCCGCACCCGCACCTCACCGGAAACCTCCGCCCCCCCGAGCCAAGCCGGACCTCGCGCGACCCGATCCTGTTGATCATTGGCCCACTGGCTGTTTCGGGGGTGTCGGGGTCGCCTCGACGATGGGGGTGTTGTCCGACGTTCGAGGAGGGGAGCCCGTCGTGGCCCTGGAGATGCGTGAGCAGTGCGAGCGGTGTGAGGTGGCGGTGCTGGTGGTGGACGGGCCCGCACGGATCTGTTCGTACGAGTGCAGCTTCTGCGTGCCGTGTGCCGACGCCATGAGTGATGTCTGCCCCAACTGTGGTGGCGAGCTCGTGCCTCGGCCGCGGCGGATCCTCAAGTAACTGCCTCCAGCCGCCCAGCCGCCCAGCCGAGTTCGTTGCCGACGGGAGCGTCGTCCAGGGGTCTATACATTGCATGTATACGCTCTGCGTATAGTCAGGCCTCATGGCTCCCTCCTTGCCCACCCCCCTCGCCCCGCGGCTCCTGAAAGCCGTGATCGTCTCGCTGCTCGCCGTCGCCGCTTCTCATCTCGTCCTTTCCGACACCCTGTATCTGGCCCTCAGCGGTCAGGCGGCGGCGACGTTGGGTGTGGGGCCCGGCTACTCCGCCGATCAGGCGTTCACCGCCGCGATCATGAACACCGTCCTCCTGATGCCGTTCGTCCTGTGGGCCGGCATGCGCATCACCGGGGAGCGGAGAGTCGGGCCGATGGTCCTCGTGGGCACGGTCGGTTGGGTCGCCGTCGTGGGCAACGGCATCGACGCCATCGATGACGTCCCCGGTGCCCTGCTTCCTCTCCGCTCCCTCGTTCTCGTGGTCGCGGTCACCGCCCTGGCCGCCGTCGTTCAGCGGTGGCCGAGGGAGTAAGGCCAGAAACTAAAGCAAGCACGCTTGATTGTTTCTGGTCCCGCTGTCATGCTCCTCGCGAAGGCCCGTGAACGCCCGTCCCCGAGGGGAGCGCACCGTGTCCGACCCCGTCGTCGTCCTCGACGACCTGCGTGACGAGAGTGACGAACTCGACCGTCTCGTCGGTGAGTTGAGCGAGGAGCGGTGGGGTACGCCCACCCCCGCGCCCGGCTGGACCGTCGCCCATCAGATCGCGCACCTCGCCTGGACCGATCGTGCCGCGCTTCTCGCCGCCACCGACCCCGACGCCTTTGCCGTCGAAGCCGGGAAGGCGCTCGCCGCTCCCGACCGTTTCGTCGACGACGGGGCCGAGGAAGGGGCGGCGCTGCCGGTCGCCGAGCTTCTCGCCCGTTGGCGCGAGGGGCGCGAGCGGCTTCAGGGCGCCCTTCGCGCGGTGCCGTCCGGTGCTCGTTTCCCCTGGTACGGGCCCCCCATGAGCGCCCCCGCCATGGCGACCGCCCGGCTCATGGAGACCTGGGCGCACGGGCAGGACGTCGCCGACGCCCTCGGGGTCGTCCGCGCCCCTACCGACCGCCTCCGGCACGTCGCCTGGATCGGTCACCGTGCCCGTGACTACGCCTTCCTGGTGCGGGGGCTCCCGGCGCCCGCCGAGCCGTTCCGGGTGGAACTCGTATCTCCTGGTGGTGAGTTGTGGACGTACGGGCCCGAGGGTGCCGCCCAGCGGGTCACCGGGACCGCCCTCGACTTCTGTCTGCTCGTGACCCAGCGCGTTCACCGTGACGACACCGCTCTCGTCGCCGCCGGTGCCGACGCCGAGCACTGGCTCACCATCGCCCAGGCCTTCGCCGGACCGGCGGGACCCGGCCGCGCGGCCGGGGCCGGGGAGGCCTGATGGTCCTCCGGATCGGCAACGCCTCCGGCTTCTACGGCGACCGTTTCGACGCCGTCCGCGAGATGCTCACCGGCGGTGGACCCGAGGGCGCGATCGATGTCCTCACCGGCGACTACCTCGCCGAGCTGACGATGCTCATCCTCGGCCGCGACCAGCTCAAGGACCCGTCCGCCGGGTACGCGAAGACCTTCCTGCGCCAGATGGAGGAGGGTCTCGGGCTCGCCCATGAGCGCGGGGTGCGGATCGTCACCAATGCCGGCGGCCTCAACCCCGCCGGTCTCGCCGACGCCCTTCGCGCGCTCGCCGCGAAGCTCGGTCTCCCGATCCGTATCGCGCATGTCGAGGGTGATCGACTCCCGCCCACAAGAGACGCGTTGGCTGCCAACGCCTATCTCGGCGGCGCCGGGATCGCCGCCTGCCTCGCCGCCGGGGCCGATGTCGTCGTCACCGGCCGGGTCACCGACGCCGCCCTCGTCACCGGGCCCGCGCAGTGGCACTTCGGCTGGGGTCCGGAGGAGTACGACAAGCTCGCGGGCGCAGTCGTCGCCGGGCACGTCCTGGAGTGCGGGACCCAGGCCACCGGTGGCAACTACGCCTTCTTCCGGGAGCACGATCCGGCGGTCTTCCGCCGTCCCGGCTTCCCGGTCGCCGAGCTCCACGAGGACGGCAGCGCGGTCATCACCAAGCACCCCGGCACCGGCGGCCTCGTCGACGTCGGTACGGTCACGGCCCAGCTCCTCTACGAGACGGCCGGTGCCCGCTACCCCGGCCCCGACGTGACCGCCCGCCTCGACACCGTCCGGCTCACCCGGGAGGGCCCCGACCGGGTCCGGATCGACGGCGTACGGGGCGAGGCGCCGCCGCCGACGCTCAAGGTCGGGCTCAGTCGGCTCGGCGGCTTCCGCAACGAGGTCGTGTTCGTCCTGACCGGCCTCGACATCGAGGAGAAGGCCGGACTCGTTCGGGCCCAGATCGAGGACGCGCTCGCCAACGGGCGGCCCCGTGAGGTCCGTTGGGAGCTGGTCCGCACCGACCGGCCCGACGCCGGAACGGAGGAGACCGCGAGCGCCCTGCTGCGGCTCGTCGTCCGGGACCCCGGCCCCGAGGCCGTCGGTCGCGCCCTCACCGGCGCCGCCATCGAGCTGGCCCTCGCGAGCTATCCCGGCTTCCACGTCACCGCCCCGCCCGGGAAGGGTGCCCCCTACGGGGTCTTCGAGACGGCGTTCGTCCCCGCCGCCGACGTCCCGCACACGGCCGTGCTGCCGGACGGGACCCGCGTCCCCGTCCCCGTACCGCCGAGGGCCCGCGATCTGGAGCCCGTACCCGAGCCGCCGCTTCCCGAGCCGCTCCCGTCCGGGCCCACCCGGCGCGTCCCCCTCGGCCGGATCGCCGGCGCCCGCAGTGGCGACAAGGGCGGCGACGCCAACATCGGCGTCTGGGTCCGCACGGAGGAGGAGTGGCGCTGGCTGGCCCACACCCTCACCGTGTCGAAGCTGGCCGAACTCCTGCCGGAAACCGTCGACTTGGCCGTCACCCGGCACGTCCTCCCGCATTTGCGCGCCCTCAACTTCACCGTCGCGGGAATCCTCGGCGAGGGCGTCGCCTCCCAGGCCCGTTTCGATCCCCAGGCCAAGGCCCTCGGCGAGTGGCTCCGCTCCCGTGAAACAGACATCCCGGAGGGACTCCTGTGACCGTCCTCGCCTCCGCTCTCGACACCGGCGGATCCGACTACCGGGCCCACCGCGCCGCCATGCTCGACAAGCTCACCACCCTCGACGCCGAGCATGCCAAGGCGCTGGCGGGCGGCGGCGAGAAGTACATCGCGCGGCATCGCAAGCGCGGCAAGATGCTCGCGCGGGAGCGCATCGAGCTGCTCGTCGACCCGGACTCCCCCTTCCTGGAGCTGTCGCCGCTCGCAGCCTGGGGCAGCGACTACGCGGTGGGTGCCTCCCTGATCACCGGTATCGGGGTCGTCGAGGGCGTCGAGTGCCTGATCACGGCCAACGATCCGACCGTGCGCGGTGGCGCCTCCAACCCGTGGACACTGAAGAAGGCCCTGCGCGCCAACGAGATCGCGTTCGCCAACCGCCTGCCCGTCATCTCGCTCGTCGAGTCCGGCGGCGCCGATCTCCCCTCCCAGAAGGAGATCTTCATCCCCGGCGGGGCGCTCTTCCGTGACCTCACGCGTCTCTCCGCCGCCGGTATCCCGACGATCGCGGTCGTCTTCGGCAACTCGACGGCCGGTGGCGCGTACGTCCCCGGCATGTCCGACCACGCCGTGATGATCAAGGAGCGGTCGAAGGTGTTCCTCGGCGGTCCGCCGCTGGTGAAGATGGCGACGGGGGAGGAGAGCGACGACGAGTCCCTCGGCGGCGCGGAGATGCACGCGCGGACGTCCGGGCTCGCCGACCACTACGCCGTCGACGAGGCCGACGCGCTGCGCCAGGCCCGTCGGATCGTGGCCCGGCTGAACCATCGCAAGGCCCACCCGGATCCCCGTGTCGGGGAGCCTCCCCGGTACGACGAGGACGAGCTCCTCGGGATCGTGCCCGGGGACCTCAAGACGCCCTTCGATCCGCGCGAGGTGATCGCCCGGATCGTCGACGGCTCCGACTTCGACGAGTTCAAGCCGCTGTACGGGCCGTCGCTGGTCACCGGGTGGGCGAGCCTGCACGGTTATCCGGTCGGCGTCCTCGCCAACGCGCAGGGCGTCCTCTTCGGCCCGGAGTCGCAGAAGGCCGCGCAGTTCATCCAGCTCGCCAACCAGCGGGACATCCCGCTCGTCTTCCTCCACAACACCACGGGGTACATGGTGGGCAAGGAGTACGAGCAGGGCGGGATCATCAAGCACGGCGCGATGATGATCAACGCCGTGTCGAACTCCCGCGTGCCGCACATGTCCGTGCTCATGGGGGCGAGTTACGGCGCCGGGCACTACGGCATGTGCGGCCGGGCGTACGATCCCCGTTTCCTCTTCGCCTGGCCGAGCGCCAAGTCCGCGGTCATGGGCCCGCAGCAGCTCGCCGGTGTCCTGTCCATCGTGGCGCGGGCGAGCGCCGTCGCGAAGGGGCAGCCGTACGACGAGGAGGCCGACGCCGGTCTCCGGGCGCTCGTCGAGGCGCAGATCGAGTCCGAGTCCCTGCCGATGTTCCTCTCCGGCCGGCTCTACGACGACGGGGTCATCGATCCCCGCGACACCCGCACGGTCCTCGGGCTGTGCCTCTCCGCGATCCACACGGCACCGGTCGAGGGCGCGCGCGGCGGCTTCGGCGTCTTCCGAATGTGAGGCCCCTCGTGATTTCCACCGTCCTTGTGGCGAACCGGGGCGAGATCGCCTGCCGGGTCTTCCGCACCTGCCGTGAGCTCGGCATCTCCACCGTCGCCGTGTACTCCGACGCGGACGCCGACGCCCTGCACGTACGGGAGGCGGACACGGCCGTACGGCTGCCGGGGGCCGCACCCTCGGAGACTTATCTGCGCGGCGACCTGGTGGTGAAGGCGGCGCTCGCGGCAGGCGCGGACGCCGTCCACCCGGGCTACGGCTTCCTGTCCGAGAACGCCGACTTCGCCCGGGCGGTGATCGACGCCGGCCTGGTCTGGATCGGCCCGCCGCCCGAGGCGATCGAGACGATGGGCTCGAAGACCCGCGCGAAGGAGATCCTCGGCATCGCCCCGCTGAGCGACGTCACCGGGGCCGACCTGCCCGTCCTGGTGAAGGCGGCGGCGGGCGGCGGTGGCCGCGGCATGCGGATCGTGCGAGAACTCGACGCGCTGGCAGCTGCGTTGGAGTCGGCGTCGGCGGAGGCGGTGAGTGCCTTCGGGGACGGCGAGGTCTTCGTCGAGCCGTACGTCGAGAACGGCCGGCACGTCGAGGTGCAGCTGCTCTGTGACACCCACGGCACGGTCTGGGCGCTCGGCACCCGGGACTGCTCCCTCCAGCGCCGACACCAGAAGGTCGTCGAGGAGGCCCCGGCGCCCGGCCTGCCCGCCGCGCTCGAAGCGTCCCTCCTGGACACGGCCGTCCGGGCGGCGAAGGCCGTCGGCTATGTCGGCGCGGGCACGGTCGAGTTCCTGGTCGCGGACGGCCGGGCGCACTTCCTGGAGATGAACACCCGCCTCCAGGTCGAACACCCCGTGACGGAGGAGGTGTTCGGGGTCGACCTCGTCGCCCTCCAGCTCGCCGTCGCCGAGGGCCGCGCACTGCCCCCGGAGCCCCCGGCCCCGCAGGGTCACGCGATCGAGGCGCGCCTGTACGCGGAGGACCCGGCGCGGGAGTGGGCGCCGCAGACGGGCGTCCTGCACCGCTTCGAGCCGCCCGAGGGCGCGCGGCTCCGCGTCGACACGGGGTACGTCTCCGGGGACACGGTCGGCGTCCACTACGACCCGATGCTCGCGAAGGTGATCGTCCACGCCCCGACCCGCGCCGAGGCGGTCCGCAAGCTCGCCCATGCCCTGGAGCGGGCCCGGATCCACGGCCCGGTCACCAATCGGGAGCTGTTGGTGGCCTCGCTCCGGCACCCCGAGTACGGGTCCGAGGACCACCTCGACACCGGGTTCTACGACCGGAACCTGGACGCGCTGACCCGTCCCCGGGAGGGCGAGGAGTACGCGGCGGCAGCCGCCGCCCTCGCCGCGGCTGCCGCCGACACCGGCCGCTTCGGCGGTGGTTGGCGGAACCTGCGTTCGCAGGACGAGACGCGGACGTACGGGGACCACGAGGTCCGCTATCGGCCGGCCCGGGGCGGCGGGTACGAGGTCACGGCCCCCGAAGGCGTACGGGTCGTCTCGGCGGCCCCCGATCGGGTACGTCTCGAAGTCGCCGGAGTCGTACGGAACTTCGACGTCACGGCGTACGAGGACGGCACCGTCCACGCCGGTCCGCACCGGCTCACGGCCCGACCCCGCTTCACCGACCCTCGTGAGCAGACGGCCCCCGGGTCCCTGCTCGCCCCCATGCCCGGCACCGTCGTACGGGTCGCGGACGGTCTCGCCGTCGGCGACCGGGTCGCCGCCGGGCAGCCGCTCCTCTGGCTGGAGGCCATGAAGATGGAGCACCGCGTCATCGCCCCCGCCTCCGGCACGCTCACCGCACTCCATGCCGCCCCCGGCCGCCAGGTCGAGGTCGGCGCCCTGCTCGCCGTCGTCTCGGACGACGCCACGACCGAAGCAGCACAGGAGGACCAGACCGTATGAGCACCATGATCGAAAGCGAAGAGCTGACCGCGCTCCGCACCGCGGTCTCCGCGCTCGGCCACCGGCACGGCCCCGGCTTCGACCGGGCCGCGCTGTGGGCGGAGGCGGGCAAGCTCGGCTATCTGGGCGTGAACCTGCCCGAGGAGTACGGCGGCGGGGGCGGCGGCATGGTCGAGCTGTCGATCGTCCTTGAGGAGGCGGGCGCGGCCGGTGCGCCGCTCCTGATGATGGTCGTCTCGCCCGCGATCTGTGGCACGGTCATCGCCCGTTTCGGTACGGAGGAGCAGAAGCGGGCCTGGCTGCCGGGTCTGGCGGACGGTTCGCGGACGATGGCGTTCGGCATCACGGAGCCGGACGCGGGCTCGAACTCGCACCGGATCACGACCACCGCGACCCGTACGGAGGAGGGCTGGGTCCTCAACGGGCGGAAGGTGTTCGTGTCGGGTGTCGACATTGCCGACGCGACGCTGATCGTGGGCCGTACGTCGGATGCCAGGACCGGGAATCTCAAGCCCTGTCTCTTCATCGTGCCGCGTGACGCCCCCGGCTTCCAGCGGCGACACATCGAGATGGAACTCGACGCGAACGAGAAGCAGTTCGAGCTGACGATCGACGACGTCCACCTGCCGGCCGACGCGCTCGTCGGCGACGAGGACGCGGGTCTGCTCCAGCTGTTCGCGGGGCTCAACCCGGAGCGGATCATGACGGCCGCGTTCGCGATCGGCATGGGGCGGTACGCCCTCGCGCAGGCGGTGAGGTACGCGAAGGAGCGCCAGGTCTGGAAGGCGCCGATCGGCGCCCACCAGGCGATCGCGCATCCGCTCGCCCAGGCGCACATCGAGCTGGAACTGGCCCGTCTGATGATGGCGAAGGCGGCGCAGCTCTACGACGCGGGGGACGACATGGGCGCGGGTGAGGCGGCGAACATGGCGAAGTACGCGGCGGCGGAGGCCTGTGTGAAGGCGGTGGACACGTCGGTGCACACCCTGGGTGGCAACGGCCTGACCAAGGAGTTCGGCCTGGCCCGGCTGGTCACGGCGGCGCGGGTGGCCCGGATCGCCCCGGTCAGCCGGGAGATGATCCTCAACTACGTGTCGCACCAGACGCTGGGGCTGCCCAAGTCGTACTGATCCGCGGTGTGGTCCCACGGCGAGGCCGTGGGACCACCGGACGGCCTCAGCTGATGTGCTCGTACTTCCAGCCCGTCGCGATCCGCACGCGCGGGGTGAACGTGGAGGCGCCGCGCAGGCCGGTGGCCGTGTAGCGGTAGACGTCGCCGCCCGGGGTGACGGCGACCAGATCGGCCCGCCCGTCGCCGTTCATGTCGCCCGGCGCGACCAGGTGCTCGTACCCGTCCCAGCCCGCGCCGATGAGGAACCGTGCGGCGAACGGCGCGGTGGGCGAACCGGTGCCCGGGTGGACGTACAGGCGGCCGTCGTACCGGGAGACCAGGTCGGGTCGGCCGTCACCGGTGACGTCCCCGGCGCCTACCAGCTTGTCCACCTTCCAGCCGGTGCCGATCTTCACGGCCGCGCCGACGCGGGTCGGCGTCTCGTACTTCACGCCCGGGTGGAGGAACACGGAGCCCCAGGCGTCCAGGCCGATGACGTCGGTCTTGCCGTCGCCCGTGACGTCCCCGATCGAGATCCGCGCGTAGTAGTCGCGGAAGACCGGGCTGCTGGAGATCATGTTGCCGTCGTCGCCCCACAGGCCGGCGTTGTTGGCGGTCAGCAGGGTGGCCCGGTCGTTGGTGTTCATCGCGTGGACGCTGGACGTGCCCCAGTGGTAGGCGTACTCCCCGGCCGCGCCGAACTGCTTGGGCGCGGTGAAGGTGCCGTTGGAGAGCGTTCCGTACGTGGCGGCGGTGCCGGTGGTGCCGACGACGAACAGGCCGTGCTTGCCGTAGGCCGGTACGCCGCCCTGGCCGAGGTAGTACGAGAGGTTCTGGCCGCCGCCGCCGTAGTACGTCCGCGTCCCGAACTTCCCGCCGCCGACGGAGAGGTACCAGTAGAACGCGCCGCTGGGCGTGCGGGTCAGCAGGTCGGCCCGGCCGTCGTTGTCGAGGTCGTCGGCACCGATGATCTGGTTGTAGGCGTTCCAGCCGCCGCCGATCCTGACGCGGTTCTTGAACGGGGCGGTGGCGGAGCCGGTGCCCTTGTAGAAGTAGAGGTCGCCGGCCGTGGTCCGGGCGACGATGTCGGCGATCGTGTCGCCGTCGACGTCGTTGGTGCCGACGAGCTGGTCGTAGCCCTGCCAGCCCTCGCCGACCTTGACGCGTGACTTGAACGGCCCCCCGTTGTAGACGGTGCCCCGCCCGGAGTACAGGTAGAGCGTGCCGTCCGGGGTACGGGCCAGCAGGTCCTGGAGTCCGTCCTTGGTCAGGTCGCCGGGGGCGAGGACCTTGTTGTAGATGTGCCAGCCGTTCCCCTGCCAGACGAGCCCCAGGTCGGTGGCGGTGGGGCTCTTGGTGGAGTGCAGCCGGAGCGTGCCGTCGGAGTGGATCGTCAGCAGGTCCGGGGCGTCGGTGCCCCACAGGTTGTCCGCGGACAGGATCTCCTGGGCGACGCTGCCGTTGAGGTCGTCGGAGCCGATCGTGAACGGCGCGCTGGTGCCCGTCTTCGACAGGACTATGGACAGCTTGCCGGTGGTGGCCGACCGGTAGACCCGGTCGCTCCGGCCGTCGCCGTCCCGGTCGAAGCGGGGCTTCGCGCGGGCCGTGGTGGCCGCCTCGGCCGTGGTGGGCGTGGGAACGACGGACAGCAGACCCACGCCGAGCGCGAGCGCCGTACAGCCCGCGAGGCGGCGCGTGAGGCGCCGGTGGTGCGTGTGGAGCAAAGCCCCTCCTGGGACGGGTGGTGGAGACGGGGCCCGAAGGCGTCCGGATCCTAAGGTCCGCAGGAAACGGAAAGGAAGATCCTTCGCGTACAACCTTTCACCGGCTCGGCCGTCAGGCTGTCCGGCCGTCTGACCTGGTACGCGCGGTCGGGGCGACCACGGGTAGTACCGGGGTATGACCTCACGTCTGGCTCCCCGGTGCGACGACAGCGGCGCCGTCGTGGCGCGACGGTACGGGCGTCAGCCAGTGAGAGCGAGGATCCCGATGACGACCCTGATCCGCCGCACCGTCCGCACCACGGCCCGCGCCTTCCTGGCCCTCCCGGTGGGCCTGGCAGCGGTCGCGTTGGCCCTGACCGGGCAGCCCGGCCGGGCCGCCCGGGTGCGGGCCCGGCTCACCGACGGCGACGGTGAGGGCGACGGCGGAGAGGGGGTGAAGGGCGGCTGGACGGGCGGCCGGGTGCTCGGCCGTGCCGTGCTCGGACTGCCGCTGGATACGGCGGCCTTCGTACTGGTCGGATACGCGCTGTTCAACTCGGTCCGGAACTTCGGCTACCCGATCTGGTACCTGGACACCGACTACCACCAGGCCTGGGGCGGCCCGACCATGGCCGGCGTCTGGGCGGTGCACGCCGGCGGCTGGCTGCTGGTCCTCGCCGTCCTGCTGCACTGGCCGGTGCGCTGGCTGGCCCGGGGCCAGCGGGCGCTGGACCGACGGATCGGTGCGGGCGCCCGCCCCTGAGGACCGCGACCCCCGCGGCCCCCGCGGCCCGGTCCGCTCAGCTCTCGTCCTCCTCCTCGGCGGCGTGGCTGCCGCCCAGGAGGACGACCTCGCCGATCCAGCGGCGTACCTCCTCGCCGAAGTCCACCCGGCCGACCTCGTGGTGGGCGGCCACGTAGCGCCGGGCGGGCGGCTTGCTCTTCCAGTTCCGTTCCTTGAGGGCGGCCTTGCGGAGGAAGATCTCGCAGCCGACCGCGTTGGTGTGGAAGTGCAGTTCCAGTTCCCGCGGGCGGTCCTGCCCGGCCTGCTCGTCGACCAGCAGGAGGCCCTGCTGCCGGTAGACGTGGTACTCGGTGCGGGGGATGGTCCCGTTGTGGATGCGCGAGGTCTCCAGGGCGTAGCCCTCGGCGGCGAAGGCGTCGAGGACCGCCTCGTGCAGGGGGAGCGCGGTGATGTGTACGAGGTCGTCGTCCGTCTGGGCCTTGATGCCCTCGGCGTCGACCTCGGTGTGCAGGCCCAGGTGGACCCCGAGCTTCTGTCCCTTCACCTCGGTCAGCGGGGTCTCCCACTTGAGCCGGTGGCGGAGGGGAATCCGCCTCTCCTCGCCCTTCTCCAGGGTGAAGTAGCCGCTCACGCTCGGGTAGTCGAAGGTGTCGCCGGTGTAGCCGTCACCGTCGCCCTTGTGGGCCACCGGCGCGTCGGTGACGAGCTTCAGGTAGATCGACTTCACCTCCACGCGGCGATCGGGCGCGCGCAGCACCACTTCCCCGCGCAGAAGGCCACCCGGCAGCGCAGGCTCGGACTGCACGAGGGTGTCGATTTCGAGCGGTATACCGCCCATGCCCAGAAGACGCTTGAAGACCATACGTGCAGGCTAACCGGCTGATGACCTTGCAGGGAGCGGAAGTTCGGGCTCCGGACGGGCCCGGACTCGTGCTCCGGACGGGCCCGGGCCCGGGCGTCGTCGCCTACCCGACGGCGGTGCCCTCCAGCTCGACCAGCTGGCCGGGGATCGCCAGCCGTGTCACCCCGAGCATCGTGGTGGCCGGTGCCACGCGGGCGGCGCCCAACCGCGCCGCGAGCACTCCGTAATGCGGAAAGAGCAGGTCGACGTCGGTCGTGTAGACGTTGAGGCGGACGAGGTCGGCGAGAGTCATGCCGGCCTCACGGAGCACCGCCTCCAGGTTCTCGATGCTCAGGGCCAACTGCGCCGCCATGTCGCCCTCGTGCAGGGGCTTGCCGTCGCCGCTCGTCGCGGTCTGTCCGGAGACGTACAGGGTCCTTGTGTGCCCGGAGACGAGCTCACCCTGGTTGAACCCCAACTCCTGAGACCACGTCACCGGGTTGATCGCCGTTCGCTCCATCGCCACATCAGCTCCATTCGTTTCATGGGTACTTCGTACGTCCGTCGGGCGCGGTGGCGCCCCCTCCGACGTCGTGCCGATGAGCCTTCCAACAAATCACGACACCCTTGGTCATGTATTCCGTTAGCGTTCCCGCATGCGCGCCGACCGGCTGGTCTCCCTGGTGCTCCTGCTGCGCCGGCACGGTCGGCTGACCGCGGACACGCTCGCCCGCGAGCTGGAGGTGTCCACCCGCACCGTGCTGCGGGACATCGAGGCACTCTCCTCGGCGGGCGTCCCGGTGTACGCCGAGCGCGGCCGGCACGGGGGTTTCTCGTTGTTGCCCGGTTTCCGGACCGAGCTCACCGGACTGAACCACGACGAGGCCCTTGCCCTGCTGACGGCCGGATCGGGGCGCGGCGAGCAGGTGCTCGGCCTCGGGTCGGCGCTCGCCTCGGCCGTGCGGAAGGTGGTCGACGCACTGCCCGAGAGTCATCTGGCCACCGCGAGCGACGCGGCCCGGCGCTTTCTCGTCGACCCGGAGACCGACCTCCTCTCCCGTCGGGCGGCCGTGGAGGAGGTGCCTGGCGCCACGATGGCCGAGGTTCGGCGCGCGGTGCTCGCCGGACACAAGCTGCGCATCCGCTACGCGGCCACGGGCCAGACGCCGCAGTGGCGCACGGTGGACCCGATCGGGCTGGTCACCGTTCGGGACCGGGGCTACCTGCTGGCCACGAGAGCCGGTGAGGACCGCACCTACCGGCTGTCGCGGGTGGAGGCCGCCGAGGAACTCCCCGAAGCGGCGGAGAGGCCGAACGGGGTGGATCTGGACCGGATCTGGCGGGAGCGCTCCGCGCGGTTCCTCGCCGACGGTCACATCACCGTGCTGGTGCGGGTGGACCCGGCCCGCCGGGAGGACCTGCTGGACAGCGCGGTGGCCGTCCGCGCGGAGGAGCCCGACGAGGACGGCCGGCTGCGGCTGGAGCTGACCTTCCAGGACGCGTGGCATGCCGAATGGGCGCTGTGGCGGCTCGGTACGGACGTGGAGGCCCTGGCCCCGCGGTCGTTGCGGATCTCGCTGCGCGACCGGGCCGCCGCGATCGTCGCCCGCTACGGAGACGCGCCCTGAGGCGGAGGGAGCGTGTCTGCGACGGCCGCCGCTCCTCCCACGAATCATGCATGCGTGCTTGATTGTTTCGGTGGAGTGCTGACAAGGTCTCCCCAAGTCGTACCGACACGCGCGATCCTGGCGACCACCTTCCACCTCTCCCACCTCCCCAGGGGGCTTGCATGGTGTTCCACAGCGAGTACGAGGCCGTCTCCACCGTCTCCCTGCCGATCCACGACGCGGTGCTCGGCGGCGCCGCGGAGCGGGGTGACACACCCGCGCTGGTCGACGGGGCAGGGGAGTTCACCCTCACGTACGGGCAGGTCGACGCCTTTCATCGGCGGGTCGCCGCCGGGCTCGCCGAGGCCGGGGTGCGGAAGGGGGACGTGCTCGCGCTGCACAGCCCCAACACCGTGCTCTTCCCCGTCGCGTTCTACGCCGCCACGCGGGCGGGTGCCTCCGTCACGACCGTGCATCCGCTCGCCACGCCCGAGGAGTTCGCCAAGCAGCTCCGCGACTCCGCCGCTCGCTGGATCGTCACCGTCTCCCCGCTGCTCCCCTCCGCCCGCGCGGCGGCCGAACTCGCGGGCGGGATCGAGGAGATCTTCGTCTGCGACGAGGCGCAGGACGGCGTCCGCTCCTTGCAGGCCTTCCTCGGGTCCACCGGCCCCGTCCCCGAGATCGACGTCGACCCCGACGAGGACGTCGCCGCGCTCCCGTACTCCTCCGGCACCACCGGCGTCCCCAAGGGCGTGATGCTCACCCATGCGTCGATCGCCACGAACCTCGCCCAGCTGGATCCGGTCATCCCGATGGGGCCCGGCGACCGGATCCTGGCGGTCCTTCCCTTCTTCCACATCTACGGGCTCACCGCCCTCATGAACGCGCCCCTCCGTCAGGGCGCCACCGTCGTCGTCCTCCCCCGCTTCGAGCTCGACACCTTCCTCGGCGCCATCCAGAAGCACCGCATCAACGGCCTCTACGTCGCCCCGCCGATCGTGCTCGCCCTCGCCAAGCACCCGGCCGTCGCCGACTACGACCTGTCCTCCCTGGAGTACATCGTCAGCGCCGCCGCCCCGCTCGACGCGGCCCTCGCCCAGGCCTGTTCGGCGCGGCTCGGGCTGCCGCCGGTCCTCCAGGCGTACGGCATGACCGAGTTGTCCCCGGGGACGCACGTGGTCCCGCTCTCCGCAGAGAACCCTCCGCCCGGCACCGTCGGCAAGCTGCTGCCCTCCACCGAGATGCGGATCCTGTCCCTCGACGACCCCTCGAAGGACGCGGCGCCCGGCGAGGACGGCGAGGTCGCCATCCGGGGGCCGCAGGTCATGAAGGGGTACCTCGGCCGGCCCGACGCCACCGCCGCCATGGTCGACGCCGACGGCTGGGTGCACACCGGCGACATCGGCCGGGTCGACGACGACGGCTGGCTGTACGTCGTCGACCGCGTCAAGGAACTCATCAAGTACAAGGGCTTCCAGGTCGCCCCCGCCGAACTCGAAGCGCTCCTCCTCACCCACGAGGGGGTCGCGGACGCCGCCGTCATCGGCGTCACCGACGCGGACGGCACCGAGATACCCAAGGCCTACGTCGTACGCCAGGCCGCCGCGCCCGGCCTCACCGCCGAGGACGTCATGGCACACGTCGCCGCCCGGGTCTCCCCGTACAAGAAGGTCCGCAGCGTCGAGTTCATCGAAGCCGTGCCCCGGGCAGCGTCCGGGAAGATCCTCCGAAGGGAACTGAGGGACCGCGCATGACGACACTCGTGACATCGGCCGAGGAACGGGGCATCACCACCCTCGCCCTCGACTCCCCGGCCACCCGCAACGCGCTGTCGGCGGCGCTCGTCACCGAGCTCGCCGACGCGCTCACCGCCTGCGGAAAGGACCCCGCGGTCCGGGCGGTGGTGCTCACCCACACCGGCGGCACGTTCAGCGCGGGCGCCGACCTGAAGGCGCCGCCGAGCCCCTACGCCTTCGTGGATCTGCTCCGGCAGATCGTCGAGCTGCCGAAGCCGGTGGTCGGACACGTCACGGGGCACGTACGGGCCGGCGGCCTCGGGCTGCTCGGTGCCTGCGACGTCGTGGTGGCGGCGGAGGCTGCCGACTTCGCCCTCACCGAGGTGCGGATCGGGGTCGCGCCGGCCGTCATCTCCCTCACCCTCCTCCCGAAGCTGGAGCCGCGCGCGGCGGCCCGGTACTACCTGACGGGTGAGCGGTTCGGGGTGGCGGAGGCGACCGCCATGGGACTCGTCACCGACGGCGAGGAGGCCCTACCCGGCATCCTCGACTCCCTCCGGGCCGCCTCCCCGCAGGGCCTGCGCGAGGCGAAGCGCCTGGTCACCGCTAGAGTCCTGGAGACCTTCGAACGCGACGCGGAGGACCTGGTGCAGAGGTCGGCCACGCTCTTCGCCTCCACCGAGGCGCGCGAGGGGATGACGGCCTTCCTCGAACGACGGGACCCCGCATGGCGGCTGTGACCGCACCCAAGCAGGACAGGAGCCGCGCCACCCGGCAGCGGCTCCTGGAGGCGGCCGTGTCCTGCCTGGCCGAGCACGGCTGGGCCGGTTCCACGGTCGCCGTCGTCGCGGAACGGGCCGGCGTCTCCCGGGGCGCCGCCCAGCACCACTTCCCGACCCGTGAGGACCTGTTCACGGCCGCCGTCGAATACGTCGCCGAGGAGCGCTCGCAGGCACTGCGTGCCCTGCCGTCCCGGGACCGCCACGAGGCCGTCGCCGCGCTCGTCGACCTCTACACCGGGCCCCTGTTCCGGGCCGCCCTCCACCTGTGGGTCGCCGCCTCGGGCGAGGAGCAGCTCCGCACGCGCGTGACCGAGCTGGAGGCCCGCGTCGGCCGCGAGTCGCATCGCATCGCCGTCGAGGTCCTGGGCGCCGACGAGTCCCGCCCCGGCGTCCGCGAAACCGTCCAGGGGCTCCTGGACATGGCCCGCGGCCTGGGCCTCGCCACCCTCCTGACGGACGACCGCGCCCGCCGGGAACGGGTGGTCTCCCAGTGGGCGCGGCTGCTGGACGAAGCACTCGCGTAGGTACGACAGGCCTGAGGGGGCAGAAAGGCCCTAGACCCCCGGGATCTCCCGCGCCCGGAAGGCGTCCCGTACGGCGTTCGCCGCCGACGTGCCGTACATCTTCTGTGCCGTCTCGACGGTCTTCCGGGCCGCGTCGCCGAAAGTCGTGTCGGGCGCGAAGCCGAACTGGGCGTTCACGATGATCCGGTCGGCCGTCCGGGCGCCGAGCGAGGTGCGGATGTCGAGGAGGGCGCGGGACCAGATCTCGCCGTCGGCGTGGACCTCGCCCTCAAGGTCGGCGTACGTCTTGGTGCCGTCGATCCGGCGGAGGCAGTGCGGCGCCTCGCTGTAGCCGGTCGCGTCCCAGTCGGCGACGCAGGCCGCGTCCGCCTTCATCGCCCAGCCGTACTTCTGGACGGCGTGGGTGCCGACCTCCACGGCCAGGTAGTCGCCGAAGGCCTCGCCGATCGCGCCGGCCTCCGGGGTCGTCCCGAAGCCGGGGACCTGCGCGTTGTGCACGGCGTGGCCGTACTCGTGCACGATCACCTCGGCGTCCTCGGCGTCGTCCACCCCGCCCTTGCCGAAGCGGATCTCGGCCTTCTTGTCGGTGAAGAAGGAGTTGTCGGCGCCCCACTGGTTGAGCCGGACCGGCTGCACCCGGTCGTTGGCCCCGGGCAGCTCGGTGCCGAAGCCGAGCCCCTGCAGGTACTCCTGTGCCTCGTTGACCCAGAAGTACGCCATGACCTGCTCGAACTGGTCGTCGGAGCGGTTGTAGGCGGCGGCGCCCGCGACGGTGGCGGGCTTGCCCGTCTCGGACCGGACCGCGACCCAGCGGCCGGACAGGCCGCCGCTCGCGTCGAGGTTCCGCAGCGCGACGGTGGCGTACGCGGAGGCGGGGACGTCGCTCGCCGCGTCCTTGTGGTCGGTGAGGGACTGGTCGCCGGTGGCCTGGACCGGGTTCACCATGAAGACGCGGGCCTGGGGGAGCGGGGAGGCCGCCTGGGGGAGGGCGGAGGCGCCGGCGGCGGGCAGCAGCGCGACGGTGGCCGCCGTGGCGGCGGTGGCGACGGCTGCGGCGAGCAGGCCGCGGGACGGGCGGCGGGTCATGGACATCCTCCTGCGTAGGGATGCTGCGACGAGAAGCTTGACGTGCGCGTGACACGTGTGGCGGCGATCTTCGCGTACGGCCGCCTCTTTGAACACCCCTGAGTCCCGGGAGTCAGGACGTGACCCGGGCCACAGTCGATCCACCGCTCCCGCAGTACTCTGGTCGCATGCCTACGCTCGTACGCCGTCGCCACGTGGACTTCGTCCGCGTCACGAGCATGAGCTGTCGCCGCTCCGCCTGACCCCCAAGGGGCACCACCACCGCCCCCATTCGGGTCCCTCGTTCAGAGCCCAAGCCGACCGGCACCCGTGGCCCCCGCCCCACCCTCGGCGGCCGCCCCGGGCACCCGTAGACCCCGCGGACGCACACATGACTCGCAGCTCGTACCCCTCGCAGCTCCCCATCGTCGACCTCTCGGCCGCAGACCGTGACCCCCAGGCCCGGCGCCTGCTCCACGCGCAGCTGCACTCCGCCGCGCACGACGTCGGGTTCTTCCAGCTCATCGGGCACGGTGTGACCGAGGCCGAGACGCGGGCGCTGACGTCCGCGATGCACGCCTTCTTCGCCCTGCCCGAGGCCGACCGGCTGGCCCTCGACAACATCAACTCGCCGCACTTCCGCGGCTACACCCGCATCGGCGACGAGCGCACCGCCGGCGCGCGCGACTGGCGCGACCAGCTCGACATAGGCGCCGAGCGCCCCGCGCGCACCCCCGCGCCCTGGGAAGCCCCGTACTGGTGGCTCGAAGGCCCCAACCAGTGGCCGGAGGTCCTCCCCGAGCTGCGGACCGCCGCCCTGCACTGGATCGATCGGCTCAGCGGGGTCGCCGAGCGGCTGCTGCGCGAGCTGCTCGTCTCGATCGGCGCGCCCGCCGACTTCTACGACGACATCTTCGGGCCGCGCGCCCATCCGCACCTCAAGCTGGTGCGCTACCCGGGCAGCAGCGGCGAGGGCGACGACCAGGGCGTCGGCGCGCACAAGGACTACGGCTTCCTCACCCTGCTCCTGCAGGACCAGGTGGGCGGGCTCCAGGTGCAGCGCGAGGACGGGAACTTCCACGACGTCCCGCCGCTGCCCGGCGCGTTCGTCGTGAACCTCGGCGAGCTGCTCGAAGTGGCGACCAACGGCTATCTGATCGCCACCAACCACCGGGTCGTCTCGCCGCCCGGGGCGACCGAGCGGTACTCGGTGCCGTTCTTCTACAACCCGCGGCTCGACGCCCGGATCACTCCGCTGGCCTTCCCGTACGCGGAGTCCGCGCCCGGCGTCACGGCGGACCCGGCGAACCCGCTGTTCGCCGAGTACGGCCGCAACGAGCTGAAGGGCAAGATGCGGGCCCACCCGCTGGTGGCGGCCCGCCACCACGCGGACCTGCTGCTGCACCCGGAGGCGCAGCCGGCGCTGTCGGCGTAGGCGGTGGGGCGGCCGGGGGCCGCGGCTGCGCCTGCGGCCCGCGGTTTCCACGGCTTTCGCGACCTACGCGACGACGGCCCTGACTGTGCGGGTCGGGCCGTCGCCGTGTGCGTCGCGGAAGGCGGTGGAAGGCGGGCTCAGCCCGCGATGTCCTCGTAACCCTCGATCTCGCGCGGGTTCCGCTGGCCGGGGCCCGTGTAGCGGGCGGACGGGCGGACCAGGCGGCCGGTGCGCTTCTGCTCCAGGATGTGCGCCGACCAGCCGGCCGTACGCGCGCACGTGAACATCGAGGTGAACATGTGCGCCGGGACCTCGGCGAAGTCGAGGACGATGGCCGCCCAGAACTCCACGTTCGTGGCCAGGACGCGGTCGGGGCGCCGGTTGTGCAGCTCCTCCAGCGCGGCCTTCTCCAGTGCGGCGGCCACCTCGTAGCGGGGGGCGTCCAGCTCCTTGGCCGTCCGCCGCAGCACGCGCGCGCGGGGGTCCTCGGCGCGGTAGACGCGGTGGCCGAAGCCCATGAGGCGCTCGCCCTTGTCGAGGGCCTGCTTCACGTACGCGGTGGCGTCGCCGGTCCGCTCGATCTCCTCGATCATGCCGAGGACGCGCGACGGCGCGCCGCCGTGCAGGGGGCCCGACATGGCGCCGACGGCGCCGGAGAGGGAGGCGGCCACGTCGGCGCCGGTGGAGGCGATGACGCGCGCGGTGAACGTGGAGGCGTTCATGCCGTGCTCGGCGGCGGACGTCCAGTAGGCGTCCACGGCCTTGACGTGCTTCGGGTCGGGCTCGCCGCGCCAGCGGATCATGAAGCGCTCGACGACGGACTCGGCCTTGTCGATCTCGCTCTGCGGGACCATGGGGAGGCCCTGGCCGCGGGCGGACTGGGCGACGTACGAGAGCGCCATGACGGCGGCGCGTGCGAGGTCGTCGCGGGCCTGCTCGGCGGAGATGTCGAGGAGCGGTTTGAGGCCCCACACGGGGGCGAGCATCGCGAGCGCGGACTGGACGTCGACGCGGATGTCGCCGGAGTGCACCGGGATCGGGAAGGGCTCGGCGGCCGGCAGGCCCGGGTTGAAGGCGCCGTCGACGAGCAGCCCCCAGACGTTGCCGAACGAGACGTGACCGACCAGGTCCTCGATGTCGACGCCGCGGTAGCGGAGGGCGCCGCCTTCCTTGTCGGGTTCGGCGATCTCCGTCTCGAACGCGACGACTCCCTCAAGCCCGGGTACGAAGTCGGACATCAGGCGGCTCCTCTATCGATGATCGATCAACCGAGTGCTGGTCGATGGGGGGGACGGTGGGGATGCAACAGATGGTGGGGATTCAACAGCAGTCCAGCCCAAGAGTCTGTACGGTTCCGATGATGCGGGGAAGCGTGACATCCGGCACACTGCGCCGATCCGGCGAGTAAGGATTGACGGCACGCGGTGCCGGGCAGACTGGGGCGCTGCGGCAGGATGGCCCCGTGACCGATCCTGTGAACGATGCCCTGGATCCCGCCGACATGCGCGAGCAGTACCGCACCACGGAGCTGTCGGCGTCCGACCTCGCGCCCGAACCGATCGCGCAGTTCGCCCGCTGGTTCAAGGAGACCGCCGCGAACCCGGCGATCCACGAGCCGAACGCGATGATCGTCTCCACGGCCACCCCCGAGGGCCGCCCGTCCTCCCGCACGGTGCTCCTCAAGCACTACGACGGGGCCGGCTTCGTCTTCTTCACCAACTACGACTCCCGCAAGGGCGCGGAGCTGGCGGCCAACCCGTACGCCTCGCTGCTCTTCCCCTGGCACCCGCTGGCCCGCCAGGTCATCGTCACCGGCCGCGCCGAGCGCATCGGCCGCGACGAGACCGTCGCCTACTTCCGCACCCGCCCGCACGGCTCCCAGCTGGGCGCCTGGGCGAGCCGCCAGTCCTCGGTGATCGACTCCCGCGCCGAACTCCTCGCCCGCTACGGGGAACTCGCCGCCCGCTACCCCGAGGACGCCCAGGTCCCGGTCCCGCCGGAGTGGGGCGGCATCCGGGTCGTCCCGGACGCGGTCGAGTTCTGGCAGGGACACGAGAACCGCCTCCACGACCGTCTGCGGTACGCCCGCGAGGGCGACGAGCAGTGGCGCGTGGAGCGCCTGGCGCCCTAGCGGCGCGGCTCGCGCCCCGGCCCGTGGAGCGCCTGGCGCCCTGGCGGCGCGGCCCGCGCCCCCGGGCCGTGGCGTGCGCGCTCCCCGCGGCCGCCCCCGTGGGTTTGCGTGCTCGTCTCCGCCGCGCAACGATTTCGGTGAACCCGATGTGTTCTGGGTCACGTTCCAGTTGAATGGTTTGCACCAGGGGGAGTGCCAGGGTGAGGCCGGGGGGATTGCCGGGATGAGTGCTTTCACGGGGTCCGCGAGCGAGACCGCTTCCGTTCCCGGGGCGGGGGCCGATCTGCTGGCCGCGCTGCTCGACGGGATGGACGCGGCGCTCTGCGCCTTCGACGCGGACGGGACGATCACGCACTGGAACCGCGAGGCCGAGCGGATCCTCGGCTGGTCCGCCGCCGAGGCCGTCGGGCGGCGCGGGTTCGAGGGCTGGGCGGCGCGGAGCGCGGACGCGGAGGAGACCCTGCAGCGGCTGATGGGGGCCATGAAGGGCCCCGGGCGGCAGGTCCACGAGCTGGCGCTGCTCCGCAAGGACGGCGGCCGGGTGCTCGTAC
Organism: Streptomyces sp. NBC_00572; assembly: GCF_026341815.1. Classification (GTDB taxonomy): domain Bacteria; phylum Actinomycetota; class Actinomycetes; order Streptomycetales; family Streptomycetaceae; genus Streptomyces. Next base: position 3,404,088 of record NZ_JAPENX010000001.1, read on the forward strand.
GGAGCCAGGCCGCCGGGGTGCGAGGGGCCGATGGCGCTCCGGCGGGGGTGTACTGCGCGTTCAGCGAGGTCCACGTCCAGCTCGACCTGGAGCGTTCGGTGGCGCTCAGCGAGGCCCTGTTCGAGGACGCCTCCTGGGGGGTCGTCCTCGTGGACGCCGATCTGCGCCCCGCCATGGTCAACGGCCACGCGGCCCGCGCCTTCGGAACCGGGCGTACGGCCCTGCTCGGGCGCCCGCTGGGCGATGTCGTCGTGCACGGGGCCGAGGAGCTGGAGGGCGCGCTCCAGCACGTACTCGCGGAGGGCACGCCGCCGGCGCCCGCCGAGGTGTGGGTGACGCTGCGGACGTCGGAGGGGGAGCGGCGCCGGTGCTGGCGCAGCGGCTTCCTGCGGCTGTCCTCGCCGATGGCGGAGGAGCCGGTGCCGCTGGGGGTGGCCTGGCTGTTCCAGGACGTGACGGAGGAGCGGCTCGCGGCGCGGGAGGCGGACCGGCTGCGGTTCCGGTGGAGCCAGCTGCACCGGGCGGGCGCGGCGGCGGCCGAGTGCGAGGACCCGGCGGAGGCGGCGGCGGTGCTGCTCGACTTCGCCCTGGCCGGCTTCGCGGACCACGCCCTGGTCGACCGGGTCGCGGGCGAGCGGCGCCTGACCCGGACCCTGGCCACTCCGGCGGGCGCCCCGGGCCCGGCCTCGCCGGTGGTGGGCGGCGGCATCCCGCTGCGGTACGGCCCGAGGCACCCGGCGCTCCAGGCCTGGGACCGGGCGGGCACGGTACGGGCGAGCGCGGGCCGGACGGCCGAGGTGTGGGCGGAGGCCCATCAGTGGCCCGGCGACGCGGCCCACGCGGTCTGCGTGGCCCTGCGCTCCCGGGGCCGCACGCTGGGCGTGGTGACGTTTCTGCGGGCGGCGTGCCGGCAGCCCTTCGAGCGCGAGGACGTGGTCTTCGCGGAGGCGGTGGTGTCCAGGGTGGCGGCGGCGCTGGACCTCGGGAGGGGCTGAGTCCGCGCGGGGAAATTCCCGGCCGCGGGTCCGGCGCCGTGATGGGATCCGGCCATGACGACTCCGAAGACCCCCACGATTCCCGTGCTTCCCACGCCCTCCGCGGCCCTTCTCGACAAGGCACGGCTGTTCCGCTCCCTGCACGTGCCCGGCCGCCCGGTGGTCCTGCCCAACGCGTGGGACGTCGCCTCGGCGCGCGTCGTCGCGGACGCCGGGGCCCCTGCGGTGGCGACGACCAGCGCGGGCGTCGCGTGGTCGCTCGGCCGCGGCGACGGTGATCACCTGGGCCGGGACGAGGCGCTGGCCGCCGTCGCCCGTGTCGCGGCGTCGGTCGACGTCCCGGTCACCGCCGACGTCGAGCGCGGCTACGCGGACGATCCGGCCGGGGTGGCCGAGACGGTACGGGGCGTCCTCGCGGCGGGTGCCGTCGGCATCAACCTGGAGGACACCCTGCGCCCGGACGCCCTGCGCCCCGTGGCCGAGCAGGCCGCCCGGATCGCGGCGGCGCGCGGGGCGGCGGACGCGGCCGGGGTCCCGCTCTTCGTCAACGCCCGCATCGACACCCACCGGATGCCGCCGGGGGACCGTGCGGCCTGGCTGGACGAGACGCTGTCCCGGGCCGCGGCCTACGCGGCGGCCGGAGCGGACGGGATCTTCGTCCTGGGCGCGCTGGACGCCGCGACGGTCGAGCGCCTGGTGGCCGCGTCGCCGCTGCCGGTGAACGTCGCGGTCGGCCCGGGGACGCTGGCCGTGGCGGAGCTCGCGGCGGCGGGCGTGGCCCGGGTGAGCGCGGGCTCGTCGATCGCGGAGGCGGCGTACGGGCTGGCCGGGCGGGCGGCCCGCGAACTGCTGGAGCGGGGCACGGCGAAGGAACTTGAGGGCGGCGCCGACTACGCCACCCTGAACACCCTGCTCCTGACCGCCACCGACTGACCGCCACCGACTCACTGCCATCGGCTGGCTGCGACCGACTGACCGTCATCGACTGGCTGCCACCGACAGGGCCTGACGGCGATCGGTGCCCGCCGTCCGACGATCGGCGCGTGACCGGTGCGCGATGTCCGACGGACGGCGGGCGACCCGGTCCGGGTGGCCCCGTGAGGATGGTCGTCATGAACCCCGAACTCGAAGTGTTCGCACCGTTCTTGACCCGAACGGACCTCGCCGACCCGATCGAAGGACGTACGCCGTGAAGCTCCGGTCGAAGAAGATCCGACTCGTACTGTGCGCCGGTGTGGCCGCGCTCACGGCCTGCGTGGGTACGGTGGCGGCCGCTCCCGGCCCGGACGCGGCGACGACCGGGCCCGCCCGTGTCGATCCCGCGAAGCTGAGGTCCGCCATGGACGGTGTCCATCGGGCGGGCGTTCCGGGGGTGTTCGGCGAGGTGCGGGACGCCGGCCGGACCTGGCGCGGAGCCTCCGGGGTCGCCGACCTCGCCACCGGCCGGCCCGTCGACCCCGGGATGCGTCAGCGCATCGCCAGTGTCACCAAGACCTTCACCGCGGCCGCCGTCATGCAGCAGGTCGAGCGGGGCCGGATCGAACTGGACGCGCCCGTCGGTGACTACCTGCCGGACCTGGTGCCGGGGGAGCGGGGCAGGCGGATCACGGTCCGGATGCTCCTCAACAACACCAGTGGCATCCCCGACTACGTCCCGTACGCGTTCCCCTCCCTTCAGGAGAACTCGCCCACGAGCCTGGACGACAACCGGTTCCGGGAGTTCCGCCCGGCCGAGCTGATCGCACTGGGCCTCGCGGCGCCGCCCACGGGTGAGCCCGGCGGCCCCGTGGGCGTCTACTCCAACACCAACTGGCTGCTGCTCGGCCAACTCCTGGAGCGGGTGACCGGCACCACCGCCGAGCGCTACATCACCCGCCACGTCATCGAGCGCGCCGGGCTGCGGCACACGGGGTTCCCGGACGGGCCCCGGATCGACGGGCCGCACCCGCGGATGTACGAGGCCATGTTCGGCCTGCTCGATCCGCCGCGTGACTACAGCGTCTACAACATGTCCTGGACGGGGACGGGCGCCGGCCTCGTCGCCACCATGGAGGACCTCAACCGTTTCTACGCCGAGCTGCTCGGCGGCAGGATCGTCGGCCGTGCGTCGCTGGCGGAGATGCAGCGCACGATCCCGGTCCGCGCCCTGGACGGGACGATGATCAATTACGGCCTCGGCCTGCACAAGGTCGTCGTTCCCGGCTGCGGCACCTTCTGGGGCCACGACGGCTCGGTCTGGGGAGCCGGGACCATCTCCCTGATCAGGGCCGACGGCAGGCGTCAGATGTCGATCGCGGTCAACCTGCAGCGGTGGAACGAGCGGGACTCCGAGGGGATCCCGCAGCCCCACCCCATCGACGGCGCCCTGCGGACGCTGTACGGGCGGGCGCTGTGCGGCACGGACACCTTCGAGCCCGTGCCCGTGCCCGTGCCCGTGCCGGGGCCTGCGTCCGAGCCCGCTCCCGCCCTCTAGTGCCGGTAGAAGATCCGGTCGCCGTACTCCGTCATCACGCGGCCGTTCCACTCGTGGCCGCCGTCGACGTTCCCGGACCGCAGCAGCGGCGGCTCGATGCCGCGGCGGACGAGGTCCTCGGCGGCGGCGGCGAGCGTGGCCTGCATGAGGGCGCTGGTGACGACGGTGGACGCGGGTGCGAAGGGGGCCTCGATGCCCTCGTGGGTGAGTTCCGCGTCCCCGACGGCGATCCGGGAGTCGAGGACGATGTCGCAGTGGTCCTTGAGGTAGGTGCCCGAGACGTGCCGGGACTTCGTCTCCGTCGCGTAGGCCACCGACGTGACGCCGATGACGGTGAGGCCGAGCGCGCGGGCGTTCATCGCCATCTCGACGGGCAGGGCGTTGCGCCCGGAGAGGGAGATGATGATCAGGACGTCCCCGGCCTTGGCGGGGGAGGAGTCCAGGACCGCGCCCGCGAGGCCGTCGACCCGTTCGAGGGCGGAGCCGAGCGTCGCGGGCATGACGTCGACGCCGACGACACCCGGGACGACCAGCAGGTTCATGAGGGCGAGGCCGCCCGCCCGGTAGACGACGTCCTGGGCGGCGAGCGAGGAGTGGCCCGCGCCGAAGGCGAAGAGCCGGTTGCCGTTGGCGACGGCCTCGGCGATCGCGGCGCCCGCCTCGGCGATCTCGGCCGAGTCGCCGTCGCGCACCTGCTGGAGCAGGCCGATCGCGGCGTCGAAGAACTGTCCGGCCAGCTTGCTCTCGCCCGCGCTGTCGCCCATTCCAGAAGCTCCTTCTCGTCGCCGTCACGTCGTCGCGTCATGTCGTGGTCGTGCCCCGGTCGCCGATCACGGTGCGGTCTGGACCATTGCTCTGTCAATACCGCCTTCGCCCGGTGAGGCCCGGTTGTCGGCGCGATGCGTCAGAATTGGTGCAGGGCCAGCGCACGACTCATCGAGGGGCACGTATGTCCGGACTGATCGACACAACGGAGATGTATCTCCGCACCATCCTCGAGCTTGAGGAGGAAGGTGTGGTCCCCATGCGTGCCCGGATCGCCGAGCGGCTCGACCAGAGCGGCCCAACGGTGAGCCAGACGGTGGCCCGGATGGAGCGCGACGGCCTGGTGGCCGTCGCCAGCGACCGGCACCTGGAGCTCACGGACGAAGGCCGCCGCCTCGCCACCCGCGTCATGCGCAAGCACCGCCTCGCGGAGTGCCTGCTCGTCGACGTGATCGGCCTGGAGTGGGAGCAGGTGCACGCCGAGGCCTGTCGCTGGGAGCACGTGATGAGCGAGGCCGTGGAGCGGAGGGTCCTGGAGCTGCTGCGTCACCCGACGGAGTCGCCGTACGGGAACCCGATCCCGGGCCTTGAGGAGCTCGGCGAGAAGGCGGAGGCCGAGGCCTTCCTCGACGACTCGATGGTCTCGCTCGCCGAGCTGGACGCGAGCGAGAGCAAGACGGTGGTCGTCCGCCGGATCGGCGAGCCGATCCAGACGGACGCCCAGCTGATGTACACGCTGCGGCGGGCGGGCGTGCAGCCCGGCTCCGTGGTGTCGGTGACGGAGTCCGCGGGCGGCGTTCTCGTGGGCAGCAGCGGCGAGGCGGCCGAGCTGAACGCGGACGTCGCGGCGCACGTGTTCGTCGCGAAGCGCTGAGGCTTCGCAGCTTTCGTACGGAGTGGGGGCGCCCTGTCGGCCGGTGAACGGACCGGTGGGGCGCCCCTTTCGGCTTCCGGGGCAGCGGTTTCCGGTCAGATGTAGGGGGCGAGGACGCCCCACAGGCCGAGGGAGAGGATTCCGAGCGCGAGGGCGCCGCCGGAGGTGTGCTTCAGCACGATCATGAAGACCGTCTCGCGCGCGGCGTGGCGGGCCGGCTTCTCCGGGTCGTAGACGACGTGGATGTTCTCCGTGACGCGGTGGGGGGCGTCCTGGCTGTGCTCGTTGCCGCTGGTGTCGGTGAAGGTGTAGTGGCGGGCCTTCTTCCCGTTCGGGTAGTAGGCCCGCCTGGCCACGACGGTGATGCCCCGCCGGGCGAGGACCGCCTTGTCGATGACGCTCATGACCACGGCGAAGGTGGAGAGCAGGCCGACGAGCAGCGCGAGCAGTCCGGCGAAGGCCGCCAAGCCCATGCCGCCGCCGTGGGCCGCCGCGGTCCACCAGACGTAGCCGACGTAGGCGGCCAGGGCGGCCGCACCGCCCGTCCACGCCTGCCACATCTTGAGGATGAATCCGCCTTCCTCGGTGGTGACCAGGGCGCTGCCGGCCGGGTCCCTCTCCTCGGGCAGGGCGTTGTTCAGGGCGGTCAGGAATGCCGTGGTGGCGTAGGCGTTGCCGCCCTCGATCCGGTGGACCGCCCGGTCCGTGAGCACGATCTCCAGGGCTTTGTCACCGCGGGGGTGGACCTCCTGGACGGCCGCCAGGGGGATGCGCGTGATCAGCCGGTCCCGACTGATGGTGAGCAGGCCGGGGTCGAGGATCGCATCGGTGTCCCCCTTCGTGAGGACCTGTGAGCTGAGCATGACCAACTTGACCCCCTGCAGGGGTCATTGGTTGTACGCGAAGGGGGTGACGACCGCCGTGCGCCCCGTTTTACGCCGGAATGGCTACGCCCGCGCCCTCGCCGTGCCACGCTGGGTCGCAGTGGTCCGATAGCGGGGGTCGGGCGAGGCGATACCGGGGAGGGGTGGGGTGGTGCGGCGAGTGGATACGGTGCGTCGGGTGCCGTCCGTCCGGGTGGCCCGCGGGCCCCGGACAGCAGAGGGCCCCGGCGCCCTTGGGCGCCGGGGCCTGTCCTCCCCTGTGCTGACCTGGAGCCCCGAGCTCTCAAGGTCATCCCCTCGGACCGTTTTTCCCCGAGCGGTCCGCCTCCCGTTCAAGATCTCCCCTCGGCAGCGGTCGTCAATCCTTGAGCCCTGTCACTCGAACGAGGGGTGTTGCGCGGCAGGAGCGCATTTTCGAATGCGAGTTCGATAGTCTGGCGTGGTTCGAAGGCAAGAAGAGGGGGTGCCAGGGATGGCGCGACGACTCGACGTCACCGGGGCCGACGGCGTACGGCTGGCGGCCTGGGACTTCACGCCCGGGACCGCCCCGCAGGCCGGCCCCGGGGTGTTACTCCTCCACGGCCTGATGGGCCACGCCGCCCATTGGGCCCCGGCGATCAGCCGCCTCACGGCAGCGGCCGCCCGCCCTGACACCGGATCCCCCGGCATCGGGCTCCCCGGCCCCGGCGTCCCCGTCCCCGGATCCTCCGGCATCGGGCTCGGCCCCGGCCCCTTCGACACCGGAGTGCCCCGACCCGGCCCCGGCGCCCCCGCCATCACGCTCCCCGCGCCCGGAGCCCCCTCCGTCCTCTCCGCCTCCTCCGTCCCTCGCCGCCCCGGGCCCCACCCCCGCACCATCGCCCTCGACCAGCGCGGCCACGGGCACAGCGAGAAGCCCCCCGGCGGGGTCTTCACCCGCGAGGCGTACGTGGCGGACGCGGCCGCCGCCGTCGAGCAGCTCGGTCTCGGCCCTGTCACCCTGATCGGCCACTCCATGGGCGCCCTCACGGCCTGGCAGCTCGCCGCAGAGCGCCCCGACCTCGTTCACGCCCTGGTCATCTGCGACATGCGTGCCTCGGCGCTCGGCGCGGCCTCGCAGCGCGAGTGGCGGGACTGGTTCCGCCGCTGGCCGGCCCCGTTCCCTTCGCTCGACGCCGCCCGCAGCTGGTTCGGCGAAGAGGACCCGTGGGTGGAGCGGCCCAACCCCGCCCGGGGTGCCTTCTTCGCCGAGGTGATGGCCGAGCACCCGGACGGCTGGCGCCCGGTCTTCGACCCGGAGCAGATGCTGACCTCCCGAGAGACCTGGGTGCACGACGCCCACTGGGAGTCGCTGGCCCAGGTCCGCTGCCCGACGCTGGTCGTCCGCGGCCTGGACGGCGAGCTGGGCCGTGCCGAGGCGCAGGAGATGGTCCGGGTGCTGCCCCGCGGGGCGTATGCGGAGATCCCCGACGCGGGCCACCTCCTCCACTACGAGCACCCGGACGCCTGGCGCGAGGCGGTCGGACCCTTCCTGAACGGCGTCCTCACCTCGTAGACCGCCCTCCTGGGGGGAAGGGCGACCCCCCTCCGGGCGCGAGAGCCCGGCAGGGTACGGTCCCTCTCGCGGCGCGTTCGAGGCCTTCTCCGCGCCGCCTCAGGGAGGAACTGCATGCGCACATCTCTGCTGCGGCGCCTGGCCACGGTGGCCACGGCGCTGGGGCTCAGCTCGGCCGGGCTCCTGGGCGCGGGCGCCGCGCCCGCCCAGGCCGCGATCAGCGACTGCCCGTCGGGCTACTTCTGTGCCTGGAAGACCGACAACGGCACCGGCACGATGTACAAGACGAACACGAGCGTGGCGACGCTCGGCGGCTGGGACAACACGTTCCGGTCGGTCGTGAACCGCACGAACAAGTTCGCCTGCCTGTACGACGACGCCAACCACGGCCTCGAAGGCAACGTCGGCGTCATGGACCCGAACCCCTCGGGCACCGAGTGGGGCGGTCCCGGCAGCAACTCGGTCAGCTCGGTGAAGTTCGTCCCCACCGAGCGCGAGTGCGCCATGGACCCGTACCCGGTCTGGCACGCGGGTGAAGCCACCAAGGCGGCCGGTTTCGGCGACCTGAACGCCGACCGCACGTCGGACATCCTCGTCCGCGACAAGGCGGGCCGCCTCTGGTTCCTGCCCGGCAACGGGACGGGCAAGCTCGTCGGCGCGGGCGGCTGGAACGTCATGAACGCCCTCACCCGCCACGGCGACTTCACCGGCGACGCCCGCGAGGACGTCATCGCCCGCGAGACGGCCACCGGCAAGCTGTGGCTCTACCCCGGCACCGGCACCGGCAGCCTCGGCGCCCGCAAGCTCATCGGCAGCGGCGGCTGGAACGTCATGAACAGCATCACCGCCTTCGGTGACCTGTCGGGCGACGGCCGCTCGGACGTCCTCGCCGTCGAGAAGTCCACGGGCAAGCTGTGGCTCTACCCGGGCACGTCCACGGGCACCCTCGGCGCGCGCAAGCTGATCGGTGCGGGTGGCTGGAACGTCATGAACACCCTGGCGGCGCCGGGCGACATGAACGGCGACGGCAAGGCCGACCTGATCGCCCGCGAGGCGGCCACGGGCAAGCTCTGGCTCTACCCGGGCAAGACCGGGGCCCTCGGGGCCCGCGTCCTGATCGGCGCCGGCGGCTGGAACGTCATGGCCTCCCTCCTCGCCGTCGGCGACTTCGAGGGCGACGGTCACAACGACCTGGCCGCGATCTCCGGCAGCAGCTACTCCTCCAACGTGTTCCGCGGCGAGGGCGCCCTGGTGCTCTACTCGGGCACCGGCACGGGCAAGCTCGAAGCGGGCTTCCCGGAGACCGACAGCTGGTGGAACCTGAACGGCGCGTTCTGATCCGCCGCGTCTGACGATGGAAGGCCCCCATCCCCGAACTCGGGGGTGGGGGCCTTCGCCGTGGGAGGAGTCAGCCCCGGCCTTCGCCCCAACCCGGGCTGACGTCCGGGGTCGGGGATCGGCCGCTCAGTCCAGGCAGAACTCGTTGCCCTCGGGGTCGGCCATCGCGATCATCGACTCGTCCATGGCGTTGGCCTCGAACCGGTACAGCTCCTTCGCTCCCAGCGCCTCCAGCCTGAGGGCCTCCTCGGCCAGCGCGGCCATCCGCTCGTCCCCGGTCAGTCCGGGCGCGGCGCGCACGTCGAGGTGCACGCGGTTCTTCACCGTCTTGCCCTCCGGGACCTTCTGGAAGTACAGGCGAGGGCCCTTGCCCGCCGGATCCGTGATGGCGGCCCGGAGGTTCTGGAGCTCGGGAGGTACGCCCTGCGCCGTCAGCGCGGACGGCCAGTCGGCGAAGCCCTCGGGCGGCGGCTGGGTGCGATAGCCCAGCGCCGCGGCCCAGAACTCCGCCTGGGCGCGCGGATCGGCGCAGTCGTACGTCACTTGGATGTCCCTGGCCATGCTGCCGCCTCCGACCGCTCGTCACTGCACGCGATCTTGCCCTGGTCGACCCCAGGGGCAAACTCAGCTGCGCTCGTCGCCCATCCCTTCCTCGGTCGGGTCGGGTGAGGAAGTGAGCACCAGCGCCGTCCGGGGCGCACGGCCGTTAATTGCCCGACGTCCTCCAGCTCCTGCTGCTACGGTCGCACGCATGTGTTCCGTCATCCACAACTGGCAGGCCCTGCGCGGTCGGTCGACGCGCTGACCGCGATGCCGGCCGCCGCCGGCACGGGGTCCCACGCCCAGGTTCACCGCTCACACTTCGCCTCAGGATGACGAGGATCTTCACCATGCGCGCAGACTCGCGCCCCGTTTTCGTATGCGTTCACGGCGGCTCCAGCAACGCACGGGCCTGGGGCCCGCTGCAGAACGAGCTGGCCCTGCTCGGTTATCGTTCGCACGCCGTCGACCTGCCCGGTCACGGCGACCTCGCCGACACCCCTGCCGCCTACTACCGGCAACCCCAGGACGTCACGGCCCTCGCCGCCGCGCCCTCCGCGCTGCGCGGGGTCACGCTGAAGGACAACGTGCGCCACGTGGTGGACACCCTGCGGCGGCTCGCCGCGTCGGGGCCGATCGTCCTGGTCGGCAACAGCCTCGGCGGCCTGACGATCAGCGCCGTCGCCAACACCGCACCGGAGCTGCTCGACCGGGTGGTCTACCTCTCCGCGCTCTGCCTCAGCGATCCGGCCATGCTCACCGAGCCGTGGGACGTCGTCGACGACAACCTCCTGGACGCCGCAGTGGCCCGGATCGCCGTGCCGGGCGTAGGCGATCCGGGCGTCGTCCGGCTGAACTGGCGGGCCGCCCACTCCGATCCGGACGTGTTCGCGGCGCTGAAGGCCGCCGTCATGGCCGACTCGACCGACCACCAGTTCCGGCTGCTGCTCGACTCCCTGGACCCGGACGAGACCTACTCGGCGATGGAACCGGGGGCGCTGGTCCGGGCCGACACGTGGGGGCGGGTGCCGCACACGTACGTCCGGCTCACCGCCGACCGGAGCCTGCCCCTGGCGGTCCAGGACCACATGATCCGCACGGCGGACGCGCTGACCCCGCACCACCCCTTCGACGTGCACACCCTCACGGCCTCGCACGTAGGCTACTTCAGCCGTCCACGCATCTTCGCGGACCTCCTGACGAACCTCGTCTGAAGCGTCCCTCTCCTCACGGCCGGTGGTTCGGCGCGAGCTGTACGCCGGTAGGGACAAGGTCCCTGCCCGTCACCATGAGGCCGGCGATCAGGGCCGCGAGGAGGGTGCAGAGGACCGCCCACCAGGGAGGTGCGCCGACACTGCCGACCAGCGCCGCGCCGAGGCCGCCGCCCACCGCCTGAGCGGTGAGGAGGGCGGCCGAGGCGCCGCCCGAGTGGCGGTGGAGCCCGGTGGCGGTCCCGGCGGCCGTCACGGTGGCGAAGATCGGCATGAAGGCCAGGCCGGCACCTAGGCCCGCGAGGGTCATGGACAGTTGCAGCCCCATTCTTCCGACGCCGCTCTCGATGCCGACGATGCCCAGGGCCACCCCGAGCGGTGTGATCACCAAGCCCGCGACGATGAGGACGCGGGGCGCCACGGAGCGGTTCAGCAGACGGGGGGCGATCAGGGAGGCGCTGATGGCGATCGCGGCGACCATGGGCAACATGGCCAGCCCGGCCCCGGACACGGAGTGGTCGAGGGACCACATCAGGATGCGGGCCAGGGCCGGGACCAGGGCGAGGACGCCGGCGCCGGCGAGCACCATCGTGAGGAAGCCGCCGAGCCTGTTGCGCTCCTTGAGGACGTACGACGGAAGGAGCGGGTTCGACGCGACGCTCTGCCGCCACAGGAACGCCGCGCAGAGGAGGAGACCCACCACGAGCGGGCCCACGACCAGGGCGTTGTTCCAGTTCGGCGAGGCGTTGGCGAAGCCGTAGCCGAGGGCGGCGACCCCGAGGGCGCTGAGCAGGACGCCCGGTACGTCGAACCGGGTACCAGTGCGGTCCAGGCGGTCCGTGAGGTCGTGCGGCAGGACGCGCGTGGCGGCCAGGGCGATCAGGGCGAGGACCGTGACGACGGCCAGGTCCACGCCCAGGCCCGTCGATCCGGTCGTGACCATCTGGAGCACCGGCCCGCCGAGGCTGACCGTGGCGTAGACCCCGAACGCCTTCCTCCGTTCCTTCGGTTCGGGGAAGGCGGTGGTCACCAGGGCGAGCGCCGCCGCCGTCACCAGCGCGCCGAAGCCGCCCTGCAGGGCGCGGGCCGTGATCAGCACGGCGGGGTAGTCGGCGCCGCCCGTGCCGCCGAGCACCGCGGCCGCCGCGAGTCCCGAAAGCCCGATGACCAACGTCCGTCTGCCGCCCACGCGGTCGGCGAGGTGCCCGCCGAGGAACAGCAGTGCGGCGAAGGCGACCCCGAAGACGTACGACTCCGGGCTGTCACGCTCGTAGTGGTCCAGATGCGCGGTCGTCGCCCCGAGCAGCGCCGCCAGCTGTGCCAGCACGATCACCGCCAGGGTTCCCCGACGGCGGGGGGACGGAGCGGGTACGCCGTGGGCCGGAGCGGTCGGGGCGGAGGCGGAGAAGGGGGGCGGGGTGGAGGCGGGAGCGGAGACGGGGGTCGGGGTGGACGGGGTGGTCGGGGTGTACGCAGGGGAGGCCGGGGTGCCGGAAGCCGGCTCCGTCGCGGGCGAGGTCGGGGGTGCTTCGGCACGAGCCGCAGGAACGTAGTCCAGCAACTGGGCCGCATGGCGCCCCAGTTGGACCAGCACCTCCCCCGGAAGCCAGACCCCGCCGTCGTCCCCGCCCGTCTGTGCGGCGATCTGCGGAGGAGTGGGCCGCTTGGCCGGGTCCTTCTCCAGGCAGGTACGTACGAGACCGAGGAGGGAATCCGGTACGTCCGTGAGGTCGGGCTCCTCCTCGGCGACCCGGAAGAGGTGCGCGTTCAGGCCGGTGTCGGTGGCGCCGAAGAGGAGACGCCCGGTGGAGGCGTACACGAGGACGGCACCGAGGCAGAACACATCGCTGGCAGGGGTGAGTTCGAGGCCCCGGACCTGCTCCGGCGACATGAAACCGGGCGAGCCGATCAACATGCCGGTGCGGGTGTGCAGGCTGTCGCCGGCCAGGCTGTCCATCGCCCGCGCGATGCCGAAGTCGATGACGCGGGGCCCGTCCACCGTCACCAGGACGTTGGACGGCTTGAGGTCGCGGTGGATCAGGCCCGCGTCGTGCACGACCTGCAGCGCGAGCGCGAGCCGGTTGGCGAGAACGCGCACCGAGTGCTCGGGCAGCGGGCCGAAGTCGCGGGCGACGACGGTGGTCAGGTCGGGCCCGGCGATGTACTGCGTGGCCACCCACGGCACCGCGACCTCGGTGTCCGTGTCCGCGTCGAGGACATCCGCCGTCCAGTTCCCGCCCACCCGCCGGGCCGCCGCCACCTCGCGGGCGAAGCGCCTGCGGAACTCGGGCTGGGCGGCGAACTCGGCCTGTACGACCTTGACCGCGACCGTACGGCCCATGTCGGAGCGACCGAGGTAGACCAGCCCCATACCGCCCGCCCCCAGGCGGGCGATGAGGCGGTACGGGCCCACGTGCGTCGGGTCTTCAGAGGTCAGCGCGTCCACGTCGGAAATCTAGCCGAGGCGTTCGGCGCAGGCTGGTGAACGGATGATCTCGCGGCCTGCGGGGGCCGGGAGGTCTCGCACGGTGTTCAATGCCAAGTCCTCGGTCAGACCGCTCGGTTCGACAGCACGGCAACGGCGCGCAAGGGCGTTTCTCCACCGCCGTTTCGGGTGGCTCGCGCTTCCGTGGGCGGCCATCCGGAGATCATGATGCGGGCATGAAGATTCCTGACCGACGGATCGAACTGTTCACCGGTACCGGCAGCGAGGGCCGGTTCGGCGGCCCCGCGACCGGCGACGAGCGGGCCATGCTCGTCGCGATGCTGGATGCTCAGCGGGCCACCCTGAAGCTGAAGTGCTCAGGACTGGAGGCGGAGTTGGCCCTGCGCTCCGTGTCCCCGTCCTCGCTCTCCCTGCTCGGCCTCGTCCGGCACCTCGCCGACGTGGAGCGCCGCTGGTTCCGGGCCGTCCTCGCCGGCCAGGACATCGAGCTGCGCTTCTCCTCCCCGGAAACCCCCGAGGGCGACTTCGACGGCAGTGGCCCCGAACCCGAGACCGTCGAGGAGTCCTGGGCGGCCTGGCACGACGAAGTCGCCTTCGCGGAAGCCTTCGTGACCGGGGCCGCGCACCTGGACGTCGAGGGCCAGGACGCGTGGCGCGGCACGGTCTCCCTGCGCTGGGTGCTCATTCACATGATCGAGGAGTACGCCCGTCACAACGGGCACGCCGACCTGATCCGGGAACGGATCGACGGAGCCGTCGGAGTCTGATCCCGGCGGCGTCCGGACAGCCTCAACTCACCGCTCCTGTCCAGCGGATCGTGTGAAACGTAGACGCGTACTACGAGCGGCCCGCGGTGCTGGCCCTCGCCGGAGACGTGGCCGGCCGTCGGATCCTGGACGCCGGCTGCGGCTCGGGCCCCCTGTCCGTGGCACTGCGCGACCGAGGCGCCCACGTCACCGGCATCGACTCCAGCGCCGGGATGCTGGAGCTGGCCAGGCGGCGGCTCGGTGCCGACACGGCCCTGCACGTGGTCGACCCGCGATCCAGGACCAGCTACACCCGGCCGCCCGTGAGCTGTTCCCGGACGAGTTCCAGGCCCTCTCGACCAAGATCGGCTTCCTGTTCTTCGTCGCCGAGGCGCCACCGTCGGACACGGCCCGGGGCTAGGGGGTGTGGGACCTGTTGATGAGGGCCGTGAATCCGGCATAGCCTCACGGAATGGTGCAGAGCAAGGCAAGCGATGTCGACGGCTACCTGACCGAGGTCCCTGAAGAACGCAGGACCGCGCTGGCCAAGGTGCGGCAGCTGTGCCGCGAGGAGCTGGTGGGCTTCGACGAGGTCATGGCGTACGGGATGCCCGCATACGAGCGGGACGGCGCCTGCGAGATCGCGTTTGCCAGCCAGAAGCAGTACATCTCGTTCTATCTCATGCGCGGTGACGTCTGTGAGGCGTTCGAGGAACGGCTGACCGGGCAGGACATGGGCAAGGGGTGCCTGCGGTTCCGCAGGCCGGAGAACATCGACTTCGGCCTGCTGCGGGATCTGCTCAAGGCCACCGAGGCCCGGCCCGGCACGATCTGCTGACACCGCCAGGTGCTTCAGCGGGGCCGCCAGGCGTAGCGGACGTCCGGCTCGCGTTCCTCGTTGCGCAGGCCGTCCGTCCACTCCACCGCGACGAAGCCGTGCCGCTCGTAGAACCGCTGCGCCGGGGCGTTGACCTGGAACGTCCACAGGTCCAGCCCCCGCGGCCGCTGCCGCTTGGCCAGGTCCATGAAGCGGTCGCCGAGGCCTCGGCCGCGCCACGACGGGTCGAGGTAGAGCTGTTCCAGGTGCCCACCGTCCTCGCCGCCCTCCTCGTCCCCGCCGTCGAGCACCAGCAGCCCCACCACGCCGGGCTCGGCGACCGCCACCCAGGTCTCGTGGTGCGGCACGACCACGTGGGCGAACCAGCTCCGCACCGCGTCGTCGCCGTGCGCGCGGCGCACGGTCGGCAGCGCGGCGCCGAAGGAACGCAGCCACACGTCGGCCACGGCGGTCGCGTCGGAGGCCTCCGCACGCCGGAGGGCAAGATCATCGGTGTTCATGCTCACGGTGCGCGACGATCGGGCCCCGCGCACGCGAGTTGCGGGCCGCCCGTGCGGCCGGACTGGCGCGACGGCCGGGTCGTTGCCGAAGATCCGGACACGGCCACCCTCGCCGCCCGGGACGTTCGCCGCCTAGCCGCCTCGCCGCTGCGGCGGCCCGTTATCCGGAGTCCCGGACGCGGGAAGGTCCGCGGTAAGGGAGTGTCTGGCTGTAGACGACGCTGGTGGTCGTGCTGCCGAAGCCGGCCAGCTCGTCCATGAGGGTCTCCAGGTGTTCCATGGAGGTCGCGGCCACCTTCAGGGTGTAGCAGTCGTCGCCGGTGGTGCGCAGGCACTCCAGGATCTCCCGGCGCTCGGCGAGCAGCCGCCGCAGCGGCTGGTGGTGGTTGCCCGGGTACTTCAGCCGGACGACGGCGAGTACGGGATAGCCGACCTTGGCCAGGTTCACCACGGCGTGATAGCCGGTGATGACGCCCAACGCCTCCAGGTTCCGCACCCGTTCCGTGGTGGCCGAGGAGCTGAGTTTCACCCGCCTCCCCAACTCGCTCAGGGAGATACGGGCCTCCTGCTGCAGCTGCTCGATGATCGCCCAGTCGACTTCGTCAAGATTCGCGGCCATATCGCGATGCTACCGGCAGAAGCACGGGAGAAGTCCTGCATCACCGGGAGTTTCCAGTTCCGTATCCCGCTGTCGCAGGGATAGCCTCGGGCCATGCAACTAGGCGTCAACGTCCCGAACTTCGGACCCGGGACCGATCCCGGCGTCCTGCGCGAGTGGGCGCGGACCGTGGAGGGACTCGGCTTCGACCTCCTGATGGTGTCGGATCACGTGGCTGTCACCCCGGACGTGGCCGAGCGGTACCCGGAGCCGTTCTACGAGCCGTTCACCACGCTGTCCTGGCTGGCCGGCATCACCACCGGGCTCCGGCTGGGCACCACCGTCCTGGTGCTGCCCTACCGGCATCCGCTCCTGGTGGCACGCATGGCGACCAACCTCCAGCAGCTCAGTGGCGGCCGGTTCGTCCTCGGGGTCGGCGTCGGCTGGGCGCGTCAGGAATTCGAGGCGCTCGGCGTGCCGTTCACCCGGCGAGGCAAGCTCACCGACGCATACCTGGGCACCCTGCGGGACACCTGGCGCGCGCAGGCGGAGACCACCACGACGGCTGCGGTGTCCGCCCCGGTCCACGACCAAGTCCACGACCCAATCCCCGCCCCGGTCCACGACCAAGTCCACGACCCAATCCCCGCATCGGTCCACACCCCGGTCCCCGTCTGGGTCGGCGGCCACAGCGAGGCGGCGATCCGGCGTACCGTCAGGTTCGGCGACGCCTGGCACCCGCTGCGGCTCCCCCTGGCCCGAATGCGCTCGGTCCTGTCGGAGCACTCGCTGCCGGCATTCGCGCCCCGCATCGCCCTTCGCCTGACCGACAAACCGGTCGACGACCCCGAACGGCCCGCCGGTGTCGGCACCGTCGAGCAGATCCTCGACGACCTTGAGCAGCTCCGCCTGCTCGGTGCCGACACGGTCGTGTTCGACCCGTACCACGGAGATCCGGAGGAGACCCGCCGGCCCGACCAGGCCTGGCAGGCGCTCACCGCCGTGGCCACCCGATGGAGGAGTGCATCGTGATCACCACCGCCGACGAGACCCTGCTGCGGCGCGCCATCGGCATCGCGGCCCATGCCGTCACCCTGGGCGACGCACCGTACGGCTCCCTGCTGGCCGGCCCGGACGGCACCGTGCTCGCCGAGGCCCACAACACGGTGCGGCGCGACGACGACATCACCGCCCACCCGGAGCTGAAGCTCGCCCGCTGGGCGGCCCGCGAGCTCGACCCGGAGACGGCCGCACGGGTCACCCTGTACACCAGCTGCCAGCCCTGCGGCATGTGCGCCGGCGGCATCGTCCGCTCCGGGATCGGCCGGGTCGTCCATGCCCTCTCCACCGAGCAACTCGTCGAACTCAACCCGCAGTCGGGCGCCTGGCCGGCGGTGGCGCAGGAGGGCCCGGCACTGTTCGACGAGGCGCGCGCGCCGATCGACGCCTACTACCGGCCGTAGCTCCCGCGGACCGCTCGGACCGCTCGGACCGGTTCGACGGCTGCCCGGTCACCTCCACGGTCGTGGGGACGGCGACGAGCGCGCCCGGCGTCCAGGAGGCGGTGGCGGGCGCCGATCTGACCGGTGCGAAGCCGACCGGCGCGAGCGTCGAGGAAGCGATCGCCACCGGAACCAAGGGGCTGCCCGCCGGAGCCCGTACCCAACGGCCCTCCGGCCAGGGCTGGTTGACCCTGATCCGGCGGCCCGGCAACCGGGGTGACGCGGGTCACATTCCGGGATGTCACATCTCGGCGAGCTCGTTCCGTCCTGGGGGTGTAGTCACCGACCGACGATGGAGGAACCCGCCATGAACGCTCGCCTGAACATGTTCGACAGCCCGGTCGCCGTCAAGGCCTGGAAGCACATCATCGCGGCGGGCAAGGTGCTCGCGGACGCGTCGCTGCCGGCCGCCACCGTGGAGCTGATGAGGATCCGCGCCAGCCAGATCAACGGGTGCGGCTTCTGCCTCGACATGCACACCAAGGACGCCACCGCCGCCGGGGAGACCCCGATACGGCTCCACCTCGTCGCCGCCTGGCGCGAGGCCACCGTCTTCACCGACGCCGAGCGCGCCGCCCTGGAGCTGACGGAACAGGGCACCCGCCTCGCCGACGGCGCCGGCGGCGTCACGGACGAGGCATGGGCCAACGCCGCCAAGTACTTCGACGAGGACCAGCTCGCCGCCCTGGTCTCCCAGATCGCGCTCATCAACGCCTTCAACCGGGCCAACGTCATGATCCAGCAGCCCGCCGGCGGCTACCAGCCCGGCCAGTACGCCTAGCCGCGCCCGCGCCTCCCCCCCCGTAACGGTTGAAGGAGAACTCCATGAACCTCGCCCTGTGGATCGTCACCGGACTGCTCGCGCTCGCCTACCTCGCCGGCGGCGGGTACAAGCTGGTCACCCCGAAGACGAAGATCGCCGCCGCGGGGCCGAGCGGGCAGTGGGTCGAGGACTTCAGCGACGGGGGAGTCAAGGCCATCGGGGCCCTGGAGGCCCTGGCCGCCCTGGGTCTGGTCCTGCCCGCGGTGCTCGGCATCGCACCGGTCCTCGTGCCGCTGGCCGCCGTCGGGCTGCTGCTGGTCATGGTGGGAGCGGTGATCGTCCGGATCCGGCGTCGGGAGCTGAAGCTCGTGGGCGTGGACCTGGCCTACATCGTCCTCATCGGGTTCGTGGTGTGGGGCCGCTTCGGTCCCGAGGCCTTCACCGGTTGACCGACTACGTCGATGGCCCGCCCGGACGGATCCGGGCGGGCCATCGACGTACTGCACGCGCCACCCGGCGCACCTACCCCTTGCTGACCGCCGCCAGGATCTCCGGCAGCCGCCTCGCCGTCCGCGGTGCCGCCACCTTCAGGCCCGCCCAGACGAGGAGCGCGCCGTAGAGCGTGCCGGCCGGGAGCAGGAGCCAGAGCAGGGACTCCTGGTCGGAGAGGTGGAGGTAGATCGTCCCGCCGATCAGCGGGGCGCACAGCAGCGGGGCCGTGAGCATGCCGCCGAGGATCGAGATCCACGCCAGAGCGCCCTGTCCCGGAGCCACGTTCTTGTAGCCGCTGTCCTGCGGGATCGAGTACGGGAAGGTGGCCGAGGCCACCGAGCCCGTCGCCAGCATCGCGCCGAGCAGGGCGAGCGCCAGGCCGACGGCGTCCGGGAGCCGCGACCACTCGCCCAGGACGGCGACCGTGAGGACCGTGACGAAGACCGCGTACGGGAGGGTGACCATGAGCAGGGCCAGGGTCCGCGCCCGGAGTTCGGCGTACGCGTCGGCCGTCGTGGAGATGGTCTGGGCGACCATCCAGAACGCCGAGGTGTCCTGCCCGAACTGGTTGTACATCAGCATGCCGAGCATGCCGGAGGCGAAGCACGCCCAGTAGATCGAGCCCGTGCCCTGGAGCGCGTTGACGAGCGGGACGATCAGGCCGAGCGCGAGCGAGGTCACGGCCCCGGCCTTCGTCTTCGGGTCGCGCCACAGGTAGCGCAGGCTGCGCTCCATGACCGCGCCCGTGCGCCCGTCCGGGAGGATCCGGCCGAGCAGCCCCGTACGGTCGGACTTGGCACGGACGGACGCGTCCGAGGCCGCGCCGATGGTCGAGCCGTCGGGCTCCACCATCAGCCGCACCAGGCTCCGCTGCCACCAGTACCCGAGTCCCGCGAGCGTGGCCGCCGTGAGCAGCAGCCGGACCGCCGCCACCACGTAGTCGCCCTGGCTCGCGGAGTCGACCGCGCCGATCGCGGCGGCCGGCGGCAGCCAGCCGACGACGGCCGTCGCCGGTTCGAGCGACTCCAGGCCGCCGGCCTGGCCCAGGCGCTGGGCGGCGAAGTTCACGACCTGCATGCCGACCGCGATGATCAGACCGCTGAGCAGCGCCAGGTCCCGGCCCTTGCGGGAGGTGAGGAGCCGGACGTTGGCGGCGGCCACGGCCCGGGACAGCGCCACGCACGTGACGGTCACGAGGGGGACGGCGAGGACGGCGACGACCGTGCCGGCCGCGCCGTGCGCGACGGACAGTGCCGCGCCCAGGACCAGGACGAAGGTGAGGACGGGGCCGATACCCACGAGGGAGGCCACGAGCAGCGCCCGGACCAGCGGCCGCGGCCGCAGCGGCAGCATGACGAGTCGCGACGGGTCGAGGGTCTCGTCGCCGCTCGGGATGAACAGCGGCATCACCGTCCAGGAGAGCGCGAGCGCCCCCGTGATGAGGATCGCGATGCTGTCGGCATCGGCGCTGCCCCGCATGAGCACGAAGGACAGCAGCAGGGCCGCGGCGAAGAGCGCTCCGAGGACGATGGACACGATGTACGCGGCCGTACGCCCGCTCGACTGCCGCAGCCCGTTGCGCAGCAGGCTCAACTTGAGCCGCACGAAGACGGAGGTGAGGGAGGGGACGGGACCGGCCGTGGCCGTGGTGCCGGTGGTGGTCGTGGTCGGGAAGGCGTTCATCGCTGCGCCCCGCCGCCCAGCCAGTCCAGCGAGTCGCCCGCCGCCTCGCGTCCGTTCGCGCCGACCAGTTCCAGGAACGCGGCCTGGAGCGAGGGCGCGTCGCCCCGTACCTCGGCGAGCGTGCCCTGTGCGCGGATCCGGCCCGCGGCCATCACGGCGACCCAGTCGCAGAGCGACTCGACCAGCTCCATGACGTGGCTGGAGAAGACGACGGTGGCGCCGGAGGAGGTGTACCGCTCCAGGACCCCGCGGATGGTCTGCGCGGAGACCGGGTCGACGCCCTCGAAGGGCTCGTCGAGGAAGAGCACCTCGGGGTTGTGGAGCAGCGCCGCCGCGAGCCCGATCTTCTTCCGCATACCGGTCGAGTAGTCGACGACCAGCTTGTTCTGCGAGCCGGTCAGGTCGAGCACGTCGAGGAGCTGCGCGGCCCGCTTGTCGACCTCGGCGCCGGGCAGCCCTCGCAGCCGGCCGCTGTACGCGAGGAGTTCACGGCCCGAGAGTCGCTCGAAGAGCCGCAGGCCCTCCGGCAGGATGCCGATCCGGGCCTTGACCTGGGCGACCGACTCCGGATCGGCCCATACGTCGTGTCCGGCGACCTGGATGCGGCCCTGGTCGGGGCGGAGCAGGCCGGTGATCATCGAGAGGGTGGTGGTCTTGCCGGCGCCGTTGGGCCCCACGAGCCCGATGAACTTGCCCGCGGGCAGGACCAGGTCGATCCCGTTCACCGCGATCTGCTGGCCGAATCGTTTCCACAAGCCCTCGACACGCACAGCGGGCACCGCACCGTCCCCCGGTGCGGCGCCCGTCTTGTCGAACGCTCCGTCAAATGCCTGGTCAGGCATGGTCTGTCAGCCCCTCGTTCGTCCCCGTGTGTCTTACGGGCCCCACCCTAAGGGTGGGGCCCGCGGGGACCCAGGGTCAGGACGTCCGGCTCCTCGCCTCCGCCGCTTCCCGGCCACACGCGTAGGCGAGGGCGCTGATCAGTTCCTCCGCGTCGGGGAGCCAGCGGTTCGCCGGGGTGGGGCGCCGGGCCCACTGCACCGCGCCGCTGCCGCCGATGCGGGTGGGCGGGGCCGCCACGTAGTGGCCCTCGCCGCGGGTGGTGAGGTCGATGGCGGCCGGGACCCAGCCGAGCTTGCGGACGAGGTCCGGCACCTTGGTCGCGGCGCCGGGCAGGACGAAGAAGTACATGCGGCGGTCCGGGGTGCAGGTCACCGGGCCGAGCGTCAGCTCCATCCGCTCCATCCGGGCGAGCGCCAGGAACCCGGCGGACTCGGGCACCTCGATCGCGTCGAACGTGCGGCCCGTCGGCAGCAGGATCGACGATTTCGGCTGCTTCGACCACATGCGCCGGGCGCCGACCCCGCTGCCGGTCGCCTGGGTCGACCAGTCGGGCCTGACGGCGTGGGCGCCGGGCACGGCGCACGCGTCCGCGCCGCAGGAGCAGCGCTCCCTGCCCTCGACGGCCTCCAGCCAGGTCCCGGGAAACACGTCCCAGTGCCGCTCTTCCGCGTACCGCACGGCGCTGTCCAGCAGCTGCTCGCCTCGCTGCTTGGGGATCTGTGCGGCTTCCGTGACTCCGATGGTCTCTTCCACGGTGAACACAACTTCCGCCGCCACCTGGGGTTACGGCCAGGGGCCCGAGCGGTGTGAGGCATCGATCCTGCACGCGGGGCGCATCGGTGCACGAGCGGGGGCGCGCGGGGGGCCGGGGAGCGGGGGGTGGGTACGCACAGGTGGGGGCGCCGGCGGCGAAGTCGCGGCCGACGTGTCCGGTTTCGCGTGTTCACATCGGCATTGACCGGATATCCACCGGGCAGTGATCACTCCTCCAGTGATCACCGCACGGCCTCAGGGGGTACTCATGGCAGCCAGGCCACTCGTTCCGCGTCAGCTCAACGAACGGCTCCAGGCGCTCATCCAGGAGGCCGGCTGTTCCAACGCCGGCCTCGCCCGCAGGGTCAACATGGTCGGCGCGGAGCGCGGACTCGACCTGCGGTACGACAAGACGTCGGTGGCGCGCTGGCTGCGCGGGCAGCAGCCGCGCGGGCGCGCCCCGGGCATCATCGCCGAGGCGCTGGGCCGCAAGCTCGGCCGTACGGTCACGATCGACGAGGTCGGCATGGCCAACGGCCGGAACCTCGCGGCCGGCGTGGGGCTCCAGTTCGCGCCGACCGTGCCCGGGGCGATCGAGCAGGTCTGCGAGCTGTGGCGCAGCGACGTGGGCCGCCGCGACTTCCTCTCCGGCTCCACGGTCGCGTCCTCCGCGCTCGTCGAGCCCAGCCGGGACTGGCTGATCACCGGGCCCGACGCGCATGTGGCCCGGATGGCGGGCGCGCGCGTCGGGGTCGCGGACGTGGCGGCCGTACGGGAGATGACGGCGGCGCTCGTCGACCTCGACCGGCGGTTCGGCAGCGGGCACGTGCGGCCGGTGGTCGTCCACTACCTCAACAGCGTGGTGTCGGGGATGCTGTCCGGCTCGTACCGGGAGGCGGTCGGCCGGCAGCTGTTCGCGGCGGTCGCCCGACTGACCGAGCTCGCCGGGTACATGGCGGTGGACACGGGCGAACCGGGCCTTGCCCAGCGGTACTACATCCAGGCGCTGCGGCTCGCGCAGGCGGCCGGTGACCGGGGCTACGGCGGGTACGTCCTCGCCGCCTCGATGAGCCACCTCGCCGCCCAGCTCGGAAACCCCCGGGAGATCGCCCAGTTGGCGCGGGCGGCGCAGGAGGGCGCGCGCGGGAAGGTGCCGCCGCGGGCCGAGGCGATGTTCCTCGCGGCCGAGGCGCGCGGGCACGCGCTGCTCGGGGACGTCAGCGCCTTCGAGACCGCGGCGGGCCGTGCTGTACGGGCCCTGGAGCAGGCCGATCCGGAGTCGGGCGACGACCCGGCGTGGATCGCCCACTTCGACCACGCGTACCTCGCCGACGAACTGGCCCACTGCCACCGGGACCTGGGGAACGCGGCGGAGGCGGCGCGGGCCGCGGAGGAGTCGATCGCCGGGCACCCGGAGACCCGCGCGCGGCGCCGGGCGATCGGCCTGGCCCTGCTCGCCTCGGCGCAGGTCCAGCAGCGGGAGGTCGAGCAGGCCTGCCGGACGGGAACGCGGGCGCTCGAACTGCTCGGCACGCTGCGGTCGTCGAGGGGCGCGGAGTACCTGGACGATCTGCGGGAGCGCCTGGAGCCTTACGCGGGGGAGGCGGTGGTACGGGAGTTCGGGGCACGGATGGAGCTGTATGCCGCTTAGGCCCTGATGGGAGCGGTGCCGTTCGAGAAGGTGGTGTAACCGGGCTCACACGTGTGTGCGGAGCCCCGGGCGCACCCGGTAGCGTGAGCCGACGATTCCGTAGGTCCATCAGTAGGAGTCCCGGTGACGCAGAACGGACAGGGTCCGGAGCCGCAGTACCCGGCGGTGCCCCCCGCGCAGAACGCCCAAGGGGGAGCACAGCCGTACGGTGGCGCCTGGGGTCCCGCCGGCGCAGCGCCGGGCGGGCAGCCGCTGCCGCCCGCGCAGCCCCTGCCTCCGGAGGCGGCGCCGGGCGGCGCCGCCGACATGCAGTCCACCCAGTACCTGCCGCCGATCCCGCCGCAGGGCGCGCCGCAGCCCGGCTACGGCTACCCGGGGCCGGGCGCCCCGGGCGGCGCCGACATGCAGGCGACCCAGCACATAGCGCCGGTCCCGGGCGGAATGCCGCCGGTGGCCCCGGTCCCGGGCGGGATGCCGCAGGCACAGGGTCCGCAGCCCGGCTACGGGTACCCGCAGCAGGCGCCCGGCGGGATGCCGCAGGCCGGTCCGCAGCCCGGGTACGGCTATCCGCCGCCGGCCGGGGACATGCAGGCCACCCAGCACATCGCCCCCGTGCCGCCGCAGCAGGGCGGGGGCGGCCAGACCCAGTTCCTGGGCACCTCGCCGCTCCAGGCGCAGGGCCCCGGGTCCGCGGGTGCCTCCGACGCCACCCAGTACATCGCCCCCGTACCGGCGCAGGAGCCCGGTGAGCGCCAGCCGCCCGCCGAGTTCGACAACCTCTTCCGTACGGAGGCCCCGCGCGCGCCGCAGGCCCCGCAGCAGCCGCACGCGCAGGCCTACCAGCAGCCCACGCCGGCGCCGTACCAGCAGCCCGCGCCGGCCCCGTACCAGCAGCAGCATCAGCCGCCGCAGCACCAGCAGCACCACCAGCCGCCGGCGCCCCCGCAGCAGTACGCCTACCAGGACGCCTACTACGACGACGGCGCCGAGCCGGAGCCCTCGCGCCGCAGGTCGCCGGTCGCGCTGATCGCCGCCGTCGTCGTCGGCTGCGCCGTCGTCGGCCTCGGCGCCGGTGCGCTGCTCAGCGGCGGCGACGAGGACAAGGACCCCAAGAAGGGCCCCCAGAACGTGGCGGAGAGCTCCGCCGCGCCGTCCGGTCAGCCGACGACGCCGCCCACCGAGAAGCCGGCCGACCCGGCGGAGCCGCAGGCGCAGGAGCTGAGCAAGCTCCTCGCGACCAGCAGCAGCAGCCGCGACACGGTGATCAGCTCGGTCGAGTCCATCAAGCAGTGCAAGAACCTGGACAAGGCCGCGAGCGACCTGCGGGGCGCCGCCGAGCAGCGCCGGGGTCTGGTCACCCAGCTCCGGTCGCTGTCGGTCGACAAGATCCCGGACAACCCCGCGCTGACGGCGGCGCTCACCAAGGCCTGGCAGGCCTCGGCGGCCGCGGACGACCGTTACGCGGCCTGGGGCGACCAGATGAAGGCCAAGAAGGCCTGCAAGGGCGGCAAGGCCCGCTCGACCAACCAGCTGGCCGAGGCGAACAAGAAGAGCGGCGAGGCCACCGCCGCGAAGAAGCAGGCGGCCTCGCTGTGGAATCCGACGGCCGCGAAGTACGGCCTGGAGAAGCGGACGTACACCCAGCTGTAGGGAAGGTGCGGCTCAGGGGGCGCTGAGGACGGTCTCGCCGACGTCGACGAAGCCGGGCTTCTGCGCCACCAGCTGCCCCTTGCGGACCACCTGGAACGTCACCTCGTGGTTGACGATCCGGGGGAAGCCGGGGGCGCCGAGCATGTCCTCGTACTTCCAGCGCAGGGTGGGGGTCAGGCCGCCGGTGTCGATCTTCGCGCCCCGGTCGAGGGCGTGGGCGATCCGGCTCGCCGTGATCTCGTCGGAGTCGAGGCCCTTGATGACCTCCGTGAGGACCGTGTAGGCGATCCAGGTGGTCTGGACGCCCGCGTCGGCCGGGTCGACCCGGTTGTCGGCGAAGGCGTGCTCCTGGATGACCTTCCGCATCGGCGCCCAGCTCTTGTCGGCCGCCTCCGGGTACCAGCCGGTGACGAACGCGCCCTCGAAGGGGCTGTGGGCGCCGCCGGTGCGGTCGATCACGGGCTGGCCGACGCTGCCGAGGACGGAGGAGATCCGCACGGCCTCCTTCTTCTTCTCGCCGGAGCCGGAGCCGGAGCCGTCGCCCGAGCCGTCGCCCGAGCCGTCGCCGTTGCCGTTGTCGCCGTTGTCGTCGCCGCCCTCCTGGCCCGGGAGACGGCGGAAGGAGTCGAAGAAGGTCTGGGTGCGCTCGCCGAGCACGGCGGTGACGCAGCCGTCCTTCTCGCCGGCCTTCTCACGGGCCGCGGTGGCCTGTGCGGTGTACTCGGCGGCGTCCTCGACGGCGGGGATGTCGACGGCCCCCCGGTGGCTCGCCTTGCGCAGACCGGAGTTGAGGAGCTCGGGGAGCTTGTCACCGGCGAGGGTGTCGGGCCGGACGAGGGAGACGGTCCGGCAGGCCCCGGCGAGCTGCATGCCGTGACCGGCGATGAGGGCCGCCTGGCCGCCGTTGACGGGGTACGAGAGCGGGCTGGTGAACTCGTCCTCGGAGATGCCGTAGCCGCCGATGTACGGGATCTCGGCGGCCTCCAGGGGCGCCATGAAGGCCCGCCCGTTCTGGCTGTACGAGCCGACGACCGCGACCGCGTTCTCGCGGACGGCCCGGCGGGCGCACTCGGCGGCGCCGGTGGCGGTGTTCTTCTCGTTGCAGGTGAGGATGCGCAGTTCGTGGCCGTCGATGCCGCCCTGGGAGTTGACCCAGCGGGCGTAGGCCTGCGCCATGGCGGGCATTCCGGGCATATTGGTGGCCCGGGTCTGGTCGGGAGCCCATGTCATCACCGTGACGGGCTCCCTGGAACCCCCCGTGGTACCAGGGAGCACGCCACACCCGGTGAGCAACGAAGCTCCGGCTGCAGCGGTCGTGACATACGCGATGAGTGAGGTCAGTCGCCTACCGGTCATGGGCATGCACATTTCCGCCTCATGGGTAACGCGGGAGTGAGGTCGGTTCAACGGTGGGTGACGTGAAGGTGAATTACGGGGGCTGCGAGGGGGCGGCTCCGGTTACCGGACAAGGGAACGTACGATCGAAACGTGTCCAGTCCAGTCTCCGGTTCGGTTAACTCTTCCCGTCGCGGCCGTCGCTCCTCCACCATGGGCGGCATGCCGCTCAACGACATGCCGTGGTGGCGCTGGCGCAGCAACGTGCGCTCGGCGCTGCACATGCTCTCCGACCCCGGGTTCCACGAGACCACCTGGCTGGCCGGCCTGGACGGGTACGGCGACGTCACCGACGCCGTCTACCGCCTGGTCGAGGACACCTGGCTCGACAACTGGTCCGCCGAGAAATACGTCGGCTCGATCTTCCGCGACACCGGCGAGGCCGCCCTCGTCGACGTCGCCGTCCTCCGGGTGCTGCGCATCATGCACCAGGTGGGCCCCGACGCCCCCGTCTCCGCCTATCTGCAGCACCCCGGGTGGCCGGAGGCCGTACGGGCCGCCCGCGAGGCACACGTACGCCTCGCGCAGGCCGACGGGGAGGACCCCGACACGCCTCCGCGCTCCCTGGACGTGCTGCACATCATGACCGGGTCCTGACCCCGCCGTTCCGTCTGTCGGACAGTGGGTCACCCGGTCCGTCCGGGTGTGGCAGGCTGACGGGATGACCGACCAGTACGTCCTCACCCTCTCGTGCCCCGACAAGCAGGGCATCGTGCACGCCGTGTCGAGCTACCTCTTCATCACCGGGTGCAACATCGAGGACAGTCAGCAGTTCGGAGACCGCGACAGCGGACTCTTCTTCATGCGGGTCCACTTCTCGGCCGAGGCGCCGGTGAACGTCGACAAGCTGCGGGCCAGCTTCGCCGCGGTCGGCGACTCCTTCGAGATGGACTGGCAGATCAACCGCGCCGACCAGCGCATGCGGGTCGTCCTCATGGTGTCGAAGTTCGGTCACTGCCTGAACGACCTGCTGTTCCGCTCGCGGATCGGCGCGCTGCCGGTCGAGATCGTCGCCGTCGTCTCCAACCACACCGACTTCGAGGAACTCGTCGGCTCGTACGGGCTGCCCTTCCGGTACATCCCCGTCACCAAGGACACCAAGGCGGAGGCCGAGGCGACGCTCCTGGACCTCGTCCGCGAGGAGAACGTCGAGCTGGTCGTCCTCGCCCGCTACATGCAGGTCCTCTCCGACGACCTCTGCAAGCAGCTCTCCGGGCGGATCATCAACATCCACCACTCCTTCCTCCCCAGCTTCAAGGGCGCCAAGCCCTACCACCAGGCGCACGCGCGCGGTGTGAAGCTGATCGGCGCGACGGCCCACTACGTGACCGCCGACCTCGACGAGGGCCCGATCATCGAGCAGGAGGTCGAGCGGGTCGGCCACGAGGTGACCCCCGACCAGCTGGTCGCGATCGGCCGCGACGTGGAGTGCCAGGCGCTGGCCCGCGCGGTGAAGTGGCACGCGGAACACCGCATCCTCCTGAACGGCCGCCGCACGGTGGTCTTCGCGTAACACCCACACCCACCGGCCCGGTGGACGGTGGGCGGTCGGCCGCCGGCGATCAGCCGTCGGCCATCGGCCATGGGCCGTCAGCCGAGGATCGAGCCGTCCGACTCGGCGGCTTCGTCGGCGCTGGGGACGGTCACCTTCACCGGCTTGCCCAGCTCGGTGAGCGTCAGCGTGTTGACGGAGATCGGCATGCCCTCGATGTTCATCGAGAGACGCATCTTCACGACCCGCTTCCGTCCGTCGACCCACACGTCGGCGGACGCGGGGAGCGGGCCGCCCAGGAGCTTGCGGATCTTGTCCACCAGCGCCCGACGGTCCTCGGCCATCTCCAGGGTGAGGGCCGCGTGCGGGAGGTGGCCGCGGTAGTGCGTGACCGGGGCGCCGTTCAGCTTCTCCTCGCCGACCCGCGTGAACCGCTCACCCAGGGCGACCTGCCGCAGTGTGTACTCGGGGTCGTTGGCGGGCGCCCGGAGGGCGTGGCGGGCCTCGACGTCGGCACGGTCGAGAGAGGACCACGGCATCGTCTCCTCACCGACGGTGCCCCGCAGGTAGATCCGCTTCGCGGTCAGTACCTCCTCGAATTGGGCCACGGTCCCCATGCCCGAACGGAGAGAGCCGAGGTCGCGCGCGAAGTCGTGGGCGCCGCGGGTCGTGATGACGTACGGAGCCGCCGACGGGCTCGTACCGATCTCCGTCCGGTACGAGAACCGGGCGCTGGTCCGGCCGGTCGCCGCGACGGCGTCGCGTACCGCGCGGGTCTGGTCGACGGGGGTCGTCGCGACGGCGGTCGGGGTCGGGGCCGGGGCGGTGGCGCCGGGCTTCGCCTCCACGGTGGCGCAGCCGGCGGTCAGCAGCGCGGCGCAGAGCAGGACGGACGGAAGCGCACGGCGCATGAGGGAGGAACTCCATGTCACGGGGGCGGGTCGTGCCGCCCGGCAACGTGCACGACACAAGTGCTGACCAGCCTATATGCGCCTCCCGAAGGGCTTTCTACAGGCGGCTCAGTGACGCCACTGCCGACAGGACGTCCTTGATCGCTTCGCGATCGCCGTCCTGGCCCGCCGCCGCTTCCTCCGGGGAGATGTGGCCCGCCACCAGCTGGCAGAACTCGACGCCGTCCATCGCGACCTGCGCCACCGCCCGTTCCGGTGAGCCGATCGCCGCCGGGGAGTCGAGCGCGATGTACCAGTGGCCGCCGCCCGCGCCCTCCACCTCCAGATGGAGCGAGCGGCCCGGCGCGCCCGCCGCGACCAGCTGGCGGGCGGGGGACGCGAGGCCCGTGCGGCGGCGGTTCGCCAGGGCCGCCGGGAGCAGACGGGCCGCCAGGTCGATCATGTCGTGCAGATGCGCCCCGCTCGGCGGTGCGTACGGGTACGCCACCGCGTTCGCGATGTCGTCCGCGTGCACCCAGCACTCGAAGGCCCGCTCAAGGAGCGAGTCCCGCAGCGGCAGCGCGAAGTCCTTGTACGTGACCGTCAGGTCCGCGACACCGCGCCCGGCGAACGAGACCGTGCGGATCAGCGTGTGGCTCTGCTCCCGCCACGGCCCTCGGATCGAGCGGTTCGGCGGCCGGTCCAGGCCCGACCAGAACGCCTCCGTCCGCTCCGACGGGGACAGTTCCGGAGTCCCCGTGCCCAGCGGGTCTTCGAGCCCCAGCGCCGACGACACCAGGCCGTCCACCGCGAGGAGATGGCCGATGACTCCCGCGACCGTCGCCTTCCGGCGTACGATCCGGTCCCCCTCGTACCACTTCAGCCGCACCGGCGCGTGCCACTCCGACTCGCCGATGTCCCGCAGGAGCGCGTCGAGCCGCGCGGTCTCCGCGTCGTACGGCGTCACCCATTCCGGCACCGGGATGCGCGCCGGGCGCCGGCCCAGGCAGTTCTCGAGGACCCGGGACCGCAGCAGCGGGTCGAGGTCCAGGTCGCGGTCCTCGTGCAGCAGCGTCACCGCGTCCCGCAGCCGCAGCGCCTCGTCCGCGCACGGCGCGCAGGCCGTGAGGTGGTCCTCGACGGCCTTCGTCTCCCCGGCCGAACACGCCGAGAGCGCCCACGCCCCGAGGAGGGACTTGAGCACCCCGTGGCTGAGGACCGGTACGTCGGGCTCGGGTTCCACCCCGTACTTCTCCTCTTCCGGCGCTGCTTCCGGTGCGGCTTCCGGCGCTGTGCTCGGGTCGGCCGTCAGGTCCGCGTGGTCGTCCGCCGCCCGACGCGGCCCCGGTATCCACGGGGCGCGTGCGACGTCGTTCCCGTCGTCGTCGTTCGCCCCGGTCACAGCGTCCGTCCGTAGCCGGGCGGACCGCCGCCCTCGGACGCGGGCCGGTTCGCGGAGGAGAGCAGCTGCAGCCCGAGGCGGAGGCGCCGTCGAGCCTCGTCCTCGGTGACGCCGAGGTCCACGGCGGTCTGCCGGTAGTCCCGCCGCTGGAAGTACGCCAGTTCGAGCGCGGCCCGGAGGGGTGTCGGCATGGACGTCACGATGTAGTCGGCGCGGGCCGCGACGGAGGCCCGCCGCACCTTCTGCTCCAGCTCCTCCGCCGAGCCCCGGCCCGTCTCCGCGTACGCCGTCGCCTCGGCCTGCCGCAGCCGGTGGACGGCCTGCCGCTGTGTCAGCTTCGCGACCCACGAGCGCAGGTTCCCCTGCTTGGGGTCGTACGCGTCCGGGTTCTCCCAGATGTAGCCGAAGACCTCGCGGGTGATCTGGTCGGCCGCGTCGTCGTCGTCGAGGACCCGGTGGGCGAGGCTGTGCACCAGAGCGGCGAACCGGTCGTACAGCTCGCCGAGCGCGGCCGCCTCGCCGCGCGCCAGCCGCTGCTGCATCCTGCGGTCCCAACGCGGTGGTGTGTCCATCGCCATCCGACCCTCCGCCCCTCCTGTGGCTTCCCGACGGCTCCCGGTTCTCCTCCAAAGTAGTGCGCCGTCCCGACAACGCACGCATGTTTCCCGCAAGTACGCCCTTGACGTCGCCCCGGATGGTAAGGAACGCGTCATCCCTGATTCCGGGGGTTTCGGTTCGCCCCGATGGGGCAGGCGGCGACCGTGACGACGATCGAGGTCGACGAGAACGAGTACGGCTCCTGGACGGTGTTCCACGTGCGGGGCGAAATGGACCTGGTCACCTCCCCCCGGATACGCCGCCGCGTCCACGACGCCGTGGCGGGCGGCCGCCACGACCTGGTGATCGACCTGTCCGCCGTGCGGTTCTGCGATTCCAGCGGGGTCGGGGTGCTGATCGCGTCCCGCCGGCTGCTCCGCTCCTGCGGCGGCAGGCTGCGCCTGATCCTCCCCGAGAACAGGGACGGGCACGTCGGCCGGGTGCTCGCCGCGCTCGGTGTCCGCCGCCTGTTCGAGGTGTACGAGGACGTTCCGGCGGCGATGGCGGACAGACCGGAGCCCCTCAGCGCCTGAGGCCCCGGCACGGTCAGCTGATGGACCGGATGGTGTTCCAGGAGCTCAGCCCGACCGTGGTGCGGGCGCCGTCCACCGGGGTCCCCGTGTCGCCCGTCCCGCCCGCGTAGAAGAGCAGGGTGCCGGTGCCCTCGTTCGTCGTGGCCCACAGGTCGGCCACGCCGTTCCGGTCGGCGTCGGCGCCTCCCGCGAGCAGCGGGCGCGCGGTGACCCCGTATCCGTATCCGTACGGGACGCGGTTGCCGAACGTCCCGTCGTCGGAACCCCGGTAGAGCCAGAGGTCGCCGTTCCCGGTGTCCCGGGCGAGCAGGTCGGCCCGGCCGTCCCGGTCGGCGTCCCCGGGCGAGGTGAGCGTCATGGTGTCCCAGCCGCCGTCGCCGATCAGGCGGGGCGCGGCCACCGCCGGTGCGGAGCCGCGGACCCCGGCGTGGAGCCACAGCCTGTCGTCGTACTGGAGGACCGCGTCGGGGTGTCCGTCGTGGGTGGTGTCGCCGACGCCCACGACCTTGGCGTCGGTGGGCAGTCCGGTCGCGACCGTGACGGGCGCGGCGAGCGCGCCGCCGCCGCGGTTGGCGTAGACGCGCAGTTCACCGCCGACGCGGGCGAGCACGTCCTCCCTGCCGTCCCCGGTCCAGTCCCCGCGGTGCGCCACCGAGGCGCTGTACCAGCCGCCGGTGCCGATGACGTCGTGGGCGCCGGGGATCCCGCCGGTGCCCTCGCCGTGGTAGAGCCGCAGCTTGCCGTCGGCGTCGACGGCGACGAGGTCGGGTGCGCCGTCGCCGGTCATGTCGCCGGGGACGGGGGCGGGGCGGCGGTAGCCGATGACCGGTGCGTGGTCGGAGTATCCGTTCGGGGGCTCCGCGCCGGTCGTCAGGTTGTGCGTGGTGTCCAGGAGGGAGTGGTCGACGACGCAGGACACGAACCGCTGTCCGTCGGGCCGCTGGGTGCCGAAGAGGTGGTCGAGGCGGCTCCAGCGCCGTTCGGTCTTGTCGTTCTCCCAGCGGACGAAGGTGTCGTCGCCGTTCTCGCAGCGGTCCAGGGTGGTGGCGATCGGGGCCAGGGCCGCGGTGGTCTCGCGGTTGTTGAGGTCGCCGCCGAGGACGACGCCGGTGGCGAGCGCGCCCTGGAGGTGGTCGCGGATGGTCTCGCTCTGGCGCTGCGCCACGGTGGCGTCGCTGTCGATGAGGTGCGTGGTGCAGAAGGTGTCGGTGCGGCCGGTGACCCGGGCGCACAGCAGGGGGAGCCGGCGTTCGGAGAGCGCTGCGGGGACGGTCTCGATGCGCTCGACGGGACCGTCGAAGGTTCCCTTGACGGCGAGCAGGACGCCGACCTTGCCGCCGAGGGCGGTGCCCCGGCACTCGGACTCGGCGTTGAGCGGGCCGCTGGTGCCTTGGACGTAGTCCTTCGCCCGGTTGCCGGCCGCGTGCGCGAAGGACCAGCCCGTGCCGAGACGGGTCGCGAGCAGGGCCATGTGGCTGCGTTCGGCTCCGGGCGGGGGCGTGGAGCCCTGGTAGCCGCAGGCCTCCTGGAGCATCACGACGTTCGCCCGGTGCGCGGTGACGAGCTTCGCGACCTCGTCCATCTTGAGGCCCGGGTCGTTGCGGTACGGGCAGTAGCCGAGATCTCCGCGGAGGCCGCCCGCCTCGCCGCAGATGTTCCAGGTGATGACGCGTACTTCGTCGGTGTAGGGCGCGGTGTCCGACGGGATCTGGGCCGCCCGGGGCGTCGCCGCCGCCGTGCCGCCCGTCGGTATGCCGAGCAGCAGGGCCGCGGCGGCCGCCAGGCCTGCCACGAGCGCGATCGGTCTTCTCATGGGTCCCCCCTCAGGATCCGCGATGATCACGCGGATGAGTCCCGGAGATTATAGGGACGGTCCGAATCGCTCCCTGAGCTTGTACTTGAGGACCTTCCGCAATGTCTCGTTGCGGGGGAGTTCGGCCACCAACTCCAGCTGTTCCGGCAGCTTGTGGACCGACAGGCCCGCCTCGCGGAGGAAGGCCGTCACCGCCGGGAGGGTCAGCGGGGCGGCCCCCGGGGGCTGCTCGACGACCGCGCAGACGCGTTCGCCGCGCTCGGCGTCCGGGAGGCCTATGACGGCCGTGTCGCCGATGTCCGGGTGCCGGTGGAGGAGGTCCTCGATCTCCTTGGCCGAGATGTTCTCGCCCTTGCGGATGATGATGTCCTTGATCCGGCCGGTGAGGACGAGGTGCCCGCTCGGGGTGAGGTGTCCGACGTCGCCGGTGATGAGGAAGCCGTCCTCGTCGAAGGCGGCGGCCGACTGCGCCGGGTCCAGATAACCCCGGCAGACGGCCTCCCCGCGGAGCCGTACCTCCCCGGAACCGGTGATCCGTATCTCCATGCCGGCGGGCGGGCGGCCCTCGGTGGTCGCGAGGTTCTCGGGGGTGTCGTCGGGGGCGCCCATGGTGATCATGGGGACCTCGGTCATGCCGTACCCGTGGGTGAGCTGGCAGCCCAGCTCCTTCCGTACGGCGTGGTAGATCTCCGGCGGCTTCGGCGCCCCGCCGCCCGCGAGCAGCCGCAGGGTGGGGATGACCGGCTCGTCCGGCTGTTTGCGCTGCTCGGCGAGGAACATCGCGTAGAAGGCGGTGGATCCGCCGGCCACCGTGACCCCGTGCCGGCGGTACTCGTCCAGGGCGTCCGGCAGCGCGAACTG
This sequence comes from Streptomyces sp. NBC_00572, assembly GCF_026341815.1. GTDB lineage: Bacteria > Actinomycetota > Actinomycetes > Streptomycetales > Streptomycetaceae > Streptomyces. Next base: position 3,438,150 of record NZ_JAPENX010000001.1, read on the forward strand.
TTCGAACATGACGGCCGGGAAGCCGTACAGCAGCAGCATCACCGTGTAGTCGGGCCCGGCGATGTGCGCGTACGGGAAGGCCATCGAGCCGACGTCGGACGCGGTGAGACGGAGCGCGTGGGCGAGGCAGGAGCCGCCCGCGAGGAGCGAGCGGTCGGTGTGCAGGACGCCCTTGGGGTCGGAGGTCGTGCCGGACGTCCAGTAGATCCAGCGGACGTCGGTCCCGGAGGACGGCGGCGGGGGAAGGACCGCCGGGTCGCCGTCGGGGAGGGAGTCGGGGCCGTACGCCTCGAAGACGCCGTGCGCGCCGAGCCGCCGGGCCATCTCCGCATGGTCGAATCCGCGCCAAATCCCGGGCACGGCGAAGAACTCTGCCTTGGACTCGCGCAGCGCGAAGCCGACCTCCTTGTCCCGGTAGAAGGGGATCACGGGCGTCTGTACGGCTCCGATGCGGGCGAGCGCGAAGGAGAGCACCGCGGTCTCGATGCGGGTGGGCAGCTGCCAGGCGACGACCGTGCCGGGGCGCACCCCCATGGCGTGGAGCCCGGCGGCGCAGCGCTCGGCGCGCTCGCGCAGGCCCTCGAAGGTGAGGACGCGGTCTCCCTGGAGGAGGACGGGCCGGTCGGGGGTGAGGGCTGCGCGGCGTTCGACGAGCTCCCAGAGCGTGCGGGACTCGCCCAGGGCGTGTGCGGTCTCGGTCATCCGTTACCCCTCTTGGCTGACGTTCCGTCAGATCGTGCGGTGAGCGTAGAGGCCGGGCGCTTGTCGGTCCAGGGGTGCGCGGCTAGCCTGATGCCGTCAGATCTGACGGTCCATCAGAAACGCCATGAGAGACATGGAGGGGTCATGACGGAACTGCCCCGCATCATCAGCGTCGACGACCACGTGATCGAGCCCGCCCACCTCTTCGAGACCTGGCTCCCGAAGAAGTACCGCGACCGCGGCCCCCAGCCCCTCACGGCCGGCATCGGCGAGCTCGCCTACGTCGCCGGCAAGTACCAGATCACGATGGACCCGGACGGACCGCCGACCGACTGGTGGATCTACGAGGACCTCAAGTTCCCGTACAAGCGCAACATCGCCGCCGTCGGCTTCGACCGCGACGACATGACCCTCGAAGGCATCACCCGCGCCGAGATGCGGCGCGGCTGCTGGGACCCCAAGGCCCGCCTCGCCGACATGGACCTCAACCACGTCGAGGCCTCCCTCTGCTTCCCCACCTTCCCCCGCTTCTGCGGCCAGACCTTCGCCGAGGCCCACGACAAGGAGGTCGCCCTCGCCTGCGTACGCGCCTACAACGACTGGATGGTCGACGAGTGGTGCGGCGACAGCGCCGGCCGGCTCATCCCGCTCTGCATCATCCCGCTCTGGGACATCGACCTCGCCGTCGCCGAGATCAGGCGCAACGCCGCCCGCGGCGTCAAGGCCGTCACCTTCTCCGAGATCCCCACCCACCTCGGACTCCCCTCGATCCATTCCGGCTACTGGGACCCCTTCTTCGCCGTCTGCCAGGAGACCGGCACGGTGGTCAACATGCACATCGGCTCCAGCAGCCAGATGCCCGCCGCCTCCCCCGACGCCCCGCCCGCCGTCCAGGCCTCCCTCAGCTTCAACAACGCGATGGCCTCGATGATGGACTTCCTCTTCAGCGGCGTCCTCGTGAAGTTCCCCCGGCTCAAGCTCGCCTACAGCGAGGGCCAGATGGGCTGGATCCCGTACGCCCTCGAACGCGCCGACGACGTGTGGGAGGAGCACCGCGCCTGGGGCGGCGTCCGCGACCTCATCCCCGAGCCCCCGTCCACGTACTACTACCGGCAGATCTTCTGCTGCTTCTTCCGCGACAAGCACGGCATCGCCTCCCTGGACGTGGTGGGGAGGGACAACGCCACCTTCGAGACCGACTACCCGCACGTCGACTCGACCTTCCCGCACACCAAGGAGGTCGCCCTCGACCACGTCCAGGGCCTCGACGACGAGACGATCTACAAGCTGATGCGCGGCAACGCCATCCGGATGCTCGACCTCGACTTCGACCGGGGCGTCGACTTCGGGCGGGGCACCGCCTGATGGACCTCTCCTGCACCGACGAGGAAGAGGAGTTCCGTGCCCGCCTCAAGGCCTGGCTCACCCGGGAACTGCCCGGCCTCCCGCCGAAACCCGACCCGCTGGACTGGCCCGCGCGCCGGGCGTACGACTGCGGCTGGCAGCGCAGGCTGTACGACGCCGGATACGCCGACGTCCACTGGGACGCCTCCCCGACCCAGCGGCTGATCTTCCTGGAGGAGACCGAACTCGCCGGGGCGCCCTACGTCGGCGCCAACTTCGTCGGCCTCCTCCACGCGGGCCCGACCATCGCCGCCGAGGGCACGCCCGAACAGCGCGCCCGCTGGCTGCCGCCGGTCCTGCGCGGCGACGAGGTCTGGTGCCAGGGCTTCAGCGAACCCGGCGCCGGCTCCGACCTCGCCTCGCTCCGCACCCGGGCGGTACGGGACGGGGACGCGTACGTCGTCACCGGCCAGAAGATCTGGACCTCGCACGCCGAGGTCGCCGACTGGTGCGAGCTGCTCGTACGGACGGACCCGGACGCGCCGTCCAAGCACCGGGGCATCACCTGGCTCGCGATGCCCATGGACGCCCCCGGCATCACCGTCCGGCCGCTGCGCACCCTCGCGGGCTCCGCGGAGTTCGCGGAGGTCTTCCTCGACGAGGTGCGCGTGCCCGTCGAGAACCGGGTCGGCGAGGAGAACGACGGGTGGCGCGTCACCATGGTCACCCTCTCCTTCGAACGCGGCACCGCCTTCGTCGGCGAGGTCGTCGCCTGCCGCCGCCTCCTCGGCGAACTCGCCCGTACCGCCCGGAAGAACGGCACCTGGGACGACCCCGTCCTGCGACGCCGCCTCGGCAGGCTCTCCGCCGAGTTCCAGGCCCTCTGGCGGATCGTCCAGGCCAACGTCAGCGAGGCCCAGGCGACCGGAGGAGTGCCCGGCGCGGGCGGCTCCGTCTTCAAACTGCACTACTCGCACGCCCGTCAGGAGCTGTACGAGGCCGCCGCCGCCGTCCTCGGCCCCGACGCGCTCGACCTCGGCCGCGACTGGACCCTGGACCGGCTGTCCTCGCTCTCGTACACGATCGCGGCCGGCACCTCCCAGATCCAGCGCAACATCGTCGCCGAGCGCATCCTCGGCCTGCCGAAGGGCCGGTGACCCCCGCCATGGACTTCCGACTCACCGAGGACCAGCGGGCCCTGCGCCGAGGTGTACGGGACCTCCTCGAAGGCCGCTTCGACCGGGAGGCGCTGCGGGCGGCCGTGGACGCGGGCGGCGCACTGGACCGGGGGCTGTGGCGGGAGCTCGGGGCGGCAGGATTCTTCGCGCTGCGGGTCCCGGAGGAGGACGGCGGCGTGGGGCTCGGCCTCCCCGAGGCGGTGCTCGTGTTCGAGGAGGCGGGACGCGTGCTGCTGCCGGGGCCGCTGGTGGCCACGCACATGGCGGCGGGGGTCGTGCCGGGCGCCGCGGAGGGGGACGTCGTCGTCACCGCGGTGGAGGAGGGGCTGGTCCCTTGGCTGGACGCGGCGGATGTGGTGGTGGGTTCTGTGGAGGGGGCCGTACCGATGCGGTCGGTGGATCCGCTGACCCCGCTGCACCGCGTGCCCGGCAACGCGGGCGCGACCGCTCTTGAGGCCGTTCTGCTCACCGCCGCCGAGCAGGTCGGGAGTGCTGGGCGGACTACCGAGACGGCCGTTTCCCACGCCCGCGAGCGGGAGCAGTTCGGGCAGGTGATCGGAGGGTTCCAGGCCGTCAAGCATCTCTGCGCCGGGATGCTCGTCCGTACCGAACTCGCCCGCGCCGCCGTCCGGGCCGCCTCCCTCACCGTCGACCCCGTCGAGATCGCCGGGGCCAAGCTCCTCGCCGACGAGGCCGCGACCGGCAACGCCCGCGACTGCCTCCAGGTGCACGGGGGCATGGGGTTCACCTGGGAGGCGGACGTCCATCTGCATCTCAAGCGGGCCTGGGTGCGGGCCGAGCTGCGGCTGCCCGCCGCGCGCGCCGAGGAGGCGGTGGCCGCCGGACTGTGACTCCCGGCATCGCTCTTCGCGCCCACCGGGTCACGGAATGTTGATATCTGTCTGTGTCCTTCGGCGGGGCCGTCACGGCCCGGAGTCGGCCTCCGGCTCCGGTACGCTCCGTGGGATGCGAGTGCTCGTTGGCCCGGATCGTCCCGGTGTCGCCCCTGAGGTGACTCCGGGCCCGGGAATGCGCGCCGCTCGCGCCCCGAGGAGGCGCCCCGCGCGCCCCTGTTCGACTCCCCGCAGCGTGCGTCGCACAGTATGGACTACGCGTACTCCTTCGCGCTGGAATATGCCCGAAGCGCTTGTTGCGGTGACTGTACGTCAACCATGCTGTCTCACAAGGGAATCACGTTCCGTAAGGGCGTCGATGGCTGTGAGGCGCGAGGCGATGTGTCCGCCGGTTCGGATGGTGTGAGCGGTGCAGGTGCTTCAGGTTCAGTTGGAGGTCGGGCCGGACCCGGCGGAGGTGGGGCGAGCCCGGAGGTGGGCCCGGTCACGGCTCGCCGGTTCGGGCATAGGGGACGACGAGCCGCTGGCCGAGACGCTGGTGCTGCTCATCTCCGAGCTCGTGACCAACGCCGTGGTGCACACCGGCTGTCCGGCCGTGCTGCGGATGCTGTTCGCGGCGGAGGGCGGGGTGCGGGTCGAGGTGGCCGACGCGAGCGACCGCCCGCCGCAGCCCCGGCACGCCGAGGGCGAGGACACCAACGGGCGCGGCCTGGAGCTGGTCGACGGCCTCGCGGACCGGTGGGGCTGGCAGCCCGAGGGCGTCGGTAAGAGCATCTGGTGCGAGGTGGACCGGGCGGCTCCCGCCGCGCCTTCGCCGGGCCCGGGTCAGGGTGCGCGGCCGGGTCAGGGTCCGACGGCTTCCGTGTCCCCCGGCCGGGTGCGCTGTTGACGTTTCGTGGCGTTTTGCCCACTCTGGTGTGAGCGATTCGTGGCGAGGGGAGCCGAGGGCCGTGTGCCCTCGGCGTGTGCGGGTCGCGGCCGGGTGGCGGCGGCGCCGTGCCGTGCTCGGGGCGCGCGCGAGCGCGCCGCCGCCCGTGAAGTCCGTGAAGTCCGTGAGGCGACCGGCCCCGTGAAGCGCGTGAAGCGCGTGATGTTCCGGCTCAGAGGATGGCGACCGGTGCCACCGGTGTGCCCGTACCGCCCACGAAGGGTTCCGGCATCGCCGAGAGCAGGAACGCGTAGCGCCGCTCTTGTGCACAGGCTGTGGACAGAGATTCCAGATTCCAGTTCTGCCCCTGGAGCATCCCCATCTCGACCAGGTCGAGGGCGTGCACGGGCAGCCACAGGTCCTCGATCTCCGGCGGGAAGATCTCGAAGGTGAGGGTGTCGTTGGCGACGGCCGCGACGTCCCGGGTGTGGAACCACTCCGGTGTACGGATCGAGAGCCCGGGCGACGGGAAGGCGTACCCGTGCCGGTCCCCGGCCGCGTACAGCTGCATCTGACCCGTCCGTACGAGCACGATGTCGCCGGACCGTACGGTCACCCCGCCGAACTCGGCGGCCTCGTCCAGGTCCTCGGGGGTCACGGCGTGGTCGCCCGGCAGCCGGTCCAGGCCCTTGGCGGCGGCCACGTCGAGCAGGACCCCACGGCTCACGATGTGCCGGGCCGTGTGGATGCCGCTGAACTCGGAGCGGCCGTGCGGGGTGATGGTGGCTGCCGGGCGGCCGTTGTAGAGGTGGCCCGAGTGGGAGACGTGGGTCAGGGCGTCCCAGTGGGTGCCGGCCTGGAGGCCGAGGGTCACGGCGTCGTCGCTGGTGGCGACCGTGCCGGGGCCGAAGAGCTCCTGGTTGATCTGGACCATGACATGGAGCGGGTTGACTCGGCCGGGGATCATGCCGGTCTGGACGCCGTCCTGCTTGAGGTCGACGGCGAGGGGGATGCGCAGGCCGGTGCGGACGGTGGCGGCGGCGTCCCGTACGACCTCGTCCGTGACGAGGTTGAGGGTGCCGATTTCGTCGTCCTGGCCCCAACGGCCCCAGTTGTTGACGCGCTTGGCGATCTCGTGGAATGCGGCGGGCAGAGACATCGGGGGCTCCGGGGTCTTGTTTTCCGGTATCTGACGGACCGTAGAATCCTGACGACGAATGAATCTAACGGACCGTCAGAAACTGCGGGAGGGGCCGGGCGTGGGGAACTTCTTGGCTGGCAAGGTCGTCGCCGTGACGGGCGCGGGACGGGGCATCGGCCGCGCCGTGGCCCTCGCGTGCGCGGCGGAGGGCGCGAAGGTCGTCGTCAACGACTACGGGGTGTCGATCGAGGGCGGTGAACCGACCTCGGAAATCGCCCTCTCCGTCGTGAAGGAGATCGAGGCGGCGGGCGGTGCGGCCGTCGCGGTCGCCGACGACATCTCGACGATGGCGGGCGGGCAGCGGATCGTCGACGTCGCCCTCGCGGAGTACGGACGCCTGGACGGGGTCGTCTGCGTGGCGGGCATCCTGCGCGAGCGGATGCTGTTCAACATGTCCGAGGAGGAGTGGGACCCGGTCGTCGCGACCCATCTGAAGGGCACGTTCACGGTCTTCCGGGCGGCCTCGGCGGTCATGCGGCGGCAGGGTACGGGGACCCTCATCGGCTTCACGAGCGGCAACCACCAGGGGTCGGTCGCCCAGGCCAACTACTCGGCCGCCAAGGGCGGGATCATCTCCCTCGTACGGTCGGCGGCGCTCGGCCTCCACAAGTACGGGGTGACGGCGAACGCGGTGGCGCCGGTGGCGCGGACCCGGATGTCGGCGAACGTCCCGATGGAGCTGAAGGAGATCGGGGAGCCGGAGGACGTGGCGGCGCTCGTCGTCTACCTGCTCTCCGAGCGCGCCCGGGAGGAGAAGATCACCGGCCAGGTCTACACGATCGCCGGCCCGAAGATCGCGGTCTGGGCACAGCCCAGGGAGCTGCGGGCCGGGTACGCGGAGGGCGGCGCCTGGACCCCGGAACGGATCGCGGACTTCCTGCCGGGGACGGTGGGCGTGGACCCGATGCCGATGCTGGCGCGCCTGGAGGAGATGGCCCGGGCCGCGGCGGCGGGCGACCGCCCCAACGCGGGCACCGGCCCCGGCACGAGCACCCGTACCGACGCGAGCAAGGAGAACGGCTCATGAGGGGTGTGGTGTTCGACGGGAAGCAGGTCCAGGTCGTCGACGACCTGGAGGTACGGGACCCCGGGGCCGGGGAGGTGCTGGTCGCGATCGCGGCGGCGGGGCTGTGCCACAGCGATCTCTCGGTCGTCGACGGGACGATTCCCTTCCCGCCTCCCGTCGTCCTCGGGCACGAGGGCGCGGGGGTGGTGGAGGCGGTCGGTCCGGGGGTCACGCACGTGGTCCCCGGCGACCACGTGGCCCTCTCGACGCTCGCGAACTGCGGGGCCTGCGCGGACTGCGACCGGGGACGGCCCACCATGTGCCGGAAGGCCATCGGGATGCCGGGTCAGCCGTTCTCGCGGGGCGGCCGGCCGCTCTACCAGTTCGCGTCGAACTCGTCGTTCGCCGAGCGGACCGTCGTGAAGGCGGTCCAGGCGGTGAAGATCCCCCAGGACATCCCCCTCACCTCGGCCGCCCTCATGGGCTGCGGCGTCCTCACCGGCGTCGGAGCCGTACTCAACCGGGCGAAGGTCGACCGGGGTGACACGGTCGTCGTCATCGGCACGGGCGGGATCGGGCTCAACGTCATCCAGGGGGCCCGGATCGCGGGCGCGCGGACGATCGTGGCGGTGGACACGAACCCGGCGAAGGAGGGAGTGGCCCGGCAGTTCGGCGCGAGCCACTTCCTGACGTCGGCGGACGGCGTACGGGACCTCCTGCCCACCGGGGCCGACCACGTCTTCGAGTGCGTCGGACACGTCGGCCTCGTCCGCACGGCCATCGAGCTCCTCGACCGGCGCGGCCAGGCGATCCTCCTCGGCATGACGGCGCCGAAGGCGGAGGCGAGCTTCCTGCCCGCCGCGATGTTCCTGGACAAGTCGATCCTGGGCTGCCGGTACGGCTCCTCCCGCCCACAGCGCGACATCCCGCTCTACGCCGAGCTGTACCTGTCGGGCCGCCTCCTCCTCGACGAACTCGTCACCGCCACGTACCCGGTGGAGGAGTTCGCGAGGGCGGTGGAGGACGCGGAGGCGGGGAAGGTGGCCCGCGGGGTCCTCACTTTCTGAGCGCGCGGTACGCCGCCACCGTCCGGTCCAGTGCCTCCTCGACCGGCGTGGCGACGGCGCCGAGCCGCTCCTTGACGAGCGCGGAGTCGACGACGAACGGCTCCGCGAACTCGTAGCGCATCTCGATCAGTTCGCGCACAGTCCGGTTCACCGTGCCCATCACGTACAGCGCCGCCGTCGGCATCCGGCGCAGGCGGGCGGCGCCGGGGCGGCCGGTGGCACGGTGGGCCAGGTCGACGAGTTCGCGGGTCGTGCGGGTGCGCGGGTCGTTGGGGAGGTGCCAGACGCGGCCCGGGGCGTCGGGGTGCCGGCCGAGGAGGGCGAGCGCCTCCCCGATGTCGGGGATGTAGGTGTAGGTGTGCGGCTGCTCCGGATCGCCCAGGACGGTGGCGGTGCGGCCGGCGAGGAGGGCGGGGACGACCAGGTCGCCGAGGTTGGACTGGGCGCCGCCGCGCGGCCCGAAGTAGTCGGAGGCGCGCCCGATCGCCACCTCCACGCGCCCGGCCCGGTGGGCGGCGAGCAGATCCTGGGCCATCCGGCCCCGGAGGCGGCCCTTGCGGGTGGTCGCGGCGTCGGGGGTCTCCTCGGTGAACGCACGGCCTCCAGGCGGCCCGTAGCTGTAGACGTTGTCCATCGAGACCAACCGGGCACCGCTCGCCTCGGCCGCGGCGAGCACGCCGGCCTGGAGGGCGGGGAACTCCTGCTGCCAGCGGTGATACGGAGGGTTGAGGGCCTGGTAGACGACGGCCGCACCGGCCGCGACGGCGGTGGTGAACGCCGGATCGGCCGCGTCACCGGCCGCCACCTCGACACCGTCGGGGACGTCCGCCCGGCCGGACCGGTTGACGACGCGTACGGACTCCCCCTGACGGACCAGCGCCTCGGCGACGGCCGTACCGACGGCACCGGAGCCGAAGATCACATGGCGGGGGTTGGTGGTGTGCTTCATGCGTCGACCTCGCGTCGGGATGCCCGGGCCGGTGGTCCGGCCGGGGGTGGTGGCGGGCAGGAGTCTGTGGAGCAGGACGCCGGAGAGGGCGGAGAAGGTGAGCGCGCCGGACAACGCGGTGGGGGAACGAGGGGGAAAACGAGGTGGGCCTCACGGGTGTGCGTCGTTACGGTCCTGAGCATGTCCTATCGCGAGCTCGCCATCCGTCCCGTTCTCGCCTGGTCCGCCGTCACCGTCGCCGGCCGGCTGCCCGTCGCCATGGCGCCCCTCGCCCTCGTGTTCCTCGTCCGGGAGCGTCCCGGCGGGTACTCGCTCGGGGCCGTGCTCGCCGCCGCGTACGTCATCGGGGAGATCGTCGCCGCGCCCGTCCTCGGGCTGCGGATGAACGCCGAGCGGGCCCGGCCGCAGCTCGTCGCCGGACTCGCGGTCGGGGCCGCCGGGTTCGCGGGTCTCGGGCTCGTGCCGGGGGCGCATCCCGTCGTGCTCGCCGCCCTCGCCCTGATCGCCGGCGCCGGGCCCGCCGCCGTGCCCGGCGGGCTGCGGGCGCTCCTCACCAGCCTCGTCCCCGAGCGGGCCGTGACCCAGGCGATGAGCATGGAGTCGGTGCTGACCTTCGGCATCTGGGCCGCCGCTCCCGCCCTCGCCACCGGCCTCGCGCTCGGCGTCGACCCCGCCGTACCCCTGCTGCTCATGGGCGTCCTGATGGGGCTGTCCGTCCCCGGCCTGTGGGCGCTCCCGCCCGGCTGGCAGCAGGCGGCCAAGGAGGACGGCACGTCGCTGCGACGGTCGCTGCTGCGGGCCTGGCCGGTGTACGTCCTGGGGGCGGCGAGCCTGACCCTGCTCGCGCTCGCCGAACTGATCCTGCCCGCCCTGCTCGAACAGCGCGGGATCGGCATCGGCTGGGCGGGGCCGCTGCTCGCCGGGTTCTCGATCGGCTCGGCGGTCGGCGCGTTCGTGTACGGCCTGCGGGGGCACTGGCCGGGCCCGCTCGTCGTCCAGTCCCTCGTCCTGGTCCTCGCGGTGGCCTCGGGCGTCGCCCTGGTCGCCCTCCTGCCCTGGGCGGCGGCGATCGCCGTGGCCCTCGTCGTCGCCGGGCTCCTCCAGGCCCCTGCCATGCTCACCCGGAACCTGGCCCTTCGGCAGCTCCTGCCGCCGTCCGCGCTCGCCGCCGGGTACTCGGTGATGTACGCGGCCGTCGGCGCCGGTTACGCGGCGAGCGGCACCCTGGCGGGCGGCCTGCTCAAGGTCGTCGCGCCGTCGACGGCGATCCTCTGCGGGGTCGGTCTGACCGTGCTGCTCACGGCGGCCGGCGCGGTGGGGGAGTGGCGGCTCCTGCGGGAGACGCGGGAATCTCAGGAGGAGGCATCCCAAGCGGCCTCCGAAGCGACCTCCGAGGACGCCGAGGCGGCCGTGCGGAACGTCCGCCGGTAGGACGTCGGTGTCACCCCGATCGCGCTCATCAGGTGCACCCGCAGCGACTGAGCCGTGCCGAAGCCGGCGTCCTGCGCGACCCGGTCGACGGGCAGGCCGGTGGACTCCAGGAGGTGCCGGGCGCGTTCGACCCGCTGCTGGGTGAGCCACTGGCCGGGGCTGATGCCGACCTCGTCACGGAAGCGGCGGGTGAACGTCCGTACGCTCATCGCCTCCTTCTCGGCCAGGTCCCGCAGCTGGATCGGCTCGTGGAGGTGGGCGAGCGCCCAGGCCCGCGCGGTGGTCGTGGTGTGGGTGCCGGCCTCCGGCAGGGGCCGCTCGATGTACTGGGCCTGACCGCCGTCCCGGTGCGGCGGTACGACGGTCCTGCGGGCGACGTCGTTGGCGACCGCCGTGCCGTGGTCGCGGCGCACGATGTGCAGGCACAGGTCGATCCCGGCGGCCACGCCCGCCGAGGTGAGGACGTCGCCGTCGTCGACGAACAGCACGTCCGCGTCGACCCGTACGCGTGGGAAGAGCCGCTGGAAGTGCTCGGCCGAGGACCAGTGGGTGGTGGCCGGGCGTCCGTCGAGGTACCCGGCGGCGGCGAGCACGTACCCGCCGGTGCAGATGGAGACGAGCCGGGTGCCGGGCCGGATGTGGGCGAGCGCGGCGGCCAGTTCGTCGGTGAGCCGGCCCTCGTCGTAGACCGGACCCAGCTCGTACGAGGCCGGTACGACGACGGTGTCGGCGGTGGCGAGGGCCTCCGGGCCGTGCTCGACGTGGATCGAGAAGTCCGCGTCCGTCGGCACCGGGCCGGCGACCGGCGCGCAGGTCACGATCTCGTACAGCAGCCGCCCCTCGGCGTCGTGGGCCCGGCCGAAGATGCGGTGCGGGATGCCCAGTTCGAAGGGGAGCAGACCGGGCAGCGCGAGCACGGCGACGCGGTGCGGGGACGGCACGGTCGGTCTCGGTGACGAGGGCACGGGCGGTGCTCCCTCCGGATATTCACTGGTGGTCCAGACCACACGGGTGATAGGTCAGCTGTCCGTGACGGACAACACGTACAAGTCTGAGGCCGCCGAGCGGATTCCCGCCCCGGCCGAGCCGCCCGCACTGTGGAACCGTAACTTCCGGCTCTTCTTCGTCGCCCGGGGAGTCGCCGTCTTCGGCGAGGGCATGGTCCCGGTCGCCTTCGCCGCGGGACTCCTCGGCGCCGGCCACTCCGGCGCCACCGTCGGCTACGCGCTCGGCGGCTGGACGGCTGCCTTCGCGCTCTTCGTCCTCTTCGGCGGCGTCCTCGCCGACCGCTTCACCGCCCGCCGCATGATGATCCTCGCGGATCTGCTGCGGCTGCCCGGAGCGGCCGTCCTCGCCGTCTCCTTCACCCTCGGCGGCCCACCGCTCTGGGCGGTCTACACCCTCTCCGTCCTCAGCGGCGTCGGCGCCGCCCTCTTCCAGCCCGGTGTCGCCTCCACCATCCCGCGCATCGCCCCCGACGTGCAGCGCGCCAACGCCGTCCTCCGCGTCGTCGAAGCCCTCATGATCATGGCGGGACCCGCGGCGGCGGGCGTGCTCGTCGCCGTGTGGAACGCGGGCGCCGCCTTCGCCGTCAACGGCATGACCTTCGCCGTCAGCGCCCTCTGCCTCGCCCTGATGCGGATCGCCCCGATCCCGTCCGACTCCCTGCGGCGCGACTCCCTCGGCGCCGAACTCGCAGGAGGCTGGCGCGAGTTCAAGGCCCGGAACTGGCTCTGGGGAGTCATCGCCATCTGGACGGTGTACGGGCTCACCGTCGCCGGACCCATGGTGCCGCTCACCGCGAGCCTCGTCACCGAGGGCCACGGCTCGGCCACCTACGGCGTCCTCATGGCCGTCAACGGCGCGGGCAGCGCCGTCGGCGGCCTGCTCGCCCTCCGGCTGCGCCCGCGCCTGCCCCTCGCGGCGGGCGCCGTCGCCCTCCTCGGCCTCCCCGTGAACCTCGCCCTCCTCGGCCTGGGCGCGCCCGTGGCGCTGCTCGGCGCGGGCCAGTTCATCGGCGGGGCGGCCTTCGCCTTCTGGCTGGTGATGTGGTCGACGGCCGTGCAGACCCACGTACCGCAGGAGGCCCTGAACCGGATGCACGCGTACGACGTGGCCGGCTCGCTCCTGATGATGGGCGTCGGCCGCACCCTGTCGGGGCCGGTGGCGGCGGCGGTCGGCACGGAGGCGGTGCTGCTGACGGGGGCGGGGATCGCGGTCCTCGTGGTGGGCGCGCTGCTCGTCGTACGCCCGATCAGGACGCTGCCGAGGGTGTGAGCGGCCTCGTGGGCCTCCGGTCGGTGGCCCGGTCCGTGGCCCGGTCCGTGGCCCGGTAGGTGGCCCGGTCCGTGGCCCGGCCGGGGCCCGACAGCGGCCCGGCGCCGGCCTGGATGTGGCCCGATCCGTTCGAAAGCTGTCGTCCGGGCCAATGGTCGGGCCCGGGGCGGACCGGGATGCTCAATGGCATGGCCCAGACAACCGACACGCCCGCCCGTACGCCCGACGGGCAGACCCCCCGCGTCCCCCGCGTCCCCCGTACGTCCCGAGTCCATCGCGCGTGGTTCGTCGCGGCGGTCACCTTCGTCACGATCATCGGCGCGGCGGCGTTCGCGTCGCTCCCGGGCCTGCTGATCGAGCCGCTGCACGAGGAGTTCGGCTGGTCGCGGGGGACGGTCGGCTTCGCCGTCTCCGTGAACCTCGCCCTCTACGGACTCACGGCCCCCTTCGCCGCCGCCCTCATGGACCGCTTCGGCATCCGCCGGATCGTGGCGGCCGCCCTGTCGGTCATCGCGCTGGGCTCGGTGCTGACGGTGTGGATGACGGCGGCCTGGCAGCTCGTCCTCTTCTGGGGCGTGCTCGTCGGGCTCGGCAGCGGCTCGATGGCCCTCGCCTTCGCGGCGACCGTCACCAACCGCTGGTTCGTGGCCCGCCGTGGACTGGTGACGGGTATCCTCACGGCGGCCGGCGCGTCCGGGCAGCTGGTGTTCCTGCCGCTGCTGTCCTGGCTGGTCGAGCACCACGAATGGCGCCCGGCGGCCGTGACGGTGGCGCTCGCCGCCCTCGCGGTGGTCCCCTTCGTGTGGCTGCTGCTCCGCGACCACCCGGCGGACGTCGGACTCGCACCGTACGGCGGGGAGTACGCGGAGAAGCCCGCGCCCGTCACGGGCGCCGCCCGCCGCGCGGTCACGGTCCTGTTCAAGGCGGCCCGCACCGGCCCGTTCTGGCTCCTGGCGGGCACGTTCGCGATCTGCGGCGCGTCGACGAACGGTCTGGTGAAGACCCACTTCGTGCCGGCGGCCCACGACCACGGGATGCCGGTGACGGCGGCGGCCGGACTGCTCGCGGTCATCGGGGTCTTCGACGTCGTCGGCACGATCGCCTCGGGCTGGTTCACCGACCGCTTCGAGGCCCGCCGTCTCCTCGCGGTCTACTACGCGCTCCGCGGCGTCTCGCTCCTGTTCCTGCCGATACTGCTCGCGCCGTCCGTGCACCCGCCGATGCTGTTCTTCATCGTCTTCTACGGCCTGGACTGGGTGGCCACGGTCCCGCCGACGATCGCCCTGTGCCGCGAGCACTACGGCGAGGACTCGGCGATCGTCTTCGGCTGGGTCCTCGCCTCCCACCAGGTCGGCGCGGCGGTCGTCGCCTTCGCCGGCGGAGTGGCCCGCGACGTCTTCGGCTCGTACGACGTCGTCTGGTACGCCTCGGGCGCGCTGTGCGCCGCGGCGGCGCTGATGGCCCTGGTGATCCGCCGACCCCGGAAGGAGACGTTGTCCCTGGCAGGAGCATGATGATGATCGGTAGGGGGTGATCGCGCATGAGCGGTCGAGACGTGGGCGTGCGTGACGCGGGCGGTCGGGATGCGAGCGGGCGGGACGTGAGCGGGCGGGACTCGGGCAGGCGCGGCGAGGGGCGTACGTACGGCCGGATGCTGTGGGCCTCGGTGCTCGCGCTGGCCCTGGAGGCGGCGCTCGCCCTGATCCTGCTCGTGGTGTTCGGGGACGCCGGGCAGCCGGAGCCGGGTGAGGAGCGCCTCAGCGCGCTGACCCTCCTCGCGCTCCCGTTGCTCACGGTGGTCTGGCTGCTTCCGGCGTTCGCGGTCTCCGCCGCCCTCGTGCTTCCGACCGTGCTCCTCGGCGAGGCCCTGACGCGCCGGGCGGGTGGCCGCCCGACCGGCTGGCAGCTGCTCCTGTCGACCGCCGCCGGGACCCTGCTGTGGCCGCTCGCCGGCGGGCCGGGCTGGCTGGTGGCCACGGTGTGCCTGGCCGTGGCGGTGCTCGTCACGCGCCACGCGCGGCGGGGCTACTTCGTGGCGCTGCTGGTGTGGGGGACGGTCACGGTGCTGACCGTGTTCCTGCTCTGCACCGTCGGCCTGTACACGGGCGTGATCGACGCCTGAGGCCCGCGCCCGGGTCCGGGTCGGGGCCGGGGGCCGTGCACGCGCCAGGGTCCGGGACTACGAGCTCAGCCGTCCGAACCTCCCCCGGTGGAACAGCAGCGGATCCCCGTCGTCCTCCGCGCCCAGCGACTCCACCCTCCCCACCACGATCAGGTGGTCTCCGCCGGTGTGCACGGCGGTGATCGCGCAGTCCAGCCAGGCGGGTGCGCCGGACAGCCGGGGTGAGCCCGTGGTCGGGGCCGGGGTCCAGTCCACGCCGGCGAACTTGTCCGCGCCGCTCACCGCGAACGACCGGCACAGCGGGCCCTGGTCGGCGCCGAGGATGTTGACGCAGAAGGTGCCCGCGCCCGCGATCCTGGGCCAGGTCGTCGACGTACGGGCGACCATGAAGGCGACCAGGGGCGGGTCGAGGGAGAGGGAGGCGAAGGACTGGCAGGCGAAGCCGGCCGGCCCTTCCGGGTCGAGGGCGGTCACGATCGTGACCCCGCTCGCGAAGTGGCCGAGCACACGGCGGAATTCGGCCGGGTCGACGGGTGGTCGCTCGTCCTCCCGTACCGCGCGCAGTACCGGCCGGGGCAGTGGTTCCACGGCCGTCGGCGAACCGGCCGCTCTCAGGTGTCGGACGGCGGTGGCCGCCATCCCCGCGTGTCCCATCACGCCACCCATTGAAACTGACGATGCGTCAGATAGGAAGACCCCGCACGACGAGAGCCCCCGGGGCGACGGCAGGACCGCCGCCCCGGGGGCTCTTCACTCGTACGACCGCGGGATCAGCCGGCGACGGCCCCCGTCGACCGGGTCCAGGCCGTGCCCGAGGTGTGCCCGGTCCGGTGGGCGGTCACCTTGACGGTGATCCGGGTGCCGCGCTGGGCCTTGGTCGGGGTGAACGTGCCACGGGTCGCCCCGCTGATCGCCCGCCCGTTCGCGTACCACTGGTACGCGTACGAGGTCGGCGCCGGCGTCCACGCGCCCCGGTTCAGGGTGAGCGTCCGCCCGACCTTGACCGTGCCGGTGACGTACGGAGCGGTGGTCGCCTTCGGTGCGAGGCCGGTGGCGACCGTGTAACCGGCCGTCGTGGCGGCCCCGCTGAGGTGCCCGGTGCGGTGGGCCGTCACGGTCACCGTGAGCTTCTTGCCGAGGACGGACGCGACGGGCACGTACGAGGACCCCGTCGCACCTGAGATGGCCACGCCGTTCGCCCGCCACTGGTAGGCGTACGAGGTGGGCGCGGGCGACCAGGTGCCGACGACGGCCGACACCTTGCTCCCGACCCGGACGGTGCCGGACACGGAGGGCGCCTTGGTGGCCTTGGGCGCGACACCCTTCACGACCACCGACCCGCTGACCGCGGTGAGCGTCGGGTGCCCGGCCTTCCGCGCGATGACGGCCAGCGACAGCTGCTTGCCCTGGAGCGTGGAGGGGATCGTGTACGTGGAGGCCGTGGCCCCCGCGATCGCGACCCCGTTCGCCCGCCACTGGTACGCGAGCGAGTCCACCGGCAGCGACCACGAACCGGCCTTCGCCGTCACCTTCCCGCCGACGACCGCCGTACCGGAGATCCCGGGCGCGGCGGTGTTGCGGAGGGCGGCGACGACGGTCACCGACGGCTTCATGAACTGCGTGCCGAAGGCGTACACGCTGGTGCTCAGTGGGCCGAGCGGCGCGTTCGTCAGGTCCAGGCCCACCGTCATGCTGCGCCGGTCCGGCGCGACGGAGAGGGTGGTGGACTCGGCACGGAACGACCCGCTCGTCACGACGACCTTGGCGGAGCTGTGCAGCGCCGAGCCGGAGACGGTCATCGAGATCTTCCCCCGGCCGACCGTGGCCGGGCCGACGGTGCCGACGGTGCGCTCGTCGGTGCCGCAGATGTAGCGGTCACACGAGAACTGCGCCTTGACCGGGGTCGAGGCCTGCGCGGGCTTCTCCGGCAGGCCGATCACGAGCGTGGTCGGCTTGGCCGTCTTCGCGGAACCGCTGCCGGACAGACCGCACTTGTAGATCTCGCCCTCGCTCGTGTACCAGCCGCCGCAGAAGTTCACCCGGCTGGTCCGGTCGTACATCCGGGGTCGAGGCATGGTCTCGAAGGTGCCGGCAGGGGTGAACGCCACGTTGAAGTCGTCGCCCTCGCCGGTCGGGAGCGCCCAGCACAGAGTGGAGTGCTGATCGCTGAGGGTGCCCGTGAGCGGACCGAAGCCGTAGGCCACGTTCGCGACCTTGGCGCACTCCGGGGCGGGCCCGGCCGGCGTGCCGATGCGGGCGGCGTCGAGCCGGTAGGCGGCGGTTGCGGTGCCGCCCGCCGGGACCTGGAGGAGCACCTGGTAGGCGGCGGAACCGGTGGCGGCGCAGCCCTTGGCGAAGTAGTCGCAGACCGCGTCGCCCTCGGCGTCGAACGCCATGAGCCGGACGGCGTCGTTCGTGTCCCGCACGTCCAGGTGCAGGGTGTCCCCGGCGGCGGACGTCGTGACCCGGCGGCACTGGAAGGTGCCGGGCGCGGCCGGAACACCCCCGGTGGACGGGCCGCCGGCGGCGACGGCCGGGGTGGTGACGCAGCCGCGCGCGGTGGCGGTGACGTCCTGGCGGGTCAGCACGGTCTCGGCGGCCATGTCACGGCCCTGGACGAGGACCGTGTGGGCGAGGCCCGGGGTCAGGTCGCAGACCGAGAAGGTGCCGTAGTAGGTGCGGATCTCGCAGCTGACCCTGCCGTTCGCGTCCACCACGACGGCCTCGGCGGACGAGCCGCCCGCGCCCTTCGCGATCTGGAACAGCTCGTTGGGGGAGTGGGAGTCGGCGGGGATCGTCAGGCAGTCGGCGAACACGCCGCCACCGGTCTTCACGACCGACCGGGCCGGGGCCGCGCTGAAATCACCGGCGGTGAAGGTCCGGCAGGCGGAGGGCGCGTCGGTCCGGTGGACGACGAGGCCGTAGCCGTCGCCGCCCTCGTACACGTCTTCGTCGACGACGACCGCCCGGTAGGGGGCGGTGCCGCCGAGCACGCAGGTGGCGTCCCACAGGTTCGTGGCGTTGAGGCACTGCTCGACGCCCGTCGCGTCGTACACCTTGATCTCGGTGGAGAGGTCCGACTGGATGGCGACGTGCGCGCCCTGCGGCACCGGAAGGTTCAGGCAGTCGGCCTCACCGGGGGCGGAGAACGTGCCCCGGTACGGCGTGGTGAGGGCGATCCCGTCCACGCAGCCCTCGGCGGAGTCGCCGCCGAAGAACTGGACGGCGTCGTCGGTGAGGACGGTGTACGCCGTGCCCGCGGTGAGCGTGCAGAGCGTTTCGTAGCTCCGGCAGGCGAAGGTGCCGTCCTGCGCGTACACGGAGACGCTGGCGCGGTAGCCCTCCTTGTTCACGGCCCGCACGTCGTAGCGGCCGGACTCGGTGGGCGTGAAGGTCTTGCAGCCGGTCGCGGGCCCGGACCGGTCCGGCGGGGTGCCGTAGACGGACGGGGCGACGGTGACGCAGCCCTCCGGGTCGGACAGACGGCGGACCTTCAGGGTGTAGGGGGCGCGGGTGCCGTCCCCCTCGTCGTCGACGACCCCGTAGACGCGGTAGCCGCTGGAGCCCGCGGGCAGGACACAGCCCTCGGAGTCGTCCTGGTTGCGCTCCACGCAGAGGCGCTTGCCGGTCGCGTCGGAGATCCAGGCGTAGGAATCGCCGTAGGCGACACGCTGCAGCTCCTTCGTGATCCGCTCGCCCGGGGCGGCGGTGAAGGAGTGGCAGACGACGCCCAGCGGGCCGGCGCCCGTGCCGGTCGCCGGTGCCGTGTCGTACCCGGTGCCGGGTACGGCCGGGCAGTCGCCCTGGGCGGTGGCCATGAGCGGGACGAGAGCGACCCGGTTCTGGGCGGCCTGCCAGTTGTGGTTGCCGAGCTTGAGCGTGTACCGGCCGACGGCCAGGTCGCACCAGGCGTTCTTGTAGGACCAGTCCTGGCACGTGACCTGGTCCTCACCCGCGTACAGCTCCGGGTAGGTGTCGTGGCTGCCGTCGATGAGGATGCGGTGCGTGCCGGGCTTCTCCACGGTGACGGTGAAGCAGACGGTGCCGTTCGGCTCGATGGTGACCTGCTTGGCCGCGTCACCGGGCTCGCCCAGCGGGGCGAGCGGCAGGGCGGGGCAGGTGTCGGCGGTGGGCTCCGTGCTGGGCGTCGGCTCGACGGTCGGCTTGTCCGTCGGTTCCGTCGGTTTCGTCGGGTTCGGCGACGGTTCGACGGTCGGCGTCGGCGCGGCCGTCGGGTCCGTCGTCGGGGACGGCTCGGGCGCGGGCGCCGTCGGGTCCTGCGCCGGAGTCGCGCTCGCGGACGACGGCGTGGGCGCAGGCGTCGCCGCCAGAGCCGTGCCCGCCGGGAGCATCGGGCTCAGGAGCGCCGTCAGCAGGGCCGGGACGAGCAGAAGTGATCTACGGGACCTACGGGATCTTCCGGATCTTTCAGAACCTTCGGACCCCTCGCGCGAGCGCGCGGAGTTGGGCATTCCGTTCCCCCCGGAGCGGCAGTGTGTGGCATATGCGGCTCACACGATAAAGCCCCGGTGAGACAGCCTCCGCTACCGCCCCTCGTACCGCGCCTCCCGCCGCTCCACGAAGCTCGCCACCCCCTCCTGCGCGTCCCGCGTCGTCATGTTCACCTCCTGCGCCGTCGCCTCCGCCGCGAACGCGACGGAACGGTCCACATCCAGCGACGCGTTCACGAGCTGCTTCGTCAGGGCGAGCGCCCGCGTCGGCCCCTGGGCCAGCCGCTCCGCCCACTCCCGGGCCGTCTTCTCCAGGTCCTCCGCCGGGACGACCCGGTTCACCAGACCCATGCCGTACGCCTCCGCCGCCGGCACCGCGTCCCCGAAGAACATCAGTTCTTTCGCCCGCTGCGGCCCGATCAGCCGCGGCAGCAGATACGCCCCGCCCCCGTCGGGGACGAGCCCACGCCGCACGAACACCTCGATGAACTTCGCCGACTCCGACGCCAGGACCAGGTCGCAGGCGAAGGCGAGGTGCGCGCCGATCCCCGCCGCCGTCCCGTTCACCGCCGCGATCACCGGCTTCTCGCAGTCCAGTACGGCCCCGATGAAGCGCTGCGCCCCGAGCCGGATCATCCGGGCCACGTCCCCCGCCACCCTTTCCCCTGCGGCCGGCGCACCCCGCAGGTCCGCGCCCGCGCAGAAGCCGCGCCCGGTCGCGGTGAGGACCACCGCCCGGACGCCCGGGTCCGCGGAGGCCTCGGCGAGCAGGGCGATGATCCTCTCCCGCTGGTCCCAGGTGACCGCGTTCATCGCCTCGGGGCGGTTGAGGGTGATCCACGAGACGCCGTTCTCGACGGCGTGCAGTACATCGGCCATGACCGGTCTCCTCGGGCGGACTCAGCGGCAGACCGCCAGCGCGTCCAGGGCCACCGCGCCCTGGCCCCGCGGCAGCACCATCAGCGGGTTGATGTCGAGTTCGGCGAGGTCGCCGTCGAGTTCGAGGGCCATCCGCTGCACCCGCAGCACCACCTCGACGAGCGCGTCCACGTCGGCCGGCGGCGCACCCCGTACCCCGTCGAGAAGGGCACGGCCCCGCAGTTCGGCGAGCATCGAGCGGGCCTCGTACTCCCCGAAGGGCGGGACCCGTACGGCCGTGTCGTTGAGGACCTCCACCAGGACCCCGCCGAGGCCGACCGTGACCGTCGGGCCGAACAGGTCGTCGCGGGTCACGCCCACCACCATCTCGACCCCGCGCCCGACCATCTGGCAGACCAGGATCCCGTCGAGGTCGATGGACTCGAAGCGGGCGATGTCGGTGAGCTCGCGGTACGCGTCCCGCACCTGGCTCGCCGAGGTCAGCCCGACCTTCACCAGGCCCAGCTCCGTCTTGTGGGCGAGCTGCGCGCCCGAGGCCTTCATCACGACCGGGTAGCCGACGAGCCCGGCGGCCCGCACGGCCGCCGCCGCGCTGGTGACGAGCTGTTCGCGGGGCACCCGTATCCCGTACGCCCGCAGGAGCTGCTTCGCCGCGTGCTCGCTGAGCCGCCGGCCGGGCCGCATGAGGGCCTGGGCCTTGCGGAAGGAGGGGGAGGGGGTGCGGGGGGCCTCGTCGAAGGGGGAGCGGTAGCCGGTGGTGAAGCGGTGGTGGTCGAGGTAGGCCTTCACGGCGCCGATGCAGTTGGCGAAGGTGCGGAAGGTGGCGACCCGGGAGGAGCCGAGGAGGGTCGTCCGGTAGGCCTCCTCCGTCCCGACCGGGGACCCCCACACCACGCACACCAGCTTGTCCGTCGCCTCTGCGGCGTCGACGAGGTCCTGGGCGAGCTTGTCGCTCATGGGAGGGAAGGGCCCGGTGATCGGACAGATCAGCACCCCGACGGAGGGGTCGGCGAGGATCGCGTCGATGATCTTCCGGCCGCGCCAGTCGCCGACCGGGTGTCCGCCGTTGTCGACGGGGTTGGCGACGGAGAGGTACTCGGGGATCCACTCGTGCAGTTCGTCCTGCTTGGCCTGCGGCAGGGTGGGCAGCTGGAGGCCCGCCTCGGTGGCGAGGTCGGCGAAGTGGGCGCCGGTACCGCCGGAGATCGAGTAGACGACGACGCCGTCGGCCTGCGGGCGGCGGGCGCGGGCGAGCAGGGTCGCGGTGTCCTGGAGCTGGTCGAGGCCGTCGACCCGGATGACTCCGTACTGGCGCATGGCGGCGTCGACGACCTGGTCGGCGCCGGTGAGCTTGCCGGTGTGGGAGGCGGCGGTACGGGCCCCGGTCTCGGTGCGGCCGACCTTCACGGCGACGACGGGGACGCCGTGGCGGGCGGCCCGGTCGGCGGCGAGGAGGAAGGAACGACCGTCCTTGAGGCCCTCGACGTAGCAGGCGATGGCGCCGACCTCGGGCCGTCCGGCGAAGTACGAGATGAAGTCGGAGGTCTCCAGGTCGGCCTCGTTGCCGGTGGGCGCCCAGTGGGAGAGGCGGACGCCGAGCTCCTGGAGGGTGAAGACGGGCCGCCCCTGGTGGCCGGACTGGGTGATGAGGGCGACGGCGGGGCCTTCGAGGTCCTCGCGGAAGCGCTCGAAGGCGTTGAGGTTGGTGTTGGGGCCGAGGAGGCGGAGTCCGGAGCGGCGCACGGCGGCGGCGAGACGTTCCTGCGCGGCGGCGCCGGCCTCACCGGTCTCGGCGAAGCCGGAGGCGAAGGCGACCGCGAACTTCACCTTGGTCTCGGCGAGTTCCTCGATGACGGGCAGCGGGTCGGCGACGAGGAGGACGGCCAGGTCGACGGGTTCGGTGAGCGCGCCGACGGAGGGCACGCAGTCGATCCCGAACACGCTGGTACGGGTCGGGTGCACGGGCACGAGCCGGGCGCCGACCCGCTCGGCCCAGGCGAGCAGCTGCCGGGTGATCCCGGTGTTGGGCCGCCCCTCGGTGTCGGACGCGCCGACGACGGCGACGGACTCGGGCCGGAAGAACCGGTCGAGGTCGGGCACGGGCGCGTGCAGCGGGCGCCCGCTGACGTCCTGGTCGCCGGGGGCGGCGGTGACGCCGTGCACGGTCGTGCGGGGCGACTCCCCGCAGGCGACCACGCGGGCGCGGAGATCGGTGGTGAAGGTGCCGTGAGTCGATCCAAGCATGTGTTCCGCCCGCCCTTCACCCATCCGTATACACCTGACGCTCAGTCAGATTACAGAACTGACGGCCAGTCAGGAATAGGTGTGAGGTGGCGGGTGTGAGGGCGTGGCCGGGTGGGGTGGCCGGTCGGGGTGGCCGGCCGGCCACTTACCCTCGGCGGGTGTGCTCGTCGGGGCCCGGGTCCTCGCCGGTCACCTCGCGATGCGTCGCGCGATCTTCTCCGCGTCGATCGCCAACTCGCGGAGCATCCCGCTGATCGGGTTCGTGAACCCCGTGAAGTACAGACCGGGCGCCTCGCGCGGACAGCGCGCCCCGTGCACCACCGGATGCCCGCGCCCGTCGAGCACGTCCAGGTGCCCGACGAGCGGCTCCAGGGCGCGCCGGTAGCCGGTCGCCGCGATCACCGCGTCCGGGGCGATCCGGGTGCCGTCCGTGAGGACCACCTCGCCGTCCTCGAAGGCCTCGACGGCCGCGACGATCTCGACCTTCCCCGCCCGCACCGCGTCGATCAGGCCCACGTCCTGCACCGGTATCGCGCCCTCCCGCGTGCGCGAGGCGAGGCCCGTGTCCGGCCGGGGCAGCCCGTACTCGGAGAGGTCCGGCATCCCGACCCGGGCGATCAGGGCGCCCAGTCGGTCGACGAGACCGGTCGGCAGGCGGCGCACCAGGATGCCGTTGCGCTGGGCGGGCCAGCCCGCCGTCGTGCGCCGCACGATGTGCGGGACGGTCCGCACCGCGAGCCGTACCCGCTCGGCACCTCCCTCGGCGAGGTCGGCGGCGATCTCGGCCCCGGTGTTGCCGATGCCGACGACGAGGACGTCCTTCCCGGCGTACGGCTCGGGGTTGCGGTAGTCCCGGGCGTGGAGCAGCTCGCCCTTGCCGGCGCCGGCGCCCCCGCTCGCGTACGCGTCCAGGCCGGGCCACTCGGGCAGGCGCGGGGTGTGGTTGTGGCCGGTGGCCACGACGACCGCCCGCCCGACGAGCCGGCGCCCGCCGGTCGCGTGCAGGACCCAGTCCGCGCCGGACCGCTCGACCCGGAAGACCTCGACGCCCGTCACGATCTCCAGCTCGTGCTTCTCGGCGTACTTCTCCAGGTAGCGCACCACGTCGGCGCGGGCGACCCAGCGCCCGAAGGAGCGGGGGATCTTCAGCCCGGGGAGGGCGGAGAGCCGTCGGGTGGTGTGCAGCCGCAGCCGGTCGTAGTGGGCGCGCCAGGAAGCGCCGACGGCGTCGGACTTCTCCAGGACGACCGCCCGGACGCCGCGCCCGCGCAGGGCGGCGGCGACGGCGAGCCCGCCGGGGCCCGCGCCGATGACGTACACGGGGTGGTCAACCTGTGGAGAGAGTGCAAGGGGGGTGGTGGCCATGAATGCTGAGCGTAATGACGTGTACACGCTGTGGGTCTCGGTCAAGAGGGATTTCGGTTGCGAATCGGTCACGTCGACCCCGCGCCGACCGACCCCTTGCGCAGGGCCGGGCCCTGCGCTGAACTGACGTACCGTCAGATTCAGTGGTGTCCCATGAAGGGGAGCGCGCATGCAGACCGTCTGGCTCACCGGCGCCGAATGGCTCGCCGTCCTCCGCATCGGCCTCGGCCTGTGGTGGCTGGAGAGCTGGCGCCACAAGGACAGGAAGGGCTGGTTCGAGCGCGGCACCGGCATAGCCTGGGCCGCCGACGTGGCGGGCAAACACAAGTGGCCGCCGGTCAAGAAGGGCTTCGAGGCGGTCGTCGCACCACGCCCCAAGCTCATGGCGTACGTCGTCGTCTACGCCGAACTGGCCCTCGGACTCGGCCTGGTGGTCGGCTTCCTGACCCCGATCGCCCTGATCGGCGGCCTGCTCCTCAACCTGCTCTACCTCGTCCTCATGATCCACGACTGGGCCGAGCAGGGGCAGAACGCGATGATGGCGCTCATCTCCCTCGTCGCCCTCTTCGCCATGTCCTGGCAGACCTGGTCCCTCGACCACGCGATCGGACTGTTCCTGTGACGGCCACCCCCGACATCGACGCGTTCACCCGCCCCTACTGGGACGCCGCCGCGGAGGGTCACCTCCTCCTGCGCCACTGCGCGACCTGCGACCGGGTCCACCACTACCCGCGCGAGTTCTGCCCGCACTGCTGGAGCGAGGACGTCACCTGGGAGCGGGCGAGCGGCCGCGCGACCCTCTACACCTGGTCGGTCGTCCACCGGAACGACCTTCCCCCCTTCGGGGAGCGGGTGCCGTACGTGGCGGCGGTCGTCGACCTGGCGGAGGGGCCGCGCATGATGACCGAGGTCGTGGACGTGGCGGAGGGCGACCTCCGGATCGGGATGGAACTGAAGGTCGCCTTCCGGGCGGAGGGAGAGGCGACGGTGCCGGTCTTCACGGACGCCGCCGCGTAGGCCGTGGTCGGCGTCCCGTGACTCCCCGTACGCGGGACGCCGCTTCCGCAGGTCGGACGGCCCGGAAGGCCCGGAAGGGTCAGATGGGGGAGACGTTCCTCCAGAGCTGAGTGTTGCTGCCCGGGTTGCAGGTGTACGACATCACGAACGGCGGTCCGGCGACCATGCACTGGCCGCTGTTCATGTTCTTGATGGTCATACCGGCGGACGACTTGGTGTTGATCTTCCACGACTGGGTGCTGGAGCCGTTGCAGGCCTTGGCGGTGAAGCCGGGTGTCCCGCCCGGCTGGAGGCAGTGGCCGGACTGCCTGTTGACCAGCTGGAAGGTGCCGTTCGCGCCGGGCCGGTAGATCCAGGAGTAGGAGATCGTGCCGCCGTTGGACGGGCTGCCGCACGGGGTGGTGTTGGCCAGGACGGCGAACCCACGGTCGTCCTCGGACAAGCACTCCCCGTTGGAGACGCTCTCGATGGAGTACGTCCCCGCGGGTGTCGAGCCGCCGGTGGCCGGCGGGGGCGCGGGCTTCTGGGTGGTCTGCGTCGGCTTGGGGGCGGGAGGCCGGGTCGTGGTGCCGCCGCCGGGGTCGGTGGGGTTGGAGCCACCACCGGACGGGTCGGAGGGGGTGGACCCACCCCCGGAGCCGCTGCCGCTGCCGGAGCCGTTCCCGCCACCACCACCGCCGGGCAGGGTGCCGGTTCCGCCCACGTCACCGCCACCACCGCCGCCGTCGGGCGGGGGAGGCGCGCCGGGGGAGGTGCCCGGCGGCTTCGACGAGGGGGGCTTGGAACCGGGCGGGGTCTTGGAGGACGGCGACCCGGACGCGGACGCCGACGGCTGTACGTTCGCCGGCTGCGAGGCCACGGAGGACGGCGCCGAGGACGAGGGGCTCGGGGCGGCGCCGAGGCGGCCGATCTCGTACGGGCCCAGAGCCACGGTCAGGGTGGTGCCGGTCGCCACGACGACGGGCACGGCGAGCATGACGAACCGGTTGCGCCGCTTCTCGCGCGGGCCGCGAGCGCCGGAACCGGTGACCGAGAGCGGATCGGGCGAGGCGGTCGCGGGCTCCTTCGAGCCCGCCTGCGGGGTGAGTGAAGCGGTGGCGACGTCCTCGGCGGGTTCGGCCTTCGCGAGCTCCGCCAGCTGCTCGGCGGTGGGCGGCTCGGCGGCGAAGTCGGCCCGCTCGGCGATGCGGTCACCGACGACGGCCGGCCAGAGCGCGCCCTCGGCGCGCTCGGTGGTGCGCTCGACGAGCTCGGCCGCCGTGGGGCGGTCCGCAGGGTCCTTGGAGAGGCAGGTTTTGATCAGGTCGGCGAGCTCGGGGTCGGTCTCGGTGAGCCGGCCGAACTCGGGCTCGGCGTGGACGACACGGTAGAGCAGGTCGGGGCCGGAGCCGTCGCCGAAGGGAGGGCGGCCGTTGGCCGCGTAGAGGAGGAGGCTGCCGAGGGCGAAGACGTCGGCGGCGCCTGTCAGTTGGCGGTCGGCGACGGCCTGCTCGGGGGCCATGTAGGCGGGGGTGCCGATGACCATGCCGGTCTTGGTGAGACGGCTCTGGTCGGCGGCTCGGGCCACACCGAAGTCGATGAGGGAGAGGCCGGAGGAGGTGAGCATGACGTTGGACGGCTTGAGGTCGCGGTGCACCATGTCGGCGCCGTGGACGACGCCGAGCCCGACGGCGGCCTCGCGGAGGAGCCGCCAGAGGGCTTCGCCGGGAAGCGGGCCGCCGTTCAGACGGATGGCCTCGTTGAGGGTGATGCCCGGGATGTACTCGGTCGCGAACCACGGAGGCTTGGCCGTCCGGTCGCTGGCGAGCAGCTTGGTGTTGGCGCCGGCGGGGAGCCGGGCGAGGTTGTCGAGCTCGTGCCCGAAGTGGCTGAGGAAGTCGACGTCTTCGGCGAGCACGGGAAGAACCCGCTTCACCGCCGCGAACTTCCCCGGCACGGCGCCGAGATAGACCCGCCCCATCCCGCCGGACCCGAGGACGCCGAGCAGCCTGAAGGCGCCGATCTGCCGGGGATCACCCGGTTCCAGAGGCATGGCCCCACTGCCGTCCAGACTGCCCAAATTAGAGTTGTTTTCCAATTCCCCCTGCATGGGCCTCAGCGTAGCGGAGGGGGTTTGCGATCTGAATCGAAGCCAAGTGGTTGTTTCCGTACTGTGGTTGAACGGGCGGGGTGCGGGGGTGGGCGTTTCTGGTGGGGTGCGGGTCCCCCGGCCTACGCAGAGCCCCGGTCAGTGTCCGGGGACGGTGTGCGTCTGCTGCACGGTGGGTGGGGGCTTGGTTAGCGGCAGGGCTGGGTGGGTGACCTTCGGTGGGTTCGTGGTGCGCGGCCGTGCGATGGGGCGGCCCGGCTCGGCTTAGCGACGGACGGCGGGACGGGGTGGGGCTTCAGGCCCCGCTGGTCTGTGTTCGTGGGTGGTGGGAGTTGCTGGGGCCATGCCCCGGAACGTGACTTGAACATGTTCAAAGTCCGTGCCAGGGTACGGCGTGGGTTCCTGAGTCCACCGGCCGCGCGGGCGGCCTGCGGAACGCGCTAGGGGTGAAGTGTGTTGAGTTACCGTCGTGCTGCGTTGATCTCGGCCGCCATGGCCTTTGCTCTGACGGCCTGCGGCAGGCTCACCGTCATGCCGCCGCCCGAAGGCGAGCCGGTCATTCTGAAGCCGGCCGAACTTGTGACCACGTGGACCGATGCCGACGGCGGTACCCTCACGCTGAAGCAGGACGGGACGTTCGTCGCCGACAAGATCTGCATCGCCGTCGCCTGGTACGAGGAGCTGGCCTGGTCCGGGACGGGCACCTGGAAGCACGGCTCCAACAAGGAGCAAAGCTTCCTTGATGTGTCCTTCGACGCCGATCACCCCGAAGTGCGCGGTCGGGAGTCCGACGCCTACTCCGCCTTGAAGCAAGGCAAGGCCCTGAAGCTCTGGGCCGCCATCGGCGACCCTGACAACGACTATCCGAACTGCGTCCTGACCAGCCAGGCGAGCTGACCCGGCTGCCGCGCGGCCGAGTGACCTGCGCATGGCCCGGCGAGGGTTTCCTGCAGTTTCTCCGCCTGGAATGGGCGAAGTGCCCCCTTTGGGAC
Source organism: Streptomyces sp. NBC_00572 (assembly GCF_026341815.1). Lineage (GTDB taxonomy): Bacteria > Actinomycetota > Actinomycetes > Streptomycetales > Streptomycetaceae > Streptomyces. The sequence continues at coordinate 3,466,186 of NZ_JAPENX010000001.1, forward strand.
TTAATCCGGGGCCTGTTACCGCAAGTAGTGCAGGGTTTCCACCTCTCCCACCCACCGGGAGTGACCAGCGGGGCCTGAAGCCCCACCGAGGTCTTCCGTCGGCCGCTAAGCCGGAGCCCGGCTGCCCCATCGCGCGGCAGCGCACCCCCGACCAGCGGGACTTCGCCCACTCAGCCCCGCCACTAACCAAGCCCCCACCCACCCGCCTGCAGACGCACGCCGTCCCTAGCCGCTGCCCGGGGCCCGGCGGTGACCCCGCCCCCCGGACCGCCCTCCGAGAGGTCTTTCGCTCCTGGAGGTGGTGGGTCAAGGGTGGCCGAAGGCCATCGCGCAGCGACGCGACCGCAGGGAGCGCCCTTGACGCACCACCGGAAGGAGCGACTCTCGGAAAGAGGGCGGTCCCACCCGACACTCACACGCCCGGCCCACCCCGCGCGCCCAGGAGACCCTCGCCGACCGAGCCGAGCCGACCCACCCCGACCCACCCCGCCCCGCCCCGCCCGCTACTCCGACAGAGCCCAAGGCGCGGCGAGCAGATCGGCGACGCTGCGCCGGTCGCGGCTCTCCAGCGGCTCGTCGGCCGCCTTCCCCAGGGCGACCATGGAGACGATCTCCCATCCCGGGTTCGGGCTCAGCTCCTTGGTGAGGCCCTCCAGGTCGAAGGCCCGGAACTGGTGGGAGGCCAGCCCCATCGCCTCGGCCTGGACGGTCATGTGGGCGATGGCCTGGCCGAGGTCGTAGTCCGCGAACTCGGAGTAGAGCAGCTCCGAGTCGTCCACACGGCGGCGCGTCAGAGTGACGACGAGCAGCCCCGCGTTCGTCGCCCACCGGGCCGAGCTGGGCGCGAGGTGGCGGACCACCCGCTCGTGGTCCGGCTCGCCGGGCCGGCCTGTGAGGAAGCCCCATGGCTGGGAGTTCCCGGCGGACGGTGCCCACCGCGCGGCTTCCAGCAACAGGCCCAGGGAGTGGTCGTCGACGGTGGCCGTCGGGTCGAACCGATAGGGGCTGAACCGTCCCGCAAGCAGGGGATGTATGCCGCCGGACGGCTCCAGGTCGCGTCGCACGTCCCGCTCCAACCGACCACCGCGGAGATGTATTCCACCCGGCCCAGGCCCCGGCCGCCGTTTGCTACCTGAGAACGGCCTCGGCGACGGCGCCCAGGATGTGCGGCGCGGCCTCCGCGAGGGTCGGGAAGTGGCGGTGGGCGTCCGGGTGCGGGGCCTCTGTGTTGACCGTCCAGACCGTCATCCCGGCCGCCAGGCCGGAGCGGACGCCGGACGGCGCGTCCTCGATCACCAGGCAGTCCGCCGGGTCCGCGCCCAGCTTCTCGGCGGCGAGCAGGTACGGGACCGGGGACGGCTTCCCCTCGGCCACCGAGGCCGCGTCCACGACGAGCCCGGGCATCGGGAGCCCGGTGCGCTCGAACCGTCCCCGCACCCGGTGCTCGTAGTTCGACGTCACCAGCGCCCACCGGCCTTCCGGCAGGGCCCCGAGCAGCTCGGTGGCCCCGTCGAAAGCCGCGTACGTCCCCGTACGGACGTCCTCGTCCTCCAGCGCGTGCAGCAGAGCGAGGCACTTGCCCGGGTCCTGCCCCGGGACCACGGCCGCGAACGTCTCGACCGGCCGCGTCCGGAGCGCGACGGCATACACCTCGTCCCCGTCGAGCCCGTACCGCGCGGCCCATTCGTGCCAGACGCGGCGCTGGTTGGCGACGGCGTCCATGAGGGTGCCGTCAACGTCGAAGAGAACGAATCTGCTGGTCATGCACCGGATGCTAGGCGCCGGTCGTCCCGTCGAGCAGCTCGCGCAGGATGTCCAGGTGGCCGTTGTGACGGGCCGTCTCCTCGACGAGGTGGAGGATGATCCACCGGAGGTCGACGTGGCGGCCGTCGCGGATGGGCCGGACGGCTTGGGTGTCCAAGTCTGTCTCGGCGACCAACTCACGGTATCGGGCGCTCTGTTCGGCGTATTCGCCGAGGAGCTGCGGGAGCGGGAAGTCGACGGCGACACGCATCTCGCCGTCGGGGTCCTCCTCGCTCCAGGGACCCTGGTCCTCCTCACCGAGGAGGACCACCTGGAACCAGTAGTACTCGACCCAGCGGAGGTGGTTGATCAGTCCGCTCATGGTCATCAGGGGCGAACCCGGCAGAGGCGCCTTGCGGGCGTTCTCGCCGGAGACGCCCTCGCACTTGGCGCGGGCGGTGTCACGTGCGTAGTCGAGGAACGTGGTGAGCTGAGTGCGCTCGTCCCACGCGGGAGGCGTGTCGCTGATTCTGGTCATCGCACGAAGAGTCCCCGATCACCGCGACCGTGTCGAGGCGTTTATCGGCGGCCCGGTCAGCCGGGCCGGACGGCAAGCCGCCCGGCCGATGGCGGGGTGTGGGTCAGGCGCCCGATGCGACGACCACGAAGGCGGCCCAGGCCGTCGGGGCGACGGCGAGCCGAGGCCCGTGGGGGTTCTTGGAGTCACGGACGTGGACCTGCGACGCACCCCCGGCCGGAACCTCGACGAGGGACCGGGTGTTTCGTCTGTGGTTCGCGGCTCTGCTCTCTCGGTCCGCCGCGGTCAGACTCTCTCGGTCCGCAGCTGTCAGAGCAGCGGCATGTTCGTGAGTTCCAGGGGCGTGTTGACGACCGCCCGGCTCGTGAAGGGCGCGCGCCAGTCGCCGGTGCCCCGGTAGAAGCTGAGGCTCTCGCTCCCGCCGCCCACGCTGTCGTTGGCCATGAGGTCGGGGCGGCCGTCGCGGTCGGCGTCGCCGATGGCGACGATCTCGTCGAACCGGTTCCAGCCGGAGCCGATCTTGGTGCGGGCGGCGAAGGTGCCGTCGCCCTTGCCGAGGTAGAGCCAGAGGACTCCGGCGGTGTCGCGGGCGACGAGGTCTCCGGCGGGGCCGCCGGCGAGGTTCCCGCCGGCGACGAGCTTGTTGTAGACGCCCCAGCCGCCGCCGACCTTCACGCGCGTCGTGAAGGGGGTGGTGGTGGAGCCGGTGCCCTTGTAGAGCCAGAGGGTGCCGGCCGTGTCGGTGGCGAGGAGGTCGGAACGGCCGTCGCCGGTGACGTCGCTGCCGCCCGCGAACTCCTTGTAGATGCCCCAGCCGCCGCCGACCCTGGTGCGCGTCGCGAAGGGTTCGGCGGCCTTGCCGGTGCCCGCGTAGGACCAGAGCACGCCGGTCTTGTCCCGGCCGATCAGGTCGGCGTGCGGGGTGCCGCCGATGTTGCCGGGCGTGACGATCCGGTCGTACGTGTCCCAGCCGCCTCCGATGACCGCCTCCGCCAGCGTCTCCTCCTGGACGGAGTCGAGCCCCTGGCCGGAGGCGAACACCTGGCGGGCGTCGTAGAAGGAGAGGTGGCCGCCGCTGCGGTAGACCAGGTCCGGCGAGCTGCTGTCCGTGAAGTCGTGCGGCGCCTGCTTGCCGGCGACCTTGAGGACGCCCGTCCTCTCGACCGACGGGCCGATGCCGTTCCTGGGCACCGCCGTCATGCGCCAGGTGTAGTCGCCGTTGTGCGCGGCCCTGAGGTCGCCGAACGTGCCGTCCCACCACACGTTGGCCCGTCCCTGCTGGTTCAGGGTGGTGGTGAGGATCCGCTTCTTCCCGGTCGCGGTGTGCTTCAGCTCGACGGTCAGCGCCGCGTCGGCGGGGCCGGCGAACTGCCAGATCAGGTTCGCGTCGCGGGTGCCGAAGTCGATGGTGGCGGGGACGATCTGGTCGGCCGCTTCGAGGACGATGGGGCGGCCGGTGCTCGCCACGAGGGTGGCGGTCGGGGTGGCGCCGTCCTGGCCGGGGGTGATCCGGTAGAGGCCCTCGCCGTGCTCGATCGTGCCGCCCTGCACGAGGAGGCCGCCGTCGACGTCGCTGTGGATCTGGCTCACGGTGTCGAGGAGCTTCACTGTCCGGTCCCCGGTCAGGGAGCGGACGGTCAGGGAGTGGAGGGGGTTCGGGGAAGGGGCCCGCGTCCCTCCGGACACGGCGTACGCCAGCCAGTCCTCGCCCAGGAAGCCGACCGAGAGCGGCCCCGTCCCGAGGGGGAGGCGCGTCGTCCCTTCCTGGCCCCGCCGGGCCACCTGGAGGGTCGCGCGCTCGGCGCTGTCGTACTCCGCCCAGGCCAGGTGCGTGGCGGACGCGGTCACCTTGGTGTCGTAGTTGCCCGCCGTGAGGACCCGGTCCTCCACGACGTCGGCGGTGGCGATGTCGACCAGGGCCACGTTCAGGGTGCTCGACCAGGACGCGCCGTGGCGGATGATCAGGGTGCCGGGCGACGGCCGGTCGTACCAGCGGACGGCGGCGGTCGTGGGCAGCCCGGAGACCGTGTGGTCCACGAGGGTGTCGCCGGGCTTGGAGACGAGGTGGACGTCGGTGCCTCCGCCGGCTCGCGGGGCCTCCATGACGAGGGTGGAGCCGGCCGGCTGCACGAACGTGGCGGACGTGCCCAGGGAGCTGGTGTCGATCACGACGGGGTCGGCGCCGGTGCCCATGTCGTACAGCTTGTACGTGGCCCCCTCGGCCTTCACGATCACGTCCGACTGGGCGCTGCCCGTGTACTTGCCCGCGGGGAGGACGGTGGTGACGCCGTCCGCGTACCGCGTCCAGCGGTACACGTCCCCCGTGTCGTAGCTGTCGCGGTGGCGCGTCAGGAAGCCCGTCGGGCCGTTGCCGAGGACGGCGGAGTCGGGCAGGAGCGCGATGGTGTCCTGCTGTGCGGCGGTGGCGGCAGCCGTCCCGGCGGCGGTCGCGGTGGTCGCCAGTGCCGGGCCGGCCGTCAGCGTGCCCAGGGTGACGGCGAGTGCGACGGTGACGGCGGCAGCAAGACGGGTCCGGTAGGTGCGCTCAACGGACAACGTGTGTTTCCCCCAGAGGTGTGGACGTGGCGTGATCACCACGTCCACATGACTCATGAAGGGGTCGAACGGTTGTGCAACGACGTCAGGAGACGGAGGTGAACTTGGTGCCCTCGCCCGGGTACAGGTTGGTCGTCATCCGGCTGAAGGGAGTCGTGGCCGAGCCCGTGGACCGGTAGACGTACGTGCCGCCCGCCCCGTACGCGATCAGATCCGGGCGCCCGTCGTTGTCGACGTCGCCGGCGCCGACGAGCTGGGAGAAGGCGCCCCAGCCGCTGCCGATCCTCACGCGGGTGGTGAAGCCGCCGGTGCCGTTGCCCTGGTAGAGCCAGAGGACGCCGGCGGTGTCGCGGGCGACGAGGTCCCCGGCGGCCGTCCCGGCGATGTTCCCGACGGCGGTGAGCTGGTTGTAGCCGCCCCAGCCGGCGCCGACGCGCACACGGGTGGCGAACGGGGCCGTGGAGCTGCCCGTGCCCTTGTAGAGCCACAGCACGCCCGCGGCGTCCGTGGCGAGGAGGTCGGCGCGGCCGTCACCGGTCAGATCGGAGCCGCCGGCGAGCTTGTTGTAGCCGCCCCAGCCGCTGCCGACCTTGGCGCGGGTCGCGAAGGTGCCGTCGCCCTTGCCGAGGTAGTGCCAGAGGTAGCCGGCGCCGTCGAGGGCGATCAGATCGCCGTGCGCGCTGCCCGCGATGTTGCCGACGGACTCGATCTGCTTGTACGTCTGCCAGCCGGTGCCGACCTTCGTACGCCGGGCGGTGGTGATCTGGGCGGACACCGGCCAGTCGAAGAGGTCGTCCCGCCACAGGACGCCCGAGGCGTCGCGGGCGAGGACGTCCGTCGAGCCGTTGTCGTTGAAGTCGTGCGGGTTGGCCTTCCGGACGACGCGGAGGTTCCCGGCGTCGTACCCGGCGGCGCCGATGCCGTTGAGCGGCTTGGCGGTGACCGTCCACGTGTAGTCGCCGTTCGGGGCGCTGATGCCGTCCAGGAGCCCGTTCCAGGTGATGAGGGCGGGGGAGGACGGCTGGGTCAGACGCTGGGTGAACTTCTTGCCGGTCGGGCCGTGCGTGAGGGTGAAGTCCACGACCACGTTGGTGCGGGACAGGCTCCAACGCATCGGGACCGTGGTGCCGTTCCTGTCGAGGTCCACCACCGTCGGGACGTTGTCGACGGTCACCCGGACGGACGTCGGCTGCCCGGTCGTCGCGACCTGGGTGATGTACGGTTCGCCGCCGAATTCGGTGATCCGGTACAGGCCCTCGCCCTCGGTGGCGGAACCGCCGCGCACGAGCACGCTGCCGTCGGGCGCGACGGCGGAGGAGGTGATGTGGTCGAGGAGCTTGACCTTGGCGGTGCCCGTGAGGGAGCGGGCGGTGAGGGCGTGCAGCGGGTTCGGCGAGGTCGCCGTGGCGCCGCCGGGCAGTCCGTAGAGGAGCCAGTCGCCGACGGTGCCGGCGACGGTGACGTTCTCGTCGGTGCCCAGGGGGAAGCGTGTCGTGGTGTACGCCGTGCGGTTGTACACGGAGGCTTCGGTCGTGCCGTTCGCGCGCTCGGTCCACGCCTGGTACGCCGGGGACACGCTGCCGGTCGCGTTGGCCGCCCACGCGCCCACGGGCTTCGTGTAGTCGTAGAGGCCGAACGGACCGGTGCCGTTCAGCTTGTACGTCGTGGAGAAGTAGCTCGTCGACATCCCGTCGTGCGCCGAGCCGAGGATGAACACCTCGTTGCCGCCGGAACCGAGGATCTTGAAGCCGGTGTTCTGGCTACCGTACGAGATCTTCTGCTTGACGACGGAGTCGTACGGCTTGCTGACCCGGTACAGGTCGAGCTTGCCGCGGGCGTCCGGCTTCGTCGCGAACAGCATCGTGCCGGACGCGCCGACGAAGACGGCGTCCTCGCCGAGGGCGGTCTTCAGGTCGATGCTCGTGTGGAACGAGCCCGCCCCGTTCATGTCGCGCAGCATGTACGCACGGCCGTCGCCGGTGACGGCGGTGTCCGAGCCGGTGTCGTAGCCGAACTGGCCGGGCAGCGGGGTGACGGTCCCGTCGGCGATGTTCGTCCAGGCGAAGGTCTTGCCGCCGGAGCCGTCGGGCCGGGCGGTCAGGAAGCCGTTGGTGCCGGCGCTCACGATCTCGGCGTCCGCCGGGAGCGAGAGCGAGGCCTCGGTCCCGGCCGTGACGTCGGCGGGCGCGACGGCCGGCGCGAGGGCCGGGGCGGCGAGGGCAGGGGCCGTGACGAGCGTGCCGGCGACAGCGGTGACGGTGGTGACGGTGAGGATGGCGGCGGCCAGACGGCGGCCGGAGATCAGGTGGGTCAAAGGTCTTCCCTTGCGGTGATCCGGTGATCCGGTGATCGAGGTGATCGAGGTGGTCGGGTAGTCCGGAGATTCGGCGGACCGGAGATTCGGTGATTCAGCGGTTCGGTTGACGAGGGCGATCAGAAGACCGAGTTGAACCGGGCGGCGTCGGAGTGCACGGACGTGAAGACGCCCGGCCTGAAGGGGTTCGTCGCGTCGCCGGTGCCCGTGTAGAGGCGGGAGCCGGAGGGCCCGGCGGCGTAGAGGTCCACCCGGCCGTCGCGGTCGGCGTCGCCGGCCGCCACGAGGTGGGTGAAGCCGCCCCAGCCCGTGCCGATCTTCACGCGGGTGGTGAACTTGCCGCTGCCGTCGCCCTGGTAGAGCCACAGGACGCCGTAGGTGTCGCGCGCGACGAGGTCGCCCGCGGCCGAGCCGACGAGGTTTCCGACGGCCGTGATCTGGTTGTAGATCCCCCAGCCGCCGCCGAGCCGGACGCGGGTGGCGAAGGGGGCCTTCCAGTCGCCGGTGCCCCGGTAGTACCAGAGGCTCCCGGAGGTGTCGGTGGCGAGGAGGTCGGACTTCCCGTCGCCGTCGAGGTCGCTGCCACCGGTGATCTTGTCGTACGCGTTCCAGCCGGAGCCGATCTTCGTGCGGGGTGCGAACGTGCCGTCGCCCTTGCCCAGGTACTGCCACAGGACGCCGTCCCTGTCGCGCGCGACCAGGTCGCCGGCCGCACCGCCCGCGAGGTTCCCGACGGCCTCCAGCTGGTTGTAGATCTGCCAGCCGGTGCCGATCTGAGAGCGCCCGACCGAGTAGACCTCCGAAGAGGCCCAGGTCTTGACGGTGTCGTCGCGGAACAGCCGGCCCGAGGCGTCGCGTGCGAGGAGATCGGGGCTGCCGTTGTTCGTGTAGTCGTGCGGACCCGCCTTGCGGGCGACCTTGAAGGTGCCGGTCCGTGCGAGGTCCGGGCCGATGCCGTTGAGCGGCTTGGCCGTCAGCTCCCAGACGTAGTCACCGCCGGGCGCGAAAGCGGCCAGGTCGCCGGAGTTCGGGGCGACCAGACCGTCCCAGTCGAAGGTGACCTTGCCGCCCGAGAGGCGGAACGAGTAGTCGTGGCCGGAGAAGGACCGCTGCGTCTTCTTGCCGGTGGCGACGTGGCGCAGGGTGACGGTTCCCTCTGCGTTGTACCGGGACAGGGTCCAGCTGAGGGCGGCCCTGCCGCCGTTCGCGTCGAGGTCGACCACCGGCGGAACGGAGGCGGACGCGAGGTCGAGTTCCGTCTTCCTGCCGGTGGTGGCGACGCGGGTGGCGACCGGCGTTCCGTCCTCGCCGGGGGCGATCTTGTAGACGCCCTCGCCGCCGTCGGCGAGGGAGCCGCCGCGCACGAGGACCGAGCCGTCGGGCGCTGCGGTCATCGAGTCGACGTGGTCCAGGAGCGTGACGGTGCTGCCGGGGGCGGTCAGGGAGCGGGCGACCAGCGGGTGCTGCGCGGACGGGTACTCGGCGAGACCGCCGCCCTTCTGCACGGTGATCGCCCAGCCGCCGGCGGGGGCGGCGTCGAGACCGGCTCCCGTGAGCGTCGTGCCCAGCGGGAAGGACGACCGGTCGCCGCCACCGCCGCGCGCGACGGTGACGAGCCGGGCGGCGGTGCCGGTCGGGTTGTCGACCCAGGCGAAGTGGGAGTCCGTGAGGAAGACGCCGGTCCTGGGGGCGCTGGTGCCCACGGCGACGGTCTCGGCGATCCGGCCGGTGGCCAGGTCGACGGCGGCGAGGTGGTGCTCGGTCTCGTCGCCGGTACCCCGGGCGTACGCGATCAGCGCCGTGTCCAGGGTGGCGGCCTGGGCGCGGAGGATCCGCGCGTCGGTGGGAAGGGGCACGTCGAGGGTGATCGTCGAGCCGGTCCCCGTGTTCAGCCTCTTCAGTACGACGTCGACCTCGCCGCTGCTTTCGCGCCGCGTCATGACCAGCGTCCGCCCGGCGACCCCGGCGAGGGTGTAGCCGCTGCCGCTGATGCCGTACAGGTAGGAGGTGGGGTTGGCCATGTCGCGTACGTAGTAGGTGTCCTGGGTCGCCTTGCGCAGGAAGACGACGTCCGAACCACCGCCGAAGTACGCGGTGTCGGCGTCGAGGATCTTCGTGCTGCCGTCCGCGTAACTCGTCCAGCGGTACTCGGAGTTCTCGTTGACGGTCCTGCGGCTCAGGAAGCCGGTGGTGCCGGCGCTGAGGACCTGGATGTCGTTGTCGACGGTGATCGAGGCGGTGACCCCGGTCTTCTGCGCGGCGGCCCGGACGGCCACGGTGGCGGCGGTCGCCGGGGTGACCGTCACGGCCGCACCCGCGGTGACGGCGAGGGCGGCCGGACCGGCCGCCAGGGTGCCGGCGGTGACCGCGAGGACAGCGGTGACGGCGGCGACGAGACGACGGGTGGACGAAGGATGCTGCACGGTGGATTCCCCCCCAGGACAACCGGGCGTGGCAGACGCCACGCCCGGTTGGACTCATGATCGACAGCAGTGGTTGTACGCATGCCTCGAACAAGTGAGCCGATGGGTCGAACTGGCCGGTCAGCCCGGCAGGTTGAACACGGGTGCGTCGAGCCGGCCGTGCGCGGGTGCGTCGAGCCGTACCCCTGCCCGCGCCCCCGTCTCCCCGGCGCCGCTACCGCCGCTCCACCGCACCCCGTACGAACGCCGCCTGCCCCGCGTGCTGGAGGTCGTCCGCGATCACCGACACCAGCCGGACGCCGAGGGTGACCGGCGGGTCCCAGGCGGCGTCGACGACCCGCTCCAGGTCCGCGTTGGTCACCGGCCGCACCAGGTCGAGGGTGCGTGCGTGCACCGCGTCGTAGTAGCCGAGCAGCAGCTCCGCCGGGACGCGCACCTTGCCCACCTGGGCGCTCGTCTGGCCGTAACCGGTCGCCCGCTTTCCGAAGGGCAGCCCGAAGCGGTCCCGCCAGCCGTCCGTGTCCCACAGCTGGTCCGTGTCGAAGGCGCCCGCGAGGTGATCGTCCTGGATCCGGGTGAGGTGCCAGACCAGCCAGGCGATCGAGTTGGCGTCCGGATCGATCCGGGCGGCGAGCTCGTCCTCGGTGAGGCCCTCCACGGCCTCGTGGACGACCTCCTGGACCCGGCCGAACGAGTCGGCCAGCAGACCGGCGCTGTTCATGGGGGACATGAGGGGCTCCTCTCGACGGCGAGTGAGCAGGGGTTACGCGCTCCGCTCCGCCCGCCACCGCTCGACCGTCGCCTCGACGTCGAACGGCTTCAGGTTCAGCGGGGGACCGGCCGGCGGGCGCAGCAGGGCCTCGGCGATCCTGGTGTTGATCTCCCCGAGGATCCGGCGGACCTGGCTCTCCGAGACCGCCGCGGCCACCGCCTCCTCCGCGTCCTCGGCCGCCTTGCGCAGGGCCAGCGACGGCGGCAGCACGGACGCGCCCTCGCGGTGCATCTTGCCCTTGATCCACCACAGTTCGTCATACGGGGCCGAGTCGTCGGGGAGCGGCTTTCCGAATCCGGACAGACTGCTGAACTCACCACGCTCCGACGCCTCGCGGATCTGCTTGTCCACGAACGATTCGAAGCTGACTCCGGGCGGCTTGCGTTCGGTCATGTGTCCAGACTACGTAAGCCCGGCCGTACGGGTGTGGTTTCGGCCGTCTACTACGAGACGCGATCTTCCGGCACGCTGTGGTCCGTTCCACCGCAGTCAACGCGCGTCGACCCTTGTCCCCAGGCCACCGAACCCCCACGTACCGGAGGACGCATGCGTGCCCGGATCACCCCCCTCGGCACCCTGCTCGCGCTCGTCGCGGGCCTGCTCACCGCGCTCGTCACCACCACCCCCGCCCAGGCCGCGCCGCTCTTCAAGGCGCCCTTCCCCTGCGGTCAGACCTGGACCTACAGCCACCACTCGGCCGAGGTCCGCCAGGCCCTCGACTTCATCCGCTCCGACGGCGGTACGACCGCCGGCACCCCGGTCCTCGCCTCGGCGTCCGGCACCGCCTACCGCTACTCCCAGCCCTCCGGCGCGGGCAACTACATCGTGGTCGAGCACGGCGGCGGCTGGAAGACGTACTACTTCCACCTGAACGCCTACTCCGTCGCCAACGGCGCCCCGGTCGCCCAGGGTCAGCAGATCGGCACCACCGGCAGCACGGGCAACAGCTCCGGCGCCCACATCCACTACGAGCAGCTCTACAACGGCGTCGGCCAGCCGATCGTGATCAACGGCGCCTCGCTCGCGCCCTACCCGGGCTCGTACGGCTCCAAGTCCCTGACCAGCGACAACGGCTGCTCGGGCGGGGGAGGCGGAAAGTACTGGGTCGACACCTTCGCCAACGCCACCGGCTACGCCCAGGCGAACACCGCCTCCCCGCAGGGCGTGCTGAACGCCGGCACCAACTACGTCTACTGCAAGGTCTGGGGCCAGGAGATCCGGGACGGCTCCGGGAACTACAACCACTGGTGGCTGAAGACCGACCTCGACACCGTGTACGCCGGGAAGAACGGTCACGGGGCGTACGTGTCCGCGTATTACCTGTCGCGCTGGGGCAACGACGAGGCCCGCGACAACAACGGGACCGTCATCCCGAACTGCTGAGACGCCGCCGACAGGCAGGCGAAAGGCAGGGCGAGAAGGCAGGAGCCCCGCTCGTGCCGAGGCACGGAGCGGGGCTCCTTGGGTACTGCTCTAGTCGTGCTTCGCCGACCCAGGCACCTTAGGCCGGGGAGACGTTCTCCGCCTGCGGGCCCTTCGGGCCCTGCGTGACGTCGAAGGTCACGAGCTGGTTCTCCTCGAGCGAACGGAAGCCGTTCGCGTTGATCGCGGAGTAGTGGACGAAGACATCCGGGCCGCCGCCGTCCTGGGCGATGAAGCCGAAGCCCTTTTCAGCGTTGAACCACTTCACGGTTCCGGTAGCCATGAGCCCTCCTATGGGCCAAAGGGTCGCCCTGCTCCAGAACCTGCAAACAAGTCTGAAAACTACAAAAGCCTGCGGGTCACATGCTCCGCAGGCTCTGTACTGCAAGGGAAACCAAACTGCAACTTGCGTCGAGCCTAGCACGCAGGTCGCCCGGGACGGTAGAGGGAAAGATCACGTCACTCGCATGTTTGATCTCGCTCCGTGTGCTGACGGGCGTGCCCCGGCGATGCCCACGGTACGAGACGGGTCTAGCCTCACGATGTGGACAATGCAACCGACGACCAGCAGCGCAGCCGGCCCCGCGTCGGGCACATCCAGTTCCTGAACTGCCTCCCCCTGTACTGGGGCCTGGCCAGGACCGGAACGCTCCTCGACCTGGAGTTGACCAAGGACACCCCGGAGAAGCTCAGCGAGCGGCTGGTGCGGGGCGATCTGGACATCGGCCCCATCACCCTCGTCGAGTACCTGCGTAACGCGTCGGACCTCGTCGCGCTCCCCGACATCGCCGTCGGCTGCGACGGGCCCGTCATGTCCTGCGTGATCGTCTCGCAGCGGCCCCTGGAGGAGCTGGACGGCGCCCGCGTCGCCCTCGGCTCCACCTCCCGCACCTCCGTACGCCTCGCCCAGCTGCTGCTCACCGAGCGGTACGGGGTGACGCCGGACTACTACACCTGCCCCCCTGACCTGGGCCTGATGATGCAGGAGGCCGAAGCGGCCGTCCTCATCGGCGACGCCGCGCTCCGTGCCTCGCTGCACGACGCACCCCGGCTCGGACTCCAGGTCCACGACCTCGGCCTCATGTGGAAGGACTGGACGGGCCTCCCGTTCGTCTTCGCCGTGTGGGCGGCGCGCAAGGACTACCTGGCGCGCGAGCCGGAGACCGTCCACGAGGTGCACCAGGCGTTCCTGGCCTCCCGCGACCTCTCCCTGGAAGAGGTCGCCAAGGTCGCCGAGCAGGCCGCCCGCTGGGAGACCTTCGACGCCGAGCTCCTGGAGCGGTACTTCCGTACGCTCGACTTCCGCTTCGGCCCCGAGCAGCTCGCCGGGGTCCGCGAGTTCGCCCGCCGCACCGGCCCCACGACCGGCTTCCCGGCCGACGTCGCCGTCGAACTGCTTCCGCCCGCGCGGGATTAGCGGGACGCGCGCGTTCCGGGTTCCCCATTCGGCTTCCCGCCGGTGTTCCCGCCGGTCTTCCGGCCGGTCTCCCGTCGATCTCCCGGAGGCCTTCCGTCGGCTTCCCGGAATTCGCCGTCGCGTCCCCGTTCGGTAATTCACCCCTTTATCCGTGTCCGGACCGTCCCTATTAACGCCGCGCCCCCGCACGCCACCCGACGGAGGGGCTGAGGAGCGCTGGCGTAGGCTGGTTCGGACAGTCAGAACCCCTCCGAAAGGGACACACCCGGTGACCGAGAAGGCCGAACTCCAGTCTGTTCTCGACCGCGCTGCCGCGGGTGGCCGGATCACCCCCGAGGAGGCGCTCGACCTCTACCGCTCGGCGCCCCTGCACGCCCTCGGCTCCGCCGCCGACGCCGTGCGCCGCCGCCGGTACGCGGGGACCGAGCACATCGCGACGTACATCATCGAGCGGAACATCAACTACACGAACGTCTGCGTGACGGCGTGCAAGTTCTGCGCCTTCTACGCCGCCCCCAAGGACACGAAGAAGGGCTGGAGCCGCGACCTCGACGACATCCTGCGCCGCTGCGCGGAGACCGTGGAGCTCGGCGGCACCCAGATCATGTTCCAGGGCGGCCACCACCCGGACTACGGCGTCGAGTACTACGAGAAGCACTTCGCCGCCATCAAGAAGGACTTCCCGCAGCTGGTCATCCACTCCCTCGGCGCGTCCGAGGTCGAGCACATGGCCCGGATCAGCGGCGTCTCCGTCGAGGAGGCCATCACCCGCATCCACGCGGCCGGCCTCGACTCCTTCGCGGGCGCCGGCGCCGAACTGCTCCCGGAGCGGCCGCGCAAGGCCATCGCCCCGCTCAAGGAGAGCGGCGAGCGCTGGCTGGAGATCATGGAGATCGCCCACGGCCTCGGCGTCGAGTCCACCTCCACCATGCTGATGGGCACCGGCGAGACCAACGCCGAGCGGATCGAGCACCTGCGCATGATCCGTGACGTGCAGGACCGGACGGGCGGCTTCCGGGCCTTCATCCCGTACACGTACCAGCCCGAGAACAACCACCTCAAGGGACGCACGCAGGCCACGCTCCTGGAGTACCTGCGGATGATCGCCATCAGCCGGCTGTTCCTCGACAACGTCGCCCACATCCAGGGCTCGTGGCTCACCACGGGCAAGGAGATCGGCCAGCTCACCCTGCACTACGGCGCGGACGACCTCGGCTCGATCATGCTGGAGGAGAACGTCGTCTCCTCGGCCGGTGCCAAGCACCGCTCCAACCTGCGCGAGATGATCGACATGATCCGCACCGCGGACCGCGTCCCGGCGCAGCGCAGCACCACGTACGAGCACCTCGTCGTCCACACCGACCCGGCGAACGACCCGGTCGACGAGCGCGTCGCCTCGCACATCTCGTCCACGGCGATCGAGGGCGGCACGGCGCACCCCGAGCTCAAGCTCCTCGACGCCAACTGACCCGCCCGTGCTGACGATCCACGTCGCCGAGGCGACGCCCGAGACGGCCGTCCTGGTCGACGGCGACCGCATCGCCGCCGTCGGCCCGTACGAGGACCTGACCGCCGTCCGCCCCGAGGTACGGGTGCGCCGGTGGCCCGGCATCCTCACGCCCGGACTCCTCAACCCGTACGGCCCCGAACTGCTCGAAGGCATGTACCACCCGGACCCCCGGGAGGCCGAGGGGTTCGGCACCGAGCCGATCACCGGCGAGCGGGCGCAGCGGATCTTCCGCATGGACGCCTCGCGGCGCGGTGCCTCCGCACGCCGCGGCGTGCAGCGGCTCCTCGCCCACGGGACGGTCGCCGTCGCCGGCGAACTGCGCGACCGGGCCGCCGTGGACGCGGTGCGCCGGGCCGGTCTCGCCGTCGGCCGCCGTCCGGAGAGGCTCGCCGGCGGCCCGTCCTTCTCGCCGGCGCCGATGGTGCTCCTGCCCGGCCTGATCCCGGGCGGCCCGGCCCGTTTCGCCGTCTTCGACGTCCCCGACCGGGCCGCTCTGGTCCGCCTCGGTCCTTCGACCTGCGTCGCCACCGTCATCGGCGGGCGGCTGGTCTACCGCGCCCGCTGACGGTCGACGCGGATCAGCCGGCCGGGATCGCGGGCGGCGCCTTCGTCTCGACCGGGTTCTCGTCCATGTCCCGCACCAGGTCGAGGAAGCGCGGGTCCTCGGCGACGTCCAGCAGCTGTCGCGGTGTCACCGGCGCCGACACGCTCTCGGGCTCGACGGAGAGCCGGACGCGACTCCCGTCGTACAGGAAGGTCACGTACGACCCCAGCGTCTCCGATGTGTTGACCGGCATCGAGACCAGATGCGCCTCACGGTTCCCGTCGAAGGTCACGGTGTCGCACGTGACCTTCCTGGTCGGCTCGGACCTGCAGGGTTCGAGGGTGCGGTCGTCGGTCGGCCGTATCGACACCGTCGTGTGGAAGGTCTCGCCGCCCGAGGTGATCCGGTACCAGCGCACGTTGTCCTTCACCGGCCGGATCTCGGTCACGGTCGTGGGCAGCAGGTCGTCGAGCAGCGCCGCCACCCGCTGCTGGTGGGCCGCGAGGCGTTCCCGCTCGGGCCCGGACAGGCCGTCGGGGTTGTCGGGCGGCGTGACGCCCGGGGTCTCCTCGACGACGACGGAGGGGTAGCTGCTCGGGGCCGCGCTCGGGGTCGCGCCGGTCGACGTCGGCACGACGGCGGGCATCGCGACCCCCGTGTTCGCCCCCGGCAGCAGGGTGAGGCCGAGTGCCCCCGCCGTGACCGCGCCGAACGCGGTCGTGACGATCGCGAGCCGGACCCGCGTCCGCCGCCTGCGGCCCTCGCGCACCGCGAGCGGGGCGAGGTCGGGGAGCGGGGGAAGGCCGTCGGTCGTCCGGTCCATGGTGTCGCGGAGCAGGGAGATTTCCTGGGTGTCCACGGTGGGCCTCAGCTTCCTGTGGTGTAGAGCCCGGCATCACCCAGGCGTACGCGGAGTCGGGCGAGCGAACGTGAGCACTGGCTCTTGACGGTGGCCTCGCTGCAGCGCAGCAGCGAGGCGACGGCGGTCACGCTCTGGTCGTCCCAGTAGCGCAGGACGACCATCGCGCGGGCCCGTGGCGGCAGCTCGGCGAGCGCCGCGAGCAGGGTGACGCGCAGATCGGTGTGGTCGGCGGCGGGTGCCGGGGCCATGCCGCCGGTCCGGGTGAACGCGAGCAGGTCGCGCAGCCCGCGCCGTCGCTCGCTCAGGAAGGTGCGGGTCAGCACCGTCTTGGCGTACGCGTGCGGATGATCTGCGGCGCCCGCGCGCCGCCAGTGCTGGTACAGCTTGGCCAGCGTGGTCTGGGTCAGGTCGCGGGCGGTCTCGGGGTTTCCGCAGAGCAGGTACGCCGTGCGGTACAGCCGCTGCTGCGCGACACGCGCGAACTCCTCGAATCCTGCGACCGTCGCGTCGGCCGTCCCGGTGACCGTGCTGCGGACCGGTCCGTCGACCGCACCGTCGGCCGGTCCGGGACTCGCTTCCGCCGCCGGCCCGGTCGTCGGCCCGGGTCTCATTTCGGTCGGTATCGCCATCGCACCCCTGCCTTCCCCGCCGGCGTGCGCCGGCCGCTGTCGTGCACTCACCCCTCCTTGAGAGCGGCCGGGCCCAAAAGGTTGAAGCGGTTCGAGGAGGGATTCCGGCGGCTGCCACAATGGCCGGGTGACCCGAGCTTCCCTGGACAAGCAGCCGCACGAAGTCGCCTCGATGTTCGACGACGTGGCGGAGAACTACGACCTCACCAACGACGTGCTCTCCCTGGGCCAGGACCGGCGCTGGCGCAAGGAGGTCGCCAAGGCGGTCGACGCCCGCCCCGCGCAGAAGATCCTCGACCTGGCCGCCGGTACGGCCACCTCTTCGCAGCCCTTCGCCCGAGCGGGCGCGTACGTCGTGCCCTGCGACTTCTCGCTGGGGATGCTCCGGGTCGGCAAGAAGAACCACCCGTGGATGCCGTTCACGGCGGGCGACGGCACGAAGCTGCCGTTCCGTGACGACGTCTTCGACGCCGTCACCATCTCCTTCGGCCTGCGGAACATCCAGGACACGGACCAGGCGCTGCGCGAGCTGTACCGGGTGACGAAGCCCGGCGGCCGGGTGGTCATCAGCGAGTTCTCGCACGCCACCTGGGCGCCGTTCCGCACGGTGTACGAGGAGTACCTGATGCGCGCGCTGCCGCCGGTGGCCCGTGCGGTGTCCTCGAACCCGGACGCGTACGTGTACCTGGCCGAGTCCATCCGGTCCTGGCCGGACCAGCCGACCCTGGCGGGAATGCTCCAGAAGGCCGGCTGGTCGAAGGTGGCCTGGCGGAACCTGACCGGTGGGATCGTGGCGCTCCACCGGGGGTTCAAGGCCCCGTAGGCCCTGTCCTGGCCGCTACGGCTTCGCTATGGCTTCGGTACCGGCTTCGCGTACATCCCGTAGCCGCTGACGCCCGCGTACACGCTGTCGGCGACGTTCCGGTGGACGTACTTGCCGCCCACCCGGTCCGTCGGCGGGGTGTGCGTCGTCGTGCCGGTCATCAGCGTCGCCGAGCCGCCGCCGTCCAGGTTGAGCGCCTCGATCAGGCCGAGCTCCTCGGAGTCCACGAGCTTCGCGAAGGTCTGGAGCGACGCGCCGTCCTCATGGGTGCTGGTGTCGACGTCGTCCGCCTGGTCCTGGCCCGTCAGGGTGACGAACACCGTGTGGCCGCGCACATTGGTGCCGAGGGCCACCCGTGAGTCGGTGCAGAGGCCGGTCTCGGTGGACGTCTGGCCGCAGGTGTCGGGGAGAGCGGTCGGGATCTTGCTGTCGCGGAGCAGCACGTGGAAGGAGCTCACGACGTCGACCGACGGGTCAAGGACGATCTCGCGGCCGAGACGGGTGTCGGTGAGCTTCTGGCCGACCGTGAGGACGGTGTCCTTGACGGCGTGGGTCCGCAGCCAGACGGCGCCCTTGCCGACGCCCTGGAGGATCCGGCCGCCGGCCGGCACCTCGACCTGATCGGTGGCCTTCTCGCCGCCGCGGCCCTCGCGCGCGGCCGTGACCTTGCCCGTGGAGTCGAGGACGACCTCGAAGCCGGGGTCGTCCTCGGTCGTGATCAGGGGGTCGAGGTCCGGCTTCGGCACCGGGAAGCGGTAGTCGTCGGTGAAGAGGACGATCTCGTCGGAGTCCCTGAAGACGCCCTTCTCCGGGGTGACCTCCTTGGGGACGAGCTTGTCCTCGTTGTCCCTGGCGCAGCCGCGGGCGCGCCCCGGGTCCCGGTTGATGTCGTCGAAGCGGGTCTCGGCCCCGTCGGCCGCGGTGAGGTTGAGCGTGGTGAGGAGCGTGGTGATGTACGGGACGCCGTACTGGATCACGGCGCCCGCGGTGCCCGTGCCGCCGCCCCAGCAGCTGGAGCTGTGGAGGACGCCGTCAGTGACGGAGACGCCCATGGGCTGGAGGGTGGTGGGCTCGGCGCCGACGGGCGTGACGTGGTCGGGATGCTTCGGCTCCGACTTGAACAGGCTGCCGTTGACCCCGGCCACGGGGTGCCGGGCGACCACCGTGGTGACCCCGGCGAGCTGTTCGGCGAGCGTCTCGGCCTGGCCGGCGGCCTTGCCGACCGTGCCGTCCAGGCTGATGGGGGCGGCGGTGGGGTCGAGTTCGACGACCTGGAGAAGACGGGGTCTCGTCCCGGCGGGGAGGTTCTTCTCGGTCCAGGTGGTGCGGGTGACGCCGGGGATGCTCGTGTCGGTCTCGGCGGCCTGCTGCCAGTTGAGGGCGAGCGGGCTCGGCGGATTCTCCGCCGCGGGGGCGGCGGCGGCCGAGGTGGTCAGGGCGAGGGCCGCGGTGAGCGCGGCGGCGACGGCGAGGGCCGGGCGCGGGGGCGTGGTCACTGGCACTCCTGCGTGGACGTGACGAGCTCGTGGGAGCGGAAGGTGCCCGCGAGGGCGGCGGGGACGGTGATGTTGTCGCCGTGGAGGACGACGTACGCGCCGTAGGTCTTCGTGCCCTCGGTCCAGGTGCCGGTGTAGTCGGGCTTGAGGTAGAAGCACAGGTGCTTGGCGGTCCGGTTCCACACGGACTTGGGGGCGACCTCGGCGCCGTAGCTGTTGCCGAGGTTCTGGGTGGCGGGGTCGACGGCCGGGACGTGCACGGTCATGGCGCCGCGTCCGTTGCGCTCGGCGAAGGTGCAGACCTCGCCGTTCTCGCAGCGCTCGTAGCCGGTGAAGCAGAGGGCGCGGGTGGGGACGAGCTTGTACGAGGCGACGACCCAGCGGGTGCCGCCGGTGTCGTACTTGTCGGTGTTGCCCGGCATGACGGTCTGGAGGCTGCCGCCGTACCGGCTGGTGGAGTAGACGCAGGCCCACATGCGGGTGTTGTTCTTCACGGCCAGGGCGGTGCCGGTGTACTGCTCGTCGTTGCCTCCCTCGGCGACGTCCAGGCGGGTGCCGGTGCCGCCGGTGCCGTCGTAGAGGCAGAACATGCCCTGGTCGCAGCCCTCGAAGGGGACGGGGTCGGCGTTCGCGGGCAGGATGAGGAACGCCGAGCAGATGAGGGCGAGGACTGCTGTGATCAGCGAGCCCCGCCGTAGGTCGGTACGAATAGTGGTCACGACCGGCGATCATGACACCGTCGCACGGATGTGCGAATTCCGGTTGCGTTCCATCTCGCCGGGCGTTCCTCCGCAGGGCCCTCCGGGTGGCCCTCCGGACAGCCCGCGACCCGCCCCCATAGACTGCCCCGGTACGTCCGTACCCCCCCACCGTCGAGTCTTCGGGAGACCCCGCCGTGACCGAGCAGCCCCTCTCCGAGCACACCGCAGATGTGATCGTCGTCGGGGCGGGCCCGGCCGGCTCGACCACCGCGTACTACCTCGCCAAGGCCGGGCTCGACGTCCTCCTCCTGGAGAAGACCGCGTTCCCCCGCGAGAAGGTCTGCGGCGACGGCCTCACCCCCCGCGCCACCAAGCAGCTCGTCTCCATGGGCATCGACATCTCCGAAGAGGCCGGCTGGCTGCGGAACAGGGGCCTGCGGATCATCGGCGGCGGCGTCCGCCTGGAGCTCGACTGGCCGGAGCTCGCCTCCTACCCGGACTACGGGCTCGTCCGCAAGCGCGACGACTTCGACGAGCAGCTCGCCCGGCAGGCGCAGAAGGCCGGTGCCCGGCTCTACGAGCGCTGCAACGTCGGCGCCCCGATCATCGACGACCGCACGGGCCGGATCACCGGCGTCCACGCCAAGCTCGGCGAGGACAAGCGCGAGGTCACCTTCCACGCCCCACTCGTCGTCGCCGCCGACGGCAACTCCACCCGGATCTCCCTGGCGATGGGCCTGCACCGCCGCGAGGACCGCCCCATGGGCGTCGCCGTCCGCACCTACTTCACCTCGCCCCGGCACGACGACGACTACCTGGAGTCCTGGCTGGAGCTGTGGGACCGCCGCGGCCCCCAGGACCGGCTGCTGCCCGGCTACGGCTGGATCTTCCCGATGGGCGACGGCACCTCCAACGTCGGCCTCGGCATCCTCAACTCCTCCAAGGCCTTCCGCGAGCTGGACTGGCGCGAGGTCCTCAAGGCCTGGTGCGCCTCCATGCCGGAGGACTGGGGCTACACCCCGGAGAACATGACGCAGCCGATCCGCGGCGCCGCCCTCCCGATGGCCTTCAACCGCCAGCCGCACTACACCAAGGGCCTGCTGCTCGTCGGTGACGCCGGCGGCCTCGTCAACCCGTTCAACGGCGAGGGCATCGCGTACGCCATGGAGTCCGGCCAGATCGCGGCGGACGTCATCGTCCAGGCCCATGCCCGCACCACCCCCGCCCAGCGCGAACTGGCCCTGAACAACTACCCGCAGGTCCTCAAGGACACCTACGGCGGCTACTACACGCTCGGCCGCGCCTTCGTGAAGCTCATCGGCAACCCGAAGGTCATGAAGATCGCGACCCAGCGCGGTCTGACCCACCCGATGCTCATGAAGTTCACGCTGAAGATGCTGGCCAACCTCACCGACCCGACGGGCGGCGACGCCATGGACCGCATCATCAACGGCCTCTCGAAGGTGGCCCCGAAGGCCTGAACGTCTGCCGGTACCCCGACGGGGACACCCCGACGGCACGAGTGAAATGGCGGCGCAGATTGGCCGCCGAACCCAGCCCGCTGTGGTCGCCGACCAGCTCCACCGGCAGGTCGGTCGACTCCAGGAGGGTCTGGGCGCGGGCCACCCGCTGCTGGAGCAGCCACTGCAGCGGGGTGGTCCCGTACTCCTCCCGCACCCGCCGGTGGAAGGTGCGCGGGCTCATCCGGGCCCGCCGCGCCAGCTCCTCCACGGTCAGCGGCTCCGACAGGTGCTCGGTCGCCCACTGAAGTACGGGCCCCAGGCTGTCGTCGTCGCTCGGCGGCAGCGGCGCCTCGATGAACTGCGCCTGGCCGCCGGGACGGTGGGCCGGGACGACGAGCCGGCGGGCGAGCTGCCCGGCGACCGTCGCCCCGAGGTCGGTGCGCACCAGGTGCAGGCAGAGGTCGAGCGCGGCGGTGGCCCCGGCGCTGGTCAGCACCGATCCCTCGTCCGTGTAGAGCACCGAGTCGTCCACGATCACCTCGGGGTGCCGGGCGGCCAGTTGCGCGGTGTGCTGCCAGTGCGCGGTCGCCCGGCGGCCGTCGAGGATCCCGGCGGCGGCGAGCGCGAAGGCGCCGGTGCACAGCGACACCATCCGGGCGCCGGAGGCCGCGGCCGCGCGCAGCGCCTCGACGAGTTCGGCCGGCACCTCCTCGCCGTCCTCCACGACCGCGTCGGGCACGGACGGCACGATGACGGTGTCCGCGCCCACGAGACCGTCGAGGCCGTGGTCGGTCCGCAGCGAGAAGACCCCGCCCTGCCCGGCGTCCCCGCACAGCCGCAGCTCGTACCAGGGGTCGGCCAGGTCGGGATGGGGGATGCCGAAGACCCCGCACGCCAGGGAGAGTTCGTACAGCTCCCACATCGACGTGCCGATCCGCCGGTCCGGCACGACGGCGATGGCGACAACCCCTGCGTTCATGCCGTCGACCGTACGGCAGGAATCGTGCGGTCGCCGTCGGTCCTGCCACTGTCGTCCGGAATCCGCCGCTGCGAGCGTGGATCCCATGAACGCACAGAGCATCACGGTCATCGGGCTCGGCCAGATGGGCTCCGCCCTCGCCGACGCCTTCCTCACCGCCGGCCACCGCACCACCGTCTGGAACCGCACCCCCGCGAAGGCCGACGCCCTCGTCGCCCGCGGCGCCCTGCGCGCCGCCACCGTCACCGAGGCCGTCGCCGCGAGCGAGCTCGTCGTGGTCTGCGTCCTCGACTACCCGGCCGTACGCGAACTCCTCGCCCCCGTGGCCGAGTCACTGCGGGGCCGGGTCCTCGTCAACCTCACCACCGGTACGCCCGAGCAGGCCCGCGAGGAGGCGGAGCGGGCCGCCGAGCACGGCATCGGCTACCTCGACGGCGCCGTCATGACGACCCCGCCGGGCGTCGGCGACAGCGCCAACATGATCCTGTACGCGGGCGCTCCCGAGCTCCTCGCCGAGCACCACGCAGCACTCGCCGTCCTCGGCGACCCCGTGGACCTGGGCGCGGACGCGGGCCGTGCCTCGCTCTACGACGCGGGGCTCCTCGGCCTCATGTGGTCCGTCTTCGGCGGCTGGCTGCACGCGACCGCCCTCGCGGGCGCGGACGAGGTACCGGCCCGCGACTTCACGGCGGTGGCCACCCGCTGGCTGAGGACGGTCTCCTGGTTCATGACCGGGTACGCCGAGCAGATCGACGCGGGGGAGTACCCGGGTGAGGACGCCACCATCGACGTCCAGACGGTCGCCATCAGCCACCTCCTGCACGCGGCGGAGGCCCGCGGAATCGACAACCGGCTGCCGGAGCTGCACCTGGAACTGATGCGCGCCGCGGTCGAGGCGGGCCACGGCGGGGACAGCTACGCGCGCATCATCGAGGCGTTCCGCAAGTGACGGCCGAGGCCGGCCGGTCGGTGCCCCTCAGCTGCCGTTGACCGAGGCCGCCTTCTTGATCCGCTCGTCCGTCTCCTTCTTGACCTGCTTCAGGGTCTCGGCGTGCTTCTCCATGAGCTCCTTCTGGAACCCGACCTCGGCCGTGTACCAGAGGGCGACCAGATCGGTCCGCTTCTTGCAGGCCACGTCGTGCTTCGCGATGGTGATCGCCTTGGCGCTGCCGAGGTCGTCGGGTGACTCGGGATTCAGCCCGAGGGAGGCGGACGATTCCATCGGGTCGGAGACGCGGTACCCCTTCTCCGCCATACAGGCCGACCACGCCTTGACGGCCGCGGCGACCTTCGGGGACTTCTGGGCCCGGGTGAACGCCTCGGACTCCATCCCGAAGACGAACAGCAGGTCCTCGGGGTTCTTCTTCTCCGCGTAGAGCCGGAGGTGCCCCTCCCGGCCGCAGCCGCCGACCGGCACCTTCTGCCCGTTGAGCGTCCGGCCGCTGTCGGTCCTCCGCGACTCCTCCAGGGTGAGCGGGGGCAGGACGAGACCGCCCCCCGGTTTGGTCTTGAGCGGCGGACCGCTCAGCGCCAGTTGCTCGGCCGGGGGGAGCGGCTTCGTGTCCGGCTCCGGTTCGGCGGGTACACCGGGCCTGGTGTACCCGTACCGGGCCACTGTCGCCGCGTCCGTGACCCCGTACCGCGACGACGTGCTCCTGGTCCGCGGCGCGGGCCGGACCGGCGGCCGGTACGTGAACCCGAACCGCTTCATGCAGTCCGCCGTCAGCAGGTCCTGCGCCTTCTCCAGGCTGCGGATCTGCTCGGCCGTCGTCTTGTACGGATCCAAGGGGTACACCAGCTGCGCGGCGGGCACCGTGAGCGGATCGGACAGTGGCTTCGGATCGGCGGAGACGGCCGGCTCGCCCGCCGAGCAGGCGGTGAGCAGGAGTCCCGCGCTCATCAGGAGTACGGCGGCCGGACGGAAGAGGCGGGGATGCATGAAGGACTCCGGGTGGGACTGCCTGAGGAACTGGTCTAGTTGGCGTCGTTGTTGTAGATCGACGAGACCTGGTTCTTGAAGGTGGTGGAGAAATTGCCCATGAGGTCTGCGGGAATCCAGCCTTCGACACCCTTTGCTTCCGCGCCGGTGTAGACGTACCAGGTCCTGCTTCCGAAGTTGAAGTACGACTCGGCGTTGTTGTCCACGACCGCCCCGGAGCCGGGGCCGGGCGTGACGAAGCGGTCGTTGTTCAGGAGGGACTCGTCGTACTGGAAGTCGGTCCAGGCCCCGCCCTGGGTGTCTTCCCAGTTCAGCGAGAACTCGTTGTAGTCCAGGTGGCCGTCCTTGCTCGCCGCTGAGGCGGGAGCGGCGGTCACCAGAACGCCCGCGCCGAGGGCGCCGAGAGCGACGAAGGTGCCGAGGGTGCGGCGGAGAGCGGTGTTCTTCAAGGTTCTTGCCTTTCGATGCGAAGGGAGAACTGGGTGAGAACCGGGCTGAGCCGAGGGCGAATTCCACGTGATCACAGGGTGGTTGGTCAACCACTACGCACGGTGGTCATGAACTGGCCGTGCGGTTCCGGGCCGTTCACCAGGGATCCTGTCCGTACCGCCGGATTCGGTGGTGCGACCGAATATGTCAAGTGCGGCGGAGCCGACCGCTCTTTATCGGCCGCAGGTGAACAAGGGGCTTGAATTGCATGACAGTTGGGAAGTGACGACCTCTTCTCTCTGTGATTAGAGTGGCGCCGTCCGGACACGCGTACGACGTGCCCGGCCCGTTCCGCGCCGAGCCGTGAGGCGCCCCGCGCCGCCGGTTTCGAGCGCCGCGCTCCATCACCGGGACCGCCTCCCCGCAGAAGGCAGAAGGACGTGCACCGATGAGACGCTTACTGGCCATCCCCCTGCTCCTCGCCGGACTCGCGCTCGTCGGCTGCACCGCCGGCCCGGAGGACTCCCAGGCCACCCCGGTCGATCCGGTCGACGCCGCCTACGCCGCGCACACCGCATGCCTCGGTGAGCACGGCGTGAAGCTCAAGGAGAAGAGTCCCGGTGTCAGGGTGGTGGACAAGGACGCCGTGGACCGCAAGGTGATGGTCGACGCCCAGGAGAAGTGCAAGAGCCTTCTGCCCTTCGAACTCCCTGTAGATCAAGCCGCGTTGAAGAGGGCGCAGGGCATCGCGGAGTGCTACCGGCGCAACGGGTTCCCCGACTGGCCCGACCCGGACCCGAAGACCGGCGAGTTCCCCGAGGGGTCGGACATGAACGACTCCGCCGTCATGCGCAAGTGCACCCCCGTCGTCCCTGAGGACAACCTGGGCACCGCGCCCGTCTCCGGCTGAGGCCGAAGGCATGGACATGGACTCAGAGAGGGACAAGGGCATCGCCACGGACACCACCCCGGAGCGCCGCGCCCGGCGTGGTCGGCTCTGGGTCGGGGGGCTCGTCGTCGGGGCCGTCGCGCTGACCGCCGCCGGCGCCTTCGCCGGGACGGTGATCAAGTCGCCCGCGCAGGTCGCGGCGGACGCCGCTCCGCCGCCGCCCGACGTCCTCACCGCTCCCGTCGAGCGCCGCGTCCTGCACGAGACGGTCGTGCTGCGCGGCACCGTCGTCGCCGGGCAGACCGTCCCGGTGGCGCCCGTCGTATCGGGCGGGGACGGCGGGACGCCCGTCGTCACCAAGACACCGGTCACCGTGGGTGCGGCGGTGCGCAAGGGGCAGGTCGTCCTGGAGATATCGGGCCGCCCGCTCTTCGTCCTCCCGGGCCGTCTCCCCGTCTACCGGGACCTCAAGCCGGGCGCGACGGGCGACGACGTGGCCCAGCTCCAGACCGCGCTGGCCGGGCTCGGCTTCGACCGGGGCGGCGACCCGAAGGGCACGTTCGGCGAGGGGACGAAGGCCGCCGTGGAAGGGTTCTACGCCGCCGCCGGCTACGACCCGCGCCCGGCCGTGGACGACGAAGGCGCGGGGGTGGACGCCGCGAGTGACGCCGTGACGGCCGCCGAACGGGCCGTCGACGACGCCCGGGACGCGCTCGCCGAGAACAAGGACGAGGACCGGAGGAAGAGCCTGCGCAAGGCCCGGGACCGGGCCGCCGAGGACCTGGTGGAAGCCCGTACCGCGCTCGGCAAGGTGTGGGCCACCGCCGGGCCGATGGTCCCGGCCGGGGAGGTCGTCTTCGTGGAGCGCTTCCCCGCCCGGATCGCGTCCACCGCCGTGGCCCCCGGGTCACCGGTCTCCGGCACCCTGCTGACCCTGTCCTCCGGCAGGCTCCTCGCCCAGGGCCACCTCCAGGACCACCAGAAGGGCATGGTCCGGCCCGGCCAGAGGGTCCGCGTCCTCGACGAGGTGACCGGAGCCGAACTCACCGCCGAGGTCGGGACCGTCGCCTCGACACGTACGGTCGCCGACGCCAAACAGGGCGGCGGCCAGGGCGCAGGCCAGGGCCAGGACGGCGCTCCGCCCGCGAACGGCCCCACCGGCTTCCTCTTCACCGCCGTGCCCGAGAAGGACATCCCGCCCGCCCTCGCCGGACAGGACGTACGGCTGACGATCGAGGCGGCCTCCACCGACGGCGAGGCCCTCGTCGTCCCCGTCACCGCCGTGTCGGCGAGCGCGGACGGCCGGACCGTGGTCACCGTCGTCGACGGGAACGGGCGCCGGACCCCCGTCGAGGTCCGGACCGGCACCCTCGGGGACGGCTACGTCGAGGTCGTCCCGCTCACCGCGGGAAGCCTCGCGGAGGGCGCCGAGGTCATGACCGGGGTGGCCGCCACCGGCGCCGCTCTTGACGGCCGGGGGCAGGAGTGACCCCACTCGTACGACGCTGGCGGGACCGACACCACGGCCCGCAGCCCGCCCCGACCGGTCCGGACGCCCCGGTCATGGAGTTCCGGCGGGTCGGCCTCACCTACCCGGGCCCGCCGCCCGTCCAGGCCCTGCACCCCTGCGAACTCGCCGTCCAGCACGGCGAGTTCGTCGCCGTCGTCGGCCCCTCCGGCTCCGGCAAGTCCACGTTCCTGAACGTCGCCGGGCTCCTCGACGCACCAACCGAGGGCACCTACCTCCTCGACGGGATCGACACGGCCGCCCTCTCCGACGGCGACCGGACCGCCCTGCGCGGCCGTCGCATCGGCTTCGTCTTCCAGGCGTTCCACCTCATGCCGCACCGCAGCGCCACGGAGAACGTGATGCTCTCGACGGTGTACTCGGCGGTGCCCCGCGCCGAGCGGCGCGCCCGCGCCCGCGACGCCCTGGAACGGGTCGGGCTCGCCCACCGGGTCGACGCGCTCCCGGGACGGCTGTCCGGCGGCGAGCGCCAGCGGGTCGCCATCGCCCGCGCGCTCGCCGGCCGCCCGTCGCTGCTGCTCTGCGACGAGCCCACGGGAAACCTCGACTCCGGCAACGCGGAGACCGTCCTGGCACTCCTCGGCGAACTCCACGCCTCCGGCATGACGGTCGTCGTCATCACCCACGACAGCGAGGTCGCCGCACGCGCGGGGCGCACGGTCACGATCCGCGACGGATTCCTGAGCGAACGGCCCGGGAACGGCGCACCCCGTGCGGAACGGACTTCCGCATGAGAAGCCGCCGCCCCCGGCCCGGCCGGGTCGTCGAACCCTCCCGCCTCACCCCCCGCGACGCGCTCTCCGAGGCCGTCGCCGGCATGCTCCAACGCCCCGGCCGGTCGGTGCTCACCGCTCTCGGCACGGTCCTCGGCGTCGGTACCTTCGTCGCGATCCTCGGCCTGACGGCGACCACGTCCTCCCAGATCGACTCCCGGTTCGACCTGCTCACCGCCACCGAGGTCACCGTCGAGGACATCGCCCGGGAACAGGACGAGTTCGCCGGACCCGGCTTCCCCGCCGACGCGGACGCCCGGATCGGACGGCTCGGCGGCGTCCGGGACGCCGGGGTCTACTGGACGGTCCGGCTCGGCCCCGACGTCACCGTGCGCGCCGCGCCCGTGGGCGACGGCGCGGACGGCGTACCGGTCGACGTGGTCGCCGCCTCGCCCGGCGCCCTCCGGGCCGCCGTCCCCCGTCTCGCGCAGGGCCGGCTCTACGACGAGTTCGCCTCGGCGAAGGCGCAGCCGGTCGCGGTCATCGGGGCGGCCGTCGCGGCCCGGCTCGGCATCACCACCCTGGAGACCCGGCCCGCGGTGTTCATCGGGGACGATCCGTTCGTGGTGGCCGGCATCGTCGACGACGTCGAACGCCGGCCGGACGTGCTGATGTCGGTGAGCGTGCCCCGTACGACCGCCGAGCGGATGTGGGGGCCGCCCGGGGCCGGGGAGGCGAGGATGCTGGTCGCCACGGAGACCGGGGCCGCCCGCCAGATCGCGGACGAGGCACCGGTCGCGCTGCGCCCGGACCACCCGGAGTATCTGAAGGCCGTTCCGCCGCCGGACCCGAGGACGCTGCGGGCGGGCGTCACCGGCGACCTCGACCAGCTGTTCCTGCTGCTCGCCGGGATCTGTCTGGTGATCGGCGCGGTCGGCATCGCCAACACCACCCTGGTCGCGGTCCTGGAGCGGACCGGCGAGATCGGCCTGCGGCGCGCCCTGGGCGCCCGGGGGCGACACATCACCGTCCAGTTCCTCACGGAGTCCGGGGCCCTGGGCGCGGTCGGCGGGCTCGTCGGGACGGCGCTGGGCGTGTGCACGGTGATCGGGGTGGCGCTCGTCCGGGACTGGACCCCGGTCGTGCATCCCGCGACCGTCGTCGCGGCCCCGTTGATCGGTCTGGTCACCGGGGTGGTGGCCGGTCTCTACCCGGCCTGGCGGGCCTCCCGGATCGAACCGGCCGAGGCGCTGCGGCGCTGACCCGAGCCGGAAGCCGTACGGGTACCCGGCCCCGTACATGCCGAAAAGCCGTCACTCCCCCGAGGAGCGACGGCTTTTCGCGTACGACGACGTGCGGGCGATCAGAGGATGCGGACCGCGCCCGACGGCATGTCCCAGTCCAGGGAGCGCTCGACGACACCGGTCGACGAGTTCTGCGCGCCGACGTACTTGCCGCCGCCGACGTAGATGGCGACGTGGTACGAGCCGCTGCGGCTGCCCCAGTACAGGACGTCGCCCGGCTGGAGGTTGCTCAGGGAGACGGAGGTGCCCATGCTCGACTGGTCGTACGAGATGCGCGGCAGGTCGATGCCGGCCGAGGCGTAGGCGGCCTGGACGAGGCCGGAGCAGTCCCAGGAGTTGGGGCCGGTGCCGCCGGTGACGTACGCGTCGCCGACCTGGGCGCGCGCGAAGGCCACGATCGCGGCGGCGGAGCCGGAGGGGGCCTGCGTCTGGCTGTCACTGGAGCCGGCGGAGGAGCCCGAGGAGCTGTCGTCGCTCGCGGAGGTGGCGGCGAGCTGGGTGCGCTCGCTGTCACGGGAGGCGCGCGCCTGGGCCTCCTGGCGCTCCTGCTCGGCCTTGGCCTCGGCCTCGGCCTTGAGGCGGGCCTTCTCGGCCTTCTCGGCCGCGGCCTTGCGGTCCGCCTCGGCCTTGGCCTTCTTGGCCTCCTTGGCGGCCTTCTGCAGCGCCAGGTTCTCCTGCGTCTGGAGGCTCTGGTCGAGCGCCTCCTGCTGGGTGGCCTCGGCGGAGGCGGCGACGGCGGAGGCGAGACCGGTGCCGGCCTCGAGGGAGCCCAGGGTGGGCATTTCGATGGTCTCGGTCACCGGCTCGGCATTCGCCGGCCCGGCAGCACCGGCCACCGCGATGGTGCCGAGGACGCCACCGGCAACTCCGGCTCGCAGCGCGAGCTTCGAGGCGCTGCGGCGGGGCTTCCGGTGGCTGGGTATGTGAGCGGTGTGGGACATGAGGACAACCGCTATCAGGGCTTCACGGTTCCCTTCAAGAAACGTGGGTTGCGCCACAGTTACGTTCGGAATCTCCTAATCCGCTTCTGTGACGCCCTTATTGACGCCGTAACGGGCAAAACGGGCACGGCTCATCCGGTGCTTGATCACGGGTTTTCATTGAAACGTCCGAATTGCCCGACGCTTACCACCTCTTGACGCCGATGGCCAAGCCCTGCTTTTTCAGGCCCTCCGGGGTGTGGTGCAGGTCACACTTCAGTCTCGCGAACGCTCGTGAAAGCGCGCACGCGTCCACCGCCGTACGTCGAGCCCCCCGACCGGGCGACGGGCGCATCCTTTATCACCCGGATGCGTCCATCACCAATTTGCCTGTAGTGGCCATCACTTGATAGTGCGACACCCCCTCCGAGCAGCGATTTCCGGTCCGGATGTCACATCTGGTGATCACCTGGGCGCTTCGCGCAACAAGATCACCGCTCATCCGACTTCATGATCCTTCGTCAGGTGGTGGAGATCACAAAGTCGTTGGTGTACCCCGTGTCGCAGATCACAGAGGGGCAGGCATAGGATGCGGGGCAGCCGGGCTTGTGAACTGCCTCACATGGGGGCGATCTTTCACGGTCCGGGGTGCGGTCCAACGGTCAAGGACGACTGGAAGGAGCGAGGAGCGTGAATGCGTACGCGCCCGTCCTCGTGCTCGGTGCCCTGGGTGCGGGGTTTGCGATCTTCTCCGTGGTCATGGCCACGCTTATCGGGCCAAAGCGGTACAACAGGGCAAAGCTTGAGGCGTACGAGTGCGGCATCGAACCGACGCCCACTCCCGTCGGAGGCGGCCGCTTCCCGATCAAGTACTACCTGACGGCGATGCTCTTCATCGTCTTCGACATCGAGATCGTCTTCCTCTACCCCTGGGCGGTCACCTTCGACGCCCTGGGGCTTTTCGGGCTCGTGGAGATGCTGCTCTTCGTGCTCACCGTCTTCGTCGCCTACGCGTATGTGTGGCGTCGTGGCGGCCTGGAATGGGACTGAAGGGCTGAGGGGCACCTATGGGACTCGAAGAGAAACTCCCGAGCGGCTTTCTGCTGACGACGGTCGAACAGGCCGCGGGCTGGGTGCGCAAGGCGTCCGTGTTCCCCGCGACCTTCGGCCTCGCATGCTGCGCCATCGAGATGATGACCACCGGAGCCGGCCGGTACGACCTGGCCCGCTTCGGCATGGAGGTCTTCCGCGGCTCACCGCGCCAGGCCGACCTGATGATCGTCGCCGGCCGGGTCAGCCAGAAGATGGCGCCCGTCCTGAGGCAGGTCTACGACCAGATGCCCAACCCCAAGTGGGTCATCTCCATGGGTGTCTGCGCCTCCTCGGGCGGCATGTTCAACAACTACGCGATCGTCCAGGGCGTCGACCACATCGTGCCGGTCGACATCTACCTGCCCGGCTGCCCGCCGCGCCCGGAGATGCTGCTCGACGCGATCCTCAAGCTCCACCAGAAGATCCAGACCTCCAAGCTCGGCGTGAACGCCGAGGAGGCGGCCCGGGAGGCGGAGGAAGCGGCGCTCAAGGCGCTGCCGACGATTGAACTGAAGGGTCTGCTCCGGTGAGCGACGAGACACCAAACCCCGAGAAGGACCTCAGCGCGCAGAACCTGCCGGGGCAGCGCGGGGAGCACGGCGAGGAGGTCCGCGTCCAGCGCGGGATGTTCGGCGCCAACAACGGCGGCGACACCTCCGGCTACGGCGGACTCGTCCGCTCGATCCGGCTCCCCGGCGCGGCCTCCCGCCCCTACGGCGGCTGGTTCGACGAGGTCGCCGACGAACTCGAGGGCGCGCTGGAGGAGCAGGGCCTGCTCCCCGAGAACGCCATCGGGAGGACGGTCGTCGACCGCGACGAGCTGACCTTCCACATCGAGCGCGAGCACCTCGTCCGCGTCGCCCGCACGCTCCGCGACGACCCGGCGCTCCGCTTCGAGCTGTGCACCGGCGTCTCCGGCGTCCACTACCCGGGGGACAAGGGCCGCGAGCTGCACGCCGTCTACCACCTGCGCTCGCTCACCCACGGCAGGCTGATCCGCCTGGAGGTCTCGGCGCCCGACGCCGACCCGCGCATCCCGTCGCTCGTCGCCGTCTACCCGACGAACGACTGGCACGAGCGCGAGACGTACGACTTCTTCGGCATCGTCTTCGACGGCCACCCCGCCCTCACCCGGATCATGATGCCGGACGACTGGCAGGGCCACCCGCAGCGCAAGGACTACCCCCTCGGCGGCATCGCCGTCGAGTACAAGGGCGCCCAGATCCCGGCTCCGGACCAGCGGAGGTCGTACTCGTGAGCACTTCCCATGCGTCTCCCCGCGAGACGACAGAAGGCGCCGTCTACACGGTGACCGGCGGCGACTGGGAAGAGGTCGTCCAGTCCGCCGCGAAGGCCGACGACGAGCGCATCATCGTCAACATGGGCCCCCAGCACCCGTCCACCCACGGCGTGCTCCGGCTCATCCTGGAGATCGACGGCGAGACCGTCACCGAGGCCCGCTGCGGCATCGGCTACCTCCACACCGGCATCGAGAAGAACCTCGAATACCGGACCTGGACGCAGGGCACCACCTTCGTCACGCGCATGGACTACCTCACCTCGTTCTACAACGAGACGGCGTACTGCCTCGGCGTGGAGAAGCTGCTCGGCATCACCGACCAGATCCCGGACCGGGCCAGCGTCATCCGCGTCCTGCTGATGGAGCTCAACCGGCTCTCCTCCCACCTGGTGTGCATCGCCACCGGCGGCATGGAGCTCGGCGCCACCACGATCATGATCTACGGCTTCCGGGACCGCGAGATGATCCTGGACCTGTACGAGCTGATCACCGGCCTGCGCATGAACCACGCGTTCATCCGCCCCGGCGGCCTCGCCCAGGACCTGCCGCCCGGCGCCGTCGACGCCGTGCGCGAGTTCGTGAAGACCATGAAGAAGAACCTGCCGGAGTACGACAAGCTCGCCACCGGCAACCCCATCTTCAAGGCCCGCATGCAGGACGTCGGCTACCTCGACCTCACCGGCTGCATGGCGCTCGGCGCCACCGGACCGATCCTGCGCTCCGCGGGCCTCCCGCACGACCTGCGCAAGACCGACCCGTACTGCGGCTACGAGAACTACGAGTTCGACGTCCCGACCGCCGACACCTGCGACTCCTACGGACGCTTCCTCGTCCGCCTGGAGGAGATGCGGCAGTCGCTCCGGATCGTCGAGCAGTGCCTCGACCGCCTCGCCCCGGGTCCGGTCATGGTCGGCGACAAGAAGATCGCCTGGCCCGCGCAGCTCGCGCTCGGCCCCGACGGCCTCGGCAACTCCCTCGACCACATCAAGAAGATCATGGGCACCTCCATGGAGGCCCTGATCCACCACTTCAAGCTGGTCACCGAGGGCTTCCGGGTCCCCGCAGGGCAGGCCTACGCGGCCGTCGAGTCGCCCAAGGGCGAGCTCGGCGTGCACGTCGTCTCCGACGGCGGAACCCGCCCCTTCCGGGTCCACTTCCGCGATCCGTCCTTCACCAACCTCCAGGCCATGGCCGCGATGTGCGAGGGCGGCCAGGTCGCCGACGTCATCGTCGCCGTCGCCTCCATCGACCCCGTGATGGGAGGCGTCGACCGATGACGGAGAACGTCAGCCTGGGGATGCCCCAGCTGCCCGCCCCCGCGTATCCGGCCGAGGTCCACGAGCGCCTGACCGAGGACGCGAAGGCGATCATCGCCCGCTACCCGGACTCCCGCTCCGCACTCCTGCCGATGCTGCACCTCGTGCAGTCGGAGGAGGGCCACGTGACCCGTACCGGCATGCGGTTCTGTGCCGAACTCCTCGGCCTGACCACCGCCGAGGTCACCGCAGTCGCCACCTTCTACACGATGTACCGGCGCAAGCCCTCCGGCGACTACCAGGTCGGCGTCTGCACGAACACGCTCTGCGCGGTCATGGGCGGCGACGCCATCTTCGAGGAGCTCAAGGAGCACCTCGCCGTCGGCAACAACGAGACCACCGACGACGGCAAGATCACCCTCGAACACATCGAGTGCAACGCGGCCTGCGACTTCGCCCCCGTGGTGATGGTCAACTGGGAGTTCTTCGACAACCAGACCCCCGAGTCCGCCAAGCAGATGGTCGACGACCTGCGGGCCGGCCGGACCGTCGAACCCACCCGCGGCGCCCCGCTCTGCACCTTCAAGGAGACCGCCCGCATCCTCGCCGGCTTCCCCGACGAGCGTCCCGGCGCCGTCGAGGCCACCGGCGGCGCGGGCCCCGCCTCCCTCGTCGGGCTCCGCCTCGCCAAGGGCGAGCAGCCGCACCACCGAATCGTCCACCCGCGCGGTGAGACCTCCGGTCAGGAGGGGGAGTGATGACCTTGGCCGCCGAGATCAACAACAGCAGCCCCGAGAAGCTCCTGTCGCCCGTCCTCTCCGCCTTCTGGGACCAGCCCGACTCCTGGACCCTGGAGACCTACGAGCGGCACGAGGGATACCAGGGGCTCAGGCGGGCCCTCGCGATGAGCCCCGACGCCCTCATCGCGTACGTCAAGGAATCCGGCCTCCGCGGACGCGGCGGCGCGGGCTTCCCCACCGGCATGAAGTGGCAGTTCATCCCGCAGGGCGACGGCAAACCGCACTACCTCGTCGTCAACGCCGACGAGTCCGAGCCCGGCACCTGCAAGGACATCCCCCTCCTCTTCGCCAACCCGCACTCCCTCATCGAGGGAATGATCATCGCCTGCTACGCGATCCGCTCCGAGCACGCGTTCATCTACCTGCGCGGCGAAGTCGTCCCCGTCCTGCGCCGCCTCCACGAGGCGGTCCGCGAGGCGTACGCCGCCGGCTACCTCGGCCGGGACATCCTCGGCAGCGGACTGAACCTGGACGTCACCGTGCACGCCGGCGCCGGCGCGTACATCTGCGGCGAGGAGACCGCGCTCCTCGACTCGCTCGAAGGGCGCCGCGGCCAGCCCCGGCTGCGCCCGCCCTTCCCCGCGGTCGCCGGTCTGTACGCCTGCCCCACTGTGGTGAACAACGTCGAGTCCATCGCGTCCGTTCCCGCGATCCTCAACCGGGGCAAGGAGTGGTTCACCTCGATGGGCAGCGAGAAGTCCCCGGGCTTCACGCTGTACTCGCTGTCCGGGCACGTCGTCTCGCCCGGCCAGTACGAGGCCCCCCTCGGCATCACCCTGCGCCAGCTCCTCGACATGAGCGGCGGCATGCGCCCCGGCCACCGGCTCAAGTTCTGGACCCCCGGCGGCTCCTCCACCCCCATGTTCACCGACGAGCACCTCGACGTGCCCCTCGACTACGAGGGCGTCGGCGCCGCCGGATCGATGCTCGGCACCAAGGCACTCCAGTGCTTCGACGAGACCACCTGCGTCGTCCGGGCCGTCACCCGCTGGACCGAGTTCTACGCCCACGAGTCCTGCGGCAAGTGCACACCCTGCCGCGAAGGCACCTACTGGCTCGTCCAGCTGCTCCGCGACATCGAGGCCGGCAAGGGCAAGATGTCCGACCTCGACAAGCTCAACGACATCGCCGACAACATCAACGGCAAGTCGTTCTGCGCCCTCGGCGACGGCGCCGCCTCGCCGATCTTCTCCTCGCTCAAGTACTTCCGCGAGGAGTACGAGCAGCACATCACCGGCCGCGGCTGCCCCTTCGACCCGGCCAAGTCGACCGCCTGGGCGGACAACCACAAGGAGGTGACCGCATGACCGTCACCACGCCCCAGCCCGCCGGCGGCGGCAGCCCGGCCGTACCACCGGAAGACCTCGTCTCCCTGACGATCGACGGCATCGAGATCTCCGTCCCCAAGGGGACCCTGGTCATCCGCGCCGCCGAACAGCTCGGCATCGAGATCCCGCGCTTCTGCGACCACCCGCTCCTCGACCCCGCCGGCGCCTGCCGCCAGTGCATCGTCGAGGTCGAGGGCCAGCGCAAGCCGATGGCCTCCTGCACCATCACCTGCACCGACGGCATGGTGGTGAAGTCGCAGCTGACCAGCCCCGTCGCCGAGAAGGCCCAGCACGGTGTGATGGAGCTGCTGCTCGTCAACCACCCGCTGGACTGCCCCGTCTGCGACAAGGGCGGCGAGTGCCCCCTGCAGAACCAGGCCATGTCCCACGGACAGGCCGAGTCCCGCTTCGAGGGCGTCAAGCGCACCTACGAGAAGCCCGTAGCGATCTCCACCCAGGTGCTCCTCGACCGCGAGCGCTGCGTCCTGTGCGCCCGCTGCACCCGCTTCTCCAACCAGGTCGCCGGCGACCCGATGATCGAACTCATCGAGCGCGGCGCCCTCCAGCAGGTCGGCACCGGCGAGGGCGACCCCTTCGAGTCGTACTTCTCCGGCAACACCATCCAGATCTGCCCGGTCGGCGCCCTCACCTCGGCCGCCTACCGCTTCCGCTCCCGACCCTTCGACCTCGTCTCCTCGCCGTCGGTGTGCGAGCAGTGCGCCGGCGGCTGCGCCACCCGCACCGACCACCGGCGCGGCAAGGTCATGCGGCGGCTCGCCGCCGACGACCCGGAGGTCAACGAGGAGTGGATCTGCGACAAGGGCCGCTTCGGCTTCCGGTACGCCCAGCAGCGCGACCGGCTCACCACCCCGCTCGTCCGCAACCCCGGAACCGGTGAACTGGAGCCCGCCTCCTGGCCCGAGGCCCTGGAAGCGGCCGCCCTCGGACTCGTCCGCGGCCGTACCGGCGTCCTCACCGGCGGCAGGCTGACCGTCGAGGACTCCTACGCGTACGCCAAGTTCGCGCGGGTCGCCCTCGACACCCACGACATCGACTTCCGGGCCCGGATCCACTCCGGCGAGGAGGCCGACTTCCTGGCCTCCGCCGTCGCCGGACGCGGCCGCGACCTGGACGGCACGGGCGTCACGTACACCTCGCTCGAAGCCGCCCCGGCCGTCCTCCTCGTCGGCCTGGAGTCCGAGGAGGAAGCCCCCGGCGTCTTCCTGCGGCTCCGCAAGGCCTGGCGCAAGCACGGCCAGAAGACCTACGCGGTCGCCGCCTTCGCCACCCGCGGCCTGGAGAAGGCGGGCGGCACCCTGCTGCCCGCCGCCCCCGGCACCGAGACCGAGTGGCTCGACGCGCTCACCTCCCGGGTCGGCCTCGAAGGCGACGGACTCGCCGCCGCCGAGGCCCTCCGCACGGAAGGCGCCGTCCTCGTCGTCGGCGAACGCCTCGCCGGAGTCCCCGGCGCCCTGACCGCCGCCCTGCGCACCGCCGCCGCCACCGGCGCCCTGCTCGTGTGGATCCCGCGCCGCTCCGGCGAACGCGGAGCGGTCGAGGCCGGAGCGCTCCCGGCGCTGCTGCCCGGCGGCCGGCCCGCGACCCACCCCCGCGCGCGTGAGGAGGTCGCCGCCGTCTGGGGCGTCCGCGAACTCCCGCACGGCTACGGCCGCGACACCGGCCAGATCCTGGAGGCCGCCGCCACCGGCGAACTCGCCGCCCTGCTCGTCGGCGGGGTCGAGGTCTCCGACCTCCCGGACCCGGCACGCGCGCGTGAAGCGCTCGACGCGGCCTTCGTCGTCTCCCTGGAACTGCGGCCCAGCGAGGTCACCGACCGCGCCGACGTCGTCCTCCCGGTCGCCGCCGTCGCCGAGAAGCCCGGCACCTTCCTCAACTGGGAAGGCCGGGCCCGGATGTTCGAGGCCGCGCTCAAGCCCGAGCAGATGACCCGGCCCCTGGCCCCGTCGGACACGCGCGTCCTCCACATGCTCGCCGACGCCCTCGACGCCCACCTGGGCCTGCCCGACCTCAGGGCCGTACGCCGGGAACTCGACCGCCTCGCCGGCTGGACCGAGGAGCGGGCCTCCGAGCCCGTCGAACCCGGTCAGGCCGCGGCCCGGCCCGGCGACGGCGAGGCCGTCCTCGCCGGGCACCGGATGCTGCTCGACCTCGGCCGGCTCCAGGAGGGCGACACCGCACTCGCCGGCACCCGGCACGCGGCGGTCGCCCGGCTCTCCGCCGCCACCGCCGCCGACACCGGCGTCAAGGACGGCGACACGCTCGAAGTCACCGGCCCCGCGGGCTCCGTCGCCTTCCCGCTGCAGGTCACCGAGATGCCCGACCGCGTCGTCTGGCTCCCGCTGAACTCCGCCGGCCGCGGCGTCCTCTCCGACACCGGCGCCCACCCCGGCGACCTGGTCCGCATCGGCCCGGCGACCCCGAGCCCCGTCGATGTCACGGAGGTGCAGGCATGACCACGCCGCTCGCCGCAGAAGACCTGTCCATGTTCGGCACGGACCCCTGGTGGCTCGTCCTGATCAAGGCCGTCTTCTGCTTCGCCTTCCTGATGATCACCGTGCTCTTCTCCATCGTGTGGGAGCGCAAGGTCGTCGCCTGGATGCAGCTGCGCGTCGGCCCCAACCGGCACGGCCCCTGGGGCCTCCTCCAGTCCCTCGCGGACGGCGTCAAGCTGATGCTCAAGGAGGACGTGATCGTCAAGAAGGCCGACAAGGTCGTCTACGTCCTCGCCCCGATCATCGCCGCCATCCCGGCGTTCATGGCGATCGCCGTGATCCCCTTCGGACCGGCCGGCAACGAGGTCTCGATCTTCGGCCACCGCACCTCGATGCAGCTCACCGACCTGCCGATCGCGATGCTGTACGTCCTCGCGGTCGCCTCCGTCGGCATCTACGGCATCGTCCTCGCCGGCTGGTCCTCCGGTTCCACCTACCCGCTCCTCGGCGGTCTGCGCTCCTGCGCGCAGATGATCTCGTACGAGATCGCCATGGGCGCGGCCTTCGCCTCCGTCTTCCTCTACTCCGGGTCGATGTCGACCTCGGCGATCGTCGAGGCGCAGGCGGACCGCTGGTTCGTGATCCTGCTGCCGGTCTCGTTCATCATCTACATCGTCACGATGGTCGGCGAGACCAACCGCGCTCCCTTCGACATGCCGGAGTCCGAGGGCGACCTCGTCGGCGGCTTCAACACCGAGTACTCGTCCATCAAGTTCGCGCTGTTCATGCTCGCCGAGTACGTGAACATGGTGACGGTCTCGGCCGTGTCGGTGACCCTCTTCCTGGGCGGCTGGCGGGCCCCGTACCCGATCTCCACCTTCTGGGAGGGCGCGAACCACGGCTGGTGGCCGATGCTCTGGTTCGTCATCAAGGTGCAACTGCTCCTCTTCTTCTTCATCTGGCTCCGCGGCACCCTGCCCCGCGTCCGCTACGACCAGCTGATGAAGCTCGGCTGGAAGGTCCTCATCCCGGTCTCCGTGGTCTGGCTGATGCTGGTCGCCACCGTCCGTGCGCTGCGGAACGAGAACATCGCCTTCGGCAACATCGTCCTGTACGTCGCCGGAGCCGTCCTCGGACTGCTGCTGCTCTCCTTCGTGGTCGACGTGTTCCGCGACCGGAAGGCGAAGGCCGCCGCACCCGCACCCGAGGACACCCGCTCCTTCGACCCGATGGCCGGAGGCTTCCCCGTACCGCCCAAGCCCGGACAGTCCCTGCCGCCCGTGCCCCGGCGCAGGCCGCGGCACGACCGGGACCTCGTTGTCAGTGGCGCCCCCGATACTGCTACTGCGAGTGATGGAAAGGAGACGGACGGTGTCTGATTTCCAGAATCCGGTGGCCGGCTTCGGCGTGACCTTCAAGGCCATGTTCAAGAAGCGGCTGACCGAGCAGTACCCGGAGCAGGAGAAGACGACGGCGCCCCGCTTCCACGGCCGGCACCAGCTCAACCGTCACCCCGACGGTCTGGAGAAGTGCATCGGCTGCGAGCTGTGCGCCTGGGCCTGTCCCGCCGACGCCATCTACGTCGAGGGCGCGGACAACACGGAGGAGGAGCGCTACTCCCCCGGCGAGCGGTACGGCCGCGTCTACCAGATCAACTACGCCCGCTGCATCCTCTGCGGACTCTGCATCGAGGCCTGCCCCACCCGGGCGCTGACGATGACCAACGAGTTCGAACTGGCCGACTCCTCCCGCGAGAACCTGATCTACACCAAGGAGCAGCTCCTCGCGGGCCTTGAGGACACCATGGTCGACAGCCCGCACGCGATCTTCCCGGGCATGACCGAGCAGGACTACTACCGGGGGCTCGTCGAAGGAGCCGCACCCGGGACCGTCCGCCAGGTCGCCGTGTCCAAGGGGGAGAACGGCTCACCGGAAGAGGTGGACGCATGAGCGCGAACCTCGCGGCCTACGCGACGTCCTCCGGCGAGGCCTTCCAGTTCTGGGTCCTCGGCACCGTCGCCGTCGTCGGCGCCCTCGCCACGATCCTGATGAAGAAAGCCATGCACAGCGCCCTGTCGCTGGCCGGCACGATGATCATCCTGGCGGTCTTCTACCTCGCCAACGGCGCGTACTTCCTCGGCATCGTCCAGATCGTCGTCTACACCGGCGCGATCATGATGCTCTTCCTCTTCATCGTCATGCTGGTCGGTGTCACGGCCGCGGACTCGCTGAAGGAGACCATCAAGGGCCAGCGCTGGTGGGCCGCCATCTGCGGTCTCGGCTTCGGCGTCCTGCTCGCCGCCGGCATCGGCAACGCCTCGCTCACGGAGTTCGCCGGACTCGGCGCCGCCAACAGCGCCCGCGGCGGAAACGTCGAGGGCCTCGCCGCCCTCATCTTCACCAAGTACGTCTTCGCCTTCGAGATCACCGGCGCCCTCCTCATCACCGCCGCCGTCGGCGCGATGGTGCTCACCCACCGCGAGCGCACCGAGCGGGCCGCCACCCAGCGCGAACTCTCCGAGCAGCGCGTACGCGAGGGCACGCACGTGCCGCCGCTGCCCGCGCCCGGCGTCTACGCCCGGCACAACGCCGTGGACATCGCCGGTCTGCTGCCCGACGGCACCCCGGCGGAGCTCACCGTCATGCAGACCCTGCGCAAGCGGGGCCAGATCCGGGACGTGTCCACCGAGGCGCTCGCCGACCTCAAGGCCCTGGAGCAGCGCTCCGAGGAGCGCCTCGGCCGGGACCGGGACGAAGAGGAGGCCACCCGGTGAACCCCGTCAACTACCTGTACCTCGCCGCCCTGCTGTTCACCATCGGTGCGGTCGGGGTGCTGATCCGGCGCAACGCGATCGTGGTCTTCATGTGCGTCGAGCTGATGCTCAACGCCTGCAACCTCGCGTTCGTCACCTTCTCCCGCATGCACGGAAACCTCGACGGCCAGATCATCGCCTTCTTCACGATGGTCGTCGCCGCCGCGGAGGTCGTCGTCGGGCTCGCGATCATCGTGTCCGTCTTCCGTGCCCGCCACTCGGCCTCGGTCGACGACGCCAGCCTGATGAAGCTGTGAGGGGCTGACCGTGGAAAATCTCATTGCGCTGCTCATCGGGGCACCCCTGCTCGGCGCGGCCGTCCTGCTGTGCGGCGGACGGCGCCTCGACAAGGTCGGACACTGGATCGGCACGCTCCTCGCGGCCGCCTCCTTCGCCATCGGCCTGGCGCTCTTCGCCGACATGCTCGGCAAGAGCGCCGACGACCGGGCCCTGCACCAGCGGCTCTACACCTGGATCCCCGTCGAGGGCTTCCAGGCGGACATGGCCTTCCAGCTCGACCAGCTGTCGATGACCTTCGTCCTGCTGATCAGCGGGGTCGGCACGCTCATCCACGTCTACTCCATCGGATACATGGAGCACGACGAGCGCCGCCGCCGCTTCTTCGGCTACCTCAACCTGTTCGTCGCGGCGATGCTCCTGCTCGTCCTCGCCGACAACTACCTGCTCCTGTACTTCGGCTGGGAGGGCGTCGGCCTCGCCTCGTACCTCCTGATCGGCTTCTGGCAGCACAAGCCCACCGCGGCCACCGCCGCGAAGAAGGCCTTCCTGGTCAACCGGGTCGGCGACATGGGCCTCTCCATCGCCATCATGATCATGTTCACCACCTTCGGCACCTTCGCCTTCGGGCCGGTGCTCGGGGCGACCGGCGAGACCAGCGAGGGCAAGCTGACCGCGATCGGTCTGATGCTGCTCCTCGCCGCCTGCGGCAAGTCGGCCCAGGTGCCGCTGCAGTCCTGGCTCGGGGACGCGATGGAGGGCCCGACCCCGGTCTCGGCCCTCATCCACGCGGCCACGATGGTGACCGCCGGTGTCTATCTGATCGTCCGCTCCGCCGACATCTTCAACGCCGCCCCGGACGCCCAGCTCGTCGTCACCGTGGTCGGCGCCGTCACGCTCCTCTTCGGTGCGATCGTCGGTTGCGCGAAGGACGACATCAAGAAGGCCCTCGCCG
Organism: Streptomyces sp. NBC_00572; assembly: GCF_026341815.1. Taxonomy (GTDB): domain Bacteria; phylum Actinomycetota; class Actinomycetes; order Streptomycetales; family Streptomycetaceae; genus Streptomyces. Next base: position 3,508,334 of record NZ_JAPENX010000001.1, read on the forward strand.
GCTCGACGATGTCGCAGATCGGCTACATGATCCTGGCCGCCGGCCTCGGCCCCATCGGCTACGTCTTCGCGATCATGCACCTGGTGACCCACGGCTTCTTCAAGGCCGGGCTCTTCCTCGGCGCCGGTTCGGTCATGCACGGCATGAACGACGAGGTCGACATGCGGAAGTACGGCGGCCTGCGAAAGTACATGCCGGTCACCTTCGTCACCTTCGGCCTCGGCTACCTCGCGATCATCGGCTTCCCCGGCCTGTCCGGCTTCTTCTCCAAGGACAAGATCATCGAGGCGGCCTTCGCCAAGGGCGGCACCGAGGGCTGGATCCTCGGCTCGGTCACCCTGCTCGGCGCGGCCATCACCGCGTACTACATGACCCGCGTGATGCTGATGACCTTCTTCGGCGAGAAGCGCTGGCAGCCCGACGCGGACGGCAATCCGCCGCACCCGCACGAGTCGCCCAAGTCCATGGTCATCCCCATGGTCCTGCTCGCCGTCGGCTCGGTCGCCGCAGGTGCCTTCTTCGAGTTCGCCGGCTTCGTCGAGTGGCTGGAGCCGGTCACCGGCTTCGCCCACGGCCACTCGCCGCTCAGCGCCGCCACCGTCACCACCGCCACCGTCGCCGTCATGGTGATCGGCGTCGGCCTCGCGTACGTCCAGTACGGGCGCAAGCCCGTCCCGGTCGTCGCCCCGCGCGGCTCGCTCCTCACCCGGGCCGCCCGCCGCGACCTCCTCCAGGACGACTTCAACCACGCCGTCTTCGTCCGCGGCGGCACCCACCTGACCCGCTCGCTCGTCTACGTCGACCACTCCCTGGTCGACGGCGTGGTCAACGGCACCGCGGCATCCGTCGGCGGACTCTCCGGTCGGCTGCGCAAGCTCCAGAACGGCTACGTCCGCTCGTACGCGGTCTCCATGTTCGGAGGTACGGCGGTGCTGATCGCCGCGACCCTGCTGATGAGGGCGGTGTAACTTCCATGTCCTTCCCGCTCCTTACGGTGACGGCAGCGGTTCCGGCGGTCGGTGCGATCCTCACCGCCGCCGTCCCCGCCGCCCGCCGCACCGCCGCCAAATGGCTGGCGCTGCTGGTCTCGCTCGCCACGCTCGTGCTCGCCGCCGTCGTCTGGGCACAGTTCGAGCCCGGCGGCGACCGGTACCAGCTGACCGAGTCCCACTCCTGGATCAAGGACTTCGGCGTCCGCTACGAGCTCGGGGTCGACGGCATCGGGGTGGCGCTCATCGCGCTCACCGCCCTGCTGATCCCGTTCATCGTGCTCGCCGGCTGGCACGACGCCGACCCGCTGGAGACCTCCTCCAAGCGGTGGCGCCCGACCCAGGGCTTCTTCGCCCTGATCCTCATGGTCGAGGCGATGGTGATCCTCTCCTTCGAGGCCACCGACGTCTTCCTCTTCTACATCCTGTTCGAAGCCATGCTCATCCCGATGTACTTCCTCATCGGCGGCTTCGGCGACCGCGCCCACGCGGGCTCCGACGAGAACGCGGCGGCCCAGCGTTCGTACGCGGCCGTCAAGTTCCTCCTCTACAACCTGGTCGGCGGCCTCATCATGCTGGCCGCCGTCATCGGGCTCTACGTGGTCGCGGGGAACTTCTCGCTCACCGAGATCGCCGAGGCGCGCGCCAACGGCTCGCTGGAGATGGCGACCAGCACCGAGCGGTGGCTGTTCCTCGGCTTCTTCTTCGCCTTCGCGGTGAAGGCACCGCTCTGGCCGCTGCACACCTGGCTGCCGAACGCGATGGGAGAGGCGACCGCCCCGGTCGCCGTCCTCATCACCGCCGTCGTCGACAAGGTCGGCACCTTCGCGATGCTCCGCTTCTGCCTCGGACTCTTCCCCGAGGCCAGCAAGTGGGCCACCCCGGCGATCGTCGTCCTCGCCCTCATCAGCATCGTCTACGGGGCGCTGCTCGCCGTCGGCCAGCGGGACATCAAGCGCCTGGTCGCCTACGCGTCGATCTCGCACTTCGGCTTCATCATCCTGGGCATCTTCGCGATGACCACCCAGGGCCAGTCCGGTGCCACGCTCTACATGGTCAACCACGGCATCTCGACGGCCGCCCTGATGCTCGTCGCCGGCTTCCTGATCTCCCGGCGCGGCTCGCGGCTCATCGCCGACTACGGCGGTGTGCAGAAGGTCGCCCCGGTGCTCGCCGGCACCTTCCTCATCGGCGGTCTGGCGACCCTGTCGCTGCCCGGACTCGCGCCGTTCGTCAGCGAGTTCCTGGTCCTGGTCGGCACGTACGCCCGCTACCCGGTGGCCGGCGTCATCGCCACCACCGGCATCGTCCTCGCCGCGCTCTACACCCTCGTCCTGTACCAGCGGACGATGACCGGGCCGGTGAAGGAGGAGGTACGGGAGCTGCCCGACCTGCGGGTGCGTGAACTCGCGGTGGTCGTCCCGCTGATCGCCGTCCTGATCTTCCTCGGGGTCTTCCCGAAGCCGCTGACGGACGTGGTCAACCCGGCCGTGCAGCACACCATGTCCGACGTCCAGCAGAAGGACCCCCAGCCAGAAGTGGAGGCGGCCAAGTGAGTGCATCCGCCGTCGCATCCTCTGTCCACAGCCTGTGGACGACTGCTGCCGAGCCGCTGGACAAGATCCCGGCACCCCACATCGAGTACGTCCAGCTCTCGCCCGTACTCATCGTGCTCGGCGCCGCGATCATCAGCGTCCTCGTCGAGGCCTTCGTGCCCCGCAAGGGCCGCTACCACAGCCAGCTCTTCCTCAGCGTCGTGGCACTCGTTGCCGCCTTCGCCGCCATCGTCGGCCTCGCGGCCGGCGGGTACGGCTCCACCAAGGCCCACATCGCGGCCATGGGCGCCATCGCCGTCGACGGACCCGCCCTCTTCCTCCAGGGCACCATTCTCCTCGCCTCCGTCGTCGCGATCTTCACCTTCGCCGAGCGCAGGCTCGACCCGGCCGACCACGGCCACAAGGTCGACTCCTTCGCCGCCGAGGCCGCCGCCGTCCCCGGCAGCGACCACGAGAAGGCCGCGATCAAGGCCGGGTTCACCACCACCGAGGTCTTCCCGCTCGCCCTCTTCGCCATCGCCGGCATGCTCGTCTTCCCGGCCGCCAACGACCTCCTGACGCTCTTCGTCGCCCTGGAGGTCTTCTCCCTCCCGCTGTACCTGCTCTGCGCCGTCGCCCGCCGCAAGCGGCTGATGTCGCAGGAGGCGGCCGTCAAGTACTTCCTGCTCGGCGCCTTCTCCTCGGCCTTCCTGCTCTTCGGGATCGCCCTGCTCTACGGCTACGCGGGCTCCGTCTCGTACGCCACCATCGCCCAGGTCGTCGACGGCTCGATCGGCTCCGTGAACCCGGCGCTCGCCGACACCATGGGCAACGACGCACTGCTCCTCATCGGCTTCGCGATGGTCCTCGCCGGGCTCCTCTTCAAGGTCGGCGCCGTGCCGTTCCACATGTGGACCCCGGACGTCTACCAGGGCGCCCCGACCCCGGTCACCGGCTTCATGGCCGCCGCGACCAAGGTCGCCGCGTTCGGCGCGATGCTCCGCCTGCTGTACGTGGTGCTGCCGGGCCTCACCTGGGACTGGCGGCCGGTCATGTGGGGCGTCGCCATCGTCACCATGCTGGGCGGTGCGATCGTCGCCATCACCCAGACCGACATCAAGCGGCTCCTGGCGTACTCGTCGATCGCGCACGCGGGCTTCCTGCTCGCGGGTGTCATCGCGGCCACGCCGAGCGGGATCTCGTCCGTCCTCTTCTACCTGGGTGCCTACTCCTTCGTGACGATCGGCGCCTTCGCCGTCGTCACCCTGGTCAGGGACGCGGGCGGCGAGGCCACTCACCTCTCCAAGTGGGCCGGGCTCGGACGCCGTTCGCCGCTCGTCGCGGCGGTCTTCGCGGTCTTCCTGCTCGCCTTCGCCGGCATCCCGCTGACCTCCGGGTTCTCGGGCAAGTTCGCGGTCTTCAAGGCGGCGGCGGAGGGCGGCGCGGGCGCGCTCGTCGTGGTCGGTGTGATCTCCTCGGCGATCGCCGCGTTCTTCTACATCCGGGTGATCGTGCTCATGTTCTTCAGCGAGCCGAAGGCGGACGGCCCCACGGTCGCCGTGCCCTCGGCCCTGACGACGGTCACGATCACGGCGGGTGTGGCGGTCACGCTGGTCCTCGGCCTGGCGCCGCAGTACTTCCTGGACCTGGCGAACCAGGCGAGCGTGTTCGTCCGGTAGCTCCGGCCGTACGCGAGAAGGGCCCGGCTCGGGGGCGAGCCGGGCCCTTCGGCGTACGCGGGGGTGACCCGTCGGAGGTGTCCGTGCCATCGTGTGAGCCACCCCAATGGTCTGTACCAGTCGCCCGTACCAGTCGAGGAGAGGGGAGCCGCGCCATGAGCGGCACGACCGCCTTACCAGGGACCCCGTGCACCGCCCCCAGAGCCGGCGACCCGCCCATGCACCGCCTGCAGGTCCGGCTCCCCGACCAGGTTCCCTTCGCCGCCGGGACTTTCGACACCATCGGCCCCATGTCCCGCGCGGCCTTCCCGCACCGGCACACCTTCTACGAGATCGTCCACGTCACCGCCGGCACCGGCACCCATGTCGTGGACCTCGCCCGCTGGGCACTCCACCCGCCCCACCTGGGCCTGATCCTCCCCGGACAGCTGCACCACTGGGAGGACGCCGACGGCCTCGACGGCAGCGTCGTCCTCTTCACCGAGGACTTCCTCCTCGACCACCCCGGCGACCGGGACCTCCTGCGCCGCCTCGGCGAACACCCCTGGCTCACCCTCGACGGGCCCACGCACGCGCGTACCGGCCGCCTGATGGCCGAACTCATCGAGGAGTACGGGCACGGCGCCGACGGCTTCGCGACCGTCCTGCGCTCCCTGCTGCACGTCCTCCTGATCCGTACGGCCCGGCTCGGCGGCCCCGGCACCCACGCGCCACCGCCCGGCAGGCCCGCCGCCGTCGCCGAGGAGTTCGCCGGGCTGCTCGCCCGTACCGGAGCGGAGGGCCGGACCGTACGGGAGTGCGCCGAGCTGATCGGAGTCACCCCGGGCTATCTCGCCGAGGCCGTCAGGGCCGCCACCGGCAGAACCCCCGGCGCCCTGCTGCGCGAGGCCCGCGCCCGGGAGGCCCAACGCCTGCTGCTGGGCACGGGGCTGTCGATCCGTCAGGTGGCGGCCCGTGTCGGATTCGACGACCCCGCGTACTTCTGCCGCTTCTTCCGCCGCGAGACGGGCCGGAGCCCCGGAGACTTCCGGAAGCACCACGGAGAACATCACGACAAGCGCCACAGTGAAGACCACGACAAACACCACGACCGCCGCGATGAGTCCATCGAAGGCGGCGCCCGGTCCGCCTAGGTTCAATGCCGATCCCCCCAGCCCCCCACACGAGGAGCAGGCAGGCATGGAGAACGAGACCACGACCGGACACATCACCCGCAAGGCGGTACTGCGGGCCGCGCTCGCGGCCGGGATGGCGGCGCCCGCGGTCCTCATGGGCGTACCGGCACTGGCCCGTACCCTCACCGCCGGCGAGGCGGCACCCGCGCTCACGCCGGAGTGCGACGACGGCGACGACCCCACCCCGCAGCAGACCGAAGGCCCCTATTTCAAGCCCAACTCACCGCTGAGGGCAAGCCTGTTGGAGGTCGGCACGGTAGGCGTCCGGCTGACCGTCAGCGGTTATGTCTTCGGGCTCGCCTGCCGGCCCATAGCGGGCGTCCTGCTCGACTTCTGGCAGGCCGACACCAACGGCGCCTACGACAACACCGGCTTCCGGTTCCGCGGGCACCAATTCACCGACACGCAGGGCGCGTTCAAGCTCAGCACGATCGTCCCCGGCCTCTACCCGGGCCGCACCCGGCACATCCATGTCAAGGTGCAGGCCCCCGGGCGCCCGGTGCTCACCACCCAGTTGTACTTCCCGGGCGAGCCCCGCAACAACACCGACAGCATCTTCGACTCCCGGCTCCTCATGAGCGTGCGGGACGCGGGCGCCGCCAAGGAGGCGGCCTTCGACTTCGTCCTGAACGTGCCGCAGGACCCCGGTCCGAGCCCCACCCCGACGGCCACCGCGACCACCGCGCCGCCCGGCGGCGGCTGGGCCGCCGGAACCGCCTACCGGGCGGGGGACAGGGTCACGTACGGCGGCCCGGCCTATGTGTGCCTGCAGGCACACACGGGCCAGACCGGCTGGGAGCCGCCGAACGTCCCCGCGCTCTGGCGGCTCCTGTAGTCACGCGGAAGGAGCGATCCGGCCCCGGACCTCGCCCAGCGCCACCCGAGTGCCGTCCGGGCCCGGAGCCCAGGCCGTCATGACGACCTCGTCGCCGTCCTCCAGGAACGTCCGCTTACCACCGGCGAGTTCGATCGCGTCGCGGCCGTTCCAGGTGAGCTCCAGGAGCGAGCCGCGCTGGTTCACCTCGGGCCCGGAGACCGTCCCGGAGCCGTACAGGTCACCCGTGCGCAGCGAGGCGCCGTTCACCGTCATGTGGGCGAGCTGCTGGGCGGCCGTCCAGTACATGGTGGAGAACGGCGGCTCGGCCACGACCTCGCCGTTGATCTCCACCGAGATCCGGACGTCGAAGCCCCCCGGCTCCTCCTCGGCCGCGTCGTCCAGGTACGGGAGCAGCGGGAAGTCCCGTGCGGGCGGGGCGGTCCGGGCGGCGTCCAGCGCCTCCAGGGGCGTCACCCACGCCGACACCGAGGTCTGGAACGACTTGCCGAGGAACGGGCCCAGCGGCACGTACTCCCAGGCCTGCACGTCCCGCGCCGACCAGTCGTTGAGCAGCGTCAGACCGAAGACGTGCTCCCGGAAGTCGTTGAGCGCGACCGGCTTCCCCAGCTCCGAGGGGGTGCCGACCAGGAAGCCGACCTCCGCCTCGATGTCCAGCTTGACGGAGGGACCGAAGACCGGGGCCGGGTCCGTCGGGGCCTTGCGCTGTCCCGAAGGGCGTACGACATCGGTGCCGGAGACCACGACCGTGCCCGCGCGGCCGTGGTAACCGATCGGCAGGTGCTTCCAGTTGGGGGTGAGCGCGTCGCCGTCGGGGCGGAAGATCCGGCCCACGTTCGTCGCGTGGTGCTCGCTCGCGTAGAAGTCGACGTAGTCCGCGACCTCGTACGGCAGGTGCAGCGTCACCTCGTCCAGCGGGTGCAGCAGCGGCTCGATGTCCGCCCGGTGCGCGGGCACCGTCACCCAGGCGGTGAGCGCCCGACGGACGTCACGCCAGGCGGTCCGTCCGGCCGCGAGCAGCGGGTTGAGGCTCGACCGGTCCAGAAGTGCCGCGTACGGGGAGCCGAGCGCGTGCGCCGCGGCACCCGCGTCCAGCACGTGCCCGCCGATCCGGACGCCGAGGCGGCGCCGGTCGGGCTCGTCGGCGGTCGAGAAGACGCCGTACGGGAGGTTGTGCGGGCCGAAGGGATCGCCCTCGGCCAGGTCGAGCGGGCTGTGCTCGGACATCGGTGCTTGCCTCGCTTTCCACGGGTGTGGGGGACACGTTACGGGGCGGGTCGCCGGGCGCGGATGACATGGATCACACAGAAAGTGCGGCCTCCGTGGGCAACTGTCGGGCTTTGCCTGCTTTACGTGGCCGAAGGGCGCCGGGCCCCGCTCCGAGCTGCGAAAACAGCTCTCCCGAACGGCCGTTCCTGGCCATACGATCACGGTGGTATCGCGCCGCGTGAGGTTGCCGCAGGCGCGCGCCCCGCATTTCTTTCTTCCTTACCCTGACCAGGAAAAGGGTCCCGCACTGTGAAGATTCGTCGCATTCTCGCGACCGCCGTGGCCGCCGCTGTGACCACCCCGGTCGTGTTCCTCTCGGCCGCGCCCGCCTTCGCCGACACGAAGCCGACGCCCGCGTCGACGCAAAAGACCACGCCGGGTGACGAGGACGAAGACCCCGACTTCGCCGAGTACGAGAAGCTTCTCGCCGCCGTCACGAAGGCGGAGGAGAAGGTGAAGGCGCTCAAGGCCGAGCGCGATGCGCTGGTCGACGACATCCTGGCGCACAACGTCTCTCCCGCCGTGAAGGCCGAGTACGACGCCGCGAAGAAGGCCGTCGAGGACGCCGAGGCCGCCAAGACCACCGCCGACACCGCGCTCGCCGCCGCCAAGGACGCCCTGGCGAAGCTGGAGGCCGACCCGGCCGCCACCCCCGAGCAGAAGACCGCCGCGACCGAGGCCGTCACGGCGGCGGAGTCGAAGGTCGCCGAGGCCGTCACGGCCAAGGTCGCCGCCGACGCCCGCCTGGCGAAGGCCGACACCGCTCGTGACGACGAGCTGGTCGACATGACCCGGAAGACCGAGCTCCTCAAGGGCCAGATCAAGGTGGCCGAGCAGGAGCTCGCCGCCGCCGAGAAGGCCTTGGAGGAGTTCGAGGAGGGCGGCTTCGGCGAGTGCGACGAGGAGGACACCCTCAAGTCCCTCAGGGTCGCGCTGAGCGGCCCGAAGACGGTCACCGCCGGCCAGAGCGCCTCCTTCTCGCTGCGCGTGAGCAACACCTCCGATCGGACCCTGGAGGAGGTCAACGCCTCCGTCAACGCCATGCGTCTCCCCGAGCCCGGCGAGGTCATCGACGACGAGACGGACTTCGCCAAGAGGGTCATCCCCGTCGAGTGGTCCTCCGCCGACAACCTGGAGTGGACCTCTCTCACCGACGTGCTCGACTCCATCGAGGTCGGCAAGCTCGTCAAGGGCGGCCACTACGACGTGAAGCTCCGCCTCACGGTCGCCGCCGACGCCCCCGCGGGCAAGGGTGCGGCCTTCAGCTTCGGCTCGTACGAGAAGTTCGACGGTGACTGCGGCGGCAGCGAGCAGTTCGCGCAGACCGAGTTCGACATCCTCGCGGCCAAGACCGACAAGCCGAAGCCGACCCCGTCGGAGACCACCGCGACGCCCACCCCGGCGCCGACCGTCACCTCCGGTGGCAACGACAACACCACCCAGCAGGGCGGTTCCTCGAACACCCCGGTGAAGGGCAACCTGGCCGCCACCGGTGCGAACGAGAACCTCACCCAGCTCGGCCTCGCGGCCGCCGCGACCGTCGCCCTCGGCGCCGGCGCGCTGGTGATCGCCCGCCGCCGCAAGGCCGGCACGAACGCGTAACCGGTCGCAGCCTTCCCCGATCCCCCGTACGGCGTGCCCTCAGCCCGCCGTACGGGGGATCGTCTTCTCCCACGTCCGGTGGAAGACGACCTCCCCGCCCTCCTTGCACACCACCTCGTTCGTCGTGAAGAACGCGTCCGCGTCGCAGGTGATCTCCGAGCGGGTGTCGACCGTGACGTCCCAGGCCATCTCCGGGCGGTGCAGCCTGATCGCCCACTCCGAGCTCGTCCGGGCGGACAGGGGACCGCTCTCGTCGATCGTGTACGTCTCCACCGCGTCCTCGGTGAACTCCAGGCCGTCCGGGTACACGCGCGTACCCCCGTACTTCGGGTCGACCTCCAGCCGCCACTCGCCCTTCGCCACGTCCCTGACCACCACCCGTTCCGGGCGGGGCTCCTCCAGGGTGCGCGGGTAGGCCACGCCGAGCGGCTCCGACTGCTCCGGCTCCTCCCACTCGACGGCGTCCTGGGTGGGGCGGCGTACCGGCAGGGTGAGGGAGGAGCCCGCCGGGTCGAGGGTGAAGCCCGCCGCGTCCGGCTGCGGCCAGATCCACGGCCAGTACGCGGAGGAGACACTGAGGCGCACCCGGTGGCCGGGCGCGAAGGCGTGGCCGATGCCGTTCAGTTCGAAGACGAAGCTCTCCCACTCGCCGACCTGGGCCTCGACGGCCCGGTCGCGGCCGTAGCGGGCGGAGAAGTTCAGCACGCCGCGGGTGACGAGGGTGGAGGAGCCGTCGGGTGCGATGTCGCAGAGCCGGGCGATGACCTGACCGGTCGGGGCGTCCGTGCGCAGGGCGAGGCTCACCGACGGGCGGCCGAGGATCTCGACGGGGCCGCCGTCCTCCGGGACCGGGAAGTCGAAGCAGGCCGAGTGGGCGTCCTCGTCGCGCTGGTCGGGCGGCAGGTCGGCGTCGTTCCCGAAGGGGAAGAAGCGGCCCGCGTCGAGCCCGGTCTGCTGCGGCGAGTCGACCACGACCGGCACGCCCTGGAAGGCGTACGTGACGGGGGCGACGTTCGGGGAGGGCCAGGCGGGGTCGGTGACCCAGCGGCCCGGCAGCTCCTCGTACACCGTGGCCGGCAGATGCGAGTCGCTGATCCAGGAGCGCAGCATCGGCTCGGCCATCACGTCGTTGTCGACGTCCTTGAGGTGGTGGTCCCACCAGCGCAGGGTCTCCTGGAGGAAGCCGATGGCCGGGCCGGGGGGCAGCCCGCGGTCCGGGTACTGGTGCGACCAGGGGCCGATGATGCCGCGCACCCGGTCCTGGGGGAGGTGCTGGGCGAGCCGCAGGACGGTGTCGCGGTACGGGTCGTGCCAGCCGCCGACAGCGAGGACGGCGGCCCGGATCGCGCCGTAGTCCTCGCAGACGCTGCCGTGTCGCCAGTACGCGTCGCGGGTCTGGTGGGAGAGCCAGGTGTGCAGCAACGGCTCCACGGCCTCCAGTCGCTTCAGCCACAGCGCACGCCACTCCTCGCCCACGTACCGCGGGTCGGGCGGGCGGCAGACGAAGGCGAGCATGGTGGCGGCCCAGGCGTGCATGTCGACGGCGAGGACCGAGCCGCCCATGTAGTGGACGTCGTTGTCGTAGCGGTCGTCGGTGGAGCAGACGGTGACGATCGCCTTGAGCGGCTCGGGGGCGAGGGCGGCGATCTGGAGCGAGTTGAAGCCGCCCCAGGAGATGCCGAACATGCCGACCTTGCCGGTGCACCAGGGCTGCTCGGCGAGCCAGTTCACGACGGCCACGCCGTCGGCGAGCTCGACCGGGTCGTACTCGTCGCCGGGGAGGCCCTCGCTGTTGCCGTGGCCGCGGACGTCGACGCGTACGGAGGCGTAGCCGTGGCCCGCGTACCAGGGGTGGCGCTGCCAGTCGCGGGGCGCCGTCCAGTCGGTGAGGCGATACGGCAGGTACTCCAGGAGCGCCGGTACGGGCTCGTCGGTGAGCGGCCGCCACACGCGCGCGTACAGCTCGGTTCCGTCCGGCAGCGGGATGCGGATGTCCTCGTGACCGGTCTCGTACGGGAAGTCGGTACGGATCTTCATCGCGGATACCTCGGATACGTCGGGTGCCTCGCGGCTGCCTCAGTGGACGGGGTGCATGGTGCGGCGCAGCCAGGGCGCCAGGGCGATCACGACGAGGCCGACGGCGACGGCCACGGCGCCGTTCACGCCGAAGTAGACGGGCTTGGAGACATCGTCGTAGAGCTTCACGGTCTGCGCCTGGATGCCGTTGGCGAGCGCCAGGGACAGGAACCAGAGCGACATGGTCTGGCTGGAGAAGGCCTTCGGGGCGAGCTTGCTGGTGGCGGACATCCCGGAGGTCTCCAGGAGCACGTCGCCGAGGCCGAGCAGCAGGTACGAGCCGACGATCCACCAGGCGGCCATCTGGTACGTGTCGTCGGCGTGCCCGGAGGTCGGCAGGACCATCAGCAGGAACGACAGACCGCCGAGGATCACCCCGAAGGCGATCTTGTGGGAGACGTGCGGCTGTCTGGGTCCCATCCGGGCCCAGACGGCGGCCACGACGGGCGCCAGGGCCACCTCGAAGGCGCCGAGGGCGGAGGCGTACCAGCTCGCGGGGAAGTCGAAGCCGAGGATGGTCGTACGGGCGTTGGTGGACGCCAGCAGGATCATCGTCGAGTACGCCTGGAAGAGGATGAAGTTGAAGACGACCGAGGCCAGGAACAGCACGACGTACGGCTTGAGGCGGCCGCGCTCCTCGGCCGTGACCCGGGGGCTGGTGAACATCACCCAGAAGTAGACGACCGGCGCGATCACCGAGATCACGGTCAGCACGTCCACGAACCGGTCCATGGTCAGCCAGCCGGCGAGCGCGAGGCCCGTGGCGACGACGGCCACGACGACCGCGCCGCCGATCATCAGCCGGACCGCCTGCCGCATGGCCTCGGGGGCGAGCGCGAACTCGGCGGAGTGCTTGCGTCCGGCCAGGTGACGGCGGCCCGCGACGTACTGGATCAGGCCGAGCGTCATGCCGAGCGCGGCGGCCGAGAAGCCCCAGTGGTAGCCCTTGTGGTCGGCGAGCCAGCCGGTGATCAGCGGGCCGGCGAAGGCGCCGATGTTGATCGCCATGTAGTAGAGCGCGAAACCGGCGTCCCGGCGGTCGTCGTCCGTGCGGTACAGCTTGCCGACCATGGTCGCCACGTTCGGCTTGAGCAGTCCGGTGCCCGCGCTGATGAGGCCGAGGCCGACCCAGGTCATGGCGGCCGTCGGCACGGCCATCGCGTAGTGCCCGCAGGCGATCAGGATGCCGCCCCAGAGGACCGCGCGGTACGAGCCGAGGATGCGGTCGGCGAGCCAGCCGCCGGCCACCGAGACCAGGTAGACGAGGGTGCCGTAGGCGGCGGAGACCGAGGCGGCGGTGCCCGGCGCCATGCCGAGTCCGCCGTCGGAGACGGCCGCGGCGAAGTAGAGGACGAGGATCGCCTGCATGCCGAGGAACGAGAACCGCTCCCAGACCTCCAGGCCGGAGAGTGTCAGCAGACCCCGTGGATGCCCGAGGAAGGCGCGGTCGTCCTCGGGGGGAGGCTGCTCGCCGTTCGTATCGGTGTCGATCGTTGTTCGGGACAAAAGGCCCACTCCTGGTCGTATCAGCTGATCCCGAACATACCGGGGGTGACGGGAAGGCGCCCACGGTGATCGAAAGGTGACCGGATACGCTGGCTTGAGTGAATCGAGCGACACATCGACAATCCATGTGATCGTCAGCGTGAACCTCAGTAAACGTGTGAACGATTCGTGGGAACGTCAGCAGGCGTCAGCAGACAGGAGACCCCCTCGTGACCGTCGTCGGGCCGTTCGGTCTTAGCGTGCGGGACCAGGCTCTTGAGGCCGATGTCCAGACCGGGTTGGCGGCAGTGGAGGCGGGCCTCCTGGACGCCACCAAGAGCGATGTCCCCTTCATCACCGAGGCCGCTCAGCACCTCGTCCTGGCCGGCGGCAAGCGGTTCCGCCCCCTGCTCGTGATGCTCGCCGCCCAGTTCGGGGACCCCTACGCGCCCGGCGTCGTGCCCTCCGCCGTCGTCGTCGAGCTCACCCACCTGGCCACGCTGTACCACGACGACGTCATGGACGAGGCCGACGTCCGGCGCGGTGTCGACAGCGCCAACACCCGCTGGGGCAACTCGATCGCCGTCCTCACGGGTGACTTCCTCTTCGCCCGCGCCTCGCACACCCTCGCGGACCTCGGTCCCGAGGCCGTACGCATCCAGTCCGAAGCGTTCGAACGCCTCGTCACCGGCCAGATCCTGGAGACCGCCGGTCCCAGCGACGGCCGCGACCCCGTCGACCACTACCTCGACGTCCTCGGCGGCAAGACCGGCTCGCTCGTCGCCGTCTCCTGCCGCTTCGGCTCCATGATGTCCGGCGCCGACGAGAGCATCGTCGACACCCTCACCCAGTACGGCGAGCGGCTCGGCGTCGCCTTCCAGCTCGCCGACGACGTCCTCGACATCGCCTCCGACTCCCACGAGTCCGGCAAGACCCCCGGCACCGACCTGCGCGAGGGCATCCCGACCCTCCCCGTCCTGCACCTGCGGGCCGCGGCCGCCGCCCACGGACGCCCCGAGGACCTGGAGCTCGTCGAGCTCGTCGACGGCGACCTGAGCGACGACACCCGGCACGCCGAGGTCCTGCGCCGACTGCGCGCCCACCCGGCCCTGGAGCAGGCCCGACGGGACACCGTGCGGTACGCCGAGGAAGCGCGGGCCATGCTGGCGCCGCTGCCGGACGGCTACGCGAAGGCGGCGCTGGCGGAGATGTGCGACGCGGTGGTCCACCGGGCGGGCTGACGCCCTCCCCGTCCGCCGCGGCAACGCCCGGGTCCCCCGTCCGCCGCGGCCCGCCCGGGTCCCCCGTACGGGCCCGCGGTCTCAGGGTCGGGTCATCCAGAAGCAGTACGTGAGGTTGATCCCCCGGGCTGACGCTTCCGCCCTTCCCCTTTGGTGAGATGGAGACATCGACCAAAGAGGGCCCGCGAAGGGCACGGAGGCAGGGGAGACCATGGCAGAGACCCGTAAGGCGAGCCGGTTCATCGTCCCGGTTGCGGTGGCAGGAGTGGCCGCGGCGACCATCGGACTGGTCCCGGCGCTGGCGGCGTCCGGCGACCCCGACCTGCCGGAGATCACCGCTCAGCAGCTCATCGAGAAGATCGCCGCCTCGGACACCCAGACGCTGTCCGGCACGTTCAAGATCTCCACCGACCTGGGACTGCCCCTCGGCGGCCTGACCTCCGCCCTGGGCGGCATCGGCGGCGGGCCCTCCTCGGCGGACCCCTCGGAGAAGCTCACGGAGCTCGTCTCCGGCAGCCACACCCTGCGGGTCGCGGCGGACGGCCCCGAGCGCCAGAAGCTGACGCTGCTCGACGGCTCCGACGAGTACAGCCTGATCCACAACGGCGACGACGTCTGGGCGTACGACAGCAAGTCCAACGAGGTCTTCCACGAGAAGGCCCCGGCGGGCGCCGACGCCCCGGGCGCGCACGAGGTTCCGAAGGGCAAGGAGCTCCCGGGCACGCCCAAGCAGCTCGCGGACGAGGTCCTGAAGGCCGCGGGCGACACCACGTCGATCACCGTCGACGGTACGGCGAAGGTGGCCGGCCGGGACGCGTACCAGCTGGTGATCAAGCCGAAGCAGACCGGTTCGACGGTCGAGTCGGTGAAGATCGCGGTGGACGCGGCGAACGGCACCCCGCTGAAGTTCACCCTCTCCTCGGTCGAGGGCGGCAAGCCCGTCGTCGACGCGGGCTTCACGAAGGTCGACTTCTCGAAGCCGGCGGCCTCCGACTTCACCTTCAAGGCGCCGGAGGGCGCGAAGGTGACCGACGGCGCGGCGGAGAAGGCGGCCGGCGAGAAGGGTGACCCCTTCGAAGGCCAGCTGCCGGGGGGCCTTGAGGGCGCGTTCGGCGACTTCGGCGCCGGCTCCGGCGAGGGCGGCATGAACGTCATCGGCGAGGGCTGGACGGCGATCGCGAAGATCGACAGCGGGGCGCCGGCGCCCAAGACCGACGAAGCGCCGAAGGAGATCCAGGGGCTCCTGGACTCCCTCGGCGACAAGGTCACCGGCAAGTTCGGCTCGGGCACCGTCTTCAAGACGAAGATCGTGAACGCGCTCCTCACCGACGACGGCAAGGTCTACGTCGGAGCGGTGACGAAGGACGCGCTGGTGGACGCGGCGAACTCCGGTAAGTAGCACGGAGTTCGGGTGGTTGGGACCCCGGGCGGGTCGGGGGCGATGTTCACCGACCCGCCCGGGCGTTCTGTTGCCTGCCCGGCTACGGGAACGTCAGCTTGAAGCCGCTGATGTAACCCGTGTCGACCGAGGCCTTGTCCTGGACGCGGAGCTTCCAGGCACCGTTGGCGACCTCGGAGGAGGCGTTCACGGTGAAGGTCTGGACGATGTTGTCGGCGCTGCCGCCGGACCGGTTGGACAGGCTGTAGACCGAGCCGTCGGGGGCGACGAGGTCGACGACGAGGTCACCGCGGTAGGTGTGGACGATGTCCACGCCGACGGCGAGGTTGCTGGGCGCGTTGCCCGTGACACCCGTGACGTTGACCGTCGAGGTCACCGCGGCGCCGTTGTCCGGGATGGACACGTCGGCCGTGTTCTCGAAGACCGTGCCGGTGGGCGGCGTGGTCGTGCCGGCGGACAGCGTCCAGATCGCGTGCGCGATCGCGTCGCTGTTGCGGTCGAGGGCGGTGTCGTTGATGTTCGACGTCGTGTCGCAGGACGAGTGGTAGCAGCGGTCGAAGGACTGACCGGAGGTGCCGCCCCACTTCTGCGCCTGCGCCGCCGTCTTGACGTAGTCGGCGCCGGCGAAGAGACCGCCGACCGGGATGCCCACGTTCTTGAACGGGGCGTGGTCGGAGCGGCCGTCGCCCTCGGTCTCGATCTCCGTGGCGATGCCCAGACCCGCGAAGTAGTCCTTGAAGGTCTTCTCGATGGTCGGGTCGTCGTCGTAGACGAAGTAGCCCGGGTTGGGCGAGCCGATCATGTCGAAGTTCAGGTAGCCCTTGACCTTCGCGCGCTCGGCGGTCGGCAGGTTGTTGACGTAGTACTTCGAGCCGATCAGCCCGAGCTCCTCAGCGCCCCACCAGCCGAAACGCAGGTGCTTGGAGGGCTGGTAGCCGGAGCGGGCCACGGCGAGGGCGGTCTCCAGGACCGCCGCGGAGCCGGAGCCGTTGTCGTTGATGCCGGGACCCGAGGTGACCGAGTCGAGGTGCGAGCCGGCCATCAGGACCTGGTTCGGGTCACCGCCCGGCCAGTCGGCTATCAGGTTGTAGCCGGTCGCGCCGCTGGAGGTGAAGGTCTGGAGGGTGGTGGTGTAGCCGGCGGCGTCCAGCTTGGCCTTCACGAAGTCGATCGACGCCTTGTAGCCGGTACGGCCATGGGCGCGGTTGCCGCCGTTGGCGGTGGCGATCGACTGCAGGTCCGTCAAGTGCTGCTTGACGTTGGCGAGCGGGATGTCGGGCGCGGCGGCAGCCGCGGCCGGGCTGGCCGTGGCGGTGGTGCCGGTGAGACCGGCGAGCGCGAGCGCCGCGAGGGCGGCGACCGCGGTGACACGTCTGGGCACGGAGATGTTCATCTGTGGGGGCTCCGGATTCCGAACGGGGATGGGACGGAACGTGCGAGACGCCTCGGGCTTGGGTGCCACGAGGCGTTGGAGCTGTGCGAGTGCATGCGCGGTGTTCAGTTGTTCAGGTGATCTGATGTTCAGATGTTCTGTTGTGCGTGCTGAATGTTCAGTGAGATTTTGACTCCGCGTCAAGAGCGGAAACCGGTCAGGTACGTTCGCTCACCGAACAAGCGCATCCACCACGGCCTCGCGCACCCCGGAATCGGGATCCCCCTCCAACTCCCTTAGAAGTACGTCGACTCCGGGCGTCGACCAGGAGGCAACCGCTTCGACGAGGGCGATCCGTACGGCCGGATCGGCGTGCCCGGCGAGCCGGGAGAGCCGTGCCAGTGGCCCCCGGCGCCGCATTCCGTACCAGCGGAGCGCCTCGCACAGCGCCGCCGTGTCGCCCCGGGACTCCGCGGCCTCGACCCGAGCGAGCAGCACCCGGGGAGCGGGCGGCGGCCCGTCGAGCGGATGCGGCCGCCGCTCGCGAAGCCGGCGGGCACCGTAGCCGCCACGGTCCCGGCAGCCGAAACAGAGGCAGGGCGGTGTGCCGTGGGCGCCGGGGCGGTAGCGCCACCCGTTGACCTGACGTACGGGCCGGATCTGCCGCACCTCGGCGGCGGCGACGGAGCGCGGGAGGAACACCTCCCAGCCCCGGGAGTCGGCCGCCTCGGAAACCCGCCGCACGGCCTCGGCGGCCGACACCCGCGGGGGCTCGCGGTCGCTGTACCGCCCGACGGTCACGGGCTCGTCGTCGGGAAGGCGTACGTGCACGGCGACCAGCCCACGGGGGCCGGGCCGACGGGCCAGTTCGCGCAGCCATTGGTGGGTGAGGGTGTACGAGGGGAGCACCGGGAAGAGAAACACGCCGCGCCACTGGGCGTGCCCGGCGGCCTTGAGACCGGCACGACGGACGCGGGCGGAGTTGGCGGCGGGGGTGAGGTGAACGAAGGTCGCCATGGCCGTGATCGTAGGAGGGCTTGGCGGGGCGCTCGACTGAGTTTTACGGGGTGGGGGTGGGGGTGGCGTCGTGGGTGAGGGTGGTGTCGCTGCCGTTGTCGGCAGCGAAGTCGCTGCGGATCAGAGGTGGTTGGTCGATGATCTCGATGAAGGCGATCCGGCCGTGTACGACGTCCAGGTTGATCATCCCGTCCTCGGGGAGGAGGGGGACGCAGCGATGGCCTTCGCCGTAGGGCTGCCCCTGGGGATGGTCCGAGGTACGGATGCTCTGGCAGAAGCCGTCACTGCAGCCGCAGGGGCCGTGCATCCGCACGTCGTGGACGACGATGGCCAGCTCACGCTCGCCCTCGCTCTCAAGAAGCCGCACGAGCTCGCGGACGAGGGAGGGATAGACGTCGCGAAGGAGCGGGGGGACGGGGAATTCCTGGTCCATGGGCGGGAGGTTACTGAGGTCCGGGGGCGGGAGTCTCTGGAGGGGCTCGGGTGCGGCCGGGGGGCGTGGCCTACGCAGGGCCCCGGGCAGTGTCGGGGGCCGGTGGGCGTCTGGCGGCCGGTGGGTGGGGGCTTGGTTCGCGGTCAGGGCGGGTGGGTGGCCTTCGGTGGGTTCGGGGTGCGCGGCAGTGCGATGGGGGCGACCCCGCTCCGGCTTAGCGGGAAACGGTCGCTGGTTGGTCAGGCTTCAAGCCCCGCTGGTCACTGCCGGGGTGGGGCGTGGGTAACTCTGCATTTCTCCGAGTCACGGACCCCGATGCGGCCCCTGAAAGGGGTAAATACCACTTCCCGGGGAGAGTTACTGCAGGAAACCTCCCTGCTGGACCGCCGTAATGCGATGGACAGTCATCCAGCGCTGAGCGAGCATCTCCGCGATGAACAACGAACTTCTCCCCACCCCCAAGTGCATCCGCTTCGTCGAGCTCAGCGAGAAGACGCTGCGGGCGCTCGCCGATGGTGACCTCGCCGGCGGCAGCGCCGAGGCCGGGGTCGCCCTCGATGAGTACTTCGTCAGCGACCGGTCCCGCTACATCTTCGGCTACCGCGCCGACCAGATCGCCAGGGACCCGTCCGCCGCGCCCTGGATCGCGCGGGCCGCAGTGTCCGAGCCGGACGGGACCGTCGTAGGCGACGCCGGTTTCCACGGACCGCCGAGCGAGGCCGGGGTGCTTGAGGTCGGCTACACCGTCGCGGTCGCGTACCGCCGCCAGGGCTATGCCCGGGCCATGCTGAGGGAGCTGCTCGTCAGGGCCGCGGGTGAACCCTGTGTCAGGACCGTGCGGGCCACCATCAAGTCCGACAACAAGGCCTCCCTGGCCACCATCGCCGGCTTCGGTTTCACGCGCGTCGGTGAGAAGGGCAACGAGCAGGACGGATTCGAGTTCGTCTTCGAGGTCCCGGCAGACGCCATGCAGACCGTGGGATGAGAAGCACCTTGCTGACGCGATGAGTTGAGATCCGGGCTGGGCCTGCGCGACCGCCGGCGCTTGGTGGGTGGTTGGGGGTGCCGCGAAGAGGTTTCCTACAGTAACTCGGCCAGCGGAGGGTGATTCGCCCCCTTTGGGCGCCATTCCGAGGCCTGTTGCTCGCAGAAATGCAGGGTTTCCACCCCTCCCGCCCACCGGGAGCGACCAGCGGGGCCTGAAGCCCCACCGAAGTCTGCCGTCCACGCCAACACGTGCCAACGCGCGCCAACGCGCCCCCCGCAAGGGCGTGATGACCGAGATCGTACGGAACCTGGAGTCGCCGCCCGGGACCGCCCCCGCCGGTCGGTGAAGATCATCAAGCGTGCAGAATGACCCGTATGCCTACCTCGAACACACCGAAAACGGCAATAGTCGACGACGCCCCGATGGTCAGCCACACCCTGGCCCGTGCCTTCGGCGACGACCCGATGATGCGCTGGTTCTTCCCCGACGACGCTTCGCGCGAGGCCGGTCTCGGCCGGTACTTCACCACCCTCTTCACCCGGCAGTACGGACTCCACGGCGTGTGCGAGCGCACCGACGCCGCCGCCGCCTTCTGGGTGGCGCCGGAGGGCCAGGACAAGGCGGTCCCCGACGCTGAGACCATCCAGGAGCTCCAGGAGATCCTCGGGGACCGGGCCGGTCTATTCCGCGAGGCCGTCGAGGCCGCGGCCGCGCACACGCCGCCGGAGCCTCACTGGTACCTCGCGGTGATCGGCGCCGACCCGGCCGCCCGGGGCCAGGGGCACGGGTCCGCGCTGCTGCGCTCGGGCCTCGCCCAGGCCGACGCGGCGGGCATGCCCGTCTACCTGGAGTCCTCCAAGCCGGACAACCTCCCCGTGTACGAGCACTTCGGCTTCGTCGTGCTCGGTGAGGCGAGCCTGCCGGGCGGCGGCCCGACCCTGTGGGCGATGCGGCGCGCGCCCCGGGACGTGTCCGGCACCTGATCCCTCAGGGAGGGGAGACGGGACGACATCCCCCCGGGGAGGTAAGGCCGGACGGCATCCCCCCGGGAGGGAGGACGGGACGGCGGCGGGACGCAGTGGGGCGGCGGCCGCGTGCGGTACGGCGTAGGGTCGGCCTCCCGGGCCGCCGTCCCCTTCCGAGGGGCGAGCCGGCCTGTGTCAGGGCCGCCGTCTCCCTTCCGAAGGAGCGCACGTCATGAAGATCGCCGTACTCGGCACCGGCGATGTCGGTCGCCGGCTCGCCACGAAGCTCGTCTCCCTCGGGCACCAGGTCGCGATGGGTTCCCGTACCGCCGACAACGCCGAGGCCGTGAAGTGGGCCGATGAGCACGGCGGCGGTCACGGCACTTTCGCGGACGCCGCCGCCTCCGCCGAGCTCGTCGTGAACGCGACCGGCGGTCTCGTCTCCCTCGCCGTCCTGGAGTCCGTGGGCCCGGACAAGCTGCGTGGCAAGGTCGTCCTCGACGTCTCCAACGCGCTCGACTTCTCCGAGGGCTTCCCGCCCAAGGTCGTCACGCCGGACGGCGGCAGCGTCGCCGAGCAGTTGCAGAAGGCGTTCCCGGAGGCGCGGGTCGTCAAGACGCTCAACACCATGACCAACACCGTCATGGTCGAGCCCGGCCGCGTCCCGGGACACCACAACGTGTTCCTCAGCGGCGACGACGAGGACGCCAAGGCCGCCGTCGCGGAGCTGCTCGGCTCCTTCGGCTGGGCCGCCGACCGGATCATCGACCTCGGCGACCTGACGAGCGCCCGCGCGACGGAGCAGCTCGTCCAGCTGTGGCTGCGGCTCTACGGGGTGCTCGGCACCGGCGACTTCAACTTCTCCGTGGTCACCGCGCCGTCCTGAACGCGCAGGCGGTCGAGCAGGCCCGCCGCCTCCGGATACGGCTCCTCGCGGGGCAGCAGCGGGTGGGCGGCGTCGAGGTCGCCCGCCCGGACGAGGTCGCGGACCCGGTGGGCGAGCGGGGTCACGTCGGTGACGGACACCGTCCACTCGTCCGCGTACCGGCGTGAGGCCTCGCCCGAGAGTCCGAGCTGGAGCGACCGGTACGGGAGCGCCCGCAGCCGCAGATCCCGCTCGGGGTCCCACTGCACCCGCGCCGGCGCCTCCCGCAGCTGGTGCTTCCAGGCGGCCTGATCGGGATGGAACCCGCGTTCGTAGTGGGAGAGGCAGGCGTTCCGCAGGGCCCACTCGAAGCCTTCGCGGTCGATCTCCACGGCGAGGACGGTCTCCTGGCCCTCCTTCGTCCCCCAGCCCGAGCGGTACATCATCCACAGGAACGACGGCTTGATCCATGTCATCCGGTCCCGCTTCCACACGGCCGGAAAACGCCCCTCCCGGGCCGTCGGCAGACCGATCTCGGGCGGGTACGCCTGGTAGACGGTGACCGTACGGTCGGTGTGGAGCGCGCGGATCCGGTACTTCGGCTCGTCATTGGCCGACTTCGGTTCTTCCATGGCTCCCAGGGTGGGCGTAGTCCACGGGGAGGGCCACCGGTTATCCGCGCTGTCTCCGTCGTCTCCGCTGTCTCCGAGTCGCCGGAACCGTCTCCGAGTCGCCGGAACCGTCTCCGCGTCGTGGAACCGTCTCCGAGTCACCGGAACCGTCTCCGAGTCACCGGAACCGTCTCTGCGCCCCTGGAACCAGCCTCAGGACACCGTCGCCGCCTCCTTCGCGTCGTACTCCTCCCGTGCCGCCGCGATCTCGTTCTGGTGCTGCTCGGTCCAGGTGACGAGGGAGCGGATCGTGGTGTGCAACGTACGGCCCAGGGGTGTCAGTTCGTAGTCGACGCGGGGCGGGATCACCGGGTGGACGGTGCGCTTCACCAGGCCGTCGCGCTCCAGCTGGCGCAGGGTCACGGTCAGCATGCGCTGGCTGACGCCGTCGATCTCGCGCTTGAGCTCCGTGAAGCGCAGGACCCGGCGGTCGAGGAGCGCGATGACGAGGAGGGACCACTTGTCGGCGACCCGGTCGAGGATCTGCCGTACCTCGCAGTCCTCCCGGGTGTCCCACTGGAAGGGGTCGAGATGCCCGTCGCTTCCGTAGGTTCTTTCGCAGTGGCTGGGTGACTTCGAAGTGCCTTCTTCCATGACAACCCATGCTCCCGCAGGATGCCCATGGTTACAAGACGGAACCTACCCCCGGGTCGGTAACCGGCCGCATGGGTCGGTCCTGCGACCAAGCTCACGGCCTGAATGACGCCGTACGCACCTAATGTGGAGGGATGAACGATTCGCCCGGCTGCCCGCTGATCGACGTCGCCGCCACGTACATGCCCCGGCTCTCGGAGATGACGTCCGCGCCGGGGCTTGCGGCTGCCGTCGACCAGCACGCCGCCGCCGTGCGCGACGCCCTGATCCCGGCCCAGCGGGGGTCCGGGGGCCGTATCGTCCGGCGCGACGAGCTCGCCGACTACGTCCTCGGGTTCACCGACTGGCTGGCCGGGGTCGACTGGGCCGAGCCCGCCGGTCACGACTTCGCGACCCTGCGTCTGACGGCGGTCTGCTGGCTGATCCGGGAGCACGACCTCCTGGAGGCGTGACCGCCCGCCGTCAGAGCGCTTGGCGGGCCGGTGCCGGTGCCGGTGCCGGTGCCGGTGCCGCTGCCGACTCCGGCTTCTGCGCGGGTCCCGTCAGCGAGGCCTCGGCAGCGGTGGCCGTGGGCGTGGCGGCAGCGGTGGCAGTATCGGCGTCCGCCGCCGCCTCGGCCGCCGCCTCCGCCGTGGCCTTCGCCGCCTCCATCGCCGCCCTGCTCCGGCGGGCCGTGCGCAGGGCGTCCCAGGTGAGGATCGTCAGGGCCAGCCAGACGAGGGAGAAGCCCGCCCAGCGCTCCGGCGGCATCTCCTCGTGGAAGTAGAGGACCCCGAGCAGGAACTGGAAGGTCGGCGCCAGGTACTGGAGGAGGCCGAGCGTCGACAGCGGTACGCGGATCGCGGCCGCGCCGAAGCAGACGAGCGGGACCGCCGTGACGATGCCGGTGGCGGCGAGCAGGGCCGTGTGGCCGGCGCCGTGGGAGCCGAAGGCGAGGGTGCCCTGGCTGCCGAGCCAGACGAGGTAGCCGAGGGCCGGCAGGAACTGGACGGCGGTCTCGGCGGCGAGCGACTCCAGGCCGCCGATGTTGACCTTCTTCTTCACCAGGCCGTAGACGGCGAACGAGAAGGCGAGGGCCAGGGAGATCCAGGGCGGCTGCCCGTATCCGATGGCCAGGACGAGGACGGCGGCGAAGCCGACACCGACCGCGGCCCACTGTGCCGGGCGCAGTCGTTCCTGGAGGACGAGGACGCCGAGGGCGATGGTGACGAGCGGGTTGATGAAGTAGCCGAGGGAGGCCTCGACGACGTGGCCCGTGTTGACGGACCAGATGTAGAGGCCCCAGTTCACCGTGATGACGGCGGCGGCGACGGTGATCAGGCCGAGCTTGCGGGGGCTGCGGACGAGTTCGCGCATCCAGCCCCAGCGGCGCACCGCGAGCAGGGCGATGCCGACGAAGACCAGGGACCACACCATCCGGTGGGCGAGGATCTCGATCGACCCGGCGGGCTTGAGGAGCGGCCAGAAGAGCGGGACCAGACCCCACATGCCGTAGGCGCCGATCCCGTAGAGCAATCCTGCTCGTTCCTCGTTATCCGTCTTCACCGGACCTCCCGCCCTGTGCCGCGCTGTCCTGTCGAAGGTAGCGCCGCACCGGGCGGGTTGTCATGCCCGTACCGCAATACGGTCATGACCATGGGGAGGGGCGGGACGGAGGGGTGAGGTGGAGGCGTGTTCTTCAGGAGGCGTCGAGCGCTTCCTGGATCGTCACGGCGATCGGGGTGGTCGGGCGGCCGATCAGGCGGGCCAGGTCGCCGGTCTGCAGGGCGAGCGCGCCGTGCTCGACGGCCCGGTCGACGTCGACCAGGATCTCGGCGAAGGGGGCCGGGACCCCGGCGCCGGTGAGGATCGCGAGGTGCGCCTCGGCGGGCACGTTGCTGTACGTGATCTCCCGGCCGGACCGGGCGGCGACCTCGGCGGCGTACTCCGCGAGGGACCAGGCGGTGTCGCCGCTCAGCTCGTACGCCTTGTTCAGGTGCTCCTCGGCGGGGCCGGCCAGGACGGCTGCCGCGGCGGCGGCGTAGTCGGCGCGGGCGGCGGAGGCGATCCGGCCCTCGCCGGCGTTCGCGACGACGGCGCCGTGGGCCAGGACCGGGGCGAGGTTCGCGGTGTAGTTCTCGGTGTACCAGCCGTTGCGGAGGAAGGTGTACGGCAGTCCCGAGTCGAGGATCAGCCGCTCGGTCACCTTGTGCTCGGCGGCCAGGTCGAAGTCGGCCCCGTCCCCGCCGAGGACGCCGGTGTACGCGAGCTGGGCGACGCCCGCGGCCTTGGCCGCGTCGATCACGGCGGCGTGCTGGGCGACGCGCTGTCCGACCTCGCTGCCCGAGATGAGCAGCACCCGGTCGCCGGCCTCGAAGGCCTCGGCCAGGGTCTCCGGCTTGCTGTAGTCCGCGATCCGCAGCTCCACACCGCGCTCCGCCAGGTCGGCCGCCTTCTCCTTGTCGCGGACGACGGCGACGACGGACTCGGCGGGGACGGCGGACGCGCCGGTGAGGAGGGCGTCGACGACGAGACGGCCGAGCTGTCCGGTGGCTCCGGTGACGACGAGGCTCATGGTGCTTCCTTCTTCCGGTGGGAGGCGCGGGGTGCGCCGGGCGATGTACTCACCGTACGACGGGCGCTAACCTTTCGTAAGTACCCACTTTGAAGTAAGGTACTGGTATGGGAGTAAGTGAGAAAGTGCCGCACGACCTGCCGCAGGCCGTCGTGGCGGACGCCATGTGCCCGGAGCGCCGCGTCCTGGAGCACGTCACCAGCCGCTGGGGCGTCCTCATCCTGATCGCCCTGCGGGAGCGCTCGTACCGCTTCAGTGAGCTGCGTCGCGCGGTCGGCGGCGTCAGCGAGAAGATGCTCACGCAGACCCTCCAGACCCTGGAGCGCGACGGCTTCGTCCACCGCGACGCCAAGCCCGTCATCCCGCCCCGCGTCGACTACAGCCTCACCGGACTCGGCGAGGAGGCCGCCCGCCGGGTCTGGGAGCTCGCCCGGTGGACCGCGAGCAGCCTCGACGAGGTGGAGGAGGCGCGTGTGCGTTACGACACCGTGCGAGAAGCGTCCCAATGACGTTGTAGCCCCGCCCAGTTGATGCGCGGAGCCGTACGATCTCCTTCACCGACCGGGGGATCGTGTGAGCGACCGTGGGGGAATCGTGAGGGACACGTACGGAAGAGTGCTGCGCACCGGTGCTGCGGTGGCGGCGGGCATGGCACTCCTGGCGGCCTGTTCGCCGGGAGACGGCGGGGGCGACGGGAAACCGCCCCGAAGAACACCGAGCACCAGCGCGTCCGGGACCCCGTCCCCGACACCGAGCGGACCGGGCGTCGCCCTGGACCCGAAGAAGGCCCCGCGCACCGCGGCCGACGCGAAGCGGCTGGCACTCGCCGTCGTGGCGGGGCCGGACGCCTGGGGGCCCGAGTACGTCAAGCGCAGCCCGTTCCTCAGCGGCCCCGGTTCCTGGCCGGTCCTCGACGCGAACTGCACCTGGGAAGCCGGCAGCCTTCCGGGCTCCGTCCTCTACAGCGTCACGTCCTACAGCGAGATCCCGGCCGCGGGCGGCAAGGGAGTCCTGCGCGTCGCCGCCACCGTCACCATCCACCGCACCGAGTCCGACGCCGACTGGGAGATGGCCGAAACCCTGGAGGAGGCGCTGCGCTGCCCCGACCAGCGGCTGCGCGAGGGCGAACGCATCAGCAGCCTCACGTCGGTCAGCCCCCTTTACGACGATGCATCCACCACGGACGACCTCCTCGTCGAGCGCGGCTCGTACCTCACCGACGCCTTCAAGGGACCGCAGTTCTACACCTGGTTCCAGAGCCGCATCGGGCAGGTCAGCTTCGCCACCGTCATCAAGGGAGCCCCCGGCTACACCGAGGCGAAGATCACCGACGCCCAGGTCCGGGCCAACGTCATCATGCAGGACCGCGTCAAGAAGCAGTGGGGAGCCCAGTCGTGAGCCCGATGGCCCAGCCCGGCCCCCAGCCCGGCGCCCTCCAGGCGCTCCTGCCCTCCGACCCTTCGTCGATCGCCGGCTACCGCCTCCTGGGCCGCCTCGGCGCCGGCGGCATGGGCGTCGTCTACCTCGGCCGCACCGACAGCGGCGAGCTCGCCGCCGTCAAGGTCACCCACGCCGACCAGGCCGACCAGGCCGACTTCCGGGCCCGCTTCCGCCGCGAGGTCGAGGCCGCCCGCCGGGTCGTCAGCCCCTGGGCGGTCCCCGTGACCGGCGCCGATCCCGACGCCCCCGAGCCGTGGATGGCCACCGCCTTCGTGCCGGGCCCGTCCCTCGGTGAGGCCGTCCGAGCCCACGGGCCGCTGCCCGAGCGGAGCGTACGGATCCTCGGCGGTGCCGTCGCCCGCGCGCTCGCCGCCGTCCACGCGGCCGGGATCGTCCACCGGGACGTGAAGCCCGGCAACATCCTGCTCGCCGTCGACGGCCCCCGGCTCATCGACTTCGGCATCGCCCGTGCGACCGGGGAGACCGGGCTGACCTCGGCCGACATGGTCGTCGGCACGCCCGGCTTCCTCGCCCCCGAGCAGGCCGAGGCCCGCGCCGCCGAGATCGGCCCCGCCTCCGACGTCTTCGCCCTCGGCTGTCTGCTCGCTTTCGCGACCACCGGCCGCCCGCCGTTCGGTACGGGCGCCCTGGACGCCCTCCTCTACCGGACCGTGCACGACGAGCCCGACCTCGCCGGCGTACCGGAGCCGCTGCTCGACCTCGTACGGCAGTGCCTCGCCAAGGAACCGGCCGCGCGCCCCACCGCCGAGGAGATCGCCGCCCGGCTCACCGAGGACACCCCGGGCGCCCCCGCCGACTGGCTGCCCGCGCCCGTCGTCACCACCATCGCCACCCGCTCGACGGCCATGCTGGCGCTTCCCGACATCGACCCGACCGCGCACGGCACGGACGCCGCCGCCCCGGCCGGGCCCAGCAGGCGCGGCTTCCTGCTGCTCGGCGCCGGTGCCGCGGTGCTCGCGGCGGGCGGCGGCGCGTACGCCCTGTGGAACTCCGGGCGGGACGACACCGACGGGAAGCCCCCCGCGCCGAAGCCCCAGAACACCTGGGCCATCGGCGTCCTCGCCGACCTCTCCGGGCCCGCCCGGGAGATCGGCCGGGCCCAGGAGCGCGGCGCCCGGCTCGCCGTCGAGCGGTTCAACGCCGTGCACAAGGGCAAGCCCTTCACCCTTGAGCTCAAGGTCTCCGACGACCGTGGGGAGGTCGCCGGCGCCCTCGCCGCCGCCCGCCGGCTCACCTCCGACCCCTCCGTGATCGCCGTCCTCGGCCCCACCTCCGACGCCACCGGCGTCGCCGAGCTCGCCGCCTTCGAGGAGGCCGACGTGCCGCTCCTCACCACCTCGGCGGGCTACAACCTCTTCACCCTGCGCGCCGATGCCAACTCCTCGCGGAACACGACCGTTCTCCGCGCCATCCCGAACCACGTCCTGGCGGGCACCTACCTCGCCTGGTCCGCCACGCTGCTGCCGCAGATCCGGCGCCCCGGAGTCCTCCAGGAACGCACCGACGACCAGTACGGCTGGCAGTGCACCGCCGGCGCCCGCTTCGGATTCAGGTACGCCGGCATCGAGCCGCACTTCCGGGTGGTCCCGGCCGGTGTCACCGACTACCGCCGGATCATCGGCGAGATGATCGACGCCGGCATCGACGCGTACGTCCACTGCGGTGTCCGCTCCACGGCCGTGCTCGCCGCCCGCGCCCTGACACAACTTGGCTTCACCGGGCCCCGGTTCGCCGGCCAGCACGTCTTCGGGTCGGAATTCCTGAAGGAGGCCGGGAGCGCCGCCGAGGGCTGGTACGTCTGCGCTCCCGTCGTCGACCCCGTCCAGCGGGCCACCGACACCAAGCAGAAGGCGGCCGACCGCAAGCGCGCCCAGGACTTCGTCGACGCCTACCGCAAGCGCTACGGCACCGCCCCCGCCTTCTACACCGGCGAGTCCTTCGACGTGGTCGGCCTGGTCACGTCCTGGCTCTCCTCGAACGCCGCCAAGGGCCCGCTCACCCGCAAGGGCCTGTGGGAGGCGCTGCGCAAGCAGGAGTACACCGGGGCCATGGGCGGTTACTCGTTCGGCGACAACGGCGAGCTCAGAGGTATGGGCACCTTCCTCTACGGCGTGCAGAACGGGGCCTACAAGTATCTCGGTCCCGCGCCCGCGGAACCCAACAAGCCCAAGAAGGCCTGAGCGTGCAGCCCCTCAAGAAGGCCGATCCCTCCTCGATCGCCGGCTACCGGCTGCTCGGACGGCTCGGCGCCGGCGGCATGGGCGTGGTCTACCTCGCCCGTTCCGCCGGCGGTGCGCTCGCCGCGCTCAAGCTCATCCGCGCCGAGCACGCCGCCGACCCCGGCTTCCGGGAGCGGTTCCGCCGCGAGGCGCGGGCCGCCGAGCGGATCACCGGCCGCTGGGTCGTCCGCGTCCTCGGCGCCGATCCGGAGGCCCGGGAGCCGTGGCTCGCGACCGAGTACGTGCCCGGGCCCTCGCTCGCCGAGGCCGTCGCCCTGCACGGCGCCCTGCCCGAGCCGACCGTGCGGGCGCTCGGCGCACGACTCGCCGACGCCCTCGCCGACATGCACACGGCCGGGCTCGTCCACCGGGACGTCAAGCCCGGGAACGTGTTGCTCGCCCTCGACGGGCCCCGGCTGATCGACTTCGGCATCGCCAGGGCCGCCGGGGCGACCGCGCTCACGGCCACCGACGCCATGATCGGCACCCCCGGCTTCCTTGCCCCCGAGCAGGCCCGCGCCCTGGGGGCCGGCGAGGTCGGACCGGCCAGCGACGTCTTCTCGCTCGGCTGCGTCCTCGCGTACGCGCTGACCGGACGCCGCCCCTTCGGTACGGGCGGGGTGGCCTCGGTCGTCTACCGCACCGTCCACGAGGAGCCCGACCTCGACGGCCTGCCCGGGCCGCTGCTGCCCCTGGTCGCGGCCTGTCTCGCCAAGGGCGCCGCCGACCGGCCGAGCACCGCCGAGGTGCGGGACGCCCTCGGTCCGTACGAGGGCCCGGCGGCGGGCGACTGGCTGCCGACCGGTCTGCCCGCCCTGATCGCCCAGCGCTCGTCACGGGTCCTGGACCTGCCGGTCGCCGATCCGACCGTCCTCAACCCCCGCGAGAAGCAGGGGACTTCGCGGCGCCGCTTTCTGGTACTCGGCGCGGCCGGGGCCGTCGCGGGCACGGGTGGCCTCACCGCCTGGCTGCTCGGCCGCGACCCGGGCACCGGAACGGGCGGCACCGGCGGCGGTGCGGGGGCGCCGAAGGCGGCGTACACGCTCGGTGTCCTCACCGACCTCAGCGGCCCCGGCAAGGCGGACGGGCGCGCCCAGGAACGCGGACTGCGCCTTGCCGCGGAGACCTTCAACGCCCGCGCGGACCGGCCCTTCGACCTGGTCCTCAAGGTGACGGACGACGGGGGAGTCCCCGAGCGGGCCGCCGCCGGGGCCCGCACCCTCCTCAAGGACCCGGCCCTGGTCGCCGTCCTCGGCCCGACGGCCACCGAGACGGCCATCGAGGCGGCGAACGCGCTCGTCGATTCCAGGGTGCCGGTGCTGAGCGTGGTGGCGTCGGTCGCGGACGGGGTGATCCGGGGTCAGACGCCGCAGGCGCGCACCTACTTCGAAGTGCGGCCCTACCCCGACGTGATGTCGGCGCCCTTCGGCCGTTACCTCACGGAGCACGGTCTGCGCCGTACCGCCGTCATCGAGGACCGGGCGGCCGGCACCTACAGCTGGCTCGCCGCCCGGAACCTGAAGGACTCGCCTCCCGCCGGCGGCACGGTCACCGTGCACCAGGTCGCGGCGGACAGCGAGGACTTCGGGCCGGCGGTCCGGGCCGCGCTCGCCACCTCCCCGACGGGCGTGATGTACGTGGGGAAGTCGCCGCGCCGGGCCGCCCTGTGCGCCAAGGCACTGCAGCAGCAGGGGTACCGGGGCCCGCGCGGAAGCGTCGAGCCCGCGCTCCAGCCGGAGTTCCTCGCCGTGGCGGGTCCGGCCGCCGAGGGCTGGTACTTCGGGGCGGGCTACACCGACCCCGACACGGTCCCGGCCGCGAAGGAGTTCGCGGCCGCGTACCGCAGGCGCTGGCGGCTCGCGGCCACGGATCCGGTTGAGCGGTTCGCGGTGGAGTCGTACGACGCCCTGTACTGGACGGTGCAGGCACTGCCTACCGCCGTCAAGAGGAACGCGAGGTACCCGGGCGCGGCGATGTCGTACGCGTTCATGAAGGACCACAAGGTGTACCGGGGGGTGGCGAGGTCCTACTACTCCAGGGCCAGCGAGAACTCGACGACCGTCCTGGAAGGGCTGACCCTCTGGCGGATCCGCTCCGGAAGGCCGCGCTGCCTCGGCCCGTTCACCGAGGCAGCGAAGCGCGACTGACCGCGCGGACGGGCGTCAGCCGACGACCGTCCACGTGTCGTTGCCGGCCAGCAGCTGGCCCAGGTCGCCCTTGCCGTGCTGCTCCACCGCCGTCTCCAGCTGCTCCGCCATCAGCGTGTCGTACACCGGCCGGTCCACCGACCGGAACACCCCGATGGGGGTCTGGTGGAGGGTGTCCGGGTCCGCGAGCCGGGAGAGCGCGAAGGCGGTGGTGGGAGTGGCGGCGTGGGCGTCGTGGATCAGGATCCGCGACTCGTTCTCCGGAGTCACGGTGACGACCTGGAGGTCGCCGGTGGCCGGGTCGCGGACGACGCCCTTCTCGTTCTCGGCGCCGAAGCGGATCGGCTGCCCGTGTTCGAGGCGGATGACCGCTTCCTTGGCCTGGTCCTTGTCCTTGAGGACCTCGAAGGCGCCGTCGTTGAAGATGTTGCAGTTCTGGTAGATCTCGACGAGCGCCGTGCCGTTGTGGTCGGCGGCCTGGCGCAGCACCTCGGTGAGGTGCTTGCGGTCGGAGTCGACCGTACGGGCCACGAAGGAGGCCTCGGCGCCGAGTGCGAGGGACACCGGGTTGAAGGGTGCGTCGAGCGAGCCCATCGGCGTCGACTTGGTGATCTTGCCGACCTCGGAGGTGGGCGAGTACTGGCCCTTGGTCAGCCCGTAGATCCGGTTGTTGAAGAGCAGGATCTTGAGGTTGACGTTGCGCCGGAGCGCGTGGATGAGGTGGTTGCCGCCGATGGAGAGCGCGTCGCCGTCGCCCGTGACGACCCAGACGGACAGGTCGCGGCGGGAGGTGGCGAGGCCGGTGGCGATGGCCGGGGCGCGGCCGTGGATGGAGTGCATCCCGTAGGTGTTCATGTAGTACGGGAAGCGGGAGGAGCAGCCGATGCCCGAGACGAAGACGATGTTCTCCTTCGCCAGACCGAGCTCGGGCATGAAGCCCTGGACGGCGGCCAGGACCGCGTAATCACCGCAGCCGGGGCACCACCGGACCTCCTGGTCGGACTTGAAGTCCTTCATCGTCTGCTGGGCCTCGGCCTTGGGCACCAGGTGGAGGAGGGGCTCAGGCATCGATGGCCTCCTTGAGAACGGCGGCGAGCTGCTCGGCCTTGAACGGCATCCCGTTGACCTGTGTGTGGCTGCGGGCGTCGACGAGGTACTTCGCCCGGACGAGCAGGGAGAGCTGGCCGAGGTTCATCTCCGGGACGACGACCTTCTCGTACCGCTTCAGGACCTCGCCGAGGTTCTTCGGGAAGGGGTTGAGGTGGCGCAGATGGGCCTGGGCGATGTGGCCGTCCTCGCGGCGGATGCGGCGGACGGCGGCGGTGATCGGCCCGTAGGTGGAGCCCCAGCCGAGGACCAGGGTGCGGGCGCCGTCCGGGTCGTCGACCTCGATGTCGGGGACGTCGATGCCGTCGATCTTGGCCTGCCGGGTGCGGACCATGAACTCGTGGTTGGCGGGGTCGTACGAGATGTTGCCGGTGCCGTCCTGCTTCTCGATGCCGCCGATGCGGTGTTCGAGACCGGGGGTGCCGGGGACGGCCCAGGGGCGGGCGAGGGTCTCCGGGTCGCGCTTGTACGGCCAGAAGACCTCGGTGCCGTCGGCCAGTTCGTGGTTCGGGCCGGTGGCGAACTGCGTCCGCAGGTCGGGGAGTTCGTCGACGTCCGGGATGCGCCAGGGCTCGGAGCCGTTGGCGAGGTAGCCGTCGGAGAGCAGGAAGACGGGCGTCCGGTACATGAGGGCGATCCGGGCCGCCTCGATCGCCGCGTCGAAGCAGTCGGCGGGCGTCTTCGGGGCGACGACCGGGACCGGCGCCTCGCCGTTGCGGCCGTACATGGCCTGGAGGAGGTCGGCCTGCTCGGTCTTGGTGGGCAGACCGGTGGACGGGCCGCCGCGCTGGATGTCGACGATCAGGAGTGGCAGCTCCAGGGAGACCGCGAGGCCGATCGTCTCCGACTTGAGCGCCACACCGGGGCCGCTGGTCGTCGTGACGGCGAGCGAGCCGCCGAAGGCCGCGCCGAGCGCGGCACCGATGCCGGCGATCTCGTCCTCGGCCTGGAAGGTCCGCACGCCGAAGTTCTTGTGCTTGCTCAGCTCGTGGAGGATGTCCGAGGCCGGGGTGATCGGGTACGAGCCGAGGTAGAGCGGCAGGTCGGCCTGGCGGGAGGCGGCGACGAGGCCGTACGAGAGGGCCAGGTTCCCCGAGATGTTCCGGTAGGTGCCGGTGGGGAAGGCCCGGGTCGCGGGGGCGATCTCGTAGGAGACGGCGAAGTCCTCGGTGGTCTCGCCGAAGTTCCAGCCGGCCCGGAAGGCGACGATGTTCGCCTCGGCGATCTGCGGCTTCTTCGCGAACTTCTGCCGCAGGAAGGTCTCGGTGCCCTCGGTCGGCCGGTGGTACATCCAGGAGAGCAGCCCGAGCGCGAACATGTTCTTGGAGCGCTCGGCCTCCTTCCGGGAGAGGCCGAAGTCCTTGAGGGCCTCGACGGTCAGCGTGGTCAGCGGCACCGGGTGGACCCGGTAGGCGTCCAGCGAACCGTCTTCGAGGGGCGAGGCCGCGTAGCCGACCTTGGCCATGGCGCGCTTGGCGAACTCGTCGGTGTTGACGATGATCTCGCCACCGCGCGGCACGTCCCCGATGTTGGCCTTGAGGGCGGCGGGGTTCATCGCGACCAGCACGTTCGGGGCGTCGCCCGGGGTCAGGATGTCGTGGTCGGCGAAGTGAAGCTGGAAGGACGAGACGCCCGGCAGGGTTCCGGCGGGTGCCCGGATCTCGGCCGGGAAGTTCGGCAGCGTGGAGAGGTCGTTCCCGAAGGACGCCGTCTCCGAGGTGAACCGGTCACCCGTCAGCTGCATACCGTCACCGGAGTCACCCGCGAAGCGGATGATCACCCGATCGAGACGGCGCACTTCCTTGTCGGTGCCGTGGTGGGGCTTCGCCGGGGCGCTGCGCTGCTCCCCGAGCAGGGCCTCACCGGCCTCGCTACTGACCTGGCTGGTCACTGAACTGGACCTCCCTCGCGGCAAGGGGACTCTCCGCCGGAGGCGGGAGAAGGCTCGGGGTGCGGTCGGCCGATCACCGTCCGTCCCCAGGCCCACCCTACGACGGTAGGGAGGGCCCTCCCGGGACTTCTCACATCATGGACCTCTTTTTGAGACGCCCTCTTGCCCTGAATCGTCACGGTCTGTCGCCACCCGGAGTGTTCCGGAAAGTCTGATTCCGCCTCATCCTTTGGTTCTAGGTCCCTCGGGCGCCGGCGGGCCGCCCTTCCGGCCTCCATGTCATCTGACAGAGTGTCAGATGATCAGGATTTCAGATACGTCAACACCGCCAGTACCCGGCGATGATCGCCGTCACTCGGCGAGAGACCCAGCTTCAGGAAGATGTTGCTGATGTGCTTCTCCACCGCGCCGTCGCTCACGACCAGCGCTTTCGCGATCGCCGAGTTCGTCCGGCCCTCCGCCATCAGACCCAGGACCTCCCGCTCGCGCGGAGTCAGGTTCGCCAGCACGTCCTGCTGACGGCTCCGGCCAAGGAGCTGCTGCACGACCTCCGGATCCAGCGCCGTACCGCCGCCGGCGACCCGCACGACCGCGTCCACGAACTCCCGGACCTCGGCGACCCGGTCCTTCAGCAGATAGCCGACACCCCGGCTGGAACCGGCCAGAAGTTCGGTGGCGTACTGCTCCTCCACGTACTGCGACAGGACGAGCACACCGAGTCCCGGGTGCTCCTTGCGCAGCCGCACGGCCGCCCGGACGCCCTCGTCCGTGTGCGTCGGCGGCATCCGCACGTCGGCGACGACGACATCCGGCAGCGCGCCCTCGGCCGCGAGCTTCGCGACCGTCTCGACGAGCGCGTCACCGTCCCCGACCCCGGCGACGACGTCATGCCCGAGATCGGTCAGCAGCCGGGTCAGACCCTCCCGCAGCAACACGGAATCCTCGGCGATGACCACCCGCACGCGCCCCGCCCCTTGATCCACACCCACGCCGCACAGCCCCTATGTGTTGTTGCCCGATGAGGCCTCCAGCATTGCACCCCCACCCACATACGCCCCCCTCGTTATGGGCAATCGTTCCGCCGGGCGATGGGGGCACCCCCGGACGACGTCCGGGGGAGGGCGCAAGCGTCCGGACCCGCCCGCCAAGGGCTTCGTCCGCTGTGCGGTGCCCGTGGGGTCGCGCGCACAGGGCGAGGCCCCGAGGCCCAAGGCCCCGGGGCGCGACGACCAGCGGCGCGGCTAGGCACGCCAGGGCAGCTCGACGGTCACCGTCGTAGGCCCACCCGCGGGCGAGTCCACCGCGAGCACCCCGTCCACCGCACCCACCCGCTCGGAGAGCTTCGACAGGCCCCGCCCCGCCACGGCCTCCGCCCCGCCGGACCCGTCGTCCCGCACCTGAAGCATCAGCTTCTCCCCGGTCCGCCACACATCCACCCAGGCCCGCCGCGCCCGCGCGTGCTTGGACACGTTCTGGAGCAGCTCCGAGACCGTGAAGTACGCGATCCCCTCGATCGCCGCGACCGGCCGCGCCGGCAGGTCCACGTCCACCGACACCGGAACCGCACACCGCGAGGCCACCGCCGACAGCGCCGCGTCCAGGCCACGGTCGGTCAGGACCGCCGGGTGGATCCCCCGCGCCAGATCCCGCAGCTCCTGGAGCGCGAGCTTCACCTCGCCGTGCGCCTCGCCGACCAGCACCGCCGCCGCCTGCGGGTCCTCCGCGAGCTTCTCCTTCGCGAGTCCCAGATCCATGGCGAGCGCGGCCAGCCGGGCCTGTGCCCCGTCGTGCAGGTCCCGCTCGATGCGCCGCAGGTCCGCAGCCGCGGTGTCCACGACGACGCCCCGGTCCGACTCCAACTCGGTGACACGGGAGGCGAGCCGGGACGGGCCGAGCAGCCCGGAGACGAGGAGCCGGTCGACGGCGACGAAGCCGCGCAGCAGCCAGGGCCCGGCCATCACGAACAGCAGCCCGACGAGGCTGGTGACGGCGATCTCGAAGGGGGAGTCGAGGTAGAGGTTGTGGGACCCGTCGCCGTAGAGCTGGAGGCCGTCCTGCCCCGCGTACATCGGGAAGACCCACTGCCACAGCGGGTACGTGAAGAGGCTCCAGCCCCAGGCGAAGAACGTCACCGTCACCGAGAACGAGAACACCGCCCACGGCATGTGCACGACCGCGTACAGCAGGTGCCGCCAGGACGTTCCGCTCTTCAGCATGGCGCCCATCCAGGAGAAGGCCCCACCGGTACGGCCCCGCACCGGCTCGGGCGCCCGCACGTCGACGTCGAGCAGCGCACGTGCCCTGGCCCGCTCGACCACGCCGAACCCCCGGCACATCGCGAGGACCCCGGCGAGGATCGGCACGCCGAGGAAGGTGATGAGCAGCCCGGCGCCGGCCGAGAAGAAGGAGATCGAGAGCGCGAACCAGACGACGCTCAGCGGCAGCCCGATCAGCACGTAGAGGAAAGCCCGCCAGGTGCGTGCCTCGAACGGCGCGCGGATCGCGGCGGGGAGTCGGTGGGAGGCCATCGCGGGGTCCTTCTCTGCTCAGGGAGGGCGGCGGGAGGGAAGCTCGGTACGTGTTCCAGGGTTCCGTCTCACGCCTCGCCGGACCATGAGGCGGGTGGGCGTCTAGGAGCGGGGGTTTTCCCTACCCAGGGGGTACGGGAGGGGAAGGGACGCAGGTGGGCCTGCTGCCGCGCGACTCCCAGCCGCGCGGCAGCAGGCCCACTTCCCCACGCACACGGGCGGTACGGGCGGCTCACGCCGCCGGGCGTGACCGCCAGGGCAGTTCCGCCGTCACCGTCGTCGGACCGCCCTCCGGGGAGTCCAGGACGAGGAGCCCGTCCACGGCCCCGAGCCGTTCCGCGAGCCCCGCGAGCCCCGTGCCGCCGTCGAAGCGCGCGCCGCCCTCCCCGTCGTCCCGCACCTGGAGCAGCAGCCGGTCCTTCGCCCGCCACACCTCCACGGACGCCGACCGGGCGCGCGCGTGCTTGGACACGTTCTGGAGCAGCTCCGACACGGTGAAGTACGCGATGCCCTCGATCGCCTCCGCCGGCCGCTCCGCGAGATCCACGTTCACCTTCACCGGCACCGTGCAGCGCGCCGACACCGACGAGAGCGCGGCGCTCAGCCCCCGGTCGGTGAGGACCGCCGGGTGGATGCCCCGGGCGAGGTCCCGCAGCTCCTGGAGCGCGAGCTTCACCTCGCCGTGCGCCTCGTCGACCATCGCCGCGGCCGTCTCCGGATCGTCGAGGAGCTTCTCCTTCGCCAGACCGAGCCCCATCGCGAGGGCGACGAGCCGGGCCTGTGCCCCGTCGTGCAGATCGCGCTCGATGCGCCGCAGGTCGGCCGCGGCAGTGTCGACGACGACACCCCGGTCCGACTCCAGCTCCGCGATCCGCCGCTCCAGCTCGTCGGAGGGCGAGAGCAGACCCCGGACCATGCCCCGGTCGGCGCTCGCCAGGCCACGGGCGATGAAGGGAAGCACGGGCCAGAGCACGATGAGCGAGACCAACGCCACCGTGAACGTCACGATCCCCCAGGGCAGCCGGATCAGCCCGTACAGCTGGGTCCGCCAGGCCACCGGATCCTTCAGCGTGGTCCACAGCCACCCGAAGAAACCGCCCCGCTTCGGCAGCGGCGACGGCTCGGCGACCTCGACCCCGAGCAGCGCCCGGGCCCGCGCCCGCTCCGACCGGCCGATCAGGCGCGCGCCGCCGAGCCCGAGGGCGAGCAGCGGGAGCCCGATCACGGTGACGGACAGGCCGACCCCGAGGAGCACGCTCACGACCGAGTAGACGAAACCGGCCAGCGCGGTGAACAGGTTGGAGAGGAGGAAGGCGATCTCCTTCCACGTCTCCGTCCCGTAGGCGGTGCGCCTGGGCGGACGCGGGGCAGCGGCGGAGCCGGCCGAGCCGGAGGAGTCGGCGGAGTCATGATCAGCGGTCATGCTCCCAAGACTGCCGGTCGGGGGTCGGGCGACGCCATGGGGGAGGTGGGTGAGCGACAGTGGGGATATCCCCACCAGGACGGCACGGACGACCGCGTACGCGACTGCTTACGGTCTCTTTAGCAGGGCCTAGACTCGCGTGCGTACAGAAGTGACTCATGAGACACCGAGACCGAGGGGCGGACGGACCGTGCGGGAACCGACCGTTGTCGCGGCCGACGCAGCGGACGCGGCGGACTACTTCCAGACGTACTCCGTCGTCGGACTGCTCGCCGTCGTCGGCGTGCTGTTCGTCGCCGTGGCGTTCGGCGCGGGCCGGCTGCTGAGGCCCGTCGTGCCGACGCCCGAGAAGCTCCTCACGTACGAGTGCGGTGTCGACCCCGTGGGGGAGGGCTGGGCCCACACGCAGGTCCGCTACTACGTGTACGCCTTCCTCTACGTCATCTTCGCCGTCGACTCGATCTTCCTCTTCCCCTGGGCGACGGTCTTCGCCGCGCCCGGCTACGGCGCCACGACCCTGGTCGAGATGTTCGTCTTCCTCGGCTTCCTGGCCGTGGGGCTGCTCTACGCGTACAAGAAGAAGGTCCTGGCATGGACGTAACACCCCTGCCCGCTCCCACGTTGGGGCCGCTCGCCCGCCTGGCCCCCGAGCCGATGAAGGTGGTCCTGAACTGGGGCCGCCGCTACAGCCTGTGGGTCTTCAACTTCGGGCTCGCATGCTGCGCGATCGAGTTCATCGCCGCGTCGATGGCCCGGCACGACTTCATCCGGCTCGGCGTCATCCCCTTCGCGCCCGGCCCGCGCCAGGCCGACCTGATGATCGTCTCGGGCACGGTGACGGACAAGATGGCACCCGCGGTGAAGCGGCTGTACGAGCAGATGCCGGAGCCGAAGTACGTCATCTCCTTCGGCGCCTGCTCCAACTGCGGCGGCCCCTACTGGGACTCGTACTCGGTCACCAAGGGCGTCGACCAGATCATCCCGGTCGACGTCTACGTGCCCGGCTGCCCGCCGCGCCCCGAGGCGCTCCTCCAGGGCATCCTCAAGCTCCAGGAGAAGATCGCGCGGGAGAGCCTGGCGGAGCGGTACGCGACCACCGCGTCGGTCTCCCAGCTGACGAGCCCCCTGGTGACACCGCCCGGAGGCAAGGCATGACGGCCTACGACTCCCTCCCGGACTCCGTGACGGAGATCTTCGGCGAGGAGGCGACGGCGGAGCAGGCGTACGACCTGCTGACCGTCGACGTCCCGCCGACGGCCTGGATCACGGCCCTGGAGACGGCCCGGGACACCCTCGGGTGCACCTACTTCGACTGGCTGAGCGCGGTCGACGAGCCGGGCACGGGCTTCCGGGTCTGCGCGCACGTGGTGGCCCTGGGCGAGGGCCGCCCGCGCCGCCTCCTCGTCCGTACGACCGTCCCGCACTCCGCCCCCGCCCTCCCCACGGCGATCGGGGTGTACGCGGGTGCCGGCTGGCACGAGCGCGAGACCCACGAGATGTTCGGCGTGGACTTCACCGGCCACCCGCACCTGGTGCCGCTCCTCCTCCCCGAGAACTTCGAGGGCCACCCGCTCCGCAAGGACTTCGTCCTCGCGGCCCGGGTCGCGAAGGCGTGGCCGGGCGCGAAGGAACCGGGCGAGTCCCACGACGGCGGCGGCCCTAAGCGCCGCCAGATGCTCCCCCCGGGCGTCCCGGACCCCAACGAATGGGGCCCCCTGAAGGGCCAGCTCCCGCCGGCCCCGACCCGCCCGGCCCGCGCGACGGCAGGCGACCGCCCGGTCCGCCGAGCCCGCTCGGCAACGGAAGGCTCGGCAACCCAACCGGAAGCCTCGCCCCCGACGGACACCCCCCGCCCGCCCCGCCGCACCCGCTCGGTCTCCGAAGGCTCGGCGAGCCAGTCGACCCCGGAGCCGGCCGCCATGCCGGAGCCGGGGCCCGACGCCCCGCCTGCGACGCCGCGCCGTTCGCGTTCGGCGGCCGACGGCTCGGCAAGCCAGACGACACCGGAACCGAACGCCACGCCGGAGTCGGGCGCGGACGCCCCGCCTGCGGCGGCCCGTCCGCCGCGCCGTTCGCGCTCCGCCGCCGACGGCTCGGCGAGCCAGTCGACCCCGACCGGCCCCGCGTCGCGCGCGGAGGCCGCGCCCCCACGCACCCGCAGCTCGGACGCCCCCTGGCACTACGCCCGCCCGGCCTTCGACGAGGAGCCCACCACTCCGCCGACCGCGGCGACGCCGGGTGCTCCTTCCGGGACCGAGGCCGCGCCCGCAGATGAAGGGTCCGCCGCCCCGCAGGCGGACGCCGAGGCCGACGCCGCCCACCCGCCCGCCGCCCCGCAGGGGGACGCGGACCCCGACCCCACCACCCCCGCCGGAGGCGATCCCGCGTGAACGACGTACTCGACGTCGCCCTCCGGCTGCTCGTCGTCTTCGCCGTCTTCCTCGTCCTGCCGCTCGTCGTCGGGCAGACCGAGCACAAGGTCATGGCCCATATGCAGGGCCGCCTCGGCCCCATGTACGCCGGTGGTTTCCACGGCTGGGCCCAGCTCGTCGCCGACGGCGTGAAGTTCGCGCAGAAGGAGGACGTGGTTCCCAAGGACGCCGACCGGCGGGTCTTCCAGCTCGCGCCGGCCGTCGCCCTCCTCCCGTATCTGCTCGTGCTGGTGGCGATCCCGATCGGCCCGAGCGAGGGCGCCGTCGGGCAGGTCGTCGACGCGGGCATCTTCTTCGTGCTGGCCGTGATGGGCGTCGGTGTCCTCGGCAGCCTGATGGCCGGCTGGGCGTCCGCGAACAAGTTCTCGCTGCTCGGCGGCCTCCGTACCGCCGCCCAGCTCCTCGCGTACGAGCTCCCCATGCTCCTCGCCGCCGCCTCCGTCGCGATGGCCGCCGGCACGGTCTCCCTCCCCGGCATCCTGAACGCCTTCGAGTGGTGGTGGGTGCCCTGGCAGATCGTCGGTGCGCTCGTCTTCTTCGTGGCGGGTCTGGCGGAGCTCCAGCGGCCCCCGTTCGACATGCCGGTCGCCGACTCGGAGATCATCTTCGGTGCGTACACCGAGTACACCGGCCTCCGTTTCGCGCTCTTCCTGCTCGCCGAGTACGCCGGCATCGTCGTCCTGTGCGGCCTCACCACCGTCCTGTTCCTCGGCGGCTGGCACGGGCCCTTCGGCGCGGACGGTCTCGGCTGGGTCTGGACCCTCCTCAAGACCGCGATCCTCGCGTTCGTCGTGATCTGGCTGCGGGTGAGCTACCCGCGCCTGCGCGAGGACCAGCTCCAGAAGCTCGCCTGGACGACCCTCGTCCCGCTCGCGCTCGCGCAGATCGCACTCACCGGCATCGTGAAGGTGGCGATCCAGTAATGGCCATTCCCGGATCCGGCCTCGCCAAGGGCCTCGCCGTCACCCTCCGCACGATGACGAAGAAGACCGTCACCGCGCAGTACCCGGACGTCCAGCCCGAGCTGCCGCCCCGCACCCGCGGGGTCATCGGGCTGTTCGAGGAGAACTGCACGGTCTGCATGCTCTGCGCCCGCGAGTGCCCCGACTGGTGCATCTACATCGACTCCCACAAGGAGACGGTGCCGGCGACCGTCCCCGGCGGCCGAGAGCGCAGCCGGAACGTCCTCGACCGCTTCGCCATCGACTTCTCGCTCTGCATGTACTGCGGTATCTGCATCGAGGTCTGCCCGTTCGACGCGCTGTTCTGGTCGCCCGAGTTCGAGTACGCGGAGACCGACATCCACGAGCTGACCCACGAGCGCGACAAGCTCCGCGAGTGGATGTGGACGGTCCCGGAGCCGCCCGCGCTCGACCCGCACGCGGAGGAGCCGAAGGAGATCGCGGCGGCCCGCAAGGCAGTGGAGAAGGCCGCCACCGCCGCGGCCGCCGAAGCGGCCGCGGCCGCCGAGGGGGAGCAGCAGTGATCCTGGCAGTACACACAACTCAAGCGGCACAGGCGGCACAGCAGGCCCATGGCTTCCTCTCGCCCACCGGCGTCGAGATCGCCTTCCTCCTCGTCGGCCTGGTCACCCTCGGCGCCGCCCTCGTGACCGTCACCACCCGCCAGCTCGTCCACGCCGCGCTCTGGCTGGTCGTGGCGCTCGGTGGCCTCGCCGTCGAGTACCTGCTCCTGACGGCCGAGTTCATCGCCTGGGTCCAGGTCCTGATCTACGTCGGCTCCGTCGTCGTCCTCCTCCTCTTCGGGCTCATGCTCACCAAGGCCCCCATCGGCCGCTCCCCGGACGCCGACTCCCGTAACAAGCCCGCCGCGATCGCCGTCGCGAGCGCCGCCGCGGCCGCACTCGTCTGGGTCGTCGTCGATGCGTTCCGTACGACGTGGATCGATCTGGACGGTGCCGTGCAGGGGTCGACGGAGGTGTCGGGCGAGATCCTCTTCCGGCACTGGGTGCTGCCGTTCGAGGCGCTGTCCGTCCTCCTCCTGGCCGCCCTGGTCGGCGCCATCGTGCTCTCCCGCAGGAAGAAGGAGGAGCAGCGCTGATGCATCTCGTCTACCCGGCCGTCCTCGCCGCCCTCCTCTTCGCCATCGGCGTGTACGGCGTCCTCGCCCGCCGCAACGCCATCCTGGTCCTGATGTCCGTCGAGCTGATGCTCAACGCCGTCAACCTCAACCTGGTCGCCTTCGACGTCTGGCTCCGCGACACCCTCCACGCCGGCCAGGCCCTCACCCTCTTCACCATCGCCATCGCCGCCGCGGAGATCGGCATCGGTCTCGCGATCGTCCTGATGGTCCACCGCAACAAGGGCACGTCGGACGTCGACCGCCTCCGTGACACGGCGGAGCCGCCGGAGCCGTGGAGCACCGATGCCGCGGACGAACCGTCATCGGACGACGCGCCCACCGACGACACGCCCGCCGGCGAGAAGGCCGAGGCCACCGCGTGACCACCACGACCCTCGCCGTCCTCGTCCCCCTCCTGCCCTTCCTCGGCTCCGTCGCCGGACTCCTGCTCGGCCGCACCGCGCCCGGCTTCGTCCGCCCGCTGGCCGTGCTGCCCACCCTCGCCGCCACGGTCCTGGCCGTGCTGGTCGCGGTCCGGCAGGGCGGCGGGAAGGCGATCGACGCGGCCACCCAGCTCACCCCCACCGGCTCGGTCCCCATCGACCTGGCCCTGTACATCGACGGCTTCGCCGCGCTCGTCGCCGTCCTGGTCGGCGTCGTCGCCACCTGTGTGCAGATCTACTCGACCGGCTACCTCCGCGAGGACCCGCGCTACCCCTCGTACGCGGCGCTCGTCTCCCTCTTCACCTCCGCGATGCTGCTCGTCGTCTACTCCGGCGACCTGATGGTGCTCCTGGTCGGCTGGGAGATCATGGGCATCTGCTCGTACTTCCTCGTCGGCCACTACTGGGAGACGCCCGAGGCACGAGCCGCCTCCCTGAAGGCCTTCCTCGTCACCAAGCTCGGCGACGTCCCCTTCCTCATCGGTCTCTTCGCGCTCGCCACCGATGCGGGCACCTTCCGGATCACGGGCGTCCTCGGCGCCGTCGCGAGCGGCGGCCTCGACCACCCCACCCTGATCGCGCTGCTGCTGCTCGCCGGTGTGGCGGGCAAGTCGGCACAGTTCCCGCTGCACACCTGGCTCCCGGACGCCATGGCCGGCCCCACCCCCGTCTCCGCGCTCATCCACGCGGCGACGATGGTCGCCGCCGGCATCTACTTCACGGCCCGGCTGCTGCCCGTCTTCGCCGAGTCCGCCGCTGCGATGACGGTGCTCGCCGTGATGGCCGCGATCACGATGGTCGGCTCGGCGCTCGCCGCGCTCGCCCAGGACGACATCAAGCGGGTCCTCGCCTACTCGACGATCGGCCAGCTCGGCTACATGGCCGGCGCCCTCGCCGTCGGCGACCGCGGGGCCGCCGTCTTCCACCTCCTCTCGCACGGCGCGTTCAAGGCACTGCTCTTCCTCGCCGCCGGCACGGTCATCCACGCCGCCGGTACGAACTCGCTGACCGCCATGTCCCGCAT
Source organism: Streptomyces sp. NBC_00572 (assembly GCF_026341815.1). Classification (GTDB taxonomy): domain Bacteria; phylum Actinomycetota; class Actinomycetes; order Streptomycetales; family Streptomycetaceae; genus Streptomyces. The sequence continues at coordinate 3,551,835 of NZ_JAPENX010000001.1, forward strand.
GAGCGGCCTCGCGAAGCGCATCCCGGACGCGTACTGGACGATGACCGTCGCCCTGCTCGCCCTCGCCGCGATCCCCCCGTTCGCCGGCTTCTTCTCCAAGGAAGCCGTCCTGGTGGCCGCCGAGCACACCGCGCTCGGGGACCGGACCGTCGCCCCCGCCGGGGCCGGCTGGACCGTCCTCGTCGCAGGCCTGCTGACGGCCCTGCTCACCGCCGCGTACGCGCTCCGCCTCTGGCTGCGGACCTTCCGCGGCCGAGGCGCCGAGGCCCCCGACCACGGGCGCCAGCCGATCGCCATGACGTCCGTCCTGTGGGTGCTCGCGATCCCTTCCCTGGGCTTCGGTCTGACCGTCACGTACCTCGACGACTGGTTCGACGGGAACGCCCTCACCCCGACCGTCACCACGGCCGTCCTCGGCACGGGTCTCGCCGCCGCCGGAGCCGTGATCACCTACGCGGTCTGGCGCACCCTCGCCGCCAGGACCCCGCTCTCCGCGGCCGCCGCACAGGCACCCGCCCCGCACGTCGCCCACCCGGACGCCGCCGCGGGCCTGGTCGAGGCGGAGGCGCTGCACCTGCCGCACCCCGCCGAGGACCCGGCCGACCCGGGCCGCGCCCTCCTGGGGCCCCTGCACGGTCCCGCCGCCGACGGCTTCCACCTGGACGCCGTCTACCGGACGGCGTTCGTCCGCCCCGTCCTCGCCGCGGCCTCCCTGGTCCGCTTCCTGGACCGCGAGGTCGTCGACACCTACGTCCGCGCCGCGGGCACCTCCGCCAAGGGGCTCGGCTGGCTCGTCCGCCGCGCCCAGACCGGCAACGTGCAGACCTACCTGAGCGCCCTGCTCGCCGGCTCCGTCGTCCTGGCGATCGTCGCCGTCGCCCTCGCCAACGCCGTCGCCGGAGCGTGAGCCGTGATCGATATCAGCGAATCCGTGATGCAGTTCCTTCTGGCGTTGATCGTCGCCGGACCGCTCCTCGGCGCGGCCGCCGCTCTCCTCCCGGCCCCGCCGGGGCTGAAGGGGAAGTCCCCGGACCAGGCCGTGCTCCGCCACGGCGTCACCGTCACCGGTGTGATCCTGCTGGCCGCGATCGTCCTCGCGCTCGGCTTCGACCACGACCAGCCGTCGAGGATGCAGGCCACGACGGACATCAGCTGGATCCCCGCACTCGACGTGCGGATCCACCTCGGCGTCGACGGCATTTCCCTCCCCCTCCTGGTCCTGACCGCGCTCCTGACCTTCCTCTGCGCGCTGTACTCCTACTTCAAAATGCCCGCAGGCCCTTCCCCCAAGGGCTTCGTCGCGCTGCTCCTCGTCCTGGAGTCCGGCACCCTCGCCACCTTCGCCGTCCTCGACCTGGTCCTGTTCTTCCTGGCCTTCGAGATGGTCCTCATCCCGATGTACTTCCTCATCGCCCGCTGGGGCGGCGAGGGCAAGCAGGCCGCGGCCTGGAAGTTCATCCTCTACACGCTGCTCGGCTCCGTCGTCATGCTGCTCGGCCTGCTCCTCATCGGAGTGAAGGCGGGCACCTTCGACATGGTGGCACTGGCCACCGACAACGGCCGTGGACTGACCACGTCCGTGCAGGTCATCGCCGTTCTCGCGATCGGTCTCGGGCTCGCCGTGAAGACCCCGATGTGGCCGCTGCACAGCTGGCTCCCGGACGCCCACACCGCCGCCCCGACGGTCGGCTCGGTCCTCCTCGCCGGCGTGCTGCTCAAGATGGGCACGTACGGTTTCGTCCGGATCGTCCTGCCGATCGCCCCCGACGGCATGCGGATCTTCGCCCCGTACCTCGCCGCGTTCGCCGTCGCCGGGATCATCTACGGATCGCTCGCCTGCCTCGCCCTCGTCCGGCCCGGCAACAAGGGCGACCTCAAGCGCCTCATCGCGTACTCCTCCGTCGGCCACATGGGCTTCGTCCTCCTCGGCATCGCCACCATGACCCCCACCGGAGTCAACGGCGCCCTCTTCGCCAACGTCGCCCACGGCCTCGTCACCGGCCTGCTGTTCTTCCTGGTCGGCGCGGTCAAGGACCGGTACGGCACCGCCGACCTCGACACCCTCGCGGGCGCCACCGGCGCCGCCCTCTACGGCCGCGCCCCGCGTCTCGGCGCCCTCCTCGCCTTCGCCGCCGTCGCCTCCCTCGGCCTGCCCGGTCTGGCCGGCTTCTGGGGCGAGATGCTGGCCCTGTTCGGCGCCTTCGAGCCCGCCGAGGGCCTCAGCCGCCCCGCGTTCCTCACCTTCATGGCGATCGGCGCCTTCGGCACCCTCCTCACCGCCGCGTACCTCCTGCTCGTCGTCCGCCGCGTCTGCATGGGCGGCCCCCGACCCGCCGGGGAGACGCCGATCGCCGACATCCGGGGGTACGAGTTCGCCGCCTGGACCCCGCTCGTCGCCCTCACCGTCCTCGCCGGACTCTGGCCCGCGGTCCTCCTCGGCCTCACCGACCCGGCCGTCCAGAAGCTCCTCGCCGGAGGCACCCGATGACCCCCTTGACGGCGCTCGCCGGCGAGTCGCTCGTCCAGTCCGTCGACTGGCTGACGATCGCGCCCCCCACCCTCACGGCCGTGGTCGCCCTCGTCGTGCTCGTCGCCGACCTGTTCGTCCCCGAGGAGCGCAAGCGGCTCCTCGGCTGGACCGCGATCGCCGGCCTCGTCGCCGCCCTCGCGCTCCTCGTCCCGCTGCGGGCCGGCGACCGCTCCACCTTCTGCCTCACCGCGGACACCCAGGTCAGGGCGTGCAGCTACACGGCCGACGAATTCACCCTCGTCATCCAGCTGCTCGTTCTCGGCGGCGCGCTCCTGACGGCGCTGCTCTCGGTCACCGAGACCCGCGAGAAGCTCCCGGCCGGCGAGTACTGGTTCCTGCTGCTCTCCTCGGCGGCCGGCGCCGCCCTCCTGCCCGCCTCCCGGGACCTCGCGACCCTTGTCGTCGCCCTCGAAGTGGCCTCGCTGCCCGCCTTCGCGCTCGTCGGCCTCAAGCGCGGCGACCGCAGGTCCGGCGAGGCCGCGCTGAAGTTCTTCCTGTCGTCGGTGACGGCGACCGCCGTCACCCTGCTCGGCGTCAGCTTCGTGTACGCGGCGACCGGCACCCTGCACCTCACGGAGCTCGCCCAGCGCCTCGACGACGTGCCCGGCCAGCTCCAGACGCTCGCCGAGGCGGGCGTGGCCCTCACCCTCGTCGGCTTCGCCTTCAAGACGGCCGCCGTCCCCTTCCACTTCTGGGTGCCCGACACCTACGTCGGCGCCCCGCTGCCCGTCGCCGCCTACCTCTCCGTGGTCGGCAAGGCCGTCGGCTTCACCGGGCTCATCCTGGTGACGGTCGTCGCCTTCCCCTCGTACGCCGATGTGTGGGGCCCGGCGCTCGCAGCCCTCGCCGCGCTCACCATGACCGTCGGCAACGTCGCCGCCCTCCGCCAGCGCTCCACGCGCGCGTGGAGCGCGGTCCGGCTGCTCGCCTGGTCCTCCGTCGCGCAGGCCGGCTACCTCCTCGTGCCGATCGCGGCCGCCGCGTACTCCAGCGACGATCAGATCGGCGCCACCGTCGCGTACGCCCTGATGTACGCCGTCGTGAACCTCGGCGCGTTCGCGGTCGTCGCGCTCGTCGCCCGCAGGCACCCCGAGAACCGGCTCGCGGACTACCGGGGCCTGTACGCGGCGAGCCCCGCCGCCGCCCTCGCGCTCGCCTTCTTCCTCCTGAATCTGGCCGGTTTGCCCCCGGGTATCATCGGCCTCTTCGCCAAGGTGACCGTCTTCTCGGTGGCCGTCGACGCGGGCCTCGGCTGGCTGGCCGTGATCATGGGCGTCAACGTCGTGATCGGGCTGTACTACTACCTCCGCTGGACGGCGCTGCTGTTCCGCACGCCGGAAAGCGCGCCAGAAAGCACGCCGGACGGCGCACAGGTAGGAGCCTTCGAGGGCAAGGCCGTGCCCCACGCGGTCCCCGCGCCGATCACCCTGGCGATCGTGCTGACCGCCGCCGCCGGAGTCGTGCTGTCGGGATACCCGCAGCTCGCCCTCCGCTTCGCGGCGAACAGCCTCTTCTGACCCCCCCCACAAACGAAACACCTGGGAGCGAGAAACACCGTGCTGAACGGATTCAAGGACTTCATACTTCGCGGGAACGTCATCTCGATGGCCATCGGCCTGGCCGTCGGCACCGCGTTCACGAGCGTCGTCACCGGCTTCAGCAAGGCCTTCATCACCCCGCTCATCGGTCTCGCGACCGGCTCCGTCGGTGACTTCAGCGAGGCGAAGTTCAGCGTCGGCAAGACCGTCTTCCCCTACGGCCTCGCCATCTCGGCCGCCATAGCCTTCGTCATCACCGCCGCGGTCCTCTACTTCCTGATCGTCGCCCCGCTGGCGAAGGTCCAGGAGAAGTTCGCGAAGGAGGAGGCGGCCGACCCCAAGGCCGAGAAGCGCGACTGCCCCCGCTGCTTCACCGAGATCCCGGCGATCGCCTCCCGCTGCGCCCACTGCACCAGTGAGGTCGAGCCCGTCGCCACCACCCTGGAGAAGCTCGGGGTCCCGGCGGCCCGCTGATCACCCGAACGGCCCACAGCACGCCCCGGTGCGGCCGGGGGAACCGGAACCTCCCGCCTGGCGTTGACCAGTACGGAAGGGTCCACTGGACCTGGGGGTCCCTCCCGGACGAAGTCCGGGGGCGGGCGACCACGAAGCACAGGGTTCCCCTGCCGCACCACTTGGAGGGCGTACCGTGCACCGCCGGCACAACGGGCTGAGGACCGCCGTACTCCTCGGAGGGCTCTCGGCCCTCATCATCGTCATCGGCAGCTTCTTCGGCCGTACGGGGCTGATCGTCGCGCTGTTCGTGGCGCTCGGCACCAACGCGTACGCGTACTGGAACAGCGACAAGCTGGCGCTCCGGGCCATGCGCGCCCGCCCCGTCAGCGAGTTCGAGGCCCCCGCGCTCTACAAGATGGTGCGGGAGCTCTCCACGCAGGCGCGTCAGCCCATGCCGCGGCTCTACATCTCGCCCACCCAGGCACCCAACGCCTTCGCGACCGGCCGCAACCCGCGCAACGCGGCGGTCTGCTGCACCGAGGGCATCCTCGCGATCCTCGACGAGCGCGAGCTGCGCGGGGTCATCGGCCACGAGCTGAGCCATGTCTACAACCGGGACATCCTGATCTCCTCGGTCGCCGGAGCACTCGCCTCCGTGATCATGTTCCTGGTCAACTTCGCCTGGCTGATCCCCGTCGGCCGGTCCAGTGACGACGACCGCCCCGGGCTGCTCGGGATGCTCCTGGTCATGATCCTGGGCCCGATCGCCGCCTCGGTCATCCAGCTGGCCATCTCCCGCTCCCGCGAGTACGAGGCCGACGCCTCCGGAGCGCAGCTCACCGGCGACCCGCTCGCCCTCGCCAGCGCCCTGCGGAAGCTGGACGCCGGCACCAAGCAGCTGCCACTGCCCGCCGAGCCCCGGATCGAGACCGCGAGCCACATGATGATCGCGAACCCGTTCGGTCCCGGAAGGGGCATGTCCAAGATGTTCTCCACCCACCCGCCGATGGCCGAGCGGATCGCCCGGCTCGAACAGATGGCAGGTCGACGCCCGTGAAGACGATCCTCAACATCATCTGGCTGATTCTCTGCGGATTCTGGATGTTCCTGGGCTACATGCTCGCGGGCGTCCTGCTCTGCATCACGATCATCGGCATCCCCTTCGGACTCGCCGCCTTCCGCATCGGGATGTACGCCCTGTGGCCCTTCGGGTACACGGTCGTGGACCGCCGCGACTCGGGCGCGCCCTCCTGCGTGGGCAACGTCCTGTGGCTGATCCTCGCCGGCTGGTGGCTCGCCCTCGGCCACATCACCACCGGCATCGCCCTCTGCATCACGATTATCGGCATCCCGCTCGGCATCGCGAACTTCAAGATGATCCCGGTCTCGCTGCTCCCGCTGGGCAAGGAGATCGTCCCCACGGACCAGGCGTACGGCGCGTACGGGCAGCAGGGGCACTGACGACACCGGTGGACCATCCGAACTACGCCTTGGTCTCCGGCGCGTACACGGTCGCCCTCTGCAAGGACGTCGACGGCCTGTACGGGGACCCCGTCCCGCCGCCCCGCGCCCTCCACGAGCTCCGCGGCTGCGAAGCGCGTGGGGACCTCGCCCGGGCCGTCACCCAGGCCGTCGTCGAGGGCTCGGCCCCGTTCGGCACGCTCCACGTCCAGACCCACGACGGCCTCACCTGGCTCTTCGCCGAGGTCCGGGTCCTGGGCGCGCGCGGTGACGTCGTCACCGTCGAGTCCTCGGGCGACCCCCGCAGGGCCTACGGCGCGCACGGGGCCTACTCCTGCGTCAACCTGGTCCCCGTCTCGCCCCCGGAGCCACCGGAGCGCACCCACACGGAGGTCACCTTCCTCGGCTGCTCCCCCCGCGGCGGGCTCCGCGACGCCCTGGCCGCCGGCGCGGAGGAGTTCGAGACCGTCCGCTACCAGGTCCTCAGCCATGTGGGAACCGCGCACCACGAGGCCGAAGCGGGCCGCATCACCGGCTGGGACACCTCGCTCCTCGCCCGCGGCCTGGTCGATCTCACCGTGTCCTTCCACCGGCACGGCCTGATACCGCACCAGTCCCGGGAGGTCTGGGACCTCTGGTACAAGGGCCGGCCCGCGGAGCCGGGCACCTGGCGGCGGTTCACCGGCGCGGCGCGCGGCGAGTGGCTGAACCAGGCCGTCCGCAGGTCGTACGGCGCCCCGGAGATCACCCCGGACGCCACGTACGACCTCGACGGGACCGACGTCACCGACGAGGACTCCTTCCTCTGCGCGCTCGGCGAGGCGGTGTACGGCCCCGGGCGCAGCTTCGGGGCCGGGGCGCCCGGGGCGATCGGCGAGGAGCTGGCGGGCACCACCCTCGTCTGGCACCGGTCCGACGTGGCCCGCACCTGCCTGGGCGTCCAGCCGTGGAGCGGACGCCGCCCCGCGACCTTCCAGGAGTTCGTCGACGGCCTCAGGAACGCGGGGGTACGGCTCGTCCTCGACTGATGGCCCAGGCCACCACGCCCGCCGCCACGACTCCCGACCCGGCGAGGACCGGCCCGAGCGGCAGCGCGAACGCGAGGACCGCGCACCCCGCGAGGCCGAGCGCGGCGAGCGGCCGGTGCGCGGGCCCCAGGGTCCAGGCGGAGGCGTTCGCGATCCCGTAGTAGACGAGCACCCCGAAGGACGAGAAGCCGATCGCGTCCCGCACGTCCGCCGTCGCGGCCACCACGGCCACCACCGCGCCCACCGCGAGCTCGGCCCGGTGCGGCACCTGGAACCGGGGGTGGACGGCGGCGAGCACGGTCGGCAGATAGGCGTCCCTGGCCATCGCCAGGGTCGTACGGGACACCCCGAGGATCAGTGAGAGCAGCGAGCCGAGCGCCGCGACGGCCGCTCCGACCGTGACCACCGGCACCAGCCAGTCGGCGCCCGCGACCCGGGCGGCGTCCGTCAGCGGGGCGGGGGAGTCGGCGAGGGCGTCGGGGCCGAGGACGGTGAGCACGCTCACCGCGACGAGCACGTAGACGGCGAGCGTGATCCCGAGCGCGACCGGTACGGCCCGGGGGATCGTCCGTGCCGGGTCGCGGACCTCCTCGCCGAGCGTGGCGATGCGCGCGAACCCCGCGAATGCGAAGAAGAGCAAACCTGCGGCCTGGAGAACACCGTCGAAGGTGAGCTCCCGGCCGGGCGCGAGCGGCGATGTCCCACCGGCCCCGAAGGACACCGTGACGACAACCGCGAGGACCGCGAGAACCAGTCCGACGACCACCCGCGTGAGCAGCGCCGACTTCTGAACTCCCCGGTAGTTGACGGCGGTCAGGGCCACCACGGCACCCACCGCCACCGCGTGCGCGTGCTCCGGCCACACGTACGCCCCGACGGTCAGCGCCATCGCCGCGCACGAGGCCGTCTTGCCGACCACGAACGCCCAGCCGGCCAGGTATCCCCAGAACGACCCGAGGCATTCGCGACCGTACACATAGGTGCCGCCCGAATGGGGGTAGCGGGCCGCGAGCCGCGCCGAGGCCATGGCGTTGCAGTACGCGACGACGCCGGCGATCCCGAGCGCCAGGAGCAGCCCGCCCCCGGACCCGGCGGCCGCCGCGGCGGGCCCGAGCGCGACGAAGATCCCGGCCCCGATCATGGCGCCGAGCCCGATCACGACCGCGTCGAACACACCGAGGGACCGGCGCAGCTCACCACTCATGCGCCGCAGCCTAGGGGGTGTCCCTAGAGCCCCGTCTCCCGCAGGGTGATGTTGAGCCGACCCGTGAGGCCGAGCGCGGGATCGGCCGTTCCCGGCCAGACCTTCGGCACCCCGTGATGGACCCACCGGGAAGCCCCGCCGAACACGAACAGATCGCCGGACGCCAGGTCGACGTCCTGGTAGGGGCGGCCGCGGCTCTCCTCGTTGCCGAACCTGAAGACGCATCGGTCCCCGAGGCTCAGCGACACCACCGGCGCGCCCGAGCGCTCCTCGCGGTCCTGGTGCATGCCCATCCGCGCCCCCGGCGCGTAGAAGTTCACGAGCGCGGTGTCCGGCGTGAAACCGCCGTCGTCCCCGTACGCCTCGACGAGCGCCTCCCGGCCGAGGGCGACGAGCCACCCGGGCAACGGGGCACCGACGGAGTCGAGATAGCGGTACGGCACCCACTGCCGGCCGAGACACAGCGACCGCACCGACATGACACCCCCGCCGGGCAGCACGGTCTGCCGGTACGGCGCGGGTCCCCGCCCCCACTCCCGGCAGACGTCCACCAACTCCCGCTGCCGCGCGAACGGGAGCCACGTGGGCACGTGCACCGCGCCGGGCGCGACCGTGGCCCGCTCGCGGGGGAACAGCCCCTCGGTCACACCGGGGCCCCCTCCAGGCCCAGGAGCCGCTCCTTGCGCTCAAGCCCCGCGGCGTACCCGCGCAGGCTCCCGTCCGCCCCGATCACCCGGTGACAGGGGCGCACCACGAGCAGCGGATTGCGCCCGATCGCGGTCCCCACGGCCCGTACCCCGGCACCGGAGGAACCGATCTGCCGGGCGATCTCCCCGTACGAGACGGTCGTGCCGTAGGGGATCTCCTCCAGGGCCCGCCAGACGCGCCGCTGGAACTCGGTCCCGGCCTCGCTGTCGAGCGGCAGGTCGAACCGGTCCCGCCGCCCGTCGAAGTACTCGCCGAGCTGCTCGGCGACGTCCGCGAAGGCCTCGGGCGCGAGCGTCCACCCGTCCTCGACCTCGACGGCGCCCTTCTGCCCCGGCAGGGACAGCGAGCGCAGCACGGCACGGCCCCCTTCGGCGAGTTGCCCGACAAGCAGCATCTCGCCCAGGGGGCCGTCGACGTACGCGTACACGGTCATGGCTGGTTCCTCTCCCCGCACGGGTCTTCCACGTCCAGTGTGCGGGGCCCGCCGAGCCTCGGGCTGGCGGTATTCGGACACGAGCCTCGACGGGTCAGCGGTAGTTCACGAACTGGATCGCGAAGTCGAAGTCCTTGCCCTTGAGCAGCGCCTGCACGGCCTGCAGGTCGTCCCGGCTCTTCGAGCTGACCCGCAGCTCGTCGCCCTGGACCTGCGCCTTGACGCCCTTGGGACCCTCGTCGCGGATGGCCTTCGCGACCTTCTTGGCGTTGTCCTGGGAGATGCCCTCGGTGACCGACGCGAAGAGCTTGTACTCCTTGCCGGACAGCTGCGGCTCACCCTCGACGTCCAGCGACTTCAGCGAGATCCCGCGCTTGATCAGCTTGGTCTGGAAGATGTCGAGGATCGCGTTCACGCGCTCCTCGCCGTTCGCCTGCATGAGGATCTTCTCGCCCGACCACGAGATCGAGGCGTTGGTTCCCTTGAAGTCGTAACGCTGGGAGATCTCCTTCACGGCCTGGTTGAGGGCGTTGTCGACCTCCTGCCGCTCGACCTTGGACACGATGTCGAAACTGGAGTCGGCCATGACTCGTGGCTCCTTGCTCGGATGCTGTGGGGTACGACCCAACCCTAGGGGGTGCACCACGGCCCGAACCGCTGATCAATCCGGTGGCGAACCACCCCCCGGGATCAGGTATTGTTTACGTCGTTGCCACGGAACACCGCCGAAAAGCGGCTCCACGGCAGCGATCTCATGGCGATGTGCCCGAGTGGCCAATGGGAGCGGACTGTAAATCCGTCGGCTTAGCCTACCCAGGTTCGAATCCTGGCGTCGCCACGCGAAACGGAAGGTCCCCGGTGCTTGCACCGGGGGCCTTCCTTCGTTTCCGGGGTGGTGGCAGCGCCGTCAGTTTCCGGCCACGTCCTTCACCGCGACCGAGAGCGGGGTCGAGCCCGCGATCAGTTCCAGGGTCAGGCCGGCCGTCGCCGGGGTGTCCAGCAGTTCGGCGAGGGTCGCCGCCACGTCGTCGCGGGAGACCGGGCCGCGGCCCGTACGGGCCTCCAGGCGGACCATGCCCGTGCCCGCGTCGTCCGTCAGCGTGCCGGGGCGCAGGATCGTCCAGTCCAGCCCCGTGCGGGAGCGGACGTCGTCGTCGGCGGCGCCCTTGGCACGGAGGTAGGCGTCGAAGACCCCGTCACCGGCGTGGGTGGCGTCCGCGCCCATCGACGAGACGACGAGGTAGCGGCGCACGCCCGCGCGTTCCGCCGCCTCGGCGAACAGGACCGCCGCCGCGCGGTCCACCGTGTCCTTGCGGCCCACGCCGCTGCCCGGGCCCGCCCCGGCCGCGAAGACGGCCGCGTCGGCGCCCGTGAGCACGGCGGCGACCATCTCGGCCGACGCCGACTCCAGGTCCAGGACGACGGGTTCGGCCCCCGCGTCCCGCAGGTCTCCGGACTGCTCCGGTTTGCGGATGATCCCCGCGACCTCGTGCCCGTGCGCCGAGAGCAGCCTCTCCAGGCGCAGGGCGATCTGTCCGTGTCCTCCAGCGATGACGATGCGCATACTCACGACCGTACGACGGGACCGGCCGGAGGGCTTCCCGGCTCGGGCGGCCGTTCAGGGCGTGCCTGGCGCGGCAGATCGAGCGCCGCCGCCGAGTCGCAGTACTCCCGCACCGCGCTGGTCCGGGCCACCACCCGCCCCCGGTGCACCACGATCCGGCTGTACGCGAGGGACAGCACGCCTGACAGGCGCTCGCCGCGCACCGCGAGCAGCTCCGCCGGGAACCCGGCCTCCACCCGCACCTCCGGCAGCCCCATCGCCGCCCGCGCCTCCGCGCTCACCGCCGCGTACGCCTCCTCCGCGGGCAGCCCGCCCAGCGAGGCGAGCAGGTACGCCGCCTCCAGCGGATCCCCGCGCCCCACCGGGTTGGCCACGTCCCGCATCGACCCGCTGCCCGCCGCGACCCGTACCCCGGCCGCCCGCAGCAGCCGTACCGGCGCCGCCCCGCGCCGCTCGATGCCCCCGCAGCCGCCCTGCGGCAGGCACACCACCGTCACCCCGGCCGCCGCGAGCCCGTCCGCGGCCCGCCGTGCCACGTCGGAGGGAAGCCTGCCGAGGCCCGTGCACGGGCCGATCATCACGCCGGGCCGCAGTCCGCCGGCCATCGCCGCGAGCCGGGCGAGCCGGGCCGGGTCGTCACCGTCGGTGTGCAGATCGACCGGCACGCCGTGCTCGGCCGCGACCTCCAGGACCGCCTCCACGTATCCCGCCGGGTCGGGGTCGAGGTCAGGGCAGCCGCCGACCACTCCGGCGCCCATCTTCACCGCGTCCCGCAGCATCGCCAGGCCGTCGGCGCCCGCCACCCCGGTCAGCAGCCGGGGCACCGCGACCGTGGTCAGGTCCACCAGGCCGCGCAGCGAGCGCCGGGCCTGGAGGACGGCTTCCAGCGGGCCGAGCCCCTGCACGTCGCCGATCCGCACGTGCGCGCGTTGCGCGGTCGCGCCGTGGCCGAGTTGGAGCAGTGCCGCCTCGGTGGCCCGGCGCTGCACGTCCTCGGGGGCGTACGAGACGGGCCCGGGGGAGTCGGCGGAGAGCGCGGTGTCGGAGTGGGCGTGGGGTTCGGCGGCGGCGGGCAGCAGCAGGTAGCCGGCGAGGTCCACGCGCGCGCCCACGGCGGTGAGGCTGCCGGCCGTGCCGACCGCCTCGATCCGGCCGCCGACGAGCCGTACGTCCACGGTCCGCCCGTCGGTGAGCCGTGCGTGGGAGAGCAGGAGCGAGGTCGAGTCGGCCGTGGTGGCGGCCCCGTCCTCGGGCGGCTGGGGCTGCTTGCTTTCGGCTGACATGGGGGCTCCTCAAGGCTCCTCAAGATCAAGATCACGAAGCGTGGGGCCGAGCCTAGGGGTGCCCGGACCGACCTTCGAGGAGGAGCGCAATAGTCGTACCGATGAGGCCACGAGTGGCGTACGTGACGCCTGGTGAGGACCGTCGGGCGGGCGCCGCGAAACGGATTTGGGTGATGGGCGGGAGACCGTGTAATGTCTTCCTCGCTCGCCCCAATAGCTCAGTCGGTAGAGCGTCTCCATGGTAAGGAGAAGGTCTACGGTTCGATTCCGTATTGGGGCTCTGGTGAGAAGGACCCCGCCTTCGGGCGGGATCCAGATCATCAAAGCGGTGTAGCTCAGTCGGTAGAGCAAGCGGCTCATAATCGCTGTGTCACCGGTTCAAGTCCGGTCACCGCTACACACAGTAGCCGATTGTGGGGTCGGTCCTTCGATCGGCTACTCTTTCATGCGTTCATCCGTCCCATCCGTCCAAGGAGCACTCACGTGGCTGCCACCGACGTCCGCCCGAAGATCACGCTGGCCTGCGTGGAGTGCAAGGAGCGGAACTACATCACCAAGAAGAACCGGCGTAACAACCCGGACCGTCTTGAGATGAAGAAGCACTGCCCCCGCTGCAACTCGCACACTGCGCACCGCGAGACGCGCTAATCAGGCTCGTACACGAGGCCGTCCCCACTCGGGGGCGGCCTCGTGTCGTTTGTCGGCAACAAATCCAGGAGGTATCGAGTCCATGGCGCTCGACCAGTCCTTCGTGGGCCGGACCTATCCGCCCACCCCGCCCTACGAGGTCGGCCGCGAGAAGATCCGCGAGTTCGCCGAGGCGATCGGGGATGCGAATCCCGCCTACGTCGACCAGGAAGCGGCCAAGGGGCTCGGGCATTCCGATGTGATCGCCCCGCCGACTTTTGTGTTCGCCATCACGTTCAAGGCGGCCGGTGCCGTCGTCGAGGACCCCCAGCTGGGTCTCGACTACAGCCGCGTCGTCCACGGCGACCAGAAGTTCGTCTACACCCGGCCCGTACGCGCCGGGGACCGACTCTCGGTCACCTCCACCATCGAGGGGATCAAGTCCCTCGCCGGCAACGACGTCCTGGACATCCGCGGAGAGGTCCACGACGCCTCCGGCGAGCACGTCGTGACCGCCTGGACCAAGCTCGTCTCCCGCGCACCCGAGGGGGCCTGACCATGACCGCCAAGATCGCCTACGACGAGGTCGAGGTCGGCACCGAGCTGCCCGCGCAGACCTTCCCCGTGACCCGCGACACACTCGTCCGGTACGCGGGCGCCTCCGGGGACTTCAACCCGATCCACTGGAACGAGAAGTTCGCGGTGGAGGTCGGCCTCCCCGACGTCATCGCCCACGGCATGTTCACCATGGCCGAGGCGATCCGCGTCGTCACCGACTGGGCCGGCGACCCCGCCGCCGTCGTCGAGTACGGCGTCCGCTTCACCAAGCCCGTCGTGGTCCCCAACGACGACAAGGGCACCACCGTCGAGGTCAGCGCCAAGGTCGCCGCGAAGCTGGACGACCAGCGGGTGCGGGTCGACCTCGTCGCGATGTGCGCCGGCCAGAAGGTCCTGGGCATGTCCCGGGCCGTGGTCAGGCTCGCGTAGCGCGGCCGGAGGGTACGGGAGGGGTGGCCGCGGAAAGCGGTCGCCCCGATCCCCCCTTGACTAAGTTAGTGATTGAGTACTAACTTAGTCGCATGGTCAGGATGAGTGCAGAGGAACGGCGCGAGAGCGTCATCCGTGCGGCGATGAGCGAGTTCAGTCGCGGCGGGTACTACGGCACCTCCACCGAGGCGATCGCCAAGCGCGTCGGTGTCTCGCAGCCGTACCTCTTCCGGCTCTTCCCGGGCAAGAAGGCCATCTTCCTGGCCGCCTCCGAGCGCTGCATCAGTGACACCGTCCGCGTCTTCGAGGAGGCCGCGGAAGGGCTGTCCGGCGAGGAGGCCCTGCATGCCATGGCCAACGCGTACACCCGGATCATCACCGAGGAGCCCGAGCGGCTCCTGATGCAGATGCAGGTGTACGTGACCGTCGCCGCCGCCGAGGCGGCCGGCGAGCACGAGTTCGGCGAGGCCGTGCGGGCCGGCTGGATGGGGCTCTGGGAGACCGTCCACCTCGCGCTCGGTGCGGACACCGACGAGACCACGACCTTCCTGGCGTACGGGATGCTCATCAACGCCCTCGTCGCCATGGGCTTTCCGCCCGAGCACCGGGTCTGGGAGGGGTTCTACCCCTCCGCCCGCGTCCTCGGCCGCCTGGAGAAGTAGCGCCGCCACCCGCCTTCATTCGTGCCGCTCTTTCATGAGCATGAAAGTTAGTCAGCAATAACTAACCTGAGATCTGAGGGGCAGTAATGAACCAGCCAGCAGCCCGCCGCGGCTCCGCCGCCTGGGCGCTCGTCATCACCAGCGTCGCCGGCTTCATGGCGGCCCTCGACAACCTCGTCGTCACCACCGCCCTCCCCTCGATCCGCGAGGACCTCGGTGGAGCCCTGCACGACCTCGAATGGACGGTGAGCGCCTACACCCTCACCTTCGCCGTCCTGCTCATGTTCGGAGCGGCCCTCGGTGACCGCTTCGGCCGCCGCCGGCTCTTCGTCGTCGGACTCGCCGTCTTCACCGTCGCCTCCGCCGCCGCCGCGCTCGCCCCCGGCATCGACGCGCTGATCGCCGCCCGCGCCGTCCAGGGCGTCGGCGCCGCGATCATGATGCCGCTCACCCTCACCCTGCTCACCGCGGCCGTCCCGGCCGCCAAGCGCGGGATGGCCTTCGGCATCTGGGGCGCCGTCAACGGTCTCGCCGTCGCCTCCGGTCCACTCATCGGCGGCACCCTCACCGAACACATGTCCTGGCAGTGGATCTTCTGGCTGAACGTTCCGCTCGGCCTCGCCCTGCTCCCGCTCGCCCGGCTGCGCCTGGCCGAGTCGCACGGCACCGGGGCCCGCCTCGACATCGCCGGCACGCTCCTCGCCAGCGGCGGCCTGTTCGGCATCGTCTACGCGCTGATCCGCGGCCCGATCGACGGCTGGACCTCCCTGACCGTCCTCACCGGACTGATCGCCGGCTCCGCGCTCATCGGCGGGTTCATCCACCACGGCATCCACGGCAAGGCGCCGATGCTGCCCATGCGGCTCTTCCGCAACCGCGCCTTCTCCGGGATCAACGCGGCCAGCCTGCTGATGTTCCTCGGCATGTTCGGCTCGATCTTCCTGCTCAGCCAGTACATGCAGGGCGTACTCGGCTACTCGCCCACCGAGGCGGGACTGCGGATGCTGCCCTGGACCGGCATGCCGATGATCGTCGCGCCGCTCGCGGGCGCCCTCTCCGACCGGATCGGCGGCCGCCCGGTCGTCGCCGTCGGGCTCGCCCTCCAGGCGCTCGGCCTCGCCTGGTTCGCGTTCGTCCTGACCCCCGACGCCTCGTACGCCGTCCAGCTCCCCGCCCTCGTCGTCAGCGGCATCGGCATGGCGCTGTACTTCGCACCGGCGGCCAACCTCGTGATGTCCAGCGTCCGCCCCTCCGAGCAGGGCATCGCGTCCGGCGCCAACAACGCGCTCCGCGAGGTCGGCGGTGCGCTCGGCGTCGCCGTGATGGCCTCGATCTTCGCCGCCCAGGGCGGGTACGGGTCCGGCCAGAGCTTCGTCGACGGCCTGGTGCCCGCACTGTGGGTCGGCGCGGGGGCGGTGGCCCTCGGCGCGGTCGCGGTGCTGTTCGCGCCGTCGCGGCGCCAGGAGGCCCGGCGGAAGGCGGAGGGCGAGGCGGCGGCCGGAGCCGAGGCGGGGGAGAAGGACCTCGTCGCCGCGTGACGCCGTGTGCGGCACCGCGCCGGGGAAGGGCCCGCCAGGGGTGGCGGGCCCTTCCCCGTACCCTTGAGCCCGTGCAGCCTCTCCACGACGCCCCCCTCGCGCCCCTGACCACCTTCCGGCTCGGCGGTCCCGCCACCCGGCTCGTCACGGCCACCACCGACGACGAGGTGATCGCGGCCGTGCGCGAGGCCGACGCCACGGGGACGCCGCTGCTGGTCATCGGCGGCGGATCCAACCTGGTCATCGGCGACAAGGGCTTCGACGGCACCGCACTGCGGATCGCGACCAAGGGCTTCGCCCTCGACGGGACGAAGCTGGAGCTCGCCGCGGGCGAGGTCTGGACCGACGCCGTCGCCCGGACCGTCGAGGCCGGGCTCGCCGGGATCGAGTGCCTGGCCGGCATCCCCGGCTCGGCCGGCGCGACCCCGATCCAGAACGTCGGCGCGTACGGCCAGGACGTCTCCGCCACCGTGACCGAGGTCGTCGCCTACGACCGGCGCGACGAGGAGACCGTCACCCTCACCAACGCCGAGTGCGTCTTCTCGTACCGGCACAGCCTCTTCAAGGACCACCCCGAGCGATACGTGGTGCTGCGGGTCCGCTTCGAGCTGGAGGACGCGGACGGGCTGTCCGCGCCGATCAACTACCCGGAGACCGCCCGCGTCCTCGGCGTCGGGGCAGGGGACCGGGTGCCGCTCGCCCACGCCCGCGACACCGTCCTGCGGCTGCGCGCGGGCAAGGGCATGGTCCTGGACCCGGAGGACCACGACACCTGGTCCGCGGGCTCCTTCTTCACCAACCCGATCCTCACGGCGGGGGAGCACGAGACCTTCCTCGCGCGCGTGGCCGGGCGGCTCGGCGCCGACGTCACCCCGCCGGCCTTCCCCACGGGCGAGGACGGCGCGGTGAAGACCTCCGCCGCCTGGCTGATCGACAAGGCCGGGTTCACCAAGGGATACGGCTCCGGGCCCGCGCGGATCTCCACCAAGCACACGCTGGCGCTGACCAACCGGGGCGAGGCGACCACCGAGGACCTGCTGGCGCTGGCCCGCGAGGTCGTCGCCGGGGTCCACGAGGCTTTCGGGATCACCCTGGTCAACGAGCCCGTCACCGTCGGCGTCGAGCTCTGAGGCCGGTCCGCCCCGGTCCGGCGGACGCCCTCTAGTACGCGACGCCCACGCCCTGCTTGACCGTCGTCGGGTCGTCGATCATCGCCAGCATCGCGTGGGCCACGTCCGCGCGGGCCAGTGAGCGGCCCCGGGGCGGAGTGCCGCCGACGACCGTGCGGTAGCGGCCGGTGACCTGCTTGTCCGTCAGCTTGGGCGGGCGTACGGAGGTCCAGTCCGTGCTGCTCGCCGCGAGCTCCGACTCCATGACCCGCAGATCGGCGTAGACGTCCTTCAGAACGGCGTTGATGATCGCGAGGACGGCCTTGTCCGCGAGGCCCTGACCGTCCGGGACCGGGCCGAGCGGGGCCGCGCTCACCACCAGGAGCCGGCGTACCTTCTCCGCCTCCATGGCCGTGAGTACCGAGCGGGTCAGCCGGGCGGCCACGCCCGCGTCCGCGCGGCTCCGGGCGCCGAGGCCCGAGAGCACCGCGTCCCGGCCGGTGAGTGCTCCGCGCAGGCTCTGCGGGTCGGAGAGGTCGGCGCGGAGGACCGTCAGCCGTCCGCCGGTGGCCGTGAGCCGCGCCGGGTCCCGTACGACCGCCGTCACCTCGTGGCCCGAGGCCAGGGCCTGGCCGACGATCTCCCGGCCGATGCCGCCGGTCGCACCGAAGACTGTGAGCTTCATGTCGCACCCTCCAGGGGTGGGTAAGTGTTCACTCACCTCTAGGGTGGGTGAACACTTACCCACCCGTCAAGCGTGGCTGGAGGATGCATGGAACAGAAGCCGACCCGGGTTCGGATCGTGGACGCGGCCCGCGACCTGATGCGGACCGTGGGGCTCGCGCGCACCACGACCAAGGAGATCGCCAAGGCAGCGGGCTGCTCGGAAGCCGCGCTCTACAAGTACTTCACCAGCAAGGAAGAGCTCTTCCTCGCCGTACTCAACGAGCGGCTTCCCCAGCTCGGCGGGCTCCTCGGCACACTCGTCGCCGACCCCGGCGGCCGTACCGTCGAGGCGAACCTCACCGAGGTCGCCCGGCAGGCCGCCCTCTTCTACGAGCAGACCTTCCCGGTCGTCGCCTCCCTCTACGCGGAACCCCAGCTCAAGCAGCGCCACGAGGAGGCCATGCGCACGTACGGCATGGGGCCCCACAAGCCCATCGAAGGCCTCGCCGCCTATCTGCGCGCCGAGCAGCGGCACGGCCGCATCGCCGCCGACGCCGATCCGGTGGCCGCCGCCTCGCTGCTCCTCGGGGCCTGCGCCCAGCGCGCCTTCGCCTGGGAGATGACCCCCGACCGCCGGCCGCCTGACTCCGTCGACGACTTCGCGCGGAGCATCGCGCGCACCCTGATGGCAGGGATCGGCTAGCCCCTGGGATCAGACGGCGATCCAGTCGTCGATCCCCGCGAGCAGCTTCGCCCGGACGTCCTCCGGGGCCGCCGAGCCCCGCACCGACTGCCGGGCCAGCTCCGCCAGTTCCGCGTCCGTGAAGCCGTGGTGCTTGCGGGCGATCTCGTACTGCGCCGCGAGCCGGGAGCCGAAGAGCAGCGGGTCGTCCGCGCCGAGTGCCATCGGCACCCCCGCCTCGAAGAGCGTCCGCAGCGGCACGTCCTCGTGCTTCTCGTACACCCCGAGGGCCACGTTGGACGCCGGGCAGACCTCGCAGGTCACCCCGCGCTCCGCGAGCTTCCGCAGCAGTCGCGGATCCTCCGCCGACCGCACCCCGTGGCCGACCCGCGCCGCCCGCAGATCGTCCAGGCAGTCCCGTACGGACGCCGGCCCCGTCAGCTCGCCCCCGTGCGGGGCCGCGAGCAGACCGCCCTCGCGCGCGATGGCGAAAGCGCGGTCGAAGTCCCGGGCCAGGCCCCGCCGCTCGTCGTTCGAGAGCCCGAAGCCGACCACGCCCCGGTCCGCGAACCGCACCGCGAGCCGGGCGAGCGTCCGCGCCTCCAGGGGGTGCTTCATCCGGTTCGCCGCGACGAGCACCCGCATCCCGAGCCCGGTCTCCCGCGAGGCCGCGTCGACCGCGTCCAGGATGATCTCCAGGGCCGGGATGAGCCCGCCGAGGTGCGGGGCGTACGAGGTGGGGTCGACCTGGATCTCCAGCCACCCCGAGCCGTCCTTCACATCCTCCTGGGCGGCCTCGCGGACGAGCCGCTGGATGTCCTCGGGGGAGCGCAGGCAGGAGCGGGCGATGTCGTACAGCCGCTGGAAGCGGAACCAGCCGCGCTCGTCGGTGGCCCGCAGCTTCGGAGGCGTACCGCTGCTCAGCGCCTCGGGAAGGTGCACGCCGTACTTGTCGGCCAGCTCGATGAGGGTGGTGGGCCGCATCGAACCGGTGAAGTGCAGGTGCAGATGGGCCTTGGGCAGTGTGGTGAGGTCGCGGTAAAGGTGCTCCATTGGCTGATCCTGCCGCACCCGAATGGACGAACACACCCCGTTTCCCCGATCGGGACCTTGCTAGAACGCAAAAACGGGCCCCCGGCTCCGAAGAGCCAGGGACCCGTCACCCACCTGGGAACGTCACCAGGTGGTTCGATCACTGATCAGTCGGTCGCCTCGGCGAGAAGCTTCTGGAGGCGGGACACGCCCTCCACCAGATCCTCGTCACCCAGCGCGTACGACAGACGCAGGTAGCCCGGCGTGCCGAAGGCCTCGCCCGGGACGACCGCGACCTCGGCCTCGTCCAGGATCAGGGCGGCCAGCTCGACCGAGGTCTGCGGGCGCTTGCCGCGGATCTCCTTGCCGAGCAGCTCCTTCACCGAGGGGTACACGTAGAACGCGCCCTCCGGGTTCGGGCAGAGGACGCCCTCGATCTCGTTGAGCATCCGCACGATCGTCTGGCGGCGCCGGTCGAAGGCGCGACCCATCTCCGCGACGGCGTCCAGGTTGCCCGAGACGGCGGCGAGGGCGGCGATCTGCGCGACGTTGCTCACGTTGGACGTGGCGTGCGACTGCAGGTTCGTCGCGGCCTTCACGACGTCCTTCGGGCCGATGATCCATCCCACGCGCCAGCCGGTCATCGCGTACGTCTTGGCCACACCGTTGACCACGATGCACTTGTCGCGCAGCTCCGGCATGACCGCCGGGAGCGAGACCGCGGAAGCGCCGCCGTAGACCAGGTGCTCGTAGATCTCGTCCGTCAGGACCCACAGACCGTGCTCGACGGCCCAGCGGCCGATGGCCTCGGTCTCGGCCTCGCTGTAGACGGCGCCGGTCGGGTTGGACGGCGAGACGAAGAGGACGACCTTGGTCTTCTCCGTGCGGGCAGCCTCCAGCTGCTCCACCGAGACCCGGTAGTCGGTGGTCTCGTCGGCCACGACCTCCACCGGGACACCGCCCGCGAGGCGGATCGACTCGGGGTACGTCGTCCAGTACGGCGCCGGGACGATGACCTCGTCGCCCGGGTCGAGGATCGCGGCGAACGCCTCGTAGATCGCCTGCTTGCCGCCGTTGGTCACCAGGACCTGGGAGGCGTCGACCTCGTAGCCGGAGTCGCGCAGCGTCTTGGCGGCGATGGCGGCCTTCAGCTCGGGCAGACCCCCGGCCGGCGTGTAGCGGTGGTACTTCGGGTTCTTGCAGGCCTCGACGGCCGCGTCGACGATGTAGTCCGGGGTCGGGAAGTCGGGCTCACCCGCGCCGAAACCGATCACCGGGCGCCCGGCGGCCTTGAGAGCCTTGGCCTTGGCGTCGACGGCGAGGGTGGCGGACTCGGAGATCGCACCGATCCGGGCGGAGACCCGACGCTCGGTGGGAGGGGTAGCAGCGCTCATGCGGCCCATCGTCCCAGACCGCTTCAAGGCCCGGCACTCAGGTTTCACGGACCGGACAGGAACGGTCATTACCGGTCGTACGCGCGTCCGACGGCAGGTCGGTCGTGGTTTCTGTTCGACGCGGGGCCCCCTGACCACGTATGCTCACTCCTCGTTGGCCCGCACCGACCACATCTCACGATGCGGTACGTTGAGGGACACCAACAAAGGGTCGTAGCTCAATTGGTAGAGCACCGGTCTCCAAAACCGGCGGTTGGGGGTTCAAGTCCCTCCGGCCCTGCTACACACACCGCCAGGTGTTGTGCGCATGTACGTACTTCATTGCACCGCCGTGCGGCTCCACCCGGGCGCGGCACGGCCGACCCGGAATCAGGTGAGAGATCGTGACGGACGCCGTAGGCTCCATCGACATGCCTGATGCCGATGACGAGGCCGCAGAGTCGAAGAAGAAGTCCCGCAAGGGCGGCAAGCGCGGCAAGAAGGGCCCCCTGGGCCGTCTCGCGCTCTTCTACCGACAGATCGTCGCAGAGCTCCGCAAGGTCGTCTGGCCCACGCGCAGCCAGCTTTCGACGTACACCACCGTGGTGATTGTCTTCGTCGTCATCATGATCGGCCTTGTCACCGTGATTGACTATGGCTTCCAGGAAGCAGTCAAGTACGTCTTCGGCTGACTTTTTGTTCCACCCCATCTGTATCGCAGGAAGAAGCAGCCACCGTGTCTGACGCGAACCTGAACGACGCCTTCGAGTCCGAGTCCGTCGAGGACGAGCTGGACATCGTCGAGGCCGCCGACGAGGACCAGGCAGACGCTGCTGACGACGTTGCCGGCGAGGCCGCCGAGGAAGCCGCTCTCCAGGTCGAGGACGAGGACCAGGACGAGTCGGCGACCGACGAGGACGACGACTCCTCCGACGAGGACGCCTCCGAGGACGACGACGACTCCTCCGACGAGGACGCCTCCGAGGAGGACGAGGACGAGACCGTCGTCGAGGCCGAGGACGACGAGGACACCGAGGAAGAGACCGACGAGGAGGCCGAGCCGGCCGCCCCGGTCGACCCGGTCGCCGCGCTCCGCGAGGAGCTGCGCACCCTCCCCGGCGAGTGGTACGTCATCCACACCTACGCGGGCTACGAGAAGCGCGTGAAGGCCAACCTCGAACAGCGTGCCGTCTCGCTCAACGTCGAGGACTTCATCTACCAGGCCGAGGTCCCCGAGGAAGAGATCGTCCAGATCAAGGGCGGCGAGCGGAAGAACGTCAAGCAGAACAAGCTTCCCGGCTACGTTCTCGTCCGCATGGACCTGACGAACGAGTCCTGGGGCGTCGTCCGCAACACCCCCGGTGTCACCGGCTTCGTGGGCAACGCCTACGACCCCTACCCGCTGACCCTGGACGAGATCGTCAAGATGCTCGCCCCGGAGGCCGAGGAGAAGGCCGCCCGCGAGGCCGCCGAGGCCGAGGGCAAGCCGGCTCCGGCCCGCAAGCTGGAGGTCCAGGTCCTCGACTTCGAGGTCGGCGACTCGGTCACCGTCACCGACGGCCCCTTCGCCACGCTCCAGGCGACCATCAACGAGATCAACCCCGACTCGAAGAAGGTCAAGGGCCTCGTCGAGATCTTCGGTCGCGAGACCCCGGTCGAGCTCAGCTTCGACCAGATTCAGAAGAACTGATCTCATAAGTTTCCGACCAGGTCAGAGTGGCTCTCGCAGCTGCTCTGACCTGCTCGGTTTTTGGCCGCAGCGCTATACCCGTTATCGTGGTGCGGTATGCCTGCATCCGGATGACCGGATGGCGGGCTGAACACTCTCACTAGGACCCGGAGAGAGCAATGCCTCCCAAGAAGAAGAAGGTCACGGGGCTTATCAAGCTCCAGATCAACGCTGGTGCGGCCAACCCGGCCCCGCCGGTCGGTCCCGCGCTGGGCCAGCACGGCGTCAACATCATGGAGTTCTGCAAGGCCTACAACGCCGCGACCGAGTCGCAGCGTGGCATGGTCGTGCCGGTGGAGATCACGGTCTACGACGACCGCTCCTTCACCTTCGTCACGAAGACTCCGCCGGCCGCCAGGCTGATCCTCAAGGCCGCTGGTGTGGACAAGGGCTCCGGCGAGCCGCACAAGACCAAGGTCGCCAAGCTCACGGCTGCCCAGGTCCGCGAGATCGCCACGGTCAAGCTCCCCGACCTGAACGCCAACGACCTGGACGCCGCGTCCAAGATCATCGCTGGCACCGCCCGTTCCATGGGCATCACGGTCGAGGGCTGATCAGCCCCCTCGTGACCTAGTGGTAGGGCCAGCGCCGGCCCGCACCACGACTCCACACCTGAACCAACAGGAGAAGCAGTGAAGCGCAGCAAGACCCTCCGCGCAGCGGACGCCAAGATCGACAGCGAGAAGCTCTACGCTCCTCTCGAGGCCGTCCGTCTCGCCAAGGACACCTCCAGCACGAAGTTCGACGGCACCGTCGAGGTCGCCTTCCGCCTGGGCGTCGACCCGCGCAAGGCCGACCAGATGGTCCGCGGCACCGTGAACCTCCCGCACGGCACCGGCAAGACCGCCCGGGTCCTGGTCTTCGCGACCGGTGACCGTGCCGAGGCCGCGATCGCCGCTGGCGCCGACATCGTCGGTTCCGACGAGCTCATCGACGAGATCTCCAAGGGCAACCGCCTGAACGAGTTCGACGCCGTTGTCGCCACCCCGGACCTCATGGGCAAGGTCGGCCGCCTCGGCCGCGTCCTCGGCCCGCGTGGTCTCATGCCGAACCCCAAGGTCGGCACCGTCACCCCCGATGTCGCCAAGGCTGTCAACGAGATCAAGGGCGGCAAGATCGAGTTCCGCGTCGACAAGCACTCGAACCTGCACTTCATCATCGGCAAGGTCTCCTTCGACGAGACGAAGCTGGTCGAGAACTACGCCGCGGCCCTGGACGAGATCCTCCGTCTGAAGCCGTCCGCCGCGAAGGGTCGCTACATCAAGAAGGCGACCATCACGACGACGATGGGCCCCGGCATCCCGCTGGACTCGAACCGCACCCGCAACCTGCTCGTCGAGGACGAGACGGTCTGAGCCCCACAGGCTCACTGAGCGGTCGGCCGGCCCCGCACCTCTTCGGAGGTGCGGGGCCGGCTTTTTGTTACGGTCCGGGAGACGTACGACGTTGATCAAGGAGTGGAACACGTATGGGCAGCTCCGCAGGGAAGCGCGTGGCCTTCGCACTGGCGGCCGTGGTCGTCGTGGCGGGCGTCTCGGGGTGTGAGGACGGCGACGGCGGTACGAAGCCGGCGGGGGCGTCCGCCGGGCCGGCGACCCAGAGCCGGGAGGAGGCCGTGAAGGCCGTCCGGGCCGCGTACACCAAGACCGCGGAGGCCAAGAGCGCCAAGGTCGAGATGCGCGTCGTCGTCAGCGGTGACCAGGGCGGTAGCAGCACGTTCACCGGCGTCCAGGGATGGAGCCCCTCGGTCGCGGACCTGAAGGTCACCGATTCGACGTACCTGGAGGGCATTCCCGGCGCCCCCGTGGAGACGCGCATGCTCACGGCCGGCGGCGCCACCTACATGGACGTGGGCGCCGAGCAGGCCGCTCAGACGGGCGGCAAGCGCTGGATGAAGGTCGAGGCCGAGGGCGCCGCCGGTGGCGACGAGCTGCTGACGCAGCTGACCGCGGGCCTGAGCAGCGTGAACCAGGACCCGGCTCAGGAGCTCGGCCTCCTAGCCGGGTCGTCGACGGTGAAGCACCTCGGCCCGGCGAAGGGCGGCGACGTCACGGGACAGAGGTACGAGGGCGCGCTCTCCGGGGGCAAGCACGTGGAGGTCTGGATCGGCACGGACGGCTATCCGGTGCGGATGATCGTCGAGACGACGGCCGGCGGGTCGTCGACGAAGCTCACCACGAACTACCGCGACTACGGCGCCAAGGCCGCCGTGCAGGCCCCGCCCGCCGACGAGACCTTCGGCTTCATGGAACTGCTGAAGAAGATCGGTCAAGGTCTCGGACAGGGCTGATTTGCCCCGGGCCGACCCGGTCGCGTACTCTTCCGAGGAAGCCAAAGACCGCTGGTCGTCACTGTGCCGTCAAGGTGTGGTGGCCGAAGGATTCGCTGAGACGCGAACGACCCGCGCAGGTGATTGTGGATGAGTTCCCGGATCCTCGTGATGCGGTTGAGCTGAGCCCCGAGCGCCTGCGCCGGGGCGTTTTGTTTTGTCAGCCCCTTCTGAGCGGTCCTCATCACCCGGAAGGAGGCCGACGCTCTATGGCAAGGCCCGACAAGGCTGCCGCGGTAGCCGAGCTTGAGGACCAGTTCCGCAGCTCGAACGCCGCCGTGCTGACCGAGTACCGGGGTCTCACCGTTGCGCAGCTCAAGACGCTGCGTCGTTCGCTCGGTGAGAACGCCCAGTACGCCGTGGTGAAGAACACGCTGACCAAGATTGCGGCCAACCAGGCCGGGATCACCGCGCTGGACGAGCACTTCGCTGGTCCGACCGCGGTCGCCTTCATCACCGGTGACCCGGTGGAGTCGGCGAAGAGCCTGCGTGACTTCGCCAAGGACAACCCGAACCTCATCATCAAGGGCGGTGTCCTTGATGGTAAGGCGCTCTCCGCCGATGAGATCAAGAAGCTCGCGGACCTCGAGTCCCGCGAGGTTCTGCTCAGCAAGCTGGCCGGCGCGTTCAAGGGCAAGCAGTCTCAGGCTGCCTCGCTCTTCCAGGCGCTGCCGTCGAAGTTCGTCCGCACCGCGGAGGCGCTTCGCGTCAAGCTCGCCGAGGGCGGTGCCGAGTAACTCGGCTCGCGTCATGATCTGTGCCGCCTAGGCACAGGTCGTAGCGGGCCGTAACGCCCGCCTCTCTATACATCCGGCACTTGCCGAATTAGTGGAAGGATCGCCCATCATGGCGAAGCTCTCTCAGGACGACCTCCTCGCCCAGTTCGAGGAGATGACCCTCATCGAGCTCTCCGAGTTCGTGAAGGCGTTCGAGGACAAGTTCGACGTCACCGCCGCCGCGGCCGTCGCCGTTGCCGGCCCGGGTGCCCCCGTCGCCGCCGAGGCCGAGGCCGAGCAGGACGAGTTCGACGTCATCCTCGAGGGTGCCGGCGACAAGAAGATCCAGGTCATCAAGGTCGTGCGCGAGCTCACCTCCCTGGGCCTCAAGGAGGCCAAGGACCTCGTCGACGGCACCCCGAAGCCGGTCCTCGAGAAGGTCGCGAAGGAGGCCGCCGAGAAGGCTGCCGAGTCCCTCAAGGCCGCCGGCGCCTCCGTCACGGTCAAGTAAGACCGTTTCGAGTCGCTGAAGCTGACTCCTGCCCCCGTGTAACGCGAGGGCACCGAAAGGCGATCACCCTTCTGGGTGGTCGCCTTTCGGCGTTCCCCGGGAAGGGCGTGGCGGGGCACCTGAGGGCCGCCGGAAGCGGAGTATGGTGATCTTCGCCGTGCGCCCCGCAGACCGGGGGGCCTTGACGAACCGCACGCAGCGCGCAATTCTCAGGACGCGTCGTCACAACGATCCGTTTCCGAGGCATGGATCGACGACTGAACGGGCAGTATCGAGGTGCGCCGCCCGGCGCGAGGTACCGCGGAGTTGAGAGCAACGAGGGTCGCGAATTATTCGCCCTGGACATCAGTGAGCCAAGTGGCTACACTGACCCTTTGCGCTGCCTGTTAGCTGCCCCCTGCCCGTCACCAGGGGCATACCTTCGCATCCGCTTCATAGCCCGACCCAGTCTGACCTGGCCTTTCGGTCATTTCAGGAAACGTCTGCCATGAAGCATGCAGGGGACCGGTACGCGCGTAGTGAGTCCGAGCCCTCGGAAGGACCCCCTCTTGGCCGCCTCGCGCAACGCCTCGACCAATACGAACAACGGCGCAAGCACCGCCCCGCTGCGCATCTCTTTTGCAAAGATCAGGGAGCCCCTCGAGGTTCCGAACCTCCTCGCGCTGCAGACCGAGAGCTTTGACTGGCTGCTCGGCAACGCCGCCTGGAAGGCTCGCGTCGAGGCTGCCCTTGAGTCGGGACAGGACGTCCCCAGGAAGTCCGGCCTGGAGGAGATCTTCGAGGAGATCTCCCCGATCGAGGACTTCTCCGGGTCGATGTCGCTGACCTTCCGCGACCACCGCTTCGAGCCGCCGAAGAACTCGATCGACGAGTGCAAGGACCGTGACTTCACGTACGGCGCCCCGCTCTTCGTCACCGCCGAGTTCACCAACAACGAGACCGGCGAGATCAAGTCCCAGACGGTCTTCATGGGCGACTTCCCGCTCATGACGAACAAGGGCACCTTCGTCATCAACGGCACCGAGCGTGTCGTGGTGTCGCAGCTGGTCCGTTCGCCCGGTGTCTACTTCGACTCCTCCATCGACAAGACGTCCGACAAGGACATCTTCTCCGCCAAGATCATCCCGTCCCGGGGTGCCTGGCTGGAGATGGAGATCGACAAGCGCGACCTGGTCGGTGTCCGCATCGACCGCAAGCGCAAGCAGTCCGTCACCGTCCTCCTCAAGGCTCTCGGCTGGACCACCGAGCAGATCCTGCAGGAGTTCGGCGAGTACGAGTCCATGCGCGCCACCCTGGAGAAGGACCACACCCAGGGCCAGGACGACGCGCTGCTCGACATCTACCGCAAGCTGCGTCCGGGCGAGCCGCCGACCCGTGAGGCCGCTCAGACGCTGCTCGAGAACCTCTACTTCAACCCGAAGCGCTACGACCTCGCCAAGGTCGGCCGCTACAAGGTGAACAAGAAGCTCGGCGCGGACGAGCCGCTGGACGCCGGCGTGCTCACCACCGATGACGTCATCGCCACGATCAAGTACCTGGTCAAGCTCCACGCGGGCGAGACCGAGACGATCGGCGAGAACGGCAACGAGATCGTCGTCGAGACCGACGACATCGACCACTTCGGCAACCGTCGTCTGCGCAACGTCGGCGAGCTCATCCAGAACCAGGTCCGCACGGGTCTGGCTCGTATGGAGCGCGTCGTGCGTGAGCGCATGACCACCCAGGACGTCGAGGCGATCACGCCGCAGACCCTGATCAACATCCGGCCGGTCGTCGCCTCCATCAAGGAGTTCTTCGGCACCAGCCAGCTGTCGCAGTTCATGGACCAGAACAACCCGCTGTCGGGTCTGACGCACAAGCGTCGTCTCTCGGCGCTGGGCCCTGGTGGTCTGTCCCGTGAGCGGGCCGGCTTCGAGGTCCGAGACGTGCACCCGTCCCACTACGGACGCATGTGCCCGATCGAGACCCCGGAAGGCCCGAACATCGGTCTGATCGGTTCGCTCGCCTCGTACGGCCGCGTCAACGCGTTCGGCTTCATCGAGACGCCGTACCGCAAGGTCATCGACGGCACGGTCACCGACGACGTCGACTACGTCACCGCCGACGAGGAGGACCGCTTCGTCATCGCGCAGGCCAACGCCGCGCTCGACGACGACCTGCGGCTCACCGAGAACCGTGTCCTGGTGCGTAAGCGTGGCGGCGAGGTCGACTACGTCGAGCCGTCGGACGTGGACTACATGGACGTCTCGCCGCGCCAGATGGTGTCGGTCGCGACCGCCATGATCCCGTTCCTCGAGCACGACGACGCCAACCGTGCCCTCATGGGCGCGAACATGATGCGTCAGGCGGTGCCGCTGATTAAGTCGGAGGCCCCGCTCGTCGGCACCGGCATGGAGTACCGCTGCGCCACCGACGCCGGCGACGTGCTCAAGGCCGAGAAGGACGGTGTCGTCCAGGAGCTGTCGGCCGACTACGTCACGGTCGCCAACGACGACGGCACGTACATCACGTACCGCCTGCACAAGTTCTCGCGCTCGAACCAGGGCACCTCGGTCAACCAGAAGGTCGTCGTCGACGAGGGCGACCGTGTGATCGAGGGCCAGGTCCTCGCCGACGGTCCCGCCACCGAAGACGGCGAGATGGCGCTCGGCAAGAACCTGCTCGTGGCGTTCATGCCGTGGGAGGGTCACAACTACGAGGACGCGATCATCCTGTCGCAGCGCCTCGTGCAGGACGACGTCCTCTCCTCGATCCACATCGAGGAGCACGAGGTCGACGCCCGTGACACCAAGCTCGGCCCGGAGGAGATCACCCGGGACATCCCGAACGTCTCCGAGGAGGTCCTCGCCGACCTCGACGAGCGCGGCATCATCCGTATCGGTGCCGAGGTCGTCGCCGGCGACATCCTCGTCGGCAAGGTCACGCCCAAGGGTGAGACCGAGCTGACCCCGGAGGAGCGTCTGCTCCGCGCGATCTTCGGTGAGAAGGCCCGTGAGGTCCGTGACACCTCGCTGAAGGTGCCGCACGGCGAGATCGGCAAGATCATCGGCGTCCGCGTCTTCGACCGCGAGGAGGGCGACGAGCTTCCCCCGGGCGTGAACCAGCTGGTCCGCGTCTACGTCGCCCAGAAGCGCAAGATCACCGATGGTGACAAGCTCGCCGGCCGTCACGGCAACAAGGGTGTCATCTCCAAGATCCTTCCGATCGAGGACATGCCCTTCCTTGAGGACGGCACCCCGGTCGACATCATCCTCAACCCGCTGGGTGTCCCGTCCCGAATGAACCCGGGACAGGTCCTGGAGATCCACCTCGGCTGGCTCGCCAGCCGCGGCTGGGACGTCTCCGGCCTCGGGGAGGAGTGGGCGCAGCGCCTCCAGGCGATCGGCGCCGACCAGGTCGCCCCCGGCACCAACGTCGCGACCCCGGTCTTCGACGGTGCGCGTGAGGACGAGCTCGCGGGTCTGCTGAACCACACCATCCCGAACCGCGACGGCGAGCGCATGGTGCTCCCGACCGGTAAGGCGAGGCTGTTCGACGGCCGCTCCGGCGAGCCGTTCCCGGAGCCGGTCTCGGTCGGCTACATGTACATCCTCAAGCTCCACCACCTGGTCGACGACAAGCTCCACGCTCGTTCGACCGGCCCGTACTCGATGATCACCCAGCAGCCGCTGGGTGGTAAGGCCCAGTTCGGTGGCCAGCGCTTCGGTGAGATGGAGGTGTGGGCGCTGGAGGCATACGGCGCCGCGTACGCCCTCCAGGAGCTGCTGACGATCAAGTCCGACGACGTGACCGGCCGCGTGAAGGTCTACGAGGCCATCGTCAAGGGCGAGAACATCCCTGAGCCCGGCATCCCCGAGTCCTTCAAGGTGCTCATCAAGGAGATGCAGTCCCTGTGCCTCAACGTGGAGGTGCTGTCCTCGGACGGCATGTCCATCGAGATGCGCGACACCGACGAGGACGTCTTCCGCGCAGCGGAGGAGCTCGGCATCGACCTGTCCCGGCGTGAGCCGAGCAGCGTCGAAGAGGTCTGACGGGAGTTCGGTCGGGGACTCGGCGCAATACCGCTGAGTCCCCGGCCGGCCCCAAGACCCCCGTATCAGACCCCAAGCCTTACAACCCTGAGAGGGATTGACGCATAGTGCTCGACGTCAACTTCTTCGACGAGCTCCGGATCGGTCTGGCCACCGCTGACGACATCCGTCAGTGGAGCCACGGCGAGGTCAAGAAGCCGGAGACCATCAACTACCGCACGCTCAAGCCCGAGAAGGACGGACTCTTCTGCGAGAAGATCTTCGGTCCGACCCGGGACTGGGAGTGCTACTGCGGCAAGTACAAGCGTGTCCGCTTCAAGGGCATCATCTGTGAGCGGTGTGGCGTCGAGGTCACCCGCGCGAAGGTGCGCCGTGAGCGGATGGGCCACATCGAGCTCGCCGCTCCCGTCACCCACATCTGGTACTTCAAGGGCGTCCCGTCGCGCCTTGGCTACCTGCTCGACCTCGCCCCGAAGGACCTTGAGAAGGTCATCTACTTCGCGGCGTACATGATCACGTTCGTCGACGACGAGCGTCGTACGCGGGACCTGCCCTCGCTGGAGGCGCACGTCTCCGTCGAGCGTCAGCAGATCGAGAACCGTCGTGACTCCGACCTGGAGGCCCGCGCCAAGAAGGTCGAGAACGACCTGGCCGAGCTTGAGGCCGAGGGCGCGAAGGCCGACGTGCGCCGCAAGGTGCGCGAGGGCGCCGAGCGTGAGATGAAGCAGCTGCGCGACCGTGCGCAGCGCGAGATCGACCGTCTCGACGAGGTCTGGTCGCGCTTCAAGAACCTCAAGGTCCAGGACCTGGAGGGCGACGAGCTCCTCTACCGCGAGCTGCGTGACCGCTTCGGCACGTACTTCGACGGTTCGATGGGTGCCGCGGCGCTGCAGAAGCGCCTGGAGTCCTTCGATCTGGAGGAGGAGGCCGAGCGCCTCCGCGAGATCATCCGTACCGGCAAGGGCCAGAAGAAGACCCGTGCGCTCAAGCGCCTCAAGGTCGTCTCCGCGTTCCTGCAGACCGCGAACAGCCCCAAGGGCATGGTTCTCGACTGCGTGCCGGTCATCCCGCCGGACCTGCGTCCGATGGTGCAGCTGGACGGTGGCCGCTTCGCGACCTCCGACCTGAACGACCTGTACCGCCGCGTGATCAATCGCAACAACCGTCTGAAGCGTCTGCTCGACCTCGGTGCCCCCGAGATCATCGTGAACAACGAGAAGCGGATGCTCCAGGAGGCGGTCGACGCCCTCTTCGACAACGGCCGTCGTGGTCGCCCGGTCACGGGCCCCGGCAACCGTCCGCTGAAGTCCCTCAGCGACATGCTGAAGGGTAAGCAGGGTCGTTTCCGTCAGAACCTGCTCGGCAAGCGTGTGGACTACTCCGCGCGTTCCGTCATCGTCGTGGGTCCGCAGCTGAAGCTGCACCAGTGTGGTCTGCCGAAGGCCATGGCGCTGGAGCTCTTCAAGCCGTTCGTGATGAAGCGCCTGGTCGACCTGAACCACGCGCAGAACATCAAGAGCGCCAAGCGGATGGTCGAGCGCGGCCGCACGGTCGTGTACGACGTCCTCGAAGAGGTCATCGCCGAGCACCCGGTTCTGCTGAACCGTGCGCCCACGCTGCACCGCCTCGGCATCCAGGCCTTCGAGCCCCAGCTGGTCGAGGGCAAGGCCATCCAGATCCACCCGCTCGTCTGCACCGCGTTCAACGCGGACTTCGACGGTGACCAGATGGCCGTGCACCTGCCGCTCTCCGCGGAGGCGCAGGCCGAGGCCCGCATCCTGATGCTGTCCTCGAACAACATCCTGAAGCCCGCCGACGGCCGTCCGGTCACGATGCCGACCCAGGACATGGTCCTCGGTCTGTTCTTCCTGACCACCGACGGTGAGCTCCGTGACACCAAGGGCGAGGGCCGCGCGTTCGGCTCCACGGCCGAGGCGGTCATGGCGTTCGACGCCGGCGAGCTCGCGCTGCAGTCGCAGATCGACATCCGCTTCCCCGTCGGCACCGTCGCTCCGCGTGGCTGGGTTCCCCCGGTCACCGAAGAGGGCGAGCCGGAGTGGCAGCAGGGTGACTCGTTCCGCCTGCGCACCTCGCTGGGCCGCGCGCTCTTCAACGAGCTGCTGCCCGAGGACTACCCCTTCGTCGACTACTCCGTCGGCAAGAAGCAGCTCTCCGAGATCGTCAACGACCTCGCCGAGCGCTACCCCAAGGTCATCGTGGCGGCGACGCTCGACAACCTGAAGGCGGCCGGCTTCTACTGGGCGACCCGCTCCGGTGTCACCGTGGCCATCTCCGACGTCGTCGTGCCCGAGGCCAAGAAGGCCATCGTCAAGGGCTACGAGGAGCAGGACGAGAAGGTCCAGAAGCAGTACGAGCGCGGTCTCATCACGAAGGAAGAGCGCACTCAGGAGCTCATCGCGATCTGGACCAAGGCGACCAACGAGGTTGCCGAGGCGATGAACGCGAACTTCCCGAAGACGAACCCCATCTTCATGATGGTTGACTCGGGTGCCCGAGGAAACATGATGCAGATGCGTCAGATCGCCGGTATGCGTGGTCTGGTGTCGAACGCCAAGAACGAGACGATCCCGCGTCCCATCAAGGCGTCCTTCCGTGAGGGCCTCACCGTTCTGGAGTACTTCATCTCCACGCACGGTGCCCGTAAGGGTCTGGCGGACACCGCCCTGCGTACCGCCGACTCGGGTTACCTGACCCGTCGTCTGGTGGACGTCTCGCAGGACGTGATCATCCGCGAGGAGGACTGTGGCACCGAGCGCGGTCTGAAGCTGCGGATCGCCGAGCGCGGCGCCGACAACGTGCTGCGCAAGACGGACGACGTCGAGACCTCCGTGTACGCGCGGATGCTCGCCGAGGACGTCGTCGTCGACGGCAAGGTCATCGCGCCTGCCAACGTCGACCTGGGTGACGTGCTCATCGACGCCCTCGTGGGCGCCGGTGTCGAGGAGGTCAAGACCCGCTCGGTCCTGACCTGTGAGTCCGCCGTCGGTACCTGTGCGTTCTGCTACGGCCGTTCGCTCGCCACCGGCAAGCTGGTCGACATCGGTGAGGCGGTCGGCATCATCGCCGCCCAGTCCATCGGTGAGCCCGGTACCCAGCTGACGATGCGTACCTTCCACACCGGTGGTGTGGCCGGTGACGACATCACCCAGGGTCTGCCCCGTGTCGTCGAGCTCTTCGAGGCTCGTCAGCCCAAGGGTGTCGCCCCGATCTCGGAGGCGGCCGGCCGCGTCCGTATCGAGGAGACCGAGAAGACCAAGAAGCTCGTCGTCACCCCGGACGACGGCAGCGACGAGACGGCGTTCCCGATCTCGAAGCGTGCCCGTCTGCTCGTGGGCGAGGGCGACCACGTCGAGGTGGGCCAGAAGCTCACCGTGGGTGCCACCAACCCGCACGACGTGCTGCGCATCCTCGGTCAGCGCGCGGTCCAGATCCACCTGGTCGCCGAGGTCCAGAAGGTCTACAACTCGCAGGGCGTGTCGATCCACGACAAGCACATCGAGATCATCATCCGGCAGATGCTGCGCCGTGTGACGATCATCGAGTCCGGCGACGCGGAGCTGCTGCCGGGCGAGCTCGTCGAGCGCTCGAAGTTCGAGACCGAGAACCGTCGTGTGGTCACCGAGGGCGGTCACCCCGCCTCCGGCCGTCCGCAGCTGATGGGTATCACCAAGGCCTCGCTCGCCACCGAGTCGTGGCTGTCGGCGGCGTCCTTCCAGGAGACGACCCGAGTTCTGACGGATGCGGCGATCAACGCCAAGTCCGACAGCCTCATCGGCCTCAAGGAGAACGTCATCATCGGTAAGCTCATCCCGGCCGGTACGGGTCTGTCCCGCTACCGCAACATCCGGGTCGAGCCGACCGAAGAGGCCAAGGCCGCGATGTACTCGGCCGTCGGCTACGACGACATCGA
The DNA here is from genome assembly GCF_026341815.1 of Streptomyces sp. NBC_00572. Lineage (GTDB taxonomy): Bacteria > Actinomycetota > Actinomycetes > Streptomycetales > Streptomycetaceae > Streptomyces. The sequence continues at coordinate 3,585,963 of NZ_JAPENX010000001.1, forward strand.
CTACTCGCCGTTCGGCTCGGGCTCCGGCCAGGCCGTTCCGCTGGAGGACTACGACTACGGTCCGTACAACCAGTAAGCGAGTCGCTTGACCGAAGGGCGGTCACCCCGATGGGGTGGCCGCCCTTCGGCGTGCCCGGCTAGCGGGCGGCGAGTTCCCATACGGCGACGAGCACGCCGGCGCTCGCGGCCAGCGCGGCGATGCTGGTCAGCGGCCAGCGGGAGCGCTCCAGGTCGTCGAGTCGGGCCTCGTGGTCGGCGAGCTGTCGGTCGGTCTGGTCGCTGCGCTGTACGAGCAGCGCGAGTGAGCCGTCGACGCGGGCGAAGCCGGCCTCCAGGGTGCCGCGGAGCCGTTCCAGTTCGAGGGCGACGGCGACGGGGTCGTTCGGATCAGACTCGGTCATCGGCACCGCCCTCGGCCGGGGCGCTGTTGTCGCCGGCGTCGCTGCCGTCGCTGCGGAGCCAGGAGGGCAGCAGGGTCTGCACCACATCCAGGGCCATCACCCGGGCGAGACCGCCGGCGACGGCCAGCGCCCCGGCGACCCAGGGGAGGGTCGCGGGGACACCGGAGGCGTCGACGATCGCGGGGAGCACGACGGCGATGCCGACGGCGGACTGGAGGACGGTGCGGGCCGTGCGCTTGGCGGCATCGGACATCGGGGGTCTCCTCTGGTGCGGTGGCTACTTCGTGTGCGGGACCTTCAGCGCGCTCCAGGACGCGGCGCCGGGGATGCCGTCGGCGTCGGAGCCGCGGAAGCCGAGCTTGCGCTGCCACTTCGCGTAGCTGAGCCGATCGGCCTCGCTCCAGCGGGGGCCGGGTCCGACGGTGTACGCGGAGCAGCCCTCGGCGACGAGTCGGCGGCCCATGGCCGTGATGACCGGGGAGCTCGTCTCCTTGCGGAAGAACGAGGTGCCCGGGAACGGCTGGAGGCGGGGGACGGCGGGCTTTCCGCTGTCGGGGGTGTTCTTCGCGGGGTCCTTGGCGAGCCGGGTCTGGACCCGCTGGCGGAGGGTCGGCATGCCGAAGCCCTTGGGGTCGCTCTTCCAGTCGGACCACTCCAGGTGGCCGATGACGGACTTGGCGCCCCAGCCGTGGGCCCGGCACAGGGCGGCGGAGACCCGTTCGATGGCGTCGAGCTGGGCGGCCGGCCAGGGGTCGGAGCCGTTGCCGAGGTTGATGCACTCGAAGCCGTAGAAGCGGGAGTTTCCGTCGACGGCGCCTTCGCTGCCCTGGTGGGCGCGCGGGGTCGGCGGCCGGTCGCCGTACGTCTCGGTGACCACGGCCTGGAGGACGGACGGGTCGCCGCCGCCGGCGTGGTTGGCGCGCCCGTTGCCGACGAGGTGGACGGTGCCGTCCTTGGCGATGACGCCGTGGCAGAGGGGTCCGGGCAGGCCCTCGTAGCCGTTGAAGCACATCTCGACGGACGAGGTGGTGCCGGAGCTGACGGTGTGGTGGATCATCACGCCGGCGACCGGACCCCAGGCGCCGGCGTGGTTGCGGTTGTGGGTGCGCCAGCCGGGGTGTTCGACGACGGTGACGCCTTCGGCGCGGAGCGCGGCGACGAGCCAGTCCGCGGGGAGGGGAGTGGCCATCTGATGTCCTCCGGACATGAGAAAGGCCCGCACGGAGGGCGGGCGTACGGGTGAGCGGCGGGGTGGTTACGGGGCCGCGGGCGTTTCCGGGGTCGGCTCGGGGTCCGGTTCGGGGGCGGCGGGGACCCAGGCGGCGCAGAGCGCGGCGTAGGCCAGTCGACGGGTCTCGAAGTCGGCGAGCGAGGCCTCGACGGCCCGCTGGACCGCGGTCGGGTCGGGCACAGCCGGGTTGCCGTTGGCCGGGTTGACGGTGACCAGGCCGTAGCCGCGGAGGAAGGCGCCGGTCTCGCCGGTCTCGCTGATCTGGGCGGTGACGTACACGGCCGGGAACTCGCCGGTCATCGGGTCGGGCTCCAGCGGGCCGCCGAGGGTGTTGTCGTACAGGCGGACGCCGATCGTGTGGCCGTTCTCGGTGACGGTGCCGCGGCCCGCGTAGTCGATGGGCAGGCCCCAGGGGTGGTTCGGGTCGGGGATCATGGTGGCTCCTCTCAGGGGGTGGGGCAGGTCAGGTCTGGCGGCCGTACATCAGGATCGGTTTGGCGTAGACCGTGCCGGAGGCGCTGGTCACGATGCCTTGGATCTCCACCGTCAGGTCCTTGCCGAAGTTGGTCTGCATGTCGGCGGTGACCAGGTCGGTGGTGTCGAAGACGGTGCCGGCGGCGACGGTCGCGCCGAACTGGAGGCCGTTGACCATCACCCGGATCTGGCCGGTGGCCGAGGCGGAGACCCGGGTGAGCATGCGCAGGCGCATCTTGGGCTGCCAGATCGGGTTCTGGGACTGGGCGATCGTGGTCCATCCGGTGGCGCTGGTGGCCGGCCAGTTCGCGGAGGCCAGGTCCTGCGGCGGGAGCATCGACAGCCAGGGCCGGGCGAGACCGCCGGTGATGATGTCGTCCGAGAGGATCTCGTGGCCGTAGGCGTCGTTGACCCGCAGGACCGGCTTGGCGGAGCCGGGCCCGCTGCTGTTGATCTGGGTGACGGTGACGGAGGTCGTCGGGTCGTCGGGGTTGGGCTGTCGGCGCACGGTGAGCGAGCCGTTGACGACCTCGGTGATCGGGGGGCGGGTGTTCACCGCGGTGGACAGTGCCTGGATCCGGCGCTCCATCTGGATGAGCCGGTCGATGATGTCCTCGGGCAGCTGGGCCATCAGGCCTCCTCAAGGCTGAGCTCGGCGGTGTCGGGGCGGCCGCGCTCCGGCGGCCGGAACTTGACGCCGACGATCCGGTAGCGGGCGTCGAGCCCCTGGGGGTGCCACTCGTCGGTGATCCGGATCCTGGCGGTACGGCCGAGGAGGGCGGGCGGAACGATTCCGCCACCCAGTCGGATGCTGATCTCGGGGATCAGTACGGAGCCGCTCGCCGCCGTGACCTGCGCCAGGGCCAGCGAGTTGAGCGTGTCGACGTCGCTGATGTCGTTGTGGTCGGAGGACAGGTCGACCAGCGGCCAGTCCGCGTGCTGCGGGCTGAGCTTCACCTCGGAACAGGTGGGCCGGGACTCCGAGGCGGCGTTCGTGTTGGTCGTGGCGCCGCGGGCCACGGCGGCGGTGCCGCCCCGGGTCGCGTCGTCGGGGAACGAGTAGCTGAGGATGGTGCCGGGCCGGTCGAAGACCATGTCGGTCGCGCCGGTACGGATCTTGGGCGAGCCGAGCCGCAGCTGGCGCACGCGCGTGCCGTCGGTCGGGTCGCGGTAGACCAGGATCTGGTACTCGAAGCCGTTCGCCTGGGAGGCGAGCTGGTCGAGCGCCTCCTGGTAGACGGTCTCGTCGCCGAACCGCCAGGACGCCGTCCGCAGGATGTCGGACGGGTCGGTGCCGGCCACGACGCCGCTCTTGCCCAGGCCCGCCGAGAGGTCGGCCCAGAGCGTGCGGGCGATGTCGAACTGGTCCGTCGGCAGGTTGAACGTGATCGGCCTGCGGATGCGGCGCCGGGTCGCGTACGAGTCGAAGGTGGCGGCCTGGATGCCCAGGGTCAGCACCCCGCGGTCGCTGCTCTGCAGGTTGGTCGTCCAGACGATGCCGCCCCACCACAGGTCGCCGCCGCGCTCCAGATAGACCGCGGTGCGGCCCGCCTGGACCTTGTGGGCGCGCTCGGCGATGGCCCGGTCGGAGAGCGGGATGGTGCCGGACAGGGAGCCGGCCCGGCCGATGTAGTCGTCGCACTGGACGTCCCGCAGCGGCAGGATGTCCAGGGTCGTGTCGGTCAGCAGGTCGCAGAAGATCGCCCGGTAGGGCGTGTCGATTGTCATCGGTGGGACCTCACAGCACGTAGGTGGCGGAGACGCGGACGTTTCGGCCGGCCGTGAGAGCGCCGTTCGACGACCAGGTGCGCAGCACCACCTGTCCGTTGGGGGAGAAGTAGGCGCTTCCGGAGGCGAAGCCGTCGCCGGCGGCGGCCTCCAGGTCGAGGACGCAGCGCCAGCCGACGGGCAGCGTCAACAGCGGCTCGTCGTTGATGTTGCCGGCGCTGTTGGCGTAGATGTCGGCGCCGTTGCGGGTGACGGTGGCGGTGACGGTGGCGATGCCGCGGGTGCGGCGGGCGCTGAACGAGATCAGCGTCCAGCCGGTGAGCGCGGTCGCGCCCGTCGTGATCGTCTCCACCTCCACGGGCGGCTGGTAGTTCACCCAGGCGCTGCCGTTCCAGCGCTGGAGCACGCCCGCGTTGTCGCGGAACTGGCCGGGGTAGCCACCGGTGGTGAGCGTCGTCCCGGTGGGGACGACGCCACCGATCTCCTTCGGGTACGCGACCCAGGAGGTGCCGTCCCAGCGCTGGAGGAAATGGGAGTTGTCGTTGTCCTGGTACTGGCCCGGGTAGGAGCCCGGCACTCCGGCGTTGTTGTAGACGGGCAGGATGCCGCCGACGCCGACGAGGGTGGTGCGCAGGTCGGTGAGGGCCCCGCCCGCCCAGTCGATGCCGCCGGTGCCGGCGGAGGCGCCCGCCTTCACCCTGACCTGGCAGAGGGGGAGTGAGAGCGGGGGTGCGGCGGGCGCGACCGGTACCGCCTTCGGTGTGCCCCGCACGATCTCCAGGACGGCTTCGTTCCTGGTCAGGGCGTCGAACTCGTCGTCGTACACGCGCAGGACGACGAGGTCCAGCCGGGGGTTGAGCGGGTCGCCGTCGCCGAAGGTGACCACGGTGTCCTCGTCGAGGGTGACGGGGTAGGCGCCCTGGTTGTCCGCTCCCTGGATGACCGCGCGTCCGTGGTGGACGGTCGCGGTCATCGGGCCGCTGGAGGTCATCGAGAGGCCGCCGACCCGGTACTGGCCCTCGATCGAGCCGGGCAGGATGCCGGAGCGCGAGGCGAGCGGGTTGACCGGGGTGGTGGCGCCGTGGGCGGTGAGGCGGGTCGTGACACGGGTCTGCCCGGTCGGCGGGAGCCAGCCGCTGCGGAGTGCCATGGGATTCTCCTGTCGGGTGGGTGGGCCGGTGTCAGAACTGCGGGTCGACGCGGATGAAGGTGTTGTCGAAGCCGGCCTTGATGGAGGTGGTGTTGGGCGCGATCTTGAAGTAGGCCGTGAACGTGTAGCTCTGGCCCGCTGTCAGCCCGGACAGGCGGCGCATGGCGGAGACCGAGACCGTGGTGTCGCTCGCGACGATCGCCGCGTACTCGTCGTTGAGGTCGTTCACGACCGTGGCGCCCTGGGTGAGCTTGAGCGCCATGAACCCGTAGTGGGTGTTGGCCGACTTCATCCGGGCGCCGAAGGTGACGAGGACGGACTTCGACGGCGGGGCGACGAAGGTGAGCGCGATCGGGTTGGTGGCGCGGGCGGCCAGCGTCGGGGTGTACGTGGTCGACGTGGTGTCGCCGTAGTCGGTGTTGTCGGCGTAGTACGGGCCGGTCACGACCGGCACCCACGCCGTACCGTTCCACCGCTGGAGCTGGCCGCCCACCGTGTCGCGGTACTGGCCGGTGTAGCTGGCGGGAGTGGTGGAGGCGGAGTTCGGGATGATGCCGCCGAGCGCGGACGGGTACGACACCCAGGCGCCGCCGTCCCAGCGCTGGAGGGCGCCGCCGGAGTCCTGGTACTGACCCGGGTAGGCGCCCGGCAGGACCGGGCCCTCGACGGGCAGGATGCCGCCGAGCGCGACGACCGGGGTGCGCAGGTCCTTGAGCGAGGAGGCCCACGGGATGCCGCCGTTGCCCGCGCTGGCGCCGGCCGGGACGGTCACCTCGTACAGCGGGAGGCTGCGCGGCGGGACCGCCGGGGCCTGCGGGGTCTGCCCCGGGACGCCCTGGATGATCTCGATCTTCGCCTCGTTGCGGTTCGAGGAGTCGTAGAGGTTGTCGTAGATCTTCACCACGAGCAGGTCGATCCGGCCGTACAGGGCGTCGCCCGGCGCGAAGGTGACCGCCTCGGACGTCGGCAGGGTCACCGGGTAGACGCCCTGGGAGATCTCGCCCTGGATGACGGCCCGGCCCTCGGAGACGGTCGCGGTCATCGCGGCCGAGCCGAAGGTCCAGAAGCCGGACAGCCGGTACAGGCCGTCGTAGGAGCCGGGCAGGACGCCGGAGCGGACCTGGACGGGGTTGGTCAGGGTGGTCACGCCGGTCTGGGTGAGGCGGGTGTCCTCGCGGGTCTGGCCGGTCTCGGCGACCCAGCTGCTGCGCAGGTTCATGGGGTTTCTCCGTTCGACAGGGAGGGGGTGGGGGTCAGGACTTGATCCACTCGGCGGAGAGGTTGCCGGCGTAGCCCGAGCCGCCGAGGGTCTTCACCGCCACGTCGTGGGTCTGGTAGGCGGCGACCTGGATGATGCTTCCGGCGTTGAGCTTGATCAGGCCCTGGCCGCCGACGACCACGGCGCCGGCGCCGGCCGGGGTCAGCCAGGTGCAGCGCGGTACGCCGACGCTGTCGACGAGGATCCGGGCGCCGCGCATGCCGGCCGAGGAGTCGGGGGCCCAGGCGACGTGGGCGGAGAGGCGCCACCAGCCGGTCCGCGGGACGCGGTAGTAGGAGCCGCCGGACCAGCCCGCCGCGTCGTCGACGTCGACGGTCTGGAAGCCGAGCGTGTACCACGTGTTGGGTGGGACGGTGGACTGCGCCGTCTGCGAGACGCTGAACAGGATCGACGACTTGCCCTCGGCGTACTGCCAGGCCGTGCCGTCCCAGCGCTGCAGCACACCCGCGTTGTCCCGGTACTGACCGACGTAACTGCCCGTGGTCACCGTGCCGTTGGGGGCGATCCCGCCGATGGGCTTGGCGTACGACACCCAGGTCGTGCCGTCCCAGCGCTGGAGGAGGCCCGAGGCGTCCCGGTACTGGCCGACGTAGGCGCCCTTGTAGCCGCTGGTGGGCATGATGCCGCCGAGGGCGACGACCGGCCAGTGCATGGTGGTCACATCGGCGGTGCTCCACTGGACACCGCCGGTGCCGGCGGACGTGCCCTTGCGCACCAGGACCGTGTACAGCGGGATCGTGCTGCCGGGGCCGCTCGCAGGGGCGGTCGGGGAGGCCGCGGGGGTGCCCTTGACCAGACGGACCACCGCCTCGGTGGCGCCCGTCCGGTCGTAGGCGTCGTCCACCACGGCCAGCTCGATCAGGTCGATCCGGTCGTACTGCGGGTCGCCGTCCGCGAGGGTCAGGATCTCCGGCGCGGTCACGGCCACGAGGTAGGCGCCCTGGGCGGTGTCCTTGCCCTGGACGATCGCGCGACCGTTGCCGATCGTGCACTGCATGGGCGTCGACGCGGCGAGGACGAAGCCGCCGGGCACGATGCCCGGCCGCGAGCGCAGTGGCGTCTCCTCGGCGCTCTGCCCGCTGGGGGTGAGCAGAGCGGCGAGGGTCAGACGGGTGTCCTCGCGGGTCTGGCCGGTGGGCTGGAGCCAAGCGGCACGTACGGTCATGGGGTCACCTCTCCGAGAAGGGGGTCGTGGCGTCGGGGGAAGGCCGCGGTCCGGCTGCTCCCGGTCCGGCGGAGGGAACGGTTCGGTTCCGGGGGGAAGGAACGGTTCGGTGACCGGCCACCGTGCGGCGGCCGGTCACCGTGCGGGCGCAGGTCACCATTCGGCGCTGCGCCAGCGCACCGTCATCAGCGCGTCCTCGGTCGCCTCGTCGGGCCGGAAGGACAGCTCCGTACGGCCGGGGTCCAGGACGAAGAGCTCCTCCGGGCTGGAGTCGGCCATCGCGGTGTGCAGCCGGGAGGCCGAGTTGTTCAGCAGGACCGTGCCGGCGCGGGTGTCGATGACGAGCTCGTCGCCGGCCGCCAGATCGATCCCGTACCGCAGTCGCCGCCGGCTGGTCCGCTCGGTGACGGTCGGCATGGAGCAGGGGCCGCGGAAGACGATCACCGGGTGCGCCGGGGCGGAACCGATGTTCTCGACGACGGCGTCGCCCGTGCTCTTCGCCTGGCCCCAGGAGAGCGGCCAGATCAGCGGCCAGGTGAGGCCCGACTCCGGCTGCGGGGCGGTGGCGGTGGCGAGCTGCTCGTTGACGACGTACCGGCGCGGGTCGGAGGCCAGCCACTGGATCGACATGCGCGAGCTGCCCTGGGTGGCGAAGCCCTGGTCCGCGGGAACCACGCGCTGCGCGATCCGGGCGCGCACGGCGAGCATCTCGCCGTGCAGCCGGACGGTGAGCCAGCGCTCCTCGTCGAGCAGGGCGAGCGACTGTCGCAGGGCGCGGACGGCCTCGGTGGCCTGGTTCCACTCCGGCATCAGCACGATCGTGCCGCCGACCTTGCGCGGCTTGGCGTACCGGGAGCCAGGCCAGGCGCCGTGGGAGGTCGGCCGGTCGGCGTCCGAGGAGTCGTACTCGGGCAGGTCCTCCCAGCCCGACAGGCCGGACTTGTCGACGGCGAACGGGGTGCCGGGCCCGATGAGAAGCCCGGCCCACTGCATCTGCCCGTCCTGGGTGATGAGCGAGCCGGGCGCGAGGTCGGCGGTGAAGTTGCTTCCGGCGTAGGGGGTCGTGGTCTCGGCCATGGGGCCGTCACCTCACTTCGGATGGGGCGCGCACTTCGGACGGTGTGCCGGGAGTGGCGCGGTCAGGCATGGCCGGGTCGGACGGAGCGCGGTCGGACATGGCGGGGGCAGGGGCGCGGTCGGCCGGGGCGCGTTCAGGCATGGGCGGCCGCGAGGAAGAGCAGGTCCTCGGCGGTCGACCGGGGGCCGGCGCCGGGCTCCTCGTGGAAGTCCCGGATGCGGTGCGGCGGGCGGGGCGTCTCGGTGAGGGCCGGGATGCGGCGGTTCTCCAGCTGCGCGAGCGAGTCGATGCGGTAGTCGTCCGCGGAGCCGGGGGAGACGATGCCGCCCTCGGCGAGCATGGGGAGCTTGTCGAGTTCGACGCCGAACTTCTTGCCGGTGAGGGGGATCTCGAAGCTCAGCTTGTTGAGCCCGTCGATGATCCAGTTGGCGAAGGCGATCAGACCGTTGATCGGCCCCTTGACGACGCCGATCACGGCGCTGAGGGCGCCCTTGACCAGGTCGCCGATGCCGCGCATCGCGTTGCTCACGGCGTCCTTGGCGGTACGGAAGAACCCGGGCACCTTGTCGGTGACCCAGGTGACGACCGGTTGGACGGCGCTCTTGATGCCGCCGATCGTGTTCGAGGCGATGCCGCGGAGGGCGTTCGTGGCGGAGGAGACGGTGGAGCGGAGCTTGGAGATTCCCTCGATGGCCGCGCCGACGATCTTGAGCGCGGTCTTGAACAGGGTCAGATAGGCCTTGAAGTAGGTGCCCACGGCTTGGCCGAGGAGCCTCATGATCGGCTGGAGGAACTTCCAGACGGCCTGGAACCCCTTCAGCGCCTGTTGCATGCCCTGCTTGATCAGCCGCTGGCCGGTCTCGGAGTTGACCGCGAGTTCGATCAGGTACGCCGCGATGGGCACGATCAGGCCGACGAGGAAGCCGAGCGGGTTGGCCCGCATGGCGACGTTGACGCCTGTCATGGCGAGGGAGGCGATGGTCATGACGGTGCCGAAGGTGTCCATGAGACCGGTGATGACGTCGGTGATGGGCAGCAGCGGCAGGAGGATGCCGAGGGCCACGCCCGCGCCGGTGCCGATCTTTCCGGCGGCGGTACGGGCCTTGCCGGCCGCGGTGCCGATCCGCCGGACGCCCGCGGGTGCGGTGGACCTGCGGATCCGGCCCATGGCGGTGGAGGCTCCGGAGGCGTTCCCGCCGAGGCTCTTGAGGGCGGTGTCGCTCGTGCGCAGGACGGTGGCGAGGCCGCCGATCCCGCCGGTCGCCTGCCGGACGTTCTGGGAGAACCGCCGCAGCGAGCCCCTCGCGTCACCGAGCCCTCGTGACAGGGAGCTCACCGTCGGGACGACCGCCCGGAAGTTCGGCATGGCGCCCGGGGCCACGGCGCTCATGCGCGTGCTCCACGCGCCTTCACGAGGTACATGAGCGCGTCGGCGGTCGCGTGCGGGTCACTGTTCCGGGCCGCGTGGTAGTGCTCGATGTGCAGTCCGGCACCGGCGCCCACGGCCTGGTTGCCCTGGGCCGCGCGGGCACGGCGTGCGGTCTGGGCGAGGAGCCGGTCCAGCTTGGAGAGCGGGAGGACGGCCTCGGCCTCGCCGGCCTCGGCGAGGATCGCCGGGACACCGCCGTGCCGGGGCATGACGACACCACCGGTGGCGAGCATCGGGATGGTCGGGATGTTGACGCCGAAGGTCTTGCCTCCGACGACCGGCACCCATCCGGGGACGCTGACCTTCACCCGGTTCAGGCTGCCGATCATCCCGTTGATCAGGCCGATGACGGCGTTGATCGGGGACTTCACGCCGTCCTTGATGCCGTTGAACGCCCGGGACGCGATGTCCTTGAGGCCGTTCCAGACGGACGACATCTTGTCCTTGACGGCGGTGAACGCGTTCGGGATCGCGGACTTGATCCAGTTCACCACCGGGGTGATGACGGCCTTGATGCCGTTCCAGACCGTGCTGATCACGGTCTTGATGGCCTTCATCACCGTGGTGATGACCGTCTTCCAGATGTTCACGTAGGTCTTGACGACGGTCGCGACGGCCTTGACGACGGTGGAGATGGCCTTCTTGATGCCGTTCCAGACCGTCTTGATGAGCGATCCGGCCTTCTGCATGATCGGCCCGATGGCCTTCATGACGGAGCTGATCACCGTCTTGATGGCGCTGAACGCCTTCTTCAGGACCGTCTGCATCGTCTTCGAGCGCAACGCCATCTCGACGATCGACTCGATGAGCGGCATGAAGAGTTCGAGCAGCCGGACCAGGAAGTTGCCCTTCATGGACCGGTTGAGCTTGTCCTGGCCCTTGGCCGCCTTGCCGGCGCCGGACTCGTACTTGCCGAGCTTGCCGCCGGCCGACTGGGCGGTGTCGCCGGCCTTCTTCATGGCGCGCTCGGCCTGCTCCGAGGCGGTCTTGAGGTTCTTGAGCTGGGTGCCGGAGCCCTGGGCGTTGGTACGGAGCGTCTTGAGCTGGCCGGATGCCGACTTGCCGGCGTCCCCGACCTTCTTGACCGAGGTGCCGGCGTTGGACGCCTGCGTCTTGAGGTTGCCGAGGGCGGTGGACGCGTTCTTCAGGTTTCTGACGAGAGACATGGATGTACCTCCTTTCGCGGTGGGGTGGGGATCAGGCGGTGGCGCCGAGTTCGTCGTTGATGCTGCGGACCGTGGCCGCGAAGTCGCGCATCTTCTGCGCGAGGGTCCCGGTGTTGTCGGCGAGCCGCTTCGCGTTGTCGGCCGCCTGGCCGAGGGTCCCGGCCTTGGGGACCTTGTCGACCTCCAGGCCGTCCATGGCGAGCTTGAGCTTCCCGATGGCCTTGGCGAACGAGGAGGTCTTCCGGGGGTTCGCGTTCTTCACGGCGCCGTTGATCTTGCCCATGCCGCTGGCGACCAGGGCCATGTTCTGGTGGTCGACTTCCTTGACCGCCAGGGCGATCTTCTCGACGACGTCCGCCTTCGCGGCCGCGCCCTTCGTCGGCATCTTGCGGAAGTTCGAGACGAACGAGGGGGCGTGGAGGTTGAACTTCGCGAGGTGCGGGTTCAGCCGTTCGAGCTGACCGCGCAGCTCGTCGAAGTTGGCGTCCGCGGGGATGTCGGCCATGCCGCCGGGGGCGACGCCGTTTCTCTCGGCCTCGATCTCCGAGAAGTTCCGTCGGCCGAAGCTGCCGTCCGCACGCGGGCCGAACGTCTCGTTGGTGGCGCTCCTGCCGGCGTGCCACTTCTGCAGCTGGAAGACGATGAAGGCGCCGAGCGCGGTGAGGAGGATGGGGACGATCATGCCGCCGAGGGCGACGAAGGCGGCCCCGACGGCGGCCATGATGCCTTCCTCGGAGAACTTCTTGATGATCTCGGCCACGGAGCCGAGGCCCAGCTGTTCGAGGACCTGCTCCCAGGGGGCCTTGACGACTTCCTCGGCGACCTTCTCCTGCTCCGCCTTGAGGTCCTCGATCAGTTTGTTGACGGGTGCCAGCTGCTGCTTCATCCACTCGGTGGTGGGCAGCGAATTGTGGTCGACCTTCGTGAGGTAGTGCCGGAGGCTGCCGATCTGGATCGACAGATCCTCCGTTGTCACTTCTGCCATGAGTCACTCCGCTTCCGGCCGGTGACGGCCAAGCGCCGAAAAGCCCCTGCCGGTCCCGGCAGGGGCTCGTTCGTAGGGGCAGCGGGAGGCCGGCTAGGCGTCCTCGGTGCGGCGCGGGCCGCGCCGCACCGTCGCGAGGGCGTCGTTCCAGCCGGCCGCGTAGGCGACCGCCTCACGCCGGTTGACCTCGGCGTACAGCGTGCCGAGCAACGCTCTCTTGTCGAGGGCGGTGGGTCCGTCGAGGAGCTGGCGGAGGCGGTCCTGGAGAGGGATCTGCGGTCGCGATGCCTCGGCCTGCTGGGTCATGGACGCCTGCCTTCCGGTTGCTTGCCCGTGCGTGTGTGGCGGCGCCGCGGATCAGAGGAGCGGGGGCACCACGTGTTCGAACTCTTGTGCGAACAGAGTGTGGAACACCTGTTCGGGGTTTGTCGAGCGGGAAACGTCTGACGGCGTGTCTTCTTGCCTGATTCCCGAACGGGTTGGCGGCTGATCGGACCTTCTGTTCGACCGGGTAACCTGGAAGGCGCTCTCCGGACCGGACCACCTCGGGGCGCGGGGGCGCGAGGGGCGCGCGGGGACCCCAGGGGGCTGGAAGGCAGTGCTGACGCATGGAAACGGAGCCGGGAGCCAACCGGCGGGAGCGAGTCGTCGACTGGCTCGCGTCCCACCCCGATCTGCCCCATCTCTTCGCACGCCTCTCCGAGCTCGTCCTGGTCCACGGGTACGCCACCGAGGACCTCGTCGTGATGCCCCGGTCCGAGGTCGACCGCCGGGAAACGGCCGCGTTCACCGCGGGCTGGGCCGAAGCGGTGTCGGACGAACTCCCGCGCATACGACGGGAATACGAGAAGCGCGTCGCCGACGCCTACTCCCAGGGCCAGGGTGACGCGCGTGGAATCCGCCGGCCCGAGCGCCGGATCGACGGCGGACAGGACGGCGCCCGGGTCATCGCGCTGCCCTTCGCCCGGCTCCTCGAACCGCCGCCCGCCGTGGTCGAGGCCGAGGAGCGGGTACGCAGGGAACGCGAGCTGTTCGAACAGCGGCCCGAACCGGAACCCGAGCACACCTCGGGCCCCGATCCGGGCTCGGACCCGGACGTCCTCCTGACCGCCCAGGAGAGCCGCACCCGCAGGAGCGCCCAGCCGGTACGGAAGGTCGTCCGCGGCAAGGGCGGACGCCCGATCGTGCCGCCGCTCGCCGGGGTACCCGTACAGAACGGCCCGAACGCCGACCGCCGTGACCAGGAGGCCGCCGACCCGGAGCCGCGTCCGGGCAAGGGGCGCCGGGGGTCGTTGTCCGAGCGCGCCAAGGCCCTGGAGAAGGAACTCTCCGGCGAGCGAGCACGGGAAGCGCCCCCGGAGTCCGCTCCCTGACGGGAACGGCCTCCGGGGGCCGCGGGGTCACCCGAAGAACCGGGCGAGGGCATGGGGAGACACGTCCGTGCTCTCCTCGGCACGCGCGCTCCGCCCGTTCTCGTCGGTGTCCGCGCCGTCGTCGTCCCGGTCCGGACCGCCCGGCCGGGGAACGGGCTCCGGCGGATCGGGCTGGTCGCCGTCCTCGCCGCCGTTGACGCACAGGAACATCCAGTTGGCGACGGCCAGATGGTCCACCGTGGCGGCCAGCAGGTGATCGGTGATCGACCACTCCGCGGACTCGCCGTGGAGCTCCCGCTGGACGGCGCTGTCCTGCGGCAGGTTCTTGATCAGCGCCAGGACCCGGCGGCTGGAGAGGGTGCCGCGGTGCCAGTCGAGGAGATCGATGGAGTAGTAGCGGAGCAGGTCCGCCTCAAGGGCCTCGGCGTGTTCGTCGACGAACTCGACGAGGCTCAGTCTTCCCCCAGGCCGAGCCCGGTCTCCTTGCCGTAGGCCTCCAGGATGGCGGCGATGTCCTGCATGGTGACGTCGTGCTGCTCGAAGCGAGCGAACTGCTTCTCACCCATCAGGAGTTCGAGCAAGCCGTCCACGTCGTTGTCGTCGAGCTTGCGCAGCGCCTTGGCCGTCGCACGGCTCAGTTCGGTCGGAAGGGTGTAGCTCTCGCCGTCCAGCTCGAAGGACCAGGCGCGGCCGTGGGCCTCCTGCCGCTGGGCGCGGGCTGCGTTGACGTCGAAACGGGCCATGGTGATGCGTACTCCTTGTTCGAGTGAGTGAAGAGGAGAGGGGCGGGGCGGGACGGATCTCTCCGTCCCGCCCCTGGAGAAGGGATCAGACGGTCGCGGAGTACTGGCTGTCCTTCATGAGGAAGGTCGCCAGCGGCTTGCCGTCGCCCTTCGACATGGCGGTGAAGGTGACGCCCAGCTGCGACGCGGCCTTGCGGGCCAGCTTGATGTCGTCGGTGGCCGTGACCTGGCCGCGCGGGATGATGAAGCGGTACTTGACCGCGGTCGTGCCACCGGCCTTGACGTCGGTGAACTCCAGGCCGAGGGCACGCACGTCGGCGAACGGACGCTCGGCGATCTCGTAGCGGTAGGTGTCGACGGCCGGGGTCGGCTCCGCCTTGACGGCGTCGCCGCCCATGAAGAACGGCAGCGTGTCCTCGTTGAACTGGAGCAGCGAGAACTTCAGCGAGAGGTCACGGCTGGAGTAGATGAAGTGGATCGGGGAGACCGACTGCCACGAGTCGATCGGCTCCAGCTTGTCCTTCTTGGAGAAGGTGACGCCGTCGCCGGAGGTGAAGCCCAGGTCCTTCCAGCCCGCGCCGGACCAGTCGGCGGCGGAGTCGGTGCCGAACGTGGCCGGGGCGGAGGTGCCCGCGTCGGCCACGTAGAGCTTGCCGGTACCGGCGACGCGGATCTCGGCCGAGTTGTTTCCTGCCATGGTGTGTTTCTCCTTGGTGAGAGGCTGACCGCCCCGGACGCTCTGTCCGGGTACGGCAAAGGCCCCGCCGGACGGCGAGGCCTGGTCTGTGGGGCGAGCGACTGGGCGCTCGGGGCGAGCGGCTAGAACACGCTCAGGGAGAGGCGGATGACGCACAGGTAGCGGTTGGCGCCCCGGTAGAGGTAGTCGGGCAGCCAGCGCGGCCCGTCCTGCTCCTCGACGTCGTGGACGACGTTGTTGGCGCCGATCTGCTTGCCGATGGTGGCGAGCAGGGCCCGGCGGGCGCCGTTGGCGAGGACGTGGGCGGCGTTCTTGGTCGGCCCGTACACCTCGAACTCGATCAGCGGCATGTCGACGTGCAGGTCGCCGATCCAGGCGCCGCCGCGGCGGTTCACCAGGACGGCGAGCTGGGTGCCGTCGAAGCCCGCCGGCGCGTTGACCGCGATGGTCGCGCCGGCGAGCGCCGGATCGGCCTTGAGGACGTCGACGACCAGCTTCTCGACGTCCGGGAATGCACTCGGGGGAGTGGTCATGACGGTTTCTCCTCGGGTGAGGGGTGCGGGACGGGGTGCCGCCCAGGGCGCTCCGGCGGGAGGGGGCGGGGCGCGGCAGCGCACCCGGACGGCGAACGGCGAAGCCGCCGCCCGTTGTTCGGGCGCAGCTCCGCCGCTGCACCAACTGTGACAGAGAGCGTGCGCGCACGCAACTAGTTCTGGACGGTCGACAAATCCTCGTTCGCCCATCCCCTGCACGGCCCTCCGCGGGTCCTTACGCGCGGGGCCCGGACAGGCGCCGGATAGGTTGGCGGCCACCGACCGAGGAGCCGCCCCGTGCCCGCCCGCCCCAGCCTTCTGTACGTCACCGACCTCGCCTACCCGGCCCGTGGACGGCGCTACTGCGACGAGGACATCCACCTCACCGCCCGGCTGCGCGAGACCTTCGACCTGGCGATCTGTCATCCGCTCGACGCCGCCGCGCTCATGGACGGCTTCGACGCCGTCGTCGTACGCAACAGCGGCCCGGTCCTCGGCTACCAGAAGGAGTACGACGCCTTCCGTGAGCGCGCCCTGGCCGAGGGCACCCGCGTCTACAACCCGCTCCACGGCCGCGGCGACATGGCCGGCAAGCAGTACCTGCTCGACCTGACCACCGCCGGATACCCCGTCATCCCCACCGTCGACCGGCCCGAGGACCTCCACCGGCTGCCCGCCGCCACCGCGTACGCGGTCAAGCCCAAGGCCGGGGCCGACTCGATAGGCCTGCGCTTCCTGGCGTACGAGGAACTCGCCGGCCTCGCGTACGACGGCCTCCTCGTCCAGCCGCGCATCGACTTCCGGTACGAGGTCTCCTTCTACTTCGTCGACGACCTCTTCCAGTACGCCCTCCACGCCCCCGACCCCGAACGCCGCTGGGTTCTGGAGCCGTACGAGCCCACCGAGGACGACCTCGCCTTCGCCCGCCGCTTCGTCGACTGGAACACCCTCGACCACGGCATCCAGCGCGTGGACGCCTGCCGCGCCCCCGGCGGCGAGCTGCTCCTCGTCGAACTGGAAGACCTCAACCCCTATCTCTCCCTGGACCGCGTCCCCGAGGAGACCCGCGACCGCTTCGTCGCCGCCTTCACGGCCTCCCTCGACCGATTCCTGAGGGCATGAGAAAGCGGCATGAGAAAGCGCCCCCGTCCTTCCTGGACGGGGGCGCTTCTCGTACGGGGGGAGTCAGGCGGTACGGGGACGGCGGCGGGCGACACGCTCGGCGGCGAAGACGTCCTCCAGGCGGAAGAGCTGTGCCCGGCCCGCCTTGCCGGCCGCCCGCAGATGACCGAGCTGGACCCACTTGCGGATGGTCGCGGGGGCGACACCCGCCTCCTCGGCGGCGAGCGGTCCCGGAATCAGGGCCGGCAGGGCGAGCGAGCTCAGCACGAGGTCTCCTCCGTGTCGTTCGTCGTGGGGTCCGCGATCGTGCTCGTCGTCGAGTCCATCGCCGCCTCGATCTCCTCGGCAAGGGCTCCGGAGGCCGCCGCGAGCTCCTCCCACTCCCGCTCCGGCCACAGATGCCGGTAGGCGGGGTCGTCCTGACAGCCGCACACCTCGTCCGTGCACACACAGGCCGGGTTCACACAGAGCACCGCGCGCCGGTCGGGGAAGGCCCGCAGCGACACCGAGTCGCACCAGGGGCAGCGGCCCGACACCCGGACCACCGCCTCCGAGTCGCCGAGCGTCCGGGCGCAGCGCCGGGCCATCCGGCGGATCTCGTCCCGTACGTGCCGGGCCAGGTCCGGCTCGGCGGCGATCGCGTCGAGCAGTCCCACCACCCGCCGGAGCCGGTCGACGACCCCCGCGCGGGGTGGCCGGGGGAGCGCGAGCCGGGCGCACACGGCCTCCTCCAGCTCCACCACCCCGTCGGTGATGTCGCGGATGGCGTCGGAGACGTGCAGCCGGATGGGGGCGGCGCCATGGCCGGGGACGGCGAGCCCGTGCCGCTGCTGGAGCAGCAGCGCCTCACGGCGCTCCTCGCGGATCTGCTCGTCGCGGCCGGCAGGGGAGGGGGCCGGGGCGCTCCCGGCGGGGCCGCGGCGGCCGGGCGCGAGCTCCTCGGCGAGCTCGGGGAACTGGCGTACGAGGGAAGCGGTCCAGAGCGCGATGTCACGCAGCACCGGTTCGACGGATGCGATGGGGGGCGTGCGGTCAGCCACGGCGGCCGCTCCAGGCGAGCGTCGGGGTGAGGGCGACCGCCTTCGCGACGCGCGCCGGGTCCGCCGGCCGCCCGTTGCGGTAGAGGCGGCCCGCGCAGACGCCGTCGAAGTAGCTCTCGGCGGGGGCCACCGCCGTCTCGCACTCGCGGCGGACGGGGCAGTCGGCGCAGGCGCGCAGCGCCGGGGCCGCCTCCTTGGCACGGCGGGCGAAGACGACGGACGGGGAGAGGCCGGCACACGCGGCGGCGGCCTGCCAGGGGGCGGGGTCGGGCTGGAACAAGAGGTTCTCCACGGTCCGGGGCTCCCGGGGACTCCCATGGGGCCGATGGGGCCGTTGGGGCTCAGGGGGCCGACGAGTGCGGCGGCGAGCCAGACTTACATGTTGCGTGCGGGCGCGCAACAAGAAAATGTGTGGCACCTCTGGAGCCACCTTCATCGATTCGACACGTTGCGTACCCGAAACCAGGTAATTCCTTGCGCGCAAGCACGCTAGAGTTGAGCGCCTGGAGGAGTGGAGTGAGGAGCTGTACATGACCACTCGTGGGCTGGACGAGTTCGCAGGCTGGGTCGAAGGCCTGATGCGACAGCGTGGCTACGACATCGACAGCCCGCGCGGCGGCGGCAAGTCCCGGATCGCGGACGAGGCCGGGGTGCACCGGGCTGCCGTGACGCGGCTGCTGCAGCGGCAGAGCATGCCCGACCTGGAGACCATGCGCAGGATCGCCCCGCTGCTGGGCGTCTCGGTCCGCGACATGCTGATCCGGTCCGGCCGCGTGTCGCCCGAGGAGCTCCCGATGGCGGCGGATCTGCTGCCGCCGAGCGACTGGCAGCCCTCGATGGAGGACTTCGCCCGCTGGCTGGGGGTGCCCGACGAGCGCATGGGCGTCTTCGTCAAGGTCGTGAACCAGTTCCTGGAGCCCGACACGGAGGCCGAGGGGCCCGCCGAGGCCCCGGAACCGCGCCGCACCGCCCGGGACTGACCCCGGTCCCCGCATGATCTTGCCTGGTCCCGGCCTTGCTCGGCCGGGACCACGTGCGCGTGGGCATTTGTTTTGACCGGAGTCCATGCGATAGGTACGCTCAAGCCTTGTGCCTGGGGTGTGCCTGGGCTCGCGTGCGTGTCATCAACCGCAAGGCGAGTCATATATCGGCCACCGTGATCCGCGCCTTTCCACTCTGGTGGAGGGGTCCGCGCGATTCGACACACCCGACCGCGTGGGTCGGCGAATGTTCCAGGTTAGTTTCACCGACGGCACACAGAAACCGGAGAAGTAGTGCCTACGATCCAGCAGCTGGTCCGAAAGGGCCGGCAGGACAAGGTCGAGAAGAACAAGACGCCCGCACTCGAGGGTTCCCCTCAGCGTCGCGGCGTCTGCACGCGTGTGTTCACGACCACCCCGAAGAAGCCGAACTCGGCGCTCCGTAAGGTCGCGCGTGTGCGTCTGACCTCCGGCATCGAGGTCACGGCCTACATCCCGGGTGAGGGTCACAACCTGCAGGAGCACTCGATCGTGCTCGTGCGTGGTGGCCGTGTGAAGGACCTGCCGGGTGTTCGCTACAAGATCATCCGCGGTTCCCTCGACACGCAGGGCGTCAAGAACCGTAAGCAGGCTCGCAGCCGCTACGGCGCCAAGAAGGAGAAGTAAGAATGCCTCGTAAGGGCCCCGCCCCGAAGCGCCCGGTCATCATCGACCCGGTCTACAGCTCTCCTCTTGTCACCTCGCTGATCAACAAGATCCTGCTGGACGGCAAGCGTTCCACCGCCGAGCGCATCGTCTACGGCGCCATGGAAGGCCTCCGCGAGAAGACCGGCGCTGACCCGGTCATCACGCTGAAGCGCGCGCTTGAGAACGTCAAGCCCTCGCTCGAGGTCAAGTCCCGCCGTGTCGGTGGCGCCACCTACCAGGTGCCGATCGAGGTCAAGCCGGGCCGCGCCGCGACCCTGGCGCTCCGCTGGGTCGTGGGTTACTCCCGCGCCCGTCGTGAGAAGACCATGACCGAGCGCCTCATGAACGAGCTCCTCGACGCCTCGAACGGCCTCGGTGCGGCCGTCAAGAAGCGTGAGGACACGCACAAGATGGCCGAGTCCAACAAGGCCTTCGCGCACTACCGCTGGTAGTCGCAACCCACATCGAGACCGAGAGAAGACTGAGCCGATATGGCTACCACTTCGCTTGACCTTGCCAAGGTGCGCAACATCGGCATCATGGCGCACATCGACGCGGGGAAGACGACCACCACCGAGCGGATCCTGTTCTACACCGGCGTTTCGTACAAGATCGGTGAAGTCCACGACGGCGCTGCCACGATGGACTGGATGGAGCAGGAGCAGGAGCGCGGCATCACGATCACGTCTGCCGCGACGACCTGCCACTGGCCGCTCGAGAATGTCGATCACACGATCAACATCATCGACACGCCGGGTCACGTCGACTTCACCGTCGAGGTGGAGCGTTCGCTGCGCGTGCTCGACGGTGCTGTCACCGTGTTCGACGGTGTGGCCGGCGTTGAGCCCCAGTCCGAGACTGTCTGGCGTCAGGCGGACCGCTACGGCGTGCCGCGTATCTGTTTCGTCAACAAGCTCGACCGTACGGGTGCCGAGTTCCTCCGCTGCGTCGACATGATCGTGGAGCGCCTCGGCGCCGTCCCGATCGTCATGCAGCTGCCCATCGGCTCCGAGATGGACTTCCAGGGCGTTGTCGACCTGGTCCGTATGAAGGCGCTTGTCTGGTCCGCCGAGGCCAGCAAGGGTGAGATGTACGACGTCGTCGACATCCCGGCCTCGCACACCGAGCTCGCCGACGAATGGCGCGCGAAGCTGGTCGAGACCGTCGCGGAGAACGACGAGGAGCTCATGGAGCTCTTCCTCGAGGGCGTCGAGCCCACCGAGGAGCAGCTGTACGCGGCTGTCCGTCGTATCACCATCGCCTCCGGCAAGGGTGGCGGCGAGAAGACGATCACCCCCGTCTTCTGTGGCACCGCGTTCAAGAACAAGGGCGTTCAGCCCCTGCTCGACGCTGTCGTCCGCTACCTGCCGTCGCCCCTGGACGTCGAGGCCATCGAGGGCCACGACGTCAAGGACGCCGAGCTTGTCGTCAAGCGCAAGCCGTCCGACGACGAGCCGCTGTCGGCCCTCGCGTTCAAGATCGCGAGCGACCCGCACCTCGGCAAGCTCACCTTCGTCCGGATCTACTCCGGTCGCCTGGAGGCCGGCACCGCGGTGCTGAACTCCGTCAAGGGCAAGAAGGAGCGCATCGGCAAGATCTACCGCATGCACGCGAACAAGCGTGAGGAGATCGACTCGGTGGGCGCCGGCGACATCGTCGCCGTCATGGGCCTCAAGCAGACCACCACCGGTGAGACGCTGTGTGACGACAAGAACCCGGTCATCCTGGAGTCCATGGACTTCCCGGCGCCGGTCATTCAGGTCGCCATCGAGCCCAAGTCCAAGGGTGACCAGGAGAAGCTGGGTGTTGCCATCCAGCGTCTCGCGGAGGAGGACCCCTCCTTCCAGGTCCACTCGGACGAGGAGACCGGCCAGACCATCATCGGTGGTATGGGCGAGCTTCACCTCGACATCCTCGTCGACCGCATGCGTCGCGAGTTCAAGGTCGAGGCGAACGTCGGCAAGCCGCAGGTCGCGTACCGCGAGACGATCCGCAAGGCCGTCGAGCGCGTGGACTACACCCACAAGAAGCAGACCGGTGGTACCGGTCAGTTCGCCAAGGTGCAGATCGCGATCGAGCCCATCGAGGGTGGCGACGCCTCCTACGAGTTCGTGAACAAGGTCACCGGTGGCCGCATCCCGAAGGAGTACATCCCTTCGGTCGACGCGGGTGCGCAGGAGGCCATGCAGTTCGGCATCCTGGCCGGCTACGAGATGACTGGCGTCCGCGTCATCCTTCTCGACGGTGGCTACCACGAGGTCGACTCCTCCGAGCTCGCGTTCAAGATCGCCGGTTCGCAGGCCTTCAAGGAGGCCGCGCGGAAGGCTTCGCCGGTCATCCTCGAGCCCATGATGTCCGTCGAGGTCACCACGCCCGAGGACTACATGGGTGAGGTCATCGGCGACATCAACTCCCGCCGTGGTCAGATTCAGGCCATGGAGGAGCGCAGCGGCGCTCGCGTCGTGAAGGGCCTCGTGCCCCTTTCGGAGATGTTCGGCTACGTCGGCGACCTCCGCAGCAAGACCTCGGGTCGCGCAAGCTACTCGATGCAGTTCGACTCCTACGCCGAGGTTCCGCGGAACGTCGCCGAGGAGATCATCGCGAAGGCCAAGGGCGAGTAACTCTTCCGAGTTCACGCTTTAGGCTTGACACCAGTCGCCGGGGCTCAGCCCCCGAAACCCGAGGGATCGGGCCCCGGCGGATGGCATCCCAGCAAAGATCACCTGGCGCCGATGAGCAAGGCGTACAGAACCACTCCGCAGGAGGATTCAGTGGCGAAGGCAAAGTTCGAGCGGACTAAGCCGCACGTCAACATCGGCACCATCGGTCACATTGACCACGGTAAGACGACCCTCACGGCCGCCATTACCAAGGTGCTGCACGACGCGTACCCGGACCTGAACGAGGCCTCGGCCTTCGACCAGATCGACAAGGCTCCCGAGGAGCGCCAGCGCGGTATCACGATCTCGATCGCGCACGTCGAGTACCAGACGGAGTCGCGTCACTACGCGCACGTCGACTGCCCGGGTCACGCTGACTACATCAAGAACATGATCACGGGTGCCGCGCAGATGGACGGCGCGATCCTCGTGGTTGCCGCCACCGACGGCCCGATGCCGCAGACCAAGGAGCACGTGCTCCTGGCCCGCCAGGTCGGCGTTCCGTACATCGTCGTCGCCCTGAACAAGGCCGACATGGTGGACGACGAGGAGATCCTGGAGCTCGTCGAGCTCGAGGTCCGTGAGCTCCTCTCCGAGTACGACTTCCCGGGCGACGACCTTCCGGTCGTCCGTGTCTCGGCGCTCAAGGCGCTCGAGGGCGACAAGGAGTGGGGCGAGAAGCTCCTCGGCCTCATGCACGCGGTCGACGAGTCCATCCCGCAGCCCGAGCGTGAGGTCGACAAGCCGTTCCTCATGCCGATCGAGGACGTCTTCACGATCACCGGTCGTGGCACCGTCGTCACCGGTCGTATCGAGCGTGGTGTCCTCAAGGTCAACGAGACCGTCGACATCATCGGCATCAAGACCGAGAAGACCACCACCACGGTCACCGGTATCGAGATGTTCCGCAAGCTGCTCGACGAGGGCCAGGCCGGTGAGAACGTCGGTCTGCTCCTCCGTGGCATCAAGCGTGAGGACGTCGAGCGCGGCCAGGTCATCATCAAGCCGGGTTCGGTCACGCCGCACACGAACTTCGAGGCCCAGGCCTACATCCTGTCGAAGGACGAGGGTGGCCGTCACACCCCGTTCTTCAACAACTACCGCCCGCAGTTCTACTTCCGTACCACGGACGTGACCGGCGTCGTGACCCTCCCCGAGGGCACCGAGATGGTCATGCCGGGCGACAACACCGCCATGAGCGTTGAGCTGATCCAGCCCATCGCCATGGAGGAGGGCCTCAAGTTCGCCATCCGTGAGGGTGGCCGGACCGTCGGCGCCGGCCAGGTCGTCAAGATCACCGCCTGATCGGCGATCTGACCTGGTAGCTCCAGCGAGCTGCTGAGCAGTAAAGAGAAGGCCCCGCACCGAAAGGTGCGGGGCCTTCTCGCGCTCCCGACTCCTAGGGGGTCCAGCTCCAGGGGTGGCCGTCCGCGCCCAGACCCACCACGGTCGCCCGGCCCGTCCCCAGGTGCAGCGCGGCCGACACCGCCGACGGCCCCGCCGTACGGGTGCGCAGCCGGCCTCCGGCCCGCACCCGCACCCGGCCGCGTGCGTCCGTGCCGAGGAGCACGGTCCCGAGCGCCGCGGAGCGCGCCGCGACCACACCCCCGTAACCGTCCAGACCGGCGTCGCCCGCCGGGCCCAGGAGTTCCCCGCTCGCCGGCCGCCGGTAGTACAGCTCGCCTCCGGCCGCCGCCACCGTGGACCCGGAGAGCGGCAGCGGCTCCGGCCGCTCCACCCCGTCCACCCAGTGGCGTACGGACTCCCGCCCCGCCGCGTGGAGGTGCACCCGGCCCGTCGCGTCGAGCGAGACGGCGAGACCGTCCTGGACCTCCGCAGTGCCGGGAAGCGTCCGCCACGGGCTCCAGGACCCGTCCGCCGACCGCACCAGGGTGGAGACGCCCTTGTCGGCGTTCCGTACGAAGAGATGGACCCGGCCGTCGGGGGCCGCGACCGCCACCGGGGCGCCGACCCGACGGCCCCGGTCGTCACCGCGCTCCGGATTGCCGAGCCCGCGCCAGGCCAGGAACGGGCCGCCGGGGGAGCGCTGCTCCAGGAGCACCAGCTCGCGCCGGTTCGACCCGCCGTGCCCGTCGATCGCGGCGAACCGCACCCCGAAGAGCAGCACCCGGCCGTCGCCGAGCACCGCCGAGCCGAGCGCGGGTGCGAGCGGCCCGCCGCCGAGGTCCGCCGGCTCGCTCCAGACGCCGGGTGCGGTCTCCCGCCAGCGGACGGCGCGCAGACCCAGCACTCCGTACGCGGTGAGGCGGCCGTCCGGCTCCTCGGCGAGCGCCGGGCCGGCGGACGGCCAGCGGTGGTGGGTGGAGCGGACCCAGCCCTTGCGGTTGGTGAGCGGCCGGTCGCCGCCGACGCCGTAGTCGCCGCAGCCCGAGGGGTTTCCGCACTCCCAGGAGGGGTCCCCGCCGTACGGGACGAGGCGCCCTGCCTTCTCCTTGAGCACCTGCGGGGGGAGGTTCTTGGGCCAATGGCGGTTGTAGTAGCCGCGGAAGGCGGTCGTCGTGAAAGCCGGTATCGGGTTGCCGTCCCGGACCGCGTCCGAGACCCAGCGGCTCAGCGCCGCCCAGGTGAAGGAGGCGACCGCCGTGTGGTCCCCGTGGTCGGAGTAGCCGGGCTGCTCGGAGTCCCGCCTGCGGGTGGCCTCGTCGCCGGTCTGGACGTCCGGATCCGGGTCGAGGGTGTGCACCACCGTGGGCCGGAAGCGGCGGAGCAGCCCGACGAGGACGCCGACCAGCTGGTCGTAGTCGTAGGTGTCCGAGCGGGTGACGGACGAACCGGTCGACAGATGGGTCCGCAGCTCCAGGGCGCGGTCGTGCCAGAGCGCGGGCAGGGCCATGTAGCGCCGGTTGGTGTGCATGGGCAGGTTGAGGAAGATCAGCTCTATGCGGCGTCCACCGTGCGTGAGCGTGTCCGTCTCCGCCCGACGGCCGCCGGGGAGCGTGAGCACCTCACGCCGCCAGGGCGTGAACATCGGCAGGCCGAGCGCCGCCGCGTACGACTGGCGCAGGCCCTGGTGGCGTGCCGAGGAGTAGGCGGCGCGGTCCGGGGGAGTGTCCGGCATCCCCTTGATCCGGTTCCGGCCGGTGTGCTCGCCGGCGGTCACGTACACGGAGACGAGCGGGACCCCGGCGTCGAGGAGGCGCTGGGTGTCGGGGTTCATGAAGTACAGGTCGTCGTCCGGGTGCGCGGCGACCTGCAGGAGCAGCGCCCGCCGGGTCCGCGCGGAGGCGATCGGCTTGCCGGGCGCGGGGTCGACGGTCGGGGCGGTCCTGCGCGGCTCGGGCACGGAACACCCGGCGACGGCCGAGGTGACGGCGAGGGCGGCGGCGAGAACCGCCCGCCGACGGGGTGCTGTGGTCACGTACGCGGTCCGTCCCCTGGGCTTTGCGGTCCTCAGCAAGACGAATATTCGATGCTCGGGGTTGTGTGTGGACGGGTCGCCGAGTGGCAGGATTCGGCCACCGGAAAAAGATCTTCGAAGATCGCCGTCGATCATGTCGAGGACCGGCCGGCGGCTCCGACCAAGGGGTGACAGCACGCCACAGGGGCGCGCGGGACGGGGAGGACACCCGAGATGAAGTACGTCGCGATGATCTACGGCAGCCAGGCCAAGTGGGACTCCTTCCCGGCCGAGGCCTGGCCCGAGGCGATCGCCCGCCAGGACGCCTTCAACCGGAAGTACCGGGAGAGCGGTGAGCTGATCGGCGCGTACGGACTCGCCGACGCGGCCGCCGCCCAGCTCGTACGCCGTGAGGGCGGCGCCCCGGCGGTCACCGACGGCCCCTACCTGGAGACCAAGGAGTACCTGGCCAGCTTCTACCTGCTCGACTGCGACAGCCTGGAGCGGGCCCAGCAGATCGCCGCGGACATGCCGTTCGCGGACGTCGACCCCGTCGAGCTGTGGCCGGTCCTGCACGAGTCCGCGGCGGACGTGTGAGCGGCCCCACCGGCATCGAGGACCTGCTGCGCACGTACGCGCCGCAGGTCCTCGGCGTGCTCGTCCGCCGGTACGGCACCTTCGACACCTGCGAGGACGCCGTCCAGGAGGCCCTGATCGCCGCCGCCCGGCAGTGGCCCGGGGAAGGCGTCCCGGAGAACCCGCGCGGCTGGCTGGTCACCGTCGCCTCCCGCAAGCTCGTCGACCAGGTCCGCAGCGAGGCCGCGCGGCGCCGCCGCGAGGACGCCCTCGCCCTCGCCACCCCCGACTCGGAACTCCTCGCGCACGCCGCCGACGAGGAGCCGGGCTCCGACCGGGACGACTCGCTCGCCCTGCTCTTCCTCTGCTGTCACCCGGATCTCTCCCCGCCCAGCCGCATCGCGCTCACCCTGCGCGCGGTCGGCGGTCTCACCACCGCGCAGATCGCCGCCGCCTTCCTCGTCCCCGAGTCGACGATGGCGCAGCGCATCAGCCGGGCCAAGCAGACGATCAAGGCGGCGGGCGGGTCGCTCACGCTGCCCCCGGAGGACCGCACGGCCCGCCTCGCCGAGGTCCGGCACGTGCTCTACCTCGTCTTCAACGAGGGCTACACGGCCAGCGGCGGCGACGAGCTCACCGCGCCCGAGCTGTCCACGGAGGCGATCCGGCTCGCGACGCTGCTCCACCGGCTGCTGCCCGAGGACACCGAGACGGCGGGCCTGCTGGCCCTGATGCTGCTCACGGACGCCCGCAGGCCGGCCCGGACGGGACCGCACGGAGAACTGGTGCCGCTCGCGGAGCAGGACCGGGGGAGGTGGGACGGCCGGCTCGTCGCGGAGGGCGTCGCGCTGATCAGCCGCACCCTGCCCCGGGGCCAGGTGGGCCCGTACCAGCTCCAGGCGGCGATCGCGGCCGTCCACGACGAGGCGGAGACCGCCCAGGCCACCGACTGGCCGCAGATCCTCGCGCTCTACGAGCTCCTGGAGCGGACCGGGCCGAACCCGATGATCACCCTCAACCGTGCGGTGGCCGTCGCCATGGTCCACGGACCGGCGGCCGGTCTCGCCCTCCTGGACGAGCTCGCGCGGGACAAGAGGACGGCTCGGCACCACCGGCTGCTGGCCACCCGGGCTCATCTGCTCGAACTCCTCGGCGACCGGGAGACGGCGGCGGAGGTCTACCGGGAGGCGGCACGCCGTACGACCAGTGCCCCTGAGCGGCGTCATCTCACCGAGCGGGCACGGCGCTTGGGATGAGCGGGGGAAGGGGGGCGGGCGAGCCAGGCGCGTGCGCCCCGGCGCATGGCCTGACGTGACGTGGGGTACAGTCTTCGCTCCCGATTGGCGGCCGGATGGCCCCGTATGGCAGACTGTCGGGGTTGCTCGGTTGAGTGCCGATGCTGCGCGCCTCCCGTCGGGAGGACCGGAAGCGAGTCCCACAGTACTCGTCGCTCCTTTTCAGGGGCGGACGTACGGGAATCTTCTGGGAAGCGTCAGCGGGGTGCAGACCAGGCACCCGGTGGGTGTTTTGCCCCCGGCCTGCGGTTCATGGCGACCGTGCCCCCTTGGTTGGGAAATCCTCAGGGATTTCTGCGTAGAGGGAGTGCGACACGCCCGACCGCGTGGGTCGGAGATACGACAACGCTTTTCAGTAAGCGAAGCCGATCGGGTTCCAGAGCGTTACGAGACAAAGGACTACTAGTAGCCATGGCGGGACAGAAGATCCGCATCCGGCTCAAGGCCTACGACCACGAGGTCATCGACTCCTCGGCGAAGAAGATCGTCGAGACGGTGACCCGCACTGGTGCGTCGGTCGCAGGCCCGGTGCCGCTGCCCACTGAGAAGAACGTGTACTGCGTCATCAAGTCGCCGCACAAGTACAAGGACTCGCGCGAGCACTTCGAGATGCGCACGCACAAGCGCCTCATCGACATCCTCGACCCCACGCCGAAGACGGTTGACTCGCTCATGCGTCTCGACCTCCCGGCGGGCGTTGACATCGAGATCAAGCTCTGAGGGCGCGCGAGATGGCTAAGAACATCAAGGGCATCCTGGGCGAGAAGCTCGGCATGACGCAGGTCTGGGACGAGAACAACCGGATCGTTCCGGTGACCGTCGTCAAGGCCGGCCCCAATGTCGTGACCCAGGTCCGTACGAACGACGTCGACGGCTACGAGTCGGTCCAGATCGCCTTCGGCGAGATCGACCCTCGCAAGGTGAACAAGCCCCTCAAGGGTCACTTCGCCAAGGCCGACGTCACCCCGCGCCGCCACCTGGTGGAGCTCCGCACCGCTGACGCCTCCGAGTACACGCTCGGCCAGGAGATCACCGCCGAGCTCTTCGAGGCCGGCGTGAAGGTCGACGTCACCGGTAAGAGCAAGGGCAAGGGCTTCGCCGGTGTCATGAAGCGCCACAACTTCCGTGGTGGCAAGGCGTCGCACGGTGCCCACCGCGTGCACCGCAAGCCCGGTTCCATCGGTGGCTGCGCCACCCCGGGCCGTGTCTTCAAGGGTATGAAGATGGCTGGTCGCATGGGCAACGAGCGCGTGACCACCCAGAACCTGACCGTCCACGCCGTTGACGCCGAGAAGGGTCTGCTGCTCATCAAGGGCGCCGTCCCCGGCCCCAACGGTGGCCTCGTCCTGGTCCGCACCGCGGCCAAGGGGGTTTGAGGAACCGATGAGCACCATTGACATCCTTTCGCCGGCAGGCGACAAGACCGGGACCGTCGAACTCCCCGAGGAGATCTTCGGCGCCAAGGTCAGCGTTCCGCTGATCCACCAGGTCGTCGTCGCGCAGCTGGCCGCGGCCCGTCAGGGCACGCACAAGACCAAGCGCCGTGGCGAAGTCCGTGGTGGTGGCAAGAAGCCTTACCGCCAGAAGGGCACCGGCCGCGCCCGTCAGGGTTCGACCCGCGCTCCGCAGTTCGTCGGCGGTGGCGTCGTCCACGGCCCGCAGCCGCGTGACTACTCGCAGCGGACCCCGAAGAAGATGAAGGTCGCCGCCCTCCGCGGTGCCCTCTCGGACCGGGCCACCCACTCCCGCATCCACGTCGTGACCGGCGTGGTCGAGGGTGACATCTCCACCAAGGCCGCGAAGACGCTGTTCGGCAAGATCTCGGAGCGCAAGAACCTGCTCCTGGTCGTCGAGCGCTCCGACGAGGCCGCGTGGCTGTCCGCTCGTAACCTGCCCCAGGTGCACATCCTGGAGCCGGGCCAGCTCAACACGTACGACGTGATCGTCTCCGACGACGTGGTCTTCACCAAGGCCGCCCTCGAGTCCTTCGTGTCTGGCCCCCAGACCGCTGAGACCGAAGGGAGCGACGCCTGATGACTGAGGCCGTCGTCACCAGCAAGACCTTCTCGGACCCGCGCGACATTCTGATCAAGCCGGTCGTTTCGGAGAAGAGCTACGCTCTGCTGGACGAGAACAAGTACACGTTCATCGTCGCGCCTGGCTCCAACAAGACTCAGATCAAGCAGGCCGTCGAGGCGGTCTTCTCGGTCAAGGTCACCGGGGTCAACACGATCAACCGCCAGGGCAAGCGCAAGCGCACCAAGGCCGGTTTCGGCAAGCGCAAGGACACCAAGCGCGCCATCGTGACCCTGGCTGAGGGCAACCGTATCGACATCTTCGGCGGTCCGACCGCCTAAGGGCGGTCTGGATCGTCCGGAATCGGACGAGGACTGAGAAATGGGAATCCGCAAGTACAAGCCGACTACGCCGGGCCGTCGTGGCTCCTCCGTAGCCGACTTCGTCGAGATCACGCGGTCCACGCCGGAGAAGTCGCTGGTTCGCCCCCTGCACAGCAAGGGCGGCCGTAACAACACCGGTCGGATCACCGTTCGCCACCAGGGTGGTGGACACAAGCGCGCCTACCGTCTGATCGACTTCCGTCGTCACGACAAGGACGGCGTGCCGGCCAAGGTCGCGCACATCGAGTACGACCCCAACCGCACCGCGCGCATCGCGCTGCTCCACTACGTGGACGGCGAGAAGCGCTACATCATCGCCCCCAAGGGTCTGACGCAGGGTGACCGCGTCGAGAACGGCCCCGGCGCGGACATCAAGCCCGGCAACAACCTGGCGCTCCGCAACATCCCGGTCGGTACCACGATCCACGCGATCGAGATCCGTCCCGGTGGTGGCGCGAAGTTCGCCCGCTCCGCTGGCGCCTCCGTGCAGCTGCTGGCGAAGGAGGGCACGATGGCCCACCTTCGTATGCCGTCCGGTGAGATCCGTCTCGTCGACGCCCGCTGCCGCGCCACGATCGGCGAGGTCGGCAACGCCGAGCAGTCGAACATCAACTGGGGTAAGGCCGGCCGTAAGCGCTGGCTGGGCGTTCGCCCGACCGTCCGCGGTGTGGCGATGAACCCGGTTGACCACCCGCACGGTGGTGGTGAGGGTAAGACCTCCGGTGGTCGTCACCCGGTCTCCCCGTGGGGTCAGAAGGAGGGTCGTACTCGCTCGCCGAAGAAGGCTTCGAGCAAGTACATCGTCCGCCGCCGCAAGACGAACAAGAAGCGCTAGGAGCGGGTTTAGATGCCGCGCAGTCTCAAGAAGGGACCCTTCGTTGACGGCCACCTCGTAAAGAAGGTGGACGTACAGAACGAAGCCGGTACCAAGAACGTCATCAAGACCTGGTCCCGTCGCTCGATGATCATCCCGGCCATGCTCGGCCACACGATCGCGGTGCACAACGGCAAGACCCACATTCCGGTGTTTGTCACCGAGTCGATGGTCGGCCACAAGCTCGGCGAGTTCTCGCCGACGCGCACCTTCCGGGGTCACGTGAAGGACGACCGGAAGTCGAAGCGCCGCTAGTAGCGGGGTGGAATGACCATGACAGACACTGGAAGGACAACCATGGAAGCCAGGGCCCAGGCGCGGTACATCCGCGTCACGCCCATGAAGGCCCGCCGCGTGGTGGACCTTATCCGTGGCATGGATGCCACGGAGGCTCAGGCGGTCCTGCGTTTCGCCCCGCAGGCCGCGAGCGTGCCGGTTGGCAAGGTGCTTGACAGCGCCATCGCCAACGCTGCACACAACTACGACCACACCGACGCCTCTTCGCTGGTCATCAGCGAGGCGTTCGTGGATGAGGGTCCGACCCTGAAGCGGTTCCGTCCGCGTGCTCAGGGCCGTGCCTACCGGATCCGTAAGCGGACCAGCCACATCACCGTGGTCGTCAGCAGCAAGGAAGGAACCCGGTAATGGGCCAGAAGGTTAACCCGCATGGGTTCCGGCTCGGCATCACCACGGACTTCAAGTCCCGCTGGTACGCCGACAAGCTGTACAAGGACTACGTCAAGGAAGACGTCGCCATCCGTCGGATGATGACGTCCGGCATGGAGCGCGCCGGCATCTCGAAGGTTGAGATCGAGCGCACCCGTGACCGCGTGCGGGTGGACATCCACACCGCGCGTCCCGGCATCGTCATCGGCCGTCGTGGCGCCGAGGCCGACCGCATCCGCGGCGACCTCGAGAAGCTGACGGGCAAGCAGGTCCAGCTGAACATCCTCGAGGTCAAGAACCCCGAGATGGACGCTCAGCTGGTTGCTCAGGCCGTTGCCGAGCAGCTCTCCTCCCGCGTCTCCTTCCGTCGCGCCATGCGTAAGAGCATGCAGGGCACGATGAAGGCCGGCGCCAAGGGCATCAAGATCCAGTGTGGCGGTCGTCTCGGCGGCGCCGAGATGTCCCGCTCGGAGTTCTACCGCGAGGGTCGTGTGCCGCTGCACACGCTCCGCGCGAACGTGGACTACGGCTTCTTCGAGGCCAAGACGACCTTCGGTCGCATTGGCGTCAAGGTCTGGATCTACAAGGGCGACGTCAAGAACATCGCCGAGGTCCGCGCCGAGAACGCTGCGGCCCGTGCGGGTAACCGCCCGGCCCGTGGTGCCGGCGCTGGCGACCGCCCGGCCGGCCGTGGTGGCCGTGGTGGCGAGCGTGGCGGCCGCGGCCGCAAGCCGCAGCAGCAGTCCGCGCCGGCTGCCGAGGCCCCCAAGGCCGACGCTCCCGCCGCCGCTGCCGCTCCGGCTGAGAGCACCGGAACGGAGGCCTGACCGAAATGCTGATCCCCCGTAGGGTCAAGCACCGCAAGCAGCACCACCCCAAGCGCTCGGGTATGAGCAAGGGTGGTACGCAGGTTGCGTTCGGCGAGTACGGCATTCAGGCCCTCACGCCGGCGTACGTGACCAACCGCCAGATCGAGGCGGCTCGTATCGCGATGACCCGCCACATCAAGCGTGGCGGCAAGGTCTGGATCAACATCTACCCGGACCGCCCGCTGACCAAGAAGCCTGCCGAGACCCGCATGGGTTCCGGTAAGGGTTCGCCGGAGTGGTGGATCGCGAACGTCAAGCCCGGTCGGGTGATGTTCGAGCTGTCCTACCCGAACGAGAAGATCGCGCGCGAGGCCCTGACCCGTGCGGCCCACAAGCTGCCGATGAAGTGCAAGATCGTTAAGCGCGAAGCAGGTGAGCTGTGATGACCGCCGGTACCAAGGCGTCCGAGCTGCGCGAGCTGGGCAACGAGGAGCTTCTCAACAAGCTCCGCGAGGCCAAGGAAGAGCTGTTCAACCTCCGCTTCCAGGCGGCGACGGGCCAGCTCGAGAACCACGGCCGGCTCAAGTCCGTCCGTAAGGACATCGCCCGGATCTACACCCTGATGCGTGAGCGCGAGCTGGGCATCGAGACGGTGGAGAACGCCTGATGAGCGAGAGCAACGTGACTGAGAAGACCGAGCGCAACGCTCGCAAGGTCCGCGAGGGCCTGGTCGTCAGCGACAAGATGGACAAGACCGTCGTCGTCGCTGTCGAGGACCGCGTCAAGCACGCGCTGTACGGCAAGGTCATCCGCCGTACGAACAAGCTCAAGGCTCATGACGAGCAGAACGCTGCCGGCATCGGCGACCGCGTCCTCCTGATGGAGACCCGGAAGCTGTCCGCCACGAAGCACTGGCGCGTCATCGAGATCCTCGAGAAGGCCAAGTAGGCATTTCGCGCAAGCGAAATCCAGTAACCGCAGCTTGAAGGGGTAACCCTTCGAGTTCGTTCCGCCAGGCTCGGCCGGGGCTTCCTCGTGAAGCCCCGGCCGGGAACCGGCAGACAATCAGGAGATAGACGTGATCCAGCAGGAGTCGCGACTGCGTGTCGCCGACAACACTGGTGCCAAGGAGATCCTTTGCATCCGTGTTCTCGGTGGCTCGGGTCGCCGCTACGCGGGCATCGGTGACGTCATCGTCGCCACCGTCAAGGACGCGATCCCCGGTGGCAACGTGAAGAAGGGTGACGTCGTAAAGGCGGTCATCGTTCGCACCGTCAAGGAGCGCCGCCGCCAGGACGGCTCGTACATCCGCTTCGACGAGAACGCCGCTGTCATTCTCAAGAACGACGGCGACCCTCGTGGCACCCGTATCTTCGGCCCGGTCGGCCGTGAGCTGCGCGAGAAGAAGTTCATGAAGATCATCTCGCTCGCGCCGGAGGTGCTGTAAGCATGAAGATCAAGAAGGGCGACCTGGTCCAGGTCATCACCGGTAAGGACAAGGGCAAGCAGGGCAAGGTCATCACGGCCTTCCCCCGCGAGAACCGCGTCCTCGTCGAGGGTGTCAACCGGGTCAAGAAGCACACCAAGGCCGGCCCGTCGCAGGCCGGTGGCATCGTCACGACCGAGGCTCCGGTCCACGTCTCCAACGTCCAGCTGGTCGTGGAGAAGGACGGCAAGAAGGTCGTCACGCGTGTCGGCTTCCGCTTCGACGACGAGGGCAACAAGATCCGCGTTGCCAAGCGGACGGGTGAGGACATCTGATGGCTACCACCACTCCGCGTCTCAAGACGAAGTACCGCGAGGAGATCGCGGGCAAGCTGCGTGAGGAGTTCTCCTACGAGAACGTCATGCAGGTTCCCGGCCTCGTGAAGATCGTGGTCAACATGGGTGTCGGCGACGCCGCCCGTGACTCGAAGCTCATGGACGGTGCCGTCCGTGACCTGACCACGATCACCGGTCAGAAGCCGGCCGTCACCAAGGCTCGTAAGTCCATCGCGCAGTTCAAGCTGCGTGAGGGCCAGCCGATCGGTGCGCACGTCACCCTCCGTGGCGACCGCATGTGGGAGTTCCTGGACCGCACCCTGTCGCTCGCGCTTCCGCGCATCCGCGACTTCCGTGGTCTGTCCCCCAAGCAGTTCGACGGGCGTGGCAACTACACCTTCGGTCTCACGGAGCAGGTCATGTTCCACGAGATCGACCAGGACAAGATCGACCGTGTCCGGGGTATGGACATCACCGTGGTGACCACGGCGACCAACGACGACGAGGGCCGTGCCCTTCTGCGTCACCTCGGCTTCCCCTTCAAGGAGGCGTAAGCGAGATGGCGAAGAAGGCTCTCATCGCGAAGGCTGCCCGCAAGCCCAAGTTCGGCGTGCGTGGCTACACGCGCTGCCAGCGTTGTGGTCGTCCCCACTCCGTGTACCGCAAGTTCGGCCTGTGCCGCGTGTGCCTTCGTGAGATGGCTCACCGTGGCGAGCTGCCGGGCGTGACCAAGAGCTCCTGGTAATCCCTTAGTTGGGATGACCGGAGTCTCTCGGTAAGCACTGGGTTGTCGGATGCCCATCCCTCCATGGCTTAGGCTAGGAGGGTTGGGCGTCCGTCGCCCGTACGACTTACTACGCCGTAGGTCCCCGCGCCGCACCCGTCCCGCCCCTGTGTGGGGAGAGGGATGGCGCATACAGGAAACCCCGGCGAGAGAGGCCGAAGGCCAATTCATGACCATGACTGATCCGATCGCGGACATGCTGACTCGTCTGCGTAACGCGAACTCGGCATACCACGACTCCGTGACGATGCCGCACAGCAAGATCAAGTCTCACATCGCGGAAATCCTCCAGCAGGAGGGCTTCATCACGGGCTGGAAGGTCGAGGACGCCGAGGTCGGCAAGAACCTCGTCCTCGAGCTCAAGTTCGGTCCGAACCGTGAGCGCTCCATCGCGGGCATCAAGCGGATCTCGAAGCCCGGTCTCCGGGTTTACGCGAAGTCCACCAACCTGCCGAAGGTTCTCGGCGGCCTGGGCGTGGCGATCATCTCCACGTCCCACGGCCTCCTGACCGGCCAGCAGGCAGGCAAGAAGGGCGTAGGTGGGGAAGTCCTCGCCTACGTCTGGTAGTCGGGAAAGGAAGGAAAGCTCATGTCGCGTATTGGCAAGCTGCCTATCCAGGTTCCCGCCGGCGTGGACGTCACCATCGAGGGCCGCACGGTCACGGTGAAGGGTTCCAAGGGCACCCTGAGCCACACCGTCGCCGCGCCGATCGAGATCGTTAAGGGCGAGGATGGCGTGCTGAACGTCAACCGTCCGAACGACGAGCGTCAGAACAAGGCCCTTCACGGCCTGTCCCGCACGCTGGTGGCCAACATGATCACCGGTGTGACCCAGGGTTACGTGAAGGCGCTCGAGATCAGCGGTGTCGGTTACCGCGTGGCCGCGAAGGGCTCCAACCTGGAGTTCCAGCTCGGCTACAGCCACCCGATCCTCGTCGAGGCGCCCGAGGGCATCTCGTTCAAGGTCGAGTCGCCGACCAAGTTCTCGGTCGAGGGCATCGACAAGCAGAAGGTCGGCGAGGTCGCGGCGAACATCCGCAAGCTGCGGAAGCCCGACCCGTACAAGGCCAAGGGCGTCAAGTACGCCGGCGAGGTCATCCGCCGCAAGGTCGGAAAGGCTGGTAAGTAAGCCATGGCATACGGTGTGAAGATCGCCAAGGGCGACGCTTACAAGCGTGCCGCCAAGGCGCGCCGCCACATCCGCATCCGCAAGAACGTGTCGGGTACGGCGGAGCGTCCGCGCCTCGTCGTGACGCGTTCGAACCGTGGTATCACCGCTCAGGTCATCGACGACCTCAAGGGTCACACCCTTGCGTCTGCGTCGAACCTGGACGCGTCGATCCGCGGTGGCGAGGGTGACAAGTCCGCGCAGGCCAAGCAGGTCGGAGCTCTCGTCGCCGAGCGCGCCAAGGCCGCTGGTGTCGAGGCTGTCGTGTTCGACCGTGGTGGCAACAGGTACGCCGGGCGCATTGCCGCTCTGGCTGACGCCGCCCGCGAAGCCGGGCTGAAGTTCTAAGCCCCGGTTCCGGGACTAACGGACGTAACAGAGAGAGGTAAATCCAATGGCTGGACCCCAGCGCCGCGGAAGCGGTGCCGGTGGCGGCGAGCGGCGGGACCGGAAGGGCCGCGACGGTGGCGCTGCCGCCGAGAAGACCGCGTACGTTGAGCGCGTTGTCGCGATCAACCGCGTCGCCAAGGTTGTCAAGGGTGGTCGCCGCTTCAGCTTCACCGCGCTGGTCGTGGTGGGCGACGGTGACGGCACCGTAGGTGTCGGTTACGGCAAGGCCAAGGAAGTTCCCGCGGCCATCGCCAAGGGTGTCGAGGAAGCCAAGAAGAACTTCTTCAAGGTTCCGCGCATCCAGGGCACGATCCCTCACCCGATCACGGGTGAGCGTGCCGCGGGCGTCGTGCTGCTGAAGCCGGCTTCCCCCGGTACCGGTGTTATCGCCGGTGGCCCGGTGCGCGCCGTTCTGGAGTGCGCCGGCGTTCACGACATCCTGTCGAAGTCGCTCGGCTCGTCCAACGCGATCAACATCGTGCACGCGACCGTGGCGGCCCTCAAGGGCCTGCAGCGTCCCGAGGAGATCGCGGCTCGCCGTGGTCTGCCCCTCGAGGACGTCGCCCCCGCGGCTCTGCTTCGTGCACGTGCTGGGGCGGGTGCGTAATGGCTCGCCTCAAGGTCACGCAGACGAAGTCGTACATCGGCAGCAAGCAGAACCACCGCGACACCCTGCGTTCGCTTGGCCTCAAGAAGGTCAACGACGTGGTTGTCAAGGAGGACCGCCCCGAGTTCCGCGGAATGGTTCACACCGTCCGCCACCTCGTGACGGTCGAGGAGGTTGACTGACATGGCGGAGACCAACCCGCTGAAGGCCCACAACCTCCGTCCCGCCCCCGGCGCCAAGACCGCGAAGACCCGTGTCGGTCGTGGTGAGGCGTCGAAGGGTAAGACGGCCGGTCGTGGTACCAAGGGCACGAAGGCCCGTTACCAGGTTCCGCAGCGCTTCGAGGGTGGGCAGATGCCCCTCCACATGCGTCTGCCGAAGCTCAAGGGCTTCAAGAACCCGTTCCGCACCGAGTACCAGGTCGTGAACCTGGACAAGCTCACCGCGCTCTACCCGCAGGGTGGCGAGGTCACGGTGGCCGATCTGGTCGCCAAGGGTGCGGTTCGCAAGAACCAGCTCGTCAAGGTGCTCGGCACCGGCGAGATCACCGTGGCGCTGCAGGTGACGGTTGACGCCGTCTCCGGCTCCGCCAAGGAGAAGATCGCCGCTGCCGGCGGCACCGTCACCGAGCTCGTCTAAGACGACTCGATGGCTTGAACATCCGATCGGGGATGCCTCCCAAAAGGGGCATCCCCGATTGGTCGTTCCTAGGGGGGCATGCTCGCCGGTAAGGTGGCGTGCACTGTCTAGGCTCCGTGCGGTATGCCCGCACGGGATTGATGACCGATACCTAATCGTCGAACCTCAAGACCGTCACCCTTGACGCATAGCGCGGGGGTCGCAGGAGGCACCGTGCTTACCGCGTTCGCCCGGGCGTTCAAGACGCCCGACCTGCGCAAGAAGCTGTTCTTCACGCTCGCCATCATCGTGCTGTACCGCCTCGGGGCCCACATCCCGGTCCCCGGCGTCAGCTACGAGGCCGTCCAGCAGTGTGTGAAGCAGGCCAGCGAGGGCAACAACAGCCTGTTCGGCCTGGTCAACATGTTCAGTGGCGGCGCGCTGCTGCAGATCACCATCTTCGCGCTCGGCATCATGCCGTACATCACGGCGAGCATCATCCTGCAGCTGCTGACCGTCGTGATCCCGCGACTCGAGGCCCTCAAGAAGGAGGGTCAGTCCGGTACCGCCAAGATCACGCAGTACACCCGGTACCTGACGGTCGCCCTCGCCATCCTTCAGGGCACCGGTCTCGTGGCCACCGCCAAGAGCGGTGCTCTCTTCAGTGGCTGCCGTGTCGCCGACCAGGTCGTCCCCGACCCGTCGATCTTCACCATCGCCACGATGGTCATCACGATGACCGCCGGAACCTGCATCGTCATGTGGCTCGGTGAGCTCATCACCGACCGTGGCATCGGCAACGGCATGTCGATCCTGATGTTCATCTCGATCGCCGCCGGCTTCCCGGGTGCCCTCTGGGCCATCAAGGAGAGCGGCAAGCTCGCCAAGGGCTGGATCGAGTTCGGCACCGTCATCCTCATCGGCTTCGTGATGGTGGCCCTCGTGGTCTTCGTCGAGCAGGCCCAGCGGCGCATCCCGGTGCAGTACGCGAAGCGCATGATCGGTCGGCGCTCCTACGGCGGTACGTCCACGTACATCCCGTTGAAGGTGAACCAGGCGGGTGTGATTCCTGTCATCTTCGCGTCGTCGCTGCTCTACATCCCGGCCTTGATCGCCCAGTTCTCGAACTCCACCGCAGGGTGGAAGACCTGGATCGAAGCCCACTTCGTCAAGGGTGACCACCCCTACTACATCGCTACGTACTTCCTCCTGATCGTGTTCTTCGCCTTCTTCTACGTGGCGATCTCGTTCAACCCCGAGGAAGTCGCGGACAACATGAAGAAGTATGGTGGCTTCATCCCGGGTATCCGGGCTGGTCGACCTACTGCCGAGTATCTGAGCTACGTGCTCAACCGGATCACTTGGCCGGGCTCGCTGTACTTGGGTCTGATCGCTCTTGTGCCGACGATGGCGTTGGCAGGCTTCGGTGGCGCCAATGCCAACTTCCCCTTCGGTGGGACGAGCATCCTCATCATCGTGGGTGTGGGGCTGGAGACCGTGAAGCAGATCGAGAGCCAGCTCCAGCAGCGCAATTACGAAGGGTTCCTCCGCTGATGCGAATCGTCCTCGTCGGACCGCCCGGTGCCGGCAAGGGAACGCAGGCTGCGTTCCTTGCCAAGAACCTGGACATCCCGCACATCTCCACGGGCGACCTGTTCCGCGCCAACATCTCTCAGGGCACGGAGCTGGGTCTGAAGGCCAAGGCGTTCATGGACGCCGGGGACCTGGTACCCGACGAGGTGACCATCGGGATGGCCAAGGACCGGATGGAGCAGTCGGACGCCGCCAACGGCTTCCTGCTGGACGGGTTCCCCCGCAACGTGGCGCAGGCCGAGGCTCTGGACGTGGTCCTGAAGGCCGAGGACATGCAGCTCGACGCGGTCCTGGACCTGGAGGTCCCCGAGGACGAGGTCGTGAAGCGGATCGCGGGTCGCCGCATCTGCCGTAACGACTCGGCGCACGTGTTCCACCTGACGTACAACGCCCCGAAGACCGAGGGCGTCTGCGACGTCTGCGGCGGCGAGCTCTTCCAGCGCGACGACGACTCCGAGGAGACCGTCCGCCGGCGCCTGGAGGTCTACCACACGCAGACCGAGCCGATCATCGACTACTACCGGGCGCAGAACCTGGTCGTGACGATCTCGGCGCTCGGCAAGGTGGACGAGGTCACCGCGAAGGCGATGGCCGCGCTCAAGAAGTAACCCTGGTTCGTTCGATACGGCCGCGGTGCCCCTCGGGGGTGCCGCGGCCGTATCGTTGTTCTGTTCCCCGTACTCGATGGAAAGGCCGCGGCCACGATGGTGCAGATCAAGACCCCCGAGCAGATCGCGAAGATGCGCGAGGCGGGGCTGGTCGTCGCCGCCATTCACTCGGCGACCCGTGAGGCGGCCGTGCCGGGCGCCACGACCCGTGATCTCGACGAGGTCGCGCGGAAGGTCATCGCCGACCACGGGGCGAAGTCGAACTTCCTCGGGTACGGCGGGTTCCCCGCGACGATCTGCACCTCGGTGAACGAGGTCGTCGTCCACGGCATCCCCGACGACAAGACCGTCCTCAAGGACGGCGACATCATCTCCATCGACGCGGGCGCCATCGTGGACGGCTGGCACGGTGACGCGGCCTACACGGCCTTCGTGGGCACCGGGCACGCGCCGGAGCTCGTCGAGCTCTCCCGGGTCACGGAGGAGTCGATGTGGGCCGGTATCGCGGCCATGAAGCTCGGCAACCGTCTGGTCGACATCTCGAAGGCCATCGAGACGTACATCAAGCGCCAGCCGCGCCCCGCCGTCGGCGACCACAGCCTCGGCCGGTACGGGATCATCGAGGACTACGGCGGCCACGGCATCGGCACCGAGATGCACATGGACCCGCACCTCCTGAACTACGTCTCCCGCAAGCGCGGCAAGGGCCCGAAGCTGGTCCCCGGCCTCTGCCTGGCGATCGAGCCGATGGTCTCCCTGGGCACCCCCCAGACGGAGGTCCTGAAGGACGACTGGACCGTCATCACCACGGACGGCACCTGGTCCTCCCACTGGGAGCACTCGATCGCCCTGACCGAGGAGGGCCCCCTGGTCCTGACGGCGGTCGACGGCGGCAAGGCGAAGCTGGCGGAGCTGGGCGTGACGGCGGCGCCGGACCCGTTGGCGTAAGGACCGGCCGTCTGTGGCTCCGCGCCGGTTCGCCGGTCGGAGGCCGGCGCGACCCGCTGGGGTAGCGGGGCGGAGCGGTGTCGTTCGCTCAGGAGTAGCTTTGAAGTTTCTACGGCGTGGTGCCTTGCGTAAGGATCAGTTCGGGTGGGCAGACTTCCCGATTCGTCTTTTCCTGGGGCCTGACGTAGACTGATGCGTCGGCTCTCGTGTACCCGTGTGTCCGCATACGGCGACGAGAGTCGATCAAGGTAGCCGATTCGAAAGGCGAAGCGTGGCCAAGAAGCAAGGTGCCATCGAAATCGAGGGCACCGTGATCGAGTCCCTCCCGAACGCCATGTTCAGGGTGGAGCTCCAGAACGGTCACAAGGTCCTCGCGCACATCTCCGGCAAGATGCGGATGCACTACATCCGAATCCTTCCGGACGACCGGGTCGTGGTGGAGCTTTCTCCGTACGACCTGACGCGTGGCCGGATCGTCTACCGGTACAAGTAGATCTTGCCCGCACCCCGCCTTCACGCGCGGGTGGTGGCACTGACCCGGAGAACCTCACACCCATGAAGGTCAAGCCGAGCGTCAAGAAGATCTGCGACAAGTGCAAGGTGATCCGCCGTCACGGCCGGGTCATGGTCATTTGCGACAACCTGCGCCACAAGCAGCGCCAGGGCTGACGCACGCCGACCGACCTGCAACTTCGCAGTTCTTCGCGCGACGCATAGCAATACGTACATACGCAGAGCCCGTCGGACCGTGATTCACGGTTGACGGCACCTCCGGCGGGGGCCGGGGACCCGACCTGTACCTCATACGGCAGCCGGGAACGGTTCTGCAGCAGACCCCCGAGAACACAGGAGCCATTGAATGGCACGCGTTTCCGGTGTTGACATCCCGCGCGAAAAGCGTGTGGTGGTCGCACTCACCTACGTCTTCGGTATCGGGCGTACCCGGTCCGAGGAGATCCTCGTCGCGACCGGCGTGAACCCGTCCACCCGTGTCCGCGACCTTGCCGAGGAAGACCTCGTCAAGATCCGCGAGTACGTGGACGCCAACCTCCAGACCGAGGGTGACCTCCGCCGCGAGATCGCCGCCGACATCCGCCGCAAGGTCGAGATCGGCTGCTACCAGGGTCTGCGCCACCGTCGTGGCCTGCCCGTCCGCGGCCAGCGCACCAGCACGAACGCTCGTACCCGCAAGGGCCCGCGTCGCGCCATCGCCGGCAAGAAGAAGCCGGGCAAGAAGTAGTCCTCAGCGGACGCTTGACCAAGCGGTCTTCGCTGTAGGACCGACCACCTCCCGTAGGAGTTATAGATGCCCCCCAAGGGTCGTCAGGGCGCTGCCAAGAAGGTGCGCCGCAAGGAAAAGAAGAACGTCGCTCACGGGCACGCTCACATCAAGAGCACGTTCAACAACACCATCGTCTCGATCACGGACCCCGCGGGCAACGTGATCTCCTGGGCCTCCGCCGGCCACGTCGGCTTCAAGGGCTCACGCAAGTCGACCCCGTTCGCCGCGCAGATGGCCGCCGAGTCGGCCGCTCGCCGCGCGCAGGAGCACGGCATGCGCAAGGTTGACGTCTTCGTCAAGGGTCCGGGCTCCGGCCGCGAGACCGCGATCCGCTCCCTCCAGGCCACGGGCCTCGAGGTCGGTTCGATCCAGGACGTCAC
Organism: Streptomyces sp. NBC_00572; assembly: GCF_026341815.1. GTDB lineage: Bacteria > Actinomycetota > Actinomycetes > Streptomycetales > Streptomycetaceae > Streptomyces. The sequence continues at coordinate 3,628,000 of NZ_JAPENX010000001.1, forward strand.
CCCCACGCCGCACAACGGCTGCCGTCCCCCCAAGCGCCGCCGCGTCTGACGCACGGCTGCTTGACTGAGGACTTCGGGCGGTACGGCTCTTCGGACCGTGCCGCCCGTACCCTTGCAGTACGCAGTACGCAGCACTCCGTCGGGCGTCAAATAGTGGGCGTCCACGACTGAAGGATTGAACACATGCTTATCGCTCAGCGTCCGTCGCTGACCGAAGAGGTCGTCGACGAGTTCCGCTCCCGGTTCGTCATCGAGCCGCTGGAGCCGGGCTTCGGCTACACCCTCGGCAACTCGCTCCGCCGTACCCTCCTCTCCTCGATCCCGGGTGCCGCTGTCACCAGCATCCGCATCGACGGTGTCCTGCACGAGTTCACCACCGTGCCGGGCGTCAAGGAGGACGTGACCGACCTCATCCTCAACATCAAGCAGCTGGTCGTCTCCTCGGAGCACGACGAGCCGGTCGTGATGTACCTGCGCAAGCAGGGCCCGGGTCTGGTCACCGCCGCCGACATCGCGCCCCCGGCCGGTGTCGAGGTGCACAACCCCGACCTCGTCCTCGCCACGCTCAACGGCAAGGGCAAGCTGGAGATGGAGCTGACCGTCGAGCGCGGTCGCGGCTACGTCTCCGCCGTGCAGAACAAGCAGGTGGGCCAGGAGATCGGTCGCATTCCGGTCGACTCCATCTACTCCCCGGTGCTCAAGGTCACGTACAAGGTCGAGGCGACCCGTGTCGAGCAGCGCACCGACTTCGACAAGCTGATCGTCGACGTCGAGACCAAGCAGGCCATGCGCCCGCGTGACGCCATGGCGTCCGCCGGTAAGACCCTGGTCGAGCTGTTCGGTCTGGCGCGCGAGCTCAACATCGACGCCGAGGGCATCGACATGGGCCCGTCCCCCACGGACGCCGCCCTTGCCGCCGACCTGGCGCTGCCGATCGAGGAGCTCGAGCTCACCGTTCGTTCGTACAACTGCCTCAAGCGCGAGGGCATCCACTCCGTGGGTGAGCTCGTCGCCCGCTCCGAGGCGGACCTGCTCGACATCCGCAACTTCGGTGCGAAGTCGATCGACGAGGTCAAGGCGAAGCTGGCCGGTATGGGCCTCGCGCTGAAGGACTCGCCCCCCGGCTTCGACCCGACCGCCGCCGCCGACGCCTTCGGCGCCGACGACGACGCGGACGCGGGCTTCGTCGAGACCGAGCAGTACTAGTAGCTCGGGCCTGACGGTCCAGATTTTGCTGCGGGCCGGCTTCGGTCGGCCCCGCAGTTCCCCGCGCCCCTTCGGGAGCGCGGGGTCTTCGACGGGCACTCGCCCGCTCGGACACTGACATCGGTACCTCATACGGCCGGTGCAGATCACAAGGAGAAACACCATGCCGCGTCCCGCGAAGGGTGCCCGCCTCGGCGGTTCCGCCGCGCACGAGAAGCTGCTCCTCGCCAACCTGGCGAAGTCGCTCTTCGAGCACGGCCGCATCACCACCACCGAGGCCAAGGCCCGTCGCCTGCGTCCGGTCGCCGAGCGCCTGATCACCAAGGCGAAGAAGGGCGACATCCACAACCGTCGCCTGGTGCTGCAGACGATCACCGACAAGGGCATCGTCCACACCCTCTTCACCGAGATCGCCCCGCGTTACACGGAGCGCCCCGGTGGCTACACCCGCATCACCAAGATCGGCAACCGTCGTGGCGACAACGCCCCGATGGCCGTGATCGAGCTGGTCGAGGGCGAGATCGCCAAGAAGGCGACCGTCGCCGAGGCCGAGGCCGCCACCGTGCGCGCCGTCAAGGAGGCCGACGCGGCCGCCGAGGCTCCGGCCGAGGAGTCGAAGGACGCGTAAGCGTTTTTCCGACGTTTCTCGTGTGCGGGCCCGTACCCCCTTGGGGTGCGGGCCCGTTCCCGTGTGTTTGAGAGGATCTCCGCGTGAGCGATGACGTGCAGGACGGTTTCGTACGGGTTCGGCTTGACCTGTCGTACGACGGCAAGGACTTCTCCGGCTGGGCCAAGCAGTCCCAGGGGCAGCGGACGGTGCAGGGGGACATCGAGGCCGCCCTGCGGACCGTGACCCGGTCCCAGGAGACGTACGAGCTGACCGTGGCCGGCCGGACGGACTCCGGGGTGCACGCGCGCGGCCAGGTCGCCCATGTCGACCTGCCCGTCGAGCTGTGGGCCGAGCACCGCGACAAGCTGCTCAGGCGGCTCGCGGGGCGCCTCTCGCACGATGTGCGGGTCTGGTCCCTGACCGAGGCCCCGAGCGGCTTCAACGCCCGTTTCTCCGCGATCTGGCGCCGTTACGCCTACCGCGTCACCGACAACCCCGGCGGGGTCGACCCGCTGCAGCGCGGACACGTCCTGTGGCACGACTGGGCCCTCGACATGGACGCCATGAACGAGGCCGCCGCCGCGCTCGTCGGCGAGCACGACTTCGCCGCGTACTGCAAGAAGCGCGAGGGCGCCACCACCATCCGCACGCTCCAGGAACTGCGCTGGGTGCGCCGCCCCGACGGCGTGATGGAAGCCACCGTGAAGGCGGACGCCTTCTGCCACAACATGGTCCGCTCGCTGGTCGGCGCCATGCTCTTCGTCGGCGACGGGCACCGGCCGGTGGACTGGCCGGGCAAGGTCCTCGCGGCCGGTGTCCGGGACTCCGCCGTGCACGTCGTACGGCCGCACGGGCTCACGCTCGAAGAGGTCGGCTACCCGGCCGACGAGCTCCTGGCCGCCCGCAATCTGGCGGCCAGGAACAAGCGGTCACTCCCCGGGAGCGCCGGCTGCTGCTGAGGCCTGGGCGCGGCCGCGGGCGTAGATCTGGTTGAAGGCGAAGGTGCCGAGGTCGTCGCTGGCCTGGAAGATCGGCTTGTCGGCCTTGGTGACCTTCTTGCCGTTGGCGAAGCCGGCCTGGGTGAAGTAGGCGTACCGGCCGATGGAGTTCGAGCGGCGGAGGCAGACCGTGGCGTGGCAGAAGTCACGCACGCCCGCGCCGGTCAGCGGGGCGATGCCGCCGGTGGCCTGGCTCTTCGCCTTGAGGGCGGCGGCCTCCGAGGGGAAGACGGCGACGCCGACGGTGATCGCCATGCCGTCCTTCACGTAGGTGGCGCGGAGCACCTTCTGGCAGCCGTTCTTCTTCAGGACGGCGCCGAGGCCGCCCTGGGTGACGGCGGCGCAGTTGGTGGTCGCCGACGTCGCGCCCTTCTTGTACGGGCGCTTGTTCATCGTCAGCTTCTTGCCCGGGAAGAGGCCCTCCGCGGAGAGCGGGGCCTTGTCCTTCTTCGGGTCCGAGATGTAGTCCTTCGGGTTCGGCGGGGGCGGCGGCGCCACCGAGGAGAAGGTCGGCTCGGGGGTCGGCGCCGCGGTGGGGGAGACCGTGCCGGTCGGCACCCCGCCGTTCTTGGCCTCGTCGTCCTTCTTGCCGCTCGCGACCACGGCGGTGGCGACGATCGCGCCGACGACCAGGGCGGCCACGGCTCCGCCGCCGATCATCAGCCAGCGCTTGCGCCGGTTACGGGAGGCCGAGGCGTCGGCCAGGGCGCCCCAGTCGGGGGTGCCGCCGCCCTGGGCCCCCGGGAAGGGGTCCTGGGGTCCCTGCGCGCCCGGGAAGGGGCTCGGCTGCTCGCCGTAGCCCTGCTGCCCGTAGCCCTGCTGTCCGTGGCCGGGCTGCCCGCCGTATCCCTGCTGCCCCGGCTGCTGTCCGTACCCCTGCTGCCCGCCCTGCTGCGGCTCTTGCGGCCACTGCGGTCCCCCAAAGCTCATGCCGCGCATCCTAAACCGGTTGGGCCGGACGGACGCGGGCGGCGACAATGCACCTCATGGGACATGTCGAGGCCGCGCATCTTGAGTACTACCTGCCCGACGGGAGGATCCTGCTCGGGGACGCCTCCTTCCGGGTCGGTGAGGGCGCCGTCGTCGCCCTCGTCGGGGCCAACGGCGCCGGAAAGACCACACTGCTCCGGCTGATCTCCGGAGAGCTCCAGCCGCACGGCGGCTCCGTCACCGTCAGCGGCGGGCTCGGCGTGATGCCGCAGTTCGTCGGCTCCGTACGGGACGAGTCCACCGTCCGTGACCTGCTGGTCTCGGTGGCGCAGCCCCGGATCAGGGAGGCCGCGAAGGCCGTCGACGAGGCCGAGCACCTGATCATGACCGTCGACGACGAGGCCGCGCAGATGAAGTACGCGCAGGCCCTCAGCGACTGGGCCGACGTGCAGGGGTACGAGGCCGAGACCCTCTGGGACGTCTGCACGATGGCCGCGCTCGGCGTCCCGTACGAGAAGGCGCAGTTCCGGGAGGTCAGGACGCTCTCCGGCGGTGAGCAGAAGCGGCTCGTCCTGGAGTCGCTGCTGCGCGGCGCCGACGAGGTGCTGCTCCTCGACGAGCCGGACAACTATCTCGACGTCCCCGGCAAGCGGTGGCTGGAGGAACGGCTGCGGGAGACCCGTAAGACCGTGTTGTTCATCTCTCACGACCGGGAGCTGCTGTCCCGGGGCGCGCAGAAGATCGTCGCGGTCGAGCCCGGCCCGGCCGGCTCGGACGTGTGGGTGCACGGTGGCGGTTTCGACACCTTCCACGAGGCGCGTCGGGAGCGGTTCGCGCGCTTCGAGGAGCTGAAGCGGCGCTGGGAGGAGAAGCACGCCCAGCTGAAGAAGCTCGTCCTCAACCTGCGGCAGGCGGCCGCGGTCAGCCACGACATGGCCTCGCGGTACGCGGCGGCGCAGACCCGGCTGCGGAAGTTCGAGGAGGCGGGGCCGCCGCCGGAGCCGCCGCGCGAGCAGGACATCAAGATGCGGCTGCGTGGCGGCCGCACCGGTGTGCGTGCTGTGACCTGCGAGAACCTTGAGCTGACCGGGCTGATGAAGCCGTTCTCGCTGGAGATCTTCTACGGCGAGCGGGTCGGCGTCCTCGGCTCGAACGGGTCGGGCAAGTCGCACTTCCTGCGGCTGCTCGCGGGGGACCCGTCCGTCGCCCACACGGGTGCGTGGAAGCTGGGCGCCCGGGTGGTGCCGGGGCACTTCGCCCAGACCCACGCGCACCCGGAGCTGACCGGCCGGCCGCTCGTCGACATCCTGTGGACCGAGCACGCCAAGGACCGCGGCGGGGCCATGTCGATGCTGCGGCGCTACGAGCTGGAGCGGCAGGGCGACCAGCCCTTCGACAAGCTCTCGGGCGGGCAGCAGGCGCGGTTCCAGATCCTGCTCATGGAGCTGCAGGGCACGACGGCGCTGCTCCTCGACGAGCCGACGGACAACCTGGACCTGGAGTCGGCGGAGGCCCTGCAGGACGGTCTGGAGTCGTACGACGGGACGGTGCTGGCCGTGACCCACGACCGGTGGTTCGCGAAGAGCTTCGACCGCTTCCTGGTCTTCGGGTCGGACGGGGTCGTACGGGAAACCACGGAACCGGTGTGGGACGAGCGGCGGGTCGAGCGGGCGCGCTGACCTGGGGCGGTCGGCGGGTCGGCCGGGCGCGGTGACCTGGTGTCTCTCGGCGTTTTGACCCGTCGGGGGGAGCGCGGGTAGTGTTGCGGTTTGTTATGCGTATTGGCTTCGTCGTTTTCACGCGAAGGGCCTTTACGCAGGTTCCCTGGAGCAGTTACCAGTGGCTCGCATACGGGCGTCGTTCCCGGCAGTGCAGGCCCCAGCTGCATGATCGCTTCAGGTGTGTCTGGACTCCATCCACTGAAGAAGCGAAGGCTACGAAGTGCGTACGTACAGCCCCAAGCCCGGCGATGTCACTCGCCAGTGGCACATCATCGACGCGCAGGACATCGTCCTGGGCCGTCTGGCGACCACGGCTGCGAACCTCCTGCGAGGCAAGCACAAGCCGGTTTACGCGCCCCACATGGACATGGGCGACTTCGTCATCATCATCAACGCTGACAAGGTCCACCTGTCCGGCAACAAGAAGACCCAGAAGCTGGCGTACCGCCACTCCGGCTTCCCGGGTGGTCTGCGCTCGGTCCGTTACGACGAGCTGCTCTCCAAGAACCCGGAGAAGGCCGTCGAGAAGGCCATCAAGGGCATGATCCCCAAGAACACCCTGGGCCGTCAGATGATCTCGAAGCTGAAGGTCTACGCGGGCGAGAACCACCCGCACGCTGCGCAGCAGCCGGTTCCGTTCGAGATCACCCAGGTCGCGCAGTAGTTCCGGCCACACCCCCTAAGAACGAAAGAAATCTGAGGAGCATCGTGGCCGAGACCACCCCCGAGACCCCCGTCGACGAGTTCGAGGGCGTTGAGGAGTACACCACCGAGACCGAGCTCGTCGAGGGTGAGTACACCTCCGAGTCGCTCGCGTCCCGCTTCGGCGACCCGCAGCCGGCCGCCGGCCTGGGCCGTCGCAAGAACGCCATTGCCCGCGTCCGGATCGTTCCGGGCACCGGCAAGTGGAAGATCAACGGTCGCACCCTTGAGGACTACTTCCCCAACAAGGTGCACCAGCAGGAAGTCAACGAGCCCTTCAAGGTGCTCGAGCTCGACAACCGCTACGACGTCATCGCCCGCATCGCGGGTGGCGGTGTCTCCGGCCAGGCCGGCGCCCTGCGCCTCGGTGTGGCCCGTGCGCTGAACGAGGCGGACGTCGAGAACAACCGCCCGGCGCTGAAGAAGGCCGGCTTCCTCTCCCGCGACGACCGTGCGGTCGAGCGCAAGAAGGCCGGTCTCAAGAAGGCCCGTAAGGCTCCGCAGTACAGCAAGCGTTAATCGCCTGCTCGGTCTGCTTTCGTACGCCCCGGCGGCACTGCCCGTGCCGTCGGGGCGTACGTTTTTTCATAACCTCTTTCTTCTTCACCACTTTCTTCTTTCATCAGCTTGGGCACGTATTTCTCGGAGGACAGCTGTGGGACGACTCTTCGGCACGGACGGCGTACGCGGTGTGGCCAACGCGGACCTGACGGCGGAGCTCGCGCTCGGCCTGTCGGTCGCGGCGGCGCACGTGCTTGCCGAGGCGGGCACCTTCGAGGGCCATCGGCCGACCGCCGTGGTCGGGCGTGACCCCCGCGCGTCCGGAGAGTTCCTCGAAGCGGCAGTCGTGGCCGGGCTCGCCAGCGCCGGTGTCGACGTCCTGCGCGTCGGCGTGCTTCCCACCCCGGCCGTGGCCCACCTCACCGGTGTCCTCGGTGCCGACCTCGGCGTGATGCTCTCCGCCAGCCACAACGCCATGCCCGACAACGGCATCAAGTTCTTCGCGCGCGGTGGCCACAAGCTCGCCGACGACCTTGAGGACAAGATCGAGTCCGTCTACGAGGAGCACCGCACCGGCGCCCCCTGGGAGCGTCCAACCGGTTCCGGCGTCGGCCGCGTCCGTGACTACGACGAGGGCTTCGAGACCTACGTCTCCCACCTCATGGCCGTCCTCCCCAACCGTCTCGAAGGTCTGAAGGTCGTCCTCGACGAGGCCCACGGCGCCGCCGCCCGCGTCTCGCCCGAGGCCTTCACCCGGGCCGGTGCCGAGATCGTCACCATCGGCGCCGAGCCGGACGGCCTCAACATCAACGACGGCTGCGGCTCCACCCACCTCGGGCTGCTCAAGGCCGCCGTCGTCGAGCACGGCGCCGACCTGGGCATCGCCCACGACGGCGACGCCGACCGCTGCCTCGCGGTGGACGCCGAGGGCAACGAGGTCGACGGCGACCAGATCCTCGCCGTGCTCGCCCTCGCCATGCGCGAGTCCGGCGCCCTGCGCGGGGACACCGTCGTCGCGACCGTCATGTCCAACCTGGGCTTCAAGCTCGCCATGGAGCGCGAGGGCCTGAACCTCGTCCAGACGGCGGTCGGTGACCGCTACGTCCTGGAGTCCATGAAGGAGAGCGGCTTCGCGCTCGGCGGCGAGCAGTCCGGGCACGTCATCGTGCTCGACCACGCCACCACCGGCGACGGCACCCTCACCGGCCTCATGCTGGCCGCCCGGGTCGCCGCCACCGGCAAGTCGCTCGCGGACCTGGCCGGGGTGATGGAGCGGCTGCCGCAGATCCTCATCAACGTCCCCGACGTCGACAAGTCCCGGGTGAAGACCTCCGGCGACCTCGCCGCCGCGGTCACCGCCGCCGAGCAGGAGCTCGGCTCCACCGGCCGCGTCCTGCTGCGCCCCTCCGGCACCGAGCCGCTGGTCCGCGTCATGGTCGAGGCCGCCGACATCGAGCAGGCGCGCGGGGTGGCGCAGCGCCTCGCGGACGTCGTGAAGTCGGCGCTGGGCTAGTCTTTCTGAGGCACCGTCATGCTTGCGCGGGAGGCCCCGCCGTACCGGATTCCGGTGCGGCGGGGCCTCTTCCGTGTACGGGTCCCTCGTGCGTAGTGCGTCGTGCCGGGATACGAGTCCCTCGTGCGTGGTGCCGGAGTCAGCCGCGCCGCAGGCGGCGCTTCAGACGGCCGCGCTGGGTCCGCCACAGGCGCTGCTGGAGGGCCAGGGTCGCCGTGCCCGCCAGGATGATGCCCAGCAGGTTGAGCAGCAGCTGCCAGATCGACCCCCACATCTGGCCGACCTCGCCGTAGCTGAGCGCCACCGCCGCGTTCGCCGCCGCCGGGACCGTGGTCACCGAGATCGCCACCCCCACCAGGGCGCCCGACTTGGACGAGGTGAGGGAGAGGGTGCCGGCCGCGCCCGCCAGGAGCGCCACCACGAAGGAGAACAGGTCCGGCTGCCAGATGAAACTGGTCTGCGGGCGCTCCGCGTCCAGCATGTCCTTGCTGAACTGGTTCAGCCCGTCCATGACCAGGCTGAACAGCGTCGTTGCCAGGATCGCCGTCACGAAGCCGATGAGCAGCGCGGTCAGGGACCGGGCCGCCAGTCGAGGGGCCCGCTGCACGATCGCCGTGCACACGCCGGCGAGCGGGCCGAACTCCGGGCCGACCGCCATGGCGCCCACGATCAGGATCGCGTTGTCCAGGACGACACCGCAGGCCGCGATCATCGTCGCCAGGCCCATGAAGGAGAGATAGGTGAAGGAGAGCGTCGACTCCTCGTGGGTCGCCTCAGCCAGCTGCTCCCAGATCACGGCGTCCGCGCCCTCGCCCGGCGCGTCCTCCTCGGCCGCGTCCGCCCGTGTGGACATCGACAGGTCGATGGACTCCACCGCGATCGACCCGTCCTGATCGATCTTCAGGCCGCGCAGCCCGTGCAGCAGTTCGTCGGCCGACTCGCGTGCCATGTCGCACATGACCACGTCGCCGGCGGGGTCCCTGGCCACGCCGGGGAGCACCACGAGATGCGTGGTCCCGACCGTCGACTCGATCAGCTCCACCGCAGCCGTGGTGCGGTCCGACGGGACGATCATGCGCAGATGCAACATCCTCCGAGCTTACGGAGCTCAGAGCTTGCGGAGGCTCAGCCGCTGCACCTTGTGGTCCGGACCCTTGCGGACGACGAGCGTCGCCCGGCCGCGGGTCGGGGCCACGTTCTCCAGGAGATTCACCTTGTTGATGGTCCGCCACATGGTGCGGGCGTAGTCGAGGGCCTCGTCCTCGGAGACCTGGGTGTAGCGCTGGAAGTACGAGTCGGGGTTCTGGAAGGCGGTGTCGCGGAGCTTGCGGAAGCGGTTGAGGTACCAGCGCTCGATGTCCTCCGCGCGCGCGTCCACGTACACCGAGAAGTCGAAGTAGTCGGCGAGGCCGACGCGGGTGCGGCCGTCCTTGCCGGGGAGGGCCGGCTGGAGGACGTTCAGCCCCTCCACGATGAGGATGTCCGGGCGGCGGACGACGAGTCGCTCGCCGGGCACGCGGTCGTAGATGAGGTGCGAGTAGACGGGGGCCGTGACCTCCTCCTTGCCCGCCTTGATGTCCGCGACGAACCGGGTCAGGGCCCGGCGGTCGTACGACTCGGGGAAGCCCTTGCGGGACATGAGGCCGCGGGCCTTCAGCTCCTCCATCGGGTAGAGGAAGGCGTCGGTGGTGACCAGCTCCACGCGCGGGTGCTCCGGCCAGCGGGCGAGGAGGGCCTGGAGGAGGCGGGAGACCGTCGACTTGCCGACGGCGACCGAACCGGCGACCCCTATGACGAAGGGCGTGCCCCGCTGCTCCGCGCTCTCGCCGAGGAAGGTGTTGAGGGCGCCCCGCAGACCGCTGGTGGCGTTCACGTACAGGTTGAGCAGCCTGGACAGGGGGAGGTAGACGTCCCGCACCTCGTCGAGGTCGATGACGTCCCCGAGCCCGCGGAGCCGCTCGACCTCCTCGGCGGTGAGGGGCAGCGGCGTCTTGTCGCGCAGGGCGCTCCACTCGGCCCGGGTGAGGTCGACGTAGGGAGTCGCCCCGTTGGCGCTTCGTGGCGGCGAAGTGATCACCCCGCCATTGTCGGGGGTCGAAGGGGTTCGTGGGCCGTGGGGTCGGTCACGCGCCCCATGCGTTGTCGGACCGCTGCCCTAGGGTGATCCTTCTGATGCCGCGTGGGCTTCTGTCCTTCACGCGGGGGGAGCCGTCTCCGGGCGGCGCGAAGTGATCACGAAGAGAACAGAGGGCCACCACCCATGCGTACGTCCCTGAGAAGCGCCGCGGTCGCCGCCACCGCCGTCTCCTTCGCCCTGCTCGTCACCGCCTGCGGTGGCGGGGAGAAGAGCGACGACAAGGGCGGGGCCACCGGTGCGCCCAGTGCCTCCGCCACGAGCGCGCCCGCCGCCGAGACGCTGTCCGCCGCCGAGCTGGAGAAGGCGATCGTCGAGCAGGCCGATCTCAAGGGCTACCAGGTGCAGAAGGCCAAGCCCGCGGACATCCTCGCGGCCGACGCCGTCTCCACCGACGAGCCCGCCTGCAAGCCGATCGCCGACGGCATGTCGTCCATCGCCACCGGAAAGCCGGCGGCGAGCGCGCAGCGCAAGGCCATCGAGATGCCGAAGACCGAAGGGACGGCCTCGCCGGAGGAGGCCCTCGGGGCGCTGGCCGCCCCGGTGACGGGCGTGACGCTCGGCGCGTACGAGGGTCAGGGCGCCCAGGAGGCCTTCGCCTCGCTGAAGACGGCGGGCACCGACTGCGCGGGCGGCTTCACACTGATCGGCGGCGGCGAGAAGACGAAGATCGTCAAGGTCGCGCCCGAGACCGCGTCCGCCGGCGACGAGGCGCTCGCCTGGACGATCACCACCGACGTGGACGGGAAGCCGTTCCTCACCAAGCTGGTCGTCTTCCGCAAGGGCAACACCCTCGCCTCGTTCCACACCCTCAGCTTCGGCGGCGCCGTCAAGTCACTGCCGCAGGCCATCATCGACGCGCAGGCCGCCAAGCTGTCCTGACTCCGGCCCTCCGGGCACCTTCCGCCGTAGGCTGCCGCCATGTGCGGAATCGTGGGATACGTCGGCGGGCAGTCGGCGCTTGATGTGGTGGTCGCGGGCCTCAAGAGGCTCGAATACCGGGGCTACGACTCGGCCGGTGTCGCGGTGCTCTCCGACGGAGGACTGGCCGCGGCCAAGAAGGCGGGCAAGCTCGTCAACCTGGAGAAGGAGCTCGTGGACCGGCCGCTGGCCGGCGGATCCGTGGGCATCGGACACACCCGCTGGGCCACCCACGGCGGGCCGACCGACGCCAACGCGCACCCGCATCTGGACAACGCCGGGCGCGTCGCCGTCGTCCACAACGGCATCATCGAGAACTTCGCCGCCCTGCGCGAGGAGCTCGCCGAGCGCGGCCACGACCTGGTCTCCGAGACGGACACCGAGGTCGTGGCCCACCTCCTCGCCGAGGAGTTCTCCTCCGCCGGGGACCTCGCGGAGGCCATGCGGCTCGTGTGCCGGCGGCTCGACGGGGCGTTCACCCTGGTCGCCGTGCACGCCGACCAACCGGACGTGGTCGTCGGCGCCCGCCGGAACTCGCCGCTCGTCGTCGGTGTCGGCGAGGGCGAGAACTTCCTCGCCTCCGACGTGTCCGCCTTCATCGCCCACACCCGTTCGGCGATCGAACTCGGCCAGGACCAGGTCGTCGAGCTGACCAGGGACGGCGTCACCGTCACCGACTTCGACGGGGTGCCCGCCGACGTACGGGCCTTCCACGTGGACTGGGACGCCTCGGCCGCCGAGAAGGGCGGCTACGACTACTTCATGCTCAAGGAGATCGCCGAGCAGCCCAAGGCCGTCGCCGACACCCTCCTCGGCCGGATCGACGGCTCCGGCCGGCTCAGCCTCGACGAGGTGCGCATCCCCGACGCCGTGCTCCGCGAGGCCGACAAGGTCGTCATCATCGCCTGCGGCACCGCCTTCCACGCCGGGCTCATCGCCAAGTACGCCATCGAGCACTGGACCCGGATCCCCTGCGAGGTCGAGCTCGCCAGTGAGTTCCGCTACCGCGACCCGATCCTCAACCAGCGCACCCTGGTCGTCGCGATCTCCCAGTCCGGCGAGACCATGGACACCCTGATGGCACTCCGGCACGCCCGTGAGCAGGGCGCGAAGGTCCTCGCCGTCTGCAACACGAACGGGTCGACGATTCCGCGCGAGTCCGACGCGGTGCTGTACACCCACGCCGGGCCCGAGGTCGCCGTCGCCTCCACCAAGGCCTTCCTGACGCAGCTGGTGGCCTGCTACCTCCTCGCGCTGTACCTCGGGCAGGTGCGCGGCACCAAGTGGGGCGACGAGATCCACGCCGTCGTCCACGAGCTGGCCAGGATCGGCGACGAGGTCGAGCGCGTCCTGGAGACCATGGAGCCCGTCCGGGCCCTCGCCCGCTCCCTCGCCCACAAGAACACCGTCCTCTTCCTCGGCCGGCACGTCGGCTACCCGGTCGCCCTCGAAGGCGCCCTGAAGCTCAAGGAACTCGCGTACATGCACGCCGAGGGCTTCGCGGCCGGTGAGCTGAAGCACGGGCCGATCGCGCTCATCGAGGAGGACCTGCCGGTCGTCGTCGTGGTCCCCTCGCCCAAGGGCCGCTCCGTCCTCCACGACAAGATCGTCTCCAACATCCAGGAGATCCGGGCCCGCGGAGCCCGGACCATCGTGATCGCGGAGGAGGGCGACGAGGCGGTCGTCCCGTACGCCGACCACCTCGTCCGCATCCCGGCCACGCCTACGCTGCTCCAGCCGCTGGTCTCCACGGTGCCGCTCCAGGTCTTCGCCTGCGAGCTGGCCACCGCGCGGGGCAACGAGGTGGACCAGCCGCGCAACCTGGCAAAGTCCGTGACCGTGGAGTGAGTGTGTCCGTATGAGCGTGAATCGGTGAGTGTGAACAGATGATCATTGGGGTGGGGATCGACGTGGCGGAGATCGACCGGTTCGCCGCGTCGATCGAAAGGACGCCGGGGCTGCTCCAGCGCCTCTTCGTCGAACGGGAGCTGCTGCTCCCCAGCGGCGAGCGGCGCGGGCCCGCCTCCCTCGCGGTGCGGTTCGCCGCGAAGGAGGCCCTCGCCAAGGCGCTCGGTGCGCCGGGCGGGCTGCACTGGACGGACGCCGAGGTGTACGTCGAGGGGACCGGTCAGCCGCGGCTGCGGGTGAGCGGGACCGTGGCGGCACGGGCGGCGGAGCTGGGCGTGAAGCACTGGCACGTGTCGCTGAGCCATGACGCGGGGGTCGCGTCCGCGGTGGTGATCGCGGAGGCGTGAGCCGTCGCGGTCGTACGGACCATGGGCCCGGCCGTTCGGAAACGGTCGGGCCCATGGTCGTGTGCGCGCGACTGCCAGGGCCGGCGTCGGGTGTGAGTGCCGCGCGCGTCTAGGGGGTGGTGGCCGTCTCCTCCTGTGCCGCGCGGCGGCGGGTCAGGACCAGGGCCGTGCCGCCCAGGGCGGCGAGGCTCGCCGCGGTGAGGGCGATGGGGAGGGTGCGGCTGCCGGTGGCGGCGAGGGCGCCGGTGGGGCTGGTGTCGTCCGTGGCGATCGGGCCGGTGCCGGTGTCTCCTGGGCTGTCGCCGGCGCCGGTGGTGCCGCCCGAGGTGGGGGCCGGCGACGTCGAGTCCGTCGGCGTCGGGGCGGTCGTCGCCGGTGAGGCGGACGTCGAGGTGGGCGCGGGTATGGGTGTCGGTGACGTGCCCGTCGGGCTCGGAGCCGGGTCCGTCGGTTCCTGGGTCGGGGGCGCCGGCGTGGTCGTGGTCGCGGTGGGTGTCGGGTCCGTCGGTCCCGTGGTCGGGCTCGTCGGTTCCTGGGTCGGTGTCGGCTCCGGCGGCGTCGGGGTCTTCCGTAGGGTCTGGGTCACCGCGCCGCCCGCCACCGTGAAGAGTGTGTGGTCCGTCGGGTCCAGGGCCAGTGCCGCCGGGCGTTCGCCCGTCGCGACGGTCTCCGTCACCGTGCCCGATCCCGGGTCGACGACCGCTACGGACGAGGCTCCGGTCCGGGCCGCGTACAGGGTCGTGGTCCCCGGGTCGTACGCGAGGGCCTTCGGGTTGCCGTCGACGGCGAGGCTGCCGGTGACCTTCAGTTCGGCCAGGTCGACGACCGAGACCGTACCGGCGGCGAGGTTGGCCACGTATCCCGTGCGGCCGGCCGGGTCGACGGTGACGCCCATGCTGCCGAGGGCGGTCGTGCCCAGGCTGACGGTGCCGGTGAGGCGGCCGGTGGCGCCGTCGACGGCGTTGAGGATGTTCCGGTAGACGACGGAGCCGTTCTCGACGGCGCCGCCGACGTAGGTCGCGTACCCCGTGTGGCCGGTGGTGTCCACGGCGAGTCCGGCCGGGTGGAAGGGGAGGGCGACGGGCGCGCCGACGGCCGTACCGGTTCCGGTGTCGTAGACGGTGACGGATTTGGCGGCCTGGTTGCCGACGTACAGCCGTCCCTGCCCCGGGTCGGCGGCCAGGAGGCTCACGCTGCCCTCGACCGGCAGCCGGTGGTCGGCGACGGTGCGGTTCGCGGTGTCGTACACGGCGATGCGGGTGGACAGGCCGAGGTAGAGGGTGCCGGGGGCGCCGAGGGCCATCACCGTGGCCGGGGACGGGAGTTCGACCGGGTCTCCGACCGGGGCGCCGGTGACCGTGTCGTACACCGTGAGGTGGTGGGCCGTGCCGTCGCTGCTGCTGATGTACAGCCGGTCCGTGGCCGGGTCGACCTCGGCGTCCAGGGTGCTGCCGGTGGCCGGGGTGATCGTGCGCAGGTTCTCGTGGAACGGAGCGGGGGGCGGGGTGGTGGCCCGCACGGCCGCCGTGCCCGTGAGGGCGAGCACGGCGGCCGTCGTCAGAAGGGCGGTTCTCACTGGAAGGTCACCGGCACGTACACGTCGTACTTCCGGTCGGAGCTGTCGAAGTGGTCCGCGCGGGTGACGATCGCGCAGGTCACACCCGACTGGCCGCAGGTGACGGTGTCGGAGATCTTCGCCTTGACATGGATCTGGACGGAGAAGGAGCCGAGGCCGCCGGACTCCGTGAACGGGGAGGAGTTCGACGGGGACATCCAGTACCAGTCGCTGTTCACCCAGTGGGAGGCGCCGGTCGTACCGGTCTCGTCCTGGCCGCCGAGGCAGGGGGTGGGCTTGCTGTTCCAGGTGCTGGGGTCGGCGGTGCTCACCCCCGCGGGTATCGCGCAGAGGCCCACGTAGACGCCCTGGTCGGGGTTGTAGCCGGAGCCGGTCACGGTGACGTTGGTGCCGGCGGCGGAGGCGGTGTTCGGGGCGGTGAGGGAGAGGCTGTAGGTGCGGGTGCCGTCGGTGACGGTGCGGTGCGTGGTGGCGGCTGAGGCGGTGGAGGCGAGGCCGAGGGTGAGGGCGGCGGCGGAGGCGAGGGTGAGGGCGGAGCGGGCGACGGTGCGCATGGCGAGGTGGGCCTTTCCGAGGGCGGTTACTTAGGTAAGGCAAACCTAAGTTGATCGATGAAGGGGCGTCAACCCACGCCTCCGAGCGGGGGCTTGAGGACTGCGGCAGACTGCGACCATGCGTACCGCTTACCGCGTGGAGACCGTACGGGCCGCCGAGGCCGCCCTCATGGCCCGTCTGCCCGAAGGCGCACTCATGCAGCGCGCCGCCGCCGGACTCGCCACCGCCTGCTTCTCCCTCCTCGGGAAGGGACGGGTGTACGGCGCCAGGGTCGTGCTCCTCGTCGGCAGCGGCGACAACGGCGGCGACGCCCTCTACGCCGGAGCCCGGCTCGCCCGGCGCGGCGCCGGAGTCACCGCCGTCCTGCTCGGCGACCGCGCCCACGAGGGCGGGCTCGCGGCGCTGCGGGCGGCGGGAGGCCGCGTCGAGGCCGACGACCCGTTCGAACCGCTCGCCACCGCCGACCTCGTCCTCGACGGCATCACCGGCATCGGCGGGCGCGGCGGGCTCCGGCCCGCCGCCGTGCCCGTCGCGCGGGCCGCACGCGGCTCCGACGCCGTCGTCGTCGCCGTCGACCTGCCCAGCGGCGTCGACGCGGACACGGGGGAGGTGGCGGGCGAGGCGCTGCGGGCGGACGCGACGGTGACCTTCGGGACGTACAAGCCCGGACTGCTCGTCGACCCGGCCCGGTCGTACGCGGGCGCGCTGCGGCTCGTCGACATCGGGCTCGGCGACGAACTGCCCGGCGTGCCCGACCTGGAGGCGCTCCAGCACCAGGACGTGGCGCGGCTGCTGCCCGTACCGGGTGCCGAGAGCGACAAGTACCGGCGCGGGGTGCTGGGTGTGGTGGCCGGATCCGCGCGGTATCCGGGGGCGGCGGTTCTCGCCGTCGAGGGTGCGCTGCGGGGCGGGGCCGGGGCGGTGCGGTACGTCGGGCCGGCGGCCGACGCGGTGATCGCGCGGCACCCGGAGACGCTCGTCCACGCGGGGCCGCCGGACCGCGCCGGGCGGGTGCAGGCCTGGGTGGTCGGGCCCGGCCTCGGCGACGAGCCGGGCGTCGCGGAGGTCCTCGCCTCGGACGTGCCGGTGCTGGTGGACGCGGACGGGCTGCGGGGCCTCGACCCTTCGCTCGTACGGGCCCGCAGCGCGCCGACCCTGCTCACCCCGCACGCGGGGGAGGCGGCGGCGCTGCTGGGCGCCTCCCGGGAGGAAGTGGAGGCGGGACGGCTCGCCGCCGTACGGGAACTGGCGGGGCGGTTCGGGGCGACGGTGCTGCTCAAGGGCTCGACGACGCTGGTGTGCGGGGCGGGTCCGGAGGGTGGCGCGGTGCGGGTGAACCCGACGGGGACGGGGTGGCTGGCGACCGCGGGAAGCGGCGACGTCCTGTCGGGGCTCGCGGGGTCACTCCTTGCGGCAGGGCTGCGCCCGGTGGACGCGGCGTCGTGCGCGGCGTACCTGCACGGGCTGGCGGCGCGGCGGGTGTCGGAGGGGCGGGGGCCGGTTACGGCGGGGGAGGTGGCGGGGGCGTTGGGCGGTGCGTGGCGGGATGTGACGGCGGGGGTGTAGGGGGGGCCGGCACGACAGGTGGACGATGCTCCCTGAGGAACGCCGGAACCCGGCCGCTGCGGACGCGGCCATCCGGCAGGGGCGTAAGGACCTTCCCCGGCTCGGCATCCTGCCCGCGCAGGCGGCTCAGGCTGTGCCGAAGACGTACGTCCAGGCGTGGAAGAACTGCTGGGACGGCCGCGCCGAAGCCCCCGAAGAAGCGTCGACCACCCGTTCAGCCGCACGCGGCCTGAGGTGGGAATCCGCCCCGTTCGGGGGGCGGAGGATGTCACATCCGGGGAAAGCGGACCCGGCAGCTGACACCTGAGAGACTGGGCGCGATGACTGAGACACCGCCGCCCCGCAGAGCCCGCGCCGAGATCGACCTCGGTGCGCTGCGTGCGAACGTCCGCACGCTGCGCGCCCGCGTCGCCCCCCACGTCCGGATCATGGCCGTGGTCAAGGCCGACGCGTACGGACACGGCGCGGTGCGCTGTGCCCGCGCCGCGCTGGGCGCGGGCGCGGACTGGCTCGGCACGGCCACCCCGCACGAGGCGCTCGCGCTGCGGGCCGCCGGGATCACGGACGTTCCCGTCATGTGCTGGCTCTGGACTCCCGGCGACCCCTGGGACCAGGGCATCGAGGCCGGCCTCGACATGGCCGTGAGCGGGATGTGGGCCCTGGAGGAGGTCGTCGAGGCGGCCAGGAGGACCGGCGGCACCGCACGCGTACAGCTCAAGGCCGACACCGGCCTCGGGCGGAACGGCTGCCAGCCCGCCGACTGGCCGGAGCTCGTCGGGGCGGCGCTCAAGGCCGAGGCCGACGGGCTCGTCAAGGTCACCGGGCTCTGGTCGCACTTCGCGTGCGCCGACGAGCCCCACCACCCCTCCATCGCCGCCCAGCTCGACGTCTTCCGCTCGATGCTCGACCACGCCGAGAGGGCCGGCGTCCGGCCCGAGGTCCGGCACATCGCCAACTCGCCGGCCACCCTCACGCTCCCCGAGGCCCACTTCGACCTAGTCCGTCCCGGTATCGCCATGTACGGCATCTCGCCGAGCCCCGAGCTCGGCACCTCCGCCGAGCTGGGGCTCCGGCCGGTGATGTCGCTCAAGGCGAGCGTCGCCCTCGTGAAGCAGGTCCCGGCCGGGCACGGCGTCAGCTACGGCCACCACTACGTCACCGGCGCGGAGACGACCCTCGGTCTCGTCCCGCTCGGCTACGCCGACGGCGTTCCCCGGCACGCCTCGGGCCGCGGCCCCGTCCTCGTCGACGGCGCCGTCCGTACCGTCGCCGGGCGGGTCGCCATGGACCAGTTCGTCGTCGACCTGGGCGGGGACGTCCCCGCCCCGGGCACCGAGGCCGTGCTCTTCGGGCCCGGCGACCGGGGCGAACCGACCGCCGAGGACTGGGCGGTGGCCGCCGACACCATCGCGTACGAGATCGTCACCCGGATCGGCGCGCGCGTCCCGCGCGTGTACCTGGGCGAATAGAGGGGGGCCCATGGGCGAGTCCAGCAGCACCGGTACCTGGCGGCGCGCCGGATTCGCCGGAGCCGCGATAGGTGTCCTCGCGGCGGGAGCCGCCGCCGGGGTCGCCGTCGAGCGGCTCACCGTGGGCCGTTCCGTACGGCAGAAGGCGCGGCTCGCCCTCGACGCCACCGGCCCGTACGGCGGGCTGCGCGGGACCCCCGGCCGGGCCCTCGCCGACGACTCGACCGTCCTGTACTACGAGGTCGACGAGGTCGAGGACGACGCTCCGCCCGCCCGTCGGCGCCGGCTCTTCGGGCGCAAGGAACCCGCCCCCGTCACCGTCGTCTTCAGTCACGGCTACTGCCTCAACCAGGACTCCTGGCACTTCCAGCGGGCCGCGCTGCGCGGTCTCGTCCGTACGGTCCACTGGGACCAGCGCAGCCACGGCCGGTCGGGGCAGGGCGTCGCCCAGACCGGCTCCGACGGGGTGCCCGTCAGCATCGACCAGCTGGGCCGCGACCTCAAGGCCGTCCTCGACGTCGCCGCCCCCGAGGGGCCGCTCGTCCTGGTCGGGCATTCGATGGGCGGCATGACGGTCATGGCGCTCGCGGACCGGTACCCGGAGTTCGTCCGTGACCGGGTCGTCGGCGTCGCCTTCGTCGGCACCTCCGCCGGAAACCTCGCCGAGGTGTCGTACGGGCTGCCGATCGCCGGCGTCAACGCCGTCCGCCGGGTCCTGCCGGGGGTCCTCCGGGCGCTCGGCTCCCAGGCGGAGCTGGTCGAGCGCGGCCGACGGGCGACCGCGGACCTGTTCGCCGGGCTGATCAAGAAGTACTCGTTCGCGTCGAAGGACGTGGACCCGGCCGTCGCCCGCTTCGCCGAGCGGATGATCGAGTCGACCCCGATCGACGTGGTCGCCGCCTTCTACCCGGCCTTCGCCGAGCACGACATGGCCGCCGCCCTGCCCGCCTTCCGCAGCATGCCGGTGCTCGCGCTCGCCGGGGACAACGACCTGGTGACGCCCAGCTCCCACACCGAGGCCATCGCCGATCTGCTCCCGGACGCGGAGCTGGTCATCGTCCCGGACGGCGGCCATCTGGTGATGCTGGAGCACCCGGAGGCGGTCACCGACCGCCTCGCCGATCTGCTCGTACGGGCGGGGGCCGTCCCGGAGGCGGCGGCGGCGACGGTCACGGCGAAGCCGGAGACCCGCAACGGCTAAGTTGGCGGTATGGAAGCAGCGCACCCGCCCGTCTCCGGCGCGACCCTCTCCGTCGACTCCCCCCAGCAGATGCAGGAGCTCGGCCGCCGCCTCGCGAAGATCCTCCGTCCCGGCGACCTCGTCATGCTCACCGGTGAGCTCGGCGCCGGGAAGACCACCCTCACCCGGGGCCTCGGTGAGGGCCTCGGCGTGCGCGGTGCCGTCACCTCCCCGACCTTCGTCATCGCCCGCGTCCACCCGTCCCTGGTCGGCGGCCCGGCCCTGGTGCACGTCGACGCGTACCGCCTGGGCGGCGGTCTCGACGAGATGGAGGACCTCGACCTGGACGTCTCACTGCCCGAGTCGGTGGTGGTCGTCGAGTGGGGTGACGGCAAGGTCGAGGAGCTGACCGACGACCGGCTGCACCTGCTGATCCACCGGGTGACCGGCGACACGGACGACGACCGGCGCTCGGTCGTGCTGCGCGGGATCGGCTCGCGCTGGGCGGACGAGGACCTGGGCGCGCTCTGAGGCCGTGCTCCGGGCGTTCTCCGAGGGCGTGCTCCGACCGGCCGTACGCGGCGCCGCCCGGACGTACGTAGTTTCCGACAACGTGTCGGGAAGGTGTTGCGTCGTTCGTACGTGCCGTGGTGACATGGATGCACAAGCTGGTTAGGTGAACCTAACCTACGGGAGGCATGCATGGCGACGCCGAAGCGCGCGGAACCCGTCCGGGACCACGTCTCGATGAGTGAGCTGCTGGCATCCTGCGCGGCTGCCCGCGCCGTGTCGACCCCGCCGGGCGGGCGCCCCGATCGGACGGACGAGGAGCACGGGGCGAGGGCCGGGCAGGTCGAGCGGATCGTGCGGGTCGTTCGCGGCAGAGCCGCCTAGCCCGGGGGCCGGTCCGGAGAGTCCCGCCGCAGGGCAGCCCCTAGGCGACGACGACGACCTTCGCGCCGATCACCGCGAACGTCCACAGCGCGTCCCCGTCGGCCCGCTTCATGCGGATGCCGCCGGTCTTCTTCGACGGGTCCGGCTTCGGCGTCGAGCCGTCGACCGCCGCGCTGAAGCCGATCGCCACGTCCTGGGCCGTCGCGAACCGCACCACGTGCTCGATCTGCACGCCGTCCGAGCCGCGGACCGAGCCCGATCGGGACGTCACGCTGTACGCCCCCGGTGCCGGGTCCACCGTGCTCGGCATCACCGTGAACGTCCTTGTGGCCTTGCCCTTCGCGTCGACCAGCCACACCCGGCGGTCGGAGAGCCCGTACACGACCCGCTCACCGCTGCCGGAGCTCGCCGGCACGGCGAGGGGGTTCTTCGGCGGCTGCTTCGGGCCGCCGCTCGGCGAGATCGAGGGGGTGGTGGCGCCGGGCGTCCGGGGCTTCACGGAGACATCTGAGGGAGCGTTCGCCGAGGCCTGGTACGCCAGGAAGCAGACCGCGGCGACGGCCGCCGCCGTGAGCCCGGCCACGAATCCCGAGCTGCTCCGTGCCACCGTGCCCACCTCTCGTACGAACGTATCGAAGGGTGACGGTAGCAGCCGGGGGAGCGAGGGGCGGGGCACCGTGCCCGGGAGCCGTAGGCTGTTCGCGTGCTGTTGCTCGCCATGGATACCGCCACCCCCGCCGTCACCGTCGCCCTCCACGACGGCGAGGCCGTCGTCGCCTCGTCGAGCCAGGTCGACGCCCGCCGCCACGGGGAGCTGTTGCTGCCCGCCGTCGACCGGGTCCTCAAGGAAGCCGGGCTGAAGCTCGACGCGGTCACCGGGATCGTCGTCGGCGTCGGCCCCGGGCCGTACACCGGCCTCCGGGTCGGTCTCGTCACGGCCGCGGCCTTCTCCTCCGCGCTCGGCGTGCCCGTGCACGGCCTGTGCACCCTCGACGGCCTCGCGTACGCCTCCGGGATCGACGAGCCCTTCGCCGTCGCCACGGACGCGCGCCGCAAGGAGGTCTACTGGGCGCGGTACGAGGACTCCCGCACGCGCGTGACCGACGCGGCCGTCGACCGGCCCGCCGAGATCGCCGAGCGGCTCGCCGGTCTCCCCGTCGTCGGCGCGGGCGCCCGCCTCTACCCCGAGGCCTTCCCCGACGCCCGCGACCCCGAGCACCAGTCGGCGGCCGCGCTCGGCGCACTCGCGGCGGAGAAGCTCGCGGCCGGCGGGGACGGGTTCCTCGACCCGCTGCCGATGTATCTGCGCCGCCCCGACGCGCAGGTGCCGAAGAACTACAAGGTGGTCACCCCCAAGTGACCGGCGCCGTGGAACTGCGCGAGATGCGCTGGTGGGACCTCGCACCGGTGCTCGCCCTGGAGGACGAGCTGTTCCCCGAGGACGCCTGGTCGGCAGGCATGTTCTGGTCGGAGCTGGCGCACGCGCGCGGGCCCCGGGCCACCCGCCGCTACGTCGTGGCGGAGACCGGTGAGGGAAAGATCGTCGGGTACGCCGGGCTCGCCGCCGCCGGCGGACTCGGTGACGTGCAGACCATCGCCGTCGCCCGCGACCAGTGGGGCACCGGCCTCGGCGCCCGGCTCCTCACCGACCTGCTCCACCACGCCACCGCCTTCGAGTGCGAAGAGGTTCTCCTCGAAGTGCGCGTGGACAACACCCGGGCCCAGAAGCTCTACGAGCGCTTCGGCTTCGAGCCCATCGGTTTCCGGCGCGGCTACTACCAGCCCGGAAACGTGGACGCGCTCGTGATGCGACTGACCGTTCAAGGAACTGAGACTGATTCTGATGGCTGCTGACGAACCGCTCGTACTCGGCATCGAGACCTCCTGCGACGAGACCGGCGTCGGCATCGTCCACGGGACCACGCTCCTCGCGGACGCCGTCGCGTCCAGCGTCGACACCCACGCGCGCTTCGGCGGCGTCGTGCCCGAGATCGCCTCCCGCGCCCACCTGGAGGCGATGGTCCCGACGATCGAGCGCGCCCTGAAGACGGCCGGGATCTCCGCGAAGGACCTCGACGGCATCGCGGTCACCGCCGGGCCCGGCCTCGCGGGCGCGCTGCTCGTCGGCGTCTCGGCCGCCAAGGCGTACGCGTACGCCCTCGGCAAGCCGCTCTACGGCGTCAACCACCTCGCCTCGCACATCTGCGTCGACCAGCTGGAGCACGGCAAGCTGCCCGAGCCGACGATGGCCCTGCTGGTCTCCGGCGGCCACTCCTCGCTGCTGCTCTCCGCCGACATCACCTCCGACGTGCGTCCGCTGGGCGCCACCATCGACGACGCCGCCGGCGAGGCCTTCGACAAGATCGCCCGCGTCCTCGACCTCGGCTTTCCCGGCGGACCGGTCATCGACCGGCTCGCCAGGGAGGGCGACCCGGCCGCCATCGCGTTCCCGCGCGGTCTGAGCGGCTCCCGGGACCCCGCGTACGACTTCTCCTTCTCCGGCCTCAAGACCGCCGTGGCCCGCTGGATCGAGGCCAAGCGGGCGGCCGGCGAGGACGTGCCGGTACGGGACGTCGCCGCCTCCTTCCAGGAGGCGGTCGTCGACGTCCTCACCCGCAAGGCCGTCCGGGCCTGCAAGGACGAGGGCGTCGACCACCTGATGATCGGCGGCGGCGTCGCCGCCAACTCGCGGCTCCGGGCCCTCGCCGAGGAGCGCTGCGAGCGGGCCGGCATCCGGCTGCGGGTGCCCCGGCCGGGCCTGTGCACGGACAACGGCGCGATGGTCGCGGCCCTCGGCTCCGAGATGGTCGCCCGCAACCGGCCGACCTCCGACCTGGAACTGTCGGCGGACTCCTCGCTGCCGGTGACCGACCCGCACGTGCCGGGCGCGCACGCGCACGGCCACTCCCACGGCCACGATCACGTGCACGAGGTCAGCAAGGAGAACCTGTACTCATGAGGCTCACCCTCATGTGGGAGGCACGGGCCGCGCAGGGCCGGGGTGCCGAGCTCCTGGAGTGGGCCCGGTCCCAGGTCCTCGCGCACGAGCCGCTGCGGCGGGAGATCCTGCGCGCCCCGCAGGACCGGGTCCTCGTCCTCACCTGGTGGGAGGCGGAGACCTTCGACGCCGAGCTGCCCGAGCTGCCGGAACCGGACGCGGAGCTGATCACCCGTCCGGTCCACCGCTGGCGCTTCGAATCGGTCGAATAAGCACATCAGATCGAAAGTAGAGCAACCTTTCGATCGAATCGGGCATCCCACAGCGCGTGAAGAAGACGATCGCGCTGTGGGCGGCGCTGACCGCCGTTGCCCTCCTGGTGACCGGCTGCGCGGCGGAGGAGCCCGAGGCCGCTGTCGCCCCGGCGAAGACGACCGCACCCGCGGTCGAGCCGTCCGCCGGGCACAAGGCGCCCGAGGCCCCCGGAGGCGCCACTGCCGCCGCGTACCGCCGCTGGGGCCTCAAGCCCTTCGCCGCCCCGCCCGCCCCGCCGGCGACCAAGCCGGTGACCCGCGAGCCGGGCGGCCCGGTCCCCGTCATCAGCGAGATCCCCACCAGCGAGAAGATCGTCTTCATCACGATCGACGACGGGGCGGAGAAGGACCCCGAGTTCGTCGCGATGATGAAGGACCTCAAGGTCCCGGTCACGATGTTCCTCACCGACTCCGCGATCCGCGCCGACTACGGGTACTTCGCCCCGCTCGTCGCCCAGGGCCACGGCCTCGCCAACCACACCCTCACCCACCCCAACCTGCGCACCCTCCCCAAGGACGCCCAGCGCCGGGAGATATGCGGGCAGCAGACGAAGCTGGCGAAGCGGTACGGCACCGCCCCGCGCCTCTTCCGCCCGCCCTATGGCAACTGGAACGAGGCCACGCGCGCGGCGGCGGGGGAGTGCGACGTCGACGCGATCGTGCTGTGGCGCGAATCCATGCAGATCAAGAACATGCAGTACCAGCGCGGCGACAAGAAGCTGCACCCCGGCGACATCATCCTGGCCCACTTCCGCGGCCCCTCCGAGCTCAAGGGCCGCACGATGACCGAGATGACGGCGACGATGCTGCGCCGCATCCAGGAACAGGGCTTCACGGTGGCGCGCCTGGAGGACTACGTCTAGACGACCGCGTCTGGACGACCGCGTCTGGACGGCCGCCTCCGGAGACCGCGTCCGAAAAAACCTTCCGCGGGTCGTCGATGCGGGGCCCGCCCGTTCGACGTATGTGTGGAAGGCGGGGAACGGCCCCGCCACCGCACCATCGAGGAGTCGTCATGCCCCGCTTCCTGTCCCTCGTCCGCATCGAGGAGAACACCATCGACATGGAGAGCGCCGACCCCGGCTTCGAGGAGCGGATGGGCGCGCTCTTCGAGGAGATCACCAAGGCCGGTGCCATGGTCGACACCGCCGGGCTCAGGCCGACCGCCGAGGCCACCCGGATCACCTGGTCGGACGGGAAGCTGTCGTACACCGATGGACCGTTCACCGAGACCAAGGAGGTCGTCGGCGGCTACGCGATGCTCCAGTGCAAGGACATGGCCGAGGCCGTCGAGTGGGGGAAGCGGTTCCTGGCCGTCCACCCGCCGCACTGGAAGGTGGGCCTGGAGGTCCGCGAGGTCGAGGAGATGCCGGAAGGCTGACCGGTCCCCGAGCCCGTCGTGTGCTGTCATGTGAGACGTGACGGCACAGACGGTCGAGGAGACGCTGGAGACGGTCTTCAGGATGGAGTCGGCGCGGATCGTCGCCACCGCGGCGCGGATCGTCCGCGATGTCGGCATCGCCGAGGAGATCGCGCAGGACGCGCTCGTCGCCGCCCTTGAGCAGTGGCCGCGGACAGGGGTCCCGGAGCGGCCGGGAGCCTGGCTGACGGCCACCGCCAAGCACCGCGCCGTGGACCTCGTGCGGCGCCGCGAGACGTACGCCCGGAAGCTCGCCGAGGTGGGCAGGACGCTCGACGAGGAGTCGTACGACCCGGAGCCCTCGGGACCCGGGGACATCGACGACGACGTGCTGCGGCTGATCTTCACCGCCTGCCACCCGGTGCTCTCCGCCGAGGCCCGCGCGGCTCTCACGCTGCGGCTCGTCGGCGGGCTCCGGACGGACGAGATCGCCCGCGCCTTCCTCGTACCGGAGGCGACCGTCGCGGCGCGGATCACCCGCGCCAAGCGGACGCTCGCGAAGGCGGGCGTGGAGTTCGAGGTGCCGTACGGGGAGGCGCGGGCGGCCCGGCTCGGCTCCGTCCTCGAAGTGATCTACCTGATCTTCAACGAGGGGTACGCGGCGACCGCCGGCGACGACCTGCTGCGGCCGGGCCTGTGCGAGGACGCGCTGCGGCTCGCCCGGGTCCTCGCCGCGCTCGTGCCCCAGGAGGGCGAAGCACAGGGTCTGGCCGCCCTGTTGGAGCTCCAGGCCTCGCGGACGGCGGCCAGGACCGGGCCCGACGGGCGGCCGGTGCTGCTCGCCGCGCAGGACCGGCGGCGCTGGAACCGGCTCCTCATCCGGCGCGGATACGCCGCGCTCGAACGCGCCGGGGACGGGCGCTCCTACGGCCCGTACGCCCTCCAGGCCGCGATCGCCGCCCTCCACGCGCGGGCCGCCTCGTACGAGGAGACGGACTGGGCGACGATCGCGGCCCTGTACAAGAAGTTGGGCGCCCTGACCCCGTCACCGGTCGTCGAGCTGAACCGCGCGGTCGCCGTGTCGATGGCCGCGGGCCCCGCGGCGGCGCTCCCGATCGTCGACGCCCTGGCGGCCGAACCGGGCCTGGCGCGCTACCACTTGCTGCCGAGCGTGCGGGGCGACCTGCTGGCCCGGCTCGGCCGGACGGAGGAGGCGCGGGCGGAGTTCGAGGCGGCGGCGGAACTCACCCGCAACGAGAGCGAGCGGGAGCTGCTGCGGGGGAAGGCGCGGGAGTTGGAGGCTTCGTGACGCACCCGTAGGGTGCTTGGCATGTCCCCGCGCAATCCGCTGCCTCCACCGCCCCCGCCCGCCGAGCTCCAGAGCTGGCCCGACCGGGACGCACGCCTCGCCGACCGGGCGCGGGCGCTGGACGAGCTGGCCAGACGGCTGCTCGGCGGCGGGCGGCTCGCGCTGTTCCTGCTCTGGTTCCTCATGCTCCAGCTGGGCTGGTCCCTGATCGGCGTCCTGCTCACCTCGCTGGGCGGACCCATCCTCGACCCGATCACGATGATGATCGACCTCTTCGCGGCGGCCCTCGGCATCGGCGTCCTCGTCCCCGCCGTGTGGCTGACGATCCGCAGTCTGCGCCGCGACCGGATCATCCGCGAGCGCCTCGTCCAGTGGGCGGCCCTGGACCGGCACGGCCCGACGGACGCGCGGCTGCGTGCGCCCGGCCACAGCGTCAACTGGCTGCTGATGTCCTTCGCGATGTGCGGACTCGGCCTCTGGATGGGCTTCGCGGTCCCGGCCGGCGTCAGCCGAGACGACGGCTACGGCCTGGTCGCCTACGGCATGGGCGTCGCCCTGATCCTCTGGGTCACCGGCCTGACGGGCCTGGTCAAGGCCATCGGGCACTACCGCCTGGCGGTACGGCTGACGGGCCGGCGGCCGTCCGAGGCGAGCACGGCCGCCTGAGCGGCGGCGCTCACCGGCTCACCGCCCCCTTCGCCGGTTCACCGACCCCCCGCCGGCCTTCCGATCAGCATCGTCGGCGCTCCCGCCACCCGGGTGAGCAGGACCGTCGCCGAGTGCGGGCCCTTCGGTTTCACCTTGCGGCGGATCTCCTCGGGCTCGACCGCGGAGCCGCGCTTCTTCACCGTCAGGGTGCCGACCTCGCGTTCCCGCAGCAGGGCCTTCAGCTTCTTCAGGTTGAAGGGGAGCTCGTCGGTGATCTCGTACGCGGCGGCGTACGGGGTCGGGACGAGCGCGTCCGCCGTGATGTACGCGATCGTCTCGTCGATCAGGCCGCCGGCCAGGTCCTCCGCCACCTCGGCGACCAGGTGGGCGCGGATGACGGCGCCGTCCGGCTCGTAGAGGTAGCGGCCGACCGGGCGGACCGCCGGGTCGGGGAGGCCGCGGCCGGTGAGGCCCGCGCCCGAGGGCAGCAGGGTGGCCCGGCGGGCGCCCGGTTCCGTACCGAACCAGAGGACGGCCTCCTTGACGTCCCCGCCGTCCGAGATCCACTCGGCCTCGGCCTCGTCGGGAACCGCCTCGTGCGGGATGCCCGGGGCCACCTTGAGCGCCGCGTGCGGGGCCCCGCGGGCCGCCTCGACCGCCCAGGAGAGCGGCGGGGAGTACGCCTCCGGGTCGAAGATCCGGCCCCGGCCGCCGCGCCGCGCCGGGTCGACGAAGACCGCGTCGTACGGGGCGGTGTCGATGTCGGTGACGTCCGCGCAGCGCACCTCGATCAGCTCCGCGAGGCCGAGGGCCTCGGCGTTGGCGCGGGCCACCTCGGCGGTGAGCGGGTCGCGGTCGACGGCGAGCACGGAGATCCCGGCGCGGGCGAGCGCGATCGCGTCGCCGCCGATCCCGGAGCAGAGGTCCGCGACGCTCCGTACCCCGAGCGCCTTCATGCGGGCCGCCCGGTAGGTGCCGACCGAGGCACGCGTCGACTGCTCGACGCCGTTCGGGGTGAAGTACATCCGGTACGCGTCCTCCGCGCCGAACTTCGCGACCGCCCGCTGCCGCAGCCGCGCCTGCCCGATGGCCGCCGTGACCAGCTCGGCGGGGTGGTCGCGGCGCAGCCGGGAGGCGACCGCCAGCTCCTGGGCGGGGTCGTAGTCGCGCAGGGCGGTGAGGAGCGTCTGGCCCTCGGGGCCGAGCAGGGAGGCGAAGGAGGCGAGGTCGGTCACCCGTCCCATTGTGGGCCCTGTGATGCTGTGGGCCGGCCGGGGGACCGAGGGCACGTCCGGCGGTGTCGTACCCCGCGAGAGGCTCCCGCGCTGACAGGATGCGGCGCCATACGACTCGTACGACAAAAGGAATAAATGATGGCAAAAGGTGTGCACGGCTCCACTCGGGTGCTCGGGGCGGTGCTCGTCGTCGCCACCCTCGCCTCCGCGGCCACGGCCTGCTCCGACGGCGCCGAGCCGGACCGCGGCGCGCCCGCCCCCGCCGCCGGGCAGCAGGCCCCGGGGCTCGGGCAGGGCCAGAGCGCGGCCCGGGCGCTCGACGCGTACGTCGCGAGGGTCCACAAGCAGCGCACCGCCCGCGTGCTCGCCGCCAAGAAGTGGGGCCTCGCCAAGCCCCCGCTCGAAGCGCCCGCCCCGCCCGCCGCCAAGCCGAAGATCACCACCCGCAAGGGCTTCGAGACGGACGGCGAAGGACTCCCGCCCGTCTTCACCACCGTGCCGACCAAGCAGAAGGTCGTGTTCCTGACGATCGACGACGGCGCGGAGAAGGACCCGGAGCTGCTGCGGATGATGAACGAACTGCGGATCCCCTACAGCGCCTTCCTCAGCGACTACGTCGTCAAGGACGACTACGGCTACTTCGCCCGGATGCAGAAGTCGCAGGAGTCGGGGGTCTCCCTCCACAACCACACCCTCAACCACCGCTACCTGCCCGGACTCTCGTACAAGCAGCAGAAGCGCGAGATCTGCGGCATGCAGGACGTCATCGAGAAACGATTCGGCAAGCGGCCCCCGCTCTTCCGCCCGCCGTACGGCAACTACAACGAGGACACCCTGCGCGCCGCCAAGTCCTGCGGCGTCAAGGCCGTCCCGCTGTGGGCCTCCGAGGCGTTCCCCGACCACATGGAGTGGCGCGAGTGGGACCGGGACCTGCACCCCGGCGACATCGTCCTCACCCACTTCCGGGGCAAGCGGGACTGGAAGGGCTCGATGCCCGACATGATCCGCCGGGTGATGAACGTGATCACGGCCAAGGGGTACGCGGTCGCGAAGCTCGAGGACTACGTGTGAACGGACGACGGGGGACACGTGTGAACGGGCGACGGGGGTCATCCGTGACCGGGCGGCGGGTGTCGGTCCTGCTGGCCGCGGTCCTCGTGCTGGGTCTCACCGGCTGCGCCTCGACCGTGGACTCGATCGAGCGGCTCGGCCGGAAGGCGGTGGAACGCGTCGGCCCCCGCGACGCGAAGCCGGCGGCCGACCGCGCCTCGACGGAGCTGCCGCCGGTGCCGGGCGTCCGGGGCCACTGAGGCTCCTCCGCGCCGGGAGGACACCGCCACGAGTGAGGAATTGGCACTCCGCTTGACCGAGTGCTAATCGCGGTCATAGTCTCGGCTCTGGCACTCACCACTGGAGAGTGCCAACAGAGCGACGGGCAGGTCCGGCACCCGCGACGACGGATCCACCTGGTCGCCACCTCAGACAGTTAACCCCGAGATCTCCGAAGGGGGAGGTCGGATCGTGACGACCACCAGCTCCAAGGTTGCCATCAAGCCGCTCGAGGACCGCATTGTGGTCCAGCCGCTCGACGCCGAGCAGACCACCGCCTCTGGCCTGGTCATTCCGGACACCGCCAAGGAGAAGCCCCAGGAGGGCGTCGTCCTGGCCGTGGGCCCGGGCCGCTTCGAGAACGGCGAGCGTCTGCCGCTCGACGTCAAGACCGGCGACATCGTGCTGTACAGCAAGTACGGCGGCACCGAGGTGAAGTACAACGGCGAGGAGTACCTCGTCCTCTCGGCTCGCGACGTGCTCGCGATCATCGAGAAGTAATTCACCGAAGTATCGAAGTACCGAAGTACCGAGCACCAAGCAGATGCTCAGAGCTGCGCCCCGAGGCCCCTTCCAGGCGCCCCGGGGCGCGGTTCGTTCCACCCCGATTCCGAGAGGGCTGAACCGCTCCCATGGCGAAGATCCTGAAGTTCGACGAGGACGCCCGTCGCGCCCTTGAGCGCGGCGTCAACAAGCTTGCCGACACGGTGAAGGTGACGATCGGCCCCAAGGGCCGCAACGTCGTCATCGACAAGAAGTTCGGCGCCCCCACCATCACCAACGACGGTGTCACGATCGCCCGCGAGGTCGACCTCGAGGACCCGTACGAGA
The DNA here is from genome assembly GCF_026341815.1 of Streptomyces sp. NBC_00572. GTDB lineage: Bacteria > Actinomycetota > Actinomycetes > Streptomycetales > Streptomycetaceae > Streptomyces. Next base: position 3,658,695 of record NZ_JAPENX010000001.1, read on the forward strand.
ACCTCGGCGCCCAGCTGGTGAAGGAGGTGGCGACCAAGACCAACGACATCGCGGGTGACGGCACCACCACCGCCACCGTGCTCGCCCAGGCCCTGGTCCGCGAGGGTCTGCGCAACGTCGCCGCCGGTGCTTCCCCGGCCGCCCTGAAGAAGGGCATCGACGCCGCGGTCAAGGCCGTGTCCGAGGAGCTCCTCGCGACCGCCCGCCCGATCGAGGACAAGTCCGACATCGCCGCCGTGGCCGCGCTCTCCGCGCAGGACCAGCAGGTCGGCGAGCTCATCGCCGAGGCGATGGACAAGGTCGGCAAGGACGGTGTCATCACCGTCGAGGAGTCCAACACCTTCGGCCTGGAGCTGGAGTTCACCGAGGGCATGGCCTTCGACAAGGGCTACCTCTCGCCGTACATGGTCTCCGACCAGGAGCGTATGGAGGCCGTCCTCGACGACCCGTACATCCTGATCAACCAGGGCAAGATCTCCTCGATCCAGGACCTGCTGCCCATCCTGGAGAAGGTCATCCAGGCCGGCGCCGGCAAGTCGCTCCTGATCATCGCCGAGGACATCGAGGGCGAGGCCCTGTCGACCCTGGTCGTGAACAAGATCCGTGGCACCTTCAACGCCGTGGCCGTCAAGGCCCCCGGCTTCGGTGACCGCCGCAAGGCCATGCTCGGCGACATCGCCACCCTCACCGGTGCGACCGTCATCGCCGAGGAGGTCGGCCTCAAGCTCGACCAGGCCGGCCTGGACGTGCTCGGCACCGCCCGCCGCGTCACCATCACCAAGGACGACACCACCATCGTCGACGGTGGCGGCGACTCCTCCGAGGTGCAGGGCCGCGTCAACCAGATCAAGGCCGAGATCGAGTCCACGGACTCCGACTGGGACCGCGAGAAGCTCCAGGAGCGCCTCGCGAAGCTGGCCGGCGGCGTGTGCGTGATCAAGGTCGGCGCCGCCACCGAGGTGGAGCTGAAGGAGAAGAAGCACCGTCTGGAGGACGCCATCTCCGCGACCCGCGCCGCGGTCGAGGAGGGCATCGTCTCCGGTGGTGGCTCCGCTCTGGTCCACGCCGTCAAGGTCCTCGAGGGCAACCTCGACAAGACCGGCGACGAGGCCACGGGTGTCGCGGTCGTCCGCCGCGCCGCCGTCGAGCCGCTGCGCTGGATCGCCGAGAACGCCGGCCTCGAGGGCTACGTCATCACCTCGAAGGTGGCGGAGCTCGACAAGGGCCAGGGCTTCAACGCCGCGACCGGCGAGTACGGCGACCTGGTCAAGGCCGGCGTCATCGACCCGGTGAAGGTGACGCGCTCCGCCCTGGAGAACGCCGCCTCGATCGCCTCCCTCCTCCTCACCACCGAGACCCTCGTGGTGGAGAAGAAGGAAGAGGAGCCGGCGGACCACGGCCACGGCCACGGCCACTCGCACTGACGCGTGCCGTAACTGATCACTGAGGCGGCAGGCCGTCTCTGATCACCGAGGCCCGGTGCCCCCGTCGCGGGGGCACCGGGCCTCGGTCTCGTCTCACCCCTCGACGGCGCCGAGCTGCGCCATGAGCCCGAGCAGGTCGTACTGCCACCAGCCCTCGGCGATCTTCCCGTCGTCCCGGCAGCGGTGGATGACCGTCCCGGTCATGGTCACCTCCATGCCGGTGGGCTGGAGCCCCATGAAGTCCCCGGTGTGGCTGCCCTTCCAGGTCCAGCGGGTGCAGACCCGGTCACCCTCGGCGATCTGGTCGTCGACGGTGAAGGCGAAGTCGAAGCCGCCCCGCCACATCTCCACCTCGCGCCGGACCGCGTCCATGCCGATGACGTCCTGCTCGTTGGTCGGATCGTGGTCGTGGTACCCCTCGGCGAGCACCGTGTCGAGCAGCGCGAGCTCCTGCTCGGACGCGAACATCTCCAGGAGCCGCCGGGCGTTTCCCTTGTACAGTCCCTCGTCCCGGACCACGTCCAGGTCGGTGAAGGTCGGCATCTCGTCACAGAGAGCGACCATCTCCCGGAAGATCCGGTCCGTCTCGGGGAGCTGCGAGTTCCGCATGGCCACGTCGTACGACGGGAACTCGACGATCTCCACGAGGTGCGAGGAATCGGCCCGGTCCTTGCCGAGGATGCTGTGCGTGGCGGTCCGCTTGCCCTTGGTCTGCTCGATCCACCGGTCCATGAGACGACTCATGTCGTCGATACGGCTGGTCCTGAAGTCGATGATCTGCGTGAACGTCATGACGCCTCCCGACCCAGAGGGGATCTCTCCAGTCTAGGTTGGGCGCATGGAGCGGGCAGGGGGAGAGCGGCCGGTCACGGTCGACAACCGCGAGGGAATCGTCGTGGTCGGCGACCACAATCGGATCGCGGTCGGCACCGGGGAGGCGGTCCGCTCGGCCTACCGGGAGCAGGTCCGCCGGATCGTTCCACCCGAACTCATCGGCAGAGAGCGTGAGTTGGTCGAGCTGGCGGAGTTCTGTCGGGCCGACTCCGGGCCGGCGTACACGTATTGGCGGGCGGACGCGTGGGCCGGGAAGACGGCGCTGATGGCGTGGTTCACCCTCGCCCCGCCCCCGGGGGTACGCATCGTGCCCTTCTTCGTCACCGCCCGCCTCGGCTCGCAGAACGACCGCGTCGCGTATGTCGACGTCGTCCTGGAACAGCTTGCGGAACTCGCCGGCGAGGGTCTGCCGGCGCTGCTGACGGCCGCGACCAGGGAGGCCCATCTGCTCCGGCTGTACGCCGAGGCGGCCTCGGCCTGCGCGGCGCGCGGCGAGCGGCTCGTCCTCCTCGTCGACGGCATGGACGAGGACCGGGGCGTGACGACGGGACCGGATGCCCACTCGATCGCGGCCCTTCTCCCGTACGACCTCCGGGTGATCGTCGCCGGCCGCCTGAACCCGCCGCTCCCGGCCGACGTCCCCGAGGATCATCCGCTGCGCGACCCCGCGATCGTCCGGATCCTGGCACCGTCGCCGCGGGCCCGCGCGATCCGGACCGAGGCCGAGCGCGAGCTGAAGTACCTCCTGGCGGCCGGCGGGCTCCCGTACGACCTCCTCGCCCTCCTCACGGCGGCGGGCGGCGGCCTGACGGCCGATGACCTCGTGGAGCTGACGGGCGATGTGCCCTACCGGGTCAGGGATGTCCTCCGTACGGGGCCGGGACGGACTTTCGCGGTACGGGGCGAGGCGTACCTGCTCGCGCACGAGGAACTGGCGGCGGGAGCGCGGGAGATGCTGGGCGTTCGGGAACTCGCCCGGCGGCGGTCCGTACTGCACGGATGGGCGGAGCAATGGCGGGAGCGGGGCTGGCCGGACGGCACGCCGGACTACTTGCTGCACGGGTACGTCCCCATGCTGCGGGCGGAGGGGGACGGGAAGCGGCTGGTGGCCTGCGCGGTGGACGAACGGCGCCATCTGCGGCTGCTGGCCGTGACGGGCGGTGACGCGGCGGCGCTTGCGGAGATAGGGATGGCGGAGGACGCGCTGCTCGGGGAGGCGGAGAGCGAGGACGCGGTGGCGGCGGCGCTGCGGCTCGCGACGGCCCGGGCGACGCTGCAGCGGGGCAGCGAAGGCGTGCCCGTCGCGCTGGTTGCGGGCTGGGTGGCCGTCGGACAGCCGGACCGCGCCGTGGCGCTCGCCCGGAGCATGGAGGGGGCGCGTGTGGTCGAAGCTCTGTGCGCGGTGGCGGAGAAGCTGCTGGACGCCGGGGCGCGCGAGCGGGCGGAGGAGCTCGCCGACGAGGCGGAGCCGCTGACGGCGAGCTTTTCGGACATCGTTCCTCCCGCCGCGGGGGACGCCCTCCCCCTGTTGCTCGTCCGGCTCGGCGCTCACGAGCGGGCGGAACGGCTGGTGAGGACGGCGCACGCCCGCGTGGCCCCCCGCTCCCGCGCGGTGCTGGTGGACTTCCTGCTCGCGGCGGGGCAGTACCGACGGGCCGTCGCTCTCGTGGAGGCGGAGACCGACCCGACCGTACGGCCCGCCCTGCGGACCGCCGTCGTGGCGGCCCTGGTCCGGGACGGTGACATCGACGAGGCGGTGCGGCAGGCGCATCAGGGGGAGGAGGAACCGGGCGGGCGGGTGGTGGTGCTGCTCGGGGCCTCGGTAGCGCTGCGTGCGGCCGGTCACCGGGACGCGGCGGAGCGACTGCTGCACGGCGCGGCGGTGCACCGGGGGCGCATGGACGGCAGACAGATCGCGAGGTTCGGCGGGGCGGTGATCGACGCCCTCTTCGCTGCCGGGGAGACCGAAGCGGCGCGGGCGGCCGGTGCCGAGAGGGCGGCCTTCGGGTACGCTGCCGCGCTGGTGAAGCACGGCCGGTGGGACGAAGCCCTGGAGGTTGCCGGAACCCTCGACGCCCACGGCAGGGAGTCCATGCACGGGCGCGTCGCCCGTGAACTGGCCCGAGCCGGTGCCGTCGAGCGAGCCATGGCCCTGGCTCCGACCTCGGACCCACGCTGGTACACGGACGATCCCTGGCCCGCCCTCGCCGCGGCCCTGCTGGCACGTGGAGACCTGGACGCCGTCGCCCCGCTGTGCGGACGGCTCGTGGAGAGCCCCGGCGTGCCGTGGCGAAGTTCTGGGCGGAGCGCCGGTGGGCTCCGGGTCCTCGGAGCCTTTCTTCGCAGGCTGATCGCGGAGGGAGCGGTGGACCGGGCCCGCGTGGTGATCAGGGAGGTGAAGGAGAACACAGAAGCCCTCGCGGTGTTCGCGGAGGCGCTGTACGAGGCGGGCCACGTCGCCGAGGCCCGGGGGCTGCTTGCGGCGGAGGAGGCGAGGGCGCGCGTACCCGCGCGCGCGGCCCTGGTCGGGGACCTGATGGCGCTCGCCCGGGCCCTGGCGGAGGCCGGGCGGCGCGACGAGGCGGTGGACCTGCTTCGGTCCGTGGAGAACGAGCCGGGTCTGGTGCCGCGCGACGCCGCCCTCGCGGCGCTCGCGGCGGGGCGGCTGGAGTGGGTGGAGGCGTTCGTCCGGGCAGAGCCCTGGACCGAGCACGATCTGGGCTCCCGGCTCGTCAGGGTCTACGCGGCCGAGGGGGAGTTCGACCGCGCCCGGCGGCTGGTCGAGCATCCGGGAGTGAGGTCGAGCCTCGCCCAGGAGGCGGCCGTGGCCTTCGTGGGTGTCGGCGCCTTGGAGCAGGCGCGGGATCTGGTGCCGCGCTTGTCCGAGTCGTCCAACGCCGCGGAGGTGTACGCGCGGATGGCACTGGCCTGCGTACGGCAGGGGCGTCGCGAGGACGCCGGGAACTTCCTGGCCGCCGCCCGAGCGAAGAATCCTGACGGGCCTATGGTGCTGGACCTCCTGCGGGCCGCATGCGCCCTGGAACCGGAGAACGCGGCCGCCTTCGGCGCCGAGTACGACGTGCGAGCCCCGTGGCAGAGGGCCTCGCCCTCGCCCACCGTGCTCGCCGTCATCGGTTCCTACGACGAGGCACTCGGTCGCTTCCGGAAGCATCCGCACAGTTTTCCGGGAGGGTGGTCCGTCACCGTGGTCACCGAGCTGCTGAGGGCCGGCCGGCATGACCACGCCGCCGCCCTCCTCGACGGCATGCACCATGTGGGTCCGCCCTGCGGTGAGGCCTACGCCCTCCTGGCCCGCGCCGAGCCCGATCCCGTACGGGCCAGGCGCTGGGCCGTCCTCGCGCTGCGGCTCGGGGAGCGGGCGGCCGTGCTGCCGGACGTGCTCGCCGTCGCGCCCGAGGCGGTTCCGCTCGTCCTCGCCGAGGCCGCCCGCCTACGCCGAACGCTGGAGGTCTGACGCCCTGACCTCCTCCGCGAACGGTTCGCCCCGGACGTACCGCCCCACCTCCTCCAGCGCCTGGTCCGTCATCCGGTGGAGTTCGTTGCCCAGGGAGCCCGCCACGTGCGGGGTGAGCAGGACGTTCGGGAGGGTGAAGAGGGGAGAGTCCGGCGGTGGGAGTTCCGGGTCCGTGACGTCCAGGGTGGCGTGGAGGCGGCCTGCCAGGAGGTGGGGGAGGAGGGACTGTTCGTCGATCAGGGAGCCTCGGGAGGTGTTGATCAGGGTCGCCCCGTCCGGCATCGCCGCCAGCTGGGGCGCGCCGATCATGCGGTACGTGGACGGGAGCTGGGGGGCGTGGACCGAGACGACCGTGCTGCGGGCGCACAGGTCTTCGAGGTCCGTCACCAGTTCCACGCCGGGGGGCGGGACGTCGACGTACGGGTCGTACAGGAGGATCTCGATGTCGAAGGGGCGCAGGAGGTCGATCACCCTGCGGCCGATGCGGGACGCGCCCACGATGCCGACCGTGCGGCGGTAGTTGCCCCAGGTGGCGGACTCGGTGAGCCAGGCGTGGTCGGCGCGGAGTTCCGCGTACCGCTGGGCCGAGCCGAGGACCCGCTTCCCCGCGAAGAGGATCGCGGCGAGCGTGTACTCCGCGACCGGCAGCGCGTTGGCCGCGGCGGCGGAGGTGACGCGCAGGCCCCGGTGCCAGCAGGCCTCGGTGATGTGGTGCTTGACCGAGCCGGCCGCGTGGACGACGGCCCGCAGGCGCGGCGCGCGGTCGAGGACCTCGGCGGTGAGCGGGGTCGCTCCCCAGCCGGTGAGGAGGATCTCGGCCTCGGCGAGCGTGGTGGTGATCCGCGGGTCCCGGGACGTCAGGTCGTGGGCGACCAGGTGCGGGTCGGTGCGGGTGAGGGACGCGAGGCGGGTGCGGTGGGCGGGGGTGAAGAGGCGTTCGGCCACGCCTTCGCCCATGGCCAGGAGCAGTGCGGGGCGGTTGTCAGTGGTCGGGTGCATCGTGGTACCTGAGCTCCTCACTTGACGCTGCCGGCCGTCAGACCGGCCTTCCAGTGGCGCTGGAGGGAGACGAAGGCGACGACGAGGGGGACGACGGCGAGCAGGGATCCGGTGACGACGAGGGGGTAGAAGTCGGGTTCGGCGTGGGCGTTGCTGTTCCACGCGTACAGGCCGAGGCTCAGCGGGTAGAGCTTCTGGTCCGACAGCATCACCAGGGGGAGGAAGAAGTTGTTCCAGACGGCGGTGAACTGGAAGAGGAAGACGGTCACGAAGCCGGGCATCACCATGCGCAGACCGATGGACCAGAAGACCCGCAGTTCGCCCGCTCCGTCGATACGGGCTGCCTCCAGGGCCTCGTCGGGGATGTAGCCGCCGCAGAAGACCCGGGACAGGTAGACGCCGAAGGGGTTGACGAGCACGGGGATCAGGACGGCCCAGTAGGTGTTGACGACGCCGACCTCGCTGGCCAGGAGGTACATCGGCAGGGCGAGCGCGGTAGTGGGGACGAGCACGCCCAGGAGGACGAGGCCGAAGAGCTTCTCCTTGCCCCGGAAGTCGTAGACGTGGAAGGCGTATCCGGCGGCGACGCTGACGAACGAGCAGGCGAGGGCGCCGAGTCCGGCGTAGAGCAGGCTGTTGGCGTACCAGTGGAAGTAGATGCCGTCGTTGTACTCGGCGAGCCGGGAGAGGTTGCCGCCGAGGTCGAAGCCCTCGAAGGAGAAGGCGTTTCCGGCGAGGAGACCGCCGGCGTCCTTGGTGGCGGCGGTCAGCAGCCAGACCAGTGGGAAGAGCATGTAGACGACGGCGAGGACGAGAGCGCCGTTGACGGCCGTCTTGGAGAGCCATCGGTTGGGGGTGCGGATGCCGCTCATGCCGTGCGCTCCTTCCGCGCGGTCGCGGGCTTCCGGGCCGGCGCGGGCTTCCGGGCCGCGCCCGCCTTGCGGCGGCCCGTCACCCGGGTCACCGCGAAGGAGAGCAGCGCCGCCGTCAGGGCGAGGAGTACGGACGCCGCCGCGGCGAGCCCGTAGTCGTTGCGGTCGAAGGCCGCGGTGTAGGCGTACATGTTCGGCGTCCAGGTGGAGGTGACGGCGGATCCGGTGCCCTTGTTGAGGATCAGCGGCTCGGTGAAGAGCTGGAGGGAGCCGATGATCGTGAAGAGGCCGACCATCGCGAGTGAGGCCTTGACCAGCGGGATCTTGACGGAGAACGCGATGCGCCAGGCGCCGGCCCCGTCGACGGTGGCCGCTTCGAGGACGGAGCGGTCGATGGCCTGGAGGGCCGCGTAGAAGATGACCATGTTGTAGCCGAGCCACTCCCACAGCGCGATGTTGACGACGGAGGGCAGGGCTCCTTCGGGGGAGAAGAAGTCGAAGCCGATGCCTCCGGCCTCCATGGCCTGGACGACCGGGCTGAGCTGGGGCGTGTAGAGGTAGACCCAGATCAGCGCGGCGATGATGCCGGGGACGGCGTGCGGCAGGAAGAGCGCGAGCTGGAAGAAGCGGCGGGCGCGGGCGAGTGCCGAGTCGAGCAGGAGGGCGAGGCCGAGGGCTCCGGCGAGCAGCAGCGGGATGTAGAGCAGGCAGTATCCGAGCAGGACGCCGAAGCCCTCGCGGAAGGCCCGGTCACCCAGCGCCGCGGTGTAGTTGTCGAGGCCGGTGAAGACGGTCTCGGTGCCGCCGAAGCCCAGTCCGGACTGCTTCTCGGTGAAGAGGCTGAGCCAGACCGCGTATCCGATCGGCACCACCATCACCGCGGTGAAGAGCAGGAAGAAGGGGGTCAGCAGGATCGTGGCGGCGCGGGTGCGGGCCTTCATCCGGTCAGCCCTCGACCTTCAGGCCGCGCTTGGTGAGTTCGGCGACGGTGGCGTCGTGGCCGGCCTTGACGGCGTCGGTGATGCCGGGGCCGCCCTGGGTGATCTTGCCGAAGTGGTCCTTGATGGTGGTGTTGGTGGTGCCGGTGGTCGGGCCCCAGGCCCAGTTCGGGCTGATGGAGGCACCCGCCGTCTCGAAGAGGGCGTAGATGTCCTGGCCGCCGTAGTAGCTCGCGTCGAAGGCCTTCTTGGCGACGGGGCGCAGCGCGGTGGCGGCGGGGAACGCGGAGGAGGTGCCGGAGGCGATGCGGGCCTTCACGCCGGCCTCGGTGGTGGACATCCACTCGGCGAAGGTGACGGCGGCGGCCTGCTGCTTGCTGTCCTTGGTCACGGCGAAGGAGGTGCCGCCGAGCATGCCGCTGGCGGGCTTGCCGTCCCAGCTGGGCATCGGGGCGACGCCCCACTTGCCGTCCTGCTCGGGCAGGGTGCCCTTGAGGACGCCCGCGCCCCAGGAGGCGCCGAGGTAGCCGATGGTGGTGCCGTTCTTGAGGGAGCCGGTCCACTCGGGGCTGAAGGAGGCGTTCTTGTGGACGAGTCCGGCGTCGAGGAGGCCCTGCCAGTAGGCGGCGACCTTGGTGGTGGCCGCGTCGGTGGTGTCGATCTTCCAGGTGTCGTTCTCGGCCTTGAACCACTGGGCGCCGGCCTGCCAGGCCATCGCCTCGAAGGTGGTGGGGTCGTCGGGGAAGAAGGTGCCGATACGGGCCTTGGCGTCGGCCTTCTTGACCTGCTCGGCGGCCTTCTTGAACTCGTCCCAGGTGGTGGGGACCTGGACCTTGTACTTCGCGAAGAGGTCCTTGCGGTAGAAGAAGGCCTGCGGGGCGGCGTCGAAGGGGACGGCCCAGGTCTTGCCGCCGAGGGTGGTGAGTTCGACGGTCTGCGGGAGGAGCTTGGCTCGGTCGGCCTCGGTGAACTCGCCGCCGATGTCCTGGAGGGCGCCGGAGCTGACGAACTCGGGGAGCGAGGAGTACTCGATGGAGACGAGGTCGGGGGCGTTGCCGGCCTTCACGGCGTTGGAGATCTTGGCGTAGCCGCCGGCGGTGCCGGAGGGGATCTCCTCGAACTTCACCTGGATGTCGGTGTGGGAGGCGTTGAAGGCGTCGACGACGTCCTTGGAGCCCTTGGCCCAGCCCCAGAAGGTGATGGTCACGGGCCCGTTCGGCTTGTTCGCGGTGTCGTCACCGCTGCCGCCGCAGGCCGTGAGTACGGCGAGGGCGGTGGCGGTGCCGGCTATGACACGGGACGTTCTGCTCCAACTACGGGTCACGGCACGACTCCTGAGGGCGGCGGCGGGGAGGTTGTGGCCGTGATCCTGTGACCGTTCATGACCGAAGTCAAGAGCGAAAGATTGATTGATCGAAAAAAGATCAGAAGGTTACGAGGTGTGCGCCCCGCACGACTCCCGCACCCGCAGCCTCGGCAGTAGCCCCAGATGACGTCGTGCCGCGTCCTCGTCCGGGCCCGCGTCCCGCTCGGCGAGTCGCTCCACGAGCAGTTCGGTGGCATGCCGCCCCACCTGCCGCTTGGGCGGCGCGACCGCCGTCAGCGGGGTGTCGGCGAGCGCCGCGACCTCGTCGTCGTACGCGATCAGGGCCAGGTCCTGCGGTACCCGGACGCCCAGCTCGGCCAGGCGCTGCACGATCTCGATCGCGTCCACGTCGTTGTGCACCAGGGCAGCGCTCGCCAGGCCGGAGGCGACCGCCTCGTGCAGCGCCCGTACCGCCCGCTCGAAGCCCTCCGGATCCGCCTCCGCCGGTACGGAGTCGATGACCGGGCGCGGCTCCGCCAGGCCCAGGGTGCCCAGCGCCTCGGCGTACCCGGCGCGCACCGCGAGCGCGGTGGGCGAGTCCCGGCGCGCCACGAGCAGTGGCGTCGCATGGCCGAGGGAGAGCAGATGGCGCAGGGCGAGCAGGACGCCGTGGCCGTGGTCGGAGGCGACCCGGTCGAGGCCGTCGAGGGGGCTGCCGGGTTCGGCCCGGCGCTCCAGGAGCACCGCCGGCACGGGGAGTTCGGCCAGCCAGTCCCCGTACGCCCGCTGGTCCTCGGGCCCGCGCCAGCCGGGTGCGACGAGCACGCCCTCGGCGCCGGCCGCGAGCAGCCCCTCGGTGCGGGCCCGGTCCTCCTCCGGCCGGTAGTCCGAGACGCGCAGGACGAGTCGGGCGCCGGCGCGGGCGGCGGCCTCGTGCGCGCCCCGGATGACCTCGGCGAAGTAGTACGTGGCGGAGGGCGCGAGCAGGCCGATGACCAGGCCCTCACCGGGACGTCCGGCGCCCTGGGCGCCCTGTCGCCGAGGCCAGGACACCTGGCCGTGCACCCGGTCGAGCAGGCCCCGGCCGGCCAGGAGTTCGACGTCCCGGCGGGCGGTGACGGGGGAGACCCCGAGCCGCTCGGCCAGCTCGGCGACGCGGGCGGTGCCGCGCTCGCGCACCAGGGCCAGCAGTCGGTCGTGTCGTTCGGCAGCACTCTCGCGCACGGCGCAGTTCCCCCTCGCGGTGGTGGTGGTTCCCCGACCTTAGTTCACACACGGCCCCGAATGATCGAACGGAAGAAAATTCGATCATTCGCTCCGAATCTCTTGACGTTCGATCGGAGCCTGTCCAGGATTCCCGGCGACGCAGTCGTCACCGCAGGGAGCCCCAGGAAGCCGCAGGGAGCATCATGCCCACGCCGCCCGAGAACCGTGAGCTCAGCCCGTACACCGGCTGGACCCGTGCCCACTGGGAGGCCACGGCCGACCGACTCCTTCTGGCCGTACGCCCGTTCGCCGGCCCCTGCCACGGACTGATCCACCTGCCGGGCCCCCGCCCCAGCTGGTCCGGAGCCCGCTCCGACGGCCTGGAGGGTTGGGCCCGCACCTTCCTCCTCGCGGCACTCAGGGTCGCGGGCGGGCGGGGAGCCGACCCGCACGACCACCTCTCCCGGTACGCCGAAGGCCTCGCCGCCGGGACCGCGAAGCCGGGACGTGCGGACGCGGACTCCTGGCCCCTCACCACCGACACCCGCCAGGCGATCGTCGAAGCCGCCTCCGTCGCCCTCGGCCTCCGCCTCACCCGCCCCTGGCTCTGGGACCGGCTCGACGACCGCACCCGCGAGCAGGTCGCCGACTGGCTCCGCCCCGCCCTCGGCCCGTCCCCCGTCGACAACAACTGGTGGCTCTTCGGCCTCACCGTCGCCGGCTTCCTCCAGGACGTGGGCGCCGACACCGACCGGGCCGCCGCCACCGTCGACCGCTCACTCGCCCGGATCGAGGACTGGTACCTCGGCGACGGCTGGTACAGCGACGGCGACAACCGCGCCTTCGACCACTACAACGCCTGGGCGCTGCACTTCTACCCCGTCCTCCACGCCCACCTCGCCGGCGACCGGGAGCTCCTCGACCGGTACGGGCCCCGCCTGCGCGCCCATCTCGACGACTACGTCCACCTCTTCGACGCCAACGGCGCCCCGCTCCCGTACGGGCGCTCCCTGATCTACCGCTTCGCCGCGGCGGCCGCACCCTGGCTCGGCACCCTCACCGGGCACACCCCTCTCACTCCCGGTGGCACCCGCCGCCTCGCCTCCGGAACCCTGAGGTACTTCCTCGACCGCGGCGCCACCGACCCGAACGGCCTCCTCACCCTCGGCTGGCACGGCCCGTACGCGCCCCTGGTCCAGGAGTACTCGGGACCCGGGTCCCCCTACTGGGCGTCCAAGGGCTTCCTCGGCCTCCTCCTGCCCGCGGACCACCCCGCCTGGACCGACCCCGAGGAACCGCTGCCGGCCGAACGCGCCGACACCGTCCGCCCCTTCGCCCCGGCCGGACTCCTCGCCCAGACCACCGCCGCCGACGGACTCGTACGCCTCCACAACCACGGCAGCAACCACGTACAGAGCGCCGAGGCGGCCGAGGACGACCCCGGCTACGCCCGCCACGCCTACTCGACCCGTACGGGACCCACCACCGGTCCGGCCCCCGCCGACAACCACTTCGCCCTGCTGACGGAAGACGGGAAGACCACCACCCGGGGCCCCGCCGTCCCGGCCGGTACCGGCCCCGGCTGGGCCGCCTCCTGGCACACCCCGTACCCCGGTGTACGGATCCTCTCCGCGACCCTCGCCCACGGTCGCGCCGAGGTCCGCGCCCATCTCGTCCTCGGTGCTCCGGAAGGGACCCCCGTACGGCAGACCGGCTGGGCCACCACTCCCGAGGGGCCGCACGCACAGCTCCACCCGGTCCACGGCTATCCGACGGACCGCGGAGCCACCGCACTCCCCACCGCACTCCCCACCGGGGAAACCCTGCAGGGCACCGACAGCCGCACCCTCGCCCTGCACGGCACGACGAGCGGCCCGGCCGCCCTCTTCGTCGCCCTCGCCTCGCTCACCGCCGAGCCCGCCCCGGCCCCCGTCACCGACCTCGCGGCCGTCCGGGTCGCCGGCCACACGCTCCACGTGACCTGGCGGAACGGAACCACCGCCGAACTGGACCTCGACGCGCGGGACCGGTGACCGCGCTACTTCGGCCCGTACTTGCGGCCCGCCTTGGAGGAGACCCCGCCGAGCAGGCCGCGCGGCGCCAGCTTCACCACACCCATGAGGGCCTTGTAGCGGGGGTCGGGGATCGACAGCGTCTTCCCCCGGTCCAGGTCCGCGATCGCCGCCGTCACCAACTTGTCCGCGTCGAGCCACATCCAGCCCGGGATGTTGTCCGTCCCCATCCCGGCCCGCTCGTGGAACTCGGTCCGTACGAAGCCGGGGCAGAGCGCCATCAGCCGGACCCCGCTGCCCGCCAGGTCCCGGGCCGCGCCCTGGGTGAACTGCACGACCCAGGCCTTCGACGCCCCGTACGTGCCGCGGGGCACGAAGGCCGCCACCGACGCGACGTTCACCACGGAGCCCCGGTGGCGCTCCTTCATCGAGGCGGCGGCGGCCGAGGTCAGCCGCAGCACCGCCTCGCAGTGCACCGTGAGCATCTTCAGCTCGTCGGCCATGGACACTTCGAGGAAGCGGCCCTTGTTGCCGAAGCCGGCGTTGTTCACGAGCATGTCCACCGGCTGCTTCGGGTCCGAGAGCCGGGCCTCGACGGCGGCGATGCCCTTCTCCTCGGCGAGGTCCGCCGCGAGCACCTCGGCCTCGATGCCGTGCCGGTCGTGCAGCTCGGTCGCCTGCTCCCGAAGCCGCTTCACGTCCCGTGCCACGAGCACGACGTCGTGGCCGTCGGCCGCGAGCCTCCGTGCGAAGGCGGCCCCGATGCCCGCGGTGGCGCCCGTAATCAGTGCAGTCGTCATACGGGCACGGTAGTGCCCCGCCGCGGACGCTCTTGTCCGCGTACCGGCGACTACGCGCGCGCGTACTTCTCCGTGTACTGGCGTGCGAGCGCGAGGAGTCCGGACTCCATCCACTCGGCGGCGGCCAAGGTGCGGGGCAGCAGGGTGCGTTCGGCGGTCGCGGCGCGGTGCAGCAGCGCGACGGTGATGTCGTGCTCGGGCCGGTGGACGACGGTGATCGGGTCTCCGGCGCGGATCTCGCCCGGCTCGATCACCCGCAGCAGCGCGCCGGGTCCGGCCTCCGACTGCGTGAACCGCCGGACCCAGCCCTTCTCCTCCACGAAGCCCGCGAAGGTACGGCAGGGGATGCGGCCGCCGGTGACTTCGAGGACGACCTCCTCGCCGATCCGCCACCGCTCGCCGATCAGGGCCCCGTTCACGTCCAGGCCGAGGGTGGTGAGGTTCTCGCCGAACGAGCCGTTGGCGAGCGGGCGGCCGAGCTCCCGCTCCCACCGGTCCAGGTCCTCACGGGCGAAGGCGTACGCGGCCCGGTCGTTGCCGCCGTGGAAGCGCAGGTCGCAGACCGTGTCCCCGGCGAGCCCGCTCGTCCCGACACCGGGCGCCCCCGGCGCCTCGATCCGCACGGGCCCGTCGACGGGTCGCTTGTCGATGGCGGTGAGGCCGGAGGCGGCGTCGGTGTAGTCCACAGCCTTGGCGCGGCCCACGTTCACACTGAGCAAGGTCATGTGGGTACTTTACGGGCACCGTCTCAAAGTCGTGAGCGAATATTCAGCGCACCACCCAAGACTCGCTTATGATGGAGTCCATGATCGAGGCACGTCATCTCCGCGTCCTGCGCGCTGTCGCCGCCACCGGCTCCTTCTCGGCCGCCGCGCGCGAACTCGGCTGCACCCAGCCCGCCGTCAGCCAGCAGATGAAGGCGCTCGAAGCCTCCGCCGGCACGCCGCTGCTGATCCGTACGGCCCGCGAGATGCGCCTCACCCAGGCCGGTGAGGTCCTGGTCCGCCACGCCTCCGGCATCCTCGCCGGGCTCACCGCCGCGGAGGAGGAGGTCGCCGCGATCGCCGGGCTCCGTGCGGGCCGGGTCCGCCTGGTCTCCTTCCCCAGCGGCAGCTCCACCCTGGTCCCCACCGCGCTCGCCGCGCTGCGGGCCGCGCACCCCGGCACCCGCGTCTCGCTCGTCGAGGCCGAACCGCCGCGCTCGATCGAGATGCTCCGCGGGGGCGACTGCGACGTGGCCCTCGCCTTCCGCTACGGAGCGGGGCAGACCGGCCGACAGGCTGACGGGCAGGCCGAGTGGGACGACCTGGTCGTCCGGCCGATCCTCGCCGACCGTCTGGTGGGCCTCGTCCCCGAGGGCCACCGGCTCGCCGGGGCCGCGTCCGTCGGCATCGCCGAACTCGCCGACGAGTCCTGGATCGCGGGCTGCCCGCGCTGCCGCCGTCAGCTCGTGGACGTGTGCGAGGAGGCGGGATTCACCCCCCGCATCGACTTCGCCACCGACGACTACCCGGCCGTGGTGGGCCTGGTCGGCGCCGGTCTCGGCGTGGCCGTCCTGCCGGAGCTGGCCATCGAGTCCGTACGGCCCAAGGGTGCGCGGACCGTGGCCGTGGAGCCGGCCGTGGAGCGGGAGATCGTGGCCCTGACGCTGCCCGACCTGGCGCAGGTCCCGGCCGTCGCCGCCACGCTCGACGAACTGACCCGGGCCGCCACGCGCGCGTAGGTGTCGCGACACGCGCGTGGGCGCGGCTCCGGTCCTCCGTGCTCCTGGCCCTCCGTGTTCCTGGTCGTCCGTGCTGCTCCGTTGGGGCTGCTTAGTTGAGGAAACGTTCCTTCACATGCGCTCCACAATCGGTCGGCCGGCTGCCGACGCCGCTGTCGTCATGGATGTCACGGAAGCCGCGGACGCGACCGATGCAACCGGCGTCGCCGTCGGTGCTGCTGCGATCAGGCGATTGCGCGCGCGTCCCATGAGCTCTTCGCGTTCGTCCTCGGTGAGGCCGCCCCATACGCCGTAGGGCTCCCGCACGGCGAGTGCGTGTGCCGCGCACTCCGCGCGTACCGGGCACCGCATGCAGACCTCTTTCGCCGAGTTCTCACGCGCACTCCGTGCCGCGCCGCGCTCTCCCTCGGGGTGGAAGAACAGGGAGCTGTCGACTCCGCGGCAGGCCGCGAGCAGTTGCCAGTCCCACAGATCGGCGTTGGGTCCGGGAAGGCGGGAGAAATCTGCCATTGCGCTTGTCCCCTTGAAACCGTGTCGAACGGATAGGTGGGCGGGTGGATGGCTGATGGCCGGGGCTCCTCGGGCCCCGATGGGTCCGGGTCGTACACCTACTGTCTAAGTAGATGTAAATATGACTCATTGCGAATCTAGCCACAGACACTGCGAAAAGGGAAGAAAACCCGCTAAATGGGGCATAGCTTTCGATGATGGGCAGAAGGGCCGCGTCGCTCTCCTCCGCGTACGTCCCCTCACGTAGAGTGCCGAACGCCGCCGTCCGACCCGTAACTCTTTCGAGTGACCGTCGTTGAGAGTGCGGAGGCGGTTGAAGGAACAAGCGATCGGGCAGGTGTCCGAGAGCGTCAATCGCACAGGTGACGATTACGTACAGCCCTGGAGGCTCAAGGTGACGCGCTACAGCTGCGAGAGTCGCGGAGGTCAGGCATGACATCCGTTCTCGTCTGCGACGACTCCCCGCTTGCCCGAGAGGCGCTCCGCCGCGCGGTCGCGACCGTGCCCGGCGTCGAGCGCGTGACCACCGCGGCCAACGGCGAGGAAGTCCTCCGCCGCTGGGGCGCGGACCGCTCGGACCTGATTCTGATGGACGTACGCATGCCCGGTCTGGGCGGCGTGGAGACCGTCCGCCGGCTGCTCTCCGCGGACCCCGGCGCCCGCATCATCATGCTCACGGTCGCCGAGGACCTCGACGGCGTCGCCCTCGCGGTCGCCGCGGGTGCCCGTGGCTATCTGCACAAGGACGCCTCGCGCGCCGAACTGCGGGCCACCGTCACCCAGGCGCTGGCCGACCCGACCTGGCGGCTCGCTCCGCGTCGGCTCCGTTCGGCCGAGATGGGCGCCGCGCCCACCCTCACCGCGCGCGAGATCCAGGTCCTCGAAGGCATGAGCCACGGCCGGTCCAACGCGGAGATCGGGCGCGAGCTCTTCCTCTCCGAGGACACCGTCAAGACCCACGCCCGGCGTCTCTTCAAGAAGCTGGGCGCCTCGGACCGGGCGCATGCCGTCGCCCTCGGATTCCGCTGGGGCCTGGTCCGCTGAATCGCAGGTCACCGGCCGCATCCCCGTCCTCGCCCGCGTCCGTCGTGGGGTGGACGGGGTGGGCTTGTGTCACTTCCCCGCGGAATGCCGCATCCTTGAGGTGTGGAGTTCCTCGGGGACGAGTCGATCGAGCGGGAGGGGAGGGCGCGGGAGATGAGTACCGGCGCACCTGCTCATAACGCTTCGGTGCACAACTACGGACGCGGTGCCACGAACGCGGAAGCGTCGGGGCACCATGGAGCGATGCGCGACGACGAGACCGTGGGTTCCCCCATGCCTGCCGGGCAGGGGGAGATCGGCGCGCTCGTCCATCGTGCGGTCGACGGCGACGCCCAGGCGACGCACGACCTGCTCGCACGGGTGCACCCGCTCGCGCTGCGGTACTGCCGCACCCGCCTCAACCGGCTGCCGGGCGACGCCCGGCACTTCGTCGAGGACCTGGCCCAGGAGGTCTGTGTCGCCGTCCTGATGGCGCTGCCACGCTACAAGGACACGGGCAGGCCCTTCGAGGCCTTCGTCTTCGCCATCGCCGGGCACAAGGTCGCCGACCTCCAGCGGGCCGCCATGCGGCACCCGGGGTCGACGGCCGTTCCCTCCGACGAGATGCCCGAGCGGCCCGACGACTCCCTCGGCCCCGAGGAGCGCGCGCTCCTCAGCGACGACGCCGAGTGGGCCAAGAAGCTGCTCGCCAATCTCCCGGAGAACCAGCGTGAACTGCTCGTGCTCCGCGTGGCGGTCGGACTGACCGCCGAGGAGACCGGGCAGATGCTCGGCATGTCCCCGGGGGCCGTCCGGGTCGCGCAGCATCGCGCGCTCAGTCGGCTCAGGGCGCTCGCGGAGCAGTGATCCGAGGCGAGTCCGGCCGGGAAGTGGCCGGGCCGTAAGTGTTGCCGGGGCCTTTCGGCCCTTTCGTACACGTGCGAACGTCCAAAGCTTGCGGCTGATCTTGATCGTGGAATGAGACACCGCTTCGGCCCGTTAGCATGGACATCCGCACCGATCAAGACCATTTGGGGAAGGTGTCATGACTGCAAACGTCGACGGAGTGCCCGAGAAATTCGCGACACTCGGGCTGACCTACGACGACGTGCTGCTGCTGCCGGGCGCGTCGGACATGGCGCCCGACCAGATCGACACCGCCTCGTACATCTCGAAGAACGTGCGGGTGAACATCCCGCTGCTCTCCGCCGCGATGGACAAGGTCACCGAGTCCCGCATGGCGATCGCCATGGCGCGACAGGGTGGTGTCGGTGTCCTGCACCGCAACCTCTCGATCGCCGACCAGGCCAACCAGGTCGACCTGGTGAAGCGCTCCGAGTCCGGCATGGTCACCGACCCGATCACGGTCCACCCGGACGCGACGCTCGGCGAGGCCGACGCGATCTGCGCGAAGTTCCGCATCAGCGGCGTCCCGGTCACCGACCAGGGCGGCAAGCTCCTCGGCATCGTCACCAACCGCGACATGGCCTTCGAGTCGGACCGCAGCCGCCAGGTGCGCGAGGTCATGACCCCGATGCCGCTGGTCACCGGCAAGGTCGGCATCTCCGGTGTGGACGCGATGGAGCTGCTCCGCCGCCACAAGATCGAGAAGCTGCCGCTGGTCGACGACGCGGGCATCCTCAAGGGCCTCATCACGGTCAAGGACTTCGTCAAGGCCGAGAAGTACCCGAACGCCGCCAAGGACAAGGAAGGCCGCCTGCTCGTCGGCGCGGCCGTCGGTGTCGCCGGTGACGCGTACGAGCGTGCCCAGGCCCTGATCGAGGCGGGCGTCGACTTCATCGTCGTCGACACCGCCCACGGCCACTCCCGGCTGGTCGGCGACATGGTCGCCAAGATCAAGTCGAACTCCTCCGTCGACGTCATCGGCGGCAACATCGCCACCCGCGACGGCGCCCAGGCGCTCATCGACGCCGGTGTCGACGGCATCAAGGTCGGCGTCGGTCCCGGCTCCATCTGCACCACCCGCGTCGTCGCCGGCATCGGCGTCCCGCAGGTCACCGCGATCTACGAGGCCTCCCTCGCCGCCAAGGCGGCCGGAGTCCCGGTCATCGGCGACGGTGGCCTGCAGTACTCCGGCGACATCGCCAAGGCCCTCGTGGCCGGTGCCGACACCGTGATGCTCGGTTCGCTGCTCGCGGGCTGCGA
This sequence comes from Streptomyces sp. NBC_00572, assembly GCF_026341815.1. Classification (GTDB taxonomy): domain Bacteria; phylum Actinomycetota; class Actinomycetes; order Streptomycetales; family Streptomycetaceae; genus Streptomyces. The sequence continues at coordinate 3,677,983 of NZ_JAPENX010000001.1, forward strand.
GGAGTCCCCGGGCGAGCTGCTCTTCATCAACGGCAAGCAGTTCAAGTCGTACCGCGGCATGGGCTCGCTCGGTGCCATGCAGACCCGCGGCGATCAGCGCTCCTTCTCCAAGGACCGCTACTTCCAGGAGGGCGTGGCCTCCGACGAGAAGCTCGTGCCCGAAGGCATCGAGGGTCAGGTGCCCTACCGCGGCCCGCTCTCGGCCGTCGTCCACCAGCTGGTGGGCGGCCTGCGCCAGTCGATGTTCTACGTCGGCGGCCGCACGGTTCCGGAGCTTCAGGCACACGGCCGGTTCGTCCGGATCACCTCGGCGGGCCTCAAGGAGAGCCACCCGCACGACATCCAGATGACGGTCGAGGCGCCGAACTACAGCAGGAAGTAACACAGCGCGACGCGTGGGGGCGGTTCCGGCATGTGGCCGGAGCCGCCCCTCACGCTTGTGTCGGGGATACTGGTAGGCGCAGACGTAGAGGGAAAGGCCACACATCGTGACTGAGATCGAGATCGGGCGCGGCAAGCGCGGCCGCAGGGCGTACGCGTTCGACGACATCGCCGTCGTTCCGAGCCGGCGCACCCGGGACCCGAAGGAGGTCTCGATCGCCTGGCAGATCGACGCCTACCGGTTCGAGCTTCCGTTCCTGGCCGCCCCGATGGACTCGGTCGTCTCGCCGCAGACCGCCATCCGCATCGGCGAGCTGGGCGGCCTGGGAGTTCTGAACCTGGAGGGTCTCTGGACCCGGTACGAGGACCCGCAGCCGCTGCTCGACGAGATCGCCGAGCTGGACGAGGCGACCGCGACCCGCCGTCTGCAGGAGATCTACGCGGCCCCGATCAAGGAAGAACTGATCGGGCAGCGCATCAAGGAGGTGCGCGACTCCGGTGTCGTCACCGCCGCCGCGCTCTCCCCGCAGCGCACCGCGCAGTTCTCCAAGGCGGTCGTCGACGCCGGCGTGGACATCTTCGTCATCCGCGGTACGACGGTCTCCGCCGAGCACGTCTCGGGCGCGTCCGAGCCGCTGAACCTGAAGCAGTTCATCTACGAGCTCGACGTCCCGGTCATCGTCGGCGGCTGCGCCACGTACACCGCGGCCCTGCACCTGATGCGCACCGGCGCCGCGGGTGTCCTCGTCGGCTTCGGCGGCGGCGCGGCGCACACCACGCGCAACGTCCTCGGCATCCAGGTCCCGATGGCGACCGCGGTCGCCGACGTGGCCGCGGCCCGCCGCGACTACATGGACGAGTCCGGCGGCCGGTACGTGCACGTCATCGCCGACGGCGGTGTCGGCTGGTCCGGCGACCTGCCGAAGGCGATCGCCTGCGGCGCCGACTCGGTGATGATCGGCTCCCCCCTGGCCCGTGCCACGGACGCGCCCGGCAAGGGCCACCACTGGGGCATGGAGGCCGTCCACGAGGACGTGCCGCGCGGCAAGCTGGTCGACCTGGGCATCGTCGGCACCACCGAGGAGATCCTCGCGGGCCCGTCGCACACCCCGGACGGCTCGATGAACTTCTTCGGCGCCCTGCGCCGCGCGATGGCCACGACCGGCTACAGCGAGCTCAAGGAGTTCCAGCGCGTCGAGGTCACGGTCGCGGACTCCCAGCACAAGCGCTGACGTCCGACCGTTCCGTACGCGAAGGGGCCCCGCACCGGGTGGTGCGGGGCCCCATCGCGTACGGACGACGGTTACGCGGCCTTCTTGGCGCCGGAGAACGCGGCGAAGGCGGCGATGCCGAAGAACAGGAACGTCAGCCCGTCCTTGGTGGCGTTCCACCCCTCGGTGAGCAGGCCGAACTCCTGGAAGATGAGCTCCGTCGCGGAGACGTCCAGCTCCTTGGAGAGCAGGATCGCGATGCCCAGGAGCTGGCCGAGGTAGACCGCGCCCAGGGCGAGCACCGCGCTCGCGATCGGCAGGACGGGGTTGCGGCCGCCGACCTTGCCGGCGGCGAAACCGGTGAGGAAGCCGACGCCGACGGCGGCCCAGCCGATCTCGCGCTCGACGCCGCCGATGACGGCGCCGTACACACCGGCCGAGACCAGTGCGGCGACGAGCGCCGCGACCAGGCCGAGGGCGACGTTGTCGCGGGCGGGCGCCGGCGGCGGCGCGACCGGGTACTGCTCGGGCGCGGCGCCCCCGGCGAACGGGTTGCCGGGCGGCGGAACGGGCTGGCTCATGGTGCGGATCCCCCCAGGGACGGAAGTAGCACGCGCGTGCGTGCATACGAGAGGCCCGGAGATTAGCACCCCTCTATGACAGGGGCACAACAGTTATGCCCGGTGGCCGTGCAGGTCAAAGGCGGTGGGCCGTGCCCGTGGGGGTGGCGCCCCGGGTGTCGAGGAGGAGCTGGGCCTTGACCGCGAGGCCCTGGAGGTCGTAGGTGCGGTGGTGCTGGAGCAGGACCGTCAGGTCGGCGTGGGCGGCGGCCTCGTAGAGGGAGTCCGCGCGGGGGACGGGGAGTTCGCGGACGCGCCAGTCGGGGACGTGCGGGTCGTGGTAGCTGACGGCCGCGCCGAGGTCCATCAGACGGCATGCGATCTCGTCGGCGGGGGAGCCCTGACGGTCGGGCAGGTCGGGCTTGTACGTGATGCCCAGGAGCAGGATCCGGGCGCCGCGGGCCGACTTGCCGTGTTCGTTGAGGAGGGTGGCGGCGCGCTGGACGACGTACTGCGGCATGCGTTCGTTGACCTGGCCGGCGAGTTCGACGAGACGGAGCGGGCGGTGGGCGCCGACGGTGTCGACGGGGACGCCGTGGCCGCCGACCCCCGGTCCCGGGCGGAAGGCCTGGAAGCCGAAAGGCTTGGTCTCGGCGCAGCGGATGACGTCCCACAGGTCGACGCCGAGTTCGTGGCAGAGCACCGCCATCTCGTTGACCAGGGCGATGTTGACGTGCCGGAAGTTGGTCTCCAGGAGCTTGACCGTCTCCGCCTCGCGGGGGCCACGCGCGCGTACCACCTTGTCGGTGAGCCGGCCGTAGAAGGCGGCCGCCGCCTCGGTGCAGGCCGGGGTGAGACCGCCGATGACCTTGGGGGTGCCGGCGAAGCCGTGGGTGCGGCTGCCGGGGTCGAGGCGGCCGGGGGAGTACGCGAGGTGGAAGTCGCGTCCGGCGCGCAGGCCCGAGCCCGCTTCGAGGAGGTCGCGGAGCAGGCCCTCGGTGGTGCCCGGGGGGACCGGGGACTCCAGGAGGACGGTGGTGTGCGGGCGCAGCCGGGCGGAGAGCGCGCATGCGGCGTCGGTCACGGCGGTGAGGTCGAGGGAGCCCTCCGGACCGAGGGGGGTCGGGGCGCACAGGACGGCGGTGCGGACCCGGCCGAGCTCGGCCGGGTTGGCGGTCGGCCGGAAGCCCCCCGAGAGCATCCGGCGGATCTCCGGGACGGTGAGGGAGCCGTCGACCGGGGAGCGGCCGGCGGCGAGTTCGGCGACGGGGCGGGGGTCGGTGTCGTAGCCGATGGTGTCGATGCCTGCGGCGGTGGCGGCCTGGGCCAGGGGGAGTCCGTGGTGGCCGAGGCCGATGACGGCGAGATCAGCGGGCATGGAGGGTGGGCCGTCCTTCCCAGTAGCCGGAGGGAACGCGACGCGCAAGCCCGGTGGACAGAACGGGTCGGGCGCAATGTCAGACTAGGCGTAAATATGACCGATATGCCGCATTGTGGGGCTGCAGGTCGCCGAGTGTTATCCACAGGTCGGTGGCGAGGCGGTGGCTGAAGTCGCCGGGGAGGGCCAGAATCGAGCTGTGAGCCGGACCGCATGGCCCGGTTCGCGTGCCGGAACGACGGGGGACGACGGGAGGCACCGTGAGGACAGCGACACTGGGACCCGCCGAGCGCGCCGAAGCGCTCGCGGCCATGGCCGAGCGCGAGCTGGACGTGCTGGTGGTCGGCGCCGGAGTGGTCGGCGCCGGGACGGCACTCGACGCCGTCACGAGAGGACTCTCCACCGGCATCGTAGAGGCCCGCGACTGGGCCTCCGGCACCTCCAGCCGGTCCAGCAAGCTCATCCACGGCGGCCTGCGCTACCTGGAGATGCTGGACTTCGCCCTGGTCCGCGAAGCCCTCAAGGAGCGCGGACTGCTCCTGGAGCGGCTCGCACCCCACCTGGTGAAGCCGGTCCCCTTCCTCTACCCGCTCCAGCACAAGGGGTGGGAGCGGTTCTACGCGGGCTCCGGCGTCGCGCTCTACGACGCGATGTCCTTCTCCTCGGGCCACGGCCGGGGCCTCCCCGTCCACCGGCACCTCTCCCGGCGGGGCGCCCTGCGGGTCGCCCCCTGCCTCAGGAAGGACGCCCTCGTCGGCGCCATGCAGTACTACGACGCCCAGATGGACGACGCCCGCTTCGTCACCACCCTCGTGCGCACCGCCGCCTCCTACGGCGCCCTGGCCGCGAGCCGGGCCCGCGTCATCGGCTTCCTGCGCGAGGGCGCGCGGGTCGTCGGCGCCCGCGTCCAGGACGTCGAGGCCGGCGCGGAGTACGTGATCCGGGCCAAGCAGATCGTCAACGCCACCGGGGTGTGGACCGACGACACCCAGGCCCTCATCGGCGAGCGCGGCCAGTTCCACGTCCGCGCCTCGAAGGGCATCCACCTCGTCGTCCCCAAGGACCGCATCCACTCCTCCACCGGGCTCATCCTGCGCACCGAGAAGTCGGTGCTCTTCGTGATCCCCTGGGGCCGGCACTGGATCGTCGGCACCACCGACACCGAATGGGACCTCGACAAGGCCCATCCCGCCGCGTCCAGCGCCGACATCGACTACCTCCTCGAGCATGTGAACACCGTGCTCGCCACCCCGCTCACCCGGGACGACGTCGAGGGCGTCTACGCGGGCCTGCGCCCCCTGCTCGCCGGCGAGTCGGAAGCCACGAGCAAGCTCTCGCGCGAACACATCGTCGCTCACCCGGTCCCCGGCCTGGTCGTGGTGGCCGGCGGCAAGTACACGACGTACCGGGTCATGGCCAAGGACGCCGTCGACGAGGCCGTGCACGCCCTCGACCAGCGGGTCGCCCCCTGCGTCACCGAAGACGTCCCGCTCCTCGGCGCCGAGGGCTACCGGGCCCTGTGGAACGCGCGGGCCAGAATCGCCGCGCGTACCGGCCTCCACGTCGTCCGGGTCGAGCATCTCCTCAACCGGTACGGCTCCCTGACGGAGCAGATCCTCGACCTCATCGCCGAGGACCCCACGCTCGCCCGGCCGCTCCCGGCGGCCGACGACTACCTGCGCGCCGAAATCGTCTACGCCGCCTCGCACGAGGGCGCCCGTCACCTCGACGACGTCCTCACCCGGCGGACCAGAATCTCCATCGAGACCTTCGACCGGGGCACCCTCAGCGCCCGCGAGTGCGCGGAGCTGATGGCGCCGGTCCTCGGCTGGGACGACCTCCAGATCGAGAAGGAGATCGAGCACTACGAGAAGCGGGTCGAGGCCGAGCGTGAGTCGCAGCGGCAGCCCGACGACCTGACGGCGGACGCCGCTCGACTCGGGGCTCCGGACATCGTGCCGATCTGACAGAACGACCGGGCCGCTTGCCACGGGTGGGAACCTGGGGGGTGTATGGGGGCGTCGTCATCCCGGAGTACGGACCCGGGGGCGCCACCCGTCCCGAGGTGAGGGACAATGGCCTCTCTTCCAGGGCGGGTTACCGCATCGCGCGGGAAGCGGCAGACGCGGCGAAGATCAGGGATCGCAGAGGGGACGCATGTCGGAGGCGGAGCAGTCGCGGGACACGGCGAAGGACCCCAGGCGGGACGCCGCCGCGGGGGCCGCGACCGACGGCGACCGAGGGGCGGTCCCGGCCGCGCGTGAGCCGGAGCGGGACGCGAAGGACGCGCAGGTCAAACAGGGTGCCGAGGGTGCCGGGGAACCGGCTGCCCCCGTGGCGCCCGCGGACCCGGTGGACGCGGCGGACGCGGGCGTTCGGGACGCGGGTGCCGAGGGCTCGGGCGCTCGGGACGCGGGTGGTCGAAGCGTGAAGGACGTTCAGGACGCCGAGGGCGTTCGGGACGTGAAGGACGTTCAGGACGCGCGGGGACCCGCGGGTGCCCGAGGCTCCGCCGACGTCCAGGACGCGAAGGTCCCGGCGAGCGCGCCGGCCGACGCGGCGGGATCCGGTGCGCGCGGTGGCGAGGACGTCTCCGCCGCCGGGCGGTTGCGCGGGACCGAGCCGTCCACCGGGCGGGCCGGGTTCGGCGCGGGCGACGGCGACGGCGAGAGCGACCGCCGGCCGGCGCCGGGCTCCACGCGCGGCGACCGGGCGCGCAAGGTTCCGGCCAACGAGGGTCGGCTGCTCGCCGGCCGCTACCGGCTCGGCGCGATCCTCGGCCGCGGCGGCATGGGCACCGTGTGGCGCGCGGTCGACGAGACCCTCGGCCGAACCGTCGCCGTCAAGGAACTCCGCTTCCCCACCAGCATCGACGACGACGAGAAGCGTCGCCTCATCACCCGGACGCTGCGCGAGGCGAAGGCCATCGCCCGGATCCGCAACAACGGCGCCGTGACCGTGTACGACGTCGTCGACGAGGACGACCGTCCGTGGATCGTCATGGAGCTCATCGAGGGCAAGTCCCTCGCGGACGCCGTCCGCGAGGACGGCACGCTCACGCCCCGGCGCGCCGCCGAGGTCGGCCTCGCCATCCTCGACGTGCTGCGTTCGGCGCACCGCGAGGGCATCCTGCACCGCGACGTGAAGCCGTCCAACGTGCTGATCGCCGACGACGGCCGGGTCGTCCTCACCGACTTCGGCATCGCCCAGGTGGAGGGCGACCCCTCGATCACCTCCACCGGCATGCTCGTCGGCGCCCCCTCGTACATCTCCCCGGAGCGCGCCCGCGGTCACAAGCCCGGCCCCGCCGCCGACATGTGGTCGCTCGGCGGCCTGATCTACGCGGCGGTCGAGGGCAGCCCGCCGTACGACAAGGGCTCCGCCATCGCCACCCTCACGGCGGTGATGACCGAGCCGGTCGACCCGCCGAAGAACGCGGGACCCGAGCTGGAGAAGGTCATCTACGGCCTCCTCGCCAAGGACCCGGCCCAGCGCCTCGACGACGCCCGCGCGCGCGTCCTGCTGCGGGCCGTGCTCGACGCGCCCGAGGCCGCACCCCGGATCTCGCCCGAGGTCACCAGGGTCGTACCGCTGCCGCCGCGCCCCGAGCAGGCACCGGTGGCCCCCGTGGCCGACCGGGCCAAGGCGCCCGACGCGTCCGCCGACCGGATGCGGGGTGCCCTGAAGTCCGTGCGCAACGCGGCGGCCTCCGTGAAGGCCGAGCCGAAGGCGTCGCAGACGCCCAACGCGAAGGCGGGGGCGGGCTCCGCGGTGCCGCAGGGCGGCGGCAGACCGGCTCCGGCCCGGGCGGCGCTGACCGACGTCGTCCCGCGTCGCACGTTGGTGATCATCGCCGCGGTCGCCGTCCTCGCCCTGCTCGGGACGATCCTCGCGGTCTCCCTCAGCGGTGGCGACGAGGGCAACCAGGGCAAGGGCAGCGGGGGCACCACCGCCTCGGCCGGCGCCTCGGCGGGCGGTGACGGCTCCGGCGATTCCAGCGGCTCCGGCGGCTCCGACGGCGGCAAGGGGCAGACGCCCGGCGGCCCCGGCCAGCAGGGCGGCGCACAGCCCGGCGACACCGGCTCCGACGGGTCGACGGGGGCCGACGGCACGACGGGCTCCACGGGCGGGACCGGCGGGTCGAACGGCAACGGCGACGGCAACGGCAACGGCGTCACGCCGTCCGGCAAGCCCGGCGGCGACGCGGGCAAGCAGCTGCCCGCGGGCTACACCCTCGTCACCAACGACCGCTTCCACTTCTCCATGGCAATGCCCTCCACCTTCAAGGTCCGGTCGATACCGGGCTACAGCGGTGGCGGGATATTCAGCGAGAGCGGCGGCTTCCCGCGCATCCAGGTCGACTTCAACGCCAGCCCGAAGGACGACGCGGCGGCCGCCTGGGAGCTGGGCAAGATCGGCGTGGCCGCCACCAGCAAGGGGTACAAGCACTTCGGCATCAGGACGGTCTCGTACAAGGGCTACCCGACCGTCGCCGACTGGGAGTTCGAGCGCGTCCAGCAGGGCATGCGCGTCCATGTGCTCAACCGCGGCTTCAAGGTGGACGCCAAGCACGGCTACTCCATCATGATCAGCTGCAAGGCGGACGAGTGGAACGGCGCGGAGTGCAAGACGCTGAGGGAGACAGCGTTCGCCACGTTCAGCCCCAAGGACTGACCGACGCCACGTATCGTGAAGGTTCGACGACCGTACACAGCCGAACAGAGCCGTTAACTGCACGGTGTCGGACCGGAATTGACGGACTCGCGTGATCCCGCCCGATTTCGGGGGATCCGCGGGTCCACGGGGGACAGCGTGCGCGCGTGGGGAGGCGTCGTGGACGACTACGCGGGAAGGGTGCTCGCGGACCGGTACCGCCTGCCGCTGCCGCCGGCTGACGCCGACGCGTACGCCCTGGCCGAGACGCGCGCCTTCGACACGTACAGCGGGCAGGAGGTCCTGGTCCGCCAGGTGCCGTTGCCGGAGTTCGTCGATGCCGAGGTGCTCGACGGCGAGGGCGGTCCCGGCGGTCCCTACGGCGCCGCGGGGCGGGCGACCCGCCGCCCGGCCGAGCCCGTCGTACGCCGGGCGATCGAGGCGGCCCAGGCCGCCGCGCAGATCCCCGACCATCCCCTGCTCGACCAGGTCTTCGACGTCTTCGCGGAGGCCGGTTCGCTCTGGATAGTGAGCGAACGCATCGCGGCCAGACCGCTGGCCGCGCTCCTCGCCGAGCGGCCGCTCAACCCGTACCGGGCGGCCGAGATCGGCGCCGACGTCCTCACCGCCCTGCGCGCTCTCCACGCCCACGGCTGGGTGCACCGGAACATCACCTCCCGGACCGTGCTCGTCTGCGACGACGGCCGGGTGGTCCTCACGGGCCTCGCGGTGGGCGCTGCGGAGGAGGCCCTCTGCGGGTACGCGCCGGTACCGGAGCCGGATCCGGACGCCACCGCGTGGCCGGCGCCGGTGGAGGAGTACGGGGGCGGGGAGTACGGCTCCGACGAGTACGGCTCCGACCTGTACGAGGCGGAGGTCGCGGAGGTCTACGAGGAGGGCGACGAGCAGGCCCCCTACGCGACGGACGCGTTCGAGGAATCCGCCGAGGAATCCACCGACGGACCGGTCGACGAACTGGTCTACGAGGCCGTCGAGGAGACGGCGGAGGAGACGGCCGAGGAGACGGGGTCGGAGTACGGCTACGGCTATGGCTACGGTCACGACGACGGCCATGGCCACGACGACGACGGGTACGGCAACGGCGGCGGAGACGAGCTGTACGCCGCCGAACCCGCCCCGGACGACACTGCCTCTCCCTACGGCCCCGACCCCTACGGCCGGTCTGTGCCCGCCTTGCCCGCCGCCGGGACGCAGCCCGCGCCCGTGCCGCCCACCGCCGATGTGCGGGCCGCACGTGCCGGGGCCATCGCCGCCTACCGGGCCGGTGCGCGCGCCGCCGCCAAGCTCGGCGAGAGCGGATCCCTCCCCGTGCAGCGCCCCGCGCCGACGGACCCGCCCGAGCCGCCCCCGCCGCCGACCGCGCAGGCGGCAGGCGCGCCCGAGCCGCAGTGGTGGGCGCGGGTGGCGGACGACGATGACGACGATGACGACGGTGACGGCGACGAGCCGTACGGTGCCGGTCCGCAGGCAGGCCCGCCGCCGCGCGTGATGCTGGCGGGCAACTGGAGCGACGGCCCGCACGCCTCGCGGGACGACTCCCGGCCGATCCCGGCCGGTGGCGGCGGTGCGGGTCCCGGCCGCGGCCCCGTGCTGCCCGGTTCGGGCCGCCCGGCGTTGCCCGCCGGGTACACGGCCGCGACCCCCGACCCCGCGCGCCTCCCGGTCCCCACCGGCGTCCGGGAGGAGGCCCTGGAACCGGTCAGGATTCCCGCCCAGGCGGCGGACCGCGGCCCCACCACCAGGCTCGCCGCCGAACGGGCCCGGCAGACCCGGATCGCGGTCGTCGGCGCCGTCACCGAGCGCTGGGCACCCGAACAGGCGGGCCCCGTCCACGAGAACTGGCGCCTCGCCCCGCCGATCGGCCCCGCCACCGATCTCTGGGCGCTCGGCGCGCTCCTCTACCGGGCCGTCCAGGGCCACGCTCCCTACCCCGAGGACAGTGCCGCCGAGCTCGTTCAGCTGGTCTGCGCCGAGCCGCCCGCCTTCGCCGAGGAGTGCGGGCCCCTGCGCCCGGTCGTGGAGTCCCTGCTGCGCCAGGACCCCACCGAGCGGCCCGACTTCGAGGAGCTGCGCGGCTGGCTGCGCTCCCTCGTGCGCTCGGCTCCTGAGCCGGAGGCCGGTGTCGGAGTCGTACCGCTGCCGTCCTTCGACGAGAAGCGGCTGCCGATCGTGCGCCGGCGCGGCGAGCTGGTGCGTCGTCGGCGCGGGGGAGCGGGCGCGGGCCGGCACCGCCACAAGCGAGGCAAGGACCCGCGCCCCGCGGCCCGGCACGAGCACGAGGACGTCCACACGCGCGAGCGTGAGCCCGCCCCCGTACAGGCCGATTTCCGAGAGGACTTCCGCGAGGAGTTCCACGACGAGATCCCGCAGCGCGCGACCCGGCCTCCGCGTGGCGGGCGTTCGTCGTCCTCCCGGACCCGAGGCTCCTCCGATTCCCCGAGCGCTCTCGGCCGCACCCTCCTGGTGCTCGTCTTCCTGCTGCTCGGCGGGGCCGTCGCGTACGCCGTCCTCTTCATGCCCGGAGAGGGGGAGACGCCCACCGCGCCGACCACTCCCGGCGCCGGTCAGTCCTCGCGTACGACCGCCTCCGCGAGCCCTCCGTCCGCGACGACGGCGCCGAGCACCGCACCGACGACCGCACCGACCACCGCCCCGCCCGGTACCCCGCGCACCAGCCCGCCCGCAGTGGACCCCTCGGCTCCGGTCCTCGCCGCCGGGTACGCGCTGCGCCAGGACCCCGAGGGGTTCCGGATCGGGGTGCCGAACGGCTGGCGGCGCAGCCCGATCAACGACGCCCAACAAGTGCGCTACACGAACGGCGACTTCACGATGATCGTCGTCCCCGGCCGGGACAGCGTCCGCGACAACGGCCCCGACCCGCTGGAGTACCAGAACTCCAAGGAACGCGAACTCGATCCGTGGCGGACGTCGAGCTGGGCGGACGTGGACGAGGTGCGCCGGGTCGACATCGGTACGACGGCGACGGCCACGGGCAGTTACTGGTGGCTGGACAGCACGGGCCGCCAGGTGTTCGTCCGCAACCTTGCCCTGATCGACGGCGGGAAGTACCACATCATCCAGGTCATCGGCCCGAATCGCGAGCGCGCCAAGGTCACCGAGATCTTCGACGAGGCCACGAAGGGCTTCCGTCCGGGGCGCTGAGCGGGACGGGGTACGGAGGGGGTGTCCGGAATGCCCACCGGCCCCCGGTCACAGTGCTGTTCCTATGACGGCCCCGAGGTTCCGCAGCCCGTGCCCCCCTCCGTAACCTGGCATCAGAAGGAACGGGCGGGGGCAAGTGGAACATTCTCAGAACACAGGGGCAGGGCTGTTGCTCGCCGGTCGCTACCGGCTGGGCGAGTCCATCGGGCGCGGCGGCATGGGCAAGGTCTGGCGCGCGCACGACGAGGTGCTGCACCGTGTGGTGGCGGTGAAGGAGTTGACGGCGGGCCGGTTCGTGGCGGAGGCCGACCGGCTCGTGCTGCACGCCCGTACGCAGAAGGAGGCGCGGGCCGCCGCGCGGATCACGCACCCGGGTGTGGTGACCGTCCACGACGTCCTGGAGCACGACGACCGGCCGTGGATCGTGATGCAGTACGTCGACGGTCCCTCGCTCGCCGACGCCGCCAAGGAGAAGGGCCCGATCGACCCTCACGAAGCGGCCAGGATCGGGCTGCACGTCCTCGGCGCGCTGCGCGCCGCGCACGCGGCCGGCGTGCTGCACCGGGACGTCAAGCCGGGCAACGTCCTCCTCGCACGTGACGGGCGCGTCCTGATCACCGACTTCGGGATCGCCGCGATCGAAGGAGACGCGACGATCACCCGGACCGGTGAACTCGTCGGCTCCATCGACTATCTGGCGCCCGAGCGGGTACGGGGCGGCGACCCCGGCCCGGCTTCCGACCTCTGGTCGCTCGGCGCCACCCTGTACACGGCGGTGGAAGGCACTTCGCCGTTCCGCCGCACCTCCCCGATCAGCACCATGCAGGCCGTGGTGGCCGAGGAGCCGCCGTACCCGGAGAAGGCCGGACCGCTGGCGCCCGTCATCGTGGCCCTGCTGCGAAAGGACCCGGAGCAGCGCCCACAGGCGGACGAGGCCGGGCGGATGCTGCTCGACGCGATGGAGGGGCGTACACCGGCCGCGGCGCAGGCGTACGTACCGACCCAGCGGGTGGCGAGGGAGGATCTGGACCCGGCGGGGGACGGGTCCGGCTCCGTGCTCGACATCGTGACCCTGGGCGACGAGCCGGACGGCACGGGTCCGACGGGCACCTCGCGCGCGTCCACCCCGGCCCCCACCGCCCAGTGGCCCCACCCGCCCCGGGGGTCCGAGGCCTCTCAGACGCCCCACCTGTCCCCGTCGGCTCAGAGAGAGCTCTCCGGGAGCCAGTCCTCCCGGAGCCGGTCCCCCCTTCCGCACGGCCCCGCCCCCTCGCAGCCCACCCTGGTGCCGCCTCCCGCGGCCTCCGGTCGTGGCCGCTGGCGTACCGCCGTCCTGGCCGCCCTGCTCGCCGGACTCGTCGCGGGCGGCGCCGTCTTCGCCGCCATGAACTACGCGGGCGGCGGAAAGGGCGGACGGCCCACGGCCACCGGATCCGCGCCCTCCAAAGCCACCCAGGGCACCGGGAACGACACCCCGGACGGCTGGCACCGCGTCGTCGACCCGAAGGGCTTCAGCCTCCTCGTACCGAAGGGCTGGAAGCGGCAGACGGAGGGCGACAACATCGACTACACCCCGGACAACGGCCGCCACCGCATCCGGATCAACATCGACGCCAGCCCCGACTTCGAGAACCCGTACATGCACGCGCTCGACCTGGAGCGCATCGTCGCGAAGCGGATGGAGTACACCCGGGTCAAGCTCGGCCAGACCACCTACCGCGACCAGGTCCGCTCCTCCCTGTGGGAGTTCACCTGGACGGAGAAGCGGGACTTCCCCGGGCCGCGGCACGCGATCGACCTCATGTACTACACCGACGACGGCACGGAGTACGCGATCTACATGTCCTCGCCGGAGTCGAGCTGGGAGACCACCCGCGAGCAGTTCGACATCGTCCTCCAGCACTGGCGGGCCCCGGGCGACTGAACCCTCCGGAAAATCTCCCAGGAGGACCTCGTCGCAGCCATAAGGCCCTGATCAGGCCTTATGTGCCAGTGATCGCTGGCGCGATGTGCATACCCGGTGAAAACGCGTTACCGACGGGTACCCAAAGGGCGGAACGGCGCCTACCCTCGGGCTCATGACGGACTCGCAGGCCCCCGCCGCCCCCTCGGTTCCCGACGCCCCCGCCGCGCAGGCCGGAGCCGCCGCGCCCGCCGCGGCGACCAATCCGGTCGCGCCCGCGCCCGCCGGCGTGCGCACCGCCGCCGACGTCGTGACGCCCGAGGTGGTCGCCCGGCTCACCCGGGGCGTCGTCGGCTCCGGCCGGACCGCCAACCACACCCCCTTCACCGGGGCGAAGCTGGCGGACCTGCCCGAGTCCACCCCCGAGGACGTCGCCGAGGCCTTCACGCGCGCGCGTGCCGCCCAGGCCGCCTGGGCCGCCACCCCGGTCAAGGCCCGCGCCGCCGTCCTCCTGCGCTTCCACGACCTCGTCCTGCAGCGCCAGTCCGAGGTCCTCGACCTCATCCAGCTGGAGACGGGCAAGGCGCGCCTGCACGCCCACGAGGAGGTGCAGGCGGTGGCCGTCGCCGCCCGCCACTATGGCCGCAAGGCCGCCTCCTACCTGCGCGCCAAGCGCCACACCGGCGTCGTGCCGACCCTCACCAAGGTCACCGAGCTGCGCCAGCCCCGCGGGGTCGTCGGCCAGATCGCGCCGTGGAACTACCCGCTCGAACTCTCCGTGGGCGACGCGCTCCCCGCCTTCGTCTCGGGCAACGCCGTCGTCATGAAGCCCGACACCGAGACCGCGCTCACCGCGCTGTGGGCCCGTGACCTGCTCGTCGAGGCCGGTCTTCCCGCCGAGGTCTTCCAGGTCGTCCTCGGCGACGGCCCGGTCGTCGGCCCCGAGGTCGTCAAGCACGCCGACTACGTCTCCTTCACCGGCTCCACCCGGACCGGCCGCGAGGTCGCCCAGGGCGCCGCCGCCCGGCTCGTCGGCGTCTCCCTCGAACTCGGCGGCAAGAACGCGATGCTCGTCCTGAAGGACGCCGACATCGAGAAGGCCGCCGCCGGAGCGGTCCGCGCCTGCTTCTCCTCCGCCGGCCAGCTCTGCATCTCCATCGAGCGCCTGTACGTGCACGAGTCGATCGCCGACGCCTTCCTCGACCGCTTCGCCGCCCGCACCAAGGCCATGCGGCTCGGCAGCTCCCTCGCGTACGGGGCGGACATGGGCTCGCTCGTCGGCGAGCGCCAGCTGGAGACCGTCACGAAGCACGTCGACGAGGCCGTCGCCAAGGGCGCCACGCTGGTCGCCGGCGGCGTCGCCCGCCCCGACATCGGCCCCCTCTTCTACGAGCCGACCATCCTCGACGGCGTCGAGGCCCCGATGGCGGTCTGCGGCGAGGAGACCTTCGGCCCGGTCGTCTCGATCTACCGCTTCCGCGACGAGGACGAGGTCGTCGACCTCGCCAACGCCACCCCGTACGGCCTGAACTCCTCCGTCTGGACGAAGGACTCGCGCCGCGGCCACGCCGTCGCCGCCCGCCTGCGCACCGGCACCGTCAACATCAACGAGGGGTACGCGCCCGCCTACGGCAGCGTGCAGTCCCCGATGGGCGGCATGAAGGACTCCGGTCTCGGCCGGCGCCACGGTTCCGAGGGCATCCTCAAGTACACCGAGGCCCAGACCGTCGCCCAGCAGCGGCTGATGCCGCTCGCGCCCTCCTTCGGGATGGACGACGAGAAGTACGCCGCGTTCATGAGCGTCTCCCTGAAGGCGATGAAGGCCCTGCGCCTGCGCTGACCCCGGACCCGCCCCGCCCCCTTTAGCCCTTTTCCGTACGAGGAGAGCCATGACCGCGGTACCCCCTACCCAAAATCAGGAGCAGGCGGACGACGACGCGTACGACTACGACGTCCTCGTCGTCGGTTCCGGCTTCGGCGGTTCGGTGACCGCCCTCCGGCTCACCGAGAAGGGCTACCGGGTCGGCGTCCTGGAGGCCGGGCGCCGTTTCACCCGCGCGACCCTGCCGAAGAACTCCTGGGACGTGAAGAACTTCCTGTGGGCCCCGACCCTCGGTCTCTACGGCATCCAGCGCATCCACCTGCTGGGCAACGTCATGGTGCTGGCCGGCGCGGGCGTCGGCGGCGGCTCGCTGAACTACGCCAACACCCTCTACGAGCCGCTCGCGCCGTTCTTCGACGACCCGCAGTGGAAGGACATCACGGACTGGCGCGAGGAGCTGAGCCCCTACTACGACCAGGCCAAGCGGATGCTCGGCGTCCGGATCAACCCGACCATGACCCCGTCGGACGTCCACCTCAAGGCGACCGCACAGAGCATGGGCATCGGCGACACCTTCCACATGGCGCCCGTCGGGGTGTTCTTCGGTGACGGGCAGGACGGCGACGGGACGGCGAAGACGAAGCCGGGCGGCGAGGTGCCCGACCCGTTCTTCGGCGGGGCCGGACCCGCCCGCAAGGCCTGTACCGAGTGCGGCGAGTGCATGACCGGCTGCCGGCACGGCGCCAAGAACACCCTCAACGAGAACTACCTCTACCTCGCCGAGAAGGCCGGCGCGGTCGTCCACCCCATGACCTCGGTCGTCGCGGTCACCGAGGACTCGCGGGGCGGCTACGCCGTCAAGACCCTCCCCTCCGACAACCGGAGGAAGGGCAAGGGCCGTACCTTCACGGCCCGCAAGGTCGTCATCGCCGCCGGCACGTACGGCACCCAGACCCTGCTGCACCGGATGAAGGACACCGGCCTGCTGCCCCGGATCTCGGTCCGGCTCGGCGAGCTGACCCGTACCAACTCCGAGGGCCTCGTCGGCTCGCAGACCACCGACCGGCGCTACCGGAAGAAGCACGGCAAGGAGAAGGCCGACTTCACCCGCGGCGTCGCCATCACCTCCTCGATCCACCCCGACGAGAACACCCACATCGAGCCCGTCCGGTACGGCAAGGGCTCCAACTCGATGGGTGCGCTGACGATCCTCCAGGTGCCGTACGGCGCGCACCGCGTCCGCAGGTGGCTGCTCGAAATCGTCAAGCACCCCGCGCTCGCGGCCCGCTCGCTGTCCAACCGGCGCTGGTCGGAGCGGACCATCATCGGCCTCGTCATGCAGTCCCTGGACAACTCCCTGACGACCTACCGCAAGCCCGGCGGCGTCGGCAAGGGCCTGCTCACCGCCCGCCAGGGCCACGGGGCCCCCAATCCGACGCAGATCGAGGCGGCGACCCAGGCCGCCACCCTCCTCGCCGAGGAGATCAACGGCTTCGCGGGCTCCAACGTCGGCGAGCTGATGGGCACCCCGCTGACCGCCCACTTCCTGGGCGGCTGCCCGATCGGCGCCGACGCCGACTCCGGCGTCATCGACCCGTACCACCGGCTCTTCGGCCACCCGGGGATCTCCGTCGTGGACGGGGCCGCCGTCTCCGCGAACCTCGGCGTGAACCCGTCCCTGACGATCACCGCGCAGGCGGAGCGGGCGATGTCCTTCTGGCCGAACAAGGGCGAGGAGGACGCGCGACCGCGGCAGGGCGAGTCGTACGTACGGCTCGCGGCGGTCGAGCCGAAGTCCCCCGCGGTCCCGGCCGAGGCCTTCGGCGCGCTGCGGCTGCCGTTCCTGGGGATGCCGGCGGTCCCGCCGAAGAAGAACTGACCCGCGGAAGGGGTCGTGAACCGACACAGGTAAGGGGCGCTGCACCCCCCTCCGAGTGCAGCGCCCCCACCAGCTTTGGTGTTGCTGCATAGATGACCCGCGACCGGCGGGGATGGTTGTAGCGGTTGCACGGGATCTTCGTGTGACGCGCGTCACGTCGGAGGCTGGTGCGGGGCGAGGTGCGCACAGGCAAGGGCCCCGTGCCGCGATTCCGGTCGCGGCACGGGGCCCTTGGGGGTCGGCACCGGTGTCAGGGCAGCGGCGGTGCCGAGCGGGGCGGCGCCGGGGGGTTGCGCCGCGTGGGGAGGGAAGCAGGAGGGGACGAGACGGTTTCGGGGGTTCGCACGGTGTGGGCGGTCGCGGGGGCCGCGACCGGGAGAGCCGGTTGCGGTCGGCCCCGAGCGTCCCCGGGGCCGACCGCTCCTTCTGGGTGACCGGGCTGCTGTCCCCTGCTGTCCGGTCACAAGCGCTGGTGCGAGGTCCCACGACGTACCTGAGGTACGCCACACGCCCCAGCGAAGCCACGCGTGGTTTCTTACGGGCCCGCCCCTGGCTGGCACGGACACCCGGACCAACGAAGCCGGGCCGGAGCCGGTCACGCGCCGTACGGGTGAGAGCGAGCCCGAACTCAGATCCGGGGACGCACCCGGATACGCGAGGGCACGCACCCGGATACGCGAGCGCACCCTCAGATGCGTCCCCGGCACAGCTCCAGCATCGTCATCGCGAGCGCCGTGCCCGGCTTGCCCAGCGCGTCCCTGTAGTGACCCAGGACCTCCATCTCGCGGTTCAGGTTCACCCGGCGGCCGCCGGAGGAGATCCGCGCCTCCTGGATGACGGCCGAGACGGCCATCCGTTCCTGGATGAGACCGATGATCCGGTCGTCGAGCGCGTCGATGCGCTCACGGGCGTCACCGATCAGCGTCGCCGCCTCGTCGGTGCGGGCGCCGGTCTTCTCGGGGGTGGCGGTGTTCGTCGTCATGGTGGGGCTCCTGGGGTGTCGGATGCCCTGGGGTGAACCGGCCCGGGAACGACAGAACGCCCCGGGCTGTCAGCCCGGGGCGCCTGGGAAGTCGCTTGTCAGTTGCTCAAGCAGCACGACCATGGCAGCCGGTGGGCCGGTTGCCATAGGTAAAGAGGAAGGTCGTGAGCTTGCGCATGGCACCAGTATGGACCCCGCCGCCGAACCGGAGCCAACCCGGGTTCGGATGGTGAGACGAAAAGCGCCACCGGCGCGCCGGTAGAATCGACAAATAGCACCCCCCTTCGGGGGACCCTCCTCCTACCGCCGGAAGGCCGCCGTAGTGTCATCAGCGACCCCCGCTGCCGCGCCCGACGTCACCAACCCGGACGTAGTCCTCGTTGTCGACTTCGGCGCCCAGTACGCCCAGCTCATCGCCCGCCGCGTCCGTGAGGCCCGGGTCTACAGCGAGATCGTCCCGTCCACCATGCCGGTGGCCGAGATGCTGGCCAAGAACCCGAAGGCGATCATCCTCTCCGGCGGACCGTCCTCCGTGTACGCCGAGCACGCCCCCCGTCTCGACCGCGAGATCTTCGAGGCGGGCGTCCCCGTCTTCGGTATGTGCTACGGCTTCCAGCTGATGGCGACGACCCTCGGTGGCACCGTCGACAACACCGGCGCCCGCGAGTACGGCCGGACCCCGCTGCACGTCTCCAAGGCCGGCTCCACCCTCTTCGAGGGCACCCCGGTCGAGCAGTCCGTGTGGATGTCGCACGGCGACGCCTGCTCCGCCGCCCCCGAGGGCTTCTCCGTCACCGCGTCCACGGACGTCGTGCCGGTCGCCGCCTTCGAGAACGACGAGAAGAAGCTGTACGGCGTCCAGTACCACCCCGAGGTGCTGCACTCCACGCACGGCCAGCAGATCCTGGAGCACTTCCTCTACCGCGGCGCCGGCATCGAGCCCAGCTGGACCACGGGCAACGTGATCGAGGAGCAGGTCGCGGCCATCCGCGCCCAGGTCGGCGACAAGCGCGCCGTCTGCGGTCTCTCCGGCGGCGTCGACTCCGCCGTGGCCGCCGCGCTCGTGCAGAAGGCCATCGGCTCGCAGCTCACCTGTGTGTACGTCGACCACGGCCTCATGCGCAAGGGCGAGACCGAGCAGGTGGAGAAGGACTTCGTGGCCGCCACCGGCGCCAACCTGAAGGTCGTCGACGCCCAGGAGCGCTTCCTCACCGCCCTCGCCGGCGTCTCCGACCCGGAGACCAAGCGGAAGATCATCGGCCGCGAGTTCATCCGCGTCTTCGAGCAGGCCCAGCTGGAGATCCTCCAGGAGGACGGCCCCGAGGTCGCCTTCCTCGTCCAGGGCACGCTGTACCCGGACATCGTCGAGTCCGGCGGCGGCACCGGCACCGCCAACATCAAGTCCCACCACAACGTGGGCGGCCTCCCCGACGACATCGAGTTCGAGCTCGTCGAGCCGCTGCGCCAGCTGTTCAAGGACGAGGTCCGGATGGTCGGCCAGGAGCTCGGCCTGCCGGAGGAGATCGTCCAGCGCCAGCCGTTCCCCGGCCCCGGCCTCGGCATCCGCATCGTCGGCGAGGTCACCAAGGAGCGCCTGGACCTGCTGCGCGAGGCCGACGCCATCGCCCGCGAGGAGCTCACCGCGGCCGGCCTCGACCGCGAGATCTGGCAGTGCCCGGTCGTCCTGCTCGCCGACGTCCGCTCCGTGGGCGTCCAGGGCGACGGCCGCACCTACGGTCACCCGATCGTGCTGCGTCCCGTCTCCTCCGAGGACGCCATGACGGCCGACTGGTCGCGACTGCCGTACGACGTGCTCGCCAAGATCTCGACCCGCATCACCAACGAGGTCGAGGACGTCAACCGCGTCGTCCTCGACGTCACCAGCAAGCCGCCGGGCACCATCGAGTGGGAGTAGTCGCTCCCGCTCGCTGAGCCCACCGAAGCCGTCGCCCCCGCGTCCGTCGCGCGGGGCGGCGGCTTCGTCGTGTCCGGCCCCTCTCGAACGCCCCTCTCGAACGCCCCTCTCGAAGGCGTCTTTCCACGGCGTCTTTCCATGGCGTCCGGACTCTGGTGACTTGACCGGACGGGCGTTACCTTCCGGCGCATGAGCGTGATACCCGACCCCGTTCCCGTCGACCGGCTCCACTTCGCCATGCCGCCCGTCCACGCGACGGCCGAGGAGGAACGCACCCACCGCAAACAACGGCTCGCCGGCGCGCTCCGGGTCTTCGGGCGGTTCGGTTACGAGGAGGGCGTCTCGGGTCACATCAGCGCCCGCGACCCCGAACTCCCCGACTGCTACTGGGTGAACCCCTTCGGGGCGCCGTTCGAGGAGATCTCGGCGAGCGACCTCATCCTGGTCAACGGCGACGGGCAGGTCGTCCGGGGCGGGCAGTACGTCAACCAGGCCGCGTTCACCGTCCACGCCCAGGTCCACCGGGCCCGGCCCGACGCCGTGGCCGTCGCCCACACCCACTCCCTCCACGGCCGGGCCCTCGCCGCGCTCGGTGAACTCCTCGACCCGATCACCCAGGAGGCCTGCGCCTTCTACCAGGACCACGCCCTCTACGACGCCTACACCGGCGTCACCGTGGACGCCGAGGAGGGCCGCCGGATCGCCGTCGCCCTCGGCGCGTTCAAAGCGATCGTGCTCCGCAACCACGGCCTGCTCACCGTCGGCACCTCCGTCGACGCGGCCGCCTGGTGGTTCATCGCCCTGGAGCGCTGTGCCCAGGTGCAGCTGGCCGCGCGGGCGGCCGGCAAACCGGTCCTGATCGACCACCGCGAGGCCGTCGCCACCCGTGAACAGCTCGGCAGCGACCTCGTCGCCTGGATCAACTACCAGCCCCTCTGGCGCAGGATCAGCCGAGCGGAGCCCGAACTCCTGTCGTAACACCATCGCTTCAGCGTTCTGTACGTCAATGAGATGGCGCGGCAATCACCCTCCGGCGGGGCGCACGCGGCAGGTGCGGGAGCCGCCGGTGCGACACAATTCCGGGGAAACAGCGGCTGGTTGACCCTTCGGGAGGCACCGGTACGTGTCGTGAAGTGAGCTCTGGAAGTGAGCACCGTGGCCGTTCAAGAGGCGAGACAGTACGGCGAGCACGCGACGGCCTGTACGGGCTGCGCCCACTGCGGGCAGGCCGGTCACCGTCGCGCCGTCGCCGCCTTCCTCGCACGGCGCGACGAACTCGCCGCCGGGCACGGCGTCCCCGCCGCCGTCGCCCACTCCCCGGTCGCGGCCCGCCAGTGGGTCTCCGACGAGCTCGCCCAGTCCGCCCGCGCGGTGGCCGTGCACGGCCGGGAGGCCGGGGTGGCCTGGTTCGACCGGGTACGGCGCGGGGGTCTCGCCGCGGTCTGGGGCGCCGCCCTAGCCCTCCTCCTCGGCCAGGCCCTCACCGCCGTCCACAGCGGCTGGACCGGCGCCCGTACGGCCGGGCTCTGCACCGCCCTGGTCCTCGCCGTCCTGCTCAGCGCCGCCGCCCACGCCCACCGCTCCCGCGGTGGTCTGCTCGCCCCGCTGATCGGCGAGGACAACCGGCTCTCCACCACCCGTGCCGCCGCCGCCGGCTGGCTCCTGTTCCTCGGCTACACCCTCCTCTTCCTGGCCTTCCTCGCGCCGGGCGCCCGCGCCTTCGGTCTGGCCCGGGGTGCCGGTCTGCTGACCGTCCTCGCCCTGGTGTCGGCCGTCACCGTGACCGCCCGTCTCGTCGTCGCGGTGGGCATCGTGTCCCGCCGCCTCCAGAAGGTGCGCGCGGACCGCCCGCGCGCCGCCGATCTGCTCTGCGACGACAGCGGCCGGGCCGCCCTCGCCGACGTCCAGTACCTCCTCGTCTCCGGTTCCGTCCTGGCCCTGGCGGCCGTCGGCCTCGCCCGCGACCCCGCCAGGCTCCCCGAGGTGCCCTGGTCCCTCGTGCTGCTCGTCGGCGTCTCGGCGGCCTGGCACCTCGCCGCGAAGTGCACCGAGGGCGTCCGCCCCACGATCCACTCGGTGGTCCGGTCTCGTGAGGCCGGCGACCTCGACGCCCCGATCCGCACGGGCGACGACATCGAGATCCGCGGCTGCGGCTTCGTCCCGCCCGGCGCCGGCGCCCCCGACCCCTTGACCCGTCTGGTCGTCCGCATCGGCCCGGTCCACGCCCACGTCCCGCTGGTCCCGGTCCCGGGCGGCTTCGCCAACCCCACCGACGCGGCCCTGACCGTCCCCCTCCCGGCGGACGTGGAACCGGGCCGGGTGGAGGTCTCGGTCGTCACGGCCGCGGGCGTCGAGACCAACCGGGTCACGATCGACGTCGTGGACTGATCGTCCGGCCCCCTTCCCGTATCCCTTCAGGGACTGAGCGAGGAGAATCGTCCCGCGAACAGTCGTACGGGGCGAGGAGAGGTGGCCGACGATGACGGGACACGCGGACCGGACGGACAGGACGGCCGACGGAACCGGTGGCGAAGGCAGCGCCGGTCGCTTCGGCGGTCTCGACCGGTGGAAGGCGCTCGGCTCCCGTTACGCCCTCCTTCCGCTGCGGCTCTTCCTCGGGATCACGTTCATCTACGCCGCGTTCGACAAGCTCACCGACTCCGCCTTCTTCGCCGACACCGGCACGGGCTCCATCGGCGAGATGATGACCGGCGTCCGCGACAGCTCGGCCATCCCCGCCCTGGTCGACCTCGCCCTCAAGAACCCCGCCGGATTCGGGTACGCCATCGCCTTCGGAGAGCTCGCCGTCGGCATCGGCACCCTGGTCGGTCTCTTCGGCCGGGTGGCGGCCCTCGGTGGGGCGCTGATCTCGCTGAGCCTCTGGCTGACCGTGAGCTGGCAGGTGAACCCGTACTACCTCGGCAACGACCTCGCCTATCTCATGGCCTGGCTGCCGCTGCTGCTGGCCGGGGCGTCGGTGCTGTCGCTGGACCGGCTTCTCGCCGAGCGGCGCCGCACGCGATAGACGACCCAGGTCACGAGCCCTGCCAGTCCCAGACCGCCGCAGAGCACCGGGATCACGGCGTACCACGGGGTCGTCCAGGCCCCGGCGGCGTCGCCCGCGTAGACCGCGGCGAGCGTGAGGGCGGTGAGGCCGACGATGAGCCTGCCGGGGCGGAACTCATGAAGCAGCACGGGTGACCTCCAGCTGTCCGATGCTGACCTCCAGAGTGAGGTCCAGGGTGCCTGCAGGGGTGGTCCCGGCCGGCGGGTTCAGCGTCCGGGTCGCGTCGCGGTCCGGAGAGATGTCGATGTCGTTCGGCGGCTCGCCCGGCAGCTGCAGATCGCCGAGCCCCACCTGGGCACTGAGCTTCACCACCGCGTCCTTGGGGACGATCACCTTGAGCTGTCCGGCGGCCACCTCCGCCGATGTCGACACGGTCGTGCCCGCCGGGACGGGCAGCGCCGACAGATCGAGCGTGCCGACCCCGGTGGCCAGCTCGTAGTGCGGCTGCACGGCGGTGACCGAGGCCGGTCTCCAGGTCTCGCGGATCCACTCCGTGGTGATCTGTTGGGGCACTGCCGTGGCCAGGGCCAGCAGGCCCGCCGTGACCACGGTGTGGAAGATCGTGCCGAACCCGGTCCTGCCGAGGAAGCTGCTGACGACCAGGCCGAGGCCGAACACCGCGAGGGCCCCGACCAGACCGGTCTGCAGGCTCGTGCTCAGCGGCTGGCTCTCCCAGGTCAGAGCGGTGCCGAGGACGGCCGCGGCCATCGCGAGCAGGAAGACGAGACCGGCGATGGAGAACGGACTCCGCCGGATCGAGGGCTTCGGACGCCCGGGGGCCTGGGGGCGGGCGCTCCACTGGCTGCCCGGCTTCGGGACTTCGCCGTCCACCCGGCCGTCGCTGTCCAGGATGCCGTGCGGCCCCCACAGGTAGCCGATGGCCAGCTTGCCCGTCGAGCCGTCCTTGACGATCGGGTCCTTCCACCAGGAAGGGGACTCGACGAGCGGCGGGGCCTTCGTCTCGGGCGGAGCGACGGCGACCGCGGCGGCGCCCGTCGTGTCCTCCCGGCCCTCCATCTCCGCGGCACCTGCCTGCCGGTGCCGCGACCAGAGCGCCGCCGACGACAGCGCGAACGCCACCAGGAGCGCGGATCCCATCATCGACCCGCTGTGCAGCATCGACAGGAAGATCCCGCAGCCCACCAGGGCCGTCAATATGGCGGCCAGGGTGGAGCCGGAGACGCGGCCGGTCAGCAGCCTGCGCCCCTCGTTCTCCTCCTCGCCCACGAGCGGGATCAGCAGCCAGGCGAAGCCGTAGACGATCAGTCCGAGGCCGCCCGGCAGCGCGAGCACACCGACCACCACCCGGAAGATCACCGGGTCCAGGTCGAAGTACCGGCCGAGGCCGCCGCAGACACCGCCCACGACCTTGCTGCTGCGCGAGCGCCGCAGGGGCAGGGCGGAGACGGCCTCCGCCGGCGGCGGGGCCTCGTGCTGCGAAGGCATCGAACTCGTCATGCGTCCATGGTGACCGCCCGTGACGCCGAGCGGCACCGGGGCCGACCCTGGCCCGACCCTGATATTCGGAGCCCCGTTCTCCCCGAGGCGGTACCAGGGACGATCTCAGGGCCGACCCTGATGTCCCGGGCGGGCCGAACGTGTGACGATCGGTGCATGTCCGCAGCCGCTCGTGTCACCGACACCGACGAACCGCCCGTGCGCAAGCTCTACCGGAGCGCCGACGGGCGATGGCTCGGCGGTGTCGCACGCGGCCTCGCCGGGCACCTCGGGCTGCCGGTCGTCTGGGTCCGGGTGGCCTTCCTGGTCATGTTCTTCCTGGACGGCCTCGGACTTCTGATCTACGCGGCCTTCTGGATCGTGGTGCCGCTCGGTGTCGGCGGACGGACCGCCCCGCGCTCCGTCTTCGAGACCACCCCCGACGGGCGCCGCAGACTGCGCAAGCCCGACCGGGGACAGCTCTTCGCCTTCATCGTGCTCGGGCTCGGCGCCGCGGCCCTCGTCGTGAAGATAAGCGCCGACAACCAGTCCGGACGCTACCTCTGGCCCCTGCTCCTCGTCTCCGGCGGTGTCGCCCTGGTCTGGCGCCAGGCGGACAACGCCCGGCGGGCCAGCTGGACCGACCCCGGGCGCCACACACGCGCCTTCCATCTCGTACGCGCCCTCGTCGGCGTCGCCCTGGTCGGCACCGGCCTCGCCGTCTTCCTGGTGGTCCGCGGCTCCGTCGCCCAGCTCGGCACGGCCCTCACCGCAGCGGTCGCGGTCCTCACCGGCATAGCCCTGCTCACCGGCCCCTGGCTGGTCCGGATGTCCCAGGACCTCACGGAGGAGCGGACCATGCGCATCCGCGCCCAGGAGCGTGCCGAGGTAGCGGCCCACGTCCATGACTCGGTGCTGCACACCCTCACCCTGATCCAGCGCAACGCCGAGGACGCCGGCGAGGTCCGCCGCCTCGCCCGCGCCCAGGAGCGGGAGCTGCGGAACTGGCTCTACAAGCCGGAGGGCACCGGCAAGGACAAGGACGAGGAGCCCGAGACCCTCGCGGAGGTGGTGAAGAAGTCCGCCGCCGAGGTCGAGGACAAGCACGGGGTCCCGATCGAGGTGGTCGTCGTCGGCGACTGCCCACTCGACGAGGGACTGGTCGCACAGATGCAGGCCGCGCGCGAGGCGATGGTCAACGCCGCGAAGTACGGTGGCGAGGGTGGGGCGGTTCAGGTGTACGCGGAGGTGGAGGGCCGCACGGTCTTCGTCTCGGTCCGGGACCGGGGACCGGGCTTCGACCTGGACGCGGTCCCCGAGGACCGGATGGGCGTACGAGAATCGATCATCGGCCGGATGCAGCGCAACGGCGGTACGGCCCGGCTTCGG
Source organism: Streptomyces sp. NBC_00572 (assembly GCF_026341815.1). Lineage (GTDB taxonomy): Bacteria > Actinomycetota > Actinomycetes > Streptomycetales > Streptomycetaceae > Streptomyces. The sequence goes on from NZ_JAPENX010000001.1 coordinate 3,703,743, forward strand.
TCCGTGCCGGGCGGGGGCACCGAAGTGGAGCTTGAGATGGAGAGGGCGGACGGATGAGCGACGAGACCGGGGCAGCGACCGGAACCGAGGCGGGGGCGGCGGGCCCGGAGCGCCGGGTGCGAGTGGTGCTCGTCGACGACCACCGGATGTTCCGTACGGGAGTGCAGGCCGAGATCGGCCGGACCGAGGTCACCGGCGTCGAGGTGGTCGGTGAGGCCGCCGACGTCGACCAGGCGGTCACCGTCATCACGGCGACCCGCCCCGAGGTCGTCCTCCTCGACGTGCACCTTCCGGGCGGCGGCGGGGTCGAGGTACTGCGCCGCTGCGCGAGCTTGATGAGCGCGGCGGAGGACTCGGTCCGCTTCCTCGCCCTGTCCGTCTCGGACGCGGCCGAGGACGTCATCGGGGTGATCCGGGGCGGTGCCCGGGGCTATGTCACCAAGACGATCACCGGTACCGACCTGGTCGACTCGATCTTCCGGGTCCAGGAGGGCGACGCCGTCTTCTCGCCCCGGCTCGCCGGATTCGTCCTGGACGCCTTCGCGTCGACGGACGCGCCGCCGGTGGACGAGGACATGGACCGGCTGACCCAGCGGGAGCGGGAGGTGCTGCGACTGATCGCCCGGGGGTACGCGTACAAGGAGATCGCCAAGCAGCTCTACATCTCGGTGAAGACGGTCGAGTCGCACGTCTCGGCGGTGCTGCGGAAGCTCCAGCTCTCCAACCGCCACGAGCTGACCCGCTGGGCCACGGCCCGCCGCCTGGTCTGAGCGGCCTGCGAGACGGCCCCGACCAGGCGGCCCGGCGACGGGGCTGGTCCGGGGCGGGCCCCGTCATCCCACCCGGGTCGCGCCCGCGAACGGCATCTCGTCGATGGGGGCTACCCGCACCGGGGCGCCGGGGCGGGGGGCGTGGATCATCTGGCCGCCGCCGATGTAGAGCCCGACGTGGCTGATGCCGGAGTAGAAGAAGATCAGGTCGCCGGGGGCGAGCTGGGACCGGGAGACGCGCCGGCCGGCGTTGATCTGGGTGTACGTGGTGCGCGGCAGGGAGACACCGGCCGCGCGCCAGGCGGCCTGGGTCAGGCCCGAGCAGTCGTACGCGGAGGGACCCGTCGCCCCCCACACGTACGGCTTGCCGAGCTGGGCGTGGGCGAAGGAGACGGCCTGGGCGGCCCGTGCGTTCGGGGCGGTGACCGGCCCGCGGTCGCCGCCCGAGGAGCGGTCGGCCCGCGTTGTGGCGGTGGCGGCGGTGGCCGTACCGCCGGTGCCGCTGGTCCCGGCCGTGGTGCCTGAGCCGTCACGGTCCGAGCCGTCGCGGCCCGCCTCGGCCGCTTCGTACCGGGCCCGTTCCTCCGCGGTGAGCCGGGCGAGCAGGGTCCGTGCCGCCTGGAGCTTGCCCAGCACGGCCGCCTTCTGTCGCCGCAGCTCCGTCTCGTGCCCGCGCAGCGCGTCCAGGCGTCCCGTCGACTCGGCGCGCAGCTGCCGGACCGCGGCGAGCTCGCGCCGTACCGCGCTGACGGCGGCCGCCTGCCGGTCCGCGGCCTTCTCGGCGAGCGCGGCCCGCTCCAGGTACCGGTCGGGGTCCGAGGTGAGGGCGAGCTGTACGGCGGGGTCGAGTCCGCCGGAGCGGTACTGGGCGGCGGCCATGGCCCCGAGCCCGTCCCTCGCGGTGTTGAGCCGCTGGGTCCTGCGGGCGGCCTCGTCGCGCAGCCGCTCGAACGCGGCGCGGGCCTCGTCCGCCTTCTCCTTCGCCCCGTTGTACCGCTCGGTCGCGACCTCGGCCTCCTCGTAGAGCCGGTCGACCTTCTCCTTGACCTGGGCGGTGGTGGGGCGGGGTTCCGCGTGCCCGGACCCCTCGAAAAGCGTCGCGGTCGCGGCGGAGGCGAGGGCGAGGGTGGCGGCGGTGCGGCCCGCCTGACCACCGAGGGGGGACTGCTTGGGTTTTCGGTGTGCTGCCACGAGGGCGGGTCACATCCTCTGTCCGAGGGGCGGGCCCGCCGGGCCGACGACGGGCCGTCACAGGGGAGACGGCCCGTCGCCGGATTTTCTCGGCGGGGGTGACCGACAACCGCCGGATCGCCGGCGGTGGTGGGGAGCCGGTCACCTGCTCCAGGACGCTAAACCTGGGGTCACCGCCGGGCGGTGGGATGACCGCTATTGGTGACAGTTGACGGTCGCCGACCGATGTCTTTCGCCCGGAGTGACGGGCCCGGGGGCTTTCCGGTGATCGTCCGACCGAAGTGACGGAGCGGGTGGACCCGGCCGGAGGGCGGTGCTAGGGCCCCGGTTAGGCTCCGGCCCATGGACGTACTCATCAATGTCTTCGTCGCCCTGCACATCATCGGTATCGCCTCCCTGCTGGGCGGATTCCTCACCCAGATGAAGGCGATGGGGGCCGGTACGGCCCGCTTCAGTCCCGCCATGCTGCACGGCGCGCTGACCATGCTGGTCACCGGCATCGCTCTGGTCGGCCTGAACCAGGCGGACGACCAGAGCGTCAACAACCTCAAGATCGGCATCAAGCTCGGGATCCTCGTCGTGATCCTCGGCCTGGTCTACGTGAAGCGCGACGAGGAGAAGGTCGACAAGGGTCTCTTCGCCGCCGTCGGTGGTCTGACCATGGCGAACATCTTCATCGCGACCCTCTGGACGTGACCCTCTGGAGCTGACCCGCGACCCTTCCGGGAACGGGTCCGGACCCGTGGGTGTGACCGGTTCCGCAGGCCGCCGAGGAAGGCGGGTCCCGAAGGCGGGCCCGGATGTCGGTGGGGCGTCCTAGACTCGTGAGGCGATGAGCAGCCTCTTTGACGACAGCTTCCTGGCCGGCCTCCAGAACCACTCCTCGGAGGAGCCCCCGCCCCACCCCGAGGACGACGAGCACGGCTCCCCGGCCGTGGAGGACGTCCCGCACGACCTCTTCGGGGAGCACTTCGACGTGCCTCCGCCCGCCCGGGACACGCACTACCGCGACGGCGCCCCCCGCCCCGTCGTGGACACCGCCGCGCTCCTGGACGGGCTGAACGAGCAGCAGCGTGCCGCCGTCGTCCACACCGACACCCCGCTGCTCATCGTCGCCGGCGCGGGATCCGGCAAGACCCGGGTGCTCACCCACCGCATCGCCCACCTCCTGGGCTCACGGCACGTGCACCCCGGCCAGATACTGGCGATCACCTTCACCAACAAGGCCGCCGGCGAGATGAAGGAGCGCGTCGAGCAGCTCGTCGGGCCGCGCGCCAACGCGATGTGGGTGATGACCTTCCACAGCGCGTGCGTCCGCATCCTGCGCCGCGAGTCGAAGAGGCTCGGCTTCACCTCCTCCTTCTCGATCTACGACGCCGCCGACTCCAAGCGGCTGATGTCCCTGGTCTGCCGAGACCTGGACCTCGACCCGAAGAAGTTCCCGCCGAAGTCGTTCAGCGCCAAGATCTCGAACCTCAAGAACGAGCTGATCGACGAGGAGAGCTTCGCCGACCAGGCCGTCGACGGCTTCGAGAAGACGCTCGCCGAGGCGTACCGGATGTACCAGGCGCGGCTGCGCGAGGCCAACGCCCTGGACTTCGACGACATCATCATGACGACGGTCCATCTGCTGCAGGCGTTCCCCGACGTCGCCGAGCACTACCGCCGCCGCTTCCGCCACGTGCTCGTCGACGAGTACCAGGACACCAACCACGCCCAGTACACCCTCGTGCGGGAGCTCGTCGGCACCGGCTACGAGGACCTCGGCCCGGCCGAGCTGTGCGTCGTCGGTGACGCCGACCAGTCGATCTACGCCTTCCGCGGCGCGACCATCCGCAACATCCTCCAGTTCGAGGAGGACTACCCGGACGCGACGACGATCCTCCTGGAGCAGAACTACCGCTCCACGCAGACGATCCTCTCCGCGGCGAACGCCGTCATCGAGCGCAACGAGTCCCGCCGCCCCAAGAACCTCTGGACGAACGCGGGCGCCGGTTCGCAGATCACCGGCTACGTCGCCGACACCGAGCACGACGAGGCCCAGTTCGTCGCCGACGAGATCGACCGGCTCACGGACGCGGGCGAGGCCAAGGCCGGGGACGTCGCCGTCTTCTACCGGACCAACGCCCAGTCCCGTGTCTTCGAAGAGATCTTCATCCGCGTCGGACTGCCCTACAAGGTCGTCGGCGGCGTGCGCTTCTACGAGCGCAAGGAGGTCCGGGACGTCCTCGCGTACCTGCGCGTCCTCGCCAACCCCGAGGACAACGTCCCGCTGCGCCGCATCCTCAACGTCCCCAAGCGGGGCATCGGCGAGCGCGCCGAGGCGATGATCGACGCCCTCTCGCTGCGCGAGAAGATCACCTTCCCGCAGGCCCTCAAGCGGGTCGACGAGGCGTACGGCATGGCCGCGCGCTCGGCGAACGCCGTCAAGCGCTTCAACGCGCTGATGGACGAGCTGCGTACCGTCGTCGAGTCCGGCGCGGGCCCCGCCGTCGTCCTGGAGGCCGTGCTGGAGCGCACCGGCTATCTGGCCGAGCTCCAGGCCTCGACCGACCCACAGGACGAGACCCGGATCGAGAACCTCCAGGAACTCGCCGCCGTGGCCCTGGAGTTCGAGCAGGAGCGCGGAGAGGAGCCCGCGACCCTCGCCGAGTTCCTGGAGAAGGTCGCGCTCGTCGCCGACTCCGACCAGATCCCGGACGAGGCCGAGGAGGGCCGGGGCGTCATCACCCTGATGACCCTGCACACCGCCAAGGGCCTCGAATTCCCGGTCGTGTTCCTGACGGGCATGGAGGACGGCGTCTTCCCGCACATGCGCGCCCTCGGCCAGGCGAAGGAGCTGGAGGAGGAGCGGCGCCTCGCGTACGTGGGCATCACGCGCGCGCGTGAGCGGCTCTACCTCACGCGCTCGTCGATGCGCAGCGCCTGGGGCCAGCCCTCGTACAACCCGGCCTCGCGCTTCCTGGAGGAGATCCCGCCCGCGTACCTGGAGTGGAAGCGGACCGGTCCGATGGCGAAGCCCGCCGGGCCGACCTCGGGGATCACCTCCTCGCTCTCCTCGTCCCGCTCGCGCTCCGGCCCCTCGGGCTTCGCCACCCGGCGTGCCGGGGAGAAGCCGGTGATCTCCCTGCAGATCGGCGACCGGGTCACGCACGACCAGTTCGGCCTCGGCACGGTCATGACCGTGACCGGTGCGGGCGCGGACGCCCAGGCGACGATCGACTTCGGCGACGCGAAGCCGAAGCGGCTGCTGCTGCGGTACGCGCCGGTCGAGAAGCTGTAGCCGCGGAGACGGCGTACGAGAGCGGGCCCCGGCCGAAGAAGCCGGGGCCCGCTCTCGTCAGTGAGAGATGAGGGGTGAGGTCAGCTGGTCGGGTCGAGACCGTGGCTGCGCAGCCAGGCCAGCGGGTCGATCGCGTAACCGCCGCCCGGCCGGACCTCGAAGTGCAGGTGCGGGCCGGTGGAGTTGCCGGTGTCGCCGGAGTACGCGATGACGTCGCCGGCCTTCACCTGGCCGTAGCGGATCTTGGCGCTGCTGAGGTGGCAGTACCAGGTCTCGGTGCCGTCCGGGGCCGTCAGGATCACCATGTTGCCGTAGGCGCTGTTGATCTGGGTGCGGATGGTGCCGTCCGTCGCGGCCATCACGGGGGTGCCGGGCTGCACGGGGAAGTCGATGCCGGTGTGCACGGACATCCAGTTGACGCCGGACTGGCCGAAGCGCGCGCTGAGCCGGTGGAGTTCCACCGGCAGCATGAACTTGGGACGCAGCGCCTCCTTGCGGGCCGCCTCCTCCTCGCGCTTCTTCTTGTCGGCCGCCTGACGGGCCTTGAGGTCGATGCGTTCCTGGGTGCGGCTGGCGCGGTCGCCGAAGTCGCGGGCGTCGGCGCTGAGCGCGGCGAGCTGCGTGTCGAGCGCGTTGTTGGCGGCGACCTGCTTGACGGAGGACGGGTCGGCGGCGGCGAGCGCGGTCGTGTCGTCCTTCTTCCCGCTGTCCCCGCCGGGTCCGGCGAGCCCGCCGACGGAGGCGGCGGCGATGCCGGCGACTCCCATGACGCAGGCGGAGGGGACGGCGACGGTCAGCAGTGCGGACCGCTTGGCGGGGGTACGGCGACGGCCGCGGCTGCCGGCGGAGGAGCGGCGCACGGGGCGGCCGGCGACGGGGGAGTCGGTACGGACCTCGACGGCGGGCTGGTCGTCGAGGTCGTCGGCGCGGACGTCGTGACGGTCGTCGATGTCACCGTCGCGGTCGTGTTCGTCGAGGCCGGCGTCGACGTCGTGGGCGGGCTCGGTGTCGTCCGGGTCCGCGGGGGCCTCGGCGGTGGCCGCCTCGGTCTCGGGGACGTACTCGAACGCGAACTCCGCGGTGTGCTCGGGGCCCGGGGTGTACTGCTGGGGGACGACCGGCTCGGCGTCGGGGGCCGCCTGGTTCCACGCGGTCGCGTCGTAGGCGCCGGTGTCGGTCGCGAAGGCGGGGGCGGCCCACTGGCCGGTGGCGTCGTAGGCCTCGTAGCCGTACGCCCCCTGGGCGGCGTAGGCGCCGGAGTGGAGGGTCTCGTACTGGCCGGTGTGCTGGGCCTCGGTCCAGGCGGAGGCGTCCCACTGGCCGGTGGTGTCGTACGAGGGGGCGGCCTGGTACTGCGCGGCGGCGTCGTACGGGGGGGTCGTGTCGTACTGACCGGTGGTGCCGTACTGCGCGGCCGTCGTGTCGTACTGACCGGTCGTCGTCTCGTACTGACCGGCCGAGGTCGCGTACGTGCCGGTGGTGTCGTAGGCGCCGGAGGTGTTCCACTGCCCGGTGGTGTCCCACTGGCCGGTCGTGTCGTACTGACCGGTGGTGCCGTACTGCCCCGTCGCGTCGTACTGCGTGCCCGAGGTGTCGTACTGCGTGGTGTCGTACAACCCCGTCGTCGCGTACGCGCCCGTGGCGTCGTACCCGCCGAGATTCCACTGTCCGCTGTGGTCGGCCTGACCGTCGGCGTAGGCGCCGAAGAGGGGGTCGGTGGCGAAGCTGCCGGTGGAGTGGGCGCCGTCTCCGGCGTACCCGGCGTGGGGGTGCTGGTCGTTCACCAACGTCTCTCTCGCCTCGGCAGCAGGACCATTCCGGGGCGGGCCCGACGAGGGGTGTCCCGGGGGTAAGCAGTGGCGCGACTGTACCCGGCGGTATGCGCAGCCGACAATCTTCGGAGGGGTTGGAGCCCGTAGGAAACGGGCAATCGGCCGTGTTTCGCCAGCTCACGGAGGGAGCCTTGGCCTTGTGTTCGAGGAACGTTCGAAGAACGGCCTCGGAGTGTCATGCCACGGAGGTCGCGCCCGGCTCTTCCTCGTGCGCTCCCGGGGCCTCCGACCCGCCCGCGTCGAGCGCCTCCCGGACCCCGACGGCCACCGTGGGGTGCACGGGAAGCGCGAGATGACCGATTCCGCTGACCCGGACGTTGTGCACGGACAGGTCGGGGTGGTCCAGACGGGCCGTCTCCACCGGCACCATGATCTGGTCGAGATCGCTCCAGAAACTCACGAACCTGGTCCGGCAGCCGGGCGAGGGCCCGGCGAGCTCCTGCAGCACCTCCGAACCGGGCCGCATCTGCCGGACCAGCGGATGCGCGTCGGCCAGCGGGGCGATGCTCGTGCCGGAGTGCGGGGTGCCGAGCGTGACCAGGGTGCGCACCTTGGTGTCACCGCCCAGACGCTGTACGTAATAACGGGCGATGAGCCCGCCCAGGCTGTGTCCGACGATGTCGACCTCGGCGTGTCCCGTACGGGCGCGGATCTCGTCCACCCGGCGGCCGAGCAGCTCGGCGGCGGCCCGCAGGTCGCAGGTGAGCGGTGAGTAGTTGAGCGACTCCACGCAGCCACGACCGCTGCGGACGAGGGAGCGGCGCAGCAGGACGAAGACCGAGCGGTTGTCCACGAAGCCGTGCAGGAGGACGACCGGGCGCCGGCCCGGGGTGACCTCCGACGGGGGAGCGGCGGGCGCAAGGCGCTCGGCCACGATCCCCGACGGGTACAGGACGAGATGTCCGGTGAGGATCGCGAGCTCCAGGGCGGTGGCCTTCATCAGGGTGGTGACCTTGGTGAGCTCCATGGCCGGCCTCCCGAACGGTGCGCGGGGCCGGACGGTACGCCGGTACGCCGCGTCCCCGCGCCGCACGGACGGCGGCACGGGGACGCGGCGACCTCGTCGCGGCTCCCTTTGCTCCGTGCCCCGCTTGCGGCTGGTGGGCCCAGGAAGAGGGCCCGAAAGCGGGGTACGGCGCAGAGCGAACATGTCCCACGTGTGATTTCCCCCTCGCTGGCCACCGCGAAACGGGCGGGTGCGGGATGCTGGCGATAACGTTCGTTCACCTCCCCGGCAAACAGGTGCGGGGGTCGCATGTGGAGGCAGTGATGGGTGTGACCGGTCCGATCCGCGTGGTGGTAGCCAAGCCGGGTCTCGACGGCCACGATCGCGGGGCCAAGGTGATCGCGCGGGCACTCCGCGACGCCGGTATGGAGGTCATCTACACCGGACTCCACCAGACGCCCGAGCAGATCGTCGACACCGCGATCCAGGAGGACGCCGACGCGATCGGTCTCTCGATCCTCTCGGGCGCGCACAACACGCTGTTCGTGAAGGTCCTGGAGCTCCTCAAGGACCGCGACGCGGAGGACATCAAGGTCTTCGGCGGCGGCATCATCCCGGACGGGGACATCGCGCCTCTGAAGGAGAAGGGCGTGGCGGAGATCTTCACGCCGGGCGCGACGACGACGTCCATCGTCGACTGGGTGAACGCGAACGTGCGCGTGGCCGCGTAATCCGGTTCGTCCACCTCATGCCGTCAGAGCCCTCCTTTCGGGGAGGGTCCTTCGGTGTGCCGTGGGGCGGCCGGTCCACCTTGTCCACCCGGCCCGCCCGGTCCACGGTTGTCCACCCGGTCTACAGAGCCGGTTCTGTGAGTTCGGCTCTCATCGCCTCGCGGAGCCGGAGCGTGGAGACCAGGCGCTGGAACGCCTCGGACCAGTAGCCGCCCGCACCGGGCGAGACGTCCTCCGCCTCGTCCGGCCGGGCCGTCAGGGACTCCAGCTGCCGGGCCGCCTCCGGGGCGAGGCAGCGCTCCGCGAGACCCATCACCCCGCTGAAGCTCCAGGGGTAACTGCCCGCCTCCCGCGCGATGTCGAGGGCGTCGATCACCGCCCCGCCGAGCGGCTCCGCCCACGGCACCTCGCAGACGCCGAGCAGCTGGAAGGCCTCCGACATGCCGTGGGCCGCGATGAACGAGGCGACCCAGAGCGCCCGTTCCTCCTGGGGCAGCGTCGCCAGGAGCTGGGCCCGCTCGGCCAGCGACGAGGTGCCGGGGCCGGTCGCGGGCGGGGTCGCCGGGGAGCCGAGCAGCGCACGCGACCAGGCCGCGTCCCGCTGCCGTACGGCCGCCCGGCACCAGGCCGCGTGCAGTTCGCCCTGCCAGCCGTCGGCTACCGGCAGCGCCACGATCTCCTCCGGGCCGCGCCCCCGGAACCTGCGCGGCCAGCAGGACAGCGGCGCCGCCTCGACGAGCTGGCCCAGCCACCAGGACCGCTCGCCCCGGCCCGCCGGGGGCGTCGCCGCGAGGCCGTCCCGCTGCATGCCGGTGTCGCACTCGTGCGGGGCCTCCACGATGATCGTGGGCGACTCCGCCGTCCGGTCGAGGCCGACGCAGGTGACCGCCCGGCCCGCCATCCGGCCCGCCAGCGCCGAGGAAGGCAGCGCGGAGAGCAGCTCGGCCGCGGTGGCCCGGACGTTGCGGCTGCGGTCGCCGAGGGCCGCCTCCAGGAACTCCTCGTCCGCGCCGGAGAGCCCCGCCCGCAGCGAGTCCAGGAACATCAGCCGGTCCTCTGCCCGCTCGGTGGTCCAGGTGGACGCGAGGAGGGCGAGACCGGCCGCCGGATCCCGGGTCCGTACGGCGGCGAGCAGGGCGACCCGCTCGGCGAACAGACCCTCGTCCCACAGGGCACGCACAGCCTCCCGGTCCCCGGGGTCCGGGAGGGAGCCGCCCGCGCCCGCACCCCGGAGGGCGAACCTCCACTCGGGGTTGAGCCGGGCCAGCCACAGGCCGCGCGGCCCGGCCAGCTGAAGTGCCTGGGGCCGCAGATCGGTGCGGGCCCGGGCCGCGTCGAGGAGGGAGGGCAGGGTGGCCGCCGGAGCCTTGTACCCGCGCTCGTTGGCGAGCGCCAGCCACTGCGGGAGCAGTTCGGCGAGGTCCGGAGCGGCCCCGCGCCGCCCGGCGGGCGAGGGCGCGGTCCGGCCGGCGAGCAACTGGTCGAGCCGCCGCCGCGCCGCCCCGGGGAGCGGTTCACGGGGGTCCTCGGGCGCGGGCTCGGGCGGTGGCACGGCGGGCCCGGGGCGCAGCCCTGCCCTGCGTCGTACGGTGTGGAGCGCGGCGGCATCGAGCAGGGCGCCCGGCAGGTCACCGCCCGCCGCGACGGCGAGTCCGGCGGGCGCACGCCGGTCCGTACCGAGCAGCGCCGAGGTGACGAGCTCCTCCCAGAAGCCGTCCTCCGCGAGAACAGTGCCGGCCGTCGGGATCGTCGTGTCCGTCGCCGGGACCGTCGTGTCCGTCTCCATGGAGATCCTCCGGGCGGGCCGTATGTGGTCGGCGGGGGTCATATGAGAGGGACCGTCTCTCCCGGGGTCTCCGGTGACCAGGCGGCGAGTGGGGTGAATCCCCGGTGCCCGCACTCTCCGAAGACCGTGACCGGGGCGCCGCCGGACAGGGCGACCAGGCGCCAGAGTCCGGGCCGGGACTGGGCGGCGGGCGTCAGCGGCAGGGCCTCGCGCCCGTCCGCGTCGGCGAGCTGCCAGCCGTACTCCGCGCGCGCGGGGACGACCGCGCTCAGCGTCACGGGCCAGGAGTCCAGCCAGGGGTCCTCGCGCAGCGCCCGCCCGTACGCGTCGAGGGCCGCGCCGACCGGTCCGCCCGGCGGCGGGGCGGCGGGGCCCTCGACCGGGACGAACTGCTCGCCCGGCTCCGCCCGCAGCCGGCCGGAGCCCGCGTGCGGAGTCAGCTCGCCGTCGAGCACCGCGCCCACGGGGAGCGCCAGTCGAGGAGCCCTCCCCGCCGCGCCGAAGGACAACAGGAGCGCCGTACGCCCGCTCGTCGTGCCGTGCAGCCAGATGCGCCGGGTGGTCAGCCGGGCGTCGGCCGCGTCGTACTGCGCGAGCACCAGCCAGTGGTCGCGCACCGGGACGCCGTCGACCGGGGCGGTCAGGCCGACCCGGGTCCGAACGGTCGTCGCGAAGGGCGCGGGCAACCGGTCGGCGCCGAGCCAGGCCCGGTCGAGGAGATGAGTCAGCGCGCACTCCTCCAGGAGCCGAACCGGCCAGCCGGGCCCCGAGCCCGGTATCGCGCCCAACTCCCGGACCCGGCCCGCGAGTCCCGGCGCCTGGGCGTCGACCATCCGGGCCGCCGTCTCCTCCCACAGTCCGTACCCCGGCTGCTCGGCCGCCGCGAGGCCGCCCCGCAGCAGGTCGGCGAGCCGCTGCTCCAACTCCTCGGCGCCCGAGGTGATCCGGGCGGCTCTGCGCTCGGCCCGGCGGCGCGCCGCCTCGGGATCCGCCGGGCCTCCGGCGGCCCCGCCCTCGGGCTTCCGCACCGCGCTCACGGCGCGCCCGCGCCGTGTCGTGAGCCACTGCCCGGCCCAGTCGGGCGCGGTGGCCTCCTCGATCGCCGCCCCGTCCGAGGCCTGGAGGAGCAGCAGGCCGAGCGCGTGCTTGCACGGGAGCTTACGGCTGGGGCATTCGCACAGGTAGGCGGGCCCCGTGGTGTCCACGACCGTCCGGTACGGCACGCGGCCGCTGCCCTTGCACTGGCCCCAGACGGCGCCCTCGCCGCGACCCGTGCCCGACCACGGCCCGGCCGTGCCGAGCTTGCTTCCCGCTCTGCGCGAGGCGTCGTCAGGAGCCAGTGCCAGCACCTGATCAGCCGTCCAGCGCACCCCCATGGCATTCATGTCACCGACGGTAGAGGCCGCCACTGACAACGCCCCTGGCCTGGGTGTTCGCGGGACGTCCGGCGGATGCCCGGGGGCCGTTCGGGGCCTGTTCGGGCTCGCGAGGGGAAGCCGAGAGAAGATTTGACTTTACTCTCCCTTTACGATTCTCTGCGCGGGACCCACTGATCCACCACGACCGTCCAGGGGACCCGCATGAAGCGCACCGCCCGCACCGCCGTCTCGGCCCTCGCCGTCGCCGGTCTCGCTCTCGGCCTCGGCGCCTGCTCCGAGGCCGCCGAGAAGGCCGTCGACCAGGTCGACAAGTCCGTGAACGAGTCCTACGAGGTGACGTACGAAGTCACCGGCAAGGGCATCGAGTCCATCGACTACCACGCGGGTGACGGCACCGCGATGGCGCCGAAGGTCGCGTCGGAGAAGAAGCCGACCGCGCCGTGGAAGAAGACGGTGACACTGAAGGGCGTCATGCCGCCGGCCGTCATGCCGATCTCGCTCGACCCGGCCGACCTCACGTGCAAGATCATCTATCAGGGCAAGGTCATCAAGGAGGCCAAGGCCGAGCAGGCGATGGCCGGCGGCTGCGTCGCCGTCTCCCCGGTCGTGGGCTGACCGTCGCCCCGTCGCCCCGTCGCCCCGTTGCCCCGTCGCCCCGTCGTGATGGAGGGCTGACCCTGCATTACCCCTCCAACAGCCCCTGACCAGCGGTGACATCCGATTGTCAGTGGCATGGTGCACGGTGGATCCACAGCAGGTCGAACGATCTGGAGGGGGATCCATGCCCGTGCCCGAAACCATCGCGCAGCCCGGTTCCGGTGTCGAGACGGACACCGGACCGGGGCAGCCGCAGGCCGTGACCGAGGTCCTGCGACCGCACGCGGAGCACGCCTTCGCCGACGAACTCGCCGCGCTCGCCGCGGCCGACGACCGGCCCCGCCCCGCCCGCTGGCGCCTCTCGCCGTGGGCCGTCGCCACCTACCTCCTCGGCGGCACCCTCCCCGACGGGACGGTGATCACCCCCAAGTACGTGGGACCGCGCCGCATCGTGGAGGTCGCCGTCACCACGCTCGCCACCGACCGGGCGCTGCTCCTGCTCGGGGTGCCCGGCACCGCCAAGACGTGGGTCTCCGAGCACCTCGCCGCCGCCGTCAGCGGAGACTCCACCCTCCTCGTCCAGGGCACCGCGGGCACCCCTGAGGAGGCCGTCCGGTACGGCTGGAACTACGCCCGGCTCCTCGCCCACGGCCCCAGCAGGGACGCCCTCGTGCCGAGCCCCGTGATGCGGGCGATGGCGCAGGGCATGACCGCGCGCGTGGAGGAGCTCACCCGCATCCCCGCCGACGTGCAGGACACGCTCATCACGATCCTGTCCGAGAAGACCCTGCCCCTTCCCGAACTGGGGCAGGAGGTGCAGGCGGTGCCCGGCTTCAACCTGATCGCCACGGCCAACGACCGTGACCGGGGCGTCAACGAACTCTCCAGCGCACTGCGCCGCCGCTTCAACACGGTGGTCCTGCCGCTGCCCGCCACCCCCGAGGCCGAGGTCGACATCGTCGCCCGCCGCGTCGAGCAGCTCGGGCGCTCCCTCGAACTGCCGGTCCTGCCGGACGGCGTCGCCGAGATCCGCCGGGTCGTCACCGTCTTCCGCGAACTGCGGGACGGGGTCACCACCGACGGAAGGACCCGGGTCAAGTCGCCCTCGGGCACGCTCTCCACGGCCGAGGCCATCTCCGTCGTCACGGGCGGCCTCGCCCTCGCCGCCCACTTCGGTGACGGCGTCCTGCGCCCGGCCGACATCGCGGCAGGCATCCTCGGCGCGGTCGTCCGCGACCCGGCGGCCGACCGGGTGGTCTGGCAGGAGTACCTGGAGACGGTGGTCAGGGAGAGAGACGACTGGAAGGACTTCTACCGCGCCTGCCGCGAGGTGAGCGTATGACGCCCACACCCACCTCCAGGCCTACCTCCACGCCCCCACCCGAATCCTCACCCGCACCCGAATCCGCACCCGCACCCACGGCCGCGGGCCGTCTCCTCGACGGGCCGCTCGTGCTCGGGGTCCGGCACCACGGGCCCGGGTCCGCGCGCGGGGTGCGGGCCGCGCTGGAGGCGGCGAAGCCCGCCGTCGTGCTCGTCGAAGGTCCCGCCGAGGCCGACGCACTCGTGGCGCTCGCCGCGGACCCCGGCATGCGGCCGCCGGTCGCGCTGCTCGCCCACGCCGTGGACGACCCCGGGCGGGCCTCGTTCTGGCCGATGGCGGCATTCTCGCCCGAGTGGGTCGCGATCCGCTGGGCCCTCGACCGGGGTGCCGCGGTCCGCTTCATCGACCTGCCCGCCGCCCACACCCTCGCCGCCCTCGACCCCACCTGGGACGACGGGGAGGACGAGGTGTCCGGCGGCGGCCTGCGGATCGACCCGGTCGCCGAACTCGCCGGGGCCGCCGGATACGAGGACGCCGAGCGCTGGTGGGAGGACGTCGTCGAACTACGCGGTGACGACGACCCCACCGCCCCCTTCGAGGCCCTCGCCGAGGCCATGGGCGCGCTCCGCGAGGCGTACGGGCACGGCGGCCACCCCCGCGACCTCGTCCGCGAGGCCCACATGCGGCTCCAGCTCCGCGCCGCCCGCAAGGAGTTCGGCGACGCCGTCGCCGTCGTCTGCGGCGCCTGGCACGTCCCCGCCCTCACCCGGAGGACCACCGTCGCCGCCGACCGGGCCCTGCTCAAGGGCCTGCCCAAGGTGAAGGCCGAGATGACCTGGGTCCCCTGGACCCACCGCAGGCTCGCCCGCCGCTCGGGATACGGCGCCGGGATCGACTCGCCCGGCTGGTACGCGCACCTCTTCGCCGCCCCCGACCGGCCCGTCGAGCGCTGGATGACCAAGGTCGCCGGACTCCTCAGGGCCGAGGACCACCTCGTCTCCCCCGCTCATGTCATCGAGGCCGTCCGGCTCGCCGAGACTCTCGCCGCCCTGCGCGGCCGGCCGCTCCCCGGCCTCGACGAGACGACCGACGCCGTCCGCGCCGTCCTCTGCGAGGGCTCCGACGTGCCGCTCGACCTCGTCCGGGACCGCCTCGTCGTCGGCGACGTCCTCGGCGAGGTCCCGGCCGGCGCCCCCGCCGTACCCCTCCAGCGCGATCTGACCCGCCGCCAGCGCACCCTGCGCCTCAAGCCCGAGGCCGGCGAGCGCGACCTCGAACTCGACCTCCGCAAGGACATGGACGGGGAGCGGAGCCGGCTGCTGCACCGGCTGCGGCTCCTCGGCGTCGGCTGGGGCGAACCGGCCACCGGCCGCTCCGGCACCGGCACCTTCCGGGAGACCTGGCGGCTGCGCTGGGAACCCGAGCTGCACGTCCAGGTCGCCGAGGCCGGCGTCTGGGGCACCACCGTCGAGGCCGCCGCCACCGCCCGGGCCCGCTCCCGGGCCCTGGGGGCGACCGCCCTCGCCGACATCACCGCCCTCGCCGAGCAGTGCCTCCTCGCCGGGCTCACCGACGCGCTCCCCGTCGTCATGCGGGCGCTCGCCGACCGGGCCGCGCTCGACACCGACGTGGCCCACCTCGCCCAGGCGCTCCCGGCCCTCGCCCGCTCCCTGCGCTACGGCGACGTCCGGGGCACCGGGACGGCGGCCCTCGCCGAGGTCGCCGCCGGCCTCGCCGAACGGATCTGCGTCGGCCTGCCACCCGCCTGCGCCGGACTCGGCACCGACGCGGCCGCCGCCATGCGCGAGCGGATCGACGAGGTCCACCAGGCCCTCGGACTGCTCCCCGGAGCGGCCGGGCTGACCGACCGCTGGGCGGGCGTCCTGCGCCGTCTCGCCGACCGCGACCGGATCCCGGGCGTCCTCAGGGGCCGGGCCGCCCGGCTCCTCCTCGACGAGGGCCGGATCGCCGACGACGAAGCCGCCCTCCTCATGAGCCGCGCCCTCTCGCCCGGCACCCCGCCCGCCGACGCCGCCGCCTGGATAGACGGCTTCGCCGGCGGGGCCTCCGGCGGCGGACTGCTCCTGGTCCACGACGAGCGGCTCCTCGGGCTGGTCGACGACTGGCTCACGGGCGTCCGGGCCGAGGCGTTCACCGATGTGCTGCCGCTGCTCCGTCGCACCTTCTCCGGGTACGAGTCGGGCGTACGCCGCACGCTCGGCGAGCTGGTCGCCCGGGGTCCGAAGGCCGGCGGCCCCGGGCACGCCGCCCCCGGTGTCCCCGGCTTCGGAGCCACGACCGACCGGGAGCGGGCGGACGCCGTGCTGCCCCTCCTCCACCTCGTCCTCGGCACGGAGGCCCTCGTATGAGCACAGGCACGAGCAGCGGCGCGACCACCGGCACGACCACCCTTCACGCATCAGGGAGCGATGACGAGCGGCTGCGCCGGTGGCGGCTCGTCCTCGGTGGCGGGGAGGCCGACGGCACCGGCCGCGCCCTCACCGGCACCGATGCCGCCATGGACGGAGCGCTCACCGCGCTCTACGGCGGCAGGACCCCGGGCGGCGACCGGGCCGGCCGGGACCGCTCGGCCGGACTGGGCGCCTCGGCGCCCTCCGTCGCCCGCTGGCTCGGCGACATCCGTACGTACTTCCCCAGCTCCGTCGTCCAGGTCATGCAGCGCGACGCGATCGACCGCCTCGGCCTCGCCACCCTCCTCCTGGAGCCGGAGATGCTGGAGGCCGTCGAGGCGGACGTCCACCTCGTCGGCACCCTGCTCTCCCTCCACAGGGCCATGCCCGAGACGACCAGGGAGACCGCGCGGGCCGTCGTCCGCAAGGTCGTCGACGACCTGGAGAAGCGCCTCGCCACCCGCACCCGCGCGACCCTCACCGGCGCCCTCGACCGCACCGCCCGGATCAGCCGGCCCCGCCACCGGGACATCGACTGGGACCGCACGATCCGCGCCAACCTCAAGAACTACCTGCCCGAGCACCGCACCGTCGTCCCCGAGCGGCTCGTCGGCCACGGGCGCGCGTCGCGGGCGATACGGAAGGAGGTCGTGCTCTGCGTCGACCAGTCCGGCTCCATGGCCGCCTCCGTCGTCTACGCCTCCGTCTTCGGCGCCGTACTCGCCTCCATGCGGTCGATCGCCACCCGGCTCGTCGTCTTCGACACCGCCGTCGTCGACCTGACCGACCGGCTCGACGACCCCGTCGACGTCCTCTTCGGCACCCAGCTCGGCGGTGGCACCGACATCAACCGCGCCCTCGCCCACTGCCAGTCGAAGATCACCCGACCCGCCGACACCGTCGTCGTCCTCATCAGCGACCTGTACGAGGGAGGCATCCGCGACGAGATGCTGAAGCGGGTCGCGGCCATGAAGGCCTCCGGCGTCCAGTTCGTCGCGCTGCTCGCCCTCTCCGACGAGGGCGCCCCGGCGTACGACCGCGACCACGCGGCGGCGCTCGCGGCGCTCGGCGTACCGGCCTTCGCCTGCACCCCCGACCTGTTCCCGGAGATCATGGCCGCCGCCCTGGAGAAGCGCCCGCTGCCGGCACCCACGGCCTGACCCGGCATCCACCCGGCCGGGAGTCCACACGTGCGGAACCAGTCGTGCCCCGCCCACCCGACAGGTGCGGAATCCGTCGTCGCGGGACCACCCACACGGGTGTCCGGGCCCGACTGAGTCCCATATCACACAGGCTCCGGAACGCCCCTCACCTGCTCTTCCGGCGCGTCGTGAGGAGGCGGAATGTCAAGCCCCGCCTGACGTGAACGCCGCACGTCGCCACCCCGTGCCCCCTACGGACGGCCCCCCGGCCCCTACGATCTGTGACCCGTATCACCGCTCTGTTGTGATCTGCGATTTAGGGACCCACGTGCCTCGGCGATAACCTGCGAGACGGACATGCCGCGTCCACGGACACCGTGAACGCCTCCCTTGTGACAGTGCAGTCACGTTGCCCTTCGCGGCACGCCCACGCAGACAACGAACCGCGATCATCAGAAAAGGGACGGACGCGCGTGGACCTGTTCGAGTACCAGGCGAGGGACCTCTTCGCCAAGCACGGTGTACCGGTGCTGGCCGGTGAAGTCATCGACACGCCTGAGGCGGCGCGCGAGGCCACCGAGCGTCTTGGCGGCAAGTCGGTCGTCAAGGCGCAGGTGAAGGTCGGTGGCCGCGGCAAGGCCGGCGGCGTGAAGCTGGCCGCCAACGCGGACGAGGCCGTCGCCCGCGCGACGGACATCCTCGGGATGGACATCAAGGGCCACACGGTCCACAAGGTGATGATCGCCGAGCTGTCCCCGGAGATCGAGGCGGAGTACTACGTCTCGTACCTCCTCGACCGCACCAACCGCACCTTCCTGGCCATGGCCTCGGTGCAGGGCGGCATGGACATCGAGGAGGTCGCGGAGAAGACCCCCGAGGCCCTCGCGAAGGTCCCGGTCAACGCCGTCGACGGCGTGAACATCGAGAAGGCCCGCGAGATCGTGGCCCTGGCGAAGTTCCCGGCCGATGTGGCCGAGGGCGTCGCCGAGGCCATGGTGACCCTGTGGGACACCTTCGTCGCCGAGGACGCGCTCCTCGTCGAGGTCAACCCGCTGGTGAAGACCAAGGACGGCCGCATCCTGGCCCTGGACGGCAAGGTGTCTCTCGACGAGAACGCCGACTTCCGTCAGCCCGAGCACGAGGCGCTCGAGGACAAGGCCGCAGCCAACCCGCTCGAGGCTGCCGCCAAGGCCAAGAACCTCAACTACGTCAAGCTCGAGGGCGAGGTCGGCATCATCGGTAACGGTGCCGGTCTGGTCATGTCGACCCTGGACGTCGTCGCGTACGCCGGTGAGAACCACGGCGGCGTGAAGCCGGCCAACTTCCTCGACATCGGTGGCGGCGCCTCCGCCGAGGTCATGGCGAACGGCCTGGAGATCATCCTGGGCGACCCGGACGTCAAGTCCGTGTTCGTCAACGTCTTCGGTGGCATCACCGCCTGTGACGAGGTCGCCAACGGCATCGTCCAGGCCCTGGAGCTCCTCGCCTCCAAGGGCGAAGAGGTCACCAAGCCGCTGGTCGTGCGCCTCGACGGCAACAACGCGGAGCTGGGTCGCAAGATCCTGTCGGACGCGAACCACCCGCTCGTGCAGCGCGTGGACACCATGGACGGCGCGGCCGACAAGGCCGCCGAGCTCGCGGCTGCGAAGTAAGGGACGAGGTCAAGCACACCATGGCTATCTTCCTCACCAAGGACAGCAAGGTCATCGTCCAGGGCATGACCGGTGCCACGGGCATGAAGCACACCAAGCTCATGCTGGCTGACGGCACCAACATCGTCGGTGGCGTGAACCCGCGCAAGGCCGGCACGTCCGTCGACTTCGACGGCACCGAGGTCCCGGTCTTCGGCTCCGTCGCCGAGGCGATGAAGGAGACCGGCGCCAACGTCTCGGTCCTCTTCGTCCCGCCGGCCTTCGCGAAGGCCGCCGTGGTCGAGGCGATCGACGCCGAGATCCCGCTGGCCGTCGTCATCACCGAGGGCATCGCCGTCCACGACTCCGCCGCCTTCTGGGCGTACGCGCAGGCGAAGGGCAACAAGACCCGCATCATCGGCCCGAACTGCCCCGGTCTCATCACCCCGGGCCAGTCCAACGCCGGCATCATCCCGGGCGACATCACGAAGCCGGGCCGCATCGGCCTGGTCTCGAAGTCCGGCACGCTGACGTACCAGATGATGTACGAGCTCCGTGACATCGGCTTCTCGTCCGCCGTCGGCATCGGTGGCGACCCGGTCATCGGCACCACGCACATCGACGCCCTCGCGGCGTTCGAGGCGGACCCCGACACCGACCTGATCGTCATGATCGGTGAGATCGGCGGCGACGCCGAGGAGCGTGCGGCCGACTTCATCAAGGCCAACGTCACCAAGCCGGTCGTCGGCTACGTCGCGGGCTTCACCGCGCCCGAGGGCAAGACCATGGGCCACGCCGGCGCCATCGTCTCCGGCTCCTCCGGCACCGCCCAGGCGAAGAAGGAGGCCCTTGAGGCCGCGGGCGTCAAGGTCGGCAAGACGCCGACCGAGACGGCCAAGCTGGCGCGCGCGATCCTCGCCGGCTGACTTCGTCAGTAGTTGTACGAGAGGGCCCCGCCCCCGCCCGGTCACCCGGGCGAGGGCGGGGCCCTCTCGTGTACGGCGGCGTTACTCGGCGGCCGGGACCAGCCGCTCCGGGCCCGGGTTCGGCTCCGAGCGCAGTATGTCGCGGAGCTCCAGGTCCTCCGGGCGGAGCTTCTGCGGGCCGCCGCGCACGGGGACGCCGTTGACGGTCTCGCCGGGCGCGTTGACCGGGATGTAGTGCGTCGGCGCCGTCGCCGCCGCGAAGCCCGTGACGCCGATGAGGACCGCCGTCACCCCCAGCACCGCGCGCGTCCAGGTCCGGGTCCGGCGTTCGCCGCTCGTCCGGACCACGCGGGCCGCCGGGAGGGTCGCCGTCGGCGCCTCCGTGACCAGCGCGCTGAGCCGCCGGTGCAAGGCCTCCGGCTCGGCGAGCTCCGGGACCCGCTTCCCGAGGACCGTACGGGCGTGCAGCAGCCGGTTGGCGGCGGCGGGGGTGCTCGCCTCGGTCTCGGCGGCCGTCTCCGGCAGATCGAGGCCCAGCCCGTCGTAGAGCAGGACGGTACGGCGGTACGCCGGCGGCAGTTCGAGGAGCGCGGTGAGCAGCGCCCGTCGGTTCGCCTCGGTGGGTGGGGAGTCGGGGTGCTTGTGGGCACGGCGCATCCGGTGCCACGGGGAGAGCGCGTACTCGTACGCCGTCGCCCGCACCCAGCCCACCGGGTCCGCGTCGACGGCGACCTCGGGCCAGCGCTCCCAGGCGTGGTGGAAGGCGTACTCGACGGACTCGCGGGAGAGCCGCCGCCGGCCGGTCAGCAGATACGTCTGGTGGACGAGACCGGGCGCCGCGTGCGCGTACAGCGCGTCGAAGGCCTCCTCGGGGGTGAGCCCCGGTACGGCGGGCGGCCGCGCGGGCTCGGGCGGGGCCGCGTCCGCCGTCCCTGCCGGTTTCAGGCGCTCCTGCGGACTCGGGGGGCCTTTGCGGGCGGGTCCGGGGGAGATGGCCGGGGAGGGGGCGGGGGCCTTCGGCGGCTTGGGGGCCCGCTTGGCGGCGGCCCTGGGCCGCACGTCGACAGCCTGCGCCTGAGCCTGTGGCCGGCGTGGCTGGTGCTGTGGCTGCTGCGCCTGCGCCTGCGTCCGTTCGGGTGACTGCGCCTGGGTCTCCGTCTGTACGGGCGGCTGCCGGCCGGCGTCGGGCTCGTACGTGCCGAGCAGTTTCGCGTACGCCTCGCGTTTGCGGCCCCGGGGTGCCGAGCGCCCGGTCTCCCATGACTTGACCGTGGCCTTCGTGACGCCCATGGCCTCGGCGACCTGCTCCTCGCTCAGGGCGAGGGCCTCGCGCAACCTGCGCCGCTCCTTCGGGGTCGGCAGGGTGACGGAGGATGCGGAATCCGCGGTGCTCCGGCTCATCGGTGTCGACCTCCCGCAGCGCTTCTCTGGGCGGAAAAGTACATAAACGTATATTGAGCGACACAACGGAGGTTTGCCTGTTACGCGGCAAAAGCGCGTGTCGTTGGCAGCATGACCCCGTGACCCATGTGACCGAGCACCCCCTGGTCCAGGGCGGCCGTTCCGCCGCGCTCGCCACCGCCTGCGTCCGGGGCGGGGTCGCCGCCGGACTCGGACTCGGCGCCCTCGCGGTCCTGGTGGTCGCGGCCTGGATCAGCTCCCCGTACCCCGACAGCGGCCCCGGCGGCGCCCTCCACCTGGCGGCCGGACTCTGGCTGCTCGCCCACGGCGTGGACCTCGTCCGTACGGACACCTTGTCCGGCCTGCCCGCGCCCCTCGGCATCGTGCCGATGCTCCTGGTCGTCCTGCCCGTCTGGCTCGTCCACCGGGCCGCCCGCGACACCCTCGACGCGGACGGCCGCGGCGACCGGTCGCGCCCCTCCACGGGCGGTGCGGTCGCGGCCGTGGCCGGGGGATACCTCCTGGTCGGGGCCGCCGTCGTGGTCTACAGCGAGAGCGGCCCCATGCCCGCCGACCTGATCACCGCCGGGCTCTGGCTGCCCGCCGTCGTGGTCGGCGCGGCGGGGGCCGGCGCCTGGACGGCGCTCGGCCGCCCGCTCCCCGAACAGCGACAGGCCGCCGCCGCCCTGCGCGCGACGGGGCTCGGGCTCGTGACGCTGCTCGGCGGCGGCGCGGTGGCCGCGGCGGTCTCCCTCGCCTGGCACGCGGGCGAGGCCCAGGCGGCGTACGCGGGCCTCGCGGGGGAGTGGTCGGGGCGGGTGGCGGTGCTGCTCCTTGTGCTCGCGCTGCTGCCGAACATGGCCGTCTGGGGAGCCGCGTACGGGCTCGGGCCGGGCTTCACCCTCGGCACGGGCGCGCTGGCGACCCCGCTGGGCCTCGCCGGCGACCCGGCTCTGCCGCCCTTCCCGCTGCTCGCCGCGCTGCCCGACGGAGGGCGCGGCACCTGGATCCACTGGACGGCCGCGGCGGTCCCGCTGGCGGCCGCCGTGCTCCAGGGCCGCCGGGTGGGCCGCTCGGCGCGGACCTGGACGGCCCGGGACACGGCACTCACGGCGCTGGGCGCGGCCTGGGGCTGCGGGGCCGTGGTCGCCGTCCTGTCGGGCGCGGCGGGCGGCCCGCTCGGCAGCGGTCGGCTGTCCGCGTTCGGCCCCGTGTGGTGGCAGACGGGCGCGGCGACGGTTCTGTGGGGCGCCTGCGTCGGGGTGCCGGTGGCCCTGGGCGTACGGGCCTGGGGCCGGCGCGTCCCCCGGCCGAAGCCCCTGCCGGTTCCGGCAGAGGCCTCGGTGGTCGGGCCGGCGGCCGGGGCCGCGAAGTGGGCCGCCTCGGGCCTCGTACCCGTGCCCGGCCCCGTACCTCCGTCCGCCCCGGACCCGGAGACGCCGGAAGAGGCGCAGTCGGACGCGACTCCGGCGCCCCCGGCCGCTCCGGAGGCCGGTCCGGACGTCGGCCGGGCCGACGATCCGTACAGCGCTCCGTACGACGACCCGTACGACGACGCCGCCGCCTTCGAGCCCTACGACTACCTCCCGGCGGCCTGGGAACCCGCCTCGCCGCCGCCTCCGGACAGGGCCTAGGGGGTGTCTTGCCGATCAGGCCGGACACCCCCTAGCTCTCGCTACTCCCGGACCCCGAAGCCCGCGCGCAGCGGCTTCGGCAGGAGGTCGTTGCAGGCCAGCTGGCCTGCGTGGGTGAGGGCGTCGTCACGGCACTCGTAGAAGTCGCTGTAGACGAGCTGCATGGTGAAGCCCACCGCGACGATCATCAGGGCCACGCTCGCGGCGACCAGACCGCTGATCGCGGCCGTCCGCATCGAGCGGAGCGGGGCCGCGGTGGCGCCCTGGCCCGACGGCCGGGCCGGGGTCTGTCCCGAGGGCTGAGACGCCGGCGCGGCCGCCGACTGTGACGTCGGCGACAGCTCGTCCGCCGGCTTCGGCTTGGCGCGCAGCGAGCTGATCGCCCAGTAGACACCCAGGGCGCCGAGCAGCAGCGCCAGTTCCGGGATCTCGAAGATGGCGAAGAAGAAGGCCCACATGCCGGAGAGGATCGCGTACCGCGCGCGCCGCTGCGCCGGGTCCGTCGGGTCCCAGCGGAGCCCCCGCCCACCGGATCCGCCCTGGCCGGGGCCACCTTGCCCGGGGCCGCCCTCCGGGCCGCCTCCCTGGCGCTCGGGCCCACGGCCGAAGCCGTCGTTCGAGGGGCCCGGCTGGCGCGGGCTCCAGCGGCCGTCGGACGGCCCCGACGACCCGGAGTCCCCGGACGTCTCATCGTCCGAGCCCTCCGGTCGCCGCGGCTGCCACGGCTGATCCGGCCGGCCCTCGGGCGGCGGCGCGAACGGGTTGTTGTCGTCCGTGGACTGGCGTTCCGGCATCTGCTGAACGTCTTCCCTCTGTCGTCGCGACCACGGCCGCACCCGTGGTCTCCGCTGCTGTCTCGTCTGCTGCTGTCTGCTGATCGTCGGGCGTCGGACCCTGACGCTACCGCCCTGCTCCGCCCCCGTCCCGTGGGGGCCGTCCGGTGTGCCGGTATCGTTGCTGACGGTCGAGCCATTCGTAGGGTTCCCCGTATCGAGCGGCACGATTCGTTCGTACGACCGTACAAACACCACGGAAAGAGTGACCCAGTGGCTGCCGCCCGCCTCGTCGTCCTGGTCTCCGGTTCCGGTACCAATCTGCAGGCCCTCCTCGACGGCATCGCCGCGGACCCCGAGGGCTACGGCGCGGAGATCGTCGCCGTCGGCGCGGACCGCGACGGCATCGCCGGTCTGGAGCGCGCCGAGCGCGCCGGGCTGCCGACCTTCGTCTGCCGGGTCAAGGACCACGCGTCCCGCGAGGAGTGGGACCGCGCGCTGTCCGAGGCCACCGCCGCGTACGAGCCGGATCTCGTCGTCTCGGCCGGCTTCATGAAGATCGTCGGCAAGGAGTTCCTCGCCCGCTTCGGCGGGCGGGTCGTCAACACCCACCCGGCTCTGCTGCCCAGTTTTCCCGGTGCCCACGGGGTGCGTGACGCCCTCGCCTACGGCGCGAAGGTCACCGGGTGCACCGTCCACTTCGTCGACGACGGTGTCGACACCGGCCCGATCATCGCCCAGGGCGTGGTCGAGGTGCGGGACGAGGACGATGAAGCCGCTCTGCACGAGCGCATCAAGGAAGTCGAGCGCTCGCTGCTCGTCGACGTCGTGGGGCGCCTCGCCCGGCACGGCTATCGCATTGAGGGACGAAAGGTTCATGTCGGTGAACACGGACACCGTTAAGCCCATCCGCCGCGCGCTGGTCAGCGTCTACGACAAGACGGGGCTCGAAGAGCTGGCCCGCGGTCTGCACGAGGCCGGCGTCGAGCTCGTCTCCACCGGCTCCACGGCCGGGAAGATCGCCGCCGCCGGTGTGCCGGTCACCAAGGTCGAGGAGCTGACCGGCTTCCCCGAGTGCCTGGACGGCCGCGTCAAGACCCTCCACCCGCGCGTGCACGCCGGTATCCTCGCCGACCTGCGCCTGGAGTCGCACCGCGAGCAGCTCGCCGAGCTGGGCGTGGAGCCCTTCGACCTGGTCGTCGTGAACCTCTACCCGTTCAAGGAGACCGTCGCCTCCGGCGCCACTCCCGACGAGTGCGTCGAGCAGATCGACATCGGCGGCCCGTCCATGGTCCGTGCCGCGGCCAAGAACCACCCGTCCGTGGCGATCGTCACCAGCCCCGAGCGGTACGCCGACGTGCTCGCGGCCGTCCAGGCCGGCGGCTTCGACCTGACCGCCCGCAAGCGGCTCGCCGGTGAGGCTTTCCAGCACACCGCCGCGTACGACGTGGCCGTGGCCTCCTGGTTCGCCGACGACTACGCCGCCGCCGACGACTCGGGCTTCCCCGACTTCCTGGGCGCCACGTACGAGCGGAACAACGTCCTGCGGTACGGCGAGAACCCGCACCAGGGCGCCGCGCTCTACGTCGACGGCACGGGCGGCCTCGCCGAGGCCGAGCAGCTGCACGGCAAGGAGATGTCGTACAACAACTACACGGACACCGACGCCGCGCGTCGGGCCGCGTACGACCACACCGAGCCCTGCGTCGCGATCATCAAGCACGCCAACCCGTGCGGCATCGCGATCGGCGCCGACGTCGCCGAGGCCCACCGCAAGGCGCACGCGTGCGACACGGCTTCCGCGTTCGGCGGCGTCATCGCCGTCAACCGCCCGGTCTCCGTCGCGATGGCCGAGCAGGTCGCGGAGGTCTTCACCGAGGTCGTCGTCGCCCCGGGGTACGAGGACGGCGCGGTCGAGATCCTCACCAAGAAGAAGAACATCCGCCTTCTGCGCGTCGAGGGCGCCCCGAGCAACCCCGTCGAGGTCAAGCCGATCGACGGCGGCGCGCTGCTCCAGGTCACCGACCGCCTCCAGGCCGAGGGCGACGACCCGGCGAACTGGACCCTGGCGACCGGTGAGGCCCTGTCGGCCGACGAGCTCGCCGAGCTCGCCTTCGCCTGGAAGGCCTGCCGCGCGGTCAAGTCCAACGCGATCCTGCTCTCGAAGGACGGCGCCTCGGTCGGCGTCGGCATGGGCCAGGTCAACCGCGTCGACTCCGCGAAGCTCGCGGTCGAGCGGGCGGGCGAGGAGCGGGCGCGCGGCTCGTACGCCGCCTCGGACGCCTTCTTCCCCTTCCCCGACGGCCTGGAGATCCTCACCGCGGCCGGTGTGAAGGCGGTCGTGCAGCCGGGCGGCTCGATGCGGGACGAGCTGGTGATCGAGGCCGCGAAGAAGGCCGGCGTGACGATGTACCTCACGGGGACGCGCCACTTCTTCCACTGAGTCATCCGAGTCATCCCGACGACGGGGGCGGCCCCGGCACCTTCAGGTGCCGGGGCCGCCCCCGTCGTCGGCGTCAGCAGCTCCCCACCCACCTGACGGCCGTCACGGTCAGTCCACCGCCGGGCAACGCCCCTCGTGCGGCGCGCTCCAGACACGGTCCGGTGCCGTTCACCCGGACCCGGTCGTACCCGGGGTCGACCGTCCCGTTGTTGAAGTACGACTTCCGGAGACCGCAGGCGAGGGCGGTGGCGTCCCGGTCGGTCCTGCAGACGCTGCCGGTGCCGTCGGCGTTCGGGTAGAAGCACACGTACCCGGACGGGCAGTCCTGCCACGGCGCGGCCGGCGAGCAGTTGGCACTGGTGACGCTCTTCCACTCCTTGCCGACACCGGTGTAGAGCGTCCCGTCGAAGTGCACCGGCCGGCGGTGGCTCTCGTCGGTGAAGTCACCGGACGCCAGGTACCGCTGCTCGTAGTGGAGATGGGCCCAGCCGCCCGAGTTGGCGCCCGTCTTGCCGATCGACCCGATCCGGGTCGTCGCCGCGACCTCCTGTCCGACCTTCGCCGTCACCGGGCTTTCCAGGTGGTAGTAGACGGAGAACCAGCCGCCGCTGTGCTTGATCTGCACCACGTTGCCCGCGCCCGCGTCCACGTACACGGCGGTGACCGTGCCGGGAGCCGAGGCGAGTACCGGCCTGCCGTCGGATCCCGGGTTCCCCTTGGCGACGATGTCGAGCGCCGGATCGTGCCCCGAGTCGTAGCTGTTCAGCTGCCACTGCGTGCCGCACGGGAACGGCATCTGGAAGGCGGGCTTCGCGGCCGTGGCCGCCGCGTCGGCGGACGCGGTGGCCGAGGCCGCTCCCGGCCCGAGGGCGAGCAGCGCCAGGCCGAGTACGGCGAGGACCAGTCGGCGCATCACTGGAAGAACTTGCTGCAGGCGTCCTCGGCCACCCACTGGTGTGAGCTGATCTCGTTGTTGGCCGGCGTCTCGGTGGTGAACGTGTCGTTGTTGAGGTTGTCGACGTACTTCTCCCCCCAGCTGACACAGCCGTGTCCGCCCACGTATCGGGCGTCCCGGTAGAACGCGACCGCGTCACGGCCGCCCTCGGTCCCGGTGTTCACCAACGAGGTGGCCCGGTCGTTGTCGTTGCCCGTGAACTCGCCCGAGGAGTTGCTCCAGTCGGCGTCCTCGCCGGGGGTGTGACCGAGCTCGTCACCGGTGCAGTCGCTGCCGCTGAACGCCCACATGTTGCCGTCGCCCTGGTGGGCACGCCAGATGCTGTCGCATCCCGCCCCCATGGTGCCTGTCGAGCCTTCGGACGTCGCCTGGGCGGCCGTGCCGGGCAGGGTGAGGCCGAGGGCGGCGAGTCCGAGGACCGCCGTGGCCACACCGATCCTGCGCTTGATCATGGTGTTCCTCCTTGCTGCGGCCTCCGTGGCGGAGGCGTGCTCGTCCACAGCCGAGTGCTGCGGAAGTCAGGTCCGCGCGCCGGCGATGTCGCGGGCGCGGGCGAGCGCCCGGCGCTCGATGCGGTCGTGCTCGGCGAGTGCGTCGAGGTACTCGCCGTCCAGTCCGTCGCGGTACTCGGTCTCCAGGGCGCGGCCGGCCCTCCCCAGGCCGGTCTCCGCGGCGCAGGTCGCCTCGGTCACCGCCAGCTCCACCTCGATGGCGAACCTCCGTCGCTCGGCGGCGGCGTCGACGGCCGTGTCCCCGTCCTGGGCAGTGGCCTTCGCCGCGGCATCGTGGGCCGCGGGCGGGTCCGGGTACGGGTGGCCCGCGCGCCGCATGCACCGGGACCACGCGGTGACGGCACTGGTCAGCCGGGGGTCGCGCCGCAGTTCGGCGCCGTACAAGGGAGTCAGGTTCGCGGCGATCTTGCCGACCCGGAACCAGGCCGCCCGGTCCCCGTACAGCTCTTCGAGGGCCGTTCCGTGACACCCGCCCAACTGACTGGTGATCGTTCCGCCGCCGGGGACGCGCGCCGACAGGGTCGGTGTGTCCGGCCCGCCGTACAGCGCGTCGGTGTACACGACGAGCCGCTGCCCGGTGAGCTGGTCGCGGTGGACCAGATTGGGATCGGAGCGCTTGGCGGCGAGCTCCTTGTGCCGGAGCCTGCTGCCGTAGCCGTGCTCTCCGGCCCACGCCACGTCATCCAGGACGTAGCCGACACTGCGGCTCTCCTCCTCGGACAGCCGTGGGACGATCCAGTACGGAAGCCCCCGTCCGCCCATGCACCGCTTGACGAGCAGTTGCTCCGCGCGATCGAGCAGCGCCCGCTCGGACGCGTTCAACCCGGCGGGGGCCGAGCGCCTTTCCCCGGTTCGTGCAGCCGCGTGCCCGTCCGCGAGGCCGTTCGGCGGTGCGCACGAAAGAAGCAGACCGCCGACGAGAGCCGTGGCCGTTCCCAGTGCCAGTGTCGCGAGCGCGTGTCGCACGGTGTCCCCTCCGGTCGGTGGGTCGGTGGGACCAACCTTCGTGGGGGCGGGGCGCCCTGGGTACCTCGCAAGTCCGAGGGTGCGGGCCGAGGGACGGGCCGCGGATCAGCAGTCCGGCAGCCACTTCAGGGAGCGCACGGTGACGTCACCGCGCAGGTTCCGGGCCTCCTTGCTCTGCAGACAGTCCAGCGGTTCCTGGTACTCGGCGTCCCGGTAGAACCGGACGTCGTCCAGCGGATCGCCGACGTAGCCGTTGTTGACGGCGGACCGGGGAGCGGAATCGCGGCCCCAGGCGCAGACGATGATCCCGGCCTGCCAGTCCTTCTCGTCGTCGTACCAGGCGCACATCTCCCCTTGGCCGTCGCGTTCGGTGAAGAAGCAGGCATGGCCGATCGGGCAGCGGTCGTAGCCCTGCGCCGCCTCCGCCGAGGGGGCGTCCCGCAGCATGACGAGGCTGAGGGCCGCGGCCAGCACGGCCGCCCCGGTGGCCGTGGCGAGCCGCGTGGCCCCGCGGGGTCCGGACGGACGGCGCGAGCGGCGCATGCGGCGCAGCCGGGGGAACCGGGGTGTGCGGCCCGCGGCCGCGCGGGTGGCGCGGCGGAGCAGGGACGCCGCGTCGTGGGCCGAGCGTTCCTCGTGGGTGGGGCGCAGGCAGTCGCTGATGATGTCCCGCCACGCGGGCGGGAGTTCGGGGGAGAGCCGGAGTTCCTCCTCGCCCCGGGCGTAGCGGACGGCGGCGTCCCGGCGGGCGTTCGGCGTTCCGCCCGGCAGGGGGTGGGCGCCGGTGAGGACGGTGTGGGCGAGGACGCCGAAGGCCCAGACGTCCGAGGTGGGACGGATCCGTGTGCCCCGGGCGCCGACGTCGGACCAGAGCAGCTCGGGCGGGGTGTAGTCCGGGGTGGCGAAGGCGGGGGAGTAGGCGTGGGTGCCGTCGAGTTCGCTCGCGGTGCTGAAGTCGCCGAGCCGGGCGGTGCCGTCCTTCATCAGCAGGACGTTCCCGGGCTTCAGGTCGCCGTGCACCCAGCCTGCCGTGTGCAGCTGGCGCAGCCCTTCGCAGACCTGGGTCAGCAGTGCGGGGCCGGTGGCCGGCGGGGTGGGGCCGGTCAGCAGGGACTGCAGGGAGCGTTCGGCCTCTTCGAGTACGAGGACGGTGGCCCCGTCGAGGCCGGGGAGGTCCGGATCGTCGACGGTGAGGGTTTCGTGCAGGCGGATCAGATGGGGCGAGCGCAGCCGCCGTAGCAGTGCGATCTCCCGGTCGGCGAGGTCCTTCAGGTACCACAGCTGGCGGGGGGTGTGCGTGCCGGTCGGCAGGAACTTGAGGGCAGCGCGGGCCGGGAGTTCCGGCGCCGACGGGGTCTCGTCCGGGGTGGCGACGTCCGTGCGCCGGGCCGCGTACACCGTGGCGAAGGCCCCCGATCCGAGGGGGTGCTCGACGGTCCAGGCCCCGATCCGGTAGCCCGCCGGTACCGGGACGGGGAAGGGCGCGCGCGTTCCGTCGCCGGCGGCCGCGCTCATCGGGCCGCCCCGGCGGTCGAGGTCCCGGCGGCCGGGGTCCGGGTGAACGGCCCCAGGTCGTCCTCCCCTACGAGGTCGAAGCGGAGCGCCAGCGAGACCAGCGACTCCTTCTTGCCGTTGAGGCGCGGGCCCGCGTCCGCCGTGTCGGGGCCCGGCTTCAGGCGGAGTTTCACGGCCAGGTAGTCGATGTTCCACTGCACGGCGGCCCGGTTCGCGGCGGGCCAGAGCGGGCGGAGCCGGTCCACGATCGCGTCGGCGGTCGGCAGCGGTGCGTGCGGTTCGCCGCGCAGCCGGGGTTCGCAGAGGGCGGCGAGCACGAGGAAGTAGCGCTTGGAGCGGTCGAGGGGGAAGGCGAGGGCGGTCGGCTCGCCGTCCTCGGCCGTGTGCGCGCGTTCCACGTAGTCGTGGCGGGGGGCCCAGACGCAGAAGTCGACCAGGTCGCTGCCGGCGGGCAGTACGACCCGGGAGAACTCGAAGGGCACCGGTGCGTCGACCCGGCCCGGCGCGATCTTGATGTGCTCCCCGGCTCCCTCCGGGTTCTCGACGACGTACGTCGAGGCGGTGCTGAAGTTGCTGAGCGTCCAGTGGTTCCCGGCGGCTCCGATCTCTCCGGCGGTACGGGACACCCCGGGGTGCGGGACGTCCAGGTGCCGCCGACCGCCGGCCGTGCGCGGGGCGGTGCGGCCGAAGTGGAGCCGTTCGCCGGGCGCCAGTCTGACCTGGTCTCCGGAGGTCGCGGCCGGTGCGGGCACCACGATGATGCTGTACATGACGCTTCCTTTCCCCGAGGTCTGCGCCGTCAGGCTAGGAAGCGGCGATAAACGAATGCAGAACGTCACCGAGGGTGCTCGTGGCGCTACCGGAGCCCCGGCGACGACAGATCCGCCGATCGGGTGGACTCTGGTCTAATGGGTTGCTCTTTTGTCGACCACTGGTAGTGGGGGCGTGGTGTTGGACGTACAGAACAGGTCCGCCGAGGAGGCCGTCACCGGCACTCCGGGCGCAGCCGGCACCGAGTCGCCGGACGGCCTCTCTCCGGCCCCGCTCCGCCCGTACCTGATCCTCGCGGCTGTCCTCTGCGGCCTGTACTTCCTCTACTCCTGGGTGCAGTACTCGCACTTCCGCACCCCGTCCTGGGACCTCGGGATCTTCGGGCAGTCGGTCAGGGCGTACGCCGAGTTCAGGGCCCCGGTCGTCGACATCAAGGGCCCCGGCTTCCATATACTCGGCGACCACTTCAGCCCCGTCACCGCGCTGCTCGCACCGCTCTACTGGGTCTGGTCCTCACCGGCCTCCCTGCTCTTCGCCCAGGCCGCGCTGTTCGCCTCCGGCGCCGTCGTCGTCGGCCGCACCACCCAGCAGATCCTCGGCAGCCGGGCCGCCGGCATCGGCCTCGCCCTCGCGTACGGGCTCTCCTGGGGGCTGCAGGAGGCGGTCAAGTCCGACTTCCACGAGATCGCCTTCGCCGTCCCGATGCTCGCCCTGACCTGCCGGGCGCTGCTCCTCGGCCGCTGGACCGCGGCCGCGGCCTGGGCCGCGCCGCTCGTCCTCGTCAAGGAGGACATGGGTCTCACCGTCTCCATGGTCGGCGTGGTCCTCTTCCTGAAGGGGCAGAAGCGGCTCGGCGCGGCCCTGGCAGGCTTCGGCGCGGCGGCCTTCGCCCTGACGGTCCTCGTCCTGATCCCGGCGGCGAGCCGGGTCGGCGAGTACGACTACTGGTCGAAGATCGAGAAGACCGGGCAGGGCACCGAGACCTCCTTCGGGCAGGTCATCGGCGACGCCCTCGCCTCGGGCGAGCGCTGGGAGATGGTGATCTTCCTGCTCGCCATCACCGGGTTCCTCGCCCTGCGCTCCCCGCTGATCCTGCTGGTCCTGCCCACGCTCGGCTGGCGCTTCCTCTCCCAGGACCCCAACCACTGGGGCATGCACTGGCACTACAGCGCCATCCTCATGCCGGTGGTCTTCCTGGCCCTGGTGGACGGCGTCCGCTCGGTGCGCACCTCACCGCGCGCGTGGCTCGCCTCGTACGGGAAGGTCGTCGTCCCGGTCGCGACGGCGGTCGCGCTGGTCCTCGCCGCGAACCTGCCGCTGCGGGAGCTGACGAAGTCGGAGACGTACCGGACGGACACCCGGACCGAGCAGGCGCGCGCGGCGGTCGACGCGGTGCCGGAGGGTGTGAGCGTGGAGGCGGACGTCTCGCTCCTCGCGCACCTCACGGCGGACCACCGCGTCTACTGGGTGGGCACGTCGAAGGGCGCCACCCCGGACTATCTCGCCTTCGACCTGCGCGGCTGGTCGCAGCAGGTCTCGGACCCGGAGCAGCTGGCTTCGCAACTGCATCCGGAGGCGCGGTACGAGATCACCCACCGCTCGGACGGCTTCGCGGTCCTCAAGCGGGTCTGACGGCTGAGGCGTAGGGCGTCGACCGAGCCGGCGGGACGTCGCCCGGCCCGGGCGGGACGTCGCCCGGCCCCCCGTGCCACGTCCTGAGGGGCAGGCCCCGTACGACGAGGAGGGCCCCGTTCCAGGTGAATCACCTGGAACGGGGCCCTCCTCGTCGTGGGTGTGTCGTGCGCCTTGTGCTCAGTAGCGCGGGCGGTTGAACCAGGCCGACGCCTGCGAGCCGACCATCGAGGCGAGGATGACGCCGCTGATGGCGAGGCTGATGACGCCGCCGAAGACGCCGCTCGGCTCGCCCGAGGCGAAGTTGCTGAGCGAACCGACGATCATCAGCGAGGCGTAGATGATCGTGATGACGCGGATCGCGGTGCCGCCCTTGGAGAACCGGACGCCGAGGAAGATCGCCAGGCCGGCGAAGGCCAGCAGGACGGCGACGATGGCGAAGCCGAGGCCGGCGAGGCCGGTGGCCGCGTCCGAGTCGTCGACCGTGCTGGAGGCAGCGCCGATCGCGATGGCCGCGATGACGCCGACGACGATCTGCAGGCCGCCGATGATGAAGAGCAGCACGCGAGCGGCGGTCATCATTCCGGGCATCTTGGTCGGGCCCTGCGGGTAGCCACCGGGGCCGTACGGAGAGATCGGCGGAGCCGCGGGGTAGCCGTAGCCCTGCTGCGGCGGCACGCCCTGGGGGGCCTGCTGCGGGTAGCCGTAGCCGGGCTGCTGGCCCTGGCCCTGGCCCTGCGGCGGGCCGTAGGGGTTGTTCGGGTCACCGAAGCTCATCGCGGGATTCCTCCGTGAAATTTTTCTCTTTGCGGGGACGACGCGGCCCGCGCGGAGGACTCTTCACGGTTGTGAGCGGATTCCCCCCGGCACTTTCCGCGGTACTTCGCCGATCATCGTGGTCGCAACGTCGACTTTTTGTCCAGTCGATACGCATCGGAGTTGTGCAAGTGCAACCCGTCGCTCCGCTGGAGCGGCCGCCCGGTGCGAGCGAATTGGAACAAGGCGGGGGTCATCCGGGAGGATGTCACCATGAGCGCCCAGATTCTCGATGGCAAGGCCACCGCAGCCGCGATCAAGTCCGATCTGACCGTCCGTGTGGCGGCCCTCAAGGAGCAGGGCGTCACGCCCGGCCTGGGCACCGTCCTCGTCGGCGACGACCCGGCCAGCCAGAAGTACGTGGCGGGCAAGCACCGCGACTGCGCCCAGGTCGGCATCGCCTCCATCCAGCGCCACCTTCCGGCCACGGCGACGCAGGAGGAGATCGAGGCGGTCGTACGGGAGCTCAACGAGGACCCGACCTGCACCGGATACATCGTCCAGCTCCCGCTGCCGAAGGGCATCGACGAGAACCGGATCCTGGAGCTGATGGACCCGGCCAAGGACGCGGACGGCCTGCACCCGACCAACCTCGGCCGACTGGTGCTGAACGAGCCCGCCCCGCTGCCCTGCACGCCGAACGGCGTCATCACGCTGCTCCGCGCCCACGGCGTGGAGATCAACGGCGCGGAGGTCGTGGTCGTCGGCCGCGGTGTCACCATCGGCCGTCCGATGCCGCTCATCCTCACCCGCCGCTCCGAGAACGCGACCGTGACCCAGTGCCACACCGGCACCCGGGACCTCTCCGCGCACCTGCGCAACGCCGACATCATCGTGGCGGCGGCCGGTGTGCCGCACCTGATCAAGCCGGAGGACGTGAAGCCGGGCGCGGCCGTCCTCGACGTCGGCGTCTCGCGCAACGGCGAGGGCAAGATCCTCGGCGATGTGGACCCCGGCGTCGCCGAGGTGGCCGGCTGGATCTCCCCGAACCCCGGCGGTGTCGGCCCGATGACCCGCGCCCAGCTCCTCGTCAACGTCGTCGAGGCCGCCGAGCGCGCGGCCGCGGCGCTCTGACGTGACCTCCGGGACCCCGGGGACGGCCGGGAACCCGGACGGGCCGTCCGACGGCGCAGCGAAGGACGGCCGACGGGACCCGGACGCCGTGGACGGCTCCGACGCGCTGGACGGCTCCGACGCGGTGGACGCCGCTTCGGCCCCGGCCGACGCCGGCTGGAAGCGGCCGGCGCCCACTCTCACCACCGACACCGCGCGGCCCGAGGGCGGCGGCCGGGCGGCCCCCGGCGACGCGTCGGCACCCGCCCGTCAGTGGCCGCTGCTCACCGTGCTCGGTCTCGCCGGGATCGGGCTGCTCGTGGTGGGTACGGACGCCTTCACGCAGGCCTTCCGGATCGGCACGATGCTGGTCGGGGCGGCGCTCCTCGTGGGTGCCGTGATGCGCCGGGTGCTGCCCTCGGTGGGCATGCTCGCCGTCCGGTCCCGCTTCACGGACATGATCACGTACGGGGTGATGGGTGGCCTGATCGTGCTGCTCGCGCTCATGGTGCAGCCGAAGCCCTGGCTGAAGATCCCGTTCCTGGAGGACGTCCTCCATCTGACGGTCACCTGACCCGGACGTACGTGGCACGGCGCCCGCCCTCTCCCCCGTGGGAGGGCGGGCGCCGCTGCGATCAAGGGTCATGTACGTGCCAAGGCGGGTTCAAGGTCCGTCGGTGCGCTGTGGCACGGAAGTGACCATTCCGGTACCTCGGCTGCGCATCCGGGGCGCGCATCGCCCCTGGACCTGCCATCCTTCGGGGAATCACGGGAGGCACGGGAGCCACGGGACGAGGGGGGCCGCCATGGCCGGCTGGAAGGCGCTGCCGGAGGAACTCGACCCGGACGTCCGCGCGTTCACGGAACGGCTCCGTCGGCTGATCGACCGCAGTGGCCTCGGCGTCACGGCCGTCGCCGAGCGCACCGGACACGAACGGTCCGCGTGGGACGCCTATCTGAACGGCCGTCAGTCCGTGCCCCGGAGCGCCGTCGTGGCACTCGCCGAGGTGACCGGAAGCGATCCTGCGGGCCTCGCGACCGACTGGGAGCGCGCGGAGCGCGCCTGGGCCCGCTCCGCCGCCCTCGTCGAGGGCCGGGGAGGCGGGCGCGGTGAGCCCGGTCCCGGCCCCGAGCCCGATCCCGAGTCCGGTCCGGAGTTCCGTCCTGGGCCCGGTCCTGAGCCCGGTCCTGAGCCCGAGGACGGCGACGGCCGCGGTGGCGGTATCGGGGGCGGCTTCGGAGCTTCAGGTGACGTGGGTGTGGCCGGTGTCGCGGGTGACGCCGTTGACGCCCGTGGTGACCGCACCCTGCAGATCCGCCGCGTCGACCCGCCCCGCCCCACAGTGCCTTCGGCCCCTGCCGCAGCAGTGCCCCCGCCCCGTGACCCGGGTCCCGACTCGGATTCCGCCGCACCTTCCGCGCGTACCCCCGACTCCCCTCGTCGCAAGGTCCTGCTCTACGCCGCCGGCATCCTCGGCGCCCTGCTCGTCGTCACCGCCGCCCTGCTCCTCGTCGACCTCGGCGGTTCCGACGGCGGGGACGACCGGGTGGCCGCCCCGCCCACCACCACCACCGCTCCGCCCGCCACGCAGCGCCCCAGCCTCCCCCCAGGGGTGAACTGCGCGGGAGCGGACTGCACGGGCCAGGACCCGGAGGCCATGGGATGCGGCGGCGCCCTCGCCACCACCGTCGCCCTCGCCCGCGTGGGCACGGCGCAGGTCGAGGTCCGCTACAGCGAGACCTGCGGCGCCTCTTGGGCCCGGCTCACCCAGGGCTCCCCCGGGGACACCGTGACCATCCGCGTGGGGGACAACACCCGGCGCGCGACCGTCGCCCCGGGCACCGACACGGCGGCGGTGGAGACCGACGCGTACACGCCGATGGTCGCCGTCGGCTCCGGCACGGCCGCGCGGGCCTGCGGCCTGCTCGCGGACGGGAGCGAAGGCTGCACCGCGAACCCGTAGGCACGCGCGCGGACCAGCGGCCGGATCCGTGCGGGCGGGTGGCCGAGGCCCTGACCGCCCCGCGTCCGAAGCCGAGAACCGACCCGCGTCCGAAGCCGTACGGACGGGTGGTCCGAGCCGTGCGGACGGGCGGCAGTGAGCCGGACCACAAGGGGGTGGGGATTCACCGGCGCCCGGGTCGGATAGCCTGACCGCTGGATATCTCTTCATGTCGAGACACCGATCGATCAAGAGAGCTATCCCGCACCAGGGGCAGGGACCCCCACCGCCAGCTGTCTTACGGAGATCGCCATGACCCGCACTCCCGTGAATGTCACCGTCACCGGCGCGGCCGGCCAGATCGGCTACGCGCTGCTCTTCCGCATCGCCTCGGGCCACCTGCTCGGCGCGGACGTGCCGGTCAAGCTGCGCCTCCTCGAGATCCCGCAGGGCGTGAAGGCCGCCGAGGGCACCGCCATGGAGCTCGACGACTGCGCGTTCCCGCTGCTCAAGGGCATCGACATCTTCGACGACCCGAGCAAGGGCTTCGAGGGCGCCAACGTCGCGCTGCTCGTCGGCGCCCGCCCGCGCACCAAGGGCATGGAGCGCGGCGACCTGCTCGCCGCCAACGGCGGCATCTTCAAGCCGCAGGGCAAGGCCATCAACGACCACGCCGCGGACGACATCAAGGTCCTCGTCGTCGGCAACCCGGCCAACACCAACGCCCTGATCGCCCAGGCCGCCGCCCCGGACGTGCCGGCCGAGCGCTTCACCGCGATGACCCGCCTGGACCACAACCGCGCGCTCTCGCAGCTCGCCGCCAAGACCGGTGCCTCGGTCGAGGACATCAAGCGCCTCACCATCTGGGGCAACCACTCGGCGACCCAGTACCCGGACATCTTCCACGCGGAGATCGCCGGCAAGAACGCCGCCGAGGTCGTCAACGACGAGGTGTGGCTGGCCGACACCTTCATCCCGACCGTCGCCAAGCGCGGCGCCGCGATCATCGAGGCCCGTGGCGCGTCCTCCGCCGCCTCGGCCGCGAACGCCGCCATCGACCACGTCCACACGTGGGTCACCGGCACCGCCGCGGGCGACTGGACCTCCATGGGCATCCCGTCGGACGGCTCGTACGGCGTCCCGGAGGGTCTCATCTCCTCCTTCCCCGTCACCTGCGTCGACGGCAAGTACGAGATCGTCCAGGGCCTGGAGATCAACGACTTCTCCCGCAGCCGCATCGACGCCTCGGTGGCGGAGCTCGCCGAGGAGCGCGACGCGGTCCGCGAGCTCGGCCTCATCTGAGCCCAGGCTCCGCGCGCTCGGCGCCCCCGGACCGTACGACCGACCGTACGGCCCGGGGGCGCCGTTTTTCATGCCGTGACGGCGCCGCCCTGGATGCCCCGCGGCGCTGTATTTCCTGCCGACACGGAGCCCCCACCTCCCCTATGCTGGCCCACCGGTTCACGGCCAAGTGAGCTGTAATCATGGGCGGTTACACACTTTCGGGGGAGTTTTGGCAGAGTCGGTCTTACCCCAGCAGCCGGGTCGGGCACCGCACACGGCACCCTCGGCCGTCGACCCGCGCCGCCTGCCGGCCTCCAGTGAGGCGACCCGGCTGCTCTGCGCCGGCACGTACCTCGACGACGGATTCCGCGACGCGGTCATCGACCAGCTGTACGTCCACGAGGAGCGCTTCGCCGCCCCCTCCCTCGGCTACGACGCGAGCCGCGTCCTCGCCCACGCGCTCCGCGCCCGCCGCGTCGAACTCGCCTGGGCCGCCGGCGTCCTCGCGCTCTGGATCATCTCGGTCCCGCTCACCAAGGGCCTGATCGTCCTCCTGATCGTGCCCTTCCTCGTCCTGGCCGTCGCCCGCTGGGTCCGGGGCCGATCCGCCACCCCGCCCGTCTTCCGTCTCGTCCCCGCCTTCGTGTTGCGCTGGTACGGGCGCCTCATGCTGCTCCAGTCCGTCCTGCTGCTCCTCTTCCTCGCCGTCGGCGACGAGGAGTCCGGCTGGCAGTTCCTCGGTGACACCGCCGAGGTGGGCGAGTACATCGGCCTCGCGGTCGAACTCGCCGCCCAGGAGGTGTGGGGCATCGGCAGGCTGGAGGTGTGGATCACTGTCGCCGTGCCGCTCCTCGTGGCCTGGGCGGTGGCCACCCAGCGCGGCCAGTTCGCCCGCGCGCTCACCGAGGAGCTGTCCCGCGAGCGCTTCCCCGACCAGGGCTCCGACCCCGCCGAGCGGGCCGAGGGCGCCCGGTTCCGCCGGCTGCGCGACCGGATCCGTACCGAACAGCACGCACGGCTCGTGATGTACGGCGCCGACGACCCGTTCTGCGGCGCGGGCGAGCCGTACGAGCCCTGGTCGCTCTCCATCGAGCTGCGCCCCCGCAAGAACCTCGACGGCGGGGCGCCCGAACCGCTCGACAACAGCGCGATCATGCGGCACGTCGTCCCTCTCGTGGAGGCGCTCCGCGTGCCCTCCCCGCACGGCTCGCCGCGGATCCAGGCCGCCGTACGGGACCGGCTGCGCGAACTGGAGCTCGACGAGGTCGTCTTCCTGCCGGTCGACGGGCTGCCCGCCCGCGGCGCGGCCCCGTACAGCCCGGAGGGCTTCGAGGCGCACCGCTCGGGCGCCATCGAGGAGGGCGGCGAGACCCGCCGGCACTTCCTGCGCGTCCGTGTCGGCGGCTGGGGCGAGGAGATCGTCACCACCGTCTTCGTCCGCGTCCACACCCAGGGCGGCATGCTGATGCTGGAGGTCGCCCCGCACGTCCTGAGGCCGGTGAAGCCGCTCTACCGGTACGCCGACCGGATCGCCCACCGCTACCGCCACAACCACCGCTTCGGCAGGGCCGTCTGGGCCCTCGGCCGAACCCCGCGTTCCGCGGGACAGGCCCTGGCCACCCTCGGTCGCTCGATCGGCCACGCCTGGCGGCTGCTCACCGAGGGACACGCCAACGCGCTCCCCGAGGGCCCCGAGGTCTCCGTCCGCGAGCTCGGCTCCGACGACGACGCCTCGCTCTTCCAGGAGATGGACGTCAGCCGCTATCTGAAGAGCGTGCAGGACCGGGTCGCGAACGGCGTGACGGTCGCGCTCCGCGAAGCGGGGTACGAGACCGCCGAGTTCGAGCAGAAGATCGTCCATGTCGCCGAAGGCGCCACGTTCATCGAGAACACCAAGGGCAACGTCACCCTCGGCAGCCACAACACCGTCACCAGCAAGACCTTCACCAACGCGAGCACCGGAGGCAATCGTGGCTGAGACCGGGAACACCACCGCGAACGGCACCGGCGACGACCGGGCCGCCCACGGCGGCATCCACGTCACCAACACCGGGGGCAACGTCACCATCGGCGACCACAACACCGTCACCAGCACGGTGAACGGGACCCCGCCCGACCGCGACCCGCAGCAGGAGGAACTGCTCCGGGCCATCCGCCGGCTCCGCGCCGACCTCGGCGGGGTCGTCCCCACCGAGCAGACCGGCGCCCTCGACACCGAACTCTCCGACGCCGAGGACGAGATCGAGGGCACGGGCCGGGCGGACGCGGGACGGCTCACCCGGCTGCGCCGCGCCCTCACGGACGCGGGAGCGGTGACCGGGATCCTCGCGTCGGGTGTGGCCGTCGGACAGGCCGTCGGCGCGCTGCTCGGTGGGTGAGATGAGCGGCTACGGGGGTGGCGGCGGGGGCAGGGCCCGCTGGAACGACGAGACACAGAGCTGGGAGTCCGGGGGGACGGCGCCCGGTCCGGCGGGGGAAGCCGGGGGCGGCCCCGACGTACCCCCGCCGCCGCCCCGGTCCGAGCCTCCGCAGGACACCATGTCTCCTCCTCCGCCTCCGCAGGGGTACGCGCCGCCTCCCCCTCCCGCGTACGCCCCCGGGTACGCACCGGAGCACGGCCTCACCTACGTGCCGGAGACCGGCGGCTGGCAGTACCCCACCGGCACGGCCGCCCCGGCGGCCCGGCCGCGCTCGCGGGCGGCCGTCGCGGCGGGGGTCGCCGTGGCCGTCCTCGTGGCGGGCTCCGTCGGCGGCTGGCTGTTTTGGGGCAGGGACGACGGCGGGCGGTCCCCGGCGGCCGGCGGGCCCGCGGTCTCCGTCTCGGCGCCGCAGGACACGACCGGGACCAGCGACCCGACGGCCGACCCACCTTCCGGCACGCCGTCGGATGCCCCGTCGGACTCGGCGTCGCCCTCCGGCACGGCCACCCCCGCGGACGGCGCGCCCCCGGCCGGCTACCGCGTCGTGGAGGACCTCAAGGGCTTCACGATCGCGGTCCCCGACGGCTGGGACCGTACGGAGTCCGACCAGGGCGTCTTCTACAACGCGCCCGACCGCCGGAGCCTGCTCCAGGTCTTCGTCGTCACCGAGGCCGGTCCCACGCCGTACGAGGCCCTGCGCGGGACCTCCGAGGCCAACCGCAGCACCAAGACCGGCTACCGGGAGATCAGCCTCGAACGGCTCACCGGCGAACCCGGCGCCCCGGCCGACGCCGCCGAGCTGGTGTACGCGTACACGCGGGACGACGGCAGCCGCCGCAAGGTCGTCGACCGGGCGTTCACGGCCGCGGACGGCAACCGCTTCGCGATCCTGGCCGCCGGCCCGGAGGGCGATTGGCCGAAGCAGCGTGAATCCCTGCGGGTGGCAGTGGAGTTCTTCCGGCCCGGCGCGTACTGAGCGAGGCGGGTCCGATCCCGGATTCCCGATCCCGGATTCCCGATCCCCGAGGCGGGGCCTCGGGGATCGGGAATCCGGGACGCTCAGAGAGCCCCGCCGTCCCTGAGCTTCGTCGCCCGCGCCGACAGGTCGTCCCTCGCCTGCCGGAGCAGCCCGTCGGCGAAGGTGATCCGGGTCGCGCCGAGCCGTCCGAGGTCGGCGAAGGGCGGGCCGCCCGGCCTGGCCAGGGTGTTGAGCGGGAGGTCGCCCAGGGCGGCGCGGAGGACCGGAAGGTCGGCGGGCGGGGCCGCGATCGGGTAGACGCAGTCCGCGCCCGCCTCCGCGTAGCGCCGGGCGCGCTCGATCGCCGCGTGGACCGGTTCGGGCGCCCGGCGGATGTACACGTCCACGCGCGCGTTGACGAACAGTCCGGGTCCCGCCGCCGCCCGTACCTCCGCCAGCCACTCG
The DNA here is from genome assembly GCF_026341815.1 of Streptomyces sp. NBC_00572. Lineage (GTDB taxonomy): Bacteria > Actinomycetota > Actinomycetes > Streptomycetales > Streptomycetaceae > Streptomyces. The sequence continues at coordinate 3,745,233 of NZ_JAPENX010000001.1, forward strand.
GCGTGCGCCGCCGGGTCCTTGAGCCCGCCGTCCGGGCCGGTGTCCTCCAGGTTCACCCCGACGGCCCCCGACTCCCGTACGCGCTCCGCCAGTTCGGCGGCGGGCAGGCCGTAGCCGCCCTCCAGGTCCGCTGTGACGGGCACGGAGACGGCGCGGACGATCCGGGCCACGGCGGCGAACATCTCCGCCGTCGGCGTCGACCCGTCCTCGTAACCGAGGGCGGCGGCGATCCCGGCGCTCGGCGTCGCGAGCGCCGGGAAACCGGCCGCCTCGAAGGCGCGGGCGCTCACCGCGTCCCACGGGCCGGGCAGCACCAGCGGATCGCCGGCGGCCCGGTCCCGGTGGAGGGCGCGCAGGGCCTCGGCCGTCGCGCCCCCGGTCACTCCCGCGCCCGCACCGACGCTCACGCGCTGCGCGGGGTGTAGTGGCCGGGCGTCATCCGGGTGGTGACGGCGATCCGGTTCCAGGCGTTGATGACGACGATCGCGCTGATGACCCGGGCGAGCTCGGTCTCGTCGAAGTGCGCGGCGGCGCGGGCGTACACCTCGTCGGGGACGAAGCCGTCGGTGAGGACGGTGACGGACTCGGTCAGCGCGAGGGCGGCCAGCTCCCGCTCGGTGTAGAAGTGCCGGGACTCCTCCCAGGCGGAGAGCTGCACGATCCGCTCGACGGTCTCGCCCTCGGCCAGCGCGTCCTTGGTGTGCATGTCGATGCAGAAGGCGCAGTGGTTGACCTGCGAGGCCCGGATCTTGATCAGGTGGTACAGGGTCGGGTCGATGTCCTTCGCGGCCGCCGTCTCCAGGCGCAGCATCGCCCGGTAGAACTCGGGGACGCGCTCGGCGAGGGGGAGGCGGGGGGCGTGCTCGTGGGCGTACTCGGTCTTCGCGGCCGTAGCGGTCCCGGTGGTCTCGACGATCTCCGTGTGCGTGGTCATGCCTTCACCGTACGAGCCGGGTGGCTCAGGAGTATGGTCCATTGCCATGGCGAACGAGTGGGCCACTTTCGGGGCCGACCTCCATCTGGAACTCCGCGGTCCGCGCCTGCGGGCCGGCCTCATGGACGCCCTGCGGGAGGCGGTGCGCAGCGGGCGCCTGGAGGCGGGGACCCGGCTGCCGTCCTCCCGGTCGCTGGCCGCCGACCTCGGCATGGCCCGTAACACCGTCGCCGACGCCTACGCCGAACTCGTCGCCGAGGGCTGGCTGACGGCCCGGCAGGGCTCCGGCACCCGGGTCGCCCGGCGCGCCGAGCCGCGCCGCGACGGGCCCCGCCGCACCGACCCCCGCCGGGACGGCGCACGCCCGGCGGGGCGGCCCGCGGGCTCTCCCTCGCTTGCCCTGCCCCGGCCCTCCACGCCCGCGCACAACCTCAAGGCCGGCACCCCCGACCTGGCGTCCTTCCCGCGCACCGAGTGGCTCAAGGCGTACCGGAAGGCGCTCACCGCCGCCCCGAACGAGGCCTTCGGGTACGGCGATCCCCGCGGCCGGATCGAACTGCGCACCGTCCTCGCCGAGTACCTCGCCCGCGCGCGGGGCGTGCACGCCCGGCCGGAGCGGATCGTCGTCTGCGCGGGCTTCATGCACGGCCTGATGCTGCTGGGACAGGTGCTGCGGAGCCGGGGCGTACGGGACGTGGCGATCGAGTCGTACGGGCTCGGCCTCCACGCCGGCCTCCTCACCGGCGCCGGTCTCGGCACCCCGGTCCTGCCCTTCGACGAACGCGGCACCCGGGTCGAGGAGTTGTCGGCACCAGGGAAGTCCGGGAGGTCCGGGGAGTCCCGTGAGCCCCGTGAGTCCGGCGGTCTCGGTTCGGTCGGGGCCGTCCTCATGACGGCCGCCCACCAGTTCCCGCTCGGCGGCGCCCTGCCCCCGGACCGGCGCGCGGCGGTCGTCGACTGGGCGCGCACCTCGGGCGGTTTCGTCCTGGAGGACGACTACGACGGGGAGTTCCGGTACGACCGGCAGCCGGTGGGCGCGCTCCAGGGTCTCGATCCCGAGCGGGTCGTCTACTTCGGCACCGCGAGCAAGTCGCTCGCCCCCGGGCTCCGGCTCGCGTGGATGGTGCTGCCGGAGAGCCTGGTCGGCGAGGTGGTGGCGGCCAAGGGGGCCGTGGACTGGGTGTGCGGCGGGCCGGACCAGCTGGCCTTCGCGGAGTTCCTGGGCTCGGGGGCGTACGACCGGCACGTACGGGCTATGAGGCTGCGCTACCGGCGCCGCCGCGACCAACTGGTGGCGGCGGTGGCCGCGCACTCGCCAGACACCCGGGTCAGCGGGATCGCGGCCGGCCTCCACGCCGTCCTCGCCCTGCCGCCCGGCACCGAACAGGACGTCCTGCGGGCGGCCGCCTGGAACGGCCTCGCCGTCCAGGGCGTCAACCAGTTCCGCCGCCCGGCGGTGCCGGCGACCCTGGACGGCCTGGTCGTCGGCTACGCGACACCACCGGACAGCGCGTGGCAGGGCGCTCTCCAGGCGCTGTGCCGGGTGCTCCCTTAAGGGGCGCCCAGGAGGCGCCCAGGAGGCGTCTAAGAGGCGTCCGCGCCCGAGCCCTTCGCCGGACCCGCCCCGGTCCCCGCCCCCGCGGTCACGACGCGCCCGGTCTCGTCCACCTCCGGTGGTTCGCCGAAGCGGGCCAGGGTCAGGGAGCCCGCCACCGCGATCGCGAAGCCGGTGACCGCGAGCCAGCCGAGCCCCTCCCTCGTACGGTCACCGAGCCAGACCACCCCGATGATCGCGGGTCCGATCGTCTCGCCGAGGACCGCGCCCGCCGTCGCTGTGGTCACCGAGCCGCGCTGGAGCGCCGAGGTCAGCAGCAGGAACGCCGCCCCGCCGCCCACCAGGAGCGCGTACCAGACCGGGTCGGCGAAATCGATGCCGTCGATCAGCCGGACCGCCACCTCCACCACCCCGAAGCCGAAGCCCGCCCCGAGGCCGAGGACGAGGGCGCGGGGTCGCTGCGGCAGCCTGCCGCCCACCACGCCGAGCAGCAGCACCCCGACGGCGGCCGCGAGCAGCGCCCAGCGCAGTGCGTCCGAGCCCTCCCGGTGGCCCTCCTTCCCGGCGGCGAGGGCGAGCAGCGCGAGCCCCGCGCAGACCACGGCCACCGCCGTCCACTCGACCCGGCTCAGCCGCACCCGCAGCAAGCGGGAGGCGATGACCGCCGTGACCGCGAGACTCGCGGCGAGGGCGGCGCCCACCACGTAGATGGGCAGGGTCCGCAGGGCGACGATCTGGAGGACGAACCCGGTTCCGTCCAGACCGAGTCCGACGAGATAGCGCCACTGCCGCAGCGCCCGCCCCATCAGGGCGACGTCGACGCCACCACCGGTCCCCGGTGTCGCGGCGCGGGCGCCCATCGCCTGGAGAACCGAGGCCGCGCCGAAGCAGACGGACGAAGCGAGCGCACAAATCATCCCGAGTAGCACGAAATGACTCTAGGGGGTGCGGCTGGAAATCATCGGCCTACACTGTGCGGTCGCGACAGACGTGAACGCGACAAGCGTGAACGGCGGCCGGTGTGACCGCAGGGGTCGCGACCGTGATCGGGAGGGCGACGGACATGCGCAGGCTGAGGTCGAGCACGGTGGTGCTCGGCGGGATGGGTGTGCTCGCGGCGACGATCACCGCGTGCGGCTCCGAGCCGGACAAGCGGTGTGTGGACCCGCTGACCCGGGAGGAGCTGCCCCGCTACGAGTGCGAGAGCAGCGGCGGCGGCAGTGACGACGACAACGGCGGCACGACCCGTGGCTCGTACTACTACGGCGGTTCCATACGCGACAAGCAGGTGAGCGGCGGCAGCTTCGACAAGAAGGCCGTCGACACCGGCGGCTTCGGCTGCTCCGGTTCCGGCGGCGGCTGAGAGAGGCCCGGCACATGCGACGGCACACGATCGAGCCCCGGCCCGGCTGGCAGGAGACAGTGGAGGAGCAGGGGCTCGTCTACCCGCTGACCCGCTACCCGGACGGTTCGCTGCGCCCGTACTGGGACGAGAGCGCCTACTACTCCTTCACCCTGCCCGAGGTCGAGGCCCTGGAGGAGGTCGTCGAGGAGCTGCACGCGATGTGCCTGGCGGCGGCCGCCCACATCGTCGAGCGGGACCGGTTCGCCGAGCTCGGGTTCACGGATCCGAAGCTCGTGTCCCTGGTCGCCGAGTCCTGGCGCCGACGCGCGGAACTTCCCTCCCTCTACGGGCGGTTCGACCTGCGCTACGACGGCACCGGCCCGGCCAAGATGCTGGAGTACAACGCCGACACCCCGACCTCGCTCGTGGAGGCCGCGAGCCCGCAGTGGTTCTGGATGGAGGAGCGGTTCCCCGGCGCCGACCAGTGGAACTCCCTCCACGAACGGCTCGTCGATGCGTGGAAGAAGCAGGCCCACCTGCTGCCCCCCGGCCCGCTCCACTTCGTGCACTCCGACGGCGACGAACTCGGCGAGGACCTGATGACGGTCGCGTATCTGCGCGAGACCGCCCAGCAGGCCGGGCTCGACACCGAGGCGCTCTCCGTCGAACGGATCGGCTGGGACCGGCTCTCGCGCCGCTTCGTCGACGACCGGCTCCGGTTCATCCGCAGCTGCTTCAAGCTCTACCCGTGGGAGTGGCTGACCACCGACCGCTTCGGCCGGCACGTCCTGGACACCCTCGACAACGGCGGCGGCACCGGGACGACCTGCTGGATCGAGCCCGCCTGGAAGATGCTGCTCTCCAACAAGGCGCTCCTGGCGATCCTGTGGGAGCTGTACCCGGGGCACCCCAATCTGCTGCCCGCCTACCTCGACGGGCCGCGCGAACTCGCCACGACCAACGGGTGGGTCGCCAAACCGCTGCTCGGCCGCGAGGGCGCGGGCGTCACCCTGCACGAGGCCGGAACGGAGCCGTTCGTACGGGACGGGGAGCCCTGCTGCTACCAGGAGCTGGCCCCGCTGCCGGACTTCGACGGCAACCGGGTGGTGCTCGGCGCGTGGGTCGTCGAGGACGAGGCGGCGGGGCTCGGAATCCGGGAGTCGGCGGGCCTCGTCACCGACGAGTACGCCCGCTTCCTCCCGCACGTGATCCTTTAGGGGCCTACTCGGGGACGTACTCCCTGAGCGGTGCGGGCTTCAGACCGGCGGCCTCGGCCGCGTCGAGGGCCCGCTTCAGGTCCTGCTCCAGGGTCTCGTTGAAGTGCAGCAGGATGATGTCGCCGGCCTTGAGCGTCGGCGTCGGCGGGGTCCACTGGCCCCAGGTGGTGAGGTCGTACGTCCATGTCACCAGGGCCTTCGCCCCGCAGGCGCGGGCCGTGGTCCGGGTGTTCTCGTCGAACGCGCCGTACGGCGGGCGCAGCAGCCGCGGCCCGTCGCCGAACTGCGCGAGGTGCTGGTCGCGCGCCCCGCAGACCTCCGCCTTCCGGCCGGCGGCGTCGAGGGTGGTCAGGTCCGGATGGTTGACGGTGTGGTTCTCCACGCGGGAACGGCCCTGGTTCAGCAGGGTGTGGAAGTAGCCGGAGTCGTACGAGTAGGCGCCGGGCAGCAGGAAGAGCGAGGCGGGCACCCGGCGGTCGAGCAGCAGCTTCGCCGCGGCCGGGTCGTGGAACCAGCCGTCGTCGATGGTGATGAAGACGACCGGGTCGGTGGTCTCGACGTGCGAGACCACCGGGACGGGCTCGGGCCAGGCCGCCCCCGGGGCGGCGTGCGCGGGTCCCGTGACCGCGCCGAGGAGTGCGAAGGGGACGAGGGCGGCGAGCGCGGCACGCACGGCGTGACGCAGACGGAGTCTCGGCATGGCGGCATCATTGGCCTAGACCAACTGTCATGTCAATGGCCCGAGTTGCCCCACGACGGCCCGTGGCCGCCGCCCCCTCAAACGGACTTCGTCACTCCTCCGACAGCACGCCCCTCAGCTGCTCCAGACCCCAGTCCAGATCCTCCTTCGAGATCACGAGCGGCGGTGCGATCCGGATCGTCGAACCGTGCGTGTCCTTCACCAGGACACCCCGCTCCATCAGCTTCTCCGAGATCTCCCGGCCCGTGCCGTGCGACGGCGCGATGTCCACCCCGGCCCACAGCCCGCGCCCGCGCACCGCCTCCACCGCCCCGCCGCCCACGAGCAGCCCCAGCTCCGCGTGCAGGTGCTCGCCCAGCTCCGCCGCCCGCTCCTGGTACTCGCCCGTCCGCAGCATCGCGATCACCTCCAGGGCCACCGCGCAGGCCAGCGGGTTCCCGCCGAACGTCGACCCGTGCTCACCCGGCTTGAACACCCCGAGCACGTCCCGGTCGGCGACCACCGCCGACACCGGCACCACACCGCCGCCCAGCGCCTTCCCCAGGATGTACACGTCCGGCACCACACCCTCGTGCTCACACGCGAACGTCCGGCCCGTGCGGCCCAGACCCGACTGGATCTCGTCCGCCATGAACAGCACGTTCCGCCGACGGGTCAGCTCCCGCACCCCCGCCAGATAGCCGGCCGGCGGGACCAGGACCCCCGCCTCGCCCTGGATCGGTTCGAGCAGCACCGCCACCGTGTTCTCGGTGACCGCCGCCTCCATCGCCGTCAGGTCCCCGTACGGCACGATCTCGAACCCCGGCGTGTACGGACCGAAGTGGTCCCGTGCCTCGTGGTCCGTGGAGAAGCCGACGATCGTCGTCGTCCTGCCGTGGAAGTTGTTCGCCGCCACGACGATCTTCGCGTGCCCGTCCGGCACGCCCTTCACCTCGTACCCCCACTTCCGGGCGGTCTTCACGGCCGTCTCGACCGCCTCCGCCCCGGTGTTCATCGGCAGCACCGCCTCCTTCCCGCACAGCTCGGCGAGCCGGGTGCAGAACTCGGCGAACCGGTCGTGGTGGAAGGCGCGTGAGGTCAGCGTCACCCGCTCCAGCTGGGCCTTCGCCGCGTCGATCAGACGCCGGTTGCCGTGCCCGAAGTTGAGCGCCGAGTATCCGGCGAGCATGTCGAGATAGCGGCGCCCCTCGACATCGGTCATCCAGGCGCCGTCCGCCGAAGCGACGACGACCGGCAGGGGGTGGTAGTTGTGTGCGCTGTGCGCCTCCGCCGAAGCGATCGCGTCTTGTGTGCTCGACACGGGATCTCCGTTCGTCCTGCGGGCTCGGGGGATGACCCCGACGAGGGGGTTGTGGCCCCTGTTTCTATCGTCGCTCGGATGCCGGACCGGGAAACCTCGCGCGCGGCGCGCCCGCTACTCTGAAAACACGCACGGTGACTGGCGAACGGGGAAGCGCCCCCGGGGGAGCCGTGCGCGGCAGACCACACGCGACGCCGCCCGCCTGGGCGTCACGGGACCGAAGTCCCGCGTGGCGCCGCGCCTCTCACGCAGTGTCCCGGGACCCGCCGACGCCGGAGGACACCACCATGACCGTCCCGCAGCACCAGTACACGCACCCCGCCCTCGCCGCCGCCGACCCCGAGCTCGCCGCCCTCGTCGGCGCCGAGGAACGCCTCCAGGCCGAGACCCTGCGCCTCATCCCCAGCGAGAACTACGTCTCCGCCGCCGTCCTCGAAGCCTCCGGCACCGTCCTCCAGAACAAGTACAGCGAGGGCTACCCCGGCCGCCGCTACTACGAGGGCCAGCAGAACATCGACCAGGTCGAGACCCTCGCCGTCGAGCGCGCCAAGGCCGTTTTCGGCGTCGACCACGCCAACGTCCAGCCCTACTCCGGCTCCCCGGCCAACCTCGCCGTCTACCTCGCCTTCGCCGAGCCCGGCGACACCGTCATGGGCATGGCCCTGCCCATGGGCGGCCACCTCACCCACGGCTGGGGCGTCTCCGCCACCGGCAAGTGGTTCCGCGGCGTCCAGTACGGCGTCCGCCAGGACACCGGCCTCATCGACTTCGACGAGGTCCGCGAGCTCGCCCTCAAGGAACGCCCCAAGGTGATCTTCTGCGGCGGCACCGCGCTGCCCCGCACGATCGACTTCGCCGCCTTCGGCGAGATCGCCCGCGAGGCCGGTGCCGTGCTCGTCGCCGACGTCGCCCACATCGCCGGCCTCATCGCGGGCGGCGCCCACCCGTCCCCGGTCCCGCACGTCGACGTCATCTCCACGACCACCCACAAGACCCTGCGCGGCCCGCGCGGCGCCATGCTCATGTCCCGCGAGGAGCACGCCAAGGCCCTCGACAAGGCCGTCTTCCCCGGCCTCCAGGGCGGCCCGCACAACCAGACCACCGCCGCCATCGCCGTCGCCCTCCGCGAGGCGTCCCAGCCCTCCTTCCGCGACTACGCCCACGCCGTCGTCGCCAACGCCAAGGCCCTCGCCGAGGCACTCCTCGCCCGCGGCTTCGACCTGGTCTCCGGCGGCACCGACAACCACCTGATCCTGATGGACCTCACCCCCAAGCAGGTCCCCGGCAAGATCGCCGCGAAGGCCCTCGACCGGGCGGGCATCGTCGTCAACTACAACACCGTCCCCTACGACCCCCGGAAGCCGTTCGACCCCTCCGGCATCCGCATCGGCACCCCCTCCCTCACCTCCCGAGGCCTCACCACGGAGCACATGACCCAGGTCGCCGACTGGATCGACCGGGGCGTCGCGGCGGCCGGCACGGGCGACGAGCAGGCCCTCGCCACGATCCGCGCCGAGGTCGGCGACGTGATGGCCGCCTTCCCGGCCCCCGGCCTCCCGGTCTGACCGGGGGCGGATCCCAGGGCCTGTCCGGCGGATCATGGCCGGACGGGCCCGAGCCGTCAGCCGAGCGACTCCGCCGCCCGCCGGGCCTCCTCGCGGTCCGGTATGCCCTCCAGCCGGAAGGTGAGCGCGCCCCCGTTCCTCGTCCAGAGGAGCGTGGGGCCTGCCGTACGGACCTCATGGGTCCAGGCCGAGCCCGTCCCGTCCGTCATCGGGAACGTCAGCAGATGCGGGGCCGCGAACCAGTAGCCCTGCGCGCCGTCCGGGAGGTCGACCCACTGCGGCTGCGTCCGCACCTGCTTGGCGAAGCCGATGTCCAGTCGGGCCGGGAACTCGTCGAGCCGGACCGTCCGCTCCCCGTCGCGCCAGCACAGACTGATCACCGCCCGGCCGCGCTCGGCCGACCCCGTCACCGTCACCGCGTCGGGCGCGCCGAGCGCCCTCGGTATCAGCGGCTCGAACCCCGCGAGCCGCCCGGCCTCCGCCGGCGGCACCGCCTCCGGGCACCCCGGCACCGGGCCGCCGGCCGGGACGTGACGTCCGTCCGGGGTGTACCGCACGGTGACCCCGCCGAAGCCGAACCACTCGGCCACCGCCGCCCGCACCGGCGGGGTGAGCGTCAGCACGATCAGCACCCCGGTGAGACCCGCCACCAGCGCCCGCCGGCGCGCCCGCGCCCATCGCCGTACCGACGTCCACCACCCCCGTCGACGGGGGACCGGCGTCGGCGTCGGTACCTGCTCGGCGAGGAGCTGGGCGAGCACCCGCTCCGCCATCGACTCCCCGTCCACGTCCGGCACCCGCAGCCGCCGTCCCAGCTCCCTCAGCTCGTCCGGCAGACCCTCGTCAGCCACGCTCCTCACCTCCCTCCGATCCGTCCCTCAGGCCTTCCTCCAGCACCAGGCCCAGCTTCTTCAGCGCCCGGCTCAGCCGGGACTTCACCGTCCCCTTCGGCCACCCGAGGGCCTGGGCCGTCTCCGTCTCGTCCAGCTCCAGCAGATACCGGTGGATCACCACCTGCCGGTGGTCCTCGGTGAGCCGATCGAGCGCGTCGAGGAGCCGTCTGCTCCGCTCCCGCTCCTCGGCCGCGACCGCCGGATCCGCCGAATCCGGTATCCGCGGCTCACCCCCGAGCAGGTCCGCCTCCCGGTCGGCGACGGCCCGCTGCCGACCCGCCGACCGCACTGTGTTCCTGGTCTCATTGACGACGATCCGCAGCAGCCACGGCCGGAACGCCGAGCCCTCCCTGAAGCGCCCCAGCGAGCGGTACGCCTTGAAGAACGCCTGCTGCACCACGTCCTCGGCCTCCGCGCCCGCGCCGCACGCCACCGCCGCCCTCAGCGCGACCGCCGTGTACGCGCGGACCAGCTCCGCGTACGCCTCCGGCTCCCCGGCGCGCACCCGTGCGATCACCACGGCCTCGTCGTCGACCAGGCCCCCCTCCCGCGTCCTCACACTCTTGATACACCGGCAGTCCGGGATCGGTTCCCACACCTGAGAGAATGATGTGCATGGCCTCTGACAGTCCCCGCGTGCTCTCCGGAATCCAGCCCACCGCAGGCTCGTTCCACCTCGGCAACTACCTCGGCGCCGTCCGCCAGTGGGTCGCCCTGCAGGAGACCCACGACGCCTTCTACATGGTCGTCGACCTGCATGCGATCACGGTTCCGCAGGACCCCGCCGAGCTGCGCGCCAACACCCGGATCGCCGCCGCCCAGCTGCTCGCCGCCGGTCTCGACCCGGAGCGCTGCACCCTGTTCGTCCAGAGCCACGTCCCCGAGCACGCCCAGCTCGGCTGGGTCATGAACTGCCTCACCGGCTTCGGCGAGGCCTCCCGCATGACCCAGTTCAAGGACAAGTCCGCGAAGCAGGGCTCCGACCGCGCCACGGTCGGCCTCTTCACGTACCCGATCCTCCAGGTCGCGGACATCCTGCTCTACCAGGCCAACCAGGTCCCGGTCGGCGAGGACCAGCGCCAGCACATCGAGCTGACCCGCGACCTCGCGGAGCGCTTCAACGGCCGCTTCGGCGAGACGTTCACGATCCCGGCGCCGTACATCCTCAAGGAGACGGCGAAGATCTACGACCTCCAGGACCCGTCGATCAAGATGAGCAAGTCGGCGTCCACGCCGAAGGGTCTGATCAACCTCCTGGACGACCCGAAGGTCACCGCGAAGAAGGTCAAGAGCGCGGTCACCGACACCGAGACGGTGATCCGTTTCGACCCGGAGAACAAGGCCGGCGTCTCCAACCTCCTCAGCATCCTGTCCACCCTCACCGGGACGAGCGTCGCCGATCTGGAGACGAGCTACGAGGGCAAGATGTACGGCGCGCTGAAGACGGATCTCGCCGAGGTCATGGTGGACTTCGTCACGCCGTTCCGGACCCGCACCCAGGAATACCTGGACGACCCGGAGACGCTGGACTCCGTTCTGGCCAAGGGAGCGGAGAAGGCTCGGGCCGTCGCCGCCGAGACGCTGGCGCAGACGTACGAGCGCATGGGCTTCCTGCCCGCCAAGCACTGAGTCCAAGGACCCTGGCCCAAAGGGTGGTGCAGGCCGCACACTGGCGGCTGCACCACCCGACACAAGTCGACCGACGACGGAGGAGAACGACGTGGGGACCGTAACGCTCGGCGTTTCGATCGCGGTCCCGGAGCCCTACGGCAGCCTGCTCCAGGAGCGGCGCGCCGGCTTCGGGGATCCGGCCGCGCACGGCATCCCCACGCACGTGACGCTCGTCCCGCCGACCGAGGTCGCCGAGGAGCGGCTGCCCGAGATCGAGGCGCACCTCGCCGGTGTCGCCGCGGGCTGCCAGCCGTTCCCGGTGCGGCTGAAGGGCACCGGGACCTTCCGGCCGCTCTCTCCGGTCGTCTTCGTGAAGCTGAAGGAGGGCGTGCCCCTCTGCAACCGGCTCCAGCACCAGATCCGGGACGAGGCGGGCCCGCTCGCGCGCGAGCTGCAGTTCCCGTACCACCCGCACGTCACCGTGGCCCACGCCATCTCCGAGGAGGGGATGGACCGGGCGTACGAAGAGCTCGCCGGGTACGAGGCGGCCTGGACCTGCCGTTCCTTCGCGCTGTACGAGCAGGGCGCGGACGGCGTGTGGCGGAAGCTGTACGACTACGAGTTCGGCAGCGGACGCCCGATCTCGGCGGTCCCGGCGCAGGCCGGCAGCCCGGTCGACACCCCGACGGCCACTCCGGCCGGCTGACGGAACCCCGGTACCGGCCGGCGGATCCCCGCCCCGGTCGGCTGACGGATCCCCGGAACCCTCGCCCCGCCGGCTGCGGACTCACACCGGCAGCCGCCGGAACAGCGGCCTCGGGATGTGCCGTACCGCCGCCATCACCATCCGCAGCGCCCCCGGCACCCACACCGTCTCCGAGCGCCGCCGCAGCCCCAGCTCGATCGCGCCCGCGACCGCCTCCGGCGTGGTCGCGAGCGGTGCCTCCGCGAGCCCGGCCGTCATCTTCGAGCGCACGAACCCGGGCCGGACGACCATGACGTGCACCCCCGTGCCCTGCAGCGCGTCCCCGAGGCCCTGGGCGAAGGCGTCGAGCCCCGCCTTCGACGAGCCGTAGATGAAGTCGGCGCGGCGGGCCCGCTCGCCCGCCACCGAGGACAGCACGACCAGCGAGCCGTGCCCCTGCGCCTGGAGCGCGCCCGCGCACACCAGTCCCGCCGAGACGGCGCCCGTGTAGTTCGTCTGCGCGACGCGCACGGCCGCGACCGGGTCGGACTCGTCGCGCGCCTGGTCGCCGAGGACCCCGAAGGCGAGGAGCACCATGTCGATGTCGCCCTCGGTGAAGATCTTGCCGAGCCGCTCCTCGTGCGACTCGGGGTCGAGCGCGTCGAAGGGGACCGTGTGGACGTCCGCGCCGAGCGCCCGCAGTGAGTCGGCCGCGGCGGTGAGCGCGGGGGAGGGGCGCCCGGCCAGCCAGACGGTACGGGTCCGGCGGGCGATCAGCCGGCGGGCGGTGGCGAGCCCGATCTCGGAGGTGCCGCCGAGGACGAGCAGGGACTGCGGGGCACCGAAGGCGTCCTTCATGTGAGGCTCCTGGAGATCGGGTCGGACTGGAGGCCGAGGCGGCGGGAGAGGTCCGAGGTGAGGACGGACCGGGGGTCGAGGGCGGCGCGCAGCGCCCGGAACTCGTCGAGCCGCGGGACGGAGCCCGCGCGCCCGTGGATCCGGTTCCGGTGCGGGACGCCGTCGAGCGGGTGGAAGAAGGCGTTGAGCGACTGGAGACGGCCGGTGCCCGCGCGGGGCGCGCTGCGGTACCAGAGCTCGTTGAAGAGCCCGGCGGTGGTCCGGCCGAGCAGCCCGCCGGGGACGTACGGCGGCGGGGCGGGCAGCCGCAGCGGGCGGAACGCGAGCGGCGCCCGGCGGGCCCGGTGACGGCGGGGCAGCGCCTCGTACGGGGCGTGGTCGCCGCGCGTGAGGACGCCGCGGCCGGTGGCGGCGCCCCGGGCGAGCAGGGCGATCCTGGCGACGGAGTACCGGTACCGGTGGTCGGCGGCGGTCAGCCGCGCCATCAGGTCGTCGAGGTCACGGGCGCGCTCGGTGTCGAGCGCGGTCACGTGCCGGCCGAAGGAGCCGTCGGTGGGGTGGTTCGTGCCGTGGACGTCGGCGGCGATGGCGCCGCCGACCGTCACGTACGGGGCGATCGAACCGCGTGCCCCGGCCGTGCGGACGGCCTCGGCCGCCTCGGCGTGCGTGCGGGGCCGGTTCACGCGCGCGAGGGTCGGCGCGGTGCGCCCCCAGCCGGTGATCGTTTCGCAGTCGTCGTCCAGGACGTGGGTCTCGACAGCCATGAGGGGACCGTATAGCCGCCTCTGTCGCTTATGCCGGTATTGCATGGCGGTTCGTCGAAATGGGTGATTAAAGGAGTGTCGGGAAAGCGCCCTCGAAGGCGCGCCTCCCGGCTTCCACGGGTCCCGCGCGTGGCGGATTGCGGGTGGCGATGTACGGGATGTCGCTCGCGGGCGCGAGAGCCTCGGCGGGGGATTCTCGTATCGCGGTCGCATCAGGGGCGCACACGGATCGAGGGGTAGGCGTACGACATGGACTGGCTGACCAAGCTCCCCGTCATCGGCCCATGGGTCGCGCGGCTCATGCGGACCCATGCGTGGCGCTCGTACGAGACCCTCGACGAGGCTCACTGGACCCGGCTCGCCGCCGCGATCACCTTCGTCTCGTTCCTGGCGCTCTTCCCGCTGATCACCGTCGCCGCCGCGGTCGGGGCGGCGCTCCTCAGCAAGGAGCAGCTCGACAAGATCGAGGACAAGATCAGCGACCAGGTACCCGGGATCTCCGACCAGCTCAACATCAGCGGGCTGGTCGACAACGCCGGCACCGTCGGGCTCGTCGCGGGTGCGATCCTGCTGCTCACCGGCATCAGCTGGGTCGGCTCCATGCGGGACTGTCTGCGCGCGGTGTGGGGGCTCGACGACATCGAGGGCAACCCGGTCCTGCTCAAGGGCAAGGACGCGCTCATCCTCGTCGGCCTCGGCGGCGTCGCCCTCGCCTCGCTCGCCGCGTCGTGGCTCGGCTCCACCGCCGTCGGCTGGAGCGCCGACCGGATCGGGATCTCCAGCGAGGGAGCGGGCGGCTACTTCCTCCAGGCGGCCGCCGTCCTGGTCGCGGTCGTCGCCGACTTCCTGATCCTGCTGTACGTCCTGACGCTGTTGCCCGGCGTGCACCCGCCGCGCCGCCGGCTCGTCGTGGCGGCGCTGATGGGCGCGGTCGGCTTCGAGCTGCTCAAGCTGCTGCTCGGCGGCTACATGCGCGGTGTCGCGGCGAAGTCGATGTACGGGGCCTTCGGTGTCCCGGTCGCCCTGCTGCTCTGGATCAACTTCACCGCGAAGCTGCTGCTGTACTGCGCCGCGTGGACGGCTACGGATTCACGTCGGGATCCGTCCCGGGAGTCCGCTGCGAGCGACGGCGACGGCCCGCCGACCCAGCGAGCGGCCAGCGACGGTTGACGAGGAAGACGGCGCCGGCGAGGAGCACGAGGGCCCCGCCCGCCACGGCGAGCGCGATCCCGACGCCACCGGACTGCTCCTTCGCGGCCGCCTGGACGGTGTCCCCCGGGGCGTTCTTGCCGGGCGCCGGGGCCGATCCGTCGTCGGGGGCGGTCGTGGCCGTGCGGGCGGACCTCGGCGGCACCAGTTCGCCGACCGGGGTCACCTTCCCGTACGCGGCGAAGCCCCAGTCGAGCAGCCTGGCGCTCTCGCGGTAGACGGCGTGCTGCTCCTTCGAGGAGGGGTTCATCACGGTGACGAGCAGGACCCTGCCGTTCCGCTCGGCGACTCCCGTGAAGGTGGCACCCGCGTGCGTGGTGTTGCCGTTCTTGACGCCCGCGATGCCCTGGTACTGGGCGACGCCGAGGTCGCCCGTGAGCAGCCGGTTGGTGTTCTGGATCTCGAAGGTCTCGCGCTTCTTGCCCGGCTTCTGCTCGCCGGGGAAGGCGGCGCGGGCCGTGGCGGCGTACGCGCGGAAATCCGGCTTCTGCATGCCGCTGCGGGCGATGAGCGTCAGGTCGTACGCGGAGGAGACCTGGCCCGGGGCGTCGTAACCGTCCGGGGAGACCACGTGGGTGTCGAGCGCCTGGAGCTCGGCCGCGCGGTCGTTCATGTCCTTCACGGTCTGACGGAGACCGTTGTTCATGTTGGTCAGGACGTGCACGGCGTCGTTGCCGGAGCGGAGGAAGACCCCGAGCCACAGGTCGTGGACGGTGTAGGTCTGCTTCTCCTTGATGCCGACCAGGCTGGAGCCGGCTCCTATCCCGGCCAGGTCGGTGTTGGTGACGAGGTGCTTCTGCTTCGCGTCGGGGAACTTCGGCAGCAGGGTGTCCGCGAAGAGCATCTTGAGCGTGGAGGCCGGGGCGAGCGGCCAGTGCGCGTTGTGCGAGGCGAGGATCTTGCCGTCCTCGGCGTCCGCGACGATCCAGGAGCGGCCGGACAGCTCCTTCGGCAGCACCGGGGCGCCGGGTCCCAGCCGCACCTGCGTGCCGGGGTTGCCCAGCAGGGGGCCGCCGAGCGAGGACATCGCGTTGGGGGGCTTGGGCTGCTTGTCCTTCTCGTCCTTCGTGTCCGCGTGTGCGGAGGGCACGGCGACGACGAGCGGCAGGAACACAGCAGCAATGACCGCCCAAGCGGTCTTCTTCGAAGCAGACACGGTCGTGAACGTACAGGTACGGAAGAAGGATCCGAACTCCGGCTGGCGGTTCGCCCGGGCTCGTCCACCCGTCCGCGGGGCCAGTGGGGTGGACGGTGATACTGGGGTCATGAAGTTCAGCCGCCGCGTCTCCTGGTTCCTGCTCGCGTTCGGGGTGTGGAGCTGGTTCATCTGGATCACTTTCGTCAAGAACCTGTGGAACGACGGGAGTGGCCTCGCGTTCGACGACGCCGGCGACCCGACGGCCTACTTCTGGGTTCATCTGCTGCTTGCCGTCACGTCCTTTGTCCTGGGGACGGTGATCGGAGTGCTCGGGTTGCGTGGGGTGCGTGTCGCGCGCCGCGAAAACGGTTAGAACCGCGCGAGCGGTCTGAAGAGGGGTTCCGGGGCGTGGTCGTCTTCCTGCTGGTCCTGATCGTGGTCCTCGCGCTGCTCGGCGCGGTCCACTGGTACGTGTGGCGGCGCCTCGTGCGCGACGTCACGACGCGCGGGAGCCTGCCGCGCCGCCTCGGCACGGCAGCCGTCGTGCTGCTGCCGCTGCTCTCGTTCGCGGCCCTCGCCTCGTCCCGCGCCGGAGCCCCGTTCGTGCTCCAGCAGGTGGTCGCCTGGCCCGGCTTCCTGTGGCTCGCGCTGCTCCTGTACGTGACGCTCGCCCTGGCCGTCGGCGAGGCCGTCCGACCCCTCCTGCTCCGTTGGCCCACCCGCCGGGCGCGGACGGCGGCTCCGGCTCCCGTCACGGCACCGGCTCCCGTCGTGGCGCCGACGCCGGTCCCGGTCCCGGTTCCGGAGCACGCGCCGGCCGCTCCCGAGGAGCCGGCCGAACCGGCACCGCGGACGGACCCCGCGCCCACCCCCGCCGACGTCTCCCGCCGGCTGTTCGTCTCCCGGGTCGTCGGCGGCGCCGCGGCCGTAGCCGCCGTCGGAACCGTCGGCTACGGCACGTACGGCGTGCTGCGCGGCCCCCGGATCAAGCGGGTCACCGTCCCGCTCGCCAAGATCCCGCGCGCCGCGCACGGCTACCGGATCGCCGTCGTCTCCGACATCCACCTCGGCCCGATCCTCGGCCGCGCCCACACCCGGCGCATCGTGGACACGATCAACTCCGCCCAGCCCGATCTGATCGCGGTCGTCGGCGACCTCGTCGACGGCACCGTCGAGAACCTCGGCCCCGCCGCCGAGCCGCTCGCCGAGCTGCGCGCCCGGCACGGCTCCTTCTTCGTGACCGGCAACCACGAGTACTTCTCGGGCGCCGACGCCTGGGTCGACCACGTCCGGGAGCTCGGCCTGCGCCCGCTGCGCAACGAGCGGGTGGAGATCGCGGCCGGCTTCGACCTCGCCGGCGTCGACGACGTCGCGGGCGAGAGCGAGGGGCAGGGCCCCGACTTCGCACGGGCCCTCGGCGACCGCGACCGGGCCCGCGCCTCGGTCCTCCTCGCGCACCAGCCGATCGTC
Source organism: Streptomyces sp. NBC_00572 (assembly GCF_026341815.1). Taxonomy (GTDB): domain Bacteria; phylum Actinomycetota; class Actinomycetes; order Streptomycetales; family Streptomycetaceae; genus Streptomyces. Next base: position 3,762,477 of record NZ_JAPENX010000001.1, read on the forward strand.
GTCCACGACGCCGTACGCCACGGCGTGGACCTCCAGCTCTCCGGTCACACCCACGGCGGCCAGCTGTGGCCCGGAAACTACCTCGCCGAACTGGCCAATCCGACCGTCGCCGGTCTCGAACGGTACGGAGACACCCAGCTGTACGTCTCGCGGGGCGCCGGCGCCTGGGGGCCTCCGGTCCGGGTCGGGGCCCCCTCGGACATCACCATCGTCGAACTCGCCTCGAAACAGGCGTAATCGGGGCGGGATCACTCGCTGCTCCGAGACCGATACGTGCTGCTCATCGACTTAAATTCGCATTTCCCGGACATATACCTGTGGTGTGAAAGTTTTCTCTTCCACTTGTGAAAACCGTGTGATGGGATGACGTCCATCGCGACGTTTCCGGGGGCCGTCGCACCTGGGGTGGACGAATAAAGGAAGCACGGCAATGCGGTCGACGGTCCGTCTGCGGATCCTCATCACTTGTGGAGTACTGGTGGCCGCCGGAGTGGGGGGCTGGCAACTCCTGCCCTCCGACGGCGGCCGGACCGATCCGATCAGTGTCGGCACAACCGACGCGATTACTTCACTGGACCCGGCCGGCGCGTACGACGCCGGTTCCTGGGCCATGTACAGCAACGTCTTCCAGTCGTTGCTGACGTTCAAGCCGGGGTTCACGACCCCCGTTCCGGACGCTGCGGAGAGCTGCAAGTTCGTGGGCATCAAGCTCACGACGTACCAGTGCACGCTCCGCGACGACCTCTCGTTCTCCAACGGGCGGAAGGTCACCGCCGAGGACGTCAAGTACTCCTTCGAGCGCATGCTGCGCATCAAGACGGACGTCGGCCCGAAGGCCCTGTTCCCGACCCTGGAGAGCGTCTCGGCCGAGGGCCGGACCGTCACCTTCCAGCTGAGCGGCCGCGACGCCACCTTCCCGCTGAAGGTGGCCACGGGCGCCGGTTCGATCGTCGACAAGGACCAGTACCCGGCCGATTCGCTGCGCGCGGGTTCCGCCGTCGACGGCTCGGGGCCGTACGTCCTCAAGGAGTACAAGGAGGGCGAGTCCGCGCTCCTGGAGCCCAACCCGAACTACCGGGGCGCCGTCACCAAGGTCGGCGGACCCGTCCTGGTGAAGTACTTCGCCCAGTCCGCGGACCTCGCCAACGCCTGGAAGGCGAAGGACGTCGAGGTGACGCACCGGCAGCTCCCGCCGGAGTTCGTCTCGAACCTGGAGACCAACGACGGGACGCGGGTCACCGAGGCGGAGAGCGCCGAGATCCGCAACCTCAACTTCAACGTCCGGCCCGGCTCGCCCATGGCCGACAAGGCCGTACGGCAGGCCGTCGCCGCGGTCCTCGACCGGCCGGCGATCACCACCGGCGCCTACAAGGGCACGGTCGAGCCGCTGTACTCCCTCATCCCGCAGGGCTTCGTCGGGCACAGCACCGCGTTCTACGACGCCGACCCCGAGCCGAACGCCAAGAAGGCGAAGAAGGTCCTGAGGGAAGCCGGCATCAAGACCCCGGTGAAGTTCACCTTCGGCTACCGCGCGGACGCCACCTACGGCGCCGAGACCGCCGAGATCAAGCGGCAGCTGGAGGAGACCGGCCTCTTCGAGGTCGAGGCCGTCGAGGTCAAGTGGACGGAGTTCCAGAAGGCGTACGCGAAGGGCACCTACGACGCGTACACCGTCGGCTGGCTCCCCGACTTCCCCGACTCCGACAGCTTCACCGCGCCGCTCGTCGGCTCCGAGAACACCCTGCACAACGGGTTCTCCAGCAAGCGGATCGACTCCCTGATCGCCTCGACGCAGCAGTTCAGCGACCGCTCCCGGGCGACCTCCGACTTCAAGGAGATCCAGAGCGAGGTCGCGCACGACGTGCCGCTCGTCCCGCTGTGGCAGAAGAAGGACTACGTCCTCGCGACGGAGGCGGTCGCCGGCTCCCAGTACCTGACGGACGGTACGGGCATCTGGCGCCTGTGGGAGCTGAGCTGGATCTAGACCTCGCCCCTACGAGGTCCCCTGCTCCCGGCTTCTAGTCCGACTCCGACTCCGGCGGCTTCGGGTTGGCCCGCTTCTTGGGCTTGCCCGAGGCCGCCATTCCCGCTGCCGTCGGCATGAAGTCGGAGAGCAGCTCGTGCGTCTCCTTGACCAGCGGGCGCAGGATCCGGAAGCGGGACAGCGAGATCGCGCGGGCCGTGACCGGCGCGAGCCGCTCCACCAGGCGGCGGCTGTTGGCCGCGCCCTCCGAGCGGTCGTACACCCAGAAGAGGACCAGGCCCATCTGCTGGAGCCACAGCAACTGCGGGAGGGCCTCGGCCAGTTCGGGGTCGACCTTCACCGAGGCGCCGGAGATGACCCGCCGGTGGACCTCGATCGCCGCCTCGCGCGGGCCCTCCGACTCGGGAGAGAAGGGGCTGAGCGGGCTGTCCGGGTCGGCGGCGTTCTTGAAGAACTGGGACGCGAACTCGTGGTACGGCCCGGCGATGTCGAGCCAGCCGAGGTAGACCCCCTTGATGCGGGCCGTGAGGTCCTTCTCGCCGCCGGTCAGGATGGGCTCGACGGCCGCCTGGTGCTCCTCGGCGATCCGGTCGTAGAAGCCCTGGACGAGGTGCTCCTTGGACGAGAAGTAGTAGTACGCGTTCCCGACGGAGACCCCGGCCTCCTGGGCGATGGCTCGCATCGTCGTCTTGTCGTAACCGCGCTCCTTGAACAGCCGGAGCGCGGTTTCGAGGATGAGCGTGCGGGTCTGCTCGCTCTTGGGGGCCTTCTTCTCGTCGGCCTTCGTCTCTTCCTTCACGTCCTTCACGGAGCCGAGCCTAACCGGGCGGACCGGGCACCTCGCAGTGCCCGTCCGCGCAGGACCCGTCCTCCTGCCCCGGTCCCTTGAGGGCCGCGCGCCACTTCGCCGCCGTGAGCACGGTCATCCGGGCGAAGGGCTGCCCGGCAGGCGTGGCCAGCCAGTGGGCCTTGGCCCGGTGGTCGGCCAGCGCCCAGAGGCAGACGATCCAGGCGGAGGTCTCCCGGTAGACCTGGCCCCGGTCCCCGACCACGGTGATCTCCCGCAGGGTCGCGGCGTGGTCGAGGGCCGGGAAGCGGCGCCTGGCCTCCTGCGACCCGGCCGGTACGAGGTCGAGCGGGACGAGCTGCCGCTGGCGCAGCAGCCAGTGCCTGAGGTGCACGCAGAGCGGGCAGTCGGCGTCGTACAGCACGGTCAGTCGTCCCACGGGGGTCGGCACGGCGGGCTCAGCCCTGGGGTGCGGGCGGGGCCCAGGGCCCGGCCTTGGGGGTGTGCGTCCAGCCCTGCGGGCCGACCGGCGGCACCTGCTCGCGCTCCATGACGCCGCGGCGCCGGATCTTGTTGAGGACGTAGACGTTGCCCAGGTGCATGACGCCGAGGACGAGCAGCACGACGCCGAGCTTCACGGAGAGCGCCTCGAAGAGTGCGCGGGCGTCGAGGACGGTGTCGTCCTGGCCCAGGTAGAGGGCGACGAAGCCGAAGTTGACGAGGTAGAAGCCGACCACCAGGAGGTGGTTGACCGCGTCGGCGAGCTTCTCGTTCCCGTGCAGGACGTCCGCGAGGAAGATCCTTCCGTTGCGGCTGAGGGTGCGCGCGACCCAGATGGTCAGGGCCACGCTGATCAGCAGATAGACGATGTACGCGACGACAGTGAGGTCCATGCCCCACCCTCCCTTGAACGCGTTCAAAAGCTGGCAGTGATGACTGTAGACCTCTCTTTGAACGTGTTCAAGTCACTTGGGGAGGTCCGACGGAAACCGGCTGGCCGCCACCCGCCCCGCCACCTAGGGTCGGGCGGATGACGCTCTCCCATGACGTGGCCGGCAACGGCCTCTCGACCGTCCTCCTGCTGCACTCCGGGGTCTGCGACCGCCGAATGTGGGACGGGCAGTTCCACGCCCTCGCCGAGGCCGGGCACCGGGTCGTCCGCTGCGACCTCCGAGGCTTCGGGGACACCCCCGTCGACGCCCCGCACACCCACGCCGACGACGTCCGCGACCTCCTCGACCACCTCGGCGTCGAGCGGGCCGCCGTCGTCGGCTCCTCCTTCGGCGGCGAGGTCGCCCTCGAAGTCGCCGTCCGCCACCCCGGTCACGTCTCCGCCCTCGCCCTGCTCGCCCCCGGGATCCCCGACTTCGAGCCCGGCGAGGAACTGCGGGCCTGGGGCGCGCGCGAGGACGACATGCTCGACGGGGGCGACCTCGACGGCGCCGTCGAACTCAACGTCGACACCTGGCTCGGCCCCGAGGCCGGACCCGAGGCCCGCGCCCTCGTCCGGGAGATGCAGCGGCGCGCCTTCGACGTCCAGCTCGCCGCCCCCGAGGAGTTCGCCCCCGTCGACGCCGGGGTCACCACGGACGACCTCGCCGGGATCGAGGTCCCGGCCCTCGTCGCCATCGGGGCCCACGACCTCCCCGACTTCCGGGCGATCGCCGACACCCTCACCCGTGTCCTGCCCGCCGCCCACCGCGTCGACCTCGACTGGGCCGGACACCTCCCGGCCCTGGAACGCCCGGAGGAGACCGCCCGCCTGCTCGTCACCTTCCTGACGGAGACGGCGAGCCGCTAGGGGGTGTCCGAGGAGTGTCGGGGGGCCGGGGCCGCGGGGATGTCCGGCCGATCAGCCAGGGGAGGCGGCGAGGCTCTCCAGGGCCTTGGCGATCTCCTTGGCCACCGGGCGGTTGCGTACCGTCCCCGACAGCCGGCCGAGCCATCGAGCGGCCTCCTCGCCCCGGTTACCCCCGCACGCGTCACCGAGGGCCGCGACGGCCGCGGTGGCCAGGGGCCTGCTGCGGCAGGCCCCTCCGGAGCCGTCCGGGCCGGTGCCCGCGTGCAGTGCGACGGCCCCCACGAGCGGGACGACCCAGTCGGCGTCGATGTCGGGCGCCGTCCGGAGCAGGCCGCGCACGAGGGACGTGTTGGTGCTCCCCGCGATGCCCCGGGTGGCCATGACCAAGGGGTCGAGGTCGCTCATACGGTGCTCGGGCTGCGCGGAGATGCCCTCAAGAAGGCGCCGCACGACCTCGTCCCCACGCGCGGCCTCCGCGAGCAGGACCGCCGCCCGCCGGCGCCACGTCCGCGTGGGACGCGTTCTGTCGAGGAGGGCGCAGTGCCCGAGGAAGGGCGGCACGCCCGCACCCGTGAGCAGCTCCGCGTGCGCGGCGCGCATCGCCGGGCCGTACGCGTCGAGCCCGTCGAGGAGATGGTGGGGGAGTCTGCCGGGCACGAACGGCGGCTCCCGCCGCAGCAGGGCGTCCATCCGGTCCCGAAGCGCCGCGCCCGCGTCACCCCGCAGGGCGGGCGACGACTCGGCCGTCCGTCGCAGCGAGCCCAGCCGGGCCCGGTCGAACTCCTCGGCCTGCTCGGCCGCCGCGAGCGCGATCGGCACCAAGGTCGGGAATGCGCCCTGGAGTTCGTGCGGTGCGACCTTCGCGTCCTTCCCCACGAGCCGTGCGAGGAGCACGTCCGATTCCTCGGTGCTCCAGTCCAACTCCTGTGCCGAGAGCTCGACGAGGGCCGCGTCCACCCCGCCCCCCGTGCCGCGGCACGCCCGCAGGTGGAGTGCGAGCGCCCGTTCCCGGCGACCCCGCGCGTCCGGGGCGCCGAGCGGCTCCATGGCCGCTCCAGGGCCTTCCGTCGTGTTCTCCGCCATGCCCACGACGGTAGAGGACCCCACCGACAGCGACGCTCACGTCTGGCGCCTGACCCCCGGCACGAGCGCCGTCGCGGCGCAGCAGCCGCCCACGAGCACGGCCGCCACGAGGAGTGGCACCTCGGGGCCCCAGGTCGAGGCCGCGAGCGGGGCCAGTGTGTAGCCCAGGGGCATGGCGGCGAGGGAGAGCAGCCAGTCGTACGAGGTGACCCGGGCCAGCGCGTGGGCGGGGACCGCTCGTTGGACGGCGGTGTCCCACACGGGGGAGAGGAAGCCGAGCCCGGCCTGTGCGAGTCCGTAGGCCGCGATCGTCAGGGGCGCGGGCGCGGCGACCGCGAGCAGGATCAGCGGCAGGGCGTACGTGGCGAGCCCGAGGTTCGCCGTGAGGACCGGGCGTCGGGGGGTGACGCGGTCGGCGAGCAGGGCCCCGAGGAGGTAGCCGACGGCGCCGACCTGGAGCAGGACGACCCAGGTGGTGCCGCCGCCGAGCCGTTGCACGGCGACGGCGGGGCCGAGGGTCATCAGGACGGCCGCGGCGCCGTTCCAGGCGCTGTGGCCGATCAGGCTGGTCCAGTACCAGTCCCGGGAGCGGACCTCCTGCCAGCCTTCGGCGAGGTCGGCGCGGAGCGAGCGGCGCGGGATCGGCACCCGCTTCACCCGTACCGCCGTCAGGATCAGCGCGCTGACGGCGAAGGTCGCCGCGTCGAGGACGAACGCCCAGCCCGGCCCCACGGTCAGGACCAGGGTGCCGGCGAGTGCGGGACCGCCGAGCCGGGTGGCGCTGCGGGCGACGCTCATCGCCGCGTTGGCCCGGTGCAGCGACTCGGCCGCCACCGTCCCCTTCACCAGGGGGGAGTCGGTCGGCATGGCGAAGGCCCCGGCGGCGCCGCCGAGCGCCTCGGCGACGGCGAGGACGGCCAGGCTCGGCGCACCGCCGAGGAGTTGGATCCCGACGAGCAGCTGGGTACCGCAGCGTACGAGATCGGTGGTGAGGGCGACCGTGCGGGCGTCGAAGCGGTCGCCGACCACGCCGCCGAGGGGCAGCAGGAGCAGCTTGGGCACCATCGCGCAGCCGAGGACCAGGGCCAGCGCCGTGGTGGAGCCGGTGGCCTCCAGGACGGCGAGGGCGAGGGCGGCGGGGATCGCCGCGTCGCCGAGGAGGGAGAGGGTGCGGCCGGTGAAGAGCAGCCGGAAGGAGCGGGTGCGCAGGGGGTGCGGGGCAGGTGGGGGCGCCGGGGCGGTGGTAGTGGTCATGACACGCAAGGTATTTCGGTACCGAATAATTCGTCAACGAAATATTCGGAAACGAAAGAACTCGGGGTGGGGGAACGGGGGCGGCGACGTACGATCACCCCATGGCGCAACCCGAGGAGCCGCGTACGCCGAGCGAGCCACGCGACTGGACCGACGACCACGTCGCCCGCTGGCAGCCCGTCCTGCCCGGCCTCGACCCCGTCGTCGAAGGCGCCGTCACCCGGATGAAGAAGCTCTCCGTCCACCTCCGCCGGGTCCGGGAGCAGTCCCTCGTCGACTTCGACCTGGAACGCCACGAGTTCGACACCCTGCACAAGATCGCCGGCCGTGGCGGCAGCGCCGCCCCCTCCGAGCTGGCCCAGGACCTCGACCTGGCCCCGGCTTCCGTCTCCGGCCGCCTGGAGGCCCTGGAGAAGCGCGGATTCGTCCGCCGCACCCAGTCCACCACCGACCGGCGCCGGGTCGTCGTCGAGCTCACCGCCGCCGGCCGCGAGACCTGGCTCGGCGCGATGGACGTCCTCGGCCACGAGGAGTACCGGCTGCTCGGCGTCCTCACCCCCGAGGAGCGCGACCTCCTCAACGACATGCTGCGCCGCGTCATGGTCGAGGCGGAGTCGGCGGAGCCGACCCGCCACTGGTAGCACCGACGCCCCCGAGGGTGCCCGGAAACGCCGAAGGGGCGCCCTCGGGCGCCCCCTCGTCGATGACGACCGCTCACATGCTCAGCGACCGCGCGTAGTTGAGCTGACCCATCACCCAGTTGAAGGTGTCCGGGCCGCGTGCCGGGATCATCGTCGAGTGGTGCCGGCCGCCGCTGGTCACCGTGACCTGGATGAAGCCGGTGGTCGTCTTCTCCTTCATGAGCAGGAACAGCAGACCCAGCAGGCAGAAGATGAAGAAGACGATCGCCAGCACGATCGCGACCGTGGGCATCTTCTCCTCGGTCCGCGACATGTCCGTCGCGTTCCACACGGCACCCTTGAGGGGCATCGCACCGGCGGGCGTGATGATCTGGTCGCCGACCACGGTGATGTCACCCAGGCTCAGCACCGGGGCGCCCCCGTGCTGCTGCGGCACGGGCGGCTGCTGCGGCGGCACCGGCACGCCGCCCGGCAGGGTCGGCTGGTACGCCGGAGTCTGCGGGTACTCCGGAGTGTGCGGGTACCCGTAGGCGGGCGTGCCCGGCTGCTGCTGCCCGGGACCCCACTCGTACTCCTCCGACCGGTAAGGGTTCGGTTCGCTCATCAGTCCCCGTCCTTCACAAAGAAAAAGCCCGCTCCTGCACGCCGCAGCGTACAGAAGCGGGCCGAAACACCGAACCAGGAACGGTCAGAAACGACGCGTGATCAGCGCGCGCTTCACTTCCTGGATCGCCTTGGTGACCTCGATGCCACGCGGGCAGGCGTCCGTGCAGTTGAACGTCGTGCGGCAACGCCACACGCCGTCCTTGTCGTTCAGGATCTCCAGGCGCTGCTCACCGGCCTCGTCACGCGAGTCGAAGATGAAGCGGTGCGCGTTGACGATCGCGGCCGGACCGAAGTACTGGCCGTCGTTCCAGAAGACCGGGCAGGACGACGTGCACGCGGCGCACAGGATGCACTTGGTGGTGTCGTCGAAGCGCTCGCGGTCCTCGGCGGTCTGCAGACGCTCGCGCGTCGGCTCGTTGCCCTTGGTGACCAGGAACGGCATGACGTCCCGGTACGCCTGGAAGAACGGCTCCATGTCGACCACGAGGTCCTTGAGGACCGTGAGGCCCTTGATGGCCTCGACCGTGATCGGCTTCTCGGGGTTGAGGTCCTTGATCAGCGTCTTGCAGGCGAGCCTGTTCTTGCCGTTGATCCGCATCGCGTCCGAGCCGCAGATGCCGTGCGCGCACGAGCGACGGAAGGTCAGCGTGCCGTCGACGTCCCACTTGATCTTGTGGAGGGCGTCGAGCACACGCTCCTTGGGGTCGATCTCGATCTGGAAGTCTTCCCAGACCGACGCGTCCGACACCTCGGGGTTGAAGCGGCGGATCCGCATCGTGACCGTGATGTACGGGGAGGCGGCGGACTCCGCCTCGACCTTGTCCAGTACGGGGGTAGCCATCAGTACTTACGCTCCATCGGCTGGTAGCGGGTCTGGACGACCGGCTTGTAGTCGAGACGGACGGTCTCGGAGCCGTCCTCGCCGACCTCGCGGTACGCCATGGTGTGGCGCATGAAGTTGACGTCGTCGCGGTTCGGGTAGTCCTCGCGGTAGTGACCGCCGCGGGACTCCTTGCGCGCCAGGGCCGAGATGGCCATGACCTCGGCCAGTTCGAGCAGGTTGCCCAGCTCGACGGCCTCCAGGAGGTCCGTGTTGAAGCGCTTGCCCTTGTCCTGGATGGACACGTTCTCGTAGCGCTCGCGCAGTTCGGCGATCTTCTCGACGGCCGTCTTGATGGTCTGCTCCGTACGGAACACCATCACGTTGGCGTCCATCGTCTCCTGGAGCTCACGACGGATGTCGGCCACCCGCTCGTTGCCCGTGGAGTTGCGCAGCTTCTCGATCTGCGAGACGACCAGCGACTCCGGGTTCTCCGGCAGCTCGACGAAGTCGTGCTTGGCGGAGTACTCGGCCGCGGCGATGCCCGAGCGCTTGCCGAAGACGTTGATGTCGAGCAGCGAGTTGGTGCCGAGGCGGTTGGCGCCGTGCACGGAGACACAGGCGACCTCGCCGGCCGCGTACAGGCCCGGGACGACGGTGGTGTTGTCCGAGAGGACCTCACCCTCGACGTTGGTCGGGATGCCGCCCATGGCGTAGTGCGCGGTGGGCTGGATCGGGATCGGGTCCGTGTACGGCTCGATGCCGAGGTACGTACGGGCGAACTCGGTGATGTCCGGGAGCTTGGCGTCGAGCTGCTCCGGCGGAAGGTGCGTCAGGTCCAGGTAGACGTGGTCGCCCTCGGGACCGCAGCCGCGGCCCTCGCGGATCTCCGTGTAGATGGAGCGGGAGACGACGTCACGGGACGCGAGGTCCTTCATGACCGGCGCGTACTTCTCCATGAAGCGCTCGCCGTCCTTGTTGCGGAGGATGCCGCCCTCACCGCGGGCGCCCTCCGTCAGCAGGATGCCCATGCGCCAGATGCCCGTCGGGTGGAACTGGAAGAACTCCATGTCCTCCAGCGGCAGACCGCGGCGGAAGCAGGCCGCCTGGCCGTCACCCGTCAGCGTGTGCGCGTTGGAGGTCACCTTGAAGAACTTGCCCGTGCCGCCGGAGGCGTAGATCACGGCCTTGGCCTGGAAGATGTGGATCTCACCGGTGGCCAGCTCGTACGCGACCACACCGGCGGACTTCTTGACGCCGTCGACCTCGACGATGAGCTGGTCCAGGACGTAGAACTCGTTGAAGAACTCCACGCCCTCCTTGACGCAGTTCTGGTACAGCGTCTGGAGGATCATGTGGCCGGTGCGGTCCGCGGCGTAGCAGGACCGGCGGACCGGGGCCTCGCCGTGGTTGCGGGAGTGACCGCCGAAGCGGCGCTGGTCGATGGTGCCGTTCGGGGTGCGGTTGAACGGCAGGCCCATCTTCTCCAGGTCGAGGACGGCGTCGATGGCCTCCTTCGCCAGGATCTCGGCGGCGTCCTGGTCGACCAGGTAGTCACCGCCCTTGACCGTGTCGAAGGTGTGCCACTCCCAGTTGTCCTCCTCCACGTTCGCCAGCGCGGCGGCCATGCCGCCCTGCGCGGCGCCCGTGTGGGACCGGGTGGGGTAGAGCTTCGTCAGCACGGCGGTGCGGCTGCGCTTCGTCGACTCGATGGCGGCGCGCATGCCGGCGCCACCGGCGCCGACGATGACGGTGTCGTACTTGTGGATCTGGATCTTCATGACGTGGATTACCTCAGCCCCGTGCCTAGCGGATGTTCGGGTCGAAGGTGAAGATCACCAGCGTGCCCAGAAGGATGGTGAACACCGTGGCGGTGTACAGCAGGCCCTTGAGCCACAGGCGCGTGTTGGCCCGCTCCGCGTAGTCGTTGATGACGGTACGGAGGCCGTTGGCGCCGTGCAGCATGGCGAGCCAGAGCATCAGCAGGTCCCAGACCTGCCAGAACGGGGACGCCCAGCGGCCGGCCACGAAGGCGAAGCCGATCTTGGAGACGCCGCCGTCGAGGAAGAGCTGGATCAGCAGGTGGCCGAGGACCAGGACGACGAGGACCACGCCCGAGAGGCGCATGAAGAGCCACGCGGCCATCTCGAAGTTGCCACGGGTCGCGCGCGGGGTCTTGCCGGTGCGCTTGCGCGGGGCCTCGATGAACGGCGCGGGGTTGTCCACGTCGTAGTGGGCGCCGCCCTCGACGGGACCGATCGCGGTGGAGGTGGTGTCAGCAGACATATCTGGCGTCAGCTCCCGAACAGTTCACGTGCGGCGTGGCCGAGGACGGGGTACAGCGAGCCCGCCATCAGCACGACCCAGATGCCCACGACGGTCCAGAGCATCTGCTTCTGGTAGCGCGGGCCCTTGGACCAGAAGTCCACGGCGATGACACGGAGACCGTTCAGCGCGTGGAAGAGGATGGCAGCGACGAGGCCGTACTCAAGGAGAGCGACGATCGGCGTCTTGTAGGTCGCGACGACCTCGTCGTACGCCTCGGGGGAGACGCGGACGAGAGCGGTGTCCAGCACGTGTACGAACAGGAAGAAGAAGATGAGGACGCCGGTGACTCGATGAGCCACCCAGCTCCACATTCCTTCCCGGCCGCGGTACAGCGTTCCAGCCGGCACGGAAAAACCCTCCGGGAGCGGGGATCAGGGTCGGCCGGCTTCTCTGTCGGTCTGACCCGGCCGGGTACGGTCCACCGGCCCCGGTCATCGTAGCGACGACTTGTCGGTTCGCTCGCGCGGGGTCCATCGGTGTGATCAAACAGGCACGGACGGGCTATCGCACAGGCCGGAATCGCCGCATTCCGGACGGAATCACGGGCCGGAGTGTCGCGGTGTGAGGCCCTCCGCGAGGCGGAACGCCAGCCGTGCGCGGGAGAGCCGCCTGAGTTCATCGGTGGCGATCACGCGTTCTTCCTCCGGTTCGTTGCCGAGACGTGACCGAATGCCTGCCAATACCTGGTCGAGACGCTCTCCGGGCCGCACTCCGTCGAGGCTGATCACGAACGCGTGTCCGAAGCTGCTCTCGTACGCGGCATGGGCGGCCCGCAGCGCGGTCCGCGCGGCAGGCGGGGCGTCGGGGTGCGGCAGGGCCGAGGACTCGGCGGCCAGGGCCTCGTCGAGGTCCGCGCGGGACAGGTCGTACCCGGCCTCCTCGGCGGCGGCGAGCAGGGCGTCCACGGTGGGGTACGGACGGTGCGCCGCCACCCGTTCGGCCCAGCGCCGGCTGTGGCAGCAGGAGAGGAGTACGGTCTCGGCCTCGGCGGGCGAGGCCGCGTTGAAGCCCGCGAGCCCATGGAGCTGGGAGCCCCTGTGCTGGGCGGGTATGGCAGACGTGTCCTTGGAGCCCGGTTTGCGGCAGGGGACATGGGTGTCGCTGGTCAGCGTGGGCTCCGGTACTCCGGGACGGGTGGGGCGATCGCGCGGGGGACGGGCGCGATGGGGTGGGTGTGACGCAACGTTACCGACGGGACGAGGGAAGTGTCCGACGGATGCGCGAATTTCACCCGGAAGGGAGAGTTTCGGAACAGGTGATGGACGAAAGGGTTCCGGTCCGCCCGCCGTGATGTCCCGCGATGTCCCCCGATTGGCCGGACCGCCCGCCGTACGGGAGGATTCCGAATGATGCGGTACTCCATACGAGGGCCCCACAAGGGCCCCGCACTTCTGGCGACCGCGGTGGCACTGGCCACCGTGGCGGCCTGCTCCAGCGGTTCACCCTCCGTCTCGGGCACGTCCGCCGCCGCCCCCGCCGACACGTCCTCCGGTACGTCCGCGAGCGCGGCGCCCACCAGCGCGCCGCCCAGCCCGACACCCACACCGACCCGGACCTACCCCCTCTCCACCGCGCCCCGCACCATCCCCGCCGTCCGCGACCACGAGGCCGCCCGCGGCCCCGGCTGGAAGCCCGCGGCCCCCGCCGGCGTCGTCATCGCCGCGAACAGCACGGGCCTCGCCGACGAGGGGAAACTGCTCGCCGGGGAACTCGGCATCCCGTACCGCGGCGCCGTCGCCGCCGGGCCCGGGGACGTCGAGCTGGCCCTCGGCGGGGCCGGCGCCCCCGAGTCGTACACCCTGACCGTCCGCGACAACCGGGTCCGGATCAGCGGCCCCGACGAGGCGGGCGTCTTCTACGGCACCCGCACCCTCAAGCAATCGGTGAAGGGCTCCGGCGCGATGCCCGAGGGCGTCGTCACCGACGCGCCCGCCAAGCCCCAGCGCGGACTGAACGTCGACATCGCCCGCAAGTACTTCACCGCCGGCTGGATCGAGGACCGGCTCCGCGAGATGGCCGACCTCAAGCTCAACCAGTTCGGCCTGCACTTCTCCGACGACCAGGGCTTCCGGATCGCCTCCGACAGCCACCCCGAGATCGTCTCCGCCCAGCACCTCAGCAAGGCCGAGGTGCGCCGGATCCTCGCCCTCGCGCAGAGCCTGCACATCACCGTCGTGCCCGAGATCGACTCGCCCGGACACCTCGGCGCCGTCCTGCGCGCCCACCCGGACCTGCAGCTGCGCAACGTCCAGGGCGTCCCGCGCCAGGGCGCCATCGACATCTCGAAGCCGGCCTCGGCGCGGATCGTCGACGATCTGCTGCGCGAGTACTCCGCGCTCTTCCCCGGCGGCTGGTTCCACGTCGGCGCCGACGAGTACCAGGCGCTGACCGTCCGCAGCCCCTCCACCTCCTACCCGCAGCTCGCCACGGCCGCCCGGCAGAAGTACGGGCCCCAGGCCGGCGTCCAGGACCTGGCGGAGGGCTGGCTGAACGACCGCGCCGCCGTGGTGCGCGCGGCCGGGAAGACGGCCAAGGCCTGGAACGACGGGTTCTTCCGCGGCGGCGTCGTCACCGCCGACCGGCGCATCGAGGTCGAGTACTGGACGGGCAAGGAGATCGGCGCCCGCCCGCCCGCCGAGTACCTGGCCGAGGGCCGCAAGGTCGTGAACCTCAACGACGAGTACCTGTACTACGTCCTTGGCGAGCCGAACCAGTTCACGTACCCCACGGGCCGCCGCATCTACGAGCAGTGGACCCCCCTGGTCCTGCGCGGAACGACATCGGTCGCCGCCCGGTACGCCCCCCAGATCCTGGGCGCCCGGCTCGCGGTCTGGTGCGACCTGTCGGCGGCCCAGACACAGACCCAGGTGGCGGCCGGCATTCGCATGCCGCTGACGGCCCTCGCCCAGAAGGTCTGGGACGCGCGGACCCCGACGCTGACCTGGGAACAGTTCAGGGCGCTGGCGACGCAGGTGCGCTGATCCTCATCGTGGACGCGATCGGTCCGGATCGCGTACGTTCCCCCGGCGGCGGCCACCAGGCCGCCGCATGTTCCTTGGGGGGAACCACATGCTCACGCTCCAAAATCCGAACGGCCTTTCGCGCGCCGTCGTGGCCCTGCTGGCGGGCAACATCGTCTTCGACGTCCTGCTCGGCCTCGCCGACGTCCGTGACCTGGCGGCCGACGAGACGGAGTACTACGACCCGGCCAGGTTCGGGGCGCTCGACCTGAACCTGGCGTACAGCATGTCGTTCACGCTGTACGTGGCGACGGGGATCGTCTTCATCATCTGGTTCTACAGACTGCGGAAGAACGCCGAAGTCTGGGCCGGTGACCTGCAGACCCGGAAGCCGGGCTATGCCATCGGCGGCTGGTTCATTCCGATCGGCAACTTCTGGATCCCGCGAGCGGTCGCCGTGGAGATCTGGCGGGCCAGCCGCTGGGAGCCGTACGCCGCCGACGGCAAGCGGGAGCTGACGCTGCTCAACGGCTGGTGGACGTGCTGGATCGTCGCCACCTTGGTGAACTGGATCTCCGGTCAGATGTACAAGACGGCGGAGACCACCGGCGACTACAACGCCGCGAGCCAGTGGTCCCTCGCGGGCTTTGTCCTCGACATCGCCGCCGCCGTCCTCGCGATCCTTTTCGTACGCCGTCTGACCTCTATGCAGCACGCCAAGGCCACTGGCATGATTCCGGCCGCACAGTGACGAAATAGCGCCCCTCGGCGCAGTAGTGGACGTACTGAGTCCGCATCGGGTGGCAAGGAGGCGTCCATGGCGTCGGCGACTGGCCGGAACCTGCTGGAACTGATCGACGGGGCCGACGAGCGAGGGCTGGCCGCGGCCGGGCTCGCCTGCCTCGACCGCTGCCTCCCGCTGCTCGCCGGCGACCGGGGCGACGCCCTGCGGCCCGCGTGGGCGGCCGTCGCACGCGGCGACGGCGACGCCTGGGGCGAGGCCGTCGCCAAGGCCCGCGTCGAGCTGGACGCCGACGGTACGGAGGACGCCCAGGACGTACGCCGGATGCTGGCGGAGGCCCCGGCCGCCTGGACGGCCGAGGCCCTGCGCGTCTGGGCCGGTGCGTGCTCCGTCACCGCCCTCGCCCTGCACGGGCGGTACGACGCGGCCGAGGCGCCCGACGGTCTCGTCGAGCGCTGCCGCGCCGGGGACGGCGACGGTGCGGGCCCGCTGCTCGCCGGAGAACTCCGCCGCCAGCAGGCCGTCCTCGAATCGGTCGCCCACGGCCCGACCGGTCTGCGCCGGGCCCGTGAACTCTCCGTCGAGGGTGGCCGGGTGCTGCGCGCGGTCGTCTCGCGCCGGGCCCGCACCGCCTGAGGTTCCTAGGAACCCTCCTCCGGGGCCACGATCGTCGCCGAGGCGATCGTCTCGGCGATCTGCTGCTCCGCCGTGACCTTGTCGAGTCCGAGGCCGGTCAGCACGCCCGTACCGTCCTCGTGCTCCAGGAGGGCGAGCAGGATGTGCTCGGTGCCGACGTAGTTGTGGCCGAGGCGCAGTGCCTCGCGGAACGTCAGCTCCAGGACCTTCTTCGCTGCCGTGTCGAACGGGACGAGCGCGGGCATCTCGGCGGCGGCCGGCGGCAGGGTCGCCGTGACGGTCTCACGGACCTGGTCGACGGTCACGCCCTGCGAGGCGATCCAGAGCGCCGCGAGCCCCTCGGGCTCGGCGAGCAGGCCGAGAGTCAGGTGGGCGGGGAGGATCTCGTCGTTCCCGGCGTTCCTGGCCTCGTTCTGGGAGGAGACGACGACG
The DNA here is from genome assembly GCF_026341815.1 of Streptomyces sp. NBC_00572. Taxonomy (GTDB): domain Bacteria; phylum Actinomycetota; class Actinomycetes; order Streptomycetales; family Streptomycetaceae; genus Streptomyces. The sequence continues at coordinate 3,778,551 of NZ_JAPENX010000001.1, forward strand.
TTCCGCGCCCGGGGGGTGAAGCGGCCGAAACCCGCGCTCGCGTCCATCTTCTCCGCGTCCGGGTCCTTGGGGACGAAACGCTTCTGGGCTGCCTGGCGGGTGACTCCCATGCTGCGGCCGATGTCGGTCCAGGAGGCGCCCGAGCGCCGGGCCTGGTCCACGAAGTGGCCGATGAGGTGGTCGGCGACATCGCCGAGGTGGTCCGCCGCGATGACCGCGTCGGAGAGTTGGTCCAGGGCGTCGGGGTGGACCTTCTTGATCGCGTCGATGAGCTCGTCGAGACGGACAGGGACATTCATGCCGACTGGATTCGTCATGAGGCAACCTTAGGTTGACAGTCGTGGACTGTCAACCGTCGGTTGACACCCTGAAAACGGGGGGAAGCAGGGGAAAAAGGGAGACGGCCGGGGTCGCCACCCCCCACAGGAGAGACCCCGGCCGTCGTCCACGGAGCCGCAGCACGGCTCCGTACTCCTTTCAGCGCCAGGGGTGCGGTTTCTGTCACACCGCGCGCAGCGTGACTTTGCCGGAGGCATCGCGCACACCACCGCTCGAAGGTTGCAAGTTGTACAAAGACCCCGGACCGCGTGGACGCGGCGCCGCGACACGACGTAGCGTGCAGATGCGCGAGGCAGCGTGGCGGTGGTGACCAGCCGCGATGAAGCGACGACGCGACCGACGAACAGGGTTTGGGGAGTGCTGGGGGACGACGCGGAGCTGACGACCGCGGTGCTCGCTGCTCAGGACGGGGACGAGAACGCCTTCCGTACTGTGTATCGCGCCGTGCATCCACGGTTGCTCGGCTACATACGCACACTGGTCGGCGACACCGAGGCCGAGGACGTCGCCTCGGAGGCCTGGCTTCAGATCGCCCGCGACCTCGACCGCTTCGACGGCGACGCGGACCGCTTCCGTGGCTGGGCGGCCCGGATCGCCCGCAACCGCGCCCTCGACCACGTCAGGATGCGCGGCAGGCGCCCCGCCGTCGGCGCCGACGAGACCGAACTCACCGACAAGCCCGCCGCGTCCGACACCGCGGGCGAAGCCCTGGAGGCACTGGCCACCGGCCACACCATGCAATTGATCGCCCAGCTCCCGCAGGACCAGGCCGAGGCCGTCGTCCTGCGCGTCGTCGTCGGCCTCGACGCCAAGACCGCCGCCGACACCCTGGGGAAACGCCCCGGAGCCGTCCGCACCGCCGCCCACCGCGGCCTCAAGAAGCTCGCCGAACTCCTCGGCGTCGACGGCGAGGCGACCGGTCCCGACGGCACCGACGAGGACGTCGTCCCGCTGGACGGTGTGCCTCCGCAACGCGGGCGCGTGCCGGGGTCCGTGACCCCGGGTGGTGTGACGCAATCACGTCCGCGTACGCAGAAGGACATGTGATGGCCGACGAGCGGTACCAGTGGCTCGACCAGGAGGCCGCGGAGCGGCTGCTCCGCGGCGAGCCGGTCGATGCCGTCGACGACCACGCGCGTTCCCAGGCCGAGCGGCTCGCGGGAGCCCTCGACGCGGCTCGCACCCCGGCGGTCCTCCCGGCCGCGCACGCCGAACTTCCGGGCGAGGCCGCCGCGCTCGCCGCCTTCCGCAAGGCCGCCGCCGAGCGCGCCGCCGCCCCCGTCGCCGCGGGGCCGGCCGGCCGCACCGAGCGCGCCGAACTCGGCCGGGTGCGGCTCGCCGCCGTCCCGTCCTCCGCCCCGAGCCGCCGCTGGGGACGTTCCTTCCGGTACGGACTCGCCGCCGCGGTCGCCGCCGTCACCGTCGGAGGGGTCGCCGTCGCCGCGGGAACAGGTGTGCTGCCGATGGTGGGTCCCGCGCCCGCCAGCTCCGTCACGGCGGGGGAGACCACCGACCCGCTCGTCTCGGAGGACCCCGGCATACGCCAGGACCCCGAGACACCCCCGACGCGGCCGGGCGGCGACGACCCCACGCCCGGCGCGTCCCCCACGGCCGGCGATGCCACCGGCACCACGGCACCGCCCACCGGAGGCCCCGACGGCCACGGCACGGAGACCCGGGGACCGGGCACCCCGAAGCCGGGCACGAGCACGCCGGGTGCGAGCACCGACACGACGGGCACGGGGCCGGGCGGTACGAGCAAGGAGAGCGGCGGCACGGGCGGCGACCCGGGCGGTACGAAGTCCTGGGAGAGGGTCGCCAAGGCCTGCCGTGAGTACCGGTCCGGGAAGCTCGACGCGACCGGTCGGCAGGGGCTCATGAACACCCTGCGTGCGGGCGAAACCCTGCGCCGCTACTGCGACCGCATCCTCGGCGGCGCCACGAGCGCGCCCGAAGACGGCGGCAAAGACAGCGGCAAGGACGACTCGAAGGACTCCGACGGCGACGCCAAGGACGACGGCAAGCCCGGCGACGGGCGCGACGGCGACAGGGGCGACTCGGGCGGCGACACCGGTGGCGGCGGCACGGACCGCCGCGACACGGCACTGCCCTCGGCCCCGGATTCCGCCCGGCTCACCGCCGTACTCCCCCTCGGGATCGGCGTCACCGCACGCGTTCCGCTCCCGGTGTAACACTTCTCGGCCCGTCGGCGCAGTACAGAGTGAGCCGACTGGTCATCGGCCGCGCAGTGAGCCGGGGTTCCCCCCGTACCTACGGCTCCGCGCACTCGGCGCGGGTGGGGCACGTTCCCCCGGTCCCACCCGCGCCCTCTCTCTTCCCCTCCCGGGTCACCGGTCGAGCCCCTCCCGGATCACCAGTGGACGACGACCTTGTCGCCGACCTTCACCTGGTCGAAGAGGGCCGTGAGCTTGGCCCGGTCCCGGACGTTGACGCAGCCGTGCGAGGCCCCGTTGTAGCCGCGGGCCGCGAAGTCCGCCGAGTAGTGCACCGCCTGGCCACGGCTGAAGTACATCGAGAGCGGCATCGGCGTGTGGTAGAGCCGCGACCAGTCCTGACGGACCTTGCGCTCGACGGTGAACGTGCCCTCACGGGTCGGGGTGTTCTCCGAACCGAAGCGGACGTCCATGGCCGACACGACCTTGCCGTCGATCATCCAGGCGAGGGTCCGGCTCTCCTTGCTGATGCAGAGCACCCGGCCCGTCATGCACCGCGCGTCCGGGGTGTCCAGCTGGTTGGTGGTCGACGGCTTCAGCTCATCGGCGGTCGGCTTCCGGCTCGCGCCGAGCAGCCGCTGCCAGGTCGCCTCCTCGACCGAACCCGTCCGGGGCAGACCCTGCTTCTTCTGGAAGGCCTTGACCGAGCCGGCCGTCATCGTCCCGTAGAAACCGGTGGGCGCCCGGTCGAAGTACCCGAGCTGGCGCAGCCGCGCCTGCAGCTCGCGGACCTGCTCGTTCTCGTCCCCGTCACCCATCAGGACGTCGGGCTCGGGCGTCCCGCTGGGGGCATCGGTGGGCGTCGCCGTCGTGCCCGAGGGGGACGGGGGCTTGCCGTCCCCGGTCGGGGCATCGGTGGGTGCATCGGTCGCGGTGCCGGACGCGGCCGGTGCGGGCGCTGAGGTCGTCGGCCCCTTCGTCGGGCTCGCGGAGCCGCCTCCGGAGCCGGCCGCCTGGGCCGTACAGCCCGCCGCGAGGGCCACCGAGGCCGCTGCCAGAACCACTCTGCGTATGACGGAAGAAGACCGCTTCATCGTTGCCCCCCGGGACGAGTCGTGTGTACGTAGGGATGCTTCCCGCGCGTGTGCGGTTGCGCAGGTAGGTCACGATCCGCGCATGCTGTGAGGAAGGTCCCAGCGAGCTGCTCTCCATGGCTCGGACGCCCGCCGCTACAGTCCGCCGCGAGGGCCAGTACTGCTGAGTAACAAGCTATCGGGAGGCACTGTCAATGACGCGCGAGTCGGAGTCGGGACTGCCCATCGAGCCGGTCTACGGGCCGGGGGCTCTGGAGGGCTGGGACCCGGCGGAGAAGCTGGGTGAGCCGGGCGGGTATCCGTTCACGCGCGGTGTGTATCGGTCGATGTACACGGGCCGGCCGTGGACGATGCGGCAGTACGCGGGTTTCGGTACGGCGGTGGAGTCCAATGCCCGGTACAAGCAGCTGATCGCGAACGGCACGATGGGTCTGTCGGTGGCGTTCGACCTGCCGACGCAGATGGGCCACGACTCCGACGCGCCGATCTCCTCGGGTGAGGTCGGCAAGGTGGGGGTGGCGATCGACTCGGTCGACGACATGCGGATCCTGTTCGACGGCATTCCGCTGGACAAGGTCTCGACGTCGATGACGATCAACGCCCCCGCCGCCCTGCTCCTCCTCATGTACCAGCTGGTGGGTGAGGAACAGGGCGTCCCGGCAGGTCAGTTGACGGGCACGATCCAGAATGACGTGCTGAAGGAGTACATCGCGCGGGGCACGTACATCTTCCCGCCGAAGCCGTCGCTGAGGCTGATCGCGGACATCTTCAAGTACTGCCGGGCCGAGATCCCGAAGTGGAACACGATCTCGATCTCGGGCTATCACATGGCGGAGGCGGGGGCCTCGCCCGCGCAGGAGATCGCGTTCACCCTGGCCGACGGCATCGAGTACGTCCGCACGGCGGTCGCGGCGGGCATGGACGTGGACGACTTCGCACCCCGTCTGTCGTTCTTCTTCGTGGCGCGCACGACGATCCTGGAGGAGGTCGCGAAGTTCCGGGCGGCCCGCCGGATCTGGGCGCGGGTCATGAAGGAGGAGTTCGGCGCATCGAGCCCCAAGTCGCTGATGCTCCGTTTCCACACCCAGACCGCGGGCGTGCAGCTGACCGCGCAGCAGCCCGAGGTCAACCTCGTCCGCGTCGCCGTCCAGGGCCTGGCGGCCGTCCTCGGCGGGACGCAGTCCCTGCACACCAACTCCTTCGACGAGGCGATCGCCCTGCCGACGGACAAGTCCGCCCGCCTCGCCCTGCGCACCCAGCAGGTCCTCGCCTACGAGACGGACGTCACCGCGACCGTCGACCCGTTCGCCGGCAGTTACGTCGTCGAGAAGATGACCGACGACGTGGAGGCGGCGGCCCTGGACCTGATGGGCCGGGTCGAGGAGATGGGCGGCGCGGTCAACGCGATCGAGCACGGCTTCCAGAAGAGCGAGATCGAGCGCTCCGCCTACCGGATCGCCCAGGAGACCGACAACGGAGAGCGGGTCGTCGTCGGCGTCAACCGCTACACCATCGACGTCGAGGAACCCTACGAACCGCTGCGCGTCGACCCCGCCATCGAAGCCCAGCAGGCCGCACGCCTCGCCACGCTGCGCGCCGAACGCGACCAGGCGACGGTGGACGCGGCGCTCGCGGAACTGAGGAAGGCGGCGGAGGGCACCGACAACGTGCTCTACCCGATGAAGGACGCCCTCAAGGCCCGCGCCACCGTCGGCGAGGTCTGCAACGCACTCCGCGACGTCTGGGGCACCTACAGCCCGACCGACGCGTTCTGATCTTCCGCGATGCGAAACACACGGGCGGAGTGTCGTACTGACATGCGACACTCCGCTTCATGCTGGGTGTCACCGATCTTCCGACCTACCTCGTAGGCCTCGTCCTCATCATTCTTCTCCCGGGGCCGAACTCGCTGTACGTGCTGTCCGTCGCCGCACGCAAGGGCACCCGGACCGGGTACAAGGCCGCTGCCGGCGTCTTCACCGGCGACGCGGTCCTGATGACGCTGGCCGCGCTCGGCGCGGCCTCGCTGCTCCAGACCACGCCGCTGCTCTTCATGATCGTGAAGTACGCGGGCGCGGGCTACCTGGCCTGGATGGCGTACGGGATGCTGCGGTCGGCCTGGGCGATGTGGCGCTCGCGCGGGGAGACGCCGGCCGAGGAGCCCGAACAGGTACAGGTGGCGGGGGAGAACCCCTACCGCAGGGCGCTCATCATCAGCCTGTTCAACCCGAAGGCGATCCTCTTCCTCATCTCGTTCTTCGTGCAGTTCGTGGACCCCGCGTACGCCTACCCGGCCCTCTCCTTCCTGGTACTCGGCACCCTGCTGGAGATCGGCAGCTTCCTCTACCTCACGATGCTGATATTCGGCGGCACCCGGCTCGCCACCGCGTTCCGGCGCCGCAGGCGGCTCTCGGCGGGGGCGACCTCCGCAGCGGGCGCGCTCTTCCTCGGCTTCGCCGCGAAGCTGTCGCTCAGCAGCGCCGCTTGACTCTCACATCGTGTGAGGGCGTGTCGTAGGGGTCGTCATGTTCACCATCGGAGACTTCGCCCGGCACGGGCGGGTGTCGGTCCGGATGCTGCGTCACTACGACGCCATCGGACTGCTGCACCCGGCCCGGGTCGACCCGCACACGGGCTACCGCTTCTACACGGCGGACCAGCTCGCCCTGCTCAACCGTGTCATCGCGCTCAAGGACCTCGGCTTCACCCTCGAACAGGTGGGGGCGATCCTCGACGAGACGGTCGACGCGGACGAGCTGCGGGGCATGCTGCGTCTGCGCCAGGCCGAGCTGGAAGAGGCCCTGGCGGCGTCGCGGGCCCGGCTCGCCCAGGTCGGCGCGCGGCTCCGAGCCATCGAGAGCGAGGGACGCATGTCCACCCAGGACGTCGTCGTCAAGAAGATCCCCGCCGTCCGGATCGCCGAGCTGAGCGCGGTCGCCGCGAGCTTCGGCCCGCACGACATCAGCCCGGTCATCGGGCCCCTGTACGACGAGCTGTGCGGCCGCCTGGAGGCCGCGGGGCTCACCGGGTTCGGCCCGGGGATCGCGTACTACGAGGACGCGGGCAAGGGGGACGGCTCGATCCTCGTGCACGCCGGCATGACCGTCCCGGAGGGGACGGTCGTGGAGGGTGTCGAGGTCCACGTGCTGCCCGGCATCGAGGAGGCGGCGACCGTCGTCCACCGGGGCTCGATGGACACGATCCTGCCGACCGCGCAGACGCTGGCCCGCTGGATCGAGGCCAACGGGTACGAGACGCGGCACTACGCGCGTGAGCTGTACCTGGAGTGCCCCGAGGACCGTTCGCAGTGGGTGACGGAGATCCAGGAGGCGATCGTCCGCGCCTGACGCCGGACACGCCTCCCGTACGGCCTGCGGGCCCGGGTCCCCCGCACGGGGCCCGGGCCCGCCGCTTTCCGCCGCGGCGTCGCTACCTCTTCAGCGCCTTCCGCAGCCGCAGTGCGCGCCGCGCCAGGCGGCGGACCCTCGGGTGCCGGGGGAGCGGGATGCCGCCGGGCAGGTTCAGGACGGTGAGGCGGCGGCGGGTGAAGTGGTGCCGGGTGCGCTCGGCGAACGGGCCGGACAGGTGCCGTACCGCCGGCTCCCGCAGCTCCGGCCGGATCTTCGGCTGCATCGCGAAGCCGACCGCCGCGACCAGGTCGTTCAGCTGGGCCGTGGCGATCGCGCCCCCGACCTCCGCACTGCCCTCCGCACCGTCCTCCAGGGGCGGCACGACCGCGTCCACGACGGTGAGCGGGATGCGGTTGCTGTTCTGGAACGGGGTGAGGCGTTCCAGCAGGCCACGCGTCCCGACCCGGGCGACCGGCAGTCCGTAGAAGGTCTGCGCGGTGAGCAGCGCCGTGGAGAAGCAGCCGACGACGAGGGCGGGCCGCAGCTCGCGGTAGAGCACCTCGGCGAGCACGGGCCGGTCCTCGACGGTCAGTTCGGCGCCGAGCGCCGCCGCCTCCTGCGCCAGGGCCTTCGACCAGGTGTCGGGGGCCGTCGGGTGCGGCTTGAAGACGAGCCGGCGGTGGCCCCGGGCGACCGCGCCCCGGACCATCCGCAGGTGCAGCTCCTCCTCCTCGGCGACGGTCAGCAGATTGAGCGCCGCCAGGTACTGGCCGAGGAGCAGCGCGGGCCCGTCCCCTGAGCCGGCGGTGGCGGCGGGCCCGGCCAGCTCGTCGACGCACTTGGTGAACGCCTCCGTCGGTACGGCCTCCGGCACCGCCCCGAACTCGGCGAGCAGCAGCGGCGCGAGCCCGGGGACGAGGTCCAGGTGGAGCAGCCGGCCGACGCGCCCGCCGATCAGCGGGTCGATCTTGTTGCGGGTCGGCCCGTAGCTCATCAGACCGTCCGCGTACACGGTGATCGGCGCGTCGGGCAGCAACTGGGCGATGGCGAGCGCGGGCGTCACCTGGAGCGATTCCAAGGCGAGTTCGACGAGGTCGTCGCCGAGCTTCCAGAGCTTGCGCAGATGGCGCTGGAGGAGCGGCAGATCACTGGCCCGGGGGGTCCAGCCGGCCGGGTGGAGCGGGGAGATCGTCTCGTTCCACGACAGGACGGAGTCGAAGCGGCCGCGCAGGTGCGCGAAGCCCTCGGCCTCGTCGAGGGCCGGGGTGGTCTCCGGCACGGCCGCGTTGTTGGTGACGAGGAGGATCCTGCGGTCGGCGGGGCCGAAGCTGCCGCTGTCCATGGCGGCGGCGAGCGTCACCGCGCCGTAGAGGGTGGAGGCGCAGAAGATCTGGGTGGTGCGGCGGGTGCTCACGCGGCCACCTCCGCGGAGGCCGGGCCGGTACCGGCGCCCGGGCCCGCGCCCGGTGTCGGCGGCGGTGCCGGACGGCGTCGTCGCAGTCTGCGCAGCACCGTCGCGCGGTCCCCGCCCATGGCCGTCAGGGCCTCGTCGAGGACGTCCTGCGGCATGCGTTGCAGCGCGCCCGCGCTCATCGCCTTCAACCGGCGGGCCACATCGGGTTCGAAGCGTTCTATCGAGCCGACGTGGTGGGCAATCACCGCGCAATAGGTGCGGACGGCCTTCGGGAGAAGAAGTTCCGCGTCCGGGTCCTGCGCGGTTTCCTCGATCACCTGGTCGAAAGCGCGAATGAAATCCAATTGCCGTATGTCGCCGATCTGGGTGAGGGAGGTCGACACTCCGCGCCGGTAGAACACGCCGAGTTCACCGATCGCGGCGAACGATTCCGCCTCGCGGTGCAGTTTCCAGATCCACGGCCGGTCCTCGGCGGTCCGCAGCCCGTGCGTGAAGTGCAGCAGGCCGCGGTCCAGGAGTCGCCGGTGGTAGACCCCCGCCCAGGCGTACGGGTAGTCGACGGAGGTCGTCCGGTGGGAGGGCAGGATCGCGTCCCGCGGGTTCAGCACCTCGCCGCGCCGGGGGACCGGCGCGCGGCGGATGCCGCGGTTCCTGCCGGTGACGGAGACGTGGTCGGTGCGCAGGAAGTCGCAGCCGAGTTCCTCGGCGGCGGCGACCAGGCGGGAGTAGTAGCCGGGGGCGAGCCAGTCGTCCCCGTCGAGGAAGGTGAGGTACTCGCCGCGAGCGGCGTCGAGGCCGGTGTTCCGGGCCGTGGCGAGGCCCTCGTTGTGCGCGTGCCTGATCAGGACGGCACCCGGGATCTCGCGCGCGGCCCGTTCGAGGAGCTCGGGAGTCCCGTCGGACGAGCAGTCGTCGACAAGGAGGAACTCGAAGTCCTCTCGGGCGTTGGCCCGCAGGCTCGTGAGGGTGTCGGGGGCGTATGTCTGCACGTTGAAGAACGGCACGACGACGGAGAGCTTGACCACGCGGTTGACGCTAGGTGCCGACCCGGCATTCCCACCGACCGGTGGGCAGCCTTTCGGTGAACACCAAGCGGCGGGCCGATTAACCGCCTTTACCGGCGGAGGAAATCGGCCCCCTTACGTCCGGTTCCCGACCCACTTCAACAGGAGGAGAGGCTCTGTTCACCGTTTGTTGTGGCTCAGTTGGGCCGAAAAGCGGAATGCCCTTCTAGCGTCCTCGGCGTGCCAGCAAGTACCAGAGAAGCGGTACGGGTCGCCGTACTCGCCGACTCCGACACCCGGTGGAAATGGGGCGCCCTCACGGCGCGCCGCATCACCACGGCGACCGCCGAACCCACCGGATTCGTCCTGCGCGGACGGGCCACCCCCACCGAACGCCAGCTCGCCGAGACCGGGGTGTCCACGACGACCCCGCGCGAGGTGACGGGCGCGGAGTTCCTGCGCGCGGTACGGGACGCGGAGACGCGCGGCGAGGGTTACGACGTCGTCGTGCTCGCCCTCGTCGGCGGCGCCGTCCGGGCCGTCCTGCAGGGCCTGGCCGATCTGGGCCTGGAACGGCGCCCCGTGATCGTCACCGGCTACGTCGGTGTCGTCTACGAGAAGCTGACCGACGGTCTGCTGCTGCGCCACGGCGCCGATGTCGTCCTCGCCAACTCCCGTCACGACGCGGAGCGTTTCCGCGCCGTGTACGAAGGAGTGGGCGCCGGAGCCGACTCGGTCGTCGAGGCGGCGCTGCCCTTCCTCGGCGGCGCCCCGCACACCCCCGAGGCAGGCCGCGACACCCTGGTCTTCGCCGCCCAGCCGTCCGTGCCGGTCACCCGGACCGAACGCGCCTACGTCCTGCGGCGACTGATCGGGCACGCCCGGCTCCACCCGGACCGCGAGGTACTCCTCAAGCTCCGGTCCAAGCCGGGCGAACACACCACGCACCTGGAGGAGTTCCCGTTCCAGAAGCTGGTCCGCGAGCTCGACCCGCCGGCCAACTTCAAGCTCGTGTACGGGCACATGGGCGAGGTCCTCGACCGCACCGACCTGCTCGTCACCGTCTCCTCCACGGCCGCCCTCGAAGCCCTCCACCGGCGCATCCCCACCGCGATCCTCACCGACCTCGGGGTCCGCGAGGCGCTCGGCAACCACCACTTCGTCGGCTCCGGCCTGCTCGCCTCCTTCGACCGGCTCGACAAGGGGCTCGCACCGACGCCCGACGAGACCTGGCTCGCCCGGCAGGGCGTCGCGTCCGACGGCTCGTACGACGCGGCCTTCGACGCGGCCCGCGACCGGGTCACCGAACTCCTCGCGCTCCCCGCGCTCCCCCTGATCACCCCCTACTACACAACGGAGACGGCCCCCGGCTACCTGCCCGGGATCCTCGCCCGCCACCGCCTGGACGTCACCGCGCCGGAGCCCCGCGAGAGCGGCCTGCGCAGGGTCGTCCGGGAGGCCGCGCGGGGCGCGTACCGCCACGGCGTGCAACGCGTCGCCCCCGTCATCCGCCGCCTGGGAGAACTCTGATGTCCGCCACCGCCACGCCGGCCACGCCGCCGACCGTCCTCGCCGTGATCCCCGCGAGGGGCGGCTCGAAGGGCGTGCCCGCCAAGAACCTCGCCCCGGTGGCCGGAGTCCCCCTGGTCGCCCGTGCCGTCCGGGCCTGCCTCGGCGCCCGCCCCGTCACCCACGTCGTGGTCTCCACCGACGACGCCGGCATCGCCGCCGCCGCCCGCACCGCGGGGGCCGAGGCGGTGCAGCGCCCCGCCGAGATCGCCGGCGACACCGCCACCAGCGAGGCCGCCGTCCTGCACGCCATGGACGTCTTCGAGTCCACCCACGGCCGCCCGGCCGACGTGGTCCTCCTCGTCCAGTGCACCAGCCCCTTCCTCGGCTCCGCCGAGGTCGCCGAGACCGTCGAGCGCATCACCTCCGGCGCCGCAGACACGGCCTTCACCGCCGCGCCCTCCCACGGTTTCCTGTGGCGCGAGACGGTCGAGGGCGGCGCCACCGGCGTCAACCACGACAAGGCGCACCGCCCTCGCCGCCAGGACCGGGAGCCCGAGTACCTGGAGACCGGCGCCGTCTACGCCATGGACGCGGCCGGCTTCCGTACCCACAAGCACCGCTTCTTCGGCCGTACGGCCCTCGTCGTCACCGACCCCGCCCGGGTCCTGGAGATCGACGACCCGCACGACCTGGCCCGCGCCCGCGTCCTCGCGCCGCTCCTCGACACCCCGGCCACCCCCGGCTTCGCGGACGTCGACGCCGTCGTCCTCGACTTCGACGGCACGCAGACCGACGACCGGGTCCACCTGGACGCCGAGGGTCGCGAGTTCGTCTCCGCGCACCGCGGCGACGGCCTCGGCATCGCCGCCCTGCGCCGCGCCGGACTGCCCGTCCTCATCCTCTCCACCGAGCAGAACGCCGTCGTCGCCGCCCGCGCCCGCAAGCTCAAGATCCCCGTCCTGCACGGCATCGACCGCAAGGACCGGGCCCTCAAGGAGTGGTGCGAGGCCGAGGGCATCGACCCGCAGCGCGTGCTCTACGCCGGAAACGACGTCAACGACCTTCCGTGCTTCCACCTCGTCGGCTGGCCCGTCGCGGTGAGCAGCGCCCACGACTCCGTACGGGCCGCGGCCCGCGCGGTCACCGTCACCCCGGGCGGCTCGGGGGCGATCCGCGAGATCGCCGCCTGGCTCCTCGGACCCGAGCTCAACACCCCCAACTCCTAAGGATCAGCACCATGAACACCCGTATCCGCACCCTCGGCGACAAGACCGCAGGCCCGGGCCACTCCGTCTACATCACCGGCGAGATCGGCATCAACCACAACGGTGACCTCGACAACGCCTTCGCGCTGATCGACGTGGCCGCCGAGGCCGGCTGCGACGCCGTCAAGTTCCAGAAGCGCACCCCTGAGATCTGCACCCCGCGCGACCAGTGGGACATCGAGCGGGACACCCCCTGGGGTCGGATGACCTACATCGACTACCGTCACCGCGTCGAGTTCGACGAGACCCAGTACCGCGCCATCGACGAGCACTGCAAGAAGCGCGGCATCGACTGGTTCGCCTCCCCGTGGGACACCGAGGCCGTCGCCTTCCTGGAGAAGTTCGACGTCCCCGCCCACAAGGTCGCCTCGGCCTCCCTCACCGACGACGAGCTGCTGCGCTCGCTGCGCGGCACCGGCCGCACGGTCATCCTCTCCACCGGCATGTCGACCCCGGCGCAGATCCGCCACGCCGTCGAGGTCCTCGGCAGCGCGAACATCCTGCTCTGCCACGCCACCTCGACCTACCCGGCCAAGGCCGAGGAGCTCAACCTGCGCGTCATCCAGACCCTGCAGGAGGAGTACCCGAACGTCCCGATCGGCTACTCCGGCCACGAGACCGGCCTCCAGACCACGCTGGCCGCCGTCGCCCTCGGCGCCACGTTCGTCGAGCGCCACATCACCCTCGACCGCGCCATGTGGGGCTCCGACCAGGCCGCCTCCGTCGAGCCCCAGGGCCTGCAGCGCCTGGTCCGCGACATCCGCACCATCGAGGCCGCCCTCGGCGACGGCGTCAAGAAGGTCTACGAGTCGGAGCTCGGCCCGATGAAGAAGCTCCGCCGGGTCCAGGGGCTCGTCGCCGCATGACCGGGCAGCTGGCGTTCGTCGAGAGCCCGGTCCAGCTCCTCAACGTCCTGGAATGGGCGCACACCCAGGCACCCGCCACCGGTGCGCCCTCCGCGGCACCCGCCGGCGCGCACGGCTCGGCGGACGCCGTGCCCGCCGCCGCGGCCACCGCGGCGCCCGACTCCACGGCCGCCGACGCGTCCGTGCGGGCGCCTCACTCGACGGACGCCACCCAGGGTGCGGCACAGGCCGCACCCGCCCTGACGGTCGTCGTCCTCTCGCCGACCGACCCGATGTCGCGGGGCCAGCTGCGCCGCATGGCCCAGCTGGCCCGCGACGAGGGCCTCACCGTCCACTGGCAGGAGGCCCGCGGCGGCCGGGGCTCGCTCGTCCGCACCCTGCGGGAGCTCGCCCGGCCGCTGCGCTCGGCGGAGCGGGTGATCATCGGGGACCCGTTCTCCCGGTACGTCCAGCTCCTCCTCACCCTCTTCGCCCCCCGGCACCTGACCGTGGTCGACGACGGCACCGCCACCATGGAGTACGCCGCCCAGATCGGCCGGGGCGAACGCCTGGTGCGCTGGCACCGCAAGGGCAACGGCCTCGACCCGCGTGAGCTGGTGCTCGCCCCGGTGACCCTGCTCGCCAAGCGGCGCCTCGCCCCGACCCGGGGCCGTACGGTCGAGGTCTTCACCTCGCTGCCCGTCGAGGCTCCCGAGGGCATCACGGTCACCGAGAACTCCTACGCCTGGACCCGGACCCGCTTCGGCCCGCCGCTGCTCACCGGCGGCGCGGACCTGGTGGGCACCTCGCTGGTCGAGACGGGGGTGGTCGACGCCGACCACTACGACCGGGTGGTGGCGGAGCTCGCCCGCACCCACGGTGCCACCCGTTACTTCGCGCACCGCAGGGAGAGCGCCGAGAAACTGCACCGGATCGCGGTCGAGACGGGCCTGCAGGTGGTCCGGCCCGAGCTGCCCCTGGAGCTGATCGCACGGCGCGGCCCGATCGGCCGTACGGTCGTCAGCTTCCCGTCCACGGTCGTGCACACCCTGCCGCTGGCCCTCGCCGGGACCGGGGTGAAGGTCGCGGTCTGCGAGATCGCGCCCGAGTGGCTGCGGGAGACCGCCTCGCCGCGCGCCCAGGGTTTCCTGTCCGGAGTGGCGGGCACGGCGGCCCACGAGGTCGACCGGCTCACGTCACGGGCGGCGAGCCAGACCGATCGGCTCGAATTCGGCTGAGCGTACCCATATGGAACGGCCTTCATGCCTGGGAAACCGAGATTCTTTCCCCTAACGGGCTGAACTTTTCGTGATCAACGGGCAGTTGACCTCTCCGGAGGCCTACCCTTCAAAGGGTGAACCAGTTGAAGTCCCGTGAGCCAGGCTCCGCCACCCTGCCCGGAACGCTGTCCGAACCCCTGCGCGTCGAACTGATCGCGTTCCGCAGGGACTTGCACATGCACCCCGAGCTCGGGAACCAGGAGTTCCGTACGACCGCGGCGCTCAAGGCCCGCCTGGAGGCGGCCGGCCTCGCGCCGAAGGTCCTGCCGGGCAACACCGGACTCATCTGTGACATCGGCACCCGGGACCCAGGCCGGCCCATGCTCGCGATCCGCGCCGACCTCGACGCGCTGCCCATCCCCGACGCCAAGACCGTCGCCTACCGCTCCACCGTGGCCAACCGCGCCCACGCCTGCGGACACGACGTCCACACCACCACCGTCCTCGGCGCCGGACTCGTCCTCGCCGAGCTCGACCGGCAGGGTCTCCTCCCCGCCGCCGTACGGCTCGTCTTCCAGCCCGCCGAAGAAGTCCTCCCCGGCGGCGCCGCCGACGCCGTCGAGGCCGGCGTCCTGGACGGGGTCGGCCGGATCATCGCCGTCCACTGCGACCCCAGGGTGGACGCCGGGAAGATCGGGCTCCGCCCCGGCCCCATCACCTCCGCCTGCGACCGGCTCGAAGTCACCCTTGACGGGCCCGGCGGCCACACCGCCCGCCCGCACCTCACCACCGACCTCGTCACCGCCGCCGCCCGGGTCGCCACCGACGTCCCCGCCGTCCTGTCCCGCCGCGTCGACGCCCGCTCGGGACTCTCGGTCACCTGGGGCCGCATCGAGTCCGGCCACGCCTGCAACGTCATCCCGCAGCACGCCGAGCTCTCCGGCACCGTCCGCTGCCTCGACCTGCCCACCTGGCGGGAGGCGCCCGACCTGGTGCACGCGGCCATCGACGAGATCGCGACCCTGCACCGGGCCAAGTCGACCGTCACCTACGTCCGGGGCGTCCCCCCGGTCGTCAACGACCCGGCCGTCACCGACCTCCTCCAGGCCGCGATGACCGCCCGCCGCGGACCGTACGCGATCGAGGACACCGAGCAGAGCCTCGGCGGCGAGGACTTCTCCTGGTACCTGGAGCACGTCCCCGGCGCGATGGCCCGCCTCGGCGTCCGCACCCCCGGCGACACCCGCGTCCGCGACCTGCACGCGGGCGACTTCGACGTGGACGAACGCTGCATCGAGGCCGCGGTGGAACTCTTCACCGCCGCCGCCCTGCTCGACGCGGGCTCCGGCCGGGCCTGACGGCCCCGTACGTACGAAGGGGGGCGCCGGGTTCCGGCGCCCCCCTTCGTACGGTTCGATCCCGTTGCTCCCACGGTGGAACGGGCCCCCGAACCTTGCGGGTCACGCGGGGTTGCGACTTGTGCGCGACGCGTGGACGCGTAACGTGACTATGGTTCGCGTCGATCCGGTAACGACTCATGAACGGGTCTTTAACTGACATCTACGCGCGTTACGATCGCCCGAAACCAGCGCCGCAAGAGGCGCTTTCGGTCAGTCTTGAAGGGACCTCCTCGTGCGCCGGGTATCCAAGATCACCGCCGCGTGTGCTGTCACTGCGGCTCTCGCTCTCACTGCCACCGCCTGCGGGGAGTCCTCCACCGAGGACACGGGCTCCGACTCGGGCTCCATCAAGGTCGGTATGGCCTACGACGTCGGTGGTCGTGGCGACAACTCCTTCAACGACTCGGCCGCTCGCGGCCTCGACAAGGCCAAGGCCGACCTCGGTGTCGAGACCAAGGAGCTCACCGCCAAGACCGGTGAGACCCCGGCCGACCGCGAGCAGCGCCTCGCGTCCCTCGCCGAGGGTGGCTTCAACCCGGTCATCGGCGTCGGCTTCGCCTACAAGGACGCGATCGACAAGGTCGCCGCGAAGTTCCCGAAGACCACCTTCGGCCTGGTCGACTCGGTCTCCGAGGCGAAGAACGTCGACTCGATCGTCTTCACCGAGGAGCAGGGCTCGTACCTCGCCGGTGTCGCGGCCGCCCTCAAGTCCAAGGACGGCAAGATCGGCTTCATCGGCGGCGTCGACACCCCGCTGATCAAGAAGTTCGCCGCCGGCTTCCAGCAGGGTGTCAAGGACACCAAGCCGGACGCCTCGGTCACGGTCCAGTACCTCTCCACCGGTACGGACTTCTCCGGCTTCGGCTCCCCGGACAAGGGCAAGGCCGCCGCCAAGGGCATGCTCGACAAGGGCATCGACGTCATCTACGCCGCCGCGGGCGGCTCCGGTGCCGGTGCCATCGAGGCCGTCGCCGCCAAGCCGGGCACCTGGGCGATCGGTGTCGACTCGGACCAGGCCAAGGACCCGGCCCTGTCCAAGTACGCCGGCTCGATCATGACCTCGATGGTCAAGAACGTCGACACCGGTGTCTTCGAGCTCATCAAGTCCGTCGAGGGCGGTAAGCCGACGACCGGCACGCACGTCTACTCGCTGGCCGAGAACGGTGTCTCCCTGACCACCACCGGTGGCCACCTCACCGACATCCAGGCCAAGCTCGACGAGGCCAAGCAGAAGATCATCGACGGTCAGATCAAGGTCAACACGACCCTCTGACACACGTCGGAGGGGGCCCGGAGAGCGGCTTCGGCCGACACTCCGGGCCCCTTTCACACGTCTGCCCGCGGGCAGTTGAACGATTTTCCAAATGCTACGCGCGTAGCGTGCGCCGTACAGGGTATTTTTCGCCACCGACAGCGCCTGCGCACCGGCCTCATCCCCTCCTCACGCTCCCTGCCTAGGAGAGTGCGTCATCAAAGCCTCCAGCCCCAGCAGTCCCAACGCCGTAGAACTCCGCGGCATCACCAAGCGTTTCCCAGGAGTCGTGGCCAACCACGACATCGACATCACCGTGCGCCGCGGCACCGTGCACGCCCTCGTGGGCGAGAACGGCGCGGGCAAGTCGACCCTGATGAAGATCCTCTACGGCATGCAGAAGCCGGACGAGGGCACCATCACGGTCGACGGCGAGCTGGTGACGTTCAACAACCCCGGAGACGCCATCGCCCGCGGTGTCGGCATGGTGCACCAGCACTTCATGCTCGCGGACAACCTCACCGTCCTCGAAAACGTCGTTC
Source organism: Streptomyces sp. NBC_00572 (assembly GCF_026341815.1). Taxonomy (GTDB): domain Bacteria; phylum Actinomycetota; class Actinomycetes; order Streptomycetales; family Streptomycetaceae; genus Streptomyces. Next base: position 3,795,962 of record NZ_JAPENX010000001.1, read on the forward strand.
TCGGCTCCGAGAAGCTGTACGGCATCGGCGACAAGGCCCGCGCCAAGATCAAGGAGATCTCCGACGCGTACGGCCTCGGCGTCCGCCCGAACGCCCTCATGGAGGACCTCGGTGTGGCCGACCGCCAGCGCGTGGAGATCCTCAAGGTCCTCTACCGCGGCGCCCGCACCCTGATCCTCGACGAGCCGACCGCCGTGCTCGTCCCGCAGGAGGTCGACGCACTCTTCGACAACCTGCGCGAGCTCAAGGCCGAGGGACTCACGGTCATCTTCATCTCGCACAAGCTGGGCGAGGTGCTGTCGGTCGCCGACGAGATCACCGTCATCCGGCGCGGCACCACGGTCGGCACCGCCGACCCGAAGCACACCACCACCAAGCAGCTCGCCGAGCTGATGGTCGGGGCCGAGCTGCCCTCCCCGGAGACCCGCGAGTCGACGGTGACGGACGTGCCGATGCTGACGGTCCAGGACCTGTCGCTGAGCGCCGTCGACCCCGACGGCGTGGTCCGCGCGGTCCTCGGCGGCATCACCTTCACCATCCACAAGGGTGAGGTGCTCGGCATCGCCGGCGTCGAGGGCAACGGCCAGTCCGAACTCGTCGACACGATCATGGGCATGCGCAACGCCGACCGCGGTGTGGTGACCCTGGACGGCGCCGACATCTCCGCCGCGCCGACGCGCAAGCGGCGCGAGGACGGCATCGGCTGCATCCCCGAGGACCGCCACCGGCACGGTCTGCTCCTGGAGGCCCCCCTCTGGGAGAACCGCATCCTCGGCCACGTCACCGAGAGGCCCAACTCCAAGGGCGCCATCCTCGACCTCAAGGCCGCACGCAAGGACACCGAGCGGATCGTCCGCGACTACGACGTCCGCACCCCCGGTATCGACGTCACCGCGGCCTCCCTCTCCGGCGGAAACCAGCAGAAGCTGATCGTCGGCCGCGAGATGAGCCACGACCCCAAGCTGCTGATCGCCGCACACCCCACCCGGGGCGTGGACGTCGGCGCGCAGGCGCAGATCTGGGACCAGATCCGCGAGGCGCGCCGTGAGGGCCTTGCGGTCCTGCTGATCTCCGCCGACCTGGACGAGCTGATCGGTCTCTCCGACACCCTGCGCGTGATGTACCGCGGGCGGCTTGTCGCGGACGCCGACCCGGCGACGGTCACCCCGGAGGAGCTTGGCTCGGCCATGACCGGCGCCGCCGCCGGTCACCTTGAGCACGATGAGAGCCCTGAGGGCACCGACGGCCCGGAGGACGAGGCCCGATGAAGAAGTTCGACAAGGAGCGGTTGCTCCTGGGCATCGCGGCGCCGGTGCTCGCGATCGTCGCCGCATTCCTGATCACCGCACTGGTGCTCGCGGTCACCGGCAAGGAGCCGTTCAGCGCCTTCGGGATCATGTTCGACTACGGCGTCAAGTCGGACAGCCAGGTCTACATCATCAACAAGGCGACGACGTACTACCTGGCGGGCATCGCGGTGGCCATCGGCTTCCGCATGAACCTGTTCAACATCGGTGTCGACGGCCAGTACCGTCTTGCCGCCTTCTTCGCCGCCGCCGTCGGTGGCGCGCTGACCCTGCCGGGCATCGTCCAGATCCCGCTGATCATCATCACCGCGATGATCGTCGGCGCCATGTGGGCGGGCATCGCGGGTCTCCTCAAGACCACCCGGGGTGTCAGCGAGGTCGTCTCCACGATCATGCTGAACTTCATCGCGACCGCGATCATCGGCTACCTGCTCCAGCCCGGCCGCCTCGGCCACCTGGACGCAGCCGGCACCAAGGTGGCGACGACCCCGCTCCCGGAGTCCTCGCACTTCTTCGAGTTCCCGACCACGCCGACCCCGATCTACGGCTTCGTCGTCGTCGCGGCCATCGCGGGCATCGGGTACTGGTTCACGCTCTCCCGCACCCGGTTCGGCTTCGACCTGCGTACCGTCGGTCAGTCCGAGACGGCCGCATCGGCCAGCGGTGTCAACGTCAAGAAGATGATCGTCACGTCCATGCTGATCTCCGGCGGCATGGCCGGTCTGATCGGTATGCCGACGCTGCTCAACGACTCGTACGAGTTCGGCGGCGACTTCCCCGTCGGCATCGGCTTCACCGGCATCGCCATCGCCCTGCTCGGCCGGAACCACCCGATCGGCATCGCGCTCTCCGCGATCCTCTGGGCGTTCCTGGAGCGCGGTGGCCAGCAGCTGGAGTTCGAGGACTACGACCGGGAGATCGTCGGCGTCATGCAGGGCGTGATCGTCCTCTGCGTCGTCATCGCCTACGAGCTCGTCCGCCGCTACGGCCTCAAGCGCCAGCAGCGACAGGTCGGCGAGAAGCTCGCGGCCCAGGCACGTTCCAACGACACGACGGAGGTGTCGGCGTGAGCGCCACGGCGACTTCCACCCCGCCGCCCGCGGCCCCCAAGACGGCCGGCGGCAAGGGCGGCCGCACCCGCCTCTCCCTCCCCTGGATCCTGTTGATCGTCGCGGGCGGGCTCCTGGCCCTGTCCGCCGTGCGGGTCATCACCGGGGCGCAGGACCTCACCTCGGCCGGCCAGGTCGGCGCCGCGCTCTCGCTCGCGGTGCCGATCGGCCTCGCCGGTCTCGGCGGTCTGTGGTCCGAGCGCGCGGGTGTGGTCAACATCGGCCTCGAAGGCATGATGATCCTCGGCACCTTCTTCGGTGCCTGGGCCGGCTGGCAGACGAGCCCCTGGATCGGCATCCTCGCCGGCATCCTGGGCGGCATGTTCGGCGGTCTGCTGCACGCGGTCGCGACCGTCACCTTCGGTGTCGACCACATCATCTCCGGCATCGCGATCAACATCCTGGCCGTCGGTGTCACGACCTACTTCGCCAAGCTGTGGTTCAACTCCGGTGAGGCGGCGGCCAAGGGCGGCAGCCCCAAGCAGTCCCCGCCGGCCGAGGAGATCACCTCGTTCTCGATTCCCGGTCTCTCCGACTGGCTGGCCGACATCGAGAAGCACGAGTGGTTCCTGGTCTCGGACATCGCCGGCATCCTCGGCGGCCTGGTCACCAACCTCTCGCTGGTCACGGTCCTCGCCGCGCTGCTGATCATCGGCACGTTCTTCGTGCTGTGGAAGACCGCGTTCGGTCTGCGCCTGCGTTCCTGCGGTGAGAACCCGATCGCGGCCGAGTCGCTCGGCGTCAACGTGTACAAGTACAAGTACATCGCAGTGATCGTCTCCGGCGGTCTCGCCGGTCTCGGCGGCGCGTACCTGTCGCTCGTCACCTCGCACATCTACAACGAGGGCCAGACCGGCGGCCGCGGTTACATCGGCCTCGCGGCGATGATCTTCGGTAACTGGCGTCCCGGCGGTCTCGCCATGGGCGCCGGCCTGTTCGGCTACGCCGACGCGCTCCAGCTGCGCAGCGGCGGCCAGTCCGTCCACGCGCTGCTCCTGCTGCTCTTCGCCATCCTCGTGGCCATCGCGGCCTGGAAGGCGTACAAGAAGCGCTGGATCACCTCCTCGATCGCCGTCGTCATCGGTGTCGGCGTCTTCATCTGGTACCTGGGCACCGACACGGTCCCGGTCGAGTTCGTCAGCGCCACCCCGTACGTGGTCACCCTGCTGGTCCTCTCGCTCTCCGCGCAGCGCCTGCGGATGCCGAAGGCCGACGGCATGCGGTACCGCAAGGGCCAGGGCAAGTGACGAGCGCCCTGACCGAGGCCGACTGGGAGGCCCTGCGGGTCACGGCCCGCGAGGCCATGTCCCACGCGTACGCCCCGTACTCGGGCTACCCGGTCGGCGCGGCGGCCCGCGTCGACGACGGGCGGACGGTCTCCGGCTGCAACGTGGAGAACGCCTCGTACGGTCTCGGCCTGTGCGCCGAGTGCGGGCTCGTCTCGGAGCTCCAGGCGACCGGAGGCGGGCGCCTCACCCACTTCGTCTGCGTGGACGGCCGGGGCGAGCCCCTGGTGCCGTGCGGCCGGTGCCGGCAGCTGCTGTTCGAGTTCGGGGGCCCCGAACTCGTACTGGAGACGCCCACCGGGTTCCTGACGCTGGCCGAGATGCTGCCGCAGGCGTTCGGCCCGGACCACCTCAGGCAGTAAACCTCGGAGCGGCCCTTCCGGCACGATGGGAAGGGCCGCTCCTCCTTTCCCCCTCTATGCGCGTAGAAAGAGGCACCACCATGGACGTCATCTCCGTCATCCGCACGAAGCGGGACAAGGGCGAGCTGAGCCCGGAGCAGATCGACTGGGTCATCGACGCCTACACCCGCGGTGCGGTCGCCGACGAGCAGATGTCCGCCCTGGCCATGGCCATCCTGCTGAACGGCATGAACCGCGCGGAGATCGCCCGCTGGACGGCGGCCATGATCGCGAGCGGCGAGCGCATGGAGTTCTCCTCCCTCTCCCGGCCGACCGCCGACAAGCACTCCACCGGCGGCGTCGGCGACAAGATCACCCTCCCGCTCGCCCCGCTCGTCGCCGCCTGCGGCGCGGCCGTCCCGCAGCTCTCCGGCCGCGGCCTCGGCCACACCGGCGGCACCCTCGACAAGCTGGAGTCCATCCCCGGCTGGCGCGCGCTGCTCTCCAACGAGGAGATGCTGCACGTCCTCGACACCACCGGCGCGGTGATCTGCGCGGCCGGCGACGGCCTGGCCCCCGCCGACAAGAAGCTGTACGCGCTCCGCGACGTCACCGGGACGGTCGAGGCCATCCCGCTCATCGCCTCCTCGATCATGTCGAAGAAGATCGCCGAGGGCACCGGCTCCCTGGTCCTCGACGTCAAGGTCGGCACCGGCGCCTTCATGAAGAACATCGAGGACGCCCGCGAGCTGGCCTCCACCATGGTCGGCCTCGGCACCGACAGCGGCGTGAAGACGGTCGCGCTGCTCACCGACATGTCCACCCCGCTCGGCCTCACCGCCGGCAACGCCCTTGAGGTCCGCGAGTCCGTCGAGGTCCTCGCCGGCGGCGGCCCGGCGGACGTCGTCGAGCTGACGATCGCGCTCGCCCGCGAGATGCTCGCCGCGGCCGGCATCAAGGACGCGGACCCGGCGAAGGCGCTGGCCGACGGCTCGGCGATGGACCACTGGCGCCGGATGATCGCGGCCCAGGGCGGCGACCCGGACGCGACCCTCCCGGTCGCCCGCGAGCAGCACGTCGTCACCGCCCCGTCCTCCGGCGTCCTGACCCGCCTCGACGCCTACGACATCGGCATCGCCGCCTGGCGCCTGGGCGCGGGCCGCGCCCGCAAGGAGGACCCGGTGCAGGCCGGCGCGGGCGTCGAACTCCACGCCAAGCCGGGCGACACGGTCACGGCGGGCCAGCCCCTGGTGACCCTCCACACGGACACCCCGGAGAAGTTCGACTACGCCCTGAAGTCCCTGACCGCGGCCTGGGACATCGCCCCCGAGGGCACGCCCTTCACCCCGAACCCGATCGTCCTGGACCGCATCGCCTAGGGCCTCGACGACCCTTGGCGTGTGCCCCTGACGTGCACGGACGAACGGGACCGGTGGACCTTCACCGGTCCCGTTCGGCGTGCGGGCACCGGTGATGGCTAGACCGCCGCTCCCAGCAGCCCCGGCAGCTCCCGCATGTCGGCGAAGACCACCGTGCGCGGGCCCGTCAGGCGGTCCGGTGCGGTCAGGCCGCCGGTGTAGCCGAAGGCGCGCATGCCTGCGGCGCGGGCGGCCTGGATGCCGTACGGGCTGTCCTCGACGACCGCGCAGCGCTCCGGCGGGACGCCCATCGTGGCGGCCGCGTGGAGGAAGAGGTCCGGGGCCGGCTTGCCGTGGGTGACGTCGCGGGCGCTGAACATGCGGCCTTCGAAGCGGTCGAGCAGTCCGGCGCGGCCGAGGTTCTTGCGGATGCTGGGGTGGCTGCCGTTGGAGGCGAGGCAGTAGGGGAGCGGCAGGGTGTCCAGGACGTCCGTGATGCCCTCCACGGCCGTCAGTTCCGCGTCCAGGGCGTCCTCGTACCGCTGCTTGAAGGGGGACTGCCAGCCGGGTTCGAGGGGGCGGCCCCTGCGCTCCTCCACGATGGAGGTGAGCATCGCGTGCGAGGAGCCGACGAAGTAGTCGATCATCTCCGCCTCGGTGAACTCCGCTCCGAGGCTCGCGAACACCTCCCGGTCCACCCTGCAGTAGATCTTCTCGCTGTCCACCAGAACGCCGTCACAGTCGAAGATCACCAGTTCGACAGGCTCGTGAGTCATGATCGGGAGCCTATGCCGCGGTCCGGCACCGATGAGTTCCGGTCCGTCCTCCGGTCACCAGGCATGTGGACACCAGCCAACCGCTTGTCGTGACCCTGACCGCCCGCCCCACCGGGGACGAGGTGGCGCGTCTCTGCGCCGAGCTCGGGGCAGCCCCGCCCGGTGAGGTGGTCTGCGAGGTCGGTGCGCTCGCGCCCGCCGACCTCGCCGCCGTCGACGCCCTCGCCCGGCTGAAGCTCGCCGCCGGGCGGAGGGGGCACCGGATCCGCTTCCACGGAGCAGGGCCCGAGCTGCGGGCCCTGCTCCTGCTCACCGGTCTCGGTGGGCCGCTAGGCCTCTAGCCGCGCCGGCAGGTCGAAGAGCGGGAACCAGCGCTCGGTGTCCAGGAAGAAGTCCATCCCGGCGACCTTGCCGTCGCGGAGCTCCAGGACGATGAGCGCCCACGGGCTGAAGCCGCCCGTCGACGGGTCCGGGTGGTACTGGGCGAAGGCGGGGGAGCCGTTCGCCACGGTCGGCACCAGCTTCGAGCCGGCGCACACCTCGCCGACGCCCAGCATCCAGCCGACGATGTCGTCGTGACCCTGCAGCCAGAGGTCGTACGGCGGCATGGACATGGTCGCGTCCTCGTGGAGGAGCGCGGTCAGCGCCTTCATGTCGTAGCCCTCGAACGCGGCGACATAGCGCTCCAGGAGCGCCTTCTGCTCCTCGTCGAGCGGGTTCGCCGTGTCGGAGGCGGCCGGCGCCTGCTCGGCCAGGGTCGCGCGGGCCCGCTGCAGGGCGCTGTTGACCGAGGCGACGGAGGTGTCGAGCAGCTCGGCGACCTCGCTCGCCTTCCAGGCGAGCACCTCGCGCAGGATCAGCACGGCCCGCTGCTTGGGCGGCAGGTGCTGGAGCGCGGCCACGAACGCGAGCCGCACGGTCTCCCGGGAGACGGCCGTCTCCGCCGGGTCGGCGACCGAGGGCAGGACCCGCCCGTCGGGAACGGGCTCCAGCCAGGTGATCTCGGGCTGCTTGACGAGCTGCGCCTGCGCGACCGGCGTGGGCGAGGTGAGGTCCATCGGCCGTGCCCTCTTGTTGCCCGCGTTCAGCGCGTCCAGGCAGACGTTGGTGGCGATTCGGTAGAGCCAGGACCGCAGTGAGGAGCGGCCCTCGAAGGAGTCGATGGCCTTCCAGGCCCGCACCATCGTGTCCTGCACCGCGTCCTCGGCCTCGAAGGAGGATCCGAGCATCCGGTAGCAGTAACCGGTCAGCTCCCGCCGGTACTTGTCGAGTTCGTCGGTCGTCGCGGTCGCGGCGTCACTCATCGGGTCCACACCCCACTCACCCCTCACCGGCACCCGTTCGGTGCCGGTGAGAGGGAAGCTACCGCAGCCGACTGACAGTCGGGGTCAGGTTCCCGGCTTGCGCCCGTAGATGAAGACGTCGTCGCCGTTCCTGAGCAGGTTCCAGTACGCCTTCGCGTCGGCGGAGCGCATGTTGACGCAGCCGCCCGAGCCCGGCGGGTTCCACATGGACTTGGTGGTCGAGTGGAAGGCCTGGCCGCCGTCGAAGAACTGCGAGTACGGCATGGAGACGTGGTACAGGGTCGACCAGTGGTTGATGTTCCGCCAGTAGATCTTCTTCGACCCGGTACGGGTCTCGGTGCCGTCCTTGCCCGTACGGACCGGCACGGGGCCGTACTTGAGGCGGGAACCGTCCTGGATCCAGGACAGCTGGCGGGTGAGGTCGACGCAGGCGATCCGGCCTCGGTTGGTCGGACACTTGCGGTCCTTGTTGGGGTTGGACCCCGCCGCCTTCTGCTGGTTCATCGTGTTCATCGTGCGCCAGGTGATCGTCCCGGCGTACCCCGCGGTCGGCGTGATGCCGTGCTTCTTCTGGAAGGCCTGGGTGGCCTTGCAGTCGGCGAGCGACTGGCGTCCGTCGACCGGGCGGCCGAGGAACTTCTCCACCTGCTTCTGGTACGGGCCCGTCGTCACGTTGCAGGACGCCGCCTGGGCCGGAGCCGCACCGAGCGCGATCGTCATCGGCAGCACCAGCGAGGTGAGGCCGGCCGCGATGCCCGCTCTTCTGCCTATTCGGCCCGTGATTCTCTTCATGATCGTCAACTCCCCCTTGAGTCCTATCTGTCAGGACGTCCGGGGGAGCGACTCAGTTGCAGCGCATTCGGCCGGAATCAGCAGGACGCGGCGAGCCGTCCCTGCCGTCCCTGCCGTGCCTCGACGCGCGCGCTGTGGCTGCCGTACAGGGTCACCGAGACGACACCGAGGACCGCGACCAGACCGATCAGGACCGTGCCGGCCCACCCGCCCGCGTGGAACGCGATCGCGCCGAGCGTGCCGCCCGCGCTGCTGCCCAGGTAGTACGCGGACTGGTAGAGCGCAGAGGCCTGCGCGCGGCCCGTCGTGGCCGTACGGCTCACCGAGGAGGAGGCGACCGCGTGGCCCGCGAAGAAGCCGGCGGTGATCAGGACGAGGCCCGCGAGGACCGCCGGCAGCGCGTCGGAGAGCGAGAGCAGCAGACCCGCGGTGGTGGTGGAGACCGCAAGGTAGAGCGCCCCGCGCCGGCCGAGCCGGCCGACGAGCCGACCCGCGGCGGCCGAGGAGACCGTGCCGACCAGGTAGATCAGGAAGATGGAGCCGATCACGCCCTGCGGCAGCGAGAACGGGGCCTCGACCAGGCGGTAGCCGATCACCGTGTACACCGCGCCGAACACCGTCATGAACAGCGCGCCGATCACGTAGAGCCGCATCAGCAGCGGGTCCGCGAGGTGCGTCCGTACGGTCCGGGCGAGCGCCTTCGGGTTGAGCGTGCCGGGCGTGAAGTGCCGTGCCTTCGGCAGCAGCGCCCGGAAGGCCAGCGCGCACAGCAGGGACGTCAGGCCGACGGCGGCCAGACCCGCCCGCCAGCCCCACATCTGGGCCACCCAGCCGGTCACCAGGCGGCCGCTCATGCCACCGATCGAGTTGCCCGCCACGAACAGGCCGATCGCGGCGATCAGGGCCTTGGGGCGGACCTCCTCGGCGAGGAAGGCCATCGCGGAGGCCGGGAGCCCGGCGAGCGCGGCGCCCTGGATCGCGCGGAGGGCGATCAGGGACTCCAGGTTCGGGGCGAGCGGCACGAGGAGGGCGATGCCGACCGCGACCGTGAGGGAGGCGATCATCATCGCGCGCCGGCCGAAGCGCTCCGAGAGGGCGCTGAGCGGGAGCACACACAGGGCGAGGGCGCCGGTCGCGGCCGAGACCGTCCAGGAGGCGGCGGAGGCGGTGGCACCGAACTCGGCCGAGATGGCCGGGAGGAGGGCCTGCGTGGAGTACAGGAGCGCGAAGGTGGCGAGGCCGGCGGCGAAGAGCGCGAGGCTCATCCGGCGGTAGCCGGGGGCGCCGGGGGCGAGGCGGGTGTCGGCAGGGGCGAGGCGGGTGTCGGCGGACGCGTGGGTGGCGGCCGCCTTGGTACTGGCGGAAGGCATGTCACGAACGTAGGACGCCCCGCTTCATGCGTCCAATGCACGGAACTGCTGTAATCGTTCCCATGGTGCATGAGTACAGGTCACAGCCTCGCCTGTCACCGAACAGTAACGAAGAAGACATGGGACTGCTGCTCGCCCCGCGGCTCGCGTACTTCGCCGCCGTCGCCCGGCACGAGCACGTGACCAGGGCCGCGGCCGAGATGGGCGTCCCGCAGTCCACCCTCTCCCGGGCGATGGTCCGGCTCGAACAGGACCTCGGCGTCACCCTCTTCGCCCGCCGCGGCCGCACGGTCTCCCTCACCCCGGCCGGGCGGCGCTTCCTCGGCGCCGCCGAGCGTGCCCTCGCCGAGGTCGAGCGGGCCGCCGACACCGTACGTGCCGACGCCGACCCCACCGCGGGCCGCGTCGCCTTCGGCTTCCTCCACACCATGGGCTCCGAGACCGTCCCCGGCCTCATCCGCGCCTTCCGCGTCGACCATCCCCGGATCCGCTTCACCCTCGTCCAGAACTACGGCGAAGCCATGATCGAACGGCTCCGGGCCGGCGACCTCGACCTCTGCCTGACCTCCCCGGTCCCCGACGCCCCCGACCTGGTCGCCCGCCGCCTCGACGAGCAGCGGCTCCGGCTCGTCGTCCCCGACGACCACCGGCTCGCGGGCCGCAAGCGCGTCCGCCTCGCCGAGGCGGCCGACGAGACCTTCGTGACCCTGGAACCGGGGTACGGGCTCCGCCGCATCACTGACGACCTGTGCACGGAGGCCGGGTTCAAGCCCCGGATCGCCTTCGAGGGCGAGGAGGCCGAGACCCTGCGCGGCCTGGTCGCCGCCGGCCTCGGCGTCGCCCTGCTGCCCCCGCCGGCCGTGCCGCGCCCCGGCGTCGTCGAACTCACCGTCACCGCCCCGCGCGCGGTCCGCGAGATCGGCGTCGCCTGGCTCGACGGCCACCCGGACACGGCCCCGGTGGCCGCCTTCAAGAAGTTCCTGCTGAGCAGACGCGGACACCTCCTCCCGAAGGAGCCGTCGGCACCGCTGCTCGCGGAGGAGCCCTCACCGCCGCAGTGAGCCCCCGAAGCCCGCCGCGAGCGGCATCCGCAGGCCGAGCGGCGGGGGAGCGGCCATCGCGTCGGTCACCGGCCGGGCGACCGGCCGGGCGAAGAGCGCACCGAGGACGAATTCGGCGGCGAGGGCCCGCACCTCGTCCGCGTACTGTCGCAGCGCGTGACCGTCCGAGTGCACCTCGAACCGGCAGGTGTCGCGGTTCGACTTCTTGGCCCGCTCGGCGAACCGGAACGACAGCTCCGGGTCCGTACGCGCGTCGTTCGTGCCGTGGACGAGCAGCACCCGACGCCCCACCAACTGCCGTACGTCCTCCGGCTCCGCCGCCATGTCGTGCTCCGGCAGCCACGGGGCGAGCGCCAGGACCGCGCCGACCGCGGCGTGCCCGGCGGCCCGCAGCGCCGCCCGGCCGCCCAGCCCGTGGCCGACGAGACAGACCGGGACGTCGCCGTAGCGCCGTACGGCCTCGGCGACCGCCCAGGAGGCGTCCTCCGCGAGGTTCGCGTCGGCCCCGTTCCAGCCGCGCCCCCGGTAGCGCACGACATGGGCGACAAGGTTGTCGGCCCGGCCCGCGCGGACCAGGGCGCGCCCGAGCGGCAGCATCGCCGCATGGGCCCGCGTGGAGGCGCGCCGCCCCGACACCGGCTCGCCGTCCGGCAGCAGCAGCACCACGCCGCCCACCGCCGCCGACGTGCGTGAACCTCCAACAGGCCGACCGAGCCGGGGTCTCCGGGCGTCGGGCGGCCCCACGAGTGCGAAGTGCGCCATGACAGAACAGTCTCAGAAGGAGAGGTGTACGCCAGTCGTACGCGCGGTCTCTGTTACGTATCGCCCGGCGTGGCGCCGTCGTTCGGCCGGAGTTCAGTACTTGACGGTGATGCGTCGGGCGGGGCCGTCGACGCGGATCGAACCACCGCAGGGGATCACCTGCTGTGGGTCGGTGTGCCCGAAGTCCACGCCGAAGACCGCCATGGTCTCGGGCGCGTACTCGCCCAACGCCCGCAGTACCGCTTCGCGTTGGGCCTTCCGGTGCGCGGCCCGGGCCGGTGCCTCCAGCGGCTGCCCGAAGCTCCAGCTCTTGGCCCGGGCCACCAGGACGGCCGGAAACTGCCGCAGCAGCCCGCGCTCTCCCATGTTCCGCAGGATCCGGTACACCTCGTCGGCGCCCGGCATCTCCTCGGAGGTCTCCAGGAAGAGCACCTGCCCGGCGTACTCCTCGACCGGCCGGATCTCCCGGTCGGCCATCAGCATCCAGGCCAGGATCTCCAGGCAGCCGCCCCAGCCGATTCCGGTGACGACCCGGTCGGCGTTGTGCCAGAACCAGCCTTCGCCCGGCTCCATCGCCGGTTCGCTCGCGAAGGTCTCCGGCGTCTCCCACGGCCCGTTGACATCACCGGCGTCCTCCGACGGCGTCAGCTCGTACGGCCCGGACCCGAGCAGAGCGGCCCGCAGCGAGTCCGCCGTCCGCGGGTGGAGTGCCCCGGGCCGGCCGAGCTCCACCATCACCGAGCCGCCGTGATAGCTCACGACGCCGAGGTTGCGCAGGAAGAGCAGGAGGTTGGTGTTGTCGCTGTACCCGAAGAACGGCTTCGGGTGGGCCCGGATCAACTCCCGGTCCAGATGCGGGAGCACGGTGATCTGGTCCTCGCCACCGATGCTCGCGATGACGGCCTTGATCTCCGGGTCGGCGAACGCGGCGTTCAGGTCGGCGGCGCGCTCCCGGGGCGTCGAGCCCCAGGTGCGGGTGGTCGGGTACTCGACCGGGATCAGACCGAACTCCTGCCGCAGCCGGTCGAGCCCCAGCTCGTAGGGCTGCGGGAAGATCCCCGGCAGGCCGCCCGAGGGGGAGACGATGGCGACCTTGTCGCCGGGCCGCGGCTTGGGCGGGTACGCAGGTGTCGACATGCGGCTACACCCGCTCGAAGCAGTGGACGGTGTCGACGATGGCGAAGCCCTTTCGTTCGTACCAGCGGTGCGGCCAGTTCGCCTTGTTCGCGCTCAGGAAGCGGAGGTCGCAGCCGGCCTCGGCCGCCAGGTGCAGTGCCGTGTCGATGACCCGTCCGGCGTGGCCCTGCCCGAGGTGCTTCTCGGCGGTGACCAGGTCCTCGATGCGGGCGATCCCGGCCGTCGGGTCGAGGTACAGGTCGGCCCAGGACGCCACCTCGCCGTCCTCGGTGTACACGGCGAGGAACCGTACGTCCTCGGCGGCCCTGAGCCGGGCGGCCCGACGTTCCACCAGGTGGTGGACCTCCTCGTCGGATATCCCCGGCACGAACCGGTGCCAGGCCTCCGAGGCCGGCGCGCGCAGCTCGTCCAGATCCACCGGCCGAGCCCCGCCGTGCGCCGGGACCGGGCCGGTGTGCCGCATGAGGTGAATGGCCGCGTGGGTGTAACCGGCCCGCTCCAGCGGACCCCGGCAGGCGGCCGCGACCTCGTCGTCGACGATGTAGACGAGCCGGTACGCGAGATGGCCGAGCAGTTCCTCGGCCCGCTCGGGCAGCGCCTCGGGGTCGGTCGATCCGTCGACCAGCAGGTGGTTGTTGCCCCGGGAATGGGTGTACCGGTCGTCGAGCGCGGCGAAGCCGCCGGGGAATTCGACGACCCGGGCGGCCTGACGACGGTGGAAGGCGGACAGGGCGGCGTGGATACGCGGCAGTTCGGGGCCGGTCGGTCGGGAAGTCATCCCGACAGCCTAGGAGTCACCCGGTCGACGCGACGGGTGATTATCGCCTGCGAGGGCAGGGGCGGACGCCGCGTCGGAGCCGCGCCGATCGGACTGTGGCCGGGTGGCCCGTGTGGCGGGGGGAACGGCCGCCACACGGGCCACCGGTCGACCTGGGCGGCGGTCGTGTGTGTCACGGGGCGCCGCTTCCGCGATCAGTTCGGCGGGGAGTCGCCGACGCGCTACCGGGTGGGCGCGGGCAGGGTGGTCTTGGCGGCGGTGGTCCCACTGGTGCCGGTGGGGCCGAGGAGACCGGCCGGGCCGAGGAGCCCCGACGGACCGAGGAGACCGGCCGGGCCGAGGAGTCCGTTCGGGCCGGTGAGCGAGAGGTCGCCCAGGATCTCCGGAGCGTAGTTCACCTCCTGGGTGCAGGAGCCGAACGTGCTGTTCTGGCAGCTGTGGTCGAGGCTCTGGTTCGACTGGTCGGTGTCGGCCTGCGAGGTGCCGATCATGCCGAGCGACAGGGCGCCCGCGGAGAGTGCGACGAGCAGGCCACGCATGTATCGCATGCCTCGTCCTTTCTGGGTCCGGCGGGTTTCGGCTCCCGCCGTGATCGCCCCACGTAACCGCGAGCCGACGGGACCCGGCGTATCCCGAGAGGTCGGTGTCGTCTCAACAGCCCAAAAAATCGTATACGCGGAGGACCGAACGCGGGTCTGAACGCGAGTCCGGACGGGGGGTCCGACCATGGGGTCCGAACACGGGCTCCTCTCCCTCGACGTGCTGGTGACGTGGCATCAGAGCGCCTGCGGGTGGGGGAACATCGGTAGCGGACACCGCGCCACGGGGCGCGCTCTACGCGCGTAGGGGCTAGCATGCGGAAATGACGAGCCAGACCCCCAGCGTCCCCACCGCGGACCAGATCCGCCGTGCCCCGAAGGTGCTGCTCCACGACCACCTCGACGGCGGACTGCGCCCCGGCACGATCATCGAACTCGCCCGGGAGCAGGGCTATCAGCAGCTCCCCGAGACGGAGCCCGACAAGCTCGGCATCTGGTTCCGCGAAGCCGCCGACTCCGGATCCCTGGAGCGGTACCTGGAGACCTTCGCGCACACCTGCGCCGTCATGCAGACCCGTGACGCCCTCTTCCGCGTCGCCGCCGAGTGCGCCGTCGACCTAGCCGAGGACGGCGTCGTGTACGCGGAGGTGCGCTACGCCCCCGAGCAGCACCTGGAGGCCGGCCTCACCCTGGAAGAGGTCGTCGAGGCCGTCAATGAGGGCTTCCGGGAGGGCGAGCGGCAGGCCAGGGCCAACGGTCACCGCATCCGGGTCGGTGCCCTGCTCACCGCCATGCGGCACGCCGCCCGCGCCCTGGAGATCGCCGAACTCGCCAACCGCTACCGGGACACCGGCGTCGTCGGCTTCGACATCGCGGGCGCCGAGGCCGGCTACCCGCCCACCCGGCACCTCGACGCCTTCGAGTACCTCAAGCGGGAGAACAACCACTTCACGATCCACGCGGGCGAGGCCTTCGGGCTGCCCTCCATCTGGCAGGCGCTCCAGTGGTGCGGGGCCGACCGGCTCGGGCACGGCGTCCGGATCATCGACGACATCGAGGTCGCCGACGACGGCTCGGTGACCCTCGGCCGGCTCGCCGCCTACGTCCGCGACAAGCGCATCCCGCTGGAGATGTGCCCCTCGTCCAACCTCCAGACCGGCGCCGCGGCCTCGTTCGCCGAGCACCCCATCGGTCTGCTCCGCAAGCTGCACTTCCGGGCCACGGTCAACACCGACAACCGGCTCATGAGCGGGACCAGCATGAGCCGGGAATTCGAGCTGCTGACCGAAGCATTCGATTACACGCTCGATGACATGCAGTGGTTCACTGTCAATGCGATGAAATCAGCGTTCATTCCTTTCGATGAACGCCTCGCCATGATCAACGAGGTCATCAAGCCCGGATATGCCGAGCTGAAGTCCGAATGGCTGTTCCAGCAGACCGCCACGACCAGCGAGTCTTCCCGTATCGCGGGCTGAACACCACCCCGTCAAGGGGAGCCGAGCGGCCGGGGAAAGCGCGACACCCGGCCGCTTTCCGGTGTTTGCGGACGGGTCGATCACTGGTTAGGTTGCAGAGCCGCTCTGCATTCCCAGGATTTCCCCGCCCGGCTTTCCCGGAAGCCCCCGGATTCCCCAAGGAAGATTTTCAGATGAAGCAGTCTGCCGCCAAGAAGCTCGGTGTCGCCGCTCTCGGTGCCGCTTTCGCCGCTGCCGCCGCCGGCACGGCCTCCGCCGCCCCGGTCGCGCCCGCCACCCCCGACGCGCTCGGCCTGGTGACCCAGACCGTGCCGCTGGGTGACGGCCTCACCGAGCTCCCCGACGGCGCCGCCGAGTCCCTCGGTGCCGGTCAGGGCGCCCTCGGCCAGGGCCTCGACCAGGGTGTGAAGACCCTCCCGGCCGCCGCCGGACAGGCCACCCAGAGCCTCCCGCTCGACGCCGCCGCCGGCGGTCTCGGCGCCACCCCGCTGGGCGGCCTGCTCGGCGGTCTGCCGCTGCAGGGCCTGCCGCTGCAGGGCCTGCCGCTCGGCTGACCCCGGCGCCGTACACGGCTCTCCGTACGCCGAAGGGGCGCGCACCCGGTTTCCCGGGCACGCGCCCCTTCGGCGTGGGTCCATCACCAGGCGGTGGTGGCCTTCCGCTCGTCCGGCATGAAGATCCACAGGGCGATGTAGATCAGGAACTGCGGGCCGGGAAGCAGGCACGAGACCAGGAAGATCAGACGCATCGTGTTCGCGGAGATGCCGAAGCGCCGGGCCAGACCCGCGCACACTCCGCCGATCACGCGTCCGTCACGGGGGCGGGTCAGTGCGGCCATGGTGGGCTCCTTCGGAGTTGTCCGGGAGCCGCTCCGTCGGGCTCCCGATGACTCCATGGTGCCTCCGGGCGGGGGGCCGGGGCGTCGGTCTACCGGGCGATCGGGACCCTGGTAATCGTCGGGGTCGCACCCTGAGACCCCTCGTTCCGCAGCAGGGGGGAACCCCGACCCGGTCCCGTACCAGGGGAGGACTCCGTCCGTCCCACGTCCGACCTGCGGCGCAGCCAGGTGCGGCCGGCCGGGACGAAGAGGAGATGGGCGAGCGCCACCCCGGCGGTGTTCAGGAGGACCGAGTCCACGTCCACGACCTGACCCGGTACCGCGGTCTGCAGGAGTTCCACGGCGAGTGACACCAGGGCCCCGGCCGCGGTCGTACGGGCCAGCGAGGCCCACCCGGAGACATGGAGCCGGCCGTCGGCCATCGGGAGCAGGATCCCGAGCGGGGCCAGGAGCAGCAGGCCCTCACCGATCAGCCGGACGGCCTCGACGGTACCGAGGGCGAGATCGGCCCGGAGGCCGTTCAGCGGGACCGTGTTCGGCGCGGTCACCCAGGCCACGTCCCGTGGGCGCAGGCTGACCCAGGCGACGAGCAGCAGATGCGCGAGGACGAGGACGAACCCCGCCACGCGGACGACCACGGCGGCACTGCCGCCCGAACCTTGACGCTGCACGCCCCCCAAGACGCCCCCAGCGGCGGAATCGGTTCCGCCGAACCGCACCAGACCCCCCCCACAACGTGGGGGGCGGGGCGTCAGCCCTGCGGCGGGGCCGTCGGCGGGGTTGATTCCGGGCGTTCGCGGAGTTCCGGTGTGCAGCGGTAGCGCTTCGGGGCGTACGCGCCCGGGCCGCCGAGCAGGACCGTCTGCTCGCCCGCGCCCGCCGAGCTCGCCGCGAACGTGCAGACCAGCTGCGACAGGGCCGTCGGCGCCAGGTCCTCCGGCTGGCGGCTCAGCCGCAGGGTGTCCGCCGGGTCGCCCCGGCGGCCGCCGGTCACCACCAGCGGGCCGCGCACCGCCGTCGTGAAACCGGCCCGCTGCTCGCTCTCCGAAGGCTCGGCGAGCAGCTGCGCGAGCAGCCCCCGCGCCGTGCGCACCGGGTCGCCGCCCGCCTTCTCCTCCGGCAGCGGCGACCGCCGGTCCACCGCCTCCAGCTGCGAGCCGCAGACCAGGAACGCCCGGACCGGCACGCCCTGCACCGCCGCCCCCGTCGTCCCCTCCTCGGTCACCCTGCACGGGACCCGGGACGGGGCCGCGCCCGCGTCCACCGGGACCGACGTGGTCCTGATCCCGCAGCCGGTGGCCAGCGCGGTGAGCGCGACGAGCCCGGCCACCACGGCCGTACGCCCCACAGTGCGGCGCTTCACTCTTCCTCCACCTCGCCCTGGCTGCTGCGGGTCTGCACCTCGCGCGTGATGCCCGACGCGTCCAGGGGCAGTCGCAGCACGAACACCGCGCCGTCCACCACCCCGTCCTCGCCGGTCGAGTTCGCGGCGGTGATCGAACCGCCGTGGATCAGCGCGTTCTCCATGGCGATCGACAGACCGAGTCCGCTGCCGTCGGACCGGGGCCGGGACGCGCTCGCCTTGTAGAAGCGGTCGAAGACGTGCGGCAGGACCTCTTCGGGGATGCCGGGTCCGTGGTCGCGCACCGCGATGACCAGCTCGTCGCCCTCCGTACGCACCGAGACCCGGACCGGCGAACCGCCGTGCTTCAGTGCGTTCCCGATCAGGTTCGCCAGGATCACGTCGAGCCGGCGCGGGTCGAGCGGCGCCACGATCCCGCGCTCGGCGTCCAGGTCGACCGCGTCGAGCCACGCGCGCGCGTCGATGCACGCGGTGATCTGGTCGGCGATGTCCACCTCGTCGAGGACGAGCCGGGCGGTGCCCGCGTCGAAGCGGGTCACCTCCATCAGGTTCTCCACCAGGTTGTTGAGGCGGTGGGTCTCGCTGACCACGAGCGCCACTGCCGGGGCGATCATCGGGTCGAGGGAGTCCTGCTCGTCCTCCAGGACCTCCGTGACGGCCGTGAGGGCGGTCAGCGGGGTCCGCAGCTCGTGCGACATGTCGGCGACGAACCGCCGGGAGGACTCCTCCCGGGCGCTCATGTCCGCGACCTTCTTCTGCAGGGACTCGGCCGCACTGTTGAACGTACGGGTGAGATCGGCCAGTTCGTCGGCGCCGGTGACCCGCAGCCGGGTGTCGAGCTTGCCCTCGCCGAGCTGCTTGGCCGCCTCGCCGAGCCGGTGCACCGGACGCAGCACGGTCGTCGCCGCGACCTGCGCGAGCAGCACGGAGCCCGCCACCGCGAGCGCGGTGGCGATGCCGAGCGACCAGGCGAGCGAGTTCAGATCGGCCTTCTCCGCGGCGAGCGACTTGAACATGTAACCGGCGGGCCCGCCGCCGTCGATCCGCGTCCCGCCGACCAGGTACGGCGTCCCGTTCCGCTCCGTACGCTGCCAGAACAGGTGGTACGGATACGGGTTGGCCTCCGTCACCGGGCGCTCGGTGTCCACCGCGACCATCAGCGAGCGCGGCACGTCGGCCAGAGTGAAGTCGTCCGGGTCCGAGGCCCCGACGATCGGCTTGCCCGCCGCCCGCTCGCCCAGCAGGAGCACCTGGTAGTTGGCGCTGCCGGTCGCCATCAGCTCGGCGGTCCGGCTCAGATCCTCCTGGGTGGGCCGCAGCGGCAGCGTCGCCGCCCGGTTCTGCATCTCCTGCCGGAAGTCGTTGAGCGCCCCGTCCTGGGTACGGGTCAGCACCGCCTCACGGTTCAGCCAGTACGCGATGCCGGACGCGGAGACTGCCGCGGTGAGCGCGACGAGGGCGAAGACGACGACAAGACGCAGTCGCAGGCTGGAGAGGCGCAGCCGCGTGACGATCCCTTTGCTCACGCAGGGACGTCCAGCCGGTACCCGACCCCGCGCACGGTACGGATGAGCGTCGGCGAGGACGGCACGTCCTCCACCTTGGCGCGCAGCCGCTGCACACAGGCGTCGACGAGCCGCGAGTCGCCCAGGTAGTCGTGCTCCCACACGAGCCGCAGCAACTGCTGCCGGGAGAGCGCCTGTCCGGGCCGGCGGCTCAGCTCCAGGAGAAGCCGCAGCTCGGTCGGGGTGAGCTGGAGGTCCTCGCCGTTCTTCGTGACCGTCATGGCGGAGCGGTCGATCACGAGCGAGCCGTAGGTCGCCGAGTCCGTCGACTCCCGCTCACCGCGCCGTAGTACGGCCCGGATCCTGGCGTCGAGGACGCGGCCCTGCACCGGCTTGACGACATAGTCGTCGGCCCCGGACTCCAGGCCCACGACCACGTCGATGTCGTCGCTGCGCGCGGTCAGCAGGATGATCGGCAACTGGTCCGTGCGGCGGATGCGCCGACAGACCTCGAAGCCGTCGATACCGGGCAGCATGACGTCGAGCACGACCAGGTCCGGCCGCTGCTCGCGCAGCAGCTGGAGGCCGTCCTCACCCGTCGCGGCGGTGGCCACCCGGTGGCCCTGCCGTGACAGGGAGAGTTCGAGGGCCGTGCGGATGGCGTCGTCGTCCTCGATCAGCAACAGAAAAGGCACAGGCCACATTCTGTCGCATTGGGCCGTCCGAGTTCGACCGCTGGGAGGCGCGCTTCTGCCCGGGGCCCTGTGACACGCCTGTGACAGTCGGCGGACAACGCCATGAAGTCCGGTGGGCAAGCTTCATTGCACACGGACCGAAACACACTCCAACCGACGGGGGGCGCCAAATGAACGCACTGCACAGCACCACCTCAAGCGCAGTAGTCACGCGTCTCCACGACGTCGTTCGGAGCACGGAGAAGTCCGGCGCGGTGAACGGGCGGGGGTGCGTTCGCAGCGTCGGGCGTCAGCGCAAGGCGCCGTACATGGTCGCCATTGCTGACGGGGGAGCGGCGTACGGGGAGGTCACGGGGGAGCGCAACTGTTCGGAAGCCGAGTTCACGGCTTACGTCCAGGAGCGTCGTGCCTCCCTGTACGCCACCGCCTACCACCTCACCGGTGACCGGTTCGAGGCCGAGGACCTGCTCCAGAGCGCGCTGTTCTCCACGTACCGCGCCTGGGAGCGGATCAGCGACAAGGCCGCGGTCGGCGGATACCTCCGCCGCACCATGACCAACCTGCACATCAGCGCCTGGCGCCGGCGCAAGCTCAACGAGTACCCGACCGAGGAGCTCCCGGAGACGGTGGGCGAGACGGACGCGATGCGCGGCACGGAGCTGCGCGCGGTGCTGTGGCAGGCCCTCGCCCGGCTGCCCGAGCTCCAGCGGACGATGCTGGTGCTGCGCTACTACGAGGGTCGGACCGATCCGGAGATCGCGGAGATCCTGGACATCAGTGTCGGCACGGTGAAGTCGAGCATCTGGCGGTCGCTGCGGCGACTGCGCGAGGACGAGGTGCTCAGCTTCGGCCGTGACGAGGAGGAGTCCTTCGGCGAGCTGGTGGCCTGAAGGCCGGGGGGATAGACCCACGGGGCCCACGGGGGAAAACGGGGCCTGCGGGGGGAGCACGGGGGAACCGTACGGGGGTACGGGAAGGCGGCGAGGGTCGTACAAGCTGGGGGGCTTGTACGACCCTCGCCGTGTTGTGCGTGCTGGGCGCCCGGGGTGAACGGCCTGCGGGGCGCGGTGGGGGCGCCTAGACCGGGGTGCGGTGGCGGCCCGCCGCCGCGGCGGCCAGGCGGCCCAGGGCTTCCGGTTTGGCGCAGGGGTGGGCGCCCAGTTCCGCCTGGCGGGCGACGATCGCCCGTTCCGCGCGCATCAGGCGCCAGCCGCGGCGGAGCAGGAACGGCACCGACTTGCGTCCCTCGCGCAGGTCACGGGCGAGCCGGCGGCGGAACGTCGTCGAGGGACGGCCGCGCAGGCAGAGCGCGTCGGCGAGGACGTCGAGCTCACGGCAGCGGGACACGATCTCGGCCGCGAAGATCCCCTCCGCGACGAACAGCGGCGTCCGCTCGATGTCGAGCCGCTCACGGTCCACCCGGGAGCTGGTGGCGAGGTCGTACACGGGGACGTCGGTCCGTCCCGTACGGCACAGCTCGACGATGGCGGAGACGGCGGCGTCCGCGTCCCAGGACAGTGGGGAGTCCCAGTCGATGTCCGTGCTGCCCTCCACGAGGGGGAGGGTCGGGTCGTCGGCCTCCTTGTAGAAGTCGTCGAGGCGCAGGACCGGGAGGCCGGTGACGGCGGCGAGGGACGACTTGCCGGAGCCGGAGGGGCCCGCGAGCAGGACGACACGGGTCGGAATCGGTAGGGAACTCACGGGACACCAGTGTGAACCATTCCCCCGTGCAGGGGACCCCCGAGGAAGCCCGTTGGTATCGAGCATCACACCTCAACTACTGTCGGTGTCCGCTTGCTCACCCCTCGGAAGGATCGCCATGGCGCGTCACGCAGAACCCCGCAACCCCCGCCGCAGCGCCCTGCTCAAGGCCGGTCTCACGGTCACGGCGGCGGGTGCGGCGATGCTCGGCGCGGGTGCCGCGGCCCAGGCCGCCGCCCCGGTGCCGCTGCCCGTCGACTCGCTGACCAGGACGGACGCCGGAGCGGCCGGCGCGGGCGCGCTGTCCGGCGTCACCCAGGGCCTGGGGCCGCTGACCCGGCTCCAGCTCGACCCGCTGGCCAACACCGGCGTCGACCCGCTCGACAACGGCCTCGGCACCCAGGTCTCCGACTTCAAGCCGGTGGGCACCGACCTGGTGACCGACCACCTCACGAAGGGTGGGGCAGTGGCCGATCTGCCGGTGGCCGGGCCGCTGACGCAGGGGCTGCTTCCGTAGCGGAGCCGGCCCGGGAGGACACGGTCTCGTCCCCGTCACCGGTTTCCCCGCCGCCCGTCTCGGCCGGTCCCGTTTCGGCGGGTCCGGTTCCGGTCCGCAGCGGGACCTCCCGTACGAGCCAGGCCACGGCGAAGGCCACGGCGGCGAGCAGCGCCGTGCCGAGCAGGACCCCGTGCACCCCGTTCGTCACCGCCGCTCCCAGACCCTCGCGGGCCGGCTCCGGCAGCCGCAGGGCCTGCGCCGGGGTCAGGCGGGTGTCCGTCCCGCCGAGGCGGGCGGTGAACACCGCGCCGAGGACGGCCACGCCGAGCGAGCCGCCGAGCGTCCGCACGAGCGTGACGGTGCCGCTCGCCGCGCCCATGTCACGCCGCTCGGCGCCGTACATGGTGACGAGCAGTGTGGCCTGCATGAGGAAGCCCATGCCCGCGCCGACGATCACGGTGAGTCCGGAGGCGACGGCGACGGGGGTGTCCACGTCGAGCAGCAGCAGGGCGAGCGCGCCCGCCGTCATCAATGCGCCGCCGAGGATCGGGTACGTCCGGTAGCGGCCGGTACGGGCGATGATCCGGCCCGAGGTCAGCTGCGCGGCGACCATGGCGAGCATCAGCGGGAGCAGCAGCAGTCCGCTCGCCGTGGAGGACTGCCCGCGGACGAACTGCAGGTACTGCGGAAGATAGTTCAGGGCGGCGATCATGCCCGCGCCGACCAGGA
Source organism: Streptomyces sp. NBC_00572 (assembly GCF_026341815.1). GTDB lineage: Bacteria > Actinomycetota > Actinomycetes > Streptomycetales > Streptomycetaceae > Streptomyces. Next base: position 3,818,690 of record NZ_JAPENX010000001.1, read on the forward strand.
AGCTCAGGATCTGCGCGATCGTGAAGTTGCGGCCCCGGAACAGCCGGGGCGGGATCACGGGCTCCTCGGCCCGCCGCTCGACCCGGACGAACCAGGCGAGGGCCGCGGCCGCGATCGCGCCCAGGGCCAGGATCCGCGGTGAGGTCCAGGAGTGGGCGGTACCGGCCCAGCCGGCGAGCAGGGTGAGCGAGAGGACCCCGGTGGTGAGCAGGAGGGCTCCCGCCCAGTCGACGCGGGCTCGGACGCGTGGAGTCCGTACGCGGAGGGTGAGCGCGACGATCAGCAGGGCGGCGAGGCCGACGGGCAGGTTGACGTAGAAGGCCCAGCGCCAGTTCAGGTGGTCGGTGAGGAGGCCGCCGAGGAGCGGGCCGCCGGCGAAGGCCACCGGCAGCATGGCCCCGGTGATCCCCTGGACCCGGGCGCTGTCCTTCGGGGTCACCAGGGTGCCCATGAGCGCGAAGGCGCCGACCATCAGGCCGCCGGCGCCGATGCCCTGGAGGGCGCGGAAGGCGATGAGCTGGCCCATGGTCTGGGCGAGGCCGGAGAGTACGGAACCGGCGAGGAAGACGCCGACGGCGGAGAGGAAGCTGCCCTTGCGTCCGTACAGGTCGCCGACCTTGCCCCAGAGCGGGGTGGCGACGGCGGCGGTGAGGAGATAGGCGGTGACGACCCAGGACAGCCGGTCGAGGCCGCCGAGTTCGCCCGCGATGGTGGGCAGCGCGGTGCCGACGATCGTGCCGTCGAGCGTTGCGAGGACGATGCCGAGCATGAGGCCGGTGATTCCAAGGTAGGGAATGCGCGTCTCCTGAGGTGTCGTCATGACTCAGGCCGCATAGGGCTTGTTGGCGCGCGCGTCGCGAAGTACCTCGCCCCACCAGGTGAGTTGGTCGATCATCGCCTTGGCCGCGGTGTCTGTGGCGGGGTCGACGGCCTGGCCGTTCTCGTCGAACTGCCCCCATACGCCCTGGAGTCCGACCGTCTCGCGAATGGTGACGGCGTGCAGTTCGGCGAAGACGCCGCGCAGGTGCTCGACGGCGCGCAGGCCGGCGGAGAAGCCGCCGTAGGCGACGAAGCCGACGGGCTTGGCGTGCCATTCCCTGTTGTGCCAGTCGATCGCGTTCTTCAGGGAGGCCGGGTAGCTGTGGTTGTACTCGGGGGTCACCACGACGAACGCGTCGGCGGCGGCCAGGCGCGGTGACACGGCGGCGAGCAGGGCACGGTCCTCGGCGCGCTCGGGCGCCTGGCCGAGGTGGGGGAAGACGGTCGGCAGCGGGGTCTCGGCGAGGTCGATCAGATCGGTGGTCAGATCCGGGCGGTCGGCGGTGTGGGTGAGCAGCCAGTTCGCGACGACGGGGCCGAGGCGGCCGTCGCGGGTCGAGCCCTGGATCACGGCGACGTGGAGCGGAGCGGTCATGGGTTCCCCCTGGAACGGTGATGTGTACGTCGTATACCTTTGGGTGTACAACGTACACGTCGATGTGTACGGCGTCCACAGGGCATACGCTGTACACGAGAGAAGGAGGCCCGAGTGGCGAAGAAGGAAGAGACGGACGGCGTCTCGCTGTGGGAGCGCCTGGAGAGGCCCGCGGCGGCACCGCGGGCGTCCCTCAGTGCGGCACGGATCGCGGCCGTCGCGATCGACATCGCCGACCGGGAGGGCTTCGCCGCCGTCACCATGCGGCGCGTCGCCACCGAGCTGGGTGTGGCGCCCATGGCCGCGTACCGACACGTCAAGGGCAAGGACGAGCTCTGGGAGCTCATGGTCGACCAGGTGTCGGCCGAGCTGGAACCGGCCGGGGAGACCACCGGCTGGCGCGCGACCCTGCGGACCTACGCGGTACGGACCCGCACGATGGTGCTGCGCCACCCGTGGCTCGCCCACATGCCGACGCCGCTCTTCGCCCTCACCCCGCACCGGATGGCGGCCGCCGAACGGCAGCTGGCCTCCCTCGACGGCCTCGGGCTCGACCCGGACACGATGATGGCGGCCTTCCGCGCGGTCATGTCGTACGTCCAGGGGGCCACGCAGTCGGAGGCCGTCCTGCGCCGGCACATGGAGGAGCAGGGCTGGACCAGCGGCGACGACACCCGCCGGGCGCTCGCGCCGAAGATGTCGTACCTGCTCGGCACCGGGCGCTATCCGACGTATCGGCGGTACGCGCTCGGGGCCGCCCGCAAGGACGACGCGGAGTGGCAGTTCGAGACGGGGCTCGACTGCGTGCTCGACGGCGTGGCGGGGCTCGTGGCACGCGGGCAGGAATGACGAAAGGCCCCCGGGATCACCCGGGGGCCTTTCGTCATGGGACTAGTACGAGGAGCCGGAGGCGCCCAGGCTGCCCGTCGGGTGCCAGACCGTCTTCGTCTCCAGGAAGGCGGTCATGCGGTCCGTGCCCGGGGACTCGGCGAAGTCCTCGGTACGCGGGCGCAGGACGCGCTTCAGGTTGTCCGCCGCCGCGATCTCCAGGTCGCGGGCGAGGTCGCCCTCGGTCGCGCCCGTCAGGTCGATCGCGTTGACGTCCTGGTGGGCCGCCAGGTGCGGGCCCATCTCCGAGGCCTTGCCGGAGAGGATGTTGACGACGCCGCCGGGGAGGTCGGAGGTGGCCAGGACCTCGCCGAGGGAGAGCGCCGGGAGCGGGTACTTCTCGCTCGCGATGACGACGGCGGTGTTGCCCGTCGCGATCACCGGGGCGATCACCGAGACCAGGCCGAGGAAGGACGAGTCCTGGGGCGCGATGACGGTGACGACACCGGTCGGCTCGGGCGTGGACAGGTTGAAGTACGGTCCTGCGACCGGGTTCGCACCGCCCACGACCTGGGCGATCTTGTCCGTCCAGCCCGCGTACCAGACCCAGCGGTCGATCGCCGCGTCGACGACGACGGCCGCCTTCGACTTCGACAGGCCTTCCGCCTCGGCGACCTCGCGGACGAACTGGTCCCGGCGGCCCTCCAGTATCTCGGCGACGCGGTAGAGGATCTGGCCGCGGTTGTACGCGGTGGCGCCGGCCCAGCCGCCGAAGGCCTTGCGGGCCGCGACGACCGCGTCACGGGCGTCCTTGCGGGAGGACAGGGGGGCGTTCGCCAGCCACTTGCCCTTGGAGTCCGTCACCTCGTACACCCGGCCGCTCTCGGAGCGGGGGAACTTGCCCCCGACGTACAGCTTGTAGGTCTTGAAGACGTTCAGGCGGGTCTGATCAGACATCGAGGTAGGCCTCCAGACCGTGACGGCCGCCCTCGCGGCCGAAGCCCGACTCCTTGTATCCGCCGAACGGCGAGGTCGGGTCGAACTTGTTGAACGTGTTGGCCCAGACGACACCGGCGCGGAGCTTGCCGGCGACCGCGAGGATGCGGGAGCCCTTCTCCGACCAGATGCCGGCCGACAGGCCGTACTGGCTGTTGTTGGCCTTCGCGACGGCCTCGTCGGGCGTACGGAAGGTCAGCACCGACAGGACTGGGCCGAAGATCTCGTCGCGGGCGACCGTGTGCGCCTGCGTGACGTTCGTGAAGAGCGTCGGGGCGAACCAGTAGCCGGCCTCGGGGATGTCACAGGCGGCGGTCCAGCGCTCGGCGCCCTCCGCCTCGCCCTGCTCCACCAGCGAGGTGATCCGCGCCAGCTGCTCCGAGGAGTTGATGGCGCCGATGTCGGTGTTCTTGTCCAGCGGGTCGCCGAGACGCAGCGACGAGAGGCGGCGCTTCAGGCTGTCGAGCAGCTCGTCCTGGATCGACTCCTGGACGAGGAGGCGTGAGCCCGCGCAGCAGACCTGGCCCTGGTTGAAGAAGATGCCGTTGACGATGCCCTCGACGGCCTGGTCGATGGGGGCGTCGTCGAAGACGATGTTCGCGCCCTTGCCGCCCAGCTCCAGGGTGACCTTCTTGTCCGTACCGGCGATGGAACGCGCGATGGCCTTGCCGACGGCGGTCGAACCGGTGAAGGCGACCTTGTTCACGTCCGGGTGCGCGACGAGCGCGGCGCCCGTCTCCCCGTACCCGGGAAGGATGTTGACGACGCCCTTCGGCAGCCCGGCCTGGCGGCAGATGTCCGCGAAGAACAGGGCGGTCAGGGGGGTCGTCTCGGCCGGCTTCAGGACGACCGTGTTGCCGGTCGCGAGGGCCGGGGCGATCTTCCACGCCAGCATGAGCAGCGGGAAGTTCCACGGGATGACCTGACCGGCCACGCCCAGCGGCTTCGGGTTCGCCCCGTAGCCCGCGTGGTCGAGCTTGTCGGCCCAGCCCGCGTAGTAGAAGAAGTGCGCGGCGACCAGGGGGAGGTCCGCGTCGCGGGTCTCCTTGATCGGCTTGCCGTTGTCCAGGGTCTCCAGGACGGCCAGCTCGCGGCTGCGCTCCTGGATGATCCGGGCGATGCGGAAGAGGTACTTGGCGCGCTCGGAGCCGGGCAGCGCCGACCACTTCTCGAAGGCCTTGCGGGCCGCCTTCACCGCGCGGTCGACGTCCTCGGCGCCCGCCTGGGCGATCTCGGAGAGGACCTCCTCGGAGGACGGCGAGACGGTCTTGAAGACCTTGCCGTCGGCGGCCTCGACGAACTCGCCGTCGATGAACAGGCCGTAGTTGGGGGCGATGTCGACGACGGACCGGGACTCGGGCGCCGGTGCGTACTCGAATGCAGATGCCATGTTGATCAGTCCACCGTCACGTAATCGGGGCCGGAGTAACGGCCGGTCGCCAGCTTCTGGCGCTGCATCAGCAGGTCGTTGAGCAGGCTGGAAGCGCCGAAGCGGAACCAGTGGTTGTCCAGCCAGTCCTCGCCCACGGTCTCGTTGACGAGAACCAGGAACTTGATGGCTTCCTTGGTGTTGCGGATGCCGCCGGCCGGCTTCACACCGATCTGGACGCCGGTCTGCGCGCGGAAGTCGCGCACCGCCTCCAGCATGAGCAGGGTGTTGGCCGGGGTGGCGTTGACCGCGACCTTGCCGGTCGAGGTCTTGATGAAGTCCGCGCCGGCCATCATGCCGAGCCAGGAGGCACGGCGGATGTTGTCGTACGTGGACAGCTCGCCGGTCTCGAAGATCACCTTGAGGCGGGCGCGGTCGCCGCACTCCGCCTTGATCGCGGCGATCTGCTCGAAGACCTGCAGGTAGCGGCCGGAGAGGAAAGCGCCACGGTCGATGACCATGTCGATCTCGTCGGCGCCCGCGGCGATCGCGTCCGCCGTGTCGGCGAGCTTCACGGGGAGCGCGGCGCGGCCGGCCGGGAAGGCGGTCGCGACCGAGGCGACCTTGACGCCGGAGCCCGCGAGGGTGGCCTTGGCGGTGGCCACCATGTCGGGATAGACACAGACGGCGGCGGTCGTCGGGGTCGTACGGTCGGTCGGATCGGGACGGACGGCCTTGGCGGCGAGCGCCCGGACCTTGCCCGGGGTGTCCGCGCCTTCGAGCGTCGTCAGGTCGATCATGGAAATGGCCAGGTCGATGGCGTACGCCTTGGACGTGGTCTTGATCGAGCGGGTGCCGAGGGACGCGGCGCGCGCCTCCAGGCCGACGGCGTCGACGCCGGGCAGCCCGTGGAGGAAGCGGCGCAGCGCACCGTCGGACGCGGTCACGTCGGCGAATGCGGATGCTGCGGATGCAGTGGTGGGCATGGTCACCAGTCGAGCATATCTACGCGCGTAGCGACCTGTACAGGGGAGGCTCTTCGCAGAGCCCGAGGTCACAGGGGTCGGTCGGCGTGGTGGCCGTCGCGCGACGGGGGACGTGACCCCTGTCACACGGCCGTGACATGGAGCGGACGGGTCCCGCATACAAGATCAATAGATTTTCATCAGCAGCCAGCCAGACCTCACCGGAAACAGTCGGACCGAGAAAAAGCGGCATGCGACTCACGCCACCTACCTACCTGAATCACAGGAGTCGTTATGCGCACCGCCCTTCGCACCGCCATCGCCACCGCCGTCGTCGCGGGTGTTGCGATCACCCCGGCCCTCGCCGCCGGAGCCGCTTTCGCCGCCGACGGTCCGGCGACCGTCAAGCCGGCTGCGGCCCGGCCCGTCACGGCGACCCAGACCGGTGCCGAGGCTGCGAAGGCGGATGCCCCGACGACCAAGGCGCCGAAGACCGAGGCCCCGAAGACGGCCCCGGCGACCACGGCCCCGGCGACCGAGGCCCCGGCGACCGAGGCGCCGAAGGCGGAGGCTGCGGCGGGCGAGGGGACCGGCACCTACGTCCGGACCTTGACCCTCCCGAACGGCGTCCGGGCCAAGATCTTCAAGGTCGCCGACGGCCACCACCGCGCCGAGCTCTACCGCGAGGGACGGCGCGTCGGCACGCTCGACGCCGACCACTGGTCGGTCGCGGGCAACGACAACGGCCAGTTCTTCGTCCTCAACTCGGACGGCACCACCCTGAGCTGGGTCGGCAACTACCTCCCGGGTGCCAAGCCCGGGCGGTACCAGCTCGTCGACGGCACCATGCTGGAGCTCGCCAAGAAGGACGGCCGCTACGGCATCCAGGAGCTGCGGTGGCGCACCCAGGGCACCGGCTTCGCCTACCTGAAGGAGGACCGCCAGGTCTTCCACTTCAACGGCGCCGTCGTCGTCCTGGAGAAGGACGGCGGGTTCGCCGCCTACGTCCCGGGCTCGGCCCGGCAGGCCGCCCCGCGGCCGGTCACCCGCGACGACGACTGCACCGTCCACACCTCCGTCGGCATCGGCGCCGGCGCCGAGGCCGAGCTCACCATGAGCCCGAACGGGCCGCAGGCCGTCATCCGTGACATCGGCAGCGGCAAGCAGGCCTTCCGGGCGCTCGACCGGACGTACCCCTCGCTGCCGAAGAGCACCGGCATCGTCGCCCGTATCGACAACCCCTTCGGCGCCAAGCCGACGCTCTACACCAAGGTCGAGGGCGGCACGGTCAAGGGCGCCACGCACGCCTTCCCGGCAATGCCGAAGGGCTGCAAGCTCAACCCGGTCAAGGGCGCGGCCGGCGCGAACGGCAACACCGGCACCGGCACGAACGGCAGCACGGGCATCACGGTCGACACCGGCGGTCAGACCTCCGTCGTCCCGCGCGGCGGCGTCGCGGCCGGCGCCGAGCTCGGCACCGAGAGCCCCGCGAGCTCCACGGCCCTCTACGCGACGGGCGCCGGTGCGGCCTCCCTCGCCGCCGCGGGCCTCGGCTTCATGGTCCTGCGCCGCCGCGCCGCCGGCTCCCGCGCCTGACCCCTCGCCCCACCCGTTCCCCGCCCCTTGACCCGAGCGGGAGCACACCCCAGGCCGGTCGCCGCGTCCCGCGCGGCGGCCGGCCACACCCCCGTCCCCCGCCCGCCCGTCCGCCCGGAGCCCTGCCGTGAACCGTCGCCGCGCCCGTGTCCGTACCGCTGCCGTCCTCCTCGCCCTGGTCGCGCTCAGCGGCTGCTCCGCCGGGGCCGACCCCGCGCCCGCCGCCACCCACCCCGCCCGGGTCGCCGAAGCCACCGCCCCCGCGCCGGCCGCGAGCGCCGCCCCGGTCAGCCCGCTGGGCCGTTCCCTGCCCGTACGGGTCCAGCTGCCCTCCGCCGGGGTCGACGCCGGCCCGATCCTGAGCCTCGGGCTCCACCCGGACGGCACCGTCGAGGTGCCCTCGGTCGAGGACGCCGACCGCATCGGCTGGTACGACAAGGGCGTCACGCCCGGGCAGACCGGCCCCGCCGTCCTCATCGGGCACTTCGACACCGCCCGCGGCCCCGCCGTACTGAAGAACGTCTCCAAGGTCCGGGTCGGCGACGAGATCACCGTGACCCGGGCCGACGGCACCACCGCGGTCTTCCGGGTCAGGGAACTGGAGCAGGTCGACAAGGACACCTTCCCGACGGCCAGGGTGTACGGCGACACGCAGCGCCCCGAGCTGCGCCTCGTCACCTGCGGCGGCGAGCTGGTCGACGGCCACCGCCCCGACAACATCATTCTGTACGCGGATCTCGTGGCCACGCGGGCCGCCTGAGCCCCCACCCGCCCGGCTGAGGCAGAATCGGCCCCATGACGACCCCCGAGCCGACCCCTGAGCCCAGCCACGAGCCGAGCCGCGAGTCGACCCCCGAGCAGCCGTCCGATCAGCGGAAGCCCGCGGGGCAGCAGTCCCCCGACCGCGTCTTCCGGTCGCCGCTCGGGATCGCGAGCGGGGTGTTCCTGCTGATCCTCGCGGCCCTTTTCGCCGGTGACGTGATGTTCCGCGGCGAGGGCCGGTCGCCCTGGCTCGCGCTCGCGGGTCTCGTCCTCGCCGTGCCGCTGATCGTCGCGTTCACGATCCGGCCCGCGGTGTACGCCAACGACGACCGGCTCCGGATCCGCAACCCGTTCCGGTCGATCACGCTGCCCTGGGCGACGGTCGCCGACGTCCGCGCCGGCTACTCCAGCGAGGTCTTCACCCAGGACGGCGCCAAGTACCAGCTGTGGGCCATCCCCGTCTCGCTGCGCCAGCGCAAGAAGGCCTCCCGCAAGGCCGCCCGCGCCTCTCAGGACGACCCGCACGGCCGTACCTCGGTGAGCGCCAACGTCCGGGACAGTGCCTCCCGGACCGCGCCCGCCGACCAGACGATCGCCGACCTGCGCGAGCTGGCCGAGCGCCGCGCCGGGACCCCGGGGGCGCAGGGCGAGGCGCGGGTGCGCTGGGCGTACGAGATCGTCGGCCCCGCGGTCGCCGGGCTGCTGCTCCTGGTGATCCTGCTGGCGACGGGCTGACCCGGCACGATCAGGGGGTGTCTTGTCGATCAGGCAAGACACCCCTTCGGCGTGTCACGAGCCCTCCGCGCCGCAGGCCTGGACACGTCACAAGCCTCTTCGCGTCACGCTGGCGCGTTCCCGGCGGGTCGTCCCCGGTGCCGGTGTCCTAGGGGCAACCTCCTGGTGAAGCGTGCAACCCCGCAAATGGTTTAGCACCCAACTGTCACCCCCGTCTCAATAGATTGCGCTTGCCGAGACTGTGGGGGTGGGGGCGATGACCAAGGACACCGGTGTGTCCGGGACGCGTTGTCTGGTCGACATGGGGGCCGACGGACGCTACGGATGGCGACTCGTCGCACAGAACGGGAGGGTCGTCGCGCGGTCGGGGGGCTGCTACGACGACCACGCCGGGTGCCGGGCGGCCTTCGCGGCCCTGTGCACCGGGTACGCGGACATGGCCGGCGGGGTGCAGCACACCGCCGGGGGCAACGGCTGGGTGTGGCTCCTGCGGGACGCCGAGGGCCGTACCGCCGCGCTCTCCGGACGCTCCTACGAGCGCCATTCCACCTGCCGCACCGCCTATGCGCGGTTCCGGGCGCTGATCGCCACCGAGGGGCCCAGATGGGCCTCAACAGTCTTACGGTGAACGGAAGTTGCCCCGCGCACGCCCCTCGTTCACGTCGCGGGGCGGGCCTGGCCACCGGGCGGGACTTACGTCCTTCCCGTGACGACCGAGACCCAAGACCCGCCGCCCGGCAGACCGGCCGACCCGCCGCCCGACACGCCGCGACGGCTCCACGCCGACCCCGGCCTTCCCGACCGGGTCTTCCGCGCCGTCGCCCGCACCGGCGGCGGCATCGTCCTCGCGGTCATGCTCCTCGTCGGCGGCTTCCTGCTCCTGCGCGCCTGGCAGGCCCTCGACCGCGCCGGACTCTCCTTCCTCACCACCGAGAACTGGGAACCCGACTCCGGACGCTTCGGGATCGCGGCCGTCCTCCTCGGCACCGTCCTCATCGCCCTCGTCGCGATCGTCGTGGCCGTGCCGCTGGCCACCGGGGCCGCGCTCTACATCGCCGAGTACGCCCCGCCCCGGCTGCGCCGCACCCTCATCTCCACCGTCGACCTGATGGCCGCCGTGCCCTCCGTCGTCTACGGACTGTGGGGCGTCTTCTGGCTGGAGGAGTCGATCCTCCCGATCGCCCGCTGGATCGCCACGTACCTCGGCTGGATCCCGTTCCTGCGCGTCGACGGCGCCGACCCCGACGATCCGCTGGCCCCGCCCACCGTCTACACCTCGTCCACCTTCGTCGCCGGTCTCGTCGTCGCCATGATGGTCGCGCCGATCATCTGCTCGATCATGCGCGAGGTCTTCTCCCAGGCCCCCGCCGGCGAACGCGAGGGCGCGTACGCGCTCGGCGCCACCCGCTGGGGCGTGATCCGCAGCGTCGTCCTGCCCTTCGGCAAGGGCGGCATGATCGGCGGCACCATGCTCGGCCTCGGCCGCGCCCTCGGCGAGACCATCGCCGTCTACATGGTCATCTCGCAGGTCTTCACCATCCAGTGGCACGTCCTGCAGACCGGCACCAGCTCGGTGTCCTCCCTCATCGCCCTGCGCTACGGCGAGGCCACGCCCTTCGGCATGTCCGCCCTGATGGCGGCCGGCTTCGCCCTCTTCGTCATGACCCTGATCGTCAACTTCGCCGCCTCGTCCATCGTCGCCCGCAGCCGCTCCGGCGCCACCAGCGACGCCTAGGGCCTGTCCGCGCTCCTCAAGGGGGACCCGAACCCGATGACCATCGCCCCGGAGCGGCCGAAGCTGCGACCGCCCACCGAGAAGGCCCCGCCGGCCCCCGGACCCGAACGCCGACGCACCACCGGCAGCACGCGCGCCTCCGACGTGTACGCGCTGCTCGGCGCCGCCGCGGCCTCGCTCGCCCTCACCTGGCTCCTCTTCGCCCGCCTGCTGCCCTTCAGTGGTGCCGTCGGCTTCGTGATCGTCGCGTACGTCCTCTTCCTCGGGCTCTACGCGCTGCTCGTCTCCTTCGACGAGGACGGGCCCGCCGTACGGGACCGGATCGCCGGCGTCGTCGTCCGCAGCCTCGGGCTGCTGCTCCTCGTCGTCCTCGTCTTCGTCGTCGCCTTCACGCTCTGGGAGGGCCGCGAGGCCCTCGTCCACCTCAACTTCTTCACCGAGGACATGAGCCTGGCGGGCCCCCTCGAACCGCTCGACGTCGGCGGCATCCTGCACGCCGTCGTCGGCACCCTCGAACAGGTCGGCATCGCGCTCGCGCTCACCGTGCCCACCGGCATCGTCTGCGCCGTCTTCCTCAACGAGGTGCCCGGACCCTTCGCCCGCCTGGTCCGCACCGTCGTCGAGGCCATGACCGCGCTGCCCTCGATCGTCGCGGGACTCTTCATCTACGCGACCGTCATCCTGGCCCTGGGCACCGAACGCTCCGGGCTCGCCGCCTCGCTCGCCCTCTCCGTGATGATGCTCCCGATCATCATCCGGGCCTCCGACGTCGTCATCCGGCTCGTCCCCGGCACGCTGCGGGAGGCCTCGTACGCCATGGGGTCCTCCCGCTGGCGCACGGTCTGGCACGTCGTCCTGCCGACCGCCCGCTCGGGGCTGACCACGGCCGTGATCCTCGGCACCGCGCGCGGGGTGGGGGAGACCTCGCCCGTGCTGCTGACCGCCGGGTTCACCGCCGAGCTGAACGCCCTGCCGACCTCCGGCGCTCAGGTCTCCCTGCCGCTCGCCACCTTCGAGCTCGTCAAGTCGCCCGAACCGAACATGATCGCCCGCGGCTTCGGCACCGCCGCCGTCCTCATGCTGCTCGTCCTGCTCCTCTTCGTCCTCGCGCGGATCGCGGGCGGGCGCGGACCGGGGCAGCTGACGAAGCGCCAGGAACGGCGCCGCGCCCTCGCCTCCCGGCAGGACGCGGCCCGGTGGGTCTCCACCGCCCGGAACGCCCCCGGCTCCGGGGCCGGGAACGTCCCGTCCCTGGCCGCCGCCGGGACCGCCGCACCCACCCCCGGCCCGGCAGGGTCCACCGCGCCCGCCGACCGATCCGTACCTCCGAGGAGTACGCCGTGAGATCCGCCGCCCCGCTCGCCCGCACCGCCCTGGGGCTCGCCGCCGCCCTGTGCGCGGTGCTCGCCCTGCTCGTCCATCCGCCCGCCGCGCAGGCCGCCGGATACACCAAGATCACCGGCTCCGGATCCACCTGGAGCTCCAACGCCGTCGAGCAGTGGCGCCGCAACATCGGCGCCAACGTCGGCCTCACGGTCAACTTCAACGCCAACGGCTCCTCGCAGGGCCGCGAGCAGTTCAAGAACGGCACCGTCGATTTCGCCGTCTCCGAGATCCCGTACGGCCTCAACGACGGCGGCGCCACCGACGTACCGCCGCGCCGCGGCTACGCGTACATGCCGATCGTCGCCGGCGGCACCGCCTTCATGTACAACCTGCGGATCGGCGGCCGCCAGGTCACCAACCTGCGGCTCTCCGGCCCCGTCCTCGCGAAGATCTTCACCGGCCGGCTGACCATGTGGAACGCGCCCGAGATCAAGGCCGACAACCCCGGCCTCACCCTCCCCGCCCGCCGCATCGTCCCCGTCGTGCGCTCCGACGGCTCCGGCACGACCGCCCAGTTCACCACCTGGCTCGCCAAGGAGAACGGCTCCGTCTGGGACGACTACTGCCGGCGCGCCGGCCGCTCCACCCCGTGCGGAATGACCTCGTACTTCCCCGTCGTGCCCGGCACCACCACCGTCGCCAAGTCCGGCTCGCTCGGTGTCTCCGCGCACGTCCGCCAGCCGCAGGGCGAGGGCGCCATCACCTACGTCGAGTACTCGTACGCGATCAACGCCCACTTCCCGGTCGTCAAGGTGCTCAACTCCTCCGGCTACTACGTCGAGCCGACCGCCCAGGCCGTCGCCGTCGCCCTGCTCAAGGCCCGGATCGACTCCGACCGGAACTCGACGAACTACCTGACCCAGATCCTCGACGACGTCTACCGCTCCGGGGACCAGCGCAGCTACCCGCTCTCCAGCTACAGCTACATGGTCGTCCCCACCTCGGACACCGCCCCGCACACCACCGAGAAGGGCCGCTCGCTCGGCACCTTCGCCCGCTACTTCCTCTGCGAGGGCCAGCAGCAGGCCGAGGAACTCGGCTACTCGCCGCTCCCGAGGAACCTCGTCCAGGCCGGCTTCGACCAGGTCCGCCGGATACCCGGCGCGCCGACCGGCGCGGTCGACCTGTCCGACTGCCGCAACCCCACGTTCTCGGCCGACGGCACGAACACCCTCGCCAAGAACGCCCCGCGGCCGAAGCCCTGCGACAAGCGCGGCCCGACGCAGTGCGGTGACGGCACGGGCGGCGCCAAGGGCACGAACACGCAGGTGAACAACGGCGGTTCGACCGGCGGCGGCTCCGCCACGGGCGGCTCGACCGGCGGGAACGGAACCGGGAACGGCTCCGGCTCCTCGAACGGCGGCTCCGGCGGCTCCGGCGGCAACGGATCCAACGGCTCGGGCGGCAACGGCGGTTCGGCCAGTGGTGGCGCCGGCGGCGCCACCGGCTCAGGCGCCGACTCCAGCACCGGGGGTTCCGCGACCGGAGGTGCGAGCGGCGGCACGGGCTCCGGCGGCGGATCCGCCACCGGCGGCGCCACAGGCGGCGGAGCCATCGACCCCGACACCGGCGAGATCCTCGCCGGGGACGGCGGCGGTACGGGCGGCGGCACCGGCCAGGACTCCGGCGGCAACCAGATCGTCGGCACCCCGGTCACCCTCGCCGCCGACACGGGCGGCGGCCTGCGCGGGATCCTCATGGCCCTCTCCGCCTTGCTGCTCCTCGCCACCGTCATCGCCCCACCACTCGTCGGCCGCGCCCTCGCGGCCCGCGCCGAACGCCAGGGAGGGGGACGGTGAAGCCGACGTTCACCCGGAGGGCCGGACTTGGGGCGCTGCTCGCCGCCGTTCTGCTCGCCCTCGTTCCGCTGCCGCAGGACAGTCCGGCGATGGCGGCGACCGACCCGTCACAGAGCTCGGCGCTGACGAAGCGGGGGACCAAGGGGCCCCACGACGACTTCTCGAAACTGGAGGTGACCGTCCACCAGACGAAGAACCTCCGCGGACAGGGGGTGCGCGTCACCTGGAAGGGCGGGAAGCAGACGTACAGCAAGAAGACCGACTTCCTCCAGATCATGCAGTGCTGGGGGGAAGACCCGGCGGGACCGAAGCGGGAGCAGTGCCAGTTCGGCGCCGCGCCCGCCGCTCTCGACTTCGGGCAGTTCGTCCTGCAGCGGGTGATCGCCGTCGGCACGGACCCGCAGGAGAAGGAGTACGACGAGCCGATTCCGGCTCCGGGTCTGCCGGGACAGACGACCTCTCCGTTCGTACCCTTCACCCCGGTCTCGGGCCCGCCGACGAAGACGTCCACCGACTGGACCTACTTCAGCAACAACGACACCAACGAGGAGTCCTTCGCCGTCACCCAGCCCGACGGGACGGGCGAGGTGGGCTTCAACCTGCAGTCCACCCGAGAGGCTCCGCACCTCGGTTGCGGCGATCCGGTCGGTACGGGTGCGGACGTCCGCGGCCGAAGGTGCTGGCTCGTCGTGGTGCCCCGCGGCTCCCGTGACCCGGACGGGACCGCCAACAACGGAAGCCTGCAGTCCTCGCCGCTCTCCACCACCAACTGGAACCAGCGCATCACCTTCCCCCTCGACTTCCTGCCCGTCGGCGACCCCTGCCCCACGGACAAGGCCGAGCGCCGGATGACCGGCTCCGAGCTGGTCACGGAAGCCGTCACCTCCTGGCAGGCGGCCCTGTGCGCGGGCGGCTCCACCCGCTTCACCTTCTCCCAGCGGGGAGAGGAGCTGGCCCGGTCGAGCCTGCTCGCCCCGACCTCCACCTCGCCCGGTCTCGGCTTCACCGTCGAGCCCGTGGAAGGCGGGGAGAAGGCGGGCTTCGTCCACGCCCCCGTGGCCGTCAGCGCGCTGACCGTCGGCTTCTTCTGGGAGGCCGACGGGATCGGGCTCGTGAAGGACCTGCGGCTGAACCCACGGCTGCTGGCGAAGCTGCTCACGCTGTCCTACCCCTACGACGTCCGGGTGAACACGTGGGGCATGGAACCCCTGGCGCATCTGAAGGGCAATCCGGTCTCCATCGTCCGGGATCCGGAGTTCCTGAAACTGAATCCGCAATTCGAGGAGTTCCGGCCGGCGGAGCTGAGCTATCCCGGCGGAATTCTCCTTTCCGCAGATCGGGCCGACACCGCGAAAGTCGTCTGGGACTATCTGCGGAGCAACGCCGACGCGCGTTCCTTCCTTGACGGGAAGCCGGACCCCTGGGGAATGAGGATGAACCCCCACTACAAGAGTCTGGGAATCAGCACGTCCAGTCTCTACGAGTTCCCGAAGGCCGACCCCACGGAGACGGAACTCCTGCTGTCGGGGAAGTCCATCACGTACGGGGTGATCGACCGCTCGCCGTACGCCGGCGACTTCCACGACGCCGCCCGGTCGACACGTAGGGGTACGAACAACACCAAGTACGAGGTCGCCGAGGACAACGCCACGGGGGGACTCAAGCTCACCGGCCCCCTGGTCCTGCCGGGCAGCCGCCGCGCCTACGGCATCATCGACTCCTCCTCGGCAACCCGCTATCAGCTCCAGACGGCGGCCCTGGCGAACGCCGACGGCACCTACGTCCGGCCCACCACCCGGACCATGCTCAAGGCGGTCGAACAGTTCAAGGACTCCTCCGTCCCGGGGGTCCTCGTCCCCGACCCGGCTCGCGCCACGAAGGACGCCTACCCGTTGACGGTGGTGACCTACGCCGCCGCCTCCACCGGCCTTCCGGCGGACGCCCGCAAGGACTACGCGCGCGTGCTGCGGTACGCGGCCGGACCCGGGCAGAAGCAGGGCACCGCCCCCGGTGAGCTGCCCCTCGGCTACGCCCCGATGCCCGCGAAGCTGAAGGCCCAGGCCGCCGCGGCGGCCGACCGCCTGGAGCGCGGCACGCCGACCGGACCGGGCGCCACCACCGGCGGCACGGCCGGCGGTGACGGCGGCGCGACCGGAGTCTCGAACTCCGGCGGCGGCCAGGGAGCGAACGGCACGACGGGCTCCACGGGCTCCACAGGAACCGGCTCCGGCGGTACGGGCTCGGGCTCGGGTTCCGGCAGCGGGTCCGCGAGCGGGTCCACCGGCGGCGGTACGGACACGGGCGCGGCCGCCGGGTCGCCGTCCTCCGCCGCGCCGCCGCCGGCCTCCGGCGCGGGCGGGAACGGCTCTACGAACGGCTCCGGGAGCGCACCGGGGGAGCGGCTCGCCGACACCGGCAGCACGCCGTCCCAGGTGCTCGGCGTCATTCGCTGGGTCCTTCTCTCGGTCCTGGTCGTCGGCGGCATCGCCGGTATCGCAGGACCCGCGGTCCTGGCCGCCGCCGGCCGTCGTCGAATTCCCTCGGATTCACCTAGGACAGGAATTCGTAACCTGAAGAGCGGCTGACCGTGGTGGCCGCCCGTGCCACCGGTGAGGAATTGTTGTTCCCGGCCGGTCGACGGACCGGCCGGTTGAAGAATCCGGATTTTGCTTGTGCGTCCATTCCATGACATCCGTTTCCACGGAGGAGATCAGAAGTGAACGTCAAGTCCCGCGCTCGTATCGGTGCCGCCCTCGGTGTGGCCGCCCTCGGTCTCGGTGTCGCCCTCGCCCCCGCCGCGCAGGCCGACCCCAACCCGATCACCCAGTACCGCACCCTGGCCGGCACCGGCTCGGACACGACCCAGGACGTCATGAACGGCCTCGGCAACGTCGTCGTGAACGCCATCGGCCAGAAGATCATCGCGTCCTGGGACGCCACCGGCACGGCCACCATCAAGACCAAGTCGGCCGGCTGTGTGATCAACCGCCCGAACGGCTCCTCCGCCGGTATCGACGCGCTGCGCAACGCCGTGGACACCAACTCCGGCTGCCTCGACTTCGCCCGCTCCTCGCGCGGCCCGGCCGACACCAGCACCACGGACCTCACCTGGATCCCCTTCGCCAAGGACGCGGTGTCCTGGGTGAAGCGCTCCGACAGCACGCTGCCCTCCGACCTGACGGCGACGCAGCTCAAGGACATCTACGAGTGCAACCTCACGGCCCTCAACGGCGTGGCGCTCACCCCGATCCTGCCGCAGGCCAACTCCGGCACGCGTCAGTTCTTCCTCTCCTCCATCGGCGTCACCGCCCCGGGCTCCTGCGTCCAGCAGGGTGTCCAGGAGAACGACGGCACCGTCCTCGACACCGCCGGTGACATCGCCCCGTACTCGGTCGCCCAGTACACGGCGCAGGAGAAGGGCGTCGTCGCGAACCGCCGCGGCGCGGCCGTCCTCGGCTCCGTCGGCACCGTCGCGCCCCGCAACGCCGACAAGACCCTGAACACGGCGTTCCCCTTCCTGCGTGACGTCTACAACGTCGTCCCGACCCCGAAGCTGACCAACGCCACGATCTCCTCCACGTTCGTCGGCTCGACCTCCAAGGTCTGCGCCGCCACCACGACCATCACCAACTACGGCTTCGGCGCCCTCGGCACCGCCTGTGGTGCCACCACCGTCAAGGGCGAGCGCTGATCACCACCGCCTCCTGACCGCACACCGGCCGGGCACCTTCGGGTGCCCGGCCCCCCGGCGTACCCGTGGCGCATCCGCTCCCCGTATCGCTCCCCGCCCGACCGCCCGACCGCCCGACCGCCCGACCGCCCGCCCGACCGGCCGCCGGGCACCCCACGCCGCCCGATCCCGCAACCACCGGCCACCCGCTCCCGCATCCGACTCCTGGGGGACCCGCATGAACCGCCCCGCACCACTCAGATCACCCGTCGCCCTCCTGACGGCACTCGCCCTCCTCTGCGGCGCCCTCGCCGCCGCCCTGGCCCTGGCCGTCCCCGCCAAGGCCGCCACCGTCCACGGGAGTTTCACGCTCCAGGGCGGTTCGGGCTCCGTCACCGCCCGGCCCTTCGCCACCGGGGTCACCACCGCCGCCGCCTGCCCGGCACCGGCCGACCCCGCCAAGCCCTACCTCAAGGCCCGGCTCGGAGTGGTCGAACCCGTCCTCGGCACCTTCCACGCGATAGCCGGCACGGTCCCCGGGGACCCCCTGAGCGCGGGGCCCTTCACCCGGCCCGTCGACGTCGAGGCCACTCACACCTCGCTCCAGGAGGGCCTCCGGAACTTCATCCCCGAAGGTCCCCTGGACGGCCGCTACGAGCTTCGCCTCTACTGCCGGACCGACATCGGGGCCGAGTCGGAGGACTTCTTCTCCACGATGATCCAGGTCACCGGTGACACCTGGGCCCCGATCGCGCAGAAGGCGACCCTGCTGGAAGTCGTGTCCGACCCCGCCGTCGCCGTCGTCGGCGCGCCGGCCAAGATCATCGCGACCTTCCAGCCCAAGGAGGCCGCCGGATCGGTGAGCTTCCAGAAGTTCGTGAACGACGAATTCGTCGACATCGGCGCCGTCGACGTCGTCGGAGGCAAGGCCGAGGTCACCGTCACCGAGTCCGCAGTCAACAGCGACGGTCTGCCGGTGGTCGTCACGTTCACCCCCACCGACCCCGAGGCCTACACCCCCGCCTTCTTCGTCTACTCGCTGTACGTGGCCGAGCCCACCCCCACCCCCACCGGCACGACCCCGACCCCCACCGGCACCACCCCCACCCCGACGGGCACCGGCACCGGCACGCCGACCCCGACGGACGACCCCACCGACACGCCCACGCCGACGGACACCCCCAGCGACACGCCGAGCGACACCCCGGGCCCGACCGGCACCGACACGCCGTCGCCGACCGCGACCGGCGACTCCGGCACCTCGGGCGGCGCCTCCGGGGGCGACTCGGGCACCTCGGGCGGCTCCGGAGGCGGCTCCGGCGGCAGCGGTACGAGTGGCGGTTCCGGAGACTCGGGCGGAAGCGGCACCAGTGGCGGCTCCGGAGGCACCGGCACCGACGACGGCAACGGCAGCCTCGCCTCCACCGGTTCCACCGCCGCCTCCGCCGCGCTCGGCTCCCTCGCACTCTGCCTCCTCGGCGCGGCGGCCGTGATCCAGACCCGCCGCCGCAAGGCGGGCGCCCGCCCGTGACCACCGCACCGCCCCCCACCGCCCCCCGGGCCGGGCTCGCCCTGGCCGGGGCGGCGCTGTCCGTCCTCGCCGCGCTGCTGATCGGCTTCGCCGCCAACCTCACCGTCGTCGGACACCTCCAGCACGCCCGCGAGCAGTCCACCGCCTACGACGAGCTGCGCGAGCAACTCGCCCTCGGCACCGCCCCAGTGGGGCAGCTCACCTACGACGGCAAGCCGCTCGAACCCGGCGCCCCCGTCGCCCTGCTCCGCATCCCCGCGCTCGGACTCCGCGAGGTCGTCGCCGAAGGCACCACCTCCGAGGTCCTCATGTCCGGGCCCGGGCACCGCCGGGACACCGCCCTGCCCGGCCAGGCCGGGGCCAGCGTGATCATGGGCCGCAAATGGGGCTACGGCAGCCCCTTCAACGACGTGCACCGCCTCCCGAACGGCGCCCGCGTCGAGGTGACGACCGGTCAGGGCGAGGCCGTGTACGAGGTGACGGGCGTCCGGCACCCCGGCGACCCCAACCCCGCGGCCCTCGGCTCCGGCGAGGGACGGCTCACCCTGATGACGGCGACCGGTGGCGCGTACACCCCCGAGGACATCGTCCGCATCGACGCCAGACTCCTCGGCGCCGCCCGGCCCAGCCCGCCCCGGCCGCTGCGCCCCGGCTGGATCACGGCCGCCGAGAAGCCCCTCGCGGGCGACCCCGACGCCTGGCCCGGGATCTTCCTCGGCGCCCAGGCGCTGCTCCTGGCCGCCCTGCTCACCGTCCTCGCCCGCCGCCGCTGGGGAAACCGTCAGACCTGGGTCACCGCCGTCCCGGTCCTCCTCGCCCTCGGCGTCCTCGTCTCCGGCGAACTGACCCGGCTCCTCCCCAACCTCCTCTGACCGCTGTGGAGTCCACACCGTGACCGATCTCGCCGACACCGTCACCCTGCCGCCCGTCCCGCCGCTCGTGCCGGGCGGCGGCGCCGCGGCCCCGTCCCGCGCCGCCGCCCTCGAAGCCGAGTCCGTCTCCGCCTGGTTCGGCGACCGCAAGGTCCTCGACCGGGTCTCGCTCGCCATGCCCGCCCGTGAGGTCACCGCCCTCATCGGCCCCTCCGGCTGCGGCAAGTCGACCTTCCTGCGCATCCTCAACCGGATGCACGAACTCACCGGCACCGCCTCGCTCGCCGGCCGGGTCCTCCTCGACGGCGCCGACATCTACGACCGGGGACGCCGCATCACCCACGCCCGCCGCGAGATCGGCATGGTCTTCCAGAAGCCCAACCCGTTCCCGGCGATGTCCCTGTACGAGAACGTCCTCGCCGGCCTGAAGCTCGGCGGCATCCGGGCCGGCAAGCAGGCCAAGGACGACCTCGTCGAGGAGTGCCTGACCCGGGCCGGCCTCTGGAACGAGGTCAGGGACCGGCTGCGGCAGCCCGGCGGGGCGCTCTCCGGCGGCCAGCAGCAGCGCCTCTGCATCGCCCGCTCGCTCGCCGTCCGCCCCCGGGTCCTGCTCATGGACGAACCCTGCTCGGCGCTCGACCCGACCTCCACCCGGCGCGTGGAGGAGACCATCGCCGAGCTGAAGTCGGAGGTCAGCGTCGTCATCGTCACCCACAACATGCAGCAGGCGGCCCGCGTCTCCGACTCCTGCGCCTTCTTCCTCGCCGAACAGGGCACCCCCGGAGTGATCGTCGAGCAGGGGCCCACGGAGACGGTGTTCAACTCCCCGACCGACCCGCGCACCGCCGACTACGTCAACGGCCGCTTCGGCTGAGACCGGTTTCCGGCGTGCGCCCCCGGCGTGCGGGAGTCGAGAGACGTCATGTGCCGTGCGGGTTTCACCCGGACGGCCGAAGGGCCGGTACGGAGTCTCCGTACCGGCCCTTCGTGGCTGTGCGGGGGTCAGAGACCCGCCGCCGCCGACAGGTCCCGCTTGATCGCGACCAGCACCTCGTTGGCCGTCGCCCGTGCCGGGGCGAGGTCGACCGCCGCGGCGACCGGCACCACGACCTCCAGGTAGCACTTGAGCTTCGGCTCGGTGCCGCTCGGGCGGACGATGACCCGGGCCTTGTAGGCGCCCTCCAGGTGGTAGCGCAGCCCGTCCGTCGGGGGCAGCGACTCCGTGCCCTTAGTCAGGTCCTCCGCCGACACGACCGTCAGACCGGCGAGCGAGACGGGCGGACGCTCGCGCAGCGCCGTCATGGCGTTCGCGATGACGCTCAGGTCCTCGACCCGCACCGACAGCTGGTCCGTGGCGTGCAGCCCGTGCGCGATCGCCAGGTCGTCGAGCAGGTCGGTCAGCGTCCGGCCCTGCTCCTTGAGCACCGACGCGAGCTCGGTCACGAGCAGCGCCGCCGTGATGCCGTCCTTGTCGCGGACGCCCTCCGGGTCGACGCAGTAGCCGAGCGCCTCCTCGTAGCCGTACCGCAGGCCCTCGACGCGGGCGATCCACTTGAAGCCGGTCAGCGTCTCCTCGTAGCCGACGCCCGCGGCCTCCGCGATCCGGCCGAGCAGCGAGGACGACACGATCGACTCGGCGAACACGCCCGTCGCGCCCTTGTGCACCAGGTGCGCGGCGAGCAGTGCGCCCACCTCGTCGCCGCGGAGCATCCGCCAGCCGCCGACGACCGTCGCGTCGGGCACGGCCACGGCGCAGCGGTCGGCGTCCGGGTCGTTGGCGATGATCAGGTCGGGGTCCACGGCCCGGGCCGCCTCGAAGGCGAGGTCCATGGCACCCGGCTCCTCCGGGTTCGGGAACGCGACCGTCGGGAACGCCGGGTCCGGCTCGGCCTGCGCGGCGACGAGCGCGGGCGGCGGGAAGCCGGCGCGGGCGAAGGCCGCCGTCAGGACGTCCTTGCCGACGCCGTGCATGGCCGTGTAGACGGTCCGCGCGGTGCGGGGGGACCCAGGGGTCAGGACGGCGTCCGTACGCTCCAGATAGGCGCCCAGGACCTCGTCACCGAGGGTCTCCCAGCCGGCCTCCGGACGCGGCACGTCGTGCAGCGAGCGGATCGCGTCGATCTCGGCGGCGATCTCCGCGTCGGCGGGCGGCACGATCTGCGAGCCGTCGCCCAGGTAGACCTTGTAGCCGTTGTCGCGCGGCGGGTTGTGGCTCGCGGTCACCTCGACACCCGCGACGGCGCCCAGATGCCTTATGGCGTACGCGAGGACGGGCGTCGGCAGCGGGCGGGGGAGGAGCGCGGCGCGCAGGCCCGCGCCGGTCATCACGGCGGCGGTGTCGCGCGCGAAGTCGGCCGACTTGTAGCGGGCGTCGTAGCCGACGACGACGAGCCCGCCCTCCTGGCCCTTCGCCTTCAGGTACGCGGCGAGGCCGGCGGCGGCGCGGATGACGACCGAACGGTTCATCCGCATGGGCCCGGCGCCCAGCTCACCGCGGAGCCCGGCGGTGCCGAACTGCAGCGTGCCGGCGAAGCGGGCGGCGAGCTCGTCGCTCGCGCCGCGGTCGAGGAGCGCGGCGAGCTCCTCCCGGGTCTCACTGTCGGGGTCCTCGGCGAGCCATGCCTGGGCCCGGGCGATGAGGTCGTCCTGCGTCACGGTGTGCCTTTCGGGGTGTCGGCGGGGGTGGGTGCGGGTGGGCGGTCTGCCGCTGCGCGGAGCCTTCCCCCACCCCGCCCCTTCCCGAAACCGGGGCTCCGCCCCCCGGCCCCGCGCGCCTCGAACGCCGGCGGGCTGAATGTTCGGCCCGTCCGGCGTTCGAGGACCGGGGTCCGGGGCGGAGCCCCAGTTCGGGAAGGGGCGGGGAGGGGACGGAGCCCCGCGCAGCGGCAGGCGGCCGACGTCAGATCCGGTCGAGGACCCGGGTGAGCAGCTCACCCATCCGCGCCGCCGAGTCCCGCCCCGCCTGCAGCACCTCTTCGTGGTTCAGCGGCTCGCCCGAGAGCCCCGCCGCCAGGTTGGTGACCAGGGAGATGCCGAGGACCTCGGCACCCGCCTCGCGCGCGGCGATGGCTTCCAGGACGGTGGACATGCCGACGAGGTCGCCGCCGAGCACGCGGACCATGTTGATCTCGGCCGGGGTCTCGTAGTGCGGCCCGGGGAACTGCACGTAGACGCCCTCTTCGAGGGTCTCGTCGACCTCCTTGCACAGCGCGCGCAGCCGCGGCGAGTACAGGTCGGTGAGGTCCACGAAGTTCGCGCCCACGATCGGGGAGGCGGCCGTCAGGTTGAGGTGGTCGCTGATGAGGACCGGCTGGCCGGGGCGCATGCCCTCGCGCAGGCCGCCGCAGCCGTTGGTCAGGATGATCGTCTTGCAGCCTGCGGCGACGGCGGTGCGGACGCCGTGGGCGACGGAGGCGACACCGCGGCCCTCGTAGAAGTGGGTGCGGCCGAGGAAGACGAGGGCGCGCTTCTCACCGATCTTGTACGAGCGGATCTTGCCGCCGTGGCCCTCGACGGCGGGCGGCGGGAAGCCGGGCAGGTCGGTGACCGGGAACTCGGCCTCGGGAGCACCGAGCGCGTCGACGGCGGGCGCCCAGCCCGAGCCCATGACCAGGGCGACGTCGTGGTTCTCGACGCCGGTCAGCTCGCGAAGACGTGCGGCAGCGGCCTCGGCGGCCTCGTACGGGGTGGCAGTTGCGTTCACTGACTCTCTCGCCTCGGGGAGGGGGGTCCGAGGTTGGCCCCGGACGGATTTGATACGCGCAGAAGCGTATCCGGAGTTTGCCTACGCGCGTAGATGACGATGCCGACGGACATGCGATCGTTGTCTTGTCGTTTCCGACGAATGGAGCACGCTCACCCTCGTCGCCGCGCGTCGGCAGTTCGTACACCTTCCGGCGGACACCGGTCGGCGGGCGCTTGTTGGGCGGCACCGCCGTCGGGGCGGCTCAGCAGGGGCGCTTGCGCAACTCCATCACGTAGTCGTGCGGCGCGCCCGCGGATTCGGCCGCGTCGGCCACCTCGCCCAGGTACCGCGCGGACGGCAGCCCGCCCTCGTACGCGTTGAGGACGTACACCCAGGCCGGCTCCTCGCCGTCCAGGGTGTGCACCCGGACCCGCATCCGGCGGTAGATGTCGAGGCCGACGCCCTCCCAGCGGTCCATGGAGTCCTCGTCCATCGGCGCGATGTCGTAGAGCGCCACGAAGACCTGGGAGCGGGGGGCCTCCACGATGGTGGCCAGCGCTCCCTCCCAGCCCATCTGCTCGCCGCCGAAGGTCAGCCGCCAGCCGTTCAGCCAGCCGGTGCCGCGCAGCGGGGAGTGCGGTGCGCGGCGGCTCATCAGCCGCGCGTCGAGGTTGCCGGCGAAAGCGGCGTAGAGCGACATGGGACCGAGGGTACGGGAGGGGGCGGGGTGTCCGCCGAACTCCGAGGTGAGGGCCCCGGGGGAGCCCGGCCCGGGGGCGGCCGTCCCTTCGGAGGCCCCGGCGTGAGGCCGCGCCGGGCGTGCGGGAGAATGGGGTACGCACTTGAAGCGTGCGGGACAATGGCGTACGCACTGCATCCCAGCGGGGGGACCCCCCGGCAGAACGAGAGCGCGAGGCGTAGATCCCAGTGACCCGGATCGTGATCATCGGCGGCGGACCCGGCGGATACGAGGCGGCCCTGGTGGGCGCCCAACTCGGCGCGGAGGTGACCGTCGTCGACTGCGACGGCCTCGGCGGCGCGTCCGTCCTGACCGACTGCGTTCCCTCCAAGACCCTGATCGCCACCGCCGAGGTGATGACCACCTTCGACTCCTCGTACGAGGAGCTGGGCATCATCGTCGCGGACGACACCCCGCACGTGGAGCAGGCGGCCCGTGTGGTGGGCGTGGACCTCGGCAAGGTCAACCGACGGGTGAAGCGCCTGGCGCTCGCCCAGTCGCACGACATCACCGCCTCCGTCACCCGGGCGGGCGCCCGCGTGCTGCGCGGCCGCGGCCGGCTCTCGGGCCGGCAGGCGATGGACGGCTCGCGCCAGGTGATCGTCACGGCCGCCGACGGCACGGAGGAGACGCTGACCGCGGACGCCGTGCTCATCGCGACCGGCGGCCACCCGCGCGAGGTGCCGGACGCCAAGCCGGACGGCGAGCGCATCCTGAACTGGACGCAGGTCTACGACCTCAAGGAGCTCCCCGAGGAGCTCATCGTGGTCGGTTCCGGTGTGACGGGTGCCGAGTTCGCCGGTGCCTACCAGGCGCTCGGCTCCCGGGTCACCCTGGTCTCCTCCCGTGACCGCGTGCTGCCCGGCGAGGACCCGGACGCCGCCGCCGTCCTGGAGGACGTCTTCCGCCGCCGCGGCATGAACGTCATGGCCCGCTCCCGCGCCGAGTCCGCCAAGCGGGTCGGCGACCGGGTCGAGGTCACCCTCGCGGACGGCCGGGTCATCTCCGGCACGCACTGTCTGATGGCGGTCGGCGCGATCCCGAATTCGGCCGGAATGGGTCTGGAGGAGGCGGGGGTCAAACTGAAGGACTCCGGTCACATCTGGACCGACAAGGTCTCCCGTACGACCGCCCCCGGCGTGTACGCGGCGGGTGACGTGACCGGTGTCTTCGCACTCGCCTCGGTGGCCGCGATGCAGGGCCGCATCGCGATGTACCACTTCCTCGGCGACGCGGTGGCCCCGCTCAACCTGAAGACGGTCTCGTCGAACGTCTTCACCGACCCCGAGATCGCCACCGTCGGCTACACGCAGGCGGATGTGGACGCGGGCAAGATCGACGCCAAGGTCGTCAAGCTGCCGCTGCTGCGCAACCCGCGCGCGAAGATGCAGGGCATCCGGGACGGCTTCGTCAAGATCTTCTGCCGTCCGGGCACCGGCATCGTGGTCGGCGGCTGTGTCGTCGCGCCGAAGGCGAGCGAACTGATCCATCCGATCTCGATCGCGGTCGACAACAATCTGACGGTCGAACAGATCGCAAATGCTTTCACCGTGTACCCCTCCCTTTCGGGTTCGATCGCGGAAGTGGCACGGCAGTTGCACACCCGGAAGTCCGCGGGCGAGGCGTAACAGCCCGCCGGATCCCCCTCCGGCGAGCGGCTCCCGCCTGCGGGAACGGTTCGCCAGACTCGGACAACCCCCGGCAAGGCAGGGCATAGCCCTGGCGCATGACGAATCAACGACGGGGCCTCCCATACCACTTGGAGGCCCCGTCTGTGTGCATCTTCTGTAATTCGGCGCATAGTGCTGAAAAGTATCGGCCGGTCACGTTACTGTCAGTTTCGTGTTCGCTGCAGAACGTCGCCAGTTGATCCTCGAAATGGTGCGAGCCAATGGGGCCGTGTCGCTCCGCGAGCTCGCCCGCGTCGTCCAGACCTCTGAAGTGACCGTACGGAGAGACGTACGGGCCCTTGAGGCAGAAGGACTCCTCGACCGCCGGCACGGCGGTGCGGTGTTGCCGGGCGGATTCACGCGAGAATCCGGCTTCCCGCAGAAATCCCATCTCGCGACCGCGGAGAAGACGGCCATCGCCGACGTCGCCGCGAGCCTCGTCGAAGAAGGCGAGGCCATCGTCGTCGGCGCCGGGACGACCACGCAGGAGCTGGCCCGCCGGCTCGCCCGCGTGCCCGGTCTGACCGTGGTCACCAACTCGCTCCTGGTCGCCCAGGCCCTCGCCCACGCCAACCGGGTCGAGGTCGTCATGACCGGGGGCACCCTCCGCGGCTCCAACTACGCCCTGGTGGGCAGCGGGGCCGAGCAGTCGCTCCAGGGCCTCCGGGTGTCCCGTGCCTTCCTCTCCGGAAGCGGACTCACCGCCGAGCGCGGCCTGTCCACGTCCAACATGCTCTCCGCGAGCGTGGACCGGGCACTCGTCCAGGCGGCGGCCGAGGTCGTGGTCCTCGCCGACCACACCAAGCTCGGCTCCGACACCATGTTCCAGACGGTGCCCACGGACGTCATCACCCGCCTGGTGACCGACGAACCGCCCGCCCACGACGACCGGGCCGCCACCGAGCTCCAGGCCCTCGCCGACCAGGGCGTGCACATCGCCGTCGCCGGTACGGGCGCCGCCACCGGCCCCACCGGCGGTGACCAGGTCCCCCCGGGCGCCCGGCCCCGCCGTGACATGCCCCTCCCGGTGCAGCGCGGCCGGATGGCGGCCGGTCAGTTCCGGGGACCGGGCGGAGGGATGGCCGCCGAGACGCTGGAGCGCACGGCGCGGGTCGCCGACATGCGGCGCCGCTGAGCCCGCGGGCCCTCCCCCAGGGGTCCCGCGCTCCGCCGCCGAACCTTCCTCGCCACGGCGGCAGCCGTCACTTCACTCCTTGATGCCCCGAAGCGTCAGCTCAAGCAGACGGTCCGCCAACTCCGCGTCCTCCGGGCACTGTTCCGCCGCCAGCGCGATCGCGTTGGTCAGCTGCATCAGATCGCCGATCGACACGTCGGCGCGCACCTGGCCCGCTTCCCGGGCGCGCCCGAGCAGCCGCTCACCCGCCGCGCGCAGCGGATCGCTGCACTGCGCGAGCGCCGAACTCCGGTCGTACGAGGCGGACATCAGCGCGTGCGCGAGCCCCCGGTACTCGCCCGCGTGGGCGATCAGGGCCCGCAGCCATGCGACGAGCGCCCGGCACGGCTCCTCGGCCTCGGCCAGCTCCCCCGAGCGGTCCAGGAGCTCCGCCAGGGCCTCCTGGAAGACGGCGTTCAGCAGCTCGGCCCGGGTGGGGAAATGACGGTAGAGGGTGCCGATCCCCACGCCCGCGCGGCGCGCGATCTCCTCCAGGGGCGCGTCGGCGCCCTGTTCGGCGAAGGTGGCACGGGCTTCGGTGAGCAGCCGCTCGTGGTTGCGCCGTGCGTCGGCTCGCATGGGTGAAGGCCCTCCCCTCGACGAAGGGCCCGCAGGCGGCTGCCTGCGGGCCCTTCGTACCGTACTTGGTGCGACGGTCAGTCCTTGATGTCGCAGATCGCGGCGCCGGAGGTGACCGACGCGCCGACCTCGGCGGTCAGGCCCTTGATGGTGCCGGAGCGGTGGGCGTTCAGCGGCTGTTCCATCTTCATGGCCTCCAGGACGACGATCAGGTCGCCTTCCTTGACCTCCTGGCCCTCCTCGACCGCGATCTTCACGATCGTGCCCTGCATCGGCGAGGCGAGGGTGTCGCCGGAAGCGGCCGGGCCGGACTTCTTGGCCGCGCGGCGCTTCGGCTTCGCACCCGCCGCGAGCCCGGTCCGGGCCAGGGTCATCCCCAGCGAGGACGGCAGCGAGACCTCAAGACGCTTGCCGCCGACCTCGACGACGATCGTCTCGCGACCGGCCTCGTCCTCGTCGGCATCGGCGCCGGCGGGGGCGAAGGGCTTGATGTCGTTGACGAACTCGGTCTCGATCCACCGGGTGTGGACCCGGAAGGGGTCGGCGGTGAAGTCGGGGTCGATGACGACGGCCTGGTGGAAGGGGATGGCGGTGGCCATGCCCTCGACCTTGAACTCGCCGAGTGCGCGGGCGGCGCGCTGGAGGGCCTGCTCACGGGTGGCACCCGTGATGATCAGCTTGGCCAGGAGGGAGTCCCAGGCCGGGCCGATGACGCTGCCGGATTCGACGCCGGCGTCGAGGCGGACGCCGGGGCCGGTGGGCGGGGTGAAGAGGGTGACGGTGCCGGGGGCGGGCAGGAAGCCGCGGCCGGGGTCTTCGCCGTTGATGCGGAACTCGAAGGAGTGACCGCGGATCTCGGGGTCGCCGTAGCCGAGTTCCTCGCCGTCGGCGATGCGGAACATCTCCCGGACGAGGTCGATGCCGGTGACCTCTTCGGTGACCGGGTGTTCGACCTGGAGGCGGGTGTTGACCTCCAGGAAGGAGATCGTGCCGTCGGTGCCGACGAGGAACTCCACCGTGCCGGCGCCGACGTAGCCGGCCTCCTTCAGGATCGCCTTGGACGCCGCGTACAGCTCGGCGTTCTGCGCCTCGGAGAGGAACGGGGCGGGTGCCTCCTCCACCAGCTTCTGGTGGCGGCGCTGCAGCGAGCAGTCACGGGTGGAGACGACGACCACGTTGCCGTGGGAGTCGGCCAGGCACTGGGTCTCGACGTGGCGGGGCTTGTCGAGGTAACGCTCGACGAAGCACTCGCCCCGGCCGAACGCGGCAACGGCCTCACGCACGGCCGAGTCGTACAGCTCCGGGACCTCTTCCAGCGTCCGGGCGACCTTCAGACCACGGCCGCCGCCGCCGAAGGCGGCCTTGATCGCGATCGGCAGCCCGTGCTCGCGGGCGAACGCCACGACCTCATCCGCACCCGAGACCGGGTCGGGGGTGCCGGCGACGAGCGGGGCACCGGCACGCTGGGCGATGTGACGGGCCGCCACCTTGTCACCCAGATCACGGATCGCCTGCGGCGGCGGACCGATCCACGTCAGACCCGCGTCCAGCACGGCCTGCGCGAACTCGGCGTTCTCCGAAAGAAACCCGTAACCGGGGTGGACCGCGTCCGCACCCGAGTCCTCGGCCGCCTGCAACACCTTCGCCATGTCCAGATAACTGGTCGCCGGAGTGTCACCGCCCAGAGCGAACGCCTCATCAGCCGCCCGGACATGCAGAGCATCCCGGTCCGGCTCGGCGTACACGGCCACGCTGCCGATACCCGCATCCCGGCACGCCCGGGCCACACGGACAGCGATTTCGCCACGGTTGGCGATGAGCACCTTGCGCACGATGGCTCCCTCCTTGAAACAAGCTGAGTTTAGGGACTGCCGACACGGCCTTTCGACCCGTCCCCAGTGGTGAGCTTGCCCACACGGAGCGTGACCCCGGGCCTGCTCGGGTCGTGAATTCCCTTGTCGCACCACGGTACGCAGGGTTCCTTTACGGCACAGTAGCTCCGAGGTGTGGCGCAGGTCTCTGTTCATGCGGCCAGTCGCCATTCGGGTTTCTTTGTCGAGTCCCTACGAATGGCCCAGTGATTCTTTGCCCTGCCGTCCGCCGTCGCCGGTCGTGTGCGCACTCTTGTCCAGAGGTTTACCGGCCAGTAGCCTTCGCGCTGTCGATCGTACTGTCGGTAACAGTCGTATGCAGGGGGTGGCCGAGGTGGCCCGCAGACCGATAGCTCTCGTGACGGCGGCGGTGCTGTTCCTCGAAGCACCCGGGATCGTCGCGATCAACGCCGTGATGGCACGGTTCGTCAAGGTCCAGGCGATGTCCCTCGACGGCATGGACCCCGACGCGATGTACACCGGCACCTGGGCGCTCGGCATCGGCTCCGGCGCCGCCCTCGCCCTGTGCGGCCTCGTCGCCCTCGTCGCGGGCATCCGCGACCGCCGACCCGGGCGGTTCGGCCGGGGTCTGCTCATCGGCTGCGCGGTCGTGCACGGCCTCCTCGGCGCGGTCACCGTCGGCCTGATCGGCTGGGGCGCCTTCGCCTTCATGATGCTCGTACTCGGCCTGATCGTGCTCACCCTCGTGGCGTACGGCAAGGGTGCCGAACTCCGCGGGGAAGAGCGCCGCGAGGAACCCCGCGAGGAAGCGCCGGCGCCCGCGTAACCGCCGCCGGGTGGGACGGGGGGCACCGGCGTCGACGTTCCGCGGCCCTCAGGTCCAGAGGTCGGTGATCCGCACGCCCAGCTTCCCGAGGAGCGTGCGCAGCAGCGGCAGCGACAGGCCGATCACGTTGCCCGGGTCGCCGTCGATGCCGTCGATGAACGGCGCCGAGCGTCCGTCCAGGGTGAACGCGCCCGCCACGTGCAGCGGTTCGCCGCTCGCCACGTATGCCGCGATCTCGTCGTCCGTCGGCTCACCGAAGCGGACCACGGTGGAGGCCGTCGCCGACTCGTAGCGCTTGGCGGCCGTGTCGTACACGCAGTGGCCGGTCTGGAGGATGCCGACCCGGCCGCGCATCGCCTTCCAGCGGGCGGTGGCCTCCTCGGCGTCCGCCGGCTTGCCGAGGGCCTGCTTGTCGAGCTCCAGGACCGAGTCGCAGCCGATGACCAGGGCGCCGAACACCTCGGGCCGGGCGGCCACATGGGCGGCCTTCGCCTCCGCGAGGGCGAGCGCGAGCTCGGCCGGGGTCGGGGCGTGCAGCTTGTCCTCGTCGACCCCGCTCACGATCACCTCGGGGGCGAGCCCGGCCTGCCGGAGCAGGTTGAGGCGGGCGGGGGAGGCGGAGGCGAGCACGACACGGCGCGGATCAGCAGTCATGGGGGCAGCGTAGCCAGTCGCGGGGCCCCGTTCGCGTCGAAGGCCCGCCGAAGCCCGTCGTGGTGGGCGGGGTCTTCAGCGCGCGTTGACCACGAACATCGCCACCACCATCGCCAGGGCCAGCAGCACGCCGGCGCGACGGAGCTTCGCCTGCATGTCGCGCATGAACTTCGGCGGCTGATTCTTCGGGTCCGACCACAGCATGCCTCCGATCCTGCGGGTGCGACGGGCGGGGCGCCTGAGTACGGATACTCAGCCGCCCCGGTGCCGAAGGCCTATTCGCGGACGAACGGAAGGTCGCCTCAGGGCCGCGCCTGGATGAACACTCCGTCCCGCGCCGCCGCGAGGGCCGCCGTGACCGCCCGTTCCGCCACCTCCCCGGTGAGTTCCTCGCGGGTGACCGTGAAGCGGTAGTAGAGCGGCGCGGAGACGGCGCGGAGCAGCTCGGTCGGGTCCGTCTCCGCCGGGATCTCGCCGCGGGTGGCGCCCTTGGCGACGACGGGCGCCCATTCGCCGAGCCGGGTCCGGTAGAAGTCGGCGAGCGCGCGGGCGCACTCCTCGTCGCAGGCTGCCGCGGCGATGACCGCGCGGAAGACGGCGCCCATCCGGGGGTCGGTGAGGGTGTCGCGTACGAGTTCGGCGTTGGCCCGCAGGTCGCCCGCGAGGCTGCCGGTGTCGGATGCGGGCAGGGACTGCTCGGCCATGTCGTGCAGGAGGTCGGTGACCAGGCCGACGGGGGAGCCCCAGCGGCGGTACACGGTGGTCTTGCCGACGCCCGCGGTCGCGGCGATCCGGTCCATGTTCAGGGCGTGGAAGCCGGTGTCGGCGAGGGCGTCCTGGGTGGCGTCGAGGACGGCCCTGCGGACCTTCGCGGTGCGGCCGCCGGGGCGCAGGGTGCCGGGCGAGGCCGGCTGACTCTCGGTCAAATGGGTCTCCTGTTCCATTAACGCCATCGACTCTGCTACGGTACGGGACATCTTAACGGAACCAGTCTCCCATTAAGGGGTCGCGCTCATGGTTGCCCTGGATCTCCCCACAGCCACTCCCACCTCCACGGAACACCCGGACACCCGGATGACCGGCCGGATGCGGCTCGTCCTCGTCGTCCTCCTCGTCGCCCAGTTCATGCTGGCCGTCGACTTCTCGATCCTGAACGTCGCACTGCCCGTCATCGGGCAGGGACTCGGCTTCAGCCTCGGCGGCCTCCAGTGGATCGCCACCGCCTTCGCCCTCGCCGCCGCCGGCTTCACCCTGCTCTTCGGGCGCGTCGCCGACCTCGTCGGACGCCGCCGCCTCTTCCTCGGCGGCATGGCACTCCTCGGCGTCTCCTCCCTCGTCGGCGGCCTCGCCACCGGCCCCGAGATGCTGATGGCGGCCCGCGTCGCCCAGGGCCTCGCCACCGCCGCCGTCACCCCCGCCGGGCTCTCCCTGCTCACCGCCTCCTTCCCCGAGGGCCCGCTGCGCGCACGTGCGCTCGGTCTCAACGGAGCCCTCATGTCCGCGGGCTTCACCACCGGCGCGATCCTCGGCGGCGTCCTCACCGACCTGCTCTCCTGGCGCTGGGCGTTCCTCGTCAACGTGCCGGTGGCCCTCGCCGTCCTCCTCGTCGCCCCCGCCGTCCTCACCGAGAGCCGCCCGGCCGTCCGGCCCCGCCTCGACGTACCCGGCGCGATCACCGTCACCGGCGGACTCCTCGCCCTGGTCTACGGCCTGACGACCGAACCCGTGGCCCTCATCCTCGGCGTCGCCCTGCTCGTCGCCTTCTGGTTCATCGAGCGGCGGGCCGCCTCGCCCCTGGTGCCGGTACGGATCCTCACCCGCCGCACCGTCGTCTGGGGCAACGTCGCCGGGCTCGTCGCCTTCGTCACCGAGACCTCGCTGGTCTTCCTGATGACCCTGTACCTCCAGGACGTCCTCGGCTTCTCCCCGCTCGCCGCCGGCCTCTCCTTCGGCGTCCTCGGCGCGGGCACGGTCCTCGGCGGGGTGTTCGCCTCCCGCTTCATCGGCCGCTTCGGCGCCCGTACCGCCCTCGTCGCAGGAGGCCTCCTCCAGGCCGTCGCGACCCTCGCCCTCTACGGCCTCGGCGACGACCGCGGCAGCCTCTGGCTGCTGCTCGCCGCGACCTTCGCCGGCGGCGTCGGCAACATGCTCGCGATCGTCGGCTTCATGGTCACCGCCACCTCCGGGATCCCCGACCACGAGCAGGGCACGGCGACCGGCCTCGCGACCATGACCCAGCAGATCGGCATCACCATGGGCACCCCGATTATGAGCGCCGTCGTCGTCACCTCCCCCGTGCTCCTCGACGGCATCGGGCTCGCGGTCCTCGTCAACGCCGCCATCGTCGTGGCCGGAGCCGTCCTGGCCGGCGTCTTCCTGCGCCGCACGTGACGGGTGGCAGGGACACGAGAAGGGCCGGACCCCCCACCCCGGGGAGTCCGGCCCTTCCTGCGCGTCGACTCGCGACTACACCGGCCAGTACGACCTGGCCCACGCCCGCGGGCCCGGACGGTGGCGTACCGACCGCGCGATCCGGGACGGGTCCGACCAGCCCTCCGGGACCGCCGGGCCGCCGCTCTCGGCGGACGCCGCCGTCGCCGCGGCCCGGGCCTGAACCACCGCCAGTGCGGCGGCCAACTCCTCCGGGGTCGGGTTTCCTCGTACGACCTTGATCATGTCGACTCCTTGAAAGGTCAGGTCCGGGGAGGCCTAGAGCGGGATGTTGCCGTGCTTCTTCGGAGGCAGGGATTCCCGCTTCGTCCGCAGCTGACGCAGCCCCTTCACGATCTGCGGACGCGTGTCCGAAGGCATGATCACGCCGTCGACGTAGCCGCGCTCGGCCGCCGTGTACGGGTTGAGCAGGGTGTCCTCGTACTCCTGGATCAGCCGCGCCCGCTCCGCCTCCACGTCCTCCGCCTCGGCGATGGTCCTGCGGTGCAGGATGTTGACCGCGCCCTGCGCGCCCATCACCGCGATCTGCGCCGTCGGCCAGGCCAGGTTCAGGTCCGCGCCCAGGTGCTTGGAGCCCATGACGTCGTACGCGCCGCCGAAGGCCTTCCGCGTGATGACCGTGATCAGCGGGACCGTGGCCTCCGCGTACGCGTAGATCAGCTTCGCGCCGCGCCGGATGATGCCGGCGTACTCCTGGTCCACGCCCGGCAGGAAGCCCGGCACGTCCACGAAGGTCAGGACCGGGATGTTGAAGGCGTCGCAGGTGCGGACGAACCGCGCGGCCTTCTCCGACGCGTCGATGTCCAGGCAACCCGCGAACTGCATCGGCTGGTTCGCGACGACACCCACCGGGAAGCCCTCGACACGACCGAAACCGGTCAGGATGTTCGGCGCGAACAGTGCCTGCGTCTCCAGGAACTCACCGTCGTCGAGGACGTGCTCGATGACCTTGTGCATGTCGTACGGCTGGTTCGCCGAGTCCGGGATCAGCGTGTCCAGCTCGCGGTCCTCGTCCGTCGCCTCGGTCTCCGCGACCTCCGGGAAGGCCGGCGGCTCCGAGAGGTTGTTCGACGGAAGGTAGGACAGCAGGGACTTCACGTACTCGATGGCGTCCTTCTCGTCACCCGCCATGTGGTGCGCCACGCCCGAGGTCGAGTTGTGCGTCCGGGCGCCGCCCAGCTCCTCGAAGCCCACGTCCTCGCCGGTCACCGTCTTGATGACGTCGGGACCCGTGATGAACATGTGCGAGGTCTGGTCCACCATCACCGTGAAGTCGGTGATCGCGGGGGAGTAGACCGCGCCGCCCGCGCACGGGCCGACGATCAGCGAGATCTGCGGGATCACACCGGAGGCGTGGGTGTTGCGGCGGAAGATCTCGCCGTACATGCCGAGCGCGCTGACACCCTCCTGGATACGGGCGCCGCCGGAGTCGTTGATGCCGACGACCGGGCAACCGGTCTTCAGCGCGAAGTCCAGCACCTTGATGATCTTCTGGCCGTACGTCTCGCCCAGCGCACCGCCGAAGACCGTGAAGTCCTGCGAGAACACGGCGACCGGGCGCCCGTCGACCGTGCCGTAGCCGGTGACGACACCGTCTCCGTACGGCCGGTTCTTCTCCAGACCGAAGTTGGTCGACCGGTGCCGGGCCAGCTCGTCCAGCTCGACGAAGGAGCCCTCGTCGAGAAGCAGGGCGATCCGCTCGCGCGCGGTCAGCTTGCCCTTCGCGTGCTGCTTCTCCACCGCACGCTCCGAGCCGGCGTGGGTGGCCTCGTCGATACGGCGCTTGAGGTCCGCGATCTTGCCTGCGGTCGTGTGAATGTCAATCTCGTACTGCTCTGCCGGCTCGGACATCGGGATGCGGCTCCCTGCCTGGTCACGGGGGGTTCGTTGACTACGAATGGGCTACTGCTCAGCTACTGAGCCGTAGCGTATCGACGCGGATACGGTTCGGCACTGCGGTCTTTGCCACACCTAGTCTGGCTTGCATGACGTCCTCCCAAGGCTCCGGCGGACCCTGGTCCGACCTCGACCGGCCCCCGCTGAACGCCCCCGCACTGCGCCGCGCCCTCGTCCTTCCCGAGGGCCTGTGGACCTCGCTCGACGT
The DNA here is from genome assembly GCF_026341815.1 of Streptomyces sp. NBC_00572. Classification (GTDB taxonomy): domain Bacteria; phylum Actinomycetota; class Actinomycetes; order Streptomycetales; family Streptomycetaceae; genus Streptomyces. The sequence goes on from NZ_JAPENX010000001.1 coordinate 3,854,062, forward strand.
GGTCACCGGCACCGGATCCACCAACAGCGACCTCACCGCCCGCGCCGACGAGCTGCCCGAGGGCGCCGTACTCGTCGCCGAGGAGCAGACCTCCGGCCGCGGCCGCCTCGACCGCAGCTGGACGGCCCCCGCCCGCTCCGGACTGTTCCTCTCCGTCCTCCTCAAGCCGGAGGTGCCGGTCCAGCGCTGGGGCTGGCTCCCGCTGCTCACCGGCGTGGCCGCGTCGACGGGCCTCGCGAAGGCCGCCGGGGTCGACATCTCCCTCAAGTGGCCCAACGACCTCCTGGTTTCCGTCGCGGGCGAGGAACGCAAGACCGGCGGCATCCTCGCGGAGCGGGCCGGAGCGGACGGCGTCGTCGTCGGCCTCGGCATCAACGTCACGCTCCGCGAGGAAGAACTCCCCGTCCCGGCAGCCGGCTCCCTCCTCCTCGCCGGCGCGGTCTCCACCGACCGCGACACCCTCCTGCGGGCCGTCCTGCGCTCCTTCGAGGAGTGGTACGGGACCTGGGTGCGGGCGGACGGCGACCCCGCCGCCTCCGGGCTCCAGGAGGCGTACACGGCCGGCTGCGCGACCCTCGGCCGCCGCGTCAGGGCCGACCTCCCCGGCGAACGCATGCTGGAAGGCGAAGCGGTCGCCCTGGACGCCGACGGCCGCCTGGTCGTCGCCACGGAGGGCGGCGGCACGGAAGCGGTGGGCGCGGGCGACATCGTCCACCTGCGATCGGCCACCGGCTGACGGCCCCCGCCGCCCAGGTGCGGGCAATCGTTCCGCAGGGCGGAACGGGTGGGCACACCCCACCAGCGCGCGGCGCCCTCCAGTCCGTCCACCCCGAGGGCCCGCGCGCCCAAGGGCCCCGCACGACAGGAGGGCCCGCACGACAGGCTCCAGAACACAGGCGGCAGCCGTTAAGGCGTGAGCCAGCCCACAGCTGTCGTATCGTGGAGCGCGATCCCAGGCGACAGATCGGCAGGGCAAGTGGGCAGGGAACGGGCAGGAGGCGGCCGGTGACCGTCGACGACGAGAACGAGGGCGGCGCGCCCGAGCCTCCCACGTACCCCACCCCCCACCACGAGGTCGACCACACGGCCGAGCCGAGCGACGACCCCCTCGCCATCCGCCTCGAACAGCTCATCCTCGGCGCGGACCGCCGCTACACCCCGTTCCAGGCCGCCCGCACCGCCGGCGTCTCCATGGAACTCGCCTCCCGCTTCTGGCGCGCCATGGGCTTCGCCGACATCGGCCAGGCCAAGGCGCTCACCGAGGCCGACGTCCTCGCCCTGCGCCGGCTCGCCGGTCTCGTCGAGGCCGGGCTGCTCAGCGAGCCGATGGCCGTCCAGGTCGCCCGCTCCACGGGGCAGACCACCGCCCGGCTCGCCGAGTGGCAGATCGACTCCTTCCTGGAGGGCCTCACCGAGCCGCCCGAGCCCGGCATGACCCGCACCGAGGTCACGTACCCGCTGGTCGAGCTGCTCCTGCCCGAGCTGGAGGAGTTCCTCATCTACGTCTGGCGGCGCCAGCTCGCCGCCGCCACCGGCCGCGTCGTGCAGGCCGCCGACGACGAGGAGATGGTCGACCGTCGGCTCGCCGTCGGCTTCGCGGACCTCGTCGGCTTCACCCGGCTCACCCGGCGCCTGGAGGAGGAGGAGCTCGGCGAGCTCGTCGAGGCCTTCGAGACCACCTGCGCCGATCTGGTCGCCGCGCACGGCGGCCGGCTCATCAAGACCCTCGGCGACGAGGTCCTGTACGCCGCCGACGACGCCGGCACGGCCGCCGAGATCGCGCTGCGGCTCATCGAGACCCTCAGCCACGACGAGACGATGCCCGCACTGCGCGTCGGCATCGCCTTCGGCACCGTGACGACCCGGATGGGCGACGTCTTCGGCACCACCGTGAACCTGGCCAGCCGCCTCACCTCGATAGCGCCGAAGGACGCCGTCCTCGTCGACGGCGCGCTCGCGGAGGAGCTGTCCAGGACCGCGTTGGCACCCGTCTCGGAGACGGAGGCGGCCGAGGAGGCCGTCCGCGCGGAGAAGGAGGGCCGCCAGGCGGCCACGTACCGCTTCGCGCTCCAGCCGATGTGGCAGCGTCCGGTCCGCGGCCTCGGCGTCGTCGAACCCTGGCTCCTGACCCGCCGTCCCACCTAGGATCTCCCGTGAACGTCTGTTAACAGCCGTTAACAGACCTTGATCGGGAGGGTGTGCGGCATGTCCGAGCAGCGTTTTGGTGAGTTCGTCATGGTCCGGCGGGACGGGCACGTCGCCGAGCTGGTCCTCGACCGGCCCAAGGCGATGAACGCCGTGTCCTCCGAGATGGCCCGCTCCCTCGGCGCCGCCTGCGACGCGCTCGCGGCCGACGCCTCCGTCCGTGTCACCGTGCTCACCTCCTCGAACGACCGGGCCTTCTGCGTCGGCGCCGACCTCAAGGAGCGCAACTCCTTCACCGACGCCGAGCTGGTCCGCCAGCGGCCGACCGCCCGCGCCGCCTACACCGGCGTCCTGGAACTGCCGATGCCGACGGTCGCCGCCGTGCACGGCTTCGCCCTCGGCGGCGGCTTCGAGCTGGCGCTCGCCTGCGACGTGATCGTGGCCGACGCGACCGCCGTGGTCGGCCTCCCCGAGGTCTCCGTGGGCGTCATCCCCGGCGGCGGCGGTACGCAGCTGCTGCCGCGCCGGGTGGGCGCGGCGCGCGCCGCCGAGCTGGTCTTCACGGCCCGCCGGGTGGAGGCGGAGGAGGCCCGCGAGCTGGGCCTCGTCGACCTTCTGGCGGAGGACGCGCGGGCGGGGGCCCTGGAGCTCGCCGGGCGGATCGCGGTCAACTCGCCGGTCGGGCTGCGCGCCGCGAAGAAGGCCATGCGCCTCGGCCAGGGCCTGGACCTGCGGGCGGGCCTGGAGGTCGAGGACGCGGCCTGGCGATCGGTGGCCTTCTCGGGGGACCGCGCGGAGGGTGTGGCGGCCTTCAACGAGAAGCGGAAGCCGAACTGGCCGGGCGAGTAACTTCTACCGTTTTGCACTAGATGTCACTTACGGTGACGTCTCGGAAGGGAAAACGGATCAAACCTCCCTAAGCTGGAGGAATGGGTGAGGACGTGCGGCTGCGGGCCGTAGTGGCGCTGGCGCAGGGGATGGCGGCGGCGCACACGCCACGCGAGTTCTGGCGGGCGGCGGCGCTCGGGGCCCGCGACGGGCTCGACGGGACCTTCGCCGCCCTGTCGGTCTGGCAGCGGGACCACGGCCGCCTCAAGGTCCTGGTGAACGCCGGGGAGCGGGCCGTCGGCGAGGAGGAGTTCCCGGACTCGGAGACGTATCCGGTCCACCAGTTCCCCGAGATCACGGAGTTCCTGCACGAGCAGTGGGCGGGCGGCGGCAAGCCGGACGCCTGGGTGGAGACCGCCGCCGACCCGGTGTCGACGGGCCGGGTGGCCGGTCTGCGTCGGCGCGGGCGCGGCTGCTGCGTGGTGGCCCCGATCGTGCTGCACGGGCGCGCGTGGGGCGAGCTGTACGTGGCCCGCCCACTGGAGGAGAAACCTTTCACCCGCGCGGACGCCGACTTCGCCACGGTCCTGGCGGCGGTCGTCGCGGCGGGCATCGCCCAGGCCGAACGCCTGGAGGAGGTCCGCAAACTCGCCTTCACCGACCCCCTGACGGGACTGGCCAACCGGCGGGCCGTCGACACCCGCCTGGACGAGGCCATCGAGCGCTACCGGGCGGACGGCTCCGTCGTCAGCCTGATGGTCTGCGACCTCAACGGCCTCAAGCGGGTCAACGACACTCACGGCCACGCCGTCGGCGACCGCCTCCTCGAACGCTTCGGCTCGGTCCTCTCCCGCTGCGGCGCCATGCTCCCCGGCGCCCTCGCGGCCCGCCTCGGCGGCGACGAGTTCTGCCTCCTGACGGTCGGCCCGACGGCCGACGAGGTGGTGGCGGTCGCCGAGGAGCTGTGCGTACGGGCGGCGGAGCTGGAACTCGGTGAGGGCGTGGCCTGCGGGGTGGCGTCCACCGGCGACCCCATCGGCCCGCTCAGGTCGGCCCGCCGCCTTTTCCGCCTCGCGGACGCCGCCCAGTACCAGGCCAAGGCGGCCCGCTCGTCGAAGCCGGTGGTGGCGGGCCGCGACGGCACGGTCATCCGCCTCGCCGACGCCCCGCCGGGAGCCCGCGACCGTCGCCGCTTCAGGGACGCACCACCGGTGGACGCCCCTCCCGTGGACGCCCCTCCCGTGGACCCGCCTCCGTTGGACCCGGTCTAGGGCCGGTTTCGCTCGTGCAGGGCTCGCAGGGCCCTGACGAACCCTTCGCGGTCGGTGGCCGGCAGTGCGTCGAGCAGACGTTCCTCGCCCTCCTGGATCGCCGCCTGCACGGTGTCGCGCAGCCTGCGGCCCTCGGCGGTGAGGGAGAGCAGCCGGGCCCGCCGGTCCGCCGGGTCGGCCTGCCGGCGCAGCAGCGCCCGCGCCTCCAGGTCGTCGAGGACGGGGATGATCCGCGTCTTGTCCGCCCCGACGGCCTCGGCCAGCGCCGCCTGGGTGCGAATGGGCTTCTCGTCGAGGTGGAGGAGGACCGTGTACGCCCACATGGTCAGACCGTGGGCGTCGAGGATCGGCTGCTCGGCGGCCATCAGAGCGCGGCCGAGCGGGACGACCATGGCGGCGAGGTCGGGCCGGGAGGGGCGGCCCGGAGTCGCGGCGGTTGCGATGGCCGTGGCCTCCGTGGCCTCCGTGGCCTCCGTGGGCTCTGTGGTCCCTGCGGTCGTCGCTGCGGTGTTCTCGGCCATGGCCACGAAAATACCCGTTGGTGAAATGTCCGTTGACAATTGATAAGCGTACATAGATCGTAAGCGCATGCCTACGAATGTGAAGAGGCGCACGAACCCTGACGACTTCGACCGATTGCGCCGCCTCCACGCGCGCGTGATCCGGGACAGCGTGACCTTGGTGCACCGGATCGACCCGGCGGATCTGACCCGGCAGACCCCGTGCGAGGGGTGGACCCTGCTCGATCTGCTTGCCCACATGACGGCCCAGCACCACGGGTTCGCGGCCGCCGCGCGCGGCGACGGAGGGGATCCGGGGCGCTGGGAGGTCCGCCCGGCGGGCAGGGACGCGCCCGAGCGGTACGGCGAGGCGGCCGAGCTGGTCGTCGCCGCCTTCGCGGCGGTCGGCAGCCCGGACAGGGCCTTCGACCTGCCCGAATTCAGCCGGCACCGGACGTTCCGCGCCGAGCGCGCCGTCGGCTTCCACCTCGTCGACTACGTCGTGCACGGCTGGGACGTCGCCCGCAGCCTCGACCTCGCCTGGGCGCCCGGGTCCGACGTCCTCGCCGTGACCCTGCCGATCGCCGAGGCCGTTCCGGGCGGCGAGGCCAGAAAGGCCCCCGGCAGCCCCTTCGGGCCGGAACTGCAGCCGGCCGCCGGGGCGGACCCGTTGGACCGGATCCTCGCCACCCTCGGCCGCCCGGCGGGCTGGCGCCCGTGCTGAGGTCGTCCTGGGTATCCGGCTCCTACGAGGTGGGACACGGCCGACCGGTCCTGGTCAGCGTCACCGACTTCCGGCTCGACCGGCTCAGGGACCTGCCGGGCGTCCACCGCGCGGCCCGCCGGCTCGCGGCGGACTGGCCGACCCTGGAAGGGGCTTACGGGATGTGGCTGTGGGCGCAGCCGTCGACGCGCCGCTGCGGCGCGGTCGCCGTCTGGCGCGACGAAGCGGCCCTCCGGGCCTTCGTCGCCTGGCCGCCGCACATCGCGATCATGCGCGCGTACCGGGGGAGGGGCGCCTTGACCTCTACGACCTGGGAGGCGCCGAGGTTCGACCCGGGGGCGACGTGGGGTCGGGCGCGGGAGGTGATCGGGGCGGGGGCTGGGGTGGTGTCTGGGGGCGGGGGCGTCTGATGGGGCTCGGGTGCGGCCGCCCTCTTTCCGAGTGTGGCGGACTCCACCACCGCGTCAAGGGCAAGTCGGCTCCGCCGATGGGCTGCGCCCACCCTTGACCCGGCGGCGGAGGCCGCCTTTTCACACTCGGAGGGCGGCCGAGGGCCGGGGCCTACGCGATCGCCTGGTGTGTTGTCGCCCGCCGTGGGCGGGCGTCGGGCTGGTGGGCGGAGTGCACGGCCGGGCATCGGTTGCGGAGGTGACGGCTGTGCCGGTGAGTGGGTGGGGGCGTGGTTCGCGGCAGGGGCCGGGGTCGCAGTTCGGTGGGTTGGGGGTGCGCGGTCGTGCGATGGGGCGGCCCGGCTCCGGCTTGGCGGGTTGCGGTCGTCGGTTGGTGGGGCTTCAGGCCCCGCTGGTCTGTGTTCGTGGGTGGCGGGAGCCGCTCGCGAGAGTTTCTTGCAGTTTCATCGCCCGAAAAGGGTGATTGATCCCCTTTGGGGCTTAATCCCGGGCCTGTTACTCGGAGAAATGCAGGGTTTCCACTCCTCCCACCCTCCGAGAGTGACCAGCGGGGCCTGAAGCCCCACCGAGGTCTGCCGTCCGTCGCTAAGCCGAGCCCGGCCGCCCCATCACACGGCAGCGCACCCCCGACCGGCGGCACTTCACCCACCCGCCCCGACCGCGAACCAAGCCCCCACCCACCAGCCGGCAGACGCACGCCGTCCCTAGCCGCTGCCCGGGGCCCGGCGGTGACCCCGCCCCCCGGACCGCCCTCCGAGAGGTCTTTCGCTCCTGGAGGTGGTGGGTCAAGGGTGGCCGAAGGCCATCGCGCAGCGACGCGACCGCAGGGAGCGCCCTTGACGCACCACCGGAAGGAGCGACTCTCGGAAAGAGGGCGGTCCCACCCGACACTCACGCACCCGGCCCACCCCTCGGACCCTGCCCAGGCCCCCGCCCCCGAGACTCACCCATAGCCGAGCTGTCGCTTCAACCAGGCATGGGTCTGCCGCGCTCTTACGACATCGGCGTCGTCCGGGCCGAGGATCCGGGCGTAGGTGTCGATGAACTCGTCGAAGAGGCGGGCGGCTCTGGCGTGGGCGCCCGTGTTGGAGACGTACCAGGCGTGGCTGTGCCGGGCTCCCAGGACGTGGACGTTCTCGGGCCCGCGGATCCGGGCGTACGTGTCGATGAACTCGTCGAAGAGGCGTACGGCCTTGGCGTGTTTGCCCGTCTCGCCGACGTGCCAGGCATGGCTGTGCCGGGTGTCCAGCGTGTCTGGGGCGTCGGGGCCGAGTACCCGGGTCCGGTCCTTGAGGAGCCCGGCCTGCATCCGCGCCGCCTTGGCGGGGTCGCCGTTCTGGCCGGTGTTCCAGGCGTGGTTGTGCCGTGCCGACAGGACCTCTGCGTCGTCCTGGCCGAGGACCTGGCCGTACACATGGATGAAATCGTCGTAGAGGCGTGCCGCTGCGCCGTGCTCGCCGGCCATTCCGGTGTTCCACGCGTGGTTGTGCCGGGTGGCCAGCGTGTCGGGATGCCGAGGCCCGAGGACGCGGGTGCGGTCCTTGATCAGTTCGGCCTGCATCCGGGCGGCCCTGGCGGGGTCGCCTGCCAGGCCGATGCTCCGGGCCAGCTGGTATCGAGCCGTCAGCACATGCGGGCTGTCGGCGCCCTGGACGCGTTCGTAGGCGTCGATGAACTCCTCGTAGAGGACGACCGCTTTGGCGTGTTTGCCCGTCTCGACGACGTTCCAGGCATGGCTGTGCCGTGCTGCCAGGACATCCGCGTCGGCCGGGCCGAGCACCCTGGCGTAGGCGTGGATGACCTCGCCGTAGAGACGGGCCGCCGTGCCGTGGTCGCCGGACCTTCCGACGTTCCAGGCCTGGTTCTGACGGCTGTGCAGAGTGTCGGGATCTTCGGCGCCGAGAACCCGGGCGAGGTCCTCGCGGAGCACGGCCTGCATCCTGGCCGCTTTGGCGTGGTCTCCGCACTGGCCGACGTTCCAGGCGTGGTCGACGTACGCCCGCAACACGTCGGGGTCTTCGGGTCCGCATACGCGCGCGTACCGGTCGACGAACTCGTCGTAGAGGCGGACGGCCTCCGCGTGGTCCCCTGCCCGGCCGATGTTCCAGGCGTGCTCGCGGTGTTGGGTGAGGGTGTCCGGGTGGTCCGGCCCGAGCGTGTGCGTGCATTCGGTGGCCAGGCCGGCGAAAAGCCGCGCGGCCTCCTGGAAGCGCTTCGCGTCGGACAGGGAATGCGCGTGCTCCGTGCGTGCGTGCAGCGAGTCCTCGACGGTCGGGGTCTGCTCGACCGGTTCCTCGACCGTCGGAGTCCGTTCGGTCGGTCCCGCCCCGCCCCTCAGGTCGCCCAGTGCGGCCCTCAGCCGGTCGCGAGCCCGGTCGGCGGTGGCGGGGCGCTGGTCGGGGTCCTTGGCGAGGAGGGCGAGCAGCAGGTCGTCCAGTGCGGTGGGGATTCCGTCCCGGTGGACGCTGGGAGGCCGGGGCGCGGTGTGCACGTGGGCGTACGCCATCGCGCCCACTTCGAGTAATCCGAACGGAGGCTGCCCCGTGACCAGTTCGTACAGCACGCATCCGAGCGAGTACAGATCCCCGCGCCCGTCGCCGACCTTGCCCTGCAGGCGTTCCGGCGGCATGTAGGCAGGTGTGCCGATGACGCGGCTTGCCGTCGTGGCCGTCGACAGGTAGCGGGCGATGCCGAAGTCGAGGATCTTCACCGCCCCGGAGGACGTCATCATCAGGTTCTCCGGCTTCAGGTCGCGGTGGACCACGCCGGCCGCGTGGGCGGCCACCAGCGCGTCGGCCGTCTGTATCGCGCATTCCAGTGCGATGTCGAGTGCCGGCGGCCCGGCGTCGTTCAGGACCGACCGCAGGTCCTTGCCCGTCACCAGCTCCATCACGAGGAACAGGGTGCCGTCCGTGTCCTGGCCCAGGTCGTACACGGTGACCACGCCCGGATGGTTCAGTCCGCCCGCGGTGCGCGCCTCGCGGAAGAACAGATCCAGCGCACCGTCCACCCGGGACATGTGCTGCTGCAGCAGTTTGACCGCGACCTGTCTGTGCAGCCGGGTGTCGCGCGCGGCCCAGACCTCCCCCATGCCGCCGCGCCCCAGCACTCGTTCCAGCTCGTAGCGTTCGGCCAGCATGCGTGCCACTCACGTGCCCCCTTGTCCCCACGCTCCCTGCCGGATCCGACTGTAGGGCGCGACAGGTGCGGAACACAGGCGATCACAGGCGATCAGAGGGAGCCTGTTCCCGTGCCCCTCTCGGGTGCCCCTCTCCGGCGCCGTTCCTCGCCCGCCGCGCCGCCGTCCTCCGCGCGGCAGACTGGGACCTCATCGGGAATGATCGATGCGGTAAGGGTCCGTCCCCCATTCGGACGGTGACGAAGTCACCTAGTGACATGTCGGTCTTCAGTCCGTAGGGTGCTGAATATGGATATGCAGACAGTCGTCCTCGGCACGTCCGGCACGACCCCGCAGGACGTCATCGACGTCGCCCGCCACGGCGCCCGCGTCGAGCTGTCGCCCGAGGCCGTGGAGGCCCTGGCCGCCGCCCGGAGCATCGTCGACGCGCTCGCCGCCAAGCCCGAGCCCGTCTACGGGGTCTCCACCGGTTTCGGTGCGCTCGCCACCCGGCACATCGGCCATGAGCTCCGTGCCCAGCTCCAGCGCAACATCGTCCGCTCGCACGCCGCCGGCATGGGCCCGCGCGTCGAGCGCGAGGTCGTCCGCGCCCTGATGTTCCTGCGGCTCAAGACCGTCGCCTCGGGCCACACCGGCGTCCGCCCCGAGGTCGCGCAGACCATGGCCGACGTCCTCAACGCCGGGATCACCCCGGTCGTGCACGAGTACGGCTCCCTCGGCTGCTCCGGCGACCTCGCTCCGCTCTCCCACTGCGCCCTCGCGCTCATGGGAGAGGGCGACGCCGAGGGCCCCGACGGTGAGCTGAAGCCCGCCGGCGAGCTGCTCGCCGCGCACGGCATCACGCCCGTCGAGCTCAAGGAGAAGGAGGGCCTGGCCCTCCTCAACGGCACCGACGGCATGCTCGGCATGCTGGTCATGGCCCTCGCCGACCTCGACACCCTCTACAAGTCGGCCGACATCACCGCCGCGCTCTCCCTCGAAGCCCTCCTCGGCACCGAGAAGGTCCTCGAACCCGAGCTGCACGCCATCCGCCCGCACCCCGGCCAGGCCGCCTCCGCCGCCAACATGCTCGCCGTGCTCAAGGGCTCCGGCCTCACCGGCCACGCCCAGGCGGGCGAGGCCCCCCGTGTCCAGGACGCCTACTCGGTGCGCTGCGCCCCGCAGGTCGCCGGCGCCGGCCGCGACACCATGGCCCACGCCCGGCTCGTCGCCGAGCGCGAGCTCGCCGCCGCCGTCGACAACCCCGTCGTCCTGCCCGACGGCCGGGTCGCCTCCAACGGCAACTTCCACGGCGCCCCCGTCGCGTACGTCCTCGACTTCCTCGCGATCGCCGCCGCCGACCTCGGCTCCATCGCCGAGCGCCGCACCGACCGGCTCCTCGACAAGAACCGCTCGCACGGCCTGCCGCCCTTCCTCGCCGACGACGCCGGCGTCGACTCGGGCCTGATGATCGCCCAGTACACGCAGGCCGCCCTGGTCAGCGAGATGAAGCGGCTCGCGGTCCCGGCCTCCGCCGACTCCATCCCGTCCTCCGCGATGCAGGAGGACCACGTCTCCATGGGCTGGTCCGCCGCCCGCAAGCTGCGCACCGCGATCGGCAACCTGAACCGGATCATCGCGGTCGAGCTGTACGCCGCCACCCGCGGCGTCGAGCTCCGCGAGGGCCTGACCCCGGCCCCCGCCTCCCAGGCCGCCATCGACGCCCTGCGCGCGGCCGGCGTCCAGGGCCCCGGCCCGGACCGGTTCCTCGCCCCCGACCTGGCGGCCGCCGACACCTTCGTGCGCGAGGGCAAGCTGCTCGCCGCGGTGGAGCCGGTCACCGGCCCGCTGGCGTAAGCGGGTACAGCCGCTGACGTGAGGGCCCGCCCCGGAAGTCCGGGGCGGGCCCTTCGCGCTCTCCACGGCCGCTGGGGCCCCTCCGGCGGCGGGGGCGTGACCGATTCCGCCGGTCAGCTCCCGGACGGTCCGGTCGCCCCTATACGGTCCGGTCGCGGCGGCGCATCGCCAGCGCCACGAAACCCGCCCCGACGCCCAGAAAACCCGTCCCGCCGATCAGATACGGCGTGGTGTCCCGGCCGCCGGTCTCCGCCAGGCGTCCGTCCGAGACGGGACCGTCCTGGGTCACCCCGATCCGTACCCCGCCCTGCTCGTCGGTGGCGTTGGCGGACGGTACGAACCACAGGGCGCACAGCAGTGTCCCCGCGACGGTCGCGGTCAGCAGTGGGCGTCGGGCGGCGGGCACGGAAATTTCGATCCCCCTTGCGGAAACCGCGAATTGGTCGGTGCGCCGATGCTAATGAACACAGCGGGTCGTGGGAAAGCCGAGGGCCCGCAGGCGCCTACGCTCCGACCCATGAGTACTTCTGAGACAGCACGCTATGTACGCCTTCGTGTCGATGTGGTTCTGGAGATCGACGGGCCGGCCGAGCTGACCGAGGCCGCCGAGGCCCGGATCGACGCCGACGAGTTCATGCCGGAGGAGGAGCGGGTGCCCGCCCGCGCCGCGGCGCGGGAGGACAGCGCCGAGGCCCTCGCGTACCTCGTCGAGCCCTTCGACCTGATCCGCGACGTCCCCGGCATCGAGATGGTCCAGGCCTCCTGGAGCAGTGAGGAGATCGACTACGACCCCGATGCGCTGGAGTGGGAAGTCGACGAGGAAGATGGGGCGGAGGAAGACGACGACGATCGGTCGTAGGACCGGTATCCGCCCTGTTCGCAGGCCCCGGGACGGCGTCCCGGGGCCTGCGGTGCGCCTGGTGACGGGACCCGCCGGAAGCCCCGGGAACCGGACGGACCGTACGTGCGTGTCGATCAGTGGTGGCCCACCCGTGGGCCAGTGGTGTTCCCCACAAACGCTCCGCTTTCGGAACCGGACGGGGTGTCATGGGCGTTCATAACAAGAAGTTGGCAGGGAATCGGCGACGATGGAGAAGCGTGTGATGACGGACGGCAAGCGCCGCCGCAGGAGCCTGGCCGCCGCGGCCGCCGTGCTCGGCGGCGTGCTGGTGCTCTCGGCGTGCAACGACGGGGACAAGGGCGCGGGCGCCTCCGGCTCCGCGACGCCGCAGTCACAGGCCCAGGTCGACGAGGCGGCCGCGCAGAAGACCTCCAAGGCGCAGATCACCATCTCGCCGAAGAACGGCGCGCAGAACGCCTCCATCAACAACGACGCCAAGGTCACCGTCACCGAGGGCAAGCTCACCGAGGTCGTCATGACCTCCGCCGAGGGCGAGGCCGTCAAGGGTGAGATAGCGGCCGACGGCCTCAGCTGGAAGCCGACCGGCCAGCTCGAGCGCGCCACGGTCTACAAGATCGCCGCCACCGCCGCGGACACGGAGGGCCTGGAGGCCCACGAGAACTCCTCGTTCACCACCGTCTCCAAGGCCAACAGCTTCATCGGCAACTTCACGCCCGAGGACGGTTCGACCGTCGGCGTCGGCATGCCGGTCTCGATCAACTTCAACAAGGCGATCACCGACAAGGCGGCCGTCCAGGGTGGCATCACGGTCACCTCCAGCACCGGCCAGGAGGTCGTCGGGCACTGGTTCGACGGCACGCGCCTCGACTTCCGTCCGGACGACTACTGGACCGAGGGCTCGACCGTGACCCTCAAGCTCGACCTCGACGGCGTCGAGGGTGCCGACGGTGTCTTCGGCGTCCAGCAGAAGACCGTCACCTTCAAGATCGGCCGCAACCAGGTCTCCACCGTCGACGTCGCCACCAAGACCATGACGGTCACCCAGGACGGCAAGACGATCAAGACCATCCCGATCTCCGCCGGCTCCCCGGACAACCCGACCTACAACGGTCAGATGGTGATCTCCGAGAAGTTCAAGGAGACCCGGATGAACGGCGCGACCGTCGGCTTCACCGACGACGACGGCAAGGGCGAGTACGACATCAAGGACGTGCCGCACGCCATGCGCCTGTCCACGTCGGGCACGTTCATCCACGGCAACTACTGGGGCCCGGACTCGATCTTCGGCTCGGCCAACACCAGCCACGGCTGCGTCGGCCTGAACGACGTCAAGGGCGCCGGCGACCCGAACCAGCAGGCCGCCTGGCTCTACGACCACTCGATCGTCGGTGACGTCGTGATCGTCAAGAACTCCAAGGACAAGACGATCGCCCCCAGCAACGGCCTCAACGGCTGGAACATGAGCTGGGCGGAGTGGAAGGCCGGCTCGGAGGCCTGACGCCCGGCACGCGCGTACGAGAACGGCGGCCCCCTCCACGACGGAGGGGGCCGCCGTTCCGCGTCACCGTACGACTTCCTCCACGCCCCACTGCGCGAGCAGCCGCAGCGCGTCCGCCGACGCCGTTCCCGGCTCCGCCTGGTACGTCACGATCACCAGATCCGGGTCCCCGCCCGCCACCTTCATGCTCTCGTACGCCAGTGTCATCTCGCCCACCAGCGGATGCCGCAGCCGCTTCGTCCCGTGCCCCTTGTCCGCGACGGTGTGCGCCGCCCACAGCGAGCGGAACTCCTCGCTCTTCACCGACAGCTCGCCGACCAGCGCCAGCAGCGCCGGATCGTCCGGGTAGCAGCCCGCGTACAGCCGCAGCACGCTCACCACCTCGGTCGCCTTGCTCTCCCAGTCCAGGTAGAGATCGCGCGCGTTCGACCCGAGGAAGACCAGCCGGGCCATGTTGCGCTCCTCCGGCTCCATCGCCGCGAAGTCGCCCATCAGGGCCCGCGCCATCCGGTTCCACGCGAGGATGTCGCCCCGACGGCCCATGAGGAAGGCCGGGACGCCGTCCATCGCGTCCAGGAGGTGCTGCAGACCGGGCCGCACCAGCTGGGGACGGGCGATCGCCGCCCGGTGCTGCCTCTTCTTCGCCGTCGGCTTGGCCAGGTGCGTCAGATGCGCCCGCTCGGTGTCGCTCAACCGCAGGGCCCGCGCGATGGAGTCGAGCACCTCCATGGACACATTGCGGCCGTTGCCCTGTTCGAGCCGGGTGTAGTACGCCACCGACACCCCGGCCAGCTGCGCCAGCTCCTCCCGGCGCAGCCCCGGTACCCGGCGATGACGCCCGAACTCCGGCAGACCCACGTCCTCCGGCTTCAACCGGGCCCGGCGCGAGCGCAGGAATTCGCTGAGTTCGGCACTGAGATCCATGCGTCCCGATTATCCCAGGCCGTACGGCCCGGCGGACGGATGTTCCTGTCCCTGCCAGTGGTAGGCACGCTGGACGTAGGCAGAACAGGTGGCTGGGTGATGTCGGCGCCGTCCCGCAGGCTGGGGCCATGACCACGAACGTGACCACCGTCCCCGCCTACGCCGCACCCGCCGCCAACGCCCCGCTGGAGCGCACCACCGTGCCGCGCCGGCCCGTCGGCGCGCACGACGTCCTCATCGAGATCAAGTACGCCGGCATCTGCCACTCCGACATCCACCAGGCGCGCGACGGCTGGGGCGAGGGCATCTTCCCCATGGTCCCGGGCCACGAGATCGCCGGAATCGTCGCGGAGGTCGGCACCGGGGTCACCAGGTTCAAGGTCGGCGACCGGGTCGGCGTCGGCTGCTTCGTCGACTCCTGCCGCGAGTGCGAGTACTGCGAGCAGGGCCTGGAGCAGTACTGCACGGGCGGCATGACCGGCACGTACAACGCCCTCGACAAGAACGGCGAGCCCACCTACGGCGGCTACTCCAGCCACATCGTCGTCGACGAGAACTACACCCTGCGCATCCCCGAGGGCATCGGCCTCGACGAGGCCGCGCCGCTGCTCTGCGCCGGCATCACCCTCTACTCGCCGCTCGCCCACTGGCAGGCAGGGCCCGGCAAGAAGGTCGCGATCGTCGGTCTCGGCGGCCTCGGCCACATGGGCGTCAAGATCGCCCACGCACTGGGTGCCGAGGTGACCGTCCTCAGCCAGTCGCTGCGCAAGCAGGAGGACGGCCTGAAGCTGGGCGCCGACCACTTCTACGCCACCGGTGACCCGAAGACCTTCACCGAGCTGGCCGGCACCTTCGACCTGGTGATCTCCACGGTCTCCGCGCCGCTGGACTTCAACGCCTACCTGGGCCTGGTCAAGACGGACGGCGCCCTGGTGAACGTCGGCGCCCCCGAGGAGCCCGTCTCCATCGGCCTGTTCTCCCTCATCGGCGGCCGCAAGACCCTCGCGGGCTCGATGATCGGCGGCATCGCGGAGACCCAGGAGATGCTGGACTTCTGCGCGGCCCACGGCCTGGGCGCGGAGATCGAGGTGATCGACGCGGACCGGATCAACGAGGCGTACGAGCGGGTGATCGCGAGCGACGTCCGCTACCGCTTCGTCGTCGACGCGTCGACGATCTGACGACGACGGCGGGTCCGGGGCGGCCGGCGCGGAACCGGCGGGCCCGGAACCGGCGGGCGCGGGCTGCCGGGGCATGACCTCCGGGGTAATCGACCCCGTACGGTCCGCCCGGGCACCCTTGCCTCATGACCGCATACGCCATCGGAAACCTGCACCCGAAGCCCGTCCTCGACGAGGAGGTCTTCACCTACATGGAGCGCGTCCAGGCCACCCTCGACCCCTTCGGGGGCCGCTTCCTCGTGCACGGCGCCCCCGAGCGCGAGGTCCGCGAGGGGACGTGGCCCGGCGCCCTCGTGATCATCGGCTTCCCGACGTACGCGGACGCCCGCGGCTGGTACGAGTCCGAGCCCTACCGGGCGCTGATCCCGCTGCGCACCCGTCACATGGCCGGCGACGTCCTCCTCATCGACGGCGTCGCCCCCGGCTACGACCCGGCGGCGACCGCCGCCTCGCGGCGGGCGTCGTCGGCCGACGACACGGCCTGAGCCGGGCTCGGGCCGTCTCGTCAGCCGTCAGCCGTCGGCCTTTGCGACGCCGATCGGGCAGGAGACGCCCGTACCGCCGATGCCGCAGTAGCCCGCCGGGTTCTTGTCCAGGTACTGCTGGTGGTAGCCCTCGGCCGGGTAGAAGGCACGGCCCTCCGCCGGGAGGATCTCCGTGCTGATCGTGCCGTAGCCGGACCCCGTCAGGACCTTCTGGTAGGACTCGCGGGAGGCGTCGGCCGTGGCCGCCTGGGCGGGTGTGTGGGTGTAGACGGCGGAGCGGTACTGGGTGCCCACGTCGTTGCCCTGGCGGAAGCCCTGCGTCGGGTCGTGGGACTCCCAGAAGAGCTTCAGGAGGGACTCGTACGAGACCTTCGCCGGGTCGAAGACGACCCGGACGGCCTCGGTGTGACCGGTCAGGCCCGAGCACACCTCCTCGTACGCGGGGTTCGGCGTGTAGCCGCCCTGATAGCCGACGAGGGTCGTCCAGACGCCGTCGGTCTGCCAGAACTTGCGCTCTGCGCCCCAGAAACAGCCGAGGGCGAAGTCGGCGACCTCCAGGCCCTCCGGGTACGGGCCGAGGAGCGGGTTGCCGAGGACGGTGTGACGCTCGGGGACGGCGAACTCCGGCTCGGGGCGGCCGCGCAGGGCCTGCTCGGGGGTGGGGAGGACGGGGGTGCGGGACAGGAACATGCTGCATCTCTCCTCGACGGTCGGCAGTGCTCACAACGCCTGCGGGCGGGGAGGGATTCCCCGAGGGGCCCTCCCCTCCCGCAGGGGAGCCGTCGGCAGGAGGAGCGGCCCGCCGGGTCCGTCAGCGCGGCAGCGTCGCCGGGTTGCCGCCGTTCGCCTCGTACCCCGCCACCGCCAGGTTCCGGAAGACCGTGAACTGCGCCGCCGGGTCCCCGCTCAGCGTCCACGGCACCGCGCCCACGTGCCCGTCGACCTTCACCAGCTGGTGCATGGCCTCCGCCCAGCGCTCGCCGCGCACCAGGAACCAGACGAGCAGATGGCGGACGTGCGCCAGCATCGGGTCGTCGGGACGGGCCGAGTTCACCGCGTACAGCGCGCCGTCCATCGCCTTGGACACCACCGCCGTACGGAAGAAGTCCTGCACCAGCACCACGTCCGGCACGTGCTCGTACACCGCGAACAGCGGCAGCGCGGCGAGCAGCGAACCCCGCGGGGCGCGCGCCGCGGCCGTCGTCGCGAAGTGGTCGGCCTCCTGGCGCGAGCCGTGCCACTTCTCGCACCAGTAGTGCAGGGCCGCCAGATGGGCCCCCATGTGCTGCGGCGCCCGGTCGATGACCCGCGCCCACACCTGGTCGAACTGCTCGTGGGAGTAGCCGAGACCGCGCGCCACGGCCAGCTGCGTGATGTACGGGACCGGGTCGCCCGGGGCGAGCAGCGCCGCCTCCTCGGTGACCTTCCGGGCCTCCTCCAGGATGATCCGGAAGTCGTCGGTCCCGGCCGCCGAGGAGCGCCAGGCCTGCTGGACCAGGAACTCGGCGTGCACGGCCGCGCCGCCCGCGTCCTTCGGGGCCTCCGCCCGCCAGGTCCGCAGCCACGCGCCGCCCACGCCCGGCCGCTCCTGGAGTTCGAGGGACGCGGCGCCCGCGAAGGCCTGGACGCGCTGCCAGCGCACCTCGCCGTCCTTGTCGGTGGTGGCGAGCAGCCGCGAAGCGGCCCGCCAGTCCTGGGTGGCCTGGACGACGTCGAGGACGTGCAGGAGCTCGTCGTCCGCGCCCGGGAGCCGTACGTCCTGGTCCTCCTGCAGGACGAATCCGTACGCCTCCGGATCGGCGGCGTCCGGTGTGCCCGGCGCGACCTGACGGATCCCGCCGCCGCGGCGGCGCAGCAGGTAGGGGCCGAGGACGCCGAACAGCAGGCCAAGGGCGATCAGGAACCAGAGAATCTCCATCTGTCCATTGTCCAGGACACCCGATGAGACGATCGCGGCGGCGGGCCCCGCTCGGGACTACGCTCCTGACCCATGAGCGACCAGCACTCTCACCAGAGCTTCGAGACCCGCGCGATCCACGCGGGCAACACCGCCGACCCGCTGACCGGCGCGGTCGTCCCGCCCATCTACCAGGTGTCCACCTACAAGCAGGACGGTGTGGGCGGGCTGCGCGGCGGTTACGAGTACAGCCGCAGCGCCAACCCCACCCGTACGGCCCTTGAGGAGAACCTGGCGGCCCTGGAGGGCGGCCGGCGCGGTCTCGCCTTCGCCTCGGGCCTGGCCGCCGAGGACTGCCTGCTGCGCACGCTACTCGCGCCCGGCGACCACGTGGTCATCCCGAACGACGCCTACGGCGGCACCTTCCGGCTCTTCGCCAAGGTCGTGCAGCGCTGGGGCGTGGACTTCTCGGTGGCGAACACCTCCGACGTCGACGAGGTGCGCGCCGCCGTCAACGACCGTACGAAGCTGATCTGGGTCGAGACCCCGTCGAACCCGCTGCTCGGCATCACCGACATCGAGGCGATCGCGGGCGTCGCCCGCCAGGCCGGCGTCAAGCTCGTCGTCGACAACACCTTCGCCTCGCCGTACCTCCAGCAGCCGCTGGCGCTCGGCGCGGACGTCGTCGTGCACTCCCTCACCAAGTACATGGGCGGCCACTCCGACGTCGTCGGCGGCGCCCTGGTGACGGCGGACGAGGCGCTCGGCGAGGAGCTCGCGTACCACCAGAACGCGATGGGAGCGGTCGCCGGTCCCTTCGACTCGTGGATCGTGCTGCGCGGCATCAAGACCCTCGCGGTCCGCATGGACCGGCACAGCGAGAACGCCGAGAAGATCGTCGAGATGCTGACCCAGCACCCGAAGGTCACCCAGGTCCTCTACCCGGGCCTCCCGGAGCACCCGGGGCACGAGATCGCGGCCAAGCAGATGCGCTCGTTCGGCGGCATGATCTCCTTCCGCGTGCAGGGCGGCGAGCAGGCGGCCGTCGAGGTCTGCAACCGTGCGCAGCTCTTCACCCTCGGTGAGTCCCTCGGCGGTGTCGAGTCCCTCATCGAGCACCCGGGCCGGATGACCCACGCGAGCGTCGCGGGCTCCGCCCTGGAGGTCCCGGCGGACCTCGTCCGTCTCTCGGTGGGCATCGAGAACGTCGAGGACCTGCTCGCGGACCTGCGTCAGGCGCTGGGCTAGAGCCCGGTCACGCGATCACCGGGGGAGCGGGCCGGACCGGTCGGCTCCCCCGGTGGCCGTGTGCCGCACCTGCCGGCGACGTTCTCAGGTTCCGGAGCCTGCCCGGGCGACGCGCGCGACGAGGGCGTCCCGCCGGCGCTCCAGGTCGCCGAGCAGCTTCGCCTTCGCGCGTACCAGCCGCTTCTGGTTCTCGACCTCTACGCTGTGCCACTTCTCGACCAGCATGACGTCGCGCTTGCACCTGATGTCGGTGGTCGCCGCGGTGATCTCCGCGGCGGTCGGAGCGGTCCCCTCGCGGCGCCAGGCGGTGTCGGCCACGGCTTCCTCGGGGGTCTTGTACGCGTATCCGGCCTTGCTCATGCAGGTGCTCCAGCGCGCGACAGCGTCGAGCACGATCCTGCTGTTCCGCGCCTGGTCCCAGGACTCGTAGCGCAGGGTGTCGAGGGCCATGGAATCCATTCCCTGCGGGGGAGCTCCCAGGGCCTTGTAGGCCCGGCCGCGGCATCCGCCCTGAGGGACCGGTAGTCCGCCGAATTGCTTCACATTCTCTCCCGTGTACACGTCGCGTGTTTTCTGGGGGAGTTTCCTTGTTCGGTCGATGTTCGCCCGGCCGACTTTCTGTGCCTCTTCATGGGTCATGCCGTCGGGGAGCGGGACACCGTATCCGAACTTTTCGGCTCGGGGCAGATCGATGACGCCGTATCGGCGGGAGTTGCCCGTTACGGGGGATTTCTGCCCGGCGACCTTGGGCCAGCTCAGGCCGTATTCCTTCATGCAGGCGCCGGAGAGTGCGTGGACGGCGTCGGTGAAATCGTCGCGCTGGGCCTCAGTGAATGCGTAGGCGTCGAGCGGGAGGACGATCTCGCGTCCTTCGTAGAAGGCCGGATCGCGAGTGATCTCGAGTTTCGCGCCGGTTTTCCGGGGAGGTTCCTCCTGGTTCGCGCATCCCGTGACCGCGAGGCCGAGGGCGGCGAGCGTGACGAGACGCCGCCGTCCTCTGCTCGCGTGGAACGTCGTCACCAGGGGCAGCTGGGGTTGCTGGCGAAGCAGTGGGAGCTCCACTTGTTGCTCCAGCCGCCTTCCCAGTTGAGCTTGTAGCCCGGCTCCTGGCCCCCGTCCGTGCCCGTGTAGTTCGGGTCGGCGAAGAACCAGACCCTGGTGTCGGGGTCGCGGTTCCAGGTCGAGGTCACGGTGTCGTCGATGGGCGTGTTGGTGCCGTAATAGGTGCCGGTGTACTGCGGCTTGCTGTAGAGCGTGTCGTACACGGCGCCGGTGTAGTTGTTGGTGTCGTAGAGACACACCTCGCCACCGTTGGAGCTTTCGCAGACACCGTTGTAGCTGCCCGCGGTGGCGCTTCCGGCGAAGCCTGTGATGGCGGTGAAAGCGATTGCGGCTATCGCGGAAATGGCGCGCATCTTCTTCATGCGTACTCCCTCTGTCGCCGTACTCGGGGTGTCCGTGGCGGACCGCCAAGGGCACCGAACGGGAGGACGCTACACCGCGCTGATCTTGGACTCAACCTTTATTTTGAGCGACACTATCCGGCCACTGGCCGAATTAATCACGGCCAAACGGAATGCTTCCTTCTTGATTTGATGGATTGTCGGATTCGTCCTGGGCGATCTTCAGGCCGGGACCTTCTCGTCCTCCAGCGAGGCGCGGACCTCGGCCCGCAGTTCCGGGGTGTCCTCGTGCCCGTGGACCGACACCGCGTGTTCGGTGGCGGCCAGTACGACCTCCTCCTCCTCACCGCTGATGGTGAGGGTGCAGTTCATGACGCTCGGCGTGTTGCGGCAGTCGGCGACTTTCCTGGTCATGGCGGCCTCAGCCTTCCCGGCACGAGGGGACGTGCCGTCCCTTCCAGGCTAGGCCGGTCCTCACCAGCCTTCGAGCGGCGGCGTCGTCTCCGCGGGCGGGACCTCCCACGGCCGGGCCACCGACGCCCACACCACGAACGCGGTGACGGCGACCAGGCCCAGGAACCACAGCGCCCGCCGCAGCCGCCGGGCGCGGTCCAGCCGCCGGGATCCGCGCTCGGCCGCCCGTCGCGCGAGGTCGCCGGGGACCGACGGGTGCGGGGTGTCGAGGAGCCGCCGGACCGCCGCCTCCTTGTCCTCGCGCCGGGTCACGCGGCCGACCCCCGACGCGCGCCGTCCCGACCCCTCAGCGTGGCCACCGCGCGGTCGCAGACGGCTCGGACCCGGGCCTCGGGCAGTCCGAGCAGTGCCGCGACCTGTTCCTCGGCGACCCCCTCGTACAGCCGGAGGACGACGACGAGCCGTTCCTGCGGGTGGAGCGGGGCGAGGACCCCGCCCTGGCCGCCGTGGTGCCGCCAGGCGGTGCGCGCGAAGCGGGCGGCGAGCTCGCGCCGGGTGAGTTCGTACGGGTCCTCGTCCCGCAGCCGGTCCCACACCGCGTACGTGTGTGCCAGGGCGGCCGTCAGCAGGGCCTGGGCGTGCGGGTTACGGGTGCGGGTCTCGGCGGTGAGCAGGGTCGCGGCGTGCAGCAGCCGGCCCGCCGCCCCGGCCACGAACGCGTCGAACTCCCGGGCGTGGTGGGCGCGTTCGACGCGGTGTCCGTTCCGCTGCTCTGCCACGTCCTCATCTGAGGACAGCGCGGGGGTGAGGTCAAGAGGTCGGCGCGGACTCGCTCAGCCCTTCGGCCGGCCCCTCGTTCGCGGACAGGCCTGCCGACAGGGCTGCCGAAGGGGTCGCCGACGAAGCCGTCGACGGGGCCGCGGACTCCGCCACCGGGCCGCCCGTGTGCGCCGACTGCCGCGCGGACAGGGCGGTGTTGAAGCGGGTGAGCAGGCTGCAGAAGGACTCCCGCTCGTCCGGCGTCCAGCCCTCCGTGACCTCCACCATCAGCTGGCGGCGTGAGGAGCGGACCTCCTCCAGGCGGGAGAGACCGCGCGGCGACAGCTGCAGCACGACCGCGCGCCCGTCCTCCGGGTGCGAAGTGCGCTTCACCAGACCGGTGTCGACGAGCGGGGCGACCTGGCGGGTGACGGTCGACGAGTCGATGCCCATGCCCGCCGCCAGCGCCTTCACGCCCATCGGACCTTCCTGGTCCAGGCGGTTGAGGAGCAGGTAGGCGGCGCGGTCCATGGAGTTGCGGAGCTGACCGGTGCCGCCGAGGCGGGTCTGCTCGGCCCGGCGGGCGAACACGGCCACCTGGTGCTGGAGGGCATCGAGGAGACCGGGGTCGAGCTCAGTCGTCATGTCCTGAGATGTGGGCATGGCTGTGGGTCTCTCTCGTGCGGGGGTGGTCGGTTGGTGGGGGACAGAGTACGCGGCCCCGGGGGGGTCCGTACCGGGGCTGCGCAAACCCGCTGAGGCACCTGTCGGCCGGGCGGCCATCAGGGCCGTGAGCTGCGAGACTTGCTGTCATGAGCTTCCGTACGCCACGCCCCTTGCACCGCCTGATGCTCGACGACGTGCGGGGGGCGCAGAAGATGCTGTCCGGGGTGGCCCGGATGACGGCGATGGAGGGCAGCCGTCATCTGTCGTCGCTGGTGGGGGCGCCGGTGCACTTCAAGTGCGAGAACCTCCAGCGGACCGGTTCCTTCAAACTGCGCGGGGCGTACGTGCGGATCGCCGGGCTGCGGCCCGAGGAGCGGGCGGCCGGTGTCGTCGCGGCCTCGGCCGGCAACCACGCGCAGGGCGTCGCGCTCGCCTCGAAACTGCTCGGCGTCCGCGCGACCGTCTTCATGCCGGTCGGGGCGCCACTGCCGAAGGTCGCGGCGACCCGGGAGTACGGCGCCGAGGTCCGGCTCCACGGCCATGTCGTGGACGAGACCCTGGCGGCGGCGGAGCAGTACGCGCGGGAGACCGGGGCCGTCTTCATCCACCCCTTCGACCACCCCGACATCATCGTCGGGCAGGGCACGGTGGGCCTGGAGATCCTGGAGCAGTGCCCGGAGGTCCGGACGATCCTCGTGGGCGTCGGCGGCGGCGGTCTCGCCGCCGGCATCGGGCTCGCGGTGAAGTCGGTGCGCCCGGACGTGAAGGTGATCGGCGTCCAGGCGGAGGGCGCGGCCGCCTACCCGCCCTCGCTGGCCGCCGGGCACCCCGTGGTGATCGAGTCACCGGTGACGATGGCGGACGGGATCAAGGTGGGACGGCCGGGCGACGTGCCGTTCGCGCTGATCCAGGAGTACGTCGACGAGGTCGTCACCGTCTCCGAGGGCGCGCTCTCCTCGGCGCTGCTGCTCTGCCTGGAGCGGGCGAAGCTGGTCGTCGAACCGGCCGGCGCCAGCCCGGTCGCCGCCCTGCTCAGCGACCCGAAGGCCTTCCGGGGGCCGGTGGTGGCGGTCCTCTCCGGCGGCAACGTCGACCCGCTGCTGCTCCAGCGCATCCTGCGGCACGGCATGGCCGCCGGGGGGCGCTACCTGAGCCTGCGGCTGCGGGTCGCGGACCGGCCGGGGGCCCTCGCGACCCTGCTCGCGGTCCTCACGGTGGCCGACGTGAACGTCCTGGACGTGAGCCATGTACGGACCGACCCGGGGCTCGGGTTGACCGAGGCGGAGGTCGAACTGCACATGGAGACGAAGGGCCCGGAGCACTGCCGCGAGGTGGAGGACGCGCTGCGGGACGCGGGGTACACGGTGCTGGGCTGAAGGGGAGCCGTAGGCGCCCCCCGGCCCCCCGGCCTCCCCGGGTATCCCCGGCCCCCCGGGCATCCCCCGTATCCGCTCCGCTCAGCCCACCAGGCGCGTCCGTGCCGCCCGGGCCAGGAGGGTCACGAGCCCGCCGGCCAGCGCACCCGCCGCGACGAGGCCGAGGGGCCGGCCGAGGTCGTGCCGGACGGGCCGGACGGACCGGTCCGGCCGGGACGCCCGGACGGCGCCGACGGGGGTACGGGGCGTGGCCGCCGTGTGCGCCGCCGTTGCCGTCCCGTGGGCGAGGGAGCGCTCCAGGCGGATCAGGAGCGGACGCGGGTCCTGCCCGGAGGCCGCCGCGAACTGTTCGACCGCGATCCTGGTCGGCAACTGCTTCTGGTTCAGGAACCGTTCCCACGAGGAGCGGCTGTAGTGGGTGCGCTGTGCGAGCTGGCCGTAGCTGAGCTCCGTGGCGCCCTTGATCCGCCGCATCTCGGCGGCCAGCTCCGCCCAGGGCGTCGCCGCGCAGCCCTCGCACCCGGCACAGTTCCCGCCCGTCCCGCCCGTCCCGCCGTTCGCATCGGCGCTGCCCGTGTCACCCGTACCGACCGCCATCTCCGGTTCCCCCGTTCCGTCGAACTCCGTGCCAGGCCCCCACCTTCCCCCGCCGAACCAACGGTCCTCCAACGGCCCGCCAACGGCGTCCCGTCTCCCCGTCCCGCGCCGTCTCTCCGCTCCGTCCCCCGCCCACGCTTCCGTCCCGGGGACGGCCGGGAGCGGCGCCGCGTCCGCCGTGCGGAGCCGGCGACCGGACCATGATCATGTGTCCCAGGTCACATATTCACTGGGCGGGGCGGGCCCGGCAAACCTAGGATCGGTAGGAAACGCCCGAATTCAACGTTCGAATCTCGCTGGGAGTACCCACATGCCAGGCGCGATCTACGCCGAGGGTCTGGTGAAGACCTTCGGCGACGTACGAGCTCTGGACGGCGTGGACCTCGACGTACCCGAGGGCACCGTCCTGGGGCTGCTCGGTCCGAACGGCGCGGGGAAGACGACCGCCGTGCGCGTGCTGACCACCCTCCTGCAGCCCGACAGCGGCCGGGCCGTCGTCGCCGGGGTCGACGTCCTCAAGCACCCCGACGAGGTGCGGCGCTCGATCGGACTCTCCGGCCAGTTCGCGGCCGTCGACGAGTACCTCACCGGCCGCGAGAACCTCCAGATGGTCGGCCAGCTCTACCAGATGAAGGCGAAGCCCGCGAAGGCTCGGGCCGACGAGCTCCTGGAGCGGTTCAACCTCGCCGATGCCGCCGACCGCACCGCCAAGACGTACTCCGGAGGCATGCGCCGCCGCCTCGACCTGGCGGCCGCGCTCGTCGTGTCTCCGCCGGTCATGTTCATGGACGAGCCGACCACCGGCCTCGACCCGCGCAACCGGCAGGGCCTGTGGGAGGTCATCAAGGAGCTCGTCGCGGGCGGTACGACCCTGCTGCTCACCACGCAGTACCTGGAGGAGGCCGACCACCTGGCCCACGACATCTGCGTCGTCGACCACGGCAAGGTCATCGCCCGAGGCACCTCCGACCAGCTCAAGGCCCAGACGGGCGGCGAGCGCGTCGAGGTCGTCGTCCATGAGAAGGGGATGATCCCCGGCGCCCGGGACGTCCTCGCCCGCTACGGCATCGCGGGCATCGGCCACGGCGAGGTGTCCGTAGAGGATCACACCCGCAAACTCACGGTCCCCGTCGCCGGCGGCGCCAAGCTGCTCGCCGAGGTGATCCGCGACCTGGACGCGGTCGGTGTCGAGATCGACGACATCGGGCTGCGCCGCCCCACCCTCGACGACGTCTTCATCTCCCTCACCGGCCACGTGGCCGAGCGGGAGGCGGAGGAGAACGGCGGGTCCGCCGGACGGGCCGATCCGGGCGGCCGCAGCGGCAAGCTCGTGAAGGAGACGGCCGAGTGAGCACCATGAACGACTCCTTGGTCATCGCGCGCAGGAACTTGATCAGGATGTCCAGAATTCCGGAGATGATCCTTTTCGGGCTCATCCAGCCGGTGATGTTCGTGATCCTCTTCACGTACGTCTTCGGCGGCTCGATGCAGATCGGCAACAGCACCGACCCGGACGTCTACAAGAACTTCCTGATGGCCGGCATCTTCGCCCAGACCGTCACCTTCGCCACGGCGGGCGCGGGCGCGGGCATCGCCGACGACATGCACAAGGGACTCATCGACCGGTTCCGCTCGCTGCCGATGGCCCGCGGCGCGGTCCTCACCGGCCGCACCCTGGCCGATCTCGTACAGACCGCGCTGACCCTCTTCGTGCTCGCGATCGTGGCGCTGATCATCGGCTGGCGTCCCGGCTACGCGGAGCCGACCAACTTCGCGAGGGTGATGGCCGGCTTCGGCCTGCTGCTCCTCCTCGGCTACGCCTTCACCTGGATCGGCGCCCTGATCGGCCTCTCGGTCCGCACCCCGGAGGCGGCCACCTCGGGCGGCCTGATCTGGCTCTTCCCGGTCACGTTCATCTCCAACGCCTTCGTGGACTCCAGCAACCTGCCGGGCTGGCTGCAGCCCGTCGCGGAGTGGAACCCGTTCAGCGCCACCGTCCAGGCCTGCCGCAAGCTCTTCGGCGACCCGGGCCTGTCCCCGTCCGACGCCTGGCCGATGCAGTACCCGGTGTGGGCGTCGCTGATCTACTCCGTCCTGATCGTGGCCATCTTCCGGACCCTGTCCGTCCGCAAGTACCGGCGGGCGAACGGCTGACGGTGCCGCCCGCCCGCGTCGGACGGGCCGGTCAGGGCAGATAACCGGAGACGACGAGGCCGTCGGGGAGGGCGAGGAAGACCGCCCCTCCGGCGGCCAGCGCGTCTCCGGTGGACTGCGGGCGGATGTCGTCCGGCATGTTGGCCTCGAAGGTCTCGTAGTCCTGGTTGTCGGCAGGACCGGCCGCGGCGACGGAGATCACCTCGTTCTTGCCCACCACGACGACCCGGTCGCCGGCGAAGTAGACCCGCTGCGGATCGCCTTCGGTGGCGATCGGCAGCAGCGACCAGCGCCGCTGCCCGCTCCGCAGGTCGTAGGCGCTCACGGTCTGCCCGTTCGTGACCGCCACCAGACCGTCCGCGTTCACGGCGGGCCCCGCCGTCACCCCCGAGCCGAGGGAGCGCTGTCGCTTCAGCGAACCGGCGTCGAGCACGGCCACCGAGCCGTCCGGGGTGCCCGAGCAGAGGACGCTGCCGCTCCGTTCGTGCACGGTGATCTTCTGGCAGCCCTCCGCCCCGCGCGCCGCCTCCTTGCCGGTCCGCGCGTCGAGCGCCACCGGCACGGTCCCGAGGGGTACGTACACCCGCCCGCCCGCCGCCACCGGCTGCTCGGGGATGCCGTCGAGCGGCACCCGCCACACCTCCCGGCCCACGTCCTTCCCGCTCCCGCCCAGCTTCACCGCCGTCGCGAGCCCGGCGCCCCGCTCGTCCGCCAGGCTCATATAGGTGACGTGGAGGACGCCGTCGGCCAGGTCGGAGCCCTTCATCGCCCACTCGGCGCCGGGCCCGGGGAGGGTGCCCTGCTTCTCGCCGTCCTGGAGGCCGTACGCGACGGTCCCCGCCGCCTCCGTGACGTACACCCGGTCGCCGATGACCGCCGGGTACTGCGGCGCGGCCCGCAGCCCGTCGGCGTTGGTGCGCGCCGGGACCGACCACAGCTCGCGGCCGTCCGCCGCGCTCAGCCCCACGAGCGCGCCGCCGGAGCCCGCGCAGACCAGCACCTTCGGGGAGAGGGAACAGGCACCGTCGGCCGCCTCGGTCCTCGCCATCCAGGGCGACCAGCCCGCCGGACGGTTGCCGCGGTCCGTCGCCGTCCTGCCGAAGTCGTTGGTACGGCCCTTCCCGCCGTACGGCAGGACGACCTGGCTCAGCGTCGCCGGGGCGGGATTCCCGGTCCCGGTCGCGCCGGGGGAGGCGCTGTTCGAGGTCGAGGGCCCTGCCGCCCCGCCGTCCTCCGTGCCGTTCCGGTTCAGCAGCACCACGCCCGCCGTCGCGAGGACGGCCACCGCCACGGCACCGGCCACGACCGGGCCCCACCTGCGACGACGCGGTTCCTCGGACGCGGCCGACGGTGACAGCGGCCGGTTCGGGACGGCGGTGGGGGAGTACGGCACCACCGGGCCGAGCGTCGGCAGGTCCGCCACGCCCGCGCCCGAGGCCGCCGCCTCACCGGCCGTCCGCGCCGCCTCCCCGTACTCGGCGAGCAGCGAGAGCACCCCGCCCGGCCAGGGGAAGACCTCGGGGGCCTCGCCGCCGCCGAGGAGCGACACCACCTCCGCCGCCGTGGGCCGCTCCGCCGGGTCGAGCCGCAGACACCGCTCCACCACCGGCCGCAGCTCCTCCGGTACGTCGGTCAGGTCGGCGTCCGCGCGGATGATCCGGTAGACCACCGCGGCCATCTCGTCGTCCTGGAACGGCCCCCGGCCGCTCGCCGCGAACGCCAGGACCGCGCCCAGACAGAACACGTCCGAAGCGGGCACCACCGCACGGCTGCCCGCCAGGTGCTCCGGCGACATGAAGCCGGGGGAGCCCACGACCAGACCGGTCGAGGTCAGCGCCGTCGCCTCGAAGGCCTGCGCGATACCGAAGTCGATGAGCTTGGGCCCGGCCTTGCCGAGCAGCACGTTCGCCGGCTTGAGGTCGCGGTGCAGCACCTTCACCCCGTGGACGGCCCCCAGGGCCGTGGCCAGGGACAGCCCCAGGGCCCGTACGGCCGCGACGGGCAGCGCCCCGGACCGTACGACGGCCTCCGCGAGCGACGGCCCCGGCACGTACTCCGTCGCCAGCCACGGCGAGGGCGCGTCGGCGTCGGCGTCCACGAGCCGCGCCACCCCCGGCCCGTCCACCGTCCGCGCCGCCGCGATCTCCCGCCGGAACCGGGTCCGGAAGTCCCCGTCGACCTCCAGATCGCTCCGTACGGTCTTCACCGCGACCATCCGGTACGGATCGGCCGTCGGCGCGTCCGCCCGGCAGGCGAGATGCACCTCGCCCATGCCGCCCGCGCCGAGCCTGGCGAGCAGCCGGTAGGGGCCGACGAGCATCGGGGGCCGACCGGAGGGCAGAGCTTCCAGCACCGAACAGGTCCTTTCAGAAGGTCACTCGGGCGCGATCACTTCGCCGCGATCACTTGGGGAGTTCGACGGAGGCGACGACGCCCTTGTCGAAGACGACGTACGCGATGCCGCCCACCGGCAGCACCTCCGGCTGCCGGATCTTCTTGAAGACGTACTCGCCGAAGTTCGGGTCGTAGTCCTCCTCCTCGGCGCGCGGACCGGGGGCGCCCGGCACCGGGGTGACCTTGAGACCACTCGGCTTTCCGTCGGCCCCGAGCCGCACGGTGTAGAGCGAGGAGTAGTCGGCGTACACGACCTGGTCTCCCGCGAGCAGCGGTGCGGACCAGCTCTGCGCCAGGCCGGACGGAGCCTGCCCGGCCGGGAACGAGGCGAGCGTTCTGCCGGTGCGCGGGTCGAGGATCCGCAGGCCCTTGTCGAAGGTGACGACGGCACGCGGACCGACAGCCGTGGGGTTCGTCCCGCCGAGTGCGCCGGGGAGCGACGCCTTCGAGGCGAGGGTGCGGGCGTCGAGCAGGTGCAGGTCGGTGTCGCTCCCGGTTTCGGCGCAGTACGCCGACGTACCGAGCACCTTGATCTCCCAGCACTCCTTGGCGTCGGGTTCCGCCTGCCCGAGCTGAGTGCCCTTCCTGCCGTCGTAGGCCACGAGCCCGCCCTGGCTGAGGGCGTAGACGATTCCCTTGGCGTAGGCCACGGGCTCGTACGGCCGGCGCTGGGCGGAGGAGATCTCACCGTTGGTGAGCTCCTCGGACCAGAGCTGCCGTCCGTCGGTCAGGGAGAACGCCGTCAGGGCGGCCCGGATCGTGCCGTTGTCCTCCGCCACCTCCGTCGCCGCGAAGACGATCTTGTCGGCGACGAGGGGGCGGGTGGTCCAGAAGCCCTGCGGCCCCGCGGCCGGCTTCTCCCAGCGCACCGTCCCCGTGCGCGCGTCGCGGACCTGGAGGGAGCCGGCGGCGACGAGGACCACGCTGCCGTCGTGGACCGTGGGACGTGTGGCCTCCCCGCCCGTGAAGGGGTATCCCGTGGCGCTGATGTAGGTCTCGCCGGGCGTGTTCTCGGCGGTCGGGACGTCCCACATCTTCTTGCCGGTCGCCGGGTCCAGCGCCTCGTACCGCCCGTCCGTCGTCCGGCAGACCAGCACCTTCTCGTTGGCCGAGCAGCCGAATGCCGAGGTGCCGAGCTTCGTCCGCCAGGGCTTCCAGCCGGCCGGGCGCTGGGCGGCGTTCTGCGGGACGACACCGGAGGCGTCGGCGAGGCCCCGGTCGTCGACCCCCGCGATCCGGGGCGCGGCGGGCGGTGCGGCCTTCGAAGGCGCCTGCGGCTTCTTCGGCCCGTCCTCCGGCCACAGCAGGTACGCGCCGACTCCACCGGCCACGACGGCCAGGGCGACGACGGCCGCGAGCAGCCGCCTCCGGCGCCCGCGCGGGGGAGCGGCGGGCGAGGCGGGCGACGACACCGGCGCCTGCGTCGGTACGGAGTGCAGCCCGGGCACCGCCGGGTTCACCACCGGCCTCCGGGGGTCGAGCGCCGGGGCGGCGACCTCCAGGAGCGGCCCGCCCGAAGCGACCAGCTGGGCCAGCTCCGTCCCG
This sequence comes from Streptomyces sp. NBC_00572, assembly GCF_026341815.1. Classification (GTDB taxonomy): domain Bacteria; phylum Actinomycetota; class Actinomycetes; order Streptomycetales; family Streptomycetaceae; genus Streptomyces. The sequence goes on from NZ_JAPENX010000001.1 coordinate 3,884,318, forward strand.
TACTCGCCGATGTGGTCCCGTATGCCCTCCGGCCATGGGAAGACCTTCGGCGTGCCGCCGCCGAGCAGCTCCGCCAGCGCTTCCGGTGTGGGCCGGTCCGCCGGGTCCAGGGCGAGACAGGCGGCGACGATCCCGTGCAGTTCCTCCGGAACCCGGCCGAGGTCGGCCTCGGCCTGGGAGACCCGGTAGAGGACGGCGGCGAGCGGCCCGTCGCCGAAGGGGTCCTCGCCGGTCGCCGCGTAACAGAGCAGCGAACCGAGGCAGAAGACGTCGGAGGCCGCGGACACCCGCCGGGCGCCGGCCACGTGCTCGGGGGACATGAAGGAGGGGGTGCCGACCATCACACCGGTGGCGGTCATGGTGGTGGCGGCGTTGCTGCGGGCGATGCCGAAGTCGATGAGGCGGGGGCCGTCGACGGAGAGCATGACGTTGCCGGGCTTCAGGTCCCGGTGCAGGACCCCAGCCCGGTGCAGATCGCCCAGGGCCCGGGCGATGACCGTGCCGAGCGCGCGGACGGTGGCGACGGGGAGGGGGCCGCCGCGCCGTACGGCCTGGGAGAGGCTGGGCCCGGGGACGTACGCGGTGGCCAGCCAGGGCACCTCGGCGTCGGCGTCGCCGCCGAGCGGGGCGGCGGCGTACGCGCTGTCGACGAGTGCGGCGACCCTGATCTCCCGGCGGAAACGGTCCCGGAAGGCGGGATCACCGGCGACGTCCCGCTTCACGGTCTTCACGGCGACGAAGGTGCCTTCCCTGGCGCCGTCCCCGGCTGCGGCGGAGGCGTCGTCCCCGTCGGCTGCGCCCCGCCCCAGGAACACCTCGCCCATCCCGCCCGCCCCTAGCCTGGCGAGCACCTCGTACGGTCCGATCCGGCGTGGTGCGCCCTCGCGCAGCGGTCCCAGCACTTCGCCATCCCCCTTGTGACGCGACGTCAGACGCATCGGTCAGGCCGCATCATTGCATGTGCATGCAGCAACGGATGCGGCACCGGGTGCAGTCCTGCACGCAGCACGAAGGGCCGGCCCCGGTGGGGCCGGCCCTTCAGGGAATCCAGGTGCCTCAGCCGGTGTACGGCTTCGCGCTGAGGATCTTCACCGTGGCCTTCTTGCCGTTCGGCAGCTCGTACTGCGCGTCGTCGCCGGCCTTCTTGCCGTTGACACCGACGCCGAGCGGCGACTGCGGCGAGTAGGTCTCGATGTCACCGCTCGCGTACTCGCGGGAGGCGAGCAGGAAGGTCGTCGTGTCGTTCTCGTCGCCGTCGAAGGCGATCGTGACGACCATGCCCGGCTCGACGATGCCGTCGTCCGCCGGGGCCTCGCCGACCTTGGCGTGCTCAAGGAGCTGGGTCAGCTGCCGGATGCGGAGCTCCTGCTTGCCCTGCTCCTCCTTGGCCGCGTGGTACCCGCCGTTCTCGCGCAGGTCGCCCTCTTCACGCGCGGCGGCGATCTTGATGGTGATCTCCGTGCGCGCGGGACCAGACAGGTACTCAAGCTCGTCCTTGAGCTTGTTGTACGCCTCCTGGGTGAGCCAGGTGACGTTGTCGCTGGTCTGGGTCACAGGTGCTCCTCGTAGGTACTGGGAATACAAAGCATCGCCCTACACGGGAAAGCTCTGCTGTCCCGGGTGGGCGAAACCACGAGCCTAACAATGAGTGGCGAAAAGCGGGAGGACATAACCATCAGGATGGCGTCACACCAGGTCACCGCGGTGACTCGCCGGGACTCGACACCCGGTCCCTACCCACCGCTACCGAGCCGTACACCCCACGAGCTCGGCACTGGTCGCGCGAGCGGTCGTACGGAGCGAGAAGACGTGGTCGACCCTGGTCGCGGGGTCGTCGATCCGCACGTCCTTGCGGGCCACCTCGGCGCCGTCCTCGGAGCGGGAGCGCAGGGTGCAGACGCCCTTGACGCCCTCGTCCTTGCGGATCTCCAGGTGGACCTGGACCTCGGTGGCGCTCACCACGTCGAACTTGATCATCTCGGCGCTGATCTTGCTGTCGACGACGTAGTACCAGCCGAACCAGCCCAGCAGGCCGAGGAAGAGGACGCCGAGCACCCCGCCGATGATCTTGAGCTTGCGGTCCGCCGCCTCGTCCGCGGAGCGTCCGTAGCGCCCCTCGGGCAGCTGCTCTCGCACCGCGCTCATGATCGATCCTCTCGAAGCCGGGGGTGGCGGAATTTTCACTCCCCCGATTCCGTCACTATAGAGACCACCCTCCGCGTCGAATCACTGAGGATCGAGTCTTGACTGAGCAGCTGCGACTGATGGCCGTTCACGCCCACCCCGACGACGAGTCGAGCAAGGGTGCGGCCACGATGGCCAAGTACGTGTCCGAGGGGGTGGACGTCATGGTGGTGACGTGCACGGGCGGCGAGCGTGGCTCGGTCCTCAACCCCCAGCTTCAGGGTGACGCCTACATCGAGGCGAACATCCACGAGGTGCGCCGCAAGGAGATGGACGAGGCCCGCGAGATCCTGGGCGTCTCCCAGGAATGGCTGGGATTCGTGGACTCCGGCCTCCCCGAGGGCGACCCGCTGCCACCGCTTCCCGAGGGCTGCTTCGCCCTCGCGGACGTCGACACCGCGGCCGGGGAGCTGGTCCGCAAGATCCGCTCCTTCCGCCCGCAGGTCGTCACGACCTACGACGAGAACGGCGGATACCCGCACCCCGACCACATCATGACCCACAAGATCACGATGGTGGCCTTCGACGGTGCGACCGACACCGAGAAGTTCCCGGAGGCCGAGTTCGGCCCGTCGTGGCAGCCCCTGAAGCTCTACTACAACCAGGGCTTCAACCGCCCCCGCACGGTCGCCCTGCACGAGGCGCTGATCGCCCGCGGGATGGAGTCCCCGTACGGCGAGTGGCTGGAGCGCTGGAAGGAGTTCCAGCGTGCCGAGCGGACGCTGACCACCTTCGTGCCCTGCGCCGAGTTCTTCGAGACCCGCGACAAGGCCCTGATCGCCCACCGCACCCAGATCGACCCCGACGGCGGCTGGTTCCGGGTCCCGATGGACATCCAGAAGGAGGTCTGGCCGACGGAGGAGTACGAGCTCAGCAAGGCGCTGGTGCCGACCTCCCTCCCCGAGGAAGATCTCTTCGCGGGCATCCGCGACAATGCCTGACATGAGCGCACACCTGGCACTGACCCAGCTTGTCCCCTTCGCCGCCGAAGAGCTGGACAAGAACAAGGTGACCCCCGGCGTCCTCGGTTTCGTCGTCTTCGCGGTCCTGGCCCTCGCGGTCTGGCAGCTGATGAAGTCGATGAACCGCCACATGGGCAAGGTCTCCTTCGAGGAGGCCCCGGACCCGGACGCCGCACCGGAGACCCCGGCCGCCAAGGCCGGCGCCGCCGGCAAGTAGCCGACCCGCCCCCGGGTCCGTACCGCACCGGTACGGACCCGGGGGCGCCGCCGTACCCCGGCGGGCTACTCCACCGGCACTCCCAGCACCTCCCGGGCGTGCCGGTTCGGCACCATGCCCAGGTCCCAGGCCTGCCAGGGCGTCGACGGGTGGACGCCCCGGTCCAGGAGCACGGCGTACGCCTCGGCGCAGTCGTCAAGCCGCGGGTCACGGGCCGGATGCCGGTCCCCGATCAGCGCGGCCAGCTCCTCGCGGGCCGTGACCGTCCGCGGCTCCGGGCTGCCCGGGACCGCGTGCGGGAGCAGGGTGCAGCGCAGGAAACGGGCCCAGTCGGCGCCCCGCAGGTCGCCGTACGTGCCGAACAGGGCACGGGCCTCGTCGCACAGCCCGAGCGCCTGCGGCACCCTGGTGTTGCCGGCGTCGATGATCGCCAGCTCCAGACAGGTCCAGGCCTCCCCGTGCGGCACACCGATCCGGTGGAAGTCCGCCCGCGCGTCCACGAGCAGCTGCCGGGCGAAGCCCGAGTTGCGCAGACCGCCGGTACGCGCCGCGAGCTGGTCGCGGGTGACCCGGCCCGAATGGTGCCGGGCGCTGGCGAGCCCGTACACGTCCCTCATCCGCGAGAACATCGTCCGGGCCCTGCCCAGCTCCCGTACCGCGTCGTCCCGGTCGCCGCGCTCCTCCAGGGCGTGCCCCAGGTGGTACAGCGTCCAGGCCTCCCCGCGTGCGTCCTCCTGCTCGCGATGCCGGGCCAGCGCGCCGCGCAGCCCCTCGACAGCCGGCTCCTCGTCCCCGGCGGCGAGCCGTGCCCGAGCGAGCTGGGTCAGCGCCCAGGCCTCGCCGCGCCCGTCGTGGATCCGCCCGTAACCGTCGAGGGCGTCCCGCAGTTCGGCCTCCGCGCCCGGCAGGTCGCCGCGCAGCAGCAGCACCTGGCCCCGCTGGAAGTGCGCCCACGCCTGTCCGTGCGGGGACTCGTGCTCCCGGTGCAGCGCGAGCGACCGGTCGAGCAGGGCAGTGGCCTCCGCCAGGTTCCCCCGGTCCCGCTCCACGGCCGCCAGCGCGTGCAGCGTCCAGCCCCGGTCGGCGGCGAGCGCCTCCGGCCCCTGCAGCGCGAGCGCCTCCCTCAGCCGGGCCGTTGCCTCCGCGAGCCGGCCCTGGTGGTGCAGGGTGATGCCGAGCGAGCAGAGCGCCAGCGCCGCCCCCGCGTCCTGGTGGGCCTCCTGGTAGAGCGAGACGACGGACGTCAGGGTCGTCCGCGCCTTGTCGAGCTCGCCGAGCTGCCGGGCCGCGATCCCGGTCCGCCACTGCACCGAACGGGACAGCTGCCCCTGACCGACGGACTCGGCCAGTACGTTGATCTCGCCGAGCCGGTACAGGTCGCCGCGCAGCAGGCAGTAGTCGCAGAGCGCGCCGAGCAGATCGAGCACGGTCTGCTGGTCGACGCCCTCGGCGTGCCGAAGGGCCGCCGTGATGAAGCTGGACTCCTCGTCGAGCCAGCTCAGGGCCGCCTCCAGGGAGCCGAAGCCATGGCCGTCGAAACGGTCGGCGCGGGTCGACATCTTGCCGTCGACCATCCGGATCACCGCGTCCGCGAGCTCCGCGTAGCTGCGGATCAGCCGCTCCTGCGCGGCGGCGATCTCCGCCGCGTCCTCCTCGTCCAGAAGCCTGGCCGCCGCGAAACCGCGCACCGCGTCGTGCAGCCGGTACCGCTCCCCACGCACATGGTCGAGCAGCCCCGCGCGGGCCAGCTCCCGCAGCAGCCGGGCCCCCTCGGCGCCGCTCCCGCCGAGCAGCGCGGCGGCGGCCGCCGCACCGAGCGAGGCCCGCCCGGCCAGCGAGAGCCGCCGGAGCAGCCGCCGGGCGTCCTCGTCGAGATCGGTGAAGTACCGCACGGACAGGGCTCGTTCGACCGGGGCGTCGCCCCGGCCCGGCCGCGCGAGCAGCTGCGCCAGGTCGTCCATGGAACGCCCGCCCAGCGACGAACCGGCCGCCCGCAGCGCCAGCGGAAGCCCGCCGCACAGCTCCCGGATCCGGTCGGAGGCCTCCGCGTCGTACGGACCGGGAGCGGGCGCCCCGGCCGCCGCCCGCAGCAGCTCCTCGGCCCCGGCCGCGTCGAGCGCCGCCACGGGGAGCACGTGTACGGGTACGTCGGCCCCGAGGTCCAGCGGCTCCCGGCAGGTCACCAGGATCAGACTGTCGGAACGCTCCGGCAGCAGGGCCCGCACCTGGTCCGCGTCCACGGCGTCGTCCAGGACCACCGTCACCGGCACCCCGGTCAGCTGCCGCCGGTACAACTCGGTGAGCCGCCGCACCTGTTGGTCCGCCGTGGCGCCTTCCCGGAACAGCAGCCGCTCGCGCGGGGCGCCGAGCCGGTTGAGGAGATGCAGCAGCGCCTCCCGGGTCGCGAGAGGGCGCTCGCCGCTCGCGTCTCCCCGCAGGTCGACCACGCACGCGCCCCGGAACTGGTCGCGCAGCGCGTGCGCCGCCCGCACCGCGAGCGCCGTCCGGCCGGAGCCGGGCTCGCCGTGCAGCATGACCACCGTCGGCCGGGTCGCCGCCGACGCCCGCCCCGTCTGCACCCAGCGCGTGATCCGCGCCAGCTCCTCCCGCCGCCCCGCGAAGTCTCCACCGGGATCCGGAAGATGACCGAAGGACCGCTCAAGCACGGCCCGCCGCCGGGCGGCCGCGCTCCGATCGGCCCCGCGCAGCCGCTCGACCCGCGGCGGGACGGCCCGCGGATCCCGCCGGATCGCCGGTCCTCCCTCCCCACCACTCGACACGCCTTCGACACTGCCGTCACCCAGCGGGCCCGCCTCGCCCGAACCACCCGCCAGAGAGCCCCGGCCGCCCCGCCGGCCCGCCGAGGAAGGTCGTTCCTCCTCGCCGTCCGGCAGCGGAACCCGCTCGCTCCCTCCGTCGGACCACTCGCCACCGCCAGCGCCAGCGCCAGCGTCCTCCTCCGGCGGCTGCCACGCGTCGAGCCCCGGGCGTACTTCCCCGATCGCCCCGGCGAGCGACACCCGTTCCCGCTCCAGAAAGGGCCGCATCCCCCGTACCTCCAGAGCCGTCAGCCACCGCTCCCGCGCCGCCTCGACGGCACCGTCCTGCCCAGCCCCAGCCCCAGCCGCAGCCGCCCCGACCGGCCCGGCAGGGCCCCGCGCGTCCGGCGCAGCCGGGGCTGCCCGTCCGGCCCGGCCGGCCCGACCCGGCCCCGCCCTCAGTACCGTCGCCGCCGCGCTCGCCACCGCCACCGCCGCACCCGCGCCGAGTGCCGTTCCCGTCGTCGTGCCGAGGGCGAGGTCCGCGCCGACGGCCGCGACGGCCGCGACGCCTGCGATGAGGGCGGGGCCGGCGAGCGCCGGACCGGCGGCACGGTTCGCCGCGGAACCGCGCCCGGCCGCCCCCGTCACCGTCCCCGCCTCCGCCCGCTCCACGGCCGACAGATACGCCGCGTACTCCTTGCCCGCGCGCGCCGCCATCGAGTCCAGTGCGGTCCGGCCCCGGGCGAGCAGGGTCTCCGCGCGCACCCGGCTCCCGGAGCTCCGCAGCTCCTCCTCCACCGCCCGTTCCCACAGCCGCTCAGCCTCGGCCCGATGGCTGTCCCGCATGTGCGTCCCCCTCCGCGCGTGCCCGACCGTCCCGGCCCTGAGGCTTTGTCATGCCCCGGACCGTGCGAGTCCAGTCTGCTGCGCGGGGCGCGTCGGCGCGAGAGAGAGCCTTTCAAGTCCTGTGTCGACCAGGGTGATTGAAGAATCACTTGCGTTTGACGTTCTTTTGAAAGTCCACTTAAGGTCGATCCGCAGTTAATTGCACATGATGTGCAGCAAGTTCACTCGGGACCGGCGACGGGGGAGACGAACGATCCGGTGAAAGGGAAGCGCGAAGTGCCCGCGATTTCGGCCGAGGGCGCCACGGTCGTCCTGGACGGGACCACGCTGCTCGCACCGACGACGTTCGCGGTGATGCCGGGCGAGTTCCGGTGTCTCACCGGAAGCAACGGCTCCGGGAAGACGACCCTCCTCCGGGCCTTCCTGGGGAGCCGGCGGCTGACCGACGGCGCCGTCCTCGTGCGGGGCGAGACCGTCGACCTGGCCAGGCCCCGCCACCGGCGGCTGGTGGCCTCGCTCGTCGAACCGGTTCCCGTGGCCCGTGACATGACGATCCGTGAGCAGGTGACCCTGGTCGCCGCCTCGTGGTACGGCAACACCACGACGACCACCGAACGCGCCGAGGAGATCATCGGGCGACTGGGTCTCACCGCGCTGGGCGCGCGATTCCCCTCCCAGCTCTCCTCCGGCCAGCTCCAGCTCTTCAACCTCGCGCTGACCCTGGTCCGCCCCGCCGACGTCATCCTGCTCGACGAACCCGAGCGGCACCTCGACACCGACCGTGTCGACCTCGTCGCCACCCTGCTCACCGAGCGCGCGGAGCAGGGGGCGTCGATCCTGGTCGCCACCCATGAGGCCGTCATGGTGGAAGCCTGCGACGGCGTCATGGAGCTGGGGTGACCACCGACACCATCACCGAGGTGGAGGCCGACCCCAGGGCCCGCGTCCACGCCGTACGCCACCGGTACGCCCACCGCGGCGACAGCACCACGGTGCAGGACCGGGCGTACACCGTCTATCTCACCGTCATCCTCGGCGCCGTCTACGTCGTGCCGGTCGTCTACCTGGTGCGCACCACTCGGGCGCTCCTCTCCCTGGAGTCCGCCGAGGCGGCGACACCCGTGGCCTGCCTGGTCGCGGCGGCGGCGGTCTGGGGTGCCCAGCTCGCCGGCCGGTTCTGGGGACCGCTGGTGCTCAAGCCGTTCCTGCTGCACGTGTTCATGTCCACCGACCTGTCCCCGACCCACTACCTCGGCACGATCGCCCGCCGCCGACTGGTGTACGCGGGACTCGGCACGCTCCTCGCGGTCTGCACGGCGACGTTCCTCGGCACCGACCTGTTCGACCACCCGGGACGCGGGCTCGCACCGCAGGGCGTGGCCGTCGCGGTCGGCATCGGCGCCGTCGCCTCCGTGACCTGGCTCTGGGGCCAGGTCCGGACGGTGCGCGAGAACGTCCTGCTCGCCTCCGCCGTGGGGGTCACGGCGGTCGTCGTGACGCTGCTCGGCCGGACCGGCCTCCTGGCCGGGGGCGGCCTCGGGCTCGTCACCGGTGTCCTGGCGGTCGCGGCGGCGGTGCTCGGCCGGTCCGCCTTCCGGTCCGTCCGTACGGTCGACCTCGCCCGGCTCGCACGCGAATCGGCGCGTGCCGCCGAGGCCCAGACCTTCGCCTGGACCGGCACGCTCCACCACGCGCTCGATCTGTACCGACCGGAGCCGAGCGGGCTCACCACCGCCCTGACGCGACCGGACGGGCGGCTGCGCGGCCACCTCGTCCAGGGAGCGGTCCGCGCGCTGCGCACGAAGGGGCGCGCGATCGCGGCCGCGGTGTTCCTGCCGGCCGGCGGCGCCCTGGTGACGCTCGGCGTCACGGAGCCTGACGCGGGGCCGGTGATGCTGTCCTGGGCGGCCGGCGCGGTCGCCGTGTACTGGGGGTCCGGGTGGGTCGGCGAGACCTGGCGCGGTCTGCGCGACGAGCTGACCCTGGCCCCGCTCTACGGCGAGTGGTGGGGCGGGATGCTCGCCCGCACCCTGGCCTGGCCGGTCGTCGCGGTGGTGGCCTCGGTAGGGCCGGCGAGCGGTGTCACAGTCCTCACCCGCCTGCCGCTCGACGACGGCGGCCCCGTACTGCTGACCACGGGGACGGTGGTGCTCGTGCTCGGCGCCAGGTTCCTGCGCGAGATGAAGACGAACCTGCCCGTCGAGCTGCTGCTGCCCATCATCACGCCGCTGGGCGACCTCTCCGCCCTCCGGGTCTTCGTGTGGCAGTTCGACGGACTCTTCGTCGTCCTGATCGGCGTCCTCGTGATGAACGGCATGCCGACCGCGCCCGGCGCCGCCCTGACCGCACTCGGCATCACCGCCTGCTGCGTCTGGGCGGGCCTGCGCCGGACGGGATGGTCCCTCCGCCCCCTCGTCACCCGCCTCGGCCGGGTCTAGGGCGTGTCTTTCGGATCATGCCGGGCGCACCAGGGGCCGACGGGGGCAGGGGTCCCGCGGGAGTCCGCGGCGGCAGGGCAGGATGGGCACCATGCCTAACCGACTGGCCCATGAGACCTCCCCGTATCTGCTTCAGCACGCCGACAACCCGGTCGACTGGTGGCCGTGGTCGGCCGAGGCCTTCGAGGAGGCCCGGCGTCGCGACGTCCCCGTGCTGCTCAGCGTCGGATACAGCTCCTGCCACTGGTGCCACGTCATGGCGCACGAGTCCTTCGAGGACGACGCCACCGCGGCCCTGGTCAACGAGCACTTCGTCGCCGTCAAGGTCGACCGTGAGGAGCGCCCCGACGTCGACGCCGTCTACATGGAGGCCGTCCAGGCCGCGACCGGCCAGGGCGGCTGGCCGATGACCGTCTTCCTCACCCCCGACGCCGCCCCCTTCTACTTCGGTACGTACTTCCCGCCCGAGCCCCGTCACGGCATGCCCTCCTTCCCGGAGGTCCTGGAGGGCGTCAAGGGCGCCTGGGCGGACCGGCGCGACGAGGTCGGCGAGGTCGCGGAGCGCATCGTCAAGGACCTCGCGGGCCGCTCCCTCGCCTACGGCGGTGACGGAGTCCCCGGCGAGGAGGAACTCGCACAGGCCCTCCTCGGCCTCACCCGCGAGTACGACGCCACCAGCGGGGGCTTCGGCGGCGCCCCCAAGTTCCCGCCGTCGATGACCCTGGAGTTCCTGCTCCGCCTCCACGCCCGTACGGGCTCCGAGGGCGCCCTCCAGATGGCCTCGGACACCTGCGAGGCGATGGCCCGCGGCGGCATCTACGACCAGCTCGGCGGCGGCTTCGCCCGCTACGCCGTCGACCGCGCCTGGGTCGTGCCCCACTTCGAGAAGATGCTGTACGACAACGCCCTGCTCTGCCGGGTGTACGCGCACCTGTGGAAGGTGACCGGCAGCGATCTGGCCCGCCGGGTCGCCCTGGAGACCGCCGACTTCCTGGTCCGTGAACTCCGCACCCCCGAGGGCGGTTTCGCCTCCGCGCTCGACGCGGACAGCGACGACGGGACCGGCAGGCACGTCGAGGGCGCCTACTACGCGTGGACCCCGGAGCAGCTCACCGAGGTCCTCGGCGCGGAGGACGCCGCCCTCGCCGCCGCCCACTACGGCGTCACCGAGGACGGCACCTTCGAGCACGGCAGCTCCGTCCTCCAGCTCCCGCAGGAGGCCGGTCCGGCCGACGCCGACAGGATCGCCTCCATCGCCGCCCGGCTCCTCGCCGCCCGCGAGGAGCGCGAGCGCCCCGGCCGCGACGACAAGGTCGTCGCCGCCTGGAACGGCCTCGCGATCGCCGCACTCGCCGAGACCGGCGCCCTCTTCGACCGCCCCGACCTCGTCGAGCGCGCGACCGAGGCCGCCGACCTGCTCGTCCGGGTCCACATGGACGAGTCCGCCCGCCTGACCCGTACGTCCAAGGACGGCCGGGCCGGTACGAACGCGGGCGTCCTGGAGGACTACGCCGATGTCGCCGAGGGATTCCTCGCCCTCGCCGCCGTCACCGGCGAAGGCGCCTGGCTGGAGTTCGCCGGCTTCCTCCTGGACCTCGTCATCGACCGCTTCACCGCCGAGGGCGGGGCCCTGTACGACACTGCCCATGACGCCGAGGCCCTGATCCGCCGCCCGCAGGACCCCACGGACAACGCCGCCCCGTCCGGCTGGACCGCCGCCGCCGGCGCGCTGCTCTCGTACGCCGCCCACACCGGCTCGGAGGCCCACCGCGCCGCCGCCGAGGGAGCCCTCGGCGTCGTCAAGGCCCTCGGCCCGCGCGCGCCCCGCTTCATCGGCTGGGGCCTGGCCGTCTCCGAGGCCCTCCTCGACGGGCCCCGGGAGATCGCCGTGGTCGGCGCCCCCGGCGACGAGGCCTTCCGGGAGCTGCGCCGTACCGCGCTCCTGGCGACCGCCCCCGGCGCGGTGCTCGCCTTCGGCGCCCCCGACAGCGAGGAGTTCCCGCTGCTGAAGGACCGTCCGCTGGTGGCCGGTGCTCCTGCCGCGTACGTGTGCCGTCACTTCACCTGTGACGCGCCGGTCACCGACCCGGCCGAGCTCCGCCGGAAGATCTGAGACTCCCGGCGGAACGGGGACGGCCCCGCGACCCCTCCGAGGAGGGGCGGCGGGGCCGCGCCTGGCCGAGCGTCGTCGCTCAGCTGTTGCCGGCGCCGTTGCCGGACAGCACCGGGATGTCGCTGAGGATGTGCGACAGCGGCTCGTCACCCTTGGCCTGGGTGGAGTTCTCGGTGCACTGCTGGTTCTGCGGGGAGGACAGGACGTTGACGTCCTGGACCGCGATCGGGACGGCCCCGCCGATCGAACCGGCGTTGAGCTTGGCCGGCAGGCCGATGCACGGCTTGTTCAGGGAGCCCTGGACGAGCGCGAACTGCGGGCTCATGTCGCCGTGGGTCGAGGAGTTGCCGAACTCCTGGTGCGCACCGTTGCCGGAGAGCGACGTGGTGCCACCGTCGTCGGCGATCGCGAGCGCCTGACCGGCACCCGCCGCCGTCGCGCCGAGGATCGACGCGGCCACAGCGGCCGTAGCCAACAGCTTCTTCATTGTTCAGGCCTTTCGGATCGTGGCTCGCTGAGTGCCGAGCCGTGCTGATCAACTGGTCAGAAGTACGGAGGTTCCGCGAAGTCCACCGGACGGCCTACGGGCAGATGAGCGAAGCCCCGGGAGCGGGCGCGTAGGCGCCCACGGGAATCTCGCTGGGCGCGACCTCGTCGGCCGCCGGCAGCGGCCGGTCCTCACGCAGCCGCCCGAAGACCTTCGCCGACCCTTCCTTGTCCCAGGCGAGCGTGGACCCGACACCCGCGATGTCCGGGTTGAAGCCGCGTACCGGCACGGTCGCGAACTCCGTACGGTCCGGGGGCAGGTCACGCAGCCGCTCGGCGAGCGTGAGCAGCTCGGCCGGTGAGATGCCCCGCTCGGTCGCGCCGGTCCCGCGCAGGGTCGCCGCGAAGTCCATCAGCCGGTCGGGATCGTTCAGGATGCCCTCGCGGAGCCGTTCGAGGGTGTTCACTACGAACTTCTGCTGTTTCTGGATGCGGCCGAAGTCCATCTGCCCGTCGGCCTTCCGCGACCGAACGTACTGGAGCGCCTCGCCGCCGCCGACGGGCTTGGTCCCGGGCGCCAGGTCGATGCCGGTGGCCGGGTCCTTGAGGGCCTTCTCCGTACAGATGGGGACCCCGCCGTCGACACGGTCGACGGTGTCCATGAAGCGCCGGAAGTCGATCTCCAGGTAGCGGTGGACGGGCAGCCCCGTCATCGACTCGACGGTCTCCACCGTGAACGAGGAACCCCCCTCGGCCCAGGCGCCGTTGATCTTCGACTGGTGGGCGGCGTGCAGTTTTCCGGTGCGACGGTCGCGGTGCTGGTCGGGGAAGGAGGTGAGCGAGTCGCGCGGCAGGCTCACGACGTCGACCCGGTCGTTCTCCGCCGAGACGTGCACGAGCATCATCACGTCCGTGCAGTCGCACTCCTGCCCGCCGAGCCGGAAACGTTCCTTCTCCTCCTCGGTGACGCCCTTGCGGCTGTCGATGCCGACCACGAGCAGGTTCAGCCCCTTCTCGGGGGCGGGGAGATCAGTGGGGGCGGCTGCGGCGAGGGCGCCGGGAGCGAGGGCGGCGAGAGCGGCGAGCGCCGTCGGGGCGAGCAGCGGACGGCGCGGCCGCCGCGGACGCGGGAATTTCATGCCCGCACGGTAATTCGAGCGCGCTCGCACACAGTTGCGCGACGCGACATGAACAGGGCGAATCACTCTCCTGCGGCGCCTGTGTAATGATGCGGGAATCGCAGCGGAAGGAGCGAAGATGGCGCCGGATCCCGGGAAATGGGAACGGATGGCCTTCATTCCGAAGAGCCGATATGTGAGCGACCCACCCCCAGCAGCCGACCGCACACCATTCCCCCTCTATTCCGCACTGGTGACCCAGTGGGTGCAGGCGGGCCGGACGGTACCGGGGATGCCCGACCGGGAGTGGGAACGCCTTATGGCGACCCCGATCTGGCCGACCTGGTAGCGCGGTGATGACGAAAGGGGCCGCCCCGGAGGGCGGCCCCTGACGTGTGAACGTCGTCGCGCGAAGGCGGAACGTCAGTTGTTGCCGACGCCGTTGCCCGACAGGACCGGGATGTCGTCCAGGATGTGCGAGAGCGCCTCGTCACCCTTGGCCTGGGTGGAGTTCTCGGTGCACTGCTGGTTCTGCGGGGACGACAGGACGTTGATGTCCTGGACCGCGATCGGGACGGCGCCGAGGACCGAACCGGCGTTGACCTTGGCCGGCAGGCCGATGCACGGCTTGTTCAGGGAGCCCTGGACGAGCGCGAACTGCGGGCTCATGCTGCCGTACGTGGTGGAGTTGCCGTACTCCTGGTGCGCGCCGTTGCCCGACAGCGAGGTGGTGCCGCCGTCGTTGGCGATGGCGAGCGCCGGGGTGGCGATGGCGGCGGAGGCGCCGACGATGGCGGCGGCTGCGGCCGCGGTGGCCATAACCTTCTTGATCACGGGAGTTCCCTTCTAGAACCGGCTCCGTGCAGGGAGCGGCCTGATCAACTGACCGTGGACGCAAGGGTTCCGCTGTGTCACCCCCTTGGCGGAGCGCACACGGCAGCGCGAAACGCGGCCCCAGTCGAACGAGTGAAGCGCCGGAACCAAAGGCATCGCTCGCAGTTGATCCCGTCGCATCAATCAGGTCGATTGGTGGGAACAGGAACGGAATCACCGTGATCAAGAAGATTATGGCGGCTGCGGCTGTTACGGCCTCTGTTGTCGGCGCTTCTGCCGCGATGGCCTCCCCGGCGCTCGCCATCGCCAACGACGGCGGTACGACCTCGCTCAGCGGCAACGGCGCGCACCAGTCGTTCGGCAACTCGAAGACCAAGGGCGACCTGAGCCCGCAGTTCTCGGCCGTCCAGGGCTCGCTGAACAAGCTCTGCCTCGGCGCTCCGGTCAAGGCCAACCTCGGTTCGATCGTCGGTGCCGTCCCGATCGCGGTCCAGGACATCAACGTCCTGTCCTCCCCGCAGAACCAGCAGTGCACCGAGAACTCCACCCAGGCCAAGGGTGACGAGCCGCTGTCGCACATCGTGGAGGACATCCCGATCCTCTCCGGGAACGGCGCCTACAACGGCTGATCCGTATCGCGCATGCCAGGGCCGGAGGGAACGAAAACGTTCCCTCCGGCCCTGTTCTGCGCGTGCAATGGAGTGAAAGAGCGAATGTTGCCGCTTTCGCGGTTTCCTTTGTGAGGCATGTTCGTTGTGTTGCGTGAAAGTGTTCCGCCACCGAAAGGATGCAGACGAAAATGAACTGTAAGAAGGCTGCTGCCGTCGTCGCCGGAATCATCATGGCCATGGGTGCGGCGACCCCCGCCTTCGCCGACGCGGAGGCCGAGGGCCTGGCGTTCGGTTCGCCGGGTGTCCTCTCCGGCAACGTCGTCCAGATCCCGATCCACGCGCCGATCAACGTCTGTGGCAACAGCGTGAACATCATCGGCGTGCTGAACCCGGCCGCGTTCAACACCTGCGTCAACGCCTGAGTCCCCAGCGCCACGCAGACACAGGGGCCGGCCCCCGGAGAGCATCCGCTCCCCGGGGGCCGGCTCTCGGTCATGCCGAGACCGGCGCCTTCGCTCCCGCACGCGGCCGGCCCACCGCCCCGCCCCGGGCGCCCGCCCGCAGCCGCTGCCGCACCCCTCGCACCAGACGCCCCGCCGTGTACTCGGCGCCGAAGACGAACCGCATCGAGGGACCGTACGAAGGGGCGGTGAGCAGCCCCGCGAGGAAGAGGCCCGGCCACGAGGACTCGAAGAGACCGCCGACCTCCGGAGCGCCGCCCGCACCGACCGTGCGCAGCGCGCCGCGCAGCGCCGGGGACAACACTCCCGCCCGGTCCAGGCTCGGGGTGAAGCCGGTGGCCGCCACGACATGGTCGGTCTCCAGGACCGTCGTCCCGTCCGGACCCGCCACGTCGAGCCGGACCCGCTCGTCCCCGGTCACGGCCGCCGCGGTGATCCGCTGCCCGAGACGTACGTCCCCGACCGCCGCGAACCGATCGCGCAGCCACCAGGCACCTGCGGGGCCGAGCGCCGAGTCGAAGATCCGCTCGCGGGTGGCGGCCGGCAGGCGCCGGAAGACCCCCGGGGTGTCGGCGTACAGCTTGTTGCGCCAGCCGCAGCCGAGCCCCGTGTGCGGGGCGCGCAGGGTGGGCCACAGGCCGCGGTCGAGGGCCGGGGGCAGGGTGTTCCAGTTCAGCCGGTCCGCGCGGGCGAGGATCCGTACGGTCGCGGCGCCCTGTTCGACGAGGAGCGCAGCCGTCTCCAAAGCGGCCTGACCGGCCCCGACGACGGTGATGTCCAGGCCGGCGAAGCGGTCGAGCCCGCCGTGGTGGCTGGAGTGGGTGACGTACCGGCGGGGCAGGCCCCGCAGCGGCCCGGGGACCTCCATGAACGGCAGGACGCCGACCGCCAGCGCCACCGTCCTGGCCCGGAGGGCCTCGCCGTCCTCGGTGAGCAGCTCGAAGCCGTCGGCGGCGGGCGCGACCGAGCCGATCAGGCGCTCGTCGAGCGCGGGCACGGCCTGCCGGGCGAACCAGTCGCCGTACGCGGCGAAGAAGTCGACCGGCAGCGGCACCCCGTGCGCGGCGCGCACGCCCCGCGTGGCGGCGTAGGCGTCGAGTCCGTACGCCCCCCGGGGGTCGGAGAGATGGGAGGCCCAGGGCTCCGACTTCAGGAACATGCCGGGGGGCATGGAATGCCAGGACGCCATCGAGCGGCCGAAGGTCCGCAGGCGCAGTCCGCGGGCGGCCGCGTGCGCGGCCACGGACAGACCGTACGGTCCGGCCCCGACGACCACCAGGTCGTACATCGACTTCGACATCGTGCCTTCCGCCTTCATCGTGGGGTGAGCTGGTTGGAGGAGCTGCGGGCCGGCGGCGGCGCCGACGGGGGAGCCGGAGTGGGGCGCGCGCGTCGGGACCGGAGCAGTTCTCGGAGCGCGGTCAGGGCCTTGCGCAGCAGGTGCCCGAGCCAGGCGCGGCCCATGGCGAACGCGGGCACCGGATCGTCGGCGGCGCACCAGGCGTACTCGGTGAGCCGAGGTGCCTCCCCGGTCGCGGTCTCGTCGGCGGACCGACGGCGCGGGGAGGTGAGGAGCGACAGCGCCGCGTAGTTCTCGACGACGAACCGGCGGCCGTACGCGGGGGAGTACGGCGGTACGGGCCGCCCGGTGAGGTCCAGATGGAGCGCCCGGACCACGTCCAGGCCGTCGGGGTCGGTGAAGAGCCGGAACTGGGCGCCGGGCCGGGGGTTGAAGTCGAGCAGGTGGTACGCGCCCGTGGACCGGTCGAGCCGGAAGTCGAGGTCGCACACGCCCCGGTAGCCGAGCGCGTCGAACAGCTCGCGGGCCGTGCGGTCCACCGCCGGGTTCGCCGTCCAGCGGCCCACGGCGGTGAGCCCGGCCCCGTCCGGCCAGGACCGCTCCTTGCGACCGGTCGCCCCCGTCGTGCAGCGGCCGTCGGTGTCCACGTACCCGTGGAAGAACCAGTCCAGGTCCCGGCCGGCCAGAAGCAGCCTCTGGAGCAGCAGCCGGCTGCCGGCCTCCGGAGTGCGGGCGTACAGCTCCCGCACCTCCGGGAGGGAGCGCACGATCGAGGTGCTGCGCAGCCCGCCGCCGGCCGGAAGCAGCCAGGGGCGGCTCCACTTGGCGACCACCGGGAGCCCGAGCGACCAGGCCATGGCGGCGGCCTCGTCGGCGTCGACGGGGAGTTCGGTACGGGGATGGGGCAGGCCCAGGTCCGCACAGGTCTCGGCGAGCGCAGCCTTGTCCGCGACCCGCAGCAACTGCTCCTCGGTCTGGTGGGGGAGCAGGAAGCGGGGGGAGAGCTCGGCGCGGCGGCGGGCCAGGGCGAGGGCGCTGACGTCGTCCAGGGGGAGGACCAGGAGAGGAGTTGACGGACCGTCGGCGGACTCGACCGCGGTCCCCGCCGTCACCTCGTCCGCGATCCCGTGGAGCAGAGTGACCAGCTCGGTGGAGGAGGTCGTCCCCGGACTCGCGCGGGCCGACCGGAGATAGCGGGAGCGGGTCACCGGGCTGGTGCTCGATTCGATGACGGCATGGACCGGAATTCCCGCCCGGCCCAGCGAGCGCACGGCCCCGAGAGTGCCGTGATGGAAGGGATTCCGGTCGAGCCGCACAAGGACGGTGGGAACGCTGGTGTCGAAACTCTGACGACGCAGCACGGCATGCCCTTCATCTCTGGTGCCCCAACTGGGCGATCAAATCCTCTAATGGACTACTGATCAGAGGGAAGCCGAGTTCACGGTCGGCTCATTAGGAATACTTTCGGAGTATCGGATTGACGGATCATCAAGGCGCGTACGACGCGAAGGAGCGGCCATGGCGGCTACATATCGGAGAACCTCCAGAGCGTGGCTGGGGGTGTTCACCGCCGGTCTCCTCGCCTCGGGCTCAGTCGTGCTGTCGTCCCCCGCCCACGCCTCCGAATCCGTAACGACGAAAGACCCCGGACCGACTCTCTCCAGCGCCATGGGAGCCTTCCTCGACTCGGGCGCGCTCGGGGTCGCCCGCATCGGGCAGCTGGAGCAGTGGCTCGGCGGACGCGAACTCCGCGTCGGCCACACCTACCTCCCCGGCGACCTCTGGAAGAACATCGAGGGCCCGCCCGGCTTCCTCGACGCCTGGGCGGACTGGCGCAACGCGAGGACCGACCGCCTGTTCGTCCTCAACGTGCCCATGCTGGAACGCAACGAGGCCGGCGTCTCCGACGCCGAGGTCCGCCGCCAGCTCCAGCTCGGCGCCGCCGGGTACTACGACCACCACTTCACGGCCCTCGCCGAGCGGCTCGTCCGGCTGCGGGCGACCGACACCGTCATCGTCCTCGGCTGGGAGATGAACGGGACCACGTACACCCACCGCTGCGCGCCCGACCCGACCGCGTGGAAGAAGTACTGGAACCGGATCGTCACCGCGATGCGTTCCGTTCCCGGCCAGAAGTTCCGCTTCGACTTCAATCCGAGCCGTGGCCGCGACGCCGTGCCGTGGACCGAGTGCTACCCGGGTGACGACGTCGTCGACATCATCGGGATGGATTCGTACGACCAGCCCCCGGGCTCGCGTTTCGACCAGCACGTCAGCGAACCGTACGGTCTGCAGAAGCAGGTCGATTTCGCGGCCGAGCACGGAAAGCTGATCTCCTATCCCGAATGGGGTCTCTTCCGGAACGGCGACAACCCCGAATACATGCGGCGCATGCTGGACTGGATGAAGCAGCACAAGCCGCTGTACCACACGATCACCGATTACTGCCCGCACGGCGTCTGGCAGTGTGACGACAATCCGCAGTCGTCGCAGATGTTCCGTCAGATGCTGTACGGCACGGAGCCGGAGCTCCCGACGTGGCCGACGGATCCCACGGACCCGACGTGGCCGACGGATCCCACGGACCCGACGTGGCCGACGGATCCCACGGACCCGACGTGGCCGACGGATCCCACGGACCCGACGTGGCCGACGGATCCCACGGACCCGACGTGGCCGACGGACCCGACCGATCCTGTGGATCCGACCGATCCGGTGGATCCGACCGATCCCACGGACCCGGTGGACCCGACGGTTCCTGTGCCGAAGCCTGTGCCGAAGCCTGAGCCGAAGCCGGAACCGAAGCCTGAGCCCAAGCCGGAACCGAAGCCCGAGCCCAAGCCGGAGCCGAAGCCCGAGCCGAAGCCCGAGCCGAAGCCTGAGCCCAAGCCGGAGCCGAAGCCCGAGCCGAAGCCTGAGCCCAAGCCGGAACCGAAGCCGGAGCCCAAGCCCGAGCCGAAGCCGGAACCCAAGCCGGAGCCCAAGCCGGAGCCCAAGCCCGAGCCGAAGCCTGAGCCCCAGCCCGAGCCCAAGCCCAACTGTTGGACCGTGAACCTCGGTTCATGGGTCGAGAGCTGGATCGGTGGACCCGTCTGTGTCCCGAAGGACTCCTGGAAGGACGAGGTCGACCTCGACTGGAAGGACACGCTGAAGGGCGTCTGGCCCTTCTGACCCCCCCCGTGACGACGGCGGTGGAGATCATCCGCCGCCGTCGTTCGGCGTGCGCCCCGTGACCCGGCCGAGGGCACGGCCCACCCAGGGGCGTTCCCGCGCCTGCCGGGCCGCCCAGCGGCGCGCGTCGGCGGCGCTCGCGCGGAGCCGGAGGAGGGGGGCCGTACCCCGACCGGACAGCATGAGCCGCTGGTTGCCGACGGTCTCCGGTCGCCAGTGGTGCTTGTACGCCTCGGTGCCGCGCAGCATGCTCAGCGTGGCGCGGCCGCCGGTGCTGGTCTCCCCGGCCCCGTGCCGGAGCAGCATCGTGGCGACGTCGACCTTGCGGGCGCGCAGGGACGGGTCGGCGCCGTACAGATAGCCGCCGGCCAGCCGCGGGGACATCAGGGTCAGGTCGGCGGCCACCACGTCCCCGGCGAGCCGGAACTCGGTGACCATCGCGTCCCCGCGCTCCACCATCGGTCGTACGGCTCGGGTGAGGTGCTGGGCGAACCGCTCGCTGGTGTGCTCGGCGGTCACGCCCCGCCCCTGCCACTGGAGCTGATGCAGCTTCAGGAGCCGGTCGAGGGCGGCCGGAACGTCGGCGCCGGGGACGACGCGCGCGTCGATGCCGAGGGCGTCCAGCTTGCGGAGCTTGGCGCGGACCCGCTGGGCCTTCCCGGAGGGGATGCGTTCGAGGAGCCCTTCCATGGGCACGGCCGGCAGTTCCAGGCAGAGCGAGTCGGGCAGCCGTCGGCGCGGGCCCGGCCAGTGGGCGAGGACCTGTTCGACGGCCGCTCCCGGCCGTACCTCCCGCAGGTCGATCACCGCGCCGCGGGCGGTCCGGGCGAGCGCCCGCGCCAGGGCGGGCGCCGCCTCGGGGCAGCCGTCGTCGAGCAGCACGTCCGTGAAGTCGGTGATCGAGCCGCCGAGCTGGGTCAGGACGGGCAGCGGCCCCCGGGCCCGCATCAGGGGCGCGGCGGCGACGAGTTCGCCGTCCGCGCGTCGTACGAGCACCACCCGCAGCGCACCGGGCCGGCCGTACGAGAGCCACCAGGAATGCAGCCAGGCGTGGGACTGGAAGGGGGTGGCGGTGGAGCAGCGCCCGTACAGCGCCGTCCACTCGGCCGCCAGCCCCCCGAAGCTTTCCTCGTCACGGCAGATCTCGGTCCGCAGGGCCGACGGAACGCCCGGCGTTCTCGGGGTCACACCGCCTCCGGCTGGTGCGCGGAGGCCGCCGGAGCGGGCACGGCGGCGGAGGCCGACGCGGGCACGGCAGCGGCCCCCGTCACGGGCGCCGCCTGCCGGGAGTGGCGGGCCTCGCCGCGGGCGGCGGCGCGCTTCGGGCGGACCAGGAGGGCGAGACCGCCGAGGAGCCCGCCCGCACAGCCGCCGACCAGCGCGGAGAGCGGCGCGGAGGGCGAGACGGGCGCGACCGGCTTGGTGGCGCGGGAGAACTGGACGACCTTCACGCCCGTGCTGCCCGCGACGTGCGTGCTGTTGAGGACGAGGGCGCGGGCCACCCCGTCGGCCATCGACACGGCCTTCGCGGGCTTCTCGGCCTTGGCGGTGATCGAGATCATCGGCGCGTCCGGGGAGGTCGCGGCCAGCACGTTCTTGCGCAGGGTGTCGGCGGTGACCCCCGCCCACACCTGGGCGTCGCCGGTCACCGCGATGTCGGTGGCGACCCGCCCGTACGCCTGGGCGAAGCCGAGCGCGGCCGCCGGGTCGGACTTCTCGCCCGGTACGACGATCACGTAGCTGGTCGCCGCGTACTGCGGGGTCTTGAGGGCTCCGTAACCGCCGCCGAGCACGGCTCCGGCGAGGACGGCGGCGGGCAGGACCGCCCAGCGGCCGGGCCTGCGCAGGCCGGCGGGGAGGAGGGCACGGCGTGGGGTGCTGTTCATGGGACGGGTCTCTCACTTCGCGGGGGAGGGGGTGCCGTGGACGGCCTGGTCGTAGAGGGACATCAACTGCCGGGCGCTGTGGGCGATGTCGTAGCGGCGGGCGGCCGCCGGCAGCGGGAGCCGGGCGAGCCGGGCGTCCTGGATGCCGCGCAGCGCGGAGATCAGTTCGGGTACGGACTCGCCGATCCGCCGGGCGCCGGGTGCCGCCTCCGGTGCCAGGTCGTCGATCGCCGGGCAGGCCACGTACAGGACGGGCAGGCCGGCGGCGAGGGCCTCGACGACGGCGAGCCCGAAGGTCTCGTCGGGGGAGGTGGACACGAAGACGTCCATGGCGGCGAGCAGTTCGGGCAGCGAGGGTCCGGGCGAGGCGGCGTTCGGCGGGTCCTCGCACGCCCCGGCGAGCAGCACCCGGTCGGCGGCCCCGCACTCGCGGGCCACCCGCAGCAGCTCCTCGCGCTGCTCGCCCTCGCCGACGAGGAGCAGTCGGGCCTGCGGGACCGAGGCGACGGCCCGGATCAGCCGGTCGAACCGCTTCCCCGGTGTCAGCCGCCCCACCCCGCCGACGACGTAGGCGTCCTCGGGCAGGGCGAGGATGCCGCGGGCGAGGCGGCGGGCACGGGCGTCGAAGGCGAAGCGGTCCGTCTCGATGCCGTTGGGGACGACCTGGATGCGGTCCGGGGGCACGCCCCACTCGGCGAGCCGGCGGGCCACGCTCGGCGAGACGGCGACCGTGGAGGTGCCGAGCCGCTCGGACGCCAGATAGAGCGCGCGCGTGCCCGCCGAGAGGGGCCTGCCCTCGATCTGGTTCTCGCCGAGGGAGTGCTCGGTGGCGATCACCCGCCGCACCCCGGCGAGCCGGGCCGCCGTCCTGCCGTACACGCACGCCCGGTAGAGGTGGGTGTGGACGAGGTCGTAGCGGCCCTGCCGGACGATCCGGGCGAGGCGCGGGAGCGCGCCGAGGTCACGGTTCCCCGCCATGCCCAGATGGGTGACGGGGGTGCCGTCGGCCTCGATGCCCGCGGCGACGGCACCGGGGTTGGTGAGCGTGACCACCCCGCTGCGCACCGGCAGATGGCGCAGCAGGAGCCGCAGCTGCTGCTCGGCGCCGCCGATGCCGAGCCCGGTGATGACGTGCAGGACCTTCATGGGGCACCGACCACGGCGGGGCCGTACCGCGCGGGGATCGGATCGGCGGGGTGGCGGCGGCGCAGCGGGTGCAGGACCCGCTTGGCGGTGAGCCGCCACGCGGTGTCGTCCTCGCCGATGTGGACGCGGGGCAGGGCGTATCTGCCGGTGTGCGGGCCCGGGTCGATCGCGCAGCCGTAGCGGTAGCCCGCCTTGCGTACGGCGCGGATCACCCGCGGGTCGACCTGCCCGTACGGGTAGCAGAAGCCCTCGACGGGAGTGCCGGTCATCTCCTCCAGGAGCTCGCGGCTCCGCCGGGTCTGGGCGGCCAGCTCGGTGTCGTCGACCTCGGTGAGCGCGACGTGCGTGAGGCCGTGCGAACCGATCTCCATGCCGGCCTCGGCGATCCGCAGGATGCCGTCCTCGTCGAGCAGCGGCTTGCGCGGGCCTTCCGCGTCCCAGCCGTTGTCGCCGCCGAGCCGCCCCGGCAGGACGTACACCGTCGCCGTGAACCCGTGCCGGCGAAGGAGTGGCAGCGCCGAGTCGAGGAAGTCCGCGTAACCGTCGTCGAAGGTCAGGCCCACGAGCCCCTTGTCGCGCCCCTCGGCGGTGGCGGCCAGCAGCTCCCGCACCGACACCCCGCGCAGTCCCCGGTCGCCCAGCCAGTGCAGCTGCCTGGCGAAGCGCACGGGGGAGACGGTCACGCGGTACGGATCGTCAGCGGTGTCCGTGATCGAGTGGTACATCGCCACCCACGGGGGCGGCTTCATCCACAGGGGCGGCTTCGGCAGCAGTCGGCGCAGCGCGGTGGCGGCGGGCATGGGGGGTCCTCCGGGAGGCGGAGCGGGGCAGGGGCGGAATCTCGGGCGCCTTGGCGGCGCAGGCGATGAAGAGCAGGAAGGTGCCGATGACGACCAGGGCCGCCACGGCGACGGCGAGGGCGGCGGGGCCGATCGCGAGCGAGCACAGCCAGGCGGCGCCGGTGGCCCACGCGCCCGCGGTGGCGAGCCGGAGCAGTCCCTCGCCGAGCCGGCCGACGTGGACCGGGACGGCCTGGCGGTGCGCGCCGCGCAGCAGCAGGACGGCGGTCAGGGTGATGCCGAGTGCGTTGGCGGCGGCGATGCCGACGGCACCCCAGTAGTGGGCGCCGGGGACACCGGCGGCGGCGGTCGTGGCGAGCCCGGCGGCCATCGCGACGGCCGGGTACCAGAGCGGGCGGGCGGCGGAGAAGTAGCAGCGGACCAGGGCGCCCACCATCGTCTGGCCGAGCAGACCGAGGGCGTACACGCGCATGACGGCGGCGGTGGCGGTGGTGTCGGCGCCGCTGAACTCGCCGCGCTCGAAGAGGAGCTCGACGATCCGGGGCGCGGCGGCGATCACGGTCGAGGCGCCGATGAGGACGACGACGGCGGCGAGCAGCAGATCCCGCTCGACCCGGCGACGGGCCGCCTCCGTCTCGCCCGCCGCGAGGGCGCGGGCGACCACCGGGAAGCTGACCGTGCACAGCATCAGGGAGAGGATCATCGGCATCTGCGCGACCTTCTGCGCGTAGTTCAGATGCGAGATGGCCCCGGCGGGCAGCGGAGAGGCGAGGAAGCGTTCGATCAGGGTCTGGGACTGGCGGGCGAGCGAGAACGCGACGACGGGCGCGATCAGACCGAGGAGCAGGATGCGCCCCTCACCCGTGGAGGCGGGCGTGAGCGCCTCGGGCTCCCGCACGGGTACGGGGCGGGCGCGCAGTTCACGGATGAGCGAGGGGGCCTGGACGAGGACCATCAGGATCCCGCCGACGGCGACCCCGGCGGCGGCCGAGCGCACCCCCCACGGTTCGCGGAGCAGCAGGATGGTGCCGATGATCCCGGCGTTGTACGCGACGTAGATCGTGGCCGGTGGCAGGAAGCATCCGTGGGCGCGGAGCGCGGCCGAGCAGTAGCCGACGAGGGCGAAGGACAGCACGCAGGTCCCGGTCAGGCGTGTGCAGTCGATCGCGAGCGTGGGGTCGGGCAGTCCGGGGGCCAGCGCCGAGACGATCAGCGGGGCGGCGGCGACGAGGAGCGCGGCGACGATGCCGACGGCGAGGGTGAGCCGGGGGAGCGTGCCGCGTACGAGGGCGCGCACCGGGTCGCCGAACAGGCTGCCGGAACGGCGCGCCAGGGCACGGGAGAAGGCGGGCACCAGGATCAGCGCCATGGCGTCCTCGATGAGCAGCGTCGAGGCGAACTCCGGCACCGTCCACGCCACCAGGAACGCGTCGGTGTCGGCGCCGGCCCCGAAGTACCCGGCCAGGATCTGGTCCCGTACGAGTCCGAGGAGCGCCCCGGCCGCGGTGAGCCCGGCGGTCACGGCGGCGGCCTTCGCGAGGAATCCGCCGCCCTCGGGCGTGCCGGTACGGGCCGCCCGGCCCCGGGCGTGGGCGCGGCGGCCGGGGGGACGGGGCGCGAGGGGACGGGTGGCGGTGGTCCGTGGTGCGGCGGGCCGGGTGGCGGCGGCGCGGGGTGCGGCGGTACGGACGGTGGGCGGACGGACGGATCCCGTCCCCGGCAGCACGACGGCCTCCGAGGGCCACGGGGTGTCCGTGGGGCCCGGAGGCGTGGTCGGCCAGGGGTCGGTCAGCGGGGTGCCGCAGGGCGGGCCGCCCGTGCGGCGCGGTTCACCGGCCCGCGGGGTGTCCGTGGGCTCCGGCTCGCCGGCCCACGGGTCACGCACGCCGGACCTCCGCGAGGGCCCACCAGGCCGCGAGGCCCAGCACGACTGACATCAGGACCGTCGAGGGGCCGCCGATGTCCGCGTAGAAGAAGTCGATGAGCTGCCAGCCGAGCAGACCGGTCGCGACGAGCGCGCAGTCCGCTCCGAGGCGGCGCCGCCGCAGCGCGCCGACGAGCAGCGCCAGCCAGCTGCCCGCCAGGGCGAGCAGTCCGAACAGGCCCTGCTCGCTGAGGACCAGGAGGTACATGTTGTGCGGGGACAGCAGCGGCTGACGCGCGAAGGCGGCGCCCGCGCCGGCCGTGTCGCTTCCGGAGGACAGGGCGAGGGAGGCGTTCGAGTCGCGGTACTGCGGGAAGCCCTTGAGGCCGACGCCGGTGACCGGCTCCGTGGCCCACATCCGTCCGGCCGCCGCCCACATCGTGTACCGGTCCGTCACCGACTGGTCCGGCGCGGCCGCCACCTGCGTGATGCTGGTGACGCGCTCCTTCACCATGTCCGAACCGATGCCGAGCCCGCCGACCAGGACCACGCCGAGCGCGCCGGCGGCGAGCGCCACGCGTGCGGCCCGCCGGGGCCCCGAGAGCAGCAGCTGGATGCCGCAGGCGAGCACGGTCGCGATCCACGCGCCCCGGCTGAACGACAGGACGAGCGGCGGGAAGAGGAGCCCGGCGCAGACGAGCGCCGCCGTCCGCGTCCGGCCGGGGCCGCTGCCGAGCGCGATCCCGGTGACGATGACGAGCCCGTACGACACGACCGTCGCCATGCCCATCACATCGGTGGCGCCGAAGGTGCCGACGGCCCGGATGTCCTCGCCCTGGTACGAGGCGCCGGTGCCGGTCAGGTACTGGGCGACGCCGACCGCGCCCTGGAGCAGCGCGAGCCCGACCAGGCCCCAGGCGACCACGGCGAAGTCCCGCCGGTCGCGGATCATGAGGAGCACGGCCGCCGGGACGAGGACGAAGATCTGCACGTAGCGGGCGACGCCCGGCAGGCTCGCCGCCGGGTCGTTCGAGGTGATCGCGGCGAGACAGATCCCGAGGACCGGCAGCCCGAGGACGACGGCCGCCGTCCGGGTCAGCGGCCGGGCGCCACCGCGCATCACCCGCACGAGACAGATCAGGACGAGGAGTCCGGAGGCCGCGTCGGCGACCGTCCCCGAACCGCCGGTGCCGCCCTGCGCCCCGCCGCCGCCCGGGACGAGCAGCAACGCGATCACGGCGAGGACCGGGGAGAGCGCCCCGGCCCTGCGCGCCCAGTCCCGTACGTCGTCCCGGGCGAGCGCCGGCACCGTCACGGCCGTGGCCATCCTCAGCTCCCTGTGGGTCGGACGAGCCCGGCCGCCGTACGCAGCAGGATGCAGACGTCCTGCCAGAGCGACCAGTGGTCGATGTAGTGGTTGTCGAAGCGGCAGCGGTCCTCGATCGAGGTGTCGCCGCGCAGCCCGTGCACCTGCGCCAGACCGGTCAGCCCCACCGGCATCCGGTGCCGGGCCGCGTAACCGGCGTGGATCTTGCTGAACTGGGCGACGAAGTACGGGCGTTCGGGCCGCGGCCCGACCAGGCTCATGTCGCCGCGCAGCACGTTCCACAGCTGCGGAAGCTCGTCGAGGGAGGACTTCCGCAGGAAGTTCCCGGCCGCGCTCATCCGCCGGTCGCCCGCCACGTTCCAGCGGGTCGCCGACTCGGTGTCGTCGGAGGGGCGGAGGGTGCGGAACTTGAGCAGCGTGAAGTGGCGCCCGTGCTGACCCACCCGCTCCTGCCGGAACAGCACCCCGGGACCGTCCGCGAGCCGTACCGCGAGTGCGCAGAGCAGCAGCACCGGCAGCGCGAGCGCCAGCGCGGGCGCGGCGAGCGCGATGTCGAGGGCACGCTTGGCGGGCAGCCCGCGGCGCTCGACCGGCGGGGCGACGCGGTGCCAGGCGTATCCCCACACGTGGTCGCCCATCGGCCCGTCCTGATGCCGTCCGCCGACCCGCCAGGTGGTGCAGCCGTAGTGCTGGAAGAGCGTGACGAGACCCGGGTCGTCGTGGAGGAACACCGCGTCGCGCACGGTGTTCTGGATGACGGCCCGGTGGATCTCCTCGGTGGTGGTGAGCACCGGAAGCCCGGACTCGCCGACCGCCCGGGGGGCGCCGCCCTGCTCGGGCACACCGACGATGCCGACCGGCCGCACCCCGTACTCGGGGTGCTGGACGGCCGCCGAGGCGAACCGGCGCGCGGCCCCCGCCCCGCCGACGACCAGCGCCGACCGGGGACGGGCGCGGGCGATCCGGCGCCGCCGGGTGAGCATCAGGGCCCGGACCAGGCACACGACGCCGACATGGGCGGCGTACGCGGTGAGGAGGCGCAGCGGCCCGATGGCCAGGACCGGGGAGTACGCGGCGACCGCCGCTGCCGCCAGACACCAGACGACGCCGGCGCGGGAGGCGAGCGCGGGCAGTTCGTCGAGGGCGCGGGTGTGCGGCGCGGGACGGTAGAGCCCCGCGTGCCCGTCGAGGACGAGGACAAGCGCCACGATCGGCAGCAGAAGCCGGGCGTCGTGGTGCGCCGTGCTCAGATGCGTGGCGGCGGAGAAGACGGCCAGGCAGTCGACCGCGACGAGCGGCAGCACACCGGACCGCGGCCGCGCGGGGCGGTACGGCAGGGCGAGCCGGTCGGTCGTGCGGCGGCGCGGCGCGAGGGAGGCGAGGCCGTAGGCCTGGCCCGCCGTGGGCCAGGGGCCCGGTGAGGGAGGGACGCTGGTGCTTTCGGTGGTCACTGCGCAATCGGCTCTCTGTGCTCGGTGCCCCGCACTCGGGCCAGGTCGCGGTAGACGTCCGCGACGGCCGCGCCGGTGCGCCGGACATCGAATCTGCTGAGTACGTGCTCGTGGGCCTCGCGGCCCAGGCGGTGCCGGAGCTCCTGCCTGCCGAGGAGGCGGCCGAGAGCGGTGGCGAGCGCGGCCGGGTCCTCGGGCGGGACCAGGCACAGGGGTTCATGGGTGGGCGGCAGGCTCTCGCGGGCCCCGTCGACATCGCTGACGACCACCGGCCGGCCGGCCGCCATGGCCTCCAGGGGCGCGAGCGCCATGCCCTCCCAGCGGGACGGCAGGACGACCACGTCGGCGGCCCGGTACCAGGGGACGGTGTCGTCGACGGCGCCGGTGAACCGCACCGAGGGACCGGCGGCGGCGCGCAGCCGGTCGCCGTCGGGGCCGTCGCCGACCAGGACGAGACGCGCCGTGGGCACCTCCGCGAGGACGGCGGGCCAGGCGGCGAGCAGTACGTCCTGCCCCTTCTGGCGGCAGAGCCGGCCCACGCAGACGACGGTGGGCGCGGGGTTGCGGGGTGGGCCCTCGCTCGCGAACCGGGCCACGTCCACCCCGTTGTGGACGACGGACCAGTCCGCCGTGACTCCGGCGGCCTCGCCGGTACGCCGCTCGGCCTCGCTGACGCAGACGATCCGGTCCGCCCAGCGGGCGCCGAACCGCTCCCAGCGCAGGGCGAGCGCGGCGGTCGTTCCCTCGACCGCCTCGAAGGACCAGGCGTGGGGCTGATACACCGTCGGAATCCGTCCCCGCAGGGCGAGTCGGGCGCAGAGCCCGGCCTTCGCGCTGTGCGCGTGGACGAGTCCCGGACGGACGGTACGGATCACCCGGGCCAGCTCCCGCGTCTCGCGGCCGAGCCCGGGCCCCGGGTTCCGGCCGGCCCGCCAGTCATGGGTGTCGGCCCCCTCGGCGCGGACGGCCGCCGAGAGGACGGTGCCCGGTGGGCAGGCGACGGCGACCCGCAGGCCGGCGGCGAGCTGGGCGCGGACGAGGTCGATGACGACACGGGCGACCCCGCCGTCACCGGGCTGGACCGCGTGCAGGACGGTGACGGACCCGGGGTCCGTGTCTCGTGAAGGCAGCACGTCAGCGCCGGACGTCCGCCTGGAGGAAGAGCGCACCGAGCCAGACGGTGTCCTTCCGGCTGCCGGACCGGACGTGGACACGGTCGGCCCCATCGCGCAGCGCCCCCCGCAGATCGAAGACGTCGGAGTCGTACCCCAGAGTGTTCGTACCATCGGGAGAGCGGACCGTACGACCGGTGCCGAATTCGGTGATGCTGGAGTTCATCACGTCGTCCGCGGAATTGGCGGAATCGGAGAGCCGGGTGCTCTTCGAACGGCGCGTTTCCACTGCCAGGTAATCACCGGAAGTACCCCGGTCACCGTCATAGGCGATCACGCCGAGACGGCCGTTCGTGGCCTTGTCGTAACGGTTTCCGTCGAGCGGTACGCGAAGCTCGCCGGAGCGTGGCCCGACCGTTTCGAATCCGTCCCAGACGGCGATCCTGCGCAGCGGTTCCGAGGCCTTCTCGTACGCGGCGACGAGCGTCCAGCCACCCCAGCCGCCGACCGCCGAACGGCCCATGGCGACGTTGACCTGAGCGACCGTCCACTGACCCGAACGGGAGGAGCGGACCAGCTCGGTGACATCGGCGGAGGCCTGGAAGGCGTCGGCGCCGTCGGTCGTGCGGTGGCCGATCAGGGTGTCCGCGAGCAACGCCTTGTACTGGCCGCCGGGCTCGGCGATCAGCACCCGGCCGTTGTCCTTGGGCGGCTTCTGCTCGCCCACCCGCAGGTTGCCGCCCCAGTAGAGACGTGCCCAGCTGACCCGGGCGCCCGCCGGCACGGCGAGCTCGGCACGGCTGGAGTTGTACGTGTTGGGGTCGCTGTCCACGTCGACGTAGGCGATCGCCGCGCCGTCGTTGACCGACTCGGTGCCCTTCGCGCCCTTCGCCGAAGAGTTGGCCGCGCGCACGACCCCGCCGTGCTGCACGGACTGGTAGCGAGCGGCGAACGGGATGCGGCTCGCCTCCCGGGGCTGTGGTGCTGAGGCGGAGGCGCCCGGCAGCGCGGCGGACAGTGCCGCACACGACAGGGCGCACAACACGCTGCGACGCACAGCAAGAACCGCTGAATTCCGCATACAGGTTCTCCGCTTTGATGAGAGAAGGAAGGGAAGACCCGTGAAGGCCGGGAGAGGGGGTGTCGTCCGCACGAAATGGGTGAACGCGCGGCGGGCCCGGAAGCAACGTTCGGGAACGTTATAACCCCGACGCGGGGCGATAGTAAGCATTAGATGCTCGGAAACGCTAACTCCCGTATCCACGGGGCAGGTTCCTCGTTGAGCGTGTTGCGCCATTCCACGCCCACTCCCTCGAATGGCCCTCCTATGGCCCAAAGATCGGTTGAACGTCACCCGTTCGGGAGAGCAACCGATGAAAGGCCGGGGCGTTGTTGAGAGAGCCGGGCCGAACAGTCCGCGCAGTCCACGTTGAATTTCGATCGAGGAGCACTTCCCCATGTCCCGTATCGCCAAGGCCGTTGTCCTGACCGTGGGTGCCGCCGCCGCGGTCGCCGGTGCCGCCGGTGCCGCCGCCGCCGACGCCGGTGCCGAGGCCGCGGCCGTGAAGTCCCCCGGCGTTCTCTCCGGCAATGTCGTCCAGGTCCCGGTCCACATCCCGGTGAACCTCTGCGGCAACACGGTCAGCGTCATCGGCGCGCTGAACCCGACCTTCGGCAACACCTGCATCAACGCCTGATCGGGCACGCCTGATCGGTCCTTCCGAAGCCGGTGCGCCCACCCCCGACGGGGTGGGCGCACCGGCTTTTCCTTGTCGTCATGGGGTCGGTACTCGTTCGGCCGCACCGTCATGCGCCGGTCGGTGCAACGGCGTACGCCCCTTCGGGGGGCATGTTCGAGGAGTGGATTCACTCGAACGGAGGCGTGGCGCTCAGTAGTTCTGCGGTTGCGGAGGGCTATACCCGCAGGCACGGTGAGAGGGAAGTTGTCCGACGCATAAGGAAAAGGAACACATATGCGTCCCCTGGCTACACGCCGCATCACCGCCCTGGCGATATCCGCCGTCATCACCCTCGGCACGGCGGGACCCGCCATCGCCGACGAACACCATCCGTCCACCGCGGCCGACCGGGCCGCCCGCGCACCCCTCCCCGAAGCCGCCGCCCTGCTGACCCAGGCCGAGGCGCTCGGTGAGCTCGGCTCGGTGACCACTCCCGTGACCGAACTCGTCACGGCCGCGCTCAAGGCCGACGCGGGCCAGCTCCCGGCGGCCGACGCCGAGGCCCTCAAGGCCAAGATCGCGGCAGCCGTCGACCAGGCCAAGGCCACCGCGCCGGCCCCGCTGCCGGACGCGCCCGTCACACCACCCTCGACGGACCTCCCGGTCACGCCCCCGTCCACGGACCTCCCGGTCACGCCGCCCTCGACGGACCTCCCGGTCACGCCCCCGGCGGCCGACCTCCCCGTCACGCCGCCGGTCGTCGAGACCCCCGTCGAGCTTCCGGCGACGCCACCCGTGGAAGCCCCGGCCCTGCCCGTGAACCCGCCCGTGACCCTGCCCGTCGCGGCCGACTCGAAGGCCGTGTGGGCCGGAAAGGCCGCCGCGCCGACGGACGTCGTGACCGACGCGCTCGCCGCGGTCGAGAAGGCGGTCGCCGCCCTGCTCGCGGCCGTCACGTCGGGCGACGCCGGCGGAGTCGTACCGCAGGTCACGGCGACCCTGACCTCACTGGTCAACCTCGCCGTCGCCACGGTCCTCGGCAGCGGGCTGCCCGCTCCGGACCTGGCCGGACTGCCGGCGCTGCCGGCGCTCCCGGCCACCGTGCCCGAGCTGCCGGTGGACCCGCCGGAGCTGCCCGTCGACCCGCCCGAGCTGCCGGTCGACCTGCCGGTCAAGCCCCCGCTGCCGGTCCGCTAGTCACCCGCAGGCCCTGTACCGGCCCGGCGTCCCGCCGGGCCGGTACAGGCGTGTGCGGCCGGTGCGCGATCGGCAAATAGCACCGGCCCGCATCGATCGGGTGCAGTGTCGAGAAATCCCTCCTTCCGGAGTTTCCGCGCCGCACGCCGTTCGTTACAGAAGCAGAACAAAGTGCGGGATTCGCTCAAGAACCCTGTGCAGTAAGTGACTTGAACGTACAGAGGAAGGATTCACTCCATGAAGCCCACCAAGGTCGCCGCGGTTGTCGCCGGTTCGCTGATGGCCCTTGGCGCTGCCGCGCCCGCCATGGCCACGGAGGCGCTGACCCCCACCAGCCTGAACGGTGGCCTCGAAGCGATCGCCGCCAATGGGCTGAAGTCGGATGTGCTGAGCAGCACCACGGACGGCTCCCCGGTCAAGACCGTCACGGACACCGCGACCAAGCTGAACGACACCACCAAGGGTGCCCCGCTGCTCGGTGGCCTGCCGGTCCCCGGTGGCCTGCCGGTGGGTGGCTGACCGCAGCCTGACCTCTCATCAGCAACACTGCCCTTCCGGGCACTTGCGGCGGGTTCCGTACCGCCGTTTCCCACGGTCGGCTGATCGAATGATTTTCTGATCAGCTGCCGTGTGGCCCCCGTTGCACGGGGTTCACCGACCCATACCCTCTGGCCAGTCCCACGCGAACGTCGGCGTGGATCAGGCCGGTCGGAGCGAGGGGGGATCCTCGCCGGTCTCTCCCTTTCTCCAGAGGAAGAGCGGTATGCGGTCCATCATCAGCAGGAAAGTACTCACCGCGGCGGCAGCGACCGGCATCCTGTCGCTGAGCGGCGGATTCGCCCTGGCCGCGGGTTCCCATGCCGGTACGGGCGACGGTCCCGGCCCCGGCTCCCCCGGTCATGTCCAGGCTCCCCTGTCGGCGGACGTCTGTGGCGAGAGCATGAATCTCGGCGGTTTCGTCGCCGAGGCCGTCGGCGACCTCTGCGCCCAGGCGGAGGGTCCCGGCGGCTACGGCGACGAGCCGGGTGAACCCACGCACCCCGGCGAGCCGACTCATCCGGGTGAACCCACGCACCCGCCCACGCATCCGCCGACCACGCCGCCGCCGACGCATCCGCCGACGCATCCGCCGACGACGCACCCGCCGACGACGCCGCCGACCACGCATCCCCCGACGCATCCGCCGACGACGCACCCGCCGACGACGCACCCGCCGACGACGCCGCCGACCACGCACCCGCCGACGCAGCCGCCGACGACGCACCCGCCGACGCATCCGCCGACGACGCATCCGCCGACGACGCACCCGACCACGCACCCGCCGACCACGCACCCGCCGACGACGCACCCGACCACGCACCCGCCGACCACGCACCCGACCACGCACCCGCCGACCACCCCGCCCGAGCTCCCCCACACGGGTAGCGAGACCGCGCTCATGGGTGCGGCCGCGATCAGCGCCGCGCTGATCATCGGCGGCACCGTCGTCTACCTCCGCGGTGGCCGGATCGCCCGCCGCCACTGACGCCGTACACCGGCGAAACGTCAACAGGGGCCCTCACCTTCACCGGTGAGGGCCCACCTGTTGCTGCACACGGGGGAGTTCCGCGACGTTCCCCCGAAGGTCTCGTTGTCAGAACATGACTCTGCGCTCTCACGCCGGCATGGGACTTCTCATGACCGCATTCGCCTCCGCCGCCCTGGCCGCCCCGGCCTCGGCCGTCGAGGCACCGGTGATCGTCCCCCTCCAGGGGCTTGAGCCGGTGCTCCCGATGGACGCCCCGGCCGTGGCCACCGGCGTACCCGTCCCGATGCCCGGTGCGCCCACCGGCTTCCAGAAGGGCCTCGGTTCGCTGCCCGACCTCGCCCTGCCCAGCGTGCCGCTCACCGGCACCCTCCCCGCGACCGTGGTGGACGCCCCGCTGCCCGAGGTCCTGAAGGGCAGCGAGCCGGGCCGCGCCCTCTTCGCCACCCCGCACTCGGAGATGGCGGCGGCCACCCCGGGAGCCGTCGTCGGCAACCCGGTGGTCGCGCCCGAGGGCAACGGGCTCGCGGGTCTGCCCGACCTTGCGAAGCCCCGGGTCGGCCTGCTCCCCCCGATGGTGAGCGGCGCGCTGGACTCCCAGCTCGGCCTGGCGCCCGAGGCGCCCGAGGCGCACTGACGTAAGGGCGGGCGAAAGGGCGTTCCCCCTTTCTCGTTCTTTTGCGCGAATGGCGACCCGGTGGGTGAAGACACGATTCTTCCCCGCCACCGGAAGGGCTGTCGTTCGTTGCAGGAGGAGGCTTGTCGCATGGCCGCGGCCCGCGGACCGAGGCCGTCCCGCCGTATCCGGCGGCGGACGGTTCCCGGCCCGCGGGTCATTTTTCGGTTTTCCTTCCTCCCTTTCGGCCCAACGGCCGTGACCCGGTCCGCCGCTCGACGTTGAACGGGGAAGACGGCCGTGATTCCTGCGGTCGCTTTCCACGTCCAAGGAGTTCTTGATGTCTCGCATCGCGAAGGCTGCCGCTGTTCTCGCCGGCACGGGTGCCGTTGCCCTCAGCGGAGCCGGCCTGGCCGTCGCCGACTCGGGCGCCGAGGCCGTCGCCGCCCACTCGCCCGGTGTCGCTTCCGGCAACGTCGTCCAGGTCCCGGTTCACGTCCCGGTCAACCTCTGCGGCAACACCGTCAGCGTCATCGGCCTGCTGAACCCGGCGTTCGGCAACACCTGCGTCAACGCCGACGGCCACGGCCACGGCCACGGCCACGACGACGGCGGCTACGGCGGCTGATCGCCCGAACAACCGTGTCCCCCCGACCCACCGGGCCCGGGGGGACACGTGTGTCCGGAGCGGGGAGCTCAGACGTACTTGTAGATCCGGCTGTGGTCGACCATCGACGCCGGGGTCACTCCCCACGGCGCCATCGGCTCGTGCCGGGCGACGACCTTGCGGTACTGCGCGTCCCCGAGCGGCGGCGGCTCGGCGGGGAGGTACGCGGCCCCCGGGTTTCGCTGCTGCCAGCGGGACCAGAGCAGGTCGACGAAGGAGTGGTGCAGCCAGAACACCGGGTCGTTCACGGAACCGCCGCCCAGCATCAGACCGCCGACCCAGCGGTGCACCCGGTTGTGGATGCGGAACCGCTCGTTGCCCCGGCCCGGCGCCCAGCCCTCCAGACGGTTCCGGAAGCCGGCGCCACTCGTCGAGTTCCAGGGCGTCACGTCGTACGCCCGCTCCCGCATCACCTCGTCGACCTGGGCCTGTGTCGGGAGGGCGATCGGGTCGCGGGGCCGGCCGAAGTCCCTGGTCAGGAAGCGTTCCTCGGTCATCGACTGGGTGATCTTCCAGCGTCCCGCGGAGTGAGCGAAGGGGCCGGTCATGACCTGGAGGTCGGCCCGGCGCCCGTTGCCGCCCAGGAAGTCCTCGCCCCAGATCGACGACGCCGGACTGTTGTCGCGGGTCCAGTCCCAGTACGGCACGGAGACTGTCGGGTCGATCCGCCGCAGCGCCGTCTCGAACTCCAGCAGGAACTTGCGGTGCCAGGGCAGGAAGCTCGGCGTCATGTGCGCGACCCGGAGCCGGCCTTCCCCGTCGGCCGTGTAGTGGTCGATGTGGGTGCGGACGAAGCGGTCGTACGCCCCCGTGCGCTTGAGCTCCAGGACGGCGGCGACGAACTTCCGGCGCTCGGCGCCGGTCAGATCGCGCTGGTTCTTACGCGTGTACACCACGCGGGCTCCCTCCCGTCGGGTCGGTGTGGACGCCATGGGCGGCGGCGAGCGGGGAGAGCCGGGCGGCGCCCAGCTCGTCCACGGCCGCGCGGACGGCCGCCAGTGGCGTCGGGCAGGACTCGTAGTGGTCGATCGGGGTGACGTAACCGCCGTCGGCGCAGCGCATCAGATGCAGCGGCCGGCCGTCGACGAGGGCCACCGGCTCGCCCTCGGGGCCCGAGAAGCCCAGGATGCGGCGGCCCCCGTACATCTCGTCGAAGGCGTGCGGGTCGCGCGCGCCTTCCGAGGGCTTTCCGGACGGCGGGCGGGTCGCGATGCGGCCGAGAGCGCCACCCGTGAACGCGGTGACGGTCAGCGCGAAGAGGGACCGTAGTGCGACGCGGCGCGGGACGATCATGATTGATCTCCTCGGGGTCGGCGTATCGGCGAATGCCCTCAGGGCACAACGATGAAAACCCGGGTTCGTTGCGCCGGAAATGCCAGCGGCGTGAATGTCGGCCGTTCGAGTGAAAACGGCGCGGGGAAAGGGTGGTTGGAGCACTAGCATCCGATTCATGACCACTTCCAACGTCGTTTCCTCGGCGCGCAGCGCCTCCCCGCTGGGAACTCTCACGGTGATTCCGTGGGCCAGCGAGCCCTCCGCCGACTCGGCCGGTACGCCATTCCTCATGGCGTACTCGCTCGGTGACGGCCGGGACGGGCCGGAGGCCGGTCAGCAGGCCATGCGGACGGCCCTGGAGACCATGGGCCTCTCCGTCGGCGACCGGCTCTTCGATCTGGACAAGGACGCCGGGATCACCGCTTCGCTGCTCGTCGAGGGCGGCTCCGCCGTCCTCAACCTGCCCTTCCTGAAGGTGCAGTGCCCGGTGCCCGACGAGTGGCAGGAGGCCGCCCGCGAGCGCGGCCAGGTCTACCTCATCTGCTCCGTGCGGCCCTGGCCCGAGGCCGTCCCCGGACAGCCCGTCGACGAGGCGAAGCTGCGCGCCTTCGTCTCCGACGAGGAGATGCTCAAGGAGAGCGCCCACGTCCTGATGCCCGTCCGGCGCCTGCAGGGCTGAGCGGGAAGGGGTCGCGTCATGGCGACGGTGAACGTACGGGGCGGGGTGCCGGAGCAGCGGCAGGAGCGGGAGGAGTCCTCCCGGGAGACCGCGGGGACGATCGGCGGCAGCAGGGCCTTCGCCTGGCTGCTGATGATCACCGGGGCGGCGGGCGTGCTGTCGGGCTGGGTGATCACGATCGACAAGTTCCTCCTTCTGGAGGACCCCGGCTTCCAGCCCGGGTGCAGCCTCAACCCGGTCGTCTCCTGCGGCAACATCATGAAGAGCGAGCAGGCGGGGGTCTTCGGCTTCCCCAACCCGATGCTCGGGCTCGTCACGTACGCCGTCGTCGTCGCCCTCGGCGCCGGGCTGCTCGCCGGGGCGCGCTACCGGGGCTGGCTCTGGCTCGGCCTCAACGCCGGGATGCTCTTCGGTGTCGGGTTCTGCACCTGGCTGATGTACCAGTCGCTGTACGAGATCAACGCGCTCTGCCTGTGGTGCTGCCTGGCCTGGGTCGCCACCATCGTCATGTTCTGGCACGTCACCGCGCACAACGTCCGCCACGGGGTGATCCCCGCCCCGGCGGGAGTGCGGACCTTCCTCGGCGAGTTCACCTTCGCCCTGCCCGTCC
Organism: Streptomyces sp. NBC_00572; assembly: GCF_026341815.1. Classification (GTDB taxonomy): domain Bacteria; phylum Actinomycetota; class Actinomycetes; order Streptomycetales; family Streptomycetaceae; genus Streptomyces. Next base: position 3,921,655 of record NZ_JAPENX010000001.1, read on the forward strand.
TGCACATCGGGATCATCGGGATGCTGATCCTGACCCGGTGGTGGGAATTCTGGACGAGCTGACGTGAACCCCCTCCTCCGATGGCCGCGAGTGGCACCGACCGTGCTGCTCGCGGCCGTTCTCGCGCTCCTGCTTTCCCACGACGGGATCGCGCCGGGTGACCGGCACACCAGGACCCGTGCCGCGCCCGAAGCGGATCCGGCGCCGCTGCCCGGGGTGCCCTCGGGCTTCTTCACCGGCTCCGACGAGGCCGGGGTGCGCAGGATCGCCCAGGCGCAGGCCTGGCTCGGCGGCGAGTCGCTGACCGTCGGGCACACCTATCTGCCGGGCGACCGCTGGTCCAACGTCGAGGGCCATCCGGCGCTCTTCGGGCCCTGGGCGCGCTGGAAGGAGGCGCGGCCGGGGCGGCTCTTCGTGCTCAACGTGCCGATGATGGACCGCAGTGAGGCCGGGCTGACGGACGCCGAGGTGCGGACGGGGCTGCGCGCCGGCGCGGCGGGCGCCTTCGACGGGCACTTCCGGGTCCTGGGGGAGCGGCTCGTCGAGCACGGCCTCGGGGACGCGGTCCTGGTCCTGGGCTGGGAGATGAACGGCACCACGTACAGCCATCGCTGCGGACCGGACCCGGAGGCATGGAAGGCGTACTGGCGCCGGGTGGTCGAGGTGCTGCGGGGGGTGGCGGGGCAGCGGTTCCGCTTCGACTTCACTCCGAGCCGGGGGCGGGACGCCGTGGAGTGGCCGCGCTGCTACCCGGGGGACGACGTGGTCGACATCATCGGGATGGACGCGTACGACCAGCCGGCGGGGCTCGCCTTCGAGGAGCAGGTGGCCGAGGAGTACGGGCTCGAACACCACGTCCGGTTCGCGGCGGCGCACGGCAAGCCGGTCTCGTACCCGGAGTGGGGGCTCTTCCGCAACGGCGACAACCCGGCGTACGTGCGGGGGATGCTCGACTGGTTCGCGACGCACCGGCCCGTCTACCAGACGGTGACCGACTACTGCCCGCACGGTGTGTGGGGGTGCGCCGACAATCCGGAGTCGGCGCGGGTGGTGCGGAAGGCGCTGGGGGCGCCGCCCGGGCCCTGAGGGACCGGCGGGCGCCCGCCACGGTCAGGCGTGCTGGTAGGCCACCAGGGAGATGCCGACGTAGTGGACGATGAAGGCGGCCAGGGTCAGCGAGTGGAAGACCTCGTGGAAGCCGAACCAGCGCGGCGAGGGGTTCGGGCGCTTGATGCCGTAGATGACCCCGCCCGCGCTGTAGAGCAGTCCGCCGACGATGACGAGGACGAGGACGGCGATGCCGCCCGCGCGCATGAAGTCGGGCAGGAAGAAGACCGCGGCCCAGCCCATCGCGATGTAGCAGGGCGTGTACAGCCAGCGCGGGGCGCCGACCCAGAAGACCCGGAAGACGATGCCGGCGGTGGCCGCCGCCCAGACCGCCCACATGAGCGGCTCGCCGGTGGAATCGGGGAGGAGCAGCAGCGTCAGCGGGGTGTAGGTGCCCGCGATGATCAGGAAGATGTTGGCGTGGTCGAGGCGCCGGAGCACGGCCTCGCCGCGCGGTCCCCAGTTGCCGCGGTGGTACAGCGCGCTGATGCCGAAGAGCAGGCAGGCGGTGAGGACGTAGACGCCGCAGGCGATGCGGGCGCGGGGCGAGTCGGAGAGGGCGACCAGGACGAGGCCGGCGACGATCACGGCCGGGAACATGCCCGCGTGCAGCCACCCTCTGAGCCGGGGCTTCACCGGGAGTGACGGGGGCTGCCCGATCGGATCCGGCTCGATCGGGGTCACTTCCGGGGTGGCTGCAGTCATGGCGGAATCGTACCGACGGCCCCGTAGGTCGGGGATATGAGTGGCGATGCTCACGTGGGCGGACCCCTGGACATATGGGCGGTTCCGTCGGATGATCAAATGAGTGCGGTCGGCACCGGATGAGCAGCTACGAAGCATCCGGGTCGCGGCCCCCACGGGGCACACACCAAAAAACCCCTCTACAAGGAGCAATCGTGGCGCGCGACAACGCGGCTCCCCAGACCCTTCCGACCCAGCACCAGGAGCTCGTCTCCTGGGTGAACGAGATTGCGGAGATCACCCAGCCGGACAACATCGTCTGGTGCGACGGCTCCGAGGCCGAGTACGAGCGCCTCTGCGAGGAGCTCGTCGCCAAGGGAACCTTCACCAAGCTCGACCCGGTGAAGCGCCCGAACTCGTACTACGCGGCCTCCGACCCGACCGACGTCGCGCGCGTCGAGGACCGGACCTTCATCTGCTCCGAGAAGGAGGAGGACGCGGGCCCGACCAACCACTGGAAGGCCCCGGCGGAGATGAAGGATCTCTTCGCCGGCGAGAAGGGCATCTTCCGCGGCTCGATGCGTGGTCGCACCATGTACGTCGTGCCCTTCTGCATGGGCCCGGTCGGCTCCCCGCTCTCCGCCATCGGCGTCGAGATCACCGACTCCGCGTACGTCGCTGTCTCCATGCGCACCATGACCCGCATGGGACAGCCCGTCCTCGACGAGCTCGGCACCGACGGCTTCTTCGTCAAGGCCGTCCACACCCTCGGCGCCCCCCTGGAGGAGGGCCAGGAGGACGTGTCGTGGCCCTGCAACTCCACCAAGTACATCTCGCACTTCCCCGAGACCCGCGAGATCTGGTCGTACGGCTCCGGCTACGGCGGCAACGCCCTGCTCGGCAAGAAGTGCTACGCGCTCCGCATCGCCTCCGTCATGGCCCGTGACGAGGGCTGGCTCGCCGAGCACATGCTGATCCTCAAGCTCACCCCGCCGCAGGGCGAGCCGAAGTACGTCGCCGCCGCCTTCCCGTCCGCCTGTGGCAAGACGAACCTGGCCATGCTGGAGCCCACGATCTCCGGCTGGACCGTCGAGACCATCGGCGACGACATCGCCTGGATGCGCTTCGGCGAGGACGGCCGTCTGTACGCGATCAACCCCGAGGCCGGCTTCTTCGGCGTCGCGCCCGGCACCGGCGAGCACACCAACGCCAACGCCATGAAGACCATGTGGGGCAACTCCGTCTTCACCAACGTCGCCCTCACGGACGACGGCGACGTCTGGTGGGAGGGGATGACCGAGACGGCCCCCGCGCACCTCACGGACTGGAAGGGCAACGACTGGACGCCCGCGTCCGAGACGCCCGCCGCCCACCCCAACGCCCGCTTCACCGTGCCGGCCGGGCAGTGCCCGATCATCGCGCCGGAGTGGGAGGACCCGAAGGGCGTGCCGATCTCGGCGATCCTCTTCGGCGGCCGCCGCGCCTCCGCCGTCCCGCTGGTCACCGAGTCCTTCGACTGGAACCACGGCGTCTTCCTCGGTGCGAACGTCGCCTCCGAGAAGACCGCCGCCGCCGAGGGCAAGGTCGGCGAGCTGCGCCGCGACCCCTTCGCCATGCTGCCGTTCTGCGGCTACAACATGGGCGACTACATGGCCCACTGGGTCAAGGTCGGTGCCACCGCGGACGCCGCGAAGCTGCCGAAGATCTACTACGTGAACTGGTTCCGCAAGAACGAGGCCGGCAAGTTCGTCTGGCCGGGCTTCGGCGAGAACAGCCGCGTCCTCAAGTGGATCGTCGAGCGCCTGGAGGGCAAGGCCGAGGGCGTCGAGACCCCGATCGGCATCCTGCCGACTCCGGAGTCCCTCGACACCGAGGGCCTGGACCTGCCGGCCGAGGACCTGGAGTTCCTCCTCAAGGTCGACCGTGACGTGTGGCGCGAAGAGGCCGCCCTCGTCCCCGACCACCTGAACACCTTCGGCGACCACACGCCGAAGGAGCTGTGGGACCAGTACAACGCGCTCGTGGAGCGCCTCGGCTAGTCCCTTCGAGACTCGTGGTGGGTTGCCCCGAGATACCGCCCTGACCAGTGGGGTCACGACGGCTCACCACGACGCAACCGGCCCCCGGCGCCCCCTCAGGCTCCGGGGGCCGGCGCATGTCCGCCGGCGTTCCGGTCAGAGGATCGGCTGACCGGCCTCCACGGTCGCGATCGCGCGACGGCACGCGTCGCGGAAGGCGAGGAACCGCGGGTTGTTCCAGGTCGCGATCCGGCCGCTCTTCCAGTCGAAGTCCGTGGCCCCGGGGCCGAAGAGGGAACGGCGCATGTCCTCGGTGATCTCCAGCTGGGCGCCCGCGCCGGTCATCGTCCGGTTGCAGATGTTCTTCGTGGCCGCACCCGCGAAGTCCGCGAGGTTCTCCTTGTTCGGGTCCGTGAGCGCGTCGACCGCGGGGAACCCGGCCGCGTTCAGCTCGTATGTGAGCGCGTCACGGAACGTCTTGTTCAGGCCGCCCACGACGACCAGCTTCGGGTCCGCCTGCGAGGGCCAGATCATGGTGTCGGGCATGCCGAGCTGGCTGTACTGGCAGCCGTGCAGGCTCAGCACGTTCAGATGGCTCGCGGCCAGCACCTTCGCGACGTGGTCGTCGCAGTTCACCGAGGTGACGTGCAGATCGCGGTTGTTCTCGGAGCGCATGCCCTCGAACATCCAGTAGTCGTGGACGGTGGGCAGCAGGGCCGTCCTGTTCGCGTCCGACGGGTCGTACCCCGCTATGGCCAGACAGAGTTCGGATGTGCCTCTCTCGATCTGGCCGCCGTGGATGGCCATGATCGCCGTCCGCTGGGTGTAGACGCCCTTCTTGGACAGATAGCCGTCGAACTGCTCGTGGCGCCGCGAGCGGCGGCCGTAGTCCTCGCCCTCGACGGTGGGCTTCGTCGTGCTCGTGTAGAGGTCCGTGTTGGAGTCGTAGACGTCGCTCTCGCCGGTGGCGAACGCCGGTGCGGCGGTGGCGAGCTGGCCCACGACCGGAGCGCCCGCCGTGGCCGCGGCGGCCAGGGCGGTCAGGACGGTACGACGGGACGCGATGCGGTCGGAGAATGTCATGGGCGGAACCTAACCGATCATCTGCCGCGATCTTCGAGATAGCGGGTGTGGATCTCCTGACGGAGCGCCTCCGCCTGCTGGAGCGCGGTGGCGATGGCGGTCATCTCCTCGCGCAGCGCGGACAGTTGCCGCTCCAGGTGGCGCTCCGGCGGCTCCGTGCCCGGGGTGACCCGGGACCACCACCGGGTCCGTACGAAGGTGTCGACGGCCTCCGGGACGTCCTGGCGGACCGCACGGGCCAGCACGTGCAGGTGCTCCGGGTCCGTCACCCAGCCCGGTTCGAGCAGGGCCTCGACCAGGGAGTCCAGCTCGGCGAGCAGGCCCTGCGCGGCGGACGGCAGCTCGACCTCCGCGAGGTACTCGCGCAGGGTCGCGAAGTCGGTGCGGACGCCGTCCAGTCGATCCCCGGAGTCGGCGAACTCCGGGGTCGCGGGCCGCTCGGGCGGGGCGATCAGCGCCCCCGCCGCGTACAGGCCGGCCACCACCAGGGGCCAGAGGGCGCCCGCGGCCCCGGTGAGGGCGATGCCGACCCCGGCGAGGCCGCAGAGGCTGCCGGTCAGGTTCTTGCGGGACTCCGCGTACCGCAGCAGCGGGTTACTGGTAGCCACGGATCTCCTCGAAGGCGCCGTCCAGCGAACCCTGGTTGGCGTCGAAGAGCTTGCCGCCGGTCAGGCTCGCGATGTGGTCGAGCTCGCCGCGGTCGGAGTCGCCGAAGAGGATCGGGAAGACCGGGGTGCGCTGCTGCGCGGCGGGCAGGGAGCGGTAGAAGGAGTCGAACGCGGTGGCCGGGTCGCCGTCGGTGTTCTCGCCGTCCGTCATGAGGACGATCGAGGTGAACGTGTCGCCGGGCGTCCTCCCCAGGAAGCGGTACGCCTCCTGGACGCTGGAGTAGATCGCCGTGCCGCCGAAGGCCGAGAGCTTCTGCGCGTCGCCCTTGATCGCGTCGAGCGCGGCCTGCGGCGAGGCCGGGTCGACCGTGTGCGTACGGACCTCGCTCTCCTTCACCGTGGAACCGAAGGGCATCAGGGTGACCTCCTCCCGGTCCCGGAAGTCACCGGTCAGCTCGGCCAGGGCCGTCTTGAGCCGTTCGAGCCGCTCGCCGCTCATCGAACCCGAGGTGTCGAGCACGTACACCGTGCGGGAGGGCCTGCGCAGGGTGTTGTCGTACGCGTCGAGGAGCCCGTCCGCCACCTTGCGGCTGCCGGGGAACGGCAGCTCGCGCCGCGGGTCCCGGGCGAGCGCCGACGCCGGACGGACCCCGGGGACCACGGGACGGCGCAGGGTCGTCTCCGTGATCTGCCGCTGGGCGTCCGGGGTCCGCAGATACGTGGTGAGCCGGCCGGCTGCGGCCTTCGCCTCGGGGCCGGCCGAGGTGAGCAGGGTGAACGGGTAGTCGGCGGTCACGACACCGTCGGACGGGCGGATCACGGTCAGCTCGCCGGGAGCGGACAGCAGCACGGACTCGTAGTTGACGAGCGCGTCGACGTCGGTGCGGCGGGCGTAGGCGGTGGCGAGCCAGCCGGAGGAGCCCGAGGTCAGCTTCTGGCCCGTGAAGAACTCCTTGAGCCGCGGGGTGGCCTTGGTGACGTCCTGCTCGGTGAGCGCCGACTGGGCGCCGGAGAGTCCGGAGGCGACCGAGACCAGCGCGGAGAAGCCGGAGTTGGAGCGCATCGGGTCGGTCATGCCGTACGTCAGCTTCCCGTCGGCGACCGCCCGGTGCAGCTGCGACCAGGTGACCTTCGCCGGGTCCCAGCCGAGCCGGGAGACGACCTCGGGCCGTACCCCCAGGGCCACGGGCGAGGCCATCACCGGCGTTTCGCCGGTGATCTTCCGGGCGGTGTCCGGGCGGAGCCGCAGATAGTCGTTGGAGGAGAGCCAGACCGCGTCGTACTCCTTCTCCGCCTGGCCGGACGCGATCCGCTCGACGGCGTCGAGGGTGCCGGCGTAGGTGGGCCGCACGGTGACGCCGGTCGCCTTGCGGGCGGCTTCGAGCACCGGGGCCATGTCGGCCAGCTCGGAGGAGGCGAGGACCCGGAGGGTGCCGGGGGCGGCCTCCTGGCCCCGCTCGTCCGGGCGGTCGCCTCCGCCGCCGTCCCCGCCCGTGCAGGCCGTGGCGAGGAGGGCGAGGGTCAGGGCGGCGAGGGTCCGGGTCAGGGAGCGCGTGCGGGTCGTCATGCGAGGCCGCCACCCTCCAGTGCGCCGGTGCGGCGACTGCGGGCCAAGTGGGCGCTCGCCTCCTGGAGTTCGGCGGTCAGCGACTCGACCGTCGCCGCCATCGACTCCGTCGCCTGCACCTTGTACGTGTCGATGGCGTCGAGGGTCCGGTAGATCTGCTGGAACGCCGTGCGGAGCGTCTCCGCGCCGACCGCCGGGTCCGCCGCGATCCGCTGGATCTCGCCGGCCTGGGTGGCGAGCATCTCGGCGTTGCCGCGGATCAGGTCCTCGGTCGTCGAGCGCAGCACGTTCACCTGCTCGGTGACCTTCCGCTGGTTCTCCAGCGCGGAGGCGAGCATCACCGCGATCCGCAGCGCCGACACGGTCGTGGTCGCAGCCCGGTCCACGCCCTTGATCAGCTCGTCGTTGTTCCGGCGGACCACGTCCATCGCCAGATATCCCTGGGCGCAGACCGCGAGTTGGGTCAGCAGGTCCTGGTGCTTCTGCCGGACCGGGAAGAGGACGTCCGCACGCAGCGCGTCCGCCTGCGCCGGGTCGTACGTGGCCGCGATGCGCTCCTCCACGGCCGCGTCGAGGGCGTCGGTGAGCACCGCGTACTCCTGGAGCTTGCCCATGGTCTCCCAGAGCCGGGCCCGCTCGGTCTGCAACGCGGCGTTGTCGCGGCGCAGTTCGTCCTGGCCGCCGCGCAGGGAACCGACGATCCGGTTCAGTGTGGCCTGCGAGGAGGCGTACTTGGCGACGTGGTCGCGCAGCTTGTTGCCGCCGGGGAGCTTCGAGAGCAGCCCCTTGATGCCCCTCCCGGGAGTCTCCCTGGGGTCCAGGTCCTCGATCGTGCGCCGGAGTTCGACGAGGGACGAGCCGACCCGGGACTGGGCGTCGCCGCCGGAGGAACCGGACCCACCGGAGCCGAGCGAGCGGATCGTACGGTCGAGCATGCGGTTGGACTGCTGGGCCGCGGAGCGCATCTCGCCCGCGCCGAGCGCCGCGATCTCGCCGATGCGGCCCGCGAAGTCGGGGGAGCGCGGGTCGAGCCCTTCGAGCGAGCCGATGTATTCGGCGGCCCGCCGTGACATCTCCGTGCGGGTCGACTCGTCCAGCGGGACCAGGCCGGAGGCCTGCTCGGCGCGGACCGCCGGCACGGGCTCGGGCGGGGTCAGGACCAGCGGGGTGTCGTGCTCGGGAGGTGTCAGGGCCATCGTCCTTCTCGGATCCTCGGGCGTGGTCATGCGGCGTCCCCCTGGTCACGGGCCCGCAGGGCCATCTCGTGCAGCACCCTGCTGGTGGGCACGGGCGCCTGGCGGACTCCGGTCAGCGTCTGGTTGAGGTAGGCGGTGTGGCTCTGGGTCGCGGTGGTGAACTCGCTTGCCGCGCCCTGCGGCCGGAAGCCGTGGCGGACCGCGAGCTTGCGCAGCTCGGGGTCGGTGGCGAGGAGTTCGCCGAGCGCCCGGCCGTTCTCGGTGAGCGGTACGAGGGTGTGGTCGCTGTTCACCGTGGTGTCCGGGTAGAGGACGACGAGGTCGCCCATCGGCCGGCCGGCCAGGAGCTGGGCGGCGACCTGGGACTCGTACACGAGGACCAGCGGGTTGCCGACGCCGCTGATGAAGTCCCGGAAGGGGGCGTCCGAGCTCGACTGCTGGGCGCCCTGCACCTGGACGAGCTTGCGCAGGATCGGGGCCGTGCGGGTGACGGCCGCCTTGTCGCCCGCGACCCGCCCGCCGTCGGCGACGTAGCTCGCGGCGGCGAGGTAGAGGGCGCCCGAGTTGGAGGCGACCGGGTCGGTGGAGGTGATGAAGAGGGTGCCGCTCAGCTCGGCGTGCCCGGCTGAGCCCTTGAGCTGCTGCCAGGTCCGGTCGGCGCGGGCCGCCGCGAGATAGGCGTCCATCCTCAGGGTGCCGCTGGTGCCGCGCGGGCCGAGGGTCGCCAGACCGTTCCCGGCGAGGACCCGGGCGGCGGCGCTGTGCGCGACGACGACGAGCGGCGAGTAGAAGGGCCGCAGCGGGGCGGTCGTAGCCTTGGCCTTCTTCGCGGCCTTCGCGCGCAGCTCGTCGGCCGGAGCCTTGGAGGACGGGAAGGCGAAGTCGTAACCGTCGAGGGGTAGTTCCTCCATGTCCCAGGACCCGGAGGTCTCGGTGCCCACGGTGAAGCCCTTCGCGGCGAGGGCCTTCACCACCTGAGGGTCGGTGAAGAACTCCGCCTTCTCCGACCCGATGACTCCTCGCACGGTCTTCGTTGCCGTGCCCGTGTCCTTGTCGCCGCCCGTCACGAGGACGGCGGCCACGCCGCCGAGGAGAAGGACGGCCAGGACGATTCCCAGGATGCGTCTCACGCGGGCAGCGTGCTCGCGGAAACCCACATTCCAGGGGGAGTTGGGTGGACGGGGGGTGAAGGAGCGATCCCGGTACCGAACCGGAGGAGGATGTACCGTGGCGGCCGTCGTGTGGGGGGTGGCGGGATGCCGCGCTGGGCGGTCGTTGTGCTGGTGGTCGTGGGTTCGCTGGTCGTGCTGGTGCCGATCGGCGGCATCGTCGCGTACATGTACGCCGTCGGGGAGAACCACAAGAACCTGCGGTTCCCGTCCCAGGACGTGACGGTGGCGCGGTGCGCCGTCGATCCGGTGTCCGGGCGGCCCGTGGCGGAGTTGTCGGTCACCAGCCGGGCGGCCCGGAAGGGCACCTACACGGTGACGGTGGAGTTCCAGGACGAACGCGAGAAGGCCGTCGAGCGGGTCACCGGGGTCGTCGAGGACCTCGCGACGGGAGCGACCGGGCGGACGGCGGTCGTGGGAGCCGAGGAGTACGGGCAGGGCGCGCCGCGGTGTGTCGTGTACGACGCCGAGTTCGAGTCGACCGAGCCGACGGCGCCCGGATCGGCGGCGACCGCCACCCCTTAGGGGCCTGGAGGCTCAGGGGAGTGGGTGGCGCCCGGTCCGCGCGGTTCGTGCCGCGCGGACCGGGGCCGTCAGGGGGTGCCGGCCGCGGCCAGGGTGGCTTCCCCGGCCAGCGCCGCGGTGTGCGCGTCCATGCGCTCGGCGGCGAGGATCGCGGCGGCCGTGTCGGCCCGGGAGGCGGCGACGAGCAGCGCGCGGCCCGCGAGGGCGTGGGCCCTGTGGTGCAGGTCCTGCGTGGACGAGCCGCGCAGGCCCGCGTGTCGCGCGGGCGGTGCGCCGCGCAGCCGCGCCACCTGCCGGGCGATCAGTTCGCCTGCCTCCGTGTTGCCGAGCTCGTCGGTGACGGCGAGCAGGGCGGAGAGGTGCCCGGCGAGCTGGATGTCCAGCTCCTCCTCGCGGGAGCGGTGCGGGTACGCGTCGTGGGCGTCGTCGGCCGTCCGGTGGACCGACTTGGTGCGGATCGGTTCGTACATGGGACGGCCTCCTGAGTGCTCTGGAGCCATCCTAGCTTAGATTCCGTCTAAAGTTGAGCGGGGTCTGGTCGCGGCTCGTCAGGGCTGGCTGTAGCCGTCCAGGAAGCGGCCGATCCGGGTCACCGCGTCCGCCAGGTCCGCCGCCGCCGGCAGCGTGACGATCCGGAAGTGATCGGGCTCGTGCCAGTTGAAGCCCGTCCCGTGCACCACCATGATCTTCTCGGCCCGCAGCAGGTCCAGGACCATCTGCCGGTCGTCCTTGATCTTGTACACGTTCGGATCGAGCCGCGGGAACAGGTACAGCGCACCCTTCGGCTTCACACACGTCACGCCCGGGATCTGCGTCAGCAGCTCGTACGCCGTGTCCCGCTGCTCCAGGAGTCGCCCGCCCGGCAGGACCAGGTCCTCGATCGACTGCCGGCCCTGGAGGGCGGCGGCCACCGCGTGCTGCGCCGGCATGTTCGCGCAGAGGCGCATGTTCGCGAGGATCGTGAGGCCCTCGATGTACGAGGACGCGTGGTGCTTCGGGCCGCAGACCGCGAGCCAGCCCGAGCGGAAACCGGCCACCCGGTAGTTCTTGCTCATCCCGTTGAAGGTGAGGACGAGGAGATCGGGCGCGATCGCGGCGGTCGGGGTGTGCGTGGTGCCGTCGTAGAGGATCTTGTCGTAGATCTCGTCCGAGCAGATGACCAGGTTGTGGCGGCGGGCGATCTCCGTGAGGGAACGGAGCATCTCGTCGTCGTAGACCGCGCCCGTCGGATTGTTCGGGTTGATGATCACGATCGCCTTGGTGCGATCGGTGATCTTCCGCTCGATGTCCGCCAGGTCCGGCATCCAGTCCGCCTGCTCGTCGCAGCGGTAGTGCACGGCCGTACCGCCCGCGAGCGACACGGAGGCCGTCCACAGCGGGTAGTCCGGGGCCGGGACCAGCACCTCGTCGCCGTCGTCGAGCAACGCCTGCATCGACATCTGGATCAGCTCCGAGACGCCGTTGCCGAGGTAGATGTCCTCGACGGAGAGAGGGATGCCCTTGGTCTCGTAGTGGCTCATCACCGCGCGGCGGGCCGAGAGCAGCCCCTTCGCGTCGCCGTAGCCGTGCGCCTCGGAGAGGTTGCGCAGCACGTCCTCAAGGATGGCGGGCGGGCACTCGAAGCCGAAGGCGGCCGGGTTTCCCGTGTTGAGCTTGAGGATGCGATGACCCGCAGCCTCAAGCCGCATCGCCTCTTCGAGCACCGGACCCCGGATTTCGTAACAGACGTTGGCGAGCTTCGTGGACTGGATCACCTGCATGACGAGAGCTTACGGCCGGGTCGGCCGGGACGCCTCGTGTTTTGGGACACGTCGGACAGGCGCGGGGGTGCGGCGGCAGGGACTTTCCCCAGGTGAGGGCGGCCGAATAGGGGTCCTCCGTTCGGCGGGATAGGTTGGCCCGTCATGTGGGTTCTCAGTGCTTCCGGATGCCGGTGGCTCGGCGCTGCCGGGTCGCTCGCCGTCGCCGTGGGCGGGTGGGCCGCCGGGACGCTGCCCGTACAGGGCGGCTGGGGACTGTGGGAGCCGCGCGGCTCCGCGCTGACCCTCGCCGGCGCGCTCCTCGCGTACCTCGGCCTGACGCTGCTCGTCGCCGCCTGGTGGCGGTACGGCGTCCTCCTCGCCCGGGGCGTACGGGACGGGGTGCTCGCCACCCTGGCCTGCTGGACCGCGCCGCTGCTCCTCGCCCCGCCGCTGTACAGCAAGGACGTCTACAGCTACATCGCGCAGGGCGCCATGGTCCTCGAAGGACACGACGTGTACGGCGGCGGGCCCTCCGTCCTCGGACCCGGCGACCTCGGGGCGGACGCGGCCGCGAGCGTCGGCGGGCACTGGACCGACACGCCCGCGCCGTACGGGCCCGTGTTCCTCGTTCTCGCCCAGCTCGTGGTGAAGGTGACCGGCGGCGAGATCGTCCCCGCCGTGCTCGGCATGCGGCTGCTCGCCCTCGGCGCGCTCGCGTTGATCGTCTGGGCCGTACGGGGGCTCGGGGGCGGTCCCGGGGGATCCGACGGGGCGCTGTGGCTGGCCGCCCTCAACCCGCTGCTGCTCATCCACGTCGTCGGCGGCATGCACAACGACGGGCTGATGATCGGGCTCATGCTGGCGGGCGTGCTGCTCGCCGTACGGGGCCGGTGGGTGCTCGGGTGCGTCCTCGTCGGTCTCGCGATGATGGTCAAGTCTCCGGCGGCGGTCGCCCTGCTCTTCATCGGGGTGATGATCGCGCGGCGCGACGGCGGCGGTGTGCGGGGCCTGGTGAAGGGGCTCGTGCTTCCGGGGCTCGTGGCCGGGGCGGTGGCCACGGGGGCGACGGTGTTGGCCGGGACCGGGTTCGGGTGGGTACGGACGCAGAGTGTCGCCGGGACGATCCACACGGCGCTGTCGGTGAGCAGCGATCTCGGTCTTGGTCTCGGGCTGCTCTTCGGGGACGACCCCGACCCGGTCAAGGCGATCGTGCAGAACCTCGGGCTGCTCGTCGCCGTGGTGCTCATCCTGGTGCTGGCCTGGCGGGCCTGGCGGGGGGTTCTCGACCCGGTGCTGGGGTTGGGGCTTTCGCTGGTCGCGCTGGTCGCGCTGTCGCCGATGGTGCAGCCCTGGTACCTGCTGTGGGGGACGGCCGTGGTGGCGGCGGTCGCCTGGCGGGGGCGCGTGGGGCAGGTGCTGGCGGTGCTTTCGGCGGCGCTCGTGTACGAGACTGCGCTGGACGGGCGGACGCCTTGGTACGGGTTCGTGGTGGCCGGGGTGGTGCTGGTGCTGGGGCTCTGGTGGGTGCGGCGGGATCCGTGGCCGGGGGTTCGGGAGCGGGCCGGCGCCTTCGAGGGCGCCGACCCTGTGGGCAGCGGGCGGTAGGGGCGGGGGCGCCGCCCCGTTCGCGCGCTAGCGCGTGCGGCGGACTGATCTGCCCGCCAGGGCCGACGTCCGTTTGCCGTCCTCCATCACGAACTCGCCGTTGATCAGGACGTGCGGGATTCCCGTCGGGAGGGTGCGGGGGGACTCGTACGTCGAGCCCGCCGCCACCGTCGCCGGGTCGAAGAGGACCAGGTCGGCCACGTTGCCCTCCCTGATCACGCCCCGGTCGGTCAGACCCAGGCGGGCTGCCGGGCGGGAGGTCAGGTGGGCCACGCAGTCCTCCAGGGTGAGGACGCCGAGGTCCCGTACGTAGCGGCCCAGGTACCGCGGAAACGTGCCGTACGCGCGCGGGTGCGGCTTCAGGCCCTGGAGGATGCCGTCCGAGCCGCCCGTGTGCACCCGGTGCCGCATGATCGTGCGGACGTTCTCCTCGTGGCCCACGTGCTGGAGGATCGTCGTCCCGAGCCGGTCCTCCAGGAGGAGTCGGCGGGCCGTCGCCCAGCCGTCCACCCGGCGGCCCACCCAGTCCGCGAGCGTCCCCTCCGACACTCCCGAGATCTCGATCGTGTCCCAGTCCATCGGCACCCCGTGGCAGCCGTCCGAGCCGAGGACCTCCACGTGGTGCCGGATCCGCTCCGCCGTCTCGTCGTCCCGCAGCCGCGCGAGGACCGCCTCGGGCCCGCCCTCGCTCGCCCAGCTCGGCAGTAGGGCGACCAGGGTCGTACAGCCGGGTGTGTACGGGTACGTGTCGAGGCTGATGTCCGCGCCCGCGTCCAGGGCCTCGTCGAGGAGGGCGAGGAGCTCCGGGGCCCTGCCCTCGTTGACGCCGAAGTTCATGGTGGCGTGGGCGAGGTGGAGGGCGCAGCCCGCCTCCCGGGTGAGCCGGACCATCTCCTCGTACGCCTCCAGGGCGCCCGCACCGTAGGAGCGGTGGTGTGGGCAGTAGTAGCCGCCGTACCCGGCGACGACCTTGCAGAGTTCGGTGAGCTCGGCGTCCTTCGCGTACATCCCCGGGGTGTAGGTCAGCCCGGAGGACATGCCGACCGCGCCCTGCTCCATGCCCTCCGCGACGAGCTGCCGCATCCGGTTCAGTTCGGATTCCGTCGCCGGGCGGTCGTCCCAGCCGACCGCGTACATCCGCACCGTGCCCTGCGGGATCAGGTACGCGGCGTTGACGGCGATGCCCCGGTCCAGGCGGTCCAGGTACTCGCCGACCGTGCGCCAGTCGAAGTCGATGTCGTCGCCGTACCCGTTCCAGCCGGTGATCGTCCTCCGTACCTCCGCGAGCGTGCGGTCGTCGACCGGGGCGTACGACAGACCGTCCTGGCCCAGGACCTCCAGCGTCACGCCCTGCGCGGCCTTCGCGCTGTGGTCGGGGTCGCGGAGCAGCGCCAGGTCGCTGTGGGCGTGCATGTCGATGAAGCCGGGGGAGAGGGCGAGGCCCTCGGCGTCCACGACGCGGCGGGCGGTGGGGCGCTGGCAGCCGGCCGCCGCGCCCTCCTTGACGATCGCGGTGATCCGGCCGCCGTCGATCGCCACGTCGGCGCGGTAGGAGGGGCCACCGGTGCCGTCGACGACCTCCGCGTCGCGGAAGACGAGGTCCATGCCGACTCCTTCTAGAAGAACGTGCGGATGTAGTCGACGACCGTGCCGTCCGCCTCCACCAGCGGGATCAGCTGCCACTTGTCGAAGATCGTGCACGGGTGGGACAGGCCCATGCCGAGCCAGTCGCCGACCTCCAGGTCGGCGCCCTCCTCCGTCCGTACCCAGGCGTGCTGGTCGGAGAGGCCGGTGACGGTCAGGCCGTCGGCGGGACGGATCTCGCCGGTGCGGGCGTCGCGGACCACCTGCGCCTCGGGGAGGTGCAGGTCGTGGGCGGCGTCGCGCTTGCCGGCGTTGGTGAAGGCCTGCTCGGGGGTGGGGCGGGAGACGACCTGCGACCAGAGGCGGAACGCGGGCTCCAGGGCGCCCTCCTCGGGGACCCGGTTGAAGGGGGTCCGCTCGCGGTACTGCCCGTCGTCGTGCGAGACGTACGCGCCGGAGCGCAGCAGCTTCAGGACGGGGAGGGAGAGTCCGGGGATCTCCGCGAAGACATCGGCGACCGCGTCGAACCACTCGCTTCCGCCCGCGCTCACCACGATCTCGCCGATGGCGGGGTCGAAGCGGCCGGCCTTGTCGAAGTCGGCCGCGAGCGCGACCAGCCGGTTCAGCCACTCCCTGACCCGGTCGCCGTCGGCCCCGGGCATCGTGCCCTCGTATCCGGCGACGCCGACGAGCCGCAGGGTCGGGGCGTCCGCGACCGCGTCGGCGACGGCCGCGCACTCCGCCTCCGTCCGTACGCCCGTACGCCCGGTCGCGCCGGCGGCCAGCTCGACGACCACGTCCACGGGGCGGGTGGCGCCCGCGGCGCGCAGGGCCCCGTCCATCAGCTCGACGCCCCGCACGGAGTCGACGTAGCAGAGGAAGCGGAAGTCCGGGTCGGCGTCCAGCTCGCCGGCGACCCAGCGGAGGGCGACCGGGTCGACGACCTCGTTCGCGAGGAAGATCCGGGCGATGCCGTGGGCCCGGTAGACGCGGGCCTGGTGGGGCACGGCGGCGGTGATGCCCCAGGCGCCGTGCTCCAGCTGCCGGTCGAAGAGCCGGGGGGCCATGGACGTCTTGCCGTGCGGGGCGAAGGCCAGGCCGTGGCGCTCGGCGTACGTCTCCAGGAGGCGCAGGTTGTGTTCGACGGACTCGGCCGAGAGGGCGAGCACGGGGGTGGTGAAGCCGCCGGTGAAGAGGTTGCGCCGCTGGGCGGCGAGCTCGCCGACGGTCAGGCCCTCGGCGTCCGGGGGCAGGGCCTTGAAGCGGTGGTCGACGCGCTCGTTCGCCAGGTCGGGCGTCCTGTTCGCCAGGTCGGGCATGGGGCCTCCTCGTCGAGGGTTATCAACACGTGTTGCATGATGTGCAACACGCATTGCGCATATTGATCATCGCTGTCTAACATCCGGGCCAAGGCCGGGTCAATGGACCCGTAGGAGTCACAGGGAGCCCGAGAGTGAGCGGACACGCGCCCGCGGACCCGGACCGGGACGCGCCGACCGCCGTGGCCCCTGATGTCGTCTGCCTCGGCGAGTCCATGGTCACCTTCCTTCCCGCCCGGCCGGGCCGCCTCGCCGACGTCCCCTCGTTCGCCCGCGCGATCGGCGGCGCCGAGTCCAACGTCGCCTGCGCCCTCGCCGCCGCGGGGCACCGGGTCCGGTGGGTCGGCCGCGTCGGCCGCGACGGCTTCGGGGACCACCTCGTCGAGACGATCGGCGGGTACGGAGTCGACGTCGGCGCCGTCCGGCGTGACCCGCACCGGCCGACGGGCGTCTACTTCCGCACCGACGAGGACCGGGCGACCGCCGCCCACGAGGTCGTCTACTACCGGGCCGGTTCGGCCGCCTCCGCGATGTCGCCGACGACCGTCCCGTACGACTCCGTCGCCGACGCCCGGATCCTCCACGTCACCGGCATCACCGCGGCGCTCTCCGCCGACTGCCTGGCCCTGATGCGGGACCTCACCGCCCCGTGCCCCGGCCGGCCGCTCGTCTCCTTCGACGTGAACCACCGACCCGGCCTGTGGCGAGACGACACCGCCCACGCCGCCGCCGTCCTGCTCGACCTGGCGCGCCGGGCCGACGTCGTCTTCGTCGGGGAGGACGAGGCGGAGCGGCTGTGGGGGGTGGGCGATCCCGCCACCCTCCGCGCGCTGCTGCCGGAGCCCGCGGTGCTGGTGGTGAAGCGGGGCGCGGAGGGGGCGGTGGCGTTCGAACGCGGCCCGGCTGGATCTTCAGCCCGTCCGGCGTGCGAGGACACGGCCGAAGGCCCTACGGGGTCCGGGTGCCTGACCCCGGACACCGCCACCCACACCCCCGCCCCCCACGTCACCGTCATCTCCCCCGTCGGCGCCGGGGACGCCTTCGCCGCCGGGTTCCTCTCCGCCACCCTGCGCGGGCTCGACGTACGGACCCGGCTCCGCCACGGACACCTCATGGCCGCCGCCGCCCTCACCGTCCCCGGCGACCTCGCCCCGCCGCCCCGCCGCGCCCACGCCGACCGGCTGGCCGCACTCGACGACACGGCCTGGGGCACACTTCACCTCGGCCCCGGCTGGACCGGGGACGACCAGGAGGTACGTACGCCATGAGCCAGACCGTCGACCGGGCGCTCAGCATCCTGCCGCTGCTCGCCCAGGGCCCCGCCGACCTCGGGCAGGTCGCCGAGCGGCTCGGCGTCCACAAGTCCACGGCCCTGCGGCTGCTGCGCACGCTGCACGAGCACGGACTCGTGCACCGGCAGCAGGACCAGCGCTACCGGCTCGGCGCCCGGCTCTTCGCGCTCGCGCAGGAGGCCGTCGAGAACCTCGACATCCGCGAGATCGCCCACCCCTACCTGGCGGCCCTCAACGAGCGGATCGGGCACACGATCCACCTCGCCGTGTACGAGGAGGGCGAGGTCGTCTACATCGACAAGGTCGAGAGCCGCTACCCGGTCCGCATGTACTCGCGCATCGGCAAGCCCGTCGCGATCACCGTCGCCGCCGTCGCCAAGCTGCTCCTCGCCGACCTGCCCGAGCCCGAGCGCCGTGCCGTCGCCGCGAAGCTCGACTACCCCCCGTACACACCCCGTTCGACCCCGAACGCCGCCGCCTTCCTCAAGGAGCTGGCGACCGTACGCGAACAGGGCTGGGCCACCGACCTCGGCGGCCACGAGGAGTCCATCAACTGCGTCGGCGCACCCATCCGCGGCGCCGACGGGCGCGTCGTCGCCGCCATGTCGGTCTCGGCGCCCAACGTGGTCGTCACGGCCGAGGAACTCCTCACCCTCCTCCCGCAGGTGCGCCGCACCGCGGACGCCATCAGCCGGGAGTACTCCGGCAACGCCCCGACCGAGTCCAAGGACAGCGAATGACCGAGAAGACCGCCCTCACGCCCGCCACCCACACCGCCCCGCCGGCGAAGTTCTCGCACGGTGTGAAGAAGGGCAACATCCTCCAGGTCGCGGGCCAGGTCGGCTTCCTGCCGGCCGTCGAGGGCCAGGCCCCGACGGTCGCCGGTCCGACCCTGCGCGAGCAGACCCTCCAGACCTTCGCCAACGTCAAGGCGATCCTGGAGGAGGGCGGCGCGAGCTGGGACGACGTGATGATGATGCGCGTCTACCTGACGGACGTGGACCACTTCGCCGAGATGAACGCCATCTACAACCAGTACTTCCAGGACGAGGGCCTCAAGGCCCCGGCCTCCGCCCGCACGACCGTCTACGTCGGCCTCCCGGCCGGCCTCCTCATCGAGATCGACGCGCTGGCCGTCCTCGGCTGAGACCGGTACGCGACAGGGCGCCCCGACCGACCCGGTCGGGGCGCCCCGTCAGTCACCGGTCGTCAGGCCGCGCAGTACTGCGCCTGCTTGCCGATCGAGCGGTACATGCAGTCCGCGTTCTCCAGGAGCTGCAGGACGGCGTCGCGGTTGCGGCTCGTCTCGCGCTCGATGACCTCGTCGGGCGGGTAGAAGCCGCCGCCGCCGGACGAGGACGGGTACATCTCGAAGGTGTACGCGAAGATCCTCTGCGCGCCCCACAGGTAGTCGTCGATCGAGCCGTCCGTGATGTAGAGGTCGCTGGACTGCTCGGGCGTGTAGCCGTTGCTGGCCGCCATCTTGCCGCCGACCGCGGCGAAGGCGTTCCGGTCGTCGAGCGTCATGCCCGGTGCGGTGTTGGCCGTGGTCCAGCCGAAGGGCCAGAGCACGAGCTCGCTGTACGTGTGGAAGTCGATGGCCGCGGTGATCTGCTGCTTGCCGCCGACCACCCGGGAGCGGACGAAGTCGGCGACGACCTTCACCTCGGGGGCGGACTCGGGGGCCGCGCCACGGTACGTCTCGGAGCTCTTGGAGCTCGAAGAGCCGCCGCAGCAGCCCCACTTGTAGTCCCAGTTCCGGTTCATGTCCGTGCCGATGTACGAGGATCCGGAGTTGGGCTGCCGGTTCTTGCGCCAGCTGCGGTAGGAGCCGCTCGCGATGTCGTACTCGCCGCCGTCCGGGTTGAGGTCCGGGACGATCCAGATCTCGCGCCCGTTGACGGCGTTGGTGACCCGGGAGTCGCTGCCGTAGCCCGCGCCGAGCTCGCGCAGGAGGTACAGCGCCATCTCGACGGTGAGGTGCTCGCGGGCGTGCTGGTGGTGGGTGAAGAGGACTTCCGGCTCGTTCTCGTCGGTGGCGACGTTGTCGCTGATCTTGATGGCGACGATGTCCCTGCCCTGGTACGTCTTCCCGATCACCTGCTTGCGCATGATCGAGGGGTACTGGGCGAGGCGCTGGTCGATCTCCGCGTTCATCTCCGCGTAGTTGTGGTACCTCGCGTCGGCGGAGGGGAAGTCGAGCGGGCCGACGGTCTGGCCGCCCTCGGCCGCGCGGTTCGGCGGGCCGGGCAGGGCGATCGGCTTGTAGCCGAGCGCCTTGAGGTTCCTGAGCTGTTCGGTGTTGGCGCTGACCACGACCGAGCGGGCGTCGACCTCGTCGATGGAGACGCCGGTGGCGGTGAGCGCGGTGCGGGCGGCCGGGGTGGAGGGCCCGGCGACCTCGTACTGCCGGATCACCTCATCGGCCCCTGCGGCGATACGGGCGGCGGTCGACGACGGGTCGGCCCCGGCGGGCGTGGTGAGGGCGGAGAGGGGCGCCGCGAGGGCGAGCGCCACGAGGGCCGCGAGGGTGGCGGACCTTCTGCCGTGGTTGGGACGTCGCATGCTGTCTCCTGGGTGGGGAGGGTGGGGGGTGCGACAAGCTCGTGCGGGTGGTTGCGCGTTCCGGCACATGGTGAAGCCATGTCATGGACGGGTCAAGATGAGGAGTTCGGCCATACTGTCCCGCGTGGGGACCCTCATCGGTAGATACGTCATCGAGCACAAACTAGGCGAAGGCGGCATGGGCACCGTCTATCTGGCCCGATCGCGCGGCGGGCGCGCCGTCGCCGTCAAGGTGGCCCGGCCGGAACTCGCCGCCGACCCCTCCTTCCGCGCGCGCTTCCGCGCCGAGGTCGCCGCCGCCCGGCAGGTCGGCGGCTTCCACACCGCGCAGGTCGTCGACGCCGACCCCGACGCCGAGGCGCCCTGGCTCGCCACCGCCTACATCCCCGGCCCCACCCTCTCGGCCCTCGTCACCGCCCAGGGCCCCATGGGCGAGGGGCGGCTGCGCGCGCTCGGGGCCGCGCTCGCCGAGGCGTTGGAGGCCATCCACGCCTGCGGGCTCGTCCACCGCGACCTCAAGCCCGGCAACATCGTCATGGCTTCCGACGGGCCCCGCGTCCTCGACTTCGGGATCGCCCGCGCGGTGGAGTCGACCCGGCTCACCGCCACCGGCTCGGCCTTCGGCACCCCCGGCTACCTCGCCCCCGAACAGGCCCTCGGCGAGGAGGTCACGGGCGCCGCCGACGTCTTCGCCCTCGGCGCCGTGCTCGTCGCCGCGGCGGGCGGCCGGCCCTTCGGGGACGGCACCCCGATGGGGCTCATGTACCGCGCGGTGCACGAGGACCCGGACCTCGCCTCCGTGCCCGAGGCCCTGCGCGGGCTCGTGGGGCGCTGCCTCGCCAAGAACCCGGCCGAACGGCCCGCGCCGGAGGAGATCCTGGACGCCCTGGGGGAGGGGGTGCGGGACGCGGCGGGGACGGTGCCGCCGCCGACGGCCGTCGACGCGCCCGCGACGCCCCAGCATCCGGCCCCGTCGGGGTTCGGGCCGCCGCATGACTCGATCCCGCCGTCGTACGGGCCGCCCCAGGGCCTGATCCCGTCGCCGCCCGTGCCGCCGCAGACCGCGGTCCCGTCGCCGTACGCGGCCCCGCATCCGCACGGCTCGGTCCCGTCGCCGTACGCGCCCCCGCCTCCCCGTGACTCGATCCCGCCGGGATTCGGGCCGCCCACGCCCACCCTCTTCGTCCCGCCGCCTCCCGTCGCGCCCCCGCAGCCCGTCCCGGAGTTCGTCGCCGCCGACAGCATCTACGGGATCGTCGTGGACGGCGCCGGAATCTGTCTGCAACTCCTCGACGACGAAGCCGAGTTCAGCTGGCCCGAGATCAGGGCCGTACGGTACGAGCGGACCCGGCGCGGCCGGTGGCTGCGCATCGCCGTCGTCCTGTACGACGGCACCGACTACACCTGCGAGATCGACGGCCGCCGGGCGGCCAGGGTCGACGAGTGGGTCCACGGCCTCGAACGGGTCCTGGCCCTGTTCCGTCCCGCCTGACGAAACGGCGCAGCGCCGCCGGGGGACCGGCGGCGCTGCGGTGTGACGTCCGTACGGCTGTGTGTCGTTACGGCAGGTTGTGGACGTGTGGGCCGACCGCGTTCGACCAGGCGTTGCCGGCCGTCGCGTCCCAGTTGGTCGACCAGGTCATCGCGCCGCGCAGCGTCGGCCAGGCCTGGGCCGGCTTGAAGGTGCCGCAGCTCGTGAGCTTGGTCAGGCAGTCGAGCGCGTTCTTCACGATCTGCGGGTCGACGTAGCCGCTGCCCGCGCCCCGCGAGGAGGCCGGGACGCCCAGACCGACCTGCGACGGGGAGAGACCGCCCTGGATCTGGATGCAGGCGAGCGCGGTGAGGAAGTCCACCGAACCCTGGCTGTAGACCTTGCCGTCGCAGCCGAGCATCGAACCGCTGTTGTAGTACTGCATGTTGACGACCGTGAGGATGTCCTTCACGGCGAGCGCCGCCTTGAAGTACTCGGTGCCCGTGCTCTGCATGTCGATGGTCTGCGGGGCCATCGTCAGGACCAGCGACGAACCGGCCTTGGCGGACAGCTGACGCAGCGCCTTGGTCAGGTAGGTCGCGTTGATGCCGTGCTCGAGGTCGATGTCGACGCCGCTGAAGCCGTACTCCTGCATCAGGGCGTACGCGCTGTCGGCGAAGGCGGTCGCGGAGGCGTCACTGTTGATCGTGACGTTCCCCTTCTCGCCGCCGACCGAGATGACGACGGACTTGCCGGCGGCCTTCTTCGCGGCGATGTCGGCCTTGAAGTCGGCGGTCGAGGCGTAGCCGACGGCCGGGTCGAGGTTGAAGACGATCTGGCCGGCCGTGGTCGTCGAGTCGGCGAAGGACACGGCGATGATGTCGTACTGCGACTGCACGTCCCGCAGCTTCTGGACCGTGGCGCCGTTGTTGAAGTTCTGCCAGTAGCCGGTCAGGGCGTGCTTGGGCACGGCCGGGCCGGGGCCCGGGTCGGTGACCTTGGCGGTCCGCGCGGAGACGGCGGTGGACTTCGCGGACTCGCCCGCGGAGTTCGTCGCGGCGACCTGGAACTGGTACGCGGTGTCGGCGGTGAGCCCCGTGACGGTGGCCGAAGTGCCGGTGACCGCCTGCGGGTTGGCACCGTCCCGGTAGACCTTGTAGCCCGTGGCGCCGGAGACCGCGCCCCAGCTCAGGGCGACGGAGGAGGAGGTGACGGTGCCCGCGGCGAGGCCGGCCGGGGTGGCCGGGACGACCGGGTCGGGGTCCTGCCCGCCGCCCCCGTCGGGTCCGAAGACGCTGACGTCGTCGACGAGGTAGGGGGACGTCCCGTACCAGCCGTGGGTGTAGATCTCGACCGAGGTGGTGCTCGCCCCGGTGGTGAAGGTGGTGGTGAGCTGCTTCCAGGCGGCGCTGTCGGGCGTCCACGTGGAGACGCTGCCGGAGCCGGTCCCGGTGTTGTTGGCGCCGAGGTAGGCGTAGCCGCCCTGGACCCAGGCGCTCAGCGTGTACGTCGAGTTGGGCTTCACGGCCACGGTCTGCACGCACTTGGCGTTGTCGAGACCGGCCGGGGTGGCGCGCAGCGCGCCGGCCCCGGTGCGGACCGGGGAGGAGACGGCGGCGCCGCTCCCCGCGGAACAGGACCAGTTGGCGAGGCCGTTCTCGAAACCGGCGTTCTTGGCGACGTTGACGTCGGCCGCCTGCGCGGTGCCGGCTCCGCCGACGAGGACGAGCCCGGAGCCGACGGCGAGCGCGAGGGCTCCGCCGAGCCAGCGGCGTCCGTGCGGGCGGGTGGTGGTGCGGTCCACGTGCATCCTCCGGAGGGGAGTTGGGGATGTGGGGGATGTGGAGGTGCCGTACGTCGTCGCACGGAGGGGCTCGTACGGGGGTACGAGGGCATGCGGAAGTACGGGGCTGTGCGGGGGGAGTACGGGGGACTACGGGGGACTACGGGGAAGTGCGGACGGTGGCCACCGTTGTCGGAACAAGTTGGTCCAGACCAATCGCATTGTCAAGACCTCTGGCAACAAGCCCTGTTCGGAGCGGGTGGGAAGGGTCGAGGGACCCGCGTCCCGGGCCCAAAGAAATGGGGGCAGCTTGGCGGATTGTGTGTTCACCACCCCGGGGTACGTGGATAAGGTGCAGAGGCGGCTGCACCCTGCGGTGACGCCGCGAACGCGGTAAGTGATCCGCGGCCCCCGGGGCACCGGAGGCCGAAGGGGACGGGGGGTCCGACGTGCCGACAGCGATCGCGGTCACCAGTGCCGACCTGGCGCTGCCGCCGACCGACCCCGGAACCCCGCACGCCACCGTCCTCCCGGCCCCCGAAACCCAGTCGCTCGACGCCTCGATCGCCGACATGCAGCAGCTCATCGCGCGATACGGGCACGTGGTCGTCGTCTGTCCCACCTCCGCCCCGCCCGCCGTCGAGCAACGGCTCCGCGCCGTCCGCGCCCTGCTCGAAAGCGACCGGATCGCCCTGGTCAGGACCGACCTGCCACCCCTCGGAGCGGCCGTACTCGTCCGCCAGCTCCGCCAGCTGGCCGCCTGCGACTTCAGCCCCGGCGTCCTCGCCTCCGCCGCCCGGCTGCTCGCCCACTACATCTACGCGGGCGCCGTCCTCGGCTCCGTCTCCCGGCTCGACCGCGTGCCCGTCAGCCTCGGATCCCACCTCAAAGGCTGGCTGCCCGGCGCCCACTTCGCCGTACTCGCCGGACCGACCGCGCAGATCGTGCGCGTCGGAAACGGCGAGGAACCCCTGCCCGGACCGGAGTTCACCACCGAACTGCTGCTCGCCCGAGGCCAGCTCCAGACCGACTGGCCCACCACCACCCTCGTACCCCGGTGGCGGATCCAGGGTCCCGTCCAGGAGACCCCCCTGCCCGAGGCCTCGCCCGGCTGGTGGGGAACGGGCAAGGTCGTCGAGTTCGCCGCGTACCTCCCCGACCTGCCCGTCCTCTACCAGCTCGTCTCCTCCGTACGCCGCGAGACCTGCCACTGGTGCGCGATGGACCTCATCGGCGACCGCTGCGGCTTCTGCGGGGCGCCGCTGCGGGTGGGGGCGGTGCCGGAGCAGGGCGGTCGCGCGCTCAGCGCCTCGGGCGGGGGGCGGCGCGACGGCGACCCCCGCGCACTCGGGGCGGGAGCGGGGGCGGGGACGGCCCGACCGGCGGGCACGTACACGGTCCAACAAGCGGGCTCGCACCCGGACCAGCAGGCGGGCTCGCACCCGGGCCGGCACCAGGCCCCGCACTCGACTTCGTACACCGAGCTGACCCCCGCGAACGTGCAGGTGAATCCCACCCGTGCGCTGCCGTGAACAGCTCCGCGCCCCCTCCCCCTTGGCCCCTCAGTGACCACTCCTCCCGCACCCGACCGCCCGCTCCCGTCCGCCCCGGACCCACGTCTCCGAACGAGGTAGTACGGCCATGAACTCCCGCCAGCGCCGCGGCGTCATCCTGCTGCTGCTGTCCGTCCTGTGCGCCCTCGGCGCCTTCGCCGGTGTGCTCGCCGTCATCAGCGACGTGAACTCCAAGGTCGGCCCGGAGACCACCGCGTACCGGATCAAGGACGACGTGGAACCGTACGCCCCCCTCAGGGCGAGCCAGTTCGAGAAGATCTCCATGCCCAAGCGGTGGCTCTCGGAGACCGCCGTCACCGACCTGCGTCAGATCGAGGGCCGGATCGCCGTCACGCAGCTCAAGGCCGGCTCCCTCCTGCAGTCCGACATGATCGTCGAGAAGCCCGAACTCCAGCCGGGCCAGCAGGAGATCGCCATCATGATCGACGCGGCCACCGGCGTCGCGGGCAAGATCACCGCCGGCGCCACCGTCAACATCTACGCCACCTTCGAGGGCGAGAAGAAGGGCGAGCCCTCCCAGTCCCGCATGATCGTCGCCAGTGCCCGCGTCCTCGACGTCGGCAAGCTCACCGCGATCCGCGACAGCTCCGACCGCACCGGGCGCACCAACGGGGCCGTGCCGATCTCCTTCGCCCTCTCCACCCTCGACGCCCAGCGCGTCGCGTACGCCGAGTCCTTCGCCGAGCACGTACGCCTCGCCCTCGTCGCCCCCACCACCGGCGGCGCCCCGTCCGACCAGCGCGACCGCACCTACACGCTCGAAAACGACAAGTGAGGCCGGTATGACCACCAGGATCCTGCCGGCCGTCGGCGACCCCGACGCGGCCCGGTCGGTCACCACCCTGATCGGCCAGCTCCCCGACGCCGAACCCGCCCCGCCGGTCACCGACTCCACCCAGCTCGTCGACACCCTCGCGCGGCTCGCCGCCGCCTCCCTCGACGAGCTTCCCGAGGTCGTCCTCGTCCACGAGCGGATCGGCCCCGTCCCCGCGCTCGAACTCGTCCGCGAGGTCGCCCTCCGCTTCCCCGCCGTCGGCGTCGTCCTCATCACCGCCGACGCGAGCCCCGTCCTCTTCTCCGCCGCCATGGACTCCGGAGCCCGAGGCCTCGTCACGCTCCCCCTCGGGTACGAGGAACTCGCCAGCCGCGTCCAGGCCGCCGCCCAGTGGTCCGTCGGCGTCCGCCGCCACCTCGGCGCGGGCGCGGAGCAGATCACCGGCCCCGGCGGCACCGTCGTCACCGTCAGCGGCGCCAAGGGCGGGGTCGGCACCACCGTCACCGCCGTCCACCTCGCCCTCGCGGCCCGCGCCTCCGGGCGGACCGTCGCCCTCGTCGACATGGACCTCCAGAGCGGCGACATCGCCTCGTACCTCGACGTCCAGTTCCGGCGCTCCGTCGCCGACCTCGCGTCCATCGCCGACATCTCGCCGCGCGTCCTCCAGGACGCGGTGTACGTCCACGAGACCGGCCTCTCCCTACTCCTCGCCCCCGCGGAGGGCGAGCGCGGCGAGGAGGTCACCGACCGCGCCGCCCGCCAGATCGTCAGCGCCCTGCGCGGCCGGCACGAGGTCGTCGTCGTCGACTGCGGCTCCCAGCTCAACAGCGCCAACGCCGCCGCCATCGAGATGGCCGACACCGCCGTCCTCGTCGCCACTCCGGACGTGGTCGCCGTCCGGGCAGCCAAGCGGACCGTACGCATGTGGGAACGGCTCCAGGTCCGCAAGGCCGAGGAGACGGTCACCCTGGTCAACCGCCACCACCGCTCCACCGAGATCCAGCCGCCCCTCGTCCAGAAGATCACCGGCACCCGGATCGCGGGCGTCGCCGTCCCCGCCCACTTCAAGGAACTCCAGGCCGTCGTCGACGCGGGCCGGCTCCACGAACTCGACGCCAAGTCGACGGTCAAGCAGGCACTGTGGGCCCTCGCGGGCGAGCTGGGCCTGGTCCAGGCCCCGGCCGCCGCGCCGACGTCCGGCCAGCCCGGCAAGCAGCTCGCGCGCGCGGGCGACCGGGGCTCGCTGGGCCTTCGACGCCGCACCGGAGGGCGCTGAACGATGACCACGATCCGGGACGACGACAGGGGGCAGGTGGCGGTCGAGTTCGTCGGCATGGTGCCCGTCATCCTGCTCACCCTCGCCCTGCTCTGGCAGGTCGTCCTGGTCGGCTACACGTACACGCTGGCGGGGAACGCGGCGGACGAGGGGGCGAGGGAGCAAGCGGTGCAGGGCGACTGCGAGGGCGCCGCCCGGCGCCATCTGGACGGAGCCTGGTCCGCGCAGGTGAACTGTTCAAGCCCGGGCGACGGCATGTCCTACGCCGTGGTCACCCTCCAGGTCCCGGTCCTGTTCCCGGGCGTGGGAGGCCTCTTCTCGGTCGAGGGCAAGGCGGGCGCCGTGGACGAGAGGGGCCTCACGCCATGAGAAGCGACCTCCGCAAGGGACGGCGCGACCGAGGCCAGGCCGCCATCGAGTACCTCGGCTTCCTGCCGATCCTGCTCCTCGTCGGACTCGCCGGGCTCCAGCTCGGGGTCGCCGCGTACGCCGCCCAGCAGGCGGGCACGGCCGCGCGCGCGGCCGCGAGGGCCGCGAGCGACGACAACGAGGCGACCAGTCCCGACGCGGCCGCCGCCGCGGCCGTCAGCGGCTGGATCGCGTCGCGCTCCACCGTCTCGCCCGGCGGCGGAGACGGGGAGGCCGTCTACACCGTCACCGTCACCATCCCCTCCGTCGTCCCCTTCTGGACCTTCGACCCCGTGACCAAGACCGCCGTCATGCCCCTGCCCGACGAGGAGGACGAGTGAGAAGGGACGACGAGTCATGAGTCTGCGAGCCCGGATCAACGCCCCCGAGGACCACGGCGGCGGCGCCGCGGCCAGGGAGGACGGCCACCTCGTGGCCGCCTTCCGGGCCAAACTCCTGGAGGAGATCGACCTCACCGAGATGTCCGCGCTGGCGGCCGCCGAGCGGCGCGCCCGCCTGGAGCGCGTCCTCGGGCACATCATCAGCCGTGAGGGGCCCGTCCTCTCCACCGCCGAGCGGGCCCAGCTGATCCGCCGGGTCGTCGACGAGGCCCTCGGTCTCGGCGTACTCGAACCGCTCCTCGAAGACGCCTCGATCACGGAGATCATGGTCAACGGCCCCGACCAGATCTTCATCGAGCGCGCGGGACGCGTCGAACTGCTCCCGCTCCGCTTCGCCTCCCACGACCAGCTGATGCAGACCATCGAGCGGATCGTGTCCACCGTCAACCGGCGCGTCGACGAGTCGAATCCGATGGTCGACGCCCGGCTGCCCTCCGGCGAGCGCGTCAACGTCATCATTCCGCCGCTCTCGCTCACCGGGGCCACCCTCACCATCCGCCGCTTCCCCCGCGCGTACACGCTGCACGAGATGATCGGCCTCGGCTCCCTCGACGAGCAGATGCTGCTCCTGCTGTCGGGACTCGTTCAGGCCAAGTTCAACCTGATCGTCTCCGGCGCCACCGGCACCGGGAAGACCACCCTCCTCAACGCCCTCTCCGGTCTCGTGCCCGACGGCGAGCGGATCATCACCATCGAGGACTCGGCCGAGCTCCAGCTCCAGCAGTCGCACGTGATCCGTCTGGAAGCCCGCCCTCCGAACATCGAGGGCCGCGGGGCCATCTCCATCCGCGACCTCGTCCGCAACTCCCTCCGCATGCGGCCCGACCGGATCATCGTCGGAGAGGTCCGGGGCGGCGAGACCCTCGACATGCTCCAGGCGATGTCCACCGGCCACGACGGTTCGCTCGCGACCGTCCACGCAAACTCGGCCGAGGACGCGCTCATGCGCCTCCAGACCCTGGCCTCGATGTCCGAGGTCAAGGTGCCGTTCGAGGCGCTCCGCGACCAGATCAACAGCGCCGTCGACGTCCTCGTCCAGCTCACCCGGCACCCCGACGGCACCCGCCGGATCACCGAGATATCCGTCCTCGCCTCCCACGGGCGCGAGCGGTTCCTCCTGGCCACGGTCTGCCGCTTCCACGCGCAGCCGGTCGCCGCCGACGGACGGGTGTACGGGCAGTTCACGTACCACCCGCTGCCGCGGCGGGTCGCCGAGCGCCTCTACCTGGCCGGACAGCCCATCCCGCAGGCCTTCGGTGTGGCCGCCACCGACGCCCACCTGGCCACCCGAGAGGCGGAATGATGACCGACCCCTTCTGGCTGACCGCGGGCGTGACCCTGCTCGCCTGCGTCCTGGGCATCACGGGCGTCCAGCTGTACGCGAGCGGGGCCCGCCGTCACGCGGAGCTCGTCGCCCGGCTGGACGAGTCGGGCCTGCCCGAGGCCGCGGGCAGGCGCAGGCGTCGCTTCCGGGGCGTCGACCGGCGCGTCCGCGGCACGGCTCTCGGCCGGAAACTGGAACTGCGGATCGCTGCCACCGGACTCGACGTCACGCCCGGCGAGTTCACCGTGGCCCTCGCGGCGACCGTGGCCGTCCTCTGGGTCGTCGGCCAGGCCGCGCTGTCCCCGTTCTTCGGCCCGATCTGCGGACTCCTCGGCATCTGGGTCGCCATGGGCTACCTCAGCTGGCAGCGCCAGAAGCGCATCGAGAAGTTCATCAACCAACTCCCCGAACTCTCCCGCATCCTGGCCAACGCCACCCAGGCCGGGCTCGCCCTCCGGATGGCCCTCAGCCTGGCCGCCGACGAGCTGGAGGCCCCGGCCGGCGACGAACTGGAGAAGGTGGCCCAGCAGCTGGCCGTGGGCACCCCGCTCGACGACGCACTGGGAGAGCTGGCCGAACGCCTCCCCTCCCGCGAACTCGTCGTCCTCGTCACCACCCTCGTCCTCGCCAACCGGGCCGGCGGCACCGTCGTCTCCTCCCTGCGCAACCTCACCGAGACCCTTGAGGAACGCAAGGAGACCCGTCGCGAGGTCCGCACCCAGCTCTCCCAGGTGAGCATGACCGCGTACTCCGTCCCCGTCATCGGCGTCGGCTCGCTCCTGCTCATCGACAACATGCAGCCCGGCGCCCTGGACCGGATGACCGGTTCGGGCGTCGGACAGTTCGCCGTCGTCGCCGCGTTCGCCCTGTACGCGGTCGGCTTCATCGCCATCCGCCGCTTCTCGAAGATCGACGTGTAGGGACGGGACTGCCACCATGGACCTCCTCCTCGCCCTCCTCGCCGGCCTCGCCGTAGCCGGGGTCGCGTACGGACTCCGCCTCTACCGCGCGGACGCCAAGCTCCCCGACGACCTCCGGCTCGCCCTTGAGGTCGGCGCCACCCGCACGGGGGCCGTCGACTCGGCCGTCGACCGCCTGGGCATGCGCTGGTCGCCGGCGGTGCTCCGCCTGATGGGCCCCAAGCGGGTCAACGCGGTCCGGCGCCGCATCGACCTCGCGGGAAACCCCGGCGGCCTCACCATCGACCGGTACGGGGCGAGGCGGGCGGTCTACGGCTTCCTCGGCCTCCTGGGCGGCCTGCTCATGCTGTCGAAGGGGTCCTTCCTCGTCGCCCTCCTCCTCTTCGCCTTCGGCGCGTTCTGGACGGAGGTCGGCATCTGGTCGGCGGTCCGCATCCGCAAGGACCAGATCGAACGCACCCTGCCGGACTTCCTGGACGTCCTGGCCGTCGTCGTCTCGGCCGGCCTCGGCTTCCGCCAGGCCCTCGAACGCGTCGCCGAGAAGTACGAGGGACCCTGGGCCGACGAACTCCGCATCACCCTCCGCCAGATGGACATGGGCGTCAGCCGCCGCCAGGCCTTCGACGAACTGCGCCGCCGCAACGACTCCGAGCAGGTCGCCCAGTTCGTCACCGCCCTCCAGCAGGGCGAGGAACTGGGCGCGCCGATCGTGGACACGCTGATACAGATCGCCAACGACATGCGGCGAACGGACGCCCAGAACGCCCGCCGCAAGGCGGCGAAGGCGGTCCCCAAGGCGACCATGGTCATCACGACCCTGATGGTCCCGGCGACGATGATCCTGCTGGGCGCGGGCCTGTTCCTGGGCACGGGCACGGACTTCGGGTCGGTGACGGGCGAGTGAGCGGCCGAGGAGGCAGCCGGCCGATGACATATTCGGGAGAAAGGCCTTCGCGCGCGCAACAGGATGTGCCACAGTGCGGACTGAGTGTGAGGGAGGGGGAGTGATGGACGCGATCGCGACGGACCTCGACAACCGTCAAACCGCCACCCCCACCTCCTGGCTGGGCACCAGGCCCACCCGATGACCAGGGCCCACACGGCCCACGGGCCCTGTCCGCCGACCCCCCCGTCGGCGAACCGTGCCCAAGCACAGGCGTCTGAACGCGGAGGGGACCACGATGAACGACGCGATGCTGAAGGCCCTGACGAAGGCCAGGCTCGAACTTGCGGCTTGGACGGCGTCCAGGGGCAGGGACCGCGGGCAGACGGCGGTGGAGTACTTGGGGATCATTGTGGTGGTGGTGGCGATTGTGGTGGCGATCACCGGCACGGATATCGGGCAGTCGATCAAGACCGCGATCAGTCAGAAGATTGCCGATCTGACTGGCGGTGGCGGCGAGTAGCTGCCGCTGTACGCGGGCGGCGTGATTCAGGGCAGGCGTTCCCGGTCTACATCGCTGCGATCGGGGGACTGCTGTTCCTGGCTTTCGCCTACTTCGCGCTGGGGCAGGCCGCATTCACGCGGAACAGCGCTCAGACCGCGGCAGATGCGGCAGCCCTGGCGGCTGCTCAGGATGCCCGAGAACAGCTCCGAGAGGGCTGGCTCGACGTGATTCTCTCCCCGGATCAGTGGGACGGATTTCTACGCGGCGTGACATACGACGGCCCGGCAGCGTGCGAGCAGGCGGAAGTATTCGCAGGGCGCAACGAGGCCAAGCTCTCTGGTCGTGGCTGTGTGCCACCTGCCTCGGTGGGTGATGGCTTCAGCGTCACGGTGGTCACGACGGGCGGGGAGTCGCGAGATGCCACCGCGTCCGCGCAGGCGGTGATCGAGCCGAAGTGTGACTTCACGCCTTCGGAAGATCCGATCCCGGAGGAAACCGAGCCGGATCCCGACCCGACGGAACCAGGTGAGGAGCCCGAGCCCGAGCCGGAACCCGAGCCGATTACTGGGCTCACCTGCGGTGAGGAGTCCTGGACGATCGATCCCGCGGACCCGACACTGCCTAGTGCCGTAGATCTCTTCACTGTCCGACTGGCCGGCAACGACGAATGAAGGAAGCGCGCTTCATGAATGTTCGGTACGCACGAAAGGGGCTGACCTCCCTCGCGATCGCGTCGGTCGCGCTCCTCGCGGTCGGCTGCGGAGCTGAGGAGAAGCCGAAGGCGGACAAGCCGGCCGCGACGACGACGGGTTCGCCTCAGAAGACCCAAGGCGGTCAGGAGCAGCCCAGCGCCGAGGAGCCTGCTGAGGAGCTGGCTGTTATCAAGGGGCAGAAGGGACTTGAGCTGGTTGTGAACTCGGTCGAACGAGACGCTGGCGGGTTCCTTACGGTCAAGGGGCGACTCCGGAACACGGCCGAGGCTGTCGTGGCCATCCCCGCCCGAACGAGTGGGGACGAGACCGAAGTGGTCAAGCACGGGACCTCACTGGGTGGTGCCACCCTTGTGGATGCTGTGGGGAAGAAGCGGTACTACGTGCTGCGGGACACGGACGGGCGGCCGCTGACAACGATCGGGCTCGACAGCCTCGGCCCCGGCAAGTCCACCGCCGTCTTCATGCAATTCCCGGCCCCACCCCCCGCCACCACCGACGTCTCCTTCCAGCTCCCCACCTTCGAACCCGCCACTCTCAAGCTCTCCTGAGGCGACGACATGACGACGACATACCGCCGCCTCGCCGCCCTTCTGGTCGCATCCGTCGCCCTGGGGCCCATCGTCGTGCCCGTCGCGTACGCCGACGATCCCCCCGGTTCCGCCGCCTCGGCGTCCCCGCCCCCGGCCATCGACCCCAACGCCCCCGGGCTGATGCTCCCCGACGGTGCCACCCTCGCGCCCGCCAAGGTTCTCGACATCAAGCAGATCGTCGAGGACGAGGGCGGTGAGCAGCGTCGGCAGGACACCAACGTGGACGTGACGTTCGCGCTGCAGGCCGAGGTCCTGTTCCCTAAGAACAGCGCCAAGCTCGGGTCCGCCGCCACCGCGCGTATCGCCGCCGTCGCCGCGGAGATCAACAAGCTGGGTTCCGGGCGCGTCCGGGTCTTCGGGTTCACCGACAACCTGGGGACGTACGAGCACGGGCTGAAGCTGTCGAAGCAGCGTGCGGTCGCCGTGCAGCAGGTGCTTGCCCGCAGTCTCGACCCGGGTACGACCTTCGACATCCGCGGTTACAGCGAGGACTACCCGATCGCCGACAACGGCACGGAGGAGGGGCGTAAGAAGAACCGGCGTGTCGAGATCTCCTTCCCCCGCACCACGCCACCCGTCACGCCCTGACTCTGAACGCCTGAGAACCTCAGCACCTGGTCCGCTCGTCGAGGTCAGGCGCGGGATCAGGTGCGCAGTTCTTCCATCCGGTCCCGGATGGCGGCGGCCCGGGCCTGGACCGCGCGTGGGGCCGGGAGGGCCGGGGCGCGGGTGAGTGTGGGGTGGTCGCCTCGGCAGGGGCCGCAGTCGCCTTTCTGGAGGGTGTCCGCGTAGCCGGGGGTGCCGCACGTGCCGCATTCGAGGATGCGGAGCGGGGCGGGGGTCCGTCGGACGGGCAGCGGCGGCAGTTTGTCGGTGAGGCGGCGGCGGACGAGGCCGGCGGGGTGGTGGACGGGCTGCGGGAGGCCGGTGGTGAGGGCGCGCAGCACGTCGTTCTCGGTGGCGTCCCGGCCGAACCACTCCTCCACGAGCGGGACGAGCGCGCGGCACTCGGCGTGGGACAGGGACAGGACGGAGTTCGTACGGCCGAGCGCGGCCAGGAGGACATAGGCCCGCGATCGCGTCGTCGTCTTCGCCTCGTGGGGGACGTCACCCTGCTGGAAGGCGGCCCACCAGGTGCTGTCGCGCGGCGTTCGGGTGAACCACGTTCGGGTGATCCACCGTCCGCCCAGGCATTCGCGGCCGCGCCGCAGGTGGCCGGACCGCTGGATGCGGTTGAGCGCGGTGCGGAGGGCGCACTGCCCGTACGGCGTCTGCTTGGCCAGCGTCTTCACCGAGATGTCGCTGCCCTCGGGCAACCGGTCGATGTACGCGGCGATGGCGGCCTCACGGGCCGGAAGGTGAGCGAAGTCCTGACGCCCACGCGCTTCCTGCTGCGGCGCGGAACGCTTTCCGTACCCCGGGCTGGCCAGGGGGTGGGCGGCATCACTAAAATCGGTGTCAGCCATGAGGATCGACTCCTTCAAGTCTTCGATCTTGATGGTGAGGCCCCCGCTAGGTGTTCTCAGCACCTTGACGGGGGCCGTCTGTTTTACAAGCTTGCCCGCACGCTAAGGGCATATGACTCTGCGTGGCAAATCGGCAACGCTGCGTCAACTCGCAGGGTGGGTGGGCGGATTCACCCGGACCCGTACCCCATTCCGTAGAACACCGCCCGAACCTCGCGGCTTAAGCTCCGGCCCCACCTGCCCCGCTACGACGGAACCAGCGACGCCACCACCGTTCCTGGCGCTCCCGCCCCATCTCAAGCAGAGTGGCCTCAAGGTTGCGCTGGGCGAGGTGTGCGCTGCGGTGGTCGTCGAACTCGTGGAAGATGGCAATGGCTTGGGTGTGGGCGTGGACGGCGTCTTCGTAGCGTCGCACTTCGTGAAGGGCGTTGCCGAGGTTGCTGAGCGACTGGCCTTCGCTGTGGCGGTCCCCGTGCTCGCGGAAGATGGCGATGGCTTGATCGTGTGCGTGGATGGCGTCCTCGTGGCGTCCTAGTTTTCGCAGGACGAGGCCGAGGTTGTTCAGTGTCTGGCCTTCGCCGTGGCGGTTGCCGAGCTCACGGCAGATGTCCAGGTCTTGGGTGTGTGCGGCGATGGCGTCGTCATAGCGGCGCAATTCTCGGAGGGCGAGGCCGAGGTTGTTGAGTGCCTGGCCTTCGCCGTGGCGGTCGCCACGCTCGCGGTGGATGGCCGCGGCCTCGGTGAGCGACTGGATCGCGTCGTCGTAACGGCGTACTTCGTGGAAGGCGAGGCCGAGGTTGTTGAGTGCCTGGCCTTCGCCGTGGCGGTCGCCGCGCTCGCGGTAGATGTCGATGGCTTGGGTGTGTGCGGCGATGGCGTCGTCGTAGCGGCGTACCTCTTGGAGGGCGAGGCCGAGTTCGATGAGTGCGCCGCCTTCGCTGGCACGGTCCCCGAGTTCGCGGGCTATGGCGAGGGCGGACTCGTTGTTGGCGAGGGCGTCATGGAAATGACGGCGTTGATGGAGATAGACGTTCAGAGTTCCGGCCAGAAACAGGACCGTCCGGGGATGGTCGGCGACGGCGTGAAGGACCATCGCGATCAGGTTGGCCCGTTCCGCGTCCAGCCAGGTCAGCGCGGCCGTCCGGTCGGTGAAGAATTCGGGTACCGGCTGGCCGGGCAGAGCGCGCAGGTGGTCGTCGGCCGCGTCACAGGTGACGGTGTAGTGCACCAGTAGCCGCTCCAGCGCCCCTTCCTCCCCTTCCTCCCCTTCCTCCCCTTCCTCCTGCGGGAGTTCGGCCGCGTACAGACGGATCAAGTCATGCGCGCGCCAGCGGCCGGAGCCGGTCGGCTGTTCGTTGATCAGGCAGGCGCGGACCAGGGCGGCCAGGCTGCCGCGGGTCTCTCGTTCCTCCCGGTCGTTCAGGGCGGTGGCGGCCTTGAGGGACACGTCGGGGCCCGGGTTGAGGGACAGCAGGCGGAAGAGGCGGGCGTCCTGTTTCCTGAGGCGTCGGTAGGAGAGGTCGAAGGCGGCCTGGACGGCCAGGGAGCGGCCGTCGCTGTCCTCGTGCTGGAGCGTCTTCAGTCGGGTGCGGGCATCCGCGAGGTCGTTCGCCAGCGTGGCGATCGGGAGGCCGGGGTCGTCGGTCAGCAGCGCGGCGGCGATCGTCAGGGCCAGGGGCAGGCGGCCGCAGTGTCCGGCCACCCGCTCCAGCGCGTGAGGTTCGTTCCCGGCGCGCCGGTCGTCCGGGCGGACCTGCGCGAGGGCCGTGGCGATCAGGGCCGTGGCCGACTCGGTGTCGAGCTCGTCCAGGGGGAGGAGGCGGGCCCGGAGGTCGGGGGCGGTCAGGGCGTCGCGGGACGTGGCGAGGAGCCGGTGGCGGGGGTGTGCCGGTACCAGGAGACGGAGCTGGGCCGGGGAGGAGGCGTCGTCGGCCACGATCAGGATCGGCCCGCGCTCCTCCGCTCGACGGGCCAGCTCCGACTGGTACAGGCCGGTCTGTTCCTCGACCGTCGGCGGCAGGTCCCCGTCTCGTACCCCGAGCGCCCGCAGCAGTGACTCCAGGGCCTGTTCGGGGCTGACCGCGCCGGCCGGGTCGTAACCGCGCAGGGGAACGAACAGCGTGCCGCCCGGGAAGCGGCCCATGTCGACGGCCCGGTGCGCTGCGTGCAGCGCGAGCGCCGTCTTGCCCACACCGGGCAGCCCGGTCACCACCGTCACGCCCGCCCCGTCGGGTGCCAACGCCGTCAGGAGCTCGTCGGTCCGCTCCTCACGTCCGGTCAGCCGCGGGGCGGGTGGCAGCGAGGCCAGCGCGCGGGGTGCGGGCCCGCTGCCCGGGCCCCAGACGTGCTGGCTCTCGACATGCGAGACGTACTGGTCCCGGCCGGCCTGGTAGCTACGGCCCTGGTCGGAGACCCGTGCCTCCTGCTGGACGACGTCGGACGGGACCTGCTCGTTCGTCGCCGCGTCGGCCTTCGCCGCGTCTGCCTTTTCGAGGTCGTACTGGTCGCTCAACGCCTCAGGGCCCCTCGACGTGCTGGTCCCCGCCGGCGATCACGATGCGCCCCTGACCGGACGCCTTCGCGCGCTGCTCGACCTCTGTGGGGATGCCGTCGGCAGGGGTGTCCGGTGTCGGGCCCAGGTGGCCGCCGACCAGGAGGACGCTGGAGTCGTCGGACGCCTCGGCGTCCTGATCGACGCGGGCCGGGGCGTCGGCGGTGGGAGTGCCGGGTGGCTGCGGACCGGTGGACGGGGCCAGGTTCCGGCTGCCGCCGACCAGGGTGACCTGGGCCTTGCCGGAAGTCGTCGCCTGCTGCTTCCTCACCCGCTGAGGTGCCGGAGCCGGAGCCGGCACCGGCTGCGGCAGTTCCCGCGACGCCCACCAGCCGCCCGCCGCCAGCACCGCCGCGGCCGTCACCGCGCCGAAGGTGAGGGCCGTGTCGAGCCGGGGGCCCTCGCCTTGGGGCAGCCACCCCCACGACACAGCCCGTACCACCCACACGCACACCCCGAACGTGGCAGCCGTCGCCAACGCGACCACCAGCCACCGCACCGCGCGAGTCATCCCGGTCCTCCTCCGCGATCCCCGGCCCGGGAAGGCCACGGGCCACTCTCATGGTGCCGAACGGAGAGTGTTCCCGTCACGCCGTACACCCGATCGCAACCGTGAAAGGGCCGTCCCAGGGTGCGTGTTGCGTGTGGGGACCCGCATCGTCAGGAGTGGGCCCGCGGGCATACTGGCGTGT
Source organism: Streptomyces sp. NBC_00572 (assembly GCF_026341815.1). Taxonomy (GTDB): domain Bacteria; phylum Actinomycetota; class Actinomycetes; order Streptomycetales; family Streptomycetaceae; genus Streptomyces. The sequence continues at coordinate 3,959,051 of NZ_JAPENX010000001.1, forward strand.
CATGAGCACCGCCGGATTCACCCTCCGTCACACCGACCCCGAGGCCGCGTCCCGATGGCTCGCCCCCACGCCCTCCTGGGGCGGAACGATCCCCGGACTCGGGTCCGTGGAGCTGCGGTTCGGGAACGCCGTCGGGCGGGGCGACAGCTTTGCGCAGTTCTCGGTCGTCGGCGAGCGCGTGCCGCAGGGGGTCTTCAGCGGCATCAGGTTCGGGCGGGCGCCGCTGCCCTCGCGCGCCAGGCTCCAGGTCGGTGAGCACACCGGGACCCTGAGCCGCCGCCGCAGCGGGCTGTCCCGCGACGGGCGCGCCCTGCGCATCGGCCTCGCCGGCCGGGCGTACCGCTACCGGCGGGGCCAGGACAAGCGGGTCCACGAGTTGCTCCGGCAGGGGATCGCTGTCCGGGTCACCCGCGACGACTGGAACAGGCCGGTGACGCTGGACGTGAGGACCGAGGGCCAGGTCGACGCCGTGGACCTCTCCCTGGCCCTGCTCCTCCAAGGCGTCTACACCCGCCACCTGGCCCAGGGCGGCCGTTTGTTCTCCCTGCCGGGCCGCTTCCTGAACCGGGCGCCCGACATCTTCTGATTCCGCCGGCGGCTCAGGTGCCGGGCTTCCAGAGGGTGACCTCCAGCGTGATCTGGGTGGGCGGTGCGATCGTGGACTGGGGGTTGCCGCCGATGAATCCGGTGATCACGACGCGGGCGATGTTCCCCTTGTCGGTCAGGACGCAGAGGACCGTCTTGGCGGGGAGGTCCCACTTGGACATCTCGGCCTCGGTGAAGCCGCCGACCCGGGCCGCCCGGGCGCAGTCCTCGGCCTTCTCCGACGCGTCCGCGGGCTGGAGCTGGGCCGCGTTGCGACCATTGCGCAGGGACAGGAAGCCTTCGAGGGTGTTCTGGTAGGTCAGATCGGCCTCGACGGGGACGCCGCTCTGCTCGGCGGTCTCCTTCGCCTTGTTCCACTCGTCCTCGGTGTACCGGCGCGTGGCCGGCACGTCGAAGTCGATGGTGCCGAGGTCGGAACCGGGCGGCAGGCCGAGAGACATGGCCTGCTTGGTGTAGGAGGGCTTGTACGACGTGGTCATCGGCGCCGTGGCCGTCGGGGAGTCGCCGGGGGAGGACGGGTCGGTCTCCTGCTCCGACGGGGTCGACGGTGCCGACGGCTCGTCCGAGGGCGACTCCTCGGAGGACGCCGGAGGCGTCGTGTCCGGCTGCGTGGCCGTGACCGTGGGCGGCTGAGTCGGTGCCTTCGCGTCCGACGGGTTCTCGCCCTTGTCCGTCAGGGCGGAGGTCAGGACGGCGCCGGCCAGGGAGAAGACGCCGGCGATCACCGCACCGATGATCGTGATCCGGACGGCCTCGCTCTGCCTGCTGAACCAGCCCTGCCGTCGGGGCGGCTGCGGGGGAGGGGGCGGGAACGGCCCGCCGGGCGAACCGACGTTCTGGTGCGGGTGGTTGCTCGGAGGCATGGGGGCCGTGGACACCGAAACTCCCTGTTTCTCTCTGGTGTTGGTGGAGATCGCCTCCGTCCGTCCTCCGCCCCCTTCTTCCGACGGCGGACCGAGGGTGGCGGAGGCGTACGCGGAGGCATGCTGCGGTGGTGGTCTCGTCGCAGCCAACGGACTTTATCGTGCGCCCCGTTGATCCTCCTCGTCAGAGAGTCAGCGCCGCTCTGATCGTGGCCGTCATGCGGTCCGGGTGGCGGAAGACCTCGCCCGCCGTGAACCGCAGCACGCGGCGGACCTCCGGGCAGGACTGCAGCGCGTTGAAACGGGCCACGTCCCGTTCGTGGGCCCGGCGGGTGCCGTGGAAGGCGAAGCCCTCGACCTCCACCGCCAGGCCCTTCGCGCGGAACAGGAAGTCCGGGCGCAGGGGCGGCCCCGCCGCCGTCCGCAGCGTCGGCTGTGACTCCGGGAACAGGCCCGTGTCCCCTATCCGCAGCCTCGCCACCGTCTCCGCCGGTGAGCCCGACGCCGGCTCGGCGAGCCGCAGCCAGGACCGGGCGCGGGTCGCGCCCCGCCGGGGCGCCCTGAGTTCGGCGGCGAGTTCCTCGTACCGGACGAGTGCCTCGCGCCGCACGCCCTGGACCGCCCGCCGGGCGAGCGCCGAGTCCACCACCACCACCACCGCTTCCTCCCGGCTGCCCGCCGCCCGTATCAGGTCGCCGACCGTCCGCGCCGGGGTCGTGGTCCGCAGCCCCCGTCGCGTCGACCGGTCCCCGGCCGTCAGGAAGGCCGTGCCGTGTACGCGCATCCCGTCGTCGGCCGTCGAGCGGGTCGGGGCCGGGGCGGTGAACTCCAGGCGGTCCGTCCGCCCCGGCGCCCCCAGCCGCTCGATGCGGTGCAGCCGCGCCGCCGTCCCGTGGCTGCACACCCACTCCGGGCGCAGGAACTGGAGCGCCGTCGCCCGCACCCGCCAGTCCACCTCCTTCCCCGGGACCGCCCACGCGCCCCGGCAGATCCGCTGCCAGCCGTCCCTGCGCAGACGGCCGGCGAGGCGGCCCGGGGGCCAGCCCGCCGCGACCGCCCAGACCGTCAGGAGGACCCCGCCCCTGGCGAGGATCGCCAACTCGTACATACGCCCAACGATCCACGGAAGAGGGACACTTCGCACCCCCTGTGGAAAACCTCCCGAAAGCCGTCGTCAGGAAAGCGCAAAGGTGGGGGGACAGTTCCGCCGGGCAGGAGCATTCTGGACAGATGACGACGACGAGCGAGACGCCGGGCGGGACGCCGGGCGGGACGCCGAACGAGACGCCGAGTGTGCGGTTGGTCAGTGACCTCGTCACCCGGATCCCCGAGTTCCGGGACGTGTACGAGAACCACGTCTTCCATCAGGGCGGTGTGCAGCCGCACGTGTTCTTCTGGGACGTCGTCCAGGACACTGTGCGGTCCTTTCTCGGCGAGGCCCCGTGGGCTGCCGACTGGCGCCGCACCCTCGCCTTCCTGGAGGAGCAGAGCTGCCGTGGCGTGCTCGGCATCGACGAGGTCATCGTGACCTCCTTCCTCGGCGACCTGCCCTCCCCGCAGGAGCCCGGGCACGCCATCGTCCACCAGCTGGGTCCCGTCATGGCCGCGAGGTTCGTCCGTATAAGGTCCCTCGGCTGACCTGTGCGGCGGCGCCCGGCGGCGCGCCGGGATAATCGGGCGCATGTCCGTGCCCCGACCCAGCCTTCTCACCCGTCCCACCAGCGCCACCCATCCCACCGTCCTCGCCGTCGGCGGGTACGCCGCCGCCCGCCTCATCGGCCTCGCGGTCCTCGCGATCGCCTCCGCCGTCACCGGCGAGGACGGGCTGCACCGGCTCAAGGGCCGCTGGGACTCCGTCTGGTACGTGCGGATCGCCGAGAACGGATATGGGTACCAGGCCACCCTGCCGAACGGGGACGTTCACCCCGACCTGGCCTTCTTCCCGCTCTTCCCGGCCCTGGAGCGCGGCCTCTCCACCCTCCTCCCCCTCGACGCGGCCACCGCCGGGCTGCTCGTCTCCTGGACCGCCGGACTCGCCGCCGCCTGGGGCATCCACAAGTGCGGCGAGCACGCCTTCGGAGCGCGCGCCGGAGTGCTGCTCGCCGTTCTCTGGGGCGTGTACCCGACCGCCTTCGTCCAGTCGATGGCGTACACGGAGACCCTGTTCACCGCCCTCGCCGCCTGGTCGCTGTACGCGGTCCTGCGCGGGCGCTGGATCCTGGCCGGCGTCCTGTGCGCGGCCGCCGGGCTCACCCGGCCGACGGCCGTCGCCCTGATCGCCGCCCTCGGGATCACGGCGCTCGTCACACTCGTACGGGACAAGCGGCTGCCCCTGCGCACGGTGCTCGGGGTTCTGATCGCCCCGCTCGGCTGGCTCGCGTACATCGTGTACGTCGGTGTCCGCCAGGGCAGCGCGACCGCCTACTTCGAGGTCCAGGCCGCGTGGGGCAACTCCATCGACGGCGGCGTCGCCCTCGCCAGGTTCATCGCCGGCCTGCCGTGGCCCGCCGCCCTCGGCCTCTGCGCGGCGCTCGCGCTGCTCGGTTGGCTGGTCGTCCTCTGCGTACGGCAGCGGCAGCCGCTGCCCCTGCTCGTCTACACGATCGGCGTCGTGTTCGTCTCGCTCGTCGGCGCCGCGTACTTCGGCTCCCGGCCGCGTCTGATGATGCCGGCGTTCGGGCTGCTGCTCCCGCCCGCCGTGGCCCTCGCCCGGCTCCGTACCCGCACCGTCGTGCCGGTCCTCGCCGGACTCGCCCTCGCCTCCGCCCTGTACGGGGCCTTCACCCTGCTCGGTTCGGGCCCGCCGTGAGCCCGGAATCCGTCTCCACGCGCACGCGTACCCCCGGCCGCAGCCCCCACCCCTCCATCGCGCCCGCCTCCGCCTCCAGGACGTGCCGGCTACGTGGCCGGATCATGCCGAGGCGTCCCGGCCGCATCGTGACGACCGAGCGGACCGTGAGCGAGCCGTCCAGATAGGCCACGTCGATCGGGAACCGCATCCCGAAGGTGTGCACGCTGTTCGTCCGGACGATGAGCAACGCCCCCGCGATCCCGTCCCGCCCGAGCAGCCCCCGCCGTCGCGCCCGGTACGACGCCGCCACCTCCAGCGGCACCTCCCGGCCGGATTCCGTCGCCAGCGTCCCCGTACCGTCCGCCCATTTCCCCATGCGCCAGACCGTAGCGGCCCTCCGACCCTAGGGTCGGCTCCGTGTACGTCACCATGATCGCCCTCGCCGCCCTCTGGGGCGCCGCCGCCGGGCTGCTCGTGCCGCGTGCCGCGTACCGGCTCTCCGTGGCCCCCGAGGAGCCGTGGCGGGACCGCTGCCCCGCCGGGCACGCGCTCGCCGGGCCCGCGCGCGGGTGGCTCGGCGGCCCCGGACGGCGGGAGTGCGCGACGGCCGCGGGGCCGTTCGCCGCGCCCCTGCTCACCGCCCTCGCCTGTGCCGCGCTCGCCGCCGCCACCGGCGGGCCCCGGCCCGAGCTGGTGGTCTGGCTGGTCGGCGCGCCGTTCGCCGTTCTCCTCGCCAGTGTCGACGCGCGCGTGCACCGGCTTCCGGACGGGCTCACCCTGCCGCTCGCCGCCGCGGTGCCGCTGCTCCTCGGCGTCGCCGAGCTCCTCCCGTACGACGCGGGCTCCTGGCCGCACGCGGTGCTCGGCGCGCTCGCGCTCGGCGGCGCCTATCTGGTGCTGTTCCTGGTCAACCCGAGCGGTCTCGGCTTCGGGGACGTCAAGCTGGCGCTGCCGCTGGGCGCGGCCCTCGGGTGGTACGGCTGGGGTGTGCTCTTCGCCGGGGCGTTCGCGGGGTTCCTGCTCGGCGCGGTGTACGGCCTCGGGCTCGTCCTCCTGCGGCGGGCCGACCGCTCCTCGGCGATTCCGTTCGGCCCGTTCATGCTCGCGGGCGGGTTGGCCGGCCTGCTCCTCGGCGCGTTCACGGCCCTGCCCTGACCCTGCCCCGGCCCTGCCGGGAGGTGCTGCCCGGAGGCCCTGCCGGGAGGTGCCGGCGAGCCCCGCCCCGTCAACCGGGCCAGGCCCGGCCGGTCCCTCTTCGGAGGGACGGAACTCCGCCGCCACGCCGGGGCGCAAACCCGCCACCGGCCCCCACACCCCTTGTCCCGACCGGGATCCACCGAATTCAGCGAGGTTCGTTCGGCGAACGTGGCGCGCAAGACGACTATCGAAGGGTTATGGTGGAAACCCCCCCTCGGGCCGGTCCGTATCCCCCCCCCCACGGACCGGCCCGTTTTTTCTTGTCCGGGCTCCTCCGGGCTTCCCCGGGTCCCGTCAAAGGCTCGCCCTGGATTCCCCCCAGGCTCGCCCGTGGTCACTCCGGGAGCGTCAGCCCCGGCCGGCCCAGATGTTCGTGCCCTGGGTGTCGACGGCGAACGAGTCGATCTCCGCCAGCTCCTCCGAGGTCAGCGGCGCACCCGCCAGGGCCGCCACGTTCTCCTCCAGCTGGGCGACGCTGGACGCGCCGATCAGCGCCGAGGTCATCCGCTCGTCCCGCAGCACCCACGACAGCGCCAGCTGCGCCAGGGACTGCCCGCGCCGGCCCGCGATGTCCGCGAGGCCGTGAAGGCGCCGCATCACCTCGTCGGAGAGCAGGTTCGGGTCCAGGGACTTGCCCTGGGTGGCCCGCGAGCCCTCCGGGATGCCCTTCAGGTACTTGTTGGTGAGCAGCCCCTGTGCCAGCGGCACGAAGGAGATGCAGCCCATGCCGGCTTCCTCGAGGGTGTCGAGGAGGCCGTCGTCCTCGGTCCAGCGGTTGATCATCGAGTACGAGGGCTGGTGGATGAGGGCGGGGACGCCCATCTCCCGCAGGAGCCGCGCGGCCTCGGCGGTCTGCTCGCTGTTGTACGAGGAGACACCGACGTACAGGGCCTTGCCCTGCTGGACGGCGGAGGCCAGGGCCCCCATCGTCTCCTCCAGCGGGGTGTGCGGGTCGAAGCGGTGCGAGTAGAAGATGTCGACGTAGTCGAGGCCCATCCGGTTCAGGGAGGCGTCGAGCGAGGACAGCAGGTACTTGCGGGAGCCCCACTCGCCGTACGGGCCGGGGTGCATCTCGTAGCCGGCCTTGGTGGAGATGATCAGTTCGTCGCGGTAGGGCGCGAAGTCCTGGGCGAAGAGCTTGCCGAAGTTCAGCTCGGCGGAGCCGGGCGGCGGTCCGTAGTTGTTCGCCAGGTCGAAGTGGGTGACGCCGAGGTCGAAGGCGCGGCGCAGGATGGCGCGCTGGGTGTCCAGTGCGCGGTCGTCGCCGAAGTTGTGCCAGAGGCCGAGGGAGATCGCGGGGAGCTTGAGGCCGCTGCGGCCCGAGCGGCGGTACTCCATGGCGTCGTAGCGGTCCGCGGAGGCGCGGTACAGGGGGGAATCAGTCACGTATCTCTGCTTATCACGGACTTGTGACAGTCCCGGGCTGGGAGGCTGTCGCCCGTGCGCAGTAGTGTGGCGGCTTGCGGACCGCCGCTGCCGGGTGGACCGCCGCTGCATGGAGAGGTAAAGAACAGTGAACCTGCGCGACCTGGTGTACGGGCTCTACGCACGCCGGGTGGAAGGCCGCCTCGACCATGCCCAGGTGCCCAAGCACATCGGGGTCATCCTCGACGGGAACCGCCGCTGGGCCAAGGCCTCCGGCGGGACGCCCGAGCAGGGGCACAAGGCGGGCGCGGACAAGATCCAGGAGCTGCTCGGCTGGTGCGCCGAGACCGATGTCGAGGTCGTCACGCTCTGGATGCTCTCCACGGACAACCTGAACCGGCCCGAGGAACAGCTCGTCCCGCTGCTCGGCATCATCGAGAACGCCGTGCGGGCGCTCGCCGCCGACGGCCGCTGGCGGGTCAACCACGTCGGCACGATGGACCTGCTCCCCGCGCGCACGCAGTCGGTGCTCAAGGAGGCCGAGCAGGCCACCCACGACAACACGGGGATACTCGTGAACGTGGCCGTGGGCTACGGCGGCCGGCAGGAGATCGCGGACGCGGTCCGCTCGCTGCTCCTGGAGCACGCGGAGCGCGGGACGAGCTTCGAGGAGCTCGCCGAGATCGTCGACGTCGAGCACATCTCGGAGCACCTCTACACGCGCGGTCAGCCCGACCCGGACCTGGTGATCCGCACCAGCGGCGAGCAGCGGCTGTCCGGATTCATGCTGTGGCAGAGCGCCCATTCCGAGTACTACTTCTGTGAAGTGCACTGGCCGGCCTTCCGCAAGGTCGACTTCCTGCGGGCGCTGCGCGACTACGCCGCCCGGCACCGGCGTTACGGAACCTGAGCTCCACGGGCCCCTGAGGGGTCCGGGGACACCGATCGGAACCGATCACCTCGTGTTCATGAACACGTCGTCATATGCCATGGCATGGCAGCGCCTGATCGAGGGCATATCCCTGGTGAAGTGAGCGGCACGGAGACCGCCACCCGGGAGGCCCCTTGCACCAGGACGACCGTGCGGGACACGTACGGGAGAAGCGGAGGGCCGTGGTTCGGCCCGCGCATGGGGGCCTGAGCCCGGTCCCATTCCGCAGCGACACCGGTTCCGTCGCACCCCGACCTCACAGGGGTCTTCCGAGGGGGTCTGTCCTTCCGTGGTGACCAGCACGAAGCGCCGCCTTTCCGACCGGCGCACCTATGTTCTCGACACCAGCGTCCTGCTGGCCGACCCCAACGCCATGTCGCGCTTCGAGGAGCACGAGGTGGTGCTCCCGATCGTCGTCGTGACGGAGCTGGAGGCCAAGCGGCACCATCCCGAACTCGGGTACTTCGCCCGGCAGGCCCTGCGCCTCCTGGACGACTTCCGGGTCCGGTACGGGCGCCTGGACGCCCCGCTCCCCGTCGGGGAGCTGGGCGGCACCCTGCGTGTCGAACTCAACCATTCCGACCCCGGCGTACTGCCCGCCGGCTACAGGTTGGGGGACAACGACTCACGGATCCTCGCGGTCGCGCGGAACCTCCAGGCCGAGGGGTACGACGTCACGGTCGTCTCCAAGGACCTGCCGCTGCGCATCAAGGCCTCCTCCGTCGGACTCCTCGCCGAGGAGTACCGCGCCGAGCTCGCCATCACGGACGCCAACGGCTGGACCGGGATGTCCGAGCTCGCCCTCTCCGGCGAGCAGGTGGACCTGCTCTTCGAGCAGAACACGCTGCACGTGCCGGAGGCCGCCGAGCTTCCGGTCCACACCGGCCTGGTGCTCCAGTCCGAGCGCGGCAAGGCGCTCGGCCGGGTCACCGCCGAGGGGAACGTACGGCTGGTCAGGGGCGACCGGGAGGCGTTCGGCCTGCACGGCCGCAGCGCCGAGCAGCGGATCGCGCTCGATCTGCTCCTCGACCCGGACGTCGGCATCATCTCCATGGGCGGCCGGGCCGGCACCGGCAAGTCCGCGCTCGCGCTCTGCGCGGGCCTGGAGGCCGTCCTGGAGCGTCGTCAGCACCAGAAGGTGATGGTCTTCCGTCCGCTGTACGCGGTCGGCGGCCAGGAGCTCGGCTACCTGCCGGGCAGCGAGTCCGAGAAGATGAGCCCGTGGGCCCAGGCCGTCTTCGACACGCTGTCCTCGGTCGCGAGCCGCGAGGTGATCGAGGAGGTGCTCGGCCGCGGGATGCTGGAGGTCCTGCCGCTCACCCACATCCGGGGCCGTTCGCTCCACGACGCGTTCGTCATCGTGGACGAGGCCCAGTCCCTGGAGCGGAACGTCCTGTTGACCGTTCTGTCCCGTATCGGGGCGAATTCGCGGGTCGTTCTGACCCATGACGTCGCCCAGCGGGACAACCTCAGGGTCGGCCGGTACGACGGAGTCGTCGCCGTCGTCGAGAAACTGAAGGGGCATCCGCTCTTCGCCCACGTCACCCTCACCCGCTCCGAGCGCTCCCAGATCGCGGCGCTCGTGACGGAGATGCTGGAGGACGGTCAGATCTGACCCGTTTCGTACGCGTCCGTGCGTGTACGGAAGTTGGCGCCGCCCGGCAGAGCGCAGGAGCTTAGCCGGGCGGCGCCCCCATGTCCGCCCTATCTTCAAAAACACCTGCCCCCACCCAGGTGTGAGCTTTCACACGCAACGCAGAATTGCCTTGCGGTGTCGGCGTCCGGCAGAGTCTTGCTTCCGTCAGGCCCCGCATACGGCACCCGTGCACCTTCAGGCGCACAAGCACCACATAACTCCACAGCCGTTCGCCGTATGCCGCCCACAGCACCACGGGCCCGTGTCTTCTGTGACCGTGTACGTCGGAGACCAGCGCCAGGGGCACGATTTCGCCCGCGTGGTCACCTGTGCGGGCGTGCTGGAAGGAAACCGTGTGAGCCGGATCTCGGTCCGGGGATTCGCGGTGGCTTCGGCCACTGCGGTCACCACCGTCGGCGCCGTCATGGGCGTTGCGTCGGGTAACGCCGCTCAGTCCTCGGACGACAACTTCGAGGCCACCGCGGCCGACACGACGCTGCTCGCGGACATCCCCGTGGGCGAGCAGGCCCAGGTACAGGTCTCGTCCCTCTCGGAGCAGGCCGATGTCCAGGCCGCCGCTGCCGACTCGGTCGCGAAGAAGTCCGCGGAGGAGACGGCTCGTCTGCGTGCCGCCAAGGACGCCGAGGCCAAGAAGGAGGCCGCCGACGAGGCGGCCGCCAAGGCCGAGAAGGAGCGCAAGGAGGCGGAGGAGGAGCGCGCAAGCCGTTCCGCGATCCGCGACGCCGCGTCCTTCAGCGCGCAGAGCTCGTACTCCGTGTCCGAGGTCAAGGCGATCGCCCGCCAGATGGTCCCGGCCTCGCAGTTCCAGTGCTTCAGCAACATCGTGGACCACGAGTCCACCTGGAACTACCTGGCGGTCAACCAGGGTTCTGGCGCCTACGGTCTTGTCCAGGCCCTCCCGGGCAGCAAGATGGCCAGCGCCGGCGCCGACTGGCAGACCAACCCGGCCACCCAGATCAAGTGGGGCCTCAACTACATGAACAGCCGCTACGGCAGCCCGTGTGGCGCCTGGTCGTTCTGGCTGTCCCACCGCTGGTACTAGTACGGCGTGCTCAACCTCCGGGAGCCCCTCACCGTCCTACGGTGAGGGGCTTCTTGCGTGTAGTTTCGAAGGTCCACGGTCCCCGGGGGAACGGGGAGGGGAACGGTGGGGAAGAGCGAGCGGGGGAAAAGGAAAGCGATGTCGAGAGTGCCAGGGTGGCTGGGCCGGCTGGGCGAGAGCCTGAGCCGCATGGGTGAACGCCTCGACGAGCGCAGAGCCGAGGCGGAGCGCGAGGACCCGATCCACCCGCCGCCGTACGAGGCCCCGCCGGAGCGCCCGGTCGACGGCATCCCGGTCGACGGCACCCCGGTGGGCAAGGCCGTGCCCGCCCGCCCCGAGGTGGACCCGGACACCGCCGCACCCATCCCGGAGCAGGCCGCCGCCGCGGCCGACGAGCCGGGCCGCTCCGTCCCCGCGCCTCCCTCGTACGCACCGGCCGTCGCCGCCCGGCCCGACCCCGCCGCCGCCATCCCCTGGGGCATGCGGGTGGCCGCCGAGGCGAGTTGGCGCCTGCTCGTCTTCGCCGGCACGGTCTGGGTGCTCATGAAGGTGATCAGCTCCGTCCAGCTGGTCGTCCTCGCCTTCGTCGCCGCGCTCCTCGTCACCGCCCTGCTCCAGCCCACCGTGGCCATGCTGCGCAGGAAGGGCCTGCCGCGCGGGCTCGCCACCGCCGTCACCGCCGTCTCCGGCTTCGTCGTGATGGGCCTGGTCGGCTGGTTCGTGGTCTGGCAGGTGATGGACAACATCGACAACCTGACCGACCGCGTCAAGGACGGCATCGAGGAACTCAAGCAGGCCGCCCTCGACAGCCCGTTCCACGTGACCGAGCGCCAGATCAACGACATCGCGAAGAACCTCAGCGACACCATCGGCGCCAACGCCGAGCAGATCACCTCCGTCGGACTGCAGGGCGTCGCCGTGTTCGTCGAGGCGATGACCGGCATCCTGCTCGCCATGTTCTCGACCCTCTTCCTGCTGTACGACGGGAAGAAGGTCTGGGAGTGGACGCTCAAGCTCGTCCCCGCCCAGGCCCGGCCCGGCGTCGCCGGCGCGGGACCGCGCGCCTGGCGCACCCTCACCGCCTATGTGCGGGGCACCGTGCTCGTCGCCCTCATCGACGCGGTCTTCATCGGCCTCGGACTGTGGTTCCTCGAAGTGCCGATGGCCGTACCGCTCGCCGTCTTCATCTTCCTCTTCGCGTTCATCCCGCTGGTCGGCGCGGTCGTCTCCGGCGCCCTCGCGGTCGTCGTCGCCCTCGTCACCAACGGGCCGTTCACCGCCCTGATGGTGCTGGTCGTCGTCCTCGCCGTACAGCAGATCGAAGGCCATGTCCTGCAGCCGTTCATCCTCGGTCGCGCCGTACGGGTCCACCCGCTGGCCGTCGTCCTCGCGGTCGCGGCCGGCGGTCTGACCGCCGGCATCGGCGGCGCCGTGGTCGCGGTCCCGCTGGTCGCCGTCCTCAACACGGTCGTCGGCTACCTCCGGGCGTACAGCACGGAACAGGCGCTGCGCAGCGCGCCGGAGCCGCGCGGGGCGACCGCGTTCGAGGTGGCGCCGACCCCGGCCCCGGGCACGCTCGCGGCCAAGGGGGAGACCGAGTGATATCGGAGCCGGAGTTCGACGGGGGCACGGCCTTCGAGACCGCCGAGGTACTGACCGAGGAGCAGGCCCCGGGCCCGCGCCCGCCCCGGCCCCGCCGCCCGTGGCTCTGGGCCCTGGGCGGCGCGGTGGTGGCGTCGGCGGTGTGGGGCGGGGGGCTCTACGCGTACCAGCGGGGGGAGGAGCCGGGGCCGGACCTGCAGGGGTACCAGTCCGTGGAGGACCTCTGCCAGAGGGTCGAGCTGGGGGCGCTCACCACGATCCTGGGCAAGCGGTCCACGGACATCTCGGGTGAACGGACCGCCGATCCGGCGCTGGAGGTGCAGCACTGCCCGGTGCTCTTCGGTTCGCCAGAGTCCGGCTACAGCGGGGGCGTCGAGTACACGCGGCACCTGGTGACCGACCCGGGGCCCGAGTTCGACGCACGGGCCAAGCGGCTCGACATGAAGCCGTACGAAGGGCTGGGGGAGAAGGCCTACCTGCGGACCGACGAGGACTCCGGGGCGCAGCTCCTGGTGCTCGACGGGCAGGTGGAGATCGAGATCAACTTCAGCTCGATGTCCAGCTGGAACGAGGACACGGGCGAGGTCGTCCGGGAAACCCGACCGATCGACCTCTCAGGGATCGAGATCCCGCTCGCCCAGGACATGCTGGCCCTCATGGCCGCGCTCAAGAAGTGACCGCCCGGACATGACGGAAGGGCCCCGGGGCGTGCAGCCCCGGGGCCCTTGTCGTACGGCTCTGCCTACTCGGCGGAGGCGAGGACCGCTTCCGCGTCGAGGGTGACGCCGACCGCCTGGATCACCGCGGCGATCTTGACGGCCTCCTGGATCGTGGCGCGGTCGACACCGGCCTGGCGCAGGACCTGCTCGTGCGAGTCCAGGCACTGGCCGCAGCCGTTGATCGCGGACACCGCCAGCGACCACAGCTCGAAGTCGACCTTCTCGACGCCCGGGTTGCCGATGACGTTCATCCGCAGACCGGCGCGCATCGTCCCGTACTCGGGGTCCGACAGCAGGTGCCGGGTCCGGTAGAAGACGTTGTTCATCGCCATGATCGCGGCGGCGGACTTGGCCGCCTGGTACGCCTCGGGCTTCAGGTTGGCCTGGGCCTCGGGCTCCAGCTCCTTGAGGACCTTCGGCGAGCGCGAGGCGATCGCGCAGGCGAGGACGGTGCCCCAGAGCTGCTGCTGCGGCAGCTCGCTGTTGCCGATGACCGAACCGAGGTTCAGCTTCAGGTCCTTGGCGAAGTCCGGTATGGCGGACTTCAGTTCGTCGAGGGCCATGTCAGATCACTCGCCCGACAGGAGCGCGGCGGCGTCGAGGGTGCCCTCGCCCTTGTTCCAGTTGCACGGGCACAGCTCGTCGGTCTGCAGGGCGTCGAGCACCCGCAGGACCTCCTTGGGGTTACGGCCGACGGAGCCGGCGGTCACCATGGTGAACTGGATCTCGTTGTTCGGGTCCACGATGAAGACGGCACGCTGGGCGAAGCCGTCCTCGCCGCGCACGCCGCAGTCGCTCATGAGCTCGTGCTTGGAGTCGGCCAGCATCGGGAAGGGCAGGTCACGCAGGTCGGCGTGGTCCTTGCGCCAGGCGTGGTGCACGAACTCGGAGTCGCCGGAGACGCCGAGGATCTGGGCGTCGCGGTCCGCGAACTCGTCGTTCAGCTTGCCGAACGCGGCGATCTCGGTGGGGCAGACGAAGGTGAAGTCCTTCGGCCAGAAGAACACCACGCGCCACTTGCCCTCGTAGGCCTTGTGGTCGATCTGCTCGAACTCCTTGCCGCTCTCCAGCGACACGCAGGCGGTCAGGTCGTAGGTGGGGAACTTGTCACCGACAGTGAGCACGCGCTCTCCTTGCAAACGGGAAGGGTCCCTTTTGGGGTCTTCCGTGGGGGTTGGACGTGTTCACAGCATGGCACGGAGTGCATTGATCAGTGAAATAGCTAGAGTGGGTCGTGTTGATCGAAGGTGGTTATCAGTGGCGTCCCCGTACAGTTCCCCGCACGGCCCGAACCGAGGCAAGCAGCCGAGCCTCTCGCAGCTCAGAGCGTTCGCAGCAGTCGCCGAGCATCTGCACTTCCGCGATGCGGCGGCGGCCATCGGCATGAGCCAGCCCGCACTCTCGGGCGCGGTTTCGGCACTCGAAGAGGCACTCGGTGTCCAGCTCCTTGAGCGTACGACGAGAAAGGTGCTGCTCTCGCCCGCGGGGGAGCGGCTCGCGGTACGCGCGCGTGCCGTCCTCGACGCGGTGTCGGAGCTGATGGAGGAGGTGGAGGCGGTCCAGGCCCCGTTCACCGGGGTGCTGCGGCTCGGTGTGATCCCGACCGTCGCCCCCTACCTGCTGCCGACGGTGCTGCGCCTGGTCCACCGGCGCTACCCGGACCTCGACCTCCAGGTCCACGAGGAGCAGACCTCCTCCCTCCTGGAGGGGCTCACGGGCGGCCGGCTCGACCTGCTGCTGCTCGCCGTGCCGCTCGGTGTGCCCGGCGTCACCGAACTCCCCCTCTTCGACGAGGACTTCGTCCTGGTCACCCCCCAGGGGCATCCGCTGGCCGGCCGGGACGACATTCCGCGCGAGGCCCTCAAGGAGCTGCGGCTGCTGCTCCTCGACGAGGGCCACTGCCTGCGCGACCAAGCCCTCGACATCTGCCGGGAGGCCGGGCGCACGGACGGCGCCGAGGTCACCACCACCGCGGCGGGGCTCGCCACCCTGGTCCAGCTGGTGGCGGGCGGTCTCGGGGTGACCCTGCTGCCGCGTACGGCCGTCACGGTCGAGACCGCCCGGAACAACGCCCTGTGGACCGGGCTCTTCGTCGAGCCGGCGCCCTCCCGGCGGATCGCCCTGGCGATGCGGACGGGCGCGGCCCGGCACGCCGAGTTCCAGGAACTGGCGGAAGCGCTGCGGGACGCGATGAAGGGGCTGCCGGTACGGGTTCTGGGGGCGGGTTCCTGAAACCCCCCGGTGTCAGGAACCCACCCCCACCCGCTCGTACGTGCGCCCGGAGGGTTACTCGGTGCGCAGCCCGTCCGCCCGCATCAGCCGCCACAGCAGCGGCATGCTCAACAGCGTCACCGTCGCGATCAGCGCGAGCCCGATCCCGGTGACCGGAAGGAAGACCCACCAGTCCTGGACCTTCTGCTCGGTCATCCGCAGCAGGACCACGCCGAGGCCGAGTCCGCCCGCCACGGCCAGGCCGAGCCCGAGGAGCATCGGCACCGCCGTCTGCCACAGCACCGACCAGCTCAGGGTGGAGCGCCGGGTGCCGAAGGCGACGAGCGAGGAGAGCAGCCGCTTGCGGTCCCTGAGCTGCTCCAGGGTGGTCACCAGGAGCGAGGCCGCCACCAGCAGCATCGTCAGGGTGGAGCCGACCAGGATGCCGGTGCGGACGCTGCTGAACTGGGCGTCCCACTCGGTGTTCTCGAGCGTGCGGACCCAGGACGTCGGATCGATGTCCGCCGCCGTGTTCCGGGCGTGCTCGGGGCCGTCGGGTACGGCCGGGTCGAACCGGAGCATCGCCTCCGCCTCGGGTGTGTCGAGCCGGTCGGCATCGATCGCCCCGCGGGTGGCGAGGATCCCGTACTCGTACATGCCGGTCGGGTCCGGGCGCGAGTCCACGACCCGGGTGCCGACGGGGATGCGCCACTGGGGCCGCGGCCCCTTCTCGCGGGCCCCGGGGGCGCCTTCCAGAGGGTGCGGGTCGCGCAGGTCGACCGTCACGCCCGGCCGTGCGGTCCTGGTGACCCAGTCGTCGGGCGGTGCGCCCTGCGCGCCGTGCGCGAGGAAGATGAAGACGTCGCCGTCGCGGCAGGACGGCAGCGTGGCGAACTCGCCGAGGGAGGCGCAGTCGCCGACCCGGATCGTGGCCGTCGGCGCGAAGTCCTCGCCCTGCTTCAGGGCTCCCGGCCGCCACACCTGCGACTTGACCGAGCCGATGACATGGCTGACGCCCTCGGTGCGCTCGAAGCGGGCGATCATCGCGCGGGCCTCGTCGCCGTCCTTCGCGTTGGCGCCGACGGCGATCAGGGCGCGGGTCGTGTCCTGGCCCGTGTCCTGCATGAATTCGGTCTCCATCGCCTGGAAGAGCATCTGGAGAGCGATCGCCCCGGTCGCCGCGACCACGATGCCGCTGACCGCGCGGGCCGCCGTGCCGCTGCTCAGCTGGAGTCGGCGGACCGCGAGTTGCCAGGCCACGGGGCCGCCGCGGAGCCGCTTCACGGTGGCCTCGACGAGCCAGGGCAGCAGGGTGGTGAGGGCGATGAGGGCGAGCGCGGTGCCGCCGGCGATCTGCGGGGTGTCGATCCGGGTCTGGGTCACTTCGATCCCGCCGATCGCGGGGGCGAGCAGCGCGACCCCGGCGGCCAGGAGCAGCAGCCGCCACCACAGCCGACGGTGGCGCGGGGTGGAGGTCCTGACGACCCCGAGCGGTTCGATCGCCACCCCGCGCAGTGCGAAGAGGGTGACGACGACGGAGGCGACCGGCACCGTGACGAGGGCGACCGCGGCGAGCACGGGCATCGGTACGACGTCGGAGGGAAAGGCGTTGACGTCCCAGATGGTGAAGGACCCGGCGAGTTCGCGTACGACGGCGAAGAGTCCGAGGCCGACCACGATGCCGAGCAGCGCCCCCGCTAGGGATTCGCCGGCCGCGATCCGCCGGGTCATGGCGGTGTCGGCGCCGACGAGCCGGAGCGCGGCGAGTCGCCGGTCGCGCTGTTCGCCGCCGAAGCGGACGGCGGTCGCGATGAAGACGAGGACCGGGAGGAGCAGGACGACGCACCCGACGACGGCGAGGAAGATCAGGAACGCGTTCATCGGTTCCTCGGGCACCGACCAGCCGTAGCGCAGACCGCGCCCGTCGTAGTTGTCGGAGTCGAGGAAGTCGACGTGGGCGACGTACCGCAGCTCGGCGGGGCCGATGAGTCCGTCCGGACCGATCGTCCCGGCGACCTTGTAGGGGAGCCGCTCCTTGAGGAGGGCGCCGCCGGGGGAGTCGAGCAGTTCGCCGAGCGCGGGGGAGACCAGCATCTCGCCGTTCGCGGGGAACGCCGTCGCGCCCGGCGGGACGGTGGGCCTGTCGCCCTCCGGCTGCAGCAGGGTGCCGCTGATGACTTCGTCCCGGAAGACCGTGTTCCGTCCGAGGTGGAGGAAGGACTCGGGCCGGGGCGAGTTGATCTGCTCGCTGCTGTCGACGCTGCGGAGGGACTCCCGTACCTCCCGCTGGAAGAGCATGTTCGGCAGGGCGGCGGCGAGCAGCAGCAGGGTCACCCCGATGCCGACGCCGGTCGCGGTCAGGAGGGTGCGGAATCGGCCGGACCGGCCGCCGGTGACCGCGAACCGGGCGCCGAGCGCCAGGTCGCGGGCCCAGGTGCGGAGCGTCATGCCACCCACTCCGCGTCCCGTACGGCTCCGTCGCGCACGACGATCTCGCGGTCCGAGTAGGCGGCGACGCGGGCCTCGTGGGTGACGAGGACGACGGCGGCGCCGGTGTCCCGGGAGGCGTCGGTGAGCAGCCGCATGACCCGTTCGCCGTTGAGGGAGTCGAGTGCGCCGGTCGGTTCGTCGGCGAAGATCACCCGCGGGGCGGTGACGAGCGCGCGGGCGACGGCGACCCGCTGGCCCTGGCCGCCGGATATCTCGCCGGGGCGCTTGGCCGCGGTGTCGTCGACCTCCAGACGGGCCATCCACTCGATGGCCTTCGCCTCCGCGGCCTTCCGCTTCTCGCCGTTGAGGCGGAGCGGGAGGGCCACGTTCTCGACGCAGGTCAGCTCGGGGACGAGCTGGCCGAACTGGAAGACGAAGCCGAAGTCGGTACGGCGCAGGGCGCTGCGCGCGGTGTCGGAGAGCGCGGTGAGTTCGCGTCCGTCGTAGGTGATGGTGCCCGCGTCGGGGCGCACGATTCCGGCCAGGCAGTGCAGCAGGGTCGACTTGCCGGAGCCGGAGGGGCCCATGACGGCGACGACCTCGCCGCTCCGGAGCGAGAAGGTGGCGCCGGCGAGCGCCGGGGTCGGTCCGTAGGCCTTGTCGAGTCCGGTGGCCGTGAGGAGCGGGGTGGAGCTCATCGGCTGATCTCCTCGGCGAGTCGGTCGAGGCGGGCGGCGGTCAGTTCCAGCCAGCGCAGGTCCGCCTCCAGGTGGAAGAGGGCGTGGTCGCAGATGAGCTGGTCGGCGAGGTCGCCGTCCTTCTTGCGCCGGGTGAGTTCCCGCATGAGGCGGAGGTGCTCGGCGCGCTGGGTGTCGAGGAGCTCGGCGGCGCCGCGGCCGGTGAGCAGGGCCAGGACGACCTTGGTGTAGAGCGTGGACTGGAGGTACGGCTCCGGCTTCTCGGGCGTGGTGAGCCACTGGGCGACATCGGTGATGCCGGCCTCGGTGATGGCGTACCGCTTCCGCTCCGGGCCGCCGCCCGCCTCGATGCCGTCGACGACGACGAGGCCGTTCTTCAGGAGCCGGGACATGGTCGAGTAGACCTGGCCGTAGTGCAGAGGCCGGTCGTGGCCGAACTTCTCGTCGAAGGCGCGCTTGAGGTCGTAGCCGTGGCGCGGGCCGGACTCCAGGAGTCCCAGCAAGGTGTGACCGATGGACATACGAGCCACTGTACACGGTGTGTATACCTGCGATGTATAGCCACTTCTGTTAACCGGAAGCGTGCCCTCACGCAACCATCGGCCTCTCCCGGACGTCGGTTCCTCTGGGCATGGGTGCTGATTCTCACGTCCGGAAAAGGCGTGATCGGTTGTCCTTTGTCTGCATCGTCGGTGTTAGCTGGCTAGCTGAGCCGATCCGGCGCGGACGGGACACGGGCCGGGGCACGCCGGGACACACGACGAGCGGAGCGACAGGACACATGGGCCGACCGGACAAGAGCAAGGCGAAGAAACGCGGCCTGCGCCGCTTCTTCTCCTGGCGGAAGCTCCTGGGCACTTTCTTCGTGTGCTGCCTGCTCGCCATGGGCGCCCTGTACATCGTGTACGTCATGGTCCCGGTGCCGACGGCCAATGCCGAGGCCACCATGCAGAGCAACATCTACAAGTACTCCAACGGCAAGATCCTCGCCCGCACCGGCAAGATCAACCGCGAGATCGTCGGCCTGGAGAAGATCCCCGTGAAGGTCCAGAAGGCGTTCGTCGCCGCGGAGAACAAGACCTTCTACAAGGACAACGGCGTCGACATCAAGGGCACCACCCGCGCCGCCTGGTCCACCGTCACCGGCAAGGGCAAGCAGGGTGGCTCGACCATCACCCAGCAGTACGTCAAGAACTTCTACCTGAGCCAGGACCAGACGGCGACGCGCAAGCTCAAGGAAATGGTCATCGCCATCAAGGTCGACCAGCAGATGAGCAAGAGCGACATCCTCGCCGGCTACATGAACACCAGCTACTACGGCCGCAGCGCCTACGGCATACAGGCCGCCGCCCGCGCGTACTACGGCGTCGACGCCACCAAGCTCACCACCGCGCAGGGCGCCTACCTCGCCTCGCTGCTCCAGGCGCCCAACCAGTACGACTGGACCTCCGCGAACGCCACCGGCCGCAAGCTCGTCGAGGAGCGCTGGAACTACGTCCTCGACAACATGGTCGGCGAGGGCTGGCTCCCCGCGGACGAGCGCGCCGCCCTGAAGTTCCCCGTCCCGCAGAAGCCCAAGCCCGCCCCCGGCATGGAGGGCCAGACCGGATACATCGTCGAGGCCGCCAACCAGGAGCTGATGCGCGAAGGCGTCAGCGAGGAGGACATCAAGGCCGGCGGCTGGACGATCACCCTCAACATCGACGAGAAGCGGCAGAAGGACCTCGTCAAGGCCGTCGACCGGCAGCTGGAGGACAAGCTCGACCGCAAGGGCGACAAGAAGCAGGCCACGGTCCAGGCCGGCGCCACCTCCGTCGACCCGAAGACCGGCGCGGTCGTCGCCATGTACGGCGGCGTCGGCGCCACCGAGCACTGGATGTCCAACGCCACCCGCCGCGACTACCAGCCCGCCTCCACCTTCAAGCCGATCGTCCTCGCCTCCGCCCTGGACAACCACGCGGTCACCCAGGACGGACGGGACATCGGCCTCGGCACGATCTACGACGGCACCAGCAAGCGCGAGGTCGTCGGCAGCGACATCGAGTTCCATCCCGAGAACGAGGACGACGAAAGCTACGGCCCCGTCACCGTCCAGAAGGCCACCAACAGCTCCATCAACTCCGTCTACGCCCAGATGATCGTGGACGTCGGCACCGACAAGGCCAAGAGGACCGCCCTCGCCCTCGGCATGAAGGACGGCGCCGACTTCGGCGAGACCCCCGCCATGTCCCTCGGCACCATGGGTGCCTCCACCCTGGACATGGCCGGCGTCTACGCCACGCTCGACAACCACGGCAAGAAGGTCAACCCGACGCTCGTGAAGGGCGCCACGCACCGGGACCGTACGGTCTCCACCGCCAAGGCGAACGGCGCGCAGGTCATCAGCCGCGAGGCCGCCGACACCGTCACCCAGGCCATGACCGGCGTCGTGCAGAACGGCTCCGGCTTCCGTGCCGCCGGTGAGTACGAGGCCGCCGGCAAGACCGGCACCTCCGAGAACAACCGTTCCGCCTGGTTCGTGGGCTACACCCCCGAACTCGTCACCGCCGTCGGCCTCTTCGGCGAGGACGCCAAGGGCAACCAGGTCACCCTCACCGACACCATCAACCCGGGCCGCGCCAACGGTGGCCGTACGCCGGCCCTGATCTGGGGCGACTACACCAGCGGCGCACTCGACGGCGGCTCCGACGCCTCCTTCGACCTGGAGACCGACAGCTCGGCCACTCTCCTCCCGGACCCGACGCCCACCCGGACCACCGAGGCGCCCGAGGAACCGACCGACGAGCCGACGACCAGTTCCCCGGACCCGACGGCCCCGCCGACCACGCCGGCCACCACACCGCCGGTGACGCGCGACCCGGTCACCACGCCGCCGTCGCCCACCACCGAGCCGCCCGTGACCGACGAGCCGTCCCCGCCGCCGTCGATCGAGCCGCCGGACCCGGACAACACGGGCACCGGACCCGACCCCGACACCACCGACCGCCCACAGCGGTAGGGATACCAGAAGGGCCGGACCCCACAGGGGTCCGGCCCTTCTCGTCACCTGTGACTAGTTCGGGGTGGCCAGCTCGAACCAGACCACCTTGCCGCCCGAAAGCCGGGTCGCCCCCCACCGCCTCGCCAGCCGGTTCACCAGGAAGAGACCGCGCCCGCCCTCGTCGGTGTCGCGCGCCCGCCGCTGCCGGGGCAGCTGCGGCGAGTCGTCGCCGACCTCGCAGCGCAGCACGTCCGTCCGCAGCAACCGCAGGGTCACCGGCCGCTCCGCGTACCGCACGGCGTTCGTCACGACCTCGCTGATGAGCAGCTCGACCGAGTCCGTCAGCTCCTCCAGGTCCCAGCGGGCGAGCGCCCGCCGGGCGAGCCGCCGGGCCCGGCCCGGGGCCGCGTCCTCCGGCTCCAGGAACCAGTACGCCACGTCGCTCGGCGCGATGCCGTCGAACCGGGCCGCGAGCAGCGCGATGTCGTCGTCCCGGTCGCCGGGCCCCAGCATGTCGAGGATGTCGTCGCAGAGCGCCTCAAGGGGCGGCGGGTGGTCCGGGCCGGTCAGCTGCGCGGTCGCCGCCAGGCGCTCCCGCAGCTGCTCGATGCCGGTCCACACGTCCCGCAGCCGGGACTCGACCAGACCGTCCGTGTAGAGCAGCAGCGTGGCGCCGGCCGGGGCGTCCAGCTCGACCGCCTCGAAGTCCACACCGCCCACGCCGATCGGGGCGCCCGGCGGCACCCGCAGCACCTCGGCGCGGCCGCCCAGGTGGAGGAGTATCGGCGGCGGATGGCCGGCGTTGGCCACCGTGATCCGGTGCGAGACCGGGTCGTACACCGCGTACATGCAGGTCGCCATCCGGTTCTCGCCGAGCCGCTGTGCCTGCTCGTCGAGATGGTGCAGGACCTCCTGCGGCGGCAGGTCGAGCCCGGCCAGGGTCTGCGCGGTCGTCCGCAGCTGGCCCATGATCGCCGCCGAGGTCATCGAGTGGCCCATGACGTCGCCGACGACCAGCGCGACCCGGCTGCCGGGCAGCGGGATCGCGTCGTACCAGTCACCGCCCACCCGGGCCGTCTCGGCCGCCGGCAGATAGCGCGAGGCGAGCTTGACGCCGGTCGGCTGCGGCAGCGAGTCCGGCAGCATCGTCCGCTGCAGCTCGTCCGCGATGTACGCCTCACGGCCGTAGAGCACGGCCTTGTCGATGCCGAGCGCGGTGTGGGTGGCCAACTGCGCCGCGACGAGCAGGTCGTTCGGCTCGAAGCCCGCCCGCTCGGGGCGACGCAGGAACACGGCGGCGCCGATCACCCGGCGCCGGCCGCGCAGCGGCGCGAGGACGGCACGCAGCCCGCCGGGCAGCGGATGGTCGGGGCCGAGGAGTTCGGTCAGCGCGGTCTTGGCGGCCGCGGAGTCGCCGAAGACCGGCCGCACCCCACGCAGCACCTCGGCCAGTGCTCCACCGGACCGCACCTCGCAGAGTTCGGCCGCGGGGGTCGGATCCGGATCGGGTACGAGGACGAGCTCCTCGCCCTCCACATCGCTTAACCGGAGCCGGTCCGTACGGCGCAGCCGCAGCACGAACGGCGCCACCGGCCGCTCGTCGCCCACCGGCAGCGGGTCGCGGAGATAGACCAGGATCTCGTCGGAGAAGGTCGGCACGGTCGCCCGGCACAGACCGAGCACGATCTCGTCCAGGTCGATGCCGCGCGCGATGCGCCGGGTCGCCGCCCCGACGAACCGGAGCCGCTCGCCCTCGCGCCGCGCGGAGGTGTCCCCGCCACGCCCCCCGCCCGGGGGCTGCGCGGACACGGCGACGGCCATCGCACCGGGGCCGCCGGGGGCGGTCGTCGGTGGCGGGGGCGCGGGTGCGTCCTTCGTCGCGGGGGCCGCGGCGGCCGCCGGGCCCGCGGGTCCGCCCGGTTGGGCGGGCACGTCGGAAGGCAGGCCGGCCGCTGCCTCCTGGCGAGGGCGCGCGCGTTCCTGCGACCGGGCAGCCAGGGGCTGCCGGCCTTCGTGGGAGGTGGGATGCTCCGTCACGCGTGGGATTCCGTCCGTCCGGGCCGGTGGTGCGATGCACTCGCTCTTCTCGCCGATGCCGCGCCTTCGGCGGGGATAAACCCCTTGTGGGCGGCGGATGTGAAGGCTCCGCGGGCCGCGGCACCAGCAGGGGTGGGAACACCCGGGCAGACGTCCGGCACTGCTCTCCCCCTCGTGGATGACTTCTGGTCAGGTCCTGCGCTGCGTTCGGTCGTTGACGTGCTGCTCGGTCGGTCTGACGCGCCGTTCGGTCCGCCTCTGCCGTGCGGAGGACGATCCTACGTTTGAACCCCGGGGGCGCATCAAGGGTCTCACGGTGCCGTGTGCGCCGGAGTGCGGTCCCAGTCGGCCGGCAGCTCCGGAACCCGCCATGCCGGATCGGGCCGCCAGTTCTCCCAGCCGTCCGCGAACGGCGCCCCCCACGCCTTGATCCGGTCCACCGCCCGCCGCCCGGCCTCACGCACGCGTGCGGCCTGTTCCGGACCCATCAGACCGGACCGCTGCGCCTGCGCGAACTCGTCCTCGTCCCGCCACAGCCAGCTTTGGTCGGGGTAGACGGAGATGTCGAGGAAATGGTCCTCGGAGTCGAAGCCGCCGGACCACCGGACCCGCGGCTCCTCCAGATTCACGTACCAGCTGCGGAAACGCCAGCCGCGCTCCCAGAACAGCCACACCGACCACGGGTCGCCGGGGCGCGCCAGCTTCAGGACCCCGCTGCCGGACCACCGCGCGCGTTCCGTGGTGCGCGGGGCGGTGTAGCGGGTGGCGAGCGGTTCCTCGTGCACGGGTGTGCCGTCGGCGAGCACGGGTCGCACGCACTCCGTGCCGGGCGCCATCCAGACCGCGAGGAGATCCGGCGTGTCCTGGACGACCGTCACCGGTCGGCAGATGTGCACGTCTCCGGTGCCGTTGCCGCGGTAGCGCCAGAGGATGTGCTCCCCCGGCGCCCAATGCTGAGAGCCGCCCGATCCTGTCATGCGCAGATCTTAGGGGCGCGCTCCCACGACCGCAGCGGTACGGATCACGGATGAGTCATGCGCGGGATCACGGACGAGTCATCCGCGGGATCCCGGATCGGCGCGGCGCGGGATCCCGGACGAGTACGGCGCGGATCACGGATGCGTCATGCTCAGGACGTCCAGCGCCTCGTCCAGCTGTTCGACGGTCAGGTCGCCGCGCTCCACGTAGCCGGACTCGAGTACGACCTCGCGGATGGTCTTCCGCTCGGCCAGGGACTTCTTCGCGACCTTGGCGGCCTCCTCGTAACCGATGTACTTGTTCAGCGGGGTGACCACGGACGGCGAGGACTCGGCGTACTCGCGCGCCCGCTCGACGTTGGCCGTGATCCCGTCCACCGTGCGGTCGGCGAGCAGCCGGGAGGCGTTGGCGAGCAGCCGTACGGACTCCAGGAGGTTCTTCGCCATCACCGGAAGCATCACGTTGAGCTCGAAGTTCCCGGCCGCGCCCGCCACCGCCACCGTGGTGTCGTTTCCGGTCACCTGCGCGGCGACCATCAGGACCGCCTCGGGGATCACCGGGTTCACCTTGCCCGGCATGATCGACGAGCCGGGCTGGAGGTCGGGGAGGTTGATCTCGGCGAGGCCCGTGCGGGGTCCGCTGGCCATCCAGCGCAGATCGTTGGCGATCTTGGTGAGGGAGACCGCGATCGTACGGAGCTGGCCGGACGTCTCCACCAGGGCGTCGCGGGCGCCCTGGGCCTCGAAGTGGTCGCGGGCCTCGGTCAGCGGCAGGCCGGTCGCGCGGGCGACCTCGGCGATGACGGCGGCCGAGAAGCCGGCCGGGGTGTTGATGCCGGTGCCCACCGCCGTACCGCCGAGGGGGAGTTCGGCGAGCCGGGGGAGCGCGGACCTCAGCCGCTCGACGCCGTACCCGACCTGGGCCGCGTAGCCGCCGAACTCCTGGCCGAGGGTGACCGGGGTGGCGTCCATCAGGTGCGTACGGCCGGACTTCACCACCGTCGCGAATTCGGCCGATTTTCGCTCAAGGGAAGCGGCCAGATGGTCGAGGGCGGGGATCAGATCGCGGGTGACGGCGCCGGTGGCAGCGATGTGGATGGAGGACGGGAAGACGTCGTTGGAGGACTGCGAGGCGTTCACGTGATCGTTGGGGTGGACCTCGCGGCCTTCGGGAAGCCGCTCGGTGGCGAGGGTGGCGATCACCTCGTTGGTGTTCATGTTGGACGAGGTGCCCGAGCCGGTCTGGAAGACGTCCACCGGGAAGTGCTCGTCCCAGCGCCCCTCGGCGACCTCCGCCGCCGCCGAGGCGATGGCCTCGGCGCGGTCCCGGTCGATCACGCCGAGCTCGGCGTTCACCTGGGCGGCGGCGGCCTTGATCCGGGCGAGGGCCTCGATGTGGGCGCGCTCCAGGTGCTGCCCGGAGATGGGGAAGTTCTCCACCGCCCGCTGGGTCTGGGCGCGCCATTTGGCGTGCGCGGGGACCCGCACCTCACCCATGGAGTCGTGCTCGATCCGGTATCCGTCTGCGTCGTTCATGTGTGTCAACCTCCTAGAAAAGATGAGCACTTGTCTTGTTCGATGTATTCCCATCGGGCGTACCGGCCAGTAAAAACCGTGGGTAACCCCACTTCCAGGAGGCGCAATGACGCGCACCAGGCACAGACTCCGCTGGCCCATCGCCGCCGTCGCCGCGGCCGCCGCCGTACTCGGCACGATGTCAGCCGCCGCCCCCGCCGGCGCGGCCGACACCGGCACCACGGCGACGACCGCCACCGCGCCGCTCCCGCCCGCCCTCGAAGCGATCCGGGCCGCCGAGGCCACCAAGATCTACGGCAGTCCCGAGGAGCGCCCGCTCGCCCAGCGCAAGACCGGCCTGATCTCGCTCGGCGACAGCGAGATCTCCGGCGAGGGCGTCGGCACGTACGAGCCCCCCACCAACGGTCCCACCAACTGGTGCCACCGCTCGCCCGACGCCGCGATCCACCGCACCGGGATCCCCGCGGACCTCACCTTCAACGTGTCGTGCTCCGGCGCCTACACCGGCAACATCAAGATCGGCGGCTCCAAGCAGTACGCCGACGAGCTCGTCCAGAGCGACAACCTGGCCGTCAAGGCGCGCAACACCCGCATCAAGATGGTCCTGCTCGTCGCCGGAGCCAACGACGACCTGCAGTTCGGGCCCGTCATGACCGACTGCGTCCAGCGCTACCTGCTGCTCCAGGGCGCCTGCGAGCCCAAGTACGCCCCCGGCTGGCAGGCCCGCGTCGACGGACTCGTCCCCAAGGTCGAGCAGACCGTGCGCGACCTCAAGACCGTCATGCGCGACGCCGGTTACGCCGACGGCGACTACAAGCTCGTCGTCATGGGCTACCCCAGCCCCATCGGCCCCGACTTCCACGACAACCCGAACTTCCCCGGCAAGCTGATCTGCGGCGGACTCGGCTACGACTCCGACACCGTCTGGGGCCGCAACACCGCCGTCCCCGGCTTCGAGCGCGGGATGCGCGCGGCCGCCGCCGCCACCGGGGCCGTCTACCTCGACAACTCGCGGCTCTTCCACGGCCACGAGGTCTGCATGGAGGACCCCTGGGCCCGCGGTCTCTACATCGACCTCTCCAAGCCCGGGACCCCGGACGAGAACTCCGTACGGCAGTCCTTCCACCCCAACGCGCGCGGGCACGCCGCCTTCGCGTCCTGCCTCACCCAGATCTACAACTCGGGCACGCGTGAGGCCAGCTGCGCCGACGCGAACTCCACCGGCACGCCGACGCTCTTCCCGGTGGCGTGGGACGACGTGTACAAGCCGCTGAAGAACCAGGCGACGGGCAACTGTCTGGATGTCGACGCGGCCTCCTCGTCCAACAACACCGCCGTCCTCGGCTGGGACTGCCACGGCGGCCGCAACCAGGGCTGGTGGTACGACTCCGCTCGCGGGACCGTCCACACCCAGCTCACCCAGGACCGCTGCCTGGACGTCCCCGCGTCCGGCTACCAGGCGGGCAAGGCGCTCGTCCTCTGGAACTGCCACGGCGGCGCCAACCAGAAGTTCGTCCGCGACGGCGCCACGATCCGCCCGGCGGACGCGACGGGCCTCTGCCTCACCCAGGGCGCGGCGAAGCAGCCGATCCGTCTCCAGACCTGCGACGGCTCGGCGAACCAGAAGTTCGCGTAGCCGGAGCCCTGTTCACGAACGCCGGAGCCCCGTCCGGGAACGACGGGGCGCCCGTTCACGAACGCCGGGGCCCCGTCCGGGAACGCCGTGGCCCCCCGTTCACGAACGCCGTGGCCCCCGTCCGACGTCGGACGGGGGCCACGGCGTTCGCGAACAGGGCGGCGTCAGGGCGCCTTGAGCGTGGACTTGGCCAGCTCGTAGGCCGGGAGCATCGCCCGGTGCTCCGCGGTGTCGAGCCCGCCTAGGTGGACGATCACCGTCCCCTTCGGGGTCGCGACGGCGAAGGCGCGCTCCTCCTTCGACTCCTCCATCACCTTGTTGTAGACGGTGTACGTCACCTCGGTGACGGGCCCCGCGCCGGACCCGCTCTCCTTGTAGGTGACCTTGGAGGTGTTCTCCTCGGCCTTCACGAACCCTTCGAGTGCCGCCCTGGCCGGCCCCTTGTCGGCCGTCCACACCCGCAGATAACCGACGTGCCCGGCCGGCTTGGCGTCCACCTCGCAGCGAACGGTGGCCGGACCCTGACGGGTGAGCACCGCGAACTCCGGGTCGTCGGGGTTCTCGATCGCCTTCGGCGTCCACTTCTCCGCCGTCCCGAAGGAGACGGGCAGCGCGCAGGGCGTCCCGGGACCGCCGACGGACGCGCCGGCCTTGATCGGGGCGGCGTCGGCGTCGCCGGCATCCGCGGCGGGCGACGCGGTGGTGGGGGCCGCCGTGGGCCGTGCGCCCTGCGTGACCTCGGGAACCGGCTTGTCGTCGCCGCAGCCGGCCAGCAGCAGCCCCGCCGCCAGGGTGGCGGCGATCGGGGCCAGGGTCCGTATCGGGTGTCTCATGCGGTCAGCGTAGTAGCGGGCGGGAGGCCCGCCGGACGGGCGTATCCGGGGCTGACGTCGGACAATGTGAAGCGGGTCCGGGGGACTCCCCGTAGGAGGCTGGACATGTTCCGGAGCTTCAGGAGGATCGGCGTGCTCGGGGTCTGCGCGGTCGCGGCCGGTGCCTTCTCCGCCGTCGCCGCCGTCCCGGCCTCCGCCGCCGAGGCGTTCGAGTTCACGGTCTACGCCCAGGAGGTCCCCGGGGACCAGGGGGACGAGAGCGCGCCGCCGCCCGGACTCGGGGACTCCTTCGCCTTCGCCGACGACCTCTTCCGGTCCAAGGGCGGCGAGCAGGTCGGCCGGGACGGCGTGACCTGCACCGTCGTCCGTGTCGGCGACCCCGGCGACTTCCTCTGCGTGGGCACCTTCGTGCTGGTCGGCGAACCCGCCGGGCAGGTCACGGGGCAGGTCATGCTGACCATCGGCCCGTCCGACGAGGAGATCTCCGCCTTCGACATCGCCGTCACCGGCGGAACCGGTGACTTCGAGGGCGCGCGCGGCACCATCCGTTCGACCCAGGACGGGGACTACTCACGGATGGAGTTCCACATCACCGACTAGGCCCTGCCCGGCGGGCTGACGGGCTGACGGGCAGGCCGGCGGGCCGGGGCGTCAGGAGAGCTTGCCGCCGTAGTCGGGAAGCTTGAAGGTGCGCTCGGCGTGGCCGCCGACCAGGTCGGTGGTGTTGTTGCCGATGTTCGCGATGATCGTGTAGCCCTTGGCCTCGATCTTGGCGCGCTGCGCCGTCTTGTACGCGCCGACCTCCGCGAACAGGTCGGGCAGGGAACGCACGTACAGCCCGTCGACCGGGTAGCCGGCCTGCTTCAGGTTCCAGTCGGTGAGGGAGTAGATGATGCCCGGGCGGGCGGTGACGAAGAAGACGTCCACGCCGCGGTCGTGGGCGTTCCGGACGAGGGTGCGCACGTCCGCGATGGCCGGGGTCGGCAGCTCCCAGAAGGGGTGGAAGTCCGTCTCCAGGGAGCTGTTGTCGATGTCGAGGACGATCGCCTGCTTCTCGCGGCCGGCGTTCTCGGAACGCTCCTCGATGTACGGGCGGGCCTCGTCGACGACGGCGGCCACGTCACGGAGCCAGGTCGTGTAGTCGACGTCCTTGATCGCGGCGGTCGACGTGCTGTGGCTGTCCGGGTCGGCGGCGGACGCGGCGGGCGCGGGACCGACGACGAGGAACGCGGTGAGGGCGAGGGCGGCCGTGGTTCCGGCGGTGGCGCGCCTGCGGAGGGGGGTGGCGGGCATGGGGGCTCCCTTGGTCGACCAGCTCAGGACTTTGGCATGCTCGCGCTCAATACTGGACAGTAGGCAACGAGATGGCTACCGGTCGGTAGCGACTTTCTGAGCGGTGATCGACGACTCGGAGATCGACGAAGCCCCCCGGTCCGGGCGGACCGAGGGGCGTGCGTCGAGCGTCGGGCGATCAGCCGAGGCCGGGACCCCGCACCGGGATGTGCGTGAACGTCGGCTCCGGGGCCGGGTTCTGGAAGAAGTCGTTGCCCTTGTCGTCCACGACGATGAACGCCGGGAAGTCCTCGACCTCGATCTTCCAGACCGCCTCCATGCCGAGCTCCTCGTACTCGACGACCTCGACCTTCTTGATGCAGTCCTGCGCCAGACGGGCGGCCGGGCCGCCGATCGAACCGAGGTAGAAGCCGCCGTGGCTGCCGCAGGCGTTCGTGACCTGCTGCGAGCGGTTGCCCTTGGCCAGCATGACCTTCGAGCCGCCCGCCGCCTGGAACTGCTCGACGTACGAGTCCATGCGGCCGGCCGTGGTCGGGCCGAAGGAGCCGGAGGCGTAGCCCTCGGGGGTCTTCGCGGGGCCCGCGTAGTAGACCGGGTGGTCCTTCAGGTACTGCGGCATCTCCTCGCCCGCGTCCAGGCGCTCCTTGATCTTGGCGTGCGCGATGTCGCGCGCCACGACCAGCGGGCCGTTGAGGGAAAGCCGGGTCTTGACCGGGTACTTGGTCAGCTCGGCGAGGATGTCGTCCATCGGCTGGTTCAGGTCGATGGTGACGACGTCGCTCTCCTCGGAGAGGTGCTCGTCGGTCGTCTCCGGCAGGAAGCGCGCCGGGTCGGTCTCCAGCTGCTCCAGGAAGACGCCCTCGGCGGTGATCTTCGCGACGGCCTGGCGGTCGGCCGAGCAGGACACGGCGATCGCGACGGGCAGCGAGGCGCCGTGGCGGGGGAGTCGGACGACGCGGACGTCGTGGCAGAAGTACTTGCCGCCGAACTGCGCGCCGATGCCGATCTTCTGCGTCAGCTCGAAGACCTTCTCCTCCAGCTCCTTGTCGCGGAAGCCGTGGCCGGTCTCGGCCGAGCCCTCGGTGGGCAGCTCGTCCAGGTAGTGCGCGGAGGCGTACTTCGCGGTCTTGAGCGCGAACTCGGCGGAGGTGCCGCCGACGACGATCGCCAGGTGGTACGGCGGGCAGGCGGCCGTGCCGAGCGAGCGGATCTTCTCCTCCAGGAACTTCATCATGCTCGCCTCGTTGAGGACGGCCTTCGTCTCCTGGTAGAGGAAGGACTTGTTGGCGGAGCCGCCGCCCTTGGCCATGAAGAGGAACTTGTACGCGCCGCCGTCGGTCGCGTACAGCTCGATCTGCGCGGGCAGGTTCGAGCCGGTGTTCTTCTCCTCCCACATGGTGACCGGGGCCATCTGCGAGTACCGCAGGTTCAGCTTGGTGTACGCGTCGTAGATGCCCTTGGACAGGGCCTCCTCGTCGCGGCCCGGGGTCAGCACGTTCTGGCCGCGCTTGCCCATGACGATCGCCGTGCCCGTGTCCTGGCACATGGGCAGGACGCCGGCGGCGGCGATGTTCGCGTTCTTGAGGAGGTCGAGCGCGACGAACTTGTCGTTCGAGGAGGCCTCGGGGTCGTCGATGATCCGGCGCAGCTGGCCCAGGTGGGCCGGGCGCAGGAAGTGCTGGATGTCGTGGATCGCCTCGGCGGCCAGCGTGCGCAGCGCCTCCGGCTCGACCTTGAGGAACGTACGGCCGTCGGCCTCGAAGGTGGAGACACCTTCGGAGGTCACCAGGCGGTAGGGCGTGGTGTCCTCTCCCAGGGGGAGCAGATCGGAGTACGCAAACTCTGGCATGGGGGCCATTCCTCACTCGGCAAGACGGCGCACCGCCTCCGTTGGCAGTGCGCCCTCCAGCGTAGAACGCGGGCGCGTGCCCGGTCCTGTGAGGTAAGGCTCACTTGGAACCGGGACCGCGCCGGAGTGGCGTGTTTCCCACGGCCCCGGGCCTACGGCACCGTGGCTGTTGGGCGGTGTGGATTCGCAGGGAACGGCGAGTACGGCGGACTCGACGACCGGCTCCCGGCCCCGGCCGACGGGGCGCGCGCAGCCGGGCGGGTTCCGGAGCGGCTTCAACCCGCCATTTCCGCCCACGGGTTCGAGATGTCGTCCACAGGTCGCGGCCCCGCCCCCTGGTCGCGATCTATCGCGTTTCGCTAGGCTGGCTCCGTGGACCTCGAAAAGAAGCCCGAACCCGAAAAGCAGCCGCAGCCGCAGCGGCAGGCCGCACCCGCCGAGCCCGCCCCCGCGGAGACCGCCTTCGCCGACCCGCAGGGCTCGTTGCGAGCCTCGGACGCGGACCGGGACCGGATCGCGGACATCCTCAGGGACGCCCTGGCGGAGGGGCGGCTCGACGCCGAGGAGCACTCGGACCGGATCGACGCGGTGTACCGGGCGAAGACCGTCGGGGAGCTGGAGCCGATCGTCCGCGACCTTCCGGGCGCCCGGCCCCACCAGGAGACCGCGCCGGACTACGGGTACGGCCCGGAGGACACCGACGGCCCCGCGGACAACCTGGTCGCGATCTTCTCCAGCACCACCCGCAAGGGACGCTGGCGGGTGAGCCGCCGGACGAACGCGTTCGCGCTCTTCGGGAACATCGAGATCGACCTGACCGAGGCGATCTTTACCCAGCGCCTGACCACCATCAACGCCACGTCGATCTTCGGCAACGTGGAGGTGCGCGTCCCGGAGAACATCAGCCTGCGCGGCAGCGGCAGCGGGATCTTCGGCAACTTCGAGGTCGTGACCCTGGAGGGTGTCGACCCGCAGGCCCCGGTCGTCGTCATCAACGGCTACTCGGTCTTCGGGAACGTCGAGGCGAGGCCCAAGCGTGGCAAGTGGATCACCGATCTCCAGGACAAGCTGCGCAAGCACCTCGGCTGACGACCGGACGCCGGAGCGGCCGGTGACCGGAATTCGCCCTCGGGTATCCGCAGAGCGGAACGGCGCGGCACGCAGTGCATAGGCGCGCGCACAGCGGGTAGGGCTGGTGCATCGCCGCTCGCTCGCGAAGCCGTCGTCAGGAGTAGACCGTGCTGCAACTGCCGCATCAGCCCCTCCAGGTCGCCGCCGTGCCCCCTCAGTGCGCCCCTGCTCGGGAGGACGAGGCCGGCCCTTGGCATGCGGAGGCGGTGTGCCGCCGGGACGAAGCCGGGCTGTTCTTCGCCCCGTCCAAGGAGCCGACCGCCGCGCGGCTCGCGCGTGAGGCGGCGGCCAAGCGGGTCTGCGGGCGCTGTCCCGTGATGGTCGAGTGCCGGGAGCACGCGCTGCTCCAGCCCGAGCCGTACGGGGTGTGGGGCGGGCTCACGGCGGCGGAGCGCCGCGTGGCCCTGGCCCGGCGCCGACGGCGCGAGGTGGAGCTGAGGAAGGCTGCCGCGACCGACCGGATCGCCCAGGCGGGCTGACGGGACCGGACGGCCTCGGCGGCCTGACGGGAGCGCGGACACGTCCGTCGTCCCGTACGGGAAGGGGCGCCCCCACCGCACATGGGGGCGCCCCTCTTCGTACTGTCCCGCCGTGTGGACTCAGTTGGCGCGATCGAAGTCGATCTTGCTGTACGCGCGCAGCTTCGAGAGCCGGTGCGTGGAGTCGATCTGGCGGATCGTGCCGGACTTCGAGCGCATGACGAGCGACTGCGTGGTCGCCGTCTCGGCGCGGTAGCGCACCCCGCGCAGCAGCTCGCCGTCGGTGATGCCGGTCGCGACGAAGAAGACGTTGTCCCCGGCGACCAGGTCGTTCGTGGAGAGCACCCGGTCCAGGTCGTGGCCCGCGTCGAGGGCCTTCTGGCGCTCGGCGTCGTCCTTCGGCCACAGCTTGCCCTGGATCACGCCGCCGAGGCACTTGATGGCGCACGCGGAGATGATGCCCTCGGGGGTGCCGCCGATGCCCATGAGCATGTCGACGCCGGTGCCCTCGCGGACGGCCATGATCGAACCGGCGACGTCGCCGTCCGAGATGAACTTGATCCGGGCGCCGGTCTCGCGGATCTCCTTCACGATGCCCTCGTGACGGGGGCGGTCCAGGATGACGACCGTGATGTCCTCGGGCGAGGAGTTCTTCGCCTTGGCGACCCGGCGGATGTTGACCGAGACGGGGGCGTTGATGTCGACGAAGTCGGCGGCCTCGGGGCCGGTGACCAGCTTGTCCATGTAGAAGACCGCGGACGGGTCGAACATGGTGCCGCGGTCCGCGGCGGCCAGGACGGCGATCGCGTTGGGCATGCCCTTGGCGTTGAGCGTGGTGCCGTCGATCGGGTCGACGGCGATGTCGACCTCGGCGCCGGTGCCGTCGCCGACCCGCTCGCCGTTGAAGAGCATCGGGGCTTCGTCCTTCTCGCCCTCGCCGATGACGACCACGCCGTTCATCGAGACGGTGGAGATCAGGGTCCGCATCGCGTTGACCGCCGCGCCGTCCGCGCCGATCTTGTCGCCGCGGCCGACCCAGCGGCCGGCTGCCATGGCAGCGGCCTCGGTGACGCGGACCAGCTCAAGGGCGAGGTTGCGGTCGGGAGCCTCGGGGGAAACCACGAGCTCGGGCGGCAGATTCTGCTGCTCGGTCATCGGAACGCACCTTTCTGTACGGCGACGGCCGGATAAGGGAGGGTGATGCGACTCTATCGGTACGTCGACAAAATGAGCAGAGGGGCCCACGTATGAGCACGGACCCTTGATGCGACCATGGTGCGCGTGGCAGGTATGCGAGGCAGGCAGACGGTACGCGGGATGTTCCAGTCCCTCGGGGTGATCTTGGTCGCCGCGGGAGTGATGTATCTCTTCATCCCGCACGATGAGAGCGCCGATCCGGTCAAGGCGAAGGACTACCGGGTCGAGCTCCTGACGGCTCAGCGGGCGGCACCGTATCCGGTGCTGGCCCCCGAGGGCCTGGGCGAGGGCTGGAAGGCGACGGTCGTCTCGTACAAGCGCGAGGACTCCAACGCCTGGCGGCTCGGGTTCCTCTCGCCGGACACCCAGTACGTGGCGATCCACCAGTCGACGGCGGCGGTGGGCACCTTCGTGCCGGACGTCACCCACCGGGCGAAGAACACCGGGAAGACCGAGACGGTGGCGGGCCGGGTCTGGCAGCGCTGGGAGGGCCCGAAGTACGACGCGCTCGTCCGGACGGACGGCGGGGCGACGACGGTGGTGACCGGCACGGCCTCGTTCGAGCGGCTCGCCGAGATGGTGGGCTCGCTCCAGTCGAAGAAGGTCTGAGCCGAAGAAGGCCCGAGTCGAAGAGGGACTGAGTCGAAGAAGGCCCGAGTCGAAGAAGGTCCGGGCGCAGGCGACGGCGTACGGGAAAGGCCCCGCACTCAGGGAGTGCGGGGCCTTTCCGTGTGTCCTCTGCGGGGTCCCACTCAGACGGTGGTGACGACCTCGTCGTAGGCGAGGCGCGGGGAACGCGGGAACCAGGCGTCCTCGCCCGGCTTGCCGATGTTGATGACCATCAGCGGGGTGTGGTCGGCGTCCAGGAACTCCTTCTGGAGGCCGGCGAAGTCCAGGCCGGTCATCGGGCCCGCGGCCAGGCCGGCGGCGCGGACGCCCACGATGAAGTACGCGGCCTGGAGCGCGGCGTTCAGGACGGCGGACTGCTCGCGGACCGGGCGCTCGGCGAAGAACATGTCCTTGGCCTGCGGGAAGTGCGGAAGCAGGGCCGGGAGCTCCTCGTGGAACTCGTTGTCGGCGGAGAGGATCGCGACGAGCGGGGCAGCGGCGGTCTTGGGCTGGTTGCCCTCGGCCATGTGCTTGACCAGGCGCTCACGGGCCTCGGGGGAGCGGACCAGGGTGATGCGCAGCGGGGTCTGGTTGAAGGCGGTCGGGCCGTACTTCACCAGGTCGTAGATCGCCTGGACCTGCTCGTCGGTCACCGGCTCGTCGGTGAACGTGTTGGCGGTGCGGGCCTCACGGAAAAGGAGATCCTGAGCGGCGGCGTCAAGGGCGAGAGACATGCTGCGTACCTTCCGGACTGCAAAAGGGGGTTCGCTCGTAGGGCTTCAAGCGATGTCCTCGACAGTACGCCGATGATTGGTGAAACTTCAACTAATCCATCCGGATAGTGATCCGCTTCACTTCGAAGTCTACATGCGGGGCGCTATGCGTCCCCGCCCTCCGTCTCCGCCTCCTCGTCGGCGGCGCGCTCCGCCGCGAGCGAGGCGTCGAGCCGGGCCCGCGCGCCCTCCAGACGCCGCCGGCAGACCTTCGCCAGCTCCTCACCACGCTCCCAGAGCGCGAGGGACTCCTCCAGGGACGTCCCGCCCGCTTCGAGCCGCCGGACGACCTCGATCAGCTCGTCCCGCGCCTGCTCGTACCCGAGCGCCGCCTCGTCCGTACCCGTACTCGTTCCCGCTGCCATCTGCTGCTCCACCCTCCGTGTCCGGTTCTCTGGATCTCTCTCGACGCGCTCTGCCGGCGCCGTACTCAGGCCTGGTCCGGGTCGGCCACGCGCCGCACCGCGAACTCGCCCTCCGCGACCCGGGCCCGCAGCTCCTCGCCCTCCGCGACCTCCTCCGGGGAGCGGACCACGGTCCCGTCCGTCCGCTGGAGCACCGCGTACCCCCGCTCCATCGTCGCGGCGGGCGACAGCGCCCGGACCCGCGCCCGCGTGTGCGACAGCTCGGAGTCCGCCCGGTCCAGGAGGTGCCCGAGGACCCGCCGGCTGCGGGCCAGCAGCGCGACGAGCTCGTCCTCGCGGACCTCGACCATGCGCTGCGGATGCTCCATGACGGGCCGGGCGAGCGTGTGCGCGAGGCCGCGCTCCTCCCGGTCGAGGAGGCCCCGTACGGTCCGCAGGGCCCGGTCCCGCAGGCCGCGCACCCGGTCCAGCTCCTCGCCGACGTCCGGGACGACCTTCTTGGCCGCGTCCGTCGGCGTCGAGGCGCGCAGGTCCGCCACCAGGTCGAGCAGGGGCGAGTCCGGTTCGTGCCCGATGGCCGAGACCACCGGCGTACGGCACTCGGCGACGGCCCGGACCAGCTGCTCGTCCGAGAACGGCAGCAGGTCCTCGACGCTGCCGCCGCCCCGGGCCACGATGATCACGTCGACGTCCTCGTGGGCGTCGAGCTCCTTGACCGCCTGGACGACCTGCGGAACGGCCTTCACGCCCTGCACCGCCACGTTCCGCACCTCGAAGGCGACGGCGGGCCAGCGCCGGCGCGCGTTCTCCAGGACGTCCCGCTCCGCCGCCGACGCGCGGCCGCAGACGAGCCCGATCCGGTGCGGCAGGAACGGCAGCGGCCTCTTCCGGTCGAGCGCGAAGAGCCCTTCGGCCGCCAGGCTCCGCTTCAGCTGCTCCAGGCGGGCGAGCAGCTCGCCGATCCCGACCGGCTTGATCTCCACCGCCCGCAGCGACAGCTGCCCGCGCGGCGCGTACCACTCGGGCTTCGCCCGCACGACGACCCGGGCGCCCTCGGACACGATGTCCGCGACGGCGTCGAAGACCTGCCGGTAGCAGGTGACGCCGATGGAGATGTCGTACGAGGGATCCCGCAGCGTCAGGAAGACGACCCCGGCGCCGGGGCGCCGGGACAGCTGCGTGATCTGCCCCTCGACCCAGATCGCCCCGAGCCGGTCGATCCACCCCCCGATCAGTCGGGAGACCTCACCGACGGGAAGCGGTGCTTCGGCGGACGTAGTCAGAGCCATGGACCGAGCGTAACCGCGCGGTACGACAACGTCAGGACCGCGCCCGACGTCGGACCGGGCGCCCTGCCCGCAGCCGGACCCGGCGCGCCCGCCACGGCGACCTCAGCGCCCCGCGGGCGTCCGCGTCGTCCCCTGCACCGCCAGGACGATCAGGCCCACGCCCAGCCACACCACGCCCACCACCTGCGCCGCCACCGAGGCCTCCACGATCACCGCGATCAGGATCACGGCCCCGACCACGGGCAGCACGACATGCCTCAACCAGTGCGGCGGTCCCTCCGCCCGCTGCACCACGAACCAGCCCACCACGCTCGCGTGCAGCAGGACGAAGGCCGTCAGGGCGCCCACGTCGACCACCGACACCAGGTGGTCGAGGCCGTCGTCCCGCCGGGCCGCCCACACCGCCGCGATCATCGTCACCGTCGCCGACACCAGGAGCGCCACCCGCGGTACGCCCGAGTCCGTCCGGGCGAGCACG
Source organism: Streptomyces sp. NBC_00572 (assembly GCF_026341815.1). GTDB lineage: Bacteria > Actinomycetota > Actinomycetes > Streptomycetales > Streptomycetaceae > Streptomyces. Next base: position 3,996,625 of record NZ_JAPENX010000001.1, read on the forward strand.
TGCGGCAGCCGCCGCTCGCGGCCCATCGCGAACAGCAGCCGGCTGCCGGCCGCCTGTCCCGCGAGCGCCGCGAAGGCCGCGCCGATCGCCTTCGAGACGGCCACGAGGTCGTGCAGCCAGCCGCCGACCGCGCTCTCGACGGCGTCGTAGAAGGCCGAACCCTGCTTCCCCGGGTCGGCCGCGAGCTCGGCCGAGGAGACCGGTTCGAGCAGCGAGACCAACCAGGTCTGCGCGATGAACAGGACGCCCGCGAGGGCCAGGCAGAACAGCAGCGCCCGCGCCACCTTCGCCGAACCGCCGGTGACCTCCTCCGCGAAGGAGGCGATCGCGTCGAAGCCCAGGTACGACAGGACGGCCACGGACACCGCGCCCACGACGGCGGCCAAGGAGAACGAGGCATCGCCCGTGAGCGGCGACCACCAGTCGCGCCGCGCCCCGTCCTGGACGAGCACCACGATCGCGGAGACGACGAAGACGAGCAGCACGACGATCTCCATCGCGAGCACCGCGAAGCCGACCCGGGCGGCGGCCCGTACGCCCCAGAGGTTGAGCAGGGTCGTGACGACGACGGCGATCCCGGTCCACACCCACCGGTCCACCTCCGGGACCAGCGCCTCCATCGCGATGCCGGCGAAGAGATAGGCGACGGCCGGGATCAGCAGGTAGTCGAGCATCGCCATCCAGCCGGCGATGAATCCCGGCCCTTCGCCGAGGCCCTTGCGCGCGTACGTGAAGACGGAGCCGGCCTGCGGCGCGACCCGCACCATCTGCGCGTAACTGAACGCCGTGAACGCCATGGCGACCGTGGCCACGACGTACACGAGTGCGACCGCGCCGCCGGACTTCGCGTCGAGCGTGCCGAAGACGCCGACGGGCGCCATGGGGGCGATGAAGAGCAGTCCGTAGACGACCAGGTCTCGGAACCCGAGGTTCCGTCGGAGTCCCGTGTGTTCCGCGTCGTCCCCGTGCGCCGCCACCTGCGAATCCTCGGCCATGGCCACAGTTTCGGCCACGGCACCGATCAAACCGCTCACCGACGCGGCCTTACGATGGGACGCATGACTGCAACGCCCGCGTCGACGCCCGATTCCGCCTCCGCGACGAACCGCCCGAAGCGTGTCCTGCTCGCCGCTCCCCGCGGCTACTGCGCGGGCGTGGACCGTGCCGTGATCGCGGTGGAGAAGGCCCTGGAGCAGTACGGCGCCCCGATCTACGTCCGGCACGAGATCGTCCACAACAAGTACGTCGTCCAGACCCTGGAGCGGAAGGGCGCCATCTTCGTCGACCAGGCGACCGAGGTGCCGCCGGGCAACATCGTGATGTTCTCCGCGCACGGTGTCGCCCCGACCGTCCACGAGGAGGCCCGTCAGGGCCGGCTCGCGACCATCGACGCCACCTGCCCGCTGGTCACCAAGGTCCACAAGGAAGCCGTCCGCTTCGCCAACGACGACTTCGACATCCTCCTCATCGGCCACGAGGGCCACGAGGAGGTCATCGGCACCTCCGGCGAGGCCCCCGACCACATCCAGCTGGTCGACGGTCCCGGCGACGTCGCCAAGATCGAGGTCCGCGACCCGTCCCGCGTCGTCTGGCTCTCCCAGACCACGCTCTCGGTCGACGAGACGATGGAGACGGTCGACGCGCTGAAGGAGAAGTTCCCGCAGCTGATCTCCCCGCCGTCCGACGACATCTGCTACGCCACGCAGAACCGCCAGATCGCGATCAAGGAGCTGGCCGGCCAGGCCGAGCTCGTCATCGTCGTCGGCTCGAAGAACTCCTCGAACTCGATCCGCATGGTCGAGGTCGCCAAGCAGGCCGGCGTCCCCGCCGCCTACCTGGTCGACTTCGCGAGCGAGATCGACGAGGCCTGGCTGGAGGGCGTCACCAGCGTCGGCCTCTCCTCCGGCGCCTCCGTCCCGGACATCCTGGTGCAGGAGGTCCTGGAGTGGCTCTCCGAGCGCGGTTACGCCGACGTGGAGATCGTCAAGACGGCCGACGAGTCCCTCACCTTCTCGCTGCCCAAGGAGCTCCGCAACAAGGACCTGCGGGCCGAGGCGGCGAAGCTGCTGGAGAAGGCAGCGGTCAAGGAGTAACTCCGTACGGAAGCCCTTACCGTGGGTTCCATGAACGTCTTCGGAGTGGACATCGGCGGCTCGGGCATCAAGGGCGCCCCCGTGGACCTGGAGCGCGGAGCGCTCACCGAGGAGCGCCACAAGGTACTGACCCCGCAGCCCGCCACACCCGACGGTGTGGCGGGCTGCGTCGCGGAGGTCGTGGAGCACTTCGGCTGGACCGGACCGGTGGGGGTGACCTTCCCGGGGGTGGTCACCGGCTCCACCATCCGTACGGCGGCGAACGTCGACAGATCATGGATCGGCGTGGACGCGGGCACCCTGCTGAGCGAGCGCCTGGGCGGCCTCCCGGTGACCGTCCTGAACGACGCAGACGCGGCCGGAATCGCGGAGATGACCTTCGGCGCGGGCCGCGGCCGCAAGGGCACCGTGATCCTGCTGACCCTCGGCACGGGCATCGGCTCGGCCCTCTTCGTCGACGGCCGCCTCGTCCCGAACACGGAGCTCGGCCACCTGGAGCTCAAGGGCCACGACGCCGAGACCAGGGCGTCGACGAAGGCCAAGGAGGACGAGGACCTCAGCTGGGAACACTGGGCGACGCGCCGCCTGCGGAAGTACCTCGCGCACGTGGAGATGCTGTTCTCGCCGGAGCTGTTCATCATCGGCGGCGGGGTGAGCCGGAAGGCGGACAAGTTCCTTCCGCTGATCGAGGGCATCCGCGCGGAGATCGTCCCGGCGGAACTCCAGAACAACGCGGGGATCGTGGGGGCGGGGATGGCGGCGGGGTCGGCGTAGGGGGCGGCGTACGGAGGGTACGGAGCCCCGGGGCGTACGGGTAGGGGTTACGGGAGACGGGTTACGCGACGGGGCGACGGCGGGCGGCAGCGGCCCCACCCGGCCCACCAGCCCCACCCGGCGCCTCACCGGCCACGGAGGCGGTCCCGGAGGCACCGGATCCACCGGACCGGGCGAGGTGCTGGCGCCGCCCCATCTCCCGCACCTTCCGTACGCTCGCGATGAGCCCGGCGACGAGGGTGCCGCCGTACAGCCAGCCGGCGTGCACGGCGAGGGCGGTCACGACGGCCATGGCCTGGCCGCCGAAACCGCCCGTGCCGCCCGCGATGGGGACGACGCCGACGGCGAAGGCGATGGGGACGCCGATGGGTGCGGTGACGAGGTCGGCGGTACGGACCCAGAGCGCGGTCAGGGCGCTGACGGGCAGGAACAGCAGCCCGTAGACGACGGGGGAGCCGTCGAAGAGCAGCAGGTCGAGCAGGCCGAGCACCAGCATGACCGCGGAGGCGAAGAGCCCGGCGCCCAGCCCGGTGAGGCGGGGCGAGGGAAGCCGGCGAAGGGCGAGCACGACGGGCGGCACGGGGCGGCCGCCGGGCTTTCCGACCGCGGCTCCCGGGGCTCCGGCGCGCTGGACGCGCGCGGCGCCCGGGCCCCGCCTGGTCCGGCCGGTCACGCGGTAGACGGCCGCACCCTCCACGAGCGCGGCCGGCGGCGTGACCGGCGGCGGTGCGACGGGGGTGGTGACGGGCGTCGTGACGGGGGTTTGCGGCCGTCGGCGGCCTTGCGGCTGACTTGTCCTGTGCTGCTCCACTCCACCAACGTAGGTCGGGAAGGGGCGGGAACGGGGTCCGGGACACGCCCTTTGGGTGACCTTGCCCCCGAGAACGACCGAAGGTCGGCGTCACTGGCCGGTTCGGGCCGCCCGTAAACTGGGGGATCGGCCCCCCGTCCACACCTTCAGGAAGTCGCCACCGTGTCGCTCACGATCGGAATCGTCGGTCTGCCGAATGTCGGCAAGTCGACCCTGTTCAACGCCCTGACCAAGAACGACGTGCTGGCGGCCAACTACCCGTTCGCCACGATCGAGCCCAACGTCGGAGTCGTCGGTGTCCCCGACGCCCGGCTGACGAAGCTCGCGGAGATCTTCGGATCCCAGCGCATCCTCCCGGCGACGGTCGACTTCGTCGACATCGCGGGCATCGTGCGCGGCGCGAGCGAGGGTGAGGGCCTCGGCAACAAGTTCCTGGCGAACATCCGCGAGTCGGACGCGATCTGCCAGGTCATCCGCGCCTTCAAGGACGAGAACGTCGTGCACGTCGACGGCAAGGTCTCGCCGAAGGACGACATCGAGACGATCAACACGGAGCTGATCCTCGCGGACCTCCAGACGATCGAGAAGGTCCTGCCGCGCCTCCAGAAGGAGATGCGGATCAAGAAGGACACGGCGCCGAAGGTCGCCGCGGTCGAGGCGGCCCAGGCGATCCTGGAGCGCGGCGACACCCTCTTCTCGCAGGGCATCGTGCAGGGCACGGAGAAGACCGAGCTCCTCCACGACCTGCACCTCCTCACCACCAAGCCCTTCCTCTACGTCTTCAACGTGGACGAGGACGAGCTGACGGACGACGCGTTCAAGGCGGAGCAGAGCGCCCTGGTCGCCCCGGCAGAGGCGATCTTCCTGAACGCCAAGCTGGAGCAGGACCTGGCCGAGCTGGACGAGGAGGACGCCATGGAGCTCCTCCAGTCCGTCGGCGCCGAGGAGCCGGGCCTGGCGACCCTCGCCCGCGTCGGCTTCGCGACCCTGGGCCTCCAGACCTACCTGACGGCCGGCCCCAAGGAATCCCGCGCCTGGACGATCAAGCAGGGCGCGACGGCCCCCGAGGCGGCCGGTGTCATCCACACCGACTTCCAGAAGGGCTTCATCAAGGCCGAGGTCATCTCCTTCGCCGACCTCGTGGAAACGGGCTCGGTAGCCGACGCCCGCGCGGCCGGCAAGGCCCGCATGGAGGGCAAGGAGTACGTCATGCAGGACGGCGACGTGGTGGAGTTCCGCTTCAACGTCTGAGCGGATGGATTGCGCCACGTCCTTGGCGGGGCAAATGTGCAGGTCAGAACGGGTCGGACTCGGCAGAGTCCGACCCCTTCCGCATTCCCGTGCCGACGTGGTGCCGGCTTTTCAGTTGCTCCGGGGCGGCGTGAGCTCGTCGAGGTCCAGGCTGACCTTGAAGGGCACGGGGCGCTGGAGGGTGCCTCGGAAGATACCGGCGGGAGCGTAGGCGCCGGTGGGTTCGTCGAGCTCGTAGACGTGGACGACGGGTGCCCCGTCCTCGTCCTCGATGCACCAGTAGTGCGGGATGCCGGCCTCCGCGTACTTGCGGAGCCTTACCGTGCGATCGCGATGGGCGGACTCGGGTGAGACGACCTCGACGACGAGCCGGACATCCTCCGGTGCGAACCAGGTGCGGTCACCGTCGAATTCGGCCGTCGTCACCAGCAGATCCGGTTCGGGACGGTTGCGCGGGTCGAGCTTGATGGTCATCTCGCGGACGACTCTGGTGTCGGCGGGTACCTGCTCCATGAGTGCGACCGTGAGCATGGTGACGAGGTGGCCGTGCCACCACCTCTGGGGCGACATCATGAAGACGAGGGCTCCGTCGATCAGCTCGGTGTGGCGGGGTGCCTCGGGGAGGCGGTCGAGGTCCTCCGCGAACCAGCCTTCCGCGCGCGGCGGGCGCATCCAGTCGGGCAGTGCCGTCATGGGACAACCCTAGCGATTGTGGTCGTCACGAGGGGTGGTCGTGCCGCTGATCCGCAATCGGCGCGCGGGCGTCGTCGGGATGCTCGAAGCCGCTTCCTTGCCGGTGCCCGAGGACGTCGCCACGGACCGCGACATCTCCGGGGTTCCGGGACGGAATACGCCGGTCGGCCCGTGGTTGATCAAGAGCAGGGAACCGTAGTCAGGCAGGGCCGTCGATCGAGGGGGATTCGATGTCGTACCCGGAGTATCCGGAGCAGGTGTACCACCGCGAGGAGGGAGAGGTCAGTGCGGTCTTCCGGGCCGTGGACACCCCACCCGAGTTCGGTGTCGCGGGCAAGGACGCGATTCACTATCTGGCCACCAAGGCCTCCACACAGGGCGAGTTCGGGCTCTATCGGGTGGAGATGAGTGCGAAGGCGGGCGGGCCCAGGACGCACTTCCACAAGACGATCTCGGAGTCGTTCTTCGTGCTCGACGGGACGGTCCGGCTGTTCGACGGCGAGGGCTGGGTCGACGCGCGGAAGGGCGACTTCCTGTATGTGCCGCAGGGCGGCCTGCACGCCTTCCGCAACGACTCGGACGCGCCCGCCGAGATGCTGATGATCTTCGCGCCCGGTGCTGCCCGCGAGGAGTACTTCGAGGGTCTTGCCGCCATGGCGGACGCCACCGATGAGGAGCGCGCCGAGTTCTTCGTACGGCACGACTCCTATTTCGTGGAGTAGTGGAGTAGCGGAGTAAGAGGGGTCGATCCGGGGCCCCGCCCGGATCGGCGGGCATACTTTCAGACGGAATCGTTGTGGTGGAGGTGTGGGGTTTGAAGCTTGCCGAGGCGTTGGTGTTGCGGGCGGATGCCGCTCGGCGGGTCGAGCAGTTGCGGGCTCGGGTGGTCAGCAGCGCTCGGTATCAGGAGGGGGAGGAGCCTGCCGAGGACGCGGCCGCCCTGCTGGCCGAGTCCGACGAGGTCCTGGGGGAGCTGGAGGGGTTGATCCGGCGGATCAACCGGACCAACGCCCAGGCCGTCGTCGAGGGCGGGGGCACGCTCACCGACGCGCTGGCCCGGCGCGATGTGCTGCGGCTGCGGCACTCCGTCGTCACGTCGGCCGCCGACGCCGCCGCCGGGCGGGACCAGCACGGCATGGTGCGGCAGCTGCGGTCCGAGCTGAAGATGCTGTCGGCGTTTCCCGTGGCGCCCCTGCGGGCGCAGGCCGACGTGCTGGCACGGGAGATCCGTGAGGTCGACGTGCTGATCCAGCGGTCGAACTGGGAGGTCGATCTGCTGGACTGAGCGAGTCGCTCGACGTGGAGCAGGTAGTCGTCCCGAGGGCGTGCACAAGCCGAGGACCGGCGGTCGATCCGGTCCACTGTGGTGCGTGGGGAGCAGCGCAGGGGTTCGATTCCCCTTTTACACAGCCGCTCAGCACAGCGCACAGGTAACGGTGCACAACGCACAGTTCATCACCATGTGCAGATTCGGACGACGAGGGCGGGATCGGGGATCTCCACGTCGCTTTCGACCCCTCCACCCCACGTATCCTCGACTGCTGGGGAAATGGGGGAGAAGGATCACGGAGGTGTACTGGTGGAGTTCCGGCTGCTCGGCTCCGTTGCGCTGGTGACGGAGGACGGGGACGTAGCCCTGGGGCCCGCCAAACGGTCCAGCCTTCTGGTCATGCTCCTGTTGCGGCCCAACAGCGCCGTGAACGTCAATCAGTTGATCGACGCGCTGTGGGAGGAAGAGCCGCCCACCCATGCCAAGACCGTCCTGCAGGGGCACGTCTCGCGGCTTCGGGCGCTGCTCGCCGAGCACGGGGCCGAGGCGTACGGGGTCGAGCTGGCCACCCAGGGTTCGGCGTACGTGCTCCGGATGCCGGAGTCGCTCGTGGACGCGCACCGGTTCGAGGAGCTCGTGGCGCTCGCCGGGGTGCAGCGGCGACCCGCCGACGCCGTGCGGATGCTGCGGGAGGCCCTGTCGTACTGGCAGGGGCCCGCGCTCACCGGAACCGTGCACAGCCGGCCGCTCGAAGCCGCCGCCGGGGGCCTTGAGGAGCTGCGGCTCGCCTCCGTCGAGTCGCTCGCGGAGGCGTACGGGGAGCTCGGCGAGCACGCCAGGGCCGCCGCCGTACTGCGGACCGAGGCCGTCGCACACCCCCTGCGGGAGTCCCTCGCGGCCGCGCTGATGCTGGCGCTCGGCCGCTCGGGCCGGCAGTCCGACGCGATCGACTGGTACCACCGCACCCGGCGGCTGCTCGCCGAGGAGCTGGGCGTCGACCCCGGCGAGACGCTCAGCGAGGCGTACGCGACACTGCTCCGCGCCGCCGAGCCCGTCGCCGTGGCCCGCCCGGTCGTTCCGGTCTCGGTCGCGGCGCCGGAGGGGCTGCCGCGCGCGCCACGCGGCTTCACCGGGCGCGGGGCCGAGCTGGCCGCCCTCGACCGGGCCGTACGAGGGGGCGAGGGTCCCGTCTGCCTGGTCACCGGACCCGCCGGGGTCGGCAAGACGGCCTTCGCCGTGCACTGGGCGTACGAGCGCCGCGCCGACTTCCCCGACGGACGGCTCTTCGCCGACCTGCGCGGTTTCAGCGACACCCCGGCGCCCGAGACCGCCGCCGTCCTGCGCGAGTTCCTGCTCGCGCTCGGCGTGCAGCCGCAACGGATACCCGAGGCCGTCGAGGCGCGCGGCGCCCTGTTCCGGTCCCTGACCGCCGACCGGCGGCTGCTCGTCGTCCTCGACAACGCCCGTTCCTCCGAGCAGGTCAGACCCCTGCTGCCCGGCGGCGACCACTGCACGAGCCTGGTCACCAGCCGAGACCGGCTCGGCGGCCTCATCGCCTCCGACGCGGCCCGGCCGGTGCCGCTCGGTCACCTTCCCCCGGCCGCTTCGACCGCCCTGCTCACCACCGTCCTCGGCGAGACGCGGGTCGCCGCCGAACCCGCCGCCGCCGCACGGCTCGCCGGGCTCTGCGACGGACTGCCGCTCGCGCTGCGGGTCACGGCGGCCCGGCTCGCCGAGCGCCCGCAGTGGACGCTCGACGCGATGGTCGGCGAGCTCGCCGACGAGCAGGGCCGGCTGATGCTGCTCGACGTCGAGGACCGGGGCGTCTCCGCCGCGCTGCGCCTCACCGTGCAGCAGCTGCCCGAGTCCGCGGCCCGACTGTTCCGCGCGATCGGTCTGCACACCGGCTCCGACCTGGACCGGTTCGCGGCCGGAGCGCTCGTCGGCACGTCCCCCACCCAGGCCTCCGCCGACCTGGACCGGCTCGCCGCCGCCCATCTGCTCACCGAGTCCGTCCCCGGCCGCTGGATGCCGCACGACCTGGTGCGCCTCTACGCCCGCCATATCGCCCCCGGGGCCGATCCCGAGGGCCTGCCCCGCCTCCTCGACCACTACCTCTACACGGGGCTCGCGGCCGACGCCGCCGCCGAGCCGGGCTCCCAGCCCTGCTACTCGCTGCCCGCCGACGCCCGCCGGCCCGCCGCGACCCGCGAGTTCGAGGACCGTACGGCGGCCCTCGACTGGTACGTGGCCGAACGCGCCGCCCTGGAAGGGGCGGTCGCCGCCGCGGCCGCCCTCGGCCTGCACGACCGGGCCTGGCGGCTCGCCCTGGTGCAGTGGCCGCTGATGCTCATGCGGATCGGGGACGGCTGGACGCCGCTCCTGGAGGCAGGGCTCGCCTCGGCCGAGCACATGGGCGATTTCGACGCGCAGTCGCGGACGAGGGCGCTGCTCGGCTGGATCCTGCACGAGGAGGGCCGGGACGCCGAGGCGCTCGTCCATCTGGAGAAGGCGCCCGGCCTGGCCGCCCGGGCCGGCGACACCATCAGCGAGGCGATCGCCTACGTCAACCACGCGGCCGTCCTGGACGCGACCGGGGAGCACGAGCGGGCCGGGCTGCTCATGCTCCACGCCGTCTCACTCGCCGACCGAACGGGGCATCCGTCCACCCAGGTGCTCACCCTCCATCACCTGGCGGGGCACTGCATGAAGGCGGGGGACTACCACGCGGCGCTCGCGCACACCCTTCGCGCCGGGGAACTGGTCGCACCCGACGCGGTGGTCGTCCAGGCCCAGCTGCAGATCGTCCGGGGTGAGGCGCTGGCGGGTATAGGTCGCGTCGAAGAGGCCGCTGACCAGCTGGAACGCGCGATCGTGGCGTCCGACGCGGCCGGTTTCGCCGAGGGTTCGGCGCGGGCCGCGGCGGGGCTTTCGCGCCTGTCAGCGAATCGTTAGCGGTACGCAAGCGGGACGGCAGCGCCAGGCCGGAAGCTGGATACAGCACCGACCGAACACACACGGGGGAGAACCACCATGCGTACCCACCACAAGTCCAGCGTCCTGGCCGCCGCCGCCATCGCCGCCCTCTCGCTCGGCCTGACCGCCTGCGGCGGCACGGACACCGGAGCCAAGGACGCGGGGAGCGCGAGCGCCTCCCAGCAGAGCTCCGGGAACGCCTCCGCCGGCACCACCGACAACGGAACGGCCGCCGCCGGCGAGGCCGACCAGACCGCGGCCAAGAGCGGCTCGGGCTCCACCGGCGGCTCGACGGCGACCGGCGGAACCGGCGGCACGTCCGGCGGCACCGGCACGAAGGGGTCGACGACCGGCGCCTCGACCGGCGGCAAGTCCTCCGCCAAGGCGCCCGCCTGTGCCTACGGCGACATCAAGGTCACGGCGGCCAAGGCCGACGAGGTGCCGACCGAGCACATCGTCCTCACCGCCACCAACACCTCCGGCAGTGCCTGCACCCTGCTCCAGTACCCGCTGATCGCCTTCGGCCCGATCCAGACCGCCAAGGACGTCCCGGCCGTCGCCAAGAGCAAGCCGGCCGCCCCGATCGTCGTGAAGCCGGGCGCGCCCGCGTACGCCAATGTGCGGATCGCGCTCGGCGGCGCCCACGAGGACAACAAGGTCGTGAAGACCTTCAACGTGAACCTCTTCGCCCCCGAGGGTCCGGCCGAGGGCAGCATCGTCGTCCAGGCCCCCGCGGGCGGCCTGGCCGTCGACGAGGCCGCCGCGAAGACGGGCTACTGGACGTACGAGCTCCGCAACGGTGCCGACGAGTTCTGAGCCACCGTCACACCGCCAGGCCCGTCTTCGCCCCCGCCCCGCACAGCGGCACCACCGTGAGGCCGGGGCGCGGCGGGGCCGCCTGGACCGCGGCCCAGCAGGCCACGCCGGTGGATTCGACGAAGAGGCCGCGGCGGGCGAGGTCCCGCTGGGCGGTACGGATCTGGTCCTCCGTCACCGTCAGGAACGTGCCGCCCGTCGCCCGTACCGCGCGCAGGATCTGGTGGGCGCGGGGCGGGGCCGGGATCGCGATGCCCTCGGCGAGGGTGGGCCGGACGGGGACGGCCTCGCCCAGCTCCTCCGCGCCGGCGTGGAAGGCCGCCGCCAGCGGGGAGACGGCCTCCGCCTGGACGGCGACGAGGGCGGGGCGGTTGTCCGTGAGCCCGTGGCGGTACAGCTCGTCGAGGGCGAGGGCGGCGCCGAGGAGCAGGGTGCCGTTGCCCACCGGGACGACGATCGTGTCGGGGAGGCGTCCGCCGAGCTCCTCCCACAGCTCGTAGACGTAGGTCTTGGTGCCGTGCAGGAAGTACGGGTTGTACACGTGCGAGGCGTAGAAGGTGCCGGGCTCGTCGGCGGCCGCCCGCGCGGCGCGGGCCGTGGCCTCGCGGTCGCCGGGGACCTCGACGACCCGGGCCCCGTGCGCCCGGATCTGCTCCAGCTTCTTCGGGGAGGTGCCCTCGGGCACGTACACGAGGCAGTCGAGTCCGGCCCGCGCTCCGTACGCGGCGATCGCCGTGCCCGCGTTCCCGCTGCTGTCGGCGACGACCCGGTCGAGGCCGCCGGCCCGTGCGAGACGCAGGGCGTGGGCGGCGAGCATCACCGCGCCGCGGTCCTTGAAGGACAGGGTCGGCATGAGGAAGTCGAGCTTGGCCGAAACCGACCCCGATTCCCGCTCCATGAGGGGGACCAGGGGCGTGCGGCCCTCCCCGAGCGTCACCTCCGGCGCGTACGGCATCGGCGGCAACGCCTCCTCGTAACGCCACAACGAATTTCGTCGTGACGCGAGTGACGGGAGGGAAACCGGCCCACTCGCGAACTCCAGGTCCCAGGGGCCACGGCACTTCGGACAACACCAGGTGAGGGTGTCCGTGGGCGAGTGAACCTGGCAGCGGGGGCACACGTAGGCAGTCATGAAGATCAGCATGTCATCCGTGTGGCGAGGGTGTTGCGGGCTGCCGAGAGCCCTTGTGAGATTCCTATGGATCAGTCAATCTTTCGCTCGGCAGCCGAATGCGCGAGGCGGCGTGACGTCACATCGTCTTGTCATGTCCCTGCTAATCCCCCACAGCAACGCACCACCAATGAGGAGGACCCCTCACATGTCAGTGATGCGTGAATCACGACGTCGAATCGCCACCGCCGCGGCGATAGCCGTCACCGCCCTCACCCTCGGAACCCTCTCCACCCTCCCGGCCGCCGCCTCACCGGCCGCCCCGGAGGGTGTCATCGAGAACGCGGGAGTCGAAGGCACGATCGCGGGCAGCTACATCGTCACCCTCGACGAGTCGGCGCAGGCGGAGACCGCCAAGGGCCGGGCCGTAGCGGCCAAGTTCGGCGCGAAGATCAAGCGGACGTACACCTCGGCGCTCAACGGCTACTCCGTCGAGCTCTCCGAGGCGCAGGCGAGGAAGCTCGCGGCCGACCCCGCCGTGGCCTCCGTCGTCCAGAACCGCGTCTTCCACGTCGACGGCACGCAGCCCTCCCCGCCGTCCTGGGGCCTGGACCGGATCGACCAGAAGGCCCTTCCGCTGAACCAGAGTTACACCTACCCGGACACCGCCGGCCAGGGCGTGACGGCGTACATCATCGACACCGGTGTGCGGATCTCGCACAGCGACTTCGGCGGCCGGGCCTTCAACGGCTACGACGCCATCGACAACGACAACGTCGCCCAGGACGGCCACGGCCACGGCACCCACGTCGCCGGTACGGTCGCGGGCACGTCGTACGGCGTCGCGAAGAAGGCGAAGATCGTCGGCGTCCGCGTCCTCGACAACTCCGGCTCCGGCACGACCGAGCAGGTCGTCGCGGGCATCGACTGGGTCACGCAGAACGCCGTCAAGCCGGCCGTCGCCAACATGAGCCTCGGCGGTGGCGTCGACTCCGCCCTCGACACGGCCGTGCGCAACTCGATCGCCTCCGGCGTCACCTACGGCGTCGCCGCCGGCAACGACAGCGCCAACGCCTCCAACTACTCGCCGGCGCGGGTCTCCGAGGCCATCACGGTCGGCTCCACGACCAGCACCGACGCCCGCTCCAGCTTCTCCAACTACGGCACCGTCCTGGACATCTTCGCCCCGGGCTCCTCCATCACCTCGGCGTGGAACTCCAGCGACTCCGCCACCAACACCATCTCCGGTACGTCCATGGCGACCCCGCACGTCGTGGGCGCCGCGGCCGTCTACCTCGCCGGCAACCCGACGGCGACCCCGGCGCAGGTCTCCACGGCCCTGACCACCGCCGCCACCCCGAACGTCGTCACCAACCCCGGCAGCGGCTCCCCGAACCGGCTGCTCTACGTCGGCGGCGGCACCACCACCCCGCCCACCGGCCCGAAGTTCGAGAACACCGCCGACTTCGCCATCGCCGACAACGCGACCGTCGAGTCCCCGGTCACCGTCAGCGGCGTCACGGGCAACGCCCCCGCCGCCCTCCAGGTGCCCGTGAACATCGTCCACACCTACATCGGTGACCTCCAGGTCCAGCTGATCGCCCCCGACGGTTCGGCCTACACCCTGAAGGGCTTCGGCACCGGTGGCAGCTCCGACAACATCAACACCACGTACACCGTGAACGCCTCCTCGGAGGTCGCCAACGGCACGTGGAAGCTCCGGGTCACGGACAACGCGTCCATCGACACGGGCAAGATCGACTCCTGGGCCCTGCAGTTCTGAGCCCGACGGATCGTGAGTGATGAGGGTCGGTCGCCCGCGGGCGACCGACCCTTCCGTCATACGCCACGGGTACGATGCGCGACCGATCATTTGTTCGTGCCGTTCGCCCCGGACAGGAGCACCGTACCCGTGGAGCCGACCCCGCCGACCCCGCCGCCGCCCTCCCCTCAGGGAGGCCCGCAGCAGGGCGGATGGCCCGCCCCGGGGCCGTACACCTCGCCGGGGATGCCGTACCTGACGGGCCCCAACGCCGTCCCGTACGGGCAGCCTCGGCGTACCACCAACGGGCTTGCCGTCGGCTCCCTCGTCTCCGGCATCGTCTGCTGCCTGCCGCCGCTCGGTCTGATCCTGGGCCTCGTCGCCCTTCCGCAGATCAAGAAGCGGGACCAGGCGGGCCAGGGGCTCGCGATCGCGGGCATGATCCTCTCCGCCCTCAGCTGCCTGCTGCTCGTGATCGGCCTCGCCACCGGCGGCTTCAGCTCCGCCTGGAGCGGCTTCAAGAAGGGCCTGGACGAGGCGTCCCGCTCGCAGTCGGCGTTCTCCCTGAAGACCGGTCAGTGCTTCAGCGCCGACGGCGATCTGGAGGAGTACACGACGGACGTCACGGTCGTCGACTGCGCCCGTCCCCACGAGGGCGAGGTGACCGGCGGATTCAAGGTCACCGGTTTCGCCAAGTGGCCCGGCGAGGACGCGATCGACAAGATCGCGGAGAAGCGATGCGAGGCCGTCAACGCCATGTACGCGATGGACACATGGGCCGTTCCCGGCGACGTGTGGCTGTTCTACTACCTGCCGAGCAGCCAGAGCTGGCGCGCCGGCGACCGTACGGTGACCTGCACGTTCGCCACCGAGAAGCGGTCCTTCAGCGGGTCCGTGCGCTCCGACGCGAGCACCCTGGACGCCCACCAGCAGCACTTCCTGAAGACGGTCAACCCGATCGAGACCGTCATGTACCGCGAGCCGGACGACGGCCCGGACGAGGACTTCGCCGCCAACAAGGCGTGGGCCATGGAGCTGCTCTCGACGTTCGACGCGGCCTACACGGAGCTCGGGAAGCACTCCTGGCCGGCCGGCTCCACCGCCGCCGTCACCACCCTCCGCAAGGAGCTCGGGGCGTCCTCGAAGCAGTGGCTCGAACTGGCGACGGCCGCCGACGCGGCGGCCTACTGGGAGGCCTACGACGAGGCCTGGGAATCCGTCCCCGACAGCGCGGCCGCACGGACCGCGCTCGGCCTGACCGGCACCGCGCCGGAGGGCCCGAGCACCTCGGCCTGAGACCCCGCCCGAGCGGGGGTACGAGAACGGGGCCGGGTCTCCCTCGGGAGGCCCGGCCCCGTCGTGTGCGGACCGTGCGATGGGCCGGGAAGCGGCGGCCCGTGACCGACCGCCGCTCCCGGCACGCACCGCGAGCGGCGGGGCCGGTCCGCGGTTCAGGGGCTCCGGCCGCCGAGCGGGCGGCCGGAAGCGTCTTGCGTGGGTGTCAGCGCCTGGTCAGACCCCGGTCGATGGCGGTGATCAGCTCACCGTCCGGGGTGTCCCCGTCGAGGGACCAGACCATCGCGCCGCCGAGCCGGTTCTGCCGGACGTAGGACGCCTTGGTGCGCAGCACGGTCGGGTCGTCGTACGTCCACAGCGTGGTGCCGTCGAAGAGCCAGGCGTGGCCGTTGCGGTAGCCCCGGTGCAGCTTGTACGTCCCCGAATCCGCCAGCACCTTCAGGAACTTGTAGTCCTCCGAGCCGGCCGTCCAGGTCGCCGGGGCGGGGCCGGTCGCCGGCTGCCCGAGGCCGTCGCCGCCGCCGGTGACGCCGGTCCAGCCCTGGCCGTAGAACGGCATGCCGACCACGAGCTTGTGGGCGGGGGCTCCGCGCCGCAGCCAGGCGTTGACGGTCTGGTCGACGCTGAAGTCGTTCCTGGCGAAGAGCGCGGACTGCTGGGCGGTGGTCTTCTCGCCGGAGACGTGGAAGTCGTAGCCCTGGAGGTTCACGAAATCGAAGTCCCGCATGATCTTGGAGACTTCGAAGCCCGCGTCGATCTTGGCGGGCGCGGTGGGCACGTACGCGCTGAGCTCGTAGTGCTTGCGCTTCTTCAGCGAACGCCCGTACGTGTCGAGCTGGGTGCGGAACTCCCGTACCAGCTTGGTGAAGTTGGGCTTGTCCTCGGGGCGGATCCCGTTCCCGGGGTTGCCCTCCGAGCCCGGCCACTCCCAGTCCAGGTCGACGCCGTCGAAGATCCCGGCGGCGGCTCCGGCACCGCCGCGGGCGCCGTCGACGGGCAGGTTGCCCTTGATGTACGTGTCGATGCAGGAGGCGACGAGGGTCTTGCGTCCGGCCTCGGTGCGCACCGCGTCGGAGAAGTGCGCCGAGCCGCTCCAGCCGCCCAGCGAGATCATGACCTTGAGGCCGGGGTTCTTCGCCTTCAGCTCGCGCAACTCGTTGAAGTTTCCGGCCAGCCGCTGGTCGGCGGTGTCACCGACGCCGTCCACCGAGGTGGCGGCGTCGACGGGGCGCACGTAGTCCGCCCACGGGTCGGAGCCGGGCGCGTTGCCCATGAGGCACTTGCCATCCGAACCGACCACACCGAAGGCGTAGTTGATGTGGCTGAGCTTGGCGGCGGTGCCGCTCGTCTCCAGGTCCTTGACCTGGAAGTTCCGTCCGTAGATGCCCCATTGGGTGAAGTAGCCGATGCGCTTCAGCTCGGGCTTGTGCCCGGAGGGCTGGTGCGCGTCGGCGGTGGGGGCCAGGGTGGCGAGGAGACCGAGAGTGGCCGCGGCGGCGCCGAAGGTCAGCTTGGTCATGGCTCTGGGGCGCATGGGCTCGTTCCTGTGCGAGGCGGGATGGAGCGTGCGGATGGAGCGTGCGAGGGCTGCGCGCAGAGGGAGCGCGTGGAGGAAGCACGTAGAGGGAGCGCGCGAAGGGAGGCTGCGAAGGGAGGCTGCGAAGGGGGGCTGCGGTAGGCGTGCACGCAGGAACGTATTGGTCTGTACCAATGCGGGTCAAGGGGTTCGACGTGATCTCGCCGCGGCCTACCCGGGGTGACCGTGGGTAGCAAGAGGTGTGATCTCGGCGTCATCACTTCGAGTGAAACTTTGGCCCATGCTTGCGGATCGCGACCGTCGGTTGCCAGTCTGTAGCTGTAAGTCAACCTGAGGGGAGTGTCCAGTGACGTTCGGTGAGCAGCCCGCCTATCTGCGCGTGGCGAGCGATCTGCGGGAGAAGATCGCGAACGGCTCGCTTCCGCCGCATACCCGTCTCCCCTCGCAGGCACGCATCCGCGAGGAGTACGGGGTGTCGGACACCGTCGCGCTGGAGGCCCGCAAGGTACTCATGGCCGAGGGGCTCGTGGAGGGGCGCTCGGGCTCGGGCACCTATGTGCGGGAGCGCCCGGTGCCGCGCAGGATCGCCCGCTCCGGCTACCGCCCGGCGGCCGGGGCCAGCCCCTTCCGGCAGGAGCAGGCGGCCGAAGGGGCGCGGGGCACCTGGGAGTCGGGCAGTGAGCAGGAGGCCGCGAGCGCCGAGGTGGCCGAGCGGCTCGGCATCGAGCTGGGGGAGCGCGTGATGCGCACGCGGTACGTGTACCGGGACGGGGGCGAGCCCATGATGGTCGCCACCTCCTGGGAGCCGCTCGCCGTCACCGGCCGGACCCCGGTGATGCTGCCCGAGGAGGGTCCGCTGGGCGGCTGCGGTGTCGTCGAGCGGATGGCGGCCATCGACGTGGTCGTGGACAACGTGGTGGAGGAGGTCGGCGCCCGGCCGGGCCTCGCCGAGGAACTCCTGGCGCTCGGCGGGGTGCCGGGCCATGTGGTGATGGTCGTGGAGCGCACGTACTACGCGTCGGGACGGGCCGTCGAGACGGCGGACGTCGTGGTCCCGGCCGACCGCTACCGCCTCTCGTACCACTTGCCGGTGCGGTGAGGTCTCGGCCGTGAGGCGTCGAGGGCGGGCCTTCGGAGGCGAACAGTCGACGGTGAGGGCCGACGGTGAGGGCCGACGGCGAGTGCCCGACCGTGAGAGTCGACGGTGAGGGGGCGACGGTGGGGTGGGGTGGTCGACCGTTCGACGGGCCCCGATGTCCCGGCTGCTCGACCGCGAGTTGACGGGGCGTCGACTCGCGGCATCGCCTGGCGACCGCGTGCCGCCGTCGTCCGGGTGTGACCGGCTCCTGCACCTTCCTCGTCCGTCCCCGCGCGCCGGTCGGACGACGGAAACCCTCGTGGCGAACACGGTCGGGTCGCCACCCCCACCCCGGAGCCGGGTGGGGCTCGTCTCAGGCCCTTGAGGCACCGGGGGTATCGCGCCGGCGCCCGGCGGCCCCGCCGCGGCTGCGCCGAGCCGGCCGCCGACGACAGTCGCGAGGGCTACTTGCCGAGCTACGCCCCGCACGGTCGGGCCCGTCCCTGTGCCCGTACCGACCGTTCCCGGGGTGGCCCCGGGGCGTGGCCTTCAGCCTCCCTCCGTCGGTTCCCGGCCGATCCGTATCTCTTTGTGTAATTACGTATCCGCTGTGTGAAGGTCAGGCGTAAGCTCCGGCATATGCGGATTGCGGTTTCCCGGAGATCCTTAGCGGCCCCCGGACCGGCGGAGGGAGAAGCCTGATGGCCGAGAGCGGCCCCGTCCTCACCTGGCTCGTCATTCGGCAGGACGACAACGGCAACCGCTACCGGGTGGGGCGGTATGCGACCGAGGACGAAGCACAGAAGATCGCGGACAGCCTCGACGACCGCGGCCACAAGCAGCTCTACTGGGTCGAGCGCATCGGCACCCCCGCCCTCTGAGCCCGGCGGGCGCCGAAGGTGTCGGGCTACGCTCGCGCCCATGACGGAACGCACCACCGACCCCGCCACACCCCACGAGCCCGTCGTGGTCGTCGTCGCGGGCGCCCTGTACGACCGGGGGCGGCTGCTCGCGGCCCGCCGCAGCGCCCCCGTCGAGCTCGCCGGCCGCTGGGAACTGCCCGGCGGCAAGCTCGAACCGGGGGAGAGCCCCGAAGAGGCGCTGGTCCGAGAGCTGCGCGAGGAGCTCGGCGTCGAGGTCGAGCCGGGCGAGCGCATCCCCGGCGAATGGCCGTTGAAGCCCGGATACGTCCTGCGGGTGTGGACCGCCCGACTGCTCTCGGGTGAACCGCGCCCCCTGGAGGACCATGACGCACTGCGCTGGCTCGCCCGGTCCGAGCTGGACTCGGTCGACTGGCTCGACCAGGACCGCCCCGCCGTCGCCGAGGCCGCCCGGTGGCTCCCCGCGGCGCCCGGAACCGGAGCGCGCGACTGAGTTTCTACGCCGTTCGTGCCACCGTGCGCCCGCTGCTGCGCCCAGCGCGATATCTTGCCCCAAATGTGGGGTATGCCCTGATTGTCACGTTGAAAGAGGACGTGGGCCTTCCTGCTGACGCACGGCTGGGGAAGTGATCGGGTGTGATCGACACCGACGGCGACCGCGCCGAGTGGAACTTCCCGGCGGAGGCGAACGCCGTGCGCACGGCTCGGCACGCCGTGCGCGAAACCCTGAGGGCCTGGGAACTCGACTCGGCCCTCGGTGATGTGACCGTCCTGCTGGTCAGCGAGCTGGTGACCAACTCCCTGCGGTACGCGTCCGGGCCGATCGGAGTGCGGCTCGTCCGGCCCCGGTTCGACGGCGCGGACCCCGCTCACCAGCCCGCGCTGCTCGTGGAGGTTTCGGATCCGCTTCCGGATCCGCCCACCGAGCGCGCCCCCGGACCCGAGGACGAAGGGGGCCGCGGACTCGGTCTCGTGGCCTGTTCCGCACGCCGCTGGGGCACCCGTAAGGGAAGGACAGGCAAAACCGTATGGTTCGAGCTGGCTCTCCCTGGTGAGTAAACAGGGTGGGACAACGATCACCGGTACTCGGCGCGAGGCGAACGAGACCACCCTGTGATCGTGAACGTCGTGCCGTCGGGGCCTGCCGTATTGAATACTGCGGGCATGGCCGGTCCGGTGCGGTGAGCTGGAGGGGACGGTCGCGTGAGCGAGATACCTGAGAAGGCGAGTGGCGGCGTCGTGTGGCAGAGCAGCCCGCCCGGCTCCATCTATGACTACATCCGGGTGGCCTCCTTCTCCATCGGGCCCGACGGACTCGTCGAGCAGTGGAGCCGACGCGCCGTGGACCTCTTCGGGGTCACCGCCGAGGACGCCAGGGGCAAGGACCCCGTCGAGGCCTTCATGCCCGCCGACCTGCGCGAGCGCGGTCACCGGAGGGTCAGGGAGATCCTCGACGGCAAGGAGTGGACAGGCCTCGTCCCCTTCCGGATCCCCGGTGAGGACCGGCCCCACGGCATCGCCGAGATGTACGTGATGCCGAGCGAGACCCAGGCCGGGGAACGGGCCGCGCTGTGCATCGTCGTCGACGTCCGCGCCCTGCGCCGCATCGAGACGGACCTCGCCGCCTCCCAGGCGATATTCGGCCAATCCCCCTTCGGCTTTCTCCTCTTCGGCACGGACCTCACCGTGAAGCGCGCCAACCGACGCTTCGCCACCGTCTTCGGCGGCTCCGCCGACGACCACCGCGGCCGGACCGTCCACGACTACCTCAACCGGCCCGAGGCCGACCGGATGACCGCCGCCCTCCGGAGCGTCCTGGAGACCGGGGAGTCCGTCACCGACTTCGAGATAGTCGGCGCCGCACCCGGCGCCCGGGACCGCCGCCACTGGTCCATCAACCTCTACCGCGTGCACAGCGGCTCCGGCCGTCCGATCGGCGTCGCCGGGCTCGGCATCGACGTCACCCGCCGCCACAACGCCGCGAGGGAAGCCGCCAGCGCCCGCCGCAACCTCGCCCTCCTCAACGAGGCCGGCGCCCGCATCGGCAACTCCCTCGACCTGGAGTCCACCGCCCGCGAGTTGCTCGACGTCGCCGTCCCCGGCTTCTGCGACCTCGCCTCCGTCGACCTCTACCAGGGCCTGCTCACCGGAGACGAGGCACCGCCCGGCCGGTGGGGGAGCTCCCACGACGTCGGCTACGGGGCCGGCAGCGCCGAACTCCGCAGGGTCGCCGTCGCCAGCGCCGTCTCCGACACCCCCCTCAGAACCGACCAGGGCCACCGACCGGACAGCGGCTGCTGCGGAAGCGACCCCATCGAGGTCGGCGCCGTCCACCGCTACCCCTTCAACTCGCCGTGCGCCGGGGCCCTGCGCACCGGCCGCCTCCGGACCGTGCCCGGCGCCGACGGCGACC
This sequence comes from Streptomyces sp. NBC_00572, assembly GCF_026341815.1. Lineage (GTDB taxonomy): Bacteria > Actinomycetota > Actinomycetes > Streptomycetales > Streptomycetaceae > Streptomyces. Next base: position 4,017,387 of record NZ_JAPENX010000001.1, read on the forward strand.
TGGTCCAGAGCACCCTGGTCGTCCCGATGGTCGCCCACGACACCGTCGTCGGACTCGTCCAGTTCTCCCGCGCCAAGGGCAGCGAGCCCTTCGGCGAGCGCGACCGTGCCCTCGCCGTCGAACTCGCCGCCCGCGCCGCCGTCTGCATCGACAACGCGCGCCTCTACCGCCGCGAGCACGAGCGGGCCCTGATCCTCCAGCGCAGCCTGCTCCCGCCCGGCGACCCCGAGGCGGCCGGGCTCGACATCGCCTGCCGCTACCTCCCCGGCACCGCCGCCACCGAGGTCGGCGGCGACTGGTTCGACGTCATCGAACTCCCCGGCCACCGCACCGCCCTCGTCATCGGCGACGTCATGGGCCGGGGCCTGCGCGCCGCCGTCGCCATGGGCGAACTGCGCACCGCCGTCCGCACCCTCGCCCAGCTCGACCTGGAGCCCGCCGAAGTCCTCTCCCACCTCGACGAGATCGCCCGCGGCCTCGGCGCCCCCATCGGCGCCCAGCAGTCCCGCGGCCACAAGTCCCGGGGCCCCGAACTCTCCGAGGTCTACCTCGCCACCTGCGTCTACGCCGTCTACGACCCGGTCACCCGCCGCTGCACCTTCGCCAACGCCGGACACCTCCCGCCGGTGCTCGTCGAACCCGGCGAAGAGGCCCTGCTCCTCGACGTGCCCCCCGGGATGCCCCTCGGGGTCGGCGGCGAACCCTTCGAGGAGGTCGAGGTCGAACTGCCGGAAGGCTCCCTCCTCGCCCTCTACACCGACGGACTCGTCGAATCCCGCGACCATCCCCTCGACGAGGGCCTGAGCGCCTTCCGGCGCGCCCTCACCGACCCGGCCCGCCCCCTGGAGGACGTCTGCGACCGGGTCCTCAACAGCCTGGAGACCGGGCACGGCGAGGACGACATCGCCCTCCTCATGGCCAGGATCCAGGGACTGCCCGCCGAAGCGGTCGGCGACTGGCAGCTGCCCAGGGAACCCCGATCGGTCGGCCGGGCACGGGAACTCGCCCGCACCCAGCTCAAGGCCTGGGACCTCGAACCGCTCGTCGACACCGTCGAACTCCTCGTCAGCGAACTCGTCACCAACGCGCTGCGCTACGGCGAGGGGGAGATCCGGCTGCGGCTGCTCCGCGACCGCACCCTCGTCTGCGAGGTCTGGGACGCCGGCCTCGTCCAGCCGCGCCGCCGCCGCGCCAAGGACACCGACGAGGGCGGGCGCGGCCTCCAACTGGTCGGCCTGCTCAGCTCCTCCTGGGGCTCGCGCCGCACCCCGCGCGGCAAGACCGTCTGGTTCGAACTGGCCCTGCCCGACGGCGAGGGTGCGGCGGAACCCACCGTGGAACAGCTCCTCAGCATGTTCTGACGCACGCCGCGCCCACCCGACCGCACGGCGGAGCCGACTCCCGGCCCCGCGGGCGACCCCGGCCAGGCGCCGGGTCAGCCCTTGAGCGCCGCCAGCCGGGCCTCGATCTCGGCGCTGTCGCCCAGCCCGTCCAGCTGCTCGAACTGGGCGTCCAGGGAAGAGGCGGCGAGCTCCTGCTTGCCCATCGCCCGCGCCTCCTCCCGGCGCACCTTGTCCTCGAACCGGCTCAGTTCGCTGGTCGGGTCGAGCACGTCGATGTTCTTCACGGCGTCCATCATCGTGTTCTGCGCCTGGGCCGACCTGGCGCGGGCCACCAGCTCGTCGCGCTTCGCCTGGAGTTCGCCGAGCTTGCCCTTCATCTGGTCGAGGCCGGTCTTGAGCTTCGACACCACCTCGGTCTGCGCGGCGATCGTCGGCTCCGCCGTCCGCGCCTCCTTCTCCGACTGGAGCTGGCGGCCGAGCGCCACCTTCGCCAGGTTGTCGAAGCGGTCCGCCTCCGCCGTCTGCCCACCGCCACGCAGCTCGTCGCCCTTCCGGCTGGCGGCCAGCGCCTTTTCGCCCCACTCCTTCGCCGCGTCCACGTCCTCCTGGTGGTCCTGCTCCATCAACCGGAGGTTGCCGATGGTCGCTGCCACCGCCTCCTCCGCCTCCGCGATGTTGTTCGAGTAGTCGCGGATCAGCTGGTCCAGCATCTTCTGCGGATCCTCCGCCTGGTCCAGCAGTGCGTTGATGTTGGCCCTCGCCAGCTGGGTGACCCGGCCGAGGATGGTCTGCTTGCTCATGGCTCTTCTCCTTGAGAGGGACGGAAAAGGGGTGGACGCGCGGCGCGGCGTCCTCAGAAACGGCCTCCGCCGCCCAGCCGGCCGCGCGTGCCGCTGCCGCCGAAGCTGCCGGGCCCGCCGCCGAAACCTCCGCCCCCGAAACCCCCGCCCGAACCTCCACCGAACCCCCCATGTCCGCCTCCCCTTCCCCCGCCGAACAGTCCGCCGAGGATGATGCCGCCGAGCACCGCACCGCCGAGCCCGCCGCCACCGCCCCCTCCTACCCCTGATACACCGCCCATGCCGTTCGGGTTCCCATAGGTCCGGACATCCTGCTCGGCGAGATCCTGGGCGCGCCGGGCGAGGGCGTCCGCCTGCTGGGCCTCCGCGAGGGCGGCCTGAGGGTCGTCGGCCTCCCCGAGCGAACGCGCCTTCCCCCAACGGCGCTGGGCCTCCGCGAGGCGCGTACGGGCCTCGCTGCCCACCGCGCCCCGATGGGTGGTGATGTAGTCCGAGGCCGCCCCGATCGCGGAGCGGGCCGTCAGCATCGCCTGGTCGAGGAGCGCGCGGGCGCGCCGGCTGCCCGATTCGCGCTCCCGCGCGCCCTCAAGGGCCTCGTCGAGCGCCGCGTCGGCCTCCTCGACCCGCCGCAGCGTGTCGAGCGGGTCGTACCGCCCGGCGTCCATCGTCCGCCGCACCTCCGCGAGCACCGATTCGGCGCGGGCGATCCGGCCCCGGAGGTCGGCCGTCGACACCCCTTCGGCGGTCCCCTGCAGCAGGCCGCGGGCGTCCGCCAGGTCGGCGTCCGTCTCCGACAGCGCACCCGGCAGCTTCCCGACCGCCTCGGCCAGTTCCTGCCCCCGCCGGTCCACGGCCTCGACCAGCCGCGCAGCCTGGTCCACGGCGCCCTCGGCCGCCCGGATGTGGACGGCGGCGGCGCCGTTGTCGCCGGCGTCGATCTGCTGGCGGGCCTGGTTGATGTGGGTCGTCGCGAAGACGAGCCGGTCCTTGGCCTGTTCGACGTCGCCGGCGACCGGTGCGGCGGCCGTCTCGGCGTACCGCTCCCGCATCGCGGTCAGCGCGGCCTCGGCCATGCCCATCTTCCCGGTCTGCTCCCGGAACGCGGCCTCGACGGTGTCCAGCGCCTCGGGCGCGGTCCGCTCCAGGGCCCGCAGCCGGTCGAAGTCCTCGCTCTCGGCGTCGAGGCGGGCGTTCGCCTCCGCGCAGCGGCGCAGGATCTCGTCCAGCATGGTCCGCCGGGTCGAGTCGTCCTCGGGGAAGGCGTCGTCGAGTTTCTGCCGCAGCCGGAAGGAGGCCGTCAGCTGTTCCTTGGCGAAGGCGACCGCCTCGGTGAAGGGGCGTACGGCCTCGTCGCCGAACTGGGCGGACGCGAAGCCGAGTTCCTCCTGGCTGGTGCGGACGGCGTCGTCGGTGGCGACCAGGGTCTGCCGGGCCTGCCCGTCCAACTCGTCGAGGGACGGCGGCGCGGGCTCCTTCGGGGCGCCCCAGCCCTGCCCGCCCTGCGGCGTGGTGCGGGTCTCGGTCCGCCGGCGCCGTTTGGCGTACGCGTAGGCCGCCACGGCCCCGGCGCCGCCGACCAGGACCACGGGCAGGACGAGATCGGTCGCCGAGGTGCCGTCGTCGACCGCGCCGCCCGGGTCGGCGGGCCCGGGGGTGATGGCCGGGGTGGGGACGGGCCGTCCGGCGAGGACGGCGGAGTAGCCGTCGGCCGCGCCGATCGCGGCGCCCGCCCAGTCGTTCTGCCGCAGCGCCGGTTCGATCGCGGTCTGGGCGACCTCGTCGAGCTGGGCCTGGGTGAGGCGCGCGTCCGGGTCGGCGGAGTAGCCGTACTGGCGGTCATGAGTGGCGACGGCGAGCAGGACGTCGTCGAGCCCGAGGCCGTTGCGCTCGGCCGTGGCGTCGGCCCAGGCCTGCCCGGTGCGGCCGGAGAAGTCACGTACGTAGACGACGAAGAGCTGGATCCGCCGCTCGTCGTAGAGCCGGTCGAGGGCCTGGGCCACGGAGGTGCGGCGGTCGCCGAGGGCGTCCACCCGGTCGGTGATCTGCCCGTCCCGGGACAGGACGACGGGGTCGTCGGCATGGGCACCGTGAACGGCGGGCACGAGGAGCCACCACGCCGCCACCAGTACCGCGAGAAGGGCTCGGGTGGCTATTCGCGTCACAAAGGGGAGGTTATGTCCGCATATGCCGCTGCGCGACCGGACGACCCGGCTCCGCGACCGGACCCCCGGCGACCGAGCCGCCCCGATGACCCGGGCCGGGCGGAAACCATTCTCCACAGCCCTGCGTCACTGTCAGTAGCCGCCGCTACGGTGTGAAGCGGTGGGAGCAGTGACACGACGGCACGAGGGGGGCTCGGGTGAGTGGACGACTGAGGAGGATGTGGCGACGGGGGCGCTGGTTCGTGCTGGGTCTCGTCCTGGTTCTCGTGGTGCCCCCGCTGTTCGGCGCGCTCGCCCTGCGCGTCAACTACGCGGGCGACCTCAGGGGGGACGCGAAGACCCGGGACAAGGACGCCATCTGGCTCGGCCACGCATGGGTCGACGGCCGGAAGAAGGACGCCGACCTCGCCGCGTTCGCCGCGCGCATCAAGGGCACGGGCATACGCGACCTGTACGTCCACGCCGGACCTCTGGAGCACGACGGCACTCTGCCCGCCGCCAAGTACCCGCGGGCGAAGTGGTTCATCGACGCCGTGCACCGCACGATGCCCGGGATACGGGTGCAGGCGTGGCTCGGTGACGTCCTGGCCAACGACGGACCCGACGGACTGCACCTCGACAAGGCAGAGTCCCGGGCCGCCGTCGTCACCTCGGCCCGCCAGATCCTGGACGTCGGCTTCGACGGGGTCCATTTCGACCTGGAGCCGCTGCTCTCCGACGACGCCGACTACCTCTCCCTCCTCGACGACCTCGGAGAGGTCACCCGGCCGCGGAAGGCGCAGCTCTCGATCGCCGCCCACCAGATCGACCCCCTGCCCGGTCTGCACTCGGCCAACAGCCTGCTCACCGGGAAGGAGAAGTGGTGGTCGCAGGAGTTCTTCGGCCAGGTCGCCCGGCGCGTCGACCAGATCGCCGTCATGTCGTACGACACCTGGATGCCGCTGGAGAGCCTGTACGGCGGGTACGTCGCCCAGCAGACCAGCCTCGCCCTCGAAGTGACCCCCGAGTCGACCGACCTCTTGATGGGGCTCCCGTTCTTCCACGAGGACGACCTCGGCCACCACGAGAACGCGGAGACCGTCGAAGCCGCGGTCCGGGGCGTCCGACTCGGCCTCGGCCGCACCGACGCCGACCGCGCACGGTTCGGCGTCGCGCTGTACGTCGACTTCGCCGCGGAGGAGGGCGACTGGGCGGCCTACCGCGCCGGCTGGCACTGAGGCCGCGAGAACGACCCCGCGCACGGACCCCGCGGGCACGGACCCCGCGCACGGGACACCCGCGCACTGGACGACGTCATGCACGGGACCCCGCGCGCCGGGTGAGGACGGGCCGGAGGAGGATGGAGTCGTCGGCGCGTTCGCGGCGCCGCGCACTGGGGGAGTACGCCATGACAAGCCGTCTCTTGATGCCGTTCCGGACCGCCGACGTGGGCCCGGTACCCGACGCGGAGACCACCGGGTCGACCCGGCCGACGCCGATCCTGGACCTCGCGCACCCCCGGGTCGCCGCGCTCGTCACCCGGGTGCGGCGCGCGGCGGACGAGCGGGGCGCGGTGACGGACCGCGCCCGTCTCCGGACCGCCCACGGGATCATCACCGCCGCCGTACGGCCGGTGTACTCCGTCGAGGACCTGCGCCGGGTGTCGCGGACGCTGCGGCTCGGGCGCGGCTCCTGCAGTCAGCGCATGGCGGTCCTGGAGGCGGTGGCCCGGTCGCTCGACGTGCCCACGCGGGTGCGGGGACTGCTCGTCGACGGCGCCTTCTGGTACCCGCGCTTCCCGAAGCTGCGCCCGTTCGTGCCCGAGGAGGTGCTGCTCGCCTGGCCCGAGTTCCTGCTGGACGACACCTGGGTGCCGCTCGCGGAGCTCTTCGCCGGTCAGGACAGCGGCCCCGCCCCGGCGGGCGGTTTCACCAACACCGGTCCCGAGACCCTCTTCGAGGCCGTGGCCCGGACCACCGTCGACTGGGACGCCCCGGCCGCCTGCGCCGGCTCCGCCCCCTGTGACCTCTCGGCCCACCTGCGGACGGACCTGGGCCGCTTCACCTCGCGCGACGAGCTGTTCGCCCGCCACGGCCAGACCCTGTGCCTCCCCGCCCGCACCCTCGCCGAGCCGGTTCTCGGCCGCTGGAGCGCGGGCGCGGGCAGTGCGGGCGCGGACACCCCCGGTGGCGGCCGGGGCCCGGAACCCCTCAGCTCTTCCGCCGCCTGATCGTCTTCCCGAGCCACACCAGCGGGTCGTACTTCCGGTCCACGACCCGCTCCTTCAGCGGGATCAGGGCGTTGTCGGTGATGTGGATGGACTCCGGGCACACCTCCGTACAGCACTTGGTGATGTTGCAGTAGCCGAGTCCGTGCTCCTCCTGCGCCGTCCGCCGCCGGTCGAGCCCGGCCTCCTCGGCCGCGTCCAGCGGGTGCATGTCGAGCTCCGCGACCCGCATGAGGAAGCGGGGCCCGGCGAAGGCCGCCTTGTTCTCCTCGTGATCGCGCACCACATGGCAGGTGTCCTGACACAGGAAGCACTCGATGCACTTCCTGAACTCCTGCGAGCGCTCCACGTCCTCCTGCCGCATCCGGTACTGGCCGGGGGCCACCCCGGCGGGCGGTACGAAGGCAGGGATCTCCCTGGCCTTCGCGTAGTTGAAGGACACGTCCGTGACCAGGTCGCGCACGACCGGGAAGGCGCGCATCGGGGTCACGGTGACGACCTCGTCCCGGGCGAACACCGACATCCGGGTCATGCAGAGCAGCCGTGGTCTGCCGTTGATCTCGGCCGAGCACGAACCGCACTTGCCCGCTTTGCAGTTCCATCGCACCGCGAGATCGGGCGTCTGGGTGGCCTGCAGGCGGTGCACGACGTCGAGGACGACCTCTCCGTCGTGCACCTCCACGGTGTAGTCGGTCAGCTCGCCGCCGTCGGCGTCTCCCCGCCACACCCGGAACCGCGCGTCGTACGTGCTCATGCTCCGAGACCCCCTTCCAGCTCGTCCTCGGCGAGGTACTTGGCCAGCTCCTCCTGCTCGAACAGCGCGAGCAGGTCGGGCCGGATGGGCTCCGTGCGGGTCCGTTCGAGGGAGATGCCGTCGCCGTCGAGGTGGCACAGCAGGTTCACCGGTCGCCAGGCGCGGTCCATCACCGGGTGGTCCTCGCGGGTGTGCCCGCCCCGGGACTCGGTGCGTTCCAGGGCGGCGAGGGCCACGCACTCGCCGACGAGCAGCATGTTCCGCAGGTCCAGGGCCAGGTGCCAGCCGGGGTTGAACTGCCGGTGGCCCTCGACCGAGAGGTGCCGGGCCCGCTCCCGCAGGGCGGCGATCCGCTCCAGGGCCTCGGCCATCTCGCCTTCCCGCCGGATGATCCCGACGAGGTCGTTCATCGTCTGCTGGAGCTCCTGGTGCAGGGTGTACGGATTCTCCGGGGCATGCCCGTCGGGGGAGCCGAACGGGGCGAGCGCCTCCGCCGCCGCGGCCTCGACGTCCCCCGGCACGATCCCGCCGCCTACCCCCGACAGCGCGTACTGCGCCGCGTACAGACCGGCCCGCCGGCCGAAGACCAGCAGGTCGGAGAGGGAGTTCCCGCCGAGCCGGTTGGAGCCGTGCATGCCACCGGCGACCTCGCCCGCCGCGAAGAGCCCGGGCACCCCGACCGTCGCCGCCGTCTCCGAGTCGACGGCGACCCCGCCCATCACGTAGTGACAGGTCGGCCCGACCTCCATGGCCTCGGCCGTGATGTCGACGTCGGCCAGCTCCTTGAACTGGTGGTACATCGAGGGCAGCCGCCGCTTGATCGTCTCGGCCGGCATCCGGGTCGACACGTCCAGGAACACCCCGCCGTGCGGGGAGCCGCGCCCCTCCTTCACCTCGGAGTTGATGGCCCGCGCCACCTCGTCGCGCGGCAGCAGCTCGGGCGGGCGCCGGTTGTGGTCGGGGTCCTCGTACCAGCGGTCGCCCTCCTCTTCCGTCTCCGCGTACTTCTCCTTGAAGACATCCGGGACGTAGTCGAACATGAAGCGGCGGCCCTCGGAGTTCCGCAGGACCCCGCCGTCGCCGCGGACGGACTCGGTGACGAGGATGCCCTTCACCGACGGCGGCCAGACCATGCCGGTCGGATGGAACTGCACGAACTCCATGTTCACCAGGGGCGCGCCCGCGAGCAGGGCGAGTGCCTGCCCGTCGCCCGTGTACTCCCAGGAGTTCGAGGTGACCTTGAAGGACTTGCCGATGCCACCGGTCGCGAGGACGACCGCGGGTGCCTCCAGGACGAGGAAGCGGCCGCTCTCCCGCTCGTAACAGAAGACCCCGGAGACCCGCCCGTCGCCGTCCTTGAGGATCCGGGTGACGGTGAACTCCTGGAAGACCTTCAGACGTCCCTCGTGGTCGCCGGTCTCGCGGTGGTCCTCCTGCTGGAGGCCGACGGACTTCTGCTGGAGGGTGCGGAGCAGTTCGAGGCCGGTGCGGTCGCCGACGTGGGCGAGCCGCGGGTACTCGTGGCCGCCGAAGTTGCGCTGCGAGATCCGGCCGTCCGGAGTGCGGTCGAAGAGCGCGCCCCAGGTCTCCAGCTCCCAGACCCGCTCGGGGGCCTCCTGGGCGTGCAGTTCGGCCATCCGCCATTGGTTGAGGAACTTCCCGCCGCGCATGGTGTCGCGGAAGTGGGTCTTCCAGTCGTCCTGCGGGTGCACGTTGGCCATGGAGGCGGCGATGCCGCCCTCGGCCATGACGGTGTGGGCCTTGCCGAAGAGGGATTTGCAGATGACGGCCGTACGGGCGCCCGCACGGCGTGCCTCGATCGCGGCCCGCAGCCCGGCGCCGCCCGCGCCGACCACGACCACGTCCCACTGCTCTCGCTCGACGTGCGTCATCTCAGAAGAACCTCGGGTCGTCGAAGGTGCCGGTGGCGAGCAGGTACACGTACAGGTCGCAGAGGGCGACGCTGATCAGGGAGGACCAGGCGAGGAGCATGTGACGGGCGTTCAGCCGGCCCACCCAGGTCCACAGCCGGTAGCGGACGGGGTGCTTCGAGAAGTGCTTCAGCCGTCCGCCGACGATGTGCCGGCAGGAGTGGCAGGAGAGCGTGTACGCCCAGATGAGGGCGATGTTGACGAGGAAGAGGAGCGTTCCGAGCCCCGCGTGGCCCCAGTCGTAGTCGGCGTTCCGGAAGGTGAGCACGGTGTCGTACGTGAGGATTCCGGCCACCGGCAGCGCCGCGTAGAAGAAGTACCGGTGGAGGTTCTGCAGGAGCAGTGGGAAGCGGGTCTCGCCGGTGTACGTCCGGTGGGGCTCGGCGACCGCGCAGGCCGGCGGCGCCGCCCAGAACCCCCGGTAGTACGCCTTCCGGTAGTAGTAGCAGGTCAGCCGGAAGCCCAGCGGGAAGACCAGGATCAGCAGGGCGGGCGAGAGCCCCCACCAGCTGCCGAAGATCTCCCAGTTCGGCCCGCCCCTCATGGGGACGCAGTTCTCCGCCAGGCAGGGCGAGTAGAACGGCGAGACGTAGGGGGCCGCGTAGTAGTGGGCGTTGGCGAAGGCCCGCCAGGTCGAGTAGGCGACGAAGGCGAGCAGTCCGGCGGCGGTGACGGCGGGGGAGAGCCACCAGCGGTCGGTGCGCAGATGACGGGCGGCGATGTCGGCGCGCCCCGGAGAGCGCACCCCTGTCGCGGTTCCGGGCGGTTCCGTACCTGTGGCCAACAGGCCCTCCTGGGGTCGGCTCCTACGGTCGGAGGCCGCCGACGCCGGCGGCCTCCGGGCGTGTGGCGGTCACGGCGCGTGGCGGTCGCGTGCTCCCAGCCCCTCGTCGTCCGTGTCCGTCCACAGCCCGCTGTCGTACGGGGTGTCGGGGATGGTCACCAGGCTCTCGGCGCGTCCGGAGGCCGGTACGGCGGGTGCGCCCCGCTCGGCCGTGATGGAGCGCTCAAGCTGTCCGACGGTGCGGACCAGGTCTTCGAGGCAGCGCTTGACGGCCGCCAGATCGTCCTGAACGGACATGGTTGCCCTCACTTCCGCGAGCGGCTTCGGCAGGAGTGTCGCGCGTCACATTCCCGCTTGGGAAGCCATGTGCACCGGATTCCACTCGTCCGGAGCGCTCCTTCTCCGGCGGTTGGGCCGCACGAGTGGGGTTTTCCGGACGTGCCGCCGTGTTGCCGTGGCCGGATCCGCTCCGTCCTTTTCAGTGTATGAGCAATAGGTGTGATCATCTCCAAATGGAATGAATCTGGACGAAGGGGTACAAGTCATGTCCCAGATCGGCGCCCCTCGCGGGAGGACATGCTCCAGGAGCCCCCGCTCCCGCACGCTCCGCTCCGTCGCCACCCTGACCAGCGCCGTCCTCGCCGTCGCCGTCCTCGCCGGCTGCAGCTCCTCCGACGAGGCCGACGAGGCACGGGCTGCGGCCCAGGACAACGCGCCCGCCGCCCGTGACAAGGTCGCCGACGGGGGCACCCTGCGCTGGGCCGTCGACGCGCTCCCCACCACTCTCAACGCGTTCCAGGCCGACGCCGACGGCACCACCTCCCGGATCGCCGGGGCCGTGCTCCCGTCCCTCTACACGCTCGACGGCCGGGGCCGACCGCAGCGGAACGCCGACTACCTGGAGTCCGCGCAGGTCGTCGAGACGGAGCCCAAGCAGGTCGTCCTCTACAAGCTCAACCAGCAGGCGGTGTGGAGCGACGGACGCGAGATCGGGGCGCCCGACTTCGTGGCCCAGTGGCGGGCGCTGAGCGGCCGCGACACCGCGTACTGGACCGCCCACAACTCCGGCTACGAGCGGATCGAGAAGATCGAACGGGGCAAGAACGACCTGGAGGTACGGGTCACCTTCTCCAAGCCCTACGCCGACTGGCAGTCCCTCTTCACCCCGCTCTACCCCAAGCAGGTGATGGGCTCCCCGAACTCCTTCAACGACGGCGCCCGCGCCAGCCTCAAGGCCACCGCAGGACCGTTCCTGCTGAAGACGATCGACCGCAAGAACGGCGATGTCACCCTCGCCCGCAACCCCCGCTGGTGGGGACAGCCCGCCAAGCTCGACAGCGTCGTCCTCAAGGCCGTCCCCCGCGCCGACCGGGCGGACGCCCTCGCCGCCGGCACCCTCGACCTGGCCGAGATCGACCGGTCCACCGCCGAACGCATCGCCCTCGCGCTCCGGGACGCCCAAGCCGGACGCAACGGCGCCCAGGCCGCCCTCGCCCACGGCCCCGGCTCCTCGGTCACCCCCTCCAAGGCCCTGAAATCCTGGGCGCTCGCCCACGGCACCGACGACGAGAAGGCGGCGGAGGTCCAGGCCGCCCGCACGAAGAACCAGCAGGCCATCGCCGCGTACGCGAACGCCCAGGACACCCTCGCCAAGTACGTCGTCCGCAAGTCCCTGGAGCCCGCCTACACCCAGCTCTCGCTGAACGGCGAGTCCGGGCCGCTCGCCGACGAACGGGTACGGCGCGCGGTGGCCCGCGCCATCAACCGCCGGGAACTGGCCGAATCCGTACTCAAGCCGCTCGGCCTCCCGGCGGATCCTCCCGGCAGCCATCTGGCCCTCGCCGGCCAGGCCGCGTACGCGGACAGCAGCGACGCGCTCGGCAACCAGGACACCGCCGAGGCGCGGGCACTCCTCGCCGACGCCGGCTGGGTCCCGGGCGGCGCCGCCCGGAAGCCCGCGGACGCGGGAACGAAGGCAGGCAGCGAGGCCGAGAAGAAGGCCGCGGAGAAGGCCGCCGAGAAGAAGACCGGGGACAAGGCCGACGAGAAGGAAGGCGCCAAGAAGGAGGCCGCCAAGGCCGACGCCTCCACCGATGCCAAGAAGCAGGCCGCCGACACCGCCTCCGACGAGGGCCTCTACATCGTCGGCGACGACAAGCCCGGCGAGCGCCGCGCCACCCCCGCCGTCGGCGCCGACGGCCCCGAGAACGGCACCGGCATCCTCGCCCCGGCCCCCGCCGCCGCCCGCCAGAGCGCCGCGCTCCTCGCCAGGGCCGAGGCACTCGACACCGGTACGGGCTCCGGCGCCCGCGCCGCCCTGCCGGTCTCCGGGACGGACAAGGGCGTCGCAGGGGCCTACGCCCCGCGCGGCACCGCCGCCCCCGTGACCGCGCCCGAGGCCGGCAAGGGCCTCGGCAAGGACGGCAAGGCGCTCAGCCTCCGCTTCGTCCTGCCGTCCGGTCCCGGCTCCGAGGCGCTGCGGGCGGTCGGCGACCGGATCGTCCGGATGCTCGACGCGGTCGGCATCCGCACCGAGGTCACCAAGGTCTCCGACGACAGCTTCTTCAAGGACCACGTGGCCTCGGGCGACTACGACCTGGCCCTCTACTCCTGGCCCGCCTCCGCCTTCCCGGCGACCGACGCCCGGCCGATCTACGCCAAGCCCGAGCCCGCCTCGGACGGCTCACTCCTGGTCGAGCAGAACTATTCGCGGGTCGGCACCGACCGCATCGACCAGCTCTTCGACCAGGCGGCGGGGACCCTCGACGAGGAGGAGGCCCGTGAGCTGGTGCGCCAGGCCGACGCCCGGATCTGGGCCGCAGCCGGCTCCATTCCCCTCTACCAGCGCCCCCAGCTCGTCGCCGCCAAGGCCGATCTGGTGAACGCCGGAGCCTGGGGTCTCGCCGGACCGCGCTACCAGGACATCGGCTTCAAGAAGCCCGAAACCTCCAAGGGCGCCGAGCGAATCACCCCCTGAAAGCCCTGAAAGCTCCGAAACCGCAGGTCACAACCTCAGAACCAGCTCAATTTCCTTGCCCGCCGGTGATCCCGGCGGGCAGGATCGCGTCGGCCCTTTGACCCGGTCGCACGACCTCCGCACGACCTCCCCCACACCCTGTACCACTCGCAGAAGAACTTCTCGGATCTTGGCCGGGGAAGCCCCTTGCGCGGCAGCCCCGTACCATAGGACATAGCCGTGGCGCGTCCGCCCGGCGGGCGTACGAGGAACTGACGCCGCATCCCACGATCCGAGAGAAGCGCAAGCACCCATGCCCACGCGCCACGACATCCGTAACGTCGCCATCGTCGCCCACGTCGACCATGGCAAGACGACCATCGTCGACGCCATGCTCAAGCAGGCCGGTGCCTTCGCCGCCCACCAGCACCTCGACGACCGAATGATGGACTCGAACGACCTGGAGCGTGAGAAGGGCATCACGATCCTCGCCAAGAACACGGCGGTGAAGTATCACCCCAAGGACGGCGGGGCCCCGATCACGATCAACATCATCGACACCCCCGGTCACGCCGACTTCGGTGGCGAGGTCGAGCGCGGTCTGTCGATGGTGGACGCGGTCGTCCTCCTCGTGGACGCCTCCGAGGGTCCGCTCCCGCAGACCCGCTTCGTGCTGCGCAAGGCCCTCCAGCAGCGCCTGCCCGTCATCCTCTGCATCAACAAGACGGACCGCCCGGACTCCCGGATCGACGAGGTCGTCAACGAGACGTACGACCTCTTCCTCGACCTGGACGCCGACGAGGACCAGATCGAGTTCCCGATCGTCTACGCCTGCGGCCGTGACGGCGTCGCCTCGCTGACCAAGCCGGCGGACGGCACCGTCCCCGCCGACAGCGATAACCTGGAGCCGTTCTTCTCCACCATCCTGGAGCACGTCCCGGCCCCGTCGTACGACGAGGAGGCCCCGCTCCAGGCCCACGTCACCAACCTGGACGCCGACAACTTCCTCGGCCGTATCGCGCTGCTCCGCGTCGAGCAGGGCGAGCTGCGCAAGGGCCAGACGGTCGCGTGGATCAAGCGTGACGGCACGATCTCCAACGTCCGCATCACCGAGCTGATGATGACCGAGGCGCTCACCCGCAAGCCCGCCGAGGTCGCCGGCCCCGGTGACATCTGCGCCGTCGCCGGTATCCCCGACATCATGATCGGCGAGACCCTGGCCGACCCGGAGAACCCGATCGCGCTTCCGCTGATCACGGTGGACCAGCCGGCCATCTCCATGACCATCGGCACCAACACCTCGCCGCTCGTCGGCCGCGGTGGCACGGGCAAGGGCGCGGAGGCCAAGTCCGCGGTCAAGCAGCGCAAGGTCACCGCCCGCCAGGTCAAGGACCGTCTGGACCGCGAGCTGATCGGTAACGTCTCGCTCCGCGTCCTCGACACCGAGCGTCCCGACGCCTGGGAGGTCCAGGGCCGTGGTGAGCTCGCGCTCGCCATCCTGGTCGAGCAGATGCGCCGCGAGGGCTTCGAGCTCACCATCGGCAAGCCGCAGGTCGTCACCAAGGAGGTCGACGGCAAGACGCACGAGCCCGTCGAGCGCCTCACGGTCGACGTCCCCGAGGAGCACATGGGCGCGGTCACGCAGCTCATGGGTATCCGCAAGGGCCGCATGGACAACATGTCGAACCACGGCTCCGGCTGGGTCCGCATGGAGTTCGTCGTTCCGTCCCGTGGCCTCATCGGCTTCCGTACGGAGTTCCTCACCAACACCCGCGGTACGGGCATCGCCCACTCGATCCACGAGGGCCACGAGCCGTGGTTCGGCACGCTGACGACCCGTAACAACGGTTCGCTGGTCGCCGACCGCGCCGGCGCCGTCACCGCCTTCGCGATGACGAACCTCCAGGAGCGCGGTGTCCTGTTCACCGACCCCGGCACCGAGGTGTACGAGGGCATGATCGTCGGCGAGAACTCGCGCTCCGACGACATGGACGTGAACATCACCAAGGAGAAGAAGCTCACCAACATGCGCTCCGCCTCCGCCGACTCCTTCGAGGCGATCGTCCCGCCGCGCAAGCTGTCGCTGGAGCAGTCGCTGGAGTTCTGCCGCGACGACGAGTGCGTCGAGGTCACCCCGGAGGCCGTGCGTATCCGCAAGGTCATCCTGGACCAGAACGCGCGTGGCCGGGCGTCCTCCCGCGCCAAGAACGGCTGAACCGAGCCGGAACGGCGCTGAACCGAGCCGGAACGGCGCTGAACCGAGCCACACGGCGCCGCGCTGGGCCGGAGCGGCTGAGCTCGGCCGCCACGGTCGTCGCTACAGTCGCGACAGACGCGCAAGATCGGCCGATCCCGGCCGCATACCGCCGATGACAGCGGGGTAGATCACGGTTCTGTGATCTACCCCGCTCTCGGCTGACACGACGTCAGCACCGGAGCCCGGACCCCCACAGGCAGTGTGGGGGTCCGGGCTTTTCGTCAACTCCGGTCAACTCCATTTCGGAGGCTCGGTGTCCGTATATCGGCCATCGCTCTCCGGTACGTGCGTTAACGGTCCGTTTCGCGGGTGTCTGTCTGTGCTCAGTTTGTCCGGATTTCGGTATCCGGGGGCGCGGTGATGTTGTCAAAACGAGACCACTTAAGTGTGGTTTACAGCCCGGACGTACTTAATAGTTGGCTCCATTGAGCTCGGGTCAATGGGTCACGCACTGTGGGGAGTGCCGACTCACGAGCACACTCGGGGCACTTGAGTGCAAAGCCGTCAGGGGTGTCGGCGAAACTCGAAGTGCCCCTCTTGTAGTGACAAAAGTGGACTCATGAGGAGGAACCCATGCGCGGTGCCAAGAGCGCCAAGTGGGTAACGGGCGCGATCATCGTCGCCCTTGCTGCGACCGCCTGTGGCGGGGGTAAGAGCGACAGCGGCGACGCCAAGGGCGCTGTTGACCCGAACGGAATTTTCTCCATCGAGCTGGGCGAGCCTGAGAAGCCCCTGCTCACCGGTGACACGATGGAGTCCAACGGCTCCGCCGTGATGGCCGGCCTGTTCTCGACCCTGGTCGACTACAAGGCTGACGGCTCCCTGGAGATGATCAACGCCGAGTCGGTCACCACGACGGACTCGAAGACGTGGACCGTCAAGCTCAAGCCGGGCTGGACCTTCCACGACGGCACCCCGGTGACCTCGAAGTCCTACGTGGACGCGTGGAACTGGAACGCCAACGTCAAGAACGCCCAGGGTCTGTCCTCGTGGTTCGCGGACATCAAGGGCTTCGACAAGGTGCACCCCGAGGCCGAGGGCGCCAAGCCCACCTCGGACAAGCTCGACGGTCTGACGGTCGTCGACGAGACCACCTTCAAGATCGAGCTCACCAAGGCCGTTCCGTACTTCGGCCACAAGCTCGCCTACATCGTCTTCGCGCCGATGGCGGAGTCCTTCTACAAGGACCCCGAGGCCGGCGGCCAGAAGCCGGTCGGCAACGGTCCCTACAAGTTCAAGAGCTGGGACCACAAGAAGAAGATCGAGATCACTCGATACGACGCCTACAAGGGCCCGAACAAGGCGAAGAACGGCGGTGTGGTCTTCAAGAACTACACCACCCTCGAGGCCGCGTACGAGGACCTGAAGTCCGGCAACGTCGACGTCCTGCGTCAGATCGCGCCGAAGGACCTCCCGGTCTACCGCCAGGACCTCGGCGACCGCGCCGTGGACCAGCCGTACTCCGCGATCCAGACCATGGCCGTCGCCTTCTACGCCGACCAGTGGAAGAAGCCGAAGCAGATCGACCCGCGCGTCATCCAGGGTCTGTCGATGGCGATCGACCGTGCCACCATCACCAAGACGGTGCTGCAGGGTACGCGTGAGCCCGCGACCGGCTGGGTCGCCAAGGGTGTCCTGGGCTTCCAGGAGGACGGTGGCGCCGGCGTCACCAAGTTCGACCCCACCAAGGCCAAGGAGCTCATCAAGGCCGGCGGCGGCGTCCCGGGGAACAAGATCTCGATCCAGTTCAACGCCGACGGTGGCCACAAGGAGTGGGTGGACGCTGTCTGCAACTCCATCACCCAGGCCACGACCGTCCAGTGTGTCGGCGACGGCAAGCCGGACTTCCAGGCCGACCTCCAGGCCCGTAAGGGCAAGCAGGTCAAGTCGCTGTACCGCTCCGGCTGGGTGCTCGACTACCCGGTGAACGCCAACTTCATCTCGGACCTGTTCCGTACGGGTGCGGCGGGCAACCAGGGCGACTTCTCCAACAAGGCGCTGGACGCCAAGATCGCCAAGGCTGACTCCGCGGCGACGCTGGACGAGTCGGTGAAGCAGTTCCAGGCCATCGAGAAGGACCTGGTCAACTACATGCCGTCCATCCCGCTCTGGTACTACAAGGTCAACGCGGGCTACTCCGAGAAGGTTTCGGGCGTGGCTTACGGTCAGGACGGCGACCCGATCCTGACCGGCGTCGAGGTCAAGAAGTAATCACCCAAGCGTAGTCCGCCTGCCGATGCGGGGCTGACGGGATGTCAGCCCCGCGTTCGGCGCCTTACGTATGTGGCTGGGGGGCCCTTCCACGACATTCGCGTGCCCGTTTCGGGTCGCGGTTGCCGAGGGAGGGCCCGTCGGTTGCTGCTGTCATATTTCAACGGAGGCATGATGGGGCGCTATGTCGCACGACGACTGCTCCAGATGATCCCGGTTTTCCTCGGGACCACCCTGCTGATCTTCCTCATGGTCTACAGCCTGCCCGGCGACCCCGTGGCGGGTATGTTCGGGGACAAGGGCGCTGACCCCGCGACCCTCGCGAAGATCAGACACGATCTGGGACTGGATCTGCCGCTCTGGCAGCAGTACTGGAACTACATGACCGACATCATCCTGCACTTCGACTTCGGGAACCAGATCCGCAACGGTCGCCCGATCACCGAGGTCCTGGGTGAGGCGTTCCCCGTCACTCTGCAACTCGCCGCTCTGGCGTTCGCGTTCGAGCTGGTCTTCGGCATCGGCCTCGGCATCATCGCCGGCCTGAAGGCGGGCAAGCTCGCCGACAACGCGATCCTGATCTTCACGCTGCTGATCATCTCGATCCCGGTCTTCGTCCTCGGCTTCATCATCAAGATGGTGTTCGCCTTCGAACTGGGCTGGATCGAACCGAACGTCAGCAACGATCAGTTGGTGTCCGAGATGCTCGCTCCGGCCATTGTGCTCGGCGGTCTCTCTCTCGCCTATGTGGCCCGGCTCACCCGGACCTCCATGGCGGAGAACCTGCGCGCCGACTACATGCGTACGGCCGTCGCCAAGGGTCTGCCCCGCCGCCGTGTCATCGGCGTGCACCTCATGCGCAACTCGATGATCCCCGTGGTCACCTTCCTCGGCACCGACATCGGCGCCCTCATGGGCGGTGCCGTCGTCACCGAGCGCATCTTCAACATCAAGGGTGTCGGTGGCCTCATCGCCGAGTCGATCACCCGGCGTGAAGGTTCCACCCTGGTCGGCCTGGTCACCATTCTGGTGATCATCTACCTCGTCACCAGCCTGCTCATCGACCTGCTGTACGCGGTCCTGGACCCGAGGATCCGTTATGCCTGACGTGACCAAGACCGTCCCCGCCGTCGAGGACGCCGCCGCGCTCCCCGCCGACGTCGCCGCGCCGGCGAAGCAGGAGAAGGCCCGCAGCCTCTGGGGCGACGCCTGGGTCGACCTGCGCCGCAACCCGTACTTCCTCGTGGCGTCGGTGCTGATCTTCTTCCTGTTGCTGATCTCGGTCTTCCCGAGCTTCTTCACGAGCGCGTCGCCGACCAAGGGCGACCTCGTGAAGCACTTCCTCGGGAAGCCGGAGCTCGGCAGCATCGGTTCCGAGGGCTGGCTGGGCTACGACGGCCAGGGCCGCTCCGTGTACGCCCGACTGATCTACGGCACCCGTGCCTCGATCATCGTCGGCGTCGCCGTGACCGCGATCGTCACGCTCGTCGGTGGTGTGATGGGCATGCTCGCCGGTTACTTCGGTGGCTGGATCGACGCGCTGCTCTCGCGCCTGACCGACATCTTCTTCGGCATCCCGTTCCTGCTCGGCGCCATGGTCGTCCTGCAGTCCTTCGTCGAGCGCACGGTCTGGGTGGTCGTCTTCGCCCTGGCGTTCCTCGGCTGGACCCAGATGGCCCGCGTCATGCGCGGCGCCGTGATCACGGTCAAGCAGGCCGACTACGTGCACGCGGCCAAGGCGCTCGGCGCCGGCACGACCCGCATCCTGCTCCGGCACATCCTGCCGAACGCCATGGCTCCGGTGATCGTCGTCGCCACCATCGCCCTGGGCGGATACATCTCCGCCGAGGCCACCCTCTCGTACCTGGGTCTGGGCCTCGCCGCCCCGACCGTCTCGTGGGGTGTGGACATCTCCACCGGTGTCGACCAGATCCGAGTGGCGCAGCACATCCTGCTGTGGCCCTCGATCATGCTCAGCATCACCGTTCTGGCGTTCATCATGCTCGGCGAAGCCGTACGCAACGCCCTCGACCCGAAGCTGCGCTAGGAGGGCGTAAAGGTGACCATCATCGACAACACCGCGACGGTCCCGTCGCCCCGCGACGGCGGCGACCACACCGGTCCGCTGCTCGAAGTCCGCGACCTGCACGTCGAGTTCCACACCCGTGACGGTGTGGCCAAGGCGGTCAACGGCGTCAACTACTCGGTGAACGCCGGCGAGACCCTCGCCGTGCTCGGCGAGTCCGGCTCCGGCAAGTCCGTGACCGCGCAGGCCATCATGGGCATCCTCGACATGCCGCCCGGCAAGATCCCGCAGGGCGAGATCCTGTTCCGTGGCCAGGACATGCTGAAGATGTCCGAGGAGGAGCGGCGGAAGATCCGCGGCCGGAAGATCGCGATGATCTTCCAGGACGCGCTGTCCTCCCTCAACCCGGTCCTCAGCGTCGGCTACCAGCTCGGCGAGATGTTCCGGGTGCACCAGGGCCTGTCCAAGAAGGCCGCCACGGTCAAGGCCATCGAGCTGATGGACAAGGTCAAGATCCCCGCCGCCAAGGCGCGGGTCTCCGACTACCCCCACCAGTTCTCCGGCGGTATGCGCCAGCGCATCATGATCGCCATGGCGCTCGCCCTGGAGCCGGACCTGATCATCGCCGACGAGCCCACCACGGCTCTCGACGTGACCGTCCAGGCCCAGGTCATGGACCTCCTCGCGGAGCTCCAGCAGGAATACAACATGGGCCTGATCCTGATCACCCACGACCTCGGCGTCGTCGCCGACGTCGCGGACAAGATCGCCGTGATGTACGCCGGCCGGATCGTCGAGCAGGCGCCGGTGCACGAGCTGTACAAGCGCCCGGCGCACCCCTACACCAAGGGTCTGCTGGAGTCGATCCCGCGCCTGGACCAGAAGGGCCAGGAGCTCTACGCGATCAAGGGCCTGCCGCCCAACCTGCTTCGCGTGCCCACCGGCTGCGCCTTCAACCCGCGCTGCCCCAAGGCCGACGACATCTGCCGCACGGAGATCCCGGCCCTCGTGCCGGTCACCGAGCAGAACGGCGCGGATCTCCCGGGCCGTCAGAGCGCCTGCCACTTCTGGAAGGAGACGATCCATGGCTGACCTCAGCAAGAACGACGAGGCCGTGGCCGCCGTCGAGGCCCCCGTGGGCCGCGGCGAGCCGATCCTCCAGGTGCGCAACCTGAAGAAGCACTTCCCGCTGACGCAGGGCATCCTCTTCAAGAAGCAGGTCGGCGCGGTCAAGGCCGTGGACGGGGTCTCCTTCGACCTCTACCAGGGCGAGACCCTCGGCATCGTGGGCGAGTCCGGCTGTGGCAAGTCCACGGTCGCCAAGCTCCTGATGAACCTGGAGTCGGCCACCGCCGGCGAGGTCTTCTACAAGGGCCAGGACATCACCAAGCTGGGCGGTCGCGCGCTCAAGGCCGTGCGCCGCAACATCCAGATGGTGTTCCAGGACCCGTACACCTCGCTCAACCCGCGTATGACGGTCGGCGACATCATCGGCGAGCCCTTCGACATCCACCCCGAGGTGGCCCCGAAGGGTGACCGGCGCCGCAAGGTGCAGGAGCTGCTCGACGTCGTCGGTCTGAACCCGGAGTACATCAACCGGTACCCGCACCAGTTCTCCGGCGGTCAGCGCCAGCGCATCGGCATCGCCCGAGGCCTCGCGCTCAACCCGGAGATCATCATCTGCGACGAGCCGGTCTCGGCCCTGGACGTCTCCGTCCAGGCGCAGGTCATCAACCTGATGGGGAAGCTCCAGGACGAGTTCAACCTCTCCTACCTCTTCATCGCGCACGACCTGTCGATCGTCCGGCACATCTCGGACCGTGTCGGCGTCATGTACCTCGGCAAGATGGCCGAGATCGGTACGGACGAGCAGATCTACGAGCACCCGACGCACCCGTACACCCAGGCGCTGCTCTCCGCGGTGCCGGTGCCGGACCCGGAGGCCCGCGCGCACCGCGAGCGGATCATCCTGACCGGTGACGTCCCCTCGCCGGCGAACCCGCCGTCGGGCTGCAGCTTCCGCACCCGTTGCTGGAAGGCGCAGGAGAAGTGCTCGCAGGAGACGCCGCTGCTGGCGATCCCGCAGCGCTTCGACGGCCTGAACACCCCGGCCGCCCACCTCTCGGCGTGCCACTTCGCCGAGGAGAAGCAGGTCGTCCCGGTGCACTGACGCACCGAGCTCACCACGCGCGAGGGCGCCCCGGTCCACTACGGACCGGGGCGCCCTCGTCGTGCGGTGTCCGTCACCGGCTGGTCGGGACGTACGGGTAGCACTTCTGGTAGTCGAAGGTGTGCTGGCGCATGATCAGGTCACCGGTCCGGGGGCCGACGATGCCGTCCGCATCGGCGGCGCCCAGCATCCGGTACTGCACGTACCGGATGGCCTCGTCGGTCTCGGGACCGAAGGCGCTGTCGACACTGATCAGGTCGTGCTGCGTGGCGAAGTGGTCCGAGATGATGATGTTCAGGGCCTTCTGGACGCACCAGACGGCGGTCGGCTGGTTGGCCTGGCCGTAGCCGATGTATCCGGCGCCGGGCTGGGCCTGGGCGGATCCGGGCAGGGCGAGGGCGGCCAGGGTCGTCGCGGCGACGCCGACGGCGACGCGGGCGGTGAGTCTGCTGAGCATGGCGGTGGGCGCCTTTCGGGAGTGCCGGTGCGGGCCGATCGGCGTGTTCATGCTCGTCGGCGACCTGAACTCTAGGACCGGAAAAGGCCGTTGAGGCGTCCCATTCGTCCCTGGGACGTCAGGCCGTGGTGGGACATGGGTGGGTGCTCATAGCGTGCTGGCGAGGGGTGGTCCCTCAAGGAAGGGATGTCATGCGCACACCAAAGAGGGGCCGGGGCAGACGGGGCGCCCTCGCCGCCCTCGCCGCCCTGACCCTGTGCACCGGCGCGAGCGAAGGGGTGTCGGTCGCGGCGACATCCCCGCCCGCGCCCCCGAACACCCAGGCCCCGCCGACGGAACAGACCGAGCCCGGCCCCGGCCGCGACCGCTCGTACGTCCCCGGCGCGGACCGCGACCGCGTCCTCGGCGACGGATGGGAGACCTCCAAGGACCGGGCCTGGACGACCTCGGGCGACGCGGAGGGCTTCCACGTCCTGGTCGCCGACGAGGGCGCCGGCTTCGGCTGGCGCACCGCCGCGACCCTCATCGAGCCCGGCTTCGACGCGGACATGTGGATCGGCAACGCCTGCGTCACCGAGTCCGGCAAGCGGGCCGTCGTCGTCTACGCCCCGCGCACCTTCACCAACAAGGGCGAGCTGTTCGACCGGGGCGGCTTCACCGCCGTCGTCGACCTCGACACCGGAGCGGTACGCAAGCTCCCGCTCCAGACCTCCCTCGCGTACTACAACCCCGGCTGCGGCCTCGGCGAGACCGCGGCGCTGACCCAGGGCGGCTCCCAGGACAAGGGCAAGACCCGGCTCGTACGCCTGGACGCGGCCACCGGACGGCTCGGCGGACGCACCGAGGTCGCGGGCCAGCTCACCTCCGCGATCCCGATGAAGGACGGCTCCTACGCGGCCGCAGACAGCGGCCGCGTGGTCGGCATCGGCACCGACGGCAGACGGACCACCCTCGCCCGGACGGGCGGGATCCCACTGCGCCTCGCGCAGGACGCGGACGGCGGCCTCGTCTTCATGGACAAGGCCAAGGACGGCAAGGCGAAGATCTCCCGCGTCGCCCCCGGCTCGAAGAACACGCTCACCCTGGCCTCCGGCCCCTGGGGCGAGCTCGGCCTGGCCCGGGGCGCCCACGGCCGTGCCTTCATCACCGGCGAGACGACGACGGCACCCGCGAAGCTGCCCGCCGCCGTGCAGCGGCTCGCCGGGACGCCCAAGGACGCGCAGGTGTCCACCCTCGGCGGTGCCGTGGTGACCCGCTCCGCCTGGGCCGACGGCAAGGACTCCCGGGCGGCCGCGCCCGCCCCGGACGGCGGCCGTGCCGTCGCCGTCGACCTCCTCGTCCGCGAGACGGGGAAGAAGGCCTCCTTCACCGTCGAACCGGAGGCCGACCCGAGCCGGAACGGGGAGCAGGGCCGCGCCCTCTCACCCTCGCTGGGCAACGCGTCCGCCGCGCCCGCGATGTCCCGGACCTCGGCGAAGTCCGGGGCCTCCACCGTCACAGCGGCAGCAGCGGCGGAAGCGGGCGCCGGTTCCCCGAGCGCCACGGTCGAGGACGAGCGCTTCTGCTCGGTGCCCCGCAACGACCCGCGCAACCAGGCCATGCAGCCCAAGCCGCGCCAGGTGGAGTGGGCCGTGGACCACGCGGTCCTCGGCAGCCTGAACAAGTACGTCTCGCGGCCCGCGAACTGGAAGAACCAGGGGATGCCGGCGTACCAGCCGCAGTCCCTCTTCCCGCCGCTCGCCCTGGAGGGCGGCGGCCGGGTGCCGGCGCAGGTGATGCTGGGCATCACCGCCCAGGAGTCGAACATGTGGCAGGCCTCGCGCGTCGCGGTGCCCGGTGTCACCTCCAACCCGCTGATCGGGAACTACTACGGCCGTCGTCTCTACAACCGTGACGACGGCGACGACTGGGACATCCACTGGGACGAGGCGGACTGCGGCTACGGCGTCACCCAGATGACCGACGGCATGCGGCGGGCCGGACACGCCAAGCCGGGCGAGGTGCTCCTGCCGTACGACACGCAGCGGGCCGTCGCGCTCGACTACACCGCCAACATCTCCGCGGGTCTGCAGAAGCTCCAGGAGAAGTGGAACGAGACCTACCGGGCCGGCCTGAAGGTCAACAACGCCGATCCGTCGAAGCTGGAGAACTGGTACTTCGCGATCTGGAGCTACAACTCCGGCTTCTACGGGAACAAGGGCTGCTGCGAGCCCTGGGGCGTCGGCTGGAGCAACAACCCCGCCAACCCCGAATACCCCAGTGACCGCAGGCCGTTCATGCTCGACACGGCCATGGACGCCGCGCACCCGCAGGACTGGCCGTACCCCGAGAAGGTCCTCGGCTTCGCCGCCAGCCCGCCCTCCCTCCTGGAGTCCCCGGGGAAGATGGTCGCCGCGTACCGGCAGGCCTGGTGGAACACCACGGCCGCCCGCGAGTTGGCCAAGCCGCCGGTGGCCACCTTCTGCGACGAGCGGAACTGGTGCGACCCCACGAAGATTCCGCTCGACCGGGGCACGAACGACGAGTACGGGCCCTGCCGCCACCAGGACGCCAACGGCGTCTGGGACTTCAAGTGCTGGTGGAACCAGCCGGTCACCTGGAAGGAGAACTGCTCCTTCACCTGCGGCAACGAGGGGATGCGCTTCGACGGCGTCCTCGCCGAGGAGCCGGACGGCACGGCCTATCCGCCCGTCTGCACCTACGGCACGCTGCCCCCGGGCACGGTGGTCGTCGACGACGTCCAGGGCCAGCCGTCGGCACGTCCGAACTGTCCGCAACCCGCCCAAGGAGGCGCCTTCAGCCTGGAGTTCGCCCCCGACGCGAAGGGCACCTACCGCTCGAAGGTCGACTTCCACCAGATCGGCGGCGGATACGCGGGCCACTTCTGGTTCGCCCACGGCACCACGAAGGAGGACTTCCGCGTCACCGGCACCTGGAAGCCGACCAACGCGATGCACGGCTGGACCCGTATCAAGGTGCACATCCCCGACCACGGTGCCTGGAACCGCCAGGCCGACTACGTGATCGACCTCGGCAACGGCCAGACCCGGCACCGGGTCGTCAGCCAGGGCTGGAAGGCCCACACCTGGGTCGACCTCGGCGCCTTCCCGCTCGACGGCCAGGCAAGCGTCCGGCTCAGCAACGTCACCGTCGACGGCCAGGGCGAGAACGTCGCCTTCGACGCGGTCCAGTTCATCCCGACCACCAAGCCTCAGATGTCGTACGTCGCGCTCGGCGACTCGTACTCCGCCGGTGAGGGTGTCGAGGGGTACGACGGCAACAGCGACTGGAACAACAACGGAGCCAAGGACGCCTGCCACCGCTCCACGAACGGGGCCTACTCCCGGCTGATCAAGCAGCCCGGACACAGCCAGACCGTCGAGCAGGAGTCCAGGGCCGGGGCGGGAACGACGAACTTCGCGTTCATCGCCTGCTCGGGCTCCATCACCACCAGCGTCGCCAACGAGGCCATCAGCGTTCCGCCGACCGCCGCCGACCTCGCCCGGAACACCGACTGGGGCACCGCCGACCACCACTTCGGCGAGGTGCCGCAGGTCGACCAGGGCTGGATCGACCAGGACACCTCCCTGGTCACGATCAGCATCGGCGGCAACGACTCGCGGTTCACCGACGTCCTCCGCGGCTGCCTGATGACGGTGTACGACTGCGAGGGCCCCGCGTACAAGCTCACCCGCCTGAACGGCTCCGTCGACCCCGAGCCGCTCATCACCTACGAGCCCAAGGTCATCAAGGAGATGCTCCCGCCGCACCTCAAGGCCGTCTACCGGACCATCCACGCCAGGGCGCCCCAGGCCCGGATCGTCGTCATCGGCTATCCGCAGCTCTTCGACGACGAACCGGCGCTGTCGTGCGCGGGCATCGGCGTCGCCAACCAGAAGTTCATGAACCGCCTGGGCACCGACCTCACGGGCTCCATCCGCGGGGCCGTCCAGACGGTGGCGGGAGAGGGGGTCGACATCTCCTTCGTCGACCCGACCCCGGCCTGGCGGAACCACTGGGCCTGCACGACCAGCGGGACCGAATGGACCAACGCGGCCATCGCCTGGTCGCAGTCCGGCAGCTCCGGTGCCGACAAGGAGATACCGGGCGCCGGCAGCTTCCACCCCAAGGCCGCGGGCCACACCGAGTTCGCCCGGCTCATCAACGAGCGCATCGCCGGCGTCAGCTGACCCGGTACGGGGGCAGGGGCCGTCCCGTACGTCCCGTAGTACCTACGGGACGGCCCGCGACGGGACCGGTCTTGTCCACGGGCCGGGCCGGTCCCTAGCGTCGGGCCCCGTTCCGGACGCCGCACAAGGAGAGGTCATCGTGAGCATCAAGGTAAGAATCGGCATGATCGTCGGGATCATGTGCACCGCGCTGCTGTCGCTCATCGCAGCACCCGGCGCGGCCTTCGCCGCAGCCTGCTCCACATACGGCTGCGACGGCACCAACCCCGACTACATGCCCTGGAACGGCTCGGCGGTGACGCGGCTGGGTCCGATCACCAACGGCAGCGGCGTCACGGTCGCGCTGCGCTCGGGCACGGCCAACGGCGGCGTGTACGCCTGGGCCCGGATGACGTACTACTCGGGCAGCGACGCGCACCTCACCTACGTCTACATCGAGCGCTGCACCAAGGACCACATGCAGTGCACCTCCGGTCTGGGGACGAAGGCCGGCGGAACCTCGGGCTGGACCTCCCAGGTGGGGACCAACTCGTACTCCACCTGGTCGGGGGTGTACTACGACTCCGGCCTCGTGGCGCGTGCCTGCGTGTACGACTCGACCAACGGCTCCACCACCTGCACGGGCTGGTGGTAGAACGCCCGCACTGACACAGCGGCCGGCCGGGGCGGAGTACGCCACGGCCGGCCGTCGCCGTTCGCCGTCGCCGTCCCACCGATGGGCGCCGACAACATGCATGCCTTCTGATTTCGGGTCATATTGAGCTCTAAGCCACACTTAGGGACATATGGGAGGCACTCCATGCGCGGAGCCACGCACGCCAAGTGGGCCGCACTGGCCACAGCCGTCGCCCTCGCGGCGACCGCCTGTGGTGGCGGCGACGACAGCGGCGGTGGCGGAGGGGCCGACGGCATCGTGAGTTCCTCGTGGGGCGACCCGCAGAACCCGCTGGAGCCCGCCAACACCAACGAGGTCCAGGGCGGCAAGGTCCTCTCCATGATCTTCCGGGGGCTCAAGCAGTACGACCCGAAGACCGGCGAGGCGAAGGACATGCTCGCCGAGAAGATCGAGACCACCGACTCGATCAACTTCACCATCACGGTCAAGGACGGCTGGACCTTCTCCAACGGCGAGAAGGTGACCGCCAAGTCCTTCGTCGACGCGTGGAACTACGGCGCCGATCTGAAGAATAACCAGAAGAACTCCTACTTCTTCGGTCAGATCGAGGGCTACGACAAGGTCCACCCCGACAAGGGTGAGCCGTCCGCCACCTCCATGTCCGGCCTCAAGGTCACCGGCCCCCAGACCTTCACGGTCAAGCTCACCCAGAAGTTCTCCACTTGGCCCATCACCCTCGGCTACGCGGCCTTCTCGCCGCTGCCCCAGGCCTTCTTCGACGACCGCGCGGCCTGGCTGTCGAAGCCGATCGGCAACGGGCCGTACACCGTCGACTCGTACTCCAAGGGCTCCCAGATGGCCCTCAAGCGCTGGGACGGCTACCCCGGTGCCGACAAGGCCCAGAACGGCGGCATCACCCTCAAGGTCTACACCGACAACAACACCGCCTACACCGACCTGACGGCCGGGAACCTCGACCTCGTCGACGACGTCCCCGCCTCCCAGCTCAAGAACGTCCAGGCCGACCTCGGCGACCGGTACATCAACGTCCCCGCCGGCATCATCCAGACCCTGTCCTTCCCGTTCTACGACCCGGCCTGGAACAAGCCCGGACAGGAGAAGCTCCGCCAGGGCCTCTCCATGGCGATCGACCGCGACCAGATCACCGAGACGATCTTCCAGAAGACCCGTACCCCGGCCGTCGACTGGACCTCCCCGGTCCTCGGCGAGGACGGCGGCTTCAAGGACGTCTGCGGCGACTTCTGCAAGTTCGACGCGGCCGAGGCGAAGAAGCTCGTCGCCGAGGGCGGCGGCATCCCCGGCGGCACGATGACGATCTCGTACAACGCCGACACCGGCTCCCACAAGGAGTGGGTGGACGCCGTCTGCAACTCCATCAACAACGCCCTCGGCAACAACCGGGCCTGCGTCGGCAACCCGGTCGGCACCTTCGCAGACTTCCGCAGCCAGGTCAGCACGCAGAAGATGAAGGGCCCGTTCCGGGCCGGCTGGCAGATGGACTACCCGCTCATCCAGAACTTCCTGCAGCCGCTCTACTACACCAACGCCTCGTCGAACGACGGAAAGTACAGCGACCCGGAGTTCGACAAGCTCGTCAACCAGGCCAACGCCGAGTCCGACATCGCCAAGGCCGTGGGGATCTTCCAGCAGGCCGAGGGCGTCCTCCGCGACGACATGGGCGCCATCCCGCTCTGGTACCAGAACGGCAGCGCCGGCTACTCCGAGCGCGTCTCCAACGTGACCCTGAACCCCTTCAGCGTCCCCGTCTACGACCAGATCAAGGTCAACTGACGCAGCTCGTCGGCGTACGGCCCGGCCTGGCGATCACGCGCGAGCCGGGCCGTACGCCTTCCCCACACCCCCCCGGAGCCCCTCATGGGACGTTATGTGATCCGGCGTCTGTTGCAGATGATCCCGGTCTTCATCGGCGCCACCCTGCTGATCTTCCTGATGGTGAACGTGATGGGCGACCCCATCGCCGGCCTCTGCGGCGACCGGGCCTGCGACCCCGCGACCGCCGCCCAGCTGGAGAAGGAGTTCGGCCTCGACAAGCCCGTTTGGCAGCAGTACCTGATCTACATGGGCAACCTGTTCACCGGCGACTTCGGCACCGCCTTCAACGGCCAGCCGGTGACCGAGCTGATGGCGGACTCCTTCCCCGTGACCATCCGGCTCACCATCGTCGCGATCCTCTTCGAGATCGTCATCGGCATCAGCCTCGGCGTCCTCACGGGACTGAAGCGCGGGCGGCCGATCGACAGCACGGTGCTGGTGCTGACGCTGGTCGTCCTCTCCATCCCGACGTTCGTCACGGGTCTGCTGCTCCAGCTGCTGCTGGGCGTGGAGTGGGGGTGGATCAAGCCCGCCGTCTCGCCGGAGGCCCCCTTCAGCGAGCTGATCGTCCCCGGTTTCGTCCTCGCCTCGGTCTCCCTCGCGTACGTCACCCGGCTCACCCGCACCTCGATCGCGGAGAACAAGCGCGCCGACTACGTCCGTACCGCCATCGCCAAGGGACTGCCCCGCCGTCGGGTCATCATCCGCCACCTGCTGCGCAACTCGCTCATCCCGGTGGTCACCTTCATCGGCGCCGACATCGGCGCGCTGATGGGCGGCGCCATCGCCACCGAGCGGATCTTCAACATCCACGGCGTCGGCTATCAGCTGTACCAGGGCATCGTGCGCCAGAACACCCAGACCGTCGTCGGCTTCGTGACCGTCCTCGTCCTGGTGTTCCTGCTGGCCAACCTCCTCGTCGACCTCTTGTACGCCATCCTTGACCCGAGGATCCGCTATGCCTGAGCCGCTTGAGCCGTTCGACGACGGACGCGCCATCGACCACACCGGGGCGGGCGGTCCCACGGACCTCGCCATGGAAGAGGCCGAGTCGCTGGAGAAGACCCCGGGCGGACCGCTCGGCACCGGCCCCGCCGGCAAACCCCGCTCGCTGTGGTCCGACGCCTGGCACGACCTGCGGCGCAACCCCGTCTTCATCATCTCCAGCCTGATCATCCTCTTCCTGGTGATCATCGCGATCTGGCCCCAGCTGATCGCCAGTGGGGACCCGCTCCAGTGCGACCTCTCCAAGGCCCAGGAGGGATCTCAGCCGGGCCACCCGTTCGGCTTCAACGGGCAGGGCTGTGACGTCTACACGCGCACCGTGTACGGCGCCAGGGCGTCCGTCCAGGTCGGCGTGTTCGCCACCCTCGGCGTGACGATCATCGGATCCCTGTTCGGCGGCCTGGCCGGCTTCTACGGCGGCACCTGGGACGGCGTGCTCTCCCGGGTCACCGACGTCTTCTTCGCGATTCCGGTCATCCTCGGCGGTCTGGTCCTGCTCTCCGTCGTCCCCAGCACCACCGTCTGGCCCGTGATCGGCTTCATGGTGCTGCTCGGCTGGCCCCAGCTCTCCCGCATCGCCCGAGGCTCGGTCATCACCGCCAAGCAGAACGACTACGTCCAGGCGGCACGGGCGCTCGGCGCCTCCAACTCCCGGATGCTGTTCCGCCACATCACCCCGAACGCCCTGGCGCCGGTCATCGTCGTCGCGACCATCGCCCTCGGCACGTACATCTCGCTGGAGGCGACCCTGTCCTTCCTCGGGGTGGGCCTCAAGCCGCCGACCGTCTCCTGGGGCATCGACATCTCCTCGGCCTCGCAGTACATCCGCAACGCCCCGCACATGCTGCTGTGGCCGGCGGGCGCGCTCGCCATCACCGTGCTCTCGTTCATCATGCTCGGCGACGCCGTCCGCGACGCCCTCGACCCCAAGCTGAGGTAGGGACCCATGCTGCTCGAAGTGCGCGACCTGCACGTGGAGTTCCACACCCGGGACGGGGTCGCCAAGGCGGTCAACGGCGTCGACTACTCCGTCGACGCCGGAGAGACGCTGGCCGTGCTCGGCGAGTCCGGCTCCGGCAAGTCCGTGACCGCCCAGGCCGTCATGGGCATTCTCGACATCCCCCCGGGGAAGATCACCCAGGGCGAGATCCTCTTCCAGGGCCAGGACCTCCTGAAGCTCAAGGAGGAGGAACGGCGCAAGATCCGCGGCGCCAGGATGGCGATGGTCTTCCAGGACGCGCTGTCCTCCCTCAACCCCGTCGTCAGCGTCGGCGACCAGCTCGGCGAGATGTTCCAGGTCCACAAGGGCATGTCGCGGAAGGACTCCAGGGCCAAGGCCGTCGAGCTGATGGACCGGGTCCGCATCCCCGCCGCCAAGGAACGCGTCGGCCAGTACCCCCACCAGTTCTCCGGCGGCATGCGCCAGCGCATCATGATCGCGATGGCGCTCGCCCTCGAACCCGAACTGATCATCGCCGACGAGCCCACCACCGCCCTCGACGTCACCGTCCAGGCCCAGGTCATGGACCTGCTCGCCGAGCTCCAGCGCGAGCTGAACATGGGCCTCATCCTCATCACCCACGACCTCGGCGTCGTCGCCGACGTCGCCGACAAGATCGCCGTCATGTACGCCGGCCGGATCGTCGAACGCGCCCCCGTCCACGAGATCTACAAGGCTCCCGCCCACCCCTACACCAAGGGCCTCCTCGAATCGATCCCGCGCCTGGACCAGAAGGGCCAGGAGCTGTACGCGATCAAGGGTCTGCCGCCCAACCTGCTGAACATCCCGCCGGGCTGCGCCTTCAACCCGCGCTGCCCCATGGCCCAGGACGTCTGCCGGACCGACGTGCCCCCGCTGTACGACGTGACCGATTCCCCGGTGCCGCGCGCGAGCGCCTGCCACTTCTGGAAGGAGTGCCTCCATGGCTGAGGCGATTCTCGAAGTCCGGGACCTGCACAAGCACTACCCGCTCACCCGGGGCATCCTCTTCAAGAAGCAGGTCGGCGCCGTCAAGGCGGTCGACGGGGTCGACTTCGACGTCGCCGCCGGCGAGACCCTCGGCATCGTCGGCGAATCCGGCTGCGGCAAGTCGACGGTCGCGAAGATGCTGGTCAACCTGGAGCGGCCGACGTCCGGCACGATCCGCTACAAGGGCGACGACATCACCACCCTCTCGCCGAAGGCCCTGAAGGCCGTCCGCCGCAACATCCAGATGGTGTTCCAGGACCCGTACACCTCGCTCAACCCGCGCATGACCGTCGGCGACATCATCGGCGAGCCGTACGAGATCCACCCCGAGGTGGCCCCCAAGGGCGACCGGCGCCGCAAGGTCCAGGACCTCCTGGACGTCGTCGGCCTCAACCCCGAGTACATCAACCGCTACCCGCACCAGTTCTCAGGCGGCCAGCGCCAGCGCATCGGCATCGCCCGAGGCCTCGCCCTCCAGCCCGAGATCATCGTCGCCGACGAGCCGGTCTCCGCCCTCGACGTCTCCGTCCAGGCGCAGGTGGTCAACCTCCTCGCGAGCCTCCAGTCCGAGTTCTCCCTGTCGTACGTCTTCATCGCCCACGACCTGTCGATCGTCCGGCACATCTCCGACCGGGTCGGCGTCATGTACCTCGGCCGGATCGTCGAGATCGGCAGCGACGCGCAGATCTACGATCACCCGACCCACCCCTACACCCAGGCGCTCCTCTCCGCCGTCCCGGTCCCCGACCCCGAGGCCCGCGCCCACCGCGATCGCATCATCATCGCC
Organism: Streptomyces sp. NBC_00572; assembly: GCF_026341815.1. Classification (GTDB taxonomy): domain Bacteria; phylum Actinomycetota; class Actinomycetes; order Streptomycetales; family Streptomycetaceae; genus Streptomyces. The sequence continues at coordinate 4,049,865 of NZ_JAPENX010000001.1, forward strand.
GGCGACGTCCCCTCCCCGGCGAACGTCCCCTCCGGCTGCCGCTTCCGCACCCGCTGCTGGAAGGCCCAGGAACGCTGCACCCTGGAAGTCCCCGAACTCGCCGTCCCCGCGGTCTTCCGCCTCACGGACAGCCCGGCGAAACACGACTCGGCCTGCCACTTCGCCGAGGAGAAGCACGTCGTCCCCTCGGAGGACGACACGGACGGACCCGAAGCGCCTCCGCAGCACGGCTTCAGGAAGCCGGAATCGCCTTAACGCGCAGGCAACTTGACGGAAGCCGTTCCGATATACGGACACGCCAAGGTGAACAACGTACGGCCGTGCGGGTGCCGTGAACCGGCCGGGGCGCACCATGTCGCCCCGGCCGGTTGCACGCGCCCCACAGGTTCCGCGGAATCGCTTGTTTCGGTTGATGGCAACCGTGAGTATCGGGATCGTGACTGTGACACGACCGGCACGTCTCACGGGCGCCGCGCTCTGCGCCGCGCTCGCCCTCATCACCGCCGTGTGGATCCTCAAGGACCTCGCCGCGCTCGGCTCACCCGTCGACCTCGCCTGGTACTGGGCGGGAGACCACCACTTCCTCATCCGGGGACGGTCCTCCACCTCCCTGATCGACCCCGTGCTGCTCGTCGTCTCCGCGGCCGCCGTCGTCGCCGCCGTCCGCTCCCGGCACGCGGCCTCCGCGCTCACCGCCGTCGGCACCGTCACCCTCGCCCTGCGCCTGCCCGGCCTCTGGGTACCCGACAGCGGGGCCCTCGTCACCGCACTCCTCGAACTGGCCCTCGCCGCCGGTCTGGTCATCACCGCGGCCGTCGGCCGCCGCCCCGCCGCCGCCTCGTACGAGCCGCTCCCCACCCGCCCGCGCACCGGCCCCGCCGTCGCCGCCGGAGTCCTCCTCGCCGTCGGCGCGCTCGTCGTGACCCTGTGGGAGCTGTACTGGGCCGGCGAACTGCCCCTGGAGATCACCGTCGACCGGTTCATCGGCGGCCGGTCCGTCATCAAGGCGGTCCTCGCACCCCCGCCCGGCTGGCTGTCGCTGACCCTCGTCGCCCTGTACGGCACCGCCGCCGTCTCCGCCTTCGCGCGGGCCCGCCACAGCCGGGCCTTCGGACTGCTCGCCGGGGTGGTCATGACGATCGGCGGCCTCGCCGAGGTCGCGCGGACCACCCGGTACGAACTGGTCGGCCAGTTCCCGGACATCCCGGCCGCCGACCAGCTGGGCGTCCTCAGCGCCTTCTTCGAGGTGCTCGCGGGCATCGCGGTGCTCGTCCTCCTCGCCGGACGCGGCGTTCCCGCCGCCGCGCCCGGTCCCTACCCGCCGGCCGGGATGCTGCCCCCGGCCCCGCCCTACCCGCCGCCGCCCGGCTGGTGACTCCTCAGCCCGACGTCACTCCCAGGGACCGCTTCAGGAAGTCCACCTGGAGCAGGAGCAGGTTCTCCGCGACCTGCTCCTGCGGCGTGATGTGGGTGACCCCCGACAGCGGCAGCACCTCGTGCGGCCGGCCCGCCGCGAGGAGCGCGGAGGAGAGCCGCAGCGCGTGCGCGACCACCACGTTGTCGTCCGCGAGACCGTGGACGATCATCATCGGCCGCGCGGGCACCTCCGGCGCGGAGAGCCCGTCGTCGGTGAGCAGCGACTGCGCCGCGTACACCTCGGGATCGTCCTGCGGGGTGCCGAGGTACCGCTCCGTGTAGTGGGTGTCGTACAGCCGCCAGTCCGTCACCGGCGCCCCCACCACGGCCGCGTGGAAGACGTCCGGCCGCCGCAGCACCGCCCGCGCCGCCAGATAACCGCCGTACGACCAGCCCCGGACCGCCACCCGCTCCAGGTCCAGCGGGAAGCGCCCGGCGAGGCCCTGGAGCGCGTCCACCTGATCGTCGAGGGTCGGCCCGAAGTCCCGCGCGATCGCCTTCTCCCAGGCGGGGGAGCGGCCCGGCGTGCCCCGACCGTCCGCCACGACCACCGCGAAGCCCTGGTCGGCGAACCACTGGGAGGTGAGGTGGGCGTTGTGCGCGGCGAGCACCCGCGGCCCGTGCGGACCGCCGTACGGATCCATCAGGACCGGCAGCGGCCCGTCCCCCTCCTCGTACCCCGAGGGCAGCAGCACCGCGCACGGGATCCGCCGGACACCGGCCTCCGTGAGCCGCACCCGCGCTCCGATCACCGGCTGTTGGGCGCACGAGGCCACCACCGCGACCTGTGCGCCGTCCCGCAGCACCCGCGCCACGCTCCCCGGCGAATCCGGCCGCGCCGACACCAGGACCGTCACCGCCCCGGAGCGCACCGCGCCGTGCACACCGACACCCTCGGACAGCCGCTCCGCGCCCCGGCCCGTCACCCGGTACACATGCACCTCACCCGTCTCGGGGAGAGCCGCGTCCGCGCCCGCCGACGCCGAGACGAGCACGTCCTCGGCCCCGATGTCGAGCACCGCCCTGACGTGCAGCGCGGCATCGGTCAGCACCTGATCGCCCACCGCCAGGACCCGGGCCCCACCCTCGTCCGTGAGCCGTACGAGCCGCCCGTCCGGCGCCCACGCCGGCACCCCTGGCAGCAGCTCCAGCCACACCGGATCCCGCTCCGCCCGCACGGTCGTCGTCTCCCCGGAATCCGGGTCCACCGCCAGGAACAGCTGCTCCCGCTGGTCCCGCGCCTGGACGAGGAGGAGCGGCGCCCCGGCCCCCGACCAGTGCACGCGCGCGAGGTACGGATACCGCCCCCGGTCCCACTCCACCTCCGTGCGGGCCCCGTCGAGATCCATGACGAAGAGCCGGACGTCCGCGTTGGCCGTACCCGCCGACGGGTACGCCACCGGCTGCGGTTCCCGGTCCGGATGCGCCGGGTCCGCGATCCACCAGCGCCGTACCGCCCGGTCGTCGGCGCGGGCCACGAGCAACCGGTCCGAGGCGGGGGACCACCAGAAACCACGGTCCCGGGTCATCTCCTCCGAGGCGATGAATTCGGCCAATCCGTAGGAGACGTGCGCGTCTTCCGGAACGGCCAGCTCCCGGTCGCCCGAACCGTCCGCCCCCACCACGCGCAGCGCGCCCCCCGTCACGTACGCCACCAGGCGTCCGTCCGGCGAGGGACGGGGGTCGAGCACCGGCCCCGGCACCGGCAGCTCCCGCGCCGTCCCGGCCCGCAGCTCCGCCGTGAACAGCCGCCCCGACAGGGCGAAGGCCGCCAACTCCACCGCCCCGTCCACCGCGTACGCCACCACACCGGCCGAGCCCTCGCGGCTCCGCTCCCGGCGCGCCCGCTCCTGCGGTGACAACTCCTCCTCCGCGCCCGCGAGCAGCACCTCCGGGTCGGCCGCCACCCGCTCCACGGGCGCTCCGCCGTCGCGGGGCAGGTCGAGGACCCAGAGCCGGTGCGAACGGTCCACACCGGACGCGGCCCTGACGAACGCCACGCGCTCCCCGTCCGGGGAGACCGAGAAGGCACGCGGAACCCCCAGGCCGAACCGCTGGGTCCGGGCGTGCTGGCGGGGAAAGGAGAGCCCGGCCGAGGGTGTGGCCGGCTGCTGTCGAGACGAGGTCATGCGGCTGAAACTAGCGCTGTGCGCCCCCCTCGTGCCTCCGTCCGCCGATCGATGCGGCCGCACGGATAGTTATGATCCGTAGCGCTAGGTGGGTATGCATCCGACGGGCATGCCCTCTGGCACATGCTGATCGACCGAACCACTCGAATATCCGACCGAAGAAGTGTGGAGGTGAACCGCCGTGGCACTCTCGATCTCCGTGGTGGTGCTGCTGGCGATCGTCGTCTTCCTTCTGATCCGGAAATCCGGGTTGAAGGCTGGACATGCGGCGGTCTGCGCGCTCCTGGGCTTCTACCTGGCGAGCTCGTCCATCGCCCCGTCCATCAGCACCCTCACCACGAACGTGGCGAACATGGTCGGCGGCCTCAAGTTCTGAAGGCCGCAGCCAAGAGGCCGCGGCCCGAGAGATCGCAGCACGAGAGGTCACGGTCCGGTCGCTCCCGTGCCCCGACCTCGTAGGGTGGGGACATGTCCGATCTCCCCGCCCGCCGTCTGCTGCTCGTACACGCGCACCCGGACGACGAGTCGATCAACAACGGCGCCACCATGGCCAGGTACGCGGCCGAGGGCGCCCTCGTCACCCTGGTCACCTGCACGCTCGGCGAGGAGGGCGAGGTCATCCCGCCCGAGCTCGCCCATCTGGCCCCCGACCGGGAGGACCGGCTCGGCCCCCACCGCGTCGGCGAACTCGCCGCCGCGATGACCGAGCTGGGCGTCACCGACCACCGCTTCCTCGGTGGCCCCGGCCGCTTCCGCGACTCCGGAATGATGGGCGCCGAGCAGAACAAGCGCGACAACGCCTTCTGGAACACCGACGTCGACACCGCCGCCCCGTACCTCGTCGAGGTCATCAGGGAGACCCGCCCGCAGGTCCTCGTCACCTACGACCCCGACGGCGGCTACGGACACCCGGACCACATCCAGGCCCACCGGGTCGCCATGCGCGCCGCCGAACTGGCCGCCGACCCCGCCTACCGCCCCGATCTGGGACCGGCCCACACGATCGCGAAGATCTACTGGAACCGGGTCCCGCGCACGGTCGCCGAGGCCGGATTCGCCCGGCTGCGTGCCGAGGGCTCCGCCTTCCCGGCCGTCGCCGCGATCGACGACGTCCCCGGCGTCGTCGACGAGGACCGGATCACCGCCGAGATCGACGCGGGCCCCGAGCACACGGCCCGCAAGAGCGCGGCGATGGCCGCGCACGTCACCCAAGTCGCGGTCGACGGTCCGTTCTTCGCTCTCTCCAACGACCTGGGCCAGCCGATCTTCACCACGGAGTACTACGAGTTGGTACGGGGCGTCCCGGGCGCCCCCGCGGGCACCCGGGAGACGGACCTCTTCGCCGGGGTGACCGCATGAGCCCCAAGCCGCCCGCGAAGCCCACCGCACCGACCGCGCCCGCCGCGTCCACCGTCTCCCGTAACGCCCGAATCGCCTGGTACGCGGGCCTGGCCGTCCTCGGCGTGCTCGTCGGGACGGCCGGCGCCCTCGTCCAAGCCGCCTGGCTCCCCCTCGGCTTGATCCTCGCGCTCCTGGCGACCGCGGGCCTCTTCTACGGAGGAATGCGGGCGACCGGCACCCAGGTCGGCGTGGCCGCCGGCGGAGTCGGCTGGCTGGTCGCCGTCATCCTGCTCAGCCTCGGACGCCCCGAGGGTGACGGGGTGTTCGGCGGAGGCGTCGGCGAGCTGCTGTTCCTTTTCGGCGGAATGGCGATCGCTGTGATGTGCACCACGCTGTCCCGGCTGTCGCGACCGACCCCGTGAACAGGACGACTTGACTCCGGGGACGCCCTGACTTCGGCCGGATTGCCCGTCGTCCGTCACCCGGGGATCAGGTACGAGAGGGCGGCGGCCAGTATGGTGGTGCGCGCCGCCGAACCGCCCGGGTTACACGAGCATCAGCAAGAGCGGGCGGTGGAGCCAACCGGGAGATCCTGCTTTGAGTCGTGAAACTGGTCGAGAGACTGACAGTTCGTCCTCCGGCGCCCAGGGGCGCGGTGGAGCCGCGTACCCCTCGGGTACACCGCCGTACGGATCCCGCCAGTATCCGTCGCTCCACCCCTCGCAGGACGGGCCGGAGGAGAGTTCCGCCGCGCCCGCACTGCCGGAGGAGCCCAAGACCGAGACGACGCTGACGACCCGGATCCGGATCAACATCCCGGGTTCGCGTCCCATCCCGCCGGTCGTGGTCCGCACCACGGTCAACAACGAGACGCCCGCGCCGCCGCCGGAGCCCGCGCCGGAGCCCGCTCCCGCCGCGGAGCCGGAGCCGGTCGCGGCCCCCGAGCCGCCGCAGGCCGAGGAGACGCCGAGGGCGAAGGAGACGAGCGACTGGTTCGCGCCCCGCAAGGCGGCGCCCCAGAGCCCGGCCCCCGCGCCCGCGCTGCCCCCGGTACCCACCCCGACCCCGAAGCCCGCTCCGGCCGCCGCCGGACCGGACGACCGGGGCACGGGCTTCGCGGGCTCCGCGACGTCCGGCGTCCCGACGGTCGGCAACACCCCGTCGAGCCGCCCGGTCGCCCCGGGCAGGCCCACCGCGGGCAACCCGCTGTACGAGAGCGGCACGCCTGCGGGCGGCACGCCGATGTACCCGGGCACGCCTGCGGGTGGCACGCCGATGTACGACGGGACGCCTGCCGGCGGTTCGCCGATGTACGACGGCACTCCCGCGGCCGGAACCCCGATGTACACCGGGACGCCGGCCGGCGGTACGCCCGCGTACCGCGGCCCGGCCGCGCCGACCGGCCCCACGACGGGCCCGGTCACCGGCACGGCCTCCCTGGGCGGCCCGCGCACGGACCCGTTCCAGGGCCAGGGCGGACGAGGCGGCCAGGGCGGCCCCGGCCAGGGCGCGGGCTCCCCGTTCCCCGGCGGAGGCCCCGGCGGCGCCCCCCGCATGTCCGACGACACCGCGATCCTCACCCCGCAGCCACCCGCGCCCACCCCCGGGCGGGGCGGACCCGGCGGACAGGGCAAGCCGGCCGACGGCAGCGGCCACGTCTCCGGGGACACGCTCACCAGCGGCATCCCCGTCGTCCCGCCGAAGGCGGCCCGCCCGAACCTCACCCCGCGCATCGAGGAGCAGACGGCCCCGGCCCCCGCGCCTCGCCCCGCACCGGCTCCCAACCGCGCCGCCCCGGCGAAGAAGGGCCGCTCCAAGCTGGTCCTCCTCGCCGTCGGAGTCCTCGGCATCGCCGGCGTCGCGTACGGCGCCGGGCTGCTCCTCAACCACTCCGACGTCCCGAAGGGGACCACGGTCCTCGGCGTGGACATCGGCGGCGGTACGAAGGAGGAGGCCGTCAACAAGCTGGACGCGGCTCTCGGCAAGCGCGCCGGGACGCCGCTGCAGCTCGGCATCGGCGGCAAGAAGGTCCAGCTGGCACCGGACAAGGCGGGCCTGGCGCTCGACAGCCAGGAGACCGTCCGCGCCGCCGCCGGCAGCGACTACAACCCGGTGTCGGTCATCGGCTCCCTCTTCGGCGGCGAGCGGGTCGCCAAGCCGGTCTTCCCGGTCGACGAGGAGAAGCTCGCCGTCACCCTGACCGACCTGGCCGGCACGTCCGCGTCGGCGACCGAGGCCACGATCCTCTTCGCCCCGAACAAGGTGACGCCCGTCGAGGGCAAGCCCGGCAAGGGCCTCGACGTCCAGCGCTCGATGATCTCCGTCCGGGACGCCTTCCGCGCCCAGGTGGAGACCGGCCAGATCAAGCTGGTCGAGCTGCCGGTGACGAACCGCCAGCCGAGCGTCGGCAAGGCCGAGGTGGACCGGGCGATGAAGGAGTTCGCGACGCCCGCGATGTCCGACCGCATCACCATCAAGGCGGGCGGCAGGGAGATCCAGTTCGGCCCGGCGCGGTCGCTGCCGCAGATCCTCTCCATGAAGGCCGTCGACGGCCGCCTGGTCGAGGTCTACGACACGAAGGCGATCGAGCGGCTCCTCGACGGCGCCTTCACCGGCGTCATGATCACCGAGACCGACGGCGGCAAGCACGAGGTCTCCGCCGACGACGTGGCCTCCGTGATGCGCGAGGCGCTGCTGGGCAAGACCAAGGCCGAACGCACCAAGACGATCGACCTGAACGCCAAGGGCTGACGGCCCCGAGCGGCAACGCGATCCGAGCCCCCGCCCGACACACGTCGGCCGGGGGCTCGGCGCGTGGAACGGGCGGGTGCGGGGGCGGGGCGCTCACCACTCGCCCCCGTATCGTTTCTGCCTGGCGCGCAGCCAGGCCTGGATCTCCCTGGTCTCGGTGGGGGAGGCGGCACGGAGGTCGTCCGCGCGGATCGTCGCCACGAAGCGCGTGAACCGCACCCGTCGGTGGGCGCCGTCCACGGAGATGACCTTGCCGGGACCGTAGACATCGGTGCCCGTATGGGCGACGAAGGCGCCGGGGCCGTGAGGGGTGTGCATCGCGAGCCTTTCGCTCTGTGTGTTGTTCCGGTCACACAGGGGCGTGGCTCACGTTAGCGGTGACAGGGATGCGCGCGTGACGACGCGACCGGCGCACAGAGGACTCGGCGGTGGAACGGGGCGACCCGGCCCGGCGAGCTGTGGTCGTCGGCCGGCCGGAGCTCAGGCCCCGCCGGTCACTCCCGGTGGGCGGGGGAGGCGGACAGACGGAAGCCGCCGATCTGGTACTCCAGTCCCGCCCGGAACTCCAGGCGGGGGACGGCGGCCCGCATCGCGTCGTACCGCTCGGGCGGCACCACGTACACCGCCGTCTCGAGCAGCTCGTCGTCCCGCTCGGGGAAGAGATCCCGGACTCTCAGGATCTCGTCGTACGCGAGGCCGGTGACGTGGGGTGCGAAGTCATCGGTCTCCCAGCCGACGAGTTCCCACCCGAGACCTCCGGAAGCGTTGCCTGTCATGCTGCCCAGCCTAGGCCGAGGGCCGTTCAGTAGTGGGCGACGAGGACGGCGGAGAGTGCGAGGGCGCCGGGCAGGGCCTGGGCGAAGAGGATGCGGCGGTTGGCGGTGGCGGCGCCGTAGAGGCCGGCGATGACGACACAGGACAGGAAGAAGACCCGGACGCCGAAGGAGGTCGGTTCGTCGGCGATCAGCCCCCACACGAGCCCGGCGGCGAGAAAGCCGTTGTAGAGCCCTTGGTTGGCGGCCATGGCGGCGGTCTCGCGCGCCATCCTGGCGTCGAACCCGGAGAAGCGACGACCGGTCTCCTTCTCCCACAGGAACATCTCCATCACCAGGATGTAGGCGTGCAGCAGGGCGACGAGGGCGACGAGGATGTCTGCGGTCAGCGGCATGGCCGCATTCTGCCGCCGGGGAGCCGGGGGCCGGTGCGCGGCGCCGAAATCCCCTCGTGTCTCCGCCCCTTCGCCCTTTAAGATCACCCCAAGGGCGGGGTCGTAGCACAGAGGTAATGCGCCGCGATGACATCTCGGAGGACGCCGGTTCGAATCCGGTCGCCCCGCCCCCTACACCTCGGAGGCGGCGCCCGTGCGGGTACGGATGGCTCAGGGCGTGGCGCTGCTCTCCACCGGGCTGCTCACCGGAGCGTTCGGATACGGCGCGGCCAACCTCGTTCCGACGTTCCGTGCCGTGCCCCTCGACATGCGGCTGGACTTCCACACCCAGCTGATGACGATGAACGGCATCACCATGCAGACGGCGATGGCGCTGTCGCTCCTCAGCTCCCTGACGCTGGCCGCCCTCACCCGGGGCCGCGCGCGGCTGGTGGCCGGCGCCGCGGGGCTGCTGGCTCTGGCGTCCTTCCTGATCACCCGGTTCGGCAACGTGCCGATCAACGGCAGGATCAAGCAGTGGGCCGCCACCTCGGCCCCGGCCGACTACGCGGAGATCCTGCACCGCTGGGAGCTCTTCAACCTCGCGCGCACGTCCACGGCCCTCGTCGCCTTCGTCCTGCTGATCGCCCTCGTCGTGAACGGGCCTCGCGCGGGCGACACCGGACGTCCGTAACCGGCCCCGCCACCGCCCCTGCCCCGTAGCTCTTTCCGCCGCCTGGTCCGCGACCCGCCGCTGTACGCCCTGTCGTCACCCTCCCCCGAGAACGCCAGGGGAGTCCAAGGGCTGGACGCGGGGGGCGACTTGGGCGCCCCCGCCGCCATCGGGTCAGCCGCCGGGGCCTGTCCCGGGCCGTGTCCGGAGAGTCCCGCCCGGCCTGCGGGCAGGCGGCGCCACCCTCCGGACCCGAACTAGTTCAGCCGCGCCCGCGCCGCCTGGGCGCGGCGCCGGATCGTCGTCGCCGAGTCCGGGTCGACCGCGTCCATGATCTGCGCGTACGCCTCCATCTCCGTCGCCCCCGTCAGGAATGCCCCGCGCTGGACGAGCAGCTCGGCGCGTTCGTAGCGGAGTCTCGCCGGGTGCGAGGGGAGCAGCAGGGAGAGTTCCACCGCCCACAGGGCCACGTCGGAGCGTTCCGGGCGGGGGGCCGCCCAGGCGCGGATGTTGTTGAGGACCCGCAGCACGATCGCGCCGGGCTCGGCGGGCCGGAGCATCGAGCGGTCGAGGGCCTCGCCCGTCGCGCTCGTGACCAGGAGCTCCGCGTCGGTGCCGGTCATGGCGCGGCCGCCCGCGAAGGGGTCGGCGAGGTTGAGGTCGGCCGGGTCGCCGAAGCCGACGACGAAGTGGCCGGGCAGCCCGAGCCCGTACACGGGGGCCCCGGCCCGCCGTGCGACCTCCATCCAGACGACGGAGAGGAGGATCGGCAGGCCCCGGCGGCGCCGGAGCACCTCGTGAAGGAGCGAGGACTCCAGACGCTGGTAGTCGGCGGGCACGCCCTCGAAGCCCTGGCGGCGGCCGAGGAGCTCGGCGAGCGCGGTGGCCCAGTCGCCGGTGATCCGGGTGGCGTACGGGACGAGCCCGGCGAGGCGGTCGAGTTCGATCTCGGCCTCGTCCATGGAGTGCCGGGTGACGGTGGGGTCGGCCACCGCTCCGATCAGCAGGCAGAGCCGGGCGAGGTCGGGCCGCTCCGACCGCGCCTCCTCCGCGAACTCGCGGCGCCAGTCGGGCGGGCCGGCCGCCTCGAAGAAGCCCGCCGGCCCGACGTCCTCCGGCTCGTCGCCCTCCGCCCCGACGTCCTCAGGCCCGTCGCCTTCCGGCTCGTCCTCCCGCCGGCCGGCCGGCCGGCCCTCCGGCTCGTCCTCCGGCCAGCCCTTCGAGCCGTCTCCCGGCTCGTGTCCCGGTCCGTCTCCAGGTCCGTCTTCCGACCCGTGCCCCGGTCCGTCTCCCGGTCCGTCCGGTGGTGGTACGTCCTCCGTCACGCCTTCGTCACGCCTCCGCCCATCGGTAGTGGTGGTAGTGGTGATGCGGCGCGAAGCCCATCCCGTCGTACAGCGCCCGCGCGCCGTCGTTGTCCGCCTCCACCTGGAGCCAGGCAGCCGACGCGCCCTCGTCGAGGGCCTGCCGGGCGAGCGCGGTCATGACGGACGTCGCGAGGCCCCGGCGCCGCTGCTCCGGGTCGACCTCGACGGCCATGAAGCCGGCCCAGCGTCCGTCGACGACGCACCGCCCGATCGCCGCCGGTACCTCTCCCGTGCCCGCCACGGACGCGAACCACACACTCGGGCCGGACGTGAGCACCGACCGTACCGCCGGGCCCGGTTCGCCGAAGCGCTGGTAGCGGCGCAGCCACGTCTCGTCGACGGTGCGGGAGAGGCGTACGGCGGAGACGTCCGCGTCCAGGTCGCCGATCGGGGCGAGCGCCGCGATCCGTACTTCGGCGGAGACCTCGCGCCGCCAGCCGTGCCGGTCCAGGGCCGCGCAGAGCAGCTCCTGGGTGCCCTCGGCCCCGGTGGCGGTCTGCACGTACGCGGGGAGCTTCCTGGCCTCGTACCACGCGCGTACGTGCGTCAGCGCGTCGGCGACCGGCAGCCCCGGATCACCGAGCGGGAGCACGGAGTTGGCGCGGCGGGTGAATCCGTCGGAGGCCCGCAGGGTCCACTCGCCGAGCGTCTCGCTCTCGACCGGCTGCCACGCGCGCGCGGTGGCCCGGGCCAGCTCGGGGAAGGTGGCGGAGGGGCCGCGCCGGCGGGCCGGGGCGGGCGGGACGACCTTCCCCGCGACCAGTGTGGATTCCGCGATCCGGACGCTCTCGCCGCTCTTTCGTGTGATCAGCAGCACAGAGTTGTCCCATGATGTGAGAACTCCGACCGCGTCGGTGAACCTGCCCCCCGCTGCGGGCGACTCCGTCACGTACCGAACGGAGACACGTTTTCCCACGTCAGCGCCGGTAATTCGGACCTCAAGGCGCCCTCCGCCGGTGAATTCCACAGCTTCTCCGCCCCTCCTGTTCGGATCGCCCCCAAGAACGGAGATACTAGGTGCGGGCATCGACGACGCCGCGCTCCCGCGCAGACCAGCCCTATCGAGGAGGAACGACAGCGTGACCTACGTCATCGCGCAGCCTTGTGTCGACGTGAAGGACAAGGCGTGCATCGAGGAGTGCCCCGTCGACTGCATCTACGAGGGCAAGCGGTCCTTGTACATCCACCCGGACGAATGCGTCGACTGCGGGGCCTGTGAGCCGGTCTGCCCGGTCGAGGCGATCTTCTACGAGGACGACACCCCGGAGGAGTGGAAGGACTACTACAAGGCGAACGTCGAGTTCTTCGACGAGCTCGGTTCGCCCGGTGGTGCCTCCAAGCTCGGCGAGATCGAGCGTGACCACCCCTTCATCGCCGCCCTGCCGCCGCAGAACGGCTGATCGACCGCATTTGGTCGTATCCGGTCCCGTACGGCGTCGGCCGCCGTGCGGGACCGAGGCGTTTCCCGACGCCTCCCCCGAGTACGTACAGGAAGTGAGAGCCAACCCGTGAGCGCAGTCTCTTCGCGCCTGCCCGTCTTCCCCTGGGACAAGCTGGAGCCGTACAAGAAGACGGCCATGGCGCACCCGGACGGGATCGTGGACCTCTCGGTCGGCACGCCCGTCGACCCGGTCCCCGCGCTGATCCAGGAGGCCCTGGTCGCGGCGGCGGACTCGCCGGGCTATCCCACGGTGTGGGGCACGAAGGAGCTGCGGGACGCGCTCACCGGCTGGTGCGAGCGACGCCTGGGCGCGGTGGGCTTCGCCCACGAGAACGTGCTGCCGGTGGTGGGCTCCAAGGAGCTGGTGGCGTGGCTGCCGACGCAGCTGGGTCTCGGCGCGGGGGACAAGGTCGCGTACCCGCGGCTCGCGTACCCGACCTACGAGGTCGGCGCGCGGCTCTGCGGCGCGACGCCCGTCGTCTACGACGACCCGACGGAGCTCGACCCGGCCGGGCTCAAGCTGCTCTGGCTCAACTCCCCGTCCAACCCGACCGGCAGGGTCCTCTCCCAGGGCGAGCTGACCCGGATCGTGGCCTGGGCGCGCGAGCACGGCGTCCTCGTCTTCTCCGACGAGTGCTACCTGGAGCTGGGCTGGGAGGCCGACCCGGTCTCCGTCCTGCACCCGGACGTCTGCGGCGGTTCGTACGAGGGCATCGTCGCCGTCCACTCGCTGTCCAAGCGCTCCAACCTGGCCGGCTACCGGGCCGCGTTCATCGCGGGCGACGCGGCCGTGCTCGGTGAGCTGCTCCAGATCCGCAAGCACGGCGGCATGATGACCGCGGCACCGGTGCAGGCGGCGACGGTCGCGGCGCTCGGCGACGACGCGCACGTGGCCGAGCAGCGGGAGCGGTACGCGGCCCGCCGGGCGGCGCTGCGGGCGGCCCTGGAGGCGCACGGCTTCCGGATCGAGCACAGCGAGGCGAGCCTGTACCTGTGGGCGACCCGGGACGAGCCGTGCTGGGAGACCGTGGCGTACCTGGCGGAGAAGGGCGTCCTGGTCGCGCCGGGCGACTTCTACGGCGAGGCGGGGGAGCGGTTCGTGCGGGTCGCGTTCACGGCGACGGACGAGCGCGTCGACGCGGCGGTCAAGCGGCTCGGCTGACCGTCCACGACATGCGGAAGGGCCCGGGGAGCGGATGCTCCCCGGGCCCTTCCGCGTGAGGGTTTCCCGGTCGGGTCAGCCGCCGAGCGGCAGACCGCCGAGCGTCTGGCCGGTCGGCAGGCCGCCGAGGCCGCCGCCCAGGGCGCCGCCGGTCGGGCCCTCCGCGCTCTCCGCGGCGGCGCCGGCCGTCTTGCCGACGACCTCGCCCGCGCTGCCGGCGGTGTCACCGGCGACCTTCTGGGCGGCCGGGGTGGCGGTCCTGCCCGCCGCGCCGAGGCTCTTGCCGGCGGCGGGGACGGCCGTGCCGACGGCCTGGCTGCCGGTGGCTCCGACGACGCCGGTGGCCGTCTGCGAGGCGCTGTCGACGGCGGTGCCCGCACCGGCGGCGTCCAGGGCGGTGAGGCCGCCCAGGTTGCCGGTCGGCGCGATGCTGTGGTCCAGGGCGCTCGCGGAGCCGGCCGCACCGACCACGGGGGCTGCTCCGGCCGCGATGATGAGGGCGGCGCGGGCGATCCGACGGGTCAGGGGGAGGGTCATGGTGCTCCTTCGACGAGGTGCGAGGTGGTGTTCGGACGCAGTGACAACCGGCCCTGGGGAGGGAGAGGTTGCGGCGGTCGAAGGTAAAGAATTGGTAATGCGTCGTATTGTCGGGTGGGGAGGAAAATGGACGAACGCGTCATTGCGCGGGCATCTGCCGAACCGTCACTTCCCTTGCCCCGCAAGGGGAGTGGGTGTTCGGGGCGCACTGTGGAAAAGGCGGCGCGGAAGGGTGGCGAATTCCTTGGGGCGCGGACCGGTGCCATGCCACGGGCGAGTGAAGTGCCGTACGGGTGATCGGGCTGTGATCGACCCGTGATCGGCAGTCGACCGGCAGTCGGCCGGTAGTGGATCGGCGTCGACCGGTCCTCGACCGACTGCCGACCGGTTACTGAGCGAGTCGCATACGGACGCTTCCGCCGCCCGCGGCAGCCGCCCCCGAGACCCTCGACCAGCCACCGTCGGCCTCGCCCGCGCGCCACACCCGGTCCCCGTACGCGACCTCCGTGATGCGCAGCGTGTCCGCCCGCGCCACGGCCCACTGCGCCAGCTCCCAGCCGCGCCGCTCGGCCGCCCCTGCGCCCGTCGCCGTCCCGGACCCGCCGGTCGCCCGTACCGGCACCACGAGCACCGGCGGCTCGGCCGCCGACCGGCCCGCGCTCGGGCTGCCCGTCACCGCCGTCGGCGCCGCCTTCTCGCCGAAGACGCGTACCAGCTCCGCGCGGACCTGCTCGGGATCGCCCGGCCGGCCCTCGGCGTCGCTCGACGTACAGGAGAGGGCGGCCGGAGAGCGGCCCGTCAGGGCGGCCGAGAGAAGCGTGGCGTCCGGCTCGTGCTTCGCGTACGCCTGCGGGAAACCGCTCTTCTGCACCTTCTGCGCCGCCACGGTCAGCGGCAGCCGCGAATACCCGCGGACCTTCTCCAGACCGTCGTAGAACTTCCCCGACGAGTACACCGGGTCCATGATCTGGGCCGGCGTGCCCCAGCCCATCGAGGGCCGCTGCTGGAAGAGGCCGAGCGAGTCCCGGTCGCCGTGCTGGATGTTCCGCAGCGCCGACTCCTGGAGTGCCGTCGCGAGCGCGATGGTCACCGCCCGCTCGGGCATGCCCCGGGTCGTGCCCACGGCGGAGATCGTCGCGGCGTTCGACGCCTGCTCCGGGGTGAACTCGTACCGGTTGTCCCCGGTGCCCACAGTGCACCGGGGCGTGCCCGTACTTCCCGTCATCTGGTGGAAGGCCACGTACGAGGCGAGGCCGAGGAGCGCGGCGAAGGCGGCCGCGGAACGGGCGAGGCGGCCGCGACGGGCGGGGCGGGTGGGCTCGGACACGGGGCCCACCGTACTGGAGGCCGCGTTAGGGTCGGCACATGGCTGACATCACCCCGCTCGACACGCCCCTCGACCTGTCCCAGGACGGGGCCGCGCTCACCGCCGCCCTCGTCGACTTCCGGTCCGTCAGCGGGACCGAGAAGCCGCTCGCGGACGCCATCGAGCAGGCCCTGCGCGCCCTGCCGCACCTCACCGTCGACCGGCTCGGCAACAACGTCGTCGCCCGCACCCGGCTCGGCCGCGGCGAGCGAGTCGTCCTCGCCGGCCACATCGACACCGTGCCGATCGCCGACAACGTGCCCTCGCGGCTCGACGAGGACGGCATCCTGTGGGGCTGCGGCACCTCCGACATGAAGTCCGGGGTCGCGGTCCAGCTGCGGATCGCCGCCACCGTCCACGAGCCCAACCGCGACCTCACCTTCGTCTTCTACGACAACGAGGAGGTCGCCGCCCACCTCAACGGCCTCGGGAAGATCGCCGACGCGCACCCCGACTGGCTGGAGGGCGACTTCGCCGTCCTCCTGGAGCCCTCCGACGCCCAGGTCGAGGGCGGCTGCCAGGGCACGCTGCGCGTGATCCTGCACACCGCGGGCGAGCGGGCCCACTCCGCGCGTTCCTGGATGGGCTCCAACGCCATCCACACCGCCTCCCCGATCCTCGCCCGCCTCGCCGCGTACGAGCCGCGCAAGCCGGTCATCGACGGCCTGGAGTACCACGAGGGCCTCAACGCCGTCGCGATCCAGGGCGGCGTCGCCACCAACGTCATCCCCGACGCGTGCACGGTCACGGTCAACTACCGGTACGCCCCCGACCGCTCCCCGGCCGAGGCTTTGGCGTACGTCCGGGAGTTCTTCGCCGACTGCGACATCGCCGAGTTCGTGATCGACGACGAGAGCCCCGGCGCCCTGCCCGGCCTCTCCCACCCGGCGGCGGAGGCCTTCATGAAGGCCGTCGGCGGCAGCGCCCAGCCCAAGTTCGGCTGGACCGACGTGGCCCGCTTCAGCGCCCTCGGGGTGCCCGCGGTCAACTACGGCCCCGGCGACCCCATCTACGCGCACAAGCGGGACGAGCACGTCCCCGTCGACCGGATCCACCACTGCGAGGCCCGGCTCCGCGACTGGCTGACCGCCTGACTGCCTGACTTCCCTCGTCCCGACTCCCGTAATTTCGCATTTCGTCACCTCTGTGGTCCTACGCTGACCGGACCAGAAGATCGTTGGATCGACGGAGGGAGCAGGCCATGGGTATCCCTGAAGGGGAGACGAAGCCGGAGGAGCAGCGGCTCGGGCCGGTGCTCAGGCGCAGGGACCAGGTCCAGCCGGGCACCACGGACCAGCGGCTGCTCGACACCGAGGGCGACTCGGAATGGGTGCACACCGACCCCTGGCGGGTCATGCGCATCCAGTCCGAGTTCGTCGAGGGCTTCGGCGCCCTCGCCGAACTGCCGAGCGCGATCAGCGTCTTCGGCTCGGCCCGCACGAAGCCGGACTCGCCCGAGTACGAGGCGGGCGTACGGCTCGGCCGGGCGCTCGTCGAGGCCGGCTTCGCGGTCATGACGGGCGGCGGCCCCGGCGCCATGGAGGCGGCCAACAAGGGGGCCCGGGAGGCCAAGGGCGTCTCGGTCGGCCTCGGGATCGAGCTCCCCTTCGAGCAGGGGCTCAACCAGCACGTCGACATCGGCGTGAACTTCCGCTACTTCTTCGTCCGCAAGACGATGTTCGTGAAGTACGCGCAGGGCTTCGTCGTCCTGCCCGGCGGTCTCGGCACCCTCGACGAGCTCTTCGAGGCGCTGACCCTGGTCCAGACCCGCAAGGTCACCCGCTTCCCGATCGTCCTCTTCGGCACGGAGTACTGGAAGGGCCTCGTGGACTGGCTCCGCGACTCGGTCGTCGCCGGTGGCAAGGCCTCGGAGCGCGACCTGCTCCTCTTCCACGTCACGGACGACGTGGAGGAAGCGGTGGCACTCGTCACGAAGGAGACGGGCAAGTAGAGGCCCCACGGGGCGGGGCGGCGACGGTCTTCCGTCCCTGCCCCGCCCCTTCGCGCGCCCGCCCGGCTACGCCAGCCCGCGCCGCGCGACGGCCGGCGCCCGGTGCCCGGCGATGGACGCCACCATGTCGAGCACCTGCCGCGTCTCGGCGACCTCGTGCACCCGGTACACCTGGGCGCCCAGCCAGGCGGAGACCGCGGTGGTCGCCAAGGTCCCGAGGACCCGCTCCTTCACCGGCCGGTCCAGGGTCTCCCCGACGAAGTCCTTGTTGGAGAGGGAAACCAGCACCGGCCACCCCGTCTCCGCCATCTCGCCGAGCCGCCGCGTCGCCTCCAGACTGTGCCGGGTGTTCTTCCCGAAGTCGTGGCCCGGGTCGATCATGATCGCGTCCCGGCGCACCCCGAGCGAGGCCGCTCGCTCGGCGAGCCCCACGGTCACCCGCAGGATGTCGGCCATCACGTCCTCGTACTCGACCCGGTGCGGCCGGGTCCGCGGCTCGGCGCCACCCGCGTGCGTGCACACGAGCCCCGCGCCGTACTTCGCGGCGACCTCGGCGAGGCCGGGGTCGACCCCGCCCCACGCGTCGTTCAGGACGTCCGCACCGGCCTCGCAGACCGCCTCGCCGACATCCGCCCGCCAGGTGTCCACGCTGATGACGACATCGGGATGGCGCCTGCGGACCTCGGCGACGAAGCCGACCGTGCGCCGCGCCTCCTCCTCGGCCGTCACCTCCTCGCCGGGGCCCGCCTTCACCCCGCCGATGTCGATGATCGCCGCCCCTTCGGCCACGGCCTGCTCGACCCGGGCGAGCGCGGGCTCGTCCCTGAAGGTCGCGCCCTGGTCGTAGAAGGAGTCCGGGGTCCGGTTCACGATCGCCATGATCACCGGCTCGTGCGGCCCGAATTCACGCCGTCCCAAGCGCAGCATCCCTTTTGTCCTCCCTCGTGTCCGTTCGCCTGCGACCCTAGCTGTCGGTGGCGCATGGCACGATCGGCACGGGACGTTTTCCACTCCGGGGAGAGGCACGCAGGTGTTCTGGTTTCTGCTCATCACGATGGTCGTGGTCGTGGCCGCGGTGACCCTGGCGGTGGTCGGCGGCGGCGACAGCGAGGTGCTGCCCGACGTGGCGCCCGAGCAGCTCGTCGACCCCCTCCCGGAGGCCCGGCCGGTCGACCGCGCCGACGTCGAGGCGCTCCGGCTCCCCGTCGCGGTCCGCGGCTACCGGATGGCGGACGTGGACGACGTCCTGGTCCGCCTCGGCGCCGAACTCGCCGAGCGGGACGCGCGGATCGCCGAGCTGGAGGACGCCCTCGCGGGAGCGGCCGCCGCCGGTGACGAAGAGGACGGCCGGGCATGACGGCCGGCGGGGCGGTCCCGGGCCCGGACGGGCGGCTGCGCTGCCCCTGGGGCCTGTCGGCCGAGGACTACGTGGCGTACCACGACGAGGAGTGGGGCCGCCCGGTCCACGGCGACGACGCGCTGTTCGAGCGGCTCTGCCTGGAGGCGTTCCAGTCGGGCCTGTCGTGGATCACGATCCTGCGCCGCCGTGAGGGCTTCCGGAGCGCGTTCGACGGCTTCCGGATCGCCTCCGTGGCCGGTTTCGGCGAGGCCGACCGCGAGCGGCTCCTCGTGGACGAGGGCATCATCCGCAACCGCGCGAAGATCGACGCCACCCTCGCCAACGCGAAACTGCTCGCCGACTGGTCCCCGGGCGAACTCGACGCCCTGATCTGGTCGTACGCCCCCGATCCGGCGGGCCGCCCGGTCCCGCGTACGGTCGCGGACGTCCCGGCGGTCACGGACGAGTCCACGGCCCTCTCCAAGGCCCTCAAGAAGCGAGGCCTCCGCTTCATCGGCCCGACCACGGCCTACGCCCTGATGCAGGCGTGCGGGCTGGTCGACGACCATGTGAAGGGGTGCCTGGCCCGGGGCGGGAAGTAGCCCCCGGGCCACCGATCCGTCCGGATCAGAAGATGTGGACGGAGGGGGCGGTGGTGTCGTACCCCGTCTCGAACGCCGGGGCGACGAGACCGCCGGCGCCGTCGTTCTTGTACACGTACAGCGACGAACCCTCGATCGTCCGCATGATGTCGCCGAGGCCGTCGCCGGTCACATCGCCGGTGGCGAGGAGCGGGGTGCCCGACGGCCAGGCGTACGGCAGCCTGATGCGGGCGCCGAAGGCGCCCCGGCCGTTGCCCGGGTAGAGCCAGAGGGCGCGGGAGCCGTCGCGGGCGACCAGGTCGGACCTGCCGTCCCGGTTCATGTCGCCGGGGGCCGCGAGCGCGTTCATGACGCCCCAGCCGCCGCCGACCTTCGTACGGGCGCCGAACCAGCCGCGGCCGTTGCCGGGATAGGTCCAGAGGACACCTGCGGTGTCCCGGGCGACGAGGTCCCGGCGGTCGTCACCGGTGATGTCGCCGACCGCCTCGATCTCCTTCATGGCGTTCCAGCCGCCGCCGATGCGGAGGCGGGGCTTGAACCAGCCCTTGCCGTTGCCGGGATAGAGCCACAGCACACCCGCTCGGTCGCGGGCGTAGACGTCCTCGTTGCCGTCGCCGTCGTGGTCGCCGTGGCGGACGAGCGCGTTCATGGCGTTCCAGCCGCCGCCGACCAGGGCGCCCTTGGTCCCGCCATAGGCGTCGCGTACACCGTCGAGGAACCAGAGCCGACCGTCCGCGCCACGTTCGAGCAGGTCGGCGACGCCGTCGTTGTCGAGGTCACCGAAGCGGGACTGGGCCGGCAGGCCGTCGGGGCGCGGTGTGGTGGAGGTGTCCCAGTCGATCCACGCCTGACCGGTCTCGACCTCCCACTGGGTGCCCCCGACCCGGATCGAACTGATCGCGTTGTCGGCACCGTACGAGGAGCCCGGGCCGAGGTCGGCACCGGCGTACTGGTGGGGGCCGACGGTCAGCCGGCGCTCCCCCGAGTAGTCGGCGTCCAGGTAGACGATGGCCCACTGGTCGCTGCGGTTGAAGTAGGACGAGATCGCGTTGTTCCAGGTGCCCAGGGAGGGCTGGCTGGTCGACACGATCTTCATCTGGCCGCCGAAGCCGGGGTCCCGGAAGACGCAGAAGCTGCCTGCGGGGCAGCGGTACTCGTCTGCCGACGCGGTCGGCGCGGCGGTCAGCATCGTGGCCAGGGTGGCCGCGGTGGTCACGGCGGCGGCGAGCGCGCGCCGGATTCCGGAGGAGCGCGTCATGGCGCGTGGTCCGTTCATGAGGAGAGTCGGAGGCGGGTCAGAAGACGAAGGTGCCGGTGCGGAGCTGGCCGAAGGACAGCGGGGCGCGGAGACGCCCGTCGCCGGTGCCGGGGTAGACCAGCAGGTAGGTGTAGCCGTCCCAGCCGAAGGGGGCGCCCGAGACGTGTGCGACCAGGTCGGGCCGCCCGTCACCCGTGATGTCGCCGAGGCCCGCCAGCTCCTTGTGGGCGTTCCAGCCGCCGCTGCCGATGAGCGTGCGGGTACCGAACCAGCCGCGGCCGTTGCCCGGGTAGAGCCAGAGCTTGCCCGCCGTGTCGCGGGCGACCAGGTCGGCCTTCCTGTCGGAGTTCATGTCCCCGGCACCGACGAGCTCGTCGATCGCCTTCCAGCCGCCGCCGACCTTCCTGCGGACGTCGAACCAGCCCTTGCCGTTGCCCGGGTACGTCCAGAGGACTCCGGTGGCGTCGACGGCGAGCAGGTCGCCCTTGGCGTCGCCCGTCAGGTCGCCTGTCGCGGTCAGCTCCCGCAGGGAGTTCCAGCCGCCGCCGATGAGGCGTCGGGGCTTGAAGGCACCCTTGCCGTCGCCGGGGTAGAGCCAGAGGGAGCCGGCCCCGTCGCGGGCGTAGACGTCCTCGTCGCCGTCGCCGTCCTGGTCGCCGTGCCGGGTCAGCTTCGTCATGGCGTTCCAGCCGCCGCCCACGAGCCGGCCGGTACCGGGAGCGTACGGGGACGTGTCGTGTACGGACCACAGCTGTCCGAACGGATCGCGGCTGAGCACGTCGGCGTACCCGTCGCGGTCGATGTCGCCGAAGGCGCCCGTCGCGGGCAGCGGCGTGGGCCGGGACTCCAGGACCTCGGAGAGGGTCGGGTAGCGGCTTTCCCCGCCGCAGAAGTCGTCGGCCTCGGCGCCGATGTCGATGGAGCTCACCGTCTTGTCGAGGCCGGGGTTCTGGCTCTCGTCGAAGGAGGCCGTGTTGTAGAGCCAGACAGAGCCCTCGGGGTCGAGGCCGGGCTTCGGGTAGAAGCACACGGCGTGCGCGTCCCACTGGTTGTTGACGAAGGACCGGATGCGGTTGTCCCAGGCCCCCAGTGACACCATCGGTGCCTTGACGATGAGCATGTCGCCCTGGAACAGCGGCTGGCTGAAGACGCAGACGGAGCCCTGCGGACAGCGGTCGGCGCCGTCGGCCGCCCGCGCCGGCGAGGACAGGACGGCGGCGGACAGGCCCAGGGCCAGACCCGCCGTGAGCGCGCCGCGAAGAAGGCGCGCGGAAGGAGAAGGACGCACGGAACCCCCCAGGTATGTGCGTACGAATGGTGAGCGGATCCTATAGACGCGCCCACCACTCGTACGAAGGGGTTCCGGGGTCCGTCAGCGGCCCAGGTACGTGGGCTTCTCCTTGGCGATGAAGGCGCGGACCGCGATCGTGTGGTCCTCGGAGGAGCCCGCCAGGCTCTGGAGTTCCTCCTCCTTGTCCAGCGCCTCGGCCAGCGAGTGGTCCGCGCCGTACGCGAGGGACTCCTTCAGGGCCGCGTACGCCACCGTCGGGCCCTCCGCGAGCTTGCGGGCCACCTTCTCGGCCTCGGCCGCGAGGTCGGCGGCCGGGACCAGGCGGTTCACGATGCCCAGTTCGTACGCCTCCTGGGCGGTGATCGAGCGGGGGAAGAGCAGCAGGTCGGACGCCCGGCTCGCGCCGATCAGCCGGGGCAGCGTCCAGGACACGCCCGAGTCGGCGGTCAGCGCGACCCCCGCGAATGAGGTGTTGAACGAGGCGGTGTCCGCGACCACCCGGTAGTCCGCCGCGAGCGCGAAGCCGAAGCCGGCGCCCGCCGCGACGCCGTTCACGCCCGCCACGACGGGCTTCCGCATGCCCGCGAGCGCCTTGGTGATCGGGTTGTAGTGGTCCCGGACCGTGTTCATGGTCTCTCGGGTGCCGTTCTCGTGGTCCGCCATGAGCAGACCCACGTGTTCCTTCAGGTCCTGGCCGACGCAGAACGCCCGCTCGCCGGCCGCAGTGAGCAGCACCGCCCGTACGGCGGGGTCCGCCGCAGCGGTCTCGGCCGCGTCGCGGAGAGCGACTTTCGCCGCCACGTTCATGGCGTTCATGGCCTCGGGGCGGTTGAGCGTGATGGTGGCGAGCCCGTCGCTCACCTCGTACAGCACCGTGTCGGCCATCGGGTTCCCTTCGCGTCTTTGCGTGGTTGACCAGCACAGCATGGCGGACATCACCCGCCCCGCCCATGTGAGCTGCGTCAAAGATTTGAAGGCCTCGACCGGACGCCGAGCGGCGAAGTATCGCAGGCCGATCGCCGAAATGTGGGGTTTTGAGAGAGCGCGTTGCGCAAGCGATGCCATTCGATGTTGGTCATCGGGTCCTGCCATGCGGGATAATGACCTGGAAGCAATGTGTTCGAAGCCGGTGACGCGTGCTCCAGGTCATGGAGCTGCCCGGCCGACAAAGAGCTGGTTTCAGGAAGGGGAACAAGCATGGCGGCCATGAAGCCGCGGACGGGTGACGGCCCGCTCGAGGTGACCAAGGAGGGGCGGGGCATCGTCATGCGCGTTCCGCTCGAAGGCGGCGGTCGGCTTGTCGTCGAGCTGACCCCGGACGAGGCCGAGGCACTCGGCGACGCCCTGAAGAAGGTCGTCGGCTGACCCGACTCACCCTCGCATCCTGACCACTGCCCCGGTACGGCACGCCCGTACCGGGGCAGTGGTGTGTCCGGGGGTGGTTCTCGTCCGGGGATGTTCTCGTACGCAGGTGGCGCAGGTGGGGGCGGGCGGAGCGGCGGGTGCGTCAGCCCCGGCGGACCGCGCACAGCAGGCCGTCGCCCACCGGCAGCAGGGACGGGACGAGCTCCTGGCTCTCCCGGACCGTGCGCAGCAGTTCACGGACCCGCTGGACCTCGGCCGGCTGGGCCGCCGAGTCGACCGTACGGCCGTCCGCGAAGACGCCCTCGAAGCAGACGAGACCGCCCGGTCGCAGCAGGCGCAACGATTCAGCGAGGTAGTCCAGGTACTCAAGCCGGTCGCCGTCGCAGAACACGAGGTCGTAGCCGCCGTCCGCGAGTCGCGGCAGTACGTCCAGGGCCCGGCCGGGGATGAAACGGGCCCGGTTGCCCGCGAAGCCCGCCGCGCGGAACGCCGTCTTGGCCAACTGCTGCCGCTCCGGCTGGAGGTCCACCGTGGTCAGGACGCCGTCCGGCCGCATCCCGAGCAGCAGATAGATGCCCGACACGCCCGTGCCGGTGCCGATCTCCGCCACCGCTTTCGCGTCCGCCGTGGCCGCGAGCAGGCGCAGCGCCCCACCGGTGCCCGGCGACACCGAGGGCAGCCCTGCCTCCCGGGCCCGCTCCCGGGCCCAGCGCAGAGCTTCGTCCTCGGCGACAAAGGCGTCGGCGAACGACCAGCTCGTCTGCCGGTTGGCGGTAATGGCCCTCTCCTGTCCCCGTAGTTGACGCAACGGTGACTGTATCCGCTGTCAGCGGGAACCCGCAGATGGGACCGGGCGTTCACCAGGGGAAGGACGCGGCAGGAGGAAGCCGGGGGACCCGGTTCCAAATTCGCGTAAAGATTCTTATCCGGAGCTAACGGGCGAGGTGGCTATGGTAGGGGCTCCACTGGACACCACCAGAGCCGATAGGGGAGGTGCGGCTGCGCCTGTGGATCGGGGAGGAGTGCTTCGGCGTCTTCTCAGGTCGGCGGGTGAGCCGAAATCCGTGACCGACACCGCTGACCGAATCCGCACCACCGACGCCGCTCCCACCACCGCGACCTTCGCATCGGATGCGGAATCGCAGGCGTGGACTCCGCCCACCTGGGAGGAGATCGTCAGCACGCACAGTGGCCGGGTCTACCGTCTCGCCTACCGCCTCACGGGCAACCAGCACGACGCCGAGGACCTGACGCAAGAGGTCTTCGTCCGTGTCTTCCGCTCGCTGTCGACGTACACGCCGGGCACCTTCGAGGGCTGGCTCCACCGCATCACCACCAATCTCTTCCTCGACATGGTCCGCCGCAAGCAGCGCATCCGTTTCGACGCGCTCGCCGACGACGCCGCCGAGCGGCTGCCCAGCCGTGAGCCCTCGCCGCAGCAGGTGTTCAACGACACCCACTTCGACGCGGACGTGCAGCAGGCCCTCGACACCCTCGCGCCCGAGTTCCGCGCCGCGGTCGTCCTCTGCGACATCGAAGGACTGTCGTACGAGGAGATCGCCGCGACCCTCGGTGTGAAGCTCGGCACCGTCCGCAGCCGGATCCACCGCGGACGCT
Organism: Streptomyces sp. NBC_00572; assembly: GCF_026341815.1. Classification (GTDB taxonomy): domain Bacteria; phylum Actinomycetota; class Actinomycetes; order Streptomycetales; family Streptomycetaceae; genus Streptomyces. The sequence goes on from NZ_JAPENX010000001.1 coordinate 4,074,618, forward strand.
CCCACCTGCGCAAGGCCCTCAAGCACCGCTCGCCCGAGGCACGGGCGGAGCGTGCCCTGGCCTCCGTCGGATGGGAGGCAGGGACAGCGTGAGCGGCACACGTCCCTCGTCACCGACCCCCGCGGAACACCACCTCGGGGACCGGCTGGCCGCGCTCGTCGACGGCGAACTCGGCCACGACGCCCGCGAGCGGGTCCTCGCCCACCTCGCGACCTGCCCCCGCTGCAAGGCGGAGGCCGACGCACAGCGCACCCTCAAGAGCGTCTTCGCCTCGGCGGCTCCCCCGCCGCCCTCGGAAGGATTCCTCGCCCGGCTCCAGGGGCTACCGGGGGGCCCCGGTGAGCCGGGAGGCCCCGGCGGAACCCGAGGCCCCCTCGAAGAGCTCCTCGGCGCGGGCGGACTGAAGTCCGACGGCTTCGCCACGGCGGCCGTCGTCACGCCACACACCCCGCACTCCCCGCACACCGGCTTCCGTATCCACGAGGTCGGCGACCGCGCGTCCGGAACCTCCTGGCGCGGGCGGCGCTTCGCCTTCGCGGCGGCCAGCGCCGTCTCGTTCGCGGCCATCGCCCTCGGCGGCACCCTGCCGCTGGAGGCCTCGGTGAACGCGAGCGCACGCGGCGGCCAGGGCACCGGCACCGCGGTCACCCCGCTGCGCGCCACCTCCACGGGCCCCGGCGGCGGCACGGCCGTCACCCGGGGCACGCGCTCCGGCGAGCGCGGCGCCCAGTCCGTCGACGGCACGCAGGTGACCCCGGGGGCCCCGCTGTCTCCCGGAGCCCCGGCGGCGCTGCCGCACGGGCCGGTGGCCGCCGTCGGCCCGGGCACGGTTCCCGCGGGCGCCGTCCCGCCGGACGCGGTGCGCTCCGCCGCCGCTCCGCTGGTGGCGGTACGCCTCCGCGACCAGGGCACGCAGTCGTTCCTCGCCCTGTCGCCCTTCATACGGCCGACGGGTCCGGCCCTCCAACTGGCCCTCGGTCCCGGACCCAGTCCGGCCCCCAGCCCGACGACCGCACCGCTCGGCTCCCACCGCTGACCCGCGACCTGGTTGAATCCAGGGACAGGGGCGCCCGACCCAAGGGGCGCGGCACGGGTCAGCGGGTTGCGGGGAGAGCATGAACAACGGGAAGCCGAACTGGTGGAGCCGGCCTTCGACCACACCGGAGGCGGCGCGGATACCCTCGCCGCCTCCGGCCGACGACCTCACGGAGGGCGTCACCGCCGTCGGCACGGATGACGCCGACGGCGACTTTCCGCTGCCCGCGCCGCAGCCGTCGGCCGGGGGTGCGGCCGAGGCGCCGGCTGCCTCGGACGCCGCCGGCGTCGTGGCCGACGTGACGGACATGACGGATGTGGCGGACTCGCGGGACACGGCGGTGATGTCCGAGGTCGTCGTCGTCGCCGACGCGCCCGCGCCCGTGGCCGAGGCCGCTCCCGCCGTTCTGCTGACCAAGGGCGAGCCTCCGGCCCCGGCGGACGAGGCCCCGACGGCGGCCCTCCCGGTCACCGACGCTCCCGTCGCCGACGCCCCGCAGGCCCCGGCGCCCGCGCAGACCGCGCCGCAGCCCCTGCACGCCCCCGACGAGTACCGGACGCCGCCCTACGGTGAGCCCGGCCCGTGGGCGCCCGCGCCGCCCGTACAGCGCCCTCCGGCGCACGTACCGCCGCAGCAGGCCCACGTGCCCCCCGTACCGCAGCAGCCCCAGCCTCAGCCGCATCCCCACCCGCAGTCCCAGCCGCACGCGCAAGGGGGCGCCGTGCCGCCGCCGCAGGGCGGGGCGCCCTGGGTGCAGTACGACCCCTGGGGGGCCGGCGGGGTCGGATTCCACCCCGCGCCCGCGAAGAAGTCCCGCACGGGGCTCGCCGTCGTGGGCGCGCTCGTCCTCGCGCTCGTCACCGGAGTCATCGGCGGCGGCATCGGCGCGTACGTCGAGCGCAACGGCGGGATCACCACCGTCGAGCTGCCGCAGGCGGACGGCGGGGACACCGACCGTGCCCCGGACAGCGTGGCCGGGATCGCGGCCGCCGCCCTGCCCGGCGTGGTCACCCTGCACGTCAAGGGCGGCGGTTCGTCCGGCACCGGCACCGGCTTCGTGCTGGACACCAAGGGCCACATCCTCACCAACAACCACGTCGTCGACGGGGCCCGGTCCTCCGAGGACATCTCGGTGACCTTCTCCAGCGGCGAGACCGCCCGTGCCAAGGTCGTCGGCAAGGACACCGGCTACGACCTGGCCGTCGTCCAGGTCATCGGCGTCTCCGGCCTCAAGGCGCTGCCGCTCGGCAACTCCGACAACGTCCGCGTCGGCGACCCCGTCGTCGCCATCGGCGCCCCCTTCGACCTGTCCAACACGGTCACGTCCGGCATCATCAGCGCCAAGGAACGCCCGATCACCGCGGGCGGCGAGAAGGGCGACGGCAGCGACATCAGCTACGTCGACGCCCTCCAGACCGACGCCCCCATCAACCCCGGCAACTCCGGCGGCCCGCTCCTCGACTCCAAGGGCCGGGTCATCGGCATCAACAGCGCGATCCGCGCGGCCGGCGGCGGCTCCGGTGACGGAGAGGGCGGCAGTGCCTCCCAGCCCGGCTCCATCGGCCTCGGCTTCGCCATACCGATCAACCAGGGCAAGCGGGTCGCCGAGGAGCTCATCAACACCGGCAAGGCCACCCACCCGGTCATCGGTGTGAGCCTCGACATGCAGTTCAACGGCGACGGCGCCCGCGTCGGCGAGAAGGGCAAGGACGGCTCCGCGTCCGTCACGCCCGGCGGCCCGGCCGCGAAGGCGGGGCTCCGGCCCGGGGACGTCATCACCAAGGTCGACGGCCAGCGCGTGCACAACGGCGAGGAGCTGATCGTGAAGATCCGCGCCCACCGCCCCGGCGACAAGCTGGCGCTCACCCTGACCCGCAACGGCAAAGAGCTGACAAAGACGTTGACGCTGGGCTCCTCCCAGGGCACCTGAGTGCCATGTGGCGGACACCCGGAGGTACCCGTCCGACAGTTTCGGCGGGTACCGTGGACCGGGCCCTTGACCGGCATGAAGGAGCTACTAGGTGTTCAGCGACATAGGCGCACTCGAGCTGGTGACGCTCGTCGTCCTCGCCGTGCTCGTCTTCGGGCCGGACAAGCTCCCGAAGGTCATCCAGGACGTCTCGCGCTTCATCCGGAAGATCCGTGAGTTCTCGGACAGCGCGAAGGAGGACATCCGCAGCGAGCTGGGACCGGACTTCAAGGACTTCGAGTTCGAGGACCTCAACCCGAAGACGTTCCTCCGCAAGCAGATGGAGCAGAACGAGGACCTCCGGGAGCTCAAGGAGCTGCGCGGCAGCTTCGACCTCAAGAAGGAGATGAACGAGGTCGCCGACGCGGTGCACAGCCGCGAGCCGCAGACCTCGGCCGTCAACGGTTCCCCGGTCAACGGTTCCTCCGGTGCGGTCACCTCCGCCAACGGCACCCCGGACCTGCTGAAGAAGCAGGACAAGCCGGACAACGGAGAGCGTCCTCCGTACGACTCCGACGCGACCTGACGACGGGCTGTCACCGACCCGACGCGTCCTGGTGGCTATCCTCCCTCTGTTGACGCAACGAGGAGGCGGCCGAGATGGAGACCACGAGTCGGGTGGAGGGCGTACCCACGGCCCGGCGGACCGCCGAGGGCTACCTGCGCGCACCCTTCGCCTGGTACGGCCTCGACGAGGCGTTCACCGGGCCCCGCTGGCTGATGCAGGTCGGCACGGCGGCGGACGGCAGCGTGCAGCACGGGTCGACCGGGCACGGTGACACGCCGTCCATAAAGTCGGACGCGACCGGCGCGGAGAAGGAACGGTTCGCGGTGGTCGTGACGGTGGCCGCGAGCCCCGTACGGCGCACCGGAGACGGCACCGGCGTCCTCGACGCCACCACCGTCTCCTCGGCCGCCTGGCTGGCCGGCTCCGGGCTGCTCGTCCACACCTGGCCTGCCTCGCTCGACCACGCGACGCGGGACAACTGGCTGGACCAGCAGACCGAGACGGCCTTCGAGCTGGCCGACGACCTCGGCGGGACGGAGTGGTCGACGCTGTCGCTGCCGGTGGACGGGGTGCCGGTGCCGTTCCACTACCGCGAGTCGGAGTTCGGGTGGGTCCTGGCCGGGTCCGCGGCGGGGGTGCACATCGGCGCGTACGGGCGTGGGATGAGTGCGTACGGTCTGGGGTTCTCGCAGATCAAGGACCTCGACGCCTACGTGTAGGAACCAAGAGCGGGAACGGGAAAGGGCGCCCCCTCGGGGGCGCCCTTTCCCGGCACTCAGAACTTGTTGCGCGGCGTGATGCCCAGGCTCATGCCCGAGAGGCCTCGCTGGCGGCCGCCGAGCTTGCCGGCGATCGCGCGGAGGGCCGCGCCCGCCGGGGAGTCCGGGTCCGTGAGGACGACGGGCTTGCCCTCGTCGCCGCCCTCGCGGAGCCGCACGTCGATCGGGATCGAGCCGAGGACCGGGACCGTCGCACCCGTGGTCTGCGTCAGACCGTCCGCGACCCGCTGGCCGCCGCCCGTGCCGAACACGTCGACCATCTCGTCGCAGTGCGGGCACGGCAGGCCCGCCATGTTCTCGACGACACCGACGATCTTCTGGTGGGTCTGGACGGCGATGGAACCGGCCCGCTCGGCGACCTCGGCCGCCGCCTGCTGCGGGGTGGTGACGACCAGGATCTCCGCGTTCGGGACGAGCTGCGCGACCGAGATCGCGATGTCGCCGGTGCCCGGGGGCAGGTCGAGCAGGAGGACGTCCAGGTCGCCCCAGTACACGTCCGCGAGGAACTGCTGGAGCGCGCGGTGCAGCATCGGGCCGCGCCACACGACCGGCGCGTTGCCCGGGGTGAACATGCCGATGGAGATGACCTTCACACCGTTCGCCGACGGCGGCATGATCATGTTCTCGACCTGGGTCGGACGGCCGTCCGCGCCCAGCATGCGGGGCACCGAGTGACCGTAGATGTCGGCGTCGACGACGCCGACCTTCAGGCCGTCGGCGGCCATCGCCGCGGCCAGGTTCACGGTGACGGAGGACTTGCCGACGCCACCCTTGCCGGAGGCGACCGCGTACACCCTGGTCAGCGAGCCCGGCTTCGCGAACGGCACCTCGCGCTCGGCGCTCGTGCCGCGCAGCGCCGTCGCCAGCTCCTTGCGCTGCTCGTCGCTCATCACGTCCAGCGAGACGTCGACGCCGGTGACGCCCTCGACGCCGGAGACGGCATCGGTCACCCGCTGGGTGATGGTCTCGCGCATCGGGCAGCCGGAGACGGTCAGGTAGACCGTGACGGCGACCTTGCCGTCCGGTTCGATCTCCACCGACTTGACCATGCCGAGCTCAGTGATCGGTTTGTTGATCTCGGGGTCGTTCACCGTCGCCAGTGCTTCGAGCACCGCGTCTTCCATAGCCATACCGACGATGGTACGGCGCCGACCACCGGCCCATGAAAGGCCTGTCAACGGTCGGGTACGTCACTTCGGTGGGGGTCACCTGTCGGGAATAGATCCCGGCGCTCCTCCAGCTCCTTGATCAGGTCCTGGAGTTCGGAGCGGATCCAGTCGCGGGTGGCCACCTCGCCCAGGCCCATCCGGAGTGCCGCGATCTCCCGGGTGAGGTACTCGGTGTCCGCGATCGACCGCTCGTTCTGCTTCCGGTCCTGTTCGAGATTGACCCGGTCCCGGTCGTCCTGCCGGTTCTGGGCGAGCAGGATCAGCGGCGCCGCGTACGAGGCCTGCAGGGACAGTGCGAGCGTCAGGAAGATGAACGGGTACTCGTCGAACTTGAGCGAGCCCGGCGCGAAGATGTTCCACAGGACCCAGACGATGATCGTCAGGGTCATCCAGACGAGGAACCGGCCCGTGCCCAGGAAGCGGGCGATCCGCTCCGACATGCGTCCGAAGGCCTCGGGGTCGTACTCCGGGAGCAGCCTGGCCCGCCGCTCGCGCGGCAGGTCGAGCCGGATGCGGGGGCCCGGCCGGTCGCGCTCCCGCTCCCGCTCGCGGTCCTGCGTGCGCTCAGCCGCCATGCCCGGCCCCCTCCTCGTGGAACTCCGTCTCCCGCCAGTCCTCCGGCAGCAGATGGTCGAGCACGTCGTCGACGGTGACCGCGCCGAGCAGCGAACCGCTCTCGTCCACCACGGGCGCCGCGACCATGTTGTACGCGGCGAGATAGCTGGTGACGGCGGGCAGCGGGGTGTCCGGGCCGAGCGGCGGGAGATCGCTGTCCACGAGCGAGCTGACGAGGGTGAACGGCGGGTCGCGAAGGAGCCGCTGGAAGTGCACCGTGCCCAGGTACTTGCCCGTCGGCGTCTCGTCCGGCGGGCGGCACACGTACACCTGCGCCGCGAGCGCGGGCGACAGGTCCTGCTGCCGGACCCGGGCCAGCGCGTCCGCGACCGTGGCGTCCGGCCGCAGCACGATCGGCTCGGTCGTCATCAGACCGCCCGCCGTGCGCTCCTCGTACGCCAGGAGCCGGCGTACGTCGGCCGCGTCGTCCGGCTGCATCAGGGTCAGCAGCCGCTCCTTGTCCTCCTCCGGCAGCTCGGACAGCAGGTCGGCCGCGTCGTCCGGGTCCATCGCCTCCAGGACGTCGGCCGCGCGCTCCTCCTTCAGCTTCCCGAGGATCTCGATCTGGTCGTCCTCCGGCAGCTCCTCCAGGACGTCGGCGAGCCGGTCGTCGTCGAGCGCGGCCGCCACCTCGACGCGCCGCTTGGGGGAGAGGTGGTGCAGCGCGTTGGCCAGGTCGGCGGGGCGGAGCTTCTCGAAGGTGGCCAGCAGGCTCTCGGCGCCCTGCCCGTGCTCCTCCAGGGAGAAGCCGGTGACCGCCGACCATTCGACGGTCAGCGTCTCGCCCTTGCGGCTCAGCACCCCGCCCTTCCCCTTGCGGACGAAGACCTTGTCGATCTCCCAGTCGCGGCGGGCGGGCAGCTGGGTGATGGCGACGTCGAGGACGGTGACCTCCTCGCCCTCCTGCCCGCCGGGGCCGACGAGCCGGACGCGCCGGTCGAGCAGCTCGCCGAGGACGAGCCGCTCGGTGGGGCGCCGTTCGAAGCGGCGCATGTTGACGACGCCGGTGGTGATGACCTGGCCGGACTCGACGCCCGTGATGCGGGTCATCGGCACGAACACCCGGCGGCGGCTGAGGACCTCCACGACCATGCCGAGCAGCCGCGGCGGCCTGCGGCCGACCCGCAGCATGGCCACCAGGTCGCTGACCCGGCCGACCTGGTCGCCGACGGGGTCGAAGACGGGGACTCCCGCGAGGTGGGAGACGAAGATCCGGGGGGCGCCTGCCGCCATGCCACGCGCCTCCTCGGTGCCGCACGAATCGAGTCATTGCAGAGCTTTGCCGGGTTCAGGCTAGCCCGTGGCGTTCCGACCCGCCCCGGCAGCGCCTCCGTACGGCTGCCGCCGGGCGCGTCACCCGGCCCGGGTACGCTGCGGTCTGCCGTCCCCACCGGAAGGCCGGCCCCCGCCCGGCAGAACCCGCAGTACAGACGGCCGCCACCCCGGTATCCCGTACGGGGCGCGGACCGGCAGCCCCCCCCCACGAACCCGAGAGGCAGCGCAGGTGACCGTTCGCACCCCGTCATCGCGTACTCCGTCAGCAGCACGTGTCGTCCCGGTCGTGCGCCTCCGCAGAGCCGTCGCGCCGCTGGCGCTCTGCGCCGGGCTGATCGTCGGGCTCACGGCCTGCGCGGCCGACCCGGACGAGGGGACGAACGGGGTGGGCAGGCTCTCCGCGCCCGAGATCGAGGGCAAGGCCCGGTCCGCGGCGGACACGGCGAAGGCGGTACGGCTCTCCGGCACCCTGGTCAGCAAGGGTGACACCTTCAAGCTGAACATGCGCCTCAAGCAGGACGGCGCCGCCGGCTCGGTGACGACGAAGAACAGCACCTTCGAGCTGCTGCGGGTCGGCGACGCGCTCTATCTGAAGGCCGACGCGGGCTTCTGGACCCACGACTCCCAGGGCGGCGACAAGCCGACGGAGGCGGACGCAGAGGCCGCCGACAAGCTCGACGACATGTACGTGAAGGTGCCGCAGGGCGACCCGTCGTACAAGCAGCTGCGCGGCTTCACCGACATGGATCTGTTGCTCGCCGGCCTCATCGGCCTGCACGGCGAGAAGGTCAAGGGCGACCGCGACCAGATCGGCGGGGTCCGTACGGTCAAGGTCAAGGGCGGCGCGGAAGGCGAGGGCGGCACCCTCGACGTGGCCCTGGAGGGCTCCCCTTACCCGCTGCAGTTCGCGCGGGGCGGGGGAGCGGGCCTCGTGGTGCTCTCCGAGTGGAACAAGGACTTCCCGCTCACCGCCCCGTCGAAGGAGGAGACCCTCGACTACGGCAAGCAGCTGCCCCGGACGTAGCCCTGGGTCGTGCCCGGAAAGTCCCGCCTGGCCCTGCGGGCAGACGGCGCTGCTTTCCGGACACGACCTAGGAGCGCTTGCGGCGGCGCTTGAGCAGCAGCTTCGGGAGACCGGACGGCACCGGGTCCCGGGTGACGGCCGCCGAGGGCAGCGGTACGGCGGCCAGGGAGCCGTCCGGCAGCTCCGTGGTCGAGGAGCGGGGGTCGAGTCGCAGGACCCGGCACTCGCCCGCCCAGCGGCCCGTCATGGCCTCGCCGTCGGGAGCGTTGAGCCGCTTGCCCTTCAGCTCGGCGACCGCCGCGTCCCACTCCTCGGTGCCGGGGGCGAGTTCGCGTACGTCCGCGGTCCAGGCGACCAGTCGGCCGCCCTTGTCCTTGCTGCGGACCGTGACCTCGGCCGTCCCGCCGTCCGCCAGACCCGGCAGCGGCTGCTCTCCGGGGCCGTCGCCGACGACGAACGCGGCGCCGTCGAACCAGACGTGCCAGAGCGCGCGGGCCGGGCCGGTGCCGCGGACCCACACCAGGCCGGACTTCTTGGTGGCCTCCTCGACGAGGGCGGACCCGAGCAGCTCTTCTGTCATGGCCCGAAGCCTAGCCGCAGCGCCGCTACAGCCAGCCGTTGCGCTTGAGCGTGCGGTGGATGGTGAAACAGACCGCGATGATGCCGGTCAGCACCATCGGGTAGCCGTACTTCCAGTGCAGCTCGGGCATGTGGTCGAAGTTCATGCCGTACACGCCGCAGACCGCCGTGGGGACGGCGACGATCGCCGCCCACGAGGTGATCTTGCGCATGTCCTCGTTCTGCGCGACGGTCGCCTGCGCCAGGTTGGCCTGGAGGATCGAGTTGAGCAGTTCGTCGAAGCCGACGACCTGCTCCTGCACGCGTGCGAGGTGGTCGGCGACGTCCCGGAAGTACTTCTGGATGTCGGGGTCGACCAGTCGCATGGGCCGCTCGGAGAGCAGCTGCATCGGGCGGAGCAGCGGCGTGACGGCCCGCTTGAACTCCAGTACCTCGCGCTTCAGCTGATAGATCCGGCCGGTGTCCGCACCGCGCGTCGAGCCCTTCGCGGCCGGCGAGAAGACGTCGATCTCCAGCTGGTCGATGTCGAGTTCGACGGCGTCGGCGACCGCGATGTAGCCGTCGACGACATGGTCGGAGAGGGCGTGCAGCACGGCCGAGGGGCCTTTGGCGAGCAGCTCCGGCTCGCCCTGGAGGCGGTGGCGGAGGTTGCGCAGGGAGCCCTGGCCGCCGTGCCGGACGGTGATGACGAAGTCGGGGCCGGTGAAGCACATGACCTCGCCGGTCTCGACCACCTCGCTGGTCGCGGTGAGTTCGGCGTGCTCGACGTAGTGGATCGTCTTGAACACGGTGAAGAGGGTGTCGTCGTACCGCTCCAGCTTGGGCCGCTGGTGGGCGTGGACGGCGTCCTCGACGGCGAGCGGGTGCAGCCCGAACTCGGCGGCGATACCGGCGAATTCGGCCTCGGTCGGCTCGTGCAGGCCGATCCAGGCGAAGCCGCCGCTCTCCCGCACCTGGCTCATGGCGCCGCGCGGGGTGAGGCATTCGCGGTCGTCGACGCGGCGTCCGTCGCGGTAGACGGCGCAGTCGACCACGGCGCTGGAGGCCGTGTGGTCGCGGGTGGGGTCGTACGAGGTGTACGTGGTGGGGGTCTTGCGCAGGGGGTGCCGCAGGCTCGGACGGACAGCGGCGCGCAGGTCACGGATCATCGACATGGGCATGCTCCTTCACGGAGAAGCCGCCGGCGAGCGGGTGGCACAGCCCGGAATGGGGACGTGGAGCTACGTCGTCCACAAAGCGGGCGGCACCGAGAGGTCGCGGTGACGGCGTTCGCTACAGACAGGCAAAGGCGAGATGCTCTTCCGTCGTGCGAGATGCCGGGGAGGCGGGTCCGTACGGATACGGGCCGGGAATCACCGGAAGTACGTACGCACCGGGCTCGGGTGCGGGTCGGAAGAGCGGCTGGTACTGCCCGATCGACTTCGGTCCATCGCAGCCCCACCTCCTCCGGCCGGTCCCTCGTGAGGGATGACGTGTGACGAGTAGTCGGGAGTTCGGGACTCCCGACCAGCGGCCAAGACTATCAGCCGACTGAGGGTCAATCCCTTACTTTGCCCGTTCCATACGCGCTTTATGCTCACCCCATGGGAGAAGTTCTTGCTCTGGTCGAGGCCCGGCTGCGGACGGCACTCGGAGAACCGGACGCGCGCGCCGCGGTGACGTTCCTCGGCACGGACCGGATCGAGGTGCTCCGCTTCGTCGACGGCGACCTCGTGCGGTACGCGACCCTCGGCATGTCCGCGCAGCCGATGGCCGACCCGACCGCCGCGCTCGCCGATCCGGTCAAGGGTCCGCGCGCGGAGCTGGTCCTGACCGTACGGGCCGGCCTCGCTGACACCGACAAGGTGCTGCGCCCGCTCGCCGTCCTCGCCGCGACCCCGCAGGTCGAGGGCGTCATCGTGGCCGCCGGCGCCTCGCTCGACGTCGGCGACCCGCTCTGGCCGGGCGCCGCCTTCAGCTCGGTCCTGGTCGCCGGGTCCGGCGGCCTGGTCGAGGACCTGGAGCTGGACGAACCGATGGACCCGGTGCGCTTCCTGCCCCTGCTCCCGATGACCTCGAACGAGGCCGCGTGGAAGCGGGTCCACGGGGCGCAGGCCCTGGAGGAACGCTGGCTGGCGCAGGGCACGGACCTGCGCGATCCGCTGCGCAGGTCCGTGAACCTGGACTGATCCGGAGCGATCGGCGTTCCGGATGTGACCGGTGTTCCGGCCGTTCGGGAACCGAGGGTGAACGGCTCGGGCCGGACGGGTGATCGTCGGTGATCGTCCTTGACGCGGGGGCCCGGGGGTAGGACCGTTGAGCCCTATGAGGGGCGAACCCAGTTGTCCGAAGTGTGGTGGCCGGGTCAGGGCGCCCGGGCTGTTCGCCGACTCCTGGCAGTGCGACGTCCACGGCTCGGTGCACCCGCTCCAGCCCGTGATCCCGCCCAGCGTCGAGGCCCTCGGCGTCGTGGTGCACCGGTCCCACGTGCCGGTGTGGATGCCGTGGCCCCTGCCCGTCGGCTGGCTCTTCACCGGAGTCACGTACGCCGGTGACGACCGCAGCGGCGGACGCGCCACCGCCGTCGCCTGCTCGGGACCCGGACCGCTCGGCGGCATCGGCGAGCTGCTCCTGGTCGCGGAGGAGCTCGGAGTCGGCCTCGGCGCCCGGTACGCGGGCATCGACGGCCCCGACCCCGGCGCCGGCATGGCCATCGACAAACCCCCGCAGACGAAGGTCCTCGCCGCCGGACGCCCCACCCCGCTCTGGCACGTCAACGGCGCCCCGCAGGACCGCGCGGTCTTCGCGGGCGAGGCGCGCGGCCTCTGGCTGTGGGCGATCGTCTGGCCCGAGCAGTCGGGCCTCCTGATGTACGACGAGCTGGTCCTGACGGACCTGCGGGACGCGGGCGCCGAGGTCGAACTCCTGCCGTGCGGCGCGCTGACGCCGAGGCTGCTGAGCTGACGTGCACCCGGCCGGTCCGGCCGGATACTTCCGTACGGGCGTGTTCGATTCGCCCGTTATGCTGGAGCGTCCCTCGTCCGTGCCGAGTTCCTGGAGCAACGCGTCGTGCGCATCGATCTGCACACCCACTCCACGGCCTCCGACGGTACGGACTCCCCGGCCGACCTGGTGCGCAACGCGGCAGCCGCCGGACTCGACGTCGTCGCGCTGACGGACCACGACACCACCCGCGGCCACGCGGAGGCGATCGAGGCGCTGCCCGAGGGACTGACCCTCGTCACCGGCGCCGAGCTGTCCTGCCGCGTCGACGGCATCGGCCTGCACATGCTCGCCTACCTCTTCGACCCCGAGGAGCCCGCGCTCCTCGCCGAGCGCGAGCTGGTCCGGGACGACCGGGTGCCGCGCGCGCGTGCCATGGTCGGCAAGCTCCAGGAGCTCGGCGTCCCCGTCACCTGGGAGCAGGTCGCCCGGATCGCCGGTGACGGTTCCGTGGGCCGGCCGCACGTCGCCGAGGCGCTCGTCGAACTCGGTGTCGTACCGGACGTGTCGGGGGCGTTCACGCCCGAGTGGCTGGCCGACGGCGGCCGGGCGTACGTCGAGAAGCACGAGCTGGACCCGATCGACGCGATCCGCCTCGTCAAGGCGGCCGGGGGCGTCACCGTCTTCGCGCACCCGCTCGCCGTCAAGCGCGGCCAGGTGCTGCCCGAGGCCTCGATAGCCCGGCTCGCCGAGGCCGGACTCGACGGCATCGAGGTCGACCACATGGACCACGACGAGGCGACGCGCGCACGGCTGCGCGGGCTCGCGAAGGAGCTGGGTCTGCTGACCACGGGCTCCAGCGACTACCACGGCAGCCGCAAGACCTGCCGCCTCGGCGAGTACACGACCGACCCCGAGATCTACGGCGAGATCACCCGCCGTGCCGCGGGGGCCTTCCCGGTCCCCGGCGCGGGGGGACCCGCCGCCTAGGCCGCCCTGGTCCGGCCCCCGCGGGGGCCGGCCTTTCCGGGACGCGCTGCCGGCCGGTCGGCCGTTCGGTGCGCCGAGCTCCGTGACGTACGCCCCTGTGCGCCGCGCTCCGTGCCGGTTCACCGTCGTGCCGTCGGTCCGCCATGCTCCGCGCCCGGTTCGCCGGCGCGGTCGTGAGGTCTGTCCCGCGCCCGCCCGGCCCGCCCGGCGGCCCTCTTCTTCCTGGTCCGCCCCCCGACGGCTCCGTGCCGTGTGCGGGGTGGCGCTCTTCCTGCCCTGCCTCCGGAATCCCGCATTCCGACCCGCACGGGCCACACCCCACCGTTCGCATCTCCCGCAAGGCACCCCACCGTGTTCGACGTCGCCGTCTTCGGCTCGCTGTTCCTGACCCTCTTCGTGATCATGGATCCCCCCGGGATCACCCCGATCTTCCTCGCCCTCACCTCCGGCCGCCCGGCCAAGGTGCAGCGCCGGATGGCCTGGCAGGCCGTCGCCGTCGCCTTCGGCGTCATCACCGTCTTCGGCCTGCTGGGCCAGCAGATCCTCGACTACCTGCACGTCTCCGTCCCCGCGCTGATGATCGCGGGCGGTCTCCTGCTGCTGCTCATCGCGCTCGACCTGCTCACCGGCAAGACCGACGAGCCCAAGCAGACCAAGGACGTCAACGTCGCCCTCGTTCCGCTCGGCATGCCGCTGCTCGCCGGTCCCGGCGCGATCGTCTCGGTCATCCTCGCCGTCCAGAACGCCGACGGCGCGGCCGCGCAGGTCTCCGTCTGGGCCGCCATCGTCGCCATGCACGTCGTGCTCTGGCTGACCATGCGGTACTCGCTGCTGATCATCCGGGTCATCAAGGACGGCGGCGTCGTCCTGGTGACCCGGCTCGCCGGCATGATGCTCTCCGCGATCGCGGTGCAGCAGATCATCAACGGCATCACACAGGTGATCCAGAGCGCCTGACGCGCCGGGGGCGGACCCCGGACGCCACTGCGCCCCCGTACGGATTCCGCTCTTGCGAAGTCCGTGCGGGGGCGCGGTGCGTGGTGTGGACCTGACCTGTTACGAGGCCGAGGTCTCGGCGGGGCGGATCCAGATGCGCTGGCCGATCGAGGCGGCCTGCTGCACGATCCGGTTGACGGAGGCGGCGTCCACGACGGTCCGGTCGACGGGCGTGCCGTCGATGTCGTCGAGTCGCAGGATTTCGAAGCGCACAGGCTTCTCCCTTCGTCTGAGTTGATCCTCCTGGTGGAGAACTGCGTTACGTACGGGTCCAACGACATGCATCCTGCAAACATTCCTTACGCTAAGGAAAATTTTCGGATGTCTAACTACTGATGGGTAGGAGGGTGTGGCGGCCGGGCCCGGAGCGGCGGAGAATGAGCCCCGTATGAACGACGCAGACACCATTCAGGTGACCGAGACCGACGCCCGCCTGCGCGCACTCGACGCACGCATGGAGCGCACCAATGAGCTCCTCCAGCGGATGCTGGCCGAGGTCGCCAAAACGCCCTCCACCCACGCCATCTTCGTCGACGCAGGTTACGTCCATGCTGCGGCCGGGTTGCTGGTGACGGGAACCGAGGACCGGCGCTCCTTCGACCTCGACGCCGAGGGCCTCATCGAGGCCTTCATCGACAAGGCCCGCACGATCTTCGCCGACAGCAGACTGCTCCGCGTCTACTGGTACGACGGGGCCAGACGCCGCATCCACACCCCCGAGCAGCAGGCCATCGCCGAACTGCCCGACGTCAAGGTGCGCCTCGGCAACCTCAACGCCAACAACCAGCAGAAGGGCGTCGACTCCCTCATCCGCACGGACCTGGAGTCCCTCGCCCGCCACCGCGCCATCAGCGACGCCGCCCTCGTCGGCGGCGACGAGGACCTCGTCTCGGCCGTCGAGGCCGCCCAGGGCTACGGCGCCCGCGTCCACCTCTGGGGCATCGAGGCCGCCGAAGGACGCAACCAGGCCGAGGCGCTCCTCTGGGAGGTCGACAGCCAGCGCACCTTCGAGCTCGACTTCTGCCGCCCGTACGTCACCCGCCGCCCCGTCACCACCTACGAGAACGAGGGCGAGCCGCCGCCCTCCCGCGAGGAGGTGCGGTTCGTCGGCGCCCAGATCGCGGCGACCTGGCTCGGCGAGCGCGGCCGGGACCGGCTCGCCGAGCTGCTGCCGGGCGCGCCCTACCTGCCAGGGCCGGTCGACCAGGACCTGCTCGTCGAGGCGGAACGTTTGCTCAGCCGCTCCCTGCGCGGCCACGCCGCACTCCGGCGCGCCCTGAGGGACGGCTTCTGGCAGCACCTCAAGGCGCAGTTCTGACCCCGGTCAAGGCGCGTTCCCACCCGGTCAAGGCGCCGTTCCGACCTCGGCCGGGGCGGCCGTCCGTGCCCAGAAGCCGGTGAGCCGGTCCGTCAGCTCCCTCGGGTGCGACACATTGGGGGAGTGGCCGGCGCCCGCCACCACCGTGCGGTACGCGCCCGTGCGGGCGGCCGCCTCCGCGAGGGCGGTCGTGGGCCAGACCATCTCGTCCGCCCCGTACGCGATGTGCAGCGGCATCCGCAGCGCGGCCAGCTCCGCCGTACCGTCCTGACGGCTCAGCAGCAGCCGCCCCGCGCCCGCCAGTTGCGCGATCCGGGTCCGCATCCAGCGCCGTCGCAGAAAGCCCGCGAGCTCCGGTGCGTCGTCCGTGTCCGGCTCCTCGCCCCGGCTGTCCAGCCAGCACATCGCCTGCCACACCCGCTCCTTCGGCAGGAACGCGAGCGAGACGCGCAGCACGCGCACCCGGATCCGTTGCGGCCTGGCGACCCGGCCGGGGCCCGAGGAGAGCAGGGTGAGGGAACGGAACGCCGCCGGGGCGAGCGAGGCCGCCGCGCGGGCCACGAGGCCACCGAACGAGTGGCCGAGCAGATGCACGGGACCGTCCCGGAGGGCCGAGGCCTGCGCCACCGCGTCGAGCGCGAGCGCCCTGCGCCGGTAGCCGGCCCGGCCCCGGGGGCCCGGCGACTGGTACTGACCGCGTCCGTCCACCGCCACGGCCCGGTACCCGGCCTCGCTCAGCGGACCGAGCAGGGCCAGGAAGTCCTCCTTGCTGCCGGTGTACCCGGGCAGCAGCAGCACCGTCCCGCGGCGCTCGCCCCGTGGCTCCGTGTCGAGCACGGCGAAGTCGCCCCGCGCGGTCACGAGGTGGTGGGCGCGGGTGCCGGGCGGCAGGACGAGGGACCGGGGCTTGCTCATGACTGGACTGTAACCGCGTCGGCGGAGGACGGCCCGACGCCCCCGGTCGGCCCCTCCGGCCGGCGGACGACACGACCGCGGCCCGGCCCCTGGGGAGGGGCCGGGCCGCGGTCAGGAGGGTCGGGCGGGATCAGCTCTCGGGCTGAGCGGTCGCCGCCTTCTTGGTGGTGCGACGGCGCGGGGCCTTCGGGGCCTCGGCCTCAGCCTCGGCGACCGGCTCCGCGACGGCCTTCTTCGTCGTACGGCGACGGGTCGGCGTCTTCGGCTCCGAGGCGTCGGGCGCCTCGGCGGCGACGGCCTTCTTGGCCGCGCGACGACGGGGAGCCTTCGGGGCCTCCTCGGCGGCCGGAGCCTCGACGGCGGCGACGGTCTCGGCGACCGGCTCCGCGACGGCGACGGCCTTCTTGGCGGTACGGCGACGGGGAGCCTTCTTCGGCTCCTCGACCGGGGCCTCGGCGACCGGTGCCTCGACGACCGGGGCCGCCGCGACGGGCGCCTCGACGACGGGCGCCGGAGCGGCCTCGGCGACCGGGACCGCGACGATCACGGTCTCGGCCGGGGTGGAAGAGGCCGGCGAACCGGCGGCCTTCCGCACCACACGGCGACGTGCGGGCTTCTTCGGCTCCTCCTCGACGATCGGCGCGGGCGCCGGCTCGACGATCGGCTCGACGACCGGGGTGGAGGTGACCGGCGAACCGGCGGCCTTCCGCACCACACGGCGACGACGCGGCGCGGGAACCTCGGCCGTGACCGGGGCCGTGGCCTCGACGACGGGCGCGACGGTCTCGGCGACCGGCTCGGCCACCACCTGTGCGGCGACGACGGTCTCGGCGACCGGCTCCGCGACGGCCTTCTTGGCGGTACGGCGACGGGGAGCCTTCTTCGGCTCCTCGACCGGGGCCTCGGCGACCGGGGCCGGAGCGTCCTCGACGACCGGAGCGATCGGCGCGGCGCGCAGGGCGGCCGCGGCGGTCTCGACCGTCTGGAACGAGACGGTGTCCTCGACCGGGCGGACACGCGCACGGCGGCGGCGCGGGGCCGGAGCCTGCTCCTGGGCCACGGGGGCCGGGGAGACGGGCGCGGCCTTCACGGCCTCCGGACGGGCGGCGGTACGGCCACGACGACGAGGAGCCTTCGGCTCGGCCACCGGGGCCGCGGCGGCGGGCGCCTCGGCGACGGGCGCCGGAGCGTCCTCGACCACGACCGGGGCGGCCTGGGCGACCGGAGCCGTCTGGACGGCGTGGGCCATCGGCGCGGAGCCCGGGGCGCCGACGCGGGTGCGACGACGACGGCGTGGGGTGCGCGGGCCGGACTCGGCCTTCGTCTCGTCCGTCACCGGCACGGTCACCGGTCCGGTCTCGACGGCCGGGGCCGCCGACGCCGGGGCGTCGCCGAGCTCGCCACCACGGGTGCGACGGCGCTGACGCGGGGTCCGCGTCAGCTCCGGGCGCTCCTCGGTCCGCTCGACCTTGTCGGTCTTGGGGCCGCGCGCACGGCGTCCGCCGGGCTCGCCGAGGTCTTCCAGCTCCTCCGCGCCCAGACCCGCACGGGTCCGCTCGGCGCGGGGCAGGATGCCCTTGGTGCCCGCCGGGATGTCCAGCTCCTCGAAGAGGTGCGGGGACGAGGAGTACGTCTCGACCGGGTCGTGGAAGTCGAGCCCCAGCGCCTTGTTGATGAGCTGCCAGCGCGGGATGTCGTCCCAGTCGACCAGGGTGACGGCCGTGCCCTTGTTGCCCGCGCGGCCGGTGCGGCCCACGCGGTGGAGGAACGTCTTCTCGTCCTCGGGCGACTGGTAGTTGATGACGTGGGTGACGCCCTCGACGTCGATGCCGCGCGCGGCGACGTCGGTGCAGACGAGCACGTCGACCTTGCCGTTGCGGAAGGCGCGCAGCGCCTGCTCGCGGGCGCCCTGGCCGAGGTCGCCGTGGACCGCGCCGGAGGCGAAGCCGCGACGCTCCAGCTGCTCGGCGATGTCGGCCGCCGTGCGCTTGGTGCGGCAGAAGATCATCGCGAGCCCGCGGCCGTTGGCCTGCAGGATGCGGGAGACCATCTCCGGCTTGTCCATGTTGTGCGCACGGTAGACGTGCTGCTTGATGTTGGCGACGGTCACGCCCTCGCCGTCGGGCGAGGTGGCGCGGATGTGCGTCGGCTGCGACATGTAGCGGCGGGCCAGGCCGATGACCGCGCCCGGCATGGTGGCCGAGAACAGCATCGTCTGACGCTTCGCCGGAAGCATGTTCATGATCTTCTCGACGTCGGGCAGGAAGCCCAGGTCGAGCATCTCGTCGGCCTCGTCCAGGACGAGGACCTTGACGTGCGACAGGTCGAGCTTGCGCTGGCCCGCCAGGTCGAGCAGACGGCCGGGGGTGCCGACGACGACGTCGACGCCCTTCTTCAGCGCCTCGACCTGCGGCTCGTAGGCGCGGCCGCCGTAGATGGCGAGCACGCGGACGTTGCGCACCTTGCCGGCGGTCAGGAGGTCGTTGGTGACCTGCTGGCACAGCTCGCGGGTGGGGACGACGACGAGCGCCTGCGGGGCGTCGGTGAGCTGCTCGGGCTTGGCCCGGCCGACCTCGACGTCCATGGGGACGGTGACGCGCTCCAGGATCGGCAGACCGAATCCGAGGGTCTTGCCCGTGCCGGTCTTGGCCTGGCCGATGACGTCGGTGCCGGTGAGGGCGACCGGAAGGGTCATCTCCTGGATGGGGAAGGGGGTGACGATGCCGACGGCCTCAAGGGCTTCGGCCGTCTCGGGAAGGATTCCGAGGTCTCGGAAAGTCGTAGTCAGGGTGCTGCCTCTTCTGTGAGACGCGGTGCGAGGCGAACGAAGGGGGTCGTACCGTGCCGGGAACTGCCGGCGCGATCGAGAGGATCGCTGCCGGGTGGCACGGGACCACTGCCGTCGCTCGAGCGTCGTACCGCTGAGGGTGACCCTTCCGCGGGTCCGCCGGAAGGGCTGTCGGGCCGGAGCCGATCGGGCCACCGACCGGGCATCCTCATTCATGAGTCGGCCCACCGAATACGTCCGAACGTGCGAAAGCATGTCCGCATACTCAGCAGGCGCCTTATCACTGTACCCCGGAATCGCGCATGTGTGTTGGGAGAAATGGCGATGAGGGCACGGTCACACTGACTGACCAGCGCCTTCCCCGGGTGCGCGAGCGGGCTATTGTGCGCTCCATGGAGACGCCTGACAACGCCACACCCACCGGGATCGCCGCCAAGGACTGGGCGACGGCTTCCGCCGAGCCGCAGTACCGCGCCGCCGTGATCGACCTCCTCGGCGCCCTCGCCTACGGAGAGCTCGCGGCCTTCGAGCGGCTCGCCGAGGACGCCAAGCTGGCGCCGACCCTCGCGGACAAGGCGGAGCTGGCGAAGATGGCCTCGGCCGAGTTCCACCACTTCGAGCGGCTGCGCGACCGCCTCGCCGCCGTGGACGCCGAGCCGACCGCGGCCATGGAGCCCTTCGCCAAGGCGCTCGACGACTTCCACCGCCTGACCGCGCCGTCGGACTGGCTGGAGGGCCTGGTCAAGGCGTACGTCGGCGACTCGATCGCCAGTGACTTCTACCGGGAGGTCGCGGCCCGCCTCGACTCCGACACACGCGGGCTCGTCGTCTCCGTGCTCGACGACACCGGCCACGGCAACTTCGCCGTCGAGAAGGTCCGCGCCGCGATCGACGCCGACCCGCGCGTCGGCGGCCGGCTCGCCCTCTGGGCGCGCCGTCTGATGGGCGAGGCGCTCTCGCAGGCCCAGCGCGTGGTCGCCGAGCGGGACGCGCTGTCGACCATGCTGGTCGGCGGCGTCGCGGACGGTTTCGACCTCGCGGAGGTCGGCCGGATGTTCTCCCGGATCACCGAGGCCCACACCAAGCGCATGGCCGCGCTCGGTCTGGCCGCCTGAGGAATTCCCGTACGAGGAAGGGGCGAGCGGCGCTGCTCACGCCGCCGCTGATCGTCGCAGCCGTCGCCGTGAGGCCGGCCGGATCAGCAGCGAGAGCAGTACCGCCGCCACCGCCACCGCACCGACCAGGGTGGCGAGGAAGTGACCGGGGCCGAGGGCCCCGTGGGTGACGAGCGCGCCGAAGACGCCGCCCAGCGCGCCGGTGGCGAGGACGATCACCCGGACGGGGAGGCGGTCGGGGAGCCGGTGCACGGCGGCCCAGGCCAGGGCGAAGCCGAGCAGGGCGGAACCGAGGGCTTCCAGGAACACTGCGGATCACCTCGCGAGGGGTGCGGGGCGGGTGGTGCGGTCCATCCCCTCCTACCCCAGGGCTCCCGAACGCAATCCTTCCGTACGCCCTGACGTGGCCATACGGGCATACGAGAGGCCCGGCGGACGGCACCCGGTTCCGGCACGGCGAAGGGCCTGTGGGACGGCACCCGGTCCGGCACGGCGAAGGGCCCGGCGGACCATGACGGTCCACCGGGCCCTTCCCGTAGATCCTGGGCTCAGAGCGCGCCGAAACCCACGCGGCGAACGGCGGGCTCGCCGAGCTCCACGTACGCGATCTTCTCGGCCGGGATGAGGATCTTGCGGCCCTTCTCGTCCGAGAGGCTGAGCAGCTGCGCCTTGCCGGCCAGCGCGTCGGCCACAGCGCGCTCCACCTCCTCGGCGGACTGCCCGCTCTCCAGAACGATCTCCCGGGGTGCGTGCTGCACGCCGATCTTGACCTCCACGGCTATGTCCCTCCCAACGGTCAGCGTTGCGCGAATACCGCGCCGTACGCTGCACACATTAGCCGTGGGAAGGGACGTACAAGGCCCAGCTTCCGCACGCCAAGAGCGAACACGCGCGAGACCCGTGGGGCGTCCGCGGTCAGTGGCCCTCGGCGCTCAGCTGGCCCTCCACCGCGTGCAGCGGGAAGCCGGCGATGCCGCGCCAGGCCAGTGAGGTCAGGAGTCCGACCGCCTTGTCGCGCGGGATGGCGGACCCGCTTGACAGCCAGTAGCGGGCGACGACCTGCGAGACGCCGCCGAGGCCCACGGCGAGCAGCATCGACTCGTCCTTGGACAGACCGGTGTCCTCGGCGATCACATCGGAGATCGCCTCGGCGCACTGCAGGCTGACCCGGTCCACGCGCTCGCGTACCGCGGGCTCGTTCGTCAGGTCGGACTCGAAGACGAGCCGGAAGGCGCCGCCCTCGTCCTCGACGTACGCGAAGTAGGCGTCCATGGTGGCCGCGACCCGCAGCTTGTTGTCGGTGGTGGAGGCCAGGGCCGTGCGCACCGCCAGGAGGAGGGACTCGCAGTGCTGGTCGAGCAGGGCCAGGTACAGCTCCAGCTTCCCGGGGAAGTGCTGGTAGAGCACCGGCTTGCTGACACCCGCCCGCTCGGCGATGTCGTCCATCGCGGCGGAGTGGTACCCCTGGGCGACGAAGACCTCCTGGGCCGCGCCGAGGAGCTGGTTCCGTCGGGCACGTCGCGGCAGGCGCGTGCCCCGAGGGCGTGCTGCCTCTGTCTGCTCGATGGCGCTCACGCGGCCTCCCAAAAATCGATCCATGCACGCTGTCGCGCGCGCCGCCATCGTACTTTTGGGTAACCCGGCTGTGCGCGGTGCGAACGCAGAATTTCACGGACCGGACGTCCGGGTCGACAGTCGATCCAAGATTAAACCGAACAAATCAGCGGTAGTCGTCCTCGTCCTGGGTCACGACCCGTGCCTGTTCAGAGGAGTCGGCCTCGTTCGCCGAGTCGCGTTCGACATGGGTGACCGGTTCGTCTTCGCGTTGCTGCAGTTCGGTGTGCTGCTCGGCAGCGTCGGCCTCCGGAATTTCCTGGTCCAGCACGACGTCCTCTTCCTCGGCGAATGTGTCCGGATCGGTCGGATCGACAGTCATGCGGTTCCTTCCGGCACGCGGGTCGCGGTCCTCTCCGATGGCCCTCTCTTCGAGCCTAGGAGCACACGCGGCTCGCCGCATACGCACCTGTGACGGCACCCACACGCGTCGGCGCGTGATCGTCTCGTAATATTGCGCGCATGTCGTCGACCGAGCTGCCGGAAACCCGGACCGCTGCCGCGCCACCCACGTCACGCCCCGCGCGCGCCGTACGGGTCGCCGACGGCGAGGAGCTCCGCTCCGTGTCGCTGCCCGGACTCACCCTCACCGTGCGCTCGCGGCCGGGGGACGAGCCCGGTCTGCCGCCCGCGCTGTACGTCCACGGTCTCGGCGGTTCCTCGCAGAACTGGTCCGCCCTGATGCCGCTGCTCGCGGACCTCGTCGACGGCGAGGCCGTCGACCTGCCCGGCTTCGGCGACTCGCCGCCGCCCGACGACGGCAACTACTCGGTCACCGGGCACGCGCGCGCGGTCATCCGGCTCCTCGACTCCGCGGAGCGCGGGCCGGTCCACCTCTTCGGCAACTCGCTGGGCGGCGCCGTCGCCACCCGCGTCGCCGCAGCGCGCCCCGACCTGGTCCGCACGCTCACGCTCGTCTCGCCGGCCCTGCCCGAGCTGCGCGCCCAGCGCACGGCCTGGCCCACGGTGCTGCTCGCGGTGCCCGGCGTCGCCTCGGCCTTCGCCAAGCTCACCAAGGACTGGACGGCCGAACAGCGGGTCCGCGGCGTCCTCTCGCTCTGTTACGGAGACCCCCGGCGGGTCTCCGAGGAGGGGCTCCTGCACGCCGTCGAGGAAATGGAGCGGCGCCTGGAGCTTCCCTACTTCTGGGACGCCATGGCACGCTCCTCGCGCGGCATCGTCGACGCGTACACCCTCGGCGGTCAGCACGGGCTGTGGCGGCAGGCGGAACGGGTCCTCGCCCCCACGCTGCTCGTCTACGGTGGCCGCGACCAGCTCGTCTCGTACCGGATGGCCCGGAAGGCGGCTGCCGCCTTCCGCGGCTCGCGCCTGCTGACCCTTCCCGAGGCGGGGCACGTGGCGATGATGGAGTACCCCGAGACGGTCGCCCAGGCCGCCCGGGACCTGATCGCCGATCACGGCGGGAGCTGATCCGGGGCGTGGGACGACATAGTCGCAAGGGCTCCGCGCCCTCGGTGGCCGACACCGGGCAGCAGGCCGCCTCCAAACAGACGCCGGCCGCGACCGGGACGCAGGGAACGCCGGCCGGCCGCGCGCAGGGCACGGGACGCCGCCGCAGGACCGCGGGCGGCCCCGGCCAGGACACGGCGGGGACCCCGGCGCACGGCACCCCGATGTACGGGACTCCCGCACAGGCCGGCCCGGCGTACGGCCCGATGTACGGGACGCCCGCCCAGGGCACCCCGATGTACGGGACTCCGGCGCACGGCACCCCGGTCCACGGGACTCCGGCGCACGGCACTCCCTCCTATGGCGCTCCCGGGTACGGCGGCGGGGTCCACGACACCGGGGCGCACGCGGCCCTCGGGACCCCCGCGCACGGTGTCCCCGTCTACGGGAGTCCCGTAAGGGGCGGGCATCCGCAGCACGACGAGGGCTCCGCGCCCCGGTCCGAGCGGTACGGCCCCCGGCACGGGGCCCCCCGCGCCGCCGAGACCGAACAGGCCGCCCCCCAGGCGCCGTTCATCCCCGGCCCGCGTCGCGAGACCCTTCCCGAAGCCGACGAGTCTGCGGGCAGGGGCGGTCTCGGCCGCACCCTCACCGGCGTCGCGGCGGCCGCCGTCGCCACCGTGCTCGCCGTCGTCGTGACCGGACAGGTCGCCGACCGGGAGGAGTCCCCGGCCGAGACCCGCGCCGCCGAGCAGCCGGACGGGCGGGCCTCGGACGACACCTCCGCCTCCCGCTCCGACGACCGGGCCACCCCGTCGAGCCCGGCGCCGGCTGCCACCCCCCCGCCGCCGCCGACGTACGAGCAGCTGATCGCCCGCCAGTACCCGATCGACCCGAAGCTCAAGGGCTCCGGCAAGTTCAAGGCCGTGCCCGGCTTCCAGAAGGCGCCCGGCAAGGGGAATCTCGTCCGCTACCGGATCGACGTCGAGGAGGGGCTCGGTCTCGACCAGAACCTCTTCGCCACGACCGTCTTCAAGACCCTCAACGACCGCCGCAGTTGGGCCGGCAAGGGCGAGATGACCTTCGAGCGCATTTCCAGCGGAGAGCCCCAGTTCGTCATCACGCTCGCCAGTCCCGGCACCACCGGCGTCTGGTGCGAGAAGTCCGGACTCGACACCTTGGCCGAGAACGTGTCCTGCGACTCGGCCAGCACGGACCGCGTGATGATCAACGCGTTCCGCTGGGCGCAGGGGTCGGAGACCTTCGGGCCCAAGGCGATGTTCGCGTATCGCCAGATGCTCATCAATCACGAGGTCGGACACCGGCTCGGGCACGGTCATGTGATCTGCGGCACCCCCGGCGCGCTCGCCCCCGTGATGCAGCAGCAGACGAAGTCCCTGGACATCGACGGAATCAAGTGCCGCCCCAACCCCTGGGTGTACCCCAGCAGTTGACGGACGGCCCGATCGCCGGGCGACCACATCCTGAGACGTGCGTCTCGGGAATTCCCGAACCGCGTTGACATCGTTCGCGTGTTCGTCCATATTTCTCGGCATGTCGAA
Source organism: Streptomyces sp. NBC_00572 (assembly GCF_026341815.1). GTDB lineage: Bacteria > Actinomycetota > Actinomycetes > Streptomycetales > Streptomycetaceae > Streptomyces. The sequence goes on from NZ_JAPENX010000001.1 coordinate 4,099,202, forward strand.
CCGTCACGTCATCTCCGATCGCGCCGCCTTTGAGCTGGCGCTCATCGGCGTGGCCGGACATTCCGTCGCCGACATTCTCTGTAGCTGACGCCAGCCCGAGCGCCCGTCGGTACTTTCGCATTTCCCGTACTGCCGACGGCTTTCCGCGCCCGGGTGTTCGCTCCCCGCAGGCGCGGCTTTCTCTTTCTGATTCCCTGTGCTCGGCCATTCCCTTCGGATGCCGCCGCTCGCCGCTGCCTGCGTGGAATTCCCCTTCCCGTACCCGCAGTTCTCCGAGAGGTCTTCTCCGATGCGTCAATCGTCCGTCGTTTCGCGCCGCGTGGCAGCGACCGCCGTCAGTCTCGTCCTGACCCTGGGCGTCGCCGCCTGCGCGGGACCCGAGGACACCGGCGCCACAGGCGGCACCTCCGGCAAGGCCGCGGGCGCCCCGCAGCGGGGCGGCACGCTCACCGTCCTCAACGCCGAGGCCCAGACCGACTTCGACCCCGCCCGCCTCTACACCTCCGGCGGCGGCAACGTCCCCTCCCTCGTCTTCCGTACGCTCACCACCCGCAACCGCGAGGCGGGCGCCGCCGGCACCCAGGTCGTCCCCGATCTCGCCACCGACACCGGCCGCCCCAACAAGGACGCCACGGAGTGGACGTACACGCTGAAGGAGGGCCTGAAGTTCGAGGACGGCACGCCCATCACCAGCGCCGACATCAAGTACGGCATCGAGCGCTCCTTCGCCGCCGAACTCTCCGGCGGAGCCCCGTACCTGCGCGACTGGCTGATCGGCGGCGACACCTACGAGGGTCCCTACAAGGCCGCGTCCGACGGAAAGAAGGGCAAGGGTCTCGCGTCCATCGTCACTCCCGACGCCCGGACCATCGTCTTCAAGCTGAAGAAGCCCGAGGGCGAGTTCCCCTTCGTCGCCACCCAGACGCAGTTCACCCCCGTCCCCAAGGCCAAGGACACCGGCGCGAAGTACGAGGAGCACCCCGTCTCCTCCGGCCCGTACAAGGTCGTCAAGAACGAGAACGACGGCGAGCGCCTGGTCCTGGAGCGCAACGAGCACTGGGACGCCAAGACCGACGAGGAGCGCAAGGCCTACCCGGACAGGATCGACGTCAGGTCCGGGCTCGACGAGGCCGTCATCAACCAGCGCCTCGCCACGTCCACCGGCGTCGACGCCGCCGCCGTCACCACCGACACCAACCTCGGCCCGGCCGAACTCGCCCAGGTCGGCTCCGACAAGGCGCTCGCCGCCCGCGTCGGCACCGGCCACTTCGGCTACACCAACTACCTCGCCTTCAACCCCAAGGTGAAGCCCTTCGACAACCCGAAGGTGCGCCGGGCGATCTCGTACGCGATCAACCGCACCAGCATCGTCAACGCCGCCGGCGGCTCCGCGCTCGCCGAGCCCGCCACCACCTTCCTGCCCGAGCAGAAGTCCTTCGGCTTCACGGCGTACGACCACTTCCCGGCCGGGAAGACCGGCGACCCGGAGAAGGCCAGGGCGCTCCTCAAGGAGGCCGGTCACCCGAACGGGCTCACCATCACCCTGCTGCACTCCACCGCCCAGAACCGCGCCACCAGCCCCGAGATCGCCACCGCCGTCCAGGAGGCCCTCGGCAAGGCCGGCATCAAGGTCGAGCTCGACGGCCAGGAGCCCAACTCCTTCAACGAGAAGCGCTGGAGCGTCAAGGACGCGCCCGGCTTCTTCCTCTCCCGCTGGGGCGCCGACTGGCCGGCCGGCGGCCCGTTCCTCGCGCCGATCTTCGACGGACGCCAGATCGTCACGAACGGCTCCAACTACAACCACGCCCAGCTGAACGACCCGGCGGTCAACAAGGAGATCGACGAGATCAACAAGCTCACCGACCTCAAGGCCGCCGCCGCCCGCTGGGGTGCGCTCGACAAGAAGATCGGCGAGCAGGCGCTCGACGTGCCCCTTTTCCACCCCGTCTACAAGCGGCTCGTCGGCAAGAACATCAAGAACGTCGTCATCAGCGACTGGACCGGCGTCCTCGACGTCTCGCAGGTCGCGGTCAAGTGACGTCCGTGACCTCCCTGACCGACACGCCGGCGCCCGTGGCGGGCATCCCCGCCACGGGCGCCGCCCGGCAGGTGTGGCGACGGCTCCGCACCCGCCCGGCCGCCCTCGTCTCCGCCGCCGTCCTGCTCCTGCTCGTCCTCCTCGCCGTCGCCGCGCCGCTGCTCGCCGCCCTGGAGGGCCAGAACGCGAACACGTACCACGACGACCTCGTGGACTCGGCCCGCGGCGGCGTCCCGTACGGCGCCTTCGGCGGGGCGAGCGCCGACCACTGGCTCGGCGTCGAACCCGGCACCGGCCGCGACCTGTTCGTCCGGCTCCTCTACGGCGCCCGGATCTCGCTGCTCGTCGCCGTCGGCGCCACAGCCGTCCAGATCCTCATCGGCGTGCTCGTCGGACTCGCCGCCGGGCTCGGCAGCCGCTGGGTCGACGGCGTCCTCGGCCGGGTCACCGACGTCCTCGTCGCCCTCCCGATGCTGGTCCTCGCCGTCGCCCTGACCGCCGTCGTCCCGCGCGGCTTCCCCCGGCCCCTGCTGCTGATCCTCGTCATCGGCTTCCTCGGCTGGGCCGGGACCTCCCGGATCGTGCGCGCCCAGACCCTCACCCTGAAGAGCCTCGACTTCGTCGCGGCCTCCCGCCTCGCGGGCTCCGGGCCGTGGCGGACCGCCCGCCGCGAACTCCTGCCCTCCCTCGCCGCCCCCGTCATCACGTACGCGGCGATCCTCGTCCCCACCAACATCGTCGTCGAGGCGTCCCTGTCCTTCCTCGGCGTGGGCGTCACCCCGCCCACCCCGTCCTGGGGACAGATGCTGTCGACCGCGCAGACCTGGTTCCGCGCCGACCCCTCCTACGTCCTGCTGCCCGCCGGACTGCTCTTCGTCACCGTGCTCGCCTTCACCGTCCTCGGTGACGCGGTCCGCACGGCCCTCGACCCGCGCGAGGCGAGCCGGCTGCGCGTGGGCACCCGTAAGGAGTCCCGTCGGGATTCCCCTGAGGAGGCTTCCCGATGACCCGCTTCGTCCTCAAGCGGCTCGCGGGTGCCGTGCTCGTCCTCCTGGCGCTCTCGGTCCTCGTGTACGCGCTGTTCTACCTCGCGCCCGGCGACCCCGCGCGGCTCGCCTGCGGCGAGCGCTGCAACCCGCAGCAGATCGCCCAGGTCCGCGAGCAACTCGGTCTGAACGAGAGCGTGTTCGTCCAGTACCTGCATTTCCTCCAGGGCGTCTTCGCCGGCCGCGACTACTCCACCGGCACCTCCGTCGTGCACTGCGACGCCCCCTGCCTCGGCCTCTCGTACCAGAGCGACCAGCAGGTCACCCAGCTCGTCCTGGAGCGGCTCCCCGCCACCGCCTCCCTCACCCTCGGCGCCATGGTCATCTGGCTGGTGATCGGCGTCGGCACCGGACTGCTCTCCGCGCTGCGCCGCGGCGGCCCCACCGAGCGCCTCCTGACCCTGCTCACCCTCGCCGGGACCGGCACCCCCGTCTTCATCCTCGGGCTGCTGCTCCTCATGGCCGTCTGCGCCTACCTCCAGTGGCTGCCCTTCCCCAGCTACGTACCGCTCGGCGAGAACCCCGAGCAGTGGGCCTGGAACATGCTGCTGCCCTGGCTCACCCTCGGCTTCTTCGAATCCGCCAAGTACGCACGGCTGACGCGTAGTTCCACCCTGGAGACGCTCGCCGAGGACCACATCCGCACCTTCCGCGCCTACGGGGTGGGGGAGCGGTCCGTCGTCACCCGGCACGCGCTGCGCGGCGCCGTCCCGCCGGTGATCGCGGTCAGTGCGGTCGACCTCGGCTCGATGTTCGGCGGGGCCGTGCTCACCGAGTCCCTCTTCGGCATCCCCGGGCTCGGCAAGACCCTCATCGACGGGGTCCGCGCCATCGACCTGCCCGTGGTGGTGGGCGTCGTCATGGTCACGGGCACCTTCGTCGTCCTCGCCAACGTCCTCGCGGACCTGCTGTACGCCGCCGCCGACCGAAGGGTGGTCCTGACGTGACCCCGCTCGTCGAAGTACGCGACCTCACCGTCGAGTTCGCACGGTCCGGCGATCCCGTCCGGGCCGTCGACGGCCTCTCCTTCACCCTGGAAGAGGGCCGCGCCCTCGCCCTCGTCGGCGAGTCCGGCAGCGGCAAGTCCACCGTCGCCGGCGCACTCCTCGGCCTCCACCGGGGAACGGGCGCGAAGGTCGGCGGCACCGTACGCGTCGGCGGCATCGACGTCGCCGCCGCAGGCGCCGGCGAGCTGCGGCGGCTGCGCGGTGGAGTCGCCGCCATGGTCTTCCAGGACCCGCTCTCCGCCCTCGACCCCTACTACGCCGTCGGCGACCAGATCGCCGAGGTGTACCGCGTCCACGCCGGAGGCTCCCGGCGCGCCGCCCGCGCCCGCGCCGTCGAGGTCCTCGACCGGGTCGGCATCCCCGACGCGGCCCGCCGCTCCCGCTCCCGCCCGCACGAGTTCAGCGGCGGCATGCGGCAGCGCGCCCTGCTCGCGATGGCCCTTGCCTGCGAGCCCCGGCTCCTCGTCGCCGACGAGCCGACCACCGCCCTCGACGTCACCGTGCAGGCCCAGATCCTCGACCTGCTGCACGAGCTGCGGCGCGAGACGGGCACCGCGCTGCTCCTGGTCACCCATGACGTGGGCGTCGCCGCCGAGAGCGTCGACGAGGTGCTGGTGATGCGCGCCGGCCGGGAGGTCGAACGCGGGCCCGTGGACGGGGCGTTGGGCGCGCCGGCGGAGCCGTACACGCGGAGGCTGCTCGCCGCCGTGCCCCGGCTCGACGGGCCGGTGCGCGAGCCGCTGGAGAAGGGGTCGCCGCTTCTCGAAGTCAGCGACCTCCGGCGGGTGTTCGGGCGGGGACCGAAGGCGGTGACCGCGGTCGAAGGTGCCTCGCTCACCCTCCACGCGGGCGAAACCCTGGGCGTCGTCGGGGAGTCCGGCAGCGGCAAGACCACCCTCGGCCGCATGCTGGTGCGGCTCCTCGACCCGACCGGCGGCCGGCTCCGTTACGGGGGTACGGAGATCGGCGCCCTGTCGGAGCGGGAGCTGCGCCCGTACCGCCGCGAACTCCAGATGGTCTTCCAGGATCCGGTCGCCTCCCTCAACCCGCGCCGCTCCGTCGGCGAGTCGATCGCCGACCCGCTGCGCGTGGCGGGGGAGCGCGACGAGACCCGGATACGGGGCCGGGTGCGGGAGCTGCTCGACCGCGTGGGGCTCGACCCCGACCGGTACGAGGCCTATCCGCACGAGTTCAGCGGTGGGCAGCGCCAGCGCGTCGGCATCGCCCGTGCGCTCGCCGCCGAACCCCGGATGATCGTCTGCGACGAACCCGTCTCCGCGCTCGACGTCACCACCCAGGCCCAGGTGACCGCGCTGCTCGCCGAACTCCAGGCCGAGCTCGGCCTCGGGCTCGTCTTCATCGCCCACGACCTCGCCGTCGTCCGGCAGGTCAGCGACCGGGTCGCCGTCATGCGCGCGGGCCGGATCGTCGAGCAGGGCACGGTGGCCGAGGTGTACGGCGCACCCCGGGACCCGTACACCCGGCAGCTGCTCGCCGCCGTCCCCTCGCTCGACCCGGCCCGCGCGGCGGAACACCGGGAGCGGCGCCGGGAACAGCGGCAGGAGGAGCGCCAGGAACTGGCCGTCGCCTGACCCTCCGTGACCACCCTGGCGCGTAGCGCGACAGAACGCGACCGGGGTGGGAAAGTTACGTGCATTCACCCCTTCTGGTGGTGCGACGGACAACCGTCCGTCGCACCACCGGTATCTCCGCTTACGTTCTTCCCGCTGCGAGTCGCCAAACCAACGGTGGCCGTCGTCAAGGGAGATCGGGGGTGCACTCATGCGGATCGGACTGCTCACGGAGGGTGGCTACCCGTACGCCACCGGGGAGTCCGGACTCTGGTGCGAGCGGCTCGTACACGGACTCGGACAGCACCAGTTCGACCTGTACGCCCTCGGCGGATCCGGTACCCCGCGGCCCCTCCCCCCGAACGCCCGGGTCGCGCGCACCGCGGCCCCCGGGAGCCCCGACGCGGCCGCCGCCTCCAGGAACCTCCTCGAACGGACCGCCTTCGGCAACCACCGCGCCGCCCGCCGCGCCTACGGCCGACGCGAGCGCCGCCGCTTCACCGAGGCCTTCCACCAGCTGGCGGTGGGAGTGTGCGAGGAGGGCGAGACCTACGGGCAGGGCGAGACCGGCGGGCAGGGCGAGACCGACGGCTCCTTCGCCACCGGCCTCTACGCGCTCGCCGAACTCGCCCGCGAGCGAGGCGGACTACCCGGCGCACTCCGCTCCGACGACGCCGTCCGCACCCTCGAATCCGCCTGCCGCGCGCCCGGCGCACGCCGGGGCGCGTCCGCTGCCGGACTCCCCGACCACCTCGCCTTCGCCGAGCACCTGGAGCGCACCCTGCGCCCCCTCTCCCTCGACTGGTACGCAGAGGACGCGCTCGGCGCCGCCGATCTCTGCCACGCCGCAGGCGGGGGCACCACCGCCGTCCCCGGTCTGCTGGCCAAACGCTTCTTCGGAACCCCGCTGCTCGTCACCGAGTACGGCGTACAGCTCCGCTCCCACTACCTCTCGGCCACCGGCGCCGACCGCTCCGCCCCCCTGCGCACCCTGCTCGCGGCCCTCCACGGCCGGCTCGCCGCCGAGATCTACCGGCAGGCCGCGCTCCTCACCCCCGGCAACGCCCACGCCCGCCGCTGGCAGGAGAAGTGCGGCGCCGACCGGGCCCGGATCCGCACCGTCCACCCCGGCATGGCGGCCGACCGCTTCGCCGAGGTCGGCGAGGACGAGGAGAGCGGCGACCCCGCCACCCTGGTCTGGGTCGGCCGGGTCGAACCCGCCAAGGACCTCATCGCCCTGCTGCACGCCTTCGCCGAGATCCGCGCCCGGCAGCCCGACGCCCGGCTGAGGATCGTCGCCGTGCCCGTACCGGACCCGGGCGCGGGCGCGTACCTCGCCCACATCAAGGGGCTCGCCGCCCAGCTCTTCCCCGACGAGGCCGCCGGGGCGCACGCCGTCGGCGAGAACCCGGTCACCTTCGAGGAGCTCGGTGGCCCCGAGGCGCCCACCCTGGAGGACACCTACGCCTCCGGCGCGGTCGTCGTCCTGTCCAGCGTCGTCGAGGGCTTCCCCGCGAGTCTCGTCGAGGCGATGTTCTGCGCGCGGGCCACCGTCTCGACCGACGTCGGCGCGGTCGTCGAGATCATCGGCGGCACCGGCCTCGTCGTCCCCCCGCGCAACCCCCGGGCGCTCGCCGACGCCTGCCTCGCGCTGCTCCGCGACCCCGAGCGCCGCTACCGCCTGGGCGCCGCCGCCCGCGCCCGCGCGCTCGAACTCTTCACCGTCGAACAGAACCTCGCCGCATTCCGCGGTATCTACCTGGAGCTCCTCTCCCACGCGCCGGTGCGCCACCGCCCCGGGGACGGCGTGCCCTTCGCCCACCCCGCCGAGGCACACGTGCCGGGCAGCTGGGCCCCCAAGGCCGTGGCCGCCGGGACAGGAGCCCCCGATGCCTGAAGGAGACACCCCCATGCGCGGCTCCGCCGCCCCGACGAGCCCCGGAGCCTGGGACGCCCGCTCCGAGGCCCTCCTCGGCGCCCCCGCACTGACCCCCCGCACCGGCGGCGCCCTCGACCCGCGCACCCCCGAGGAGCCCGTCGACGCCCCGCCGTCCGGGATAGCCCCGGCCCCGGGGGAGGCCGCCGCGGGGCCCCAGCGGGAGGGCGACACGACGACGCCGCCGCGGCCGGACGCCGACCGTGAGCCGCCCACCGCCCCGGCGGCGGACGGCACACCGCGTACGACCACCCGGCCCGGCCCGCCGGACGCGACCGGCCCGGCGGATCCCGGCCCGACAGGTGCGTCCGCCCCCCGCCCCCGGCGCGGCACCGCCGACCCCGTCAAAGTGCTCATGCACCGGCACCGGGAGCTCTGCGCGCGCGCCGTCGACCCGCTGGAGATCGCCGCCGGGCTCGAAGCCCAGGGGTTCACCGACCGGACCGCCGCACGGTTCCGGCACCGGGACGTGTTCTCCCTGGCCGAGGAGCTGTACGCGCGCGTGCCCCGCGGCAGCGACACGGCCGCGCCCCCTCCGCCGCCGCCGCGCGACACCGACGCCTGGGCACTCGCCGTCCTCACCCCCGGCGCCGCCGCCGCGCTCACCGGCATCGGGCTCGCCGTCACCCACGGGCCCGTGCGTCTCGCCGTCGGCGCGACCGGGACCCTGCTGCTCGCCGCGGCGCTCTTCCTCGCCGTCCGGCGCGGCCCCTTCCGCGCCCCCGACGGCGGGACCGTGCCCGCCGCCCGGCTCTGGACCGCATGGCTCCTGGCGTACGCGGTCGGCGGCGACGGGCTCCTGACGCAGGTGCTCAGCGGGGGCCCCGACGGCCCCTGGGACCTGGCCCCCGGCCCGGTCCTGGGCCTCGCGCTCGCCGTCGCCCCCGCCGCCTGGTGCGCCCGCCTCTTCGCGAACCGGGCGCGCCGCCGGATCGCCGACAGCCGGGGCCTCGCCGACTTCGCCGCCGGGACCCGCCCGCTGCTCCTCGGCACCGTGACCCTTCAGCTGCTCGCCCTCACCGTCCTGCTCGGACTCACCGGGTTCAGCTCCGGGGCCCTGGCCCTCGGCGCGCTCCTGCTCTTCGCCCGGCTCCTCACCGTCCACGGCTTCCCCGAGACGGCCACGGCCGCCCTCGCCGCCGCCGGCGCCGCCGAGGCGCTCGCCCTCGCGAGCGTCCTCGCCGCCCGAGTCCCCGTCTCCGGCTTCGACGTGCTCGCCGCCCCCGTGCGGGCCGTCGTCGACGCCTGGGGTCCCGGGGCCGTACCCACCCTCGTCTGCGGCGCCGCCGCGCTCGGCCTGCTGGCCCACGCGACCACCGCCCTTGCCCGGGCCTCGGCCCATGCCACCCCGTGAGAACCCGCCACCACCCCCGTCGGAGGCCGGGCGACCACCGCACCTCCCACCCCGCCGAGCCTCCCGGCAGGAAACCTCTTCACACCCGCGGAGCCGACGCCGCGGGCGTGCCCTGTCACCTCTCTCATCACCCCGCAAGGAGACCGAAGACATGACCCCGCAACCCCAAGGAACGGCCGGTCGGCACGAAGGGGCCGCACGATGAGGGTGCTACTGCTCGGAGCCAACGGCTTCATCGGCCGTTTCGTCGCCGACCGGCTCCTCGCCGACCCGGCCGTCCACCTCACCGCGCTCGGCCGGGGCGACGACGCCGACGTGCGCTTCGACCTCGCCTCCGGCAGTCCCGGCGCGCTGACCCGCTTCCTCGACGCCGTCCACCCCGGGGTCGTCGTCAACTGCGCCGGCGCCACCCGGGGCGGCGCCCGCGACCTCACCCGGCACAACACCGTCGCCGTCGCCACCGTCTGCGAGGCCCTGCGGCGCAGCGGCTGCGGCGCCCGGCTCGTCCAGGTCGGCTGCGCCTCGGAGTACGGGCCCAGCCAGCCCGGTTCCTCCACCGCCGAGGACGCCGTGCCCCGCCCCGGCGGCCCGTACGGGGTGTCGAAGCTGGCGGCGACCGAACTCGTCCTGGGTTCTGGCCTCGACGCCGTGGTCCTCCGGGTGTTCTCGCCCGTGGGCCCCGGCACCCCCGCCGGCTCGCCGCTCGGCCGTCTCGCCGAGGCGATGCGCCGGGCCATGCAGGCCGGGGACGGCGAGCTGAAGCTCAGCGGCCTCGGCGTGCAGCGGGACTTCGTCGACGTACGGGACGTGGCGCGGGCCGTGCACGCGGCCTCGCTCTCCGCCGCCCAGGGCGTCGTCAACATCGGCACCGGCCGCGCGGTCCGGCTCCGGGACGCCGCCGCCGTCCTCGCCAGGGTCGCCGGCTACTCCGGCAACCTGCACGAGCTGGACGCCCCGCACGGCATTCCGCAGCGCCCGATGATCGGCGCCCCCCGCAGCGAGGGAACCATCGCCGACCAGCTGGCCTCCGCGCCCTACCCGTACCCCGACGGCTGCGGGCCCTGGCAGCAGGCCGACGTCCGCACCGCCCGCGACCGGCTCGGCTGGCGGCCCCGGATCAACCTGGAGGAGTCGCTCGCCGACATCTGGATGGAGGCGGCGTGTCGCATCTGACGGCGACCACGGGGGCGGTGAAGGAGGCCCTGGGGGTGGGCGTGCCCGGCTACGCCCACCCGCTGCTGGCCCCCGTCGAGTGGGGCGAGCTGACCCGCCCCGGGACCCCGCTGCACTGGGCGGTGCTCAATGTGGCGGAGGGGCCGGGCAGCCGCCCCGACCCGCACTGTCTGGAGGCGGCGGGGAGGCTCCGTAACGCCGGGGTCAGGGTCCTCGGGCACCTGGACGCGGCGTACGGCTCCCGGCCCTTCGGGGAGCTGGTCTCGGACGCCCACCGCTTCGTCGACTGGTACAAGGTCGACGGCTACTACCTGGACCGCTGCCCCTCGGACCGGACGGACCTGGCCGGGGTGCGGCGGGTCACCGCGACCCTGGAGGCGGTCCTCGGCGGCGAGGCCCATCTCGTGCTCGGCCACGGCACCCATCCCCATCCGGGATACGCCGAGACCGCCGATCAGCTGGTGACGTTCTCGGGTGGCTGGACGGACTACCGCTGGTCGCAGGTGGCCGAGTGGACGGCGGAGTACACGGAGGCGAAGTTCGTCCATCTCGTGCACGGGGTTCCGCGCACCCACCTGGACGAGGCCCTGCGGATCGCCCGCTGGCAGGGGGCCGGAACGATCTTCTTCACCGATCGTTCGGGGGCCCCGGGACAAAGTGCGCCATTCCACTCGCTGCCCGGCTACTGGGACGAAATCGTCTCGCGGATCGGACCGGGTGTCTCGGAATGAGAAGGAGCGTGGCAGTGTTACGGGGAGAACAACCGTACTGACATACCGACAACCGGAGTCCCCGTGTCGCTGCCACCCCTGGTCGAGCCGGCTGCCGAGCTCACCGTAGACGAGGTCCGCAGGTACTCCCGCCACCTGATCATCCCGGACGTCGGGATGGACGGGCAGAAGCGGCTGAAGAACGCCAAGGTGCTGTGTGTCGGTGCCGGTGGCCTCGGCTCGCCGGCGCTGATGTACCTGGCCGCCGCCGGCGTGGGCACGCTCGGCATCGTGGAGTTCGACGAGGTCGACGAGTCGAACCTCCAGCGCCAGATCATCCACAGCCAGGCCGACATCGGCCGCTCCAAGGCCGCCTCGGCGCGCGACAGCGTGCTCGGCATCAACCCGTACGTGAACGTGATCCTCCACGAAGAGCGGCTCGAAGCCGAGAACGTGATGGACATCTTCAGCCAGTACGACCTGATCGTCGACGGCACGGACAACTTCGCCACCCGTTACCTGGTGAACGACGCCTGCGTGCTGCTGAACAAGCCGTACGTCTGGGGTTCGATCTACCGCTTCGACGGCCAGGCGTCCGTGTTCTGGTCCGAGTACGGCCCCTGCTACCGCTGCCTCTACCCGGAGCCCCCGCCGCCGGGCATGGTCCCGTCCTGCGCCGAGGGCGGCGTCCTGGGCGTGCTGTGCGCGTCCATCGGCTCCATCCAGGTCACCGAGGCCATCAAGGTCCTCGCCGGCGTGGGCGACCCGCTGGTCGGCCGCCTGATGATCTACGACGCACTGGAGATGCAGTACCGCCAGGTCAAGGTCCGCAAGGACCCGAACTGCGCGGTCTGCGGCGAGAACCCGACCGTCACCGAGCTCATCGACTACGAGGCCTTCTGCGGCGTCGTGTCCGAGGAGGCCCAGGAGGCGGCGCTCGGCTCCACGATCACTCCGAAGCAGCTCAAGGAGTGGATCGACGACGGCGAGAGCATCGACATCATCGACGTCCGCGAGCCGAACGAGTACGAGATCGTCTCGATCCCGGGCGCGCGTCTGATCCCGAAGAACGAGTTCCTGATGGGCACCGCCCTCCAGGACCTCCCGCAGGACAAGCGCATCGTCCTGCACTGCAAGACGGGCGTCCGCAGTGCGGAGGTCCTCGCGGTGCTGAAGTCCGCGGGCTTCGCGGACGCCGTGCACGTCGGCGGCGGCGTGATCGGCTGGGTCCACCAGATCGAGCCCGAGAAGCCGGTCTACTAGTCGGCCGAACGGAAGGGCCCGGAACTCCCCGCGGGGAGATCCGGGCCCTTCCGCGTGTCCGTCCTCAGCAGGTCGTGCCGTACTTCGGGACCGTGCCCTTCAGGAAGTACCCGTCGACCACGTCCGTCACGCAGCGCGAGGTGCCGTAGGCGCCGTGGCCCTCGCCCTTGTTGGTGACCAGGACGCCGACCCCGTCGCCGAGTTCCCGCGCCATCTTCTCCGCGCCCTCGTACGGGGTCGCGGGGTCGCCCGTCGTGCCGACGACGAGGACCGGGGCGGCGCCCGGGGCGCTCGCCTCCGGGGTCGCCCGCTCGCCCTTCACCGGCCACCCGGCGCACCAGCCGGCCGTGTCCCAGGCGAGGAACGCGCCGAACACGGGGGAGAGACGCCGGAATTCGGGGATCAGCGCCTTCGCCTCCGCCGCGGTGGGCCGCGCGCTGGAGTCGGCGCAGGAGATCGATCGCTGGGAGTGCGACTGAGTGGCGTAATGGCCGCTCGCGTCACGGTCGTTGTAGTGGTCGGCGAGTTCGAGCAGGGCGCCGCCGCGACCGCCCTCGGCGTCCGCCAGGGCCGCCGTCAGGAGAGGCCAGTTGGACTGCCCGTACAGCGTCACCGCGATCCCGGTGAGCGCCAGGCCCTCGGTGAGCCGTCGTTCGCCGACGGTCAGCGGAGCGCGGTCGAGCTTCCGCAGCAGGCGGGAGATCCGCTCGGTCCCGGCCTTCGGGTCCTGGCCGGTGCTCTTCAGGTAGTTGTCCAGGGCCCGCTGGAAACCGATCGTCTGGTGACGGGCGTGCCCGGCGGTGTCGGCGGTCGGGTCGACGACGGCGTCGAGGACGAACCTGCCCACGTTCTTCGGGAAGAGATGGGCGTACGTGCCGCCGAGCTGCGTCCCGTACGAGATGCCGAAGTAATGGAGCTTCGCGTCCCCGAGCACCTGCCGGATCAGGTCCAGGTCGCGGGCGGTGGCGGTGGTCGTGGTGTACGGGAGGACCGTGCCCGAGCGGCGGGCGCAGCCGGCGCCGAAGGCGGCGCTGTCCTTGAGGTACGCGGCCTCCTCGGCGTCCGAGTCCGGAGTGAGGTCGATCGTGGCCTCGGCGGTGGCCTGTTCGGCGTCGGTCCGGCAGACCACCCCGGAGCTGCGGCTCACACCGCGCGGGTCGAAGCCCACCAGGTCGTAGCGCTCGCCGAGCGTCCCGTACTCCTCCGCCGCCCGGGGCAGGATGTCGACGCCGGAGGCTCCGGGGCCGCCGAAGTTGAAGAGCAGCGAGCCGATGCGCTCGCCCTCGCGGCCGGCCTCCTTGCGGATCAGCGCGATCGGGATCGTCGCGCCCTCGGGCTTCGTGTGGTCGAGCGGCACCTGGACGGTGGCGCAGCGCCACTCCGCACCGGGCCGCTGCCCGCCGCCGTCGTCGGGGGCCGCGCAGCGCTTCCAGTCGGGGCGCTGACCGGTGAGCGAGGCGGGCAGCGGGGGAACGGCGGCGGCCGAGGACCCGGTGGCGGTGGCCGAGGGCTTGGCGTCGGTGGTCGGCGGCGGGGCCGTGCCGGGGGTGGCGGCCGGCGAGCCGTCGCCCGCGCTCGTGCAGCCCGCGACCAGCAGTCCGGTGACGGCCAGGACCGCCGCCCGTATCCGTATGGACATGTGTTCCCCCCAGGAGCCCGTCAGGGCGGCCCATCCTAGGTCGTCCCTCCGGGCTACTTGCAGACGGTGCCGGAGGCCGGGACCTTTCCGTCCAGGAGGTACGCGTCGACCGCCTTCTTCACGCACGCGCTGCCGCTGTTGTAGGCGCCATGGCCCTCGCCCTCGTACGTCAGCTCCACGCCGACGCCGTCTCCGAGCGCCTTCACCATCGACCGGGCGCCCTCGTACGGCGTGGCCGGGTCGCCGGTGTTGCCGACGACCAGGATCGGCGCCGCATCGGGGGCGGAGACGTCCGGGTGCTCCCAGGTCCCGGCCACCGGCCACTGCGAGCAGCCGGCCAGCGCCCAGCCCATGAAGTCGCCGAAGACGGGGGAGGCCTCGCGGAAGGTGCCGAGCCGCTCCTTGGCCTGGCCGAGGGTGTAGCGCTCCTTGAAGTCCACGCAGTTGATGGCGGCGTTGGCCGCCTGGATGTTGCTGTAGGAACCGTTCTGGCCGCGCCCGTTCATCGAGTCCGAGAGGGTGAGGAGCAGCGCCCCGTCGCCGCCCTCGGCATCGGAGAGGCCCTGCTCCAGATAGGTCCAGTACTCCTTGGAGTAGAGGGCCTGCGCGATGCCGTTGGTGGCCTGCGTCTGGGTGAGCTTGCGTTCGCCGATGCCGGCGATCGGCTCCTCGTCGAGGGAGGCGAGGAGATCGATCACGAAGGTCTCGATCTCGGCGACGGTCGAGCCGGGCAGGGTGCACTCGTCGCCGCGGTCCACACAGTCCTGGGCGAAGTTGTCCAGGGCGAGCTGGAAGCCCTTCGCCTGGCCGAGCGCGCCTTCCTCGACGCCCGCCTCCGGGTCGACGACCGCGTCGAAGACGGCCCGGCCGACGTTCTTGGGGAACAGATGGGCGTAGACGCCGCCGAGTTCGGTGCCGTACGAGATGCCGAAGTAGTGGAGCTTGTCGTCGCCGAGGACCTGGCGCATCAGGTCCATGTCCCGGGCGGCGTTCTCGGTGCCGACGTGCGGCAGGGCCGGGCCCGCGTCCCTCTCGCAGCCGGCCGCGTACTTCTTCTGCGCCTCGGAGAGCGTCAGCTCCTCGGCCTCGTCGTCGGGCGTGAAGTCCAGGGCGTAGTAGGCGTCGAGCTCCTTGTCGGTCGCGCATTCGACCGGTTCGCTGCGGCCCACCCCGCGCGGGTCGAAGGACACCAGGTCGTAGCGGCTGCGCAGGGTCTCGTAGTCCTTCGCGAAGCTGGGCAGTCCGGTGATGCCGGAGCCGCCGGGCCCGCCGAAGTTGAAGACGAGCGAACCGATCCGCCGGTCCTTGTCGCGGGCGGGAGCCCGGATCAGCGCGAGCTCGATGGTCTCGCCCTCCGGCACCGACCAGTCGAGCGGCGTCTGGAGGAAGGAGCACTCCCAGGCGACGTTCCCGGGGAGCGGGGCGGGCGGCTCCCCGCCGCCCTCGGCGGCGGACGGCGCCGGACACGGCGCCCAGGCGAGCTTCTGGGCCGCCAGCGCCGAGACCCCGGCCGAGCCGCTCGGGTCCGCCTGGTCCGCCGCCTTGTCGCCCCCGTCCGAGCACCCGGCGGCGAGCAGCACGGTCGTGGCGGTGAGCAGAGCAGCGCGCTGGGCGGCGGAGATCGGCATACGCCCATGGTGGGCCGCCGCCTCGGCCGCCGCGCGGGACGGAGGTCCATGCGGGTGGCGCCCAGGGGGTGTCCGGCGGATCAGGACCGGGCGCCGCGGCCCCGGCCTGATCCGCCGGACAGGCCCTGAGGGACTCCGCTGCTCACAGCGCTTCGCGTTTCGTCAGCCAGTTGAAGCAGATCCAGCCCGGGAGGACCGGGATCCACAGGGTCAGCAGGCGGTAGAGCAGGACGGCCGGGGTCGCGACCTCGATGGGGAGGCCGACCGCCACCAGACCCAGGGTGAGCGCGTACTCGACCGCTCCCACGCCGCCCGGGGTCGGCGCCGCCGAGCCGAGCGCGTTGCCCGCGAGGAAGACGACGGCCACGCTCGCGTAGCTGATCGACACGTCGTTGTGGTCGAAGGCCCGGATCGAGGCGTCCAGGCAGAGCACGAAGGTGAGGGTGAGCAGCAGCATCCCGCCGATGCCGGTGACCAGCTTCATCGGCCGCTGGAGCACGTCCAGCATGCGCGGCACCACACCGGCGAAGAGCGAGCGCAGCCGCGTCGAGACGAACTTCCGCATGAACGGGATCGCCGTGACGACGAGCACGAGCACCGCGACCGTGAGGAGGCCGGCGATGACCGTCCTCGACGGGGTGAAGGACTGCGACCGCTCCGTTCCCGTCAGATAGCCGAAGGCGAACAGGAGCAGGATGTGCGCCCCGAGCCCGAAGAGCTGGGAGGCGCCGACGCTCGCCACCGCCAGTCCCGGCCGTACGCCGGAGCGCTGGAGGAAGCGGGTGTTCAGGGCGACGCCGCCGACCGCGGCCGGGGCGACGATCTTCACGAACGACCCGGCGACCTGCGCCACCACCGTCCGCCAGAACCCGACCCGCTCCGGCACGAAGCCGAGCAGGCTCATGGCCGCCGCCACATAGCTGACCGCGGAGAACAGCACCGCGGCCGCGACCCACCGCCAGTCCGCCTCGCTGATCGTCGACAGCGGCGTCTGGGAGATCTGCGACAGCAGGAAGTACGCGGCGACCGCGCCCGCGATCAGGCTGACCAGGGTCCGCGGCTTGATCCGCTCCAGGCGGACCGGCTCCGCCGGCGCCTGCGGGCGGATGAGCAGCACCTGCTGCCGGATCTGGGCCAGCAGGTCCTCCTCGCGGGCCTCGTCGAGCGCCGTGTCGAGGGCCCGCTTCTCGGCCTTCTTGTCGGCCTTCTTGTCGGCTTTCTTCTCGGCCTTCGTCTCGCCCCGTACGGAGGTCGGATCGGCGGCGGCCTCGGCCACCCGGGCCTTCGCCAGCTCCCGTTCGTGCTTGGCCGCCTCCGAGGCCGCGAGTACGGCCTCCCGCTCGCGTGCCGACCGTTCGCGGGCCAGTTTCCGGAGCGTCGCGCGCGTGGAGCGGCTCAGCGCGATCGGCTGGAGCAGGGGCAGACAGTCGGCGACGGTGTCCGGCCCGAGGACCTCGACGGCCGAGGCGACCGCCCGCTCGGCCCCGACCCGCAGACCGAGGGTGGTGAGCAGCTGGGCGATGTCCATCCGCAGGATCAGATCGCCGGCCGCGATCTCGCCGCCCCGCAGATCGGTGAGGATCACCCTGCCGGAACGATCCACCAGGATCGCGTCGCCCGTGAGCCGGCGGTGCGCGATCCGGCGCGACTGCAGCGCCCGTACCTGCCGCCAGGCGCTGCGGACCAGCTCGTCGGTGATCTCGTCGTCGTCGAGGGAGTCGAGGCTCCGGCCGCCGACGTGCTCGTAGACGAGCATCACGGCGTCCGGACCGAGCTCGGAGGTGGCGATCAGCTTCGGCGCGTTCGCCCCGGCGGCGATCGCCGCGTACGCGAGGAGCGCCTCCTGCTCCAGCGCCTGCCGCAGCGAGACGATCGACCGGCGGGTGGTGATCGTCCGCAGGGTGATCCGCCGCCAGGCGCGGTAGAAGAAGCCGTGCGCCTGCTGCTCGCGGTCGACGACGGTGACGTCGAGCGGCGGTCCGTCCTCCAGCGTCACGATGTACCGGCGGCCCCGGTCGCCGCTGTCCGAAGAGTCGGGCACGCCCTCGGCGCGCAGCGCCGTGACCGGCCGGAAGCCGACCCGGCGCAGACCGGCGAGGAGGGTCTGCCCGGTGGGCCGGACGTTGGGGGAGCCGACCGCGTACAGCGTGCCGTACGCCACCGTCCAGCCGATCAGGACGGTCAGGATGATCGAGAGCGCGGTGGTGTAGCCGGCCACCAGCATGGTGAACGCGTCGAGCAGCAGCACCGCCCAGAGCGACACCCGCCAGCGGGGTCTGCGGGCCATGCCGACGGCGGTCATGTACGCGATCACCGGGGCGAGGTAGTTGTGCACGGGGTCGGTGAGCCCGCCGCCGGACGCCGGCTGGGTCAGCGCGTCCTGGATGGTGCCGGGCGCGGCCTGGGCGACCCAGAGGTCGGTGGCGAGGGTGACGCCGTGCGCGAGGACGGCGGCGAGGACACCGTCCGCGATGCGCAGCCCGTCACGTTTGATCAGGCGTTCGATGGCGAAGGCGACGGGTACGAGCAGGACGGCGATGGAGGAGACGAGACCGGCGATCTTGACGAAGACATCGGGTGCGCCGCCGGCGCCCTTGTTGATGTCCTCCTCAAGGCCCGAGGTCGTCGCGTGGGCGAACGCGGCGACGGCGATGACGAGCCCGATGGCGAGCAGACCGGCGAGCAGCCGCATCAGGTCGGAGGGCCGGTGGACGCGGGCGGCGAGCAGCGGCTCGTCGCCGGAGACCCGTTCGGGCAGGTCGGGCCGGGCCTCCTCCGGAGGCTGAGTGTCCTGCCCCATCACCATGTCCGTCTCTGCATGTGCGTCTTGTCGTTCTCGTTCTTGCTCGCGATTTCGTTCTTGCTCTGGCTCCAGGCCTTGCTCTCGGCCGTGGTCTTGTTCGTGTATTTGTCGCTCTTGATCTCGTATCACCAGTCACCGCCCGCACGATGGTGGCACGAAGAGCCGCCGCGCGGAGGCATCAGGGCCATGTCGGTGGGGTGAGGCAGGATGGGGCGGATGAGCATGGAGGTGCCCGTGGGGGAGACCGGAGAACTGCCCGAGTACGCGGAGCGGGTGCTCGACGTCGCCGACGGAATCCCGCCCGGCCGGGTGATGACCTATGGCGACGTCGCCGAATGGCTGGGCGAGGGCGGCCCGCGTCAGGTCGGCCGGGTGATGGCCCTGTACGGCGGGACGGCCCCCTGGTGGCGGGTGGTCCGCGCGGACGGCACCCTGCTCCCCGGGCACGAGCTGAGAGCCCTCGACCACTACCGCGAGGAGGGCACCCCGCTCCGCGAGGCGGGCCGCGCGGCCGAGGGACACGCGCCGAAGATCGACATGCGGCGGGCCCGCTGGGACGGAACTCACACCTGAGGGCGTCGGCCGAGGACACACGGGCCGGTCGGGGCACGGGCGGCGGCGGGCGGGGCGCACACGGGACGGAACGGGGTACGGAGTACGGCTCGGCGACGGGCCGTTTCGCGTAACGTCGACGTTCGCGTCTCCCGAGGCGACGGCGGGCCGGAGAGCCCGCCGGCCGGCCACGGCGGACGGCCGCCTCACCCGCACCACCACTCCCACCAGGACCGGCGACCCACGTGAGTACCTCCTCGACCACCCGGCGTACGCCGCCGCACCAGGGACAGCCGTACCCGGGTTCGGGACGGCAGCGGACCCCGGGCGCGTACCGACTGGTGCGTACCACGCCGGCCCCGCTGGATCCCCCTCAGCTGGACGCAACCCAACGGGAAGTGGTTGACCACGCCGGCGGACCTCTTCTCGTCCTCGCCGGACCCGGCACCGGCAAGACGACGACCCTGGTCGAGGCCGTCGCCGCCCGGATGGAGAACGGCGCCGACCCCGAACGGCTCCTCGTCCTCACCTTCAGCCGCAAGGCCGCCGTCGAACTCCGCGACCGCATGGCCGCCCGGCTCGGCGGCCGCCGCCCGCCTCAGGCCACCACCTTCCACTCGTACTGCTACGCCCTGATCCGCGCCCACCAGGACGCCGAACTCTTCGCCGAACCGTTGCGGCTGCTCTCCGGACCCGAGCAGGACCTCGCCGTACGCGAGCTCCTCGCCGGCCACATCGACCTGGAGAAGGCCGGCCTCGGGAGCATCCGCTGGCCCGACGAACTGCGCGCCTGCCTCACCACCCGCGGCTTCGCCGACGAGGTACGGGCCGTCCTCGCGCGCTCCCGCGAACTGGGCCTCGGACCCGAAGCCCTCGCCGACTTCGCGCAGCGGGTCGGCCGGCCCGACTGGAAGGCGGCGGCCGGCTTCCTCGCCGAGTACCTCGACGTCCTCGACCTCCAGGGCGTCCTCGACTACACGGAGCTCGTCCACCGGGCCGTGCTCCTCGCCGAGGACATCAGCCTGCCCGCGTACGACGCGATCTACGTCGACGAGTACCAGGACACCGACCCGGCGCAGGTCCGGCTGCTCCACGCGCTCGCGGGCGATGCGACAGGGGCCGCCCGAAGAGCGTCCGTGAGGGGCGGTGGTCGGGCGACGGGCGGGAGCACGGTCGTCGCCTTCGGCGACCCCGACCAGTCCATCTACGCCTTCCGGGGTGCCGACGTGAACGGCATCCTCGACTTCCCCGCGACCTTCGGCGGCGCCGACGTACGCGTCCTGCGCACCGCGCGCCGCTCGGGCGCCGAACTGCTCGGCGCGACCCGAACGCTCGCCCAGCGGATGCCGATGCCCCGCCTCCCCGCCGACAAGGTCCGCGCCCACCGGGACCTCGCACCGGTGCGGGACGGGGGCCGGGCGGAGGCGTACACGTACCCCACGGCCTCCGCGGAGGCCGAGAACATCGCCGACCTGCTGCGCCGCGCCCACCTGGAGGACGGCGTCCCCTGGCAGGACATGGCCGTCCTCACCCGAGCCGCCGCCTCCCTCCCGTCCCTCCGCCGCGCCCTCACCTCCGCGGGAGTCCCGGTGGAAACGGACGCGGCGGACACCCCGCTGAGGCACGAGCCGGCGGTGGCCCCCCTGCTGCTGGCGCTGCGTGCCGTGGCCTCGGTCGTGGGCATGCGTTCCGCCGGAGCGGAAGGGGTGGTCACGACCGACGACGGCGTCGCACCCGACCCCGAGCACGTGGAGCCCGACGCCACCGCGGAATGGCTCCCCACAGAGACCGCCCTGGAGCTGCTCGCATCGCCACTCGCGGGAGTGGACCCGGCCGACCTCCGCCGGCTCGGCCGGGCACTGAGGGACGAGGAGCGCGCCGCGGGCAACAAGGTCCCGCCCCCCTCCGACGTCCTGCTCGCCCGCGCCCTCGCCCAGCCCGAGCGCCTGGTCGCGCACGATCCCGCGTACTCCCGCGGGGCCCACCGCCTGGGCGACCTCCTCCGCAAGACCCGGGTGCTCCTCGCCGACGGCGGGACCGCCGAGGAGGCCCTCTGGGTGCTCTGGAGCGGCACCCCCTGGCCGGGCCGACTGGAGCGCGCCGCTCTCCGCGGCGGGCCCGCCGGGCGCAACGCCGACCGCGACCTCGACGCCGTCTGCGCCCTCTTCGAGACCGCCGCCCGCGCCGAGGAGCGCGTCGGCGGCCGCGGCGTCCTCAACTTCCTCGAAGAGCTCGACGCCCAGGACATCGCCGCCGACACCCTCACCCGCCGCCACACCCGCCCCGACGCCGTCCGCCTCATGACCGCCCACCGTTCCAAGGGTCTGGAATGGAGCTTCGTCGTCGTCGCCGGTGTCCAGGAGGGTCTCTGGCCCGACCTGCGGCGCCGCGGCTCCCTCCTGGAGGCCGACCGCATCGGCCGTGACGGCCTCGCCGAGCCCCTCACCCCCGGCGCCCTCCTCGCCGAAGAGCGCCGGCTCTTCTACGTGGCCGCCACGCGCGCGCGTGACCGGCTCGTCGTCACCGCCGTGAAGGCCCCCGCCGAGGACGGCGACCAGCCCTCCCGTTTCCTCACCGAGCTGGGCGCCGAACCGAAGGACGTGCCCGGCCGCCCCCGCCGCCCGCTCGCCGTCTCCGCGATGGTGGCCGAGCTGCGGGCCACCACCGTCGACCCGGACGCCTCGCCCGCGCTCCGCGACGCCGCCGCCCACCGCCTGGCCGAGCTCGCCGCGCTCACCGACGAGGACGGCCAGCCGCTGGTCCCGGCGGCGCACCCGGACCGCTGGTGGGGCCTGTTCGAGCCGACCCGCGGCACGGAGCCGCTGCGCGAGCGCGACCGGCCCGTCGCCCTCTCGCCGAGCTCCCTGGAGAACCTGGTCGGCACCTGCTCCCTGCAGTGGTTCCTGGGCCGCGAGGTCAAGGCCGCGGCCCCCGCCACGGCAGCCCAGGGCTTCGGCAACGTCGTCCACGTCCTCGCCGACGAGGTCGCCTCCGGCCGTACCCCCGCCGACCTCGACGTCCTCATGGCCCGCCTCGACTCCGTCTGGGACGCCCTCGCCTTCGACGCCCCCTGGAAGTCGGCCCAGGAGAAGCAGAACGCGCGCGTGGCCCTCGAACGCTTCCTGAGCTGGCACGTCATGGACCGGGGCGGCCGCACTCCGGCCGCCTCGGAGCACGGCTTCGACGTGACCCTGGAGGCGGGCGCCTACGAGGTCCGCATCCGGGGCTCCATGGACCGCGTCGAGACCGACGAGCACGGCCGCGCGTACGTCGTCGACTTCAAGACCGGCAAGGCCGCCCCCACCCGTGACGAGGTCGCGAACCACCCGCAGCTCGCCGTCTACCAGCTCGCGGTCCGCGAGGGCGCCCTCGACGAGGTCTTCGACGGGCGGCGGCCGGAGCCGGGCGGCGCCGAACTCGTACAGCTGCGGCAGGGCGCCCCGCAGAAGGAGGGCGGCGACGCCCTCCCCAAGGTCCAGGCGCAGGAACCGCTCGCCGGGGAGTGGGTCGGCGAGCTGCTCGCCAACGCCGCGGGCCGGGTCCTCGACGAGCGCTTCACGCCCAGCACCGGCCAGCACTGCACGACCTGCTCCTTCCGCGCCTCGTGCAGCGCACAGCCGGAGGGCCGCCAGGTCGTCGACTGACGAGACGGCCCGGGGCGCGGAGTAGCGGGCACGCGTGCGCGGGGTGACCCTGGTGGACAGGGGCCGGGGAAACCGCGAGGAGGCTCGCATGGCGTCCCACCGAAAGCTCCGCGCCGCGGCCGTCGTCTGCGCCGTCGCCGTCGCCGCGGGTCCCGCGCCCGTGGCGGCCTGGGCGGCGGCGACCGGCGTCCCGGCCGCCGCCCCCTCGGTCGAGGCGCCCTCGCCGTCGCCCGATCCGTTCGCCGACCTCACCGCCGACGAGATCGGCGATCGGGCCGTCGCCGCGACGCAGTCGGCGACCTCGCTCCGGATGACCGGCCGGGTCGTCACGGAGGGACAGCCCCTCGACATCGACTTCGCGGTGAACGACCACGACGAGTGCACCGGCGTGATGAAGATCAAGGGCGGCACCGCCGAACTCCGCAAGATCGACCGGATCACGTACATGAAGGGCGACGAGGCCTTCTGGCGCGTCTCCATGGCCTCCCAGGGGATGCCCGAGGCACAGATCGACGCCACCGTCGAACTGGTCAAGGGCCGCTGGCTGAAGATCGCCCCGGGGCAGGCCGGCAGCGCCGACCTCAGCGGAGTCTGCGACCTGAAGGCGCTCCTCGCCGACCTCGACAAGGACAAGGAAGAGCGCCGTGGACTGACCCGGGGCCCCGACGCCGAGGTCGCCGGCACCCCCGTCGCGACCCTGGTGAAGAAGAAGGCCGAAGGCGAGACCACCACCGTCTCCGTCTCCCAGAAGGGCAAGCCGTACATCCTGAAGATGGTCAAGGCAGGTGGCGAGGAACCCGGCGCGATGGTCCTCTCCGACTACGACAAGCCCGTTCGCGTGGTCGTCCCGCCCGCCGACGACACGGTGGACCTGTCCAAGCTGGACGGGGGCACGCCCGCGTGACGAGGATCCCTCGCGGGATCCGGGCCGGGCCGGACCGGACTGTCGGTCGTCCGCGTTAGCCTCTTTGAGGTGACCGCACGCATCACCGACCCCGAGCAGCTCAAGGAGCTCCTCGGCATCCCGTTCACCCCGGAGCAGACGGCCTGCATCACCGCGCCGCTCGCCCCGCAGGTCGTCGTGGCCGGAGCCGGCTCCGGCAAGACCACGGTGATGGCCGCCCGGGTGGTCTGGCTGGTCGGCACGGGCCAGGTCGCCCCCGAGCAGGTCCTCGGTCTCACCTTCACCAACAAGGCCGCCGGTGAGCTCGCCGAGCGCGTCCGCACCGCCCTCGTCCGCGCCGGAGTCACCGACCCCGACGTCATCGACCCGGACGACCCGCCCGGCGAGCCCCGCATCTCCACGTACCACGCGTTCGCCGGTCAGCTCCTCACCGACCACGGCCTCCGCATCGGTCTGGAGCCCACCTCCCGGCTCCTCGCCGACGCCACCCGCTACCAGCTCGCCGCGCGCGTACTGCGCGAGGCGCCGGGCCCGTACCCCGCGCTCACCCGGTCCTTCCCGACCCTCGTCACGGATCTGCTCGCCCTCGACGCCGAGCTCGCCGAGCATCTCGTGCGACCCGAGACGCTCCACGCGTACGACTCCGAGCTGCTCACCGCCCTCGCCGAGGCCAAGCTGAGCAACGCCGAGCTGCGCAAGATCCCCGAGGCCGCCACCGCCCGCCGTGAACTGCTCGACCTCGTCGTTCGCTACCGCGCCGCCAAGCGCTCCCGCGACCTGCTCGACTTCGGCGACCAGATCGCCCGCTCCGCCGAGCTGGCGACCACCCGGCCCGAGGTCGGCGAGATCCTCCGCGAGGAGTTCCGGGTCGTCCTCCTCGACGAGTACCAGGACACGTCCGTCGCCCAGCGGCTGCTGCTCTCCGGCCTCTTCGGCCAGGGCGACGGAGGGCAGGCCACCGGGCACGCGGTGACCGCCGTCGGCGACCCCTGCCAGGCCATCTACGGCTGGCGCGGCGCCTCCGTCGCCAACCTGGACGACTTCCCCGAGCACTTCCCGCACCGCGACGGCAGCCCCGCCGACCGCTACTCCCTCTCCGAGAACCGGCGCAGCGGCGGCCGCCTCCTCGACCTCGCCAACGGACTCGCCGCCCCCCTGCGCGCCATGCACGCGGGCGTGGAGGCGCTGCGGCCCGCGCCGGGCGCCGAGCAGGACGGCAGCGTCCGCATCGCCCTCCTCCCCACCCACGCCGAGGAGATCGACTGGCTCGCCGACTCCCTCGCCCACCTCGTCCGCACCGGCCGCGAGCCCGGCGAGATCGCCGTGCTGTGCCGCACGGCCACCGACTTCCCCGCCATCCACGCGGCCCTCGTCGCCCGTGACGTGCCCGTCGAGGTCGTCGGCCTCTCCGGTCTCCTCCACCTCCCCGAGATCGCCGACCTCGTCGCCGTCTGCGAGGTCCTCCAGGACCCCGGGGCCAACGCCGCCCTGGTCCGCCTCCTCACCGGCCCCCGCTGGCGCATCGGCCCCCGCGACCTCGCCCTCCTCGGCCGCCGCGCCCGCCACCTCGTCCACCGGGGCGGCGACGAACCGGACCCCGAGCAGCGGCTCGCCGCCGCCGTCGAGGGCGTCGACCCGGCCGAGGTCGTCTCCCTCGCCGACGCGCTCGACACCTTCCTCGACTCCGGCGGCGCAGCCGACGACGGCCTCGCCTTCTCCGCCGACGCCAGGGTCCGCTTCGCGCGCCTCGCCGCCGAACTGCGCGCCCTGCGCGGCTCGCTCGCCGACCCCCTCATGGACGTCCTGCACCGCGTGCTCTCGGCGACCGGCCTCGAAGTCGAACTGTCCGCCTCACCGCACGCGCTCGCCGCCCGCCGCCGCGAGACCCTCGGCCACTTCCTCGACGTCGCCGCCGGTTTCGCCTCCCTGGACGGCGAGGCGAGCCTGCTCGCGTTCCTCGGCTTCCTGCGCACGGCCGTCCAGTTCGAGAAGGGCCTCGACAACGCCCTGCCGGGCGGCGAGAACACCGTGAAGGTCCTCACCGCCCACAAGTCCAAGGGCCTCGAATGGGATGTCGTCGCCGTCCCCGGTCTGGTCACCGGCCAGTTCCCCAGCGCGCGCGCCCGCGAGTCGTGGACCTCCCAGCCCCAGGTGCTCCCGCACGCCCTGCGCGGCGACGCGGCCACGCTGCCGGACGTCGACACCTGGAACGCCAAGGCCCTCACGGCCTTCAAGAACGAGATGCGGGACCACCAGCACACCGAGGAACTCCGCCTCGGCTACGTCACCTTCACCCGCCCCCGCTCCCTGCTGCTCGGCTCGGCCCACTGGTGGGGCCCGTCCCAGAAGAAGCCCCGCGGCCCCTCGGACTTCCTCCAGGCCCTGTACGACCACTGCGAGGCCGGCCACGGCGACATCGAGACCTGGGCGGAGGAACCGGAGAAGGACGCGAAGAACCCGACGCTGACGGAGGCGGACGGGGAGGAGGTCTGGCCGCTCCCGCTGGACGCGGAGTCGTTCAAGCGCAGGCAGGAAGCGGCGGCACTCGTCCGCACCCGGTTGTGGGCCATCGTCCCGCAGGGCGGAGGGGGCACCCCCGGACGAGGTCCGGGGGAGGGCGGGCACACCACCCACAGCGCGGCGCCCGTTCCCCGGGACCCGCACCCGGACGACCTCTGGCCGGACGAGGAAGAACCCCTCTGGGACGAGGAGGACCTCCCCGAGGACACCCACGCGGACGCGGTGCCCGCACCTCGCGTGCCCGAGAACCCGCTCACCCCCGAGGACGCGCGAGCCATCGCCTCCTGGGACCGCGACCTCACCGCCCTCACCACCGAACTCCGCCGCACCCGAGCGACCACCCGTGACGTCGTCCTCCCCGCGTACCTCTCCGCCTCCCAGGTCCTCCGCCTCGCCGCCGATCCCGACGGCTTCGCGCAGGAGCTGGCCCGGCCCATGCCGAAGGCGCCGCAGCCGGCCGCCCGCCGCGGCACCCGGTTCCACGCGTGGGTGGAGTCCCGGTTCGAGGAGCTGCCGCTGCCGTTCCTCGGCCCGGAGGAGCTGCCCGGCGGGGAGGACTTCGCGGGGGAGCCGGAGATCCTGGACGAGCGGGACCTCGACGAGCTGAAGGAGGCCTTCGCCCGTACCGAGTACGCCCACCGCACCCCGTACCGCGTCGAGGTCCCCGTGCACCTCTCCCTCGGCGGCCGGGTCGTCCGGGGCCGGATCGACGCCGTCTACCGGGACCCGGAGACCGGCGCGTACGAGATCGTCGACTGGAAGACCAGCCGGGTGCGCAGTGCCGATCCGCTCCAGCTCGCGATCTACCGGCTGGCCTGGGCCGAGCAGCACGGCCTCGCGCCGGAGGACGTGGCCGCAGCCTTCGTCTACGTGCGGACGGGCGAGGTGGCCCGGCCCGCCCGGCTGCCCGGCCGCGCCGAGCTGGAGGCCCTCCTCCTCGGGGAGCCCCGGCCGGACACCGGGGAGGCCCTCCTGCCGGACGGGGCACCCCCGGGCGCCGGATAGGCTCGGGGGCATGAGCGAGACCCCGGACAGCGCCGTCCACGCCGTACGTACGTACATCGAGCAGCACCGCGACGCCTTCCTCGGCGACCTCGCCGAGTGGCTGCGCATCCCTTCCGTGTCGGCGCAGCCGGACCGGGCCGGGGACGTACGGCGCAGTGCCGAGTGGCTCGCCGCCAAGCTCACCGGGACCGGCTTCACGACCGTCGAGGTCTGGGAGACCGACGGCGCCCCCGCCGTCTTCGCGGAGTGGCCCTCCGATGACCCGGACGCCCCGACGGTCCTCGTCTACGGCCACCACGACGTCCAGCCCGCCGCCCGCGAGGACGGTTGGCACACCGACCCCTTCGAGCCGACCGTGATCGACGGGCGGATGTACGCGCGCGGGGCGGCCGACGACAAGGGGCAGGTGTTCTTCCACACCCTCGGTGTCCGCGCGCACCTCGCCGCCACCGGCCGCACCGCGCCCGCCGTCAACCTGAAGCTGATCGTCGAGGGGGAGGAGGAGTCCGGTTCCCCGCACTTCCGCGCCCTTGTCGAGGCCCATGCCGAGCGCCTCGCCGCCGATGCCGTGATCGTCTCCGACACCGGCATGTGGTCCGAGACCACCCCCACCGTCTGCACCGGCATGCGCGGGGTCGCCGACTGCGAGATCGAGCTGTACGGCCCCGACCAGGACATCCACTCCGGTTCCTTCGGCGGCGCCGTGCCGAACCCGGCCACCGTCGCGGGCCGGATCGTCGCCGCCCTCCACGACGCCGACGAGCGCGTGGCGATCCCCGGCTTCTACGAGGGAGTGACCGAGCTCACCGACGCCGAGCGCGCCCTCGTCGCCGAGCTGCCCTTCGACGAGGCCGCCTGGCTGCGCACGGCGAAGTCGCACGGCACCCTCGGCGAGGCCGGCTTCTCCACCCTGGAGCGGGTCTGGGCCCGCCCCACCGCCGAGGTCAACGGCATCGGCGGCGGCTACCAGGGCCCCGGCGGCAAGACGATCGTCCCCGCCTCCGCCCAGCTCAAGCTGTCGTTCCGGCTGGTCGCCGGCCAGGACCCGGACAAGATCGAGCTGGCGGTACGGGACTGGCTCGCCCCTCTCGTCCCGGCCGGCATCCGGTACGAGATCGTCTTCGGCGCCCCGACCCGCCCCTGCCTCACCCCCCTCGACCACCCCGCCCTCAAGGCGGTCGCCGGGGCCATGAGCCGGGCCTTCGACGGCGCCAAGGTCCGCTACACGCGCGAGGGCGGCTCGGGACCGGCCGCCGACCTCCAGGACGTCCTGGAGGCTCCCGTCCTGTTCCTCGGCATCTCCGTCCCGTCCGACGGCTGGCACGCCCCCGACGAGAAGATCGAACTCGATCTCCTCATGAAGGGCGTAGAGACGACCGCGCACCTGTGGGGCGACCTGCCCGCCGCCCTCCACACCGCCGCGCGCTGAACCCACACACCGATCCGGGGGAGTTGGAAGCACCTGTGAGCACCTTGAAGAACGCGTCAGCGGACCGCCCGATCTCGCTCACCGCTCCGAGCGGCATCGACCGTGCCGCGCACCACCGCCTCGACGAGGCGTGGCTGGCCGCTGCCTGGAGCCACCCCACGACCCGGGTCTTCGTGGTCTCCGGGGGTCAGGTGCTGATCGACGACACGGCGGACGGCACCACCGAACTCGTCATGACCCCGGCGTTCGAGGCCCCGGTCACCGAGACCCACCGCTACTTCCTGGGCACGGACGCCGACGGGGTCTCCTACTTCGCGCTCCAGAAGGACTCCCTGCCCGGACGCATGGACCAGTCCGCCCGCCCCGCGGGGCTCCGCGAGGCCGGGCTGCTGCTGTCCGACCGGGACGCGGGCCTCATGGTGCACGCCGTGGCCCTGGAGAACTGGCAGCGCCTCCACCGCTTCTGCTCGCGCTGCGGTGAGCGCACGGTCATCGCCGCCGCCGGGCACATCCGCCGCTGCCAGGCCTGCGGCGCCGAGCACTACCCGCGCACCGACCCCGCGGTGATCATGCTGGTCACGGACGAGGAGGACCGGGCGCTGCTCGGCCGCCAGGTCCACTGGCCCGAGGGCCGCTTCTCGACCCTCGCCGGTTTCGTCGAGCCCGGCGAGTCCATCGAGCAGTCGGTGGTCCGCGAGGTCTTCGAGGAGGCCGGTGTCACGGTCGGCGAGGTCGAGTACATCGCCAGCCAGCCCTGGCCCTTCCCGTCCAGCCTGATGCTGGGCTTCTTCGCCCGCGCCACCTCCTCGGAGATCACCGTGGACGGCGAGGAGATCCACGAGGCCCGCTGGTTCTCCCGCGAGGACCTGGCCGCCGCCTTCGAGTCGGGCGAGGTGCTGCCCCCGTACGGCATCTCGATCGCCTCCCGCCTGATCGAGCGCTGGTACGGCAAGCCGCTCCCGAAGCCGGGCGACGTGATCTGAGACGTACGACACGTCCCGCACGCAGACGAAGAACCCCCGACCGGTCCGTACCGGTCGGGGGTTCTTCACATGCCGGGTGGCTCAGACGCCGAGGGCCTGCTTCACCTGGGCGAGGCTCGGGTTCGTCAGGGTCGAGCCGTTCGGGAAGAGGACGGTCGGCACGGTCTGGTTGCCGCCGTTGGCCTTCTCGACGAACGCCGCCGAATCGGGGTCCTGTTCGATGTTGATCTCGGTGTACGCGATGCCCTCGCGGTCCATCTGGCTCTTCAGCCGACGGCAGTAGCCGCACCACGTGGTGCTGTACATCGTCACAGTGCCCTGCATGGCGAGGCGCTCCTCTTCGTTCGCTGACGGGTGCCGAGAAGAAGAACGTACGCCCTGGTCCGCCCATTCCCGGAATTCGTATGACCGCGGACGCCCCCTGTGGACAAGCCTCCGCGGCAAGCTCGGCGGACCTGGCAGCATTGGGGGGTGACAGCAGCAACGCACTCCACTCTCTTCCCGCAGGTCCCGGAGACGGCCGACGCGGTGCTCGACGGGCTCGACCCCGAGCAGCGCGAGGTCGCCCTGGCCCTGACCGGCCCGGTGTGCGTGCTGGCGGGCGCCGGCACGGGCAAGACGCGGGCGATCACCCACCGCATCGCGTACGGCGTGCGGTCGGGCAGACTCCAGCCCGCCAGTGTGCTCGCCGTCACCTTCACCAACCGCGCCGCGGGCGAGATGCGCGGCCGGCTCCGGCAGCTCGGCGCGGGCGGCGTCCAGGCCCGCACGTTCCACTCCGCGGCCCTCCGCCAGCTCCAGTTCTTCTGGCCGAAAGCCGTCGGTGGCGATCTGCCCCGGCTCCTGGAGCGGAAGATCCAGCTCGTCGCCGACGCCGCGGCCCGCTGCCGGGTCCGCCTCGACCGCAACGAGCTCAGGGACGTCACCGGCGAGATCGAGTGGGCCAAGGTCACCCAGACCGTCCCCGCCGACTACCCGGCCATCGTCGCCAAGTCCCACCGGGACGCCCCCCGCGACCCGGCGGAAATCAGCCAGATCTACGCCATGTACGAGCAGCTGAAGCGCGACCGCTCGGTGATCGACTTCGAGGACGTGCTGCTGCTCACCGTCGGCATCCTCCAGGACCGCCACGACATCGCCGACCAGATCCGCAGCCAGTACCAGCACTTCGTCGTGGACGAGTACCAGGACGTCTCCCCGCTCCAGCAGCGGCTGCTCGACCTGTGGCTCGGCGACCGCGACAACCTGTGCGTGGTCGGCGACGCCAGCCAGACCATCTACTCCTTCACCGGTGCCACCCCGGACCACCTGCTGAACTTCCGCACCCGTCACCCCGCCGCCACGGTCGTCAAGCTCGTCCGCGACTACCGCTCCACCCCCCAGGTCGTCCACCTCGCCAACGGGCTGCTCAGCCAGGCCCGCGGCCGGGCCGCCGAGCACCGCCTGGAGCTGATCTCCCAGCGCGACCCCGGCCCCGATCCCGTCTACACGGAGTACGCGGACGAGCCGACCGAGGCCGAGGGCACCGCCCGCCGCATCCGGGACCTCATCGCCGCCGGCGTCCCGGCCGGCGAGATCGCCGTCCTCTACCGGATCAACGCCCAGTCCGAGGTCTACGAGCAGGCCCTCGCCGACGCCGGAGTGTCCTACCAGCTCCGCGGCGCCGAGCGCTTCTTCGAGCGCCAGGAGGTACGGGAGGCGGGCATCGCCCTGCGCGGCGCGGCCCGCGCCGGGGGCAACGACTCCCTCCTCGACGACGTGGACGACCTGCCCGCCCAGGTCAGGGCCGTCCTCTCCACCAAGGGCTGGACCTCGCAGCCGCCCTCGGGCTCGGGCGCCGTCCGCGACCGCTGGGAGTCCCTCGCCGCCCTCGTCCGGCTCGCCGAGGACTTCGCCCGCGCCAAGTCCGGAGCCACCCTCTCCGACCTGGTCGCCGAACTCGACGAGCGGGCCGCCGCCCAGCACGCGCCCACCGTGCAGGGCGTCACCCTCGCCTCGCTGCACTCGGCCAAGGGCCTCGAATGGGACGCCGTCTTCCTGGTCGGCCTCACCGAGGGCATGATGCCGATCACCTACGCCAAGACCGACGAGCAGGTCGAGGAGGAGCGGCGGCTGCTGTACGTCGGCGTCACCCGCGCCCGGCTCCACCTCGCGCTCTCCTGGGCGCTCTCCCGCTCCCCGGGCGGCCGGGCCTCCCGGCGCCCCAGCCGCTTCCTCAAGGGCCTGCGGCCCGGCTCCGGGTCCCTCGGCACCGTCGCCTCGGGCGCGTCCGGCTCCTTCGAGCGGGGAGCCGCGGCCGCTCGGCGCGGGCCGCGCGGCCCGGTTCTCTGCCGGGTCTGCGGGGCGACCCTCACCGAGGCCGGCGCCATGAAGCTCCTGCGCTGCGAGGACTGCCCGTCGGACATGGACGAGGGCCTGTACGAGCGGCTCCGCGACTGGCGCTCGGAACAGGCCAGGGAGCTCGGCCAGCCGGCGTATTGCGTGTTCACCGACAAGACGCTGATGGCCATCGCCGAGCGGGTCCCCGCCACCGGCGGGGAGCTCTCCGCGATCTCCGGCGTCGGCGCCCGCAAGCTGGTCCGCTTCGGGGACGACGTCCTGGCCATCTGCGCAGGTGGGGAGGGCGGGGCGGGAGTCGACGAGACCTGAGGAAAACTCGTGGGAAAAATAGTTTGCGCCTGCCCCGTCAGGCCCCATAGGTTCTTAACCACGGAAACAGCGGCTTCTTAGAAGCCCTGTCTCTGTGCTGTACTTGTCCAAATACATACGAGGGTCCGGCTCGCACCCGAGCCCTCCGAGACGCCGAGAGGAGGCGATTCCACGTGATCAGCAACATCATTCAGACCAGCACCGCCGGCTCCGTCAGCGCTGCCAGCTTCGTCAGCACCGTCAAAATGACCGATCGCTCCGTCGCCTCCACCTGCTCGCTCGGCTTCTCCGCCTCGGCGTTCATTGGCACCGGTCTGTCCGTCGCCGGCCTTGCCGGTCTCGGTATGCGGCCTGCCGTGGAGCTGCGCAATGAGCGACCGACCAAGGCACTGGAAGCAGGAGCAGCAGGCAAGGCCAAGGCCTATGACTTTGCGGCGACCGGTGCCGGCACCCAGCAGCAGACGACGACGCATGACCACAAGATGTGGGCCTTCCGTGGGCTCGAACCCTGGAGTGATCCAGTCTGATCCATGATCAGACCGGCGCCTTCAGGGCCGCGGAACCCCACCCGGGATCCGCGGCCCTTTTGTTTGTCTCCGAACGAGGACGACGACACGAAGGCGCCTCGGGACAGACACACCCGGTACCAGCCGAAACCCCGGTCAACAGGCCGGAACGACCAGACGAGGAAAGACCACCGTGCAACTCGAAGCGCACGCCCCGTCCGTACCGCCTTCCGAATCGATCCCCCTGCCCGGCCTCACGGAGGACCCCGCTTTGACCCCCCTCACCACGCTCACCGCGCTCGACGACGCCATCGAGAACCTGGGCGTCCCCGTCCCCTGTCGCGCCTACGACCCCGAGGTCTTCTTCGCGGAGTCCCCGGCCGACGTCGAGTACGCGAAGTCCCTCTGCCGGACCTGCCCGCTGGTGGCCGCCTGCCTGGCCGGCGCCAAGGAGCGGCGCGAGCCGTGGGGCGTCTGGGGCGGAGAGCTCTTCGTCCAGGGCGTGGTCGTTGCCCGCAAGCGGCCCCGTGGCCGTCCGCGCAAGAACCCGGTCGCGGCATGAGCGCCACCGGAACCATCGACCGCCCCCTCACGCACGATCCCCAGAAGCAGGCCCCGATGACCTCTTCCACCAGCGAGCCCGCCGGCTCCGCGACCCCAGTCTTCTTCCCCTCCGCCGCGCCCACCGCGCGTCAGAACAGGACCCGTGAAATGCAACTCGCCCCAGAAGCCCTGGCCCGTGCTCATATGCACGAGCGTCTGCGTGAGGTCGACGCGGAACGCCAGGCCGTGCGCCTGGTCGCCGCCCGACGCATGCAGCGCCGCGCCGAGCGCGTCTCGCTGCGCGCCCGCCGCGCGCTGGCCATGGCCGTCATGCACTGATCGAAACCGCGCCCCCAGGGGCGCCCCCGCGGGGGCCGGTCCGAACGGACCGGCCCCCGCGGTGCGTTGTCGGGACCCCGGCCCTTCGTCGGGTTATCGTCACAAGGGTGAACGAAGCCCGTACCCCCGAGGGGCCCCTCGTCTGCGCGCGCTGCGGCAAGACGGCCGACACCCTGCCGCTGACCTGGACCTGTTCGGTGGAGAACGGTCGGCGCACCTACTTCTGCGAGGACTGCGCCCGCGCCAACATCCGCGCGATCGAGGGCCGCCTCGACTCCTCCTGGTGGTGAGCCCGCCCTCCTAGGGGGTCTCGTCCGCCGGTTCCAGGAAGCCCGGCAGCCATTCCTCCAGCTCGGCCCGCAGGCTCACCGTCGCGTTCAGCTGGCACAGGACCCCGATCGTGCTCAGCGTCACCCGGTGTATCAGCAGGTACGCGGGCGGCAGGTTGAGCTGCTTGCCCAGCTGGTGGGCGGGGGAGCGGGGGTCGGCGATGCGGGCCGCCTGGGTACGCATCCAGCCGCGGGTGAAGAGGAAGGACTCCGCCTCCGCCGGCTCGATGATCGGCAGCAGGTACTCCAGGACCGCGTCCGGGTCGAGCGCCATGGACTCCTTGACGAAGCCGTCCGCCCGCAGCAACTCGTAGACGGTCTCGGCCTCACCGGCGAGCGTCATCCGCAGACAGGTGCCGATCGTCTCCGGCAGCCCGCCGGGCAGCCGGTCCACGGTGCCGAAGTCGAGCACCCCGAGCCGCCAGCCCTCCGGCCCCCCGTCCTCGTCGGGGCCGGGCAGCAGCCGGAAGTTCCCCGGGTGCGGATCGGCGTGCAGCAGACCCGTGCGCGCGGGGCCCGAGAAGAGGAAGCGGGCCAGAAGCTGGCCCGCCCGGTCCCGCTGCTCCTCCGTGCCGTCCGCGATCACCTCCGCGAGCGGGATGCCGTCCACCCACTCGGTCACCAGGACCTGCTCCGCGCGGTGCACCACCGCCGGGACCAGCACATCCGGGTCGTCGGCGAACTCCTCCGCGTGCTTCTGCTGGGCCGCCGCCTCCAGCGCGTAGTCCAGCTCCTCCGAGACCCGGTCCCGCATCTCGGCGATCAGCGGCTTGATGTCCATCCCCGGAATCAGCGGACCGAGCAGCCGGGCGAAGCGGCTCAGCTGTGTCAGGTCGGAGAGCAGGGCCTCCCCGGCGCCCGGGTACTGCACCTTCACCGCGACCTCGCGCCCGTCGTGCCACACGGCCCGGTGCACCTGCCCGATCGAGGCGGCCGCCGCCGGCTTGTCCTCGAACTCCAGGAACAGCTCCCGCCACTCCGCGCCCAGCCGCTCCTCCAGGACCGCGTGCACCGTCCGCGTCGGCATCGGCGGTGCGGCGTCCTGAAGCTTCGTCAGCGCCGCCCGGTAGGGCCCGGCCACCTCCTCGGGAAGGGCCGACTCGAAGACGGACATTGCCTGCCCGAACTTCATCGCCCCGCCCTTGAGCTCGCCGAGCACCTTGAACAACTGCTCGGCCGTGCGCTGCTGCAGCTCGCGGGCGACGAGTTCCGCCGATCTCCCGCCGATCCGCTTGCCGAGGCCCCAGGTGGCCCGGCCCGCGAAGCCGAGCGGCAACGCGGCCAACTTGGCGGTCCGGGTGACCGCCTTCCGGGGAAGATCAGACATACGCGCCCCTCCAAAACCCAGACTGCCGTGCCGCGCAGGGCGGTTGGCCCTGCCGTGCCGCGCAGGGCCGTTACCCCGCCATTGTGTCCTGCGCGCCTCCGGCTGCCGAGGCACACTCCCCCTCTCCGCCGCGCGCCGCCCCGCAAGGGCAGTCCGGATGCGGTCTCAGCCGCTCCGCCCGCCACTCCGACAGCGGCAGAGACGCCTCCCAGCGGGTGCCCGTGCTCGCCGGGAGATCACCGTCCAGAAAGGCCAGCGCGTGGGCTGCGGCAAGGCCCGCCACCGCCGTCGCGAGGCCCAGATCGCAAGCGGGCAGCGGGTGCGGGGCGCCGGAACGCCACTGGGCGAGCAGCCGGGGCCAGACCGGCTCCCGGTCCGTCCGCTCCTCCTGGAGACACCGCGCGCACGCCGTACCGCCCGGCAGGACGAGCGGCCCGACGATCCCCGTCGCCTCAAGGACCCCGGCGTACAGGTGAGGGGTCCCGGTGGAGACCCATCGCCGGGCCGGGAGCGGATCGGGGACGTACGCGCCGAGACCGTCCCGCGGCGTCACCACGACGAGTGACAGTCCGACACCGCCGGCGCTCTCACCCGATCCGCTCGGACCGCGTGACCTCCGCCACCGGCCGACCAGACGGCGGGCCGCCGTCGCCCGGCGCTCGCCGACGGCCTCGGCCGGCAGCCCGCCCGGGGACGTCTCCCAGGGCTCCACCCGGCCCGAGTCGACGACCTCGACCCCGCCCACCCCCGCCGCCGTGAGCAGCGCCGCCACCATCGACCCCACCCGCCCCGCGCCCCGGACCTGGACGCGCAGGGTGCGCCGGGCCGCCAGGGTCCGAACCGCCCGCTCCGGCTCGGGGTGGACGACGGAGAGGGAGGCGAGGTCGGCGCGGAGCGGATCGAGGGCCGAGTCCACGGCGCCGGCCGCCGGCCCCACCTTCCCCGGACGCCCCGTCAAGGCGTCGGCGAGCAGCCCGGCCGATCCGAGCCGCCCGAGGAGCGCGTCGAGGCGTCCGTGCGGCAGGCCCAGGTTCCTCGCCTCCGCCCGCAGCAGCTCCGTCCCGCGGGTGCCGTCGAGCAGCCCGAGCAGCGTCCCCGTCTCCTGGTCGACCGGGTCGAGCACCACCGCGTGCGCGGGAGTGACTCCGAACTGGACGCGGTGGAGACTCCGCCAGGCCCGCCGCAGCGCCGGTTTCACCATCGGATGCATTTCCCCCGCCCCCGCATTCATGATCGACAGCTTCATGATCGGCAACGGCCATTCGCCGTCCCGATCCGAGAATGCCCCGCCGCCGTGACGGTCGCCGAAAGTTGTCCACAGGCAAGGGGATTAGTCATTCAAATGGTGTGGGGTGTGAGCGGATCGTTGCCGAAACCGCCCCGGAGGCGGGACTTCCCCCGCTGACAGCGGGTAACGTCGGGGCCGTGCCCGCCGACCCACAGCGCAGCGTGACCGACAAGCCGCACCGCGGTGCGGGGACGAGTGCGGTCGAGGTCCGCAGAAGCCCACGACGGAGCAGAACCGTCTCGGCCTACCGCGAGGGCGACCGGACCGTGGTGCTCATCCCGGCCCGGATGTCCGAGGCGGAGGAGCGCCGCTGGGTCGGCGTGATGCTGGACAAGCTCGCCGCCCAGGAGAGCCGCAGCGTCCTCGGGGACCGCGAGCTGACCGAGCGGGCGCTGCGCCTGTCCGAGCAGTACTTCGACGGCCGCGCCCGCCCCAGCTCAGTGCGCTGGGTCACCAACCAGAACACCCGCTGGGGCTCCTGCACCCCCTCCGAGGGCAGCATCCGCCTCTCCCACCGGCTCCAGGGCATGCCCGAGTACGTCGTGGACTACGTCCTGCTGCACGAGCTGGCCCATCTGCTGGTCCCCGGGCACGGCCCCAGGTTCTGGCGGCTCCTGGAGGCCTACCCCCGCACCGAGCGGGCACGCGGCTATCTGGAGGGCGTGGTCGCGGCCGAGCGCCTGCCGCACCTCCCGGGCGCTCGCGAGGAATGACACCTCCCGGCCGCTCGCGAGGAGTGACACCGTCCGTACGCGGGTGAGCGGTGTTTCCCGATTCCGTACCGAAAACGACCTGCCCTGTCTCAATGTCGCACTCACCCGTTAGCCTGGCGCGAGCATTCGCCATTCGGGATGGGGGACGGTCGTTACGCATGGCCAGGGAATTCCAACGCGGCCACAAGGCCAAGATCAGTGATCTCACCGCCGGGACCGACCTGTACATCGGTGTGCAGATCGCAGCGCCCGGGCTGAGCTTCGACATCAGCTGTTTCGGACTCGACGCGGACGAGCGGCTCTCCGACGACCGCTACTTCGTCTTCTTCAACCAGCCGAAGACGCCCGAGGAGTCCGTCCAGCTGCTCGGGGCGCAGTCCGGTGACACCGAGTCCTTCCGCGTGACTCTCGACCGCATCCCCGCCAACATCCACAAGCTGTCGTTCACCGCGACGATCGACGGCGCCGGCCAGATGTCGCAGGTCGGCCCCGGTCACCTGCGGATCGTGGCGGGCGGCGAGGAGGTCGCCCGGTACGCCTTCACGGGTGCGGAGTTCACCACCGAGCGCGCGGTGATGCTCGGCGACTTCTATCTGAAGGACGTGTGGCGCTTCGCCGCCGTCGGCCAGGGCTTCGACGGCGGCCTGGACGCGCTCCTGCGGAACTTCGGCGGCGAGGTCGCCGAGGAAGAGCCCGTCGCGCCGCAGCAGCAGGGCGCGGCTCCCGGCTTCGCCCCGCCGCCGCAGGCGACGGCGCCCCCGGCCTTCGGCGCTCCGGCGGCCCCGGCCCCCGCGCCCGCCTTCGGCGCGCCCGTGGCACCCGCGCCCGCGTTCGGCGGGCCGCCGGCCCCGCCCGCCCCGGCACAGCCGGTGCACACGCAGCCGACGATGGTGGCGCCGTTGGCGCCCGCGCCGGTCCCGCCGCCCGCACCGGCCCCCGCCCCCTACGGGCAGCCGCCGCAGCAGCCCCAGTACGGGCAGGTCCCGGGACAGCCCCCGGGCCAGTACCCCGGGCAGGTGCCGCCCCAGGCACCAGGGCAGTACCCCGTTCCGGGCCAGCCTCCGTACGGGCAGGCCGCCCCCGCCCCGTACGGGCAGCAGCCGGCGTACGGTCAGCAGCCCGGCGTCCCGCAGGGTGTTCCGGCGACCGGAGCGGGGCTCGCCGCCGCGCTCGCGCCGTACAAGGAGACCCCCACCGGCGCCCGCTGGACCCCGCAGAACCAGCAGCTCATGCGGGTCGACCTGGCGATGGGCGCGACGCCCGTCCTCGCCCGGCAGGGCTCCATGGTCATGTACCAGGGCAAGGTCGACTTCTCCCACAAGGGCGCCGGCTTCACCGGCCGGATCGTCGGCAACGCCACCGGCCAGGAGATGCAGCTCATGCGCTGCACCGGCCGTGGCCAGCTCTTCCTCGCCGAGGAGGGTGCCCATCTGCACCCGATCGAGCTCCAGGGCGACGGCATCTGCGTCTCCGCGGAGAACGTCCTCGCGTTCGACGAGTCCCTGCAGTACGAGGTGCGGCGCATCGAGGGCCACGGCATCCCCGGCGGCGCCCTGTTCACCATGCAGTTCCAGGGCACCGGCACCGTCGTCGTGAAGACCCACGGCGTGCC
The DNA here is from genome assembly GCF_026341815.1 of Streptomyces sp. NBC_00572. Classification (GTDB taxonomy): domain Bacteria; phylum Actinomycetota; class Actinomycetes; order Streptomycetales; family Streptomycetaceae; genus Streptomyces. Next base: position 4,137,713 of record NZ_JAPENX010000001.1, read on the forward strand.
CGTGGTGCTGCCCGTCACGCCGACGACCTTCGCCGACTGCAACGCCGTCGTCGCCTGGTCGTCCGCGTCCCAGGTCATCCTCTCCAGCCAGGTGCGGCTCCGCCGCAACGCCTACCCGGGCCACAGCGGAGAGACCGTGAACCTCCAGTTCCGGGGAGCCCCCGGCAACTTCATCGTCGTCCAGCCCTACGAGGTCTGAGGGAGCCCGAAGTCATGAACCAGCAACTCGCGGGCTACGCCCCGACCCCCGTCGCGGCCCGGATGGAGAACCACGGCCGCACCATGCTCAGGGTGGCCATGGCCTCCGGCCAGGACCTCTACGCCCGGACCGGCTCGATGGTCTCCTACGAGGGGTACATCACCTACGAGCCCAACCCGCCGGCCGCCCGTCAGGTCGCCAAGGAGTGGGCCACCGGCGAGGGCACGCCCATCATGAAGTGTTCCGGCGACGGGCTGCTCTACCTCGCCGACTACGGCGCCGACGTCGTCGTGATCAACCTCCAGAACGACTCCATCTCGGTCAACGGCACCAACCTGCTCGCCTTCGACGCGCACCTCCAGTGGGGCGTCGAGAGGGTCAAGGGACTCGCCAAGTTCGCCGGCCAGGGCCTGTTCAACGTGGAGATCGCCGGCACCGGCTGGGTCGCGCTGACCTCGCGCGGCACGCCGATCGTCGTCGACTGCGGCCGCGGCGACGACGAGACCTACGTCGACCCCGACGCGCTCGTCGCCTGGTCGCCGTCGCTCAAGGTCAAGGGCAAGCGCAGCTTCAAGGCCTCCTCCCTCATCGGGCGGGGCAGCGGCGAGGCATTCCAGATGGCCTTCTCCGGCCAGGGCATCGTCGTCGTACAGCCGAGCGAAGACAGTACCGACCGCCTGCGGGTCCGGGGCTGAGGGGAGCGAGAACACACCATGCAGAGCCCGCTTTTCAACCACGCCGAACAGCAGAGCCAGGAGCGGTACGTCATCCAGAACCCGCAGCTCCTGCGGGTCAGCCTCACCGGGCAGGACGACGTCCTCGCCCGTAAGGGCGCCATGGTCGCGTACCAGGGACTCGTCGACTTCGACGGCGAGTACAAGACCCCGAGCCAGCGGCGGGCCCAGGCCCGCACCGGCGAGGGCCTGGACCTGATGCGCTGCTCCGGCCAGGGCACGGTCTACCTCGCCAACCTCGCCCAGTACGTCCACGTCGTGGAGATCGAGCAGGAGGGCCTGACCGTCGACAGCTCCTACGTCCTGGCGCTCGACTCGACCCTCCACACCGAGGTCATCGCCGTCGACAGCCAGTACGGGGTCTCCGGCACCGGCAAGTACCAGCTCAACATCTCCGGCCGCGGCAAGGTCGCCCTGATGACCTCGGGGCAGCCGCTGATGATGCAGGTCACGCCCGACAAGTACGTGAGCGTCGACGCGGACGCGATCGTCGCCTGGTCCACCGGGCTGCGCGTCCAGATGCAGGCGCAGACGCACAACTCCAACATCCGCAGCCGCCGCGGCAACACGGGCGAGGGCTGGGAGCTCAGCTTCCTCGGCCAGGGCTTCGCGCTCGTCCAGCCCAGCGAGGTCATGCCCCCGCAGAACGCGGCCATCGGCCAGGGCATCGCCGCCCAGTTCGGCGCCGGACAGCACGGATCCCACGCCCAGAACCAGAACAACGCCTGGAACTGAGCACCGGACAGACGTGAGGGGTGGTCGGCATGCCGACCGCCCCTCACGCGCGTGCGCTACGAAAGCCGCGCCAGCGTGCTCTCCATCAGCCGCACCACCGACGTGTCCGCCACGCCCGCCACGTCCTCGTACGCGAACCAGCGCAGGTCCAGCGACTCCTCGCTGATCTGCTCCACCGCACCGGCCGGGGCCAGCGCCGCGTACTGCACGTCCAGGTGCCAGTGACAGGGTGCCGGGATCGGATGCCGGTCGAGCCGCACCGGGCCGCCGGGCAGCAGGGTCAGCCCCGTGATCCCCGACTCCTCGGTCGCCTCCCGCAGCGCGGCCGACTCCACGGTCGCGTCCCCCGGCTCGCAGTGGCCGCCCATCTGCAGCCACATGCCCAGCTTCTTGTGCAGGGTCAGCAGCACGCGCCCGCGTGCGGGGTCCACCACCAGCGCGCTGGAGGTCAGATGCCCGGCCCCGCAGGGCTTGTACATGCCGTCCGGATGCGCGTCCAGGTGATCCAGGTACAGGTCACGCAGCTCCGGCTGGTCCTCGTACTCCTTGAGCACGAGGACCGCGTCGTCGTGCAGAGTCACTCCTTGCCGTCCCCGTCCTCGGGGGCGTCGCCCTTGGCCGCCTCACCGAGCATCTTGTCGAGCTCGGAGAAGTCCAGGTGCTCGCGGTGCACGAAGCCGTCCGGGTCGTCCAGGTCGGTCGCCGTCGGCAGCATGTCCGGGTGCTCCCACAGACCGTCACGGCCGTCCACGCCGCGCGCGTCGGTCAGCGAGGCCCACAGTCGCGCCGCGTCCCGCAGCCGCCGCGGACGGAGCTCCAGACCGATCAGCGTGGCGAAGGTCTGCTCGGCGGGACCGCCCGAGGCCCGGCGCCGGCGCAGCGTCTCGCGCAGCGCGTCCGCCGAGGTCAGCCGCGACTTGGCGGCCTCGTGGACCACCGCGTCCACCCAGCCCTCGACCAGCGCGAGCGCCGTCTCCAGCCGGGCCAGGGCCGCCTTCTGCGCGGGGGTGTCCTCCGGCTGGAACATGCCCTGCTGGAGCGCCTCCTGAAGCTGCTCCGGGTGCGTCGGGTCGAGCTGGCCCACCGCCTCCTCCAGCTTCGAGGTGTCGACCTTGATCCCCCGCGCGTACCCCTCGACCGCACCGAACAGATGCGCGCGCAGCCACGGCACGTGCGCGAAGAGACGCTGGTGGGCGGCCTCGCGCAGGGCCAGGTAGAGCCGCACCTCGTCGGAGGGCACGCCCAGGTCCTTGCCGAAGGCCTCGATGTTCAGCGGCAGCAGCGCCGCCCGCCCGGCCGGGCCGAGCGGCAGACCGATGTCCGTCGAACCGACGACCTCACCGGCGAGCGCGCCCACGGCCTGCCCGATCTGCTGGCCGAACATGGCGCCGCCCATGGAGCGCATCATGCCGATCAGCGGGCCCGCCATGGCCTGCATCTCCTCCGGCAGGACATCGCCCATCGCCGCGCCGACCCGCTCGGCGACCGGGTCCACGAGCTGCTGCCACGCCGGCAGCGTCGCCTCGACCCACTCCGCGCGGCTCCAGGCCACGGCCGTGCTCGCCCCGGAGGGCAGCGAGGTCACGCCGTCCAGCCACAGATCGGCCAGGCGCACGGCCTCCTCGACCGCGGACCGCTCCGCCGGACCCACGCTGGCGTCCTTGGTGCCGTCGGCGGTGCCCTGGGCCACCACCTGGCGCGCGATCTGCTTGGCCATGTCCCAGTTCACGGGACCGCCCTCGTAGCTCAGCATCTGCCCGAGCTGCTGGAAGGCGGCACCCAGATCGTTGGGGTTCAGCGAGCCGAACATCGCCGCGAACGGATTGTCCGCTCCGCCCTGACCGCTCGGACCGCCCATGCCGGGCAGTCCGCCGAAGCCGAACGGGTTCGCCCCGAAGGGGTTGCCGCCGCCCTGGCCACCGGACCCCTGGCCACCTCCGGCGGGGTCCTTCTTCTTGCCCTCGTCGCCGTTCTCCGGCTCCTCCGGCGGAAGGCCGAATCCGAATGGGGTGTCACTCACAGGTTTCCTCGGCTCGTAGGGCCGCCGGCCTCCTGCCGACGGCGACTGCCCGACCAGGGCCTGTCCAGACAGGCCCCGCACACCACCAGCGTAGACATCCGGGCCGGAAATGGGCTCGGTGCTCCGCCGGGCCGTGCCCTGCGGCAGGATGGACGCCACCTGGTCCGTACGCGTCATCCGTGTACGTACTGAAGACAACCGCTGGAGACGCCCGGTGAGTTCCCCAGATCCACAGGTTCGCGGAGCGCGAAACCACTCAACCCGGTCCGCCGTGCGCGGCCCCGTCGTCGCGGTCACCGGCGCCGCTTCCGGCGTCGGTGACCTGCTGACCCGGCGCCTCGCCGCCTCCGAGGAGATCAAGAAGGTCGTCGCCATCGACGAGCGCCGGGGCGAGGTCGCCGAGGCGCAGTGGCACATCCTCGACGTGCGCGACCCGGCCATCGCCGAGAAGCTGCGCGGCGCGGACGTCGTCGTGCACCTGGCCGTCGACCTCGACCTGGAGACCGACCCCGCCGCCCGGACGGCCTACAACGTGCGCGGCACGCAGACCGTGCTGACCGCCGCCGCGGCGGCCGGTGTCCACCGGGTGGTGCTGTGCACCTCCGCGATGGTCTACGGCGCCCTGCCCGACAACGACATCCCGCTCTCCGAGGACGCCGAGCTCAGGGCCACGGCGGAGGCCACCGGCGTGGGCGACATGCTGGAGATCGAGCGCCTCGGCCGCCGGGCCCCGCGCGCGCATCCCGGCCTGAACGTCACCGTCGTCCGCCCGGCCGTCCTCGTCGGCGGTACGGACACGGCGCTGACCCGCTACTTCGAGTCGCCCCGGCTGCTCGTCGTCGCCGGATCCCGGCCCACCTGGCAGTTCTGCCACGTGGAGGACCTGGTCAGCGCCCTGGAGTACGCGGCTCTCGAGAAGGTCGACGGGGAGTTCGCGGTCGGCTGCGAGGGCTGGCTGGAGCAGGAGGAGGTCGAGGAGCTCTCCGGGATCCGGCGCATGGAGCTGCCCTCCGCCGTCGCCCTCGGCGCGGCGGCCCGGCTCCACCGGATCGGGCTCACCCCGTCCCCGGCGGGCGACCTGGCGTACACGATGCACCCGTGGGTGGTGAGCGTCGGTCGGCTGCACGATGCCGGCTGGCGGCCGAAGTGGACGAACGAGGAGGTCCTCGCCGCGCTCCTGGAGGAGGTCGAGGGCCGCCACACGGTCGCCGGACGCCGTCTGGGCCGCAAGGACGCCACGGCGGCGGGCGCGGCCGGTGCGACGGTGGCGCTGCTCGGTACGGCGGCGCTCGTCCGGCAGATGCGGAAGCGGCGGGGGATCTGACCGGGGAGGCGTGCGGCGGCCTGTAGGACCCTCCTACGGAGGCCGCCGACGACCGGTCGAAACCGCTATTCCGGGATCCCGCGCGCGTGCGGCACCATGGGGCCATGGCACCGACCTTTGACCACCCCGGCGAGCAGGCCGCCGACGACCCGATCAAGCTCCTCGCGATCCGGGAGACCCCGCTCTCCCTCGACGAGGTCTTCCGGGCGGTCGGGGACGACGCCTCGGGCGGCACGACGCTCTTCGTGGGCACCGTGCGCAACCACGACGGCGGCGCCGACGTCGACGGTCTGGGCTACTCCTGCCACCCCACCGCCGCGGCGGAGCTGCGCCGGGTCGCGGAGAAGGTCGTCGCGAACTACCCGGTCCGCGCGCTGGCCGCCGTGCACCGCGTGGGTGACCTGGTCGTCGGTGACATCGCGGTGATCGTGGCCGTCTCCTGCCCGCACCGCGGCGAGGCCTTCGATGCCAGCCGCAAGCTCATCGACGACCTCAAGCACGAGGTCCCCATCTGGAAGCACCAGACCTTCTCGGACGGCACCGAGGAGTGGGTCGGGGCTTGCTGAGCCCGTCACCCCCTGGTGTGGGAGTCCCCCCGGCCGGAGGCTGGGGGAGGGTCGGAGCTTGCTGAGCCCGTCACCTGTGGCTGCCGGGCCCGCAAGGCGACGCGCCGACAGGGCGTAGCCGAACGCCCGATTTGCGTAACCGGCTTCCAGGCGCCAGCGTTGACCTCACAGATGACACAGTCTGCTGATCAACTCACTGGGGATGGGAGGTCGGGATGGCAGCGCTGGCCTGGTTGCTGATTCCGCTTTTCGCAGTCGTCGGCGCGGCGATATGGGGAAGCTGGGCTTCGAGGAACAAGACCATAGGTGACGTGGCCGAACTCGCCGGCTACGCACGCTTCCGGGACGCGATGGAACGCTCCCACACCACGCCCCACGATTCCGCTCGCGTAGAGCTCGAACCGGCCACCGCCGCCGGTGGTGTCACCACCTCGCCGTCGAGCTGACGCCCGCCGCCTCGTACGGACCGCCCCAGGGGTGCACCCACAGACGAGTCCCGTACTGTCGTTCCATGCCACGCCGCACCGCGACGATGCTCGCCTCCACCCTGGTCCTGATCTGTCTGCTCATCGCGGGCGTCCTGATCCCGGTGCCGTACGCGGAGATGAGCCCGGGCCCCACGGTCAACACCCTCGGCGAGGCCCGGGGAGAGCCCGTTCTGCACATCTCGGGGCGCAAGACCTACCCGACCGACGGGCACCTCAACATGACGACGGTCCGTGTCACCAGCGCGGACTACAAGATGAACGCCGTCGAGGCCGTCTACGGCTGGCTGGCCCACGACAACGTGGTGGTCCCGCACGACACGCTCTACCCGGACGGCAAGACCGAGGAGGAGTCGAGCCAGGAGAACGCCGAGGAGTTCAGCCAGTCCCAGGAGAGCGCCAAGGTGGCCGCCCTCAAGGAGCTGAACATCCCGGTCGTCTCCCGGGTCGTCGTCGGCTCGGTGATCAAGGGCTCGCCCTCCGAGGGCAAGCTGCACGCCGGCGACGTGATCAAGGCCGTCGACGGGGTGGCGATCACCGCGCAGGCCGATGTCGCCAAGCAGGTCGTGAAGCGCAAGCCCGGCCAGGACGTCGAGTTCACGATCGTGCCCGCCAAGGAGGCGGCCGCGGCCGAGAAGGCCCGCAAGGAGCCGACCGTCACCCGGAAGGTGGTCATCACGACCACCACGTCCAAGGAGGGCGACCGGGCCGTCGTCGGCATCCAGGCCGGCACCGACCACGTCTTCCCGTTCACGATCGACATCAACCTGGCCGATGTCGGCGGCCCCAGCGCCGGGCTGATGTTCGCCCTCGGCATCGTCGACAAGCTCACCCCGGAGAGCCTCACCGGCGGCCGGTTCATCGCGGGCACCGGCACCATCGACGACGCGGGCAAGGTCGGCCCGATCGGCGGTATCGAGATGAAGCTGGTCGGCGCGCGCAACGCGGGCGCCCGGTACTTCCTCACCCCGGCCGACAACTGCGAGAACGCCGCGAGGGACACGCCGGACGGGCTGACCCTGGTCAAGGTGGACACCATCGACGACGCCACGAAGTCCCTGGAGAAGCTCCGCGCGGGCGACACGAAGTCCCTGCCGAGCTGCTCGAAGAGCTGACCACGCGCGCGTACGACGAGAGAGGGGCTCCCGGTCGCATCGACCGGGAGCCCCTTCGTCCGTGAGGGCCGGGTCTCAGGACTCGAAGGTCGCCGCCAGGGCCTCGGCGAGGCCCGGCACCAGGTCGGGGCCGGTGAGGACCTCGGTGGCCGTGTCCTTCTCGCGCAGCCGGATCGCCGCCTCGCGCGCGCCGCCGCGCAGCACCGCCACGGTCATCCGCACCTCCTGGCGGTCCGGGTGGGCGGCCACCCACTTGGCGAGCTGCTTCTCGTTGAGGCCCTGCGGGACCTGGGCCTCCGCCGACGGGGGCAGCATGAGCCGCTCCACCGTCATGGCGCAGCCGGCCACGCCCGCGGGCCAGGCGATCGTGCCGAGGAATTCGTCGAGGGGCTTCCCGCGCGGCAGCTTCTCCTGCTCGATCGGGGTGTAGGCGGTGGCATCGTCACCCAGGCCCAGCTGGGAGGCGAGCGCGGGTTCCTTGGCGCGCAGCCGTGCGGTGTCGACCAGGGCGAACAGGCGGGCCGGCTGGTCCCAGCCGAGGCCCGCCGCGTACTCGTCGATCTCGAGTACCGCGCGGGTGAGGGGGCTCGCGGCCATTGCCGGGCCGGAGGGGGAAACGTTGGACATGACCAACATCCTGCCTCCTCTTCCCCGGAACACGGGAACTAGGTAAAGCCTCAGTAAGTTGCATGAGTGGGCTCTACGATCGCGGGGCCTGCTTTCAGACGCATCAACATCGAGGGGCGCACGTTGGCTTTCCAGATGCCGGACCGCGGCGGTAGCCCGTCCGGGCCAAGGATGAGAGTCGGCCGGCCGTCCCGGCGGGCCCGAACCCTGCTCATGACACTCGGGGTACTGGCCGTGCTGGCCATGGCGTTCGTGATGTTCGCCGGGTTCTGGACGGACTGGCTCTGGTACCGCTCGGTCAATTACTCGTCCGTGTTCACCACCACGCTCTGGACCAAGATCGGCCTCTTCGCCGTCTTCGGTCTGCTGATGGGGCTCGCCGTCGGCCTGAACATCTGGCTGGCGTACCGACTGCGGCCGCCGCTCAGCGCGATGTCGCTGGAGCAGCAGAGCCTCGACCGGTACCGGATGGGCCTCGCGCCGTTCAAGAAGTGGGTGCTGCTCGCGGTCACCGCCCTGGTGGCGCTGATCGCCGGCGCCTCGGCCTCCGGGCAGTGGCGCACCTGGTTGATGTGGATCAACGGCGTGAAGTTCGGCCAGAAGGACCCGCAGTTCGGGCTCGACGTGTCGTTCTACGCCTTCGACCTGCCCTGGTACCGGTTCCTGCTCGCGTTCGGCTTCGCCGCCGCCGTCCTGTCGCTGATCGCCGCCGCGCTCACGCACTACCTGTACGGCGGGCTGCGGATCACCAGCCCGGGCGCGCGTGCCACCGCCGCGGCCACCGGCCACCTCTCGGTGCTGCTCGGCGTCTTCGTGTCGCTGAAGGCCGTGGCGTACTGGCTCGACCGGTACGGCCTGGCCGTGAAGTCCAGCGACTTCAAGGCCACCGGCAACTGGACGGGTCTGCGGTACGTCGACGCCAACGCCTACCTGCCGGCGAAGACCATCCTGTTCTGCATCGCCGCGATCTGCGCCGTGCTGTTCTTCGCCACGCTCTGGCGCCGCACCTGGCAGCTGCCGGTGATCGGCTTCGGTCTGATGGTGCTGTCCGCGATCCTGATCGGCGGCCTGTACCCGGCCATCGTGCAGAAGTTCCAGGTCCAGCCGAACGAGCAGGCCAAGGAAGCGCCGTACATCCAGAAGAACATCGACGCGACCCGCAAGGCGTACGCGATCGACGGGACGAAGCCCGAGAACTACTCGGGCAAGTCGACGGTGAAGGCCAAGGACCAGCTGCGCACGGACGCCGACTCGGCGGCCAGCTACCGCGTCCTCGACCCGAACATCGTCTCGCCGACGTTCCAGCAGCTGGAGCAGAAGCGGAAGTACTACCAGTTCCCGACGACCCTGGACGTGGACCGGTACGCGGGCAAGGACACCGTCGTCGGTCTCCGTGAGCTCAACATCAAGGGCATCCCGAAGCGGAACTGGATCAACGACCACTTCACCTACACCCACGGCTACGGCGCGATCATGGCCGCGGGCACGCAGACCGATGCCAACGGCTCCCCGGTCTTCACCGAGGCCGGACTGCCGACCACGGGCATGCTCGGCCCGTACCAGCAGAAGATCTACTACGGCGAGAAGACCGATCAGTACTCGATCGTCGGCGGTCCGCAGAAGGAGCTGGACTACGAGGAGAACGGCGAGAAGACCACCAGCTACGAGGGCAAGAGCGGGGTCAACCTCTCCAACACCTTCAACCGCGCCGCGTACGCGGTGGCCTTCAGCGAGCCGCAGATCCTCTACTCGGGGGCCATCGGCGAGGGCTCGCGGATCCTCTACAACCGCACGCCCAAGGAGCGCGTCGAGGCCGTCGCGCCGTGGCTGACCATCGACGGCGACGCCTACCCGGTGGTCGTCGACGGCCGGATCCAGTGGGTCATCGACGCCTACACGACGACCAACGGCTACCCGTACGCCTCGCGCACCACGCTCGGCGACACCACCGCCGACTCCCTGACCGTCGGCAACCAGCAGCGCGCGGTCGTCGCCCAGCAGAACCAGGTCAACTACATCCGCAACTCGGTGAAGGCCACCGTCGACGCCTACGACGGCACGGTGAACCTCTACCAGTGGGACACCCAGGACCCGGTCCTGAAGACCTGGATGAAGGCCTTCCCGGGCACGGTCAAGGGCAAGTCCGAGATCAGCGGCGACCTGATGAAGCACCTGCGGTACCCGCAGGACATGTTCAAGGTCCAGCGTGAGCTGCTGACCCGCTACCACGTCACCGACCCCGCGCAGTTCTACAGCGGCTCGGACGCCTGGCAGGTGCCGGACGACCCGACCAACAAGGACGGCAACGCGGTCCCGCCGTACTACCTGAGCATGAAGATGCCCGGGGACACGGCGCAGCGCTTCTCGCTGACGACGACGTTCACGCCGAACGGGCGGCCCAACCTGGGCGGCTTCATGGCGGTCGACGCCGATGCCACCAGCAAGGAGTACGGTCGGATGAGACTGCTGCGGGTCACCGAGGACGTGCCGGGCCCGGCGCAGGTGCAGAGCAAGCTCAACGGTCTGCCGTCCGTGGCCACCTTCGTCCGGGACATGAAGGGCGCCGACTCCGACATCCAGTACGGCAACCTGCTGACCGTCCCGCTCGACGGCGGATTCCTGTACGTGGAGCCGGTCTACGCCCAGGGACGCAACGCGCTCTACCCGCTCCTGAAGAAGGTCGCGGTGTCGTACGTGGACGCGGACCAGCCGGAAGGTGACACGACCAAGGACACCACGGTGTTCGAGGACAACCTCACCAAGGCGCTCAACGCGGTCTTCGGGGTGGAGGCGCCGACCACGCCGCCCACCACACCGACGACCCCGCCGGGCACCACGAACCCGCCGCCGGCTTCGAACGACGCCGCGCTCAAGCAGGCGATCTCCGACGCGCAGAAGGCGTACGACGCGGGCGAGGCGGCGCTGGCGAAGGGCGACTGGGCGGCGTACGGCAAGGCCCAGGAGGACCTCCAGGCGGCTCTCCAGAAGGCGGCCGAGGCCGGGGCGAAGCTCAAGCCGACGGGATCAAGCGGCTGACCTGAGGTTTTCCACCCCGCGACCGTGGTACGGTTGGTTTACCGACGCGGGGTGGAGCAGCTCGGTAGCTCGCTGGGCTCATAACCCAGAGGTCGCAGGTTCAAATCCTGTCCCCGCTACTCAGAGGACGAGGGCCCGGATCCATAAGGATCCGGGCCCTCGTCGTGTGTCGGCGTGCACGGGGGGCCCGAAGAGCGGTAGGGAAGGGGCGAGTTGGCGTGAGTCGTGTTTGACTTGTCTCTCTGTGGGCATGTCGACAAAACGCTGAGTGACCTCACTGGCTGCGGTATACCAGGTGTGCTCGGGTTGCGGGTGGTGCGACGATGGTATTTATGGGGGACAGGGCAACTCTGTTGGAGACAGGGCGGTTTGTGCAGCGGCACGCCAGAAACGCCGCGGACGAGATCATCGAGGCAGTAGGGGCCGTCGATGCGGCCGTCGACACCACCGCCGAGACCGATGCCGACACCGAGAACGAGACCGAGACCGAGGCCCGCCACCGGCGCGCCGCCGAGCGCGGCGACCTCGCCTCGATGAGCGCCCTCGGCGCGCTGCTGCTGCGCCGTGGTGACCTCGACGGCGCCGAGCCCTATCTGCGTGGCGCCACCGCCGAAGGCGACCGGGCCGCCGCGAACAACCTCGGGGTCCTGCTGCACCAGCGTGGATACGCCGAGGAGGCCGCCGGCTGGTGGCGGGTCGCCGCCGTCGCCGGTTCCGCGCCCGCCGCCCACGCCCTCGGCCGCTACCACCGCGAGCGCGGCGACGAGCCCGCCGCCGAGTACTGGCTGCGCCAGGCCGCCGAGCAGGGCCACGCCCTCGGCGCGTACGCCCTCGCCGACCTCCTGGAGCACCGCAGCGACGTCGGCGCCGAGCGCTGGCTGCGCGCCGCCGCCGAACAGGGCCACCGCGAGGCCGCGTACCGGCTCGCCCTCGCCCTGGAGCGCCGCGCCACCGAGACGACCCGCGGCCCGCACGACACCGGCACCCGGCTCAGGGTGCCCGGCACGGGCGCGATCGTGCCCACCGGCGCCCGTGCGACGGGCGCCGACACCGCCGTGCCCGGGCGTCCCGCGGGAGAGCCCGGCGGCGAGCCGACCGAGGCCGAGCAGTGGTTCCGGCAGGCCGCCGCGCGCGGCCACCGGCGGGCCGCGCTCCACCTCGGCGCGATCCTGGAGCACCGGGGCGAGCTCAAGGAGGCCGGCCGCTGGTACCTCAGCTCCGCCAAGGAGGGCGAGGCCAAGGCCGCCTGCGCGCTCGGCTTCCTGCTCCGCGACGCCGGTGACGAGGAGAGCGCAGCCGTGTGGTGGCTGCGCGCCGCCCAGGACGGCGACGGCAACGCGGCCAACGCGCTCGGCGCCCTGCACGCCGCCCGGGGCGAGCAGCAGACCGCCGAGCGCTGGTACCGGGCCGCCATGGACGCGGGCGACGTGAACGGCGCCTACAACCTCGGGCTGCTCTGCGCCGCCCAGGACCGCATCCCGCAGGCCGAGCAGTGGTACCGCCGGGCCGCCTACGCGGGCCACCGCGAGGCCGCCAACGCCCTCGCCGTACTGCTCCTGCAGGCCGGCGACGCCAACGGCGCCGAGCCCTGGTTCTCCAAGGCCGCCGAGGCCGGCAGCGTGGACGCCGCCTTCAACCTGGGCATCCTCCACGCGGGCCGTGACGAGGACCGTACGGCCCTCGTCTGGTACGAGCGGGCCGCGGCCGCCGGACACACCGAGGCGGCCCTCCAGGTCGGCATCGCCGCCCTCCGGGACGGCGACGAGCGGACCGCCGAGCGCCACCTGCGCTGCGCCGCCGGCGGCGGCAGCGCCGAGGCCGCCTTCCGGCTCGCCTCGGTGCTCGACGCGCGTCGCCCCGACCCGGGCCCCGCCGTCCTCGGCGCGCCCCGGGAGGAGAAGACCGAGTGCGAGGAGTGGTACGAGCGGGCGGCCCAGCAGGGGCACCGGCGTGCCCAGGTGCGGGTCGGCATGCTCGCCGCCGGGCGCGGCGACCTGGCCGAGGCCGACCGTTGGTACCGCGAGGCGGCGGAGGCCGGCAGCCGCAACGGCGCCTTCAACCTCGGGCTGCTCCTCGCCCGCGAGGGCAGCGAGCGCGAGGCCGCCCTGTGGTGGACCCGGGCCGCCCGGGCCGGCCACGGCCGTGCCGCGCTCCGGCTCGCGCTGCTCGCGGCACGCCGCGGGGAGCTGACCGAGGGGCGCCGCTGGTGTGCCCGCGCGGTGGAGCTGGGTCCGGCGGAGGTCGCCGAGCGGGCGGCCCGGCTGAGCGAGGCACTGCACCAGGAGCTCACCGCCTAGGGCTCCGCCCCATGGATTTGCGCTGGTCGAGGGGCGTCCCGTAGAGTCGGGTTTACCGACGCGGGGTGGAGCAGCTCGGTAGCTCGCTGGGCTCATAACCCAGAGGTCGCAGGTTCAAATCCTGTCCCCGCTACTCAGTAGCAACGAAGGCCCGGATCCAGTCACTGGATCCGGGCCTTCGTCGTGCTCGCGGCATCACGAAGAAGGCCCCCGCCTGTGGCGGGGGCCTTCTTCGATGCGTCAGGCGGTCGTCGCGCAGCTCGGGCAGATGCCCCGGTACGTGACCTCGACGTTCGAGATGGTGAAGCCGAAGCGCTCGGTGTCCGGCAGGTCCGCCAGCGGGTCGCCGCCCGGGTGGACGTCACGGATCGCACCGCAGCGGCCGCAGACCAGGTGCTGGTGCGGCCGGTGGGCGTTGGGGTCGTAGCGCTTGGCGCGCCCGTCGGTCGCGACCTCGATGACCTCGCCGAGGGTGACCATCTCGCCCAGCGTGTTGTAGACGGTCGCGCGCGAGATTTCGGGGAGTCGCGTCACGGCGCGCGCATGGACCTCGTCGGCGGTCAGGTGCACATGATCACCGTCGAGGACCTCGGCCACGACACGCCGCTGCGCGGTCATCCGCCAGCCGCGTCCGCGCAGTCGTTCCAACAGGTCACTCATGAGGGCCAGCGTAACAGTCGCACTGCCGGGTTCCCGAACAGGTGTGACTTTAGAAGTTCATTTGACTTAGACATTGTCTATTGTAGGATCGATTACGGCAGCGTAGGACAGGACGCAGGAGGCGCACGTGACGCAGGGACCGCTCACCACGGAGGCCGGCGCGCCGGTCGCCGACAACCAGAACAGCGAGACGGCGGGCGTCGGTGGTCCGGTCCTCGTCCAGGACCAGCTCCTCCTGGAGAAGCTCGCCCACTTCAACCGCGAGCGCATCCCGGAGCGCGTGGTCCACGCGCGCGGTGCCGGCGCCTACGGCACCTTCACGCTCACCCGCGACGTCTCGCGGTGGACGCGGGCCGCGTTCCTCTCCGAGGTCGGCAAGGAGACCGAGACCTTCCTGCGCTTCTCCACCGTCGCGGGCAACCTCGGCGCGGCCGACGCGGTGCGCGACCCGCGCGGCTGGGCGCTGAAGTTCTACACCGAGGAGGGCAACTACGACCTCGTCGGCAACAACACCCCGGTGTTCTTCATCAAGGACGCCATCAAGTTCCCCGACTTCATCCACACCCAGAAGCGCGACCCGTACTCGGGCTCGCAGGAGGCGGACAACGTCTGGGACTTCTGGGGCCTCTCCCCGGAGTCGACCCACCAGGTCACCTGGCTCTTCGGTGACCGCGGCATCCCCGCCTCGTACCGCCACATGAACGGCTACGGCTCGCACACGTTCCAGTGGAACAACGAGGCCGGCGAGGTCTTCTGGGTCAAGTACCACTTCAAGACCGACCAGGGCATCAAGAACCTCACCCAGGACGAGGCCAACCGCCTCGCCGGCGAGGACCCGGACTCGCACCAGCGCGATCTGCGCGAGGCCATCGAGCGCGGCGACTTCCCGACCTGGACCGTGCAGGTCCAGATCATGCCCGCGGCCGACGCGGCGGACTACCGCTTCAACCCCTTCGACCTCACCAAGGTGTGGCCGCACGAGGACTACCCGCCGATCGAGATCGGAAAGCTGGAGCTCAACCGCAACCCGGAGAACATCTTCGCCGAGGTCGAGCAGTCGATCTTCTCCCCGGCGCACTTCGTGCCCGGCATCGGCCCGTCCCCGGACAAGATGCTCCAGGGTCGCCTCTTCGCCTACGGCGACGCCCATCGCTACCGCGTCGGCATCAACGCCGACCACCTGCCGGTGAACCGCCCGCACGCCACCGAGGCGCGCACCCACTCCCGTGACGGCTTCCTCTACGACGGCCGCCACAAGGGCGCGAAGAACTACGAACCGAACTCCTTCGGCGGCCCGTTCCAGACGGACCGTCCGCTGTGGCAGTCCGCCCCGGTCACCGGGGGCACCGGTAACCACGCCGCCGCGGTCCACTCCGAGGACGACGACTTCACGCAGGCGGGCAACCTCTACCGCCTGATGTCGGACGGTGAGAAGGGCCGTCTCGTGGACAACCTGGCGGGCTTCATCGCCAAGGTGTCGCGCGAGGACATCGCCGAGCGCGCGATCGACAACTTCCGCCGGGCGGACGACGACTTCGGCAAGCGGCTGGAGGCCGCGATCCAGGCCCTGCGCGGCTGAGGGCGCTTGCCGTAGAGAGAGCGGGCCGGATTTCCGTACGGATTCCGGCCCGCTTTCGCGTCATCCCGCGACGCTGTGCAGAGGGGTCCAGCAGCGGATGATGTCGCGCACCGAGACGATGCCGACGGGACCCCGGTCGTCGAGGACGACCAGATGGCGGAAACCGCCGTGCGTCATGGCCTCGGCCGCCTCCTCCAGGGTCCAGGTGGGGGCGGCGAAGACGACGTCGTGGGTGGTGTGGGCGTCGGCAGTCTCGGCGTCGGGGTCCTGGTCGCGGGCCAGTGAGTTGAGGATGTCGCGCTCGGTGAGGATGCCGAGTCCGGCGTCCCCGTCCAGGACGACGGCCGCGCCGACGCGACGCGCCGCCATCAGCCGGGCGGCCTGTCGGAGGGTGTGGGCGGGGCCGATGGTGAGGACCACGGTGCTCATGGCGTCACGGACGAGCATGGGCGGAGCCACCTCCTTGGTGAAACGTTCCCGCCTTCAACGAGAAGCGCTTCACAAGTTCACAAGCGGGGGGACTCTCAGAGTGACACCGGGGGAGGGGGCCGACAAGGGGGCGCGCGAGGCGCTTCCGGGGAGTGCGCGTGAGCCGCGTTCATCGTTTGTCTACCGCCGCCGCCGAGGATCGGTACGCACGCCGAACCGAAGGAAGGCAACGGGGATGAAGACGATCGTGAAGAAGACGCTGCGCGGGGCCGCGGGGGCCGCGGCGGCGGGACTGCTGGCGGTGGCGGGGACGGTGGCCGGATCCGGCACGGCCCAGGCCGCCTACGACCCCGGCACCCAGACCCTGTGGGGTGACGAGCCGCTCTACCCCGGCTGGCACGTCAGCACCGGCTACGCCCGGCTCATCATGCAGACCGACGGCAATCTCGTCTTCTACCGGACGAGCACACCGGGCGACTGGTCGAACGCCACTCCCCTCTGGCACACCGACACCGTCGGCTGCGGCTACAAGGCCGTCATGCAGAGCGACGGCCGGCTCGTGGTGCGCGGCGCGGACGGCCGCGAGTGCGCCTCACGGGGCCACGACAAGGGTGGCTCCGCCTACGCCTGCCTCCAGGTCGGGGACGGCCCGGGCGGCCTCCACATCTGGTACACCAACACCCGGTGCGGCACCTTCAACGCCCTCACGGCGCGGACACTGAGCTCGACGACCGAGGACAGGATCCTCTCCGACCTGTACTGACCGGCCCTGCTCCCCATCCCCCTCCACACGTGGCCCCGGCCCGGACCCCCTTCCGGCCGGGGCCACCGCACGTCCGCGCCCGGTGGCTCAGCCCGAGAGACGACCCACCAGATCGGCCACCGACCACTGCGGCCGGGCCGCGAGCCGCGCCGCCGCCGATCGCAGCCGGGCCGGCAGCCGGCCGCACAGCTCGGCCAGTTCCCGGGCCGCGTCGGCCTCTCGACGGATCCGGTCCGGGCCCGCGATCCGGGCGAGCAGTTCGTACGCGTCGTCCGGATCGAGCGGTCCGACCGGCAGCCGTACGGCCCCTGGTCCCGCTGCCACCTCCGGCTCTGCCCCCGCTGCCGCCGCCACCCCCTCCTCCGCCTCCGCCTCCGTGAGCAGGGTGGCGCACCCCGCCCCGCCGGGCAGCAGCGGCCCCGGCTCCCGTACCCCGTCGAGCAGCACCAGGACCCGGCGGCCCGCGAGCGCCGCCCGGTATCGGGCCGCCAGCTCGCCCTCGCCCGTGCCCTCCGGAGGCCGCTCGCCCAGCGCCCGCAGGAACCCGGCCAGGACCTCCCGTACGGCTCCGGGGGCATCACCCCGCGCGTACAACTGACCGTCCGGGAACGCGTCGCGCACCCGGTGCGCCAGATGCACCGCGAGCGTCGAAGCGCCCGCCCCGTACGGCCCCGAGAGCAGGACCACCCGGCCGCCGGCCTGCCCGCCACCGGACCGCAGCAGCCCCTCCGCCTCCCGCACCTGCGCCCCGCGCCCCACCAGATCCGGGATGTCCGGCGGCAGCTGGCACGGACGCGGCACGGCGAGCCCCGGACCGTCACGCCGGATCCGCTCGAACAGGCCGGTCAGCGCCCCGCCCGGATCCAGCCCGAGCCGCCGGTCCAGCCGCTCGCGCAAGGCCTCGAACAGCGCCAGCGCCTCCGCGCGCCGGCCGCACCGGTACAGCGCGAGCAGACACAGCCGGTGCGCCTCCTCGTCCTCCGGGCGCGCCGCCGTCAGCTCGCGCAGCGCCGCGAGGACATCGGCGTGCCGGCCGAGCGACAGCTCCGCCTCGTACGACGCCATGACCGCCGCGTGACGCGAGGCCGCGAGGCGCTCCCGGGTGCGTGCCGCGAGCGGCCCGGGCACCCCGTCGAGCGCGGTCCCGGACCACCGGCCCAGGGCGCGCGCGAGGAGTTCCCGCGCCTCCTCGGGGGCGTCGCGCAACCGGGCGACGGCGCGGCCCGCCTCGTTCTCGTACCGGAAGACGTCCACCGCCTCGCGGGCGACGGCGAGCCGGTAGCCGCCCGGCCCGGCGACCAGGACGCCCGGACGGTCCAGCGCCCGCCGCAGCCGGTGGGCGTGCGTGCCGATCTGACCGACCGGGTCCTTGGGCCAGTCGTCCTCGTCCTCGCCCCACAGCGCCGTGATCAGCCGCTGCGTGGGCACCAGCTCTCCGGGCGCGAGCAGCAGGGCGCACAGCACCGCTCGCTGCTGCGGGCGGCCGAGCGCACGTTCCCGTCCGTCGAGCCATGCGCGCGGTGGGCCGAGAACGGCGAACTCGAGTCCCATGACACCCCCCCTGAGCCATGAGTACTTCGCGGTTGACGTGGCGCATCATAGGCCGCCGGGACGCGCCGCCCGGAGGGGTTGCGGACCGTCGGCGCGCCGCGCCGACCAGCGGAAACAAGAGGGAAAGACGGGGGTCACGGTGGACACGGTGGACACGGTGGGCAGGGGGGTCACGGTGGACAGGGGGGACACGGGAAAGCTGCGGTTCGCGCTGCTCGGGCCGCTGCGCGCCTGGCACGGGGACGAGGAGATCGCCCTCGGCCGCCCGCAGCAGCGGGCCCTGCTCGCGGTGCTGCTCGACGCGTCCGGGCGGACGGTCGCACACGGCGTGCTCGCGGAGGGCATCTGGGGCGAGGGCGCCGCTCCCGCCGACCCGCGCAAGGCGCTCCAGCTGCTCGTCCACCGGCTGCGGTCCGCGTTCCGGCCGCACCTGGCCGAGTCGCCGATCGTCCGGGTCGGGGACGGGTACGCCCTGCGGGCGCCGGACGCGTGGGTCGACACGGCCGAATGGCGGCGGCTGGTCGCGGAGGCGCACGCCGAACCGTCGCCGGCCGGGGTACGGGAAGTGCTGCGCGCCGCGCACCGGCTGTGGGCCGGCGAACCGCTCGCCGGCCTGCCAGGACCCCACGCGGAGGCGGTCCGCGCCCGCCTCGCCGAGGAACGGCTCAGCGCCCTGGAGCAGCGGCTCGAACTCGACGCCGAGCTCGGCGACCGCCCCGACCTCACCGCCGAGGTCGCCGCCCTCTGCCTGGAACACCCGTGCCGCCCCCGCCTCGTCGCCGTCCACATGCGCGCCCTCCACCGCGCCGGCCGCACGGCGGAAGCCCTGGCCGTCTACGAGGACGCCCGCGCGTCCATCCCGCCGGAGGCGCTGTCCGGCCCGGCCGACACGAACGTCCCGGGCAACCGCTCCGGCCCGGCCGGCCGACCCGCTCCCGGCGCCCGCTCCGGTCCGAACAGCCGTCCCGGCCCGGCCGGCCCCGTGCCCGATTCGCCCGCCGGACTTCAGCTGCGGATCCTGCGCGGCGACCCGACCCTGCTCGGCGCAGTGGCGGACGGGCCCGCGGAGGAGGACGCGCCCGTATGGCGCGCACCCGGGCAACTGCCCTCCGGACTCGCCGACTTCACCGGCCGGGGAGACGCCGTCGAGGCGCTCGCGGAGCAGCTGGGGGCGGGTGGCAGGGCCGTCGTGGTGTCCGCGCTCGACGGCATGGGCGGGGTCGGAAAGACCACGCTCGCCGTGCACGCGGCGCGGCGGGCGGCCGACCGCTTCCCCGACGGGCAGCTCTTCGCCGACCTGCGCGGCGCCGACCGCACCCCGCGTGAACCGGCCGCCGTCCTCGCCGAGTTCCTGCGCGCCCTCGGGGTGGCCGCCGAGGACGTACCGCCCGGCACGGCCGAACGCTCCGCCTGCTACCGCTCCGTGCTCACCGGCCGCCGGGTCCTCGTCGTCCTCGACAACGCCGCCGAACCCGAGCAGGTCGAGCCGCTCCTGCCCGGCTCCGCCGACTGCGCGGTCCTCGTCACCAGCCGCACCCGTCTGCCGGGCCTGGCGGGCGCCCACCACCTGCGGGTCGACCCCCTCCCGGCCGACGAGGCCGCCGAACTGTTCACCCGGATCGCGGGCCCCGACCGGGTCGCGGCCGAGCCCGGCCTCGTCGAGGAGATCGTCGCCGCCTGCGGGCGCCTGCCGCTCGCCGTACGGATCGCCGCCTCCCGCGTCGCCGCCAACCCCGGGACCGGCCTCGCCGCGCTGGCCGAGGGACTGCGGGACGAACGGCGGCTCGCCGCCCTCGACGACGGGGAGCGGGCCGTCGAGGCCACCTTCGCGCTCTCGTACCACCGCCTCACGCCGGAGGCGGCCCGCGCCTTCCGGCTCCTCTCGCTGCCCGAGGCGCCCGACGTCGCCCTGCCCTGCGCCGCAGCCCTCCTCGACCGCTCCGAGGAGGAGGTCGACGAACTCCTCGAAGGGCTCGTGGACCTCAACCTGCTGCACTCGCCGGGCTTCGGCCGGTACGGCTACCACGACCTGGTCCGCGCCTACGCGCGCGACCGGCTCGCCGAGGAGGAGAGCGGCACGGACCGGGGCGCCGCGGCCGCGCGGCTGCTCGACTTCTGTCTTGCCACCGCCCGCCACGCCGACACCGCCGCCCGATCCGTCGACCCGGTCGAACGGAGCCTGCTCGACACGCCGGTGACCCTGCCCGGCCGCCCGCTCGCCACCGGCGCCGACGCCGTCCGCTGGATGCGCGACCAGGCCCCGGTGCACGCCGCCGCCGTCGCCCTCGCCTGCGCGGACCCGGCCCTGCCCCTCGCCCAGGCCGCCGAACTCGTCGACAAGATGGGCTCGGTCCTCTTCGAACGGACCCAGACGACCGTCATCGCCGGCCTCGCCGAGCGAATCGCCGGGGCGGCCGCGACCCGCGGCGACCGCGCACCCCAGGCCCTCGCCCGCTATGTGCGCGGCACCATGCTCTGGCACGTCAACCGCTACGAGGAGTCCCGGACCGAGATCACCCGCGCGGTGGCGCTGTGCGAGGCCCTCGCTCAGGACCCGGACCCCACGGCCGGGCCGGCCGCCCGCGTCCGGGCCAAGGCGCTGCTCACGCTCGCAGGGAACGCGCGCGTGCACGGGCGGCACGCGGAGGCGGCCGGGCATGCCGGGCGGGCCGCCGAGGTGTTCCGGGGGCTCGGGGCCGAGCGGGCCGAGGGCAGCGCCCTGGGGGAGTTCGCCTTCAACGCCGCGCACACCGGGCGCCTGACCGAGGCCCGGCAGGCCGCCGAGCGCGGGGCGCGGCTGATGAGCGGGACCGGGCCGGTGTCCGCGGCCACCGGGCGCTACTACCTGGCGCGGGTGCTGCGGCTGTGCGGGGACCCGGAGGGGGCGCTCGCCCAGGCGACCGGGGCCCGGGAGGAGTTCGCCCGGCTCCAGGTCGCGGTGTTCGAGGCGGCGGCGGGCGACCTCGCCGCCCGGATCCAGGCGGAGTGCGGCCGGGCCACGCTCGCCGCGGAGGCCGCCGAGGCGGCGCTGCCGCTCGCCCGGAAGACCAGTGTGGCCCTGGAGGCGGCCCTGCTGCACACCCTCGGCTCGGCGCTCGTCTCCCTCGGCAGGCCCCGCCGGGCCCGCGCCTGCCTCCAGGACGCGGCGGAGCTGTACGCACGGCTCGGCATCGCCGACGAGGAGCAGGCCGTACGAGCGCTGCTCGACACCCTGCCCGCGCCGTGAGGTGCACGCGCCTCCTGCCTGCTCCGTGAGGTGCTCCCAGGCACCCGCCCGCGCCGGGAGGAGCCCAGGCACCCTGCCGTGCCGCTCACGGCGCACCCGGGTGAGCGCCCGCGCTACGCGCGTTGACCGGATGTCTACCGGTGTCGGTGAACGTACTCCCCGTCAGGTCACCGACACGACTGGAGAGATCACGACATGACGACGCAGCCGCAGAACGGGCAGGTGTGGACGCTCCTCGCGGGCAACGGCCTCGCCGCCGACGTCAACGCGAGCCAGACCGGCAACGGCAACCGGATCCAGGGCTGGGCGCCCAACGGCAGCGCCGCCCAGGGCTGGGTCTTCTGGGCCAAGCCGAACAACACCTTCCTCCTGGAGACCAGGCTCACCCACAACGCCCACGCCGCCGGCCAGGCGATGGTGATGGACTACGACTACTCGCACTTCACCACCCACCTGTTCCAGGAGCACGGCCAGGCCAACCAGCTCTGGCACCTGGAGGACGGGGGCGACGGGCGGGTCCTGCTGCGCAGCGCCCGCCCCGACGAGGGCCCCGCCTACCTCACCGCCGACGCGCAGGGCGCCGCGCTCGGCGTATGGCGGCGCGACCCCGCCAACCAGGGCCAGGTCTGGCGGCTCGCCCCGGCGGGCAGCACCGGCGGCGGCCAGGGCGGCGGCACCCAGCCGCAGCCCCAGCCGCAGCCCGCGCCGGCCGGTGTGCACGGCGAGATGCTGGCCATGGTCAACGAGGAGCGCCGCCGCGCCGGAGTCCCGGCCATGCGCCTCGACGACCGGCTCTCGTCCGCCGCCCAGCGCCACGCGAACGACCTGGCGTCGCACGACCTCACACAGCACAACGGCACCGACGGCTCCGACTTCAGCAGGCGCATCAGCGACGCCGGATACGCCGGCAACACCGCCCGCGCGGAGAACGTCACCCCGGCCAACAGCGTCCCCGAGGCCATGCGGATGTGGATGGACAGCCCCGGCCACCGCAGCAACATCCTCAACGGCGCCTACCGCAACCTCGGCGTCGGGTACGCGCCGAGGCAGCGCGGCAACTGGGGCCGCTTCGTTCAGACCTTCGGGAGCTGAACCCGATGGGAACGACATGGATCCCCGGCGCCGTACGCCTCGGCGACAGCGCCATCGGCGGCCCCATGGACAGCCCCGAACTGCCGCCCCGGGTCGTCTGGCACACCACGGAGAGCGGCGCGGGGAACGCGGCCTTCGACTCCGTCGGCGCGTACCTGATCCGGCAGGGCAGCGAACCCCACCTCCTGTACGACCCCACCACCGACCGGCTCGGCCAGTTCGGGCCGCTCGACCGCAGCGCCCGCGCGCTGCGCAACGACGGGGACACCCGGACCAACCGGACCGGCCGGGTCTGCGTGCAGATCGAGGTCCTGGCCCGCGCCGCGACCCCGTTCACCGGCTACTGGAAACCGGGCCCGAACTTCCGCGCGCTCATGGCGGCCGCCCGCTCCTGGGGCGTGCCCGACGTCTGGGCGGGCCGGGAGCGGTCCCGTACCGACTGGCGGGGGAAGGGCGGCCACTTCGGCCACGTCCACGTCCCCGGCAACGACCACTGGGATCCGGGGAACATCGACCCGGCCCGGCTCTTCGCCGCCGCCGGCGGGTCCACCGCACCGGCACCGGCGTCCCGGCAGCACCTGCGGTCCGTGGTCAGCCTGGCCCGGGTGCTCGCGGCGGCCCGCACCGACCCGGCGGCCGCCCAGGGCGTGGCGGCGCACCGCGCCGACGCGCTGCCCGTCGAGAAGGCGCTCGCCGCCGAGGGGCTGCTGCGCGCCGAATGGGCGGACGGCTCCTTCGGCACCAGGACCCTCACCGCGTACGCCGCCTGGCAGCGCCGCTGCGGCTACACCGGCGGCGACGCGGACGGCATGCCCGGCCGCACCACCCTGGAACGGCTCGGCAAGGCGCACGGCTTCCAGGTCACCGCATGACCCCCACCCTGCATCAAGAGAGGACGAGCATGACCACCACGAGCATGACCACCATTCGATCCTTCGTCGCCGGTCTCGGCGTCGCCGTGACCGTCGCGGGGGCGGCCCTGGCGACCGCCCCGACCGCGGGCGCCGCCACCACCGACGACTGCGGGATGTTCCCGCCGGGGCTGCACGCCACTACGGAGGTCGCCACCTACCGGGGCGGCGCCCTCGACCTGCCGTCGAACAACGAGGTCAACGGGCAGCGCGTCGGCACCTGGACGCCCAACGCCTCCGAGGCGCAGACCTGGGCGGTGTGGAGCTACTGCGACGGCACCAGTGCCATCAGCCACGGCGGCGACGGCAAGGTGCTCGACGTCGACCGTGCCACCGGCATCCCGCAGATCTGGGACACGCCCGGAGGCTGGGCGGGCCTCAACGACCCGTACGGCAGCGGGATCCCGGCCAACCAGAAGTGGCGGCTGACCGACGGCGGCAACGGCTGGCGGATGGCCAAGAACGTGGCCACCGGCCAGTGCCTGAAGTCCAACGGCGTCGGCTACCTCGACACCATGGCGTCGTGCGACCCGAACGACGCCGGCCAGTGGTGGAAGCTCGGCTGACACCCGGGCCCGGCTGACGCCCGGCCCGTGAAGGGGCCGCTCAGCCCTCCGCGTTCTCCTGGTTCAGGTAGCTGAGCAGCTCCCCGTGGAGCAGCCCGTTCGAGGCCGCCGCGTTCCCGCTGTGCGGGCCGTGGCGGCCGTCGAGCCCGGTGTACGTACCGCCCGCCTCCTGGACGACGACCGCCACCGCCGCCATGTCCCACAGCGACAGCTCCGGCTCCGCGCAGATGTCCACGGAACCCTCCGCGACCATCATGTACGGCCAGAAGTCGCCGTACGCCCGGGTCCGCCAGCACGCGCGCGTGAGGTCGAGGAAGCCGTCGAGGCGGCCCTGCTCCTCCCAGCCGCTCAGCGAGGAGTACGCGAAGGAGGCGTCCTCGAGGGAGGCGACCTTCGAGACGCCGATCCGGGTCGCCGAGGCGAGGCTGCGCCCGGTGTACGCGCCGAGGCCCTTCGCCGCCCACCAGCGCCGGCCGAGCGCCGGGGCCGACACCACGCCCACCACCGGCTGGAACCCGGTCTCCCCGGCCTCCATCAGCGAGATCAGGGTCGCCCAGACGGGAACCCCTCGCACGTAGTTCTTGGTGCCGTCGATCGGGTCGATCACCCAGCGGCGCGGGCCCGAGCCCTCCACGCCGTACTCCTCGCCGAGGATCGCGTCGCGCGGCCTGGCCCGCTTGAGCTGACCGCGGATCAGCTCTTCGGCGGCCTTGTCGGCCTCGCTCACCGGGGTCATGTCCGGCTTCGTCTCGACCTTGAGGTCGAGCGCCTGGAATCGGTCCATGGTGGCCGCGTCGGCGGCATCCGCGAGGACATGGGCGAGACGCAGATCATCGTGGTAATCGGCCATGAACGGCACTCTATCCCCGTGTGATCCCCGGACGGGGAACCGTCCACCGGGGGCCCTTGACAGTGCCTCGACGCCTGCCGACGCTGAGCACGGAAACGATTCGCTCGGTCCAGGAGGCCGCCGATGCCGACCGCCCGCGAGGCCCTGCTCGACGCCGCGCTCGCCGCGCTCGCGCACCGGCCCTGGCCCGCCGTGCGCATGGCCGACCTCGCCACGGCCGCCCGGGTCTCCCGGCAGACCCTCTACAACGAGTTCGGCAGCAAGGAGGGCCTCGCCCGCGCCCTGGCGCGCAGGGAGGCCGACACCTATCTCCAAGGGGTGCGGCGGCTGCTCGCCGCCCCGGCCCCGCCCGAACGGAACCTTGTCGTCGTCGCCGAGTGGATCGTGACCCGGGCCGCCGCCCGGCCCGTGCTGCGGGCCCTGCTCACCGGCGCCTGGGACGAGCGGCTGCCCGCGCCCCGGCCCGCCAGACCCGGCGCGCGCCCCGCGGCCGTGCCCGCCCAGCGGCGCGCCGACGAGGGTCCGCCCGCGCCGGGCGAGCTGGTGGCGGCGACCGCGGCCTGCGCGGGCGAGCGCTGGGCGGCCGGCTGTGAACTTGCCGTACGCCTCGCCCTCAGCCATGTCGTGGCGCCCGTGATTCCCTCCGCGGAGGGCCGGCGGGCGGACGGTCAGTGCGCGGAGCCGGACAGCTGGAGCCCGATCACCCCGATGATGACCAGGCTGATCGAGATGAGCTTGAGCGTGGAGACCACGTCACCGAGGAAGATCATTCCGTAGATCGCCGTCCCGGCCGCCCCGATCCCGGTCCACACCGCGTACGCGGGGCCCACGTCGAGCTTCCGCAGGGCGATCGTGAGGAGGCCGAAGCTGCCCAGGGCGAAGGCCGCGAACGCGACCGTCGGCCACAGCCGGGTGAACCCGTGCGAGAGCTTGAGGCAGACCGCGAACCCCGTCTCCAGGAAGCCCGCCACCACCACCAGCAGCCACGCCATCGTCAGTGCCTCCCACGCCGTCGGTGACTGCTTCGTCGCACTTGGTGCGATTATGCACTTACCGGTCGTGGTCGTCCCTAAACGCGGACGCGACGCGGAAGGATCAGTCGCCCTCGCGGCGCTCCCGCGTCGCCAGCAGCCGCCGCAGCGAGACCAGCCGCGCCGGATCGGCGTGCCCGTCCGCCACCCACGCGTCGAGCGCGCAGTCCGGCTCGTCGTGGCTGCACGCGCGCGGGCAGTTCTCCGTGCCCGGTACGAGATCGGGGAAGGCGAGGATCACCCGGGACGGGTCGACGTGGTGCAGACCGAAGGAGCGCACGCCCGGGGTGTCGATGACCCAGCCGCCCTCCTTGTCGTTCAGCGGCAGGGCGAGCGCGGAGGTGGTGGTGTGCCGGCCGCGGCCCGTGACCGCGTTGACGACACCCGTGGTCCGCCGTCGCTCCGGCGGGACCAGGGCGTTGACCAGCGTCGTCTTTCCGACACCGGAGTGCCCGACGAACGCGGTCGTCCGGCCCTTGAGGTGCTCGTGGACCCGCTCGGCGGCGACCCCGTCCACGAACTCGTCGCGGGTGGTCACCACGTACGGCACGCCCAGCGCGCCGTACATGTCCAGCAGGGTGTCCGGCGACGCCAGGTCCGACTTGGTGAGGACGAGCAGCGGGGTGAGGCCGCCGTCGTACGCGGCGACCAGACAGCGGTCGATCAGCCGGGGGCGCGGCTCGGGGTCGGCGAGCGCGGTGACGATCGCCAGCTGGTCGGCGTTGGCGACGACCACCCGCTCGTACGGGTCGTCGTCGTCGGCCGTGCGGCGCAGCACCGAGCTGCGCTCACTGATCCGCACGATCCGGGCGAGGGTGTCCTTCTCTCCGGACAGGTCGCCGACGAGCGAGACCCGGTCGCCGACCACGGCGGCCTTGCGGCCCAGTTCGCGCGCCTTCATCGCGGTCACCGCCCGGTCGTCGACCAGGACGGTCAGCCGCCCGCGGTCGACGGTGAGGACCATGCCCTCGACGGCGTCCTCGTGCTTGGGGCGGATGGTGGTCCGGGGACGGGTGCCCTTGCGGTTGGGCCGCTGGCGGATGTCGTCCTCGTCGGTGTGCTTGCCGTAACGCCGCATGACTCAGGCCCCGAGCATTTCGGTCCACATCCTAGGGAAGTCGGGCAAGGTCTTCGCCGTCGTGGCCACGTCCTCGATCTCCACGCCCTCGACCGCGAGGCCGATGATCGCGCCCGCCGTCGCCATGCGGTGGTCGTGGTACGTGTGGAAGACGCCGCCGTGCAGCGGGCGCGGGCGGATGTGGAGACCGTCCTCGGTCTCGGTCACGTCGCCGCCCAGCTCGTTGATCTCCTTGGTGAGCGCCGCGAGCCGGTCGGTCTCGTGGAGCCGCAGATGGGCGACCCCGCGCAGGGTGGACGGGGAGTCCGCGAGGGCCGCGACCGCCGCGATGCCGGGGGTCAGCTCGCCGACCTCGCCGAGGTCCACGTCGATGCCGTGGATCCGGCCCGTACCGGTGAAGGTCAGACCCTCCTCGGTCAGCTCGCAGGTGCCACCCATTTCGGTGAAGATCTCCCGCAGCGCGTCACCGGGCTGGGTGGTTCGCGCGGGCCAGGCCGGGACCGTCACCCGGCCGCCGGTGATCAGGGCGGCCGCCAGGAACGGCTGCGCGTTCGACAGGTCGGGCTCGACGACCAGGTCACGGCCGCGCAGCGCGGACGGGGCCACCCGCCACACGTCGGGGGCGCCGCCGTGCTCCGGCTCGTCGACCTGGGCGCCGACCGCGCGCAGCATGTCGACCGTCATCCGGATGTGCGGCAGCGACGGCAGTCGCGAGCCCACGTGCCGTACCTCCACGCCCTGGTTGAAGCGGGGCGCGGAGAGGAGCAGGGCGCTGACGAACTGGGAGGACGAGGAGGCGTCGATCTCGACCGTGCCGCCGTCCAGACCACCGGCGCCGTGCACGGTCATCGGCAGCGCGCCGCGGCTCTCGTCGTCGATGCGGGCGCCGAGGGCGCGCAGCGCGTCGATCACGCCGTGCAGCGGGCGCTCGTGGGAGCGGGGGTCGCCGTCGAAGCGCACCGGGCCGTCGGCGAGCGCCGCGACCGGGGGCAGGAAGCGCATGACCGTGCCGGCGTTGCCGACGTCGACGGTCGCGGGGCCGCGCAGCGGGGAGGGGATGATCCGCCAGGCCTCGCCGGAGCCGTCCGGGCCCACGCCCTCCTCGATCTTCACGCCGAGGGTACGGAGCGCCTCGGCCATCAGGAGGGTGTCGCGGGAGCGCAGCGGGCGGCGCAGCCAGCCCGGCTCGGACGCCAGCGCGGCGAGGACCAGGGCGCGGTTGGTGACCGACTTCGATCCGGGCACGGTGACGGTCGCGTCGACGGCGCCGCGGGCATACGGGGCGGGCCAGAGGTCGGTGGGCGGGTCGGTGTGCGCGGAGGTGGCTGCGGTCATGGACTCACTGTACGGGGGAGTCAGAATCCCAGGAGCCAGCGCCCGCCGCCGATCAGGGACGAGATCGCGACCGCGTGGAAGAAGAACAGCCACACCCCGGCGGGCACGTGGGTGAGCCGCGAGAGCTGGTCCGCGTCCGAGTCGGGGGCGCCGCCGTGACGCCGTTTCGCCTGCAGCTCGAAGGCCGGGCGGACGCCGCCGAGCAGCAGGAACCAGACCACGGCGTACGCGAAGGTCGACTGGACCTCGGGGCCGGTCAGCAAGGAGACGAGGAGGAAGGCCGCACCCGTCAGGAGGACGGTGAGGATCCCGTACGCGTTGCGGACCATCACCAGCATCGCGAGCAGCAGGGCGGTCGCGGCCCAGAGGAGCAGGGTGGTCCGGTGGGTGCCGAGCAGAGCGGCGCCGCCGAGGCCGAGCAGGGGGGCGGCGGGGTATCCGGCGGCCAGGGTGAGGACCACGCCGACGCCGGTCGGCCGGCCCCGGCTCACGGTCAGTCCGCTGGTGTCCGAGTGCAGCCGGATCGCTTCGAGGCGGCGGCCGGTGGCGAGGGCCACCAGTCCGTGGCCGCCCTCGTGGGCGATGGTGATCGCGTTGCGGGCCGGCAGCCAGAGGGTGCGGAACACGGTCAGGCTCAGGGCGCACGCGGCGGTGAGGTAGACGATCCACTCTTCCGGAGCCGGCTGGGTGCCGAGGATCTCGGTCATTTCGCGGACGGCTCCTCGGTCGTGTTCGGGATCGTGGCAGTGTGGCACGTATGTGCGGACGGTATGCAGCGAGTCGGCGGCCCGAGGACCTCGTCGGCCTTTTCGGAGTGGAGAAGTGGGAGCCGGAGGAGACTCTGGCCCCCGACTGGAACGTGGCCCCCACCAAAGAGGTCTGGGCCGTTCTGGAGCGTCCTCTGAAAGACGCGGAATCCCGGCGCCCGGTTCGTCAGCTGCGCGCACTGAAATGGGGCCTCGTGCCGTCCTGGTCGAAGACCCCGGAGGGCGCCGCGCGGATGATCAACGCGCGGGCCGAGACCCTGGACGAGAAGCCCTCCTTCAAGCGGGCGTTCTCCGCCCGCCGGTGCATCCTCCCCGCCGACGGCTACTACGAGTGGGTGACCGGGGCGGGCGAGCGGGACCTGGAGGTCGAGGGGAGGAAGAAGCGGCCCCGCAAGCAGCCGTACTTCGTGACCCCCGCGGACGGCTCCGTCTTCGCGATGGCCGGGCTCTACGAGTTCTGGCGCGACCGGACCCTGCCCGACGGCGACCCCCTGGCGTGGTGGGTGACCTGCTCGGTGATCACCACCGAGGCGGAGACCGGGCCGCTGGGCGTGGCCCCCGAGGAGGGCCCGCACTCGCTCGCCGACATCCACCCCCGGATGCCGCTGATGCTCACCGAGGACCGCTGGGACGCCTGGCTCGACCCGGCGCGCACGCACCCGGAGGAGCTGCGCGGGCTGCTCGCCGCTCCGCCGGAGGGCCTCATGCGGGCCTACCCGGTGGCGACCGCGGTCAGCAACGTCCGGAACAACGGCCCCGAACTTCTGACGGAACTGGAGGGCCCGGAGGTCGGCACGCTGTTCTGAGACCCCGTCCCGCGCGCCGCCGGGCGGCAGGATGGAGGTGTGAGCGACGTGACAGAGTACGAGACCGTTTCGACCGACGCCGGAGAGGCCCGCGTCGCCTGGCACGAGGGGCCCGCGGGGACGAAGCCGTGGGCCGTCCTCGCCCTGGGCCACGGGGCCGGGGGCGGCATCGAGGCCCGCGACCTCCGGGCCCTGGCCGGTGCGCTGCCCGCCCGGGGCGTGACCGTCGCCCTCGTCGAGCAGCCCTGGCGGGTCGCGGGCAAGAAGGTCGCACCCGCCCCGAAGACCCTGGACACCGGCTGGCGCGGCCTCTGGCCCGTCCTCGCGAAACCGGGGCTTCCGGTGATCGCGGGCGGCCGCAGCGCCGGCGCCCGGGTCGCCTGCCGCACCGGGCAGGAGCTGGGCGCCCTCGCCGTCCTCGCGCTGAGCTTCCCCCTGCACCCGCCGGGCCGGCCGGAGAAGTCCCGCGCCGACGAACTCCTCGGCGCCGGCCTGCCGACGCTCGTCGTCCAGGGCGGCAACGACCCCTTCGGCCGCCCCGGGGAGTTCCCGGAAGGCTCGTACGGACTGGTCGAGATCCCGTACGGGGACCACGGCTTCGCCCTGCCGAAGCGCGCGCCGCTCGGCCAGGAAGCGGCCATGGAGCTGCTCGTGGAGGGCGTCGCCGAGTGGATCTCCGCTCTGCGCTGACGCCCGGGAATGTTGCGCCGGGGGCCATGGTTGTTCCGTGCGTCGGTGTGAGAGCAAGGAAGAGGGAGTCCGTCGCATGGGTTCGACCATCTGCCCGGAGCGCGCGCAGGCCGCTGACCTCGACTGGACAGTGCTGCCCGCGCCCAAGGCCGCCCCTATTCGGGCGGCGGGTGGAGCGGTTCCTCGTCTATCCTCCGAAACGAGTGGGTCCGCCCTCGGGCTCGCCGCGGCGCTGGAGGAGGTGGGTCCGGTCACTGGGACCGACACAGGGACCGACGACGGCCCCGAGGAGACGACCGAGGAGCGCAACGCGCGCTTCGAGCGGGACGCACTCGGCTACCTCGACCAGATGTACTCGGCCGCGCTGCGCATGACGCGCAACCCCGCGGACGCGGAGGACCTGGTGCAGGAGACCTACGCCAAGGCGTACGGATCCTTCCACCAGTTCCGCGAGGGTACGAACCTCAAGGCGTGGCTGTACCGCATCCTCACGAACACCTTCATCAACTCGTACCGCAAGAAGCAGCGTGAGCCCCAGCGCAGCGCCGCCGAGGAGATCGAGGACTGGCAGCTCGCCCGCGCCGAGTCGCACATGTCGACCGGTCTGCGCTCCGCCGAGTCGCAGGCGCTCGACCACCTCCCGGACTCCGACGTGAAGGAAGCGCTCCAGGCGATTCCCGAGGAGTTCCGCATCGCCGTCTATCTCGCGGATGTCGAGGGCTTTGCGTACAAGGAGATCGCGGACATCATGGGGACACCCATCGGTACGGTGATGTCCCGGCTGCACCGGGGTCGCCGCCAGCTGCGCGGCATGCTCGAGGACTACGCTCGCGACCGCGGGCTGGTACCCGCGGGCGCCGGAGAGTCGTCGAACGATCTGAAAGGCTCGGGCTCATGAGCTGCGGAGAGCCGCACGAGACGGATTGCTCGGAAGTCCTGGATCATCTGTACGAGTTCCTCGACCACGAGATGCCCGACAGTGACTGCACCAAGTTCGAGGTGCACTTCGAGGAGTGCTCCCCGTGCCTGGAGAAGTACGGCCTGGAGCAGGCGGTGAAGAAGCTCGTCAAGCGCTGCTGCGGCAGTGACGACGTCCCCACCGACCTGCGGTCCAAGGTCATGGGCCGGATCGACCTGATCCGCTCCGGGCACCTGGTGCCCGACCAGGAGATCACGCCGATCGTCCCGACGACACCGGCGCCCCAGGAGTAACTCCCCCTTCCACAGAGGGAGGATGAGGCCGTCGCGGCACGAACGCGACGGCCTCTTTCGTATATCAGCTTGTATCACCCGATGGTGCTAATCGGCGCCACCCCGCCGTCCCGGGCCGCCCAACTCGCTAGCGTGACCGGCGTGATGGGCGTGAAGGTCATTCCGCGTGCGGCCCGCGTGTACATCGGCTGCGCCCTGCTCGGCGCCGGGGCGTCCGCCCTGCCCGCGCTGCGCCCCGGCGCGGCCACCCCCTGGGGCACGGTCGCGCTCCTCGCCACCCTGTACGCGCTCTGCGAGCTGCCCGCCCGCTGCCGCGTCATCGGCCGGGCGGTCGGCGGCTCCGTCCCCATGGGCACCGGCTCCTTCTTCCCCGTCCTCCTCGCCGCCGCCCTCCTCCTGCCGCCGGCCGCCGCCGCGCTCACCGCCCTGCCCGGCAGCCTCCTCGCCCGCGTGGACGAACCCCCGGCCGCCCCCCGCCGCGCCTGGCGGGCCGCCGCCACCGCCCTCGCCGTCTGGGCGGCCGCCCGGACAGCCGGGGCCCTCGGCTGCGCCGAGGCCCTCGGACACGGGCCCGAAGCCCCCGACTTCCCCTACGCGCTGCTGCCCGCGGGCGCCGCCGCGCTCACCTTCTGCCTGGTCCTGACCGCCCTCGACGGCGGCATCAGGGCGACCGCCGACGGACTGCCGCTCCGGGCCGCCTGGCGCGGGCTCCTCGGCCGGGCGCTCGCCCCGCACGCCGTGCACGGGCTCGCCGGACTGATGATGGCCGTCCTCTGGCGCAGCACGTACGGGCCGGTCTCGGCGCTCTTCGTGCTCCTCCCCATGTACATCTCCTGCTGGGTCTTCGCCCAGTACCACCGCGAGCGGGCCGCCCACCAGGCCACCATCCGCGCCCTCGTCCAGGCCGTCGACATCAAGGACCGCTACACCCGCGGCCACAGCGAGCGCGTCGGCCACGCCTCCGTCCTGATCGCCCGCGAGCTGGGCATGGCCGAGGAACGCCTCGACGTCGTACGGTTCGCCGGCATCCTGCACGACGTCGGCAAGCTGGGCGTGCCCACCCGGGTGCTCCGCAAGGACGGCCCGCTCACCCCCGAGGAGCGCCGGACCATCGAACTGCACCCGGAGTACGGACACGAGATGGTCCGGGGCATCGGCTTCCTCGGCGAGGCCCGGGCCGCGATCCTCCACCACCACGAACGGATGGACGGCAGCGGCTACCCGTACGGGCTGCACGGCGACGAGATCCCCGAGTTCGCCCGGGTGGTGGCCGTCGCCGACGCCTTCGACGCCATGACCTCCACCCGCTGCTACAGCCGCGCCCGCCCGGTGCCGACCGCCGTCGCCGAACTGGAGCGGTGCGCGGGCAGCCACTTCGACCCCCGGATGGTCGCCGCCCTCGTCCGGGCGCTGGACCGGCACGGCTGGCAGCCCGCCGTCACCGCCGACGAGACCGTGTCGGCGGGCCCGGCCGGCGGGGACGTGCCCCCGCCGCGCGAGGCCGGCGCGGCACGGCGACCGGAGGCACCCGGGACCAGGCCCAGGGAGCGCGCATGAGGCCCGGCCCGCGCATGGGGCCCGGAGCCGTCACCCTCGGCGCCGTGTACGGGGCCGCGCTGCTGCTGAGCCTCGCCGGCTTCGGCTCCACCCTCTGGTACGGCGTCGACGAACCCGGCAACGCCCTCGCCTTCGGCACCCTCGTCGTCCTCGGCGAGTTCGCCCGCTGGGGCGCCGCCCCCGGCGAGAGGGAGCCCGCGCCGCTCGCCGCCGCCGGGGCCCTCGCGTACGCCCTGCTCGGGGCGAGCGCCGGGACCGCCACCACGCACGGCGCCCTCCAGATCGTCGCCGTCGTCGTCGCGGCGGGCCTCGCCGGGATCGTCCCCCACCTCGCCCGGGGCCGGGGGCCCGGCCCCGACCATCTGGCCCGCCGCGTCCTCACCGTCGGCTTCGCCGCGCTCTGCTTCCAGCCCCTCTACAACTCCGGGGCCGTCGTCGAGCACCTCGGCCAGGGCCCCCCGTACGCCCTCTTCCTCCTGCTGCTGCTCGTCCTGACCGCCCTCTGCGACGCGGTCCTCGCCGCCCTCGTGCTCCGCGCCCGTACGGGATTCCCGTACGGCCCCCTCCTCCGCGACGAACTGCGCGCCCTCCTCGGCATCGGCTCCGCCGTCTGCGCCACCGGCACCGTCATGGCGCTCGGCGTCGCCGCCGCCGGGCTCTGGGCGCTGCCCGTGCTCGCCGTGCCGCTCCTCCTCACCCAGGTCTCCTTCCGGCGGTACGCCGCCGTGCGCACGGTCAACCGGCAGACCATCGCCTCCCTCGCCCGCGCCACCGAGATCGCCGGCTGCACCCCACCAGGGCACTCCCGCCGGGTCGCCGCCCTCAGCGCGGCCGTCGGACGGGAGCTGGGCCTCTCCGGGGCCGAGCTGGCCGTCCTGGAGCACGCGGCGCTCATGCACGACATCGGACAGCTTTCCCTCGTCGACCCCGTCGCGGGCGGCGCCACCGCCCTCCTTCCCGCAGAGGAGCAGCGCCGGATCGCCCTCCTCGGCGGCGAGGTGGTCCGCAGGACCGGTGTCCCCGAGGCCGTCGCCGTCGTCGTGGAGCGCCAGGCCGACCCGTACCGGGAGCAGCCGCCGGCCGCCCGGATCGTCCGGGTCGTGAACGCCTACGACGACCTCGCGGGCGGCGAGAGCGCGAGCGCCGCCCTCGACGCCCTGGAACGGCTCCGGCTCGGCACCGCCCGCGACTATCACCCGGATGTCGTCGAATGCCTGGCCAGGGTCCTGGCGCGGGGCGGAGCGGCTGGGGTGACCTCCGTCGTCACTGGGTAACCCATGGGTAATGAGCGCGCGTCCGACCGGGCATGGTTGGATGCGAACAAGAGGGTGAAGCGACCGGCAGGCGGGAATCGTGAAGATCTTCGGGAAGGTACGGCATCGGCCCTCCGCCTCATGGCGGCAGGCCACCGACCGCGCGTTCACGCTGATCGGCGACGGCCGGTACGAGGACGCGGGCGCGCTCCTGACGCGCGCGGCGGATCTTGAGCCATGGCTCTCGGAGTCCTGGTTCAACCTGGCGTTGCTGCACAAGTTCCGGCACGACTGGGAGCAGGCGCGGGCCGCCGGGCTCCGCGCGGTCGCGCTGCTGGACAAGGAGAGCGGCGCCCCCGACTGGTGGAACGTGGGGATCGCCGCCACCGCGCTCCAGGACTGGCCGCTGGCCCGCCGGGCCTGGCAGGCCTACGGACTGAAGGTCCCCGGCGCCGCCGCCGGCACCGGTGAGCCCGCCGGCATGGACCTGGGCAGCGCCGCCGTCCGGCTGTCGCCCGAGGGCGAGGCCGAGGTCGTGTGGGGCCGCCGGCTCGACCCCGCCCGCATCGAGGTCCTCTCCATCCCGCTGCCGTCCTCCGGACGCCGCTGGGGCGAGGTCGTCCTCCACGACGGCGTGCCGAACGGCGAGCGCACCACCACCGCCGGCCCCTCCTACCCGGTCTTCGACGAGATCGAGCTGTGGGCCCCCTCACCCGTCCCCACCTGGGTGGTCCTCCTGGAGGCGGCCACCGAGGCCGACCGGGACGCCCTGGAGCAGCTCGCCGCGGAGGCGGGTTTCGCCGCCGAGGACTGGTCGTCCTCCGTGCGGCTGCTCTGCCGTGCCTGCTCCGAGTCGACGATGCCGAGCGCCGAGGGCGAGGGCGAGCACTCCGACCCGCACGACCACAGCGAGCCGGGCCACCCCGGGCCGCTCGGGCACCGCTCGCAGGGCGAGCTGTGGGTCCCGGAGCGGGAGTGCGGCATCGCGGCCCCGGCGGGCCTGGTGCGCGGGCTCCTCGACGGCTGGGTGGCCGACAGTCCCGACAGTCGTGAGTGGCGGGATCTCGAAGAGGTCTGCTGAGCGGGGCCGACCAGATCCGGCCTTGTGCGGCCCGCTCCGGAAGCGACGCCCACGCGGGGGCCCGTAGGCTGTCCTTCGACGGAATCGGGTTTTCAGGAAGGCGCGGCCGGACATGGCGCAGCAGGAGACGGACGAGCAGACGATCAACGACGGGTTCGTCGTGGACACGGAGGACTGCGAGGAGCGCGAGCTCGCCCACCGTGAGCGCGGCACGGCCCGCCCGATCACGGTGGTCGGCAATCCGGTGCTCCACAAGGAGTGCAAGGACGTCACCGAGTTCGACGACTCGCTGGCGGCGCTCATCGACGACATGTTCGCCAGCCAGAAGGCCGCCGAGGGCGTGGGCCTGGCCGCGAACCAGATCGGTGTGGACCTCAAGGTCTTCGTCTACGACTGCCCCGACGACGAGGGTGCCCGGCACACCGGTGTCGTGATCAACCCGGTCCTCCAGGAGCTCCCGGCCGAGCTGCGCGTCCTGGACGAGTCCAACGAGGGCTGCCTGTCCGTGCCGACCGCCTACGCCGAGCTGGCCCGCCCCGACTACGCGGAGGTCCACGGCCAGGACGCCCAGGGCAACCCGATCAAGGTGCGCGGCACCGGCTACTTCGCCCGCTGCCTCCAGCACGAGACGGACCACCTGTACGGCTACCTGTACATCGACCGCCTCTCCAAGCGGGACCGCAAGGACGCCCTGCGCCAGATGGAAGAGGGCACCCCGCGCTACGAGACGGTGCCGAACGCCTGATCCCGGCAGTCGTACGAGAAGGGCCCCGCACTCACCCGAGTGCGGGGCCCTTCTCGCGTACGGACGGACTAGAAGTCCTCGTCCAGGTCCACCGAGCCCTCGACGGCCACCTGGTAGGCGGACGGGCGGCGCTCGAAGAAGTTCGTGAGCTCCTGGACGCCCTGGAGCTCCATGAACGAGAACGGGTTCTCGGAGCCGTACACCGGGGCGAAGCCGAGGCGCTGGAGGCGCTGGTCGGCGACGCACTGGAGGTACTCGCGCATCGACTCGGTGTTCATGCCCGGCAGGCCGTCGCCGCACAGGTCGCGGCCGAACTGCAGCTCCGCCTCGACGGCCTCCTTCAGCATGTCCGTGACCTGCTGCTGGAGCGCGTCGTCGAAGAGCTCCGGCTCCTCCTTGCGGACGGTGTCCACGACCTCGAAGGCGAAGTTCATGTGCATCGTCTCGTCGCGGAACACCCAGTTGGTGCCGGTCGCGAGACCGTGCAGCAGACCGCGGGACCGGAACCAGTACACGTACGCGAAGGCGCCGTAGAAGAACAGGCCCTCGATGCACGCGGCGAAGCAGATCAGGTTCAGCAGGAAGCGGCGACGGTCGGCCTGGGTCTCCAGGCGGTCGATCTTCTCCACCGAGTCCATCCAGCGGAAGCAGAACTGCGCCTTCTCGCGGATGGAGGGGATCTCCTCGACCGCGTCGAACGCGGCGGAGCGGTCGTCCGGGTCGGGCAGGTAGGTGTCGAGCAGCGTCAGATAGAACTGGACGTGCACGGCCTCCTCGAACAGCTGGCGCGACAGGTACAGCCGCGCCTCCGGGGAGTTGATGTGCTTGTAGAGCGTCAGCACCAGGTTGTTCGACACGATCGAGTCGCCGGTCGCGAAGAACGCGACGAGCCGGCCGATCATGTGCTGCTCACCGGGGGTGAGCTTGGCGAGGTCGGCGACGTCCGAGTGGAGGTCGACCTCCTCCACGGTCCAGGTGTTCTTGATCGCGTCGCGGTAGCGCTCGTAGAAGTCCGGGTAGCGCATCGGACGGAGGGTCAGCTCGAAGCCCGGGTCGAGGAGGTTCTTCTTCTCGTTGGTGCTCATTACTGGCAGGCCTCGCAGGACTCGGGGTTTTCCAGGGAGCAGGCGAGCGCGTCGGCGTCGGGGGCCGCCTGCTGGACGGGGATGGTGGCGGCGGCGGGCGCCGCGGCCTGGGCGGCGCGGGCGATCCGGGTCGCCGGACGGGAGCGCAGGTAGTACGTCGTCTTCAGGCCCTGCTTCCAGGCGTACGCGTACATCGACGACAGCTTGCCGATCGTCGGCGTCTCCAGGAACAGGTTCAGCGACTGCGACTGGTCCAGGAACGGCGTACGGGCGGCGGCCATGTCGATCAGACCGCGCTGCGGGATCTCCCACGCCGTGCGGTAGAGCTCGCGCACCTCGGCCGGGACCCAGGTGAAGCCGGCCACCGAGCCGTTGGCGTCGCGCAGCGCCTCACGGGTCTGCGCGTCCCACACGCCGAGCCTCTTCAGCTCGTCGACCAGGTACGAGTTGACCTGGAGGAACTCGCCGGACAGCGTCTCGCGCTTGAAGAGGTTCGAGACCTGCGGCTCGATGCACTCGTACACACCGGCGATCGAGGCGATCGTCGCGGTCGGCGCGATGGCGAGGAGCAGCGAGTTGCGCATGCCGACGGCGGCGATCCGCTCGCGCAGCGCGGCCCAGCGCTCCGGCCAGTTGAGCTCCACGTCGTAGTGGTCCGGGTGCAGCACACCGCGGGCCGCGCGGGTCTTGTCCCAGGCGGGGACCGGACCGCTGCGCTCGGCGAGGTCGGCGGAGGCCTCGTACGCGGCGAGCATGATGCGCTCGGCGATACGGGTGGACAGCGCGCGCGCCTCGGCGGAGTCGAACGGCATCTTCAGCTGGAAGAAGACGTCCTGGAGGCCCATCGCGCCCAGGCCGACCGGCCGCCAGCGGGCGTTGGAGCGGCCCGCCTGCTCGGTCGGGTAGAAGTTGATGTCGACGACCCGGTCGAGGAAGGTGACGGCCGTGCGGACGGTGGCGTCGAGGCGCTCCCAGTCGATGTCGCCGTCGACGACGAAGGCGCCGAGGTTGACCGAGCCCAGGTTGCAGACCGCGGTCTCGCCGTCGTCGGTGACCTCCAGGATCTCCGTGCAGAGGTTGGAGGAGTGGACGGTGTGGCCGGGCTCGGCGGTCTGGTTGGCCGTCCGGTTAGAGGCGTCCTTGAAGGTCATCCAGCCGTTGCCGGTCTGGGCCAGGGTCCGCATCATCCGGCCGTACAGGTCGCGGGCCGGCATCGTCTTGCGGGCCAGGCCCGCCGCCTCGGCCTTGTGGTAGGCGGCGTCGAACTCCTCGCCCCACAGGTCGACCAGCTCGGGCACGTCCGCCGGGGAGAACAGCGACCAGTCGGCGTCGGCGTTGACCCGGCGCATGAACTCGTCCGGGATCCAGTGCGCCAGGTTCAGGTTGTGCGTACGGCGCTGGTCCTCGCCCGTGTTGTCGCGGAGCTCCAGGAACTCCTCGATGTCCGCGTGCCAGGTCTCCAGGTAGACGGCGGCGGCACCCTTGCGGCGGCCGCCCTGGTTCACGGCGGCGACGGAGGCGTCGAGGGTCTTCAGGAACGGCACGATGCCGTTGGAGTGCCCGTTGGTGCCGCGGATCAGCGAACCGCGGGCGCGGATGCGGGAGTACGAGAGGCCGATGCCGCCGGCGTGCTTCGAGAGGCGCGCCACCTGGTGGTAGCGGTCGTAGATGGAGTCCAGCTCGTCCTGGGGGGAGTCCAGGAGGTAGCAGGAGGACATCTGCGGGTGGCGGGTGCCGGAGTTGAACAGCGTGGGGGAGGACGGCAGGTAGTCCAGCCGGCTCATCAGGCGGTAGAGCGCCGCGACCTCGTCGAGCGCGCGGACGCTGTCGTCCTCCGCGAGACCGCAGGCCACCCGGAGCATGAAGTGCTGCGGGGTCTCGATCACCTTGCGGGTGATCGGGTGGCGCAGCAGGTAGCGCGAGTAGAGGGTGCGCAGACCGAAGTAGCCGAAGCGGTCGTCCGCGGCCGCGTCGATCGTCGCGTCGAGCCGGTCCGCGTGCAGCGCGACGAACTCGGCGGTGCGGTCGGCGATCAGGCCCTCGCGGTGACCGACGGCGACGGAGGCGGAGAAGGAGAACGAGCCCTGCCCGGCCGCCTCGTCGGCGATCGTGATCGTCAGGAGCCGGGCGGCGAGCCGGGAGTACGCCGGGTCGTCGGCGATGAGACCCGCGGCCGCCTCGGTGGCCAGCTCGCGCAGCTCCGCCTCGTCCGCGACGGCGCTGCGGCCGCGGAGCGCGGCGGCGGCGACCTTGCCGGGGTCGGTGTCGGGGAGATCGGCGGTGAGGTCGGTCAGGGTCCGCAGCAGCACGGTCCCGGGGCCGTCGCTCTCGACCGCGGAAGCCTCGGCGGAAGCCGGATCGGCGGGCGCGATGGTCACGTGGGGGCTCTCCCTCGCTCGGCGCGGGGCCGCGGCGGGGGAAGGCGGGCAGACGGGCATCCGTAACGCCGGACGCGACGCTTCCACCGGCCCACTCCGCGAGGCCCGGACGTCATTGGCACCCGGAACGGACGGACCGGGCGCGCTGGCGGCAGGTCCTCGGACTCACCTCGTACGAATTCGTCGTATCCGTACGAAGCACACCGTTGCGGGACAGTTCCGGATTCGCGCCGGATTCCCCTGCGTCGACAGCGAGGATGAGCATACATGTGGGGGGCGTCGCTCGCCGAACCCCCCACATGTTGTGTCGCCCCCCGGTTCAGAACTC
Source organism: Streptomyces sp. NBC_00572 (assembly GCF_026341815.1). GTDB lineage: Bacteria > Actinomycetota > Actinomycetes > Streptomycetales > Streptomycetaceae > Streptomyces. Next base: position 4,177,824 of record NZ_JAPENX010000001.1, read on the forward strand.
CAAGGCGTAGGTGCGCAGGCGGTGGTCGGGGATCGGCTCCCAGTCCCTGTCCGGGGTCCGGACGAAGCCCAGACGCTCGTAGATCCGGTGCGCGGAGACCATCGAGGCGTCCGTGGACAGCACGATGCGGCGGCACCCGGGGAGCGCCCGTGCCCGCTCGATACAGGCCCGTACGAGGGCCTCTCCGACGCCCCGGCCGCGGGCCGCCCGGGAGACCACGAGCATCCGGAACTCGGCCTCGCCCTCCACCGCGATGTCCGCCCAGGGAGTGGCGCCGGTGGCGAAGGTCACCCCGCCGAGGAGCCGCCCGTCGCCGTCCTCGGCGACGAGCACCTCGCTCTCGCGCGCCCGCCGTGCCGTGTCCCGCAGCACGTGCAGATACGAGTCCTCCGCGCCGTACTTCAGCAGTCCGTCGGTCAGAAAGGTCCCCGCGGTGAGCTCACCGAGCGCTTCGTACTCCTCGGGCCGTACCGCCCTGATCGTGAAGTCCATGGGGGAAGTGTGCCTCCGGCCGGCCACCCGCCCCTAGGGGGTGTCTTGTCGATCAGGCCGGGCCCGCGGTGTCCGGCACGCACCCAGTGCGTCTCAGCCGCCGACCCCCACCGAGTTGTCGGGGGCGCCGTCGCCGACCGGCGGCAGGTCGCCCCGCTCGACGGGCTGCCCGGTGGCGGTCTGCTGCGGCAGGACGGCGTCGAGCTCGGCCGCGTCGGCGTGGTGGGCGCGCTCGGCGGCGCCCTTGAGCGCCTTCCGGTCCATCGTGAGCGGGGCGGCCACCTCCACGCGCAGCCCGTTCTCGTTGCGCACGTACGCGTGTCGTTCGGCGGACCGCAGGTACCACCGGGCGCCGTCCCGGACACAGCTGTCCTGCTCGGCGGTGCCCGCGGCGCAGTCCTTCGCCGAGAACGGGCGACGCTCGGCGGAGACGGTGAGCCGGACGCCTTCCTTCGTCACGTACGCGACCTGGAAGCCGTCGGCGCCGACGACCCCCGCCGCCATCGGGGCGAGTTCGAAGCCCTCGGCCTCGGTGACGTACACGTGGTCGGTGTCGGTCTGCGCCCAGCGGGCGCGGGCGTCCAGCTCGGCCGGGCCGGGCGTCGGGCGTTCGCCCGCCGTCTCGGTGCCGCAGCCGGTGACGGCGAGCGCGAGGGGGAGCAGGGCGAGCAGGGTGAGGCGTGGTCCGATCCGCATGCCCCGCATCCTCGCGCAGGGACGGCGAAGGCCGCCATGCCTCCGGGGGAAGCAGGGCGGCCTTCGTCAGGTCGGGCGGTGGATCAGTGGGTCTCGGCGCCGACCTTCGGGAGCTTCGTGTCGACCCCGCGGTCGCCCGCGTCGGCCGTGTAGTCCTCCGGGGAGGTCTGGTCGACGCCCTCGGGAGCCTTGACGGCCTTGAGGACGAAGGTCAGGACGACGGTGACGACGACGTTGAGGACGAAGGCGGTGAGACCGATGTAGCCGATCTCGCCGATGCCCGGGATCTCCGCGGAGGAGCCGCCGAAGTGCTTCTGGGTCGGGCTCGCCACCCCGTAGGCGGCGACCGTGCCGTAGATCATGCCGACGGCCCAGCCGGCGAGCAGCGCCCAGCGGTGGAACCAGCGGGTGAACAGACCGCCGACGAGGGCCGGGAAGGTCTGCAGGATCCAGATGCCGCCGAGCAGCTGGAAGTTGATCGCGACCGTCTTGTCCATGGTGAGGACGAAGGCGAGCGCGCCGACCTTCACCAGGAGCGAGACCAGCTTGGAGACCTTGGTCTCCTGGGCCGGGGTGGCGTTCGGCTTGATGAAGTCCTTGTAGATGTTGCGGGTGAAGAGGTTGGCCGCGGCGATCGACATGATCGCGGCCGGGACGAGCGCGCCGATGCCGATCGCGGCGAACGCGACGCCCGCGAACCAGTCCGGGAACATCGTCTCGAAGAGCTGCGGGATGGCGAGCTGGCCGTTCTTCACCTGGATCCCGGCGGCGATCGCCATGAAGCCGAGCAGCGCGAGCAGACCCAGCATCAGCGAGTACAGCGGCAGGATCGTGGTGTTGCGGCGGATGACCTCACGGCTCCGGGACGACAGGGTCGCCGTGATGGAGTGCGGGTACATGAAGAGCGCGAGCGCCGAGCCGAGCGCGAGCGTGGCGTAGCCCCACTGGCCCATCTCGCCCGGCACCAGCGCGCCGCGCGGCTTGCCGGTCGCCGGGTTGGTCTGCGCGTACGCCTCGCCCGCCTTGGCGAAGATCTCGTCGAAGCCGCCCAGCTTGATCGGGATGTAGATGATCGCCACCGCGATGACGATGTAGATCAGGGTGTCCTTGACGAAGGCGATGAGCGCGGGGGCGCGCAGACCCGAGGAGTACGTGTACGCCGCGAGGACACCGAAGGCGATGAGCAGCGGCAGGTCCTTGATGAACCAGTGGGTGTTCTCGCCGCCGCCGACGCCCATCACGTCCAGGACGGCCTGGATGCCGACGAGCTGGAGCGCGATGTACGGCATGGTGGCGAGGATGCCGGTGACCGCCACCGCGAGGGAGAGGCCCTTGGAGTCCCAGCGGCCGCGCACGAAGTCCGAGGTGGTGACGTACCCGTGCTTGTGCGAGACCGACCAGAGGCGCGGCAGGAAGGTGAAGATCAGCGGGTAGACCAGGATCGTGTACGGGACGGCGAAGAAGCCCGCCGCGCCCGCCGCGTAGATGGCCGCCGGGACGGCGACGAAGGTGTACGCGGTGTAGAGGTCGCCGCCGAGCAGGAACCAGGTCACCCACGTGCCGAACGAGCGGCCGCCCAGGCCCCATTCGTCGAGGCTGTTCTCGTTCTCCGCCCTGCGCCAGCGCGAGGCGAGGAATCCCATGACCGTGACGGCCAGGAAGAAGAAGATGAAGACGGCGAGTGCCACGCCGTTGACGCCGTCCTTCATCGCGCGTCACCTCCCTTGCGGGCACGCTGGTCCAGCTGCCACAGCTTGTACGCGATCATGGTGAGTGCGGTGGAGATCAGCACCCAGAGCATCTGGTACCAGTAGAAGAACGGGATGCCCGCGAAGAGCGGTTCGGCCTTCGCGTACGAGCTCACCCAGAGCATCGCCACGAACGGCGCGAACAGACAGAGCGCGATCACGACCCTCAGGGGTGTGATGGTGGGTTGTTTCCCTTGTGTCGCTTCTGACATGGCGATTCCGGTCCCCTCACTGATCACCTCGGTAATGGTGGGGAAATCTAGGGGACGGTTCCGCTCCATGGAACCCCCGTCCGCATAACGGATGGGACTACGTCAGTTACCTTCGTGGGAGCGGTCCCCCGGCTCCGCCCCCGACGCGTCCCCGGCACGGACCTCAGAGCCAGCCCTCCTTGGCGGCTCGCACCCCCGCCTCGAACCGGCTGCGCGCACCCAGCCGGTTCATCAGCTCCGAGCTCATCCGGCGCACGGTCCGCAGCGAGATCCCGAGCCGACGGGCCGCGATGTCGTCCGTGCAGCCGATGCCGAGCAGCATGAGCAACTCCCGCTCCTGCGGCGACAGGTCGTGCGCGTCGCGGCGCGGGGACTCGCCGAACGGGGTGCCCGCGTCCCAGAGGCGGTCGAAGAGCACCACGAGCGCGTGCACCAGGCCGGGGCTGCGCACTTCGAGGGCGCCCGCGCGGCCGTCCTCCGGGTCGACCGGGACGAGCGCCGCCTCACGGTCGACGATCACCATGAGCATCGGCACCACGGGCACGGTCCGTGCCTCGCCGCCGAGTTCGCAGTACCAGCGCACGTACTCCACCGTCGGCGGGTCGTTGCGGAAGCTCTCCTGGTAGATCGACCGGATCCTCACCCCGCGTTCCAGGGCGACTTGGTCGAGCGGCTGGCTCGCGTCCATCGTGTCGGGGAGCTGTGCCCCGCCCGGGAGCAGCGAGAGGCACTCGGTGCGGGCGTTCGCGGCCAGGTCCTCCAGGCGCTCGCGGACGTTGTCGAGGCCGGTGATGCGGTCCACGAGGTCGTGCCGGACGCCCGGTTCGGGGTGGTCCGCGTACGAGGCGAGGATGCCCGCCACGGCCCGGCCGGCCTGCTCGACCTGGCGCTTGCGCTTGCTCAGCTCCGCCTCGGCGCGGGAGAGCAGGAAGGAGAAGCCGACGTCCGGGTTGAAGGGCTCGGCCTCGCCCGAGGAGTCGTCCATCAGGACGAGCTTGAGGTCCGCGAGACAGGCGAGCGCCTCGCGGACCTCGGCCTCGGGGCGGCCCAGGTGGGCCGCCATCTCCGTCACGTCGTACTCGGGTCGCTCCAGGAGCAAACGGTAGACGGCCTCCGTCGACTCCTTTATGCCGAGCGCCTCCAACATCCGGTATCTCCCCCTCGTCACGTTCCGTCGCGCGATCGCTCGCATTCGTGATCGCGGTCGTCGATGGTATGGGGGAGACGCCCTCTAGGTCTAGACCAATCGGGGTGAACTCCGGGGTACGGGAAGAGCGCTGAGCGCCGGTCGGGCGCGGTACCGGCCGGCCGGCGCGTCGAGGACCGCCGCCATCGCGAACCCCGAGACCAGCAGCGCCAGTTCGACCTGCGGGCCGATCCCGACCGCGAGCACCGCGAGCGCGCCGACGCGGGCCGCCACGGGTCCAGCCCCTGAGGGGCCGCCCGCCGCCGAGGCCACTGAGCGGTCGAGTGACACGCAGAAGGCGAAGGCGCACACGACGAGGGGGACCCAGCCGGTGACGGCTCCGGTGTCGGGCGGGCCCCACTGCCACAGGACGGTGAGCGCGCCCGCCGACGCGGCGGCGGCGAGAAGCGCGCCGATTACGGCACGAAAGGCGGCGCCCGCCGCGGTGAGGGCGGCGAGAACTCCGAAAGCGGCCAGGGCGGCTGCCGGGACCGCGTAGAGGAGGAGCCCGTAGACGCCTTCCACGAGGTCGCGGTCCACCACGCCGGAGCCGCCGACGAGGGTGGGGGCACGCGTACCCCCCGGGGCGTTCGCCTCTCCCGGGGCGTTGGTTTCTCCCGCCAGGGCCGACCGCAGCGCCGTCACCGTCGCCGCGCCCGCCGCCGTCATCGGTTCCTCCGCCGGTACGACCACGACCACGGCCGAACCCGCACGGCGCCAATCGGCCGCCGGCGGGGCCGCCGCGAGCAGCACCCCCGGGACCCGGGCCGCCCGCGCGGCCACCGCTTCCGCGTCCGCGCCCTCGGGGACCAGGACCTCCAGCGGGTTCAGGACCCCCGACGGCACCCCGGCAGCCGTGAGCCGGTCGAGACCGTCGCGGGCGGGGCCGCTCGACACCAGGGCGTGCGCCTCCGGATTGCCCACCCGCAGCTGCGTGGCCGCGCCGGCGAGGAGGACGAGGAGGGCCAGGCCGACCGCCGCGAAGGGCCTCCGGGCCGGTCGGGCGACGGGGGCGCGTCCGATGCGCGGCCGGGGGGCCATCGAGCGGAGCACCGGCGCCAGGGTCAGCGCCGCCGCCGTGCCCACCACCCACACCGCGAGCCCCGCGATGCCCACCGAGCGCAGGAACGCCGCCGGGAAGAACGCCAGGGCCACACAGGCCGCCGCCCCCGCCGCACCGGCCGCCACCGCCGGCCGGGCGCCGGTCTCCGGCGGCTGCGCCCAACGGTGCACCGCGAGGACGAGCGCCGTGACCGGCACCAGGTACACCACGATGAAGCTGATCTCGGTGAACCCGGCCACCGCCTCCACCAGGACCAGCGCCCCCACCGCCGTCACCCCGGCGAGCAACAGCGGCGCCAGGGCCCCGAGCGGCGAGCGGAACGCCAGGACGAGGAGCACCAGCAGCCCGATCGCGCAGGCCGCCTTCACCGCGAGGGCCACCGTGCCCGGTCCCGCCACCGCGCTGTCGTGCTGGAGCGGCAGCACGCCCGTCACCTCGACCCGGGCCTCCGGCAGCGCCGACCGGAGCCCCGTGCGCAGGGTGCCCGCCGCCTCCTCGACGGCCGTGAGCCCCGCCAGATCCGGCTCTCCGGCGCCCGGGTAGACCAGCGCGTACACGGTCCGGCCGTCCGCCCCGAGGAAGCCCTCGTCGCCCGTGCCCGTGTACGAGACCGTCCGGGCGCCCGGGCCCGCCGCCCGCTCCACGACGGACGCGAACCGCCCGGCCGTCTCCGGGGCCCGTACGTCCGTGGCCGCCGGCCAGGTCGCGACCGCGACCAGCGGGGCGACGGCCGCCCCGTTCCCGTACCGCTCCTGGATCGCCTGGTTCGCCCGGTGACCGGGCCCGCCGGACGCGGTGAACGACTGGTCGAGCCGACCGAGGCCCAGCACCGCCACCACGCCACCGAGCAGCAGCACGAGCAGCCAGGCCACCCCGACGGCCACCCGATGACGCAGCGCGAACTCCCGGCTCCGAACCGTCTGTTCAGTCGACATCGTCGAGCCGCTTCCTCAGCTCCGCGTCCAGACGCAGATCCACCGCGCCGAGCGTCTCGTCCAGCTGCTCCGGCGAACTCGCCCCGATCACCGGCAGTACGGGCAGCTCGCCGCCCAACGCCCAGGCCAGGACCACCTGGTTGGCGGTCACCCCGAGCTCGGCCGCGACCTCCGCGAGCACCTTGAGTCGTCGCTCCGAACCCTCGTGCCGGTACTGCTCCGGCACCTCCTTGCCCGGATCGGTGTACGCCCCCGTCAGCTGGGTCGTGTACGCCGTGAACGTCAGCTCCGGACGTGTCCCCAGATAGTCGAGCAACTCCTCCGAGGCATGCGGGTTCACCCCGAACTCCGCGCCGGGGCGCGGCCGCAGATAGGTGTACCGCTGCTGCACGGCCGCGTAGTCCGGCACCCCGGCGGCGACCGCCGCGCCGCGGGACTCCTCGATCCGCCAGGCCGCGAAGTTGGAGCAGCCGGCCCGGCCGATCTTCCCCGTGTCCTCCAGCTCGCCGAAGGCGCCCATGGTCTCCGCGACCGGCGTCCTCCGGTCGTCGATGTGCGCGTAGTAGAGATCGATCCGGTCCGTGCCCAGGTTCCGCAGGCTCTCCTCGACCTGGCGCCGCAGCACGGGGGCCGAGAGCCCCTCCGCGCACTCCGGCCAGGCCGAACCGGGCGGGTCCGGCAGCGCGCCGACCTTGGTGGCGAGCACCATCTCGTCCCGGACGCCCCGACTGCGCAGCCAGCGGCCGATGAGCAGCTCGCTCTCGGCGCCCGTCGCCCCCGGCTCCCAGAAGGCGTACGTGTTGGCGGTGTCGATGAAGGTGCCGCCGGCCTCGTGGAAACGGTCGAGGACGGCGAAGGCGGCGGCCTCGTCGATCCGGGTGCCGAACGGCAGGGTGCCGAGGCACAGCGTGCTCACGCGGGGGCCCTCGGGGCCGCCCAGGTTGGTGTACTCCATCGGTTCTTCCCTCTCTCTCATGGGTGGGGGGTGGTGACGGTCAGTTCCTGGACCAGGTGGTCCGAGAGTCCCTCCGCGGCGCGGAAGCGGTACGCGCCGACCCGGGCGCCGCCGCCGGTGAACGCCCAGTCGATCCGCCACAGCCGCAGCCGCGCGCGGGCGTTCCAGCTGGCCGGGAGGACCGACCGGCAGGCACCGATCGCGTCGCGCAGCGAGCGCGGCATCCGGCGGATGTCGCCGATGGCGGCACTCGTGTTGAAGTCGCCGGTCACCAGGACCGGGTGCGGATTGTCCCGCAGGTCGGCGACGAGCGCCGTGTACTCCCGGTCGCGGGCGGCGGCCCGCCGCCGCATGTCCCGCAGGAAGGCCGGGCGCAGCGGGTTCATCACGGTCAGCTGCACCGGGATGTGGACGTTGTACGTGGACAGGATCCCGTCGCCGATCCGCAGGTCCACCCGGAGCGAGCAGGAACCGACCGGCACGGGCGGGCCGGCGGGCGGAAACCGGGACAGCGTCACCGAGTTGTTGTCCACGGCCAGGTGGTGGCCGGGGAACGCGGCCCGGATCCGCTCCTCGTCGTCGATGTCCCAGACCTCGCCGCCCTCGAAGCCGTTCAGGTACTCCTGGAGGACGTAGACGTCCGCCGAGAGGGAGCGCAGAAAGGCGTAGAAGCGCTCGGGGTCGCCGCCCTGGTTCCAGTGCTGGGTGTTCCAGGAGACGAGCCGCAGCCCCTCCGTGACGTCCGAACGACGGCCCAGCGCCCGTGGGTTGATTCCGTTCTGCGTCCAGCCCGCGAGCAGACAGCCCGCGGCGAGTGCCCCCGCCACCCACCCGCCGGTCACCGCCGCGGCGGCGAGCAGGACCAGCGGGACGGCGGCGAAGACGAGCGGCGGCAGCAGGGAGACCGCGAGCCAGGGCCACCAGCGCCCGTTCAGCGCGAGGTGCAGGGCGAGGAACACCGCCCAGACCAGGGCGCAGGACAGCAGCACGTCGGTCACCCGTTCCCCGGCAGGGACACCCACAGGTCCTGCACCGCGTGGTCGGAGAGCTTCTCCGGCTCGTTGAACTCGTAGCGCTCGGCCTTCGCCCCGTTGCCCGTGAACGCCCAGTCGGTCCGCCAGAAGGGCTTCCAGCCGCCCTCCTCCCAGCTCGTGGGGTACGGGTCGGTGCTCACGTCCGCCGCGTCGTCGAGGCGCTCCCGCAGCGGGTCGAGGTCGGACATCGCGGCCGTCGCGTTGAAGTCACCGGCCACCACGACCGGGTTGCGGTTGGCCGCGAGGTCCGCCTCCAGGCCGGCGTACTGCGCCTTGCGCGGGGCGAACCGTTCCCGCATGTGACGGTAGAAGGCGGCGGAGAGCAGCCCGTCCGGCATGCTGTTCCAGACCGGCATGTGCACGTTGTAGAACGACACCGTCCTGCCCCTGACCCGCACGTCCGTCCGCAGCACCTTGTTCTCCCGGTACTCCGTCTGCCAGTCCGCGCCGGGCGGCAGGTCCCCGGCCGGGCCGACGGCGGGCTGCCGCAGGATCGGGAAGCGGGAGAGCGTCACCAGCTCGCCCCGGACCGCGACCTGATAGCCGGGGAACTCCCGGCGCAGCCGCGCCAGGTCGTCGACGGGCAGCCTGCCCTTCCGGTCGGCGGTCACGTGCTGGTACTCGTGCAGCAGATAGACGTCCGCGTCCTTCGCCTTCAGGAAGGCGTAGAAGTGGTCCTGCGTACCGAGGAGCTGGTTCCACGAGTTGGTGTTCCAGGCGAAGACCCGTACGGAGTCCGCGCCGGGCCTCGGCTCCGACCGCCACAGCGCCGCCGGGTCGAAGCCCGACTGCCCGAAGCCCACGACCAGCGCGAGTGCGGCGGCGGCGAGACTCCGCCACCGGGCGGCGCCCCGGGCGAGCGGGGCGAGGGCCGCGAGCAGCAGCGGGACCAGGGTGAAGACGGCGGGCGGGACGATGCCCACCAGATGCCCGAGCCAGATCCGGCCGTCCGCCGCCCACTCGACGAGCAGGAGCCCGAGCCAGGCGAGGGCGGTGCCGAGGACGAGCCGGTTCGGGCGCCGCCGGGCCGGGGCTTCGGGGGGCCGTACCGGAACCTCAAGGGCTGCCTCCGGCGCGAGGGTGTCAGCCACGGGAGGCACCCACGGTCACCGGTGCGGCATCGGGCCGGGGTTGCGGGTCGTACAGGTGCCGGAACCGCTTCGAGCACAGCCACTGCGTCCCCGCGACCCCGATCGCCGCGAACACCGTCAGGTTCACCAGGAAGTTGACGGCCACGAAGTACCCGAGGAACAGCCGCCCCCGGTGCCGCCGCACCTCCCGGTACATGTCCAGGTCGCCCCAGACGCCGAGGACGAACAGGGCGAGCGGGAGCAACGCCCACGCGGCCCCCCACAGCACCGGAGCGGCCAGCGCGGCGACCGTCAGGGGCGCGGCCAGGCTGGCGCCCGCGCGGGGTCCCGTGACGAATCCACCCTGGAGGTGGCGTCTGCCGAGGATGAGGGGGACGGCGAGCCGGGCACGCGCGAAGACCTTGTCCAGGACGATCCGTACGGTGTCGTCGTGGTCGTGCCGGCCGCGCACCTCCAGGGAGCTGAGCACCGTGTACCGCTCGGAGATGCGGCGCCCGTAGTCCTGGTCCTCGGTGTGCCGCAGGACCGGGTTGAACGGCCCCACCTCGTCGAAGACCCGCCGGGGGATCGCCAGGATCGCGGTGTGGACGGTATCGATGACCCCCTCGGACTTCAGCAGCAGGTAGTACTGCTGGAGGGAGCGGTACTCCTCGATGAGGCTGTCGCGGATGAGCGGCTCCGGCTCGTAGGTGCCGCAGATCGCCCCGTACCCCTGTCCGGAGTCGAGCAGTTCGACGGACTTGGCGACGGCGTCGGGGTGCATGGCGACGTCGGAGTCGAGGAAGACCAGGATCTCGCCCGAGGAGAGCTCGGCGCCGAGGTTGCGGGCGACCGCGACCCCGCTGTTGACGCCGGTGGAGACCACCCGGGCGCCGGCCGCGGCGGCGATCGCGGCGGAGTCGTCGGTGGAGCAGTCGTCGACGACGACGACCTCGATGTTCGGGTACGTCTGGGTGAGGGCGGCCTCGACGCACAGGCCGATCGAGCGGCCGTAGTTGTAGTTGGGGACGATGACGGAGACCAGCGGAACGGACATGATCGGGCTCTCCTAGAAAAGGACCTTGGCGAGGGAGAGGGCCCCCTGCCGCCACGGTTCGACACTGGTGACGCCCTCGCTCTTCTTCGCGGGACGGGAGCCGGCCGGGAGCGCGGCGGCGGTGCGCCGCTGCTCGCGCCACCAGGCGTAGGTGCGCAGGATCGCGTCCTGGTTGGAGTGCTTCGGCCGGAAGCCGAGGACGTCCCTGGCCTTGTCGGTGGAGACGAAGCTGTCGTCGAGGAGCTTGTGCAGCAGACGGCCGTAGACCGGGGAGAGCCCGGAGCGCTGGAGCAGGCTGAGCGCGGCGAGCGCCGGCTTCGCGGGCATCGACCGGACCCGCTTGCCGTGCCCGGCGGCGTCCAGGACGGCCTGGAAGTCCTCCCGGATCGTGCCGAACGAGGTGGCCCCCAGGTTGAACGTGTCGTCGGCGGTCTCGGCCGGCGCGTCCATCGCGGTGACGACCGCGTCGACGAGGTCGTCCACGTCGAACATCTGGATACGGACGTCGCCGCGGCCCAGGACCGGGAAGTTCCGGCCCTCCTCCGCCCACTCGAAGAGCATCGCGAACAGGCCCATCCGGCCCGGCCCGAGGAAGGTCTTCGGCCGCAGGATCGGGACGCACATCTCGCGGCCCCGGAAACGCTCGGCGACCTCCTCGGCCTCCGCCTTGGCGGCGCTGTACGTGTCGACGGGCTCGCGCGGATACTCCTCCGGGGTGGGCACCACCTTCGGCAGTCCGTACACGGCGGTCGAGGAGATGTGCACGACCCGGGGCACGGCGTTCGCCTCGGCGGCCGTCAGGACCGCCTCCGTACCGCCGACGATCACCGAGCGGATCATGTCGGCCGGGTAGCTGGGCAGGGCGGCGGCGCAGTGCACCACCACGTCCGCGTCCGCCGTGACCCGCTTCATCGTGACCGCGTCCCGGACGTCCGAGACGGTGTGCGTCAGGTTCTCGTGCTCCGTGCGCGGCGCCCTCAGGTCCACACAGTGCACCTGCCGGCCGTCGCCGAGCAGTCGGTCGATCAGGGTCGAACCGAGCATGCCGGCACCGCCGGTCACCACAATGCGCTCTACCACAGCGACGACACCTTCTCCTTGACGAAACGGGTGAGCAGACGGGGCAGACCCTGGGCGAGGGTCTTGTCGAGGCAGTCCAGGAAGAACTCGACCTCGTGCGGCTCGGCGACCAGCGAGGGGGCGACCATCAGCGGGTTGTCGCCGTTGAGCGTGTAGTACGTGTAGATGCCGTGGTCCCGGTACAGGGCGTTGACCACCGACGAGGTGATGAGCTTGGTGCGGAAGCGCGGGTCCTTCGTCATCGCGCCCGGCACCAGCTTCGTGACCAGCTCCAGGATCTTCGGGCCCTTGTGCAGGAAGACCCCGTGCAGCGCGCCGTGGCCGCGGACCTCGGCCACCACGTCCGGGTACTCCTTGGCGATCCGCTCCAGACCGGGGGCGAGGATCCGCTCGATGTCCCGGGCGCGGGCCGGATAGTCGTCCTCGACGGCCACGTTGACGGCCTCGATGGCGGTGACCGCCTCCTCGCCGAAGCCGTAGTAGGTGGTGGACGTCGACTGGAGCAGGGCGTCCGTGAGGTTGTCGTACGCCTTGCGGAAGACCGGCTCGCGGGCGACGAAGGCGGAGATGGAGGACTTGCCGCCGCCGAAGGACTTCGAGGTGGTGAGGATGTCGGGGACCAGACCCTCGTACCGCATGAAGTGGAAGAGGGTGCCCGTCTTGCCCCAGCCGGTGTAGATCTCGTCGAAGAGCAGCACGATGTTCTCGGCCGTGCACAACTCCCGCAGCCCGCGCAGGAACTCCTCCGAGCACTCGTTCATCGTCGACGCCGACAGCGGCTCGATGAGGATCGCGTACACGTCCGACTCGCCCTTGTCGGTACGGAGTTCGGTGACCAGCTTCCGGACCGAGTCCAGGTCCCCGTACCGGAAGATCCCCACGCCGGGGATGCCGGGGAACTGGAAACCGGACTGGTTCTGGCCGGTCAGGCTGCCCGAGCCGAGCAGCTTGCCGTGGAAGGAGATGTCGGCCCGCAGCACCCGGGAGCGCCGGCCGCCGTGGAACTTGTACGCCAGCTTGACCGCGCCCTCGACCGCCTCCGCACCGGAGTTGGGGAAGAACGACATGTTCAGGTCGCCGGGCAGCAGCTCCGCGAGGTTGTGGCCGAGGGCCGCGACGTACGGCGAGAAGTAGGTCTTGTGGACCTCCATGCTCTTCCGCTCCTGGAAGCGCTGCCGGGCGGCGAGGATCCGGGGGTGGTTGTGGCCGTGGTTGAGGACCCCGACACCACCGGTGAAGTCGAGCACGCGGCGGCCGTCGCGCTGGGTGATCCAGACGCCTTCGGCGCTCTCGACGAGCTCCTGGCCGAAGCCGAAGGAGGTCATCAGGGAGACCTGGCTCTTGTTGACGTGGTCCTTGTACAGGCCGTGGACCTGCTTCGTCGTCAGCGACTCGCAGTCGTCGACGGAGTACAGCGCGGGCATGGTCAGTCCTTCACGGGGGTCGGTCGGGTGGGGGGACCCGAACGGTGGGGGAGGGTCAGGAGGAGGGCGGCGCCTCCGACGAGGACCTCGCTGAGCGTGCAGATCACCCGGCTGGCGACGGCGACCGCGGTCGCCTCCTGCCAGGGCAGTACGGCGGTCAGCGCCAGGAGCAGCAGGGCCTCGCGGGCACCCCAGCCGTCCGGCAGCACCACCACGAGGCTGGCGGCGGCCGTGGCCAGGGCGAAGCCGCCCACGCAGACCGGCAGCGCGGTCAATGGCGGCGCGCCGAGCATCACGGCGAGCGCCCACAGGTGCAGCCCGCCGACCGCCCAGGAGGCGGTGGCCGAGGCGAGGGCCCGCCGCATGCCCCGGTCGCTCGCCCGGGTGGTGGGCGCCTGCCGCCGGGCGAGCCGGGCGGCGAACGCCGCCAGATGGTGCAGCAGTCCGGGCCGTGCGGCCCAGGCGACGGTGACCGCGCCCGGCAGGACCAGCCACCAGGCCTCGGCGCCGATCGTCCAGGGCGCGGCGATCGGGCCCACGGCGAGGCCGGTGAGGACGGCCACGATCAGATTGAGCAGGAAGACGGCGAGCACGACCGGCGCGGACACTCCCGCCGCACCGCCCATCCGCAGCTGGGCGAGGACGCCCCAGACCGCCCCCGGCACGTACTTGCCGAGGTAGGAGGTGAAGTAGATCCGGGTCGCGGTCCTGCCGGGCACGCCGGGCCCGAGGTCGGCGAGGAGGGTCCGCCAGGTGGCCATGGAGAACAGGACGGCGAGGGCGTTGGCGACCAGCGCCGCGAGGAGGTAGGGGACGGAGTCGGGCCGCAGGACGAGGGCGGCGAGCTCGCCGGCCCGGCCGTACAGGGCGTAGCCGATGCCGGTGACGACGGCGACGGGGAAGAGGACGGGGAGGGCGCGACGGAGGCGGCCGCGCGGGGCCTTGGCCGTAGGGGGCGTGAGGGGTGTGGTGGCAGGGGCGGCGGTGGTGGTCATGTCCGGCCTCAGGACCCGAGGTGGCTCAGCGGCCACGCGCCGGCCAGCAGCGCCGACCAGAGCAGGGCGTTGGAGACGGTCATCCGGTCGCTGAACAGGGCCCGCGAGGGGTTGCCGCCACCCGCGTCGACCACGAGCAGCTGCAGGTAGCGGGCGAGTCCGAAGAGGGCGAAGGGGGCGGTGAGCACCGCGACCAGCGGCCCGTGCGCGCCGAAGACCGGGCTGTCCTGCACCTGCAGGACGTAGCTGACCGCCGTGAGCACCGCGGTGAAGGCGAGCAGCTGGTCGAGGAAGCCGAGGGTGTAGCCGCGCAGCGCGGGCCGGTGCAGCACCCCGCCGACCGCCATCTCGTGGCGCCGCTTGCCCAGGATCAGCAGCAGGCACAGGGAGAAGACACAGAGGGTGAGCCAGCTCGGCACCGGGTTCCCCGAGGCCAGGCAGCCCTGGGCGAGGCGCAGGACGAAACCGAGGGCGACGATGAAGACGTCGAGCAGCGGGACGTGCTTGAGCCCCTTGCTGTACGCGGCGTTGAGCGCGATGTACGCGGCGACCGGCCACCAGTCGACGAGCGCGGCCGTTCCGGTGAGCACCGTGAGGCCGACCGTCGCCACGAGGAGGACGGCGAGGGCGGCGGCGAAGGAGACGGCGGTCGCGACGCCGATCCGTCCGGCGGCGATCGGACGGTGCCGCTTCTCCGGGTGGCGGCGGTCGCGGTCCCGGTCGCCGATGTCGTTGACCAGGTAGATCAGCGCGGAGGCGAGGGTGAAGACACCGATCGCGGCGAGGGCTCCGGCGAGCGCGGCGCCGTCGAGGTGGGGTGCGCCGAGCAGGCCGAGGGGGACGACGACCAGGTTCTTCGTCCACTGTCCCGGGCGGACGAGGGAGGTGAGATCGGCGAGGCGACTGGGAGGACGGGAGGCCGGCGGGCGGGCCGTCGGCGCCTGTCGGCCGGTGAGCGTGGGCGTGGCCATGAACGGGCTCCTGTGGGGAGGGGCGTACGGAGGTCGGCGGTGGTCATCCGGTGAGGGAGGTGGGAGAAGCGGCGGCGGACGCGGTGGCTTGTGGACGGCGGCGCACGCTGGGACCGAAGTCCGGTTCGGTGAGCCAGCGGACGGTGCCGCGCGCCGCGCCGAGCGCGATCGCCTGGTGCAGCACGAAGTGGACGGCGGTGAAGTAGAGGAGGAAGCCGGGGCCGCGGGTCCGGAGCGCGAACCGGCTCAGACCGGGATCGGCGCAGGCGAAGACCAGCGCGCACAGGGCCGGGACCAGCAGCAGCCACGGTGTGAGCAGGCCGAGGAGGAGGGTGGGGAGGGTGAGCGCGGCGGCGAGGACGCCGAGCGGCCGGTTGGCGGTGAGGCCGCCCTCCCGCAGCTGCCCGAGCGCCGCGATGAGCAGTTGCGAGCGCCGGTACTGCTCCCGGAGCATCGCCCCGAGCCGGTCGACGTCGTCGTGCCGGCCGCGGATCGCCTCGGTCATCAGGATCCGGTGGGTCCGGACGAGCCGGCCGCTGTACTCGACGTCCTCCGAGTCCCGGAGGTTCTCGTCGAAGGGGCCGGTCGCCTCGAAGACCTCCTTGCGGATCGCGCCGAGGGCGAAGAACGCGGTGCGGACCTCGCCGGCGGCGCGGCGGCGCCAGAAGTGGGCGTGCAGGGCGTGGTAGCGCTCCACGGGCCCGTCGTCGAAGAGCGGTTCGGGGTCGAGCACCCCGTGGACACAGCCGAGACCGGGGTCGTCCCGGAGCAGGTCGGCGGCGTTCGCGAGGGCCTCGGGGTGGAGGGCCGTGTCGGAGTCGAGGAAGAAGAGGATCTCGCCGCGGGCGGCGGCCGCCCCGAGGTTCCGGGCGGCGGACACTCCGCTGTTGTGGGGGTTGGCGATCAGCACGACGTCGAACTCCCGGGCGATGTCCCGGGACCTGTCGGTGCTCGCGTCGTCGACGACGATGACGTCGAGGGGGGCGTGGGTCTGGGCGAAGACCGAGGTCAGACAGGCGTGGAGGGTCTTCTCGTAGTTGTAGTTGGGGATGACGACGGACACGCTGGGACGAGCCCTGGACATGGGGGTTCCTCGGGAGGGCGTTCGGGGGACGGCGGCGTGTGGGGGCGCTTCGGAGCAGGCGCTTCAGAGCAGCCGGAAGTCCGCGATGTGGTGGCGGGAGAGCTCGGGGGAGTGGCCGAGGAGGCGCCGGCAGAGCAGCAGCGCGTGGCCGACGGCTTCGATCTCGTCGGGGCCCCGGATGTAGAGGGCCAGGCGGACCGTTCGGTCGAGAACCAGCGCCCGCGCGGACTCGAAACGGTCCTGCGGACGGGCGACGCGGTGCAGCGTCTCGACGAGGAGTGCGGCGGACGGGGCCGGTGGGGGGTCGGTGTCCGGGGCGGGGTCGTCGTCCGATGCCCTCATCGAGATGCCGACGAGGTAGATGACGATCAGCCCCAGGAGAAGCCGTCGTCGTCGGCGGTGGTCCCCGCGGCCGCGACCGTCGTTCCGCCGTCGGTGACACCCGCTCCGTCGGACGCCGGGTCCGCCGCAAGGACGAGGGTCAGCGCGGCCGCGGCGGGGACGAGCAGGGCGAGGGCGGGGCGAACCTGAATGTGGGCGAAAGCGGCGAAACGGGTGGCGCTGAGCATGGCGGAACTGCCTTCCTGGCGATACGGACGGGGCTTGCCGGGGGTGGGTCTCCCTGCGCCGCTCCCGGGCTCTTCCGGGCGGCTCCGACAGGTCCAAGACTGGCGCGCCGGGGGTGCCCCGTCACCGGAAAACGGCTGGCGCCAACCGCGTGGCCGTTAGGAGCCAGTCCGTACGCACGGCCGCCGCGCGCCGCTGATCAGGGGGTTTCCGGGAGGCGTCACGTTCCGGCCAGGCGGAAGGTGCCGGGCGGCCGTCATCTCGCCGTACGGCACCGGAGTCTCTGTACGGCCGCTGTGGTCTCCCCGTACGGCACCGGGGTCTGCGTACGACCTCCGTGGTCTCCCCTACGGCCTCCGGAAACGCCGAACGGCCGCACCCGGAGGGGTGCGGCCGTTCGGGTCCCTTGCGAAAGGCTCAGCCGTTGGGCCGCTTCAGGCGCGCCACGAACTTGTACCGGTCGCCGCGGTAGACCGACCGCACCCACTCGACCGGCTCGCCCTGGGCGTCCAGCGAGTGGCGGGAGAGCATCAGCATCGGCAGGCCCACGTCCGTGCCGAGCAGTCCGGCCTCGCGCGGGGTGGCGAGGGAGGTCTCGATGGTCTCCTCGGCCTCGGCGAGGTGCACGTCGTACACCTCGGCGAGTGCGGTGTACAACGAGGTGTACTTCACAAGCGAACGCCGCAGCGCGGGGAAGCGCTTTGCGGAGAGATGGGTGGTTTCGATCGCCATCGGCTCGCCGCTCGCGAGGCGCAGCCGCTCGATGCGGAGCACCCGTCCGCCGGCCGAGATGTCGAGCAGCCCGGCGAGCGTGTCGTCGGCGGTGACATAGCCGATGTCGAGGAGCTGCGAGGTGGGCTCCAGGCCCTGGGCGCGCATGTCCTCCGTGTAGGAGGTGAGTTGCAGGGCCTGGGAGACCTTGGGCTTGGCCACGAAGGTGCCCTTGCCCTGGATGCGCTCCAGCCGGCCCTCGACGACCAGCTCCTGGAGGGCCTGGCGCACGGTGGTGCGCGAGGTGTCGAACTCGGCGGCGAGTGTGCGCTCCGGAGGGACCGGCGTGCCGGGCGGCAGGGTCTCCGTCATGTCGAGCAAATGCCGCTTCAGTCGGTAGTACTTGGGCACGCGCGCGGTACGGGTGGGTGCCCCACCTTCCGTCTCCGTGCTGCCCGCGTCCGTGGCCATGGCCTGCCTTCCCGACTCCTGTGCTGCTGCCGTCACCGGCTCCTCCGTCTGTCGCGGCTCACATGGTGGCACGGACCGGTCACGGGTCGTCGCCCTCCCTCAGGTGTCGGTCCGATAACGGACGCGACTGCCCTTCTTATACACCCTTGACACCCCTAAAGGTCTAGGCCAAGCTCCGGGTACTGGTCTAAACCATTAAAGACCAGGTCCCAGCCCCACGAGCACTACCCGACGTATGTCTTCGCGCGGTGGGCAGGGGTTGCAGGCATCCCTGAGGAGGGTGGCGTGAAGCGCAAGCTCATCGCGGCGATCGGCGTCGCAGGCATGATGGTCTCTATCGCTGCGTGCGGTTCCGACAGTGACAAGGGTAAGGACGGCGCCAAGGCGCCGGCCGGGGGCGACAAGACTCTGACCGTCTGGGTCATGGACGGCTCCGCGCCGGATGCCTGGATGACCGAGGTGAACAAGGCCTTCGAGGCCAAGCACCCGGGCGTCAAGGTCAAGGTCGAGAAGCAGATCTGGAACGGCATCCAGGAGAAGGTCACCACCGCGCTCTCCGAGGACACCCCGCCGGACGTTCTGGAGCTCGGCAACACGCAGACCGCGGGCTACGCCGCCACGGGCGGCCTCGCCGACCTGACCGGCGACAAGGCCACGCTGGGCTACGACGCCTGGAACAAGGGCATGGTCGCCTCCAACGAGCTGGACGGCAAGCTCTACTCGGCCCCCTGGTACGCCGCCAACCGCGTCGTCGTCTACGACAAGGCCGCCTACAAGAAGGCCGGCGTCACCCCGCCCAAGACCCGCGCCGAGTGGATCGAGGGTCTGAAGAAGCTGAAGGCGTCCGACCCGAAGTCGCAGGCGATCTACCTGCCGGGTCAGTCCTGGTACGTCCTCGCCGGTCTCATCTGGGACGAGGGCAGCGACCTCGCGGTCAAGGACGGCGACAAGTGGAAGGGCAACCTGTCCTCCCCCGAGGCCGTCAACGCCATGAACTTCTACAAGGAGCTGGCGTCCTACTCCACCGCTCCGAAGGACAAGGACGAGGCGACCCCGCAGCAGTCGACCGACGTCATTCCCAAGGGCGGCGTGTCGTCCTGGATCGGTCTCGGCTGGGAGGCCGGCGGCGCGATCGACGCCATGAAGAAGGCCGGCAAGACCGCCGACTTCGGTTACTTCCCGATCCCGGGCAAGACGGCCGACAAGCCGGGCTCCGTCTTCCTCGGCGGCTCGAACCTCGCCATCGCCGAGCGCTCCCAGAACAAGGAGCTCGCGAAGGAGTGGCTGGCCCTCGCCGCCGGCAAGGAGTACATGACGAAGTACGCCACCGCCACCGCGGGCGCGCTGCTTCCCAACACCGACGCCGCGCAGTTCAAGCCGGCCGCCGGCTCCTTCGCCGAGTCCATGGCCGCGTCCTCCGCCTCCGGCAAGGTCACCCCGGTCACCCCGGGCTGGGCGAACGTCGAGACCGCCCCGAACCCGATCAAGGACTTCATGACCAAGGTCCTGAAGGGTCAGGACGCCAAGGCGGCCGGCGAGGCGGCCGACAAGGTCATCAACGAGCGCATCAACCAGCAGTAATCAGCAGCACCAGCAGTAATCCGTAGCCCGGTGGTGCGGCCGGTCACGCACCGGCCGCACCATCGGCGCTTCACGAGTGATCAGCGGCCCGCTCCCCCGGGCCGCGCCCCGGTGGGCGCGGGAGCCCCAGAACCGCGAGGAATAAGACCATGACCGTGGACTCCCAGGGGACGGCGACCGCCGATCCTCAGGACGCGCCCGGGAGGGCGGCAGGGAAGTCTCAGACTCCGCCACCCCCTTCGGGCCCGAAGGAAGTCCTTAAGCCTTCGCGCGGCAGACGTTCCCTGCCCAGCGGGTGGCTGCCGTACCTGCTCGTCGCGCCTGCCCTGCTGTCCATGGCGGTGCTGCTGCTCTACCCGCTCATCCGCAATGTGATCCTCTCCTTCCAGCAGCTCAACCGGAAAGAGTTCATCACCCGCGAGACCGTCTGGACCGGCTTCGACAACTACACCGAACTCCTGGGTGACCCGGACTTCTGGACCGTCGTCGTCCGAAGCATCGTCTTCACGGCCGTCAACGTCTTCCTCATCATGGCGATCGGCACCGGCATCGGCCTGCTGCTCAACCGCCTCGGCAAGAAGATGCGACTGGTCCTCTCGCTGGCCCTGATGTTCGCCTGGGCCATGCCGATCGTCGCCTCCGTCACGGTCTTCCGCTGGCTCTTCGACGAGCAGTTCGGCGTCGTGAACTGGCTGATGCGCACGCTGGGCTTCGACGGCTACGAGCAGCACAACTGGTTCGAGACCGGGTTCTCGACCCTCGTCATCATCATGATCCTGCTCGTCTGGGGCTCCATCCCCTTCGTCGCCCTCAACATGTACGCCGCCCTGACCACCGTCGGGTCCGAGCTGTACGAGGCCGCGAAGATGGACGGCGCCAGCGGCTGGCGCACCTTCTGGGCCGTGGTCTTCCCGAACCTGAAGTCGTTCTTCATGATCACGACGTTCCTGGAGATCATCTGGATCTTCAAGGCGTTCGCCCAGGTCTACGCCATGAACCTGGGTGGCCCCGACCGCGGCTCCGAGACGCTCCCGGTCTTCGCCTACATCGAGGGCGTCGGCCAGTTCCACTACGGTGTCGCCGCCGCCATCTCCATCCTGACGATCGTGATGCTCATCGCGGTCATGTCCTTCTACTTCCGCCTGATCCTGAAGCAGGAGGAGGAGCTGTGAGCGCCACCACCCAGACTCCGCAGAAGCTGCGCACCAGGAAGCCGCTCACGGTCGGCGTGGTCGCCAAGAACCTCACCGCCCTCGTGCTCGCGGTCGTGTTCGTCTTCCCCGTGTACTGGATGTTCTCGTCCTCGCTGAAGCCGCAGCACGAGATCATGACGAAGGACCCCGTCTTCGTCTTCACCCCGACGTTCGAGAACTACTCGACCGCCACCGGCGTCGACCTGTTCTGGACGTACGTCACCAACAGCCTCATGGTCACCATCGGTGCCGTGGTGCTCGCCCTGCTCGTCGCCCTGGCCGCGAGCTTCGCGATCGCCCGGATGAAGTTCAAGGGGCGCAAGGGCATCGTCCTCATCGTCATGATGGCGCAGATGGCCCCCTGGGAGGTCATGGTCATCGCGATGTACATGATCTCCCGTGAGAACGACATGCTGAACAGCATTCCGATGCTCACGCTCATCTACTTCGTGATGGTCCTCCCCTTCACCATCTGGACCCTGCGCGGCTTCATCGCCGCCGTCCCGGTCGAGCTGGAGGAGGCCGCGCAGATCGACGGCTGCACCCGCGGTCAGGCGTTCCGTAAGGTGATCTTCCCGCTGCTCGCCCCCGGCCTGATGTCGACCTCGCTCTTCGGCTTCATCACCGCCTGGAACGAGTTCGCCATGATCCTCATGCTGAACAAGGAGAAGGAGTCGCAGACCCTGACGCTCTGGCTGACCCAGTTCCAGACCGCGTTCGGCAGCGACTGGGGGGCCACCATGGCCGCCTCCACGCTCTTCTCGCTCCCCGTGCTCATCGTCTTCCTCTTCCTCCAGCGCAAGGCCGTCGGCGGCATGACCGCCGGCGCGGTGAAGGGATAAGGGCTCCTCATGACCACACTCGTACACGCCACGGACACCCTGACCCGTGACGCGCTCACGGTGCTCCAGCCCGGGTTCGTCGGCACCACGGCGCCCGACTGGCTGCTCCGCCGCATCGGCGAGGGCCTGTCGTCCGTCGGCCTGTTCGGCCGGAACATCGTCAGCCCCGAGCAGCTCACCGCGCTCACCGCGCAGCTCAGGGCCGAGCGGGACGACGTCCTCGTCGCCATCGACGAGGAGGGCGGGGACGTCACCCGCCTGGAGGTCAAGCAGGGCTCGTCGTTCCCCGGCAACTACGCCCTCGGCAGCGTCGACGACGTCGAGCTCACCCGGGCCGTGGCCCGTGAACTCGGCCGCCGGCTCGCGGCCTGCGGCGTCGACCTCAACTGGGCGCCCTCCGCCGACGTCAACTCCAACGCCGAGAACCCCGTCATCGGCGTCCGGTCCTTCGGGCCGGACCCGGACCTGGTCGCCCGGCACACCGTGGCGTACGTCGACGGCCTCCAGGGCGTCGGGGTCGCGGCCTGCACCAAGCACTTCCCCGGACACGGCGACACCAACGTGGACTCCCACGACGCGCTGCCCCGGATCGATGTGGACCTCGCCACACTGCACTCCCGTGAGCTGGTACCTTTCCGCGCTGCCGTCGCCGCGGGTACCAAAGCAGTCATGAGCGCGCATATTCTTCTCTCCGCGCTCGACCCCCACCGCCCGGCCACCCTGAGCCCGCAGATCCTCACCGGTCTGCTCCGCCAGGAACTGGGCTTCGAGGGGCTGATCGTCACCGACGGCATGGAGATGCAGGCCGTCGCGGCGACGTACGGCATCGAGCGCGGATCCGTCCTCGCCATCGCCGCGGGCGCCGACGCCATCTGCGTCGGCGGCGGGCTGTGCGACGAGGACACCGTGCTGCAGCTGCGCGACGCGCTCGTCAATGCGGTACGGACCGGTGAACTGCCCGAGGAGCGGCTGGCCGACGCCGCGGCGCGCGTGCGCGCCCTGGCGGCCTGGACCCAGGCGCACCGGGCCAGGGGGGCTGGATCGGTGTCGGGCGCGGCAGTGCAGGAGGGGACCGCGCCCGGCGCCGACATCGGACTCGTCGCCGCCCGCCGGGCCCTGAAGGTGACCCGGGGGGAGCGGCCGTACACCCCGATGACCAGCGCTCCCTACGTGGCCTCCTTCACCCCCGTCGCGAACTTCGCGGTCGGCGACGAGACGCCCTGGGGCATCGCCGTCGAGCTGGAGCGACTGCTGCCCGGCACGGAGACCGGCTCCTACGCCGACTCCTCGGTGGACGCCGTCCTCGCCGCCGCGGGGGAGCGGCGGATCGTGGCCGTCGTACGCGACGTCCACCGGCACACGTGGATGATCGAGGCCCTGGACGCCCTGATCGCGGCCCGCCCGGACACCGTCGTGGTCGAGATGGGCCTCAACGAGGCGGAGCCCCGCGGGGCCCTGCACATCGCCACGCACGGCGCGGCCCGGGTCTGCGGCCGCGCGGCCGCCGAGGCCGTCGTCGGAACCGGCGCCTGACCACCGCCTTCCGGCACACGTCGTACGCGAAGGGGCCCGGCACCTGAACAGGTGCCGGGCCCCTTCGTCGTACACGGGGTTCCGGGCGGTTCAGATGCCCTGCCAGGCGGGCTTGTTCGCGAAGGTGTGACGGAAGTAGTCCGCGAGCTTCAGCTTGGAGGCGGCGGCCTCGTCCACCACGACCGTGGCGTGCGGGTGCAGCTGCAGCGCGGAGGCCGGCACGAGTGCCGCCACGGGGCCCTCGACGGTCTGTGCCACCGCCTCGGCCTTGCCCTCGCCGGTGGCGAGCAGCACCAGGTGACGGGCCTCCAGGATGGTGCCGATGCCCTGAGTGATGACGTGGTGCGGCACCTGCTCGATGTCGTTGTCGAAGAAGCGGGCGTTGTCCACGCGGGTCTGCTCGGTCAGCGTCTTGATCCGGGTGCGGGAGGCGAGCGAGGAGCACGGCTCGTTGAAGCCGATGTGCCCGTCGGTGCCGATGCCGAGGATCTGCAGGTCCACGCCACCGGCCTCGGCGAGCGCCGTGTCGTACGCCTCGCAGGCCGCCAGGACGTCCGCGGCGGAGCCGTCGGGGCCCATGAAGGCCTCCTGGGAGAGCCCGAGCGGCTCGACGACCTGGCGGAGCACGGTGGAGCGGTACGACTCGGGGTGGCCCGAGGGCAGTCCGACGTACTCGTCCAGCTGGGCGATCCGGGCCCGCGAGGCGTCCACGGAGCCGGCCTTGACCTGGGCGATCAGGGCGTCGTAGATGGGCAGCGGAGTCGAGCCGGTGGCCACGCCGAGCAGCGCGTCGGGCTTGCGGCGCAGGAGGTCGGCGATGCCGTCCGCGATGAGTTCGCCGCCCGCCTTGGCGTCCTTGACGATGACAACTTCCACGCTGTGCCTGCCGATCTGGTGAGGGGCTGGTGAGGGAGCCATGTGGTATAGACCAATCAAAGCCAAATCTAGCAGAGGAGGGGCCTTCTCCTCATGCCGTTCCGCCTCCCGGACGCCCCCGCCGCCTCCATCGTCGGCCGCCCGTGTCCCCCCAGCCACTCGAACCCCTCGGACCCTCAAGGTCAGGCGATGGAGCCCCCCGTCGCGTCGATCCACTGCCCGGTCACCCAGCGCCCGTCGTGCGAGGCCAGGAAGGCCACCACGTCGGCTATGTCCTCCGGGGTGCCGACCTTGCCCAGGGCCGACATCGCCGCCGCTCCCGCCCAGGCCTCGTCGTTCCCCCGCAGCCAGCCCGCGTTGATGTCGGTGTCCACGATGCCCGGCGCCACCGCGTTGACCGTGATCCCGCGCGAGCCCAGCACCTTCGACAGATAGCGGGTGAACACGTCGAGCGCGCTCTTCGACATCGCGTACGCCATCAGCTCCGGCATCACCGCCGCGTGCGAGAGGCCCGTCGAGACGTTCACGATCCGGCCCCCGTCGCGCAGTCGCTCCGCGCCGAGTTGCGCGAGGAAGAACGGCGCCTTGGTGTTGACGGCGAAGACCCGCTCGTACTCCTCCTCGGTGATCGTCGGGAACGGCGAGGAGACCCCGATCCCCGCGTTGTTCACCAGGATGTCCAGGCCCTCGCTGTGGGCGTCGAACGCGGCCCACAGCGCCTCCGCGTCCCCCGGCACCCCGAGCTCCTGCCCGATCGCGAAGGCCTCGCCGCCGGCGGCCTCGATGGCCGCGACCGTCTCCTTCGCCGCCGCCTCGTTGCTCCCGTAGTGCACCGCGACCCGCGCCCCGTCGCGGCCGAGCCGCTCGGCGATCCCCCGTCCGATGCCCCGGCTGCCACCCGTCACCAGAGCCGTCTTTCCTTCGAGCACGCCCATGACGACGCCCCCCTCATTTCTGTAGCGGTCGTTACGAAAAGACCGTACCCCACTTCCGTAGTGCCCGCTATAGAATTCACTCCATGGTGACGACACAGCGCGGCCGCCCCCGCTCCTTCGACCGGCTCACGGCCCTGGAGAAGGCCACGATGGCCTTCTGGGAGCACGGCTACGAGACGACTTCCGTCTCCGACCTCACCCGCGCCATGGGCATCAGCGCCCCCAGCCTCTACGCCGCCTTCGGCGACAAGAAGACGCTGTTCGAGGAGGTCGTCGAGGCGTACACCACCTCGTACGGGGCGTACGGCGGCCGGGCCTTCGCGGAGGAGGCGACCGCCCGCGGCGCCATCGGGCGGGTCCTGAGCGAGGCCGCCGAGCTCTTCACCGAGCCGGGTCACCCCCGCGGCTGCCTGATGATCTCCGCCGCGACCAACTGCTCGACCCCCGAGGTCGAGGAGTCCCTGAGAGGCCACAGGAACGCCAACCTGGCGAGCTTCGAGGCCCGGATCCGCCGGGACGTCGAGTCGGGCGAGCTGCCGGCCGACACCGACCCCCGGGCCCTCGCCCGCTTCAGCGGCGCCGTCCTCCAGGGCATGTCCCAGCAGGCCCGCGACGGGGCGACGGCGGAGGATCTGGCGGCCGTGGCCGCGACGGCGATGCGGGCCTGGCCCCCGGAGTGCCCGTAGGGCCGGCCCCGGAAACACCCGCGGGCCGCGGCGCCCGGCGGGACCCTCAGCCCGCCCGGCACCGCAGCCCGGAGTTGCATCGGCCGGGGGTGTGCGGTCCCTCGGCCGTGTGGGAGGTCTCGACGCAGTCAGGGCAGAGAGCGTCGGGTACCTCGTTCCATCCTCCTGTGCGGGGAGGATGGAGGTCTATTGCATTCATTGTGGACTAGACCATTCTTGTCTGTCTATCCACAGGAACACGGTCCTTCCTGGCCCATCCTCCAGCACGGAGCCCCGGAGATCCAGGTTCACCGCCCCTTTATTCCGCGGGTACGCTCGCACCGTGCCCTCCATGAACGACCTCGTGCGCCAGCACACCGCCCTGAGCGACTCCGACCTCGAGTGGCTCCACCTGCTGGTGTCGGAGTGGCAGCTGCTCTCCGACCTCTCCTTCGCCGACCTCGTCCTCTGGGTCCCGACCCTCGACGGCACGCGGTACGTGTCCGTCGCCCAGATGCGGCCGAACACCGGCCCCACCTCCTACCAGGACGACATGATCGGCCACCTCGTGCCGCGCGGCCGCCGCCCGCTGCTCGACGCCGCGCTCGACGAGGGCAGGATCGTCCGCGAGGGCGACCCGGAGTGGCGCGAGGAGGTCCCGGTACGGGTCGAGTCCATCCCCGTGCGCCGCGAGGGCCGGGTCCTCGGCGTCATCGCCCGCAACACCAATCTGCTGACCGTCCGCACCCCCTCCCGCCTGGAGCTCACCTACCTCCAGTCGGCCTCCGACCTCGCCCAGATGATCGCGGCCGGGACCTTCCCCTTCCCCGGCGAGCAGGTCGACATGGACTCCTCGCCCCGCGCCGGCGACGGACTCGTCCGCCTGGACGCCGAGGGCATCGTCCAGTACGCCTCGCCGAACGCCCTCTCCGCGTACCACCGGCTCGGTCTCGCCGCCGACCTCGTCGGCCAGCACCTGGGCCAGATCACCGCCGAACTCGCCCCCTCGCGCGGTCCGGTGGACGAAGCCCTGGTCACCCTTGCCTCCGGCTACGCGCCCCGCGAGTTCGAGGTCGAGGGCAACGGCGGGGTGATCCAGCTCCGCGCGATCCCGCTCAAGCCCAAGGGCACCCGCATCGGTTCGCTCGTCCTGCTCCGGGACGTCACCGAACTGCGCCGCCGGGAGCGCGAGTTGATCACCAAGGACGCCACCATCCGGGAGATCCACCACCGGGTGAAGAACAACCTCCAGACGGTGGCCGCCCTGTTGCGCCTCCAGGCCCGCCGGATGGACTCCGACCAGGGCCGCGAGGCACTCAACGAGGCCGTGCGGCGCGTCGGTTCGATCGCGATCGTTCATGAGACGCTGTCCCAGAACCTGGACGAGCGCGTGGAGTTCGACGAGATCGCCGACCGCGTGATCGCGATGGTCGCCGAGATCTCCCCGGGCAGGGTGACCTGCCGGCGCAACGGCCGCTTCGGCATTCTGGACGCCGAGGTCGCGACCCCGCTCTCGATGGTCCTCACCGAGATCCTCCAGAACGCCCTGGAGCACGCGTTCACCCAGGGCGACGAGGGCACCGTCGAGGTCACCGCCGTGCGCGGCGAGCCCAGGGCCGACGCCCGGCTCCTGATCACGGTTCAGGACGACGGCCGCGGTCTGCCCGAGGGCTTCGATCCGCAGCGGGCCGGCAACCTCGGCCTCCAGATCGTACGGACCCTGGTGGAAGGGGAGTTGGGCGGATCCTTCGACATGTTGCCGGGCGCCGAGCGCGGTACGAAGGTGGTCCTCGACATTCCCGTGCATCCGCAGAAGTAGTAGTCGCACGGCAGAACGCGCACCGGAAATCGTCCGGCGCACACAGCAGCGAGCCCCGGACCGAAGGAAATCGGTCCGGGGCTCGAATGCTGTGGGTTACTGCTGCGCGCTGCGGCTCGAGGGCGGTGAGTGCATACGCGATGTATGCGCCGCTGGCCTCAGGCTGTCGGTGGGGCGTCAGGCGCTGGCGTTACGCGCCCGGTTGCGAGCGGCACGGCGCTTCATCGCGCGGCGCTCGTCCTCGCTGAGGCCACCCCAGACGCCGGAGTCCTGGCCGGACTCGAGCGCCCACTGCAGGCACTGCTCCATGACGGGGCAGCGGCGGCAGACGGCCTTGGCTTCCTCGATCTGCAGCAGCGCAGGACCGGTGTTGCCGATGGGGAAGAACAGCTCGGGGTCTTCCTCACGACAAACGGCGTTGTGACGCCAGTCCATGGCTGCTACCTCTCTAGGGTGTTACAAGCTGGTTGCTTGTGAATGTGAACGCTTTCACGAATCCCCCCGTAAGTGAAGGGCCGACTGCCAGATGAACTGGTGTGGTCCAGATACTGAGGAGGGGTTCTGGCTCTCAGTGGAGGCCGGTGTTGCGGGCCGTCCCGATCGCCAAGAAGAGACTCGCAAACCTCGACACCGGATACAACCCCTTCCGGAAAGTTTTTTTTGATTCCTCGGTGTCGACTAGGTCACAGCCGTACTTCTAAGGGGTGGATGCGCGCCTAAACGTTCGAGTGAAAGGACTTTGGGCCCTTCCACTCACACAATCACACGCAGTGCACGGCGTACGCCTGTGAACGTCACGCTCGTACGCAGTCCCAGGTGGTCGCCGTCCATCTGCAGGGGGAGTGGGACCTTCGAATGCAAGGTGAAGTCGGTCAGGTCGTGCAGGGTTACGGCGTGCTTGCCGCGCGGCCCTCGTTCCGGGGTCGAGGTGAGCAGCTGGGTGGCGTAACGAGCCACCGCCGGGGTGGAGAGTCGGCGCAGTCCGAGCACGTCCAGCGCGGTTTCGAAGGAGGCCTCCGGGGACGCGTACACCGGACGATTGCCCAGGTAGGTCCAGGGGGAGGTGTTGCAGATTATGGAGAGGACGAGGTCCTCGACCGGCTCGGCGCCGGGGCGCTCCAGGGTGATCGTGCCGTGCCGGCGGTGGGGTTCCTCAAGGAACTGGCGGAACACCTGGCGCAGATAAAGGGCGTGCGTGGATCTCTTCCCGCGCTCCCGCTGCTGTTCGACCCGGCCGATGACGCTCGCGTCGAAACCGAGCCCGGCGCAGAAGGTGAACCAGCGGGACGGGACGGACTCGTCCTCCGTGCCCGGCGTTCCCGAGGCGAGACCGAGGCTCACTGTGCGTGCCCGCCGCTCACGCAGGGCGTCGAGCAGCGCGCCGGTCGCCTCGACGGCGTCGTTCGGCAGTCCGAGGGCCCGGGCGAACACGTTCGTCGAGCCACCGGGGACGACCGCGAGGCCCGGAAGGCGGTCGGGGTCGGGCCCGTCGTGCAGCAGTCCGTTGACGACCTCGTTCACCGTGCCGTCGCCGCCGAGGGCCACGACGAGGTCGATGTTGCCGGAGTCGGCGGCCCGCCGTCCCAGGTCCCGCGCGTGCCCGCGGTACTCGGTGGTGACCGCCTCCAGCTTCATCTCGCTCGCGAGCGCGTGGATGAGCACGTCACGGGTGCGGGCACTGGTGGTGGTGGCTGCCGGGTTGACCACGAGAAGTGCGCGCATGAGCGCCAGGGTACCTACCCGGCGGTACCGGGCCCAGTCCAGCCCGATCCCTGGACAATCCGGACCGGGGCACTCCACCCGGCACGGACCACCCGATCCCGTCTGCCTCGCCCGGTCTCGGCCGCCCCGTCGGGCCCCCGCTACCCTGCCCTCTATGAGCAGTACGGAGCAGACCCCCCGTCCCGCCCGTCTGGCCGCCGCGGCGGCCGTGGCCGGTATCGAGGCCCTCGGCCTCGTCGCCGGGGGTGTCTACATGCTGGTGAACGCGCTGACCGGGACGTCCGGGGACCTCACCGGCGCCGCGACGGGCGCCGTGACGCTCGTCGCACTCGGGCTGATCCCCCTCGCCGCCGCCCGCGGCCTGTGGATGCGCCGCTCCTGGAGCCGCGGCCCGGCCGTGATCACCCAGATCCTGGCGCTGCCGGTCGCCTGGCAGATGCTTCAGGCGAACAGCGCGATGATCCCGGCGGGCGTCGTCCTCGGCGTCCTGGCGGTCACCGGGCTCGTCCTCCTGGTGAACCCGGCCACGACCGAGGCGCTCGGCATCCGGCGCCCCGGTCAGGACACGACGTAGTCCCGTTACCGGTCCTACTCCTCGACCAGGAGCTTCTCCCGCAGCTGCGCGAGGGTCCGGGCAAGCAGCCGGGAGACGTGCATCTGAGAGATGCCCACCTCCTGCGCGATCTGCGACTGGGTCATGTTCCCGAAGAAGCGCAGCAGCAGGATCCGCTTCTCCCGGGGCGGCAGGTCCTCCAGGAGCGGCTTGAGGGACTCGCGGTACTCGACCCCCTCAAGGGCCTCGTCCTCGGCGCCGAGCGTGTCCGCCACCGCCGGGGACTCGTCGTCCGTGTCGGGGACGTCCAGGGAGAGCGTCGAGTAGGCGTTCGCCGACTCCAGGCCCTCCAGGACCTCCTCCTCGGAGATCCCCAGCCGCTCGGCCAGCTCGTGCACGGTCGGCGAGCGGCCGTGCTGCTGGGAGAGCTCCGCCGTCGCCGTGGTCAGCGAGAGCCGCAGCTCCTGGAGCCGGCGCGGTACGCGGACCGCCCACCCCTTGTCACGGAAGTGGCGCTTGATCTCACCGACGACCGTGGGGGTCGCGTACGTCGAGAACTCGACGCCGCGCTCCGGGTCGAACCGGTCCACCGACTTGATCAGGCCGATGGTCGCCACCTGCGTCAGGTCGTCCAGCGGCTCGCCGCGGTTGCGGAAGCGCCGGGCCAGGTGCTCGACCAGCGGCAGGTGCATCCGCACCAGCTGGTTGCGCAGCTCGGCCTTCTCCGCGGAACCTTCGGGGAGATCACGCAGCGTGACGAAGAGCGCGCGGGCGCCGCTCCGGTCGGTGGGGCTCGGGACGACGGGGGTGTCTTCGGGCTCGTCGCCGTCCCCCGGCTTCTCCACCTCCGCCCCTGCGTCCGCTTCCGCGCCGGCCTCGGCTGCTTCCGGCTGAGGCTCTCCAGGAGTCCCGGGAGCCACGGAGGTCCCAGGGGCCTCGGGAGTCCCGTGGGCCCGGGAGGAGCCCTCCGCGCTCACAGGGCCCCGGGGGGCCTCGGAGACGCCTGGTGTCTCGGGAACCTCGTGGTGCTGCTCGTGCTCGCTCATCTGGTCCGCCTGCTCCGTAGCGACCTCATACGGCCGTGCCTGCTGCTCAGGGATGCCGGCCGTCGCGTCCCCGCGCCTCACGCCGGGCCTGGCCCCGCGCCGCGCTGTTTGTACAGGCTGATCGAGACCGTACGGTCGTCGGCCACCGACGATTCCACCTTCCCGGCCAGTGCCGACAGCACCGTCCAGGCGAAGGTGTCCCGCTCGGGCGCCCGGCCGTCGGTGGTCGGGGCGGAGACGGTCACGTCGAGGGAGTCGTCGACCAGCCGGAAGACACAGCTGAGGACGGATCCCGGCACGGCCTGCTGGAGCAGGATGGCGCAGGCCTCGTCGACCGCGATCCGCAAGTCCTCGATCTCGTCGAGGGTGAAGTCCAAGCGCGCCGCGAGGCCGGCCGTGGCCGTACGCAGCACGGACAGATAGGCACCCGCAGCGGGCAGCCGGACTTCCACGAAGTCCTGGGTCCCGGGCTCGCCTGCGATCTGGGACACCCTCACCTCCAAGGTGGCACAAGCTCATTCGGGGCTCGGGGGGAGAGGCCTCCGAGCCGGGCGGTACGCAGGGGGCTGCGCGGTCCGCCGTGACGCTATCGCGATCCGTCCCGCCGTGTCGCTGTGAGCCCCTGCCCCCACCGGCCCCCAGGTCACCGACCGTCACCCATGGTAGGCCCATGGGTGCGGACGGTGGGTAGGGGTCTGCGGGGGCCGAAAACGAGCGACCGGCGGAGGGGTGACGTACCCAACCGTGGGGCGGGCGAATCGTCGAACGGCCGAATCCCCGGACGGTCGGAAGATCCCACCGGGTCGGCGACCCGTCGTCGACTCAGACGATCGACCCGTCCACGAAGCACCAGCGCCAGGCCTCGCCCGGCTCGAACGTCCGCATCACGGGGTGGCCCGTCGTGGAGAAGTGCCCCGTCGCGTGCTGTCCCGCCGAGGAGTCGCAGCAGCCCACGTGCCCGCAGCTCAGACACATCCGCAGCTGGACCGGATGCGTACCGTCCGCCAGGCACTCGGGGCAGGTGTCGGCCAGCGGCGCCGGTTCGGGGCGCGGCATTTCGGCAACGTGCGGGCACTCGCTCATGATGGCCAGGTTACGTTGCGGCACCGGACAGGGACGGGCACACGGGCATGGACGCACTGCAGCTGGTGGCACTGGTGGCGGCGAGCGCCGCGATCGCGGGGCTCGCCCGGAGGACGCCGGTGCCCGCGCCCCTGCTGCTGGTCGCCGTCGGTCTCGTCGCCTCGTACGTCCCCGGGGTGCCGGACTACACCCTCGACCCGCACATCGTGCTGCCGCTGATCCTGCCCCCGCTCCTCTACACGGCCGCCGTCGACTCCTCGTACCTCGACCTGCGGGCCAACATCCGGCCCGTCGCGCTGCTCTCCGTCGGGTACGTCCTCTTCGCCACCGTGGCCGTGGGCTGGCTCGCGTACGTCCTCGTCCCCGATCTGCCGCTCACCGCCGCCCTCGTGCTCGGCGCGGTGATCGCCCCGCCGGACGCGGTCGCCGCCACCGCCATCGCGCGCAAGCTCGGGCTGCCGAACCGGATCACCACGATCCTCCAGGGTGAGTCCCTGGTGAACGACGCCACCGCCATCACCGCGTACAAGGTGGCCCTCGCGGCGGCCGTCGGCGAGGGGATCAGCTGGGCGGGCGGCCTGGGGGAGTTCGCGCTCGCGGCCCTCGGCGGCATCGGCGTCGGCCTGGTCCTCATGGTCCCGATCCACTGGCTGCGCCGGGGCCTCGGCGACTCGCTCCTCCAGAACACGCTCTCCCTCCTCATCCCCTTCGTCGCCTACGCGGCGGCCGAGGAGGTCGGCGCCTCCGGCGTCCTCGCCGTCGTCGTGGTCGGCCTCTTCCTGGGCCACCGCGCCTGGCAGGTCGACTTCGCGACCCGGCTCCAGGAGGAGGCCGTCTGGAAGATGGTCGCCTTCGTCCTGGAGTCCGCCGTCTTCGCCCTGATCGGCCTTCAGCTGCCGTACGTCGTCCAGGGCCTCGGGCAGTACGGCATAGGCGAGGCGATCTGGTACGCGGTCGGGGTCTTCGTCGCCGTGGTCGTGGTCCGGTTCGTCTGGGTCTATCCGGCGACCTTCCTGCCCCGGCTCTCCGCACGCGTCAGGGAACGGGAACCGGGGGTGGACTGGAAGGCGCCGCTCGTCGTCGGCTGGGCCGGAATGCGCGGGGTGGTCTCGCTCGCCATCGCCTTCTCCATCCCCGTCGTCACCGACGGTGTGGAGTTCCCGGCCCGCAACCTCGTCCTCTTCCTCACCTTCACCACCGTCATCGGCACCCTGGTGGTGCAGGGCCTCACCCTGCCGCCCCTCATCCGGTTCCTGAAGCTCCCCGGGCGCGACCGGTACGCCGAGACGCTGGCCGAGGCGCAGGCCCAGAGCGAGGCCTCGCGGGCCGCCGAGGAGCGTCTCGACGAGCTCCTCGCCGACGAGCGCAACGCCCTCCCGCAGCCCCTCGCCGACCGGCTCCGCACGGTCCTCGAACGGCGCCGCAACGCGGTCTGGGAGCGGCTCGGCGCCGTCAACGCGGTCACCGGGGAGACCGCGGACGACACCTACCGGCGCCTCTCGCGCGAGATGATCGACGCCGAGCGCGAGGTCTTCGTGCAGCTGCGCGACGCACGGCGGATCGACGACGAGATGATGCGGACCCTGCTCCGCCGGCTCGACCTGGAGGAGGCCGCCGCCTACCGCGAGGAGTCCGCCGACTGAGGGTCGTCGGGGGCGCCCGTGATCACCGCCACGAGCCGGGTACCCGCCGGGAACGCGCCCTCCTCCGCCAGGGTCGTCAGGCCGTGGAGCATTTTGGCCACATACAGCCGCTCGATGGCGAGTCCGTGCCGCGCCT
Source organism: Streptomyces sp. NBC_00572 (assembly GCF_026341815.1). Classification (GTDB taxonomy): domain Bacteria; phylum Actinomycetota; class Actinomycetes; order Streptomycetales; family Streptomycetaceae; genus Streptomyces. Next base: position 4,211,202 of record NZ_JAPENX010000001.1, read on the forward strand.
CGAAGTCGCGTGCGAACGCCTCCAGAGCGGGGGACGTGCGCGCGTAGCCCCCGCAGTGGAAACGCTCGTCCAGCGTCCAGTCGCCGCGCGGCCCGCCGAACGCCGCCTCCTGGAGCGCGTGTACCTCTCCGCCCAGGAAACCGCCCTTGAGGACCGGGACGCCCAACGCCCGCTGCCCGGGGGAGAGACCGGCCGCGAGACCCGCGAGGGTGCCGCCCGTGCCGCAGGCGACGGCGACCGTGTCCGCCGCCCCGGCGAGCTCACGGCCCAGCTCCACGCACCCCTGGACGGCGAGCGCGTTGCTGCCGCCCTCCGGGACCACGTACGCGCCCGCGGGGGCCCGCTTCAGCAGCTCCGCGCGCGTGGCCGGGTCGTTCTTCGCGCGGTACGTGGACCGGTCCACGAACTCCAGACGCATCCCGTCCGCCGAGCACCGCGCGAGCGAGGGGTTGAGCGGTCGGTCGGCCAGCTCGTCGCCGCGCACGATCCCGACCGTGGGGAAGCCGAGCAGCCGGCCCGCCGCCGCCACCGCCCGCAGGTGGTTGGAGTACGCGCCGCCGAAGGTGAGCACGGGACGCCCGCCCGCCGCGCCCAGGTTGAGCGCGAGCTTGCGCCACTTGTTGCCCGGCAGGTCGGGATGGATGAGGTCCTCGCGCTTGAGGAGCAGCGTGAGCCCGCGCCGGGTGAAGCGTTCGTCCTCCACCGGCTCCAGGGGCGAGGGGAGCCGGGGCCGCAGGCGGGAGAGGTCGAACGTGTTCACCGGGCCATTGTCCGGGTGCCGGGCCGTCGCCCGCGCGTCGGCCCGTCGCCCCCGCGCGCTCCGGGGGTCGAGCGTGCTTCGGGGGCTCAGCGCAGGAGGTCGGCGATCCGCTCGCGCATCGAGGCCATCGTGAAGCCGCGCGGGTCCACCTTCCCCGGCTGCCACTCCAGGTGCCCGATGACGGAGCGGTGCGTCCAGCCGTGCACCCGGCACAGTGCGGCCGCCGCCTTCGCGATGGCCTCCAGCTGGACCTTGGGCCACGGGTCCTCGCCGTTGCCGAGGTTCTCGCACTCGAAGCCGTAGAAGTGCCGGTTGCCGTCGGTGGTGGCCTCGTCGTCGCGCGGCAGGCCGCGCTCGGCGATGACCGCCCTGAGGACCTCGTCGTCGCCGAGCCCCGCGTGGTTGGCGCGGCCGTAGCCGACCAGGTGGACCGTGCCGTCCTTGGCGATCACGCCGTGGCAGAGCGGTCCCGGCAGGCCCTCGTAGCCGTCCCGGCAGATCCGGACGGTGTTCGCGGTGCCGCGGGTCACGGTGTGGTGGATCATCACGCCGTGCACCGGGCCCCAGGGGCCCTTGTGGTTGCGGTTGTGGGTGGACCATTCGCCGACCTGGACGACCGCGAGGCCCTCGCCGCGCAGCGCGCCGAGGAACCTGCTCGCGGACATGGGGGTGGACATGACCGACTCCCTTCGAAGGGCGGGGGCCTCCGGGGTGCGGAGTGCCGAGGTTCCGGAGTACCGGATTCCGTCACTCCGCTGCCATCCGTTCGGGTCGTGTGCGAGCCGATCCGGACAGCGTCCCGTGGGGCGTGTGGGACTCCGCTGTTCGGATGGAAAAAGCGGGACATGCCCCGAAGATCGTCGAACAGTCCCACTCGAATGTGTAATGGCGCCGACACGCTCCGTGCTGAAAGGCTTCGTCTCGCAAATCAGTCATACGAGAGGGAGTTCCATGTCCGTTGGTTCGGTTGGCGACGAGGTCCGCGTCGCGGAGCAGCAGGCGCCGCAGCAGAGTCTCGGCACCGCCGCCGCGCGGAACCTCGCCACGACCACCAAGTCGGCGCCGCAGATGCAGGAGATCACCTCACGGTGGCTGCTGCGGGCGCTGCCGTGGGTCCAGGTGCAGGGCGGTACGTACCGGGTGAACCGGAGGCTCAGCTACTCCGTGGGCGACGGCCGGGTCACCTTCGTCCAGACCGGAGAGCGCGTCGCGGTCATCCCCGCCGAACTCGGCGAACTCCCCGTCCTGCGCGGCTACGAGGACGAGGAGGCCCTGACCGAGCTCGCGTCCCGCTGCCGTCAGCGGGAGTACGCCGCCGGCGAGGTCATCGCCGTCGCGGGCGAGCCGACCGACCGGGTCCACCTCCTCGCGCACGGCAGGATCGAGCAGATCGGCGAGGGGCCGTACGGCGACGAGGCCGTCCTCGGAGTCCTCGCCGACGGCGCCTACTTCGGCGACGACGCCCTCGTCGACCCGGAGGCCACCTGGGAGTGGTCCGCCCGCGCTGCCACCGCCTGTACGGTCCTGGAGCTCACCCGGGACGACGTACGGAACCTCGCGGAGCGGGCCGGCTCGCTCGCCGCCCACCTCGCGGGCGTGGCCGCCCTGCCCCACCAGCGGACCAACAAGTACGGCGAGGCCGAGATCGACCTCTCCGCGGGCCATGTCGGCGAGGCCGTCGTCCCGCACACCTACGTCGACTACGACGCCTCGCCCCGTGAGTACGAGCTGAGCGTCGCCCAGACCGTGCTGAAGGTGCACAGCCGCGTCGCCGACCTCTACAACCAGCCGATGAACCAGACCGAGCAGCAGTTGCGGCTGACGGTCGAGGCGCTCCGCGAGCGCCAGGAGTACGAGCTGGTCAACAACAAGGAGTTCGGCCTCCTCGCCAACTGCGACTACGGGCAGCGGCTCCAGCCCCACGACGGCGCCCCCAGCCCCGACGACATGGACGAGCTGCTCTCCCGCCGGCGGGGCTCCAAGCTCTTCCTCGCCCACCCGCGGGCCATCGCCGCCTTCGGCCGCGAGCTCAACAAGCGCGGTCTGGTGCCCGAGACGATCGACATCAACGGCAACCGCATCCCGACCTGGCGCGGTGTGCCGATCTACCCGTGCAACAAGATCCCGGTCTCGGACGCCCGGACCACCTCGATCATCTGCATGCGTACCGGCGAGGCCGACCAGGGCGTCATCGGTCTGCACCAGACCGGCATCCCCGACGAGATCGAGCCCAGCCTCTCCGTCCGCTTCATGGGCATCGACGAGCAGGCGATCATCTCCTACCTGGTCACGGCCTACTACTCGGCGGCGATCCTCGTCCCGGACGCCCTCGGTGTCCTGGAGAACGTCGAGGTCAGCCGCTGGCGCTGAGCCGACGACGTCCCGGGGGCGGGGACCGAACCCTCCCGCCCCCGGGTGTTCCCGGCCCGCCCGCGCCGCACCGCCACGGAGGATACGAAGGAAGTGACCGTGACCATTGCCGGCGGGGATGCCGTCACCGACGGTCAGGGGGCCGTGCGGCTCCTCGACCGGACGCGGACCGCTGTCAATCCCCAACTGCGCTCGACCGTCGAGACCCTGCCCGGTTCCATGCGGCGGGTCGCGATGTACCACTTCGGCTGGGAGCACGCCGACGGCTCCCCGGCCGAGGAGCAGCCGGGCAAGGCCATCCGGCCCGCGCTGGTCCTCGCGGCGGCGCGCGCCCTCGGCGCCCAGGAGGCGCGGGCGGTGAAGGCCGCTGCGGCGGTGGAGCTCGCGCACAACTTCACGCTGCTCCACGACGACATCGTCGACGAGGACGTGACCCGACGGCACCGGCCCACCGCCTGGACCGTCTTCGGCATCCCGGACGCGCTGATCGCCGGTGACGCGATGAGCGCGCTCGCCCTGCGGATGCTCGCCGAGGACCCGCACCCCGCCTCTGCCGCCGCCTCCGCGCGGCTGGCCGCGTGCATCATCGAGCTCTGCGCGGGGCAGCAGGCGGACTGCGCCTTCGAACGGCGCGCACCGCGTGAGGTCTCCCTCGACGAGTGCCTGGCCATGGCCACCGCCAAGACCGGCGCGCTGCTCGGCGCCTCCTGCGCCATCGGCGCGCTCTACGCGGGCGCGGGGGAGGAGGAGGTCGCGGCGATGGACGCCTTCGGCCGGGAGGCGGGTCTCGCCTTCCAGCTGATCGACGACCTCATCGGGATCTGGGGCGACCCGGACCGCACGGGGAAGCCGGCCGGGGCCGATCTGGTCGCCCACAAGAAGTCGCTTCCGGTGGTGGCGGCCCTCGCCTCGGGGACGTCGGCGGGGGACGAGCTGGCCGAGCTGTACGCCCGTCCGGTCCTCGACACGGCGGCGGTACGGGCGGCGGCGGACGCGGTCGAGCGGGCCGGCGGACGCGACTGGGCCCAGGACCAGGCCGCCGAGCGGATGGGCCGCGCCGTCGAGCATCTGGCCCAGGCGGTCCCGGACCTGGCGGCGGCGGGGGACATGCTGGCGCTCGCGGAGTTCGTCACCCGGCGCACGCGCTGACGCTGCGGGGCCGGGGCCGGGGTCGGGGCTGGGTCCGCGCGGCGCGGCGCGGGGCCGGGTCGGGAGCCGGGGCCCGCGGGCCTCAGGCCTCGGGGACGATGCGGGTGACCACGGTCTCGATCAGCTCGTCCAGGTCCCGGGCGCCGTGCAGGCCCGGGACCGTGAAGTGGTCGAACAGCAGCCCCGTGAGGGCGAAGTAGAGCAGCCGGACCGTGTCCGCGTCCCCGGGCATCGCGGCGTCGAGGTGCCCCTGGATGTTCGCGTCCAGATCGCCCCGGAGCACCTTGGTGAGCTGGGTCCGCAGCTCGGGGCGGCGCACCGCTTCGAGGCGGAGCTCGAAGAGGCCGAGGTAGCAGGTGCGCTCGGCGGCGAGCCGCTGGGCGACCTGGCGCATGAGCTCAAGGACCAGGGCGCGGCTCGGCGCCGGCAGCATGGCGGTCTCCATGACGCCGGGCTCGGGGGTCAGCCGTTCGAAGATCCGGTCGGCGACCTCGGCGAGCACCTGGTCCCGGTCGCGGAAGTAGTTCGACGAGGTGCCGGTGGGGACCCCGGCGCAGGCGTCGACCGCGCGGAAGGTCAGCCCGCGGGCACCTTCGTCCGCCAGGACCTGGATGGCGGCGTCGAGCAGTGCCGTACGTCGTTCGGGGTTTCTTGCCATGTCGTGTTCCTCCTTCATCGAAAATAGGGCTTGCGTAACCACTACAGGTGAAGCACTATAGCCGTCGTGGTTGCGATCGCAGTCACGACCCGAATGTGAAGAGGACCGGTTTGCGCAAGCTCACGTACTTCATCGCCTGCACCATCGATGGCTTCATCGGTGACCCCCAGGGCGATGCCACGTCCATGTACCAGTTCGTGGACGCTCCGTTCCTGGAGTTCCTGACCGCCGAGTACCCCGAGACCGTCTCGGCGCAAGGCCGGGAGATGCTCGGGATCGACGCGGAGAACAAGCGTTTCGACACCGTCGTCCAGGGGAGGGGCTCGTACCAGATCGCCCTCGACGTCGGCGTCACCAGCCCGTACGGCCATCTGCGGGAGATCGTCGCCACCCGCTCCCTGGCCGAGCCGCCCCACCCCGACGTGGAGCTGATCGCCGACGACCTCGTCGGCCGCATCCGCGAGCTCAAGGCCGAGGACAGTCCCCTGGGCATCTGGCTCTGCGGTGGCTCCGTCATCGCCGGTCAGCTCATCGAGGAGATCGACGAGCTGGTCATCAAGACCTATCCGCAGGTGTACGGATCCGGCATGCCGATGTTCGGCGCCGGCTTCGAGCCCCGCGACTTCGAGCTGAACGACCTGCGCGTCTTCGACAACGGCGTGTTCGTCCGCACGTACTCCAGGAAGCGGTGACGGCGGGAAGCGCTCCCGCGCGAGCCGTCCTACCCTGGACACATGGGTGACGAGGCTTCTCGCACGACGCGGGACCCCCGGTCCGAGCAAAGATGCCCGGCCTGCGGGCAGCCGCGAGCGACGGTGGCCACCCGGCACAAGGTCCTCGGGGCCTGGGTGCCGGAGTGGGAAGTGCAGCCCTGCCGCACCCCGGACTGCCCGCTCCACGAGGGCGCGGAAGCGGGTGTCGACGTGGGTGCGGAAGCGACGAGCACGCATGTGACCGGCAAGAACGACGAGATCGGGAGAAGTCCGGCCCCAGGGTGACCGGACGCGCGCCGGAGCCGGTCATACCGCTACAGTCCGGCGCATGTCATCGGAGTCGACGGAAGTCTGGACCGGCTGGTACCGGGACCGCAGCGGCGCGGAAGCGATCGTCATCACGGCCGACGGGCGGCGCGTCGCCACCCGGATCAGGGGGATCGAGTACACGGGCGAGAGCTTCGCCGCGCTCAGCGCGGCCGAGGAGGGCGGGCAGGTCCTCACCGGCTGCGTCCTGGAGTGGGACCTTCCGCTCCCCGTCGTCCTGGACGGCGCCACCCAGCAGGCCACGCTGAGCTGCCTGCTGACCCTCGGTGAGCGCGAGGACCTCAGCCTGACCCTGCACTACGGTGGCGCCGCCATCGAATCGTGCGTCGCCGGAGGTGACTTCGACGGGGCCCTGGAGCGGGTCCGGCGCCAGCTCCCGCCCGGCGCGGACTTCTCCCGCCGGCTGCTCCAGGCGGCCTGAGAGCGGCCGTACAGGAACCGAGAACGAGGACGGCGGCGCCCCGGGGAGGGGACGCCGCCGCCTTTCGGTTCCGGCCCGATCAGTTCTTGAACGCGGAGGCGAGGCCGAAGCGCCACAACTGGTCGACGCGGGAACGCTCCTGGGAGTTCGGCTGGGCGTTCTGGCAGGACGTGCCGGGGCCGCCGCCCGACATCAGCTCGCTGCACGGACCGCTGTAGTGGTCCGGCAGTCCGAGGACGTGCCCGGTCTCGTGGGCGGTCACCCGGGTGGAGTTGTACTGCTGGTTCTGCCGGTAGTCGAGGAAGATGTAGCCGCTCCCGTGGCCGTCGGTGCTCGCGTACGAGCCACGGGAGTCGTTGCCCTCGTAGTAGGCGAAGTCCGGGTTGCTGCCCTCGACGAGGCGGACGTTCACCACCGAGCTGTTCCAGATCTGCGTGGAGCGGGCTATCTGGGTGCGGAAGCTCGGCGCGTTGGATGCGCTGTAGACGACGGTGACGGCAGCGGCGCCGGGGTTGGCGGCCCGCTTCTTCGCCACGGACTTCACGACGGCGTCGAAGAACGCCTGGTTGGCCTTCGCCTCTTCGGCCGAACCGGCGTACGCGACGGCGGCGTTGCCCGCCGGGGCGGTGTTCACGGCCGCCGCCGGGGCCGTACCGAGGGAGGCGGCGAGGCCGAGGCCGAGGGCGGTGGTCAGTACAGAGGTGAGGACCTTGGGGTGACGCATGGGGGGCTCCTCCTGTAGGGGACTGGAGAGAGTCTCGGGGGAGCCGGGGCGTACGGGGATGATGTCAACCGCCGATAGCCTCACCGCATCACCATCCCGACGGCCCCCAACTACCTTGAAATCAAAGGTGATTGGAGGGTTCCGGGTATCTGGTGCGACTCAGGGCGCCGCCCTACCCTCGGGGCATGGAGCTGGAGGTGAGACACCTGCGCGCGCTCTGCGCCATCGCGGACACGGGCAGCCTGCACAAGGCGGCCCGTCAACTGGGCATGAGCCAGCCCTCGTTGACCACCCAGCTGCGCCGCATCGAGAACTCCCTGGGCGCCGAGCTCTTCTCCCGCGGCCGCACCGGCTGCCGCCCGACCCCACTCGGCCGCTCCCTGCTCAGCCGGGCCCGTCCGCTCGTCGCCGACATGGCGGCGCTCGTCAGCGAGACCCGTGCCGCGGCCGCCCGCACCGACGGACCCGGGCTGCGCGTCGGTTCCACGGCGAGCCGGGCGCTCCCGGGCTGGCTGCGCCGGCTCCGCCAGCGGCTGCCCGGCACCGACATCGCCCTCCGGATGGACGTCTCCGCCAACGCGCTGCTGCGGAGCGTCGCCACCGGACAGCTCGACGTGGCGTTCGTGCACGAGGTGGAGGGCTGCCCCTTACGGGTCCCCGAGGGCCTCGACGGGCGGGTCCTGGTCGCCCGCGAACCGCAGTTCATCTCCCTGGCCCGCGACCACCCGGCCGCCGCCCGGTCGGTCGTGGACCTCGCCGACCTGGCCGACGACCACTGGATGGTCGACCCGACCGTGGACGGCGAATGGGACGGCCTCCGCCGGGTCCTGGACGCCGCCGGCATCGACCCGCCGCTGCTGCACGGCGACTACCACACGGCCGCCTCCCTCATCGTCCTCGGCGAGGCCGTCGCCCCCTGCCAGCCGACCTCCGGCCCCCGCGAGGACATGGCGGTCCGCCCCCTGCGCGGCGACCCGCTGGCCGTCCGGCTCCTGCTGTACGCGCGCCCCGGGGCACCCCTGGACGCGCTGTACGCGGAACTCGCGGCGGCCTATCGCGAGGTGGCCCTCCGAGCGGCCCCGTACCGCGAGTGGCTCCGCCGCGAGGGGACGGCGGCGGGGCTGTCGGTGGGACCGTGCATGATGACGGCATGAGCGAACACCCGGAACGGGCAGTGGTCCGACACGCACGCCCGGAGGACCTGCCGCGGGTCGTGGAACTCGTCGCCGAGCACGCGGCGTACGAGAAGGCGGCGCCCCCGGCCCCCGGCCTGACGGACCGCCTCACCGGCCTCCTCTTCGGCCCCGAACCGCCCCGCCTCCGCTGCCTGGTCGCCACCCTCCCCGACGGCACCCTCGTGGGCTACGCGACCTGCGCACCGGAACTCTCCACCTGGGACGGTACGGAGTACCTCCACTTGGACTGCCTCTACCTCACGGAGACCTCCCGGGGCCACGGCCTGGGGCCGCTCCTGATGGCGGCGGTCCGCACGGAGGCGAGCAGCCTCGGCCTGGCGGAGATCCAGTGGCAGACCCCGGCGTGGAACGAGAACGCGATCCGCTTCTACGACCGCCTGGGCGCCACGTCGAAGGAGAAGCGCCGCTACAGCCTGCCGACGGAGGCGTAGCTCCCGGAAGACCGGGACTCCCCGGAGTCCGGAGACTTGGAGTCCCCGGAGTCCCCGGAGTCCCCGGAGACCCGGAGACCCGGGCCAGGGACCCCGGAGACCCGGGTTCAGTCGCGCGGTGGCCAGGGCCCGGCGAGCAGTCGCTCGGCCTCGGCGACGATCGCCCCCGCGAGCTGCTCGCGGGTGCCGGCCCGGAGGGCGGCCCAGCTGTTGTGGGCGTCCACCTTGTCGAACAGCGGCCTGAGCCCCGGCGGCCGGTCCAGCCTGACCCAGCCCTCGTACGTGATCAGGTCACCGCCGGCCCCGGGGGCCAGGCTCCCGTTCACGATCAGCCGGAGCCACCAGCGCACCAACTCCCAACGCGCGGCCTCCTGGGAGAGGCCGGACGCGTCCGGGGGCGGGGCGTCGGCCGGGCCGAGCTCGTCGAGCACCCGCTCGAAGAGACCGTCGGCGAGGTCGTGCTCCGAGCGCGTCAGGCCGGCGAGCAGCGGCAGGGACTCCGTCTCGACGTCGAGCACCAGCGCCGTGAGCCCCGCCTCGATCAGCTGCTCCGGAGAGGGCCGCCGCCCGATCAGGCGCTCAAGGGCCAGCATCCGGACGCACTCGACGGCCTCCCCCGCCGTGACGGCGTAGGGGGTGTACGGAGTGGGCGCGGTGACGTCGATGCCCGGGCCGCTCTCGACGAAGTACGACCAGAAATCGACGGTCGCGCGGGCGTCGAGACCGCTCGCCCAGCCGCCGAACTCGTACCGGATGTAGTCGGCGAGGTGGTTCCCGTAGAAGATGATGTCGGTCTGGTGGACGGACAGCACGGGGTGCCCCCACTCGCCCGCCGTACCCGGCAGGAAGCGGTGGCCGAAGACGGGGACGAGCTGGGGAACGTCCGCCGACTCGGCCCGCGCGACCCGCAGCGCCTCGGTCGTGCCCGAGGGCCTCGGGCTCCAGGCAGGATGCCAGAAGCCGTTGTGCTCCACGTCGAAGAGCACCCCTTCGACGGGACCGGCGAGCCATGCGGCCAGCTCCTCGGGATCGCCGTTCCGCCAGTCGGGCCAGCGCGCGCCGAGCGGGAGCCCGGCGCCGAGGAAGACCCGGTGATCGGCCGAGAACGAGAATCCGAACCGCGCCTCGACGGCGTCGAGTTCATGCTCACCGAGCCCCGGCCCGATCTCGTACGGCACCATGCCCTGGAGGGCTCGGGCGTCCGCGGGGGTCAACCGCGGCGGCGGCGGAGTGGTCATGCCTACCCCTCGGCGTCCTGCGGGTACCAGCGCAGCTCGACCGTGTTCCCGTCCGGGTCCTTGACGTAGACCGACTGGGCCGAACCACGGGCGCCCCAGCGCGGAACGGGGCCCTCAAGGACGTCGAACGCCCCGGAATCCAGGACCTCCTGCCAGTCGAGCGGGTCCACGACCAGGCATATGTGGTCGACGTTGGACTCGCCGCGCGGGCGGGAGAACAGGTCGATGACGGTGCTCTCGTCGATGCGCACGGACGGGAACGGCACCTTCCCGGCCCGCCACTCCTCGACCCGCTCGGGCGCGAGGCCCAGGGACCCGGTGTAGAACGCGAGCGCCTTGTCGACATCGGTCACGTTGAGCACCAGGTGGTCGAAAGCCTTGACGCGCATGGGCATCATCCTTCAGTCGTTATGTCTCCTGGAAACAGGCCAGTTGGTGACCTGCGGCGATGGTAGCCGTAGGTCGCTGACCGGCCCTTTGGGTTTGAACCGCCCCAGCCACTCGGACAGGTGGTCACGGTCGGCTACCCCGGCCGTTTACGCGGACGCCAACCGCGCCCCGTCCGCGATCGAGCTCAGCTCGTCGCAGGACGCCCCGTCGTACATCGCCATCCCGCTCCACCCCCTGTCGTAACACCCGCACCCCGCAAAAAAAGACCGCACCCGGTCCGCTGTGGACGCCTGGGGAGGCGGCCTGCGGGCCGGGTGCGGTCGGGGTTACGGGAAGGTCAGGCCTTCTTCGTCTCCCAGAAAATGCGGTCGATCTCGGCGATGAGCTCCAGCGCCTTCTCGCCCGTCTTCGGGTCCGTCGACGCCTTGGCGGCCGAGAGGGCCTTCAGGGTGTCGTTGACCAGCTGGTTGAGCTCGGGGTACTTCTCGAAGTGCGGGGCCTTGAAGTAGTCGCTCCAGAGCACCGAGACGTGGTGCTTGGCGAGCTCCGCGCGCTGCTCCTTGATGACCGTGGCGCGGGCGCGGAAGTGCGCGTCCTCGTTCGCCTGGTACTTCTCCTGGACAGCCTTGACCGACTCGGCCTCGATGCGGGCCTGGGCCGGGTCGTACACGCCGCACGGGAGGTCGCAGTGGGCGCTGACCTTCACCTTGGGGGCAAACAGGCGGGAGAGCATTGAGCCGTCCTTCCTCGTGATCGTCTTCTCAGGTGGGACATTACTCGGTGAGAAGGGCGTTTTCGCGGGCGCCCCCTGGGGCTTAGGTCAAAAGTCCAGGGTCACCATGGGACTCGTGTACGAGTGGACGAGTGGACGCGCGAGCCGACGCGCGGGCGGAACCGGGAGGTGCCGATGAGGGAGACGGGGCGGGAACGGGTGGCGGAGGCCGGGGCTCCGTTCGGGATCGCCGAGGTGACAGGGGTGTCCATGGTGCCCACGCTGCTGCACGGCGATCAGCTGCTCGTGCACTACGGCGGGCGCTTGCGGCCGGGGTGCGTGGCCGTGGTGCGGCATCCGCTCCAGCAGGATCTGCTCATCGTGAAGCGGCTGATCGAGCGACGTGACGGCGGCTGGTGGGTGCTGGGCGACAACCCGGACGCCGAGGGTGACAGCCGGGTCTTCGGGGCCGTACCGCCCGAGCTGGTCCTCGGGCGGGTGCGGGCGCGCTACCGGCCGCTGACGCCGGGGCGTCAGCGGTCGCTGGGAGTGACGCTCGCCTGGCTGTTCTCGGCGCTGAGGCCCGTGTCGTCCGACCGGTCGGCCTCCAGGCGCTTGCGGGCCCGGTAGGCGGCCACGTTGGCGCGGGTCGCGCAGCGGTCCGAGCAGTAGCGGCGGGAGCGGTTGGTGGACGTGTCGAGGTAGGCGTTGCGGCAGGGGGGTGCCTGGCAGAGGCCGAGGCGGTCCGCGCCGAACTCGGTGAGGTGGAAGGCGAGGCCCATCGCCGCGATCGCCGCGTATCCCGCGGTCGCGTTCGAGGGGTGGTCGGCGAGATGCATGTGCCACCGCGGCCGGCCGTCCTCGTCGAGGATGTCGTGGCCCGAGATCTGCGGGCTGACGGGGAATTCCAGCAGGAGCGAGTTCAGCAGGTCCACGGCGCCCGTGTGGTCGCCCTCGTCGGCCGCGGTGAAGACCGCCCGCAGCCGGGCACGTACCGCGCGGAACCGGGTCACGTCGGAGTCGGTGGCCCGGCGGGCCATCTGGGTGGCGGGACCGAACAGCTCGCGGATGACCTCGACGGAGGTGAGGGCGTCCTTGCTGCGGGCCGGCTCCTCGGTGTTGACCAGACGCACGGCGTAATCCGAGTAATAGGCCAGTTCCACTTGTAGTCCTTACTCCGGCGGTCTAGTGTCTCGGTCGGAAGGGGTAACGGCTGTTTCCCCTATGAGGGTATTACGAAGAGGGGGAGGAACGGCGATGACCGGAACCGACTGGGCGGCCTGGCAGCAGAGCTGGGACCGTCAGCAGGAGTGGTACATGCCGGACCGTGAGGAGCGCTTCCGGGTGATGCTCGACATGGTCGAGGCCTTGGTGGGACCGAAGCCCCGCGTCCTCGACCTCGCGTGCGGTACGGGAAGTATCACGGATCGGCTCCTCAAGAGGTTCCCGGAGGCGACCAGTACCGGTGTCGACCTCGACCCGGCCCTCCTCGCCATCGCCGAGGGGTACTTCGCCGGCGACGAGCGCGTCTCCTTCGTGACCGCCGACCTCAAGGACCCCGCGTGGGCGGCCCGGCTGCCCCACGAGTCGTACGACGCCGTCCTCACCGCCACCGCGCTCCACTGGCTCCACAGCGAGCCGCTGACGGCCCTCTACGGGCAGCTGGCCGGTCTCGTCCGCGACGACGGGGTCTTCATGAACGCCGACCACATGATCGACCGGACCACCCCCCGTATCAACGCCGCCGAGCGCGCCCAGCGCCACGCCGTGATGGACCGCGCCAAGACCGGTGGCGCCCTGGACTGGGCCGAGTGGTGGGCCGTCGCCGCCAAGGACCCCGTCCTCGCCGAGCCCACCGCCCGCCGTTTCGAGATCTACGGCGAGCACGCCGACGGCGACGCGCCCGCGCCGGGCTGGCACGCCGACTCTCTGCGCGCCGCCGGATTCGGCGAGGCCAGGGCCGTCTGGGCCTCGCCCTCCGACACACTGATCCTGGCCGTGAAGTAGCCGGTACGCGGAAAGGGGCGGTACGGGAGACCCGTACCGCCCCTTCCGTCGTCGCGAGGCCTGTTACAGCACCTTCGACAGGAACGCCTTCGTCCGGTCGTGCTGCGGGTTGCCCAGGACGTCCCGCGGGTTGCCCGACTCGACCACCACGCCGCCGTCCATGAAGACCAGCGAGTCGCCGACCTCACGGGCGAAGCCCATCTCGTGCGTGACGACGACCATTGTCATGCCCGACTCGGCGAGGTCCCGCATGACGTCGAGGACGTCACCGACCAGCTCCGGGTCGAGCGCCGAGGTCGGCTCGTCGAAGAGCATCAGCTTCGGCTCCATCGCCAGCGCGCGGGCGATGGCGACGCGCTGCTGCTGGCCGCCGGAGAGCTGCGAGGGGTAGTTCCCGGCCTTGTCGGCCAGGCCGACCCGGTCGAGCAGCCGCTCGGCACGCTCGCGTGCCACCGCCTTCGACTCGCCCTTCACCTGGATCGGCGCCTCCATGACATTGGCCAGGGCCGTCATGTGCGGGAACAGGTTGAAGCGCTGGAAGACCATGCCGATGTCGCGGCGCTGGGCGGCGACCTCGCTGTCCTTCAGCTCGTAGAGCTTGTCGCCCTTCTGGCGGTAGCCGACCAGATCGCCGTCGACGTACAGCCGGCCGGAGTTGATCTTCTCCAGGTGGTTGATGCACCGCAGGAAGGTCGACTTGCCGGAGCCGGACGGGCCGATCAGGCAGAACACCTCGCCGTTCTTCACCTCGAGGTCGATGCCCTTGAGGATGTGCGCGGGGCCGTAGGACTTGTGGACGCCCTCGGCCTTCACCATGAGGGTCATCGGGTCACCGCCTCACGGGTCGTGAACCGGGCGAGGTTCGTCTTGATCTTCTGCCAGGGCGTGGGCGGCAGGGTGCGCAGCGAACCCTTCGCGTAGTGCCGCTCCAGGTAGAACTGGCCGACGCTGAACACCGAGGTCAGGATCAGGTACCAGATCGAGGCGACGAAGAACATCTCCATGACCGCGAACGACGTCGAGGCGATGTCCTGCGCGGCGCGCAGCAGATCCGGGTACTGGACGGCCACGACGAGCGAGGACGTCTTCAGCATGTTGATGAACTCGTTGCCGGTCGGCGGGATGATCACCCGCATCGACTGCGGGAGCACCACGCGCCGCATGGTCTTCGCCTGGCTCATGCCCAGGGCGTGGGAGGCCTCGGTCTGACCCTCGTCGACCGACTGGATGCCGGCCCGGACGATCTCCGCCATGTAGGCGCCCTCGTTCAGGCCCAGACCCAGCAGGGCCGCCAGGAACGGCGTCATGACGTCGGTCATCTCGTCCTTGTAGAACCCGATGTTGAACACCGGGAAGATCAGGGCGAGGCTGAACCAGATCAGCAGCTGTACGTAGACCGGGGTGCCGCGGAAGATCCAGATGTAGAGCCAGGCGACCGCGCTGGTCACCGGGTTCTTCGACAGGCGCATCACGGCGAACAGCACACCGAGCACCAGGCCCAGGGCCATCGAGGCGACGCTGATCAGGATGGTGTGCCACAGACCGCTCAGGATCGTGGGGTCGAACAGCTTCTCCGGCACGGTGGACCAGCGGACGTCGCCCTGGGAGAAGGCGAAGCCGAGGAGGGCCAGCAGGGCGACCACGAGGACGCCGGCGACCCAGCGCCCGTAGTGGCGGACCGGAATGGCCTTGATGGCCTCCGGGGGGAGGTCCCCCGGGGCGGGTGCCGCCCCGGCGGGAACCTTGTCGATCTTGTCAGTCACAGCGACTGCCCTTCAGTGGTACGCGAGAGGTCAGGAGCCGCCGTTGATCTTGGCCGCGGGGATCGCGCCGTCGCCGGCGGCCCACTTGTCGAGCGCGGCCTTGTAGCTGCCGTCCTTGATGGCAGCGTCCAGGGCTTCCTTGATCGCGTCACGCAGCTGCGTGTTCTTCTTGTCGACCGCCATGCCGAAGAGGCCGGCGTCCGTCTTGTTGGCGATGGCCTCGAAGTCGTTGCCGCCGCCGGCGGTCTTCGCGATGTACGCGGCGACCGGCGAGTCGTTCAGGTCGGCGACGGCGCCGCCCGCCTTGACGCGGGTCTGGGCCTCGGCGTCGGTCGGGAAGGCCTCGAAGGTGAGGGCCGGCTTGCCGTCCTTCTTGCACTTCTCGGCCTGGTCCTTCGCGGCCTGCTCGTACGTCGTACCCCGCTGGACGGCGAGCTTCTTGCCGCACAGGTCGTCGAGGGACTTGATGTTCTCCGGGTTGCCCTTCTTCACCAGGATGCCGGTGGAGGCGGTGAAGTAGTCGACGAAGTCGACACCGGTGCCGACCTTCTGGCCCTTGTCGTCCAGACCCTCCTGGCGGGCCTTGGTGTCGGTCATCGAGGACATCACGACGTTCGTGCGACCGGACTGCAGCGCGGTGAGCAGCGTGTCGAACGTGCCGCTCTCGAACTGGAAATCCACGCCGAGCTGCTTGGAGAGGGCGGCGGCGATGTCGGGGTCGACACCGACGACCTTGCTGCCTTCCTTGAACTCCATCGGCGCGTACGTGGCGTCCGTGCCGACCTTGATGACACCGGCCTTCTGGATGTCGGCGGGGAGCTTCGAGAAGAGCGGGGCGCTGTTGGCCGGGGTGCCGCTCTCCTTCGTGGAACCACTGTTGGTCTGGTCGCCACAGGCGGTCAGCAGCACGGAGCCGACGACCGCGATGGCGGCGACCGCGGCAAGACGGGTGGTGCGGGTCTTGGCGGTCGTGCGGCGCGTGGAGCGTGCGGTCATGATCGGGTTCCTCCGGCGTGTGAGGGAGTTGCCAGGCGGGTCACGTACGTCTCTTCGAGTGTCGTGACCCCGTGTGATTACGGCATCTTGCCATTCGGACCGCCTCAAACCGACGGCCATGGATGTCAAAATCGGATAACGGGTGACCCCCGAATGCCAACAGGCCGGTACATCAGGGCCGGATCTTCTGCTGGATCCCTTCCACGCCACCGAAGAATTTCCTGCAGATCTCGCCATTCGGACGACACGAAGGCCGCCAATCGGGTGCTTGAAGCACCTATATGGACATGGGGTGACGTGTCGTCCTCCGTCCGTGTCCGGATGCACTCGGTATGAGTCGCATCACCGAGCGGATATGGACTCGTCTGCGGTGCCGTCCGTCCGGTAAGAAGGATCCTTACACCCCTCATCCGGGGCTCAGGGCGCGTTGTGCGGCGCGCCCGCGCGGCTACCAGACACGGCGGCCGCGGGACCCGCCCACCGCTCCACACCAGGAGCGGCCAACCCTCAAATGAAGCAGACTTAAGGGGTCAACCCAATGGCAGCGGAGATCGTCAATCCTCGCAGTGACAGTGGTACGGAAGGAGCTCCGGAGGAGCTCTTCGATCCTGTCTTCGCCCTCCACCGGGGCGGCAAGATGGCCATCCAGGCCACCGTCCCCGTCCGGAACAAGGACGACCTGTCCCTCGCGTACACGCCCGGCGTCGCCAAGGTGTGCACCGCGATCGCCGAGCAGCCCGACCTGGTCAACGACTACACCTGGAAGTCCCAGGTCGTCGCGGTCGTGACCGACGGTACGGCGGTGCTCGGCCTCGGTGACATCGGCCCGGAGGCCTCCCTCCCGGTCATGGAGGGGAAGGCCATCCTCTTCAAGCAGTTCGGCGGCGTGGACGCGGTCCCGATCGCCCTCGCCACCACTGACACCGACGAGATCGTCGAGACCGTCGTCCGGCTGGCCCCGTCCTTCGGCGGCGTCAACCTGGAGGACATCTCGGCCCCGCGGTGCTTCGAGATCGAGCGCAAGCTCCAGGAGCGCCTCGACATCCCCGTCTTCCACGACGACCAGCACGGCACCGCCATCGTCACCCTCGCCGCCCTCCGCAACGCGGCGAAGCTGACCGGCCGGACCCTCGGCGACCTGCGCGCGGTCATCTCCGGCGCCGGCGCGGCCGGGGTGGCCATCGCCAAGTTCCTCCTGGAGGCCGGCCTCGGTGACGTGGCCGTCGCCGACCGCAAGGGCATCGTCAGCCGCGACCGGGACGACCTCAACCCGGTGAAGCGCGAGATCGCCGACCTCACCAACAAGGCGGGCCTCAGCGGCTCCCTGGAGACCGCCCTCGCCGGCGCCGACGTCTTCATCGGCGTCTCCGGCGGTACGGTCCCCGAGGCGGCCGTCGCGTCCATGGCTCCGAACGCCTTCGTGTTCGCCATGGCCAACCCCAACCCCGAGGTCCACCCCGACGTCGCGCACAAGTACGCGGCCGTCGTGGCGACCGGCCGTTCGGACTACCCGAACCAGATCAACAACGTCCTCGCGTTCCCGGGCATCTTCGCCGGCGCGCTCCAGGTCCGGGCCTCCCGGATCACCGAGGGCATGAAGATCGCCGCGGCCAACGCCATCGCGGACGTCGTCGGCGACCAGCTCGCCGCCGACTGCGTGATCCCGTCGCCGTTCGACGAGCGGGTCGCCCCGGCCGTCGCGGCCGCGGTCGCCGCCGCCGCCCGCGCGGAGGGCGTCGCACGCCGCTGACGCGCATGCCCGCCGGTGCACCTGCCGACACGCGAAAGGGCCCTGTTCCGTAGCCCGGGACGGGGCCCTTTCGCGTACGGGGCGATCCGGGGGAGGGACGCGCGTCACACGGGTGCGTGGTTCCGCCCCCTACCCGCGCCCGCCTAGGGTCGGGGCCATGTTCGCTGCCTACGCTGCCCGAATCGACCGCGACCAGCCCCTGAACGGCCTCGAATTGGGTGAACGTCCCGAACCCGAGGTACGGCCGGGATGGACCACCGTCACCGTCAAGGCCGCCTCGCTCAACCACCACGACCTGTGGTCGCTGCGCGGGGTCGGGCTTCCCGAGGAGAAGCTGCCGATGATCCTCGGCTGCGACGCCGCCGGGATCGACGAGGACGGCAACGAGGTCGTCCTGCATTCCGTGATCGGCCAGACGGGCCACGGGGTCGGACCCGACGAGCCCCGGTCCATCCTCACCGAGCGCTACCAGGGCACCTTCGCCGAGCGGGTGACCGTGCCCCGCTGGAACGTGCTTCCCAAGCCGAAGGAGCTCTCCTTCGAGGAGGCCGCCTGTCTGCCCACGGCCTGGCTGACCGCGTACCGGATGCTCTTCACCAACGCCGGTGTACGGCCCGGGGACTCCGTGCTCGTGCAGGGTGCGGGCGGCGGTGTCGCCACGGCGGCGATCGCCCTCGGCAAGGCGGCCGGTCTGCGGGTCTTCGCCACCAGCCGTGACGAGGCCAAGCGCAAGCGGGCCGTGGAGCTCGGCGCCGTAGAGGCGTTCGAGCCGGGCGCACGGCTCCCGCAGCGGGTGGACGCGGTCATCGAGACCGTCGGCGCCGCCACCTGGTCCCACTCGGTCAAGTCCCTGCGGCCCGGCGGCACGCTGGTCATCTCGGGCGCCACGAGCGGCGACCGGCCGGCGCACGCGGAGCTGACCCGGATCTTCTTCCTGGAGCTGAAGGTCGTCGGCTCGACCATGGGCTCCAAGGACGAGCTGGAGGACCTGCTGTCCTTCTGCGCGGCGACGGGCGTCCGGCCGGTCGTCGACGAGGTCCTGCCGCTGGACCGGGCGCGGGAGGGCTTCGAGCGGATGGCCACCGGCGAACTCTTCGGAAAGATCGTCCTGAAGACCTCGTGACGACCTCTTGATGACTCGTCAGTAGTACTGATGGGATCTCCGGCACGCGAAACGTGAACAACGCTCACCTCGTCGTGCCGGAGGTCCATCTTGTTGCGAACCACCCATGTGTGGCGAACCACCCTGGTCGCGGGCGCCCTCGCCGCCTCGCTGCTCGCCCCCACCGCCCCGACCGCTGCCGCCGCCCGCGCGGAGACCGGCGGGGACGCGATACCCGCCCTCACCGACTCCCGGGGCCGCACCCTCACCCTGCGCGGCTGGAACGTCGGGGACAAGGCGCACAGCGGTGACGCCGCCCTCTCCGGCGTCACCGAGAAGCACTTCCGCGACATGCGGGCCAAGGGCTTCAACTTCGCCCGACTGCTGGTCTTCTGGGACGACCTGGAACCCAGCCCCGGCCGCTACAGCCAGGCGTACCTCCGGAAGATCGAACGGGTCCTGGACTGGGCCGCGCGCCACGACGTCAAGGTCGTCCTCGACGCCCACCAGGACGTCTTCGGGCCCGCGTTCGGCCACCGCGGCGTGCCCGCCTGGGCGACAAGGACCGACGGGCTGCCCTTCACACCGCACCCCGACGACTGGTTCTCCGAGTACTTCGAGCCCGCCGTGCAGCGCGCCTTCACCCACCTGTACGAGGACGAGGACCTGCGGCAGGCCCAGGCCCGCATGTGGCGGGTGCTCGCCGACCGCTTCGAGGACCACCCGGCCGTGCTCGGCTACGACCTGATCAACGAGCCGATGGGTGAGCTGCGCGAAGGGGAGGACCTGGCGACCGCCGCCCGGCGCATCGAACGGGACCAGATCACCCCGATGTACAACCGCGTCGCGGACGCGGTCCGGTCGGTCGACCGGGACTCCTGGATCTTCGTCGAGCCGACCCCGATCGTCGGCGAGGGTGTGCCCACGGGACTCGGCCGGATCGACGACCCGAAGGTCGTCTACGCCCCGCACTTCTACAACGGCGCCATGGAGGCAGGCGGGGACTACGACCCGGCGGCCCGCTGGATCGAGAACTACGAACAGGCCGTCACCCTGTACCCGAAGGAGTACAAGGTCCCCGTGGTGGTGGGCGAGTGGGGGCCGCTCAACAACTCCCAGCCGAACATGAACCGCTTCTACCGGGAGGCCATGGCCTCACTCGGCCGCTACAGCTCCGGCTGGGCCGGCTGGGAGTGGTGCTACGGGGGCGGCTACTGCGCCGTGGACGGTGCCGGAGCCTTCCGTACGAACAAGGAGCTGACCGCCGAGCCGTACGCGGAGGCGGTCGCGGGCGCGGTGCGCTCCGCGGCGTACGACCCGGGGACCGGGGTCTACCGACTCTCGTACGACTCCGCCGGGCGCCGGGGCTCCAGGGTCACCGAACTCTCCCTGCCTCCCGGCGACTGGCGGGTGACGGCCCGGGGTGGGGCGCTGGTGCTCCGCAAGGCCCAGGGGAGGGCCTGGATCCTCGCGGCCCCGGGCGCCCGGGTGACGGTGACCGTCACCCGGGGCTGAGCCCCTGCCGGGCGGCCGGGGTCACGCTCTGGGTCGTGACCTCAGCAGGCCGGTGATCCGGATCGCCGCGGCCGACAGCTGGTCGCGGGTCTCGGCCAGGTGCTCCTGGCTCACTCCGTGGTCGCGGGCGGCGTCCCGGATCTCGTCGCGGAAGCGGTCGAGGAGCCGGTCGAGGTCGCGGGCCGGGTCGCCCGAACCACCCGTGTCCCGCGCCCACTCCGGCACCTCGCCGGCCGGGGCCGCCGCGAACGGCGGCTCCTGGCCGGCCGCCTTCGGATGGGTCGTGCCCGCCACGAGGCCGCCGAGCTGGGCCGTGATGTCCGACAGCCCTTCCCAGACGCCCTTCGGCCAGTCGCCCCGCGAGAAGCGGTCCTGGACCTCCTCCTGCACCTGCTGGGCGATCCGCTGGAACTCCTTCGCCTGGTGGCGGGCGGACTTCGCCTCGGCGCGGGCCTGGCGGGCCTGCTCCTTCCACTCCTGACCGACCCGGCGCAGCTCCTCCTTGGCGTCGGCGAACGAGGAGGGCTCCGCCGTGCGGGTTTGGCCCGCCGCCGCGCGCATCTCGCTGCGCACCCGGCCCGCCGCGCCGCGCACGTCGTCGCGGATCTCCGCCGCCAGCTCCGACACCGACTCGCGGATCTCCCGCTCCAGGTCGTCCAGTTCGGTGCCGCGGCCGGCCAGCTCGGCGCGGCCGGCGTCGGTGATCGAGTACACCTTGCGACCACCCTCGCTGGCGTGGGTGACGAGGCCCTCGGCCTCCAGCTTGGCCAGGCGCGGGTAGACCGTGCCCGCCGAGGGCGCGTACAGCCCCTGGAAGCGCTCCTCCAGGAGACGGATCACCTCGTAGCCGTGGCGTGGGGCCTCGTCGAGCAGCTTGAGCAGATAGAGGCGGAGGCGGCCGTGCGCGAAGACGGGCGGCATGTCAGAGCACCTTTCCGGTCGCTGAGGGGGCGGGGGAGGGAGTGGAGTCGCCGTCCTCGTCCGGCTCGGGACGGCGGAGCAGCGCGATGGAGCCGGAGACGGTGGTGGCCTTGAGGGTGCCCCGGCCCGAACCGAGGGTGCCGGTGACGGACTTGGAGCCCCACTGCCCGTCCACCCTCAGGTCGTCGAAGGCGTTCGACAGGGAGCCGCTCGCGGTGCTCGCCTTCACTCGGGCGTCAGCCGGGTGCGGGAGCCGGATGGCGACCTCGCCGGAGAGGCTGGAGAGCCGGATGTCGGCGGGCGGCCCGTCGAGCTCCGCCGGGTCGAGGTCGATGACCATGTCGCCGCTGACCGTCTCGGCCTGCACGGAGGCGCCCGCGCCCTCGATCACGGTCACGTCCCCGGTCACGGAGTTGATTCGCAGGGCGCCGGTGACCGACTGGGCTTCCAGGTTGCCCGAGACGCTCTCGGCGCGGACCGGGCCGGAGAGCCGGAGGAGGGTGGTGTCGCCGCTGACGCCGCGGACCTCCGTCCGTCCCCTGATGCCGGTGACGACGGCCTCGGCGCCGACCACTCCCACCTCGACGTCGACGCCCGCGGGGACCGCGACGGAGACGACGGCCCGGCGCCGGTACTCCTTGCGGTCGAGCCACTTGAGGGCGCTCTTCCACTGGAGGTCCTCGTAGCTCACGGTCAGGGTGGAGCCGTCCTGGGACACGATCAGCGGCGGGCCCTCGATCTCGGCGATCTCCACACGGGCGGAACTCTCGTCCGTCCCCACCACGTTCACCGTGCCGTTGACGATGCGGACCCGCAGCCGGGTCACGGGCTCGGCCGGCGTCAGCTTCGTCGGCTCGGTGACGGACCACTCTGTCATGGTGCTGACCTCCCGTTTCGGCAACGCAACATATCGCGTTTCTCGATAGACACGATATATCGCGGAAAGGGGAAGTCAACCCTGACTCGACCCTGACAGGGTGAGGGTAATTGCCCCCAAAAGCTGACAAATTGGCCTAGCGTGGGGCCATGAACGCGACATCCGGACCGAATCCCGTCGGGGCGCTGCTCCTCTGCCGTGCCGACCCCCCGGCGGTCCGGCCGCCCGCCCAGCTGCTCCGCGAGCACCTGCTGCTCGCCCCCGCGGGTGACGACTGGAGCGTGCTCGTACCGGAGGGGAAGCCCTGGCTCCACGGCGGGGAGTCCGTCGAACAGGTCGTCACCGGCTGGGCCACCGCCCTCGCCGTCTCGGCCGCCGGGTGGCCCGTCGTCGCGCTCTGGTGGGACCGTGACCGGGCAGGGCTGACCCTCGCCGCCGGCTTCCGCCGCACGGTCGGCTACACCTGGCTCGCGGACGGCACCCCCGTCGGCGAGGACGAGGCGATGCGCACCTTCGCCGCCCGGCTCGCGCTCGACCCCGTCCTGGACGTACAGGCCCTCGAACCGCTCACCGAGCCCGATCCGGACGCCGACGCCCACAGCCGGCTCCTCGGCGTCGTCGCCGTCCTGGGCCGCGCCGGGCTCGCCCTGCCGACCGGGCTCCTCCCCGGCGAGAGCGCCGACCGGCTCCGCTCCGTTGCCCTGGCCCAGGGCGCCGAGCAGCTCGAATGGTCAGGGTGGAGGGAGGCGGTACGCGCCGAACTCGACGTCGTGGACGGCAGCCCCGTGGGCGCGTACCTGCGCGGGCCCAAGGCGCGCGTACTGGGCGGTGCGCAGGTCGCGGCGGGCGTCCCGCTGCTGCTCTGGGGCATCGGCCGGCGCAGCGGCGGCTGGGCGGCGGCCGGGGCGCTGCTCGTCGCGCACGGCGCGCTCGGCCTCGCCTACGACCGACTGCGGGAGGGGTGACCCCGCGCGCGGAGTCACCCCTCGGTACGGCTCCTGCCGCGAGCGGTCCTACTCGTCCTCGTCGTCCTCGTCGTCGAGACGGGCCAGCCAGGTCGCGAGGCGCTCGACCGGCACCTCGAAGTCGGGGTTGAGGTCGACGAACGTCCGCAGCTGCTCGGCGAGCCACTCGAAGGTGACCTCCTCCTCGCCGCGCCGCTTCTCCAGTTCCTCGATGCCACGGTCGGTGAAATACATGCGATCAGGATAGGCCGAACCCCTGACGTCCCCTGTCGCCCGTCAGTCCCACCGACTAGCCTTCCTCATCATCGTTTCGGGGAGCGGGGGCGCTGTGACTCACGGGATCGCGCGTATTCGGCTGGACGACGGCACGCCCGTATGGGCCCGGGTCAGTGACGTGCAGGAACTCGGCAGGGGCGGTGGGTTCCAGGACACCGGCGTCAAGGACCGGGTGGTCTCGATGGCCGGAGGGCTCACGGACGTGGTGCGCGGGGTGGTCGGCTCGCTGCGGGCCGGGCTCGACCCGCAGGGGCCGGTGGAGGTCGCCGTCAGCTTCGGCATCGAACTGTCGGCCCAGTCCGGAAAGGTGATCGGCGTCCTCGCGGACGGCTCGGGCAAGGCCTCCGTGAGCGTCTCCCTGACCTGGACCGAACCGGGTCGGGCCACGGATCCCGCACCCGGCTCCGCGCCCGTTCCCGCCGCCGAGCCGCCCGCACCCGACCCCTCCGCAGCGGAGCCGGCGGACCATGAGACCGCATGAGCGCCTTCGACGCTCTCGTGCGCCCCGCACTGGTACGCATCGCCGCTCCCGGCTGCGGGTATGACCCGCACGGCGACCGGTACTGGGGCACCGGCTTCTTCATCGCCCCCGGCTGGGTGCTGACCTGCGCCCATGTCGTGGCCGAGGGGGGAAGCGCGGTGTGGAGGAGCGAGCCGGCCGTCGGCATCACCTGGGAGGACGGCAAGACCACCCGGGAGACCACCGGCACCGTCGTGCTCGCGCTGCCGCGCCCCGACCGCCCCGACGACCCACCGGACCGGTGGGCCTTCCCCGACCTCGCGCTCGTCCGGGTGCCCGGCGCGCAGAAGGCTTCCTGCGTGCGCCTCAGTGAGCGCCCGCCCGTCCCGCCGACCGCCGTCGGGCTCCACGGCTGGTCCCGGGAGACCGGCGAGCTCGGCATCCGACACGTCCACGGCACCCTCATCGGCAGCGACGGCAAAGCGCTCGTCACCGACTGGGTCATGCCCGTCGAGGGCTGCTCCGGCGGCCCCGTCGTCGACCACCAGCAGGGCGCCGTCGTCGGCCTCAACAAGGGCCGCGGCCGCGACGGCGGAGCCGTCGTCCCCGTCACCGCGCTGCGCGCGCTGCACGACCTCCCCGGCGGCGAGGCGATGGGCGAGGCCATGCGCGCCCACGACCGCTACCACCTCGCCCGCTACCGCTCGCTGGACGACCGGCCCGACTGGACCCGCGCCCAGCGGCTGCTGCCCGGCGCCCCGGGCGTGAGCCCGGGGCTGCGCACCCATCTCCACGGGCACTTCGCCGAACTGCCCGCGCCCACCGCGCCCGGCGAGATCATGGACCTGATCGACCAGGTCAAGGCCTGGATCAGGGACGACGAACTACCGGACGCCCTGGAGGACGACCCGCGCACCTGGAGCGAGGGCGCCGGACTGCTGCGCGGCCTGCGGGCGCCCCGCCGGGACGGCGTCCGCGACCTCGACCTGGACGCGGTCCTGCTGTACGCGGCCCATGTCGCCCGGCACGTGCGCGGACGGTACGGCGAGCGGGCAGACACCGCCGGACTCACCCGCTGGATCGTCGACGAGTCGGGCGATGCCGACCGGCACCTCCGGCGCGAGATCGACCGGCTCGTCGGCCCCGGCCGGCCCGCGCCCCTCTCCGTCCGCGAACCCCGCGCGCGTGCCGACGTCCTCCTGGAGATCGACACCCCGCGCTGGGACCGGCGTTACCCGTGGCGGGTCAAGCTCCTCCTCGACGGGCACACCGTCAGCCCGCTCCACTTCGACGACCGGGGAGTCGAGCGGACGCGCCTCAAGGAGACCCTGCGCGAACCGCTCGCGGACGCCCTGCGGCGCGGCGACAGCGGACCGCACCTGGCCGCCGTGGAGGCGGTGCTCCCGCGCGAGCTCTTCGACGAACCCCTCGACACCTGGCGGCTCGAACCGCCCCAGGGCCCCGACGACGCCTGGGCGACCACCCTCGGCCAGCGCAGGTTCGTCGTCATCCGCGACGCCCGCCGCCACGACCGGGAGCCGGCCCCCGAGTGGCGGGAGCGCTGGGAGGCGGCGGAGCAGGGGCCGCTCCGCGTGGCCCCGCTGCGCGCCGAGGTGCCCGGCGCGGGCCCGGACGCCCACACCGCGCGCGTACGCCGGGAGACCTGGGCGGAGGCGTACGACCGGCTCCGCGAGGCCGAGGGCGGCACCGTCCCCGTCTACTGCGGCCACGTGGGCAGCGGCGACGGGCTCATGGCGATGAACGCGGCCCTGGCCGCCGGCCATCCGCTCGCCCTCTGGCGGACCGGGGCCCATGACCACACCGACTGCGCGGAGTTCCACGAGCGGGCCGACCGGCTCCTCTCCGCCGCCCTCACCGCCTGGGACGTACGCGGCCCCCTGAGGTCCCTGCGCACACGCGCGACGGACCGGGCCGCGGGCCCCGAGGCACGGGCCGCGTACGCGTGGGCCGAGAGCATCGCGGTCCTGCTGGACGCGCCCGACCGGCCACCGCACGGCGGCCGTCTGGAGGCCCCGCCCTTGATCGGGGAGGGGGAGGAGTGACCGGTGCGGCCATCGGGACGACGGCCCCGCGATCCGTCCGATCAGACCATCGGCAGGCCCCACCCCCGGGCGGTACCTTCGACGGGCCCGGCATCGACACCACAGCCAGGAGGAGTCCATCGTGAACGATTGGCGGATCTACCGTGGTGCCGGTCTTCCGCACGACGAGATACAACGACTGCCCGCGCCGCCGCCCTGGCGCGACTTCTCCACAGGCAGTGCCGACGACACCCTGGCGGGCTCCGACCGGCGGCTCGGCGTCAAGCGCAGACTCGTCCAGAACCACCACCCCCGGCCCGCCGAGACCGACGCCGTCAACGCCGCCCTGTACCTGCGGCGCCCGCTCCTCGTCACCGGCAACCCCGGCACCGGCAAGTCCACCCTCGCCCACGCCGTCGCCCACGAACTGCGCCTCGGGCGCGTGCTCCGGTGGCCGATCGTCAGCCGCACGACCCTCCAGGACGGCCTCTACCGGTACGACGCCATCGGGCGCCTCCAGGACGTCCAGCTGGAGCGCGCCCAGGCCGGTTCGCCCGGCTCCGCCGCCGCGGCCCCGGCCGGCATCGGCTCGTACATCCGGCTCGGGCCGCTCGGCACCGCGCTGCTCCCCTCCGAGCAGCCCCGGGTGCTGCTCATCGACGAGCTCGACAAGAGCGACCTCGACCTGCCCAACGACCTCCTGAACGCCCTGGAGGAGGGCGAGTTCGCCATCCCCGAGCTGGAGCGGCTCGCCGACCGGGAGCCCGTCGTCGAGGTGCTCAGCGACGACGGCCGCAAGGTGGCGGTGCTGGGCGGCCGGGTCCGCTGCACCACCTTCCCGTTCATCGTGCTCACCTCCAACGGGGAACGGGACTTCCCCGCCGCCCTGTTACGCCGCTGCATCCGCCTGGAGCTCGAAGCGCCCGGCGAGGAGCAGCTCCGCGCCATGATCGAGGCCCACCTCGGCACCGAGGCCGCGGCGGGCGACGGCGAGCAGGGCCTCGTGCAGCGGTTCCTCAATCGCGAGCCGGGCGAGGTGATCGCCACCGACCAGCTCCTCAACGCCCTCTATCTGACCCAGCACGCCTCCCGCGCCGAACGGGTCACCAGGGAACGCATCGCCGACATGCTCATGCAACCGCTCGATCAGCCGAGGTGACGGACGGATGCACCGGATGCATCTGGAGGAACTCACCCGCAGACTGCGGGCCGGTGGCCAGGACCTCACCGCCGAGGACGTAGCGGACGCCCTCTGGCTGTCCCAGTGGCTGCCCGGCCCGTCGCCGAACCAGGAGGGACCGGAGAGCCCGGAGGGGCAGGGGGCGGAGAACCCCGAGGGGCCGGAGGGCGCTCCGGAGACCCCACGGGCCGGGGACGGCTCGACCGGGCGTCCGGACCAGGCCCGCGGCGAAGGCGCTGCCGTACGCGGGGACGGGGAAGCGGCGGCCGGCCCCGGGAGCCCACGGGAGTCCGTCTCCCTCCACATGGCCACGGGCGCCACCGGAAGCCCGGGGATCCCCACATACGCAAGAGCCACGGGCGCCACCGGCGCCATCTCCCGCCCGGGGTCCACGGAGCGCGGCGCGACCCTGCCCGTCCGCGCCCCCGGCGCCAACGCCCTGCCCGGACTCCTGGGCCTCCAGAAGGCCCTCCGGCCCCTGCGCGCCTACACCCTCGCCCCCCACCGCCCCGGCGAGGGCACCCTCGACGAGGAGGCCACCGCCGAACGCAGCGCCGCCGCCGGCATCCTCACCCCCGTCATGCGCCCGGCGGCGGGCCGACGCCAGGCCATCCAGCTCCTCATGGACACCGGCCCCGCCATGGTCGTCTGGAGCCGGATGGTCGAGGAACTCCGCCAGGCCTGTCAGCAGTCCGGCGCCTTCCGCGACGTCCAGGTGCACCGCCTGTACGACACCGGCGAAGGCCCCCCGCTCGTCACCACCACCACCGGCGCCGACGGCCGCCCCCGGCTGCGCCCCGTCGACCAGCTCCACGACCCCACCGGCAACCGGCTCACCCTGGTCGTCAGCGACTGCGTCGGACCCCTCTGGCAGCGCGGCGCCGCCCAGCGCTTCCTGCGCCAGTGGCCCCGCCACTCCCCGCTCGCCCTCGTCCAGCCGCTGCCGCCACGGCTCTGGCCCCGCACCGCGCTCCCCGCCGAACCAGGCACCTTCCAGCGGTCCGCGACCCCCGGCGGCCACACCGTCTTCCGCTCCGACGACGAACCCTGGGGGCCCCTCGTCCCCGGCCGCAGGGCCGTCCCCGTGCTCACCCCGACCCCCGAGGCCTTCGCCTCCTGGACCCGGCTCCACACCGGGCAGGGCGGCAACGCCGTACGCGGCTGGGCCGCCTGGCTCGCCCCCGACGCGGTGGAACCGCGCGGGCCCCGAACCCCCCGAGCCCCGCGGAGCGACGAGGACCTCCTGCGCGCCTTCCGGGCCGGAGCCTCACCCGGCGCGCTCCGGCTCGCCGTGCACCTCGCGGCGGCCCCCCTGACGCTGCCCGTCATGCAGCTCGTGCAGCGGGCCATGCTGCCCGACACCGGCCCCATGGAACTGGCCGAAGTACTGCTCAGCGGACTCCTGCGGCGACTGCCCGGCCCCACCCCGTACCCCTGCTTCAGCTATCCGCCCGGCGTCCAGCAGCACTTCCTCGGCTCGCTCGACCCCAGCGCCGCCGCCCTCGTCCTCAAGCACTGCTCCGCGTACGTGGAGCGCAATTTCGGCCAGGGCATGCGCAACTTCCCCGCGCTCGCCGCCGCCCGCCTCGCGGGAGCCGACACCGAGGCCGAGACCGGCAGCGAAACAGGGGCCGGGACCAGGACCAGGACCGGAGAAGGCCGGGGGACGGGCCGCAACCACGGCCGGGCGGCCGACCTTCCCGAGGAGACCGAGGCGACCGACGAGCCCCTGGGACCCGACGGCGCCGAGACCGAACTCTTCGCCCGCATCCCCGCGCGCGTACTCCGCTTCTACCACCCCGACCTCGTCACCCCCGACCCGCTCACCGAAGCCCGCCGCCTCCTCGCGCAGGGCCGCGCCCAGTCCGACCCGGCCCTCCTCGCCGGTGCGCGCGAGCGCGCCGAGGCGGCACTCCCGGCCGAACCCGTCGAGGCCCGGATCGTCCTCGCCCGCGCCCTGTACGCCGAGGCCGGCACCGCCGCCGTCCGGCGCACCGGCCGCCGCCCGGACCTCCTCGGCGAGGCCGCCGACACCCTCGTACGGGCCGGGGAACTCGCCACGACCGGCGAGGAGGCATGGGCCGAGGCCCGGCTCGAACTCGCCGTCGTCCACCACGCGCTGTGGCGCGACACCGACGAGACCGGCCACCTCGACGCGGCCCTCACCGCCCTCGCCGAGGAAGCCGAGCGCTGGCCGGAAACCGCCCGCCACACCCTCCATCTGCGCCGTGGCCGACTGCTCCTCGCCCGGGGCGACGGCGAGGAGGCGGCGGACGAACTCACGGCCGCCCTCACCTTCCACGAGAGCGCCGCCGCCTTCCTCGACCTCGCCGACGCCCTGCACCTCGCCGCCGCCGACCCGGGCCGCATCGGCCGCGTGCTCGACCGCGCCGAACCCCTCCTCGGCGACGCCCGCGCCCTGCGGCTGCGCTTCACCACCGCACGTGCCCGGCTGTACGACACCGAGGGCGACGGGGCCGCCGCCGACGCGGCGTACGAGGAGGCCACCCTCCTCGCCCCCGCCGACAGCGAACAGCGCGGACCGCTCCTGCTCACCTGGGGCGGATCGCTCCTCAGGCGCGCCGCGGCGGGCACCGGCACGGCCCCCGTCGACCGCGCCGAAGGCGTCCTGCGCGAGGCCCTCACGCGGATGCCCGCCGGAGCGCCCGAGCGGGCCAGGGCGCGGACCCTGATCGGCAGCGTCCTCGCGCTCCGCTTCCACCGCGCCGGGTTTCTGCCCGACCTCTTCGAGAGCCGTCATCTGCTCGAACAGGCGCTCAGGGGCACCGACGACCCGGGCGACCGCGCCGAGATCTGGCTGCAACTGGGACGAGTGCGCCTTGAGTTGGCCGAAACCGCGCGGGACGGGGTGATCGGCGATTCTCTCACCGCGTACCGCAACGCCGCCGAGGAGTCCCGTACCGCCCACGGCGACAGCCCGGGCACGGTCACCGGCGCCCGCGCGCTGCACGCCCAGGGAGCCGTCCTGTGGCTGATGGGCCGTCCGGGCCGGGCGAGAACCGCGCTCCTCGCCGCGTCCGAGCAGTGGCGGCGGCTCACGGGGCGGCTCGTGGACGTGGACTGGACCGACGTGGAGCGGACCAGAACGCTGCTGCGGGAGGTCGAGGGCGCGACGGGAGGGGGCTACGCCAGAGCCTCCGCCGAGGAGCGGCGCGGGATCGCACCACCCTGGTGGGCCTGGAGCGGCACCACCGGGTGAGCTTCTGAAGAGCTTGTGAGGATCGGCTGGATAACGGGGGCGCACATGGGCGCAGTTGAATCGAATGGGTTTCCGGTCTCCCGGGGTCGGGAAGAACCGCTGCGCCGCTACGACCGTGGGGGACAGCGTCGGTGAGGAGGAGCCGAGAGTGTTCGAGCGTACGGAGTGGGCGACCGGTGTCGGCCGGAGTGCCGGCCGGTCCCCGCGTCTGCCCGATCTCGCGGCCGTCGATCTGCGGACCTTGCGCGTCACGGACGACGCCGTCCTCGGCGCGGCGGTCGAAAGAGTGCTGCGCCACCCCTCGGATCTGGTCGTCTCCTGGCCCGAGGACGCCTTCGTCGACTGACGCGGGAGCGGGCGGTGCCGCTCCGCGGACACCGTCCCGCACCCGGGACCACCGCTCGATTCCGGCCGTGTCCACCGGACCCACGCCCTCGGTCGGCGCCCGGAGCCGGGAGTGATCGCCGCCCCGCCGCGCCCCGCGGCCTTCGCCGCCCTGGCGGCCACCCGGCCCGCACCGGCCGGAGCGGCCTTCCTGCGGTCCGGGGTGCACGCCCGCCGGCTGCTGCTGCTCAAGGCCCTGCTCGTACGGGTGCGGCGCCATCGCGACGAGGTCGCCCCCGAAACGCGGCGCGCCTTCGAGACCGCCTGGAGCCTGCTCGAACGGACCGAGCGCGGCGCGCCCGCGGTGGTCCGCGCCGTCCTCGACTACCCGACCACCGGCGCCTGGCTCGCCGCCGCCCTCACCGAACCCGCCGGCCCCGCCCTCGACCGGCACCTGTCCCGCCTCGAACTGATCGCCGCCACCGCTGCCCTGCGGGCCGGCCGGCCGCTCGACCTCGTGGTCGGGGCTCCCGCGGGCGTGCTCTCGCTCCCCGGCGTCGGGAGCGTCCTCGTCGACCCGGGCCCCGTCCGGCTGACCTCCCGTTCCCAGGTCGTGCGGATCCACTCCGAGGGCACCCCGGGGGCCCCGGCGGCGCTCCTCCGGCTCGCCGACCCGCGTACCGGCGCCGTGACGGGCGGCGGCCCCGGCTGGTGCGGACTGCGCCGACTGTCCGGCGGAGCCGCGCGCCTGGAGGACCTGGACCCCTACCGGGTGCCGCCCGGCGGGGTCGGGACCCCGGCCCGGGTCGCGGCCGAGCGGCCCGACATCGACCATGCCGCCTGGTCCGCGCACTGGCGGGCGGCCCGGGAGCTGCTGCGGCGGACCGACCGGGAGCGGGCGGCCGAGGTCGGGCAGACGGTCGGCGCGCTCGTACCGCTGCTGCCGCAGGGGCCACGCTCCGTCGGGGCCACGCTCAGCGTCGCCCCCGGAGCCGTCCTCATGACACCGTCGGCCGGTGCCACCGACATGGCGGAGACGCTCGTCCACGAGCTGCACCACAGCAAACTCTCCACGCTCCACGAGCTCGTCCCCCTCTACCGCCCCGGCAGCACCCCCGTGCTCTACCGGGTCGGCTGGCGCACCGACGCCCGTCCGGTGGCCGGGGTCTTCCAAGGGGCTTACGCCCACCTGGCGTTGGCCGATCTGTGGCGGAAGGCGAGGGATGCCCCGGGTGCGCCGGGGGCGTGGAGCGCACGGGCCGCGCAGCAGTTCGACCATGTCCACGATCAGGTGGGTGAAGCGCTGTCGATGCTGCTTGAATCCGATGAACTGACCAATGAGGGGCGGGAGTTCGCCCGGCAAATGAGGCAGCTCCATGCGAGCCTCGGCGCGAGCCCCGGGGCCCGTGGGTAACACTGTGCCCACGGCACATGACACTGCGTTGCGCGTGAGCGGGACGGGAGACGTACAGATGGCGGAACAGCGGTCGGGCGGGGGCGCGGAGAGCCACGGGGGCAGGGCCGCCCCGGAACACGTCCTGGTGGTCTTCCCCGGGTATCACCGGCCGTGGGCGGCCTGGATCAACCAACGCCTGGAGGCACACGGCGTGCGCGCCAGCCTCCAGCGCTGGGACCCGCCCCGCGAGGTCCCCCTGGAGGACTCCCTCGGCGACCTGCTGCTCGCCCGGGGCCAGGTCCTCCTCGTCCTCAACGACTGGTTCTTCGAGCTCGGCCCCCGGCCGGCCGGCGAATGGAACGACGTCCTGCGCGGCTTCGTCGCCGCGCAGGCCGACCGCTTCGCCGCCGTCAACCTCACCAACCGCACCCTGCTCCCCTCCACCGCCGTCCTCGAACCCGTCAGCCTCTGGGGCGTCGGCGAGGAGGAGGCCGAGGCCCGGCTGCTCGCCCGGCTCGGCATCGAACCCCGCAGGTCCGCCGGCCGCCGCATCCCGGCCGCCGCCCTCGCCCGCTACCCGGACAACCCACCCGAGATCTGGGGCGACGTCCCCCGCCGCAACCCCCGCTTCACCGGCCGCGACGACCTCCTCACCGAGCTCCAGGAACGGCTCATGGACGCCGAACGGGGCAGCGCCGCCTGCACCCTCCTCGGCATGTCCGGCATCGGCAAGACCCAGATCGCCGCCGAGTACGCCCACCGCTTCAGCCCCGACTACGACGTCATCTGGTGGGTCAACTCCGACGACCGCAACGTCCAGCGCGACCGCCTCGGCGAACTCGCCGTCCGGCTCTCCCTGCCCACCGGAAGCGAACCCGGCGAACGCATCCGCGCCGTCCGCGAAGCCCTCCGCCGCGGCGACCCGCACGGCCGCTGGCTCATCGTCTTCGACGGCTGGGACGACACCGACGGCATCGACGTCATGCTGCCCCAGGGACCCGGCCACGTCCTGATCACCTCCCGCAACCGCGGCTGGCGCGAACACACCGACGTCCTGGAGATCCCCAGCTTCGACCGCTCCGAGTCCACCGGCTACCTGATGCGCCGCGCCCCGCAGATCAACGCCGCCGAGGCCGACGAGGTGGCCGCCGAGTTCGGAGACGTACCCCTGCCGCTCGTCCAGGCCGCCGCCTGGCTCGGCGAGTCCGGCATGGAGGCCCCCGAATACCTCCGCATGGTCCGCGACGGACGCCTCTCCACCGTCGACGACCCCTCGGCCGGCGACGGCATGCCCAACGCCTCCCTCACCTCCTGGTCGATACTGATCAACCGGCTCCGTCGCGCCCAGCCGCAGGCCATCGACATCCTCAGCCTGTGCGCCTCCTTCGCCCCCGGCCGCATCCCGCTCGGCATCGTCCGCGCCTACCCCCAGGCGCAACTGCCCGAGGACCTGCGCTGGATGGCCACCGACCTGCCCGCCTGGACCCGCGCGCTCGACACCCTCGTCAACTACTCGGTGCTCACCCGCGAGACCCGCGGCCCCATGACCACCGACGAGATCGGCCCCCACCAGGAGTCGATCCACATGCACCGCCTGGTGCACGACATCGTCGCCCGGCTCACCGACGGAGAGCATCGCGAGGCCCACCGCAAGGCCGTCCGCACCCTGCTCGCCGAAGCCGACCCCGGCAACCCCACGGACAGCAGGCACTGGCCCCGCTACTCCGAACTCCTGCCGCACCTGGAGCCGTCCGGAGCCCTCCGCAGCACCGACCCGCGCATCCAGGTCGCCGTCCTCAACTGCCTGCGGTTCTGCGACCGCAGCGGCGAGTACAAGGCCGGCATCCGGCTCGCCGGGCGCATCCGCGACGAGTGGACCTCCTTCATGGAGCCGCTCGCCCCGCACATGCAGGAACTCACCACCCTCGAAGGCGACATCCTCCGCCGCTACGGCCGCTTCCGCGAGGCGTACGACCTCGACCTCGCCCAGCGCGAACGGCTCGCCGCGGCCGACAGCGGCGACCAGCTCGGCGAACTCCAGACCAAGGTCTCCATCGCCCGCGACCTGCGCTTCCTCGGCCAGTACAAGGAGTCGGAGAAGCTCCAGCGGGAGGCCCTCGCCGAAGCCCGCAGCCTGCTCGGCGAGACCCAGTTCCTCACCCTCGTCGCCCGCCACAACCTCGGCGTGGTGCTGCGCATGCTGGGCCGCTACCAGGAGGCGTACGAACAGGACGCCGACACCCTCACCCGCTGCGAGGCCGTCCTGCGGCCCCACCACGCCTCCACGCTCAACTCCAACAACGCCGTCGCCCAGGACCTGCGGCTGCTCGGCCGCTACCGCGAGGCCCTCGGCCGCCAGGAGGCCAACGTCCGGCTGCACGTGAGGATCCTCGGCCCCCAGCACCTCCACACCCTGTACGCGCGCAGCCAGCTGGCGCTCTGCCGCCGCCGCGAGGGCGGCTTCCAGCAGGACATCGGCACCATGATGGCGAGCGTCCTGGAACACCTGGAGCAGGCCTACGGCCGCGACCACTACGTGACCCTGTCGGCCGTCACCAACTACGCCAACTTCCTCCGCGAGCACGGCGACCTCGACCTCGCCAGGGAACTCATCACCGAGGCCGACGCCGGCTACCGCGCCCTCCTCGGCCCCGCCCACCCCGTCTCCACCGGCGTCCTCGCCAACACCGCCCTGGTGATGCAGGCCTCCGGCGAGCGGGCCTCCGCCCTGACGATGCTGGAGTCCGCCCTCGCCGGACTCACCGCCACCCTCGGCGCCGACCACCCCTGGGTGTTCGGCTGCGCCCTCAACACCACCGCCGCCCGCAACTTCAACGGCAGGGTCGTCGAGGCCGCCGAACTCAGCCGCGACACCCTGCGCCGGGCCCGGCACGCCCTCGGCAACGAGCACCCGCTGACCCTCTCCTGCCAGGTCGCGCTCGCCACCGACCTGCGCGGTCTGCGCGAGACCGACGAGGCCGGGAAGCTGGAGGAGGACGCACTGCTCACCCTCACCAGGACCCTCGGCGCCCAGCACCCGCACACCCTCTCGGCCCGCCAGCGCAACCGCCCGTACTGGGACTTCGAGGCCAACCTCTGAGCCCTGGAGAACGCCGGAGGCCCGGCACCCCACTCGGGGTGCCGGGCCTCCGGCGTGTACGGAGCGACCGGTCAGGCGTCGAAGACCTCGTTGACCAGCTGCTGCTGCTCGGCCTGGTGGCGCTTGGCCGAGCCGACCGCCGGGGACGAGGAGTGCGGACGCGAGATCCGGCGCAGGCGCTCGCCCGCCGGGATGTCCGCGCCGACCGCCAGGTCGAGGTGGTCGATCAGGTTGAGCGCGATGAACGGCCACGCACCCTGGTTCGCCGGCTCCTCCTGCGCCCAGATGTACTTCGCCGCGTTCGGGTACTTGGCGATCTCGGCCTGGAGCTCGGCACCCGGCAGCGGGTACAGACGCTCAAGACGGATGATCGCGGTCTCCGTGTCGCCGCGCTTCTGACGCTCGGCCTCCAGGTCGTAGTAGACCTTGCCGGCGCAGAAGACGACCTTGCGGACGTCGGCCGGGTTCGCCGTCGCGTCACCGATCACCGGGCGGAAGCCGCCGGTGGTGAACTCCTCCACCGTGGACGCCGCGGCCTTCAGACGCAGCATCGACTTCGGGGTGAAGACGATGAGCGGCTTGTGGTGCGGGTTGTGGACCTGCCAGCGCAGCAGGTGGAAGTAGTTCGACGGCAGCGTCGGCATGGCGACCGTCATGTTGTCCTGGGCGCACATCTGGAGGAAGCGCTCCGGGCGGGCGGACGAGTGGTCCGGGCCCTGGCCCTCGTAGCCGTGCGGCAGGAGCAGCGTGACGCCGGAGGTCTGGCCCCACTTCTGCTCGGCCGAGGAGATGAACTCGTCGACGACGGTCTGCGCGCCGTTGACGAAGTCACCGAACTGGGCCTCCCAGACGACCAGGGCGTCCGGGCGCTCCAGCGAGTAGCCGTACTCGAAGCCCATCGCCGCGTACTCGCTGAGCAGCGAGTCGTAGACGTTGTAGTGGGCCTGCTCGTCGGTCAGGTAGAGCAGCGGGGTGTAGTCCTCGCCGGTCTCCTGGTCCACCAGGACCGCGTGGCGCTGACCGAAGGTGCCGCGGCGGGAGTCCTGGCCGGCGAGCCGGACCGGGGTGCCCTCCATCAGCAGGGAGCCGATGGCGAGGGTCTCGCCGAAGCCCCAGTCGATGGTGCCGTCGTCGATCGAGGCGGCACGGCGCTGCATCTGCGGCAGCAGACGCGGGTGGACCGTGATCCGCTCCGGGATGGTGACCTGCGACTCGGCGATCCGCTTCACGACCTCCTGGGAGACCGCGGTGGTGACGCCGACCGGGAAGGCGGCCTTGGCGTCCGGCACGGTCGCCACGGCCGGGGCGGTGGTGGCCTCGCGGACCTCCGCGAACACCTTCTCCAGCTGGCCCTGGAAGTCCTGGAGCGACTGCTCCGCCTCTTCGAGGGTGATGTCGCCGCGACCGATGAGCGACTCGGTGTACAGCTTGCGCACCGAACGCTTCTTGTCGATCAGGTTGTACATCTGCGGGTTGGTGAACGAGGGGTTGTCGCCCTCGTTGTGACCGCGGCGGCGGTAGCAGATGAGGTCGATCACGACGTCCTTGTTGAACGTCTGGCGGAACTCGAAGGCGAGCCGCGCGACGCGGACCACGGCCTCCGGGTCGTCGCCGTTCACGTGGAAGATCGGCGCCTCGATCATGCGGGCCACGTCGGTCGCGTACATCGAGGAACGCGAGGACTCCGGGGCGGCGGTGAAGCCGACCTGGTTGTTGATGACGATGTGGACCGTGCCGCCGGTGCGGTAACCGCGCAGCTGCGACATGTTCAGCGTCTCGGCGACGACACCCTGGCCGGCGAAGGCCGCGTCACCGTGCAGGGCGACGGGGAGGACGGTGAAGTCCGTGCCGCCCTTGTTGATGACGTCCTGCTTGGCGCGGACGATGCCTTCCAGGACCGGGTCGACCGCCTCCAGGTGGGAGGGGTTGGCGGCCAGGGAGACCTTGATCTCCTCGCCGTCGAGACCGACGAAGGTGCCCTCGGCGCCCAGGTGGTACTTGACGTCGCCGGAGCCGTGCATCGACTTCGGGTCGAGGTTGCCCTCGAACTCGCGGAAGATCTGCGCGTACGACTTGCCGACGATGTTCGCCAGGACGTTCAGCCGGCCGCGGTGGGCCATGCCGATGACGACCTCGTCGAGGCGCGACTCGGCGGCCGAGTCGATGACCGCGTCGAGCAGCGGGATGACGGACTCGCCGCCCTCCAGGGAGAAGCGCTTCTGGCCGACGTACTTGGTCTGCAGGAAGGTCTCGAAGGCCTCCGCCGCGTTCAGTCGGCGCAGGATCCGCAGCTGCTCCTCGCGCTCCACACGGGAGTGCGGGCGCTCGACGCGGTCCTGGATCCACTTGCGCTGCTTCGGGTCCTGGATGTGCATGAACTCGACGCCGGTGGTGCGGCAGTACGAGTCGCGCAGCACGCCGAGGATGTCGCGGAGCTTCATCATCGACTTGCCGGCGAAGCCACCGACCGCGAACTCCCGCTCCAGGTCCCACAGGGTGAGGCCGTGCTCGGTGATGTCCAGGTCGGGGTGCTTGCGCTGCTTGTACTCCAGCGGGTCGGTGTCGGCCATGACGTGGCCGCGGACCCGGTAGGAGTGGATGAGCTCGAAGACGCGCGCGGCCTTGGTGACGTCGTCGTCGTGCGAGGCGTCGATGTCCTTGAGCCAGCGGACCGGCTCGTAGGGGATGCGCAGGGCCTTGAAGATGTCGTCGTAGAAGCCCTGCTCGCCGAGGAGGAAGTTCGCGACGACGCGCAGGAACTCGCCGGAGGCGGCGCCCTGGATGACCCGGTGGTCGTACGTCGAGGTCAGGGTCATGACCTTCGAGATGCCCAGCTTGTTCAGGGTGTCCTGGGAGGTGCCCTGGAACTCGGCCGGGTAGTCCATCGAGCCGACGCCCATGATGACCGACTGTCCGGGCATCAGACGCGGCACGGAGTGGACGGTGCCGAGGCCGCCGGGGTTGGTCAGGGAGACCGTGACGCCGGTGAAGTCCTCCATCGTCAGCTTGCCCACGCGGGCGCGCTTCACGATGTCCTCGTACGCCTGCCAGAACTCGAAGAAGTTGAGCGTCTCGGCCTTCTTGATGCCCGCGACGACGAGCTGGCGGTCGCCGTTGGGCTTCACCAGGTCGATCGCGAGACCGAAGTTCACGTGCTCCGGCTTGACCAGGGTCGGCTTGCCGTCCTTCTCCGCGAAGGAGTAGTTCATCGACGGCATGGCCTTGATCGCCTGCACCATCGCGTAGCCGATGAGGTGCGTGAAGGAGATCTTCCCGCCCCGGGCGCGCTTCAGGTGGTTGTTGATCACGATCCGGTTGTCGAAGAGCAGCTTCACCGGGACGGCGCGGACGGACGTGGCCGTCGGCACCTCAAGCGAGGCGTTCATGTTCTTCGCGACCGCGGCGGCGGGACCACGCAGCGTGATCAGCTCGGGGCCGGCGGCCGACGTGGCGGCCGGAGCGGCCTTGACCGGGGCGGGCGCGGCGGCGGCCGGCTTCGCGGCGACCGGCGCGGCCGGGGCCACGGCGGGCTTCACGGGCGCCGGAGCGGCCACGGGGGCCGGAGCCGCGACCGGAGCGGCCGCGGGAGCCGGAACGGCCGCAGGAGCGGCAGGTGCGGCCTGTGCGGGGCGCGCCTGCTGCGCGGCGGGCGCGCTCTGAGTGGTGGTGGCAGCCGGGGCGGCCGGGGTGTCCGACGCTCCCGGCTTGTAGTCGGCGAAGAAGTCCCACCAGGCACGATCGACCGAATTCGGGTCCTGGAGGTACTGCTGGTAGATCTCGTCGACGAGCCACTCATTGGCACCGAAGGCGGCTGCGGGGCTCTTGCCCTGCCCGTCCTGGTCGGTCGGGGAGCTCGGGGTACTGGGGGACTGAGACGACACGGCGGCAACCGCCCTCTTCCGCTTCACAAGGTGATGGACAGCGGAAATAAAGGCTACGCCTGTCAGGCCGAGAGGTGCAGGCAGGGAGCGCCAACGTCGCGCAAGTCACACTTGACGGGGTGTTTCGGTGCCGTGAATGGCGGGAAACAAGCGGGGTTCCGCAGGTGTGAGGGTACGGAAAAGCGCGAGCACGACCTCCTTCGGCCGCACCCCTGATCACGTCCCGCTCACTTGCACGGAGGTCTCCCTCACGTACACGCAGAACGAGCTCTTCCGGTTCGAACCCTACGTCAATCTCTCGGCGGAAGGCTGCCCGGAAGAGTGACCCTGATCCGGCAGCCGCGTGATGATTCGGCCACCCCGATCCCGCCGCCGTGCAGATCCACCGCCCAGCGGGCGATCGCGAGCCCGAGGCCCGTACCGCCGTCGCTGCCCGGGCCCTGCCGAAGCGGCGCCGCGCCCCGGTTGAAGCGCTCGAAGACCTTGTGCCGCTCCGACTCCGGGATGCCGGGACCCTCGTCCTCGACCTCCAGCTCCAGGGAGTCCGGGTACGGGCCGCGCCGGGCCCTGACCGTGACGCGGCCGTGTGGCGGCGAGTGCTTCACCGCGTTGTCGATCAGGTTCGCCATCACCTGGTGCAGCCGCTCCGCGTCCGCGTGCGCCACCAGCTCGGGCGGCGACACGTCCAGGTGCAGATGGACGTCGGTGCGGTTGTGCAGGCCCGAGGTGGACGAGAGGCCGCGCTGCGAGGCGGCCAGGTTCGCTTCCCGCAGAACTCCGGACAGATACGGCCAGACCTCGAAACGGCTCGCCCGCAGCGCCACGACACCGTTGTCAAGACGTGACAGATCCAGCAGCGTCTCCACCAGCCGGCCCAGCCGCTCCGTCTGCTTCAGCGCCGACCGCATCGTCTCCGGATCCGCCTCGGACACCCCGTCCACGACGTTCTCCAGTACGGCCCTGAGCGCGGCGATCGGGGTCCGCAGCTCGTGCGACACATTGGCCACCAGCTCCTTGCGGTGCCGGTCCACCGCCTCCAGATCGTCCGCCATGCGGTTGATCGTCGAGGCCAGGTCGCCCAGCTCGTCCCGCCGGTCCGCCCCCCGCACCCGCCGGGTGAAGTCCCCGCGCGAGATCGTCCCGGCCACCGTGGTCATCTCGTCCAGCGGTGCCGTCAGGGACTGCGCCACGAACTGGGTGATCAGCAGGGTCGCGATCATCGCGAAGATCGTGATGTACCGGAACTCCGTGGACGTGCGGATGGCCACCAGGGCGAGACCGGAGGTCAGCAGGACCGCCCCGACGACCAGCGCACCCAGCTTGGTCTTGATCGAGATCACGATCCGGCGCCGCCGGTGCACCTCGCCGCCCGGCCCCCGCAGCTCCCGCGGCCCCCTGGGCCCCAGCCGGCTCACAGCGCCGGGGTCTCCAGCGCGTAACCGACGCCGTGGACCGTACGGATCCGCTCGGCCCCGATCTTCCGGCGCAGCGCCTTGATGTGACTGTCCACGGTCCGGGTGCCCGAGGCGTCCGCCCAGTCCCACACCTCGGCCAGCAGCTGCTCGCGGGAGAGCACCGCCCGGGGCGTGCTCGCCAGGCAGACCAGCAGGTCGAACTCGGTCGGGGTCAGGTGCACGTCCTCGGAGCGCACCCGGACCCGGCGCTGCGCGTGGTCGATCTCCAGCTCGCCCAGGCGCAGGATGCCGCTGCGCGGGGTGACCGCCGCCAGCGCGGCCCGCTCCACCCGGCGCAGCAGCACGTGCACCCGGGCGGCCAGCTCCCGCATCGAGAACGGCTTCGTCATGTAGTCGTCCGCGCCCACGCCGAGGCCGACCAGCATGTCGGTCTCGTCGTCGCGGGCGGTCAGCATGAGGACCGGGACGGGGCGCTGGGCCTGGACCCGGCGGCACACCTCCAGGCCGTCGAAACCGGGCAGCATCACGTCGAGGACCATCAGGTCCGGCTGCCATGCCTCGGCCGCGTCCACGGCCGCGGGGCCGTCGGTCGCGGTCTGGACGAGAAAGCCCTCGGCGCGCAGCCGCGCGGAGATCGCTTCGACGATCGTCGCGTCGTCCTCGACCACGAGCACCCGGCGCTGGGCACCCGGAGTGGCCGCCGCACCGTGGTGAGTGGTGTGTGTCTGCTCCATTGCCCCGCCTCGCGTCGCCGATGTCGGCTCAGCAGCCTAGAGGTACCGGTGGCGTCCCGGCTATCCAGGACTTATTCGGGACGGACGCCGAGGTGGACCACGTCGGGGACGCCCCGGGCAACGGGGATCTCTTCCGTCCGTACCCCGCTGAATCCGGCATTCCGCAACGACCCTTCGAAATCGGCCGAGGGCCGGGCGGACCAAACGGCGAGCACTCCGCCCGGGTTCAGCCGGGCCGCGCAGGACGCCAAACCCTCGGCCGCGTACAGGGATTCGTTGTCCTCGGTGACCGTCCAGTCGGGCCCGTTGTCGATGTCCAGGCAGAGGGCGTCATAGGTGTCGGGGGAGGTCCGGAGATACGCCACCAGGTCCGTGTGCAGGATCACTGTCCGGGAATCGGCGAGCGCGGCCCCGGAGACCGAGGCGAGCGGTCCCTGCCGGTGCCATTCGATGATCGCCTCCTCCCGCTCGACGACCGCGATCCGGCCCCAGCGGGGGTCGGCGGCGGCGTGGGCGAGGGAGAAGCCGACACCGAGTCCGCCGACGAGGACGGACGCGCCGGAGCGGGACCGCTCGGGGAGCGCGGCCTGCGCCGCGTCGATCAGGAGCCGCTCCGAGCGCCCGTCGGAGGTGTCCATCAGGAAGGTCCCGTTGGCGATGATCTCGAAGTGCTCGCCGCGGCGGCGCAGCACGACCTCTCCGTACGGTCCTTCGCGGCGGTCGAGGGTGACGGTTCCTGACATGGTCGGTCTCTCCGCTCTCGGCTCGACAGTTGGGCCCCGGCCATCCTTACCGGGCGACGGCGACGGGGGCAAACGCCTTATGGGGGAGGGGGGATGGGATCCGGACACAGCAGAAGCGATTCGGACAGGAGGGGTGACGGCGCGGGTCACGGGACCGGCACCCCCGCGGGGGTCCTCAGGACTCGCCGGACATCCGGCGCGCGCCCCGCCACGCGTACAGGCCCGTGCCCGCCACGAAGGCGCCGACCGCCATCGTCCACGCGCCGCCCTGCGGGCCCGGCTGCATCACCCAGGCCCACCACTGCGCCGCACCGCCCGGCCGGGACGGGGCCGCGAGATAGACCGTGCCCACGAAGAAGGACGGCGGCAGCCAGCTCAACCGAGCGCCGACGACAGTGACGGCGGCCGCCGTCACCCCCATGAGCCCCAGCGTGTTGCGGACGGCGGCGAGCGCGCCGAACTCGTCCGCGTGACCGGGGTACCGCCAGGGCGAACAGCACGGTGGCGAGGGCGGCCGGGACGAGCAGATGGGCGAGACGGCGGGGCCACCACGCGCGTACCGCCGTACGGTCCAGCTCGTCGCTCGGCGTGTGCAGGCTGGTGCCGACGGCGGCGGCCGCGAGGAGCGGGCCGAGGACGACCACCGGCAGTCGGGCCGTGTGGTCGAAGGTGGGCAGCGATTCCAGCCACCGGGCCGCCCAGGCGCCGGCCGCCGCCGCGGCGACGAGGGCGGCCAGCGCGCCGGGCACGGCGCGGGAGCGTAGATAGAGACTCAGGGGGGTGGGGCGACCGAGTCTCGCGGGATCGCTACGGGAGAGCCTCACGGGACCGGCACCTCGTCCGGGTGGCAGGTGTTCGCCGCCAGATAGCGGGTCAGATAGGCGCGTTGCTCCGCCGGGGACTTGGCGTCGAGCCGGTCGATGTACGGCTTCGCGGCGGTCGTGTCGGGGCCGTAGCCCTCGGGCGTCGGTGCCAGCCACTCGGAGACGGCGAGGTTGACGATGCTCGCCCGCTCCGCGTTCGGACCGGTGAGGTCACCCGGCCGGCACGTGTCCGAGAACAGCCACAATACGGCCGAGTTCAGATACAGATCGGGGTGCGGGAGCCGGCCGCGCACCGCGTCCTGCCCGAGGGAGGGCAGCGCGACGTCACCGGGGTGGGCGGGCCCGAACGGACCGCCGACCCAGCGGACCGGGGCGCCGGGCACCCCCTTGAGGCGCGCGTTCAGCGGGGCGAGCGCCGCCGACACCTCCGGCAGCAACCCCTCGTCCACGGCCGTCAGACACACCTGCGGGGTGCCGCCGTCGCAGACCTGCCGGGCCAGCGCCGGGTCGTGGCGCCACGGCCCCTGATCCTGCGGCAGGCCCAGGACCAGTCCGGCGGCGGCGACCGCGACGGCCAGCGGGACCAGGGCGAACAGCCGCAACCGGGCGGGGCGCAGCCCGTAGGCGAGGAGCGCGGTGAGCGCGAGCCCCGCCGTCCAGGCCATCGACACCGGACCGAACCACCACACCGGCCGGTCCCAGAAGAACTGGTGCTCGGCGGCGGGGCTGAGCCAGCGGACGGGGCCCTCGTCGTACGCGCCGATCCCCAGCGCCACGTACCCGACGATGCCGAGCAGCGGGGCCGTGAGCCGCCAGCGGACCGTACGCCCGACGACATGGCCCACCGCGCCGAGGGCGGCGACGGCCACCACGTCGGCGGCGACGAGTTCGAGGTGGGGGCGGCCGGCGGTGACGTACGGCCAGGTCGCGAGGAGACAGACGGCGTCGGCCAGGAGCACCCCGGCGGCGGGCCAGAGCGCGGAGGGGGCCACCGCGACGAGCAGGCGGCGCAGGGGCGGTCGGGGGACGGACTCCCAGAGGTCCGTCGTCCCGCGCCGCCGGTCCCGGCCGCCCTGCCAGCAGCCGGCCGCGAGGGCGAGCGGTCCGGCGAGCAGCCCGGCGGCCACGTGCAGCATGTTCGTGGCATCGGCCCAATGGACCTGCCAGCCGGGCGCCTTGCCGTACATCGTGACCAGGATGGTGAGGGCGACGGCGGCGCCGGTCCAGGGGCCCAGCCCGCGCCGCAGCTCGATGACGAGGGGATTCTGTGCGGGAGCGGCCCGCCCGGTACGAGGAGGGGCGAGGGTGCTGGTCACCGGAGCGCCTCCTTCGCGTCGCCCGCGGGCGCCCGGTGGGCGCGCAGGGCGGCCGTGTAGCCCCGCTCCACCGCGTGCGTGGTGGAGTCGTTCGCTTCGGTGGACTCGCCGCCGAGCGCGGTGAGCTCGGCCGTGGTGCCCTGGAAGGCGAGCCGGCCCGCCTCGATGAGGGCGACCTCGGTGCAGGCCGCGGCCACGTCCTCCACCAGGTGGGTGGAGACCACCACCGTCGCCTCCGTGCCCAACTCCCGCAGCAGCGACCGGAAGTCGACCCGCTGTTCCGGGTCGAGGCCGGCCGTCGGCTCGTCGAGCAGCAGCAACTCCGGTTCGTTCACGATGGCCTGGGCGATTCCGGCACGCCGGACCATGCCGCCCG
This sequence comes from Streptomyces sp. NBC_00572, assembly GCF_026341815.1. Lineage (GTDB taxonomy): Bacteria > Actinomycetota > Actinomycetes > Streptomycetales > Streptomycetaceae > Streptomyces. Next base: position 4,255,474 of record NZ_JAPENX010000001.1, read on the forward strand.
ACAGGGTCTTCATCTTCGCGTCGATCCGGTCGCCGAGCCCGACCCGCCGCACCGCGCGCTCCACCGCCGCCGGGACCCGGTCGGCCGGCACCTCCTTGAGCCAGGCGACGTACGCGACGAACTCCCGCACGGTGAAGGCCGGGTAGTAGCCGAACTCCTGCGGCAGATAGCCGAGCCGGCGCCGGATGCCGGTGCGTTCCCGGTGGCTGGTGGCGTCCCCGCCGAGCAGCTCCACCCGGCCGGAGGAGGCCGCGGCGACGGTCGCGAGGACCCGGATGAGGGAGGTCTTCCCGGCTCCGTTCGGGCCGAGCAGGCCGTGGACGCCGGGGCCGAGGGACAGATCGAGCCGGTCGAGGGCGACGGTACGGCGGTGGCGGACGGTCAGTCCGCTCACCGCGACGGCGGGGGTGGGGTTCACCGGGGCTCCAGGTGGTCGAAGGAACGGCGCCGCAGCGCGAGGAGGGCCGCGCAGGCCAGCGCGGCGGCGGCCCACCCCCCTTGTGCGGTGGGGCCGGAGAAGTACGGGGCGAGGGCAGCGGCTCCGGAAGCGGGCCCCGCGCCCGGCTGCCCGAGCAGGGGGCCGGTGACGGCGAGCAGCCACCCGCCGCCGAGCGTCGCGGCCGCCGCCCGGCAGCCGACGAACGAACCGAGCGCGAGCGTGGCCAGGGTCAGGGCCAGGCCGGGGAGCAGCCAGGCGGCGGCCCCAGGGAACCCGGCCACCGGCGGCAGCAGCGCCCCGCCCGCGGTGAGCAGCGGCACGCACACGGCGAGGACGGCTGCGGTACGGGTGAGCAGCAGCCGCAGTCCGCCGGACGGAGTGGCGGCGGTGATCTCGTACAGGGGGTCGGCGTGGCGTCCGTACGAGACGGCGACCCCGGCGAGCGGAAGGACGGGTGCCAGGGCGAGCAGCAGGCTCCGCGCCCCCTGGAATCCGCCCCCGTAGGCGAGCCCGAAGGCCCCGCCGACGACGAGGGCCACGGCCACCACCCAGGAACCGCGCAGCGCGGGCCCGACGGCCCACCAGACCCGCGCCCACCGCCCGAGGGGGCTGCCGACGGGGGAGACGGGGCCGGCGGACTCCGCGGGTGCGGGCCGGTGTCCGAGGGAGGTCAGGAGCTCGGCGCGCACGGCCGCGAGGACGGGCCCCGCCGCACCGGCCCGTACGGCCGCCGAGACGCGGCCCGCGCAGTCCGCGCAGGACTCGACGTGCTTCTCCAGCGACCAGGCGTCGGTCTCGGCGGCGGACCCTTCGGCGTACCGGAGCGCGAGGGCGTCGGAGACGTGCCAGGGGGACCCGGCGGTCCCAGGGGTCTCGGCGGCCCCGGGGGCGTCAGGGGCCCCGGGGCGTCGGGTTGCCGTCATGCGGTGCCTCCCAAGGCGTGCGGGCCCCCGGGCTGTGCCGCCCCGAGCGCGGCGCGCAGCTCGCGGCGGGCGCGCAGGGCGCGGGTCTTGACGGTGCCCTCGGGTATGCCGAGGAGCCGGGCGGTCTCACGGGTCGTCAGGCCGTCGACGACGGTCGCCCGCAGGACCTCGGCGAGTTCGGGCGAGATCCGGTCGAGGGCGGCGCCCACCTCCCCGTACTCCAGGCCGGCCAGCACCCGGTCCTCGGCGGAGGGGGCGGCGGCGGGCGGCTCCGTGGGCGCGGCGGCGCGTTCGGCCGCCCGCTCCACGACCCGTTCCGCGCGGGCCCGTGCCCGCTGGGCGTCGACCAGGCGCCGGGCGGCGATCACCCAGAGCCAGCCGCCGGCCTCGCCCCGGCCCCGGTGGCCGCCGGCCGAGCGCCAGACCGTGACGAAGGTGTCCTGGAGGACCTCCCGTACGGTCTCCTCGTCCGGGCAGCGCCGGGCGAGGCGCGCGTGCAGCCATCCGGCGTGCCGGTCGTACAGCGCGGCGAGTGCTTCGGAGTCTCCCCGGGCGACCGCGCGCAGCAGCGCCGCGTCGTCGTCCTCGTCGCCCCCGGAGGGGCCTCCCCCTGCGGGGCGCAACAGTCTCACGCCTTCTCTATCGCGCGCGTGCCCCGGTTCGGTTCTCGGTTCTCGGTTCTCGCTTCCGGCTCTCCGGTTCTCGGTTCCGGCTGCTCGGTACGTGGTTCGCGGTTCGCGGTTCGGTTCCCGCGTCGCGGCGCCCGGATCACGGGTTCGTCGGCGGGCCGCCCTCCGGGAGGGCGGCGAAGACCCGCTGGAGGGCGGGTGGGCGCTCGCCGTCGCCCGCGACGACGACGCGGCCGCGGTACGTCACCCGGTACTGGAAGCCGTCGGCGATCGGGCTGCCCGTCGGGCGCTCGGGGACCCGGGCGAACGCGGGGTCCTCCAGGGCGGCCCTGAGCTCGGCGGCCTCGGCGGGGGTCTGCCGCCCGGTGCGGGGCGGCTCGGTGCCGGAGCGGCTGGTCCAGGAGCCGTCGTAGTGGACGACGAGCTGGTTGCGCACACCGGCGAGGCCGCCGCTGACGACGACCTCGACGAGCACCTCACCCGGCCGGGGGTCGGCCGTCGGAGTGGTGCCGGGGGCGGTCGTGGTGCCGGGGCTCGTAGGGGTGCCCGGGTTCGTCGTGGTGCCCGGGGCCGTCGTGGCGCTCGGTTCCGTCGTCGTGCCGGGGGCGGTCGTGGCGCTCGGCACGGCCGGTCCGCTCACCCCCGACGGCGTCGTGCCGGGCGGGGGCGGCGCCGCCTCCCCGCACGCGCTCGCACCACCGACCAGGACCCCGGCCAGAAGCAGCGCCCCGCACCATGTTCCCCGTACGCCTCGCACCATGGACCGAGCATGCCGGGTACGGGGCGTCCCGCGCAGCCGGACGGTCAGGTTCCGGCCCGCACGATTCCGGTGAGCGGGCCCCGGTAGCGCCAGTCCAGCGAGTCGTACAGCGCGAGTCCGTCCGTGGTCGCGGCGAGCACCCCGGTCTCCGCGCCCGCCTGGGCGGCGGCCGCCTCCAGGGTGCGCATGACGTTCGCGCCGAGGCCGCGCCGCCGGTGCTCGGGGGCCGTCTCGATCTGGTCGGCGACGGCGGTGGAGCCGGTCGGGGCGATCTGGCCGCGCGCGGCGAGGGTGCCGTCGGGGGCGACGATCCGGACCCGGATGACGCCGTCCCGGACCTCGGTGGTCCGGGCGTACCCCTCCGGCGGTGCGGGCCGGGCGCCGGGGTCGAGCGGCTTGACCATCATGAAGCCCGGGTCGTCGGGGACCGTCCACCCGTCGGTGATCCACGCGCCCGCGTCCTCGGGGCCCGCCATGATCTTGAGCCAGCTGTAGGGGGCGGTGAGCCGGGCGCAGAGCGCGCGGACCGAGGCCTCGTCGGGGGCCGGCAGAACGTGCCGCACGACGTGCCGGGGCAGTCCCACGTCGATCCGATAGCCCCAGGTCTCGGTGATGGCGGCAGGGGTCCCCCGGGAGACGGTCCAGCCCGCCACCCACGCTGACGTAATGGCTGCTATATCCATGGAGGTATTACATCTGCTGGACGGGGCTTCGGGGAGAGTGATCGCTCAGAGCGAACGGACGTCCGGGAACATTCACGGGCTCACATGCATTGAGTCGGCATAGCTCAACTTGACTGCCGAAGGGGAGATCATGGCTTCTGACTCCAAGCCGTCCGTGCCGCTCACTCTGCCTGTGCTGCCGCTCGACGACGAGGTCGTGCTGCCCGGAATGGTGGTGCCGCTCGACCTGTCCGACAACGACGTACGGGCCGCCGTCGAGGCCGCCCAGGCCGCGGCGCGGCCCGGAGCGGGCAAGCCGCGGGTGCTGCTCGTGCCCCGCGTCGACGGGACCTACGCCGGGACCGGCGTCCTGGGCACCGTCGAGCAGGTCGGACGACTCTCCGACGGCGACCCCGGCGCCCTCATCCGCGGCATCGGCCGCGTGCGCATCGGTGCCGGTACGACCGGGCCCGGCGCGGCCCTGTGGGTCGAGGGCAGCACCGTCGAGGAGACCCTGCCCGACCCGCTGCCCGGCCAGGTCACCGACCTGGTCAAGGAGTACAAGGCGCTCGCCACCAGTTGGCTCAAGAAGCGCGGTGCCTGGCAGGTCGTGGACCGGGTCCAGCAGATCGACGGCGTCGGCGCCCTCGCCGACAACTCCGGATACTCGCCCTTCCTCACCGTCGAGCAGAAGGTCGCGATCCTGGAGACCGCCGACCCGGTCGCCCGCCTCAGGCTCGCCACCGCCCAGCTCCGCGACCACCTCGCCGAGCAGGACGTCGCCGAGACCATCGCCAAGGACGTCCAGGAGGGCGTCGACAAGCAGCAGCGCGAGTTCCTGCTCCGCCGCCAGCTCGAAGCCGTCCGCAAGGAGCTCCGCGACCTCAACGGCGAGTCCGCCAAGGACGCAGCCGACGAGTCCGACGACTACCGCGCCCGCGTGGAGGCCGCCGACCTGCCCGAGAAGGTCCGCGAGGCCGCCCTGAAGGAGGTCGACAAGCTGGAGCGGTCCAGTGACCAGTCCCCCGAGGGCTCCTGGATCCGCACCTGGCTGGACACCGTCCTCGAACTCCCGTGGAACGAGCGGACCGAGGACCGGTACGACATCCGCGGCGCCCGCGCCGTCCTCGACGCCGAGCACGCGGGCCTGGACGACGTGAAGGAGCGGATCACCGAATACCTGGCCGTGCGCAAGAGGCGCTCCGAGCGGGGTCTCGGCGTGGTCGGCGGCCGTCGCGGCGGAGCCGTACTCGCCCTCGTCGGCCCGCCCGGCGTCGGCAAGACCTCGCTCGGCGAGTCCGTCGCGCACGCGATGGGGCGCGAGTTCGTCCGGGTCGCCCTCGGCGGCGTACGGGACGAGGCGGAGATCCGCGGTCACCGCAGGACCTACGTCGGCGCCCTGCCCGGCCGGATCGTCCGCGCCATCAAGGAGGCCGGGTCCATGAACCCGGTGGTCCTGCTCGACGAGATCGACAAGGTCGGCTCCGACTTCCGCGGCGACCCCGCGGCGGCCCTCCTCGAAGTCCTCGACCCGGCGCAGAACCACACCTTCCGCGACCACTACCTGGAGGTCGAACTCGACCTCTCCGACGTCGTCTTCCTGGCCACCGCCAACGTCCTCGAAGCCATCCCGGAGGCCCTGCTCGACCGCATGGAGCTGGTCAGGCTCGACGGCTACACGGAGGACGAGAAGGTCGTCATCGCCCGCGACCACCTGCTGCCCCGGCAGCTGGAGCGCGCGGGCCTGGAGCCGGGCGAGGTCGTCCTGGAGGACGCGAGCCTGCGCAAGCTGGCCGGCGAGTACACCCGCGAGGCGGGCGTACGCACCCTGGAGCGGGCCGTCTCCCGGCTGCTCCGCAAGATCGCGGCCCAGCACGAACTGGGCGACCGGGAACTGCCGTTCACGGTCGGCCCCGACGACCTGCGCGAGCTCATCGGACGGCCGCACCACGTGCCCGAGTCGGCCCAGGACCCGGCGGAGCGCCGCACCGCCGTCCCCGGTGTCGCCACCGGGCTCGCCGTGACCGGCGCGGGCGGTGACGTCCTCTTCGTCGAGGCGTCCCTGGCCGACCCGGAGACCGGCGCCGCCGGACTGACCCTCACCGGCCAGCTCGGCGACGTGATGAAGGAATCGGCGCAGATCGCGCTCTCCTTCCTCCGCTCGCACGGCGCGGAACTGGAACTGCCCGTCACCGGACTCAAGGACCGGGGCGTGCACATCCACTTCCCCGCGGGCGCGGTCCCCAAGGACGGCCCGAGCGCGGGCGTCACCATGACGACCGCCCTCGCCTCCCTGCTCAGCGGGCGCCTCGTCCGCACGGACGTGGCCATGACCGGCGAGGTCTCCCTCACCGGCCGGGTCCTCCCGATCGGCGGCGTGAAGCAGAAGCTCCTCGCCGCGCACCGGGCGGGCATCACCACGGTCGTGATCCCCAAGCGGAACGAGGCCGACCTGGACGACGTCCCGGCCGAGATCCTGGAGAAGCTGGAGGTCCACCCGGTGACGGACGTCCGCCAGGTCCTGGAGATCGCCCTGGCGCCGGCGGCGGTTCCGGTGGGAGTGGCGGCGGCGTAACTCCCGTACGCATGGTGGACGGAGCGGGGTGCCCCTCGGCGGGGGCACCCCGCTCCGTCATGCCCTGGACGTGCGCATACTCGCAGGTAAATCGTCACCCGGATGTCAGCCGGGGGTGTCATGCTCGTACGCATGAACGAAGACGCCTTCTGGGCTCTCATCGACGAGTTGAGCCGCCGCACCGGGAACCTGGATGAGCGGATGGACTGGCTGCGCGCGGAACTGCTCCGGCGCCCGGCAGCCGAGAGCGTGGAGTTCCAGGTGCGCCTGGAGGACGCGTGCGACGTCGCGGGCACGCGCGCGCTGTGGCGGGCGGCGAACCGGATCGAGAGCGGAGACTGCACGGACGACGGCTTCCACGACTTCACCCTCTGGCTGGTCGGGCAGGGGCGGAAGGTGTACGAGTCGGTGGTCGCCGACCCGGACGCGCTGGCCGACGTGCCGGGGATACGGGCTCTCGTCGGCCGGCACCGGGACGAGTGGGACGACGACGAGTGGCCCGAGTGGGACGGCCTCGACTTCGTCGCCCAGGAGGCGTACGACGAGCTGACCGGCCAGGAGGACGACGAGGGCGAGGAGTTCGCGGACGCCGTCGACGACCTCGCCGAGGAGCTCGCGGACGAGCTCTCGGGGGACTTCGAGGGGGAGTGGGAAGAGGGCGACGAGCCCCGGGGGTCTCGTCCGGAGGGGGTGGCGATACCCCGGCTCACCGCCCTCTTCCCGGCTGCGACGTCCGGCTCCTAGGAGCTTCCCGGTTCCTGAGAGGTTCCGGGGAACTCCTTGAACACGACCTAGGAGGCGGACGAGTTCCGGCGGCGGCCCAGGAGCAGGCTGCCGCCCGCGAAGGCGGCGAGGGCGCCCGCGCCCGCGAGGGCCAGGGGCAGCGGCGAGGAGGGGGCCGCGGCGGTCTCGGCGGAGAGGGCCGGGGCCTGCTCGTCGCCGCCGTGTCCCGCGTGGCTGACGGTGGAGAGGTCGGCGCCCGCCGCGATCTTCGCCTCGGTCGGGGCCTGGGCCTTCACCGTGGCCGCCTGCGCGGCCGTACCGCCGAAGGTGACGTCCGAGCAGCTGTAGAAGGCCTCGGGGCTGTCGTTGCGCTGCCACACCTTGTAGACGATGTGGCGGCCGGTGCGGGCGGGGAGGTTGCCCGTGAAGTTGTAGTAGCCGTCGGTGGCCGTGCGGGTGGTGTTGTAGACGGCGACGGGGGTCGCGTCCAGGTCCGACCACTTCAGGGGCTGCGTGGGGTCGAAGCCCGGCTTGGTGATGTAGACGGTCATGGTGCCGGAGTGGGCGGCCGTCACCCGGACCTTGAAGTCGAAGTTGCCCGCGGCGACCGCCGTGGCCGGCCAGTCGGTGCGCGCCCAGTCGAGCGCCCGGTACTTCTCGCGGTTCGCCGAGCAGAGCTTGCCGTCCGGGATGAGGGCCTGGTGCTGTCCGGCGGCGTTGGCGATGTTGACCTCGTTCCAGTCGTAGAGCGGCTGGGTGCCGGAGTCGGCGACGAGGTCCTTGCACACCTGCGACTTGGGGGTCTCGGGGCCCTCCGCGTAACAGGCGGCGACGCGGCTCACGGGGTTGAAGACGGCACCGTGGGCGCTCGCGGTGGTGGGGGTGAGGCTGACGAGGGCGGCTGCGGCGGACAGGGCGGCGACGCCGGTGGCGGTACGGCGGGAGGACGGCATGCGGGGGCTCTCTCTCGTGGGGGAGGACGGAACGAGCAACGCGCGCTGAGCGCACGGAAGTTGAATCCCGGGCGATCGCCGTAGAGCTTCGCATTGGTCCATACCAATAGGCAAGGGGGGTGGGTCGGAAAAGCCGAAGCGGCCCCCGGGGTGCCGCACACCCGGGGGCCGCTCCGCACTGTCGGGGCGTCAGCCGTTCGCGAGCGCCTGCACCCGCGAGAGGTCGCCGTTGAAGTGGTTGTGGTCGCCGACCGTCGGGCCGGAGGAGGTGTACTGCCACATCGTGTAGTACTGCCAGCCGGCCGGGAGTTCGCCCACCGTCGCGGCGTATCGCGCGATCCACAGCGGGTTGGTCGTGGCGAAGGCGGAGGAGTTGCCGGTGCACTGGGTCCACCAGCTGGTCGCCGTGTAGATGACGGCGTCCCGCCCGGTCCTGACCTTGTACCGGTCCACGAAGTCGCGGATCCAGGCCACCATCCCGGCCTGGCTCTTGCCGTAGCAGGTCGCGCCGTACGGGTTCCACTCGATGTCGAGCACCCCCGGCAGGGTCCGGCCGTCCTTCGACCAGCCGCCGCCGTTGTTGACGAAGTAGTCGGCCTGGGCCGCGCCGGACGTCGTGTCCGGGGTCGCGAAGTGGTACGTGCCCCGGATCATGCCGACGTTGTACGAGCCGGTGTACTGCTGGTTGAAGTAGGTGTTCTTGTAGTAGGTGCCCTCCGTCGCCTTGACGTAGGCCCACTTGACGCCGCTGTTCCACAGCGTGGACCAGGCGACGTTGCCCTGGTGGCTGGAGACGTCCACGCCTTCGGTCTGGACGGCCTGGGTGGAGATGCCGCCCGGCGAGGAGCCCTGTCCGTCGTGGGCGAGGACGCCCATGCCCATGCTGGCGGAGCCCCGCGGGGGCACCGGTCGGGCGGCCGGGTCCTGGGTGGCGTCGGCGGACGCGGCGAGGGGGAGGAGGAGGGTCAGGGCCGCGAGCGCGGCACCGGCGAGGGTCGTTCCGGATCTGTGCACACGCATTGCGTGCCTCCGAAAGGATCGGTGGGGGGAGCGAGGTCGACGGTCCTGGCGCAGGCCGAGCTGTCCTGGCACCTGAAAGGCCTGGTGTGGACATGTCAGCAAGGCTGCTGGAGACGACGCTACGCACGTAGACCCGGCCCACGGAAGGGGGCCTGGTTACCGCCGTTGGTCTACGCCTGCGAAATACTGGAGGAGCTGCGGCGATGGCCTCGGCCGAAAGAAACTTTCAGCGACTGGAAGTGGCGCGAAAACCGTCGCCAAGTCGCCGGGGAACGCCTGAGAGGTGCTGACGTGCACACAAGCGGTACGGGAAGTGAAGGCGGGGGCGCCCAGCCCGCCGGCGCGGATCCGCACGCCCAGCCCGCCGCCGGTGCGGAGGCGCACACCCCGGCTGCCGCCGGTGCGGAGGCGCACACCCCGGCTGCCGCCGGTGCGGAACCGCACACCCTGGCCGCCGTCGGCACGGACCCGCACGCCCAGCCCGCCCCCGTCGACCGGGAGTTCCTCGCGCTCGAACGCGAACTCGCGGTCTTCCTGCGCCGCGCCCGCGCCCAGTCCGGCGAGATGGCCCGTGAGGTCCACCCCGAACTGGAGCCCGCCGCCTACGGCCTGTTCGTACGCCTCGACGACGCCGGGCCCCAGCGGGCCACCGAACTCGCCGGGTACTTCGGGGTCGGCAAGGCGACCATGAGCCGCCAGCTCCGGGCCCTCGAAGACCTCGGGCTCGTCGCCCGCGACCCCGACCCCGCCGACGGGCGAGCCTCGCTGGTCCGGCTCACCGAGGAGGGCCGCGACCGCTTCCGGCACGTGCGGGACGCCCGGCGTGAGCGGTACGTCCGCAAGCTCGCCGACTGGGACCGCGCCGAGGTCGCCGAACTGGCCCGCCTCCTGAACCACTTCAACGTCAGATCCGAGGGCTGACACCGCGGGGAGCGGGCCCCGGACCCCGAGGGCCGGCGCTCAGCGGTCCCGCAGCTCCACCAGCACCGCCGTCGCGTCGTCGTGCGGCTTCCAGCGGCGCGTCCCGCCCGCCGCCCGGTCCGCCTCCTCAAGGGCCCGCACCCGGCGGAGCAGGCCCAGCGCCCCCTCCTCGCGCAGCACGCCGAAGCAGTCCGTCCAGTCGCCCATGGCGAACAGCTCCACCCAGCGGCTCGCCCCGTCCGTGAGCGCGGCCAGGGACCGTACCTCCGCGCGCGGGCTCGTCCCGGTCACCGCCCGCTCCGCGACCGCCGGGTCGGCCGCCGCGGTGAAGAAGCCGCCCTCCTGGTTCCGCAGCCGGTCCGTCGCCGCGAGGGAGCGCAGGATCTCGTCCGGGACGTGGTCGAGCCGGTCGTCGAGCACGGCCCGTACGGCCCCGTCCGGGGACTCCAGGAGGAGTACGGAGTCGGAGAGGACGAGGTGCTCGACCGAGGTCTCGTCCCAGCGGGCGAGCACGACGGTCGCCTGAGGCGTACGTGCGTGAGAAAGGTCACAGGTGTCCCGGTGGGCGTCCGCGGTGCGCCGGATTGCCAGCGACAGGATCTCGGACAGGGTCATGTCCCGGCGGGAAACGGACAGTTCGGTCAAAGCCCCGCCGAGGCGGGCGGTGAACCACGGCACGGTGTGCACACAACCGTCATCACCGGCGGGCGGGGTGACGCCGTCGAGGAGGGCGACGGTCCCGCCGCTGCCCGAGGCGGGCAGGGCTGCGGCCACCCAGTCCTCGTTGGGGCGTTCGGGGCTGCCGGGGAGGGAGGCGACATCGCTGCGCATGACGACCAGTGTGCCCGGATCGGTGACATCTCTTCACCGGACCTGCAAATGCCCGGAAATGGCCTGTACCAACCCTGAGGGAGCGGCGCGAGAGGCGGAGCGGCCGCCTCCGGGGAGCTGCGGGCGGGCATCCTGCCAAAGCCCGCCCGGAAGATCCAACCGGGGGCCTTTCGGGGCCCGGGGACCGGCCCTGAGGAGTTGTTCGTCAACTCATGAGTGTTGTTCACTCGTTCGGGTGGCGGAGCGGCCGATGCGCGCCCCCTTCCCAGAAGCGCTGGAATGGTCGGAAGCCGTACCAGGGGTGGGGGCGCTCCATGTGACCGGCCGTCACCTCTGCTTTGTGGGCGGACGAGTCAAGAATGCGAGCACCGGTGCAGATGAAGCGGCCTCGGAGCAAGAACGGCACGCGGAGCCAGACCCCCGGTGCAGCGTCGACCCCGGACGGCGGCGCCGCCACGGCGCCCACCGGCAACGCCGCCACCGGCCACCCCGTGCAGCCCCAGGCCCCGGCACAGCCCAAGCCCCCCGCCGGCCGTCCCAAGCGGGTCCGCAACCGTCTCGTCGCCGGCGTCGCGCTCGTCGGCATCACGGTCATCGTCGCCGGATCCCCCGCGATCCTCGCCGCCTCCGCCGAGCTCAACGACTCCCAGAGCCTGGTCACCCTCGCCGAACTCGACCGGCAGGCCGTCACCCTGGCCCACTCCCTCGCCGACGAGCGCGACGAGGTCGTCGCCTACATCGCCGCCGGCCGCGACGCCCAGAGCGGCACAGCCAAGAACAAGCGCCAGATCACCAGTACCCGGTCCACCCGCGTCGACCGGCAGATAGACGAGATCCGGCCCGCCGCCTCCGCCGAGCTGCGCCGCGACCTCGCCGGCGTCCCCTCCGTCCGCCGCGCCGCCCTCACCGGCAAGGGCACGGCCCTGGAGGCCCACCGGGCGTACTCGGAGGTCATCACCAAGCTCCAGGCCCTCGCCGACGAGCTCGCCGACAAGACCCCGGCCCGTGCCTCCGACACCGCGCTCACCGAGGCCACCCGCGCCCCCGCCGCCCTCGGCCGCGCCGTCGAACAGGCCTCCGCCACCCGCGGCCTGCTCCTCGCCGCGCTCTCCGTGTCGCAGCCCGAGCCCACCGGGGACGTCCACTACGACCCCGAGACCGGCACCTACGTCCCCGACGTGCCCGAGGGCGCCGCCGAGGCCGATCGCGCCCGCGACACCCTCACCGCCGCCGCCCAGCAGGCCCGGGTCCGTGAACTCGCCGCCCTCGGCGACTTCGACCAGGCCGCCGGAGCCACCGCCCGCGACTCCCTCGCCGCCACCGTGGCCGGCCCCGACGTCAAGAGCGCCGAGCGGTCGCTCGCCACCCTCACCGACCAGCCCCGGCTGACGGACACCGAGCGCGAGACCGATCCGGCAGGCCTCGAAGCCGCCCTCTCCGCCCGTATCGAGCAGATGCGCGGTGTCGAATCCGCCCTCGCCGCCGAGCGGGTCGAACGCCTCGGCGCGCTCCGCGACGACGACGTCACCGCCCTCGAACTGCGCATCGCCTTCCTCGGCGGCTGCCTGCTCGTCGCGGTCGGCATCTCCACCTACGTCGCCCGCACCCTCACCCGGCCGCTCGCCGTCCTCCGCATCGGCGCCGCCCGGCTCGCCGCCGCCCCCGCGCCGCACACCGAGGAGCCGGTCCGCTTCACCGGCCGCAACGACGAGTTCGCGCAGGTCGTCCGCTCCCTCAACACCCTGCGCGGCAAGCTCTCCGACCTCGCCGTGCAGAACGAGCGCCTCACCGAACGCCTCACCGACGGCCAGGCCGACCTCGCCGCCGCCAAGGACGCCCTCGGCGCCGAGCTCGCCACCCAGCGGGCCGAACTCCAGGGCCAGGTCGCGCTCCTCACCGCCGACCTCGAAGGACTCCGCGGCACCGTCCACCACACCTTCGTCAACCTCTCGCTGCGTAGCCTCGGGCTCGTCGAGCGGCAGCTCGGCGTCATCGAGAAGCTGGAGGAGCGCGAGCAGGACCCGGACCGCCTCGCGACCCTCTTCAAGCTCGACCACATGGCGACCGTCATGCGCCGCCACAGCGAGAACCTCCTCGTCCTCGCGGGCCACGAGCACGTCCACGGCCACCCCGGGCCCGTCCCGCTGGTCGACGTGCTGCGCGCCGCCGTCAGCGAGATCGAGCGGTACGAGCGGGTCACCATCCAGTCCCTGCCGCCGCACGCCCAGATCGCCGGCTTCGCCGCGGACGACCTGAGCCACCTCGTCGCCGAGCTCCTGGAGAACGCCACCTCCTTCTCGCCGCCCGACGCCGAGGTCCAGCTCTCCGGCTGGCTCCTGGAGTCCGGCGAGGTGATGCTCTCCGTGCAGGACGCGGGCATCGGCATGACCGCCTCCCGGCTCGCCGAGCTCAACGCGCGCCTGGCCGAGGCCGACCCCGCCGCCTTCGAGGGCGAGGGCCTCGGCATGCGGGTCGTCGCCCTGCTCGCCGCCCGCCACGGCGTCCGCGTCGAGCTGCGCGAGCAGCAGCCGGGCGGCACGGCGGCCGTCGTGGTCCTGCCGCAGCCCCTGCTGCCCGCCGCCCTTCCCACCACCGTGACGGAGCCCGTACGGGTGGCGGGCGCGGCCCCGACGCTCCACCTGCCCGGCTCGGCCGCGGAGGCCAACTCCAACACGCTGCCGTCCCGGACCCGCGACCCGCTCGTGGAAGCGGCGGAGCGGGCGTTCATGGCGGCGGAGGTGACCGCGGCGAGGGAGCAGCAGAGCGAGCAGGAGCTTGAGCCCTCGTACGACGAGCCCGAGACCGAGCCCGCGTACGGCGAGACCGCGTACGGCGAGCCCGCGTACGGCGAGACCGAGCCGGCTCACGAAGAGAACGAAGAGACCGAGCCGGCCTACGAAGAGGCCGTGCCCGCTCCCGCCGCCCTCGGCGAGTCCGTCTCCGAGACCACGCTCCAGGTCCGGCTGCCCGACCCGCCCCCGGAGCCGGACGCCCACGAGCGCGCCACCGACCTGGCCGCCGCCGAGCTCGTCACCGACCTGGTCACCGACCCCGCGCCGTACGAGGAGCCCCCGGCTCCCGCCGCCCCCGAGCCGGTCTCCGACCAGCCGGTTCCCGGGCCGCGCGCCGCGCAGTGGGAGCGGGTCACCGACAAGGGCCTGCCCAAGCGCACCCCGCAGGTGGTCCGCCCGGCCGGCCCCGCCACCACCCCCCGCCAGGGCGGCGTGGACGCGGAGGCCCTGCGCCGCCGCCTCGGCGGCTTCCACCAGGGCGCCAAGGCCGGGCGCCGCGACGTGGAGGCGGAGATGGACACGGCACGGACGGAAGCCGTAAGGACTGCACGTACAGAGGAGATGACGGGGGACACAGTCGAGGAGGCACGCAGTTGACTGCGACGGGAACGTTCGGACTGAGCACGGAAGCCCGCAACCTGCAATGGCTGCTGGGGAATCTGGTGGAGGAGGTGCCCGGGGTCCGCTCGGTCGCCGTCGTCTCCTCCGACGGCCTGATGCTGCTCTCGTCCGACCCGGCCACCCAGCAGAGCACGACGGCCGCCGCCGAAGCCGGCCGTCCCGACGGGCCGCGCGGCTCCAGCGCCGACCTGGCCACCATCGTCTCCGGCATCGGCAGCCTGACCATCGGCGCCGCCCGGCTGATGGACGGTGGCGGGGTCAAGCAGACCATGGTGGCGATGGAGGAGGGCAGCGTCTTCGTGATGTCGATCAGCGACGGTTCGCTGCTCGGCGTGCACGCCACGCCCGACTGCGACATGAGCGTGGTGGCCTACCACATGGCGCTCTTCGTGGGCCGCGCCGGTCACGTACTCACCCCCGAAGTCCGCAGTGAGCTGCGCAAATCGATGGAGAGCACCCAGTGACGTCAGTGTTTCCGGGGTATTCGGGATTTCACGCCGACCGGCTGCCCGTGCGCGGAGACGGGCGCCGCCCCGCGCGCGTCCGCCCGTACTCGCTGACCGGCGGGCGTACCCGCTTCGGCCATGTCCTGCTCGTCGAGACCTTCGTGGCGGCGCTCGAAGCGCCCGCCGTGCGCAAGGTCCTGACGGACGGCGGGCCCGGCGCCCGCGGTCTGATGCCGGAGATGCGGGCCATCGTCGAGATCTGCCGCCGGATGCGGACGGTCGCGGAGATCTCGGCGCTTCTGAAGATGCCGTTGGGGGTCGTCCGGGTGCTGCTCAGTGACCTGGCCGACCAGGGAAAGATCCGTGTGTACGGGACCGGTCACGGCACCGGCCAGCCCGACCGCGCGCTCCTCGAAAGGGTGCTGAGTGGACTCCGTCGTCTCTGACGCCTCCGCCGTTTCCGATGCTGTCTCCGATGCGCCGCCGGTGGCGGGCATCCCCACGCAGCCCCAGGCCCCGCAGGGCGATCTGTTCCAGCGAGATACCGCCGAACCGGCCGCCGCGGCACCCGATGCCGAGGAAGGCGCGCAGGACTGGCAGCTCGACCACACCCGCGCCCCGATCGCGACGAAGATCGTCGTCGCGGGCGGGTTCGGCGTCGGCAAGACCACCTTCGTCCGCGCGGTCTCGGAGATCACCCCGCTGCAGACCGAGGCGCTGATGACCCGGGCCAGTGAGGACACCGACGACCTCACCGCCACTCCGGACAAGCTCACCACCACGGTGGCGATGGACTTCGGGCGGATCACGCTCGACAACGACCTGGTGCTGTACGTCTTCGGTACGCCGGGCCAGCAGCGCTTCTGGTTCATGTGGGACGACCTGGTGCGCGGGGCGATCGGCGCGATCGTGCTCGCCGACACCCGGCGGCTCACCGACTGCTTCCCGGCCCTCGACTACTTCGAGAGCTGCGGACTTCCGTACATCGTGGCCGTCAACCACTTCGAGGGCACGGAGCTGTTCGAGGCGGAGGACGTCAGGGAGGCGCTCACCGTGCCCCCGCACGTACCCGTGGTGATCATGGACGCGCGCAAGCGGTACAGCGTCGTCGAGAGCCTTCTCGCGATGGTCGCGCACGCGCTCGAAGCCACCCCCGAATAGATCTCCCCGTCACGCCAGGAGCACCACCCATGCGGAAGATACTCATAGTCGGCGCCGGCCAGTCCGGTCTGCAGCTCGCCCTCGGACTCCAGTCGTCGGGGTACGAGGTCACCCTCATGTCGAACCGGACGGCGGACGAGATCCGGTCCGGCCGGGTCATGTCCACCCAGTGCATGTTCGACACCGCGCTCCAGCACGAGCGGGACCTCGGCCTCAACTTCTGGGAGTCCCAGGCCCCGCGCATCGAGGGCCTCGGCGTCTCGGTCGCCGCCCCCGACGCCGGCCGTGCGATCGACTGGGTCGGCAAGCTCGACGGGTACGCCCAGTCCGTCGACCAGCGGGTGAAGATGGCCGGCTGGATGGAGACCTTCGCCCAGCGCGGCGGTCAGCTGGTGATACACGGCGCGGCCGTCGGCGATCTGGACTACTTCTCCCGCAGCTACGACCTGGTGCTCGTCGCGGCGGGCAAGGGCGAGCTGGTCTCGATGTTCGGCCGGGACGACTCTCGCTCGCCGTACGACGCGCCGCAGCGCGCGCTGGCCGTCGCGTACGTCCACGGCCTCGGCCCGCGCCCCGAGCACCCGGACTTCGACGCGGTCCGCTGCAACCTGGTGCCGGGCGTCGGCGAACTGTTTGTCATGCCGACGCTGACGACGGGCGGCCGCGCCGACATCCTCTTCTGGGAGGGCATCCCGGGCGGCCCCCTCGACGCCTTCCAGGGCATCAAGGACCCGGCGGAGCACCTGTCGCTGACGCTGGAGCTGATGGAGAAGTTCACGCCCTGGGAGTACGCGCGGGCCACCAAGGTCGAACTGACCGACGCCGGCGGCACGTTGGCCGGCCGGTACGCGCCGACGGTCCGCAACCCGATCGGCCGGCTGCCCGGCGGCGGTCTGGTCCTCGGCGTCGCGGACGTGGTCGTCGCCAACGACCCGATCACCGGCCAGGGCTCCAACTCGGCGTCGAAGTGCGCGGCCGCGTACCTCACGGCGATCGTCGAGCACGGCGACAAGCCGTTCGACGAGGAGTGGATGCAGTCCGCGTTCGACCGCTACTGGCAGACGGCCCAGCACGTCACCAAGTGGACGAACGCGATGCTGGGCGTCCCGCCGGAGCACGTCCTGAACCTCATCGGCGCGGCCGGCCAGCTGCAGCCGGTGGCCGACCGCTTCGCCAACGGCTTCAACGACCCCGCGGACTTCGAGAACTTCTTCTTCGACCCCGAGAAGACGAACGCCTACCTGGCGGAGGTCGCGGGAGCCTGACCCGCCCCCGATGGCCGGCGCCCGAAGCCCGGGCGCCGGCCATCGGCATGGACGGGGCCGTAAAACAGGTCGAGCCGCCGAGCCCCGATCCTCGATCATGTGTTCATGTCTCAGCTGAACACCCTGGCCCGTGTGGATGCCGACCTCGTCGCCGGGCGGGTCCCCCTGGCGCGGCAGCGGCTGCGTGGGCTGGTCTCGTCGTTCCCGTACGACCTGACGCTGCGGCGCCGGCTCGCCGAGGTGTACCGGCTGTACGGGGACGCGGCCGAGGCGGGGCGCTGGATGTACCTCGAAGAGGACCGGAGCGCGGACGAGACCGCTGCCTTCGAGGACCGCTACCGGACTCCCGGGCGGCGCATGAAGGCGCTGGCTTGGCGCGGGCCCGAGGCGCTGGCGGCGACCCCGGTCGCCGAGGAGCGGCTCGCGGCGGTGCGGACCGCCTGTGCCGAGCGGCTCGGACACCCCGTCGACTGGGACGACCCGACCTCCTACGCGGAGGATCCGGACGGCGAGTACGCACCGGAAGCCGAGGGGTGGACACTCGCCGGAGTGATCGTGGGCGCCGGCGTCCTGGCGGGAATCGTCATCATGGTGGGCGTCTGGGTGCTCGGGATCATCTCCCTCTTCTCGTAGCGCCCGGCGTCCTCCGCCCGGCGGACCGCCCACGGCGTCAGCAGGCCCGTCAGCGCGAAGAGGGCGCCGACGACGTACCAGCCGGGGCGGCCCCAGCTCACGCACAGGGCGATCACGAGGCCGGGGCCCACCGCCTCGGAGAGGCCCGCGCCGAGGCCGAAGACGCCCAGGTACTGGCCGGTGGCATGGGGCGGGGCGAGGGCGTACGACACCTCGAAGCCGCCCGCCGAGTGCCACAGTTCGCCGACCGTGTGGACCACGACGGCCGCCAGGAGCAGGCCGACCGCCACCGCCACGGGCATCCCCGCCGAGAGCGGGACCAACGCACAGGAGACCAGGAAGGCCGCTCCGGCGCGGCGGTAGGCGTGGCCGCCCGCGCGCGGGGAGTCGATGCCCCGGCTCGCCCGCACCTGGAGTCCCACGACGATCACCGTGTTGGCGAGCATGGTGCCCGAGACGAGCCAGTGCGGGGCGCTGGTGGACCCCACCAGCCACAGCGGGATCGCTACCGTCAGCACCTTGAACTGGATCGCCATCACCCCGTCGAGCGCGGTGAGCGCGAGATACGGGCGGTCCCGCAGCGCGATCCACCGCGGCCCCCGGGCGACGGGCGAGGGCGCCACCGGCGGCAGCAGGAAGAGCACGACGGCGGAGGCGGCGAACGCCAACGCGTTCGCGACGACCAGGAGTTGATACGCGTCGAGCGTGCCGACCTGGACCGCCCAGCCCGCGAGCAGCGCGCCGAGGGAGATGCCGACATTGGTCACGGCCCGCAGATAGGCCCGGAACTCCTGCGGCCGCTCCCCTCCGTAGTGCCGGACCAGGGGCGCACGGGCGGCAAGGCCGGCCGCCTTCGCCCCGGTCGCCGTCGAGACCGCGAGGACGAACGGCCAGAATCCGTCCGCGAACACGAAGGCCCCCGTAGCCAGGGCCTGCACCAGCAGCGTGGTGACGTACACGCCCCGGGCCCCGAGGCGGTCCGCGAGGTGGCCGACCCCGATGCCCACGGCGAGGGAGAGCATTCCGGCGATGCCGAGCCCGAGTCCCACCGTGCCGGCCGAGAGGTGCACGGCCTGGGTGAAGTACAGGACTCCGGCGGTCAGGAAGAGCCCGCTGCCGACGGTGTTCACGAAGTTCGAGGCGGCGAGCGTGCGTTGGGGGCCGGTGGCCGGCAGCAACTTGGGCATGACGAGGCTCCGCTTCCGATCCGCGACGAGCGGCAGGTAAGGACCCGTCAAGCTTGTTGCATATTACTTGCAGGAGCAAGAGGCGGGCAGGGAAAGGGACTTCATGAGCCGTCGGAGCCGTCGGGGTTGTCGTAGCCTTCGTCGCCGCCCTCCCTCGCCCCCGCCGGAAGCACCGGCGGGGTGTACGCGGCCAGGGCCTCCCCGTCCGGATCCGGGCGCACGGCCCCGAGCAGCGGGTTCGCCGCGATCGGGGAGACCTTCACCTTTCCGCCGGGCCGCGGCGCCTGCACCACCAGGCCCTCGCCGAGATAGACCGCCACATGGGTCGCGCCCGGGAAGTACACCACCAGGTCCCCGGGGCGGAGCTCGGCGAGCGGCACCCGGGGCAGCGTCGCCCACTGCTCCTGACTCGTGCGCGGCAGCTCCCGGCCCGCCGACGCCCACGCCTGCTGGGTCAGCCCCGAGCAGTCGTACGTCTCCGGGCCCTCCGCCCCCCACTCGTACGGCTTGCCGATCTGACCGACGGCGAACCGCAGCGCATCCGCGCCCGCCCCGGACGGGGTGCGCCGGCCGTCCAGGACGCCCGAGTCGAGCAGTTCGCGCTGCGCGCCCGCCGTCTGGACCCGCTCCAGCTCGGTGAGCCGGGCCAGTTGCTCGGGGGAGAGTCCGGCGAGCAGCTTCTCGACCTCGGCGAGCCGGGCCCGCACCTCGTCGCGCCGGGTGCGCTGCGCGGCGGCGAGGGTCTGCTGCCGGTCGAGCGCCTTGCGGGAGGCGCTCGCCAGCGTGCCGGCCTGCCGCTCGGCCTTCTCCAGCCTCGGCACGGCCGTGGCCCGATCGCGGGAGGCCCGCGCCATCAGATGCCCCTGATCGAGCGCCGACTGAGGGTCCGGCGAGAAGAGCAGCCGCAGATAGGAGGAGAACTCGGACCTGCCCTGGTACTGCTCCCGGGCGATCCGGCCGGCCGCGGCCCGCCCCTGGGCCAGCGCGGTGCGGGCGGCGGTGAGCCGGGCGGTGACCTTCTTGGTGTCGGCGGTCTGGAGCCTCAGCGCCTCCTCTGCGGCGTTGAACCGCTCGGTCGCCTCCTCGGTCTGCCGGTAGAGCGTCCGCATCCGGGTGAGCAGCGCGGTGACGGAGTCGCCGCCGGGGGGAGGGAGGGCGGAGGCGTCGTCGGCGGGGGAGGACTCCGAGGCTTCGGGGGGCGCGGGGGGTGCGGGAGGTGCGGGGTCGGTCGGAGCGGCCTCCGGGTCGGCCGTTCCCACGGGCTTCACGGGCTCGACAGGGTCGACAGGGTCGACCGGATCTGCCGGATCTGCCGGATCTGCCGGTTCCACGGGTTTCGCGGCCGGGTCGACCGGTTCCACAGGCTCCGCGGCCGGGTCGGCCCAGGCGATGGGCGCCTCCACGGGGGGATCGACCGGGGGCTCAGGCGCGGCGGTGGCACCCGCCGGGGCGACCCCTGTGAGCGCCGTCGCCGCGGCGAGTGCCCCCGCGCAGACCGTACGCAGCAGTCTTCGCGACACGTCACCACCTCCACGGAGATGATGACGCGCCAATTCATCCGATTACCGTACGAGAGGGGGCGCGTCCGGCGTGCTCACCCGTTCGGCTCAGAGTCCTCGGGAAGGCGCGCGGCGCCGCTCGGCTTCGACCAGGGCCACTTCAGCTCCCGCCGCTCGCGGCCCTCGGGGGCGTACTCGTAGACCCAGCCGCGCCGGATCCCCAGCCGCTTCGTGTGGCCCGCGGGCTCGCGCCGGTACGCGTGCAGGGTGGGCGGGTGCCCGTTGTGGGCCGGGACCGGGATCTCGTACCACTTCGGCGGGTGCCCGGTCGCGCCGACCAGGATCGGCAGGACCCGGCCGTCGAGGGGGCCGCCACGGAAGGGGGTGTTCTCGCTTCTCACCCCTCCAGTGTCCCCTCCGGATGCTCGTTCAGAGCAGGTGGGCCGCCTCGCCGACCACCGGGATCACCCGTCGGGCCAGCCGTGCCACCGGTCCGTCGGGCGTCTCCTGGGCGAGCAGCCGCGCGACGACCCGCGCCGTCTCCTCGTCGCTGGCCGTACTGGCCGCGAGGAGGGCGATGAGATGGTCCACGAGCCATTCCCGCAGCTCCCGGGCCGGGGGCCGCTTGTCCTCGTCGAGCCAGATGAGCGAGGCCGCCTCCACGGCTGCGATCCACGTCCTGACCAGCATGCTGAGCCGGGGTCCCGGTCGCTCCACGCCCAGGTGGACGAGGATCTGCTCGGCGGCGGCCCGCCGCACCTCGTCGACGATCGCGGTGGTCCGGGAGGTCTCGGCGACGCTGCCGCCGCGCAGCAATGCGCTGAACCCGGCGTCGTGCTCGTCGACGAAGGCCAGATAGCGGTCGAGGACCCGACCGAGCCGCTCGGTGGGCGGACCGACCGGCGGTTCGGTGAAGCAGTGGTTCAGGGCGTCGGCGGAGGAGCGGAGCGCGGCCTCGTACAGCTGCTGCTTGCCGCCGGGGAAGTAGCGGTAGACGAGGGGGCGGGAGACGCCGGCCGCCTCGGCGACGTCGTCGAGGGAGACGTCCTCGGGCGTCCGGTGGGCGAAGAGGCCCTGGGCGGCTTCGAGGAGCTGGCCGCGGCGCGCCTCGACGCTGAGCCTGCGGTACGCGGGGGTGGCGGCGCCTGTCATGCCCGCAGCGTATCCGTGCACCCCCGAACCCCCACCCGCGGCGCCCCTCGCCCGCCCGTTGCGGGCGGGCGGGTGCGGGGCGCGTCAGGCGAGTAGGCCCGAGGACTTCCACAGGCGGCGGCCCGCACCCCGCAGCACGCCGATGTCGTCGAGGAGGTCCGTCAGGCGTCGCGCGCCCGACTGCATCACCTCGCGTCGGTGCCCGCTCGCCCGCACTTGTGCGACCGCCTCCCGCCGGTCCAGGCCCACCGCCTCGTACACCTGCGGGTTGACGAAGCAGGTGGAGAAGACCCGGGCCGCCTCGCCGCAGCTCAGCCGGGTGAACTCCTGCTCCCAGCGTGGAGCGGTCACCATCTGGCGGCGCAGCTCCTCGCGGGCGTACCGCACATGGCGTGCCTCCTCGACCACATGGATGCGGGTCACCCCGCGTACGAGGGTCTGCACCCGCTCGTCGGGGAAGGTCAGCCGCTGCATCCAGTCGAGGATCTCCTCGCCGAGCAGGGTGGCGGCGAAGGAGCCGGGGGTGGTGGAGACGGTCTTCAGGAGGCGCGCGAGGTTGTGGTAGAGCCTCGGCACCGGGTACGCGGGTGTGCCGCCCTGTCGGATCAGCCGCGCGAACATCATCGAGTGCCGGCACTCGTCCGCTATCTCGGTGAGCGCATAGCGGACGTGATGACTGGTCAGCGACTTGTCGTAGATGTGCCGGACGAGCAGCTGCATCAGGATGATCTCGAACCAGATCCCGAGCGAGGCGAGCGCCGCCGCCTCGTGGCGCGAGAGCGCGATCCGCTGCTCCTCGGACATCCGGCGCCAGAGCGGGGTGTCGTAGAGGGAGACGAGCTCGGGCGGCCAGAACCACTTGCCGTCCTCGAACGGCGCGTCCCAGTCGAGCTCGCTGTCCGGATCGTAGGAGTGCTTGCGGGAGGACTCCAGGAGGCGTTCGGCGACTTGTTCACGGTCGCGCAGCGGCCCCAGGGCGTCCCGGAGAAGGCTGAAGTCGGGCTCGGTGGTGAAGGGGGTCATGGTCGCGCACCTCGCTGTGCTCGCCGTCGGGAGGTCAGGGGGACACCGCTTATCAGACTCCCCGTCAGTAAGCCCGTCAATCCCTTACGCACGGCAGCGCACGACCGTGCGCGACTTGTTGACGATCCGTCTACCACCGTGTGAGCCTGCTGGAAACGGACGGAAGGAGTCGTCAGTGTCGACGCACGACCTTTACGTGAACGCCCCCACCGGACCCGGCCGGGAGATTCCCGCCACCGGTGCCGCCCGCTTCTCCTGGGAGTACGAGGACGGCCGCGAGCGCCTCCTCGCCCTCTACCAGAAGGGCAAGGACAAGCAGTGGGACGGTGCCACCCGGATCGACTGGGACCTGGAGGTCGACCCGTACGACCCCCTCGGCACACCCGACGACGTCCTGACCCTCCACGGCACCCGCCACTGGGCCCTGATGACGGAGAAGGACAAGGGCGACCTGCGCCGGCACTACGCCTCCTGGCAGTTCAGCCAGTTCCTCCACGGCGAGCAGGGCGCCATGGTCTGCGCCGCCCGGATCGTCGAGTCGGTCCCCGACCTGGACGCCAAGTTCTACTCGGCCACCCAGACCATGGACGAGGCCCGGCACGCCGAGATCTACGGCCGCTTCCTGCACGACAAGATCGGCATGCTCTACCCGATCAACGACAACCTGCAGAGCCTGCTCGACGACACCCTGCGCGACTCCCGCTGGGACATGCCCTACCTCGGCATGCAGGTCCTCATCGAGGGCCTCGCCCTCGCCGCCTTCGGCATGATCCGCGACACCACCGACAAGCCGCTGCCCAAGCAGATCCTCGCGTACGTGATGCAGGACGAGGCGCGGCACGTGGCCTTCGGACGGATGGCCCTGCGCGACTACTACGGGCAGTTGTCGGACGCCGAACTCCGCGAGCGCGAGGAGTTCGTGATCGAGGGCTGCTATCTGATGCGCGACCGGCTGCGCGGCGTCGAGGTCCTGGAGAACTTCGGCATCCGGCGGAAGGAGGCGGAGGAGCTGAGCGAGCGCAACGAGTTCCTGCATCTCTTCCGCAAGCTGCTCTTCAGCCGCATCGTCCCCTGCGTCAAGGACATCGGACTCTGGGGCCCACGCCTCCAGAAGGCCTACCTCGACATGGGCGTCTTCGATCTCGGCGACTCCAACCTCGACCTGCTGATGACCCAGGACGAGGAGATCGCGGAGGCCCTGGACCGCGAGCGCTTCGCCAAGGAGGAGCGGGAGCGGGTGGCGGAGGTCGGCGAAGCCATCGCGGCGGGCGCGGCGGAGGAGTAGGCGGGCGAACGGAGCTCGCGACCCGGAAGAAGGGATGTCACACCGGTGACGTAGCGTGCCCGTCATGACCATGCCGCCCTCGCCGAGCCAGCCTCCCCACAACCCGTACGGCGGGCCCGTACCGCCCCCGCAGCAGCCCGGGGCGTTCGGGGCTCCGCAGGGCTTCCCCCCGCAGGGTGTTCCGCCGCACGGTGTTCCGCCTCAGTACCCGGGGCCGGGCGCCGGCGCCTGGGGGCAGCCGCCCATGGGGCCGCCGCCGAAGAAGAAGTTGTCGGCCGGGGCGATCGTCGCCATCGTCCTCGGATCCCTGGTCCTGGTCGGCGGTCTCGGTTACGGGGTGAAGGCCGGGCTCGACGGCGCCGGCGTCACCGGCCCCTTCCCGGAGGCGACGCACAAGCTCGTCGTCCCGCAGACGCTCCTCGACGGCGAGTTCACCCGGGTCGCCGACCTCTCCGAGACCCAGGGCAAGGAGATCGAGGACGCCCCCGACCTCACCGTGAAGGACGCCAAGGCGGCGGTCGGGCAGTACAGCGGCAAGGACGAGTCCGCCCTCGTCGTCTCCGGAATGTACGGACGCATCAAGAACGGCGAGGCCACCCGCGCGTCCATCCTCAGGGGCGCGGCCACGGAGAAGGACTCCACGCTCGTCGTCCGTCCCAAGGACTTCACCCCCGCCGGGTACGGCGTGACCGTCAGATGCCAGGTCACCACGTCGAAGGACACCCTCGGCACGACCACGCTCCCCATGTGCGCCTGGGGCGACGACAACACGGCGGCCGCCGTGGCCCTGGTCACCACCGAGTCGGCCACCACCGACCCGGCGGACATCGACCTGGCCGAGCTGGCCGAGACCACGGCCAAGATCCGCGCGGAGATCCGCAAGCCGATCGGCTGACCCTTCCGGGCGCGCCGGGGGCGGCACCGGAAGGCGCTACCCCCGGGCCTCCGCCTCCAGCCGCAGCGCCTCCTCCATCACCGACTTCGCGATCGGGGCCGCGCTGCCACCCCCGCTGATGTCCGTACGGGAGGCCTCCGCGTCCTCGACGACCACCGCCACCGCGACCGCCGGCTGGGCCGCGTCCTCGGCCTGGGCCCAGGCGATGAACCAGGCGTACGGGGTGCCGGTGTTACCGAATCCGTGCTGGGCCGTGCCCGTCTTGCCGCCGACCCGGGCCCCGGGGATCGCCGCGTTCGTCCCCGTACCGTCCTCGACGGCCTTCACCATCAGCCGCTGGAGCTGCATCGCCGTCGAGGGGCTCATCGCCTGCCGGTAACTGCGGCGGCCCGTACGGTCGATCGCCGTCCCGCCCGAGGTCGTCGTGCGCTCGACGAGGTACGGGTGGGCGATCTCGCCGTTGTTGGCGACCGCCGACGCCACCATCGCCATCTGGAGCGGTGTCGCCGTCGTGTCGAACTGCCCGATCGAGGAGAGCGCCAGCTGGTCCGGGCTCATCTCCCGGTCGAAGTTGGACTTCGCCACCCAGGACGGCACCCGCAGCCCCGTGTCGTTGAAGCCGAAGCTCTCCACCGTGTCGAGCATCCCGTCCAGGCCGACCTCCACCCCGAGGCCGGCCATCACGGTGTTGCACGACCACTGGATCGCGTACGCGAGGGACGCGTCGGCGCAGCCCGTCGCCTCGTTCGGCAGCACCTGGCGGGTGCCGGGCAGCATGAAGGGGTCCGGGGTGTCCGTCGGCGCGTCCACGTCCCGCACCGCCCCCGCGTCGAGCGCCGCCGCGGCCGTCACGATCTTGAACGTGGAACCCGGCGGGTACGTCTGCCGCAGCGCCCGGTTCAGCATCGGCTGGTTCGGAGAGGTGTTGAGCCGCTTCCAGGCGTCCGTGACCGACCGCCCCGTACCGGAGAGGACCCCCGGGTCGTACGAGGGCGAGCTGACCAGCGCCAGGACCCGGCCGCTGTACGGCTCGACCGCGACGACCGCGCCCCGTTTCCCGTCGAGCCCCCGGAAGGCCGCCTCCTGCATCGAGGAGCGGATCGTCGTCACGACGTCACCGCCGGGCTGCCGGCGCCGGGTGAGGTCGTTCCAGAGGGGCAGTGGCGCCAGCATCGGATCGGTGCCGGCCAGGATCGCGTCCTCGGCGTGCTCGACGAGGGTCGTGCCGTACGTCTGCGAGGAGTAGCCGGTCAGTGGCGCGTACAACGGCCCCTGGGGGTAGGTCCGTTCCCAGCGCAGCTGCTGCCCGCTGTCCCGGGAGCCCGTCACCGGCTTCCCGTCGACGACGATCTCGCCGCGCGGCTGCGCGTAGCGGCTGATCGCGATCCGCCGGTTGGCCGGGTTGTCGTCGAGCGACTCGGCCTCGAAGACCATCACGCGCGCGGAGTTGACGAGCAGCGCCACGAGGAGGACGAGACAGAGCGCGGCGGCCCGCCGGGCGTACCGGATCATCTGGTTCCCCCCGGGGCGTACAGCCGGATCACGTGGTTCCCCCCACGTCGTACGGTCGGATCACGAGGCCCCCTCCTTCACCGGCGCGAGCGTCCCCGTGTCGGCGTCGTCCGGTTGCGGTGCGCGCGCCGAGTCGCTGACGCGGATGAGGAGCGCCACGATCACCCAGTTGGTGACGACCGACGAACCTCCCTGCGCCAGGAACGGCATCGCCATGCCGGTCAGTGGGATCAGACCCATCACCCCGCCCGCGATCACGAAGACCTGGAGCGCCACGATCGAGGCGAGCCCGATCGCGAGGAGCCGCCCGAAGGGGTCCCGCAGCGACAGACCGGCGCGGTAGCCGCGGGCGACGAGGAGCGCGTACAGCAGGAAGAGCGCGGTCAGGCCGACGAGCCCCAGCTCCTCGCCGGCCGTGGCCAGGATGAAGTCGGACTTGGCGGCGAAGCCGATGAGGACGGAATGGCCGAGACCGAGCCCCGAGCCGAGCATCCCCCCGGCGGCGAAGGCGAACAGCGACTGTGCGAGCTGCCCCGGCCCGTCCCCGGCCCGGATCGAGGCGAAGGGGTCGAGCCAGTCCTGCACCCGACTGTGGACGTGCGGTTCGAGCGAGCCCACGAGGAAGGCCCCGGCGGAGGCGAGGACGAGCCCCACCGCGATCCAGCCGGTCCGGCCGGTCGCCACGTACAGCATGATCACGAAGAGGCCGAAGAAGAGCAGCGAGGTGCCCAGGTCCCGTTCGAGGACGAGCACGCCGACGCTCAGCAGCCAGATCGCCACGATCGGCCCGAGCACCCGCCCGGTCGGGAACTGGAAAATCCAGATCCGTCGGCCGGTGTACGCGAGCGCGTTGCGGTTCGCGGCGAGGTACGCGGCGAAGTAGACCGCGAGCAGGATCTTGGCGAACTCGCCCGGCTGGAAGGAGAGACCGCCGATCCGGATCCAGATCTTGGCGCCGTTCACGGCCGGGAAGAAGATCGGCAGGATCATCAGGGCGAGCGCGGCGGCCACCGACACGTACGCGTAGCCCTGGAGCGCGCGATGGTCGCGGAGCAGCAGCACGACCACGATGAACAGCGCCACCCCGAGCGTCGACCAGACCAGCTGCGTCGCCGCCGCGTGGTCGTTCGGCGTCTCCAGGTCGAGGCGGTAGATCAGCACCAGGCCGAGGCCGTTCAGCAGGACCGCGATCGGCAGCAGCAGCGGATCGGCGTACGGGGCGCGGAACCGGACCGCGAGATGGGCGACGAGCGCGAGCAGACCGAGTCCGGCCCCGTAGCGGGCGGCGTCCGGCGGTACGGCCCCGCTGCGGGCGAGGCCGACCTCGGCGTAGCCGTAGACGGAGATGAGGACGGCGCAGACCAGGAGGGAGAGTTCCACGCCGCGCCGCTTCGGCATGCGTACCCCGGGCGGGGGAGCGTCCGTGCGCGGTGCGGTCATGGCCGCAACGTAGCAAGCGGTATGCCCTATGTCCCTTTTGTGTGACGGTGTGCCGTGGCGCGCCTCAGTCCTCGGGTGCCGCGTCCGTGAAGCGCACGTACTCGGGCAGCCGCAGCCGCGCCTCGGCGCCACCCCCTTCGGCACCGGTGAAGAGCAGCTCGGCGCCGATCACCTCCGCCTGCCCCACCGCGATCGTCAGCCCCAGGCCGTGCCCCTTGCCGCCGCTCTCGGTACGGAACCGCTGCGGCCCCGACTCCAGGAGGTACGCCGGATAGCCGGGCCCGTGGTCCCGCACGGACACCACCGGCCCGTCCACCGTCAGGACCACCGGCGGGGCACCGTGCTTGTGCGCGTTCGCGATCAGATTGCCGAGCACCCGCTCCAGGCGCCGACGATCCGTCTCCACCGTCGCGTCCCGGACGACCCGCACCTCCGTCTCCGTGCCCGAGGCGCGCACCACCCGCTCGGCGAGCGGACCGAGCTCGTGCACGGCCAGGTCGACGGTCTCGTTGCGGGCGTCGAGCCGCGAGATCTCCAGGAGGTCCTCGGTGAGCCCGCGCATCGCCCGCACCCGGTCCCGTACGAGCTCCGAGGGGCGGCCCTCCGGCAGCAGCTCGGCCGCCGCCGAGAGCCCGGTGAGCGGGGTCCGCAGCTCGTGCGCCACGTCGGCGGTGAACCGCTGCTCGCTCTGCAGCTTGCTCTGCAGCGAGGACGCCATCGTGTCGAGCGCCCCGGACACCGTGGCCACCTCGTCCTGCGGGCGCGAGGGGTCCTTCGTCCGGGGGTCGTCCACACGCGCGTCGAGGTCACCGGCGCTGATCCGGCGGGCCACCTGGGCGGTGAGGTGCAGCCTCCGGGTGACCCGGGTGACGGCGAAGGCGCCGACGAGCAGGGTCGCCCCGATCGCGAGGACGGAGGAGCCGAGGATCGAGCGGTCGAGCGCGTCGATCGTCTCGGCGCTCTGCGTGTAGTCGACGCGTACGGCGAGGGCGCGGCCGTCCGCCGGGCCCGCCGCCCACATCGTCGGCCGCCCCCGGTCGTCGGCGACGACCGTGCCGCGCTCGCCCCCGACGGCGAGCGCCCGGAGGGAGTCGGGGAGCCCGGGCGGGTCGACCCCGGCGAACCGGGGGAGCGGCTCGCCGGCCTCGTAGAGCCGGGTGACGTCGGTGAGCCGCGCGAGGGCCTTCTCGCGGGAGTCGTCGACGGTCTGGCCGGTCACCGACACGTGGACGAGGATGCCGAGCAACGCGGCGAGGGCGCAGCACATCACCCCGATGAAGACCGCGGCCTTCCAGGTGAGGGTCGCGGTCCAGGCGGGCAGCCGGGGCGCCCTCACGGGCTCGGCCTGGCGGGGACGGGCAGGGGAACGGTCGCGTTCGGGGGAGTGACCCCGTCCACGGGCACGTCCGGGAGCGCGGGCGCGTCCGTGGGTGCCGGGGCCGGCGTGGGAGTGGGCGTGGGCGTCGGGCTGACCAGGCGGGGCGCGGGCGCGGTCGACGGCCCGCTGCCACCGGGCTTCACCCGGACGATCTCGTCCCGGGTGGGCAGCATGCTGTGCTGCTGCTCGTCCCAGGACCAGGCGGTGCGGTACTCGTATCCGGGGATGCCCGCCGAGCTGACCCGCATGATCAGGTCCCGGCCGGCCAGCTCCACGCTGATGACCTGGTCGACGGTGGACATGATGCGGGTGAGCCCGCCGTTCTCGGCGAGGTAGACCCGGACGCCGACCTGCTGGTCCGGCATGCGGATCCCGACGATCAGCTCGTCCCGGCCGTTGCCGGTCAGGTCGCGGTAGTACGGCCGCATGACCGGACAGGCGGCGGGCGCGGTGCCGCAGGCCCGGATGGCGCGGGCGGTCTCCTCGTAGAGCCCGTCGCCGCCGCTGTACGTGTCGGGGTGGGCGCGCACCTCGGCTTCGACGACCGCGACGGCGTCGACGGAGCGGACGTCGTTGTCGGAGACCTTGATGCCGGGGACCCGCTCGGTGTCGGACTCCCCGTAGTCGATCGGCGGATCCGTGGCGGGCGGCAGATCGGGCCAGAGCCGCACGGGGCCGACCGCGGTGGGCGCGACCCCGGCGCTCTTGAGCCCGCCCTCGCCGCCACCGCCGCAGCCGACGACGCCGCCGAGTACGAGGGCACACAGGACACCGGCGGCGAGCTGCACTCCGCGCGGTCTCACACTGCTCCTCGTTCGGGTCGGTCGGGGCCGGGCGGTCGGCGCCCGGGCGGGCCCGGTCCGGGCCCGCTCCCAGTAGACCTTATTCGGAGAGAAGTCCTTTTTGTCCACTTGGGTGGCGGGCTCTGCCCACTCCCGCGGGCGGCCGGTGCGCGAACACCCGCTGTCCCACCGTTCCGGAACCACCGGCCCCACCGGCCCCACCGGACCTACCGCCCGGAACCCGTCGGCCCACCCCTGGGGGGTGTCCGGCGCGGGGGCGGCCCGCTCCTGAGGGGGTGTCCCGGCACGCGGGTCGGCCCGCCGCCGAGGGGGTGTCCGGCGCGGGGGTCGGCGCGACCCTAGAACGCGCCCCGCTCCATCCTCGCCAGAGCCGCCCGGCACACGGTCAGCAGCTTCTCGTCGAGGTGGATGTCATGGCTGCCCGAGGCGCCCTCGCGGGCGTTGTGACGGCGCCGACGGGTCAGCTCGGTGAGGATCACCAGCTGCGCCTCCGAGGCCGCCGGGCCCATCTCCGCCAGGCACTCGGCCACGTCCACGCGCGCGTGCCGGTTCTCCTCCCAGGCCGCGAGCAGCACCGGCAGGGTCGTCGCCGTGTCCCCGGACACCCGCCACAGGGCCGCGGCGCTGCGGACCCGCACCCACAGGTCCCGGGCCCCGAGACCCGGCAAGAGGGCGGAGGCCGTCGAGGCGGCGGCCGGGCCGATCTCACCGAGGGCCTGGGCGGCGGAGCACCAGTCCGCGCCCGAGGCGCCCGGCCGCAGCCACCGCTCCAGGGCCGGCAGGATCTCCCCCAGGTCGCCCTCGGCCGCCCACAGGGCGCGCGCCGCCGCCGTGGCGACCGTGGCCGATTCGGCGGTCAGGAGTCCGCGCATGTCCGGTACGGCCTTCTGCGCCGCGGGCCCGAAGGCGGCGAGGGTCCGCAGCGCGGCCTCGCGCACCCAGTCGCGCCGGTTCGACGGCGCCCCGCGCAGCACCCGCAGGACCTCCGGCACGGCCTGGGCGCCCCGCACGGCCGCGAGGGCGTACAACAGGGGCGCCGCCCGGTCGTAGAGCCGCTCGTCGAGCTCCACCTCGGCGAGCCGGCGCCGCAGCAGCGGCGCGAGCATCGCGGCGGAGGGCCCGAGGCCGTCCATGGCGTACAGCAGCTCGCGCCGCACCTCGCGCTCCTCCAGGGCGCGGGCGAGCAGCGGGACGGCGCGGGTGTCGCCCGCGCGCGCGAGCGCGAGGAGCGCCCCGTCGCGCCCGGACCGCCCGACGAAGCCGTGCTGTGGGCCGCTGCCGCCGCAGCCGCCCTGCCCGGCCTTCCTGGACCCGGTCTGCCCTGCCTGTCCTGCCTGCTTGGCCGACCCCGACCCCGACCCCGTGCCCTGTGCGGGCCCAAGGGCCTGCCCGGGACCCACGCCCGTCGGGCCCCCGGCGAGGCGGGCGGCGAGCGCGTCGGCGGCGGGCGCGCCCAGCTCGAAGAGTCGCTCAAGGAACGAGGTCGCGGCCTCCCGGAGCCGCGGCTCCGGGTCGTGCAGCTGCGCGCCGACCAGCCGGACGACCTCCTCGTACCGTCCGCGCCAGATCCTTATCAACCCGCCACACAACCAGATCGCGTCCGAACGCTGCCCCCAGTCCGGGCTGCGCAGCTGCGCGAGGATCAGCGCGATGCGGTCGTCGACCCGGTCGTCGAGCGCCGCGTGCAGGGTCCGCAGCAGCTCCTCCGTCCAAGGAGCGGGACGCCCGGCGGCATGCTCCTCCAGGAGCTCGCGGACCTGGCCGATGAGGGTCGGGGTGGCGGCGCGCTCGGTTCCGGGAGCCACCGGCCCCTGTGCCGAGGTCCTGATCTCCTCCAGGAGTCCCGTCACCCACGGCACGATGTCGTCCGGGATGTCAGCGGGCGCGCAGCGCGCTCGCTGGGTGAGGGCCGCGAGCCGGAGCCCGGGGTCCTGGGCGGCGCGAGCGAGCCAGCCGAGCCAGTCGACGGTCTCGGCGCGCAGCGACGCGTGCCGCAGGGCGATCCGTCCGACGGCGGCGACCAGGGCGAGCCGTACCTCGGTGTCCCGCTCGACGGTGAGCCGTTCGCGCAGCAGGGTCAGCGCCCGCGCGGGCTCGGGGTGCAGCGAGGCGAGCGCGCAGGGCGCGGCGAGCCGCACCTCGGGGTCGGGGTCGGAGACGAGTCCCAGGAAGACGTCGGATCCCGCGGCGATCGCGGCGGCGGCCATCGCGTAGTTGGCGGCGGGGATGAACTCCCCGTCGTCGGGGTCGAGTTCGTCCAGTTCGTCGTCGTCGTCGAGTTCTATCCCGCCGATGCTGGTGAGCAGCTCGACGATGCAGCCCCGGTCCTGGACGGCGGGGTCGGCGACGAGTTCGAGGAGGAAGGGGATACAGGCGAGGGTGGAGTCGTAGACGTCGCCCTGATGGTGCACGGCCCCGTACATGCCGTCGAGGGCCGTCTCCCGTTCGGCGGGATCGGCGGAGGCGAGTCCGCGGAGCAGCTCCGGCACGTCGTCCGCGGGACCGTACGCGTGCCCCAACGAGGCCCAGTCGACCTCCTCGATCCCCGTCAGCATTTGCCAGGCCGCCTTCCCCGTGAGCCCTGTTGCCAGGCAGCAAGTGTGCACCACGTGACGGACAGCAAGGCCTTACCGGCAACACCCGGCGCGCGCAGACCCCGAGTTGCGGCCTCTTTGCGCCATGTACGGTGCGGAGCAGGGTAGTTGCACTCAGTGCACGACCCGGGGCGGTGCCGACGACGGCGCACCCCTCCGGCCGGACTCCCGGAGGCGGCGGCCCGGCACTCCGCCCCGACCCGCCGGGGCATCGGCTCTCCCTGCCGCCCGACCCGCCAGGGGATCGGTTCACCCCTCCGACCGGACCCGGACGAAGGTCGCGTTCTCCTGCCGCTGCCGCACCGCGAGCTGCCGCAGTTCGACGGGGAGCGGCGGGTCCACCCACCGCACCGGCCCGTGTTCGGGGTCCTGGGCGAGCGGCCCGGCGCGGTCGCCCGTCAGGGCGCCGACCTCGCGCGACTGCGCGGGGGTGAGCCGGGGCGAGGTGGTGGCCGTACGCCCGTCGGGGAGGCGTACGACCAGGGCCCGGGGCCGGTCGGGCGGGCCGATGACACCGAGCAGCACGCCGTCGCTCGTCTCCGTGTGCCGGATCTTCCGCCAGGCCCAGGTGGAGCCCGCCCGATAGGTGGAGGTCAGGGCCTTCGCGACGATCCCCTCGACCCCCGCGTCCCGCAGGTCGCGGAACCAGCAGCGCGCGATCTCCTCGTCCAGGGTGGCGAGCACCCGCTGGAGCGGCGGCTCGGCATCGAGCAGGGCCGTACCGAGCAGCTCCCACCGGTCACGGAGCGGCAGACCCCGTACGTCGCGCCCCGGGACGGCGAGCAGGTCGAAGGCGATGTACGAGACCGGAACCCCGGCGCGGGCCCGGTCGGCGGGAGAACGGAGCAGGTCGGTGAAGCTCAGCCGCCCCTCCCGGTAGGCGCACAGCTCGCCGTCGAGGACGATCCCCGGCGGCAGCTGATCGCGCAGGTGCGCGGCGATCCCGGGGAACTCGGGAGCCAGGTCGCGGCGGGACCGGGACTGGAGGACGACCTTCCCGTCGTCGAGGACGAAGGCGAGCGCCCGGAACCCGTCCAGCTTGAGCGAGTACTGCAGCTCCCGGGGCGGTTCTCCTTGTACGGGGATCTCGTCGGCGGACCGGGGCCGCATGACGTCGACGGGAGGGCGGAGCACGACGTCGCCATGCCCGCGGGAGCGGGCCTCGTCCCGCTCTCGGCCCGGAGTGCCACCGAACGCCGCCTCGCCGCCCCGGCTCGGGGATCGGCTCGGGGATCGGCTCGGGGGGCGACCCGGGGCTCGGCCGCCCCCGCCCGAGGTCCGGCCGTCTCCGCTCGGGGCTCCTCCGCCCGCGCCCAGGGCCCCGTCACCGCCGCCAGGGCCGGGCGCCGGGCCCCCGCTCATGGCACGTCCCCCGCCCGCTCGGGCGCGAAAAGTGGCGCGAGGAGGTCCCCGTACCGCTCAAGACGTGGCGCGATGTCATCCATGAGGAGGACGAGGGACTCGGAGTGCGCGGCGGCCCCGGCGCACTCCTCGACCTCCTCCCACGTGACGGGTGCGGAGACCATGGGGAGGGGCCGTGCCCGCAGGGTGTAGGGGGTGGCGGTGGTCTTGGCGGCGGCGTTCTGGCTGTGGTCGACGAAGACCTTCCCGGTCCGCAGGGCCCGGGCCATCCGGTGCACGACGAGCCGCGGCAGCGCGGCCTCCGCCTCGACGGCGAGCGTGCGCGCGTACGCCGAGACGAGCGGGGAGGGCGTGGGCACCACCGGGACGAGCAGGTGCAGCCCCTTGGAGCCGGAGGTCTTGGCGAAGGCCTCCAGCCCGTCGCCGGCGAGCCGCTCGCGCAGGTGAAGGGCGACCCGACAGCACTCGACGACCGTCGCGGGGGCCCCGGGGTCGAGGTCGAACACGAGCCGGTCGGCGACGGCGGGGGAGGAGGCCCGCCACTGGGGCGTGTGGAACTCGACGACGAGGTTCGCGGCCCACATCAGGGAGGCGAGGTCCTCGACGACCACCTGCCGGGCCCGGGGGTCCTCGGAGCGGGGTACGGGGGCGGTCCTCACCCAGGAGGGTGTGCCGGGCGGCGGATTCTTGGTGAAGAAGAGCTGCCCGTCGGGACCGTCCGGATAGCGCAGGAACGACACCGGGCGATCGCGCAGATGCGGGAGGATCGCGGCCCCGACGGTCGCGTAGTAGTGGAGCAGCTCGCCCTTGGTGGTTCCGGTGACCGGGTGGAGCACCTTGTCCAGGTTGCTGAGCGCCAGGCGCCGCCCCTCCACCTCCGTGAGAGGCGTCATACGATGAGAATCCCACGATTCGCGACAAATCGGCGATGACGAAACGTCCTGATCCGACCCGAAGGGAACACCCGTGCGATCCATCTGGAACGGCGCCATATCCTTCGGCCTGGTCAGCATCCCGATCAAGCTGGTGAACGCCACCGAGAGCCGGTCCGTCTCCTTCCGTCAGATCCACACCGAGGACGGCGGCCGGGTCCGCTACAAGAAGGTGTGCGAGCTCGACGGCGAAGAGGTCCCCCAGGCGGAGATCGGCAAGGCGTACGAGGACGCCGACGGGACCATGATCCCGATCACCGAGGAGGACCTGGCCGCACTGCCGCTCCCCACGGCGAAGACGATCGAGATCGTCGCCTTCGTGCCGGCCGGCGACATCGACCCGCTGCAGATGGACGCCGCGTACTACCTCTCGGCGAACGGCGTCCCGGCGGCCAAGCCGTACACCCTGCTCCGCGAGGCGCTGAAGCGCAGCGAGAAGGTGGCCGTGGCGAAGTACGCCCTCAGGGGGCGGGAACGCCTGGGGATGCTCCGGGTCGTGGACGACGTGATCGCCATGCACGGCCTGCTCTGGCCGGACGAGATCCGCGCGCCGGAGGGCGTGGCCCCGGAGAACCCGGTGAGCGTACGGGACGCCGAACTCGACCTGGCGGACGCCCTGATGGCCACCCTGGGCGAGGTCGACATGAGCACCCTCCACGACGACTACCGCACGGCGGTGGAGGAGATGATCGCGGCCAAGGCGGAGGGCGGCGAGGGCGTCGCGGCCCCGACGGAGGGCGAGGAGCCCGGCGGGGGCCAGGTCATCGACCTGATGGCGGCCCTGGAGAACAGCGTCAGGGCGGCGAAGGAGGCCCGGGGCGAGACGCGGGAGGTCGCGGAGGTCACCCCCCTGAAGCCGCGCGCCGGTACCCCGAAGGCGACGGACGCGAAGAAGTCGACGGCGAAGACGGCGGCGAAGAAGGCGACGGCCGCCACCCACAAGTCGACGTCGGCGAAGAAGGCGACGGCGAAGACCCCGACGAAGTCGACGGCGAAGACAACGGCGAAGTCGACGGCGAAGACGGCCAAGTCGACGACGGCCAAGAAGGCTCCCGCCAGGAAGACCCCGGCCAAGAAGGCGACTCCGCGCAAGCGCACCGCCTGAGCGGCTCACGAAGGGCCACGACACGGCCGAACTCACCGAAGCCCCCCGGAATCCGTTCCGGGGGGCTTCTCGCTGTCCGCCCCCGCCCCAGGGGATGGGGCGCCGCGCCAACTAGTCGAATAGCGGACACAGTTCACTGTCCTTCGGACAACAGATGGTCAAATTCTTGTTGCAGACCTGTCAAACGGCTCTCTTCGCTGGCACGCTCACAGCCGCACCACCCCCACCACCCCCACCACCCCCACGATCCCCAAACCCCCCACCCCCCACGCTTTTCAGCGAAGGAGCCCGCGTGACTCGCCAGCAGTCCTCGCACCGCCGTACCGCCGTCACCACCGCCCTGATCGCATCGGCCGCCATGGTCGTCGTCGGAGTCCAGACCGGATCCGCCAGCGCCGATGCCCAGCGTGAGGCCGGCGCCACGGCGCTCGTGCTCTCCGGTTCCCAGCGCGCCGCCGCCGTCCAGGAGGCCCAGGCCGGAGCCGCCGGGACGGCCAGGGCCATCGGCCTCGGCGGCCGGGAGAAGCTCGTCGTCCGGGACGTCGTCAAGGACGCCGACGGCGCTGTGCACACGCGCTACGAGCGCACCTACGAGGGCCTTCCCGTCCTCGGCGGCGACCTCGTCGTGCACCAGAAGAAGAACGGCACGCGCGCCACCACGAAGGCGACCGACGCCCGGATATCCGTGGCGAGCACGGCCGCCGCCGTCACGGCCACGACCGCGGGCAAGTCCGCCGCGGCGTCCTCCGACGCGCGGTCCGCCGCCCCCGCCTCGTCCCGCAAGGTGATCTGGGCGGCCACCGGCAAGCCGGTCCTCGCCTGGGAGACGACCGTCACGGGCGTCCAGGCCGACGGCACCCCGAGCCGGCGCCACGTCATCACCGACGCGACCTCGGGCAAGGAGCTGTACTCCTACGAGGCGATCGAGACGGGCACCGGCAACACCCAGTACAGCGGCAGCGTCACTCTCGGCACCGCCCCCTCGTTCACCCTCACGGACACCGCGCGTGGCGGCCACAAGACGTACGACCTGAACGGCGGCACCAACGGCACCGGCTCGCTGCTCACCAACAGCACCGACACCTGGGGCAACGGCCTGGCCACCAACCGGGAGACCGCCGCCGCCGACGCCCACTACGGCGCAGCCGTCA
Organism: Streptomyces sp. NBC_00572; assembly: GCF_026341815.1. GTDB lineage: Bacteria > Actinomycetota > Actinomycetes > Streptomycetales > Streptomycetaceae > Streptomyces. The sequence goes on from NZ_JAPENX010000001.1 coordinate 4,292,146, forward strand.
CCTGGGACTTCTACAAGAACGAGCTCGGCCGCAACGGCATCCGCGGCGACGGCGTCGCCGCCTACTCCCGCGTCCACTACGGCAACGCGTACGTCAACGCCTTCTGGGACGACTCCTGCTTCTGCATGACGTACGGCGACGGCACCGGCAACCTCAAGCCGCTGACCTCCCTCGACGTCGCGGGCCACGAGATGTCCCACGGCCTGACGGCCTCCACCGCCAACCTGCGCTACAACAGTGAGTCCGGCGGCCTCAACGAGGCCACCTCCGACATCTTCGGCACCTCGGTCGAGTTCTACGCGGCCAACGCCACGGACACCGGCGACTACCTCATCGGCGAGAAGATCGACATCCGCGGCAACGGCACCCCGCTCCGCTACATGGACAAGCCGAGCCGCGACGGCAACTCCGCCGACTACTGGTCGAAGTCGGTCGGCCGTCTGGACGTCCACTACTCCTCGGGCCCGGCCAACCACTTCTTCTTCCTGCTGTCCGAGGGCAGCGGCGCCAAGACGATCAACGGCGTCTCCTACAACTCCCCGACCAGCGACGGCTCCACCCTCACGGGCATCGGCCGTGCCAAGGCCTACAAGATCTGGTACAAGGCCCTCTCCACCTACATGACCTCCTCCACCAACTACGCCGGCGCCCGCACGGCCACCCTCTCCGCGGCCACCGACCTGTACGGTGCGGGCAGCGCCGAGTACACGGCGGTCGCGAAGGCGTGGACGGCGATCAACGTCAAGTAACAACGGCGGCGATCAACGTCGAGCAACACCGGGGGCGCCCGGCGGGAATGACCCGCCGGGCGCCCACTCGGTCGCGGCGAAGGCTGCCGTCCTCGTCCGTCAGACGGTGGCCTGCTCGGGGAGGAAGGGGCTGGCCGCGCCGTGCCAGGAGACGCGCAAGGCGTCCCTCGCCCGTGTGCAGGCGACGAACAGCAGGCTCAGTTCGCCCATGAGGTCCTCCCGGTACTGCTGGGGGTCGACCGCCTCCGGTGTGAGAGCACCTTGCATCGGCACGACCGCGTCGTTCACACCGGCGACCGCCATACAGCGGAATTCGAGTCCCTTCATGCGATGCATGGTCCCGATCCGGACCCCGTCCCCCGTCGCCGATGACGACCCCAGGACGAGCGCGGGAACGCCCGCCTGGTTCAGGGCCTGGGCGATGTCCTTGCCCAACTGGACGTACCGCACGGCGACGCCGATCTCGTGCGGCGCGACCCCCGTCCCGGTCCACTCCGAGATCCGGGTGACCAGGCCCGAGATCTCCGCCGACTTGTCGGCGGCACCCCCGAGTTCCGGCACCGCGCCCCGGTACGCGGACCGGTAACCGACGAGTGAGTCCTGCCCGCCGTCCATGTCGTCCACGAGGGCGTCCGCGAGGAGGCGGGTCGACCAGGTCAGGATCTCCTTCGTCGTGCGGTAGTTGATGCGCAGCCGGGTGGACCGGCCGGCCACCGGGATGCCGAGACCGCGCAGCGACACCCGGTTGCCGTAGATCCGCTGGTGGGTGTCGCCCGCGATGAAGAGGTCGTCCGAGCCCGGGGCGACCAGAGCACGCAGCATGCTCCACTGGGCGGGGTGGAGATCCTGTGCCTCATCGACCACCACATGGCGGAACGGGCGGTCCCCGCCTCGCTCCTGGAGGATGCGCGCGGCCTCCGCGCACACCTGCAGGAACGTCCATTCGTCAGCTCGGCGCAGCTCCTGGGTGAACGCTTCGACGGCGCGCCACACCTGGGCCCGCTTGAGAGGGCCGAGCGGGGTTCCGCGGCCGGCGCGGGATGCCTTCAGGTAGGCCTCCGGCGACCGGAGGTCCTGGGCCAGGATGACGTGCCGCCACTCCTGGTCGAGGAACACATCGGTGAAATCGATCTCCACCCTTTGAGCCGCCCGGCTCCAGCGGGTGAGGATCTCCTTCTGCGCGGCCACCAGCGCCGGCGGTGCGCCGCGATCCTCCCGGACGATCTGGTTGGCCAGCGCGTCCACGTTGACGACCCGGACCTTCGCCCGAAGCGCGGGCTCGGGGATCAGGAGTTCAAGGTTGCTGAGCAGGTCGGCCGCGAGGTCGCGGGTGAAGGTGGTGAGGAGGATCGACCCGTCGGGGGCGTCCGCCGGCAACTGTCGGGCGAGGTGCAGGGCACGATGCAGCGCGACGACCGTCTTACCGGTGCCGGGACCCCCGGTGACGCGCGCCGGCCCCGTGTACGAGGAGCGGTAGGCGAGCTTGCGCTGGCTGGGGTGGAGGAAGATCCGCCAGGCGTCGAAGGGCCGGGACAGGATGTCCGTCAGCTCGTCGGGGCCGGAGACGAGCGCGATCCGCCCCTGGGACCTGGCCATGGCCGCGGAGAAGTCGTCCCGCTCGGGTCGGACCGAGGCAGTCTCGGCCCGTGGTGCCGGGGCCGCGCGCGGGGGCTCGGAGGGCTGCTCCAGCTGTACGGCGACGACCTCGCGCCACACGTCCTCCGGCTTCATTCCCGCGGCAAGCCCGGCCAGCACGTCGTACTGCTGCTCGGGCAGGACCTTGTGCAGGGCGTCGAGATGGGCCTCGGTGCCGAGGTGCCGTACCAGGGGAAGCAGATCGGGGTCGATGCCCAGCTTGATCAGGTCCTTGTCGGCGACTCCTCCGAACAGCCGCTCGGCCTCCGCGGGCGTGCCGGGCCGGTGACCGGCGAGGCCGTCGATGCCGGCGGTCGCGCGTTCGAGAGCGATGTCGTCGCGCAACTCGATGCCTTGCGTGGCCGAGTTGACGGTTGCCCGGTGCTTGACGGCCCAGGCGATGGCGTCGTCGTGAGGCATGACCTTGAGCAGGAGGAAGCTGTCGCCCACCTCCGGAGCCAGCACCACACCGCGCATGAACTGGTTGATGCGGATGGTCCGGATGCGGGAGTCGCGGGACTTCTCCAGCTTTTCCAGGTGCAGGCCCGCGTGCCGGTGTTCCCGGAACTTGTCGAAGACCTCGTGCACACGTTTCTGGACGGGCTTTTCCAACGTGGCGAACTCCAGGAGGAAGTCCTTGTGGATCCCCAGTGCCGCCATCGCGCGCCCCCGGTCATACGGTTGTCGATTCCGCTGATCACCGTACTCGGGTACGGCACAATGGCGGGCCGACGGGGCAAGAGTCGGGGAGGGGACGCGTGCACGCGCAGGAGACGACGTTCAGCAAACTGGTCCACGGTGAGACGCAGTTCCAGGTCCCGCTGTACCAACGCACCTACACCTGGCAGCGCGACGAGCTGCGGCAGTTGTGGGACGACGTGTCGGAGCTCGTCGAGGACAAGCTGGAGGGCAGGGCCCCGGCGGCTCACTTCCTCGGGTCGGTGGTGCTCGCGCCGGAGCGCGTCGCGGCGGGCGGGATGCAGCGCTGGCTCGTCGTGGACGGTCAGCAGCGGCTGACCACGCTGATGCTCGCCTTCACCGCGCTGCGGGACGTCCACCGGGCTCGGGAGCGGGACAAGAAGGCGGCCCGCATCCACGACCTCATCCTGGTCAACGGCTACCAGGACGGGAACGACCACTACCGGCTGCTGCCGACCCAGGCCGACCGCGAGGCGTTCGTCGCCTGCGTGGAATCGCTCCCCACCGCGGGCGGCCCGGGCAACATCGGCGGCGCGTACCGCTTCTTCCTCGCCGTCCTGACCGAGGGCGAGGAGAGCGCCGGCGAGGAATGGGTCGGCGCCGTGGAGTCCGTACTCAGGGACTACCTCTCCATCGTGTCGATCACCGCCGCCGAGGGCGACAACGTCTACCGGATCTTCGAGTCCATCAACAACACGGGTGTCGGCCTCAGCCAGAGCGACCTCCTGCGCAACTACCTCTTCATGTGTCTCCCCAAGCGCGGCGAAGCCGTCTACCGCAACCTATGGCTCCCGATGCAGGAGCTGCTGGGCCCCACCAGACTGGAGCTGCTGGTCTGGCTCGACCTGGTCGTCGGCGGCGACAACCGGGCCAAGCAGAGCGAGATCTACCGGGACCAGAAGAAGCGTCTCGAACCGATGAGCTCGGACGAGGACGCGCTGGAGGCGGAGGTCTCCCGACTGCATGTGCGGGCCGGCCGCCTCATGCGGATCGTCGAACCGTGGCGGGAGAGCGACCCGGGCCTGCGCGAGGTCCTGGAACGGCTCGCCCGCTGGGGCGGTCAGACCCACTACCCGCTGGCGCTGCTCCTGCTGGACCGGCTGGACGAGGGCGGCTGCGCCCCCGGTGAAGCGGCCACCGCCCTCGCGTACGCCGAGAGCTACATGGTGCGACGCCTGTTCGCGGGCAACTCCACCACCGGCAACAACCGCACCTTCATGGAACTGCCCAAGGAGGTGGAGAAGGAGGTCGAGAACGGGAGCTCGCTCGCGGACGCGGTGCGCCACGCCCTTTCCGCCAAGACGGGAACGCGTGTCTGGCCCCCCGATGCCGTGATGCGGGAGTCGATCCGCAGCCGCCCCTTCTACAAGTCGGGCCGCTCGAACCAGCGCTTCGAGATCCTGCGCCGCTTCGAGGAGAGCTACGGCGCCAGCGAGCCGGTCGACTACGCCAAGGCGAAGCTCACCGTGGAGCACGTGCTGCCGCAGCAGCCCGCCCAGCAGTGGTTCGACCTCCTCGCGGAGGAGGCCGGGGAGGGCGAGAGCCCGGAGGAGCTGCACATCCAAGTGGTGCACACGCTCGGCAACCTCACGCTCTCCGGCGACAACGCGCGCCTGTCGAACCATCCTTTCCGCCGCAAGCAGCAGATCCTGGACTCCAGCGCGCTGCGGATGAACCAGCGGATCGCGGCCCAGGACCGCTGGGGGAGGACCGAGATCCTCTCGCGCGCCGAGGAACTCACCGACCGAGCCCTGGAGTTGTGGCCGGGCCCCATCGATGGCGTGATCCACGCCGGCGCCGAATGGGCCGGCTGGGGTGAGCTGCGCCAAGCGCTGCTGAACATGCCGGCGGGCACCTGGACGACCTACGGTGACCTCGCCGCTCTCATCGGCACCCACGCCGTCGCGGTCGGCAGCCATGTGAGCACCAGGCCCGCGCTGCACGGGGCCTATCGCGTGCTGATGGCCGACGGAAAGATCTCGCCCGGCTTCCGCTGGCCGGAGGGCCGAGAGGGCACGGCCGATCCGCGGGAGGTCCTGGAGTCCGAGGGCGTGCCGTTCGACGAGTGGGGCCGCGCCCGCCGCTCGCACCGGCTGACAGCGGCGGACCTTGCGACGCTGGTGGGCAAGGACGACTTCGAGAACGAGACCCCCGCTCAGGGTCCTGAGGGCTCTGGGGGCTCTGGCGGCACCGGAGGCTCCAAGGCCGACGGGGAGACCGCGGCCGCCCGTTTCGAGACGCTGTTGCGCGACAACCAGACGCCGGACACGGTGGCGGGAGTGCTCGACTGCCTGCGGTTCTGGGAGGAACTGGGCGGCTCCCTCGACCACGGGAAGAAAAGCGAGACCAGCTGCTTCCCGATGCTGTCCTTGGGCGGCGCTCGCGCCCGTTCGCTGTGGCCCCTGGCCCTGTACCCGGTGACGGGCACCGCCGAGGTGGTCTTCCAACACCTGAAGCGCCGACCGCCCTTCGACGACGAGCTGCTGCGACGCGAGCTGATGGCGCGCCTGAACCACGTGGAGGGCATCGACCTCGCGGAGGCGAAGCTGGACCTGCGCCCCTCGTTCCCGCTGGAAGCCTTCGCCGACCACGGTGCGGAGCTCCGTGACGTCCTGGAATGGTTCGTCCACACGGTCGCGCTCGCGGAGGCCCGCCGCCCGATCGACGACGAGCCCGGGATGCCCGCGTGAACCAGGCCGTGGCCGAGACGACCTGACGCGGTCGAGTCCCCGGCCTGTTCTCCACTCAGCGGAGGATCGCTGCTCGGCCGCCTGCCGGGCAGCGATCGTCATGGCCGTGTGACGACGGCTCTACCGCGCGGCGTCTCTACCGCACGGCGGCGACAGCCAGGTCCGAGGGCAGGGCGCTGGAGTGACGTGACGGGTGTGGACACCGAGGTCGAGGTGCTGCTGACTCGGTACCCGAAGTGCCTCGACTGCCGCCAGTTCAGACGACACGCTCATCAGCCGCGGTGATACCGGTACCGACGCGGAGCGACCACACCGGCCTCCGCCGCATCGCGGCAGCAGCTGCTCCCCGCCCGCCCATTCCCGGTGGTGCGGTCGCCTCACGCTCCCGTCATCCGTGACGGGGAGGGGAGGGTACGGCGCCCGGCCCCACTCAGGCCCCGCAGTCGGCCGGCCATGCGCAAGAGGCCACCCCTCCCTCGCCGCTGGCCGTCTTTTGGCGTGCGGACGGCGGCCGGGCTGGAGCGGGGCGTAGACAGGAGTGCAGGCCTGGGCGACGGGCCGCGCGCGCCGCGCCGTGCGTGGCGGGTGCCTTGATGAGGTAGAGGAACCTGTTTCAGCTCCCCATGGCCTCGTGCTCTAGTACTCAGTGGACTCGGGCGGCCGCGGGCCGAGCCGGCGCTCCAGTTCGGCCTCGTCGTAGTCCACGGTGATGCCGAATTCCTTCATCGCATCGGTAAGCAGCGCCAACGGGATGTGGACCTCGGTGTTGCCACCCTCTTGCCATCCCACCGGCTTCCCCTCCGTGTCCGGCACCGTCAAGAAGAAGGGAACCTTGGCGTAGCCAATCTTGGAGCACATGATGGCGCTTCCGTCCGAATTCGTCCCGCACTGATAGATGAGCACCTCATCAATGAATTTCCCGGGCATTTCGCACCTCCGGCAGACGATCCCTCGGGATGAACCAACAGAGGCAGCCCCCGCCTTGGGGCAGATTCACGCGGGAGACGACCCCGGGAGCGCAGCTGTGCGCACGCTCTCTTTCAGCATCTCCCGGACCGCATCAGCACGCATCCCGCCGAGCAGCCGGGCATGATCGGCCGGACAAAGTCCTAGTGGGTGCGCCTGAGCACTTGCCCCTCAGCGTCCCGGAGCAGGCGACTCGTGAATCCGCCGGCTCTGCGTCAAGGCGACCTCGTTCCCCAGCTCGTGAGCATCTTCCGGGGGCACATCGAGACCTTCGGCACCGCGGGCGACGGGCGCCTGTTCTTCAGCGAACGGGGGAGTGGTCTCCTCCTCCACCTACTACCGGGCCTGGCAGGAAGCCCGGGCGCTCGCGCTGCCGCCGGCCGTCGTCGCCTCGCCACTTGCCCAGCGGCCGTACGACCTCCGGCACTCGGCGCTCTCCACATGGCTCAATGCGGGTGTCGACGCCATCGAGGTCGCCGAACACGCCGGCAACAGCGTGGAGGTGCTGCTGAGCCGGTACGCGAAGTGTCTCGACGGCCGTCAGGAAGTGGCGAATCGGAGGACCGAAGACCTGCTGAGGGAGTACGAGTGATCGAGCGAGGGGGAGTGTCAGTGCCAGCGCCTACGCTGCGCTTCGGCTTGGACGGTTCGAATGTGAGGGGACAGGGGTGGGTGGCAACGCTTGGACGCAGACGGGCCCGTATCAGCCTGATCTGGCGGCGGCATTCCGGCAGGCTCAGGAGCAGAATCTGGCAGAGGACGACCGCGGCTTCGAAGGGCGATCCATCCAAGAGCTGTGGCGCGATCCGGCCTGGCACGAGTACATCTTCACCGGTGGTACGTGCTCGGTGCTGGACTTCCCCCGCATGACCGATGCCACGGATCGGAGCGATGGTCCGTTCATGCGGCCGCTGACCGACAGCGAAGTGCGCGCATGGTCCCCGGGTGGCCAACCCACCTACGAGGAGTGGGACGAGGCTCTTGATACAGGGCGGTTGGAGTTCCCCGACCGAGCGCAGGGGAACTGCACGGTGCTCTATCGCGACGGTCGGCCGGACCTGATCGGCTACTGGGGAGTGACCGCCGACTAGTCGGACCGCGTCGCTGCAACGTGAGGCCCTGGGACCCGTCCCGGGGCCTTCGTCGTTTCAGGGCTCCCACCTGCGTCGATGCCTCACGGCCCAGGCCGCGCATAGGCCGCGGCCCCTGTCATACGCCCGCTCGGCGCGGCACACGCCTGCACATACAACAAGACCCCGCGTTCAGCGTTTCCGCTGATCACGGGGTCTGTGTGGCACTTCCTGCGAAGTGCCCCCGGCAGGATTCGAACCTGCGCACACGGCTCCGGAGGCCGCGTGAGTCTCATGAGTCTCCGCAGGTCACCGACCTACAAGTGGCACGACGGTCCTCGTCGGTCCACGAATAGGCCGCACGTTGCGGAAGGCGGTTGGATATCACCCAGCAGTAACGTGGGCACAGAGGCCACGCTGCCGGTACCCACCGGCTGCCTCGGCTCTCACAGCTGCCCAGAATGCCTTGGAATCGCGAAGGTGCCCGCCCAAGGTGTGCCAGGACAGGCGTGGGTGCTCGATTCGCAACGCGGCGAGGCCGGCGGAAGCCAGACCACATCGCTGATACTCCGGCAGCTTGTAGGGCTGTTCGACCCACGCGAGCTGACATCGTCGGCAGATCTGATAGTCGACGCTGAACGCGAACTCGCCGTCCAGATTGGCCGCCCGCTGACGCCAGTCACCACCCCGCTCCCCTGAGATGGTGTCCTGCCATGGCGTGCCTAGCTCTGGAACGCTCTCCCACCCACGCCGCCGCCCAAGCCGCCCGCGGCTCACCCAGTGCAACACCTTGCGCCAACGCTCCTGCCCAGACACCCGCCCTACCTCGTGAGCCTGACTGGCTAAGACGTCGTTTCACTTGGTGAGTCGTCGGTAGATGAGGGAGTGTTCCGGCTTGCGTTCGTAGCGGCAGTGGAGCTGATGGCAGCCAGCTGTGCCGTACCTCAACGGTGAACCTCGACATCTGTCATTCAGCGAAGTCGCCGCTCACACTGCCACCATCGACGAAGGCAATCCACGACCGGGGTGAAACTCCCTGGCCGCAGCCCTGCGTCGCCATTTACGCTCCGCCCATGCGCAGCGTCTACGTGTTCCCCGCTGGAGAGTCGACCGCGACAGCCGCACGGCTTGACCGGCTGATGCCCGGCAAGAACGGCTACTGGACGGACGGGAAGCTCTACATCGACCTCGAGGACGAGCAGGACGGTCACCTGTTCGCCGGCTGGGATCCCGAGGACGTACGCCTGCTGGACTCCGCGCTCGACCATCGCCCGACCTGGGACCTGTTGGTCAGCGTCTCCAGCCACATCGACGGTACTGCCGAGATCCGCAACCTCCTGTCACACATCCTCGAAGCCGGCGGCGTCGCCATCGACGACTACTCCGACCACTGCTGGACGCTCGAAGAGATCGACACCGAGTGCAAGATCGATGGTCTGGGCTTCTTCGACTTCCGCACCCACGCCGCACGGCACGGCCACCCGCCCTGGACTATCGCTCGCGCAACTTCAGGGAGGCAGGACTAGCCATGTTCGACCACGTCGTCGGGCTGCGGCCCGAGGAAGCGGCACGATGGACTGCACTCGTCGAGCAATGCCGGCCCGTCCTCGCGGGCGAAGGAATGCAAGCCAATCAGGACCTGCTGGCTGAACGCGGCATGAGCATCATCCAGTCGATCGCGATCACTCGAGCATTGCTCGGTTGGCAAGAGACGTCTCTGCGTATCGCCACCGACATCGTGACCACGAGCTCCTCTCGGACAACCGTCAGTGACGCCGACTAGAACGTCACTTGGTGAGTCGTCGGTAGTTGATGAGGCTGGTCGCGATGGCGGTGAAGGCGAGGAAGTGTTCCGGCTTGCGTTCGTAGCGGCGGTGGAGCCGGCGGCAGCCGGCGAGCCACGACATGGTCCGCTCGATGACCCATCGGTGGCGTCCGAGCCGCTGTGAGGACTCAATGCCCCGGCGGGCGATCCGTGGCGTGATGCCGCGAGAGCGGAGCCATCGCCGCAGGTGAGGGTAGTCGTAGCCCTTGTCGCCGTGGAGCTTGTCGGGCCGTCTGCGGCGGGGGCCGCGGCGGCTGCGGATCGGCGGTATCGACGCGACGAGCGGCTTCAGCGCAAGACTGTCGTGGGTGTTGGCCGCGGAGATGGCGACCGCGACCGGCAGGCCGGACCGGTCGGTGACGAGATGGATCTTCGATCCGTTCTTGCCACGATCGGTCGGATTCGGTCCGGTCAGGAGCCCCCTTTGAGGGCCCGGACACTCACCGAGTCGACGGCGAAACGCGACCAGTCCAGGTCCCCCTGGGCCCCGAGCTCATCCAGGATGACCCGGTGAAGGCGGGCCCAGACCCGCTCCTTGCTCCAGTGGGCGAAACGTCGGTAGACCGTCGGCCAGGCCGGCCCGAACAATGGCGGCACCTGCCGCCATGTGCAGCCCGACGTGGCCACGAACACAATCGCGGCCAGGCACTCACGATCCCCCGCCCGCCGACGGCCACCTCCCTGCGGCCGCACCACCACTGCCTCGGGCACCACCCTGCGGAACAACTCCCACAACTCATCCGGCACCAACCGCTCGGCAAGACTCGTCATGCCCAGCACAACGAACTGAACCGCCAAAGGAAACGACGTCTAAGCGCTTCGCTGCTTCCCTGTCGACATCACTCGTCATGGCGCTCATCGTTCCCCGATCCGGCGGATGGCGAGGGCTGTTTGCCAACGAAGACTCGGAAGCTCCCCGTGCGCGCCCAGTCTGAGGAGGACCACTGCCTTGTAAGCCTGGCGCCGATCTGCCGCTGGTCGTCGCAGGTCAGCAGGCCTACCGTGGCGCTTCCACAGCCAGCGGGCGCCTGCCTTTCACATGCCCCGACTCGCCGCGGCTGACCGCTCGTTCTGGCACGGATCTGGCACGCACGTCGTTGCCGACGGCTGCCATGAGATCAGGGGGCCAGGCAAGGTCCAGGCTCCGCGACCGTCTGATTCCGTAGCTCTAGCCGGATCCGTTAGCGACAGTCATTCCGGTCCTTTCGAGGCCCGGGAAGGATGCCAACGAACGGAGGTTCTTCCTCGGGTTGTGGTATCGAGCCGCTGTGCACCGTCAAGCTAAACCCTCACCTCGGGTGGCCCAAACCCTCTCGCCTCGCCATCTCCGCGATGTACTTGAAATGTGGATAAGGAGACCATCCCAGGGCTTCCTCTCTTGCCCTAACGAAGTGTTCACCATGCCCCTCGTACGAGAGGGTCAGGGTTTTCCCCCACTCCTCCAGTGCGAGATCTTTTTTGATATATCCATGTTTCACGTAAAGGCCCAGGAGGTCGAACATTGCGACGGCCCGCGATATGGACCAGTGCTGATTCTTGTTGAGGGCATACACGTTTTCTGCATCACTTGTCGATTCGATCGACTCGCGTAGCAGTGTTCGCCCCTCCTGGAGCTCCGGCTGCATTAGGCGCTCATTTAGCGAAAGGAATAGAATCCGCTTCTCTTGCTTTCGGCTAACAAGCAAAGCGATGATCGAAAGCGTGAATGCCGATGCAGCAGCGAGCATCGACCCAAGGGCGATCCAGTCCATGCAGTCAGTAAAGTGGAGCTGCAACATTGGCGCTTGCTCAGGCCGCCGAATGAGCACAAGCGCGAGTCCTAGCGCTGGCAGAAGAGGTCGGTGAAGTCTCAATGCTCCGGGCAACCCAACCAGCGATCTTGAAAACCGTCGTGGCGCGAGTCACCGTGGGTTCAAATCCCACACCCACCGCCAGGCGGATGGCCCCCGACCAGCCGAATGGTCGGGGGCCATTCGCATGTCCGGACAGCGTGACAGTCCGATGTTCCCCGTGACTCCCCGCTAGATCGGGCACGCGAGGGGCGCGGTGATTGTCAGGGTGGCTGCTGAGCCTCCCCACCCTGCTGCTTTGATCAGAGCATGACCCACTCTGATGATCCGGCCGACGACAGATCTGGGCGGATGAGTCGTTCCGTCGTTTTCGGTGCGGCTTCCGTTGCGTTCTGGTTCTGCTGCCCGTTCTGGATGCTCGTCTGGGCTCTGGCCCTGCCGCTCGGCCTCACGGGTCTCGTCCTGGGTGTCATCGAATACCGCGCTGCCGCAAGGCAGGGCGTCAGCCGTGCGCAGCCTCTGACCAGCCTGGCGCTCTCGTCGGTGGGTACGGCAGCGGCCGTTGCGTACATGCTCTTTGTGTTCGCACATCCGGACCTGTCAATTCAGGAGTAGGTCGACGGAGCGGCCTTGGGGTGGAGCTGCCACGGTTTGCCAACCTTCGCCGGATACTCGCCCTGACTCCCATCCCGTCTACCGTCGACCTACATACCCTGGAGCGTGCACAAGTCCGGTGTTTAGGCGACATGCTCCTAATACTCCAGCCGTAGATCGTGATCTTCATGGCTGGGCGGCTGCTTGCCGTCGGTAGTGGCAGTCGCGGGCGCGGGCCTGGTGTCGGCGTCGCCAGTGTGACCAGCGGAGTCGGTGCGCGAGGTCGCGGGCCCGGCTGGTCAGGGTGGTGAACAGGCGTTGGATATCGGTGCAGGTCGGTATGGACCGAGGCCGGCCTGTGGCGTCGGCTGCACCGGGCGGTGCTGGACGAACTCGGGAACGAACGGCTCGTTGGATCTCGAAGGATGTGAGGGCCGCCGGGAGCGGCCCGGAACTGAACTGGTGCAGCACACGTCTCCCGCACCATGATCTCAAGTGAGCGCCAAGAGCACGCGATCTCCACCAAGCTGGTCTCGCCGTCCGCAGTGAGTGCGGAACCGTCGAAGACCAACGACTACAACAGCTTCGCCGAGGCGTACGCGGCCGCAAACGAAACCAACCTGGTCAATGCCTACTACGAGCGGCCCGCGATGCTGGCCCTCGCTGGAGACGTGGCCGGCCGACGGATTCTCGACGCCGGCTGCGGCTCGGGGGCCCTGTTTGCCGCGCTGCGCGACCGTGGCGCCGTTGTGAGTGGCTTCGACACGAGTGCCGGGATGCTGGAGCTGGCTCGGCGGCGGCTCGGCGACGGTGCGGACCTGCAGGTGGCGGACCTGGGCAGCCCGCTTCCTTACGCTGATGACACATTCGACGATGTAACGGCGTCCCTGGTGCTGCACTATCTGGAGGACTGGGGGCCGGCGCTGGCCGAGCTGCGACGCGTACTCAGGCCCGGCGGTCGACTGATCGCATCTGTCGACCATCCCTTTGCCATCAACCTCATACACCGCGAGGCCGGTCGCGAGGCCGAGCACAACTACTTCGACACCACCAAATGGACCGTGGAGTGGACCATTGGCGGCCATACCGCCCTGGTGAGCAGGTGGAACAGGCCGCTGCACGCGATGATCGAGGCTTTCATCGGGGCCGGTTTCCGGATTACGGTCATCAGCGAGCCGGAGCCTGATCCCGCCGCCCGCGAGATGTTCCCCGAGGCCATCGCGGCCAAGCCGCGCTTCCTGTGCTTCCTGTTCTTCGTCCTGCAGGCCGACTAGTACTCCAGCCGTAGGTCGTGATCTTGCTGGTCGGGGCCGGTGCGGAGACGGCTGCGGCCACCGTTGATCATCGTGAGTTGTGTCGACCAACGAAGATCAGGCGGTGGCCGCAGGTCGCAGCGTAGTGCCTGCCCGGTGGCGGTCGATGTTCGACCAGCTGACGGGCCGTATCGCGGGCCGGTTCGCGAGGGTCGAACCACGCCGCCACGCAACGGCGTTGGTGCTGGGCCTGCTGGCGGACCTGCCAAGGAAGAACTGCTGGACGCTGGCCGAGCACGCGGGCGACTCCACCCCGGACGGCATGCAGCACCTGCTGCACCGCGCGAAGTGGGACGCCGACGCGGTCCGCGACGACGTACGCGCCTACGTGGTCGAGCACCTGGCCGATGACGAAGCCGTGCTGGTGGTCGACGAGACCGGCGACCTGAAGAAGGGCACCGCCACGGTCGGCGTCCAGCGCCAGTACACCGGCACGGCGGGCCGGATCGAGAACTCCCAGGTCGCCGTCTACCTCGTCTACTCCGCCGCCTGCGGGCATGCCGCGATCGACCGGGCCCTATACGTCCCGCGCTCGTGGACCGACGACCTCGACCGCTGCCGGACCGCCGGCATCCCCGAAGACCTCACCTTCACGACCAAGCCGGTACTGGCGGCTCGGATGATCACCCGGGCCCTGGATGCGGGAACGCCCGCCCGCTGGGTCGCCGGCGACGAGGTCTACGGCGACAACCCGCACCTGCGGGCCGCGCTGGAAGACCGCCGGACCGGCTACGTCCTGGCAGTCTCCAGCACCCACCAAGTCACCACGGTGGCAGGGAAGTTCCCGGCCAAGGCCATCGTGGCGAAGATCCCGAAACGGGCCTGGCAGCGGCGCTCGGCCGGAGCGGGCGCCAAGGGCGAGCGGTACTACGACTGGGCCCAGGTCGACATCCACGGCCCCGCCTACCGGCCCGGGCACTGGTGGCTGCTGGTCCGCCGCAACCGGAGAAGCGGCGAACTCGCCTTCTACCGCTGCTTCTCACCCCACTCCGTCCCGCTGTCCGACCTGGTGCGGGTGGCCGGACGGCGCTGGACGGTGGAGGAGACCTTCCAGGCCGGCAAGGGCCTGGCGGGGCTGGACGAGCACCAGGTCCGCCGCTGGACCTCCTGGCACCGCTGGGTCACCCTCGCGATGCTCGCCCACGCCTTCCTCGCCGTCACCGCAGCCGCCGAACGCCGCGACCACCCCGCCCCCGACGACCTGATCCCCTTGACCTGCAACGAGATCCAACGCCTGTTCACCACCCTGACCAGCCGGGCCCACGACCTCGCGCACCGACTCCGCTGGTCACACTGGCGACGCCGACACCAGGCCCGCGCCCGCGACTGCCACTACCGACGGCAAGCAGTCGCCCAGCCATGAAGATCACGATCTACGGCTGGAGTACTAGGAGAGGCTTTCGGGCGCGATCGCGCCTCACGCACCACTCACGCGCGACCAGTGACAGGCAACGATGAAGGGCCGGACTCAGTGAGACTGAGTCCGGCCCTTCATCTTCGGCACTTCAGCAGGTCAGCGGGTTGATCACGCTGTCCGAGCTGGAGTGCCCCCGGCAGGATTCGAACCTGCGCACACGGCTCCGGAGGCCGTTGCTCTATCCCCTGAGCTACGGGGGCGTCCGCCGCGTTCGGCGGCGACGGGTAGAACCCTACCAGCTCTGCGGGAGTGGCTGTGAACAGGTATTTCCGGGGTGTCACCAGGTGCTGGGTCCCCCGCACGGGTCAGAAGTGGGTAAAACCCGGACGCAGCCGTTAGGGGCGGCCTACTCTCGTTCGTGTGTCAGGCGTGTCCGGTCGGGTGCTCGTTGTCGACGACAACAAGGTGATCCGGCAGTTGATCAGGGTCAATCTCGAACTCGAGGGGTTCGAGGTCGTGACCGCGGCCGATGGTGCCGAGTGTCTGGATGTCGTACATCGGGTTCGTCCTGATGTCGTCACCCTGGATGTCGTCATGCCCCGCTTGGACGGGATCAAGACGGCCGAGCGGCTACGTGCCGATCCGCGGACCAGTCATCTGCCGGTCGCGATCATCAGCGCCTGCGGTGAGCACGAGGTCTCCGGTGGGGCCGCCTCCGGCGTCGACGCCTTCCTCGCGAAACCCTTCGAGCCCTCCGAGCTCGTGCGCGTCGTGCGTCAGTTGATGCACCGCGAGCGGCGCGAGCGGCCCGAGGCGGCCGGGACCGACGGGGGAGAGGAACCGGCCGCAGTCGACGGCCGGCAAGACCCCCGACGCGCCGGGAGCACCACCGGCCCGCATCACTGAGCCGGTCCGCACCACTGAGCCCGGCCCGCACCACTGAGCCCTCCCATTGCATCGATGAGCCCGGCCCGCGTCACCGAGTCGGCCCCGGGCCTCTGAGCCCGGCCCCTCCGTGCCGCCCCCTCCCCCGCACTGCCCCCACCGAGTCGAGCCTCTCCTCGCCCAGGTGCCCGCATCGCGAAACCGGTTCGCGTGAGGACCCCCCTCCTCCCCTAGGCTTGTCCCGTGACCCCCGCGGACCTCTCCCTCACCGTGCTGCACGCCGTGCGCCGTGCGGTCGACGACGGTGCGCTGCGGGTCGACGTACCCCCGACGGTCAAGGTCGAGCGTGTTCGGCCCGGTGGTGCCGGGGAGTACGCCAGCAGCATCGCGCTCTCCCTCGCCCGGTCCGCCGGGCGTCCCGCCCTCGATGTCGCCGGGATCCTGGAGGAGCGTCTCCGTGACGCTCCCGGGCTTCGCGAGGTCGTGATCACCGGGCCCGGGTTCCTGAACTTCTCCCTTCGGCGCGACGCCGACGCCGAGCTCGTACGGGCCATCCGCGAGGCAGGGGACTCGTACGGGACCAGTGATGCCCTCGCCGGGACCACCGTCCGTTTCGCCGGTCCGCCCGACCTGACAGAGTCGCGGGCCCTGCTCGTCACCGAGACCGTCGTCCGGCTCCTTCGGTCGCAAGGCGCCGACGCCGGGTTCGCCGAGCTCGCCGGGTTCGCCGGGTTCATCGGGCCGTCCGATGACGAGCGGGGCGAGAGCGGCGAGCGGATCCATGTGCGCGCCGGCGCCTACGAAGGTGACGTCCTCGGTGTCGACGCCGCTCGCTGGGCGCTGCTCCGGCCCTCGCCGCAGGACCGGCCCCTCGACGGGCCTCCCCTTCTCGTGCAGCACGAGCGCAACTCGCTCTTCCGCGTCCGGTACGCGTACTCCCGGGTGCGCAGGCTGCTCGTCAACGGGCGGCAGCTCGGTGTCGTTCCGGTGTACGAGCACGATGCGCCGCCCCTTCACGCACCCGAACTTCTCGGCGTCCTCCGCGACCACCCCGTCGTTCTACTCGCCGCCGCCCGCCACCGCGCCCCCGACCGGGTCGCCCGGCACCTGGAAGCCACCGCCGACGCGCTGCTCGCGTTCCAGCACACCGTTCTGCCGCTCGGCGACGAGAAACCCTCGGCCGCCCACCGTTCCCGGCTCGCGCTCGCCGAAGCCGCCGGGACGGTGCTCGCCGGTGGCCTCGCAGTGCTCGGCATCAGCGCACCCGAACGGATTTGAAAGAGTTCTGACATGAGTCGTTCCGCCCATCCCGCAGGCCCTCGCCACGCCGACGTCCTTCCCGAAGGCCACTACACCGCGCCCGCCGCCGACCTCAACGTCCTCGACCCCAAGGTGTGGTCCCGGACCGTCGAGCGCGACGAGCACGGGGTCGTCACCGTCGGCGGGCTGAGCGTGACCGACCTCGCCGAGGAGTTCGGGACCCCCGCCTACTTCCTGGACGAGACCGACTTCCGGGCCCGCTGCCGCGCCTGGGCCGAGGCCTTCGGCAAGGACGCCGACGTCTTCTACGCGGGGAAGGCGTTCCTCTCCCGGGCCGTCGTGCGGTGGCTCAAGGAGGAGGGGCTGAACCTCGACGTGTGCTCCGGCGGCGAGCTCACCACCGCCCTCTCCGCCGGGATGCCCGCCGAGCGCATCGCCTTCCACGGCAACAACAAGAGCGAGGACGAGATCCGTACGGCCGTCGAGGTCGGCGTCGGGCGGATCGTTCTCGACTCGTTCCAGGAGATCGTTCGCGTCGCCCACATCGCTCAGGGTCTCGGCAAGCGCCAGCGCGTGCAGATCCGGGTCACCGTCGGCGTCGAGGCCCACACGCACGAGTTCATCGCCACCGCGCACGAGGACCAGAAGTTCGGCATCGCGCTCGCCGGGGGACAGGCCGCCGAGGCCGTGCGCAGGGCGCTGAAGCTCGACGGTCTCGAGCTCATCGGTATTCATTCGCACATCGGCTCTCAGATCTTCGACATGGCCGGCTTCGAGGTCTCCGCCCGCCGTGTCGTCCAGCTGCTCGCCGAGGTCCGTGACGAGCACGGGGTCGAGCTGCCCGAGATCGACCTCGGCGGCGGTCTCGGCATCGCGTACACCTCCGAGGACGACCCGCGCGAGCCGCACGAGATCGCGAAGGCGCTGAGCGAGATCGTGACGCGGGAGTGCGAGGCCGCCGGGCTCGCCACGCCTCGTATCTCCGTCGAGCCGGGGCGCGCCATCGTCGGGCCCACCGCCTTCACGCTCTACCGGGTCGGCACCATCAAGCCGCTCGAAGGGCTGCGGACGTACGTGAGTGTCGACGGCGGTATGTCGGACAACATCCGTACCGCGCTGTACGACGCCGAGTACAGCGTCAACCTCGTCTCGCGGACCAGCGACGCCGCGCCCATGCTCTCCCGGGTCGTCGGCAAGCACTGCGAGAGCGGCGACATCGTCGTACGGGACGCCTTCCTTCCCTCGGACCTGGCGCCCGGCGACCTGATCGCCGTGCCGGCCACCGGTGCGTACTGCCGCTCCATGGCCAGCAACTACAACCACGCGCTCCGGCCGCCCGTCGTCGCCGTCCGTGACGGCGAGGCGCGGGTCATCGTGCGGCGCGAGACGGAGGAAGATCTCCTGCGTCTCGACGTCGGGTGATGAAATAGTCGGGTGATGAAATAGATGTCTCAGGATCCGGACGAGGGGCTGAAACCCCCGTCCGGTGAGTGAGACTGGTTCCACCGTTGAGAACCGCAGAGACTCGAACGTAGAGATACGAAGTAGGACGAGAAAGAGGTCGGATGATGCGTACGCGTCCGCTGAAGGTGGCGCTGCTGGGCTGTGGAGTGGTCGGCTCAGAGGTGGCGCGCATCATGACGACGCACGCCGACGACCTCGCCGCGCGCATCGGCGCCCCGGTCGAGCTCGCCGGCGTGGCGGTCCGCCGCCCGGACAAGGTCCGTGAGGGAATCGCTCCCGAGCTGATCACCACCGACGCCACCGCCCTGGTCAAACGGGGGGACATCGACGTCATCGTCGAGGTCATCGGCGGGGTCGAGCCGGCCCGCACCCTCATCACCACCGCCTTCGAGCACGGCGCCTCCGTCGTCTCGGCGAACAAGGCGCTGCTCGCCCAGGACGGCGCGAACCTCTACGCCGCCGCCCAGGAGCACGGCCAGGACCTCTACTACGAGGCCGCCGTCGCCGGCGCCATCCCGCTCATCCGCCCGCTGCGCGAGTCCCTCGCCGGCGACAAGATCAACCGCGTGATGGGCATCGTCAACGGCACGACCAACTTCATCCTCGACAAGATGGACACCTCCGGGGCCGGCTACTCCGAGGCACTCGACGAGGCCACCGCCCTCGGGTACGCCGAGGCCGACCCGACCGCCGACGTCGAGGGCTTCGACGCCGCCGCCAAGGCCGCCATCCTCGCCGGGATCGCCTTCCACACGCGCGTGCGCCTCGACGACGTCTACCGCGAGGGCATGACGGAGGTCACCGCCGCCGACTTCGCCTCGGCCAAGCAGATGGGCTGCACCATCAAGCTGCTCGCCATCTGCGAGCGCGCCGCCGACGGCGAGTCCGTCACCGCGCGCGTGCACCCGGCGATGATCCCGCTCAGCCACCCGCTGGCCTCCGTCCGCGAGGCGTACAACGCGGTCTTCGTCGAGGCCGACGCCGCCGGACAGCTCATGTTCTACGGCCCCGGCGCGGGCGGCGCTCCGACCGCCTCGGCCGTCCTCGGCGACCTCGTCGCCGTGTGCCGCAACAAGCTCAACGGGGCCAACGGCCCCGGTGAGTCCGCGTACACCCAGCTGCCCGTGAGCCCCATGGGCGACGTGGTGACGCGGTACCACATCAGCCTCGACGTGGCCGACAAGCCGGGCGTCCTCGCCCAGGTGGCGACGGTCTTCGCCGAGCACGGCGTATCTATCGATACCGTGCGCCAGCACGGTCGACAGGACGGAGACGGCGAGGCCTCCCTCGTCGTCGTCACCCACCGCGCGCCCGACGCCGCCCTTTCCGGGACCGTCGAGGCGCTGCGCAAGCTCGACACCGTGCGCGGTGTCGCCAGCATCATGCGTGTTGAAGGGGAGTAAGGACCCATGACCCACAAGGGCACCCACCAGTGGCGCGGCATCATCGAGGAGTACCGGGACCGCCTTCCGGTCACGGACACGACGCCGGTCGTCACGCTCCGTGAGGGCGGCACGCCGCTCGTACCCGCTCAGGTCCTCTCCGAGCGCACGGGCTGCGAGGTGCACCTCAAGGTCGAGGGCGCCAACCCCACCGGCTCCTTCAAGGACCGGGGCATGACCATGGCCATCTCCAAGGCCAAGGAGGAGGGGGCGCAGGCCGTCATCTGCGCCTCCACCGGCAACACCTCCGCCTCCGCCGCGGCCTACGCGGTCCGCGCCGGCATGGTCTCGGCCGTCCTCGTGCCGCAGGGCAAGATCGCGCTCGGCAAGATGGGCCAGGCCCTGGTGCACGGCGCGAAGATCCTCCAGGTCGACGGCAACTTCGACGACTGCCTGACCCTGGCCCGCAGCCTCTCCGAGAACTACCCGGTGGCGCTGGTCAATTCGGTCAACCCGGTCCGTATCGAAGGCCAGAAGACCGCCGCCTTCGAGATCGTGGACATGCTGGGCGACGCGCCCGACATCCACGTCCTGCCCGTGGGCAACGCCGGCAACATCACGGCGTACTGGAAGGGGTACCGCGAGTACGCCGCCGACGGTCTCGCGACGCACCGCCCGCGCATGTGGGGCTTCCAGGCCTCCGGTTCCGCGCCGCTCGTGCGCGGCGAGGTCGTCAAGGACCCGTCGACGATCGCCACCGCGATCCGCATCGGCAACCCGGCCTCGTGGGACTACGCCATCGCCGCGCGCGACGAGTCGGGCGGCTTCATCGACGAGGTGACGGACCGTGAGATCCTGCGCGCCTACCGCCTGTTGGCCGCGCAGGAGGGCGTCTTCGTCGAGCCCGCGTCGGCCGCTTCGGTCGCCGGTCTGCTGAAGGCCGCCGAGCAGGGCAAGGTCGACCCCGGCCAGCGGATCGTCTGCACGGTCACCGGCAACGGGCTCAAGGACCCCGACTGGGCCGTCGCCGGCGCCCCGCAGCCGGTCACCGTTCCGGTCGACGCGGCCGCCGCCGCCGAACGCCTCGGTCTGGCCTGATCACACCCCCTCCGCGCGGGGGAAAGTACTGATCGAAACCCGATCAGGAACCTACATAGGCGCACAGGTTGGCTCGCGACACGCATCGTGCGCCTCCTGTGCGCCCTATGTCGCGGCAGAACCTTCCTTCGATAGGCTGTACCGAACCCGCCCCGACGCATATGCGCGGTGTCGTTGCCGTTGTCGCCTCCGTGGCCGAAACGGCCCCCGGGTTTCCCGTACTTCGCTGGAAACAACCGCTGTTCCGCAACACCCGCAGTTCCGAACCGACTGCTGTTCGTCAACACCTGTTGATCCGCACCACCTGCTGTTCTGAAACACCGTTGTCGCAATCAAGGAGAGTCATCGAGCGATGGCCGGTCCAGCGTTCCGCGCCGCCGCCGTACGGGTGCGCGTCCCCGCCACCAGCGCCAATCTCGGTCCGGGCTTCGACGCCTTCGGCCTGTCGCTGGGCCTCTACGACGACGTCGTCGTCCGTGTCGCCGACTCCGGGCTGCACGTCGACATCGCCGGCGAGGGTGCCGAGACGCTCCCGCGCGACGAGAGCCACCTGCTCGTACGCTCCCTGCGTACCGCCTTCGACCTGCTCGGCGGGCAGCCGCGCGGCCTTGAGGTCGTCTGCGCCAACCGCATCCCGCACGGCCGCGGCCTCGGCTCCTCCTCCGCCGCCATCTGCGCCGGCATCGTCGCCGCCCGCGCCGTGACCATAGGCGGGGACGCCAAGCTCGACGAGGCCGCCCTCCTGGAGCTCGCCACCGAGATCGAGGGCCACCCCGACAACGTCGCCGCCTGTCTGCTCGGCGGATTCACGCTCGCCTGGACCGAGTCCGGTGCCGCGCGAGCCATCAGGATGGAACCCTCGGATTCCATCGTTCCGGTGGTTTTCGTCCCCGGGAAGCCCGTACTGACCGAGACCGCCCGCGGACTCCTGCCGCGCACCGTCCCGCACGTGGACGCCGCGGCCAACGCCGGGCGCGCCGCCCTCCTCGTCGAGGCCCTGACCCGCCGCCCCGAGCTGCTGCTCGCGGCCACCGAGGACCGGCTGCACCAGGAGTACCGGGCTCCCGCGATGCCCGAGAGCATCGCCCTGGTGAACCGACTGCGCGCGGACGGCGTCCCCGCGGTCATCTCCGGCGCGGGCCCCACGGTCCTCGCGCTGGCCGAACACGGGACGGCCGACAAGGTCGCCCGACTGGCGGGCGGGGGCTGGGCCGCGAACCGGCTCGACCTCGACGCCTCCGGCGCGAGCGTCCTGCCGCTGGCGCCCTAGGCGCACGGCGGCCGGACGCCGGGCAGCGTCCGGGGCAGGAGATTGCCGGTGAGGGAGAGGGGGAATGTTTGTTGGAGCCGGTAGTGTTAACCTCAAGTCAGCACCCGGCGCCTTTGTGGCGCGGTGCTGAGTGTCCCCATCAGGGACCACCGATTCTTCCGGGAGCCTCCCCAACTGCCTGAGCAGCCTGCCTGAGCAGTTTCGAGCACGCTCCGGAACCGGCACGACACCCCTCGCTCTTCTGCAGTGAGGGCCGAGCAGGGGGCGCTCGGGCCGGACCCACAGCACGTTTCTCTCCGCCGTACCCGGCGGGACCACCGCCCCGGACACGGTCCACCCAACACGGGACCGCTGCCGGACAGCACAACCGGTCGCCGAGCCAGATGGCCGACGTCCGCTCCAGGGAAGGACCCTTCGTGAGCGACACCACCGATCTGATGGGCGTGACTGCCGACAGCAGTGTCGACGCCGCCGCGCCCGCCGCAGGTGCTGCCACCGGCGGCACCGCACGGCGCCGCCGCTCCGGCACCGGCCTCGAGGGCATGGTCCTGGCCGAGCTGCAGCAGGTCGCGTCCGGCCTCGGCATCAGGGGCACCGCGCGGATGCGCAAGAGCCAGCTGATCGAGGTCATCAAGGAGGCGCAGGCCGGTGGTGGTTCCGCCGCCCCCGCCAAGGCCGCCGACGCCGCCGAGACCAAGCCGAAGCGCCGCGCCACCGCCAAGACCCGTACGGGTGAGACCGCTGCCGAGGCCGCCGAGCCCAAGGCGGAGAAGGCCGAGAAGGCCGTCGCCCAGCAGCAGATCGACATCCCGGGCCAGCCGGCCTCCGACGACCAGCCCGCGGGCGAGCGTCGTCGTCGCCGTGCCACCGCCCCCGCCGGTTCGCCGGAGGGCGAGGCCAAGGCCGAGGCCGCGCAGGTCGTCAAGACCGAGGCCCGCACCGAGGCCAAGGCCGACGCGGGCACCGACACCAAGGCCGAGGCCGCCGTCGACGGCGCCGAGGGCCGTGGCCGTCGTGACCGTGGCGAGCGCGGGGAGCGCGGCGAGCGCCGTGACCGCCGTGACCGTCAGCGCGACCGTGGCAAGGGCGACGAGCAGCAGGGCGGTGGCCAGGGCGGCCAGCGCCAGCGCCAGGGCGGCCAGGGTCAGGGTCAGGGCGGCCAGGGCCAGGGCCAGCAGGTCCAGAGCCAGGGCCAGCAGGGCGGCCAGCAGGCCGGTCCGCAGGACGACTACGACGACGAGGCCGGCGGTCGCCGTGGGCGTCGCGGCCGTTACCGCGACCGTCGTGGGCGTCGTGGCCGTGACGACTTCCAGGCCGGCGAGCCGCAGGTCGCCGACGACGACGTCCTGATCCCCGTCGCGGGCATCCTCGACATCCTCGACAACTACGCGTTCATCCGGACCTCCGGCTACCTGCCCGGTCCGAACGACGTGTACGTCTCCCTCGCCCAGGTCCGCAAGAACGGTCTGCGCAAGGGTGACCACGTCACCGGCGCCGTGCGTCAGCCGAAGGAGGGCGAGCGCCGCGAGAAGTTCAACGCGCTGGTCCGCCTGGACTCGGCGAACGGCATGGCCGCCGACTCCGGCCGCGGCCGCCCCGAGTTCAACAAGCTGACCCCGCTCTACCCGCAGGACCGGCTCCGTCTGGAGACCGACCCGGGCGTGCTGACCACGCGGATCATCGACCTCGTGTCGCCGATCGGCAAGGGCCAGCGCGGTCTGATCGTGGCCCCGCCGAAGACCGGCAAGACCATGATCATGCAGGCGATCGCCAACGCGATCACCACCAACAACCCCGAGTGCCACCTGATGGTCGTCCTGGTCGACGAGCGTCCGGAAGAGGTCACCGACATGCAGCGGTCGGTCAAGGGCGAGGTCATCTCCTCGACCTTCGACCGTCCGGCCGAGGACCACACCACCGTCGCCGAGCTGGCCATCGAGCGCGCCAAGCGTCTCGTGGAGCTGGGTCACGACGTGGTCGTCCTGCTCGACTCGATCACCCGCCTGGGCCGCGCGTACAACCTCGCGGCGCCGGCCTCCGGCCGCATCCTGTCCGGTGGTGTCGACTCGACCGCGCTCTACCCGCCGAAGCGCTTCTTCGGTGCGGCCCGGAACATCGAGGACGGCGGCTCGCTGACCATCCTCGCCACCGCCCTGGTGGACACCGGTTCGCGCATGGACGAGGTGATCTTCGAGGAGTTCAAGGGCACCGGCAACATGGAGCTCAAGCTCGACCGGAAGCTCGCCGACAAGCGCATCTTCCCGGCCGTCGACGTCGACGCCTCGGGTACGCGTAAGGAAGAGATCCTGCTCGGCGCCGACGAGCTCGCCGTGACCTGGAAGCTCCGTCGTGTGCTGCACGCGCTCGACCAGCAGCAGGCGATCGAGCTGCTGCTCGACAAGATGAAGCAGACGAAGTCGAACGGCGAGTTCCTGCTCCAGATCCAGAAGACGACGCCTGGCGGCAAGAACGACGACTGACGTGTGACCTGCGTCATGCTCCAGTCGCGCGACAAGGACGCGGCCTCGGCTTCGTAACCCTGTCGTGACCTGCGTAAACCACTGCGCCCACCGTGCCCCGCACGGTGGGCGCAGTGCTGTTCCCGCCTGAGCTCACCGAAACCTCACAGGCCCGTATGCAACCCTTTTGGGTGCTTCGCCGTCACACATGGTGAACCGAGGGCCCGAGGGAAGACGATGACCGAGCAGAGCAAGAGCAGCCGAATAGGCGGCGCGGGAAGCGGCCGCCGCCGCAAGCAGCCCGCCAAGCGCAGCCGAAAGGTGGCCGTCCTGGTCTCGGGGGCCCTCGCCGTCCTCGTCCTCGGCGGCGCCGGCCTCGGATACGTCTACTTCAAGCTCGACGGCAACCTCGAAGGCGTCGACATCAACGCCCAGCTGGGCACCGACCGCCCCGACGACGTCGACAACGGCTCCATGGACATCCTCGTCCTCGGCTCCGACTCCCGCTCCGGCGACAACGGCGCCTACGGCAAGGACGAGGGTGGCGCCCGCTCCGACACCGCGATGGTCGTCCACGTCTACGAGGGCCACAAGAAGGCCGGCGTGGTCTCCGTACCCCGCGACACCCTCGTCGACCGGCCCTCGTGCACCGACGCCCAGGGCACCGCCGTCGCGGGCGAGCGGCGGGCCATGTTCAACACCGCGTACGAGGTCGGCGGCCCCGCCTGCGCCGTCAAGACCGTCGAGGCGATGTCCGGCATCCGCATGGACCACTACATCGAGGTCGACTTCACCGGCTTCAAGAAGCTCATCGACGAACTCGGCGGGGTGGAGATCACCACCACCGCGGCCATCAAGGACAGCAAGAGCCACCTCGACCTCGAACCGGGCACCCACACCCTCGACGGCGAGCAGTCCCTCGGCCTCGTCCGCACCCGCAAGAGCGTCGGCGACGGCAGCGACCTCGGCCGCATCCAGCTCCAGCAGGCCTTCATGAAGGCCTTCATCGACCAGGTCAAGGACGTCGGCGTCTTCACCGACCCGACGAAGCTCCTCGGCCTCGCCGACGCCGCCACCAAGGCCATCACCCCCGACTCCGAACTCGACTCGGTCCAGGAGCTGATGGGCTTCGCGAAGGGCCTCTCCGGCATCGGCGCCCAGAACGTCCGCATGGTCACCATGCCCGTCGAGTACGACCCCCGGGACCCCAACCGCGTCATACCCCTGGAAGCCCAGTCCCGGCAGGTCTGGACGGCCCTGAAGAAGGACCTCCCGATCCCCGCCTCGGCGACGAAGGACGCGGCCACCGGCCAGGCCGACGGCGTCGTGAAGTAGCACCGGAACCGCCGTCCGCGGCAGCTCAGGAATAGTTCCGGCCCGACCCCGGTTTTGGGAGATACGGCCGGTCCTGGCAGACTGGTACGTCGGCCCCGGTTCACGCTTGCCGCAACCCGCGACGGCGACCCGGAGCCCTCCCGAAACTAGGAGACACCTTGAAGCGCGAGATCCACCCCCAGTACGTCGAGACCCAGGTCAGCTGCACCTGTGGCGCGTCGTTCACCACCCGGAGCACGCTGACCGAGGGCACCATCCGTGCCGAGGTCTGCTCCGAGTGCCACCCGTTCTACACGGGCAAGCAGAAGATCCTCGACACCGGCGGCCGCGTCGCCCGCTTCGAGGCCCGCTTCGGCAAGGCCGCCGGCTCCAAGTAGCGAGCCCCTGCGCCGGTCCACGGTCGCCCCGCGCGGGTGGCCGGGACCGGCGCTTTGCCGTCCCGTAGCAACTGACGAAAAAACCAGGAGCCCCCGATGTTCGAGGCGGTCGAGGAACTGGTCGGCGAACACGCCGGCCTGGAGACGAAGCTCGCGGACCCTTCGGTCCACGCCGACCAGGCGAACGCGCGCAAGCTGAACAAGCGCTACGCCGAGCTGACCCCGATCGTCGCCACCTACCGGGCCTGGAAGCAGACCGGTGACGACATCGAGACCGCCCGCGAGCTGGCGCACGACGATCCCGACTTCGCCGCCGAGGTCAAGCAGCTGGAGAAGGACCGGGAGGGGCTCACCGAGAAGCTCCGTCTGCTCCTCGTCCCGCGCGACCCGAGCGACGACAAGGACGTCATCCTGGAGATCAAGGCGGGCGCGGGCGGCGACGAGTCCGCCCTCTTCGCCGGCGACCTGCTCCGCATGTACCTCCGGTACGCCGAGCGCGTCGGCTGGAAGACCGAGATCATCGACGCCACCGAGTCCGAGCTGGGCGGCTACAAGGACGTCCAGGTCGCCGTGAAGACCAAGGGCGGCAACGGCGCCACCGAGCCCGGCCAGGGCGTCTGGGCGCGCCTCAAGTACGAGGGCGGGGTGCACCGCGTCCAGCGCGTGCCCGCGACCGAGTCCGCCGGCCGCATCCACACCTCCGCCGCCGGCGTGCTCGTCACGCCCGAGGCCGAGGAGGTCGAGGTCGAGGTCCACGCCAACGACCTGCGCATCGACGTCTACCGCTCGTCGGGCCCCGGCGGCCAGTCGGTCAACACCACCGACTCCGCCGTCCGCATCACCCACCTGCCGACCGGCATCGTCGCCTCCTGCCAGAACGAGAAGAGCCAGCTCCAGAACAAGGAGCAGGCCATGCGCATCCTGCGGTCCCGGCTGCTCGCCGCCGCGCAGGAGGAGGCCGAGTCCAAGGCCGCCGACGCCCGTCGCAGCCAGGTCCGCACCGTCGACCGGTCCGAGAAGATCCGTACGTACAACTTCCCGGAGAACCGGATCTCGGACCACCGCGTCGGCTTCAAGGCGTACAACTTGGACCAGGTACTCGACGGCGAACTGGACCCGATGATCCAGGCGTGCGTCGACGCCGACTCGGCTGCCAAGCTCGCAGCGGCGTAAGTTCCGTAAGCCCCACCCCGCACCACGGAGGACCAGCGTGAACCTGCTGCTTGCCGAGGTGGCCCAGGCCACCCAGCGGCTGGCCGACGCCGGCGTTCCCTCACCGCGTTTCGACGCGGAGGAGCTCGCCGCGTTCGTGC
Source organism: Streptomyces sp. NBC_00572 (assembly GCF_026341815.1). GTDB lineage: Bacteria > Actinomycetota > Actinomycetes > Streptomycetales > Streptomycetaceae > Streptomyces. The sequence continues at coordinate 4,319,677 of NZ_JAPENX010000001.1, forward strand.
ACGGCGTCAAGCGGGGGGAGCTGCACAACGTCAAGGACGCGGACTTCGACGCCCGCTACTGGGAGACCGTCGCCCGCCGCGAGGCCCGCGAACCGCTCCAGCACATCACCGGGCGGGCGTTCTTCCGGTACCTGGAGCTCCAGGTCGGACCCGGGGTCTTCGTGCCCCGGCCGGAGACCGAGTCGGTCGTCGGCTGGGCCATAGACGCCGTCCGCGCGATGGACGTCGTCGAACCCCTCATCGTCGACCTCTGCACCGGCTCCGGGGCCATCGCCCTCGCCATGGCCCAGGAGGTGCCGCGCTCGCGCGTGCACGCCGTCGAGCTCTCCGACGACGCCCTCGTGTGGACCCGCAAGAACGCCGAGGGCTCCCGCGTCACCGTCCACCAGGGCAACGCGCTGACCGCGCTCCCGGAGCTGGACGGCCAGGTCGACCTGGTCATCTCCAACCCGCCGTACATCCCGCTCACCGAGTGGGAGTACGTGGCACCCGAGGCCCGCGACCACGACCCGGAGATGGCCCTCTTCTCCGGCGAGGACGGCCTCGACACCATCCGCGGCATCGAGCGCACCGCCCACCGTCTGCTGCGCCCCGGCGGCCTCGTCGTCATCGAGCACGCGGACACCCAGGGCGGTCAGGTGCCGTGGATCTTCAACGAAGAGGCCGGCTGGGCCGACGCCGCCGACCACCCGGACCTGAACAACCGGCCGCGCTTCGCGACCGCCCGCAAGGCCATGCCATGACCGGCACGACTGCCATGACGAACCACGCTTACGAGGAGGCCGGGAACTGATGGCACGGCGATACGACTGCAACGAGGCGACCGACCGTGTGACGGGTCTGCGCGAGGCCGCGTCCGCCGTCCGCCGGGGCGAGCTGGTCGTGCTGCCCACCGACACCGTGTACGGGATCGGGGCGGACGCCTTCAGCAGCGAGGCCGTGGCGGACCTGCTCGCCGCCAAGGGCCGGGGCCGCAACATGCCCACGCCCGTGCTCATCGGCTCCCCGAACACCCTCCACGGCCTGGTCACGGACTTCTCCGAGCAGGCCTGGGAGCTCGTCGACGCCTTCTGGCCCGGCGCCCTCACGCTCGTCGCCAAGCACCAGCCGTCCCTCCAGTGGGACCTCGGCGACACCCGTGGCACCGTCGCCATCCGCATGCCGCTGCACCCGGTCGCGATCGAGCTCCTCACCGAGGTCGGCCCGATGGCCGTCTCCTCGGCGAACCTCACCGGCCACCCGTCGCCGGAGGACTGCGACGCGGCCCAGCAGATGCTCGGCGACGCCGTCTCCGTCTACCTGGACGGCGGACCGACCCCCGGCATCGTCCCGTCGTCCATCGTCGACGTCACGGGCAAGGTGCCGGTGCTGCTGCGCGAGGGCGCGCTCTCGCCGGAGGAGCTCCGGAAGGTCGTACCCGACCTCGAGGTGGCGAATTGACCGCCCCTGAGGGGCGTGGCATAGCGGGGTTCGACGACAGCACCACCTTCCGCATCCTCCACGTCAGCACCGGCAACGTCTGCCGCTCGCCGATCACCGAGCGGCTGACCCGCCATGCCCTGAGCGACCGCCTCGGCGACCCTCTCGGCGGCGGCCTGATCGTGGAGAGCGCGGGCACCTGGGGCCACGAGGGCGCCCCGATGGAGGCCAACGCGGAACTCGTCCTCGCCGACTTCGGCGCGGACTACAGCGGCTTCGTGGGGCGCGAGCTCCTCGACGAGCACGTCATCCGCGCGGACCTGGTCCTGACGGCGACCCGCGACCACCGCGCCCAGGTCATCTCGATGGGCCACTCGGCGGGTCTGCGCACCTTCACCCTGAAGGAGTTCACCCGCCTGGTCCGCGCGATCGACCCGGCCACGCTCCCGGACGCCCGCGACGAGGGCATGGTGGAACGCGCGCGTGCCCTGGTCCGCGCGGCAGCGGCTCTACGCGGGTGGCTCCTGGCCCCCTCGGTGGACGCGGACGAGGTCAACGACCCGTACGGCGCCCCCATCACCTTCTTCCGCTCGATCGGCGACGAGATCAACCAGGCGCTGGATCCGGTGGTGACGGCGCTGACCGGGGTACGGGCGCGCGACTGACGCCGCCGGGGCGCGCAGCCGTGGCCTCCGGGCGGCGCGACTGACGTCTGCCGGGTGTGTGCTCGGTGTGCGTTTGGATTTCGCCGGGCGCGTGGGGGAGTGCGTGCCTACATTGGTGACATGTCGGTCACCGCTCCCCCCGATGAGGCTCTCGACGTCCTGCGCCGGCAGGACCCGGAGATCGCCGACGTGCTGCTCGGCGAGGCGCGCCGGCAGGCCGACAGTCTGCAGTTGATCGCCGCCGAGAACTTCACCTCGCCCGCGGTCCTCGCCGCCCTCGGTTCCCCGCTGGCCAACAAGTACGCCGAGGGGTATCCCGGCGCACGTCACCACGGTGGCTGCGAGTACGCCGACGCCGCCGAGCGGATCGCCGTGGAGCGGGCCACCGCGCTCTTCGGGGCCGACCATGCGAACGTCCAGGCACACTCGGGCTCCTCGGCCGTCCTGGCGGCGTACGCGGCCCTTCTGAGGCCCGGTGACACGGTCCTGGCCATGGGCCTGGACCACGGTGGGCACCTCACCCACGGTTCGCCCGCCAACTTCTCCGGGCGCTGGTTCGACTTCGTGCCGTACGGCGTCGACGCCGAGACCGGGCTCGTCGACTACGAACAGGTCGCCGCGCTCGCCCGCCACCACCGCCCCAAGGCGATCGTGTGCGGCTCCATCTCGTACCCCCGGCACCTCGACTACGCGATCTTCCGCGAGATCGCCGACGAGATCGGCGCCTATCTCATCGCCGACGCCGCCCACCCCATCGGTCTGGTCGCCGGGGGAGCGGCGCCCAGCCCCGTCCCGTACGCCGACGTCGTCTGCGCGACCACCCACAAGGTGCTGCGCGGTCCGCGCGGCGGAATGGTCCTGTGCGGCTCGGACCTCGCGGGGCGGATCGACCGCGCGGTGTTCCCGTTCACCCAGGGCGGCGCCCAGATGCACACGATCGCGGCCAAGGCGGTGGCCTTCGGCGAGGCGTCCACCCCGGCGTTCACCGCGTACGCCCATCAGGTGGTCGAGAACGCCCGCGTCATGGCGGCCGCGCTCGCCGCCGAGGGCTTCGCGCTGACGACCGGCGGCACCGACACCCATCTCATCACCGCCGACCCCGCGCCCCTCGGCGTCGACGGCCGCACCGCCCGCTCCCGGCTCGCCGCCGCCGGCATGGTCCTCGACACCTGCGCCCTGCCGTACGGGGAGGGGCGCGGGATCCGGCTCGGTACGGCCGCCCTCACGACCCAGGGGATGGGCGCCCCGGAGATGGCGCGGATCGCCGCCCTGTTCACCGCCGCGCTGCGTGACGACGCCGCGGAGACGGCGAGGGTCCGGGCGGAGGTACGGGCTCTGACCGGGCGATTTCCCCCGTATGGACGCTGAGGAAAGATCGCGGAAAGTCGCTGTGCAACCGTTCGGGGGGGACAGGTGTCTCCAAGCACATGGACGGCACGGCTAGGGTGTGGGGCTGAGATGGCCAGCGATTCCTGTGGGGCAGCCCGTGCGTGATTACCTGCTGACGCTCTGTGTCACGGCCGCGGTGACCTATCTGCTCACCGGTCCGGTGCGGAAGTTCGCCATCGCGACCGGGGCGATGCCGGAGATCCGTGCGCGAGACGTACACCGAGAACCGACTCCGCGGCTCGGTGGCATCGCCATGTTCTTCGGGCTGTGCGCGGGACTGCTCGTCGCCGACCACCTGCAGAACCTGAACAGCGTCTTCGAGCTCTCCAACGAGCCGCGGGCCCTGCTCTCCGGTGCCGCCCTGATCTGGCTGATCGGCGTCCTCGACGACAAGTTCGAGCTGGACGCGCTGATCAAGCTGGGCGCGCAGATGATCTCGGCGGGCGTCATGGTCGCCCAGGGTCTGACCATCCTGTGGCTGCCGATCCCGGGTGTCGGCGTCGTCTCGCTGACCCCGTGGCAGGGCACGCTCCTGACCGTCGCCCTGGTCGTCCTCACCATCAACGCGGTCAACTTCGTCGACGGTCTCGACGGTCTCGCCGCCGGCATGGTCTGCATCGCCGCCGCCGCCTTCTTCCTGTACGCGTACCGCCTCTGGTACGGCTACACGATCGAGGCCGCCGCCCCCGCGACGCTCTTCACCGTCATCCTCATGGGCATGTGCCTGGGCTTCCTGCCGCACAACATGCACCCGGCCCGGATCTTCATGGGCGACTCCGGCTCGATGCTGATCGGTCTGATCCTGGCGGCCTCGGCCATCTCGATCACCGGCCAGGTCGACCCCGACGCGCTGAAGATCTTCGAGGGCTCGACCCGTCAGGCCACGCACGCCGCACTGCCGGTCTTCATCCCGCTGATGCTGCCGCTGTCGATCATCGCGATCCCGATGGCGGACCTGGTCCTGGCGATCGTGCGCCGCACGTGGAAGGGCCAGTCGCCGTTCGCGGCCGACCGCGGGCACCTGCACCACCGGCTCCTGGAGATCGGGCACTCGCACAGCCGCGCGGTCCTGATCATGTACTTCTGGTCGGCGCTCATCGCCTTCGGGACGCTGGCGTACTCGGTCCACTCGGCCTCGATGTGGATCGTCCTCTGCGTCGTCGCGCTCAGCGCGATCGGCCTGGTGCTGCTCCTGCTGCCGCGCTTCACGCCGCGCGCGCCCCGCTGGGCCGAGTCCGTCGTACCGCCCCGCTACCGGCGCCGCAAGCGCGCCCTCGTGGTGGAGACCGCTCCCGACCCGGTCGTGGTCGAGGAGGAGCGGATTCCGGTGCCCGCCGGGATCAACGGCGCCACCGCCATCGGCAACCGCGGGCGCTTCACCGACAGGCGGAAGGCCGGAACGCCAAGTTGACGAAAGCCGCACACGCGGCCATTAGCACACAAGGCGCCTTCTCGTCGTGCACACACGCGCGGGGTAGCTCTCAGGTGTGACAGTTGGCACACCTTATGGGTAAAGACCTATTCAAATAGTTTGTGATACCGTTCACGAGACCCGGCGACAGTGCCGAAAGACCGTAGTGCGACGGTCTGTTGGCCCCGAGACCCACCTCGGACCGGGCTTACGCTCGTCCTCGACGACACCATCGCCCCCTCCAGCAAGCGGAGACACCGCCATGCCGTCCAACGACGCACGCATCCTTCTGCACACCGCCGTACCCACCGCAGCCGTCGGCGCGATCGCCACGGTCATCAGTGGCGTGGTCGCCGGTGGCAAGGGCGCGCTCGGCGCCGTGGTCGGCACTCTGGTCGTGCTCCTCTTCATGGGGATCGGGCAACTCGTCCTGCAGCGGACGGCGAAGTCGCTCCCGCATCTGTTCCAGGCCATGGGGCTCATGCTCTACACGGCCCAGTTGCTGTTGCTCTTCATCTTCCTGGCTTTGCTCAAGAACACCACGCTGTTCGACTTCAAGGCCTTCGCTTTCACGCTGCTCGCGACGACCGTGGTGTGGGTCGCCGCACAGGCCCGCGCCTACATGAAGGCCAAGATCACGTACATCGACCCCGGAAACACGGGGTCGAAGTCGTGAAGGGTAGGGCCGGGATAAAGCCGCCTTCGGCTTCCTGCTATCGTCCGGTGCCAACTGCGGCATTGCGGGCGCGGGCATCCGAGACGCCTGTCCCAGCGCGAGGCTCGATGCCGAACCGCCGCCCCCTTATCCGTAAGACCAGTCCAGTGCCGACCCGCGGCTGCGTGCCGCGCCGACACAACGAGGTTGCCGTACCTATGCGCCACGCTGAAGGAGCCCGCGGTGAGTGCTGACCAGACGCTTGCCTTCGACCCGGATTGCCACATCTTCAGTGGATGTGGCTTCCCGGCGCCGGGCCTGCACACGTTCATGTACGAGCCCATCGCCACGGTGGCCGGCATCGAGATCACGAAGCCGATGCTGCTCGCGCTCCTCGGTTCCATCGTGGTCGTCGGGTTCTTCTGGGCCGCCTTCAACAAGCCCAAGCTGATCCCCGGCAAGATGCAGATGGTCGGCGAGGCCGGTTACGACTTCGTCCGCCGCGGCATCGTCTACGAGATCATCGGCAAGAAGGACGGCGAGAAGTACGTCCCCTTCATGGTGTCGTTGTTCTTCTTCGTCTGGATCATGAACCTCTGGTCGATCATTCCGCTCGCCCAGTTCCCGGTCACCTCGCTGATCGCCTTCCCGGCCGGTCTCGCGCTGATCGTGTATGTCATGTGGATCTCGCTCACTTTCAAGAAGCACGGCTTCGTGGGCGGCTGGAAGAACATCGTCGGCTACGACAAGTCCCTCGGTGCGATCCTCCCGATGGTCGTCGTCCTCGAGTTCTTCTCGAACCTCCTCATCCGGCCCTTCACGCACGCGGTGCGACTGTTCGCGAACATGTTCGCCGGTCACCTGCTGATCGTGATGTTCTCGCTGGCCACCTGGTACCTCATGAACGGCCTGGGCTTCGTCTACGCCGGCGCCTCGTTCGTGATGGTCCTCGTGATGACCGCCTTCGAGCTCTTCATCCAGGCCGTCCAGGCGTACGTCTTCGTGCTCCTGGCTTGCAGCTACATCCAGGGCGCCCTCTCCGAGCACCACTGAGCCGTCCCGGCCCGTAGCTCCACCCCGAAACCATCAGTCGTCCGGTGGCCAACCCCCACCGGGTCATTGAAAGAGAAGGAAGTAACGGCATGTCCGCTGCTCTCGACATGATCAACCTTGCTGCCGGCGAAGGTAGCGCCAAGACCAACGTCGTCGGCAACGTCGCCTCGATCGGTTACGGCCTCGCCGCGATCGGCCCCGGCGTCGGCGTCGGCATCATCTTCGGTAACGGTACGCAGGCTCTCGCCCGTCAGCCCGAAGCTGCCGGCCTGATCCGCACCAACCAGATCATGGGCTTCGCGTTCTGTGAGGCGCTTGCCCTCATCGGCATCGTCATGGGCTTCGTCTACCAGTAAATCGGACCGACAGCCCAAACCTTTTTACGGAAGGCACTGATGTGAACGCGCTGCTTCTTGCGCAGGCGGAGGAGCCCCAGCCTCCTCTGATCCCGCATCTCGACGAGCTCGTCATCGGCCTGATCGCCTTCGTCATCGTCTTCGGTTTCCTCGCCAAGAAGCTCCTCCCGAACATCAACAAGGTTCTGGAGCAGCGCCGCGAGGCCATCGAGGGCGGCATCGAGAAGGCCGAGTCGGCCCAGATCGAGGCTCAGAGCGTGCTGGAGCAGTACAAGGCCCAGCTCGCCGAGGCCCGCCACGAGGCCGCGCGTCTCCGCCAGGAGGCGACGGAGCAGGGCACCGCGATCATCCAGGAGATGAAGGCGGAAGGCCAGCGCCAGCGCGAGGAGATCATCGCGGCCGGCCACACGCAGATCGAGGCCGATCGCAAGGCCGCTTCCGCTTCGCTGCGTCAGGACGTGGGCAAGCTCGCCACCGACCTGGCCGGCAAGCTGGTGGGCGAGTCCCTTGAGGACACCGCCCGCCAGAGCCGGACGATCGACCGCTTCCTCGACGAGCTCGAGGAGAAGGCGGAGGCCGTCCGATGAACGGAGCGAGTCGCGAGGCACTGGCCGCCGGACGTGAGTCCCTCGACGCGCTGACCGACAACACGTCGGTCGACGCGACGAAGCTCGCGGACGAGCTGGCCGCCGTCACCACGCTGCTCGACCGCGAGGTGTCGCTGCGTCGGGTCCTGACCGACCCCGCGCAGTCGGGTGAGGCCAAGGCCGAGCTCGCGCAGCGACTCCTGGCCGGTCAGGTGGGTGGCGAAACCGTCGACCTGGTGTCCGGCATGGTGCGTTCCCGCTGGTCGCGTTCGCGTGACCTGGTCGACGCGGCCGAGGAGCTGGCGAACATCGCCGACCTCACCGCGGCGCAGAAGGCGGGCGCCCTCGACGGCGTCGAGGACGAGCTGTTCCGCTTCGGCCGGATCGTGTCCTCCAGCCCCGAGCTCCGCTCGGCGCTGACGGACAAGGCCGCCACGGCCACCGCCAAGGGCGCGCTGCTCCGCAGCCTGCTCGGCGGCAAGGCCAACGCCGCCACCGAGCGTCTGGTCGTCCGTCTGGTGACCCAGCCCCGGGGACGTAGCCTGGAAGCGGGACTCGAGTCCCTCTCCAAGCTCGCCGCGGCGCGCCGGAACCGGATGGTCGCCGTCGTCACCACGGCGGTGCCGCTGTCGGACCAGCAGAAGCAGCGCCTCGGAGCCGTACTGGCCAAGCTGTACGGCCGCGAGATGCACCTGAACCTGGACGTGGACCCCTCGGTCCTCGGCGGGATCACGGTGCAGGTCGGCGACGAGGTCATCAACGGCTCGATCGCGGAGCGTCTCGACGAGGCGACCCGCCGCCTGGCCGGCTGACGACCGTCACCAGCACAAGGCATCACAGCTACACAGCTACACCAGCGGCCCGGTTGGGCCGTGCAGAGATTGCAGAAGATTCCTGGGGGTCGGCCCCCAGACCCCTTAAGAAACTTCGGGCCCAACAAGGAGAGCAGGGAACCCAGATGGCGGAGCTCACGATCCGGCCGGAGGAGATCCGGGACGCACTGGAGAACTTTGTCCAGTCGTACCAGCCGGACGCGGCCTCGCGCGAGGAGGTCGGCACGGTCAGCCTGGCCGGTGACGGTATCGCGAAGGTCGAGGGTCTTCCCTCGGCCATGGCGAACGAGCTGCTGAAGTTCGAGGACGGGACCCTCGGTCTCGCGCTGAACCTCGAAGAGCGCGAGATCGGTGCGATCGTCCTCGGCGAGTTCAGCGGCATCGAGGAGGGTCAGTCGGTGCAGCGCACCGGCGAGGTCCTCTCCGTCGGTGTCGGTGAGGGTTACCTGGGTCGCGTCGTCGACCCGCTCGGCAACCCGATCGACGGTCTCGGCGAGATCGCGACCGAGGGCCGCCGCGCCCTCGAGCTGCAGGCCCCGGGCGTTATGGCCCGTAAGTCGGTGCACGAGCCGATGGAGACCGGCTACAAGGCCGTCGACGCCATGACGCCGGTCGGCCGTGGTCAGCGTCAGCTGATCATCGGTGACCGTCAGACCGGCAAGACCGCTCTGTGTGTCGACACGATCATCAACCAGCGCGACAACTGGCGCTCGGGCGACGTGAACAAGCAGGTCCGCTGCATCTACGTCGCCGTCGGTCAGAAGGGCTCGACCATCGCCTCCGTGCGTGGCGCCCTGGAAGAGGCCGGCGCGCTCGAGTACACGACGATCGTCGCCGCCCCGGCGTCCGACCCGGCCGGCTTCAAGTACCTGGCGCCGTACACCGGCTCCGCCATCGGTCAGCACTGGATGTACCAGGGCAAGCACGTCCTGATCGTCTTCGACGACCTGTCGAAGCAGGCCGACGCCTACCGCGCCGTGTCGCTGCTGCTGCGCCGCCCGCCGGGCCGTGAGGCCTACCCGGGTGACGTCTTCTACCTGCACTCGCGTCTGCTCGAGCGCTGCGCGAAGCTCTCGGACGAGCTGGGTGCCGGTTCGATGACCGGTCTCCCGATCGTCGAGACCAAGGCGAACGACGTGTCGGCGTTCATCCCGACCAACGTCATCTCCATCACCGACGGCCAGTGCTTCCTGGAGTCCGACCTGTTCAACGCCGGCCAGCGTCCGGCCCTGAACGTCGGTATCTCGGTCTCGCGTGTCGGTGGCTCCGCCCAGCACAAGGCGATGAAGCAGATCTCCGGTCGCCTCCGTGTGGACCTGGCCCAGTTCCGTGAGCTGGAGGCGTTCGCCGCCTTCGGTTCCGACCTGGACGCCGCCTCCAAGGCGCAGCTGGAGCGTGGACAGCGCATGGTCGAGCTGCTCAAGCAGGCTCAGTACCAGCCGATGCCCACCGAGAACCAGGTCGTCTCCGTCTGGGCCGGTACCACCGGCAAGATGGACGACGTCCCGGTCGCCGACATCCGCCGCTTCGAGGCCGAGCTCCTGGCGTACCTGCGCCAGAGCCACTCGGGCCTCATGACCTCCATCTGTGAGGGCGGCAAGATGTCCGACGACACCCTGCAGGCCGTGGGCGACGCCATCGCGGAGTTCAAGAAGCAGTTCGAGACCTCTGACGGCAAGCTGCTGGGCGAGGACGCTCCTGCCGCCGTCAACGTCTCGAAGTGACGACGGAAGGGACCTGACTCATGGGAGCGCAGCTCCGGGTCTACAAGCGTCGCATCAAATCCGTCACCGCGACGAAGAAGATCACCAAGGCGATGGAGATGATCGCCGCCTCGCGTGTCGTCAAGGCGCAGCGCAAGGTGCAGGCGTCGACTCCGTACGCGACCGAGCTGACGCGCGCGGTCACGGCGGTGGCCACGGGTGCGAACGACAAGCACCCGCTGACCACCGAGGCGGAGAACCCGATCCGTGCCGCGGTCCTGCTCCTTGCGAGCGACCGTGGTCTGGCCGGTGCCTTCAACTCCAACGCCATCAAGGCGGCGGAGAAGCTGACGGCGAAGCTGGAGGGCGAGGGTCGCGAGGTCACCATCTACGTGGTGGGCCGTCGTGGCATCGCGCACTACAACTTCCGTGAGCGGAAGCTGGCCGGCTCGTGGACCGGGTTCACGGACCAGCCTTCGTACGGCGACGCCAAGACGATCGCGGCTCCGCTGATCGAGGCGATCGAGAAGGACACGGCGGAGGGTGGTGTGGACGAGCTCCACATCGTCTACACCGAGTTCGTCTCGATGATGACGCAGACCGCGGTCGAGGCCCGGCTGCTGCCCCTCAGCCTCGACGAGGTGGCGAAGGAGGCGGGCGACTCGGACACGCTTCGTCCGCTGTACGACTTCGAGCCGTCGGCGGAGGACGTCCTCGACGCCCTGCTGCCGCGGTACGTCGAGAGCCGGATCTACAACGCGCTGCTCCAGTCGGCTGCTTCCAAGCACGCCGCCACGCGACGCGCGATGAAGTCGGCGACCGACAACGCGGGAGACTTGATCAACAACCTCTCCCGACTTGCCAACGCGGCCCGCCAGGCCGAAATCACCCAGGAAATCAGCGAGATCGTCGGTGGCACCGCAGCCCTGGCCGACGCGACCGCGGGGAGTGACAAGTAATGACGACCACTGTTGAGACGGCCGCCGCCACGGGCCGCGTCGCCCGGGTCATCGGCCCGGTCGTCGACGTGGAGTTCCCCGTCGACGCGATGCCGGCGATCTACAACGCGCTGCACGTCGAGGTCATGGACCCGACCGAGGAGGGCGCGACCAAGACGCTGACCCTCGAGGTCGCCCAGCACCTCGGGGACGGCGTCGTCCGCGCCATCTCCATGCAGCCCACCGACGGTCTGGTCCGCCAGGCCCCGGTGACCGACACGGGTACGGGCATCACCGTCCCGGTCGGCGACGTCACCAAGGGCCGTGTGTTCAACACGCTCGGTCAGGTGCTGAACGCCGACGAGTCCACCGTGGCCGACGCGCCGCGCTGGACGATCCACCGCAAGGCCCCTGACTTCGACCAGCTCGAGTCCAAGACCGAGATGTTCGAGACCGGCCTCAAGGTCGTCGACCTTCTCACCCCGTACGTCAAGGGTGGAAAGATCGGTCTGTTCGGTGGTGCCGGTGTCGGCAAGACCGTTCTGATCCAGGAAATGATCGTCCGTGTGGCCAAGCTGCACGACGGCGTGTCGGTCTTCGCGGGCGTCGGTGAGCGTACCCGTGAGGGCAACGACCTCATGGTGGAGATGGAGGAGGCCGGCGTTCTGGACAAGACCGCGCTGGTCTTCGGCCAGATGGACGAGCCCCCGGGCACCCGTCTCCGCGTGGCCCTCGCCGGTCTGACCATGGCGGAGTACTTCCGCGATGTGCAGAAGCAGGACGTGCTGTTCTTCATCGACAACATCTTCCGCTTCACCCAGGCCGGTTCCGAGGTGTCGACCCTGCTCGGCCGTATGCCCTCCGCGGTGGGTTACCAGCCGAACCTGGCCGACGAGATGGGTCTCCTCCAGGAGCGCATCACCTCGACCCGTGGTCACTCGATCACCTCGATGCAGGCGATCTACGTCCCCGCGGACGACCTGACCGACCCGGCTCCGGCCACCACCTTCGCCCACCTCGACGCGACGACGGTTCTCTCCCGTCCGATCTCCGAGAAGGGCATCTACCCGGCCGTGGACCCGCTGGACTCCACGTCCCGGATCCTGGACCCGCGCTACATCGCGCAGGACCACTACGACGCCGCCACGCGCGTCAAGGGAATCCTGCAGAAGTACAAGGACCTCCAGGACATCATCGCGATCCTCGGTATCGACGAGCTGAGCGAGGAGGACAAGCTCGTTGTCCACCGCGCCCGCCGTGTCGAGCGCTTCCTGTCCCAGAACACCCACGCGGCGAAGCAGTTCACCGGTGTGGACGGTTCGGACGTTCCGCTCGACGAGTCGATCGCCGCGTTCAACGCGATCTGCGACGGTGAGTACGACCACTTCCCCGAGCAGGCGTTCTTCATGTGCGGTGGCATTGAGGACCTCAAGGCCAACGCCAAGGAGCTCGGCGTCTCCTGAGCCCCGTGCTCTCCCGAGGGGGGCGGGATCTGGTCCCGCCCCCCTCACCACGCCCATTAGAATTGACCCCAACACCCGGCACGACCGCCGGGTGGTGACCCGAGGAGCCACCCTTGGCTGCTGAGCTGCACGTCGAGCTGGTCGCCGCGGACCGGAGTGTCTGGTCCGGCGAGGCCACCCTGGTCATCGCGCGTACCACCTCCGGCGACATCGGCGTCATGCCCGGCCACCAGCCGCTGCTCGGTGTGCTGGAGTCGGGCCCGGTGACCATCCGTACCAGTGAGGGCGCGACTGTCATCGCCGCCGTCCACGGTGGATTCATCTCGTTCGCCGACGACAAGCTGTCTCTGCTCGCGGAGATCTGCGAGCTGGCGGACGAGATCGACGCCCAGCGCGCCGAGCGCGCGCTGGAGCGTGCGAAGTCGGATTCCGACGCGGCCGCCGAGCGGCGCGCCGATGTCCGGCTGCGCGCGGTAGCGGTCCGCTGACGGTCCGCGCAGAGTAGTGCCCTCAGCCGCGGCACGGCTGGAATTTTCCAGACCGTGCCGCGGCTGAGGCGATGCAGATGCAGGTTGTATTCGGTTCTGCCGGCGGTGCCGGCTACGGGACGCAGCGAGGAGGTCGGTGAAGATGTTCCTCGCTCTGCTCGTGTGCGGCCTGGTCGTCGCACTGGTGGTGATCGGGCTCTTCGTCTTCGGCTTGCGCCGGAGGCTGATCCAGCGTGCCGGCGGCACCTTCGACTGCTCGCTGCACTGGAACGTCCCGGACGAGCCGGATCCGAGCGGCAAGGGCTGGGTGTACGGCGTCGCCCGTTACAGCGGTGACGAGATCGCCTGGTTCCGGGTCTTCTCGTACGCGCCCCGCCCGCGCCGTGTCCTGGAGCGCTCGTCCATCGTGGCCCTGGAGCGCCGGATGCCGGAGGGCGAGGAAGAGCTCGCGCTGCTCTCCGAGATGGTGATCCAGCCCTGTATGTACGAGGGCGTCCGTCTGGAGCTCGCGATGAGCGAGGACGCCCGGACGGGTTTCATGGCCTGGCTGGAGGCGGCGCCTCCCGGCCAGAGGGTCAATGTGGCCTGAGACGTCCATGTGAAGAAGCGGGGGTCGGCGTGCTGCGCCGGCCCCCGCTTCTTCATGACCCCGTGGGGGGTTAGTTCAGACCGGTGTTGATGGCGCCGACAAGCTCGCCGTTGCCGGTGTCACCGCTGAACTCCCAGAAGAACGCTCCGCCCAGGCCCTGGTTCTTCGCCCAGCTCATCTTGGACGTGACCGTGGCGGGGGTGTCGTAGCTCCACCAGTTGCTGCCGCACTTGGCGTACGCCGTGCCCGCGACGGTGCCGGTGGCCGGGCAGGAGGTCTTGAGGACCTTGTAGTCCTCGATGCCCTGCTCGTAGGTGCCCGGGGCCGGGCCGGTCGCCGTGCCGCCGGGGGCGGCCTGGGTCACGCCGGTCCAGCCGCGCCCGTAGAAGCCGATGCCGAGCAGCAGCTTGCTGGCGGGGACGCCCTTCGCCTTGAACTTGGCGATCGCCTCGGCGGAGTTGAAGCCCGCCTGCGGGATGCCGGCGTACGAGGTGAGCGGGGAGTGCGGGGCGGTGGGGCCCTGCGCCGCCCAGGCGCCGAAGAAGTCGTACGTCATGACGTTGAACCAGTTCATGTACTGCGCGGCGCCGGCGTAGTCGGCGGCGTCGATCTTGCCGCCGCTGGAGGCGTCGGCCGTGACGGCCGCGGTGACCAGGTAGTTGGCACCGAACTTGGCGCGCATGGCCTGCATCATGTTCTTGAAGGACGCGGCGCCGCTGGTGTCACAGGAGAGACCGCAGGCGTTGGGGTACTCCCAGTCCAGGTCGATGCCGTCGAAGACGTCGGCCCAGCGCGGGTCCTCGATCAGGTCGTAGCAGGACTGCGCGAAGGCCGCCGGGTTCTGCACGGCCTGGCCGAAGCCGCCGGACCAGGTCCAGCCGCCGAAGGACCACAGGATCTTGATGTTCGGGTAGGCCTTCTTCAGCTTGCGCAGCTGGTTGAAGTTGCCGCGCAGCGGCTGGTCCCAGGTGTCGGCGACGCCGTCGACGGACTGGTCGGCGGTGTAGGCCTTGTCGTAGTCGGCGTAGGCGTCACCGATGGTGCACTTGCCGCCCTGGACGTTGCCGAAGGCGTAGTTGATGTGGGTGATCTTGGACGCGGAGCCCGAGGTCACGATGTTCTTCACGTGGTAGTTGCGTCCGTAGACGCCCCAGTTGGTGAAGTAGCCCATCTTCACCGCGTTGGGGAGCGGCTGGCCGCCGCCGCCACCGGTGGTGTGGACGGGGACCGAGCCGGAGTCGGGGCCGGTCTGGTCGATGGTGTCGCGGGCGACGACCGTGTAGGTGTAGTCGGTGCCGGCGGTGAGGCCCGTGTTGGTGTAGGTGAGGCCGGTGACCGTGGCGACGGTGGCGCCGTCGCGCTTGACGTCGTAGTTCTTGATGCCCTTGTCGTCGGTGGCCGCGGTCCAGGTGAGCTTCACCGAGGTGTCGGTGATGTTGGAGGCGACGGGGGTGCCGGGGGCGGAGGGGGCGTTGTCGCCGGGCTGGCTGGTGCCGTCACAGGCAGCGCCGTTGATCTTGCAGCCGCTGGGGGCGCCGGGGCCCGCGCCGTTGTAGCCGAAGGAGACGGAGGCGCCGGGGGCGAGGGTCCCGTTCCAGCCGACGTTCTTGGCGGTCCAGTGGGTGCCGGAGCTGGTGACGGTGGCGTCCCAGGCGGAGGTCACGGAGGTGCCGGCGGGGTAGTCCCACTCGACGGTCCAGGAGTTGATGGTGGTGGTGCCGGTGTTCTTGACGGTCCAGCTGGCGCCGAATCCGGTGCCCCAGTCCTGCGTCTTGGTGTACGTGGCCGTGGCCGAGGTGGCCGCTTCGGCGGGGGTGGCGAGGCCGACCATGGCGGCGAGGGGCAGGATCAGGGCGGTGAGACCGGCGGCGGCCCGGTGTCTGAACCCTGTTCTGCGCGTCGGTGCTTGAGTGCTCAACGGTGCTCCTCAAGTTGCGGACGGACATGGGTGGGGGTGGTCCGTGAAGATGCGCGCGCCCCGCGAGCGTAGGAAGGTCTGGACCAATCGTCAAGAGGTCCAGACCAACGTCGCCGATGTCCCTCTAAACGCCCAACTCCTGTGCTAGTACGGCCGCTTGAACCCTGCTCCGCAGCGCCAGCTTCCCCAGCACCTTGCTGACGTGGGTCTTCACCGTCGCCTCCGCCATGTCCAGCCGGACCGCGATCTCCGCGTTCGACAGACCCTCGCCGAGCGTCGACAGCACCTCACGCTCTCGGGGCGTCAGCGCGTCGAGCACGGCCGGGTCCGTCCCCGCCGTCGCCCGCACCGGACGGCCCGTCGACGCGAACTCCGCGATCAGCCGCCGGGTCACCGCCGGGGCGATCAGACCCTCGCCGCGCGCCACCGTCCGTACCGCCTCGATCAGTTCCCGCGCGTCCGCGTTCTTCAGCAGGAAACCCGACGCCCCCGCCCGCAGCGCCCCGAAGACGTACGCGTCGATGTCGAAGGTCGTCAGGACCAGCACATCGGCGAGACCCTCCGACACGACGATCCCGGTCGCCGTCACCCCGTCCATCCGGGGCATCTGCACATCCATCAGGACCAGATCCGGCCGCAGTTCGCGGGCCAGCTCCACCGCCCGCTCGCCGTCCGCCGCCTCCCCGACCACTTCGATGTCCGGTGCGCTGCCCAGGATGAGGACAAGCCCCGCCCGTACCGCGGACTGGTCCTCCGCGACCACCACCCGCACTGTCATGCCCGCTCCTCGTCACTCGCGTCCATGGGCAGTTCCGCCCTGACCCGCCACCGTTTCCGGCCTTCGCGGTCCGTCGCCGGACCCGCCTCGAACTCGCCGCCGAGCAGGTCCACCCGCTCCCGCATCCCCACCAGGCCCGCCCCCGAACCGGGCGCGGTCGGCCCGGGGCGTTCCCCGGACGGACTCGTCACCTCGACCGTAAGGGCTCCGCGTTCGCGGCCGAGCACCACCCTGACCTCGCCGGGTGCCGCGTGCTTGAGCGCGTTCGTCAGGGACTCCTGGACGATCCGGTACGCGGCCAGTTCCACCGGCGCCGGAAGACCCGCCGCCGTGTCCCGGGTGTCCTCCAGGACGAGGACGAGACCGCTCGGCCGGGCGTTCGTCCGTGCCTGGTCGACCAGCGCGTCCAGGCCCGCGAGGGTGGGCGCGGCGGCCGGCTCCGCGTCCCCGCTGCTGTCCCGCAGGAGTCCGATGAGCCGTCGCATCTCCGACAGACCCGCCACGCTGTTCTCCCGGATGACGGTCAGCGCCTGACGGGTGGTGGCCGCTTCGTCGATCGAGAGCGCCGCCGTGGAGTGGATCGCGATCGCCGAGAGGTGGTTCGCGACCATGTCGTGGAGCTCGCGCGCCATCCGGGCCCGCTCGGCCACGACGGCCTGGCTGCGGTCCATCTCGGCGAGCAGCGCCGTCTGTTCGGCCCGTAGCCGGGCGGAGTCCGCGGCCTCCCGGTGGCTGCGCACGACCGCGCCGGTCATGGCGGGCATGAAGGAGATCATTCCGCTGATCACCCCGACGAGCAGGGCGGCCGCGTTCTGCCACCAGACGAGGAAGCCGACGGTCACCGCGATCGTGATCAGTCCCGTGGTGTACGGAATGCGTCGGGCGGAGGCGGGCGAGCCGTACACGACCGCGGCGTAGACCACGTCCGTGAACATCAGGACCGTCATCAGGTTCCCGTTGGTGAACTGGTCTCCGACGAGCGCGAGCGTGCCGACGGCGAGTGCCGTCCGCGGCATCGTCCGGCGCACCGCCTCCGCCGAGGCCATCGCGGCGAGCGGGATCAGCGCCGCCCACCGCTGGTCGAGGACGCGGTCGCCGGTCGTGTAGAGACCGAAGGACCACAGGAGCAGCCCGGTGGCGAACCCGGCCAGGCCGAGGAACAGATCGAAGCGGTTCGGGCGGGGGAGTGTCACGCACTCATCCAACACGCCCGCATCTGCCCTGACCTCCTCGTCCGGGCCGATCCGTCCCTCCGTCGAAGGATGTATGCGGACGTCGTCACCGGCGACGACGAATCCGGCCGGATCCCACGGGACGCTGAAGGGGAACCGAAAGGGGAACCGCTGTGATCGTCACGCTGATCGTCATCTGCGAGGTCGGCTTCTGGGTCCTGCTGGCCGCCGGTCTCGCCGCCCGCTACCTCCTGAGGATGCCCCGGACGGGTATCGCGCTGCTGCTCGCCGAGCCGCTCCTGGAGGTTCTGCTCCTCGTCGTCACCGCGATCGATCTCAAGAACGGCGCCGACCCCAGCTGGAAACACGGCCTCGCCGCCCTCTACATCGGCTACACCGTCGGCCACGGCCACCGCACCGTGAAGTGGCTCGACGGCCACGCCGCCCACCGCTTCGGCGGGGCGCCCCCGCCGCCGAAGCCGCCGAAGTACGGGATGGCCCGCGCCCGCCACGAGGGTGCGGTCTGGGTCGGCTCGGCGGTCGCCGCGGCCGTGGCCTCGGCCCTGCTGCTCCTGGCCGCCTGGTACGTCGGCGACGACGGCGACACCGACGGGCTGTACGGCTGGATCTTCGTCGCCTGGCGGGCGGCGGGCATCCACGGCCTGATCGCGCTCACCTACGCGATCTGGCCGAAGAAGGCCCCGGTGAACGAGTCAGCGGTCCCCGCCCGGGACCCAGAGCACGTCCCCGACCTCCTTGTTCGCGGTGCGCGCAAGGATGAAGAGCAGGTCTGACAGGCGGTTGAGGTACGTGGCGGTCAGGGCGTTCATCGTCTCGCCGTGCACCTCCAGGGCCGCCCAGGTGGAGCGCTCCGCCCGCCGGACCACCGTGCACGCCTGGTGCAGCAGCGCTGCCCCGGGCGTGCCGCCCGGCAGGATGAAGGAGCGCAGCTTGTCGAGCTGCTCCAGGAAGAGGTCGCAGTCGGCCTCCAGCTTGTCGACGTACGACTGCTCGACCCGCAGCGGCGGGTACTTCGGGTCCTCCACCACCGGCGTGCAGAGGTCCGCGCCCACGTCGAAGAGGTCGTTCTGGACCCGGACGAGGACCTTCACGACCTCCGCGTCGAGCTGCCCGAGGGCGATCGCCGTACCGATGGCGGCGTTGGCCTCGTTGGCGTCGGCGTAGGCCGAGATCCGCAGATCCGTCTTGGCGGTCCTGCTCATGTCGCCGAGAGCCGTGGTGCCCTGGTCGCCGGTACGGGTGTAGATGCGTGTCAGATTGACCATGGGACCAGCCTAGTTAGGCGATGGCCTTCTGGAACGTCCGTGTGCCGACCGTCACGGCGAGTGCCGCGATCCCGAGGGCGACGAGTACCCCGTACAGCAGCGTCGGTGTCGTGTAGTGGCCGATGTACGCCTCCCGGACCGCGTCCACCAGATGGCGGAACGGCATCAGGCGCGAGAGCACGTCCAGCCAGCCGGGGGCGAGGGTCATCGGCAGCATCAGGCCCGACAGCAGCATCGCCGGCATCGCGAGCGTGTTGATCGCGGGTCCGAACTCCTGCGGGGTCCGCAGCTTCAGGGCGAGGGCGTACGAGAGCGAGGCCAGCGCCACCGACAGCAGGGCGACGAAGCCGAAGCCGATCAGGATGCCGCCGAGCGGGGCCCTGAGGCCCATCGGCAGGGCGACCAGGACGAGCAGTACCGCCTGGAAGACGAAGAGCGCGGCGTCCCGCAGGACCCGGCCGAGCAGCAGGGCGAGCCGGCTCACCGGGGTGACCCGCATGCGGTCGAAGACGCCCCAGTTCTTCTCCATGATGATCGAGAAACCGGCGAACGAGGCGCCGAAGAGGCCGAGTTGGAGCAGCAGTCCGGGGACGAGGATCTGCCAGGAGTCGCCCTCGCGGCCGAGCGGGAGTCCGGTGAGCAGCGGTCCGAAGAGGAGCAGGTAGAGCAGCGGCATCAGGGCGCCGAAGAAGATCTGGAACGGGGAGCGCAGGGTCTGGCGGGCGTAGCGCCCGAAGAGGAGAGCGGTGTCGTGGAGAAGCATCGGATGTCCTAGGGGGCTGGGCGGCCAGGGGGCTCAGACCGCTACGGGGGTGGTGTCGACGGGGGCCGGGCCGCGTCCGGTGACGGCGAGGAAGGCGTCCTGGAGGGTGGCCGCGCCATGGGCGGCCTTGAGGGCGGCGGGGGTGTCATCGGCGACGACCGTGCCCTTGTCGACGACGACCAGCCGGTCGGCGAGGGTGTCGGCCTCGTCCAGGTAGTGGGTGGTGAGGACGACGGTGGTGCCGTGCTCGTCGCGCAGCCGTCGCACCAGGGCCCACAGGTCGGCGCGGCTGCCGGGGTCCAGGCCGGTCGTCGGTTCGTCGAGGAAGAGGATCTCCGGCCGGTGGGTGAGCCCCATCGCGAGGTCGAGCCGGCGGCGCTGGCCGCCGGAGAGTGCCGGGGTCCCCCGGTCGAGGAGTTCGGTGAGCCCCAGGTCGGCCGCGAGTTCCCCGGCGCGGGCCGCCGCGTCGGCCCGGTTCATGCCGTAGAGCCGGCCTTGGAGGACCAGCTCGGAGCGGACGGTCTCCTGGGGGTCGAGGCCGCCGGACTGGGCGACGTACCCGATGCGGCGGCGGACGGCGGCGGGGTCGCGTACGAGGTCGTGGCCGGCGACGGTGGCGGCGCCGCCGGTGGGCGGGAGGAGCGTGGTGAGCATCCGGAGGGTGGTGGTCTTGCCGGCCCCGTTGGGTCCGAGCAGTCCGACGATCTCGCCGGGGCGGACGGTGAGGTCGATCCCGCGGACGGCCTCCACGGGGCCGTTGCTGGTGGTGAAGGTCCGGGCGAGCCCGGCCGTACTGATGATGGGCATGGCGACTACAAAAACAGAGTCACTTAAATTTTGCAACGTCTCCAAAATTGCATGGGCATCGAAATTTCAGGGAGCCTAGGATGAGGGGCATGGCCGAGGGACTCAGGGAACGCAAGAAGCGCGAGACGAAGCAGCGGATCTCGGACATCGCGACCGGGCTCTTCCTGGAACACGGCTTCGTCCACGTCACCGTCGCGGACGTCGCCGAGGCGGCGGACGTCTCCGTCAACACCGTGTACAACTACTTCCCGGCCAAGGAGGACCTCTTCCTCGACCGGATGGACGGCGTCACCCAGCGCCTCGCCCGGATGATCCGCGGCCGCGACCGGGGAGAGTCCGCCGCGCGCGCCGTCCTGCGCGAACTCCGCCAGGACATCGGGGCGGTGTCACCCGCGTACGGGCTCATGGACGGCTTCGACGCCTTCATGAACGTCATCGAGCACGCCCCCACGCTCAAGGCCCGGCTCTTCCACGTCCAGCAGCAGGTCCACGACGCCGTCGTCGCCACCCTCCGCGAGGAGACCGGCGCGCCCGTCGAGGACCCGCTGCCGCTGCTCGTCGGCGGGCAGCTCGCCTGGATCGAGAGCACGGTCGTCGGCTACATCACCCGCGAGATGACCGACGGAGGCAAGGCGACGACCGTCTCCCGCGAGGCCCTCGTGCTCCTCGACGAGATCGAGGAGCTGCTGAGCGAGAAGGTGCTGACCTACGCGGTACGCGAGGGCTGACGGCCACCGCGACCTGCGCCGACGGTGACTCCGCGCGGCGCCGACGGTGACTCCGCGAGCCGGGGGGCGACGGCGACTCCGCGCAGCGCCGACTCCGCGGGTCGGGGGTGACGGTTACGCCGTGTGCGCCGGCCGGCGGACGGCCACCGCCGCCAGCGCGTGGGCCGCGCGGACCGCGTCCGCCTCCGTCGTGAAGCGGCCGAACGAGATCCGGACACTGCCCCGGATCCGCTCCGGCGGGAGCCCGATCGCCGTCAGGACGTGCGAGGGCTCCTGGGCCGAGCTGTTGCAGGCGGAACCCGTCGATACGGCCAGATCGGCGACCTCCAGGAGAAGCTGCTGCGCGTCCACGCCCGGGAAGGACAGATTCACGGCGTGCGGCAGGAACCCCGGCCCCGTACCGCTGTTGAGTTCGTACGGGACGAGGTCCGCGAGCTCGGACAGGAACAGCGCCCGCAGCCCCGCGAGCCGTACGGCCTCCTTCTCCCGGCCCGCCGCGAGGACGCCGACGGCCGCGCCGAGACCGATGACCGCGGCGGTGTTGAGGGTGCCCGCGCGCAGCCCCCGCTCCTGGCCGCCGCCGTGCAGCAGCGGCACCAGCGGAGCCCGGTCCGAGAGCCGGTGGGAGACGTAGAGGACGCCGACGCCCTTGGGGCCGTAGATCTTGTGCCCGGAGAAGGTCAGCAGGTCGACGCCGAGCGCCCGTACGTCCACCGGCAGCGAGCCCACCCCCTGGGTCGCGTCGCAGTGCAGCGGGACGCCCGCCGCCCGGGTCAGCGCGCCGATCTCGGCGACCGGCTGGATCGTGGAGACCTCGTTGTTGGCGAGCATCACCGAGACGAGCGCGGTGTCCGGCCGCAGCGCCGCCGCCACCTGCCCCGGGTCGACCCGGCCCGCGCCGTCGACCGGCAGCACCGTCACCTCGTGGCCCGCCTCCCGCAGCGAACGGCAGGTGTCGAGCACGGACTTGTGCTCCACCGCCGTCGTCACCACATGACGGGCCGTGCCGGGGCCGAGGGCGGGTGGGACGACCCCCTTGATCGCGAGGTTGTTGCCCTCCGTCGCCCCGGAGGTGAAGCAGATCTCGCTGCGCCCCGCCCCGATGAGCCGGGCGACCGCCCCGCGCGCCCGCTCGACCTCGCGGAAGGCGCGGATGCCGGCGGCGTGCGGGCTGGACGGGTTGGCGTAACAGTGGACGGCGGCGAACTGCATCGCCTCGACGACCGCCGGGTCCGCGGGGGTGGTCGCCTGGTGGTCGAGATAGATCGTGGACATGCCGGTTCTCTTCCTCTTCCGCTGTGACGGGTGATCAGGAGTCGGTGCTGTCAGAAGTCGTACGCCGTGTAGGTCAGGGCCAGCGGATCGGCGCAGGACGGGTCGGCGAAGACGAGCACGATCTCCTCCTCGGGCGTGCCGTGTGTCCGGAGGTAGATCTCGGCGCCCTTGGTCACCTTGTCCCGGTCGGCGAGCGAGTTGATGTCGACGACATGGCGGTGCGCGCAGTCGGGGAAGGCCCGCCGCAGCCGGGCGAAGTAGCGGGCGAAGTACTCGGCGACGATCAGCGGGCAGCGCGGTACGACGTGGTCGTCCTTGACCACTCCGGCGAGCACCTTCTCGTACTGGCGGGAACGGAAGACGATCTCGTCGCCGTCGCGGGTGAACAGCGGCTGGGCGGCGGGGTCGCGCAGCCACCGTTTCATCGACCGGGCGGCGCGATTGCGCAGGTTGCGTTCGCGGGTGACGGTGAAGGAGATCCCGGCCTCGGCGGCCGAGGCGGTGAGGGGGGAGAGGTCGGTCTCCTCGGGGCCGGCGGCCGGCAGCGTACAGACGTCGGTGGAACAGGACATGCCCAGGTCGTTGACGATGACGTCGTAGAGCACCTTGTTGCCCCGGTGCAGCCGGCGCGCGGCCGCGCCGGTCTCCTGCGCGAGGGCGAAGGAGTTGAGCGAGAAGGCGCCGATGCCGGCGGCCGTGTCGAAGTAGCCGCCCGCGACGAGGACCGCCGAGCGGGAGGTGGTGGAGACGGTCTCCAGGAGGGGCGCGACCCGGGGCGTTGGGCTCGTACGGCTCCGGGAGGTGGGCAGGGTGGTCATGAGTGCACTCCGTTCTTCCGGGACGGGGATCGATCGGACGGTGCGGTGGAGGTGTCGGGTGGTCCGGCATCGGTGGGCGTGCCCGCGGCGGCCCGGCCGGTGCCGACGGCCGCGCCCACCACGCAGAGCACGGCCGCCCACTGGAGCGACGACAGGCGTTCGCCGAGCAGGGCGAGCCCCACCAGGGCCGCGATGACCGGCTCCACCGTGGAGAGGACGGCGAAGACCCGCGGCGGCATCCGGCGCAGCGCGGCGAACTCCAGCGAGAACGGCACCACGGTCGTGAGGACCGCCACCGCGAGCGCGGCCGCGAGGACTCCCGGGTCGAGGAGGACGTCCGGGGAGGGCAGGCCGAGGACCGGGGCGGTGGGCAGGGCGAGGACGGCGGCCACCGTGAGGCCGAGGGCCAGGCCCGAGCCGCCGGGGACGGCCCTGCCGACCCGGGCCCCGAGCAGGATGTAGCCGGTGAGCGCCGCTCCGGTGAGCAGGCTCGCGGCCAGGCCGACCGGGTCGTCCATGCCCTGCGTGCCGCCGAGGACGAGCAGGCCGAGGCCGGCGAGCGCCACCCAGAGCCGGTCGAGCGCGCGCCGTGAGGTGAGGGCGGCGAGCAGCAGGGGGCCGCTGAACTCCAGCGTCACCACGACTCCGAGGGGGAGCCGCGAGGTCGCCTCGTAGAACGAGAACTGCATCACGGCGAAGACGGCTCCGTAGGGCAGCAGCAGTCGCCAGTGAGTGCGGAGCAGTCGGGGCGCGGGCCGGGAGAGCAGACAGAGCAGGGCGGCGGCGATGAGCAGCCGCAACAGGGTGGCGCCGGTCGGGCCGGTCTGTTCGAAGAGCCGTTTCGCGAAGGCGGAGCCGAACTGGAGGCTGACCATGCCGGTCAGCAGGAGCAGCGGGGCGGGGACGGTCCCCAGGGCGTACGGACGCATGACGGCAGCTCCTCCCGGGTGACGGCCGACCGGACCAGTGCGCTCGACCATATACCCCCCATGGGTATGTGGCGACCGTGGAGGTGCCCGAACGGGGCGCTGAGGGGTGCTGCGAGTGTGACGTCCGTCAAAGAGGGCGTGACGCGCATTACTTCACGGTCACATGGCGGCTCCAGACCGCTAATCTCCGCCGGAGAGTCAGAAGTGAACAGGCGTTAAGGGGTGGAACATCGTGGCCAGGAAGCTCGCCGTCATCGGGGCCGGACTCATGGGGTCCGGCATCGCGCAGGTCTCGGCACAGGCGGGCTGGGACGTCGTCCTGCGTGACGTCACCGACGCCGCCCTCACCCGCGGCACGGACGGCATCAAGGCGTCGTACGACCGGTTCGTCGCCAAGGGCAAGCTGGACGCCGCCGACGCCGAGGCCGCGCTCGGCCGGATCACCGCCACCACCGAGCTGGAGGCCGTCGCCGACGCCGACGTCGTCGTCGAGGCCGTCTTCGAGAACCTCGACGTCAAGCACGAGATCTTCCGCTCGCTCGACAAGGTCGTGAAGGACGGTGCCGTCCTCGCCTCCAACACCTCCGCGATCCCGATCACCAAGATCGCCGCGGTCACCGAGCGCCCCGAGTCCGTCGTCGGCGTCCACTTCTTCTCGCCGGTCCCGATGATGCAGCTCGTCGAGCTCGTCCGCGGCTACAAGACCAGCGACGAGACCCTCGCCGCCGCGCGGGAGTTCGCCGAGTCCGTCGGCAAGACCTGCATCGTCGTCAACCGCGACGTCGCCGGCTTCGTCACCACCCGCCTCATCTCGGCCCTCGTCGTCGAGGCCGCCAAGCTCCACGAGTCCGGCGTCGCCACCGCCGAGGACATCGACATCGCCTGCAAGCTGGGCTTCGGCCACGCCATGGGCCCGCTCGCCACCGCCGACCTCACCGGCATCGACATCCTGGTGAACGCGGCCAACAACATCTACACCGAGTCCCAGGACGAGAAGTTCGCGGTGCCCGAAGCGATGCGCCGGATGGTGGACGCGGGTGACATCGGCCGCAAGAGCGGGCAGGGCTTCTACAAGTACTGAGCCGTACCCGCCACCCCGCCTCACCCCGTGGGGTGAATTTCGGTATCGGTTCGCTGACAAGGCGCAACGTATCTGCCGGTGCGGCAGTCAGTTGTTGCGAAGACTGAGCACTCTCGGGGAGCGCATATGCACATCAGGGGCGACCATGTCGAGCTGGTCGTCGGGGGCCGCCTCGACGTCCGGAGCGCGGCGGACGCCCGTACGGTCCTGCACTCGGCCGTCGACGACGGAGTCGGCGACCTGGTGCTCGACCTGACCGGCCTCGACTCCTGGGACGCGACCGGACTCGGCGTCATCATGGGCGCCCACCGGCGCGCGGGCCGCTGCGGCCGGCGACTCGTCCTGCGCGGGGTACCGCCCCAGATGCAGCGGCTCCTCGTCGCCACCAAGCTGCACCGCATCCTCGCCATCGAGGGCGGCCTCGCCCTGGAGTCCCTGCCCCGGGTGTGACGGCCGGGGCCGCCGGGAGTGTGAAGCAGCCGTGTGAAGCAGGTGTGTGAACCAGGCGTCACGCTCAATCCTCACAAGACCGTGACGTCTTGGTCTCCTGGGCACCCCACCTGTTCCCGAGCGCCTGACCACGGTCTAGGGTTCGGTCGCCTGCACATTGACGGACCCACCCGGCGGGCACCGGACACCGCTCTTGGGGGCTTGGACCATGGACCCGATCAACCGGGGACCGGAGGAGTACGGACACGACGCCGAGGGCGACGACGTCCGCCAGGGACGCGGCACGCCCGCGCCCGCGCCCGCACCCGCGCGTGCCCGCGTCGTCCGGCTCGTCTCCGGCGACCTGCTGGTCACCGTCAACCCGGTCGACGGCAGCGAGATCGAACCCTGCCCGCCCGGACAGGAACCCGCGGCCCCCCGCCCCCTCACCGCCGAGGAGCGGGCCGAGGCCGCCCGCGCCGCCGCCCCGGCCGCCCCGCCGGGACCGGCCGCACCCGAGCTGCCCCTCCTCGAACGCCACGAGGAGCGCGAGCGCCTCGTCGCCGTCCTCGGCCGTGGCCGCTCCGCCCGCCTGACCGGCTCCGCCGGATCCGGCCGCACCGCCCTCCTCGACGCGGTCGCCGCCGACTGCGCCGGCCTCGCACCCGACGGAGTCGTCCGGCTCTCCGGCCACCACCGCACCCCCGCCGAACTCCTCCACGAGCTGTTCGCCGCCGTCCGGCACGCCCCCGACCACCGGCCCGGCCGTGCCCTCCTCCTCGACCGGCTCCGCGAGATCGGCGCCGTCGTGGTCGTCGACGACCTGGAGTTCGGCGGCGCCGCCCTCGACGAGCTCCTCGCCGCCGCCCCCGAATGCGCCTTCCTGCTCGCCGCGGGACCCGACGTCCCGGCCCCCTCGGCCGACGCCCACGTCGAGGACATCCACCTCGCGGGCCTCGGCCGCGGCGCCGCCCTCAAGCTCCTGGAGAGCGCCGTCGGCCGCACCCTCACCGACGACGAGGCCAACTGGGCCGGCGACCTGTGGTTCGAGTCCGAGGGCCTGCCGCTGCGCTTCGTCCAGGCCGGCGCCCTGCTCCGCCAGCGCGACCGGCTCCGCGTCACCCCCGCCGAGTTCGACGCCTTCGGCGCCCTCGAAGAGGCCTTCGGGCCGACCGACCCCGACGCGGCCGCGGCCGTCGCCGCGGCGGCCTTCGACGGAATCGACGACCCCGACGTCGAACTGCGCGAGATACCCCTGCCCAGCCTCGGCGAGGGCGCCGCCCCCGCCGCCCTGCTCGCCTCCCGACTCAGCCGCTCCGCCCAGACCGCCCTGCGCTTCGCCGTCGCCCTCGGCGGCGAGGTCCCGCACCAGGCCCATCTGCCGGCCCTCGTCGGCGACACCCACGCCGACGCCGCCCTCGGCGAACTCATGGCCTGCGGCCTGCTCTCCCCGGTCGGCTCCCGCTACCGGCTCGCCGCCGGGGTGCTCACCCAGCTCCTCGCCCAGGGTTACGAGACCGAGGGCGCCGACCGCGCCCACACCGCCGCCCAGCACTACGCCTGGTGGGCGGCCCACCCCTCTGTCACCCCCGAGCGGGCCGCCGCCGAGTCCGACGCCCTCCTCGCCTCCCTCACCGTCCTGGTCACCGGCACCGGAGACACCCCCGAAGCCGCCGCCGAGCACCGCGCCACCGCCGTGCTGCTCGCCCGCGCCGCCGCCCCCGCCTTCGCCGCCGGACTGCACTGGGGCGCCTGGGAGCGGGCCCTGCGCGCCGGCCAGGAGGCCGCTCGGCTCACCGGCGAGGTCGCCGAGGAGGCCTACTTCCACCACGAGCTGGGCGTCCTCGCCCTGTGCGCCGGAAACCTGGAGCGGGCCCGCGCCGAGCTGGAGGCCTCCATCGGCATGCGCGGGGTGCTCGCCGACAAGCGAGGCACCGTCGCCGGCCGGCGGGCGCTCGCCCTCGTCGCCGACCTCGCCGGGGAGCACACCGCCCCGGCCCGCGCCGAGGAGCCCGTCTCGCCGCCGCGCGGCACGCCGGCCCTGCGCGGCCCCGCCCGCAGACCGGCCCCCGAGCCCGTCACCGCGCCGCTGCCGGGCGGAGCCGCACGGCCGGCCCCGCTGACCGGCGGTCCCGGACGGGGCCCGGCGCAGGCCCCGATCCCGGCGTTCCCCGACTTCGCCGACGAGGGCCCGACCCTCATCACCCGCCCCGACACCGTCGACGGCGGGGGCCGCCCGAGCCTCAAGGGCGGCATCCTCAACGGCGCACCCCGCAACCTCGCCGCCGTCGGCGCGGGCGCGCTCCTCGTCGCCGTCCTCGGCACCGTCGTGACCCTCGGCGCCACCTCCGGCAACGGCGAGGACCCGGCCACCAACCGCGTCACCTCCGACAGCACCGCCACCGAAGGCGCCACCGACGACGGCATCGACGGCGAGGAGCAGCCGGCCGACGGCGAGGCGGGGGAGCCCGGCGAGACCGGCGAGGCCACCCGCTCCGACTCCCCGAGCTCCTCCGCCTCCGGAAGCGCCTCCGCGTCGGACCCCTCGGACCCGTCGAGCTCGGGCACCCCGGGCAGCTCCGGCACCCCGTCGACCTCGGACAGCCCGAACACGACCACACCGCCCACCACCACGACGGCCCCGCCGACGGGCCCGACGAACACGACCACCCGGCCGCCGCGGCCCACGACGACGTCCCCGAAGCCGCCGACCACCACGACGCCGCCGGTGACCCCGCCCACGACCACGCCGCCGGTGACGCCGCCGACCACCACCCCGCCGACGACTCCGCCGACCACCGCGCCGTCGACGGAGGAGAACAGCCCCAGCATCTCCGCCTCCTCGACCCTCGGCGGCTCGCCGGCCCCCGGTGACGCCACCGGCTCCGCCACGCCCGCCTGACGGACGTGACGGAGCCGGAGAGCACGAACGGAGACGGGGACGGCCCCGGGCGCGTCCACCGCACCCGGGGCCGTCCCCGTACCGCTGCCTTCGCCGCCGTCAGAACAGCCGCAGCTTGTCGTCCTCGATGCCCCGCATCGCGTTGTAGTCCAGGACCACGCAGCCGATTCCGCGGTCCGTCGCCAGGACCCGCGCCTGCGGCTTGATCTCCTGCGCCGCGAACACGCCCCGCACCGGTGCCAGGTGCGGATCGCGGTTGAGCAGCTCCAGGTAGCGGGTCAGCTGCTCGACGCCGTCGATCTCCCCGCGCCGCTTGATCTCCACTGCGACCGTCGCGCCGTCCGAGTCCCGGCACAGGATGTCCACCGGGCCGATCGCGGTCGGGTACTCGCGGCGGATCAGCGTGTAGCCCTCGCCGAGGGTCTCGATCCGGTCGGCGAGCAGCTCCTGGAGGTGTGCCTCGACGCCGTCCTTGATGAGACCCGGGTCCACACCCAGTTCGTGCGAGGAGTCGTGGAGGATCTCCTCCATCGTGATGATCAGTTTCTCGCCCGCTTTGTTGATCACGGTCCAGACGCCGGCCTCACCGTCGGCCCCCTCCTTCAGGGTGCACGGCGGGGACATCCAGTTGAGCGGTTTGTACGCCCGGTCGTCCGCGTGGATGGAGACGCTGCCGTCTGCCTTGATCAGGATCAGACGGGGGGCGGAGGGCAGGTGGGCCGTGAGCCGGCCCGCGTAGTCCACGGAGCAACGGGCAATGACGAGACGCATGGTCGACAACGCTACAAGACGGGCGCTCCTCCGCGCGATTCGGTCGTCGGCCGGACACCCCCGGGGCGTGATCCTGAGCCGAACACCCGTCGGTTATCAGCCGGTTGTGTTCCCAATCTCCTGGTGCGGTCAGGACTGCGCGCTTACCGTGGAAGCTGGAGGTCGTCGCCCGTGCACGCTGCGTGGCGGGCGGCCCGGCCTTCGTCCCTGCCCGCAAGACCCCGTCCGCGGGGTCGCGAGAGGAGAACCCATGTCGCTCGACGTCTCACCGGCACTGTTGGAACAGGCCGAGCGAGGCGAGGTCGACGAAGCCGACTTCGTCGACTGCGTCCGGACCTCCCTGCCCTACGCATGGGAGATGATCAGTTCTCTGGTGGCCCAGCTGAAGGTCGACGGCGGAGAGTTCGCCGACAACCAGACGCCGCCGCCGAATGAGCAGGCACGTGGTCAGCTGCTGCGCGCGCTCGCGAGCGACGCCATTCGTGGTGCGCTGCAGCGGCATTTCGGGGTGCGTCTCGCCTTCCAGAACTGCCACCGGGTGGCGGTCTTCCCGCTGGACCCGTCGGTGGACGACCGGCTCGCCCGCTTCACGTCCGTACGGGGGCAGCTGCTGAACCAGTCGCCGGAACTGCGCGACTGCTGAGTCATGGTGCTGCCGCTCCCCATCGCGGGAGACGCGATCGATGCGTGTCGATGCGCATCGCCGCGCGGAGATGCCGGAGCGGCAGCACAGCCCCGCCTTCGCCTGCCGCTGCCCGTACGGACAGCGGCAGCACAGCCCCGCCCCGTCCGCCCGCTGCCCGTACGGACAGCCCCACCCCCGTCCGTACGGACCGCACCCGTGTCCGTACGGTCAGACGAGCAGCGGCAGGACCTCCGTGCCCAGCCGCCGCACGTTCTCCTCGGTCGCCGCGAGGTCGCCCGTCCCCTCGGCGAGCAGCGCGAAGCGGGTGATGCCCGTGCGCTCCGCCGTCGCCGCGAGCCGGTCCGCCGCGCGCCGGGGCGTGCCCACCGGGTGCAGACCGCACAGCAGCTCCGTGTACGCCACGGGGTCCCGCATCGACCGGTGCCGGCCGTCGACCGTCACATGCGCGTCGAGGCCCTGCTTCAGCCAGCCCGGCATCGCCTTCACCAGCGCCTCCGCCGCGTCCGCCCCCCGGTCCGCGAGCTGCGCCACCCCCGCCGAGACGTGATCGGCCCCGATCCGCGCGATCTCGTCCGGGTCCCGCCCGGCCTCCCGCGCACAGCGCGCCCAGGCCGCGACCATCTCGGCCTTCTCCTCGTCGCCGCAGTGCATCCCGAGCAGCATCGGCAGTCCGCGCTCGGCGGCCAGCCGTACGCTCTTCGGCGAGGTGCAGGCCACCACGACCTCGGGGGCCGCGGCGCCGCCGATCAGCTCGTCGGGACGGGGCACCACCGGTACCTCACGGAAGGCGAATCGTTCTCCCTCGGCGCCCACGCGCGGCTCGGAGAGCCAGCGCAGCAGCAGGTCGAGCGATTCCGGGAAGCCCTTCTCGTACGCCCCGAGGCCCGCGCCGAACACCTCCAGATCCACCCACGGACCGCCCCGGCCCACCCCCAGGGTGAACCTGCCGCCCG
The DNA here is from genome assembly GCF_026341815.1 of Streptomyces sp. NBC_00572. Classification (GTDB taxonomy): domain Bacteria; phylum Actinomycetota; class Actinomycetes; order Streptomycetales; family Streptomycetaceae; genus Streptomyces. Next base: position 4,350,482 of record NZ_JAPENX010000001.1, read on the forward strand.
AGGTGAGGTGCAGCAGCGCCGCCTGCTCGCCCAGGGCAACCGGGTGGACGGTCGGCAGCACGCTCACCGCCGTGCCCACCCGCAGCCGCCGCGTGCGGCCGAGCAGCAGCGCGGCCAGCGTCACGGCCGAGGGGCAGACCCCGTACGGCACGAAGTGATGCTCGGCCAGCCAGGCCGATTCGAGCCCCGCCTCCTCGGCGACCTCGGCGGTCCGCACCGCCCGGTGCAGGGCCTCACCCTGTCCCTGGCCCGGGAACTGGGCGGCCAGAACGAACGTACCCACGCGCATCGCCTTGTGCCTCCTTTGCGGCCGACGCGTAACTCCCCTCGCACTGGCAACAACGTCTGACACGTGCCAAAGGCAACGGCCGTTCGTTAAGTTCTTGCGATTTTCGGCTAAGCCGTCCCGGGCGGGGCCCGGGGCACCGAGTGGCGGCCCGTAGGCTTGACGGAACGGTCCGTGTTCCCAGACCCAGTGAGGTGTGCCCGTGTCCCCGCGCCACAACCGCTCCCGAGGCGGCGAGAAGCCCGAGCAGCAGCAGGGCGACAACGGCGACCGGTACGGCGGCGTGCAGCGCAGCGAGACCTGGCAGGGCGAGGAGTGGTACGTCCGCCTCGTCGCCGGGGCCAGCGCGCCCGGCAAGCGCTACCGCTGCCCCGGTTGCGACCAGGAGATCCCGGGCGGCGCCCCGCACGTGGTCGCCTGGCCCGAGTACGGGGGAGTGGACGACCGGCGCCACTGGCACAAGGCCTGCTGGAACGCCAAGGACCGCCGCACCAGCAGGGTGCAGCGGTCCCGTAACGCGCCGAAGTACTAGGAGTCCTCCCGACCGCTACACGTCCCGGTTGTTCAGCAGGGCGAAGGCGCCGGCGAGCGCGACCCCGGCGACCCCGCCCATGATCAGCAGCGGCTCCCAGCCCGAGGGGCCGTCGTCGCCGAACGGCGGCTGCGCCGCGTACAGCGAGATCATCTGCGAGGGGATCGCGTACGTGAAGAGCCACTCCTGCACGGGCTTCAGCGCCTCGGAGAACATGAACAGCGCCGCCACCAGCGGCAGCAGCAGCAGACCGATCATCACCGTGATCGCACCGGCCGAGTGCCGGATCAGCGTGCCGAGCGCCAACGACAGCAGCCCCAGCATGGCCAGGTAGAGACCCGCGCCCACCGTCGCCCGCAGCCACTCGGCCGTCGTCGGGGTGTCCGCCCCGTCCACGACGGCGACCTGCACGGCGCCCACGAACGCGGCGACCACGGTGGTCACCGTGAAGACGAGCAGGAAGAACACGATCGCCTTCGCCGTCAGCACCCGGGCGCGGCTCGGGCAGGCCGTCAGCGTCGTACGGATCATGCCGGTGCCGTACTCGGAGGCGATGGTCAGCACGCCGAGCGTGATCACACAGATCGAGGCCGGCAGCATCCCGAAGAAGCCGTAGCCGAGCGCCGACTCCTCGCCCATCCCCGCCTCGCCGGCGTTGGCGGCGATCGCCGCCACCCCCAGGCCGATGGTCAGCATCAGCAGGATCATGACCCCGAGCGTCCACAGCGTCGAACGCACCGAGCGGATCTTCGTCCACTCGGAGGCGAGCGCGTCACCGAGGTGCGCCCTGCGGACCGGGATGGGGGAGACGTAGGAGTGCGGCGCCGGAGCGTGGTGCGGGGCGGGGGCGGTCATCGGGCGTCCTTGGTGGTGTCGCTCGGCTGGGGGGCGGCCGGCTGGGGGGCGGCCGGCGGGGCGTACGGGCCCGGCACGGGCGGCTGGCCGGGAGCCCCGGCGTACGGGTTCTGTCCGGGCGGCGGCGGGGCGTACCAGCCCTGCTGCGGCACGTCCTGGACCACCGGCTGCGGCGGCATCCCGTGCCCCTGGTGGCCGTGCTGCTGCGGCGGCTGGAGGTGCGCGAGCCGGTCGTCCGTGGAGCGGTAGTCCACGGCGCCCTGGGTCAGCCGCATGTACGCCTCTTCGAGGGAGGCCTGGTGCGGGGACAGCTCCCAGAGCCGTACGTCCGCGTCGTGCGCCAGGTCGCTGATCCGCGGCAGCGGCAGCCCCGTCACCCGCAGCGCGCCGTCCGGCTCGGACATCACCTGGCCGCCGGCCTCCACGAGGGCCGCCGTCAGCTTCTCCCGCTGACCCGGATCGGTCTGCGGGGTCCGCACCCGGGCGAAGTCGGCCGAGTTCGCCGAGATGAAGTCCGTGACGCTCATGTCCGCGAGCAGCTGGCCGCGGCCGATCACGATCAGATGGTCGGCGGTGAGGGCCATCTCGCTCATGAGGTGGCTGGAGACGAAGACCGTCCGCCCCTCGGAGGCCAGCTTCTTCATCAGGTTGCGGACCCAGAGGATGCCCTCCGGGTCCAGGCCGTTGACCGGCTCGTCGAAGAGCAGCACCTGCGGGTCGCCGAGGAGCGCCGCCGCGATGCCGAGCCGCTGGCCCATGCCGAGCGAGAAGCCCTTGGAACGCCGCTTGGCCACGTCCTGGAGACCGACGACCCCGAGGACCTCGTCGACGCGCTGCGCCGGGATGCCGGCGAGCTGCGCGAGCGACAGCAGATGGCTGCGGGCGCTCCGCCCGCCGTGCACGGCCTTGGCGTCGAGGAGCGCGCCGACCTGCCGGGGCGCGTTCGGCAGCTGCCGGAAGGGGTGGCCGCCGATCGTCACATGGCCCGAGGTGGGCCGGTCGAGGCCCAGGATCATGCGCATCGTGGTCGACTTGCCGGACCCGTTGGGCCCCAGGAACCCGGTGACGACACCGGGCCTCACCTGGAAGGAAAGGTTGTACACGGCCGTCTTGGCGCCGTAGCGCTTCGTCAGGCCGACTGCCTCGATCATTCTTCCAGCCCCATCGACAGGTCGGTCGCACCAAGGTCGGGGCGTGACGGCCGTCGGCCGGAGCCCCCCGTATGAGCTAGGAGCTTATCCAGCCATTGACGGTTCCGGCGAAGTGGAGACGGCCTCCGGGCAGTCTCCGGGGGAACGTCGGGGCACCCCCTAGGGGACCGGAGGGGCCCAGGGGCAGCCCCGGGCCGGCCTGGGGCCGGGCGGAGGTACCGGCGGGATCAGGCGTCCCGCTTCTTCATGACCAGATACCCGCCGAGCAGCGCGGCCGCCACCCAGAGCACCATGATCCCCAGCCCGGCCCACGGGCCGTACGGAGCCTCCTCCGTGTTCAGGGCGTCCGGGACGACCTGCATGATCTTCGAGCCGGCCTGGTCGGGGAAGTAGCGGGCGACCTCCTTGGCCTTCGGCACGGCCGCCAGGATCTGCGAGACCAGGAAGAAGAACGGCATCAGGATGCCGAGCGAGAGCATCGACGAGCGCAGCATCGCCGCCACGCCCATGGAGAACAGCGCGATCAGGCCCATGTAGAGCCCGCCGCCGATCACCGCCCGCAGCACGTTGTCGTCACCGATCGAGGCCCGGTGCTCGCCGAGCAGTGCCTGCCCCAGGAAGAAGGAGAGGAAGCTCGTCGCGAGACCCACGGCGAACGCGAGCCCGCCCGCCACCGCGACCTTCGAGAAGAGGAAGGTCGCGCGCTGCGGCACGGCCGCCAGGGAGGTGCGGATCATGCCCGAGGAGTACTCGGTCCCCACCACCAGGACACCGAAGACCACCATCGCCAGCTGACCCAGGGTCATCCCGAAGAAACTGACCAGGGTCGGGTCGAAGGTGGCCCGCTCGACCTCGCTGAGGTCGTCGAAGGTGGAGTTGAACACGGCGGACAGCGCCGCACCGATCGCCACCGTGACGATCAGGGCGCTCGCCAGCGTCCAGACGGTCGACGACACCGTCCGGATCTTGGTCCACTCGGACTGCAGGACCGCGGATACCGCTGCCATGGTCAGGCTCCCTGGGAGGTCGTGCCCCACTGGGGGCCGGGCGCCGGGGCGCCACCGTGTACATCGGTGCCGTGCGCGTGGTACTCCACCGCACTTGCCGTCATCTGCATGAAGGCTTCTTCGAGCGAGGCGCGCTGGGAGCTCAGCTCGTGCAGCACGAGCCCGTTCTCGGCGGCGAGTTCACCCAGCTTCTCGGTCGTCGCACCGTCCACTTCGAGGGTGCCGTTGCCCGCCTCGACCGCGATGAACCCGTGCGCGTGCAAGAGGTCCCGGAGCCGCTCCTGCTGCGGAGAGCGCAGCCGTACATAACTGCGGGAATTCTCCTGGATGAAATCCGCCATCGACGTGTCGGCCAGCAGCTTTCCCTGTCCGATCACGATCAGATGATCGGCTGTCAGGGCCATTTCACTCATGAGATGGCTGGAAACGAAGATCGTTCTGCCCTCGGAGGCCAGCGCCTTCATCAGATTGCGGATCCAGTGAATTCCCTCGGGGTCCAGACCATTGACGGGTTCGTCGAACATCAGGATCTCGGGATCGCCGAGCAGCGCCGACGCGATGCCGAGCCGCTGCCCCATACCGAGGGAGAAACCTTTCGACTTCTTCCGCGCGACCGGCGTCAGACCGACCAGGTCCAGCACCTCGTCCACCCGGCGCTCCGGGATGCGGTTCGACTGCGCGAGACACAGCAGGTTGTTGTACGCCGAGCGGCCGCCGTGCATCGCCTTGGCGTCGAGCAGCGCCCCGATGTACTTCAGCGGCTCTTCGAGCTCCCGGTAGTGCTTCCCGTCGATCCGGACCGTCCCGCTCGTCGGGTTGTCCAGGTCCAGCATCATCCGCATCGTCGTCGACTTGCCCGCCCCGTTGGGCCCGAGGAAGCCGGTGATCACCCCGGGACGCACCTGGAAGGAGAGATGGTCGACCGCGGTCTTCGCCCCGTAGCGCTTGGTGAGGCCCTCAAGCTCGATCATGCGTCCCAACCTACGGGCGCGCAAAACCCCCCGCCACCGGAATGACAGGGGGTTCTGGGAAAAAACTACGTACTCGTCACCGGCCGTGCGCCGACAGGACGACGACGGCCGGAACGGGCGTCAGCGGGACTGCTGGGCCGGGACACCGGCCGGGCGCTCGTCGTCGATCGGCGAGCCGGCCGCCGCCACCGCGGCACCGGTCAGCGTCGCCAGCATCTCGCGGACGTTGGTCAGCTGGGCGTTGATCGAGTCCCGGCGGTTCGTCAGCGCCGCCAGCTCGCGCTCCGATTCGCTGCGGATCCGGTCGGCCTTGGCGTTCGCGTCCGCCACGATGTCCTCGGCCTGGCGCTGCGCGGTCTCCACCGTCTGACGGGCCCGGCGCTCCGCGTCCGTACGCAGCTTCTCGGCCTCCAGGCGGAGCTGCTCGGCGCGGTGCTCGATCTCCGCGAGGCGCTTCTCGGCCTTGGCCTGACGCGAGGCCAGGTCGCGCTCCGACTGCTCGCGGCGCTTGGCCAGGTTGGTCTCGAAGTCCGCGGCGGCCTGGGCGGCCTTGGCGCGGGTCTCCTCGAAGAGGGCGTCCGCCTCCTCGCGCTTCGACTGCGCGTCCTTCTGCGCCTCGCCGCGCAGCGTGTTGGCCTCGCCCTGCGCCTTCTCGACGATCCGGACGCCCTCGTCCTCGGCCTTCGACTTGCGCTCCGCCGCGAAGGACTCCGCGTCGTTGCGCACCTGCTGGGCGGCCGACTCGGCCAGCTCGCGGTGCTGCTCGGCGGCGCGACGGGCCTCCTCACGCAGGTCCTTCGCCTCCTCCTCGGCGAGCCGGAGGATCTTCTCGACCCGGGCGCCGAGCCCCGCGTACGACGGCTCGGCGTCGGTGACCTGCGCCTGGGCGTTCTGCGTCTCGAGGTGGAGCTCCTCGATGCGCTTCTCCAGAGAGGTGATGCGGGACAGTGCGCTGTCGCGGTCGGAAACGAGCTTGGTAATGCGGTCGTCCACCTGACCGCGGTCGTAACCGCGCCGCACGAGCTCGAAGCCGAAGGGGGAGGATGTGTCGCTCATGGGTTTCCTGTCGAATGAGACCGGTGAGGTGTTAGAGGGAATCCTAGGGGCCGAAGCGGCGTGTCATCGAGCGTATGCCCGTTTGATCTGGAGAATGTCCAGCCTTTTGAGTGGCTAGCCGTCCTGGGACTTGCCACTCGAACGAGTGGACCCCGCGGACGCACCCGCCTTGGCGCCCACCGCCCCGCCCGACTTCGCGCCGGCCGACGGAGTCTCGAAAGACTCCAACGCCTCCAGCACGTCCTGGACACGGGAGATCTCGGCATTGATGTCCTTGCGGCGCCGCACGAGCACTTCCAGCTCGCGCTGGCCCTCCTCGACCGTCTTCTCGGCCTCCGCCTGCGCCTCCGCCCGGGTCCGCTCCGCCTCGGCCTTGATGCCCTCGGCCTCCGCGACCAGCGAGGCCTTCTTCTGCTCGGCCTCCTTGAGGAGCGCCTCGGCCTTGCGGACCGCGGCGATACGGACCTTGCTCGCCTCCGAACTGGCCTCGGAGACCAGCTCCTTGGCCTTCTCCTCGGCCTCGGTGCGCTGTTCGGTCGCGGCCTTCACCAGGTTGTCGACCCGCTCGCCCGCCGTCTTCATCTGCTCGGCGCTCTCGCGGCGCGCCCGCTCGTGCAGCTCCTCGATCTCGCCCTCGATCCGGCCCCGCAGCTCCTCGGCCCGCTCTCTTATGGCCGTCGCGTCGCCGCGAGCCCCGACCAGGAGTTCGTCCGCGTCCGTACGGGCCTTCTCCACCAGCGAGTTGCCCTCGACGGTGGCCTCGGCGACGATCCGCTCGGCCTCCTTGCGGGCCGCGCCGACCATCGTGTCGGCCTGCGACTCGGCCTCGGTGGTGGCGCGCAGCGCCTCCTCCTGGGCCTTGCCGATGAGCTGGTCCGCCTGCTCGGCCGCGTCCGAACGCTTCCGGGCGCCGGCCTCCCGCGCCTCGTCGAGCACCCGGTCCGACTCCTCGCGGGCCTCCGAACGCATCTGCTCGGCCGCCGCCTCGGCGTCGGCCTTGAGTCGCTCCGACTCGGTACGGATCCGCTCGGCGTCCTGCTGGGCGGAGCCCACCGTCGCCTCGGCCCCGGCGTGCGCCTCCGCCGTGACGGCCTCGGCGAACTCGCCCGCCTCACGGGTGAGCCGCTCGGCCTCGGCGGTCGCCTCGCGGGTGAGCCGTTCGGCTTCCGAGGTCGCCTCCGCGAGGAGGGCGTCGGCCTGTTCGGCGGCGTCGCTGCGACGCTTGTCGGCGGCCTTGCGGGCCTCGTCCAGCACCTGCTCGCCGTCGGCCAGGGCCGCGTTCCGCAGGGCCTGCGCGTGCGCCTCACCGTCGATCTTGACCTGTTCGGCCTCGGTGCGGAGCCGTCGGGCGTCCTGCTCGGTGGTCTCCATGAGCTCGACCGCCTCGGCGGTGAGCCGCTCGGCCTCGGCGGCCGTCTCGCGGGTGAGCCGTTCGGCTTCCGAGGTCGCCTCCGCGAGGAGGGCGTCGGCCTGTTCGGCGGCGTCGCTGCGACGCTTGTCGGCGGCCTTGCGGGCCTCGTCCAGCACCTGCTCGCCGTCGGCGATCGCGGCGGCCCGCAGCGCCTCCGCATGCGCCTCACCGTCGGCCTTGACCTGTTCGGCCTCGGTGCGGAGCCGTCGGGCGTCCTGCTCGGTGGTCTCCATGAGCTCGACCGCCTCGGCGGTGAGCCGCTCGGCCTCGGCGGCCGTCTCGCGGGTGAGCCGTTCGGCTTCCGAGGTCGCCTCCGCGAGGAGGGCGTCGGCCTGTTCGGCGGCGTCGCCACGGCGCTTGTCCGCCGCCTGACGGGCCTCGTCCAGCACCTGCTCCGCCTCGGCGGCGATCCGCTCCGCCTCCGTACGGGCCTCACCGACCACCGACTCGGCGCGCTCGGCGGCCTCCGAACGGATCCGGTTCGCGTCCTCCCGGGCGTCGGCCCGAGTGCGGGACGCGTCCTGCTCGGCCGAGGCGAGTGAATCCGTCACCTCGGTCCGTACCCGCTGCGCGTACTCGGCGGTGTCCGCCCGCAGCTTCTCCGACTCGGCGATCGCGTCGGCGACCGTCCGCTCGGCCAGCGACTTCGCGGCCTCGGTCTCCTCCTGGGCACGCGCCCGCGTACGGCCCGCGTCCTCGGTCGCCCGCTCCCGCTCCTCGTACGCGTCGGCGCGGACCCGGTCCGCCTCCTCCTGCGCCTCGGTACGCGTCCGCTCGGCCGCGTGCTCGGCGGCGCTGCGCAGCCCGGAGATCTCCTCCTCGGCCTGCTCACGCAGACCCGCCACCGAGTCCCGCACCTCCTGGGCGGTCTGCTCGGCCGCGGTGACCATCTCGGTCGCCCGCGTGTCCGCCTCCTCGACCAGGCGCTGCGCCTCGGTCTGCGCGTCCTCGACCCGCTTGCGGGCGGCCGCGAGGAGCTCCTCGGACTGCTCGCGGGCGTGCTCCCGCTCCCGGCCGGCCTCGGAACGGGCCGAATCGAGGGTCTCCTCGGCCTCCCGACGACGCCGGACGGCCTCCTCCTGCGCGGCGGCCAGCGCCTCGGCGGCCTCGGCGGCGACCCGCTCCGCGGCGGCGGCGGCCTCGGCCCGCACCCGGTCGGCGTTCTCCTGGGCCTCCGACCGCAGCCGCTCGGCCTCCTCGGCCGCCTCCGTACGCAGCCGTCCCGCGGCGGTCTCCGCCTCGGTGCGGGTGGTGGACGCGTCCGACGCGGCCTCGGCGCGCAGCCGCTCGGCCTCCTGCTCGGCCTGCTCCTGGAGCGTACGGATGCGCTCGGCGGACTCGGTCCGCAGCCGCTCCGTCTCCTCGGCGGCCTCGCGCCGGATCAGCTCGCCCTCGGCACGCGCGTCGGAGAGCTCCTCCCCGGCGGCCGCGACCTTCGCCTCGGCGTCGGTGTGCAGCCGGGTCAGCTCCTCGGCGGCCTCCGCACGACGGGCCTCGGCGGCCCGCTCCGCGTCGGCGCGCAGCCCCGCGGCGGCCTCCTCGGCCGCGCCCTTCACCGACTCGGCCTGCTCCTCGGCCTCGGCGCGCAGCCGCTCGGCCTCGGCGCGGGTGCGCTCCAGGGTCTCCTCGGCCTGCGTCCGGAGCGTCTGGGCGCGCTCCATGGCCTCCGACTTGGCCCGCTCGCTCTCGGCGCCGGCCTTCGTCCGCATCTCGTCGGCGTCGGTACGGGCCTTGGTGAGGAGCTCCTCGGCGCTGCTGGCCGCCTCCTCGATCTGCTGGACGGCCTCGCGGCGGGCCTCGCCGCGGATCCGCTCGCCCTCCGCGATGGCCTCGGCGCGCAGCTGCTCGGCCTCGCCGCGCAGTCGGCGCGCCTCCTCCTGCAGCTCGACCGTCTTGGCGCGGTACTCCTTGGTGTCGTCCTTCGCCGAACCGAGCAGCTCGTCGGCCTGCTCCTCGGCCTGGGAGCGCAGCCGGTCGATCTCCGCCTCGGTCTCGCGGCGGATCCGCTCGGCCTCCTCGGAGGCCTTGCGGGTGGTCTCCCGGGCGTCGTCGGACGCCTTGGTGAGGATCTCCTCGGCGTTCCGCGCGGCCTTGGCGAGCGCGGCGGCGGAGTCCTCCGCGGCGACCGTACGGGCGTTCTCGGAGGCTTCGGAGACGAGCTTCTCCGCCTGGGCGGTCGCCTCGCGCAGCTTCTCCCCGGCCTCGGCCTTGAGCGCCTCGGCGTCCTTGGTGGCCTCGCCGACGAGCCGGGCGATCTCCGTCTTGGCGGTGCGGGTGCGCTGCTCGTTGACCGACTCGGCGTTGGCGAGCTGCTTGGCGGCGGCGTCCTTGGCCTCGGTGAGGGCCTTCTCGGCCTCGGCGCGGGCGACCCGCAGCTTCTCCTCGGCCTCCTGCATGCGCTGCTCGGCGGCGCGGGAGAGCTCGGTGGCCTGCCGGCGGGCCTGGTCGGTCTCGGCCGCGGTGGTGGAGCGGAGCTGCTCGGCGTGGCTGGTGGCCTCCTGCGCCTGGCTGGAGGCGGCGCCGATGAGCCGCTCGGCGTCCTTGCGGGCGCGCAGCAGAATCGCTTCGGCCTCGGCACGGGCGGCCTCCGCCTCGGTGCCGACGCGACGGCTGGTCTCCTCCGCGAGGCGGGTGGCCTCGGCGCGGGCGGCGGCGAGCGACTGCTCGGCCTCCGCGCGGGACTCCTCCATCAGGCGGCGGGCCTGGGACTCCGTACGGGCGCGGAGCTGCTCGGCCCACGCGACGTTCTCGTTGACGTGCGCCTCGACGGTCTGCCGGCGCTCGCTGAGCTCCTGGTCCAGCTGCTGACGGCGCTGGACCGCCTCGTTGTGCAGCTCGGCCTGGAGCCGGGACTGGTGCTCCGCGTGCTCCTGGAGGATGCGCTGCGTCTGGGCGCGGGCGTCCCGGAGCTCGCGCTCGGCGTCCTGGCGCAGCTGCTCGGCCTGCGCCTGCGCGTTCCGCAGCAGCTGCTCGGCCTGGTAGCCGATGTCCGCGCTGTCGTAGGCGGGCCGGGACGCGATGGTGCGGCGCGCCTCGTGGAGCTTGGCGCGCAACACCTCGACCTGGTATCCGAGGTCCTCGGCGTGCTGGACGGCCTTCTCGCGCTCGGTCTTCAGCCGGTCCATCTCGGCTTCGAACCTGGCGAGATGGTCGTCTTCAGCTCGGTGGCTCTCCTGGCGTTCGTAGCCCCGCACTGCGCGGTCCATCCGTCCCCTGGTCGCAACACTCCAACGAGCACCGCCCTCACGGCCGAGGACGGACCCCCGGGGAATCGTGGCAGATCGGACGACCCCGACATCCCGACTACGGTGCCGCACGGAGCGGCCCCGACCGGCCCCGGCCCGGAGTCGCCCACTCTACCGGGCCAGGAATCCGGAGGTCAGTGCTCCGCTGAGGAGTGGTCAGTGGACGGCTTGGCCGAGGTGACCAGTTCCGTGAGGACGCCGTGGGTGTCCTTGGGGTGGAGGAAGGTGATCCGGGAGCCCATGGAGCCGATCCGCGGCTGGTCGTAGAGGACCCGGATGTCCTTGGAACGGATGGCCTCGGCGTCCCCGTCGACGTCCGCCGTACCGAAGGCGATGTGGTGCACGCCCTCACCGTTCTTGGCGAGCCACTTGCCCACCGCAGAGTCCTCCCGGGTCGGCTCCAGGAGCTGGAGGTACGAGGACCCGCCGTCCGAGGTGTCGTTGATCTTGAGCATGGCCTCGCGGACGCCCTGCTCCTCGTTGACCTCGGAGTGGAAGACCTCGAAACCGTACGTCGCACGGTAGAACTCGACGGTCTTGTCCAGGTCGAAACAGGCGATCCCGATGTGGTCGATTCGCGTCAGCATGCCTCCAGTGCAGCGCCGCGCGGATGGTTACGCAACGTGCGGGCCGTCACACCGACCGGCCGGTGACCCGGCGGGCCGCCGCTCAGTACATTGGCAGTAAACCCTCGTTCACTTCTCATCCCTAGGGGCCGTGCCTCATGTCTGGAACGACCGGTACCACCTCAGTGATCGTCGCGGGCGCCCGCACGCCCATGGGTCGCCTGCTCGGCTCGCTCAAGTCCTTCTCGGGCGCCGAGCTCGGCGGCTTCGCCATCAAGGCCGCCCTCGACCGGGCCGGCATCGGCGGCGACCAGGTGCAGTACGTGATCATGGGCCAGGTGCTCCAGGCGGGCGCCGGCCAGATCCCCGCCCGCCAGGCCGCGGTCAAGGCCGGCATCCCCATGAACGTCCCCGCGCTCACCATCAACAAGGTGTGTCTCTCGGGCCTCGACGCCATCGCGCTCGCCGACCAGCTGATCCGCGCCGGCGAGTTCGACATCGTCGTCGCCGGCGGCCAGGAGTCGATGACCAACGCCCCGCACCTGCTGCCGAAGTCCCGCGAGGGCTTCAAGTACGGCGCCATCGAGATGCTCGACTCCATGGCGTACGACGGCCTCACCGACTCCTTCGAGGGCGTCGCCATGGGCGAGTCCACGGAGAAGCACAACACCCGCCTCGGCATCAAGCGCCCCGAGCAGGACGAGATCGCCGCCCTGTCGCACCAGCGCGCCGCCGCCGCCCAGAAGAACGGCATCTTCGAGGCCGAGATCACCCCGGTCGAGATCCCGCAGCGCAAGGGTGAGCCGGTCGTCTTCTCCAAGGACGAGGGCATCCGCGCGGAGACCACCGCCGAGTCCCTCGGCAAGCTCCGCCCGGCCTTCGCCAAGGACGGCACCATCACCGCCGGCACCTCCTCGCAGATCTCCGACGGCGCCGCCGCCGTCGTCGTGATGAGCAAGGCCAAGGCCGAGGAGCTGGGCCTGGAGTGGATCGCCGAGATCGGTGCCCACGGCAACGTCGCGGGCCCGGACAACTCGCTCCAGTCGCAGCCGGCCAACGCGATCCTGCACGCCCTCAAGAAGGACGGCCTGGCCGTCGAGGACCTCGACCTCATCGAGATCAACGAGGCCTTCGCCGCGGTCGCCGTCCAGTCAATGAAGGACCTCGGCGTTACCCCCGAGAAGGTGAACGTCAACGGTGGCGCCATCGCCCTCGGTCACCCGATCGGCATGTCCGGCGCCCGTGTGGTGCTCCACCTCGCCCTGGAGCTCAAGCGGCGCGGCGGCGGCATCGGCGCGGCCGCCCTCTGCGGCGGTGGCGGTCAGGGCGACGCGCTGATCGTCCGCGTCTCCGGCAAGTAAGTCACCTCCGCAAGGTCAGGCAAGGAGTTCTGCACATGGTGGACGTCCCCGCTCTGGTCACCCAGGCACGGGAGGGCAGGCCACGGGCCGTGGCCCGGCTGATCTCACTCGTGGAGGGGGCGTCCCCGCAGCTGCGGGAGGTGATGGCGACGCTCGCGCCGCTCACCGGCGGCGCGTACGTGGTGGGCCTGACCGGCTCGCCCGGTGTCGGCAAGTCCACGTCGACGTCCGCGCTGGTCTCCGCCTACCGGCGGGCCGGCAAGCGGGTCGGCGTCCTCGCCGTCGACCCGTCCTCGCCGTTCAGCGGCGGAGCGCTCCTCGGCGACCGGGTCCGGATGTCGGAGCACGCCTCCGACCCCGGCGTCTACATCCGCTCCATGGCGACCCGTGGCCACCTGGGCGGCCTCGCCTGGTCCGCCCCGCAGGCCATCCGCGTCCTGGACGCGGCCGGCTGCGAGGTGATCCTCGTCGAGACCGTCGGCGTCGGGCAGTCGGAGGTCGAGATCGCCTCCCAGGCCGACACCTCGGTCGTCCTGCTCGCGCCGGGCATGGGCGACGGGATCCAGGCCGCGAAGGCGGGCATCCTGGAGATCGGCGACGTGTACGTGGTGAACAAGGCCGACCGGGACGGCGCGGACGCCACCGCCCGCGAGCTCAACCACATGCTGAGCCTGGGCGAGGCGCGCGGTCCCGGCGCCTGGCGGCCGCCGATCGTGAAGACCGTCGCGGCGCGCGGCCAGGGCATCGACGAGGTCGTGGAGGCCCTGGAGAAGCATCGCGCCTGGATGGAGGAGCACGGGGTCCTGACGGAGCGCCGTCGCTCCCGTGCCGCGCGCGAGGTCGAGACCATCGCGGTCACGGCCCTGCGCGAGCGGATCGGCGATCTGCACGGCGACCGGCGGCTCGACGCGCTCGCGGAGCGGATCGTGGCGGGCGACCTCGACCCGTACGCGGCCTCGGACGAGCTGGTCGCGAGCATCACGGGCAACTGACGCGGTGACCGTACGCAGAAGGGCCTCCCCGGATGACCGGGGAGGCCCTTCTCCGTCAGGTACGGCCGCCGCTACGGCTTGCCGCGGCGCCCGCGCAGCTGTTCGGCGACGGGCTTGAGCGACTCGTGGAGGCCGCCGAGGGACTCCGGGCCGATCTGGTCGATGAAGTGCTTGCGCACCGACTCGACGTGGTGCGGGGCGACCTTGTGCATGGTCTCCATGCCCGCGTCGGTGAGGACGGCGTAGAGCCCGCGCCGGTCGGACTCGCAGTTCTCGCGCCGGACGAGTCCGGCGTTCTCCATGCGGGTGATCTGGTGCGAGAGCCGGCTCTTCGACTGAAGGGTGGCCGCGGCCAGGTCGCTCATGCGCAGCCGCCGCTCCGCCGACTCCGAGAGGTTCACGAGGATCTCGTAGTCGTTCATCGTCAGGCCGAAGGGCTGGAGGTCCCGCTCCAGCTGGTACGTCAGCATTCTGTTGACGTCCAGGAACGTGCGCCACGCACACTGTTCGGCGTCGGTGAGCCACGGGGTGGCGGTCTCGGTCTCCATATATGGATTCTACCTAAGAAGTTGAATACTTGACGAAGTCTGGGAGCGTGCGTTCGAGGACGTCACACTCCGCAGACTACCGCTCACAGACCGAAGCGACGCTGGAGGTCCCCGAGCTGGCCGGGAAGGCGCGGTACCGAGCCTTGCACAGCCTGGCCGGAACCGTGTGCACCGTGGCCGCCCGGTACGCCCGCCTGGGCCGGAGGGGCGCCGATCGCGCGGTCCGCCATCAGCAGTTCCGTCGACTGGAGCAGGACCGTGCCGGCGCCCACGAACTCGAACTGGTGCTCCTCGCCCGAGGTGCCGCCGATGCCCGTCAGGGCGCGGACGCCGCCCATCACGCCCGTCATGTAGCCGTGGTCGTAGTGGTGGCAGGGGGAGGGGCAGTCGGCCCAGCCGACCAGGGCCTGCGGGTCCACCCGCATCGGGGGCTCCATGAAGACCACCGGGCCGTTCGACGCCGCCACGAACTTGCCGGTGCCGATCAGCGTCACGAAGCCCGGCACGATCGACTGCTTCAGGGCGAGGGTGGGCTGGTAGGCGAGGAGGTTGCCGGAACGGATCGTCAGATTGCCCTTGTCCAGGTCGAACGAGTTCACGTCGAAGGCCCGGTCCGCGAGCAGCATCTTCCCGCTGCCCTCGGCCACCACCCAGTCGCTCGCGTGCAGCGGCGAGTGGAACGACGTCCGGACCAGCCGGTCCAGCCGCCCGTGCCCGATGCCGTTGAACTCGATCCGCCCGTAGTAGGCGATCATCTTGCCCTTCTGCAGGAACCACTGGGAGCCCTTGAGCTCCACGCAGAAGGTGTACGGGTTCACGTTGTCGTCCGACGGCAGGGTCGTCGGGTCGTGGATCACGGGACCGGTCACAGCTTTTCCTCCGAGGCCTGCACGTACACCGCACCGCTGCCGCTCAGCTCCAGCTGGAACGCCTCGCCCGAGCCGCGCCCCACCATGTCGCGCCAGCCGAGCGCGGTGGAGAGCTTGTTCCGCACGTCGCCGTGGTGGGCCACGTACGCCTGCGGGTCCACGTGGACCGGGCGGCCCGGGGTGATCGGCAGCTCGATGACCCCGCCGTGCGCCATGACCGCCACCGCGCCGTGGCCCTTCAGGGTGGTGGTGAAGAGGCCCTGGCCGGTCACCTGGCCGCGGACCATGCCCATGACCCCGCCCTGCGAGCCCATGAACATCGTGCCCTGCTCCAGGGTGCCGTCGAAGGCGAGCAGCCGGTCGGCCTCCACGTACAGGGTGTCGCCGGTCAGCCCGATCACCTGGATGTGGTGGCCGCCGTGCCCGAACATCACCGTGCCGTTGCCCTCGACGGTCATCAGCGGGGTCGCCTCGCCGGCCACCCGGCGGCCGATCATCGACATCACGCCGCCCTGACCACCCGCCATGTTCGGCGTGAAAGTGACGTCGCCGCGGTACGCGAGCATCGCGCCGCGCTGGCTGAACATCCGCTGCCCGGGGATGACGGTCGCCTCGACCATCTTCGAGTTGATCTCGCGGAACGGCATCAGACGTCGCCCCCGATCGTGTTCCGCTCGCTCGGCTGGACGTACACCAGGCCGTCTCCCTCGAAGCGGATCTGGAAGGCCTCGCCGCCGCCCTCGCCCATGAGGGTGCGGAACGTCACACCCGACTGGAAGTGCTGCTGGAGGTTGCCCTGGTGGGCGATGTACGCGCCGGGGTCCACCTGGAGCGGGTACTGCGGGGTCACCCGCAGCACCACCGCCGGGCCGTCGGACATGATCGCCGCCTGGCCGGTGCCCTCGACGGTCGTGGTGAAGAGGCCGTTGCCGGTGGCCCCGCCGCGCATGCCGGTGAAGGTGGTGCCGGTGCGCAGCCCCGCGTCGGTGCAGAGCAGATTGCTCGCCTCGACCCAGAGCTTGTCGCCGTGCAGGGAGACGAGGTTGATCTCGGAGGCCCGGTCGGCGAACCAGCAGGTGCCCTGCCCGCGTACCTCCATCATCTCCATCTGCTCACCCGTGAGCCGGCGGGTGACCATGCCCCGCAGGCCCTCACCGCCACCGCTCATCTTCTTGAACGCCATCTGGCCGTCGTAGGCGACCATCGAGCCGTTCTTCGCCTTGACGGAGTCGCCGGTCATGGAGACGGCGAGCACTTTGCTGCCTTGGAGTCGGAACGTTGCCACCTGAGGAAGGTACTGGGCCCCCGGCTAAAGAGACAGCAAAGTCGGCGTGCACAATGGACGGGCCCTTGTGCATCCGTTCACAAGATCGAACGAAGGTGACCCCCTCCGTGGACATCAAGACCGCTTCCTCCCTCCACCGGCTCCGGCTCGTCTCCGCGCCGGAGGCCGTCTCGTTCCTGCTCCTGCTGGTCTGCTCGGTGCTCAAGCGGACGACGGACTTCAACGCGGTGCCGGTCATGGGTGCGATCCACGGCGTGCTCTTCATCCTCTACGTCCTCTTCTGGCTGGACGCCTGGAACCGCACCAAGTGGAGCTTCGGGACCGCCGCCCTCTACTTCCTGCTCTCGGTGCTGCCCCTGGGCGGCTTCTACGCCGAGCGGAAGCTGAAGCGCGAGGCCGAGGAGGCCGTCGCCGCCTCCCGTGCCGCCGCTGGCGCCGCCGGGGACGCGGTGAAGGCGTGATCATCGCTTTCTCGGTCACCCCGCTGGGTGTGGGGGAAGAGGTCGGCGAGTACGTCGCCGACGCCGTCCGGGTCGTCCGTGAGTCCGGGCTCCCGAACCGCACCGACGCCATGTTCACCTCGATCGAGGGTGAGTGGGACGAGGTCATGGACGTCGTGAAGCGCGCCGTCGCCGCCGTCGAGGCGCGTGCGCCGCGCGTCTCGGTGGTCATGAAGGCCGACATCCGCCCGGGTGTCACGGACGGGCTCACCGGCAAGGTCGTCACCGTCGAGCGGTATCTGGAGGGCTGAGCCCCCCTCGCGTACGTACGCGGAGAAGGGCAGAGCCCCCTCGCGTGCGTACGTGGAGAAGCCCCTGGTCCTGATTCGGGCCGGGGGCTTCGTCGTGCCCGAAGATCCTTCTTGAGCGACTGCTCAAAATCGGCTACCTTCAGCGCGAGGCAGATTTGAGCAGTCGCTCAAAATGCCGGACGAACTGGGGGAACACCCATGGGTCTCTACATCGAGACACGGGTCCGCGCGGACCTGGAGACGCTCTGGGAGCACACGCAGGAACCCGACCGCCACCAGCGGTGGGACCTGCGGTTCACGGAGATCGCCTACCTCCCGCGCCTGGAGGGCGAACCCCAGCACTTCCGGTACGCGACCCGAGTCCTGCCCTTCCTGGTCGTCGCCGGCACCGGTGTCTCCGCGGGGGAGCGCCACCGGGCCGGCGGCGACCGGGTCTCCGCCCTCCGGTTCTCCTCGCCGCACCCCCTCTCGCTCCTCGCCGAGGGCAGCGGCTACTGGCGATACGTCCCCACCCCGGACGGCGTCCGCTTCCTCACCGGCTACGACTACCGCCCCCGCTGGGGCCGCTTCGGCCGCCTCGCCGACCGGCTCGTCTTCCGGCCCCTCATGGGGTGGGCCACAGCCTGGTCCTTCGACCGGCTGCGACTCTGGTGCGAGCGGGGCGTCGCGCCCGAGCGCGCGCTCGCCCACTGGCTCCTCGAACTCCTCGCCCGGGTCCTCCTCGTGGCCGCCCCCCTCGCGGCCACCTGGCTGCCGCTCGGGCTCGTCTCGCCGGCCGCGGTGCCGCTCACCGTCCTCGGGCTCGCCGCCGCCGTCCTCCTGCCGCCCTCGCCGCGTACCCCCGCGGCCCGGCGCTGTCTGCGCACCCCGCCCGCCCGCACCCGGGAGCCCCGGCTCCTCGCCACCCTGAAGCCCACCCTGGGGCCCACCACGAAGCGCGTCGCCATGCGCACCCCGAAGTCCGTCCCGAAGCCCGCCCTGGAGCAGTCATGACCTCGATCTTCCGTACCGCCATGGGGGACGCGGCCTTCGAGCGACTGCACCCCGAGCTCCAGCGGCGCTTCTCCGTCGGGCTCGCGAGCGGGGAGCTGTGCGTCGGGCGGGGCGTCATGGACCGGATCTGGCACGGCCGGGCCTTCGTGAAGCCCTTCCTCGCGGTCGGCGGGCTGCGGAACATCCTGCTGCCCCGCACCGGCCGGGACGTCCCCTTCACCATCGAGAACGTGCCGTACGCGGACTCGTACGGGCGCGAGACCGTCACCTTCGTCCGGACCTTCGCCCTGCCCGGCGGGCCCCGGCGCTTCGACGCCACCATGGTCCACAGTCCCGAGCGCGACTGCGTCCTCGACTACCTCGGCACCCATCAGCACCTCGCCAGCGATCTGCACATGTCCGCCGAACCGGACGGCTCGCTCCTCATCCGCTCCGGCGAACACCGCTTCCGCGAGGGTCCGCTGGACGTGCGCGTCCCGGAACTGGTCGGCGGCCGCGCCGAGGTGCGCGAGTCCTTCGACGAGCGCACCGGCCGCTTCCGCATCAAGGTGCGGGTGGTCAACCGGTGCTTCGGCCCGCTCTTCGGCTACGAGGGGTCCTTCACCGCCCGGTACGCCGACGTAGGCTCCCACGGGGTGCGCGCCGGGCTGCGCCCGGTGCGCGAGGAGGTACGGGCGTGAGCGGGACCGCGGGCGGGGGCCTGAGGAGCAGGAGGGCCGGGGACGCCAAGGGGCAGGACGCCCGCAGCCAGGAGACCCGGGAGAAGCTGCTCGAAGGCGCCCTGCGGACCCTCGTCGAGCAGGGCATCACCAAGGCCTCCGCCCGGGCCATCGCGACCACCGCCGGGGTGAACCAGGCCCTCGTCTTCTACCACTTCGGTTCCGTCGACGAGCTGCTCGCCGCGGCCTGCCGGCACGGCGCCGAGCAGCGGGTCGCCCGCCACCGCGAGCGCCTGGCCGAGGTCGGCAGTCTGACCGAGCTGCTCGCCTTCGGGCGGGAGCTGCACGAGGAGGAGCGGGCGGCCGGTCACGTCGCCTTCCTCGGGCAGCTGCTCGCGGGGGCGCAGGCGCACCCCCGGCTCGTGCCGGCCACGGTCGCCGGGCTCGACCTGTGGATCGCCGAGATCGAGCAGGTGCTCGTCCGGGTCCTCGCGGGGACCCCGATCGCCGAGTTCACCGACCCCGCCGGGCTCGCCCGCGCGGTCGGCGCCTCCTTCGTCGGGCTCGAACTGTACGAGGGCGTCGACCCGGCGGGCGCGGAGGCGGCCTTCGCGGCCCTTGAGCAGCTCGGCGCCCTGATGGCGGCCGTCGAGGAGCTGAACCCGGTCGCCCGAAAGGCCGTCACGTACACACTGCGGCGGCAGCGCGGCCGCGCGAAGTAGGGGTGCGTCAAGACCGCCCACTCGGACTACTCCAGTCGACACACCGACCGTTTGCCCCTTCTGTTGGGTTATCTACCCGTTTGGGTTACCTACCCGTTCGAGGGCAGCTGGAGGCACCGTGCGGCTGGGAGGCTACGACTACGACACCCACAGCCGACTCGCCGGTCCGCTCACGGAACCGGACCCGGTGGCCTACACGGTGCGGTACCGAAGCCTGCTCTCGAAGGAGCCGCACCGCGTACGAGCCGTTCTCCTCATGAGCCTCGCGCCGGTCCTCTCGGCGCTGCTCCTGGCCTATCTCGTCTGGCCCAGCCACTGGACCGTCCGGGAGGGCGGCGACCGCCGGCTCGTCCACCTCGACACCGTGATGCTGGTGTCGATCGGTCTCATCTGCCTCTTCATGCTGGTGAACGTCACGTCGATCGCCCACGCCACCATGGTCGCCCGCGACCCGATACCCGTGTACGCCGAGAAGGGCACCCGCGTCGCCTTCCTCACCACGTACGTCCCGGGCAAGGAGCCGCTCTCCGTGGTCCGCGGCACCCTCGAAGGCGCCGGCCGGCTGCGGCACGACGGGCCGCTCGACGTCTGGCTCCTCGACGAGGGCGACTCCACCGAGGCCAAGGCCCTCTGCGCCGAGCTGGGCGTACGCCACTTCAGCCGGGCCGGCGTCCCCGAGTGGAACCGTAGGAAGGGCGTCCACAAGGCGAGGACCAAGCACGGCAACTACAACGCCTGGCTCGCCATGCACGGCGACTCCTACGACTACTTCGCCTCCGTCGACACCGATCACGTCCCGCTCCCCGACTTCCTGGAGCGGATGCTCGGCTACTTCCGCGACCCCGACATCGCCTTCGTCGTCGGACCGCAGGTGTACGGCAACTACACCAACATCGTCACCAAGGCCGCCGAGTCCCAGCAGTTCCTCTTCCACGCCCTCATCCAGCGCGCCGGGAACCGCTACCACGCGCCCATGTTCGTCGGCACGAACAACGCCGTCCGGATCTCCGCCCTCCAGCAGATCGGCGGCCTGTACGACTCGATCACCGAGGACATGGCCACCGGCTTCGAACTGCACCGCAGGAAGAACCCGCGCACCGGCCACTACTGGCGCTCCGTCTACACACCCGACGTCCTCGCGGTGGGCGAGGGCCCGGCCTCCTGGACGGACTTCTTCTCCCAGCAGCTCCGCTGGTCCCGGGGCACGTACGAGACGATCGTCAAGCAGTACTGGAAGGCGCCCTTCCGTACTCCGCCGGGCCGCTTCCTCAACTACACCCTGATGCTCGTCTACTACCCGATGACGGCGGTCAACTGGCTCCTCGGCATCCTCAGCTGCGTCCTCTACCTCTGGTTCGGCGCCTCCGGCACCCAGGTCTCCACCTCGGTGTGGCTGATGATCTACAGCGACGCCGTCGCCCTCCAGATCGGCCTCTACCTCTGGAACCGGCGGCACAACGTCTCGCCCCACGAACCCGAGGGCTCCGGCGGCCTCGCCGGCATGGCGATGTCCGCGCTCTCCGCGCCCATCTACCTCAAGTCCCTCGGCTCGGCGGTCCTCCGCACCCGCGGCCGTTTCGTCGTCACCCCCAAGGGCGGCGGGGCGAGCCCCGACGGCATCCTGACCTTCCGCATCCACCTCTACTGGGCGGCGGTCCTCGTCGCCTCCCTCGCCGCCTCCGTCCACTTCGGGCACGGCCACGCGGCCATGCGCACCTGGGCCGTCCTCGCCCTGGTCATCGCGCTCGCCCCGATCTCCCTCTGGATCTTCACGACCCTCCGGGACCGGCGCGTGCGGCGCGTCCGCGAACACGCCCGTGCCCGCCTCCGGGCCCGCGGTCTCGCCGACGCCCGCGAAGGGGTCGAGGCCGCCCCCGGGCACCCGACCGCTCCAGTCACCCCCGCCCCCACGACGACCGGAGGGAGCTGAGCCATGGCCCACCGGCCGTCGAAGAACTTCAGGAAGACCCTGCTCGGCGGCGGAGCGGTGCTGGTCCTCGCCGCGCTCAACGCCCCCGCCGCCGTCTCCTTCGCCGAGGAGAAGTACCACGCGTACAAGATCGCCCAGCCCGGCTACCAGCGGCGCTTCGGCTCCTGGACCGAGGTCGCGGTCCCCGACCGATTCCGGATCAACGCCATCCACGCGGCCCTGCTCCACACCGGCAAGGTGCTGCTGATCGCAGGCTCCGGCAACAGCCAGAAGAACTTCGACGCCGGCACCTTCGAGACCATCCTCTGGGACCCGGTGAAGAACACCTTCAAGGAGATCCCCACCCCCGTGGACTTCTTCTGCTCCGGCCACACCCAGCTCCCCGACGGCCGGCTGCTCGTCGCCGGCGGCACCGCCCGCTACGAGATCCTCGACGGCGAGGTCAAGAGGGCCGGCGGCGGCATGCGGGTCAAGAACGAGAGCCCCGACAAGGCGGTCACCCTCAAGAAGGGCACCGTCTTCCGCTCCCCGTCCGGGGTCGAGTACGTCTCCAAGTTCGACGTCACCGTCCCCAAGGCCAAGCGCGAGTTCGAGATCTCGTACTTCGAGAGCGGACAGATGAAGCCGTGGAAGACCAAGGTCACCGCCGCCGAGGCCCGGGTCTTCGTCGAGGCCCGCGAGGAGGGCCCACAGGCCCTCACCACCGAGGCCGCGCAGTACGAGGTCGTCGGCCTCAAGGGCGACGCCGTCGACGACGTCTACGGGCTCGCGCAGAAGCTCACCACCGAGAAGCAGGACTTCCAGGGCATCAAGGGCGCCTACGAGTTCGACCCGAAGGCCGAGAGGTACATCCCGGTCGCCCCCATGAAGGACGCCCGCTGGTACCCCACCCTCGTCACCCTCGACGACGGCAAGGTCCTCGCCGTCTCCGGACTCAACGACGTCGGCGACGTCGTCCCCGGCGACAACGAGATCTACGACCCCGCGACCAAGAAGTGGTCCAAGGGCCCCTTCCGCTACTTCCCCACCTACCCCTCCCTCTTCCTCACCAAGGGCGGCAAGCTCCTCTACACCGGCTCCAACGCCGGCTACGGCCCCGCCGAGAAGGGCCGCGAACCCGGCCTCTGGGACCTGAGGAAGAACTCCTTCACCAAGCTCGGCGGGCTCACCGACCCCGACCAGCTGGAGACCTCCGCCTCCCTGCTGCTTCCGCCCGCCCAGCACCAGAAGGTCATGGTCCTCGGCGGCGGCGGGGTCGGCGAGTCGCCCAAGTCCACCGCCCGCACCTCCATCGTCGACGTGTCCGAGGACAGCCCCGTCTTCACCGACGGGCCCTCGCTCCCGCAGGGCACCCGCTACCTCAGCAGCGTCCTGCTGCCCGACGACACCGTCCTCACCACCGGTGGCTCCGAGGACTACCGGGGCCGCGGCGGCAGCGACATCCTCAAGGCGCAGTTCTACGACCCGAGGAGCAACGCCTTCACCGAGGCCGCCGAACCCACCGTCGGCCGCAACTACCACTCCGAGGCGCTGCTGCTCCCCGACGGCCGGGTCGCCACCTTCGGCTCCGACCCGCTCTTCGACGACAAGGACAACACCAAGCTCGGCACCTTCGAGCAGCGCATCGAGGTCTTCACCCCGCCCTACCTCCACCGGGCCGGCACCGACCGGCCCGCCCTGGGGGAGGGCCCGGAGGAACTCGACCAGAACGGCCGCGCCACCTTCCGCACCCAGGACGCCCGCCGGATCACCGGGGCCCGGCTCATGCGGCCCAGCGCCGTCACCCACAGCACCGACGTCGAACAGCGCTCGGTGGAGCTGGGCCTGACGAGGAGCCAGGACGGGACGACGGTCACCGTCGACGTACCGCAGGACAAGACGCTCGTCCCGCCCGGCTGGTACATGCTCTTCGTCACCGACGCGAACGGCATCCCGTCCGAGGCGAAATGGATCCAGGTGGACTGAGCCCTGAGCCCTGAGCCCCGAGCCGTCGGCGGTGGCCTAGCCCTTCGCCCTGCGCGCCAGGCCCAGGGCGTACTCCGGCCACCAGGTACCGGCGGCCGGGCCGCCCCGGCAGGTGCCGTCCGAGTCGCCGGGGCGCTTGATCCACAGATAGGCGTCGACCAGGTCGTCGCCCGTCCGGTCCGTCGGCGGTACGCCGAGGGCCCGGCCCGGCGGATTGCACCAGGCCTCCGCCCCGTCGCCGGGGAGGGGGCCGTCGCCGTTGCGGCTGGTGTCCACCGTGAAGTGGGTGCCGCCGAGCAGCCCGGAGAGCGAGGCGCCGAAGTCCCTCACCGTGTCGTTCGTCTGGAAGTTGGAGACGTTCAGCGAGAAGCCGTCCGCGTGGGCGACCCCCGCCCGGCGCAGCGGCTCCACCAGCTTCCCCGGATCGTCGATCCAGGCCGGATTGCCCGCGTCCAGATAGACCCGGGTGCGGGGCTGCCGCTTGAACCGCTCGACGGCCTCGGCGAGCAGCCGGTACCGCTCGTCGTGGTACTGGGCCGGGGTGCAGCCGTCGACGATGTGCGGCACCGCGTCCGGCTCCAGGACGACGACCGCGGAGGACTCCCCGAGCGCGGTGGCGAAGGAGTCGATCCAGTTCCGGTAGGCCTGCGCGTCGTGCGAACCGCCCGCCGAGTACATGCCGCAGTCGCGGTGCGGGATGTTGTACGCCACGAACACGGCCGTACGGTTCTCCGCCGCCGCGCCCCGGACCGCGCGGGTGATCTCCGGTACGGGATCGTCCCCGGCCGGCCAGTCCGCGACGGCCCGGTCCGCGATCCGCTTCAGGACCCGGGCGTCCTCGGTCCTGCCCTCTGCCTCGTACCGCCGGACCTGCTGGGCCGCGTCGCTCTCCGGGTCGACCCAGAACGGGGAGCCGCCGGCCGGGGCCGCGCTCTCGCCGCGCGTGGACGGCGGCCCGACGGGCCCCCCGGGGCGCTCGTCCTCGCCGCAGCCGGTCAGGAGCAGCGCGGAGACGAGGGCCAGCGCGAGGGCGGTGGCGGTGCGGCGGGACATCCGGCCCCCAGGGTCGGGTACGGCGGGCACAGCGCGTACGGGGATGAAGCGGGGCCATCCTGGCATGACGGTCAGTCGGTTCCGGGCTGCGACACCGCGATCCCCAGCGGCGTCCGCTCGTACAGCACCTGGTGGCCGTAGCGCCGGGAGGTCAGCAGCCCCGCGTCCCGCAGCACCGACAGGTGCGAGGACACGGAGGACGCGGCCAGGCCCAGCCGGTGCGCCAGCGCCGTCGTCCCGGCCGGCTCGTCCAGGGCGCACAGCACGTCCGCCCGAGCCCGGCCGAGGAGCCGGGCGAGCGCCTCCGGCGTACGGTCCCGGGGCTCGGCCCACAGCCCGCCGATCCCGCGCGCCGGATACACCACCGTCGGCTGCCACGGCGGATCGAAACCGCTCACCACGTCCGGCCAGGTGAACACCGACGGCATCAGGACCAGCCCCTGCCCGTCCAGCGGGCGATCGTGCTCGCCGTGGTAGTCCACCCTGAGCGTCGCGGTCTCCGAGGCCCAGTCGAAGGACGGGTGCAGCTCGGCGAGCAGCCGTTCGAGGCCGCCGTCCGCGAGCCGTCGCGAGTGGTACGCCACGTCCGCCTCCAGGAGCGCCCGCAGGCGCGGCCACTCGGGCGCGATCAGCGCCTCCCACGCGGCCTGGAGCAGATCGGCGAGCCGGCCCACCGCGCCCGCCGGATCGGCGAGCATCCGCCGCCCCTCCGCCGTGGCGGCAGCGCCCGGCGTATCGGCGAGCGCCCGCTCGAAGTCGACGAGGGCGAGCGCCGGACCGGTCTCCCGCACGGCCGCGATCTCCTCCTCGAACGCGGCGGCGGGCCTGATCGGCGGCGGATAGAGGAAGTCCGGGCTGTGCCCGGACTGCGGCATCAGCAGGTGCAGCGGCCCGAGGTCGAGCCCGCGCGCTGCCCCGGCGATCCGCCGCATCCAGGGCAGGTGGTAGCCCTGCTGTCGGGGCCGCGCGAGGACCCGCACGGCGGCGTGGGTCTCCCAGAGGGGTGAGATCGCGAACCGGATGCGGAGCGGATCGGCCTCCCCGAAGCGCAGGTGGTACGGCACGGTCGTCCCCGCCTCCGTCCGGAAGATTCGTCTGGATCCGAAAGTCTAGGGCCGGCCGGGGTGCCGACGGCACGCTGCGGAACATGCCGAAGCACGACCACCCCGACACCACGCTGCCCGACGCCACGCTGCCCGGAACCGCCCCCGCACCCGGAACCGACCCCGCACGTGGGTCCGTCCCCACCCCCGACCGCCCCGGTTACCGCGCCGTCTTCCGGGTGCGGGAGTTCCGGGTCGTCTTCGTGGCCCATCTGTTCTCGCTGCTCGGGGTCGTCGTCAGTGAGCTCGCGCTCACCGTGCTCGTCTACGACCTCACCCGCTCCCCGCTCCTCTCCTCCCTCACCTTCGCGCTCGGGTTCCTCCCCTATCTCGTCGGCGGCACCCTGCTGGCCGGGCTCGCCGACCGGCTCCCGCCCCGGCGGATCCTCGTCGTCTGCGACCTCTTCTGCGCCGGCTGCGTCGCCCTCATGGTCGTCCCCGCCACCCCCGTCGCCGTCCTGCTCGTACTGCGCTGTGCCATCGCCGTCGTCTCGCCCGTCTTCAACGGCACCCGGACGGCGACCCTCGCCGACATCCTCGGCGAGGGCGACCTCTTCGTCCTCGGGCGTTCCCTCCTGCGGATCGTCTCCCAGAGCGCCCTGCTCACCGGCTTCGCCGTCGGCGGGGTCCTGCTCACCGTCGTCCCGCCGCGCGGCGCCCTCGCCGTCACCGCCACCACCTTCCTCGTCTCCGCGCTGCTGCTCCGGTTCGGCACCGTCCGCCGCCCGGCCCGCGCCGCCGGGAAGGCGGCCGCGAGCGGGCTCTCCGGCACCTGGGCCGTGCTGAGGAACCGGCGGGTGCGCGCGCTGATGGTGATGTTCTGGGTGCCGCCGCTCTTCGCCGTCGTACCGGAGGCGCTCGCCGCCCCGTACGCCGACGAGATCGGCGTCTCCACCGCTGCCCTCGGTCTGCTCATGTGCGCGCTGCCCGTCGGCACCATCACGGGCGAGCTGTTCGCCGGGGCGTTCCTCAGCGCCGCGACCCGCTCCCGGATCGTGCTGCCGCTCGCGGTGACCGGCGTCCTGCCCTATCTGCTGTACGCCCCCGAGCCCGGCGTCGCCCTCGCGGCCGTCGCCCTCTTCCTGGCGGGCGCCACCGGTGCGTACACCCTGGGTCTGGACGCCTGGTTCGTCGCCGCGGTCCCGGAGGAGCAGCGGGGCAGGGCCATGACCCTGATGACGGCGGGGATGATGACCGTCCAGGGCATCGGCATGGCCGGGGCGGGGATCGCGGCCGAGTTCGCCCCCGTGCACGCGGTCGTCGCAGGCACGGGAGTCCTCGGCACGCTCTGTCTCCTCGCCGCCGCGGCCGAGCTGCGGGCGGCCGGGGCGACCGAGGAACGAGACGGGGCTGACCGTCAAGTTCCCCATGGGTAAGGTCGACGCGTGCCGAAGCCGCTCAGTCTCCCCTTCGATCCCATCGCCCGCGCCGACGAACTGTGGCAGAAGCGCTGGGGCCCGGTCCCCTCGATGGCCGCGATCACCTCGATCATGCGCGCCCACCAGATCCTCCTCGCGGAGGTCGACGCCGTGGTCAAGCCGTACGGGCTGACCTTCGCGCGGTACGAGGCCCTGGTGCTGCTCACCTTCTCGAAGGCGGGCGAGCTGCCGATGTCCAAGATCGGCGAGCGGTTGATGGTCCACCCCACGTCCGTGACGAACACGGTGGACCGGCTCGTGAAGTCCGGTCTCGTCGACAAGCGGCCCAACCCCAACGACGGCCGCGGAACCCTCGCCTCCATCACGGAGAAGGGCCGCGAGGTGGTCGAAGCGGCCACCCGCGACCTGATGGAGATGGACTTCGGTCTCGGCGCGTACGACGCGGAGGAGTGCGCGGAGATCTTCGCGATGCTGCGCCCGCTGCGGGTGAGCGCGCAGGATTTCGACGAGAGCTGACCCGCGCGAAGATCGCCCGGAACGTGCCGTTACGCTCGACGGCATGAAATCCAGCGTGCTGACCCGTTACCGCGTCATGGCGTACATCACCGCCGTCATGCTGCTTGTGCTGTGCACCTGCATGATCTTCAAGTACGGGTTCGACATGGGCGAGGACGTGACCTTCGCGGTCTCCCAGGCCCATGGTGTCCTCTACATCATCTACCTGGTCTTCGCCTTCGACCTGGGCTCCAAGGCCCGGTGGCCGTTCGGGAAGCTGCTCTGGGTCCTGATCTCCGGCACGATTCCGTTCGCCGCGTTCTTCGTCGAGCGCAAGGTCGTCGCCGAGACGCTTCCGCTGGTCAGCGGCGCGCGGCCGGAGCCGGTCAAGGCCTGACCCCCTGCCTCCGCACGTATGTGCGGAGGTTTGCCATCGACATTTACTAGGACGTCCTAGTAAATTCGAAGCATGGACGCTGACGCCATCGAGGAAGGCCGCCGTCGCTGGCAGGCCCGTTACGACAAGGCCCGCAAGCGGGACGCCGACTTCACCACGCTCTCCGGCGACGCCGTCGAGCCCGTCTACGGGCCCCGGCCCGGCGACACCTACGAGGGGTTCGAGCGCATCGGCTGGCCCGGCGAGTACCCCTACACCCGGGGACTCCACGCGACCGGCTACCGCGGCCGGACCTGGACCATCCGCCAGTTCGCCGGCTTCGGCAACGCCGAGCAGACCAACGAGCGCTACAAGATGATCCTGGCCGCCGGCGGCGGCGGCCTCTCCGTCGCCTTCGACATGCCCACCCTCATGGGCCGGGACTCCGACGACCCCCGCGCCCTCGGCGAGGTCGGCCACTGCGGTGTCGCCATCGACTCCGCCGCCGACATGGAGGTCCTCTTCAAGGACATCCCGCTCGGCGACGTCACCACCTCGATGACGATCTCCGGCCCCGCCGTACCCGTCTTCTGCATGTACCTGGTCGCCGCCGAGCGCCAGGGCGTCGACCCGGCCGTGCTCAACGGCACGCTCCAGACCGACATCTTCAAGGAGTACATCGCGCAGAAGGAGTGGCTCTTCGAGCCCGAGCCCCATCTGCGCCTCATCGGCGACCTCATGGAGCACTGCGCGCAGGGCATCCCCGCGTACAAGCCGCTCTCCGTCTCCGGCTACCACATCCGCGAGGCCGGGGCCACGGCCGCGCAGGAGCTCGCGTACACCCTCGCCGACGGCTTCGGCTACGTCGAGCTCGGCCTCAGCCGCGGCCTCGACGTGGACGTCTTCGCCCCCGGCCTGTCCTTCTTCTTCGACGCCCACCTCGACTTCTTCGAGGAGATCGCCAAGTTCCGCGCCGCCCGCCGGATCTGGGCGCGCTGGATGAAGGAGGTGTACGGCGCCCAGACCGACAAGGCCCAGTGGCTGCGCTTCCACACCCAGACCGCCGGTGTCTCCCTCACCGCCCAGCAGCCCTACAACAACGTCGTCCGCACCGCGGTCGAGGCCCTCTCCGCCGTCCTCGGCGGCACCAACTCCCTCCACACCAACGCCCTCGACGAGACCCTCGCGCTCCCCAGCGAGCAGGCCGCCGAGATCGCGCTCCGCACCCAGCAGGTGCTGATGGAGGAGACCGGCGTCGCCAACGTCGCCGACCCGCTCGGCGGCTCCTGGTACGTCGAGCAGCTCACCGACCGCATCGAGGCCGACGCCGAGAAGATCTTCGACCAGATCAAGGAGCGCGGCCGCCGCGCCCACCCGGACGGTCAGCACCCGATCGGGCCGATCACCTCCGGCATCCTGCGCGGCATCGAGGACGGCTGGTTCACCGGCGAGATCGCCGAGTCCGCCTTCCAGTACCAGCGGTCCCTGGAGAAGGGCGACAAGCGGGTCGTCGGCGTCAACGTCCACCACGGCTCCGTCACCGGCGACCTGGAGATCCTCCGGGTCAGCCACGAGGTCGAGTGGGAGCAGGTCCGGGTCCTCGGCGAGCGCAAGGAGCGCCGCGACGACGCCAAGGTCCGCGCCTCGATCGACGCCATGCTGGCCGCCGCCCGGGACGGCTCGAACATGATCGCCCCGATGCTGGAGGCCGTCCGCGCCGAGGCCACCCTCGGCGAGATCTGCAACGCGCTGCGCGACGAGTGGGGCGTCTACACGGAGCCCCCGGGCTTCTGATCCCTTGTCATGAGGGAGGGGCGGTACGGGAGTTCCCGTACCGCCCCTCCCTCATGAGGTCCTCAGCCGTGGGCGGCCGCCGCGCCCAGACCGCCCACCAGGAGCGCCGAGAGGCGCGCCACCCACGGCTCGTCGACCGGCTCCGCGCTCACCAGGGCGCGGTGCACGACGGCGCCCGCGATCACGTCGAAGATCAGGTCGTCGGTGGCGTCCACCGCGACCGGGTCCCGGTCCGCCGGGAGCTCACCGCGCCGCTGCGCCCGCATCCGGCCCTCCAGGACGAGCCGCTTCTGCCGGTCGACGATCGAGGCCCGTATGCGCTCGCGCAGGGGTTCGTCGCGGGTCGACTCGGCCACCACCGCCATCAGGGCCGTCTTGGTCTCGGGACGTTCGAGGAGGGTCGCGAACTGCAGGACCACATGCTCGATGTCGGCCTGGAGGGAACCGAGGTCGGGCAGTTCGAGTTCATCGAAGAGAACGGCCACGGCGTCCACCACGAGCTCGCTCTTGTTGGCCCAGCGGCGGTACAGGGTCGTCTTCGCCACCCCGGCCCGGCCGGCGACGTCCCCCATCGTGAGCTTGGACCAGCCCAGCTCGACCAGGGCCGCGCGGGTCGCCTCCAGGATGGCCGTGTCGGCCTCGGTGGAGCGGGGGCGCCCGGTACGGCTGCTGCGGGGGTTGGTGGTGCGGCTACACATGGACGTCGACCATACCCGCCGGTAGGTACGGCACCAGAGGGGCGGTGTGTGAGGCAGTTCACCGTACGGATCGGGCCCGCGCTCTCCCCCCGGCTCTCCCCGGAGAGTTACGCTACGACCTGTAGCGAAAGGCAATGAGCGGCCTGAGCGACAACCACGGCACCGGGTGGGGACCCGGTGCGACCACGCACCGGGTGGGGACCCGGTGCGGAACCGAAGACGAAGAGAAGAACCGTGTCGCCCCACGTCTCGCACACCGGCGGGAGACGTGCGGACGGCACGGTTCAGCCATGACTTACCGGTTACGCACGCGGAAGGGGGAGGATGTACGCATGCAGCCCCGAAACATGTCCATGAGCGGCGTCGTCGACCTCGCCGCGGTGAAGGCGGCCGGAGAGGCCAAGGCGAAGGCGGAGCAGACGCGCGCCGAAACCGCCCGGCAGGGTGGCACCGCCGCCGTGCCCCCGTCCGCCCTGGTGATCGACGTAGACGAGGCCGGCTTCGAGCGCGAGGTGCTCCAGCGCTCCGCCGAGGTCCCGGTCGTCCTCGACTTCTGGGCCGAGTGGTGCGAGCCCTGCAAGCAGCTCGGCCCCCTCCTGGAGCGGCTCGCCGTCGAGTACAACGGCCGCTTCCTGCTCGCGAAGATCGACGTCGACGCCAACCAGATGCTGATGCAGCAGTTCGGCATCCAGGGAATTCCGGCCGTTTTCGCGGTGGTCGCCGGTCAGGCGTTGCCGCTCTTCCAGGGCGCCGTGCCCGAGGCCCAGATCCGCGAGACCCTCGACCAGCTGATCCAGATCGGCGAGGAGCGCTTCGGTCTGACCGGCATCGTCGTCGACGCCGACGCCGAGGGTCCCCACGGCGGTGCGGCCGAGGCCGCGCCCCGCGTGGGCCCGTACGACGCGCTCCTCGAAGCGGCCATGTCCGCGCTCGACGCCGGTGATCTGGCCGGCGCCGTCCAGGCGTACAAGAACGTGCTCGCCGACGACCCGGCCCACCCGGAGGCCAAGCTCGGTCTGGCCCAGGCCGAACTCCTCACCCGGGTGCAGGACCTGGACCCGGCCGCCGTCCGCAAGGCCGCCGCCGACGGCCCGGCCGACGTCACCGCGCAGATCGCCGCCGCCGACCTCGATCTGGTGGGCGGTCATGTGCAGGACGCCTTCGGGCGGCTCGTCGAGACCGTGCGCCGCACGGTGGGCGAGGACCGGGACGCGGCGCGACTGCGGCTCCTGGAGCTGTTCGAGGTGATCGGCTCCGACGACCCGCGGGTGACGGCGGCCCGGCAGGCCCTGGCCCGGGTGCTGTTCTAGCCCCGCCGACAGCGCCTGATCGTTCGGCGATTTGGCAACAGAGCGACAAAACGCGGCCGCGCTTTACCAAAACTTGGTAATCGCGGCCGCTGTTACTTGCAGTAAATCGAACCTGCGATTCTGTCCGCATTCTTCCGATGATCTGCTGATATTGGACGTCACTCGACCGCACCCTGAGTGTCCGGTCGGCCCCGCCCCGCCATGACGCGGTTATCCACCCGTTACTAGCCAGTAACGAACCCCCTTGTGCGGGGGCCCGGAATGGACCAGCATCGGCGACGCTCGGTCCGAACCGCACCACCCCGGCAACCATCCGGGACGCGGGGAGGGTCCCCACCGGGCGGACCGGTGTTCCGGCACCGGTCATGGACAGGGGGGTTCCCGCTCTCATCGAACGGGGCCTGTCCAATCAGGTCGTGCGCCAATGCGCGGCCCATGGTTGTCGCTCGGGGGTGATCGCCGGTGATTCGGACGCGCAACGCGCCGCCTGATGCCTCGGCGCTCTCCTTCCCGAGGACGTAGCTCTTCTCCCATCCCAGGACGGGCCCCGCGCCCTTCCGGAGATGTACGTCCGAGAAGGAGGAATTCTCATGAAGTCCCAGGTTCGTGGCGGAACCAGATGGAAGCGGTTCGCCGTCGTCATGGTCCCGAGCGTGGCCGCGACGGCCGCGATCGGTGTCGGCCTGGCCCAGGGTGCGCTCGCCGCGTCCTTCAGCATCTCCGGCCAGGAATTCAAGGTTAAGGCGAAGAGCCTCGAGGGCTACGACTTCGTCCAGTACGGAAGCGTCGACGCCGGCAAGGACCTCGAGGGCAAGCCCTTCGCGGCCCCGGTCGCCGTCTCCGGCTTCTCCAGGGCCTACATCACCGACATGTGCCAGTCGGTCGTGACGCCGAAGGTTCCCTTCATCGGTGACGTCACCCTGCAGCTGACCGCCGGCACCGAGGGCTCCAAGGACCCGAACAAGCGTGTCTACGCCGAGGACATCTACCTCGACGTCTCCTCGCTGAAGTCGGACGCCGAGTTCAAGAAGATCGACATCGGCGTGGCCACGGGCGCGATGAACGCCGAGGACAAGAACAAGCCGGGCGTCGCGCCGGGCACGCCCTCGGACAGGGTCAACCTGAACGGCTTCGCCCAGCGCGCCCAGCAGGCGAACCTCAACAACGTCGAGCAGAAGGCCTGGGCGACCACGGCCGCGACGTTCAAGCTCCCCAACCTGAGCCTGTCCCTGCACCGGGGCACCTCGAAGGAGTGCTTCCAGGACTGACCCGGTCCTTGGGTGCGGGCCACTCCGGCGGCCCGCACCCTCTCCGGGGTTCGTCCCCACCTCTCCACCCTTTCTCAGCAACACCGCTTCCAGGGAGCTGTTTCCATGAGCGCCGAGACCCCTGCCTCCCGCGGAGTCCCCAAGAAGGAGAACCGGTTCAAGGTCTGGCGGCAGACCCGGCCCTTCTGGGCGGGACTGTTCACGATCATCGGTGGTGTGCCGATCGCCTACCTCCCGTACGGGGACATGCGGCTCGGCAACGTCACCCTCGCCATGAAGACGACCGCCGGATCCGCCGCGCTCATCATCGGAGCGCTGCTCATCACGCTCGGATTCACGATGTGGTTCCAGTCCATCGTGCGGGTCTTCGCGGGCATCGCGACCATCGTCCTCGGGCTGGTGTCCATCCCGGTGTCGAACTTCGGTGGTCTGGGCGTCGGGTTCTTGTTCGCCCTGATCGGAGGCGGCATGTCCGTCGCCTGGGCACCTGCCCCACCGGTCGAGGAGACCGCCGCGGTGGAGCACGACGGTGAGCCGGAGGCCTCGGAGGAGGCCACGTACTCGCACGAGTTCGAGACCGAGGCCCTGTACGCCGCCGGCGTCCCGGAGCAGCGCGAGGCGGAGCACCACGCCACCGAAACGACGATCGACGCCAACGGCGGGAGGAACAGTGCGGGGTGACGAGACTCAGTCGGCGCTCGCGAAGGGTGGCCCGCGGCACGCGGCCCCACGCAAGTCGCTGCTGAACAGGATCCAGGGCCCTGCGGGCAAGGCCATGGCGCTGGCCGCCATGCCGACCGCGGTGCTCGTGGGCATGGGCCTCACGCCCAAGATCGCCCTCGCCGACGACAAGGACTTCCCCTACGCGGCCGGCCCCTGTGTGACGCGCTCCGACGAGCCGACGCCGGAGGCCACGGAGACGAAGAAGCCGGCCGAGACGGCGAAGCCGACCGCCACCGCGACGCCTTCGGCGACCGCGACGGCCACGCCGTCCGCCACCGCGACCCCGTCCGCCACCGCGACCCCGACGCCGACCGCGACGGAGACCGGGCAGGCGACCACTCAGCGGACGCAGGAGCAGGCGAAGACCACCGCCGCGCCGACCGCGACGCCGACGCCGTCGGCCACACCCACGCCGACGAAGTCGAAGAACCCGCTCGACCCGCTGGGCGTGGGCGACGCGCTCAAGGACCTGTTCGACGGCCCGGACCCGGAGCCGACGGTGACGCCCACGACGGCGGCCCCGACGACCCAGGCACCCGCCCCGAGCACGTCGACGACGGCCCCCGCCGACAAGCCGGAGACCGCCGACGAGCCGGACGCGAGCACCGCGCCCAAGTCGACCACGGCACCGAAGCCGACCACCGACCCGGCCGCCGAGAAGACCAAGGCCGCGATCCGTGAGGCGGCCGAGAAGGCCGGTGTCGAGGTCAAGGAGCTGCCGGAGAGCGCCAAGGGCCTCGAAGCCAACAAGGACGAGGACATACCCGAGGGCGCCAAGCCCCACTTCCCCTGCCCCGAGCGCGACGACGCCGCGCTGGCGGCGGCCGACCTGGAGCCCGGCATCCCGCTGCTCCCGGACGAGTCGTGGCGCCTGGAGAGCTCGAAGCTCACCCTCAGCGGCCTGAAGTACCACGGCATCGTCGAGGTGAAGACCTACGGCGGCAAGATCAAGAAGGTGCTGAAGTTCACCGCGTCGTCGGTGGAGATCGACAACCTGCACCAGCTGACGGAGCACTCCGACGGGCTCACGGCCCACGTCCGCTCCAAGAAGGGCTCGACTTCGACCATCACCGACGGCACGGTGACGATGTACACGGAGGAGCTGAAGGGCAACCTCATCGGTCTCATCCCGATCACCTTCAGCGCCGAGTCCCCGCCTCCGGTCGACCTCCCGTGGGTGTTCTTCACCAACGTGAAGCTCAAGCAGGCCGGCCAGTTCGGCGGCACGCTCCGGGTCCCGGGCCTCCACAACACGATCGAGCCCAACTGACTCCCTGAACCCTGTCACGCGACGGCCTCCCCGCCCTTCCGGGCGGGGAGGCCGTCGTTCGTGTCGTACCGGTGCGTCAGCCGAGCGACTCGGTCGCCGTGCGCCTGATGCGCTTGGTGCGGCCCGACTCGGCCAGGAGTCGGAGGACCGCCCCGTCGGACACCTCGGCGGCGATCCGCAGCTGGAGCCAGTCGCTCCAGTCGGCGACCGACCCGGCGTCAGGCGCAGGGGCCGCCCCGGACCGGAGGTCCTCCAGGACGCCCAGCTCACGCGCCCGGCGCTCACTGAAGGCGCGCACCGAGGGGGAGAGGGCCTCGACCCAGACGTTCCGGTCGGCGCGGGGCACCCTTTCCAGGGCGTCGCCGACGACTCCGGACGCGAGTGCGCCGTCCGATTCGGCGACGACCGCGGCCAGCAGGCCGGGCCGTGCCGCGTCGGACGCGAGGGCGGCCCGGTACAGCTCCCAGCGGGCGTGACCGTCGGTCACGTCGGTCACTGTCGTGCCGAGCCGGTCCTCAAGACCGCGCAGCGCTTCCCGCAGTTCCGGGGAGACGTCAGCATCCGCCATTGGCCTTGAACCTTTCCATGGCTGCTCGGATGTTCTCCCTGATGGTACGGATGTTGTTGTCGATGACGGCCTGCTGGAGCCGGGTCGGCGGCTTGTCGTTGAGGATCGGCTTGCCGTTCATGCCGATCCGGACCTCCGCGCCCTTGCCCTGGACGTGGGCGTGCGCCGGGGCGTGGTCGTTGGAGTAGATCTGGATGGTGATGCCGGCCTCGTTCACGATCGTGCCGACACCCGGGTACTTCGGGCTCGTCGCGGCCACGGCGGCGTGTGCCGTACCGGCCCCCGCCGGAGCGGCGCCGAACGCGGTGCCCGCACCTGGCGCGCCGGCGAACGACGCGGAGCGCGCGGACACGGGCTTGGGCTTGACCGGACAGGCCTTGCCCTTGCCCTGCTTGGCGTCATCGATGATCTTGCGGAACTTGTCGAGCTTCCGCTTGGCGATGACGGACTTCTCCAGGAAGCCGCCGATACCGCTGGCCACCCGGACGATCGCCTTGCCCACGGAGAGGACCTTGGAGACGGGCACGAGCTTCGCCAGCGTCCACAGGCAGCTCTCGATGTCACCCTTGGTGAAGCAGCGTTCCAGGTCGCGGTAGCCGATCTCCTCCAGGAGGATCTCGCCGCCGTTCTTGACGAGCCAGTCGAGGATGCCCTGGCCGGTCAGCGCCTTCGCCGCGCGGAAGGCCTCGACGCACTCCTCGCCGCACTCGCGACGCAGCAGCTCCTCCTCGTCGACCGTGAGGTCGGCACCGGCGTCGGAACCGTCGGCCTCGACGCGCTCCTCGATCGCCCGCTGCTCCTCCTCGCGTTCGACGGCCTCCGCCCGGTCAGCGGCCTTGTCCGCCTCCGTGGCGTCCTCCACCGCACGGGTGGCGGCGCCCTCGGCGGCGGTGGCGTCCTCCTCCGCCTTGGTGGCGGTGTTACGGGCGCTGCCGGCGTCCTGCTCGGCGGCGGACGCCGAGGAACGGGCAGAGGCGGCGTCGCGCTCGGCGGCGGTCGCCTCGCTGTCGGCGGCCATGGCCTCCGACTCGGCGTCGCTCGCGGCGAACGACGCCTGCATGGCGTCGGCGCCGGCCTGCGCGTCGTACTCCTGCGCCTTGGCGTCCGCCTTCTTGGCCGCCTCCGCGGCCTTGGCGGCTTCCGCCGCCGAAGCGCGGGCCGCGGCCACGTGCTCCAGCGCCTTGGCCGCGTCGGCGGCAGCCGCTGCCGACGCCTGCGCCGCGATCTTGGCGTCACCCGCGGCCTTGTCCGCGAGCGCCTTGGCCTCGGCCGCGGCCTTCGCCGCCTCCTTCGCCTTGGCCTCCGCGGCGGCCGCCTGCTGCTCGGCGAGCGGCTTGGCGGTCTGGCCCACCAGGACCGCGAAAGCGGCCGAGATGTCCGTCTCGCGGTACGGGCTGCCCACCGCGATGGCCTCGTCGGCGGCCGTGGTCACGGCACGGGCCGCGTCACGGGCACCGGCGGCCGACTGCCCGGCCGCGAAGGCGAAACCGGCAGTCTTGGCGGCCCAGGCCGCCGTCTCGGCGGCCTCGGCCTTCGCCGCGGTCGCCTCCTGGCGGGCCTTGATGGCCGCGGCCTGGGCCTTCTTGGCCTCCGCCTCCGCCTCACGGGCGTTGGCCTTGGCGTCGGCGGCGGCGTCGATGGCCTCGGCAGCCGCCGCGTGGGCGGTGGCCGCGGCCGCGTTGGTGGTCAGGTAGGCCGACCACGCGTTGTCGGCCGCCGCGCGGGAACGCGAGGCCGCCGCTGCCGAACGGGTGGCGGCGGCACGGGCGTTGACCGCCGCGGTGGACGCCTCGTTGGCGGCGGTCCGGGCCCGGCCGGCCGCGTCCGTCGCGTCGTTGGCGGCGGCACGGGCCGCGGTCGCGGCCTGCCGCGCCTCGCCGGCGTCGGTGGTGCCCTCGGAGGCTGCGGCGGCGGCTTCGAGCGCCGCGGCCCGCGAGGCCTTCGCGTCCTTGTTCCGCTCCGCGGCTTCGGCGGTCGAGCGCGCGATGGCGGCCCGGCCCTCGGCGGCTTCGGCCGCCTCGCGCTCGGCGGCCGCGGTGGCCGCGGACCCCTCGGCGGAGGTACGAGCCCGCCCGGCGGCCTCACGTTCGGTCTGCGCACGCGTCTCGGCCGCGGCTGCCTTCTCCCGCTCGCGGGTCGCGGTGGCCCGCTCCCGGGCCGCGTTCGCCTTCTCGGCCTCCGCGATGGCGCGCTGACGCTTGGCCTCGGCCGCACCGGCCTTGGCCGTCTGCTCGGCGGCCTCCGCGGTGGCCTGTGCCTGCTTCGCCCTGGTCGCGTTGGCGGCGGCTTCCTTCGCCTGCGCCTCGGCGGCCAGCATGGCGGCCTTGGCCTGGGCGGCGGCCTCCTGGGCGGCGGCCCTGCGGAACTCGGTGGCGAGGGCGTGGGCCTGGGTCTGGCTCAGCGAGTAGAGCGCGCCGCTGTCGGCGGCGGTGGCTTTGGCCGCGTTGGACGCGGTCAGGGCGGTCTTGGCGGCGGCCTGCGTGGCGGCGTAGGAGGCCTTCGCCACCTGCACCGACTGCTGCGCGTACATCAGACCGCGGCCGCGCGGCAGCTTCGCCGCGTCGGCGATCGCCCACGCGGAGGCCTGCTGGGCGGCGGCCTTGTCCGAGGCCGTCTTGGCACGGGTCACGGCGGCGTTGGCCAGCGGAACCTGGGCGGCCGCGGCGGCGCGGGCCGTGCTCAGGTCGGCGGCCGCCTTGGTGAACTCGGCCGGCTTGGGGTAGCTGGCCCAGCTCTTCTTGTCGGACCAGTACTTCTGCCAGTAGAGGATCTGGTCGGCGTGCCAGGCCTGCCGGATCGACTCCAGCATGGCGTCGGTGGCGGTCCGCAGCTCCTTGGCGGCCGCCGCCTCGGCGGTGACGATCTCCTTGCGCTGCGCGGCCTGGGACGCGTACTCCGCCTCCCACTCCGTGTGGGCCTGGAGGACCACCAGGGACATCGCCCGGTAGTGGTCGATGGGGTTCTCGCTGTCACAGCCGGCCCAGGCCAGCTTCAGCGCCTCCACCTCGTTCCGGAACTCCGGGGAGTCCGGTACGGGCGCCGTCTTCGGGAATCCGCCGAAGCGCAGGAAGTCGGCGATGTCACGGGCCGAGCTGCTCCGGGTGGCTCCGTAGCCGACGAGCGTCTGACCCGCCACGAACTTGTACTGGGACGCCCAGAAGTCCTCGGTGGCCAGGCCGTCGAAGAGCTCCTTGGCCTTGTCGACGGCGGCCGGGCCCGGCTGGGGCGTCGGGTCGACGAAGGACTGGTGGTACAGGTTGCGCTGCGTCTCGACGGTGAAGGTGAGGATGTCCTTGCCGAAGTCCGGCATGTAGTACCCACGGCCCTGCGAGAAACTCAGGGAGGCGTAGGTCTTGTTGATCTCGTTGATCTTGTCCTGGCGCGCCCGGTAGGCCTGGGCGTAGGCCTGGCCCGCGTCGACGTCGTTCTTCTGGGCGAGGATCGACGGCTCGTAGTTCCAGTACATCGCGGCCTGGCGCAGCGTCGCGGGCGGGCCGGACAGGTCCTTGTTGGCCAGCGCCTTCAGCTCCGGGCCTCCGTAGTGGACGGCGCCGGAGACGAGGCACCGGTCCTTCCGCTCCGTCGCGCCGAGGCTGATGCGGAGGGTCCGCAGCCAGGGGTCGGTGGGGTTGTCCCCCGGTTCGTCGGCCGCCGCGGGGGCGGCGGTCACGAGGCCGCCCAGGAGGGCGGCCGCCGTCGTGAGGACGATGCCCGATGTCCATCGTCTCGCCGGTCCGGCGCGCAGGGAGCGCCGCCTGCCCGGCAGTTTCGTCTTTCGCACTTCACAGCCTGTCGTATCGACAACTCGGTCTGCCCGGGTGGAAGGAAGCACGAAGAACACCCCGTCGCGTATGCGCCGGGGTGGGTCTCGTCGGTCTGTCTGGTCCCTCGAAGGTGCCGCTGGTCAGTGCGGTTCCTTCGGATGCGCGTGGTCGCACGCGCGCGGTTCCCCCGCCTTCCCCCCGAAGGCGTAATGATCATGGCACGCCGAACGGCGTTGCGAAAGGGAGATTACTCTCGGTACGGCAACGGGCCGCACCTTCCGCGGAAGGTGCGGCCCGTTGCCGTAAATCCTTGTGTCCGGGGGGACTT
This sequence comes from Streptomyces sp. NBC_00572, assembly GCF_026341815.1. Classification (GTDB taxonomy): domain Bacteria; phylum Actinomycetota; class Actinomycetes; order Streptomycetales; family Streptomycetaceae; genus Streptomyces. The sequence continues at coordinate 4,389,766 of NZ_JAPENX010000001.1, forward strand.
AGGCCTGCTCGCCGCCACCGAGGTGGTGGACGCGGACCATGTTCGTCGTGCCGGGGACGCCGGGGGGCGAGCCGGCGGTGATGACCATGGTGTCGCCCGCGTTGTAGCGCTGGAGCTTCAGGAGCTCGGCGTCCACCAGGTCGACCATCGCGTCCGTGTTGTCCACGAACGGGACGAGGAAGGACTCGACGCCCCAGCTCAGGGTGAGCTGGTTGCGGGTGTTCGCGTCCGTCGTGAAGGCGAGGATCGGCTGCTGGACGCGGTAGCGCGAGAGGCGGCGGGCCGTGTCGCCGGACTGGGTGAAGGCGACCAGTGCCTTGCCGCCGAGGAAGTCGGCGATCTCGCAGGCCGCGCGGGCGACGGAGCCGCCCTGGGTGCGCGGCTTCTTGCCCGGGACCAGGGGCTGGAGGCCCTTGGAGAGCAGCTCCTCCTCGGCCGCCGTGACGATCTTCGACATCGTCTTCACGGTCTCGATCGGGTACGCGCCGACCGAGGACTCGGCCGACAGCATGACCGCGTCCGCACCGTCCAGGATGGCGTTGGCGACGTCGCTCGCCTCGGCGCGGGTCGGACGGGAGTTGGTGATCATCGACTCCATCATCTGGGTCGCGACGATCACCGGCTTGGCGTTGCGGCGGCACATCTCGACGAGGCGCTTCTGCACCATCGGGACCCGCTCCAGCGGGTACTCGACGGCGAGGTCGCCACGGGCCACCATGACCGCGTCGAAGGCCGCGACGACGGCCTCCATGTTCTCGACGGCCTGGGGCTTCTCCACCTTGGCGATGACGGGGACCCGGCGGCCCTCCTCGTCCATCACCTTGTGGACGTCCTTGACGTCGTCGGCGTCGCGGACGAAGGAGAGGGCGACCATGTCGCAGCCCATGCGGAGCGCGAAGCGGAGGTCGTCGACGTCCTTCTCCGACAGGGCGGGGACGTTGACCGCCGCACCGGGCAGGTTGATGCCCTTGTGGTCGGAGATGACACCGCCCTCGACGACGATCGTCTTGACCCGGGGGCCCTCGACCTCGACGACCCGCAGTTCGACGTTGCCGTCGTTGATCAGGACCTGGTCGCCCTTGGAGACATCTCCGGGCAGGCCCTTGTAGGTGGTGCCGCAGATGGACTTGTCACCGGGGACGTCGTCGGTGGTGATGGTGAACTCGTCACCGCGCACCAGCTCGACCGGGCCCTCGGCGAAGGTCTCAAGGCGGATCTTGGGGCCCTGGAGGTCGGCGAGGACTCCGACGGCGCGCCCGGTGTCGGCGGAGACCTGCCGGACGCGGTCGTACCGCTCCTGGTGCTCTGCCTGGGATCCGTGGCTGAAGTTGAATCGGGCCACGTTCATGCCGGCCTCGATGAGAGCCTTCAGCTGCTCATAGGAGTCGACGGCGGGGCCCAGCGTGCAGACGATTTTGGAACGGCGCATGAGGCGGATCCTATCGGTTTGTTTCACTGCGGAATATTCCGTCTGGTGGAAAGTACAAATGGGCGCGGGGGTGCTCAGGCGTTCACTCCTCCGAGCGCTTCCCCGCCCACCAGAGCGAAGGTCTGGCGGGCGATTTCCAGCTCCTCGTCCGTCGGCACCACGGCGACCGCCACCCGCGCGTAGTTCGGCGAGATGAGCCGCGCCTCGTCCGAACGCACCGCGTTGAGGTCCGCGTCCACCGCGAGCCCCAGCTCCTCCAGGCCCGCGATCGCAGCCTCCCGCACCGGGGCCGCGTTCTCCCCGACCCCCGCCGTGAACGCCACCGCGTCCACCCGGCCGAGCACCGCGTAATACGCGCCGATGTACTTCTTCAGACGGTGGATGTAGATGTCGAAGGCGAGCGCCGCGCGCTCGTCGCCCTCGTCGATCCGGCGGCGGATCTCCCGCATGTCGTTGTCGCCGCAGAGCCCGACCAGACCGGACTTCTTGTTCAGCAGGACGTCGATCTCGTCGGCCGACATGCCCGCCACCCGCTTCAGGTGGAAGGTGACCGCAGGATCGACGTCGCCCGAGCGGGTGCCCATGACCAGGCCCTCCAGCGGCGTCAGACCCATCGAGGTGTCCACGCACCTGCCTCCCCGCACCGCCGAGGCGGACGCGCCGTTGCCCAGGTGCAGCACGATCACGTTCACCTCCGCCGGCTCCTTGCCCAGCAGCCGCGCCGTCTCCCGTGAGACGTACGCGTGCGAGGTGCCGTGGAAGCCGTACCGCCGGATCCGGTACGCGTCGGCGGTCTCCACGTCGATCGCGTACCGCGCCGCCGACTCCGGCATCGTCGTGTGGAAGGCCGTGTCGAAGACCGCGACCTGCGGCAGGTCGGGGCGGAGCGCCGTCGCCGTACGGATCCCCGTGAGGTTCGCCGGGTTGTGCAGCGGCGCCACCGGTACGAGCCGCTCGATCTCCGCCAGCACCTCGCCGTCGATCACCGTCGGCTCGGTGAACCGCAGCCCGCCGTGCACCACCCGGTGACCGATCGCCGCCAGTTCGGGGGAGTCGAGCCCGAGCCCGTCCGCCGCCAGCTCCTCGGCGACCGCCTTCAGCGCGGCCGCGTGGTCGGCGATCGGGCCGGTCTTCTCGCGCTTCTCGCCACCACCGCCCTGCAGCGGGGTGTGCACGAGCCGCGAGGTCTCCTCGCCGATGCGCTCGACCAGGCCCTGGGCCAGCCGGCTGTCGTCACGCATGTCGAGCAGCTGGTACTTCACCGACGACGAGCCGGAGTTCAGGACCAGGACCCGGGAGGCGGCGGGAGGGGTCGGGGTGGTCATGCGGTGAGCTCCTCACCCTTGGACGGGACCTGGGACTGGATCGCCGTGATGGCGACCGTGTTGACGATGTCGCTGACGAGCGCGCCGCGCGAGAGGTCGTTCACGGGCTTGCGCAGACCCTGCAGCACCGGGCCGACGGCCACGGCGCCGGCCGAACGCTGTACGGCCTTGTAGGTGTTGTTGCCGGTGTTGAGGTCCGGGAAGATCAGCACGGTCGCCTGCCCCGCCACCTCCGAGCCCGGCAGCTTCGTCGCCGCGACCGAGGGCTCGACGGCGGCGTCGTACTGGATGGGCCCCTCGATCCGCAGCTCCGGGTGCGCCTCGCGGACCAGCTTGGTCGCCTCCCGCACCTTGTCGACATCGGCGCCCGAGCCCGAGGTGCCGGTCGAGTACGAGAGCATCGCTATCCGCGGCTCGACGCCGAAGCGGGCCGCGGTGGCCGCCGACTGGACCGCGATGTCCGCGAGCTGCTCGGCGTTCGGATCCGGGTTGACCGCGCAGTCGCCGTACACCAGGACCTTGTCGGCCAGGCACATGAAGAAGACCGAGGAGACGATCGAAGCGTCCGGCTTCGTCTTGATGATCTCGAAGGCGGGGCGAATCGTCGCGGCCGTGGAGTGCACGGAACCGGAGACCATGCCGTCGGCCAGGCCCTCCTGGACCATCAGCGTGCCGAAGTAGTTGACGTCCGAGACGACGTCGTACGCCAGCTCCACGGTGACCCCCTTGTGGGCCCGGAGCGCCGCGTACTTCTCCGCGAAGGAGTCCCGGAGCTCCGAGGTCTGCGGGTCGATCAGCTGGGTGCCGGCGAGCGTGATGCCCAGGTCGGCGGCCTTCTTGCGGATGATCTCGACGTCGCCGAGCAGCGTCAGGTCGCAGACGTCACGGCGCAGCAGCACGTCGGCGGCGCGCAGCACCCGCTCCTCGGTGCCTTCGGGGAGCACCACCCGGCGGCGGTCGGCGCGCGCCTGCTCGATGAGCTCGTGCTCGAACATCATCGGGGTGACCCGGCCGCTGCGGGCCACCGAGATCCGCTTGAGCAGGTCGGCCGTGTCCACGTGCCGCTCGAACAGGCCGAGGGCCGTCTCCGCCTTGCGCGGAGTGGCCGCGTTCAGCTTGCCCTCCAGCGCGAAGAGTTCGGTGGCGGTCGGGAAGCTGTTGCCCGGTACGGAGATGACCGCGGTGCCCGGCGCGAGGCGGGCCGCCAGGGTCAGGATCTCGTCGCTGGGCCGCTCGTTCAGGGTGAGCAGCACACCGGCGATCGGCGGGGTGCCGGCCGAGTGCGCGGCGAGCGCCCCGACGACCAGGTCGGCCCGGTCCCCGGGCGTGACGACCAGACAGCCGGGGGTCAGCGCGTTGAGGAAGTTCGGCAGCATGGCGCCGCCGAAGACGAAGTCCAGGGCGTCGCGCGCGAGGCCCGCGTCGTCGCCGAGGACCACGGAGGCGCCGAGCGCGTGCTTGATCTGGGCGACGGTGGGCGCGGCGAGCGCCGGCTCGTCCGGCAGGACGTAGCAGGGCACTGGCAGCCGGGCGGTGAGCCGCTCGGCGATGACCTCCCGGTCCTCGCCCGCCACCCGGTTGACGATCATCGCGAGCACGTCGCAGCCGAGTCCGTCGTACGCCCGGAAGGCGTTGCGCGCCTCGGACCGTACGGACTCCGCCGGCTGGCCCTTGCCGCCGACGACCGGGATGACGGAGGCGCCGAACTCGTTGGCGAGCCGGGCGTTGAGCGCCAGTTCGTCGGGGAGCTGGGTGGCGGCGAAGTCGGTACCGAGGACCAGGACGACCTCGTACTCACGGGCGACCGCGTGGAAACGGTCGACCAACTGCGAGACCAGCTCGTCGGTGCCGCGCTCGGCCTGGAGCGCGGAGGCCTCGTGGTAGTCCATGCCGTAGACCGTCGAGGCGTCCTGCGAAAGCCGGTAGCGGGTGCGCAGCAGGTCGAACAACCGGTCGGGACCGTCGTGCACCAGCGGCCGGAACACCCCCACCCGGTCCACCTGGCGGGTGAGGAGCTCCATGACTCCCAGCTCGACGACCTGGCGGCCGTCACCGCGGTCGATCCCGGTCACGTACACGCTGCGCGTCACGCCGTGGTCTCCTGTCCAGTCCTGCGGAAAACGGGACTCGCGGAGCCGGGGCGAGCGGCGCGCTCGCGGCCCGTACGCCGACCGACGCCGTCGTCCCTCGCGTCAACCGGCTGTGCTCAGAAAGCCCCGATAGGGCGGCATTACCCCCTTGACAATACCCCCGCCGATAGTTAGGTCGCCCGCCGGACGAAGGGCCCGGGAGCCCGGGACGAAAGGCCTCCGCGAGGGGCGCGGGAGGAACGCGCGGAGCGACCGCGAGCGCGCCCCCCAGGCCGGGCGTGTGAGAATCGCTGTGGCTCACAAAGGAACGCGACCGAGCAGGAGAAACAGCACGATGCGCATCGGAGTCCTCACCGCAGGCGGCGACTGCCCCGGCCTGAACGCAGTGATCCGGTCGGTCGTGCACCGGGCGCTGACCGGCCACAACGACGAAGTCATCGGCTTCGAGGACGGGTTCAAGGGCCTCCTCGACGGCCACTTCCGCCCCCTCGACCTCAACGCCGTCAGCGGCATCCTGGCCCGCGGCGGCACCATCCTCGGCTCCGCCCGACTGGAGCGGAACCGGCTGGCCGAGGCCGCCGCAACCGCCCCCGACCTGGCCCGCGAGTACGGCATCGACGTCCTCATCCCGATCGGCGGCGAAGGCACCCTGACCGCCGCCCGGATGCTCTCCGACGCCGGCATGCCCGTCGTCGGCGTCCCGAAGACGATCGACAACGACATCTCGTCCACGGACCGCACCTTCGGCTTCGACACCGCCGTCGGCGTCGCCACCGAGGCGATGGACCGCCTCAAGACCACCGCCGAGTCCCACCAGCGGGTGATGGTCGTCGAGGTGATGGGCCGCCACGCCGGCTGGATCGCCCTGGAGTCCGGCATGGCCGGCGGCGCGCACGGCATCTGCCTCCCCGAGCGACCCTTCCAGGTCGACGACCTGGTGAAGATGGTCGAGGAGCGCTTCGCCCGCGGCAAGAAGTTCGCCGTCATCTGCGTCGCCGAGGGCGCCCATCCGGCCGAGGGCTCGATGGAGTACAAGAAGGGCGAGATCGACCAGTTCGGTCACGAGCGCTTCCAGGGCATCGGCAACCAGCTCGCCGTCGAGCTGGAGCGGCGCCTCGGCAAGGAGGCCCGCCCGGTCATCCTCGGCCACGTCCAGCGCGGCGGCACGCCGACCGCGTACGACCGGGTGCTCGCGACCCGCTTCGGCTGGCACGCGGTGGAGGCCGCGCACCGAGGCGACTTCGGCCGGATGACGGCGCTGCGCGGCACGGGCGTCGAGATGGTGCCGCTCGCCGAGGCCGTGACCCGCCTCAAGACGGTCCCGGCGGACCGCATGCGCGAGGCCGAGTCGGTCTTCTGACGGACCCCTACGGGGCCGGTCTTCCGGCCCCGCCGCCGGGTCCTCTGTCCTGACCTGTCCCGGATCTTTTCCGACGCGGACACACCGAGTGGCCCCGACCGTCCCCCCGTGGACGGTCGGGGCCACTTCGCCGTGCCCGGCATCACCCCTGGAAATGCCGAGTTCCACTCTTGAGCCGGAGCGCGAGATCAACAAGGCTTGGGGCCTGTCCCGGACATGTCCCAACCCTGTCCGGCGGAAGGGAAAGAGGCGCGGATGACACCGGGGCGGCACACCCCTGACCCGCGGGGTGCACGGACCCCCGCCGAGTTCCTCGCGCGCCTCCAGGCCCTCAAGGACTGGTCGGGCCTGACCTACCGCGAGCTCTCGGCCCGCGCGGAGGCACGAGGGGACGTCCTGCCCCGCTCCACCGTGGCGAACATGCTGGCCCGCGCCACCCTGCCCCGCGAGGAACTCCTGACCGTGTTCGTCCGCGCGTGCGGGGTGGCGCCGGATGAACTGGCGCGGTGGCGGACGGTACGGAGGGAGCTGGCGGGCCGGGGGCCGGACACGGCTGCCGGGGCGGACGGTCTGGACGGCTCGGACGGCTTGGACGGCTTGGACGACGGGGACGGGGCGGGGGCGGCGGCCGATGAGGTCGAGCCCGTCGAGCCCGTCGAGCCCGTAGAGCCGGTCGAGCCGGGCACGGTGGGGTCCTCGGGGGCGGCGGCCGCGCCGGTGGAGCCGGCGGCCGAGCGGGCGGCCGAGGCGGCCGGACCGGTGGAGCCCGCGAGCGCGGCGGTGGACGGGTCGGTGGAGCCCGCGAGTGCGGTGGCCGATCGCTCGGCGATCCCCGGGCCCCCGGACGCACCCGGCACCGCCGAGAGGACCGACACCTGGCCCTCCTTGCCCGCTGCCCGGACCAGGCATCCGCTCCCGCCCCCGTCCCGGATACGGCGCGCGGTCGTCGCCACGGTCGCGGTGGCCGGGCTCGTCCTCGCCGGGGTCAGCGTCGTCGCCTTCCTCCGCGACGGCGGCACGGGTCCGGCCGGCAAGCCGGCCCGGGCGACCCCCGCCGTGACGGTCACCGCCCCCGCCGCCGGGGACGTACGCATCCGGGTCGTGGCCACGGACTTCTGCCTCGGCGAGCGGCGCGGGACCCGGACCGGACAGGTCCACCAGGTGCCGTGCGCCGAGTCGGGCTTCCCGCTCTACTCCCTCGCGGCGGTGGGCGCCGGCCGGTGGAGGATCGTTTCCGACCACCCCGACTTCGGGCCCGGCTGCTCGGGCATACCCTCCGGCGGCCGGATACCCGACTCGGCGTACGAGGACTCCGAGTGCGGGGACCCGAGCCGGGTCGAGGCCTTCGCACTGGAGCCGTACGGCCGGGGCCCGGTCCGGGGCTACCGGATCGTCCCGGTCGGCTCCGCCACCCCCGGCACATGCGTCACGGTCGTCGGTGACCGCGAGGCAGCCTGGGCGAAGCTCGCCCAGGCGCCCTGCGCGCCGGACGCGTCCGGCCAGCTCTTCTCCTTCGAACGACGCGGCTAGGACTGAGCGACGTCGGCGTCGGCGTCGTCGACATCGACCAGCCGGGCCCTGAGCGCTGTCACCACCGCCGGGTCGAGCCCGACGTGGCCGGTGACGTACGCGTCCACGGAGCCGTACCGCGCGCGCAGGTCCGCGAGGAACAGCCGGATGATGTCGGCGGGTGCCCGGCCGTAGCCCGGCCAGCGCAGCTCGCGGCCCGGGTGGGATGCCCGCCAGTCGGCGATCAGCCGTTCCGTGGCCAGCTCGGTGAGCGCGAAGTCCGCGAGGATCTCGTCGTCCGGGACGCCCAGGAGGGCGAGGACGACGGCGGCGAGCAGCCCCGTACGGTCCTTCCCGGAGGCGCAGTGGAAGACGAGGGGGCCGTCGGCGGAGGCGATGACTTCCAGGGCGGTACGGAGTTCCACCGCGCCGTCCTCCGCGACTTCGGCGAACCGGTCGGCGAGGTAGCGCCAGGGGTCGAGATCCGGGTCGATCTCCGCCTGGTCGTAGGGGCGGTGCTCGATGGAGAGGTTGTGCCAGGAGACGTCCTCGGTCTCCGGCAGGCGGCCCTTGGCGGCGATCTCCCACGGGTAGCGCAGGTCGATCACCGTGGCCACGTTCAGCGCGCGGAAGCGCTCCAGGTCGGTGGATCCGGCATCCGCGAGCTTGGCGAGGGAGTCGGAGCGGTAGAGGGTCTCCCACCGCACGGTCCCGCCGTCGGCGGTCCGATAGCCGCCCAGGTCACGGAAGTTGTGGAGTCGTTCGAAGGGTATGTGTCGTCTCACGGCGCCAATCTACGGCGCCGACTCGTGATGATCTAGGAACCGACCGCGGCCCAGAAGTGGCCGGTGATCTCGTCCAGGTACGCGCGACCCTCGTCGCCGGTCGCGGCCGAAGCGCCCCAGCTGCTGGTCGCCGCCATCCGGGAGTGGTACTCCGCGTGCAGCCGCTGCAGGGCGAACTCCAGGGTCTGCTTGGGCAGCGGCACCATCTTCACCGCCGGTTTCACGTACGCCTGCCAGCGCGTGGTGGCGGCGTCGCGCAGCAGCTCGGCGAGGCGCTCGTCGCCGCCGGTCGCGGTGATCAGGGCGCGCGGGCCGAGGCCGAGGACCTCCGCGAGGGTGGCCGTCTGGCGTTCGGTGCCGCGCCAGCGTCCCTCGTCCTCCATCCGCTGGTACGCGTGGGCCGCGACGCCGACCCGCCGGGCCAGCTCCTCGGCGGGTAGTCCGCGCGCCATCCGGTGCTCTCGGAGGGTGGAGGCGGCGGCTATCAGCTCGGCGGGGGAGCACCACAGGACGCCCGCGAGGGCGGTGAGCTCCTGTTCGTTGGGGACGGCGCGGCCGCGTTCCCACGCGACGACGGTGTCGGGGTTGACGAAGAGGCCGTACTGCGCGCGGAGGCCGTACGCGACATGGCCGGGGGCCATGCCCAGGGCCTCACGGAGGCGGCGCGCGGCCAGGGCGTTGAAAGGTGGTGAGGGTTGGTGCACCCGGTCACGGTAGGTGCGGAGGGTAACGGCTGGCTACGGTGCGTTCCCCCAAGGTGTGGAGTCGTAGGAACGTGGGAACCGATCAGTAACCGGGCGTGGTCGCCTTGGAAACGATCAGTGACCGAGCACGGTGACCTTCGGAAACGATCAGCGATCGCGGGCGAGGACGCAAGGGCCAGATCGCCGCGGAGTGATTTCCCCCGGACGCGATGCCCTTCGGCGTCGGTCGGTCAGTGACCGCGGGCCGGGCCGTCGAGCCAGCGGTACTGGAGTTCGGGGCGCCCGATCTGGCCGTACTGCGGGGCGCGCACGGCCCGCCCCCCGGTCACCAGGTGCTCCAGGTAGCGGCGCGCGGTGATCCGGGAGATCCCGACGGCCGTGCCGGCCTCGGCGGCGGTGAGCCCGGCCGGGGTGGACCGGAGGGTCCGGGTGACGGCCTCCAGGGTGGGCGCGCTCAGGCCCTTGGGGAGGGTGGCGGAGTGCGGGGCACGGAGGGTGGCGAGCGCCCGGTCCACCTCGTCCTGCCCGGAGGCCTCGCCGGCGGTCGCCCGGAACTCGGCGTACCGGGCGAGCCGGTCCCGGAGGGTCGCGAAGGCGAAGGGCTTGAGGACGTACTGGACGACGCCGAGCGAGACGCCCTCGCGGACGACGGCCAGGTCGCGGGCCGAGGTCACGGCGATGACATCGGCGGAATGCCCGGCGGCGCGCAGCGCGCGCAGCAGCTGGAGGCCGTGACCGTCGGGCAGGTAGAGGTCGAGCAGGATCAGGTCGACGGGCGTCCGCTCCAGCAGGCGCACGGCGGCGGCACGGGAGTGGGCGACCCCGACGACGGCGAAGCCCTCGACCCGCCCGGCGTAGAGGGCGTGGGCATCGGCGGCGACGGGATCGTCCTCGACGACGAGCACCCGAAGGGGCGGCGCACTCACGAGATCACCTCAGTAGGGCCGGTGCCGGTGCCGGTGCCGGTGCCGGTGTTGGGGCTTGGGCTCGGGTCGGAGCCGGGGCGGGGGGCCGGGCGTTCCGCGCGGCCCGTGCCCGGCCCGGGGGCCGAGTCTCCGGCGGGGGTCGTGCCCGGCCCGGGGGCCGGTCCGGCTCCGGCAGGCGTGTCAGGCCCCAGGGTTCCGTCCGCTGCCCGGCTTCCCGTGGTCGGCGGTGCGGGATCGGATCCCGGCCCGTGGCTCACCGGGGCCTTCGTCGCGGGCTCGGGCCGCATCCGGCCGTCCGCCACGCCCTCCCGCGCCGGCGGCACCAGTACAGGTACAGGCACATGTACCGGTAGCGGCAGTCTTACGGTGAATTCCGCGCCGCCCGCCTCCGCGTCCGTGACGTCGAGTGTGCCCGAGGCACGGGACACCGCCTGGCCGACCAGGGCCAGGCCCAGGCCCCGGCCGGGGCCCCGGGTGGTCCAGCCGCGGCCCAGGACCGCGTCCCGGTCGGCCGGGCGGACGCCGGGGCCGCTGTCGCCGACGCGGAGCAGCAGCTCGCCGTCGCCCGTGCGGGCCGCGACCGTCACCGTCACGCGGGCGTGCGGGGTGCCGCCCGCCGCCTCCACCGCGTTGTCGATGAGGTTGCCGAGGATCGTCACCAGGTCCCGGGACGGCAGGGCCGCGGGCACCAGGCCGTCGTCGATGCGGCTGTCCTCGGTCAGGACCAGCTCCACACCCCGCTCGTTCGCCTGCGCCGCCTTGCCGAGCAGCAGGGCCGCAAGGACCGGCTCCCCGACGGCGTCCACGACCCGGTCGGTGAGCGCCTGGGCCAGCTCCAGCTCCGCCGTCGCGAACTCCACCGCCTCGGCCACCCGGCCCAGTTCGATCAGCGAGACGACCGTGTGCAGCCGGTTCGCGGCCTCGTGGGCCTGCGACCTGAGCGCCTCGGTGAATCCCCGTTCCGAGTCCAACTCGCCCGACAGCGCCTGGAGTTCCGTGCGGTCTCGGAGCGTGGCGACCGTGCCGCGCCGCTCCCCGCCCACCACCGGCCGGGTGTTGACCACGAGCACCCGGTCGGCCGTCAGATGCGTCTCGTCGATCCGGGGCTCCGAGGACAGCAGCGCGCCGGTGAGCGTCGCGGGCAGCCCGAGCTCGGCCGCCGGCCGGCCGACGACCGCTTCGTCCAGGCCCAGCAGCTCCCGGGCCCCGTCGTTGATGAGCGCGATCCGCCGCCGCCCGTCGAGCATCACGAGCCCTTCGCGGACGGCGTGCAGCGCGGCCTCGTGGTAGTCGTGCATCCGGCTCAGCTCGGTCGCGTTCATGCCGTGCGTGTGGCGGCGCAGCCGCGCGTTGACCACGTACGTCCCCGCGCCGCCGAGCGCGAGCGCCACGCCCGCCATGCCGAGCAGCGCGGCGACCTGCTCCCGTACCTGCTCGCTGATCTTGTCGATCGTGATGCCCGCGCTGACCAGGGCGACGACCCGGCCGCCGTCGAAGACCGGCGCCACCGTCCGTACGGAGGGGCCGAGCACCCCCAGGTGGGTCTCGGAGTAGGTCCGGCCGGCCGCCGCCTCCTCGATGTGACCGAGGTACGTCCGGCCGATCTGCTCCGGCTCGGGATGGGTCCAGCGGGTGCCGTCCGGGGCCATGATCACCACGAAGGCCACGCCCGCGTGACGGCGCAGTGCCTCGGCGTACGGCTGGAGCACCGCCGTCGGGTCGGCGGACCGGGTCGCGGCGACCACCGACGGGGAGTCGGCGACGGCCGCGGCGGTGGCGGTGGCCTGGCGCCGCGCGGTCTCCTCGGCCTGCGTCCGGTCCGTGACGTACGCGAAGACCGCGCACCCCGCCACGACGACGGCCACGAGCACGACCTGCATCGCGAAGAGCTGGCCGGCCAGGCTGCGGGGGTGGGGGAGGGGGAAACGCATGCGGGTAAGTGTGCACGTGGGAGCGTGCGCCGACGCATTGCGTTCCCGAATCGTTCCCTCCGGGCCCCGTCGCTGCCCTGCCGCCTTGCCGCCCTGCCCCCTGCCCCCGCCGCTCTTCCACCACGCGGCCCCACAGCCCCACGGTCGTTTCGGTCGTGAACGAAACGTACGTAACCGTGACCCCGGTCACAGGCTGATGGATGCTCGCCGAGTCCACCGGGACGTGGACACCCATCAGCACGAGGAGGACCCCGTGGCCGCACGACGGGACCGTACCCATTATCTGTATCTGGCCGTCATCGGAGCCGTACTGCTCGGCATCGCGGTCGGATTCCTGGCGCCCGGCGTCGCCGTCGAGCTGAAGCCGCTGGGCACCGGCTTCGTCAATCTGATCAAGATGATGATCTCGCCGATCATCTTCTGCACGATCGTGCTCGGCGTCGGATCGGTCCGGAAGGCCGCGAAGGTCGGCGCCGTCGGCGGCCTCGCCCTCGGCTACTTCCTCCTCATGTCGACCGTCGCACTCGCGATCGGCCTCGTCGTGGGCAACCTCCTGGAGCCCGGCTCCGGGCTGCACCTCACCAAGGAGCTGGCCGAGGCCGGCGCCAAGCAGGCAGAGGGCGCGAGCGAGTCCACCCCGGACTTCCTGCTCGGGATCATCCCCAAGACCATCGTCTCCGCCTTCACCGAGGGCGAGGTCCTTCAGACCCTTCTCGTCGCGCTGCTCGCGGGCTTCGCGCTCCAGGCCATGGGCGCGGCGGGCGAACCGGTGCTGCGCGGGATCGGTCACATCCAGCGGCTCGTCTTCCGCATCCTCGGCATGATCATGTGGGCCGCTCCGGTCGGCGCCTTCGGCGCGATCGCCGCCGTCGTCGGCGCGACGGGTGTCGACGCGCTCAAGTCGCTCGCCGTCATCATGATCGGCTTCTATCTGACCTGCGCGATCTTCGTGTTCGTCGTCCTCGGGGCGCTCCTCAGGCTGGTCGCCGGGATCAACATCTGGACCCTCCTGAAGTACCTGGGCCGCGAGTTCCTGCTGATCCTCTCCACCTCCTCCTCCGAGTCCGCGCTGCCCCGCCTCATCGCGAAGATGGAGCACCTGGGCGTCAGCAAGCCGGTCGTCGGCATCACGGTGCCGACCGGCTACTCCTTCAACCTCGACGGCACCGCGATCTACCTCACGATGGCCTCGCTCTTCGTCGCCGAGGCGATGGGCGACCCGCTCTCGGTCGGTGAGCAGATCTCGCTCCTCGTCTTCATGATCATCGCCTCGAAGGGGGCGGCGGGCGTCACCGGCGCCGGTCTCGCGACCCTCGCGGGCGGTCTCCAGTCGCACCGGCCCGAGCTGGTCGACGGAGTGGGCCTGATCGTCGGCATCGACCGCTTCATGAGCGAGGCCCGCGCGCTCACCAACTTCGCGGGCAACGCGGTCGCCACCGTGCTCGTCGGCACGTGGACGAAGGAGATCGACAAGGCGCGGGTCGGCGAGGTGCTCGCCGGGCGGATTCCGTTCGACGAGAAGACGCTGGTCGACGATCACGCGCCTGCCGCGCCGGTGCCGGATCAGCGGGCCGACGAGGGCGAGGAGAAGGCGCGGGCGGGAGTCTGAGGAACGGGGTGGGGGAGAAGCCCCGCGCAGCGGTAACCTCCCCCCGTCCTCCCCGCACCCCCCACCCCCACCCAGAACCAGGTCCCGGGCCTTGAGCCGGATCCGGGCCCCGGGGGAAGGGCGTCCCCGTCCGGGGGCGCCCTTCTCGCGTTGCCCGAGGCGAGTTCTCAGTGACCGTTCAGCTCCGCCGACTCCTCCTCGGTGAGCGACAGTTCGGCCGCCGCCGCCGAGTCCCGCACCGACTCCGGCCGGCTCGCCCCCGGGATCGGCAGCACCGTCTCCGAGCGGGCGAGCAGCCATGCCAGGGCCACCCGCTGCGGGCTGATCCCCCGCGCCCGTGCCACCCGGTGGAAGGCCCCGAACCGAGGGTCCTCCTCCTGGGCGGAGGTGCCGTCCAGGGAGCTGCGTGAGATGCCGCCCAGTGGGCTCCACGGCAGGAAGGCGAGGCCCAGGTCCGCGCAGAGCCGTAGCTCCGTCTCGCTCGTGCGGACCGCCGGTGAGTAGCGGTTCTGCACGGAGACCAGCCGGTCGCCCAGGATCTCGCGGGCGAGCAGGATCTGCGCGGTGTCGACGTTCGAGATCCCGGCGAGCCTGACGGTACCGGCGTCCAGCAACTCCCGTATCGCGCCCAGGGATTCGGCGTACGGGACGGCCGGGTCCGGCTTGTGCAGCTGGTAGAGGCCGATCGGCGCGGAGCCGAGCCGTCGCGCCGAGGCCTCCGCGGCCCGCCGCAGATGGGCGGGTCGTCCGTCCACGGTCCAGCCGCCGTCCGCCGTACGGCCCCGCCCGCCCTTCGTCGCCACGAGGACGTCGTCGACGCGGCCCCCGTACGAGGCGAGCGCCCGGGCCACGAGCAGTTCGCCCTCGCCGGGCGTGCCGTCCGGCGGATGGTAGGAGTCGGCGGTGTCGAGCAGGGTCACCCCGGCGTCGAGCGCGGCGTGCACGGTGGCCACGGCTCGCGTCCCGTCCGGCCGGCCCTCGACGGAGAGCGGCATCGTGCCGAATCCGACGGCCCCGACCCGTACGTCCCCCAGCATGCGGAAGCGCGTCACTCCGTCACCTCGCCGATCGTCTCGGCCACGGCGTCCGCGAGCCAGGTGGAGGAATGCGAGAAGGAATAACCGAGGCCGACCGCGCGGGAGTTGTCCATGGCGTACGAGCGGGCGAAGGAGAACGGCGAGACCTCGCCGACCTCCACCTCCTGGAACACGGTCCGGCCGCCCACCCGCTTCTCGATCTCCGCGCAGATCTCCGTCGTGGTCAGCGGCCCGTGGGAATGGGCGTTCACCGGCCCGGTGAATTCCGCGTGGACCGCCCAGGCGAGAAACGCGGCGATCTCCTCGACGTACACATAGGTCGCCGGGCGGTTCACCGCCGGGACGGCGATCCGCTCGCCCGCCCGGACGCGCCGCGCGTAGTGGTCGAGCCGGCCGGTGAAGTCGTCGGCGCCGCCCAGTACATGGGCCACCCGCACCGACGTCCACGCGAAGGGCGGGACGGTGGCCGCGAAGACCGCCTCGGCCTGCCGCTTCCCCTCCCCGTAGTGCGCCTCGCGGAACTCCGGGTCGTCCCAGGCCGCGCCGGTGTCGACGGTGACCGTGCTCAGGTCGAGGACGTCCTCGGTGACGGGTACGGCCGAGTCCTCGTACTCGTACACCTCCACCGTCGACGTCATCACATAGCGCCGGGTGCGTGCCGCGAAGACCCGTCGGGCGATCTCCGCCTGGCGCGGGGTGTAGCAGACCTGGTCCACGACGACATCGAAGGAACGGCCCGCCAGAACCGATTCCAGGGCGGCCTCGTCGTCGCGGTCGGCGACGAGATGCTCGATTCCCTCCGGGGCGCCCGAAGAACCCCGATTGAGGATCGTGACCCGATGCCCGGATTCCCGCAGCAGGGCGATGAGCCGCTTTCCGAAATAGCGGTTCCCGCCGATGACCAGAACGTCCTTCATTTCCAACTCCCTTGTCTCACAGGACAAGTGTTACGTTGATCGTTCGCTGTCTGAAGGGGGAAACGTGGGAGTCCAGGCCGCCGTACCGAAGGAACCACGGCATTCGCGGTCAGCCGCCGACGAAACCTCGGCGACCGCTTTCGACGCCGTCGACCGGCAGATCCTGGACCTCCTCCAGAGCGACGGCCGCATCAAGCTCAGCGAGCTGGGCCGCCGCGTCCGGCTCAGTCCGGCGGCCGTCACCGAGCGGGTCCGCCGCCTGGAGGCGAGCGGCGCCGTCACCGGCTACGGCGCCCATGTCTCCCCGGCCCGCCTCGGCTACGGCATCCAGGCCTTCATCCGGGTGAACCCGCACGGCGGCTACAACCTGAAGCACCCGCGGACCCTGGAGCTGATCTCGCGCCCCGAGATCCTGGAGGTCCATCACGTGGTCGGCGAGGACTGCTGGATCCTCAAGGTCGCCGTGACCGACACCATCCACCTCGAAGACGTCCTGGAGCAGACCTCGACGCTCGGCCGGACCACGACCTCGATCGTGCTCTCCTCCCCGGTGGAGCGGAAACCGCTGCTGCCGCCCGCACGCCCCTGATCCCACGGCACCTCTCGCCTCGACGCCGGCACCTCTTGCCTTGACGTCGGCGTCAAGGCCTACGGTCGTGGACATGCGCATCGGAGAGCTGGCCGAGCGGGCCGGAACGACCACACGGACTCTGCGGTACTACGAGTCCCGTGGCCTTCTGGCCGCCCGGCGCACGGAGAACGGCTACCGCACGTACGACGAGGACGACCTGCGGCTCCTCCAGCAGATCAGGACCCTCCAGGACTTCGGGTTCGATCTGGAGGAGACCCGGCCGTTCGTCGACTGCCTGCGCGCCGGTCATCCGGCGGGCGACGCCTGTCCCGCGTCGATCGCCGTCTACCGGCGGAAGGTCGCCGAGCTGGACGGGCTGATCGAACAGCTCCAGGCGGTGCGCGCCGAGGTGGGCGCCCAGTTGCTGAGGGCCGAGGCGGAGCTGCCGCACGGCCCGGAGCCCCGGTGCGAGCTCGGTACGGAACGCGACACGGAATCAGCCGGAACGACGGAGGGGTGACGGAGATGAAGGCGTACGCGCAGGGTGTGGCCGAGGTCACGGACGAGGACTTCGGTGCGGAGGTGCTGGGCGCCGAACTGCCGGTCCTGGTGAAGTTCACCGCGGAGTGGTGCGGGCCGTGCCGGCAGCTGACCCCGGTGCTCGCGGCGATCGCCGCGGAGGAGGCGGAGCGGATCCGGATCGTCGAGATCGACGTGGACCGGAACCAGGAGACCACGGTGAGGTACGGGGTCCTGGCGACCCCGACGCTCATGGTCTTCCGTGCGGGCGAGCCCGTGAAGGCGATCGTCGGGGCTCGCCCGAAGCGCCGCCTCCTGGCGGAGCTGGAGGAGGTCCTCGCCTAGACAGGGCCCGCGGCACTTCGGCAGGGCATACAGAAATACCCCGACTACAATTGACAGTCGGGGTATTTCTTCGCGTATATTAATGGATTCTGCGCCCGGAAACACCACGGGCGCAGGGAAGTTCAATAAACGCACTGTATCGCGCCGGGAGTCGAATTGTCAACCGAGGAATTTCGGAACGAGCAGCAATTCATCACCGATCTCTACACACGACTCGACGATCTGAGGGACCAGGCCGAGGCCGCCGTCGAGCATGCCCTGCGCACCCCGGGGGTCGGCAGCAACCAGGGGCGGCTCGAACGGGACATCATGGTCGCCGAGCAGTCCGGGCTGCTCGCCGCGTTCAACGCGGGGGAGAGCGGGCTCTGTTTCGGGCGTCTGGTCTTCAAGGACGGGCGCGACCACCGCATCGGCCGGATCGGCATCCGCGAGGACGACCCGAACCGCACCCCGCTCGTCGTCGACTGGCGCGCCGAGGTCGCCCGCCCCTTCTATCTCGCCACCGGGTACGAGCCGATGGGGCTCGTCCGCCGCCGGCACATCAGCACCCTGGGCCGTACGGTCACCGCGCTCCACGACGAGGTCCTCGACCTCGCCGACGCCACCCGCACCGGGCACGAGAGCCGTGACGCCGACGAGGTGCTGCTCGCCGCGCTGGACGCCGCCCGCACCGGCCGGATGCACGACATCGTGCAGACCATCCAGGCCGAGCAGGACGCCATCATCCGTTCCCCGCACCGCGGGGTCCTCGTCGTCGAGGGCGGCCCCGGCACCGGCAAGACGGCGGTCGCGCTGCACCGGGCCGCGTACCTCCTCTACGCGCACCGCGAGCAGCTCGCCAAGCGGGCCGTCCTCATCGTCGGCCCCAACCCGGCCTTCCTCGGCTACATCGGAAACGTCCTGCCCTCCCTCGGCGAGACCGGCGTCCTCCTCGCCACCCCCGCCGAACTGTTCCCCGGTGTCCGCGCCACCGGCACCGACACCCCGCGCGCCGCCGCCGTCAAGGGCTCCGCCGCCATGGCCGCCGCCCTCGCCGCGGCCGTACGGGACCGTCAGCAGGTGCCCGAGCGCGGCGAACCGCTCGTCGTCCCGCACGAGGACGGCGACCTGGTCATCGACTGGGACATGGCCCTGGAGGCCCGCCACAAGGCCCGCGAGACGGCCCTCCCGCACAACCTGGCCCGCCCCTACTTCGTCTTCCGGATCCTCGACGCGCTCGCCGAACAGCTCGCCGACCGGATCGGCGCCGACCCCTACGGCGGCCCCAACTTCCTCGGCCCCGACGACATCGCGCTGCTCGCCAAGGGCATCGCGGGCAACCCCGAGGTGTACGCGGCGATCGACACCCTCTGGCCCGCCCTCACCCCGCAGGACTTCCTCGCCGACTACCTGGCCGAACCCACCCACCTCGCCGACGCGGACGCCGACGAGATCCGGCGCGACGGCCGTGACGGCGCCCCCTGGACCCCTGCCGACGTGCCGCTGCTCGACGAGGCCGCCGAACTCCTCGGCGAGGACGACTCGGCCGCCCGCGCCGCCGAGGAGGCCGAACGCCAGAAGCAGATCCAGTACGCGCAGGGCGTCCTCGACGTCTCCTACGCCTCGCGCACCTACGAGTTCGAGGACAAGGAGGAGCACGACAAGGACGCCTCCGAGGTCCTCTCGGCCCACGACATCATCGACGCCGAGCGCTTCGCCGAGCGCCACGAGGAGGCCGACCACCGCACGGCCGCCGAGCGGGCCGCCGCCGACCGCACCTGGGCTTTCGGACACATCATCGTCGACGAGGCCCAGGAGCTCTCCGCGATGGCCTGGCGGCTCCTCATGCGCCGCAGCCCCACCCGCTCGATGACCCTGGTCGGCGACCCCGCCCAGACCGGCGACCCGGCCGGCGTCGGTGCCTGGGAGCGGATCCTCGCCCCGTATGTGGCGGACCGCTGGGAGCTGGTGCGCCTCGGCGTCAACTACCGCACGCCCGCCGAGATCATGGCGGTCGCGGCCGAGGTGCGACGGGCCGACGACCCGGGGTTCGAGCCGCCCAGCTCGGTGCGGTCCACCGGGGTGGAGCCCTGGGACCGGACGGTTGACGACCCGGTCAAGGAGGCCGCCGACGCGGTGGCGACCGCGCTGCGCGCCGAGGGCCGGATCGCCGTGATCGCCCCGCCCGAGCTGCACGCGGGTCTGATCGCGGCCCTGCCGGAGGCCGTGTACGGTCCGGCTCCCGACCTCACCCGGCCGGTGGTGCTGCTCGACCCCCGGCAGGCGAAGGGCCTGGAGTTCGACACCGTCCTGGTCGTCGACCCGGAGGGCATCGTCGCGGGTGCCGTGCACGGCATCAACGACCTGTACGTGGCCTTGACCCGGGCGACCCAGCGGCTCGGGATCATCCGCTCCGCAGCCCGCAGGTGAAGAGCCGCGCGCCGTCCTGGTACCCGGTGACCTCGAAGGCCCCCGCCGTGCTCCCGGGCTCCGCCCGGAGCAGGCAGGGGCCGCCGTCGAACTCGGCGTAGCGGTCGAAGGCGACCCGCACGGACGCCGGCAGATAGGGGCGGGGCCAGACGGCGGCGGAGGCGGCCTGCCGGGCGGCTTCGAGGAACAGCATCCCCGGTATGTGGTCGTTGGGGCGCTGGAAGAGGGTGGGGTGGGCGGTGTCGACGACCAGTTCCCACACCCCCTCCCGTCCGCTGGGCCCCAGGAGGACGTCCTCGGGCCGGGACCGCCCCGCCAGTGGTGCCGGGGCCCGTCGGGTCCACGGTTCGGGACGTACGACCCCGGCCTCGACGTGCCCGCCGCGCAGCCGGCGATAGACGGCGGGACCGGCCAACCGCGCGTGGGCGCCGCCCGTCGCCACCACGCACGCGTCGCGCAGCACGCTCCACTCCACCCGGATCTCGGTCAACTGATCGCCGCGCGAGAGGAGTTCGGCGAACCGGATCTCGATGTCGGGCTCCTCGCCGGCGACGGTGAGGCCCGTCGGGTCGCAGCTCAGGGAGATCTCGCTCAGCAGGATGTGCCGGGTCAGCGGAAGCCCGTGAACCGCGTGCAGGAGGGCCATCGTGGCCTGCCGCAGCGTCTCGACGACCATGAGCGGGTCGTGGCACGGCTCCGAGCCCCGGCGGACGGGGGCGAAGAACGGGTGGCCGGTGGGCCAGGTGGCCCGCACCGCGAAGCGGTCCTTCCCGTCGAGCGGCCGCCACTCGACGGGAAAGGTGTCCTCGCCGCGCACCCGATGGCAGAGCCGCGGCGACAGGCGCCGCTCGACGGTGTCCCGCATCCTGTCCCCGCCCCTCTGGACCTGTCGGCCTGACCGGTGGAGCGAAGATAGCCGAACGGGGGAGCGGGATGCCCGAACGAGTGAACGATCAACTGATTGATCGTCAATTCTCGGACAGGTAGAGTCCTTTACCGCCCTCCCCGGCTCAGGCCGGCCGCAGCCAGACCGTCGCGAGCGGCGGCAGCGTCATCCGGATGCTGGCCGAACGGCCGTGGTGCGGAACCGACTCCGTCTTCACCGGATCCCGCCCCACCACGTCCCCGCCGCCGTACCGGCCGGCGTCCGTGTTCAGGACCTCCGACCAGGCGACCACCGCGTCCGGCACACCGAGCCGGTAGTCGTGCCGCACGACCGGCGAGAAGTTCGACACCGCGAGCAGCGGCGAGCCGAAGGCGTCGAAGCGCAGGAAGGCGAAGACGTTGTCCTCGCACGCGTCCCCGACCACCCACTGGAAGCCCTCCGGGACGGTGTCCCGCTCCCAGAGCGGGGGCGTCGCCTGGTACACCGTGTTCAGGTCGCGGACGAGATCCCGCACCCCCCGGTGGTCCGGCTCCGCCCCGTACGCCGGGTCGAGCAGCCACCAGTCGGGCCCGTGGTCCGCCGACCACTCCCCACCCTGCGCGAACTCCTGTCCCATGTAGAGCAGTTGCTTGCCCGGGTGGGCCCACATGAAGCCCAGATAGGCGCGGTGGTTGGCGCGCTGCTGCCACCAGTCGCCCGGCATCTTCGACACCAGGGACCGCTTGCCGTGCACCACCTCGTCGTGGGAGATCGGCAGGATGTAGTTCTCGCTGTACGCGTACACCATCGAGAAGGTCATCTCGTGGTGGTGGTACTTGCGGTGCACCGGCTCCTTCTGCACGTACTCCAGGGAGTCGTGCATCCAGCCCATGTTCCACTTCATGCCGAAGCCCAGGCCGCCGAAGCCGCCCGGCCCCACCTGGTCCGTCGCCCGCGTCACGCCGTCCCAGGCCGTCGACTCCTCCGCGAAGGTCACGATCCCCGGGCAGCGCCGGTACACCGTCGCGTTCATCTCCTGCAGGAAGGCCACCGCGTCCAGGTTCTCCCGGCCCCCGAACTCGTTCGGCAGCCACTCGCCGTGTTCCCGCGAGTAGTCCAGGTAGAGCATCGACGCCACCGCGTCCACCCGCAGACCGTCGATGTGGAACTCCTGGCACCAGTACACGGCGTTCGCCACCAGGAAGTTCCGCACCTCCTTGCGGCCGTAGTCGAACTCCAGCGTGCCCCAGTCGGGATGGTGCGAGCGGCGCGGGTCCTCGTGCTCGTACAGCGGCCGCCCGTCGAACTCCGCCAGCGCCCAGTCGTCCTTCGGGAAGTGCGCCGGAACCCAGTCCATCAGGACCCCGATCCCCGCCGCGTGCAGCGCGTCGACCAGGAACCTGAAGTCGTCCGGGGTCCCCATGCGGGCCGTCGGCGCATAGAAACCGGTGACCTGGTAGCCCCACGAGCCGCCGAAGGGATGCTCGGTGACCGGCATCAGCTCCACATGCGTGAAACCGAGATCCCGGACGTACGCGGGAAGCTGCTCGGCGAGTTCGCGATACGTCAGGCCTGGACGCCAGGACGGCAGATGGACCTCGTACACGGAGAGCGGCGCCTCGTGGTGCGGGCGCGCCCCGCGTCGCGCCATCCACTCCGCGTCGCCCCAGGTGTAGTGCGACTCGGTGACGATGGACGCGGTGTTCGGCGGGCACTCGGTACGGCGGGCCATCGGGTCCGCCCGGACGGTGTGCGTACCGTCGGGCCGCGTGATGTCGTACTTGTAGAGCGCGCCCTCGCCGATCCCCGGCACGAACAGCTCCCACACGCCCGTCGAACCCAGCGAGCGCATCGGCAGCCCCGTGCCGTCCCAGTGTGTGAAGTCACCGGTGACCCGCACGCCGCGCGCGTTCGGCGCCCAGACCGCGAAACGGGTGCCGGAGACGCCGCCGTGCGTCATGGGGTGGGAGCCGAGGGCCGTCCACAGCTCCTCGTGGCGGCCCTCGCCGATCAGATGCAGATCGAGGTCGCCGAGGGAGGGCAGGAAGCGGTACGGGTCCTGTACGGCGAGCTCGTCCGGCCCGTCGTAACGGACCCGCAGCTCGTACGCGGGCACCTTGCGGAGGAGCGGCAGCAGCCCGGAGAAGAGGCCGTCGCCGTCGTGCGCGAGCGGGACCCGCTTGCCCTTGCTGACGACCGTCACCTCGGTCGCCCACGGGCGAAGCACCCGGACCACCACACCGCCCCGCACCGGATGCGCGCCGAGCACACCGTGCGGATCGTGGTGCTCCCCGGCGAGCAGCCGGGCCCGGTCACCCGGATCGAGCGGTGGCGCCTTCCGGGGCGCGGAGGGCGCGGGGGACTTGGGGGACTTGGTGCTGCGGGCCGACTTGCCTGCGGGGCGGGCGGTCACCGGGATGCCTCCTGGGGGGTACGGGGGGTACGACTGCGCAACGGTGTTGTGAGGGGACGGGACACTCGGCCGAACGGGGGTTCCATGCGACGGGGGGCCACGCCTTTGCGGCCCACGCCTTTGCGGGCCCACGCCCGCCGCCCCTTGCCGGGCCCAGGCTTCCGCGCCTGAACCCGCACCCC
Organism: Streptomyces sp. NBC_00572; assembly: GCF_026341815.1. Classification (GTDB taxonomy): domain Bacteria; phylum Actinomycetota; class Actinomycetes; order Streptomycetales; family Streptomycetaceae; genus Streptomyces. The sequence goes on from NZ_JAPENX010000001.1 coordinate 4,412,692, forward strand.
GGTGCACGGCGCACTGTGGGTGCGGGTCCGGGCGCAAGGGGCGGAGGCGCCGCCAGAGCGCGCCGTCCCGTGTGCCCACCCGTCCCGCCCTGCGGGACGATTGCCCACACGGGGGTGGGCGCGGCGCCCTGCACGGGGGTGGGCGCGGTGGGTTCACGCGGGGGTGGGGGCGCGGTGGGGGCACGTGTGGTGGGTGGGGCTCGTTTCGGGGTGGCGGGGGTCATCGGGGGGCTGCGAGGCGTTCGATGGCCGACATGGGGACCGGGAGCCAGTCCGGGCGGTGGCGGGCCTCGTAGACGACCTCGTAGACCGCCTTGTCCGTCTCGTAGGCGCGGAGAAGGGCAGGGTCGGTGCGTGGATCCGCGCCCGCCGCCTCCGCGTACCCGGTGCAGTACGCCGCCCGGCACCGCGCCGCCCAGTCCGCGTTCCAGGGCCGGTGGGTGCGGGCCGCGTAGTCGAAGGAGCGGAGCATGCCGGCGACGTCGCGGACCGTGGGCTGGGGGCTGCGCCGTTCGTCCAGCGGCTTCGCCGGTTCGCCCTCGAAGTCGATGACGGCCCAGCCGCCGTCGGAGCCCCGCAGGGTCTGGCCGAGGTGCAGGTCGCCGTGGATGCGTTGGACCGCGCCACCGCCGCCCGCGCCGCTCGCCGCCGCGAAGACGGCCCGCAGGCCCGGGACGTGCGGCAGCAGCGCCGGGACCGCCTGTGCCGCCGCGTGCAGTCGGCGGTCCATCGCCGCCGCCAGTTGCTCGGTCTCGGCCCGTTGGAGCTTCCGGGTCGGCAGTGCCGCCGCCAGGGCCAGGTGGACCTCGGCCGTGGCCCGGCCGAGTGCCCGAGCCTCGGTGGTGAACTCCCGTCCGTCGGCGAGCGCGTCGAGGGCGAGCCGCCATCCGTCGCGGGAGTCGCGGAGGTAGGGCTGGAGGACGCCGAGCGTCGCGGCGCCCGACTCGAACCAGGCGACGGGCGCCGGGACCCGGGCGCAGCCGGCCCCGGCGAGGGCGAGGGGCAGCTCCAGGTCGGGGTTGGCGCCCGGGCTGACCCTCCGGAAGATCTTCAGAATGAACGAATCTCCATAGACCAGGGACGAGTTGGACTGTTCCGCGTCGAGCATGCGGGGCGCGAGCGCGGGTGGCAGCGCCGTCGTGGCGTGGAAGCGCAGGGGGCCGGTCCGGCCCGGGGCGCGCAGTCGCTCGTAGAGGAGGCCGGCGAGCCGCGGGTCGCGCAGCCCTTCGTACACGGCGCGTCCGGCGAGCGGCCCCTGCCGGATCCGTCCGATCAGGGCGGGGCCGAGGCGGGGCGGGAGCTGGGTCCGTACACCCAGGAGCAGTTGGTAGCAGTCGGCGGGTGTTCCGGCCGGGCGGCCCGGCTGTTCGACCCGTACGAGGAGATGGAGGAGACCGGGTCCCGCGCCGTCCAGGGGCAGCAGCTCGGTGGCCGCGTCCAGGGTGAATCCGGTGACCCGGCGGCCCTTGCCCGCGAACCAGCGCTGCCGTGGCAGCCATTCGTGGAGCAGGGGGGCGAGGGCCGGAAGGAGGGCGTCCGGGGCCCGGGTGGTGGATGCGGTCTCCGGCATGGCATCGCGTCCTTTCCCCGGGGCGCGCAGTTGGCTGTCGTATGCGTTCAAATGCGCAGAGTGTCCCGGATGGCGGCTGGGGCTGTCCGGATGTGCGGGACGTGTCGGAGGGGGAAGATCCGTATGGGCCCGGCAAGAAGGCCCGTATGGACCTGAATCGTGCTGCGGAACGTGTGTGGGTCACAGTGCCCAGAGTGGGACGGGAGGAAACCGTCCCACCCAGGACGAATCCGAACTGACCGGCGGTCAGCCCTTCTTGAGACGGAACCAGTAGAAGCCGTGTCCCGCAAGGGTCAGGAGGTAGGGGAGCTGGCCGATGGCCGGGAACGTCACCCCGCCGATCAGCTCCACCGGCTGGGTGCCGTCGAAGCGTCGGAGGTCGAGTTCGGTCGGCTGCGCGAACCGCGAGAAGTTGTTCACGCAGAGGACGAGATCGTCGCCGTCCTCACGAAGGAAGGCGAGCACCGCCGGGTTGGAGGCCGGGAGTTCGGTGTACGTCCCCGTGCCGAACGCCCGGTTCTGCTTACGGATCTCGATCATCCGCTTCGTCCAGTGCAGCAGCGAGGACGGTGACGCCATCCCCGCCTCGACATTGGTCACCTGGTAGCCGTGGACCGGGTCCATGATGGTCGGCAGATAGAGCCGTCCCGGGTCGCAGGAGGAGAAGCCGGCGTTCCGGTCGGGGGTCCACTGCATCGGGGTGCGGACGCCGTCCCGGTCGCCCAGCCAGATGTTGTCGCCCATGCCGATCTCGTCGCCGTAGTACAGCACCGGTGAGCCCGGCAGCGAGAAGAGCAGCGCGGTGAACAGCTCCATCTGCTTGCGGTCGTTGTCGAGGAGCGGGGCGAGACGGCGCCGGATGCCGATGTTGGCCCGCATGCGCGGGTCCTTGGCGTACTCGGCGTACATGTAGTCGCGCTCTTCGTCCGTGACCATTTCGAGGGTCAGCTCGTCGTGGTTGCGCAGGAAGATGCCCCACTGGCAGCCGGAGGGGATCTCCGGGGTCTTCGCCAGGATTTCCGAGACCGGGTAGCGCGACTCGCGCCGGACGGCCATGAAGATGCGCGGCATGACCGGGAAGTGGAACGCCATGTGGCACTCGTCGCCGCCCGAGGGGAAGTCGCCGAAGTAGTCGACGACGTCCTCCGGCCACTGGTTGGCCTCGGCGAGCAGCACCGTGTCCGGGTAGTGGTCGTCGATCTCCTTGCGGACCCGCTTGAGGAAGGCGTGGGTCGCGGGGAGGTTCTCGCAGTTGCTGCCCTCCTGCTGGTACAGGTACGGCACGGCGTCGAGCCGGAAGCCGTCGATCCCCAGGTCCAGCCAGAACTTCAGCGCGGACAGGATCTCCTCCTGCACCGCCGGGTTCTCGTAGTTGAGGTCGGGCTGGTGCGAGAAGAACCGGTGCCAGTAGTACTGCTTGCGCACCGGGTCGAAGGTCCAGTTGGAGGACTCGGTGTCGACGAAGATGATCCGGGCGTCGGCGTACTGCTTGTCGTCGTCGGCCCAGACGTAGTAGTCGCCGTACGGCCCCTCGGGGTCGCGCCGCGACTCCTGGAACCACTCGTGCTGGTCGCTCGTGTGGTTCATGACGAAGTCGATGACCACGCGCATCCCGCGCTGGTGGGCCGCGTCGACGAACTCGACGAAGTCGGCCAGGTCGCCGAACTCGGGGAGCACCGAGGTGTAGTCGGCGACGTCGTAGCCGCCGTCCCTCAGGGGGGACTTGAAGAACGGCGGCAGCCAGAGGCAGTCCACGCCCAGCCACTGGAGGTAGTCCAGCTTGGACGTGATGCCCTTCAGGTCGCCGACGCCGTCCCCGTTGCTGTCCTGGAAGGAACGGACGAGGACCTCGTAGAAGACCGCCCGCTTGAACCAGTCGGGATCGCGGTCCTTGGCGGGGGTGTCCTCGAAGGTGTCGGGGACGGGCTCGTTGACAGTCATGATGTGGGTGACCCTCCGGTCTGCGGGGACGGTCGCAGGACGAGGACGTGCGCGGGTGTGACACCCGGCTCTAGGCGCACGTAGCTGGTCCTGCCCCAGTGATAGGTCTCGCCGGTGAGCTCGTCGCGCACCGGCACGGTCTCGTGCCAGTCGAGGCCGAGTTCCGGCATGTCCAACGAGAGCGTCGCCTCCTGGGTGTGGTGCGGGTCGAGGTTGACGACCATCAGAACGGTGTTCGAACCCGAACGCTTGCTGTACGCGATCACCTGCGGGTTGTCCGTGTCGTGGAACGACAGGTTCCGCAGCCGGCGGAGCGCCGGGTGACGGCGCCGGATCCTGTTCAGGGCGGTGATCAGCGGAGTGATCGTGATCCCCTCGCGCTCCGCCGACTCCCAGTCGCGCGGACGGAGTTGGTACTTCTCCGAGTCGAGGTACTCCTCGCTGCCGTCCCGCAGCGGGGTGCCCTCGCACAGCTCGTACCCGGCGTACATGCCCCAGGAGGGCGAGAGCGTCGCCGCGAGCACCGCCCGCGCCTCGAACGCCGGCCGGCCGCCCTCCTGGAGGTAGGCGTGCAGGATGTCCGGGGTGTTCACGAAGAAGTTCGGCCGCATCTGCGCCGCCGTCTCACCGGACAGCTCCGTCAGGTACTCCGTGAGCTCCTCCTTGGTATTCCGCCAGGTGAAGTACGTGTACGACTGCTGGAAGCCGATCGCGCCGAGCGTCCGCATCATCGCCGGCCGGGTGAAGGCCTCCGCGAGGAAGATCACGTCCGGGTCGGCCCCGTTGATCTCGCCGATCACCCGCTCCCAGAACACCACCGGCTTGGTGTGCGGGTTGTCGACGCGGAAGATCCGGACCCCGTGGTCCATCCAGTGCCGCAGTACCCGCACGGTCTCCGCGACGATGCCGTCCATGTCGGCGTCGAACGCGATCGGGTAGATGTCCTGGTACTTCTTCGGCGGGTTCTCCGCGTACGCGATCGAACCGTCCGGACGGTGGTGGAACCACTCCGGGTGCTTCTCCACCCACGGATGGTCCGGGGAGCACTGGAGCGCGAAGTCCAGGGCGATCTCCAGACGCAGCTCCCGGGCCCGCGCCACGAAGGCGTCGAAGTCCTCGAAGGTGCCCAGATCCGGGTGGAGCGCGTCGTGGCCGCCCTCCGGCGAGCCGATCGCCCACGGCACGCCCACGTCGTTCGGCGACGCGGAGAGGGAGTTGTTGGGGCCCTTGCGGTGGGTCTCGCCGATCGGGTGCACCGGCGGCAGGTAGACCACGTCGAAGCCCATCGCCGCCACCGCGGGAAGCCGCTCGGCGGCGGTACGGAAGTTCCCCGGGACCGTACGGCCCTTGACCTTCCGCACGCCCTCCGAGCGCGGGAAGAACTCGTACCAGGAGCCGAAAAGGGCCCGCTCCCGCTCCACCTGGAGCGGCAACGCGGGGGAGGTGGACAGGAGTTCACGCAGCGGGTACCGGTCGAGGGATTCGACGACCCGGGGGCTGAGCGCCGCCGCGAGACGGACGGCCGCCGGTCGCGACACGTCGCGCAGCGCGTCCGCCGCGGCGAGCACGGCCTCCCGGCCGCCGCCCTTCTTCGGGACGCCCTTCGCGGCGCGCTCGTGCAGCTCGGCGCCCTCGGCGAGGACCAGTTCGGAGTCGATCCCGGCCGGGATCTTGATCCTCGCCGTGTGGCGCCAGGTGGCCACCGGGTCGCTCCATGCCTCGACGGTGTACGTCCAGGAGCCCTCGGTGTCCGGGGTGACCTCGGCACCCCACCGGTCGGTGCCCTCGGCCAGTTCGCGCATCGGGGTCCAGGGGCCGGGGCGGCCCGACGGGCCGCGCAGCACGACATTGGCGGCGACCGCGTCGTGGCCCTCGCGGAAGACGGTCGCCGTCACCTCGAAGGACTCTCCGGCCACCGCCTTCGCGGGGCGCCGGCCACAGTCGACCAGCGGGCGTACGTCCAGTACGGGAATGCGTCCCATGAGCGGATTCACAGCATCACCTGACGGTTTACGGGGGTGCGGGTGGTGGTTGTGCGCTCTTTCTAGCTCCGTCGACGGCCGGCGGGTTGCGGGCATGGCCGCTCCTGTCCGCGTTCACTCGGATGGGGGGTCCACAGGGATGAACAGGGGTCACGGGGGGAGGGGTTCGAGGGGTACCGCAGGAGCCTTCCACGGTCTTCGGGCGGGCAATCCAGGAGCTTTGTTAACTACTAGGGCGTAGCCGAACCGACAAGGACAGGACCCGGACAACAAAAACGCCCCGCCCTTGTAGGGCGGGGCCTGTTCGTCGTCCGTGCGCCGGGTCGCGCGGTCAGTGCGAAGGGGACGTGTCCGAGGACCAGACCTGCCAGGGCTGGCGGGCCACCCATTCCTCCACCGGGGGCGGTTCGAGCGCGAGGACCTCCGTCGACACCCCGTCGTCGTCCGCCATCAGGAGCGGATCGGCGCCGCTCGCCATGAAGTGGTAGATCCCGGCCACCCCCGCCGCCGTCTCCGGGCCGAGGAGCTGCGCGAGGCCGCGCTCGAAAGCGGCCGGATCCAGCTCCTCGTACCGGACCGCCCGGCCGAGCCCCCGGCCGAAGGCCGCCGCGAGCTCGCCGCCCGTGAGGGAGCGTTCGCCGCCGATGTCGAACGTCCGGCCCTCCAGGCCCTCCCGGGTCAGTGCCGCGTGCGCCGCCTCCGCCAGACCCCGGTGCGACAGCCAGGCCGTCCGCGCGGACGCCGGCAGCGGATAGGCGAGCACGCCCTCGTCGACCAGGGCCGGACCGTTCCACGGCGAGAACAGGTTGTCCAGGTACACCGGCGGCCGGATCACCACCAGCGGCACCCCGCTGTCCCGCAGCACCCGCTCCGCGAGCCGCCGCGTCTCGAAGGCGGGGACGTCCGTCGGACCCAGCGGTATCCGGGTGTTGGAGTTGAAGACCACACGTTCCGTCCCCGCCTCCAGGGCCGCCTCCGCGACGTTCCGCGCGTACGCCTCCACCCGCTCGGTCTCGTACACCAGCGGCATCGTCACGAACGCGTGCGTCGTGTCCTCGAACAGCTGCCGCACATCGGCCGGCCGCCCCAGGTCGCCGGAGAGGAAGAAGGCTCCCGGCAGCGGCGGCCGGTCGGCCGAGGGACGCCGGGTCAGGGTCCGCACCCGGTGCCGCCGCTCGGCGAGCAGCCGGGCCACCGCACCTCCCTGGAAGCCGCTCGCGCCCACCACCGCCACCCGCATCGGAATCTCACTGGACATGTGTGTCGAAGGCCCTTCGATAGACTTTTCCCGCTGTCGTGTCGGCGTCGTTACAGGCTCGCCGCGACGGCTTCGGCCGTGCAATTAACAAACCGGGGCGGAAGTTGAAGGATCGTCCATGGCAATCGTGGGAACCGACCGTCACCATCAGCGCGATCCGCGCGAGCGACCCGAACAGCACGACGAGCACGACGACCTGCTGAGCGAACTGCTCAAACCCCTCCGGCTCACCGGAGTCTTCGACAGCCGTTGGCACGTCCGGGCCCCCTGGGCCATCGAGGGCGACGCCGAAGCCAGCTGCGCCGTCCTCCACTACGTCGTCGAGGGCGACTGCTGGATCACCAGCGACGACGAACCCCCCGTCGAACTGCACGCCGGCGACCTCGTCGTCTTCCCCACCGGCACCGCGCACCAGCTCGCCGACCGGCCCGAACGCCAGGGCGTGCCGCTCAAGGCCGTCCTGCCCGAGCGGCAGCCCGGCACCTCCGGCGAGATCGTCATCGAGGGCAGCGGACCCGAGAGCCGACTGCTCTGCGCCGGGCTCCACTACGATGCCAGCGCCGCCACCGGCCTCTACACCTCGCTGCCCTGGGCGCTCGTCCTCGACGGCGCCCAGGTCGACCGCGAGCCGCTGCTCCGCGACACCCTCCGGCTGCTCGCCGCCCCCGACCGGCCCGTCGGACCCGGCGACCGGCTCATCACCCTGCGCGCCTTCGAGATGGCCCTGGTCCTGGCGCTGCGCCCGCTGCTCCGCGAACTCGCGGGCAATCCGGCCTCGCTGCCGCTGCTCAGGCACCCCGGGATCAGCCGGGCCGTCGTCATGATGGCGACCCGGTTCGCCGAACCGTGGACGATCGACTCCGTCGCCCGGGAGGTCGGCATGTCCCGCTCCGCGTTCACCGCCGCCTTCCGCGACCTGGTCGGTGAGTCACCCGCCCGGTACCTCGCCGCCCGCCGGATGCAGGAGGCGGGCCGGCTCCTCACCGAGACCTCGCTCCCGCAGTCCGCCGTGCCCGCCCGTGTCGGCTACCAGAGCGCCGTCGGCTTCCACCTCGCCTTCCGCAAATGGTTCGGGGTGACCCCGGGGGAGTACCGCGCGGGGGCCGAGCGGGCGGCCTGAAGGACGGCCGGCGGGTGGTCCGGGCGGCTTCGGGCCGGCCGACCTGACATCTTCGGGATTCCCTGGACGGTTCTTAAGGACCCCTGGACGGACGCTCATTGTCCGGACGGGTCACCCCGGACAGGCTCGGGACCGGCAGTGCCGTGACACCCGAGGAGAGGCGACATACCGGTGACGAGGTCCGGGCAGGAGTATCTGGAGGGGCTGCGCGACGGGCGCGAGATCTGGCTGGACGGGGAACGGGTCAAGGACGTCACCGCCCACCCCGCGTTCCGGTCCACCGCGGCCTCGTTCGCCGGGCTCTACGACCTCGCCGACGACCCCGTCCACCGCCCCGTCCTCGTCCAGGGCGGGGTGCGCCGCGCGTACGCCGTGCCCCGCTCGTACGAGGACCTCGTCGCCCGACGCCGGGCCTTCCGGACCACGGCCGGGGCGAGTTACGGCTTCCTCGGCCGTACCCCCGACTACATGGCCGCCGGCGCGGCCGGGTTCGCCGCCGCGCCCGCCGTGTTCACCGGAGAGACCTTCGACGGCGCCGAGCACGCCCTCGCCTTCCACCGCCGGCTCGCCGAGGGCGATCTGCACTGCGCGTTCACCCTCGGCAACCCGGCCTCCGGGCCCGGCGGGGACGACCGCACCCTGCGGGTCGTGGCGGAACGGGACGGCGGGATCGTCGTCCGCGGCGCCAAGACCGTCGGCACGGGCGCCGTCTTCGCCGACGAGATCCTCGTCGGCACCATCGAACCGCTCGCCGCCGACGACACCGAGCACGCGGTGACCTTCGCCGTACGGCCCGACGCCCCCGGCCTCAGACTGATCTCCCGCACCTCCTACGAGGAACGCTCCCGGTCCGTCTTCGACCACCCGCTCTCCTCCCGGTACGACGAGAACGACGCGATGCTGGTCTGCGAGGACGTCTTCGTGCCCTGGGAGCGGGTCCTCACCCACCGCGACCCGGCCAGCACCGGCGCCGTCTGGTGGCGGACCCCCGCCTACCTGAACTTCGTCCACCAGTCCGCGACCCGCTTCTGGACCAAGCTGGAATTCCTCACCGGACTCGCGATCCTCATCACCCGCTCCCACGGCACCGAGAAGCTCCCGGCCGTCACCCAGGCCATCGGCCGGCTCCTCGGCATGGTCGCCCAGGCCAAGGCCTTCGTGCTCGCCGCCGAAGCCTCCTACGAGGAGGTCGACGGGGGCCGCGGCGGCGTCCGCCCCGGGCAGGACATCTCCTTCGCCCAGCGGATCATGGCCGGTGAGCTCTACCCGCGGGCCGTCCAGGACATCAAGCTCCTCGCGGGCGGCGCCCTCGTCCAGCTCCCCGCGAGCGGCCGGGACCTCCTCCACCCCGAGCTGGGGCCGCTGGTCCGCCGCTACTTCGGCACCCCCGGCCACCCCGCGGAGGACCGCGTCAAACTCCTCAAACTCGCCTGGGACGCGCTCGGTTCCGAGTTCGCCGGACGCCACGAGCAGTACGAGCGCTTCTACCACGGCGCCCCGCACGTCTACCTGACCATGCAGACCTGGGCCGGCTCCGCCGACGACTGCGAGAGCCTCGCGCAGTCCTGTCTCGACGGTTACGGCCTCGGGACCACCCGGTGACGACACCACCGACACCACCGACACCACCGGCCCCACAGGCGCCAACGGCTCCACGGCGCGGGGCGCTCGCCCTGCTCGCCGCCACCCAACTGCTGCTGATCATGGACACCGCGATCGTCAACGTCGCGCTGCCGTCCGTCGGCGAAGACCTCGGCTCCGGCTCCACCGGCCTCTCCTGGGTCGCCAACGCCTACCTCATCGCCTTCGGCGGACTGCTCCTCCTCGGTGGCCGGGTCGCCGACCTCCTCGGCCACCGGCGGGTCTTCCTCGGCGGCCTCGGCCTGCTCGCCGCCGCCTCCGCCGCCGGTGGTCTCGCCCCCGGCGCCGACGCCCTCGTCGCGGCCCGCGCCGCCCAGGGCGCCGGTGCCGCGCTCGCAGCCTCCGCCGCCTTCGCCCTGCTGCTCCTGCTCCACCCCGACGGCCCCGCCCGGCACAGGGCACTCGGCGCGTTCGCCGCGATGGGCGGCCTCGGCGGGGTGCTCGGGACGGTCCTCGGCGGCGTCGTCACCGACCTGCTCGGCTGGCGCTCCACGTTCTGGCTGAACGTACTGCTCGCCGCCGCCCTCGCCGTCCTCGCCCTGCTGCTCCTCGACCACCGCACCGGCCCCGTCCGGCACGGCGGCTTCGACCTCACCGGGGCGTTCACCGCCACCGCCGGCCTCGGACTCGTCGCCTACGCGCTCGTCGGCGCCGGAGACGCCGGATGGCTGTCCGTCCGGACCCTCGGCGCCGGGGGCGCGGGCCTCGCGCTGCTGCTCGCCTTCGCCGCCGTCGAGACCCGGGCCGCCGCGCCGCTCGTCCCGCCCCCGGTACTGGCCCGCCCCGCGCTCCGGCTCGCCAACGCCCTGGCCGCGCTCGCCCAGACGACGCTCTTTCCGATGTTCTTCCTGGTCAGCCTCTACCTCCAGAACGTCCTCGGGTACGCGCCCCTCGGCGGCGGCCTCGGTCTGCTGCCGCTGTCGCTCGTCGTCGTCGCGATCGCCCCCCAGACCGGCCGGCTCATCTTCCGGATGGGCCTGCACCGGACGATGACCGTGGGATTCGTCCTGCTGTGCGCCGGGACGCTGTGGCTGGCCCTGGCGCTCACCCCCGACGGCGGCTTCGTGAGCACCGTCCTCGCCCCGAGCCTGCTCCTCGGCGCCGCCCTGCCGCTCGCCGTGGTCACCACGAACGTCGCGGCCACGGCGGAGGCCGGGACCGAGGAGACCGGACTCGCCTCCGGACTCGTCAACACCAGCCAGCAGTTCGGCTCCGTCCTCGGCCTCGCCGTCCTGGTCGCCGTCGCCACGAGCCGTACCGGGGCCGACATCGGGGCCGGCACCGGGGCGGGGGACGCGGCCCGCGCGGCCGCGGAGACCTCCGGGTACCGCGCCGCCCTGCTCACCGGCGCCGCCTTCGCCGCCGCTGCCGCCCTCCTCTCCGTCCGCCTCCACCCGCCGAGACGGGTGCCCGCCCCGGCGCCCGGGCAACAGGTCCCGGACCGCCACTGACCCGCACGAACCGGAAACGCCGCCCACCACCACCGGCGAGTGAGCCGTGCCCCCGCGGCGGACCGAGCCCCGAAAAGAGGAGCCCAGTTGTTCGGCGATCCGCGTCACCGCACCGAGGACATACGCGCCGCCGACCCGCTCGGCGCGGACGCCCTGCTCGCCGCCGTGCCCGCGATGAACGCGGACGGCGACGTGGCGGCGCTCACCGTCGCGCTGCGCACCCTGCTCCCGGACCTCGACCGGGCCGCCCAGTGGAGCGTCGGCGACGCCCTCGCCGCGATGCGGGACCTCGGCATCCTGCTGGGTTCCCTGAAACGCCACGGCGTACAGCCCCTCGCCGCCGTGCCGGAGGCGCTGCCCGTCCTCGAACTCCTGGGCCTGCGCACCGACATGGTGCCCCGGGACACCGTCCACCACTACACGACCTGGAACCCGCCTGGCCCACGCCGCCGCTCGTACACCGGCCATCCGACCGAAGCCCTCCTCCAGGAAGCGGTACGGATGGTGTTCCCGGGCCTGGTCGCCGCCCTCGACGACTGCGGCCGGGTCGCCCGCCTCGAACCGTACGACCCGGGATTCCCCGACGCCCTGGACCGGGTGGCCCGACACGTGCGGGTGATGGTCGACTCCATCGACCTCACGGTGGCCGGGGTGTCCCCGGAGTACTTCGCGCACACCCTCCGCCCGTACTTCGAGGAGGTCGAGATCGCCGGCCGGGAGTACCTCGGCCCCGCCGCCGCACAGGTGCCGCTCTGGCTGGTCGATCTGACGCTCTGGCAGTGCGACCGCTCCGACCCCGCCTACGACGCCTTCCTCGCGGAGGCGGTGCCGTACGCGCTGCCGTCCTGGCGCGCGTTCCACGCCCGGCACCGGGGCGGGGTGTCGGCGGTGAGCAAACTGTCGGCCGCCGTGAGCTGGGAGGGCGCGGACCGGCTGCCACCCTCGCTCACCGCGTCCGCGGAGGCACTCGGCCGGGTGCTGCGCCTCCTGAAGACCTTCCGCGCCCGGCACCTCGGCATCGCCCGCAAGGCGTACAGCGAAGAGGTGCGCCTGTACGAGGAGGGCAGCGGCGGAGCCCCGGTCGCGCTGCTGCGCTCCATCCTGGACCTGACCAGGGAGAACGAGACCATGGTGCGCCGCGCGACCGTGCGGCGCCGTCCCGCAGGGGCCCCCGTCGGGCCGTCGGCCGCGTAGCGGCGCCGAAGGAGCAGTCGTCATGTCCCCCTACATCCCCTCCCCGTTCCCTCCGGAATACGGACGCGGCGCCGCCCCGGACTACTACGGGCAGAGCCCGCACATCGTGATCGCCGGCGGCGGCATCGCGGGACTCACCGCCGCCCTCGCCCTGCACTCCGCCGGTTTCGAGCGGGTGACCGTCGTCGAGGCGGCGCCCGCGATCCGCCCCGTCGGCACCGGGCTCAACCTGATGCCGAACGCGGTCCGCGAACTGGACGCGCTCGGCCTGCTCGACGCCCTGGAGGCGGGCGCCGTGCGCACCCGCGAGCTGCGCTACTACCACCGCTCGGGCGGCCTGATATCCCGGGAGCCGCGCGGTCTCGGCGCGGGCTACCGCTGGCCGCAGCTGTCGGTCCACCGCGGCCACCTCCAGCAGGTCCTGGCGGGGGCGGTACGGGCCAGGCTCGGTTCCGCGGCGCTGGTCACCGGGGTGCGGGCGAGCGCCGTGGAGCTGACCCCGGACGGCCGGCCGCGGCTGCGGATCGAACACCGGGAGGGTGCCGTACGGGGCCGCGCCTCCCTCGCACCCGACCTGCTCGTCGGCGCGGACGGCATCCGCTCGACGGTACGGGCGGCCCTGCACCCGGAGGAGGGCGCGCCCCCGTGGAACGGGATGCTGGTGTGGCGGGGGGTGTCCCGGATGCCGGCGCGGGCCGTGGGCTCGTTCATGCTCATCGCGGGCGACGACCAGCAGAAGGCCGTGGTGTACCCGATGAGCCGGCCCACCGGTCCCGACCGGGAGGTGCTGGTCAACTGGGCGCTCGCCCGGCCGGCCGAGGCCACCTGCGGGGCCGGGGCCGGGCCGCTGTCCGCGGCGAGGGAGGAGCAGCTCCTCGGCGACTGGAACCGTTCCGTCCCCGTCGACAGGTTCCTCCCGTTCTACGAGGGCTGGGAGTTCGACGGCGTCAGCCTCCCCGACATCCTGCGCGCCGCCGACACCGCCTACGAGTACCCCATGGTCGACCGCGAGCCCCTGGACCGGTGGACCCACGGCCGCACCACCCTCATCGGCGACGCCGCCCACGCCATGCACCCGATCGGCTCCAACGGCGCGAGCCAGTCGATCGTCGACGCGCGCGCCCTCGCCCACGCCCTCGCCCTGCACCCCGACCCGGCGGACGGCCTCGCCGCGTACGAGCGGGACCGCCGCCCCGTCACCACCGCGCTCCAGCGGGCCAACCGGGAGCTCGGCCCCGAGGTCGTCATCAACCTCGCCCACGCGCGCGCCCCGCAGGGCTTCACCGACATCCACGACGTCATCCCCGCCGAGGAACTCGCCGCCGTCGCCCGCCGGTACGCCACCACGGGCGGCCTCGACCCGGTCACCGTGAACCAGGGCTCCCCGTACGAGGTGCCGCTCCCGGTCATCGGCTGACCCGCGCCACGCCACCCCCGGAGGGAGGCCGACACACCCCGGGCCGCCCCCCGTGCGCCGTGGCCCGGCGGGGGCGCGTGCCCTAACGTCGGAGCGGAACGACGGACGCACAGCGTGGTGCGTCCACTCCGCTCCGTACTCGCCTGCGAAGGTGGAACGCGTGAAGGCAATCCGTCGATTCACCGTGCGTCCCGTCCTCCCCGACACCCTTCGACCCCTCGCCGACCTCGCGCACAACCTGCGCTGGTCCTGGCACGAACCCACCCGCGCCCTCTTCGAGTCCCTCGAACCCGCCGGTCCGGCGGCGCCGACCGGCGGCACCGACCCCGTCCGGATCCTCGGCGCCCTCGAAGCCCCCCGGCTCGCCGCGCTCGCCGCAGACCAGGACTTCCTGGCCCGCCTGCGGGCCGCCGCCGAGGACCTCGACAGCTATCTCCACGCCCCCCGCTGGTACCAGCGGCAGCCCGGCGAGCCGCCCGCCGCCCTCGCCTACTTCTCGCCGGAGTTCGGCGTCACCGCCGCCCTGCCCCAGTACTCGGGCGGCCTCGGCATCCTCGCCGGTGACCACCTCAAGTCCGCCAGCGACCTCGGCGTCCCCCTCATCGGCGTCGGCCTGCTCTACCGGCACGGCTACTTCCGCCAGTCCCTCGGCCGCGACGGCTGGCAGCAGGAGCAGTACCCCGTCCTCGACCCCGGCGAGCTGCCGGTCACCCTGCTCCGTGAGGCCGACGGCACCCCCGCCCGGATCACCCTCGCCCTGCCCGGCGGCCGCAGCCTGCACGCCCACCTCTGGATCGCGAGGGTCGGCCGCGTCCCCCTCCTCATGCTCGACTCCGACGTCGAGGAGAACGCCCCCGGCGAACGGAGCGTCACCGACCGGCTGTACGGCGGCGGCAGCGAGCACCGGCTCCTCCAGGAGATGCTGCTCGGCATCGGCGGCGTCCGCGCCGTCCGTACGTACGCCCGGCTCACCGGCACCCCCGCCCCCGAGGTCTTCCACTCCAACGAGGGCCACGCGGGCTTCCTCGGCCTCGAACGCATCCGCGAACTCCAGGGCGAGGGACTCGACTTCGACAGCGCCCTGGAGACCGTCCGCGCCGGGACCGTCTTCACCACCCACACCCCCGTCCCGGCCGGCATCGACCGCTTCGACCGCACCCTGGTCGCCCGCCACCTGGGCGAGGACGGCGCCCTCCCCGGCGTCGACACCGGGAAGGTCCTCGCCCTCGGCGACGAGACCCCGCTGGGCGGCGAGCCCGGGGTCTTCAACATGGCCGCCATGGGCTTGCGCCTCGCCCAGCGCGCCAACGGCGTCTCCACCCTCCACGGGGCCGTCAGCCGGGCCATGTTCGCCGGACTCTGGCCGGGCTTCGACGCCGACGACGTGCCGATCACCTCGATCACCAACGGCGTCCACGCCCCCACCTGGGTCGCCCCCGAGGTCGGCCGGCTCGGCCCCGACCCCGCCGACCGCGAGCTGTGGGAACTGCGCCGCACCCTCCGCGAACGGCTCGTGACCGACGTACGGGAAAGGCTGAGGGCCTCCTGGCGGCAGCGCGGGGCCGCAGCCGCCGAACTCGGCTGGACCGACTCCGTCCTCGACCCCGACGTCCTCACCATCGGCTTCGCCCGCCGCGTCCCCTCGTACAAGCGGCTCACCCTCATGCTCCGCGACAAGGACCGGCTGCGGGCCCTGCTCCTGCACCCCGAGCGGCCGGTGCAGCTCGTCGTCGCCGGCAAGGCCCACCCCGCCGACGACGGCGGGAAGCGGCTCGTCCAGGAACTCGTCCGGTTCGCCGACGACCCTCGGGTCCGGCACCGGATCGTCTTCCTGCCCGACTACGGCATGGCGATGGCCCGCGGCCTCTACCCCGGCTGCGACGTCTGGCTCAACAACCCCCTCCGCCCCCTGGAGGCCTGCGGCACCAGCGGCATGAAGGCCGCGCTCAACGGCTGCCTCAACCTCTCCGTCCTCGACGGCTGGTGGGACGAGTGGTTCGAGCCCGACTTCGGCTGGGCCATCCCGACCGCCGACGGGGCCGCCGCCGCGGACGAGGACCGCCGCGACGACCTGGAGGCCGCCGCCCTCTACGAGCTGATCGAACGCCGGGTCGCCCCCCGCTTCTACGACCGGGGCCCCGACGGCGTCCCGGCCGGCTGGACGGCGATGGTCCGGCGCACCCTCACCGACCTCGGCCCGAAGGTGCTCGCCGACCGCATGGTCCGCGAATACGTCGAGCGGCTGTACGTCCCCGCCGCCGCCGCCCGCCGGGCCCTCACCCCGGACCGGGCGCGGGACCTCGCGGCCTGGAAGGCCCGGGTCCGGGACGCCTGGCCCAAGGTGACCGTCGACCACGTCGAGGTCGGCGACGACCTCGCGGACGACCTGGCCGACGCCGAACTCGGCGCCACCCCGGTCGTCCGGGTCAAGGTCTCCCTCGCGGGGCTGCGGACCGACGACGTCGAGGTGCAGGCCGTCACCGGCCGGGTCGACGCCGACGACACCCTCGCGGACACCCGTGCCGTCCCGTTGAAGCCGGCGGGACGCCCGGACCTGGAGGGCCGGCAGCCGTACGCCGGCACCCTGGAACTCGACCGCACCGGCTCCTTCGGCTGCACGGTCCGGGTCCGCCCCTCCCATCCGCTGCTCGCTCACCCGGCGGAACTGGGCCTGGTGGCCCTGCCGGAGGAGACGACCGGGGAGGGGGCGGGGGTGCTGCTCCGCTAGACCGGGACCGGACCGCGACCGCGGTCGCCTACGGCACCTCGGCCTTGTCGGCGAGGTGCCCGTCGACGAAGCACAGCCGGTACACCGGGATCGTGGCGAGCATCGCCGAGCGGTAGTACCGGCATTCGTCCATGCCGGGCGGCTCGGGCGGCGCGGCATGCGGTGCGCTGTCCAGGGGGTGCTCGGGCCAGTCGTCGGTGTTCTCGTCGATCTGCGCGAGCGTCTGCCCGATCCGGATCCGGGCGTAGTCGTCCGGCTCCAGGTACGACTGGGCCTGCGTCCACACGGCGACCCCGGCCATCAGCGCGCCGAGCGCGGCGAGGAGGGCGAGCGGGATCCAGATCGCCCGCGCCAGGCCCTTGCGGACCTCGCGCCGGGCGAGGTCCAGTTCCCTGGCCGACATGGGGGCCGCGGGCAGCGGCGCGGGCGCCTTGCGGGGCAGGACGGCGGTCAGGGCGAACCCGCCGTCCTCGGTGGTCCGGTGGGCGAGGGTGCCACCGGCGAGGCGGACGCGCTCGTCGAGGCCGACGAGACCGGTGCCCGTGCCCCCGGACGCCCCCGCGGGAGTGTCCGTGCCGGGGCCGCTGACCACCTCGACCCGTACGTTCCTCGCGTCCTGGGTGACGGCGACCGAGACGGCCGCGCCGGGCGCGTGCTTGGCCGCGTTGGTGAGGCCCTCCTGCACGACCCGGTGCAGGGCGAGCCCCGACATCCCCGGCAGGGTGGGCACGGGGGTCGGGGCGAGGGTGACCGCGAGCCCCGACGCCCCGGCGCGGGCCGTCAGTTCCTCGACCGTCTCACCGGGCGGGCTCGTCGGGGCCGCGTCGTCCTCCGCGCGCAGCACGCCGATGATGTCCCGCAGCCGGGCCGTCGCGTCCGCCGCCGCGCGGCGCAGCTCGCCCGCCGCCCGCTGCTGGTCGGGGCCGAGCTCGGGGGAGACCTCCAGGGCGCCCGCGCGGATCGCGATCAGGGCCAGGTCGTGGCCGAGCGAGTCGTGCATGTCGCCCGCGATCCGGGACCGTTCCCGCAGCCGCTCCCGGTCGGCGACCGCCGCCTGCTCGCGTTCCATCCGGTCCGCCAGCTGCCAGCCGCTCCGTACGAGACGGTCGTACTGGCGTACGTAACGGCCGATCAGCCAGGGCGCGACGACGGCGAGGGCGAGCGCGAGCAGCAGCGTGAACCACTGCCCGAGCGAGGTGCGGGTGATCCAGGTGAGGACCAGGCCCGTCACGGCGATCGCGCCGAACAGCCAGAGCGCCGCCCGGGTGTGCTCCTGGCGCCGTCCCGCGAGGTACCCGAAGGCGACCAGGGCCAGGCTGTACGAGGGGGTGAACAGCTCCAGGGTGGCCGGCAGGCTCGCCGCGACCGTGGCCGCGAGCGACACCAGCGGCCACCTCCGGCTGACCGCGACGCAGCCGGCGAGGACCACCACCCCGACGGCGACCTGCGTCCAGCTGCCGCCGTCGTTCGGGTCCGACCTCAGCAGGACCGGCACGCAGAGCAGCAGCCACAGGAGGAGGTCGAAGAGGCGCTCCCGGACCGGCTCTCGGCCCGCGTCAGGCATCGGGGACCAGGCCCGCCTCGTGGGCGAGGACGGCGAGCTGGACCCGGTTGCGCAGGCCCAGCCGGCCGAGGACGGCGCTCACGTGCGCCTTGACGGTGCCCTCGACGACGTACATGCGGTCGGCGATCTCCTGGTTGGAGAGCCCCGCGCCGAGGAGGGCGACGACCTCCCGCTCCCGGGCGGTGAGCGGCTCCAGGCGGGAGCGTGCCGCGGCCGCGCGGGTGAAGCGCTCGCCTCCGAGGGTGTCGATGACCCGGCGGGCGACGGTGGGGGAGAGCGCGGCGCCGCCCCCGGCCACGGCCCGGACCCCGGCGATCAGCTCGCGCGGGTCTCCGGACTTGAGGAGGAAGCCGCTGACGCCGCTGCCGAGGGCGCGGGCGATGTACGTGTCCTCGGAGAAGGTGGTGAGCATGACGACGGCCGCGTCCGGCACGGCCCGGCGCAGCTCCTCGGCCGCGCCGAGTCCGTCGAGCCGGGGCATCCGGATGTCCAGGAGGACGACGTCGGGCCGGTGCTCGCGGGCGAGTTCGACGGCCTCGTGGCCGTCGCCGGCCTCGGCGACCACCTCGATCCCGGGGTCGGTGGCGAGGATGGCCCGCACCCCGGCCCTGATCATCGTCTCGTCGTCGGCCAGCAGCACCCTGATCATGGGCTCCAGCCTACGTAGACCTCGCGGCCCCTGTACGGACGTGCGAACGCACGGACGCCCGGAGGGAAGGATCCCTCCGGGCGTCCGGCACTTGTGTTTCGGGGTTGCCTACCCGCTCACCCGGCTACGGGCTCGCGGGAAGGTCAGAAGGTCAGCTTGAAGCTGTTGATGTAGCCGGTGTCGATCGCGGCCTTGTCCTGGACGCGGAGCTTCCAGGCACCGTTGGCGACCTCGGAGGAGGCGTTCACGGTGAAGGTCTGGACGATGTTGTCGGCGCTGCCGCCGGACCGGTTCGACAGGCTGTAGACCGAACCGTCGGGGGCGACGAGGTCGACGACGAGGTCACCGCGGTAGGTGTGGACGATGTTCACGTCCACCTTGAGGGTGGCGGGCGCGTTGCCCGTGACACCCGTGACGTTGACCGTCGAGGTCACCGCGGCGCCGTTGTCCGGGATGGAGACGTCGGCGGTGTTCTCGAAGACCTTGCCGGTGGGCGGGGTGCCGCCACCGGAGCGCGGGCCCACGTTGATGGCGGCCCAGGCGTCCTCGACGGCCGCGACCTCGGGGCTGGTGGCGCCGTAGAGCGCCTTGGCGACGTCGACCGTGCCGGTACGGGCGCCGGCGTAGTCCGTCGTGGTGCCCCACTTGGTGGTGAGCGCCTTGAACCAGATCAGCTCGGCCTTGGCCCGGCCGATGCCGGTGACGGGCAGGCCGTCGGAGGTCGGCGAGTCGTAGGTGACGCCGTTGATGGTCTTGACGCCGCTGCCCTCGGAGAGCAGGTAGAAGAAGTGGTTCGCCGGGCCCGAGGAGTAGTGGACGTCGATGCCGCCGAGGCCCGAGTACCAGGCGTCCTTGGACGAGCCGTCCTTGCTCGGCTTGTCCATGTAGCGGAGCGGGGTGCCGTTGCCGCGGATGTCGATCTTCTCGCCGACGAGGTAGTCGCCCGCGTCGTTGGCGTTGTTGGCGTAGAACTCGACGGCCGCCGCGAAGATGTCCGAGGTGGCCTCGTTGAGGCCGCCGGACTCGCCGCTGTACTGCAGACCGGCGGTGTTGGAGGTGACGCCGTGCGTCATCTCGTGCGCGGCCACGTCTATGGACGTCAGCGGCTTGGTGTTGCCCGAGCCGTCGCCGTACGTCATGCAGAAGCAGCTGTCCGACCAGAACGCGTTGACGTACGCGTTGCCGTAGTGGACCCGGGAGTACGCGCCGACGCCGTCACCGCGGATACCGGTGCGGCCCTGCACGTTCTTGTAGTAGTCCCAGGTGAGCGCGGCGCCGTAGTGCGCGTCGGCGCCGGCCGTCTCCTTGTTGGACGGGCTGCCGTTGCCCCACACGTCGGTGGTGTTGCTGAACAGCGTCCCGGTGCCCGACGTACCACCGTTGAGGTTGTACGTCTTGTGGTTGCCGCGGCCGGTGTCGGTCAGCGTGTACGAGGGCGCGGTGCCGAGCGTGACCTGGCCGCTGTACATCGTGTTGCCGGTGCCGGTCTCGATGGCCTGCCACTCGTACAGCTTCTTGCCGGTCTTGGCGTCGGTGACGACGTGCAGCTCGTTCGGGGTGCCGTCGTGCTGGAGGCCGCCGACGACGGTCTCGTACGCGAGGACGGGCGCGCCCTTGGCCATCCAGACGACCTTGCGCGGGGCGCGGTTGGCCTCGGCCTTGTCGGAGCCTTCCGCCTTCGCGGCGCCGAGGGCCTGCTTCGACGCGGCGGCCGGGGTGACCGTGGCGCTCGTGTCGACGTTCTTCAGCTCCGCGCGGGAAGCCTTGGAGATGCTCCGGGTCGCGCCGGCCTTGGACTCCTCGACGACGAGGTCGCCGCCCAGGACGGGCAGTCCGGCGTAGGTGCGCTCGTAGCGCGTGTGGGTCGTGCCGTCGCGGTCCTGCACGACGTCGCGGACGACCAGCTTCTCCTGGGCGCCGAGGCCGAGTTCCTTGGCCTTGGCGGCCTTGTCGGCGTCGGCCGCCTTGATGAGCGCGGTGCGCTCGGCGGGAGTGAGGTCGGCCGGGAGCTTGCCGGGGTTCGCCGAGGTGCCCTGCTGGGCCTTCGGGGCGATGCTCCAGGGGGCGTCGGCCGCGGTGGCGGCGCCCGTCTGGACGCTCACGGTGAGCATGGCGGCGGCAGCGATCAGAGCGCCGGTCGCGGTGGCGCGACGGCTGGGCGTGGATCTCACGCAGACTCCTTCTTGCGAGGGGGGTACCGGCGGACTGGGTCGGCCCATCCGGGCGGAGCAAGCAGAGCTGTGGAGCACGTTCGGGTGAAGCGGCGAACTTTGATGCGAAGAACCGGGGAGAGAGTGACAGGAATGACGGGGACCTGTCAGGAGTGCATCGGCAAGTTGGCCGGAAATCGTCCGCTGCCCGTGAGGCCGTGTTCGTTAACCGGACGTTTCGTCGATCATGGACGCGATGCCGTCCAACGTTCGCCCGAGCCCGAATTCGAAGAGTGTCCGCAGATCGAGACCGAACCCGCCCCCGCTCGTGACCAAGGCCAACTCGGGGTACGAGCCACCCGATTGGATCGCGTCGAATCGTGGCTCGTTCTGTTCCATCCACTCGCCGTCGGAGATGCCCGAATCCTGTCGCGCCTGCTCCTCCAGATCGTCCGCCATCGACAGTCCCTGGACGTACGCGAAGATCACCAGATGGGTGTACAGCTTCTGGGTGTGACTGAGGGGCGTGCCCCTCATCGCCCGTAGCATCCACTCCGTGTACGCCATCGCGTTCGGCGTCGCGACGGGCCGCGTGTACGAGGCCATCGCGTGCGCCAGCCACGGGTGCCGGGCGTACACGTCACGCAGCCAGCGCGCGCCCTGCTCCAGCCCCGTCCGCCAGTGCGCCGGCGCCGGACCGAGCGGGACCTCGCCGCAGGCCGCGTCCGTCATCAGGCGGATCAGCTCCGGCTTGCCCGGCACATGGCGGTACAGGGTCATCGTCGAGACGCCGAGCGTCGTCGCCACCCTGCGCATCGTCAGGGTGTGCAGGCCTTCCGCGTCGGCGAGTCCGAGGGCCGCGTCGACGACTTCCCTACGGGTGAGGGGGGTCGCCGTCCGGTCCTCGGCCGGCGTACGCGTGCCCGTCGCCGACGGCGCGACCACCGTGCCCACCCCCGGTTCCGGGCGGACCAGGCCCTCCTGACGGAGGACCGCCAGCGCCTTCGTCGCCGTCGCCATGGCCACGCCCCACTCGCGGGTGATCGCCCGCGTCGACGGAACCCTGTCCCCCGGGGCCAACTCGCCGACCTGGACGCGGCGACGGAGCTCGGCGGCGATCACAAGGTAGGGCGGTGGGGTCGTCATGGCGGGAGTGTACTAGTGCACCAAGAGAGGCGTACACGTCTCTGAACTGGCACTTCATGCCGAGAATTCGAGGTGCACTAGGGCGGGAGTGGCAACGTACGCAGACCGCTGCTTCTCTCCTCCCCATGACACTCACCGCACAGTCGGAGCCCACCACCGGACCCGGTCCCGCTCCCGCCGGCCGGCGTGAATGGACCGCCCTCGGCGTCCTCATGCTGCCGCTGCTCCTCGTCTCGATGGACGTCTCCGTCCTCTACTTCGCCATCCCCTCCATCAGCGCCGACCTGCGGCCCGGAGCCACCGGACAGCTCTGGATCCTCGACATCTACGGCTTCGTCCTCGCCGGGCTGCTCGTCACCATGGGCGCGCTCGGGGACCGCGTCGGGCGCCGCAAGGTCCTCCTCGGCGGCGCGGCGCTGTTCGGCATCGCCTCCGTCGCGGCGGCCTACGCGCAGAGCCCCGGCGCCCTGATCGGCGCCCGTGCGCTGCTCGGCGTCGCCGGGGCCTGCCTCATGCCCGCCACCCTCGCCCTGATCCGGGTGCTGTTCGCCGACCCGGCGCAGCGCGCCAAGGCCGTCACCCTGTGGACCTCGGTGATGGCAAGTGGCATCGCCCTGGGGCCTGTTGTCAGCGGCGCACTCGTCGAGCACTTCTGGTGGGGATCCGTCTTCCTCCTCAACCTCCCGGCCATGGCCCTGCTGCTCGTCCTGGGACCGCTGCTCCTGCCCGAGTCCAAGGGAGCCGCGGCCACCGGACCGTTCGACGTCCTCAGCGCCGCCCTCTCGCTGGGCGCGCTGCTGCCACTCATCCACGGCATCAAGGAGCTCGCCAAAGACGGCTGGGCGCCCCTACCGGCAGGCGGCGTGGTCGTGGGGCTGCTCATCGGCCTGGTCTTCGTCCGCCGGCAGGCGCGACTCGCCCACCCCATGGTCGACCTCGCTCTCCTGCGGAACCGGGGCTACGGCGGCTCCGTCCTCGCCAACCTGCTCGCGATGGCGGCAACCGTCGGCTTCGCCGTCTTCCTCACCCAGTACCTGCAGTCCGTCCTGGGCCAGAGCCCGTTCGAGGCGGCGCTCTGGAGCCTCGTACCGACCGCGGGCGTCCTGGCCGCCGCGCCCACGGCCGCCGCACTCGCCCAGAAGGTCGACCGGGCGTACGTGATGGCCGGCGGCTTCCTCGTGGCCGCCGCCGGTTTCGCCTGGCTGGCCGGCATCGACCGTGCCACGCCCCTGTGGGTCGTCATCGTGGCCGGCGCCGTCTACGCCGGTGGGCTCGTCTCCGCGATGACCCTCGCCAACGAGCTCGCCCTCGGCGCCGCCCCGCCCGAGCGCGCCGGGTCCGCCGCCGCGGTGCTGGAGTCGGGAGCCGAGCTCGGCGGGGCGCTCGGGATGGCCGTACTCGGATCCGTGGGAACGGCGGTCTACACCGCGGCGATGCCCGCCTCCGCGCCGCACGCGGCGCGCGAGACCCTGGGCGGGGCGCTGGCCGCCGGGCCCTCGGTGCTGGACGCGGCGCGGACCGCGTTCGTCGACGCGATGGGGGCGGTCGCCGTGGGGGCGGCGGTGTTGATGGTGGGCGCGGCGGTGCTGTCGCTCGCGCTGTTGCGGCGGGCGCGGGGCTGACACCCGTGGGTGGCGCCGTGAGGGCCGTTCCGGGGGCCGCATTCGGGACTCACCGATGAACGGCGCGACGTGAGCGGTTCTTGCTGAACGCTCCGGTCGCGCCACACATCACGTTCTACGTCCCGAACACGGGCCCCCTCCAGGTCCCCCACCGCGTGAGCCGTCGACTAACCCACCAGACTCTCCCGCCAAGCCTGGTGCAGCCCCGCGTAGTGGCCCTCGCCCGTGACCAGGTCCGAGGGCGTGCCGTCCTCGATGATCCGCCCCGACTCCATCACCAGGACCCGGTCCGCGACCTCGACCGTGGACAGACGGTGGGCGATGACCACCGCCGTACGGCCCGCCAGGACCGTGTCCATCGCCCGCTGCACCGCGCGCTCGCCCGGCACGTCCAGGGAGCTGGTGGCCTCGTCGAGGATCAGGACCGCCGGGTCCGCGAGCAGCGCCCTCGCGAAGGCGACCAACTGGCGCTGGCCCGCCGAGATGCGGCCGCCCCGCTTGCGCACGTCCGTGTCGTAGCCGTCCGGGAGGCCCACGATGAACTCGTGGGCCCCGATCGCACGGGCCGCGTCCTCGATCTGCTCGCGGGTCGCGTCCGGGCGGCCGATCGCGATGTTCTCGGCGACCGTTCCCGAGAAGAGGAACGCCTCCTGGGTGACCATGACGATGCCCCGGCGGAGGTCCGGCGTGGTCAGATCGCGGAGGTCCACACCGTCCAGGCGCACCGCGCCGTCGGTGGGGTCGTAGAAGCGGGCCAGGAGTTTCGCCAGGGTCGACTTGCCCGCGCCCGTCGCCCCCACCACCGCGACCGTCTGGCCGGCGGGGATGGTCAGGTCGAAGGTGGGCAGGACCTCGCCGCCCGTGCGGTAGGCGAAGCGGACCGTGTCGAAGGTGACCTCGCGCCCCGGGGAGCCCGTGCGGGCGGGCAGGGTGACGGGGGTCGTCGTCTCCGGGACTCCGGGCTCCTGGGCGAGCAGGCCCGCGATCTTGGTGAGGGACGCGGCCGCCGACTCGTACGAGTTGAGGAACATGCCGAGCCGGTCGATCGGGTCGTACAGGCGCCGCATGTACAGGACCGCCGCCGCCAGGACGCCCAGCTCCAGGGAGCCCGAGGCCACCCGGTAGGCGCCCCACAGGCACATGCCGGCGACCGCCGTGTTCGCCACGAGCCGTGACCCGACCACGTAGCGGGCCATTTCGAGGAGCGCGTCGCCGTTGCTGCGCTCGTGCCGGTGGTTGAGCGTCGCGAACTCGGCGTCGTTGACCGCCTCCCGGCGGAACGCCCGTACCGGACGGATGCCGTTCATCGTCTCGGCGAACTTCACGATGACGCCCGCGATGGCCGTGGACCGCTCGGCGTACACCGCTCCGGCACGTCGCCGATAGACGCGCACCAGGAGGGAGAGCGGCAGGAAGGACGCCACCGCCACCGCGCCGACGCCCAGGTCGAGGTAGAGCAGGATCGCCGAGATCGAGACGAAGGAGAGGACGACGCCGATCAGTTCCTGCAGGCCCTCCGAGAGGAGCTCCCGGAGGGATTCGACGTCGGTGGTGGAGCGGGAGATGAGCCGGCCCGAGGTGTACCGCTCGTGGAAGTCGACGCTCAGGATCTGCGAGTGGCGGAAGATCCGGCCGCGCAGGTCGAGGAGGACGTCCTGGTTGACGCGGGCCGCGCCGCGGACGAAGACGTACTGGAGGAGGCCCGAGAGCGCCGCGCAGAGGAGATAGCCGAGGGCCACCGCGAGGACGGGGCCGTGGTCGCCCGCCCGGAAGGCGGGGACGCCCTCGTCGATGGCGTACGCGACGAGGAGAGGCCCCGCCTGGACCGCGGCCTCCTTGACGAGGAGCACCAGGGCGGCGACCGCGACCCGGGCGCGGTGGGTCGAGAGGAGGGAGCGGAGCAGGGCGCCCGTCGCTCCGGGGGGTGCCGGGAGGTCGTCGCGGTCGAAGGGGTCGCTGGTGCGCTGGTCCGTCATCGGTCGCCGTCCTTGCCTTCGCCGGACATCAGCCAGGCGTACTCCTCGCTGCTCCGCAGCAGTTCGTGGTGGGTGCCCACGGCCGTGATCCGGCCCTCGGACAGCAGCGCCACCCGGTCGGCCAGCATCACCGTCGAGGGGCGGTGTGCCACCACGAGGGCCGTGGTCTCCCGCAGGACCTCCCGCAGGGCGGCCTCCACACGGGCCTCCGTGTGGACGTCGAGTGCGGAGAGGGGATCGTCGAGGACGAGGAAGCGGGGCCGGCCGATGACCGCCCTCGCGAGGGCCAGGCGCTGCCGCTGACCGCCCGAGAGGCTGAGGCCCTGCTCGCCGACCTGGGTCGCGGTGCCCTCGGGCAGCCGGTCGACGAAGCCGTCGGCCTGTGCCACGTCCAGGGCGCGCCGCAGTTCGGGTTCGCCCGCCGACCCGCCGGCTCCCATCAGGACGTTCTCCCCGACGCTGGCGGAGAAGAGGGTGGGCTCCTCGAACGCCACCGAGACCAGGGCCCGCAGCCGCTCCCGTTCCATCAGGGCGATGTCCTCGCCGTCCAGGAGGATGCGGCCGCCGGTCGCCTCGTGCAGCCGCGGTACGAGGGCGGTGAGCGTGGTCTTGCCGGAGCCGGTGCCGCCGACCAGGGCCAGCGTCTCGCCGGGGCGGATGTGCAGGTCGATGCCGTCGAGGACGGGTGGGGAGCCCTCCGGGGCGTCCGGGTAGCGGAACGACACGCCCTCGAACCGGACCCCGTCGGGGTCGTCCCGAGGAGCGTGGGCCCCGGCGGCGGTGTCCGGCTCCTCGGCGGCGTCCATCACCTCGAAGTACCGTTCCGTCGCGGTCGCCGCCTCCTGGCTCATCGCGAGCAGGAAGCCGATCGACTCCACCGGCCAGCGCAGCGCCAGAGCGGTCGACAGGAACGCGACGAGCGTGCCCGCCGACAGGTCCCCGTCCGCGACCTGGATGGTGCCGAGGACGAGGGCGGCGCCGATGGCCAGTTCCGGTACGAAGGTGATGACCGCCCAGATCGTCGCGAGCAGCCGGGCCTTGAGCAGTTCCGTGCCGCGCAGGTGGCCGGAGAGCTCCCGGAAGGCCGTCGCCTGGCTGCGGTGGCGGCCGAATCCCTTGATGATCCGGATGCCGAGGACGCTCTCCTCGACGACCGTCGTCAGATCGCCCACCTGGTCCTGGGCGCGGCGCGCGACCACTCCGTACCGGCCCTCGAACATCGAGCAGACCACGACGAGCGGGATGACCGGGGTGAGGAGGACGAGCCCGAGTGACCAGTCCTGGGCGAGCAGCAGTACATAACCCGCGAGGATCGTCACGGCGTTGACCAGCAGGAACGTCAGCGGGAAGGCCAGGAACATCCGGACCAGCATGAGGTCGGTCGTCCCGCGCGAGAGCAGCTGCCCGGACGCCCACCGATCGTGGAAGGCGATGGGGAGCCGCTGGAGCCTGCCGTACAGATCGGCCCGCATCCGCGCCTCGACGCCGGACAGGGGCCGCGCCACCAGCCACCGCCGGTACCCGAAGAGCACCGCCTCGGCGATGCCGAGCAGCAGGAGGTAGAGCGCCCCCAGCCACACCCCGCCCGGGTCCCGGTCCGCGACCGGCCCGTCGACCAGCCACTTCAGTACGAGCGGGATGACGAGGGACAGACAGGAGGCGACGATCGCGACGAACGCGGCCGTGAACAACCGCCCCCGCACGGGCCGCACGTACGGCCAGAGACGGAGCAGCGTCCGGACCGCCGAGCGGCCGGCGACGTCCGGGGCGTCGGTGGGAACGGCGGCACCGGCGGCGCCGGGAGCACCGGCGGCGCCGGGAGCACCGGCCGCGTCGGGTGTGTCGGGGGCGGGGGGCTCTGAGGCGACAGGTTTCTCGGGCATCAGTTCCGACCATACGGTTCACCACTGACACGTCTCATCCGGTTTTCCGGGCGCCCTTCCCGGAAGGGCGCCCGGATTGGTCTTGACCAGGCAAACTCGCACGTCGCAGACTTGCCCGGCCCCGCACCGGGGCGTCCACAGGGGGGAACAGCCCGCACGGGGTGTCCACAGGGGGGAACCGCATGACCACGCTCGACACCTACGAGTCCCGCTGCGAGCGGCTCTTCCTCGCCGGCGGCAACGCGGCCGTACGCCGGGCCGCGCAGGAGGGCCTCGACGCGCTCGGCCCGCAGGCCGACCTCTACTGCTGGCTCGCCCTCGGCCACGCCGCCGAGGACGAGGACGACCACGACGACCTGGCCGAGGAGGCCTTCCGCGCGGGGCTGGCCCTCGACGGCGACCACCTCGGCCTGCTCGCCGGCTACGCCGAGCTCTGCCTGCGCGCCGACGGGTTCGACCACCCGGGCCGGGCCAACCGTGCAGTCGTCCTGTCCCGGCGCCTGAAGGAACTCGCCCCCGAGTCCGCCGAGGCTGACCGGCTCGCCTCCGCCGAGCGATGGGCCCGCCGCGGCTACTGGGACGACCTGCGGATGGGCGCCGTGCAGGGGAAGCTCAGGGCTCAGCAGACGCAGGAGCAGGCCCGGGCGCTCAGTGACGCCCTCGCCGAAGGCGGTGCCGACGCGGCCCGCGCCGCCGCCCGCGCCGCCGAGTCCGACGGCCCCGCCGACCGCGACACCGCCGTGCGGGCCGCCACCGTCGAGGCGCTCGCGGGCCCGTGGAACGCCCCCGTACGGTTCCTCGGGCGCTACCGCCCGGCGGCCTGGGCGGTCTCGGCCGGCCTGGCCCTTCTCACCAACCAGCTGCTCCGTCAGACCGGGGCCGTCGAGTCCTTCAGCGTCTGGGGCTACCTGTGGCTGCTGCCGGTCCTTCTCGTCGACCGCCGCTTCGCCTCCGTACGGAAGGAGGCCGAGGCTCGCCACGTGGCCCGGCTCGAAACGGAGCTCGCCGCCCGGGACTGATCGGCCGGTCCCGAGCCGGTCCCCATCTCCCCCCGGATTGTGGCACGTTGGATCGACGAGCCGACCGGGGAGGAAAGCCGTGCGCGTCCACCACATCAGCACCGAGGAGCTGCCGAAGTCGGAGCGCTTCGGGTACTGGCACGACATGACGGCCGCCGCTCTCATCCCGACCGTCATGGGCAGCGAGCACGCAGAGGACTTCCGGGCCGAGGCGCACACGGTCGACCTCGGGGCCGCGCAGGTCACCTCCCTGCGCTATCCGCCGCTCACCACCCGCCGTACGCCCCGGCTCATCCGCCGCGCCGACCCCGGCTACTACCAGCTGTCGCTCACCCTGAGCGGGGAGATGGCGATCTCCCAGGCGGGCCGGGACAACGTCTTCCGGGCCGGGGACTTCACCGTCTACGACTCCTCGCTGCCGTTCGACGGCATCACCCGTCATCCCGGCGGCCGTCTCGACCACATCGTCGCCCAGTTCCCGAAGGCCCTGCTGCCGCTGCCCGCCGGTGCGGCCGGGCGGCTCGTCGCCCTCCGGATCCCCGGGGACACCGGATTCGGCGCGCTGCTCGCCCCGTTCCTGCTCCGGCTCGCCGCCGATCCCGGGGGCTTCCGGCCCGAGGACGGGCCGCGGCTGACGACCGTCCTCCTCGACCTGCTCGCGGGCGCGGCCGCCGCGCGGCTCGACTCCGACACCGCGGCCGAGCCGGAGAGCCGCCGCCGGGCCCTCTTCCTGCGCACCCAGGACTTCGCGCGCCGCCGGCTCGCCGACCCGGACCTCACCCCGGGCACGGTCGCCGCCGCCCACCACATCTCGGTGCGCTACCTCCACCGGCTCTTCCAGGACCACGGCCTCACCGTCGCCGGCTGGATCCGCGACGAGCGGCTGGCCCGCGCGGCCCGCGACCTCGCCGACCCGGCGCAGCGCGGCACCCCCGTCCGCACCGTCGCCGCCCGCTGGGGCTTCCGCCACCACGCGGCCTTCAGCCGTGCCTTCCGTACGGCCCACGGCCACAGCCCCAGCGAGCACCGGGAGTGCGCGCAGGGTCAATGAGCCGTGCGCCGGAGGCCAACGACACGGACGTGGCCCCGACCCGACACTGTTCGAACACGCGGGCACGTCACACGGGGGATGTTCGGACGACCCGCGGCACGGGGTGCCCGTGCGGACCGCACCCCGGTCCGCCGGGGGAAAGCCCCCGCCCACCCGGCCACCGCCGTCGCGCCGCGGTGGCCGGGCCGGGGCTCACCCCCCGACCCGGAGCAGGACCATCGAGCGGGCCCCCACCGTGAGCGTTCCGCCGCCGCGGTGGAGGGTGCCCGGGGCCTGTGACTGGTCCTCCCTGCCCGTGTCGACGACCAGTTCGTAGGTCTCCGCCCACGGGGGGCCCGGGAGACGGAAGTCCAGAGGGCGGGGGCCCGCGTGGAGGACGGCGAGGAAGCTGTCGTCGGTGATCTGCTCGCCGCGCTCGTCCCGGCCCGGTATGTCGCGGCCCGACAGGTAGAGGCCGAGCGTGGCCGTGGGCGCGTACCAGTCGGGTTCCGTCATCTCGGTGCCCTCGGCGGTGAACCAGGCGAGGTCCCGCAGGCCGTCCGTGCCCTGGGGGCGACCGGAGAAGAAGGCGCGGCGGCGCAGGACCGGATGGTCGTGGCGGAGGGCGAGCAGCCGGCGGGTCAGGGCGAGGAGCTGGGCCCGGCCGGGGGCGTCCGGGAGGGTCCAGTCCAGCCAGCCGGTGGCGTTGTCCTGGCAGTAGGCGTTGTTGTTGCCGCCCTGGGTGCGGCCCATCTCGTCGCCCGCGACGAGCATCGGGACGCCGGTGGAGAGGAGGAGGGTGGTGAGGAGGTTGCGCTGCTGGCGCAGGCGGAGCGCGTTGATGTCGGGGTCGTCGGTCTCGCCCTCCGTCCCGCAGTTCCAGGAGCGGTTGTCGTGGGTGCCGTCGCGGTTGCCCTCGCCGTTGGCCTCGTTGTGCTTGCGCTCGTACGTGACGAGGTCCCGCAGGGTGAAGCCGTCGTGCGCGGTGACGAAGTTGACGGAGGCGTACGGCCGGCGGCCGCCCCAGGCGTACAGGTCGCTGGAGCCGGAGAGCCGGTAGCCGAGGTCCCGTACGTCGGGCAGGGCGCCCCGCCAGAAGTCCCGTACGGCGTCCCGGTAGCGGTCGTTCCACTCGGTCCACAGCGGCGGGAAGGCGCCGACCTGGTAGCCGCCGTTGCCCACGTCCCAGGGTTCGGCGATGAGTTTGACCCGGCGGAGCACCGGGTCCTGGGCGATCACGGCGAGGAAGGGCGAGAGCATGTCGACGTCGTGCATCGAGCGGGCCAGGGCCGCCGCCAGGTCGAAGCGGAAGCCGTCGACGCCCATCTCCGTCACCCAGTAGCGGAGGCTGTCGGTGATGAGCCGCAGCACCTGCGGCTGTACGACGTGCAGGGTGTTGCCGCAGCCCGTGTAGTCCGAGTAGCGGCGGGCGTCGGACTGGAGCCGGTAGTAGCCGCGGTTGTCGATGCCCTTCAGGGAGAGCGTGGGGCCCAGTTCGCCCGCCTCCGCCGTGTGGTTGTAGACGACGTCGAGGATGACCTCGATCCCGGCCGCGTGCAGCGCCCGCACCATCCGCTTGAACTCGCCGACCTGCTGCCCGGTCGTCCCCGAGGAGGAGTAGCCGGCGTGCGGGGCGAAGTAGCCGATCGAGTTGTAGCCCCAGTGGTTGCGCAGCCCGCGCCGGAGCAGATGGTCCTCGTGCGCGAACTGGTGCACCGGGAGCAGTTCCACCGCCGTCACCCCGAGGCGTACGAGGTGCTCGACCGCCGCCGGGTGCGCCAGACCCGCGTACGTGCCCCGCAGCTGCTCCGGGACGCCCGGGTGGAGCTTGGTGAAGCCCTTCACGTGGAGCTCGTAGATGACCGAGTCCTGCCAGGGCGTCTTGGGCCTGCGGTCGTCGGACCAGTCGTCGTCGTCCTGGACGACGACCCCCTTCGGGACGTACGGCGCCGAGTCCCGTTCGTCGCGGACGGTGTCGGCCACATGCTGCTGCGGCCAGTCCCGGACGTGCCCGTACACCTCCGGGGGAAGGGTGAAGTCGCCGTCGACGGCCCGCGCGTACGGGTCGAGGAGCAGCTTCGCCGGGTTCCAGCGGGCGCCGGTCCACGGGTCCCACCGCCCGTGCACCCGGTAGCCGTACCGCTGCCCGGCCCCGATCCCCGGCACGAACCCGTGCCAGATCTCATGGGTCAGCTCGGTCAGCGGCAGCCGCCGCTCCGTGCCGTCCGGGTCGAACAGACACAGCTCCACCGCCTCCGCGCCGCCCGCCCACAGGGCGAAGTTCGTGCCGGTGACCCCGTCGGGGCCGACCCGGCACCGGGCGCCGAGCGGCATCGGCGCGCCCGGCCACACAGGTGGTCCGGCCCGCTCCGGGGCATGCTCCGGTACCGCCTCCTGCTCGGCTGCGCTCGTCACCGTCCCGGCCTCCCGCGGCTCGTCGGCCCGCACTTCAGGGGGCGACGGCGTCCCGGCCGCCGCTCCCGCGCGTGGTTCTCCCCCTGTTCTGCCCGGACGGCCCGGGTCCCAACATGACCCGCACGCACGTTTCCCCTGGAGGGTGGCTGTCGTTGGGCCGAGCGTGACACATGTATGGAAGCGGGCGAGGTACGCCCTCGCAGTGGCGGGACTGATGGCGGGCCTCGTGGGCTGCACGGCGTCGGACGGCGGTGGCGGCGGAATCGACGTCGCCCTGCCGGGCAAGGCACGGGCCCCGGGCGATGTGATCCGGGTCAGCCCGGAGGACGGCAGCCGCGGGGTGTCGGCCGACGGCCCCGTCGAGGTGAAGGTGGACAGCGGGCGGCTCGAACGGGTGACCGTCGTCCAGGTGGAGGACGCGCAGCGGACCGAGGTCGCCGGGGAGATCTCCACCGACGGGCTGCGCTGGCGGCCCCGGCCGGAAGCCCGGCTGGCGCTGGCCGCGAAGTACAGCGTGGACGCGGTCGCGCTCGACGCGCACGGCCGCCGCTCCGCCCGGCACACCACGTTCACCACGGTGGTGCCCGAGAGCCGCTTCATCGGCTACTTCAAACCGGAGAACCGTTCCACTGTCGGCACCGGCATGATCGTTTCCTTCGGGTTCAACATGCCGATCGAGAACCGGGAGGCGGTCGAGCGGGCCATCCGGATCACCTCCGTGCCGCCGGTGGAGGTCGTCGGTCACTGGTTCGGCAAGGAGCGGCTCGACTTCCGCCCCGCCGCGTACTGGCAGCCGGGCACCGAGGTCACCGTCGAACTCGGCCTGCGGGACGTCGAGGGAGCACCCGGCGTGTACGGCATCCAGCGCAAGACGGTCGGCTTCACCGTCGGCCGCTCCCAGGTCTCCCTGGTCGACGCCGCCGCGCACACCATGGAGGTCAGGAAGGACGGCGAGGTCCTCGCCACCGTGCCGATCACCGCGGGAGCGCCGAAGACCACCACGTACAACGGGAAGATGGTCGTCACCGAGCTGTACGACGTGACCCGGATGAACGGGGCCACGGTCGGCTTCGGCGGCGAGTACGACATCAAGGACGTGCCGCACGCCATCCGTCTCACCGACTCGGGCACCTTCCTGCACGGCAACTACTGGGCCGATCCGAGCACGTTCGGCTCCGCCAACGTCAGCCACGGCTGCGTCGGACTGCGGGACGACAAGGGCGGCAGCGCCGATTCGCCGGCGGGCTGGTTCTTCGAGCGGACCCTCGTCGGCGACGTGGTGGAAGTGGTCAACTCCCATGACCGAAAGGTCGCTCCCGACAACGGCCTCGGAGGCTGGAACATGGAGTGGAACCGGTGGAAGGCCGGCTCCGCACTGCACTGAACCCGCGTCCCCCTCGTACCGCCCGGCACTTTCGCCCTCTTAGCAGGTCGATCGGGACGGAACGGTGACATTCACGAGGATCTTTCGTGTCCTGCGGTGTGATTATCTAGCGCCGTGTGCGCGAGTGAATGCGCACGGGGGTGGGGCCGGGCGGTGCCGGGCCGTGCGAGGGGAGAAGACCACAGTGAACGGGCAGCCGATATCGGGGGCATCGGTAGGGACGACGGGGCGGCGCGGCCGACGACGCGGGGGCGTCCGGCTGCAGGCCCTGGCGGCGGGAGCGCTGCTCCTGGTGCTCACCGCCTGCGGCGGCGGAGAGACGCCCGCCGGCGGTGCGGGGGGCAAGGCGCCGGCCGCCGAGGGCGGCGGCAAGCAGGAGAACGCGGCCTCCCAGGCGGTCGTGACGATCCTTCCGAAGGACGGCGCCGACTCGGTCGCCACCAGCGGGGTCCTCAAGATCACCGCGGAGCAGGGCAAGCTGACCACGGTCACGGTCGCCGACTCCAAGGGCACCGCGGTCGACGGCAAGATCGCGGCCGACGGCGCCAGCTGGTCGCCGACCGCCCACCTGGCCGCGGCGACCCAGTACAAGGTCCACGCGATCGCGAAGGACGCCGAGGGCCGCGAGTCGGCGAAGGACACCACCTTCACCACCCTCGTCCCGAAGAACACCTTCATCGGCCACTACACGCCGGAGGACGGTTCGACCGTCGGCGTCGGCATGCCGGTGTCCATCAACTTCACCCGGGGCATCACCGACCCCGAGGCCGTCGAGAAGGCCATCAAGGTGACGGCCGAGCCGGCCGTCGAGATCGAGGGCCACTGGTTCGGCAACGACCGCCTCGACTTCCGCCCGGAGAACTACTGGGCCGCCGGCACCAAGGTCACCGTGCACCTCAACCTGGACGGCGTCGAAGGCCGCCCGGGCGTCTACGGCAAGCAGAAGAAGACGGTCACCTTCACCATCGGCCGCCGTCAGGTCTCCACCGTCGACGCGAGCGCCAAGACGATGAAGATCGAGCGCGACGGGAAGATCATCAAGACGATCCCGATCACCGCGGGCGCGCCGTCCACGACCACGTACAACGGTCAGATGGTCATCAGCGAGAAGTTCAAGGTGACCCGGATGAACGGGGCCACGGTCGGCTTCGGCGGCGAGTACGACATCAAGGACGTGCCGCACGCGATGCGTCTGTCCAACTCGGGCACCTTCGTGCACGGCAACTACTGGGCCTCGGCGGGCACCTTCGGCTCCGCCAACGTCAGCCACGGCTGCGTCGGCCTCCAGGACGCGCGGGGCGCGGGCGACGGCTCGATGCCGGCGGCCTGGTTCTACGACCGTTCGATCATCGGCGACGTGGTCGTCGTGAAGAACTCGAAGGACAAGCAGATCAAGCCGGAGAACGGCCTCAACGGCTGGAACATGGACTGGTCGGAGTGGATCGCCTAGATCACCCGTGACGAGGGGCCCGGTGCTGTGAGCAACAGCACCGGGCCCCTCGCCGTTAACGGCCACTAACCTTCCTTCCATGACTGTGAACCTCGAAGTCGCCGAAGGCGTCGGCACGATCCGCCTCGACCGCCCCCCGATGAACGCCCTGGACATCGCCACCCAGGACCGGCTGCGCGAGCTGGCCCAGGAGGCGACCGACCGCGATGACGTGCGGGCCGTGATCATCTACGGCGGGGAGAAGGTGTTCGCGGCCGGCGCGGACATCAAGGAGATGCAGGCCATGGACCACGTGGCCATGGTCAAGCGGTCCCGCGCCCTCCAGGACGCCTTCACCGCCGTCGCCCGCATCCCCAAGCCGGTCGTCGCCGCCGTCACCGGCTACGCCCTCGGCGGCGGCTGCGAGCTCGCGCTCTGCGCCGACTACCGGATCGCCGCCGACAACGCGAAGCTGGGCCAGCCGGAGATCCTGCTCGGCCTGATCCCCGGTGCCGGCGGCACCCAGCGCCTGGCCCGGCTCGTCGGCCCCTCCAAGGCCAAGGACCTCATCTTCACCGGCCGGATGGTCAAGGCGGACGAGGCCCTGACGCTCGGCCTGGTCGACCGGGTCGTCCCGGCCGCCGAGGTGTACGAGCAGGCGCACGCCTGGGCGGCCAAGCTGGCCCAGGGCCCCGCGGTCGCCCTGCGGGCCGCCAAGGAGTCGATCGACCAGGGCCTGGAGGCCGACATCGACACCGGTCTCGCCATCGAGCGCAACTGGTTCGCGGGCCTGTTCGCGACCGAGGACCGTGAGCGCGGGATGCGCAGCTTCGTCGAAGAGGGCCCCGGGAAGGCGAAGTTCGCCTGAGCCACCCTCGCCGGGGGCCGATTCCGCCGGAACGGCCCCCGCGATCGTCTCCGTGCGGCCATGATGGGGGGCATGGCGGGCCTGGAGGGTAGGGAACAACCGTGGCAGCGCGCAAGCGCCGCCGCAGCGCGGCGCTCACCGGTCGCGGACGACGAACAGGCCGCCGACGCAGTGGAGTTGTACGGCAACCCGGCCGAGGAGGATGTCCGGCTGCCGTCCCGCCCCGAATCCGCGTGGGTGGCCCGCAGGCTCACCCAGCACGTCGTGCTGCGGCAGTGGGCGCTCGGCCCGCAGATCGCCGAGCACGCGGTGCTCCTCGTCTCGGAGCTCGTCGGCAACGCGGTCCGGCACACCGGCGCCCGGGTCTTCGCACTGCGGCTGCAACGGCGGCGCGGCTGGATCCGGATCGAGGTCCGCGACCCCTCGCGCGGGCTGCCGTGCCTGATGCCGGTGCACGAACTCGACACGAGCGGCCGGGGGCTCTTCCTCGTCGACAAGCTCTCGGACCGCTGGGGCGTGGACCTCGCGCCGCGCGGCAAGACGACCTGGTTCGAGATGCGGGTCGCCGACCGCCCCTGAGGGTCTCCGGCCTTCGTCGAGGGTCTCCGGCCGTCTCCCTGTCGTCGACGGCCCCCGAACGCACGGAAGCCCCCGTGCGCCGTGGTGAGGCACGTGGGGGCTGCCGTGGTGTGCGCCGTGGACGGGGGGGTGTATCCACGGCCGCTATGTCGACCTGGCCCGGGTCAATGGGGGTCGTGTCTCCGACTATGGCAGACAGGTGGCCTTGCCGCCAAAAGTCCCTACTGGTGCAATACAGGTTAAAACGGGACAGTTGCATAATGAATCGTTGGTGACGTGCAGCACCCGCCTTCTAAACAGTGAATGGCTATGCAGTTCATTGCTTGTTTCCCCGGCCCGTCCGCATGCTGGACGGCCTCCCCGTGGTCACAAACGTCCTGATTTGGCCTAATCGTAATAAACCGGGCACTGTCGCCCTTAAATGGTCGCGTGAAGCCGATCGACCGCCGCGGAGCGCTCCGGGCCGGTGCGGCCGCCGCCCTCGCGGGAGCCCCCACCACCGCCTGCGGCGCGGACCCCCGCCCCGCCGCACCCGTGCCCCGGCGCCCCGCCCCCGCGCCCGTCGCGGCCCCCGCCCCCCGGCGCCTCCCCGGGCAGCCCGCCGAGATCGCCCACGGTCCCCGCGACCGGCCCCGGGTCGCGCTCACCTTCCACGGCCAGGGCGACCCCGCCCTCGCCCGGACGCTCCTCGGCCAGGCCGAGAAGGCCGGCGCCCGCGTCACCGTCCTCGCCGTCGGCAGCTGGCTCGACCAGCACCCCGACCTCGCCCGCCGCATCCTCGACGGCGGACACGACCTCGGCAACCACACCCAGCGCCACATCGACGTCAACGCCATGACCGAGGCCGAGGCCCTCGCCGAGATCGAGGCCTGCGCCACCCGGCTGCGTCGGCTCACCGGCTCCATCGGCACCTGGTTCCGGCCCTCCCGAACCCAGCACGCCGCACCCGCCGTCCTGCGCGCCGCCGCCCGCGCCGGATACCCGCACGTCCTCTCGTACGACGTCGACTCCCTCGACCACACGTCGCCCGGCGCCCCCGTCGTCGTCCGCAACGTCACCGGATCCGTCCGCGCCGGATCCGTCGTCAGCCTGCACTTCGGCTACCCGGACACCGCCGTCGCGCTGCCCCTCCTCCTCGCCGACCTCGACCGCCGCGGACTGCGCGCGGTCACCACCACGGAGCTGCTGACCTGATGGCCCACCCCACGCAGAGACACGTCACGGCAAGGACGAGGACCCTCCTCGCCGCCACCCTCCTCGCCGCGCTCGCCGGCTGCGGCAGCGGAGACCCCGGGGACGGCGCCGCCCCCGTGAAGAAGGCCGCCGCCCCCGCCGTACCCAAGCCGGCCGCGGCCCCCGCCGGGCTCCCCGGGATGCCGCCGCTCCTCGACCCGAAGGACGTCTACGCCGCCGACCGGCCGAACCAGCTCTCCCCGGTCGTCAAGGACTTCCCCTCCCGGGTCTACGTCCCCAACACCAACTCCAACACCGTCTCCGTCATCGACCCGACCACCTACCAGGTCGTCGAGACCATCCGAGTCGGCATCCAGCCCCAGCACGTCGTGCCCTCCTGGGACATGAAGACCCTCTGGGTCAACAACAACCGCGGCCACACCCTCACCCCGATCGACCCCGCCACCGGTCGCGCGGGCAAGCCCGTCGAGGTCCACGACCCGTACAACCTCTACTTCACGCCCAACGGCAAGTACGCCATCGTGATGGCCTCGCTCGACCGCGAACTCGTCTTCCGCGACCCCCACACCATGGAACGGAGGAAGAGCGTCCCGGTCAGCTGCTACGGCGTCAACCACGCCGACTTCTCCGCCGACGGGCGCTACTTCGTCGTCTCCTGCGAGTTCTCCGGCGAGCTGCTCAAGGTCGACACCGAGCGGATGGAGGTGATCGGCCAGCAGAAACTGCCCTTCGAGGGCGCCATGCCGCAGGACGTGAAGATCTCCCCCGACGGCAAGACCTTCTACATCGCCGACATGATGGCCCACGGCATCTGGGTCCTCGACGGCGAGAAGTTCACCACCCCGACCCTGCTGCCCACCGGCAAGGGCGCCCACGGGCTCTACATCAGCCGGGACTCCCGCGAGATGTACGTCCCCAACCGCGGCGAGGGCTCGATCTCCGTCTTCGACTTCGAGCAGAACAAGCTCACGAAGAAGTGGCGGCTGCCGGACGGCGGCTCCCCGGACATGGGCGGCGTCTCCGCCGACGGCAAGGTCCTCTGGCTCTCCGGCCGCTACGACTCCGAGGTGTACGCGATCGACACCGCGAGCGGCAAGCAACTGGCCCGCATCCCGGTGGGCGGCGGCCCCCACGGGCTCGCGGTGTATCCGCAGCCCGGTCGCTACTCGCTCGGCCACACGGGGATCTTCCGGTAGGCGGCGCAGCGCACCGCCCGCGCCGTCAGCCCGCGATCAGGAGGGCCTCCGAGGCCACCGGGCGGTAGCCCGCCGCCTGGAAGGCGCGGACGCTGCGGGCGTTGCCCGGCGACTGCTGGGCCCAGACCACGGCGTCCGGCGTGAGGTGCCGGGCCGCCGTGGCCAGGGCGCGCCCCAGGCCCCGGTGGCGTACCTCCTCGTCCACCTCGACCGCCGCCTCCCAGCGGCCCGCCACACCCCGGCCCAGGATCACGAGACCGCCGTCCGCCGCCCACACCCGGACCTCGTCGCGGAACTTCAGGGCCCGCGCGACCCGGGGGTGGTCCGGGTCCACGATCTCCCGGAGCTCCAGCGGGGGAGCGCCCGGCAGGGCGTCGGCGACGGTGAGCAGGTCGACCGTGTTCATGCGCCGGCCGGTACGGGCCATCAGCGCCATCAGGAATCCCGGGTTCATGCTCGCCGCCAGCGGGTCGCTCGACGTGGCCGCCAGCTCGGCCCGTATCCACTCCGGGTCGGCGTCCGTGAAGACCACCGAATGGGCGGTGAAGGCGAGCACCCCGGCGTCCCGGGGGTTCGGCTGCGGCACCACCGTCGTCGTCCCGTCCGGGGGAGGGAACTCCCCGTGTGCCGCCGCCGCCAGGATCCGTGCCACCTCGTCGCTCATACCGCCATCATCCGGCAAGTCGGGGGCCAGCTAATCTGACCCCGTCAGTGAAGCACCAAGAAGGGGCGGAAGCAGTGGCGGACATCGACTCGGCACGCACGGCATTCAACAAGTTCGACGTGGACGGCGACGGCTTCATCACCGCCGCGGAGTACAAGAGCGTCATGGCGCAGCTGGGCGACTTCCACGTCACCGAGACGGTCGCCGAGGCCCTCATCAAGCAGCGCGACGACAACGGTGACGGCCGGCTGTCCTGGGACGAGTTCTGGTCCCACCTCAGCAAGGCCTGACCCACCCGCCCCGACGGGCGGCGCAACGCTGAGTTGCCGCCCGTCCGGGGTTCGGGCTCGGTGACGACCGTCCGGTGACGCTTCCCGGACCCTCGGCACCCCGAGCCGTCCGGGCGCTCCGCGAAGGCCGTCTCGTGCTCGCCGCGGCCGACGCCTTCGTCCTCGCGGCCCTCTGCGCCGCCTCCCGGCGCACCCCGCCCCGGCTCGCCGCCCTGCTGTTCGCAGTCGCAGTCGCAGTCGCAGTCGGGCCCGCGTGCCCACCCCGAGACGTGCCCCCTCCTGGGGACCCCCCTGTCCGTCTGTTCCGCGTTCGCCGCGTGCCGGTGGCAAGTCGCTGCATCACGTGCCCGTGGCCGGATCCCGGCCCGGTGCGGAAACGGTCCTGCGCGCGCCTCCCACCTGGCCTTTTGGCCGGAAGAAGGGGGTCCGCTCGGAGCGTGCCTCCACTTTTCCCGCAGGTCGTGAGGCAGCTCGTTGCCAGGCAGCTTCCTGGCCTGTCCGGAAGCGGACAGGTGGGGCCCGGCGGTGATTTCCTCTAGGTGTGCGGCCGGGAAGGCTGAAAAGTCACCGGCCGCCAAGGACCTCCTGAAACGCACGTACGCCGCACTCGTACCGCATCCGCATCCGGAATGGAGACCCACATGTCCTGTCGCTCCTGCCGCGCCGGAACCGTCCTCGCCACCCTCGCCGCCGCCGTCCTCGGCGGTCTCCTGATCGCCTCCCCGGCCCAGGCCGCCCCCGCCGCACCGCAGGCCGTCGCCCAGGGCGCGGACGACTTCGTCTGGCCGACGCCGCCCCACCCGCAGATGCCGGACTTCCCCTGCGTCCCCCCGCTCCCGCGCCTGCCCTGTGTCATCGAGGTCCCGGACGACTTCGTCTGGCCGATCGCCCCCAGGGACTGATCGCGATGCACGTCACGACCGCCGCCACGGCCGCCGCCCCGCTCCGGAGCCGCTCCCGGCTTCAGATCCACTCCCGGCGGGTCGCCTGCACCCCCGCCTCGAACCGGCTCGACGCCCCCAGCCGCTCCATCAGGTCGGCCACGATCCGCCGCTCCGTCCGCACCCCGATGCCCAGCGCCCGCGCCACGGCCTCGTCGGTGAGACCGCTCGCCAGAAGCTGGAGCAGCTTGCGCTCCTGCGGGGTGAGCCCGCCGGGCAGGGCGTCCCCGGGGCCGTTCAGCGGGCAGGCGTGCTCCCAGTAGGCCTCGAACAGGGCACGCATGGCCAGGACCACCGGCTGGCTGCTGAAGAGCAGCGCGGACGGCTGGGCCTGACCGGGCAGTCCGGCGACCACCGCCGCCGCCGTGTCCACGATGAGCAGCCGCATGGGAAGTGTCGGCGAGGTACGGATCTCGCTGCCGCGCTCCGCCATCCACTGGGCGTGCGCCCGGGTGACCCGGTCACCCGCGACGCTGTCGAGATAGATGGTCCGGAAGCGCACGCCCCGCGCCATCGCCCGCTCGTTCAGGGGCCGGCCGGCCTCGACGGACTCCTCGGTGAGGGCCTTGCCGGGATGGAAGGCGAGCGACTCGCCCGTACAGGACTCGGCGAGGGCTTCGAGCCGGGTGCGGATGTCGTCGACGTTGTCGAGGTGCTCCGCCCCGTCGAGACCGCCCGACCGGCCCGAGGCCGTGTACTCGGCCGCGAGGGCGGCGAGGGCGGCACGATTCTGCTCGATCCGCTGCTGCCGCGAGGCGAGTTCGCGCTCCTCGCGCTGGAGCAGCACCTTCAGACCGAGTGAGGGGTTCACCGCGCGCATCCGGCCCGGGGTGTCCCGGGACGGCGCGAGCAGTGAGAGCCTCGTCAGCAGGTCGAGGGCCTCGTCCACCTGTTCCGTCGTACAGCTCAGAAGCTTCGCGAGGCGCTCGGGATCGTGCTCCTTGTGGAACAGGATCGCGCGGTACACGCCCAGCGTGTGTTGGTCGAGCGACGAGACCTCGTCCACGGTGTCCCCCAACGGTCATACCGCCCCCGGCCGATCGGGGCGGAGGATCTGAACCGGGGCCCGTGCCCCAACGCCCGCGCTACCCGGTACACCCCATATACACGCGATCATCACGCTACCCGTTCGACGATCTCCTCGAAAGGGACGTCACGTGCTCCAGACCGGTTCCTCCCCGCCGCGACTCGACGGTCTCGTCGTGCTCGTCGTCGACGCCACCACGGGCATCGGCCGGGAGCTCGCGACGCGGTTGAGCGCCGCCGGGGCGGTCGTCGCCGTCGTCGGCGCCGGACATCCGGACCGCGACGACGACGCCGCCACCAACGCGGCCTTCCTCTGCAAGGCACTCGACGACGCCGGCCTGACGGCGCTGCCGTACCGCATCGACATCCGCGATCCGGCCGAGGCCGGCCGGCTGCCCGCACAGATCGCCGGCGACGCCGGCCCGGTGAACGCCGCGGTCGTCGTCCTGCCGCCGCCGGACACCGACGGGGAACTGTCGCACGCCTTCCGCGCGGTGTCGGCCGCCCTCGCGGCCGCGCTGCCGCCCGGCGCCCGGCACATCGAGCGCACCCC
This sequence comes from Streptomyces sp. NBC_00572, assembly GCF_026341815.1. Taxonomy (GTDB): domain Bacteria; phylum Actinomycetota; class Actinomycetes; order Streptomycetales; family Streptomycetaceae; genus Streptomyces. Next base: position 4,454,572 of record NZ_JAPENX010000001.1, read on the forward strand.
GGCCGCCGCGGCCGGACCGGACACGGCGACGGCCGAGGACCGCTCCTGGCTCCGCTCCGTCGTCGACGGCCTGGCCGCCGACGCGGCGCGGGCGACCAGTCGCTGACCGGCGGCCCGGAAGGGCCACCGCCACAGAAGTCACCACGGGGGAGACACATGTCCATTCGCGTCGTCGTGGCCGGGGACCACCAACTGGTCCTGGAGGCCTTCGCCGAGACCCTGAACGGCACCAACGGCCTGGACGTCGTGGGGCTCGCCACGACCTTCGAGGCGGTGCTGCCCGCCGTCCAACGGCACCGGCCCACCGTGCTGTTGCTCGGTGAGAGCACCATGGGAGGCAAGGCGCTGCACGCGGCGACCGAGGTCCGCTCGCACCACCCGGGCTGCGGGGTGGCGCTGATGGTCGGCTCGGCCACACCGTCCGTGGTGGACCGGGCGGTGGCCGCCGGAGCCCTCGGAGTCGTACCCAAGACGGCCCGGCTGCCGCAGCTCATCACCACCCTGGTGGGGGTCGCGGGGGGCTGCCTCACGGTCGACCCGGGGCTGCTCCGTACCCCGTCGGCGGGGGAGACGGTGCTCAGCGTCCGCGAGACGGACGTGCTGAGGCTGACCGCCGGAGGGGCGACGGTCAAGGAGATCGCGGGCGAGCTCTACCTCGCGGCGGGGACGGTACGGAACCTCACCTCGGCGGCGATCAAGAAGCTCGGCGGGCGCAACCGCTTCGACGCGGCGCGCATCGCGGCGGAATGCGGGTTGCTGTGAGGGCGGGGATGGAGCCCGGACGCGCGCCGGCCCCGGCACGAGGCGTGCCGGGGCGGGGCTTCACGACATGGTGGAGCAGGGCGCTCCGTGCACTCCTACTTCTCCAGGCAGAACTCGTTGATCGGGTAACCCACATGACGGTCGGCCGTCGGCAGGTGACCCAGGATGCGGTCGCCCGGCTTGAGTTCGGTGCTGTTGAGCACCGAGGCGCCGGGGCCGAGGACCCGCACGTGCCAGTCGTCCTGGAGGATCAGGTTGACCGTCTGGCCGCTGGGCGCGACCGCGTCGATGGAGATCAGCGGACGCGTCTCGATCTTCACCCGGCCGACGCTGACCGGCCGCGTACGGCCGTCGACGTCGACCGCCAGGACGGAACTGCCGGCGTGCAGCTCGCTCAGGTAGTGGGTGCGACCGTTCTGCCCCACGGTGTACGAGTGCAGGGCACCGGCGTTGACGCGGAACGGACGGGTCGGCATGTACGGCAGCGGGTGGGTCTCGCTGACGCACAGGACCATGCCCTTGGAGTGGGAGCCCACCAGGATGCCCTCGTCCTTGCGGAAGTGGGTCGTGGTGTCGACACAGGCACGCTCGCCCATGCCGATGTGCGTGGTCGCCGTGACCTCCAGTTCGACCAGCGAGATCTCCCCGCCGTGCGCGGTCGCCGCGGTCCGCAGGGCCGTCGCGTCACCGACCGTACGGCCCCGCATCAGGACCCCGTCCGAGCCGTGCTCCAGGACGCCGTAAAGGATCTCGGCCTCCTCGGTGTCGGCGGCCGTCGTCACGATCGAACCGGGCGCGCCCGAGGCGGCCGCGATGACGATCTCCAGCGGGATCTTCGTCGGGTCGCGGAAGTCGAGGACGCTCCACGCCTCCAGACGCGCCGCCAGGCAGGCGTCCTCCAGGGTGTCGGCGTCGACGATCTCCACGTACCGCCCGAACTGCACGTCCGGGTGGGCCGCTTGGAGCTCGGCGCGGGCGTCCCGCGGGCCGGGGACGATCACGACGTCGACCCCGTCGAGGTCGGCGGGCACGGTCGCGGCGCCGTCCTCGAAGAGCAGGACCTTGCGCACGGTGGGCGGCAGACCGGCGAAGACGGCCGGGTCGGTGGCGACGATGCCGTCGATCTTCTGGTGCACGGCCTCCTCGAGGACGGCGGCGGTCGCGGCGCCGGCCTCGCGGATGTCAAGCCAGCACAGTTTGGCGTCCGTCATGATGCGGACCTCCTGTCAGGTTGTCGAGAGACGAGTTGTCGAGCGTCGTGTCGTCGAGATGGGTGTCGTGGTGCGGGTCGTCGAGCGGTGTGCCGTCGAGGTGGTCGGGGGTGAGGCGTTCGCTGTGAAGCCGCTCCCGGCCGCTCGGCTCGCCGAACGGGACGGTGGTGAAGTGCTGTTCGGGGAAGTGGTGCACGATCCGGGCGACCTTGGCCGCCAGCGCGCGCGGGTCCTTCGCCTGGAAGATGTTGCGGCCCATGGCCACCCCGCCCGCCCCTCCGGCGATGGCGTCCCTGACGTACGCGAGGACGTCCTCCTCCTTCTCCAGGGCGGGTCCGCCGGCGACGAGCACCGGCACCGGGCAGGCCGCGGTCAGGTCGAGCATCTCCGCGGTGGATCCGAGGAAGACGGTCTTGACCAGGTCCGCGCCCAGGTCCGCGGCGATCGTCACGGCGTGCGCGACGACCGCCGGGTCCCGGGGGTCGCTGATCCGCGGCCCGCGTGGGTACACCATCGCGAGCAGCGGCAGGTTCCAGCGGTCGCAGGCGTCGGCGATCCGGCCGAGGTCGCCGATCTGCTGCCGCTCGTCGTCGGAGCCGAGGTTGACGTGGACGCTGACCGCGTCCGCGCCGAGGCGCAGGGCCTCCTCGACGCCGGCGACGACGTACTTGGCATTGGGGTCGAGCGCCTGGCTGGTGCTCGCGTTGAGGTGGATGATCAGCGACATCGCGGCGAACCGCTCCGGGCTGATGTGCCGGACGCTGCCCTTGTGCACGACGACGGCGTCGGCGCCGCCGGCCGCGATCCGGGCGGCGAGCTGGTCGAGCGTGGTGCCCTTCGGCACCACGGGACCGTCGTGGATCGAATGGTCGAGAGGGGTGATCATCAGGCCGGCCGTGCTGTGGCGGTAGAGCCGCCGTAGCCGCAGCGACCGGGCGAAGTGGCCGAAACCGGTCATGGAACGCCCTTTCTGGTTCGCGAGGAGGCGTGATCGGGCTGGTGACCCGCGCCGCTCACGCGGACGGGGTCGGCCCGCGCGGTGGCTCCGCGCGGGGAGCTGAGGGCCGGCCCGCCGATCCGCGGCCCGCCGACGCGCGGGGCACCGGTGCCGGAGAGGGCGGCGGCGACCGGGGCGGAGCCCGGGGGCGAGACCGGGGCGGCGGCGACCGGCGGCGACACCGAGGCGGTGGGGTCCGGCGGCGAGACGGAGCGCAGATAGGCGCGGTCCGGTTTGCCCGAGGGCGTGAGCGGCAGCCGCGGCCAGACCGAGACGCGTACCGGAGTGTGCTCCGGAGTCAGCGCCGCGGCCACATAGCCCCGCAGGTCGCAGGAGGTGTGCCCGGCGCCCGAGTACAGCTCCACGGCCGCGTGCACCTGCTCCACCCAGTCGCGGTCCCGCACCCCGAACACCGTGGCCTGACGCACCTGCGGATGACGCATCAGCGCCTCCTCGATGGCCGCCGGATCCAGCTTGAGCCCGCCGTGCTTGATCACGTCGCCCACCCGGCCGTCGAGCCGGAGGTAGCCGTACCGGTCCCAGTGCCCGAGGTCTCCGGTGCACAGCCAGCCGTCGCGGAAGACGGTCCCGGTGCGTTCCTCGTCGCCGAGGTAGCCGGCCGTGACCGTGGGCGAGCTGATCCAGATCTCGCCCGACACCCCCCGCTCGACCTGGGGGCCGCCGCCGGGGCCGCGGATCTCCACCCGCACCCAGGGGAACGGGCGGCCCGCCGAGCCCAGCAGCTCCGGCTCGCGGTGGTCGAGCGGGTTGAGGCTGCTGATGCCGCCCGCCTCCGTCGTCCCGTACACCTGGATGAGCACGTCGCCGAAGAGCTCGACGGCCCGTGCCACCCGCACCGGCGCCGCCGGGGTGCCGCTGTAGGTGATGCGGCGCAGCGACGACAGGTCGGTGAGCGGGGCGGCCGGGTGGTCCAGGAGCCGGTAGAGGTGCGGGACGGCGAGATAGACGTCGGTCACGCCGTGCCGCTCGAAGGCGTCCAGGACGTCGCCCGCGTCGAACTCGTCGTGCAGCACGACCCGTCCGCCGCTCGCGAGCACCGCGTCGGCCATCGGCGCGGTCGTGTGGCTGATCGGCGTGACGGACAGCAGCGTCGCGGGTCCCCGGGGATCGAGGCCATGGGCGAGACGGCTGACGAGCTCCTCACGCGTGTCGTACCGCTGGGCGACCATCTTCGGCCGTCCGGTGCTCCCGCTGGTGAACTCGACGGTCGCGAGGTCGTCCGGGCGCGACTCGGGGAGCCGGGCCGGCAGCGGTTCCCCGGCCCCGCCCGCCGCCGCCCAGGGGACGGTCAGCGCGGTCACGGACGGGACGCGGCGGGTGAGCCATTCGCCGCGCTCGGCGCTCTCGTCGTCGACGAGCAGCACCGACACCCGTAGGTCCTCCAGGAGTCGGGCCTGGGTGGCGACCGAGAAGGTCTCCGTGTCGGTACGCGGATTCATCGACCGTACGTACACGGAGGTGGCGCCCAGGAGATGGACGGCGTACCGGGCGCCGAGCATCAACGGCCGGTTGGGGCCGGTGAGTACGGCGACGGTGTCGCCGGGTCGGACGCCGCGGGAGTGCAGCAGGGCCGTGGTGGCCCGCACCGAGCCGGCGAGCCGGCCGGCGGTGACGGCCTCGTCGGCGCGGTGGATCACCACGCGCCCCGGGTCCTTTCCGAGCGCGTCGAGAATGCGGCGTACGTACATGGTTCCTCCTTTCCTGAATGAGAAGTCCAGAGCTGCGGAAGGATGCGGCGAAAATCAGGAGATGCGCATCTGCGCCATCATTCCCATGGCGCTGTGGTCGATCATGTGGCAGTGATAGGGAAAGACCCCGCGGTGGGTGTCGAAGGTCAGTTGGAGTTTCGCGGTCTGCCCCGGGAAGAGGAGGACGGTGTCCTTGAGGCCGGCCTCCGCCGGATAGACCGGCATTCCGTCCCTTTCGAGAATCCGGAACTGCACCAGGTGGGTGTGGAAGTTGTGCGGAACGGTCGTGCTGGTGTTCTTGACCGTCCACACCTCGGTGGAGCCCCACGTGATCTCCGTGTCGATCCGGTCGTGGTCGAAGGTCTTCTCGTTGATGTACGCGAGGTGGCCCGTGCCCGGCTCGTCCATCCGCAGCTCGAAGGTCCGCTCCACGGTCGGCGTGGGCAGCGGCGGCAGGGTGGTGAGGACGTCCGGCACCCGACTGGTGTCGGCCACCTTCTCCTCGACGTCGAAGCGCATGATCTGCCCGACGAGCTCGGTCGGCCCCGGGCCCAGCATGTTCGCCAGGGTGACCTGGGTGCCGGGCGCGTACCGCGAGAAGTCGATGACGAAGTCGGCGCGCTCACCGGGGGAGAGGACGACCACCGGCGAGGGCGCGGGTGCCGGGAGCAGTCCGCCGTCCGAGCCGACGTGGATGATGGGGCTCCCGTCGGAGAGCGCCATCACGAAGATCCGCAGGTTGCAGGAGTTGACCATCCGGAAGCGGTACTTGCGGGCCTTCACCTTCATGTACGGCCACGGGGCCCCGTTGACCAGGATGGTCGTCCGGTTGAGCGCGTCGTCCATCGTGTAGACCAGCTGCCCCGCCGCGTCGAAGTGCGCGTCCCGCAGGATCAGCGGCACCTCGTACGGCCCCGAGGGCAGTCCGAGCGCGTCCTCGGCCTCGTCGCCGAGGAGGTAGAGCCCGGAAAGGCCCCGGTAGACGTGCTCGGACTCCAGGTGGTGGGCGTGGTCGTGCGTCCACAGCGTGGCGCCCACCTGACGGTTGGCGTACGTGTACGTCTTCGACCTGCCCGGCTGGATCAGGTCCATCATCCCGCCGTCCTGGTCCTGCGGGTTGGCCCCGCCGTGGAGATGGACCGAGGTCGGTGCGGAGAGCGCGTTGATCTGCTTCACGACGGCGGTGCGTCCGCTGCGGGCCCGGATGGTGGGGCCGGGGAAGGTGCCGTTGTACGTGAGGACCTCGGTCCGCAGGCCGGGCAGGATCTCGACCCGCGCCCTGCGCATGGTGACCGCGTAGTAGTCGGCCGACCGGGTGCGCCGGTACGGGGCGAGCACCCGAGGCCTCGGCAGGGGCACGGTGAACGGGGTGACCGCGGGCGGGCCGGCGGGCGGCTCGGCGGCCACCGCCGGCGTACCGGAGGTGAGGCTCTGGAACACCCCGCCGGCCGCGCCGACAGCGCCGACGGCACCGGCGGTGAGTCCGAGTCGTATCGCGTTGCGGCGAGAGAACACAGCGGATTCCTAACGTGACGGTTTTCCGGGAGCGGTGGTGTCGGAACGGTGATGTCCGAACCGTGGTGTCGGAACGGTGATGTCCGAACCGTGGTGTCGGAACGGTGGTGAATTCGCTCTCCGAGCATGGGCGCGAACGGCCGTAACTCCGAGCGGGTTCGCGCCGGTTCTTGCATGTGTCACGCGATCGATGACCTCGGTCATTCCCGCGGGTGGGCCGGGAATCGGGTGCTCCGGAATGACGGGAGTCACGCATCGGCCGGGAGTTGTCACTTCTTCCGGCGGGCTCGGATCGGCGGCGCGTTCCCCGCGCGAGAGTGTTGCCCGGCGTCTGCCCTGCGTACGGCGCCTTTCCGTCCGCCGGCCCCGGGGCCCGCACGGCCCCGGCGCCGGACCGTCATCCTCGCGCCCACGGAGGCACCGTGCAGACCACCCAGGCACCATCGGACACCGGTCCGCGTCCACTCGAACCCGCCCTAGCCGTACCGGCGTTCACGGGAGGCGTGCGCGTCTGCTTCGCGCCGGACGGCGGCGACGTCGCCACTCTCGCCGGGCCCGCCACCTCCCTGGCCCTCCGCCCCGTCCGGGACGGCGTCCGGACCGCCCTTGAGCGGCTCGCCGAAGGGCCCCTGCCCGCCGAGGAGTTGTACGAGGGGCTGCGCCCCGCCGAGCGGGTCCTGTTCGACCGGGTCCTCGACCGCGCCAGGCACCTGGTGGCCCACGCCGTACTCGCCCGTGGCGGCGACGGGGAGGGCGGGAGCCGGGAGCTGCTCCGCCTGGAGCCGGTGGCCCGCGACGCCGCCCACCTGCCGGTCCTCGTCCCCGCCGACGCGACCGTCCGGCTCTCCCGCTTCGCCTTCTGCCGTACCCGCGAGGGCGCCCTGGTCCTGGAGTCGCCGCTGGTGAAGTTCCGGGCGGTGCTCACCGACCCCGCCGCCCGGACCCTGGCGGCCGCGCTCGGCGAGCCGGGCACCCCCGCCCGCCTCGGCGCGGACGCCGGTCTCGACGCGGCCGGCACCGCCGATGTCCTCGGTCATCTCGTCGGCGCCGGATTCGCCGAACTCGCCGACGCCGACGGGGTCTTCGCCTCGGACGGCGAACCCGTCCTGCGGCAGTGGGACTTCCACGACCTCCTCTTCCACTCGCGCGTCCGCTCCGGCCGGTACGACGACGTGTTCGGCGCCGTCTATCCCCACCGCGGCGCCATCGAGCCCCGGCCGGCCGTACGCCCCGTCCCCGACGGTCCCTCCGTACCCCTCCATCGGCCGACCCGGGAGGAGATCGCGGCGCACGACCCCTCCCTCACCACGGCGATCGAGACCCGGCGCTCCATCCGGGGCTACGGCGAGCAGGAGATGACCGCGCGGCAGCTCGGCGAGTTCCTCTACCGCGTGGCCCGGGTCCGCGCCCACTACGCGCCGGAGCCCGGCAGCGACCGCGACGAGGTCGTCTCGCGCCCCTACCCCAGCGGCGGCCAGGGCTACGAGCTGGAGCTGTACGTCACCGTGCGACGCTGCGAGGGCCTGACCCCCGGCATCTACTACTACGACCCCGTCGGCCACCGGCTCGTCCTGCGGAACGCGGAGGAGGCCGATCGCGAGTCCCTCTTCCACGTGGCCTCCCGGGCCACCGGCATGGAGGCGCGCCCCGACGTCCTCGTCACCGTCACGGCCCGCTTCCAGCGCATGTCGTGGAAGTACCGGGCCATCGCCTACGCGACCACGCTCCGGCACACCGGCGTGCTCTACCAGACGATGTATCTGGTCGCGACGGCCCTCGGCCTGGCCCCGTGCGCCCTGGGCAACGGCGACGCGGACATGTCCGCGCGGGTCCTGGGCCTGGACTACCTCCAGGAGTCCTCGGTGGGCGACTTCCTGCTCGGCAGCCGGCGTCCCGACGACTCCGTCGCAGGTGAACCGGGGGAGGGCTGGCGCATGCTCAACAGCCCCGAGTGGTCCCTTCCGGAGAATCCCTGAGACTTTCCGGCGTGACGTCGGTTATTCCGGGCGTGATAAACGTCAGGTGGTGTTCGGAAAGGCTGGTGCAGCAGGTGGCCGGTCAGCATTATTGGTGTTGCAGCCGAACGGTTGCCGAGAAGAATTCGGAAAGGAATTCAGAATGAGCATCGACGACATCAAGCAGGGCCAGGACGCGGACAAGGCGTTCGAGAACTTCGACGTCGACGAGCTGGAGACCCTTGAGGTCGCCCAGGGCGTGGCCCTCCCGGAGATGGGTGCCTCCAGCGGCTCGATCGGCACCTCGTCCTCCTCGTCCTCCACCTGCTCCGCCTGCTGAACATCCCCCAACCGAAACGCTGAAAGGAAACACACCATGAGCATCGACGACATCAAGAACGGCGACGACGCGGCCTTCGACAACTTCGACGTCGCGGAGCTGGAGACCCTCGAGGTCGCCCAGGGCGTGGCCCTCCCGGAGATGGGTGCCTCCAGCGGCTCGATCGGCACCTCGTCGTCGTCCTCCTCCACCTGCTCGGCCTGCTGACCGAGTAACCGAGGCTGAACGCACGACGCACGAAGGATGCGACCGCCCGGCCCAGGCCGGGTGGCGCATCCTCGCGTGCGTTACGGGTCTTTCCGGGGTCGAGGCGTCAGCCGCGCAGGGCGACGTGGAAGGACGAGGCCCAGAGCACGATCGCCGCGCCCAGGCCCACCACCGTGCGGATCGTTTCCGCAGTGGTGCCGGCCGCCAGGACGACGAGCCCCACCAGCGCGACCGCCGTCAGGAAGATCGCGGTCCACTTGTACTGCCCCTGGTCGAAGAGGCGGGCGAGCGGGAAGAAGTGCAGCCCCACGACCAGGCAGATCCCGACCGGGATGAACTCCGGGTGGCCCGAGGCGTTCGACGCGGCGATCACCGCGAAGATCGCCACCAGCTCGGCCATGTTGACCAGGCCGACCCCCCGGTTCCACTTCTCCGGCAGGCGGACGAGACGGGTCACCGGACCCGCGGTCCCCCGGAAGGCGAGCACCACCGCGCCGGCGGTCACGGCGGCCGCGACGACACCGACCGCGACGGACACCGGCACCGCCGCTATCCCCGAACCGCCGGCGAAGGCCCATACGAGGGCGAAGACGGCGAGGACGATCGCGCCGCGACGGCGCAGATTACGCGTGAGTGCCAGGCACTCGGCGTCGGTGGTTTCCGTAGTCATGGCGCGGACCCTACAACGATCAACGGCGATGATCCGACCGGGCTGCCTATTTTCAGCCAGTCCGACTTGATCGGTATCGAACGAAGCCGTGGCCCGAGCGTCACGGAAAGGGTGACAGATGTCAGCTCGGACCCCTTTCCCCTACCGCGCCACAATTCGCCGCCACATGATTGCGGCCGGAAGCACAAGAAAGCCCAGGACGTTGTTCTCGAATTCTCGGAAGGTGCGAAAGCATGGGGGTTGATGCGCTGGAGCGCACTGCCGTGAAGCCGGATTCCGACGGCCTGACGGGAGTGCGGCTGCACACACGGATGCCGGTCACACCGGCCTGGCTCGCCCGGTACGTCGTACCGGTCGCCCGCGCGCTGAACGAGGCGGGCGCTCCCGCCGTCCAGCTGCGCCGCGGATGGCTCCACGGGCCGCACGTCGACATCCTCGCCCGCGACGCCACCGGCGTCCCGGGCGGCGGCCCCGACTGGGAGGGCGTCGCGCGGGGCCTGGACGCCGGCCCGCTCGACCCGCCCCGGGCCCTCACCGAGGAGACCTACCTCGACCAGGCCCGCGAGTTCGGCCGCCTGGAGGCCGTCCAGCCGCCGTACCTGCCCCTGCGCGAGCACGGCGCCGTCGAGCGGATCGATCCCGGCGGGCGGCCCGGCGCCGCCTCCCGCGACCCGCGCCTCGACCGCTTCCGCACCGTCGTGCACGGAGCCCTGACACCCGCGCTCCTGCGGACGATCGACGACCTCGCCGGCGAGCCCGGCTCCGGCACCCTCCGGCTCGCCGAGGCCTTCGTCGCGCTCGCCGACACCCACACCCTCGGCCTCGGGTACGGGGTCTTCTCGCCCCGCTCCCACGTCGAGGCCTTCCTCGCCTGGGCCGCACCCACCAAGGACGTACGCCCCGTCTTCCGGCAGCGCCTCGCCAAGGACGCGCCCGTCCTGCGCCGGGTCGTCGAGCAGCGGCTGAGCGGCGAGGTCTCCGCGACCGCCGCCGCCTGGCGCACCGGACTCGCCTACGGCGCCGGGGCCCTGGAGAGCGCGGTCGCCGCCGGCACCCTCACGCTCGACCTCCTCGACGGCGCCACCGCCGGCCTCGACCGCTCGGAGATGGGCCCGCCCGGAGCCACCACCGTCGTCCCGCAGGGCGAGCAGCCCGACAGCGACTTCCACCGGACCGTCGGCGAGGCCGGCGTGACCTCGGCCCCGTCCCCCTGGTTCGCCTCCTTCCGCCTCCTGACGAACCTCTTCTACGAGCAGCTGCCGCTGCTCACCGTCTCCCCGATGCAGCGCTACTACACCTGCTTCGCCGTCGCAGAGACGGTCGACGAGGTCCTCGGCGTCTCCTGGCGCGAGCGCATCGCCGCCCGACTGCCGGACGCCGCCGCCGCCGGGGAGCCGGGTCCGGCCGCCGCGGGAGACGCGCGTGCCACCGCCCCCGCCCCGAGCGCCGCTCCGGGCACCGCCCCCGAGGGAGCCCTTCGATGACCGCCCCCGTGATCGGCAACCCGACGGACCTGCTCGGGGCCGCACCGCCCGAGCCGGTGACCGTACCGACGCCCGCGGGCGTACCCGCGCCCGCCCCCGAACCCCTCTGGTTCCTGCGGGTCAACCCGCTGCGCCGCGCCCGGCTCGCCGACGCCGAACTGCGCCGGCAGCTCGTCCTGGTCACCGCCGCCGAGCAGACGCTCGCCGAAGCCTCCGCCGCCGCGTCCGACGAGCTGTACGAGCGGATCGGCGCCGCGACCGACGACGCCGAACGGCGTGAACTGATCGCCCTGCGCCGCTCCGTGAACAGCGGCAAGGCCCCGAAGAAGACGCCGGAGCCCGCCACCCCCGCGATCGACGCCTGGCTCGAAGCCCGCCAGGAGCGCGAGCGGATCCGCGAGGAGCTCGTCGCCGGCTACCCCGACGCGGCCGAGCGCGAGCGCGGAGTCCTCGCCGAACTCCTCGGCGACCCCGACCTGTTGCGCTCCCTCGCCCTCGTCGCACCCGAGGTCCACCAGGAGGCCGAGCGCTACCGCGCCGCCGTCCGGGCCCCCGGCAAGGTCCCCGCCAAGTCCCGCAAGTCCGAGCGCGGACTCATCCAGTACGTCACCCGTGCCATGGTCCGTACGAGCCCCCTCGCCCGGTTCACGGCCGTCGGCATCGCCGAGCCCGACCCGTCCGCGCCCGGCCCCGACGAGGCGGGATTCGGGGGCGCGACCGCCTTCCCCGGCCTCGACCGCGTGATGCTCAACTACGTGCTCGGAGGACTGCCCGACCCCGCCGACCGGGCGATCGAGGACATGTGGATCGGCCTTCCGCCGACCTCCGCGCCCGACCCCGCCACCGGGAAGCTGTTCTTCCTGAAGCCCGCCCCCGAGGGGATGCGCCGCGCCGCCGTCTCCCTCGACGGCCCCGCCGGAGACCTCCTCGACGCGGTGGGCATGGGCCCCCGCCCCTTCCCGTCCGTCGTCGCCCATGTCGCAGAACGCTCCGGCATCGCCGCCGAGGACGCCGAGCAGAAGGTCCGCGGCGCCGTCGCCCAGGGCCTCCTCTGCACCTTCCACGAGGCCGAGGACGGATCCACCGACTACGACGTCCTGCTCACCCCGGACGACCCGCGCCCGGTGACCAAGCGGCTCACCGACCGCGTCAAGGCGGGCATGCCCGCCTTCACCGCCGCACCCGCCGCCGAACGCGGCGCCGCCCTCGCCGAGTTGCGCGGCGCCCTCGGCGAACTCAGCCACGCCGCCGGCCGCCCCGCGCACGTCACGGTCGAGGAGGACTACGTGATGCCGCCGCTCAAGGTGGCCACGGAACCCTGGAAGGAGTCCCTGAAGGACCTCGGCCCGGCCGTCGAACTCCTCACCGTCTTCGACTGGCTGCACGACGTGCGCGTCCTCATGACCGCCGCGTTCGTCGAGCGCTTCGGCCCCGGGGCGAACGTCCCCCTCGCCGCCAACGCCCCCTTCGTCGTCGGCGAGGTCTCCCGCCGCGCCGCCGCCATGGCCGCCGTGTACGGCCCCGACGGCCCCGGCGACCCGACCGCGCTCAAGGGCATCGGCCCCGCCGACGGCTCCCTGGAGCGCATCTACGAACTGCGCCGCGAGGTCACCGAGGCCCTCCACGCCCTCATCGGCCAGGCCGTCGAGCGCGGCGACGACACCCTCCGCATCAGCCCGGAACAGGTCGCCGGCCTCACCGGCGACCTGCCGGAACGCTTCCGCCGCGACCCGCTGATCTACGGCATCCTGCTCCAGCGCGGCGACGGCCACCTCGTCCTCAACGACGGCCTGCCGGGCCACGGCATGCTCTACGCCCGCTTCCTGGAGGCCGACAAGCGGCTGGGCGGCCGCGCCCTGCCCCGCCTCGCCGACCACGTACGCCGGGTGTACGGATACGACGGCGCCCGCGTCACCGAGGACCTGGGCCTGCACCGCCTCAACGTCAACGCCCACACGCCGATCCTCCCCGGCGGCCTCACCCCCGACGACTGGTTCGGACTGCGGCTCGCCCACGACCCCGAGACCGACTCCCTGCGCGTCGAGGACGCCGAAGGCGCACCCCTGCGGGTCCTGCCGCTCGGCACCGGCCACCCCGGCCTCTTCCCGCCGCCGCTCTCCGTCGCCTCCGGGCTCGCCATCAGCGGCCGCCTCTTCAACGCCCTCCCCAACAGCTGGCACGCCGCCACCCCCTGGGACCGGGCCGCCACCCGCACCGCGCCCCGGATGGCCGTCGGCGACGTCCTCATCGGCCGCCGCCGCTGGTACGGGGGAGAGGAGCTCGGTACGGCCCTGGCCGCCGGACCCGAGGAGCACGAGCGGCTCCTCGCCCTCAACGCCTGGCGCGCCAAGTACGGCGTCCCCGAGGAGGTCGTCGTCAAGACCGTCCCCGAGGACGAGGGCCCGCTCTCCGTCGGCGCCCCCGACATCCAGTCCAAGCGCCTCCAGCAGAAGCCCCAGTACGTGGACCTCGGCAGCGCGCTCGGCGCCCGCGTCCTGCCCCGGATGCTGGAGCGCCGCGGCGCCGACACCGGCGGCAGCTACCTGGAGGAGGCGCTGCCCGGCGTCGTCGACGGCACCCACGCCACCGAGTGGGTCGTCGAGGTCGGCAGGACCGCCGGCGGCCGCTTCACCTACCACCCGACGACCGAGGCAGAGGAGCGGTGACGATGGCCGCGGAAACGCTCAGGACCCGCCCCGACCTGCACTACGCGCCCGTCCCCGGCGGGGTCTACTTCAGCGGCGCCCGCGCCCGGTTCGTGCTGCGCGGCTCCGAGGTCCTGCACGCCGTCGCCCAGGGCTGCGTCCCGCTCCTGGAGGACGGCACCGACGAGGACGCGCTCGTCGCCGAGATCGGCACCGAACGCGCCCGCCCCGCCGTCCGTCTCCTCGTCGACAGGCTCCGCGAGAACGGACTGCTCCTCGACCCGGCGGCGCACACCGCGCCCGAGCCGCCCGCCGACGTACGGCAACGGCACGCCGAGTCGCTCGCCCGCCTCGAAGGCCTCCTCGACGACCCGTACGGGGCTTTCGCCCGGCTCCGCGCCGCGACCGTCCTCGTCACCGGACCGGCGACCGCGACCGGACCCGCCGTGCGGGGGCTGCGCCGGGCGGGGGTCGGCACGGTCCTCACCGACGGCGAGGACCCGACCGTCACCCCGGACGCGGTCCTCGACATCCGCGAGGACGACGGGACTCCTCCCCTCACAGCGGCCCTCGTCGTCCCCGTCCTCCTCGGCGGCACCGGCGTCACCCTCGTCGGACCCGCCCTCACCGGCCCCGGACACCCGGCCGTCCGGGCCGCGTTCCGCGACCGGGCCCGCGCCTGGGCCACCGCCGAGGCCACCGCGCCCGCGCCCCGCCCCATGGCGGACGCGCTCGCCGGCGCCCTCGGGGCCCAGCTCCTCATCGACACCCTGACCGGCACCGCGGACACGGGCGAGGCCCATGTCGTGCACGGGACGGACCTGGCCTCCGACCGGGTCACCGTCGAGGGAGCCCACCAGGCGGCCGCGACCGGCCGACCGGGCTCCCTCCCCGAGGGCCCCTTCACCCTCGCCGCCGCCCCCGCCGACCCCCGTCCCGAGCCCGACGAGGCACGCGAGACCGCGACCCTGCTCGCCGCGCGCTGGACCGGACCGCTCGCCCTCACCGAGGGCGCCGACCTGCCCCAGATGCCGCTCGCCCTGCGCGCCGCCGAGCTCCGCGCCGACGGCCGCCCCACGACCACGGTCCTCGCCTGGGCCGCCCATCAGGAGACCGCCACCGTGGCGGCCACCCTGCAGGCCCTGCGGGCCCTCATCCCCGGGGCGCCCACCCCGGCGGCCGGCCCGCACGCCCACATCCCCGGGGCTCCCACCCCGGCGGCAGGGCTCACGAGGGAACACTGGCTCCTCGACGGCGCGTTGCGCCTGCTCGCCGAGGAGTCGGCGCCCCCGCCGGCGAAGACCGACACCCCGCACGTGCCGCCCGCGGCCCTCCCGGCGGGCGCCCCCGCCGTGGCCGCGGGCGGCGGGGCGTGCGAGGACCTCGACCCGGAGGGCCTGCGGATCCTCGCCGCCCTCCGCGGTCTTCTTCCCTCCGAGCCGCACGTGCGGTTCCACCGCGTGCCCGGACTCGACTGGCGGCTCGCCGAGGTGACCGCCAGGGGCACCACCCTCGGACGCGCCTGGGGCGCCGACGCGGCGGAGGCCGCCCGCGACGCCCTGTGCACCGCGCTCGCCCACACCCAGACCACGGGCGAGCCCGGCACCGTCGACCCGCTCTCCACCGACGCACTGCTCTTCGCCGACCGCGCCGCCCTGGACGCCCTCCGCGCCCAGTTGGCCGCCCGCGCGGGCACCACGTACCGGGGCGAGGCCGTCCGCCACGACCCGGTGATCGGCGAGCTTCCCCTCTGGTACGGCCCCGTGGAGGCCCACGATGCCCACTGACACCCTCGCCCCGCCCCTCGCGCTCGGGCCCGGGCTCGACACCCACCCCGCCGACGAGGCCTGGCGCTCCGCGCTCGACGCCCTCGCGGACGTCCTCCCCGAAGGCACCGTCGCGGTCGACCGCGGCTGGCACCTCGACTGGGAGCGGGAGCGGTTCGACGAGGCCGTCGCCGCCGGCCGGGCCCACCTCTCCGTCCGCCTCCAGGGCGACGAGGTCCTCGTCGGCCCGCTCTGGCGGCCCGGCACCGACGCGGGCTGCGCCGGCTGCGCCGAGGTCCGCGACCGTACCGTCCCCGACCACCCGCTCGTCGGCGACCTCCGCTACGCGACCGCCGCCCCCGGGCCGGGCGCGCCGCTCCTCCCCGAACTGCTCCGGGCGACCCTGGAGCACCTGGTGAGGCGGCCGCTCGGGCCCGGCGAACTCTTCTCCGTCTCGCCGCGCGGCCTGCGCCGCCACCGCATCGCCCGCAGCTTCCACTGCCCGCTCTGCGGACCGGCGTACGAGCGGCTCGACGGTACGGAGACCCCGGCGCCGCTCACCCCGACCGACCGGCCCGCGTTCCCGGACGACTGCACCCGCACCGCCGCGAGCCGGCTCGTCGAGCGCGGGGTGCTCCAGGACCGGCTGGTGGACGACCGCTTCGGTCCGGTCCGCGCGCTGCTGCGCGAGTCCCGCGCCCCGTTCGCGATGAGCATGGCCGTGGTGCCGGACGCCCCGGCGATGGGCCACGGCCGAGCCCGGACCTTCGCCGAGACCGGACCCGTGGCGATCCTGGAGGCGTACGAGCGCCTCGCGGGCTTCCCGTACGACATCCCCGTCCTCACCCACCGCCCGTACGCCGAGGTCGCGGAACACGCCGTCGACCCGGCCGGTCTCGGGCGGTACACGGCCGAACAGCTCGCCCACCCGACCAGCAGGGCCACGCCGTTCGACGCGGACACCCCGATGGACTGGGTGTGGGGCCACGACCTCGACGCCGGGCGCGCACTGCTCGTCCCCGCCGACCACGCCTTCTACCAGTACGAGTACAACCACCGCCGCGACCGCAGGGCCGCCCGCGCCGCCGGGACGCCCGGCCGCAAGCACTACTTCTACGAGTCGTCCAGCGGCTGCGCCGTCGGCGCCAACCTCGAAGAGGCGGCCCTGCACTCGCTGTTCGAGCTGGCGGAGCGGGACGCCTTCCTGCTCTCCTGGCACCGGGCCGCACCCCTGCCGACGATCCCGAACTCCTCCCTCACCGACCCCACCAGCCGCGCCATGATCGAGCTGATGGAGTCGCGCGGCTTCGACGTGCACCTCCTCGTCGCCACCCAGGACATCGGCCTTCCGGTCGTCTGGGTGCTCGCGGTCAACCGGCTCAACCCCTTCCCCGCCACCTTCTCCTCGGCCGGCTCCGGCGCCGACCCCCAGTCCGCGATCCGCGGCGCCCTGCGCGAGGTCGCCCAGCTCGTCACCAACCCCGTCGACTGGACCCGCGAGGACGTCGAGCCGATGGTCGAGGACCCCTGGCTGGTCCAGGAGCTGGAGGACCACGTCCGCTTCTCCTCGCTGCCCGAGACCGCCGCCCGCGCCACCGCCGCCCTCGGCGGGCCCCGGGTCACGCTCGACGAGGCCTTCCCCGACTGGCCCGGCCGGATGGACCGCGGCTCCGGCGGAGACGTGCGCGGCGCCCTGGACTTCGTCCGCGGACTGTTCGCCGGGGCCGGGCTCGACCGGATCGTGCTCGTCGACCAGACCAGCCGCGAACACGCCGACGCCGGCATCCACGTGGCCCGCGCGGTCGTCCCCGGCATCGTCCCGATGTGCTTCGGCCACGCCCAACAGCGGCTGGCCGGCCTGCCCCGGCTCACCGCCGCCCTGCACGGCACCGGGCAGGAGCACCGGGCGATCCCCCTCGACCCCCACCCGTTCCCGTGACGGCGGCCCCGCCGACCCCGCGCGACGCCGCTACCGCGGTGTCGCCCCGGCGCGGCCCCGTCGACCTGCCGGGACCCGAGGGCGACAACAGCATCGCCCGCGAGCCCCTCTGGTACGCGTACGGCGCGGGGGACGACGCCCCGGAGGCGCCGCCGTGGACCTGGGTGCCGCAACCTCCGCCCGACACGCACGTACCGCCCCCGCCGCCGCGCGGGGGCGGCCCGCGCCGGGCCCTGCCGCTCGGCACCCACGACCGGCTCGCGGCCCTGCCGTACCCGGCGCTGCCACCGGGCGCCCGGGGTGCGGCCGAACCGGTCGAGGACCGGCTCGGCCGCGCCCTCGTCACCGCCTTCGGACCGCAGCGCCGCGAACCCGAGAACCCCTACAACGACCACCGGCCGTACGCCTCGCCGCGCTGCCTCTTCCCCGTCCACGCCTTCGTGGACGGGGGCGAGGGCATGCCGTGGCGCCTCCTGGAACCGGACCGGCACGCCCTCACCGGCACCCCGGCGGCCCCCGCCCGGAACGTCGTGCTCACCGGCCGGTACACGACCGTGCCGCCCGCCTACCAGTGGTTCCGAGGCTCACTCATAGCGATCGAACTCGGCTTCGTGTTACGGGCGTTGAGCCTCGGGCTCGAACTCTTCGACGTGCCGGCGCGGCTCCGCCTGCCGGGGCCGGACACCCACGCGCTGCTGTCCGCCCTGGGCCTCGACGACGCCTGGGCCTGGTCGCTGCCGTTCGTCGTGGAACTGGACGGGGCGCGGACGCCGGTCCCGGAAGAGGACTCCGTAACCGGGCCGCCCGCACACCTCACCCGTACCGACCCCGCCCTCGCCGAACTGATCCGCGTCAACCGGGAGCAGACGTACGGCGGCGCCCCCACCCCGCTCACCACCGCCGTCCCCGCGGGTCTCGGCTCCTCGGCGACCGTGCCGGACTGGGCCGAGCTGCTGTGGCGGCGCCACTCCGGACGCATGCCGCGCGCCCTGCACGGCATGAACGGCCGACGCCGGAACGTCCCCGCCGAGGCCCTCGAAAGCGCCGCCCGCTGGCTCTCCGTACCGCCTCCCGGACCCGAACTCGCCACCGCCTTCGCGGCGTTGAAGGTGACCGCGGTCGTCCATGGCGTCGAAGGGCGGACCGACGGCATCCACCGGCTGCGGAACGGCACCGCGCACCTCCTGCGCGCCGACGCGACCGCCCCCGAGCGCCTTGAGGAGCAGTACGGCTACGGCGTCTCGCCCGTCAACGGCTGCGGCATCCGCCACGCCCCGCTCACGGTGTTCCTGTCCGTACGGACCCGGGAGCTCTTCGAGCGCCTCGGGACCGCCGGCTGGGGCGCCGTCCAGCACGCCGCCGGCTGGGCCGCGCACGGACTCTGTCTGTCCGCCGCCGCCTCCGGCCTCTTCGCCCGCCCCGTGCGGGCCTTCAAGGAGATCCCCACCCAGCGCGTCCTCGGCCTGGACCCCGACGAGATGATCGTCCTGTCCGTGGTCGTGGGAGTACCGCAGGACACCGGCGGCGCGCTGCTCGACCTCAGACTCTGAAGGAGCGTCCCCGTGACCCCGACCCTGTCGTCACCCACTCCGCGGCGGACCGACTGGACCGCCTGGCACCTCCACCTCGGCACGACGGCCCGGTCGGCACACGACCGGGTCGTCACCGATGTCATCGGCCCCACGGTCCGCGAACTCGCCCCCGGCACCCCGTGGTTCTTCATCCGCTACTGGCAGTCCGGCCCGCACCTCCGGCTCCGCGTCGGTGACCTCGACACCGCCGCACGCGCGCGCGTGGAGGCCGCCCTCGCCGAGCGCCTGGCCGTCGCCGGCGCACCCGCCCCGGGCGAGGAGCCGCTCGACCCCGCCGCCTACCGCAGCGGGGCCGAGCGGCTCGCCGCCGCGGGCGAGACCGGCGAGAACACCTCCGTGAAGGCCCTGCTTCCCGCCGGCGTCCACCCGGCCGTCTACGAGCCGGAGTTCGACCGCTACGGCGGCGAGGCGCTGATGCCCGCCGCCGAGTCCCTCTTCACCCTGTCCAGCACCCTCGTCCTCGCCGCCCTGGCCAAGGTGAACAGCGAGCGGCAGCGGGCCATGCTCGCCCTGCGCGGCACCCTCGCGGTCGCCGCCGCCCTCGGCGACCCCGCGGAACGCGCGTACTACTACGCCCACGGCCTCGGCGCCTGGCGCGCCTGGGCCGCCGAGGCCGGCCACCCGGCCGAGCTCCTCGACACGATCACCCGGGTCGAGGGGGCGGTGACCCTCGACCCGGGCGCCCACGGCCCCTTCGCCGGCTGGCACACCCGGATCGCCGCCCACGCGGCCGAGATCCGCGAGCAGTCCCCGACCCACCCGGGCATGGTCCTCTTCTCGCACGCGCACATGCTCCACAACCGGCTCGGCCTGAGCCTCCTGGAGGAGCTGCGCACGTACGCGGTCCTGGCCCACGCCTTCCCCGTACCGGCGAACGCTCCCGTACCGCAGAACGTCTGACCCCAAGACCCCCCCCACGGGGATCACGAAAGGCCCGGCCGGTTTCCCGGTCGGGCCTTTTCGTGGTGCGCACCCGGCTGTCACTCGGGACGCGGGTCCCAGCGGAAGGAACGGACGGCGATCAGGGCGCCGATGACACCCCAGGCGGCGAGGACCGCGAGGTCCCGCCACTGGAAGCCGGCGTCCTGGGTGAAGAGCGCCAGCATCGCGTCGTTGAACGGCTTCACGGGCAGCAGGCCCGCGATGGTGTTGAGCAGCTCCGCGTGGATCGGGAAGTAGCTTCCGGAGATGAAGACCAGCGGGAACTGGATGAACTGCACGACGGCCGGGGCCGCCTCGGAGTTCTTGATCAGCGAGGCCACGCCGACGCCCAGCGCGCAGAAGCTGGCCGCGCCGAGCACCAGGGTCAGCAGCACCGCGCCCCAGTGGGTGGGCAGGTCGACGCCGTAGAGCGCGCCGATGCCGAAGACGAGGGCGACGTCCACGATGCTGACGACGACGCAGTGCACGAGCAGACCGGCGAAGTAGACCCAGGCGGGCAGCGGGGTGGCGTGCAGCCGCTTGAGGACCCCGGTCTGCCGGCGCATCGCGAGCACGATCGCCAACTGGCCGTAGCAGGCGCCGAGTACGGACACGGCGGCGATCACCGGTGTGTAGTACTGCATGCCGGTCAGGCCGAAGAAGAAGTCCTGGCCCTCGCTGCCGCTGAAGACGGCGCCGAAGATGCCGATGATGACGATCGGCAGGACGAAGGTGAAGACCATCGACTGCGGGTTGCGCCAGAACGACAGCTGTTCGTAACGGATCTGATGACCCAGCAGGGCCAGCGGATTCCGCCCGCGCGGAACGTTCGCGCCGCGCTCGGCCGAGGCCGCCGGCGCGGTTTCGGTGGTCGGGGGGATCAGGGTGGTCATGAGCGGCTCCGTCCGGGTCGGCGCCCTCGTCCAGCGGGCGCCTTGCGCTCCCGCGCGGACGACGGCGAGGAGGCTTCCTGCTGTACGTACTCGCTGGTCAGGCTCAGATAGACGTCCTCCAGCGTGGGCTGCTCGACGGTCAGCCGGTCCAGCGGCGTGCCCCGGTCGAGGGCCCAGCCGGTCAGCCGGTGCAGCGCGGCCGTCGGCTCGGTCGTCTCGGCCGTCACCAGGCCGTCCTCCACATCGCTCACCGGCAGGGGTACGTCGGCGAGCGCGGCGCCCGTCGGCAGCGCGAAGCGGATCCGGGTCTGGGCGCTGTCGCGGCCGCCCAGTGTGTCCGGGGTGCCCGAGGCGACGATCCGGCCCTCGGCGATGACCACGACCGAGTCGGCCAGGGCCTGCGCCTCGTCCATGTAGTGGGTGGTGAGGACGATGGTGGTGCCGTCGTCGCGCAGACTGCGCACCACGTCCCAGGCGCCGCGGCGGGCGTTCGGGTCGAAGCCCGTGGTCGGCTCGTCCAGGAACAGCAGCTTGGGCCGGCCGACGACGCCGAGCGCCAGGTCGAGCCGGCGCTTCTGGCCGCCGGACAGGTCCTTGACCTTGGCGCCCTTCTTCTCGTTCAGGCCGACGAGGTCGAGGAGTTCGTCGACGTTCCGCGGCTCCGGGTAGTACCCGGCGTTGCGGGCCACGGTCTCCCGCACCGAAAGATAGGGCTCCACGGCGATGTCCTGGAGGACGAGGCCGACCTGGCCGCGCAGCCAGTGGCCGTCGGCCTTGACGCCGGGGTCGCGGCCGAGGACCTCGACCCGCCCGCCGTCGCGCTCCCGGAAGCCTTCGAGGATCTCCAGGGTGGTGGTCTTGCCCGCGCCGTTCGGCCCGAGCAGGGCGAAGATCTCGCCCTCCGCGACGCTGAAGTCGACGCCGCGCACGGCCTCGTGGTCGCCGTACCGCTTCTGCAGGCCTTCCACGGCCACCGCGGCGGTCACCGCGGTCCCTCGGCTCGTGTCACTGTGTGCCTCCCGGTCTGGGGTGTCGTGGGGTCGTCGCCCGCGGTCGGACTCCCGGGCGCCGCCTCGACGTTAGGTGCGGGGGACCGGCCCGGAGCGGGCGCGCGGGGGTGGCGGTGACGGACGTCATGGAAGCCGCGACAGTTGTCAGCGCGGGGCGTGACCCGCGTTGCCCGGGGCCGGTGGGCCGCCCATGCTCGGGGTGCGGCGGACGGCCGGGCTGCGGGAGACCGCGGCCGGCGACGCCGACGGTGCCGACACAGCAGCGACGCGGAAGGCGGTCTCAAAGGTGCGGTTCGGGGATCTGGACGAGTGGGGAGCGGAGGAGCGGCCGCACGTCTCGGTGGTCGGCGCCGGCATCGGCGGCCTGACGCTGGCCGGTGCGCTCTCCTCCATGGGCATTCCGTACACGGTGTACGAACAGACGCGGCGGCTCGCGGAGGTGGGGGCGGGGGTCCAGCTCTCGCCCAACGCGGTCAGGCCGCTGCTACGGCTCGGCCTCGGCCCGGCCCTGCGCGAGCGGGCGGTGGCGATCGAGGCCATGGAGGTACGGGGCTGGAGCGGGCGGCCGATCGCCCGGACGCCGCTGGGCGCGGAGTGCGAGCGGATGTTCGGGGCCCCGTACTACGCGGTGCACCGGGCGCATCTCCACGACGCGCTCCTCACCCTCGTCGACGACGGCAGCCTCAAGCTGGGCGAGCGCCTCGGCGAGGCCCGGGAGACGGAGCCGGCGGAGTCGGGTGACGGCGTACGGCTGACCTTCGAGGACGGAACCGTCCGCGGGGCGGAGCTGGTGGTGGGCGCCGACGGCATCCACTCCACGGTCCGCGAGGCCTTCCGGCGCGACGAGCCCGAGTTCTCGGGGCTCGGCATCTACCGGGGCCTGGTGCCGGTGGACCGGCTCCCGGACGCGGCCCGCGCGCCTCTGGTGCGCCTCTGGCTCGGCCCGGGCGGGCACTTCGTGTGCTACCCGGTCGCGGCGGGGGAGTACCTGAGCTTCGCGGCGACGGTGCCGATGGCGCAGTCCCCGGGCGAGTCCTGGTCGACGCCGGGCGACCCGGAGGCGCTGCGGCGGGTCTTCGGCGGCTGGACCGGTCTGGTCGCGGACGTCGTGGGCGCGGTGGAGACGACCCTCCAGTGGGCGCTGCACGACCGCCCGCCGCTGGACGTGTGGTCCTCGCGCCGGCTGACCCTGCTCGGCGACGCGGCGCACCCGATGCTGCCGTTCATGGCGCAGGGCGCGAACCAGGCGGTGGAGGACGCGATGGACCTCGCGGCCTGCCTGGCCGACCCGGCGCCGTCGACGACCGCGGCCCGGCTCGACCGCTACCAGGCGCTGCGGATCCCCCGCACGGCCGAGATCCAGCGCGGCTCCCGGGGCAACGCGGGCATCCTCCACCTCCCCGACGGCCCGGCCCAGCGCCGCCGCGACGCCCGCATGGCGGTCCACGCGTCCCTCCGTGACCGGGCGATGCTGTACGCCCACGAAACGGGCCGGAGCGTGGTGCCGGCACCGGCGTGACGGGCACACCGACGAGACCTGACGCATTGGCCTAGACCTATTGTGCGGCCCTGTCCGCGACGGTACGTTCGTCCCCGGCTGCGCAGCCTGCACGTACCGCACCACATCGCATCGTCACGCACTCCGCCGGGCATCCCCGGCGTTTCGGGAGGACATGCCATGTACCGCCGCACAGCAGCCGCACTCGCCACCGCCGCCACCGCCGGCGCGCTCGCGCTCGGCACCGCAGGCGCCGCCGAGGCCGCTCCCGGCCCCGGCTTCTACGCCCGCAGCCACCACGCCTCGTACGCCGAATGCCAGGCCGCCGGTCAGGCCGGCTATCAGATCTGGGGCCCGATCTTCTTCTGCGAGCCCTTCACCTCCACCCGCCCGGACGTGATCGTCCTCTGGGTGCGCTACTGACCGAAAGGGCCCGTACCGGGCGGCGACCGCCGC
This sequence comes from Streptomyces sp. NBC_00572, assembly GCF_026341815.1. GTDB lineage: Bacteria > Actinomycetota > Actinomycetes > Streptomycetales > Streptomycetaceae > Streptomyces. Next base: position 4,478,142 of record NZ_JAPENX010000001.1, read on the forward strand.
CCGGTACGGGCCCTTCACGTGAACAATCGATTCAGCACTCGATGATGTTCACCGCGAGACCGCCGCGGGCGGTCTCCTTGTACTTCACGCTCATGTCCGCGCCCGTCTCCTTCATGGTCTTGATGACCTTGTCGAGGGAGACCAGGTGGCTGCCGTCGCCGCGCATCGACATCTTCGCCGCAGTGACGGCCTTGACCGCCGCCATGCCGTTGCGCTCGATGCACGGGATCTGGACCAGGCCGCCGACCGGGTCGCAGGTCAGGCCCAGGTTGTGCTCCATGCCGATCTCGGCCGCGTTCTCGACCTGCTCCGGGGTGCCGCCGAGGACCTCGGCGAGCGCGCCCGCCGCCATCGAGCAGGCCGAGCCGACCTCGCCCTGGCAGCCGACCTCGGCGCCGGAGATGGAGGCGTTCTCCTTGAACAGCATGCCGACCGCGCCCGCCGCCAGCATGAAGCGGACGATGCCCTCGTCGTCGGCACCGGGCACGAAGTTCATGTAGTAGTGCAGGACGGCGGGGATGATGCCGGCCGCGCCGTTCGTCGGGGCGGTGACCACCCGGCCGCCCGCCGCGTTCTCCTCGTTCACGGCCATCGCGTAGAGGGTGATCCACTCCATGGCGTGCATCTTCGGGTCGCCCTCGGAGCGCAGCTTGCGGGCCAGGTTCGCGGCGCGCCGGCGGACCTTCAGGCCGCCGGGCAGGATGCCCTCGCGTGCCATGCCGCGCGAGACGCAGGACTGCATGACCCGCCAGATCTCCAGGAGGCCCTCGCGGATCTCGTCCTCGGTCCGCCAGGCCTTCTCGTTCTCCAGCATCAGCGCGGAGATCGACAGGCCGGTCTCCTTCGCCAGGCGCAGCAGCTCGTCGCCCGTGCGGAAGGGGTACTTCAGGACGGTGTCGTCCGGGACGATCGGGTTCTCGCCCTGGACGGCGTCCTCGTCGACGACGAAGCCGCCGCCGACCGAGTAGTACGTCTTCTCCAGGACCAGGGCGCCCTCCGCGTCGTACGCGAAGATCGTCATTCCGTTGGCGTGGTACGGCAGCGCCTTGCGCCGGTGCAGGATCAGGTCGGCGTCGAAGTCGAAGGGGATCTCGTGCGCGCCGAGGAGGTTGATCCGGCCGCTCGACTTGATCCGCTCGACCTCGTCGTCGGCCGTCTCGACGTTCACCGTGCGCGGCGAGCTGCCCTCCAGACCGAGGAGGACCGCCTTCGGGGTGCCGTGGCCGTGGCCGGTCGCGCCGAGGGAGCCGTACAGCTCCGCCCGTACCTTCGCGGTGTGGGCGAGCAGGCCCTCGTTCTTCAGGCGGCGGGCGAACATCCGGGCCGCGCGCATCGGCCCCACCGTGTGGGAGCTCGACGGGCCGATGCCGATCGAGAACAGGTCGAAGACCGAGATGGCCACGGGAGGACTCCTTGTGGGGGCTAGACGCCGTTGTCTGCCGGGGTGGAGCAGAAAAGCGCGGAGAAGAAGGGCGTGCGGTACGGCGCGGGGACATGGGGTGGGGCACCGCGCTCACTGTCCAGTGTGCGCGGTGCCCCGAAGGTCCGTACGAACGAAAGGGTACGAAATTACTACAGGCCGGGGTACAGCGGGTGCTTGTCGGCGAGCGCCGTCACCCGGGCCTTCAGCGATTCGGCCTTCTCGGCGTCGAAGCCGGGCTTCAGGGTCTCCGCGATGATGTCGGCGACCTCGGTGAAGTCCTCGGCCTGGAAACCGCGGGTGGCGAGCGCCGGGGTACCGATGCGCAGACCCGAGGTGACCATCGGCGGGCGCGGGTCGTTCGGAACGGCGTTCCGGTTGACCGTGATGCCGACCTCGTGGAGACGGTCCTCGGCCTGCTGGCCGTCCAGCTCGCTGTCGCGCAGGTCGACGAGGAGCAGGTGCACGTCCGTACCGCCGGACAGGACGGAGACACCGTGGGCGGTGACGTCGTCCTGGACCAGGCGCTCGGCGATGATGCGGGCACCGTCCAGGGTGCGCTGCTGGCGCTCCTTGAACTCCTCCGAGGCCGCGACCTTGAAGGAGACGGCCTTGGCCGCGATCACGTGCTCCAGCGGGCCGCCCTGGAAGCCGGGGAAGACCGAGGAGTTCAGCTTCTTCGCGAACTCCTTCTTCGCCAGGATGATGCCGCCGCGGGGGCCGCCGAGCGTCTTGTGCGTGGTGGAGGTCACCACGTCCGCGTACTCGACCGGGTTCGGGTGCAGACCGGCCGCGACCAGACCCGCGAAGTGGGCCATGTCGACCCACAGGAACGCCTCGACCTCGTCGGCGATCCGGCGGAACTCGGCGAAGTCCAGCTGACGCGGGTAGGCGGACCAGCCCGCGATGATCACCTTCGGGCGGTGCTCCTTGGCGAGGCGCTCGACCTCGGCCATGTCGACCAGTCCGGCCTCGTCCACGTGGTACGCGACCACGTTGAACTGCTTGCCCGAGAAGTTCAGGCGCATGCCGTGGGTCAGGTGACCGCCGTGTGCCAGGTCCAGGCCCAGGATCGTGTCGCCGGGCTGGGCGATCGCGAAGAGGGCGGCCTGGTTCGCGGAGGCGCCGGAGTGCGGCTGGACGTTGGCGTACTCGGCGCCGAACAGGTCCTTGATCCGGTCGATCGCGATCTGCTCGGCGACGTCGACGTGCTCGCAGCCACCGTAGTAGCGGCGGCCCGGGTAGCCCTCGGCGTACTTGTTGGTGAGGACGGAGCCCTGCGCCTCCATGACGGCGACCGGAGCGAAGTTCTCCGAGGCGATCATTTCGAGGGTGGACTGCTGGCGGCGGAGCTCGGCGTCGACGGCGGCGGCGACGTCGGGGTCCAGCTCGTGGAGGGGAGTGTTCAGAAGCGACATGAATCGATCCCTAAGGGGTCTCGGGCCCGGTCTCAGTTCCCGGAGAACGCGGTGTACTCGTCGGCGGAGAGCAGCTCGTCCGGCTCACCCGTGACGCGCACCTTGAACAGCCAGCCACCCTCGAACGGAGCCGTGTTCACCAGCGACGGGTCGTCCACCACGTCCTGGTTGGCGGCGACGACCTCGCCCGTCACGGGGGAGTACAGGTCGCTCACGGACTTCGTCGACTCCAGCTCGCCACAGGTCTCGCCCGCGGTGACCGTGGAGCCGACCTCGGGGAGCTGGGCGTAGACGACGTCACCGAGCGCGTTGGCGGCGAACTCCGTGATGCCGACGGTCGAGACGCCTTCCTCGGCGTCCGACAGCCACTCGTGCTCCTTGGTGTAGCGCAGCTGCTGGGGGTTGCTCATGGCCTGATTCTCCAGGATTGGGTGAGTGCTGATGAACGTGGGTCTTGCGGGGTGAGACGCGAAGTGAGACGGATACGTCACTTCTGGCGCTTGTAGAACGGCAGCGCCACGACCTCGTACGCCTCGTGGGTGCCACGGATGTCCACACCTACACCCTGGGTGCCGGGCGCGGCGTGCGCCGCGTCCACGTACGCGATGGCGATCGGCTTTCCGAGGGTCGGCGACGGGGCGCCGGAGGTGACCTCGCCGATCACCACGCCGTCCTTGACGACGGAGAAGCCGGCGCGCGGGACCCGGCGGCCCTCGGCGATCAGGCCGACGAGCTTGCGCGGCGGGGCGGTCTCGGCGCGCTCGGCGGCCTTCTCCAGCGCCTCGCGGCCGACGAAGCGGCCCTCGTTGGTCGTCTTCTCGAACTTCACGACCCGGCCGAGACCGGCGTCGAAGGGGGTGAGCGCGGTGGTCAGCTCGTGGCCGTAGAGCGGCATGCCCGCCTCCAGGCGGAGCGTGTCACGGCAGGACAGACCACAGGGGATCAGACCGACCGGGGCGCCCGCCTCGGTCAGCGCCTTCCAGACGCCCTCGGCGTGCTCGGGCTTCAGGAACAGCTCGAAGCCGTCCTCGCCGGTGTAGCCGGTACGGGCGATCAGCGCGGGCACGCCCGCGACCGTGCCGGGCAGGCCGGCGTAGTACTTCAGACCGTCCAGGTCGGCGTCGGTGAGCGACTTCAGGATGCCGGGGGACTCCGGGCCCTGGACGGCGATCAGCGCGTACGCGTCACGGTCGTCGCGCACCTCGGCGTCGAAGCCGGCCGCGCGCTCGGTCAGCGCGTCCAGGACGATCTGAGCGTTGGAGGCGTTGGCGACGACCATGTACTCCGTCTCGCCGAGGCGGTAGACGATCAGGTCGTCGAGGATGCCGCCGTCCTCCTGGCAGATCATCGTGTAGCGGGCCCGGCCGACGCCCACCGTGGAGATGTTGCCGACCAGGGCGTGGTCGAGGAGTTCGACGGCCTGCGGGCCGGTGACGGTGATCTCACCCATGTGGGAGAGGTCGAAGAGACCCGCCTTGGTGCGGACGGCGATGTGCTCGTCCCGCTCGCTGCCGTACCGGAGCGGCATGTCCCAGCCGGCGAAGTCGGTCATGGTCGCGCCCAGCGAACGGTGAGTCGCGTCGAGGGCGGTCAGACGGGGGGCAGTGCTCATGGGGTGGCTCCCGGGTCCCAAGGGCGTGATCGGTGACGAAACACATGACGGGCGAGGACGTCCTCCCCATCTGTCATGGAACCTGAGAGGTTCACCGAGAGCATCTCGTGACCGAGAGATCGGCTTGCACCTTGGGTGGGGACACGGCAGGGTGTCCCGCTTTTCAGATCTGCCTCATCCGCGCGGTACGGGGCCTGAGAGATTCAAGGGAGGGTCTTGCTCCTTCGGCGTCCGGACACGACGTGCGGTCCGGAACTCTCCCGCGCGGATTCGAGCGGCCGGTATGCGATTGTGTGGCGACTGTGCGCGCCTGGCGCGCACATCATTGCACGCGAGCTCGACGGGGCACATCGCTTGTGTCCCATTACCGTTTCTTTACACTTTGTGGGCAAGGGTCTTCCCAGGCCCGGCAGGGGGAGAAGCGATGAGGATCCAGCACACCGGCGCATACGCGTCGAGTACCGGCATACCGTCCCAGCGAGCCCGCGCCCGCACGCGTGGCCGCGGGCGGCTCCTGCGCGACCTGCGCGAGCGCGGCGGCCGCGGCCCCCGCGCCCTCACCTTCGCCGCCGGCGACCTGGTGGTCGTCTCCGGGCTGCCCGGCAGCGGCAAGTCCACCCTCATGAAGCGCGCCGCCGAGGGCGGCGGCATCGACTCCCAGGACACCCGCGAGCACTGGGAGGCCCGCATGCCCCGCCTCCTGCCGTACGCCCTCTACCGGCCGCTGGTCCGGCTCGCCCACTACGCCGGTCTCTGCCGCGCCCTGCGCTCCGGCGCCGGGGTGATCGTGCACGACTGCGGCACCCAGTCCTGGGTGCGCGGCTGGCTCGCCCGGGAGGCCCGCCGACGCGGCCGGGCCCTGCACCTGATCCTCCTCGACGTCACCCCCCGGACCGCCCGCCAGGGCCAGCGCACCCGCGGCCGGGGCGTCTCCTCCTACGCCTTCGCCCGGCACCGGCGGGCCGTCGGCCGGCTCGTCCGGGCCGCCGAGTCCGGCCGCCTGCCGCACGGCTGCGCCTCCGTGACCCTGCTCGACCGGGACGCGGCGGACCTCCTGCGGAAGATCGGCTTCCGCGAGGCCGCCTGACGGGACCGTCGGAGGAGAGCACCTCCCCGGCGGTGCTCCGGCGTGCGCTCGTACCCTTGCCTTTTGGCCACGGCGGTGCCGGGGCGGCGTTAGGGTGCTGCCGGGGCGGCCGGTGCGGCAGGCCGTGCGAGAAGGGGAAACGGGACCGTGGACGTGACGTGGCCGGGCAATGAGCTCGAAGAGGTCCTTGCCGCCTCCCTCGGCAACCCCTCGGCGGGCGCCCGCCTGGTCGAGGTGCTCGGCCGCAGCCCGGTCTGGGTGCCGCTGCCCAACGGCGGCGGACCCGACAGCACCGACCTCGACCTCGCCACGATGGAGATCGACGGCGCGGCGTACGTCCCCGTCTTCAGCTCCGAGGCGCAGTTCCTCGCCTGTGTCGGCGACCACATGTCGTTCACCGTCGCCCCGGCCCGCGACTTCGCCCGCGGCCTGCCCCCGCAGCTCGGCATCGCCGTCAACCCCGGCGGCATCGTCGGCGTCCCGCTGCCCCCGCCGGCCGTCGCCGAGCTGTGCCGCGTCGGCCGCACCCCGCTCGACGGCCCCGCCAGCGGCGGCCGCGTCCGCCTCTTCGAGCCCGACTGGCAGGACGACCCCGTCGACTTCCTCGCCGCCGCCTCCGCCGAGTTCGAGGCCACCGGCGTCGTCACCACCGCCCGCCGCGCCCTCGCCAGCATCGAGGGCACCGAACCCGCCCTCTTCGTCGGCGTCCAGCTCGCCGGCTGGGACGGAGTCGACCGCAACGCGCCCCTGGACGCCCTCGGCCGCGCCCTCGGCCGCGTCGAGTGCGCCTGGCCGGTCAACCTCATCCTGCTCGACATGGCACAGGACCCGGTCGGCGACTGGATGCTGGAGCGGGTGCGCCCCTTCTACCAGCGCGCCGCCGTGTGACCGGTGGCCTGTTTAAGCTGAACTTCTCGACAGCAGGACAGACGTCGGCAGGACGGGCGTCGACAGGACGGACGTCGGCCAGGACGGACGTCGGAACAGACGTGGTGACGGAAGAGGGGCGGGACACAGGGTGAGCGCGTCAGGCACCGCTGCGACCGGACAGGTCGAGCACATGCTGCGCCAGGTGGCACCCGGACGCTACGACGCGTACGAGCAGCTGCTGCACGCCCTCGCCGACGGCGAGCTCTGGATGCTGCTCTGGCACGGCTCAGCCGGCTCGTCCGACGCCCAGTACGGGAACATGGAGGTCGACGGCTTCGGCTACGCGCCCTGCGTCACCTCCGCTCAGGAACTCGCCGCCTCCGGCTGGCACCGCGCGCACGAGCTCGTCACCGGCCGGGAGATCGCCCGCGCCCTCTACCCCGACCGCTGGGGCATCTGGCTCAATCCGCACGCCCCCGGCGGTGGCCTCGGCATCCCCTGGGCCGACCTGCGCCGGATCGCCACCGGCCTCGACCGGATGCCGGCGGGACCGCTGCGGGTCACCGAGCCCAGCCTGGAGATCCCGCAGTTCTACGCCCTGCTCACGCAGAACGCGCACCGCACCCCGGCCGTCCGGGCGCTGCGCCGCGGCTGGGTGCAGCCCGCGCTCGGCTCCCCGTACCTCGTCATCGGTCTCGATCTGTACGACACCTCGCCCGCGGCCGTCGACACGGTCCGGGCGATGATGCGCCAGTCCATCGGAGCCGTACCCGAGGGACTGCCCGTCTCGACGGTCGCCCTCTCCGACGCGTACGACCCGGTGGCCCTCTGGCTGCGGGCGAACGGGCGCCCGTTCTACGACCGCGAGGCACACGCCGGACGCGGAGCGGCGGCCGTTCCCGGGTACGGATACCCGCCGCCGGCGCCGTCCGGATACTGAGACGCGCCCTTCTCGCATACCGCCCCACCAGCCTCCGGAGTTCGCTCCGGAGGCTTTCGTTCGCCCCAATTCAGCACCCGGAACGCCCGGTTGAGGGACATGTCCGAAAAGGGGGAAGAGGCCCCGAGATGGTCCGCTCACGTGATCACGACGTCCGGATAACGGAAGTCGCAGCACCGCATCACGTTTGAGCAAACATTCCTCGTCAGGGCTGGCGGGTGATCACAAGCGCATTGAAGACTCCCCGGAACACCGGGTGTTCGGCTCCTTTCGAGCAGGTGCCCAGCAGTTGTTCCACCGAGCCGCTACCCGCGGCGGGCAAGGGCCGGCTACCGGCGGCCGAGAGGGGTCCTCACCACGATGACGGCACCACTGCACGAGAAGAGTGCGGGCGAGTCGACCGACACCGTCGATGGCGCGCCCGACGCACCCGGCACCCCGGACACCACCGGCACCGTCGGCAAGGCGATCGAGGGCCGCTCGCCCTGGCAGATCGCCTGGACCCGCCTCAAGCGCGACAAACTGGCCCTCGCGGGCGCCTTCATCGTCGTCTTCCTCGTCCTCGTCGCGCTCTTCGCGCCGGTCATCGTGGGCCTCCTGGGCCACCCGCCGGACGAGTTCCACGAGGACCAGATCGACCCGCTCTTCGGTACCCCGATCGGCTCCTGGGGCGGCGTGAGCTCGGACTTCCTCTTCGGAGTCGAGCCCGTCAACGGCCGCGACGTCTTCAGCCGCATCGTCTACGGCGCCCGGATCTCGCTGCTCGTCGCCTTCCTCGCGGCGGTCTTCGCCGTCGTCCTCGGCACGATCCTCGGCATCATCGCCGGCTACTTCGGCGGCTGGATCGACGCGGCCCTCAGCCGGGTCATGGACGTGATGCTCGCGTTCCCGCAGCTGCTCTTCACGATCGCCCTGGTCTCCGTCCTGCCGAACGAACTCCTCGGCCTCGACGGCTCGGGCGTCCGCATCGCCGCCCTGGTGCTCGTCATCGGCTTCTTCGGCTGGCCGTACGTGGGCCGCATCGTCCGCGGCCAGACCCTCTCGCTGCGCAACCGCGAGTACGTCGAGGCCGCCCAGAGCCTCGGCGCCGGCCGCCTCTACATCCTGCGCCGGGAGCTGCTGCCCAACCTGATCGCCCCGATCACGGTCTACGCGACCCTCATGATCCCCACCAACATCCTCACCGAAGCGGCGCTCAGCTTCCTCGGCGCGGGTGTGAAGCCGCCCACCGCTTCCTGGGGACAGATGCTGTCGACGGCCATCACCACCTACGAGTCGGACCCGCTGTTCATGGTGATCCCCGGCTTCGCGATCTTCATCACCGTTCTGGCGTTCAACCTCTTCGGCGACGGCGTGCGTGACGCGCTCGACCCGAAGGGCTCCCGCTGACCGTTCGCCGACGATCCGCAAGACCCGCCCCTGCCGCTGTCGACAGGAGGCTCATCCCCAATCGGCGGACCGCCGTTACGGCCGCCACTATCCGGAGGTTGCGAGACCCATGACTCTGATGAGCTCTCAGAGGCGCAGAATCGCCGCGGGCGCGCTGCTCGCGGCGGCCACGATGGTCGTCACCACCGCCTGCGGCGGCGACACCGGCGGCAGCGGCGACAAGGGCAAGGGCGGTGCGCCCGGCTTCAACGCCGGCGTGAACAAGGTCGCCAACGCCTCCACCAAGAAGGGCGGCGAGCTGAAGTTCATCGGCTCGCAGGAGGCCGACTCGTGGGACCCGCAGCGCGGCTACTACGGCTTCGTCTGGGACTTCCAGCGCTACTACACGCGCCAGCTGGTCACCTTCAAGAGCGAGCCGGGCGCGGCCTCCACCGAGCTGGTCCCGGACCTCGCGACCGACGCCGGCAAGGTCTCCGCCGACGGCCTGACCTACACCTTCACGCTGAAGGACGGGGTGACCTGGCAGGACGGCAAGCCGATCACCTCGAAGGACATCAAGTACGGCATCGAGCGCATCTGGGCCCAGGACGTCATCTCCGGCGGCCCGATCTACCTCCAGCAGGTCCTCGACCCCAAGGGCGAGTACAAGGGCCCGTACAAGGACACCTCCGCGGACAAGCTCGGCCTGAAGGCGATCGAGACCCCGGACGACAAGACCATCATCTTCAAGCTGCCGGTCGCCAACGGTGACTTCCTGCAGATGCTGGCCATGCCCGCCGCCTCCCCGGTCCGCCAGGACAAGGACACCAAGGCCAAGTACGGCCTGGACGTGTTCTCCTCCGGCCCGTACAAGTGGGAGTCGTACACGCCGAACAAGTCCATGAAGCTTGTCCGCAACGACAAGTGGGACGCCAAGACGGACACCGTCCGCAAGGCGCTCCCGGACAAGATCAGCGTCACGTTCACCACGAACGCCGACGACATGGACAACCGTCTGGTCGAGGGCGAGTACGACCTCGACATCAACGCGACGGGCGTCGGCGCCTCCGCCCGCCAGAAGGTGCTCCAGCAGCACAAGGGCAACGTCGACAACCCGCAGACGGGCTTCATCCGCTACGCGGTCTTCCCGCAGACGGTCATCCCCAACATCGAGTGCCGCAAGGCCATCATCTACGCGGCCGACTCCAAGTCGCTGCAGACCGCCCGTGGTGGCCCGCAGGCCGGTGGCGACATCGCCTCCAACATGCTGCCGCCGGCGATCAAGGGTGCCGACCCGAAGGCCGACCCGTACGGCAAGCTCGGCGGCGCGCCGGACCTCGCCAAGGCCAAGGAAGCGCTGAAGAACTGCGGTAAGCCGAACGGCTTCAAGACCACGATCGCGGTCCGCAACAACAAGAAGATCGAGATCGCGACCGCCGAGTCCCTCCAGCAGTCGCTGAAGGCCGTCGGCATCGACGCCCAGATCGACCAGTTCGACGGCGCCCAGACGTCCGGCATCATCGGTTCGCCGAAGGTCGTCAAGGAGAAGGGCTACGGCATCATCATCATGGGCTGGGGCGCCGACTTCCCGACCGGTCAGGGCTTCCTGCAGCCGCTGGTCGACGGCCGCTTCATCCTCCAGAGCGGTAACAACAACTTCTCGGAGCTGAACGACAAGGCCGTCAACGGCCTGTTCGACCAGGCGCTGAAGGAGACCGACCCGGCGAAGGCCGGCGAGCTCTACAAGCAGATCAACACGAAGGTGTCGGAGGCCGCGGTCTACCTGCCCTTCACCCACGAGAAGAACATCATCTGGCGCAGCTCCCGGCTGACCAACGTCTACACGGCGGACGCCTACAACGGCCGCTACGACTACGCGTCGCTCGGCGTCGTCAAGTAATCCGACCCGCTTCACCGGCGCAACACCCGCCGCCAGGTCCGAAGGGCAGGTGATGGCCGAGGGCGGCGGCCGGGGAACCCGATCGGGATCCCCGGCCGCCGACCGGCCGACCGCATGCTTGCATACATAGTCCGGCGACTCTTCGCAGTCGTCGTGATGCTGCTCGTCGTCACTCTGGTGACGCTCAGCATCTTCTTCCTCATCCCCAAGATGACCGGCAGCGACCCTGCCGCGATGTTCGTCGGCAAGCAGGCGGATCCGGCTTCCATCGAGGCCATCCGGCAGAAGCTCGGCCTGGACGAGCCGATCCTGGTGCAGTTCTGGCACTTCGTCTCCGGCATCTTCGTCGGCCGTGACTACACCGGTGGTGGCGACACCATCCACTGTGCGATGCCCTGCTTCGGCTACTCGTTCCGCACCGAGCAGGACGTCTGGTCGATGCTGGTCGACGCCTTCCCCGTCACCCTCTCCATGGTCATCGGCGCCGCTGTGCTCTGGCTGATCCTGGGTGTCTCCACGGGAGTCGTCTCCGCGCTCAAGCGGGGCACGATCATCGACCGCGCGGCCATGATCACCGCGCTCGCCGGTGTCTCGCTGCCCATCTTCTTCACCGCCATGCTGGCGATGCTGGTCTTCCGCACCCAACTGGGCTGGCTCAACGCCTCGTACGTGCCGATCACCGAGTCCTTCGGTGGCTGGTTCGGCGGTCTGCTGTTGCCCTGGGTGACCCTCGCCTTCCTGTACGCGGCGATGTACGCGCGGCTCACCCGCGCCACCATGCTGGAGGTCCTCGGCGAGGACTACATCCGTACCGCACGGGCCAAGGGCCTCCCGGAGTCGGTCGTGCTCGGCAAGCACGCCATGCGCTCCACCATGACCCCCATCCTGACCATCTTCGGCATGGACCTCGGCGCCCTCGTCGGCGGCGCGATCCTGACCGAGACCGCGTTCAGCCTCCACGGCCTCGGCGGCCTCGCCATCAAGGGCGTGAGCGAGCGTGACCTGCCGCTGATCCTGGCCGTCACGCTCATCACCGCAGCCTGCGTCGTCATCGCCAACCTCGTCGTGGACCTGCTGTACGCCGTGATCGACCCCCGAGTGAGGCTCGCATGACGGACAAGCTGACGAAGACCGGCGCGGCGGTGGGAGAACCCGTCGCCACCGGGTCCGCCCCCTCCGACGCCTTCCTCGACGTGCGCGACCTGAAGATCCACTTCCCGACCGACGACGGTCTGGTCAAGTCGGTCGACGGTCTCAGCTTCCAGCTGGAGAAGGGCAAGACCCTCGGCATCGTGGGCGAGTCCGGCTCCGGCAAGTCGGTCACCTCGCTCGGCATCATGGGCCTCCACACCGTCGGCCAGTACGGCCGGCAGAAGGCCCGCATCTCCGGCGAGATCTGGCTCGACGGGCGCGAGCTGCTCTCGGCCGACCCGGACGAGGTCCGCAAGATGCGCGGCCGCGACATGGCGATGATCTTCCAGGACCCGCTGTCCGCGATGCACCCGTACTACTCGGTCGGCAACCAGATCGTGGAGGCGTACCGCGTCCACAACAACGTCGACAAGAAGACGGCGCGCAAGCGGGCCGTCGAACTCCTCGACCGGGTCGGCATCCCCGAGCCCGCCAAGCGGTTCGACAACTACCCGCACGAGTTCTCCGGCGGCATGCGCCAGCGCGCGATGATCGCCATGGCGCTCGTCAACAACCCCGCGCTGCTCATCGCCGACGAGCCGACCACCGCGCTCGACGTGACCGTGCAGGCGCAGATCCTCGACCTGATGCGGGACCTCCAGAAGGAGTTCGGCTCCGCGGTCGTCATCATCACCCACGACCTCGGCGTCGTCGCCGAGCTCGCCGACGACATCCTCGTCATGTACGGCGGGCGCTGCGTCGAGCGTGGACCGGCCGAGTCCGTCTTCTACGAGCCGCAGCACCCCTACACCTGGGGCCTGCTCGGCTCGATGCCGAGGATCGACCGCGACCAGACCGAGCGGCTCATCCCGGTCAAGGGCAACCCGCCCAGCCTCATCAACATCCCGAGCGGCTGCGCCTTCAACCCGCGCTGCCCGTACGCGGACGTCCCCAAGGGCGGCATCACGCGCACCCAGCGGCCGGAGCTGGCCCTGGCCGGGGACCGCCACTTCTCGGCCTGCCACATGCCGCAGGAGGAGCGGACCCGCATCTGGACCGAAGAGATTGCGCCGAAACTGTGAGCGACAACATGGAACCTCTGCTCAAGGTCACCGGCCTGAAGAAGCACTTCCCCATCAGGAAGGGCCTTCTCCAGCGCCAGACCGGCGCGGTCAAGGCGGTCGACGGGATCGACTTCGAGGTCCTGCCCGGTGAGACCCTCGGCGTCGTCGGCGAGTCCGGCTGCGGCAAGTCCACGATGGGCCGCCTGATCACCCGACTCCTCGAACCGACCGACGGCACGGTCGAGTTCCAGGGCAAGGACATCTCGCACCTCGGCGTCTCGGGCATGCGCCCGTTCCGCCGGGACATCCAGATGATCTTCCAGGACCCGTACGGCTCGCTGAACCCGCGCCACACGGTCGGCACGATCGTCTCGGCCCCCTTCAAGCTCCAGGGTGTGGAGCCCGAAGGCGGCGTGAGGAAGGAGGTCCAGCGCCTGCTGGGTCTGGTCGGCCTGAACCCGGAGCACTACAACCGCTACCCGCACGAGTTCTCCGGCGGCCAGCGCCAGCGCATCGGCATCGCCCGCGCGCTCGCCCTCAAGCCGAAGCTGGTGGTGGCGGACGAGCCGGTCTCGGCCCTGGACGTCTCCATCCAGGCCCAGGTGGTCAACCTCCTGGACGACCTCCAGCAGGAGCTCGGCCTCACGTACGTGATCATCGCGCACGACCTGTCGGTCATCCGGCACGTGTCGGACCGCATCGCGGTGATGTACCTCGGCAAGATCGTGGAACTCGCGGACCGCAAGTCCCTCTACGAGAACCCGATGCACCCGTACACCCGCGCCCTGATGTCGGCGGTCCCGATTCCGGACCCCCGCCGCCGAGGCGCGAAGAGCGACCGCATCCTCCTCACCGGCGACGTCCCGTCCCCGATCGCCCCGCCCCCCGGCTGCCGCTTCCACACCCGCTGCTGGAAGGCCACGGACCTCTGCAAGAGGCAGGAGCCCCCGCTCGTGGAGCTCCGTCCGGGCCAGCGGGTGGCCTGCCACCACCCGGAGAACGCGGAGTCCCTGACGATCCCGGGCGCGAGGGAGTCGGTGGAGATCACGAAGGCCCCGGAGCCGGCGACGGAAGCGCCTGCCAAGACGTCCGAGCCCGTGGCAGAGGACGACGCACCGAAGGCGTGACACAGGAAGGCCCCTGGTGCCCTACGGCACCAGGGGCCTCCGTGCGTGCGGGGGTTCGGGGGCGAAGTCCCCGAACCGGGGAGCCCCCGCAGCCCCCACGGGAACAACCGGCACAATTGGTCGGTGCTCCACGACCTGTTCACCCCCTCCGTCCAACACGCCCTCGATCTCGTCGGCATCTTCGTCTTCGCCATCTCCGGCGCCCTCCTCGCCGTCCGCAAGAACTTCGACGTCTTCGGCATCGCCGTCCTCGCCGAGGTCACCGCCCTCGGAGGCGGTCTCATCCGAGACCTGATCATCGGCGCCGTACCGCCCGCCGCCTTCACCGATCTCGGCTACTTCCTCATGCCCCTGATCGCCGCGGTTCTCGTCTTCTTCCTCCACCCGGAGGTCGAGCGCACCCAGAACGCCGTGAACGTCTTCGACGCCGCCGGCCTGGGCCTCTTCTGTGTGACCGGTACGACGAAGGCGTACGACTACGGCCTCGGGCTGACCTCCTCCGCCGCGCTGGGTCTCGCGACGGCCGTCGGCGGCGGTGTCCTGCGGGACGTGCTCGCCAACGAGGTCCCTTCGCTGCTGCGCTGGGACCGGGACCTGTACGCCGTCCCCGCGATCGTCGGCTCCGCGATGGTCGTCCTCTGCATCCGCTTCGACATGCTCAACGCGTGGACCAGCGGCGCCGCCGTCCTCACCGCCTTCGTCCTCCGCCTGCTGGCGATGCGCTATCACTGGCGCGCGCCCCGCGCCTGGAACCGGCGGTCCTCCGCACGCGAGGAACCGCAAAAAGCTACCGCTCAGTAGCTACCCTGGGGTACCGTCGAAACCATGAGCACGAGTACCGAGATCCCCGTCGCGACGACCCGCGAGAGCGAGTTCGACCGCGACACCGCCGTCGTCCTCCGCGAGCCCGGTGTCTACGACGCCGACCTCTCCGCCGGCTGGACGATCATCCACGCGGTCAACGGCGGCTACCTCCTCGCTCTGCTCGGCCGCGCCCTCGGCGAGCACCTCCCGCACTCCGACCCGTTCACGATCTCGGCGCACTACCTCACGCCGTCCGTGCCGGGCCCCGCGGTGATCAGGACCGAGACCGTACGCACCGGCCGGACGCTCTCCACCGGCCAGGCGTCCCTCTTCCAGTACGCGGAGGACGGCACCGAGGTCGAGCGGATCCGGGTCCTCGCCTCGTACGGCAGCCTCGACGCGCTCCCCGACGACGTCCGCACCACCGCGACGCCCCCGGCGATGGCCGCCATCGAGAACTGCTTCTCCGCCTCGGACGGCCCGACGCCGCAGATCCCCGGCTCCTCGGCGATCGCGGACCGGCTCGACCTCCGGCTCGACCCGGCCTGTGTCGGCTGGGCGATCGGCGCGCCGTCGGGGAAGGGCGAGATGCGGGCGTGGTTCGGCCTCGCGGACGGCCGTGAGCCCGACGCGCTGTCGCTGCTCCTGACGGTCGACGCGCTGCCGCCGACCTCCTTCGAGCTGGGCCTCAAGGGCTGGACCCCGACCGTCGAGCTCACCACCCACATCCGCTGCCGCCCGGCCCCCGGCCCGCTGCGGGTCTCCATCACCACCCGCAACCTCGCCGGCGGCTTCCTGGAGGAGGACGCGGAGGTCTGGGACAGCGCCGACCGCCTGGTGGCCCAGTCCCGCCAGCTGGCCCGCGCACCGCGCGGCTGAAGAAGGACCGGGTCGCGTAGGGCCCCGGTCCGGGCCCGGTGCGCCGGGTCTCGTGGGGCCCCGGTCCGGGCCCGGTACGCGGGTCCCGCGCCGGGTAGGACCACGCCCGGCCCACGGCGCGGCCGACCGGAGACGGGCTCCCCGAAGTCCTCTGGGGCCGGTGCCGCCGCGCCCGGCCCCCGGCGTGGCCGGCGGCGTAAACCGGCCACCCGCCGGGACCGCCGCCGTGGGCTCGTAGAATCGACCCACCATGGCTTACCTCGACCACGCCGCGACCACGCCCATGCTGCCCGAGGCGATCGAGGCGATGACCGCCCACCTCGCCGTCACGGGCAACGCCTCCTCCCTGCACGCCGCCGGACGGCGGGCCCGGCGGACCGTCGAGGAGGGGCGCGAGACGCTCGCCGCCGCCCTCGGCGCCCGGCCGAGCGAGGTCGTCTTCACCTCCGGCGGCACCGAGGCCGACAACCTCGCCGTGAAGGGCCTCTACTGGGCCCGCCGCGACGCCGACCCCCGCCGCACCCGCGTCCTGTCCAGCCCGGTGGAGCACCACGCCGTGCTCGACGCCGTCGACTGGCTCGCGACCCACGAGGGCGCGGACGTCGAGTACCTGCCGGTGGACCGGTACGGCAGGGTGCACCCCGAGGCCCTGCGCGAGGCGATCGCCCGCGACCCCGACTCCGTCGCCCTCGCCACCGTCATGTGGGCCAACAACGAGATCGGCACCGTCATGCCGGTCCGTGAACTCGCGGACGTGGCCGCGGAGTTCGGCGTGCCGCTGCACGCCGACGCCGTCCAGGCCGTCGGCCAGGTCGAGGTCGACTTCGCCGCGTCCGGGCTCGCCGCGATGACCGTCTCCGGCCACAAGATCGGCGGCCCCTACGGCATCGGCGCACTCCTCCTGGGCCGCGAGCACACCCCTGTACCCGTGCTGCACGGCGGCGGCCAGGAGCGGCACGTCCGCTCCGGCACCCTGGACGTGCCGGCCGTCGCCGCCTTCGCGGTCGCCGCCCGGCTCGCCACCGAACGCCGCGAGGAGTTCGCCCGCGAGATCGGCGCGCTGCGCGACGAGCTCGTGACCGCCGTCCGGGCCCTCGTCCCCGACGTCATCCTCGGCGGCGACCCCGTCGAGCGGCTCCCCGCCAACGCCCACTTCACCTTCCCCGGCTGCGAGGGCGACTCCCTGCTCCTGCTCCTGGACGCGGCCGGGATCGCCTGCTCCACCGGTTCCGCCTGCACCGCCGGCATCGCCCAGCCGAGCCACGTCCTGCTCGCCACCGGTACCGATCCGGACCTGGCCCGGGGCACCCTGCGCTTCTCGCTCGGCCACACCTCCACCGAGGAGGACATCGCGGCGGTCACGGACGCGATCGGCCCGGCCGTGGAACGGGCGAGGACCGCCGGCCTCAGCTGACGTCCGGACGCCTCGGCCGACGTCCGGGCGGAAGGCACTCACGCGAGTGCCTTCGGCGCCTCCCGCACCAGCTTCAGATAGCGGTCCCAGTCCCAGTGCGGACCGGGGTCGGTGTGATCGGTGCCCTCGACCTCCACGTGCCCGATGATGTGCTCCCGGTCCACGGGTATCCCGTACCGGGCGCATATGTCGGCCGTCAGCCGCGCCGACCCCGCGTACATCGCCGCCGTGAAGTCCTGCGGCCGGTCGACGAAGCCCTCGTGCTCGATGCCGATGCTCCGCTCGTTCATGTCACGGCTCCCGGCGTGGAAGGCGACGTCGAGCTCCCGGATCATCTGCGCCACATGCCCGTCCTTGCGGACCACGTAGTGCGCGGCGGCCCCGTGCCCCGGGTCCTTGAAGACCTTCAGCGCGGTCGCGTAGCTGCCCTGCACGACATGGATCACGACCCGGTCGATCCGGTAGTCGTCCGGCCGGTCGGCCCGCCGCCAGTTCGCCCGCGACGCCGAGGTCCACTCGGCGGCCCGGTGGTCGAGCTCGCCCTCGACCCGCTTCTTCTCCATCCCCGGCAGCCGCCACCAGGCGCGCGCCAGCTCGTCCCTGGCCAGCGCGGCCGTGCCCAGCACGGCGACCCCGCCGCCGAGCAGCACCGCGCGCCGCCCCACCCGCCTGTCCGAACCCTTCGCCCTGCTCCCCATGCCACCGAGAACGCTTACTACCGCGACTCTGGTTCCCGGCGCCCCGTACCCTGGTAGGGCTATGACTCAGACTCCGCCCCCGCGCCCCCTCCGCGTCCTCGCCGCCATGTCGGGCGGAGTGGACTCCGCCGTCGCCGCCGCCCGTGCCGCCGAAGCCGGTCACGACGTCACCGGCGTGCACCTCGCCCTCTCCGCGAACCCGCAGTCCTTCCGTACGGGAGCGCGCGGCTGCTGCACGATCGAGGACTCCCGTGACGCGCGCCGGGCGGCCGACGTCATCGGCATCCCGTTCTACGTGTGGGACCTCGCCGAGCGCTTCCGCGAGGACGTCGTGGACGACTTCGTCGCCGAGTACGAGGCCGGCCGCACCCCCAACCCGTGCCTGCGCTGCAACGAGAAGATCAAGTTCGCCGCGCTGCTCGACAAGGCGCTGGCCCTGGGCTTCGACGCGGTCTGCACCGGCCACTACGCGACGGTCGTCCTGAACGAGGACGGCACCCGTGAACTGCACCGGGCCTCCGACATGGCGAAGGACCAGTCGTACGTCCTCGGCGTGCTCGACGAGAAGCAGCTGGCGCACGCGATGTTCCCGCTGGGCGACACCCTCACCACCAAGGACGAGATCCGGGCGGAGGCCGAGCGGCGCGGGCTCGCGGTCGCGAAGAAGCCCGACAGCCACGACATCTGCTTCATCGCCGACGGCGACACCCAGGGCTTCCTCGCCTCCCGCCTGGGCAAGGCGGAGGGTGACATCGTCGACGAGGCGGGCGCGAAGGTCGGCACCCACGAGGGCGCCTACGGCTTCACCATCGGCCAGCGCAAGGGCCTGCGGATCGGCCACCCGGCCGCGGACGGCAAGCCCCGCTACGTCCTCGACATCTCGCCGGTGAACAACACGGTCACGGTGGGCCCCGTCGAGGCCCTGGACGTCACGGGCCTGACCGCGATCAAGCCCCGCTGGTGCGGCACCGCGCCGGAGGGCGAGGGCCGCTACACCGCCCAGCTCCGTGCCCACGGCGGCGAGACCGAGGTGACGGCGTCCCTGACGGACGGCGAGCTCACGGTCGCCTTCGACGAGCCGGTCCGCGGCGTCGCCCCGGGCCAGGCGATCGTGCTGTACGACGGCACGCGCGTGGTCGGCTCCGCCACCATCGCCACGACGACCCGCCGCACGGCGACGGCGGCGGCGACAGCGACGGCGTAGTCCTCCCGGGCCTCCCGGCCCCTCCCGGCAGGTCCCAAGGCCCCACCGCGGAGGCCGCTCAGGCCGCCTCCACGGTCTCCCGGTCCTCCGTGAGGAACTCCTCCAGGACCGGGGCCAGGACGTGCGGGCCCACCTCGTGCGTCTGGCCGGTCAGGGTCCGGTGCCGGGCCCGGGGGAGCGCGCCCGTCACGGCACGGGCCGCGTGCCGGGTCCCCGCCGGGCTCGCGCCCCCGTCGACCACCAGAACGCGCGCGTGGACCCCGGCGAGGAGCCGCTCCGGCACCGCCCCGTCTCCCAGGACGGCGACGTCGTACGCGAGGGTGTGCACCAGGTCCGCGACCCCGAACCGCAGCTCCTCGGGCACGGCCGAGTCCGCCAGGAACAGGTCGAGCGCCGCGGCCCGCCGACCCTGGCCGAGCAGCGCGGCGACCTGCCGCCACCGCTCGGCGGCCTCCGCCGAGTACGGCGGCTCGTACACCGACACCGCTCCCGCCGGCAGCCCCGCGGCCACCGCGGCGAGGGCGAGCACGCCCCCCGTACCCACCCCGTGCAGCGCGGCCCCCGCCCCGGCCTCGCCGACCACCGCGGCCAGGTCCTCGAACTCCCGCTCCACCGCGTACGGCCCCGTGTCGCCGCTTCCGCCGCGCCCCCTCCGGTCGTACGCCACGACCGAGAAGCGCCGGGCGAGGAGCCCGCCCAGCGAACGCTCGCCCTCGGCCGTCCCCAGGGCGCCGCTCACCAGGACGAGCGGCGGCCCGTCCCCGTACCGCTCGTAGGCGATCGGCGTCCCGTCCCGTGACGTGACCCGTCCCCGAACCCCGCTCAGCGTGGTGCTCACCTCGTCCATGGCAGGTGAGACCGGACCCGTCACCGGAACTCATCGGCGCCCGGCGGGATTTCCCGAAAAACTTCAGGCGGCGCCGAAGCCGCTGGTCACGGCCTACGGTGGGGCCATGAACATCTGTGTCTTCCTCTCCGCGGCCGACCTCGACGAGCGCTACACGACCCCCGCCCGCGACTTCGCGCGGCTCCTCGGCAAGGCCGGCCACACCCTGGTCTGGGGCGGCTCCGACACCGGTCTGATGAAGGTCGTCGCCGACGGCGTCGAGGAGGCGGGCGGCCGGCTCGTGGGCGTCTCCGTCGACTTCCTCGCCCACAAGGCCCGTCCGAACGCGGACGAGATGGTCGTCGCCGGGGACCTGGCCGAGCGCAAGGCGCTCCTCCTCGCCAAGTCCGACGCGATCGTGGTCATGGTCGGCGGCACCGGCACCCTCGACGAGGCCACCGAGATCCTGGAGCTGAAGAAGCACGGCAAGCACACCAAGCCGGTGGTCCTGCTCAACACGGCCGGCTTCTACGACGGTCTGAAGGCCCAGTTCCGCCGGATGGACGAGGAGGGCTTCCTCCCGATCCCCCTCACCGAGCTCGTCTTCTTCGCCGAGGACGCTCCCACGGCCCTCGCCCACCTGGAGGCGAACATCGCCGCCCGCTGATGCGAGCATGGTGACCATGGCTACACATGTGATCACCGGAGCCGGTTCCGGCATCGGCGCGGCCGTCGCGCGCCGCCTCCACGCGCGCGGGGACGAACTCGTGCTCCACGCGCGCGACGCGGGGCGGGCCAAGGAGCTCGCCGCGCAGTTCCCGGGCGCCCGCA
Organism: Streptomyces sp. NBC_00572; assembly: GCF_026341815.1. Lineage (GTDB taxonomy): Bacteria > Actinomycetota > Actinomycetes > Streptomycetales > Streptomycetaceae > Streptomyces. The sequence continues at coordinate 4,498,735 of NZ_JAPENX010000001.1, forward strand.
CGCTCGTCGGGGACCTCGCCGACCCGGACCGGCTCTCCTGGGCGTTCTCGCACCAGACCATGCCGGAGCGGGTGGACAGCCTGCTGCACATCGCGGGCGTCGTCGACCTCGGGCCGATCGGGGACCTCACTCCCAAGACCTGGCACCACCAGCTCAACGTCAACCTGATCGCCCCCGCCGAACTGACCCGGCACCTGCTGCCCCAGCTGCGGGTCTCCCAGGGCCACGTCGTCTTCGTCAACTCGGGCGCCGGGCTCGCCGCGCACGCCGAATGGGGCGCGTACGCCGCCTCCAAGCACGGCCTCAAGGCCCTCGCCGACTCCCTGCGCCACGAGGAGCACGGCAACGGCGTGCGGGTCACCTCGGTCTACCCGGGCCGTACCGCGAGCCCCATGCAGGCCAAGGTCCACTCCCAGGAGGGCAAGGAGTACGACCCGTCGAGGTGGATCGACCCCGAGTCGGTCGCGACGGCGATCCTCACCGCCATCGACCTGCCGCGCGACGCGGAGATCAACGACCTCACCGTTCGCCCGGGACGCTAGACATGAGCGAGACGAAGGCTGAAGACGACCGCGTGCTCTTCGGGCCCGCCACCGGCGTCGGGTCCATGCCCGGCGGCGACGCCCGCGAGACCGCGAAGACCGTCACCGGGTCCTTCGAGGACTTCCCGTTCCTGGCCGAGCTGCCCGCCCGGGGCCCCGGCGCCGACATGATCGGCCGGACCATCGGGATGCTCGTCGACTTCTACGCGCACGTGGAGCCGAGCGGCTGGCGGATCAGCGACCGCCCCGGCCGCGACACCAGGCGGGCCAGGTCCTGGATGGGCGAGGACCTGGACGCCCTGGAGGAGTTCACCCAGGGGTACGAGGGTCCGCTCAAGGTGCAGGCCGTAGGCCCCTGGACGCTCGCCGCGGCCCTGGAGCTCCACGGCGGCGAGGCGGCCCTCGGCGACGCCGGCGCCTGCCGCGACCTCGCCGGCTCGCTCGCCGAGGGACTCCACGAGCACCTCGCGGACCTGCGCAAGCGGATCCCGGGCGCCCGGCTCGTCCTCCAGCTCGACGAGCCCTCGCTCACCGCCGTCCTGCGCGGTCACGTCCGTACCGCAAGCGGCTACCGCACCTACCGGGCCGTCGACCGGCAGGTCGTGGAGAGCGCGCTGCGCGAGGTGATCGCGGTCCACGACGGGCCGGTGGTCGTCCACTCCTGCGCCCCCGACGTCCCGTTCGCACTCCTCCGGCGGGCCGGCGTCTCCGGCGTCTCGTTCGACTTCTCGCTGCTCACCGAGCGTGACGAGGACACCATCGGCGAGGCCGTGGAGGGCGGTACGAAGCTCTTCGCCGGTGTGGTGGCGTCCGCCGACGGCCCATTGTCCGACCCGGGCGGTAGCGTCATGGGTGTCAGGACGCTGTGGCGCAGGCTGGGGCTGAACCCGGGGACTCTCGCGGAGTCCGTGGTGGTCACTCCCACGTGCGGGCTCGCAGGCGCTTCGCCCGCCTACGCCCGCGCGGCGCTCGCCCACTGCGCCCGGGCGGCGAGATCGCTCGCGGACAACCCAGAGTGACCGGGTTTCGAGGCACGGGAGGACGGACGAAGGTGGCAGTCGAACAGGGGGCCCTGCCCGCCGAGGCACGGGAGAAGCACGCCGAACTGGCCGAGCAGGTCGAGGAGCACCGCTTCCGGTACTACGTGAAGGACCGGCCGGTCATCAGCGACGGCGACTTCGACAAGCTCCTGCGCGCCCTGGAGGCGCTGGAGGAGGAGTACCCGGAGCTGCGCACGCCGGACTCCCCGACGCAGAAGGTCGCGGGGCAGTACGAGACCGAGTTCACCTCGGTGGAGCACCGCGAGCGGATGCTCTCCCTCGACAACGCCTTCGACGACGAGGAGCTGGCCACCTGGGCCGAGCGGGTCGCACGGGACGTCGGCACCCCCGACTTCCACTACCTGTGCGAGCTCAAGGTCGACGGTCTCGCGGTCAACCTCACCTACGAGCACGGTCGGCTGACCCGGGCCGCCACCCGCGGCGACGGCCGCACCGGCGAGGACATCACGCCCAACGTCCGGACGATCGCCGACATCCCGGACCGGCTGCACGGGGACCGCGTCCCGGACCTCGTGGAGATCCGCGGTGAGGTCTACTTCCCGATGGAGGCCTTCGAGGGGCTCAACGCCCGCCTGGTGGAGGCCGGCGACAAGCCCTTCGCCAACCCGAGGAACGCGGCGGCGGGTTCGCTCCGCCAGAAGGACCCCAAGGTCACCGCCTCCCGCCCGCTCCACATGGTCGTCCACGGCATCGGCGCCCGCGAGGGCTTCGCCATCGACTGCCTCTCCCACGCCTACGAGCTGCTGCGCGAGTGGGGCCTGCCCACCGCCCGGCACAACAGGGTGGTCGGCTCGCTCGACGAGGTGCGGGAGTTCATCGCGTACTTCGGCGACAACCGTCACTCCGTGGAGCACGAGATCGACGGGGTCGTCGTCAAGCTCGACGAGATCCCGCTCCAGGGCCGGCTCGGCTCCACCGCGCGCGCCCCGCGCTGGGCGATCGCCTGGAAGTACGCGCCGGAGGAGGTCAACACCAAGCTGATCGACATCAAGGTCGGCGTCGGCAGGACCGGCCGGGTCACCCCGTACGCGCAGGTGGAGCCGGTGACCGTGGCCGGTTCCGAGGTCGAGTTCGCCACCCTCCACAACCAGGAGGTGGTGAAGGCCAAGGGCGTCCTCATCGGCGACACCGTCGTGCTGCGCAAGGCCGGCGACGTCATCCCGGAGATCCTCGGGCCCGTCGCGGACCTGCGGGACGGCAGCGAGCGGGAGTTCGTGATGCCCGTCGAGTGCCCGGAGTGCGGGACGCCGCTGAAGCCGATGAAGGAGGGCGACATCGACCTCCGCTGTCCGAACGCCCGGACCTGCCCGGCCCAGCTGCGCGAGCGGCTCTTCTTCCTCGCCGGGCGCCAGTGCCTGGACATCGAGAACTTCGGTGCGGTGGCCGCGGCGGCGCTCACCCGCCCCCTGGAGCCGGCCGAGCCGCCGCTGCTCGACGAGGGCGACCTCTTCGACCTCACCATCGAGCAGCTGCTGCCGATCAAGGCGTACGTCCTCGACCCGGACAGCGGACTGCCCCGGCGGGACCCGAAGACCGGCGAGGAGAAGATCGTCACGGTCTTCGCCAACCAGAAGGGCGAGCCGAAGAAGAACGCCCTGTCGATGCTGGAGAACATCGCGGCCGCGAAGACGCGCCCGCTGGCCCGCTTCATCAACGGTCTCTCCATCAGGCACGTGGGGCCGGTCGCGGCCGAGGCGCTGGCCCGTGAGTTCCGCTCCCTCGACCGGATCGAGCAGGCGACCGAGGAGGAACTGGCCGCCGTCGACGGGGTCGGCGGGATCATCGCGACCGCGGTGAAGCAGTGGTTCGCCGAGGAATGGCACCGCGAGATCGTGCGCAAGTGGCGCGCGGCCGGGGTCGCTCTGGAGGACGAGGGCGCCGGGGAGGACGTGGGCCCGCGTCCGCTGGAAGGCCTCACGGTCGTGGTGACCGGCACCCTGGAGAAGTTCACCAGGGATGGCGCAAAAGAGTCCCTCCAGAGCCTCGGAGCGAAGGTGACCGGTTCCGTTTCGAAGAAGACCGCCTTCGTCGTCGTCGGTGAAAACCCTGGTTCGAAGTACGACAAGGCGATGCAGCTGAAAGTTCCGGTTCTGGACGAGGACGGCTTCGCGATCCTGCTCGAACAGGGGCCCGAGGCCGCCAGGGAGGCCGCTGTACCCGTCGCCGAGTAACATCCCGACCCTCTCGCGAGGGCCCCGCCGAGCCCTCGCGACGGCCCCGCCAGGCCCTCGCGACAGCCCCGCGCAGCTCACCCGTTCGGCGCATACCAGATCGTTACGGGTGGCCAGGTCGCATTCGGGCAAGAGAGGGAGAGCGCTGCCCGTCGGAGCCCTCGGCGGCCTACTGTGGTGACAGTGCGTCTTGTCCTGCACGGCCGCGCGAGGGCTCTGCCCGTCGTGGCGTCAGGACATCGGCCCCCGTGGCACGTGTAACGGCCGCCCGACGGAAGCCGCATGACGGACGGCCGCGGGCACGCGGCCCATGGCACACCGACGGCACCGCCGCCTGTGAGAGGGACGGGAATGGAACCGACCGAGAGCGCCGCCCCGGTCCCACGGCCGCACGGCCGTGCGGGATCCCCGGGCTTCACCTCCCGGCTGCCCGCAGCCGTGGTGGGCACCGCCGCCGTCGTACTCGTCGTAGGGCTCCAGCAAGCCCTGAGCGCCGGCACCGGACTCTTCCCCGGCGGGGTCACCGGCTGGTCCCTCGCCGTCCTCACCGGCCTCATCGTCGGCCACCTGGTCGCCCTCGGCCGCGACCGCTGGTGGGGAGGCACCGGTTCGGGCGCCGCCCTCACCCTCGCCGTCCTCCTGCTCTACGGCTGGGTGCCCGCCGGACTCGTCTCGCTGACGGTCGTCACCCTGGTCGGCGCCGCCCGCCGGCACCGCTGGCGCCAGGGCCTGCTGCACGGCGCCGCCGACATCCTCGGCGTCGGCGCCGCCGCCCTCGTCCTCGCCCTCTTCGACGACGTCCCCACGGTCGAACAGCCCTGGCAGCCCCTCGACTGGACGATCGGGGACCTCCCGGAAGTCGTGCTCGCCGCCACCACCTACCTCGTGGTGACCCGGCTCCTCCTGTGGTACACGCTCGCCCCCCAGGGCCGCGGACTGCCCACCGTCGCCCGCACCGCCCTCCTGCGGCAGGGCCTCGTGGCCGTCGCGCTGCTCGGCATCGCCCCGCTGATCTGCGTCGTCGCCGCCACCCGACCCGTCCTGCTGCCGCTCTTCGCCGTCCCCCTCATCGCCCTCGACTCCACCCTGTGGATCGCCCGCGCCCGCGCCGAGGAGCAGCTGCGCGACCCGCTGACCGGACTCCCCAACCGCCAGTGGCTCCTGGAGCGGGCCTGGACCGCTCTGGAGGAGGCCGAAGGCGAAGGGGCCCGCGCCGCCCTCGTCCTGATCGACCTCGACCGTTTCCGATCGGTCAACGACACCCTCGGACACCTCGCGGGCGACCGGCTGCTCCTCCAGATCGCCGAGCGGCTCCGTCTCGCCCTGCCCCGAGGCGCCGAGGCCGCCCGCCTCGGCGGCGACGAGTTCGCCGTCCTGCTGCCCACCGCCGACTCCACCACCAGCGCCCAGCGGGTCGCCCGTCACCTCGTCGCCGAACTCTCCTCCCCGCTCGACCTCGACGGACTCACCCTCGTCCTGGAGGCCAGCGCCGGCGTCGCCGTCTTCCCCGACCACGCCCTCGACGCCGAGGGCCTGCTGCGCCGCGCCGACGTCGCCATGTACCAGGCCAAGCGCGACCGCACCGGCGTCGAGGTCTACGAGTCCAAGCGCGACTCCAACACCCCCGACCGGCTCGGCCTCCTCGGCGACCTGCGCCGCGCCCTCGACGCCGGCGAGGTCGAACTCCACTACCAGCCCAAGGTCCGCTTCGACGGCCAGGTCGCCGGACTCGAAGCGCTCGTCCGCTGGGTCCACCCCGAGCGCGGCAAGGTCCCGCCGGACGAGTTCATCGCCATCGCCGAGTCCTCCGGCCTGATGCCCCACCTCACCGAATACGTCCTGGAGACCGCCCTCGCCCAGGTCGCGCGCTGGCGCGCCCAGGGCCTCAACGTGCCGGTCGCCGTCAACGTCTCCCCGCGCGACGTGCACACCCCCGGCTTCGCGGGCGCCGTCGCCGCCCGGCTCGCCCGCCACGGCGTCCCGGCCGGAGCGCTCCAGCTGGAGATAACGGAGCACGTCCTCCTGGAGGACCCCCAGCGCGCCGCCGACACGCTCAACGGCCTCACCGGCCACGGCGTCAAGATGTCCCTCGACGACTTCGGCACCGGCTACTCCTCGCTCGTCCATCTGCGCCGGCTCCCCGTCAGCGAACTGAAGATCGACCGCTCCTTCGTGGCCCGGCTCGCCGTCGACACCGAGGACGCCGAGATCGTCCGCTGCACCGTCGACCTCGCCCACTCCCTCGGCCTCCTCGTCGTCGCCGAGGGCGTCGAGGACGACGAGACCTGGGAGCGCCTGCGCGACCTGGGCTGCGACGCCGTCCAGGGCTGGCTGGTCGCCGCCGCGATGCCGCCCGGCGAGGCCACCGCCTGGCTGCTGGCCCGCGGCGAGCACGGCTGGCGCCGACCCGCCGACATCGCCGCCGAGATCGCCGTGGACCAGCCCTCCGGCCACGTCGTCCAGTAGGCCGTGTCACCCCGGCGCGACGACCCCGGGCAAACCGTTTCACGGGCAGCGGCACCGGCCCCATAGGATGGGCCCACACCATTAAGCTCACCCCGTGAGGATCCGCATGCCTGGCATCACGCGCGAGGAGGTCGCCCACCTCGCACGGCTGGCGCGTCTGGAGCTGAAGGGCGAAGAACTCGATCACTTCGCCGGCCAGCTCGACGACATCATCGGCGCGGTCGCCCGCGTCTCCGAGGTCGCCGACCAAGACGTACCGCCGACCTCCCACCCGCTGCCGCTGACCAATGTCATGCGCGCGGACGAGGTCCGTCCGTCGCTCACCCCCGAGCAGGCGCTCTCCGGCGCCCCGGCCCAGGAGCAGCAGCGTTTCAAGGTGCCGCAGATCCTGGGGGAGGACTAACAGTCATGACGGACAACATCATCAAGCTCACCGCGGCCGAGATCGCCGGGAAGATCGCCTCGGGCGAACTGACCGCCGTCGAGGTCACCGAGGCGCACCTCGCCCGCATCGAGGCCGTCGACGAGAAGGTCCACGCCTTCCTGCACGTCGACCGTGAGGGCGCGCTCGCCCAGGCGCGTGCCGTCGACGAGAAGCGCGCCCGCGGCGAGAAGCTCGGCCCGCTCGCCGGTGTGCCGCTCGCGCTCAAGGACATCTTCACCACCGTCGGCATGCCGACCACCGTGGGCTCGAAGATCCTTGAGGGCTGGATCCCGCCGTACGACGCGACCCTGGTCAAGAACCTGAAGGCCGCCGACGTCGTCATCCTCGGCAAGACCAACATGGACGAGTTCGCCATGGGGTCCTCCACCGAGAACAGCGCGTACGGTCCGACCGGCAACCCCTGGGACCTGACCCGGATCCCCGGCGGCTCCGGCGGTGGCTCGTCCGCCGCTCTCGCCGCGTACGAGGCGCCCCTCGCCATCGGCACGGACACCGGCGGCTCCATCCGCCAGCCCGCCGCCGTCACCGGCACCGTCGGCGTCAAGCCGACCTACGGCGGTGTCTCCCGCTTCGGCATGGTGGCCTTCTCGTCCTCGCTCGACCAGGGCGGCCCCTGTGCCCGTACGGTCCTGGACGCGGCCCTCCTGCACGAGGCGATCGCCGGGCACGACCCGCTCGACTCGACCTCCATCGACGCCCCGGTCCCGCCGGTCGTCGAGGCCGCGCGCAACGGCTCGGTCGCCGGCATGCGCGTCGGCGTCGTCAAGCAGTTCCGCGGCGAGGGCTACCAGGCCGGTGTCGTGCAGCGCTTCGACGAGTCCGTCGAACTGCTCAAGTCGCTGGGCGCCGAGATCGTCGAGCTGGACTGCCCGACCTTCGACCTCGCCCTCTCGGCGTACTACCTGATCGCGCCGTCCGAGTGCTCCTCGAACCTGGCCCGCTTCGACGCCATGCGTTACGGCCTCCGGGTCGGCGACGACGGCACGCGGTCCGCCGAGGACGTCACCGCCCTCACCCGTGAGGCCGGCTTCGGCGACGAGGTCAAGCGCCGCATCATCCTCGGAACGTACGCGCTCAGCTCCGGCTACTACGACGCGTACTACGGCTCGGCCCAGAAGGTCCGGACCCTGATCACCCGCGAGTTCGAGAAGGCCTTCGAGGAGGTGGACGTGATCGTCTCCCCGACGACCCCCACCACCGCCTTCCCGATCGGCGAGCGCGCCGACGACCCGATGGCGATGTACCTCGCGGACCTGTGCACCATCCCGACCAACCTGGCCGGCAACGCCGCCATGTCGCTGCCCTGCGGCCTGGCGCCCGAGGACGGTCTGCCGGTCGGCCTGCAGATCATCGCTCCCGCCATGAAGGACGACCGGCTGTACAAGGTCGGCGCCGCCGTCGAGGCCGCCTTCGTGGAAAAGTGGGGGCACCCGCTGCTCGAGGAGGCTCCGTCGCTGTGAGTACCAGTGCACTGCAGAAGGCCAAGGGCTTCAAGAAGTCCAAGACCGGCACGTACCTGTCCATCGGCACCACCGCGTTCGGCCTGATGGGCGTCGTCAAGCGCGCCCGTTCGGCCCGCAGCGAGCACGACACGCTCAAGCTGATCGACGCCGTCGTCTCCGCCGCCGCCATCGCCACCGGTGTCGCTCTCCTCGTTCGCGAGCTGAAGCGCATCGGTGACGACGACGTCCTGTTCGGCTGAGGCCGAAGGCATCAGAGGGAATTCTCGTGACTGTCACTGAACTGCTGTCGTACGAAGCGGCGCTCGCCGAGTACGACCCCGTCATGGGCCTGGAGGTCCATGTCGAGCTCGGCACCAAGACGAAGATGTTCTGCGGCTGCTCGACCGAGCTGGGCGCCGAGCCGAACTCGCAGACCTGCCCGACCTGCCTCGGTCTGCCCGGCTCCCTGCCCGTCGTCAACGCGATCGGCGTCGAGTCCGCCATCAAGATCGGCCTCGCGCTGCACTGCGAGATCGCCGAGTGGTGTCGCTTCGCCCGGAAGAACTACTTCTATCCGGACATGCCGAAGAACTTCCAGACCTCCCAGTACGACGAGCCGATTGCCTTCAACGGCTACCTGGACGTCCAGCTGGAGGACGGCGAGGTCTTCCGCGTGGAGATCGAGCGCGCCCACATGGAGGAGGACACCGGCAAGTCGCTGCACGTCGGCGGCGCCACCGGCCGTATCCACGGCGCGTCCCACTCCCTGCTCGACTACAACCGGGCCGGCATCCCGCTCATCGAGATCGTCACCAAGCCGATCGAGGGCGCGGGCGAGCGGGCCCCCGAGGTCGCCAAGGCGTACGTCGCCGAGCTGCGCGAGCTGATCCGCGCGCTCGACGTCTCCGAGGCGCGCATGGACAAGGGCCAGATGCGCTGCGACGTGAACCTGTCGCTGCGCCCGCACGGCCGGGAGGCCTTCGGCACCCGCTCGGAGACGAAGAACGTCAACTCGCTCCGTTCGGTGGAGCGCGCTGCCCGCTTCGAGATCCAGCGCCACGCCGCGGTGCTGTCCTCCGGCGGCACGATCGTGCAGGAGACCCGTCACTTCCACGAGGAGGACGGCTCCACCACCTCGGGCCGCATCAAGGACAACGCCGAGGACTACCGGTACTTCCCGGAGCCCGACCTCGTCCCCGTCGCCCCGGCCCGTGCCTGGGTGGAGGAGCTGCGGGGCACGCTGCCCGAACTGCCGCGGGTGCGCCGCAACCGGCTGCGCGAGGAGTGGGGCGTGTCCGAGCTGGACATGCAGTCCATCCTCAACGCCGGCGCGGTCGACGCGATCGTCGCCACGATCGGCGCGGGCGCGGACGCGGCCTCGGCCCGCAAGTGGTGGATGGGCGAGCTCGCCCGTAACGCCAACGAGCAGGGCGTCTCGCTCGAAGAGCTGGCGATCACCCCGTCGGACGTGGCCCGGGTCTCCGCCCTGGTCGCCGCCGGCGACCTGAACGACAAGCTGGCCCGTCAGGTCATCGAGGGCGTTCTCGCCGGCGAGGGCACCCCGGACGAGGTCGTCGAGAAGCGCGGTCTGAAGGTCGTCTCCGACGAGGGCGCGCTCGGCACGGCGGTCGAGGAGGCCATCGCGGCCAACGCGGCCATCGCCGACAAGATCCGCGGCGGCAAGGTCGCCGCGGTCGGCGCCCTGGTCGGCGCGGTCATGAAGGCCACCCGCGGCCAGGCGGACGCGGCCCGCGTGAAGGACCTGATCCTGGAGAAGCTGGGCGTCAGCGAAGGCTGAGCGTCTTCTGCTCGTACGGACATGTGAGCGGCCCCGCACCGGAGTTCCGGTGCGGGGCCGTTCCGTGTGCGCGCCGGGTCAGCGGCGCAGGATCGGGGCGGCGATGACTCCGCTGCCCGAGTCGGTGCAGGTCTCCTCGACCTTGAGGCGCAGGCGCAGCGCCCCTTCGATCTTCAGGGACTTGGTGATCGGCTTGCCCAGGTCGACGGTCTCGTTGAAGAGGGCCGGCTGGTCGTCCACGGAGACGATGATCCGCGCGGTCTCGATGTTCGACCCGTCGTCGATCCCGGCGGTGAAGTCGAACCAGGACCATTCGCGGTTGAGGTCGTACTCGACATACGCGCCGTTGTAGCAGTCGCCGATGAGGGCGGCTCCGTACTCCTTGGTGTCGATCTTCGCGGTGCCGACGGAGAACCTGTCGGGGTCGCTGACGGAGGCGAGCGTGGTCAGATCGGCGGTGGGCGCGTCGGGCACGGTCCCGGGGTCGTCGGTCGGACTCGCCGACTCCGCCGGGTCCGTGGTCGGTGGGTCGGTCGGCTCCTCGGCGGTCGGCTCGTCCGTGGGCTCCTCGGTCGGCGCCTCGGTGGTGGGGTCGGGCGTGGAGGAGGCGGTGGTCGCGGACGGCGTACCGCCCTTGCCCTCGGTGCCCTTGTCCTCCTTGTCGCCGAGCAGCCGGATCCCGATCACCGCGAGCACGGCGACGAGGAGGACCCCGGCCACGGCGCCGATGAGCGGGCCCTTGCGGCGGCGGCGAGGTTCGAGCGCCGGGGGAGGGGAGGTCGCCGCCACGGGGGACGGGGGAGGAGTCGGTGGTCCGAAGCCGGGGGCGCCGAAGCCGGGCGTGGCGACGGTGGGCGGCTCGGCGGACGGCGGGGCCACGGACCCGGGACTCACGGACTGCGGAGCCACCGGCTGCGGGGTCACGGGCGGCTGGGCCGCCGGAGGTGTGGCCTCCGGCGGAGCCACCACGGGCGCGGCCGGCACCGGCGTCTGTGGCGGCGTGGCGGGCTGCGGCGGCAGCGAGGGGCGTGCGGGCGGTGTCGAGGGGGCGGCCGGGACCGCGTCCTCGACCGTCGCCGGGCGGGAGGTCGTCGTGGACACCACCCCGTGCCGTACGTCCTTCACCCAGGCAGACAGGGACAGCGGCCGCCGCCCCGCGTCGGCCGCGGCGATGCTCAGCACCCGGTCCCGCTGCTCCGTCGGCAGCCCCGCGATCTGCGGCAGCTCACCGAGCGCGGACACCAGCTGTTCGGGGGCGGTCGGCGGGGACTGGCCGCTGAGCAGGAAGTACGCGATGGCTCCGAAGGCGTAGCGGTCCGTGCCCGGGGTCCGCTTGCCCTCGAAGATCTCCGGGGCGGCGTAGCCGGGGGTGAACCACACCTCGGCGGTCTGGTGGTCGGCGGTCAGCTTGCTCAGTCCGAAGTCGACAAGGGTCGCCTGCCCGTGCTCGTCGACCATGACGTTGCCCGGGGACAGGTCGCCGTGCACGACCGTGCGTCCGGACGGGGTGGCCTTGCCGGAGTGCAGCCAGTCGAGGACGTCGGCGAGTTGCTCCAGGGTCCGCATCACCTCGCGCCGCTCGCCGGGTGTGGCGAGGGTGCGTTCGGCCCGCCAGTCGCGCAGGTCGAGGCCGTCGACATGGTTCATGACGAGTACCAGGGCCCGGCCGGTGATCGTCCCGGACTCGCCGGGCCGGTGGATCGGCGGCCCCTGGAAGTGCTCCCGTACCCCGACGACACCGGGCCGGTGGACGAAACGCAGCAGCTCGGCCTGCTCGTTCCACTTCTGGCTGATCCGCTCGAAGACCTCGGGCGTGATCGTGGTCTTCGAGTCGAGAACCTTGACGACGACGGGCTCGGCCCCACCGGCCAGTTCGATCTCCGCAAGATAGAGCACGGCCTCACCGCCCCGCCCGATGGACCGCAGCAGCCGATACCGGTCAGGTGTGGAGTCGGGCCCGATGTGGTGTGCCGTGTTGCTCAAGTTTCCCCCCAAGGAACCGGAGTTGACAGGCGGTCAGCTTGCCGCTTGTGAAGAGGCGGGGTCAACTGAGCTGATTGCCCGTCACCGTTCGGGCCGGTCCTCAGGCCGTCGCGCCGACGGAGGCGTCCCGGGCGAGCTCGCCACCGACGCCCTCCGCCGCGGGTCCCGCCGGGCGCCGACCGCTGCGGCGCGGGTGCGAAGGCGCCGGGCGGCGCCTCGTCGCCCTGCCGGATGGTGTCCAGGGACGTGTCGAGGACCGCGCGGTCCTCGACGGACACCTGGCTCCGGAGGGTCTCGATCGCGCGGATCACCGCCTCGTAGACGGCTTGCGGGTCCTGCGCGCTCTGCTGGTTGTTCTCGACGCGGCCGACGGCCCCGTCCCCGGAGGCGTTGTAGAAGCCCCGCATGCTGCCGATGTTGTAGGTGACCATCTGCTTGGTGAAGCCGGTGAAGCCGGGGTCCTCGACGGCCCGCATGATGTCGCGCACGAGCTGGTGCACCTCGGCGCGGTCCACGCTGGTCAGGAGGGTGAGCGGGTTTCCGGAGGTCTCGATGACCAGCGCGTAGTACGTCCGCGTGAGCAGGGCGACGATCAGATGGAGGAAGAAGGCCGCCACGAGTACGGCGGCGGTGACCTCCACTCCCCGCGTGATCAGTTCCCGGTCGCTGCCGGACGCCTCGTCGGACTGGGCGGCGGCGAGCGCGGCGACCGCCAGCAGACCCGTGATCAGCAGAGACTTCACGAAGCGTCCCACGGCGCGCGCCCGCGGGGGCTTGATCTTGATGGTCGTCGCCCGGGCGATGTTCTGGAGGGGGTACGCCTCGGCCCCGATCCAGAGCACTCGCTTGCTGACCTCGACCGTGATGACCTTGCGTCTGGCCATACGACTTCTCTTATGCCCCGCCGTGGCCGTGCGTCGCGATCAGGATGCTCGCGAACCACACCGGTCAGCAAGGGGAATCCGCGATGACGGTCGGCGCCGCCCGGTGAGAGTCTCCGCTCCGTCGGCCCCGGCGGAGCGGGGTCACGTCGAGGGGCGGGAAGCTCGTCCCGGGCGCCTGCGCGAGCGGGGTGGGCCGCCCCGACCGCTCGGTGCCGGGGGCGGATTCCCGCTCAGGGGTGCGGTGGCGGGCCGGTGTTCGTGGCCGGAAATCGCTTGGATTCCCGTCACGTTCTCTTGGACGTTCACCACCGCGCCCCCGTCGGGTCTTCTCCGTGTCATCCCGTCTCACTACCGTCCCCGGCGTACCACCCAATGGCTCGAAGGCGAACCATTGGCCGTCGACTGGAGGTCGGTCTTGTCATCCGAGATGTCCCGCAGAAGGCTCCTCGCGCTGGGCGGAGGCGCCCTCGGTGTCGCCGCCGCCGGCTCCTTGCTGCCGCCGTCGTTGCAGGCCGCGATGGCCGCGGAGCCCCCGGCCGGGGGGATGTCGGCGGTCCGGCACGTGGTGATCCTGATGCAGGAGAACCGATCCTTCGACCACTACTTCGGCACCCTCCGCGGCGTCCGCGGATTCGGCGACCGCAATGCCATTGAACTGCCCTCCGGCAAGCCGGTGTTCGAGCAGCCCGCCGCGCTCGGCCGGACCGTGCTGCCCTTCCCGATCCGCGGCGCGGCCGAGACGCAGCAGAAGGACCTCCAGTACATCGGGGACCTCGACCACTCCTGGGGCGGCGGCGGCAAGGCCTGGCACGGTGGCTGGATGGACGGATGGGTCTCGGCCAAGACCGCCGCGACCATGGCGTACTACGACCGGCAGGACATCCCCCTGCACTACGAGCTCGCCGACACGTTCACCATCTGCGACGCCTACCACTCGTCCATCCACACCTCGACGAGCCCCAACCGCAACCACCTCTGGTCCGGCTGGACCGGCTTCGAGGCCGACGGCAGCCGGGCGGTCACCAACGCCGCGTACGCCGAGGACACCCACCCCGGCTACGGCTGGTCCACCTACGCGGAGCGGCTCGAAGCCGCCGGGCGCAGCTGGAAGACGTACACCGAGTGGGAGAACTTCACCGACAACAACATCGAGTTCTTCGCCACCTTCAAGAAGATCGCCCGCAAGGCGCTCGCCGGGACCGGCGGGCACACCTTCATGGAGTCCTTCTACGCCGCCGTCCGCGACACCGACGACGCCACCGAGCGCGCCCGTCTGCTCGGGCTCCTGGAGGAGGGCGTGGCGACCCTCACCGACGCCGAGCGCTCCCTCTTCGAGCGCGGACTGCGCCGCGTCGAGAGCGGCACCCTCGCCGACGCCTTCCGTGCCGACGTCGCCGCCGGCACCCTCCCCGAGGTCTCCTACCTCGTGCCGTCCGCGATCGACTCGGAGCACCCCGGCTCCTCCTCGCCGATCGCCTCCGCGACCCTCGTCTACAAGGTGCTCGACGCCCTCGGCGCGCACCCGGACGTCTGGCGCCACACCGTCGTCCTGATCAACTACGACGAGAACGACGGCTTCTTCGACCACGTGCCGCCGCCGGTCCCGCCCGCGGAGAACACGGACGAGCGCTGGAAGGGCCAGCCCACCGGCCTGGGCGTCCGGGTCCCGCTGCTCGTCGTCTCGCCCTGGTCGGTCGGCGGCTACGTCTGCTCCGAGACCTTCGACCACACCTCGGTGATCCGGTTCCTGGAGCAGCTCACGGGGATCCGCGAGCCCAACATCACCCCCTGGCGCCGGGCCGTCACCGGTGACCTCACCTCCGCCTTCGACTTCAAGCGGGGCCGGCGGCAGCCCGAGGTCGAGCAGCCGGGCCCGATCCCGCCCTTCACCGGCCGCTGGCGCCCGCAGCCCCCGGCCGTGCAGCAGATGCCGGTCCAGGAGCCCGGCGCCCGCCGCGCCCGCCCGCTGCCGTACCAGCCGGACGCCTCCGTGACCTCCGTGACCTCGGCGGCCGCGGCCGGTTCCGTCCGCGTGGCGCTCGACAACAAGGGGAAGGCGAGCGCGCACTTCGCTCTCTACCCCTACGCGGGTGAGTTCGCCGTCCCGCAGCACCAGGACGTCAGGGGGGCGGGGGAGTGGACCGTCCCCGTTCCGGGTGATCATTACCGCTTCACGATCACCGGCCCCAACGGCTTCCGCCGCGAGTTCGAGGGCCCCGCCGCCGGCGGCGCCGAGCTCACCTCCCGGATCGATCATCATGACCGTGACCTGCATCTCACCGTACGGAACACGGGCTCGGCCCCCGTCTCCTTCACGGTGAGGCCGCTCGGGTACGTGGACGAGGACGACCTCGCCGACTGGACCCGCACCGTCACCGTGAAGCCCGGGAAGACCCGTACCGTCGTCCACTCGGCCGCCGACGCGCACGGCTGGTACGACGTCGAGGTGACCGCACCCGGTGGATTCCGCCGCCGGCTCATGGGTCACATCGAGAACGGCCGTGCCAGCGTCTCCGGCTGAGCACCCACGGTGAGCCGTTGTGCCCGGAGGGTCGGGGCCGAGGTCCGGGACCTCCGCCCCGACCTTCCGGGCACTCCTGTGAGCATCGACACGAAACGGGCAAACGATCACGTTTGACTGCCACAGTGGGCCCACGTAGCTCATGCGTTCTTTTCGGGCCGTTCTCCCGCGAAAGATCCACGAACCACCCAGGGAGCACGTCCTTTGGCAGCCATCGCACGGTGGTGCATCAAGCACCGCCTCGTCGCCGTTCTGCTGTGGCTCGTCGCTCTCGGCGGGGTCGGTACCGCGGCGGTCGTCGCGGGCAGCGCTTACTCCAACGACTACGAGGTCCCCGGGACCGAGTCCGGCCGTGCCACCGCGCTCCTGGAGCGCGGCTTCCACGGCCTCGGCGGTGACAGCGACACCATCGTCTGGCACACCGACAAGGGCAGCGTCCGCGCCGACGCCGTCGAACGGCGCACGACCGCGATGCTCGACAAGGTCGCCGAACTGCCCGGCATCGCCTCCGTCACCTCGCCGTACGGCGACACCCAGGGCCAGGTCAGCGAGGACGGGCACACCGCCTACGCCACCGTCACCTTCCGCGAGCAGGCCGACGACATCCCCGAGGCGCAGGCCCTGGCCCTCGTCGACACGGCCAAGGCCGCGGCGAACGACAGTCTCTCCGTCGAGCTCGGCGGCAGCGCCGTCGCCCTCACCGAGGCCCCCGGCGGACACATCGCCGAGGTCGTCGGCGTCGCCGTCGCGGCCGTAGTCCTCTTCCTCGCCTTCGGCTCCCTCGCCGCTTCCGCGCTCCCCATCGCGACCGCGCTCGTCAGCGTCGGCATCGCGTACTCCGGGATCGTGCTCCTCGGTCATCTGATGACCGTGGCCGACTTCGCGCCGATGCTGGGCATGCTCGTCGGCCTCGGCGTCGGCATCGACTACGCCCTCTTCATCGTCACCCGGCACCGCAGAGGCCTGAAACGCGGGCTCTCCGTCGCCGAGGCCGCCGAGACCGCCGTCGCCACCACCGGCCGCGCCGTCGTCTTCGCCGGGGCCACCGTCTGCATCGCCCTGCTCGGCATGCTGATCCTGCGGCTCAGCTTCCTCAACGGCGTCGCCATCGCCGCCTCCCTCACCGTCGTCCTCACGGTCGCCGCCTCCGTCACCCTGCTGCCGGCCCTGCTCTCGCTCATCGGCATGCGGGCACTGTCCCGGCGCGAGCGCCGGGCGCTCGCCGAGCACGGGCCGCAGCCCGAGCTGCCCACCGGCTTCGCCGCGCGCTGGTCCGCCTTCGTCGAGCGGCACCCCAAGCTCCTCGGACTGGTCGCCGCCGTCGTCATGGGCGTCCTCGCGCTGCCCACCCTCTCGCTCCACCTCGGCACCTCCGACCAGGGCAACGGCCCGGCCACCGCGACCACGCGGCAGGCCTACGACCTGATCGCCGAAGGCTTCGGCCCCGGTACGAACGGCCCCCTCACCCTGGTCGCCGGGCTCGACGGCGCCGACGACCGGGTCGCTCTCGACCAGCTGCCGGCCGCGCTCTCCGCGACCCGGGGCGTCGCCTCCGTCTCCCCGGTCACCTACAACAGCTCCGGCGACACCGCGGTCCTCACCGTCGTCCCCGAGTCCTCGCCCCAGTCCAAGGCCACCAGCGAGCTCGTCGACCGGCTCCGTACGGACGTCATCCCGGAGGCCGAGGCCGGCAGCTCCCTGCAGGTGCACGTGGGCGGTGTCACCGCCTCGTACGACGACTTCGCCGAGATCATCATCGGCAAGCTGCCGCTCTTCGTCGGTGTCGTCATCGCCCTCGGCTGCCTGCTGCTCCTGCTCGCGTTCCGGTCGATCGGCATCCCGCTCAAGGCCGCCGCCATGAACGTCGCGGCCGTCGCCGGTGCCTTCGGTGTCGTCGTGGCGATCTTCCAGTGGGGCTGGGGGAGCGAACTCCTCGGTCTCGGCAGCTCCGGGCCGATCGAACCCTTCCTCCCCGTGATCATGGTCTCCGTCCTCTTCGGGCTCTCCATGGACTACCAGGTCTTCCTGGTCAGCCGGATGTACGAGGAGTGGCTGGAGACCGGTGACAACCGGCGGGCGGTCCGGGTCGGCCTGGCCGAGACCAGCCGGGTCATCAACTCCGCCGCCGTGATCATGATCGCGGTCTTCCTCGCCTTCGTCCTCTCCGGCGACCGGGTCATCGCGATGTTCGGCATCGCGCTCGCCGCGGCCGTCGCCCTCGACGCCTTCGTCCTGCGGACGCTCCTCGTCCCCGCCCTCATGCACATGCTCGGCGGGGCGAACTGGTGGCTGCCGAAGTGGCTCGACCGGCTGCTTCCCCGGATCAGCATCGAAACGCCCGAGTGCCGCGAGGCCGCCGACGCGCGTGGGAAAATACCCGCTCAGCGTGTGACGGCCGTGACGGCGACCGCGGCCCCGGCCGCGGAGGAGAGGAACGACGATGTTCGCGATATCGCTGGGTGACGACGGTGCCGAGCTGAGGCCCCTGGAGCCCTCGAAGGCCGAGGAGTTCCTCGCCCACATGGACCGCGGACGCGCGTTCATCGGCGAGCACATCGCCCTCCCCGACTTCGTGGCGGACATCGACTCCGCCCGCTCCTTCCTCGGCTCGTACGCCGAGAAGGCCGCGAACGACACCGGACGCATCTACGGCATCTGGACCGACGGCACGCTCGTCGGCGGCGTCCTCTTCCGGACCTTCGACGCCACGTACTGCACCGCCGAGGCGGGCTGCTGGCTGGAACCCTCCGCCGCCGGGAAGGGCCTGATCACCCGCGCCTGCCGGGTCATCATCGACTGGGCGATCGAGGAGCGCGGCATCCACCGCGTCGAGTGGCACGCCTCCGCGAAGAACGGGCCGAGCATCGCCGTCGCCCGCCGCCTGGGCATGACCCGCGAGGGCGTGCTGCGGGAGAACTACCCGCACCGCGGCGTCCGCGCCGACACCGAGGTCTGGGCCGTCCTCGCCCCGGAGTGGCGCGCGGCGAAGACCTCGTCACCCTCGTAACCCGCTTTCCTCATACGGTTCTCATACGAGGCGCCTAGCGTGCGGCGCATGGACACCAAGACGACGACCGAGAAGACCGGCGAGACCGGCGAGACCGGCGAGAGCGCCGAGACCGCCGAAACCGTGGAGACCGCGGAGAACGCGGCGAGCGTGAAGACCGCCGAGGCTGCCGCGCCCGCCGAGGACACGGCCGTCGTCCTGCTCGACAAGCAGGACGACGAGTCGGCCGACGAGGCCGAGGACGAGGACGAGGACGACGAGCTGTTCGCGGAGGCGGCGCCCGCTCCCGCCGCCGCCGGCATCGGCGGCGCCGCCGCGGCCGTCGTCTCCGCCGCTCTCGGGGTCGTCGCCCTCACCGGCACCTGGACCGGCAAGGTCGTCTCCGAGCGCGAGACCCTCGTCGGGCAGATCAAGACCTCCGGGGCCGGCACCCCCGCCCAGCAGATCTCCGAGATCTACGGCGACGCCTGGCACAGCACCGCCCTGGTGAACGGCGTGTTCTCGCTCGTCGCCCTCTTCGTCGCCGTGCTCGTGCTCATCCTGCCCGGGCGCCCCACCTGGGTCCGCGCGGTCGCCGTCGCCGGTGCCGTCCTCGGCGGCCTGGGGCTGCTCCTGTCGGCCGGTACTTACTTCGACCTGTTCCTGAGCCTGCCGAGCGCCGGATCCTGAGCCCGTCTAAGGCATCCCTAGGACCCGCCTAAGGACCCCCGTACTCCGAACATGCGGCACTCGCCCGATGTGGCCGCACCCCCTGGGAAACGAAAGTAGAGGCATCGCAAGGAGCGATACCGAAACCGAGGAAACCAGGGAGCATCCGATGTTCGAGTACGAACTCCACCGCATGAACCACGCCCAGCTCGTCCGTGAGGCCGCCGCCCAGCGTCTGTCCCACGAGGCCGCCGAGACGGTCGGCTCCGCCCGGGGCCTGCGCCGCCTCGGCCGCCGGAGCGGCAGCCAGGACGCGGAGGGGCGGGTGAGTGACGGCGGACGTGGCCGCTTCGTCCGGGCCGCGTGACCCCCGTATGAGCGACGCCGCGGATGCCTGTGCGATGCTCGGCGCCGTGGAGACCAGGTCAGTCAGTCCCGTCTTCGTCGGCCGCGCCGGCGAACTCACCGCCCTCACCGAGGCGCTCTCCCGCGCGACCGCGGGAGAGCCCCAGGCCCTGCTCATCGGCGGCGAGGCGGGAGTCGGCAAGACCCGGCTCATCGAGGAGTTCCTCGACACGGCCTGCGGACAGGGCGCCGTCGTCGCGCTCGGCGGCTGCGTCGAACTCGGCGCCGACGGCCTGCCCTTCGCCCCCTTCGCCACCGCACTGCGCTCGCTCCGCCGCCGGCTCCCCGACGAACTCACCACCGCCGCCGACGGCCAGGAGGCGGAACTCGCCCGGCTGCTTCCCGAACTGGGCGACCCCGGCAGCCACGACTCCTCCGACGAGGACTCCACCGCCCGTCTGTTCGAACTGACCGTACGGCTCCTGGAACGGCTCGCCGCCGACCGTACGATCGTGCTCGTCCTGGAAGACCTGCACTGGGCCGACGCCTCCACCCGGCACCTCCTCACCTATCTCCTCCGCACCCTGCGCCGCGGCCGGATCGTGGTCGTCGCCAGCTACCGCGCCGACGACATCCACCGCCGCCACCCGCTGCGCCCCCTCCTCGCCGAACTCGACCGGCTCCGCACCATCCGCCGCATCGAACTCGCCCGCTTCACCCGCACCGAGGTACACCGCCAGCTCACCGGCATCCTCGCCGCCGAACCCGACCCCGGCCTCGTCGAGGAAGTCTTCGAACGCTCCGACGGCAACGCCTTCTTCGTCGAGGAACTCGTCGTCTCCCACGAGGCCGGCTGCGCCCCGGGCCAGCTCAGCGACTCCCTGCGCGACCTGCTGTTGGTCCGGGTCGAGACGCTCTCCGAGGACGCCCAGCGGGTCGCCAGGATCGTCGCCGAGGGCGGTTCCACCGTCGAGTACGGACTGCTCGCCGCCGTCGCCCGGCTCGGCGAGGACGAACTCATCGAGGCCCTGCGGGCCGCCGTCGGCGCCAACCTCCTGCTCGCCGTCCCCGACGGCGACGGCTACCGCTTCCGCCACTCCCTGGTCCGCGAGGCCGTCAGCGACGACCTGCTCCCCGGCGAACGCTCCCGCCTCAACCGGCGCTACGCCCAAGCCCTGGAGTCCGACCCCACACTCGTCCGGGCCGACGAACGCGCCAACCGGCTCGCCACCTACTGGTACCACGCGCACGACCCGGCCAAGGCCCTGCCCGCCGTCCTCCGCGCCTCCGTCGCCACCCGCAAGCGCCACGCCTACGCCGAGCAACTCCGGCTCCTCGAACGCGCCATGGAACTCTGGGACGAGGCCCCCGACGAGACCCGCGGCTCGCTCCGGCCCATGGACTACGCCGAGGCCTACCCGGCCTGCGGCTGCGACCCCGAGACCGCCGCGCTCAGCTACCTCGACCTGCTCGCCGAGGCCGCCGTCGCCGCCCGGCTCAGCGGCGACCGCGAACGCGCCCTGAAGATCTGCAAGACGGCACTGCGCCTCCTCGACAGCGCGGAGTCCGACGACCCCCTGCGTGCCGCCTGGTTCTGGACCGAGCGGGCCCGCCTCCAGTCCAACCTCGGCCGGGGCGACGGCTGGGAGGAGATCGCCCGCGCCCAGGAACTCGTCAAGGGCCTTCCCCCGTCCGCCGTCCACGCCGTGGTCCTCGTCGGCGCCGCCGGCTGGGGCATGCTCCGCAACCCCGGCCCCGACGCCCTCACCGCCGCCGAACGCGCCGTCGAGTACGCCCGGCTCGTCAAGGCCGAGTCGATCGAACTCAACGCCCGGCTCACCCTCGGCACCCTCATGACCGCGGCCGGCGACGTCGAGGCCGGTCTCGCCGAGATGCACGCGGTACGGGAACGGACCACGGCCCTCGGCCAGTTCACCGAGACCGCCCGCGCCCACATCAACATCTCCTCCGCCCTGGAATCCCTCGGCCGCTCCCGCGAGGCCGTCGAACTCGCCGACGACGGCATCCGCGTCGCCCGCTCCTACGGACTCGTCGACAGCATCGGCTGGGTCGAGGCCAACCGGGCCGAGTCCCTCTTCTCCCTCGGCAGCTGGGACGAGATCGGGGAGATCGCCACACGGTTGCTCCGCTCGGCCACCAGCAGCAAGCCCCGCGGCTCGGCCTCCCTCCGCCTCGCCCAGCTCGCGGTCGCCCGCGGCGAACTCGACGCGGCGCGCGGCCACCTCGCCGAAGCCCGCACCGCCTACGGCAGCCGCGACACGATCCCCCAGTACGTCCTGCCCATGGCACAGGTCGAGATCGCCGTGGCCGCCGCCGAGGGACGCGTCGAGGACGTCCGGACCCAGCTGGCCGCCGCCGAAGAGGCGGGCTTCCCGCCCGGCACCCACCGCTACGGCTGGCCCCTCGTCCTCACCGCCGTCACCGCCGAGGCCGACAGCCGGGGACTGCCCGCCGCCGACGAGGGCCGCGCCGAGGCGCTCGCCGTCGTCCGCCGCAGCGTCCGCCGCCTCGCCACCCCGGCCCCGGTCTGGGAGGCCCACTCCCGGCAGGTCTCCGAGGAGATCGCCCGCGCCGAGGGCCGCGAGACCGCCGCCCGCTGGGCCGAGATCGTCGCCGCCTACGAACCGCTCGAACGCCCGCACCAGCTGGCCCGCGCCCGCCATCGCCTCGCCGACGCCCTGCTCGTCGAGGGCGGCCGCCGCGAGGAGGCCACGGCCCTGCTCCGGCAGGCCCACGCCACCGCGGTCGGCCTCGGTGCCCGTCCGCTCCGCGAGGACGTGGAGCTGCTCGCCGCCCGCGCCCGCCTCTCCCTGACCCCGGAGAAGCAGGCCCCGGCACCGGCGGAGCCCGGGGACGACACCTTCGGCCTGACCCCCCGCGAGCAGGACGTCCTGGGCCTGGTCGCGGCCGGCCGCACCAACCGTCAGATCGCCGAGGAACTCTTCATCTCACCCAAGACGGCCAGCGTCCACGTCTCCAACATCCTCGCCAAGCTCGGCGTCGCCGGCCGGGGCGAGGCCGCCGCCCTGGCCCACCGCCTGCACCTCCTCGACACGCCCCTCTGACCCACCGGGCCCGCCGTCGGCCGCCGCGTCCCCCGCCGCCGGGCGGGGGGCCCGTATCGTCACGCGGCCCGAGGTGAGGTCTATCGGCCCGCGCGACGGGTCGGCATCGCCCGGGTCCTCCCTGGTCAGGGCCTGCCTGCGCAGCTCCTCCTCGGTGTGCCTGCGGCCGGGAGCGAAAAGCTCCGCCAACGGGTCGAACACGGTCACCAGCTCCTTCAGCTCACCTCCAGCCGGAGGATCCTGTCGTCCCCTGGCCCGGGCGTGCCCCGGGTGTCGGTTTCGCTGGTCACCAGCCAGAGCCGCCCGCCGCCCCCTGCGAGGACCGTGCGCAGGCGTCCGTACTCCTCTGTCAGGAACGCCTCGGGGTCCCCTGAGCGTTCCGCGCCGGAGAGCGGAACCCGCCACAACCGCTCGCCTCTGAGCCCTGCCATCCAGATCGCGCCCCGCGCGAACGCGATCCCACTGGGGGAGGCCTCCGAGGTCGGCCACTGGGCCACCGGGTCCACGAACCCGGCCTTTCCTGCCTGCCCCTCGGCCTCCGGCCAGCCGTAGTTCTTGCCGGGCTCGACCAGATTCAGCTCGTCCCAGGTGTTCTGCCCGAACTCGGCCGCCCACAGTCGACCCGCCGCGTCCCAGGCGATCCCCTGCACATTGCGGTGCCCGTACGAATAGACCACCGACCCGGGGAAGGGGTTGCCCGGCGCCGGCTTGCCCTCCGGCGTCATCCGGAGGATCTTCCCGCCCAGCGACCTCCGGTCCTGGGCCAGACCGGTCCGGCCCGTCTCGCCCGTCCCCGCGTACAGCATCCCGTCCGGTCCGAACGCGATCCGTCCGCCGTTGTGCACGATCCCCTTGGGGATGCCCGTCAGCACCGGCTGAGGCGCGCCGAGCCGGTCGCCTTCCGCGCCCCCGTACCGCATGCGCACGACGCGGTTGTCCGACTCGGCGGTCAGATACGCGTACACCCAGCCGTCGTGCACGGCGAGGCCCATCAGCCCGCCCTCACCACCGGGCACCACCCCCGGCACCTCGCCGAGCGAGGTCTTCGCTCCGGTCCGTCCGTCGACCTTGGTGATCGTCCGCTCGTCCCGCGAGGAGACGAGCAGATCCCCGCCGGGCAGTTCGGCGAGCCCCCAGGGCGACTTCAACCCCTCGGTGAGCGTGCCCGACACCGTCACCCGCCCACCCGCGGAGGCGGTGGCGGACCCGGACGGGCCGGCCGAGACGGTGGTCGGCGCGGACGCCGGCGCCGACGTCGGCGGGGACGCACCCGGCCGATCCTCCGCACCCCCCGAGGAGCAGCCCGCCACCAGGACCAGCACGGCGGCGCCCCACAGGGCCTTCACAACTGCAGGACGGCTCATGGCACGGTCCCCTTCGACGAGTCGAGCGGCATCCCTTCATCCTTGATACACCGCCCGACGCGATCAGGTTCCCGACCGCCGCGACAACCCTCTCCCGAGACCCGTGAGGTCCTCAGTCCCAGGACCCCCGGGGCGCCGGCAGCGCCGCGATCTCCGCCAGGTCCGCCGCCGTCAGCCGCAGCCCGGCCGCCCCGGCGTTCTCCACGGCCCAGCGCTCCCGCTTCGCCCCCGGCACCGGCACGACGTGCCGCCCCCGGCCGAGCACCCAGGCGAGGGCCACCTGGGCCGGGGTGACCTCCGCCCCGTGCCGCGCGGCCACCCGCCGCAGACCCGCCACGAGCGGCTGGTTCGCCGCCATCATCTCCGCGGTGAACCGGGGATGCCGGGCCCGTGGGTCGTCCGGTTCGAAGCCGCCGCCCGGGGTCAGCGTCCCGGTCAGGAAGCCGTTCCCCAGCGGCATCGCCGCCAGGAAGCCGACGCCCCGCGCCGCGCACCACGGCAACAGCCGCACCAGCGCCTCCTGGGACCACACCGACAGTTCGGCCTCCACCGCCGCCACCGGGAACACCTGCTGGATCCGCTCCAGTTGGCGGATCGTTCCCTCGTATCCGTCACGGCTGACACCGGTCGCGCCCCGGCGGGCCGACCGGCTGCCGACGGCGCACAGCCCGAGCGCCCGCACCTTGCCCGCCGAGACCAGCTCGGCCATCGCGCCCCAGGTCTCCTCGACCGGCACCTCGGGGTCCGCCCGGTGCAGCTGGTACAGGTCGATCACATCGGTCTGGAGCCGCCGCAGCGAGGCGTCGCAGGCCCGACGCACGTACCCCGGCCTGCCGTTGGCGACCACGTGCCGACGTCCGCCGCCGTCACCGACGAGCAGTCCGCCCTTCGTCGAGACGAAGACCTCCGCCCGTCTCTCCTTCAACACCCGCCCCAACAGAAGCTCGTTGGTGAACGGTCCGTACATGTCGGCGGTGTCGAGCAGGCTCACCCCGGCGTCCAGCGCCGCGTGCACGGTCCGCAGCGAGCGGTCACCCCGCTGTTCCGAACGGCTGTACGCCCAGTTCATCGGCATGCACCCCAGGCCGATCGCACCCACGTCGAGCGCCGTCGCCCCGATAGTCCTGCGCTCCACCTGCCGGTACCCCTCCCTGTGCCGTCCCCCAAAGTAACCAATGGCGCACGGGATTCTTCGCATAGCCTCCCGCTCATGAGATTCCAGGACACGACCGCTGACGTGTGGCTTCCGATTCCCGCGGACGAGATCGACGATCTCCCCGAACCGGGCGCGTCGGGCCTGAACTACCGCTTCTGGGACGGCGGACCGGAGTTCCCGGCCGACCCGGCGCGCTGCTCCTTCTACGTCGTCCCGTACATGAAGGGCTCCGAGATCGCCGTCCGGCCGCTGGCCGCGATGACCTCGATCCGGGCCGTGCAGACCCTGTCCGCCGGCATCGACCACGTCACCCCCGGCATCGACTCGCTGCCCTCCGGCGTCGCAATCTGCAACGCGAAGGGCGTCCACGAGGCCAGCACCGCCGAACTCACCCTGGCGCTGATCCTGGCCTCGCTGCGCGGTATCCCCGGCTTCGTGCGCGGCCAGGACGCCGAGGAGTGGCGGGCCGGCTTCTACCCGGCCCTCGCCGACAAGTCCGTCCTGATCGTCGGGTACGGATCGATCGGCGCCGCCATCGAGGACCGGCTCGCGCCCTTCGAGTGCGCGCGGGTCATGCGCGTCGCGCGCTCCGCGCGCACCACAGCGCGCGGCGAGGTCCACCCGCTTGCCGAGCTGCCCGCGCTGCTTCCGGATGCGGACGTCGTCGTGCTCTCCACGCCGCTCACTCCCGCGACCAGGCATCTCGCCGACGCGGGGTTCCTGGGCCGCATGAAGGACGGGGCCCTCCTCGTGAACGTCGCCCGGGGGCCCGTCGTCGACACGGCCGCGCTGCTCAAGGAGGTCGAGAGCGGCAGGATCACGGCCGCGCTCGACGTCACCGACCCGGAACCGCTGCCGGCCGGGCACCCGTTGTGGCACGCTCCCGGTGTCCTGATCAGTCCCCATGTGGGAGGTTCCACTTCTGCCTTCATGCCGCGGGCGAAGCGGCTGATCGCGGGACAACTACGGCGGTTCGCGGCGGGCGAGGAGCTGGCCAACGTGCTGCTCACCACCGGCTGAGCCGCGCCCGGGCCGCCACGGGGGCCGCGACGAGGCCGCGACCGGCGATGGGCCGTCCGGACGGCTGTGATGGGCCGGTCGGGTGGTACGCGCCCCCGACACGCGCCGCCTGCAAGCCCCTTGGCCGTCACGCAGAGTACTGCGACCCTGTCCCTGAGTGACCGTCCTGGTGTATCGTCCCGGAGCGGGGGGACTGCGTCGAGTACGGGCTGACGCTGGGGAGCGACGTGACGGGTCATCAGATTCCGAGGGGGGCGACGGGTGAAGCACGGCCGAAGGACCGACGATCCGACGCGGCGACGCCGCCGCCGGCAAGCCTTCCGCGCCTCACCACCGGCCTCGCGCATTCCGTGCCGGACCAGGCCGCGCCACACCGCGCGCCCCGCGCCACCGAGCCGCCGGGCGCCGGACCGGAGGGCGGGACGGACGCCGGTGCGCAGGCCGGGCAGGGCGCCGGACCGTGCACCGGACCGGACTCCCGAGCCGAAGGCCACGGTGCCGAACCACCGGGCCCCGGCGATCCTCAGGGGAGCCCCGCGCCCCATGGCGCCCACGCGCCGAACCACGCCTGCGCGGCCTCCGGCGCCGCCGTCCCGGAACCGCTCGCCCCTGGCGTTCGGAAGCCGGAGCCGGGCGTCGTGCCGGAACCGCTCGCCCCTGGCGTACGGAAGCCGGAGCCGGGCGCCGTACCGGGGCCGACCGCCCCGGTCGGGCGGAAGGCCGGTGCCGTACGGGACCCGGCAGGCCCCCACGACTGCGACGGGCACGCACCCGGGCGCGCCGACGAGCCGCGGGCGCGCCCGCACGAGGTGGCAGGGTGCGGTGGCCCGGCGCCGGAGGGGCCGGTGAGCGCGCCCGGGGCGGTCCTCACGCGCCGCCCCGTCAGCGGCGGCGGCGACTCCGGCCATCGGGACGCCGGGCGCCCCGGCGCCGGCGGCGTCCTCGCCCAGATCGCCCTGGGGCTGATCTGCGCGGGCTACACGACCGGCGCCTCGCTCGGCTGGGGCTCACCGGGACTCGCGCTCTTCATGGGTGACTTCGGACTCAGCGCCGCCGCCCTCGCCGCCGCGGTCTCCTGCTTCCTCTACGGCCGCGCGCACCGCGGCAGCGCCCGCCCCGCCTGGCTGCTCTTCGCCTTCTCCTCGTTCATGGCCTCCGCGGGCAACGCCGTGTGGGGGTGGTACGAGGTCGTGCTCCGCACGGAGGTGCCCGACTCCTCCGTCGCCGACCTCTTCTTCTTACTCTTCGCGCCGCCGGCCATCGTCGGCCTCCTCGTCCTGGCCAAGAAGCCCGTCACCCGGGCCGGCTGGGTCTGCCTCGGACTGGACGCCTGGCTCATCGGCGGCTCGCTGCTGACGCTCTCCTGGAGCCTCGCCCTCGCCCGTACCGCCCACTTCCAGGAAGAGTCCGTCTCCCAGGCCGCGCTGTCGCTCGCGTACCCGCTGCTCGACATCGTGCTGGTGAGCATGGTCCTGGTCCTGCACTTCCGGCGCTCGCAGGCGAACCGCTCGGCGACCAACACCGCGATCGCCGCCCTCGCCCTGACCGTCCTGTGCGACGCCCTGTTCACCTCGCCGCTGCTGCGCGAGAACTACGCCTCGGGACAACTGCTCGACGCGGGCTGGTTCGCCGGCTCCCTCCTGCTCGCCTACGCGCCCTGGGGGGTGCGCCGTCTCCCGGACAGCGCCGCCCCCGCGCGCGGACCGTGGCTGCACAGCAGGCCGGTCGCCGGCTCGCTCGCCGCCCTCACTCCGTACCTCGCCGCGGCGGTCTGCACCCTCGGCATCCTCTACAACGTCGTGGAGGGGCGCAGGGTCGACCGTGTCGTCGTCCTCGCCGGCTGCACGGTGGTCCTCGCCCTGGTCGTACGGCAGGGCATCATGCTCCTCGACAACATCGCCCTGACCCATGAACTGGCCCAGAAGGAGAACCACTTCAGGTCACTCGTGCAGGGCTCCAGCGACGTCATCATGATCGCCGCGCCGAACGGGATACTCCGTTACGTCAGCCCGGCCGCCTCCGGGGTGTACGGACGGGACGCGGAGGAGCTGATCGGCTCCGAGCTGGCCTCGCTCATCCACCCCGAGGACCTCGGCGCCGTCGTCCACGAGGTACGGCGCTTCCTGGCCGTCTCGCCCGCAGAGGAGCCCACCACCCGGATCGAGTGCCGTTTCCGCTCGGGCCATGGGGGCACCTCCCGCTCGGGCGAAGCCGAGAGTGGGGGAGACTGGCTCAACGTCGAATCGACGGTCAACCGTCACCAGGGCGGCCTGATCTTCAACAGCCGTGACGTCACCGAACGGGTGCGACTCCAGGCCCAGTTGCAGCACAACGCCGAGCACGACCCGCTCACCGACCTGCCCAACCGGGCGCTCTTCACCCGGCGGGTCCGGCAGGCCCTCGGTGGCCGCCGCGCCTCCGACCCGGGCACGGCCGTGCTCTTCATCGACCTCGACGGCTTCAAGGGCGTCAACGACCGCCTCGGCCACCAGGCGGGGGACGACCTCCTCGTCCAGGCCGCCCGCCGCCTCCACGACTCCGTGCGCGCCGGGGACACCGCCGCCCGGCTCGGCGGCGACGAGTTCGCCGCCCTCATCCTCGGCGACGGCGGCCGCGACCAGGCGGCCCGCCGGAACCAGGTCCAGGAGATCGCCGACCGTCTCCGGCTCACGCTCTCCAGGCCGTACCGCGTCGACGGGGGCAGGAACGAGGTGCGGGTCGCCGCCTCCATCGGCGTCGCCTTCGCCGAGCCCGGCATGGAGGCCGGCGACCTCCTGCGCAACGCCGACCTGGCCATGTACCGGGCCAAGGCGGCCGGCAAGGACCGCGTCGAGCTCTACGCGCCCCAGATGCAGGCCGACGTGGTACGCCGGACGGAACTGGCCGCCCGCCTGCGCACCGCGCTCCACGACGGCGAGTTCGCCCTGCTCCACCAGCCGGTCGTCGACCTCGCCACCGGCCGGATCTCCGCCGTCAGCGCCCAGGCGCGCTGGCGCTCGACCCAGGGCATTCTCTTCACCCCCGCCGAGTACCTCCGGGTCACCGACGACAGCGAGCGCACCGCGGAGCTCGGTCGGTGGCTTCTGGAGGAGGCCGTCGAGCAGGCTGCCGAGCGGGCGGGAATCGGCCATCGCACGCCGGTGTCCATCCGGCTCTCCGCCCGCCGGCTCCTGGACCGCTCGCTGCCGCTCGGCTCGATCGAGTCGCTGCTCACCCGGCACGGCCTGCCGTCGGGCTCGCTGATCGTCGAGCTCGCCGACAGCGACCCCCGCATCCCGCTCGACGAGCTGGAACAGCGGCTGGTCGCCCTGCGCCGTCTCGGGGTGCGGATCGCGCTCGACGGATTCGGCAGCGGACATGTGGCGATCAACGCCCTCCGGAGGCTTCCCGTCGACATACTGAAGCTGGACCGCGGGCTCGTCGAGGGCGTGGTCGAGTCGGCCCGGCTCCGCAAGATCACCCGCGGGGTGCTCCGCATCGCGGGCGAGCTCGGGATGCAGACCGTCGCCGAGGGCGTCGACGTACCGGAGCAGGTCGTCGCGCTGCGGGCCATGGGCTGCAGCCACGCCCAGGGCATGGCCTTCTCGGGCCCGCTCGACGAGTACCGGCTGCGCAGGGCGCTCGTACGGGACGAGTACCCGCTGCCCGGAGCGGTCCCCGTCCGTGTCGGAAACCATCCCCCGTTCCGCTCAAATACTGAGACGCCCGTCCCACCCACTTGACAGTGGTGAGGGCTGAGAGGGAGGGTCAGTGCCATGCGCACCCGAATTCTCGTACTTGGAAAGCGCGTCGGCTGAAGCAGGGCCACCGTAGGCCCCGCTTGAAACGCACCCGACGCGCTCCCCTCGCTTGCCTCACGGCACGAGGGGTTTTTTGTTGCACTGGCTCACCCGAAAATCGTCCCAAACCCTCGTAAAACCCTCTGCTTCGAGAAGAGATGCTGATGACCGACCAGGCCACCGGGCACCATCCGCAGCCGCGGCCCCGTAGCGGCGCTCAGGCCGCCACCGCCGTCGAGCACGTCACGGGCGCGCAGTCCCTCATCCGTTCTCTCGAAGAGGTGGGCGCGGACACCATCTTCGGTCTCCCCGGTGGCTGCATCCTCCCGGCCTACGACCCGCTGATGGACTCGAAGAAGGTGCGCCACATCCTGGTCCGCCACGAGCAGGGCGCGGGCCACGCGGCCACCGGCTACGCCCAGGCGACCGGCAAGGTCGGCGTCTGCATGGTGACCTCGGGACCCGGTGCGACCAACCTCGTCACCCCGATCGCCGACGCGCACATGGACTCGGTCCCGCTCGTCGCGATCACCGGCCAGGTCGCCTCGAAGGCGATCGGCACGGACGCCTTCCAGGAGGCGGACATCTGCGGCATCACGATGCCGATCACCAAGCACAACTTCCTGGTCACCAAGGCCGAGGACATCCCGCGGACGATCGCCGAGGCCTTCCACATCGCCTCCACCGGCCGCCCCGGCCCGGTCCTGGTCGACATCTCCAAGGACGCCCTGCAGGCGAAGACCACCTTCAGCTGGCCGCCGCAGACCGACCTGCCCGGCTACCGCCCGGTGACCAAGCCGCACGCCAAGCAGATCCGCGAGGCCGCCAAGCTGATCAGCGCGGCCAAGCGCCCCGTCCTGTACGTCGGCGGCGGCGTCCTCAAGGCCGGCGCCACCGCCGAGCTGAAGATCCTCGCCGAGCTCACCGGCGCCCCGGTCACCACGACCCTGATGGCGCTCGGCGCGTTCCCGGACAGCCACCCGCTGCACGTGGGCATGCCCGGCATGCACGGCGCGGTCACCGCCGTCACCGCCCTGCAGAAGTCCGACCTGATCGTCGCCCTCGGCGCCCGCTTCGACGACCGCGTCACCGGCAAGCTCGACAGCTTCGCCCCGTACGCCAAGATCGTCCACGCGGACATCGACCCGGCCGAGATCGGCAAGAACCGCACCGCCGACGTCCCGATCGTCGGTGACGCCCGCGAGGTCATCGCCGACCTGGTGCAGGCCGTCCAGGCCGAGCACAGCGAGGGCAACAAGGGCGACTACGCCGCCTGGTGGAGCGACCTGAACCGCTGGCGCGAGACCTACCCGCTCGGCTACGACCTGCCGGAGGACGGCAGCCTCTCGCCGCAGCAGGTCATCCAGCGCATCGGCCAGCTCGTCCCCGACGACACGATCTTCGCCGCGGGCGTCGGCCAGCACCAGATGTGGGCCGCCCACTTCATCGACTACGAGCGCCCGGCCACCTGGCTGAACTCCGGCGGCCTCGGCACGATGGGGTACGCGGTCCCCGCCGCGATGGGCGCCAAGGCCGGCATGCCCGACCGCCCGGTCTGGGCGATCGACGGCGACGGCTGCTTCCAGATGACCAATCAGGAGCTCACCACCTGCGCCCTGAACAACATCCCGATCAAGGTCGCCATCATCAACAACGGCGCTCTCGGGATGGTCCGCCAGTGGCAGACCCTCTTCTACAACCAGCGTTACTCGAACACCGTCCTGCACTCCGGCCCGGACGACATCCAGGCGAACAAGGGCACTCGCGTCCCCGACTTCGTCAAGCTGTCCGAGGCCATGGGCTGTGTCGCCCTGCGCTGCGAGGACCCGGCCGACCTGGACAAGGTCATCGCCGAGGCCAACGCCATCAACGACCGTCCGGTCGTCATCGACTTCATCGTCCACGAGGACGCCCAGGTCTGGCCGATGGTCGCCGCCGGCACCTCGAACGACGAGGTCATGGCCGCCCGGGGCGTCCGCCCCGACTTCGGCGACGGCGAAGACGACTGAAGCGCGGAACGAAGCAGAGCGAAAAGGAAGAGACCCAGACCATGTCCACCAAGCACACGCTCTCCGTTCTCGTCGAGAACACGCCCGGCATCCTCGCCCGGATCGCCGCCCTGTTCTCGCGCCGCGGCTTCAACATCGACTCCCTCGCCGTCGGCATCACCGAGCACCCCGACATCTCCCGGATCACTATCGTGGTCAGTGTCGAGGACCTGCCCCTGGAGCAGGTGACCAAGCAGCTCAACAAGCTGGTCAACGTCCTGAAGATCGTCGAACTCGAGCCCAGCGCTGCGATCCAGCGCGAGCTCGTCCTGGTGAAGGTCCGCGCCGACAACGAGACCCGCTCCCAGATCGTCGAGATCGTCCAGCTGTTCCGCGCCAAGACCGTGGACGTCTCGCCCGAGGCGGTCACCATCGAGGCCACCGGTTCGAGTGACAAGCTCGACGCGATGCTCAAGATGCTGGAGCAGTTCGGCATCAAGGAGCTCGTGCAGTCCGGCACGATCGCCATAGGGCGTGGTTCCCGGTCCATCACGGACCGGTCCCTCCGGGCCCTCGACCGCAGCGCCTGAGAGTCATCGCCTCAGAGTCATCGAAGGTCAACCGGCGGTCCATCCGCCGGTCCGACTGACGAGACCCGAAAACTTTCCTCCCGCTCCCCGCCGTACGGTGGGACGCAACACCAGCACCTCAAGGAGATACCCAGTGGCCGAGCTGTTCTACGACGACGACGCCGACCTGTCCATCATCCAGGGCCGCAAGGTCGCGGTGATCGGATACGGCAGCCAGGGCCACGCCCACGCGCTGTCGCTCCGTGACTCCGGTGTCGACGTCCGCGTCGGTCTGCAGGAGGGCTCGAAGTCCAAGGCCAAGGCCGAGGAGCAGGGCCTGCGCGTGGTCTCCGTCGCCGAGGCCGCCGCCGAGGCCGACCTCATCATGATCCTGACCCCGGACCCGATCCAGGCCCAGGTCTACGAGGAGTCCATCAAGGACAACCTGAAGGAGGGCGACGCGCTCTTCTTCGGCCACGGTCTGAACGTCCGTTACGGCTTCATCAAGGTGCCCGAGGGCATCGACGTCGCCCTGGTCGCCCCGAAGGGCCCGGGCCACCTGGTCCGTCGTCAGTATGAGGAGGGCCGCGGCGTTCCGTGCATCGCGGCCGTCGAGCAGGACGCGACCGGCAGCGCCTTCGCGCTGGCGCTCTCGTACGCCAAGGGCATTGGCGGCACCCGCGCCGGCGTCATCAAGACGACCTTCACCGAGGAGACCGAGACCGACCTCTTCGGCGAGCAGGCCGTTCTCTGCGGTGGCACCGCGGCCCTGGTCAAGGCGGGCTTCGAGACCCTGACCGAGGCCGGCTACCAGCCGGAGATCGCGTACTTCGAGTGCCTCCACGAGCTGAAGCTCATCGTCGACCTCATGTACGAGGGTGGCCTGGAGAAGATGCGCTGGTCGGTCTCCGAGACGGCCGAGTGGGGCGACTACGTCACCGGCCCGCGGATCATCACGGACGCCACCAAGGCCGAGATGAAGAAGGTCCTCGCGGAGATCCAGGACGGCACCTTCGCCAAGGAGTGGATGGCCGAGTACCACGGCGGTCTGAAGAAGTACAACGAGTACAAGACCCAGGACGAGAACCACCTCCTAGAGACCACCGGCAAGGAGCTGCGCAAGCTCATGAGCTGGGTGAACGACGAGGAGGCGTAAGCCTTCCCGGGCTGGGGGTCCCCCCACGCCCCCTGGGGCGTGGGGGAGGGCCGGACGGTGCGTCCGGCCCCTGTCCACATCGTTGGACAGCCCGTCCAACCACGGACGGGTGATCCTTCCAACGAGGCGCATGAACTGCGTCGACGCACCACTACACTGCTCAACAACATTCGCGTTCAGGCCCACAGCGTCGTGCGCTTTCACGCGGCAAGCCCCCTCCACCGCCTGCGGCCGTCGGGACGGCCGTCCGCACTGGATCTGTGAGGACTCACGTGAGCTCGAAACCCGTCGTACTCATCGCTGAAGAGCTGTCGCCCGCCACCGTCGACGCCCTGGGCCCGGACTTCGAGATCCGGCACTGCAACGGCGCGGACCGCGCCGAACTGCTGCCCGCCATCGCCGACGTGGACGCGATCCTGGTCCGTTCCGCGACCAAGGTCGACGCCGAGGCCATCGCCGCCGCCGGCAAGCTGCGGGTCGTCGCCCGCGCCGGTGTCGGTCTGGACAACGTCGACGTCTCCGCCGCCACCAAGGCCGGCGTGATGGTCGTCAACGCGCCGACGTCCAACATCGTCACCGCGGCCGAGCTCGCGTGCGGTCTGCTCGTCGCCACCGCGCGCAACATCCCGCAGGCCAACACCGCGCTGAAGAACGGCGAGTGGAAGCGCTCCAAGTACACGGGCGTCGAGCTGAGCGAGAAGACCCTCGGCGTCGTCGGCCTCGGCCGCATCGGCGTCCTGGTCGCCCAGCGCATGTCGGCCTTCGGCATGAAGATCGTCGCGTACGACCCCTACGTGCAGCCGGCCCGCGCCGCCCAGATGGGGGTGAAGCTGCTGGCCCTGGACGAGCTCCTGGAGGTCGCCGACTTCATCACCGTCCACCTGCCGAAGACCCCCGAGACCCTGGGTCTCATCGGTGACGAGGCGCTGCACAAGGTCAAGCCGTCGGTCCGCATCGTCAACGCCGCGCGCGGCGGGATCGTCGACGAGGCCGCGCTGTTCTCCGCCCTCAAGGAGGGCCGGGTCGCCGGCGCCGGT
This sequence comes from Streptomyces sp. NBC_00572, assembly GCF_026341815.1. GTDB lineage: Bacteria > Actinomycetota > Actinomycetes > Streptomycetales > Streptomycetaceae > Streptomyces. Next base: position 4,533,203 of record NZ_JAPENX010000001.1, read on the forward strand.
CTCGACGTGTACGCGAAGGAGCCCTGCACGGACTCCCCGCTCTTCGAGCTCGACCAGGTCGTCTGCACCCCGCACCTCGGGGCGTCCACGGACGAGGCCCAGGAGAAGGCCGGTATCGCCGTCGCCCGCTCGGTGCGCCTGGCGCTCGCCGGTGAGCTCGTCCCGGACGCGGTCAACGTCCAGGGCGGTGTCATCGCGGAGGACGTGAAGCCGGGTCTGCCGCTCGCCGAGAAGCTCGGCCGGATCTTCACCGCCCTCGCGGGCGAGGTCGCGGCCCGTCTCGACGTCGAGGTGTACGGCGAGATCACCCAGCACGATGTGAAGGTGCTCGAACTCTCCGCGCTCAAGGGCGTGTTCGAGGACGTCGTCGACGAGACGGTGTCGTACGTCAACGCCCCGCTGTTCGCGCAGGAGCGCGGTGTCGAGGTGCGTCTGACCACCTCCAGCGAGTCCCCCGACCACCGCAACGTGGTCACCGTGCGCGGCACCCTGTCGAACGGCGAGGAGGTCTCGGTCTCCGGGACGCTCGCCGGCCCCAAGCACCTTCAGAAGATCGTCGCGGTCGGCGACTACGACGTGGACGTGGCGCTCGCCGACCACATGGTGGTGCTGCGCTACGAGGACCGCCCGGGTGTCGTCGGCACGGTCGGCCGGATCCTCGGCGAGGCCGGTCTGAACATCGCGGGCATGCAGGTGGCGCGCGCGGAGGAGGGCGGCGAGGCGCTCGTCGTCCTCACCGTGGACGACACCGTCCCGGCGGCGGTGCTCACGGAGATCTCGGCCGAGATCGGCGCGGCCTCGGCCCGCTCGGTCAACCTGATCTGACGCACCCCCGAAGTTCCGTACCCGGTCGATAGACGCTCGTCTTACACAAGCGTCTATCGGCCGGGTACAGTGCTGTCATGGGACACAAGGAAGACCTGCTCGAAGGCGCCAAGCGCTGCCTCCTGGAGAAGGGGTACGGGCGGACCACGGCCCGCGACATCGTCGCCGCCTCCGGCACCAACCTCGCCTCCATCGGCTACCACTACGGCTCCAAGGACGCCCTGCTCCAGCAGGCGTTCCTGGCGCTCACCGAGGAGTGGGGGGAGCGGGTCGGCCCCGCTGGTGAGGGTGAGGAGAAGCGGGAGCTGCCGGCCGACCCGTACCAGCGCTTCCACGACGTCTGGGAGCAGGTCATCGCCGCCGCCGAGGCGAGCCGGCCCGTCTGGAAGCTCCAGACCGAGGTCGTGACCCGGCTCGACGACGACGAGAAGCTGCGCGACGCCATCAAGGAGCCGCAGCGGGAGGGCCGGCTCGGGATGGCCGAGGGCATGCTCGGCATCGACCCGGCGGTCGACCCGGAGAAGGCCCGGGTCGCGGGGCTGCTCTGTCAGGCCCTGGCGGCCGGCGTCATGATCCAGTGGATGGTGGACCCCGACACGGCGCCGAGCGCCGACGACCTCACGGAGGGGCTCAAGGTCCTGATGGGGGAGCGATAGGGCCGGACACGGCAGGAGTCGTCGCGTCCGGTGCGCCCGGGCCGCCGAGATGCCGGCGGCCGGAGTCTCAGCGCCAGGGGAGGTTCCTCCAGGGGCTGCCCTCGTGTTCCGTCAGGACACGGTGGGCGGCCACGTTCTGCTCGTGGAACGGGCCGTACTCCTCCCCGTCGAAACGCAGCACCCGCCCCAGCGCGTACCCCGCCGAGTACTCCTGCCACGACCCGTAGGCCGACCGGGCCAGCGCCCCCGCGTGGACGATCGCCTGCTCGGCCTCCGGGGGCGCGCAGAAGCGGGCCGACAGACCCCAGCGGGCCAGGTTCACCGCCCTGCCGTAGTCGTACCCGACCGTCTTCCGCACCCGCCCGTCCGGCGGCAGCAGTCCGTCGGCCCGGAACCGGGCCTCGTAGCGCACGATGCGGCGCACCAGCTCCTCCACGTGCAGCACCGAAGCCGGGCCCGCGCCCAGGTCCTGGGCGTGCCCGGCCGCCGTCTCGCGCCACTCGTCGGGCGACGGGAGTGCGCCGCGCGCGCTCCGCAGCTCCGCGCGGACCCGCAGGGCGAAGTCGGGCTCCGGCGGGCTGTTGCGCCCGTCGAGGAGCGCGTCCAGCTGCTTGCGCCACCCCGCCCGGTCGGTGATGCCCCACATGTCGCGGAGGGTCTCCAGCTCGTCGGTGTATCCCACATAGGCCGAGCCGACGTCGTTCCACGGAACCCCGTTGTGGAACGCCAGATGGGCGCCGCAGGCGAGTCCGGAGGCGAGCGGGCCGTGCAGGGGCCCGTGGCGGAGGGCGACGAAGCGGTCGTCCGTACCCCGCTCGTTCTCGGTGTACGCCCGCAGCCACCAGGCGCGGTGCTCGGGCGTGGTGGGCAGCAGCACCTGCCCGGGGGTGCCGGCGTTGACCGCGAGGAGGAGCCGGGCGTCGTTCCAGTGGAACTCGGCGGCCCATCTGAGGGTGATCCGGTGGAACACCCAGTCCGGGTGCCAGGGCGGCAGCATCCCCCGGGTGAGGATCGGGCGGGCGACGAGCCCCTTCGCCAGCTGCCGGGGGCGCCAGAAGACCGTGTCCGGCTGGGCGTCCACCTCGGCCTTGGGGGCGCCGATGAAGAGCTCGGCCCCGGCGAGGGCGCGGAGCTGCCCCGTGTAGTCGCCGCGCAGGGTCGCCTCGTGCAGCAGCTGCTCCGTCTCGGACGGCGGGATCCACGGGGCGGGCCGGGCGTCGGGGTGGTTGCGGGGGCTCATGACCACGGGATGTTCCGGTAGGGGCTCGCAGGGTCCTGGGCGAGGGTGCGGTGGATGGCCACGGACTCCTGGTACATCGGCTCGGGGGCGCCCTCGTCGAAGTGGATCAGGCGGGCGAGCAGATAGCCCAGCGAGAACGCCTCCCAGGAGCCGTACGCCTGCCGGGCGGGTTCGAGGACCCTCAGCAGGGACTCCTCCGCCTCCTGCGGATCGCAGTACCGTGCGCCGAGCGCGAGCCGTACGACGTTCACGGCGCGGCCGTGGTCGAAGGCGGCGAGGGTGTCGACCCGGCCGTTCGGCGGGAGGAGGCCGTCGGCGCGGAACCGTCCCTCGTAGTGCGTGATCCGGCGCAGGAACTCGGCGGCCTCGGCCGGGTCCTCGCCGTAGCGGTCGTCCCGTTCGAACACGGCGTCGACCTCCGTCGCCCACTGCTCGGCGGTGGGAGGTGAGCCGAGGCGCGCGGTGAGCCGGCGCCGTATCCCGAGAACGGACTCGGGGGCTCGGCCGACGAGCCGGGTGGCGATCAGGATCCGCAGTTTCTCCCGGAAGTCGGCCCGGTGGTGGACGGCCCAGGGTCGGTGCAGCCGGGCGACGTCGGTGGGGTAGTCCTCGTACTGGGCGCCGAGCCCGTTCCACACCAGGCCGTTGAGCACGGCGAGGTGCGCGCCGAGCGCGAGGGCGTGCGCGACCGGCCCGTGCAGGTGCCCGCCGGTATGGGTGAGCAGCCGGAGCCGGGCCGGTCCGCCGCCCCGGGTGCCCGCCTCCTGCCAGGCGCGCCGGTCGGCGGTTCGGGCGGGGAGCGCGGCCTCGAACGGGGTGTCCGGGTTGACTGCCAGCCACCACCGGTCGTTCGGCCAGGCCGCGGCGAGTTTGACGAGGGTGGTCTGCTTGAACACCCAGTCCGGGTGCCATGCCGGCAGCATGCCCTCGGTCAGCACCGGTACGACGGTGCGCCGGGCGGCCTTGTCACGCCGGGAGGGGAGGGGTGGCGTGTAGCCGGGCGCGTCCGCGTGCACCCGTGCCTGCAGCACGTAGAGGCGGGTCCTCCCGAGGACGTCCAGGACGGCCGCCCGGTCACCGCCTGCCCCTGCCTCGTACAGCAGCCGTTCGGTGTGCGTCGGTGGTGCCCAGGTCCCCGTGGTCATGGCGAGATCCTACAAACCGGCCCGGAGGGGCGGTCGTTCAGTGCGGGCGGGTGCTCAGAGCCGGGCCGACTTCAGGGACATGTGGAGCAGCAGGCGGTCCTCGCCGTCGTCCAGGTCCAGGCCGGTGAGCTGCTCGACCCGGGACAGCCGGTAGTAGAGGGTCTGGCGGTGGATGCCCAGGGCCGCCGCCGTGCGGCCCGCCTGGCCCGCGTTGTCGAGGAACACCTCGGCGGTGCGGGCCAGTTCGGCGTGGGCGGGGGCGATGAGCGGTGCGACGGCGGGGTCGATCTCGGGGTGGTAGAGCGCCGCGAGCAGGCGGTACGGGCCGATCCCGGCCCACTCCGCGACCGGGCCGAGCGTCGGCTGGGCCGTGGCGGCGCGGGCCGCCGTGTTGGCCTCGCGCCAGGCCGCCGGGAGCTCGGCGAGGCCCCGGCGGGGGTTCGCGATGCCGGCCGGGGCGGCGGCGCGCAGCCGGTCGGCGGCCGTGTGGGCGGGGGCGAGGTCCTCGGCCGTCCGCAGCCGTACGAGGACGGCGAGGGACTCGCCCTCGGGGAGCGTGGTGACCGCCGCCGCGCCGGGGACCGACCGGATCGAAGGTGCCTCGCCCTGCCAGGGGGTCACGCAGACGACGGTGTGCAGGCCGTCCGCGCTGGGGCCCAGGGCCACCCGGAGCGCGGCGACGGCCATGTCGCTCTGCCAGCCGCGCCCGGCGGTCAGGACCGCGGCGAACTCGCGCGAGAGGTCGGCGTCCGCGCGCTCCTCGTCGGCGAGGAGGTCGCCGATCCGGGTGGCGACCTCCATCGCGGCCGTGAGCTGGTCGGGCGTGGGGCCGGGCTCGGCGTCGAGCAGCCAGACGTACCCGAGGACGACGCCCCGATGGCGTACGGGCAGGCAGAGGCGGTCCCGGTACACGCCGGCGTCCGGGGCGGCCGGGATGCGGACCGGGCCCGTCGCCCGGGTGATGCCGAAGCCCTCGAACCAGGTGCGGACCGCCGGGGTCGACTTCCGGGTCAGGATCGACCGCGTCCGGACGGGGTCCATCGCGGTGTCGTCGTCGCTGTCGTGGGCGCCGAAGGCGATCAGACCGAAATCGCGGTTCTCCAGCGTCGCCGGCGCACCGAGGAGCGCGGAGATCTCGTCCACCAGTTCTTGGTAATCGCCCTTCACAGCGCCATTCTCGCACCCTCTCAGACATATGTATGAGATGCCGCCCACGGATGCGTGACAGCTGTAGATGGCGGACGATCGGAGCGATCCATAGGTTTCACGGTGGTTCTTCGTGCTGTTCCCGTTTTCTTCCGAAAGATCGGGTACGGCACCCTTCGTCACCTGTCCTTCTGGAGGTCCCCGTGCTGGGTCCCGTGATCCTCGCCGCGTCGCGCAGCGACAAGATGCGCCGTTTCGTGTCGGCCGCCCCCGGGACCAAGCAGGTCGTCGCCCGCTTCATCGCCGGTGAGTCGGTCGACGACGTCGTCCCGATCGTCCAGGAGCTGAGCGACCGCGGCCTGGAGGTCACCCTCGACGTCGTCGGTGAGGACATCACCACCGTCGAGCAGTCGTACGCCGCCCGGGACGCCTACCTGGAGCTCATCGGCCGCCTCAAGGAGCTGGGCCTCGGCGAGCGCGCCGAGATGTCCGTGAAGCTCTCGATGTTCGGCCAGTCGCTGGAGAACGGCCACGAGCTGGCCCTCGCGAACGTCCGTCCGGTCGTCGCGGCCGCCGCCGAGATCGGCACCACGGTCACCCTGGACGCCGAGGACCACACCACCCTCGACTCGATGTTCGCCATCCACGAGGAGCTGCGGAAGACCCACCCGCAGACCGGCTGTGTCATCCAGGCCTACCTCTTCCGCACCGAGGACGACGCCCGTCGCCTCGCCGCGAACGGCTCCCGCGTCCGGATCGTGAAGGGCGCCTACAAGGAGCCCGCCTCCGTCGCCATCCAGGACAAGCCCGAGATCGACAAGGCGTACGTCCGGATCATGAGGATCCTGATGGACGGCGAGGGCTACCCGATGATCGGCTCCCACGACCCGCGGCTCATCGCCGTCGGCCAGGAGCTCGCCCGCCGTGCGGGGCGCAAGCTGGACGAGTACGAGTTCCAGATGCTGTACGGCATCCGGAGCGAGGAGCAGCACCGGCTCGCCGCGGAGGGACACCGCATGCGCGTGTACACCGCCTACGGCACCGACTGGTACGGCTACTTCATGCGCCGCCTGGCGGAGAAGCCGGCCAACCTCCTCTTCTTCGTCCGATCCATCCTCACCAAGGGCTGAGCCCACACCCCTCAGAAGGAGTCACGCGACCCATGGACGCTGTCACCCAGGTCCCCGCTCCGGTCAACGAGCCGGTGCACAGCTACGCCCCCGGATCCCCCGAGCGCGCCCGCCTCGAGACCAAGCTCAAGGAGCTGTCCGAGAACCCCCGCGAGCTGCCGATGACCATCGGTGGCGTGAAGCGCCTCGGCGGCGGCGAGGAGTTCAAGGTCGTCCAGCCGCACAACCACAAGGCCGTCATCGGTACCTTCCGCGGCGCCACCACGCAGGACGCCCAGGACGCCGTCGACGCGGCCCTGGCCGCGGCCCCGGCCTGGCGCGCGATGGCCTTCGACGACCGTGCCGCGATCATCCTGCGCGCCGCCGAGCTGCTCGCCGGCCCGTGGCGCGAGACGCTGGCCGCGTCCACGATGCTCGGCCAGTCGAAGACCGCCCAGCAGGCCGAGATCGACACCCCGTGCGAGCTCGTCGACTTCTGGCGCTTCAACGTGGCGTACGCCCGCCAGATCCTGGCCGAGCAGCCGCCGGCGAACTCCCCGGGTGTGTGGAACCGTCTGGACCACCGCCCGCTGGAGGGCTTCGTCTACGCGATCACGCCGTTCAACTTCACGGCCATCGCGGGCAACCTGCCCACCGCCCCCGCCCTGATGGGCAACGTGGTGGTCTGGAAGCCGTCCCCGACGCAGACCCACTCCGCCGTGCTCCTCATGGAGCTCCTGGAGGAGGCCGGCCTGCCGAAGGGTGTCATCAACCTGGTGACCGGCGACGGCATCGCCGTCTCCGAGGTGGCCCTGAACCACCCCGACCTGGCGGGTATCCACTTCACCGGTTCGACCAAGACCTTCCAGCACCTGTGGAAGACGGTCGGCACCAACATCGAGAAGTACCGCTCGTACCCGCGGATCGTCGGCGAGACCGGCGGCAAGGACTTCGTCGTCGCGCACCCCAGCGCCGACCGCGCCATCCTGAAGACCGCGCTGACCCGTGGCTCCTTCGAGTTCCAGGGCCAGAAGTGCTCCGCGTCCTCGCGCGCCTACGTTCCGGCCTCCATCTGGAACGACGGCTTCAAGGAGGAGTTCGCGGCCGAGGTCGACGGCATCACCATGGGTGACGTCACCGATCTGTCGAACTTCATCGGCGCCGTCATCGACGAGCGCTCGTTCGCCAAGAACAAGGCCGCGATCGACCGTGCCGCGGCCGACCCGACCTGCACGATCATCGCCGGTGGCACGTACGACGACTCGGTGGGCTACTTCGTCCGTCCGACCGTCATCGCCTGCACCGACCCGGAGAACGAGGTCTTCAAGGCCGAGTACTTCGGTCCGATCCTCGCGATCCACGTTTACGACGACAGCTCGGCCGAGAAGTACGACGAGATGCTGACCCAGATGGAGTCGGTCTCGGACTACGCCCTCACCGGCGCGGTCATCTCCGGTGACCGCGCGGCGGCCGCGTACACGATGGAGAAGCTCCGCTTCGCCGCGGGCAACTTCTACATCAACGACAAGTCGACCGGCGCCGTCGTCGGCCAGCAGCCCTTCGGCGGCGGCCGTGCCTCGGGTACGAACGACAAGGCCGGTGCCCCGCAGAACCTGATGCGCTGGACGCTGACCCGCGCCATCAAGGAGACGCTGGTTCCGCCGACCGAGTACGGCTACCCCCACATGGGCTGACGCCCCCCGCCTCTGACACGGAGGCCCCCTGACACCGCCCCCCTCCTCGGTCCCCCAACTGAGGACGGGGGCGGTTCTCATGCGGCGGGCTTACGCTGCTGGGAGGGGGCTTCGGTGAGGAGGCACGACATGCCTGGTTCGACGACGATCCGGCCGGGGCACGGGGCCGACGCGGTCGAGCACCTCGACGCGCTGCGGATGACGTCCCTGATGAAGGAGCTGGGCCGGCTGCTGACGGCGACGGGACCCGACCGGATCACCGACGCGCAGGTCGCGGCCCTGTGCGGGGGCGAGGCCGGCCGTCGGGAGGATTTCACCGACTGGGTGGAGCGCGTCGTCCGCGATCTGGAGAAGGCTACGGCCTGACCGGAACGTGCCGCGCGAGGAAGTCGCCGATCAGCGAGGCGATCTGCGGCGCGTGGGTCTCCAGGGCGAAGTGGCCCGTGGGGAGGAGGTGGATCTCGGCGTCCGGGAGGTCGCGGCGGAAGGCTTCGGCGCCCGCCGGGACGAAGACCTGGTCGCCTTCGCCCCAGACCGCGAGGAGCGGGACCCGGCTGGTGCGGAAGTACTCCTGGAAGGCCGGGTAGAGGGCGAAGTTGGACCCGTAGTCGGCGATCAGGCCGAGCTGGATGTCGTCCTGCCCTTCGCGGGCCATGAGGCCGGCGTCGTGGTGCCAGGCGTCGGGGCTGAGCAGGTCGCGGTACTCGGCCGGGACGCCGGTCTCGTACTGCCAGCGGATGCCGTCGAGGGAGCGGATGGCGCGGACCGGCTCCTCGGTCTCGGGGGTGCGCTCCTCGATCAGGGCGAGGACCGGTGCCCAGGCCTCGGCGCCGAGGCCCTCCTCGTACGCGTTGCCGTTCTGGCTGATGATCGCGGTGATCCGCTCCGGGTGGGCGAGGGCGAGGCGCAGGCCGATGGGGGAGCCGTAGTCCTGGATGTAGAGGGCGAACCGGTCGAGGCCCAGGGCCTCGGTGAACTCGGCGGTGAGCGCCGCCAGTTCGGCGAAGGTGTAGTCGAAGTCGGCCGCCGAGGGGGCGGCGCTGCGGCCGAAGCCCAGGTGGTCCAGGGCGATCAGCCGGTAGTTCCCGGCGAGCAGCGGGATCAGGTCGCGGAACATGTGCGAGCTGGTGGGGAAGCCGTGCAGCAGCAGGAGTACGGGGGCGTCGGCCGGGCCCGCCTCACGGTAGGCGATCTCGTGGTCACGGACCTTGACGGTGCGGTGGTGCGTCGGCAGCACGGTCGTCGCCATCTCTAACCCCTTAAGTGCGTGTGACTGGTTATGAGATGACTCAATCAGGTGCTGGCTAACCTGTCAATGGATTATGAGAGGTTAGTACTGGGTGTGGGAGCCTGGGCGCATGACCGTGAGGATCGCGCCCACCCATGAACTCGGGGCCGCCCGGCTCCACTCCGTACGCGAGCTGCTCGACACCGCCTTCGACGGCGACTTCTCCGACGACGACTGGGACCACACCCTCGGCGGTGTCCACGCCTGGGTCGAGGACGAGCGGGGCGTCGCCGCCCACGGCGCCGTCGTGATGCGCCGCGCCCTCCACCGGGGCCGCTCCCTGCGCGTCGGTTACGTCGAAGGGGTCGCCGTCCGCGCCGACCTCAGGCGCCAGGGGCTCGGCGGGGCCGTGATGGAGGAGCTGGAGCGGGTCATCGACGGCGCGTACGTCCTCGGGGCGCTCGGCGCCTCGGACGCCGGGGCCGCGCTCTACCGGGCACGCGGCTGGCGCGTCTGGGAAGGCCGCCTCGAAGCCATGGGGCCCGAGGGGATCGTCCGCCTCGCGGAGGAGGAGGGGCACGTCCTGCTGCGCCGGGCGGCCGGTCGGGCACTGCCCGATCCGGCCGCCGCGCTCGTCTTCGACTGGCGGGACGGCGACGTGATGTGAGGGAGAGCGGGCAGGGTCAGGAGGACTTCGAGCGGTCCTGGTCCACCCGCCCCTTGGTCGTCTCCAGGTGCGAGGTGAACAGGGCGGAGAACATCGACGCCAGAGCGACGGTGATCGCGAGCCCGCCCATGCCGAGCGTCCCGATGAAGCACATCGCCATCGCGCCGCCGACGATGACGGCCCACACCGCGAGCGCCACCTTGCCGCGGCGGCTCAGGAACAGCCACCGGTGCGGGGCGGCGGGCCGGGCCTCCAGGGCCCCCGCCGGTCCCGCCGTCGCCGCGCGCGGCCGCTTGAAGTAGCCGTACACCAGCCACTCGCCGCACAGCTCCCAGCCCTCGGGCTCCAGCTCGGCCAGGACCTTGACGCGGCGCCGGGCGCCGATGACCTCGCGGCGGTACTCCCAGCGCAGTGTCGCCGTCGCGGAGCGGCGGCAGACGAACCGGCCGAGCGAGTCCAGGGACTCCACCTCCCAGCCCTGGTCGCCGTGGACGGTGAGCATCCGGCGGTCGTTGAAGAGGTCCGCCGTCCAGGTCCAGCTCTCCGCCTTCCCGTCCGGCTCGCCCGGCAGCGGCGCGAGCCCGCCGAGCTGGGCGGCGAAGGCGGCGGCCGGCCCGAACTCCTCCTCCGGACGCGTCCCGGTCCCGGCGAGATGCCCGCGCAGGTCCTCGACGGTGGCGGCGATCTGCTCCTCCGGCACTCCCGTGGTGCGCAGCGCGTCGGTGAGCTCTCCGAAGTAGCGGTCGGATTCCGTGGTCATGTGGTGCTTCCCCCTGGGTGGAGCGTGGTCTCGACTGCGCGGTGGAAGCGCAGCCAGTCGCGGCTCTCGGTGGCGAGGTGCTCGCGCCCCTGCGCGGTGAGTCGGTAGTAGCGGCGTCCGGGGCCGCGTTCGGCGGCGCGGAACTCGGCTTCCACCAGACCGGCTTCCTCCAGGCGGTTCAGGACGGGGTAGAGCGTCCCGCCCTTGATCTCGCCGAGTCCCGCCTCGGCGAGTGCCTTGGCGATCTCGTACCCGTAGCTCTCCCCGTCGGTCAGGCGGGAGAGGACGAGCAGGTCGAGGACTCCCTTGAGCCAGCTGGATCTGCGGTCTGCGGCCATGGATGTATTGGAGCACCAGCTAGGTAGGACTGCAAACTAGATAGGTGAGCCGATCTCATCGCGCGACCAGCATCTTCCCCAGGTTCTCGCCGCGCAGCATCCCCAGGAACGCGCTCACGATCCGCTCGAAGCCCTCCACGACCGTCACGTCCAGGGGCAGCGATCCGTCGCGCAGGTGCGGGACGACCAGCTCGTACAGCTCGTCGAGGGCGGTGCTCTCGATGGTGAGCAGTGGCTTCGGGATGGCCGTGATGCCGGAACTGTCCCTTGTCGGAGCATCGCCCTCGGTGGCGATCACCGATCTCGGCGCGGCCCGCCCGACGCGCTCGGTCGGCTATGTCACCACTCCTGAGCTGGGGCGATCCCTCGCCGTCCGGGCACTCATCAGGGAACTGCGGGGTGGCGAGGGCGCGAAGGCGCGCTGATCGCCGTCTCAGATAGTAGGAAGTCCGAGTAATTGTGGAGACAGATGAGGAGAGCTGTCCTAGCTTTGTAGGAGCCGAACGTCTCGCTCCATCAGCGAATGGCGGTCGAGAGCGCGACGCCCCTGTGCAGGCAACCCCTGCGGCGACGCTCCCCGCCCCTGCCGGCGCCTTCGATCATCACTGATCTCCGCACTTCGGATCACCACTGATCTCAAGGAGTCGATCCCTCATGGCAACTCAGACCGCCCCCCGCGTCCGCCACTCCGCCAACCGTCCCAGCGACGAGGCCCGCCAGAACGCCGCCGCGGCCCTCCAGCGCGCCCTCGACCGCCGTGACAACGGCGGCTCCACCGGCCACTGACCCGCCTCCGACACGTCTTCACCCGGATGGCGCTTCGTCCACATGATGGACGTGACGTGTCAGACGATGGGACGAAGAGTAGGGTGCCGACATGTCTCACAGCATCAATCTCGCAGTCATTCCCGGCGACGGCATCGGCCAGGAGGTCGTGGCCCAGGGCCTCAAGATCCTCGCGGCCGTCCTTCCCCAGGACGTGAAGCTGGAGACCGAGGAGTACGACTTCGGCGCCAAGCGCTACCACGCCACCGGTGAGACCCTCACCGACGCCGACCTCGACTCCCTCAAGAAGCACGACGCCATCCTGCTGGGCGCCATCGGCGACCCGTCGGTGCCCTCCGGCGTCCTGGAGCGCGGCTTCCTCCTGAAGCTCCGCTTCGCCTTCGACCACCACGTGAACCTGCGTCCCTCGAAGCTGCTCCCCGGCGTGGCCACCCCGCTCGCCGGGCAGCCCGAGATCGACTTCGTCGTGGTCCGCGAGGGCACCGAGGGCCCGTACACGGGCAACGGCGGCACCATCCGCAAGGGCACCCCGCACGAGGTCGCCACCGAGGTCTCGGTCAACACCGCCTTCGGTGTCGAGCGGGTCGTCCGTGACGCCTTCGCCCGCGCCCAGGCCCGCCCGCGCAAGAAGCTCACGCTGGTCCACAAGAACAACGTGCTGACCTTCGCCGGCCACCTGTGGACGAACATCTTCACCAAGGTCGCGGCCGAGTTCCCCGAGGTCACCACCGACTACCTGCACGTCGACGCCGCGACGATCTTCCTCGTCACCGACCCGGCCCGCTTCGACGTGATCGTCACCGACAACCTCTTCGGCGACATCATCACCGACCTCGCCGCGGCCGTCTCCGGGGGCATCGGCGTCGCCGCCTCGGGCAACATCAACCCGAGCGGCGAGTTCCCGTCGATGTTCGAGCCGGTCCACGGCTCCGCGCCGGACATCGCGGGCCAGGCCAAGGCCGACCCCACGGCCACGGTCCTCTCCGTCGCGCTCCTGCTGCGCCACCTCGGCTACGAGGCCGAGGCCGTGCGGGTCGAGGAGGCCGTCGCCGCCGACCTCACCGAGCGCGGCGACAGCGTCCGCACGACGGACGAGATCGGCGACGCGCTCGCCGCGCGAGTAGCGAGCTGACCCGCGCCGACTGACATCGACAGCAGCCGCCGGGTCGCACAGCGCCCGGCGGCTGTCCCATGCGCGGCCCCGGGTGCACCCCATCGAACCTGGACCGCGTTCACCCGTTTCCCGCACCGGTCCCCGCGAGCGATAATCGAACGTGGGGCCGCGGCATGCGGGCATGCTCGGACGTCCACCTCGTCAGGGACAGCAGTCTCCGAGAGCAGGCGTGCGCGCGCGGTCCTACCCACACAACCGGTGAAGGACACGCACTCATGACGACGCCCACGATCGAGCTCAAGCCCTCCTCCAGCCCGCTGTCCGCCGCGGAGCGCGAGGCGATCCTGGCCAACCCGGGATTCGGCCGCCACTTCACCGACCACATGGTCACCATCCGGTGGACCGAGGGCCGCGGCTGGCACGACGCCCAGCTCGTGCCGTACGGCCCGCTCGCCCTCGACCCGGCCACCAACGTCCTGCACTACGCGCAGGAGATCTTCGAGGGCCTGAAGGCCTACCGCCGCCCCGACGGCTCGGTCGCCAGCTTCCGCCCCGACGCCAACGCCCGCCGCTTCCAGGCCTCCGCCCGCCGGCTCGCCATGCCCGAGCTGCCCGTCGAGACCTTCGTCGAGGCCTGTGACGTCCTCGTCCAGCACGACAAGGCGTGGGTCCCGGAGCACGGTGGCGAGGCCTCGCTCTACCTTCGGCCGTTCATGATCGCGACCGAGGTCGGCCTGGGCGTCCGCCCGGCCAACGAGTACCTCTTCGTCGTCATCGCCTCCCCGGCCGGCCCGTACTTCCCCGGCGGCGTGAAGCCCGTCTCCATCTGGCTCTCGGAGAACCGCGTCCGTGCCGTCCCCGGCGGCGTCGGCGACGCCAAGACCGGCGGCAACTACGCGGCCTCCCTGCTCGCGCAGGCCGAGGCGGCCCAGAAGGGCTGCGACCAGGTCGCCTACCTCGACGCCGTGGAGCACAAGTGGGTCGAGGAACTCGGCGGCATGAACCTGTACTTCGTGTACGGGAACAAGCTGATCACCCCCACCCTCACCGGTTCGCTGCTCGCCGGCATCACCCGTGACTCGCTGCTCAAGCTCGCGGCGGACCTCGGCCTGGAGCCGGAGGAGGGCCGCGTCTCCATCGACCAGTGGCAGGCGGACAGCGCGAACGGCACCCTGACCGAGGTCTTCGCCTGCGGCACCGCCGCCGTGATCACCCCGGTCGGCACGGTCAAGTCCGAGCGGGGCGAGTGGCAGCAGTCGGGCGGCCGGCCCGGCGAGATCACGATGAAGCTGCGCGACGCGCTGCTCGCCGTCCAGACCGGCAAGGCCGAGGACGTCCACGGCTGGATGCACGAGCTGGGCTAGTCGTACGGGTCGGCCCGGCCGGGTGAGCCGGGCCGGGCCGGTCGCTACTCCGCCTGCGCCAGGGCTTCCGGGGCCGTCACGGTCCCGGGAGCCCTGTTCGGCGTCAGGACCGCGTACAGCGCCCCGCCCACGAGCCCCGACAGCACGAAGCTGCAGTCGATGCCGCCGGTCAGGGCCAGCAGCGGACCCTCGTACAACGGCGTCGACACCCCGGCGAGGCCGACCGCCGCGCCGATCGCCCAGGAGGCGGTGGCACGCGGGTGCCAGCCCGCCGAGAACCAGTAGATCCCGCCGCGCGAGCGCCGGTTGTAGACCTGGAGCGCCTCCGGGTCGTACGACCCTCCGCAGCGCACGTGGCCGATCAGGGTGATCACCGCCCACGGCGTGCCGATGGCGGTGAGCAGCAGGACGAACGAGGTCATCGCCGACTGCGCGTCCGAGGCGAAGTGGCCGAGGAAGACGAAGGCCGTCGCGACCGCCGCGACCACGAGGGTGGCACGCGCGCGGGTGGCCTTCGGCAGGATCGCGTCGAGGTCGAGCCCCATCGAGTAGAGCATCAGACCGGCGTTGCCGACGGAGCCGGCGGTGGCCGCGATCAGCAGCGGCACGAGGTACCAGACCGGGGACGCGGCGACGAGCGGTCCGGCGTAGTCGAGGCCGCCGCGCGCCGCCAGGGCGGTGAACGTACCGAAGAGCTGGGGGATCAGCAGCCCGACGACCAGGCCCAGGCAGGTGGCCCGCCACACGGTCTTCGCGCTGTGCCGCCGCGGCGAGACGTACCGGGTGTAGTCGCCGAGCAGGGTGATGAAGGCGACCGGTCCGCTGAGGCCCGCCGCGACCGCCGAGAGCAGCCAGGTCGGCCAGAACGAGCCGAGCAGATACGGGGTGTCCGGCACCGCCGCCGTCGTGAAGTCCCCGGCGTACGCGAGGAGTCCGAGGGCCAGGAGCACGGTCATGCCGACGGCGAGCGCCTTGCTCAGCTTGAGCAGCAACCGGTAGCCGTACACCGCGGCGACCGCCGTGCAGGCGGCGAGCAGCGCGTAGACGACGGCGTGCGTGGCGCCGCCGGTCGGCAGGCCGGTCAGCCGGGCGAGCGTGCCCACCATGACGTCGCCGCCGATCCAGAGGGTCAGCGCGGTGTATCCGAGCGAGAGCAGCAGTCCGACCACCGAGCCCACCAGCCGGCCCCGTACGCCGAAGAAGGCGCCGGAGGAGGTGGAGAGGTTGGTGGCGGTGCGGAGCGACACGAGGGCCAGCGGGGCGGTGACGGCGACACCGACGAGGGTGCCGGTGACGACGGAGGTCACCGAGGCCCAGAGGTCGAGGCCGAAGGAGACCGGGAGCCAGCCGAAGACGATCACCCCCAGGCAGAGGTTGGACCCGAGCAGGATCGCGACGAGATCCCGGGGGCCACTGGTGCGTTCGGCCTCGGGGACGGTGTCGACTCCGCGCTGTTCGATCGGCATGGGGCCTCCTGGGGGCGGTAGCGGCGAGATTTAGAGTGGCGCTCAATGTGACCTGCGGCAGTGCCTCGCGTCAATGCTTGGAGAAGTGCGTCTCAACATTTAGAGTGTCGCTCAAACAGGAGGTGTTTCGGACGTGCGACTGACTCCCACGGAACGCGACCGGCTGCTGCTCTTCGGCGCCGCCGAGCTCGCCCGGGCCCGCCGGGCCCGGGGCCTGCGGCTCAATGTCCCCGAGACGACCGCGCTCATCGCGGACACGGTCTGCGAGGCCGCCCGCGACGGCAAGCGACTCGCCGAGGCGATCGAGGCCGCCCGCTCGGTCCTCGGCCCCGACGACGTCCTCCCCGGCGTCGCCGACGTGGTCACCGAGGTCCATGTCGAGGCCGTCTTCGACGACGGCTCGCGGCTCGCGGTCGTCTCCGCCCCGATCGGGGGAGGCGGTCTCGGCGCGGCGGCGCCGGGCGCACTGCTGCCCGGGCCCGGGCACCCGGAGTCCGAGCCGACGCTCACGCTCCCTGTACGGAACACGGCGACCGTCCCCGTGAGCGTCACCTCCCACTTCCACTTCTTCGAGGTCAACCCGCGCCTCGACTTCGACCGCGCCGCCGCCTACGGCATGCGGCTGGCCATCCCGGCCGGCGCCTCCTTCCGCTTCGACCCGGGCGGCGAGGCGGAGGTCGGGCTCGTACCGATCGGCGGCGCCCGCGTGGCCATCGGCTTCGCGGGCCTGGTCGACGGACCCCTCGACGCGCCCGGAGCGAGGGAAGAGGCCCTGCGGCGAGCGGCGGCCTGCGGCTACCTGGGAGTCGAGAGCGGAGACGACCGGTCCGACGGCGTTCGGTCCGACGGCGTTCGGTCCGACGAGGAGGGCAACTGATGGACCCGTACGAGTACGCATCCGTGCACGGCCCCCGCGCCGGCGACCGTGTCGTCCTGGGCGACTCCGGGCTCGTCGTCCGCGTCGAGTCGGACTCGCAGCAGCCGGGCGACGAGTTCCTGGCCGGCTTCGGCAAGACCGCCCGCGACGGACTGCACCTGAAGGCGGCGGCCGTCCGTGAGACCTGTGACGTCGTGATCAGCAACGTGCTGGTCATCGATGCCGTCCTCGGCATCCGCAAGGTGTCGATCGGCATCCGCGAGGGCCGCATCCACGCGATCGGCCGGGCCGGGAACCCCGACACCCTCGACGGCGTGGACGTCGTCGTCGGCACCGGCACCTCGATCGTCTCCGGCGAGGGCATGATCGCCACCGCCGGAGCCGTCGACACCCACGTCCATCTGCTCTCGCCCCGGATCATGGAGGCGTCGCTGTCGAGCGGTGTCACCACGGTCATCGGGCAGGAGTTCGGCCCGGTGTGGGGCGTCGGGGTGAACTCGCCGTGGGCGCTGCGCCATGCGTTCAACGCGTTCGACGCCTGGCCGGTCAACATCGGCTTCCTGGCCCGTGGTTCGTCCTCGGACCCGGCGCCGCTGGTCGAGGCGCTGGCCGAGGGCGGTGCGTCCGGCTTCAAGGTCCACGAGGACATGGGCGCCCACACCCGGGCCCTCGACACCGCCCTCCGGGTGGCGGAGGAGCACGACGTCCAGGTCGCCCTGCACAGCGACGGCCTCAACGAATGCCTCTCGGTCGAGGACACCCTGCGGGTCCTGGACGGCCGGACGATCCACGCCTTCCACATCGAGGGCTGCGGCGGCGGGCACGTACCCAACGTCCTGAAGATGGCGGGCGTGCCGAACGTCATCGGCTCCTCCACCAACCCGACCCTGCCCTTCGGCCGTGACGCCGTCGCCGAGCACTACGGGATGATCGTCTCCGTCCACGACCTGAAGACCGACCTCCCCGGTGACGCCGCCATGGCACGTGACCGGATCCGGGCCGGGACCATGGGGGCGGAGGACGTCCTGCACGACCTCGGCGCGATCGGGATCACCTCCTCCGACGCGCAGGGGATGGGAAGGGCCGGCGAGACCGTACGCCGGACCTTCGCCATGGCCGGGAAGATGAAGGCCGAGCTCGGACCCATGGAGGGCGACGGCGCGCACGACGACAACGCGCGCGTGCTCCGCTACCTGGCCAAGCTCACCATCAACCCGGCGATCGCCCACGGCCTCGCCCACGAGATCGGCTCGATCGAGGTCGGCAAGCTGGCCGACATCGTGCTGTGGAAGCCGCAGTTCTTCGGCGCCAAGCCGCAGCTGGTGCTGAAGTCCGGCTTCCCCGCGTGGGGGGTCGTGGGCGACCCGAACGCCGCCACCGACACCTGCGAACCGCTCGTCCTCGGACCGCTGTTCGGCGCGCACGGCGCCACGGCCGCCGACCTCTCGGTCGCGTTCGTCGCCCAGGCGGCCGTCGACCTCGGCGCCGACAAGATGCCGACCCGCCGCCGCCGCGTCCCCGTCCGCGGCACACGCGGCATCGGTCCGGCCGACCTGCGGCTCAACTCCCGTACCGGAGACGTCCAGGTCGACGGCGACACCGGCCTCGTCTCGCTCGACGGCTCGCCGATCCGCTCCGAGGCGGCCGACTCCGTCTCGCTCAACCGCCTCTACTTCCTCTAGTTCCTCTAGGACCCGTCACCATGACCTACCGCATGCCCGCCGAGTGGATGCCGCACGAGCGCACCTGGATGGCCTGGCCAAGCCCCAACCCCACCTTCACCAACGCGGACGAGCTCGCCGAGGCCCGCACGGCCTGGGCGTCCGTGGCCCGCGCCGTACGCCGCTTCGAGCCGGTGACGATGGTGCACGGCCCCGGCGACGCCGAGTCCGTGCGCGCCCTCCTCGGGGAGGACGTCGACCTGGTCGAGCGGGACCTCGACGACGCCTGGATGCGGGACATCGGCCCGACCTTCGTCACCGACGGCACCGGACTGGCGGCCGTGGACTGGGTGTTCAACGGCTGGGGCGGCCAGGACTGGGCCCGCTGGGAGCACGACTCCAAGATCGCCCGCCATGTCGCGGACACGGCCGGCGTCCCGGTCTTGTCCTCCCCGCTCGTCAACGAGGGCGGCGCGATCCACGTCGACGGCGAGGGCACGGTCCTGCTGACCGACACCGTCCAGCTCGGCGCCGGCCGCAACCCCGAGTGGACCCGTGAGCAGGTCGAGCACGAGATCCACGCCAAGCTCGGCACGACGAAGGCGATCTGGCTCCCCCACGGCCTCGCCGGCGACTACGGCCTCTACGGCACCCAGGGCCACGTCGACATCGTCGCCGCCTTCGCCCGCCCCGGCACGGTCCTCGTCCACAGCCAGCAGGACCCGGCCCACCCGGACTACGAGCGCTCCAGGACGTACGTGAACATCCTGCGCGGCCAGACCGACGCCCAGGGCCGCCCCCTGGAGGTCGTCGAGATCCCCGCCCCGACCGTCCTCAAGGACGAGGAGGGCGAGTGGGTCGACTACTCGTACATCAACCACTACCTGTGCAACGACGGCGTGGTCCTCTGCGCCTTCGACGACCCGCACGACGAACTGGCGGCCGAGATCTTCCGCCGCCTCTTCCCGGAACGCGAGGTCGTCCTGGTCGACGCGCGCACGATCTTCGCGGGTGGAGGCGGCATCCACTGCATCACGCAGCAGCAGCCGGCGGTGTAGCCGGCCGCCCCCTCGGATCACTCGTCCGACGGGGGCCGGCGCCTCGCCACCATGATCGCCGCGACGCCGCTGCACGCGCCTCCCACGGCGGAGATGCACGCGGCGGCGACGAGCGCGAGATCCGTCCCGCTGGTCCTGTCCTCCTGAGCGGTGCTCTCGGTGAAGGGATTCTCGGTCTCTTCTCCGGCCGGCTGGAGAAAGGTCTCGCCCGCGCTCGCGGTCGTCGCCGCGGGCACGGGGTCACTCCCGCTGGCGGCCATCGGGGCGCTCGACGGGGTGTCCGGCCACAGGCTCTCGCTCGTGTCGCTCTCGCCCGAGGTCCTCTCGGGTGACGGGCTCCCGCTCGTGGTGGCCTCCGATGACGGGCTCTCGCTCGTGGCGGGCACCGGGGGCGTCGGCGGCTCGCCGAGGTCGCCGCTCGGCGCGAGCGCGAACAGGGAGACGGCGACGCCCAGGCTCAGGGCGCAGGCGACGGTCAGCATGACGACGAGCGTCCTCGACCCTGCTCCAGCCATGACCCAGCCCTTCGACAGGCATTCCGCGGCGAACGGCAGGATCCCTACCACCCGGGGGTCGCGCCGTCCCACGCGTCACCTCCGCGGATGGGCCCGACGGCCGCATCCTGTAGAACGTACGAGTGAGTCAGAGCAGCAATCCCACCCCCTCCCACCCCCGCCGGCGCAACCAGGCCGCCCCTCCCCGTGAGGAGCTGCTCGCCGCCGCCATGGACACCATCGCCGAGCGAGGGCTCGACGGGCTGACCATGGCCGGGCTCGGGCGGCAGGTCGGGATGAGCAGTGGGCACCTGCTCTACTACTTCCGCACCAAGGACGAGCTGCTGCTCCAGACCCTGGAGTGGAGCGAGGGGCGGCTCGGCGCCGAGCGGAGTGCGCTGCTGTCCCGGCCGGGGACCGCGCGCGAGCGGCTCGACGGGTACGTGGACGTGTACGTGCCCGACGGCCCGCGCGATCCGCACTGGACCCTGTGGCTGGAGGTCTGGAACCGGTCCCAGAACGCCGACGCCGACGCCCGTGCCCGCCAGGCCGCCATCGAGGGGGCCTGGCACCGGGACCTGGTCGCGATCCTCGCCGAGGGGGTCTCGCGCGGCGAGTTCCGACCGGTCGACCCGGACCGGTTCGCCACCCGTACGAGGGCCCTCCTGGACGGCTTCAGCGTGCACGTCGCGGTCGGTGTACCGGGTACCGGTCGCGAGCAAGTCCTTTCGCACGTACGGGAGTTCATCGAGCAGGACCTGTTGCCGCGACCGTAACGCACGTAAGTACACAGGATCGTTGTCCGCTGCACCCTTGTTGACCGAAGGGCGGCTCCGGCACGGTTCCTGCCCATGGGACGAGAGCACTGGAAGAAGATCTGGGTCGGCTCCGCGGGCAACATGGTCGAGTGGTTCGACTGGTTCGTGTACGCGAGCTTCGCCACCTACTTCGCGGGGGCGTTCTTCCCCGAGGGCAACGACACCGCCAAACTCATGAACACCGCCGGCATCTTCGCCGTCGGCTTCTTCATGCGGCCCGTCGGCGGCTGGCTGCTCGGCCGGGTCGGTGACCGCAAGGGCCGCAAAGCCGCCCTCACGCTCACCGTCACCCTGATGTCCGCCTCCGCGCTCCTCATCGCCGTCGCGCCCACGTACTCCGTCGCCGGATACGGCGGCGCCGCCGTCCTCCTGATCGCCCGCCTCCTCCAGGGGCTCTCCGTCGGCGGGGAGTACGCCGCCAGCGCCACCTACCTCACCGAGGCCTCGGCCCCGGAGCACCGCGGCTTCGCCTCCAGCTTCCAGTACGTGTCGATGACCGCCGGCCAGATCCTCGGCCTCGGCCTGCTGCTGATCCTCCAGCACACCCTGTCCACCGAGGCCCTGCACAGCTGGGGCTGGCGCATCCCGTTCGTGATCGGCGCCCTCGGCGCGGCCGTCGTCTTCTATCTGCGCCGCACCATGCTGGAGACGGAGGTGTACGAGACCTCCGCCGACGACGGGGTCGAGAGCAGCCAGAAGGGCACCCTCAAGGCCCTGTGGGCGCACCGCCGCGAGGCCTTCCTCGTCATCGCGCTCACCATGGGCGGGACCGTGGCGTACTACACGTACACCACGTACCTCACGAAGTACCTCTCCAACTCGGCCGGCCTGCCCAAGCAGACCGCGACCCTGGTCTCCTTCTGCGCTCTCATCGTCTTCGCCTGCCTCCAGCCGCTGGCCGGCCGGCTCTCCGACCGCATCGGCCGCCGCCCGCTCCTCATCACCTTCGCGGTCGGCTCCACGCTCCTCACCGTGCCGATCCTGACGATGCTCAAGCACGCGGGCTCCTTCTGGCCGGCCCTCGGGCTCTCCCTCCTCGCCCTCCTCGTCATCACCGGCTACACCTCCATCAACGCCTGCGTGAAGGCCGAGCTCTTCCCGACCGGCATCCGCGCCCTCGGCGTCGCCCTGCCGTACGCCATCGCCAACGCGCTCTTCGGCGGCACCGCCGAGTACGTGGCCCTCTGGTTCAAGGACGCCGGGATCGAGTCGGGCTTCTACTGGTACGTGGCGGGCTGCGCGGCCGTCTCGCTGGTCGTCTACCTCGTGATGCGGGAGACCCGGGACATCGACCTGGGCCGGGTCGGGACGGACGGCACCACCGTGCCCGGGCAGACGAGGGACCAGCTGCCCGTATCGTGAGACCGGCGTCCCGTTGATCTTCCACCTGTGTCAGACTTCCGGCGTGCTTGCTACCACGATGATTATCGGCAGCAGCGCGCCGGTCCGCAGTGGCCACTGATTCGCGGCACAACCCCGCGGCAGTGGACACCGTGCCCCAGACCCGCGCGCAGACCTCTCGCACCCGCGAGGGGT
Source organism: Streptomyces sp. NBC_00572 (assembly GCF_026341815.1). Taxonomy (GTDB): domain Bacteria; phylum Actinomycetota; class Actinomycetes; order Streptomycetales; family Streptomycetaceae; genus Streptomyces. The sequence goes on from NZ_JAPENX010000001.1 coordinate 4,555,185, forward strand.
TTTTTCGTTTTCCGGCCCCACCCACGCCGGAAGCGGACGCCGCGTGAGAATGGGGGCAAGTGGATCCATACCTTCCGGAGCCACATCCGACAGGAGCCATCACAGTCATGACCACGGAGAACGCCGAGAGCTCGCGCCTCGACGACAGCTTCCATGTCTTCGACACGACGCTGCGCGACGGGGCGCAGCGTGAAGGCATCAACCTCACCGTCGCGGACAAGCTGACCATCGCCCGGCACCTCGACGAGTTCGGTGTGGGCTTCATCGAGGGCGGCTGGCCCGGAGCCAACCCGCGCGACACGGAGTTCTTCGCCCGCGCGCAGCAGGAGATCGTCTTCAAGAACGCGCAGCTCGTCGCGTTCGGCGCGACCCGCAGGGCCGGCGGCAACGCGGCCGAGGACCCGCAGGTCAAGGCTCTCCTCGACTCCGGCGCGCCCGTCGTCACACTGGTCGCCAAGTCCCACGACCGGCACGTGGAACTCGCCCTGCGCACCACGCTCGACGAGAATTTGGAGATGGTCCGGGACACCGTCTCCCACCTGGTCTCCCAGGGCCGCCGCGTCTTCGTCGACTGCGAGCACTTCTTCGACGGCTACAAGGCCAACCCCGACTACGCCAAGGCCGTCGTCCGTGCCGCGCACGAGGCCGGCGCCGATGTCGTCATCCTCTGTGACACCAACGGCGGCATGCTCCCCGCCCAGATCCAGGCCGTCGTCGCCACCGTCATCGCCGACACCGGCGCCCGCCTCGGCATCCACGCCCAGGACGACACCGGCTGCGCCGTCGCCAACACCCTGGCCGCCGTCGACGCCGGCGCCACCCACGTCCAGTGCACCGCCAACGGCTACGGCGAGCGGGTCGGCAACGCCAACCTCTTCCCGGTCGTCGCGGCCCTGGAGCTGAAGTACGGCAAGAGGGTGCTGCCCGACGGCGCCCTCGCCGAGATGACCCGCATCTCGCACGCCATCGCCGAGGTCGTCAACCTCACCCCCTCCACCCACCAGCCGTACGTCGGCGTCTCCGCGTTCGCGCACAAGGCCGGGCTCCACGCCTCCGCGATCAAGGTCGACCCCGACCTCTACCAGCACATCGACCCCGAGCTGGTCGGCAACACCATGCGGATGCTGGTCTCCGACATGGCGGGCCGCGCCTCCATCGAGCTCAAGGGCAAGGAGCTCGGCGTCGACCTGGGCGACGACCGCGCCCTCATCGCCCGGGTCGTCGAGCGGGTCAAGGAGCGCGAGCTCCAGGGCTACACGTACGAGGCCGCCGACGCCTCCTTCGAGCTGCTCCTGCGCGAGGAGGTCGAGGGCCGGGCCCGCCGCTACTTCCGTACGGAGTCCTGGCGGGCGATCGTCGAGGACCGCCCCGACGGCACCCATGCCAACGAGGCCACCGTGAAGCTCTGGGCCAAGGGCGAGCGGATCGTCGCCACCGCCGAGGGCAACGGCCCCGTCAACGCCCTCGACCGCGCGATGCGCCTGGCCCTGGAGCGGATCTACCCGCAGCTCGCCAAGTTCGAGCTGGTCGACTACAAGGTCCGCATCCTGGAAGGCCGCCACGGCACCGAGTCCACGACCCGCGTCCTGATCACCACCAGCGACGGCAACGGCGAGTGGTCGACGGTCGGCGTCGGCGAGAACGTCATCGCCGCCTCCTGGCAGGCCCTGGAGGACGCCTTCACGTACGGGGTGCTGCGGGCCGGGATCGACCCCGCCGAGTAGCCCGCCCGATGCCGGGAGCGGCCCTCTATGTCTTGTTTGTCGTGCTTCAGGTAGCGTCGAACCATGAGGACCAGGCCGCTCTCCGTACTGTCGGCCCTCGGCGGGCTGATACTGCTGCTGCTCCTGGTCCTGGCTCCCTCCGCGGGCGCCAGGGCCACGGGGATGTCCGACGCGGCCGCCGCCCTGAAACAGGGCCCGGTGTACGTCGACCCGGGCGCCGCCGACCAGCTGTCGAAGTCCCAGGCGGACTCCCTCGCTCAGAAGATCAAGGACGCGGACAAGCCGCTGTTCGTGGCGGTCCTGCCCGCGAACGCGCAGTTCCCGCCGGACAACCTCCTCCAGAACCTGCGGACCCAGACCGGAATCACCGGCCTGTACGCGGTCCGCCTCGGTGCCGGCTTCGACGCGGGCGCCGACCGCGCGGTCATGTCCCGGCAGGCCGTGCAGAACCTGGTCACCTCCGTGAAGCAGCCGGGGGTCGACGCGGCCACCGAACTCAACAACTTCGTCGACCAGGCCCTGCCCACCCTGCGTGGCTCCGCCCCCGCGAGCTGGGGCTCCGTCGGCACCGACGACGGCGTCCCCGTCGCCGGCCTGGTGACCCTCGGCGCCGTGGTCGTCGCCGGAGGCGCGGGCGCCTACGCGGTCGTCCGCCGCAACCGGCTCCGCAAGGAGGCAGAGGAGCGCGCCGCGCTCGACAAGCTCCGGGTCGTCGTCGACGAGGACATCACCGCCTTCGGCGAGGAACTCGAACGCCTCGACTTCCACCCCGCGGAAGCGGGCGCCGACGACGTCATGCGCGGCGACTACGAACGCTCCCTCGACTCGTACGACAAGGCGAAGTCCCTGATGGCCTCCGCGGCCCGGCCCCATGACGTCCGCGCGGTCACCGAGGCCCTGGAGGACGGCCGCTACTCGCTCGCCGTCCTGGCCGCCCGCCGCGAGTCCCGGCCGCTGCCCGAGCGCCGCGCCCCCTGCTTCTTCGACCCGCGTCACGGCCCTTCCGCCGAGGACCGCACCTGGACCCCGGCCGGCGGTACCGCCCGCCAGGTCCCGGTCTGCGCCGCGGACGCGGCCCGCCTCGACGGCGGCCTGGACCCGATGGCCCGCACGGTCGACGTGGACGGCGTGCGCCGCCCGTACTGGGAGGCGGGACCGGCCTACGGCCCCTGGGCCGGCGGCTACTTCGGCGGCGGCATCCTCCCCGGCCTCCTCATGGGCACCGTCCTCGGCTCGATGCTCTCCACCCCGGCCTACGCGGCCGAGTACGGCGGCAACGACTTCTCCGGCGGCGACTTCTCCGGCTCCGACTTCAACTCCGGCGACTTCGGCGACGGCGGCGGCTTCGGTGGCGGCGACTTCGGCGGGGGCGGCGGATTCGACGGCGGCGGCGGGTTCTAGGCGGCCCGTCAGACCAGCGGCTTCACCGACATCAGCAGGTGGCGGTGGTGCGCGTCCGGGCCGTCGGTGAGGAGGGCTCTCTGGCCGGGACCCAGGAGGTGGAAGTGGACCTCCGGGCTGTCCAGGGTGGTCAGGGCGTCCAGCAGGTAGCCGGGGTTGAAGGCGACCGTCAGGGTGTCCGGGCCGGTGAGGGTGGACGGGAGGTCCTGGGAGGCCACGTCGTCCTCGTAGCCCGCCTGGAGGTGGATCGACGTGGGGGTGAAGGTCAGCTGGACCGGGCTGTCGCCCTCGGCGACGACCGCGACCCGCTTCACGGCCTCGGTCAGCGGGGCGCGGTCGGTGGTGGCCAGTGCGTGGTCGCCGAGGGCGAAGAGCTTGTCGTGGCGGGGGAGGCGGCCGTCGAGCAGACGGGTGGTGGTGCGCAGACCGTCGCTCTCGAAGCCGATCGAACCGCCGTCCAGGGCGAGCCGGGCCGGGCCCGTGCCCGCGAGGGAGCGGGCGATCTCGGTGAGACGGCGGGCCGGGACGACCACGTCGGCGGGTTCGTCGTGGCCGTCCGCCCCCGGCTTCCATTCCAGGGTGCGGACCGCGTAGCGGTAGCGGTCGGTGGCCGCGAGCGTCATGGTCGTGCCGTCCAGGGCGAGCCGTATCCCCGTCAGCACCGGCAGGGAGTCGTCCCGGCCCGCCGCCACCGCCACCTGGCCGACCGCCGCCGCGAAGGCGTCCCCGTCCACCTCGCCGCGGACTTCGGGCAGTGCGGGCGGGGCCGGGTAGTCGTCCAGGGGCAGCAGGGAGAGGCCGAAGCGGGCGTCGCCGGAGGTCACCGAGAGGCGGGCGCCCTCCACGACGAGTTCCGTGCGGCCCCGGGGGAGCACCTTGCAGATGTCGAGCAGACGCCGCCCCAGGACCAGGGCCCGGCCCTCGACGTCCGTGTCGGCCTCGACCTCGACCCGGGCCGAGGCCTCGTGGTCGAGGCCGGAGACGCGCACCCGGCCGTCCGCCGCCTCCAGGAGTAGGCCGCCGAGGACGGGCATGGGGGAGCGGGCCGGGAGGACGCGCGCGGCCCAGGTCACGGCATCGGTCAACACGCCGCTGTCGATACGGAATTCCATGCCGCCGACGCTAGCCGCCGCCACTGACAATGCCGTTGACCAGCGGTTCAGGCGTCCTGAAGCGGGACGGGACGGGGACGGGACGCGGGGCGCGTTGCGGGACGGTGCCCGGGAAGGAAAGCGCGCCCTCGATCGTTCCGGGTCTGAGACAAGTCAGCCGCTTTCAGGGGGAGTACTGCGATGAGTGACGTCCGCGTCCACGGCACGGTGGAGTCCGGATTCGAGGCCGTGAGGGAGGAGTTCGCCACGGTCGTGGCGAACGAAGCACGCGACGGCGGAGCCCAGCTCGCCGTGCACCACCACGGCCGCCTCGTCGTGGACCTCTGGGGCGGCGACGGGGTCGACGGGGACTCGCTCCTCGGCCTCTACTCCTCCTCCAAGGGCGCCATGGCCCTGGTCGCCGCCCTCCTCGTCCAGGAAGGCGCCCTCGACCTGGAGCGCGAAGTCTCCTCCTGGTGGCCGGAGTTCGCCGCCGAGGGCAAGGGGAAGCTGACCCTGCGCCAGCTGCTCGCCCACCGCTCCGGCGTGATCGGCGCCGACGGAGGTTTCAGCCTCGACGAACTCGCCGACGACCGTGCGGTGGCCGCCCGGCTCGCCGGCCAGCGCCCCTTCTGGGAGCCCGGCACCGCCCACGGCTACCACGCCCTCGTGATCGGTGCCCTGGTCGGCGAGGTCGTGCTGCGGGCCACCGGCCGGACGATCCGGGAGACGTTCGAGGAGCGGGTCCGCGCCCCGTACGCACTCGACTACTACCTCGGCCTGCCCGAGGAACTGGAGCCCCGCTTCCGTACGGCCCTGCCGATGCTGCCCACGCCCGCCGAGCAGGCGCTCCTCGCGGAGAACCCGATCGCCCCCGACAGCCTCATGGCCATCGCGTTCAACCTCCACGCGGACCCGCCGTTCGACGGTTGCGGGTACGCCAACTCCCGTACGGTACGGGCGCTGGCGCCGCTCTCCGGCGGCGGCATCGGCTCCGCGCGCGGCCTCTCCCGGATGTACGCCGCCATCGCCGGCGAGCTCGACGGGCACGCCCCGCTCCTGAAGCCGGACACCCTGGCCGAGGTCGCCCGGATCCACTCCACCGGCACGGACCTGGTGACCGGCGAGAAGAACGCCTTCGGCCTCGGCTTCGTCCCGCTGGCCACCCGGTACCCGGCCCTCACCCCGGCCGCCGTCGGCCACAGCGGCGCCCCCGGCTCCCAGGCCTTCGCCGACCCGGCCACCGGCCTCGCCTACAGCTACACCCGCCGCCGCTTCGCCTTCGGCGGCGGCCCCGGCGCCGCCGAGAACGACCGCCTGATCCCGGCGGTGGCAGCGGCGGCAGCGGCGGCCGGGAGCCGGAGCTAGGGGGTGTCTTGCCGATCAGGCCGCGAGCCCGGTCTGATCGGCGAGACACCCCCCAGGAGCGCCGCCGCGCAACGCCGAGCGCCCGCCTTCCGCTGTGGCGGAGGGCGGGCGCGCTCGTGTGACCGGGGAGGGTTCCCGGGGATGATCAGGCTCAGGCGGCGTTCTTGATCGCGGAGATGTCGAAGTTCAGCTTGACCTTGTCGCTGACCATCACGCCGCCGGTCTCCAGGGCCGCGTTCCAGGTCAGGCCCCAGTCGGAGCGCAGGATCTCGGCGGAGCCCTCGAAGCCGACGCGCTCGTTGCCGTACACGTCCGTCGCGGAGCCGTTGAACTCCAGGTCGATGGCGAGCGGCTTCGTGACGTCCTTGATGGTCAGGTCGCCGGTGATCCGGTACTTGTCGCCGCCCAGCTGCTCGGCGGTCGAGGAGCGGAAGCTCATCAGCGGGAACTGCTCGGCGTCGAAGAAGTCGCCGCTGCGCAGGTGACCGTCGCGGTCGCCGATGCCCGTGTCGATCGAGGCGATCTTGACGTCGATGGAGGCGGTGGAGGCGTCCGGGTTCGCGCCGTCCAGCGTGAGGGCGCCCTCGTGCTCGGCGAAGGTGCCGCGGACGTTGGTGACCATGGCGTGACGGACGGTGAAGCCGATGCTGCTGTGGGCCGGGTCGATGGTGTACGCGCCGGTCAGGGCGGCCAGGGCCGGGTCGACGGGGAGGGTGGCGACGGCGACGGCGGACTCGTTGCTCTTGCGGTTGAAGAGACCCATGACTGACTGCTCCTTGATCGAAGATGTGTCGTTGATCGGCACTTGTTGAACCTTCAACGAGAATGACTGTAGACGTATTCCGTTCAACTTTCAACATCTAGGGAGGATGTTCATCCGGATGAGGCGAACCGGAAGCCGACGCCCCCTTTCGGACGCGCGTAGAACTGCGGCACCATCTCCCTGCGCCACGGTTCCATCAGCGCCACCGGCACCACCTGCACTGCCGTCCCCAACCGTCACGGTCACCAGCAGGAGGCACTCCCGATGAAGTTCCGCTCCGTCCTCACCGCCCTGGCCCTCGTCCTCGGCGCCCTCTTCGCGCCCGGCGTCGGCGTCCTCACCGCCGCAGGCGAGGCCCACGCGGTCACCAAGATCAGCCACGCCACCGCGACCTCGATGTTCCGGTCCTCCGGGATCACCTGGTCCTCGTCCGGCAACTGCTCCAACCGCAACGTCTCCACCTGCACGTCCTTCGACCAGCTCAACCTGGCCACCGCCCAGGGCGCCCAGACCCTGAAGAGCGCCAGCGGCTGCGCCCTGAACATCACCGGCGGCACCGAGACGGGCCACGCGAGCGGCACGTACTCCCACTGGAACGGCTACAAGCTCGACTTCGGCAAGGCCACCTGTGTCACCAACTACGTGAAGAACACATTCACGTACATCGGTGTACGCGGGGACGGCGCGCCGCAGTGGAAGTCCGGCGCGGGCAACGTCTACGCCGACGAGGGCAACCACTGGGACGTGACCTTCTACAACTGCGGCGGCTGCTGACCGGCCGCCGGCCTCAAGGAAACCCCTTCGGTGGTCACTTGGACTAACCGAAGGGGATTCTTGGACTGGAGGGGCCCGCGCGGCTCGATCTCGTTGACGGTGCCGCCGGGGCGGGGCCAACTAGTGCGCATGTCCCTCCCCCCTTCGCGAAGAATCCGTGCAGTCTGCGCGCTCGCCGTCGCTTCCTCCGCCGTGTTCGCCCTGGCCGGGCCTGCCCTCGCCGAAGGCACCGAGGCCGGGGGCACCACGGCCGGGGGCGCTCCGGCCGGAGGCGCCGCAGCCGCCACCGCGGCCGCCGACAGCCCCGTCATCGCCTCCGGCCGGCTCTCCGTCGCCGTCGCCGAGGACTTCCCCCGCGTCCTCTCGTACACCGACCGCACGACCGGTGCCCGCCTCCTCGGCAGTACGGCCCCGATCACGGAGATCGTCCTCAACGGCACCGCCCGCACCGTACGGGCCAAGGGCGCCCCCGTCCTGACCGCCTCCTCCGCCGTGTACACCCTCACCTTCCCCGAGCTGCCCGGCGTCGAGATCGACGCGCGCCTCGGCGTCGAGGGGCGGACCACCACCTTCAAGGTGACCGCCGTCCGCGACACCGAGGCCTTCCGGGTCGGCACCCTCGACATACCGGGCCACGACCTGGTCTCCGTGGGCTCCTCGGACGCCGGCGCGGCGACCGCCTTCACCCGGCTCGACCCCGACTCCACCCGTACCGCCGATGTCTTCGCAGGGGTCACCGACGCGACCGCCGCCGACGCGAACCCGGTCGGCGCGAGCTACGCGATCGTCAGCACCGGGCAGCTCGCCGCCGCCGTCGAGTCCAACTCCAGCTACGACAAGCCCACCGGGGCGTCCGCCCGCGACGGCGCCCGCTTCTGGCACCAGGCCCGCAAGAGCGGCACCGAGACCCGCGTCGGCGTCTGGTCCGGCCAGTGGACCTACCGCGGCGAGGGTGCCCCGAAGCCCGCGAGCGGTGACGGCCTGCCCTGGGCCAAGGTCGTCGTCACCCCCGACGCCAACGCCGACGGCGCCACCGACTGGCAGGACGGCGCCGTCGCCTTCCGTACGATCGGGATCAAGGCCCCCGGCAGCGAGCAGACCCCCGACCGGGTCGTCGCCCACATCCCGTTCAACTTCGCCTCCCAGGCCACCCATCCCTTCCTGCGCACCCTCGACGACGTCAAGCGGATCTCGCTCTCCACCGACGGACTCGGCCAGTTCGCGCTGCTCAAGGGGTACGGCTCCGAGGGCCACGACTCCGCCCACCCCGACTACGGCGGCAACTACAACAAGCGGGCCGGCGGCCTCGCCGACCTCAACGTCCTCCTCAAGGAGGGCCGGAAGTGGGGTGCGGACTTCGGCGTCCACGTCAACGCCACCGAGTCGTACCCCGAGGCGAAGAACTTCAGCGAGACCCTCGTCGACAAGACGAAGCCCGGCTGGAACTGGCTCAACCAGAGCTACTACATCGACCAGCGCCGCGACATCAACAGCGGCGACCTCGCCCGCCGCTTCCAGCAGCTGCGCGACGAGACCGACCGCAACCTCTCCACGCTCTACATCGACGTCTACTACACCCATGGCTGGATCGCCGACGAGACGATGCGCGCCGTCCAGGCACAGGGCTGGAACGTCGCCACCGAGTGGTCCGAGAAGTTCGAGCGGGCCTCCCTCTGGTCCCACTGGGCCAACGACCTCGACTACGGCGGCGCCACCAACAAGGGCATCAACTCGCAGATCGTCCGCTTCATCCGCAACGGCGAGAAGGACATCTGGAACAACCACCCGGTCCTCGGCCAGACCGCCCTCGTCGACTTCGAGGGCTGGACCGGCGAGACCGACTGGAACGCCTTCACCGCCAACATCTGGCAGCGGAACCTGCCCGCGAAGTACCTCCAGCAGCAGAAGATCACCCGCTGGAACGGCAACGACCTCACCTTCACCGGCGGGGTCCGCGGCAGCGTCGAGGACGGCCGCCGCACCTTCTACGACAACGGCCGCAAGGTCCTGGACGGCGAGAACTACCTGCTGCCCTGGGACGGCGGAAAGGACGGCGCCAAGAAGCTCTACCACTACAACAAGGCCGGCGGTACGACCAGTTGGGCCGTCCCGGCCGGTGCCGGCTCGTACTCCGTCTACAAGCTCACCGACAACGGGCGGGTGAAGACCGCCACCGTGCGGCCCACCGGCGGGAAGATCACCCTCGACGCCGTCGCCGGGCAGCCCTACGTCCTCTACCCCGACCGCGCGCCCGACCAGGCCGCCGCCAAGTGGGGCCAGGGCACCCCGGTGAAGGACCCCGGCTTCAACGACGCGAAGCTCACCGGCTGGACCAAGACCGGCACCGTCGCCCGTGACACCGACGAGCAGGGCCGCAACAGCGCCAAGCTCTCCGGCACCGCCACCGCCTCGGTCCGCCAGCAGATCACCGGACTCACCCCCGGCAAGCGGTACACCGCCTCCGCCCTGATCGAGGTCGCGGCGGGCGCCACCCGGCCCACCACCCTCTCGGTCGGCGGGCGGGCCGTCACCGTCGAACGCTCCTCGCTCCAGGACCGGGTCGCCGCCTCCGACTGGAACGGCACCCGCTTCCAGCGCGCCAAGGTCACCTTCACCGCACCGGTCGGCGGCACCACCCCGCTGCGGATCCAGGCCGCGAGCGGCAGCGCCGCCACCGTCCGGATCGACGACGTCCGGATCGTCGCCAACTCCCCCGCCGGCAAGGCCGGAACGCTGGTGTACGAGGACTTCGAGGCCGTCGACCAGGGCTGGGGCCCCTTCCTCAAGGGCGACTCCGGCGGTACGACCGACCCGCGCACCCACATCGCCCAGCTGCACGCCCCGTTCACCCAGGCCGGCTGGAACGGGAAGCTGATCGACGACGTCATCGGCGGTTCCGAGTCCCTCAAGTCCCACGACGAGAACAGCGGACTGGTCTACCGGACCGCGCCCTGGACCGTCCCCATGGAGGACGGCCGCACCTACCGCGTCGAGTACGACTACCGGTCGAGCCACGCGGGCGCGTACGAGTGGGTCACCGGCTACGACCGTGCGAACGGGACCTCCGTGGAGACCCGCCGCACCCCCATCGGGCAGCAGAGGGCCGACGGGCACTTCTCCGAGACCGTCACGGCCGGCTGCGGCGACACCTGGACGGGCCTGCGCAAGCGCGGTGACGCCCCGGACGGCGCCGACTTCGTCCTCGACGCCTTCACCGTCACCGACCTCGGCCCGGCCGCCGAGCGCGCCGCCTGCGGCACGCTCACCGTCGCCGCGCCCGAGACCCTGGAGCCGGGCCGCCCGAACGAGGTCACGGCCACCTTCGCCAACGACGAGGCGGGCGAGGTCTCCGGCGCCCGGGCCGAACTCACCCTCCCGGCCGGCTGGACCGCCGAACCGGCCGCACCCGTCACCCTGGGCACGGTCGCGGCGGGCGGGAAGGCCACCGCCACCTGGCAGGTGACACCTCCGGTGGACGCGGCCTACCGGCCGTACACGCTCGACGCCTCCGTCGCCTACGCGATCGGGGGAGGGGAGCGGAAGCTCACCGCCGCCACCACCGTCCGTACGCTGCCCCCGCCGCCCACCGCCGACAGCTGGGCCAGTGACCTGGACTGGACCTCGGCCGCCAACGGCTGGGGCCCCGTCGAGCGCGACCTCTCCAACGGCGAGACGGGCACCGGCGACGGCTCCCCACTGCGCATCGGGGGAGTGACGTACGCCAAGGGCCTCGGCAGCCACGCGCCCGCGAAGGTCCGCTACTACCTGGGCGGCCGCTGCACCTCCCTCACCGCCGAGGTCGGGGTGGACGACGTCCAGACCAGCCGGGGCAGCGTCCAGTTCAGCGTCCTCGCCGACGGAACGGAGAAGGTGAAGTCCCCGGTCCTCAAGGCCACGGACACGGCCTGGTCGCTCACCGCCGACGTCACCGGCGCCACCTGGGTCGACCTGGTGGTCGGCGATGGAGGCGACAGCAACGGCAACGACCACGCGGACTGGGGGAACGCCCGCTTCCACTGCGGAAGCTGAAATGGCCGAGAAGAGCCGACGTGAGCCGAGAAGAGAGCTGACGTGAGCTGACCGGAGTGCACAGAGGAGGTCACCCGCACGGGCCAACCCGTACGGGCCTGCTCAGAGAGCACCCCCAGGGGGCACGGCGAGGCGCCGCACACGTCTCGCCGTGCCCCTTCTTCAGGGGAGCGGGGGTGCCGCGGTCGATGGCCCACCCGGTCGGCGGCGCCGCGGAAGATGCCATGCTGGTGCGGAGCACGGCCGCGGCGATCCGCCGCCCACGCGCATGACGGGCAGTGCCCGAATCATCCCGACTCGCTGAGGTCGGTGTCGGAACCCTACAAACACGGGGGGTCCCTGGCTGTTCACTCGCGCTGGTCGGGTCATCGTTCTGTCCAGCCCCACCAGGAATCGACACGGGAGACTGTACGGAGTCGACGGCGGGGTTTTCTTGTCCGACTTCGTAGGGTCGGAACATGACCGTTGTGGATCAGATCCCGAGCGAGCCCGCCGACGCCCGTGGCCGAGTGGCCGAGCTGCACGTCCTGCGCGAGCAGGCCCTGCGTGGCCCGAGTGAGCGCGCGACCGAGGCCCAGCACGCGAAGGGCAAGCTGACGGCGCGCGAGCGCATCGAGCTGCTGCTCGACCCCGGTTCCTTCAACGAGGTCGAGCAACTGCGCCGGCACCGCGCCCAGGGCTTCGGCCTGGAGGCGAAGAAGCCGTACACCGACGGTGTGATCACCGGATGGGGCACGGTCGAGGGCCGGACGGTCTTCGTCTACGCGCACGACTTCCGGATCTTCGGCGGCGCGCTCGGCGAGGCGCACGCGACGAAGATCCACAAGATCATGGACATGGCCATCGCGGCCGGTGCCCCGCTGGTCTCCCTGAACGACGGCGCCGGCGCCCGCATCCAGGAGGGCGTCTCCGCCCTCGCCGGCTACGGCGGCATCTTCCAGCGCAACACCCGCGCCTCGGGCGTCATCCCGCAGATCTCGGTGATGCTCGGCCCGTGCGCCGGCGGCGCGGCCTACAGCCCGGCCCTCACGGACTTCGTCTTCATGGTCCGCGAGACCTCGCAGATGTTCATCACCGGACCGGACGTCGTCAAGGCGGTCACCGGCGAGGAGATCACCCAGAACGGCCTCGGCGGCGCCGATGTCCACGCGGGTGTCTCCGGTGTCTCCCACTTCGCTTACGACGACGAGGAGACCTGCATCGCGGAGGTCCGCTACCTCCTGTCGATGCTCCCGCAGAACAACCGCGAGAACCCGCCGACCGTCGCCTCCGAGGACCCGGCGGACCGCCGTTCCGACGTCCTGCTCGACCTGGTCCCGGCCGACGGCAACCGCCCGTACGACATGCACAAGGTCATCGAGGAGCTCGTCGACGACGGCGACTACCTGGAGATCCACGAGCGCTGGGCCCGCAACATCATCTGCGCCCTCGCCCGGCTCGACGGCCAGGTCGTCGGTCTCGTCGCCAACCAGCCCCAGACGCTGGCCGGTGTCCTGGACATCGAGGCCTCCGAGAAGGCCGCCCGCTTCGTGCAGATGTGCGACGCCTTCAACATCCCGATCGTCACCCTTCTGGACGTACCCGGCTTCCTGCCGGGCGTCGACCAGGAGCACGGTGGAATCATCCGCCACGGCGCGAAGCTGCTGTACGCGTACTGCAACGCGACCGTGCCCCGGATCAGCCTGATCCTGCGCAAGGCGTACGGCGGCGCATACATCGTCATGGACTCCCAGTCCATCGGCGCCGACCTGACGTACGCCTGGCCCACCAACGAAATCGCGGTCATGGGCGCCGAGGGCGCCGCCAACGTGATCTTCCGCAAGCAGATCGCCGAGGCCGAGGACCCCGAGGCCATGCGAGCCCGCATGGTCAAGGAGTACAAGGCCGAGCTGATGCACCCGTACTACGCGGCGGAGCGCGGCCTGGTCGACGACGTCATCGACCCCGCCGACACCCGCCAGGTGCTCATCAGGTCCCTCGCGATGCTCCGCACCAAGCACGCCGACCTGCCGTCCCGCAAGCACGGCAACCCGCCTCAGTAAGAGGAGTCATCCACGTGACAACCCCTGCCAACCTTCTCCGTGTCGAGAAGGGCCTCGCCGACCCCGAGGAGCTGGCCGCCATCACGGCGGTGCTGCTCGCCCGCGCCGCCGCCCGGTCCGACGAGGACGCGACGACGGACCACCACGCCCGCACCACGGCCGGCTGGCGCCGACTGGAGCGCGAGCACGGCTTCCGCGCGCCGCACAGCTGGCGCTGATCGCACGATCGGCCCGAGGAGGGCCGGAACCCGGTATCACCGGGTTCCGGCCCTCCTTCGCGCTGTCAGGGCCCTGGCGGCGCCGCGAGGCCGCGCTCCGGACACGCCGAAGGCCGCGCTCCCCGGGGGGGAACGCGGCCTTCGGTACGAAACGCCGGGGGACAGCTACCGCAGGCGGGCCATGAGGGCGTGCTCGACGAGTGTGATGAGCGCGCTCTTGGCGTCCGCGCGGTGGCGGGCGTCCGTGGTGATGATGGGGGTGTCGGGGCCGATCTGGAGGGCCTCGCGGACCTCCTCGGGCTGGTACGGCTGGGCCCCGTCGAAGCCGTTGAGGGCGATGACGAACGGCAGTCCGCTGTTCTCGAAGTAGTCGACCGCGGGGAAGCAGTCGGCGAGACGGCGGGTGTCGACCAGGACGACGGCGCCGATGGCGCCGCGGACGAGGTCGTCCCACATGAACCAGAAGCGGTCCTGGCCCGGCGTACCGAAGAGGTACAGGATCAGGTCCTGGTCCAGCGTGATGCGGCCGAAGTCCATGGCGACAGTCGTCGTCGTCTTGTCGCCGGTGTGCGTGAGGTCGTCGATGCCCGCGGACGCGGACGTCATGACGGCCTCGGTACGCAGCGGGTTGATCTCCGAGACGGCGCCCACGAACGTGGTCTTGCCCACGCCGAAGCCACCCGCCACCACGATCTTCGCGCTGGTGGTTGAACGGGCCGCGCCGCCGCTAGAGCTTGCGAAGTCCACTGAGCACCCTTTCGAGCAGTGTCACGTCTGGCTGACCGCCGGCGGCTTCGTCGCCGCCCGGCTGGTGGATGGCGACAAGTCCGGCCTCTGCCAGGTCGGCGACGAGGATTCGGGCGACGCCGAGGGGGATGGAGAGAAGGGCCGAGATCTCCGCGACCGACTTGATCTCGAAGCACAGCCGGCAGATCCGTTGGTGCTCGGGCAACTGCCCCTGCAGCCGCGCCGGATCGGCCGTGGTGCTGACCAGCGCCTCGATGGCGAGCTGGTAGCGCGGCCGGGTCCGGCCGCCGGTCATCGCGTACGGACGCACCAGCGGGTTGTGCCCGCCCGAGCTGCTGGAACCGGCGGCGGAAGGAGCACGCGAGGAGCCCTGCGCACCCGCAGGCTGGGCGTGAGGCTGCCGGTAGGGCTGCGACACACCCTGTCTGCTCGGCGTGGAGGGAAAGTTGAACCGGTTCTGCGTGGTGTCGCCGAGCGGCGCCTGGTACGCGTCATAACCGTTGTAGGGGCTTGAGCCCGGTGGTGTTCCCACGTCTCCTCCTCCGACTGCCTCGCGGTCCATGTCCCTTGGAAACCGCGCCACCGCACCTTACGGGGCGGTGGCGCGAAACGCACTGTCTGTCTGTTAGTTGAGAAGACTTCCCTGAAGCTCCGCCCGGAGGTCAGGAGTCAGGACGCTGCCCGCGCGGTCCACGAGCAGAGCCATCTCGTAGCCCACGAGACCGATGTCGGCCTCCGGGTGGGCGAGGACGGCCAGCGAGGAGCCGTCCGAGACCGACATGATGAAGAGGAAGCCGCGCTCCATCTCCACCACGGTCTGATTGACCGCACCACCCTCGAAGATCCGGGACGCGCCCGCGGTCAGCGAGGTCAGTCCGGAGGCGACGGCCGCCAGCTGGTCGGCGCGGTCCCGGGGGAAACCCTCGGACATCGCCAGCAGGAGTCCGTCGGCGGAGACCACCACCGTGTGCGACACCCCGGGGGTGTTGTCCACGAAGTTGGTGATCAACCAGTTCAGATTCTGCGCCGCCTGGCTCATGCTCACACTAACGCTCCTGGTTGTAGGTACTGCCCGGGCCGAGGCCCGATCCGTTCGTGTCCGTTCCCGCGCTGCGTCCCTGCTGGACACCACGGCGCAGGTTGCTCAACCTGCCCCGTACGTCCTCGGGTGCGCGGGAGACCTGGGGGCCGCCCTGCGGGGTCTGCTCAGCCGTGCCCTCGACCAGGTTGGCCTTCGGGACCCGGCGGGGGAGACCGGACGAGGTGACCCCGCCCGCCTTCGGGTCCTTGAGCTTCCCGGCCCGCTGCCAGCGCTCGTCGTTGGTCGAGCGCCATTCGTCGGTGGCGGTGGCGTCGTTCTGCTGCTCCTGCGCCGGCTGCGCGGGCTTCACCTGCTGCGGTGCCTGCTGCTGCGGCGCCTGCTGGGTCGGCGAGGCGACGCTGCCGCGGCGCGGCAGTCCGGCGTCGGTCAGCGCGTGACCGGCGTCCGGGGCGGCACTGGGGGTCGGACCCGGACGGTCGAAGCCTACGCGGTCGGGGGCCTGTTCGGGAGCGCTCGGAGCAGATTCCGATTCCGCTCCGTACTGCTGCTGGTAGCCGCCCTGGTAAGCGCTCTGATCCTGCCAGTCTGCCTGGTGGGACTGGGGATCGAACGCATTGCCGTACTGCTGGTGTTCGGTTGCCGGGGTCTCGTACGAAGCTTCCGCATAGCCCTGCTGGGGGTACGCCTCGTAGCCCTGCTGCGGGTACGCGTAGCCGTCCTGCTGCTGCGCGAAGCCGCCCGCGTACTCCTGGCCGTACTCCTGCGTCCCCTGGGGCTGCTGCTGTCCGTAATCCTGCGCCGGGGCGTACTGCTCGGCCGGGTACTCCTGGGCCTGCTGCTGCCCGTACTCCTCCGGCTGCTCCGCCTCGTCGCGGAAGAGCGGCCGGTCGCCACCCTGCGCCTGGGCCTCCAGGGCGGCACGCCGCCCCTCGCGCTTCAGCGAGCGGTCGACCGGGTCGAGCTGGCGCTCCTCCTCGGCCGGCTGCTCGTAACGCGAGTCGTCGAAGCCGAGGTCGGCGGCGGTCAGCATCGGCTGCTGCTGCTGCGGTGCGCTCTCGAAGGCGCTCGGCTGCTGCTGCTGCTGCGGAATGATCTGCGAGACCGTGAAGTCGCCCTGGAGCGGCTGCTCGCCACCACCACCGTGGGTGATCGCGTCCGGCAGCATGACCAGCGAGGTCGTACCGGCCTGCTCGCCCGAGGGGCGCAGCTGGACCCGGACGCCGTGGCGGTCGGCGAGCCGGCCGACCACGAAGAGGCCCATGCGCTGCGAGACGGCGGCGTCGACGGTCGGCGGGTTGGCCAGCTTGTGGTTGATGTCCGCGAAGTCCTCGGCGGTGAGGCCGATGCCCTTGTCGTGGATCTCGACCATCACACGGCCGTCGGGGAGACGGGTCGCGGTGACGCGGACCTTGGTCTGGGGGGAGGAGAACGTGGTGGCGTTCTCCAGGAGCTCGGCGAGCAGGTGCACGAGGTCGGTCACGGCCTGGCCGTGGATCTCGGCCTCCGGGACGCCTGCCAGCTCGATGCGCTCGTACTGCTCCACCTCGGAGGAGGCGGCGCGCATGACGTCGACCAGCGGGACCGGCTGGTCCCAGCGGCGGCCGGGCTCCTCGCCCGCGAGGACGAGGAGGTTCTCGCCGTTGCGGCGCATACGGGTCGCGAGGTGGTCCAGGCGGAAGAGGTTCTCCAGCTGGTCCGGGTCGGCCTCGTTGTTCTCCAGGTCGGTGATGAGGGTCAGCTGGCCCTCGATCAGCGACTGGTTGCGGCGCGAGAGGTTGGTGAAGATCGCGTTGACGTTGCCACGGAGCATGGCCTGCTCGGCGGCGAGCCGGACGGCCTCGCGGTGGACCTGGTCGAAGGCGCGGGCGACCTCGCCGATCTCGTCCTGCGTGTCGATCGGGATCGGCTGGACGCGGGTGTCGACACGGCCCGGCTCGGTACGCGAGAGCTGGTCGACCAGCATCGGCAGGCGCTGCTCGGCGATGCCGAAGGCGGCGGTGCGCAGCTGCTGCATCGAGCGGCTCATCTGGCGGGCCATCATCCCGGCCAGGATGAAGGCGGCGAGCAGGGCGATGACGACGATGCCACCGATGACCCAGGCGTCGGTCTTGGCCTCGTCGGAGATCTTGATCGCCTCGGCCACGGCCTTGTCGACCAGGGCCTTCTCCACCTGGGAGTAGCCGTCGAACTTGGCGGTGGCGACGGCCATCCAGGTCTCGGCCGTGACGCCCTTGGACTTGAGCGCCGCGAGGGCCTCGGGGTCCTTGGCGGTGCCGATCGCGGTGGCGGAGCCGGAGTAGACGGAGCCGTCCTTGCCCTTGGGCAGGTCGACGCCGGCGGCCTGCATCTGCTTGGCGCCCTCGGCGGCCTTGCCCGCCATGACCTTCTTCAGCATCTCGACGTCCTCGGGCATACCACCGGAGGAGAACTCGCCGAGGGCGATCTGCTCCAGGTAGTTGTACGAGTTGAACGCCACGGACTGCTGGGCGAAGACGGCTTCGGTGCGGCTGGGCCGGACCAGGAGCTGGGTGCCGATGGAGCGCTGGAGCGACTCGGCGCCCTTGGCCAGCTGGATGGCGTAGACGCTACGGCCGTAGGCGGTGACGTTGCCGGTGCCGAGGCCGAGCTCGTTGGAGAACTCGGTGAGGTAGTGCTGGACGCCGGTGTACCCGAGCTGGGTGTTCACCGGGTCGAGGGAGCGGGTGTACGCGGCCTTGCGCAGCGCGTCGAGCTTCGGCTCCTCGTCCTTGAAGAGCCGGAGGCGGCGCTCGAGACCCTGGCCCGAGGGCAGGTTCTTGGCGGCCTCGTCGAACTTGATCCGGGCGGCGTCGGTCGCGGCGTACGCCCGCGTGACGTCGTCGCTCTTGCGGTCCTCGGCGGACTTGGCCGCGAGCAGCGGGCCCGCGGTGAGGTCCCGCTCGTTGAGGAGGGCGGTGCTGTACTCCGAGGCGGCGCGCACGATGAGCGCCGTCTTCTCGGCGTCCTGCGCCTCCTGCCAGGTGTCGATCGCTCCCTTGACCTGGAAGCCGCCCATGACGAGGCCGACCAGCACGGGTATGAGGAGGATCGCGTTCAGCCTGGTGGGCACGCGCCAGTTGCGGGGCGAAAGCTTGCTGGAGCTGCCCGGGGTGGCGACCACGGCGGGCTGCGTCACGGGCACGTCCGCGGGCGACATCACCGTCCGCGACGGCGGGGTGAAGTTGCCCCGTGTCTCCTGCTCCGCGGAGCTTTCCTTGCTGCGCCTCACTCGACCAACAACCTCTCGGCGTCGGCACCTACGTTGTGCCGGTGTTTCGTTCAGGGCCGTACTACTCGGGAGTTCATGAATTGCAGCACGTGAAGGGGGTCGGTTCCAAACAGTGGGCACTGGCGGCTTTCGCCGGTCCAGACCTCGTATAAAACGGGCATAAAGAGCGAGCCCCGCCAAATGGCGGGGCTCATGTGAGCGCAGTGACACCGATCGGATGCGTCGGGTGTCCGAGGCGCCCCAATTCTCTGTCGAAATGTTATGAACGCGCGGGCGGCCGTGTCGAAGGACACAGACCGCCCCTGGCGGTGGCATATGACAACCGCCCCGGTTGGTCCCGTTACTTGAGGCGGGCCATGAGGGCGTGCTCGACGAGCGTGATGAGCGCGCTCTTGGCGTCCGCGCGGTGGCGGGCGTCCGTGGTGATGATGGGGGTGTCGGGGCCGATCTGGAGGGCCTCGCGGACCTCCTCGGGCTGGTACGGCTGGGCCCCGTCGAAGCCGTTGAGGGCGATGACGAACGGCAGTCCGCTGTTCTCGAAGTAGTCGACCGCGGGGAAGCAGTCGGCGAGACGGCGGGTGTCGACCAGGACGACGGCGCCGATGGCGCCGCGGACCAGGTCGTCCCACATGAACCAGAAGCGGTCCTGGCCCGGCGTACCGAAGAGGTACAGGATCAGGTCCTGGTCCAGCGTGATGCGGCCGAAGTCCATGGCCACGGTCGTCGTCGTCTTGCCACCCGTGTGCGTGAGGTCGTCGATGCCCGCGGACGCGGACGTCATGACGGCCTCGGTACGCAGCGGGTTGATCTCCGAGACGGCGCCCACGAACGTGGTCTTGCCCACGCCGAAGCCACCCGCCACCACGATCTTCGCGCTGGTGGTTGAACGGGCCGCGCCGCCGCTAGAGCTTGCGAAGTCCACTGAGCACCCTTTCGAGCAGAGTCACGTCCGGCGTGCCGCCGGTCTCTCCGTTGCCCGGCTGGTGGATCGCCACCATGCCGGCCTCCGCCAGGTCGGCGACGAGGATGCGGGCGACACCGAGGGGCATCGACAGCAGAGCCGACACCTCGGCCACCGACTTGACCTCACGGCACAGGTGGCAGATCCGCTGGTGCTCCGGGAGGAGCGTGGCGAGGTGCGCCGGGTCGGCCGTGGTGCTGACCAGCGCCTCGATGGCGAGCTGGTAACGCGGCCGGGTCCGGCCGCCGGTCATCGCGTACGGACGCACCAGCGGCTGGTCGCCCTCATGTCCGTACTCGTCGACTGAATTGCCGTACGGATCGTGAGAGGCGGGGGGCGGGGTCATGAATCCTCCGGGCGTGACGGCAAACGATCTGCCGTCTGATGGGGCCGGTGGGGGGCCGGGTGGGGCGGCCGGACGGATAACGGTGCCAGGGCGGTACGGAGGGGCGTACCGCCCTGTCGGTCGGTGGTGCGGTGGGTTTTCCGTGAGGCAACCCGGCTAGTGGAGCAGGCTGCCCTGGAGCTCCGCGCGGAGATCCGGGGTGAGGACACTGCCGGCCCGGTCGACCAGCAGCGTCATCTCGTAGCCCACGAGGCCGATGTCGCACTCGGGGTGGGCGAGCACGGCCAGCGAGGAGCCGTCGGAGACCGACATGAGGAAGAGGAAGCCGCGCTCCATCTCCACCACGGTCTGCGCGACGGGACCCCCCTCGAAGATCCGGGACGCACCCGCGGTCAGCGAGGTCAGTCCGGACGCGACCGCCGCCAGCTGGTCGGCACGGTCGCGGGGGAATCCTTCGGACATGGCCAGCAGGAGTCCGTCGGCGGAGACCACCACCGTGTGGGACACCCCAGGGGTGTTGTCCACGAAGTTGGTGATCAACCAGTTCAGATTCTGCGCCGCCTGGCTCATCGCGTTCAACTAACGCTCCTGCTGATGGTTCGGACCGAGGTGGTGATTACCCGTGGTCGAGTTACCTGCCTGACGGCCCTGCTGGATGCCGCGGCGCAGATTGGTCAGCCGGCCGCGGACGTCGTCGGGTGCACGCGAGACCTGGGGGCCGGCGGTGTGCGCCTGCTCCTGAGCGGTCCCGGGTACGAGGTTGGCCTTCGGCACTCGCCGGGGAAGACCAGAGGTGGTGACACCGCCGGCCGCGGGCTTGCGCACCCGCTCGGCCTGGCGCACCAGCTCGTCGTTGGGCGAGGTCCGCCAGGCGGCCCCGCCGTTCTGGCGGCCGTCGGCCGGGTCACCGGCCGGACGCTGAGCCGGAGCGGACGGCTGCGACACGACCGGGGTCTGCGTCGTCTGCTGTGCCTGCTCCTGCGCCTGCTCCTGGTTGAACCAGTTGGTCTCCAGCGTGTCGTACAGGGGGGTACGACCGTCGCCGGCACCGGCCGGCGGCAGGGCCTCCGGACGGCGCGGCTGCTGGAGCTGCGGCTGACGCGGCTCGGCGCCCTGGCGCGGAGCGCCGAAGTCGCCACTGCCACCACCGGTGCGCTGACGCGGGGCCGGCGGCTGCGGGGCCTGCTGCTGTGCCTGCGGTACGAAGGGCTGCCGGCCGAACTGCTGCTGCTGGCCGCCCTGGTACGCCTGCTGGTTCTGGCCCTGCTGCTGGCCCTGCTGCGGGGCGTACTGGTTCTGGCCCTGCGGCTGCTGCTGCGGGGCACCGAAGTCGGGCCGCGCGAACTGGCCGGTGGAACCGGGACCCTGGGGGGCACCGAAGTCCGGGCGCGGGAACTGCGCCGTCGAGGCCGGGTCCTGGACCCCGCCCTGGTACACCTGCGGGGCCTGCTGCGGGCGACCCTGCGACTGTCCCCCTGGGCCCTGCGGCCCGGGAGGTGCCCCCAGCGGGGCACCGAAGTCGGGGCGCGGGAACTGGCCCGTGGAGCCGGGGCCCTGGGGGGCCGACGGCGCCGCGAACCGGCCCGACGTCTCCGGGTCCTCGTGACCGCGCGGGGCGTCCAGCGGGGACATCTCCTGCTGCGGGCGCCGGACCGGCTGCTGCGCCTGGTCGTTGCCCCAGCTCGCGGCCTGCGGGCGCTGCGGCTGGGGGTTGCCCCCCGGCAGCTCGGCGCGCGGGAACTCGTACCCACCGGTCTGGTCGGCCCCCGGGGCCTGGCCCTGCGGAGCGTGCTGCGGCGCGCCGGGTCCGGCCTGCGGGCTGCCCTGGCTGCCCCACACGTCCGTGCGGGAGGGGATGGCGCTCGCGGCGCCGCCGATGAGACCGCCACCGGGGCCCGGCCGCTGCGGGTCGTTGTTCCCGGGGGCCTGAGGGGCCTGCGGGGTCTGGGGGATCTGCGGCAGCTGACCGGTCCGGTCCAGCTGCGCGTTCTGCGGCTGCGGGGTCCGGGACTGCGGGGCGCCCTGCGGGCCACCCGTGAGCGGGGCACCGTCACGGGCGGGCAGCGCGGCCCGGGGGCCGCTCGTACCGACCTGACCGCGCGGCGCACCGGTGCCGAGGCGACCGGCCGCCGAGGACGGCGCACCGCCCTGGCCCGGACGTCCGCCGGCGGGGCCACCGGCCGCGCCGGGACCGGCGGGAAGGCGGCCGCCCGGGGCGGAGGCGCCGGGCGGCATGGCGCCCTGGCCACCGCCACCCTGCTTGGGCATCGGCTTCTTGTTTCCCTGGGCGACGTCGACCGGCAGCATGACGAGCGCGGTGGTACCGCCCGAGTCGGACGGACGCAGCTGGATGCGGATGCCGTGTCGCAGGGACAGACGGCCGACCACGAAGAGGCCCATGCGGCGGGAGACCGAGACGTCCACGGTGGGCGGCGAGGCGAGCCGCTCGTTGATCGCGGCGAGGTCCTCGGGGGAGAGGCCGATGCCGGTGTCGTGGATCTCGACGAGCACCCGGCCGTCGGGCAGCGCGTGACCGGTGACCCGGACCTTGGTCTGCGGCGAGGAGAACGAGGTGGCGTTCTCGAGCAGCTCGGCGAGGAGGTGGACGAGGTCGTTGACGACCCGGCCGGCGACCTCGGTCGCGGGGACCGAGGCCAGTTCGATGCGCTCGTACTGCTCCACCTCGGAGGCGGCGGCACGGAGCACGTCGACCAGCGGGACCGGGCGGGTCCAGCGGCGGCCCGGCTCCTCACCGGCGAGGACGAGGAGGTTCTCACCGTTACGGCGCATGCGCGTCGCGAGGTGGTCGAGCTTGAAGAGCGAGGACAGCTGGTCCGGGTCGGCCTCGCGCGACTCCAGTTCGGAGATGAGCGAGAGCTGACGCTGGATGAGGCCCTGAGAACGGCGCGAGAGGTTGGTGAACATCGCGTTGACGTTGCCCCGGAGGAGGGCCTGCTCGGCGGCGAGACGCACGGCCTCGCGGTGCACGTCGTCGAAGGCCGCGGCCACCTGGCCGATCTCGTCCCGGGAGTGCACACCGACGGACTCGACGGAGGTGTCGACGTCCTGCGGGTCGGACTCGGAGAGCTGCTTGACCAGCTCGGGCAGGCGTTCCTGGGCGACCTTGGTCGCGGTGTCCTGGAGCCGGCGCAGCGAGCGGATCATGGACCGGGCCACGACGAAGGCGCCGATGAGCGAGACACCGAGGACGAGGAGGATCAGCGCACCGTTGACGATGGCGTCCCGCTGCGACTCCTGGCGGAGTTCACGGGCCATGGTCTCCATGTCACCGAGCAGCTCGCGCTCGATGCGGTTCATGGCGGTGATCTTGGTGCCGTACTCGTCGGTGAAGTTCAGGTGACCGCGCTTGGGGCCGCCCGGCATCGTGGCGTCGGAGTTGAGGACGCGCTCGGCGTACTTCTCGGCGGCGGTGATCGACGGGTTGCCGGTGTTCAGGGAGGCGGTCCGCTCGGTGGCGTCACCGCCGGCCGACTCGTAGATCGCCTGGAAGGACTTGAGCTCGACGCCCTCGGAGTTGAGCGCGGCCTCGGCGTAGAGACGGTCACCCGGCTGGATCCTGCCGGAGGTCCGGTCGCTCGGGGGCAGCGCCGCCGCGATGATCGCCTGCTGGATGGAGGCGTACTCCTTGGCGGACGAGAACGCGGCGAGCGCTCGGGTCCGCTTGATCATCTCGGGGTTGCTGGTCGCCTGTGCCATGTCCTGGGACAGACCGAGCAGCGAGCGGATGAGGCGGCTGTACGCCTCGACCGTCACCGAGTGGGAGACGCCCTTCTCATAGGCGTTCCGCCGGATCGTGTGGAGCTGGCTGACCTGCGAGGCGATCTGGTTGACGTTCTGCCGGATGCTGCGCAGCGCCTCGTCGCCCTCGGTGGCCGGGACGTCCTCGGTGGCCTGGAGGAAGGCCTTGTACTCAAGGTCCGTCCTGCGGCGCGGGTTGGCGACCTGGTAGTCGCTGACCGGGCGGCCGTTGGCCAGCGGACCCGCGGACAGGTCGCGCTCGGACTGCAGGGCCTGCGCGAGGTCGGTCGCCTCACGGGTCAGCTTGGTGAGCAGCTGCATGTGGTCGAGCTGCTCCATGTCCTGGAGCGACTCGCTGATGCGGATGCCGCCCAGGGTGGTCGCGGCGACCACGGGGAGGGTGAGGAGCGCGACCAGGCGCGTGGAGATGCGCCAGTTGCGCAGGGCTATTCGGGGGCCGACCTCGTTCTCGGCCTTGGGCTTGGGGGGTGCGTCGGACGGCTCGGCGGAAGCGGCCGCGGCGCTCGTGCGCCTGCCGCCGTCACCACCCTCGCCGGACGGTCCCTGACCCTGGTTCGGGGTGCGCGAGGCCGAGGGACCGCGGTCGGTCCCGGCACGCGGTTCCTGCTCCGCCGGAGTATCCGCTCGGCCCTGGCGGGCCTGGGGAGACCCCGAGCCATCCCTCTTGAAACGTCCCTGCACTAGCGTCGCAACCTCTGGACCAGGCGTCCTTCCGGATGAACGGAGAGGACGGTGTCGGCGTCAATCGGGGTGCGGAGAGCACCCCAGGTGGTCGTCGGTGACCGGCGCAGTTCCCCCTTCCCCGCCACATGGCCGACGCTGCGTTGCGCCTCCTGCGTGTCGGCTTGAAACCCGCGGCGGTGCGTGGAATTCCAGCACAGTGCCGGATCTCCAACAAGGGCCGCGTGTCGCGCCGGGAGGGTCATGACAACCCGTGCGCACAACGTCACCGCACGTAGAACATGATCACGGAGGATTCGGACTTTTCCTCTCCAATGGCTGCGCGTACCCGTGTGTCCCAGTCGCCATGATCAGGAGCGGAATAGAGCATTCAGTGGCGGAATGTCCCTTTCCGTGGCGACAGGCGACAGTCCGTAATGCCCGGTATATGTCACCAGTGGTGAGCAAACTCACACGATGATCGATGTCTTAGCCATGCATTCGAAGGGAATCGCATGTTTAGCCTGACGCTTTACACCCCCTCGCGCCCGAACGCGGCGCCCGTTCCGGAACAAGGTCAGATCACCGCGATGAAGACGACGCCCGGCTCCACGGCCAACCCCCGCCGTTCCACCCTCGTCCACCTCTCGGACGCCGCAGACCTCGGCCGGGTCGCCCTGCCCGAGTACGCGGCCGAGCTGCCGGCGAAGACGGCCAACCCGCGCCGCACCGTCCTCATGCAGCCCCCGGCCCCGTACCAGCCCCAGCCGTACGCCTCCGCGTCCCGCTGACCCCGTCCCGGGACCCACCCGCGTCATCCTTGTCACGAGCCCGGCGCCAACGCCGGTCGGCCGCCCCCGCGCCGCGTTAGCCTGGAGCGTCAGACTCCAGCCAGCATCAAGTGAGGGGCGAAAGCACTCGTGCGCATCGCCAGATTCTCCATCGACGGCAATGTGGCCTTCGGCGCCGTCGAGGGCGAGGGAACCGTCGAGTCCGGCGGCCTCGTCCTCGACATCATCAAGGGCATCCCGTACACCGACTTCGAGCTCAGCGGCACCAAGGTCCCGCTGAGCAAGGTACGGCTCCTGCCGCCCGTGCTCCCCAACAAGGTCGTGGCCATCGGCCGCAACTACGCGGAGCACGCCGCCGAACTCGGCAACGAGGTCCCCGACGTCCCCGTCGCCTTCTTCAAGCCCACCACCTCGGTGATCGGCCCCGGCGACGCCATCGAGTACCCCTCCTTCTCCAACGAGCTGCACCACGAGGCCGAGCTGGCCGTGGTCATCGGCCGCATGTGCCGCGAGGTGCCCCGCGAGCGCGTGAAGGACGTCATCTTCGGCTACACCTGCGCCAATGACGTCACCGCCCGCGACGCCCAGCAGCGCGAGAAGCAGTGGGCCCGGGCCAAGGGCTTCGACACCTCCTGTCCCCTGGGGCCCTGGGTGGAGACCGGCTTGACCACGGCTGCCGCGAGCGACCTGACCATCCAGGCGACGGTCAACGGCGAACAGCGCCAGCTGGGTCGTACGAGCGACATGATCCGCTCCATCGAGGACCTGGTCGTCCACATCACCGAGGCCATGACGCTGCTCCCCGGCGACGTCATCCTCACCGGCACTCCCGCCGGGGTCGGCCCCCTCAACGTCGGCGACGAGGTCGCCGTCACCATCGAAGGCATCGGCACTCTCACCAATAAGGTGATCAAGCGTGGCTAACGCGAACATCCGCGTCCGTTTCTGTCCCTCGCCGACCGGCAACCCCCACGTGGGTCTGGTCCGCACCGCTCTCTTCAACTGGGCCTTCGCCCGGCACAACGAGGGCACCATGGTCTTCCGCATCGAGGACACCGACGCCGCTCGCGACTCCGAGGAGTCGTACGACCAGCTGCTCGACTCCCTGAAGTGGCTCGGCCTCGACTGGGACGAGGGCCCGGAGATCGGCGGCCCGCACGCCCCGTACCGGCAGTCGCAGCGGATGGACATCTACAAGGACGTCGCCGACAAGCTGCTCGCCGGCGGGTACGCGTACCCCTGCTACTGCACCACCGAGGAGCTCGACGAGCGCCGCGCCGCCGCCCGCGCCGCCGGCCGCCCCTCCGGCTACGACGGCCACTGCCGCGACCTCACCGACGAGCAGAAGGCCGCGTACGAGGCCGAGGGCCGCGCGTCGATCGTCCGCTTCCGGATGCCCGACGCCCCGATCACCTTCACCGACCTGGTCCGCGGCGAGCTCACCTTCACCCCGGAGAACGTGCCGGACTACGGCATCCTCCGGGCCAACGGCGCCCCGCTGTACACCCTGGTCAACCCGGTCGACGACGCCCTGATGGAGATCACCCACGTCCTGCGCGGCGAGGACCTGCTCTCCTCCACCCCCCGCCAGGTCGCGCTCTACAAGGCGCTGATCGAGCTGGGCGTCGCCAAGGAGATCCCCTCCTTCGGACACCTGCCGTACGTGATGGGCGAGGGCAACAAGAAGCTCTCCAAGCGCGACCCGGAGGCCTCCCTCAACCTCTACCGGGAGCGCGGCTTCCTCCCCGAGGGCCTGCTGAACTACCTGTCGCTCCTCGGCTGGTCCTTCTCTGCCGACCAGGACATCTTCACCATCCCCGAGATGGTGGCGAAGTTCGACATCGCCGACGTCAACGCCAACCCGGCGCGCTTCGACCTCAAGAAGGCCGAGTCGATCAACGCCGACCACATCCGCATGCTGGACGTGAAGGCCTTCGCCGAGGCCTGTGAGCCCTGGCTGCGGGCCCCCTTCGCCAACTGGGCGCCCGAGGAGTTCGACCGGACCGCCTGGGAGGCCATCGCGCCGCACGCCCAGACCCGTGTCACCGTCCTCTCGGACATCACGGCCAACGTGGACTTCCTCTTCCTGTCCGAGCCGGTCTTCGACCAGCCCTCGTGGGACAAGGCGATGAAGGGCGAGCCCGCGGCGCTCCTCACCACCGCCCGCGAGAAGCTCGAAGGCGCGGACTGGAGCGACCCCGAGTCGCTCAAGAACGCGGTCCTGGCCGCCGGCGAGGCCCACGGCCTCAAGCTCGGCAAGGCCCAGGCCCCGGTCCGCGTCGCGGTCACCGGCCGCACGGTCGGCCTGCCCCTCTTCGAGTCCCTGGAGATCCTGGGCAAGGAGAAGACCCTGACCCGCATCGACGCGGCTCTGGCGAAGCTCGCCGCCTGACCCCTTCCGGGCGGTACGGTCGTTCCATGACCATCCGCGCGGTGCTGTGGGACGTCGACGACACGATCTTCGACTACGCCCGCGCCGACCACGTCGGCATGAGCGCGCACCTGACGGCCGAGGGTCTGGTGGACGGATTCGACTCCGTCCACCAGGCCCTCCGTCGTTGGCGGGAGCTGACCGCGCTCCACTGGCGCCGTTTCGAGGCCGGCGGGGTCGACTTCCAGGAGCAGCGGCGGGAGCGGGTGCGGGACTTCCTCGCGGAGCCTTCGCTCACCACCGCCGAGGCCGATCGCTGGTTCGAGCGGTACGTCTCCCATTACGAGGCGGCCTGGGAACTCTTCCCCGACGCCGTCCCCGTGCTGGACCTTCTGGCCGATGACTATCGTCACGGGATTCTGTCCAACTCCAGCCTCCACAACCAGGAGCGCAAGCTCCGGGTCCTGGGCGTACGGGACCGCTTCGAGGCCGTCCTCTGCGCCGCGGAGCTCGGGGTGGCCAAACCGGCCCCGGAGGCCTTCCACGCCGCCTGCACTGCTCTTGACCTGCGGCCCCGCGAGGTCGCGTACGTGGGGGACCAGCCGGACATCGACGCCCGGGGCGCGATGGAGGCGGGGCTGCGGGGCATCTGGCTGGACCGCGCGGGCAGCGGCGGCAGGCCCGAGCTGAACCGGATCACGGACCTCCGCCAGCTCCCGGCCCTGCTCGGAGGGCATACCCGTTTTGGAGCACCGTCCACCTTCGGGTAATGTTCTTTCTGCGCCGAGGGGAACAAGCCGAAAGGCAAGAACCCGAAAAGCGCAAGCCGAGCAAGATCCCCCTGGTGGGGACGTTGTTCCGGTGGCCTATGGTGTAATTGGCAGCACGACGGTTTCTGGTTCCGTTAGTCTTGGTTCGAGTCCAGGTAGGCCAGCTCGCAGAGCTCATCTGCAACCCGTGGATAGGCATCCACAAAGCCCCCGTTGTGTAGCGGCCTAGCACGCCGCCCTCTCAAGGCGGTAGCGCCGGTTCGAATCCGGTCGGGGGTACTGATCCATCCTGTAGGTCACTTGGGTAGCTCCCGGTGGATCTACGGTGACATCACCCGGTTCCGACCGGGTGGGATCGCTAGGGCCCCCGTTGTGTAGCGGCCTAGCACGCCGCCCTCTCAAGGCGGTAGCGCCGGTTCGAATCCGGTCGGGGGTACGGTGTAACCACCATGGCCTATGGTGTAATTGGCAACACTACGGTTTCTGGTACCGTCATTCTTGGTTCGAGTCCAGGTAGGCCAGCTCGCAGAGCTCATCTGCACCGCGGATCTGATCCGCAAGGCCCCCGTTGTGTAGCGGCCTAGCACGCCGCCCTCTCAAGGCGGTAGCGCCGGTTCGAATCCGGTCGGGGGTACAGAACGAAGAAGCCCTTCCCTTCGGGGGAGGGCTTCTTCGCTGTTCGGCGCGGGCCCGTCATTGACCGGAAATGGACCGGAAGCGGGTACAACTCCGGCTCACCGCTGCGGCGTTGAAGCGGTGGGCCGGGACGAACAGAGGACAGGGAGAACGTCAGCCGGTGCGGCGGAGCGCCTCGGAGAGACGGGCGGCGGCGTCGATGACCGCCTGGGCGTGCATACGGCCCGGGTGGCGCGTCAGACGCTCGATCGGACCCGAGACCGACACGGCGGCCACCACGCGGTTCGACGGGCCGCGTACGGGCGCGGAGACGGACGCGACGCCCGGCTCCCGCTCACCGATCGACTGGGCCCAGCCGCGGCGCCGTACGCCCGACAGGGCCGTCGCCGTGAAGCGGGCGCCCTGGAGGCCGCGGTGGAGCCGCTCCGGCTCCTCCCAGGCCATCAGGATCTGCGCCGACGAGCCGGCCTTCATCGTCAGCGTCGAGCCGACCGGGACGGTGTCCCGCAGGCCCGAGAGACGCTCGGCCGCCGCCACGCAGATGCGCATGTCGCCCTGGCGCCGGTAGAGCTGGGCGCTCTCGCCGGTGACATCGCGCAGATGCGTCAGCACCGGGCCGGCGGTCGCGAGCAGGCGGTCCTCGCCGGCCGCGGCGGCGAGCTCCGCGAGGCGCGGTCCGAGGATGAACCGGCCCTGCATGTCACGCGCCACCATCCGGTGGTGTTCCAGTGCCACGGCCAGTCGGTGTGCCGTGGGTCGTGCGAGTCCCGTCGCCGCGACCAGTCCTGCGAGGGTGGCCGGACCGGACTCCAGGGCGCTCAGGACAAGGGCTGCCTTGTCGAGAACGCCTACGCCGCTAGAGTTGTCCATGCAACGATATTCGCGTCTCACTCTGTGAAACGCAAGTTCAATTTCCTGCGGAACTTGTCACTCTGGTGAGGCGGCCGCACAACGGCCCGCGAAACGGGTCTCTAGTTGTGCCGGCGTAGACGTCGGCCGGAGGGAAAGCGATGGGTAGGACACTCGCGGAGAAGGTCTGGGACGACCATGTCGTCCGGCGCGCCGAGGGCGAGCCCGACCTCCTCTTCATCGATCTGCACCTGCTGCACGAGGTGACCAGCCCCCAGGCCTTCGACGGCCTGCGCCAGAACGGCCGGCAGGTGCGGCGCCTCGACCTCACCATCGCCACCGAGGACCACAACACCCCGACCCTCGACATCGACAAGCCGATCGCCGACCCGGTCTCCCGCGCGCAGCTGGAGACCCTCCGTAAGAACTGTGCCGAGTTCGGCGTCCGGCTGCACCCGCTGGGCGACGTCGAGCAGGGCGTCGTCCACGTGGTGGGACCGCAGCTGGGCCTGACCCAGCCGGGTACCACCGTCGTCTGCGGCGACTCGCACACCTCCACGCACGGCGCCTTCGGCGCGCTGGCGTTCGGCATCGGCACCAGCCAGGTCGAGCACGTGCTCGCCACCCAGACGCTGCCGCTGGCCCGCCCCAGGACCATGGCCATCACGATCGACGGCGAGCTGCCCGAGGACGTCACCGCCAAGGACCTGATCCTGGCGATCATCACCAAGATCGGCACCGGCGGCGGCCAGGGCTACATCCTGGAGTACCGCGGCTCCGCCATCGAGAAGCTCTCGATGGAGGCCCGGATGACCATCTGCAACATGTCGATCGAGGCCGGCGCCCGCGCGGGCATGATCGCCCCCGACGAGACCACCTTCGACTACCTGAAGGGCCGCGCCCACGCCCCCGAGGGCGAGGACTGGGACGCCGCCGTCGCGTACTGGAAGACCCTGAAGTCCGACGAGGACGCGGTCTTCGACGCCGAGGTCGTCATCGAGGCCGCCTCCCTGGCGCCGTTCGTCACCTGGGGCACCAACCCCGGCCAGGGCGCGCCGCTTTCGGCGAACGTCCCCGACCCGGCTTCGTACGAAGACGCTTCGGAGCGCCTGGCCGCCGAAAAGGCCCTGGAATACATGGGGTTGACCGCCGGGCAGCCGCTGCGCGACATCAAGGTCGACACCGTCTTCGTAGGCTCCTGCACCAACGGCCGCATCGAGGACCTGCGCAACGCCGCCGGTCTGCTGGAGGGCCGCAAGGTCGCCGACGGCGTCCGCATGCTGGTCGTCCCCGGCTCGGTCCGGGTCGCCCTGCAGGCCGTCGAAGAGGGTCTGGACAAGGTCTTCAAGGAGGCCGGCGCCGAATGGCGGCACGCGGGCTGCTCGATGTGCCTGGGCATGAACCCCGACCAACTGGCTCCCGGTGAGCGCTCCGCGTCCACCTCGAACCGCAACTTCGAGGGCCGGCAGGGCAAGGGCGGCCGGACCCACCTGGTCTCGCCCCAGGTAGCCGCCGCCACCGCCGTCCTGGGCCATCTGGCCTCCCCGGCCGATCTGTCCGACGTCGCCACCACCGCGGGGGTCTGAGGAACCATGGAAGCTTTCACCACGCACACCGGCCGGGCCGTCCCGCTGCGCCGCAGCAACGTCGACACCGACCAGATCATCCCGGCGCACTGGCTCAAGAAGGTCACCCGCGACGGCTTCGAGGACGGTCTCTTCGAGGCCTGGCGCAAGGACTCGGAGTTCATCCTCAACCGCCCCGAGCGGCAGGGTGCCTCGGTCCTGGTCGCCGGCCCCGACTTCGGCACCGGCTCCTCCCGTGAGCACGCCGTCTGGGCGCTCCAGAACTACGGCTTCCAGACGGTCATCTCGGCCCGCTTCGCCGACATCTTCCGCGGCAACTCGCTGAAGAACGGCCTGCTCACCGTGGTCCTGCCGCAGGAGACGGTCGACGCGCTCTGGGAGCTGACCGAGGCCGACCCGACCGCCGAGATCACCGTCGACCTGGAGCAGCGAAAGGTCCTGGCCGCCGGGATCGACGCCGACTTCGAGCTCGACGAGAACGCCCGCTGGCGGCTGCTGAACGGACTCGACGACATCAGCCTCACCCTTCAGAACGAAGCCGACATCGCCACCTATGAGGCGGCACGACCGGCCCACAAGCCCCGTACAATTACGGTCTGAGCAGCGCTTTTCCAAGACTGCGCCCCCCACCGCCCGGTGGGGGGCGCAGTCGCTTGTTGAGACCCTGTCGGGCGACAACTCGCCCTAGATGGCACAATCGGTGCATGGAACGCGACAGCCAACTCGAGCTCTACGAGTCAGTCGCCGCCCGATTGAAGGAAGCGCACACAAGAGTGCGCTCACTGCAAGTCCCGGAGGGCGTAAGGATGGCGCTGTCCCGGAAGCTGCTGGTCGTGACGGCCGCGGCGAAGCACGATCTCAAGGACGCGGCAACGCGTCTGGACCGGTTGATGAAGGACCTCGACGAGGGCCGATTCCCAGAGGACGACTGACACCAAGAACTCCGCAGCGGATCTTCTGCGTTGCGGCACTAGGGTGATTAGCCCGTTTCGTGTTTGATTTGCGGTATATACATGCCTAACGTGCGAAAAAGCTTGAACACTTTCGTTCTGGCAATGTCTCCGAAGGGGAAGACGTGAACAAGGCGCAGCTCGTAGAAGCGATTGCCGACAAGATGGGCGGTCGCCAGCAGGCCGCCGAAGCCGTCGACCACGTGCTCGACGCCATCGTGCGTGCCGTGGTCGGGGGCGACCGGGTCTCGGTGACGGGTTTCGGCTCGTTCGAGAAGGTCGACCGTCCGGCCCGCTACGCCCGCAACCCGCAGACGGGTGAGCGGGTGCGGGTCAAGAAGACCTCGGTCCCGCGCTTCCGTGCCGGTCAGGGCTTCAAGGACCTGGTCAGCGGCTCGAAGAAGCTCCCCAAGGGCGGCGAGGTCTCCGTCAAGAAGGCTCCCAAGGGCAGCCTGACCGGTGGCGCCGCCTCCGCGACCGTGAAGAAGGCCGCCGCCAAGAAGGCCAGCACCGCCAAGAAGGCCGCCGCGAAGAAGGCGACCCCGGCGAAGAAGGCGACGACGGCGGCCGCGAAGAAGGCGACCCCCGCGAAGAAGGCCACCACGGCGGCCAAGAAGGCGACTCCCGCCAAGAAGGCCACCACGGCCGCCGCGAAGAAGACCTCCGCCGCCGCCAAGAAGACCACCACGGCCGCCGCGAAGAAGGCGACCAAGGTCACGGCCAAGAAGACCGCGCCGGCCGCGAAGAAGGCCACGGCGACGAAGGCGCCCGCCAAGAAGACGACGGCGCGCAAGACGACCGCCAAGAAGGCCGCCGCCAAGAAGTAGGACGAGCGGTAGACACCCGCCGGGCCGGGCTCCCCCCAGGGAGCCCGGCCCGCGGCGCGTCCGGGGCCCCAATGGCGGGGACCGGGCGCGTCAGAACGTCTGGAGCGTCACCAGGGTGATCCGCAGACCGGCGCCCGAGGTGCCCGGCTCCGCCTCGATCCGCACCCGCTGCCCCGGCCGCAGCAGCCGCAGCCCGCCCGCCTCGAAGGCCGCCACCCCGAACTCCACGGGGGTGCCGTCGTCGAGCAGCACACTGCCGCTGCGGGTCTCGGGGTCGTACGTGAACGCGGTCGCCTGCATGGACCGCAGCCTATCCGGCCGCCGACAGCCACCGGGCGGCCGTCCGCGGGCCGAGCCCCAGCGCCTCCGCCGCCGCCAGATCCTCACCGGTGTCCACGTCCCGGCGTACGGAATCCACCCCCGACAGCCGGATTTCCACGGCACCCGACGACAAATGCCGGAGCCGTGACGCACCTCCGAATGCCGGTTCCAATTCCACCCCCGGGCCCGCCGAGAGGAATGTCGTACCTATTTCGGCGGCATCCGCGAGAAAAGCCCTCGGAAATTTCCGGGCCGCGTCCAGGACCAGGGTGAGCTCCGCCGGCCGCAACGCCGGCAGGTCCGCGTTGAGCGTGGCCACGCGCGCGTACGGCCGCCGGGACCGTATGGCGCGGACCCCGTGCGCCAGCGCCGCGTTGAGCCCCGCCGCAGGGGCGTCCGGGACGGTCCGCGCTCCCAGGGCGGCGAGCGCCTCGGAGGCCGTCGGATCGTCCGTGACGACCACCACATCCCGTACCCGCGCGCAGTTCAGCACCGCACCCACGGTGTCCTCGGCGAACGCGAGCGCCAGCCGCGGGCGCAGCAGGGACCCGGCCGCCGCGGCCAGTCTGCTCTTCGCCAGGGCGAGGGGCTTCAGGGGCACGACCAGGGACCAGCCGTCGTCCGCATCCGTGTGTATGGCGTTCATCGGCCTCCATTCTGTCCCGCCCACGCGGTCCCGCGGGGGGCCCGGGGCGTACGGTGTCACTCGACAGAGCAGGAGCATGGGGCGACACTTGACCCCCTGCCAGCCAGTCCCGGAGAAAGGTGTACGAGTGCCCCGCCGCAGAATCGGCTTCTGGTACCGCCTCGCGGCGGTCATCGCCAAACCCCCCCTGGTGGTTCTGTTCAAGCGGGACTGGCGCGGTATGGAGCACATTCCGGCCGACGGCGGTTTCATCACCGCGGTCAACCACAACTCCTACCTGGACCCGCTGTCCTACGCGCATTACCAGTACAACACCGGCCGCGTCCCGCGCCTTCTGGCCAAGGCGGGCCTCTTCAAGACCCCCTTCGTCGGCATGATGCTCCGCGGCACGGGCCAGATCCCCGTCTACCGTGAGACGACCAACGCGCTCGACGCGTTCCGCGCCGCCGTCGACGCCATCGAACGCGGCGAGTGCGTCGCCTTCTACCCCGAGGGCACCCTGACCCGGGACCCCGACATGTGGCCCATGGCCGGCAAGACCGGTGCCGCGCGCGTCGCGCTGCTCACCCGGGCCCCCGTCATCCCGGTGGCCCAGTGGGGCGCCAACCTCGCGATGCCGCCGTACGCCAAGGAGAACAAGCTCAGCCTGTTCCCCCGCAAGACCCTGATCGTGCAGGCCGGTCCGCCCGTCGACCTCTCCCGCTTCTACGGACTCGAACCCACACCCGAGGTGCTCCGCGAGGCGACCGAGGTCATCATGGCCGCGATCACCGCGATCCTGGAGCAGGTCCGCGGCGAACAGGCGCCCGCCGAACCGTACGACCACCGCAAGGCGCGCCTGGAGCAGCGGCGCAAGGCCGCCGAAGGGGGCACCAAGTGACCAAGGCAGCCGTCTTCGGAAACGGATCCTGGGGTACCGCCTTCGCGATGGTGCTCGCCGACGCGGGCTGCGAGGTGAGCCTCTGGGGCCGCCGCGCCGAACTCGCCAAGGAGATCAACGCGACCCGGGTCAACCCCGACTACCTGCCGGGCGTCGAACTCCCCGCGGCGATCACGGCCACCGCCGACCCCGCCGAGGCCGCCCACGACGCCGACTTCACCGTCCTCGTCGTGCCCTCGCAGACCCTGCGCGGCAACCTCGCCGTCTGGGCGCCGATGCTCGCGCCCGACACGGTCCTCGTCTCCCTCATGAAGGGCGTCGAACTCGGCACCGCCAAGCGCATGAGCGAGGTCATCACGGAGGTCGCCGACGTGCCCGCCGAGCGCGTGGCCGTCCTCACCGGCCCCAACCTGGCCAAGGAGATCGCCGCCCGGCAGCCCGCAGCCGCCGTCGTCGCCTGCGTCGACGAGACGGTCGCGCAGCGGCTCCAGACCGCCTGCATGACCCCGTACTTCCGCCCGTACACCAACACCGACGTGGTGGGCTGTGAACTCGGCGGCGCGGTCAAGAACGTCATCGGGCTCGCCGTCGGCATCGCCAACGGCATGGGCCTCGGCGACAACTCCAAGGCCACGCTCATCACCCGGGGCCTCGCCGAGACCACCCGGCTCGGCCTCGCCATGGGCGCCGACCCGCTCACCTTCTCCGGCCTCGCGGGCCTCGGCGACCTCGTCGCCACCTGCTCCTCGCCGCTCTCCCGGAACAACACCTTCGGCACCAACCTCGGCCGCGGGATGACCCTCCAGGAGACGATCGCGGCCACCAAGCAGACCGCGGAGGGCGTCAAGTCCTGCGAGTCCGTGCTCGATCTGGGCCGCCGCCACGGCGTCGACATGCCCATCACCGAAACCGTCGTCTCGATCGTCCACGACGGGAAGCCGCCGGTCGTCGCCCTCAAGGAACTGATGTCGCGCAGCGCCAAGGCCGAGCGCCGCTGAGCGTCACCGGGCGCCGCCGAGCCCCCTCGGCCCTCGCCCGGTAGCCGCCCCGTGCCCCCTGCGCGCCGCTGAGCCGGACGCGCGCGAGGGGACCGGGGCCGCAAGGTCGTTCGGGACTCGCAAGGTACGCTCATCGCGATATGAGCGAGAACACCCAGAGCCCCCGTAAGCCGCGCGTGGCCGTCGTCTTCGGCGGACGCAGCTCCGAGCACGCCATCTCCGTCGTCACGGCGGGCGCCGTCCTGAGCGCCATCGACCGGGACAAGTACGACGTGCTGCCCATCGGCATCACGACGGACGGGCGCTGGGCGCTCACCGCCGACGCCCCCGAGCGCATGGCCATCGCCGACCGCGCCCTGCCCAACGTCGCCGACCTGGCCGAGTCCGAGGAGGGCGGTGTCGTCCTCTCCGTCGACCCCGCCAACCGCGAGGTCGTCCTCACCGAGCCCGGCGCCGTGCCGAGGGCCCTCGGCGAGGTCGACGTGGTCTTCCCGATGCTCCACGGCCCGTACGGCGAGGACGGCACCCTCCAGGGCCTCCTGGAGCTCTCCGGCGTCCCCTACGTCGGCGCCGGCGTCCTCGCCTCCGCCGTCGGCCAGGACAAGGAGTACATGAAGCGGGTCTTCGTCTCCTTCGGTCTGCCGGTCGGCCCGTACGAGGTCATCCGGCCGCGCGAGTGGGAGCAGAACCCCGCCGCCGCCCGAAAGAAGATCGTCGAGTTCGCCGCCGAGCACGGCTGGCCGCTCTTCGTGAAGCCGGCCCGCGGCGGCTCCTCCATGGGCATCACCAAGGTCGACGACCTCTCCGGCCTGGACGAGGCCATCGAGGAGGCCCGGCGCCACGACCCCAAGATCCTCGTCGAGTCGCTGCTGCGCGGCCGCGAGATCGAGTGCGGCGTCCTGGAGTTCGAGGACGGCCCCCGGGCCAGCGTGCCGGCCGAGATCCCGCCGGTCACGAACCACGACTTCTACGACTTCGAGGCCAAGTACATCGACTCGGCCTCCGGCATCGTGCCCGCGCCCATCGGGGACGATGCCACCGCCGAGATCCAGCGCCTTGCCGTCGCCGCCTACGAGGCGGTCTCCTGCGAGGGTCTGGTCCGCGCCGACTTCTTCCTCACCGAGGACGGCGACTTCGTCATCAACGAGATCAACACCATGCCGGGCTTCACGCCGATCTCCATGTACCCGCGCATGTGGCAGGAGAGCGGCGTGAGCTACCCGGAGCTCGTCGACCGCCTCATCCAGGCCGCGCTGAACCGCTCCACGGGCCTGCGCTGATCCGTAGCACCACGAAAAGACCGTGCCGCCGCCTCTCAGAGGCTGGGCGGCACGGTCTTCCCTACGGGCTCGGCGAGATCGGCGAGCGGCGTGATGTCGTGCGCGTACCGCTTGTCGAGCTGTACCTCGACGTACGTCTTCCGATACGTCGAGGTGAACCGGGGTCCGGCGCCCTCGGGGCGTTCCAGCATCCAGTTCACGCCGTTCGCCTCGATGCCCTGCGCCTTGGGATCGCTCATCTTTTCGGGCCGGGGCACCCCGCAGCGCAGTACGATCGCACCGTCACCCCAGCCGGCGGTCAGCTCGGAGCCGGGCTCCGGGTCACTCCGTTCCAGCCCCGCCAAGGTGTCGGGAAGCTCCTTCGCCAAGGCCTGGCAGAAGGCGGCCTCCGCCGCCGGTGGGCTGGGAACCTCGACGGACGCCGCGGCGTCCGACGAGGAGCAGCCGGCGACGGCCAGCAGCGAAACGACTGCCGTGACGGCGGCGGGCAGGCCGAAGGGCCGGTGGGAAGACATCACCGGCCAAGCGTAGACGGGGGCTACAGATGAACGACCGGGCAGGTGAGTGTGCGCGTGATGCCGTCCACTTGCTGGACCTTGGCGACCACCATGCGGCCGAGCTCGTCGACCGTGTCCGCCTGCGCGCGCACGATGACGTCGTACGGACCGGTCACGTCTTCCGCCTGGAGCACCCCCGGAATCTTGGAGATGGTGTCGGCGACGGTCGACGCCTTGCCCACCTCGGTCTGGATGAGGATGTACGCCTGAACCACGGAACCTCCAGGGCGACCACGAGGATCTTGTGGGAGAAAGGGACGCCACGGTACCGCGTCGCCGCGGGCCGCGGGGAGACCTGCGTGTCCCGAGGCGCTCGCGGGGTGGCGTACGCAGGACAGAAGTTGACGGTCTACTTGACGGTACCCAGCACGGTGACGGCCCGCGACCCGCGGCGCGAACAGACGCGCCCCCGCCCGCCGGCCGGCACGAAGACACGAGGTGAGGCGCGGTGAAGGGCACAGTCGGAGAGCTGGGCGAGTTCGGGCTCATCAGGGAGCTCACGTCCCGGCTCACCTCCACCCCGGCGGTACGGATCGGGCCCGGCGACGACGCCGCGGTCGTCTCCGCCCCCGACCGGCGCGTGGTGGCCAGCACGGACATCCTCCTCGAAGGACGTCACTTCCGCCGCGACTGGTCGACGGCGTACGACGTCGGCCGCAAGGCCGCGGCACAGAACCTCGCCGACATCGCGGCCATGGGCGCGGTCCCCACCGCGCTCCTCCTCGGCCTGGTCGTCCCCGCCGAACTCCCCGTCACCTGGGCCACCGAACTCATGGACGGCCTGCGCGACGAATGTCAGGTCGCGGGCGCGGCGGTGGTCGGCGGCGACGTCGTCCGGGGCGACACGATCATGGTCTCCATCACCGCCCTCGGCGACCTCCGCAACCACGACCCGGTCACCCGGGGCGGCGCCCAGCCCGGCGACGTCGTCGCCTACACGGGCTGGCTCGGCTGGTCCGCCGCCGGATACGCGGTGCTCTCCCGGGGCTTCCGGTCCCCGCGCGCCTTCGTCGAGGCCCACCGCAGGCCCGAACCGCCGTACCACGCGGGTCCCGCCGCCGCCGGGCTCGGCGCCACCGCCATGTGCGACGTCAGCGACGGCCTCATCGCCGACCTCGGGCACATCGCCGAGGCCAGCAAGGTCCGCATCGACCTGCGCTCCGGCCTCATCGACGTCCCCACCCAGATGAACGACATCGGCCAGGCCGTCGGTGTCGACCCCATGCAGTGGGTGCTCACCGGGGGAGAGGACCACGCCATCGTGGCCACCTTCCCGCCCGACGTGAAGCTGCCCGCCCGCTGGAAGGTCATCGGCGAGGTCCTCAACCCCTCGGCGCTGCCGCAGGTCACCGTGGACGGCGCGCCCTGGCACAGCGTGGGCGGCTGGGACCACTTCGGGGAGACCGAGTGACCTCCCGGCCCCCGCTCGTGCTGACCGTCGCCGGATCCGACTCCGGCGGCGGCGCCGGCATCCAGGCCGACCTGAAGACGATGCTCGCGCTCGGCGTCCACGGCATGAGCGTGCTCACCGCTGTCACCGCCCAGAACTCGCGGGGTGTCCAGGGTGTCTGGGAGCTGCCCGTGGAGGCCGTACGCGCCCAGTACCGGGCCGTCGCCGACGACATCGGCGTCCAGGCCGTCAAGACCGGCATGCTGGCTTCCGCGGCCCTCGTGGAGACCGTCGCCGAGCTGCTCGGCGACACCGGCGCCCCGGTCGTCGTCGACCCGGTCGGCGTCTCCAAGCACGGGGACTCCCTGCTCGCCGCGAGCGCGCTCGACTCCGTCCGCACGAAACTGCTGCCCCGGGCCACCGTCGCCACCCCCAACCTGGACGAGGTGACACAGCTCACGGGCGTCCACGTCGTCCACGAGGCCGACATGCGGGTCGCGGCCGAGGCGATCCTGTCGTACGGGCCGCGCTGGGTCCTCATCAAGGGCGGCCACCTGCCCACCGGCCAGGAGGCCGTGGACCTGCTCACGGACGGCTCGGAGGAGCACTGGCTGCGCGCCCCGCGCCACGACAACCGGCACACCCACGGGACGGGCTGCACGCTCGCGTCCGCGGTGGCGTCCGGGCTCGCCAAGGGACTCCCGGTACCGGAGGCGGTGCGGGAGGCCAAGGAGTACGTGACGGGGGCGATCGGCGCCGGATTCGCGCTGGGCGCGGGCATCGGGCCGGTCGATCACGGCTGGCGGTTCAGGGACTGAGGGTTTCCGGAGGTCTCCGAAAGGGGCCTTCGGCCGCTCGACCGTTTCCGGGCAAGGCAAAAGGCCGGTTCACCTAGGTGAACCGGCCTTTCAAGGCAACCGCAGGGGCTGCGCTACGACAGAACACGCGTCGCAATTAGCGCGAGACCTTGCCGGCCTTGATGCACGAGGTGCAGACGTTGAGCCGCTTCGGCGTCCGACCGACCACGGCACGCACACGCTGGATGTTCGGGTTCCAGCGACGGGGCGTACGGCGGTGCGAGTGCGAAATGTTGTTGCCGAAGCCCGGCCCCTTGCCGCAGACGTCGCAGTTGGCAGCCACGGGTCACTCCAAAGACTTCAGAATTACAGTGAAATCCGGCGCACCGGAATCAGGAGTCTGAAGTGGCTTGCCGGGGGATGGCCCGGTGTGGAACCGGGCAACCGAAGCAGCATACAACGCCTGCTTCGGTGGAACGAAACTACCACGGTCTCGGCCGACCTCGCCTCGGGCCCAGGTCACGAGCCGGACACCTCGGGTCTACCCTGCGGTGAGCTCACCGCCGAAGGAGGACCCCCGTTGTCGCGAGCCCTTCAGCCCTTCGAGGAGCTCGTCGAGCTCGACGCCGAGGCGGTCAGGTCCTGGTGCGCGCGGGCGCTCGACGCGCTCGGCCGGGAGCGCGAGGAGATCGACGCGATCAACGTCTATCCCGTGGCGGACGGGGACACCGGCACCAATCTGTACCTGACGGCGGAAGCCGCCCACCAGGCCGTCGAGGCCGTCTTCACCGCCTCCGCACCCGAACCCGACACCGCCGAGACGGTACGGGCCATGGCCCACGGCGCCCTGCTCGGCGCCCGCGGCAACTCCGGCACGATCCTCTCCCAGCTCCTGCGCGGCATGGCGGGCGTCCTCGCCGAGGGATGTGACGGTGATCACCTGGCCCGCGCCCTCGCCGAGGCCGCGAGCGCGGCCCGGCAGGCCGTCGCCCACCCCGTCGAAGGCACCATCCTCACCGTCGCGAGCGCCGCCGCCGGGGCCTGCGCCGCCGGCGGAGGACTCGTCGACGTGGCCAGGAACGCCCACCACGGGGCCAGGACGGCCCTCGCGGCCACCTCCGGGCAGCTCGACGTCCTCGAACGCGCCGGAGTCGTCGACGCGGGCGGCAGGGGCCTGGTGACGGTCCTCGGCGCCCTCCTCGAAACCGTGACCGGCCAGACCCCGCCCCCCGCCGCCACGGCCCCGCTCATGCCCGCGCCCCGCGAGGAGTGCCCCGCCGAGGACGGGCCCGCCTACGAGGTGATCTACCTCCTGGAGGCCGAGGACGCGGCCGTGGAGCTGCTCCGGTCCCGGCTCGACGCCCTGGGGGAGTCCCTCGTCGTCGTCGGCGGCGACGGACTGTGGAACGTCCATGTGCACGTCGACGACGCCGGCGCGGCCGTCGAGGCAGGAGTCGAGGCCGGCCGGCCGCACCGCATCCGGATCACCCACTTCGCCGCCGACGCGACCGCCACCGCAGGACGCGGGGAACGCGCCCAGCGCGCGGTCGTCGCCGTCGTCCCCGGCGAGGGCCTCGCCGGGCTCTGCGCCGAAGCGGGCGCGACCACCGTACGGACCATGCCCGGCGAACAGCCCGCCGGCGACGAACTCCTCGACGCGATCCGACGGGCCCACGCGCGCGAGGTCGTCCTCCTGCCCAACGACACCGACCTGCGCCGGACCGCCGCGGCCGCCGCCGAACGCGCCAGGGCCGAGGGCATCCGCGTCGCCCTCATCCCCACCAGGGCCGCCGTCCAGGGCATCGCGGCCCTCGCCGTCCACGAACCCGACCGGCGCTTCGACGAGGACGTCGTCGCCATGACGGCCGCCGCCGGAGCGACCCGCTACGCCGAACTCGCCGTCGCCGAACGCCAGTCCTTCACCTCGGCCGGCGTCTGCCAGGCCGGCGACATCCTCGGCCTCATCGAGGGCGACGTCGCCGTCATCGGCAAGGACCTCACCGACACGGCCCGCACGGTCCTGGACCGGATGCTCTCCGCGGGCGGCGAACTCGTCACCCTCGTCGTCGCCGACGACACCCCGCCCGGACTCGCCCCCGACCTGGAGGCCCACGTCCGGCGCGGCTACCTCGCCGTCGACACCACCACGTACCACGCGGGCGAGGGCGCACCGCCCCTGCTCATCGGGGTGGAATAGGCGCCGTTCCGGGAGGTCGTCCACAGCCTTCCGCACGCGTGTCAGTCCCGTGGTGTGCAATGGATGGCGTGCCCGCGCTCGACGAACCACTCAGCAAGAAGTCCCTCGGCCCCGCCACCGCAAAGGTCCTGGCCGAGGCACTCGACCTGCACACGGTCGGGGACCTGCTCCACCACTACCCCCGCCGGTACGCCGAGCGCGGGGAGCTGACCACCCTCTCCGACCTGCCGCTCGACGAGCACGTCACGGTGGTCGCGCAGGTCGCCGACGCCCGTGTGCACACCTTCAACGGCTCCAAGGGGCGCGGCCAGCGCCTCGAAGTGACCATCACCGACGGCAGCGGCCGCCTCCAGCTGGTCTTCTTCGGCAAGGGCGTCCACAAGCCGCACCACGACCTGCTGCCCGGCACCCGCGCGATGTTCGCCGGCAAGGTCTCGCTCTTCAACCGGCGCCTGCAGCTCGCCCACCCGTCGTACGAACTCCTCCGCGGCGACGGCGAGGAGGCCGTCGACGTCTGGGCCGGCGCGCTCATCCCGATCTACCCGGCCACCACCAAGATGGAGTCCTGGAAGATCGCCAAGGCGGTCGACGCCGTCCTGCCCAGCGCCGTCGACGCCGTCGACCCGCTCCCCGACGCCCTGCGCGAGGGTCGCGGCCTCGCCGAGCTGCCCGACGCCCTCCGGCTCATCCACCGGCCCCGCACCAAGGCCGACATCGCCACCGCGCGCGAGCGCCTCAAGTGGGACGAGGCCTTCGTCCTCCAGGTCGCCCTCGCCCGCCGCCGGCACGCCGACACCCAACTCCCCGCCGTCGCCCGGCGACCCGCCCCCGACGGCATCCTCGACGCCTTCGACGCCAAGCTCCCCTTCACCCTCACCGACGGCCAGCAGAAGGTCTCCAAGGAGATTTTCGACGACCTCGCCACCGAACACCCCATGCACCGCCTGCTCCAGGGCGAAGTGGGCTCCGGAAAGACGATGGTGGCGCTGCGCGCCATGCTCGCCGTCGTCGACTCCGGGGGACAGGCCGCCATGCTCGCCCCCACCGAGGTCCTCGCCCAGCAGCACCACCGCTCGGTCACCGAGATGATGGGCGAGCTCGCCGAGGGCGGGATGCTCGGCGGCGCCGAGCGGGCCACCAAGGTCGTCCTGCTCACCGGGTCCATGGGGGTTCCCGCCCGCCGGCAGGCCCTGCTCGACCTGGTCACGGGGGAGGCCGGCCTCGTCATCGGCACGCACGCGCTGATCGAGGACAAGGTCCAGTTCCACGACCTGGGACTGGTCGTCGTCGACGAGCAGCACCGCTTCGGCGTCGAGCAGCGCGACGCCCTCCGGGGCAAGGGGAAGCAGCCCCCGCACCTCCTGGTGATGACCGCCACCCCCATCCCGCGCACGGTCGCCATGACCGTCTTCGGCGACCTGGAGACCTCCGTCCTCGACCAGCTGCCCGCCGGACGCTCCCCGATCGCCAGCCATGTCGTCCCCGCCGCCGACAAACCGCACTTCCTCACGCGCGCGTGGGAGCGGGTCCGCGAGGAGGTCGAGAAGGGCCACCAGGCCTACGTGGTCTGCCCCCGCATCGGCGACGAGGAGGACCAGAAGAAGAAGGCCAAGGCGTCCGCCGAGGACGAGGCCGAGAAGCGCCCGCCGCTCGCCGTCCTCGACATCGCCGAGAAGCTCCGCACCGGCCCCCTCACCGGACTCCGGATCGCCGTCCTGCACGGCCGGATGCACCCGGACGACAAGGACGACGTGATGCGCCGCTTCGCCGCCGGCGAGCTCGACGTCCTGGTCGCCACCACCGTCATCGAGGTCGGCGTGAACGTCCCCAACGCCACCGCCATGGTGATCATGGACGCCGACCGCTTCGGCGTCTCCCAGCTCCACCAGCTCCGCGGCCGCGTCGGCCGCGGCTCCGCCCCCGGCCTCTGCCTCCTCGTCAGCGAGATGCCCGAGGCCACCCCCGCCCGCCAGCGCCTCGCCGCCGTCGCCGCCACCCTCGACGGCTTCGAGCTCTCCCGCATCGACCTCGAACAGCGACGCGAGGGCGACGTCCTCGGCCAGGCCCAGTCCGGCGTCCGTTCCTCCCTGCGGGTCCTCACCGTCATCGAGGACGAGGAGGTCATCGCCGCCGCCCGCGAGGAGGCCACCGCCCTCGTCCTCGCCGACCCCGACCTCACCGCCCACCCCGGCCTGCGCACCGCCCTCGACGCCCTGCTCGACAAGGACCGGGAGGAGTACCTGGAGAAGGGCTGACCACACGGTGTGGACCGCGGTCATATCCTGAGACGTACGCACTGGACGACGCAGGACGAGGACACCGATGACTCGCGTGATCGCCGGCACGGCCGGCGGGCGCCGCCTGGCAGTGCCGCCCGGCAACGGCACCCGACCCACCTCCGACCGGGCGCGCGAGGGCCTCTTCTCCACCTGGGGAGCGTTCCTCGGCACCCTCGACGGGACACGGGTCGCCGACCTGTACGCGGGCTCCGGCGCCGTCGGCCTCGAAGCGCTCTCCCGGGGAGCCGCCCACGCCCTCCTCGTCGAGGCCGAACCGCGCGCCGCGAAGACCATCCGCGAGA
Source organism: Streptomyces sp. NBC_00572 (assembly GCF_026341815.1). GTDB lineage: Bacteria > Actinomycetota > Actinomycetes > Streptomycetales > Streptomycetaceae > Streptomyces. Next base: position 4,599,805 of record NZ_JAPENX010000001.1, read on the forward strand.
ACATCTCCTCGCTCGGTCTGCCCGGCGCCGAACTCCGCACCGGCAAAGCGGAACAGATCGTGACGGGACCGGCGCCTTCCGACCCGTACGACCTGGTCTTCCTCGACCCGCCGTACGCCGTCTCCGACGAGGAACTCCGCGAGATTCTCCTCACACTGCGCTCGGGGGGCTGGCTGAGCGAGGATGCCCTCGTCACCGTGGAGCGCAGCACCAGAGGCGGAGAATTCGGCTGGCCGGCCGGTTTCGAACCACTGCGGGCCCGTCGTTACGGCGAGGGAACGTTTTGGTACGGTCGCGCCGCCTCTACGTGCGAAGACGCACGATGACCGGACCGGAGAGCGAGGGACCCAAGTTGCGCCGCGCCGTCTGTCCGGGGTCATTCGACCCCATCACCAACGGACACCTCGACATCATCGCCCGCGCCTCCAAGCTGTACGACGTCGTACATGTCGCGGTGATGATCAACCAGTCGAAGAAGGGCCTGTTCACGGTCGACGAGCGGATCGAGTTGATCCGCGAGGTGACCGCCGACTTCGGCAACGTCGAGGTGGAGTCCTTCCACGGACTGCTCGTCGACTTCTGCAAGCAGCGCGACATCCCCGCCATCGTCAAGGGACTGCGCGCGGTCAGCGACTTCGACTACGAGCTGCAGATGGCCCAGATGAACAACGGCCTCACGGGCGTGGAGACCCTCTTCGTCCCCACCAACCCGACCTACAGCTTCCTCTCCTCCTCACTGGTCAAGGAGGTCGCGGCCTGGGGCGGCGACGTCTCCCACCTGGTCCCCCCGACGGTCCTTCCCCGGCTCACCGAGCGCCTGGCGCAGAAGTGACGCGCGGCCACCGTCGCTGACGCTCCGTCATCTGGTGTCGGACGGGCGCCGACTGCCCTTACAGTCGTCCCGTCCGTCTCCATCCAGCTGAGAGAGTGGCGAGCACCCGGTGGACGTACAGAAGAAGCTCGACGAGATCGTCGCGACCGTGCAGGGCGCCCGCTCCATGCCCATGTCGGCATCCTGCGTGGTCAACCGGGCCGAGCTGCTCGCCCTGCTCGAAGAGGTACGGGAGGCCCTGCCCGGCTCCCTCGCCCAGGCCCAGGAGCTGATCGGCGGCCGCGAGCACATGGTCGAGCAGGCCCGCCAGGAGGCCGACCGGATCATCGAGGCCGCCCACGCCGAGCGCGGCTCGATCGTCTCCGACACCCAGGTCGCCCGGCAGTCGCAGGAGGAGGCCGACCGGATCCTCTCCGAGGCCCGCCGCGAGGCGGAGGAGGTCCGCGCCGAGGCCGACGACTACGTCGACTCCAAGCTCGCCAACTTCGAGGTCGTCCTCAACAAGACCATCGGCTCCGTCGACCGGGGCCGCGAGAAGCTCCTCGGCCGCGGTCCCGGCCTCGACCAGGACGGCTACGCGGACGAGGACGCCCCCGAGTACAGCGCCGACCCGCAGACTCTGATCCACCGGGCCGACGAGTACGTCGACGCCAAGCTCGGCGCCTTCGAGGCGGTGCTCAGCAAGACCCTGGAGGCCGTCGGGCGGGGCCGTCAGAAGCTGCACGGCCGGATCGCCAGCGACGCCCTGGGCGAGCACATGGCCGCCCAGGACGGTCTCGGCGGCACCGTGCACACCAGTGACTCGGACTACCTCGCCGGACTCGCGGAGCTCTCCGACCCCGAGCCGGTGCAGATCCCGGCCCAGCAGCAGCCCCAGCCCGACCCGTACGCGGGCTACCAGCAGGTGCAGCAGCCCGACCCGTACGCCGGCTACCAGCAGGTCCAGCAGCAGCCCGACCCGTACGCGTACCAGCAGCAGCCGCCGCAGCACACCGACCCGTACGGCTACCAACAGCAGGACCCGTACGCGTACCAGCAGCCGGTCCAGCAGCAGGTCCACCAGCAGCAGGGCGCCTCGCTCGACGAGACGAGCTTCTTCGACACGAGCATGATCGACCTGGAGCAGCTCCGACGGTACGAGCAGGGCCAGGGCCACTAGGGCCCGTCCGGCGGATCAAGGCCGGACCGTCCCGGGCAGGGGCAGGGGCGGTAAGCCCTCAAGGCCCGGATTGGGCCCTGAGCGAAGCGTCCAGTATCCTGGCTCTTCGGTCGCGCGTAGTCCGCGATCCTTGCTGCCCACGTTCGGCAGCCTCCTCACGATGCGACACGATTCGAAAGCAGGAAGAGCCCTGAGCACGCGCCTTGACCACCGCAACCCCCTCGTGTTCGACACGCACGAGCTCGGGCGGCGTCCTGGTGCCCTCCTGCGGCTCTCGCGTTCGATCGAGGCCCCCAGGGACCTGGGCGTCGAAGGAGTGATCGGAGTGCCCGAGGGCGCTCCGGTGGAAATCGATCTCCGTCTTGAGTCGGTCATGGAAGGGGTGCTTGTCACAGGCACCGCCCGTGCATCGGCCGAGGGGGAGTGCGTAAGGTGTCTGGAGCCCGTCGAGCTGGAGCTCGATGTGGACTTCCAGGAGATGTTCTCGTACCCCGACTCCGACGACCGGGGCCGCTCCAAGGCGGCCGCGGACGACGAAGCCGAGGCCGACGAGGACATGATCCCCCTCGAGGACGGCATGTTCGACCTCGAACCCGTGCTGCGTGATGCGGTGGTGCTCGCACTTCCGATGCAGCCGGTGTGCCGGGAGGACTGTGCAGGCCTGTGTTCCGAGTGTGGAACCAACCTGAACGAGAACCCGGGCCACCACCATGATGCCGTCGACGCTCGTTGGGCGGCATTGCAGGGACTCGCCGGTTCGCTGGGAACCGATGAGAAGGACAACATGAGCGGCAAAGCCTCTGACGGGGACGTCCGAAGCGCCGCCGAGAAGCAGGAGAAGTAGCCGTGGCTGTTCCGAAGCGGAAGATGTCGCGCAGCAACACGCGCCACCGCCGGTCGCAGTGGAAGGCTGCGGTCCCCACCCTGGTTTCGTGTGAGCGTTGCCAGGAGCCGAAGCTGCAGCACATCGCGTGCCCGAGCTGCGGCACCTACAACAAGCGCCAGGTCCTCTCGGTCTGATTGGGCTGGTGAGAGGCGCAATGTCTGAGTCCCGCAAGACGGACGACAAGACGGACCATGCCTCGTCCCACACGCTTCTGGAAGGGCGGCTCGGCTATCGGCTCGAGTCCGCCCTTCTGGTGCGTGCGCTGACCCACCGTTCGTACGCGTACGAGAACGGCGGTCTGCCCACCAACGAGCGGCTGGAGTTCCTCGGGGACTCCGTGCTCGGCCTGGTGGTCACGGACACGCTGTACCGGACCCACCCCGACCTGCCGGAAGGCCAGCTGGCCAAACTGCGGGCCGCGGTGGTCAACTCTCGTGCGCTGGCGGACGTGGGGCGCGGACTTGAACTCGGCTCCTTCATCCGGCTCGGCCGGGGCGAAGAGGGCACGGGTGGCCGGGACAAGGCGTCCATCCTCGCCGACACCCTTGAAGCGGTGATCGGTGCGGTCTATCTCGACCAGGGCCTCGATGCGGCGTCCGAGCTGGTGCACCGGCTCTTCGACCCGCTGATCGAGAAGTCCTCGAACCTCGGTGCCGGCCTGGACTGGAAGACCAGTCTCCAGGAGCTCACCGCGGCCGAGGGCCTGGGTGTTCCGGAATACCTCGTCTCCGAAGAGGGCCCGGACCACGAGAAGACGTTTACTGCTGCCGCCCGCGTCGGTGGTGTCTCGTACGGCACCGGCACCGGCCGCAGCAAGAAGGAAGCGGAACAGCAGGCGGCGGAGTCCGCATGGCGCGCGATTCGCGCGGCGGCGGACGAACGCGCGGCGGCGGCCAAGGCCGCGGCCGAGGCGGGAACGGGAGCGGTCTCCGACCCCTCTACGACCGCCCACCGGGCATCGGCCTGACGGCCGAAACCCTCGCTTCCCGAGAACCCCGCCCCAGGGCGGGGTTCTCGTCTTTTCCGCCGATTGCGCGGCGGTAGGGTTGAACCGCTGTCGAAGACGTACGTCCGGAGGAGTCCCGTGCCCGAGCTGCCCGAGGTCGAGGTCGTACGGCGCGGTCTGGAGCGCTGGGTCGCCGGGCGGACCGTGACCGAGGTCGAGGTGCTGCACCCCAGGGCCGTACGGCGTCATCCGGCGGGTGGCGCGGACTTCGCGGCCCGGCTGAAGGGACAGCGCTTCGAGGTGGCGCGCCGGCGCGGCAAGTACCTCTGGCTGCCGCTCGCCGAGACCGGCGTCTCCGTCCTCGGACACCTCGGCATGAGCGGGCAGCTGCTCGTCCAGCCGGAGGACGCCGCGGACGAGAAGCACCTCCGCATCCGGATCCGGTTCGACGATTCCGCCGGCACCGAACTCCGCTTCGTCGACCAGCGCACCTTCGGCGGGCTCTCGCTCCACGACCAGACGCCCGACGGGCTGCCGGACGCCATCGGGCACATCGCCCGTGACCCGCTGGACCCCGAGTTCGACGACGCCGCCTTCCAGAGCGCGCTGCGCCTGCGCCGTACGACGGTCAAGCGGGCACTGCTCGACCAGTCGCTGATCAGCGGCGTCGGCAACATCTACGCCGACGAGGCGCTCTGGCGCTCCCGGCTGCACTACGACCGGCCGACGGCCACCCTCACCCGCCCGCGCTCGGCCGAACTCCTGGGGCACGTCCGGGACGTGATGAACGCGGCCCTCGAAGTCGGCGGCACCAGCTTCGACAGCCTGTACGTGAACGTCAACGGCGAGTCCGGCTACTTCGACCGCTCGCTCGACGCCTACGGTCGCGAGGACGAGCCCTGCCACCGCTGCGGTACGCCGATGCGGCGCAGGGCGTGGATGAACCGCTCCAGCTACTTCTGCCCGCGCTGCCAGCGCCCCCCGCGCGCGAGCGCCTGAGGAATCAGGCGCCTGAGGGAATCAGGCGCCGACCGGCGCCTCGCGCTCCGCGTCGTAACTCTCCCGGGCCGCCTCGACCTGGGGCATACGGCCCTCCACCAGCTGGATCAGGCCGATCAGCCGCTCCGCGATCTCGCGGCCGAGCGGGGTGAGCCGGTAGTCGACCCGCGGCGGGTTCGTGGGCTGCGCCTCGCGATGGACGAGTCCGTCGCGCTCCAGGGCGTGCAGGGTCTGCGACAGCATCTTCTCGCTCACGCCGTCGACCCGGCGCCGCAGCTCGTTGAACCGGAACGTCCCGTCGTGCAGGGCGCCCAGCGTCAGGCTGCCCCAGCGGCCCGTCACGTGCTCCAGCGTGCCGCGCGAGGGACAGGCCCGGGCGAACACGTCGTAGGCGAGGTCGTCAGTCATGCCCTCCACCGTACTCCCGCGCAGCGCTTACCGCCATGAGTGCGCTCACCGATAGGTTGCGCTATCGAAAAGTTAGTGCTCTACTTCTGGTCATCCGGTCCCCACGGATCCGTCCCCGCTCAAAGGAGCCTCTTGTGACCACCCCCGTCGTCTCCATCGCCTACCACTCCGGCTACGGCCACACCGCGGTCCTGGCCGAGGCCGTCCGTGACGGCGCCGCCGACGCGGGCGCCACCGTCCACCTGATCAAGGTCGACGGCATCACCGAGGCCGAGTGGGAGCTGCTCGACTCCTCCGACGCGATCGTCTTCGGCTCCCCGACCTACATGGGCACCGCCTCCGGCGCCTTCCACCAGTTCGCCGAGGCCTCCTCGAAGCGCTGGTTCGCCGACGCCTGGCTGGACAAGCTCGCCGCCGGCTTCACCAACTCCGGCTCCAAGAGCGGCGACAAGCTGCACACCCTGCAGTTCTTCCAGATCCTCGCCGGTCAGCACGGCATGACCTGGGTCAACCTCGGCCTCAAGCCCGGCTGGAACACCAGCGAGGCCTCCGAGAACGACCTCAACCGCCTCGGCTTCTTCTCGGGCGCGGGCGCCCAGACCCACAGCGACCTGGGCCCCGAGGGCGTCCACAAGGCGGACGTCGCCACGGCCGAACACCTCGGCCGCCGCGTCGCCCTGACGGCCCGCACCTTCGCGGCCGGCCAGGCCGCCGCCTGACCTCCCCGCACACCACCGCGTACGCGAACGGGCCCCGCCACCGGGAAGGTGACGGGGCCCGTTCGCGTATCCGGCCGGTCCGCCGGCGCAGTTGCCGAGGTGGTGAGGGGGTCTCGGACTCCATCCTGGAGAACGACCCTTTGGTGCGGGGGCACATCTACGGCCGCTAGGCCGGCGGATCGCAGACGCGGAATGGGCCGCCCCGGGTGCCGATCACGGCCCCGGGACGGCCCACACGCATGCTGAGAGCTCTGACCTGCGGGAGGCTCAGTAGCCGAAGTCCTGGGTCCACCAGGGGCCGCCGTCGCCGAAGTGGACGCCGACGCCCAGGGTGGTGAAGTCGCAGTTCAGGATGTTGGCGCGGTGGCCGTCGCTGTTCATCCAGGACTCCATCACGGACGCCGCGTCCGCCTGGCCGCGGGCTATGTTCTCGCCGCCGAGGCCCGAGATGCCCGCCTTCTCGGCACGTGCCCACGGCGTTGCGCCGTCCGGGTCCGTGTGGTCGAAGAAGCCGCGGGCCGCCATGTCCGAGCTGAACGCCCCGGCCAGTGCGGCGAGCCGCGCGTCGGCGCTCACCGGTGAGCAGCCCACCTTGGCGCGCTCGGCGTTGACCAGTCGGACGACCTCCGCCTCGGCGGCCACGCCGCGGTCGGCGGTGGAAGGGGCCGAGGTCTTCTCGACCGGGGCCTCGGTCGTCGGGTCCGGCTTCGGCGCCGGGGCCTTCGTGGAGGGCGCGGCCGTGATCCGCGGGGCGGCCGGCTTGGTGGTCGGCGCCTTGGTCGGGGCCTTGGTCGGCGCCTTCGAAGGGGTCTTCGACGGGGTCGGCGTCGCCTTCGGGGTCGGCTTCGCGGACGGGGTGGCCGACGGCGAGGTCGTCTTGCCCTTGTCCGTACCCGCGCTCGCCTTCGTGCTCGTACGGGCGCTGCCCGAGGAGGCCGAGTCGGAGGTCGGGGTCTCGGTGGACCCGCCCTGGGTGGTCAGCTCCGGGGCCTGCCGCGACTGGCTCGGGCGCTCGCTCGTGCCGGCGCTGCCGACCGTGAAGGTGTCCCCGCCGGGCAGCAGGCCCGAGGTGACGGCGATGGCGCCCACCGCGACGGCGGCGGAGGCCCCGAGCAGGCCGGTGCGCAGGGGCGCACCGCGCCGCTTGCGGCGGGTACCCCGGTGCCGGCGGTCCGTACCGTCCGCGTAGTCTTCGGCGGCGGGTGCGGCTCCGGCGCGACGGTGGCGTCCCATCTGGTCTGCCTTCCTCTGCTGGTCCTGTGCGGGTCCTGCTGGCCTTTGCTGATCTTTGCTGGCCTTTGCTGTCGGCACCGCTTCGGGCCGCCAGTCGAACAGCGCACGCCCGAACGGGTGGGGCGTGTTCGGTCGGGACTGTAGTCCATGCGGGCCGGGGGCGATGTGCTCATCTGGCAATCCGCCCGATAACGTGCAGTCATGAGTGACGACGTTCGGATGACCGCCTGGGTACGCGGCCGGGTACAGGGAGTGGGCTTCCGCTGGTTCACCAGGGCAAACGCTTTGGAGATCGGCGGCCTCGTGGGCTTCGCCCTGAACCTCGACGACGGCCGGGTACAGGTGGTGGCCGAAGGGGCGCGTGAGAATTGCCACCGTCTGCTCGCCTGGCTCCACTCCGCCGACACACCCGGGCGCGTGGACGGCGTCACTGAGATCTGGGCCACCCCGCGCGGTGGCTACGACGGCTTCGCCATCCGCTGACGATCACTCTCCGACACCTCTTCCGGTGACCGAGAGAGGTGCCGGGAAGACGCGCGGTAACAGCCGTGCAGCGGGGAAAGCGCCTGGTGGTTGCCAAGAAGCGCCCGTCGTGGAAGGCTGCCCGGTAAGGAAGATCGCGACGCCCTGAGGCACCGAGTTCCCGAGGCCCGCCGCCCGTTGAGCGGCCGTGGACTCCTCGGTCGCCCCTTCGCACGGGGCGTGATCGTGTTGACCGTCAAACTTTTTGGTGAGACGCTGGAATCCCCGCGCACCTTAGCTGTTTGGCAGTGGAACCGGCACGACAAGCAGTACTGCCGAGCACCGCGGGTGCGAAATCCCTCACGACCCAACCGCTTCGGTCGGTCACTCATTGTGGAGGACCATCCATCATGGCAAAGGCGCTTCTCGGTTACGTCGGCGGCTCCGACCCGCGACTCCTCGCCGAGATGCGACGGCTTCAGCAGCGCGTCCAGGACCTGGAATCCGAGCTGGTACGGATCCAGTCCGAGAACGACTCGCTTGCCGCTGCCGCCGCTCAGCACCAGGGAGAGTCACTGCTGAACAGCATCGACCTCGACGTACCCCAGGCGGAGCCTGCGCTCACCTGACAACCCAGCCCCGACGGGCCAGGTGGGAAACACTCACGCCGGCACAGCTCGACACACAACCGGCAGAGACAGACACGCAAGGGGCGCTACGGCGTCCCTTCTTTCTTTCACCCGCTGTTTCCCCCACGTACCACCCCTCCTCATCCGAGGATCTGCCCTGCACCTTCGCGGGTGAAACGCACGGGCCCCGGTAGAGTCCCCGGGGTGCACCTCAAGGCCCTGACCCTCCGCGGATTCAAGTCGTTCGCCTCGGCCACGACCCTGCGGTTCGAACCAGGAATCACCTGTGTCGTGGGCCCCAACGGATCGGGCAAGTCCAACGTCGTGGACGCCCTGTCCTGGGTCATGGGCGAGCAGGGCGCCAAGTCGCTGCGCGGCGGCAAGATGGAAGACGTCATCTTCGCCGGCACGACCGGGCGCCCACCGCTCGGCCGTGCCGAGGTGTCCCTCACCATCGACAACTCCGACGGCGCGCTGCCCATCGACTACGCCGAGGTCACGCTCACCCGGATCATGTTCCGCGGCGGCAGCAGCGAGTACCAGATCAACGGCGACACCTGCCGGCTGCTCGACTTCCAGGACCTGCTCTCCGACTCCGGCATCGGACGGGAGATGCACGTCATCGTCGGGCAGGGCCAGCTCGACTCCGTGCTGCACGCCGACCCGATGGGCCGCCGCGCCTTCATCGAGGAGGCCGCCGGCGTCCTCAAGCACCGCAAGCGCAAGGAGAAGGCGCTGCGGAAGCTCGACGCGATGCAGGCCAACCTCGCGCGCGTCCAGGACCTCACCGACGAACTGCGCCGCCAGCTCAAGCCCCTCGGCCGGCAGGCCGCCGTCGCCCGCCGCGCCGTCGTCATCCAGGCCGACCTGCGCGACGCACGGCTCCGCCTCCTCGCCGACGACCTCGTCCGCCTCCAGCGGGCCCTCACCGCCGAGGTCGCCGACGAGGCGGCCCTGCTCGCCCGCAAGGAGACCACCGAGACGGAACTCCGGGCCGCGCTCGCCCGCGAGGCCGCACTCGAAGCCGAGGCACGCGCGCTCGTGCCCCGCCTGGAGCGCGCCCAGCAGAACTGGTACGCCCTCTCCCAGCTCGCCGAACGCGTCCGCGGCACGGTCTCCCTGGCCGACGCGCGCGTGAAGAGCGCCACCGCCGCGCCCGCCGACGAACGCCGCGGCCGCGACCCGGAGGACCTGGAGCGCGAAGCGGCCCGCGTCCGCGAACAGGAGGCGGAGCTGGAAGCCGCCCTGGAAGCGGCCGAACGCGCCCTGGAGGACACCGTCGCCCACCGGGCCGAGCTCGAACAGGCACTGGCGGCCGAGGAGCGCCGCCTCAAGGACCTGACCCGCGCCCTCGCCGACCGGCGCGAGGGCCTCGCCCGCCTCCACGGCCAGGTCAACGCCGCCCGCTCGCGCGCCGCCTCCGCCCAGGCCGAGATCGACCGCCTCGCCGCCGCCCGCGACGAGGCGGGGGAGCGGGCGGTCACCGCCCAGGAGGAGTACGAGCAGCTCAAGGCGGAGGTCGACGGCCTCGACGCCGCCGACACCGAGCACAGCGAACGGTACGAGGCCGCCCGCCGCGAACTCGCCGACGCGGAGGCCGCGCTGAGCGCCGCCCGCGAGGCCGCCGCCACCGCCGAACGCCGCCGCGCCGCGACCCGCGCCCGGCACGAGACCCTCGCCCTCGGGCTGCGCCGCAAGGACGGCACGGGCGCGCTGCTCACCGCCGGACTCAGCGGACTGCTCGGCCCGGCGGCCGAACTCCTCACCGTCACCCCGGGATACGAGATCCCCGTCGCCGCCGCCCTCGGCGCCGCGGCGGACGCGGTCGCCGCGTCGGGACCCTTCGCCGCCGCCGAAGCCCTCCGGCTGCTGCGCAAGCAGGACGCGGGCCGCGCCTCGCTGCTGCTGACCGGAGCACCGGAGGCCGCACCCTTCCCAGAGGACGGACTCCCCGCGGCCCAGGGGTACCCGTACGCCGCCGACCTGGTCCGGGGGCCCGACGAACTCATGAGCGCCGTCCGCCGGCTGCTCGCCGGCGTCGTGGTCGTCGGCGACCTGGACGAGGCCGCCGAACTGGTCAGGACCCGGCCCGCGCTGACCGCCGTCACCGCCGAAGGGGACCTGCTCGGGGCGCACTTCGCCCAGGGCGGCTCCGCCGGGGCCCCGAGCCTTCTCGAAGTCCAGGCCTCGGTCGCCGAGGCCGCCGCCGAACTCGACGAACTGGCCGTACGGTGCGAGGAGTTGGCGAACGCCCAGAGCGAGGCCGGCGAACGGCGCCGTACCGTCGCCGCACTCGTCGAGGAACTCGACACCCGACGCCGTACCGCCGAGCGCGAGAAGTCGGCCGTCGCCCAGCAGCTCGGCCGGCTCGCCGGCCAGGCCAGGGGAGCCGCGGGGGAGGCCGAACGGACCGCGGCCGCCGCCGCCCGTGCCCAGGAGGCCCTGGAGAGGGCGACCGCCGAGGCGGAGGAGCTCGCCGAACGACTCCTCGTGGCCCAGGAGACCTTCGGCGACGGCGGGGACGAGGAGCCCGACACCGCCACCCGCGACCGGCTCGCGATCGACGGCTCCAACGCGCGCCAGACCGAGATGGAGGCGCGGCTCCAGGTCCGTACCCACGAGGAGCGGGTCAAGGGGCTCGCCGGGCGGGCGGAATCGCTCGACCGGGCCGCCCGCGCCGAACGGGAGGCACGCGCGCGTGCCGAGCAGCGCCGGGCCCGGCTGCGCCACGAGGAGCGGGTCGCGGGAGCGGTCGCGGTCGGCGCCCGGGGCCTCCTCGCCCATGTCGAGGTCTCGCTCGTCCGCGCCGAGCAGGAGCGGGTGGCGGCCCAGGCGGCGCGGGCCGACCGGGAGGAGGGCCTGACGGCCGCCCGGACCCGGGGCCGGGACCTCAAGGCCGAACTCGACAAGCTGACCGACTCCGTGCACCGGGGCGAGGTCCTCGGCGCCGAGAAGCGGCTGCGGATCGAGCAGCTGGAGGCGAAGGCCCTGGAGGAGTTCGGCGTGGAGGCGACCGCGCTGGTCGCCGAGTACGGCCCGGACCAGCCCGTACCGCCGTCGCCGGCGGCAGCCGACTCCGCCGAGGCCGACGCCGACGCCGACGCCGACGCCGAGGGCGCGGAAGCCGAAGAGCCGCGCCCCTTCATCCGTTCGGAGCAGGAGAAGCGCCTCAGGGCCGCCGAACGGGCGTACCACCAGCTCGGCAAGGTCAATCCGCTGGCCCTTGAGGAGTTCGCGGCCCTGGAGGAGCGGCACCGCTTCCTCTCCGAGCAGCTGGAGGACCTGAAGAAGACCCGGACGGACCTGCTTCAGGTCGTGAAGGAGGTCGATCTGCGGGTCGAGCAGGTCTTCACGGAGGCGTACCGGGACACGGCCCGCGAGTTCGAGGGCGTCTTCTCGCGGCTCTTCCCGGGCGGCGAGGGTCGGCTGATCCTCACCGACCCCGACAACATGCTCACCACCGGCGTCGAGGTGGAGGCCCGCCCGCCCGGCAAGAAGGTCAAGCGGCTGTCGCTGCTCTCCGGCGGCGAGCGCTCGCTGACGGCCGTGGCGCTGCTGGTCTCGATCTTCAAGGCCCGGCCCAGCCCGTTCTACGTGATGGACGAGGTCGAGGCGGCGCTCGACGACACCAACCTCCAGCGGCTGATCCGGATCATGCAGGAGCTCCAGGAGTCCTCGCAGCTGATCGTGATCACCCACCAGAAGCGAACGATGGAGGTCGCGGACGCGCTGTACGGCGTGTCCATGCAGGGTGACGGCGTCTCGAAGGTGATCAGCCAGCGACTCCGCTGAGGCTATTTCGTTCAAGTGTTGAAGTCAGACACCCTTGTGATGCTGATTAAGTCACATGACATCGCCTCTTGACTTCGAAACTTGAAGGCATAGTGTCTGCAACGTTGCTTTTACCTTCACGTGGTGGGCGGCGTGATGTTGTGCGCCACTGGAAGGGCTTGCCCCCCACCGAGGAGTCCATGTGCCCCACACCGCGCAGGCGCCCACGCCGCCGCCTTCCGAAGGCCGAGCCGCCCACCCGGACCACCTCGGCCACGTCATCTTCATCACGGCCTCCGCCGCGATGGGCGGTTTCCTCTTCGGATACGACAGCTCCGTCATCAACGGCGCCGTCGAGGCGATCCGCGACCGCTACGACATCGGCTCCGGCACGCTCGCCCAGGTCATCGCCATCGCCCTGATCGGCTGCGCCATCGGCGCCGCCACCGCCGGCCGGATCGCCGACCGCATCGGCCGCATCCGCTGCATGCAGATCTCCGCGGTGCTCTTCGCCGTCAGCGCCGTCGGCTCCGCGCTGCCCTTCGCCCTCTGGGACCTCGCGCTCTGGCGGATCATCGGCGGCTTCGCCATCGGCATGGCCTCCGTCATCGGCCCCGCGTACATCGCCGAGGTCGCCCCCGCCGCCTACCGCGGCCGCCTCGGCTCCTTCCAGCAGGCCGCGATCGTCATCGGCATCGCGATCTCCCAGCTGGTCAACTACGGCATCCTCCAGCTCGCCGACGGCGACCAGCGCGGCGAGATCGGCGGCCTGGAGGCCTGGCAGTGGATGCTCGGCGTGATGGTCGTGCCCGCGCTCCTCTACGGCATGCTCTCCTTCGCCATCCCCGAGTCGCCCCGCTTCCTCATCTCCGTCGGCAGGATCGACCGGGCCAAGGAGGTGCTCGCCGAGGTCGAGGGTCACGGCATCGACCTCGACCACCGCGTCGCCGAGATCGACCGGGCCATGCGCGGCGAGCACAAGTCCACCTTCAAGGACCTGCTCGTCGCCGGCGGCCGCTTCAAGCTGCTGCCCATCGTCTGGGTCGGCATCGGACTCTCGGTCTTCCAGCAGCTCGTCGGCATCAACGTCGCGTTCTACTACTCCTCGACGCTCTGGCAGTCCGTCGGCATCGACCCGTCGAGCTCGTTCTTCTACTCGTTCACCACGTCGATCGTCAACATCATCGGCACCGTGATCGCGATGGTCCTGGTCGACCGCGTCGGCCGCAAGCCGCTCGCCCTCGTCGGCTCCGTCGGCATGGCGATCGCCCTCTCCTTCGAGGCCTGGGCCTTCTCCGCCGACCTCGTCGACGGCAAACTGCCCGAGACCCAGGGCGTCGTGGCCCTCGTCGCGGCCCATGTCTTCGTGCTCTTCTTCGCCCTCTCGTGGGGCGTGGTGGTCTGGGTCTTCCTCGGCGAGATGTTCCCCAACCGGATCCGTGCGGCCGCCCTCGGCGTCGCCGCCTCCGCCCAGTGGATCGCCAACTGGGCCATCACCGCCAGCTTCCCGTCCCTCGCGGACTGGAACCTCTCCGGGACCTACGTCATCTACACGGTCTTCGCCGTGCTCTCGATCCCCTTCGTGCTCAGGTACGTCAAGGAGACCAAGGGCAAGGCGTTGGAGGAGATGGGCTAACCCCCCGCTGCCCCTCTCCTCACCAACGGCACTGCTCCGGCCCGAGGCCTCACGCCTTGAGCCGGGGCAGTACGCCGTTGCGCCACGTGCCCTGTGCCGTGAGCCGGGGCGGTACGGCTTCGTGCCGCGCGCCCTACGCCTTGAGCCGGGGCAGTACGTCCTCGCAGAACAGCCGCAGGCTGCGCCACCCCTCCTCGACCGGCATCCCGCCGCACAGCGGATGCAGCACCAGGCTCTCCAGGCCGAGCGCCACGCACTCCTCCGGGGTGACGACCCGGTAGACCCCCTCCGCGCGCAGCTCCGCCACCGTCGTCGCCGTCGACCGCACCGCCGAGCGGATGTCCTTCGACTGCCAGGAGGCGTACGTCCGCGCCTCGTGCAGGAAGTGCTCCCCGTACTCCGCCCAGGTCCGGTCCGGGTCCTCCGACAGATGCAGCAGCGGGGTCACCTCGGCCGGCATCATCGTCCAGCCCTCCGTGCCGTACTCCGCGCACCGTTCCCGGTAGTACGCCTCCAGCTCCGGCAGGTGCGCGCTCGGGAAGAACGGCAGCCCGAGCCGGGCCGCCCGCCGCGCCGCCGCCCGCGACGAACCCCCGACGAGCAGCATCGGATGCGGCTGGGTGAGCGGCCGCGGGGTGACCCGTACCGTACGGCCCTGATACGTGAAGGGCTCGCCCTTCCAGGCCGTCAGCAGGGTCTCCAGGAGCAGGTCCTGGAGCTTGCCGCGCCGACCCCAGTCGACCCCGCGCTCCTCGTACTCCTCCGGCCGGTAGCCGATCCCCGCCACCGTCACCAGCCGGCCGCCGCTCAGCAGGTCCAGGACCGCGATGTCCTCGGCCAGCCGCAGCGGGTCGTGGAGCGGCCCGATGATCGCCGAGACGGTCACCGCGATCCTCTTCGTCGCGCCGAAGACCGCGCCCGCGAAGGCGAAGGGGGAGGGCAGCCAGTTGTTCTCGACGCCGTGGTGCTCCTCGGTCTGGACGGTGTCGACCCCGTGCGCGTCGGCGTGGGCGGCCATCTCGACGGCGGCCCGGTAGCGGGCCGCGAGGGAGACGGGGGTCGCGTGCGGGTCGACGAGGTTGAACCGTACGACTGTGAAGGGCATGGGAAGTCCCCCTCCGCTCGTGGGATCCGGCGAAGGGGGACGTTATCTGACGTAGCGTCAGATGGAAACGGTCTCGCGCACCTCGGCGGGCTCCACCGGGGCCTTCGCGGGCGTCCGCGGAAGCACCGCGTACAGCACGCCCGCCACCACGATCGTCGCCGCCCAGCCCAGGCCGTTCTCGCCGATCCAGGAGGAGGCGAGCGGACCGGAGAACCAGTCGACCTTCGTGAAGAGCAGCCCCACGACCAGCGCCATCGCCCACGACGTCATCGCCTGCCAGGCGAAACCGCCGCGGTACCAGTAGGCGCTGGTCCGGGTGGTGTCCATGAGCGCCACCGCGTCGTACGACCGGCGCCGCAGCATGTCCACGCCGAAAACGCCGATCCAGGCCGAGAACGCCACCGCGAGCAGGGTCAGGAAGGAGATGAACGAGCCGATGAAGCTGGTCGCCACCACCATGAGCAGGAAGCCGAAGATCAGACTGATCACCGCGTTGACACTGACCGCCGCGGCGCGCGACACCTTGATGCCCAGGGTCTGCGCCGTGAACCCGGCCGAGTACATCGACATCGAGTTGATCAGCAGCATCCCGATCAGGGCGATCACCAGGTACGGCACGGAGATCCACATCGGCAGCAGCTCACCGATGAAGGAGACCGGGTCCTGCGCCGAGGCCAGGTCAGGCGTCGACACCGCCATGACCGCGCCCATCAGGACCATCGGCAGGACGACGATCCCGGCGCCGCCGACCGTCGAGCCGACCATCGCCTTCGAGGAGGCCGTACGGGGCAGATAGCGGGTGAAGTCGGGGCCCGAGGGCACCCAGCTGATGCCGCCGGCCGCGATCGTGCCGATGCCCGCGATCATCATCGCCGTCGAACCGGCCGGCTTGTCGAAGACCGCCGACCAGTCGGTGTTCGCCACCAGATAGACCAGGACGAGGACCGAGAAGGCGCCGAAGAGGTACGTGGACCACTTGCTGCACACCCGCAGCGCGTTGATCCCGAGGCCCGAGACGAGGAAGGTGCAGGTGACGAAGAGCAGCAGCGTCACCACGATGAGGAACGTGTTCGACTTCACCCCGAAGAGCAGGTCGAGGACGGTCAGCACGGCGTAGGCGCCGGTGACCGCGTTGATGGTCTCCCAGCCCCAGCGGGCGACCCAGATCAGCGCTCCGGGAAAAAGGTTTCCCCGCTGACCGAACACGGCTCGCGACAGCGCCATCCCGGGCGCGCCGCCCCGCTTGCCCGCGATCGAGATCAGACCGACGATCCCGTACGAGAGGACGGGCGCGGCGACCGCCACGGCCAGGACCTGCCAGAAGTTCAGGCCGTTGAAGACGATCAGGCCGGCGCCCATCGTGAGCAGCAGCACACTGATGTTCGCGGCGACCCAGGTCGGGAAGAGCTCGCGGACCCGCCCGGTCCGCTCGGCGTCGGGGACGGGTTCGAGACCGCGGGTCTCCATGGCGCCGTCGTGCGTCGCGCCTGCGGCTTCGGAGGCGTCGTGGGGCATGGGGGTACTCCGTACAGATGTGGGGGGACCCACCCAGCCTACGTGCTCCTTCTCCGGTCGCTTCTTGGCCGATACTGGTCGAGTTATGGAACTCATCCTTGCTGTAGTCATCGCTCTGGTCGTCGCGGTCGCCGTGACGAGCGGGCTCGTGATCAGCGGCCGCAAGAAGAAGCAGCTGCCGCCGGCCGAGCCGCCGTCCACCACGCCGACCATCACCGCTCCGCCCGCCGAACCGCACGTCGGCGAGGAGGCGGAGACGCCGCGGGAGGAACCACGCCGCACGGTCGAGGAGGTCGAACTCCCCGCCGAAGTGGCCCCCGAGGCCCCGGTCGTCGAGGAGCCCGCGGCCCCCGAGATCGAGGTCCCGGAGCCCACCGCGGGCCGTCTCGTACGGCTCCGGGCCCGCCTCGCCCGCTCCCAGAACTCGCTCGGCAAGGGGCTGCTCACGCTCCTGTCCCGCGAGCACCTCGACGAGGACACGTGGGAGGAGATCGAGGAGACCCTTCTCACGGCCGATGTCGGCGTCGCTCCCACCCAGGAGCTCGTCGAGCGGCTGCGCGAGCGGGTCCGGGTGCTGGGCACCCGCACGCCGGAGGAGCTGCGCGGTCTGCTCCGCGAGGAGCTCGTCGCCCTCCTCGGCCCCGACCTCGACCGCACGGTGCACACCGAGAGCCCCGCGGACGTGCCGGGCGTGGTCATGGTCGTCGGCGTCAACGGCACCGGCAAGACCACCACCACCGGCAAGCTGGCCCGCGTCCTCGTCGCCGACGGCAAGTCCGTCGTCCTCGGCGCGGCCGACACCTTCCGCGCCGCCGCCGCCGACCAGCTCCAGACCTGGGGCGACCGGGTCGGCGCCAGGACCGTCCGCGGTCCGGAGGGCGGCGACCCGGCGTCGATCGCCTTCGACGCGGTCAAGGAGGGCATCGCCGAGGGCGCCGACGTCGTCCTCATCGACACCGCCGGCCGGCTCCACACCAAGACCGGCCTGATGGACGAGCTCGGCAAGGTCAAGCGGGTCGTCGAGAAGCACGGCCCGCTCGACGAGATCCTGCTCGTCCTCGACGCCACCACCGGCCAGAACGGTCTGATCCAGGCCCGGGTCTTCGCCGAGGTCGTCGACATCACCGGCATCGTGCTCACCAAGCTCGACGGCACCGCCAAGGGCGGCATCGTCGTGGCCGTCCAGCGCGAGCTGGGCGTCCCGGTCAAGCTGGTCGGCCTGGGCGAGGGCCCGGACGACCTGGCGCCCTTCGAGCCGGGCGCCTTCGTCGACGCGCTGATCGGCGACTGACGTCTCGCACGACACGCGGAAGGGCCCTCGCCACCCGGTGGCGAGGGCCCTTCCGTATGACGGGCCTCAAATCGACGGGCCTCAAATCGACGGGCCTCAAATCGACGGGTGTCAGAACGACGGGTCTCAGAAATGGGTGCGATGGCAGATGTACGCCAGCGTGCCGAGCAGCAGTCGCGCCTGCGGCGGCGCGCCCGCCGTGTCCAGCGTCGGGGGCCGCAGCCACCGCACCGGACCGAGCCCGCCCAGGTCCGACGGGGGAGCGGTGACGTAACTCCCCGGCCCCAGACAGTGCAGATCCAGATCGGCGTCGTCCCAGCCCATCCGGTAGAGGAGCTGCGGCAGCTCGGCCGCCGCCCCGGGCGCCACGAAGAACCGCGCCCGGCCGGTCGGTGTCGCGCACACCGGGCCCAGCGGCAGCCCCATGCGCTCCAGCCGGACGAGCGCGCGGCGGCCCGCCGCCTCCGCGACCTCGATCACGTCGAAGGCCCTGCCCACCGGCAGCAGCAGCGCCGCGCCCGGGTACTCCGACCACGCCTTGGTCGCGTCGTCGAGGGCGACGCCGGCCGGGACCGGTTCCGCGAAGGAGAGGGGGTGCGCGCCCGGGGCCGTACACGCCGGATCCCCGCAGGAGCACTGGCCGGAGACGGCCCGCGCTCCGGGCACCACGTCCCAGCCCCACAGTCCTGTGTACTCGGCCACCGCTGTGCACTCCGTGGTGCGTACGCGGCGGCGTGCGCCGGACCGCATCTCACGAATGCCGCCGATCGTGAAACCCATGCCCCCTCCAACGGGTCGAGCGCGCCGGTGGTTACGACCCGGAGCACCGTCGTCACCCTTCGTCACGGGTTCGTCGCCGAATGTGGCGCGCGGTCGTGCGCGGGGTGGTGCGGGCCGGTGCGCGCGCCTCTCCGCGCCTCCGTCCGCCGACTCCGGTTCGTCGCATGTCAAGTGAATCGCGTTCCACGCGCGGCGAGTTCATTCGAAGGGGTGGCGAATGGTGGCGTTTCTTGAATCGCCCTCGTGGACGGGTGATCGTAGGATTACTTTCGGTACTCGAACCCCGGGGCCGCTTGCGCACGCGGGTATGCCGGAGGCAAGCCGGTTTCCAGTTCGAAGGTGCGCGAACACAGGACGGGTGCCGCGAGACACGGCATTCTGATAGGGGTTCGCACGACAGGCAATCAGGTGGATGGGGGCGTTCCAGTGGGCGGCAACGGCGCAGACGGTACGACTGCCGGCAAGCGCCCGAACGAGCAGCTGGGCTCGTGGTTCGTGCGCAGCGGCTGGTCCAAGGGCGAACTCGCGCGCCAGGTGAACCGCCGGGCGCGCCAGATGGGCGCGCACCACATCTCCACCGACACCTCGCGCGTGCGCCGCTGGCTCGACGGCGAGCAGCCCCGCGAGCCCATCCCGCGCATCCTCTCCGAGCTGTTCTCCGAGCGCTTCGGCTCCGTCGTCGCCATCGAGGACCTCGGACTGCGCACCGCCCACCAGTCGCCCTCCGTCTCCGGCGTCGACCTGCCCTGGGCCGGACCGCAGACGGTCGCCCTGCTCAGCGAGTTCTCCCGCAGCGACCTCATGCTCGCCCGCCGCGGCTTCCTCGGCTCGTCCCTGTCGCTCGCCGCGGGACCCGCCCTCATCGAACCGATGCAGCGCTGGCTCGTCCCCATCCCCGTCGGCGACGCCGAGCGCCCCGACCCGCTCGCCGAGGCCCGCCGCCCCAACCGGCTCTCCGAGATCGAACTCGACCTCCTCGAATCCACCACCGCCATGTTCCGCAAGTGGGACGCCCAGTGCGGCGGCGGACTGCGCCGCAAGGCCGTCGTCGGCCAGCTCCACGAGGTCACCGACCTCCTCCAGGAGCCCCAGCCCTTCGCCACGGCCAAGCGCCTCTTCACCTGCGCCGCCGAACTCGCCGAACTCGCCGGCTGGATGAGCTACGACGTGGGCCTCCAGCCCACCGCCCAGAAGTACTTCGTGCTCGCCCTGCACGCCGCCAAGGAAGCCGGCGACAAGCCCCTCGGCTCGTACATCCTGTCCTCGATGAGCCGCCAGATGATCCACCTCGGCCGGCCCGACGACGCCCTCGAACTCATCCACCTCGCCCAGTACGGCAGTCGGGACTGCGCCACCCCGCGCACCCAGGCCATGCTGTATGCGATGGAGGCCCGCGCCTACGCCAACATGGGCCAGCCCTCCAAGTGCAAGCGGGCCGTCCGGATGGCCGAGGACACCTTCGCCGACGTCGGCCTCGACGGCGAGCCCGAGCCCGACTGGATCGGCTTCTTCTCCGAGGCCGAACTCAACGGCGAGAACTCCCACTCCTACCGCGACCTCGCCTACGTCGCCGGGCGCTCCCCGACGTACGCCTCGCTCGCCGAGCCCGTCATGGAGCGGGCCGTCGAGCTCTTCGAGAAGGACCCCGACCACCAGCGGTCCTACGCGCTCAACCTCATCGGCATGGCCACCGTCCACCTCCTCAAGCGCGAGCCCGAGCAGTCCGTCGTCCTCGCCGAGAAGGCCCTGGGAGTCGCCCGCAGCATCCGCTCCGAGCGGGTCAACACCCGACTCCGCAAGACCGTCGACCATGCCGCCCGCAACTACAGCGACGTCGCCGAGGTCGTCCAGCTCACCGACCGGCTCACCCAGCTGCTCCCCGAGGCCGCCGAAGCGGTCTGACCCCACCCGGCGCCCACGCGCCCCCGCACTCCGGCCGCGCCGGACGTCCCGTACTGCCCGACTCGGCTCCCCCGCCGCAAGGTCACACGGACGCCAGGCGCGGCCGGTTCTCATGTGCCGTGGACGCCGGGCCGAGCCGGTCCACGTGCGCCACGGGCGCCGGGCCGAACCAGTGCTCGTGTACCACGGGCGCCGGGACCCAGCCGGCTTTTCGTCTGCCGTGGACGCGGACGCGGACGCGGACACGGGCGCAAGCCGCCCTGCCCTGCGCCACGGCCTCCGGTCAGCCCCGTATCTCCTGCGCGGAGGACCCGGGCGTTACCTCGTCGTGACACGGCCGTTCACGGTCGCGTAACACGCCCCACCCCTTCGTCACCGCTCGGAAACATCGAGCGGCATCGGCGGAAACCGCCCTGCGCGAATCTCTGGGCCATAACCGGCCACCCCTCACGGCCGCAGCCGCTCTCCGGCCCCGCCCCCGCACAGGCCGCATTCGACGACGAGGAGACGCCGATGGCACCAGCCATCACGACCCTGGCAGCAGACGCCCCCGAGCTGTCCGCCGCCAACACCGGGTTCATGCTCATCTGCTCCGCCCTGGTCATGCTGATGACCCCGGCACTCGCCTTCTTCTACGGAGGCATGGTCCGCGTCAAGTCCACCCTCAACATGCTGATGATGAGCTTCATCAGCCTCGGGATCGTCACGATCCTCTGGGTGCTCTTCGGCTTCAGCCTCGCGTTCGGCACCGACTCCGGCTCGATCATCGGCTGGTCCTCCGACTACGTCGGCCTCAGCGGCATCGGCGTCACCGAGCTGTGGGACGGCTACACCATCCCGGTGTACGTCTTCGCCGTCTTCCAGCTGATGTTCGCCATCCTCACCCCGGCCCTGATCAGCGGCGCCCTCGCCGACCGCGTCAAGTTCACCGCCTGGGCCCTCTTCATCACCCTCTGGGTCACCGTCGTCTACTTCCCCGTCGCCCACTGGGTCTGGGGCGCGGGCGGCTGGCTCTTCGAGATGGGCGTCATCGACTTCGCCGGCGGAACGGCGGTCCACATCAACGCCGGCGCCGCCGCCCTCGGCGTCATCCTCGTCATCGGCAAGCGCGTCGGCTTCAAGAAGGACCCGATGCGCCCGCACAGCCTCCCGCTGGTCATGCTGGGCGCCGGTCTCCTCTGGTTCGGCTGGTTCGGCTTCAACGCCGGATCCTGGCTCGGCAACGACGACGGCGTCGGCGCCGTGATGTTCGTCAACACCCAGGTCGCCACCGCCGCCGCGATGCTCGCCTGGCTCGCGTACGAGAAGATCCGCCACGGCTCCTTCACCACCCTCGGCGCGGCCTCCGGCGCCGTCGCCGGCCTCGTCGCCATCACCCCGTCCGGCGGCGCCGTCAGCCCGCTCGGCGCCATCGCCATCGGCGTCATCGCCGGCCTCCTCTGCGCCATGGCCGTCGGACTCAAGTACAAGTTCGGCTACGACGACTCCCTCGACGTCATCGGCGTCCACCTCGTCGGCGGTGTCCTCGGCTCCCTCCTCGTCGGCCTCTTCGCCACCGGCGGCGTCCAGTCCGACGCCAAGGGCCTCTTCTACGGCGGCGGTCTCGACCAGCTCGGCAAGCAGGCCGTCGGCGTCTTCGCCGTTCTCGCCTACTCTCTGATCGCCTCCGCGATCCTCGCGCTGATCATCGACAAGACGATGGGCATGAGGGTCAGCGAGGACGACGAGGTCTCCGGCATCGACCAGGTCGAGCACGCCGAGACCGCGTACGACTTCAGCGGAGCCGGCGGCGGCGCGTCCTCGCGCTCCACCGCCGTCGCCGCCCCGGCCGTCACGGAGAACAAGAAGGTGGACGCATGAAGCTCATCACCGCGGTCGTGAAGCCGCACCGGCTCGACGAGATCAAGGAGGCCCTCCAGGCGTTCGGCGTCCAGGGCCTCACCGTCACCGAGGCCAGCGGCTACGGCCGCCAGCGCGGCCACACCGAGGTCTACCGGGGCGCCGAGTACACCGTCGACCTGGTCCCCAAGATCCGCATCGAGGTCCTCGTCGAGGACGAGGACGCCGAACAGCTCATCGACGTCGTCGTGAAGGCCGCCCGAACCGGCAAGATCGGAGACGGCAAGGTGTGGAGCGTGCCGGTCGAGACCGCCGTACGCGTCCGCACCGGCGAACGCGGTCCGGACGCCCTGTAGCCGGCGGTCCGGACGCACCGTAAGCAACGAAGGAGCCGCCGGGTGACGAGCCTCGAAGTCAACGAAGAGACCGAAGATTCGGGACCCGGCGGTTACGCGGCGGCCCGGCTGCTCCTCCTCCACGAGAAGGAGCGGTCCGGGCCGCCGCGCCGTGCCGCCCTCGCCCGGCTCACCGACGAATGGCTGGCCGCGCTCTTCACGGCCGCCGCACCACCCCGCGGGGTCGCCCTCGTCGCCGTCGGCGGCTACGGCCGCGCCGAACTCTCCCCCCGCAGCGACCTCGACCTCCTCCTGCTCCACGACGGCAGCGCCGACAAGGCCGCCGTCGCCGCCCTCGCCGACCGGCTCTGGTACCCCGTCTGGGACCTCGGGCTCGCCCTCGACCACTCCGTCCGCACCCCCGCCGAAGCCCGCGCCACCGCCGCCGACGACCTCAAGGTCCACCTCGGGCTCCTCGACGCCCGGCCCCTCGCCGGAGACCACGGACTCGTCGCCGCCCTGCGCACCACCGTCCTCGCCGACTGGCGCAACCAGGCCCCCAAACGGCTCCCCGAACTCGACGAACTCTGCCGCGAGCGCGCCGAACGCATGGGCGAACTGCAGTACCTCCTCGAACCCGACCTCAAAGAGGCCAGAGGCGGACTCCGCGACGCCCAGGCCCTCCGCGCCGTCGCCGCCTCCTGGCTCGCCGACGCCCCCCGCGAAGGCCTCGACAGCGCCCGCCGCCGCCTCCTCGACGCCCGCGACGCCCTCCACCTCACCACCGGCCGCGCCACCGACCGGCTCGCCCTCCAGGAACAGGACGCCGTCGCCGCCGAACTCGGCCTCCTCGACGCCGACACCCTGCTCCGCGAGGTCTACGAGGCCGCCCGGACCATCTCGTACGCCACCGACGTCACCTGGCGCGAGGTCAACCGCGTCCTCAAGGCCCGCTCCGCCCGGCCCCGCCTGCGCGCCCTCCTCGGCGGCCGGGCCGGCGCCGGGCGGGCCGGTGCGGGCCGGACCGCCACCGGAAAACCGCCCGTCGAACGCACCCCGCTCGCCGAAGGCGTCGTCGAGATGGACGGCGAGGTCGTCCTCGCCCGCACCGCCCGGCCCGAACGCGACCCCGTCCTGCCCCTGCGGGCCGCCGCCGCGGCCGCCCAGTCCGCCCTCCCGATCTCCCTGCACGCCGTACGCCGCCTCGCCGCCACCGCCAAACCCCTCCCCGTGCCCTGGCCCGCCGAGGCCCGCGAAGAACTCGTCACCCTGCTCGGCGCCGGCGAGGCCACCGTCCCCGTCTGGGAAGCCCTCGAAGCCGAAGGACTCATCACCCAGCTGCTCCCCGACTGGGAACGCGTCCGCTGCCGCCCCCAGCGCAACCCCGTCCACACCTGGACCGTCGACCGCCACCTCGTCGAGACCGCCGTACGCGCCTCCTCGCTCACCCGCCGCGTGGGCCGCCCCGACCTCCTCCTCGTCGCCGCACTCCTCCACGACATCGGCAAGGGCTGGCCCGGCGACCACTCCGTCGCCGGCGAGACCATCGCCCGCGACCTCGCCACCCGCATCGGCTTCGACCGCACCGACGTCACCACCCTCGCCACCGCCGTCCGCCACCACCTGCTCCTCGTCGAGACCGCCACCCGCCGCGACCTCGACGACCCCGCCACCGTCCGCGCCGTCGCCACCGCCGTCGGCACCGTCGGCACCCTCGAACTCCTGCACGCCCTCACCGAGGCCGACGCCCTCGCCACCGGACCCGCCGCCTGGTCCTCCTGGCGCGCCTCGCTCGTCGCCGACCTGGTCAAACGGGTCGCCGGCGTCCTCGCGGGGGAGGCCCCGCCCGACCCCGAGGCCGCCGCCCCCAGCGCCGAACAGGAACGACTCGCCATCGAGGCCCTGCGCACCGGCGAACCCGTCCTCGCCCTCCACACCGAACCGGTCGCGGCGGAACCCGAGGAACCCGAACCCGTCGGCGTCGAACTCGTCATCGCCCTGCCCGACCAGCCCGGCGTCCTCCCCGCCGTCGCCGGCGTCCTCGCCCTGCACCGGCTCACCGTCCGCGCCGCCGACCTGCGCGCCGTCGAGCTCCCCACCGGACTCGGCACCGGCTCGGGACCCGTCCTCGTCCTCGACTGGCGGGTCGCCGCCGAATACGGCTCCCTCCCCGAGGCCGCCCGGCTCCGCGCCGACCTCGTCCGCGCCCTCGACGGCTCCCTCGACATCCCCGCCCGCCTCGCCGAACGCGAAGCCGCCTACCCCCGCCGGCGCGGCCTCACCGCCCCACCGCCCCGCGTCACCGTCGCCGCCGCGGACTCCCGCCTCGCCACCGTCATCGAGGTCCGCGCCCAGGACGCCCCCGGCCTCCTCCACCGCATCGGCCGCGCCCTGGAGGGAGCGGCGGTACGGGTACGGAGCGCGCACGTGTCCACGCTCGGCGCCAACGCCGTCGACACCCTGTACGTGACCCGCCCCGACGGCTCGCTGCTGCCGGACGAGGAGGCGATCGACCTGGCCCGGACCCTGGAGTCGGCGCTCCGCTGATCCGTGGTTCACACCGCTCCCGCGCGCCGGATTCGGCGGGCGGGGGCACACACTTCGAGCGGCCCGATACCCTGGAGGGCAATCCGACCGCCCCCGACACCGAGGATCCGCGACCGCCGTGTTCGATACCCTCTCCGACCGCCTTGCAGCGACCTTCAAGAACCTCCGCGGCAAGGGCCGTCTGTCCGAGGCGGACATCGACGCCACCGCGCGCGAAATCCGTATCGCGCTGCTCGAAGCGGATGTCGCCCTGCCGGTCGTCCGGTCCTTCATCAAGCAGGTCAAGGAGCGCGCCCTCGGCATCGAGGTCTCGCAGGCCCTGAACCCGGCCCAGCAGGTCATCAAGATCGTCAACGAGGAGCTCGTCGGCATCCTCGGTGGCGAGACCCGCCGCCTGCGGTTCGCCAAGACCGCCCCCACCGTGATCATGCTCGCCGGTCTCCAGGGTGCCGGTAAGACCACCCTCGCCGGAAAGCTCGGCCTCTGGCTCAAGGGCCAGGGCCACTCCCCGCTGCTCGTCGCCTGCGACCTCCAGCGCCCCAACGCCGTCACCCAGCTCGGCGTCGTCGCCGAGCGCGCCGGCGTGGCCTTCTACGGCCCGCAGCCGGGCAACGGCGTCGGTGACCCGGTCCAGGTCGCGAAGGACTCCATCGAGTTCGCGCGGACCAAGATGTACGACGTCGTCATCGTCGACACCGCCGGCCGCCTCGGCATCGACCAGGAGCTGATGCAGCAGGCCGCGGACATCCGCGACGCCGTCAGCCCCGACGAGGTCCTCTTCGTCGTCGACGCCATGATCGGTCAGGACGCGGTCAACACCGCCGAGGCCTTCCGCGACGGCGTCGGCTTCGACGGTGTCGTGCTCTCCAAGCTCGACGGCGACGCCCGCGGTGGTGCCGCGCTCTCCATCGCGCACGTCACCGGCAAGCAGATCATGTTCGCCTCCAACGGCGAGAAGCTGGACGAGTTCGACGCGTTCCACCCGGACCGCATGGCGTCCCGCATCCTCGGCATGGGCGACATGCTCTCCCTCATCGAGAAGGCCCAGCAGACCTTCGACGAGGAAGAGGCCGCCAAGATGGCCTCGAAGCTCGCGTCGAAGAAGGGCCAGGACTTCACGCTCGACGACTTCCTGGCGCAGATGGAGCAGGTCCGCAAGATGGGCTCCATCTCCAAGCTCCTCGGCATGCTCCCGGGCATGGGCCAGATGAAGGAGCAGATCGCCAACATCGACGAGAAGGATGTCGACCGCACGGCCGCCATCATCAAGTCGATGACCCCGGGCGAGCGCCACGACCCGACCATCATCAACGGCTCGCGCCGCGCCCGTATCGCCAAGGGCTCCGGCGTCGAGGTCAGCGCCGTCAAGGGCCTCGTCGAGCGGTTCTTCGAAGCCCGCAAGATGATGTCCCGCATGGCCCAGGGCGGCGGCCTCCCCGGCATGCCGGGCATGCCCGGCATGGGCGGCGGCCCCGGCCGGCAGAAGAAGCAGATCAAGCAGGCCAAGGGCAAGCGCAAGAGCGGCAACCCGATGAAGCGGAAGGCCGACGAGCAGGCCGCAGCCGAGCGCCGCGACCAGGCACAGCAGGGCGGTGCGTTCGGCCTCCCGGCGCCGGGCCAGACCCCGAAGGACTTCGAGCTCCCGGAGGAGTTCAAGAAGTTCATGGGCTGACACCCATCGGACGGTGAAGAGGGGCCCGAGGCGGTACGAAACCGCCCCGGGCCCCTTTTCACCCCTCCGGACCGCCCGCGATGCCGGGTTCGTCCCGCTCTTCGATACTGGGGCCACAGCCGCCCCGAGGAGAGCCACGTGGCCAACCCCGTCCCCCCGCGCGACCGGACCGACCAGCCCTGGCGCTCGGAAGGGGCACCGCCACCCCCGTCGCCGAAGAAGCGGATGCCGGGAGGCTGGGGCGGCCTCATCCTCACCGCGCTCGTCGTGTACCTGCTGGCCAACATCGTCCTGTCGTTCTTCAACGAGGGCGACGGGCCGACGATCTCCTACACCGAGTTCGACAAGCAGGTCGCCGCCGGGAACGTCACCAAGATCTACTCCAAGGGCGACGCGATCCAGGGGCAGCTGAAGAACAAGCAACCCGTCCCCGACGGCGACGGCGACTACACCAAGTTCACCACCCAGCGCCCCGCCTTCGCCGACGACGACCTGTGGGCGCAACTCACCAAGCAGAACGTCACCGTCACCGCCGAACCGGTCGTCCAGGAACGCAGCTTCCTCGCCAACCTCCTCATCTCGCTCGCGCCGATGCTGCTGCTCGTCGTCCTGTGGGTGTTCATCGCCCGCCGGATGAGCTCCGGCATGGGCGGCGCCGGCGGCATGCTCGGCCGCAAGGCCCCGCCCAAACCCGTCGAGCTGGAGGCCGGCGCCAAACGCACCACCTTCGCCGACGTCGCAGGCATCGACGAGGTCGAGGGCGAGCTCAACGACGTCGTCGACTTCCTCAAGAACCCCGCCGCCTACCGCGAGATGGGTGCCAAGATGCCCCGCGGCGTACTCCTCGCCGGCCCGCCCGGCACCGGAAAGACCCTGCTCGCCCGCGCCGTCGCCGGCGAGGCCGGAGTGCCGTTCTTCTCCGCTTCCGCGTCCGAGTTCATCGAGATGATCGTGGGCGTCGGCGCCTCCCGGGTCCGCGAACTGTTCGCCGAGGCCCGCAAGGTCGCCCCCGCGATCATCTTCATCGACGAGATCGACACCATCGGCCGGGCCCGCGGCGGCGGCTCCGGCATGGGCGGCCACGACGAACGCGAGCAGACCCTCAACCAGATCCTCACCGAGATGGACGGCTTCACCGGCTCCGAAGGAGTCATCGTCCTCGCCGCCACCAACCGCGCCGACGTCCTCGACCCCGCCCTCACCCGGCCCGGCCGCTTCGACCGGATCGTGCACGTCAACCCGCCCGACCGAGGAGGCCGCGAAGCCATCCTCAAGATCCACACCCGGGAGATCCCGCTCGCCAAGGACGTCGACCTGCAGCACGTGGCCCGGACGACCCCGGGCATGACCGGCGCCGAACTCGCCAACCTCGCCAACGAGGCCGCCCTCCTCGCGGTCAAGCGCGAGCAGAAGGCCGTCACCCAGTCCGACCTGTCCGACGCCCTGGAGAAGGTCCAGCTCGGCGCGGAACGCCCGCTCGTGATGCCAGCCGAGGAACGCC
The DNA here is from genome assembly GCF_026341815.1 of Streptomyces sp. NBC_00572. Lineage (GTDB taxonomy): Bacteria > Actinomycetota > Actinomycetes > Streptomycetales > Streptomycetaceae > Streptomyces. The sequence goes on from NZ_JAPENX010000001.1 coordinate 4,627,972, forward strand.
GCCGCACCGCCTACCACGAGAGCGGCCACGCCCTCCTCGGCATGCTCCAGCCCGGCGCCGACCCGGTCCGCAAGATCACCATCGTGCCGCGCGGCCGCGCCCTCGGCGTCACCCTCTCCACCCCCGACTCCGACAAGTACGCCTACACCGAGGACTACCTGCGCGGCCGGATCATCGGCGCCCTCGGCGGCATGGCCGCCGAACAGGTCGTCTTCGGCGTGATCACCACCGGCGCCGAGAGCGACCTCGAACAGGTCACCAACATCGCCCGGGGCATGGCCGGACGCTGGGGCATGAGCGAACGCGTCGGCCGCCTGACCGCCATCCCGAGCGACGCCCAGCAGGCGTACGGCCTCTCGGCGGCCCCCTCGACCCTCGACACCGTCGACGCGGAGATGCGCCGCATCGTCGACGAGTGCTACGAGAGCGCCGTACGCCAGCTCCGCGACCACCGCGACCAACTGGACGCACTGGCCGCCGCGCTCCTGGAGAACGAGACCCTGGAAGAAGCGGCCGCCTACCGCGCGGCGGGCATCACGCGCGCGGCCAAGGAGGACTGAGCCCGCCGCACGCGGCGCTCCCGGGCCGGGCTTCCACGGCACCGCCCGGCGCAGACCTCCCGGGCCCCGCCTCCACGACACCACCCGGCGCAGGCCTCCTGAGCCGGGCTTCCGCGACGGCTTCTACGACACCCGGGCGATCACGTACCGGAACACGTTCGGCATCCACACCGTGCCGTCCGCGCGCACATGCGGGGCGAGCGCCTCCTCGATCTCCTTCTCCACCTGGGAGAGCTCCGTCGCCCGTACGGCCTCGTCGAACGCGCCCGTCGACAGCAGGCCCCGCACCGCGCTGCCCTCGTTCGCGTACCCGAAGGGGCAGGCCACCCGCCCCGAACCGGCCGGCCGCAGCCCCGCCCCCGCCACCAGCCCGTCCAGATCCGTCCGGAGGCCCGGCCGACGGTCCGCGAGTCGCTCCGCGACCCGCAGCACCGGCTCCGTGGCACACCGCTCCGGCGGCCCCCATCCGGCGAGCACGACCGTCGTCCCCGGTTGGGCCGTACGAGTGAGCGCCGCCAGCTCCGGCAGCAGCGCGTCCGTCGTGTGGAAGGCCGTGATCACGTCGTACGAGGCACCCTCCACGGGCTCCTCCGTGACCGGCACGTCCTCGGGGAGCCGCTCCCTGGCCAGCTCCACGCGCGCGTGGTCCCGGTCCACGCCTGCCACCCGGGCGCCTCGCGCCGCCGCCATGAGAAGCGCCAGGCCGGAGCCGCAGCGGAGGCCCAGAACCCGGGTCCCGGTGCCCACACCGAGGCGGTCGTACACCGCCTCGTAGAGCGGGACGAGCATCCGTTCCTGGATCTCGGCCCAGTCACGCGCGGGGTGGTGCGGGACGAGCGTAGGTGTCATGGAAAAGTGCCCCAATCCGTGCTCGGACGACAACCCCCCGTAGTCAGGGAACTGCGCATCCCGGGCCGCGTCCAGTGCTCGCGCCGCACCGATTCGCCCGGGGGAGGGGTGCGTGGGCGAGCGGGCGCGCCGACCCGGTAATGTCCCTGCAACACTTCCCGGTCCGAACGGGGAGCCGTTCCCCCAGAGGCGCGCGCACGACGCATACGCGCCGGGGCGTATGCGCCACTACGCACCAGCTTGACGTCCCCTGCGTGACTTCTCCGCAGATCGGCGCACTGGGCCCTCGTCACGACACATCAACGGCAACTGACGGGTACGTGCAAAATATTTGGGATGCCCCGGAATGGAACCCGGGGGCACTTCGGCTCGTTGTACGCGACGTGAGCACGACACCACCTGTTCTCGCCGCAGAGCTGGCACAGGCGTGGGCCGACATTCAGCGGCACCACCCCGAGCTGCCCGATCTTGCCGCGCCCGAGTCCCTGATCGGAGAGTCCTCGTCCGCCTGCGGCGCCGAGCTCTCCTTCGAACGACTGCTCCACGAGGCAGTCCACGGCATCGCCGCCGCCCGGGGTGTCCGCGACACCTCCCGAGCCGGCCGCTACCACAACCGCAGATTCCTCGCGATCGCCGAGGAGATGGGCCTCGACCACCCCGAGGAGCCACACGCCAGCAGCGGCTTCTCCCTGGTCACGCTCAACCCCGAGGCGCGGCGGCGCTACCGCCCCACCATCGAGCGGCTCCAGCGCGCCCTCAAGGCCCACACGGTCGCCACCGCGGCCGACACCAAGCGCTCCTTCCGCGGACCGGCCGCCCGGCACGGCTCCTCGGGCGGCGGCGTCCGCGTCAAGGCCGTCTGCGACTGCGGACGCAACGTACGCGTGGTGCCATCGGTCCTCGCTCAGGCCCCGATCGTCTGCGGCGGCTGCGGCAAGCCCTTCCGCATCCCGGAGACCGTGGGCGCCGCGAGCTGACCTCGCGGTGTGTGGCACAATGGCTAGCTGTACTCGACAGTCGCACAGGACCCCTCTCTCCTCCGGCTGACGCGTCCATCGGGCATCCGAGTACCGCAACCCCACGTGGCATCTCAAAGTGCCCAACCACGTCAAGACCAGGAGACACCACTCCAGTGGCAGTCAAGATCAAGCTCAAGCGCCTCGGCAAGATCCGCCAGCCCCACTACCGCATCGTCGTCGCCGACTCCCGCACCCGTCGGGATGGTCGCGCGATCGAGGAGATCGGCCTCTACCACCCGACGTACAACCCGTCGCGTATCGAGGTCGACTCCGAGCGTGCGCAGTACTGGCTGTCCGTCGGCGCCCAGCCGACCGAGCCGGTTCTCGCCATCCTGAAGCTCACCGGCGACTGGCAGAAGGCCAAGGGCCTCCCGGCCCCCGAGAAGGCCCTGCTCGTCCCGGCGACCAAGGAAGCCAAGCGCGCCTCGTTCGACGAGTTCGCGAAGGCCCTCGAGGGCGACGAGGCCAAGGGTGAGGCCATCACCCCGAAGGCCAAGAAGGCCGACAAGAAGGCGGACGAGGCCGAGGCCGCGTCCACCGAGTCGACCGAGGCCTGATCATGCTCGAGGAGGCTCTCGAGCACCTCGTGAAGGGCATCGTCGACAACCCCGACGACGTGCAGGTCGCCTCGCGCACCCTGCGCCGTGGCCGCGTGCTGGAGGTCCGGGTCCACCCCGACGACCTCGGCAAGGTGATCGGCCGCAACGGCCGCACCGCGCGTGCGCTGCGAACCGTCGTGGGCGCCATCGGCGGCCGTGGCATCCGGGTCGACCTCGTCGACGTGGACCAGGTCCGCTGAGCAGGCCGGCAGCATCACCTTAGTTGTGCCGGCACGGGCCGGGGAGGGCTTACGAGCCCACCCCGGCCCGTTGTCGTTTGTGTCGTACGAGCGTGTGACAGGAGAGTGTGGAGCAGTGCAGTTGGTAGTCGCGCGGATCGGCCGCGCCCACGGGATCAAGGGCGAGGTCACCGTCGAGGTGCGCACGGACGAGCCCGAACTCAGGCTCGGCCCCGGTGCCGTACTGCTCACCGACCCGGCCTCCGCCGGGCCGCTGACCATCGAGACCGGCCGGGTGCACAGCGGCCGGCTGTTGCTGCGCTTCGAGGGCGTCCGCGACCGCAACGGCGCCGAAGCCCTGCGCAACATCCTCCTCATCGCCGAGGTCGACCCCACGGAGATGCCCGAGGAGGAGGACGAGTACTACGACCACCAGCTCATGGACCTGGACGTCGTCCTCGCCGACGGCACCGAGATCGGCCGCATCACCGAGATCTCCCACCTGCCGTCCCAGGACCTCTTCATCGTCGAGTGTCCCGACGGCACCGAGCTGATGATCCCGTTCGTCGAGTCGATCGTCACCGAGATCGACCTGGAGGAGCAGCGGGCCGTCATCGACCCGCCGCCCGGCCTGATCGACGACCGCGCCGAGATCGTCTCCTCCCGCGAGGACTCCGACGAAGAGTCCGCCGAGGAGTCCGCCGAGAAGCCCGGCGAGGCGAAGGCATGAGGCTCGACGTCGTCACGATCTTCCCCGAGTACCTCGAACCGCTGAACGTCTCCCTCGTCGGCAAGGCACGCGCCCGCGGACAGCTCGACGTCCACGTCCACGACCTGCGGGACTGGACGTACGACCGGCACAACACGGTCGACGACACCCCGTACGGCGGCGGCCCCGGCATGGTCATGAAGACCGACCCCTGGGGCGACGCGCTCGACCAGACGCTCGCCGACGGCTACGAGGGCGGCGCCCACGGCCCCGTCCTCGTCGTCCCCACCCCCAGCGGCCGCCCCTTCACCCAGGAGCTGGCCGTCGAGCTGTCCGAGCGGCCCTGGCTGATCTTCACCCCGGCCCGCTACGAGGGCATCGACCGTCGCGTCATGGACGAGTACGCGACCCGGATGCCCGTCTACGAGGTCTCCATCGGCGACTACGTCCTGGCCGGCGGCGAGGCCGCCGTCCTCGTCGTCACCGAGGCCGTCGCCCGCCTCCTGCCCGGCGTCCTCGGCAACGCCGAGTCCCACCGGGACGACTCCTTCGCCCCCGGCGCCATGGCCAACCTCCTGGAAGGCCCCGTCTACACCAAGCCCCCCGAGTGGCGCGGCCGGGGCATCCCCGACGTCCTCCTCAGCGGGCACCACGGCAAGATCGCCCGCTGGCGACGCGACGAGGCCTTCCGGCGCACCGCCGTCAACCGGCCGGATCTCATCGAACGCTGTGACCCGGCCGCCTTCGACAAGAAGGACCGCGAGATCCTCTCCATGATGGGGTGGGCGCCCGAGCCCGGCGGCCGATTTTGGCGCAGGGTCGACGGCGTGGAAGAATAGGCCGCTGTCGTCCGTCCGGCGCACGCCCCTGCCACAGGGGGAACGATGCCGCCAGAAACGGACGACGCTCCGAAACATCATCTTCGAACGCACCGCTGATGACCTGTGGCATCAGCGAGGAAAGAGACCTCCATGGCCTCCCTGCTCGACCAGGTCAACGCGGGTTCGCTCCGCTCGGACCTCCCCGCCTTCCGCCCCGGCGACACCGTGAACGTCCACGTGCGCGTCATCGAAGGCAGCCGCTCGCGTATCCAGCAGTTCAAGGGCGTCGTCATCCGCCGCCAGGGTTCGGGCGTCAGCGAGACCTTCACGGTCCGCAAGGTCTCGTTCTCCGTCGGCGTCGAGCGCACCTTCCCGGTGAACAGCCCGATCTTCGAGAAGATCGAGCTCGTGACCCGCGGTGACGTCCGTCGCGCCAAGCTCTACTACCTGCGTGAGCTGCGCGGCAAGGCCGCCAAGATCAAGGAGAAGCGCGACCGCTGAGCTTCGGCTCCCGGCACGCTCCACGCTTCCGAGCCCTCGCACAGGCAGTCCGGATAGGCTCTGCCACCGATGGACACCGAAGCACAGCACACGGAGCGCGACCCCTCTTCCGACACGGAGGACGGGTCGCGCTCCGCGCGCGTTTCCGAGGACGCGAGAAGTACGGGGAGCACCCCCGAGGACGCGAGGAGCACGCCCGAGGGTGAGAGCGATTCGCCCGCGGACGTGAGGAGTGCGCCCTCCTGGCGGCGCACGGCCCTCGTGGGCGGCGCCTGCGTGGCGTTCATGCTGCTCCTGAGCCACTTCGTCATGCAGCCCTTCCTGATCCCCAGCGGCTCCATGGAACCGACCCTGCAGGTCGGCGACCGGATCCTGGTCGACAAGCTGGCGTACCGTTTCGGCAGCGAGCCGGGCCGGGGCGACGTCGTCGTCTTCGACGGCACCGGATCCTTCGTACGGGAACAGCCGAAGGACAATCCCGTCACCGGGCTCCTGCACGACGGCGCGGCCGCCCTCGGGCTGGCCGAACCCGACGAGACCGACTTCGTGAAGCGGGTCGTCGGCATCGGCGGCGACCGGGTGGTCTGCTGCGACAAGGACGGCCGGCTCACCGTCAACGGCGTCTCCGCCCGGGAGCGGTACCTGATGCCCGGCGACCAGCCCTCCAGCGTGCCCTTCGACATCGTCGTCCCGCAGGACAAGCTCTGGGTCATGGGCGACCACCGCAGCCAGTCCAGCGACTCCCGCGACCATCTCGGCAGCCCCGGCGGCGGCATGGTCCCCGTCGACAAGGTCGTCGGACGCGCCGACTGGATCGTCTGGCCCTTCGGCCGCTGGTCCACGGTCCAGGAGACCGACGCCTTCGACGCCGTACCGGCCGCGCCGGCCGCCGGACACGGGGCGGGGCCCCATGGGTAGCCGGGGACGGCCGCCCGGCGGCACCGGACGCGCCTCCGCCCAGGGACCCGGCGAGGCCGCACCGCTGCCCGGCCGGGCCGAGCGGCGCAGAATCGCCCGCAAGGTCAAACGGCGCAGGCAGCGCTCCGCGATCCGCGAGATCCCCATCCTGGTCACGGTGGCGGTCCTCATCGCGCTCGTACTGAAGACCTTCCTGGTCCAGGCGTTCGTGATCCCGTCCGGCTCCATGGAACAGACGATCCGGATCTCCGACCGGGTCCTCGTCGACAAGCTGACGCCCTGGTTCGGCTCCCGGCCGCAGCGCGGCGACGTCGTCGTCTTCAAGGACCCCGGCAACTGGCTCCAGCAGGAGGCCGCGCCGGCCGACGACGACCCCGTCGGCATCAAGCAGGCCAAGCAGTTCCTCACCTTCATCGGCCTGCTGCCCTCCGCCGACGACCGCGACCTCATCAAGCGGGTCGTCGCCGTCGGGGGCGACACCGTCCGCTGCTGCGGCAAGGACGGGCGGATCACCGTCAACGGCGTACCCCTGAACGAGCCGTACCTGCACCCGGGGAACCAGCCGTCCACCATCCCCTTCGAGGTGAAGGTCCCGCAGGGCCGGATCTTCGTCCTCGGCGACCACCGCTCCGACTCGGCCGACTCCCGCTTCCACCTCGACGAGAAGGACCACGGAACCGTCTCCGAGGAGCAGGTCGTGGGGCGGGCCGTGGTGATCGCCTGGCCCATCGGACACTGGCGAGGCCTGGAGGAACGGGAGACCTTCGCCGCCGTGCCGGACACCAGTACGAGTTCCGACTCCGCGCTCGGTCTGTCGCATAGTGTGTCCCAGCGGAATCTGAACGGATTCCCCGGGCTCCCGACCCCTGCGGAACTTCTGCTCGTTATGGGAGTGGTGGGCCTGTCCCTGTTCCGGGGCAGGCGATCGCACGGACTGAGGAGTGGATGTGGGGGATTTGGCCGTCGGCGCACGATCCGGACACGATGAGCCCGACAAGAGGGCCGACGGGGCCTTCGGCGATGATGCGACGGGTGACGACGTGACGGGTGACGGGCAGACGCAGCCGCCGGGCGGCGGCACGCCGGACGACGGGGACGACGACGCGGCGGGCGGCTCCGGCCGGGCCCCCAAGAAGCAGCGTTCCTTCTGGAAGGAACTGCCCCTCCTCGTCGGCATCGCGCTCGTACTCGCCCTGCTGATCAAGACCTTCCTGGTGCAGGCGTTCTCGATTCCCTCGGAATCGATGATGAACACCCTCCAGCGAGGAGACCGGGTTCTCGTCGACAAGCTGACCCCCTGGTTCGGCTCCGAGCCCGAGCGCGGCGAAGTCGTCGTCTTCCACGACCCGGGCGGCTGGCTCGAAGGCCAGACCACCCCCACGCCCAACGTCGTCCAGAAGTTCCTCAGCTTCATCGGCCTCATGCCGTCCGCCGAGGAGAAGGACCTCATCAAGCGCGTCATCGCCGTCGGCGGCGACACCGTGTCCTGCAAGGAGGGCGGCAAGGTCATCCTCAACGGCGTCGCCCTGGACGAGACCTCGTACCTCTACCCAGGCTCCGTCCCCTGCCAGGACTCCTTCGGCCCGATCAAGGTCCCCGAGAACCGCATCTGGGTCATGGGCGACAACCGGCAGAACTCCCTGGACTCCCGCTTCCACCAGCAGCTCCCCGGTGGCGGAACCGTCTCCAACGACGAGGTCGTCGGCCGCGCGGTCGTGATCGCCTGGCCCGTCACCCGCTGGGCCACCCTCCCGGTGCCCGACATCTTCGACAACCCCGCGCTCAACAAGGCCATGGCCGCCGCCCCCCTCGGCGCGGCCGGTCTCGCCGGAGCGCTCCCGCTGGTCCTGTGGCGCCGGAAGAAGGTCGCCGCACGGCATACCGCCGAGTAGCGACCCGCGGGTAGGGTGCCGTCCCGGGCCGTCGACAGACCAGCGGTCCGCCGACAGACCTACGGGGTGCCCGACATGAGCGGAAACATACGGACCAAGGGCGGCCACGGCCGCCTCGGCAGCACGCTGTCGGGGCTGGCCGTGGCCGTCGGCTGTGTGCTCTTCCTCGGCGGCTTCGTCTGGGGAGCCCTGCTCTACCAGCCGTACTCCGTCCCCACCGACTCCATGACCCCCACCATCGACGTCGGATCCAAGATCCTCGCCCAGCGCGTCGACGGTGACGAGGTGCGGCGCGGAGACGTCGTCGTCTTCACCGACCCGCTCTGGGGCGGCTCGCCCATGGTCAAGCGGGTCGCCGCCGTCGGCGGCGACACCGTCGCCTGCTGCGACCGCGACGGACGCCTCACCGTCAACGGCAAGCCCGTCGAGGAGCCCTACCTGAGCCCGGGACCGGGGGGCCGGACCGTCGCCTCCCGCACGGACTTCTCCGTCACCGTCCCGGCCGACAACCTCTTCCTCCTCGGCGACGACCGGTTCACCTCGCTCGACTCCCGTTCGCACATCGAGGACGCCGGACAGGGCTCCGTACCCCGCTCGTACGTCGTCGGCAGGGTCGACGCCATCGTCTGGCCCGCCAAGGGCCTCCTGGAGCGGCCGACGGGCTTCGCGGGACTTCCGGGCGGCATCTCCGAGCCCGGGCCCGTACGCCCCCTCCTCATCGCGATCGCGGCCGGAGCCGTACTGGTCCTGGTCGGCGGCGCGTACGGACCGGTGGCCCGCCGGACCACGAAGCGTCGGCCGTCGGGCACCGCCCCCGGGACCCGGGAGAAGGTGGACGCATGACGGACTCCGACGAGCGGACCGCGGCAGGTACGGAACCGAAGGCCGACGTGCGGCTTACGGATTCCAAGGCCGACGCGCAACGTACGGAACCGAAGGCCGACGCGTCGCCCGAGCCGCGGCGGGTCGCCCGGGTCGTACTGCTCGACGCCGACGACCGCGTCCTCCTCATGCACGGCTACGAGCCCGACCACCCGGAGCAGACCTGGTGGTTCACCCCCGGCGGCGGCCTGGAGGGCGACGAGAGCCGGCAGGAGGCGGCACTGCGCGAGCTCGCCGAGGAGACCGGCATCACCGACGTCGACCTCGGACCGGTCCTCTGGACGCGGTACTGCTCCTTCCCCTTCGACGGGCGACGCTGGGACCAGGACGAGTGGTACTACCTCGCCCGCACCCGCAAGACCGAGGCCACCCCCCGGCCCCAGGCCCTCACCGAGCTGGAGAACCGCAGCCTCGCGGGCCTGAGATGGTGGACCTCCGCCGAACTGTCGGCAGCCCATGAGACGGTGTACCCGACCAGACTCGCCGAGCTGCTCCGCACACTGCTCGACGAGGGACCTCCGAGTGCTCCGGTGGTTCTCGCCCCGGAAATCGTTTAGGGGCGCGTCCGCCTGGCGCACAATAGGGGGACGCACGGCTGAAGGGGAACATGCCATGAGCGCCGAGGACCTCGAGAAGTACGAGACCGAGATGGAGCTGAAGCTCTACCGGGAGTACCGCGATGTCGTCGGGCTGTTCAAATACGTGATCGAGACCGAGCGGCGCTTCTACCTCACCAATGACTACGAGATGCAGGTGCACTCGGTCCAGGGTGAGGTCTTCTTCGAGGTCAGCATGGCCGATGCCTGGGTCTGGGACATGTACAGACCGGCCAGGTTCGTCAAGCAGGTCCGCGTCCTCACCTTCAAGGACGTGAACATCGAGGAGCTCAACAAGAGCGACCTCGAACTCCCCGGCAGCTGAGAGCCCCGCACCCCGCCTCACCCCCACGAGTGAGGCGGTTCTCCACAACCCCCCGGCCGTCCACAGCGCCACACGCGATCCACCCCACTCCGTCACAGTCGGTGACGGAGGTGGTACCGCATGAACAAGACCCAAGCACTCGGACGGTACGGAGAAGAGCTCGCCACCCGCCTGCTCACCGCGACCGGCATGCACATCCTCGCCCGCAACTGGCGCTGCGGCCGCACAGGCGAGATCGACATCGTCGCCCGCCACGGCGACACCCTCGTCATCTGCGAGGTCAAGACCCGACGCCACGGCGCGTACGAACACCCGATGGCCGCCGTCACACCCCGCAAGGCCGACCGGCTCCGCCGCCTCGCCGCCTGCTGGCTCGACCGCAACGACACCCCCGCCCCCCTCGGCGGCGTCCGCATCGACCTCGTCGGCATCGTCCTGCCCCGCAAGGGCGCCCCCGTCATCACCCACGCCCAGGGGGTGGCCTGAGATGGGATTCGCCCGCACCTGCTCCGTCGCCCTCGTCGGAGTCGAAGGCGTCGTCGTCGAGGTCCAGGCCGACCTCGAACCCGGCGTCGCCGCCTTCACCCTCGTCGGCCTCCCCGACAAGAGCCTCACCGAGAGCCGCGACCGGGTCCGCGCCGCCGTCGTCAACTCCGGCGCCGAATGGCCCCAGAAGAAACTCACCGTCGGCCTCAGCCCCGCATCCGTCCCCAAAGGCGGCTCCGGATTCGACCTCGCCGTCGCCGCGGCCGTACTCGGCGCCGCCGAACGCATCGACCCCCGCGCCATCGCCGACCTCGTCCTCATCGGCGAACTGGGCCTCGACGGACGCGTCCGCCCCGTCCGCGGCATCCTCCCCGCCGTCCTCGCCGCCGCCGACGCCGGATACCGCCAGGTCGTCGTCCCCGAACAGACCGCAGGCGAAGCCGCCCTCGTCCCCGGAGTCTCCGTCCTCGGCGTCCGCAGCCTCCGCCAACTCATCGCCGTCCTCACCGACGAACCCGTCCCCGAAGAAGAACCCACCGAAGCCGGCCGACCCGACGCCATGCTCGCCGGACTCCTCATCCCCGGCGCCGGCATCGGCACCGGACTCAGCCCCGACCCCACCGACCCCACCGAAGGCCCCGACCTCGCCGACGTCGCCGGCCAGCACCGCGCCCGCCGCGCCCTCGAAATCGCCGCCGCGGGCAGCCACCACCTCCTGCTCTCCGGCCCACCCGGCGCAGGAAAAACCATGCTGGCCGAACGCCTCCCCGGCATCCTCCCGCCCCTCACCCGACAGGAATCCCTCGAAGTCACCGCCGTCCACTCCGTCGCCGGCATCCTCCCGCCCGGCGAACCCCTCGTCCGCCGCGCCCCCTACTGCGCGCCCCACCACTCCGCCACCATGCAGTCCCTCGTCGGAGGCGGAAACGGCCTCCCCAGGCCCGGCGCCGTCTCCCTCGCCCACCGCGGCATCCTCTTCCTCGACGAAGCACCCGAATTCTCAGGGAAAGCCCTCGACGCCCTCCGCCAACCCCTCGAATCCGGACACGTCGTCATCGCCCGCGCCGCCGGAGTCGTACGCCTCCCCGCCCGCTTCCTCCTCGCCCTCGCCGCCAACCCCTGCCCCTGCGGACGACACACCCTGCACGGCGCCGGCTGCGAATGCCCGGCCGCCCTCGTCCGCCGCTACCAGGCACGCCTCTCCGGACCCCTCCTCGACCGCGTCGACCTCCGCGTCGAAGTCGAACCCGTCACCCGCGCCGACCTCCTCGGCCAGGGCGGCCGCGGCGAAACCACCGCGGCCGTCGCCGAACGCGTCCGCGAAGCACGCGCCCGCACCGCCGCACGCCTCGCCGACACCCCCTGGAACGTCAACAGCGAAATCCCCGGCCACGAACTCCGTACCCGCTACCTCGCCGCCCCCGGAGCCCTCGCCACCGCCGAACGCGACATCGAACGCGGACTCCTCACCGCCCGCGGCCTCGACCGCGTACTCCGCGTCGCCTGGACCGCCGCCGACCTCGCCGGACACGACCGCCCCGACAGCGAGGACATCGCCCTCGCCCTCGAACTGCGCACCGGCATCGCCCGCGGAGTGCCCGTCGGAGCGGGACACCGCGCATGACCACCCCCACCCCCACCTCCACGGACGAACGACTCGCACGCGCCGCACTCAGCCGCGCCGTCGAACCCGGCGACGAACACGCAGGCCGCTGGCTCCACCGCTACGGAGCCAAGGGCTTCCTCGACCGACTCCTCGGCGACGCCGGATCCACCGCCGCAGACGACCCCTTCCCCGGCACCGGACAGAAACGCGTCGCCTCCTGGCGACTCCGCGCCACCGCCGCCGAACCCACCCGCGACCTCGCCACCATCCACGACCTGGGCGGCCGCTTCCTCATCCCCGGCGACACCGAATGGCCCCGACAACTCGACGACCTCGCAGACGCCCGCCCCCTCGGCCTCTGGGTCAGAGGCCCCGCCGACCTGCGCACCTGGGCCCTCCGCTCCGTCGCACTCGTCGGCGCCCGCGCCTGCACCCCCTACGGCGCCCACACCGCCGCCGACCTCGCCACCGGCCTCGCCCGCCACGGCTGGGTCGTCGTCTCCGGAGCCGCCTACGGCATCGACGGCGCCGCCCACCGCGGCGCACTCGCCGCAGGCGGAGCCACCGTCGCCGTCCTCGCCTGCGGCGTCGACACCCCCTACCCCCGAGGCCACGACCAACTCATCCGACGCGTCGCCCAACAAGGCCTCGTCGTCGGGGAACTGCCACCCGACACCCACCCCACCCCCAGCCGCTTCATCCTCCGCAACCGCGTCATCGCCGCCCTCACCCGAGGCACCGTCGTCATCGAAGCCCAGCACCGCAGCGGCTCCCTCGTCACCGCCCGCGCAGCCGCCCGCCTCGGCCGCCACACCATGGGCGTCCCCGGCCCCGTCACCAGCGCACTCTCCGCCGGTGTCCATGAACTCCTCCGGGGCGACGCCACCCTCGTCAGCGACGCCGACGAGATCATCGAACTCGTCGGCGACATGGGTCAGCTCGCCCCGGCGCGCCGAGGACCCGTACTTCCTCGCGACCTCCTCGCCCCCGCCACGGCACACATCCTCGAAGCGATCCCCGCCCGAGGCCCCACCCCCACCACCGTCATCGCCCGTCGCGCCGGAACCACCCCCGACGACACCCTCGTCAAGCTGTACGAACTCCACTCCCTCGGCTTCGTCGAACGACACGGAGAAGGCTGGCAGTTGACGAACAGGACAACGCCGACGTCGAACGCGCGGCGAGGCGGTACTTGACCTGGAGCATTCGGGTGAAAGGGTGAAGGCGATGAACAATCGAGTTCTCTCGGCCGCACCCGAGGGGCCGACACGCGCCACGGCCCGGGTTCGAAGATGTGGCCGACGGCGTCCACCCGGACCGGCGCGATCCGCCGATGTTCGCGCACCGCGACCGCGCACTCACGCTACGCTCACCAGGATTCCGTCCAGGACGCCTCCATCGACACACCCGACAGCAGAACGGCTCAAGGCAACGCATGCCCCAGCACACCTCCGGGTCTGACCGCGCTGCGGTGCCCCCAGCAGCCCGGGGCACCGTGCGACCACCCGCACCGACCTCCCTCGACGAACTGTGGCGGTCGTACAAGGACACGGGCGACGAGCGGCTGCGCGAACAGCTGATCCTGCACTACTCACCGCTCGTCAAATACGTCGCCGGCCGAGTCAGCGTCGGGCTGCCGTCCAACGTCGAACAGGCCGACTTCGTCTCCTCCGGCGTCTTCGGCCTCATCGACGCCATCGAGAAGTTCGACGTCGAGCGCGCCATCAAATTCGAGACGTACGCCATCACCCGCATCCGCGGCGCCATGATCGACGAACTCCGCGCCCTCGACTGGATCCCGCGCTCCGTCCGCCAGAAGGCACGCAACGTCGAGCGCGCGTACGCCACCCTCGAAGCCCAGCTCCGGCGCACCCCCTCCGAGACCGAGGTCGCCACGGAGATGGAGATCACGCTGGAGGAACTACACGCGGTTTTCAGCCAGTTGTCCCTGGCGAACGTCGTCGCCCTCGAAGAGCTGCTGCACGTCGGCGGAGAGGGCGGCGACCGCCTCTCCCTGATGGACACCCTCGAGGACACCGCCGCCGACAACCCCGTCGAGGTCGCCGAGGACCGCGAGCTGCGCCGACTGCTCGCCCGCGCCATCAACACACTCCCCGAGCGCGAGAAGACCGTCGTCACCCTCTACTACTACGAGGGCCTCACCCTCGCCGAGATCGGCCACGTCCTCGGCGTCACCGAGAGCCGCGTAAGCCAGATCCACACCAAGTCCGTCCTCCAGCTCCGGGCCAAGCTGGCCGACGTCGGACGCTGAACCCGCGCGAGCCGGTCGTACAGTGGAGCCGTGCCCAGGATTCGAGCGGCCTCGGTGGCCGAGCACCGGACGATGCAGCGCGGCGCCCTCCTGGACGCCGCGCGTTCCCTGCTGTCCGAGGGCGGTACGGAGGCGCTGACCTTCCCCGCACTCGCCGAGCGCACGGGCCTCGCCCGCTCCTCGGTATACGAGTACTTCCGATCGCGCGCGGCCGTGGTCGAGGAGCTGTGCGCCGTCGACTTCCCCGTCTGGGCAGCCGAGGTCGAGTTCGCCATGGACAGCGCGGACACCCCCCAGGGCAAGGTCGAGGCCTACGTCCGCAAGCAGCTGGAGCTGGTCGGTGACCGCCGGCACCGCGCGGTCGTCACCATCTCGGCGAGCGAGCTCGACGACGGCGCCCGCGAAAAGATCCGCGCGGCCCACGGCGGCCTCGTCGCCATGATCGTCGAAGCCCTCGCCGCCCTCGGCCAGCCCCAGCCCCGCCTCGGCGCCATGCTCCTCCAGGGCGTCGTCGACGCCGCCGTCCGCCGCATCGAACTCGGCGCGGCCGAGAATCCGGCGGACATCGCGGAGGCGGCGGTCACGATGGCCCTCTACGGCGTCAACGGCACCGCGACCTGATCGCCCGGGGGAGGGGCCTCCCCCCTCCCCCTCCCCACCCACCCCGCCCCCGCCCGCCACGCACACCCCTCCGCCTGGCCGTGCTCCCGTGCGCCTGCCCGTCCCGTCAGTCCTCGACCGGCAGTAGGCGTGCCGGGACGCGTTTCGTCAGGAGCAGGGGGTTCAGGTACTGGTCGCCCCTGAGGAGGCCCCAGTGGAGGCAGTTCCTCGGGCAGTGGGTGCCGGGGGTGACCCGGGCGATCGGGGTGCCTGCGCGGACCCGGGTGCCGGTGGTCACCAGGGGGGTCACGGGGGTGAAGGTGGTGCGGAGTGGGGGAGTGCCCGTAGCCGGGAGGGTGAGGGTGAGGGCCCCGCGGCCGCCGACGGGGCCCGCGAAAGTGACGGTCCCGTCGATGGGGGCCAGGACCTGGGTGCCCGGTGGGGCGGCGAGGTCGACGCCGCGGTGGCCGGCGGCGTACGGGCCCGGTGGGGGCTGCCAGCCGCGGAGGATCTCCGGGGGCGGCGGGCCCACCGGCCACAGCAGGCCGAGGGCCAGGATCAATGCGGTGAGGTGTGTGACGTGCATGGGGCAAGGTTTCCCGGGCCGTCCGGTGCGCGGGGGTCGCGGACGGGATCTGTGGACTACTCGCGGGTTGTGGACAGCGCCGTCACCCGCTGCTCCCGGGGTCCCGTACACTTCCTATGGCGACCCGGGTCACCGGGTCGACTTCGCACGCCCCGCCACTGCCCTCGCCGGTCGTGGCAGCGCCTTTCGGTCCCTCGCGGGCATGGCGCGTTCGGGGCGTCAGGAACACAACCGAGAAACCCAAGGAGATGGCCATGGCCGTCGTCACGATGCGGGAGCTGCTGGAGAGCGGCGTCCACTTCGGTCACCAGACCCGTCGCTGGAACCCGAAGATGAAGCGCTTCATCTTCACCGAGCGCAACGGCATCTACATCATCGACCTGCTCCAGTCGCTGTCGTACATCGACCGCGCCTACGAGTTCGTCAAGGAGACCGTCGCGCACGGCGGCTCCATCATGTTCGTCGGTACGAAGAAGCAGGCCCAGGAGGCCATCGCCGAGCAGGCGACGCGTGTCGGCATGCCGTACGTCAACCAGCGTTGGCTCGGTGGCATGCTCACCAACTTCTCGACCGTCTACAAGCGTCTGCAGCGCCTCAAGGAGCTTGAGCAGATCGACTTCGAGGACGTCGCGGCGTCGGGTCTCACCAAGAAGGAGCTTCTCGTGCTCTCGCGCGAGAAGGCCAAGCTGGAGAAGACCCTCGGCGGTATCCGCGAGATGTCCAAGGTTCCCAGCGCCGTCTGGATCGTGGACACCAAGAAGGAGCACATCGCCGTCGGCGAGGCTCGCAAGCTGAAGATCCCGGTCGTCGCGATCCTCGACACCAACTGTGACCCCGACGAGGTCGACTACAAGATCCCGGGCAACGACGACGCGATCCGCTCCGTCACCCTGCTCACCCGCGTGATCGCCGACGCCGTCGCCGAGGGCCTCATCGCCCGCTCCGGCGCCGCGACCGGCGACTCGAAGCCGGGCGAGAAGGCCGCCGGCGAGCCCCTCGCCGAGTGGGAGCGCGACCTGCTCGAGGGCGAGAAGAAGGCCGACGACGCCGAGGTCCAGACCTCCGCCGAGACCGCCGAGGTCGCCGCCGCCGAGACCACCGAGGTGGCCGAGGCCGTCGAGACCGTCGAGGCTGTCACCGAGGCTCCGGCCGCGGACGCCGAGCAGGCCTGACCCTTCAGGACCTTCGGGTGAGGACGGCGGGGGCCCACGAAGCCCCCGCCGTCCACCCGTGGACCCGCCCGATCTTTCAGACTTCGAGAGAGAAACAGACTCATGGCGAACTACACCGCCGCTGACGTCAAGAAGCTCCGCGAGCTCACCGGCGCCGGCATGATGGACTGCAAGAAGGCCCTGGACGAGGCCGACGGCGACGTCGACAAGGCCGTAGAGGCCCTGCGCATCAAGGGCCAGAAGGGTGTCGCCAAGCGTGAGGGCCGCTCCGCCGAGAACGGCGCCGTGGTCTCCCTCATCGCCGACGACAACACCTCCGGTGTCCTCGTCGAGCTGAAGTGCGAGACGGACTTCGTCGCCAAGGGTGACAAGTTCCAGGCCGTCGCCGACCAGCTCGCCGCCCACGTCGCCGCCACCTCCCCGGCCGACCTGGAGGCGCTGCTCGCCTCCGAGATCGAGGCCGGCAAGACCGTGCAGGCGTTCGTCGACGAGGCCAACGCCAACCTCGGCGAGAAGATCGTCCTCGACCGCTTCGCGCAGTACACGGACGGCTTCGTCTACGCGTACATGCACCGCACGATGCCGGACCTCCCGCCGCAGATCGGTGTCCTCGTCGAGTTCGACAAGGCCGACGCCGCCGTCGCCAAGGGTGTCGCCCAGCACATCGCCGCCTTCGCGCCGAAGTACCTCACCCGTGAGGACGTTCCGGCCGAGGTCGTCGAGACCGAGCGTCGCGTCGCCGAGGAGACCACCCGCGCCGAGGGCAAGCCCGAGGCCGCGCTCCCGAAGATCGTCGAGGGTCGCGTGAACGGCTTCTTCAAGGACGCGACGCTGCTCGGTCAGCCGTACGCCCTTGACAACAAGAAGTCCGTCCAGCAGATCCTGGACGAGGCCGGTGTCACCCTGAAGCGCTTCACCCGCATCAAGGTCGGCATCTGAGTCCGTACGCGAACGCGACGGACACCGGACCCCGATAGGGTCTGAGGCAGTCGTCCGCGTACGCGCAGGACGACCGCAGATCTGACGAGGAGGCCATTGCCATACGGGAAACCGCGAGGACCCAAGGCAATGGCCTCCTTCGTATGTGCACGAGGAGATCTCCATGAACCAGGGCGCCGTACAGGGCGACGACAACAACGGCAGCAAGGCCGGCCGCTACATGCTGAAGCTGTCCGGAGAAGCCTTCTCCGGCGGTACGGGCCTGGGTGTCGACCCCAATGTCGTGCACGCCATCGCGCGTGAAATCGCAGCCGTCGTCCGCGACGGCGCGGAGATCGCGGTGGTGATCGGCGGCGGCAACTTCTTCCGTGGCGCCGAGCTCCAGCAGCGCGGCATGGACCGGGCCCGCTCCGACTACATGGGCATGCTCGGCACCGTGATGAACTGCCTCGCCCTCCAGGACTTCCTGGAGAAGGAAGGCATCGACTCCCGCGTCCAGACCGCCATCACCATGGGCCAGGTCGCCGAGCCGTACATTCCGCTGCGCGCCGTGCGCCACCTGGAGAAGGGCCGTGTGGTCATCTTCGGTGCGGGCATGGGCATGCCGTACTTCTCCACGGACACCACCGCCGCTCAGCGTGCCCTGGAGATCGACGCCGAGGCCCTGCTGATGGGCAAGAACGGCGTGGACGGCGTCTACGACTCCGACCCGAAGGCCAACCCCGACGCGGTCAAGTTCGACGCACTGGAGTACAGCGAGGTGATCTCCCGCGACCTCAAGGTCGCCGACGCCACCGCCATCACCCTGTGCCGGGACAACAACCTCCCGATCCTCGTCTTCGAACTCCTCACCGAGGGCAATATCGCTCGTGCGGTGAAGGGTGAGAAGATCGGCACGCTCGTGAGCGACCAGGGCACCCGGGCCTGACCCGAACCGGGGAACCGCCCCGCAAGGGGATGGACAGAGCCCTGCCGGTCGTACACCGTGCAGGACACAACGCGACGACACGCAGGAGCATGTGGTGATCGAAGAGACCCTCCTCGAGGCCGAGGAGAAGATGGAGAAGGCCGTCGTGGTCGCCAAGGAGGACTTCGCCGCGATCCGCACCGGCCGTGCGCACCCGGCGATGTTCAACAAGATCGTGGCGGACTACTACGGTGCCATCACCCCCATCAACCAGCTGGCGTCCTTCTCCGTCCCGGAGCCTCGGATGGCCGTGGTGACCCCGTTCGACAAGAGCGCGCTGCGCAACATCGAGCAGGCCATCCGTGACTCGGACCTCGGCGTCAACCCGAGCAACGACGGCAACATCATCCGGGTGGTGTTCCCCGAGCTGACGGAGGAGCGCCGCCGCGAGTACATCAAGGTCGCCAAGAGCAAGGCCGAGGACTCGAAGATCTCGATCCGCTCGGTCCGCCGCAAGGCCAAGGAGACCATCGACAAGCTCGTCAAGGACGGCGAGGTCGGCGAGGACGAGGGCCGCCGCGCCGAGAAGGAGCTCGACGACACCACCGCGAAGTACGTCTCGCAGGTGGACGAGCTGCTCAAGCACAAGGAAGCCGAGCTGCTCGAGGTCTGATGAACGACTCTTCCTGGGGTGCCCCGGCCGGTTCCGGCCGTGGGGGACCCGACCAGGGTCCCGCACCGGCGGGTCCCGCATACGATCGGCATCAGGCGGCGCAGACTCGGCCCATGCCCATCGTGCCCGACGTTCCCGCCGGCGGATTCCAGGACGGTTACGGCCGGGGGGCCGCTCACCCGAGCGGTCCCCTGTTCCGTGACGAGACGCCGCACGAGCACCCGCAGGAGCCCATGCCCAGCCCCACCCCGCCTCCGCCGCCCGCGCCGACGGCGCCCCGGCAGAAGAAGAGCGCGGGGCGTGACCTGGGCGCGGCCATAGGGGTCGGGGTAGGTCTCGGCGCCGTCATCATCGCCTCGCTGTTCATCTGGAAGCCCGCGTTCGTCGGGGTGATCACGGTCGCCGTGGTGGTCGGGCTCTGGGAGCTGACCTCGCGCCTCCAGGAGCGCAAGGCGATCAAGGCTCCGCTGGTTCCGCTCGCGGTCGGCGGCGCGGCGATGGTCGTCGCCGGTTACGTCCGGGGTGCCGAGGGTGCCTGGGTGGCGATGGCGCTGACGGCGCTCGCCGTGCTCGTGTGGCGGATGACGGAGCCTCCCGAGGGCTATCTGAAGGACGTCACGGCGGGTGTGTTCGCGGCGTTCTACGTGCCGTTCCTGGCGACGTTCGTGGCCATGATGCTCACCGCCGAGGACGGTCCGCAGCGGGTGCTGACGTTCCTGGTGCTGACGGTGGTCAGCGACACGGGTGCGTACGCGATCGGCTGGCGCTTCGGCAAGCACAAGCTGGCGCCGAGGATCAGCCCCGGGAAGACCCGTGAGGGTCTGTTCGGTGCGGTGGCCTTCGCGATGGGGGCGGGTGCGCTGTGCATGGAGTTCATGATCGACGACGGCACCTGGTGGCAGGGTCTGCTGCTGGGTCTCGCGGTGGCGGCGAGTGCGACGCTCGGCGACCTCGGCGAGTCGATGATCAAGCGGGACCTGGGCATCAAGGACATGGGCACGCTGCTTCCGGGCCATGGCGGGATCATGGACCGGCTGGACTCGCTGCTGCCGACCGCGCCGGTCGTGTGGCTGCTGTTCGTGATCTTCGTCGGTTCGGCCTGATCCGTACGTCCGTGTCGTAAGGGCCCGTCACCCTCCGGGGGTGGCGGGCCCTTACGCGTGTGAGCGTGGTCGCCGAGCCGAAAGAGTCATATGTGGGCACAATTCGGTCATGGCATCCAAGGCAGGCGCCGGCGGCGCACCCGCAGGGGCACGTACCGTCCTGCTGACGCTCGCGGCGGGCCAGTTCCTGATGGCCCTCGACAGCTCCGTCATGAACGTCGCGATCGCGACCGTGGCCGACGACGTGGGCACGACGGTGACCGGGATCCAGGGCGCGATCACCGCCTACACGCTGGTGATGGCGATGTTCATGATCCCCGGGGGCAAGGTCGGGGTGCTGATCGGCCGCAGGCGCGCGTTCATGATCGGCTGCGTGATCTACGGCTGCGGCTCGCTGACCACGGCGCTCGCGCCGAACCTGCCCGTGCTGCTGTTCGGCTGGTCGTTCCTCGAAGGCATCGGGGCGGCGCTCATCCTGCCGTCGATCGTGGCGCTGGTGGCGGGCAACTTCCCCACCGAAGGCCGCGCCGCGGCGTACGGCATCGTGGCAGCGGCGGGCGCCGTGGCGATCGGGCTCGGGCCGCTCATCGGCGGTGTCGCCACGA
This sequence comes from Streptomyces sp. NBC_00572, assembly GCF_026341815.1. GTDB lineage: Bacteria > Actinomycetota > Actinomycetes > Streptomycetales > Streptomycetaceae > Streptomyces. Next base: position 4,648,771 of record NZ_JAPENX010000001.1, read on the forward strand.
CGTACTTCTCCTGGCGCTGGGTCTTCGCCGGCGAGGTCCTGGTGGTGCTCGTCATCCTGGTGTTCGCCCGCCGCATCGCCGACACCGTCGACGAACAACGCCCGCGCATCGATCTCGTGGGCGCCGTCCTGTCCGCCGCCGGGCTCGGGGTCTTCGTCTACGGCGTGCTCCGCTCGGACGAATGGGGCTGGGTCCAGCCGAAGCCCGACGCGCCCGCATGGCTCGGGGTGTCGCTGACCGTATGGCTGATGATGGCGGGCCTGCTCCTGCTGTATCTGTTCCTCCGCTGGGAGGCCCGGCTCGTCAAGCGCGGCAAGGAGCCGCTCATCCACCCGGCGATGCTGCAGAACAAGCAGCTCACCGGCGGTCTGACGATGTTCTTCTTCCAGTACCTCGTGCAGATGGGCGTCTTCTTCGTCGTCCCGCTCTACCTGTCCGTGGCCCTGGGCCTGTCCGCGCTGCAGACCGGCGCGCGGATCCTGCCGCTCTCGCTGACGCTGCTGGCCGCCGCGGTCCTGATCCCGCGCTTCCTCCCCGACGTCTCGCCGCGGCGGGTGGTACGGCTCGGGGTGGTGGCGCTGCTCGCCGGTGCGGTCGTCCTGATGGCCGCGCTGGACGCGGAGGCCGGAGCGGAGATCGTCACCCTCCCGCTGCTGCTGATCGGACTCGGGATGGGGGCGCTGGCGTCCCAGCTCGGATCGGTCACAGTGTCCGCGGTCCCGGACCGGGAGAGCGCGGAGGTCGGAGGGATCCAGAACGCCGTCACCAACCTCGGCTCGTCCATGGGCACGGCGCTCGCGGGTTCGCTGATGATCGCCGCGCTCACGTCGTCGTTCCTGGGCGCCGTGGAGCGGAACGACGCGATCCCGGCCGAGGTCAAGAGCCAGGCCGTCGTCGAGCTGCAGAGCGGCGTCCCGTTCCTCTCCGACGCCCAGCTGACGACCGCCCTCGACGAGGCGGGCACCGACGAGGAGGTGGCCACGGCCGCCCTGGACGCGAACGAGGCTGCCCGGCTCGACGGCCTGAAGGCAGCCCTCGCGATCCTGGCCGGCGCGTCCGTCACGGCGCTCTTCTTCACCCACCGCATCCCCCGGACACAGCCCCGGGCCCCCGCCCCCTGATTCGGTGAACCGGGCCACGCGTGCGCGTCTGCGACACTGGTAGCACCATGCCCAAGCCCGGAGAACTCACTTTCGTCGCCCCCCGCGGAGCCAAGAAGCCGCCGCGGCACCTGGCCGACCTCACGCCCGCCGAGCGGAAGGAGGCCGTCGCCGCGATCGGCGAGAAGCCCTTCCGCGCCAAGCAGCTGTCCACCCACTACTTCGCGCGGTACGCGCACGATCCCGCCGAGTGGACGGACATTCCGGCCGCCTCGCGGGAGAAGCTGGCCGGGGAGCTGCTGCCCGATCTGATGTCCGTGGTGCGGCACATCTCGTGTGATGACGACACCACCCGTAAGACCCTGTGGCGGCTGCACGACGGCACGCTCGTCGAGTCGGTGCTCATGCGCTACCCGGACCGGGTGACGATGTGCATCTCCTCGCAGGCCGGCTGCGGGATGAACTGCCCGTTCTGTGCGACGGGGCAGGCGGGGCTCGATCGGAACCTGTCGACCGCCGAGATCGTGCACCAGATCGTGGACGGCATGCGCTCGCTGCGGGACGGGGAGGTGCCCGGGGGACCGGCGCGGCTCTCCAACATCGTGTTCATGGGCATGGGGGAGCCGCTCGCGAACTACAAGCGGGTCGTCGGTTCCATTCGGCGCCTCACCGATCCCGAGCCGGACGGTCTCGGGCTCTCGCAGCGCGGGATCACCGTGTCCACCGTCGGGCTCGTGCCCGCGATGCTGCGGTTCGCCGACGAGGGCTTCAAGTGCCGTCTCGCGGTCTCGCTGCACGCCCCGGACGACGAGCTGCGGGACACCCTGGTGCCGGTCAACACGCGCTGGAAGGTGCGTGAGGTCCTCGACGCGGCCTGGGAGTACGCAGAGAAGTCCGGGCGCCGGATCTCCATCGAGTACGCGCTGATCCGGGACATCAACGACCAGGCGTGGCGCGGTGACCTGCTGGGCCGGCTGCTCAAGGGGCGTCGGGTCCACGTCAACCTGATCCCGCTGAACCCGACGCCGGGTTCGAAGTGGACGGCGTCGCGTCCGGAGGACGAGAAGGCCTTCGTCGAGGCCATCGCCCGCCACGGCGTGCCGGTGACCGTGCGGGACACCCGAGGTCAGGAGATCGACGGTGCCTGTGGACAGCTGGCCGCCGCCGAGCGCTGACCTTGTAGTCTGAGCTCGAACACATCTCCATATTCCGACAGGGGAGCGCCACAGCGCTGAGAGTGCGGTCACCGTAGGACCGCAGACCCTCTGAACCTTGCCCAGGTCATTCTGGGTAGGAAGTTCGGTCGTTAACTCAAGCTGTTGCGCCCTGCCCGCGTCCGGTTCGCCGGTCGTGGGCAGGGCCGCGTCTCTTCCTGGTCATACCCAGGAGGAATCTCAGTGAGCACCAATCCGGTGAGCATCAAGAAGGCCGCTGCCGCCGCGCTCGTCGCGGCGCTGGGCGTCACCACCCTTGCCGCCTGCGGCACGGAGGACGTCCGGGACGCCGCGGGCAAGTCCGGCGCGCCCGCGCCGAAGACCGTGACCCTCGTGAGTCACGACTCGTTCAACGCCTCCAAGGAGGTGCTGGCCGAGTTCACGAAGCAGACCGGCTTCACCGTGAAGGTGCTGAAGAGCGGTGACGCCGGCGAGGCCGTCAACAAGGAGATCCTGACCAAGGGGTCCCCGCAGGGCGATGTCTTCTTCGGCGTCGACAACACGCTGCTGTCCCGCGCCCTCGACAACGGGATCTTCGTGCCGTACGCGGCGAAGGGCCTGGACCGGGTTCCGGCCGAGTACCAGCTCGACAAGGAGCAGCGGGTCACGCCGATCGACTCCGGTGACATCTGCGTCAACTACGACAAGAAGTACTTCGCCGACAAGAAGCTGGCGCCGCCGGTGACCTTCGACGACCTGGCGAAGCCCGCGTACAGGAACCTGCTCGTCGTCGAGAACCCGGAGCGGTCCTCCCCGGGTCTCGGCTTCCTGCTCGGTACGGCGGCGAAGTTCGGCGACGACGGCTGGCAGGGCTACTGGTCGAAGCTGAAGGCGAACGGTGTGAAGACCGTCGACAGCTGGGAGCTCGCCTACAACCAGGAGTTCTCCGGCTCGGCCGGCGGCAAGCAGGCCAAGGGCGACCGGCCGCTCGTCGTGTCGTACGCCTCCAGCCCGCCGGTCGAGGTGCTCTACGGCGAGCCGCAGCCGAAGGTGGCGCCCACCGGGGTGTCCACCGGGACCTGCTTCCGGCAGACGGAGTTCGCGGGTCTGCTGAACGGGGCGAAGAACCCCGAGGGCGGCAAGGCGCTGATCGACTTCCTGATCTCGAAGAAGTTCCAGGAGGACATGCCGCTCCAGATGTTCGTCAACCCGGTGGCGAAGGACGCGGCCCTGCCCGAGCTCTTCACCAAGCACGGCGTGGTCGTCGACAAGCCGGAGACCATGGCGCCCGAGAAGATCGCCGAGAAGCGTGACCCGTGGATCCAGCAGTGGTCGTCGCTCGTTCTGAAGTAGTCCCCGACCGCAGGGGAAGTGCGGCGCGGCTCGGCCTGATGGTCGTGCCCGTCGCCTTCTTCGCGCTCTTCTTCGCCTGGCCCGTCGTCTCGATCGTCGAGCGCGGGCTGCGGGTCGACGGGGCGTGGCAGTTCGGCCGGTTCGGCGAGACGCTGAGCCGGCCGGAGATCCTGGACGTCCTGTCGTTCACCTTCTGGCAGGCGCTCGCCTCCACCGGGCTGACCCTGTTGGCCGCCCTGCCCGGGGCGTACGTCTTCGCGCGCTTCGACTTCCGCGGCAAGGGGTTGCTGCGGGCCGTCGTCACCGTGCCCTTCGTGATGCCGACCGTCATGGTCGGTACGGCGTTCCTCGCGCTGGTCGGGCGCGGCGGGCTGCTCGACGAGCTGTGGGGCCTGCGGCTCGACAGCACGGTCTGGGCGATCCTGATCGCCCATGTGTTCTTCAACTACGCGGTCGTCGTGCGGACCGTCGGAGGCCTGTGGGCGCAGCTCGACCCGCGCCAGGAGGAGGCCGCCCGGGTCCTCGGCGCGTCCCGGTGGAGGGCGTGGCGGACCGTGACGCTTCCGGCGCTCGCCCCGTCCGTCGCCGCGGCCGCGCTGATGGTGTTCCTCTTCACCGCGAGCTCCTTCGCCGTCGTCCAGATCCTCGGCGGATCCACGTACTCCACTCTGGAGACGGAGATCTACCGGCAGACCGTGGTCCGCTTCGATCTGACGACGGCGGCCGTCCTCACGATGGTGCAGTTCTTCGCGGTCGGCGTCGTCCTCGCCGTGCACGCCCGGATCGTGCGCCGTCGGGAGACCGCGCTGAAGCTGGTCGCGCCCGAGCACACCGCGCGCAGGCCCCGGGGCCTCGGCCAGTGGGCGCTGTTCGCGGGTGTCCTGCTGTCGGTCGCCCTGCTGATCGTGCTGCCGCTCGGGGTGCTCGTCGAGCGGTCCTTCGCCACCTCTCACGGATACGGGCTCGACTACTACCGGGCGCTGCAGACCCCGGATCCCTCCGGCACCTTCCTCGTGCCGCTGCTCGACACGATTGGGAACTCGCTCCGGTACGCCGTCGTCGCCACCCTCATCGCCCTCGTCATCGGCGGACTCGCGGCGGCCGCGCTGACCCGGCGTGCCGGGCGGCTCGTGCGGGGCTTCGACGCGCTGCTCATGCTGCCGCTCGGGGTGTCGGCGGTGACCGTCGGCTTCGGGTTCCTCATCACGCTCGACGAGCCGCCGTTCGACCTGCGGGCCAGCTGGATCCTCGTACCCCTCGCGCAGGCGCTGGTCGGCGTGCCCTTCGTCGTCCGGACGATGCTGCCGGTGCTGCGGGCGGTGGACGAGCGGCTGCGGGAGGCGGCGGCGGTGCTCGGTGCCTCGCCGTGGCGGGCCTGGCGGGAGGTGGACCTGCCGCTGGTGCGGCGGGCGCTGCTGATCGCCGCCGGGTTCGCGTTCGCCGTGTCGCTCGGCGAGTTCGGTGCGACGGTCTTCATCGCCCGGCCCGACACTCCGACGCTGACCGTGGCGGTGGCCCGGCTCCTCGGCCGGCCCGGCGAACTCAACTACGGCCAGGCGATGGCCCTCTCGACGATTCTCATGGTGGTGTGCGCGGTGTCCCTGCTGCTGCTCGAACGGCTTCGGACCGAACGCACCTCGGGGGAGTTTTGATGCTGAGACTCGACGGGGCGACCGTACGGTTCGGGGCGCGGGCTGTCCTCGACGCCGTGGACCTCGACGTCGCCGACCACGAGATCGTGTGTGTGCTCGGGCCCAGCGGCAGCGGCAAGTCCACGCTGCTGCGGGCCGTCGCCGGACTCCAGGCCCTGGACGGCGGGCGGGTGCTGCTCGGCGGCGCCGACCAGCGCGGGGTGCCGGTGCACCGGCGGGGCGTCGGCCTGATGTTCCAGGACCATCAGCTGTTCCCGCAGCGGGACGTCGGCGGCAACGTGGCCTTCGGGCTGCGGATGCGCGGGGCCGGGAAGGCCGAGCAGGCCGGGCGGGTGAGGGAGCTGCTCGACCTCGTCGGTCTGCCCGGCGCCGAGCGGCGGTCCGTCGCCGCGCTCTCCGGCGGCGAACAGCAGCGGGTGGCGCTGGCCCGGGCCCTGGCGCCCCGGCCCCGGCTGCTCATGCTCGACGAACCCCTCGGCCAGCTCGACCGGGGGCTGCGGGAGCGGCTCGTCGTGGAGTTGCGGCAGCTCTTCGAGAGCCTCGGGACGACGGTCCTCGCCGTGACCCACGATCAGGGCGAGGCGTTCGCGCTCGCCGACCGGGTCGTGGTCATGCGGGACGGCCGCATCGCCCAGTCGGGTGCCCCCGTCGACGTGTGGTCGCGGCCGGCCTCCGAGTTCGTGGCCCGCTTCCTGGGCTTCGACAACGTGGTGGCGGCGCTGGTGACCGGACCGGTCGCGGACACCGTGTGGGGGAAGGTCCCGGTGCCGGAAGGCTCGCCGCAGGGCGAGCGCCGGCTCCTCGTCCGGCCCGGCGGGGTGCGGCTGGTACCCGTGGAGGAAGGGCCGGCGTGGACGGTCGAGTCCCGGACCTTCCGGGGCAGCCATGTGGCCGTACGGCTCCGCCCGACGGACGGACCGCCACTGGACGCGGAGCTTCCGCTGCGGGAGGTGCCGGGGGAGGACGCCGAGGTGGGGGTGGAGTTCCGAGCGGAGGACGTGGTGGTGCTCGGCGACGACATTCCGTAGAGACACGTCGTGGTGGGTGCGATGAGTTTTCCCCTCCGGGGGAGTCTCCTTGGTGTTGTTCTGTTCCGGCGTCGTCGTCCCGGCGCCTTTCGTCGAACGCACAGGAGGAAAGTCATGGGCCAGCTGCTCAAAGTCCAGAATTTCATGGTCTCGTCCGACGGTTTCGGTACCGGTGAGGGCCAGAGCCTGGAGCACCCCTTCGGGCACGCGGATCCCGGGGCGATGTTCTCCTGGGCGGGTGCCACGGCGAGCTGGCCCAACCGCACCGACCCCGGGGGCAGTCGAGGCCTCGACGACTACCTCACGCGGGACTTCTCCCACAACATCGGTGCCGAGATCATGGGCCGCAACAAGTTCGGGCCCCAGCGCGGGCCCTGGGAAGACTACGCATGGCAGGGCTGGTGGGGTGGCGAGCCGCCGTTCCACACGCCGGTGTTCGTGCTGACCCACCACCCGCGTCCCTCGTTCACGCTCTCCGACACGACGTTCCACTTCGTCGACGCCGACCCGGCGACGGTCCTGGCGCAGGCGCGGGAGGCGGCCGACGGCAAGGACGTCCGGCTCGGCGGCGGGGCGACCGTCATCCGTGAGTTCCTCGACGCCGATCTCGTCGACACCCTGCACGTCGCGGTCGCGCCGGTGAAGCTCGGAGCCGGGGTACGGCTCTGGGACTCGCCCGACGAGCTGCTCGACCGCTTCCACTGCGACGTCGTGCCCAGTCCGAGCGGTGACGTGACGCACCACCTCTTCTGGCGGAAGTGACCCGGGGGCGTTTCTAGCAGCGGTCGCAGGTCTTGAAGGCCGATCGCTGGTGGAGGAGCGTCGCGCGGCCCAGGGCGAGTCCGTAGCAGGAGAAGCCGCCGTAGGCGACGACGAACACCCAGGGGGCGTGGTCGGCGAGGCCAGGGTTGATCGCCCCCGCCCAGGCCAGTACGCCGGTCACGGCCAGGAAGGCCCCGAACGGGGCGAGCGCGCCGGCCCCGGCCCAGCCGAGCGCGAGCAGCGGCAGCCGGGGCAGCCGCCGCCCCCAGGGGCGGGTCAGGGCGAGCGCGAGGAGCATGCCGAGGACGGCGAGGACCGCGGTGATGTCGACTCCGTGGTCGTACAGCCATAGGCCCAGGTCGCTGGTGTACTTCGGGTCGGCGCCGGGGCGGCCGGTGCCGGTGAAACCGGGGGTGATGCCGAACGCCCAGGCCGTCTTCAGGGCGGCGTAGGGGAAGAGGGCGGCGACGGCGACCAGGCCGGCGCGGGTGCCGCTCGCTTGTGCCGCCGGTACGGGGGCGCGTCCGCCGCAGTGGAGGCAGGTGCCGCGCGCCCTTCGGCGGTGGGCGAGGGCCGCGTACCCCCACAGGACCGCGCCGAGGACGGCGACACTCTGGTTGGCCAGGGCCGCCCAGTCGATCGGCGGCTGGTTGCGGGACAGGAAGAACAGCAGGTGGACCGGGCTGAGGAGGGCCCCGAAGCCCGAGGTCAGACAGAGCGCGACGACCGCCCACGCCGCCGTGGACAGCCACCTCGCGTCGGGGCGGTGGATCAGGGCGTACGCGAGGACGGCGGTGGTCCCGTACAGCGCCGCCGCGGCCGCTTCGGCGGCCGTGCCCGTCCCCTTGGCGAGGAGCGCGTAGCCGAACGCGGGCCCGGTGAGGGCGGCGAGGGCCGCGCCCGTGGCGTACAGCAGCGACCAGAGGAGGGCGGCGTGAGCCGCCCAGGAGGGTCGGTCGGCCCAGGACGGCCGGCCGGCCGGGAGTGTCTTCGGCGTCATGGCCCGAGCCTCCCGGGGCGGGCCCCGCCGCACGTCGGTCCGTGGTCGCGTCCCGCTCCGCCGTGCGGGGGAGGAGGTTGAACCGCCGGTGCTACTCCTTCGCCAGCCGTTGCAGCGCGTCCGGGGCCTCGTCGATCGAGTCGACGAGGGCGATGCGGGCCGCCATCGGGCGGCCCGCCGACAGGCTTTCCAGGAGGGGCCAGGCCGGGAGGCGTTGCGTCCAGTGGGCGCGGTCCACCAGGACCATCGGGGTCGGCGCGCCCAGGGAGGCGTAGTAGTTCGGGGTCGCGTTGTCGAAGATCTCCTGGACGGTGCCCGCCGCACCCGGCAGGAAGACGACGCCCGCCGTGGAGCGGGAGAGGAGGCCGTCCTCCCTCGTGGCGTTGGCGAAGTACTTGCCGATGTGGCCCGCGAAGGCGTTCGGCGGTTCGTGGCCGTAGAACCAGGTGGGGATGCCGACCGAGTCGCCGCCGTGCGGCAGACGGGCCCGTACGGTGAAGGCCGCGCGGGCCCAGTCCGTCACCGACGGTTCGAACGACGGGACCTCGGCGAGCAGGGCGAGCGCCTCGGTCAGGGCTTCGTCGGGCAGCGGCGCCGTGTACGCGCCGAGGTTCGCGGCCTCCATCGCCCCCGGGCCGCCGCCGGTCGCCACGGTGAGACCGGCCCGCGCCAGCGATCTGCCGAGCCTGGCGGCTCCCGCGTACGCCTCGGTGCCCCGGCCCATCGCGTGGCCGCCCATCACGCCGACGACCCGGGCGCCGTCGAGGTGTTCGTCGAGCGCGTCGGAGACGGCGTCGTCGTGGAGCGAGCGGAGCATCGAGGCGAGGATGTCGCCGTCGGCCCGTGTCCGGCCGAACCACTCGTACGCCAGGGCGTCCGGCGTTCCCTCGTACCCCGTGTCGGAGATCCCGTCGAACAGTTCCTCGGGGGAGTAGAGCGTCGCCCGGTACGGGTCGAAGGGCAGGTCGGGCACGGGCGGGAAGACGAGCGCCCCGTCGGCACGGACCTTGGCGGCGGCCTCCGGCTGCATGGCGCAGCCGAGGAAGACGGCGTCGGCGGTGACCGCGGTGAGCAGGGCGAAGGTCCGGTCGGTGAGGTCGACCGACTGCACGCGGTGCCCGGCGAGTGAACCGGGCCGGGCGACCGCCTCGTCGAACTCGTCGAGCGTGTGGATCTCGCGCCCGTGCCCGCGCGGTCCGGGCGGCCGGTGTGCCGGAGGAAGCGTCGCCATGGGCCCACGATAGGGGCGGCACCCGTGGTGCCGCCCCCTTGGAGCGTGTGCGGCCGCGCCGTCGCTCAGCCGGTCAGCGGCAGTGCCGCCAGTTCCGCCACCGCCCATGTCAGCGGGAGGAAGACCGCGAGCAGGATGCCCGCCCGGAGCAGGGCCGCCGAGCGGAGGACCGTGGGCGGGGCGCCGATGCGGAGGAGGGCCTCGGTGGTGTGGGCGCGGCCCTGCTTGGATTCCAGGGCCGCGGTGAGCAGGGTGGCCGTGGTGCAGGCCAGGATCAGGGCCGCGCCGAGGCCGGTGAGCGGGCCGAAGGCGCCGGGGCCGGTGCCCGTGTCGTGCAGGGCCGCCGCCGCGAGGGTTCCGGAGATCACCGCGCTGACCACGCCCAGCGGGCGGCCGATACGGCGGGACTCGTCCATCAGGACGCGGCCCGCGAGCAGCCGGGTGGCGCCGGGCCGGACCGCCTGGAGGAGGCGGCCGCAGCCGTGGACGATGCCCGGTCCCGCCATCGCGAGGCCGACGGCGGTGAGGACCCAGCCGGCCAGGACGCCCGCCGGGTTGCCGTCGAAGCGGCCCGGCAGCGGGAGTCCGCCGACGGCGCCGCTGCGGCCCGCGTACGTCTCGATGGCGAGGCCGACCGCGACCAGGGCGATGCCCCAGGGCAGCCCGGACGGCACCGGTCTCTCCGCGTCCTCCGGTGCGGTGGGCGCGGTGCGGGGGCGCAGCGCGAGGCCCGCGGCCGTGGCGGCGACGACCGGGAGGACCGCGAGCAGGGTGAGGGCGGCGGCGAGCGGGATGGGCTGGTCGGCGGCGAGGAGCTCGGCGGCGGCCCCGTCGAAGGGCAGGCCGGTGATGTCGCCGCGCAGGTGCAGGTAGAACAGCAGCGCGACCATCGAGCCGAGCGTGCAGGCGACGGCCGTCGAGGCGGCGGCGATGGCGGTGAGGCGGGCGGGGCCGAGGCCGACGGCCGAGAGCCCGGGGCGCGGGCGGGTGCTGGGATCGGTGCGGGCCACCGCGACCGCGAACTGCACGGTCGCGGCGAGCGGCAGGACGCACCAGAGCAGCCGCAGCACGGACGCCGAGGACCGCTCCGGGTGCCCGACCGCGTACCCGAGGGTGCAGAGCAGGAGGAAGCCCACCCCCGCGGCCGCGGCGGCGACGAGGAGCCGGCGCGTCAGGACGAGGGGGTGGGCCCCGCGGGCTAGACGGAGAGCGAGCACGCCGCGACGCCCTCCGCCCCTGACGCCGGGGGTACGGTGCCGACCCGGCGTCCGTCGAGGAGCGCGACCGAGCGGTCGGCGAGCGTTGCGACCTCGGCGTCGTGGGTGGCGAGGAGCACGGTGATGCCGTGGGAGCGTGCGGCGGCGGTCAGGGTGCGCAGGACCTGGGCGCCGTCGGCCCGGTGCAGGGTGGCGGTGGGTTCGTCGGCGAACAGCACCGACGGGGTGGTGACGAGGGCGCGGGCGATGGCGATGCGCTGGCGCTGGGAGTGGGTGAGGGCGTGCGGCCGTTTGCGGGCGGCGGCACCGATGTCCAGGCGTTCCAGCCATTCCACGGCGGCGGTCTTCGCGGCGCGGTGGGAGACCCTGCGGAGCAGCAGCGGCAGGGCCACGTTCTCCCAGCCGGTGAGCTCGGGGACGAGGCCGGGCTCGGGGTCGATCCAGCCGAAGCGGTCGCGCCGGAGCCGTTCGCGGTCGGCGGGGCCCAGGGTGTGCACGGGGCTGCTGTTGAACCAGACCTCGCCCTGCTGGGCGAGGAGCTGGCCGGACAGGCAGCGCATGAGGGTGGTCTTGCCGCTGCCGCGCGGGCCGACGAGGGCGAGGATCTCGCCCTCGCGGACGCCGAGGGAGACGCCGCTGAGGGCGTCCGAACCGCCCAGGGCGCAGTGCAGGGAACGCGCCCAGAGCACGTCGTTGTCCGGTGGGGCCATCGCGTACACCTCGATGTCGGATCCGATCTGTGTCCCCCGTCCGGGGGAACGAAGGGAAGGGCCTGTCGGTCACTGGGCACCGTAAGGATTCAGATCCGGTTGTACGGACAGCACACGGCCCGGGCCGCCTCCATCCACTCGGATGGAGGCAGACCCGGGCCGGGGTCACGCCATGAGGGTGGCGTGATGTCGTGTGCCTCGCGGGGCGGGGACCGTTACAGCTTGGTCCAGGCCTCGGTGAGCACCGAGCGCAGGATGCCTTCGATCTCGTCGAAGGTGCCCTGGTCGGCGATCAGCGGCGGGGCGAGCTGGATGACCGGGTCGCCACGGTCGTCGGCGCGGCAGTACAGGCCGTTCTCGAAGAGCGCCTTGGAGAGGAAGCCGTACAGGACGCGCTCGGTCTCCTCGTCCGTGAAGGACTCCTTGGTGACCTTGTCCTTGACGAGCTCGATGCCGTAGAAGAAGCCGTTGCCGCGGACGTCGCCGACGATCGGGAGGTCGTGCAGCTTCTTCAGGGTGTTGAAGAAGTTGCCCTCCTGGTCCAGCACGTGCTGGTTCAGGCCTTCCTTGTCGAAGATGTCGAGGTTGGCGATGGCGACCGCCGACGACACCGGGTGGCCACCGAAGGTGTAGCCGTGGAGGAAGGTGTTGTCGCCCTTGTAGAAGGGCTCCGCGATGCGGTCCGAGACGATGCAGGCACCGATCGGGGAGTAGCCCGAGGTCATGCCCTTGGCGCAGGTGATCATGTCGGGCACGTAGCCGAACTTGTCACAGGCGAACATCGTGCCGAGGCGGCCGAAGGCGCAGATCGTCTCGTCGGAGACGAGCAGCACGTCGTACTGGTCGCAGATCTCGCGGACGCGCTGGAAGTAGCCGGGCGGCGGCGGGAAGCAGCCACCGGCGTTCTGCACCGGCTCCAGGAAGACGGCCGCGACGGTGTCGGCGCCCTCGAAGAGGATCTCCTGCTCGATCTGGTCGGCGGCCCAGCGGCCGAAGGCCTCGGGGTCGTCACCGTGGATCGGGGCACGGTAGATGTTGGTGTTCGGCACCTTGTGCGCGCCGGGGACCAGCGGCTCGAAGGGGGCCTTCAGGGCCGGCAGGCCGGTGATGGACAGGGCGCCCTGCGGGGTGCCGTGGTAGGCGACCGCACGCGAGATGACCTTGTACTTGGTGTGCTTGCCCTGCAGCTTGAAGTACTGCTTGGCGAGCTTCCAGGCGGTCTCGACGGCCTCTCCGCCACCGGTGGTGAAGAAGACCTTGTTCAGGTCGCCCGGGGCGTAGTCCGCGAGACGCTCGGCGAGCTCGACGGCCTTGGGGTGCGCGTACGACCACACCGGGAAGAACGCGAGCTCCTTGGCCTGCTTGTACGCGACCTCGGCCAGCTCCTCGCGGCCGTGTCCGGCGTTGACCACGAAGAGACCCGCGAGACCGTCGAGGTAGCGCTTGCCCTTGTCGTCGAAGATGTAGGTGCCCTCACCACGCACGATGGTGGGAACGGGCGAGTTCTCGTAGGACGACATGCGGGTGAAGTGCATCCACAGGTGGTCGTACGCGGTCTTGGAGAGGTCCTGGGTCACGATTATCGGGTTCCCCACATATAGGTCTGCTTCTTGAGCTTGAGGTAGACGAAGCTCTCGGTCGAGCGGACGCCCGGCAGAGTCCGGATGCGCTTGTTGATCACATCCAGCAGGTGGTCGTCGTCCTCGCAGACGACCTCCACCATCAGGTCGAACGAGCCCGCGGTCATCACCACGTACTCGCATTCGGCCATGCCTGTCAGGGCTTCCGCAACCGGATCAAGGTCACCCTCGACGTTGATGCCGACCATCGCCTGCCGTCGGAAACCCACGGTGAGCGGGTCGGTGACGGCGACGATCTGCATGACGCCCTGATCGAGCAGCTTCTGGACGCGCTGCCGTACGGCCGCTTCGGAGAGGCCTACGGCCTTGCCTATCGCCGCGTAGGGACGGCGACCGTCCTCTTGGAGCTGTTCGATGATCGCCAGGGAGACGGCGTCGATCGTCGGGGACGAACCGGTTCCGGTTCTGGAGTCTGTGCTTCGACTGGCCACGACTTCACTGTGCACCGAGAATGTCGGTCTTGCAACCCCGGAGCGATGTAATTCGTTGTCGAGGAGCTCAAAACTCACGGAATCCGAAGTTGCAGGGGGGTGGGCCTGTTGAAAGCGTCAGCCGAGCGACTAGGCTGAGGTGTCTCGCCCATCGGGACGCCGCACAAGGACGTGCGACCCAGAACGTGACAGGAGGGGTGGCAAGTGACCACCGAGCTGCGCCGGCTGCGTAACTACATCAACGGGGAGTTCCGCGACGCGGCCGACGGCCGCACCATCGACGTGGTCAACCCGGCCACCGGCGAGGTGTACGCCACCTCCCCGCTCTCGGGGCAGGCCGACGTCGACGCCGCCATGGAGGCCGCCGCGGCCGCCTTCCCCGCCTGGCGTGACAGCACCCCGGCCGAGCGCCAGAAGGTGCTCCTCAAGATCGCCGACGCCTTCGAGGAGCGCGCCGAGGACCTCATCGCCGCCGAGGTGCTGAACACCGGCAAGCCGACCGCCCTCGTCGCGAGCGAGGAGGTACCGCCGATGGTGGACCAGATCCGCTTCTTCGCCGGTGCCGCCCGCATGCTCGAAGGCCGCTCGGCCGGCGAGTACATGGAGGGCATGACCTCCATCATCCGCCGCGAGCCCGTGGGCGTCTGCGCCCAGGTCGCGCCGTGGAACTACCCGATGATGATGGCCGTGTGGAAGTTCGCCCCGGCGCTCGCCGCGGGCAACACCGTCGTCCTCAAGCCCTCGGACACGACCCCCGCGTCGACCGTCCTGATGGCCGAGATCATCGGGCAGATCGTCCCCAAGGGCGTCTTCAACGTCATCTGCGGTGACCGCGAGACCGGCAAGGCCATGGTCGAGCACCCCACCCCGGCGATGGCCTCCATCACCGGCTCGGTCCGCGCCGGCATGCAGGTCGCCGAGTCGGCGGCCAAGGACGTCAAGCGCGTCCACCTGGAGCTGGGCGGCAAGGCGCCGGTCGTCGTCTTCGAGGACACCGACATCGACAAGGCCGTCGGGGACATCTCCGTCGCGGGCTTCTTCAACGCCGGCCAGGACTGTACGGCCGCCACCCGCGTCCTCGTCCACGAGTCCATCCACGACGAGTTCGTTGCCGCGCTCGCCAAGGCCGCCGCCGAGACCAAGACCGGTCAGCCGGACGACGAGGACGTGCTGTACGGCCCGCTCAACAACGCCAACCAGCTGAAGCAGGTCACCGGCTTCATCGAGCGCCTCCCGGCCCACGCCAAGGTCGAGGCCGGCGGTCACCGCGTCGGCGACAAGGGCTACTTCTACGCCCCGACCGTCGTCTCCGGCCTCAAGCAGGACGACGAGATCGTCCAGAACGAGGTCTTCGGCCCGGTCATCACGGTCCAGCCCTTCACGGACGAGGCCCAGGCCCTCGCGTTCGCCAACGACGTCGAGTACGCCCTCGCCTCCTCCGTCTGGACCAAGGACCACGCGCGCGCGATGCGCATGTCCAAGGCCCTCGACTTCGGCTGCGTGTGGATCAACACCCACATCCCGCTCGTCGCCGAAATGCCCCACGGTGGCTACAAGAAGTCCGGCTACGGCAAGGACCTCTCCGCGTACGGCTTCGAGGACTACACGCGCATCAAGCACGTGATGACCTCCCTGGGCTGAACTCCGGCCTGAACTTCGGTCCGAACGGACCACGCGGCCCCGGCACCCCGGTCGACAGGGTGTCGGGGCCGCGTCGCGTCGCTCGACGGACCGTCCATTGCCGCACGTGGTGGCGGGCCGCGATGCTGCACGGGTGAGAGCGACAGCCAGGAACAACATGTCCCGCCGGTCCCTGCTGCGCGGCATCGGGGGTGCCGGGGCCGCGAGTCTGCTCGCCGCCGGGTGCGGGGTCCCCGCCGCGTACGTCGACGAGGGCGAGCGGGCCGGCCGCGACCTCTCCGCACGCGACCGGACCGTCGACTTCGCCAACTGGCCGCTCTACATCGACACCGATGACGAGGACCCCAGGAAGCGCCCGACCCTCGACGCCTTCCGGAAGCGCACCGGGATCTCCGTCCGGTACACCGAGGAGATCAACGACAACGACGAGTTCTTCGGCAAGATCAGCCCGTCCCTGACGAACCACCAGGAGACCGGACGCGATCTGATCGTCGTCAGCGACTGGATGGCCGCCCGCTTCGTCCGTCTCGGCTGGGTCCAGGAGATGAACCGCGCCACCCAGCCGAACGTCGCCGAGAACCTCAACCAGCAGCTCCGCTCGCCCGCCTTCGACCCGGGCCGGCTGCACAGCGTGCCCTGGCAGTCCGGGATCACCGGCATCGCGTACAACCGCAGGAAGCTCGGCCGGGAACTCCGCTCCACCAAGGAGCTGTGGGCCGACGACCTGCGCGGCAAGGTCACCCTGCTGTCCGGGCTCGACGAGTCCTTCGCGCTGCTCATGATGGGCCGGGGCGTCGACGTCACCCGCTGGACCGGCGACGACTTCCACGCCCTGTGCGAGCAGGTCGAAGGCCTCGTCAAGACCCGGCACATCCGCCGCTTCACCGGCAACGACTACATCAAGGACCTGTCGACCGGCGATGTGCTGGCCTGCCAGGCGTACTCGGGCGACGTCATCCAGCTCCAGGCCGACAACCCGGACATCGAGTTCGTCGTCCCCGAGGAGGGCGCCGAACTGTGGGCCGAGTCCCTGATGATCCCCAACCTCGCACATCACAAGACCAACGCCGAGAAGCTCGTCGACTACTACTACGAGCCCGAGGTCGCGGCCGAACTCGCCGCCTGGGTCAACTACGTCTGCCCGGTACCGGCCGCCCAGCAGGTCCTCGCGGACTCCGGCGACGAGGAACTCGTGGCCCTCGCCGAGGACCCGCTGATCTTCCCGGACGCGGACATGCGGGGGCGGCTCGCGATCGCCCGGGACATCACGGCCAAGGAGCGGCAGGAGTTCACCAAGAGGTGGAACGCCATCGTGGGGCTGTGAGTTGAGCCGGATGTGACCACATCGAACGTGAACCCGCTCGTCGGGTATGGGCTGTTCCTCGCCTGGGCCGTCCACGACACCGAGGAACTGGCCTTCGGGCCGCGATGGCTGCGGGAGAACCTGCCCCTGCTGCGCGAGCGCTTCCCCGGGGTGCCGGAGGCGGTGTGGAAGGCCGCCGAGTCCGTCGACGAGCGTGAATTCGCTCTCGCCGTCGGGGTGATGGCGACCGTCGTCGGCGCCGCCGCCGTGGCCGGGGCACGCTCCGGCGGCCGGTCCGCCTTCTACCAGGGGGCGTTGAACGGCTTCGGCCTGCACGCCCTCGTCCACCTCGCCCAGGCCGCCGCCGTGCGGGGGGTGACCCCCGGCTCCGTCACCTCGCCGCTCGTGGTCATCCCCTTCACCCTCTGGGCGCGCGGCCGGCTGCGCCGCGCGGGGGTGCTCCGCCCGACCGGGCTCCGGGACGTGGTCACGGGCCTGGGGGTGGCGGCGGGCGCGACCGTCGTCGCCCACGCGGTGGGGCGTCGACTGGCACCGCACATGGCGGGGCGCCGACCGGCGCCGCACATGGTGGGCCGTCGACCGGAACCCCGTTTCTGAACACGTTCAAGAGGGGCGTACGCTGGCCCCATGAGCGACACGAACGGGCCGAGAGCCCTTCTCAAGCGCATCCGCGTCTGGCTGATCGTCTTCGTCGTCTGCCTGGTCCTGAGCGGGGCCACCGCCTTCCCGCTCGTCACCGAACTCCGGCTGCTCGACTCCTCGCTGGACGGCTGGGCGGCGCCCGTGGCAGACCTCTTCCCCGGGCTCGCCGAGTGGATCGACCGAGTGCGCGGCGGGATCGAGGACGCCGACGAGCAGGCCCCGTACCTGCTCTACGGCACCGACTGGCTGGCCTTCGCCCACCTCGTCATCGCGGTCGCCTTCTACGGGGCCTACCGCGACCCCGTCCGCAACATCTGGGTCGTCGAGTTCGGCATGATCGCCTGCGTCGGCATCATCCCGCTCGCCCTGATCTGCGGCCCGATCCGGGACATCCCCTTCTGGTGGTCGGTCATCGACATGTCCTTCGGCGCCATCGGGATCCTGCCGCTGCACCACGTCCGCCGGATGATCAAGCGGCTTGAGGCCGAGACGGCCGCGGTCGCACCGGTGGCCGCACCTGCCTAGTCCGGCAGACCGTACGTCGCCACCATCACGTTCAGCGCGGTCCGGTTCATGTCCTGGCCCTTCGCGTCGGTGGAGTTGACGCTGTAGACGAGGGTGCGCGCGCCGTCGCGGGTCGAGGCGATGGCCGTGTTGTAGCCCCAGCGGCCGCCCGTCTTGCCCCACACCTCGCGCCCGCCGAGCCGCTTCATCGACAGGCCGGCCGCATAGGCGGCCGGGGCGCCGGTCTTCGCGTCCGGCACCTTCGGCAGGGTGAACATCTCCTCCAGGAGCGGTCCGCGCACCACCCGGCCCGCGAACAGCTCCCGGGTGAACCGTTCCAGATCGGCGGTGGTCGAGATGATGTCCCCGGCCGCCCAGCCGTCCGTCGCCCTCCAGACGGAGACGTCGCGCAGCCCCGTCGTCCCGTCGTCGAGCAGCATGGTCTGGTAGCCGTGGTTGTACGGCCCGGTGATTCCCGCGGCCTTGCCGGGGGAGTAGGTGTCCCGCAGGCCGAGCGGGCGCAGGATCCGCCGCTCCACCTGGTGCTCGTACGAGTCGCCCGTGACCCGCTCGACGATCAGTCCGGCGACCGTGTACCCGATGTTCAGGTAGTGCTGCCGGGTACCGGGCCGGAACTCCCGGGGCTTCGCCGTCGCCGAGCGGACCATCCCCTCCGGGGTGTGCACGTCGAAGCGGTGCGCGTACCACTCCTCCACGGTCTCGCCCGGGAAGTCCGGGGCCGGGATGCCGTGGGTGTGGTTCAGGAGCTGGCGGACGGTCACCGTGGCGTACCGGCCGGGGATCAGCTCCGGCAGGTACGAGCGGGCCGTGCGGTCCAGGTCGATCCGCCCCTCGGCGGCCAGCTGGAGGACGGTCGCCGCCGTGAACACCTTCGTCACCGAACCCGCCCGGAAGCGGGCGGCCGGGTTCGCCGGGGCGCCGGACTCCAGGTCGTGGACACCGGAACTGCCCTGCCAGGAGCCCTCGGTGCCGCCGACGCGGACGAGAGCGGCCGTGGCGTCGGCGCGGGGGAGACCCGCGATGGCCTTCTCCAGGGCCGAGTCGGCCGCCCGGGTGCTGCTCGACGGGACGGCCGTCGCGAAGGCCGGGGACAGGGCCGGGCCCGCCGCGACGCCCAGGACCAGGGCGGCGGCGAGCAGCGCGCGGGTGGACTTCCTCATGGTCAACTCCATTGGTGTGAGCCGTTGTTCTCGATGGCTCCATCCTGCTGACCTGCGGCGATCCGCGGATCGCCCGCACCGGCGGTCTTGCGCCGGTCAGTTCCTCGCCGACGCGGGGGAGGAACCCCGTCCCCCGTCTCCCCCGGGCGGGGGAGAGCCCGCCGCGACCAGCCCCGTCTCGTACGCGCAGATCACCGCCTGGATGCGGTCGCGCAGCCCCAGTTTGGCGAGCACATGGCCCACGTGGGTCTTCACCGTGTGGTCGCTGACCACCAGCTCCGCCGCGATCTCCGCGTTGGACAGACCGCGGGCGAGCAGGAGGAGCGTCTCCCGCTCCCGGCCCGTCAGCACGTCCAGACGGGGGTCGGGTCCCTGGGCCGTCCTGCGGGGTCCGCCCGCCGTGTACTGCTCCACGAGACGGCGCGCCACGGACGGCGCGAGGAGCGAGTCGCCCCCCGCCACCACCCGTACCGCGTGCACCAGGTCGTCCCGTCGTACGTCCTTGAGGAGGAAACCGCTCGCGCCCGCGTGCAGCGCCTCGTACACGTACGCGTCGGTGTCGAAGGTCGTCAGGATCACCGTCCGGCAGGCCGACTCCGCGCTGATCGCCCGGCAGGCCTCGATGCCGTCGGTGCGGGGCATCCGGATGTCCAGCAGCGCCACGTCGGGCGCGTGCCGGCGCACCGCCTCGATCGCCTCCGCGCCGTCCCCGGCCTCCGCCACCACCTCGATGTCCGGCTGCGCGTCCAGGATCATCGCGAAACCGCTGCGGACCAGTTCCTGGTCGTCCGCGACCACCACCCGGATCGTCGTCATGTCCCCACCTTCGTCGTCGCGGGTACGGGGAGCAGGACCCGCACCTCGAACCCCCGGCCGCCCGGACCCGGTCCGGTCGTCGCCGTCCCGCCGTGCGCGGCGGCCCGCTCTCGGATGCCGGTCAGCCCGTGGCCGCCGGAGCCGCGGGCGGCCGCCCCCGGTCCGGGCCCGCGGCCGTCGTCCGTCACCGTGATCCGCAGGACGCCGTCCGCGTGGACGAGCCGGACGTCGGCCGTGCGGGCGTCCGCGTGCTTGACGACGTTCGTCAGCGCCTCCTGGACGATCCGGTAGACGCCGGCGCCGGTCGCCGCGGGCAGCGCCCGTACCCCGCCCTCCGTCGTGTACTCCACCTCCAGGCCGCTGGCCTTCACCCGCTGCACCAGCCCGGGGAGTTCGGCGAGGTCCGGCTGCGGCTCGCGGGGCGCCGCACCCTCGGAACCCTCCCGCAGCAGCCCCAGCATCTGCCGCAGCTGTGTCATCGCCTCGCGGCCCGTCTCCGAGATCGCCTCGAACGCCGCCTCGGCGCGCTCGGGCGCCGCCCGGACCGCCACCGGGCCCGCCTCCGCCTGCACGACCATCAGGCTCACCGCGTGCGACAGGATGTCGTGCATCTCCCGCGCGATCCTGGCCCGTTCACGTGCGGCGGCCCGCTCGGCCTCGACGAGATGGGCCCGCTGCCGGGCGTCCTGGAGGCGCCCGAAGACATAGGCGGCGCCGAACACGAAGAGGGAGAAGGTCAGTTCGCGGGCCGACTGGGTGTTGAGCCACACCGAGGCCGGCACCGCGACGACCAGGAGTCCCGCCGTCGCGAGCCGTTTCCACGCCGGCGAGAGCAGCGCGATCGTGTAGACGACGACGAGCCCGGTGTACGGCAGCGGCTGCCCCGGTCCTTCGAGCGCCAGCTTGTACAGCGCGCTCGTCGCCAGGATCGCCAGGAGCACGGCGAGGGGCGCGCGCCGCCGCCAGACGAGCGGGAGCACCGTGAGCGTGGTCAGTCCGTACGCGGGCCAGGTCGCCGGTTCGAGCTCCGGCCCGCGCGGCACCACGAACGGCATGGTCATCGCCGCCTGGACGAGCAGCGCGATCCCCAGGTCCACCGCCCACGGGTTCGCCGCGCCCCAGGTGCGCGCCCGCTCCCACCGGCCGCGTACGTCCCCCCGTATGCCCATTACGGCTTGCGGCCCACCGCGCCGAACTGCGCCACCGTGTACGCCTCTTCGGAGGCGGGGCGCCAGCTCGCGCAGGAGACGATGCCGGGCTCCAGGAGGTCGAGGCCCTCGAAGAAGGAGGCGAACTCGGCGCGGCTGCGGGCGGTGATCGGCGGGGTGGCGTTCTCGTTCCAGAAGGCCATCGCGGCCTTGTTGCCCTCGCCGCCGAGCTCCGGCTCCAGAGTGGGGTGGGTGAGGACCAGATAGCTGCCGGAGGGGACGGCGGCCATCAGGGTGCGGACGATCGACCGCGCCTCGTCGGTGTCCAGGACGAAGTTGAGGATGCCGAGCATCATCACCGCGACCGGCCGCGACAGGTCGAGCGTCGCGCCGGCCGCCGCCAGGATCTTCTCCGGGTCGTGGGCGTCGGCGTCCACGTACTCGGTGACCCCCTCCGGCGCGCTGGTCAGGAGCGCACGGGCATGGGTGAGGACGATCGGGTCGTTGTCGACGTAGACGATCCGGGCGTCGGGCGCGGTCCGCTGGGCGACCTCGTGGGTGTTGTCGGCGGTCGGCAGGCCCGTACCGATGTCGAGGAACTGGCGGACGCCCGCCTCGGCGGCGAGATGGGTCACGGTGCGGCCGAGGAACGCCCGGTCCGCGCGGGCCACTTCGCCGATGCTCGGGTAGAAGCCGGTGACCTGGTCGCCGACCGCGCGGTCGACCGGATAGTTGTCCTTGCCGCCCAGCCAGTAGTTCCACACCCGGGCGTTGTGGGCGATGTCGGTCCGGATCCGGTCGTTCATGCCTGGGCCTTTCGCAGGACGGTGGCGAGTGCGTCGACCCGGTTCGTGGTGATCGAGTCGACCCCGTTCTTGATCAGCTTACGCATGGTGCGCGAGGTGTCCGCGGTCCAGGCCGAGACGAGCAGTCCGTCCTTGTGCACGCGGTCGGTCAGCTCCCGACTCACCAGGCCGAAGCGGTAGTTGAGCCACCGGGGACGGACCGCTTCGAGCAGCACCGCGCGGGGCGGGGCGAGCGACGTCCAGGTCAGGGCGATCTCGGCGGCCGGGTCGGCGGCCCGCACCTGGAGCATGGCGACGCCCCCGGCGCAGTAGTACACCCGCTCCCCGGCGCCGCACTCGCGGACCGTACGGACGATGGTGCGGACCGAGTTCTCGTCGCCGCCGGGCAGGTCCAGCATCAGCCGCTTCTCGCCGGCGGTGAGCAGCGCCTCGCGCAGCGTCGGGACCCCGCCGTACGTCAGCTCGGTGAGCTGCTCGTACGAGAGCGCGGAGAGCGGCCGGTCGTGGCCCCACAGGCGCTTCAGGGTGTCGTCGTGGAGGAGGACGGGCACCCCGTCCTTCGTCAGCCGTACGTCGATCTCGACGGCGTCCGCACCCCGCTCGATCGCCGAGGCGATCGAGCGGAGCGTGTTCTCGCGGACGCGGTACGGGTCGCCGCGATGGGCCACGACGGTGACGGGGCCCCTGGCCCTCGCGGCTTTCACGACGGCGGTCGGGTCCATGGCGGTGTCGGAGTCCATGGCCCCATTCTCGCCGTCGTCAGCGCGCGAGCCAGTTGTCGGTGTACGTGTCGATCTCGGCGGCGATCCGGGCTTTCCCGGCCGGGTCGAGGAAGGAGGCCTCCACCGCGTTCTTCGCGAGGGAGGCGACACCGCGCTCGTCGAGGCCGAGGAGCCGGGCGGCGACCGCGTACTCGTTGTTGAGGTCGGTGCCGAACATCGGCGGGTCGTCGCTGTTGATCGTGACGAGGACTCCGGCGTCGACCATCTGCCGGATCGGGTGCTCGTCCAGGGTGGCGACGGCCCGGGTGGCGATGTTCGAGGTCGGGCAGACCTCCAGGGCGATCCGGTGCTCCGCCAGGTGCGCGAGGAGCGCCGGGTCCTGGACCGAGCTGGTGCCGTGGCCGATGCGCTCGGCGCCCAGGTCGTTGATCGCGTCCCAGATCGTCTGCGGGCCGGTCGTCTCGCCCGCGTGCGGGACGGAGCGCAGACCGGCCGCCCGCGCCCGGTCGAAGAACGGCTTGAACTGCGGACGCGGCACACCGATCTCCGGGCCGCCGAGGCCGAAGGAGACGAGGCCCTCGGGGCGGATCCCGTCGGTGGTGGCGAGGCGCGCGGTCTCCTCGGCGGAGACCAGGCCGGCCTCGCCCGGGATGTCGAAGCACCAGCGCAGGATCGTGCCGAACTCGGCCTCGGCCGCCTTGCGGGCGTCCTCGATGGCCGCCATGAAGGCGCGCTCCTCGATGCCCCGGCGGGTGGAGGAGTAGGGGGTGATGGTCAGCTCGGCGTACCGGATGTTCTGCCGGGCCATGTCACGGGCGACCTCGAAGGTCAGCAGCCGGACGTCCTCGGGGGTGCGGACCAGGTCGACGACCGACAGATAGACGTCGATGAAGTGCGCGAAGTCGGTGAACGAGAAGTAGTCGGTCAGCGCCTCCGGGTCCGTGGGGACCTTGGAGTCGGGGTGCCGGGCGGCGAGCTCGGCGACGATCCGGGGCGAGGCGGAGCCCACGTGGTGGACGTGCAGCTCGGCCTTGGGAAGGCCCGCGATGAAGGGATGGAGGTCGGTCATCCCGTCATCGTAGGCCGGACGGTTCCCCCTCAAGGGGGAGGCCGTAGCATGGCGGAACCATGATGGGGGAGGCCCATGTCTGACAACCAAGACCAGTCGCGGGGCGGATACGACCCGACGGACCCGTGGGCTCCGCCGAACCGTGACGGGGTGGAACTGAGCAAGCCGGCGACTCCGTCGCCCTCGCCGGTGCACGACCAGCAGACCGTCACGTCCGTTCCGCTCGCGTCGCCCGGCCCCGGCGAGGTACCGCCGCCACCGGTGGCACCCGGCGGCCCGGCGGCCACGCCCGGCGCGTACGGCTACCCGGCGGCGAACGCCTCCGGCGGGTACGGCTACCCGACGGCCCCGACCCCGGCGCCGGTCGCCCCGGCACCCTCCGGCTACGGCTACTCCGGATACCCGGCGGCCGGCGGCTACGGCGGCCAGCCCGGCTGGCAGCAGTCCCCGTCCAACGGCATGGGCACGGCCGCGATGGTGCTCGGCATCATCTCGGTGGCGGGCTTCTGCATGTGGGGCGTGGGCACGATCCTGGGCATCCTGGCGCTGATCTTCGGCATCATCGGACTGAAGAAGGCCGGCCGGGGCGAGGCGACCAACCGGGGCATGGCGGTCGCGGGTGTCGTGCTCGGCGTGATCGGCCTCCTGATCAGCGCCGTCTTCCTGGGCTTCCTCATCTGGGCGGCCAGTCAGGACTCCTCCTCCTTCGAGGAGGGTTACAACGACCCGTTCGCGTCGGTCCTGGAGGTCGAGGGCAGCCGCTGAGCGACGCGCACGACAGGGCCCCGCACCTCGTGAGGTGCGGGGCCCTCGGCGTCCCTCGGGATCCTTCTCATGCGCCGGCGAGCAGTCGCTCCCGTGCCTCCATCAGGGCGAAGCCCAGGAGGTTGTCGCCGCGCCAGCGGGCGGGGTCGTGGGCGCGGGGGTCGTCGGCCGCGAGGCCGATGCCCCAGACGCGGTCCAGCGGGCTGGCCTCCACGAGGACCCGGCCGTGCGTGCCGAGGAGGTAGGCGCGCAGGGCCTCGTCCGAGGAGAACTTGTGGACGCTGCCCTCGACGACGATCCCGAAGCGCTCCCGCGCCCACACCGTGTCGTCGAAGCCCCGCACCAGGCGGCCCGCCTTCTTGGCCTCCGCCGGGGTACGGGCGGACAGCGCGGCGCGCTCCGCCTCGGCGTCCCCGAAGAGCCGGGCCTTGGCCGCCATCATCCAGTGCTCGGCCGTCGCGTACGACACGCCGTCGACCACGAAGGGGGCCGGCCACCACTGGCTCAGGCAGCTCGCCGAGAGGCGCCCGTCGGGGTGCGGACGGTGGCCCCAGAAGTGCAGCCACTTCACTCGGTCACCCCTGCTGACCTGCTGTGTCAGTGCCTCGATCGCGCTCATGCATGCGAGTGTGGCATTCGCCACGGACACTCCGTACGGAGATTTTCCGGCCACCTCGACACATGGTCGACCGATTCCGTCGCGTAACCAAAAGGCAACAACGGAATCACTTGTTGGGCCATCATCACTCTGTCAGGATCGGCACTCAAATCGAGCTGGGACAACGGAGAGCGTCATGGGCAACCGCTTCCAGGTGACGGACCGCTTCGCGGACGGCGCACAGTACATCGGCGGGCGGCTCCGGGCCGGAACCTCCGGTCAGGAACACAGCGTGATCGATCCGGCGACCGGGGAGAGCGTGTACACCTACACCCTCGCCTCCACCGCCGACGTGGACGAGGCCGTCGCCGCCGCCAAGGCCGCGTTCCCCGGCTGGGCGGGCGCGACCCCCGGTGAGCGCTCCGACGCCCTGCACCGCTTCGCGGGCGTCCTCGCCGAGTGGGCGGACGACTTCGCCCGGGTCGAGTCGCTCCAGTGCGGCAAGCCCCTCAAGCTCACCACCGAGTTCGACGTACCCGGCACGGTCGACAACACCGCCTTCTTCGCGGGGGCCGCCCGCCACCTCCAGGGCCAGTCGGCCGCCGAGTACAGCGGCGACCACACCTCGTACATCCGCCGCGAACCCCTCGGTGTCGTCGGCTCCATCGCCCCCTGGAACTACCCGCTCCAGATGGCCGCCTGGAAGATCCTCCCGGCCATCGCCGCCGGCAACACGATCGTCCTCAAGCCCGCCGAGCTCACCCCGCTGACCTCCCTGATGTTCGCGCAGGCGGCGAAGGAGGCCGGCATCCCCGACGGTGTCGTCAACATCGTCAACGGCGCCGGGCGGACCGTCGGCGAACACCTCGTCGGCCACCCCGACGTCGTCATGACCTCCTTCACCGGCTCCACCCCCGTCGGCAAGCGGGTCGCCGAGATCGCCACCGCCACCGTCAAGCGCCTCCACCTCGAACTCGGCGGCAAGGCACCCTTCGTGGTCTTCGACGACGCCGACCTGGAGGCCGCCGCCCACGGCGCCGTCGCCGCCTCCCTCATCAACAGCGGCCAGGACTGCACCGCCGCCACGCGCGCGTACGTCCAGCGCCCGCTCTTCGACGCCTTCGTCGCGCGCGTTGCGGAACTGATGGAGACCGTACGGCTCGGCGACCCCTTCGACCCGGCGACCGACCTCGGCCCGCTCGTCAGCCACCGCCACCGCGACAGCGTCGCCGCCTTCGTCGAGCGCGCCCGCGGCTACGCCACCGTCGTCACCGGCGGTGAAGCCCCGGGCGGGGACCTGAAGGACGGTGCGTACTATCGTCCGACCCTGATCACCGGCGCCGCGCAGGACAGCGAGGTCGTGCAGTCGGAGATCTTCGGCCCGGTCCTGGTGGCCCTGCCCTTCGACAGCGACGACGAGGGCATCCGGCTCGCCAACGACACCCCGTACGGCCTGGCCGCCTCGGCCTGGAGCCGGGACGTCTACCGGGCCAACCGCGCCACCCGGGAGATCAAGGCCGGCTGTGTCTGGGTCAACGACCACATCCCGATCATCAGCGAGATGCCCCACGGCGGCACCAAGGCATCGGGCTACGGGAAGGACATGTCGGCGTACTCCTTCGAGGAGTACACGCAGGTCAAGCACGTGATGTTCGACAACACCGCGGTCGCCGCGAAGGACTGGCACCGCACGATCTTCGGGGACCGATAGCAGCTCGTCCGCCCGACCGGCGGCGTAACCATCCCGAAAGGGCACAGCGCATGGAGCAGTACGAGCCCGACAGCCTGTCCGCCGCGCAGACGGCGGCGATACGCCGCAGTCTGACCAGTGGCCGGGGCGCCCTCACCCGCCGTTCGATGCTGCGCGCGGGCGGTGTCGGCGCGCTCACCGTCGGCGGCCTCGCGTCGTTGAGCGCCTGTGGCATCCCGCCGGCCAAGCGGGAGGGCCAGGGGCCCGCCTCCACCGACGTGTCGGCCAAGGAGAAGAGCGTCGCCTTCTCCAACTGGACCGAGTACATGGACGTCAGCGAGGACGAGAAGTCCCGCCCGACCCTGGAGGCGTTCGCGAAGCGCACCGGGATCAAGGTCAAGTACACCGAGGACATCAACGACAACGTCGAGTTCTTCGGCAAGATCAAGCCGCAGCTCGCGGCCGGCCAGGACACCGGCCGCGACCTGATCTGCGTCACCGACTGGCTCGCCGCCCGGCTGATCCGGCTCGGCTGGGCCCAGAAGCTCGACCCGGCCAACCTCCCCAACGCGTACGCGAACCTGTCCGCACAGTTCCGCCGCCCCGACTGGGACCCGGGCCGGTCCTACTCGTACCCGTGGACCGGTATCTCCACGGTCATCGCGTACAACGTCAAGGCGACCGGCGGAAAGAAGGTCGACTCGGTCACCCAGCTCCTGGACGACCCCTCGCTCAAGGGCCGGGTCGGCTTCCTCACCGAGATGCGCGACTCCGTCGGCATGACCCTGCTCGACCTCGGCAAGGACCCGGGCGACTTCACCGACGCCGACTACGACGCGGCGATCGGACGCCTCCAGAAGGGCGTCGACAAGAAGCAGATCCGCCGCTTCACCGGCAACGACTACACCTCCGACCTGGACAAGGGCGACATAGCCGCCTGTCTCGCCTGGGCCGGCGACATCATCCAGCTCCAGGCGGACAACCCGGACATCAAGTTCTCCATTCCGTCCGCCGGTTACATCACCTCCAGCGACAACCTGCTCGTCCCCGCCCAGGCCCGGCACAAGACCAACGCCGAGAAGCTCATCGACTACTACTACGAGCTTCCCGTCGCCGCCCAGCTCGCCGCGTACATCAACTACGTGTGCCCCGTCGACGGGGTGAAGGACGAGCTGGCCAAGATCGACCCCGACCTCGCGAACAACACGCTGATCCTCCCGGACAAGGCCATGGCCAAGAAGTCGCACGCCTTCCGCTCGCTCACCAGCGCGGAGGAGACGGCGTACGAGGAGAAGTTCGCCAAGCTCATCGGCGCCTGAGGCCCCCGTCGTCCACCTCTCTCTCACTCCCCTGGGACCACAACCCATGACTGACAAGACTGCTCACACTGGAAAGAACGCGGGCGGCGGCGACGTCCGTCTCACCGGGATCAGCAAGACGTACGGCTCCTTCACCGCCGTCCACCCGCTCGACCTGACCGTCCCTCAGGGCTCCTTCTTCGCCCTCCTCGGCGCCTCCGGCTGCGGCAAGACCACCACCCTGCGGATGATCGCCGGCCTGGAGGACCCCAGCACCGGCACCGTCTTCCTCGGCGACAAGGACGTCACCGACCTCCCGCCGTACAAGCGGCCGGTCAACACCGTCTTCCAGTCCTACGCGCTCTTCCCGCACATGGACATCACCGAGAACATCGCCTTCGGCCTGCGCCGCCGCGGCATCAAGTCGGTGAAGAAGCAGGTCGACGACATGCTGGAGCTCGTCCAGCTCGGCGACAAGGCCCGGCACAAGCCGCACCAGCTCTCCGGCGGCCAGCAGCAGCGCGTCGCCGTCGCCCGCGCCCTCATCAACCACCCGCAGGTGCTGCTCCTCGACGAGCCGCTCGGCGCCCTCGACCTCAAGCTGCGCCGCCAGATGCAGCTGGAGCTCAAGCGGATCCAGACCGAGGTCGGCATCACCTTCGTCCACGTCACCCACGACCAGGAGGAGGCCATGACGATGGCCGACCAGGTCGCGGTGATGAACGGCGGCCGCGTCGAGCAGCTCGGCAACCCGGCGGACCTGTACGAGAACCCGCAGACCACGTTCGTCGCCAACTTCCTCGGCACCTCCAACCTCATCGAGGCCGAAGTCCTGGAGACCGGTTCCGACGTGCTCGTCACGGCGGGCGGCGGCAAGCTCCGCGTCCCCGGCGACCGCTGTACCTCCGCCGTCCGCCAGGGCGGCAAGGTGCTCGTGGGCGTACGCCCCGAGAAGATCTCGCTCGCGCACGCCGACGACGCGGGCTCGATAGCCGACGGCCGCAACCGGGTGACCGGCCGGATCGTCGACTCCTCCTTCATCGGCGTCTCCACCCAGTACGTGGTGAACTCGCCGGCGGGCGCGGAGCTCCAGGTGTACGAGCAGAACATCGAGCGCGACACCCGCCTGGTCCCCGGCGCGGAGGTCGTCCTGCACTGGAACCCGGCGCACACCTTCGGGCTGGACGCCGCCCAGGACATCGACGCGGGCGTGGAGACGGTGGAGGACGCCGGATGAGCACTCCCACGCTGACGAAGGAAGCGCCTCCGATAGCGGAACCGGTTCTGCGCAAGCCTTCGACCCGCAAGCGGCTCGTCCCGTACCTGCTGCTGCTCCCCGGCATCATCTGGCTGCTCGTCTTCTTCGCGCTGCCGATGGTCTACCAGGCCTCGACCTCCGTCCAGGAGGGCAGCCTGGAAGCGGGCTTCAAGGTCACCTGGCACTTCCAGACCTATGTGGACGCCTTCACGGAGTACTGGCCGCAGCTCCTGCGCTCGGTGCTGTACTCGGGCACCGCGACCCTGCTCTGCCTGCTGCTCGGCTACCCGCTCGCGTACCTCATCGCCTTCAAGGCGGGCCGCTGGCGCAACCTGCTCCTCGTCCTCGTCATCGCGCCCTTCTTCACCAGCTTCCTCATCAGGACGCTCGCGTGGAAGACGATCCTGGCCGACGACAGCATCGTCGTGGACCTGCTGAACGCCCTGCACGTCCTCGACGTGACCAGCTGGCTCGGCTGGACCGACGGCGAGCGGGTGCTCGCCACCCCCATGGCGGTGGTCTGCGGTCTCACGTACAACTACCTGCCGTTCATGATCCTGCCCCTCTACACCTCCCTGGAGCGGATCGACGGCCGGCTGCACGAGGCCGCGCAGGACCTCTACGCGTCCCCGTCCACCACCTTCCGCAAGGTGACCTTCCCGCTGTCGATGCCCGGCGTCGTCTCCGGCACGCTGCTCACCTTCATCCCGGCGAGCGGCGACTACGTCAACGCCGAACTGCTCGGCTCGACCGACACCAAGATGATCGGAAACGTCATCCAGTCGCAGTTCCTCCGCGTCCTCGACTACCCGACGGCGGCCGCGCTCTCCTTCATCCTCATGGCGATCGTCCTGGTGATCGTCAGCCTCTACATCCGCAAGGCGGGAACGGAGGACCTGGTCTGATGCGCTGGCTCCGAAAGAACCTCGTCGTCCTGGCGGGCCTGTTCACGCTCGCCTACATGATCGTCCCGAACGTCGTGGTCATGGTGTTCTCGTTCAACAAGCCGAACGGGCGCTTCAACTACTCCTGGCAGCGGTTCTCGCTCGACGCCTGGAAGGACCCCTGCGGCGTCGCCGACATGTGCGAGTCGCTCTCGCTCTCGCTCCAGCTCGCCGCCTGGGCGACGATCGGCGCGGTCGTCCTCGGCACGATGATCGCCTTCGCGCTGGTCCGCTACCGCTTCCGGGCGCGCGGCGCGATCAACTCGCTGATCTTCCTGCCGATGGCGATGCCCGAGGTCGTCATGGCCGCCTCGCTGCTCACCCTCTTCCTCAACATGGGGATCGAGCTGGGCTTCTGGACGGTCCTGATCGCCCACATCATGTTCTGTCTGTCGTTCGTCGTGACGGCGGTCAAGGCCCGGGTCATGTCGATGGACCCGCGTCTGGAGGAAGCCGCGCGCGATCTCTACGCGGGACCGACGCAGACCTTCCTGCGCGTGACCCTGCCGATCGCGGCCCCCGGCATCGCCGCCGGCGCCCTGCTGGCCTTCGCGCTCTCGTTCGACGACTTCATCATCACCAACTTCAACGCGGGCTCCACCGTCACCTTCCCCATGTTCGTCTGGGGCTCGGCGCAGCGCGGAACCCCCGTTCAGATCAACGTCATCGGCACCGCGATGTTCGTCCTCGCGGTACTGATGGTCGTGGCCGGGCAGATCATCGCGAACCGGCGCAAGAAGACAGCAACAGCCTGAGCGAAGGCCGCTCAGGCACCGAAGGAGTTGGAAACCATGGCCCCAGTCGCCATGCGTCTCGCTGCACAATCTCTCTCCGACGCCCAGCCCGTCCCCTTCTGGCTGGAAGACCCCGGCAAGCCCGGCGCCCTGCCCGCCCTCACCGGCACCGAGAAGTGCGATCTCCTCGTGGTCGGCGGCGGTTACAGCGGACTGTGGACCGCGCTCCTCGCCAAGGAGCGCGACCCCGCCCGGGATGTCGTACTGATCGAAGGCCGCGAGGTGGGCTGGGCCGCCTCGGGCCGCAACGGAGGCTTCTGTGCCGCCTCCCTCACGCACGGCTTCGGCAACGGGCTCGCCCGCTGGCCGGGCGAGCTCCCGAAGCTGGAGGAGCTCGGCGAGCGCAACCTCGACGGCATCGAGGAGGCGGTCGCCCGCTACTCCCTGGACTGCGACTTCGAGCGCACCGGCGAGATCGACGTGGCCACCGAGCCGTACCAGGTCGACGAACTCCACGAGATGTACGAGGAGATCGACCGGCTCGGTCTCGCGGACGGTCTCGAACTCCTCGACCGGGACGCGGTCCGCGCCGAGGTCGACTCGCCGACCTTCCTCGGCGGCCTCTGGGACCGCCGCGGCGTCGCCATGCTCAACCCCGCCAAGCTGGCCTGGGGCCTGAAGCGCGCCTGCCAGGACCTGGGCGTCCGGATCTTCGAGAACACCCCGGGGCTCGAACTGGTCTCCGTCGGCGCCGGCATGGGCGTGCGCACCCCGTACGGCAAGGTCCTCGCCCGCCGGGTCGCCCTCGGCACCAACGTCTTCCCGTCGCTCGTCAAGCGCGTCCGCTCGTACACCGTCCCGGTCTACGACTACGCCCTGATGACCGAGCCGCTCAGCCCCGAGCAGCTCGCCTCCGTCGGCTGGAAGAACCGGCAGGGACTCGGCGACTCCGCCAACCAGTTCCACTACTTCCGGATCACCGCCGACCACCGCATCCTCTGGGGCGGCTACGACGCGATCTACCCCTTCGGCGGCAAGATCAGCGCCGAGATGGACCACCGCCCGGAGACGTACCTCAAGCTCGCCGAGCACTTCTTCCGCTGCTTCCCGCAGCTGGAGGGGCTGCGCTTCAGCCACGCCTGGGGCGGCGCGATCGACACCTGCTCCCGCTTCTCGGCCTTCTTCGGTACGGCGTACCAGGGCAGGGTGGCGTACGCGGCCGGCTTCACCGGCCTCGGCGTCGGCGCCACCCGCTTCGGCGGGGACGTGATGCTCGACCTGCTCGCGGGGGAGCGCACCGAGCGCACGGAGCTGGAGATGGTCCGCCGCAAGCCGCTGCCGTTCCCGCCCGAGCCGGTCGCCTGGGCCGGAATCGGCATCACCAAGTGGGCGATGGCGCGCGCCGACGAGAACGGCGGCCGCCGCAATCTGTGGCTGAAGGCGATGGACCGGATGGGCCTCGGCTTCGACAGCTGAGCCCTCTTCCCACTCCCCTCTCCTGTGACCTACATCACAACTGATCAGTAG
The DNA here is from genome assembly GCF_026341815.1 of Streptomyces sp. NBC_00572. Taxonomy (GTDB): domain Bacteria; phylum Actinomycetota; class Actinomycetes; order Streptomycetales; family Streptomycetaceae; genus Streptomyces. The sequence continues at coordinate 4,680,716 of NZ_JAPENX010000001.1, forward strand.
CTGAAACCGCGTAAGAGTCGCCGACCGAATCGCTCTCTCCGTACGGACAGCGTGTCCACACGGAAGGAGACCGCTGCGATGACTGGTACGGGGGCCTCGGGCGCCAAGAGTGCGGTGGAGTGGCTGGTTTCGGTCGCACCCGATCCCGACGCCTGCCGGTGGGAGTGGGAGCGCAACCCGCACGGGGTCGCGCTGCTGCCCGCCGGCAGGCGCTGGGACGTCCTGATCCTGCCGGCGGAACTCGGCTACCCCACGCTCGATGTGCTGACCCGCCTGGTGGACCGGCCGGGCCCGGTCCTCGCCGACTTCGGCGACGCCCGGATGGGTTTCTTCGTCCCGCCGGGCACCGCGACCCGCTGGCTGGGCACCGGAGTCCGCGGCGCGGGCGCCGGGACCTGGATCGTCGTCCCCTACCCGGGCCGGGCCGCCGGCGGGGTGCGCTGGCTGGTGGCGCCGGACGGCGCGGGCACCCTCACCGACGCGGCGCTCCTGGAGATGGCGATGCACGAGGCGGCGGGGCAGATCGGCCGGGCGGGAGGAGGGGCATAGAGGGTGTGGTCCGTACGGTGGGCGGACCGGCCCGTCCGCCGTGCGGACGTCGTATACAGAGGTCTTGACCACTCGATTGGTCTGGACCATGCTGTGGCGCGCTCCCACCTCGATTCCCCCACCCCCGGAGGCAGTTGTGGACCGCGCCAGACCTCTCACCCTGCTCCTCGCGGGCGTCCTAGCCGCCGGAGGGCTCGCCGCACTCGGCCCCGCCGCCCAGGCGGCCGACGCCGAACTCGCCCGCAATGGAGGCTTCGAGGCCGGCCTCGACGGCTGGACCTGCACCGCCGGCAGCGGCGCCGTCGTCTCCACCCCCACCCACAGCGGTACGAAGGCGCTCCAGGCGACCCCCGCCGGCAGCGACAACGCCCGCTGCTCCCAGACCGTCGCCGTCAAGCCCAACTCCTCGTACACGCTCAGCGGTTGGGTGCGCGGCAGCTACGTCTACCTCGGCGCCTCCGGCACGGGCACCACCGACGTCTCCACCTGGACCGGCTCCGCGCCCGACTGGCAGCGGCTCGCGACCACGTTCACGACGGGCGCCTCGACCACCTCGGTCACCCTCTACACCCACGGCTGGTACGGCACCCCCGCCTACCAGGCCGACGACCTCTCCCTCTTCGGCCCCGGCGGCGACCCGGTGCAGCTCCCGGCCGCCCCCACCGGCCTCGCGGCGGGCTCCCCGACCTCCACCACCGTGCCACTGACCTGGTCCGCGGTCTCCGGCGCCACCTCGTACAACGTCTACCGGGGCACCACCAAGGTCCAGACGGTCACCGGCACCTCGGCCACCGTCACCGGACTCACCGCCTCCACCGCGTACACCTTCCAGGTCAGCGCCGTGAACAGCGCGGGCGAGTCGCCGAAGTCGGCCACCGTGAGCGCGACGACGACCAGCGGCGGCGGGGGCGGCAACCCCGGCCTGCCCGCGCACGCCCTCGTCGGCTACCTCCACGCCAGCTTCGCCAACGGCTCCGGCTACACCCGGATGGCCGACGTCCCCGCCTCCTGGGACGTCATCAACCTCGCCTTCGGCGAGCCGACCTCGGTGACCTCCGGCGACATCCGCTTCAGCCTCTGCCCGGCGACGGAATGTCCGAACGTCGAGTCGGTCGCCGACTTCAAGGCGGCCATCAAGGCCAAGCAGGCCGCCGGCAAGAAGGTCCTGATCTCCATCGGCGGCCAGAACGGCCAGGTGCAGCTCTCCACCACCGCCGCCCGTGACATGTTCGTCTCCTCCGTCTCGAAGATCATCGACGAGTACGGTCTCGACGGCCTCGACATCGACTTCGAGGGCCACTCGCTGTCGCTCCAGACCGGCGACACCGACTTCCGGAATCCGACGAGCCCCGTCGTCGTCAACCTGATCCAGGCGGTCAAGACCCTCAAGGCCAAGTACGGCCAGAACTTCGTCCTGACGATGGCCCCGGAGACCTTCTTCGTCCAACTCGGCTACCAGTACTACGGCTCCGGCCCCTGGGGTGGCCAGGACCCGCGCGCCGGCGCCTACCTGCCGGTCATCCACGCCCTGCGCGACGACCTCACCCTGCTGCACGTCCAGGACTACAACTCGGGCTCCATCATGGGCCTGGACAACCAGTACCACTCGATGGGCGGCGCCGACTTCCACATCGCGATGACCGACATGCTGCTCACCGGCTTCCCGGTCGCGGGCAACACCGACCGCGTCTTCCCGGCCCTCCGCCCCGACCAGGTCGCGATCGGCCTCCCGGCCTCCACCCAGGCGGGCAACGGCCACACGACCCCGGCCGAGGTCAACAAGGCCCTGGACTGCCTGACGAAGAAGACCAACTGCGGCACTTACCAGACCCACGGCACCTGGCCCGCCCTGCGGGGCCTGATGACCTGGTCGATCAACTGGGACCGCTACAACCAGTGGCAGTTCTCGAACAACTTCGACGCCTACAGCTGGAGCTGACGGTCTGCGCGTTCCAGGCACCCCCTGGGACACGACCTCGCGCGACGACCTGCCGCGCCGAACAGAGCCGGGCCGGAACCCCTCAGGGGTTCCGGCCCGGCGCCGTCACAGAGGACCGTCGGAGTCGGGACGCGGGGGAAGCCGGTCCGGCCCGCGCCGCGCCGCAAGGGCGGGCCAGGTCATCAGGGGAACGCACAGGGCGAGCGAGGCCAGCACGTCCAGCGGCCAGTGGAAGCCGCGCAGGATCAGCCCGGCTCCCGTCAGCGCCGTCAGGAGGGCGGCGACCGGGATCAGCCGGTTCGAGACGAGGAAGGCGGCACCGAAGTACGCGACCGCCGCCGTGGCCGTGTGGCCCGAGGGGTAGTAGCCGTGGGCCCAGGGCTCCAGCGGGCCGGGGCGGGCCGTCCACTCCTTCAGGGGCACCACCAGGAGCGGTACGAGCGCCATCGCGAGGCCCGCGTACAGGGCGGCGATCCTTCGGCCGCGCCACACCGCGTACGCCATCGCGCAGGCGAGGACGGGGAGGGCGACGGTCATGTTGCCGAGGTCGGAGGCGAGTTCGGAGAGGGACCGGGGGACCGAGTCCACCACGGCCCGGGACACCCGCTCGTCGAGCCTGGCCAAGGGGCCGTGGACGAGCACCTGCCAGGTCACGACGACGAGGGCGACGAGCGCCGAGAAGAGAGCCGGCCGCCCTGGAACAGGGGGGGTGGTTCCAGGGCGGCCGAGGGGATCGGATCGCCGCACGCCCCGGGGGGTGTGGGGCGGGCGGCCGTCCGATCGGTGAGGAGTTCCGGAGCACGAGGCTCCAGGGGTGTGCGCGACGGCACGGTGTGGGCGGGGCTGGGGAGGCTCCGCCCGGGGTGTTTCTCTCATCTGCAGAAACCGTACGTCAGAGAAGGGGGGACCGACAGCAGGAAACGCGTCCCGCCATCGGCCCCCCACAGAGTCTTCACACGGGGTGTCAGATCGCCGATCGGATCCGGGATCTGCGATCGGATCTCGGATCCAGATTCGTGATCCGTGATCCGTGATCGGATCCGATCTCGGATCAGATCTGGGCGAACGCGCTCTCGAGGACGTCGAGGCCCTCGTTGAGCAGGTCGTCGCCGATGACCAGCGGCGGCAGGAAGCGCAGCACGTTGCCGTAGGTGCCACAGGTCAGGACCAGCACGCCCTCGGCGTGGCAGGCCTTCGCGAGCGCGCCCGCGGCCTCCGGGTTCGGCTCCTTGGTCGCGCGGTCCTTGACCAGCTCGATGGCGATCATGGCGCCGCGGCCGCGGATGTCACCGATGGCGTCGAACTTCTCGGCCATCGCCGTCAGGCGGGCCTTCATGACGGACTCGATGTTCTTCGCCTTGGCGTTGAGGTCGAGCTCCTTCATGGTCTCGATGGAGCCGAGCGCGCCGGCGCAGGCCACCGGGTTGCCGCCGTAGGTGCCGCCCAGACCGCCGCCGTGGACGGAGTCCATGATCTCGGCGCGGCCGGTGACGGCGGCGAGCGGCAGACCGCCCGCGATGCCCTTGGCGGTGGTGATGAGGTCCGGGACGATGCCCTCGTCCTCGCACGCGAACCACTGGCCGGTACGGCAGAAGCCGGACTGGATCTCGTCGGCGACGAAGACGATGCCGTTGTCGTTGGCGAACTTCACGATCGCCGGCAGGAAGCCCTTGGCCGGCTCGATGAAGCCGCCCTCGCCGAGGACCGGCTCGATGATGATCGCGGCGACGTTGTCGGCGCCGATCTGCTTGGTGATGTTGTCGATCGCCTGGGCGGCGGCCTCGGGGCCGCAGTTCTCGGCACCGGTGGGCCAGCGGTAGCCGTAGGCCACCGGCACGCGGTAGACCTCGGGGGCGAACGGACCGAAGCCCTGCTTGTACGGCATGTTCTTCGACGTCAGCGCCATCGTGAGGTTCGTACGGCCGTGGTAGCCGTGGTCGAAGACGACGACGGCCTGGCGCTTGGTGTACGAGCGGGCGATCTTGACGGCGTTCTCGACGGCCTCGGCGCCGGAGTTGAACAGCGCGGACTTCTTGGCGTGGTCGCCCGGGGTCAGCTCGGCGAGCGCCTCGCAGACCTCCACGTAACCCTCGTACGGCGTCACCATGAAACAGGTGTGGGTGAAGTCCTGCAGCTGCGCGGAGGCGCGGCGCACGACGGCCTCGGCGGAGGCGCCGACCGAGGTCACGGCGATGCCGGAACCGAAGTCGATCAGACGGTTGCCGTCGACGTCCTCGATGATGCCGCCACCGGCCCGCTTCGTGAAGACGGGGAGCGTGGAGCCCACGCCACCGGCGACCGTGTCGAGACGGCGGGCCTGAAGCTCCTGCGACTTCGGACCGGGGATGGCGGTGACGATGCGCCGCTCCTGCGGGACAGCGTTCATGCGGGGCTCCTGGGGGTGTTCTGGACGCACTTGCGGGTTTCCTCCGCAGGCTAGGCGCGGGGGAGGGGCGGAGGCATGCGCCGATCGGGAGTGGTGGGGGGTGTGTCGTTGTCCGAGATGGACATGGGGCCCCGGTTGTGGTGCCTGGGGCGGGCGGGGCGGGTCCGTTTCCCCGCCCCTGGGCAGCCTCTCCGTGTATGTCCGCAGGTGCACGGGCACACGGGTGGGTGAAACCCCTCCGGGGCGTCCCCGGGCCACTAGATTGACGGTGGCACAGAGACGGCGACCTGGCTGGTCAGGGGGCAGGGGTTCATGGAGACCGACGGCACGTACGAGTCACGCGACACGCGGGGGAGCGCGGTCCCGCGGCCGGCGGGTCCGCCCGTGCCGCCCGCGTCGCCGCCTCAGGGGCCGCACCCCGTGCCGCACACCCGGCAGACAGGCCAGGCGCCCCAGGCCGGACAAGCGGGTCGGGCCGGGGCCGGTCCACGGCCGGCCGCGGACCGGCCGGCCGTCCCGCAACCGCCCGCGCAGGCGCCCACCAGGCTCGGGGTCGCCGAGTGGCTCCGGATCCCCCGCCCTGCCGCCGCCCCCGGCGTCTGGCGGCTAGGGCACCGTGAGCGGCCCGAGCAGGCACCGGACGTCGTGCCCGGCCGTCAGCTGATCACCGGCGCGTTGATCGCGTACCTCTGCGGCTGGTTGCTGTGGTCGCTGCTGTGGAACGGCTATCTGGAGGGAGGATGGATCTTCGTCGACAAGTGGTGGCAGCTGCCGATGCTGTGGCTCGTGCCCACCGACTGGCGGAACCAGGACAGCCCCGACTTCGAGATGTACATCGCCGCGCAGTACCTCTGGTACGCCGTCCTCCTTGTCCTGTTCGCCGTCGGCTTCGGCCGCGCCGGCAACTGGCGGGAGGTCTGGCAGCGCTACGGCGTTCCCGTGTGGCCCCTGTTCGTGCTCCTGCCGGGAGTCTGGCGCGAGATGCCCCGCACGGCCGAGTGGCCTTGGCTCACCTGGGCCTCCAACCTCTATTACGTGCTCCTCATTGCCGCCGTCGTCGCGGCCGTCGGCCGGGTCGGCGCCTGGCCCCCCGTGCGGCGACGCTTCGGAACCGGGGGCTCCACGGCCGCCGTTACGCCCCCGTCACCTCGCCCCGCCGCCGACCCCGCCGAGTGGCCCGAGCTGCGCGACGCCGGTCTGAGCGAGACCGCCGCCCAGCTTGCCGAGGCCACCCGCCAAGGCGTGCTCGGGGACGTCGACTACGCCCGGATCCGCCGTGCGTGGCAGGGCGTACGGACGCGGCCGGAGCGGCTCGCCGCCTTCACCGAGGCCGTACGCAGCCGGGGCGCCGCGGCCTGCGGCCATCCCTCGGGTCTGCGTGACCTTCCCGTCCGTACCGCCACCCACGACCTGGCCACCGAGCAGGTGCTCATCGGGACGGTCGCCGACCACCCCCGCAATCCTTACGTCCGCCGCACCACGGGTGTCGCCCTGGAACCGGGGCTTCTCGGGACCTCCTTGCTCGCGGTCGGGCCGGCAGGGGCGGGGAAGACGGTGCGGCTCGTGCGCCCCGTCGTCGAGTCGCTCTGCCTCCAGGCCCTCGCCAACCGGGCCGTCGTCGTGGCCGTCACCGCCCATGGTGCTTCGGTCGGCCCTGACGGGGCCTTCGACGTGGTCGTCTCCGTCGGGCGACCCGAGTCCACCCACGACCTCGACCTGTACGGCGGGGCCGACGACCCCGACGAAGCCGCCCGGATCCTCGCCGAAGGGCTCGTCGGAGATCTGGTCGCCGACAGCCGTCGGGCCGCCACCGCGCTTGCGCAGCTGATCGGTCCGTTCCTGGCGGCGTACGGCCGATTCCCCGGCGTGCCCGAGCTGCGCGAGCTGCTCGGCGGGACGCCCGAGGCGCTCGCCGCGCTGCGCGAAGCCGTCGCCGGAGACCCCGCCCAACTGCGTGAGCTCGACGCCCGGCAGCGTCAGGCGGACCGCGGCGACGAGGTCGGCGTCCTGCTTGCCGAGCGCATCGCGTTCCTCGACCGGCCCGCCTTCGCCCACTTCTTCCGACCGGAGCACTCCGAAGACGCGAAGCCGCAGTTCTCCCTCCGCGCCGTCGAGCACCCCCTCCGCGTCCGGGTCGACCTCCCCGAGCGCGGCCACGCCGAAGCCTCCCGGATCGTCTCCCGGCTGCTGCTCGCCCAGTTCGCCGAGGCGGCCCTCGCCCGCCGCGACCGTTCCCTCTTCGCCTGCCTGGTCCTCGACGACGCCACGTACACCGTCACCGGCGAATCCGTACGGGCCGTCCAGCGGCTGCGCTCCGCCAACGCCGGCGTCGTCCTCGCCCTGCGCAGCCTGGAGGACGTCCCCGAGGCGCTGCGTGAGCCGCTGCTCGGGGCGGTCGGCTGCCGGATGGCTTTCGCCGGGGTCGCGCCCTGGGACGGAGGACGGTTCGCGGAGACCTGGGGCACCGAATGGGTGCAGACCCGGGACGTCACCAATCGCCAGATCATCTCCGACGAGCCGCTCACCAAGGCCCTGCACTTCATGCGGCGCCTCGTGACCGGCAAGGCGACGACGGCCGAGGCCGTCACCGTACGGGAGGTGGAGCGGCAGCGATGGTCGGCCTCCGACCTCGCCCACGACGTCCCCGCCGGGCATGCCGTGCTGTCCCTCACCCATGTGCGGGGCGAGCACACGCCACCCCTGCTGGTGGATCTGCGGAGCTGAGGCAGCCGGGAGCACAGGGGGAAGGCGGCCGGGAGCCGGATCGGATCCGGTCGGGCCCGGGGTCGCGCGCGGCGCGGAGCCGGGGTTGCGTGCGGCGCGGAGCCGGAGCGGGCATCGGCTTGCCCTGGCACAATCGGGGTCGCCGCTCGGCTGGGCGGCGACCCCTCGCTCAAAGGTCCGACGGTCCCCAATGCCGCCCACCCTCGCCTCGCTCGTCCAGCACTCCTCGCTGAAGCTCGTCGTCCGGGCCGGTGAGGACCGCCTGGACACCCCTGTCCGCTGGGCGCACGTCAGCGAGCTCGCCGACCCCGTCCCGTACATGGAGGGCGGCGAACTCCTCCTCACCACCGCGCTCACCCTCGACGCCGAGGACCTGGAGGCGATGCGCCGTTACGTGCGGCGGCTGCTCGGCGCCGGTGTCGTCGGGCTCGGCTTCGCCGTGGGCGTCAACTACGAGGAGATCCCGCCGGCCCTGCTCGAAGCGGCCCGCGAGGAGCATCTGCCCCTCCTCGAAGTGCCCCGCCGGACCCCCTTCCTCGCCATCAGCAAGGCCGTGTCCGCGGCCATCTCCGCCGACCAGTACCGGGCCGTCACCGCCGGTTTCGAGGCACAGCGCGAGCTGACCCGCGCCGCGCTCGCCGAGGGCCCCGAGGCCGTCGTCGCCCGGCTCGCCGCGCACGTCGACGGCTGGGCCGCCCTCTACGACACCGCCGGCACCGTCGTCGCCGCCTCACCCGACTGGGCGGCACGCCGGGCCGCCCGCCTCACCCCCGACGTGGAGCGGCTGCGCGACCGGCCCGCACCCGCCAGCGCCGTCGTCGGCGGTACGGACGACCGCGTCGAACTCCAGTCGCTCGGCTCCGGACGCCGGGTCCGTGGCGCCCTCGCGGTCGGTACCGGCGCGCCCCTCGGGACGGCCGAGCGGTACGCCGTGCACTCGGCGATCGCCCTGCTCACCCTCACGACGGAGCGTTCCCGTTCGCTGCAGGCCGCCGAACAGCGGCTCGGCGAGGCGGTCCTGAAGATGATGCTCGCGGGCCAGCCGGACCACGCGCGCGCGGTGGCCGGCGATGTGTACGGCGGGCTCCTCGACGCCCCCTTCCGGCTGCTCGTCGCGGAACCCGCCGGCGGCGACCCGACCGGCGAACCGGCGCTGCACGTGCTCGCCGAGGCTCTGGAGTCGGCGGCCGCACGGGCGGGCGAGGCGGTGCTCACCGTCCCCGAGAGCGAGCAGCGGCTCGTCGTCCTCGCCGGGGACGCGGGCGCGGTCGTCGCCGCCTGCGAGGGGTACGCGGAACGGGACGCGGAGGAGTCCGGCGTCACCATCGGCCTCTCGGCCCCCGCCGGACCGATCACGGCCGCCGCGGCGTACAAGCAGGCGGAACAGGCGCTCTCGGTGGCCAGGCGGCGGGGCAAGGCGCTGGTCGAGCACGAGGACCTCGCGGCGGGCTCGGTCCTGCCGCTCCTCGCCGACGACGCCGTCCGCGCCTTCGCCGACGGGATGCTGCGCGCGCTGCGGGACCACGACGCGACGGGCCGCGGCGACCTGGTCGCCTCCCTGCGCGCCTGGCTCTCCCGGCACGGCCAGTGGGACGCGGCCGCGGCCGACCTGGGCGTCCACCGGCACACCCTGCGCTACCGGATGCGGCGCGTGGAGGAGATCCTCGGCCGCTCCCTCGACGACCCGGACGTACGCATGGAGCTGTGGCTGGCGCTGAAGGCGACGGGGGAGGGCACGGAGTAGGAGACGGGGCAGGGCGGGGCGGTCCGGGTCCCCTCCCCGTGGTGGGGGTGCCGTGGTGCGGGGCCAGGACATCAAGGGCCTTCGGACCCCCGGCCTCCGGACCCCCGGCCTTCGGACCCCCGGCCTTCGGACCCCCGGCCTCCGGACCCCCGGCCTCCGGATCTCCCTGGGCCTCCGCCCCCGGCCTCCGGACCTCCGGCCCCCGGCCCCCAGCCCCTTCGGCCCGTCAGCCGTCCGCGCTCGCGCCCCCGTCGCCGCTGTAGTTGTTGTTGTTCGACCCCAGGCCGCGTCGCCGGTTGCTGCGCACCACGCTTCCGGCCGCCAGGGTCACGGCGGCGACCCCGCGGACCCACCGGGGCCCGCCCCGCGCGGCCCAGACCACGCAGACGCACCCTCCGACGGCGAGCACCAGGACGCCGATCAAGGCGAGCAGGACCATGTGTTTCCCCCTACCTGTCGTCTACTTCTTCCGCTGCTTTCCCCAGGGGACGACTGCTTCCCCCACGGGTCGGGACATCCTGCCATTCCCCCTGAACGGCCTCCACACGCCCGCCCATCCGCCCCCGCCTGCCCGAATGCGGGCAATTTTCTTGGTCATCGGGCCCCTGACTCCTTACTCTCCTGCTCATGACAAGCCCCGCCGTCGATCCGGCCCCCGAGGCGCCCCCGGCCACCACCGAGCCCCGTACCGAGATTCCCGCCGCCACTCCCGCCGTTCCAGTCCGTCGGATCACCGGGGCCGTGTGGGCCGCGCTCGGCATCGTGTACGTCGTCTGGGGCTCCACGTACCTCGGCATCCGGATCGTCGTCGAGACGATGCCGCCGTTCCTCTCCTCGGGCGCCCGCTTCGTCACCGCCGGTCTGCTCCTCGCCGGGATCATCGCCTGGCGCCAGGGGCCCGCCGCCCTCAAGGTCAACCGCCGGCAGCTCGGTTCGGCCGTGCTCGTCGGTCTGCTCCTGATCCCCGGCGGCAACGGCCTCGTCGTCCTCGCCGAGACCTCCATACCCTCCGGCCTGGCCGCCCTGCTGATCTCCGTCGTCCCGGCCTGGGTCGTCGTCATGAAGGCCGCGACCGGCCAGCGGCCGAGCGTCGGCGGGGTCGCCGGTGTGCTTCTGGGGCTCGCGGGCCTCGCCGTGCTGACCCTGCCGGGTCTCAGCGGTGACGTGAAGGTCGTCGGGGTCGTCCTCGTCGTGGTCGCGACCTTGATGTGGTCAATCGGTTCGTTCTCCTCCGCGCGTCTCCCGATGCCCGCGAACCCCTTCACGGCCAGTGCGTACGAGATGGTCGTGGGCGGTCTCGTCGGCGTGGCCATCGGCCTGTTCCGGGGCGAGCAGCACGGTCTCGACCTGGCGGAGATCTCGACCCGTTCCTGGGCCGCGCTCGCCTATCTGATCGTCTTCGGCTCGCTGCTGGCCTTCACGGCGTACGCCTGGCTCCTCCAGGCCGCACCGCTCTCGCTCGTCGCCACCTACGCGTACGTGAACCCCGTCGTCGCGGTCGCCCTCGGCGCCCTCGTCCTCAACGAGGCCCTGTCGTGGCCCATCGTCCTCGGCGGCGCGATCGTCGTCGGCGGAGTCTGTCTGATCGTCTCCACGGAGCGGCGCGGATGATCACCGCCCGCCGGCCTGACCGGGTTTCATCGACCCCGGGCCTCCTGATACGCGACTACCGGCCCTGCTTCGGCCAATTCGGACAGCGGTCCGGACCCATCACTCCACACCGGACAAGCCCACCCTCGCCGCCTCGGCCCTAACGTGTCACGAGAGCAATCGCTCGCACCCCCCGATACGGAAAGGGCCGGGACGCAATGACGACCACCCACGCCTTCTGGCTCGCCGGCCGCGAGGCCACCGGCGAGGCCACCTTCGACGTCACGAACTCCTTCGACGGGCGTCTGGTCGGCAAGGTCAGCGTGCCCACCGAGGCCCAGGTCGAGGAGGCCGTCGCCGCCGCGCACGCCGTCGTCGACGAGTTCGCCGCGACCCCGGCGCACGTCCGTGCCGCCGCCCTCGACCACGTGTCGAAGCGGCTCGCCGAGCGCACCGAGGAGATCGCCCTGCTGATCTCCGCCGAGAACGGCAAGCCCATCAAGTGGGCCCGCGGCGAGGTCGGCCGTGCCGTCTCCGTCTTCCGTTTCGCCGCCGAGGAGGCCCGCCGCTGGAACTCCGGCGAGGCCCAGCGCCTGGACACCGAGGCCGGCGGCGCGGGCCGCCTCGCCCTCACCCGCCGTATCCCCAAGGGCGTCGTCCTCGGCATCGCGCCGTTCAACTTCCCGCTGAACCTCAGCGCCCACAAGGTCGCTCCGGCCATCGCCGTCGGCGCCCCGATCATCCTCAAGCCGGCCCCGTCGACGCCGATCTCCTCCCTGATCCTGGGCGAGATCCTGGCCGAGACCGACCTGCCGGCCGGCTCCTGGTCGATCCTGACCGTGCCGAACGACCGCATGCCCGCCCTCGTCCAGGACGAGCGCCTCCCGGTCATCTCCTTCACCGGCTCCGACACGGTCGGCTACGCCATCCAGCAGTCGGTGCCGCACAAGCACTGCACCCTGGAGCTCGGCGGCAACGCCGCGGCCGTGGTCCTCCCCGACTGGTCCTCCGAGGAGGACCTGGACTGGGCGGCGAGCCGTATCGCCACCTTCTCCAACTACCAGGGCGGCCAGTCCTGCATCTCCGTCCAGCGCGTGATCGTCGACTCCTCCGTCCACGACCGCCTGCTGCCGAAGATCGTCGCCGCCGTCGAGGCCCAGGTCACCGGTGACCCGTCCGACGCCGCCACCGACGTCGGCCCGCTGGTCGACGAGGCCGCCGCGAAGCGCGTCGAGTCCTGGGTGGACGAGGCCGTCGCCGCCGGCGCCAAGCTCCTCGCGGGCGGCAAGCGCGAGGGTGCGACCTACGCCCCGACCGTGCTCGCCGAGCTTCCGGCGGACGTCACCCTGGCCCGCGCCGAGGTCTTCGGCCCGGTCCTGACGATCGCCAAGGTCGACGGTGAGGCCGAGGCCTTCGCCGCGGTCAACGACTCCGACTTCGGCCTCCAGGCCGGTGTCTTCACCCACGACCTGCAGGCCGCCTTCCGCGCCCACCGCGCCCTGGAGGTCGGCGGCGTGATCGTCGGCGACGTCCCCTCGTACCGCGCCGACCAGATGCCGTACGGCGGCGCCAAGCGCTCCGGCGTCGGCCGCGAGGGCGTCAAGTTCGCGATGGACGACTACACCTACGAGCGTGTCCTCGTCCTGACGGGCCTCGCCCTCTAAGGCGCCTTCCGAGGCCCTCCGGGGCGCGCCCTCCGAAGCCTTCCCCGAGGTGCCCTCCGAGGCGTACGCCTCACCGAACCAGGCGGTCCGAGCCCACTGTGCGGGGGCTCGGACCGCCTTTCGTCATGCGACGGGTGCGTCGACGAGGCGGACGACCTCGGCGGGCCCGGCCCGGAAGGCCTTGTTCGCGGCGTCGGCCGCGGCCATGTGCGGGGCGGCGTCGTGCGCGGCGAGGGCCTCGGCCGAGGCCCAGCGCTCGATCAGGGCGAAGCGGTCGGGGTCGTCCGCCACCCGGTGGAGGTCGTACTGCAGGCAGCCGTCCTCCGCCCGTACGAGGGGTGCGAGCGCCTCGAAGGCGGCGACCTGTTCCGCACCCCGGCCGGGCAGCGTGGCGACGAGGACGATGAGCTTGATCGACTGAGACATGCCGCGGACCCTACGCGCGCCCCTCCCGGACGGTCGGGGCGTCTCAGCAGGAGGACGCGGGCGGAGCGGCGTCCCTCCTCTTTCCGAAATGCCAGAAATCGGGTACGACGGACACGAAGCCCAAGGAGGTGTCCATGTCCGCCCCCACCCAGCGGCCCAAGGTCACAGCGCACGAGGCCCGGCAGACCGCCGAGGCCGCACGCGAGCGGGACTGGCACAAGCCCAGCTTCGCCAAGGAGCTGTTCCTCGGCCGGTTCCGGCTGGACCTCGTCCATCCCCACCCGCTCCCCGCCGAGGAGGACGCCCGGCGCGGCGAGGCCTTTCTCGCCACCCTCCGCGCGTTCTGCGAGACCCGGATCGACGGCGCCCGCATCGAGCGCGAGGCGCGCATCCCCGACGAGACGCTCACCGGGCTCAAGGAACTCGGCGCGCTCGGGATGAAGATCGACCGGAAGTACGGCGGCCTCGGCCTCACCCAGCTGTACTACAACCGCGCCCTCGCCCTCGTGGGCTCCGCCAGTCCCGCCGTCGGCGCGCTGCTCTCCGCGCATCAGTCGATCGGCGTACCGCAGCCGCTTAAGCTTTTCGGCACCCAGGAGCAGAAGGACGCGTTCCTGCCGCGGCTCGCCCGTACCGACCTCTCCGCCTTCCTGCTCACCGAGCCCGACGTCGGCTCCGACCCGGCGCGCCTCGCGACCACCGCGGTGCCCGACGGGGACTCGTACGTCCTCGACGGGGTCAAGCTCTGGACCACCAACGGGGTCGTGGCCGACCTGCTCGTCGTCATGGCCCGCGTGCCCGCCTCCGAGGGACACCCCGGCGGCATCACCGCCTTCGTCGTCGAGGCCGACTCGCCCGGCATCACCGTCGAGCACCGCAACGCCTTCATGGGCCTGCGCGGCCTGGAGAACGGCGTCACCCGCTTCCACCGCGTGCGCGTGCCCGCCGCCCACCGCATCGGCCCCGAGGGCGCCGGTCTCAAGATCGCCCTCACCACCCTCAACACCGGCCGCCTCTCGCTCCCCGCGGCCTGCGCGGGCGCCGGGAAGTGGTGCCTGAAGATCGCCCGCGAATGGGCGGGCGTCCGCGAGCAGTGGGGCGGGCCGGTCGGCCGGCACGAGGCCGTCGGCACCAAGATCTCCTTCATCGCGGCCACCACCTTCGCCCTGGAGGCGGTCGTCGACCTCGCGTCGCAGATGGCCGACGAGGACCGCAACGACATCCGGATCGAGGCCGCCCTCGCCAAGCTGTACGGCTCCGAGATGGCCTGGCTCATCGCCGACGAACTCGTCCAGATCCGGGGCGGCCGCGGCTACGAGACCGCCGACTCGCTCGCCGCCCGCGGCGAACGCGCCGTCCCCGCCGAGCAGGTCCTGCGCGATCTGCGGATCAACCGGATCTTCGAGGGCTCGACCGAGATCATGCATCTGCTGATCGCCCGCGAGGCGGTCGACGCCCACCTCTCCGTCGCCGGTGACCTCATCGACCCCGGGAAGTCTCTCGCCGACAAGGCGAAGGCCGGTGCGCGGGCGGGCGGCTTCTACGCCCGCTGGCTGCCCGGCCTCGTCACCGGGCCCGGACAGCTGCCGGGGGCGTACGGGGAGTTCGGCGAGCTGGCGGGGCACCTCCGGTACGTCGAGCGGACCTCCCGCAAGCTCGCCCGCTCCACCTTCTACGCGATGTCCCGCTGGCAGGGCCGGATGGAGCTCAAGCAGGCCTTCCTCGGCCGGATCGTCGACATCGGCGCCGAACTCTTCGCGATGAGCGCCGCCTGCGTACGGGCCGAACTCCTGCGCACCACCGGAGACCACGGCCGCGAGGCCCATCAGCTCGCCGACGCCTTCTGCCACCAGGCCCGGCTGCGGATCGAGGAGCTCTTCGGGCGGCTCTGGTCCAACACCGACGACCTCGACCGGCGGGTCGCCGACGGCGTCCTCGCCGGCCGGTACACCTGGCTGGAGGAGGGCATCGTCGACCCGAGCGACGACGGCCCCTGGATCGCGGACGCCACCCCCGGCCCCTCGACGCAGGAGGACGTCCACCGCCGCATCCCATGAACGACCCGCCCGCGTTCCGCCATGCGGAACGCGGGTCCACCGGGCGGGACGGAACGGCAGGATGTGGGACGTGACCGTCATCGACATCCCCGGCTCCAAGTCCGTCACCGCCCGCGCGCTCTTCCTCGCCGCCGCGGCCGAGGGCACCACCACCCTCCTCAGGCCCCTCGTCTCCGACGACACCGAGGGCTTCGCCGAGGGCCTCGCCGCCCTCGGCTACGCCGTCCGCCGCGAGCCCGACGCCTGGCACATCGAGGGCCGCCCCGCCGGCCCCGGCGCGGACACCGCCGACGTCTACTGCCGCGACGGCGCCACCACCGCCCGCTTCCTGCCCACCCTCGCCGCCGCGGGCCACGGCACCTACCGCTTCGACGCCTCCGCGCAGATGAGACGGCGGCCCCTCGCCCCGCTGACGGAGGCCCTGCGCACCCTCGGCGTCGACCTGCGGCACGGCGAGAAGGAGGGGCACCACCCCCTCGACGTCCACGCCCACGGTGTGAAGGGCGGCGCGCTCACCCTCGACGCCGGCCAGTCCTCCCAGTACCTGACGGCCCTGCTCATGCTGGGTCCGCTCACCGCCGAGGGCCTCGACATCACCGTCACCGACCTGGTCTCGGAGCCGTACGTCGAGATCACGCTGGCGATGATGCGGAGCTTCGGCGCCGAGATCCGCCAGGAGGGACGGACCTACCGGGTCGCCCCCACCGGCTACCGGGCCAGGACGTACGGCATCGAGCCCGACGCCTCCACCGCCAGCTACTTCTTCGCCGCCGCGGCCCTCGAACCCGGGCGCTCCGTCACCGTCCCCGGCCTCGGCACCGGCGCGCTCCAGGGCGACCTCGGCTTCGTCGACGTGCTGCGCCGCATGGGCGCCGACGTCGAGATCGGCGACACGGGCACCACCGTCCGCTCCACCGGCACCCTGCGCGGCCTCACGGTCAACATGCGGGACATCTCCGACACGATGCCGACGCTCGCCGCGATCGCGCCCTTCGCCGACGGGCCGGTCCGCATCGAGGACGTCGCCAACACCCGGGTCAAGGAGTGCGACCGCCTCGACGCCTGCGCCGAGAACCTCCGCCGCCTCGGCATCACCGTCCGCACCGGCCCCGACTGGATCGAGATCCACCCCGGCACGCCCACCGGACCCGTCGAGATCGCCACCCACGGCGACCACCGGATCGTCATGGCCTTCGCGGTCACCGCCCTGCGCACTCCCGGCATCACCTTCGACGACCCCGGCTGTGTGAAGAAGACGTTCCCCGACTTCCACCGGGTCTTCGACACGTTCGTCCGCAACCGGTGAAGCCCGCCCCCGTGAAGACCGGCCGGCGTTTGCGGCAAGAATGGGGGGCATGAGCGACCGCCCCTCTCCTCTCGCCGATCCCCATATCGCCTTCGACGTCTCCGAAGGACGCCGGGACATCGTCGTCCTCGGCTCGACCGGGTCCATCGGTACCCAGGCCATCGACCTGGTGCTGCGCAACCCCGACCGCTTCCGGGTCACCGCCCTGGCCGCCTCGGGCGGCCGGGTCGCGCTGCTCGCCGAGCAGGCGTACCGGCTGAAGGTCGCCGCGGTCGCCGTGGCCCGCGAGGAGGTGCTGCCGGAGCTGCGTGACGCGCTGAAGGCGCTGTACGGCTCCGAGCCGCTGCCCGAGCTCCTCTCGGGCCCCGACGCCGCCACTCGGCTCGCCGCCTCGCCGTGCCACACCGTCCTCAACGGCATCACCGGCTCCATCGGCCTGGCGCCGACCCTCGCCGCCCTCGAAGCCGGCCGCACCCTCGCCCTCGCCAACAAGGAGTCGCTGATCGTCGGCGGCCCCCTGGTGAAGGCGCTCGCGAAGCCCGGTCAGATCATCCCGGTCGACTCCGAGCACGCCGCCCTCTTCCAGGCGCTGGCCGCGGGCACCCGCGCCGACGTCCGCAAGCTGGTCGTCACCGCCTCCGGCGG
The DNA here is from genome assembly GCF_026341815.1 of Streptomyces sp. NBC_00572. Taxonomy (GTDB): domain Bacteria; phylum Actinomycetota; class Actinomycetes; order Streptomycetales; family Streptomycetaceae; genus Streptomyces. Next base: position 4,697,746 of record NZ_JAPENX010000001.1, read on the forward strand.
CCCCTTCCGCGGCCGTACGCGCGCGCAGCTCGCCGACGTCACCCGCGAGGACGCGCTCGCCCACCCGACCTGGGCCATGGGCCCGGTGATCACGGTGAACAGCGCCACCCTGGTCAACAAGGGCCTGGAGGTCATCGAGGCCCACCTGCTCTACGACATCCCCTTCGACCGCATCGAGGTCGTCGTCCACCCGCAGTCGTACGTGCACTCGATGGTGGAGTTCACGGACGGCTCCACGCTCGCCCAGGCCACCCCGCCGGACATGGGCGGGCCGATCGCCATCGGCATCGGCTGGCCCGAGCGGGTCCCGGACGCGGCCCCCGCGTTCGACTGGTCCAAGGCCTCCACCTGGGAGTTCTTCCCGCTCGACACCGAGGCGTTCCCGTCGGTCGGCCTGGCCCGGCACGTCGGCGAGCTGGGCGGCACCGCCCCCGCCGTGTTCAACGCCGCCAACGAGGAGTGCGTCGAGGCGTTTCTCGCGGGACGGCTGCCGTTCAACGGAATCATGGATACGGTCACAGCGGTCGTCACCGAGCACGGAAAGCCCGGCGGGGGAACCTCGCTCACGGTGTCGGACGTCCTCGAAGCGGAGACCTGGGCACGCGCCCGGGCCCGAGAGCTCGCAGCGAAGGCAACAGCGGAGGCCCGCGCATGAACGAAATGCTCCTGTACGCCCTGGGCATCGTGCTGTTCGCCCTCGGCCTCCTCGTCTCCATCGCCTGGCACGAGCTGGGCCACCTCTCCACGGCCAAGCTCTTCGGCATCCGCGTGCCGCAGTACATGGTCGGCTTCGGACCCACGGTCTGGTCGAGGAAGCGCGGCGAGACCGAGTACGGCATCAAGGCCATCCCCGCCGGCGGCTACATCCGCATGATCGGCATGTTCCCGCCGGGCGAGGACGGCAAGATCGAGGCCCGCTCCACCTCGCCCTGGCGCTCCATGATCGAGGACGCCCGGGAGGCCTCGTACGAGGAGCTCAAGCCCGGCGACGAGACCCGGCTCTTCTACACGCGCAAGCCGTGGAAGCGCGTGATCGTGATGTTCGCCGGACCGTTCATGAACCTGGTCCTGGCGGCGGCGCTGTTCTTCGGCTCGATGATGACGCTGGGCATCGAGGGCCAGACGACGCAGGTCGCGGGCGTCCAGAAGTGCGTGATCAAGCAGAGCGAGAAGCGCGAGAAGTGCGCGGCGAGTGACCCGGTCTCCCCGGCGTTCAAGGCCGGCCTCAAGGAGGGCGACAAGATCGTCGCCTTCAACGGCACCCCGGTGAGCGACTGGGACACCCTCTCCGACCGCATCCGCGACACCATCGGCCCGGCGACGGTCACCATCGAGCGGGCCGGACAGCGCATCGACCTGCACCCCACGCTCGTCTCCAACCAGGTGCCGAAGAAGGACGAGGACGGCAACGTCGTCCGGCCCGTCGCGTACGGGCCCGCCGGCTACCTCGGCTTCTCCTCCAAGACCGAGGTCGCGCCCCTCTCCTTCGGTGAGACCACCGACCGGATGACCGAGCTCCTGGAGACCGGTGTCCACTCCGTCATCGCCCTCCCGCAGAAGATCCCCGGCCTGTGGGACGCCACGTTCGGCGACGGCGAGCGCGCCGACGACTCGCCGGTCGGTGTCCTGGGCGCCGCCCGGATCACCGGCGAACTGATGACCGTCGAGGCCCCGCCCGAGCGGATCCTCGTGTATTTCATGAACATCCTGGTGATGTTCAACGTCTCGCTGTTCCTGTTCAACATGCTCCCGCTGCTGCCGCTCGACGGCGGTCACATCGCGGGCGCCCTGTGGGAGTCCGTACGCCGCCACACGGCCCGGATCTTCAAGCGCCCCGACCCCGGCCCGTTCGACGTGGCCAAGCTGATGCCCGCCGCCTACGTGGTGGCCGGTGTCTTCGTCTGCTTCACGCTGCTCGTCCTCGCCGCCGACATCGTCAATCCGGTGAAGATCACGTAGTTCCCAGGGGAGGCCGGACCCCGTGGTGTCCGGCCTCCCGCCCCCGGGGCGGTAACCTCGGAGACCTGAGCCCGCCGACGCACAACCTTGAGGTTGCACAAAAGATGACCGCGATTTCTCTCGGTATCCCGACCGTCCCGACCCGGCTCGCCGAGCGGCGCAAGAGCCGCCAGATCCAGGTCGGCAGCGTGGCCGTCGGCGGTGACGCACCCGTCTCCGTGCAGTCGATGACCACCACCCGCACGTCCGACATCGGCGCCACGCTGCAGCAGATCGCCGAGCTGACGGCCTCCGGCTGCCAGATCGTGCGCGTGGCCTGCCCCACCCAGGACGACGCCGACGCCCTCGCGGTCATCGCGCGGAAGTCGCAGATCCCGGTGATCGCCGACATCCACTTCCAGCCGAAGTACGTCTTCGCGGCGATCGACGCGGGCTGCGCGGCGGTCCGCGTCAACCCCGGCAACATCAAGCAGTTCGACGACAAGGTCAAGGAGATCGCCAAGGCGGCCTCCGACGCCCGCACCCCGATCCGCATCGGCGTCAACGCCGGCTCGCTCGACGCGCGCCTGCTCAAGAAGTACGGCAAGGCCACCCCCGAGGCGCTCGTCGAGTCCGCCCTCTGGGAGGCCTCCCTCTTCGAGGAGCACGGCTTCCGCGACATCAAGATCTCGGTCAAGCACAACGACCCGGTGATCATGGTCGAGGCCTACCGCCAGCTCGCCGCCCAGTGCGACTACCCGCTGCACCTCGGCGTCACCGAGGCGGGCCCCGCCTTCCAGGGCACCATCAAGTCGGCCGTCGCCTTCGGCGCGCTGCTCTCCCAGGGCATCGGCGACACCATCCGGGTCTCCCTCTCCGCGCCGCCGGCCGAGGAGATCAAGGTCGGCATGCAGATCCTGGAGTCGCTGAACCTGCGCCAGCGCCGCCTGGAGATCGTCTCCTGCCCGTCCTGCGGCCGCGCCCAGGTCGACGTCTACAAGCTGGCGGAGGAGGTCACCGCCGGGCTCGACGGCATGACCGTCCCGCTGCGCGTGGCCGTCATGGGCTGCGTCGTCAACGGCCCGGGCGAGGCCCGCGAGGCCGACCTCGGCGTCGCCTCGGGTAACGGCAAGGGCCAGATCTTCGTCAAGGGCGAGGTCATCAAGACCGTCCCCGAGTCGAAGATCGTCGAGACCCTCATCGAAGAGGCGCTGAAGATCGCCGAGCAGATGGAGAAGGACGGCGTCGCCAGCGGCGAGCCGTCGGTCGCCGTCGCCGGCTGACCCCCGGCCTCCCACGTCGAAGCCCCTCCACCCCACCGGGCGGAGGGGCTTCGTGTGCGTGAAGGGCCCCGCCACAGGCGAGCGGGGTAAAGTGCTGGGACCACGTAGAACCGTACGGTGAGGCCCCCTTCGTGCTGACACAACCCGCCACCCGGGTCCTCGAACCCGCCGACCTCGGCGCCGCACTCGCCGTTCTGGAGAGCGCCCCCGTCGAGAACGCCTTCGTGACCGCCCGCGTCCAGGTCGCCGGGCTCGACCCCTGGCGCCTCGGCGGCGAGATGTGGGGCTGGTACAGCGAGGGCCGGCTGCGCTCCCTCTGCTACTCCGGCGCCAACCTCGTGCCCCTCTGCGCGACCCCCGAGGCCGTCCGCGCCTTCGCCGACCGGGCCCGCAGGATCGGCCGCCGCTGCTCCTCGATCGTCGGCCCCGCCGAGCCCACCACCGAACTGTGGCGGCTCCTGGAGCCCAGCTGGGGGCCGGCAAGGGACGTCCGCGCCCGGCAGCCGCTGATGGTCGCCGAGGAAACCTCCGTCACCGTCGCCCCCGACCCGCTGGTGCGCCGCGTCCGCAAGGACGAGATGGACGTGATCATGCCCGCCTGCGTGGCCATGTTCACCGAGGAGGTCGGCATCTCCCCGCTCGCCAACGACGGTGGACTGCTCTACCAGGCCCGGGTCGCCGAGCTCGTCGGCGCCGGCCGCTCCTTCGCCCGCATCGAGGACGGCAAGGTCGTCTTCAAGGCCGAGATCGGCGCCGCCACCCGCCAGGCCTGCCAGATCCAGGGCGTCTGGGTCGCCCCCGAGCACCGCGGCAAGGGCCTCTCCGAATCGGGCATGGCCGCCGTCCTCCGGTACGCCCTGGCGGATGTCGCACCCGTCGTCAGCCTGTACGTGAACGACTACAACACCCCCGCGAGGGCCTCGTACCGCCGCGTCGGCTTCCAGGAGACCGGCGCCTTCATGAGCGTGCTGTTCTGAGGCCCCGGCCGCTTGTAGGGTGCGCCGCATGGATGACGCAGAAGTCATGATCGGACCGGTCAATCTCGCCGCCCGCGTGGACGAGGCACTCGCCGTGCAGGCGCTCGCCTTCGGCCTGGACGAGGACGAGATCGCCGTACGCCGGCACATCGTGCTGCGCCACCTGATGAGCCCCGGCGCCCGCGCCTACGGGGCCACCACCACCGACGGGAAGCTCGTCGGATTCGTGTACGGGATGCCCAACGACCGCGGTCACTGGTGGTCCACCGTCGTCGAGTCCTATCTGCGCGCCACCGGCACCACCGACTGGCTCGACGACTCCTTCGTCATCACCGAACTGCACGTCCACCCGGACCACCAGGGGCGCGGCGTGGGCCGCGAGCTGATCACCACCATCACCGACAGCGCCGCCGAGCCGCGCTCGATCCTCTCCGCGATCGACACCGAGAGCCCGGCCCGCGGCCTCTACCGCTCGCTCGGCTACGAGGACCTCGCCCGCCAGGTCCACTTCCCGAGCGCCGCTCGCCCGTACGCGGTGATGGGCGCGCCCCTGCCGCTCAAGCGCCGGAACTGATTTCTCCGACTCGGGGCGGCCCGGCTAATCTCGGGGCACCATCCTTACCCGGCAGGAGTACGAGAACCATGGCCAACGCACCGGTCCAGCGCATGTCCCAGTTGATGGCGAAGACGCTGCGCGACGACCCGGCCGACGCCGAGGTCCTCAGTCACAAGCTCCTCGTCCGTGCCGGTTACGTGCGCCGCACCGCCGCCGGCATCTGGAGCTGGCTGCCCCTCGGCAAGAAGGTCCTCTCCAATATCGAGCGCATCGTCCGCGAGGAGATGGACGCGATCGGCGCGCAGGAGGTCACCCTCCCCGCGCTGCTGCCGCGTGAGCCGTACGAGGCGACGGGCCGCTGGGACGAGTACGGCGCCGAGCTCTTCCGCCTCCAGGACCGCAAGGGCGGCGACTACCTCCTCGGCCCGACGCACGAGGAGATCTTCACCCTCCTGGTCAAGGACCAGTGCTCGTCCTACAAGGACCTGCCGGTCATCCTCTACCAGATCCAGAACAAGTTCCGTGACGAGGCCCGCCCCCGCGCCGGCATCCTCCGCGGCCGCGAGTTCCTGATGAAGGACTCGTACTCCTTCGACACGGAGGACGAGGGCCTCGCCCAGTCCTACGCCCTGCACCGCCAGGCCTACCAGCGGGTCTTCGAGCGCCTCGGCCTCGACTACCGCATCGTCGCGGCCACCGCCGGCGCGATGGGCGGCTCGAAGTCCGAGGAGTTCCTCGCCCCGGCCGAGGCCGGCGAGGACACCTTCGCCGACTGCCCGAACTGCGACTTCGCGGCGAACACCGAGGCGATCTCGTACGAGCTGCAGCCGGTCGACGGCTCCGCCGTCCCGGCCGCCGAGGAGATCCCCACCCCCGACACCCCGACCATCGAGACGCTGGCCGCCTCGCTCGGCGTCCCCGCCTCCGCCACGCTGAAGAACCTCCTGGTCAAGGTCGACGGCGAGATCGTCGCCGTGGGCGTGCCCGGCGACCGCGAGGTCGACATGGGCAAGGTCGAGGAGCACTTCGCCCCGGCGACCGTCGAGATGGTCACCGAGGCGGACTTCGCCGAGCGCGCGGACCTCGTACGGGGCTACGTCGGCCCGCAGGGCCTGGAGAAGGTCACGTACATCGCCGACCCCCGGGTGGCCCCGGGCACCGCGTGGATCACGGGTGCCAACAAGGACGGCATGCACGCGAAGAACGTCGTCGCGGGCCGTGACTTCGAGGTCGAGGAGTACGTCGACGTCGTCGTCGTGCAGGAGGGCGACCCGTGCCCCAAGTGCGGCACCGGCCTGAAGCTGGACCGCGCCATCGAGATCGGCCACATCTTCCAGCTGGGCCGCAAGTACGCCGACGCCCTCAAGCTCGACGTCCTCGGCCAGAACGGCAAGCCCGTCCGCGTGACCATGGGCTCGTACGGCATCGGCGTCTCGCGCGCCGTCGCCGCGCTGGCCGAGCAGTCGGCCGACGAGAAGGGCCTGTGCTGGCCCGCCGAGGTCGCCCCGGCCGACGTCCACGTCGTCGCGGCCGGCAAGGCCCTCCAGACCGAGCTGGCCCTTGAGGTCTCCGACAAGCTGTCCGCCGCGGGCCTCCGCGTCCTGGTCGACGACCGCGCGGGCGTCTCCCCGGGCGTCAAGTTCACCGACGCGGAGCTGATGGGCGTCCCGAAGATCCTGGTCGCGGGCCGTCGCTCGGCGGAGGGCGTCGTGGAGCTCAAGGACCGCCGCACGGGCGACCGTGAGGAACTGACGGTGGACGAGGCGATCGCCCGCCTGACCGCCTGACGGTGGGAAGCGTGAGGGAGGGGCGGGGCCCCGAGGCCCCCGCCCCTCCCTCGCGTCGTGGAACCCTCAGGCGCCTTCCTCCGGTGGCGCCGGCTCCACCGACGCCCCCGCCAGGTCCTCCACCGGCTCCACCCCTTCCGCCGCGTGGGCCGCGCCCTTCAGATACGCGTCACTGACCGGCGGCGGCGTCGGCGTCACGGCGCGTTCCTCGTTCACGGCGGCCGGAGCCCCCAACGTCGACCGCTCCAGGAACCTCAGCAGCTCCACCGGGAACGGCAGTACCAGCGTCGAGTTCTTCTCCGCCGCCACCGCCACCACCGTCTGCAGTAGGCGCAGTTGCAGCGCCGCGGGCTGGTCGGACATGACCGCTGCCGCCTCCGCCAGCTTCTTCGAGGCCTGGAGTTCCGCGTCCGCGTTGATGACCCGCGCCCGGCGTTCCCGGTCGGCCTCGGCCTGCCGGGCCATCGAGCGCTTCATCGTCTCCGGGAGGGAGACGTCCTTGATCTCGACGCGGTCGATCGCGACGCCCCAGCCCATCGCCGGGCTGTCGAGCATCAGTTCAAGGCCCTGGTTGAGCTTCTCGCGGTTGGACAGCAGGTCGTCCAGATCGCTCTTGCCGATGATCGACCGCAGCGAGGTCTGGGCCATCTGCGAGACCGCGAACTTGTAGTCCTCGACCCGTATGAGGGCGTCCGCCGCGTCGACGACCTTGAAGTAGACGACCGCGTCGACCCGCACCGTCACGTTGTCCCGGGTGATGCCCTCCTGTGCGGGCACGGGCATCGTGACGATCTGCATGTTCACCTTGTGCAGGCGGTCCACGCCCGGAACGATCATCGTGAAGCCGGGCGCCCGCACGTCGTCGCGCAGCCGGCCGAAGCGGAAGACGATTCCTCGCTCGTACTGCTTCACGACGCGCGCCGCCGCAGCCGCGTACACGGCGGCCGCCGCGGCCACGCCGGCCGCAGCCACCAGCAGGTCTTCGATCATCACGGCCCCCTGGATTGAGCCGAACGGTACAAAAAGGGTATTCCCCTACAGCCAGCTCGCGAACTCCAGGAGCAGCTCGGCATCCTGTCGGCGTCCCGCCGTCAGCGCCCGCGTGCCCGACTCGACCGCGCGGAACAGCGTCCAGCCGCGCAGCCGCTCCCGGTCCAGGTCCAGGGAGTCCGCCAGTTTGTTGACCCGCCGCCGGGCCGCGGAGGCGCCCGAGGACGCGGCCACCAGGTCCTCGACCCGGTCCCGTACGAGCCGGGCCAGATCGTACGCCCGCTCGCCGACCAGCGGCTCCGGGCCGACGGCCAGCCAGGGCGCACGATCGCCGCCGAGCACCTTGCCCTGCCGGAAGTTCCCGTGCAGCAGCATCGACTCCGAGGAGGCCGCCACCAGCTCCTCGCGCGCCGCGAGCGCCGCCGCCGTCAGCTCGGCGGTCGCCGCCTCGGACCGGTACGGGACCATCGCCGCCGCCTGCCGGGCGGTCCATCCGGTCACGGTCTCGAAGCCGTGCTCCGCCGCGGGCTCGACCCACAGCTTGCGTACGGTCCCCGCCGCTTCCAGCAGCGCCTTCGCCTCGGGCAGCGAGCGCAGGGAGACCTCGGGGTGCAGTCGTTCGAGGACGAGCGCGCCCTCCTCGGCCTCGCCGAGGAGCTGGACCGCGCCCCAGCCGTTCCAGTGCGCGAGCGCGTCCCGCTCCAGGTCCGGCCGGGCGAACGGGGGCGCGATCTTGAGCGCGGCGGGGGAGCCGTCGGGCCGCCGGACGAGCACGACCAGGCTGCTCCGTCCGCCGGGCGCCATCACCCGTTCGGTGTCCAGCGAGGCGTGGTCGAGCACCTGATCGGCGAGCTCGGGCAGTTTCCCGAGCCACTCGGCCGCCGCGGCGTCCCCGTACGTCTCACCGAGCGTCCTGATCAGTCGCTGCGGCGGTTCGAAACCCATGCGTACGTTGTTCCTTCGGTCGGGGCGGGACTCACACCCGCTCGGCGAGCCCAGGAAAGGTTACGTCGCTGCCGCGCCAGCGGACGGCGCGTACCGCCGCCTCCCTCAGCGCGGCGGCCGCCTCGCGCCGCCCGGGGCCCTCGGTGGCCCGGACCAGGTCGGAGTAGATCCCGGCCACCCGGTCCTCCAGGACGGCCGCCAGGCGCACGGCGCCGGCCGGGTCCGTGACCCGGAACGGCAGCTCGTACGCGGCCTCCGCCGCGACCGGTGTGCCGCCGAGGTCGCGCACGCTCCGGCGCAGCGCCTCCCGGCGCGCCCGGTGCGCCTCGTACGCGGCGCTGGCCTCGGCCCGCCGTTCGGTACCGATCCGGCCGCCGACGACCCCGTACCCGTACACCGCCGCGTGTTCGGCGGCCAGCGCGGCCTGGGTCGCGTCGAGGGCGCTCATGCCCGTGCTCCTTCGGTCAGCAGGTACGCGTGCGCGGCGCCGGCGGCGGCCACGGAGGCGAGCAGCCGGGCGTACTCGGGCGGGGCCGTGACCAGCGCGGCGGTGTGCGCGTCGGAGGCGGTGCGTTCGGCCGCCGCGAGCTCCTTGAGCGCGGTCCGGGGGTCGGCCGCGACGGTCACGGGGACGGGGGAGGGCGCGGGCTTCGCGGAGGTGGCGCTCGGTGAGGCCGTCGCGGGCCGTACGGTCGTGCCGCCCTCGCCGAGGGCCTTGGCGTGCGCCGCCACCGAGCGCCGCAGCGGGTTCAGCCGGGGCGCGAGGGCCGGGTGCGCGGCGAGGGCCGCGTCGTAACGTTCCAGCAGGGTCCTGGAGGCGGTCACGGAGCGCAGCCGCAGGTTCGCCTCGGCCCGTGCCATCCGTTCGGCCTCCACTTCGGCGGCGCTGGGCTTCCGGGGGCCGGGGGCCTCGGAGGTGCAGCCCGACAGTGCCGCCGCGGCGGCGGAGATCCCCGCCGTCAGGAGTGCGCGCCTGCCCGTCGTCGTCACACTCTCTCCCTCGGCTGTGCTACGTGGTCGAAGATCGTCGGGATCACCGCAGGCGAGCGTACCCGCGGGCCCCGGGGCGATGGACGGCAACACCCTCCCGGACCGGATACCCTTTGGTCTGACACGCGACGAACACGCGGCGAACCCACAACAGCACACGCGGCCGAGGAGTCACCCGGATGAGCACCACCCAGAGCGACAGGCTGCGCGGACTCGTGGAGCCGCTCGTCCACGCGAAGGACCTGGATCTGGAAGAGATCGAGGTGTCCCGGGCCGGCCGTCGTGGACTGCTGCGGATCGTCGTCGACTCGGACGAGGGCGTGGAGCTGGACGTCTGTGCCGAGCTGAGCCGCGCGATCTCCGAGAAGCTCGACGAGACCGACGCGATGGGCGAGGGCGAGTACGTCCTCGAAGTCAGCTCCCCCGGCGCCGACCGCCCCCTGACCCAGCACCGCCACTACGTACGGGCCACCGGCCGGCTGGTCAAGCTCCAGCTCGCCGAAGCCGAAGAACTGGTCGCGCGGATCATCGCCGTGGACGACGACGGCCTCGACCTCGAAGTGCCGGGCGTGAAGGGGCGCAAGCCCACCGCCCGCCGGGTCGAGTTCGCCGACGTCGTCAAGGCGCGTGTCGAGATCGAGTTCAACCGCAAGGACAAGAAGGAAGAGGAGGCGTAGCCGTGGACATCGACGTGAAGCTGCTCAAGGGCTTGGCGAATGAGAAGGAGATCTCCTTCGACCTGCTGGTCGAGGCGATCGAGTCGGCCCTCCTCATCGCCTACCACCGCACCCCCGACGCCCGCCGCCACGCGCGTGTGGAGCTGGACCGGCTCACCGGTCACGTGACGGTGTGGGCGAAGGAAGACCCCTCCGACCTGGAGGAGGGCCAGGAGCCCAAGGACTTCGACGACACCCCGTCCGACTTCGGCCGGATCGCGGCGAGCACCGCCCGCCAGGTGATCCAGCAGCGACTGCGGGACGCCGAGAACGACGTGACGTTCGGCGAGTACGCGCGCCGCGAGGGCGATGTCGTCGCCGGTGTGGTGCAGCAGGGCAAGGACCCGAAGAACGTCCTGGTCCGGCTGGACGACAAGCTGGAAGCCATTCTTCCGGTGCAGGAGCAGGTGCCGGGCGAGGACTACACGCACGGTCTGCGTCTGCGGACGTACGTCGTCCGGGTGGCGAAGGGCGTCCGCGGTCCGTCCGTCACCCTTTCGCGCACCCACCCCAATCTGGTGAAGAAGCTGTTCGCCCTGGAGGTGCCCGAGATCGCCGACGGTTCCGTCGAGATCGCGGCCATCGCCCGTGAGGCCGGCCACCGCACCAAGATCGCCGTCCGCTCCACCCGTTCGGGCCTGAACCCCAAGGGCGCCTGCATCGGCCCGATGGGCAGCCGTGTCCGCAACGTGATGGCGGAGCTGCTCGGCGAGAAGATCGACATCGTCGACTGGTCGGACGACCCGGCCGAGATGGTGGCGAACGCGCTCTCCCCGGCTCGGGTGTCCAGGGTCGAGGTCGTCGACATGATGGCCCGCTCCGCCCGGGTGACGGTGCCGGACTACCAGCTGTCGCTGGCGATCGGCAAGGAGGGCCAGAACGCCCGCCTCGCCGCGCGCCTCACCGGCTGGCGGATCGACATCCGGCCGGACACCGAGCTGGACGGTCCGGAGAACTGAGACCGTTTTTGGCCAACAACTGTTCGATTCTTGCCCCAAACAGGTGAGGTCGGTACGGGGAGGTAGACTTAACCGTGTCTGGCCGGACGCATGCCTGCGCGTGCCCTGAGCGAACCTGTGTGGGATGCCGGGAGCGAGCGGCCAAGAGCGATCTACTGCGGATCGTGGTGAGCGAGGACGAGTGCGTTCCTGATCATCGCGGTACGCTGCCCGGCCGGGGTGCGTACCTGCACCCCGCCGTGGCTTGTCTCGATCTGGCGGTCCGCCGCCGAGCGTTCCCGAGGGCCTTCAAGGTCCAGGGCCCGCTCGAAACAGCGGAACTACGTCATCACATCGAACAGCCGGCACCGCAGTGAACAAGAAGTACGGCACGGAACACCGTGCGGTCAGGTACCTCGCGAGTTGGAAGTAGGTCGAGATTGCGATGAGCACTCGATGAGTACGCGATGAGTACGCCCATGAAGTAGCGACGGTCCGGCGGTAACCCGGACCTCACAAAGGAGCAAAGTGGCTAAGGTCCGGGTATACGAACTCGCCAAGGAGTTCGGTGTGGAGAGCAAGGTCGTCATGGCCAAGCTCCAAGAACTCGGTGAATTCGTCCGTTCGGCGTCCTCGACGATCGAGGCGCCGGTCGTGCGCAAGTTGACTGACGCTTTGCAGGGTCCCGGCGGCAACGCCGGCAAGACCGCTGCCAAGCCCGGCGCGCCCCGCAAGGCGGCGCCTTCCCCCGCGGCGCCGTCTCCGGCCGCCGCGGCTCGTCCCGCTGCCCCGAAGCCCGGCGCCCCGGCCCCCAAGCCGGCCCCCGCCGCGCCTGCGGCGCCGGCCCCGGTCACTCCGGCCGCGCCCGCCGCGAGCAGCACCCCCTCCACGGCTCCGGCCGCCTCGGGCCCCCGCCCGGGCCCGAAGCCCGCGCCCAAGCCGGTCACGCCGGCTCCGGCCGCACCCGAGTTCACCGCGCCCCCGTCGGCTCCCGCCGCCGGTCAGCGCCCCGGTGGCGCCGCCCAGGGACCCCGTCCCACCGGCGACCGCCCCGAGCGTCCCGCCCGTCCGCAGGGTCAGGGCGCGCCGCGTCCGCAGGGCCAGGGTGCCCCGCGTCCGCAGGGCCAGGGCGCTCCCCGTCCGGGCGGTGCCCGTCCGGCCGGTCCGCGTCCGGGCAACAACCCCTTCACCTCGGGTGGCTCCACCGGCATGGCGCGTCCGCAGACGCCCCGTCCGGGTGGCGGCGCTCCCCGTCCCGGCGGCCCCGGTGCCGCTCCGGGCGCCCCGCGTCCGCAGGGTGGCCCCGGCGGCGCTCCGCGCCCGCAGGGTCAGGGCGGCGCGCGTCCCACCCCCGGTGGGATGCCTCGCCCGCAGGCTCCCCGTCCGGGCGGCGCGCCCGGCGGTAACCGTCCCAACCCGGGCATGATGCCGCAGCGTCCCGCTGCCGGCCCGCGTCCCGGTCCCGGCGGCGGTGGCCGTGGTCCCGGTGGCCCCGGCGGCCGTCCGGGTGGTCCCGGCGGTGGCGGCGGCGGTCGTCCCGGCTTCGCCGGTCGTCCGGCCGGTCCCGGCGGTGGCGGCGGCGGCTTCGCCGGTCGTCCCGGTGGTCCCGGTGGTGGCGGCGGCGGTCGTCCGGGTGGTCCCGGCGGCGGTGGCGGCGGCTTCGGCGGTCGTCCCGGTGGCTTCGGTGGCCGTCCCGGCGGTCCGGGTGGACGTGGTGGCACGCAGGGCGCCTTCGGTCGCCCCGGCGGTCCCGCGCGTCGCGGTCGCAAGTCGAAGCGTCAGAGGCGCCAGGAGTACGAGGCCATGCAGGCCCCGTCCGTGGGCGGCGTGATGCTGCCTCGCGGCCACGGCGAAGCCATTCGCCTGTCGCGCGGTGCTTCCCTCACCGACTTCGCCGAGAAGATCGGCGCCAACCCGGCGTCGCTCGTCGCGGTGATGATGAACCTCGGTGAGATGGTCACGGCCACGCAGTCCGTCTCCGACGACACGCTGACGATGCTCGGCGAGGAGATGAACTACACCGTTCAGATCGTCTCGCCGGAGGAAGAGGACCGCGAGCTCCTCGAGTCCTTCGACATCGAGTTCGGCGAGGACGAGGGCGGCGAAGAGGCTCTGGTCTCCCGTCCGCCGGTCGTCACCGTCATGGGTCACGTCGACCACGGTAAGACCCGACTTCTCGACGCGATCCGCAAGACGAACGTCGTCGCGGGCGAGGCCGGTGGCATCACCCAGCACATCGGTGCCTACCAGGTGGGTACCGAGGTCAACGGCGAAGAGCGTCGCATCACCTTCATCGACACCCCGGGTCACGAGGCGTTCACCGCCATGCGTGCCCGTGGTGCGAAGTCGACCGACATCGCGATCCTCGTGGTCGCGGCCAACGACGGTGTCATGCCGCAGACGATCGAGGCGCTCAACCACGCCAAGGCCGCCGGCGTCCCGATCGTCGTCGCGGTCAACAAGATCGACGTCGAGGGTGCGGACCCGACCAAGGTCCGCGGTCAGCTGACCGAGTTCGGTCTGGTGGCCGAGGAGTACGGCGGCGACACGATGTTCGTCGACATCTCCGCCAAGCAGGGTCTGCACATCGACTCCCTGCTGGAGGCCGTCGTCCTCACCGCCGACGCCTCGCTCGACCTGCGGGCCAACCCGAACCAGGACGCGCAGGGTATTGCGATCGAGTCCCACCTCGACCGTGGTCGCGGTGCCGTCTCGACCGTCCTGGTCCAGCGCGGAACGCTGCGCATCGGCGACACCGTGGTGGTCGGCGACGCGTACGGCCGTGTCCGGGCGATGCTCGACGACAAGGGCAACAACGTCGAGGAGGCGACCCCGTCGACTCCCGTCCTGGTCCTGGGTCTCACCAACGTCCCGGGTGCCGGCGACAACCTCCTGGTTGTCGACGAGGACCGTACGGCCCGTCAGATCGCCGAGAAGCGCGCTGCGCGTGAGCGCAACGCCGCCTTCGCCAAGCGCGTCCGCCGGGTGTCCCTCGAGGACCTCGACAAGGTGCTCAAGGCCGGTCTCGTCCAGGAACTCAACCTCATCATCAAGGGCGACGCGTCCGGTGCGGTCGAGGCCCTGGAGGCTTCGCTGCTCCAGCTCGACGTCGGCGAAGAGGTCGACATCCGTGTCCTGCACCGCGGTGTGGGTGCGGTCACCGAGTCGGACATCGACCTGGCCATGGGCTCCGACGCCATCGTCATCGGCTACAACGTCCGTGCGGCCGGCCGTGCCGCGCAGATGGCGGAGCGCGAGGGCGTCGACGTCCGGTACTACTCGGTCATCTACCAGGCGATCGAGGAGATCGAGGCGGCGCTCAAGGGCCTCCTCAAGCCGGAGTACGAAGAGGTCGAGCTCGGTACGGCGGAGATCCGCGAGGTCTTCCGCTCGTCCAAGCTGGGCAACATCGCCGGTGTCCTCATCCGCTCCGGCGAGGTCAAGCGCAACACCAAGGCGCGCCTCGTCCGCGACGGCAAGGTCATCGCCGAGGACCTCACGATCCACGGTCTGCGCCGCTTCAAGGACGACGTCACCGAGATCCGCGAAGGCTTCGAGGGCGGTATCAACCTCGGAAACTTCAACGACATCAAGATCGACGACGTCATCGCGACGTACGAGATGCGCGAGAAGCCGCGCAACTGATCGCGTCGGGTCGGAGCGATCCGATCGCAGCAGTGAGCCGGGGCCGGTCGGCGGAAAGTATTCCGTCGATCGGCCCCGGCCGTTGCGTGTACGGTTTCGGATGTCCCCGCCGAGCGGTCGGCGGGCACACCGAACCCGAACCGGCGGGACATCCGGACACCTATGTATGTGGGGACACTGTCCTTCGATCTGCTCCTCGGCGACGTACGTTCGTTGAAGGAGAAACGCTCCGTCGTCAAGCCGATCATCGCCGAGCTCCAGCGGAAATTCGCGGTGAGCGTGGCGGAGGTCGGCGGCCAGAACCTCCATCGACGGGCCGAGATCGGCGTCGCGATGGTGGCGGGGGACACGGGACACCTCAGCGACGTACTGGACCGGTGCGAGCGGCTCGTCGCCGCCCGTCCCGAGGTGGAGCTGCTGTCGGTGCGCCGCAGGCTCCACACTGATGAAGACTGATTTTGAGCAAGGCAAAGAAGGAGAAGGACCAGTGGCCGACAACGCGCGGGCGAAGAAGCTGGCAGACCTCATCCGGGAGGTGGTCGCCGAGAAGCTGCAGCGCGGCATCAAGGACCCCCGCCTGGGCACGCACGTGACCATCACGGACACCCGCGTCACCGGCGACCTGCGGGAGGCCACGGTCTTCTACACGGTCTACGGCGACGACGAGGAGCGGGCGAGCGCCGCCGCCGGCCTGGAGAGTGCCAAGGGCATCCTCCGTTCGGCCGTGGGCCGCGCGGCCGGGACCAAGTTCACCCCGACGCTGGCCTTCGTGGCCGACGCCCTCCCGGAGAACGCCAAGACCATCGAGGACCTCCTCGACAAGGCGCGGGCCTCGGACGCCCAGGTGCGGGAGGCGTCCTCGGGCGCCGCCTTCGCGGGCGAGGCCGACCCCTACAAGAAGCCGGGCGAGGACGAAGCCGCCGAATGAGCAACGCAGCACGCACGCCCGACGGCCTTGTCATCGTGGACAAGCCGTCGGGCTTCACCTCGCACGACGTCGTGGCCAAGATGCGCGGGATCGCGAAGACCCGCCGGGTGGGCCACGCCGGCACGCTCGACCCCATGGCCACCGGCGTCCTCGTCCTCGGTGTGGAGCGGGCGACCAAGCTTCTCGGTCACCTCGCGCTGACCGAGAAGGAGTACCTGGGCACCATCCGCCTGGGTCAGACGACGGTCACCGACGACGCCGAGGGCGAGATCACGGCCTCCGTCGACGCCTCCAAGGTGACCCGTGAGGGTATCGACGCGGGCGTCGCCGAGCTGACCGGCGCCATCATGCAGGTGCCGTCGAAGGTCTCCGCGATCAAGATCGACGGCAAGCGGTCGTACGCGCGCGTGCGGGGCGGCGAGGAGTTCGAGATCCCGGCCCGCCCGGTCACCGTCTCCTCCTTCCGGGTGTACGACGTCCGTGAGGCGACAGCAGAGGACGGCACCCCCGTCGTCGACCTGGTCGTCTCCGTCGTCTGCTCCTCCGGTACGTACATCCGGGCGCTCGCCCGGGACCTCGGCGCCGGGCTCGGCGTGGGCGGTCACCTGACCGCGCTGCGCCGCACCCGGGTCGGCCCGTACAAGCTGGACTCGGCGAAGACGCTCGACCAGCTCCAGGAGGAGCTCACGGTCATGCCGGTCGCCGACGCGGCCTCGGCGGCGTTCCCCCGGTGGGACGTCGACGAGAAGCGGGCCAAGCTGCTGCTGAACGGCGTGCGCCTGGAGATGCCGGAGTACCCGGCGGGTCCGGTCGCGGTCTACGGACCCGACGGGACGCTTCTCGCGCTCGTCGAGGACCATCGGGGCAAGGCCAAGAGCCTCGCCGTCTTCGGCTGATCCCAGCGGTTCATCGTGGGGCGGGCACGCGCGCGTGCCCGCCCCACGTTGTTCCCCCACCTTTCCCCCGGGAGAGCCTGTCCGGTGGAACGCCGAAGAATCACCCGATCAGGGAGGCGCTCGGAGTGAACGGGGGAGTGCCAGGGGGCGCGTTTCCCTTCCTGGTTCTTCGTGTGATCACCGGCGGCCTACCGTCGACACCATGGGACGCGGGGACCTGGCGACGCTGGTACGGATCTGCGATCTGGCGGGCCGGCCTCGCGGTACCGGATTCCTCGCCGACCACCACGGAACGGTCGTCACCAGTCACGAAGCCGTCGACGGGCTCAGCCGTGTCGTCCTGCACGCCCCGGGCGACCGGACCTGGCTCGCCGAGGCCGAGGCCGTCACCCCCCTGCCGGAGAGCGGCCTCGCGCTCGTACGGACCGAAGGGCTCGACGTACGCCCGCTGCCGCTCGCGACCCGCGCCGAGATCGAACCCGGCACGTACGTACGGATCGCCGCCCACGGCTGGCGCGAGGCCCGGGTGCTCGGGCCCGCCGCCGTCACGTACACCGCCACCGACCGCTTCCACGCCCTCGCCGACGCCCTCGAACTCGCCATCGGCACCGAGGGCGCCGAGGCCCTCCGCCTCGGCGGACAGGCCGCCGGCGGGCCCGTCCTCGACACCACCACCGGCACCGTCCTCGCCGTCCTCGGCACCGCCCTGCACGGCGACCGCCAGGCCGCCGGATACGCCGTGCCGCTCCGGCCCGAAGGCCCCCTCACCGCCCTCCTCCGGCGCAACGCCGCCACCGTCCCCGCCTACGGACCCGACCTCAACCTCGCCGGAATCCTGGAACTCACCGCCACCTCCACCGGCCCCGTACGAGAACCCGGACCCTGGCCCGAACCGGTCGAACGGCCCGAGTGCGTCCGCGAGTTCGCCCGCTTCACGGCGGGCGGGACGCCGGTCCTCGCCCTCGTCGGCGCCCCCGGCACCGGCCGCACCACGGCCCTCGCCGCCCTCTGCGCCCGCCGCGCCCGGGGCGTCGCGCCCGCCCCCACCGTCCGGCTGCGCGGCGCCGACCTGCGCGCCGAGGACGGCTCGCTCGCCGACGCCGTCGGCCGCGCGCTCCAGCAGGCCGGCCGGATCGTCGCTGCCTCGGGGGCTCTGGGCGACCCCGCCACCGCCACCCCGGAACGGGCCGCCGCCCTCGCCCACGAGGCGGGCCGGCCGCTCCTCGTCGTCCTCGACGGCCCCGAGGAGATGCCGCCGCTCCTCGCCCACCGGCTCGTCGAGTGGACGGCGGCCACCGAGGACTGGCTCCGCGCCCACCACGCCCACCTCGTCACCGCCTGCCGCCCCGAGCACTGGGAACGGGCCGGGGCCCTCTACGGCCCGGGCGCGCTGCACAAGCCGACGCCAGGCCCCCGGGACGGACTGCCCGCCGCACTGCCCGCCGCCCTCGTCCTCGGGCCGTACTCCGCGACGGAGGCACGGGCCGTACGCGAGGGGTACGGGCTCGGGGAGACGGACCTCGCCGAGGCCGACGCCCGCCACCCGCTGGCCCTGCGCCTGCTCGCCGAGGTACGGGCCGCACTGCCCGGAGACGTACCAGGGCGGCCGGGCCGCGAGGAGATCTTCACCGCCCATCTGGACCTGATGTGCCTGCGGATCGCCGTCCGGATCGCCGCGGGCACCCGGCCCCTCCTCCGGGGGAACGGCGTCCGCCGCCTCGCCGCGCGGGTGACCGGCCAGGTCCACGAGGCGGCCCGCCGCTGCCTCGGCCCCGGGCACGGCGTCCTCGACCGGGCCTCCTTCGAGGAGCTTTTCCCCTGGCGGGAGGGCTGGGCCCCGGCGGTGCTCACGGAAGGACTGCTGGTGCCCGCGGGCTCCGGCTACCGCTTCGCCCACGAGGAGTTGGCGGACTGGGTGCAGGCGGCACACCTGGACCTGGACGGCGCCCTGGAGGCACTCCTCTCCCCGGGGCTCGGATCCCCTCCGGCGTGCCCCTCCGGCCCACTCGCCGGTCCTGAAGCAGCTGCCCGACCCGCCGACCCCACCGACCCGTCCGCCGTCCCCCGGCAACGCACCCCCGACGAAGCGCCCCCGCCCGTTCCGCGCCACCGCATCGGCCCCGTCCTCCAGGCGCTCCTGTTGCTCCACCGGGAGCGCGGCCCGGCCGCCCTCGCCCCCCGTCTCGCCGCGCTGGCCGAGGCCCTCGCCGGCTTCGCGGACGAGGAGCGCGGGGCACCTGGCGACGGGCCCTGGTGGGCCGCCCGGCTGCTCGGGGAGAGCGTGCGGCGGCTGCCGGACCCCCGGCCGTACCTGCCCGTGCTGCGGCTGCTCGCCGACCGGATCGGGGCCCGCGCCGAGCGGCACGCCGTGTTCGCCGCGTTCGGCCCTGAGTTCTGGCTGGGGCTTCCGCTCGGGGAGGACGAGCGGATCGATCTGCTGCGGCGGCTCGTCCCCGCCGACCGGCCGGCCGGCCCGGAACCCCGCGAAGACCGGTCGCTCGACGCCGTCGCCGCCCTGCTCGCCGCCGACCCCCGGGGCGTGCAGCCGCTGCTCTGCCGCTGGTTCGGCGATGAGCGCCCCCTCCCCGGCGCCCCGCACGCCACCGTCGCCACCGCCGCCCAGGCCCTCCTGCACACCCATCGGGGGCTCGCCGTCGACGACCTGTGCGAGGCGCTCGTCGCCACCGCCCACCCGCTCGCCGACGGACTCCTCGCCGCCCTCGCCGAGGACGAGCCCTCGGCCGTCTGCCGGGCCGTCGACCGCTGGGCCCACGACGACGGGCGCCCGGAGCGGCGCGTCGCGGCCGCCACGTACGGGCAGCTGGTCGCCGGTCACGCCACCGGCGCCACCGACCGGGAACTCCTCCGCTACGCCGCCCTCGCCCTGCTCGCCCGACCAGGCGACCGGACCCTCCACGGCGCCGCCCTCGGCCTGCTGATCCGCGACCCGCACACCCGGGACCGCCATCTGCCCCGCGCCCTGGCCGAGTCCCAGGTGCCCGCGAGCGCCCTCGCCGAGGCCCTGGCGGCCGACCCCGGGCCGGTCCTGGCCGCCTTCGGGGGGCGGCTGCACGGCACGGGCGAGGTCCCGGCCGCCGCCCTGCGCGCCCTCGCCGAGGTCGACACGCCCGCCCTCGCCCGCCGGGTCGCCTCCCTCGTCCGCGAGTACGTCGCCCGCCACCCCGAGGGCGCCGGGCACGTGGCCGACTTCGTCGACCGGCGGTTCGAGTACGGCCCGGCGGCCCGCACCGTCCTCTTCCCGCTCGTCTCGGGCCTGATCCGGGGCCGCCCCGCGCGGGTCCGCCGCGCCCTCGCTCCCGTCCTCGCCGCCCCCGGCACCGGCGCCTCCCGGCATCTGCGGGCCGAACTGCTCGACGTACTCCTGGAGCACGAGCGGTACGAGTCCGAATCGGGGGAGTTCACCGTCCTGGACGCCCTCCTGACGGCCGCCGCGGAGGGCGCGGAGCGGCGCAGCGAGCCGCGCACCCGGGCACTCACACACCGGGTCGGCGAGCTGTGGGCCCGTACCCCCGAAGGCGCCGGGCTGCTCGACCCGGTCCTCGCGGGACTCGTCCGCACGCGGCCCGCCTTCGCCGCGCTGCTCGCCGCCTGGACGGTTGCCGACCCCGCCCGCTGGGCGCCGCTGCTCGGTCAGGAGACCCTCCGGACGATGCTGAGCCACGGCACTTCCATGCCGATGCGAACCGATGGCCGTGGGCATGGCAGTCTTAGACCTGCGTAATCGGCGAACAGGCGGACGAGGAGCGGTCACAGTGCAGCGCTGGCGTGGCTTGGAGGACATCCCCCAGGACTGGGGGCGCAGCGTCGTCACCATCGGCTCCTACGACGGGGTGCACCGCGGGCACCAGCTGATCATCGGGCGTGCCGTCGAGCGCGCCCGGGAACTCGGCGTCCCGTCCGTCGTGGTCACCTTCGACCCGCACCCCTCCGAGGTCGTACGGCCCGGCAGCCATCCGCCGCTGCTCGCCCCGCACCACCGGCGCGCCGAGCTGATGGCCGGCCTCGGCGTGGACGCGGTGCTCGTGCTGCCGTTCACCGCCGAGTTCTCGCAGCTGTCCCCGGCCGACTTCATCGTCAAGGTGCTCGTCGACAAGCTGCACGCGAAGGCCGTCATCGAGGGCCCCAACTTCCGCTTCGGACACCGGGCCGCCGGAAACGTCGCCTTCCTGTCCGAGCTCGGCGCCACCTACGACTACGAGGTCGAGGTCATCGACCTGTACGTCAGCGGCTCCGCGGGCGGCGGCCAGCCCTTCTCCTCCACCCTCACCCGCCGGCTCGTCGCCGAGGGCGACATGGCCGGGGCCGCCGAGATCCTCGGCCGCCCGCACCGGGTCGAGGGCATCGTGGTCCGCGGCGCGCAGCGCGGCCGCGAGCTCGGCTTCCCGACGGCCAACGTCGAGACCCTCCCGCACACCGCGATCCCGGCGGACGGCGTCTACGCCGGCTGGCTGACGGCCGACGGGGAGCGGATGCCGGCGGCCATCTCGGTCGGCACGAACCCGCAGTTCGACGGCACGGAGCGGACGGTCGAGGCGTACGCGATCGACCGCGAGGGCCTCGACCTGTACGGGCTGCACGTGGCCGTGGAGTTCCTGGAGTACGTCCGCGGAATGCTCAAGTTCGACACCCTGGACGACCTCCTCGAAGCGATGGCCGGCGACGTGAAGCGCTGCCGCGAGCTGACGGAGGCGTACGACCTGGAGAACCCCTAGGCCTGTCAGGGCGAGCCGCCCGCCAACCCCGTCACCCCCTGAGCCGACCGGCTCAGACCGCCGCCTCCCGCGTCACCCAGTGGCAGGCCACCGCCTGTTCCCCGCCGCCGCCCAGGACCGGCAGGCTCTCGCCGCGGCAGCGCTCCGCGACCGCTGCCGCCTCGCCCGAGGCGAGGACCTGGCAGCGGGCGTGGAAGCGGCAGCCGGACGGGATGCGGGACGGGTCCGGGGGCTCACCGGTCAGCACCACCGGAGCTCCACCGGACTCCGGAAGCACCGACAACAACGCCTGTGTGTACGGATGTCGAGGCCGGGTCAGGACGGACTCCACCGTCCCCGTCTCCACGATCCGGCCCAGGTACATCACCGCCACCCGGTCCGCGATGTTCCACGCGAGCCCCAGGTCGTGCGTCACCACCAGGGCGGACAGGCCGAGTTCGTCCCGCAGGCGCAGCAGCAGCGCCAGGATCTCGCCCCGTACGGACGCGTCCAGCGAGGCCACCGGCTCGTCGGCGACGATGAGTTCGGG
Organism: Streptomyces sp. NBC_00572; assembly: GCF_026341815.1. Lineage (GTDB taxonomy): Bacteria > Actinomycetota > Actinomycetes > Streptomycetales > Streptomycetaceae > Streptomyces. Next base: position 4,719,597 of record NZ_JAPENX010000001.1, read on the forward strand.
CTCCAGGACCAGCGCGCCCGCGATGACCACCCGCTGCCGCTGCCCGCCGGACAGCTCGTGCGGGTAGCGAAGGAAGAAGCGCTCCGGAGGACGGAGTCCGGCCCGTGCGAGGGCGCCGGCGACCGCCTCCCGTTCGTCGCCCGCGTATCCGTGGATCCGCAGCCCCTCCGCCACCGCGTCGTACACGGTGTGCCGGGGGTTCAGCGAGCCGCTCGGGTCCTGGAGGACCAGCTGCGCCCGCTTCCGGTAGGCCTTGAGGGCCCCGGAGGAGTAGGCGAGCGGCTTCCCGTCGAAGGCGATCGTCCCCGAGGTGGGACGGACCAGGCCGAGGAGCGAGCGGGCCAGGGTCGTCTTGCCGCAGCCCGACTCCCCGACGAGGGCCACGATCTCGCCCGCGCCGATGTCCAGGTCCACCCCGTCGACGGCGCGCGCGGGCGGCGCGCCCCGCCGCCCGGGGAAGGTGACATGCAGTCCACGTGCCGACAGCAGCGACCCGGTGGACGTCTCCGTGGGCGCGGTGGATGTCTCCGTACTCATGACGCACTCCCGACGTGGACGCAGGCGGCCCGGTGTCCCGCGCCGGCGTCCCGCAGTTCCTGGTCGAGCTCCGTGCAGGCGTCCACCGCCACCGGGCAGCGCGGATGGAAGGTGCAGCCGGCGGGAAGCTCCGCCGGGTCCGGCGGGTCGCCGGGCAGTCCGCGCGGTGCCCGCCGGGACGCGAGGTCCCCGACGCGGGGGAACGCCGAGGACAGCGCCCGGCCGTAAGGGTGGTGGGCGGACTCGTACACCGCCCGCGCGGGCCCCTCCTCGACGACCCGGCCCGCGTACATCACGGCGAGCCGGTCGCAGGTGTCGGCGAGGACCGCCAGGTCGTGGCTGATCATCAGGAGGCTGATGGACTGCTCGGCGACGAGCCGCTCGATCAACCGCAGGATCTGCGCCTGGATCATCACGTCGAGCGCGGTCGTCGGCTCGTCCGCGACGATCAGCCGAGGGTCGCAGGCGAGCGCCATCGCGATCATCACGCGCTGCCGCTGCCCGCCGGACAGCTCGTGCGGATAGGCGGCCGCGCGCGCGGCGGGCAGACCGACGTGTTCGAGCAGCTCGCCGACCTTCCTGCGGGCCGCCGCCGGGGTCGCGCGCCCGTGTACGAGCATCGGTTCGGCGATCTGCTCCCCGATCCGGTGCACGGCGTTCAGCGAGTGCATCGCGCCCTGGAAGACGATCGACGCGCCCGCCCAGCGCACGGCCCGGAGCCGCCCCCACGTCATGGCGAGGACGTCGTCGCCGTCGAGCAGGATCTGCCCCTCGATCCGCGCCGACGCGGGAAGGAGGCGCAGCAGCGCGAGCGCGAGCGTGGACTTGCCGCAGCCGGACTCGCCGGCCACGCCGAGCTTGCTGCCCGCCTCCAGGGTCAGGTCGACCCCGCGGACGGCGGGCACGGCGGCCGCGCCCGACCCGTACGTCACCCTCAGGTCCCGTACCTCCAGGAGGCTCTGCGCAGTCATCGACCCACCCCCAGCTTCGGGTTGAGCACGGACTCCACGGCCCGGCCGCAGAGCGTGAACGCCAGCGCGACCAGGGCGATGGCGATGCCGGGCGGGGCCAGGTACCACCAGTGCCCGGAGGAGACCGCGCCGGCCTCGCGCGCGTCCTGGAGCATCCCGCCCCAGGAGACGACCGTCGGGTCGCCGAGCCCGAGGAAGGCGAGGGTCGCCTCGGTGAGGATGGCGGTCGAGATGCCGAGGGTGGTCTGTGCGAGGACCAGCGGCATCACGTTCGGCAGCACGTGCTTGCTCATGACGTGGCCGTGGCCGCCGCCGAGCGCGGTCGCCCGCTCGATGTACGGGCGGGACTCGACGGCGATCGTCTGGGCCCGCACCAGGCGGGCGGTGGTCGGCCAGGAGGTCACCCCGATGGCGATGACGACCGTCCACATCGACCGGGACATGACGGTGGCGAGCACGATCGCCAGGACCAGCGTCGGCATCACCAGGAACCAGTCGGTGATCCGCATGACGACGGTCGAGAACCAGCCGCCGTAGTGCCCGGCGATGATCCCCACGAGGGTGCCGATGGCGACCGAGAGCGCCGCCGCCAGCAGCCCCACGAGCAGCGAGATCCGCGCTCCCCAGATCAGCAGACCGAGCAGCGAACGCCCGAACTGATCGGTGCCCAGCGGGAATTCGGCGCTCGGTGACTCCAGCGCGGTGCCCGGGGCCTGCGTCACGGACTGCACGTCGGCGCCGACGGTCCACGGGGCGGTCAGCGCGAGCAGCGCGATGAGGGCGAGTCCGGCGAGGCCGAAGAGCCCGGCGCGATGGGTGCGGTACGCCTGCCAGAAGCGGGCCACCGAGCTGCGGCGGCGTTCCCACCGCAGAGAGGCCGCCGACGACAGCGTCGGCTCGGTCGAGGTCATCGGCCCACCCTGGGGTCGAGCAGCGGATAGAGCAGGTCGGCGATCAGGTTCATCAGGATCATCGCTCCGGCGAAGACCACGAACAGGCCCTGGACGAGCGGCAGATCGGGCACGCTCAGGGCCTGGTAGAACAGCCCGCCGAGCCCCGGCCAGGAGAACACCGTCTCCACCAGGATCGAACCGGCCGCCACATGGCCCAGGTTGATGAAGATCATGGTCACGGTCGGCAGGAGCGCGTTCGGCACGGCGTGCCGGCGCCGCACGTCGTCGTCGCGCAGCCCCTTCGCCCGCGCCGTCGTCAGATAGTCGCCGCCCATCTCGTCGAGGAGCGAGGAGCGCATCACGAGCAGGGTCTGCGCATAGCCGACGGCCACGAGCGTGACGACGGGGAGGACGAGGTGGTGGGCGACGTCGAGGACGTACGCGAAGCCGGTCTCGCCCGTGCCCGACTCCATGCCGCCGGTCGGGAAGAGCCCGGGGACCGGACCGATGCCGACCGAGAACACGATGATGAGCAGCAGCCCCAGCCAGAAGGAGGGCACCGACCACAGGGTCAGCGCGATCCCGGTGTTCAGCTTGTCGCCGAGACCGCCGTGGCGCCAGGCCGAACGGGTGCCGAGCCAGAGCCCGAGCGCCGAGTAGATCACCACGGCGACGCCGGTGAGCAGCAGTGTCGCGGGCAGCTTCTCCGCGATCAGCTCGCCGACCGGGGCGCGGAACTGGAACGAGGTGCCGAGGTCGCCGCTGAGCGCCTTGGCGCAGTAGTCGGTGAACTGCTGCCACAGCGGCAGATCGAGGCCGAACTGGCGTCGCAGTGTGGCGAGTTGCTCGGCGGAGGTGGGGATGCCGTGCGTCATCGCCTTCACCGGGTCACCGGGGATGATCCGGAAGAGGAAGAAGCTGGTGACGAGGACGGCGAAGAGGGAGACGAGCGCGCCGCCCAGCTTGCCCGCCGCGTGGCGGAGATAGCCGAGGGAGGAACCGGTGCGGGGTGCGCCGTCCGTGGCGCGGGCCTCTTCGGCCCGCGCCACGTCGGCGGGGGTGCTCGCTGTCGTCACGGACTACTCGCGGTCGTCGGCGGTGGTGCGACGTCGGCGGGCGGTCCAGACGCCCACGGCGACGAGGACGAGCGCGGCGGGGCCGAGGATCAGCCAGATGTTCGCCGAGGAGCCGGAGCTGTCGCTGTCGGACGAGGCGGTGGTGGGCACGGCCGACCACCAGCTCCAGTAGCCGTCCTGGCCCCACAGGTTTCCGGCGGCCTCGGGCATGGTCGTGATGGACTTGATCTGGTCCGTGCGGTACGCCTCGAGGGCGTTCGGGTAGGCCATGATGTTCATGTACCCCGTGTCGTACAGCCGGGACTGCATCCGCTTGACCAGATCCGCCCGCTTGGCGGTGTCGTACTCCACCGCCTGCTGTGCGTAGAGCCCGTCGAACTGCTGGTCGCAGATGAAGTTGTCGGTGGCCCCGGAGTCCTTCGGCGTCGAGGGGAGCGTGCCGCAGGTGTGGATCGACAGGACGTAGTCCGGGTCGGGGTTGACCGACCAGCCGTCGAACGCGAGGTCGTAGTCACCCTTGACCCACGGGTCCGAGACGCTGTCCAGGCATTCGACCTTCAGACCGATGCCCAGCTTGCCCCACCACTCCTGGAGGTACTTGCCGACCGCCTTGTCGTTCGGGTCGGTGGCGTGACAGAGGATCCGGAACTCCAGCGGCTTGCCGTCCTTGCCGACCCGCTTCCCGTCGGCGTTCTTCCGATAGCCGGCCGCGTCGAGGACCTTCTCCGCCCCGACGGGGTCGTACGCGCGCTTCTGTCCGCCCTCCGGCTTCCAGAAGTACGAGCCGAAGCGGGGCGGGATGTAGCCCTCGCCCTCGACCGCGTGCCCCTGGAAGACCTTGTCGACGAGGGTGGTGCGGTCGACCGCGAGGAAGAGTGCCTTGCGCACCTCCGGGTCGAGCAGCGCCTTGTGGCCGTTGCCGAAGGTCTTGCCGTCCTGGGCCTTCGCGCCCGGGTTGGTGGCGATGGCGTAGAAGCGGCGCCCGGGGGCGTCGTTGACCTTGACGTTCTTCTGCGTCTTGAGCGCCGTGGCCTGGGCGGGCGTCAGGTTCGGTACGAAGGACACCTCACCCTTCTGGAGCGCGGCGACAGCGGCGTCCCCGTCCTTGTAGTACTTGAAGACCAGCTCGTCGAACTTCGGCGCGCCCCGCCAGAACGTCTTGTTCGGCCTGAGCTTGATGTACTGGTCGACCTTGAAGTCCGTGATGACGAACGGACCGTTGCCCACGATGGGGAACTGCTTGTCGTTGTTGAACTTCGAGAAGTCGCCGACCTTCTCCCAGACGTGCTTGGGCACGATCGGCACGTCGAGCGCGGTCATCGTCGCCTGCGGCTTCTTCAGCCGGATGACGAGCGTCTTCGGGTCGGGCGCGGTGACCTGCGCGAAGTTGGCCGTGAAGCTGCCGTTGGCGGTGGCGGCGTTCGGGTCGGTCATCATCTTGTTGAAGGTCCAGGCCGCGTCCTCGGCGGTGGCCGGCTTCCCGTCGGACCACTTCGAGTCCTCGCGGATCGTGTACGTCCACGTCAGCTTGTCCGCCGAGGGGGTCCACGCGGTCGCCAGGCCCGGGATGGTGCGGGCGTCCTTGGCGTCGTAGTTGGTGAGGTACTCGTAGGCCAGCCGGTGGATGCTGGTCGAGGTGAGCTTCTGGGCGAGGAACGGGCTCAGCGAGTCGATGCTCTGCGAGACGGCGACGGTGAGCGTGTTCCCCGCGGACTTGTCGTCCTCCGCGACGGCGGTACCGGGGACGGCCACGAGCGAGACGGCGGTGACACCGGAGGCGAGCAGCAGACGGAGGGCTCTGTGGGCGGGGGCGGGACGGGGCGGAACCTTCGTGACCATGACCATGGGACGTGACCTCGCGTCGGGGGATCTGTCGTGGATCTTGGGCTGACGGTGAGTGAAGCGAAGGTTTATCAGCGGTGGTCTGCCGTCGTCAACGATCCCTCAAACCCCTTGTGGGCTGCGGGAATGCCAAGAGGCCCCGTACCGGTGAACCGGTACGGGGCCTCATTGGTCTACTCCTGTGACGCCTTACTGCTGAGGGGCTGGCGGAGCCTGCGGAGGCTGCTGCTGATGCCAGTTCGGCGGCGGGACCTGCCCCTGTCCCTGGTCATGGCCCTGACCCTGCCCCTGCGGCTGTCCCTGACCGTGATCCTGCGGGTCGGCCTGCGGAGGCAGCGGCTGGCCGGGCTGCGGCTGCTGCCAGCCCTGGGGCATGCCGGGCTGACCGGGAGGCGCGCCGTACGGCTGTCCGGGCGCGGGCTGTGCTCCATACGGCTGACCCGGCACGGGCTGGCCGGGCATCGGCTGACCGGGCATGGGCTGCGACCCGTACGGCTGTCCGGGCGCGGGCTGCGCGCCGTACGGCTGCCCCGGCGCCGGCTGCTGGCCGTAGGGCTGCTGCGGCGGGTACGGCTGACCGGGGACGGGCTGGCCGGGCGCCTGCTGACCGGGCATCGGCTGGGCCCCGAACGGCTGACCGGGCACGGGCTGACCGGGCGCGAACTGCCCCGGCAGCGGCTGACCGGGCATCGGCTGCCCCGGCGCCTGCTGACCGGGCATCGGCTGACCGGGCATCTGGTGGCCCGGCATCGGCGGGGCCATGTGCGGCGGCATCGCGCCCTGACTGTCGCCGGTCCACAGGCCCTGCACCTGCTGCGCCCGTACGAAGTCCTCGGCGACCATCGCCGAGAGGTGGAAGTACGCCTCCCGGGTCTTCGGCCGCATCATGTCGAGGTCCACCTCGGCGCCGGCCGACAGGTGCTCGTCGAAGGGCACGACCACGACACCGCGGCAGCGGGTCTGGAAGTGCTGCACGATGTCTTCGACCTTGATCATCTTGCCGGTCTCGCGGACCCCGGAGATGACCGTGATCGAGCGCTGCACCAGGTCCGCGTAACCGTGCGCGGAGAGCCAGTCCAGTGTCGTCGAGGCGCTGGACGCGCCGTCCACGGAGGGCGTGGAGATGATGATCAGCTGATCGGCGAGGTCGAGCACCCCGCGCATGGCGCTGTACAGCAGACCCGTGCCCGAGTCCGTGAGGATGATCGGGTACTGCTTGCCCAGGACGTCGATCGCCCGCCGGTAGTCCTCGTCGTTGAAGGTCGTCGAGACGGCCGGGTCCACGTCGTTGGCGAGGATCTCCAGACCGGACGGCGCCTGCGAGGTGAACCGGCGGATGTCCATGTACGAGTTCAGGTACGGGATCGCCTGCACCAGGTCACGGATGGTCGCCCCGGTCTCGCGCCGCACCCGGCGGCCCAGGGTTCCGGCGTCCGGGTTGGCGTCGATCGCCAGGATCTTGTCCTGCCGCTCGGTCGCCAGGGTCGCGCCCAGCGCGGTGGTCGTCGTGGTCTTGCCGACACCGCCCTTGAGCGAGATGACCGCGATCCGGTAGCAGGAGAGGACGGGGGTCCGGATCAGCTCCAGCTTGCGCTGCCGCTCCGCCTCCTCCTTCTTCCCGCCGAGCTTGAAGCGGGCGGCGGCGCCACCGGGCGTCCGGCTGGACTTGGGCTTCTGCTTGTTGTTCCGCAGGAGCCGGTCGGAGGACAGCTCGACCGCCGCGTTGTACCCGAGCGGGGCGCCCGGCACGGACCGCTCCCGCTGGTCGTGTGTCACGGGCGAGGGCCAGGCGGCCCCGGTCCGCGGATCGACGGGCTGCCCGTCGTGCGGGTACTGGGGGACCTGGGGGGCCTGGGCCTGCGGGGGTACGGCGGCGGGGTGCGGGTAGCCGTAACCGCCCTGGGCCTGCGGCGGCACGCCACCGGGAGCGCCGGGCTGCTGCGGGTAGCCGTAACCGGCCTGCTGCGGAGGCGTGCCGGGCTGCGGGAAGCCGTAGCCGCCCTGGGGAGCGGGGGCCTGCGGCTGGGGCTGGGGCTCCGGGGCCTGGGGGGCCTGGGGCGCCTGCGGGTAGCCGTAGGCGCCGGCCTGCTGCGGCTGCGGCTGGCCGGGCTGCGCCTGCTGGGCGTGCGGGTAGCCGTACGCGCCGGGCGTCTGGGGCTGCGGCTGCGCCTGCGGCGGTACGGGACCGGTGGCCTCGGGAGTCGCAGGCGCCGACCAGGCGGCGGGCGGCAACGGCGCGGCCTGGGGGGCCGGCTGGGCGCCCGGGCCCGGCTGCGCGGGCCACTGCTGGGCGGGCCCGGGAGCGGCCGGCTGGAAGGACGGCGGCAGCGGGGGCAACCCGGCACCGGCCTGCGGACCGGCGGCCGGGAAGGGCTGCTCGGGCGCGGGCGCGGCACCCGGGAAGGGGCCGGGAGCCGTACCGGGACCGAAGCCCTGCGGCGCGGCGTCGGTGGCCGACGGGTAGAGGGTGGGGGCCGGGGGCTCCGTCAGGGCTTCGGGAGCGGCGGGGAGGGCGTCCGGGGCCACGGAGTCGCGGGAGGCGTCCGCGGGTGCGGCGTCGGTGACCGCCGGGTCGGCGATCGGCGCATCGGTGGCCGACGCATCGGTGACCGCTGCGGAGTCCGTCATGGCGTCCCCGGCAGCCCCGGAGTCGTCCGCGTGCGCACTCGCCACGGCATCGGCGGCCGCCTCGGTCGCCGACTCGTCGTGGACCTCCGGCACGCCCGCGGAAGCGGGGCTCTCGGCGCCGCCGGAGCCCGTCTCGTCGGTCGCGTCGACCTGGGCGGACGCGCTGCCGTCCGCGCTCTCGGTGGGCTGCGCGGCGCTGTCGTCGGCGGTCCCGGTCGGCTCCCCGGCGGCGGACTCGGCCGGTGCGGGGGCGTCGACCTGCTCCTGGCCCTGGTCCGTCACGTCCGCGGCGCCGCCTTCGGGCGTCGCCGTGGCCGCGGTGGCCTCCGCCGTCCGCTCCGCGATCTCACGCTGGAGCGAGGCGGGGGAGAAGCGCATGGTCGCGCCGCTCTCGACGTTCCCGCCCCCGAACGGCGTCGCGGGCGCGGCCGCTTCGGGCGCAGGCGTGTGCGCCGGCCCCGGAGTGCCCGGCAGCGGGGCGGGCGGCGGGAAGGCACCCGGCACCGAAGCACCGGCAGCGGCGACCGGCCCCCCGACGACGGGAGGCGTGACGATCGGGGGCGTCATGGCGGGAGGTACGACAGCCGGAGGTACGGCCACCGGAGGCACCCCCGCCGGAGGCACTCCGTATCCGTCGACCGGAGGCGCACCCACGGCAGGTCCACCCGCCGCAGGAGTACCTGCCGCGGGCGTACCCCCCTGGGGCCCGCCCACCGGCGGAGCCGCCGCGTTCCAGCTCGGCTCGAAGCCGCTGCCCGCCGGGAGCCCCGGTACGGGGACCGGCGCTCCGCTCGGCGGCGGGGGAGTGGCACCGCCGGCGCCCGCACCGCCCGACGCGTTCTGCGTGTACCAGGCAGGCGGGGTGTAGTCGATGGTGAACTCACCCGTCATCTCGGCGGGATCCGCGTCGGACTGATCGTCGGCGGGCGGACTCCAACCCCCGCGGATCTCGTCGCGATCGCCGTTCACTTTGCCTCCTGGTGTGGTCGAGCACCCTTGTGCCTTTGTGGGCGGGGCTCTTCCACCCTAATCGGCGCGGGCAACCCCCGGGCAGGCCCGACGGCCCCTCCGCGCCCGTCCCCGTGACCCGGTTCGGTCACCAAGTGACCTGGCCGCGCCGCAGAGTGAGAACCCCGACCGTTCAAAACGATGCAAAAAGGGACGTACTTGAACGACTTCGTGCCGTTCAGTCCATCCGGCGCGCGCCGCCCAACAATCCGGTCTCGGCGTCGGTCCCCTGCGTCATGACGAACTGGCGGTCGCTCGGCGTACACCACAGCGTCACTCCGTCCGCGAGCGTGGACAGCGCCTCGTACTCGTGGCGGGGCAGGCTCATGATGCGGCCGATCTGCGCGGCCTCGTCGGGGGACACCCGCTGGACGCCGACGAGGGAGGACTTCTCCAGGAGCCGGGGCGCGACCGGACTCAAGTACGGCAGCAGCGTCACCACCGACTGCCAGGGCGCCGACACGACACGGCCGCGCGGCGGCCGCATGCCGCAGTCTCGGACCACGACCACCGGACTGCCCGCGGACGCGCCCTGCGGCGGCACGCGCCCCACGTCGTGCAGCGAGATGCACGGCTGCCCGCCGCCGGCGGCCTGCGCCAGCGCCGTCCAGGCCTGCGCGCGGCCGGTCTCGACCGCCACCCGGGCACCCGTCGCGGCGGCCCGGAGGGCCAGCACCTGCGCGGTCCACAGACCGCCGATGAGCGTGATGTCGTACGGAACGGGCCGGTTGATGCCGAGCACCGCCGGCCAGCTCTCGGCGTCGACGCCGATCACCATGCCGTCGTCGCCGACCGGCAGGGCCAGTGCTTCGAGTTGGTCGAGGGGGACGGCGTGCCGGTCGCGGCGCGGCCCGACGAGCCCGAAACCGAACCGGGGCTTCGTGGCGCGCCCCGTACCCCGGGAACCCGTCCCCCGGGAAGCGGACCTGCCGGACCTGCCGGAGCCGGCGGAATCGCCGGAACGAGCCGGTGTGCCGAAGGACGGAGAGGAAGCGGAGTGGGACATCAGCGCGCACCTCCCAGCGGAAGCGTCGCGAGCATGCCGGGAACCTGTTCACGGTCGAGTCGCACGAGTCCCGTCCTCACCCCGCGCGCCGCGCGCTCCAGTTCGTGCCGCGCGGCGACCAGTTCCTCGTCGCTGCGCCCGGTGATCCGTACGTGTCCGGCCACCGTCACCTCCTGCCGGTCCCCGCCGCTCAGCGTCAGGCTGAACGTCGTCGCGAGCGCGGGCAGCGAGGTCAGCAGGGCCACCAGCTGCGGCATCGAGGCCCCCGCGCCGCCCTGACCGCCGAGCTGGGGCCAGCGCCCCACCCAGTACGTCGTGTGCCGCCGGTCGTCCACCCGCCAGGTCCGCGCGGTCTCCTGGGTCCTGCGCCCCTGCGTCTGTCCCCGGCCGGCCTGCGCTATCGCCATCGGGCTGGCACAGGTCGAGGTGGCGAGCGCCGAGGTGAGTTCCTGCTCCGTCAGCACGCTCGCACTGAACCCGGCGCCCGCGAGCCGGCTGGCCAGCTGGTCCGCCGCGCGCACCACGCACTTCTGCGCGCCCGCGAGACCGCCACCGCGCGCGGCGACCGCCTCCGGGCAGAGTTCGGGGTCGAGTTTGAGCGCGATCCAGGTGATCCGTACGGCGGGCGAACCCGTCTGCGCCTGGAGCGGCCCGTAGTTGCGGGCGGCCATCGACTGCGCGGGCAGGTGCGGCGCGGGAGCGGGCTGCGTGTGCTGCACGATCTGCGCCGACTCCAGACGGATGCCGTCCACGCTCAGCACGTCACGGACGAGCCCGACGGGCAGCGGCCGCGCGCCGCGGTCCGGGCGCAGCGCCGTGCCGTCCGACTCGACCCGCAGCACGGCGGTCAGGAAGGTGCCGTCGCCGATCATGCCGACCGGTCGCCGGTCGCGGTCGCTGTACGCGTAGGTCCGCAGCGCCGGGTCGCACTCCACGACCGGAGCGAGTCCCGGCTCGGTGCCCTCCGGCACCGTGAACGAGGACGCCCGGCGGCTACGGGCCCGTAGCGCGAAGAACGTACCGAGCCACTCGGGCAGCGAGCGGCGGTGCCGGCGGACGACCGCGAGCAGGACGAGCACGACGGCGACGACGCCGGCGGGCGCGAGCAGCACCGGCTCGACGACCCAGGCGACAAGGAGCAGCGCCGCCGCCACCTCGACCAGTACGAGCTGTTGCAGTTGAAACGAACCGAAGTGTCCCGGGCGCGCCTGGAGCCTCGGTGAGACCGAGGAAACGGGTCCCGTGGACGGGGGTTCTGAAGTGGTGGCCGCGGCGGGCCGCGTCCGCGTCGCGGAAGCCATGATGGAGAATCCCCCTCAATTCATCCCGATCACCCTGGCCCGCCAGGGCTTTGGCGGCCGGATCACCCTACCCGCCCCACGAACCCCACGGGACAGCAGGCATAGTAGGGGGCCGGTCCGACGGCCGGGGCCAGGGTGTCACCTCCCTGGCTCCCGCGCGAAGATCGCGCCTGACGAGAATGGGGACTCATGGCATCGCGGCGGGATGAGCTCAACGCGTACACCTTTGCGAAGAAGCGCACGGTGGCGGCATTCCTCCAACCCTCGCCCTCCGGCACGGAGGAGGGGGCACCGAAGCCGCTGCGCGCGCTCGTTCCCGGGATGATCGTCGCCGCACTGGTCGTCGCGGGCTTCGGCGCCTGGGGCATGTTCAAGCCGCAGGCCCCCAAGAACTGGGACATGCCCGGCACCCGGGTCATCGTCGGCAAGCAGTCGACCACCCGGTACGTGGTCCTGCAGACCGGCAAGGGCAAGGACGCGAAGACACTGCTCCACCCGGTCCTCAACCTCGCCTCCGCGCGACTCCTCCTCAACCCCGACCAGTTCCAGGTCGTTCAGGTCTCCGACACGGAGCTGGACAAGGGCACACCCCCGCGCGGCCCGATCCTCGGCATCCCGTACGCCCCCGACCGGCTGCCCACCGCGGACGAGGCGGGGAAGCCCAAGCGCTGGGCGGTCTGCGAGCAGCCCGGTGGTGGCGCGGGCGCCAGCGTCCAGAAGGCGACCTTCGTCTTCGCCGAGCGGGACCTGAAGCTCACCCAGGACGACAACCGGCTCGACGACGGGGAGATCCTGTACGTCAAGGGGCAGAAGGGCGCGGCCCAGTTCCTCGTCGACCACACCGGCACCAAGTACCCGGTGAAGGCCGACTCCACCGGACTGCTCACCGCGCTCGTCGGCCTCGGCAGAGAGCCGCAGTCGGTCACCGACGACTGGCTCGCCACGCTGAACACCGGCGACGAGATCGACTTCCCGCGCATCAACAGCGGCGATGTCGGCCGCACCACCCAGATCCCCGGCGCCACCCTGACCGAGACCGAGAGCCGGATCGGCAACGTCCTCCTCGCGCCGACCGGCTCCGGGCCCCAGAACTACGTCGTACTCCCCGGCAAGGTGCAGCCGGTCACGCCGTTCACCGCCTGGCTGCTCATCAACGCCCCGCAGACCCGCTCGCTCGACATGGACGGCAAGGCCACTCCCGCCGACGCCTCCTCCTTCGTCCCGGACCCGACCGTCTTCAACGGCGGGGCGAAGTGGCCGAAGAAGCAGACGACCAAGGTCGTCAACTCCGTCACCGGAGTGGGTGCCCGCGACACCGTCTGCAGCGTCCTCACCGGCGTCGGCGAGAGGGGGCAGACGACCCTCACGACCTGGGCGGGCACCAAGTACCCGGCCGACATCACCGCGGGCGGCAGCAGCACGTACGTCACGCCCGGCACCGGTCTGCTCTACACCCAGATCCAGGGCAAGCAGAAGACGCCCGACGGCTCGCTGTTCCTCGTCACCGACACGGGCCTCCGCTACGCGGTCCAGGCCAACGGCGACAGCGACTCCGCCCGTTCCGAGATCGGCACCGGGGACAAGGAGAAGTCGGCCGACGGACGCCCGGAACCCAGCGACGCCCAGAAGCGTCTCGGCTACGAGAAGGTCGTGCCGGCGCGGATCCCCATCGAATGGTCCGAGTTCCTTTCGAAGGGTCCCCGGCTCGACGCCAACAGCGCGCGTCAGCCGCAGGGTTCCTAGGGGGTGGCACCGGTGACGAAGAACTCCCGCACGACGCTCCGCGCGGCGACCCGTACGCCGTCCCGCGCCGCGGCCCTCCTCGCCGCGGGCACCCTCGGCGCGCTCCTCGCCGCCCCGGGCGCGGCCTCGGCCGCCCAGTCCGTCCCGGAGCGCGGCGACGGCCCTGTCCTCGACGGCAGCGGCGAATGCACCTTCCCGATGAAGAAGCAGATCGCGGACACCCCCTGGCCGCTCCAGCGGGTCCTCCTCGACGAGCTGTGGCAGGACACCAAGGGCAAGGGCGTCAAGGTCGCGGTCATCGACACGGGCGTCGACGACGTCAACCCGCAGCTGCGGAGCGCCGTCGACCCCAAGCTGGGCAAGGACTACCTCAAGCCCGACAAGAAGAACCCCGGCTTCGGCGACGAGCAGCGCGGCAAGACCGACGGCACCGTCGACCAGGTCGGCCACGGCACCAAGGTCGCCGGCATCATCGCCGCCCGCCCCCGCAAGGGAACCGGCTTCGTCGGCCTCGCGCCGGAGGCGACGATCATCCCGATCCGTCAGAACGACGAGAAGAACAGCGGCAAGTCCGACACGATGGCGCAGGCCATCACGTGGGCCGTCGCCAAGGGCGCCCACGTCATCAACATCTCGCAGGACACCACCGAGCCGCTCACAGCGGATTCGGACATGGCCAAGGCGGTGGCCGAGGCGATCAAGAAGAACGTCGTCGTCGTCGCCTCCGCCGGCAACGACGGCATGGACGGCACCTTCAAGAAGACCTACCCGGCCGCCTTCCCCGGCGTCCTCGCCGTCGCCTCCTCCGACCGGAACAACGAGCGCGCCGCGTTCTCCCAGGCCGGCGACTTCGTGGGCGTCGCCGCCCCCGGCGTCGACGTCGTCTCCACGGTCCCCGGCGGCGGCCAGTGCGTCGACAACGGCACCAGCTTCTCCGCGCCGTACGTCGCCGGTGTCGCCGCCCTGCTCCGCGCCGAGCACGACGACTGGTCCGCGGCCCAGATCGTCGCCCGGATCGAGCAGACCGCCGTCCGCTCGGTCAACGGACGTGACAACTACGTCGGTTGGGGTGTCGTCGACCCGGTGCGGGCCCTGGCGGACGCCCCCGGGGCGCCGCCCACCGCGCCCACGCCCGACCCTCGCCCGCCCAAGCCGCCGGCTCCCGAGCCGGCCCGCCTGGCGCTGTCGGAGACGCCTCAGGAGCGCTCCGAACGGCTCGCCACCTACACGTTGGGGATCGGTGTCGTCCTGGTGGCCGTGGTCGCCGGGACCGCCACCGTGATCCGCGACAGCCGCCGCAGAAGGGGGGCACGTTGACCCGCGTAGAGGTCAAGTATCCCGACCCTCCTTTGCAGTTGGAACTGCCGCCGTCAATGGCTAAAGTGACCGCTGGGCGCACGGCAGTGCGATCCCAGCACGGGGGCGGCATCAGAAGATTCCCGTCCGCATCACGACCGGATGGCCCGATGGCCCAGCCGTCGACGTCACCGAAGGAAGAAGGGGCAAGATGTCGAAAGACCTGAACGTAACCAGTGCCGAACAAGTCAAGCTCGCCGGCCGGATCCAGGACTTCTCCGACGAGCTCCAGTCCCGCATCACCAACCTCAACGGCGTGGTCGACCGCGTCCAGGCGGGCTGGCAGGGCGCTGCGAGCAAGGAGTACGACCGGGTCCAGAACGACCTGAACCAGCGTCTGCGCAGCATGCGTGCCGAGCTCAGCAAGCTCGAGGAGATCATGCGCATGAGCGCCGACGGGTTCACGCAGGAGGAAGAGGACCGTCTGCGGTCCTTCAAGACCATGGACTCCAGCGGCGGCGGCCAGAGCGCCATCCTGGGCGTCTGAGCAGCCCGGTCCCCACAGTCCTCCGCGCCACTCTCACTTCAGGAGTCATCATCATGACCACTGCGGTCAATTACGACACCGTGACGCAGGCGGCGGCCGACACCCGCCTGACCTCCACCACGCTCACCCAGAAGCTCGACGACCTCATGGCCGAGGTCAACCGTGTCGCCTCCAACTGGGAAGGCGAGGCGAAGGTCGCCTACCGCGAGAGCCAGGACCGTCTGACCCGCGACATGGCCGGCATGAACCAGGACCTGGCACGCATCGCCCAGCTCCTCGACGAGTCGGTCATGGGCTACCAGGACACCGACAAGGGCAACGCCGCCCGGTTCCGCATGATGTGAGCGACTCTGCCGACCGGCAGAGACACGCGTGAGGGGGTGGCCCGTCCGACGGGTCACCCCCTCACGTGCGTCCGCGGGTCACCGCAGGTCGAACTCGCCGTCCCTGGCGCCGAGGACGAACGCGTCCCACTCGGCCTTCGTGTAACGCAGCACCGTCTCCTTGTCGAGGGACGAACGCATCGCCACCGCGCCCTCGGGGAGCCGGGCGATCTCCACCCGCTCCTCGTCCGGGCTCGTCCCGGGAGCGCCCTCCCACGCGACGCCGGAGATGTCGAGCGCGTACAGCTCGTCCTTCTGGCGCTGCTTCTCGGCGGCCAGAGCGCTGTCGGCTGCGCTGCCCGCGGCGCTGTCGGAGCTGCTCGTGCTGATGTCTGCGTCGGTCATCGGCGCGTTCCCTTCGCGGTGGTACGGCGGTCCCTCCCACAGTAGTGGGACCGCCGTACCCGATCAGCGGGAATTCCCGCGCCCGTCAGACCCGCTCCGTCAGTGCCGTTCCGTCGGACCTGCACTGACGGACCCGCCCTGACGGACCCGCTCCGTCAGTGCCGTTCCGGCAGCCAGCCCAGCTGGACCAGCGGCGTGCCCCGCTTCCGCGACACGAACGTGCCCCGGCCCGGAGGCATCGGCCGCGCCCGGACGTTGCCGAGGATGTCGCCCTCGCCCGGGTCGCCGGAGAGCAGCACGCCCTGCGCGCCCAGCTCCCTCATGCGCTGCATGAACGGCTCGTACATCGCCCGCGACGCGCCCGCGGCGCTGCGCGCCACGATGAACCGGATCCCGACGTCCCGCGCGAACGGCAGGTTCTCCACCAGGACCGCCAGCGGGTTCCCCGAGTTGGTGGCCACCAACTCGAAGTCGTCGACCAGGACGTACAGTTGCGGACCCGTCCACCAGCTGCGGTCCCGCAGCTGCTGCGGCGTGATGTCGGGCTTGGGCGCCCGCTTCGTCATCACCGTGTTGATGGCCTCCATGTGCATCTGCATGGCGGAGGCCATCGGCGCGTACTCCAGGAGGTGCGAGGGCGCGACCGCCTCCAGCATCGTGCGCCGGTAGTCACCCACCACGATCCGCGCCTGCTCCGGCGTGTACCGCTCGCACAGCTGCTTGGCGATGAGCCGGAGCAGCGCCGTCTTGCCGGACTCGCTCTCGCCGAAGACCAGGAAGAACGGGTCCGACTCGAAGTCGACGAACACCGGCTCCAGGTTCGTCTCGTCGATGCCGATCGCGATGCCGTGCTGCGGGTACTCGAAGCCCTTCGGCAGCCGCTCCGCCGGCAGCTTGCGCGGCAGCAGCCGCACCGCGGGGGCCGGGGCCCCCGTCCAGGACGCCTGCACCGACCGTACGAACGCCGACGTGCCGTCCGACAGGTCCACGGACGAGCTCGACCCGTCGATGCGCGGCAGCGCCCCCATGAAGTGGAGCTTCTCCGGCACCTGGCCGCGACCCGGCACGCCGGGCGGCACGTTCGCCGCGACCTTGCGGTCGAACTCGGAGTCCATGACGTCACCGAGCCGCAGTTCGAGCCGGCCCAGCATCTGGTCCTTGAGCGCCGCCCGCACCTCCATGTACCGGGAGGCGGTGATCACCACATGGATGCCGTAGCCCAGACCGCGCGCCGCGATGTCCGCGACGATCGGCTCCAGCGTGTCGTAGTCGTTGCGGAAACCGCCCCAGCCGTCCACGACCAGGAAGACGTCGCCCCAGGCCTCGCCCGGCAGTTCGCCCGCGGCCCGCTTGCGCCGGTAGGTGGCGATCGAGTCGATGGAGTTCGAGCGGAAGAACTCCTCCCGCCGGTTCAGCACGCCCATCACCTCGGCGACCGTACGCCGCACCCGCTCCGGGTCGAGCCGGGACGCGACCCCGCCGACATGCGGCAGATCGGCGAGCGAGACCATGCCGCCGCCACCGAAGTCCAGGCAGTAGAACTGCACCTCGGCCGGGGTGTGGGTGAGCGCGAACGACGAGATGAGCGTCCGCATCATCGTCGACTTGCCGGACTGCGGACCGCCGACCACCATCATGTGACCGGCCGCACCCGAGAAGTCCCGGTACAGGACCTCACGCCGCTGCTCGAACGGCTTGTCGATGAGGCCGAGCGGCACCGTGAGCCCGCCCTGACGCGTGTACTCCGTCGCCGTGAGCCCCCGGTCCGCGGTCTGCGCCAGACCCGGAAGCAGCTGGTCGAGCGAGGGCGCCTGGTCGAGCGGCGGCAGCCACACCTGGTGCGCCGGCACGCCCTGACCCTCCAGACGGCGCACGATCACGTCGAGGACGGTGTCCGCGAGCGCGTCGTCCTCCTCCGCCCGCTGCGCCGTGAGGTACGCCGGGTCCGGTGCCGCGTACACCACCGGCACCGGCGCCGCCGTGAACACCGCGGGACGCCGCTCCACCGGCAGCTGTCCGATCTCCAGACGCGGCCCGCCGGTCCGGTACGTCCCCGAGACGTACGCCGCCTTGAAGCGGGTCATCTCGTCCGTACCGAACTTCAGATAGCCCGAACCGGGCACCGACGGCAGGTGGTACGCGTCCGGCACACCGATCGCCGTCCGCGACTCCGCGGCCGAGAACGTCCGCAGACCGATCCGGTACGAGAGGTACGTGTCCAGGCCGCGCAGCTTGCCCTCCTCCAGGCGCTGCGACGCGAGGAGCAGATGCACACCCAGGGAGCGGCCGATGCGGCCGATCTGGATGAACATGTCGATGAAGTCCGGCTTGGCGGTGAGGAGCTCGGAGAACTCGTCGATGACCAGGACGAGCGAGGCCAGCGGTTCGAGCGGGGCACCCGCCGCACGTGCCTTCTCGTAGTCGTGGATGTTGGCGTAGTTGCCCGCCGACCGCAGCAGCTCCTGGCGCCGCTGCAGCTCGCCGCGGATCGCGTCGCCCATGCGGTCGACCAGCGTCAGGTCGTCGGACAGGTTGGTGATGACCGCCGCCACGTGCGGCATCTGCGACATGCCCGCGAAGGTCGCGCCGCCCTTGAAGTCCGCGAGGACGAAGTTCAGCGTCTCCGAGGAGTGCGTCACCGCGAGACCGAGGACCAGCGTCCGCAGCAGCTCCGACTTTCCGGAACCGGTGGCGCCCACGCACAGACCGTGCGGGCCCATGCCCTCCTGCGCGGCCTCCTTGAGGTCCAGCATGACCGGCTGGCCGTCCTCGCCGACACCGATCGGCACCCGGAGCCGTTCGGCCACCGAGCGGGGCCGCCAGGTCCGTGCCACGTCCACCGAGGCGGCGTCGCCCAGGTTCAGCAGATCCGTGAAGTCCAGATTGGCGAGCAGCGGCTCGTCGTCGTCCCCGCCGCCCATCCGCAGCGGCGCCAGCTGGCGCGCCAGGGCCTCCGCCGCGGGCAGCGAGATGCCGTCCGGCAGCCCCTCGTACGCGAAGCCGCCTCCCGACTCCAGCCGCAGCCGGCCCGGCCGAACCACCACCGAGAGACCGCCGCGCGGCTCGTCGAGGTCGCCGGAGACCACCTCGACGATCGTCACGCCCTGGAGGCCCTCGGCCGCCGCGAGCAGGGAGTCCGGCGGCACCATGCCACCGCGCGTCGAATCGGAGTCCAGGACCACGACCACGTGCGGCTGGTCGAGGACCGGCTGGTTCTCCCGGGAGAACCGCGGCCGCCCGTCCAGCTTCGAGCGGATCAACTGCTCCAGTTCATTGAGGTCGTCGCCGAACAGGCGCTTCGTGCCCGCCCCGTCGACCTGCCCCGGCACCTGGGTGTGCGGCAGCCACTTCGTCCAGTCCCAGCGCTCCTGCGCGGGCCGCGTCGCGACCACGGCGAGCATCAGGTCGTCGGGGGAGTGCAGGGTCACCAGCTGCGACACCAGGGCACGCGCCGTCGCCTGCGCCGACTCCGCGTCACCCGACACCGTCACGTGGTAGAACGCCCGCATCGAGACCGCCATCGGCAGCCCGTCCAGGGTGCCGTGCACCGCGAGGAACTGCTGCATGGCACCCGCGCACAGCGGCTCCAGCTCGTCCACCGGAGCCGTGTCCGGCGCCACCAGCGGCGTCGCCAACTGCTGCGCCCCCAGCCCGATCCGCGCCTGCCCGAAGTCATGGTCGCCGACCCGGCGCTCCCACACCCGCGAGCCCTCGGCCACGACCGACCACAACTGCTCGGGGGAGGGGTGCAGATACAGCTGCGCGTCCCGCTGCTTGCGGGCCGTGCGCCGCACCGTACGACGGGTCTGCGCGAGGTATTTGAGGTAGTCGCGGCGGACATCTGACATTTGCCCCTGCGTACCGCGACGGAATCTGACGAACTGGGCGACGGCCATAGCGACCGTCGACACCAGCATCAGCGTGCCCATGATCTTCATGATCGCCGACGGCGTCATGAAGAAGAACACGACCGAGGAGCCCATGCCGAGCATCGGCAGGAGCTGCATCAACGCCGACTCCTGCTGTCCCCGCGGGAGTTCCGGCGGAGACTCCAGGATCAGTTCCTCACCGGGCACTTCCGGCGGAAGTGACCTCGGCGGGCGTTTGACGACGATCTGGCTCACCGGCGCATCAATCCCTCGTTGGAGGCGGGCTCGTGGCGGGAGCATCCGCACGGCACCCCTGTCGGCAGTCGAGCGCACGGACTTCCCCCATGGGACGGCGATCCTACTTGCAGCCCCCACCCCCCGTCCCCGGTAGGGTGGCGCGCGCATCGTGCGCAACCGCGAATCAGGGGGTCCAGACACGTGAGTACGACCGCAGCGACCGGCTTCTGCCGCGTCACCGTCGTGGCGCCGGACAGCCGCATCGACGTCGCACTCCCCGAGGACATCGCCGTCGCCGACGTCTACCCGGAGATCCTGCGGCTCACCGGACAGACACAGGCCGCCGGTACGCCCACGGGCTACCACCTGGTCCGCCGGGACGGATCCGTCCTCGACGGGGCCCGCACCCTCGCGGCCCAGCAGGTCCTCGACGGCGAGGTGCTCTCCCTGCGCCCGTTCGCCCAGTCCCTGCCGCCGGCCGTCTACGACGACGTGTCCGACGCCGTCGCCTCCGCCGTCACCCGCGACCGGCATCTGTGGAGCGACGAACTGCTGCGCGGCGCCGGACTCGTCGGCGGCGTGCTGCTCCTCGTCCTGATGGGCTTCGTGCTGTGGTTCGCCGACCCGGTCCGCCACGACATGCACAGCCTCCCCGGGATCATCGCGGGCGCCGCGGGATTCCTCCTCACCGCCTTCGCCGGAGTGCGTGCCCGCGTGTACGGCGACCGGGCGACCGCCGTCGCCCTCGGCCTCGGCGCGCTGCCGCTGCTGCTCATCGCCGGCTCCGGCATCGTCGGCCCCGACGCCGGCCAGGGCCCCGGCCGCCTGCAGTTCCTGCTCGGCTCCGTCACCGTCCTCGTCGCCTCGGTGGCCCTGGTCGCGCTCACCCCCAGCGGTGACGCACCCTTCGTCGCCGCCACCTTCCTCGCCACCGTCGGCACCCTCGCCACCTTCGTGGCGATCCTCACCGAGTCGACCGCCACCGAGACGGCCGCCGCCTGCGCCCCCGTCGCCATCGGCCTCGTCGCCTTCCTGCCCGGACTCTCCGCCCGCTTCGCCCGGCTCCCCATCGGCTACGCCGCTCCCCGCAGCGCCACCGACGACGAGTTCCACGGCGACCCGCAGCAGCCCTCCGGCGAGGAGCTCCAGCCCGTCGACGGCGAGCGCATCGCGCTCCAGGCCCGCCGCGGCCACGAGATGCTCCTCGGCCTGGTCGGCGGCTGCGCGGCGGTCGTCGTCGGCTCCGCCGCCGTCCTCGGCTTCGCCGGAAACGTCTGGGGCCAGTTCCTCGCCCTCGCCGCCGGCCTGGCGATGCTGCTGCGCGCCCGCCTCTTCCGCTACACCTCGCAGGTCGCCTGCGTCCTGGTCGCCGGCCTCGCCGCCATCGCGCTGCTCGTCCTCGGCCTCTCCCTCAACCCGCCGGTGGACCTGATCAAGGACTTCCTCATGTACGGGGACCGGGGCCCCCTGGACATCCGTACGATCTGGCTCACCGCGGCGGTCGCCGCCGGAGCCGCGCTGATCACCGCGATCGGCCTGATCATCCCGAGGAAGGGCCTCTCCCCGTTCTGGGGCCGGCTCCTCGACCTGGCCGAGGGCGTCGTCCTGCTCTCCCTCGTCCCGCTCTGCCTCGCCGTCCTCGACGTCTTCACCACGGTCCGGTCCTTGACCAGCAAGTAGAGGTCTGCTCCGGGGGCGCTCCGGCGAGCTGGTACGCTGTGTGACGGCCGTTTGTGTACGCGCTCCCGGAATCCTCTGGAAGCTGCGCCCATCGGACCTTCGCCCGTCGAGTCACGGAAGCTTCTCCTGAGATCAAGACCAGGGGCACTCACGGGCGCACGAATACCTAGAGGAGATCCGCGTGGCTCTCGACGCCGCTGTCAAGAAGCAGATCATGACCGAGTTCGGCACCAAGGAGGGCGACACCGGCTCCCCCGAGGTCCAGGTCGCCATGCTTTCCCGTCGCATCTCGGACCTGACCGAGCACCTCAAGCAGCACAAGCACGACCACCACTCCCGTCGTGGTCTGCTGATCCTGGTCGGCCAGCGCCGCCGCCTGCTGCAGTACCTGGCCAAGAAGGACATCGCGCGCTTCCGTACGCTCGTCGACCGGCTCGGCATCCGCCGTGGTGCGGCCGGCGGCGCCAAGTAAGTCGCCGTTGAGGGAGCGGTTCCCCCTTTCAGGGGGCCGCTCCCTTTGCTGTACGTGCACAAAGTGCGCATCGGCCCGTAGGCTGGTCGCACAACCCCCATAACGACGAGCGAGGAGCCGCCGGCTCGCCGCCGGTCCTCGGTAGTGGCCCCCGGAACGAATCCCCGGGTGCTTCGATCGAAGACCGGCCAGCACCCGAGGCGCGCTTCTCCGCCACCGTCGCACACCGTCCCCGGCCACACGGGCCCCGGACGCAAAGACGAACACGTAGGAGAAACCGCTAGTGGAGAACGAGACCCACTACGCCGAGGCCGTCATCGACAACGGCGCCTTCGGTACCCGCACCATCCGCTTCGAGACCGGCCGTCTGGCCAAGCAGGCCGCCGGCTCCGCCGTCGCCTACCTGGACGACGACACGATGGTCCTTTCGGCGACCACCGCCTCGAAGCGCCCCAAGGACCAGCTCGACTTCTTCCCCCTGACGGTGGACGTCGAGGAGCGGCAGTACGCGGCCGGCAAGATCCCCGGCTCCTTCTTCCGCCGGGAGGGCCGCCCCTCCGAGGACGCGATCCTCACCTGCCGCCTGATCGACCGCCCGCTGCGCCCCTCCTTCAAGAAGGGCCTGCGCAACGAGATCCAGATCGTCGAGACGATCATGGCGCTCAACCCCGACCACCTGTACGACGTGGTCGCGATCAACGCCGCCTCGGCGTCCACGATCCTGGCGGGCCTGCCCTTCTCCGGCCCCATCGGCGCCACCCGCGTCGCCCTGATCAAGGGCCAGTGGGTCGCCTTCCCGACGCACACCGAGCTTGAGGACGCCGTCTTCGACATGGTCGTCGCCGGTCGCGTCCTGGAGGACGGCGACGTCGCGATCATGATGGTCGAGGCCGAGGCCACCGAGAAGACCATCGAGCTCGTCAAGGGCGGCGCCGAGGCGCCGACCGAAGAGGTCGTCGCCGCCGGTCTCGAAGCCGCGAAGCCCTTCATCAAGGCCCTCTGCAAGGCCCAGTCGGACCTCGCCGCCAAGGCCGCCAAGCCCACCGGCGAGTTCCCGGTCTTCCTGGACTACCAGGACGACGTCCTGGAGGCGCTCACCGCCGCCGTCAAGGGTGAGCTCACCAAGGCGCTCACCATCGCCGGCAAGCAGGAGCGCGAGGCCGAGCTCGACCGCATCAAGGAGCTCGCCGCCGAGAAGCTTCTCCCGGCCTTCGAGGGCCGCGAGAAGGAGATCTCGGGCGCCTACCGCGCGCTGACCAAGAAGCTGGTCCGCGAGCGCGTCATCAAGGACAAGGTCCGCATCGACGGCCGTGGCCTCACGGACATCCGTACGCTCGCGGCCGAGGTCGAGGCCATCCCGCGCGTGCACGGCTCGGCGCTGTTCGAGCGTGGCGAGACCCAGATCCTGGGCGTCACCACCCTCAACATGCTCCGTATGGAGCAGCAGCTGGACACCCTCTCCCCGGTGACCCGCAAGCGCTACATGCACAACTACAACTTCCCGCCGTACTCCGTCGGTGAGACCGGCCGCGTGGGCTCGCCCAAGCGCCGCGAGATCGGCCACGGCGCGCTCGCCGAGCGCGCCATCGTGCCGGTCCTTCCGACGCGCGAGGAGTTCCCCTACGCGATCCGTCAGGTGTCCGAGGCCCTCGGCTCCAACGGTTCGACGTCCATGGGCTCGGTCTGCGCCTCCACCATGTCGCTGCTGAACGCCGGTGTGCCGCTCAAGGCCGCCGTCGCCGGTATCGCCATGGGTCTGATCTCCGAGGAGATCGACGGCCAGACGCACTACGTCGCCCTCACCGACATCCTCGGTGCGGAGGACGCCTTCGGCGACATGGACTTCAAGGTCGCCGGCACGAAGCAGTTCGTGACCGCGCTCCAGCTCGACACCAAGCTCGACGGCATCCCCGCCTCGGTCCTGGCCGCCGCGCTGAAGCAGGCCCGCGACGCGCGTCTGCACATCCTCGACGTGATGAACGAGGCGATCGACGTTCCGGACGAGATGTCCCCGAACGCGCCGCGCATCATCACCGTCAAGATCCCGGTGGACAAGATCGGTGAGGTCATCGGCCCCAAGGGCAAGATGATCAACCAGATCCAGGAGGACACCGGCGCCGAGATCACGATCGAGGACGACGGCACCATCTACATCGGTGCCCAGCAGGGCTCGCAGGCCGAGGCCGCCCGCGCCACGATCAACGGCATCGCCAACCCGACCATGCCGGAGGTCGGCGAGCGCTACCTGGGTACGGTCGTCAAGACCACCACCTTCGGTGCCTTCGTCTCCCTGCTCCCGGGCAAGGACGGCCTCCTGCACATCTCGCAGATCCGCAAGCTCGCCGGTGGCAAGCGCGTGGAGAACGTCGAGGACGTGCTGGCGATCGGCTCCAAGGTCCAGGTCGAGATCGCCGAGATCGACCAGCGCGGCAAGCTGTCCCTGATCCCCGTGATCGCGGACGAGGACGCTGCCGAGGGTGACAAGGACGACGCTGCCAAGTGACGTCCCGTAGTTCCCGCGCGACGGCCCGCCCCTCTTCGGAGGGGCGGGCCGTCGCCCGTACCCAAACGCTTCTCCCGGGCAAGGACGGCATCGGCACGGTCCGCCGTACGACCCTCCCCGGCGGCCTCCGGATCGTCACCGAGACCCTCCCCTCCGTGCGCTCCGCCACCTTCGGCATCTGGGCGCACGTCGGATCCCGCGACGAGACCCCTTCGCTGAACGGCGCGACCCACTACCTGGAGCACCTCCTCTTCAAGGGCACCCACAAGCGGTCCGCCCTCGACATCTCCGCCGCGATCGACGCGGTCGGCGGCGAGATGAACGCCTTCACGGCGAAGGAGTACACCTGCTACTACGCCCGGGTCCTCGACACCGACCTGCCGCTGGCGATCGACGTCGTCTGCGACATGCTCACGGGCTCGCTCATCCTCGACGAGGACGTGGACGCCGAGCGCGGTGTCATCCTCGAAGAGATCGCGATGACCGAGGACGACCCCGGTGACGTGGTGCACGAGCTGTTCGCGCAGACCATGTTCGGCGACACCCCGCTGGGCCGCCCGGTCCTCGGCACCGTCGACACGGTCAACGCCCTCACCCGCGGCCAGATCGCCCGCTTCTACAAGAAGCACTACGACCCGACCCACCTGGTCGTCGCCGCCGCGGGCAACGTCGACCACGCCACGGTGGTACGCCAGGTCCGCCGCGCCTTCGAGAAGGCCGGCGCGCTCACCCGTACCGACGCGGTCCCCGTCGCCCCCCGCGACGGCCTGCGCACCCTGCGCGCGGCGGGCCGCGTCGAGCTCCTGAACCGGAAGACCGAGCAGGCCCACGTGGTCCTCGGCATGCCGGGTCTGGCCCGCACCGACGAGCGCCGCTGGGCGCTGGGCGTACTGAACACCGCCCTCGGCGGCGGCATGTCCTCCCGTCTCTTCCAGGAGGTCCGCGAGAAGCGCGGCCTGGCCTACAGCGTGTACTCGTACACCTCGGGCTTCGCCGACTGCGGCCTCTTCGGGGTGTACGCGGGCTGCCGGCCGGGCCAGGTCCACGACGTCCTGAAGATCTGCCGCGACGAGCTCCACAAGGTCGCCTCCGACGGCCTCACGGACGACGAGATCGCCCGCGCCGTCGGCCAGCTCTCCGGTTCGACCGTGCTCGGCCTGGAGGACACCGGCGCGCTGATGAACCGCATCGGCAAGAGCGAGCTGTGCTGGGGCACCCAGATGTCCGTCGACGACATGCTGGACCGGATCGCGGCCGTCACCCCGGACGACGTCCGGGAGGTCGCCCGCGATGTACTGGACCAGCGGCCCTCGCTCTCGGTGATCGGCCCGCTGAAGGACAAGCAGGCGGACCGCCTCCACCAAGCGGTCTCCTGACCCCGATCCGTAAGGAAGACGAAGCAATGAGCAAGCTGCGCGTGGCAGTCCTCGGTGCACAGGGCCGTATCGGCTCCGAGGCCGTGAGGGCCGTCGAGGCCGCCGAGGACATGGAACTGGTCGCGGCCCTCGGCCGCGGGGACAAGCTGGAGACGCTCACCGAGGCGGGCGCCCAGGTGGTCGTCGAGCTGACGACCCCCAGCTCGGTCATGGAGAACCTCGACTTCTGCGTGCGCCACGGCATCCACGCGGTCGTCGGTACCACCGGCTGGACCGAGGAGCGCCTCGCGCAGCTGCGGACCTGGCTCGCCGCCTCCCCGGAGACCGGCGTCCTCATCGCTCCGAACTTCTCCATCGGCGCGGTCCTCACCATGAAGTTCGCCCAGATCGCGGCCCCGTACTTCGAGTCCGTCGAGGTCGTCGAACTGCACCACCCGCACAAGGTGGACGCACCCTCCGGCACCGCCGCCCGGACGGCCCAGCTGATCGCCGCCGCCCGTGCCGAGGCCGGTCTCGGAGCCCAGCCGGACGCGACCGCGACCGCCCTGGACGGCGCGCGCGGCGCGGACGTCGACGGCGTCCGTGTCCACTCGGTACGCCTGGCGGGCCTGCTGGCCCACCAGGAGGTGCTGCTCGGCGGCGAGGGCGAGACCCTCACGGTCCGCCACGACTCGCTGCACCACTCCAGCTTCATGCCGGGCATCCTTCTGGGCGCCCGCCGTGTCACCAGCACTCCGGGCCTCACCTTCGGCCTGGAGAACTTCCTGGACCTGGGCTGACGGCCATGGGCGGAAAGATCACGTACGTCTTCCTGGCCACCGTGCTCGTCCTCGTCTTCGGCGTGGTGGCGATGGAGGGCGTCCTGCTACTCCTCACGGGCGAACCGGCCGCCATGGGCATGGGCGCGGTGGCGTTCCTGCTGCCCGCCGTCGGCGGCTGGTTCCTCTGGAAGAACACCCGGTTCGCCCGCCAGGCGGGCCGCCTCGCCACCGAACTGGAGGCGGAGGGCGGCCTGCCCGTCGACGAGCTGAAGCGCACGGAGGGCGGCCGGATCGACCGCGACTCGGCCGACGAGGTCTTCTCCCGGCGCAAGGCCGAGACGGAGGACTCGCCGGACGACTGGCGCTGCTGGTTCCGGCTCGCGGTCGCGTATCACGACGCCCGCGACACCCCCCGCGCCCGCAAGGCGATGCAGAGGGCCATCGCCCTCCACGAGGGGCGTCCGGTCAGCGCGTAGCGGCCTGGGGCCGGCCGTACTCGGCGTTCCAGGCCTCGACCGTGTCGGCCGCCCGGTCGAAGGCCTCGACACGGGAGAGGAAGTCGGCGTTGTGGTCGGTGAGCAGCGCCAGCTGCTCACCACCCTGCCGGCCGAGCACCAGGGCCTGGCCCTGGACGGTACGGGGGAGCCCCAGCCAGCGCACCGGCTGCTGCACGGTCCGTACGTGGGTCACCTTCGCCCACGGCACGGTGACGGTCGAGAAGAAGGCCACGCGCCGGATCCCGGCGCGGCTCACCCAGGTGCCCATACGGAGCATCCGCAGGGCGGCCAGGATGACCAACACGGCGATGGTCAGGGTGGCGGCCCCGCCGCTGAAGCCTCCCGCCGCGGCGATGATCACCGCGGCGAGGAGTACGAACGAGGCCAGCAGCAGCGCGAGCGCCGCCGCTCCGACCCGCCAGGACCCGGGCCGGTACGGACGACGCCACTGGTCGTGGTCGTCGAACGGCAGGGCGACGTGGTCGGTCGTGTCAAAAGCACGGTCCGCCGTCAGAAAGGGCAGGGGCACGACAGGTCCTCACTCACAAGCACGCTCGAAGGGGCAGTGCCCGGTGAGGCTACCTCAGCGGTTGTCGGAGGCTTCGGACTGCTGCTGGCTCCGGGCGGAGTCGCCCGATTGCAGGGACGGCATCCCGAAGATCAGCGACCCCACGAGACCGGCCACGACCGTCAGCCCGATCAGGGTACGGCCCACGATCTGTGAGGCGCCGAGGCGCTCCCGGGGTGGCGGAGTGACGTTACTGCGGAATTGGTCGGCCTCCGCGACGAACGCGAACGGTACGGCCTCGTTCCGGCTGAACATCAGGGCCACTCTCCTCGGGTTGTGTTCATGTGTCACAGGGAGAGACGACAGAACCGGGGTTTTGGTGCCCTATTTCACCAAAGCGGCCGAATCTCATCCTCCGGTAGGACGTCGTTAGAGTGGGCGACTGCAACAGCCGATTGGAAGGACCGCTGGTGACCGACAGCCCCACCGAGAACGTGAAGATCGACTTCCGGAGCGACGTCACCGTTGATCTGGTCAAGAGCGCGGCGGCCGACTCCGACGTCCTCTGGGCGGCGCGGGTCTCCACGGCCGGCGAGCAGTCCCTCGAAGAGCTCCAGAAGGACCCGGAGCGCTCGAAGGGCCTCATCAACTACCTGATGCGCGACCGCCACGGCAGCCCCTTCGAGCACAACTCGATGACGTTCTTCATCAGCGCCCCGATCTTCGTGTTCCGAGAGTTCATGCGGCACCGTGTCGGCTGGTCGTACAACGAGGAATCGGGCCGCTACAGGGAGCTCCAGCCGGTCTTCTACGTCCCCGACGCCTCCCGCAAGCTCGTCCAGGAAGGCCGCCCCGGAAAGTACGTCTTCGTCGACGGCACCCAGGAGCAGCACGACCTGGTCAGCCGCACGATGGAGGACTCGTACCGTCAGGCGTACGCCACCTACCAGGAGATGCTGGCCGCCGGCGTCGCCCGCGAGGTCGCCCGCTCGGTCCTCCCCGTCGGTCTCTTCTCCTCGATGTACGCCACGTGCAACGCGCGCTCGCTGATGCACTTCCTCGGTCTGCGCACCCAGCACGAGCTCGCCGCGGTCCCGTCCTTCCCGCAGCGGGAGATCGAGATGGTCGGCGAGAAGATGGAAGAGCACTGGGCCCGGCTGATGCCGCTGACCCACGCGGCCTTCAACAAGAACGGCCGTGTGGCCCCATAGAGCACAGATGTCCGAACACCCCGAGCGAAGTGTCCGTATTGCGACGTTTCACGAAGTTCATCTAGGCTGATCAAACGGACCCGGCGCTGCCTGAACCCCCGAGCAGGCAGCGCCGGGCTCCCTTTCTCCTGTCCCCCCAGGGGGACCCCCGGCGCTGAGCAGCGAGTAGCGTGTTACCCATGGCTCCGATCTCCACTCCGCAGACCCCCTTCGGGCGGGTCCTCACCGCCATGGTCACGCCCTTCACGGCGGACGGCGCACTCGACCTCGACGGTGCCCAGCGACTGGCCACCCACCTGGTGGACGCAGGCAACGACGGCCTCGTCATCAACGGGACCACCGGCGAGTCCCCCACCACCAGCGACGCGGAGAAATCGGAGCTGGTACGAGCGGTACTGGAGGCGGTCGGCGACCGCGCCCACATCGTGGCCGGCATCGGCACCAACGACACCCACCACTCCATCGAGCTGGCCCGCACCGCCGAGCGTGACGGCGCACACGGCCTGCTCGCCGTCACCCCGTACTACAACAAGCCCTCACAGGAGGGCCTGTACCGGCACTTCTCGGCCATCGCCGACGCCACCGAGCTCCCGGTGATGCTCTACGACATCCCCGGCCGCAGCGGCGTCCCGATCGACACCGAGACGCTCGTCCGGCTCGCCGAGCACCCGCGCGTCGTCGCCAACAAGGACGCCAAGGGCGACCTCGGCCGCGCCAGCTGGGCCATCGCCCGCTCCGGCCTCGCCTGGTACTCCGGCGACGACATGCTCAACCTGCCCCTGCTCTCCGTCGGCGCCTGCGGCTTCGTCTCCGTCGTGGGCCACGTCGTCACCCCGGAGCTCCGCGCCCTCCTCGACGCCCACCTGGGCGGCGAGGTCCAGAAGGCCACCGAGATCCACCAGAAGCTGCTCCCGGTCTACACCGGCATGTTCCGCACCCAGGGCGTCATGACGACCAAGGCCGCCCTCGCCCTCCAGGGCCTCCCGGCCGGCCCCCTGCGGCTGCCGCTCGTGGAGCTCTCCCCCCAGGAGACCGAGCAGCTCAAGGTCGACCTGGCCGCCGGCGGGGTAGAGCTCTGACAACGGACTTCACAACTGAACACTGACAACAGCAAGTGCACGAATGTCATGCGCGCCACGTGCCAAGGGGTACGTGGCGTGCGTGGTGAGGAGAGTCTTTTGAGTCATCCGCATCCTGAACTCGGCGCCCCGCCGAAGCTGCCGAAGGGCGCCCTGCGCGTCATCCCGCTCGGCGGGCTCGGCGAAATCGGCCGGAACATGACGGTCTTCGAATTCGACGGCCGTCTGCTCATCGTCGACTGCGGCGTCCTCTTCCCCGAAGAGGAGCAGCCCGGCGTCGACCTGATCCTCCCGGACTTCAGCATCATCCGGGACCGCCTCGACGACATCGAAGGCATCGTGCTCACGCACGGCCACGAGGACCACATCGGTGCCGTCCCCTACCTGCTCCGGCTCAAGCCGGACATCCCGCTCATCGGCTCCAAGCTGACCCTCGCCCTGATCGAGGCCAAGCTCCAGGAGCACCGCATCCGCCCCTACACCCTTGAGGTGAAGGAGGGCGACCGGGAGGTGCTGGGTTCGTTCGACTGCGAGTTCATCGCGGTCAACCACTCCATCCCGGACGCGCTGGCGGTCGCCATCCGCACCCCCGCGGGCATGGCCGTCGCCACCGGCGACTTCAAGATGGACCAGCTCCCGCTGGACGGCCGCCTCACCGACCTGCACGCGTTCGCGCGGCTCAGCGAGGAGGGCATCGACCTCCTGCTGTCCGACTCGACGAACGCCGAGGTCCCGGGCTTCGTCCCGCCGGAGAAGGACATCTCCAACGTCCTGCGCACGGTCTTCGCGAACGCCCAGAAGCGCATCATCGTGGCCAGCTTCGCCAGCCACGTGCACCGCATCCAGCAGATCCTCGACGCCGCCCACGAGTACGGCCGCAGGGTCGCCTTCGTCGGCCGCTCGATGGTCCGCAACATGGGCATCGCCCGTGACCTGGGCTACCTCCGGGTCCCGGCCGGCCTCGTCGTGGACGTGAAGACCCTCGACGACCTGCCGGACGACGAGGTCGTGCTGGTCTGCACGGGTTCCCAGGGCGAGCCGATGGCGGCCCTGTCCCGCATGGCGAACCGCGACCACCAGATCCGGATCGTCCCCGGTGACACCGTGATCCTGGCGTCGTCCCTGATCCCGGGCAACGAGAACGCGGTCTACCGCGTGATCAACGGCCTGACCCGCTGGGGCGCGAACGTCGTCCACAAGGGCAACGCCAAGGTCCACGTCTCGGGCCACGCCTCGGCCGGCGAGCTGCTGTACTTCTACAACATCTGCCGCCCGAAGAACCTCATGCCGGTCCACGGCGAATGGCGCCACCTGCGCGCCAACGCCGAGCTCGGCGCGATGACGGGTATCCCCAAGGACCACATCGTCATCGCCGAGGACGGCGTCGTCGTCGACCTGGTGGACGGCCGCGCCCGGATCACCGGCAAGGTCCAGGCGGGTTACGTGTACGTCGACGGCCTCTCGGTCGGCGACGTCACCGAGGTCCACCTCAAGGACCGCCGCATCCTCGGCGAAGAGGGCATCATCTCGGTCTTCGTGGTGGTGGACTCCTCCACCGGCAAGATCGTCAGCGGGCCGAACATCCACGCCCGGGGCTCCGGCATCGAGGACTCGGCGTTCGACGCCGTACTCCCGAAGGTCGACCAGGCGCTGAACAAGTCGGCTCAGGACGGCGTGCTCGAACCCCACCAGCTCCAGCAGCTGATCCGCCGCACCGTCGGCAAGTGGGTCTCCGACACCTACCGCCGCCGGCCGATGATCCTCCCGGTCGTCGTCGAGGTCTGACGGGTCTGACCAGCGACGCACCGGAGCGGGGCCCCTCGATTTGCATCGGGGCGCCCCGCTCCAGTACGTTTACGGCTCCGCCAGAACGGGAAGCCCCGGCGCCGACGTGCGCCTGAACGCTTCTCCGGGAGGCGGGAAATCCGGCTCAGATCTTCTGATAAAGTCGGAAACGCCGAAAGGCCCCCGGAGTGAAAACAAAAGGGACCGGAAAGCACCGAGGAAATCGGATCGGAAAGATCTGATAGAGTCGGAAACGCAAGAACGAAGGGAAGCCCGGAGGAAAGCCCGAGAGGGTGAGTACAAAGGAAGCGTCCGTTCCTTGAGAACTCAACAGCGTGCCAAAAATCAACGCCAGATTAGTTGATACCCCGTCCATCTTCGGATGGCGAGGTTCCTTTGAAAGTCCTGCCCGCCCTTGTGGCGGGTAGGCAACATACACAGCGAGGACGCTGTGGACAGTCGGCCTTATTCCGGCCTGACTGTCCCGCTCAACGCGAGTGTCACCCGATTACGGGTAAACATTCACGGAGAGTTTGATCCTGGCTCAGGACGAACGCTGGCGGCGTGCTTAACACATGCAAGTCGAACGATGAAGCCCTTCGGGGTGGATTAGTGGCGAACGGGTGAGTAACACGTGGGCAATCTGCCCTTCACTCTGGGACAAGCCCTGGAAACGGGGTCTAATACCGGATAACACCGGCTTCCGCATGGGAGCTGGTTGAAAGCTCCGGCGGTGAAGGATGAGCCCGCGGCCTATCAGCTTGTTGGTGGGGTAATGGCCTACCAAGGCGACGACGGGTAGCCGGCCTGAGAGGGCGACCGGCCACACTGGGACTGAGACACGGCCCAGACTCCTACGGGAGGCAGCAGTGGGGAATATTGCACAATGGGCGAAAGCCTGATGCAGCGACGCCGCGTGAGGGATGACGGCCTTCGGGTTGTAAACCTCTTTCAGCAGGGAAGAAGCGAAAGTGACGGTACCTGCAGAAGAAGCGCCGGCTAACTACGTGCCAGCAGCCGCGGTAATACGTAGGGCGCAAGCGTTGTCCGGAATTATTGGGCGTAAAGAGCTCGTAGGCGGCTTGTCACGTCGGGTGTGAAAGCCCGGGGCTTAACCCCGGGTCTGCATCCGATACGGGCAGGCTAGAGTGTGGTAGGGGAGATCGGAATTCCTGGTGTAGCGGTGAAATGCGCAGATATCAGGAGGAACACCGGTGGCGAAGGCGGATCTCTGGGCCATTACTGACGCTGAGGAGCGAAAGCGTGGGGAGCGAACAGGATTAGATACCCTGGTAGTCCACGCCGTAAACGTTGGGAACTAGGTGTTGGCGACATTCCACGTCGTCGGTGCCGCAGCTAACGCATTAAGTTCCCCGCCTGGGGAGTACGGCCGCAAGGCTAAAACTCAAAGGAATTGACGGGGGCCCGCACAAGCAGCGGAGCATGTGGCTTAATTCGACGCAACGCGAAGAACCTTACCAAGGCTTGACATATACCGGAAAGCATTAGAGATAGTGCCCCCCTTGTGGTCGGTATACAGGTGGTGCATGGCTGTCGTCAGCTCGTGTCGTGAGATGTTGGGTTAAGTCCCGCAACGAGCGCAACCCTTGTCCTGTGTTGCCAGCATGCCCTTCGGGGTGATGGGGACTCACAGGAGACCGCCGGGGTCAACTCGGAGGAAGGTGGGGACGACGTCAAGTCATCATGCCCCTTATGTCTTGGGCTGCACACGTGCTACAATGGCCGGTACAAAGAGCTGCGATGCCGCGAGGCGGAGCGAATCTCAAAAAGCCGGTCTCAGTTCGGATTGGGGTCTGCAACTCGACCCCATGAAGTCGGAGTTGCTAGTAATCGCAGATCAGCATTGCTGCGGTGAATACGTTCCCGGGCCTTGTACACACCGCCCGTCACGTCACGAAAGTCGGTAACACCCGAAGCCGGTGGCCCAACCCCTTGTGGGAGGGAGCTGTCGAAGGTGGGACTGGCGATTGGGACGAAGTCGTAACAAGGTAGCCGTACCGGAAGGTGCGGCTGGATCACCTCCTTTCTAAGGAGCACAGTACCGATTGCAGGCAAATGTTCTGCACGGTCAGCTCATGGGTGGAACGTTGATTAGTTGGCACGATCTTGAGGATCACTTCACAAGTACTGCTTCGGCGTGGAACGTGATGATGATGCGACGGGTCGTGCTTGGCACGTTGTTGGGTATCTGAGGGTACGGCCGTAAGGTTTGTATCTTCGCGATGCCGGCCCCAGTGAACTCGCTGCTTATGTGGCGGGGTGATGGGTGGCTGGTCGTTGCTTGAGAACTACACAGTGGACGCGAGCATCTGTGGCCAAGTTTTTAAGGGCGCACGGTGGATGCCTTGGCACCAGGAACCGATGAAGGACGTGGGAGGCCACGATAGTCCCCGGGGAGCCGTCAACCAGGCTTTGATCCGGGGGTTTCCGAATGGGGAAACCCGGCAGTCGTCATGGGCTGTCACCCATGCCTGAACACATAGGGCATGTGGAGGGAACGAGGGGAAGTGAAACATCTCAGTACCCTCAGGAAGAGAAAACAACCGTGATTCCGGGAGTAGTGGCGAGCGAAACCGGATGAGGCCAAACCGTATGCGTGTGATACCCGGCAGGGGTTGCGCATGCGGGGTTGTGGGATCTCTCTTTCACAGTCTGCCGGCTGTGAGACGAGTCAGAAACCGTTGATGTAGGCGAAGGACATGCGAAAGGTCCGGCGTAGAGGGTAAGACCCCCGTAGCTGAAACATTAACGGCTCGTTTGAGAGACACCCAAGTAGCACGGGGCCCGAGAAATCCCGTGTGAATCTGGCGGGACCACCCGCTAAGCCTAAATATTCCCTGGTGACCGATAGCGGATAGTACCGTGAGGGAATGGTGAAAAGTACCGCGGGAGCGGAGTGAAATAGTACCTGAAACCGTGTGCCTACAAGCCGTGGGAGCGTCGCTCATTGAGTTTACTCAATGGGTCGTGACTGCGTGCCTTTTGAAGAATGAGCCTGCGAGTTTGCGGTGCGTTGCGAGGTTAACCCGTGTGGGGAAGCCGTAGCGAAAGCGAGTCCGAATAGGGCGATTCAGTAGCGCGCTCAAGACCCGAAGCGGAGTGATCTAGCCATGGGCAGGTTGAAGCGGAGGTAAGACTTCGTGGAGGACCGAACCCACCAGGGTTGAAAACCTGGGGGATGACCTGTGGTTAGGGGTGAAAGGCCAATCAAACTCCGTGATAGCTGGTTCTCCCCGAAATGCATTTAGGTGCAGCGTCGTGTGTTTCTTGCCGGAGGTAGAGCACTGGATAGGCGATGGGCCCTACCGGGTTACTGACCTTAGCCAAACTCCGAATGCCGGTAAGTGAGAGCACGGCAGTGAGACTGTGGGGGATAAGCTCCATGGTCGAGAGGGAAACAGCCCAGAGCATCGACTAAGGCCCCTAAGCGTACGCTAAGTGGGAAAGGATGTGGAGTCGCAGAGACAACCAGGAGGTTGGCTTAGAAGCAGCCACCCTTGAAAGAGTGCGTAATAGCTCACTGGTCAAGTGATTCCGCGCCGACAATGTAGCGGGGCTCAAGCGTACCGCCGAAGTCGTGTCATTGCAGCAATAGGGCCAACGCCCGCTGTGATGGGTAGGGGAGCGTCGTGTGCCGGGTGAAGCAGCCGCGGAAGCGAGTTGTGGACGGTTCACGAGTGAGAATGCAGGCATGAGTAGCGATACACACGTGAGAAACGTGTGCGCCGATTGACTAAGGGTTCCTGGGTCAAGCTGATCTGCCCAGGGTAAGTCGGGACCTAAGGCGAGGCCGACAGGCGTAGTCGATGGACAACCGGTTGATATTCCGGTACCCGCTTTGAAACGCCCAATATCGAATCAGGCGATGCTAAGTCCGTGAAGCCGTTCCGGACCCTTCGGGGAAAGGAAAGTGGTGGAGCCGACGAACCAGACTTGTAGTAGGTAAGCGATGGGGTGACGCAGGAAGGTAGTCCAACCCGGGCGGTGGTAGTCCCGGGGTAAGGGTGTAGGGCGTTGTCCAGGTAAATCCGGACAGCACATAGCCTGAGACCTGATGCCGAGCCGATTGTGGTGAAGTGGATGATCCTATGCTGTCGAGAAAAGCCTCTAGCGAGTTTCATGGCGGCCCGTACCCTAAACCGACTCAGGTGGTCAGGTAGAGAATACCGAGGCGTTCGGGTGAACTATGGTTAAGGAACTCGGCAAAATGCCCCCGTAACTTCGGGAGAAGGGGGGCCACGTCTGGTGATCGGATTTACTCCGTGAGCTGGGGGTGGCCGCAGAGACCAGCGAGAAGCGACTGTTTACTAAAAACACAGGTCCGTGCGAAGCCGTAAGGCGATGTATACGGACTGACGCCTGCCCGGTGCTGGAACGTTAAGGGGACCGGTTAGCTCTGTTTCGACAGGGCGAAGCTGAGAACTTAAGCGCCAGTAAACGGCGGTGGTAACTATAACCATCCTAAGGTAGCGAAATTCCTTGTCGGGTAAGTTCCGACCTGCACGAATGGCGTAACGACTTCTCGACTGTCTCAACCATAGGCCCGGTGAAATTGCACTACGAGTAAAGATGCTCGTTTCGCGCAGCAGGACGGAAAGACCCCGGGACCTTTACTACAGTTTGATATTGGTGTTCGGTTCGGCTTGTGTAGGATAGGTGGGAGACTTTGAAGCCGTGACGCCAGTCATGGTGGAGTCGCCGTTGAAATACCACTCTGGTCGTGCTGGATGTCTAACCTCGGTCCGTGATCCGGATCAGGGACAGTGTCTGATGGGTAGTTTAACTGGGGCGGTTGCCTCCCAAAGGGTAACGGAGGCGCCCAAAGGTTCCCTCAGCCTGGTTGGCAATCAGGTGTTGAGTGTAAGTGCACAAGGGAGCTTGACTGTGAGACCGACGGGTCGAGCAGGGACGAAAGTCGGGACTAGTGATCCGGCGGTGGCTTGTGGAAGCGCCGTCGCTCAACGGATAAAAGGTACCCCGGGGATAACAGGCTGATCTTCCCCAAGAGTCCATATCGACGGGATGGTTTGGCACCTCGATGTCGGCTCGTCGCATCCTGGGGCTGGAGTCGGTCCCAAGGGTTGGGCTGTTCGCCCATTAAAGCGGTACGCGAGCTGGGTTTAGAACGTCGTGAGACAGTTCGGTCCCTATCCGCTGCGCGCGTAGGAATATTGAGAAGGGCTGTCCCTAGTACGAGAGGACCGGGACGGACGAACCTCTGGTGTGCCAGTTGTCCTGCCAAGGGCATGGCTGGTTGGCTACGTTCGGGAGGGATAACCGCTGAAAGCATCTAAGCGGGAAGCCTGCTTCGAGATGAGTATTCCCACCTCCTTGAGAGGGTAAGGCTCCCAGTAGACGACTGGGTTGATAGGCCGGATGTGGAAGCCCAGTAATGGGTGGAGCTGACCGGTACTAATAGGCCGAGGGCTTGTCCTCAGTTGCTCGCGTCCACTGTGTTAGTTCTGAAGTAACGAACCGTGCCGATATCCAGTTGGTTAACTTCATAGAGTTTCGGTGGTCATAGCGTTAGGGAAACGCCCGGTTACATTCCGAACCCGGAAGCTAAGCCTTTCAGCGCCGATGGTACTGCAGGGGGGACCCTGTGGGAGAGTAGGACGCCGCCGAACACCCGCCCTTTTAGCTCAGTCGGTAGAGCGTCTCCATGGTAAGGAGAAGGTCAACGGTTCGATTCCGTTAAAGGGCTCCAAGTAAGAAGGCCCCCGCCTTATGGCGGGGGCCTTTTTGCGTTCCCGTCGTTTCCCCTGGGCGGGCAGCTGTGGCCGGCGATCCCCTTTCGGGGATCGCCGGGACGTTGTCAGCGGTCGTCGGGCTCCCGGAGGCGCATCGCGAGGATGGCCATGTCGTCGGAGGCGGGGGCCTGGGCGAAGCGCTCCACCGCGCGCAGCACTCGGGAGGCGACCGCGCCGGCCGTCAGGCCCGTACAGGTCTTGAGGACCTCTGCCAGGCCGTCGTCGCCGAGCATGCGGGTGCCTTCGCGGCGTTCCGTCACGCCGTCCGTGACGCAGAGGAGGACGTCGCCCGGGTCGAGCGTGATGGTCTCCTCGTACAGTTCGAGGTCTTCCATCACGCCCAGGAGCGGCTGGGGTTCGGCCGCGGACGTCACCGTGCCGTCGGGGCGGAGCCGCAGCGGGAGCGGGTGGCCGGCGCAGACGACCTTGAGGATCGCGGAGCCGTCGTCCTGCGGACGCATTTCGCCGTACAGGAGGGTGAGGAAGCGGCTGCGGGCGCCCTCGTCGAGGATCGCCGCGTTCAGCCGTTCCAGGACGGCCGGGCCGCCGAAGCCCTCGCGGGCCAGGAGGCGCAGGGCGTGGCGGGCCAGGCCGGTGACGGCGGCCGCCTCCGGGCCCGTACCGCAGACGTCGCCGATGGCGAAGCCGTAGGCGCCGTCGCGGATGGGGAAGAGATCGTAGAAGTCGCCTCCGACCTCGTTGCCCTCGCCGGCCGCGCGGTAGATCACGTCGACCTCGACGCCCGGGATGTGGGGAAGGCCGGGCGGCAGGAGGCTGCGCTGGAGGGACTGGCTGATCGCCATGCGCTCCGAGTACAGGCGGGCGTTGTCCAGGGCCAGGGCGGCCCGGCGAGAGAGGTCCTCGGCGAGCTCCAGGATCTCCTGGCGGAAGTGGTCCTCCGAGGGCCTGCCCAGGGTCAGCATGCCGATGACGCGGTTGCGGGCGACCAGGGGCAGGACGACCGTCTCGCCGGCGACCGTGGTCGCGGTGGCCAGGGTGGTGTCGATGCCGGAGGAGAGCGGGCTCGTGGGGTGGTCGAGGGCGCGGACCGAGGCGGTGAGCGCGGCCCGGTGGGCGGCGTCGCCCGGCGCGGTCCAGACGCGGGCGCCGGGGGTCGGCACCGGGTCGGGCGGGGAGATGGAGGAGAGCAGGTCCTTGAGGCCGTCGATGCGGTCCTCGTCCTCGTGGAGCACATACGAGAGGTACGGGTCGGAGGCCTGGTCGGCGATCGTGTAGACCGCGCACCAGGTGGCGAGGGTCGGGACCGTCATCTGGGCCATCAGGGCCAGGGTCTGGTCGCGGTCGAGGGTGCCGGCCAGCAGGTCGGAGGCCTCGACGAGGAAGCTGAGGGAGCCGCGGCGCAGGCGCTCGAGTTCGCCGAGGCGGGCGGACTCCACGGCCAGGGCGATGCGGTCGGCGGCGAACTGGAGGCGGAGGGCCTCTTCGTTCGAGTAGCGGTTCGCGGTCTCGGCGGCCACGCCGAGGGAGCCGGTGAGCCGGCCCTCGACCTTGAGGGGGACGGTGACCACCGAGCGCATGCCGGTGCCTTCGAGGAGCGGGACGGCGCCGGGGACGGCGGCCAGGTCCTCGTGGACCGCGGGCATGCGGGCGGAGCCGTAGCGGCTGGCGCCGGTCTCGACGGGGACGCGGGCGAAGCGCTGGCGGGCGGCCGGGAGGCCGGTGGTCGCCCGTACCTCCAGTTCCGTCTCGTCGTCGGTGGCGAGGAGGAGGAAGGCGGCGTCGCCGTCGAGCATGTCGCGGGCGCGTTCGACCGTGCGCTGGAGGAGGCCGTCGAGGTCGTCGGGGGCCGGGGAGCCGATGAAGACCTCGAAGGGATCGGCGGTGCGGCTCTCGGAGCCCGGCTCGGCCGCGGGGCGCTGCGGGGTCTGGAGGACGGCCCGCTCGTGCTCGCGTACCAGGAGGCAGACCGTGGAGGGTTCGCCCTGGGCGTCGCGGACCCGCAGGTGTGCGGCGTAGACGGGGATGACGCGGCCGTCGGCGCAACGGATGCCGTAGCTGCCCTCCCAGCGGGAGAGGCGGAGGGCCTCGGCGAGGCCGGTGCCGATGCCGGGGGTATGGGGCCAGGCGGCGAGGTCGCCGAGGGGTTTGCCGGTGACCTGCTCGGAGGCGTATCCGAAGAGTTCGTCCGCGTCCTCGTTCCAGGCGGTGATCGCTCCGCCGCGGTCGATCTGGACGACGGCGACGCGGACGCGGCTGTCGGTGACCGGGAGGAGGGCGTCGGGGAGGACGGGGCCCGCGGAGCGGGTGCCGACCGGGCGCTGGGCGAGGTCGAGGTGGAACCAGACGTGCTTGCGGGTGGGGGAGTAGTCGACGCCCCAGCGGTGGGCGAGGGCGGCGCAGAGCAGCAGCCCGCGGCCGTTCTCGCGGTCGGGGCTGCCGAAGGTGCGGCTGCTCTGGAGAGGGATCTCGCGCTCGGGGTAGCGGTCGGCGACCTCGACGCGGATGCTGTCGTCGGCACGGAGGCAGAGGACTTCGGCGGAGGTGCCGGCGTGGATGACGGCGTTGGTGACGAGCTCGCTGGTGAGGACGACGGCGTCGTCGACGAGTTCGGGGTGTCCCCAGCCCTGGAGGGTGTCCCGGACGAAGGCGCGGGCGGCCGCGACGGACCGCCCGACGGGCTCGAAGCTGGCAGTCGCCCGCGCGGTGATCACAGCACTCCTCGTACGCGTCTCGACGCCCGGCTCTGCCATGCTCGGTCTGTCCCTCCCGCTGCCCGGTGGTCGTACGCGCACCACACCGCCCCCGCCGGGCGGACCGGGGCGGTTGGACAGCCGGAAGCCAGGTTACTTACCTTCGCTGTCCGAGCGGATGCCGGTCATCGCTGAATCCGTCCCCAGGGGGTAGGGACGCTGTGCGAAGCTGCCGAACTGTTATCGCCTGGTTCGGTGGCGGTGAAACACTGGGCAGGCTACCGGCGGAAGCCGGAGCGGTACGGTCGACCCCTTTCGGGAGGGACACGGTGGAACCTGGCACGGCGGCGCGACGCGGCGGAGGCAGCGGTACGCGCGCGAGGGGCGGGCGTTCCCGTGGGGGGACGGTGCAGGTGGACGCGGCGGCGCTGGAGCGGCTGCTGGCCGCACTGGTGTCCATGCGGGACGGCAACCTTCGCAGGCGGCTCACGGTGTCCGGCGACGGGGTCATGGCGGAGATCTCCGCCGTGTTCAACGAGGTCGCTGACCGGCAGATGCATGTGACGGGGGAGCTGTCGCGGGTCCGCCGGGTGGTGGGACGCGAGGGCAAGCTGTCCGAGCGACTGGAGGCGGGCGCCACCGAGGGGGCGTGGGCCGCGGCGATCGAGGCCGCGAACGCGCTCGTCGACGATCTGGCCCGGCCCGTGTCCGAGGTGGGACGGGTGCTCTCGGCGGTGGCCGAGGGTGATCTGGAACAGCGGATGGACCTGCGTTCGGAGGGTGCCGACGGGACGGTCCGGCCGCTGCGCGGGGAGTTCCTGAAGGTCGCCCGTACCGTCAACAACCTGGTCGACCAGCTGTCGGTGTTCGCCTCCGAGGTGACCAGGGTCGCCGTCGAGGTGGGTACGGACGGCAAGCTGGGCGGGCAGGCGCAGGTGCGTGGGGTGTCCGGTTCGTGGAAGGACCTCACGGACTCGGTCAACACGATGGCGAACCGGCTGACGGCCCAGGTGCGGGACATCGCCCTGGTGACGACCGCGGTGGCCGACGGCGACCTGTCGCAGAAGGTCACCGCGAACGTGGCCGGCGAGATGCTGGAGCTGAAGAACACCGTCAACCGGATGGTGGACCAGCTGTCGTCGTTCTCCTCCGAGGTGACCCGTGTCGCCCGCGAGGTGGGTACGGAGGGCGAGCTCGGCGGTCAGGCCGAGGTGGCCGGGGTCGCCGGTGTGTGGAAGGACCTCACGGACTCCGTCAACACGATGGCGGGCAACCTGACCAACCAGGTGCGGGGCATCGCCGAGGTGACCACGGCGGTCGCCAACGGCGACCTGTCGCAGAAGGTGCGGGTGTCGGCGCGCGGTGAGATCGCGCAGCTGGCGGACACCATCAACCAGATGACGAAGACGCTGCGGATCTTCGCCGACGAGGTCACCCGGGTGTCGGGCGAGGTCGGCGCGGAGGGTCTGCTCGGCGGGCAGGCGCAGGTGCCGGGGGCGGCGGGGACGTGGAAGGATCTGACCGACTCCGTCAACACCGTCTTCCGGAACATCACCACGCAGGTGCGTGACATCGCGCAGGTGACGACGGCGGTGGCCAACGGTGACCTGTCGCAGAAGGTCACCGTGGATGTGGCCGGCGAGATGCTGGAGCTGAAGAACACCGTCAACACGATGGTGGACCAGCTGTCGGCGTTCGGTTCCGAGGTGACCCGGGTGGCCCGGGAGGTCGGTGTCGAGGGTCTGCTCGGTGGTCAGGCCGAGGTGCCGGGCGCGGCGGGGACCTGGAAGGACCTCACGGACTCGGTGAACACGGCCTTCCGGAACCTGACCGGCCAGGTGCGTGACATCGCGCAGGTGACGACGGCGGTGGCCAACGGCGATCTGTCGCAGAAGGTCACCGTGGATGTGGCCGGCGAGATGCTGGAGCTGAAGAACACCGTCAACACGATGGTGTCGCAGCTGTCGTCGTTCGCGGACCAGGTGACTCGGATGGCCCGGGACGTGGGCACCGAGGGCCGCCTCGGCGGTCAGGCGCGGGTGGACGGTGTGTCGGGGCGCTGGCGGGAGCTCACCGACTCGGTGAACTTCATGGCCGGCAACCTGACTTCGCAGGTGCGGCAGATCGCGCAGGTGACGACGGCCGTGGCCCGTGGTGACCTGTCGCAGAAGATCGACGTGGACGCGCGGGGCGAGATCCTGGAGCTGAAGAACACCATCAACACGATGGTCGACCAGCTCTCCGCGTTCGCCGAGCAGGTGACCCGGGTGGCCCGCGAGGTGGGTACGGACGGGCGGCTCGGCGGTCAGGCGCAGGTGCCCGGTGTGGCCGGTGTGTGGCGTGACCTGACGGACTCGGTGAACGGCATGGCCGGGAACCTCACCACCCAGGTCCGTAACATCGCGCAGGTCGCCACGGCGGTCGCGCGCGGTGACCTGTCGCAGAAGATCGACGTGGACGCGCGGGGCGAGATCCTGGAGCTGAAGAACACCCTCAACACGATGGTGGACCAGCTGTCGAACTTCGCCGAGCAGGTGACCCGGGTGGCCCGCGAGGTGGGCACCGAGGGCATTCTGGGCGGTCAGGCCGAGGTGCAGGGGGTCTCGGGCACCTGGAAGGACCTCACCCAGTCCGTGAACTTCATGGCGAACAACCTCACCATCCAGGTGCGGAACATCGCCGAGGTCACGACGGCGGTCGCCAAGGGCGACCTCTCGAAGAAGATCACGGTGGACGCCCGGGGCGAGATCCTGGAGCTGGTGACGACCGTCAACACGATGGTCGACCAGCTGTCGAACTTCGCGGACGAGGTCACGCGCGTGGCCCGTGAGGTGGGTACGGAGGGCATCCTCGGCGGCCAGGCGCGGGTCCGTGGCGTCACCGGCACCTGGAAGGACCTCAGCGACAACGTCAACCTGATGGCCAACAACCTGACCAGTCAGGTGCGGAACATCTCCCGGGTGTCGGCGGCCGTCGCCAACGGCGACCTGACGAAGAAGGTGACGGTCGAGGCGCGCGGCGAGGTCGCCGAACTCGCCGAGACCGTCAACACGATGGTGACGACCCTGTCGTCCTTCGCGGACGAGGTCACGCGCGTGGCGCGTGAGGTGGGTACGGAGGGCGAACTGGGCGGCCAGGCCCGGGTGCCGGGTGTCTCGGGCACCTGGAAGGACCTCACCGAGTCGGTGAACTCGATGGCCGACAACCTCACCGGTCAGGTGCGGCAGATCGCCGCGGTCACCACCGCCATCGCCAAGGGCGACCTCACCAAGAAGATCGACATCGACGCGCGCGGTGAGATCCAGGAGCTGAAGAACACCATCAACACGATGGTCGATCAGCTGTCGAACTTCGCGGAGGAGGTCACCCGCGTGGCCCGCGAGGTGGGTACCGACGGGCAGCTCGGCGGCC
Organism: Streptomyces sp. NBC_00572; assembly: GCF_026341815.1. Taxonomy (GTDB): domain Bacteria; phylum Actinomycetota; class Actinomycetes; order Streptomycetales; family Streptomycetaceae; genus Streptomyces. The sequence continues at coordinate 4,762,984 of NZ_JAPENX010000001.1, forward strand.
AGGCCCGGGTCCGGGACGTGGAGGGCACCTGGAGCGATCTGACCGAGTCCGTGAACGAGATGGCCGGGAACCTCACCCGCCAGGTGCGGGCCATCGCGGCCGTCGCCACCGCGGTGACCCGCGGCGACCTCAACGTCAAGATCGACGGTGTGGACGCGGCCGGTGAGATCCAGGCGCTCCAGGACAACATCAACACGATGATCGCCAACCTGCGCGACACCACCCTCGCCAACGACGAGCAGGACTGGCTCAAGAGCAACCTGGCCCGCATCTCCGGCCTCATGCAGGGCCGCCGGGACCTCGACGACGTGGCCTCGCTCATCATGAGCGAGCTGACGCCGGTGGTCTCCGCCCAGCACGGCGCCTTCTTCGTGGCCGTACCGACCGGGTCCGCCCACAACGACGCCGAACTCGTCGGTGGGGGCGACGGCTCGTACGAGCTGCGGATGCGGGGGAGTTACGGATACTCCACCGGGTCCATGCCGACCTCGTTCCGGCCCGGGGAGACGCTCATCGGGACGGCGGCCGACGAGAAGCGGACCATCCAGCTCCATGTGCCGCCCGGCTATCTGAAGATCTCCTCCGGGCTCGGCGAGGCCTCGCCGGCGCACGTGATCGTCCTTCCGGTCCTCTTCGAGGGCAAGGTCCTCGGCGTGATCGAGCTGGCCTCCTTCCAGCCGTTCACCCAGATCCAGCGGGACTTCCTCAACCAGATCGCCGAGCTGATCGCGACCACCGTCAACACCATCAGCGTCAACACCAAGACCGAGGTGCTGCTCCAGCAGTCGCAGGAGCTCACCGAGCAGCTCAAGGAGCGCTCGGCCGAGCTGGAGCACCGGCAGAAGGAACTCCAGGGTTCCAACCTGGAGCTGGAGGAGAAGGCCGAGCTGCTGGCTCGGCAGAACCGTGACATCGAGGTGAAGAACACCGAGATCGAGGAGGCCCGGCAGGTCCTGGAGGAGCGTGCCGAACAGCTCGCGGTCTCCATGCGCTACAAGTCCGAGTTCCTGGCGAACATGTCGCACGAGCTGCGCACGCCGCTCAACTCGCTGCTGATCCTCGCCAAGTTGCTCGCGGACAACGCCGAGACGAACCTGACGCCGAAGCAGGTCGAGTTCGCGGAGACCATCCACGGCGCCGGTTCGGACCTGCTCCAGCTGATCAACGACATCCTCGACCTGTCCAAGGTCGAGGCGGGCAAGATGGACGTCTCGCCGACCCGGATCGCCCTCGTCCAGCTCGTCGACTACGTGGAGGCCACCTTCCGGCCGCTCACGGCGGAGAAGGGGCTCGACTTCTCGGTGCGGGTCTCCCCCGAGCTGCCGGCGACGCTCCACACCGACGAGCAGCGGCTGCTCCAGGTGCTGCGCAACCTCCTGTCCAACGCCGTGAAGTTCACCGACACGGGCGCGGTGGAGCTGGTGATCCGGCCGGCCGGGATCGATGTGCCGCAGTCGATCCGCGAGCAGCTCCTGGAGGCCGGGTCGCTGCGCGATCCGGAGGCCGATCTGATCGCGTTCTCGGTCACCGACACCGGGATCGGGATCGCCGCGAGCAAGATGCGGGTCATCTTCGAGGCGTTCAAGCAGGCCGACGGCACGACCAGCCGGAAGTACGGCGGTACAGGTCTGGGTCTGTCGATCAGCCGGGAGATCGCGCGGCTGCTCGGCGGCGAGATCTTCGCGGCGAGCGAGCCGGGCCGCGGTTCGACGTTCACGCTCTATCTGCCGCTGAGCCCGACGGAGTTGCCGTCGGGCGCCTACGGGCAGGGGGCGCAGGACGCCGACGACCCTCAGCACGGCATCGAGGAGGGGGCGGCCGGCGCCGTCCACCCGTTCCCGCACTTCCCGCCGCCGCCCGTACGGACGGAGGCGCGGTCCGGGGCCGGGGCGCTGTTCCGGCACCGGCGGAAGGCGGCCGCGGAGGCGACGGGGGCGCGGACGGCGGTGCCGGGGCAGTCCGGGCAGCAGATCGCGGCCGGTCGGGCGGAGCAGGAGGTGGAGCCCGAGCCGCGCCGTACCTTCAGCTTCTCCGGCGAGAAGGTGCTCATCGTCGACGACGACATCCGTAACGTCTTCGCGCTCACCAGCGTCCTGGAGCAGCACGGGCTGGCGGTGCTCTACGCGGAGAACGGGCGGGAGGGCATCGAAGTCCTGGAGCAGCACGACGATGTGACGATCGTCCTGATGGACATCATGATGCCCGAGATGGACGGATACGCGACGACGACCGCGATCCGGCGCATGCCGCAGTTCGCGGGGCTGCCGATCATCGCGCTGACGGCGAAGGCGATGAAGGGCGACCGGGAGAAGGCGATCGAGTCGGGTGCCTCGGACTATGTGACGAAGCCGGTCGATCCCGATCACCTGCTGTCCGTGATGGAGCAGTGGATGCGGGGGGAGTGACGCCGCGCGGGCCGTGGTGCACGGGGGTGTGCTTCCCTGCCCGGGGCCGTGGTGCGGGGGAGCGCCCCCGGCGTCGCGGCCCTGGCGTGGGAAGGGTGCCCTGCCGCCACGGGCTCGTGGTGTGGGACGGTGCCTCCGCGACGGGGGTCCGCCGGGTGGCGTCGCGTGGGCTTCCGGGCGCTCGCTGACGGACTGTCGCCACGGGGGTGTGAGAGGCCGGGATACGGGGAACCTTCTGGTCTCCCACCGCGTTTCCGGTACGTGCACTGTGACATCGCGGTGACAGGGTGTGGCGACGGGCGGGGTGCGGCTACGATGACCGGCACAAGGACGGACGGCGTTAGGGAGTCGTCTTCAGGGGCGGCGCCCGGTGCTTCCCCCGGTTCCGGGAGCCGGGGAGAGCCGTTGCCGGGGCGAGGAGGACGGGGCATGGTGCAGAAGGCCAAGATCCTCCTGGTCGATGACCGGCCGGAGAATCTGCTGGCGCTGGAGGCCATTCTCTCCGCGCTCGATCAGACGCTGGTGCGGGCATCGTCCGGGGAGGAAGCGCTCAAGGCGCTGTTGACGGACGACTTCGCGGTCATCCTGCTCGACGTCCAGATGCCGGGGATGGACGGTTTCGAGACCGCCGCCCACATCAAGCGGCGGGAGCGGACCCGGGACATCCCGATCATCTTCCTCACCGCCATCAACCACGGCCCCCACCACACTTTCCGTGGGTACGCGGCCGGGGCGGTCGACTACATCTCGAAGCCGTTCGACCCGTGGGTGCTGCGCGCCAAGGTCTCCGTCTTCGTCGAGCTGTACATGAAGAACTGCAAGCTGCGCGAGCAGGCCGCCCTGCTGCGGCTGCAGTTGGAGGGTGGCGGCGAGGCCGGTCACGGCAAGGAGGCCGCCGGTCTGCTCGCCGAGCTGTCGGCCCGTCTCGCGGCCGTCGAGGAGCAGGCGGAGGCGCTGTCCAAGCAGCTCGACGACGACTCCGCCGACGCGGCCGCCGTCGCCACCGCCGCGCATCTGGAGCGCAAGCTCACCGGTCTGCGCCGGGCGCTGGACGCGCTGGAGCCGGGCACGGGCGCCGCGCCGACGCTGCCGGCCCAGAGCTGACGTACCGTCACCGCCTGTTCCGGACCGCCGCGATCCGGCGGAGGCAGGCGTGAGGCGGCGTCAGCATCGCGCCCTGGTAGGGGCGACACGAACGGGTGAGGCGGACAGCCGGTCTTCACAACGGTAACCTCGGCATCATGGCTTCACGTACGTCCGGCAAGGGTTCCCAGAGCACGGCGGGCACCGCAAAGCCGCGCGCCGGCCGTACGACGGGCGCCGCGAAGAAAGCGGCACCCGCGAAGTCCCAGGCGAAGGCACCCGCCAAGCCGCCCGCGAAGAAGGCACCGGCCAAGAAGGCGGCGCCCGCCAAGCGTGCGCCCGCGCGGAAGACGGCGGCGAAGAAGCCCGCCCCCCGGCCCGCGCCGTCGCCTACCGGGGGCATCTACCGGCTCGCGCGCGGCGCCTGGCTCGGCCTCGCCCACGCGGTGGGGGCGATGTTCCGGGGGATAGGGCGTGGCGCCAAGGGCCTCGACCCGGCCCACCGCAAGGACGGGCTCGCGCTGCTGCTCCTCGGCCTCGCGCTCATCGTCGCCGCGGGCACCTGGTCCAACCTCCGCGGCCCCGTCGGCGACCTCGTCGAGATGCTGGTGACCGGCTCCTTCGGCCGCCTCGACCTGCTCGTACCGCTGCTCCTCGGCGCGATCGCCATCCGGCTGATCCTCTACCCGGAGAAGCCCGAGGCCAACGGCCGGATCAGCATCGGCCTCTCCGCCCTCGTCATCGGAATCCTCGGCCAGGTGCACATCGCGGTCGGCTCGCCGGGCCGCGGCGACGGCAGCGCGGCCATGCAGGACGCGGGCGGTCTCGTCGGCTGGGCCGCGTCCCAGCCGCTCGTCTTCATGATGGGCGAGGTCCTCGCCGTCCCGATGCTGGTCCTGCTCACGATCTTCGGGCTGCTCGTCGTCACCGCCACCCCGGTCAACGCGATTCCGCAGCGGCTGCGCGCCCTCGGCGCCAAGCTCGGCATCGTCGAACCCGCGTACGACCCGGAGGAGGCCGAGGCCCACGGGGCCTCCTCCGAGGAGTACGAGGGGTACGACGAGGAGTGGCGGGAAGCCCGGCCGCAGTCCCGGACCGCCCGGCCCGTACGACGCCGCGGCCCGGCGGATCCGTACGACGTGGACCGCGCCGAGGCCGAGATGCTCGAACGGCGCAACCGCCTGGCGCGACCGCCGGCCGAGCGGTCCGTCTTCGACCACGGCCTCGACCCGGTCGACGTCGCCGCGGCCGCGGCCGCCGCACTCGACGGCGCGGTCCTCAACGGCATGCCGCCCTCCCCGATCGTCGCCGACCTCACCAGGGACGTCACCGCCGACCGCAAGGCCGCCGTGGAGGCCGCCGCCGCGAAGGCCGCTGCCAAGGCCGCCGAATCGGGGGCTCCGGCCGCTCCCGTGCCGCCGGCCCGTGGTGGGGACCAGCGGCCCGGCGGAGGCGTACCGGATCTGACCAAGCCGGCGCCCGAGCCGACCGATCTGCCGCCCCGGGCCGAGCAGCTTCAGCTGTCCGGGGACATCACGTACTCGTTGCCTTCGCTGGACCTCTTGGAGCGGGGTGGGCCGGGTAAGACGCGTAGTGCCGCCAATGACGCCGTGGTGGATTCGCTCTCCAACGTCTTCACCGAGTTCAAGGTCGACGCGGCCGTCACCGGTTTCACCCGGGGGCCGACGGTCACGCGGTACGAGGTCGAGCTCGGGCCCGCCGTGAAGGTCGAGAAGATCACGGCCCTGACCAAGAACATCGCGTACGCCGTGGCCTCCCCGGACGTGCGGATCATCTCGCCGATCCCGGGAAAGTCCGCGGTCGGCATCGAGATCCCCAACAGTGACCGGGAGATGGTCAACCTCGGCGACGTGCTGCGGCTCGCGGCCGCGGCCGAGGACGACCACCCGATGCTGGTGGCGCTCGGCAAGAACGTCGAGGGCGGCTACGAGATGGCCAACCTGGCGAAGATGCCGCACGTCCTGGTCGCCGGTGCCACCGGCTCCGGCAAGTCCTCGTGCATCAACTGCCTGATCACCTCGATCATGATAAGAGCGACCCCCGAGGACGTCCGGATGGTCCTGGTCGACCCCAAGCGGGTCGAGCTCACCGCCTACGAGGGCATCCCGCACCTGATCACCCCGATCATCACCAACCCCAAGCGGGCCGCCGAGGCCCTGCAGTGGGTGGTGAAGGAGATGGACCTCCGCTACGACGATCTGGCGGCGTTCGGCTACCGGCACATCGACGACTTCAACCAGGCCATCCGGGACGGGAAGATCAAGCTGCCCGAGGGCAGTGAGCGGGAGCTCAAGACGTACCCGTACCTGCTGGTCATCGTCGACGAGCTCGCCGACCTGATGATGGTCGCGCCCCGGGACGTCGAGGACTCGATCGTGCGCATCACGCAGCTCGCGAGGGCCGCCGGCATCCACCTCGTGCTCGCCACCCAGCGGCCGTCCGTGGACGTCGTCACCGGCCTCATCAAGGCCAACGTGCCCTCCCGGCTCGCCTTCGCGACCTCCTCGCTCGCCGACAGCCGCGTCATCCTCGACCAGCCGGGCGCCGAGAAGCTCATCGGAAAGGGTGACGGTCTGTTCCTGCCGATGGGTGCCAACAAGCCCGTCCGCATGCAGGGCGCGTTCGTCACCGAGGCCGAGGTCGCGGCCGTCGTGCAGCACTGCAAGGACCAGATGACCCCGGTCTTCCGGGAGGACGTCACCGTCGGCACCCGGCAGAAGAAGGAGATCGACGAGGACATCGGCGACGACCTCGACCTGCTGTGCCAGGCCGCCGAACTGGTCGTCTCCACACAGTTCGGCTCCACGTCGATGCTCCAGCGCAAACTCCGCGTCGGCTTCGCGAAGGCCGGACGGCTGATGGACCTGATGGAGTCGCGGAACATCGTCGGACCGAGCGAGGGGTCCAAGGCGCGGGACGTACTGGTCAAGCCCGACGAGCTGGACGGCGTGCTCGCCGTGATCCGGGGGGAGTCGGGGGTGTAGGGCCCAGGGGCCCGGAGGGCGTGGGCGGGGACCGGTCGGAGTAGCGGCCGGGGAGCGGGGTACACGATCGAGACCGGGCCGAGACTCACTCGTAAGGGAACGGAGGGCAACCGTTTCCCCTGGCCGTACGTCAAGTTGAGCGGAGGGACAGAAGGATGTCCCAGCCTCATGGCGTACAAACAGCACCCGCCCGGTTGCCCCACCCTTTCGTACCACCCATAGACTGAACGTCCAGCAGGTGGCTACACGCTCGAAAGGCGCTCTCGTGTCCATCGGCAACTCCCCCGAAGACGACCGGATCTTCCCGGCAGACGACCGGGACTCGATCGGTCGCGCTCTCCAGCAGACCCGCATCGCCGCCGGTCTCACCGTCGAAGAGGTCAGTGCCTCCACCCGTGTCCGGATTCCGATCGTTCAGGCGATCGAGGAGGACGACTTCTCCCGCTGCGGCGGCGACGTCTACGCCCGCGGCCACATCCGCACGCTCGCGCGTGCCGTCGGCCTCGATCCGGCCCCGCTGATCGAGCAGTACGACGCCGAGCACGGTGGTCGTCCCGCGCCCACCCCCGCCGCCCCGCTGTTCGAGGCGGAACGCATCCGCCCCGAGCCGCGTCGGCCCAACTGGACCGCCGCGATGGTCGCGGCCATCGTCGCCGTCGTCGGTTTCGTCGGCTTCACGATGTTCAACGGCAACGACGGACCCAAGGGCACCACCACCGCCGACGGCGGCCCGGCGCCCGCGCCGGAGAAGGCGACCTCGGCCGCCAAGCCCAAGCCGGTCAAGCCCGTCGCCCCGAAGCCCACCGAGAGCGCGATCGCCGCGGTCCCGCAGGACAAGGTGACGGTGAAGATGACCGCCATCGACGGCAAGAGCTGGATCTCGGCCAAGGCCGCCGACGGCAAGATCCTCTTCGACGGGCTCCTCATGGAGGGCGAGTCCAAGACCTTCCAGGACGACGAGCGCGTCGATCTGGTGCTCGGCAACGCCGGCGCCGTCGAGCTCTACGTGAACGGCAAGAAGGTCGCCGACAAGTTCGAATCCGGCCAGGTCGAGCGGCTGACCTACACCAAGGGCGACCCCGAGGCCGGATGAGCCCGTGGTACGGCCCGCGCCAGGGCCCGTGATGTGACCTCTGTCGCGCAGGTGAACCCTGCGCGACGGGGGAACGGCCGGGACGAAGTAGTCTTGAGCCCATGCCCGAACGCCGTACCGTCGCCCTTGTCACTCTTGGCTGCGCCCGTAACGAGGTGGACTCGGAGGAGCTCGCAGGCCGCTTGGCAGCGGACGGCTGGGAGCTCGTCGAGAACGCCGAAGATGCGGATGTCGCCGTCGTCAACACCTGTGGATTCGTCGAAGCCGCCAAGAAGGACTCCGTCGACGCCCTCCTCGAAGCCAATGATCTGAAGGACCACGGCCGCACCCAGGCCGTGGTCGCCGTCGGCTGTATGGCCGAGCGGTACGGCAAGGAACTCGCCGAAGCCCTCCCGGAGGCCGACGGCGTCCTCGGCTTCGACGACTACTCCGACATCTCCAACCGCCTCCAGACCATCCTCAGCGGTGGCAGTGTCGAGGCGCACACCCCGCGTGACCGGCGCCAGCTGCTGCCGCTCTCGCCCGTGGAGCGCCAGGAGGCCGCCGCCACGGTGGCCCTCCCGGGCCACGGCGTCGTGGAGGCCCCCGCCCCCGCCGTCGCGCCCGAGGGCGTGCCGAGCGACCTGCCCGACGGTCTCGCGCCCGCCTCCGGGCCGCGCGCCCCGCTCCGCCGGCGCCTGGACACCAGCCCCGTCGCCTCCGTGAAGCTGGCCTCCGGCTGCGACCGCCGCTGCTCCTTCTGCGCCATCCCCTCCTTCCGCGGCTCCTTCGTCTCCCGCCGTCCCTCGGACGTGCTCAACGAGACGCGCTGGCTCGCCGAGCAGGGGGTGAAGGAGGTCATGCTGGTCTCCGAGAACAACACCTCCTACGGCAAGGACCTCGGCGACATCCGGCTCCTGGAGAGCCTGCTGCCCGAGCTCGCTGCGGTCGACGGCATCGAGCGCGTCCGCGTCAGCTACCTCCAGCCCGCCGAGATGCGCCCCGGCCTGATCGACGTCCTGACGTCGACCGAGAAGGTCGTGCCGTACTTCGACCTTTCCTTCCAGCACAGCGCCCCCGACGTGCTGCGGGCGATGCGCCGCTTCGGCGACACCGACCGCTTCCTGGAGCTCCTGGAGACCATCCGGGCCAAGGCCCCGACGGCCGGCGCCCGCTCCAACTTCATCGTCGGCTTCCCCGGCGAGACCGAGGCCGACTTCGCCGAGCTGGAACGCTTCGTCACCCACGCCCGGCTCGACGCCATCGGCGTCTTCGGCTACTCCGACGAGGACGGCACCGAGGCCGCCACGTACGAGCACAAGCTCGACCAGGACGTCGTCGACGCGCGCCTCGCCCACCTCTCCCGGCTCGCCGAGGAGCTCACCGCCCAGCGCGCGGAGGAGCGGATCGGAGAGACCCTTGAAGTACTGGTCGAGTCCGTGGACGACGAGGACGGCGTGATCGGCCGCGCCGCCCACCAGGCGCCCGAGACCGACGGCCAGGTCGTCCTCACCACGGCCGGCGGTGCGAGCCCCGACCTGGCTCCGGGCCGTATGGTCATGGCGAAGGTCGTCGGCACGGAGGGCGTCGACCTGGTGGCCGAGTGTCTTTTCGAGGAGGCAGGCAGATGACCGGAGTCCCGGCATCCGCGACGGGCGGGACCGGTAGGCCGGCGCCCCGCGGCAAGCTGGGCACGGCGGCCGTCAACCAGGCCAGCCTGTGGAACATCGCCAACATCCTGACCATGATCCGGCTCGTGCTCGTGCCGGCCTTCGTGCTGCTGCTCTTCCAGGACGGCGGTCACGACCCCGCATGGCGGGCCTGGGCCTGGGCGGCGTTCGCCGTCGCCATGATCACGGATGTCTTCGACGGGCACCTCGCCCGTGCGTACAACCTGGTCACGGACTTCGGGAAGATCGCCGACCCGATCGCCGACAAGGCGATCATGGCGGCCGGACTCATCTCGCTGTCCGCGCTCGGCGACCTGCCCTGGTGGGTCACCGGAGTCATCCTGGCCCGTGAGCTGGGGATCACCCTGATGCGGTTCTGGGTGATCAGGCACGGGGTCATCCCGGCCAGCCGCGGCGGCAAGATGAAGACGCTGGCCCAGGGCACGGCGGTCGGCATGTACGTGCTGATGCTCACCGGGCCGCTGGCCACCCTGCGCTTCTGGGTGATGGCGGTGGCCGTCGTGCTGACGGTCGTCACCGGTCTGGACTACGTACGCCAGGCGGTCGTACTGCGTCGCAAGGGGCTCGCCGCCGAGCGGGCGGCCGCGCAGTCGGAGGCGGCGACGCGATGAACGGGGCCGCCCGGGTGCTGGCACTGCTTGCGGAGCGTGGTCACACGCTGGCCGCCGCGGAGTCGCTCACGGGTGGTCTGGTGGCCGCGGAGCTCACCGGAGTGCCCGGCGCCTCGGCCTCCTTCCGGGGGTCCGTCACGGCCTACGCCACGGCCCTCAAGCAGGAGCTGCTGGGTGTCGACGCGGCCCTGCTCGCCGAGCGCGGAGCGGTGGATCCCGAGGTCGCGCTGCAGATGGCGGCCGGTGTACGGGCCCGGCTCGGCGCCGACTGGGGGATCTCGACGACCGGGGTCGCGGGGCCCGATCCGCAGGACGGACAGCCGGTCGGAACCGTCTACGTGGCGGTCGCGGGACCTGCCGCGACCGGCGCCCGCGCCGGGAAAGTGGTCTCGTTGAGGTTGAACGGCGACCGCGCGGACATCCGTAGAGAGAGCGTACGGAGCGTACTGGAACTGCTCCATGAGGAACTCTCGGGAAATGCGCGGGCACAGGATACGGAACACAACGGGGGGAATTGATGTTTGCAGCCCTGAGTGAACACGACATCGCTCCCCGCACGGCCGCAGCGCGAGGCGGTACGGTGGGGCGTGAAGGATGCGGCTACGCGGTCCGAGGAGGGAGCCACCGATGATTCTGCTCCGTCGCCTGTTGGGTGACGTGCTGCGTCGGCAGCGCCAGCGCCAAGGCCGTACTCTGCGCGAAGTCTCCTCGTCCGCCCGAGTCTCGCTCGGCTATCTCTCCGAGGTGGAGCGGGGGCAGAAGGAGGCTTCCTCCGAGCTGCTCTCCGCGATCTGCGACGCGCTGGACGTACGGATGTCCGAGCTCATGCGTGAAGTGAGCGACGAGCTGTCACTGGCCGAACTGGCCGAGTCGGCAGCGGCGAGCGAACCGGTGCCGACGCCGGTACGCCCGATGCTCAATTCGGTGTCGGTGACGTCGGTGGCCGGTGTGTCCACCGGGCGGGTGACCATCAAGGCGCCCGCGGAAGCGGTCGACGTCGTCGCCGCCTGAGTCGTCGCCCGGCGGCCGAATGTGTCGCTGTGTGAAACGAAGTGGGGTCAAGCCCCGGTCGGTGCCTCCTTGAGGGGCGCCGACCGGGGCTTTTCCCTTGATGAGGGGTGGTTTCCTCGGTATTGGCCCCATTGCTGGAGATGCCGGGTTCATGTGTCGCGTGCCATGGTGGGGGGACGTACGACTGGGCCGTGTGCGCCGGGTTTGCCTCCGGTGCGCCCTCCCGCAGGGTGATCCTGCCGGTCTAGCGTCGACGGCAGGAGGCGGCCATGGTACGGCGACGTGTGCCGCCGGCGACGCTCGCGCTGGTCGCGATCGGGCTGGTGGCCGGGGGGCTCTGGTGGTGGGCTGTGCTGCGCCTGCTCCTGGCGCCGGGCGATGCCGGGCCGGTCGAGGGGGCGGTGGCCGCGGGCGGCTGGGGGCTGAGCCTGCTGCCGGTCCACGTGGCGGCCTCGTCGGGGCGGCCGGGGGCGCTCGTCCGACAGGTCACCAGGGCATCGCGACGCCGCCGTTGGGGCGCAGGATCTGGCCTGTCGTGAACGCGGAGGCGTCCGACGCGAGGTGCAGGACGGCGTGGGCGATGTCCTGGGCCTCCCCGACCCGGCCCAGCGGTGAGTGACGGATCATCGCGGCCTCCGCCTGCTGTTGGGCGGCCGGCTCGTGGCGGTCCGTCATGGGGGTGCGGATCCAGCCCGGGGCGACCGCGTTGACCCGGATGCCGTGCCGGCCGGCCTCCGTCGCCAGGGTCTTCGTCAGCTGGACGACGGCCGCCTTGGTGACGCTGTAGCAGAGCAGCCCGGGGCTCGCGGTGTCCATGGCGCCCGAGGCCATCGTGACGATCGAACCGGGCACGCCGGCGGCGATCATCGAACGGGCAGCCTCCTGGCACGCGTAGAGAACGCCCTTGAAATTGACGGCGAGGACGCGGTCGAGGTCCTCCTCGCGGGTCTCCAGGACCGAGCTGGTGTGCATGATCCCGGCGACCGCGGCCATGACGTGGAGGGGGCCGGCCGTGCGGACGGCGGCGGCGAGGGCCGCTCGGTCGGTGACGTCCAGGGTGTGCGGGTGTGCGGTGCCTCCCTCGCGGGCGATGAGGGTGACCGTCTCCTTGAGGCCGTGCTCGTCGCGGTCCGCGCAGTGCACGGTGGCGCCGGCCTGGGCGAGGAGGACGGCGGTCGCGCGGCCGATGCCGCTGGCGGCGCCGGTGACGAAGGCGGTGCGGTCGGTCAGGTCGTAGGCGGGGAGGGGTGGCCTGTTCGCCGTGTTCGCCTTGCTCGCTCTGTCCGCCTTGATCGGCTTGCTCGTTGTGCTTGTCGCGCTCGATTCGTTCGCCGTGTCCGTCATGGTCGGACCGTACGACTGGATCTGACGGATCGTCAATTGTCGGGTGGGGGTGGGGTGGTCTTGTCGTCGGGGCCTCGTTGGCAGCCTGGGCACCAGTACGTGATCCGGTCGCCGAGTTCCGCCTTGCGGATCGGGGCGCCGCAGCGGAGGCAGGGGTGTCCGGCGCGGCCGTAGACGTGCAGCGGAGTTCCGGGGCGGCGTGTGGTGGTGGTGCGCCGGTCGGGGCGGTCCTTGTTCGCGTCCAGGAGGCGGTGTGCGGTAGCCACCAGGCGGGCGGGGACGCCGGGGTCCAGGTCGCCCACCGGGAGCCAGGGCGTGACGCCGGCCAGGAACGCCAGCTCCGACTTGTACACGTTGCCGATGCCGGCCAGGTTCCGCTGGTCGAGCAGTGCCTCGCCGAGCGGCCGGGCGAGGTCGGTGGTCAGCCGACGGGCGGCCTCCTCGGCGTCCCAGTCGGGGCCCAGCAGGTCCGGGCCCAGGTGTCCCACCGCGTCCGACTCGTCCGCGGTGCGGATCAGCTCCAGGACCGGGAGGCGGTAGCCGTACGCGGTGGACTCGTCGTTTCCCAGGATCGCCCGGATCTGGTGGTCGGGGCCGCCGCGCGGGCGCTCCCCGGTGGCGTACACCCGCCATGCGCCGTCCATCCGCAGATGGGAGTGGAGGGTCAGACCGCCCTCGACGCGGGCGAGGAGGTGCTTGCCGCGTGGCGTGACATCGAGGAGCGTCCGGCCGGTGAGGTCGGCGGTGGCGAAGCGGGGCACCCGGAGGTCCGAGCGGGTCAGGACCCGGCCGGCGAGTGCGGTGTGCAGGCGGTGGGCGGCCTGCCAGATGGTGTCTCCTTCGGGCACCGTTCCATTGTGGGGGTGGGTGGGGTGAGGGTCATGCGCGGAGGCGGAGGCCTCTTGGGGTGGCCACGAAGCCTGCTTTTTCCAGGGGGGCGGCCAGGGGGGAGGTCAGGGACGTCGTTCCGTTGATTCGTTCCACCGTCACCGTGCCCAGCGTGCCCGACTTCGCCGAGGTGGCCAGGGCTTCCGCCGCCGCCGTCAGTGTCGGGTCGTCCGGGTCCGTCGGCCAGGACAGGAGTGTCTTGCCGCCGCGCTCCATGTAGAGCGTGAGGTCGCCGTCGACCAGGACCACCAGGGCGCCCGCCTTGCGGCCCGGTTTGTGCCCGGCGTCCGTCGGCGGTTCCGGCCAGGACAGGGCCGCCCCGTAGGCGTTCGCCGGGTCCGCCGCGGCGAGGACCAGCGCGCGGGGGCCGGCCGCGGCCTCCGCGCCCCGGTCGCGGGCGGTCGCGGCGGCCCGGAGGCGGTCCACCGCCCCGTCCATCGCGAACTGGGCCGCGCCGAGGCCCTCCACCACATAGCCGCGCCGGGCCTGCCCGCTGTCCTCGAAGGCGGCCAGGATCCGGTACGTGGCGGAGAACCCGCCCTCCACACCCTCGGCGGCCACCGCGCCCCGGGTGACCACGCCGTGCCGGTCCAGGAGGGTGCGGGCCAGGGCGTGTGCCCGGTGGGTCGGCTCGGGTTCCGGCGGGGGCAGCAGCGACCAGCGCCCGGAGACGGTGGGCGGGCCCGTGCGGGAGGCGGGGCGGGCGGCCGCGGTCAGCGTGCCGTAGCGGCCGCGCGGGACCGTGCGCCGCGCGCGGTGGGCGGTGGATCCGGCCGTACGGCCCGAGCCGAGGAGCGAGCGCAGCGGGGCCAGGGTGTCGTTGGTCAGTCGGCCGGACCACGCCAGGTCCCAGAGGGCGTCCGCCAGCTGCGGGTCGGTGGCGTCCGGGTGGGTGGTGGCCCGGACCTGGTCGGCGATCTGGCGGAAGAACAGGCCGTACCCGCCGGAGAGGATCGTGAGCACCGACTCGTGCAGCGCGGACAGCTCCAGCGGATGCGGCGGCGGGAGGAGCAGTGGCGCCGCGTCCGCGAGGTACAGCGAGACCCAGCCGTCCTTGCCGGGCAGCGACCCGGCTCCCGCCCAGACCACTTCGCCGGTGGTCGTCAGCTCGTCGAGGAGCGCCGGAGAGTAGTCCCTGACGCGGGACGGCAGGATCAGCTTCTCCAGGGCCGAGGCGGGCACGGGCGCGCACTGGAGCTGCTCGATCGCGCGGGCGAGGCCGTCGATGCCGCGCAGGCTGTTGCTCCCCAGGTGCTGCCACTGCGGCAGGAAGGTGGCGAGCGCCGCCGGGGGCACCGGCTCCAGCTCGTGGCGCAGGGCGGCGAGGGAGCGGCGTCGCAGCCGGCGCAGGACGGTGGCGTCGCACCACTCCTGGCCGATGCCGGAGGGGTGGAACTCGCCCTGGACGACCCGGCCCGAGGCCGCGAGGCGCTGGAGGGCGCCGTCGGTGACGGCCGCTCCGAGACCGAAGCGGGTCGCGGCCTGGGAGGAGGTGAACGGGCCGTGCGTGCGCGCGTACCGGGCGAGGAGGTCGCCCAGCGGGTCCTTGACCGGCTCGGTGAAGGCCTCGGGTACGCCGACGGGCAGGGCGGTGCCCAGGGCGTCCCGGAGCCGTCCGGCGTCCTCGATGGCCGCCCAGTGCTCCCGGCCTCCGATCCGCACCCGGATCGCACGGCGGGCGGCGGCGAGCTCGGGTGCCCACGCGGTTTCGGCGCCGCGCTCGGCCAGCTCGGTGTCGGTGAGCGGGCCGAGGACCCGCAGCAGGTCGGCGACGCCCTCCACGTCCTTGATCCGCCGGTCGTCCGTAAGCCACTGGAGCTCCCGCTCCAGCTCGGTCAGGACCTCCGGGTCGAGCAGCTCGCGCAGCTCCGCCTGGCCGAGCAGCTCGGCGAGCAGCCGGGAGTCCAGGGAGAGCGCGGCCGCCCGCCGCTCGGCGAGCGGGGAGTCGCCCTCGTACAGGAACTGCGCCACGTAGCCGAAGAGCAGCGAGCGGGCGAAGGGGGACGGCTCGGGGGTGGTGACCTCGACCAGGCGGACCCGGCGGGCCTCGATGTCCCCCATCAGCTCCGTCAGGCCGGGGAGGTCGAAGACGTCCTGGAGGCACTCGCGGACGGCCTCCAGGACGATCGGGAACGAGCCGAACTCGCTCGCCACCTGGAGGAGCTGGGCCGCACGCTGCCGCTGCTGCCAGAGCGGGGTCCGCTTGCCGGGGTTGCGCTTGGGGAGCAGCAGGGCGCGCGCGGCGCACTCGCGGAAGCGGGACGCGAAGAGCGCGGAACCGCCCACCTGGTCGGTGACGATCTGCCCGATCTCGCCCTTGTCGAAGAGGGCGTCGGCCGCGCCGACGGGCGCCTTGTCGGCGTCGTACGTCGTGTCGAGGTGCCGGCCGGGGTCGACCGGTTCGTGGTCGAGGAGGTCCAGGCCCATGTCCAGGCCCATCAGGTCGGCGTCCGGCAGGCGCAGCACGATGCCGTCGTCCGCGTGCATCACCTGCGCGTCCATGCCGTACCGCTCGGCGAGCCGCGCGCCGAGGGCCAGCGCCCACGGGGCGTGCACCTGGGCACCGAACGGGGAGTGGATGACGACCCGCCAGTCCCCGAGCTCGTCCCGGAAACGCTCGACCAGGATCGTCCGGTCGTCCGGCACGTGACCGCAGGCCTCACGCTGCTCCTTGAGGTACGCCAGGACGTTCTCGGCGGCCCAGGCGTCCAGGCCGGCGGCGAGCAGCCGCAGGCGTGCGTCGTCGTCCGCGAGGGCGCCGACCTCGCGGAGGAACGCGCCCACCGCCCGGCCCAGTTCGAGCGGACGGCCCAGCTGGTCGCCCTTCCAGAACGGCAGCCTGCCCGGCACCCCCGGCGCCGGGGTGACGAGCACCCGGTCGCGGGTGATGTCCTGGATCCGCCAGGAGGTGGTGCCCAGGGTGAACACGTCGCCGACCCGCGACTCGTACACCATCTCCTCGTCGAGCTCGCCGACCCTGCCCCCGCCCTTCTTGGGGTCCGAGCCCACGAGGAACACCCCGAACAGGCCCCGGTCGGGGATGGTGCCGCCCGAGGTGACGGCGAGCCGCTGCGCGCCCGGCCGTCCCGTGACCGTCCCGGCGACCCGGTCCCAGACCACGCGCGGGCGCAGCTCGGCGAAGGCGTCCGACGGGTAGCGGCCCGCCAGCATGTCGAGCACGCCCGTGAAGGCCGATTCGGGCAGTGACGCGAACGGCGCCGCCCGGCGGACCAGGGCGAGGAGATCATCGACCTGCCAGGTGTCGAGCGCGACGATGGCGACCAGCTGCTGGGCGAGGACGTCCAACGGGTTGGCGGGGATCCGCATCGACTCGATCGAGCCCGAACGCATCCGCTCGGTGACCACGGCAGCCTGCACCAGGTCGCCCCGGTACTTGGGGAAGACCACGCCCGTCGACACCGCACCCACCTGGTGCCCGGCGCGGCCCACGCGCTGGAGCCCGGAGGCCACCGAGGGCGGCGACTCGACCTGCACGACCAGGTCGACCGCGCCCATGTCGATGCCCAGCTCCAGGCTGGAGGTGGCCACCACGGCGGGCAGTCGGCCCGCCTTCAGGTCCTCCTCCACCTGGGCGCGCTGCTCCTTCGACACCGAGCCGTGGTGGGCGCGGGCGAGCAGCGGCGGGGCACCTTGCGCCGCCCCGGACTGGGCCATGATCTCGGCCGGGGGAGCGCCGTCGGGGAGGGGCTCGCCCGTCGCGCGCTCGTACGCGATCTCGTTGAGCCGGTTGCACAGGCGCTCCGCGAGACGGCGGGAGTTGGCGAAGACGATCGTCGAGCGGTGGGCCTGGACGAGGTCGGCGATCCGCTCCTCGACGTGCGGCCAGATCGACGGCTTGTCGCCGCCGTCCTTGCCCTCGGAGGCGGGGGAGCCTCCCAGCTCGCCCATGTCCTCGACGGGGACGACCACGGAGAGGTCGAACTCCTTGCCCGACGGCGGTTGCACGATCTCCACCGCGCGCCCCGGTGACAGATAGCGGGCCACCTCGTCCACCGGGCGGACGGTCGCCGACAGACCGATCCGGCGGGCGGGGCGGGGCAGCAGCTCGTCGAGCCGCTCCAGGGAGAGGGCCAGGTGCGCGCCCCGCTTCGTGCCCGCGACCGCGTGCACCTCGTCCAGGATGACCGTCTCCACGCCCGCGAGGGCCTCGCGGGCGGCGGAGGTCAGCATCAGGAACAGCGACTCGGGGGTGGTGATCAGGATGTCCGGCGGCCGGGTCGCGAGCGACCGGCGCTCGGCCGGCGGGGTGTCACCGGAACGGATGCCGACCCGGATGTCCGGCTCGGGCAGCCCGAGCCGCACCGACTCCTGCCGGATACCGGTCAGCGGTGAGCGCAGGTTCCGCTCGACGTCCACGGCGAGGGCCTTCAGCGGCGACACGTACAGCACGCGGCAGCGCTTCTTCGGCTCGGCCGGCGGGGGTGCGGAGGCCAGCCCGTCCAGGGAGGCGAGGAACGCGGCCAGCGTCTTGCCCGAGCCGGTCGGAGCGACGACGAGCACGTCGGAGCCCGCGCCGATGGCGGTCCAGGCGCCCTCCTGCGCCGCCGTGGGCGCGGTGAAGGCCCCGGTGAACCAGCTGCGGGTCGCGGGGGAGAACGAGTCGAGCGCGGACCTGACCATGTCCCCCATCGTGCACCTCGGCACTGACAACCGCCCGGACCTGGGGATATTCGGACCGTGATGTTCGTACGCGGCACGGCGACGCTCCGGGCCCTGTCGCAGAATGGAGGCATGGTGAGCGGGGAGCGGGCACGGTACTGGCAGTACTCCGAGCTGCCCGGGGTCGACCTGCTGCACGCCCACTACATCCGGAAGGCCTTCGCCCGGCACACCCACGAGACCTTCGTCTTCGCCGCGATCACCGAGGGCGTCGAGGCCTTCCACTACCGCGACGATCTCGTTCACGCGGGCCCCGGACAGATCGCTCTGGTGAACCCCGACACCCCGCACACCGGGCACGCGGGCGTGCCCGAGGGCTGGACGTACCGGACGATCTACCCCGACGCGGAGATCGTCCGGTCCATCGCCGCCGACACCCTCGCCCTGCGCGGCTCGGTCGGCTTCACCTCGCCCGTCGTGGACGACCCGTACGCCGCCCGGCTCGTCGTCGGCGTCCACCGGGCCGCCGAGGAGGGCAACGCGCTCGCGGCCGACAGCCTGCTCCGGCTGGTCACGGCCCGCATGCTGCGCAGCCACGGCGGGATCGTCACCCCGCTGCCGCCCCGCTCGGCCGGCACCCGGAACGCGGTACGCGCGCGTGCCGTCCTGGAGGACCGCATGATCGAGCCGCCCACGCTGGAGCGGCTCGCCACCGACCTCGGCACCAGCCCCTTCGCCCTCCTCCGGGCCTTCCGGGACACGTACGGGATGCCGCCGCACACCTGGCTCACCGACGCGCGCGTACGGCGGGCCAGACAGCTGCTCGACGCGGGGACGCCGCCGGCGGAGGCGGCCGCGGCGGTCGGCTTCACCGACCAGTCACACCTCAACCGGCACTTCACGCGCAGCGTCGGTGTGCCGCCGGGGGCGTACCAGCGCGCCCGGGGCACGGGGAAGCAGCCCTCGGAGGGGCGCGGACGTTTCTCCGGCTCCGCCGCAAGAACGTACAAGACCGGGCCGCCGGCGCTGCCGTAACGTCCCTGACGTGGCAGAACAGACAGCATCCCCCGTCATACGCGACGGCACACCGGCCCCGGCCAAGCCCGACGCGGCCGTCGTCCGCGATGCCCTCGGCGTCGGCGTCGCCGTCGGGCTCTCCGGCTTCGCCTTCGGCGTGACCTCGGCGGGCTCCGGCCTCAGCGTCCTCCAGACCTGTGTCCTCAGCCTGCTCGTCTTCACCGGCGCCTCGCAGTTCGCCCTGGTCGGAGCGCTCGCCGCGGGCGGCAATCCGTTCACGGCCGCCGCCGGGGCCTTCTTCCTGGGCACCCGCAATGCCTTCTACGGGCTGCGGCTCTCCCAGCTCCTCGCCGTACCGAAGGCCGTCAGGCCGTTCGCCGCGCACTGGGTGATCGACGAGACCACGGCCGTCTCCCTCGCGCAGCCGACCCGCCGGGCCGCCAGGATCGGCTTCACCGTCACCGGACTCACGCTGTACGTCCTGTGGAACGCCACCACCCTGCTCGGGGCGCTCGGCGCCGAGGCCATCGGCGACACCGCGGCCTGGGGGCTCGACGCGGCCGGCCCGGCCGTCTTCCTCGCGCTGCTCGCCCCCATGCTGAAGTCCACGACCGAGCGGGCCACCGCCGGGATCGCCGTCCTGCTGGGCCTCGGGCTGCTGCCCGTCCTGCCCGCAGGCGTCCCGGTCCTCGCGGCGGCCCTCGCCGCACCCCTGGTGCTCTGGTTCCAGGGCCGCCGGATGGGCCCCGCCGGACGAGAGAAGGACTCCCGATGAACGTGTGGATCGCGATCGCCCTGACCGCCGTCGGGTGCTACCTGGTGAAACTGGTCGGCCTGCTCGTACCCGCCGGAGCGTTGGAGCGGCCGCTCGTGCAGCGGCTCGCCGCCCTGCTCCCCGTCGCGCTGCTCGCCGCGCTCACCGCGCAGCAGACCTTCAGCTCGGGCGGCGCCGTCGTCCTGGACGCGCGCGCCGCCGGGCTCGCCGCGGCGGCGGTCGCGCTCGTCCTGCGGGCACCGTTCCTGGTCGTCGTGGGTGCGGCCGTCGCCGTCACGGCGGGGGTACGCGCGCTGGGCTGGTGAACCGCGGGACCGTGTGGACCCCGACCCCGACCCCGGTCGCGTGAGCCGGTCCCCGGTGCCGAGTGCCGTACGGGTCCGGCCGACGCCCGTCCACGCCCACCTCGTCCTCTGGATCAGTCGACCGGGCGGCCGTGGGCGCGCAGGGTGCGCAGGGCCTCGACCGTGACGATCGGGCGCCACTCCAGGGCCGACCCGGGGGCCCAGGCGCGCCAGCGGATCGGCCAGCCGCCGTCCTCCTGCTGGTCGGCCCGGAGCCGGTCGAGCGACCGTGTCATCTCCTCCTCGGTGAACCAGCGGGTGGCCAGCGAGTCCGGCACGCGCGCGTAGTCGTGCGGGAAGTGAAGTTCCCCGGGCGCGTACCCGTCCGCCACCGGGTAGTCCTTCTCCCGGTCCGGGTCCAGGACGGCGAGCCGCTGCTCGCGGACCATGCGGCCGAGCCGGTCGGCGGCGGCCTCGGCACGCGCGCGGTCCGGGGCCCCGTCCAGGAAGGCGACGGCGGCCTGCACCTCGTACGGATGGGACTTCTCCAGCGCCTCCACCGCGGACCAGCAGAACTCGGTGGCCCGGAACAGCCACGCGTGCCAGACCTGGTTGCGGTGCAGCACCCCGACCACCGGGCCGGTCGTGAGCAGTGCGCTCGGCGGGGAGTCGACGACCGGGACGAACGGTGCGGACGGGTAGGCGCGCTGCGACGGGTGGATCGCCGGGAGCGCGCCGTCGTGGGTGGACACGTCCGTGAGGTAGCGGCAGATCCGCTCCACGCGCAGCCCGCCGCAGCGGCCGATGGAGTCCAGGACCCGCAGCGCGTGCGCGGTGTGCAGGGGCTGGCTGATCGGTCCGCGGAGATCGGGTTCGAGCGCGTGGCCGAAGCCGCCGTCCTCGTTGAGGTACGCCGAGAGGGCCGTCTCCACCTGATCCGCGCCACCGCGCAGGAAGTGGTAGGCGAACCGGCGCTGTTCGAGGACACGGGCCGTCAGCCAGACGAAACGCTCGGCGCGGGCCAGGGGGGTCGCGGGCGGGGAGGAGAGGGGTTTTTCGGCCATGCTCCGACCGTAGGGCGGAAAGTCGCGGTGACAAGGCCTACGGAGCGGGCTGCACTCTTGGGAGCGGGATACTGGGGTCATGCGGTTGACGATTTTCTGGGAACGGATGGCGGACCACTTCGGTGCGTCCTACGCCGAGTCCTTCGCGCGTGACCATGTGATGTCCGAGCTCGGGGGGCGGACGGTACGCGAGGCGCTGGACTCCGGCTGGGAGGCGAAGGACGTGTGGCGGGCTGTCTGCGCGGCCGTCGACGTACCCGCCGACAAGCGGTGACGTCGGACCACCGAAGGCGATGTGCGGGGTCCCGGGTGGAATGTCCGTGCGGTGCGCGAGACTGGCGGGGTGGCTCCGACTGACGACACCGACTCGACCGACCTGACCGCATCGACAGATTCGACCGGATCGACCGGATCGACGACCCCGGCTGGATCGACTGCCCCGGCTGGATCGACCGGCCCGGCCGGATCGATCGGCCCGGCCAGGTCGACCCCTTCCGTGGCGCCGGCCGGTGGCGGCGACGGTGGCAGCCCGGCGACCGTGCCCGCCGCTCAGGCCGCCCATATGCCGCGGTGGCTGCCCCGTGCGCTCGTCCTGGCCCTCGCGCTCTACGCCGTCTTCCTCCTCGGCAACTGGGCCTTCCACCAGCTCGTCGGCCTCCTCGTCAACATCCTGCTGGCCTTCTTCCTCGCCCTCGCCATCGAACCGGCGGTCGGGCGCATGGCGGCGCGCGGGATGCGCCGGGGCCTCGCCACCTTCCTCGTCTTCTTCGCCGTCCTGATCTTCGGCGTCGGCTTCGTCGTCCTCCTCGGGTCGATGCTCGCCGGCCAGATCGTGGACATGGTCGAGAACTTCCCCAAGTACCTCGATTCGCTGATCAACTGGATCAACCAGAACTTCCACACGGACCTGTCGCGGGTCGAGGTCCAGGACAGCGTCCTGAGCTCCGACTGGCTGCAGAAGTACGTGCAGAACAGCGCGTCCGGCGTGCTCGACGTCTCCGCCACCGTCCTCGGCGGCCTGTTCCGGCTCCTGACGATCTTCCTGTTCTCGTTCTACTTCGCGGCCGACGGGCCCCGGCTGCGGCGCGCGCTCTGCTCCGTCCTGCCGCCCGCCCGGCAGACCGAGGTGCTGCGGGCCTGGGAGATCGCGGTCGACAAGACCGGCGGCTACCTCTACTCGCGCGGTCTCATGGCCCTCATCTCGGGCATCGCGCACTTCGTGCTCTTCGAGATCCTCGGCGTGCCGTACGCGCCCGCGCTCGCCGTGTGGGTCGGTCTGGTCTCGCAGTTCATCCCGACCATCGGCACCTACCTGGCCGGCGCGCTGCCGATGCTGATCGCCTTCACGGTGAACCCCTGGTACGCGCTGTGGGTGCTCGGCTTCGTCGTGATCTACCAACAGTTCGAGAACTACCTGCTCCAGCCGAAGCTCACGTCGAAGACGGTGGACATCCACCCGGCGGTCGCCTTCGGCTCGGTCATCGCGGGGACGGCGCTGCTCGGCGTCGTCGGCGCGCTGATCGCCATTCCCGCCGTCGCCACCCTCCAGGCCTTCCTCGGTGCCTATGTGAAGCGGTACGACGTGACGGACGACCCGCGCGTGCACGGGCACCGGCGGTACGGCGAGGCCGTGGTGGCCCGGTTGCAGAAGGCTCTTCACCACAAGAAGGAGGCCGCTGCGGAGGTGGAGTCGGGGTCGGGGCCTGCGTCGGAGTCGGGGTCGGCGTCGGGGTCGAGGTCGGAGAAGTCAACGCCGTCGGAGGGGCCGTCGCAGGCGGAGGGGCCCTCGCCGGCGGGCGGGCCGTCGCAGTCGGAGGAGACCGAGCGCCGGCCCGAGGATTCCTGACTGGCCTGCTCAGAGGTACGACGGCCCGGTGACCCGGTGCCGGAAGGTGTGCCAGATCCACGCCTGGACGGCCACGAGGAACGGGGTGACGACCAGCAGGGCGGGTACGAGCAGACCGAGCGTGGTGGGCGAGGCCGCCCGCTCGGCCAGCGGGAGCGCGGTCCCCGCCCAGAGCGGCAGCCCGGCCATCAGGACCGCGGTGAACGCGAACGACTGCCAGGGGCGCCCGGCGCGTCCGACGAGCCGGCGGGCCCGCCCGTACGGCAGTCCCGTGAGCCGGAGCGTGGCGAAGCCGAGCCCGTGCGCGGCGAACAGCGCGGCCACCGCGAGCGCGGTGAGGACGGCCGTGGGGCCGGTCGCCGGTGCGTACGGCCGCCCGGTGAGCAGGGCCGCGAGCAGCCATCCCCAGGAGAGCGCCACGGTCCAGCTCCCGCAGGTCACGGCAGCGTCGCAGGCCGCGCGCCAGCGCGGACCCGGGCCGCGGCCGCGCGACCAGAGGCCCGCGTCCCGGACGATCCAGCCTGTCAGCAGGGCCACGAGAACCAGGAGCCGACCGCTCAGGAGCTCCCCTTCGAGGGCGGGGAAGCAGCCGACCAGTACCCCTGCGGTGGCGACGAGCCAGACCTCGTTGCCGAGGAAGAAGGGGGCGAAGGAGGCGAGGACGAGACGCCGCTCGTGGTCGCTCCGGCCGAGCCAGGGCATGAGCATGCCGGTGCCGATGTCCGCCCCGGCGAGGACGAACCAGCCTGCCGCGAAGAAGGCGAGCAGGGCGATGGCCAGGGTCTCCACGGGGGCTCCTCGGGCTTTCCTCGGTGGTTTGGTCAGGAGTCAGGAGTCAGGAGTCAAAGGAGTCAGGAGTCGGGGAACAGGGAGCAGGGGTCAGTAGTGGGGCGCGGGGAGGGCGTCGGCCGGGTCCGGCGCTTCGTCCTCGCCCGCCCCGTCCCCTCCCCGAGAAGGCCGTTCGTCGTGGCCGAGGCCGGAGTCGACCGGGCCCCGGCGGGCGTGCCGGGTGAGGAGCCAGGCGTTGAGGACGGCGAGCAGGAAGAAGACCGTGGTGAAGACGATGAGGGAGAGACGCATGGTGCCGGGGGAGAGGTTCGAGACCGCGTCCTCCGTCTTCAGCAGCCCGTAGACCACCCAGGGCTGGCGGCCGGACTCCCGGAAGACCCAGCCGCTGATCATCGCGATGTACGGCAGCGGGACGGCCGCCATCAGGACGAGATGCCACAGCCGGAACCGGAAGACGACCTTCTTGAAGGCGGCCAGGATCACCCCGGCGAAGCACAGGTACATCATCAGGGCGAAGCTGATCAGCATCAGCAGCGCGCCGCCCCGGGTCCATGCTTCGGAGGGCACGTAGTCGCCGGGCCCGAAGCGCTCCGTCAGCTCCGCCTGGACCCGCGCGATCTCCGCCGTCTTTCCGCTGAACACGGCCGACTTCATCGGCTGGAAGGTGTCGAGGACGGCGAACTGCACCCCGCCGAAGACGGCGGTCACCATCAGCGCGGGCGCCGACAGGAACACCCCGATCCGCAGGCTGCGGCCGAAGAACTCCCACTCCGGGCTGCGCCGGAACAGGTGGTACGCGCTCACCCCGGCCATGAAGAAGCCGGCCGTGAGGAGCGCCCCCGCCACGATGTGCCCGAAGGCGAGCAGCGCGGAGGGGTTCGTCAGTACCGCGAGCGGGTCGTCGAGGACGAGCTCGCCGCCCTCGGAGCCGTACCCCACGGGGTGGTTGAGGAAGCCGTTGGAGACGAGGATCCAGTACGCCGAGACGTAGGCGGTCAGGACGACGATCCAGATCGCGGCCAGGTGGGCCCAGCGGTTGAGCCGGTTCCAGCCGAAGATCCACAGGCCGAGGAAGGTCGACTCGACGAAGAACGCGACGATCGTCTCGACGGCGAGTGAGGCCCCGAGGATGTTGCCCGCCTCGTGGGTGAGCCCGCTCCAGGCCATGCCGAACTGGAACTCCATCACCAGGCCGGTGACGATGCCGACCGCGTAGTTGATCACGTACAGCTGGCCCCAGAACCGCACCATGCGCGCGTGCAGCGGCTTCCGGCTGAAGGTGGCCCGCGTCTGGAGCACGGCCACGACGGT
Source organism: Streptomyces sp. NBC_00572 (assembly GCF_026341815.1). Taxonomy (GTDB): domain Bacteria; phylum Actinomycetota; class Actinomycetes; order Streptomycetales; family Streptomycetaceae; genus Streptomyces. The sequence continues at coordinate 4,787,800 of NZ_JAPENX010000001.1, forward strand.
CGCGAGCCCCAGGGTGAGGGCGACGAAGAGGAAGTGCCCCCCGGCCGTGAGGGCGAACTGCAGCCGCGCGAGATCGAGTACGTCCTGATTCACCCGTTCAGCGTCGGCGTACGGTCAGGGGCCCGGCATCACCCCAGGGTGGACAACGGCCGTACCCCAGGGGTTGTGCCCGGCCACGCGCGCGTACCCCGTGAGTTGCGCCGTCCGGTCCCCGACCCCTAGGAGTGTCCTGTTCCACGAGGTCGGCGGTCCGGTCGATGGGGTCCCGTCGAAGGGGTCCGGTCGATGGGGTCCGGCCTCGGCAGATGGGTCCGGCCTTGGCCGATGGGGTCAGGCCAGCCAGCCCGGCGTGATCATTCCGGACTCGTACGCCAGGATCACCAGCTGCGCCCTGTCCCGTACGGCCAGCTTGGTCATGATCCGGCTGACGTGCGTCTTCGCGGTGGCGGGGGAGAGGACGAGGCGGCCCGCGATCTCGTCGTTGGAGAGTCCGGCGCCCACCAGGCCGAGAACCTCGCGCTCGCGCTCGGTGAGGGCATTGAGCCGGGGGCTCGGGTCCGGCTGCCGGTCGGCCCGGCCCGCGAATTCGGCGATCAGACGGCGGGTCACGGCCGGGGCGATCAGGGCGTCGCCGCGTGCCACGACCCGTACCGCGTGCAGGAGTTCCATCGGCTCGGTGTCCTTCACGAGGAAGCCCGACGCGCCCGCGCGCAGCGCCCCGTACACGTGGTCGTCCGCGTCGAAGGTGGTCAGGATGACCACCCGTACCCCTTCGAGCCGCTGGTCGGCGGTGATGCGGCGGGTGGCCTCCAGGCCGTCGAGCACCGGCATGCGGATGTCCATCAGGACCACATCCGGGCGCAGTTCACGGGCGAGCGCGATCGCCTGCTCGCCGTCCCCCGCCTCGCCGACGACCTCGATGTCCTCCTCGTCGGAGAGGATCGACCGGAAGCCGGCCCGGACCAGGGTCTGGTCGTCGGCCAGCACGACACGGATCATCGGGGGTCCCCCTCGGACGTGGTGGGTTCTGTGAGCGGGAGGTGGGCGTCCACCAGGAAACCGCCGGCGGCCCCATTCTCGGCGGTCAGCTCGCCGCCGTACGCACGGGCCCGCTCGGCCATGCCCCGGATGCCGCTGCCGAGAGGCCGGCCCTCCGGCGCGCCCTCTCCGTCGTCCGCGATCCGCAGCCGTACCGCGTCCGCGCCCCAGTCGAGGGTGATGTGGACGGTCCTCGCGCCCGCGTGGCGCGTGATGTTCGTCAGCGACTCCTGCACGATCCGGTACGCGGCGAGGTCGACCGGCGGCGGCAGGGGTACGGGCGTGCCCGTGACGTCCGTACGGACATCCAGACCGGCACTACGCGCGCGTGCGACGAGGTCGCCGAGGAGCGCCAGGCCCGAGGAGGACGGGACGGTCGGGGTGGGTTCGTCGGCGCGGCGCAGCACCCCGAGGGTCGCCCGCAGCTCGCGCAGCGCGTCCTTGCTGGTGGCCTTCACCGCCTCCAGGGCCTCGGTGGCGGTGACGAGCCCCGCTTCCGGTGCCGGTCCTTTGCCGAGGCGGTGCAGGGCGGCACCGGACTGGACGTTGATCAGCGAGATGCTGTGGCCGAGCACGTCGTGCACCTCGCGGGCGATCCGCAGCCGCTCCTCGGTCGCGCTCTGCCGGGCCCGGGCCTCCTGCTCCCGCTCGGCGGCGAGCGCCCGCTGCTCCACCTCGTGGAGATAGGCGATCCGGGTGCGCTGGGCCCGTCCCACGGCGACGAGGCTGATCAGCCAGCCGGCCAGCATCACGAGCGAGGTGTCGTCGATCTGCCGGTGCCCCGGCCGCTGCCGGATCTCGCCGAGCCCGACCGCGAGCAGGGTGACGGCGGCGAGCGCGACGGAGGCGGAGAAGCGGCCCTCGGCGGCGGTCGTGTAGAGCGCGAGCGCGAAGGCGATCATGAGCGGGCCGTCCTGCGCGGACAGCGGGTAGTAGACGACGCAGGCGAGCAGCGTCACGACCGCGACGGTGACCGGCTGCCGCCGCCGGAAGTACAGCGCCCCGCACCCGACCAGGATGAGCGCCCAGCCGAGCACCGTACGGACGGCTGGCTCGCTCGCGTACTGCGCGGAGACGAGCGTCCATACGGCGACGACGACCAGGACGACACCCGCCACGAGGGCATCGGCGGCCCGCGGCGAAAGACGCCCGCCGCCCGGGGAACGGAGGGGGAGGGCCATGCGTCGAAGGATAGGCGGGGGGCGGCGGCGGGGCGGGAACGTGGGAGCGGGCGGGAGTGGGACCGCGCGGAGCGTGGGACCAGGCGGCCTTGGGGGGCTTCGATGATGTACGGGTACTCGGACGAGTGGTGGGCGTTGCTGTTCGTGCCGGTGGTGCTGTGGGTGCCGTTCGGGCCCTTCGTCATGGGGGCCATGGGGGTGTGGTGCGCCCGGCGGCCCGGACGGTGGCCGCGGCTCTGGTCCGTGCTGCTGCCGCTGGTGCCGGTCGTGGTCTCGGCGACCGCCATTCTCATGCCCGTGATCACCTGGGAGGAAGTCCTCCATGACGACGACTTCCGGGGCTACTTCCTCGTGTACGTCCTCGGCATCACGGTGCTGCCGTGGCTGCTGGGGTACGGGATCACGCGCACGGTGCGGGGGGTGCGGGCCCGTTCGGAGCGGGCTCGCGGGGAGCAGGGCCGTACGGAGGCGTAGAGCGTGGCGCGATGTGCCTCGGTCACGCGCGCGTGCCGCCGACGGCGCTGTGCTGAGCGCTCGTGAGGGGGTTGGGGACGGGGAGGTAGTGGGGCGCGGTGCCCTCCGCGCGGAGCCAGCGGGAGAGCAGGTTGGCTTTGCCGGGGACGGTGGGGGAGTCGAGCAGGGCCTTGATGCCGGGGAGCGCCGGCAGTCGGCCTCCGCGCTCGAACTCGGCACGGGCCATGGCCCACAGCCCGGGGGTGGAGCCCGGGAAGCGGTGGGTGAGGGCGCCGGCGATCTCGGAGAGGTTGTTGACGACGAGGCAGTACACGAGCCTGCGCCAGGCCGCCGCGCGGGGCATCTCGGGGATGGTCTTGGCGCCCTCCGCGTCGCGGAAGACGGACTGGACGGGTGTGCCGTGGGTGTCCACGGCGATCAGGGTGTTCTGCAGGTGGCACTCCACGACGACCCCGAAGCGGGCGAACGCCTCCAGGACGGGCGCCACGACACACCGCAGATAGGCCGCCCACCAGGGCCCGGGGTCGGTGATCCGGTCGAGGGGGTTGCCGGGGAAGCCCTCGGCGAGCGCGGCGGACAGCACCGCGGTCGAGCCCGGGACCAGATGCCGGTCGAGGCCGTCCCGGACGAGGACGGCGCAGGTCTCGACGAGACCGTCCACCGTGCGGTAGCCGCGGTCGCTGAGCCAGGACGCGGGGCCGCCCATGGCGGCGAAGGCGGCGGCCACGACCGGGTCGGTGCGGCGCACATGGAGCAGCTCGTGCCGCCGCATGCGGCGGATGTCGTTGGTGATCCGGACGTCGAGACTGAACTTGAGGAACAGGTCCTCGGCGCCGTCCTGGGGCCCGTTGAGGGAGTCGTGCCCGGCGCCGACCCGGGAGCTCTGCCCGGCGCCGACCCGGTGGCCGTGCCCGGAGCCGGCCTGGTGCCCGTGCCCGGTGCCGTCTCCTGGAATGTGCAGCGTGCGGACCGAGGCGGTCGGCCGAGCCGGCCGGGGTGTGACGCCCAGTCGGATGAGCTTGCCCTCGGCGAAGGCGGCACGCACGCGCGTAGTGCGATCGGAGAGCGCCAGCTGCCAGGGGTGGGCCGGGAGCAGGCGGTAGCCGGGGGGTGCCTCGCCGAGTCTGTCGAGGGCTCGGGTGTCGCCGTCCTCGACCACCGCGTCCTCGCGTACACCGAGCAGCACGAGCGGGAACTGGGCGTACGCCTCAGGCGCGTAGCGCAGCCAGTCGGCAGGGGGGCCGTCGAAGACGCGTGCCTTGGGGGCTGGGTGGTACGGGTGGCCCATGACCAGCGCCTGTTCGGAGCGCAGCCAGGGGTCCTCGGGCGGCGCCACGCGGGCGCGTGCGGCGAGCACGGCCTGTACGGCGGCGCGGCTTGCGGTCATCTCGGCGGCTAGGGCGGGATTGCCCAGGCCGGTGGAGGCGTACATCTCCTGGACCGCGAGGTCGACGAGCTCGGCGTGACGGAGGATCCGCCACATGTGCCCCGTCCACAGTTCGGGGGCGGAGGGGCGGTGGCCGGGACGGACCCGCAGGAGCCGGCCGCTGACGCGCAGGCGGTGGACGGCGTACGGGGTGGTTTCGTTGGTGCTGGTGCTGGTGCTGGTGCTGGTGCTGGTGCTGGTGCTGGTGCTGGTGCTGGTGCTGGCGTGGTTGTGGCTGACCTGGTTGCTCTGGCCGGGGTCGTGGCCGGTGCGGGGTGGGGCCGTGGACAGGTCCGTCGTCGGGTCCGCCGGGTCCGTCGTCGGGTCCGCCGCCTCGCGGAGCAGGCAGTTGAGCAGGGGCGTCACCGCCAGTGCGTCGGCGGCCCGCGCGAGTGAGTTCATCGACCTCAGTATGTGTGGATCGCGTTCGACCGCGATAGAACATCCGCATGGGCCGAACCGTCGCGGAGCGGACGCTCGCCGCCGAGCTGGACACCGTACGACCGGCGCTGACGGCCGCGTACGCCGCCGGACTTCCGGGCGCGAGGGCCGCCGTGCTGACCCGGCTGTGGCGCGGGCTCGTCCATGAGCCGCTGCCCTGGGTCGCCGCGCGCACGGTCGGCCGAGAAGGCGTCACCCTCCGCCTGGAGGACGGGCGGCGCCTGTGGGGTCCGCACTCGGATCCCTGGGCGACGGCGGTGTCCGTGACCGGGCTGGACCTGGACGGGGTCCGGTACGACCATCCGGCTGAGCTGGTGGTGGCCCTGGCCGTTCCGCAGGGCGCGCGACTGGCAGCCGAGCTCGACCACAGCGTCGCGTCACTGGCCCTTTCCCGCACGGCCCCTCGGCGGGAGGCGCCGCCCGTGCACCCGTGGGAGTGGGAGCAGGGGGAGACCGACGGGCATCCGTACCATCCGGGCTGCCGCTCCCGGCCCGGCTTCTCCGCCGCCGAGCAGCTCGCGTACGCGCCGGAGCACCGGCCCGTGGTGGGCCTGCGGCTGGCCGCGGTCGAGGGTGCGACGCTGTCGGGGGAGTGGCCGAGCGAGCTTCGCGACGGATCCGCCGTGCTGATCCCCGTCCACCCCTGGCAGGCCAGGCACGTCCTGTCCGGCCCTTCCGGCCTGTCCGGCTTCGCGTTGCGGCCCGGTCCGGACGCCCACCCCCTGCTGTCGCTGCGGACGCTCGACATGGGAGGCGACACCCACGTCAAGACGTCGCTGACCACCCGGCTCACCTCGACCGTGCGGGACATCTCGGCGTACACCGTCACTCATGCCGTCGCGACGTCCGAGTTCGTCGAGCGGCTCGCCCGCCGGCTCGACGGCCGGCTGCACATCGCACGGACGTCGGCGGCGGCCGGGGCGGGAACGGCCGATCTCGCGGCGCTCCTGCGGGAGTCGCCGCATGTCCACGCGGACGCGGCGGCCGGGGAGAGGGTCGTTCCGGTGGCGGCCCTTCCAACGCTCCTCGCGTACCGTGCGCCGGGTGAACGGCTCGACCGGGTCGTCGAGTTCGCGCGCCTCGCCCTCGGCGTCTGCCTGGAACTGCTCGACCTCGGGGTGGCCCTGGAGGCGCACGGCCAGAACCTGCTCGCCGTCGTCGACGTCGAAGACCGGACCCGGCGCCTCGTCTACCGGGACCTCGCCGACATCCGCATCAGCCCCGCCCGGCTGGCGCGGCACGGCATCGCGGCCCCGCCCGTCAGCGGCCGCCTCCTGAACGACGATCCGGTCACGCTCCGCCGCAAGGTCCTCGGCGGCCTGGTCACCGGCGCGCTCGGCCCGCTGGCCGGCGACGCGCCGACCCTCGGCACGATCCTGGAGACGGCCACCCGGGACCTCGCCCCGACCCCGGACCTCCACGCCCTGCGGACGCAACCGCTCCCGGCGAAGGCGCTCACGCTGATGCGGCTGGCCACGGGCGGCGGGGACCTGTGGACGGTGCTCCCGCACCCTTCGGCGGACGGGTAGGGCCGTCTGCTGAGCGGCCGACCGCCACGCGAGCCTCGCGGGAGCCCGTACGAGAGCGTTTCCGCCGCTGCCCAGCCGGGTCGAGCAGCCCTGCGTCAGGGTGTTGCCGGGTCCGCGGCCGGTGTTGGGCTCGGTGCCGGTGCCGGTGCCGGTGCCGGTGCCGGTGCCGGTGTCGGCGTTGGCGTTGGCCTCGGTGTCGGCGTTGGTCTCGGGGTCCGGACGGGCTGGTGGAGCTGGTCGGACCGGGTGGGCCGGTCGAGTTACGCCGGCGGTACGGCTGCCTGGACGTGCTCGGCGGCCTCGGCGGCGCTGTAGGAGGAGGCGAAGGTGAACGCGCGCGGGGACGGGCCGTGTGCCTGCAGGTCCGCGAGCCGTTCCAGGGCCTCGCCGACGGTCGGGAGGTGGCCGACGGGGACCCACCAGAGCACCATGTGCGCCTCGACGTGCCGTTGGAACCAGTCGCGCCGCCGCCGCATCACCTCCAGGTGCCCACTGCGGTAGGCGAAGTCCCACAGCGCGTCCTGGTTCTCCCACACCGACAGGTTGACGATCACGCCCTCGCCCGCCGGGCGCAGGCCGGTGGCGTCGGCCGCGCCTTCCTCCACCAGCCGCCACACGAAGCCGGGCGCGCCGTCGGCGGCGGTGTTGACCGGATCGAGCATCTCGATGAACGGCGCCACGCGCGGGTCGTCGAAGGGGTGGAGGAGCGTGGCGATGTTGAGTTGGGCGAGGTGAGCGGCATGCGCGGATGCGGTCATGGCCTCATCCCAGCACGGCTCGCTTTTCTATGTCAATCAACATTGTTTTTAGAAGGTTCGACCACCACGCAGCACTCCCCGGGCCGTGCGTCCATGCGGGCGCGGACGGGGCCGTCCGTGCCGAGCAGCCCCTCGAGGAGTGCGAGGTTCATGCCGCAGACGAGTGGCGGGAAGCGTTCGGCGACGGCGTGGAACGGGCAGTTGCGCATACGGACGACGGGCCCGGGCTCGGGACTTTCGGCACCCCCGGCGTCTTCCAGGTGCGGTTCGTATCCGCGGGCGGTCAGCGTCTTCATGGCTTCTTCGAGGTCTCCGCAGGGTGCGGCCGAGCCGCGCATGGCCTCGCCGCGGTGGCGTGCGGCCGCGCAGAGTCCGGCGTCGAGCCCGGCGTGCTCGGCGGCCTCGGCGAGCAGCTCGGCGGCGGTGCGGTAGTCGCGGACGGGCAGCGACACCGACCGTTCGACCGGTGCCCGCGTGTACACCTTGGCGGGGCGGCCCGCCCCCGGTCCCGAGCGGCCCGTCAGGCGGCGGCTGCCGCTTTCCAGGAGCCCGGCCTCGGTCAGCTTGTCCAGATGGTGCGCGGCGAGCGTGCGCGCCACCCCGAGGGCCTCGGAGGCCTCGTTGCGGCCCACCTCGCGGCCCTGTGCCACCACGTACTCGTACAGGCGGCGCCGCACCGGATCCTGCAGCATGGCGATTGCTTCGATGTCCTCCACCTGGCCATTCTAGGAACAATGCAGGTTGGAGATAGAGACGCCTGCTCGCGCTCGCGTCCTGCTCACCGGTCGTTCGAGTGCTCGGCGGAGCGGGCGCGCCGGTGGGCCGCGACCCGTTCGCGCGTGGCGCATCGGCGGGAGCAGTAGCGGCGCTCCGGACCGGCGCCCTGGGTGATGAAGACGTAGGGGCAGCGGGGGGATGCGCAGATCCTCCCGGGCGGGCGTTGGTGGTCCCAGAGGAGGACCGTCAGGGCCATGCAGGACGAGGCGAGGAGCCACGCGTCCCAGGGGGCGTCGTCGTCATGGTCGAGGTGGGGGTGCCAGGGGGTGCTGCCGCCGTGGGCGGTCAGGCGGAGCGGGCCGGTGTGCTCCTGCAGGAGGCGGTTGAGGGTCGTGGCCGCGGCCTCGGTGTGCTCGGCGGCGAAGACCTCGCGCAGCAGGGTGGCGGCGGCGCCCATCCTGGCGACGTCGCGGTCGGTGAGATCGATGGGGTCCGGCTCGCCGTACGCGCGCAGTACGTCGGTGACGTCGGCGATGACGGCCGGGTCGGGGCGGTCGTCCGCGAGAGCGTTGACCAGGGCGGCGGTTCGCCGCGCCGTGGTCAGGACGGAGGGGCGGGGGGACCTGTCGTCGAAGGTGGAGGGCACCGGCGGAATGTAACGCATATTGCCGAGTTTTGAGTTACCTCCGTAACGTCCGCCCGATGAGAAAGCGTTACTCGCTCCACCTGTATCTGGCCGGAGCGGTGGCCGCTCGCGCCGGGGACGAGATGTCAGGGCCGGCGCTGATGCTCGCAGGATTCTCCCTGGCCGGATCCGCCACGGACGCGGCGTCCCTGCTCGCGGGCGTCACGATCTCCGCGGCGGTCGGGGGCCCGGTGTTGGGGGCGCTCCTCGACAGAGCACGGCGGCCCGGCCGCCTGCTGGGCGGAGCCCTCGTCCTGTACGCGGCGGGCCTGGGGGCGATACTCGTGGGGCTCGGCCACTGGCCGTTCTCCGTCACCGTCCTCATCGCCGTGCTGACGGGGTTGCTGGGGCCGGCCCTGTCGGGCGGCTGGACGGCGCAACTGCCGCAGGTGGTGGCAGCCGCCCGCCTGCCCCGGGCGAACGCGCTCGACGCGATGACCTTCAGCGTGGCGAGTCTGGCGGGTTCGGCCCTGGCCGGTGGCGTGGCGGAGGCCATGGGTGCGCCGACGGCGGTGGTGGTCGCGGCGGTGCTCATCGGCGTGGCCCTGCCTGCCGCGTGGGCGCTGCCCGCCCGTCCTGGCCGGGTGCAAGGGGCTCGTGCTGCCTTGGTGGTTGGGGCGGGTCGTACATCGGGTCGTACGTCGGGTGCAGCCGCGGGCGCCACGCTGGGTGCCACGTCGGATGCCGCGTCGGGCACCGCCGAGGGTGCGAGTACGGGTGGCACCTGGGGTGCCGCTCCGAGTGCCAGATCGAGTATCGGATCGAGTGTCAGATCGGTGATCGGCGACCTCGCTGCCGGCCTGCGGACCATCGTCGAGAGGCCGCCGCTGGCCCGGGCGACCCTCACCTCGGTCGTCTCCTGTGCCGCTCAGGGCATGCTGATGGCCTGTATGGCGATGCTGGGCGAGCGGGTGCTGGGCGGAGCCGACCGGAGCGCGGTACTGCTCTCCTGTGTGGCGATCTCCGGCCTCGCGGCCAATGCCGCACTCGCCCGGTCTCCGCACTCCATGGCTCCCGACACGATCATCTGGGCCGCTGCCCTCGTCCAGGCCGCCGGATTGGCCTTGGCCGCCGTAGGTCATCAAGTCACGCTGATCGTGGCCGTGTTCATCGTAGGAGTCGGTGAAGGGCCGCAGTTGGCCGCCTTGTTCGCGGTGCGCCACCGGGAGGCCCCGGAGCGTCTGCGTGGCCAGATCTTCACCACCGGCGCCAGTTTGAAGATCACGGGATTCGCGCTGGGCGCGGCGGTCGCCGGCCCGGTCGCGGCCCGCAGCCTCACGGGCGCTCTGGCGCTCGCGGCGAGTGTGGCGGTTGTGGCGGCACTGGCCTTCCTCGTCGTCCCGTCGCCGAACACCACTGGTCGGTCGGGTGGTTCGCCGAACTGCCGGAAGGGGAGGGCGGGGAAAGCGGGGAGGAGCTAGGCATCGGGTGTGGCGCGGCGCCGGGTCTCCGTCAGATGGATTGCGACGTATCGGGCGAAGGCGACGGCGTCCTGAGGAACGTCGGCCTGGAAGGTGACATGGCGGAGCAGGCCCACGCCTTCGAGCGCCACTCCCTCGCGGGCGAGGACGAAGATCAGGGCGAGGAAGGCGGAACGGGCGTTGCCGTCGGGGAAAGGGTGGAAGAAGCAGGTGTCCAGGTGGGCGCCTGCGGCGCGCGCCGCCAGGGCGCCTTCCTGGCGCTTTCTCCGCGCGCGGACGGTCAGCGGGCGGACGGTCAGCGCGTGGCAGCCCGCACCCGGTGGGCAGGCGGCAAGGAGCTCGGCACCTCGTCGCCGAACCAGGCGTACTCCAGGCCGGCCAGGGTGGCGCCCTTGTCGGTCCACACCAGCAGCACACCGCTGTAGTCGCCGGACTCGTCATGGACGTGAGCGTCGACGGGCACCAGTTCGTCGGGCATGGCGGCATGCCGTGCCGGAGGCAGGACCCGCAGATCCACGCTGACCGACCCGGGCGCCCAGAGGGCCACGACCTCCGTCCGGTCCAGCTGACTGCGGAGCTCGGACGCCCCTGTGAAGTCGGCCGAGAGGATGTGCTCCAGCACTGCTCGCTCGGAGACGTTCAACGGGCGAGGCTCGATGGGCAGGCGGGACATACGCCCATCATCCCGGGTCCGTGTCCCCGCGGAGGGCCGCGGAGGCGCGGTCGGTGTCGCCGCTGCGACGCTCGGTGGCCAACGGGAACGCTCGGTCACATCAGGTCGGCGTGTCACCCCGGAGTGTGCTTGACACTGAAATCGAACATCCATTCTCATGGAAGCCCGGCCCTTGGAATCTCGGGCTTGTCGCCGAGTTGTCCACAGGCCGGAGGGGACGTCGGGGCCCATTGTCAGTGGCAGGGGTTAGCGTCTTTCACATGAAGCGATCGACTCAAGCAAACCGGGTGGAACCCATGGCAGGAACCGACCGCGAGAAGGCGCTCGACGCCGCGCTCGCACAGATTGAACGCCAATTCGGCAAGGGCGCCGTGATGCGCATGGGTGACCGCGTCCAGGAGCCGATCGAGGTGATCTCCACCGGATCGACCGCCCTCGACATCGCCCTCGGCGTCGGTGGCTTGCCGCGCGGCCGTGTCGTGGAGGTCTACGGACCGGAGTCCTCCGGTAAGACGACCCTGACCCTGCACGCCGTGGCCAACGCCCAGAAGGCCGGCGGCCAGGTGGCCTTCGTGGACGCCGAGCACGCCCTCGACCCCGAGTACGCCAAGAAGCTCGGCGTCGACATCGACAACCTCATCCTGTCCCAGCCGGACAGTGGTGAGCAGGCCCTCGAGATCGTCGACATGCTGGTCCGCTCCGGCGCCCTCGACCTGATCGTCATCGACTCCGTCGCCGCGCTCGTCCCGCGTGCGGAGATCGAGGGCGAGATGGGCGACTCGCACGTCGGTCTCCAGGCCCGGCTGATGAGCCAGGCGCTCCGGAAGATCACCGGTGCGCTCAACCAGTCCAAGACCACCGCGATCTTCATCAACCAGCTCCGCGAGAAGATCGGCGTGATGTTCGGCTCGCCGGAGACCACGACCGGTGGCCGCGCCCTGAAGTTCTACGCCTCGGTGCGTCTCGACATCCGCCGTATCGAGACCCTCAAGGACGGCACGGACGCGGTCGGCAACCGCACCCGCGTCAAGGTGGTCAAGAACAAGGTCGCGCCCCCCTTCAAGCAGGCCGAGTTCGACATCCTCTACGGCCAGGGCATCAGCCGCGAGGGCGGCCTGATCGACATGGGCGTGGAGCACGGCTTCGTGCGCAAGGCCGGTGCCTGGTACACGTACGAGGGCGACCAGCTCGGCCAGGGCAAGGAGAACGCCCGTAACTTCCTGAAGGACAACCCCGACCTCGCCGACGAGATCGAGAAGAAGATCAAGGAGAAGCTGGGCGTCGGTGTCCGGCCCGAGGCCGCGAAGGCCGAACCGGCGACGGACGCGGCTGCCGCCGCGGACGCGGCCGGCACGGACGACGCCGCCAAGAGCGTCCCGGCACCCGCGAGCAAGACCGCGAAGGCGACCAAGGCCACCGCGGTCAAGAGCTGAACCAGTGACCGGTCGCACCGAATGGCCGGGTGACAGCCCCGACTCGTCGAGGGCCGAGAAGGAGCTGTCACCCCAGGATCCGGCTGAGCGGGCGCGGGCGATCTGCCTGCGCCTGCTCACCGGGACCCCCCGCACGCGCAAGCAGCTCGCCGACGCGCTGCGCAAGCGGGAGATCCCCGACGACGTGGCCGAGGAGGTCCTCTCCCGCTTCGAGGACGTCGGGCTCATCGACGACGCCGCCTTCGCGGGGGCCTGGGTGGAGTCCCGCCACCACGGACGGGGCCTCGCCCGCCGGGCCCTCGCCCGTGAGCTGCGGACCAAGGGCATCGAGCCGACCCTCATCCAGGAGGCGGTGGAGCAGCTCGACTCCGACCAGGAGGAGGCCACCGCGCGGGAGCTCGTCGCCCGCAAGCTGCGCGCCACCC